>NZ_LIPD01000009.1:399575-666697 GCF_001905545.1 Streptomyces sp. CB02056 | reverse complement strand
AAACTCTCCGTGAATGTTTACTCGGCCCCGACAATCAAGCAGGGCCGGTCCACACCCGCGTTGAGCGGCACGGCAACCACCGGAATAGGGCGGCCCCGCGCACTGCGTCCTCGCTAGTGTTTGTTTCAAAAGGAATCTCCAACCCCAGTCGCAATGACCGAGGCCGGGGATGTCAACATATCTGGCGTTGACTTTTGGCACGCTGTTGAGTTCTCAAGGAACGGACGCTTCCTTCGGACCGCCTTCCAGCGGACCCTCCGGGCTTCGTTCTTTCGTGTTTCCAGCTTATCAGACGTTTTCCGCTCCGTTTTCCGGAGTTTCATTCATCGGATTCGCTTTCCGCTTTGCCGCCCCGGTCTCCCGCGGCGACTCCGGAACTGTACGGGCACCGGCCCGCCACATGCAAATCGTCCCGCCCCGCTGTCGCGGGACGGGACGATCCGTCGTTCGAGCACCGTCAGGCGCGGCCCATCTCCTCGGCGATGGCCGCCGCGAAGGCGTCGATGTCGGCCTCCGTGGTGTCGAAGGCGCACATCCAGCGGACCTCGCCGGTGTGCTCGTTCCAGAAGTAGAAGCGGTAGCGCTTCTGGAGCCGCTCGCTCACCTCGCGCGGGAGGATCGCGAACACCGCGTTCGCCTGGGCCGGGCGGACCACCTCGACGCCGTCGATCTTCCGGACCGCGGCCTCCAGGCGGCTGGCCATCGCGTTGGCGTGGCCGGCGTTGCGCAGGTAGAGGTCGCCGGAGAGCAGGGCCTCGAACTGGACCGAGACGAAGCGCATCTTCGAGGCGAGCTGCATCGAGGTCTTGCGCAGGTACGTGATGTTGCGAACCCGCTCCGGGTTGAGCACCACCACGACCTCGCCGAACAGCAGGCCGTTCTTCGTCCCGCCGAAGGAGAGCACGTCGACGCCCACGTCGGTGGTGAAGGCGCGCAGCGGCTGGCCGAGCGAGGCGGCGGCGTTGGCCAGGCGGGAGCCGTCCACGTGGACGAGCATGCCCAGCTGGTGGGCGTGCTCGGTGATCGCGCGGATCTCGTCGGCGGTGTAGAGGGTGCCGAGCTCGGTGCTCTGGGTGATGGAGACCGCGAGCGGCTGCGCGCGGTGCTCGTCGCCGAAGCCCCAGGCCTGCTGGTCGAGCAGCTCGGGGGTGAGCTTGCCGTCCGGGGTGGGGACGGTGAGCAGCTTGATGCCGCCCATCTTCTCCGGGGCGCCGCCCTCGTCCACGTGGATGTGGGCGGACTCGGCGCAGACCACCGCGCCCCAGCGCGGGAGCAGGGCCTGGAGGGCGACCACGTTGGCGCCGGTGCCGTTGAAGACGGGGTAGGCCTCGGCCTTGTCGCCGAAGTGGCGACGGAAGACGTCCTGGAGGTGGGCCGTGTAGTCGTCCTCGCCGTAGGCGATCTGGTGGCCGCCGTTGGCGAGGGCTATCGCGGCGAGGACCTCCGGGTGCACGCCGGCGTAGTTGTCGCTGGCGAAGCCGCGGACGGCGGGGTCGTGCCGCCGTACCGCGTCCGTACGGGTGAGGTCGGTCATCGGGCTGTCAGCCACAGGTGCTGTCCGTTCAGTTCTGCTGCGGGGCGGTCCCAGAGGCCCGCCAGGTGTCCGGCGAGGTCGGCGGTGTCGGTGAAGCCGGCGAACTTCGCCTCCGGCTTCTCGGCCCGCATTTCGGGACTGACCAGCGCCTTGATGACCAGGATCGCAGCCGCCGCGGTGGGCTCGCCGTCGGGGGCGGTGGTCTCCTTCTTGAAGGAGTCGGCCATGGCGAGGGTCCACGCCTCGGTGGCGGCCTTGGCGGCCGCGTAGGCGGCGCCGCCGGCGGTGGGCTTGTGCGCGGCCGCGGCGGAGATCATCGCGTAGCGGCCGGCGGTGCTGCGGACCAGCGCGGGCTGGAAGGCCAGCGAGGTGTGCTGGAGGGTGCGCACGACGGTGTCGTGCAGGAAGTCCCAGTCGTCCAGCCGGGTGTCGAAGAAGGTCTTGCCGCCGCGCCAGCCGCCGACCAGGTGGAACAGGCCGTCGACGTGGCCGTGCTCGGACTCCAGGTGGTCGGCCCAGTCGTGGACCTCCTGGGGGTCGAGCAGGTCGATCACCTGGCCGCTGACCTTGGCCCCGCGGACGGCCACCCGGGTGGCGTCCAGCGCGGACTCCAGGCGCTGGGCGTCGATGTCGGCGCCGATCACGGTGGCGCCGTCGGCGGTGAGGCGGCGCAGCACGGCGCGGCCGGCCGGGCCGCTGGCTCCGGCGACGGCGATGACCTTGCCGGCCAGCGGGGCGTTGGTGGAGGTGGTCACGCGGCGGCTCCCTGGATCCCGGCGCCGGTGATGCCGGCGGTGGCGGCGATGACGCCGCTCAGCTTCTTGTTGAGGGCCTCGTAGAACATGCTCAGCGGGAACTCGTCCGGGAGCACGGCGTCGCAGAGGGCCTTGTTGAGGGCCTTGCCGTCGGTGATGTCGAGCGGCAGGGCCTCGGAGCCCTTCGCCCAGGTGGAGGCCGGGTGCGGGGTGAGGTAGCGGGAGACCAGCTCGTACGCGGCGATCCAGTGGGCCGGCTTCGGCCGGTCGATGCCGTCGCGGTAGAGGGTCTCGATCTCGGCGCAGAGCGCGTTGGTGACCTGCTGGGCGCGCTCCCAGTCGATGCTGAGGCGGTTGTCGCGCCAGCGCAGCGCGTCGTGCTTGTGCAGGTAGGCGAAGAGCAGCTGGCCGCCGAGGCCGTCGTAGTTGCGCACCCGGTCGCCGGAGACCGGGAAGCGGAACAGGCGGTCGAAGAGGACCGCGTACTGGACGTCGCGGGCGTGCGGGTTGCCCTCGGTCTCCAGCTGCACCGCCTCCTTGAAGGTGGTGAGGTCGCAGCGGAGCTCCTCCAGGCCGTACATCCAGAACGGGCTGCGCTGCTTGATCATGAAGGGGTCGAACGGCAGGTCGCCGTGGCTGTGGGTGCGGTCGTGGACCAGGTCCCACAGGACGAAGGTCTCCTGCGCGCGCTGCTGGTCCTGGAGCAGGCCCTCGGCGTCGGCCGGGATCTCCAGGCCGAGCTGCTGGACGGCGCTGGTGGTGACGGCGCGGAAGCGCGCGGCCTCGCGGTCGCAGAAGATGCCGCCCCAGGTGAAACGTTCCGGCGCCTTGCGCACGGAGACCGTCTCGGGGAAGAGCACGGCGGAGTTGGTGTCGTAGCCGGCGGTGAAGTCCGTGAAGGTGATCGGCACGAACATCGGGTTGTCGAAGCGGGTGCGCTCCAGCTCGGCCAGCCAGTCGGGCCACACGACGCTCAGCAGGACGGCTTCCAGGTTGCGGTCCGGGTTGCCGTTCTGGGTGTACATCGGGAAGACGACCAGGTGCTCCAGCCCGTCCTCGCGCTGGGCGGCGGGCTGGAAGGCGAGGAGCGAGTCCAGGAAGTCGGGCTCGCGGTAGCCGGTGTCGGCCCACTTGGCGAGGTCCGCGTCGACGGCGGCCAGGTAGGCGGCGTCGTGCGGGAAGTTCGGAGCGAGCTCCTGGACGGCGGCGCGGACGGTCGCGACCAGCGGGTCGACCGTGTGCCGCTGGACGGCGGCCAGGTCGATCGAGCCGTCCTTCGACTGGAGCGGGCGCAGCGTCTCGACGGCCTCCTTCAGGCGCAGCCAGGCCGGGTGGCCGGCGAGGGTCGAGACCGGGGCGTCGGCCGCCACAGCGAGCCTTGGCGAAAGATTCTGCATCGTGGACTCACTTCGACAGGAGTTATTTCAACGGGAACACCATAAGTACGAAAGGTTCTCCCGTTCAAGGGGGGCCGGACGGGCAAAGTTCCGGCGCACCACCGCTCCGGCGCGGAAACCTTCGGCGAGAGGCGGGTTGTCCGGCATGTGGACAGTGATCTGGATGTTCTGGACAGATGCGCCGTTCTGATGCGAACCTCCCCGCATGCTCCCGGCGGTGATCACGGTGGCCGTACGCCACGACAGCCCGTTCCGGGCGCCCTCCCGTCGGCACGTCTGCCGTCGCTGTCGCTGTCGCGCGCGCGGCCTCTGCTGCCGCTGTCGCCGCTGTTGTTGACCGGCCTGCCGCCGACCCGGCTGCCGCCGGTCCGGCTCGGGGGGCGCCGCGGACGCGGGCCCGTACGCCGACCATGCCGCGTGTGTTCCGGCGCCGCCACCGGGGGGAAGTGACCCGCCGGGATGCGGGCCGCCCGTCGCGCCCTCCCGTGCCCCTCACCTTCCTTCCGTCCCGCCGGTCCTTTCCCTGGAGCCCCGTCATGACCCTCCGCAAGCCGTCCGCCGTACTGCCCATCGCCGCGCTGGTCGCCGCCGCGGCCGTGCTGACCGCCTGCGCGCCGCAGGACTCGAAGTCCGACGCCGCCCCGGGCGCCTCGGGCGCGGCCGGGACGGCGGCGGGCTGCGCACCGGGGGCGCTGGCCACGCGTACCGCCGGGACGCTGACCGTCGGCACCGACAAGCCCGCGTACGACCCCTGGTTCACCGAGGACAAGCCGGAGAACGGCAAGGGCTTCGAGTCCGCCGTGGCCTACGCGGTCGCCGAGAAGCTCGGCTACCCGAAGGAGAAGGTCAGCTGGGTGGTGGCGCCGTTCAACAAGGCGACCTCGCCGGGTGCCAAGGACTTCGACTTCGACATCAACCAGGTGTCCGTCAGCGACGAGCGCAAGCAGGCGGTGGACTTCTCCTCCGGTTACTACGACGTGCGCCAGACCGTCATCGCACTGAAGAACTCCAAGGCGGCGGGGGCCAGGAGCATCGCCGACCTCAAGGGCGCCAAGCTCGGCGCGCAGGTCGGCACCACGAGCCTGGACACCATCACCGACACCATCAAGCCGAGCACCCGGCCGGCCGTCTTCGACTCCAACGACCTGGCCAAGGCGGCGCTGAAGAACGGCCAGATCGAAGCGCTGGTGGTGGACCTGCCGACCGCCTTCTACATCACCGGCGCCGAGGTGCCGGAGGCCCAGGTGGTCGGCCAGTTCGAGGTGTCCTCGCGGGCCGAGCAGTTCGGCCTGGTGCTGGACAAGGGCTCCAAGCTGACCGGCTGCGTCTCGCAGGCGGTGGACGCGCTGCGCGCCGACGGCACGCTGGCGAAGCTGGAGAAGCAGTGGCTCTCCGACGCCGTCTCGGCACCGGTGCTGAAGTGAGTGCTGACCTGGGCCCCCGGCCGAGCGGGGAGTCGTCGGGCCGGGAGGGCTCAGTGGACCTCGCCAAGGCCCCGGCGGTGCGGACCGGGGCGCCGGCCGCGGAGGACGGCTACCGCCCGTCCGAGCGGCGGCTGGCGCACGAGGCCTACCGGCGCTCCCGGGCCCGCCGCTCGGCGCTGATCGCCACCGCGTCGACCCTGGCGACGGCCGTCGTGCTCTACCTGCTGGTCGTCAACTCCCCCGGCTGGGAGGTGACCCGGCGGACCTTCTTCAACCTCGACTACGCCCGCCAGGCACTGCCCGAGGTGCTGAAGGGGCTGCGGCTGAACCTGGAGCTGATGCTCGGCTGCGGGGCGCTGATCCTGGTGTTCGGGCTGCTGCTGGCGGTGCTGCGGACGCTGCGCGGGCCGGTCTTCCTGCCGGTGCGGCTGCTGGCCACCGCGTACGTGGACTTCTTCCTCGGGCTGCCGATGATCATCTGCCTGCTGGTGATGATCACCGGGGTGCCGGCGCTGCGGCTGACCGGGGTGACCACCGATCCGCTGCTGCTGGGCGGGGCCGCGCTGGTGCTGACGTACTCCGCGTACGTCTCCGAGGTGTTCCGCTCCGGCATCGAGTCGGTGCACCCGAGCCAGCGCGCCGCGGCCCGGTCGCTGGGGCTGACCAACGCGCAGGCGATGCGGTACGTGGTGCTGCCGCAGGCCGTCCGCCGGGTGGTGCCGCCGCTGCTCAACAACCTGGTGAGCCTCCAGAAGGACACCGGGCTGGTCTCGATCGGCGGGGCGATCGACGCGGTGTACGCGGCGAAGATCATCGCGGCCCGGTCCTTCAACTTCACGCCGTACCTGGTGGCGGGGCTGGTGTTCATCGTGCTGACCATTCCGTTGACCCGGTTCGCCGACTGGCTGACCACCCGGATGAACCGCCGCCAGCTGCAGGGAGGTGCGGTGTGACGTCGAGCGAGGTGCTCCGGCTGGAGTCGGTGCGCAAGACCTTCGGCGAGCAGGTGGTGCTGCGCGACGTGGACCTCGCCGTGGCCGAGCACTCGGTGACGGCGCTGATCGGGGCGTCCGGCTCCGGCAAGTCCACGCTGATGCGCTGCGTCAACCTGCTGGAGGGGATCGACGACGGGGCGATCTTCCTGGACGGTGAGGAGATCACCGATCCGCGCGCGGACGAGGACGCCGTACGGCGCCGGATCGGCGTGGTGTTCCAGTCGTACAACCTGTTCCCGCATCTGACGGTGCTGGAGAACATCACGCTCGCGCCGCGCCGGGTGCACCGGGTCGCCCGGGCCGAGGCGGAGGCGCGGGCGCTGGAACTGCTCGACCGGCTCGGGCTGGCGGCCAAGGCGAAGGAGTACCCGGACCGGCTGTCCGGCGGGCAGCAGCAGCGGGTCGCCATCGTGCGCGCGCTGGCCACCGGGCCGCGGCTGCTGCTCCTGGACGAGATCACCGCGGCGCTCGACCCGGTGCTGGTCGGCGAGGTGCTGTCGGTGGTGCGGGACCTCAAGGAGCAGGGGATGACGATGGTCCTCTCCACCCACGAGATGGGCTTCGCCCGCGAGGTCGCCGACCGGGTCTGCTTCCTGGACGGCGGGGTGGTGCTCGAACAGGGGCCGCCGGAGCAGGTGTTCGGCGACCCGCGGGAGGAGCGGACCCGGCAGTTCCTCAGCCGGGTGGTCGCCTCGGGGCGACTCCAGGGCTGAGCGGGCACGCCCGGCCGGCGGGTACCGCGTTCTGCGGCCGGGGCTTGCCACGAGGCGTGCGGTGGGCGTGCGGCAGGCGTGCGGCCAGGGCTTTCGCGAGGACGGGCACCACTGTGCGCCCCCGTACGCGCCCTGGCCACGCCCGGCCGGGTGCGGTGATCGTGGACCGGACGTCCGTCGCCGCGCACGGGGGCGGCGCACGGGCGACAGCCGACGGGTGACAACTGACAGCCGACAGATTTCATCATCTGTTCGCTGACCGCTGTCCGTTGTCATCTGTTCGCCGCCCGCCGCCCCGTCGCCCACCGCCCCGGGAGGCCTCCGTTGCACGGACCCGCCCTGGTCAACTGGCTCCTCGCCCTCCTCGCCGCCGGCGCGGGCACCTCCTGCCTGACCCGGCTGCGCCACTCCCCCTGCGCCCCGGGCGGCGCACACCGGCCGCTCGCCCGCGAGTCCGACGCCGCCGAGGCCCTGATGGGGCTCGGCATGGCCGCGATGGCCGTCACCGGCGCCACCGTCCCGGCCGCCGTCTGGGCCGGGCTCTTCGGCCTCCCCGCCGCCGCCTTCCTGCTCGCCGCCGTCCACGCCCCGGCCGGGCGGGCGCACCGCCTGCACCACGCGGTCGGCGCGCTCGCCATGACGTACATGGCCCTCGCGATGACGGGCACCTCCGGCCACGGGCACCACCAGGCCGCCGCCCTGGGCCTTCCGGCGCTGACCGGGGCGCTCCTCCTCTACTTCGGCGGATACACCCTCTGGACCGGCAGCCGGCTGCTGCGCACCCCGGCGGGCGCCCTCGCGGTCGGCACCACCGGTCTGCCACAGGCCTGCCGACTCACCATGGGGATCGGCATGTTCGCCATGCTCCTGACCATGTGACGGCCGCACGCCACGACCTCCGGCGCCCCAAGGGCCCCGTCCGGGCGTGGCGTTGGTCACTGGCCGGACGAAAGCCGTTCCACCGGACGTCGCCAGCGCATAGGTTGGCAGGGAGCGCGTTGTCGCGTTCCGTGCGTACTCGGGGAGCCCATCGATGCCTGCCCTGATCGGCCTGCTGCTGCTCGGCCTGCTGCTCTCGACCGTCGCGCCCCGGCCGCTGGCCCGGGCCCGCTGGGCGGAGCGCGAACCGGTGCTGGCACTGCTGGTGTGGCAGTGCCTGGTGGTGGCCGTCCTGCTCTGCTGTGCGCTGGGCCTCCTCCTGGCGGCCTCCGCCGCCCTGCCGGAGCTGCGCGCGCTGCTGTTCCGCGGCGCGCCGCACGGCGTGGAGGCGGCGTACGGCCTCCAGGAGGCCGAGGGCTGGGGCCGGCTGTGCGCCGCGGCACTGGCCGCGGGCGGGGTGCAGACGGTGTTGGCGCTCACCCGCGAGGTCCGCACGGCCAAGGCGCTGCGCAATCGCCGGCACGCCCAACTGTCCACCCGCGCACCCGAGTTGCCGGACAGCATCGAGAGCGACCGGAGCCGCCGGGAGCGGCTGGTGGTTCTGGAGAACGTCCGCCCGGAGGCATGGTCGCTGCCCGGACCGGACTCCCGGCTGGTGGTCACCACCGGCGCCCTCCGGCAGCTGACCGACCGGGAGCTGGCGGCCGTGCTGAGCCATGAGCGCGGCCACGTCCGGGCCCGGCACCACTGGCTCCAGCAGTTCGCCCAGGCGCTCGCCTCCGGCTTCCCCGGGGTCGGCGTGTTCAGCGCCTTCCGGGACCAGGTGGCGGAGCTGGTCGAACTGGCCGCCGACGACCGGGCCGCCCGTCGGCACGGCCGGCACACCACCGCCCTCGCGCTGGCCGAACTCAACCTGGACCGCGGGGTGTTCGGCTCCTGTCCGCCCGGCCTGGCGCAGTCCCCGAAGCGGGTCGACCGACTGCTCGCGGGCCGTCCGCGGCTCTCCGTCCCGCACCGGCTGCGGCTCACCGTCGGGGCGCTCGCCGCGCCCGCCGTGGTCGTCCTGCTGGCCGCCGCACCGGGGCTGCACTCGCTGCTCTGAGGCCAACCCGGCGTCAGCCAAAGGTTCTTGACGTTCCGTCAGCCGGAAAGCCGATCCGTCAGTCGGTGGACGATCCGCAGGCCGGCCCGAGTCCACCGCCGAGGGTCAGCTCCAGCACCTGGCGGTGGAGCGGCCTGGCCTGCTCGTACCGTTCCCGCCCGGCCTCGGTGAGGGTGAGCACGACGCCCCGCCGGTCGCTCTCGCACATCGCCCGGGTGACCAGTCCGGCCTTCTCCAGGCGGGCGATCAGCCGGGAGAGCGCGCTCTGGCTCAGGTGGACGGTGTGGGCCAGTTCGCTCACCCGCACCGCGGGCCCGCCGCCGCCCCCGCACTCCTCGACGAGGCGCTCCAGCACCTCGAACTCGCTCATGCCCAGCCCGTACCGGTCGCCCAGCTCGCGGTCGAGCATGCAGGCAGCGGCAGCGTGCCGGGCCAGCAGCTCGCGCCACTGCGCGACGAGACCGGTCTCCGCCGGGGAGTCGAGTTCAGCCACGCCGCCACCCTAGCACGTGCATCGACAATTATTGCGTTCACATCTAATTCACTTGCATTGAATGCATGTGCATGTACTGTCCTCCCCATGACCACCGCGACCCTCCCATCACCCGATGCCCCGTCAACCAGCGGGCCGCACTGGACTCCCCGCCTCTGGGGCACGCTGATCGTGCTCTGCGCCGCCATGTTCCTGGACGCCCTGGACGTCTCCATGGTGGGCGTCGCCCTCCCGTCCATCGGCTCCGACCTGCACCTGTCCACCTCCACCCTGCAGTGGGTGGTCTCCGGCTACGTGCTCGGTTACGGCGGTCTGCTGCTGCTCGGCGGACGCGCCGCCGACCTGCTCGGCCGCCGCCGGGTGTTCCTGGTCGCCCTGGGCGTCTTCGCCGCCGCCTCACTGGTCGGCGGCCTGGTCGACGACGGCGGCCTGCTGATCGCGGCCCGCTTCCTCAAGGGCGTCAGCGCCGCCTTCACCGCCCCGGCCGGCCTGTCGATCATCACCACGACCTTCGCGGAGGGCCCGGCCCGCAACCGCGCCCTGTCGATCTACACCACCTGCGGTGCCAGCGGCTTCTCGCTCGGCCTGGTGCTCAGCGGCCTGCTCACCTCGGTCGGCTGGCGCTGGACCTTCCTGATGCCCGTCCCGGTCGCGCTGCTCGCACTGGTCTTCGCCGTCCGGCTGCTCCCCCGCCCGGTCGAGGAGCGCGCCAAGGGCGGCTACGACGCGCTGGGCGCGATCACCGGCACCGCGACCGTTCTGCTGCTGGTCTTCACCGTCACCGAGGCCCAGGGCGCCGGCTGGCTGAGCGCGCGCACGCTCGGCTCGATGCTCGTCGTCGCCCTGCTGGCCGCCGCCTTCCTGCGGGTGGAGAGCCGCGCCGCGCACCCGCTGGTCCGGCTCGGCATCTTCCGCAACGGTTCGGTCGCCCGGGCCAACGTGGTCGCCTTCGCGATGACCGGCGCCTACGGCGGTTTCCAGTTCGTGGTCACCCTCTACCTCCAGCACCTGCTCGGCTGGTCGGCCCTGGAAATGGCCCTCGGCCTGCTCCCCGCCGCGGCCCTCATCGCGCTCTCGGCACCCTTCATGGGCCCGATCGTGGACCGCTTCGGCACCGGGCGGCTGCTGCCGATCGGCCTGCTCTCGCTGGTCGCCGCCTTCGCGCTGTTCCTGCGGCTGGACGAGCACAGCTCGTACCCCGGCCTGGTGCTGCCCTCGATGCTGCTGCTCGGCGTGGGCTTCGCCTTCGCCTTCCCCTCGGTGAACATCGCCGCCACCGACGGCGTGGGCGACGAGGAGCAGGGCCTGGCCTCGGGCCTGGTGAACACCGCGATCCAGGTCGGCACCGCGGTGGTCCTGGCCGGAGCGACCGCGATGATCACGGCCGGCAGCGCGGGCGGCGACAGCCCGCAGGCCCAGCTGGACGGCTACCGGCCGGCGCTGCTGTTCGTCACGATGGTCGCCCTGGTCGGCCTGGTGGTCGCGGCGGCGGGCGCCCTGGTGGACCGGCGCCGCGCCTCAACTCCCGCGCCGGTGCCGGATTATGATTACTCATCAGCCGGGTCGACCGCGGCCCGCGCCGAAGTCCTGACCGAGCGCTGACCCCGGGCCCCGCCCGCGGCCGATCTCCGGGCCGTCGGGCCGTGGCGCCGGCTCCACCAAACCCCCGTGTTGGTGGAGCCGGCCGTCTTCGTGGCGGCCGCCCGGGCAGCGCCCCTCGGGGCACGGTTCCTCGGTGCGGCTGTCGGCTCCGCAAGTATATTGGCTCGCAGCCAACGAACGTTCGGAGCAGACACGATGGCACCTCGCGGGGATTCGGTCAATGAGGAGATGCGGCAACGCTCCCGCCGACGCATCATGCGGGCCACCGTCGAGCTGGTTGACCAGCGCGGATACGCGGGCACCACGCTGACGGACATCGCCGAGCGGGCCGGACTCGCCCGCGGGCTGCTCTCGTACTACTTCGATGGCAAACGGCTGCTGATGCAGTCCGCGACGCACCGGATGATGCACCAGTCGCTGGCCTGCGCCCTGGCGGAACTGGCACCCGGTTCCTCGCCGAACGCCCGGCTGGCCCGGGCGATCGACACCGTGCTCGGGCTGGCGCTGGACCACCCCCGGGTGATGCGCTCGCACCTGGCACTGATCCTCGACCCGGATACCGGCGCCTTCGTCCAGGACCCGGAACAGCAGCAGCTCGGGGCCCTGCTCCAGGGCCTGCTGCTCGACTGGGGCGCGCCCGACCCGGTCGCCGAGCACGCCGTCCTGCGCAGTGCGCTGATGGGCGGCTGCATCGGGGTGCTGCTGCCGGGCGCCGAGATCCCGCTGGCGCCGATCCGGGCCGACCTCTTCCGCCGCTACGACCTGGCCTGGGAGCTGGGCCGCCCGCCGCAACCGTCCCCGCCGGAACGCGAGAGGCCGCCGGCCCGCGACTGACGGCGGGTGGGCGGCCTGGCGGACCGACTGCCGGGGGCCTCGCGAGGGAGGGATCTCACAGGCCCCGGACGGCAGCGGCTCAGCGTTCCTTCAGGATCGAGGCGAGCAGGTCTATCGTGCGCTCCGGCGTGAGACTGTCCACGCAGAGCCGCTCCATGACCTGGATGTAGGCGTCGACGTCGTCGCGCTTGTCCAGGTAGAGCGCGCTGGTGAGCTGCTCCAGGTAGACCACGTCCGCGAGGTCCTGCTCCGGGAAGCGCAGGATCGTGAACGCCCCGGACTCGCCCGCGTGCGCGCCGAACCGGAACGGCATGACCTGGATCACCACGTTGGCCTGCTCGGCGACGTCGATCAGGTACTGCACCTGACCGCGCATCACCTGGGGCCCGCCGACCGGCCGGCGCAGCGCGGCCTCGTCGATGACCGCCCACAGGCGCGGGCTGGCCCCCTCGGTCAGCAACTTCTGACGGCGCAGCCGGAGGCTGACCCGCCGTTCGACCTCCTCCTCGCTGATGACCGGCCGACTCTGGCCGAAAACCGCCCGTGCGTACTCCTCGGACTGCAGCAGTCCGGGGATGAACTGCACCTCGTAGGTGCGGATGAGCTGGGCGGCCTCCTCCAGGCCGACGTAGGTCTGGAACCAGCCCGGCAGCACGTCGTTGAAGCTGTGCCACCAGCCGGACTTGTTGGCCTCGCGGACGAGGCCGAGCAGGGCTTCCCGCTCGATGCCGTCGTCCACGCCGTACAGGCTGAGCAGGTCGGCGACGTCGCGCTCCTTGAAGCTGACGCGGCCGAGTTCCATGCGGCTGATCTTGGACTCGGAGGCCCGGATCGCGTAGCCCGCGTCCTCGCGGGTGATGCCGCGCGCCTCACGCAGGCGGCGCAGCTGCGAGCCGAGGAGGATCCGGCGGACCATCGAGCCGCCGCCCGGCTGAACTGTGGTCATGCGGTCGAAACCTCCACCTAGGGCAAACAGCGCACAGTCTGCCATCAGTTGAGCGCTCACGGTGCCGATACTGACGGATGTTCCTATCAGTTCTGCACTCCACGCACCAGGATGCACGTGCATTCGGCGCTTGCATATGCCAATAGTGCGACTGCACGTGAATCGACTCTTGCATCTGCAGTGAGCGCACACCACCATGGTGCACGTGCACCTGCACATCCCTGGCAATCCCGCGGGCTCCGCGTCGACCCCACGCGCGACTCCGTGCACCGACCCGACGGCGTCCCCCGCGTCATCGGGCGTTCGAGTGCGCGCGCGCCTGGTCGAGGGGGCGGCCGAGCGGCCGAGCGAGTCGGAGGTGACCGGCATGACCCCGGCGGGTCCAGCCGTGTCCGCCCCCTTATGGGAGGAGCTCTTCATGAGCACCGGTACGGCTTTGGCGGTTGACCCCCATGTGGTCACCTGTACGCTCGCTCCTCGCTTCGAAGCCGTCAGAACCGCGCGGGACTTCGCTCGGAGCACGCTCCAGCTCTGGGGCCTGACGGAACTGTTCGACGACGTCGCGCTGGTGGCCTCGGAACTCGTGACCAACGCGCTCCGGCATGCGATCGGCGCACGGCCCGACCCGTCGGGCGGCGCCCTGGGCGAGTACGACTTTCCCATGAAGCCGACCGCGGACGGCCGGCTGCCGATCCGAATAAGCCTGGTGCACCGCGCACCCCAGGTGGTCTGCGCGGTGAGCGATCCGAGCAGCACCGGCCCGGTCGCCCGGGAGGCCGACTTCGTCGCCGAATCGGGCCGCGGGCTGCACCTGGTGGAGTCGTTCAGCCGCTCCTGGGGCTGGCACCCGCTGGGCAGCGGCAAGGTGGTCTGGGCGATGTTCGAGGCCGAGTCGGTCGGCGGTTCCCCGCTGGACGGACACCCCGGGCTCGGCGGCCGCTCACCGCTCGACGGTCCCGTCGACGTCGGCGGACGGCATCGGCGCTCGGCCTAGGACGGGCCCCGCGCTCCGAGCGGGTCCTGTACTCCCAGCGGGCCCCGTGCTCCGAGCGGGCCCGGCGTTCCGGACGAGCCCTGCCTTCGGGACGGACCCCGCGCCGGACGGCGCGCGGCCGGGCGACGGACACCCCGGGAGGACCGCACCCCGGGTGCTTCCAGCAGGCCCCGTCGAGAGCCTCCGGCACCACGGAACCGCGAGCGGCTCAGCGCGGCCGGGCGGGCCAGGCGGCCGGACGGATCCGGGAGAGGCCTCCGGAGCGAAGACATCCGGAGGAGACAAAGACAAAGGCCGTCGTGGTGTCGGCACCCACGACGGCCCCCCGATGATGGAGCACGGCGGCCGGTCAGACCGCCAGGTGGTCGAACTCCCCGTCCTTCGCCCCCAGCAGCAGGGCGGAGATCTCGGCCCGGGTGTAGATGAGTGCGGGGCCGTCCGGGAACCGCGAGTTGCGCATCGCCACATCGCCGCCCGGCAGGGCCGCGAACTCGACGCAGTTGCCCTGGGAGTTGCTGTGCCGGCTCTTCTGCCAGACCACCCCCTGGAGATCGGCGGCGGCCATCCCGTTGTAGGTGTCGTACGAGCCGTGCGTGTCCTGCGAGTCGTGCATAGAAATCTCCCGAAGAGCTCCGGAGTTGTCGTCCAGCGCGGCGCCCCCGGCACCGCCGAAACGAACGGACCGGCCCCGTACCGGTCCGGCACAACGCCTCACTTGACGTGATGATAGCCGCAGTGCACGTGCATCAGCACGGGACATTGCAGGTGCACGAGGCCTTTTACCCGCAGCCGCGAACTCTTCACGGGCCCTTCCCCTGACGGTACGTAAACGGACATAGCCGATGAATCGTCGAGCCCGCGATAACCGGCCGTGAGCACCTCCCCGCTGAATGTTGATCTTCGAATGCCGGGAGTCGCCCGCCCGTGACCCTCCGTCAAGCCGGGCCCATGCTGTGAGACATCTCACGCGCCCCGGGTGCAACGCCCGTCCCCTCGGATCGCGTCGGGACAAGCACCGGCCACCACGCGGGGGTTGGGCGAAGAATGTCCGGATTGTAGGCAAAGCGCCCGGACCGGCGCCGGAGACGCACCGGGTCCGTACCGCGAGCACGCGAAACCCGTACGGCAGCCGACTGCAAGCCGGACGGGCCGATGTCCTACGATCTCCGGCATGAGCACCGCAGCCATTCCGGGCGCGCCACTGCCCGTCCGTACTCCAGGCTCCCGTGCGCGGGGGCGCCACCGTCGTCCCGAGCGCCCCGAGATCCCGGCCGGCGCCCCGGCCCTGGTGCTCGCCGTGCCCGCGACCGCCGGGCCCGAGTCCCGCTCGGTCGTCGAGGAGCTGCTCTCGATCGTCCGCACCGAGCAGAACGGCGTCCAGACCGCCGTCGGCTACCTCCCCGGTGACGGTGCGGCGGGCGCGAGCGGCGAGGACCGCACCGTGGCCGAGCTGCTGGCCCTGGCCGCCGAGGCCGGGCGGCCGATGCCCGTCCTGGTGCCGCTGGTGCCCGGCCCGCACACCTTCCTGACCGGGCTTCACGCGCTCGCCGCCGAGTACGGCGCGCCCGTCACCGACCCGCTGGGCCCGCACCCGCTGCTGGCCGAGGCCGTGCACGTCCGGCTCTCCGAGGCCGGGCTGGCCCGGGCCGACCGCGCCCGGCTGTTCGCCATCGCGACCGCCGCGGACGGCGTGGTACTGACCACCGTCGGCGGCGAGGACGCGGCCGCCGCGGCCGGCATCACCGGCGTGCTGCTGGCCGCCCGGCTGGCCGTGCCGGTCGTCGCCGCCGCGCTCGACGTGCCCGGCTCGGTGGCCGCGGCCGTCAACCACCTCAAGGACACCGGCTCGCAGCGCCCGGCCCTGGCCCCGCTGGTGATCGGCCCGGAGGCGGACTCCGAGCTGCTCGCCACCGCCGCCGAGGAGACCGGCTGCCCGTCGGCCGCGCCGCTGGGCGCCTACCCGTCGGTCGGCCAGCTGATCGCCTCCACCTACCTGGCCGCGCTGCCCACGCCGTCCCCGGAGGACCTGGCACGGGCCGAGGCGGAGGCGGCGGCCGCCGCCGAGGCCGAGGGGGTCGTGGAGGGCTCCCGTGGCGCCCACGCGGCCGCCGAGGGGCCTGGCGGACGATAAGGACACCGCGCGCGGGTTCGCGCGCACCGAAGGGCCCGGAACGGATCGCGTTCCGGGCCCTTCCGCGTACTTCCCCCACCCCGTCCGTCCCGTACGGGAGTCACCCGGCAATGAAGGGGAATGTCCGTTCTGGCGCTATTTGAAAGGAAATAGGGAGCGTGGATTCACATGCTCCGATCGCGACCGCTCCCCCACCCGCCGGAGTGCGCCACTCCGCGATTCGACGCACCGTCACGCCACTCCTGAGGCGGAGCCAGTTGTCGGCTTCCACAACAGCATTGCCTGAAAACGATCATTTACGATCATGGTGAGTGGCAATTTTGGCAGTTTCCACTAAACCGTGATGCACATCACAGTGGTTTGCAGTTTGAACTTAAGTCTGATTAACGTGCTCCCCGTTCGTGACCACACGAACCCGGTCATCCGCAACGCCGAGTCCTGCCGTCGGATGTCCTGGAAGCGCGAAAACGCACCACGGCAGGAGCGGGGGACCCACAGGTAAGTCGCCCCGGACCGCTCTCCGGAACGGTCCAGGGCTAGGGGTGAAGCCGTGCTCACCGCACGGCCGGGCAACTCCAGCCCGAATCCGACAGCTCACCTCGCAGGCGTGGGAGAGGACCACGTCTTCATGCTGCCCACCAACGGCACCCGTCTGTCCGGCCGTACCCGTCGCGTGATCGCCGCCCTCGGCGTCGCGGGCGTCGGCCTCACCGTCCCCTGCCTCACCACCGGCACCGCCTCGGCCGCCTCCGTCGCCACCTGGGACAAGGTCGCCCAGTGCGAGAGCGGCGGCAACTGGAGCATCAACACCGGCAACGGCTTCTACGGCGGCCTCCAGTTCACCTCCAGCACCTGGTCCGCCTTCGGCGGCACGGCCTACGCGGCCCGCGCCGACCTGGCCGCCAAGGACCAGCAGATCGCCGTCGCCGAGAAGGTCCTCGCCTCGCAGGGCCCCGGCGCCTGGCCGGTCTGCTCGGTCCAGGCCGGGCTCACCAAGGGCGGCGCCGCGGCCGCCGTTGACACCTCGGCGGGTTCGACCGCCGCCAAGCCCGCCGCGCCCGCCCAGAGCGCCAAGCCGGCCGCTCCGGCCGCTCCGGCCACGAAGCCCAGCGCCAAGCCCGCGCAGCCCCAGACCCCCGCCGCGAAGCCCGCCGCGCCCGCCCAGGGCGACGCGCAGGCCTCCACCGACTCCGCCGCCTCCGGCAACCGGAGCGACTGGGTGCAGAAGCGCCAGCAGCAGGCCCAGGGCGGCGACTACACCGTCGTCGAGGGCGACTGGCTGTCCGCGATCGCCGACCAGCACAAGGTGCAGGGCGGCTGGCAGCGGCTGTACGACCTCAACCGCGGCACCCTGACCGAGGGTCCGGACACCATCTACCCGGGCCAGCAGCTGTCCTTCGGCGGCAACGGCCAGGCCCGGGCCGGCCAGTCCTCCGCCGGCACGTCCGGCTCGGACTTCACCTGGTTCGACCGCTCGCAGAAGTCCGGCCAGTCCGCGAACGGCGGTGCCGTGAACGCCCAGCCGACCGCGCAGCCCGAGGCCCCGGCCGCCAAGCCGTCCACCAAGCCGGCCGCGAAGCCCGCCACCAAGCCCGCCCCGCAGCCCCAGGCCCAGACGCAGACCCAGACCCAGGCGCCGGCCGCGACCGGCAGCATGGCCGCCGCGGTCTCCTTCGCCGAGTCGAAGGTCGGTCAGGCGTACGTCTACGGCGGCACCGGCAACGGCGGCTGGGACTGCTCCGGCCTGACCCAGGCCGCGCTGCGCGCCGCGGGCATCTCCGTCCCGCGCGTCGCCGCCGACCAGGCCGCCGCCAGCACCCACGTCTCGCTGGACAGCCTCCAGGCGGGCGACCTGCTGTTCTGGTCCAACAACGGCAAGGACTCCGGCGTCTACCACGTCGCGATCTACGTCGGCAACGGCAAGTACGTCGAGGCCGCCAACCCGAGCTCGGGCGTCCGCGAGCAGAGCATCGCCAACTGGGCCCCGGACTTCGCCGGCCGGGTCTGAGGACGGCGCACCGTCCACGGCGCACGGCCGACGGACGGCCGGTAACAGCTGACGGGTAACAGATAACAGCTGACAGCTTTCAACATCTGTCAGCTGTTATCCGTCAGCTGTCGGCCGTCGTCCGAACACTGACCGCCCACCACCCCCGGGGAGAGTCTGGTCGCTCCTCCCCGGGGGTTCCGGCGTTCCCGGGGCCACGGCGTGCCCGACCGTTCCCGACCGCGGTTCCGCCCCGTTCCGTGGTGGATCGCCGCCCCAGCGGGCATGCTGCTGCTCTGCACCCGAGGAGGAGTCACATGGCCCAGGTCACCGTCACCCTCGACGCGAACCTCGCGATCGACGCGATGATGCTTTCCGGCACCAAGAGCCCCCAGGACGCCGTCGAACTGGTCCTGCGCGACTACCTGGCCTGCGGCCGCCGTACCGAGACCCGTACCGGCGAGGCCGCCGACGGGCACCGCCTGACCGCCGACCGCCCTACCGCCCAGGAGGGCTGAGCCACCCCATGGCCCGGCACGGCCTGCCACGGCCCGCCACGGCCGACCGCGCGCACGCCGACGGGCCCCGGAGAGCGATCGCCCTCCGGGGCCCGTCCGACGGCCGTGGCGGCCGGGGTTCAGCGCGCGCAGGCCCCGGTGGACCCGCGCATCACCAGCTCCGGCTGGAACATGAACTCGCCGCGCTGGGCGGCGTTCCCGCCGACCTCCTCCAGCAGCGCGTCCACCGCCGCCGTGGCCATCGCCTCGACCGGCTGGCGGATCGTGGTCAACGGCGGCTCGGTGAAGGCGATCAGCGGCGAGTCGTCGAAGCCGACCACCGACACGTCCTGCGGCACCGACAGCCCGCGCTGCCGCACCGCCCGGATCGCCCCGAGCGCCATCATGTCGCTCCCGCAGACGATCGCCGTGCAGCCCTTGTCGAGCAGCGCGCCGGCCGCCGCGTGCCCGCCCTCCACGCTGAACAGCGTGTGGTGGACGAGGTTCTCGGCTTCCTCCCGGCCGAGCCCGAGCACCTCGCGCATCGCCGCCGTGAAGCCCTCGATCTTGCGCAGCACCGGTACGTACCGGCGCTGACCGACGGCCAGCCCGATCCGCTCGTGCCCGAGTTCGGCCAGGTGCTGGACGGCCATCCACATCGCGGCGCGGTCGTCCGGCGAGATGAACGGCGCGTCGATCTTCTCGCTGTAGCCGTTGATCAGCACGAACGGCACCCCGCGCCCGGCCAGCCGGGCGTAGCGGTCGTGGTCGGCGGTGGTGTCGGCGTGCAGGCCGGAGACGAAGACGATGCCCGCCACGCCCCGGTCCACCAGCATGTCCACCAGTTCGTCCTCGGTGGACCCGCCCGGCGTCTGGGTGCACAGCACCGGGGTGTAGCCGTGCCGGCTGAGCACCTGCTCGATCACCTGGGCCAGCGCCGGGAAGATCGGGTTGCTGAGCTCCGGCGTGATCAGGCCGATCAGCCCGGCGCTGCGCTGGCGAAGGCGGGTCGGCCGCTCGTACCCGAGCACGTCGAGTGCCGCCAGCACGGTCTGCCGGGTGGCGGCGGAAACGTTCGCCTTGCCGTTGAGCACGCGGGAGACGGTGGCTTCGCTGACCCCCGCCTGCGCCGCGATGTCTGAGAGTCGCGCCGTAGTCACGGTCCCAGAGCCTATTCCAACCACGTCAGACCGCCCACCAGCCGGTGCTGTCCGGAGCGAGCACCGTCTCGCCGCCGTCCACCACGAGGTCGGTCGAGGCGAGCAGCAGCGTGCCCGGGGCCGCGATCCGCACCGGCTCGCCGGTGGTGTTCACGGTGCAGACGAAGGCGCCGCGGCGGAACGCCAGGGTGCCCTCGGGGCTCTCCAGCCACTCGACCCCGGTGCCGGCGCCGAGGTCGGGCTGGGCCCGGCGGACGGCCAGCGCGCTGCGGTAGAGCTCCAGGGTGGAGTTCGGGTCGCCGGTCTGCGCCTCGACGCTCAGCTCGGCCCACTCGGCCGGCTGCGGCAGCCAGGACGGCCCGCCGGCCACCGGGCCGAAGCCGTACGGGGCCTCGGTGCCGGACCACGGGATCGGGACGCGGCAGCCGTCGCGGTAGCCGTCCTGGCCGGCCTGGCGGAAGAAGGACGGGTCCTGGCGGACCTCGTCGGGCAGGTCGGTGACGTCCGGCAGGCCGAGCTCCTCGCCCTGGTAGACGTATGCCGAGCCGGGCAGCGCGAGCATCAGCAGGGTGGCGGCGCGGGCGCGGCGCAGGCCGAGCGCCCGGTCGCCGGGGGTGCGGATCTGGGTGCCGAGGCCGGGCTCGTTGGCGAACCGGGTGGCGTGCCGGGTGACGTCGTGGTTGGACAGCACCCAGGTGGTGGGGGCGTCGACCGGGCGCATCGAGTCGAGCGAGAGGTCGATCACCTCACGCAGCGTGGCGGCCTCCCAACCGGTGCCCAGGTACTGGAAGTTGAAGGCCTGGTGCAGCTCGTCGGGGCGGACGTAGTTGGCGGTGCGCTGGACGGTCGGGGTCCAGGCCTCGGCGACGCCGATCCGCTGCCCCGGGTACTCGTCGAGGATCGTGCGCCAGCTGCGGTAGATCTCGTGCACGCCGTCCTGGTCGAAGAACGGCATGACGTCGTTGCCGAGCAGCTTCAGCTGGTCGGCGCCGCCGAGGTCGGGCAGGCCGGGGGCCTTGACCAGGCCATGGGCGACGTCGATGCGGAAGCCGTCCACGCCCATGTCGAGCCAGAACCGCAGGATCGAGCGGAACTCGTCGGCGACGGCCTGGTTCTCCCAGTTGAAGTCGGGCTGCTCCGGGGCGAACAGGTGCAGGTACCAGTCGCCGGGGGTGCCGTCCGGGTTCTCGCTGCGGGTCCAGGCCGGGCCGCCGAAAATGGACTCCCAGTCGTTGGGCGGGAGTTCACCCTGCTCGCCCTTGCCGGGGCGGAAGTGGTAGCGGTCGCGCAGCGGGGAGCCGGGGCCCTCCCGCAGGGCGCGCTGGAACCACTCGTGCTGGTCCGAGGAGTGGTTGGGGACGAGGTCGACGATGATCCGCAGGCCCAGGTCGTGGGCGTCCCGGATGAGGGCGTCGGCGTCCAGCAGGGTGCCGAACATCGGGTCCACGGCGCGGTAGTCGGCGACGTCGTAGCCGGCGTCCGCCTGCGGCGAGGCGTAGAACGGCGACAGCCAGACCGCGTCCACCCCGAGGTCGCGCAGGTAGGGCAGGCGGCTGCGGACGCCGGGCAGGTCGCCCATGCCGTCGCCGTTGGAGTCGGCGAAGCTGCGCGGGTACACCTGGTAGATGACCGCGTCCCGCCACCAGCCTCTGGACGCGCTGACGTTCGCCTCGTGAGCGGTGTCGGCGGCAGGCCGGGAGGTGTCGGCCAGGTTCTGGGTCATGGACGGTATCCCTTGGGGACTAGAGGAGCGGAAGGCGCCGGGACGTGGAGGCGCGTGACGACGTGGTCGGGAGCGGCGGCGTTGCGGGTGGTGCGTGACGACGCGGTGGCGCGCTACGACTTGGAGGCGCCGGCGGTCAGACCGGTGACCAGGTGGCGCTGCACCAGGTAGAAGAAGGCCGCGGACGGGATCGCGATCAGCACGGCGGTCGCGGCCATCAGGTTCCACTGGGCGTCGTGCTCGCTGACGAAGGTCTGCAGGCCCACGGCCAGCGTGTACTTGTCGGAGCTGAGCATGAACGTGGAGGCGAACGGCACCTCGGCCCAGTAGGTGAGGAACGAGTAGAAGGCCGCCACCGCCAGGCCCGGGCGGGCGAGCGGCAGCACCAGCCGCCAGAAGGTGCCGAACGGGCTGAGCCCGTCGACCCGGCCGGCCTCGTCGATCTCCACCGGGATGGTGTCGAAGTAGCCCTTCAGCAGCCAGGCGCAGTACGGCACGGTGGTGGTCGAGTAGACCAGGATCAGGCCGGTGTAGCTGTCCAGCAGGCCGAGTTCGGAGAGCATCGTGTACATCGGGACGATCAGCACCGCGATCGGGAACATCTGGGTGACCAGCAGCGACCACATCAGCGGCTTGTGCCCGGGGAACTTCATCCGGGAGACGGCGTAGCCGGTGGTGGCGGCGAGCATCACGCCGAACACGGTGGTGACCCCGGAGACCAGCAGGGCGTTGCCGAACCAGGTGAAGAAGTCGGTGTCGGACAGCACGTGCTGGTAGTTCGACAGCGTCAGCTTGTCGAGGATCTGGCCGGGGTGGAGGTAGTCGGTCTTGTCCGGGCCGAGCGAGACGAACAGGATCCACGCGACCGGGAACAGCGCGATCAGGCCGGCCAGGATCAGGGTGCCGTGGGACAGCGCCCGGGCCAGCGGGCTGCGCTCGCCGCGGCGGCGGACCTTGGCGGGCCGGGCCGCCGGGGCCGGGGCCGCCGCACGGGCCGGGAGTTCGGTGGTGGTGCTCATCGGGGGTACCTGCCTTCGTGGGTCAACTGGGTCCGGGGCCTCAGCCGTTGGCCTGCTCGTTGCGGGCGAGCCAGCGCCGGTAGAAGGCGGTGAAGACGATCAGGATGGACAGCAGGATCACGCCGTAGGCGGCGGACTGCGCGTAGTCCCGCGGGATCTGGCCGAAGCCGAGGCGGTACGCCCAGGTGACCAGCAGCTGGGCGTCGGGGGCGCCGGTGCCGAACAGCAGGAAGATCACGTTGAACTGGTTGAACGTCCAGATCACGCCGAGCAGCACGACCGTGGAGGAGACGGAGCGCAGACCGGGCAGGGTGACGTACCGGAAGCGCTGCCAGGCGGTGGCGCCGTCCATCTCGGCGGCCTCGTACAGCTCGGCCGGGATCGACTGGAGGCCGCCGAGCAGCGAGATCATCATGAACGGCACGCCGGCCCAGGTGTTCACCATGATCGCGGCCGCCTTCTGCGCCCACGGCTCGGTGAGCCAGCCCGGCTCGGGCAGGTGCAGGAAGGAGAGGATGCTGTTGACGACGCCGCCGTCGGCGAGCATCAGCCGCCAGGAGAAGACGGTGACGAAGGTCGGTACGGCCCACGGCAGGATGAGCAGCATCCGGTAGGCGGCGCGGCCGCGCAGCTTCTGGTTGAGCAGCAGCGCGAGGCCGAGCCCGAGGGTGTAGTGCAGGAAGACGCAGACGGCCGTCCAGGCGATGGTCCAGACGAAGTGCGACCAGAAGCGGTCGTACGAGCCCGGGCCCCACAGGATGTCGGTGTAGTTGTGGAAGCCGACGAACTGGTAGGTCGCCGGGATCTCGTTGACGCCGATCTTGCGCGCCATGTTGAGGCTGTTGGCGTCGGTGAGGGTGAGCCAGATGCCCTCGGCGAGCGGGTAGAGCACCAGCACGCCGAGCACCAGCACGACCGGGGCGATCATCGCGTAGGCGTACCAGTGCTTGGCGTAGGACCGCTTGACGCGTTCCAGCAGGCCCGGACGCTGCTCGCGCTCCCGGCTGCCCTTGCCGGTGGCGCCCTGCACGGCGACTGACATCGTTTGCACCTTCTCGGGGGGATTCTCGGGGGGAGCCGACGGCCCGGCCCTCCGGGGGGCGACAGGTGAGGGGCGGCGCCGAACGACGGACGGCGAACAACTGACAGGTGATGAAATCTGTTCTCTGTTATTCGTTCGCCGTCACGCGTTCGGCCGCTCCTCGTCCGCTGTCACCCGTCGACCGGCGGGCCGGGCACAGGGACTACTTGGCGAAGCCCGGCAGGAGCTTGGCGTAGTCGGTGGAGACGGTGTTCAGCGCGTCCTGGGTGCTCGTACCCTGGACGGCCTTGCCCAGGTTGGTGCTCAGCGAGGCGAACAGCGAGCTGTACTCGGGCAGTTCGGGGCGCGGCTTGGCGCTGCTCAGCACGGCCTGAAAGCCGGCGATGCCCGGGTCGGCCTTGACGTCGGCGGTGAAGGCGTCGGAGCGGGTCGGCAGGGTGGAGTTCTTCTGCGCGATGAACGCCTGGCTCTCGGCCGAGGTCATGAAGGCGGCGAACTTCTCCGCGGCGGCCTTGTGGGCCTTGTCGGCACCCGCGTACACGGCGATGTTGTGACCACCGGTGGGAGCGGCGGCCTTGCCGCTGGAGCCGGCCGGGACGGCGGCGATGCCGAGGTTGTTCTTGTCGGCGAAGGCCGAGCCCTTGTAGATGTTGGTGATCTCCCAGGGGCCCTGGACGATCGCCGCGACCTTGCCGCTGTTGAAGGCGTCCATCATGTGGGCGTAGGCGTCGGTGGTGACGTCGGCCTTGACGGTGCCGGGCGAGGTGAACATCGTCTTGTAGGTCTCGACGGCCTTGACGGCCTCCGGCGAGGCGACGCTGATCTTCTTGCCAGCGGCGTCGACGGTGTCGGTGCCCTCGCCGTACAGGAACGGCATCGCGTAGTAGCCGTCCGCGGCCTTCAGCCAGAAGCCGTCCACGCCGGCCTTCTCCTTGACGGCGGCGGCGTCGGTCTTCAGCTCGTCCCAGGTCTTCGGCGCCTCGGTGATGCCGGCCTTGGTGAACAGCTCCTTGTTGTAGAGCAGGCCGAGCGTGTCGGTCACCAGCGGAACGCCGTACAGCTTGCCCTCGTACTTGGCCTGCTGGATCAGGCTCGGCTGGAAGGCGGAGGTGTCGGCGGCGGCCGGGGTGCCGTCCAGCGGCTCCAGGAAGCCGGCCTTGGCGAAGGCGGCGGTCCAGCCGACCTCGGAGCGGAACACGTCCGGAGCACCCTTGGCCCCCATGGCGGTCTGCAGCTTGTTCTGCGCCTGGTCGAACGGCACGTTGACGAAGTCGACCTTGACGGTCGGGTTCGCAGCCTCGAACTTCTTGACGAGCTCCTGGTAGTTCGGCGCCTCGTTGGTGGCGTTCGACGTGTCCCAGTACGTGAGGGTGACCGGCCCGTCGGCCTTGCCGTCGGAGCTGGAGCCGCTGCTGCCACAGGCAGCCATCGAGACCGCGAGGGCCACAACGAGGGCAGAGGCCGCGATGCCACGCCGCATGAGAACTCCTAGGGAGGGTGGGGGTGCCCGAGATGTTCCGAGACAGGCGCATAATGGCTGCCTCGTGCCGACCGCACCGTTGCTGCCGTCGGGCTCGGGAAGGAAGTTAACAGCGGCGCAAGAGGGACGGAAAGTCCTTGCAGCAAGTTTCTGCAAGAAACCGCGATCGTTACGCCCGCGTGTCCTGGACGTAGCCACTCGGTAGTTGACGGCGGCACCGATTGTCCCGTTTCGCCCGATTCACCCCTCCGTGGGCTGGCCGACGGAACCACCGTGCGTGGCCGGAAACGCTCTGCAGCAAACTGGACGCATGCGAATCAGAGCCGTCACCAGGGACGAACTTCCGCTGCTCGCCGAGCTGGAGCGGGCCGCCGGCGCACCCTTCGCCGCGATCGGCATGCCGGAGATCGCCGAGGACGAACCCCCCGCACCCGAGGAGCTGGCGCACTACCTGGAGCGGGGCGTCGCCCTGCTCGCCGAGGCCCCCGACGGAACCGTCGCCGCCTACCTGCTCGCCGAACCGGTGGACGGCGCCCTCCACATCGAACAGGTCTCCGTGCACCCCGACCACGCCCGCCGCGGCATCGGCCGGGCGCTGATCGAGCACCTCGCCGAAACCGCCGACGCCCCCGCGCTCACCCTCACGACCTTCGTTGAGGTCCCCTGGAACGCCCCCTACTACGCCCGCTGCGGCTTTCGGCCGCTGGCCGAGGAGGAACTCACGCCGGGCCTGCGGGAGATCCGCCGCAAGGAGGCCGAGCACGGCCTGGACCGCTGGCCCCGGCTCTGCATGCGCCGGGACCTGCGGCCGTAGCGCCGGCCCCGGCCGGCCGGTCCTCCTGATCAGCCCTGCCGGTCGGTCCCAGCCGTCAGCCCTTCCCACCGGTCCTACTGGTGGGTCCCCAGCCGGAGCACGGTGGTCGAGCGGAACTCCTCCCCCGGCCGCAGCTCCGTGCTGGGGAACGCCGGGTGGTGCGGGGAGTCCGGGAAGTGCTGGGTCTCCAGGGCGATCCCGGCGAACGGCCCGTACGGGACGCCGCTCGCGCCGGTGACCGCGCCCTGGAACTTGTTCGCCGTGTAGACCTGGATGCCCGGCTCGGTGGTCAGCACCTCCAGGGTGCGGCCGCTGACCGGGTCCTCCAGCAGCGCGGCCCGCACCGGGGCCCCGTCCGCGGGACGGGCGCGCAGCACCCAGTTGTGGTCGTAGCCGCCGGGCCCGGCCAGCTGGGGGTGCTCGTCGTGCACCGACTTGCCGATCGGCGTGGCCGCCGTGAAGTCGAACGGCGTGCCGGCCACCGGCTCGGTCCGACCGTACGGGATCTGCCGCTCGTCGGCCGGGGTGTACGCGTCGGCGTCCAGGGTGAGCAGGTGGCCCAGGACGTCGCCGCTGCCTTCACCCGCGAGGTTGAAGTACGCGTGGTTGGTCAGGTTGACGACGGTCGGCTTGCTGGTGACGGCACGGTAGGCGATCACCAGCTCACCGGAGGCGTCCAGGGTGTACGTGACGGTGACGTCCAACGCGCCGGGGAAGCCCTGGTCCCCGTCCGGGCTGTGCAGCGCCAGCCGCACCCCGCCCTCGACCGGCTCGGCCGCCCACATCCGGTGCGCGAAGCCGTCCGGACCGCCGTGGATGGTCATGCCGCCGCCGGTCGGAGCGAGCTGGTGCTCCTCGCCGTCGATGGTGACCGACGAGCGGTCGATCCGGTTGGCGTACCGGCCCACCACCGTGCCGTAGTGCCGGGCCGGGCCGAGGATCTCGGACAACCGGTCGGTGGCAAGCAGCAGTTGGGCGGAGCGGCCGGAGCGGTCCGGTGCGCTCAGGGTGTGCAGGGTCGCCCCGAGGGTGAGCACGCTCGCCTCGTACGGGCCGGCCGTGAGCGTCCAGCGCTCGATCGCGGCACCCGCGCCCGAAGGGTCCAGGGGTTCCTGCCGCACGCTGGTGGCCTCGCTCGCCATTGGCCTGCTCCTCACTGGCGGCGGGCGTTGCACCGCGGCCGCCCGGTTCCGGGTCCGTCGAGGGGGCGCCGCGGCAGCCCCGTGTCCGTCAGCCTAGCGACGGCGGCGGCAGCGGGGGCGCATCCACCAGCCCACGCGCCGCCCCGCGCGCCGCCGTCCACCACCGGGCGCCCGCCACGCTCACCGGGCGCCGGACCCGACCGCCGGGCGCTGACCGCCGCGCCCGGCACCCGCCCCTCGCCCGCCTAGTCGTTCAGGTCCCCCAGCCGCCCCAGGTCCCGCTGCTGCGGCGGCAGCCCGAGCGCCGAGGCCAGGCCGTCCGGCCCGCTGCCCGCCTTGCGGTAGACCGCCGCCAGCCGCCGGTTGACGATTCCGATCGGCACCCCGAGCTCGTCGGCGATCCGCTGCGGCGGCACGCCCTGCACGGCCCGCTTGGCGACCTCCCACTCCGAGCTGCTGAGCGTCTCCAGGGTGTCCCGGAAGTCGCGCAGCCCCACCCGGTTGGGCCGCAGGCCGTAGTTGGCGAGCTCCTGCCGCGCCCGGTCGACCAGCCCCTCCGCCGAGCAGTGCTGGGCCAGCTCGATGCCCTGGTACAGGCACTCCTGGGCGTCGTCCAGCCGGCCGACCCGGCGCAGCGCGGCCCCGAGGTCGACCAGCGCGACGGCGTGCTCGTAGCCGGCCGGGGACTGCCCGAGGTACGCCACGGCCTCCTCCAGCAGCTCGACCGCCTGTCGGCCGTGCTCGATCCGCGCGTACAGCCGCAGCGCGCTGCCGATCGCCGAGGCGGTGCCGAAGGCCCGCGCGTCATGGACCGCCTTCTGGGCGTACTCCCGGGCACGCTCGGGCTCGTCGCCCGCGATCGCGATGGCGAGGTGGCCTGCCCAGGGCGCCCAGACGGTGTTGCGCCAGCCGCGGATCTCCAGCTGGGAGCCGGCCTCGGTGAGCGCGGCGGCCGCGCCCGCGTTGCGGGTCTTGGCGACCAGCAGCTTGCCGTACAACGAGGCGGCGTCCGGCAGCACCATGGCGGTCGCGTGGTACGGCGGGTGGAAGCCGGAGTCGTTGGCCAGCTGCCAGGCCTCGTCGATCCGGCCGCGGGCGAGCAGGGTGTCGACCAGCACGCCGACCGCGTCCCAGGCCAGCGGCAGCATGTCCCCGATCCGCTCGGAGATGCGGTGCGCCCGGCGCAGGAAGTCCTCGGCTTCGGCGAGCAGGCCGCGGCGGAACCGGGCCAGGCCCATCAGGAAGTAGGCGAAGCCCCGGTGGGCACCGCTCCAACCGGCCACCTCGAACTGGATGATGGCGTCCGCGGCCAGCCGTTCGGCCTGGGCGATGCGGTCGTTGTAGATGTACGTGAGGCAGAGCATCGAGGGCAGTTCGAAGCCCCAGGTGGTGTCGGTCCACCCGAGGCCCTTGGGCAGCCGCCCGCCGTCGAGGACCTCGTCGGCGAGCGCGAGCGCCTCCGCGGACGGGGCGCCGCGCAGGGTGAGGTCCCAGGCGCGCATGGCGAGTACGGCCCGGGCGGAGGCCTCCTTGCCGTTCAGGCTCCGGCACATCTCGCCGAGCCGGGCGGAGCGGCCCGGGCCGTCCTCCTCGGACTTGCGGAAGGCGTGCCACATGAACGAGGCGGCCTGGAGCCGCTGACGCCCGGCCGGGTCGACGGTCTGCTCGGCCTCGCGCTGGCAGACCAGGGCGGCCTCGCCCAGCTCACCGGCGTGGGCGAGCACCTCGGAGAGCCGGAAGGTGGCGTCCACGCGCAGTTCGGGCCGCAGCGGCAGCTCGTCGGGGTCGAGGGCCAGCTTGAGCTGGTTGACGGTGGCGACGGGGTCGGTGAGCAGTGCGGAGCAGCCGAGTTCGTACATCACCTCGGCCTTGATCTCGTCGGCGGGCGGCTCGTTGAGCGCGCGGTGCAGACAGCGCTGGGCGGCCTCGGGGGCTCCGATCAGCTGGTGTTCGATGGCGGCGCGGCGCAGCTTCTTGACGATCCGGTCGTCGCCCTCGCCGGAGTGGGTCTCGACCAGGTGGCGGGAGGCGGCGAGCAGGCCGAGTCCGGCGTTCTCGATCTCGGCGGCGGCGATGCCGTGCATGCCGAGGCGGGTGGCGTCAGGCATGGTGTTGTAGATGGAGCTGGCGATCAGCGGGTGGACGAACTCCAGGTTCCCGTTGGGGGTCTGGGTCAGCACGCGCTGCTTGCGCAGCTGCTTGATGGACTCGCGGGCGCCCTCGGTGCTCTGGGTGGAGATCCGGGTGGCGAGGTCGACCCGGATGTCGGTGCCCAGCATCGCGCAGGCCCAGGCATACCGCAGGGTGCTGGCGCCTAGCCGGTCCAGCCAGCTCTTGAGGGTCATCCCGGTGGCGTCGACGGCGAGTTCGCGCAGCTGCCGGGAGTTCTCCTCGACCGGTTCGAGCTCCTGGTCGCGGACCTGGTCGAGCAGGGCGATGACCTCGAACGGGTTGCCGTTGACGACGTTCCAGAACTCGTAGCAGAAGGCCTCCTCGGCCTTGTCGCCGAGTTCGGCACGGATCATGTCGGTGACCGAGCTGAGGTTGAGGCGGTTGAGCTCGTGCCTGCGCGCCTTGAGTCCGAGGACGGCCCGGCGGAATTCCTGGGTCTCGGTGGGCCAGTCGCTCTCGTCCTCCCGGAAGGCGAAGACGAGCAGGACGGGAAGTTCACTCGATCGGATGGCGAACTTGGTCAGCCAGGAGAGTGACTCCCCGTCCGCCCAGTGCAGGTCGTCGACGATCATCACCATCGGCGCCCGGCGCGGCGCGAGCTGGGTGAGGACGTAGTCGAGGCCGTCGCGCACGCCCTGCGGGTCGAGGCGGCGGGCGCCGGCCTTGGGCTGCTTGAGGCCCATGGCCGGTCCGACGACCTCCTCCCAGGTGCCCATGACCTGGGCGAACACGTCCGGCGGCAGGTCGCTGAGCACGGGCTGGAGCAGCTGCCGCAGCACGTGGTACGGATCCTTGAACTGCCGTTCTCCGCCTCGAGCGAAGAGCACGGTGGCGCCGTCGCGGAGCTTGGCGAGCCGCCGGACCTCGTGCAGCAGACTGGTCTTTCCGATGCCGGGGCGGCCGGAGAAGGTGAGCAGGTCACCGATCTCCGTGCCACCTGCGGCGAAGCCGCGGCAGAGCTGGTCCACGGCGGCCTCCACCGAGCGCAGTTCGGAGTCGCGGTCGTGCAGCCGGACCCGGGGCGCGGTGCCGTCGCCCTCGTGGGCGGAACCAGCACCCGCCCGAATTGCGTTCTCCTGCTCGGTCACCGTCGTGCCTCCGCCTCGCCCGCTCGCGTCACAGCTCCATCACTGCGTGCAGCCGAGGTTAGCGCCGCGCGGCCGTTCCCGTGGGGCATTCGTGCAGGCTGGGGCGGACGGTGAGGGTTCGGGCGGCTTGTCAAGGGCAACTGCCCTATATCCCTAACGTCCGATCATTGCATCAGATACCCTACGGCCTTCGAGGTTCGGATGATCTTGCGGAACCCACCCCCACCGCCCGCGCCTCGCCGCGTCAACTCCCCCCACCATCAGCGCTCGAACAAAAAGCGCCCCCAACCTCCGCTGCACCGGGAGTCCGATGTCTGACGACACCTCACTTCAGATTCCGTTCCCGCACCGCCGCAGTCCGCACGGCCCGCGCGCCACCGCACTGCACCGGGACTGGCTCATCCGCCACCCCCTGCTACCCGACGCCGACCACCCCGGCTACGCCCACTGGGAAGTGGTGGACCTCGCCGCGCTCGGCTACCCGGACGCCGGTCCGGACGAACTCGCCCTGGCCGCCGACCTGATGGGCTTCTACTTCCTCTTCGACGACCAGTTCGACGGCCCGCTCGGCCGCCGCCCCGCCGAAGTCGCCCCGATCTGCGAACGGCTGATCGCCGTCCTGCACGGTGCCCGCCCCGACCAGGACTCCCCGGTCGAGACCGCGTTCGCCGACCTGTGGGACCGCAGCGTCCAGGGCATGCCGGCCCGCTGGCAGGCCCGCGCCGCCTACAACTGGGAGTACTACCTGGCCAGTCACCCGGCCGAGGCGGCCGGCCGGATCTCCACCCGGCCGCCGGACCGCGACGGCTACCTGGAGCTCCGACGGGGCACCGCGGCCATGGAGACCATCTTCGACATGGTCGAACGCCTGGGCCAGTTCGAGGTCCCGGCCGCCGTCCTGCACCACCCGGTGCTGCGCCAACTCCGCCAGCTGGCCGCCGACATACCGTCCCTCAGCAACGACGTGCGCTCCTACCCCCTGGAGGCGCCGCGCGGGGACGTGAACAACCTGGTCATGATCGTCCAGCGGGAGCGGTGCTGCTCGGCCGAGGAGGCCTGCGCAGCGGTCATCGCCGAGGCCCAGCTGATGGTCGACCGCTGCGCCGAGCTGCGCGACCGACTGCCGGACGTCCACCGCGAGTTGGGCCTCTCCCGGATCGAACGCGTGATCGCCGAGCGGTACGCGGACGGACTGCTGACCTGGCTGGCCGGCTACCTCAGCTGGGAGGCCCGCACCGGGCGGTACCACGCGGTCTGACCGGGCGCCCGCCCCGAACCGCCCGACGGGCGTACGGCGGCCCGCCCCGGGAGCGCCGTCCGGGCCACGCGGCGGCGTGCGGCGGCACGCCGCGGGAACGCGGCCGGAACGCGCGCCCCGCAGCGATCCGGTTCCGGGCGCCCGAGGTGATCCGCTCCGGGGCGCCCCTGGTGATCGGCTCCGGACTCCCGTCGGCACGCCCCCGGGAGCGGCCGGCGGACACACCCTCCGTACGGGCCCGGCGTACGGACCGTAGCCGCGCCGGGCGCCGGGCGGTTATCGTGCTCGACGGCGGGCGCCCGGCGGGGCGCCGGTCCGATGGCGTGTCCCACCCCTCCCGCCGGACCGCCCCCTGACCGGGCGGTCCGGCGTGCCGCCCGCGGCCCGAGCCGCGCCGACGGCACCCGACGCAGCGAGGAGACACCGAGCATGACGGTCTACCAGCCCCCCGGCACCCCCGGCAGCATCGTCGCCTACCGCTCCCGGTACGAGCACTGGATCGGCGGCGACTGGACGCCCCCGGTGCGCGGCGAGTACTTCGGCAACCCGACCCCGGTCACCGGCGAGGTGTTCACCGAGGTCGCCCGGGGCACCGCCGAGGACATCGAGGCCGCCCTGGACGCGGCCCACGCCGCCGCCCCGGCCTGGGGCCGCACCTCGGCCGCCGAGCGCGCGCAGGTGCTGCTGCGGGTCGCCGACCGGATGGAGGCCAACCTGGAACGGCTGGCCGTCGCGGAGAGCTGGGAGAACGGCAAGCCGGTGCGCGAGACGCTGGCCGCCGACCTCCCGCTCGCCGTCGACCACCTGCGCTACTTCGCCGGTGCGCTGCGGGCCCAGGAGGGCAGCCTCTCCCAGCTGGACGAGGACACCGTGGCGTACCACTTCCACGAGCCGCTGGGCGTGGTCGGCCAGATCATCCCGTGGAACTTCCCGATCCTGATGGCGATCTGGAAGCTCGCCCCGGCGCTCGCGGCCGGCAACGCGGTGGTGCTCAAGCCCGCCGAGCAGACCCCGGCCTCGGTGCTGCTGCTCGCCGAGCTGACCGCCGACCTGCTGCCGCCCGGCGTGCTCAACATCGTCACCGGCTTCGGCGAGGAGGCCGGCGCCCCGCTCGCCGCCAGTCCCCGGGTCCGCAAGGTCGCCTTCACCGGCGAGACCACCACCGGCCGACTGATCGCCCGCTCGGCGGCCTACAACCTGATCCCGGTCACGCTGGAGCTCGGCGGCAAGAGCCCGAACGTGTTCTTCGCGGACGTCGCCGCCGCCTCGGACGCCTTCTACGACAAGGCCGTCGAGGGCTTCGCGATGTTCGCCCTCAACCAGGGCGAGGTCTGCACCTGCCCCAGCCGCGCGCTGATCGACTCCGCGATCTACGAGCGGCTGCTCGCCGACGGCCTGGAGCGGGTCCGGGCGATGCGCCAGGGCGACCCGCTGGACACCGAGACCCAGGTCGGCGCCCAGGCCAGTGTCGAACAGCTGAAGAAGATCCTCTCCTACTTCGAGATCGGCCAGGAGGAGGGCGCCAAGCTCCTGGCGGGCGGCGAGCGGGCCGACCTCGGCGGTGCGCTGGCCGGCGGGTACTACGTCACGCCGACGGTCTTCGAGGGCGACAACTCGATGCGGGTCTTCCAGGAGGAGATCTTCGGACCGGTCGTCTCGGTCACCCGCTTCGACGGCTTCGACCACGCCGTCGCCCTCGCCAACGACACCCAGTACGGGCTCGGCGCGGGCGTCTGGACCCGCAGCCTCAACACCGCCCACCGGGCCGGCCGCGCCATCCAGGCGGGCCGGGTCTGGACGAACTGCTACCACGCCTACCCGGCCCACGCGGCCTTCGGCGGCTACAAGAACTCCGGCATCGGGCGGGAGAACCACAAGGCGCTGCTGGAGCATTACCAGCAGACCAAGAACCTGCTGGTCAGCTACTCCCCCGACGCGGTCGGCTTCTTCTAGGAAGTCGGCTTCCTCCAGGGAGCGGAGCGGCAAAGCGGAGCGGGAGGCCCACCGGGGCCTCCCGCTCCTCGCCACTCCCCGTGCCGGGCTCCGGGGCGATTCGCCTGTTCCGGGGATCAAAGCACATGAATGCGCCCAATTCACCGACGCGCCGCCGACATGCCCGGACGGCCCGCGCGAAAGCCGTAGACAGGACTCCCCGTACCCCAACCCCGATCCGGGAGTCCCGCGTGACCATCGCCCCCACGAAACTCAGCGACCCCGCCGTCCGCGCCCTTCGTCACCGCGGTCAACGCGGGTGACCGCGAGGCCTTCTTCGCGCTGCTCGCCGCGGACGCGACCATGTCCGACGACGGGTCCGAGCGCGACCTGGCGGACTGGGTCGACCGGGAGATCTTCGGCCCGAACGGCCGGATGGCCGTCCAGACCGAGTCGCACGGCGGCCACGCGCTGGTCGCCGAGTTCACCAACGAGACCTGGGGCACGATGCGCACCGCGTGGCGCTTCACCGTCGACGGCGGGAAGATCCGCCGCTTCGAGACCGGCCAGGCCTGAAGCGACCGGCCTGGCCCGGGGCCACCAGCCAGGCCTGAAGCGACCGGCCTGGCCTCGGGGCTACAGGCTGACCCCGGGGCTACCGGTCCAGCCCCAGGCACCCCCGCACCGCGCGGATCAGGTTCCGCGAGCGGACGTCCCCGGTGACACCCGGCTGCATGCCGTTGGTGACGTAGCCGAAGCCCAGCCCCAGGTCGGGGTCGGCGAAGCCGAGCGAGCCGCCCCGGCCCGGGTGGCCGAAGCTCGCCGGGGAGGCCATCGGCGCGGTCGGACCGTGCCGCCAGAAGCCCAGGCCGAAGGTGGAGTTGACGATCAGCACCCGGTCCGGCCCGCTCACCGCCGGCCCGACCGCGCGTGCCAGCACCTCGGGGCCGAGCAGCGGCGGCAGCAGCGCGCCGGAGCCGTCCGCACGGTCGGCCGCGCCGATCAGCGCCGCGTAGAACCGGGCCAGCGACCGGGCGGTGCCGATGCCGCCGGCCCCGGGGATCTCGGCGGCCTGCACCGCCGGGTCGTTGAGGTCCACGCCGGGGCGCACCGAGGCGAAGGAGCGGGCGGTCAGCGAGGCCGGGTCCTGGTAGGCGTCCCGGACGGACTGCCTGGGCCGCAGCCGCAGCCCGCTCGGACCGGTCCGCGCCGCCTCCGGGGCCGGCAGGTCGACCAGCTTGCCGACCCGGGGCGCGGCGCCGGCCGGCAGCCCGATCCACAGGTCCAGCCCGAGCGGCCGGGCGACCTCCTCGGCGAAGTACTGGCCTATGGTCCGGCCGCTCACCCGGCGCACCACCTCGCCGACCAGCCAGCCGAAGGTGTACGGGTGGTAGCCGTGCGCGGTGCCGGGTTCCCAGGCGGGCTCCTGCGCGGCGACGGCGGCGGCCGCGCGCTCCCAGGTGAGCACGTCCTCCAGCCGCAGCGGCACGTCCAGCGCGGGCACCCCGGCCTGGTGCGAGAGCAGCTGGCGCACCGGGACCCGGCCCTTGCCGGCCGCCGCGAACTCCGGCCAGTACGAGGCCGCCGGGGCGTCCAGGTCGAGCAGGCCGCGCTCGACCAGCAGCAGCGCGGCGGTCGCGGTGAGGCCCTTGGTGACCGAGCGCAGCACCTGGGCGGTGTCCGCCGTCCACGGCACCGCGGGCGCCGGCCGGCCGCCGACCTCCGGCCGGGCGTCGCCGCCCCACAGGTCGACCACCTTGCGGCCGCGCACGTACAGCGCGAAGGCCGCGCCGAGCTCGCCGTAGTCGGCGAAGTTCCGTGCGAAGGCCTCCCGTACGGGCTCGAACCCCTCGGCCGTCTCGCCCCAGATCTCCACCACCGCGTGCCGTCCTCGACCAGTTCCGCTGCTTCTCATGCCATGTGCGCTCGCTTTCGATCTCCTTCAATCCTTCTTCGATCGAATTCGTTCGAACCGAGCCCCGAAACCCTAACCTGTCCCCCATGACCAACCCTGCCGAAGAACTGCTGGACATCGTCGACGAGCACGACCGCGTGATCGGGACCGCCCTGCGCGGTGAGGTGTACCGGCGCGGGCTCACCCACCGCTGCGTCTTCATCCTGGTCCGCGACCCGGCCGGACGGATCTTCGTCCACCGCCGCACCGACACCAAGCTGTTCGCCCCCGGCGCGTACGACATGTTCGTCGGCGGCGTGGTCGGCTCCGGCGAGACCTACGCCGAGGCCGCCGTCCGCGAGGCCGAGGAGGAACTCGGCGTCCACGGCGTCACCCCGCGGCCCCTGTTCAAGTTCCTCTTCGAACAGGACCGGCTCTCCTGGTGGTGCGACATGTACGAGGCGGAGTGGGACGGCCCGGTCTCCCCCCAGGAGTCCGAGGTCGCCTGGCACGCCTGGCTCACCCCCGCCGAACTCGCCGACCGCCTCACCCGCGACACCTTCGTCCCCGACGGCCTGGAGGCCTACCGCCGCTACCTGGAGCTCCGGTCCGCCTAGCGCCGCCGCAGCCTCGGGGCCGACGGTTCGCGGTGCGGGGCGGCGTGCGGGCCGACGGGCGGCGCGCCCCAGGCTCCACCGGAGGGCCCGCGACGAACTAGGGTGGCGCGCATGGCCTCCCGTACGCCGTCTCCGACGGCCGACCACGCAGCACGGACCTCCGCATCCGCCGGGGCGGCGGGCGGGCGGCCGCGTCGGCGGCTGAGCGTGGACGAGCGGCGGGAGCAGCTGATCGCCGTGGCGCTGGAGCTGTTCAGCCGCCGACCGCCGGAAGAGGTGTCGATCGACGACATCGCCGCCGCCGCGGGCGCCTCCCGGCCGCTGGTCTACCACTACTTCCCCGGCAAGCAGGCGCTGTACGAGGAGTCGCTGCGGCGGGCCGGGCGGGAACTGTCGGCGCGGTTCGAGGAGCCCATGGAGGGGCCGCTGTCGGAGCGGCTGCACCGGGTGATGGGCCGCTACCTGGACTTCGTACAGAGCCACGGGCCGGGCTTCGCCGCCCTGCTGCGCGGCGGCTCGGTGGCGGCCAGCGCGGGCACCTCGGCGGTGATCGACGACGTGCGCCGGGCGGCGCAGGAGCAGATCCTGGCCCACCTGGCGATCCCCGCGCCGAGCGTCGGGCTGCGGCTGACCGTCCGGGCCTGGATCGCCAACGCCGAGATCACCTCGCTGGAGTGGCTGTCCGAGCGCTCGGTGCCGCTGGCGGAGCTCCAGCTGCACCTGGTGCAGGAGTTCGTCGCGGCGCTCACCCTCACCGCCGCCCGCGAGCCGGCGCTCGCCGCCGAACTGGCCTCCTTCTTCGCCGACGAGCGCCCCGACGGCCCGACCGGGCGCCTGGTGCGGGACCTCGCGGGGCTGTTCGCCGTGCCGGGGATCGTCGAGGCGGTCACCGCGCTCGCGGCCGGCACCCCCGACGACGGGTCCGCACAGGCCACCGGGGCCGCCGCCGAGTGACCCGCGCGGTCGACGGATCGACGACCGGGGCCGGCGGAGCGGTAACCGTGCCCGGCGGAGCGGTGTCCGGGGTCGGCGCCGGACTCGTCGCCGCTCGCCGACCGTCCAAGTGATCATCGGGTGATCCTGCGGTTCGGTCAGGACAGTGGGCTCTGATAGGAATGAGCAGGGATCTGACGGCGCGCCGCCGCGCCGGGGCCGGTCCCACCCGAACCACCGACAGCAGACGGAGCAGAGCGGGGGGCTCACCAGGTGACCCAGGACGTCCAGTTCAGCGTGGAGGCCAATCCCTTCGCGGCAGCGGAGCAGGTCTGCGCGACCCTCGGCACCCTCACCGACGCCCTCTTCGACCAACACACCTCGCGCCACCCGGCGGCCTCGCTGAGCGCCCTGCGGACGGCCGAACACCCCGCCGCCGAGGCGCTGTTCGCCCTGCCGCTGGCCCCCAACGGCCCGGTGCACACCGCCCTCGACCGGCTCGGCACGGTGACCACCGCGGGCACCGGACGGCCGGGCACCGGCGCGCGGCTCACCGACCGGGTGGTCACCGCGCTCCAGGCCCGGTACGGCGGCGGCGCGGTGCGCGGTGCCATCGCCGACCGGGGCACCACCTCGGCCGCGCTGTTCCAGCTCCCGGTCACCGGCGAGTTCGCCGACGCCAAGCTGCGTCCGCCGTTCGCCCCCGCGCTGGCCGCGCTGGCGGCCGGGCAGCAGACCCGCCAGCCGGTCGAACTGCCCACCGGCGCGGGCGCCGAGGTCCGGCTGGTCGTACCGCCCGGCTTCCACTCGCTGACCTCCCCGGGCGGCCCGCCCGGCGTCTCCGCCCGTACGGTGCCCCCGCTGCCCGACGGCGCGGACCGGACCGGCGGCAGCGCGACCGGTGGGAGTGCGAGCGGTGGGAGTGCGAGCGGTGGGAGCGCCCCGGCCACCGTGGCGGCCGCCGATGAGCTGGCCCGGCACCTGGCCGAGGTCGCCGAGGAGCTGTTCAGCGCGACCGGTACGGAGCCGCGGCGCGACTTCGCGGTGATCTCCGCCACCCTGGCCGACCTGATCCGCGACGCGGGCGTCGTGTACGCCGGCGTCTGCGCGCTGGAGCTGGACGACCGCGCCTCGGACGCCGCCCTGGTCGTCTCGCTCGCCCGGCACCCGCTGCCGATCACCGCGCTCGCCACCGAGCTGGCCACCGTCCGGCGGCACGCCGAGGTGTGGACCGTACTGCTGCCGGCCGGACCGGCCGCCGTCCTGGTCGAGGGCCGGACCGTCCCGGTACCCGGACCGCTGGCCGCCGACGGACAGCGGCGCTGGGTGGTCACCTCGGCCGTCCAGGCCTTCGTGCCGCTGCCGGACGGCGGGACGGTGCTGTGCGCCCAGCTGTCCACGGCACGGCCGGAGGACTGGGAGCTGTACACGGAGGCGTTCGCGGAGCTGCTGAAGAGCATCCAGTTCGGCTGGGACGGCGTACCGGTCCCAGGTGCCGCGGCCGCCGTCCCGGCCGCCGCGGTGAGCAGTGTTCCGACCCCGGCGCCCGCTCCCGCCCCGACCCCGTCGCTTGCTGCCGCCGTCGAGGAGGCCCCGGCGGAGGCGCCGGAGGAGAGGCCGGTGCACCTGCGCGGCACACCGGTGCGGGTGCCTCCCGCGGACTTCAACCCCTTCGCGCCGGTCGCGGAGACCCCGGAGGTCCCCGCCGCCGGTGGGGACCAGGCGGCACCGGACGCCGAGGGCGGACCGAAGGGCACCCCGGTGATGGTCCCGCCGCCGGACTTCAACCCCTTCGCCATGGGGGGCGTCCCGGACGTATCGGGCGACGCGCCCGCCACCCAGCCTGCCGGGGCGGCTCCGGTCGCCGATCCGTTCGGCACCACGGTCGCGGCCGAGCAGAAGGCCGACCCGTTCGGCACGACTCTCCCCTCCCAGGGCCCGGCCGTCCCGCCGCCGCCCTCGTCCCCGCCCGTCATCCCGGCCCAGGCACCGCCCGCCGCGGCCGCGGCGGCGGAGCGGAGTTCGGGGCAGGGCGGGGACGCGGAGGAACCGGCTCCGGGCAAGGGCACGCCGGTGATGGTCCCGCCACCGGACTTCAACCCCTTCGCCATCGGGGGCCTCCCGGACCTGTCGGCTCCCGAGCCGGAGCCGGCGGAGGAGGCGGACGCCGAACCGCAGAACCGCCCGTTCGGCTGAGCCGGAGGCGGGGGAAGCCGCTGCGCGCCGTCACCGCGAACAGGCGACGGCCGTCAACGGACAGCTGACGGCTGACAGGTAACAACCGACAGATAACAGCTGACAGATTTCAGCGAACGAAATCTGAAATCTGTTACCTGTCATCTGTCAGCTGTTCGCCGCCCCCTGCCCCCGCCGCTCGATCATCAGACCGACCCCGTCCAGCATCCGCGCCATCCCGAACTCGAACAGCGCCTCCAGGCCCAGGTCGATCTCCGGCCCCCGGTTCATCGCGTCGAACATCGGGAACCGCTCCGGATCCGCCATCAGCCGGGCGTGCTCCTCACCCTCCACCCGGTCCATCCACTCCTCCGCGGACAGCCCGCTGTCCTGCTCGGCCTGCGCCTCCCGCTCGAAGTGGACGGCCAGCCCGCACACGAACGCCGCCAGGGCGACGGCCGCCTGGGCCATCTCCTCGCCGCTCAGACCCCGCCCCGCCAGGGCGGCCATCGACCGCTCGGTGTGCACTGCGGCGTCCGGCGCCAGCACGGGCCGGGTGAAGGACATCGTGGAGGCCAGCCACGGGTGCCGCCGGTAGATCCGCCACTGCAGCCGGGCGACCGTCTCCAGCCCCTCCCGCCAGTCCTCCGCCGGCGGCTCGGGCAGCGGCTGCTCCCCGAACGCCACGTCCGTCATGAGCCGCAACAGCTCGTCCTTGCCGGGCACATGGCGGTAGAGCGACATCGTCGCGACGCCCAGATCGGTCGCGACCCGGCGCATCGACAGCGCCGCCAGCCCCTCCTCGTCGGCCACCCGGACGGCCGTCGCGACGATCCGCTCCCGGGTGAGCTCACCCTCGCCGCCCGCTCTCACCCGCCGCGCCGCGGCCGGCGCCGTGGCCGGCTCCGCCACCGGCCGCGCTTCCCGCGCCGGTTCCCGCCGCGGCTCCCGGGCCCGGACCTCCTCCGGAGCCGCCTTCCCGGCCACCACCGTGCCCACCCCGGGAACGGCCCGTACGAGCCCTTCCTCCCGGAGGCGGTTCAGCACCTTGGTCGCCGTGGCCATCGCGACGCCCCATTCCTGGGTGATCCGCCGGGTGGACGGCACCCGCGCCCCCGGCGCCAACTCCCCTGCCGCGATGCGACGTCGGAGCTCGGCCGCGATCCGCTCCGAGGGACTCCCGCTCTCAGCCACCCGATCCCACCATCAACCTGCCGTTCAACAGCCGTGGCGCCGACAGCAGTTGACGCACCAGGCGCCAACCACCGGCCGCCACAACCGGGTTCACCCGCGATCCGGCCGCACCCGGCCCGATCCGCGTCCGCCCTCAGCCGGCCCTCGGCGCGCCCTCAGTCCGCCCGCCGGGCCAGGTGCACCACGTCCGGCACCCCCCGGGCGACCGGGATCTCGTGCGTCACCACGTCCGAGAACCCCACCGCCCGCAGCGCCTCCTCGAAGGCCGGCGAAGGCTGCGCGCTCCACACCGCCAGCACCCCGCCCGTCCGCAGCCGGTGCCACAGCACCGCGAGCCCGTCCGCGCCGTACAGCCCGTCGTTGGACTCGGTGACGGTCCAGTCCGGCCCGTTGTCGATGTCCAGGCACAGCGCGTCGTAGCGCTCGCCGTCCGCCGCCGCGAGGTACTCCAGCAGGTCGGTGTGGAGCACCTCGACCCGCGCGTCCTCCAGCGCACCGTCGGAGAAGGCGCCGAGCGGGCCGGTCCGGTGCCAGTCGATGATCGCGGTCTCCCGCTCGACGATGGCGATCCGTCCCCAGCGCGGCTCGGCCGCCGCGTACGCCAGCGAGAAGCCGACCCCGAGGCCCCCGATCAGCACCGACGGCCGCTCGACCGGGCCGCCCGTGCGGTCCAGCTCGTCCAGCGCCGCCTGGATCAGCAGCCGCTCCGAGCGCCCGTCGGCGGTGTCCATCAGGAAGCAGCCGTTGGCGATGATCTCGAAGTCCCGACCGCGTTGCCGGAGCACCACCTCGCCGTACGGACCCTCCCGCCGGTCGAGGGTGACGACGGCCTCGTGGCCGTCGCGTTCGGGCAGTGCGGTGGTCATCCGTCCCCCTTGGTGGACTCGGGCGAACTCGGCTGCGGTGCCGCCCCCGTACGGACGGGGCGGGCACCTGCCCGACAATAGCCGAGTCCGCACCCGGGTCCGTCAGGTCGTGACCAGCACCCCCACGTAGGAGACGCCCGCGACGACCACCCAGGACCCGAGTCCGAGCAGGGCGATCCGCCCGCCGGTGCGGGCCATGGTCGGCAGGTGCACCGCACTGCCCAGGCCGAACAGCGCGGCGGCCAGCAGCAGCCCCTGGGCGTCCGCGGCCAGGTCGAGCGCCCGCTCGGGCAGCACCCCGGTGGTCCGCAGGACGATCATCGCGAGGAACCCGGCCACGAACAGCGGCACGATCGGCGGACGGCTGCCGGTCTTCACCGACTTCTCAGCCGGCTTCTCACCCGACTCCGCGCTCGACTTATCGCCCGACGCCGCGCCCGCCGCGCCCTCCTCACCCGCCCCGCCCGCCGCTGAGGCCCCCACCGGAGCCCCCACCGGCGCCCCGACCGGAACCTCCGCCAAGGCCGCCACCCGCGCCGCCCGCAGGTTCCGCCGCACCGCCACGGCCACCCCCGCGACCAGCGGCGCCAGCAGCACCACGCGCATCAGCTTGACCAGCACCGCCTCCCGCAGCGCCCCGGCCCCGCCGGTCTGCGCGGTGGCGACCACCTGCCCGACGTCGTGCACGCTCGCCCCGACCCAGCGCCCGAACTCCAGCTCGCCGAGCCCGAGCGGGTGCTGGAGCAGCGGCAGCACGGCGATCGCCAGCGTCCCGCAGAGGGTCACCAGCGCCACCGAGGCCGCGACGTCCTCCTCCTCACTGCCCGCCGCCTGGCTGACCGCGCCGATCGCCGAGGCCCCGCAGATCGAGTACCCGGTGGCGACCAGCAGCGGCTGGTCCCCGGGCAGGCCGAGCCGCCGGCCCAGCCAGAGCGTGCCCGCGAAGGTGGCCGCGACCACCGCGAGCACCATGGCGACGGTGGCCCAGCCGAGGCCGAGCACGTCGTCCAGGCTGAGCTTGAGCCCGAGCAGGACGATCCCGAGCCGCATCAGCCGCTTCCCGGCCGTGGACAGCCCCGGCCGGGCGATCCCGCGGACCACCGGGCGCAGCCCGGGCAGGTGGGCCACCAGCATGCCGAGCAGGACGGCGGCGGTGAGTTCGGGCACGGCCGGCACCAGCGCGTGGATGCCCAGCGCGGCGGCCACTCCGAGGGCCGCGAGCAGCAGCCCGGGGGCGTCGCCGCGCATCGGGGGCAGTGAGCGGGTGCCGGCGGTGCGGTGCCTGAGGGTCAGTGCCACGCCGCCCTCACTGCTGCCGGTCGGCGGGCAGCCGGTAGACCCGCCGGATGCTGGTGCCGAGCCGCGAGACGTCCGCGCCGTAGACGTGGATGGAGATCGCCGTGCTGCTACAGGAGTTGCGCACCAGGTGGATGTCGCCGGGCGGGGCGAAGGCGGCCACGGTGCCGGCCGGGCCGGCCACGTGCTCGGTCTCGACCAGCCGGGAGGTGGGGCCGTCGGAGACCAGCCGGTAGCGGGTCTCGCTCTCCTGGCCCTGGTGGACGCCGGCCACGCACCAGGAGACGTGGTCGTGGATCGGGGTCTGCTGCCCGGGCAGCCAGACCAGGGCGACGACGGAGAAGCTGCCGTCCCCCTCGGCGTGCAGGACGTGCTGGCGGTAGCGCTGCGGGTCGCCCTCGCGCTGGGCGGGGGTGAGCAGCGCGTCGGGCCCGTCCGGGTCGGCGTGCAGGTGCGGGGCGAGGCGCTCGCCGACCAGGTAGGCGGTGAGCTCCGGCGGGAGCCCGCGGTCCACGACGGCGCGGATCTCACTGATCAGCGCGGTCATCCGCTCGGTGAGCCGGTCGCTGCCGACCGTGGCTGAGGGTGTCATCCCAGCAGGTTCGAACCTATGGACCCATCACGTCCAAGGAGGGTTTGTAAGCGATCTCCCCATCAACGCTTATAGATCGCCGGGTGGCAGTCCTTGCTCGTCGGTCATGTGGCCCGCCGACGGGTCAGCACCCGACCCGGCTCGCCGCTGCCTGCCGCAGGTGGTCCAGCACCAGCCCGGTGGCCGGGATCCGCCGGTGCTCGCGCAGCACGTACGCGCTCACCTGCCGCCGCAGGTGCGGCTCGACGGCCCGCCCGGTGACCTTGCGGTGGCACATGAAGGAGAGCACCAGCGCCGGCATCAGCGCGATCCCGACCCCGGCGGCGACGAGCGACTGCACCGCGAGGTTGTCGTCGGTGGAGAAGACGATGTCCGGCGCGAAGCCCTCCTCCGCACAGACGTGCAGCAGGTTGGCCCGGCAGCGCGGACAGCCGGCGATCCAGCGTTCGCCGCCGAGGTCGGCCAGCCGTACGGCGTGCCGGCGGCCGAGCGGGTGCCCGACCGGCAGCAGCACCGTGAGCAGGTCCTCCATCAGCGGGATCTCGTCCACGCCCTCCGGCACCTCGGCGGCCGCGCCGGGATACCGGAACGCCAGCGCGATGTCGCACTCCCCGCGCAGCAGCCGCTGGACGGAGTCCGGCGGCTCGGCCTCCAGCAGCTCGACCCGCACACCGGGGTGCTCGGCCAGCAGCCGGGCCATCGCCTGGGGTATCAGGGTGGCGTTGGCGCTGGGGAAGGCGCAGACCCGCACCCGACCGGCGCGCAGCCGGGCCAGCGCGGCGAGCTGCTGCTGGGCGGCGGACATGCTGCCGAGGATCAGCTCGGCGTGCCGGGAGAGCGCCTCGCCGGCCTCGGTGAGCCGCAGTCCGCGCCCGGCCCGGGTGAAGAGCGGGACGCCGACGGTGCGTTCGAGCGCCTTCATCTGCTGGGTGATGGCGGGCTGGGTGTAGCCCAGTTCGCGGGCGGCGGCCGAGTAGGAGCCGGCCCGGACGACCTCGTGGAACGTCCTGATGTGCCGCGAATCGAACACCGGCTCCATGGTCCCTCCCGCCCTCTCGTCCACCGTCGGCAGCCCCGTTCCGGCCGCGCTCCGGTCGTCCACGGGCCGCGCCCGGGCGCCCGAGAATCATAAGAGGAATTTGGAGGTACCGACCCCAACCCCACCCGTACCTATGGTTCAGCCCCGAACCGGCCTTCTCACAACTGCGCCGACCTCATCGCCGCGCCGGCCTCACAGCTGCGCCGACGGAGGCAGCCCCACCGGCACCCCGGCCTTGGCCACCGGTGCCCCGCCCCGCGCGCTCGGACTGCGCCGGCTGCGCCGCTCCACGAAGCGGGCGAGCCAGGAGAGCAGCAGACACATGCCGATGTAGATCGGCGCGATCACCATCACCACCGGGATGAACGGCAGGTCGTAGTCCAGGTTGGTGGCGATCAGCTTGCCCGCGTGCAGGAACTCCTCGAAGGTGATCAGGAAGCCCAGCGAGGTGTCCTTGAGCGCGACCACCAGCTGACTGATGATGGCCGGCAGCATCGCCCGGTTGGCCTGCGGCACCAGGACGTACGTCATCACCTGGGTCTTGCGCATCCCCAGCGCGAACGCCGCCTCCCGCTGCCCCTTGGGCACCGCGAGCACGCCGGCCCGGAACACCTCGGCCAGCACCGAGCCGTTGTAGAGCACCAGCCCGGCCACCAGCGCCCAGAGCGGCTGCACCTTGAGCGCGACGAAGACGAAGAAGATCATCACCAGCACCGGCATGGCCCGGAAGAACTCCACCACCAGCGTGGCGAGCCAGCGCACCACCCGGTGGTCGGAGAGCCGCCCGGCCGCGAACAGCGCGCCGAACGGCAGCGCGAACAGCACCGTCCAGCCGAAGGCCTGCAAGGTGTTGCCGAGCCCGCGCAGCAGCAGCTCCTGCACGCCCCGGTACTCGAAGGGCTGCCACTTGGCGTACGTGAACTGGTGGGTGTGGAAGAGCATGTAGACCACCCAGCCGATCAGCGCCGCGATCAGCAGCAGCGCGATCCCGCCGTACAGCCGGTGCCGGGAGAGCGCCTTCGGGCCGGGGATGTCGTACAGCGCCGAGGATTCGACCGTCATCGGGACACCGCCACTCGTCGTTCCAGCAGGTTGAAGACGGCGCTGATGGCCAGGGTGATGATCAGGTAGCCGACGGCGATCCAGACGAAGGTCCAGATGATGCTGTAGCCCAGCTCGTTGATGGTCCGGTAGGTGCCCAGCAGCTCGGTGACGCTGAACGAGCCGGCGATCGCCGTGTTCTTCGCCAGCGCGATCATCACACTGCCGAGCGGCGCCACCACCGAGCGGTACGCCTGCGGCAGCACCACCAGGCTCATCGTCTGCCCGAAGTTCATGCCGAGGCTGCGGGCCGCCTCGCCCTGCCCGGTCGGCACCGTGTTGATGCCCGACCGCATCGACTCGCAGACGAAGGCCGAGGTGTAGCAGCCCAGCGCGAGCACCGCGAAGGTGTAGAAGGGCAGGGTGATGTCGAACCGGGGCAGGCCCAGCACCACGATGAAGAACAGCAGGGTCAGCGGCGTGTTGCGCAGCACCGTCACCCACAGCGTCCCGAACACCCGCAGCGGTTTCACCGGCGAGACCCGGAAGCCCGCGATCAGCACGCCCAGCACCAGCGACAGCACCGCGCTCACCGCGAACAGCGAGAGCGTGCCGAGGAACCCGTCCCAGTAGGTCGACCAGTTGTCGGTCAGCGTTTTCACGGCGCGGCCCTCTCAGTACCGGTCGATCTGCGGCGGGTTCGGCGCCGGCTCCCCGGAGAGGCCGAGGGTCGCCTCGAACGCCCTCCTCCAGTCGCCGTTCTGCATGTGGTGCTCCAGAGCGTCGTTGATCGCGCCGCGCAGCACGGTGTCGTTCTTCGGCACCCCGATGCCGTACGGCTCGGTCGAGAACAGCGGGCCGACCACCTTGAGCTCGTCCGGCACCTTGGCCGCGTAGCCGAGCAGGATCGCGTTGTCCGTGGTCACCGCGTCGACCTGGTTGGTGATCAGGTTGTCCACGCAGGCCGAGTAGGTGTCGTAGCCGATCAGCTTGGCCTTCGGGTACTGCGACTGGATGCGCTGGTACGGCGTCGAGCCGGCCGCCGAGCAGACCTTCTTGCCGTCCAGGTCCTGCGGGCCGTGGATGGTGGTGTTGTTCTTGCGCACCAGCAGCGACTGCCCGGCGATGAAGTACGGGCCGGCGAAGCCGACCAGCTTCTTCCGGTTGTCGTTGATGGTGTAGGTGCCGACGTAGTAGTCCACCTGGCCGTTCTGCAGGGCGGTCTCGCGGTTGGCCGAGGCGATCGTCTTGAACTGGATCCGGTCCGGCGGGAAGCCCAACGAGGCGCCGACCATCTTGGCGATCTCGATGTCGAAGCCGGAGTACACGCCGGTGGCCGGGTTCTTCTGGCCCAGGTACGGCTGGTCCTCCTTGGCGCCGACCACCAGGTGGCCCCGGCTGCGGGCGGCGTCCAGGGTCGGCGAGCCGGTGATCGCGGAGGCGTCCTGCACCTGGTAGCTGGGCAGGGCGCTGGGCTGCGGGCCCTTGGGCGGCGGGGTGCCGGGCTTGCCGCAGCCCGCCACCAGCGCGGTGAACAGCAGGGCGGCGGCGAGCACGCGCCGCCCCGCCCGCGCCACGGGCCTTCCCACAGATCTTCCCGCGGGCCTCGCCGCCGGCGTCGTCTCACGGTTCACGGCGCCGCCTCAGTGCTTCAGGATCTTGGACAGGAAGTCCCGGGCACGATCGCTCTCAGGAGCGCTGAAGAAGTCCTCCGGGGCGCGGTCCTCGACGATCCGGCCGTCGGCCATGAACACGACCCGGTTCGCGGAGGCCCGGGCGAAGCCCATCTCGTGGGTGACCACGATCATCGTCATGCCCTCGCTCGCGAGCTGGCGCATGACGTCCAGCACCTCGTTGATCATCTCGGGGTCGAGCGCCGAGGTGGGCTCGTCGAACAGCAGCGCCTTGGGGTCCATCGCCAGCGCGCGGGCGATCGCGACCCGCTGCTGCTGCCCGCCGGAGAGCTGCGCCGGGTACTTGGCCGCCTGATCGGCGAGGCCCACCCGCTCCAGCAGCGCGCGGGACTTGTCGTCCGCCTCCGCCCTGGGCCGGCCGCGGACCTTGATCTGCGCGAGCGAGACGTTCTGCAGCACGGTCTTGTGCGCGAACAGGTTGAAGGACTGGAACACCATGCCGACCTCGGCGCGCAGCCTGGCCAGCCCCTTGCCCTCCTCGGGCAGCGGCTGGCCGTCGATCAGGATGGTGCCGTCCTCGATCGGCTCCAGCCGGTTGATGGCCCGGCAGAGGGTGGACTTGCCGGAGCCGGACGGGCCGATGACGACGACGACCTCGCCGCGTCCCACCGTCAGCTCGATGTCCTGCAGCACGTGCAGGTCCCCGAAGTGCTTGTTGACCCCGCGCATCTCGATCAGCGGGGTGAAGGCCGATGCGCCGGCCGGAGCCGGCCCGGGGGCTGTGGTCACCTGCTGCGCCGTCCCTTCAGCAGCCAGCCCAGCGCGACGCCCGCGATCAGCGTGGCCAGCAGCGCGATCCAGAGCGGCGCGGTGACGGTGAAGACCCAGAACTGGATCTTGACCTTGTCGAGGTTGGCGAACAGGAACCACACGGCGAGGACGACGATGGCGCCGATCCCGATGTAGCGCGTGGGAATCCCGCCGATCTCACCGCGCGGGGAGCGGGACGAGCCGTCTGAAATCTTGGTCACCGGAGCAGTCTGCGGGCCGGGCGGCCGATTTGCCCGGTTACGCGCCCCTCCGGGCCAGGGAGTAACCCGTACGGGGCAATCCGGCCCCGTACGGGTTTGAAGCCCCCTCCTGCCGGGACGGCCCGCTCCCCGCTCGTCCCGCCCCGGGCCGTCGCGCTACCGCTCGTCCCGCCAGGACCGCCAGAGCGCCGCGTACGGACCGCCCGCCGCGACCAGGTCCGGGTGACTGCCGTACTCGCTGATCCGCCCGCCCTCGACCACCGCGATCACGTCCGCGTCGTGCGCGGTGTGCAGCCGGTGGGCGATGGCGATGACCGTCCGGCCCTCCAGCACCCTGGAGAGCGAGCGCTCCAGGTGCCGGGCGGCCCGCGGGTCCAGCAGGGAGGTGGCCTCGTCCAGCACCAGGGTGTGCGGATCGGCCAGCACCAGCCGGGCCAGCGCCAGCTGCTGGGCCTGCGGCGGGGTCAGCGAGGTGCCGCCGGAGCCGACCTCGGTGTCCAGGCCCTCCGACAGGGCGTCCACCCAGGCCCCGGCCTCCACCGCGTCCAGCGCGGCCCGCAGCTCGGTGTCGTCCGCGTCGGGAGCGGCCAGCCGCAGGTTGTCCCGCAGGGTGCCGACGAAGACGTGGTGCTCCTGGTTCACCAGGGCGACCTGCGCGCGCACCCGCTCGGCCGGCATCCGCGCCAGCGCCGCACCGCCGAGGGTCACGCTGCCGCGGCCGGGGGCGTAGATCCCCGCCAGCAGCCGGCCGAGCGTGGACTTGCCCGCGCCCGACGGCCCGACCAGCGCGACCCGGCTGCCCGGGGCGACGTCCAGGCTGATGCCGTGCAGGACGTCGGCGCCCTCCCGGTAGCCGAACCGGACGTCCTTCGCCTCGACCCGACGGCCGTCCGGCCGGGCGGACTCGTCCCCCTCGTGCTCCGGCACCTCGCGCACGCCGACCAGCCGGGCCAACGAGGCCTGGCCGATCTGGAGCTCGTCGTACCAGCGCAGGATCAGGTCCACCGGGCCGGTCAGCATCTGCGCGTAGAGCACGCCGGTGGTCAACTGGCCCACGGTGATCCAGCCCCGGAGGGTGAACAGCCCGCCGAGCACCAGGGTGGCGAGCACCGCCGAGGTGTAGACCGCGTCGATGGTCGGGAACCAGACCGAGCGCAGCCACAGGGTGTACCGCTCCCAGGCCAGCCACTCGCGCAGCTTGCGGTCGGTCAGCCGGACCCGTTGGTCGCCCAGCCGCAGGGCCTCGACCGTCGGCCCGGCGTCGACCGTCTCAGCCAGCACGTTGCTCACCGCCGCGTACCCGGCCGACTCGCTGCGGTAGGACTGCGGCGCGCGCCGGAAGTACCAGCGGGAGCTGACCAGCAGCAGCGGCAGGCCGACCAGCGAGGTCAGTGCGAGCAGCGGCGACGTGACCAGCAGCGCACCGAGCACCAGGAGCAACGACACCACGGCGACGGCGAGTTCGGGCACCGCCTCGCGCACCGACTTGTCCAGCCGGTCGATGTCGGTGGTGCCCCGGGAGACCAGGTCCCCGGTGCCGGCCCGCTCCAGCACCCCGGTCGGCAGGGCCACCGAGCGGACCAGGAAGTCCTCGCGCAGGTCGGCCAGCACCTTCTCGCCGAGCACCGCGCCGCGCATCCGCGACCAGCCGGTGAACGCCGCCTGCGCCACCAGGGCCAGCAGGTACCAGGCGACCGCCACCGTGATGGTGGACCCGGCCGTCCCGGTGGCCAGCGACTCGACCAGGCGGCCGAGCACCCAGGGCCCGACCAGCCCGGCCAGCGTGGCCGTCGAGTGCAGTGTCACCACCGCGGAGAACCCGCGGCGGTGCCGCCGCGCGAGCAGCAGCAGGTACCCGCGCACGGCGGCCGGGGAGCCGACCGGCAGGGTGGTGGCCGGCCCCTGCTCCTCCTGGACGGGGGGCTTCATGACGTACTCCTCGCGTGCGTGGCAGGGAAGTTGACAGTGGTCCTCATACGGCCCCACCCACCGGGCGGGCCGCTTCCTCGTCGCGGGTGACCACGGCCCGGTAGGCCGGCTCGGTCCGCATCAGCTCACGGTGCCGCCCGGCCGCGACGACCCGGCCCTCCTGCAGCAGCACCACCCGGTCCGCCTGGTCGAGCAGCAGCGGGCTGGTCGCGAACACCACGGTGGTGCGGCCGGCTCGGGTGTCCCGCAGCCCGGAGGCGATCCGCGACTCGGTGTGCGCGTCCACCGCGCTGGTGGGCTCGTCCAGCACCAGCACCGGAGGGTCCGCCAGCAGGGCGCGGGCCAGCGCGAGCCGCTGGCGCTGCCCGCCGGAGAGCGAGCGTCCGCGCTCGGTGATCCGGGCGCGCATCGGGTCTCCCCCGCACTCCGGCGAGCCCTCCACCAGGGCCTCCAGCACGTCGTCGGACCGGGCCGCCGCGAGGGCCTCGGCCGCCGGGACCCGCCCCGAGGACGGGATGTCGAACAGCTCGGCCAGCGTGCCGGAGAGCAGCACCGGCTCCTTGTCGTGGACCAGCACCGCCGCCCTGGCCTCGGCCAACGGCACCGCGTCCAGCTCCGTGCCGCCGAGCCGCGCCGAGGCCTCTGCCCGTTCGCCCTCGGCCAACGGGACGTGGCCGCCGAGCCGCTCGGCCAGCGCCCCGGCGTAGTCCGGGTCCCCGCAGACCACCGCGGTCAGCTCGCCGGCCCGCGCCGTCAGCCCGCTCGCCGGGTCGTGCAGGTCGGCCTTGTCCGGCCTGGCCAGCGCGGCCTCGGCCGTACCGGTGGTCCGGTCCAGCGAGAGCACCCGGACGGCCCTGCCGGCGGAGACCCGGGCCACGCTCCAGGCGTGCGCCGCCTCACCGAGGATGCGCAGCGGAGCGGCCAGGAAGGCCGTCGCGCCGTACACCGCGATCAGGGTGCCGACGGCGAGCTCGCCGGAGGCCACCAGCCGGGCGCCGTACCAGGTGACGCCGACCACGAACAGGCCGGGCAGCAGCACCTGTTGGGCCTGCATCAGCGACCAGATCCGGGACGACCGGACGGCCGCCGCCCGGACCTTCTGGGACGCGGCCCGGTACCGCTCCAGGAACAGCTCCTCGCCGCCGATGCCGCGCAGCACCCGCAGCCCCGCGACGGTGTCGGCCGCCAGCTCGGTGGCCTTGCCGCCGAGGGCGCGCTGCTGTTCGTAGCGCCGCTCGAACGGCCCGATCAGCGGCCAGACGGAGGCCGCCAGCACCGGGACGCCGAGCAGCACCCCGGCCCCGAGCACCGGATCGACCGTCAGGACCACCACGCTGACGGCCAGCCAGACGATCACCGCGGACCGGACCCGGGCGACCAGCTCGACGTACCAGCCGATCCGCTCGACGTCCCCGCTGCCGACCGCGACGACCTCGCCGGTGGCGATCCGGCGGGACAGCCCGGCCCCGAGGTGCGAGGCCTGCCGGGCCACCAACTGCCGTACGTGGGTGGCCGCGTGGATCCAGTTCCAGACCGCCTGGCGGTGCAACAGCACGGTGCCGACCGAAGCGCCCGCGCCCAGCAGCAGCAGGAGCCCGGCGGCCCGCCAGATCCCGCCGGCGTCGCCGTCCACGGCGGCCTGCACGCCGAGCCCGAGCGGTATCGGCAGGGCGGCCTGGCCCCCCATCTCGATCAGCGCCCAGAGGGTGGCGAGCAGCTGCCCGCGCCGCTGGCTGCGCTGCAGCCAGCGCAGGAAGGCCAGGGGTGAGGAGAGGTCGGGACGGCCGGGATCGGCCAGCGGCAGGGGGGTGAGCAGCATGACACTCCGATACGAGCGGTGCGCGGGTGCGGGGCACGGGCGCACAGGGGTGCGAGGGAGCCAGGAAGCAAGGGGAGCCGGGAAGCAGGGGGACCGGGGCGCACGGAACGCCTCAGCGCCGTGCGCACAGCACGCACGGCGACCGAACGCGGCAGGCGGCCCGGGCCGGCGGGCGGAGGATGCGCGGCGCTGCGGCACGGCGCCCGGCGCGACATCGACGCTGCGTCCGGAGCGGACACCGGACGGACATGGAATGGGCACGAAGGGCCCGGAAGTCAGGAGGTCATGGCCGCGAGCCTGCCAACCTCGATGTGATCCGCGCAACAGGTTTTTCCTCCGCCGACCGCGCGCGCCACGCCCCGCCCGCCACGCGCCGGGCCCGCACTCCCCCTGCGCGCCCCCGCGGGCTCCCGGCAGGCCTCCCGCGAGCCCCCCGCACGTCCCCCACCAGGGCGGTTCCGCCCCGTCACCGGCCGGCCGCCGCCCAGGCCAAACCCCCGCAAAGCTTCACCCAAGATTCGCCCGTTCGGCGGGAACAATCACACCGGGACACCAGTTGCCCCCACTGGAACAGCAGGACAATCAGGAGGGCACCTCTTCCCGTGAGCAGCATCCCCACCGTCACCCTCAACGACGGCGCGCAGATCCCGCAGCTCGGCTTCGGCGTGTGGCAGGTCCCGGACGCCGAGGCCACCCCCGCCGTCCGCGCCGCGATCGAGGCGGGCTACCGCTCCATCGACACCGCGGCCATCTACGAGAACGAGGCCGGCACCGGCGCGGCGATCACCGAGGCGCTGGCGGGCGGCGTGGCCCGCGAGGACCTCTACGTCACCACCAAGCTGTGGAACTCGGGCACCCGCGACTGGTCCGGCGAGCAGGGCCGCGACGCGGTGCTGCGCGAGTTCGACGCCTCGCTGGCCAAGCTCGGCCTCGACCAGCTCGACCTGTACCTGATCCACTGGCCGCGCCCGATGCACGGCGACAGCTACCTGAACATCTGGAAGGCCTTCGAGCAGCTGAAGGCGGACGGCAAGGTCAAGTCGATCGGCGTCTCCAACTTCGGCACCGAGCAGCTGACGCGCCTGCTGGACGAGGCCTCCGTCGCCCCGGCCCTGAACCAGGTCGAGCTGCACCCGTACTTCCCGCAGACGGAGCTGCGCGCGTTCCACGCCGAGCACGGCATCGCCACCGAGGCGTGGAGCCCGCTGGGCCAGGGCAAGGAGCTGCTCGCCGAGCCCGCACTGGTGAAGATCGCCGAGAAGCACGGCCGCACGGTCGCCCAGGTGGTGCTGCGCTGGCACCTCCAGAGCGGTGTGATCGCCATCCCGAAGTCGGTCACCCCGTCCCGGATCCGGGAGAACCTGGACGTCGCCGGCTTCGAGCTGGACGCCGAGGACCTCGCGGCGATCGCCGCCGTGGCCACCGGCAAGCGGATCGGCCCGGACCCGCAGGAGTTCGACTGGAACTGACGCGCCCGGGGTCCCGGCTCCCGGGCCCCCGAACCGTCTGAGCACCCGACCGGCTGACCACCGGTCGCACGAAGACCGCCCGCACCTCTACAGGAGCGGGCGGCCTTCGGTGTGCCCCGATGCGCCAAAGCCCATGGCCATGGACCCTCAGCGTTTTGGCGAATCGTTTTGGCTACGGTGGCGAACTTTTGACCTACAGCCTGCCCGCCTTGGCGATGAGCGCGAGCGCGGCCTCGTGCTCACCCTCCTCCAGCGGTGCCAGCAGCAGCCGCTGGACCTCGGCCACCCCAGCGGCCGAGCGGTGCAGCAGGTCCTGTCCCGCCGGTGAGAGCGAGAGCAGGTTGCGCCGTCCGTCCGAGGGGTCGCGCCGACGCTGCACCAGACCGCGGCGCACCAGCCGGCTGACCATCTCGGCCATCGTGGCCTTGTCCAGCGAGGCCAGCTCGCCGACCGTGCGCTGGTCGGCGCCCGGTTCCAGCTCCAACGCGTCCAGCACCGCGTACTGCGGAGCCGTCAGCTCGGCGCCCACGTGCTCCGACCAGAGCTTGGTGTGCACCTGCTGGCTCACCCTGATCAGGTAGCCGATCGCCCGCTGGGCGTCCAGTATCGGCCGCGCGTCGGTGATGACGGCGACCGCCGCGGGCTCCAGCCTGGCTATCTTGGCCATCACCCGGACGATCTCGACCTGTTCCTCCGCCGTGAGCGGTTCGAACAGGACGCGCTGAACGCGGACCACACCACCGGTGGCCTCGCGCACCGCCTGGGCGCCGCCCTGCGAGAGGGCCAGCAGCTTGCGCCGGCCGTCGGCCGGGTCGCGCCTGCGCAGCACCAGGCCACGACGGACCAGCCGCGCGACCATCTCGGCCATCGTGGCCTTGTCGAGCGAGGCCCGCTCGCCGACCGTCCGCTGGTCCGCACCCGGTTCCAGGGCCAGGACCAGCAGCACGGCGAACTGCGGAGCCGTGAGATCGGCTCCGACGTGTTCGGACCACAAGCGGGTGTGGACCTGCTGTGCCACGCGAATCAGGTGTCCTGGCGACTGCTGCAGTCGCGTAGACACGCGGGTTGTCGGGATCTCCCCCAGCACCATGTATCCGTCCCGATGTCACACCCGGTGTGTGTGGGACACCCGGGTGGGGCAGTAACGGCGAGTGGGCGTCCAGCTATGAGGGAGGGCGCTCCAGCCGTGCAGCCGGTGGCTGCTGGCGGACACTATACAAACGGCGGGCCCTTGCTGGCAGGCAGGGGCGGATAGTAGACGCAGGTTCGGCAACATTGGCATATTTACTCGCTGCGAACAGCTTGCAGTAACCCGTTCTCAGCAGAAAGCCGACCGGTCGGTCCTTACCCACCGTCACCTGCGTCTCTCCGCCCTGGCCGCTCCCCCTACCCGCCGGTAGGGTGTGGCCACCCTCTCCGGGGGCTCTCCCCGGGAGGCACTCCCGAGAGAGACGAGAGCGAGCATGACCGAGCAGAGCACCGCCCCCCGGGTCGCCGTCGTGACCGGCGCCGCCCGCGGCCTGGGCGCCGCCACCGCCGTCCGGCTGGCCGCCGACGGCTACGCGGTCGCCGTCCTGGACCTGGACGAAGCGGCCGGCCAGGAGACCGTCGACCGGATCACCGCCGGCGGCGGCAGGGCGCTCGCCGTCGGCGCCGACGTCTCGGACGCCGAGCAGGTCCAGGCCGCCGTCGACCGGGTGGCCGCCGAGCTCGGCGCCCCCGTCGTCCTGGTGAACAACGCGGGTGTGCTCCGCGACAACCTGCTCTTCAAGATGTCCGAGTCCGACTGGGACACGGTCATCAACGTTCACCTCCGCGGCGCCTTCCTGATGACCCGCGCGGTGCAGAAGCACATGGTCGACGCCGGTTTCGGCCGCATCGTCAACCTGTCCTCGTCCTCGGCCCAGGGCAACCGCGGCCAGGCCAACTACTCGGCCGCCAAGGCCGGTCTCCAGGGCTTCACCAAGACTTTGGCCATCGAGCTGGGCAAGTTCGGCATCACGGCCAACGCGGTCGCCCCGGGCTTCATCGCCACGGACATGACAGCAGCCACCGCGGCCCGGGTCGGCATGGACTTCGAAGACTTCAAGCGGGCCGCAGCCTCTCAGATCCCGGTCCAGCGGGTCGGTCAGCCCGAGGACGTCGCCCACACCATCGCGTTCCTCGCGAGCGAGGGCGCCGGCTTCGTCTCCGGCCAGGTGATCTACGTCGCGGGCGGCCCCCTCGACTGAGCACGGAACCTACACAGGGTTACCACGGAGTGGGAAGCCGGGCGCACCGGCCTCCCACTCCGTTTGCTTTACCGGGGCTTTTGCAGAACCATTCGACGACCACACTGGCTTTCGATCCTGAAATAGCGGAAATCACCCCTCGGACCACCCCTGGTCGGCCCAATTGTCGATTTCCCGGGAAAATGACAATTACCACCGGAATAGCCCTGTCCGGATGGGTAAGGTCACCCCGTGCAATCCAGAAGTACCCCCGTTCCCCTTCCGCGCCAGGGGCCGGAGCGCCGCACCGCCGAGACCGGCCGCCTGGACCGTCCCACCGCCCCCGCGCGCCACCTCGCCCCGCTCGGCCCCGACCCCGGCGAGCCCGGCTGGCCGCCGATGAGCCGACGGCAGGCCGCCCTCCTCGCCGTCACCCTGGCCGGCTACCTGCTGGTGCTGGCCGGTGTCCTGCTCAACACCGCGCTGGTCGACCTCGACTGGTCGGTCCGGCTGCTGCGCCCCTACGAGCGGTGGCCCCGACTGGAGCCGCTGCTCGACACCTGGGTGGTCGCCGGGCAGCGCGGGCCGTCGGCGATCGCCGCCTTCGTCTGGCTCGGCTGGCGGGCCCACCGCCTCGGCCGACTGCGCCCGCTGCTGGTCATGGGCATCGCGCTGTTGTTGCTCAACGTCACCGTCGGCGCGGTCAAGATCGTCACCGGTCGGCTCGGCCCGCACTACGCCCAGTACGTCGGCTCGCCCGAGCTCTTCTCCGGCGGCACCATCTTCCCCTCCGGCCACACCGCCAACGCGGTGGTCACCTGGGGCGTGCTCGCCTACCTCGCCGTCCGCTGGCGGCGGACCGGTGCGGTGATCGCCGCCGCCACCGCCTGCTCGATCGGTCTGACCACGGTCTACCTGGGCACCCACTGGGTCACCGACGTCCTGGCCGGCTGGGCCGCCGGACTGCTCGTCCTGCTCTCGCTGCCGCTGCTGGAACCCCTGGTCGCCGCCGCCGAACAGCGGCTCCACCGGCGCTTCGGCCGCCGGCACCTGCTCTGCTGAACCCGGGCCCGCCCGAACCAGAGCCGACGGGTCACCCGCGGTCCTACCCCTCCCAACTGCGCTCGACCACACCGTTGCGCACCGCGAGGTTGAGCCGCCCCTGCCGGTACTCCATGGTCATCAGGTCCCCCGGCTCCAGCACCCGGACCGACGCCCAGCCGTGCCGCCGGGCCAACTCCCGGGCCCGCTCGATCCGCAGCCCCGCATACCCCTCGCCGTCCTGGCCCGCCGCCCCCGAACCCGAACCCGAACCCGCCGCACCGGACCCCGCCCCCACCGCGTCCGAACCCGACATCGCGCCTCCCCCGGCTCGCCTCCTCGGACGTACGCTGGAATCGTAGCCCGACCCACGCGGTCCGGAGGTGAACGGCATGCGCACCACCACCCCGTGCCGGTGGCGCAGCGGCACCGAGCCGGCCACCGCCCGCAGCGACCTCAAGCTCCGCTACCTGCTCTCGCTCACCTTCACCCCCTTGTTCGCGCTGGCCACGGCGGGCTTCGCCGTCTGGGCGGCCGTCTCGCCCGCCTACGGTGCGCCCAGCCGGGGCACCCTCACCGGCTTCGCCGTGGCCTGCGGCCTGCTCACCCTGTTCGCCGCCGTCGATCTCGTGGTTGTCATCCGGCGCCGCCGGACCGAGCTCTGACGCGGTGTCTCCCACGGAGTGGGAAGTCGACCCGGCCGACTTCCCACTCCGTGCCGTCGACTTCCCACACCGTGCACCCACGATCCCGACCCCGGCGGCCCCGGCAGCCTCAGCGCCCGCCGACCGCCTGCTTCACCAGCGTCCGCCCGAAGTCCCACATCAGCCCGCTCCCCCGGTGGGCCTCGTCCATGATCTCGGTGAAGGCGTCCACGAACCGGTCCACGTCACGCTCGGTGATGATCAGCGGGGGGATCAGCTTGATCACTTCCAGGTGGTCCCCCGACACCTGGGTCAGGATGCGGTGCCGCTGCAGCAGCGGCACGACCACCATCTGCGCGAACAGCCCCTTGCGCGCCGCCTGGAGCGCGGTCCAACCGGTGCGCAGCTTCAGCGACTTGGGCCGGCCGAACTCGATCCCGATCATCAGCCCGCGCCCACGCACCTCGGCGAGCAGCTCGTACTGGTCGACCAGCGCGGTCAGCCGTCCACGGAAGTAGTCGCCCACCTTGCGGGCGTTCTCCACCACCTGCTCGTCGCCCATCACCGCCAGGGTCGCCAGCCCGGCCGCCATGGCCTGGGCGTTGGACCCGAAGCTGGCCGAGTGCACCAGCACCCGGTCCATCGAGGAGTACACCTTCTCGAAGATCCAGCCCTTGCCGAGCGTCGCCCCGACCGGCACGTACCCGCCGGACAGCGCCTTGGCGGCGCAGACCAGGTCCGGCAGCACGCCGTCCTCGTGCTGGTAGGCGAAGAACTCGCCGGTGCGGCCGATGCCGGTCTGCACCTCGTCGCAGATCAGCAGCGCCCGGTGCTCGTGGAGCAGCGCCTGGGCGGCCCGCAGCCAGCCGGGCGGCGGCGCCTGGACGCCCTTGCCCTGGATCGGCTCGACGATCAGCCCCGCGACGTCGCCGCGCTTCAACTCCTTGGCCAGCGCGCCGAGATCGCCGAGCGGGACGGCGGTGTCCGGCAGCAGCGGGTCGAAGCCCTTGCGGAAGCCGCTCTCCCCGTTGACGGAGAGCGAGCCGGTGGTCAGCCCGTGGAAGGCGTGGTCGGCGTACAGGATCCGCTTCCGTCCGGTGGCGTACCGGGCGAACTTGAGCGCCGTCTCCACCGCTTCGGTGCCGCTGTTGCCGAAGAACACCCGGTCCAGTCCGGGCGCGTACGACAGCAGCCGCTCGGCCAGCAGCCCGGGCAGCGGTGAGCAGTCGAAGCGGACCAGGTCCGGCAGGTCGAGGTCCATCACCTGCTGGACCGCCGAGCGCACCACCGGGTGGTGGCGGCCGAGCGCGAAGATGCCGAAGCCGGCCAGCATGTCGAGGTACTCGTTGCCCTCGGCGTCGTAGAAGTACTGGCCCCGGGCGCGCTCGTAGTACCTGTCGAAGCCGATGGTGCGCAGCATCCGCGGCAGCTGCGGGTTGAGGTAGCGGCCGTGCAACTCGTAGCGCTCGCCGCCGCGTTCGGCGATCAGCGCGGCGAGGTCGAAGGCGGGGCGGTCTGGTTCAGCCGGCATGGCGCGGGTTCGCTCCTCGGGTCGGTAGCAGGTTCTTGGCGAAGACGGCGGTCTGGGCGGCGACCCCGGTCCCGGTCAGCCCCGCCTCCTCCAGGATCTCCCCGCGCGAGGCGTGGCCGAGGAACTCCTGGGGCAGGCCGAGCACCCGCACCGGCACGTCCACGTCGGCGTCGCGCAGCGCCTGGGCGACGGCCGAACCGACGCCTCCGGTACGGCCGTTGTCCTCGACGGTGACCACCAGCCGGTGGGCGGCGGCGAGTTCGGGCAGCACCGGGTCGACCGGCTTGACCCAGCGCGGGTCGACCACGGTCGCGGTGAAGCCCTCGGCGAGCAGCAGCCGGGCCGCGTCCAGGCAGGCGGAGGCGGTGGTGCCGACGGCGACCAGCAGGATCTCCGGCGCCCGCCCGGTGCGCAGCAGCACGTCCACCCCGCCGGTCCGCTCGACGGCCGGCACCGCGGGCCCGACGTTCCCCTTCGGGAAGCGGACGACGGTCGGGGCGTCGCCGACCTCGACAGCCTCGCGCAGCTGGGCGCGCAGCTGTTCCGCGTCGCGCGGCGCGGCAAGCCGCAGGCCGGGGACGACCTGGAGGATCGACATGTCCCACATGCCGTTGTGCGAGGCGCCGTCCGGCCCGGTCACCCCGGAGCGGTCGAGCACGAAGGTGACGCCCAGCCGGTGCAGGGCGACGTCCATCAGCACCTGGTCGAAGGCCCGGTTGAGGAAGGTCGCGTAGACCGCGACCACCGGGTGCAGTCCGCCGGTGGCCAGCCCCGCCGCGCTGGTGACGGCATGCTGCTCGGCGATCCCGACGTCGAAGGTCCGCTCCGGGTAGGCCTTGGCGAACGGGGCCAGGCCCACCGGCTGGAGCATGGCCGCGGTGATCGCCACGAGGTCCGGCCGCTCGGCTCCGAGGGTGAGCAGCTCGTCCCCGAACACCGAGGTCCAGGAGACGCCGCCGCTGGGCGAGATCGGCAGGCAGGTGTACGGGTCGATCGGGTTGACGGCGTGGAAGCGGTCGGCCTCGTCCTGCTCGGCCGGCCGGTAGCCGCGGCCCTTGACGGTCAGGCAGTGCACGATGACCGGTCCGCCGAAGTTGCGGGCCTGGCGCAGCGCCTGTTCGACCGCGCCCAGGTCGTGGCCGTCGATCGGCCCGAGGTACTTGAGGCCGAGGTCCTCGAACATGCCCTGCGGAGCGAAGGCGTCCTTGAACCCCTTCTTGGCGCCGTGCAGCGCGTCGAAGATCGGCTGGCCGACCAGCGGGGTGCGCTGCAGGGCCTCCTTGCCCAGGGCGAGGAACCGCTCGTAGCCCTGGGTGGTGCGCAGGGTGGCCAGGTGGTTGGCGAGGCCGCCGATGGTCCTGGCGTAGGAACGCTCGTTGTCGTTGACGACGATGACCAGCGGCCGGTCGCGCGCCTCGGCGATGTTGTTGAGCGCCTCCCAGGCGAGGCCGCCGGTGAGGGCGCCGTCGCCGATCACCGCGACGGTGTGCCGGTCGTGCTGGCCGAGCAGCCGGGCCGCCTTGGCCAGGCCGTCGGCGTAGGAGAGCGCGGTGGAGGCGTGCGAGTTCTCGACCAGGTCGTGCTCGGACTCGCCCCGCGCGGGGTACCCGGAGAGTCCGCCGCGCATCCGCAGCCGGCTGAAGTCCTGGCGGCCGGTGAGCAGTTTGTGGACGTAGCTCTGGTGGCCGGTGTCGAAGACGATCCGGTCGTACGGCGAGTCGAAGACCCGGTGCAGCGCGATGGTCAGCTCCACCACGCCGAGATTGGGCCCGAGGTGGCCGCCGGTGCGGGTGACGGCCTCGATCAGGAAGTCGCGGATCTCGTCGGCGAGCAGGGGCAGTTCGACGGCCGGGAGCTTGCGCAGCTCGGCCGGGGACGTGACGCGGGAGAGCAGTGACATGGGTTCACCTCACGACTCGGAGCGGTGCGGTGGTGCCTCCACCCGGCCCGGGCGCGGGCCGGCCTGGCTGCGGGGGCGGAGCCGGCCCCGGGCGCGGGGCCCGGAGCCGGGGCGCCGACCCGGAGGTCGGCTCCCCGCTCAGCGGCCCTTGTTGCCGTTGACGGTCTCGGTGATGGCGCGCAGCGACTGCTGCAGCGAGCCCATCGTCGCGAGGACGGCGGTCGGCTCGTAGCCGCAGTGGGCCATGCAGTTCTCGCAGCGCGGGTCCTTGCCGCGGCCGTACTTGCTCCAGTCGGTCTTCTCGACCAGCTCGCGATAGGTCGGCACGTAGCCGTCGGCCATCAGGTAGCAGGGCCGCTGCCAGCCGAACAGCGAGTAGTTGGGGATGCCCCAGGGGGTGCACTCGAAGTCGGCCTTGCCCTCCAGGAAGTCCAGGAAGAGCGGGCTGTGGTTGAGGCGCCAGCGCTTGCGGTTGCCGTCGGCGAAGGCCGCGCGGAAGAGCGCCCTGGTCTGCTCGACGCCGAGGAAGTGCTCCTGGTCGGGGGCCTTCTCGTAGGCGTAGGCGGGCGAGATCATCATCTCGTCCACCTTGAGCTCGTCGTTGAGGTAGTCCAGCACCTCGATGACGGTCTGCGGGGTGTCGGTGTTGAAGAAGGTGCTGTTGGTGGTGACCCGGAAGCCGCGCCGCTTGGCCTCCTTGATCGCGGCCACGGCCTCGTCGAAGGTGCCCTCCTTGGCCACCGACTCGTCGTGCCGCTCGCGCATGCCGTCGATGTGCACCGCGAAGGTGAAGTACGGCGAGGGCGTGAACTTGTCCATCTTCTTGCGCATCAGCAGCGCGTTGGTGCAGAGGAACACGTACTTGCGGCGCTCGACCAGCTGCCGGACGATCTCGTCGATCTGCGGGTGCATCAGCGGCTCGCCGCCGGCGATCGAGACCATCGGGGCACCCGACTCCAGGACCGCGCCGACCGCCTGGGCGACGGGCATCCGCTGCTTCAGGACGCCCGCCGGGTGCTGGATCTTGCCGCAGCCCTCACAGGCGAGGTTGCAGGCGAAGAGCGGTTCCAGCTCCACGATCAGCGGGAACTTGTCCCGGCGCTTGAGCAGCTTCTGCTGCATGAGGTAGGTGCCGACCCGCACGGTCTGGCGCAACGGCATGGCCATGGCTAGCTCGCCTCCTGGGGGAGCGTCGAGGATGTGGGGTGGTTCAGGTCTACGGAGCCGGGCGCGCGCTCCTGCCGGTACCAGTCGACGAGGGCGGGTACCGTCGCCCGCAGGGTCCGCCAGGCGCGCACCCCGGCCGGGAGGGTGCCGGGCCGCAGCAGCTCGTGCTCGGGCGTGTCCACCACCACCCGCAGAACGGCCGCCGGCAGCACGGGCCGGACCTCGCGCAGCGCGGCCAGGACGGCGGCGGCCTCCATGTCGACGGCGAGCGCGCCCTGGAGGTGCAGCGCCCGCCGTTCGATGCCGCGCACCACGTGGTCGGCGGTGTGGTGCACGCCGGTGTGCACGGTCAGGCCGCGCTCCTTCAGCGCCCGGGTGAGCTCCGCGCCGGAGTCGAGCGGGTACAGGTGGCCCTCGGCGTCGCGCACGCCGTCGGCGGCGACCACGTCGCCGGGCAGGACGCCCGGGCCGAGCGCGGCGCCGAAGCCGGCCACCACCACGGCGCCGTAGCCGCTGGGCGCGGAGCCGAGCAGGCGCCGGACGGCCAGCCCGGCGCGGCGCCGGCCGACCCCGGTGCGCACCAGCACCGGGGACCCTCCGGTCGCACCGCGCCAGTCGCCGCCGCGCAGGGCCCAGACCTCGGGGCCCAGGGCGCAGAGCACCAGCAGGGGCGCGGTGGTCACCGCGCCGTCCCGATCGCCGGGGTTCCGTCGGCCCGGATCGTGCCCGGGGCGCCGTTGAGGTAGCGGCCGAGCGCGGTGACCGGGAAGACCAGCCGGTACAGGTGGTAGTTGATGGAGAAGTCCCACGGGAAGCCGGTGCCGGTGAACTGCGGCTCGTCCCAGGTGCCCTCGGGCAGCTGGGTGCGCACCAACCACTCCGCGCCGCGCTCCACCGCCGGGTTGGCCCGGTCCTTCGGCCCCTCGCCGGCCGCGAGCAGCGCCATCAGCGCCCACGCGGTCTGCGAGGCGGTGGAGTCGCCGCGCCCGGCCCAGCGCGCCGGGTCGTCGTAGGAGCGCATGTCCTCGCCCCAGCCGCCGTCGGCGTTCTGCCGGTCCTCCAGCCAGCGCACCGCCCGGCGGATCGCCGGGTGCTCGTCGGGGACGCCGGCCGCCACCAGGGCGGGCAGCACCGAACCGGTGCCGTAGATGTAGTTGGTGCCCCAGCGGCCGAACCAGGAGCCGTCCGCCTCCTGGTTGCGCAGCAGCCACTCGATGCCGCGCCTGGTCCGGGGGTCGCGGGAGCGGCCGGTCTCGGCGAGCATCTCCACCACGTGCGCGGTGACGTCGGCGGACGGCGGGTCGACCACCTCGCCGAAGTCGCAGAACGGCAGCTTGTTGGGCAGCGTGCTGGTGTTGTCCACGTCGAAGGCGCCCCAGGCGCCGTTCTTGGACTGCATGCCGAGGTTCCACAGCACGCCCCGGTCCACCGCGCCGTCGACCTTGGCCGGGTCGGGGTGGGCGACCCGGCGCAGCGCGAGCACCACCTCGGCGGTGTCGTCGATGTCGGGGTAGGTGTCGTTCTCGAACTCGAAGGCCCAGCCGCCGGGGGCGAGCCCGGGCCGCTTCACGGTCCAGTCGCCGGGCTTGCGGATCTCCTCGCCGAGCATCCAGTCGACGGCGGAGACCAGCGCCGGGTGGTCGGCCGGCACCCCGGCGTCGACCAGGGCGATGGTGGCCAGGCAGGTGTCCCAGACCGGGGACTGGCAGGCCTCCAGCCAGCGCTTGCCGTCCTCGGTGTGCACGGTGAAGCGGTCGAAGGAGGAGAGTCCGGCCTTCATCACCGGGTGCTCCAGCTCGTAGCCCTCCAGGTGCAGGGCGATCAGCGAGTAGACGGCGGGGGGCTGGATGCCGCCCCAGCAGCCGTCGGCCTCCTGGCGTTCGACGATCCAGCGGCAGGCCTGCGAGAGGGCCAGTCGGCGCAGCGGGCGGAAGGCCCGGCGGTGGTAGGCGTGCAGCGCCTTGTCGAGGCGTTCGAACAGGCCGTCCCAGGTGGTGGCGGGGGCGAGCGGCCGGTGGGGGTACGGGTCGTTCGGGTCGGTGTGCAGCTCGGTGAGCGGGAAGGGCGCCGGACGGACCGGGCGGTGGGAGGAGACGACCGTCAGCGGGACGATGGTCTGGCGGGCCCAGCAGCCGAAGGCGTAGATGTTCAGCGGCAGCCACCTGGGCAGGAAGATGATCTCGGGCGGCATCTCGGGCAGCCGTTCCCAGGGCCACCAGCCGAACAGGGCGAGCCAGATCCGGGTGAACACCCGGGCGGCCGCGATGCCCCCGGCGGAGCGGACGTAGCGCGCGGCGGCCAGCATGTGCGGGGCTTCCGGGTCGTCCCCGGCCAGCTTGAGGGCGACGTACGCCTCGACGGTGGTGGACAGCTCGGGCGGCCCGCCGTGGAAGGTGGACCAGGTGCCGTCCTCGCGCTGCTGGGAGCGGATCCATTCGGCGGTGGCGCGGGTCTGCTCCTCGGTGCGGATTCCCAGGAACTGGCGGAGCAGTAAGTCCTCGGCGTCCATGGTGACGTTGGTCTCCAGGTCGCCCTTCCACCAGCCCTCGGACGACTGCAGGGAGAGCAGGTGGGTGGTGGCGCGGGCCAGGGCCTCCCGCGCGTCGGCCGGTCCGTGGTCCGTCTCACCGGCCGGCCGCGGCTGGTCGGTGTCCTCGGGCTGCCACCGCCCCGTGCCCAGCAGGGCCGGGGGGCGGTCGCCCACCGCGACCGGCTCGGAATCGTACTCAGGGTCGAGCCGGCCGTCCGCGGTTGCTGTCAACGTAACGTCACCTCTCTCGTACCACCACGAATTCGGCGAGTGCGACGAAGTGCTCCCGCACCTCGTCGGTCATGGGCACCTCGTCCAGGGCGGCGAGGGCAGTCGTGTGCTGGCGGCGGGCCTCCTCCCGGGTCCAGGCGCGGCCGCCGGCGTCCTCGATCAGGGCGGCGCGGGCGGCGAGCTCGGGCTCGCTCTCCTCCCCGCGTCCCTTCGGGTCGGCCAGCTCTTCGGCGAGCCGGCGCGAGGCCGCTCCGCCCTCGGCCAGGGCGGCGGCGACCGGAAGGGACTTCTTGCGCTGGCGCAGGTCCCCCCAGTGCGGCTTGCCGGTGACCTCGGTGGCGCCCCAGATGCCGAGCAGGTCGTCCACCGCCTGGAAGGCGAGGCCCAGGTGGTGGCCGTAGCGCTGGAGCGAGTCGGAGACCTTGTCGTCGGCGCCGGCCAGGACGGCGCCGATCGCCGAGGCGGCGGCCAGCAGTGCCGCCGTCTTGCCGCCCTCCATCTCCAGGCACTCGGCGACCGTGACGCTGTCGCGCTGTTCGAAGGCGACGTCCATGGCCTGGCCGTCGATCAGCCGGCGGGTCGCCGTGGTGAGCAGCCGGACGGCGCGCGCGGCGTCGGTGGCGCTCGCCCCGCCGGTCACGGCGGCGTCGAGCAGCACCTCGGTGCCGAGCGTCGCCAGGGCGTCGCCGACCAGGATCGCCTGGGCCGGCCCGAAGACCGTCCAGGCGGTGGCCCGGTGCCGTCGGGTCTCGTCACCGTCCATCAGATCATCATGGAGGAGGGAGAAGTTGTGCACCAGTTCAACCGCGACCCCACCGGGCACGCCGACCTCGGCCGCCGCGCCGGTGGCCCGGGCGGACAGCAGCGCCAGCGCCGGGCGCACGGCCTTGCCGCCGTCCCCCGTCACCGGGGTGCCGTCCCGGTCGATCCAGCCGAAGTGGTAGGCGGCGACGGTGTCCATGGGTGCGGCCAGTCGGGCGACGGCGGCCCGTAGCGGCGGGGTGCAGAGCGTACGGCTGCGGGCGAGCAGCTCCGGCACCGAGACCGGTTCGGCGTGCGCCGTGCCTCCGACGGCGTAGCCGGTGCGTGACTCCACGTGCGTTCCCTCTTCCTCGTGGTGCCGGGCCGCACGGGGCGGCCGGGCGCTGTCGGTGCGGCTGGTGTCGAATCGAGTGCCGGTGCCGATGGTTCCAGCAGCGCCGGTGGTGCCGGTACGGCCGGCCGGGCCGCTCCCGGTGGATGCGCCGGTGCGCTCGACGGTACGCCCGTCGGCTCTGGCGGGCTCTCCGGCGGCGGGGCCCGCCGTCACCTGGGCCACCTCCCGTCGCCGCGGTCCACCGGCGTCCGGGTGCCGGCCGCGGCGAGCGCGGCGTCGGCCGCGGCGTGGCCGCTGCGCACGGCGCCCTCCATGGTCGCGGGCCAGCCGGTGGCCGTCCACGAGCCGGCCAGCAACAGGCCGGGGACCTCGGTGCGGGCCGAGGGGCGCAGCGCCCCGTTGCCCGGCGCCGGGTCGAAGGTCGCGGTGCGCTCCCGGGTGACGAAGAAGTCCAGCACCTCGGCCTGGGCCGCGGCCGGCAGCAGCCGGCCCAGCTCGGGCAGGTAGCGGCCGCGCAGCTCGGCCACCGGCAGGTCGATCTCGTCCTGCGCGGCGGACTGCGACAGCGCCAGGTACTGGGCGCCCGGGTGGGCCCGGCCCGTCGGGGTGGCGGCCAGGCCGGAGTGCGCGGTGCGGTCGAAGACCCACTGCACCGGGGAGCCGAGCGCGGCGAAGAACGGCCGGCGCAGCACCTTGCGGTCGTAGACCACGTGCACGTTGAGGATCGGCGCGGTGCCGAAGCCGGCCAGCCGCTCCTGCCCGGGGACCGCGTTCGGCGGCAGCAGCGCGGCCGCGCTGTCCTGGGCGCCGGCCAGCACCACGGTGTCGGCGGTGAGCAGTTCCCCGCCCTCCAGCCGGACGGCGTGCTGCGGCGCGGCCGGCTTCAGCTCGGCCACCCGGGACCGCAGCAGCACCCGGACGCCGGCCCGCTCCAGCTCGGTGAGCGCCCGGTCGTGGTGGATCACGCCGAGCGGGACGGCGGCGGTGCCGATGTCCGAGGCGCCCGGGTCGGAGAGCAGGCCGGTCTTGAACACCATCCCGGCGAGCGCCAGCGAGACCTGGTCGGCCCGGGCGTTCAGGGTGGCGACGCCGACCAGGTCCCACAGGGCGGCCTGGGTGGCGGCGTTCTGCCCGTTGCGGCGCAGCCAGTCGCCGAAGGAGACCTCGTCCAGGGCCGGGTCCGCGAGGTCCAGGCCCCGCAGGGCTAGCGCGCCGCGGACCACCCGGGCGCGGTCGGCCGGGGACAGGTGCGGGTAGCGGGCCAGGCTGCCGGCCAGGTGCAGCGGGACGGGCAGGCCGGCCCGGCGCAGTCGGCCCAGGGTGCGCACCGGGGCCTCCGGCGGCCCGGTGACGGAGAGCACCGGGATGTCGAGGCGGTCCTGGAGGTGGACCAGCCGGGAGGCGCCGAGGCGCTCCAGCAGGCCGCGGTAGGCGGTGCAGCAGCGCAGGTAGACGTGCTGGCCGTTGTCGACGGTGAGCTCGCCGCGCTGGAAGGAGAAGGCCAGGCCGCCGAGCCGGGGCCGCCCCTCCGCGAGGGTGACCCGGTGGCCCGCCTCGGCGAGGCGCAGCGCGGCGGTGATCCCGGCGAGACCGCCGCCGACCACCACGGCGGCCGGGCGCGCGGCATCGGCTCGCCCGGTCATCGGCCCTCCCCCTCGCAGTCGGTGGACCGCCCGCGGGCGGTCCCTGAAGAAGATCCTCGTTTGTTCAACACGGAACTACCCGCACGTGATTCCCAGCTGACACAGCGTGACAGAACTGTTGCGAGAATCAAGAACGCCCCCCGGCGAGCCCGGAAAGCGCCACGTACGCCTTCTCCCAGCCCGGCAGCGAGACCCGGCCGCGCAGGACCGACTCCGGTTCGGCGGCGATCCGGCCGAGCAGCCGGTGGTAGATCCCGGCCATCGCGGCGGTGCAGGCGCGGCTCCGGCGGTCGAGCATCGGCAGCAGCCGCAGGCCCTCCTCGAAGGCGGCCTGGGCACGGGCGGCCTCGAAGGCCACCAGACCGGTGAAGTCCGCGCCGACCGGCGGCTCGGGCAGGGCGAAGCCCTGCTCGCAGCCGAACCGGACCAGGTCCTCGGCGGGCAGGTAGGTGCGGCCGGTCAGGGCGTCCTCGCGCAGGTCGCGCAGGATGTTGGTGAGCTGCAGCGCCAGGCCCAGGGTGTCCGCGTAGCGCGCCCCGAGCTCCGGGTCGTCGCAGCCGTAGACGCCCAACGAGAGCCGGCCGATCGCGCCGGCCACGCAGCGGCAGTAGACCTTCAGCTCGTCGTACGTCTGGTACTCGGCGCCCTTGAGGTCCATCTCGACGCCGTCGATCAGCTCGTCGAAACCGCCGAGCGGGATCGGGAAGCGCCGGGCCGCGTCGGCCAGGGCGACCTTGATCGGGTCGGTGTCGTCCTCGGCGACCACCCCGGAGCGGACCTCGTCCACCAGCTCCCGGGTGCGCACCAGCGCCTCGGCCTTGCGGTCGTCCGGGAGGTCGCCGTCGCCGATGTCGTCCACCCGGCGGGCCAGGGCGTACAGGGCCGACATGGCCAACCGCTTGGGTTCTGGCAGCAACCGGATGCCGTAGCTGAAGTTGCGCGCCTGCAGTCCGGTGACTGCCTCGCAGTACCGGTACGCCGCCATGACCTGGGCCGACGCCAGTGGTGATGCCGCCACGCGGGCGTTCACCTTCCCTTCGCGAAGATGGCCGCCGCCTTCGCTGCGAGGCGGCGCTTGTCCGGCTTCGCCTGCTGGGCGAGCACGTCGTACCCGGCGTCCTCGACGGCCGCCAGGGCCGCATAGCCGCCTGCGGTGAATCCCGCCAGGAGCAGTCGAAGCCTCCCCCGAACCGTACCTACCAATGGTGCGCCGCGGTCGAGCAGGGTGCGGGCCCGCTCGACCTCGAAGGCGATCAGCTCGCGCACCGCGCCGTCGGCGGAGGGCGCGGCCAGGTCGGCCTCGGTGACGCCGAAGCGGGCCAGGTCCTCCGCGGGCAGGTAGATCCGGCCGTGGGCCAGGTCCTCGGCCACGTCCTGGATGTGCTCGACCACCTGGAGGCCGCTGCAGACGGCGTCGGAGAGTTCGGTCCGCTCGGGGGTGGAGACGCCCGCGATGGCCAGCACGAGGCGGCCGACCGGGTCGGCGGAGAGGGTGCAGTAGCCGATCAGGTCGTCGAAGGTGGCGTAGCGGGAGGTGGTCTGGTCCACCCGGTTGGCCTCGATCAGACGGCGGAACGGTTCGGGGGTCAGGCCGTGCCGGTCGACCAGCGGGACGAGCGCGCTCATCAGCGGGTGGCGGGGGCGGTCCGCGCCGGCCGCTCCGGAGCCGCCGGCGGTGCACAGGGCCGTCTCGAAGACCCGGTCGAGGTCCTGCTCCAGTCCGTCGAGCAGGGCGAGCCGGAAGGCGGTCTCCTGCGGAGCCGGCGGGCCGGACTGGTCCGAAGGGGTGGCGGGGGGCGTCTGCTCGACCCCGAGCAGCCGGGCGGTGGCGGCCGGGTCGGCCAGGTCGCCGTCGCCGGCGTCGTCGACCAGGCGGGCGAAGCCGTACACCGCCATCAGGTCGTCGCGCCAGGCCGCGGGCAGGAAGAACGGGGCGACGGGGAAGTTCTCCGCGCCCGCCTTGTCCAGGGTCTGTCCTGCGGAACCGTTCACCGGCGTATCTCTGGGCTGGGCCGAAGCCGACACTGCTGTCACTCCCCCGTTCTACACCGCTTGGCACGACCGGTCCGACTCGGACACGCGTCCGAGCGCGGGCGTCACGCACGGCACACCGCCCCCGCGACCACCAGGCTGACACGCCCGGGCGCGCCGGAGAAGAGCGCCCCGCCGGGGCACCGGGCGCTCGCCTCCGCGCCGGGCGGCGGGAAAGGCGCGGGGCCGGCTCCGGAAGCTCCGGAACCGGCCCCGCGGGAGTGTGACGGGGACTACGGTCGCTCGCCGCGCTCGTAGCGGCTCACGACCTCCTCGGTGGGTCCGTCCATGACCAGCTCGCCGGCCTCGATCCATATGGTCCGCTCGCAGACCTCGCGGATCGAGTTGTTGTCGTGGCTGACCAGGAAGACCGTACCGGCGGACTTGCGCAGCTCGTCGATCCGCCGCTTGCTGCGCTGCTGGAAGGCCTGGTCGCCGGTGGCGAGGGCCTCGTCGATCAGCAGCACGTCGTGGGTCTTCGCGGCGGCGATCGAGAAGCGCAGCCGGGCGCCCATGCCGGAGGAGTAGGTGCGCATCGGCAGGGAGATGAAGTCGCCCTTGTCGTTGATGCCGGAGAACTCGACGATGTCCTGGTAGCGGGCCCTCACCTGGGCCGGGGTCATGCCCATGGCCAGGCAGCCGAGGACGACGTTGCGCTCACCGGTGAGCTCGTTCATCAGCGCGGCGTTGACGCCCAGCAGCGAGGGCTGGCCGTTGGTGTAGATGCCGCCCTTCTCGGTCGGCAGCAGGCCGGCGATGGCGGCCAGCATGGTCGACTTGCCGGAGCCGTTGGAGCCGATCAGGCCGATCGCCTCGCCCTTGTACGCGGTGAAGCTGATGCCCTTGACCGCGTGCACCTCGCGCACGCCGGAGGCGCGCTTGCGGCTGATGATGCGGCTCAGCGCCGAGGTGGCGCTGCCCTTGCCGGAGCCGGCGCCGTGCACCTTGTAGACGATGTGCACGTCGTCGACGACGACGGTGGGCTCGCGGGCGACGTCCGCGTCCGTGACGGTGTCGTTGTTGCTCAGGTCGATGTCAGCCACGGCCGTACTCCTCCTCGGCCTTCCAGAAGAAGACGTATCCGACGACGAACATGCCCACGCCCCAGGCCAGGCCGTACGCCCACTGGTGCGGCGGGAGGGTCTGGTGCACCGGCTGGTGCGGGTTGTAGATGACCGGCGCGAAGGCGTGCCGCAGCAGGTCCATGTAGATCGACGCCGGGTTCAGCGACATCAGCGTCTGGATGTAGTGCGGCCAGTGCGTGATCTTGTCCTGGATGCTGAACATCACACCGGACAGGAACATCCAGGCGCGCATCACGAACGGGATCAGCTGGGAGATGTCGCTGGTCCGGGAGCCGAGCCGGGCCATCACCAGGGAGATGCCGGTGTTGAAGAGCGTCTGCAGGAGCAGCGCCGGGATGATCAGCAGCCAGGTCCGGCCCGGGGTGATGCCGGCGGCGAGCACGGTGACGACCAGGACGACCATCGAGATCAGCAGCTGCTGGAGCTGGATCACGGTGAAGGCGATCGGGAGGCTGGCCCGGGGGAAGTGCAGCGCCCGGATCAGCCCGAGGTTGTCGGAGATCGCCCGGGTGCCGGCCTGCACCGCGTTCTGGGTGAACTGGAAGACGAAGACGCCGATGCACAGCCAGGCGATGTAGGTGTTGTCCGGGAAGCCCTGCTTGCTCGCCAGGATCACGCCGAAGACCAGGTAGAACACCGCGCAGTTGAGCAGCGGGGTCACCACCTGCCACAGCTGGCCGAGCTTGGCGTTGGTGTACTGGGCCACCAGGCGGGCGGTGGCGAAGGCCCAGATGAAGTGGCGCCGGGCCCAGAGCTGCTTGGAGTAGGCGAACAGGCCGGGACGGGCGCCGCTCACCGCCAGACCGTACTTGTCCGCAAGCTGCTTGGGGGTCAGGCCCGCGTCCGCCCCCCTGGGGGCCGAGAGGCTGACGGGTTCACTCACTGTCGACACATTCGTCCTTCACGCGGGATCGGTCGGGGCGGCCGGTCGGCGGGGTCCGCCGGTCGTGCGCCGATGGGGATCCACTGGGATCTCGGGGGAGCCGGCCGGTGTGTGGGCACCGGCCGCAGCGATCGATCATCCGATGCGGATGCCATCAGATGTGATCAGATGATCGGAGGTCGGCCCAGCCTGGTCAGTCGCCAGACGGTACGCCACCGCATGGGCCGCCGCGCACCGCAGGGTTCGCGCCAGCCCGCCCGGAACCCGCCCCACCAGGCCTTCAGCGCCTCCGGGGAGGGGCGGCGGGCCAGGGTCAGCAGGAACCAGGTTCCCAGATAGAGAGGCACCAACAGGGCCGGAAGGTTCCGCCTCGCGAGCCAGACCCGGTTGCGGGCCACGTTGTGGAAGTAGCTCGCGTGGCGGGCGGGCGAGGTCGTGGGGTGGTGCAGCACCACGTCCGCCCGGTAGTCGATGGCCCACCCGGCGTCCAGCGCGCGCCACGCGAGGTCGGTCTCCTCGTGGGCGTAGAAGAACTCGGCGGGCAGCTGCCCGGCCTGCTCGAACACCTTGCAGCGCACCGCGCTCGCGCCGCCCAGGAAGGTCGTCACCCGGGACGAGCGCAGCGGGTCGCTGGCGCGCAGCCGGGGGACGTGCCGGCGCTGGGTGACACCGGTGTCCGGGTCGGCGATCCGGAAGGAGACGATGCCCAGCTCCGGGTCGGCGGTGAAGGCCTCGCGCAGCAGGCGGGCCGAGTCGGTGCGCGGCAGGTTGCCGTCGTCGTCCAGGAAGAGGACGGCGTCGACCTCCGCGCCGTCCCGGCCGAACAGCTCGATGCCGACGTTGCGCCCGCCCGGGATGCCCAGGTTCTCCGGCAGCTCGACGGTGCGCACGCCCTCCGGCAGCGGGGGCAGCTCCACGCCCTGGCCGACCACGGCCAGCTCGACCGCCGGGCCCTCCTGGGCGCGGACGGCCTCGATCAAGGCGTTGAGCTCGGCGGGCCGGTTGCCCATGGTGATGATCACGGCGCCGAGGCGGAAGTCCTCCGCGGTGCCCCGCGCGCTCATCGCAGCCTGCTGGAGAGGACGATGCTCAGCAGGTGCAGCACGGTCTGGAGCATCGCGATCGCGGCCAGGACGACCACCGCGAGCCGGGTGAAGAGCAGTCCGCCGTGCACGGCGTCGGCGACGCCGGCGGCCAGGATGAGCAGCGAGGCCTCGACCGCGCCGACCAGGCGGTGGAACTTCAGGAAGGAGGCCGCCCGGCGGGCCTTGGCGACGGAGGCCGAACGCGGCACCGAGGCGCTGTCCTCGACGGCCGTCAGGCCGCTGCGGGCGCGGGCCACGTCCACCAGGTCGGTCTCGGACTTGATCAGGATCGCGCCGAGCGCGGCCAGGGTGCCGAGGAAGGCCCACTCCCAGTGCGACCCGGTGCCCTCGCGGTGCAGCAGGTCGGTGGCGCGCAGGCCGAGGCCGGTCAGCAGCGCCGCCTCGGACATGTAGTGGCCGACCCGGTCCAGGTAGACGCCGGTGAGCGAGGTCTGCCGCCGCCAGCGGGCCACCTCGCCGTCCACGCAGTCCAGCAGCAGGTAGACCTGGATCAGCAGGGCGCCCAGGACGGCGCCCGCGATGCCCGGCAGGACCAGCGCGGCGCCGGCCAGGATGCCGGTGACCATCATCAGGTACGTCAGACCGTTGGGCGTGATCGCCGTCACGGTGGAGAGCACCCGGGTGATCCGCAGCGAGATCTTCCGCATGTACAGGCGACCGGCCCAGTGCTCGGCACTGCGGCGCTGGAGCATGCCCTCCGGGTGGATCACCGCGCGCAGTTCCTCGATCGAGGGCCGGCGGGTCAGGTCCACCGGGGGCCGTTCGGCGCCCGCGGTGGAGGGGTCAGCTGTTGACGGCTTGGACATAGTCGGCGTACGCGTCCCTGATTGCGGAAGGGGAGAGGTCGAGGTGTTCGAGGATGGTGAAGCGCCCCGGTCGGGTGTTCGGAGCGTAGTGCACCGCTTCGGTGAACTCCGCCTCGGTGAAGCCGATCTGAGCCGCGGTCACCGGCAGTCCGTGGCTCGCCAGGCGCTCCACGATCAGACCGGTCAGCTCGCGCTCGCCCCGCAGGAAGCTGGCGAAGGCGGCGCCGAGGCCGACCTGCTCGCCGTGCTGGGCGGACCGCTTGGGATACAGCACGTCCAGGGCATGCGAGATCTCGTGGCAGGCACCCGACGAGGGCCGGGTGCTGCCCGCGATGTTCATCGCGATGCCGGACAGTACCAGGGCCTCGGCGAGCGCCGTCAGGAGGTCCTGGTCCTGGGTGCTCCCCGGGTGCCGCAGCAGGTTCTCGCCCGCCGAGCGGGCCATCGCCACGGCCAGACCGTCCACCGGCTCGCCGGTCACCGCGTGCGACAGCTCCCAGTCCGCGCACGCGGAGATGTTGGAGACGACGTCGCCCACACCGGCCGCCACGAAGCGCTGCGGGGCCTGTCGGATGACGTCCAGGTCGACCACGATGCCGATCGGGCTGGGCACCCCGTAGGAGCCGCGGCCGGCGTCGTTGTCCAGAGTGGAGACCGGCGAGCAGATGCCGTCGTGGGCCAGGTTGGTGGCGACCGCGACCAGCGGCAGGCCGACCCGGGCCGCGGCGTACTTGGCGGCGTCGATGATCTTGCCGCCACCGAGGCCGACCATCGCGTCGTAGTGGCCGCCGCGCATCGCCTCGGCCAGCCGCACCGCGCTGTCCAGGCTGCCGTCGTCCACGTTGTACCAGTCGGCGCCGGGCAGGGCCGGCTCCAGGCGGCGGCGCATGGCCGAGCCGGAGCCGTTGCTGATCGCGACCGCGATCCGGCCCGAGGCCGACAGCCGCTGGTCCGCGAGGATGCCGCCGAGCGCGTCCAGCGCGCCCGGGCGGATCTCGACGAACAGCGGCGACGGGACCAGTCGGGTCAGTACCGGCACGCGATCTCCCGCGCCTTCGCCAGGTCGTCGTGGTTGTCGACCTCGACCCAGGAGACCTCGCCGATCGGCTGGACGTCGATCCGCAGGCCGCGGTTCACCATCTCCTGGTAGCCGTCCTCGTAGTACAGCTGCGGGTCGCGCTCGTAGGTGGCGCGCAGCGCGTCGGTCAGGTCGGCGGCGGCGGACGGGTTGATCACCGTGAGGCCGATGTACTCGCCGCTCGCCTCGGCCGGCTCCATCAGCTTGGTGATCCGGCGCATGCCGGTGGCCGGGTCGACGACGACCTTCATCTCCTCGTCGGCGAGCTTCTTCACCGTGTCGAGGGCGAGCAGGATGCCGGGGGCGGCGCCGGCGTCGGTCAGGCGCCGGTTGCCCTCCAGCATGGTGCGCTGGACGGAGGCCGGGTGGACGGTGTCGCCGTTGGCGAGCAGCAGGCCCTCGGCGAACAGGTCGCGGGCGCACCAGAGCGAGTAGGCGTTGTTCCACTCCTCGGCCTTGTCGTTCTCGACGAGGTGGAGCTTGACGCCGTACTTGCTCTCCAGGGCGTCCTTGCGGTCGTACACCGCCTCCTTGCGGTAGCCGACGACGATCGCGGCATCGCGCAGACCGACCTCGGCGAAGTTGCCGAGCGTGAGGTCCAGGACGGTCCGTTCCCCGTCGACCGGCACCAGCGCCTTGGGCAGGGTGTCGGTGTACGGGCGCAGCCGGCGGCCGGCGCCGGCTGCCAGAACGAGGCCGATCATGCGGGTCTCCTGATCCGTCGTGCTGTGCGCGGGGCCGTGCCGGGGGCGGCGGCGCCACCGGGGCCCCCGGTCCGGTGTTCGACCGGGCCGGGCGGCGGCGCGCCGGTGCCGGCACAGATCCGGGCACCGTGTCGTATGTGATGGTAGGCGACCGGGGCGACCGGCCAGAACGCGCCCGCCCTGCCCGGGGGCGGCGGCGGGGCGGCGGACGGGCGGCCGCGGAGGGCCCGTCGAACGGCCGTCGGGCCGCCCGGGGGCCGCACCGGATCCGCCCGGGCGCCGCCTGCGGGACAGTGCGGGGAGGCCGTGAGGAGGCGCCGGGCCGGTCGAACGGGCTCCGAACGCACGCCGAACGGTTCTGCGAATTCTGTGACTCTTACGAGGGCATCCCGGACCCTTCTCTGGACGGTTTCCGACTCCTCCGGGTCATGATCCGCCCGGTTGTGCGTGGGACCCCTGCCGACCGCCACCCATACGGCAGACTGGATGCCGACGCCGGCGCCGGTGCCCCCGCTGTGTCCGCCGCACTCCGCCCGGTGTGTCGGAGACACCCGATGCTCCCGTTGCTCCCGCTCCCGAAAGAGGCCCCATGCCCCAGAGTCTTCCGACCGATCCCACGCACTTCGCGGCCGAGATCGACACCGGTCTCGACGTGGAGACCGATGTGACGGTCGACCCCCGGGCCACCGGGTCCGCCCCCGTCGGAACCGAGATCCTGCTGGAACTGGTCGACGACGCGGGCGTCACGATCGGCACCGGCGAGAAGCTCTGGGCCCACCAGCAGCCGGGCCGGCTGCACCGGGCCTTCTCGGTCTTCCTGTTCGACCGCCAGGGCCGGCTGCTGCTCCAGCGCCGGGCCCTCGGCAAGTACCACTCCCCCGGCGTCTGGTCGAACACCTGCTGCGGCCACCCGTACCCGGACGAGCCGCCGTTCGTCGCCGCCGCCCGGCGCACCGCCGAGGAGCTGGGTGTCGCACCGGCGCTGCTGTGCGAGGCGGGCACCGTCCGCTACGACCTGCCGGACGAGGCGTCCGGGCTGATCGAGCGGGAGTGGAACCACCTGTTCGTGGGACTGGTCACCGCGCCGGTCGAGCCCGCCCCGGAGGAGGTGGACGACTTCGCCTTCGTGACCGCGCAGGAGCTGCGCGAGCTGCGGGCGGAGCGGCCGTTCTCGGTCTGGTTCGAGACGGTCTTCGAGGCCGCGCTGCCGGGCATCCGGGAGATCGCCGGGCGGGACTGGTAGTCCGCCCGCCCCGGCCGGTGGTCCGGCCGTCCCGACCGGCGGTCCGGAGGTGTCGGCCGTCGGTCCGGCGTCCGGCCCGGCCGGTCAGTGGTCGGGCCCCGGGGGAACGGGCAGCGAGGCCCAGATGACCTTGCCGCCCTCCCCCGTGTCTTCGACGTCGCACACCCCGCCGGCCTGCAGGGTGACGCTCTTCACCAGCAGCAGGCCGCGCCCGCCGGTGCGTCCGGTGTCGTTCTCCAGCGCCTTCGGCCGGTACGGGTCCCCGTCCTCGACCGATACCCGCACCCAGGCCCGGCGCAGCGACAGCTCGGTGACCACCTCGGGCGACAGCTCGGCGGCGTGCGTCACCGCGTTGCTCACCAGCTCCGAGACGATCAGCAACAGGTCGTCCACCAGCTCCTGGTAGCGCACCCCGGTCATGCCCTGGGCCAGCAGGCGGTCGCGCACCGCGTGCCGGGTGAGCGGCACCGAGGCCTCGGTGGCGGGCACCGGGAAGCGCCACACGCCCTCGGTGGGGCCCGCGGAGGCCGTGGCCCCGACCGGGCCCTCCCCCGGCCTGCCGCGTCTCGGTTCGGCCTTCGCCGCTCCGCTGATCTGCTCCACGTCCAGCCGCCCTTCGTCCGCGACCCGGGAATCAGGCGATCCGCTTCATGGCGCCCTCGGTCCACAGAGGCTAGGAGAGCCGTCGCGGCGGGTGCGGCACCGTCGACAAGTTGCCCGTGTCGGACCGCTTCCGGCCGCAACCGACCGCGGGCGGTGCGGGAGTCGACCGGTTCCTTCGCGGACCCCACCGGTTCGGGCCGGATTCGAGCGCGTTCACAGGCCGTACCAACCTGTGCGGGCGGTGCGCCGCGGCCCCGCGACCCCGGAGCGGCCCGACCAGGATGTCGGCCGGCGCGGCCCCGAGGAAGCGCAGGTGAGAAGCACTCCAGAACCCTGGTAATGTTCTCTCTGTCGCCGAGGGGGCGAGGAAAAAGCCCCCGAAGCACACACCCAGTCCGGGTGGCGGAATGGCAGACGCGCTAGCTTGAGGTGCTAGTGCCCTTTATCGGGCGTGGGGGTTCAAGTCCCCCCTCGGACACAGCCGAAATTCCCCGTGGAGGCCGAAAGGCTTCCACGGGGAATTTCGTTTTTCGGGCCGCCCCTTTCCCCTGGGCCGGCCCCGGTCGCCGTCCCTGGCCACCGCCCTCCCTGGCGCTGTGGCGTCCGTCTCCTCGCCGGTCCGCATCGGCCCGGACGCCGGACACGAGATGGCAACAATCGGATGGTTTGAGCTTCCTCTGAGGTTTTCGCCCCTTTTTGGACCTTAGGCTGCTCTCCGTTTGTCCGAAATACCGACGCAAAATCGCAAAAACACCGACACCACCCGATGAACCACGAGCGAGAGGACCGATACGTTGAGTGAGCCCGAATCGTCGACGGCATCACACCAGAACTACCGCCGATCGCTCGGAACGATCAGCCTGACCGCGGTCGGGCTGGGGTCGATCATCGGCTCCGGGTGGCTGTTCGGTGCCGAGCGGGCCGCCAAGCTCGCCGGACCCGCCTCGATCCTCGCCTGGGTGATCGGTGCCGCGGTGGCGCTGACCATCGCGCTCACCTACAGCGAGCTGGGCTCGATGTTCCCCAAGGCCGGCGGCATGGTCCGGTACGGCCAGTACTCGCACGGCTCGCTGGCCGGCTACCTGGCGGCCTGGGCCAACTGGATCGCCATCGTCTCGGTCATCCCGGGTGAGGCCACCGCCTCCGTGCAGTACATGAGCTCCTGGCACTTCGGCTGGGCGCAAGGGTTGTACGACGGCAAGGAGCTGACCCTCAGCGGCGTGGCGCTGGCCAGCGTGCTGCTGCTCGTCTACTTCGCCCTCAACTGGTTCGCGATCACGCTGTTCGCCAAGACCAACACCGCGATCACCGTCTTCAAGGTCGTCGTCCCGACGGTGACCGCCGGTGCGCTGCTCTTCGCGCACTTCGACTCGGCGCACTTCACCGACCACGGCGGCTTCGCGCCGAACGGCTGGAGCTCGGTGTTCACCGCCGTCGCGGTCTCCGGCATCGTCTGGGCCTTCAACGGCTTCCAGTCCCCGCTGAACCTGGCCGGCGAGGCCAAGAACCCCGGCAAGTCGCTGCCGAAGGCCGTCATCGGCTCGATCCTGATCGCCCTGGTGATCTACGTCGCGCTCCAGATCGCCTTCCTCGGCGCCATCCCGGGCGGCGACCTGGCGAACGGCTGGAGCAACCTCTCCTACACCTCGCCGCTGGCCGACCTGGCCATCGCCTGGGGCCTCAACTGGCTCGCGATCACGCTCTACGCGGACGCCTTCATCTCCCCCTCCGGCACCGGCATGATCTACGCCGCCACCACCTCGCGCATGATCCACGGCGTGCAGGAGAACGGCCACCTGCCGAAGATCTTCGGCAGGGTCGACGCCAAGACCGGCATCCCGCGCCCGGCGCTGGTGCTCAACCTGGTGGTCGCGTTCATGTTCCTCGCGGTCTTCCGCGGCTGGGGCTCGCTGGCCGAGATCGTCTCGGTGGCCACCGTGATCTCGTACATCACCGGCCCGGTCGCCGTGATGGCGCTGCGCCGCCTGGCCCCCGAGCTGCCGCGGCCGGTCCGGCTGCGCGCCATGCCGGTGATCGCCCCGATCGCGATGATCTTCGGCTCGCTGGTGCTCTACTGGGCCCGCTGGCCGCTCACCGGCAAGGTCATCCTGCTGATGGCCGCCGGCCTGCCGATCTGGGCCTGGTACGAGCTGCGCAAGCCGTTCGCCGTGCTGAAGCCGCACCTGAAGGCGGGCGCCTGGATGGTCGCGTACCTGTTCGTGATGGCCGGCGTCTCCTGGGCGGGCAGCGCCGACTTCGGCGGGCACGGCTACCTGCCGGAGGGCTGGGACCTGCTGATCGTCGCCGCGATCGGGCTGGCGTTCTACTACTGGGGCGTCGCCAGCGCCTGGGCCAACCCCTCGCTGGCCGCGGTCCGCGAGGAGATGCTGGAGGCCGAGGGCGCCGAGGCGGCGGAGCCGTCCCGGGTCTGATCCTCGTCACACGGTGAAGGGCCGGTCGGATTCCTCCGACCGGCCCTTCGGCGTCTCTCGCGGGAGTGTGCGTTCCGTCGCCGTGTGCGTGGAGCGCTCCGTTGGCGCGTGCGCGGTGCGCCTCGTTCCCGTCTGCGCGGTGCGCTTCGTTCCCGCGTGCGCGGTGCGCCTCGTTCCCGGTGTGCATCCATTCTGCCGTGGGCGGCACCCCCGGGTCACCGTCTTCGGGGATGATCTTCGTCGCGTTCTCCGCGCCTAGCGTGGTGGCGGGCGGTCCTCGGCAGGAGGGCCCGGCTACAGGGAGCGTCGTCGACGTGACGGAAGCACAGCGGTACGGTCAGGATCCGGCCCTCGCGCGGGAGCTGGTCGGGATGATGGCCGAGGACGGCGCGGCCGCCCGGCTGGCGAACAGCCCCGACCTGGCCGAGCAGGCGGCCTGGCGGCGGCTGACCGCCCGGCACGGGGACCGGCTCGCGGAGATCATGGCGGCGCACGGCTGGCCGACCGAGCGCGCCGTCGGCCCCGAGGCCGCCCGGGCGGCGTGGCTGGTGGCGCAGCACGCGGACCGGCAGCTCGACGTCCAGCGGCGGGCGGCGGCACTGATGGGCGAGGCCGTCGCCCGGGGTGAGGCGGGGGCCCGCGACCTGGCCTTCCTCCAGGACCGGCTGGCGGTCAACGAGGGCCGGGAGCAGCGCTACGGGACGCAGATCGGCGCGGTGGCGGACGGCCGCCCGGTGCCGTGGCCGTGCGAGGAGCCGGAGCGGCTGGACGAGCGGCGCGCGGAGGTGGGCATCGAGCCGTTCGACGAGTACACCGCGCGGTTCGCTCCGAAGTAACCGTCAGGTCCGCCGGTCGGGATTGACTCTTGCGCGCGGCCGCCCGGGCCGCATTGACTGACCTTCGGCTAGCGCTGCTAGTTGAAGGGCGGACGAGAGGACGATCGGTGCGGCAGTACGCGGAGTACAGCGACCAGTACATCGACGGCGAGTGGCGGCCCTCCGGGGACGCCGGGTCGATCACCGTACTGAACCCGGCGACCGAACAGGTGCTGGCCACCGTGCCGGCCGGCGGCACGACCGACGTCGACACGGCGGTGACGGCGGCCCGCCGGGCGGCCCGCGCCTGGGGCACGACCACCCCCGAGGAGCGGCTGGCGCTGCTGACCCGGCTGCGGGACGGGATCGCCGCCGCGCAGAACGAGATCACCGAGACGGTCGTCGCCGAGCTGGGCTCTCCGGTCGGCTTCGCCGGCGCCGTGCACGCCGGGCTGCCGCTCGCCGTGGCGACCTCCTACCTGACCCTGCTCGCCGAGCACCCCTTCGAGGAGCGGATCGGCAACTCGGTGGTGCACGCCGAGCCGGCCGGGGTGGTCGCGGCGATCACGCCGTGGAACTACCCGCTGCACCAGATCGTCGCCAAGACCGTCCCGGCCCTGGCGGCCGGCTGCCCGGTGGTCCTCAAGCCGGCCGAGGACACCCCGCTGGTGGCCCGGCTGTTCGCCCGGCTGGTGCACGCGGCCGGGTTCCCGGCGGGCGTCTTCAACCTGGTGACCGGCACCGGGGCGGTGGCGGGCGCGGCGCTCGTCGGGCACCGGGACGTGGACCTGGTCTCGTTCACCGGTTCCACCGCCGTCGGCCGGCAGGTCGCCGAGACGGCCGGCCGGGGGCTGAAGCGGGTCTCCCTGGAGCTGGGCGGCAAGTCGGCCAACGTGGTGCTGCCCGGCGCCGACCTGGCCCGGGCGGTCAAGGCGAACGTCGCCAACGTCTTCGCCAACTCGGGCCAGACCTGCAACGCGCTGACCCGCCTGCTGGTGCACGAGGACCAGTACGAGGAGGCGGTCGCCCGGGCCGAGGAGGTCGCCGCCCGGTACCGGCCGGGCGACCCGACCGACCCGCAGACCCGGATCGGCCCGCTGGTCAACGCCAGGCAGCTGGCCCAGGTGCGCGGCTACATCGACGGCGCGCTGGCCGAGGGCGCCCGGCTGGTCGTCGGCGGCTCCGAGCCGGTCACCGAACCCGCCACCGGCTACTACGTCCGCCCGACCGTGCTCGCCGACGTGACCCCGGAGATGACGGTGGCCCAGGAGGAGGTCTTCGGCCCGGTCCTGGCGATCCTCCGCTACCGCGACGAGGACCACGCCGCCGAACTCGCCAACGGCACCCCGTACGGTCTGGCCGGCGGCGTCTGGGCCCGCGACACCGACACCGCCGCCGCCTTCGCCCGCCGCCTCGACACCGGCCAGGTGGACCTCAACGGCGGCCGCTTCAACCCGCTCGCGCCCTTCGGCGGCTACAAGAGCTCCGGCCTCGGCCGTGAGCTGGGCCGGCACGGGCTGGAGGAGTTCCTGCAGTACAAGTCCCTGCAGTACTAGCGGACCCGGTGCACGGGGCGGGGGCCGACGGACGGCTGACGGCTGACGGCTGACGGCTGACGGCTGACAACTTTCAGCGAACAGATGACAGATGACAGATTTCGAAATCTGTCATCTGTTCGCCGTTCGCCGTCAGACCAGGTCGACGCCCGGGTAGAGCGGGTACGGGGCGAGCAGGTCGGCGGCGCGCTTGGCGGTGGCGTCGCGGAGGGCGGCGTCCAGGGTGTACGCGGCCTTGGACGGGGAGCCCTTGGCCGTGGTGGCGGGGGCGGTGGCGCGCAGGACGGTGTGGATCAGGTCGGCGATCTCGTCCATCTCGGCGGTGCCGAGGCCGCGGGTGGTGAGGGCCGGGGTGCCGAGGCGGACGCCCGAGGTGTACCAGGCGCCGTTCGGGTCCTGCGGGACGGAGTTGCGGTTGGTGACGATGCCCGAGTCGAGCAGCGCCGCCTCCGCCTGGCGGCCGGTCAGGCCGTAGCCGGAGACGTCGGCGAGGACCAGGTGGTTGTCGGTGCCGCCGGTGACCAGCTTCCCGCCGCGGCGCAGCAGGCCCTCGGCCAGTGCCTGGGCATTGGCGACGACGGCGCGGGCGTAGGCCTGGAACTCGGGGCGGCTGGCCTCGGCGAGGGCGACCGCCTTGGCGGCCATCACGTGGGAGAGCGGGCCCCCGAGCACCAGCGGGCAGCCGCGGTCGACGTGCTCGGCCAGTTCGGACTGGCACAGCACCATGCCGCCGCGCGGGCCGCGCAGGGACTTGTGGGTGGTCGTGGTGACGATGTGGGCGTGCGGGACCGGGTCGTGGTCGCCGGTCAGCACCTTGCCCGCGACCAGGCCGGCGAAGTGCGCCATGTCGACCATGAGGGTCGCGCCGACCTCGTCCGCGATCTCGCGCATCCGGCGGAAGTCCACCAGCCGCGGGTAGGCGGAGTAGCCGGCCACGATGATCAGCGGGCGGAACTCGCGGGCGGTCTCGCGCAGCGCGTCGTAGTCGATCAGGCCGGTGGCCGGGTCGGTGCCGTAGCTGCGCTGCTCGAACATCTTGCCCGAGATGTTGGGCCGGAAGCCGTGGGTGAGGTGGCCGCCGGTGTCCAGGGACATGCCGAGCATCCGCTGGTTGCCGAGCTCCTGGCGCAGCCGCGCCCAGTCCTCCTCGGTGAGGTCGTTGACGTTGCGCACCGCGGCGCGCTCCAGCGCCGGGCTCTCGACCCGCTGGGAGAGGACGGCCCAGAAGGCGGTGAGGTTGGCGTCGATGCCGGAGTGCGGCTGGACGTAGGCGTGGTCGGCGCCGAACAGCTCGCGGGCGTGCTCGGCGGCGATGCCCTCGACGGTGTCGACGTTGCGGCAGCCCGCGTAGAAGCGGCGGCCGACGGTGCCCTCGGCGTACTTGTCGCTGAGCCAGTTGCCCATCGTAAGCAGGACGGCCGGGGAGGCGTAGTTCTCGCTGGCGATGAGCTTGAGCGAGCCGCGCTGGTCCGCCAGCTCCTGTCCGATCGCGGCGGCGATCCGCGGTTCGACGCCGGCGACCACGTCGAGGGCGCTGCGGAAGGCGGTGTCGGCCGCGGCGGAGGCGGCGGTGTGGGGCTGCTGGGCCATGGCGGTCTCCTGGTGGGGATGCGGGGGCCCAGGCGCTCGGCAAGTTCACGTGAGGATTCACGGGGCCGCTTCCCGATGGTTGATTCCATCCCTACGCGCCAGTTGCGGCCCACCGGGATCGTACCAACACCGGAGGGACTGTGGCGGAGGTCTCAGAATGCGGAACGGGCAGTCCGTTTCAGCATGGTATGTCCGTTCTTTTGCAACGCGAGTGTTTCAGCGAAATGAAGCCGCCACATTTCCCGAAACAGTTCGAAAGGAATGACCCGAACGTCCGCCAAAGGTGATTTGCGGAACCTCGGACGCATCCGATCAAATGGCGCTCGAACAGCCGCCGGGAAACCCCCGGAGGCCGTACCGGAAATACACACCAGCGCACCCTCACCCATGGGGCGGCGGAGAATTCGGGGGTTACGCCTCATGGCAGTGGTCGACACCGTCCCAGGCACCGCGGCCGGGCCCGCGCCCGCCGCCGACCCCGGCCCGCTCCGCCGGATCCTGCGGGACCGGGTCGGCGCCTCCGCCCTGGCGGTGGTGGTGCTGTTCCTGCTGCTCGCCCTCGGCGCTCCGCTGGTCGCCGCGCTGTACGGGAAGAACCCGGTCGACCACTACGGCCAGAACGCTCCGGGCCTGCTCAGCGACAGCGGCCTGCCGATGCTGCCGAACGGCGGCATCTCCGGGGACTTCTGGTTCGGCCTGGAGCCCGGCCTCGGCCGGGACGTGTTCACCCAGCTGCTGTACGGCATCCGCACCTCGCTGCTGATCGCCTTCGCGGCCGCCGTGGTGACCACCACGCTGGGCGTGCTGGTCGGCGTCGCGGTCGGCTACCTCGGCGGGATCACCGACCGGTTGTTCGGATTCCTCGCCAATGTGTTGCTGGCCTTTCCCACGCTGCTCCTACTGCTCGCGCTCAGCCCGGTGATCCAGTCCCGGCTGGTCGACCCGGGCACCGCGGAACCGGAGTGGATGCAGTTCCTGGTGCTGATCCTGGTTTTCTCGGCGTTCGGCTGGATTCCGCTCGCGCTTTCCCTGCGGGCCACCGTCCGCTCGCTCCGGGAAAGGGATTTCGTGCACTCCGCGCGGGCCCAGGGCGCGAGCCGATTCCATGTCGTCGTCCACGAACTCCTGCCGAATGTGCGCTCGCAGCTGCTGGTGCACGCCACCATGGCGGTGCCGACCTTCGTCGCCTCCGAGGCCGCGCTGTCCTTCCTCGGCGTCGGCGTCACCGAGCCGGTCCCGGACTGGGGGCGGATGATCGCGCGCGGCTCCGAGGTCTTCCAGGCCGACCCCACCTACATGGTGTTCCCCGGTGTGGCGCTGCTGCTGTTCGTCATCGCCTTCAACCTGCTCGGCGACGCCGTCCGGGACGCGCTGGACCCGCGCGCCGGCACTGCCCGCTGAAGCCCCTCGGCCCTTCCGAAGCCGTTTCTTCTCGCCGCTCCCAAGACCCTTCACCCCTCCCCACCATCACCCGAGCCCGTCCCGGCACGACCGCCGGGGCAAGGAGAGATTCGCCATGCGCTGGACCAGACCGTCCCTCGCCGTCATCGCCACCGCCCTGCTGGCGACCTCCTGCTCGGCCGGCGCGGGCAGCACCACCGGCTCCGGCGGCGCCGGGGCCTCCGCCAAGGAGACCTCCCCGCTGACCGCCGTGCTCGGCAGCGAGCAGGAGAGCGCCGGCCCCGCCCCGGCCGTCCCGGGCGCCCGTGCGGGCGGCACCGTGAACGTGTACAACAGCGTCGAGTTCCGCCACCTCGACCCGCAGAAGGTCTACGCGGGCGCCACCTACAACGCCTCGCTGCTCTGGGGCCGCCAGCTGACCCAGTACCAGGTCGTGGACGGCAAGGCCAAGCTGGTCGGCGACCTGGCCACCGACACCGGCACCCCGGCCGACGGCGGGCGCACCTGGACGTACAAGCTCAAGCAGGGCGTCGCCTGGGAGGACGGGCAGCCGATCACCGCCCAGGACGTCAAGTACGGCATCGAGCGCACCTTCGGCAAGGGCTACGAGGTCGGCCCGCCGTACTGGCCGCAGTGGCTCACGGGCGAGGCCAGCTACGAGGCGGCGCGCGCCAAGTACGCGGGCCCGCAGGCCGGCGACCTCGACGCGATCGAGACGCCGGACGAGCGCACCCTCGTCTTCCACTTCCCCCAGCCGCAGGCCGACGTCCCGTACATGGCCGCGCAGTCCTCCTCCTCCCCGGTGCGCCGGGACAAGGACACCGGGACGGACTACGACCGCCTGCCGTTCGCGACCGGCCCGTACAAGATCGTCGAGCACGTCCAGAACACCCGCATGGTGCTGGAGCGCAACCCGGCCTGGAAGCCCGAGACGGACCCGATCCGCAGCCAGTACCCGGAGAAGTTCGTCTTCACGTACGGCAAGGAGGCGCTCAACCTCAACCAGGAGATCCTCTCCGGGCGGGACGGCGGCGCCAACGCCACCACCGCGGCCGACACCCTCTCCGCCGAGCTGTACCAGACCACCGACACCGACCCGAAGGCCAAGGAGCTGGTGGTCTCCGGCCGGCAGGGCGCCTTCGTCACCCAGCTGATGATCAACAACCAGCGGGTGTCGGACGTCGAGGTCCGCAAGGCGCTGCACCTGGCCTACCCGCGCCAGCAGGCCCGCCAGGTCCAGGGCGGCGCCCGGACCGGCGAACTGGCCACCACGCTCAGCTCGCCCGCGCTGATCGACTGGCAGAAGTACGACCTCTACCCGGTCAAGCCCGAGGGCGACCCGGAGGCCGCCAAGGCCCAGCTCGCCAAGGCCAAGCAGGCGCCCGGCAGCCTGACCTACGCGTACCGGAACACCCCGACCGGGCAGCGCGTCGCCCAGGTGCTGGTCGAGGGCTTCGGCAAGGCGGGCATCACCGTCGTGCCCAAGCCGATCGACCCCAAGGCCTTCCTCGACGAGGTGCACCGCGACGGCGCCCCGTACGACCTGTTCGAGGAGACCAGCTCGGTCGACTGGCCGACCCCGTCCACCCTGATCCCGTTCTCCTTCGACGGCCGGGCCGGCAGCGACATCAACTCCGCGCTCTACCGCAACCCGGAGGTCGACAAGGAGATCGACCGGATCAACCAGATCGGCGAGCCGCGCGCCAAGGCCAAGGAGCTGTACGCGCTGGAGCAGACCGTGATGAAGGACGTGCCGGTGCTGCCGTTCGCCTACCCGACGGTCAACCAGCTGCGCGGCAGCAACGTCGGCGGGGCGTTCATCCACCCGATCTACGGGACCGTCTCGCTGGCCTGGCTGTACCTGAAGTCCTGAGCCGACCGGGGCCCGCTCCCGCCGCCCGTGCGCGGTGGCGGGGGCGGGCCCCGGTTCCGCCTCCGGTTCCGGTTCCGGTTCCGCCTCCGGTTCCGTCTCCGTTTTGCACGCCTCCCCCGTCACGTCGACCCCGGATCGGCCATGCTCTCCTTCGTCCTGCGGCGGACCGCCCAGGCCCTCGCGGTCCTGGTCGCGGTCTCCGCCGCCGCCTTCGCCCTCTTCTACGCCGCGCCCGCCGACCCGGCCCGCGCCGCCTGCGGCCCGCGCTGCGACAGCGGGCAGGTCGCGGCGGTGCGCCAGAGCATGGGCCTGGACCAGCCGCTGCTCACCCAGTACACCGACTACCTGGCCGGGGTCGTCGCCGGGCGGGACATCGGCGACGTGGACGGCTCGACCATCCACTGCGACGCCCCCTGCCTCGGCTACTCCTACCGGCTGCACCAGCCGGTCAGCGAGGCCCTCGCCGACCACCTGCCGGTCACCCTCTCGCTGACCGCCGGGGCGCTCGCCGTCCTGCTGGTGTTCGGCCTCGGCACCGGGTTCGTCTCCGCGCTGCGGCACGGGCGGCGGACCGACCGGCTGCTGTCCGGCTTCACCCTGGTCGGCGCCAGCCTGCAGATCTACTTCCTCGGGTACGTCGCGCAGTGGCTGCTGGTCTACTCCACCGGGCTGCTGCCGCTGCCCTCCTACACCCCGCCGGCCGACGACCTGGCCGCCTGGGCGGGCGGGATGCTGCTCCCCTGGTTCGTCCTCGGCTTCGTCAACTCCGCGGTGTTCGCCCGGCTTTCGCGCTCGCAGCTGCTGGAGACGATGAACGAGGAGTACGTCCGCACGGCCCGCGGCAAGGGCCTGGGACGGCTGCGCGCCCACCTCAAGTACACCTCGCGCGGCGCCGCCGGACCGCTGGTGCAGCTGATCGGGCTGGAGGCCGGGGTGCTGCTCGGCGGAGCCGTGATCACCGAGACGGTGTTCGGGCTGAACGGGGTCGGGCGGTTCGCCGCCGAGGCCGTCGCCGGGCAGGACCTGCCCGCCGTGGTCGGCGCGGTGCTGCTGGCCGCCTGCTTCATGGTGCTGTTCGTCGCGCTGGCCGACCTCGCGGTCGCCTGGCTCGACCCGCGTGTCCGGCTGAACTGATGGGGAGCCCTTCGATGAATTCCACTGTTCCGGGGGCCGGCGTGCGGACCGCAGAGGTGGAGAGCACGGCGGCGGAGACCGTCGAGCCGGTGCTGAGCGTCCGCGATCTGACCGTCTCCTTCGCCGACCCGCGCGGCGGTGCGCCGGTGACCGCCGTCCAGGGCCTCTCCTTCGACCTCGCCCCGGGTGAAGTCCTGGGCCTGGTCGGCGAGTCCGGCTCCGGCAAGTCGACCGTCGGGCTCGCCGTCCTCGGCCTGCACGACCCGCGCACCACCACCGTCACCGGCTCGATCCGGCTCGACGGGCAGGAGGTCGTCGGCACCGAGGAGTCCGCGCTGCGCGGGGTGCGGGGCGGAAAGGCGGCGCTGGTCTTCCAGGACGCGCTCACCTCGCTCAGCCCCTTCCACGGCGTGGGCGCCCAGCTCGCCGAGATGTACCGGCTGCACCACCCCGGCACGGGCCGGGCCGAGGCGGGCCGGCGGGCGGCCGAGATGCTCGACCGGGTCGGCATCCCGACGGCCCGGACGCGCGACTACCCGCACCAGTTCTCCGGCGGCATGCGCCAGCGCGTGATGATCGCGATGGCGCTGATGAACGACCCCCGGCTGCTCATCGCGGACGAGCCGACCACCGCCCTGGACGCCCGCGTCCAGCGGCAGGTCCTCGACCTGCTCGGCGAGTTGCAGCGCGAGCACGGGACGGCGGTGCTGCTGGTCAGCCACGACCTGGGCGTGGTCGCCGGGACGACGGACCGCACGCTGGTGCTGCGCGGCGGGGTCGAGGTCGAGTCCGCGCCGACCGCCGAACTGCTGGCCGCACCGCGCGAGCCGTACACCCGGGCGCTGGTGGGCGCGGCGCTCCGGCTGGACTCGGTGCCGGGCACCGCCCTGCCGACGGTCGACGAGCCGGCCCCGTCGCGGACGTTCCGGCCGCGGACCGTCGAGCGCCCCGAGCGGTGGCTGGTCGAGGTGGACGACCTGTCCGTGCGCTTCCCCGGGCGCCGGCGCTTCCCCGGCCTGCGGGCCGAACCGGTCCGGGCGGTCGAGGGCGTCGGCCTGCGGATCGCGCCCGGCGAGACGCTCGGGCTGGTCGGCGAGTCCGGCTCCGGCAAGTCCACCACCTCACGGGTCCTGGCCGGACTGCAACGCCCCACCGGCGGCAGGGTGCTGTACGACGGCCAGGACGTCACCCGACCGGACCGGGAGCTGCGGAAGCGGCTCAGCCGGGAGATCCAGCTGGTCTTCCAGGACCCGTACGCCTCGCTCAACCCGCGCCGGACCGTCGCCCAGACCCTGGACACCCCGCTGCGCCTGCACACCCCGCTGGACCAGGCCGAACGGCGGGAGCGCTCCGCCGAGTTGCTGGAGCAGGTCGGCCTGGAGGCCCGGCACCTGGACCGCTACCCGCACGAGTTCTCCGGCGGGCAGCGCCAGCGGATCGGCATCGCCCGCGCGCTGGCCCCGCAGCCGCGCCTGATCATCGCCGACGAGCCGGTCTCCGCGCTCGACGTGTCGGTGCAGGCCCAGGTGCTCAACCTGCTGATGGAGCTGCGCGAACGGCTCGGTGTCGCCTTCCTGTTCGTCTCCCACGACCTCGCGGTGGTCCGGCACTTCTGCGACCGGGTGGCGGTGATGCACCGGGGACGGCTGGTCGAGTCCACCGACCGGGACCAGTTGTTCGCGGCGCCGCACACCGAGTACACGAGGGAACTGCTGGCCGCGGTGCACTGAGGTGACCGATGATCATCGAGGCCCGGCGGGTGAAGCAGCAGGTCGTTCGGCTGCGCCGGTCCGGTTCGAGGCGCTAGCGTGCAGGCGATGTGACGTAGGAGACCCGGGCAAGGAATCACCAATCGAGGGGGCACTTTTGTCGGACGACCTGCTCATCGCAAAGATCAATCACGGCTTCGATCACCTCGACGCCGACGGCGACGGGCTGCTCACCGAGCGGGACCACGTCCTGATGGGCCTCTCGGTGGCCCGCTCGCTCGGCCACCAGGAGGGCTCCGAGGCGGAGGCCGTGATAGTCCGGGCCTACCTGACGACCTGGCACGACCTGCACCTCGCCCGGCTGCCCGCCGGCACCGAGGCGATCACCCGGCAGCAGTTCGTCGCCTCGACCGGCTCGCTCGCCGACGACCCGGAGGCCGCCCAGGAGATCCTCGGCGCGCTCGCCGGGGCCTTCCTCTCCGTCGCCGACGCCGACCGCAGCGGGACGGTGGACGCCGGCGAGTTCTTCGTCTTCCAGCGCGGCCACTTCGCCGGCCTGTCCCGCGACGACGCCGACGAGGCCTTCCGCCACCTCGACACCGACGGCGACGGCGTGCTCTCCGCGGCCGAGTTCACCAACGCGATCGTCGAGTTCTGGACCAGCCGCGACCCGGACGCGCCCGGCAACTGGTGGACGGGCAAACCTCCGTACGCCTTCTGAGCCGTACGTCCTCGGTGGTCCGCCCCCGCGAGCCGGAAGCGCGGGGGCGGACCACCGAGGACGTCTTCGGGCGTGCGGACGTCGTGCTCAGCTACGGGCGGACGGCCCCTTCACCGACCGGGACGGATCGACCGGATCGGCCGTTTCCGCTGGACGGGCTCGGCTCCCGGCGCTCGATGAGCGGCCCGGACGCCGGCTGACGCTCACCACCAGGCAGACGCCCGCCACCACGATCGCGCCGCCCGCGAGGGTCGGGCCGGTCAGCGGCTCGGCCAGGATCAGCCAGCCCAGCAGCACCGCGACCACCGGGTTCACGTACGCGTACGTGGCCACCAGGGTCAGCGGGGCGGAGCGCAGCAGCCAGGCGTACGCGGTGAAGGCGAGCAGCGAACCGAACACCACCAGGTAGGCGAGGGCCAGCCAGGACCGGCCGGAGACCGCCCCGAGGTCCACCCCGTGCTGCTCGCCGCGGCCCACTCCGACCAGCAGGTCGCCGAGGCCGCCGGCCAGCATCTGGTAGGCGCTCGCGGCGAGCACGTTGCCGGGCATCGGGATCTTCTTGCTCACGAAGGAGCCGGTCGCCCAGAGCAGGGTGGCGCCGATGATCAGGATCACGCCGCCCGGCTCGATCGACCCGCCGATCGCGGGGGCAGACAGGACTCCGAGGCCGACCAGTCCGAGCAGCACCCCGGCCAGCTCGGCGGGCTTCGGGCGATCGCCTCCGAACGCCGTCAGCACCACCATCCACAGCGGGACCGCGGCCACCAGCAGGGCCGCCAGGCCGGAGGGGACGGAGGTCTCGCCCAGGACCACCAGTCCGTTGCCGCCGGTCAGCAGCAGCAGCCCGACCAGGACGGAGGAGGCCAGCTGGCGCCGGGTCACCTTCAGACCGGCCGGGCCCTGGCGCACCAGGAGGTAGCCGGCCAGCAGCAGGCCGGCGGTGAGGAAGCGGGCGCTGGCGGAGAGGAAGGAGGGCATCGTCTCGACCGCGACCCGGATCGCCAGGTAGGTCGATCCCCAGACGATGTAGACCACGAGGAGGGCCAGCCAGACCGCGCCGCCGAGGCGGGGGACGGGGCTCGCCCCGGCCTTGGCCCCGGTATCGGTCCTGGCTTCGGTCTTGGCTTCGGTCTTGGCTTCGGTCTTGGCTTCGGTCTTGGCTTCGGTCTTGGCTTCGGCTCCGGCCTTGGTGGTGGCGGGGGTGTCGGGGGCTGAGCCGGGGGTCGCGGCCGGTTGGGAGGGTGAAGCGGGCGGTGTCATGTGTGTCCCCCTTGGACGGTACTGGCCGAACATCCGACATGACAGCGCATGGACGGCCCGGTGCGCCAGTCGGTATCAGGAATCGGACCGCGGGACGTACCGTGAACGCTCCCCAGCGAGGAGGTCGAACCCGTGTCCGCATCCGAGGAGGCCCTGCCGTTCTTCGTGTACGGCACCCTGCGCAGCGGCGGCCGCAATCATGCCGTCCACCTGGCCGGGCGCTGCGCCGACGTCCGCCCGGCCGTACTGGAGGGCGCCGCACTGCACGAGGGCCCCGGCTTCCCGTACGCGGTGCCGGACCCGGCGCCCGGACGTCGGATCGTGGGTGAGCTCGTCACCGTACGCCCTGGCGCGTACGCCGGAGCCCTGGAGGCCCTGGACCGGCTGGAGGAGTGCCGGGCCGACGGGACCGGGCTGTACGTCCGGCGGCGGATGACGGTGCGGACCGCGACGGGCGAGCCGCGGGCGGCCTGGGTCTACCTCGCCGGGCCGAGGGCCGAGGCGCGCTTGCGGGAGCGGCCGGCACTGATCGAGTCGGGGGACTGGGGAGCGGGTGGGGGACAGACCGCCAGGTAGGCTGCCCCGGCCAGTCAGATTTCCCACTCATTGGCCCATTCGAACGACGAGGAGCCACCCGGTGCCCGAGCTGCCACCCCCGATCACCGTCGTCGGGATCGGGGCCGACGGCTGGCCCGGCCTCGCCGTCGGCTCCCGGGCCGTGCTGCGGGAGGCCGAGGTCGTCGTCGGCGGCCCCCGCCAGCTGGACCTGCTCCCCCGCGACGAGGTCGCCGCCGAGCGCGTCCCCTGGCCGTCCCCGCTGCGCCCCGCCGTCCCCGGGCTGCTCGCCGCCCACGCCGGCCGCCGCACCGCCGTCCTGGCCAGCGGCGACCCGATGTTCTACGGCATCGGCCGCACCCTCGCCGAGACCGTCGGCGCCGAGCGCCTGCGCGTCCTGCCGCACCCCTCCTCCGTCTCCTACGCCTGCGCCCGGCTCGGCTGGCCGCTGGAGGCCACCGAGGTCGTCAGCCTGGTCGGCCGACCGCTGGACACCCTCTCCCTCGCCCTCCACCCCGGCCGCCGCCTGCTGGTGCTCGGCGCCGACTCCGCCACCCCGGCCGCCGTCGCCGAACTGCTCACCGCCCGCGGCTACGGCACCGCCCGCCTGCGGGTCCTCGAACAGCTCGGCGCCCCGGCCGAACGCCACCTGGACGGCCCCGCCGACGGCTGGCCGCACCCGCCCGGCGACCCGCTGAACGTCATCGCCGTCGACCTCGGCGACGGCCCCCGCACCTCCCTCGTCCCCGGTCTGCCCGACACCGCGTACGAGAGCGACGGCCAGCTCACCAAGCGCCACGTCCGCGCCGCGACCCTCGCCACGCTCGCCCCCTCCCCCGGAGAACTGCTCTGGGACGTCGGCGGCGGCTCCGGCTCGATCGCCATCGAGTGGCTGCGCGCCCACCGCGACTGCCGGGCCGTCAGCGTCGAACGCGACCCGGTGAGGGCCGAGCGGATCACCCGCAACGCCGCCGCACTCGGCGTGCCCCGACTCCGGGTGGCGACCGGACCCGCCCCCGCCGCGCTCGCCGGACTCCCCGCCCCCGACGCCGTGTTCATCGGCGGCGGCCTCACCGCGCCCGGCCTGCTGGAGAGTTGCTGGGCCGCGCTGCGCCCCGGCGGCCGGATCGTCGCCAACACCGTGACGCTGGAGTCCGAGGCGCTGCTCACCGAGTGGTACCGGCGCCACGGCGGGGAGCTCGTCAAACTCGCCGTCGCCCACGCCGTCCCCGTGGGCGGCTTCACCGGCTGGCGGCAGGCCATGCCGGTCACCCAGTGGTCCGCCGTCAAGCCCGACGCCCGTGCCGCCGAGGCCCGCACCACCGAAGCCCGCGCCGCCGAAGCCCGCACGTCCGACAACCCCCTTCAGGAGAACGCCTCGTGACCGTCCACTTCATCGGAGCCGGCCCGGGCGCCGCCGACCTGATCACCCTGCGCGGCCAGCGCATCCTGGCCCGCGCCGAGGTCTGCCTGTACGCGGGCAGCCTCGTCCCGCGCGAACTGCTGGACGAGTGCCCGCCCGGCGCCCGGCTGATCGACACCGCGCAGCTCAACCTGGACCAGATCACCGCCGAGCTGGTCGCCGCGCACGAGGCCGGCCAGGACGTGGCCCGGCTGCACTCCGGCGACCCGTCCGTCTTCTCCGCCGTCGCCGAGCAGATGCGCCGCCTGGACGCGGCCGGCGTGCCCTACGAGGTGGTCCCCGGCGTGCCCGCCTTCGCCGCCGCCGCGGCCGCGCTGAAGCGGGAGCTGACCGTCCCGACCGTCGGCCAGACCGTCATCCTCACCCGGATCGCCAAGCGCGCCACCCCGATGCCCGAGGGCGAGGACCTCGCCACCCTCGGCCGCAGCGGCGCCCTGCTGGTGCTGCACCTGGCCGCCGGGTACGTGGACGACGTGGTCGAGCAGCTGCTCCCGCACTACGGCGCCGACTGCCCGGTCGCCGTCGTCGCGATGGCCAGCCGCCCCGACGAGCTGGTGCTGCGCGGCACCGTCGGCGACATCGCCGAGCAGGTCAAGGCCGCGGGCGTGGTCCGCACCGCCGTCATCATCGTCGGCCGCACCCTGGCCGCCGAGCAGTTCCGCGACAGCCACCTCTACTCGGCGGACCGCGAGCGCCCGCACGAGCCCTGCGGGGCGTGATGCGACACGTCCTGGTCCTCGGCGGGACCACCGAGGGGCGGACGCTGGCCGCCGAACTCGCCCCCACCGCCCTCCGGGTCACCAGCTCGCTGGCCGGCCGGGTCGCCCGACCCCGGCTGCCCGCCGGGGAGGTGCGGATCGGCGGCTTCGGCGGACCGGAGGGCCTGGCCGACTGGCTGCGCACGGAACGCGTGGACGCGGTGGTGGACGCCACCCACCCGTTCGCCGCCGGCATCTCGCACAACGCCGCCCTCGCGGCCGCCGCCACCGGCGTCCCCCTGCTGGTGCTGCGCCGCCCCGGCTTCACCCGCGTCGACGGGGACCACTGGCTCCCCGCCCCCTCGCTCGCCGCAGCCGCCGAACTGCTGCCCCGGCGCGGGGAACGGGTCTTCCTCACCATCGGCCGGCAGGGCGTCGCCGCCTTCGCCCACCTCGACGGCGTCCACTTCCTCGCCCGCTCGGTGGACCCGCCCGAGCCCCCGCTGCCGCCCTCGTTCGAAGTCCTGCTGGACCGCGGCCCGTTCACGATCGAGGGCGAGGAGGCGCTGCTGCGCAGGCACGACATCGACGTCCTGGTCACCAAGGACAGCGGCGGCGCCGCGACCGCCCCCAAACTGACCGCCGCCCGCGGACTGGGCCTGCCCGTCATCATCGTGGAACGCCCGCCCGTACCCGAAGGCGTCCCCGTCGCACCCGACGTCCCGGGCGCACTGCGCTGGCTTGAGCACCTGGGCTAGGAGCGGGGAAATTGGGCGGCGGGCCCGTCGGATGGCGGGCAGGATGGCCCGATGACCGATGATCAGCGTAGGCAGACCCCCCGCACCGCCGACGAACGCGCCACACTGGCAGGCTTCCTGGACTACCAGCGCGACACCCTCGCGATGAAGTGCGAGGGCCTCAGCACGGAGCAGCTCCGCGCCCGCGTGCTGGAGCCGTCCGGGCTCTCCCTGCTCGGGCTGGTCCGCCACCTCGCCGAGGTGGAGCGCAGCTGGTTCCGCAACGTCCTCAACAAGGAGGACGCGCGCGGCTTCTGGGCGCACCCCGACGGCTCCTTCGCCGAGTTCGACGCCGAGACCGCCGACCCCGACGAGGCCTTCGCGATCTGGCGCCGCGAGTGCGACCACGCCAGGGAACTCGTGGCCGCCGCGGAGTCGTTGGACGTCCTGGGCCACTACGGCGAGGAGGTCTTCTCGCTGCGCTGGATCCTCACCCACATGATCGAGGAGTACGCCCGCCACAACGGCCACGCCGACCTCCTCCGCGAACACCTCGACGGCACCACCGGCGAGTAGCAGCGCAGGGCACCGGACAGCGCCGGGCACTCGGAGGGAACACGTCGTCCGGGCACTGGACAACCCGGTGTTCGTGGAGTACCTGAACACCGGGTTGGAGGTTTCCGTGCTGCTGGCCGGGCTCAACGGGTGAGGCCGGCCAGCAGCGTGACGGTCGGTCAGATGTCGCGGAAGGTCTCGATCCGGGCGCCGATGGAGTTGAGGCGCTCGGCGAGGTCCTCGTAGCCGCGGTTGATGACGTAGACGTTGCGCAGGACGGAGGTGCCCTGGGCGGCGAGCATGGCGAGCAGGATGACCACGGCGGGGCGCAGGGCCGGCGGGCACATCATCTCGGCGGCGCGCCAGCGGGTGGGGCCCTGGACCAGTACGCGGTGCGGGTCGAGGAGCTTGACGTCGGCGCCGAGGCGGGTCAGCTCGGTCAGGTAGATCGCGCGGTTGTCGTACACCCAGTCGTGGATCATCGTGGTGCCGTGCGCGGCCGCGGCGATGGCGGCGAAGAACGGCACGTTGTCGATGTTGATGCCGGGGAACGGCATCGGGTGGATGGTGTCGATCGGCGCGGTGAGCTTGGAGGGGCGCACGGTGAGGTCGACCAGTCGGGTCTGACCGTTGTGGGCCCGGTACTCGGGGGTGCGGTCGTAGTCGAGGCCCATGCCCTCCAGCACCGCGAGCTCGATCTCCAGGAACTCGATCGGCACCCGGCGGATGGTCAGCTCGGAGGAGGTGACGACGGCGGCGGCCAGCAGGCTCATCGCCTCCACCGGGTCCTCGGCCGGGGTGTAGTCGACGTCGCAGGTGATCTCCGGGACGCCGTGCACGGTGAGGGTGGTGGTGCCGATGCCCTCGATCCGCACGCCCAGCTTCTCCAGGAAGAAGCAGAGGTCCTGGACCATGTAGTTGGGCGAGGCGTTGCGGATGACGCTGACGCCGTCGTGCCGGGCGGCGGCCAGCAGGGCGTTCTCGGTGACGGTGTCCCCGCGCTCGGTCAGGACGATCGGGCGGTCCTGCGGGGTGCCCGGCTCGACCGAGGCGTGGTAGGCACCGCCGGTGGTGGCGACCTCCAGGCCGAAGCGGCGCAGCGCGGTCAGGTGCGGCTGCACGGTGCGGGTGCCGAGGTCGCAGCCGCCGGCGTACGGGATGGCGAAGCGCTGGGCGCGGTGCATCAGCGGGCCGAGGAACATCAGCACGCTGCGGGTGCGGCGGGCCGCCTCGACGTCCATCGCCGCGAGGTCGAGCTCGGCGGGCGGGGTGAGTTCGAGGTCGCGGCCCTCGTTGATCCAGCGGCTCTTGACGCCGATGCTGGTGAGCACCTCGAGGATGCGGTAGACCTCTTCGATCCGGGCGACGCTGCGGATCGTGGTGCGGCCGGTGGTCAGCAGCGAGGCGCAGAGGATCGCCACGCAGGCGTTCTTGCTGCTGCGGACGTCGATCGCGCCGGAGAGCCGGGTGCCGCCGGCGACGCGCAGGTGCATCGGGCCGGAGTAGCCGAGGGAGACGATCTCGCTGTCGAGGGCTTCGCCGATGCGGGCGATCATCTCAAGGCTGACGTTCTGCTTGCCCTGTTCGATGCGGTTGACCGCGCTCTGGCTGGTTCCGAGGGCTTCGCCGAGCTGCGCCTGGGACCAGCCGCGGTGCTGGCGCGCGGTACGGATGAGGGTGCCGATGCGGGTGAGGTAGTCGCCTGTCACTCGCCAGACGATATCTCATGGTTGAGATGGCGACAGAACCGGGGGGCCGCCCTACTGCTCCATTTGTCCGATTCTTGCCCTGTTTGGGCGTCAGTTCTTCACGTCACCGGGCGATGTTGTCGCGCCGTCGTGACACCCGTGACATTGTCACGGCCCGAGCGGCTCCGCCCGGCCGACGACGGTGCCCGCGCGGTCGATGCAGATGACGTCCACCGCGACCGGCGAGCCCACCAGCACGCCGAGCGCCGTCGCCCGGGCCGCCTCGGCGACCAGGTCCCCGAGCGGCACCCCGGCCGCACGGCACAACTGCACGGCCTCCAGCGCGGTGTTGGCGCCCGCGACCGCCTCGGCCAGCGCCTCGTCCGCGCCGCCCCGGCGGGCCAGTCCGGCCAGGTAGCCCTTGTCCACCTGGGAGCGCGCCGAGTGCAGGTCGAGGTGGCCCGCCGCGAGCTTGGACAGCTTGGCGAAGCCGCCCGCGATGGTCAGCCGGGGCACCGGGTGGCGCTTGAGGTACTTGAGCACCGCACCGGCGAAGTCGCCCATGTCCAGCAGCGCGTCCTCGGGCAGCCCGTGCTCCGCGACCGCGACCTTCTCCGAGGTCGAGCCGGTGCAGCCGGCCACGTGGGTGCGCCCCGCCGCGCGGGCCACGTCCACGCCGCGGCGGATCGAGTCGATCCAGGCCGAGCAGGAGTAGGGGACGACCACCCCGGTCGTACCGAGGATGGACAGGCCGCCGAGGATGCCGAGCCGGGGGTTCCAGGTGGAGCGGGCGATCTCCTCGCCGTGGTCGACCGCGATCTCGACCACCACGTCCCCGCTGCCGCCGTGCGCGGCGGCCACCTCGGCGACGGCGTCCCGGATCATCTGCCGGGGCACCGGGTTGATCGCGGGTTCGCCGACGGGCAGCGGCAGGCCGGCCTTGGTGACCGTCCCCACCCCGGGGCCGGCCCGGAACACCACCCCGGTGCCGGGCTCGCCGGACCGTACGGTCGAGCGGATCAGCGCGCCGTGGGTGACGTCGGGGTCGTCGCCCGCGTCCTTGACCACACCGGCCATGGCGGCGGTGCGCCCGCCGGGGCCGGTCGGCTGCTCGGCTGCGGTGAGTTCCTCGGAAGTGGTCGGCTGCTCGGCGACGGTCAGCTGCTCGGCCGCGAGGGCAAAGGCGGGCTGCTGCCCCTTGGGGAGGGTGATGACCACCGGGTCCGGGAACTCGCCGGTGAGCAGCGCGGTGTACGCGGCCCTGGTGGCGGCGGTGGCGCAGGCGCCCGTCGTCCAGCCGGGCCGCAGGCCGCTGCTCTTCAGCTGGCCGGCCCGGCCGCCCGCTCCGGCGCCGACCCCGGCTCCCGCCTCGGATCCCGCTGCGGCCACCTGCGCCCCGTTTCCGACGGCGCCCGCGCCGTCCTTGCTCCGCTCCGGCGGCCGCACCGGACGCCGTCGCCGATTTTCCCCCACCGGCCCTGGTGGGGCCCGACCGGGGTGGCGGCGGCCGCGCCTCGCCCCGCTCGGTGGAACCCCTCGTGCACGAGTTGCGGAGGGTCGCGCCGTCCCGCGTTCCCGAAGAGTTCGCTGCACGGGCCTCGCCCGCCGCGGCTACCAGTGAGTAATCTGGCGGTCCGCCAGAAGCGGGTTCATGACAGACGTGGGCCCGGCCGGGGTCGACTGCCCCGCCGGGCCACCAGCATGTGGGGGTTTTTGTGGCAGGGATGAGTCGGCGTACGTTCCTCACCGGTACGTCGGTGGCCGCCGCCTGGTCGGCCTTGTCGTTGGGCGGCGCGCAGTTCGCCTCGGCCGCGGCGCGCGACCAGGCCCTGGCGACGACGGCCGCGCGGGCGGTCAGGGTCACCGGGACCACGCTGGAGCAGGTGGCCACGCCGGTCGGCACCGGCGGCTACAAGCGGCTGACGGCCGGGCCGGGCTGGCCGCTGGTGGTGCGCGGCGACCTGGCGTCGGCGACCACCGGGCGGGACGACCGCCGGACCGGGCTGGCCAGCTTCGTCCAGTTCAGCGACCTGCACCTGGTGGACACCGAGTCCCCGGTGCGCTTCGAGTACCTGGCCAAGCTCAACGGCAGCGCGTACCGGCCGCAGGAGGCCCTGAACGCCCGCGGTGTCTCGGCCCTCGTCGAGCGGGTCAACTCGCTCGCCGGCGGCCCCTACACCGGGATGCCGTTCAGCATGGTGATGGCCACCGGCGACAACACCGACAACCACGAGCTCGCCGAACTCGACTGGTACCTCAAGGTCATGGGCGGTGGACGGCTGGCCCAGAACACCGGTGACCTCAGCCGCTACGAGGGTGTGCAGAACTCCGGCAACGCCGCCTACTGGAACCCCGAACTCTCCTACAACGACGGCTACAAGGCGAAGGGCTTCCCGCAGATAGCCGGCTTCCTGTCCGCCGCCGGCCGCCCCTTCGACGCGCCGGGCCTGCGCACGCCCTGGTACACCACGGTCGGCAACCACGACGACAGCATCGAGGGTTCGCTGCCGGACCTCGGACTGCTGAACGACCTGTACACCGGCCAGTACAAGCTGGAGGGCTGCGACGACGCCACGGCCGCCCAGCTGACGGACTCGCTGCGCCGCGACCCGGCGGGCGCCGTGCTGCTGCTGGCGAAGCTGATCGCCAGTGGCGACCTGGTCCGCAAGGTCACCCCGGACGAGCGCCGCCGGCCGTTCACGCTCAAGGAGTTCGCCAAGGCCCACCTGAACCCGGCGGTCACCGGCGCCGGCCCGTACGGGCACGGCTTCACCTCGGACATGGCGAACAGCGGCAAGCTCTACTACACCTTCCGCATCTCGGAGAAGGTGGTCGGCATCAGCCTGGACACCACCAACCAGGCCGGGTTCGCCGACGGTTCGCTGGGCACCGCGCAACTGCGCTGGCTGGAGCAGCAGTTGCAGGCGCACAGCGGGCACTGGTACGACGCCGACGGGCGCAAGGTGACCGGCGGGAGCACGGACGAGCTGATCCTGCTCTTCAGCCACCACACCAGCGGCACGATGGGCAACCTGCTGCCGGACCCGCGCAACATCTTCGAGGGACGGCACGACGGCAACGAGCTGGTCGCGCTGCTCCAGCGCTACCCGAACGTGGTCGCGTGGGTGAACGGGCACACCCACATGAACAAGATCACGCCGCACGGCCACGCGGTGCCGGAGCGGGCGTTCTGGGAGATCAACACCGCCTCGCACATCGACTACCCGCAGCACGGGCGGATCATCGAGATCGCGGACAACGGGGACGGCACGCTCTCGCTGTTCACCACGCTGATCGAGTCCTCCGCCCCGTACGGGACGGACTTCGGCGGCACCTCGGACGCCAACCTCGCGGCGCTCTACCGCGAGCTGTCGTACAACGACCCGAACGGCCGCCCGGCGGCGCTGCTGGGCGCGGGCGGGGACCACAACACGGAGCTGCTGCTCACCAAGCCGACCCGGTAGCGGTCGGCAGCCGGAGAACAGGGAACGGATACCAGCGAACAGAGAACAGATGACAGCGAACAGATGATGAAATCTGTTCGCTGTCATCTGTCACCCGTCACTCCTCCGGGTACCGCCGCGGCGTCCAGACGACCTCCACGCCGCCGCCCCGCTCGACCGCCCGGGTCTGCGAGGAGCCGATCAGCAGGATGGTCCGCATGTCGACCAGCGCCGGGTCCAGCTCGCCCAGTCGGACGATCCGCACCCGCTCGGTCGGGCCGCCGACGTCGCGGGCCATCACCACCGGGGTCTCGGGTGCCCGGTACTCCAGCAGCAGGTCCCGGGCGAGCCCGACCTGGGTGATCCGGGACTTCGAGCCCGGGTTGTACAGGGCGAGCACCAGGTCCGCCTCGGCCGCGGCCCGCAGCCGCTTCGCCACCACGTCCCACGGCTTGAGCCGGTCCGAGAGCGACACCGTCGCGTAGTCGTGCCCGAGCGGGGCGCCGGCCCGGGAGGCGGCCGCGTGGGCGGCGGTCATCCCGGGGAGCACCCGCACCGGGACGTCCCGGTAGGCCTCCTCGCAGGCGACCTCCAGCACGGCGGTGGCCATCGCGAACACCCCCGGGTCACCCGAGGACACCACCGCGACGCGGTGCCCGCGCCGGGCGAGTTCCAGGGCGAACTCGGCGCGCTCCGACTCCACCTTGTTGTCCGAGCCGTGCCGCCGCTGCCCCGGCCGCTCCGGCACCCGGTCCAGGTAGGTGGTGTAGCCGACCAGGTCGGTGGCCTCGGAGAGCGCGCCGCGCGCCTCGGCGGTCAGCCAGAGCGGCCCGGCCGGCCCGGTGCCGACCACGGTCACGCTGCCGACGCCGTCCGACAGCCGGACCTCCGGCTCCAGCGGCGCGACCTTGCTCGGCAGCACCGCGACCGAGAAGTACGGCACCGTGTCGCCGTCGACCTCGGCGAGCGGCGCGATCCGCTCCCCCGCCATGAAGGCCCGTTCCACGTACTGCGCCTCCGCCAGCCGCCCAGCCCGCTCCAGGGCCCGGCGGACGGTCGGGAAGGTGCGCCCCAGCTTCATGATCACGGCCGAGTCGGCGGCCGCGATCCGCGCCGTCAGCTCCTCCTCGGGCAGCGTGCCGGGGATGACGGTGAGCGTCTCCTCGGCCTCGGTCAGCGGCTGCCCGAGCCGGGCCGCGGCCGCGCTGAGCGAGGTCACGCCCGGCACCACCTCGGTCGGGTAGCGGTGCGCGAGCCGCTTGTGCATGTGCTGGTAGGAGCCGTAGAAGAGCGGGTCGCCCTCGGCGAGGACGACCACGTCGCGCCCGGCGTCCAGGTGGGCGGCCAGCCGGGCCGCGGCCTCCTCGTAGAAGTCGTCCAACGCGCCGCGGTAGCCGCCCGGATGGTCGGTGGTCTCGACGGTGAGCGGGTAGACCAGCTTCTCCTCGATCTGACCGTCCGTCAGATACCGTTCGGCGATCGACCGTGCGATGGACCGGCCGTGCCGGGCGCTGTGGTAGGCCACCACGTCGGCCTTGCCGATGAGTTCGGCGGCGCGGACGGTCACCAGCGACGGGTCGCCCGGGCCGAGCCCGACGCCGTACAGCCGACCCGTGGTGCTCTGACGGTCCGTCACTCTTCTTCGCTCGCAATCGCGTTGATGGCGGCGGCGGCCATCGCACTGCCGCCGCGCCGACCGCGCACCACCAGGTGCTCCAGGCCGGACGGGTGCTCGGCCAGGGCCTGCTTGGACTCGGCGGCGCCGATGAAGCCGACCGGGACGCCGATCACCGCGGCCGGTCGCGGTGCGCCCGCCTCGATCATCTCCAGCAGCCGGAACAGCGAGGTCGGGGCGTTGCCGACGGCGACCACCGCGCCCTCCAGCCGGGGCAGCCACAGCTCCATGGCCGCGGCGCTGCGGGTGTTGCCCATCGTGCGGGCGAGTTCGGGCACCGAGGGGTCGGTGAGGGTGCAGATCACCTCGTTGTCGGCCGGCAGCCGCCGACGGGTGACGCCGCTCGCGACCATGTTGACGTCGCAGAGGATGGGCGCACCCGCGTGCAGCGCGGCGCGCGCGGAGGCGACCACACCGGGCGAGTACACCAGGTCCTCGACCAGGTCGACCATCCCGCAGGCGTGGATCATCCGCACCGCGACCTGGGAGACGTCCGCCGGGAGGGCGGCCAGATCGGCCTCCGCGCGGATGGTGGCAAAGGACTGGCGGTAGATGGACGCGCCGTCCTTCTCGTACTCGATCACTTCGTGGTCCTCCTGGCCTCGGCGACCGCCTCGGCCATCTCCTCGTTCGTCACAACGGCGTTCGTCACAACGGCGTTCATCTCATGGGCCTTCGCCGCATCGGGCTCCGGCACGTCGGCGTTCGCCCCGTTCACCGTCACCCGGTAGCCGCGCCCCGTGGCGAGCACGTCCACCCACCGCCCGGCCGGGTGGCCGCAGCGCCGTTCACAGCCCGACCAGTGGACGGGCAGCAGACCATCGGGGCCGGCACCGGTCCTCACCGCGGCACCGGCGTCCAGCGCCCGAGCCGCGTCCGTACGGACGTCGGCCAGCGACTTGGCGCAGCCCGGCAGCCCGGTGCAGGCGGTGGCCCGCTCCCAGGCCGAGCCGGGCTCGGTGCGGAAGCCGGCCGCGGCGAGCCCCGGCAGCCGGTCGGCCGGGGCGCCGGGCAGCACCGCCCCGCGCCAGGGGGTCAGCCGCAGCTCACCGGCCGAGGCGGCGACCAGCGTCCGCCACTGCCCGGCGCTCGCCCGGCCGAACCGCAGCCCCACCGAGAGCCCGCCGCGCAGCGCGCCGACGGCGGGCGCGCTGCCGGCGAAGGCGGGCAGCGGCACCGTGCCGGCCGGCAGCAGTTCGGGGACCTCGCGCAGGTGCCAGGCCTTGCGCCCGTGCGTCCGCAGCGCCGCCAGGAAGGAGCGGGCCGCGTCCAGCACGGCCGTGACCTCCCGCCCGGACTCGACCGGGTGTCCGCGTCCGTCGCGTCCGAGGCGCAGCAACCGCGTGCCGCCCGGGCCTGCGACCAATGTCACATCGGCGTCGAGCGCGGCGACGTCGCCCCGCCCGTCGTCCAGCGCGAACAGGAACTTGCCGGACAGCCCGGCCGCCCAGTCGGCGGCGCACAGCCGCGCGTCCAACTCCCGTACCCAGGACTGCACATCGGCGTTGCCGACGGCTCCCTCGGCAGTGGTGTCCAGTCCGGCCGTCGGCGAGGCGACGATGTTGCGGACCCGCTCGTGGGTGTCCGAGGGCAGCAGCCCGACGGCGCGCAGCCGGTCGGCGAGCTCGGCCGCGCAGTGCGGGGCCAGGCCGCGCAGCTGGACGTTGCCGCGCGAGGTGGTCTCCAACTCGCCGTCGCCGAGGGCCTCGGCGGCCTCGGCCAGCGCGATGGCCTGACGGTCCGTCAGCAGACCGCCGGGCAGGCGGATCCGGGCGAGGGCGCCGTCGTCGGCCGTATGCAGACGAAGTGCTCCGGGACAGGCGTCCGCACGCCCCCGGTCGGGCACCTCCCGGTCGGGTCCTGCGGCGCCCGGCGCGGTGGCGTCGGGTGTCGGTGGCATGGCGGCGAGCATACAGATGATCCGATCGCTTGCCTCCGTCCGCTGCATCACACCCCGGCCCCGCCCCCGCCGCACCTGCCGGACACCCCGAGCCCCCGTCCGCCGGACATCCGAGCCCCGTCGGCCGGACGTCCGAAAGCTCACCCTCCCCCAGGTCAGCCGCACCCCGTACGATGCTGGCGGGCGGTCCCTCACGGACCGTCCGCACGCCAGCGACGGCGCAGGGGAGGAAACCGGTGCGAACCCGGTGCGGTCCCGCCACTGTGACCGCGGTTCACCGGTAGACCGGTCGGCCGCGGGAGCCAGGAACTCCTGCCGTCCTCCACCGGCCCGGGGCGCGGACCCCGAGGAAGGCAGAAATGTTCCAGCGCTGTCGCATGCCCGCGCCCGCGTCCCCGGCCGCCACCACGGCCGTCCCGACCGCCACCACGGCTGTCCCGACCGCCGTCATGCCCGTTCCGGCCGCCGCCACGACCACCCCGGTCGACCGCGCGACCGCCCCGGCCCGCGCCGCGACCACCCCGGTCGACCGCGCGGCCGTCCGTGCCACCCCAGCGGCCGCCCCGGCCCAGATCCCGGCCACCCCGGCCACCGACGAGGCCGGGAGGGCCTTCACATGATCCTGCTGCTGTCGACGTCCGACACCGACCTGCTCAGCGCCCGCGCCTCCGAGGGGCCGGTGCGCTACCGCCTCGGCAACCCGGCCCGGCTCACCCCCGAGGACCTGCCCGCGCTGCTGGAGGGCACCGAGCTCGTCGTGGTCCGCCTGCTCGGCGGGCGCCGCGCCTGGCAGGAGGGCCTGGACGCGCTGCTGGCCGGCCCCCGCCCGGTGGTGGTGCTGACGGGTGAGCAGGCCCCCGACGCCCAGCTGATGGAGCTGTCCACCGTCCCGGCCGGCATCGCCGCCGAGGCGCACGCCTACCTGGCCCACGGCGGCGCCGCCAACCTGGCCGAGCTGGGCGCCTTCCTCTCCGACACCGTGCTGCTGACCGGCCACGGCTTCGCCCCGCCCGCCTCCGCCCCGGCCTGGGGCCCGCTGGAGCGCGAGGCCCGTACGTCCGAGGGTCCGACGGTGGCGGTGCTCTACTACCGCGCCCACCACATGAGCGGCAACACCGCCTTCGTGGAGACGCTCTGCCGGGCCGTCGAGGACCAGGGCGCCCGGGCCAGGGCCTACTACTGCGCCTCGCTGCGCGGCGCCGAGCCCGAGCTGCTGGCCGCGCTCGGCGAGGCGGACGCGATCGTCACCACCGTGCTCGCCGCCGGCGGCACCCGCCCGGCCGACGCCCAGGCCGGCGGGGACGAGGAGGCCTGGGACGCGGGCGCGCTGGCCGCGCTCGACCGCCCGATCCTCCAGGCGCTCTGCCTCACCTGGTCGCGCGCCCAGTGGGAGGCCAGCGACGACGGCCTGTCCCCGCTGGACACCGCCACCCAGATCGCCGTCCCGGAGTTCGACGGCCGCCTGATCACCGTCCCGTTCTCCTTCAAGGAGCTGGACGAGGACGGCCTGACCGTCTACGCCGCCGACCCGGAGCGCGCCGCCCGCGTCGCCGGCACCGCCGTCAAGCACGCCCGGCTGCGGCACGTCCCGGCCGCCGAGCGCCGCCTCGCCCTGGTGCTGTCCGCGTACCCGACCAAGCACGCCCGGGTCGGCAACGCCGTCGGCCTGGACACCCCGGCCAGCGCGGTGCGGCTGCTGGAGCGGCTGCGCGCGGAGGGCATGGACCTCGGGGACGACCTCCCCGCGTTCGACGACGGCGAGGGCGGCCACGAGGGCGACCCGCTGATCCACGCCCTGATCGCGGCCGGCGGCTACGACCAGGACTGGCTCACCGAGGAGCAGCTGGCCCGCAACCCGGTCCGCATCCCCGCCGCCGACTACCGCCGCTGGTACGCCACCCTCCCGCAGGGCCTGCGCGAGCAGGTCGAGGAGCACTGGGGCCCGGCCCCCGGCGAGCTGTACGTCGACCGCTCGCAGAACCCGGACGGCGACATCGTGCTGGCCGCGATCCGCTCGGGGAACCTGCTCGTGCTGATCCAGCCGCCGCGCGGCTTCGGCGAGAACCCGGTCGCCATCTACCACGACCCCGACCTGCCGCCGAGCCACCACTACCTGGCCGCCTACCGCTGGATCCAGGCCGCCCAGGAGGACGGCGGCTTCGGCGCCCACGCGGTGATCCACCTCGGCAAGCACGGCAACCTGGAGTGGCTGCCGGGCAAGACCGCCGCGCTGTCCGCGGAGTGCGGCCCGGACGCCGTCCTCGGCGACCTGCCGCTGGTCTACCCCTTCCTGGTCAACGACCCGGGCGAGGGCACCCAGGCCAAGCGCCGCGCCCACGCCACGCTCGTCGACCACCTCGTCCCGCCGATGGCCCGCGCCGACTCCTACGGCGACATCGCGCGCCTGGAGCAGCTGCTGGACGAGCACTCCAACATCGCCGCGATGGACCCGGCCAAGCTGCCGGCGATCCGCGCCCAGATCTGGACCCTGATCCAGGCCGCCCGGCTCGACCACGACCTCGGCCTGGACGAGCGCCCCGAGGACGACGGCTTCGACGACTTCCTGCTGCACGTCGACGGCTGGCTCTGCGAGGTCAAGGACGCCCAGATCCGTGACGGTCTGCACGTCCTCGGCCAGGCGCCGACCGGCACCGACCGGGTCAACATCGTGCTCGCCATCCTGCGCGCCCGGCAGATCTGGGGCGGCGTCAGCGCCCTGCCCGGCCTGCGCGAGGCGCTCGGCCTGGACGAGGCGGCGCTGACCCTGGGCGCCACCGACGCGGCCGAGGCCCGGGCCCGCGCCCTGGTCGAGGCGATGGAGGCGGAGGACTGGGCGCCCGAGGCGGTCGAGAAGGTGACCGCCGAACTGCCGGAGGCCGTCCAGGAGGCCGTCCGCGCGGTGCTGGACTTCGCCGCCGCCCAGGTGGTGCCGCGGCTCGCGGCCACCACCGACGAGCTGGACGCCGTGCTGCACGCGCTCCAGGGCGGCTTCGTCCCGGCCGGCCCGTCCGGCTCGCCGCTGCGCGGCCTGGTCAACGTGCTGCCCACCGGCCGCAACTTCTACTCCGTCGACCCGAAGGCCGTCCCCAGCAAGCTCGCCTGGGAGACCGGCCAGGCGCTCGCCTCCTCCCTGGTCGAGCGCTACCGCTCGGACAACGACGGCGCGTACCCGCCCTCGGTCGGGCTCTCGCTCTGGGGCACCAGCGCGATGCGCACCGCCGGCGACGACATCGCCGAGGCCTTCGCCCTGCTCGGCGTCCGCCCGGTCTGGGACGACGCCTCGCGCCGGGTCACCGGCCTGGAGCCGATCCCGCTGGACGAGCTGGGCCGCCCGCGCATCGACGTCACGCTGCGCATCTCCGGCTTCTTCCGGGACGCCTTCCCGCACGTGGTCGCCCTGCTGGACGACGCGGTGCGCCTGGCCGCCGCCCAGGAGGAGGCCCCGGAGTCGAACTACGTGCGCGCCCACGTCCAGGCCGACCTCGCCGTGCACGGCGACGAGCGCAAGGCCACCGTCCGCGTCTTCGGCTCCCGCCCGGGCACCTACGGCGCGGGCCTGCTCCAGCTGATCGACAGCCGGGACTGGCGCACCGACGCCGACCTGGCCGAGGTGTACACGGTCTGGGGCGGCTACGCGTACGGCCGCGGGCTGGACGGCCGCCCGGCCCGCGAGGAGATGGAGACCGCGTACAAGCGGATCACCGTCGCCGCGAAGAACACCGACACCCGCGAGCACGACATCGCCGACTCGGACGACTACTTCCAGTACCACGGCGGCATGGTGGCCACCGTGCGGGCCCTCACCGGCAAGGCTCCGACCGCCTACATCGGCGACTCGACCCGGCCGGAGACGGTCCGCACCCGCACCCTGACCGAGGAGGCCGCCCGGGTCTTCCGCGCCCGGGTGGTCAACCCGCGCTGGATCGAGGCGATGCGCCGCCACGGCTACAAGGGCGCCTTCGAGATGGCCGCGACGGTGGACTACCTGTTCGGCTACGACGCCACCACGGGCGTGGTCGCGGACTGGATGTACGAGAAGCTGACCCAGGAGTACGTCCTCGACCCGGTCAACCGGGAGTTCCTCGCGGGCGCCAACCCGTGGGCGCTGCACGGGATCAGCGAGCGGCTGCTGGAGGCGGCGAGCCGCGGGCTGTGGGAGCAGCCGGACCCGGAGCTGATCGAGCAGTTGCAGGCCGCCTTCCTGGAGACCGAGGGGGACCTGGAGGGCGGCGAGGAGTAGGGCCGCGCACGGTGATCGGAGGGGCGGGCCCCCTCGGGGCCGCACTTCCTTGGGGCCACCCCTCCGATCGCCCGTTCTGGCAAGGCCACCGGTACGGCCGGGACCACTGGTTCCGAACATGGGGCTCTTGTCACCCGTTCGGCTGAACGGCGTACTGGTGGTGTACGCCCGTCAAGCGGACAATACGGGTCATGTCGCGTCGCTCCGCTCCCGCCAGCCCGACCCTGAGCACGACCGCCGCCGAGGAACGGGAGCCGCACGCGCCGCACCGGTACCGCGCGCGGACCGGTGCGCTGGCGGCCGGAGCGGTTCCGGTGCTCGCCTTCCCCGCGCCCGGGCAGGCCTGGCTGGCCTGGGTCGCGCTCGTCCCCGGACTGCTGCTGATGCAGCGGGCGCCGTCGGGCCGGGAGGCGGCGGTGCGCGGCTGGTGGTTCGGCGCGGGGTTCATCCTGACCGCGATGTACTGGCTGGTCCCGTCCGTCGGGCCGGGGCTGCCGGTGATCGCGGTGCTGTTCGGGGCGCTCCAGAGCGCCGTCGGGTACACCGTGCACCGGCTGCTGCACCCCCGGCTGACCGCCCGTCGGGCCCTGCTCGCACTGCTGGTCGTACCGGCCGTCTGGGTGACGACCGAGTACGCGCGGTCCTGGCCCGCGCTCGGCGGGCCGTGGGCGCTGCTCGGCGCCACCCAGTGGCAGCACCCGGCGGTCCTCGGGCTGGCCTCGGCCGGCGGGATCTGGCTGGTCAGCGCGGCGGTGGCGGCGGTGAACACCGGGGCGCTGATCGCGCTGACCGCGGTGCACCGGCGGCCGCGGGCCGTCGCGGCCGGGACCGTCGTGCTGGTCCTGGCCTCCGGTCCGCTGCTGTTCGCGCTGCGCGAGGCACCCGCCGCGGACGGGGCCGTGACCGTGGCACTGGTCCAGCCCGGCATCGTCGAGGACCCCCAGGCCCGCTTCGAGGCGAGCGCGCGGATCACGGCCGGACTGGTCGGACAGCCGGTGGACCTGGTCGTGTGGGGCGAGAGCAGCACCACCGCCGACCTGGACCGCGACCCGGCCGCACTGGACACCCTGCGCCGGCTCGCCGCGACCAGCGGCGCCGAGGTCGTCGCCGGGGAGGACGCGCGCAAGACGGACGGGCGGATCTCCAAGGACGCGGTGCTGGTCTCCCCCGCCGGCGTGGTGGACCGCTACCGCAAGATCCGGCTGGTGCCGTTCGGCGAGTACATCCCGCTGCGGCCGGTGCTCGGCTGGATCGCCGGGGTCAGCCGGGCCGCGGGCGAGAACCGGGCACCCGGAACGGCCTTCCACGTCCTGCCCGCCACCGACCGGGAGGGCGCGCCGCTGCCAGTCGGGGCGCTGATCTGCTTCGAGTCGGCCTTCCCCGACATGGCCCGCACCGCCGCCCGGGACGGCGCCCGGGTGCTGGTCTACCAGTCCTCGACCTCGACCTTCCAGCGCACCTGGGCGCCCGAGCAGCACGTCTCGCTGGCCGCGATCCGGGCCGCCGAGACCGGCCGGCCGGCCGTCCAGGCCTCGCTGACCGGGGTCTCGGCCGCGTTCGACGCCCAGGGCAGGGAGCTCGCCCGGCTCGGCACCGACGGCACCGGCGTGCTGACCGTCCGACTGCCGCTCACCGCGCCCGGGACGCTGACCTGGTACGACCGGATCGGCGACGTGGTGCCGCTGGGGGCGCTGCTGGTCACGGCGGGGGCGGCGGGCGCGGGCGTGGCCGGGTGGCGTCGCTCGCGCGCCCTGCGGCGTGCCGGTCAGCCCTCGGTGCCGGCGGTGTAGACGCCGAACGCGGCGCCCTGGGGGTCGCGCAGCACGGCGATCCGCCGGCCGCCCGGCATGCCGGTGGCGGGCGTCAGCACGTCCCCGCCGAGCGCCACCGCCCGGCCGACGGTGCCGTCCACGTCGGCGGCCGCGAAGTACGGCAGCCAGTGCGGCGGCGCCTCGGGCGGGAAGCAGTCGTCCATCGTCAGCATGCCGCCGAAGTCCCGTCCGTCCAGGCCCCACTGGGGGTAGTGCTCGGACGGGGCGACGGACCAGCCGAAGACCTCCGGGTAGAAGGCGAGCGCGCCGGACGGGTCGCGGGTGAGCAGTTCCACCCAGCCGAGCGCGCCGGGCTCGTTGAACACCCCGGCGCCCCGGAAGGCGCGGGCCTGCCAGAGGATGAACACCGCGCCGGACGGGTCGGCGGCCACCGAGAACCGGCCGAAGCCGAAGACGTCGCCGGGGTCCTTCCGGATCAGACCGCCGCACTCCTTGATCCTCGCGGCGGTGGCGTCGGCGTCGGCGACCGCGATGCAGACCGTCCAGGCGATCGGCTGCTGCGGGGCGTAGCGCGGAGTGATGGCGGCGGCCGGGACGCCCCGGACCAGCATCTGGGTGTAGTCGCCCTCCCCGGGGCGGGCCGTGTCGTCCGCCTGCCAGCCGAAGAGCTCGGTGTAGAAGGCCCGGGCGGCGGCCGGATCGGAGGTGCCCAACTCGGTCCAGCAGGGGGCGTTGGTGGTCACGGAGGTCTGCTTCATGGCGTCTGTCCTCGCAGCTTGCTCGGGAACTCCCGGGTTTTCGGCGCCTCGGCCCCCGCACCTCCAGGCCCAGCATGCGGGGCGGGGCGGAGCTTGGCGGGCGGGGTGGGCCGAACGGGCGGCGAGACGGGCGGGCGAACACATGACAGATGACAGCTGACAGATTTCGAAATCTGTCAGCTGTCATCTGTTATCTGTTCGCTGTTATCCGTTAGCTGTCGGCTGTCAGCCTTCGCCCGTCAGCCGCGCACGGCCCTCGCCACCGGGATCCACAGCTCCGCCTCGGCATCGGCCGTGCCCGGAACCGGGCTGACCCGCAGGATCTCCGGACCCGGCCGGGCCTCGTACGGGTTGGACGGGAACCACTGGCCAGCCACGTCCGCCCACATCTCCTGCAGGGCCTGCGGGAACGGCCCGGTGTTGGTGAACACCGCCCAGGTGCCGGCCGGGACGTCGAGCACGTCCAGGTCCGCCGGGACGGCGACCCCCTCGCGCGCCACCACCGCGTGCCAGTAGTCGAGTTCGGACCCCTCCTCGCGGTTCGGCGAGAAGTCGTCGCTCACCGACAGGATCCCGGCCGGGTCGTCCCCGGACAGCTCCGCGATCCGTTCGACCGTCTCCTTGCCGAGTCCCTTGATGAACTCGGCGATCCCCGGGTTGATCCCCAGGTAGATCAGGGTGACCCGGGCCTTCCTGCCGACGATCCGGAAGTCCGGCTTCTCGACGATCCGGTATTCCATACTGCTGCTTCCCTCCACGATGAGTCGGAAGGACATCCGGGGCTGGGAGACGAGCACCGCGCCGTCGCGCCGGGCCTCGCCCGGCCCGACTCCGTGCATGGCCCGGAACGCCCGGGCGAACGCCTCCCCCGAGGAGTACCCGTACCGGACCGCGATGTCGAGCAACGTCCGCTCGCCGTCCAGGACTTCGGCCCCGGCGACGGTGAGCCGCCGACGCCGGACGTACTCCGACAGCGGCATCCCGGCGAGCATCGAGAACAACCGCCGGAAGTGGTACTCCGACGTCATCGCGATCCGCGCCAGCGCGGCCACGTCGACCTCGCGGTCCAGGTCGTGTTCGATCCGGTCCATCGCCCGGTTCAGGTGCTCCAGCACGCCAACCCCGTCCTTCCCTTGCTGACCTTCACCGTAGGAAGGACCCACCCTGCCGCACCCGACAATCGGTGCCCGCTCCGGTCGGGCGCCGGGCTCCGATCGCCGGGTGCCTGGTGCCTGGTGCCTGACCGATCGCCAGGCGACGGCCGTCAGCGGCTCAGATCAGGCCCTGGGCCAGCATCGCGTCCGCGACCAGCTCGAAGCCGGCGATGTTCGCGCCGACCACGTAGTTGCCCGGGTGGCCGTAGCGCTCGGCGGTGGTGAAGCAGGAGTCGTGGACGTGCTTCATGATCCCGGCCAGCCGCTCCTCGGTGTGCTCGAAGGTCCAGGAGTCGCGCGAGGCGTTCTGCTGCATCTCCAGGGCGCTGGTCGCGACGCCGCCCGCGTTCGCCGCCTTGCCCGGACCGAAGGCCACCCCGGCCTCCTGGAACACCCGCACCGCCTCCGGGGTGGTGGGCATGTTCGCACCCTCGGCGACGGCCAGCACCCCGTTGCGCACCAGCGCCAGCGCGTCGGCCTCGGCCAGCTCGTTCTGGGTGGCACAGGGCAGCGCGACGTCACAGGGCACGCCCCACACGCCCGGGCCCTCGACGAACCGGACGTGGCCGCCGCGCAGTCGGGCGTAGTCGGAGACCCGGCCGCGCCGGACCTCCTTGACCTCCTTGAGCAGGTCGAGGTCGATGCCCTTCTCGTCCACCACGTAGCCGGAGGAGTCGGAGCAGGTGAGCACGGTCGCGCCGAGCTGCTGCGCCTTCTCGATGGCGTAGACGGCGACGTTGCCGGAGCCGGAGACGACCACCCGGCGCCCGTCCAGGCTCTCGCCGCGGCTGTGCAGCATCTCGGAGGTGAACATGACGCAGCCGTAGCCGGTGGCCTCGGTACGGACCTGCGCACCGCCCCAGCCGAGGCCCTTCCCGGTGAGCACGCCGCTCTCGTACCGGTTGGTGATCCGCTTGTACTGGCCGAAGAGGTAGCCGATCTCCCGGCCGCCGACGCCGATGTCCCCGGCCGGCACGTCCGTGTACTCGCCGAGGTGGCGGTACAGCTCGGTCATGAAGGACTGACAGAACCGCATGATCTCGGCGTCCGAACGGCCCTTGGGGTCGAAGTCGGAGCCGCCCTTGCCGCCGCCGATGGGCAGGCCGGTGAGCGCGTTCTTGAAGATCTGCTCGAAACCGAGGAACTTGACGATCCCGAGGTTCACCGAGGGGTGGAAGCGCAGCCCGCCCTTGTACGGGCCGAGGGCGCTGCTGAACTCCACCCGGAAGCCGCGGTTGACGTGGATGTCACCGGAGTCGTCCGTCCACGGCACCCGGAACATGAGCTGCCGCTCGGGCTCGCAGATCCGCTCGATGATCCGGGCGTCGAGGAGTTCGGGGCGGTGGGCGAGCACCGGCGCCAGGGTCTCCAGCACCTCGTGGACGGCCTGGTGGAACTCGTCCTCGCCCCGGTTGCGGCGGACCACGTCCGCGTAGAGCGCCTCTATCGCGCGCTGCTCGGCTTCGAAGGAGCCGGGAGCGGAGGTGTGGGGGGTGGCAGGGGTCGTCGACATCTTCAGGACCCTTCCGTGGTCGTCGATGGGCGTGCGCAGTGTCCCGACGGGCCTGAGGGACGTGCCCAGGAAACGGCGCCAGTCTCGCAGTGTCCACACCGCGGGTCCCGCACCATCCACATGCTGGAAGCCCTGGTGGGAACAGCCGGGGCTGATGGGGTGTTGTGCGCCCCGGTGGTCGAGCCGGGCCCCGGCGGCCGCTAGTTGTTCAAATTGGAACTACCTAGTACGGTCGACCTCCGACGCACCACGACCCGTCCGGGTCCGACCGCGTCCACCCCGGTCCGCGCCGAACCGGCCCGGCCCACCCCCGATCCACGGAGGCCCACCCATGCCGCAGCCCGGCGCCGCCACGGTGCGCTCGCGTGTGCGCATCCCGCTGACCTTCCCCGACGGCTACCGCGCCGACGCGGAGGTCTCCACCTTCCACGGCCTCACCGACGGCGCCGAGCACCTGGCGCTCGCGCTCGGCACGGTCCCCGAGGGCGGCACGCCCCTGGTGCGACTGCACTCCGAGTGCCTGACCGGCGACGTCTTCGGCTCGGACCGCTGCGACTGCGGGCCGCAGCTGCGCGAGTCGGTGGAGCGGATCAGCGAGGCCGGCGGGTACCTGCTCTACCTGCGGCAGGAGGGCCGCGGCATCGGGCTCTACAACAAACTGGACGCCTACGCCCTCCAGGACTCCGGCCTGGACACGTACGACGCCAACACCGCGCTCGGCCTGCCCGAGGACGGCCGCGACTACACCGCGGCCGCCCAGATGCTCGCCGCGCTCGACGCCACGGGCATCGACCTGCTGAGCAACAACCCGGACAAGGCGGCGCAGCTGGCCGACCTGGGGATCGTCGTGCGGCACCGGGTGCCGACGGGGGTGCACCTGTCGGCCAGCAACGTCCGCTACCTGCGGGCGAAGGTGGAGCGGACGGGGCACTCGATCGAGCTGTCCCGGCTGGTCGGCTGAACTGCCGCACGGGCGGCTGGTGACAGATGACAGCTGACAGATTTCAAAATCTGTCAGCTGTCATCTGTTATCTGTTCGCTGTTATCTGTTCGCCGTGATCTGTCAGCCGTCAGCCGTTCGCTGTCACCCGCGCCCCGCGCGCCCCCGGACCGTCCGCAGCACCCCGTACGCCGCCAACGGCAGCGCCACCAGCAGCGCGGCCCAGAAGGCCCCGTGCCCCCACAGCCCGGCGATCGCCCGGAACAGCCCCTCGAACACCGGGATCCGCAGCGCCTCGACCGGGCCCAGCGGCCCCGGCCAGGCGCCCAGGAACAGCGTGGCCGGGACCCAGAGCACGAACAGCCCCTTGGCGGTGGCCGGCGTCCCGAGGGTGCTGACCAGCGACACCACCGCCAGCAGCAGGACGAACCCGGCCTGGTAGTCCGCACCGCCCTGCCCCGTCCCCCACGAGTCGGGCGTCGGGTGCGTCCCGGTGGCCGCCAGCCGGACCTCGACCGCCGCCCACAGCAGCAGCACCAGCACCGCCGTCGTCCCGAGCGCGAACCGCACCCGGTCGCGCGCACCGGCGCCGCCCGTCCGCCACCGCCCGGACGGCGCGCCCCCCGCCCGCTCGGCGGTGCCGGCCCCGGACGGCCCCGCGCCCCGCACGCCCCGCACACCCCGCACGCCCCGCTCCCGCCAGGCCTCCCGGGCCTGCCGTCGGGCCTCCTGAGCCGGCTTCAGCAGCCGGTTGGCGGCCCGCTCGATCAGGACGAGCGAGACCACGGTCGCCACCACCGCCGCGATGCCGGCCCAACTCCCCATCCCGCCCTCGAACACCACGACCCGGTCGGCCACCGACGGCGGCGTCTCCAGCACCGTCATCGGCGGTCCGAGCCGCAGGTAGCCGATGGCGAGGGCTCCGGCGCCGGTCAGCAGCGCCGTGCCGATGCCCACCCGGGCGGGGAAGAAGGCGATCACGGCGGCCGCGACGAGCCCCGCGCCGAGCTGTCCGGCCACCTGCCGGGCCGCGTGCTCGCCGGCGTTCCGCAGGGGGCCGCCGAAGGCGCCGGCGGGCGAGAGGTCGAGCTTCTCCCCCGCCTCGACCGGGTAGCGGAGCACCGCACCCGCCCACAGCAGCAGCCCGAAGGCGAGGAGCAGCAGCAGGACCGCCCCGGCCCGGCGCGGCAGCGCGGTGCGGGCGTGCGGCCACCAGGCCGCCAGCTGCTCCCGCCGCTCCTCCCAGCCCGTCGGCGGCCGGCGGCGCCGGTTGAGCCAGAGCCGGGCCACCCGTCCCTCCTGTCGCACCCCGGCCTCCGGTTCGGGCCGCTCGGGCCGTCCCCGGCCGCGCCGCCGCAGTGCCTCCGCCGCGACCAGGGCCGCCCGGCCGGCCGGCTGCGCCGGGTCGGCGCTCACCGCCCGTCGGCGCAGCGCGGACCAGTGGCGCCGGACCACGTCCCGGGGAGTGGCCGCCGCCGGGTCTGGCGCCGGTCTGCGGGCCACGGTCCGTACGACGGTGCGGGCGCCCGCGCCCATGGCCAGCGCGCCGTCCACCACCGCGGCGGCCACCGCGGCGGCGAGCTCCGAGACCCGCCCGGGCAGCGGCAGTCGGTGCAGTGCGGCGGGCAGCGGCGAGAGCCGGCCGAGCAGCCGCGCGCGTTCCTCGGGCCGGATGCTCAGCCAGACCGCCTGCCGGTGCGCCTCCTCGCGTTCCTCCGGGCTGAGCCCGTCGCCGCCGCGCCGGCCGCCGCCGACGGTGCGGGCCAGCCGGTCCACCTCGGCCAGCACCTCCGGCAGTGCGGCCAGCGCTAGCAGCCGCGAGCAGTGCTCGCCGGCGCACTCGGGGTGGAAGCAGTCGTAGCGGGCGACCACGGCCGGCACCCCGCCCCGGACGAGTTCGTCGATCAGCTCGGCGCCGTCCGGTGCGGTGACGACGCGTTCCAGCCCGGTGGTGTCGATCGGCCGGTCGCGGTAGTGGGGGACGGCGCCCGGGACGAAGGCGGCCCCCAGGGCGAGCACCGCCACCGCGGCCACGGACTCGCGCCGGGAGCCGGGCGCCTTGGCCACGTCGGAGAGGTAGTGCAGGTCGAAGACGGTGTCCTCGACCTCGTCCCGCAGCCAGTCGCGCACCCGTTCCGCTCCCCCGGTGGCCAGCCAGCGGGCCGCCGCGCCGGAGTTCTTGAGCAGCGCCTCGGTGAGCCGGACCGGGTCGGTGAACGGGTTGCCGAGGAAGGTGACCGGCCGGTGGGCCCTGGCCTGCGCCTGCGGTCGGCGGCGGATCACCTCGGGGGTGCCGCCCGCCAGCCAGCTGCGGACCTGCGGGGCGGTCCAGCGGTCCTCCGGCATCTTCGTGAACAGCCCCTGGAGGAGCAGCAGTTGGCGCGGGTCGCGGACGGCGCTGAGGTCGACCTCCTCGCCCATGACCAGTTCCAGCTCCAGCTCCTGGTCGTCCGGGCGCTCGCCGTCCGCGCCGACGAAGCGGGGGCGGCCGACGAACAGTTCGTACAGCACGTTGCCGAGCCCCCACCAGGGCCCGGCCTGGTGGTTCTTGCCGGCCAGCTGCTCGGGGGCCATGTAGGCGACGGTGACCATCATCGCGGAGGTGAACCGGCGGCTGTCGGTGAGCCGGTCGACGCCGCCGAAGTCGGCGATCACGAACTCCCCGGACCCGCTGCCGGGGCGCACCAGGATGTTGGCGGGCTTGAAGTCCAGCGGGTTGCGCTGGATCCGCTGCTGCCAGAAGTCGAGCAGGGCGACCAGCTCGTAGACGATCTGCTCGGTGGTCCGCCGGTCGCCGTGCCCGCCCGACCGCCACAGCCCGGCGACGTGGGCGGCGAGGGTGACCGGCAGGTACTCCATGGCCACCCAGTCGACCTGGGCGCCGTGGTGGCGGACCCGGCCGAAGTCGATCAGCTGCGGGACGTGCCGGCGGAAGCCGTCGTGGCCCAGGTGGGAGAGCAGGTCGTGGTCCATCGGCTGGCCCGCGACGGCCACCTTGACGGCCGCGTCACCGCCGCCGTCGGTGCGCCGGACGTACCAGACGGTGCCCTCGGAGCCGGCTCCGGCCCGGCCCAGCGGGATGAAGCGGCTCCGCAGGGCGTCCGGGAAGACGCCCTCGAACGGACCGCCGGTGTCCGGGGCCCCGCCGAACCCGTCCTCGGGGCCGGCCGGGCTCCCGCCCGCACTCACGCCGCCGCCTCCCCCGGCCGGGGCGGGGCCGCCGGGCCCGATGCCGTCCTGCCAGGAGGACGAGCCGGCCCCCGAGCCCGACCGGGGCCGGACGACCTCGGTCACCGCCTCCGAGTCGGTACCCGGCGAACGTCCCGAGTGCCCCGAGTCCCCCGAACTGCCCGAGCCCCCCGGCCGGTTCGGCCGGAGCTCGGTCGGGGCGTGCGGGTCGAACCTCGGCCCGGTGTCCGGCCTGCGGCGGGTGGCCGCCTCCGGGTCGTACCGCGGCACGTTGCCGGACACCCGACGCGTCGCGGCCTCCGGATCGAAGCGCGGCGGGGCGGCGGGCACCCGACGGGTCGCGGCCTGCGGGTCCACCCGGGCCCGCGGGGTCGCGCCGAGCCGGGACGACCGGTCCGAGGCGTCCTCGGAAGCACGCCAGCGCCCCCGCGACCACCGCTCCACCCTGCTCCCCGGCGGATTCCCCGGCTCGGCTCCGGCGGCCGACCGGGGCCTCGGCCCGCGCCGACCGCCCTCGGCCGGGTCCGCGTCCTCCGTCGTGCCCATGCGACGCTCCCCTCCCCCGCAGCCCGGACCGGCGCGGGGCCGTGACCATGGGCGCACCGGTTCCGGGGTGGATTGTGACGCGTCATCATCCCTCATGGCGGGCGCGGGTGTCGGCCGCTTTCGCGGATCAGGACCGACCCATCGCAGGACCGGTACGCAAGCGCGATCCCCGACGGGGAACCGGCCGCTGTCGACGCCTCGGCCGGCACTGCCCGTACGGCGGTCGGGCCGGGACCGCGACCGCCGAAGCGGAGCAGGACCGGGCGGGAACGGACCGGCCCCCGAGCGGAACTCGAGTCGGCGTCCAGCCGGCCCGCCTCAGCGCTCCTCGACCGGGCGCCCCAGCGGTTCCTCCACGATCCGCCGGGCGATCTCCTCGGGCCGCACCGGGCGTCCGAAGTGCCAGCCCTGCGCCCAGTCGCAGCCCATGGTCCGCAGCCGTTCGGCGTCCCGGTGGGTCTCCACGCCCTCGGCGGTGACGTTCAGCCCGAGCGCGTGCGCCATCGACACCAGTCCGCTGACGATCCGCCACCCGGTGGACTCGTCCTTCCCCGGTTCGTGCAGGTCGCCGACGAAGGAGCCGGCGATCTTCAGCCCGGAGACCGGCAGGTCGCGCAGGTAGGCGAGGTTGGACCAGCCGGTGCCGAAGTCGTCCACGGCCAGCGACACCCCGAGGTCGACCAGCCCGTGCAGGGTGCGCAGCGCCTCGTCCTCGGGCCCGACCACGGTCGACTCGGTGATCTCCAGCTGCAACCGGGCCGGGTCCAGGCCGGTGCTGTCGAGGATCCGGGCGAGGTCGGTGACCAGGGCGGCACTGCGGGCCTGCCGGACCGCCAGGTTGACGTTGAGCTGCGGGGCGGCGTCGCCGTACCGCTTGATCCAGTCCGCGGCCTGGCCGCAGGCCTGCTCCAGCACCCAGCGGCCGAGCGGCATGATCAGCCCGGTCTCCTCGGCGGTGGTGACGAACTCGTCCGGGCCGAGCACGCCGAGCTGCGGGTGGCGCCAGCGCACCAGCGCCTCCACGGCGGCCAGCCGGCCGTCCGCGAGGCGGTAGAGCGGCTGGTAGTCGATGAAGAACTCGCCGCGGTCGAGGGCCGCCGGCATCCGCACCGACACCGCGTAGCGGCTGACCGCCCGGGCGTTCTCCTTGGGGTCGAAGAGCGTCCAGCGGCCGCGGCCGGCCTCCTTGGCGCGGTACAGGGTGAGGTCGGCGGCCCGGACGGCGGCGCCCGGGGTGGTGGTGGACACCCGCCGCTCCAGCACGCCGACGCTGGCGCCGACGGCGAGCTTGTGGTCGCCGATCAGCACCGGCCCGGCCAGCGCCTTGAGCACGGTCTTCGCGGCGGCCACCGCCTCCTGCTCACCCCGGCACTTCTCCAGCAGGACGACGAACTCGTCGCCGCCGAGCCGGGCCACCAGGTGGCCGAGCGGGGTGAGGGCGGCCTTCAGCCGGGCGGCGACGGCGGCCAGCAGCTGGTCGCCCATGTCGTGGCCGAGGCTGTCGTTGACCACCTTGAAACCGTCGAGGTCGACGTAGCAGAGGCCGAAGCGGGCGCCCGGCTCGGGCTCCTCGAACAGCTTCTCCAGCCGCTCGAAGAAGGCCGCGCGGTTGGGCAGGCCGGTGAGCGGGTCGTGGGTGGCCTGGTGGCGCAGCCGCTCCTGGAGCCGGTAGCGGTCGGTGACGTCCTCCAGCATCGCGACCTGGTACTGCGGGATGCCGTCGTCGTCGCGGATCAGCGAGACGGTCAGGTGGGTCCAGATCACCTCGCCGTCCTGGCGGTAGTACGGCTTGTCGAACTGGAAGTAGTCCCGCTTGCCGCTGATCAGCTCCTCGTACGCCTCCCACACGCCGGGGGTGTCCTCGGGGTGCACCAGGTCGCCGACCCGGCGGCCGATCATGTCCTCGGGGCCCGCGCCGAACAGCTCCTGGAGGGCCTTGTTGACCGCCATGATGTTGCCGTCGGTGTCACCGATGCCGATGCCGATGGCGGCGCTCTCGAACAGCGCCCGGAACCGGGCCTCGGAGGCGCGCAGCGCCCGCTCGGCCTCCTTGCGGGCGCTGTCGGCGGCGGTGCGGATCGCCTCCTGCTCGGTCAGCGTGCGCTCGCGCAGGGCGGCCGCCCAGCCGGCCGCGAAGGCGCCGGTCAGGGCCGGGCCGCGGTCGTCCTGGACGGGCTGCGCCTGGAGCAGCTCGACCGCCCGGGCCAGCAGCACCGGGTCGGTGAAGTGCGCGTCGACCAGGTCGGCGCCGGCCTGCGCGGCCAGCCGCGGCTCGAACGGCTCGTCCTCCTGGGCGCGGTGCAGCAGCGCGGCGGTGCGCGCGACCAGCCGGCCGAGCAGGCCGGGGTGGACGGCGGTGCCGTGGTCGGCGGAGAGCAGCCGGGCCCACTCCTCGTGGAACCGCTCCGCGTTGCCGCGCACCGGGGTGGTACTCATCTGCTGAACCTGGTTCCTCTGGTGTACGCGCCGGTTCCGGCGGGCCCGGCAGGCCTTGCGGGCCGAGCGGGCCGGGCAGGCCTCGCGACGGCCGCCGCGCGGGGCGTGCGGCCGTCGGTGCCTCGTCCGTCGCGTCCGCTCAAGGGCGGATCCCCACGCCCGCCACCCCGGCGATCCGCTCGGGGTGCTCACCGACCGTACCCGGCTGGTCCGGACGCCACAGCGGCAGGTGCACCACGCCCGGCTCGACCAGCTCGAAGCCGGAGAACATCGCGGTGATCTGCTCGTGGGTGCGCATGGTCAGCGGGGTCGGCGTCCGCTGGTAGAGCTTCTGGTGGTCCTCGGCCTGGTCGGGGCGGCTCTCCAGGGCGGCGTGCGAGAGCACCAGCGCGCTGCCGGGCGGGAGGGCGTCGCGGATCGTTCCGATCAGCCGCCACGGGTCGTCCTCGTCGCCGACGAAGTGCGCGACGGCGACCAGCAGCACGGCCACGGGCTCGCCGGCCGCCAGCAGCTCGGTGACCTCGGGGCGGGCCAGCAGGTCGTCGACGTCGCGCAGGTCGGCCTGGGCGACGGCGCAGTCGTGGTCGTCCTCCAGCAGCAGGCGGCTGTGCGCGACGGCGACCGGGTCGCGGTCCACGTAGACCACCTTGGCCTCGGGGCGGATCGCCCGGGCGATCTCGTGCACGGCGCCGAAGGTCGGGATGCCGGAGCCGATGTCCAGGAAGCGGGTGACGCCCTGCTCGGCGAGGAAGGTCACGGCGCGGCGCAGGAAGGCGCGGTTGGAGCGCATGATCTGCGGCAGCTCCGGCCACATGGCGATCGCCTTGCGGGCCATCTCCCGGTCGACCTCGAAGTTGTGCGAGCCCCCCAGGTAGTAGTCGTAGACCCGCGCGGCGTTCGGTTTGTCCAGGTCCGTGCCCTCCGGTACCCAGCTCGGTCGCCGCATGCCTGTGACTCCTTCACTCCGGTTTCTGGGGTCGCAGCGCCCAGGGGATGCTGCCGTGACTGATGAGACTACAAGCACAGAAGATCCTCCCCCGCACCCCGAACGGGTGCAAGCGGAGTGCTTCCTTCCTCCCGGACGGGCGCTTCCGGAAGATTCACCTCCGGTTACCGGCCGTGCCACGGACCAACTCGGCAACGGTCCAACGGCGTTCACCCCTCGGAGCGACCGGCCCGGACTAGGGTGGGGCCGTGGACCCCAACCACTACCGATTCCGGGGCGTCTGGCGGCTCGCGGCTCCGGCGACCGCCGTGTACGCGGCCCTCGAGGACGTGCGGAGCTATCCGCTGTGGTGGCCGGAGATCCGCGAGGTCCGACCGACCGGCGAGGACTCCGGGGACGTGGTGGTGCGCGCGCTGCTGCCGTACCGGTTGGTGATCGGGCTGGCGGCGAAGCGGCGCGACCCGGCCGCCGGGGTGCTGGAGGTGGCCATGCGGGGCGACCTTGCCGGGTGGTCGCGGTTCACGGTGACGCCGGACCTGGCGGGCGGGGCCAGCGAGGCGGGTGGACCGAGCGGGGCCCGCGGGCCGGGCGATCCGGGCAGCCGGGTGCTGTTCGAGGAGGAGACCCGGCCCGGCAAGCCCCTGCTGCGCCGGCTCGCCCTGCCGCTGCACCCGCTGTTCCGGGCCAACCACGCGGTGATGATGCGCCGGGGGCGGCGGGGGCTCGCGGCGTACCTGGCGGGGGCGGCGGCGGGGTGACGGGCGTCGAGCGGCGTGACGGGCGTCGGAGGACGGATGGCGGCGAACAGATGACAGACGACAACTTTCAGCGAACAGATGACAGCTTTCGAAATCTGTCATCTGTTTGCGACACCCCCGGCCCCGCACCCACCGACGTCCCCGCCCCCGACTTCGGCTTCGACGCCCCCTTCGACCGCACCGGCACCGGCAGCAGCAAGTGGGCCCGCGCGGACGCCCCGGGGACGATCCCGATGGGCCTCGCCGACATGGACCTGCCCGGACCGCCCGCCGTCGCCGAGGCACTGGAGCGGCGCGCCCGCCACCGCGCGTACGGCTACACGGTCTGCGACCCGGCCGGCCGCGCGCTGGTGGCCGACTGGTACCGCACCCGGCACGGCGCCGCGGTCGACCCGGACTGGGTCCTGCTGCTGCCCTGCGGCCCGCGCACCGCGCTGCGCGTCCTCCTGGAGACCGTACGGCCGCAGGCCCCCGTCCTCTTCCCCACCCCCGAGTGGGGCGGCTTCGCCCAGCTCTGCCGCGCGGCCGGCCTCCCGTACCGCGAGCTGCCGCTGCACCCGGCGCACCCGCCGCAAGTACTGCACCCGGGCCCGAGCGGCTACCGGCTCCCGTCGGGCCCGCTCCCCCGCCCCGTCGGCGCCGTACTGCTGAGCAACCCGCACAACCCCTCCGGCACGGTGTGGCCGGCCGACGCCGTGCGCGCGCTCGCCGCCCGGGCGGCCGAGAGCGGTGCGCTGCTGGTCTCGGACGAGGTGCACGGCGACCTCACCCACCCCGGCCGTGCCCACCCCGTCGCCGTCACCACCGCCGACCCGGCGCACCGGCCCCTCGTCGTCACCCTCAACTCCGTCGGCAAGACCTTCAACTGCTCCGGCATCCCCAGCGGTTTCGCCCTCGTCCCCGACCCGGGGCTGCGCGCCCGGTTCACCGAGGCGCTGGCCGGCTACGGCCTCTGGGAGGGCGGCCTGCTGGAGCAGACCGTGCAGCAGGCGGCGCTGCGCGAGGGCGGGCCCTGGCTGGACGCGCTGCTCGCCCACCTGGCCGCCGCCCGCACCCGGCTGACCGACCGGCTCGGGCCCGCCGTCCGCGCCACCCCGCGGGCCTCCTACCTGCTCTGGCTGGACGCCGCCGCGCTCGGCCTGCCGCCCGCCGACGCCCGCCGGGCGCTGCTGGAGCGCTGCGGCCTGGAGGCCTCCGACGGCGCCGACTTCGGGCCCGGCGGCCGGGGTTCACTGCGCCTGAACTACGCCCTGCCGGGGCCGGTGCTGGCGAGCGCCCTGGAGCGGCTGGAGCGCCTGTGACCCCGGCACGTGCCCCGGCCGGGCGCGGGCCGCTCCCTGCCCGCCGGTCGGCCTGACAGCCCCGAACTCACCCGTTCGCCACAGCTCTGACCTGCGAAAAAGAACGTTCACACGATTTTTGCGGGGCATCCCCGCATGCTCCGTAGCAGACTGGGCAAGGTAGACCGGGCCGCAATCGTGATCCCGAGGATGGTGAGTCCGGTGATACCGGTATCCCGCACCACTCCGCCCGACCGGCAGAGCACGCCAACACCCCCGCCGGGGGTGACCCCGTTGACCGAATCGGGGGCGCGCAGCCACGTGTCGGGCGTCTGCTTCAAGATCGGACCGCCCCGTCTGGTGGGGGTGGAGGTCGAATGGTTCGTCCATGACGATCGATGTCCGTCCCGCCCCGTACGGCCGGAACTGCTCCACGCCGCACTGGAGTCGCTGCCACTCGGCGGACCGGACGGCGTCTCCCTCCCCTCCGGTTCGCGCCTCACGCTCGAACCCGGCGGACAGGTCGAGCTCAGCTCCCCGCCCGCCACCGGCCTCCTGGCCTGCGTCGAGGACACCCGACGCGATCTGACCGCCCTGCGGGCCGCCTTCGCGGCACAGGGCCTGCGACTCACCGGCACCGGGACGGACCCGTACGCCCGCCCCCGACGGATGGTGCTGGACCACCCCCGCTACCTCGCGATGGAGCGCTTCTTCGACTCCGCCGGGCCCTGGGGCCGCATCATGATGACCGGCACCGCGTCGGTGCAGGTCTGCCTGGACGCCGGCGAGGCGGACGGGCCGCACGCGGTGGAGCGCCGCTGGCGACTGGCCCACCGGCTCGGCCCGGTGCTGGTCGCCGCCTTCGCCAACTCACCGACACTGGACGGCAGTTCTACCGGCCATCGGTCCACCCGGCAGGCCGTCTGGTCCCGAATGGACCCGACCCGCACGCTCGCCCCGGAGCCGGACCACGGCGACCCGCGCGAGGCCTGGGCACAGTACGTGCTGGATGCCCAAGTCCTGTGCGTACGAAGGCCCGAGGGCCTGCCCTGGACGGCCCCGACCGGGCTGACCTTCCGCGACTGGATCCGCGGCGCGGGCGAACGCCCGCCCACGCTCGACGACTTGGACTACCACCGCACCACCCTCTTCCCGCCGGTGCGCCCGCGCGGCCACCTGGAGCTGCGGATGATCGACGCCCAGCCCGGGGACGGCTGGGTGGTGGTCGCCGCACTGGTCACCGCCCTGCTGGACGACCCGGTGGCCGCCGATGCCGCGCTGGCCGCGCTGGAGCCGCTGGAACGCACCGACGGTCCGCGCCCGCCGCGCAGCGAGGTCTGGCGCCGGGCCGCCACCCTGGCCATGGCCGACCCGGAGCTGCGCCGGGCCACCCTCACCTGCTTCGCCGCCGCCGACGCCGCACTGGGCCGCCTGCCCGGCGCCGGTCAACTGCGCACCGTCGTCGCCGAGTTCGCCGAGCGCTACCCCGCGCGCGGCCGCTGCCCGGCCGACGACCAGCTGGACGCCCTGCGCTCCGGCACCCGACCCGCTCCCCCGGAGGAGGCCGCACCATGACCGACATCCGACCCCACGGGGGCACCGAGGCGGCCGGCCCGGACCGCAGCACCGGCCCGACCGCCGCCACCGCCACCCCTGACGCCGCCGCCACCGGCACCGAGGCGCTGCGCGAGAGCATCGCCACCGAGCTGCTGGCCGCCCGCGCCCGCACCGCCGCGCTGACCGACTGCGTCGGGGACGGCGACCTCACCGCCCAGCACTCCCCGCTGATGTCCCCGCTGGTCTGGGACCTCGCGCACATCGGCAACCAGGAGGAGCTCTGGCTGCTGCGCAACGTCGGCGGCCGCGACCCGATGCACCCCGAGATCGATCCGCTCTACGACGCCTTCCAGCACCCCCGCGCCGAGCGCCCCAGCCTGCCGCTGCTGCCGCCCGCCGAGGCCCGCGCCTACGCCCACGAGGTGCGCGGCCGGGTGCTGGACCTGCTGGCGGCGAGCCCGCTGGAGGGCGCGCCGCTGCTGGACGCCGGGTTCGCGTTCGGGATGATCGCCCAGCACGAGCAGCAGCACGACGAGACGATGCTGATCACCCACCAGCTCCGCCAGGGCGAGCCGGCCCTGGCCGCCCCACCGCCACCGCCCGCGCCCGCCGACGCGGCCGCCCTGCCCGCCGAAGTCCTGATCCCCGCGGGCCCGTTCACCATGGGGACGGACACCGAGCCGTGGGCGCTGGACAACGAGCGCCCGGCGCACACCGTCGACCTGCCGGCCTTCCTGCTGGACACCACCCCGGTCACCAACGCCGCCTACCAGCGGTTCATCGCGGACGGCGGCTACGACGACCCGCGCTGGTGGACGCCGGAGGGCTGGGAGCACCGCCGCCGCGCCGACCTGACCGCCCCGCTGTTCTGGCGCCACCAGGACGGCCAGTGGCTCCGCCGGCGCTTCGGCACGGTGGCGCCGGTCGAGCCGGACGAGCCCGTCCTGCACGTCAGTTGGTACGAGGCGGACGCGTACGCCCGGTGGGCCGGCCGGCGGCTGCCGACCGAGGCCGAGTGGGAGAAGGCGGCCCGGCACGACCCGGCCACCGGCCGCTCCCGCCGCTACCCCTGGGGCGACGGCCCGCCCGGCCCCGAGCACGCCAACCTCGGCCAGCGCCACCTGCGCCCGGCCGGGGCGGGCAGCTACCCGAAGGGCCGGTCCCCGTACGGGGTGGGCCAGTTGATCGGCGACGTGTGGGAGTGGACGGCCAGCGACTTCCGCCCCTACCCGGGCTTCCGGGCCTGGCCGTACCGGGAGTACTCGGAGGTGTTCTTCGGCCCCGAGCACAAGGTGCTGCGCGGCGGCTGCTTCGCGGTGGCGCCGGTCGCCTGCCGGGGCACCTTCCGCAACTGGGACTACCCGGTCCGGCGGCAGATCTTCGCCGGGTTCCGCACCGCCCGCGACCTGGAGGCGGACTGATGTGCCGTCACATCGCCTACCTGGGCGAGCCGGTGGCGCCCCGAGAGCTGCTGGTGCACCCGCCGTACGGGCTGTACCGGCAGTCCTGGGCGCCCCGGGTCCAGCAGTACGGCACGGTCAACGCGGACGGCTTCGGCCTCGGCTGGTACGCGGACGGCGACGAGGTGCCCGCCCGCTACCGCCGGACCGGGCCGATCTGGGCGGACGAGGCCTTCGCCGACCTCGCCCGGGTGGTCCGCACCCGGGCGCTGCTGGCCGCCGTCCGGTCCGCCACCGAGGGCTGCGCACCGGGCGAGGGCGCGGCCGCGCCGTTCGCCGCCGAGCGCTGGCTGTTCAGCCACAACGGCGCGGTGGCCGGCTGGCCCGGCAAGCTGGACGCCCTGGCCGCCCTGCTGCCCCCGGCCGAACTCCTGGACCTGGAGGCGCGCACCGACTCGGCGCTGCTGTGGGCGCTCACCCTGCACCGGCTGCGGGACGGCGCCGGGCCGGGCGAGGCCCTGGCGGGCACCGTCGCGGACGTCACCGCGCACACCACCGGGCGGCTCAACCTGCTGCTCACCGACGGCGCCTCGATCGCCGCGACCACCTGGGGCGACACCCTGTACCACCGCACCCTGCCGGGCCTCGGCACGGTGGTGGCCTCCGAACCGTACGACGACGCGCCGGGCTGGACGTCCGTCCCCGACGGTTCGCTGCTGCTGGCGGACTCGCGCGGCGTCACCGTACGCCGCCTTCCCGGCCGCGACTGATCCCCACTCTTCCTTCACCTTCTGAACAGAGGAACCACCCTGTCATGGACACCTTCGAACTCACCCGACTGCTGCCCGCCGACCACTTCAGCACCGCGCTGCGCCACGACGTGCAGCACGGACTGACCGCGCGGCCCAAGTGGCTGCCGCCGAAGTGGTTCTACGACGCGCGGGGCAGCGAGCTGTTCGAGGAGATCACCCGGCTGCCCGAGTACTACCCGACCCGGGCGGAGCGGGCCATCCTGACCGCCCGGGCCGGCGAGATCGCCGCCGCCACCGGGGCCCGCACCCTGGTGGAGCTGGGCTCCGGCTCCTCCGAGAAGACCCGGCTGCTGCTGGACGCCCTGCGCGCGCTCGGCACCCTGGAGACGTACGTCCCGGTGGACGTCAGCGAGAGCGCGCTGACCGCGGCCGGCGCCGCCATCTCCGCCGAGTACCCCGGGCTCGCGGTGCACGGCGTGCTCGCCGACTTCACCGCCGGGCTCGGCCTGCCCCCGGAGGGCGGCCCGCGCCTGGTCGCCTTCCTCGGCGGCACCCTCGGCAACCTGCTGCCCCTTGAGCGCGCGGCCTTCCTGCACGGCCTGCGCACCGCCCTCGACCCGGGCGACTTCCTGCTGCTCGGCACCGACCTGGTCAAGGACCCGGCGGTGCTGGTCGCCGCCTACGACGACTCCGCCGGGGTGACCGCCGAGTTCAACCGGAACGTGCTGAACGTGCTCAACCGCGAGCTGGGCGCCGACTTCGACCCGGACGCCTTCGAGCACGTCGCGCTCTGGGACGCCGAGCAGGAGTGGATCGAGATGCGGCTGCGCTCGCTGCGCGCGCAGTCCGTGAAGATCCCGGCCCTGGACCTGCCGGTGCACTTCGCCCGGGGCGAGGAGCTGCGCACCGAGGTGTCGGCGAAGTTCCGCCGGGAGCGGGTGGCCGGGGAACTGGCGGCGGCCGGGCTGCGGCTGAGCCACTGGTGGACCGACCCGGAGGGCCGGTTCGGGCTCTCGCTCGCCTCGCCGGCCTGACCGCCACTCCCGGACGGCCCAATTTGCTTGTTCACCTTACGAATTCTCAGAGCGAAACTTGAGGTTCCCGGTGTACAAGACTTAAACGAATAGGGGTTACGATCTCGGCTACCGAGCTCAGCGTTGAGTACCAGGAGTCAGATCGTGAGCGTCACCCAGAAGCCCTCCGGGGCGGTCGAGGCCCCCGCGCCCGGCCGCCTCGGCTTCGTCGTCTTCATCACCGCGGCAGCGGCCCTCGGCGGCTTCCTGTTCGGCTACGACAGCTCCGTGATCAACGGCGCCGTCTCCGGCATCCAGGAGAAGTTCGGCGTCGGCAGCGGCGTGACCGGTCTGATCGTCTCCTCAGCCCTGCTGGGCTCGGCGGTCGGCGCCGCGATCGCCGGACGGTTCGCCGACCGGTACGGCCGCATCAAGGTCATGAAGGCGGGCGCCCTGCTGTTCGCGATCAGCGCGGTCGGCTCGATGCTGCCGTTCTCCGCCTGGGACCTCGCCCTCTGGCGCGTCCTCGGCGGCGCGGCCATCGGCATCGCCTCGGTGATCGCCCCGACCTACATCGCCGAGGTCGCGCCGACCAAGTACCGGGGCCGGCTGGCCTCCTTCCAGCAGGCCGCGATCGTGCTCGGCATCGCGATATCCCAGCTGGTCAACTGGGTGCTGGCGCAGGCGGCCGGCGGCGACACCCGCGGCCGGCTGCTCGGCCTGGAGGCCTGGCAGTGGATGCTCGGCATCTGCGTCGTCCCGGCCGCGGTCTACTTCGTGCTCGCCTCGGTGATCCCCGAGTCCCCGCGCTACCTGATCCAGGCCGAGCGCCTGGACGACGCCCGCAAGGTGCTCGCCGAGGTCGAGGGCGAGGGCGTGGACACCGACGCCCGGATCGCCGAGGTCCAGGCGCTGATCGCCTCCGACCACCGCCCGCGCTTCCGCGACCTGCTCGGCGGCCGCTTCGGCCTGCTCCCGATCGTCTGGGTCGGCATCGGCCTGTCGGTCTTCCAGCAGCTGGTCGGCATCAACGTGATCTTCTACTACTCGTCGATCCTGTGGCAGTCGGTCGGCATCGACCAGGGCAACTCGCTGCTGATCAGCTTCGTCGGCTCGGTGATCAACATCCTCGGCACCGTGATCGCGATCGTGCTGGTCGACCGGGTCGGCCGCAAGCCGCTCGCCCTGATCGGCTCGGCCGGCATGGCGGTCGCGCTCGGCACCGCCGGCTGGGCCTTCTCCTCGGCCACCGGCAGCGGGGACAACCTCACCCTGCCCGACCTCCAGGGCACCGTCGCGCTGGTCGCCGCCAACGCCTTCGTGCTGTTCTTCGCGATGTCCTGGGGCGTCGTCGTCTGGGTGATGCTCGGCGAGATGTTCCCGAACCGGATCCGCGCCGCCGCGCTCTCCGTCGCCGCCTCCGCGCAGTGGATCGCGAACTGGGTGATCACCGTCTCGTTCCCGTCCATGTCGCGCTGGAACCTGTCGGCGACCTACCTGATCTACGCCGCCTTCGCGGCGCTCTCCATCCTCTTTGTGGCGAAGTTCATGAAGGAGACCAAGGGCGTCCGGCTGGAGGACATGGGCTGATCCGCCCGTCGGCCCGCCGACCTCTCGGCCCCCGTACCCCCGGCGCGATCAGCGCGGGGTGCGGGGGCCGAATCGTTTCCGCTCGACCGGGCCCCTCCAGCCTCGTCTCAGGGCCGCTCGGCGAGCCGGGCGTAGCGCAGGGCGAGCCCGTCGAGCAGCGCCTCCAGCCCGGTCTCGAAGGCTCCCTCGTCCACCGTCCCGCGGTGCCCGGCCAGCCGGTGCGCCTCGCCGAGGTGCGGGTAGTCGGCCGCGTCGTAGACCTCGGCGTCGGCGGGGAAGCCGGCCGCGAAGGAGGCGAGCGCCGAGCCGGTGACGAAGTAGCGCATCAACGCGCCGATCCTGGTCGCCTGACCGCGCGGCCACCCGGACTCGACCAGGTGGCCGAAGACGGCGTCGGCCAGCCGCAGGGCGTTCGGCCGGCGCCCGGGGCCCTGGGCGAGCACCGGGACGATGTTGGGGTGGGCGGCGAGCGCGGCACGGTAGGAGCGGGCCCAGTCGCGCAGCGCCTCCGGCCAGGAACCCCCACCGGCCCCGGCAGCCCCGGCGGTGCCGAACATCGACAGGTCGACCTCGCCGATGACGCTGTCCACCACCGCGTCCAGCAGCTCGTCCTTGGTGGCGAAGTGGTTGTAGAGCGAGGGCCCGCTGACCGACAGCTCGCTGGCGAGCCGGCGGGTGGAGAGGGCGTCCAGCCCCTCCTCGTCGATCAGCCGCAGGGCGGCGGCGACGATGCGCTCGCGGCTGAGCAGCGGGGTGCGTGGACGGGCCATCGCGGCGGGTGCCTCCGGTTCCTCCGGTCGGGTGTGCTGGGGACCGATTCTGGCAGGTGCCCCTTCCCAGCGCGGGCGGGGCGGGGCTACAGTCCCCCCATAAAACTTGCAGCGCTAGTTTAATGGGTCCGGCCCTGGGGTCGGGGCCCTGGACACCGGATTCGGGAGCCGCCGTGAACCTGGAGTTGTCCGAGGAGCAGAGCGCCGTCCGGGACCTCGCCGCCTCCTTCACCGACCGCGAGGTCGTGCCGCACGCCGCCGAGTGGGACCGCGCCGAGTCCGTCGACCGCGCGATCATCGGCAAGCTGGCGAAGGTCGGCTTCCTCGGGCTGACCATCCCGGAGGAGTACGGCGGCAGCGGCGGCGACCACCTGGCGTACTGCCTCGTCCTGGAGGAACTCGGGCGCGGCGACTCGGCCGTGCGCGGGATCGTCTCGGTCTCGCTCGGCCTGGTCGGCAAGTCGGTCAACGCCTTCGGCACCGAGGAGCAGAAGCGGCACTGGCTGCCCCGGCTCACCTCGGGCGAGGCGCTCGCCTGCTTCGCGCTCACCGAGCCGGGCACCGGATCGGACGCCGCCAGCCTCACCACCCGCGCCGTCCGGGACGGCGGGGACTGGCTGATCAGCGGCGCCAAGACCTTCATCACCAACGGCACCTGGGCCGACGTCGCCCTGGTCTTCGCCCGCACCGGCGGGGACGCGCCCGAGCAGCGGGGCCACCGGGGCATCACCGCCTTCCTGGTCCCCACCGACCTGCCCGGCTTCACCCGCACCGAGATCCACGGCAAGCTCGGCCTGCGCGGCCAGGCCACCGCCGGCCTCTCCTTCGAGGACGTCCGGGTGCCGGACAGCGCCCGGCTCGGCGAGGTCGGCAAGGGGTTCACGGTGGCGATGGCCGCGCTGGCCAAGGGCCGGATGTCGGTGGCGGCCGGCTGCGTCGGCATCGCCCGGGCCTGCCTGGAGGCCGCCGTCCGCTACGCGGGCGAGCGCGAACAGTTCGGCAAGCCGATCGCCTCGCACCAGCTCGTCCAGGAGCTGCTGGCCGGCATCGCCGTCGACGTCGAGGCGGCCCGGCTGCTCACCTGGAAGGTCGCCGACCACATCGACCGCGGCCTGCCGTTCGCCACCGAGTCCTCCGTCGCCAAGCTGTACGCCAGCGAGGCCGCCGTCCGGGCCGCCAACAACGCGCTCCAGGTCTTCGGCGGCTACGGGTTCATCGACGAGTACCCCGTCGGCAAGTACCTGCGCGACGCGCGGGTGATGACGCTCTACGAGGGCACCAGCCAGATCCACCAGTTGCTCATCGGACGCGCCCTGACCGGCGTCAACGCCTTCTGACGCTGGCCCGCCAAGCCGCCCTGCCCCGCCGCCTGCCCCGCCACCCGTTTCCCGAGAAGGAGCCCGACGACGTGCGTCCCGTCTACTTCGCCGCCGCCCGCCGCACACCCATCGGCCGACTGCGCGGCGCGCTCGCCACGGTCCGCCCGGACGACCTCTCGGCCACCGTGCTGCGCGCCCTGCTCGCCGACGTCCCCGCACTCGACCCGGCCCGGATCGACGACGTCTACTGGGGCGCCGCCAACCAGGCCGGCGAGGACAACCGCAACGCCGCCCGGATGGCCGTGCTGCTGGCCGGCCTGCCGGAGACCGTCCCCGGAGCCACCGTCAACCGGCTCTGCGCCTCCGGCCTGGAGGCCGTCACCCTCGCCGCCCGGGCCATCGGCTCCGGCGAGGCGGACGTGGTGCTGGCCGGCGGCTGCGAGTCGATGACCCGCGCCCCCTTCGTCCTCCCCCGTCCCGACGAGGCGCTGCCGCACCGGATGGAGACCTTCGACACCCGGCTCGGCTGGCGGCTCACCAACCCGCGGATGGCCGAACTGCACGGCGTGCTCAGCATGGGCGAGACCGCCGAGGAGGTGGCCGCCCGGTACGGCATCGACCGGGAGCGCCAGGACGCCTTCGCGCTGCGCAGCCACCAGCGGGCCGGCGCCGCCCGCGAGGACGGGCACTTCGACGCGGAACTCGTCCCGGTCGAACGGCCGGACGGGGTGACGGTGGGCCGCGACGAGGGCATCCGCGAGGACACCAGCCTGGCGAAGCTCGCCGGCCTCAAGCCGGTGTTCCGACCCGGGGGCACGGTCACCGCCGGGAACGCCTCACCGATGAACGACGGCGCGGCCGGGCTGCTCCTGGTCGGCGAGGAGGCGCTGCACGACCTCGGGCTGCGGCCGCTCGGCCGGTACGTGGCCGGCGCCTCGGCCGGGGTGCACCCGGACGTCATGGGCATCGGCCCGGTCCCGGCCACGGCGAAGGTGCTCGCGCGGGCCGGCTGGTCGCTCGCCGACCTGGACACCGCCGAGCTGAACGAGGCCTTCGCGGCCCAGGCGCTCGCCTCCGCCGACGGCATCGGGTTCAGCCCGGAGCGGGCCGAGGAGGTGGTCAACCCCAGCGGCGGCGCGATCGCGCTCGGCCACCCCCTGGGCGGCTCCGGCGCCCGCATCCTCACCACCCTGCTGCACCGGATGCGCCGTACCGGTGCCCGGCGCGGTCTGGCCACCATGTGCGTGGGCGTGGGGCAGGGTACGGCCGTGCTCGTCGAGAACGTCTGACGACCGGCGCTCCCCGTCCGTCGATCCACAACTCTGTTGGTCCACAGCTCTGTTGATCCACACCTCCGTCGGTCCGAGTCTCCAAGGCCCGGACCGACCTTCAACCCTCCAGACTTCCGAGGAGTTCACATGACGCGGTTCGCGGGGAAGGTCGCCGTGGTGACCGGCGCGGCCCAGGGCATCGGGGCGGCCACCGCCCGCCTGCTGGCGGAGGAGGGCGCGGCGGTCGCCGTGGTCGACCTCACCGCCGAGCGGGCGGCCGGGACGGTCGCCGAGATCACCGCCAAGGGCGGCACCGCCCGGGCGTACGGCTGCGACGTGGCCGACTACGACGCCGTGGAGGCGGTGTTCGCGCAGGTCGCGGCGGACCTCGGCGGGGTGCACATCCTGGTCAACAACGCCGGGATCACCCGGGACAACCTGTTCTTCAAGATGCCGAAGGCCGACTGGGACGCGGTGCTGACGGTCAACCTGACCAGCGCGTACAACTGCAGCCACGTCGCGCAGAAGTACATGGTGGCGCAGAAGTACGGGAAGATCGTCTCGCTCAGCTCGCGCTCCGCCCTCGGCAACCGGGGCCAGGCCAACTACGCGGCCGCCAAGGCCGGCATCCAGGGCCTCACCGCGACCCTGGCGATCGAGCTCGGGCCGTTCAACGTCAACGTCAACGCCGTCGCGCCCGGGTACATCGCCACCGCGATGACCGCGGCCACCGCCGAGCGGGTCGGCAGCAGCGCCGAGGAGCACCAGACCGAGGTCGCCGCCCGGACGCCGCTGCGCCGGGTCGGGCAGCCGGAGGAGGTCGCCTCGGTCGTCGCCTTCCTGGCCAGCGAGGAGGCCTCGTACGTCAGCGGGCAGACGCTGTACGTCAACGGCGGAGCACGCTAGGCGGTCATCTGACGTGTCGTCATGTCGCCGTCCCGGGTGGGAGGTTACTTTCCCCTGGGACGGCCTTTACCTTTTCGCGTGGCCGAGTATGACCATGTCCTTGATCACATGGCCCCACCAAATGACTATGGCATGATCATGCAGCTCTCGATGGGATGGCCGCACCGACCCGACCGAACCAGGTCGGGCCCTGCGCCCCAAGGAGTCCCATGGGCAGCCCCGCCACCCTCCGCCGCGCCCTGGCCCTGCTCGCCGTGGGGGCCACCGCCCTCACGGCCGGTACCGTCGCCGTACCGGCCGCCGGCACCGCGATCGCCGCCCCCGCGCACGATCTCACGGGCGTCCACGTCCGCCCCGCCTCCTTCGGGCACCACAACGCCCAGGGCCGCCCCGCCCCGCTGAGCACCACCCAGTGCGTCAGCCAGGTCGGTATCCACTGCTACTCGCCGCTGCAGTACCGGACCGCCTACAACCTGGACCCGCTGTACCAGGAGGGCATCACCGGCAAGGGCCGCACCATCGTCATCGTCGACTCCTTCGGCTCGCCGACCATCCAGCACGACCTGGAGGTCTTCGACAAGCAGTGGGGCATCCCGGACACCAACGTCGAGGTGGTCAAGTGGGGCAACGTCCCCACCTGGGACCCGAAGAACCCCGACCACACCGGCTGGGCCGGCGAGACCACCCTGGACGTCGAGTACGCCCACGCGATCGCCCCCGACGCGCACATCATCCTGGTCGAGACCGGCGTCGCCGAGACCGAGGGCACCACCGGCCTGCCCGAGATGATGGACGCCGAGAAGGCCCTCATCAAGGCCGGCCGCGCCGACGTCATCTCGCAGAGCTTCGGCGCCACCGAGAACACCTTCCCGGGGTACGACAAGGGCGACTTCAAGTCGCTCACCGACCTGCGCTACGCCTTCCAGGCCGCGGCCGACCACAACGTGACGGTGCTCGCCGCCTCCGGCGACAACGGCGCCACCGACGCCCAGGAGAACGGCACCGACCTGTACCCGTACAAGGTCAACTCCTGGCCGTCCTCGGACCCGCTGGTCACCTCCATCGGCGGCACCCAGCTCACCCTGGACGACAAGGGCAACCGCACCGCGCCCGACAAGGTGTGGCACGACAAGTCCGGCGCCGGCGGCGGTGGCGTCTCGGGCATCTTCGAGCGTCCGTGGTACCAGGCCGGCGTCGCCAACGTCACCGGCAACCACCGCGGCACCCCGGACATCAGCATGAGCGCGGCCGTGGACGGCGCCGCCTGGACCTACGAGTCCTACGACCCGACCTCGGTCGGCTGGCACCTCACCGGCGGCACCAGCGAGGCCACCCCGCTGTTCTCGGGCGTCGTCGCGCTCGCCGACCAGCTCGCCGGCCACCGCCTCGGCCAGCTCAACTGGCGCCTGTACGGCATGAACCTGCTGCCGAGCAAGTGGAGCGGCATCGTGGACGTGAAGCAGGGCGACAACGGCTGGAACGGCGTCACCGGCTACAACGCGACCGAGGGCTACGACCTCGCCAGCGGCCTGGGCACCATCGACGGCGCGAAGTTCGTGCACGCGGTCGCCGGTCGGTGAACCGGCGGGTCACCGGGTGACGGATGACAGGTAACAGATAACAGACGACAGCGGACAGATTTTGAAATCTGTCCGCTGTTCGCTGTTTTCCGTCTGCTGTTATCCGTCAGCGGTTCTCCGCCGACCGCCGGTTGTCAGCCGGTCGCGGCCAACTGGGCGAGGTAGCGCTCGGCGGCGCGGAGCTTGCGGCCGTCCGGGCCCGGGAGGTAGGCGCGCAGCTCGATGATCTCCGGGGCGATCCGGATGGCCTCCGCACGGTCGGCGATCGCGCGCCAGCAGGCCTCGGCGTTGGTGGCCGCCCGCTGGGTCTCCACATGGTCCGGGCCCTGCGAACGGAGCAGGGTCAGCGCCACCTCGCGGTAGATGTCCGCGGCCTCGGCCGACCGGCCCGCGAGCCGGCAGACGTGCGCCCGGACCTGCCGGACCTGCAGCACCGGCTCGGAGACGGCGCCGTGCTCGGCGATCGCCTCCAGTTCGAGGGCGAAGGCCAGGTCGGTGGCGGCGGCGTGGTCCCCGGCCTCGGCGCTACGGACGATCCGTCCGATGACCTCGCGGTAGTCCGCGCGGGGCGTAGCGGCCGCCGCTGCCTCATCGGCTTCGTCGGCCGGTGCGTCGGCAGGGACGTCACTCGGGGCGGGCGGCGCGTCGGCGGGAGCGTCCTCGGCCGGCGCTTCGTCCTGCGGCACGGCGTCGGCCGGCACCTCGTCAGAAGGTGTCCCGTCCACCGGAACGACGTCGGCGGGAGCCTGCTCGGCGGGCGCCTCGTCCGTCGGCACGGACTCCACCGGGACGGCGTCCCTGGGCTCCTCCGCGGCCTCGGGTGCCTCCTCGACGACCTCCCCGGCAGCGCCCTCGGCTGCCTCCTCGCTCGTCTCCTCCGCCGTCTCCTCCGCCGTCTCCTCCGCTGCCTCCTCGGCCACCGGCCCGACCACGGTCCCGACCGCCTCCGCCGCGGCTTCGGCGGCCACCGCGGCTTCCTCCTGCGGGAGTTCGGGCTCGGCGACGGCACCGTCCACCGGCTCCGGCCGGGACTTGAGGAGCGTGACGCCCGCCGGGTGCGCGCTGTCCTCGGGCACGGTGTCGGCCGGGGCGGGCTTGCGCAGGGTCACGCCCGATGCCTCGACGCTCCCGCCCGCCTTCTGCAGGCTGACCGGGCGGGCCGGCCGCGGCGGGGTGGGCGGTACGCCCGGCTTGACCAGGCTGACCGGACCGCCCGCGGCCACCGGAGACCCGGCGAACGCAGCGGACCCGACCGCCCCCGCCAACCCCGCCGACGACGCGGGCGCCCCGGCCGGGGCCGCTACCGGCCACTCGGGGGCGGCGTCCCGGGGCTCCGCCGGACGCGGCAGCGGCGCCACCGGGGGCGGCGGCGCGTCGGAGGGCGCCGTACCGGCGGTCGGCAGCGGCGCCACCTCGGCCGGCAGGCCCTCGCCGCGACGGGCGGTGTTGCGGAAGAACGGCCGGTCCGGGGCGTGCGTGGCCAGGATGACCACGTCCGGCCGCAGCACCGAGTACACCTGCTGACGCAGCTGCTCCGGCGCGAGCACCTCGCCCGCACCGGGCCGCCCGCCGTGCAGCGCCTCGATCAGGGCGCGGGTGAAGGTGCCGATCTGTTCCGGGTCCGGGCTGACCACCGCCCAGAGCGGGATCCCCTCGCTGAGCGGCGAGACGGTGCCCTGGAGGTACGGCCAGGCGTTCTGGTCGGCGCTCAGGTCGGCGATGACGAGGGTCTGCCACTCGGCCGGACGGTGGCTCAGCTCGGCGGCGACGGCCTGCCAGGGGAGGCCGTCCTGCTTGGCGTCGCGCAGGGTCAGCTGGAGCTGCCCGCCGCGCTTGTCGGCGACGACGTGGCCGCCCAGGTGGATCAGCAGCGGTCCGGGGTGCCGGGAGGCGGCGCGCAGGTGGGCGAGGACGGTGTGCGGGTCCCCGGCGCCGGGGAGGTGGACGGCGTCCACCGCGTCCGCGGCGAGCAGCACCTGCGGCGAGACGGCGGCGAGCATCGCCGAGAGCACGGGTGCCTGGGTCGGTCCGCCGCGGCCCCAGGTGCGGCGGCCGGACGTTCCGTACCCGCCCTCGATGACCAGGATCCGTCCGCGCGGCGCGGCTCCGAGCCCGCCCGCGCCGACGGCGGCGGCGCTCGGCGCCGCGCTCTGGACCGGGAACGGCGGCGGGGTCGCCGTGGACGCGGCCCCGGCGGCGGGCAGCCCGGTGAGGGTCCATCCGGTGGGCGGGACGGGCGGTGCGGGCGGCGGCGCGACCGGTGGTGCGGCCGGGGGTGCGGCCGGGGGCGCCGGCGGCGGCTCGTACAGCGCGGCGGGGCCGGGCGGGTGCTCCTCGGCCGGGAAGCGCGGGGGCGGCGGTACGGCGTCCCAGGGACCCGAGCCCCCGGCCGGGTCGGGACCTCCGGAAACCGCTGTCGTCTCCGCCATCTCCTGGTCACCGCCCCGCCCCGCCGCTCCCGCGGCGTCTGATGCCCTCGACTGCGTGGTGCCTGCCACCACACTCCGTGCGCGCCACCCTACGAGATCCCGGCTCGCCCGTTCCAGGCCGGGTGGCCGATCGGCGCGCCACACCGCCCGCGCCGCCCGCTAAGGTGCCGTCATGATCGATACCGATCGCCCGCTGCTCTTCCTCGACGTGGACGGTCCGCTGATCCCCTTCGGGGGCCCGCCGCCGGGCGGCTACCCCGTCCACCGCAGCCCGCACGTCCCGGCCGGTACGACGCCGGGCGGGAACCCGCTGATCGCCCGCGTGGACCCGGAGTTGGGCCCTCGGCTGCTCCGCCTGCCGGCCGAGCCGGTGTGGGCCACCACCTGGCTGGAGGACGCCAACGAGTGCCTCGCGCCCTGGCTCGGCCTGCCCCGACTGCCCGTCGTGGACTGGCCGGTGGACGACTCCGACGACGCGGAGGACGCGGACACCGCGGACGCCACGCACCCGCCGCAGGGCCTGCACTGGAAGACCCGCACGCTGGTCGCCTGGGCGGGCGGGCGGCCGTTCGCCTGGGTGGACGACGAGATCACCGGGGCCGACCGCCGCTGGGTCGCCGCCCACTCCCCCGCCCGCGCCCTGCTCCACCGGGTCGATCCCCGACGCGGGCTCACCGACGCGGACTTCGCCGCGCTGGACGCCTGGCTGCGGACGGCCTGACTACACTGCCCCGCCATGGAACCCGTCGCCGGAACACCGTCCCGCTGGCATCTGGCCCTGCACGGCGGGGCGTTGGTCGAGCTGTGGGCGGACGGGTACGGCGTCGAGGGCGGAACGTACGTGTTCAGCTCGCTCGTCCGGGCGACGGCGGAGGAGCAGGAGCAGGTCGAGGTGGTCGCGCGGACCCCGGCGGACGACCGGCGGGTCCTGGTGGCCGTGGCACGGGTTCCGGAGGCCGTCGTCCAGGACGTCCACTCGGCCGCCGAACCGGCGCGCGACGGCGCCTGTGCCTGCCGGCCCTTCTCCTGGGAGGAGTGACCGCTCCCGGAAACCCGTCCGGCCACCCCTGGAACAGGAGTGGCCGGGCGGGCGGGCGCGGTGTCAGGAGCCCGCGAGCAGGTCCCGCAGCAGGGCGACGGTGTCGGCGTCCAGATCCCGGCCGGTCCGGCGGCTGAGGGCGTCCAACCGATTGACGGCGCGCAGGAGTTGGTCCCGGGCGCCGGCCGAGGCGTAGGCGTAGAAGAGGTCCCGGTGCAGCAGTTCGACGTCCGGGGCGACGGCGAGGCCGCGGAAGACGGCGGCCTCGGCGCTGCGGTGGTCGCCGTACTGCAGGCGGCGGGCGGCCAGTTCGTGGGCCGTGTCGACGATCGCCGCGATCATGTCCTGCCGCTCGGCCTCGGCCCAGCCGTACGAGGCCGGCGGGGCCTCGGCGAACGGCGCGCCGCGGACCAGGGCCAGGGCGTGGGCGAGGGCCGCGTCGGCGGTGGCGCTGGTGCTGCGCATGCCGCGCCGGTAGAGGCCGCGGAACTCGTCCCAGTCGCAGGTGACCGCCGGGGCGAAGGAGTAGCCCTCGGTGCCCTCGGTGGGCAGGAAGACCCGGCCCTCCGGCGAGGTGCCGAACCAGGCGGCCAGGTCGGCGAGTTTGGCCGGCAGCGGGCTCTCGGAGCCGGCCGCGGTGGGGTGCGGGTCGAGGTGCGCCGCGCCGGGGTGCAGGTCGTGGTCGAGCGCGTGGCGGTCGGACCCGGGGCGCAGCGCCAGGTAGACGGCCAGTTCGGTGAGCCGGGGCAGCGCGCCGGGTGCGGCGGCGCCGAGGACTCCCGCGACGTCCACCGGGCCGAGCAGCCGGATCCGGGGGGCGTTGCGGGGGGCGTGCGCCTCCGGGGAGCGGAGGATGGCGAGCAGGTCGTCGCTGTCGCTGCGGCCGGGCGTCGTCCGGGCGACCGGGGCGACGGCGGCGGGGCCGGGCTGCTCCGCACCGACGGCCTCGGCGGCTTCGACGGCCTCCGCGGTCTCCGCCGTCCCGGCCGGTCCGGTCCCGAGGGCGACGGCAGCCTCGGGAGCGGCAGCGGCAGCGGGAACGGGCTCGGTCGACGGCACAAGGCCCTCGGCCGTCTTCGACGCGGTCGGCTCCGCCACGACGGGCTGCGGCACGACCGGCTGGACGGCGAGCACGACCGTCGCCGTGGACTCCGAACCGGTGTCCCCCGGCCCGGCCGTCCCCTCGTCCTCCGCCAGGCCCGGCCGGCGCAGGTCGCGGGTGGTCTCGTCGGTCGCCGCCTGCCGTCCCTGCCCGTTGACGGCGAACCGCGCCGGGCCGGCCGGGGCAGGCGCCGGAGCCGAAGCCGGGCTGGACGCCGCGGGCGGCAGCGCGGCAGGGGTCGGAGCGGGCGCCACCGGATCGGTGCCCGCGAACGGGCTGGCGCCGGTGCCGATGACCCGGGCGAGCAGCCGGGGACCGGCGGCCGCGCCTTCCTCCGCCCCGCCTGCCGAAGCCCCGCCTGCCGAAGCCCCGCCGACGGAAGTCCTGCCGGCGGAAGCCCCACCGACGGAGGCCCCGCCGGTCGAAGCCCCACCGACCGGAGCCGCGGCAGCCGGACCTCCGATGGCCGGGACCGCCACGGCGGCCGAGGCCCCGACGGCGGCCAGCACCGGTACGGCGGCGGGCAGTTCGGTGGTGTCGGTGTCGTCCTCCGGCCCGTCCAGCGTCCAGGCCGGGGCCGGGTGCTGGGTGGTGTCGTCGGCGACCCGGAGTAGCTCGGCGACCTGGTCGTACTGCCGGTCGCTGAGCCGCTGCAGCTCGACCGTGAGGTGCAGGCCCGGGATCGCGGCCTGGCCGGAGGCCGGCAGGGTCCAGCGGGCGACCGGGCCGGTGCCGCGCTCGGGGGCACGGGTGATGACGGCGACGCAGGTGCGCGGACGGGCGTCGAGCAGGCGTCCGAGCTCGGCCGGGACGTCCCCGCCGGGCTGGTGGGCGCAGAGCACGATCTCGGGCGTCCAGGACTCGTCGGCCTGGCCCCGGCTGCGGGCCTCGCGCGGGCTGGTGGCCTCGGCGGCGACCAGGGTGGCGCGGGCCTTGGCGGTGCGCGGGCCGAGGGCGGCGAGCGCGGCCTCCAGGGTGGGGTGGCGGTGCACGCGTTCGGCGGCCGGGCCGCTGATCGGCACCTCCTCGGCGAGGTCCACCAGGTGCAGGTGCAGCCGGTCGGCGAGCGGGCTGTGGGCCAGTTCGACGGCGAGGGTGCGCAGCACGTCGCGGGCGTCGTCCGGGTGGCCGGACAGGTGGAGCAGCCGGACGGCCTCCAGGTCGGCGAGGACCACCGAGCCGTCCGGCGAGGTGCCGAGGGTGACCAGCGCGGGATAGGGCGCGGCGGTCTTGCGGGCCTGGCCGGGGCTGAGCAGGTCGCCCGAGTCGGCGCTGCACCACCACACGTTGGCGGCGTGCGCGGCGCGGAACGGCGCGATCGGGGTGGCCGGTCCGGACAGGTGCAGTTCGATGGTTTGGCCCGGGGTGATCCGGGCGGCGACGATGGCGGGCAGCCGCTTGCCGCCGCGCACGGTGTTGCGGGCCAGGGTGCGCAGGGAGCGGTCCAGCAGGTCCAGTCCGGCCTGGTCCTGCCGGGCCATCAGCTCGTTCTCGAAGGCGGCGGCCTCGGCCTCGGGCATCGCGATGCGGTGCCGGGGGCGGCGGGCGCGCTGCTGGGTGCCGCGCTTGTGGGCGACGGCGCCGACCATGACGGCCGCGAGCAGGACGCCGACGGTGGAGGCCGAGAGGGCGACGGTGTAGTCGTCGCTGGGGGCCGGGTCGGCGTGCGCGGCGGGGGCGGGCGCGTGGGCCGGCGCGTGCGTGGGCGCGGGCGCCGGGGCCGACTGCGGCGCGCCCGGCGCGGGAGCGCCCGGCGCCGGAGCCTGGTCGGCGGGGGCCGGCGCGGGGGCCGGGGCCTGGTCGGCCGGAGCCTGATCAGCGGGAGCCGGTGCGGGCGCCGGTGCGGCACCCCCCGCCCCCGGAACGGTGAGCACCATCCCCGGCACCACCACGTCCGGGTCGGTCAGCTGCGTCCCGTCCGGGGCCTGCGCCCCCTTGTTCGCCTCGAACAGCTTCGGCCACTGCTCCCCGTCCCCCAGCTCCCGCTGGGCGATGGCCGACAGGCTCTCCCCGGTCTGGACGGTGACGGTCCGCTGGCCGCCGGAGCCGGCCGCACCGCCCGCGCCACCGGGCCCACCGGCCTCCGTCCCGGACTGCGGAGCGCTCTGCGGCGTCTCCTGCGGCGCGCCCTGCGCCGGGTCGCCCGAGGGGGCCGGGGCGGGCGGCGCCGGTGTCCTCGCCTCGTCCGGCTTGGCGTCCGCCGGCATCAGCAGCTCCCAGCCGGGCTGGATCGGCCGGTCGGCGTCGAAGCGGATGCCCGAATCGCCCATCACCCGGCCGTCGTTGAGCTTGGCGATCTCCACCCAGCGTTCCCCCGAGCCCAGTTGGCGCTCGGCGATGGACCACAGGCTGTCGGCCGGCCGGGCGTCCCGGACGGTGTACGTGCTCTGCTGCTCGGCGGCCGGGGTCAGGGCCGGCGCGGCCTGCGCGGCGGGCAGTGCGGCGCGCTGCACGCCCGGCGTCAACTGCGCCTGGACGACCGGGCTGTGGTTCGGCTCGGGGACGGCCGCGAAGGCCGAGCCGGCCACCGGGAGCAGGGCGAGCACCGAGCCGACCAGCCCGGCCGCGAGCCGCTGGCTCCAGCCGAAGGCCGGGATGCGGCGGGCGATCCGGCCGCGCAGCTGGGCCGGGATCTCCAGCAGGACGGAGAGCGCGAAGCAGGCCCAGGCGATCCAGCCGACCACCACCAGCGCCCAGAGGAACAGGCTTCCGTCGTCCGGACTGGTGAGCGCCTCGCCCACCCCGCCCGAGGCGACCTCGCCCATCCCGGCGACCGCGTCGGTGCCGTACAGCAGCAGCGCGGGGACGCCGAACAGCAGCGCGAGCAGGGCGACCAGCGCGCCGAGCGCGGTGATCACGGCGCGGCCGCGGCCGCGGGGTGGTCGGGGCGCCGGGGCGGCGGGCCTTCGGGCACCGCCGGCCCGATGGGACGTCCCGGCCCGGCCGTTGGGGGCCTGGCCGTTTCGGGCCTGGGCGGTACGGGCCTGGTCCTTGGCACGTGGCGCGGCCATCAGTCGGTCTCCGCTTTCTCTACTCCGTGGACGAGGGTCGCACTGCCCTTGCCCGTAACCTTCCGCTCCCCGAGGGCGCCCAGCAGGACCGGGCGGTAGTCGGCCTGCACGGTGACGGTGACGACCCTGCCGTCACCGGAGAACTCGATGCCGCCCGCCCGCAGGCCGTACAGGCCCAGGTAGGCGTCGGCGGCGTCCCGCACGTACTTCTCCTGGACCTTGAAGCCCTTGCCCTGGAGGACGGCCGCCCGGTCGAGCTGCTGGCCGCCGACCCGCGCGGCCTCCAGGGCGTAGGCGTCGGTCCGCTCGGCGACCCGCAGCCGGCCGCCGGCGTCGATCACCAGGGCGATGACGAGCACGACGTAGGCCGCGCAGATCGCCACGAAGAGGGCCACCGCGCCCCGGTCGGACCGGCGCGCCGACAGCCGTCGCCGCAGACGGCTCACCACTTCCGTCCCCTCCCCCCACTTCGCACGACGCTCTCCCCACCGGCCCCCACCGGGCGCCGCTCGGTACCGTTCCGCCATCCCCCGAGCGCTCTCCGCTTGCGTCTCCCCCGCACGGGCCGTCTCCAATCCCCTGTCTTCCCGGTGACGGCGCCGCGCGCTGTCATGTGCCCCGGTAACGGTCCACCACCGAGGTGAACTCGCCGACGAGGTGCTTCGTCACGGGTATCCCGGACGGTCCGCCGAGCAGGTCGGCCAGCTCCACGTCGCAGACCACCGTGACGGTGACGGTCGTGACCGGTCCGCCGGGCAGGTTCAGCTCCCCCTTGCCGACCCGCACGTCCCCGTCGCGGCACCACACGCCCTGCTGGCGCAGCGTCGCGAGGGCGGAGTCCCTGGCCGGCTGGTCCATCCCGTCCACGCTGCGCTGCAGGGAGGCGGTCCGGGCCCCGGCCCGCGCGGCGGCCTCCACGGTGCCGGCCGTGGTCTGCACCCGTCCGGCGGCGACGGCCAGCAGGACCAGCCCGACCACCCCCGGCACGACGATCGCCGCCTCGATCGCGATCCCGCCCCGGTCCGGCCTGCGCGGTCGCGACCGGAGCCCCGACCACCGCCGCCGTGGGCCCGGTGTCCGCAGCGCGTCCGTCACGGTGTCACCGCCGGTGGTACGAAGCGCTCGCGGGGCGCCTCGGCGAACTGGGTGATGTCGGGCGCCTTGAGCCCGGGTATCAGCAGCGGCGGGGTCAGCCGCACGGTGACCCGGATGGTCTGCGCCGTGCTGCCGTCGGTCCGCACCGTGTACCCGTGCACGCCCTGCCGGTCGAGGAAGTCGCGGGCCTGCCGCTGGGCCGCCTCGTTCTTCTCGCCGTCCGTCGCGCTGCCCTGCACCCGTCCGGCGTCCACGCCCTCGCGGGCGGCCGTGAGCGCGACCTGCCGGTCGTACCACCACAGCGCGGCCTGGACGACGAGCAGGACGAGCAGCAGGACGACCGGGAAGACGATGGCGAGGCTCACGCTCATCGACCCCCGGTCGCCCCTGCGGCGGAGAGCGGCACGCATCACGGGGTGGCGCCGCCCGCGCCGCCCGCTCCGCCCGCTCCGCCCGCACCCGGCATGTTCGGGTCCTGCTCGACCTTCTTGACGACCTTGTCCTTCAGCAGGTAGAGCGCGGTCGCCACGGCACCCGCGACGAAGACCAACGCGATGATGGCGAGGGCGAGTTCGATGCTGATCGCACCGCGGTCGCCGCGCGCGCGGGCGGCCCGCAGCCGGCCGAGCCGCAGGGTGAACAGCAGGAGTGCGAACTGGACCGGTAGCAGGACGGGGCGCAGCACCCGGTCTGCCAGTTGGACGAGTCGTACGGTCATCGGGTCTCTCCGGAGGGACGTGGCGGTGTGGTGTGGTGTCGGCTGCTCTGGGACGGCTGTCAGTTGAGCATCTGGTGCAGCGCGGGGAAGACGATCAGGACGGTCATCAGCAGGGTCAGGGCGGCCCCGGGCGCGACCATCCGCTCGCTGTCGGCGTTCGCGCGGGCGAGGTCCTCGGCGAGCAGTTCCCCGCGCAGGCCCTTGGCGCGGGCCCGCAGGGTGTCGTACACGGCGGCGCCGTCGTTGCCGGACAGCCGCATGATGTCGGCCACGTCCTGGAGCGGGCTGAGCCCCAACTCCTCGGCCAGCGCGTCGAGTCCGGCCCACGGCGGGAGCCGGTCGGTGGCCGCGCGCTCCAGCGCGTCGCGGATCCGCCGGAACACCGCGCCCCGCCCGACCGCGGCGGCCCGGCGCAGCGCCTCGGCGGGGCCGCAGTCGGCGGCCCGCTCCATCGCGACGAGCTCCAGGTAGGCGGCGATGCCGTGCAGGTACTCGGTGCGCGCCTCCTTGGCCTCGCCGCGCACGACGGCGTCCGGGACGAACCAGAGCAGTCCGGCCAGCAGCGGCCCGGCGACCAGCGGCAGGGCGAACGGCAGGCCGACGCCCATCAGCACGGCCATCGCGCCCAGGTAGGCGGGCAGCAGCAGGCCGAGCGCGGAGAACAGCAGCTTGTGCACCATGAACCGGGCCGGGGTGCGGCCGATCAGGGCGAGCTCGCGGCGCGGGACGGAGACCCCGCGCAGGTGGACGGACCGCTCGCCGATCCGGTCGTACCAGCGGGGCCGCTCGTCCGGGTCCTGCTCGCGGTCGGCGGGGGTGGCGTGCAGCCGGTCCAGCGCCTGGCGCAGGTCCGGTGGCGCCGGCCGCAGTTCGGCGACCAGGAGGGCGAGGCCGCCGGCCGCGGCGGCGCCGGCCAGCACGGACCAGGGGGAGATCATCGGACCTCCCCGAGCTGCTCGGCCGGCTCCGGCCCGGTCGGCGCGGCGCTGGTCCGCCGTCCGCTCCTGCTGCGCCGGTCGGGCGTCAGCAGCCGGGGCACCGGCGGGTGGGAGGCCAGCGCCCGCATCCAGGCGATGATCGCCACGAACAGGGCGGCGACCACGGCGAGCACCACCTGGCCGAGGAAGGTCCCGTACGGCCGGGTGTACTCGGTGTTGAAGGAGCCGACGGTGACGACCAGCACGATGATGCCGACCAGCCAGCGGATGGTGGTCCGGTGCTTGGCCCGGTCGGCCTCGATGGCGCGGCGCTGGCGGACCTCCTCGCGCACCGAGTCGGCCATGTCGGAGAGCGTGCGGGCCAGGCCGGGGCCGCTGTCCCCGGCCCGCAGCACGAGCGCGGCGAGCACCTTGTCGGCGGTGGCGTCGGCGAGGCTGTCGGCGAAGGCGCGCAGCGCCTCCTCGGGCCGCCAGCGGGCCTGCAGCCGGGCGGCCAGCTCGCCGATCTCGTCCTCCAGGGCGGCCGGGGCGGTGCGCCGGCTGGTGACGATGGCCTGGTTGAGGCCGACCCCGAGCAGCAGCACGTCGGCGATCCGCTGGGTCCACTCGGAGAGCGCCTCCAGCCGCTCGATCCGGTGGGTGTCCGGGCGGGTGGTGTCGAACAGCCAGGGCAGGCCGAAGACGGCCAGCGGCACCAGCAGCGCGGTCAGCGGGATGCCGGTGAACAGCCAGGCCAGCGGCGCGCCGGCGAGCGCCAGCGGCAGTTGGACGCGGCGCAGCCGCACCATCCGGTGCCCGGCCGTCCCGGGCGCGCCGTACCAGAACACGTGGAGCCGGCCGGCCAGCGGGTTGACCGCCCGCTCGGCCTCGTCCTCGTCGCCGGGCTCGCTGCCGCGGGCCCAGAGCGCCAGGGCGACCATGCCGCCCGCGACCGCCAGCCCGCACAGGGCGAAGAGCAGCATCACCGGGTGCCACCGCCGATCCGCAGCTGCAGCGGGGTGGCCCAACTCCCGTACCGGGAGCCGAGCAGCGAGGCGTCGAAGCCGGCCCGGCGCAGGTCGTCCAGGCACTGCGGCGGGGTGTGCGGGACGGCCCGCGGCTCGCCGAGGTCCGGCCGGGGGCCGAAGACGGTGTTCAGCGCGGGCCGGCCGCTCTCCCCGAGGCCGGTGACCTCCAGGACGTGGGAGACGAAGCGGTGCCGGCGGCCGCCGACGGCGGTCTCGTCGACCATGGTGACGTGCACGATGAGGTCCAGGGCGTTGGCGGTGAGCCGGTAGGCGAGTGAGTCGGTCATGTGCGAGCCGTACTCCAGGCAGAGTTCGGCGATGCGGTCGACGACCATGTGCGGGCCGCGGGCGTGCAGGGTGCACATCGAGCCGCCCTCGCCGTTGGTCATCACCCGCAGCATCGGGACGACCTCGCCGGAGCGGACCTCCCCGACGATGATCCGCGAGAGCGTCATCCGCAGCGCGGCCGGGATGAGGTCGCCGAGGGTCAACTCCCCGGCCAGGCGCCCCTCGACGCGCTCGCCGTTGCCCTCGCGGGCCTCCATCGGGACGACCTGGCGCAGGTGGCCGAGGGTGTGCAGCCAGAGTTCGAACTCCGACTCCAGGGTGCCGATCCGCTCGTCCGGCGGGATCTCGGCGGCCATCGCGCGCAGCAGGCTGGTCTTGCCGACGCCCTGGGTGCCGGTGATCATCACATTCTTCCGGGCCCGGATCGCGGCGGCCAGGAAGGCCGCCAAGGTGGCGTCCAGGGTGCCGAGTTCGACCATCTCGGGGAGCGTCGCGGAGGCCACCCGGTGGCGCCGGATCGCCACGTACGGGCGGGGCGTCACCTCGGTGAGCGCCTGGAGGCGCATGCCGCCCTCCAGCCGCAGCGCGAGGGTCGGGCTGGCGGTGGACAGGCTGCGCTCGCCGCCGCCGTGCTGGCGGGCCAGATCCTGGAGCAGTTCGACGAGTTCGGCGTCGCTGTCGGCCACCGGCGGTACCTGGCGCAGGGGTTGGTGCACCTTGGAGACCCAGACGTCGTCACAGCCGTTGATCAGGATGTTCTCGATCTCCGGGTCGTCCAGGTAGGGCTGGAGCCGGCCGGCCCGGAACAGCAGGTCGAAGACGGCCTCGGCGAGGGCGCGGTCCTGATCCCGGGTGGGCGGGATGCCGTGGGTCTGGGCGTACGCGTCGGACCACCGGGCGACGGCCTCCTCGATCAGCGCCCGGCCGCGCTGGCGGCGGGTGGCGCGGTCCGGCTCGGAGCCGGAGGAGAGCGTCAACCGGGTGATCTGCTGGTGCAGTTCGGCCGCGACCTGGCGCTTGAGCTCGCGGGCGACCTGCGGGTCCACGACGGGCCGGGTGGCGGAGCCGCGCAGGTCCAGCGAGGGCAGCTGGGAGGGCACGGCGGTGGGCCCGGCGGCCGCACCCGGCGGGACGGGCTGCGGCGCGACGGGCTGCGCCGGGCCGGGCTGGGGCGCGACCGGGCCGGGCTGGTACCCGTGCGCCGGGGCGACCGGACCGGTCACCGGCGCGGGCCCGGTCACCGGCCCCGCCCAGGGCAGCGCGGCCGGATCGGCGCTGGGACGCTGGTGCAGGGGGCTACCGCGCACGGAGCACCTCCCCGGGGTCGTGCGGGTACGGCCCGTTCACGTTGTCCTGACTGTCTGTCACAAACGGCTGCTGGAGCGGGTACTGGTCATCCTGATCGCCGTACGGGGCGGACTGGACGTGCGCCGGGAACGGCGCCGGCGCGGCCGGCTGCGGCGCCAGCCCGGCCAGCGGCGCCACCGGTCCGGTGGTGATCACCGGTGGGACGGACTGCGGCGGGGCGTACGAGGGCTGCTCGCCCTCGGCCGTCCCGTAGCCGGAGCGGCCGGGCCCGGAGCGGCCGTGGGCCGCCGCACCGTACGGGCCCGGCGGGTACGGTCCCTGCCCATGCGGGGTCTGCGCGTACGGGCCCTGCGCCTGCGGGCCTGGCGCGTACGGGGTCTGGCCGTGACCGCCCTGCCCGTACCCCGGCCGGCCGCCCGGACCGTACGCCGACTGCCCGTACGGGCCCGGCGCGGGCGCAGGCATCGACGGCTGCGGCGCCATCGGCACGGGCGGGGTCGGTATCGGCGGGGCCGGGGCCTGGGCCGCCGGCATCGGAGCGGCCGGGACCGGCGGCGTCGGCACCGCCGCCGCGACCGGGCCCGCGACCGGGCCGCCCGCCGTCAGCTGGGCGGGCGCCGCGCCCGGCGCGAGCCGCTGGCGCCGGCGGCGGACCAGCAGCTGCACCTCGTCCGCCGCCGAGCGCGCCGTGCGCATCAGCTCCGAGCGGATGAACCGCCGGTCGGTGGTGTCCCCGCCGTCGGAGAGCACCTTCGCCGTCCGGGGGGCGTGCGGCAGCACCCCGAGCACCGGCAGCCCGAGCTCCCGGGTCACCTCCGCCCGGGCGTACGGCCCCTCGGCGACCAGCAGCAGCCCGAGCGCGTCCGCGCCGGTGCCGGCGGCGGCCAGGTCCTCGGTCAGGGCGGCAAGCCGGGGCCGGACCGCGCTCAGCCCGCGCAGCGTGGTGCGCACGGTCGCCACCACCGCGTCGGCGCGGCGGGCCAGCACCGCGCTGTGGCCGGTGGCGCCGGAGCGGCCGAGGTCCACGATCACGTCGTAGCCCTGCTGTTCCACGCCGTGCAGCAGTTCGGCGAGCGGCTCCCAGGTGTAGGCGAGGCCGGGCGCCTGGGTGGGGTCGGTCAGCCCGGGCAGCAGCAGCCGTTCGGCGTTGCCCTCGGGCGAGAGGTCGATCAGCTGCTCCCAGATGGTCTGCGCGAGCAGCCCGCGCCGGTCGGCGACGGCCAGGTTGCGCAACCCGTACACCGCCTCGACCCGGCCCTCCAGGGCGCCGGCGAGCACCGCGCCGCCGTCCGGGTCGGCCTCGACCAGCAGGATCCGCCGGCCGGGCGGCAGCGGCCAGGACAGCAGCAGTGCCAGGGCGGTGGTGGTGGCTCCCGGTGCGCCCGGGCCGCCGACCACCGCGATCACGGCCATCAGGCGCCGCCCGTCGCGGCCGGTCCCCCGGACGTGGCGGCACCCGGCGTGGTCGCCCCGGGGGTAGGAGCGGCGGGGGCGGCCGAGGGCGCACCGCTCGGCGCCGGGTTCGGCGCGGCGCCGCCCGCCGCCCCGCCGCGCGGCGCGAGCAGCACCTGGATCCGCCCGCTCGCCACCCACTGCGCCAGCCGGGGCCCGTCGGCGGTGCCGACCGCCACGTCGATCACCTGGCTGCCGTCGGTGTCCACCCGGCCGACGGTGATCACCGTGGCGGGCAGCGAGTCGGCCCGGCCGTTGTCGGGGATGAAGACGACGACCAGCTGCACGCCGGGCTGGAGCCGGCTGGCGGGCAGCTGGCTGCGCTTGGCCGACACCCCGACCACGATCTGCCCGGGCTGCACCGACAGTCCCTGCGCGAGGTCGGCCCCGGTGAGCATCGCGCCGCGCTTGAGGTCGGTGGCGGCCCGCATGCCGACGGCCTTCGTCCGGTCCTGGGCCGCCAGCGGGTGCAGCGCCGGGTCCCCCGCGATCCGGGCGACCACCAGGTCGTCCTCGGTGATCACCTGCCCCCACGGCACGTCCCGGGCCAGCGCCAGCACCGCGACCCGCTGGCCGGTGCTGTTGTAGAGGACGGCCCCGCCCAGCCCGCCGGCCGCGATCAGCGCGACCGCCATCGCCAGCACCGCCGGGCGCCGCCGCCGCGCCCGCATGGTCCGCCCGGGCGCGTGCGGCAGCCCCCGGCCCTTGCCCGGGCCGCCCTGCTCCGGCTGCTCCGGGAGTGCCACGGACGCCGCCGCGCCCGCGGAGGTGCCGGATCCCGGCGTCGCGAACGTACGGTTCTCCACCGGGTTCCGCCCTTCCCTCGTTCGTCTCTGGCTCGTCCGGCTCGTCCGGCCGGTCTGGCTCTTCTGGCTGGTCAGTGCGCGGATCGCCGCGCCGGAGCGCTCAGTTGAGCACCTGCATCTCGGCGACCTTGAGCTCGAAGGGCTTGCTGCTCTGGTTGATGCCCGGGATGGTGAACTTCCGCGGGTTCGGCCCGCCGGTGACCACCACGGCGGCCTCCCAGTGCATCGTCACCGTGGCGCTGAAGACGCCGTTCTTCTCACGGGCCGAGCTGGTCCTGAACTCGTAGCCGCAGTCCGGGGACTTCGCGTCGCCGTATGCGGGGACGTACGGCGTGCCGGGCGTGGTGCAGGAGGTCTGGAGGTGGTCGCCGAAGCTCCAGTCCGCCTTCACCAGCCGGGGCGTGACGGTGACCGAGATGCCCGCGACCGACGCGTTGCCCGGTGCGGGCAGCGCGGCGTCGTCCGCCCAGAGCCAGACCGGGGCGTTGACCACCGCCGTTTTCTGGGGCGCGGCCCGGCCCACCGGGGGCCGGAAGCGGACCCGGTCGTAGGCGGTCTGGATGGCCGTGGCCTCCGCGTTGACGTTCTGCCCGTCCGGCGAGGTGGGCTCGAAGACGACCTCGGCGCCGCCCAGGCCCCCGTCGGTCTGCGGGCAGACCTTCGTGTAGAGCGAGCCGTCCTTCGGGTCGTGGCCGCCCCAGGCCGGGTCGCCGGCGGCCGGCGGGTTGTCCAGCGGGCGGAAGTAGCAGCCCTTGTCGCTGCTGAACCAGCCCAGCTGGGGGTCGTGGCAGGCCCAGGGGACGTCGTGGTAGCTGCACAGCTGCGGGCCGGTGCCCGATCCGCCGCCACCGCCGGGCTTCGATCCGCCGGGCGTCGTGGTCGTCCCCCCGGAATTGACGTCCACGCAGATCACGTTCGGGTAGCACTGCTCGGCCCCGCCGCTCGGCGGTTCGTCCGCGGTCGCACCCACCGCCGAGGACAGCAGCAACCCGGCCGACATCGACGCGACGACCGAGATTCGCCGGGCCGGTTTCCGCGCGTTCAGCATGTCCGATCCACCTCCCGTTTGAAGTCGTAGATCAACCAATGTGCTTGGAACCAGCGCAGGGAAGCGGTTCCGACGTACCGGTTCAGGCGTGCTCCGGGATCCTTGGCGGCCCCGGTGACGGCATCGACGCGGTGCCAGCCGGACAGGTCGACGCAGTCCTCGATCACGGCGGTCTGCGGATCGGCTTTCAGGTCGACGGTCTTGACCACCGCGGAATTGCGCGGCGTTCCGGTCATCACCACTTTGGCGTCGCGCAGTTGCCGGAGGCTGACCAGGCTGTCGGACAGCGCCCGACCGGAGGAGTACTGCTCCAGTCCGTAACCGTCCGAATCCGACCGCCCGAACGTCTCGGCCTGGGCCTGCCACCAGTCCTGATACGCCTTCAGGGCCAGCCGTGCCATGGCCCCTTCCGGACCGCTGGTCGGCGCGATCGAATCGTTTGCCGAACCACTCGAAGGAGTTAGCGGGTTCACTCCCGCGACGGTGGGCGCGGCCGACCCGATGCGATCGACGGAACCGCCCGCACCACCGCCCGCACAAGCACCGAGCAGCAACACCAGAACCGCCCCACCGACCCCAACCGCCCCAGGGCGCAACACATTTCCGCGCTGCCGCATGGCCCCACCTCATTGCGACCGACCTGATCCGTGATCCACGGCCGCCAGGAGAATTCCGCCGTCCCACCGGTGTTTCCGCTGGGGATCGATTCTTCGCCAACCCACCCCATCACGGCAACACCTCAGGCCCCCTGACCTTACGCGGAAGGCGGTTCCGTCGGGGCACTTTCCCGCCACAGAACGGCCAACAGTTCTTCGGAAAGCGACAATCCGGCCAATGCGCCCCGAACCGCGGCCCGATTGCGCATCAGGAGCCGCCCGGCGTGCGGCGGAACGAGCAGGCGCGCGCCAGGCGCACCCGAACTACCGGCCGGTTCCCCGCCGTCCGTCAGCGCGGCCACGGCCGGCTGGAGATCGAGCGGGGAGACGGCCGCGGGGGCACCCGGGACGCCCTCGCGCAGGACGGTGGTCAGGGCCCGGCTGAACGAGCCCTCCCCGCCCGGCAGGACGGCGTCCCGGCCGCGTCTGCCCGGGGCGTAGCGGCTGCCCGGGCTGTAGCGGCCGATCCGGCCCCACAGCGGGACCCGCGAGTAGCTCAGCAGTTCGCCCGCGCCGTCCTCGCCGCGCTCCAGCGCCGCCCAGGCGTCCCGGTCGACCGCCGCGTCGACCAGCAGCAGCGCCTCCTCCTGGTCCCCGTGCACCATCGCGCTGACCACCCAGTCCCAGGCCAGGCCCCGGCGGTAGGCGTTGTCGGCGGTGCTGCCGGCGGTGACCAGGGCGAGCCGGCGGCCGCGCGGATCGGCCACCAGCTGGCCGACCAGGCAGACCAGCAGCCAGCGGCCGGGGTGCAGGGCGGCGTCCCGGACGGCGGTGAGCATGGCGTTGGCGTCCGCGTCCGGCGGCACCGTGGTGACCCGGCAGCCGGCCGCGCCGGTGTCGAAGCACATCCCGGGCAGCACCTCGGCGAGCTGCCGGGCACCGTCCGGCGCGAGCGCCGCACCCCCGAAGGCCCGGTCGGGCCCGCCGTCCGCCCCGATCACCACCAGATCGACCCCGCCCGCCATCCGGCCGTCCCCCTCCTGCACCATTTCTCCACCCGCCGGGCAGGCTACCGCCCCGGACGGCCGCCGACGGGGCTCCCGGCCCGTCCGCTCAGGGACCATGGGCCCTATCGATGCGGGCACCGACCGAGGACGATCGGACGCATGGAGCGTGAGGACCGTGTGGAGACCCTGAGCGAGGCCGAGTGCCTGCGGCTGCTCAGCACCGTGCCCGTCGGGCGCGTGGTGTACACCGAGCACGCGCTGCCGGCCGTCCTGCCGGTCTCCTTCGAGGTCCTGGACGGGCGGCTGGTGCTCGCCGTACGCCGGGGAAGTGCCACCGCGCGCGGGCTGGACGGCACGGTGGTGGCCTTCCAGGCGGATCTGCTGGACCCGGTCACCCGCACCGGGTGGAGCGTACTGGTGCACGGGCGGGCCGACGTGGTGAGCGACCCCGAGCAGGTCCGGCGGGTGCTGCGCTCCGGCCTGCGGCCGTGGGTGGGCGATCCGGAGCCGCTGTTCGTGGCGCTGGTGCCGGAGCTGGTGAGCGGCCGCCGGCTGTTCCCGACCGGACCGGGCGTCCCGGGCGCCCCGGGGCTCCAGACGCGACGGCCGATGGGCGCGGGGCCGACGAGCGCGGGGCCCGTGAGGACCGGCCCCGTGAACACCGGTTTCCCGCTCGGCTCCTGACAGATACCGATGGGTAGGCATACGCTTCCGGCGTCCTGATCCCTCCCCGGGTCCGTCCCCCACCAGGAGCGCACCGTGACGACCTTCGCCTCCCTCGCCGAGCTGACCGCCGCCGTCGGCACCGAGCTGGGCACCAGCCAGTGGCACACCATCGAGCAGCGGCAGATCGACCTGTTCGCCGAGGCGACCGGTGACCACCAGTGGATCCATGTGGACCCGGAGCGGGCCAAGGAGAGCCAGTTCGGCTCGACCATCGCGCACGGCTACCTGACCCAGTCGATGATCCCGGTGCTCGCGAAGGAGTGCTACGCCGTCGAAGGCGTGCGGATGGCGCTGAACTACGGCTCCGACAAGGTGCGCTTCCCGGCGCCGGTGCCGGTGGGCACGGCGGTCCGGGCCACCGCCGAGCTGCTCTCGGCGACCGAGGTGCCGGGCGGGGTCCAGGCGGTGGTGCGGTTCACCGTGACCAGTGAGCGGAGCGCCAAGCCGCACTGCGTCGCGGAGACGATCACCCGCTTCTACGCCTGACGGAGGGCGGACCGACGGGCGCTCGGGCCCTCGCTCCACTCGGCGCGGACCCGCGCCGGGCCGAACCCGGGCACCGGCCCGGGCCGCCCTCCCCGGGTACGCCGATTGGACCGCGCGGGGCTCTCCACCAGGTCCGGACGGCCCACGGCGAGTAATCTCCGACGAGATGGTTGTCGTATCGCAGCAGCCCCACCCGCCGCTGTGCTGCGCGCCCCGGCACGCCCGGTAGCCGTGACCGTCCCTGGAGGAGCCGTGCCCCGCCCCGCCCCGTGGATCTCCCGCCTCGCCGGTCTGACGTCGCAGCTCGCCCCGCCGTCCGCCGGCCCCGCGGCCGAGCGCGCCGTCCCCGGGCTGGCCGGACTGCCCCGGTCCGCCTGGCACCGGATCCGGACCGACGCCTTCGGCGCCGAGCCCCGGGGCGAACGGCTGGCCCGCATCCGCCGCTCCCCGCACTTCGCCGACGGCGCCTTCCGCAACCCGGTGCCGACCCGCCGCCTGGTGTACGAACGCAGCCCGCTGGAGATCCCCCGGGCCCAGCTGACCGGGGACAAGACCCGCCGGACGCCGACCGCCGCCGTCCCGGTGCACCGGCTGCTCCCCGTCGACCTGGCCGCGCCGCCCCGGTCCGGGCTGCGGCTGACCTGGCTGGGGCACGCCACGGTCCTGGCCGAGATCGACGGACGGCGGGTGCTGCTCGACCCGGTCTGGGGAGAGCGCTGCTCCCCCTTCTCCTGGACCGGCCCCAAGCGGCTGCACCCGGTGCCGCTGCCGCTGTCCGAACTCGGGCCGGTGGACGTGGTCGTGATCTCCCACGACCACTACGACCACCTCGACATGGGCACCGTCCGGGCGCTGATCGGGACCGGCGCGGCGTTCGCCGTCCCGCTCGGGGTCGGGGCGCACCTGGAGCACTGGGGCGTACCGGCCGAGCGGATCGTCGAACTGGACTGGTGGGAGTCGGCCGAGGTCGCCGGGCTGACCCTGACCGCCACGCCGGCCCGCCACTACTGCAGCCGCGGGCCGCGCACCAGCACGCTGTTCCTGTGGGCGTCCTGGGTGGTGGCCGGCGGCGGACGGCGGATCTTCCACAGCGGGGACACCGGCTACTTCCCCGGCTTCGCCGAGATCGGCCGCCGGCTCGGCCCGTTCGACGCGACGATGATGCAGGTCGGCGCGTACAGCGACTTCTGGCCCGAAGTGCACATGACCCCCGAGGAGGGTGTACGGGCGCACCTGGACCTGGGCGGCGAGCTGCTGCTGCCGATCCACTGGTGCACCTTCAACCTCGCGCCGCACCCCTGGGAGGAGCCCGCCGAGCGGGTGGTCACCGCCGCCCAGACGCTCGGCGCCCGGCTCGCGGTGCCCCGCCCCGGCAAGCCCTTCGAACCGGCCGCCCCGCCCGCCCTACGGCTGTGGTGGCGCGCCGTCGCCGCCGGCCCGCACGGCGTCCCGCCGCTGGTCGGCGAGCGGCCGGAGGAGGCGGTGGCCGGGGCGCGCGAACAGACGACGACTTTCAGTGAACAGATTTCAAAATCTGTTCACTGAAGGCCGCCACCCGGCCCGCGCCGCCCCCTCAGCCCGCGAGGACGTCCCGCAGCGCCCGGGCCTCCTTGACCACCCGGCCCGAGCCTCCGCGTTCGGCCGCCGCCGTCACCTCGGCGACCGGCCCGCGGGCCCCGGTGCGCCGGGCGCAGTCGGTGGCCAGCGCGATCAGGTCGCCCAGCCCGCGCGCCGACTGGTCGGCCTCGCCCAGCAGGCCCGGCAGGGCCGCCCCGAGCACCGACCAGACCGTCGCCCGGGCACCGGTCTCCGCCGCCGTGGTGAGCGCCGCCCCCAGCCGGCCGCCCATCACCGTGCCGCAGGCCACCAGGGCGCCGAGCTCGCGGCCGAGCAGCGCGCCGTCCAGCTCGCCGCGCGCGGCGAGCACCAGCAGGGCGTCCACCGCCGCCGTCCGGTCCTCGGCGTGCCGGGAGCCCAGGCCGTACGCCAGCGCGAGGTGCAGCGCGAGCCCGGCCGGGCCGCCGGCCTCGGCGAGCAGCGGGAGGTAGCGGGCGGCGCCGCGCTCGTCCTGGTCGGCGCCCCCGGCGAAGGGGTCGAGCCAGCGCGCGGCCAGCTCCTCCCGGTGCCAGGGGAGCATCGCGAACCAGTGCGCGACGGGCCGCCACGTCCAGCCGTACACCGTGCGGGCCCGGGCGACGCTGGGCTCGGTGCCGTCCAGCAGGGCCCGCGGCTCGGCCGGGAGCCGCTCGCCGCCCGGCCCCTTCGGTCCGGCGCCGATGCCCGGCTGGGCGACGGCGATCCGCTCGACCTCCTCCCACCAGCGGTCCCCGTGCACGTTGGTGTGCCGCACCCCCTTGCCGGGCGCGAACACCACCCGCTCGGAGGGCTGCCCGGGCAGGCCTCCGGTGCGCAGCCAGTGCGCCAGCCACCGCCCGGCCGGGGAGGTGAGCGCCTCGGCGGCCTTCAGCACCGCCTCCTGGGCCCGCACGTCGACCCGCAGCAGGGCCTGGGACAGGTCGGCCTTCCCCGGCTTGACGCCCGCCGCCTCGTACCCGGCGAGCCGCTCGACCAGTTCGGCCGCGTCCAGTGCGCCGGTGGCGTCGGTCGGGGTGGCGAGCAGGTACGGCAGCCCGGCGTGGTGGACCTGCCAGGCGGCCTCCTCCAGGCGGGCGGCGAGGACGGCCCCGTGCACGGTGGTGTGCGCTCCGCGCAGCACGGAGCGGCCCTTGCGGCCGAGGTAGTCCCAGACCTTCCACGGCGGCGTCTCCCCGGCCACCGCGGCCACCACGTAGAGGATCTCCCGGGGCGTGCAGTCGCCCACGCTGTTGGTGCCGCGCCACGGGTGCACCCGGCGGACCGGCTCCACCGCCTCGGCCAGCGCCCTCCGGTCCAGGCGGGTGAGCCGGACCAGCCCGTCCAGCACCCGCTCGAAGTCCGCCACGGCGGGCTCCTCCGAGGCGAGCAGGGCGGACAGCTCCTCCGCGAGTTCCACCGCCGAGCCGATCGGGGCGCCGAGCGGGCGCGGTTCGGGGGCCGGCGGGAGGAAGGCGTTCCACCCGGTGTCCGGGTCGTCCCCGTCGCCGCCGACCGGCGCGCCGAGCAGGTCGCCCGCGCGCAGGTGGTGGGCCGGGTTCAGCCCCTCGGCGGCGGTCCGCAGCTCCGCCACCACCGCCTCCCCCGCCGCCTTCAGGTGCCGGGCCACCACGTTCAGCGCCCGTTCCTGGAGGGCCGCGTCGGGGTGCCCGAAGGCCTCGGCCGCGGCCAGCACCACCGGGCCGGAGCGCCCGGGCGCGCGCCGGGCGGCCTTGTCCAGCCAGGCCAGCTGGGCGCGGACCAGCTTCTTCTCGGTCCGGAACAGCACCACCGCCGAGGCCTCGGCGAGCACCTCGGGCTCGATCAGGCCGGCCTCGTCCAGCCCGGCGAGCACCTCCTGGGCGTGCCCGGCGAGCACCGACTGGCCGTCCAGCAGCGCCACCAGGTCGCGCACCCGGGCCGCGTACTCGGCCGGTGTCGGGCCGAGCGCCCGCAGCACCTCCAGGAGGGCCCGCTGGTCGGCCGGCTTGCCGCCGCGCAGCAGCCGGGCCAGGCAGCGGTCGAGCAGCTCGGCCCGGTCGACCAGGCCGGCCGCGGCCAGTTCGCCGATCGCCTCGGTCCAGACGTCGCCGGGGCGCGGGCTGTGCCGGTACGTCAGCTGCCAGCCGATGTCCGCGAGTTCGAGCAGCTCGGGCAGCAGCACCGGGGTGAAGGCGTCCTGGCGCAGCTTCTCGGCCAGCGTGGGACGCGCGCCGCGGCTGCCGAAGTCGCTCACGCGGTCCGTCCAGCCCCGGACGAAGGTCTCGCCGCGCGGCACCTCGCAGCCGGTGCGCCGGACCACGGCCTCCATCACCGGGTACATCGACCAGCCCTGGTTGCGCACCGGCCGGACGGCGAGCCGGGCGACCACCTCGACCTGCCACTCCACCGGCTGCGCCTCGACGACCTGGTGCAGCACGGAGTTCCGGGCCCAGTCGCGGACGCCGAAGTCGCTGCCGGCCAGCCAGGTGGCGGCGGCGGCCGGGCCGGAGTGGCAGCCGGCCCCGGCCACCAGCAGGCGTCCCCTGGTCTCGGTCGCCTCCCGGGACCACTCCTCGCGCAGCTCCTTGCGCAGCGCCTTGAGCGCGGTCAGGGCGGCCCGCCGCTGGGCCGCGTCCAGCCCGGCCAGCAGCTCCGGTATCCGTGCCAGCCGCCCGGACCGGACGGTCGTCAGCAGCTCGTCGACCGGCCCCTGCCGGTCGGCCCCCTCCACCGTGCTCACGCTCCGGCCCCCTTCGTCCCCGCCGCCCCGGCGGCCGTCTCCCGTACCATGCCGACCGCGAGCGCGTGCTTGCACGGCCCGCGTCCGCCCCGGTACTTGCCCCACCACAGGCAGGTGCAGCTCAGCCGCCCCGACTCGTCCGTCCGCACCCGCTGGATGTGCTCGTCCACCGTGACGACGGCCGTCGCCCCGCCCTCCTCCAGCCGTACGGCGCCCGCCTCGACCAGTGCCCGGGCGGCCCGCAGCCGGGGGTTGGCCGCCTCGGCCCGCCCGGCGTCGTACGGGAGCTGCCGGTGGAAGTACGCGGCCTCGGCGGTGTCGTAGCCGATCTGCCCGGCGGTGCCCAGCCGGGTGAGCGCGGCGCGGACCCGCTCGGGGCTCAGCCCGGACTGGGCGGCGAGGTCCCCGACCTCGATCCGGGGCTCCCAGGCGAGCAGCACCGCGATCAGTTCGGCGTCCTGTTCGGCCGTGCCGGTGGCGAGCGCGTCCAGCACCCCGCCCTCGCCGGAGAAGCCCCGGGCGGCGTCGGGCGACAGCGTCAGGGTCAGCCGCATGCCGGGCAGCACCGCCTCCCAGGCGGAGGCGGTCGGCTCCCCGGCCGCGACCGGCCCGTAGACCCGCAGGGCGAGCGCGTGCCGCAGCACCCGCTGGAGCGCCACCAGCCGGTCGGGCCCGGGCAGGCAGACCGCGCCGGGCACCGGCCGGGTGGTCGGCCGCAGCGTCTTCCCGGCCGGGACGACCCAGCCGACGCCGGCCCGCCCGCCGCGCGGCAGCGAGCGCAGGAACCGCACCGCCTCGGCGGCGGGCAGCTCGGCGCGCGGTTCGAAACCGGCGGCGACCACCTGGGTCTCGGCGAAGCCGCGCAGCCAGCGCTCCGGCAGCGGCACCTTCTTCTCGACCAGCGAGCCGTCGAAGGTGGTGACCTCCAGCGCGTCCGGCCCGACCGCGAGGTGCAGCGGGTCGGCCGGGCCGATCCTGGTCAGCGCCTCGCGCAGCGGGTTGTTGACGTCCACGTTGGTGGTGCCGTGGCCGATCTCGTCCCCGTCGAGCCCGGCCCCGAGCACATCGAGCCGGGCGTAGACGCCGCAGCAGCCCGAGAAGGACTCGAAGCGCAGCCGGTCCCCGTTGGCGGTGACCACCGGGTCGAGCGAGGCACGCAGCCGCGGCTGGTAGTAGCGCGCGGCGGCGACGTCCGCGACCGCGAGCAGCGCGGCGGCGGCCGGCGCCGGATCGGCCAGGAAGCCCGCGAAGAAGCGCGGGTTGGCGGCGGCGCCGAGCGGGGTGGCGCCGCCGGAGGTGGCCAGGTCGAGGTGCCGGCCGTCGGCGCCGTCCAGGACGGCCGACGGGCGCAGATAGGCGTACGCGTGTGCGGATTGCGTCATGCCGAGCACGCTAGGTGAGGGCACTGACAATCCGTCGGGACGACCGCGGGGCGGCCTCGGGGCGGCCTCGCGAGGGCGCCGGGAGGGCCTCGACCCGGCCGGGCGCGGGGCCAGAGCCGGGGATCGGACTGGAACGTGTTCTATGTCATCACACGAGCCCGCGGGCGGCGTTACCCAGGTCACACCACCACACGGTTGGCTTCTGCCACTATGGCCTCGTGACCGACCTCACCGAACCGCACGTCCGGGCCGAACGGCGCGCCGTGCCGGCCGCCCCGTTCGCCGAGCTGCTGGAGATCGAACGGCTGGACGAGAACACGTTCCGGGGCTGCTGCCACGCCGGCGCCCCGATGCGCGCCTTCGGCGGCCATGTCGCCGCGCAGGCGCTCGTCGCCGCCGGGCGCACCTGCGAGGACGAGCGCCCGGTGCACTCGCTGCACGGCTACTTCCTGCTGCCGGGCACCCCGGGCCACCCGATCGACTACCTGGTCGAGCGGGTCCGCGAGGGCCTGTCGTACACCACCCGCCGGGTGACGGCGCTCCAGCGGGGGAACGAGATCTTCACCCTCTCGGTCTCCTTCAAGCACCCCGAGCCGGCCGCCGACCGCCAGCGCCGGATCCCGCCGCTGCCGCACCCGGAGTCGCTGCCGAACGCCGTCGCCCTCCTGCCCGAGGAGGTCCGCCGGGGCTTCGCCGCGTCCGGCGGCTTCCGCGACCTCGACCTGCGGTTCGTCCCGGCGGACACCCCGGGGCTGCCGCCGGCCGTCCCCGGGCTGCTCCAGCAGTTCGTCTGGATGCGCACCGCCTCCCCGCTGCCGGACGGCGACCCGCTGCTGCACGCCGGCGCGCTCGCCTACCTGTCCGACCTGACCCTGGCCTCCACCGTCGGGCTGGACGTGCAGTCGAACTTCTTCCAGCGCACCGAGCCGCCCCGGCTGCTGATGGCCTCGCTGGACCACGCGATGTGGTTCCACCGCCCCTTCCGGGCCGACGAGTGGCTGCTGTTCGCCCAGCGCAGCCCGTCCTCCTCGGACGGCCGGGGCCTGGCGCTCGGCGAGTTCTACGACCTGGACGGCCGGCTGGTCGCCTCCGCCGTCCAGGAGGCGCTGGTCCGCGACCCGTCGTGACGCCCGAGGGCCCCCTCGTCACACCTCCGGCACCCCGGTGACCGCCGGACGAACGGAAGGGGGCCGGACGGCGTCATACTCCTGAGCGGCCCCGGCCCGTATCATGGTGCGGGTGACCAAGGTTGACCTGTCACCACGGCCGGTGGAGGCGATGTCTCCGCGTCAGCTCGAACGCCGCGAAAGCCTGATCGCGGCCGCGCTCGCCCTGGTGAACGAGATCGGCGTCGAGCGTATGCAGATGAAACAAGTCTGCGAGCGGTCCGGAGTCGCCCTGGGGACGGCGTACCGCTACTTCTCCTCCAAGGACCACCTCCTGGCTGCGGCGATCGCCGAATGGCACCGCCTGCTGCTGGCCGACCTGGTGGCCGAGCTGCGCGGACCGAGGGCCGGGCTCGGGGCCACCGACCGGGCCGTCCGGTTCGTCCGGGGCGGGATGCGGGCCTACCAGCGGCAGCCCGAACTCGCCCGGCTAAGGGTGGCCGTGGCCGCCTCCACCGACCCCTTCGCCAGCGAGGCCCTGCAGGGCATGGCCCGGGCCGACAGCACCGCCCTGCAAGCGGTGACGGCCGAGGTGCCGGCCGCCGCGAGCGACCTGGTGCGGCACATCGTGGCCCACGCCTGGCAGGGCGAGCTGACCGCCTGGGTGACCGGCCGCACCACCCTCGGGGACGCCCGGCGGCGCCTGGAGGACGTGGTGCGGCTGGTGCTGACCCCGTACGAGACGCGCTACCCGGCCCCGTACGAGGTCCAGTCCACCGGCTGAGCCGCGCCGCGCCACGGGCCCCGCCGCCGGGGCTCCTGGCGCGGCTCGGACCGGCGCTCGGCTCAGACCACCGTCACCGGGTGGGCCACCACGGCACCGAACAGGTAGCCCTCCCGGTTGAACAGCGCCCGCTCGGGCTGGGTGTTCCCCCGGCGGTCCGTCGCGCGGGCGCGCAGCTCGTACGGGCCGGGCCGCCCGGGGCGCCAGTCGAAGCTCCAGCGCGTCCAGCCGTCGGCCCGCGGCTCGTCGCGCAGCTCGGCGCGCCGCCAGGTCCGGCCGCCGTCCGTGCTGACCTCGACCCGGCGCACCGCCGCCACGCCGGACCACGAGCGCCCGTGCAGCCGGTGCTCGCGGTCCGCCGCCAGCCGCGCTCCCGCGGCCAGCTCGAAGGCGCTCTTGACCACCTGGACGGTGAGCGGGTCGCCCCCGCCGGGCGGGTAGTCCGGGCCGAACATCCGGTAGAAGTCGGTGTTCCACGGCGAGTACAGCGGGTGGTCGGCGACCTCCACGCTGCCCACCCACTTGATGGAGGCGATGCCCACCCAGCCGGGCACCACCAGCCGGGCCGGGGCGCCGTGGTCCGGGGTCAGCGGCTCGCCGTTCATCTCGTACGCGAGCAGCACGTCGTCCAGCGCCTTGGCGATCGGCAGCGGGCGGCGCACCGGGCCGTAGTTGGTGCCGCCCGCGACGAAGTCCGGGTCCAGGCCGGTGGGCAGCACGTCCACCGCCGCCCCGGTCAGCCCGGCGGCCCGCAGCACCTCGGCCAGCCGGACGCCCCGCCAGCTCGCCGAGCCGACGCCGCCGAGTGTCCACGGCGTGCCCGGGACGGGCTGGCCCTGCTGGCCGGAGTAGTAGCTGCGGCCGTTGCCGGCGCACTCGATCAGCGCGCTGATCCGGGTGGACGGCAGCTCCCGCAGGTCGTCCAGGCCGAACTCGACCGGGCGCCCGGCCGTCGGGGCGCCGCGCAGGCCGCTGCCGAAGAGCCTGAGGCTCCAGGTGTCCGGGTCGATCAGCGGGGTGCTGGTGTGGTTGCGGACGAAGAACCGCTCCACCGGCACGTGGCGGCCGATGGCGGCGCCGCCGTCGGCGCCGCGGAAGGTGTCCCAGCGCGTCTCCGCGTTGGTGCCGTGCGGCACGAACCACTCGGCGGGCAGCGGTTTGACGATCCCGGGCACGGGCCCGGACGAGGCCCCGGAGACCGCCCCGGACGCCGGCCCGGACACCCCCTCGGCGGCCGCCCGGCCTGCGGTGACCAGCGGCGCGGCCGGGACCGGCGCGGCGAGCGCCCCGGCGGCGGAGGCCGCCCGCAGCAGCGTCCGGCGGTCCACGCCGTCGGCACGCGCGCCGTCCCGGGCGGCCCGCGTCGGCTCGGCCCGCCTCCGATCGATCTGCCTCCGGTCGGTCTGCCTCCGGTCGGTCTGCCTCCGGTCGGCGGGCGTCGGATCGGCCGGTGTCGGGACTGCTTCGTTCGGGGTGCGGACCTCGTCGTCCATGAACGGCGTTCCTTCCGTTTCAGCGTGGTCGGTTTCGGCGCCGCGCGCGACCGCGGCCGCCGCCGGGGCCCGCGGGCCGTCCTGGACGGGCTTCCGCTCCCCGGTCTGACCTACTCACCGGTGTGGACTCCTACCGTTCCCATTGTGTCGGCGAAACCCCGCCCCGCAGCGGAGCACCCCATGTCAGCCACCCCGCCCGCCCGGATCGTCCGGGGTCCCGGCCCGGAACCGCCGCTCGCCCACGGGGCCGGGGCCGGCGCCCGGACACCTTCGATCTGGCCGGATCGCCACCCGCCGCCCCGGGCGGGCCCGCTCGCTGCCACTGCTCGCCGGCGTGGCCGGGGCCCGGCCCGGTTGCGGACGCTCTCCGAGCTGTTCATCGACCTGGCCGACCAGCCGGACGAGCTCGCCCCGCTGCGGGAACATCCCAAGTCCCCGGTGCCGGACGGCTTCCGGCAGCGGTTCCGGCCCGCCGCCCGGACCGACGTCCGCGCCGAACCGGCCGCGACAGCCGTCCCCGCCCTGGTCGCCGGCCGGGCTGATCCCCGGCACACGCCTGGCCGAACTCCCCAACGGGCGCCTGCCGGTGGCCGGGGCGCCGCCCGAACTGCGCGACGTACTGCCGGAGTTCCTCAGGAGCCGAGCCTCCCGGAGGAACACCCCGGCAGGCGGCGGCGTTCGCCCGGTCATGCGCATCGGAGAACTCGCCCGCCTGACCGGGATGTCCACCCGCCTGCTCCGCTACTACGAGGAACAGGGCCTGCTCCGGCCGGACCGCACGGCGGCCGGCTACCGCGAGTACGGCGAGGAGGACACCGTCCGGGTGTGGCAGATCCGCAGCCTGCTTTCAGCCGGTCTGAGCACCCGGGTGATCGCCGAGCTGCTGCCCTGCGCCACCGGTCCGGTCCCCGTCCTGGAGGCCTGCCCGGAGCTGCTCGCCATCCTGCGCGGCGAACTCGCCGACCTGGACTCCCGGATCGAGGACCTCAGCCGCAGCCGCCGGGCGCTCTCCCACTACCTCGCCACCGCGCGCGACTCCGGGCCCGACCACGGACGGCAGCACGGGCCCGGGCACCGGCACGACGACGGGCACGACTACGGCGAGGAGCAGGCGGCCTGACGGGACGTAGGTCCCGACCCCGCGCTTCCCCGGCGCGCCGTCCCTCCGCTCACGGAGCGGACTGGACATAGTGCGACATACAGCTTGAATCCGAGCGTGCCGACGCACGCCGAGTATGTCGAGGGGTCCATCCGATGAGCAGCCAGCCGCCCCAGTCCGACCAGCCCGTGGAGGAGCCCGACGAACCCGCCGCGACCCTTCCGGCCGACCGGGCGGTGTTCGGCATCGGCGCCGTCCTGGTCCTGGCGGTGGTCGCCTGGGGCGTCTTCGCCGAGGACTCGCTCGGCCGCACCTCCGACACCGCGCTCGGCTGGGTGCTGCACAACTTCGGCTGGCTGTTCGTGGTGGCCGCCGACGTCTTCCTGGCGCTCAGCGTGCTGCTCGCGTTCAGCCGCTTCGGCCGGATCCGGCTCGGCCGCGACGACGACGAGCCCGAGTTCTCCACCCTCGCCTGGATCGCCATGATGTTCAGCGCCGGGATGGGCATCGGCCTGATGTTCTACGGCGTCGGCGAGCCGCTCCAGCTCTTCGCCACCCCACAGCCGGGCTCCGGCCTGGAGCCGCAGAGCGCGGCCGCCGCCCAGCAGGCCCTGGAGTTCTCGCTCTTCCACTGGACCCTGCACCCGTGGGCGATCTACGCGGTCGGCGGCCTGGCCCTCGCCTACACCACCTTCCGCAAGGGCCGGGGCAACCGGGTCTCCGCCGCCTTCGTCCCACTGATCGGCCAGCGCGGCGCGGACGGCTGGGCCGGGCGGACGATCGACCTGCTGGCCGTGTTCGCCACCGTCTTCGGCTCCGCGACCAGCCTCGGCCTCGGCGCGCTCCAGGTCGCCGACGGGCTCGGCTACATCACCTCCGTCCGCAACACCCAGAACGCCCAGCTGATCATCATCGGCTCGCTGACGGCCGCGTTCGTGGTCTCCGCGTTCTCCGGGGTGCACAAGGGCGTGAAGTGGCTCTCCACGGCGAACGTCGTGCTGGCCTCGCTGATCATGGTCTTCGTCTTCGTGGTCGGCCCGACGGTGTTCGCCCTGGACGCGATCCCCTCCTCGGTCGGCGGCTACCTCTCCGACCTGCTCGGGATGTCCACCCAGACCGGCGCCTTCACCGACGAGAGCTGGCTCGGCTCCTGGACGATCTTCTACTGGGCCTGGTGGCTCTCCTGGGCGCCCTTCGTCGGCACCTTCATCGCGCGGATCTCGCGCGGCCGCACCATCCGGCAGTTCCTGCTCGGCGTGCTGCTGGTGCCCAGCGGGGCGACGGTCATCTGGTTCTGCGTGATGGGCGGCACCGCGATTCGGCTGTCCACCACCGGCGCGGCCGACCTGGTCGCGACCATCCCGCAGGGCCCGGAGGCCTCGCTGTTCGAGATGCTGCGCGCGCTGCCGCTCGGCTCGGTGACCAGCGTGGTCGCGGTGCTGCTGGTGATGACCTTCTTCATCACCAGCGCCGACTCGGCCTCGCTGGTGCTGGGCTCCCTCTCCAGCCGGGGCTCGCTGCACCCGCGCACCTGGCTGGTGGTGGTCTGGGGCGTGCTGATGGGCGGGGTCGCGGCGGCCCTGCTGCTGGCCGGCGGGCTCACCGCGCTCCAGAACGCGACGATCCTGGTCGCGCTGCCGTTCGTGGTCGTGATGCTGCTGCTGTGCGTCTCGCTGGTGAAGGAGCTCCGCGAGGACCCGGCCGCCGCCCCCGCCCGCTTCCACCCTCCGCACGGCCTGCGGGACGCCGTCCGGGAGGTCGTCGGCGAGTCGGGCACACGCCGCTGACCTGCGCGTACGTCCCGCCCGGTGACGGGTGGGGCGTACGCGGCCAACCGACGCCCAACCCCCGTCCGGACTTCACCCGCACGTACCGACCGTTCACGCCGCCCTGGAAACCTCCCTGTCATGAACGCCAGCCCTCAGGCGCCCTACCAGGAACCGCGCTTCCCCCTGCCCCAACGGCACCGCCGGCTGCTCGCCGTCACCGCCGTACTCACCTCCATCGCCCTCGGCACCCTGGGCGTCGGCGCCACCGTGGAAACCGTCGAACACGGCCCCCTCGCGAGCGCCTCCGCCAGCAAGTAGCCTCTGCTCCACCCAGCACCGCGGTCCCGTTCCGGGCCCGGTGCTTCTTGCTTTCCGCTCACCGGCGGAGGAGCCGGGGCGGCGCGGTGGGCGCCGCCGCCACGGCGGCGGTCCGCTACGCCGGCTGTCCGCTACGCCGACTGTCCGGGGCGGGAGTGGCGGCCGGTGCCGGGCGTGGGGTGGAGGTCGGGGGCCGGGGCGTAGCGCGCGGCCGGGGGGCGCAGGCGCCAGGCCGGGGGGCGGGTGGGATGGGGGGTGGGGGTGATCAGGGCGAGGCGGTGGAGCACGTCGAGGGCGTCCCGCCGCAGGGCGGTGCGGTCGGCGAGGTAGCGGGCGGGGAGACCGAACTCGTCCGCGATGTCGCCGAGGACGCCGTCTATCAGCGCGTCCGGGATCGGGACGTCGCCGGCCACCGGCTCGTCGGGCAGCGGGCGGACCTCCTCGACCAGGCGCTCGACCAGCAGCAGGGCGGCCTGGGTGAGGGTGCCCCCGCCGGGGAGGGCGAGGTCGGTGAGTTCGGCGGCCGGGTCGAGCAGCGCGACGCCCTCGGCCCGCAGTTCGGCCTCCAGTCCGAGGAACTCGGCGAGCGCCGCCGGTCCGCTGAGCCGGTGCTCTTCCAGCCAGGCGCGGTGGTCCTCGGGGAGGTCGGCGGCCAGGACGGCGGGCGTCTCGGCGAGCAGGCGGCGGACGGCGGTGGCGGGCTCGGCCTCGGCGGCGCGGCGGATCAGGTCGGCGGCGTCGTCGGCGAGGGCGGGCGGGCCGGCCGGGACGGCCCGGGCGAGTTCGCGGTCCACGGTCAGCACGAAGGAGTCGTCGGCCGGGCCCTCGGCCGGCAGCTCGCCGAGCACCTGCCAGCCGGCCAGCGCGGCCAGCGCCATGGCGAGGTCGGTCGGTTCGGCGGTGAGTTCGGGGGCGGCGGCGTTCATCGCGTCGAGCAGCCGCCGGTAGCCGAGCTCCTCCGGGGCGTCGACCAACAGGGCGAGCGCGAGGGCGAGTTGGGCGTACCCGGCCGGGGTGAACGGAGTGCCGGTGACGGGGTGTTCGAGGCGGCGCGCGGCGCCGGGGCCCAGGCCGGCCTTGCAGAGCCGGGCGTGCCAGGGGCCGACCACGAGGCGGTAGCCGAGCAGGGTGTCGAAGCGCTCGGCGAGCCAGTCGCGGTGACGGCGGATCAGCGGAAAGCCGTCGGCGTGCGGGCCGGAGGCGGTGACCAGCGGGTGGGCGAGCAACAGCCGGGCGGCGATCCGGCGTTCGGCCGCCGGGAGCTCCTCGCCGGAACGATCCTGCGCCACGACGGTGGGCGGTGCCACCCGCGTGCGTTCGGGCCTGCGGTGCCGGCCCGGCCGGCCCGTCTTGGCCCCCGACCGGACGACGGGCAGGGCGGCGTCGTCGCGCCGGGCGCGGCGCAGTCCGCCCTCGGTGCGGTCCTCGCGGGGGCGTACGGGCGTGGCCAAGTGCGCGGTGGGGCCGTGCCACCAGCTGACGCCGGGATCGGCGGCGGGCTCGGCGGCGGTGCCGAGGTGGCGGGCGGGGTAGAGGCCGAAGGAGGCGGTGCAGAGGTCGTCGGCGGTGCCGGGGGTGGCGGCGGCGAACCAGTGGGCCAGGCGCAGCAGCCCCGGATCGGGCGAGAGCGTCGTGTCGACGGCCGGAGCGGCCGACGCCTGCGGGCCGTCAGCACCGCTCCCCATGGCCGCCCCCGGCGCCCTGTCAGCGGGACCGGAGGAGCGGCCCGCGTCGGAACCGGAGGCACCACCGGCGTCGGGACCAGCCTCGGGACCGGCTTCGCGTACGGCGAGGACGGCGGCGGCGGTTCCCCGCCCTGCCCCGCCCGTGCGTCCGTCCGGCCTGCCGGCGGCCACCCGGGTGGCGCCGACCGCGTAGTCCTGCTGATCCATGTCGGGGTCCAGACTAGACGGTGCCCGGGCCACCCGACCGCAGCAACCGCCCTCCTGAGGAACTCTCCGCAAGAGCCCTCGAAGCGGCCGCCCGCGCTCCGCTCACCGGCCACCCCGTCATCCGCCGCACCCCGCCCGGGTTACGCACCGGTAACCGACCCTTCCACCGCCGGTCCGGCTCCTCTAGGGTCGGTCCGAAGCAGCGGATCACCGAGAGGCGCACGCATGACCGTCCGTACCACCACCCGCGTCGGCCTCGGGGCACGCCTGCGCTCGGCCACCGGCCTGCTGGGCGGCTTCGCGGCCACCTCGGCGGCGCACCTGGGCGCGATCGCCTCCGGCGCCTCGGTGCTCCAGAACGCCACCAAGCCGGCCCTGATGCCGCTGCTGGCCGCGCACAGCGTGGCGGCGGCCGCGAAGGCCGGGCGGGAGGCGCCGAAGCTGCTGGCGCCAGCGCTGCTGCTGAGCGCGGGCGGCGACGTGCTGCTCCAGCTGAAGAACGACCCCGCGTTCCTCGCGGGCATGGGCTCGTTCGCGGCGGCGCACGTCTGCTACGTGACGATGTTCGTCCAGCGCGGCGCGCTCACCGACCGCCGCCGGGCCCTGGTGGTCGCGGCCGCGTACGCGACGGCCTGGGTGGCCCTGGTCGGGCAGCTCTGGCCGGACCTCGGGGACCTGCGCGTCCCGGTGGCCGGCTACAGCCTGCTGCTCGCGTCGACGGCCGTCACCTCGGCCGGGCTGGGCTGGCGGACCGGGCTGGGCGGGGCGCTGTTCCTGCTCTCCGACACGCTGATCGCCACCCAGCTGGCGAAGTGGCGGGAGCTGCCGGGCCATCAGTTCTGGATCATGGCGACCTATGTGCTGGCCCAGTACCTGCTGGCCGACGGCACCCTCCGCCACCAGGACCAGCTGCACCGCGAGGACGCCGAACCGCGGACCGCCTGACGCACCGGCGCACCGGAGAACCGACACACCGTCCCGACACGCCGCCGCGCCGCCGATCCCGTCGGGATCCAGCGGCGCGGCGCAGGGGCGCAGTGGGGCGCGAGGCCTTCAGGCACCGCGCCTCCGCAGCAGCCAGAATCCGCCGACACCGCCCGCGACCAGCGCGAGGCCGCCGGCCAGCTCCCCCGGGTTCGCCGCGACCGAACCGCCGAGGCCGGTCTGCACGGCGCCGTGCGGGGCGACCTGCTGGTTGCCGGCGCCGGACTGCCCGAGCGAACCGGCCCACTCCCCCGCGGCCTCGCCCCACTCGCCGAGACCCGGGTTCTTCTGGGGGTTCTTGTCGCCGCCCTTGTCACCGCCCCTGTCGGGCACGGCCACGGTGGTGACCGTGACGCTGGTGGCGAAGGCCCCGCCGTCCGGGCAGGTGCCGTCGACCTTGCTGTCCCCGGCGTGCTGGCCGGCCAGCCGGGCGGAGCCGCTGTGCTTGCCGTCGGGGCCCAGGGTGAGGGTCGCCGGCCCTCCCTCGAAGGCGGCGGAGCGGGCGGTGATGGTCTTGGCGTCGGGCTTGTCCGACTTCTCGCAGGAGACCGTGACCGTCACGGTCTGGCCCGGTGCGGCCTGGGACGGGCTGACCGACGCGGAACCGTCCCTGGCGGATGCGAGGGGGGCCGTCAGGCCGGTCAGCGCCGTCGCGCCGATCAGGGCGGCGGCGGCCGTACGCATGGGGCGCATACCGGAACCTCCGGGATTCTCGGGCGCAGCCGGGGACTCCCATGTCCACGTGGTCGAGCAACTGCACCCGGTCATTCACCGACGGTAGGGACGCGCCCCACGCTCGGCCAGCGCTCACGACCGTTCGGGTTACGACCCGTGACCCGTCGTGACGCCCGCGGCGGGGCTCACCCGTGGCGCTCACCCGGAGTGGCGCTCACGCGGTGCGGCTCAGAGGTCGAGGTCCACCACGACCGGCGCGTGGTCCGAGGTGCCCTTGCCCTTGCGGGCCTCGCGGTCCACGTAGCTGTCGGTGACGGCCTCGACGAAGGGCTTGTTGGCGTAGGTGAGGTCGATCCGCATGCCCCGGTTCTTGGGGAAGGCCAGCTGGCGGTAGTCCCAGTAGGTGTACGGGTGGTCGTACTTGAGCGGGCGGGGCAGCACGTCCTGGAGGCCGATCCCGTCGAGGGCCGCCAGTGCGGCGCGCTCGACCGGGGTGACGTGGGTGAGGCCCTCGAAGGCGGCGGCGTCGAAGACGTCGTCGTCGGTCGGGGCGATGTTGAAGTCCCCGAGGACGGCGAACGGGCGGGGGCCGGCGGCGTCCTCGGTGGCGGCCTTGCGCAGCGCCTCCAGCCACTCCAGCTTGTACTGGTAGTGCGCGTGGCCGACCTCGCGGCCGTTCGGCACGTAGACCGACCAGACCCGGACCGGGCCGCAGGTGGCGGCGATGGCGCGCGGCTCGACCTCGGGCAGCAGGGCGCCGTCGGCGAAGTAGCCGGGCTGGTCGGGGAGGCCGCGCACGACGTCGTCCAGGCCGATCCGGGAGACGATCGCGACGCCGTTCCAGCGGCCGTTGCCGTGCGCGGCCGTCTCGTAGCCGAGCTCGCGGACCGCCTCGTACGGGAAGGCGTCGGCCGCGCACTTGAGCTCCTGGAGGCAGAGCACGTCGGGCTTGGCGCTCTCCAGCCACTCCAGGAGCTTGGGCAGCCGCGCGGTGACGGAGTTGATGTTCCAGGTGGCGATGCGGACGGTCACGGCGGGCGGCCTTCCCGGTGGTTCGGTGCGGACGGACATGCAGTCGGGCATACGGACGGGGTGGGCCGCCCCTCGTGCGGGAGGCCCACCCCGAACATACCGCCCGGCACCGACAGGCCGGCCCGGTCAGCCCGCGGGCCGGACCACCGCGGCCGAGCCGCCGCCGCGCCGCACCGGCTCGGCGGCGGCCACCCAGCGGCCGTCCGGCAGCCGTTCCACGCCGGTGGCGGCACCGATCTCGCCGCCGTTGACGAAACTGTGTCCGAGGCCCTCCAGCGCGGCCCGCTCGGGCAGCGCCAGGAAGGCGGGCTCGGCCTGGGTGGTGGCGCTGTTGCGCTGGCTGGCGCGCGGGGCGGCGATGGCCTGCTCCAGGCTCAGGCCCCGGTCGAGCCGGCCGAGCAGCACCTGGAGGGTGGTGGTGATGATGGTCGCGCCGCCGGGGCTGCCGGTGGCCAGCAGCGGCTCGCCGTCGCGCAGCACGACCGTCGGGGACATCGAGGAGCGCGGCCGCTTGCCCGGGCCCGGCAGGTTGGGGTCGGGGACGCCCGGGGCGAGCGGGGTGAAGTCGAAGTCGGTCAGCTCGTTGTTGAGCAGGAAGCCCCGGCCGGGGACGGTGATGCCGCTGCCGCCGGTCTGCTCGATGGTGAGCGTGTAGGAGACGATGTTGCCCCAGCGGTCGGCGACCGTCAGGTGGGTGGTGTTGGGGCCCTCGTACGGCTCGGGGACGGCCTGGCCGGTGTCGGCGCAGGGGGCCGGGTGGCGCGGGTCGCCGGGGGCGAGCGGGCTGGTCAGCGCGTGGTCCGGGCTGATCAGGCAGGCCCGGGAGGCGGCGTAGCGCTCGGAGAGCAGTTCCCTGGTGGGGACGTCGGTGAAGGCCGGGTCGCCGACCCAGCGGTTGCGGTCGGCGAAGGAGATCCGGGAGGCCTCCAGGAAGTGGTGGTAGTACTGGGTGCCGCTGTACGTGGAGACGTCGCCGCCGTCCTCCAGGATGTTGAGCGCCTCGCCGACGGTGGTGCCGCCGGAGCTGGAGGGGGCCATCGCGTAGACGTCGTAGGCGCCGTGGGAGACGTGGGTGGGCGCCTGGTCGCGGACCCGGTAGTCGGCGAGGTCGGTGGTGTCGACCCTGCCGGGGCGGGCGGTGCGGCCGGACGCCGGGTCGACCGGCGGGTGCTGCACGGTGTTGGCGATGTCCTTGGCCAACTCGCCCTGGTAGAAGGCCTTGACGCCGTCCTTGGCGAGCAGCCGGTAGGTGGCGGCGAGGTCGGGGTTGCGCAGCACGCTGCCGGTCTCGGGGGGCTTGCCGTTCGGCAGGTAGAGCGCGGCGGTGGCCGGGAAGTCCTTGAACCGGGCGTAGTTGTCGGCGGTCTGGCCGCGGAAGGTGTCGTCGACGACGAAGCCGTGGTCGGCGATCCGCTCGGCCGGTTCGAGGTTCTGGGCGAGCGAGCGGGTGCCCCACTTGCGCAGTGCGGCGTCCCAGGTGGCGGGGGTGCCGGGGATTCCGACGGACAGGCCGCTGGTGACGGCGTCGGCGAAGGCCAGCGGTTTGCCGTCCTCCAGGAACAGGCCGCTGTCGGCGGTGCGCCCGGCCGTCTCCCGGCCGTCGATGGTGTGCACCCGGCCGGTGGCGTGGTCGTAGTAGACGAAGTACCCGCCGCCGCCGATGCCGGAGGAGTACGGCTCGGTGACCCCGAGGGCCGCGGCGGCGGCGACGGCCGCGTCCACCGCGTTGCCGCCCTTGCGCAGCACCTCGATGCCGGCGGCGGTGGCGTCGGCGTCGACGGTGGCGACCGCTCCGCCCCGGCCCACCGCCTCGGGCGCCTTCGTCGGCGGGGTCGCGGCGCCGGCCGGTCCGACGCCGGACCAGACCAGCGCGGTGGCGAGCAGCAGTGGTGGTGCGAGACGGGTCAGAGCCCTCATCCGAATCCTCCTGAGTCTGCGTCAACTCAGTTGTTCCACAGGAGGGATGATCCGACAACCACACCGCGCCGCTACCAACGGGTAGTTGGCGGAGCGGGCGGGGGCGCCAGGAGAACAGCCGGCAGGCGCCCCCACCCCGCTACAGCGCGCTGCGCTCCACCCGCCGCCGCTTGATCGTGCGGAAGCGCCGCGCCACCTGCCGGGCCAGGTCGGCCGCGCCGACCAGGCCGGCCTCGTTGCCGAGGGCGGCGTGCACGATGGCGGCCTCCGGGCGGAAGCCGCGCCCGGTGAGGGTGCGGCGGAAGGTGTCCCGGGCCGGACCGAGCAGCAGGTCACCGGCCTCGGAGACCCCGCCGCCGATCACGAAGCGGCCCGGGTCCAGCGCGGCGGCCAGGTTGGCGATGCCGACGCCGAGCCAGGTGCCGACCTCGTAGAGCAGCTCGGTCGCGACCGGGTCGCCCTCCTGGGCGGCCTCGGTGACCAGCGGCCCGGTGATGCCCTCGACCGTGCCGCCCGCCCGGGCCAGCAGCGGCTGCACCACCGGCGACTCCTCGGCGACCAGCTCGCGCGCGTCGCGCACCAGGGCGTTGCCGGAGGAGTACTGCTCCCAGCAGCCCCGGTTGCCGCACGGGCAGCGGTGGCCGCCGGGCAGCACCTGCATGTGCCCGAACTCGCCCGCCAGGCCGTACTTGCCGCGGTCCACGTAGCCGTCCCGGACCACCGCGCCGCCGATGCCGGTGCCCAGGGTGAGCATCACCATGTGGTCCTCGCCGCGCCCGGCGCCGAAGCGCCACTCGGCCCAGGCGGCCGCGTTGGCGTCGTTCTCCACGATCACCGGGAAGCGCAGCCGCTCGCTGAGCGCCTCCCGGAGCGGCTCGTTGCGCCAGTTGAGGTGCGGGGCGAACAGCACCTTGGAGCGGTCGGCGTCGACCCAGCCGGCCGCGCCGATGCCCACGGCGTGGACGTCGTGCCGGTCGGCGAGCTGGAGCACCAGCTCGACGATGACGTCCTCGACCACCTTGGGGCTCTTGCTCTTGTGCGGCGTGTCCGTGCGCAGCTTCTCCAGCACCTTGCCCTCGCCGTCCACCACCCCGGCGACCACCTTGGTGCCGCCGATGTCGACGCCGATCGTGGGCAGCCGCAGTATCCCGGCGGGCAGGGCGCGGCGGCGGCGCTCGGCGCGCGGGCCGAGGCCGAGCAGGGTCGGCAGGACGGGTGGCCGGGTGCTGCCTTGGGAGCCGGTCACGGCTGCGGACGCTCCTCACGGGTGTCGGGTTCTCGGGGGTCGGATTCTCCGGAAGCCGATTCTCCGCCACCGGGGAGCCCGGTGCCGAAGCCGCCGGGGGCGGAGCCGCGGGGGTCGGAGAGCGACGGTCGGGCCAGCTCGTGCGAGAGCTCGGCGAGGTCGGAGCCGCCGGCCATCTCGGTGGTGAGCTGTTCGAGGCTGATCTCGGCACGCGGATGGCTGCCCGCCATCCGGCCCCGCCGGAGCAGGGTGAAGTGGTCGCCGACCAGGTACGCGTGGTGCGGGTTGTGGGTGATCAGCACGACCCCGAGCCCGGCGTCGCGGGCGGCGGTGACGTACTTGAGCACCACCCCGGACTGCTTGACGCCGAGCGCGGCGGTGGGCTCGTCCAGGATCAGCACCTTGGCGCCGAAGTGCACCGCGCGGGCGATCGCCACGCACTGGCGCTGCCCGCCGGAGAGGGTGCCGATCGGCCGGTCGACGTCGTACAGGTCGATGCCCATCCGCGCGAGCGCGTCGCGGGTGGTGGCGCGCATCCCCTCGGCGTCCAGCCGCAGGCCGCCCCAGCGGCGCATGCCCTGCTCGGAGCCGAGGAAGAAGTTGCGCCAGACCGGCATCAGCGGGACGACCGCGAGGTCCTGGTAGACGGTGGCGATGCCGCGGTCCAGGGCCTGGCGCGGGGAGTCGAAGCGGACCGCCTCGCCGCCGACGGTGACGGTGCCCTCGTCGTGCTGGTGCAGCCCGGAGATGATCTTGATCAGGGTGGACTTGCCGGCCCCGTTGTCGCCGAGCACGCAGCTGATCTCGCCGGCCCGCAGGGTCAGCGAGACGTCCTGGAGCGCCCGGACGGTGCCGTAGCTCTTGCCGACGCCGTCGAGGGAGAGCAGTTCGGTACCCATCGCTTCCGTGTTCGTCGCGGCCCCCGTGAGGTCCGTGTTCATCGCGGCCCCCGCTCGGCCCGGCGCTTGACGTAGGCGTTCAGCAGCGCGGCCAGCAGCAGCATCGCGCCGAGGAAGAACTTGAACCAGTCCGGGTTCCACTGGGCGTAGATGATCCCCTTGCTGGCCATGCCGAAGATCAGCGCGCCGAGCGCGGAGCCGACCACCGAGCCGTAGCCGCCGGTGATCAGGCAGCCGCCGATGACCGCCGCGACGATGTAGATCAGCTCGTTGCCGACGCCCTCGCCGGACTGCACGGTGTCGAAGGAGAACAGCAGGTGCTGGCCGAGCACCCAGGCGCCGAAGCCGACACCCAGGTACAGCAGGGTCTTCGTCCGGGCGACCGGCACGCCGACCGCGCGGGCCGCGTCCGCGTCGCCGCCGACCGCGAAGATCCAGTTGCCGAAGCGGGTGCGCAGCAGCACCCAGCTGCCGACCACGAGCAGGCCGAGCCACCACCAGACGGTGGCCTTGACGGTCAGCCCGCCGACGGTCACCTCGGAGGCGAACAGCCAGCGGCAGGCGGCGAAGCCCTCCATGTCGGAGATCGACTTGGTGGAGACGGTGCCGGAGATCGCCTTGGTGACGCCCAGGTTGGCGCCGGTCAGCATCAGGAAGGTGCCGAGCGTGACGATGAAGCTGGGCAGCCTGGTGCGGCCGAGCATCCAGCCGTTGAACCCGCCGATGGCCAGCGTGGTCGCCAGCGAGACCAGCACGCCGACCCAGGTCACCGCGGTGAACTGGTACGAGACCATCGAGGAGGTCAGCGCGGCGGTGGTGACCAGCACGCCGGCCGACAGGTCGAACTCGCCGCCGATCATCAGCAGCGAGACCGGCACCGCCATGATCCCGATGGTGGAGGCCGCGTACAGCACGGTGCCCAGCGAGGAGACCCGCAGGAACGGTTCGGCGACGACGGCGAAGACCGTGAAGACCGCGACGGCGGCGATCAGCGAGCCCAGCTCGGGGCGGGCGAGGAGCCGCCGCAGGGCCGGCGGACGGCCGTCGACCAGGCCGTCGTGGGCGAGGAGGTCGGGGGTGCTCACCTGGTCCCCCTCGCGACGTACTCGGCGAGCGCGTCGGCGTTGTCCTTGGTCAGGATCTGCGGACCGGTCTCGACGGGCTTGCCGCCGCCGAGCATGTTCAGGTTGTACTTGTACAGCCAGACCAGGTCGACGCCGGTGTAGCCCTGGAGGTAGGGCTGCTGGTCGACGGCGAAGCCGACGCTGCCGGACTTGAGCCCGGACACCACCTGCGTGCCCAGGTCGAAGGTGTCCAGTTCGACGGCGCGGTGGGCGTCCTGGACGGCCTGGAGGCCGGTGGCGGCCATCGGGCCGGAGAGGGTGAGCACGGTGTCGATGGACGGGTCGGCCTGCAGCTTGGCGGAGATCGCGGCGCGGGCGTCGGGCATGTCGACGCCGTTGACGTAGAGCACCTGGAAGGCTCCGCCGGACTTGGACTGGGCGCCGGAGCAGCGCTGCTCCTGGCCGACGTTGCCCTGCTCGTGGATCACGCAGAGCACGTTCTTGCGGCCGCGCGAGGCCAGCTCGGTACCGGCCGCCTGGCCGGCGGTGGACTCGTCCTGACCGATGTGGGTCAGCGCGCCGAACTTCTGCGAGTACTCCTGGCCGGAGTTGATCGTGATCACGGGGATGCCGGCGGCCTTGGCCTTGCCGAGGACGTCCGCCATGGCGTCGCCCTTGGCGAGGGTGACCAGCAGGCCGTCGACCTTCTGGTCGATGGCGGCCTGGACGAGCTGGACCTGGTTCTGGGTCTGCGCGTCGTTGGAGTACAGGAAGGTGATGTTGTCCTTGGCGGCGGCCTGCTCGGCGCCCTTGCGCACAGTGTCCCAGAAGGCGTCGCCGGCTCCGGCGTGGGTCACCATGGCGACCTTCCAGCGCGGAGTCGAGACGGCGCCGCCGCCGGTGGCCGCGGCCTTGGCGCGGGCCTCCTCGGCGCGTCTGCCTCCAGTACTGCTGCAACCGGCCACGGCGACCGCGAGTGCCAGGACGGCACACGCGGGCCAGAGGCGGTGGGACGGGCGAAAGCGGGTGATGCTCATCCCCATAGTCTCCCTGCCCGTGCCGCGCGGTATCGCACCGCCTCGCCCGGCAGCGCGAACGGCCTGGGAGGTAAGGTGCCCCGGGGGACCTTTCCTGGTAGTTCGCTGAACATCTGGTCCGGACGACGTCCGTTCGGGTGGCAGACTAGGCGCCGATCCGAAGGCGGTTCATCACAAGAAAGTGATGTTCCTCTCAGGTTCCGCACAGATTCGGACGGCAACCGATCACCGGTCCATCGCCGTCTGATGCCATTGACGTGCGTTCGGGCGAGTGGGCCCCGGGCGGCGTGCGACCCGGATACGAGAACTCGATGGAACTGACAGGTACGCCATTCTTCCTCCTCACCGTCATCCTGGTGCCGGTGTCCATCACAGTGGCGTTGCTGTTCTGGGGGAAGGTCGGCGGCCCGCAGCCGGTACGCTACCTCACCCGGATCGTCATGATCATGTTCTGCCAGGTCACGGCCGTCCTGATGGTCTTCGTGATGGTCAACAACGCCAACCTGATCTACGGCAACTGGGACGACCTGCTCGGCACCGGCAACCACGTCCGCGCGGTGCCCGTGGTGGCGCCGGTCGACCCGGCCGCGGCCGCCGCCGGCGGCCAGGGCGCCGAGCCCGCCAAGGAGCCGCAGAAGGTCAAGCAGAGCTTCGGCGGCGTGAACGACCCGCTCGTCCCGAACGACGTGCAGCGGACCGAGCTCAAGGGCCAGGTGTCCGGGGTCGACGGCGAGGTGCTGGTCTGGCTGCCGCCGCAGTACAACGACCCGGCGTTCAAGGACAAGAAGTTCCCCGTGGTCGAGCTGATCCCGGGCTACCCCGGCTCCTCCTCCACCTGGTACGGCACCCTCAAGGTCTCCGAGCAGCTCAAGCCGCTGATGCAGCAGGGCAAGGTCGCCCCGTTCATCCTGGTCTCGCCCCGCACGAAGCTGCTGAACAACCAGGACGCCGGCTGCACCGACATCCCCGGCAAGATCAACGCCGACGCCTGGGTCACCCGCGACGTCCCGCAGATGGTGCTGGACAACTTCCGCGCGGACCCGTCCGCGGACCGCTGGGCGATCGCCGGCTACTCGGCCGGCGCGCACTGCGCGGCCAAGCTGTCGCTGGCCCACCCCAACCGGTACCGGGCCGCCATCGCGATGTCCGGCTACAACGACCCGGCCCAGGAGCCGGACTCCCTGGTCGGCAAGGACGCCAAGCTGCGCGAGGCCAACAACCCGGTCAACATCCTGAAGACCGCCCCGCAGCCGCCGAAGGTCGCCCTGCTGGTCAGCGGCTCCAAGGGCGACGGCTACGAGGACGGCGAGGCGATCCGCGCCGCGGCCAAGGCCCCGACCACCGTCCAGGTCGAGGAGGGCACCGGCCCGCACACCACCGAGCAGTGGAAGAAGATGGTCCCCGCCGCCTTCCAGTGGCTGACCTCGGTCATCCCGGTCCAGTAGGCCGGCCGGCGACAGCGAACCGTACGGGAAGGGCCCGCCGCGACCGAGGTCGCGGCGGGCCCTTCCGCTTGTCCGGACGCGGCGTCAGGCCAGCTCCAGCGCCAGGTAGAAGTCCACCCGGTCCTCCAGCCGGGAGAGGTCACGCCCGGTCAGCTCCTCGATCCGGCCGATCCGGTACCGCAGGGTGTTCACGTGAACGTGCAGCTGGGCGGCGCAGCGGGTCCAGGAGCCGTCCGAGCGCAGGAAGGCCTCCAGGGTGCGGACCAGGTCCGCCTGGTGCTCGATGTCGTACGCGATCACCGTGTCCAGCAGCCGGCTGCGGAAGGCGCGGCGCACCTCGTCCGGGACGGCGGCCAGCAGCAGGACGTGCGAGGCGAGCTCCTCGGGGCCCGCGACGCAGACCCGGCCGACCCGGGAAGCGGCGATCCGGCGGGCGTGCCGGGCCTCCTCCAGGGCGCCGCGCAGGCCGCCGGCCCCGGCGGCGGGGGCGGAGACGCCGAGGGTGATCCGGCCCTCCGAGCCGAGCCCGGCCTCCAGCGGGGCGAGCAGTTCGCGCAGGGCGTCGGCGGGCACCGGGGCGTCCAGGACGGGCAGCACCACCACGGCGCCGGTGCCCGTCCCGGCGACCAGGGCGCGGTCGGAGGCGCCGCCGAGCGCCTCCTCCAGCACCGCCCGTACGGCGCCCTCCGGCAGGCCGGTGCCCTCGGCGCTGAGCACCAGCCAGGAGCCGTCCTCCGCCTGGGACTTGGCCCCGGGGCCCTCGTAGCGGGCGGCCATCGCCGAGGAGGCGTACAGGGCGCGGCCGACCTCGGCCGGGTCGGCGTCGCGGCGCAGCAGGGCGAGCAGTTCGTCGGCGAGGCGGCGGCGCAGCCGGCGGCCCTCGTCGCGGCGGTGGCGCTCGGCGGCGACCAGCCGGGCCAGGTTCTCGGCGAGCTGCTGGCGCTTGGTGGTCCACTCGGTGACGTCGCCGGCCACCGCGAGCACCCAGTCGGCCAGCAGGCCGCCGCCGGCCGGCGGCTCGTCGTGCTCGGCGGAGGCCGGGGCGGGCAGCAGCGAGAAGGAGCCGGCGGCCAGTCGGGCCCGGTGCGGGGGGCGGCGGCGCTGGCGCTGGGCGGCGAGGTGGGCGCGGACCAGCTGGTCGCGGTCCTGGGCGGAGAGCCGGTCGGCGGGGCCGGCGATCACCGCGCCGGTCGGGGTGAGCACCCAGCAGTCCAGGTCGAGGTCGCCGCCGAGCAGGTCGAGCACCGCGTCCAGTCCGCCGCCGCCGGCCGCCGAGACCAGCAGGCGGTGCCGGTCGACCAAGGCGGCGAGGTCGGCGGCGCGGTCGGCGGAGACCTGGCGGCCGATGAACTCGGTGACGGTGCCGAAGGCGATGTCGTCGGGGACGGCGAGCAGCGGCATCCGGTGCCGGCGGCAGGCCTCGACCAGGTCCTCGGGCACCGGGCCGACCTCGGCCTCGCCGGCCGCCAGGGCCACCGCGCCGCCGGCCGCGAGGGTGCGGACGAAGCGCTCGGAGTCGGCCGGGACGGTGCGCCAGAGCATGCCGGTGAGCACCAGTTCGCCGCCGTGCAGGTAGCGGCCCGGGTCCTGGAGGTCCGTCGTCATCACGCCGCTGACCTGCCGGTCCAGCTCTTCCTCGGCCGCGAGCAGGCGCAGTCGCGGGGCGCCGGGGGCGAGCAGGTCACGGACGCGCATCCGCGGACTCCTTAACGGGGGCTTGGGGGGAGGGTGAAGGGGTAACGATAGGGCCTGTCCGGCCGGGCGTCCGCCCGGGTCCGTAGCCCGCGCGTCACGGCCGGATTACGGTCGTAGGTAGCACCCGGCGGACACCTGGGCTGCGAGGTTCTCCTCCTTAGAGGAACGTACAGGATGCCGGGCGGGCTCACAGCCGGGGCTTCATGCCATCGGTGACTGCCAGCGGGCCGCGTCGCGGCGGTTCACTGGGCGACACGCCGCCGGGCACCCGGCGGGCGACGACTTGAGGAGACACCCGCATGGAGTTCCTTCGGCCCGCCACCTGGGACGAGGCACTCGCGGCGAAGGCCGAGTACCCGACCGCGCTGCCCGTTTCGGGCGGCACGGACGTCATGGTCGAGCTGAACTTCGACGTGCACCGGCCACCCGCGATTCTCGACCTGAACCGCATCACCGAACTCGCCGAATGGTCGAACGACGGCGAGGTGGTGAGGCTCGGCGCCGCGGTCCCGTACGCCCGGATCATCGCGGAGCTGTCCGGTCCGCTGCCCGGGCTGGCCCTGGCGGCCCACACCGTCGGCTCGCCGCAGATCCGCAACCGCGGCAGCGTCGGCGGCAACCTCGGCGCGGCCTCCCCGGCCGGCGACTCGCACCCGGCGCTGCTCGCGGCCGGGCGGGACGTGTTCGTCGAGGCGGCCTCGGTGCGCGGCACCCGGCTAATCCCGATCGACGACTTCTACGTCGGGGTGAAGCGCAACCTGCTGGAGGCCGACGAGCTGATCCGGGCCGTGCTCATCCCGGTGGCGGACGGGCCGCAGCAGTTCTCGAAGATCGGCACCCGCAACGCCATGGTGATCGCGGTCTGCGCGTTCGGCTTCGCCCTGCACCCGCGGAACGGGACCGTCGGCACCGGCATCGGTTCGGCCGCCCCCACACCGCGCCGCGCCGTCGAGGCCGAGGAGTACCTCCAGGGCGTGCTCGCCGAGCGCGGGCTGTGGGAGTCCGGGGAGCTGCTGGGAGCCGAGGTGGTCCAGCGCTTCGGCGAGCTGGTGAAGGCCGCGGCCTCGCCGATCGACGACGTCCGCGGCACCGCCGACTACCGCCGGCACGCGCTCGCCGTGATGGCCCGCCGCACCCTCACCTGGACCTGGAACGACTACGGCAAGCAGATCAGGAGCGCGGCATGAAGGTCACTTTCACCGCCAACGGCAGGCCCGTCGAGGCCGACGACGTGTGGGAGGGCGAGAGCCTGCTGTACGTGCTGCGCGAGCGGGTCGGCCTGCCCGGCTCGAAGAACGCCTGCGAGCAGGGCGAGTGCGGCTCCTGCACGGTCTACCTGGACGGCCTCCCGGTCTGCTCCTGCCTGGTCGCGGCCGGCCAGGTGCAGGACCGCGAGGTGCGCACGGTCGAGGGCCTGGGCACGGAGGACGGCGAACTGGGCCTGGTCCAGCAGGCGTTCGTCGACGCCGGCGCCGTCCAGTGCGGCTTCTGCACCCCCGGCCTGCTGGTGCAGACCGACGCGCTGCTGGCCGAGGACCCGCAGCCGAGCGACGACGACATCCGCGAGGCGCTGTCCGGCAACCTGTGCCGCTGCACCGGCTACGAGAAGATCATGGACGCGGTGCGGCTGGCCTCGGCCCGCGCGTGCGCGGGGACGGAGGGCGCGGCGTGAGTGCGCGGACCATCCAGGGGCAGAAGAACCTGCAGAACATCAACCAGGCGGCCAAGGACGGCATCGGCGGCTCGCCGCTGCGCCCGGACGGCAACCTGAAGGTCCGGGGCGAGTTCGCCTACTCCTCCGACCTGTGGCACGAGGACATGCTCTGGGGCACGGCGCTGCGCTCGCCGCACCCCCGGGCGAACATCCTGTCGGTGGACGTCTCCGAGGCGCTCAAGGTGCCCGGGGTGTACGCGGTGCTGACGCACGAGGACATCCCCGGCTCGAAGTACTACGGCCTGGAGATCCAGGACCAGCCGGTCCTGGCCATCGACCGGATCCGCTACCACGGCGAGGCGATCGCGCTGGTCGCCGCCGACCACCCGGAGACGGCCCGCCGGGCGGTGAAGAAGATCGCGGTCGAGTACGAGGTGCTCACCCCGATCGTCACCGAGGAGCAGTGCCTCGACCCGGAGACGTACGGGTACGTGCACGAGCCGCACGAGTACAAGTCCCACGCGTACGGCAACATCTGCCACGAGCAGCGGCTGGTCTCCGGCCGCGGCGTGACCGACGAGGTGCGGGCGCTGGCGGACGTGGTCGTCAGCGGCGACTACGAGGTCGGCATGCAGGACCAGGCCTTCCTCGGCCCGGAGTCCGGCCTCGCGGTGCCCGCCGAGGACGGCGGCATCGACCTCTACATCGCCACCCAGTGGCTGCACGTCGACCGCCAGCAGATGGCGCCGGTGCTGGACCTGCCGGAGGAGAAGGTCCGGCTGACCCTGGCCGGGGTGGGCGGCGCGTTCGGCGGCCGCGAGGACCTGTCAATGCAGATCCACGCCTGCCTGCTGGCCCAGCACACCGGCAAGCCGGTCAAGATCGTCTACTCCCGGGACGAGTCCTTCTTCGGCCACGTGCACCGCCACCCGGCGCGGATGCACTACGAACACGGCGCCACCCGGGACGGCCGGCTGGTCTACGCCGACTGCCGGATCGTGCTGGACGGCGGCGCGTACGCCTCCGCCTCCCCCGCCGTGGTCGGCAACGCGGCCTCGCTCGGGCACGGCCCGTACGTGATCCCCAACGTGCGGATGCACGCCATCGCGCTGTACAGCAACAACCCGTCCTGCGGGGCGATGCGCGGCTTCGGCGCGGTGCAGGCGGCGTTCGGCTACGAGTCGCAGATGGACAAGCTGGCCGCCGCCCTGGGCATGGACCCGGTGGAGCTGCGGCAGCTCAACGCGATGTCCGAGGGCGACTTCATGCCCACCGGCCAGCAGATCGACTCCCCCGCGCCGGTGGCCGAACTGCTGCGGCGGGCCAAGGAGATGCCGCTGCCGCCGCCGCTGGACACCGAGCACCTCGACGTCCGCCGGCTGCCCGGCGCGCTGTCCAACACCTCGCACGGCGAGGGGATCGTCCGCGGCGTCGGCTACTCGGTCGGCATCAAGAACGTCGGCTTCTCCGAGGGCTTCGACGACTACTCCACCGCCCGGGTGCGGCTGGAGGTGATCGGCGGCGAGCCCGTCGCCATGGTGCACACCGCGGCGGCCGAGGTCGGCCAGGGCGGCGTCACCGTGCACGCCCAGATCGCCCGCACCGAGCTGGGCGTCGAGCAGGTCACCATCCACCCGGCCAACACCGAGGTGGGGTCGGCCGGTTCGACCTCCGCGTCGCGCCAGACGTACATGACCGGCGGGGCGGTGAAGCTGGCCGCCGAGGCGGTCCGCCGGGAGCTGTTCGACAAGGGGCGCCGGCGCTACGGCTGGACCCACGACGACCTGGTGCTGGCCGACGGCAAGGTGGTGTCGAAGAGCGCCGGCGCGCTGGTCTCCATCGTCGACCTGCTCGGCGACGAGGCCGTCGAGCAGACCCGCGAGCACCACCACCGGCCCACCCAGGCCTTCGACAAGGAGACCGGCCAGGGCTTCGGCCACGTCCAGTACACCTTCTGCGCCAACCGCGCGGTGGTGGACGTGGACGTGGAGCTGGGCCTGGTCAAGGTGGTCGAGCTCACCGCCGTCCAGGACGTCGGCAAGGCGCTCAACCCGCTCTCCGTGGTCGGCCAGATCCAGGGCGGCTGCACCCAGGCGCTGGGCCTCGCGGTGATGGAGGAGATCATCGTGCGGGAGGGCAAGGTGCGCAACGCCTCCTTCACCGACTACCTGATCCCCACCATCCTGGACACCCCGCCGATCCCGGTGGAGGTGCTCGAACTGCCCGACCCCAACGCCCCGTACGGGCTGCGCGGGGTCGGCGAGGCGCCGACCGTCTCGGCGACGCCGTCCATCGTGGCCGCCATCCGCAACGCCACCGGGCTGGCGCTCAACCGGATCCCGGTCCGGCCGGAGCACCTGACCACCGAACGGCCGCTCTGACGACCGGAGTTCGTCCTCCCCGGGGCGGCGACCGTCTTCCCCGCCGCCCCGGGGACACCTCCCACCGCCCGGAGGCGTCCCCGTACACCCGCTGCCCTGCCCACGCCGGGGCCCGCAGCGGTGCGCACCACCCTCTGATGCACCGCGGGCACTCCCCCGCTGCTCATGAGTGCCCCCGTGAGTCGATACGTCCCCTACGCCGCTTCGTTGACCGGCGGTCAGGTCGGCTCGCCCACCCCAACCCCCTTTGACACTTGGGATGGACATGACCAGAATCCCCACGGAGCCCGGCACCACCGAAGACAGACCCGCCGAGGACGGACCCGCCGGGAACGAACCCGGCACGTCGCCCCAGGAAGCCCCGCGTCCCACCGGCGCACTGGACGCCTACTTCAAGATCTCGGCCCGGGGATCGACCCTCGCCAACGAACTGCGCGGTGGGGTCACCACCTTCATGGCGATGGCGTACATCATCCTGCTCAACCCGCTCATCCTGAGCGGCGCGGACGCGACCGGCGCCAAACTGGACCCCGCCGCGCTGACCACCGCCACCGCGCTGGCCGCCGCCGTCACCACCGTCCTGATGGGCCTGGTCGGCAACGTGCCGCTCGCCCTCGCCGCCGGGCTCTCCGTCTCCGGCGCGGTCTCCGCGCTGGTCGTCCCGCACACCACCTGGGCGCAGGCCATGGGCCTGTGCGTGATCTACGGCCTGCTGATCGTGCTGCTGGTCGTCTCCGGGCTGCGCGAGCGGATCATGAACGGCATCCCGCTGCCGCTCAAGCACGCCATCACCATCGGCATCGGCCTGTTCGTCACGGTGATCGGCCTCTACAAGGCCGGGTTCATGCACACCGGCGGCCCCACCCCGCTCTCGCTCGGCCCGACCGGCGAGCTGTCCGGCTGGCCGGTGCTGGTCTTCTGCGTCACCCTGCTGGCGATCTTCGTGCTGATGGCGCGCGGCGTCCGCGGCGCGATCCTGCTCGGCATCGCCGGCGGCACCGTGCTCGCGGTGATCGTCAACCGGGCCGCCCACGTGCCCGCCGGGGCCTGGCGGAACTCGGTGCCGGTCTGGCCCGGCAGCCCCGTCTCCGCACCGGACTTCGGCCTGTTCGGCCACGTCGACCTGTTCGGCGCGTTCGGCGGCCACGGCATGGGCGCGATCAGCGCCTCGGTCGCGGTGTTCACCCTGGTGCTGGCCGGCTTCTTCGACGCGATGGCCACCATCATCGGCGTCGGCACCGAGGCCGGACTGGCCGACCGGCGCGGCCGGATGCCCGGACTGTCCAAGGCGCTGTTCATCGACGGCGCGGGCGGCGCGGTCGGCGGCCTGGCGGGCGCCTCCGGGCAGACCGTCTTCGTCGAGTCCGCCACCGGCGTCGGCGACGGCGCCCGCACCGGGCTCGCCTCCACCGTCACCGGCGCCCTGTTCGCCCTGATGCTGTTCTTCTCGCCGATCGCCGGGATCGTCCCGGTCGAGGTGGCCTCGGCCGCCCTGGTCGTGATCGGCTCGATGATGATGAGCCAGGCCCGGCACATCGACTGGTCCGACCGCGAGGTGGCCGTCCCGGCCTTCCTCACCTGCGTGCTGATGCCGTTCACGTACAGCATCACCGCGGGCGTCGCGGCCGGCGTCATCTCGTACACCGTCATCAAGGCCGGGCTGGGGCGCTGGCGCGAGCCCGGGGTGCTGATGTGGATCCTCACCGCGGTGTTCGTGGTGTACTTCGCGATCACCCCGGTCAAGTCCTGGCTGGGCGTGCACTAGGCACCCGGGCGCCTTCGCCCTGTTCGCGCCCGCCTCGGGCAGGACCGCCTTGGGCACCACCGCCGCCGTACGGGATCGTTTCCCGTACGGCGGCGTCTCCCGCTACTGTCGAAACCGTGTAAGGAGCCTCCCCCATGCAGGACATCGCCGAGCAGCTGCGGGCCTGGCACGCGTCCGGGCGCTCCTTCGCCGTGGCCACCGTGGTCGGCGTCTCCGGCAGCGCTCCGCGCGACCCCGGGGCGGCGCTGGCGGTGGACGCGGACGGCGAGGCGGTCGGCAGCGTCTCCGGCGGGTGCGTCGAGGGCGCGGTGTACGAGCTGTGCCGGGCCGCCCTGGCGAGCGGCGAGCCGGTGCTGGAACGCTTCGGGTACAGCGACGAGGACGCCTTCGCGGTGGGTCTGACCTGCGGCGGCGTCCTGGACGTGTTCGTCCAGCCGGTGGTGCCGGGGGCCGACGCCGGGCTGGACACCGGGATCGCGCACATCGCGGCCGGCACACCGGTGGCCCTGGTCCGGGTGATCGCCGGACCGGGCGGGGCGGGCGGGGCAGGCGGACCGGGCGGGCTGGTCGGGGCCACCCTGGCGGTCACCGCGGACGGCGTGGCCGGCGCGCTCTCACCCACCCCCTCGACGGTCGGCGCCCTGGAGCGGGCGATCGTCGTGCGGGCCCGGGCGATGCTGGAGGCCGGACGCACCGGCCGGCTGGTGCTCGGCCTGGACGGCCGCCCCTGCGACGAACACGGCCGGGGCACCGTCACCTGCTTCGTCGAGTCGTACGTGCCCGCGCCGCGGATGCTGGTGTTCGGGGCGATCGACTTCGCGGCCGCGGTGGTGCGGATCGGCAAGTTCCTCGGCTACCACGTGACCGTCTGCGACGCCCGGCCGGTCTTCGCCACCGCCCGCCGCTTCCCGGAGGCCGACGAGGTGGTGGTCGACTGGCCGCACCGCTACCTGGACTCCCAACTCGGCCGGATCGACGGACGCACCGTGCTCTGCGTGCTCACCCACGACGCCAAGTTCGACATCCCGCTACTGGAACGCGCCCTGCGGCTGCCGGTCGGCTACGTCGGCGCGATGGGATCGCGCCGCACCCACCGGGACCGCGCCGCCCGGCTCCGCGAGGCGGGGCTCACCGAGGCCGAACTGGCCCGGCTGCGCTCCCCGATCGGCCTGGACCTCGGCTCCCGCACCCCGGAGGAGACGGCGGTCTCGGTCGCCGCCGAGATCGTCGCCCACCGGCGCGGCGGCAGCTGCCTGCCACTGAGCGCCTCGGACGGGCCGATCCACCACGACCTGTCGCGCACGGGGACGGAGGGTGACGAGGGCGACGCGGCCGGCGGCCCGGCACCCCGCACCCACGCGGCCTGAGCCGGGAGCGGCTCCGGCACCGCTCACGTTGCGTGGCCACCGGCGCGGCGGGAGGCTGGAGTTGCGGACTCGCCCCGAGCCCGGGGAAGGAGCGGGCATCATGCGCGCCCTGCTGGAGGTCGAAATCGACACCGCGGCCTCGAACAAGCTGATCAGCGACGGAACGATGGCCGAAGGGGTCCAGCGCATACTGGCCCAACTGAAGCCGGAGGCGGCCTACTTCCTCAACCGCAACGGGAGCCGCGGCATGGTCATGGTCGTCGACGTCCCGGACGAGGCCTCGCTGCCGTCCATCGCCGAGCCGTTCTGGACCCAGCTGAACGCCACCGTCGACCTGCACATCTGCATGAACGCGGACGAACTCATGGAAGGACTGAAGCGTCTCGGCCGCTGAGCCGCCGGGCCGTCCCGCCTTAGTCGGTCAGCGCCAGCTTCACGCCGAAGCCCACCACCACCGCGCCGGTCACCCGGTCCATCGACCGCCGGGCGGCCGGCCGGCGCAGCCAGCCGCGCAGCACCCGGGCGAAACCCACCAGGACGGTCGACCAGAGCAGGCCCTCCACGACGTGCACGCAGGTCAGCGCCACACCGGCGGCGAAGTGCGGGACGCCGACCGGGATGAACTGCGGCAGCACGGCCACGTAGAAGACCCCGACCTTGGGGTTCAGCAGATTGGTCAGCGTGCCCCGCCGCCAGCCGTGCGCGAAGCCGCCGTCCTCCGGCTCCTCCTCGGCCGCCGCCTCACCGCCCCGGTTGCGCAGCATCCCGATGCCCATCCACACCAGGTACGCCGCGCCCGCCCATCGCAGGACCTCGTACGCCACCTGCGAGGCGGTGAGCAGCGCCGTCACCCCGGCCGAGGTCAGCGTCCCCCAGATCAGCGTCCCGGTCTGGATCCCCAGCACGACGCCCCACGCCTGCCGGCGCCGCCCCAACGCGGAGGTCCGCAGGACCAGCGCCGTGTCGAGCCCGGGCGTGAGCGTGAGCAGCCCCACGACGAGGGCGAAGGACCACAGGGCCGTTGTCATCTCCATGGGCCTCGATGCTCTCACAGCCCCGGAGGAGCGTCGTCAAACGGCCGTCGCTCAGTCCGCCGACCCCGGCGGGACGACCCACTCGGTGGAGCGCTCACTCACCCTTTTCCACCGGCCCGGTGAGATCGGGCAGCCCACCGTCCTCGAGCCAGGTCGTGAAGACCTGGCGCTTGCGACGCTTCACCGCATCCTCGAGAGCGGCGTTGACGGTGGCGGTCTTGGTCGTCGTACCGAAGATCTCCGCAGCCTCGGCCAGCAGGTCGTCGTTGATGTCCATCACGGTACGGGCCATGACCAACCTCCCGAGCGAAGCGGGGTCTGCGATATCGGGTGCGACCGTATCCGATATCGCAGGCCCCACGGGGCCCGTCCGGCCGTTGTTCACCCGGTCAGGTGATGTTGAGGCGGGCGGCGAGGCGCAGCAGGCCGGGGCTGAGGCGGGAGAGGAAGCGGGCGGCCTTGGCCTCGGGGGTGACGGGGACGACGGGCCTGCCGGTGCGGACGGCGGTCACGATGGCGGTGGCGACCTTCTCCGGGGGGAAGCCGCGGCGGGCGTAGAGCTTCGCGGCGCGGGCCTGCTTGGCGGCCTGCTCGGTGGAGGTGGTGGCGGAGAAGGTGGAGGTGCGGGTGATGTTGGTGTTGACGATGCCGGGGCAGATGGTGGAGACGCCGATGCCGTGGCCGACGAACTCGGCGCGCAGGCAGTCGGAGAGCATGAACACCGCGGCCTTGCTGGTGGCGTAGGCGGTGAGCGCCTTGGACGGCAGGTAGGCGGCGGCGGAGGAGACGTTGACGATGTGGCCGCCCTGGCCGCGGTCGGCCATCAGGGTGCCGAAGGCGCGGCAGCCGTGGATCACGCCCCAGAGGTTGACGTCCAGGACCCGCTGCCACTCCTTCTCGGTGGTCTGCAGGAACGTCCCGGAGTGGCCGATGCCCGCGTTGTTGACCATGACGTCGGGCACCCCGTGCTCGGCCGCGACGGTCTGCGCGAAGGCGTCCACCGCGGCGCCGTCGGAGACGTCCACCCGGTAGGCGTGCGCCTGCGGGCCGATCAGCGAGGCCAGTTCGGCGGTGCGCTCGGCGGCCGCGAGGTCGAGGTCGCAGACCACCACCCGGGCGCCGTCCTCGGCGAAGGCGAGCGCGGTCGCCCGGCCGATGCCGCTGCCGCCGCCGGTGACCACGACCAGCCGGCCGTCGCCCTCCTCGGGGCGGGCCCGGCCCTCGTCGGTGCGGGTGGTGAACTCGCGGACCAGTCCGGCCACGGTGGCTCCCTTCTCCAGCAGCGCCGACCAGTGGCCGGCGTGCAGCGTCCTGCGGGTCAGGTTCGGCGCCCAGCGCTCCAGCCCCTCGGAGAGGTAGGTGCCGACGTACCGGTCCCGGGTGAGGGTGATCAGCTGGACCGGCACCTCGGTCGGCCGCTCGCGCGGACTGCCCAGGGTGGGGCGGAAGTTGGCCCGGTACAGCTCGATGCCGCGGACCGCGTCGCGGCGCAGGGTGGGCTGCGGGTGGTCGGCGCGCGGGGTGACGTGCTCCAGGTCGCGCAGCACCCTCGGCCAGGCCCGGGCCAGGCCGAGGCGCCAGACGCCGGGGGCGAGGTAGGGCAGGTGGAAGGCGGTGATGTACCAGGAGTGCAGGCCCTGGTGGAGCAGTTGCCCCAGGTGGCGGGGGGTGGGGCGGCGCAGCCGGTGGCGCAGCCAGTGGCCCATGTGGTCCAGGCTGGGGCCGGACAGGGTGGTGTACGAGGCGATCCGGCGCTCGGCGCCGGACGCGGTGACGGCCTCCCAGGACTGGATCGAGCCCCAGTCGTGGGCGAGCAGGTGCACCGGGCGGTCGGGGCTGACGGCGTCGGCGACGGCGAACAGGTCCTCGGCGAGGTGCTCCAGGCGGTAGCCGGACCGGTCGGCGGGGGCGGCCGACTCCCCGGCGCCGCGCACGTCGTAGCGGACCACGTGGTGGTCGCGGGCGAGGTCGGCGGCGATGTCGTCCCAGACGGTGTGGGTGTCGGGGTAGCCGTGCACGAGGAGGACGGTGGGGGCGGCCGGGTCGCCCTGCTCGAAGACGGCGAGCGGGAGGCCGCCGGAGTGGACGGTCCGGCGGCGGACCGGGGGCTTCGCCTGCGCCTGGGGCTTCGTCGGGAACGTCATCGGGTGGCCTCCAGGGTGGTCGGCTCGGCGGCGGTCGGCTCCGTGGTGGCCGGCTCGGTGGCGGCGGCGGTCCAGCGGCGGACGTGCGGCAGGTCGTCGTCGAGCCAGTAGGCGTCGTCCTCGGTGACCACCAGCAGTTCCTCGAACTTGATGCCCACGCCCCGGAAGCCGATGTGCGGCTCGACCGCCCACAGCCCCGGGGTGGGCGCGTGCCGGGACGACCGCCCGTCGGCCCAGAGCGGCGAACGGCCGTGCAGCCGCTCGGTGACGAGCTCGCGGCCGAGGGTCTGGAGGGTGCGCACGCCGAAGCCGAAGACGTTCACCCCGGCCGGGCCGCGCGCGGTGTTGCGGGTGACCTGGTGGCCGATCACCCGGCCCGGGTAGACCTGGTGGCGGTTGTCGTAGCCGTGCGCGGCGATCTGGGCGTCCACCGCGGCGTACACCTCGGCGAGCGGCCTGCGGGCCCGCACCTCGGCGAGGATCAGCTCGCGGTAGACCTTCAGGTCGGCGGCCAGCCGGTCCCAGACCCGGTTCTCGCCGACCTTGCCGCCGTAGCCGATGTCGGCGGTGTAGCCGTCCACCACGGGCGCGCAGTCCAGCACGTACGGCATGCCCTCCTCCAGCCGGCGGTTGCCGGCGAAGAACTGGAGCGGGGTGTGGAAGTGCCGGAACGCCGTCCGGTCGCCGAACCAGGCGAAGGGGACGTGGAAGAAGTCCTGCACCCCGGCGGCGACCAGGCGGCGGCGCAGCTCGGCGGTGGTCTGCCGCTCGGTGACGCCGGGTTCGATCCAGGCGGCGACCTGTTCGGCGCAGTGGTAGGCGAGTTGCTGGGTCTCGCGGAAGCGGGCGAGGTCGCGCTCGGTGTAGCGGAAGGCGGGGGTCGCTTTCGCCATGGCGGAGCTCCTTCTAGAGGTCGAGCACGAGGGTCTCACCCTCGGCGGCCCGGGAGACGCAGGGCAGCAGGGCGCCGGCGGCGCGCTGCTCGGGGGTGAGCCTGCGGTCCCGGTGGTCGGGCGAGCCGGCCAGCAGGCGGACCTCGCAGGTGCCGCAGAAGCCCTGGTGGCAGGAGTACGGGAGGTCCGGACGGGCCTCGCGCAGCACGTCCAGGGCGGAGCGGTCGGCGGGGACGTCGAGGGTCGGGCCGTCGGTGCCGAGTCGGACGGCGAACGGTTCGCCGTCGGTGACCGGGGCGGCGCCGAAGCGCTCGAAGTGCAGGGAGGCGGCCGGGGAGCCGTCCAGGGCGCGCTGCACGGCGGAGAGCATCGGGGCCGGGCCGCAGCAGTAGACGGCGGCGCCGCGCGGGGCGTGGGCGAGCAGTTCGGCGCCGGTGGGGACGCCGCCGTGCTCGTCGTCGGTGCGCAGCACCACCCGGTGCGGGTCGAGGGCGCGCAGCTCGTCCGTGTACGGGAGGGTGTCGGCGCTGCGGCCGACGTGCACCAGGCGCCAGTCCAGGCCGTGCCGCTGCGCCTCGCGGGCCATCGGGAGCAGCGGGGTGATGCCGATGCCGCCGGCCAGCAGGAGGACGGCGGGCTCGGCGCAGAAGGCGAAGCCGTTGCGCGGGCGGCGGGCGGTGAGCCGGGTGCCGGGGTGCAGGACGTCGTGGACCTCGACGGACCCGCCGCCGCCCTCGGGCAGCCGCCGGACGGCGATGCGGTAGACGGCGCGGTCGGCCGGGTCGCCGCTGAGGGAGTAGTGGCGCTCGCGGCCGGAGGGCAGGACGAGGCGCAGGTGGGCGCCGGGCTGCCAACCGGGCAGCGGGCCGCCGGAGGGGCCGGCGAGTCGCAACTCGACGACGTCGGCGGCCGGTCGGCGGCGTTCGGCGACGACCAGCTGGAGCGGCGGGGTGGGACGGCTGAGCGGGCGCCGGGGGTTGCGGCGCAGCAGGGGGCTGCCGAGGGCCGGGGAGTAGCGGTCGCCGAAGGCGGTGAGCCGGCGCATGAAGCCGTCGGCGCGGGGGCGGCCGTAGAGGTCGGGGGGCGGGGCGAGCGGGTCCATCCGGCGGGGTCCTTGGGGTGAGGGGGGAGAGGGGGCTGTCGCCCGCGTCAGCCGCGCCCGGCGGCCGCGCGGGCGGCCGGGGAGGCGGCGAGGTAGCCCAGCGCCTGGCTGGACGAGCCCTCCTGGGTCGGGTGGTAGCCCGGCCGCAGGTAGCGCAGCCCGGAGCGGACCGACTTGACCGGGTCCGGCAGCAGTCCGCGCTTGGCGATCCGGCCGGCCTCCCGCCAGGTGGGCTTGAGGCGCCCCGCCAGGGTGGGGTCGGCGGCGAGCAGGAACCGGGCGCCGCGCACCCAGAGGTGGACCAGCAGCGGCCCGGAGACGGCCATTCCGCGCACCCGGCGGAGGTAGCCCGGGTCCAGGTGGACCATCAGGTCGTAGGCGACGCTGCGGTGCTCGACCTCCTCCGCGCCGTGCCAGCGCAGCAGGTCCAGCATCGTCGGGTCCGCCTTGGCGCGGTCCAGGCCCGGGGAGTTGAGCGCCCAGTTGCCGAGGAAGGCGGTGAAGTGCTCGATCGCCGCGATGAAGGCGACCCGCTCGATGACGTTCTCGCGCTGCCGGGCCGGCGACAGCCCCGGCTTGTCGCCGAGGACGCGCTGGAACAGCCAGGAGATCTGCCGGACGTACGGCCGCGGGTCGAGCCCCTGGCCGAGCAGGTGGTCCAGGACCTCCTGGTGCGCCTCGGCGTGGATGGCCTCCTGGCCGATGAACCCGAGGACCTCCTCGCGCAGTTGCTCGTCCCGGATGAGCGGCAGCGCCTCCTTGAACACCTTGACGAACCACCGCTCGCCCTCGGGCAGCAGCAGGTGCAGCACGTTGATGACGTGGGTGGCCATCGGCTCGTCCGGGATCCAGTGCAGCGGCAGCCGGGACCAGTCGAAGCGGACGTCCCGGGGCTCCAGCACGAGGCTCTCGTGCACGCGTGCGGCGGGCGCGGCGAGGGCGGGGACGGGGGTGGAACGGGGCATGGCAGGCCCTCCTGACCTGGGGGCGGCGGCTCGGCTCCAGGGAAACGTACTCGCGGGTAGCCATCGGGACAAGGGGTTCGGCACCCCTTATCGACATCGAGTCTAATAAGTGACGCGCGCCGTCGGGCGACGCGCACGGCCGGACGCCGTCGGACGCGATCGAACACCATGGGGAAACGCGGGAAATGCGGGAGGCCCCACCGGTCTCCCGGCGGGGCCTCCCCGACGTCACGCGCGCGACGGCCGCCCCGCCGTCAGACCGCCATCGCCAGCATCAGCGGCGCCGCCCGGGCCGCCAGCAGTTCGGCGGCGGCCTTCAGCTTGTGGATGTTGTCCGCCGGCATCGAGGTGGCCAGGCAGCCGACCGTGCTGCCCGCCGTGATCGGCACGGCCGCGCACACCGTGCCCAGCGCGTACTCCTGGATGTCCAGCACCGGCACCGTGGCCGGCTGCCGCTCCAGCCGGTGCATCAGCTGGTCGGCGTCGACGACGGTGCGGGAGGTGAGCCGGGCGACCGGGTGCCGGGAGAGGTGGTCGCGCCGGGCGTCCGCGTCCAGCTGGCCGAGCAGGCACTTGCCGATCGCACTGGCGTGCGCGGTGGCCCGGAAGTCCACCCACTCCTGCACGGCCGGGGCGTAGTCGGCGGCCGAGACCGCCTCCACCGACAACTCCCCGTCGTGGTACCGGGTGAAGTACACGGCGGCGCCCAACTCGTCCCGGAGTTCGGCGAGCTTGCGGTTGAGCCGGGCCTTCACCAGCTGCTCCCGGTTGTGCTGGCCGAGCAGGGCGAAGGTGCCGCCCAGCAGCCAACCGCCGTCCTGGCACTGGAGGTAGCCCTCGACCTCCAGGATCTCGGCGAGCCGGCGCACGGTCGGCAGCCCGAGCGAGGTCTCCCGGGCGAGGGCCACCAGGGTGGCTCCGTCGGAGTGGCGGTCGACCGCCTCCAGCAGTCTGAGGGCGTGCTGCAGGGAGGTGAACGGGCCCGTCGGACCCTGGTCAAGCGCGGCGTGACGACCCGGGGCTGGTGTCGACATGTCGTCCCCTTCCGATGTCCCCCCACGGAGCGACCGCGGGCGCACACCAGCCTATCGACCCGGCGGCTCCGACGACTGCCGTCCGTACATATCCGTGGACAATCCGTGCAGGCCCACCGGCCGACCTGGGCGGACGCGACGGGCCCCTCCCCCACTGCCCGGGAGGAGGGGCCCGTTCCGCGGCCGCCGGGTACGGGCCCGGCGGCCACGAGGGTGGCGGTGCGGAGGGTGGTGCGGGCGGTGCGGGCGGGTCAGCCCTCGTCGCCCGCGCGCAACTTGGCGACGGCGGCGGCCAGTCGGGCGCCGTACTCCTCGTCGGCGGCGTGGAAGTGGGCGAGGTTCCGCTCCACCACGTCGTCGCGCGAGACCTGCGCCAGGAAGCCCGCGATGTTGCCGACCAGGCGGGTCTTCTCGCCGTCCGACATCAGCCGGTACAGCTCGCCGGCCTGGAAGAAGTCGTCGTCCTTGGTGTGCGCCGGGGTGGTGTAGGTGCCGGTGTGGCCGGTCACCTTGACCGGCGCGGCCGTCGCGTCGCCGGTCTGGGCCGGGCCGTCGTACGAGTTGGGCTCGTAGTTCCTGCCGCGGCCGGCGCTGTTGGCGGCCATCTGGCCGTCCCGGCCGTAGTTGGCGGCCTCGGTGGCGCGCGGGGCGTTCACCGGCAGCTGGGTGTGGTTGACGCCGAGGCGGTAGCGCTGGGCGTCCGCGTAGGCGAACAGGCGGCCCTGGAGCATCTTGTCCGGGGACGGGCCGATGCCGGGCACGAAGTTGTTCGGCGAGAACGCGGCCTGCTCGACCTCGGCGAAGACGTTCTCCGGGTTCCGGTTGAGCACCAGGCGGCCGACCTTGACCAGCGGGTAGTCGGCGTGCGGCCACACCTTGGTGAGGTCGAAGGGGTTGAAGCGGTAGTCCGCGGCATCGGCGACCGGCATCAGCTGGACGTAGAGGGTCCAGGACGGGAACACCCCGCGCTCGATGGCCTGGTGGAGGTCGCGCTGGTGCGAGTCGGCGTCGCCGCCGACCACCTCGGCGGCCTGGTCGCCGTCCAGGCAGCGGATGCCCTGGTTGGTCTTGAAGTGGTACTTCACCCAGTAGGCGTCGCCGTCGGCGTTGACCCACTGGTAGGTGTGCGAGCCGTAGCCGTTCATGTGGCGGTAGGAGGCCGGGATGCCCCGGTCGCCGAACAGCCAGGTGATCTGGTGGGTCGAGGCCGGCGAGTGGGCCCAGAAGTCCCAGACGTTGTCCGCCTCCTGCACGCCGGTGTACGGGTCGCGCTTCTGCGAGTGGATGAAGTCGGGGAACTTGATCGGGTCCTTGATGAAGAACACCGGGGTGTTGTTGCCGACGAGGTCGTAATTGCCCTCCTCGGTATAGAACTTGAGCGCGAAGCCGCGCGGGTCGCGCACCGCGTCGCTGGCGCCCAGGTTGCCGGCCACGGTGGAGAAGCGCAGGAAGACCTCGGTGCGCTTGCCGACCTCGGAGAGGAAGCCCGCCCGGGTGTACCGCGCGACCTCGTCGGTGACCTCGAAGTAGCCGTACGCGCCGGAGCCTCGGGCGTGCACCACCCGCTCCGGGATGCGCTCGCGGTTGAACCGGGCCAGCTTCTCCAGCAGGTGCTGGTCCTGGATCAGCAGCGGACCGTACTCGCCGGCCGAGGCCGAGTTCTGGTTGTCGGCGACCGGGGCGCCGGACTCCGTGGTCAGGATCTTGGGCATGGAGGGTCCTTCAGGTGTCGATAAGCGCGGTGCGTGGAGAGTGAAGTGACGGATCGTCAGATCCGTTCGCCGGAAAAGGTTCCCTGGGGTTCCCGACGAGCGGATCCGACGGGTCGTCAGTTTCCGAGCAGGCTCCGGACGACGGTCGCGGCCGCGGCCGGGTCGGCCGCCGGGCGGGCGGCGGTCAGCGCGGCGGCCTCGTCGGCGGTGAGACCGGCCCCGGTGAGGGCCGCGACGGCCTCGGCGGCCGGGAGGGCGTTGAACCAGCGCAGCGCGAGGGCCGCGCGGCCGGCCCCGGTGAGGCGGCCGGTGAGCCGGAGGCGGGCGAGGCCGCCGTCCGGGTGGACGTTGATGCGCACGTGGGTCACCGGGCGGCCGGCGGCGAGCCGGAAGCGGTGCCGGGTGTCGGGCTGGAGCCGCGTGCGGGGCAGGAGTTCGAACCACTCGCCGTCGGCCGGGTCGGCCCCGGTCGAGGCGTCGAAGCCGATCAGGTCGGCCCAGCCGGGGGCATTGGCGACGAAGTAGGAGGTGTCCACTTCGGCGGCCAGGACCTCACCGCCCCCGGCCAGGGCGATCTGCACCCAGTCGTTGGCCTTGTCGCGCCGACGCCGGGTCTCCCAACCGTCGCCCATGACGGAGGCGCGGCCGGGAGCGTTCAGGTTGTGCGGGGAGGAGAAGTAGCGGTCGGAGGCCGCCTCGGCCACGCCGCCGTACTCCTGGGCGGCCAGGTCGAAGGTGAGGCCGTCCAGTTCGCGCGGATCGGGCAGCACCTCGCCGTGCACCCGCAGCCGGGCGACCCCGCCGTCCGGGAAGATGTTCAGCCGTACGTGGGTGTAGCGGGTGCCGTCCGCGACGGCGAACTCGTGGGCGGTGTCGCCGTCGAGCGCGGTGCGCGGCACGATCGTGGTCCACTCGGCGTCCTGGAGCTCCTCGGGCGAGGGGTGGCCGGGGACGGACGCGGCCTCGACCGAGGCCGTCTCCGGGTAGTTGCCCGTGAAGTGGGCGGTGTCCACGATCACGCCGCGGACCACCCCGGCGGCACCGAGCCGGACGATCGCCCAGTCGTGGTCCTCGTCGGTGGGGTGCGGCTGGTCGGCGGAGACGCCGCGGCGGCGCTTGGACTCCCAGCCGTCCATGATCTGGCCCTTGTGGCCGAAGGTGTGCGGGCGGAACTCGGCCGGCTTGGCGACCAGCAGGTTCTCGGCGTCCGCGAAGGTGTCCTCGTTGGTGGCGACGACGCCCGCCCCGAGCAGTCGGGAGGCCAGGTCGACCAGCTCGGTGAAGGGAGCACTCGGGGTGTCGGCAGTGGTCACTGACTCTCCTTTAGGCGCGTTCGGACGGGATGGGGGTGGCGGTGGTGAAGCGGGTGGGGTCGGCCTGCGGCCGGGCGAGCTGCCGGCCGAAGGGGCGGGCCGCCGGGTCCACCTCGCGGCCGCGCAGCCAGGTGGCGCGCACCGCGCCGGTGAGGGTCCGGCCCGCGTACGGGGTCACCGGGTTGCGGTGGTGCAGCCCGCTCGCGCGGACGGCGAACCCGCCGTCCGGGTCGAAGGCGACCAGGTCCGCGTCGTGGCCGGCGGCGATGGCGCCCTTGGTGCCGCTCAGGCCGACCAGTTCGGCCGGTCCGGCGGACATCCAGCGCACCACGTCGGCCAGGGTGTGGCCGCGTCGGCGGGCCTCGGTCCAGACGGCCGGCAGGCCCAGCTGGAGCGAGGCGATCCCGCCCCAGGCGGCCGCGAAGTCGCCGCTGCCGCCGTACTCGGGCAGCAGCTTGAGGTCGGGGGTGGACGGCGAGTGGTCGGAGACGACGGCGATGAACTCGCCGCGGCCCAGGGCCTCCCAGAGCGCGTCCCGGTTGGACTCGTCGCGGATCGGCGGACAGCACTTGAAGGCGGTGTCGCCGTCCGGCACCTGCTCGGCCGCGAGGGTCAGGTAGTGCGGACAGGTCTCGGCGGTCACCCGTACGCCGTCCTCGCGGGCCTGCCGCAGCAGCGGCAGCACCGCGGCCGAGGAGACGTGCAGGACGTGCACCCGGGCACCGGTGCGCCGGGCCGTGTCGAGCAGCCGGGCGACGGCCGCGGTCTCCGCGTCGGCGGGCCGGGAGGCCAGGAAGTCCCGGTAGTGGACGCCGGGTTGCTGCGGGGCGGCGGCGAGCACGGCCGGGTCCTCGGCGTGGATGATCGCCAGCGCCCCGATCCTGGCCTGCTCGGCCAGCGCCGCCTCCAGGTCGGCGGCCTCGACGTGCGGGAACTCGTCCACCCCGGAGGGGGCGAGGAAGCTCTTGAAGCCGAACACCCCTGCCTGGTGCAGCGGTTCGAGGTCGGCCAGGTTGCCGGGGACGGCTCCGCCCCAGAAGCCGAGGTCCACCCAGGCCTGGCCGTCCGCGGCCTTCCGCTTGAGCGCCAGCCCCGCCACCGTGGTGGTGGGCGGGATCGAGTTGAGCGGCATGTCGACGACCGTGGTGACGCCGCCGGCCGCGGCGGCCCGGGTGGCGGTGGCGAAGCCCTCCCACTCGGTGCGGCCGGGCTCGTTGACGTGCACGTGGGTGTCGACCAGGCCGGGCAGCAGGGCGGTGTCGCCGAGGTCGACGAGCTCGCCCTCGCGGGCCGCGAGCGAGCCGTACGGGGCTGTCCGGGCGATCCTCCCGTCCTGGATCAGCACGTCCGCGGGGCGCTCGCCGTCGGGCAGGACCGCCCGCCGGGAGCGGATCACCGTCGGCTGGCTGAAAGGCATGGGGGACCTCCGGAACCTGGGAGTTGAGGGTGACGGAACACGGGGGAGGCGAGGGATTGCCGGGAGCCTAGGCCCGCCTTCAACAAAACGTCAATGGAGGAACGTCCGAGGGATCACCGCGCGGGAAGGTCGCGCACGCACCGGGGCTCAGTGCGACAGGAGCTCCTCGGCCAGCCGCTCCCCCGCGAGTTCGGCCAGCTCGGCGGCCCTGGTCATGCTCTCCCCCGGCCGCTCGGCCAGGTCGGTCAGGGCGATCGCGGCGGTGAAGCCGGCGGCCCGCCACTCGGGCTCGGAGAGCTCCAGCCGGCCCGCCACCGCGGCCACCCGGACCCCCGCCCGGGCGGCCGCCGCGGCGACTCCGGCCGGGGCCTTGCCGTGGAGCGTCTGGGCGTCCAGACACCCCTCCCCGGTCACGACGAGACATGCCCCGCGCACGGCCCCGTCGAAGCCCAGCAGGTCGAGCAGCAGCTCGATGCCGGGGCGCATGGTCGCGCCGAGCAGGGCCAGGGCGGCGAAGCCCACCCCACCCGCGGCGCCGGCGCCGGGCGCCTCCCGGACGTCCCGCCCGGTGGCCTCGGCGACCAGGTCGGCGAACCGGGTCAGCCCCGCCTCCAGCACCACCAGGTCCCCGCCGTCGGCGCCCTTCTGCGGGCCGTAGACGGCGGCGGCGCCGCGCGGCCCGAGCAGCGGGTTGTCCACGTCGCAGGCCACCACGACCTCGACCCCGCCCAGGGCCTCGGCCAGCGGGCCGGGGTCGATCTCCGCGAGCCGGCGCAACGCGGCACCGCCGGGCGGCAGTTCGGCCCCGCCGGCATCGCGCAGCCGTGCCCCGAGCGCCTGCACCATGCCGGCGCCGCCGTCCGTACAGGCACTGCCGCCGAGGCCCAGCACGATCCGCTTGGCGCCGAGCGAGACCGCCTTGGCGATCAACTGGCCGACTCCGTAGGACCCGGCCGCGAGCGGGGCGGTGCGGCCGCCGGGCAGCCGGGCGAGGCCGGAGGCCTGCGCCAGCTCCACCACGGCGGTGTCGTCCCGGACGGCCAGCGCGGCGTCCACCGGCAGGCCGGTCGGGCCGGCCACCTTGGCCGGGACCCGGCTGAAGCCGGCCGCGAGCGCGGCGGCCAGGGTGCCCTCGCCGCCGTCGGCGACGGGCAGTTCGCGCACCTCGGTGCCGGGCGCGGCGCGCCGGATGCCGGCCGCGATCCGGGCCGCCGCCTCGGCACCCTCCAGGCTGCCCTTGAACTTGTCGGGGGCGACGACCACATGGCCCTGGTGGGGGGTGGGGGGCATGGCGCGCTCCTCGCTTCCGTACGGGTCTGGCGGTGGTTCCGGGACGTGCGTCCGGCTGACGTGCGTCCAGCATGGGCCCGGGTGCTCCGGGTGGCCAGCGCCTCGGCCGGGGAGGCCGGAGCGGTCGGGGGTGACCGTGGTGTCCGGAGCGGCCCGCTCCAGGAGGGTGCGCCCCTCCCCGCCGTTCCCCCGTCCCGCTTCCGACGTACGAGGGGCTCCCCTCGGCGGGGAGGGGCCCTGGCGACGCGTACCAGGCACGACCGAAGTGCCCCCAGGGGGACGTACGCGTCACCGGCTTGGATCGACCGACGGGCGGGCGGATGAGCCCCGGCCCGCACGCCGGTCGGGTCCGGCCTCCTGGCGGCGCGGGCACGACCGGATAGGTACACGCCACCAGGAGGAGTTCGGGGCCGGGGGCTCCGCGCGGGAGCCCCCGGCGGTTACGCGACCTCGCGCCCGGAGAGCCGCTCGACGCCGCGCAGCAGCGCCGAGTGGTCGAGCGAGCCGTCGCCGTTGGCCCGGGCGGAGGCGACCAGCTGGGCCACCACGGCGCCGACCGGCAGCGCGGCGCCCACGGCGCGGGCGGCGTCGGTGACGATGCCCATGTCCTTGTGGTGCAGGTCGATCCGGAAGCCGGGGGCGAACTCGCGGTTCAGCATGTTCGCCCGCTTGCGGTTGAGCACGGTGGAGCCGGCCAGGCCGCCGCCGAGCACGTCCAGCGCGGCCGCGAGGTCGACGCCGGCGTTCTCCAGGAACACCACGGCCTCGGCGAGCACCTGGATGTTGACCGCGACGATCAGCTGGTTGGCGGCCTTGACGGTCTGGCCGGCGCCGGCCGGGCCGACGTGGACGACCGTGGTGCCCAGCGCGTCGAACAGCGGCCTGGCCTCGGCGAAGTCCTCCGCCGCGCCGCCGACCATGATCGACAGGACGGCCTCGACGGCGCCGGCCTCACCGCCGGAGACCGGGGCGTCCAGGGTGCGGACGCCCTTCGCCCTGGCGGCGGCCTCGACCCTGATCGAGGTCTGCGGGGTGATCGAGGACATGTCGATCACCAGGGTGCCGGGCCTGGCGTTCTCCAGCACGCCGCCCTCCCCCAGGACGACCTGCTCGACCTGCGGGTCGGCCGGGACCATGGTGATGACCACCTCGGCGTCCCCGACCGCCTCCGCGATGCTGCCGGCGCCGTGGCCGCCGACCGCGACCAGGGCGTCGATCGGCGGCCGGGTGAGGTTGAAGCCGGTGACGTGGTGGCCGGCCTTGACCAGGTTGGCGGCCATCGGGCTGCCCATGATGCCGAGGCCGATGAAGGCGATCTTGCGGCTCATCGCGTCGAGTTCCTTACGTGTGCGGGTGGGAGGTCGGGTGGGTCGGCGGTGCGCTGCCCGCCGCTCGAACCGGGCACTGCTCGGCGGTGCGCGGCTGGGCGGCTCCGCTACTGGGCGGCGCGCAGTTCGCGCGGCAGCCACCCGAAGCTGTCGGCGCTGACGCCGCCGGAGGGGCGGTACTCCAGACCGATGGAGCCCGCGTAGCCCGCGGCCGTGAGCCGGGCGAACAGGTCCTCGAAGTCCAGCTCGCCGGTGCCGGGCTCGTTGCGGCCCGGGGTGTCGGCGATCTGCACGTGGCCGATGCGGTCGGCGTGGGTGTCGATGACCGCCGCCAGGTCCTCGCCGTTCCTGGCCAGGTGGTACAGGTCGCAGAGGAACCTGGCGTTCCCCAGGCCGGTGGCGGCGTTGACCCGGTCGACCACCTCGACCGCGGCGGCGGCCGAGACCAGCGGGTAGTCCGGCGACTCGGCCCTGTTCAGGGCCTCGATCAGCAGGACGGCGCCGATCCCGTGCGCGGCCCGGGCGGCGAGCACCAGGTTCTCCAGCGCGAGCGCGTCCTGCTCGGCCGGGTCGACGCCCTCGACCCGGTTGCCGTACAGCGCGTTGAGCGCGGTGGCGCCGAGCGAGGCGGCGAGTTCGGCGGCGACCGGGAGGTTGGCGCGGAAGCGGTCCCGCTCGGCGGGCACCGAGACGGTTCCGCGGGCGCCCTTGCCCAGGTCGTCCAGGAGGTTGAGGCCGGTGAGCCGCACGCCGGCGTCGGTGAACGCCTTGCGCAGCGCGTCCAGTTCGGCCTGCGAGGGGTCGTGCTCCGCGCCGAAGGGCCACCACAGTTCGGCGGCGGTGAAGCCGGCCGCGGCGGCCGCGGCGGGGCGCTCCAGGAGCGGCAGTTCGCCGAACAGGATCGACAGGTTGACCGTGAAGCCGTGCTTGGCAGCCGCCGTCACGTCGCTCACCTCTCATCTCTCTTCCTTCATCCACAACTTCCACGATCCGGAAGAGGGATTCTGTGTGGTGGAAGCATCTCCGGCCCGTCGAGCGGGTGTCAAGGGAGTCGCAACATTTTGTTGAAGTAGTCCCGAGGGGCCCTGCCGGATGCCCCGAGGGCACACCGGGGCAGCCCCGAGGGCACACCGAGGGCACACCGAGGCCACACCGGCGGCGCGCCGCCCGCGGGGGCCGGACCGTTCGATCCCCCGACCCCTGCCCGCCCGCACCCCCGCTCGCTACAGTGACCCCGTGCGATTGATGGTGGAGTTCACGACAGAACCGTTCGAACTGGACACGTTCCCGGAGCACGCCGCGGCGGCTCGCCGGGTGGTCGACGACGCCGGCCTGGACGTCTCGGTCGGCCCCTTCGGCACCGGTGCCGAGGGCGGGGCCGAGCAGGTCCTCGCCGCGGTGACCAAGCTGCTCAAGGAGACCCTGGACGCCGGGGCGACCCGGATCTCGGTCCAGGTCAGCGTGCTGGGCGAGGAGGACGGTACGCCGTGACCGAGAACGTGGAACACCCGCTCGCCGCGGCGGTGAAGCCGCTGCTGGCCGCGGTCGGCGCGACGCACGTCCCGCTGGACGAGGCGAAGCCCGACGACGTGGTCCTGGAGTGGGAGGGCACCCCGGCCCTGGCCGTCCGACTGCCGCACCTGAGCAGCGCGTTGGACCGGCTGCTCGCCGAGATGACCCGGCAGTTCGACGGCCGCCCGCTGGCCGAGCTCGACCGCCTGGAGAAGCAGCGGGTCGTCGCCCTGCTGGAGGAGCGCGGCGCCTTCACCGTCCGCCACGGCGTGGAGACCGTCGCCTCCGCCCTGGGCGTCAGCCGCTTCACCGTGTACAACTACCTGAACCGCCAGGACGGCGCGAAGTCGTCCTGACACTCCGGCTCGACGCCCTCCGGGGCGTGTGCGCGCCCCCACCCAGGGGGCCTCCGAACGGGTGACCCCGCCGACACGACAGGACCGGATCGGCCTGCGGCGGGGCACACTTGGCGAATCGCACACGAAAGGGCCCGACATCGGGGCCCGGTTCAAAACGTAACCACCAACCGTTCAACAAAGTGTTGACGGCCGGGTGGGGCCGATCTAGCTTTTCCGGGTGGCACCACTCTTCAGGAGGTCCACCCGTGACCAACCACCCCCACACCCTTGACGTCCTGGCCGCGACCGATGCCGCGGCACTGGAAGGGATCCTGCTGGAGGTCTGCTCCAGCCCCCGCTGGGCCACCGCGGTCGCCGCGGCCCGGCCCTGGTCCGACCGCGACACCCTGCTCGCCGCCAACGCGGCGGCCATGGCGTCACTGACGACCGAGGACCTGCGCGACGCGATGGCCGGCCACGCCCGGATCGGCAGGCCGACAGCCGGCGACGCCGTCTCCGAGCGCGAACAGGCCGGAATCCAGGGCGTGGACCAGGCGGTCCTCGACGCGCTGCACGAGGCCAACGCCGCCTACGAGGCCAAGTTCGGCCACGTGTTCCTGATCTGCGCGACCGGCCGCACCGCGGTCGGCATGCTCGCCGCCCTGCGCGAACGCCACCCCAACGACGCCGCCACCGAGGCGGAGATCGTCCGCGGGGAGCTGCGCAAGATCAACGACATCCGGCTCGACCGCCTGCTCGACGCTTCCTGACACTCCGTCATATCGCGCTCTCCCCCATTCTCCTTGCCAGAAACTTCCGGCATCCACTGATGCTGACGCACCATCACCTCTGCCATCAGTAAGGTCACTTCACCCATGACTGGCATCTCCACCCACGTGCTCGACACCAGCCTCGGCCGACCGGCCGAAGGCGTCCCGGTCGAGCTCGCACTGCACACCGAGGGTGGCTGGCAGGTGCTCGGCACCTCCGCCACGGACTCCGACGGCCGGGTCAAGGACCTGCCGGCCGTGGAGGCGGGCTCGGTCGTCCGGCTGCTCTTCGACACCGGCGCGTACTCCGCGTCCACGTCCGCCGAGCCGCCGTTCTTCCCCGAGGTCTCGATCGTCTTCACGGTCGCGCCCGAACAGCACCACTACCACGTGCCGTTGCTGCTCAACCCGTTCGGATACTCGGTCTACCGCGGAAGCTAGTGGACCGACCTGGAAAGCTTAGGAGCCACGTCATGGCCCACGTGCTCGGTCAGAACCAGTACGGCAAGGCGGAGAACCGCATCGTCCGGATCCACCGCGACTCCACCCGGCACGAGATCAAGGACCTGAACGTCTCGGTCTCGCTCCGCGGCGAGTTCGAGGACGTCCACCTCACCGGGTCCAACGCCAACTGCCTTCCCACCGACACCACCAAGAACACCGTCTACGCCTTCGCCAAGGAGCACGGCATCGAGTCGGCCGAGGCGTTCGGCATCCTCCTGGCCCGCCACTTCGTCGACGACACCGAACGCGGCGTCGTGCACAGCGCCCGGATCCGGATCGAGGAGTACTCCTGGGACCGGATCCGGACGCCGGACAGCTCGGCCCGCTTCATCGGCTCGGAGGAGGTCGGCCACTCCTTCGTCCGCAACGGCCAGGAGGTCCGCACCAGCGAGATCGTCTACGACGGGGAATCCGTCCAGGTCATATCCGGCCTGAAGGACCTGGTCGTCATGAACTCCACCAACTCGGAGTTCTGGGGCTACATCAAGGACGGCTACACCACCCTCCAGGAAGCGTACGACCGCATCCTCGCCACCCAGGTCACCGCCCGCTGGAAGTTCGGCTACAGCGGCCGGGACGGCGAGGCCCAGCCCAACTGGAACCGCTCCTACACCCACGTGAAGCGGCACCTGCTGGAGGCGTTCGCCGAGACCTACTCCTACTCGCTGCAGCAGACCCTGCACGCGATGGGCACCCGGGTCCTCAACAACCGCGCCGAGGTGGACGAGGTCCGCCTCGAACTGCCGAACAAGCACCACTTCCTGGTCGACCTGGAGCCGTTCGGCCTCAAGAACGAGAACGAGGTCTACTTCGCCGCGGACCGCATGTACGGCCTGATCGAGGGCACCGTGCACCGCGAGGGCGTCGTCCCGGTCATCCCGGTCGCCTGACCTCCCCCACCCTCACCACCCTCAGCACCCTCACCACCAGGTGGACGCCGCCCGGAATCGCCGCATCCCCCGGCCCCCACGGGCCGGACGGCCGGGCGGGCCGCCCCACCGGCCCCATCACCAGGCACCACCCGCACCAGTTAGTTCTTCTCCACCTCCACCCCCACCCACCGGAGTTCGTGTCTGCCTCGCGGCGGCCGGCCCGGGGCACTGGAGAGCCCGGCCGAGGGATCCTTGCACCGCCGTCCCGCCCCCGGTCGTACCAGCACCAGCACCAGCACCAGCCGCACTCCAGCGCCACGGGCGCGCCGGGAGCCACGGGCACAAGAGGGGCTCGACATGGCACCCAGCAACACCACCAGTACAGACGGCGGTTCCACCCCGGAGAGAACGCAGGACCCGGACGGCACGGACGGCACGCCGGCGCACCGCACCGGCAAACCGCCCCGGCCCGGAACCCATCCCGTGGACGAGTTGCTGCCCCCGGTGAAGCTGTTCTCCACCGGACTCCAGCACGTCGCCGCGATGTACGCGGGGGTCGTCGCACCCCCGCTCATCGTCGGCGCCGGCGTCGGGCTCTCCCCCGCCGAACTCGCCCTGCTCATCTCGGCCAGCCTGTTCACCGCCGGACTGGCCACCCTCCTCCAGACCCTCGGCATCTGGAAGATCGGCGCGCGGCTGCCGTTCGTGAACGGCGTCTCCTTCGCGGGGGTCGCGCCCATGATCGCCATCGCCAAGGGCTCCATCGAGAAGACGGGAGGACCGAAGGAGGCCCTCCCGGTGATCTTCGGAGCGGTGATCGTCGCGGGGCTCCTGTGCTTCCTCGCGGCACCGTACTTCTGCAAGCTCATCCGGTTCTTCCCCCCGGTCGTCCAGGGCACCGTGATCACCCTCATCGGGGTGTCCCTGCTCCCGGTGGCGGTCAACTGGGCGCGCGGCGGCTCGCCGGGCGCCCCCGGGTACGGCTCCATGCGGGCCGTCGGCCTCGCCGCGATCACCCTCGTCGCGGTGGTGCTCTGCAACCGGCTGCTGCGCGGGTTCTGGCAGCAGCTGTCCCTGCTCATCGGCCTGGCGTTCGGCACCCTGATCGCCTTCCCGCTGGGGCTCGCCGACTTCGGCGCGGTCAAGGACGCGAAGGTCTTCTCGCTCCCCTCCCCGTTCCACTTCGGCGCGCCCGTGTTCGACGCCGCCGCGATCGTCTCGATGTGCATCGTCATGGTGGTCGCGATGACCGAGTCCACCGCCGACATGCTCGCCCTCGGCAGGATCGTCGACCGCGAGGCGGACGAACCCACCCTCGCCGCCGGCCTGCGGGCCGACGGCCTGGCCACCGCGCTCAGCCCCGTCTTCAACGGCTTCGCCGCCAGCGCCTTCGCCCAGAACATCGGGCTGGTGGCGCTGACGAAGATCCGCAGCCGCTTCGTGGTCGCGGCCGGCGGAGGCATCCTGGTCCTGCTGGGGCTGTTCCCCGTGCTGGGCTCGGTCGTCTCCCTGGTGCCGCAGCCCGTCCTCGGCGGCGCCGGGATCGTGCTCTTCGGCACGGTCGCGGCCAGCGGCATCCGCACCCTCGCGGAGGCCGGCATGGAGTCCGGGTCGAACACCATCCTGGTGTCCGTCTCGCTCGGGGTCGGTATCGTCCCGATCGCCGCGCCGACGTTCTACGACTCCTTCCCGGAGGCCGCCCGGACCCTGCTGCACTCGGGGATATCGGCCGGCTGCGTGGTGGCCGTCCTGCTCAACCTGCTCTTCCACCACGTCGGGGCCGCCCGTCGCTCCAGGCCCGGCCAGGGCTCCGACGCGACGGTACCGGCGGCTCCCGCGGTGCCGTCGGTGCCGTCGATGCCGACAGGTCCCACGGTTCCGACGGCGACGCCGTCCTGACCGGCCCCGGGAGGGGCGCGCACCACGGTGCGCACCCCTCCCGGCCCTCCCCCCTAGGAGTCACACCATGGCAGTCCAGCCCCCGCCCACCGACCAGCGGACCGTGATCGAGAACGTCGCGATCGCCACCGTGGACGCGAACGACACCGAGTACGCCCGCGGCCACGTGGTCCTCCTCGGCAACACCATCGAGGCGGTGGGCGACGGCCCCGCCCCCGCGTGGCTGGACAACGTGGTGCGCCGGATCAACGGCGAGGGCCACCTGGCCACCCCCGGCCTGGTCAACACCCACCACCACTTCTACCAGTGGATCACCCGCGGCCTGGCCCAGGACGACATCCTGTTCGACTGGCTGGTCGCCCTCTACCCGACCTGGGCGCGGATCGACGAGCGGCTCGTGCACGCCGCGAGCCAGGGCTCCGCCGCCGCGCTGCTCAAGTCCGGCTGCACCACCGCCTCGGACCACCACTACGTCTTCCCGAAGGACGGCGGCGACATCCTCGGCGCCTCCATCGAGGCCGTCCAGGAGCTCGGCCTGCGCTTCACCGCGCTGCGCGGCTCGATGGACCGCTCGAAGAAGGACGGCGGGCTGCCGCCGGACCACGCGGTCGAGGAGCTGGACGACATCCTGGCCGCCTCCGAGACCGCCGTGGACCGCTACCACGACTCCTCCTTCGGCTCGATGCTGCACATCGCCCTCGCGCCCTGCTCCCCCTTCTCCGTCTCCACCGACCTGCTCCGGCAGTCCGCCGAACTCGCCCGCCGCAAGGGCGTCCGGCTGCACACCCACGGCTCGGAGACGGCCGAGGAGGAGGCGTTCTGCAAGGAGCTGTTCGGCATGGGGCCGACCGACTACTTCGAGTCGGTGGGCTGGCTCGGCGAGGACGTCTGGATGGCGCACTGCGTGCACATGAACGACTCCGACATCGCCAAGTTCGCCGAGACCGGCACCGGCGTCGCCCACTGTCCGTCCTCCAACGCCCGCCTGGCGGCCGGGATCGCGCGGGTGCCCGACATGCTCCGGGCCGGCGTCCCGGTCGGGCTCGGGGTGGACGGCACCGCCTCCAACGAGTCCGGCGAGCTCGGTACGGAGCTGCGCAACGCCCTGCTGATCAACCGGCTGCACGGCTCCCCCGCCGCGCTGACCGGGCGGCAGGCGCTGCGCCTGGGCACCATGGGCGGCGCCCGGGTGCTCGGCCGGCAGGACGAGATCGGCTCGATCGAGGTCGGCAAGCTCGCCGACCTGGCGCTGTGGAAGATCGACGGGGTCATGCACTCGTCCATCGCCGACCCGGTCGCCGCGCTCACCTTCGGCGCGCTGCCGCCGCTGTCGGTGCTGTTCGTCAACGGCAACGCGGTGGTCGAGAAGGGGCAGCTGACCACCGTCAACGAGGACCGGATCGCACGCGACTGCGCCCGCGCCGCCCGCGAGCTGGCGGCGCGTCCGGTCTAGGGCCGGTCCGGTCTGGGTCGGTCCGGTCTAGCGCCGGTTCGGTCCGCTCCGGGGCCGGTCCGACGCCCACCCCGTACTCCGGGGGCGCCCAGGGACGGTGCGCCCCCGGGCTCCGCGCACCTCGGGGCGACGGACGGACGACAGTGGCGGACAGATGACAGCTGACAACTTTCGTCATCTGTTATCTGTTATCTGTCGCCTGTTATCTGTCGTCTGTTCGCCGTCACCGGTGCGCGGACCGCAGCCCCGGACCCACGGCGAGGGTCCGGGGCTGCCGGCGCACCCGGCGGCAGCCGTCAGGCCGTGCGCCCGATCGACGCCAGGTAGGCGCGCCAGCCGCCGTGGTGGGTGATCTCCCGGTGGACGCCGCGCTCCAGCTCGCCCCGGGAGAGCAGCATGGACAGGCACGCGGAGCCGTCCTCCAGCTCGATGACGCCCAGTTCCAGCTCCCGCGGCTCCCCCGGCAGGATGACGTCCCGCAACCGCTCCAGGGGGATGTCGTACAGCTCGCCCTCGATGGCGGTGTCCGCCTCCGGGTCGGCCAGCAGTCCCGGGCAGACGTCCGTGCCGCCGCTGTGGTCGATGGAGAAGAAGCGGTAGCCGGGGGCGGTCCTGGCCGGCCCGATCAGCGAGTCGGCGACCTTCGCGTGGAAGGGACCGCCGACCATTGCCTGGCCGTTGAAGAACATGCGCGCCATGGGTGAACTCCTTACGTGGACAAGACCGTTCCGTACGGCGACGAGAGGACAGGTGGGATTCGTCGCCGTACGGAACGGAGTGGTGGACCGCCGGCGCACTACAGCCGGGCAGGCTCCGGCGGGCAGGTCGGGATCAGCCCAGCAGCGGGAGCGCGGGGAGGGTCAGGAAGTCCACGAACTCCTCGGCCAGGGCGACCTGTTCGAAGAGCCGGGCGGCCTCCGGCCAGCGGCCGGCGCCGTAGGCCTCCTCGCCCAGCTCGGCGAGGAGTTCGGCCAGCTCCGCGGCGACCAGGGAGCGGACCAGGTCGGCGGTGGCCTTCTCGCCGGTGTCGGAGAGCACGACCCCGTTGTGGATCCACTGCCAGATCTGCGAGCGGGAGATCTCGGCGGTGGCGGCGTCCTCCATCATGTTGAAGATGCCGACGGCCCCGAGCCCGCGCAGCCAGGCCTCGATGTAGCGGATGCCGACCTGGACGGCGTTGTGCAGCCCCGCGCGGGTGCAGGTGCCGCCGGCTCCGGCGATGTCGAGGAGCTGGGCGGCGGTCACCGGCTCGGCCGGGCCGGGGTTGTCCTTCTGGTGGGGCCGCTCGCCGAGCACCGCGTCGAAGGAGGCCCGGGCGACCGGCACCAGGTCGGGGTGGGCGACCCAGGAGCCGTCGAAGCCGTTCCCTGCCTCGCGGTCCTTGTCCGCCTTGACCTTCTCCAGCGCGGCCGCGTTGACCTCCGGGTCGCGGCGGCTCGGGATGAACGCGGCCATGCCGCCGATCGCGTGGGCGCCGCGCCGGTGGCAGGTCCGCACCAGCAGCCGGGTGTAGGCGGCCATGAACGGCGAGGCCATGGTGACGGTGTTGCGGTCCGGCAGGATGTAGTGCTCGCCGGCGTCGCGGAAGTTCTTGACGATCGAGAACAGGTAGTCCCAGCGCCCGGCGTTGAGGCCGGCCGCGTGGTCGCGCAGCTCGTAGAGGATCTCGTCCATCTCGAACGCGGCGGTGATGGTCTCGATCAGCACGGTCGCCCGGATCGTGCCGTGCGGGATGCCGAGTTCGGCCTGGGCGTGGGTGAACACGTCGTTCCACAGCCGGGCCTCGAGGTGGCTCTCGGTCTTCGGCAGGTAGAAGTACGGGCCGGAGTTGGGGTCCTCGGCGCCCTTGGCCAGCAGCCGGGCGGCGTTGTGGAAGAAGTAGAGGCCGAAGTCGACGAACGCGCCGGCCACCGGGGTGCCGTCGACCAGCAGGTGGTTCTCGTCCAGGTGCCAGCCGCGGGGGCGGACCACGACGGTGGCGAGCTCGGCGGCGGGCTTGAGGGTGTACGCCTTGCCGGCCGCGCCGGTGAAGTCGATCCGGCCTTCGAAGGCGTCGGTCAGGTTGGCCTGGCCGCCGACCACGTTCTCCCAGGTCGGGGAGGTGGCGTCCTCGAAGTCCGCGAGCCAGATCCGCGCCCCGGAGTTGAGCGCGTTGACGACCATCTTGCGGTCGGTCGGCCCGGTGATCTCGACCCGGCGGTCCTGAAGGGCGCGGGGCGCCTCGGCGACCTTCCAGTCCCCGGCCCGGATGTCGGCGGTGTCGGGGCGGAAGTCCAGCGTGCCGGTGGCGGCGATCTCGGCGCGGCGGGCCTTCCGCCCGGCCAGCAGCTCCTGTCGGCGCCCCTCGAAGGCCTGATGGAGCCCGGCGACGAAGGCGAGCGCCTCCGGAGTGAGCACCTCCTCCGCCCGGGGGACGCGAGGACCGGCGACAGTGACGACCGGAGCGGCGGGCGAGGCGCCGACGGGCCCCTGATCTGCAGCCATGAGCAGGACACTCCTAAGACGGTTGAGCCTGGCGGAGGGAGCTCCGGTGGGAACTTCCTCAGGGAACTTCCTCGATCGGTACCCGCCTGTCGGCGAGTTCGATTCTGTAAGGTGGAGACTAGTTTCCGCGATACAGAATTTCAACGGTTTGTTGAAGAGATCGCCGGGACTCTACTCCTCCCCGACAGTGAAGGAAACGCCGGTGGTTGCGACCCCCGACCCAGCATCGACGACAGGCGCCGACCGCGCGGGCGGCGGCGTGCAGTCCGTCGAACGCGCCTTCCAACTCCTGGAGGCGCTGGCCGACTCCGGCGGCGTGGCCACCCTCAGCGAGCTCTCCACCACGTCCGGCCTCCCGATGCCGACCATCCACCGGTTGGTTCGTACCCTCGTGCAGCAGGGCTATGTCCGCCAGGACACCGCGCGCCGCTACACCCTCGGCCCCCGGCTGATCCGACTCGGCGAGACGGCCGGCCGGCTGCTCGGCAGCTGGGCCCGCCCGTACCTGGCCGAGCTCATGGAGGCCACCGGCGAGACCGCCAACCTGGCGGTGCTGGAGGGCGGCGAGGTGGTGTACGTCGGCCAGGTGCAGTCGCGCCGCTCGATGCGGATGTTCACCGAGGTCGGCCGACGGGTGCAGCCGCACTGCACCGGCGTCGGCAAGGCGCTGCTCGCCCAGCTTCCCGAGGACGAGGCCCGCGCCGTGCTCGGCCCCAACCCGCTGCCCGCGCACACCGAGTACACGGTCACCGACCCGCAGGAGCTGATGCGCCAGCTCGCCGAGGCGCGCGAGCGCGGCTACGTGGTCGACGACCAGGAGCAGGAGATCGGCGTCCGCTGCATCGCGCTCGCCGTCCCGGGCGCGCCGACGCCCACCGCGCTCTCGGTCTCCGGCCCGGAGGCCCGCATCCGGGCCCTGGAGGAGCAGGCCGGAGCCGCCTCGCTGGTACCGGTGATGCACCAGATCGCGACCCGGCTGGGCCAGGTCCTCGCTCCCTGACGGAACGTCAACCACCCTTGCCGGCCGACCCGGTTGGCACGGCGTGCCGCGTCATCCGTTCGGGCGGACGACGGGCGGGTTGCCGCCCGGCTCCGGCGGTGGCTCCGCCACCCTGGTGCCGACGCGGCCCGCAACGGCGCGGGCGGCCGGGACGCGAGGGCAGGGTGAGCGGGGATGGAGCAGCAGTACCGGGACGCATGGGAGGGCGCGCGGGGCGGTGGGGTCCGGGGAGGTGAGGTCCGGACCGATGGCGTACGGGCCGGTGGCGTACGGCGCGCCGCGAGGGGCCGGGGGTTCGGCGGGGCCGGGCTGGTCGCGGCCGTGGCGGCGGGGTGCGCGGTGACGGTACTGGCCACCGACCCGGTCTGGGCGCTGCGGCGGCCCGAGCCCCGGCCCGCCGTGGAGGTCGTCGCGGCCGGTGCGCCCTCGCCGTCCACCCTGCCCGCACCGGCGACGCCCACCGCCTCGACCCTGCCGGCCCCGGCCAAGCCCGGAGCCGGGTCCGGGGCCGGGTCCACCGCCGGGTCCGGGACGGCCGAGGCCGCCGCGCGACCGTCCGACTCCGACCTGGAGGTGGTCCGGATCGACCCGGACGCGGCCGCGCCCGGCGGCACCACCACCATCCACGCCTTCGTCGGCAACGGCGGCCCGGAGACCACCGCCTCCCCGTTCACGGTCGCGATCACCCTGCCGGAGGGCGTCAGCCCGGAGGGCCCGTTCTTCCCGTCCACCTGCCAGGTGGTGAGCCGAGGCCGCGTCGTGCGGTGCGTGTTCGCGCCCGGGCTGCGGGAGGGGCGCAGCGCGACCGCCCTCATCCCGGTCCGGCTCGCCCCGGACCTGCCGGAGGGCAGGCTGAGCGGCGGCTCGGTCGCGGTGCGCAGCGCGGACGACCGGTACGAGGGCAACAACCGGCAGCCGTTCGACATCACGGTGGCCGGGACGGCCGCCGGTTCCTGAGCCGTGTGGGCCGCGCGGTCCCGTCGGCGGGGTCGGCCCTGCCGACGGGACCGTCCTGCCGGTGGCGGGCGGGGCGCCGCACCCGCCGTGGTGCCGACCAACGGCCCCGTACGGCAGCCGAGTTGACCGGCTTGAGGCTCAGCCCAGCCAGGCGTTGACCTGGCTCGCCGCGTCCGGCGCCCAGGCGAGCTCCAGGTGGTTCAGGCCGCCGAGCAGCCGGGTGCCGCCGACCGTCGCGATGCCGGTGGTGTCCAGCGCGCTCGCGGTGAAGACCAGCCCGTCGCTCGGCCCGCGGCCCTCGTTGAGCACGCCCGGGATGTCGGCGGACCCGCCCGCCAGCAGGTAGGTGCGCACCGCGGCCGGGATGCCGGCCTGCCGGAGCGGGGCGATCAGCGAGCCCGCGTCGATCGCCGCCTGGATGCCCTGGCCGGAGGTGTAGAAGCCCTGGCCGCCGTAGTAGGTGGTCCACCAGTCCTGCGCACTGCCGTCCACCCCGTAGGTGCCGTCCCAGCGGGCGAGCAGCTGGCGCTGGCCCGGGTAGCAGTCGTAGCCGCCGCTCGGCAGCACCCCGAGGCAGGGCTGCGCGGTGTACGTGCCGTAGCAGGTCATGGAGAGGTGCGGGGACGGCGCGTTGGCGGTGCCGCCGCAGGCGGGCCAGGTCACCAGGTCGAAGTCCCAGCCGTGCGCGTACACGTAGTCGAGCCCGCCGTGCGGCCCGCCCAGCGTGACCAGCCGGCGCACGTCGCCCGCGTACGCCCTCCCCCAGGAGGGCTTCACCGAGGACACGTACGCCCGGGCGGCGACCTCGCCCTTGCTCCAGGCCACCACGTCGACCTGGGGGACCCCGAGCCGGGCCCGGATCAGCGCGACTGCGTCGCCGACCGCCTGGGCCTGGAGCAGGTTGTCGCCGTGCTTGTGGGCGAAGCCGATCGCGAAGACCCGGTGGCCGGTGCCGGCCAGGTACTGGGCGAGCCCGGTGGACGGGCAGTTCGCGGCACCGCAGGCGCCGCTCTCCCCCGGGTTCGCCCAGGCCCGGTCGGCGTTGTCGTTGGCGCCGTGGACCAGCAGGACGGGGGTGGCCTGGGCGCCGGTGTCCCAGCCCCCGGCGGAGTAGAGCAGGAACCGGGCGGAGGAGGGCCGACCGGTGCCGAAGTACGTCCGGCGGGCGCCGTCCTGGTCGCCGCGCCCGTCGGCGGGGAACTGCTCGGCGCCGAAGCCGGGGGTGGTGTCGAGGTAGCGCTCGACCTTGGCCCAGCCGTTGCCGGGGGCGGGGAAGGTCGCTTCCAGGGTGAGGGGGACGGCGGCCGCGGCCCGGGCCGTACCCGCCTGCGCGGCGGTGGGGGTGCCGAGCAGGGCGGCGGCGAGGGTCAGGAGCACGGCGGCGAGGGCGATGGGGACGCGTCTCGCGGGGCCGGGGCGTGTGGGGGTACGTCTCATGGCCGGACGCTAGGGCCGGCGCGCGGCCCTGCCCATGTGCCGGTCGCACACCCGGGCCGCCGCGTGGTGGCGGACCGTACCGTGGCCTTTGCCTGACCGAGTGCGCCCGGTCGGATAAATTGGAAGCCTGACATCATCCGCCGTGCACAAGAGCGGCGAGCCCGACCGGGTGCTCGCCACGACCTGACAGAGACGAGGACCCGCCCCACCATGACCGCGCCCCTGCCCGCCTTCGCCGGCCGCACCTACCTCTTCCGGGTCGACAACGGCGCGGCCTTCCGCAACACCTACTCGGCCGACGGCACGCGGCTGCGCTGGGAGGGCCTCGGCGAGTCGGCGGGCCAGTGGGAGGACGTGCGCCTGCACGTCGCCGAGGTCGCGCCCTCGATCTACTTCGTCAGCTGGACCGAGCAGAGCGGGATCACCGTCAGCCACGTGATGGACCTCGGCAGGCTGACCGTGCGGGCCTTCTGGACCTTCGAGGGCGAGGGCGGCCGGGTCGGCCAGCTGCACACCGGGACGCTGGAGCGGGTGGCCTGAGCGGCGGGACCGCCGCGCGGGGGCCGTACGGCTCCTGAACGACCGGACCGACCGCATGACCGAATGACCGAACCCCCGGTGCCATGGCTCCGGGGGTTCGGTCGTTCGGTCGTTCAGGCCCGTTCGGTCAGGCCCGGCCGGTCAGGCTCATGCGGACTGGTTCGGCACCTTGAGGTGCTGGGACAGCCACTCCAGCGAGGAGGGCAGCAGGGCGCTCCAGGTCTCGAAGTTGTGGCCGCCGTTCTCCAGCATGCTGTACGAGACCTTCATCGGGCTCTGCACCCCGTCGACGAAGGCCTCGGTCTGCTGCCGGTAGTCGCCGTCGCCCTTCTTGGTGCCGGCCAGCAGCACGGACACCTTCGGCTGCGGCAGGTTCTTCAGCCGCCACAGCAGGTTGGCCTCGTCGCGGCGCTGCTTGCTGCCCCCGAAGAGGTCGCCCGTGGTCGGGTCGTCGGCGGCGTCGTAGTAGGCGGAGAGGGCGACGGCGGTCGGGAAGACGTCCGGGTGGCGCATGGCCAGCTTGAGCGCGCAGTAGCCGCCGGTCGAGTTGCCCATGAAGGCCCAGGCCTGCGGGTCGGTGGAGACCCGGTAGCTGGCCTGGATCGCCGAGGGCACGTCCTTGGTGAAGTAGGTGTCGGACTGCGGGCCGTTCGGGACGTCCTCGCACTCGGTGTCCTGGGGCAGCGCGGGCGAGGGGCGCACCAGGACCATGACGGTCGGCTGCATCCGCCCCTCCTGCAGCAGCTTGAGCGCGGCGCCCGGGTAGTTGAAGCGGGTGATCAGGTTCTCGGCGATTCCTGGGAATCCGGTGCTGACGATCACGGCCGGGAACTGCTTCTGGGCGTACTCCGGCTGGAAGTACTGCGGGGGCAGGTAGACGTAGCCCTCGGTGGACAGCCGGCTGGCCGCGCCGTCTATCCGGACCTTGCGGATCTCGCCGGACTGGGCGGGCTCGCGGCCCATCGCGCCACCGCCCTTGACCGCGGCCTGGCCCATCGTCTCCACCATCAGCCGACCGGAGGCGTCCGCCTTGTTATGGATGACCACCGGGCCGGTGTCGCCGGTGCCCAGCAGGTCGTCCCAACTGCTGTAGAAGGCGAAGTAGTTGTTCGCGACCAGGCCGAGCGCGGCGAGCACCGCGAGCTGGGTGGCGAGCAGCGCGCCGATCCGGCCGAGCACCGACTGCCAGGTCTTCTTCGCGAGTCTGGGCCACAGCCAGACCGTGCCGACCATCATCACGACCGCGATCAGTGCGGTCAGCGCCAGCACCTTGTGGCTCGTCAGACCCATGTCCCGCTTGCTCCCACGCCTCGAACTCCAGTCCCCTCCGCTGGGGACATCCGAGGAGGTCACCCCGGTTCCCCGGCCGGGGCGCGAGGACCAACCCTAACGCCAGCTGGGAGGAAGCTGACCGCGGCTGGGAGGTGACGGGGAGCCGGGCTGACAGATGACAACGTTCAGATAACAGATTTCGAAAGTTGTCATCTGACATCTGTCAGCGGTCGGCCGTCCTCCGTCAGCCGGAGCGGGCGGGGTGGGCTGCGCCCGGGCTCAGCCCACCCGCTCCCAGAGCCGCAGCCCCGCCGTGAGCTCGCGCATGCAGCGCGCGCCGAGGTCCTGCGGGGACCCCGGACCGGCGAGGGGCGCCTCGGAGGACGCCCACTGCTCCAGGGCCACCCGGATCGCCGCGGTCGCGGCGGCGGCGGCCAGCCGGATCTCCAGCGGGTCGGTGCCGTCCGGGCAGCGCTCGGTGAGGGCGACCCGCAGCCGCGCCTCCGAGTCGGCGTGGACCCGCTGCCAGGTGGCGCTCAGCTTCGGGTCGCGCAGCAGGCAGCGGGCCCACCGCATCATCTCCGCCCGCGCCTCGTCGGCCGGGGTCAGCGACGCGACCGCCGCACGCTCCAGCGCCTCGCGCAGCGGCAGGTCGGCCGGGCTCGCCGCAAACAGCTCCACCCACTCCTGCCCGCCCGACGCGAGCAGCGGGGCGACGGCGTCCTCCTTGACGGAGAAGTACCGGTAGAAGGTGCGCAGCGAGATGCCCGCGGCGAGGGCGATCTCCTCGGCGGTGGTCGCCTCGGCCCCCCGCTCGGCGAAGAGCGCGGCGGCGGTACGGGCGATCTCCAGTCGGGTGGCCTCACGGCGGCGCTGGGTCAGGGTCGGGCGTCCGGTCACAGGGCCAGCCTACGCGGACGCATGCCAAGGTGGCACGTCACGACGATCTGGCACGTCCAGCCCTTTTGGCACAATGTGCCACTCAGGCGTACCGTGGCTCCCGAGGTCGAGAGACCACGAACGAACGGAGTACCACCATGGAGCGCTTCAGCGGACGGAACGTCCTGATCACCGGCGGCGGCTCGGGCATCGGCCAGGCCACCGTGCACCGGATCCTCGCCGAGGGCGGGAAGGTCGTCGCCGTCGACGTCAACGAGGACGGCCTGAAGAAGACCCTGGACCGCGCCACCGCCGAGGGCACCGCGGACCGCCTGACCATTCAGGTCCTGGACATCTCGGACGAGGCGGCCGTCGTCGCGGGCGTCGCCGAGGCGACCACCGGCCTGGGCGGCCTGGACGTGCTGGTCAACGCGGCCGGCATCCTCCGCTCCTCGCACACCCACGAGACCAGCCTGGAGTTCTGGAACAAGCTCCTCGCGGTGAACCTGACCGGCACCTTCCTGATGACCCGCGAGGCGCTCCCCACGCTGCTCGCGGGCGGCCGGGGCGTGGTGGTCAACTTCAGCTCCACCTCCGCGAGCTTCGCCCACCCGTACATGGCCGCGTACGCCGCGACCAAGGGCGGCATCCAGTCCTTCACCCACGCCATCGCCTCGGAGTACTCGAAGCAGGGCCTGCGCGCGGTCTGCGTCGCGCCGGGCAGCATCGACAGCGGCATGACCCACAACCCTGGCCTGCCCGCCGACGCCGACTTCAGCCTGCTGGCCAAGCTCTCCCCCGCCCTCGGCCAGGGCTTCGCCGGCCCGGAGACGGTGGCCGGCGTGATCGCCATGCTCGCCTCCGACGACGGCGCCTTCGTCACCGGTACCGAGCTGCGCATCGACGGCGGCACCCACATGTGACCGGCTGATCGCCCCCTCGGTCCGGTCGAAGGCGGGGCCTGTGCCGTCCCCCGTACGGCGCAGGCCCCGCCTTCGCGTCGCTGTCGCTATCGCTGTCGGAGCCGGAGCCGGAGCCGGAGCCGGGTGCGGCGGCGGTCGGCCAGGTCACCGCAGGGGCTTCCCGAGCAGGAGTTCCCGGGTGACCCCGTCGGCGAGCAGGTCGCCCGGCTCCGCGAGCGGGGCGAAGCCGTGGCGGCGGTAGAGGGCGAGCGCCGCTTCGTTGCCGGGGAGCACGGCGAGGCGCAGCGTGGTCCCGCCGGTGGCGCGGGCCCAGCGCTCGACCTCCTCGACGAGCCGGTCGGCGACGCCCCGGCCGCGCGCCCGCGGGGCGACCCAGAGCGAGCGCAACTCCCGTACCCCGTCCGGCGATCCGGGCAGGCCACCGACGAGCCCGACCGGGTCCTCGTCCAGCAGGGCCGCGACGTGGTGGGCGCCCGGGATGCCGAGCCGGTCGCGCCAGCGCTCCTCGCCGCCCCGGTGCCAGTCGGCGAGGCCGGCCTTGAAGGCCTCCGGTGCGTCGGTCAGGGCGGCGAGGCGGAGGTCCCGCCAGAGCGGCCAGTCGGCGGTCGTGAGGGTTCGGAGCGTCAGCGTCACCATGTCCGGCACCGTAGAGGGCCCGACCGGCGGCCGTCAGTCCGTTTCCCGTACCTGCGGGCCCGCGCGCCACCGGCCCCGGCGGTTCGGCGGGGTCCGACGGCCCGGCGGGTGCCCTACGGCGTGCGCCAGTCGGCGGCGAAGGCGGCGGCCGGGTTGGCGGTGAGGAGCAGCTCGGGCAGTTCGGGGCCGTGGCTGCGGGCGAGGCGCGGGGCGAGCTCGGTGAGCAGCCGGACCGGGCCGCCGGCCGCGCGGGCGTTCCGGGTCGTGGTGTCGGCGCCGAGCAGCAGCTGGGCGGCGTGGCCCGCCTCGACCAGGTCGGCGATGACCTCGAAGGCCTGGTGGTCGCCTGCGTGGCCGGCCCGGGAGGGGCTGTCCAGCGCGAGGTACACGCCCTCGGCGGCCAGTCGGCGGTGCAGCGCACGGTCGGGGAGCCGGGTGAGGTGGCCGAGGATGACCCGGTCGGGCCGGACGCCGTGCCGGTGGCACAGCCGGTGCACCACCCCGGGCGGGGCGCCGTCGGCTTCGAGGTGGACGGCGATCGGGGCGCCGGTGGCGTGGTGGGCCTCGGCGGCGGCGGCCATCGTCCAGCGGGTGTGGCGACTGTCGGGCCCCGCGTCGGCCGCGACCTTGATCAGCCCGGCCCGGACCCCCTCGGGCGCGCCGGGCAGACCGGTGGTGAGCTCGGCGACGAAACGTTCCGCCAGGTCGGCGTACGGGCCGGGGCGGTCCTCCGCCCCGGCGCCGGTGGCGGAGAAGGAGCCCGGCGCGTAGTGGACCGCCTGGTGCGCGCCGGTGGCGGCGACGATCCGCACGCCGGTCGTACGGGAGAGCGCGGCGAGCGAGTCCGCGCCCCGGCCCAGGCCGCGCGGGGTCCACTGCACGAGGGTGCGGCCGCCGGCGGCGGCGTAGGCGCGCAGGACGTCCTCGGCGGCGGCCGGGTCGTCCAGTTCCTGGCCGGGGAGCAGCGGGCTGCGGATGAAGAGGTGGTCGTGGGCGTCGGTGACGCCGAGGGCGGCGGGGTCCAGGTCGCCGAGGACGGTGCGGACGGTGCGGCTCATGCCCCGGCCTCCTCGGTGACGGTCCCGGCGGCGCTCTCGGCGGCCTTGGTGGCCTCGGCGCTCTCGGTGCTCTCGGTGCTCTCGGTGCTCTCGGTGCTCTCGGCGAAGGTCGCGGTGGCGACCCGCAGGCCGGCCAGCGCCTTGGGGAGGCCGACGTACGGGGCGAGGTGGACCATGACCTCGGTGATCTCCGCCTCCGTCAGGCCGATCCGCCGGCTGTAGCGGACGTGGTCGGCGAGCTGCGGCTCGACGCCGCCGAGGGCGGTGAGGGCGGCCAAATTGGCGATCTGGCGTTCGCGCAGGGCGAGGCCGGGGCGCTGATAGGTGCCGCCGAAGAGGCTGGTGACGATCCAGTCGGGGAAGCCGGGGGCGAGGGCGTCCAGGCCGCCGAGGGTGGCGGCGGCGCCCGGACCGGCCAGGTCGGCGAGCAGGGCGTGGCCGGCCGCGCGGTCGAGCGGGGCCGGGGTGAGGTCGGGGCCGGCGGGGGCGGTCGCGGGGGACATCGGGGCGGTGGGTCCTTTCACCAGTGGCGGCCGGCGGGCAGCCGGTCCAGTTCGGGGCGGGACAGGTGCAGCACCTGGTACCGGACGCCGGGCGCGTCCTCGGGGGCCGGGCCGTGCCAGAGCGCGAAGCTGAGCAGCTCCCAGCGGCTCGGGTCGACGGCCACGGCGGCGGTGTGCAGGTCCGGATGCGCGGGCAGGTCGGCGAGCGCCCGCTCGACGGCCTCGGCCGGGTCGGCGCCTTCCGGCAGCCGTACGGTCGCCCGGGTGGCGGTGCTGGGCTGCTCGGTCCTCTCCCCCGCCACTGACGACGCGCCGTGGGCCAGGCCCGCGCCGAGCCAGTGCCGGACGGCGGGGCGGCCGAAGTCGGCGCTCAGGCCGCGGAAGCCCGGGCCCCAGAGGAAGCCGTTCATGCCCTCGACGGTGCGCCAGAGGTAGAACGGCGCGTACTGGTTGACGGGCGAGCCCTGCCGACCGCGCTCGCGGACCAGGTAGGCCTTGAGGCCGAGGCCCGGGTGCGCGTCGAGCAGGTGGCCCTTGTCGGCGACGCGCTTGCGGATGACGCCCATGTCGTAGTCGGCGGGGAGGGTGATCTCGTACTGCATGGCGTGCACGGCGGGGCTCCTCGGGTTCTGGCCGGTCTGACGGCGGGCGTCCTGGTTTTCGGCGGGCGCGTCGGCTCTGGTCGTACGGGTTCGGCCGCGAGGGTTCGGCCGTACGGGTGCGGCGGCGCGCCCGGGGTCGTGCGGGTCAGGCCGTGCGGTGTGCCGCGAGCAGGCCGAGGGCGCCGCGGACGGCCCGGTCGAACGGCTCGGCGCTGTCGGCGGCGCGGGCCAGGACATAGCCGCCCTGGACGACGGCGACCACGGCGGCGGCCGTGTCGGCCGGGTCGAGGCCGGGGGCGAACTCGCCGCCCGCCTGGCCCTGGGCGACCAGCTCGGCGATCCGGCCGCGCAGCCAGTCGAAGGTCTCCTCGACGGGCGCGCGCAGCTGCGGGTCGGCGACCACGTCGGGGTCCTGGGCCATCCGGCCGATCCGGCAGCCGCGCAGGACGTCGCGGTCGCGGTGCAGGTAGGCGGCGATCCGGTCGTAGGCGGTGCCGGGGGCGGCGAGGTCGGCCTCGGCGACGCCCCGCATCTGCTCGGCGCTGCGGCGCAGGGCGGCGGCCGCGAGGTCGGGCTTGCCGGTGAAGTGGTGGTACATGCTGCCCTGGCCGACCCCGGAACGCTGCTGGATGGCCTTGGGGCTGGTGCCGACGTAGCCGCGCTCCCAGAGGAGGGCCTGGGTGCTCTCGATGAGACGGTCCTGGGTGCTCATGCGACTCACTGTACATACCAGTAGGTACAGAAGACCAGTGCTGACTCCGCCCGGGCGCCCCGGGGCGCCCGGATCCTCCTCGCGGAACGGTTGAGGGCCGTGCGCCGCCCCCCGGCGGCCACGGCCCCTCGACCGTTCGTCATCCCCCGCACCGCCGAGCGGCATTCCGGCGCGCCTGGTGGCGCGCGTCACGTCACGGACGGTGGCCGGCGTCACGCCGCGTAGGGGGTGCACGGCGCACTGCGCGGGCGGGCGCCGGACGCGGGCGACTACGGCAGCGCGCGGCGGACCTCCGGGGCCACCTCGCTCGCGAACAGCTCCAGTTGCTCGCGCTGCGCCCCCTCGGTGAGCGCGTCCACCCCGATGCCGACCACCTCGTTGCCGAAGGCCTCGTGGTAGCGGTGGATCTTCTCGATCACCTGCTGCGGACTGCCGACCAGGGCCGAACCGCGTTCCAGCGCGTCCTCCAGCGACGTGAACGGCGAGTTGTTGTGCCGGCCGGCGGCCGAGTCGAACAGCGCGTTCCAGTACGGGCGGAAGCCCTCGACCGCGTCCTGCGAGCGCTTGGCGACGTACAGTCCGCCGAAGCTCGCGCCCACCCTGGCCCGCTCCGGGTCGTGCCCGTAGTACTCCCAGCGCTCGCGGTAGTGGTCGACCAGCGCCCGGTACTTCTCCAGCGGGTGGAAGGAGTTGGCGGAGAAGAGCGGGTCGCCGTGGCGGGCCGCGAGGTCGGTGGACCGCGTGCTGGTCGCGCTGCCATGCCACACCGGGATCGGGTCCTGGAGCGGGCGCGGCCAGACGGTGGCGTCCCGGAGCGGCGGGCGGGTCGAGCCCTCCCAGGTCACCTTCTCCTCGCGCCAGAGCCTGCGCAGCAGACCGTAGTTCTCGGCGAGCGCCTCCCACTGGCGCTCCTCGGGAAGGCCGAACAGCCCGAAGTGGCGCGGGTCGTTGCCCTTGCCGACGATCAACTCAAGTCGGCCACCGGAGAGTTGGTCGAGCATCGCGTAGTCCTCGGCGACCCGGACCGGGTCGAGGATGCTGAGCACCGTCACCGTGGTGAACAGCCGGATGGTGGAGGTGCGGGCGGCGATCGCGCTGAGCAGCAGAGGCGGGGCCGGGGAGAGGAACGGCTCGCCGTGCCGCTCCCCCACCCCGTAGCCGTCGTAGCCGAGCCGCTCGGCGAGGACCGCCTGGTCGATGACGTTGTGGAGCTTCTGCTCCGGGGTGCGCCGGACACCGGTGACCGGATCGGGGGCGTTGGCGACGAGGGACGAGACGGTGAACCGCACGGCGGTCTCCTTGGACGCTCGGGAGGGGCTCGGGAAGAGTCGGAGGGGCTCGAGGAGGAGCCCTCGGGAAGGGGTTCGGCGCAGACCGGGCCGGGCTTGACGAGGCCGGTGGAGCCCCGGGCGCCGACGGGCCGCGCGGGGCACGGGGAGCCGGTACGTGGTCCGGCGCCGCACTCCCACGGGCGGGCACCGGCGGAGCGGCTGACGGGACGGGCGGCGCGCCGCTCGGGCGGCAGGGCACGCGGGTGGCGTCAGCGGACGGTGCTGCGGTGGCGGCGACAACAACAGCGGGCTGCGGCGGCGGTCACGGTCCGGACTGCCATCTCGCCTCCCCCTCGCCTCGCACGCGCACGATCCTCCGCGAGCATAGGCACCGGCCGGGGACGGGGCAAGGGCTTGATCCGCCACGGCCGACTGGCAAGATGTCCGGCATGAACTACCTCGCCGCGGATGACCGCTATGACTCGATGACCTATCGGAAGGCCGGCCACAGCGGCGTCCAGCTGCCCGCCGTATCGCTCGGGCTCTGGCACAACTTCGGTGACGCCCAGCCGCTGGAGGTGCAGCGGGCGGTGCTCCGCCGAGCCTTCGACCGGGGTGTCACCCACTTCGACCTGGCGAACAACTACGGCCCGCCGTACGGCAGCGCCGAGCGCAACTTCGGCTACCTGTTCGCCCAGGACTTCCGGCCGTACCGGGACGAGCTGTTCATCGCCACCAAGGCCGGCTGGGACATGTGGCCCGGCCCGTACGGCAACGGCGGCAGCCGCAAGTACCTGCTGGCCAGCCTCGACCAGTCGCTGGACCGGATGGGCCTGGACTACGTCGATGTCTTCTACTCGCACCGGTACGACCCGGACACCCCGATCGAGGAGACGATGGGGGCGCTCGACAGTGCGGTGCGCTCGGGCAAAGCGCTGTACGCCGCGATCTCCAACTACCCGGCGGAGCAGCACCGGGAGGCGGTGGCGATCCTGCGCGAGCTGGGGACGCCGGTGCTGATGAACCAGTCGGCGTACTCGATCCTCAACCGGTACGTGGAGGACCACGGCGTGCTGGACGCGGTGGGCGACACCCGGACCAGCCTCATCGCGTACTCGCCGCTGGCCCAGGGGCTGCTGACCGACCGCTACCTGACCGGGGAGGTGCCGGCGGGCTCGCGGATGTCGGTCGGGAAGTTCCTCACCGAGGAGGCGCTGGCCGGGCCGAAGCTGGACCGGCTGCGGGCGCTGGCCAAGGTCGCCGAGGGGCGCGGGCAGACGCTGGCGCAGCTGGCGCTGTGCTGGGTGCTGCGGGACCCGCGGGTGGTCTCGGTGATCATCGGCGCGAGCAGCGTGGCCCAGCTGGACCAGAACCTCGACGCGCTGGCGGGCGGCCCGCTGACGGCTGAGGAGCTGGCGGAGATCGACCGGCTGAGCCGCTGAGCCGAGGCGGCGGCGGTGGAGCGGGAGGCGTTGACTGACGGCTGACGGCTGACGATCGACGGATGACAGCTGACAGATTTCGAAATCTGTCAGCTGTCATCTGTTATCTGTTCGCTGATATCTGTTACTTGTCAGCCGTCAGCTGTTCGCTGCCGGCCGCTTGACGCCCAGAGCGGGCAGAACCGTTTCTGCAACCCGGTGGGCCTCCTCCAGCAGCGGGTTGCCCGACAGGATGAAGGTGTCGACACCCAGCGCCTCGAACTCCTGCAGGCGCTCGATCACCTGGGCCGTCGAGCCGACCACCGCGGTGCCGGGGCCGGGGCGGAACAGGCTCATCCCCGGCCAGAGGTTGGGGTAGGCCTCCAGCTCGCGGGCCCGGGCCGGCACCTTGCCCCCGTGCTGGCGGAACTGCCGCTGCCAGCCGACCCCGTCCTCCCCCTTCGCCCCGCCCAGCTGGCGCGCGTAGGTGGCCTCGCTGGTGACGTCCAGCAGCCGGTCGGCGGCCGCCCAGGCCTCATCCTCGGTGTCGCGGACGATCAGGTGCAGCCGCAGTCCGATCCGCAGAGTCCGGCCGTGGGCGGCGGCGCGCTCGCGGACCAGGTCCAGCTTCTCCTTGAGCAGGTGCGGCGGCTCGCCCCAGGTCAGGTAGACGTCCACGTGCTCGGCCGCCATCTCGATGCCGGCCGCCGAACTGCCGCCGAACCAGAGCGGAATGCCGCCGGGCTGCGCCGGGGCCAGCTCGCGCAGGCTCGCGCCCGCGTTCTTCAGCTCGTAGAACTCGCCCTTGTGGTCGAAGACTTCGCCCGCCGTGAGGCGCTTGACGATCGACCAGTACTCGCCGCTGAGCCGGTAGCGGTCGTCGTGCTCGACGTCCAGGCCGTACTCGCGCAGTTGCGCGGTCGAGCCGTTCACCACGTTGAAGCGCAGTCGGCCGCCGTGCAGGTGGTCGAAGCTGAGCGCCATCTTGGCCAGCAGGGTGGGTGAGACCAGCCCCGGGTGGACGGCCAGCAGCGGCTTGAAGGCCGGGGTGGTGGCGGCGGCGAGCGCGCTGCCGAGCGTCCAGACGTCGTACAGGTCGGTCGCGAGCAGGGCGCCGGTGTAGCCCAAACGCTCGACGCTGCCCGCCAGTTGCTGGAGGTAGCGGAGGTCCACCGGGCGGCGTCCGGCCGGCTCCCAGGGGTAGTGGCCCTCGCGCGGGATGATGTACCAGAGGACTTCGGAGGCCATGGGTCAGACCGCCTTCGCGAGCGCGGCGGCCACCGGGGCCTCCAGACCGGGGAGGTGGGCGTCGGCGACGGTCAGCGCCCGGTCGATGAAGCCCACGCCGTGGAAGATGTCCGCGGCCTCCTGCTGCTCGGCGACGAACCCGGCCGTGGCGGGCTCCAGTCGCCAGGGCAGTGCGACCAGCGCGGACTGCCAGTCGGCGGCCGTGCCGCCCAGGTCCTCGGCGGCGATCGCGGCGGCCTCGGCCGGGTTGGCGGCCACCCAGGCGTCCGCCCGGCGCAGCGCGGTCGCGATCGCGGCGACCACCTCGGGGCGCCCGGTCGCGAAGTCCCGACGGGTGAAGAACACCGAGCGGTCGGTGATGACGTCACCGGTGCGGACCAGTTCACGGAACTCCCCGGTGCGGCGGGCCGCGGCGAGTTCGGCGCCCTGGGCGATCCAGCCGGCGATCTCGCCGTCGCGCAGCCGCCGGGCCTGGTCCTCACCGGCCGCCGGGCGCGCCGGGGTGACGTCCTCGCCGTACGAGAGCCCCTGGGCGTGCAGGGCCTTGGCGAGCAGGTGGGTCTGCCAGGAACCGACGGAGAGGACGACGGTGCCGCCCTTGAGGTCCGCGACCGTCCGCACCGGACCGGAGTCCAGCACCAGCAGCGCGCCGTGGTCCGGGCGGGGCGCCGAGACCGCCGCGTAGACCAGGTCGTGGCCGGCCGCCTGGGCGGTGATCGGCGGAGTGGAACCGGTGCCGCCGAAGTCGATGACGCCCTCGGCGAGCAGGGCGCCGGTGCGGGTGCCGTCCGCGTAGTGGTGGAAGGCGCCGGTCTCGCCGAGCGGGGCCAGCTCCTCGTCCAGGTACGGGAGTCGGGCGAGGTAGTAGAGCGAGGGGTTGCTGGCGTGGACGCCGAGGGTGACGGTCATCTGGTCAACTCCGGTGGTGCGGGCCTGACTTGTGGGAAGGCAGGCGGGATCGGGGGAAGGTCGGGGAAAGCGGGGGGTCGCGGACGTCAGTGGACGCCGAGGTCGGCGAGCAGACGGCGCCGCAGGTCGGCGAAGGCGGGGTCGGCCGGATCGCGCGGGCTCTCGACGGTGACGGCCTCGTCCCGGGCGAGCAGGCCGTCGCGCAGGACCACGACCCGGTCGGCGAGCCGTACGGCCTCGTCCACGTCGTGGGTGACCAGCAGGACCGCCGGGCGGTGGCGGCGCACCAGGTCGCCGACGAGGTCCTGCATGCGCAGTCGGGTGAGCGCGTCCAGGGCGGCGAACGGTTCGTCCAGTAGAAGGAGTTGCGGCTCGCGGACGAGTGCCCGGGCGAGCGCGACGCGCTGCGCCTCACCGCCGGAGAGGGTGGCCGGCCAGGCCTCGGCGTGCCGCTCCAGGCCGACCTCGGCGAGTGCCTTCAGCCCGGTCTCCCGGGTCGCGGCGCCGCGCGGGAGGCCGACCGTGACATTGGCCAGCACCCGCTTGGACGGCACCAGCCGGGGCTCCTGGAACACCACGGTACGGACCGGCGGGACGAGCACGGTGCCCTCGTCGGCCTGGTCGAGCGCCCCGAGGATGCGCAGCAGCGTGGTCTTGCCGGTACCGCTGGCGCCGAGCAGGGCAACGAACTCGCCGCGGGCGATGGAGAGGTCGACCCCGTCGAGGACCGCCCGGGTGCCGAACACCCGGCGCAGGCCGCGCAGGTGGACGGCCGGGGCCGTCCGCTCGGACGCCGAGGGAGGAGCGGGCGAACGGGGCGAGGAGGGGGCGAGGGCGGCGGCGGTGGTCGTGTCGGCGGTCATCGGGCCGCTCCCTGGACGGCCTGGCGCCACGGCATCAGCACGCGCTCCAGGACTCGGACGATGCCGTCGGCCGCGAGGCCGAGCAGCCCGTAGATCAGGATGCAGACGGCGAGGACGTCGGTGCGCGAGTAGTTCTGCGCCTGGGCCATCAAGTACCCGATGCCCTCGGTGGAGTTGATCTCCTCGGCGGCGATCAGGGCGATCACGCTGAGCGTCATCGACAGGCGCAGTCCGGACAGCAGCGAGGGCAGCGCACCGGGCAGCACGACGGTGCGCACGATCGCCCAGCGGCCGAGGCCGAAGCTGCGCATCGCCTCGACCAGTTTGCGGTCGGTGCTGCGGACCCCGCCCGAGGCGGACACGTACATCGGGAAGCTGGTGGCGACCCCGATCAGGGCCACCTTCGCGGTCTCCGTGATGCCGAACCACACCATGAACAGCGGGACGAGGGCCAGGAACGGGACGGTCCGCAGGATCTGGATCGCGGAGTCGAGCAACTCCTCGCCGAGCCGGGTGAATCCGGTGACCACGCCGAGCACCAGGCCGGTGGTCGCGCCGAAGAACAGGCCGAGCCCGGCCCGGGTGAGGGAGACGGACAGGGCGTCGGTCAGCTGACCGTTGCCCCACAACTCCCCCACGGCCTGGGCGACCTGGGCGGGCGAGGCGAGCACGTCCTGGGTCAGCGCGCCGGTGGCGGACGCGAGCGCCCAGCCGCCGAGCAGGGCGAGCGGACCGACGGTGCGCAGGGTCACGGCCAGCGCGCGGGGGCGGGGCCGGTGCCGCCGGCTCTGCGGGGCGACCAGGCCGGCGTCGAGGGCGGCCCGGGTGTCCTCGGGGGTGAACTTCTCTGTCGCGGTGGTCACTTGGCACCGTCCCCGAGCCTGTTGACGTCGATCAGGTAGGGCTTGACGTCCACCAGCTGCTTGGTGACCTTCTGGTCGGCGAAGAACTGGGCGACCGTCCCGAACCGCGCGGTGTCGGCGTCGGAGATGGCGTCGGCCGGGGTCCCCTGCCTGCTGACGTTCACCGCGACGTCCTTCTCGGCGGGGGTGACGGCGGTCGGGCCGGCGTCGGTGAACACGTTGAGGTAGCCGGCCGGGTCGGCCTTCTCCTTCTCGCCGTTCTCGCGCAGGTAGGTGTAGAACGCCTTGACCACCTCGGGGTGCTTGTCGGCGAAGCCGTTGCGCACCGCCCAGACGGCGTAGTTGTCGGAGCCGACCTCCTGGCCGTTGACCAGGAAGTGCGCGCCGGCGTTGGCGATGGCGGGCGTCGAGAAGGTGTTCCAGGTCGCCCAGGCGTCCACCTGGCCGGAGTTGAAGACCCCGGAGGTCTGGTCGGCGCGCAGGTAGACCCGCTCCACCTTGTCGGCCGGGACGCCGTTCTTCGCCAGCGCCTTGAGCAGCAGGTACTCGCTGGTGCCGCCCTGGGAGACGGCGACCTTCCGGCCGACCAGGTCCTGGACGGACTTGACGGGCGAGTCGTTCTTCACCAGGATCCCCTCGCCGACGCCGTCGGGCGCGGTCTGGGCGAACAGCTTGAAGCCGGGCTTCTGGGCGAGCGCGGCGACGGCCGAGGTGATCGAGCCCTGGGCGACGTCCAACTGGTCGGCGGAGAGGGCCTGGGCGGCGGGGGCGAAGGGTCCGGCGCTGCCGGTCCAGGCGACCTTGGCGTGGACGGCCGCCAGGGCCCGGTCCAGCGAACCGTCCTTCTTGCCGCGGGCGAGGAAGCCGTTGTTGCCGGGGTCGGGCAGGCGGAGCACCACGTCGGCCTTGCCACCGGCCCCGCCTTCGGCGGAGGCCTTGGCCCCGTCGGCGGACGAGCCGCAGGCGGCCAGGGCGGTGGAGGCGAGCAGCGCGGTGACGGCGAGGGCGAGGCGGGGGGTCTTCACGGGGGTCTCCATGTGAGTGACAGATGACAGCCGACAGCTGACAACTTTTGAAATCTGTTAGCTGAACGCTGTTACCTGAAGTCTGTGATCCGAACGCTGTCGGCGCCCGCACCCGAACCTGCGGCGCCGCTCGTGTCGGTGCCGGCAGCGACACCCGCACCCGCACCCTCACCCGCACGCCGCACACGCAGCAGCTCGCGGGCCGCACGGAGCGGCTCCGGGTCGGCCCACGCCTGGACGTCCACCGGCGCGGCGAGGAAGCCCTGCTCCCCGAGGAACCGTTCCTGCAGCGCCAGCAGCTCCAGCCGCTCCGCCGACAGGTCCAGGTGCAGGGTGCGGTGACTGCCCGGCGCATAGGCCCCGGCGACGCCCTCGGCCCCGGCACCGGTCTCGGCCCGCAGGATCCGGACCACCTCCTCCGGGTGCTCCGCCGCCCAGTCGGCGGCCTCCAGCAGCACCGCGAGGAACCGCGCGACCAGCTCGGGCTGCTCGTCCAGCAGCCGCTGGTGGACGGTGATCGGCCGCGGGGTGCCGTTGTTCACCCGGGCCCGGCGGTCCGGCGCCGCGTCCAGCTCCACGGCCACCTCCGCACCGATCCGGCGGGCCGCCTCGACGGCGAGCGCCCCCTTCACGTACACCGCGTCCACCACCCCGTCCCGCAGGGCGGCCAGCTCCGCGGACCACTGCCCGCCGCCCGGGACGCCGGGGACGTCCACCAGTTCGGCGTCCGCCAGGGTGAGGCCCGCGAGCCCGAGGGCGCCGCGGAGGCCGGCCAGCGCCATCGCCCGCCAGAAGTCGATGCCGATGTCATGATGCGGCACCGCCAGCCGCAGTCCGCGCAGCTGCGCCGGTTCGGTCACGCCGCTGCCGGCCCGCACCAGCACCACCTGGCGCTCCTCGATCCAGGTGAGGCCGATCAGCCTGGTCGCCTCGCCGCGCGAACGGGCCCACAGTGCGGGGACGTTGCCGCCCTCCCGGAACAGTCCGGTCAGCGCGTGGGTGTAGTGGTGGTCCGCCGCCACCTCCCGCGGAGCGTCCTGCAAGGAGCGGACGGCGATGCCGTCGGCGGCGAACTCCCGGGCGAGCCACCCCTGGTCGGCGGCGATCCCGGTCGCGGTGGGCACCGGGCAGCGGGTGAACCAGAGGGTGTCGGGAAGCGGGGAGGCGTTCTGGATGCGACTGGACAACGGAGTTGGTCCTCTACGGGGGCTCCGACGACAGCCGGAGGAGCTCGGGATCGATTACCGCACGAAGGCACAGGAAGCCTGGTACGCAAGGAAGTTGTACGCCACGATGCAGGGAGGAAGGCAGGTGGCGCGGGAGGCGTCGGTCAGCGACAACACGCACGGGAGGGGAGACACCGGTGGGACGTCACGGTGCTTCTCCTTCCGCAGAGTCGGGGCAGGCGCCGCCTGGACCGAGTGGCCGTCCGGCGCGATGCCAGGAGCGTTCCACGGCGGACGAGCCCGAGGCAAGTCTTTGCCACATGATGGGATCGGTTGTTCATCAACGCCATTCCATTGCAACGTCGTCGACACATTCCCGCAGCACCGGCTGCCCTACGCTGAGACCGCCTCCGGCCGCCGGGCCGGAGTTCCGAACCGAAACGCGAGGTGCCATGCCCGGGGCCGCCACCGCCGTCCAGAGTCCGCCGGCCGGTGCGCAGGCCGTCCAGCGCGCGCTCGGACTGCTGCACTGCTTCCATGACAACGGCCCCGACCTGAGCGCCTCGGACCTGGCCCGCCGGATGGGCCTGTCGGTCTCCACCGCGCACCGGCTGGCCCGCACGCTGGTCAGCGCCGGGTTCCTGGAGCAGGACGAGCAGACCGCCCGCTACCGGCTCGGTCCGGCCGTCGCCGAACTCGGCCAGCTCACCTTCCACCAGCGCGGGTTGCACCTCGCCGGGCCCGAGCTGGAGCTGCTGTCCCGGCGCACCAAGGCCACCGCCGACCTGGCGATCCGCAGCGGCGCGCACGCGGTGATCCTGGTCGGCGGATCGGTCCGCCCCGACACCGGACTGGGCCTGCGCCGCCCGCTGCACTCGACGGCGCTCGGCAAGGTCCTGCTGGCCTGGCCCCGCCCGGGCGAGACGACGCCCTCGACACTCGGCCCGCTGGCCTCCTTCACCGACCGCACGATCACCGAACCGGCGCTCCTGGAGGAGGAGTTGGCGAAGGTCCGGACGGCCGGGTACGCGCTCAACGACGGCGAGTCGACCGCCGGGGTGCGGACTGTGGCCGTGCCCGTCCTGGACGGCGCCGGGCAGGCGCGGTTCGCGCTGGCGGTCCGTTCGACGCCCGCGCACCTCACCGACGACCGGCTGGACTGGTTCCTCGGCCACGCCCGCGGCTGTGCCGACGCCCTCGCCGTCCTCCTGCTCCCGCCGGACCAGCGCGGCTGACGCTCCCGGCGCTCCTTCCGCGCCGCCGGAACGCGACGAAGCAGCGGGCCGCCCGTCCGTGTCCAGGACGAGCGGTCCGCTGCTTCGACCGGCCGACGCTCAACCGACCGGCGGCAAGGGACCGTTGGCGACCGGCTGCCAGATCGGACGCCGGACCGGCCGTCAGATCGGCCGTCAGATCCGCCGTCAGGCCGGAACCAGCCGTCAGACCGCGGCCGGGGTGTACTTGTAGCCGACCCGGCGGACCGTCACGATGGTGTCCCGGTAGGCCGGTCCGAGCTTGCGGCGCAGCCGGGCGACGTGCACGTCGACCGTCCGCCCGTCCCCGACGTGGCCGTAGCCCCAGACCGCGGAGACCAGGTGGTCCCGGGTGTGCACCCGCTGCGGGTGCTCGGTGAGGTGGGCCAGCAGCTCGAACTCCAGGTAGGTGAGGTCGAGCAGCCGCCCGTCGACGTAGGCGTTGCGCCGCTCGGTGTCGACGGCGATGCCGCGCCCGGCCGGGCGCACCGGACGGACCCCCGCCACGGTCTGGCCGGCGGGCCCGCCGGTCGTCGGCTGCGCCCCGTGGGCCGGGTGGGCCCCGGGGAGCGTGTGGGCCCCGGGCTGGGCGGCGGCCCCGACACCGGCCGGAGCCCCCGGCAGGCCGACGACCTGCGCCGCCGGGCCCTCGGTCGGCACCAGCACCAGGTACCCGACCATCGCGCCGCCGTTCACGCCGCCGAACTGGATTCCGTACTGGGCGAGCAGACCCTGCGGCAGCGCGCCCTGCGGCAGGGTGGCGACGACGGCCGCCCCCTCCGGCAGCGCGGCGAGCAGCGCCTGGGGCACCTGCGGGACGGTCACTCCCGGCTGCGCGGCTGCGGGTGCCGGGCCGGTCGCCGGACGGGTCGGTCCGACATGGGCCGGGCCGACGTGGGCCGTTCCGGCGTGGGTCGGTCCGGCATAGGGCGGACGGGCCGCCACCCCGGGCCATCGGTCGGACAGCGACGCCGGGGGGGCGGACGGTCCCGCGGCCCCGGACGCGCCGGGACCGACCGGCGCGGTGGCGGGGACGGAGGAGACCGGCGGGACGGAGCGGACCGCGCGCAGGTGCGGGGTCGCGGTGGGCAGGGGCAGGGTGGCCGTGGAGGAAGAAGACATGGTGTGCCGCTCATTTCGCGCGTGACGGACGGGGTGGAGTCGTCTGCGCGTCGACCGGGCGTACTGCCTGGGCTGGACCGGAACGAACCGGATCAGCGGGCGGAGGGCCGGGACGCGCTGGGCGAGCCGGGACACGTTTGATCGAACAGGTGCGGCTGCCGGGACGGCCAGAACGGCTCGAGGTCGAGGCGACCCCGCCGGCTGTCCACGGCGCGGCTCCCGCACCGGTTCCACCGTCCGGTCCGTCCACCCGCGCGCATCGCGGGGGCCGACCCGGCCGTTCGGGTACGGCCGACGATGCCGGGGGTGGTGCTGGGGCAGACGATGTTCACTGGTGGTCTCTCCGCTGGGCGGGTCCGGTTGGTCGGCCGCGGGCACGCCGGACGGGCGCTCCGCTACGGCCTGGTCGACGGGTTTCGGCGGTGCGTCGGACGGTGGACCGAGAGGGCCGGGTGGGCCGTCAGCGCCGGGGACGTACCGGGAAGGTCGGGAAGGTCAGGCCGGTCAGCGACAACACGCGCTGCAGATCAGCGCGTGGTCGATGTAGCGGCGGACGGTGAGCGCCGGATCGGCGGCACCGGTCACGGCGACGCCGGGCATGGGGGCACCGGGCAGCGGGGAGCCGGGCACGGCGGTGGTGATGCGTCGTCGGCCGACGGTCATCCTGCTGCCCTCCCCCTCGTTCTCCACACGGCGGCGCACCGTTGACGGTGCCCGCCGACGATGCCTCGCCGGTTCGTCGAAGGCCGTCCGCCGGTTGCAACGCCCGTACGAACGGGGCGTTTCCGGCGCCCCCGACGGCATGGCCGGGCGGCCTTCGTCCACAGAGCCTTCCACGGCCGGGCCGGTCTAGGCAACCTTCGGCGCAGTGATCGTCCACGATGCGGACGGTGGAATGAGACGGCGGGCGGAAGGGGCAGGTCGGCGCGCTGACCTGCCGACTCTTCGCACGCCCGTCGTACGGCGGTCGCCCAGCCGTCCTTCACCCGTTGTCGAGCCGGAGCGCGGGCCGACCCCGGCCGGAGCTGGACCTGCTCCGACCGGACCGAGCCGGGTCCGGCCGGGGCCGAGCCGCCCTCAGGCGCCGACCGGGGCGCGGCGGTGCCGGCCGGCGGCGGCGTGCTCGACCAGCGCGACGAGCAGGTCCTTGCCGTCCTGCCGCAGCCGCGCGTCGCAGAGCACCACCGGGATGTCCGGGTCGAGGTCGAGTGCCTCGCGGACCTCGTCCGGAGAGAACCGCTCGGTGCCCTCGAAGCAGTTCACCGCGACCAGGAACGGGATGCCGCGCTGCTCGAAGAAGTCCACCGACGGGAAGCAGTCGGCCAGCCGCCGGGTGTCCGCGAGCACCAGGGCGCCGAGCGCGCCGCGGGCCAACTCGTCCCAGACGAACCAGAACCGGTCCTGCCCGGGCGTGCCGAACAGGTAGAGCGCGAGGCCCGGCCGCAGATCGATCCGGCCGAAGTCCATCGCGACGGTGGTGGTGCGCTTCGCCTCCACCCCCGAGGTGTCGTCGACCGGGCGGCCCAGCTCGCTGAGCTCCTCCTCGGTCCGCAACGGCCGGATCTCGCTGACCGATCCGACCAGCGTGGTCTTGCCCGCGCCGAAGCCGCCCGCGACCAGGATCTTCACCGCGACGGCCGGACCGCCGCGCCAGCGCGGGTCGTTGGCGTTCGCCGGGTGGGACGCGGTGCCGTCCGGATCGGGCACGGTGCCCTCCGGGCGGGGGCGGGGGTCAGAGCGCACGGAGTCCATTGATCACGTCTCGCAGCAGGCGCTCGTCCGGCAGCTCGGCGAGCGGAACGGGTCGGGTGACGCTGATCAGCTCGGCGTCGTAGAGGTCGCCGAGCAGCACCCGCACCACGCTGACCGGCAGGTCGGTGTAGGAGCCGAGCTCGGCGACGGAGAGCGGCTCGCGGCGGCACAGGGTGAGCAGCGTCTGGTGCTCCGGGTCGAGGACGTGCGCGGGCACGGCCCCCGCGACCGGCCCGGGATCGACGGCGGTGACCAGCGAGATCAGGTCGAACAGCCCCTCCTCGACCGGCCGGGTGCGGCCGCGGGTCATCGAGTAGAGCCGCACCACCGGGCCGGCCTCGTCGTCGAACCAGCGGTCGTCGACCGGGGTGCGCGGCCGGAACAGGTCGACGTCGGGCCCGTCCGGGTCGACCTCGCCGTCCTGGCCGTCCGGGCGGTCGGCGGCGTCCGAACCGCCGGTGCCGGACGGACCGCCGACGCCGGAGGAACCGCCGCTGCCGGACGGCCCGGCCGTACCCACCGGCACCTGGGGGCCGTCCGGCGTCTCCGGGCCGTCCGGCTCATCCGCCTTCGGATCCGCCATCGGACCGCTCATCTCACCGGCGGGGCGGTTTCGGTGCGCGGCTCGGCGGCCATGTGCTCGCCGACCCGCTTGACCAGCAGCGCCATCTCGTACGCGATCTGGCCGATGTCCGCCTCGGCCTCGCTCAGCACGGCCAGGCAGCTGCCGTCGCCGGCGGCCGTGATGAACAGGAAGGCCTCGTCCAGCTCCACCATGGTCTGCCGGACGCCGCCGACCTTGAAGTGCCCGCCGGCGCCCTTCGCCAGGCTGTGGAACCCGGCGGCGACGGCGGCCAGGTGCTCGGCGTCCTCGCGGTCGAGGTCGCGGGAGGCGCCGGTGGCCAGGCCGTCGTTGGAGAGGATCACCGCGTGCCGCAGGGCCGCGACGCGCCCCACCAGGTCGTCCAGGAGCCAGTTGAGGTCCCCTGACGACTGCATCGACGTGGTCATGAATCAGTTCCTTCCGCTGGAGCGGGTGGTGCGTGTGGAGCGGGTGGTGCAGGTGGTGCGGATGAAGCGGGTGGTGCGGGTACGGCGGTGTCCGGGGTCCGGCGGACCGGCTGCCCGGGCGGTACCCGCCGGACGAGCGGCGCCCGGCCGGTGTCCCGCGGCGCGGGCAGCGCCGCCGGGGCGGGCGCCGGGGCGATCGCCCGCCGGGACCGGTCGGGCGGCTGCCAGGCCGGTACGGCGGTGGGCCGTCCGGTCCCCCGCACGGCACGATCGTCGGGTGTGCCGGGACGATCCGTCAACGGAGCGCCGGTCCGGTCCGTCGGCGCACCGGGGCGGCCCGGGGAGCCGACCGTACGGTCCGCCGGGGCCGTGGCCCCTCGCCCCCGGGTGAAGCCGCGCTGGAAGGAGGCGAAGGTGGCCCTCGCCTCCTCGGGCGAGCGTTCCCGGACCTCCCGGGCCTCCCCGCCGTCCTGGGTGCCTCCGGCCGATCCGTCGCCGGCCGACGCGCCTCCGGCCCCGCCGTCGGCTCCGGTACCGGCTCCGTTGCGGAACCGTTCCTTCAGCTGTTCCGTGAGCTGCTCCCTGAGCTGCGGCGCCAGGTTCGCCTGCCGGACCCGCCGGGGCAGGCCGCCCGCCGTCCGGGGAGCGGCACCCGCGGGCGGAACCGCGGCCGGGTCGGTCCGCCCGACGGAGCCGCCGACTCCACTGGCCCCGGCAGCTCCGCCGGCCTCGGCAGCCGCGACGGCCGCCTCGGCCGCGGCCACCACGACGTCCTCCCGCCGGTGCCGCCCCGGCCCCGGCGCGTCCTCGGTGTCCGCCGCGGGCGCGGGGACCAGCACCGGCCCGCCCTTGCCGCGCGAGACCCGGCGCGGCAGTCCGCCCGCCGTCCGGCCCGCGTCCGGCGCGGAGGGGCGCGGCCCTCCCGTCGCCCCGCGGTGCCTGCCGTCCGCGTCACCGCCGGTACCGACGGAACCGACCGCGGACGCCGACGAGGGAGCCGACGGGCGTGCCGACGGAGCCGCCGACGGGGAAGCACCACCCGACCCGGGCACCGCCACCAGGTCCCGCTGCCCGCGCCGGCCGCCCGCCGCGGGCCGCTGCCCGGCCGTGCCCGGCTCCGGCCGCCCGTCCGGCGCCTCCGCGAGCAGCTCGCGCGGGATCAGCACCACCGCCGTCGTCCCGCCGTACGGCGACGGCCGCAGGTGCACGCGGATGCCGTGCCGGCGGGCCAGCCGGCTGACCACGAACAGGCCCAGCCGGTCGGTGTCGGCGAGGTCGAACTCCTGCTCCACGGCGAGGCGTTCGTTGATCTCGGCGAGCAGCTGCTCGCTCAGCCCGAGGCCGCGGTCGTCGATCTCCAGCGCGAAGCCGTGCGCCACCACCTCGCCCTGGACGGTGACCTGGGTGCTCGGCGGGGAGAACACGGCGGCGTTCTCGACGAGTTCGGCGACCAGGTGGGTGACGTCCGCGACGGCGCTGCCGAGCAGGCCGGTGCCGGGGAACGGCCGGACGATCACCCGGGCGTAGTCCTCGACCTCGCCGACCGCCGCCCGGACCACGTCCACCATCCGGACCGGCTTGCGCCAGGCGCGCCCGGGCGAGCCGCCGGCCAGGATGATCAGGCCCTCGGCGTGCCGGCGCATGCGGGTGGTGAGGTGGTCGACCTTGAAGAGGTCCTCCAGCTCCGCCGGGTCCTCGGTGCGGCGCTCCATGGTGTCGAGCAGGGTGAGCTGGCGGTGCAGCAGCACCTGGCTGCGCCGGGCCAGGTTGACGAACACCGCCGAGACCCCGCGCCGCAGTTCGGCCTGTTCGACGGCGGCCTCGACGGCGGCGCGTTGCACCGCGTTGAAGGCCTGGCCGACCTGGCCGATCTCGGCGTCCCCGAAGTGCAGCTCGGGGGCCTCGGTGGCCACGTCCACCGGCTCGCCGCGGCGCAGCCGCAGCATGACGGACGGCAGCCGGGTGCCGGCCAGCTCGTGGGCCGCGTTGCGCAGGCCGATCAGCTGGCGGGCGAGGCCGCGGCCGATCCGGAACGAGATCATGATCGACAGCACCACGGCGACCAGGCCGATTGCACCGGCGATGCCGCCGCGCCACAGCAGTCCCATCGAGGCGGACCGCGCGCGCTCGTCCAGCCCTGCGGAGATCCGGCTGTTGACCGAGGCGAGGTCGCCGAGCGCCCGGTCGGCGGTCACCCGCCAGGAATCGCTGTTGAGCGCCTGGACCACCCGCTCGGGGCCGCCGGCGCCGACGAAGTCCGCCTCGGCGCGGGCCAGCGCGCCCCAGGCCTCGCCGCCGCGCAGCGCGACGTAGTCGGACTGGTCGGCGGGGTCGAGTTCGGCGACGTAGACGGTGAACAGCGCCTGCTGGTTGTGCAGGGCGTCCAGCGCGACCTGGTACTGCTCGGCGGTGGGCTTGGCGACGCCGGTGCGCAGGCCCTCCATCGCCGCGTCCTCCTGCGACAGGTACTCGCGGGCGCGCACCAGCTCGATCAGGATGGTGCCCTGCCGCGGGAGTTGGCCGCTCTGCCGGGCGACGTAGGCGGACCGGAAGCCGAACACCGGCTTGACCAGGTCGCTGTACTGGCCCAGCGCGAACTCCCAGTTCAGCGCGGAGCGGCCGACCTGGGCGCGGAGCGGTCCGAGCTGGTCGGCGGCGGCGACGATCTGCACGAAGCGGCCGCGCTGCGGGGCGGAGAGCTTGCCGGCGGAGGTGTCCTTCTTCTGCCGCAGCACGTCCAGGCTGCGGTCGGTGGCGGCCTTGGCCCGCTCGTAGCCGTCCCTGGCGGCCGGCGAGCGCGGGTCGGCCAGGCGCTGGACGGCGGCGCGGCGCTCGTTCTGCAGGTCCCCGGTGTACTGGTCGACCGGGCCCGCGAACTCCTTGTACGTACGGCTGATCCCGAGCTGGTTCCAGACGTCCCCGGTGGTGGCGATCGTCGCGTAGGCCCACAGCGCGGCGAGCGCGACGATGGGCACCAGGAGCAGCGCGATGATCTTCGCGCGGATCGAGCTGCTGCGCAGACGCATGGAGTCCTCGGTCGGGAAGTGCCAGGCGCGGACGGGGAGCGGTGGGAACGGCAGGAACGGCGGGAGCGGTGGAGGGACGGTGTCGAGGCTCCGGTTCAGGGCCGGATCGGGGCCGAGGCGGAGCCGGGTCGGTGCTGGTACGGGACTGGTACGGGGGGTGGCGCGGAACGGCATGGAGGGTGCCGAGGGCAAGGTCGGAGGAGGGGTTTCCGGCCACAGGTCTGCGAGACTCTACTACGCCCTCACCACTCGTTCGAGGGGCGAACCGGTCCACCGACCGGTCTCGTCCCGCACACGTCAGAAACCGGCCTCCCCCTCCCCTGCTTCGCGTCCGGAATGTCCACCCGTGCCCGGAAATGCGGGATTGACACGAGGCCCCCGCACCCTCAGCGGTTCCTCCTCCGCACCTCCCCGGGGACGACACCACCGGAGGAGGCCGGTGCCGATCTCGTCGTGTCACCGCCACAACCCTGGGCAGTGACAGGGTGATCCGATAGTTTCGGCCCACCCCGTACTACCGGCACCGAACTGGGGAGGACTGTGCGCGAGTTCACCACCCCCGCCCCGGCCGTGCCCGAGGCCTCCGGAGGACTCGCCGACTCCCTCTACGACACCGCCGGGCGCACCCCCGACCTGGTCCAGCTGTCCCGGCGGGCCGAGGACGGGCAGTGGCAGGACGTCACCGCCCGGGAGTTCCGGGACCAGGTGCTCGCCCTGGCCAAGGGTCTGCTCACCCACGGCGTGCGCTACGGCGACCGGGTCGCCCTGATGTCCCGCACCCGCTACGAGTGGACGCTGTTCGACTACGCACTCTGGTCGATCGGCGCGATCACCGTGCCGGTCTACCCCACCGCCTCCCCCGAACAGGTGCGCTGGATCCTCGCCGAGACCCAGGCGGTGGCCTGCCTGGTCGAGGACGAGGACGCCGCGATGACCGTCGGCGCGGTCTGCGACGCGCTGCCCGACCTCACCGGCATCTGGCAGCTGGACCGCGACTGCGTCGCCGCGATCACCGAGGACGGCCTCGGCGTGCCCGACTCCCTGGTGCACCGCCAGCGCCTCGGCGTCGCCGCCGGGAACATCGCCACCGTCGTCTACACCTCGGGCACCACCGGCCGCCCCAAGGGCTGCCTGATCACCCACGCCAACCTGGCCGCCGAGGCGGACGCCCTGCTCGCCGGCTGGGGGGACGTCCTGCGCGACACCGGCGGCGGCCGACCGGCCACCCTGCTGTTCCTGCCGCTCGCGCACGTCTACGGGCGGGCCGTGCAGATCGCGGCGATCCGCGGCGGCTTCCGGATCGGGCACATCCCCGAGGTCTCCACCGACGCGCTGCTGCCCGCGCTGGAGACCTTCCGCCCGACCTTCCTGCACGCCGTCCCGTACGTCTTCGAGAAGATCTTCCAACAGGCCCGGCGGGCCGCCGAGGACGCCGGGCGCGGCGAACTCTTCGAGCAGGCCCGGCAGGTGGCCGTCGACTGGGCCGCCGCCCGGGAGCAGAAGGCCTTCGGCCGCGGCCCCGGACCGGGCGCGGCCCTGCGGCTGCGCCACCTCGCGTACGAGCGGACCGTCTACCCGAGGCTGCGGGCGGTGCTCGGCGGCCGGGTGCGCAGCGTGATGTGCGGCGGCTCCACGCTCCGGCGCGAGCTGGGCCTGTTCTTCACCGGCGCCGGCCTCCAGCTGTACGAGGGCTACGGGCTGACCGAGACCACCGCCGCGATCACCGCCAACCCGGCCGGCCGGCAGAAGCTCGGCACGGTCGGACAGCCGGTGCCGGGGGCCTCGGTGGCGATCGCCGACGACGGCGAGGTGTGGGTGCGCGGCGGCTCGGTCTTCGGCGGCTACCTCAACCATCCGCGGTGCACCGCCGAGTCCCTGGTCGACGGGTGGTTCGCGACCGGCGACCTGGGCCGGCTGGACGAGGACGGCTACCTCAGCATCACCGGCCGCAAGAAGGACCTGATCGTCACCAGCAGCGGCAAGAACCTGGCCCCGGCGGCCCTGGAGGAACGGGTCGAGGCGCACCCGCTGGTCTCCCAGTGCCTGGTGGTGGGCGACGACCGCCCGTACGTGGCCGCACTGATCACGCTCGACCCGGCCGCCCTGGCGCACTGGCTGAAGACCCACGGGCGGGAGCAGGCGGACCCGTGGACGGTGCTCGCGGACGAGGAGCTGCACGTGGAGGTCCAGCGTGCGGTGGCGGCCGCGAACACGGCCGTCTCGCGGGCCGAGTCGATCCGCGCGTTCCGACTGCTGCCACGGGAGTTCAGCCAGGAGCAGGGGCTGCTGACGCCCTCGCTGAAGCTGCGGCGGGCGGCGATCGCCGAGCACTACGCGACGGACATCGAGGAGTTGTACCTGCCCTGAACCGGGGCTGTCCGTCTGGTCCTTGACGTACCGTCTTGTCCCTTGTGCCACAGGCAGGATGACCGCGCAGCGGCGAACTGGTTCATCCGCCGTTCCCTTGACGGCCTTATTGGTCTAGTCCATTGTTGCGACGATCCAGAGTTCCACGGTCCGATTCCGCTCACGCCCTCCCCACGGGCGTACCCCCACCTGCTGGAGTCCTCACGTGTCGATGTCCACACGCCTGTCCGCGCGCCCGTCCACACGCCTGTCCACGCGCCTGTCCACGCGCCTGTCCACGCTGGCCGCCTCGGTCGCCCTGCTCACCGGCCTCGCCGCACCGGCGGCCTCGGCCGACGCCGCCCCGGCCGGCGGTCCGAGCGCCCAGGCCGCCCCGACCGTCAACCTCGCCACCAACCCCGGCTTCGAACTGCCCTCCCCCGACCTCGCCGACTGGGGCAGCGTCCCCGGCTGGAGCTGCACCGGCGGACCGGCCGAAGCGGCCGTCACCGCCAACGCCCCGCACACCGGCGCCTCCGCGCTGACCGTCACCCCCGCGAACGCCGACTCCACCGGGGAGTGCGCGCAGACCGTCGCGGTCCAGCCCAACACCACCTACACGGCCTCCGCCTGGGTGCGCGGCAACTTCGTCTACCTGGGCGCCACCGGCACCGGCAAGGACGTCGCACCCGCCTGGACGGAGACCACCGGCGGCGGCTGGCAGCGGCTGAGCACCCGGTTCACCACCGGCCCGAACGCGCGCAGCATCCGGCTGTACGTCCACGGCTGGTACCAGCAGGGCCCGTTCTCCGTGGACGACGTCCGGGTGGACGGCCCCGCACCCGCCCCGGCCGTCGCCACCGGCTCCGTCCCCACCAACGACAAGGTCGTCTTCTTCACCGTGGACGACGGCTGGCAGCGCACCCCCGAGGCGGAACGGTTCATCGCCGACCACCGGCTGCCGATCACCGCCTTCCCGCTGCCGATGCCGGCCGCCACCGACCCGGACTTCTTCCGGCGGGTCACCGCCGTACCCGGCTCCTCGGTCCAGGACCACAGCGTCTCCCACACCGACCTCAGCACGCTCCCGCTGGAACGGCAGCAGGTCGAGATCTGCGACGCCCGTGACTCCATGACCCGCGTCTTCGGCACCACGCCGACGTTCTTCCGCCCGCCGTACTTCACCTGGAACGCCGACACCCTGCAGGCCGCCGCCAACTGCGGCATCCGCACCGTGCTCACCGCCGACGCGGACTTCAGCTGGGGCGCCGCCAACATCTGGCACCCGGGCCTGCTGCAGCCGGGCGACGTCGTCCTGATGCACTGGACCGACACCCTCGCCTCCGACCTCCAGCGCGCCCTCGCCGCCGCCGACGCCGCCGGGCTCAAGCCGGCCGGCCTGGTCGACTACCTCCGCTGACGGGCACCGTCCGGGCCTGACGGACGCGCCGCCGCCTCCGAGGGGGCGGCGGCGCGGCGGCGTTCGCTCGGGCGCTCTCGCGCTCCGGCGCTCAGCCGCCGAAGACGTCTCCCGTCCATCCGGTCAGGCGCGCTTCGAAGTCGGCCGCGGAGGTGATGTCCTGGGCCGGGATCGCACCGCCCGCCTCGTGCTCCCCCGCCGTGACCAGCTTCTCCTCCCAGCCGGCGGCCAGGTAGGACACGTCCGCCCAGCCCCCGCGGAAGAGCACCACCTCCAGTTCCGCACCGGTCAGCGGGTCGGCCAGCCGCAGGCCGACCGAGTCCGGATCGACGACCCGGGCACGGTCCGTCTCCAGCGGCTGCGGCCACGGGGCGAGCCAATCACGCCAGGTGAGCGGGCCCACCGTCAGCCGGGCCGCACGCCACCCCGGGGCCCGGGCGGCGATCCGCGCGGCGGCGTCGTCGAGGTCCACCACACGTTCCATGGCAGCTTCCGGTTCCTCTCCGGCGGCGATCGTTCTCGTTGACAGCGTGTCCGCGGCCTGGCTCTAATGGGGGCGTGCAGCGCGGCGTCGGCCACAGAGTAGTGGGCCGGCCGACAGCCGAGCGAGCACCTTTCCGAAGGGACGATGCGCGATGAGCACTCTCTCCGCTTCCCTGATCTGACGCCGGGCGGTCACCGCGCTGCCCGCGTGCGCGAACCGTGCCCCGTGACGGACGTCTACGGACGCCGACGGATGTCCGCGGACGTCGCCGGACGCGCGACCAGCCGTATCACCGGCTCCGGCACTCGGCACAGCAGGTGACCGCGACTTCCCCTTTCCTCTCTGGAGATCCACCACACACGCATGCCCATGTCCTTCAACCAGAACGTCATCGAGGAGTTCCGCGCCAACGGCGGGCGGGTCGGCGGCCCGTTCGAGGGCGGCGACCTGCTGTTGCTGACCACCACCGGGGCACGCTCCGAGCGGCCGCACACCGTGCCGCTCGGGTACGTCCGGGCGGAGGGGCTGCTCCTGGTCGTCGCCTCGGCCGCCGGGGCACCGGAACACCCCCAGTGGTACCGCAATCTCCTCGCCCACCCGGTGGTCCGGGTCGAGATCGGCGCCGAGGCCATCGACAGCGCAGGATTCGGCGTCGAGGCCTTCGACACCGTCGCCGTGCCCGCCGAAGGCGACCGCCGGGAACGGCTGTTCGCCGCCGTCGTCCGGCAGGCTCCGGGCTACGGCGACTACCAGGCGCACACCGACCGGGAGTTGCCGGTCGTCGTCCTGGAACGACCCGAGCCGCCCTCCGTCAGCCCCGCCCCGGTGGTGCGCAGCCTCGCCGACAAGCTGCTGGAGGCGCACACCTGGCTGCGCGCACAGCTGCGCCACGTACGGGAGGAAGCGCACGCCCACCTCCCGGGCCGACCGGCCCCGCTCGGGCTGCAGCTGCGCCAGCACTGCCTGGCCTTCTGCGACGGGCTGACGCACCACCACACCGGCGAGGACACCGCCGTGTTCCCCGCCCTCGCGCGCAGCCACCCGGAGCTGGCCGACGTCCTGGCGCGGCTCGACGAGCAGCACCGGGCCATCGGGCGGATCAAGGAGGAGCTGGTGGCCCTGCTGGCCGGGATCACGGTCACCGAACCGGAGCGGCTCCGTACGGAGCTGGACCGGATGTCCGCCGAACTGGAGGCGCACCTCGACTTCGAGGAGGCGGAACTCCTGCCGGTCCTCGCCGGCATCCCCTTCCCGCCGACCGGACCGGCCTCGGGCAGGCCCGCGCCGAACGGATCCTCGCCGAACGGATCGGCGCCGAACGGCCGCTGAAACGGCGGTGCCGCCGCCCCCTCCCGAAGCGTGGGAGGGGACGGCGGCACCGGCATGCCCCAGGACGGAACAGTGCCCGTCGGAGCCCGTCCGTTACGACGGTCCGCCAAAACGGTTCGCTACGGCGGCCCGCCACGACGACCGCTGCGGGCCGATTCGGCTCCTACGGCCCTTGCGGCCTACCGTCCTCAGGAGGCCGAGAACACCGGCAGGTAGCCGCCGGACTGGCCGGCCGCCTTCGGGTGGTAGCTCTCGTCGACCGGCAGGGTGGCGCTGTTCAGCCAGGTGGTCAGCGAGCCGCAGATCTCGTGCTCGGTGAAGACGTTGCGGACGTCGCCGAAGGCGAAGCCGGCGTTGGCGGCCCGCTTGGCGAGGACGCCGTCCAGGGTGTCGGCGGCACTGTTGATGGCGGCGCGAGCCGTGTCGCCGATACCGAAGATGCAGCTGCCGCCGATCTTGTAGATGTGCGGGTAGCCCATCACCACGACGTGGGCGTTGGGGGACTTCGACTTGATCGCCGAGTACACCTTGTCCAGCTGGCCGGGCAGGGTGGTGGTGGCGTAGTTCTTGGCGGTGTTGACGGCGTTGACGCAGTCGGACTCCGAACCGAGGACACAGGTCTGCATGGTGTCGGCGAAACCGGCGTCGTTGCCGCCGACCGAGATGCTGACCAGCGTGGTGCTGGCGTCCAGCGCGGAGATCTGGCTGTTGAGGATGTCACCGGTCTTGGCGCCCGAACAGGCCACGAACTTGAAGGAGGACGGCGCGTGCGCGTTCTTCCAGAGGTACGCGTACGCGTTGGTGCTGCGCTTGCAGCTGCCGCTGTCGCTCAGGTAGCTGCCGGCACCGACGCCGGAGGAGTACGAGTCCCCGAGGGCCACGTAGTTGACACCGGCGGCGTTCGCGGACGACGCGGCGAAGAGCGTCGTCATGGTGAGGCCTGCCGCTACGGCGGCGATGGACAGGGCACGGGCAGGGCGGATCATCGCATCTCCAGTGGGGTGGCGTGGCGAGGGTCACAGAAGTGATACCAGGCGGTAGCCAAACCCGGAAGCGGTCATGCCAAGGATATTGACGGGCCGTCCGACAGCCCGGAGATGAATTGCCGCCGACAATCCGGGATTTCGCCCAGGTCAGCGGGGGTACGCGGTGACGCGCGTAGCGCAGCGCGCGTAGACCGGCAACTTGCGGAAGTTCTGTGCACGGTAAGCGGGGGGCCTCCGCCCGGCTACCGCCGAGTCAGATTCGAAGCGGGTGCCGAGGGACGCAGGGGGGGCTGACGGAACACCTCAAGGCACGTCAGAAGGTGGGCGGAACAGGGCATCCGCGGAACCGGTGAAATTCACCGGTGAGCCTGATCGGACCCGTGCGGCTGATTGGACGCGTGCGGCTGACGGTTGACGTCCGCCATGGCCGCGCCTGCCGCGCCTGCCGTACGTGCCGCGCGATGTGGCAGCGCGTCAAGGCAGCACGGCGGGACACCACGCCAGGGCAGCGCATCAGGGCGCCCCGCCGGGACGTCGCGCAGGGGTACGGCGACGCGCGTGGTCAGCCGTGCACGCCGGGGCGGCCACCACCGAGGTGCACGGCACCCGGGTAGACGGCGCCCGGGGAGACCGTGCAGCCCTCGACCGGCAGCTCCTCGATCGCCTCGTTCGCGGCCGCGGGCACGCCGAGCCAGCTCGCCGCGGTGGCGACCGCCGCCCGGGCCTGGCGCAGCCCGGGCGCGCCCCAGCCGAGCAGCTCGACGGCGAGGCCCGGCGCGACCAGCAGTCGCCGGTAGTGCCGGCCCGAGGCCGGGTCGGCCACGCTCGGGCCGACCGCCCGCAGCGCCGCCGCCATCCGGACCCGCGCGCACTCGTGCCCGCCGTTCGCCGAACCGACCCGGTCGTAGAGGTAGCCGAGGTAGTACGGCCGGCCGATCACGGCCTGCGCCTCCTCGGCGGCCTCCCGGGCCAGGGCGGCCGCCGGATCACCGCCGTCCTCCGGCTCCAGCGACCCCCCGGGCAGCGAGCAGATCCCGTCCCTGGGGTTCACCAGCGTCAGCACCCGCCCGTCCGGTGCGAACAGCCACCCCCAGGACTGCTTGACCGGCAGCCCCTCCGGCACCTGCTCGCCCGGCCGCCACGGCCAGCCCGCGGTGGGACGCCGCCGCACCTTCCCGAGCAGTTCGGCGATCTCCGCGCTGTACTCGATCGGGCTCATGCTCTCGCCCCGCGGCGCTCGGCGGGGGTGCTCGCCCCTGCGCACCCCCTGGCACCGAGCTCGCTCCGCTCGCTCATCCGTCCCCCTCTCGCTGTCGGGCTTCGCCGGACCGGCGGTGCGCGGGGAGGACCTGCAGGGCGCGGTACGGAGCGGCCGGAGCGGCGGCGTGGGGCACCGCACGCTCCTGCTGTTGATCTTCTCCGAATCTTCCCCGAACAGGCGGTCGATGAACAGTCCCCAGCGCCGCATGGTGGACGCGGAGGCGGCGAACGCGGTGGACGCGGAGGCGACGAGCCCCCCGATCACCCCAGCGGCCCACCCCCTTCACCGGCGCCCCGGAAGCCGGGCAGCGGGAACCCGGGCCGAGGGTCCACCCCGGGCGGGAACGGCATCCCACGCGCGGCGTCGTCGGCCAGCTCGTCGAACACCTCGTGCGCCGTCATCGGCCGCAGCCGCCCGCCGGTCAACGCCCAGCCGAGCACCGGCGGCCGGAGCCCGGCGTCGTCGGCCGGGGCGGACCGGCCGTCGGCCTGACCGGCGGCCCGGACACCCGCCGACGGATCGCCGTGCAGCAGCAACGCCCCCTCCCCGCCCAAGGCGACGCCCGCCGCGAGCGTGACGCAGAACGCCTCGGCGTCCCGCCCGGCCGGGTACAGCCGCCCCTCCTCCACGCAGACGTCCACCGCCGAGGTGAGCTCCTCGCCGTCCTCCGGGCCGTGGCAGCGCAGCGTCAGCAGGTGGCACCCCTCCCCCGCGCCCTCGGCGAGGGCCAGGTAGACGGACGTCACGTACCGCATCACGGCCGCCATCCGGAACTGCCCGTCCGGATCCTCGCCGACGGCGTCCAGCAGGGCCGCGCAGGCCACGGACATCCGCACCCGCGCCCGGTGGTCGTCCAGCAGCACCGGGAGCAGCTCGGCCAGCCGCTCCCCCGCGTAGACGAACGGCTCCCCCGCCAGCTCGGGATCGCCCGCGTAGGCGACCCGGGCGGCGGGCATCCGGGGATCGAGGCCGAGCGCCTCGCAGTAGTCCTCGAAGTCGCCCGCCTCCAGGACCCGCAGGTGCACCTCCAGCCCCTGCCGGTGCAGGGCCGTGAGCTGCTCCTCCGCCCGCCGCAGGTAGGCCTGGTGCCCGAGCCCGCCGAACAGCCCGTACCGCGCCAGCCCGGCGAAGTCCCCGGCGTCGACGGCCAGGGCCACCGCCACCGGCTGGGGCGGCGGCGCGCCCCGGACCCGCCCGCCGAGCCCGACCGCCCGCGCACCGTCCCCTCCCGCACGGGCCCCCGGCGGCCGGCCGCCCCCGGGCGGCGCCGCCCCGCCGGGCCCGGCGGCCGACACCCCGCCGACACCGCCGCCCGGCCTCCGCCCGGCCATCACCAGCACCCGCCGCCGCCCCCGCGACGGACGCCCCGCCGCAGCGCCCAGCGCCTCGCACACCGACTCCCGCACGACAGTCATGACTCCTCCTTCTCGCTCGCCCGACTCCGGACCTCGTCGGCCGCCCCGACCCGGGGTGGCCGACGCCGAGGAACATACACAGAGCCACTGACAATTCACCCCAAGTAATCGAACAAGCTCAGCGCCACCCTCACCGGCACCGCACGGCACCCGCGGCCCGCCGTCCCCCCGGAACTCCCGGGAATCCCGGGACGTGTGGTTTCCACCGGGCCGGGCGGGATTGTCAGTGCTGCGCGTTAGGGTCGGGGACCATGCGACTGCTGCATACCTCCGACTGGCATCTCGGGCGCTCGTTCCACCGGGAGAGCCTGCACGACGCCCAGCACGCCTTCCTGGACCACCTGGTGGAAGTGGTCCGGTCCGAGGGCGTGGACGCCGTGCTGGTCGCGGGGGACGTGTACGACCGGGCGCTGCCCGGGCTGGAAGCGGTCGCGCTGTTCGACGACGTGCTGCACCGGCTGGCGGACCTCGGGGTGCCGACGGTCTTCATCAGCGGCAACCACGACTCGGCCCGCCGCCTCGGCGTCGGGGCGGGGCTGATCGGGCGGGCCGGCATCCACCTGCGGACCGACCCGGGCGAGTGCGCCGAGCCCGTCCTGCTGGCGGACGAGCACGGCCCGGTGGCGGTGTACGGACTCCCCTACCTGGAGCCGACGCTGGTGCGCGAGCGGTTCGGGCTGGCCAAGGGCGGGCACGCCGCGGTGCTCGGCGCCGCGATGGACCAGGTCCGGGCGGATCTCGCGGCGCGCCCGTCCGGCACCCGGGCGGTGGTGCTGGCGCACGCCTTCGTCACCGGCGGCGCGCCGAGCGACAGCGAACGGGACATCGCGGTCGGCGGCGTCGCCTCCGTACCCGCGTCGGTCTTCGACGGGGTGCACTACGCGGCGCTCGGCCACCTGCACGGCTGCCAGACGCTCGCCCCGCACCTGCGCTACAGCGGCTCCCCGCTCGCCTACTCCTTCTCCGAGGTGAAGCAGCGCAAGACCATGTGGCTGGTCGACCTGGCCGCCGACGGCTCGGTGACGGCCGAACGCGTCCCCTGCCCCGAGCCGCGCCGGCTGGCGACGCTGCGCGGCACCCTCGACGCGCTGCTCACCGAGGAGGGGTACGCCGAGCACGAGCAGTCCTGGGTGCAGGCCACGCTCACCGACGCGGCCCGGCCGAGCGAGCCGATGGAGCGGTTGCGCCGCCGCTTCCCGCACACCCTCCAGCTGCTGTTCGACCCCGAGCGGAGCGAGGCCGAGCCCTCGCAGTCGTACGCGGCGCGGGTCAGCGGCCGCGGGGACCTGGAGATCGCGGAGGGCTTCCTGCGGCACGTCCGCCCCGGTGCCGAGCCGGAGCCGGACGAGCTCGGCTGGCTGCGCGAGGGCTTCGAGCACGTCCGCGAGACCACCGACCGGAAGGCGGACCTGCCCCGATGAGGCTGCACAAGCTCACCGTCACCGCCTTCGGCCCGTTCGCGGGCAGCGAGACGGTGGACTTCGACGCGCTCGCCGCCGGCGGGCTGTTCCTGCTGCGCGGCGCCACGGGCGCGGGCAAGACCAGCGTGCTGGACGCGGTCTGCTTCGCCCTGTACGGCGAGACGCCGGGCGCGCGCCGGGCCAACCGGCTGCGCAGCGACCACGCCGACCCGAAGCGGCTGACCTCGGTGGAGCTGGAGCTGACCCTCGGCGGGCGGCGGCTCCAGGTCACCCGGCTGCCGGAGCAGCGCCGGCCGAAGAAGGTCGGCACCGGCACCACCGTGGAGCGGGCGCAGACCCTGCTGCGCGAGTGGGTCGCCGACACGGGCGACGGCACGCCCGGCTGGCGGGGGCTCAGCAAGTCGCACCAGGAGGCCGGGGAGGAGATCCACCGGCTGGTCGGCATGAACCGGGAGCAGTTCTGCCAGGTGGTGCTGCTGCCGCAGGGCGACTTCGCCCGCTTCCTCAAGGCCGACTCGGAGGAGCGCGGCAAGCTGCTGCGGCGGCTGTTCGACACCGAGCGGTTCCAGTACGTGGAGGCCTGGCTGGCCGAGCAGCGGCGCGGCCAGGAGGCCGCCGTCCAGGCCGGCCGGCGGCGGCTGCGGGACCTCGCCAGCAAGGCCGAGCAGGCGGCTGGCCCGGACGCCGAGCCCGCCGCGGGCTGGGTGCCGGCCGAGGACGACGCCGCCGGCCTGGCCGCCGGGGTGCTGGGCTGGGCGGCGGTCCTGCGCGGCGGCGCGGCCGAGCAGCTCGCCGTCGCCGAGGCCGCCCTCGCGGGCGCCGGGGCGGCCCAGCGCGCCGCCCAGGAGCGGCGCGAGGCCGCCGAGGAGCTGGCCGGCCGGCAGCGCCGGCTCCGGGAGGCAGTGGGCCTGGCCGAGCGGCTGGCCGGCTTCGAGCCCGCCGCGGCCGCGGACCGGCAGCGGCTGGCCGCCGCGCAGGAGGCCGTCGGGGTGGAGTCGGCGCTGCGGCTGCGGGAGAGCGCGGCCGAGGCGCTCGGTCGCGCCCGGCTGGCGGAGCGCCGGCACCGCGAGGCGCTGGCCGGCTCCGGTGGCGAGGGCCGGGAGCTCGCCGGGGCGGACGCCGCCGGGCTGGCCGAGGCCGAGCTGCGGCTGCGGGCCGAGGTGGTCCGGCTGGAGGCCGCCAGGGCGGAGGAGCGGCGCTGCGCCGAACTCGCCCGCGAGCAGCGCTCCCTGACGGAGGACCGGCGAGCCGCCGAGGAGCTGGCCGAGGAGGCCGAGGACTGGCTCGCCGAGTTCGAGGACGGGCTGGCCCGCCTGGAGCAGCAGCACACCGAGGCCCGGTCGGCGACCTCCCGGGTCGAGCAACTGGACGGGCAGCGCGCCGAGTTGACCGTCCGCCTGGGCGCGGCCCGGGAGCGCGACGGCCTGCGCGCCGAGATCGCCGCGGCGGAGCCCCGGGTGGTCGCTCTGCGCACCGCCGCGCTGGACGCCCGCGAGCACAGCCTGGACCTGCGGGACCGCCGGCTCAGCGGCATGGCCGCCGAGCTGGCCGAGCAGCTGCGGGCGGGCCAGGCCTGCCGGGTCTGCGGCTCACCCGAGCACCCGGCGCCCGCCGAGGCCGCGCCCGGCAGCCGGGTCGGCGCCGAGGACGAGGAGCGGGCGCGCCGGGCGCAGGCCGCCGCCGAGCGGGTCTGGACGGAGGCCGACCAGGCGCTCACCGCGCTGCGGGTGCGCGAGGCCACCGCCGCCGGCGCGGCCGGGCCGGACGGTACGGAGGCGCTCGCGCAGGCCCTCGCCGGGCTGGAGCGCGAGCACCGCGAGGCGCGGCACGCGGCGGAAGCCCTCGGCCGGGTCGAGCAGGAGATCGCCCGGCTGTCTCAGGACCGTGCCCGCCGGGTCGACGAGCTGCACGAGGCCAAGGAGCGCGCGGCCGTCCTCTCCGACCGGCTGCTGGCGCTCGACACCGAGCAGCGGGCGCTGACCGCCCGGGTGGCGGCCGCCCGGGGCGAGGCGGCCTCGGTCGCCGACCGGGCCACGGCCCTCACCCGGCTCACCGAGGCGGTCGCCGCGGCCGCGGTCGCCGCCCGGGCGTACGCGGAGGCGGCGGCCCGGCTCGGCGAGGCCGAGGAGGAGCTGGGCAAGGCCGCCGCCGCGGCGGGCTTCCCGGACGCCGCGGCGGCACTGGCGGTGCTGCTGCCGCGCGAGGAGCGCGAGCGGCTGGAGGCCCGGCTGGAGCGGCACCGCGCGGAGACCGCCGCCGTCCGCCGCGAGCTGGCGCTGCCGGAGCTGGCCGAGGCCGCGGTCCGTCCGCCGGTGGACCTGCCCGCCGTGGCGGCCGCGCTCGGCACCGCGACCGACCGGCTCGGCCGGGCGCACGCCGCCCACGCGGCCGCCCGAGAGCGCTGCGGGGCGCTGGCCGCGATCGGGCGGCAGCTGACCGGGCTCGCCGCCGAACTGGCCCCGGCACTGGACAGGTACGGGCGGATCAACCGGCTCGCCGCGCTCGCGGCCGGCACCTCGGCCGACAACCGGCTGCGGATGCGCCTGGAGTCGTACGTCCTGGCGGCCCGGCTGGAGCAGGTCGCGGCGGCGGCCAGCGACCGGCTGGTCCGGATGTCCGGCGGGCGCTACACCCTGGTGCACAGCGACGACCGGGGCACCGGGACCAAGCGCTCGGGCCTGGCCCTGCGGGTGGTCGACGCCTGGACGGGCACCGAGCGGGACACCGCGACCCTCTCCGGCGGCGAGAGCTTCTTCGCCTCGCTCTCCCTCGCCCTGGGCCTGGCCGACGTGGTCACCGACGAGGCGGGCGGCATGCCGCTGGACACCCTCTTCATCGACGAGGGCTTCGGCACCCTCGACGAGCACGCCCTGGAGGAGGTCATGGACGTCCTGGACGGACTGCGCGAGCGGGACCGCGCGGTCGGCATCGTCAGCCACGTCGCCGACCTGCGCAGCCGCATCCCCGCCCAGTTGCTGGTCCGCAAGGGGCGGCACGGCTCGACCCTGGCGCTGGCCGGGCGGGAGGACGCGTAGGGCCTGAACCCCCGGACCCGGGTTCGGAGGTTCAGCCCGAGCAGGCGATCCGCTGCGCCTGCTGCCAGGCGCACACCGGGCAGAGGGTGCTGCCCGGCTGGTCGGCGGGCAGTTCGGTCGGCTCGCCGCACAGGACGCAGTCGGCGCGCGGCCCGGCCGCCCGCGGGTCGTGCCGCAGCGCTGCCTCCGCTCCGCCGTCGGGCGCGAGTTCGCAGACGCCCGCTTCCTGGTTCGCACCGGTGTCGCTCATACCGACTTCCTACTCCGCGCCGCCGCCCTGCCGCAACACGCCGCAGGTGACCGGGCCGTCACCCGCCCCTCTCTCCCCCGCCCCGCCTCGCCTCGCCAGCAGCGAACAGATGTCAGAAAACGTTCGCTGAAAGCTGTCGGCTGAACTCTGTTCGCTGACGTTCGTTCGCTGAAACCTGTTCGCTGGAACCTGTCCGCTGAAGCCCGCCACAGGTCCGCCCCCGCCCCGCCGACGGCCCCCTCCCACCCGGCGGTTACCGTGGCCGGCATGCCCACCGACCTGCACCGACGTCTGCTCGCCGCCCGCGCCACCACCCCGTCGTACCCCGAGGTGGGTGCCACCCGGGACGGGGGCGGGCGGCTCCCGGACGGCTACGCCCATCTGCGGCGGCGGGTCCACCTGGGGCACGGGCCGGAGGTGCTGGAGCGCGCCGGGCGCTACGTGCTCGGCTGGGGCAGCCAGTTGGGCACCGGCTTCGCGGTGCACCCGGCCGGCCCGGCCCGGGAGGGCGGGACGGTACTGCTGCGGCTGAACCTGCCGGGGAGCCGGTGGCCCCGGCTGGTGATCCCCTGCCGGGTGGTGTGGACGGTGGAGGAGCCGGACCGGATCGGCTTCGGCTACGGCACCCTCCCCGGGCACCCGGAGTGCGGCGAGGAGGCGTTCCTGGTGTCGATGGACGCCGGCGGCGAGGTGTGGTTCGAGGTCACCGCGTTCTCCCGGCTGTCCGCCTGGTACGCCAGGCTCGGCCGGCCGGTGGCCCTGCTCTGCCAGCACCTGGCGATCGAGCGCTACCTCGCCGCGGTGGCCGCGCACGTCCGCTGAGCCACCGGGTCCGCCGAGGCCATCCACCGGACCGCCACCCGCGGGACCGCCGCCCGCCGGAGCGCCCGCCGCTCCCGCGCGTCAGCCGAGGAAGGACAGCCGGACGGTCCGGCGCGGGTTGTCCCCGTTGGTGTCGACCAGGACCACCGACTGCCAGACGCCGAGGGCCAGTTGACCGCCGAGCACCGGCAGGGTCGCATGCGGGGCGACCAGTCCGGGCACCACGTGGTCCCGGCCGTGGCCCGGGCTGCCGTGCCGGTGGCGCCAGCGGTCGTCGGCCGGGAGCAGGTCGCGCAGGGTGGCGAGGAAGTCGTCGTCGCTGCCCGAACCGGTCTCCAGTACCGCGATCCCCGCGGTGGCGTGCGGGACGAAGATGTTGAGCAGGCCGTCGCGCCCGGTGGCCCGTTCGTCGAGGAACTCGACGCAGCGGTCGGTGATGTCGAGCGCGACCTCGCGGGAGCCGGTGGTGATCTCGAAGGTGCTGCTCTGGAAGGTGGTGGTCGGGAACGAGCCGGTCTGGGTGGAGTGGTTGTTGTCCGCCATGGCGCCATCCTGTCCCAGGTCAGCGGGCCGGGCGTACTCCCTCGCCGTCTGGCCGTGCCGGGCGGGCAAACTCGCATAGGCTGAAAGGTTCAGACCACATCACCCCGGACGGCCGCGACGCTACCCCCGGCACCGCCCGGACGCCGTCCGGACACACTGAAGACCCGGCGGACCGGACGGTCCACCGGGTCGGTTCCGACCGGGCGGCGGGGAGGGACCCGTGCCGCACCGGTCGGACTAGCCGCGCCCGCCGAAAAGGCTCCGCCGCAGCCGACGCAGCGGCGTCAGCAGCGAGATCCTGGTGTGGCGACGACGGGTCGTCGGGGCCTCGGCGCCGCGCGGCGTGAGCTCCCTTATCAACCCGAGCGCCTCGGCGGTGTCCACCGCCGGGAGTGCGGGCGCGCCGAGCACGGCCAGGTGTCGGTCGATCCGGCGGCCGGTCGTGCCGACACCGCACTGGATCGCCGGCACGCGGGGCCGAGTCCGCACTTGCATGTGTTCCATCAGTTTTTCCCACCCCTACGAGGCGCCAGGGCCGTGAGGCGAAGACTATCCGTGAAGGACGGCCTTCGCGCAACCGTCCTTGGTGTTGTGCCACCGTATCGTGCGGCGTCAACTGACGAAGCACCAGGGGCCGCCCGGCCGGTCACGACTAGGCATCAATGATGGTGCACGACCGGCCATCCGTCACCAGGGCGGGCGGGCGCGAGTGCGGCAACCCTGCGCGTGACGCGCGCCCGGCGCACAGCGGCGCCCCGGCGGCACCCCGCCCACGCACCGCCGGCACCGCCAGCGCCGACCGCCAGCACCGCCCGCTCCCCGCCCGCGTCCCCCTATTAAGGGGACAGCCGCCACATCGACAAAGCGATCACCGACCGGCCCATCGGGCACGGCCCGCCCGGGCATGACCGCCCGAGCGCGGACCCCGATGACGCCGTGACCGACCGACTTCAGGAAGTGAACACATTCGAGGGATTGACTCCCGCCGAACCTCCAAGCAATATCGGATGCACACGCCCGTGCCCGCACCGCACTCAAGCGTGTGTTCGAGTGATGAAGAACTCCGGCTCCCGCGAGCCACTGCCCGGCCGCCTCGACGCTGCGGTGGCCAGGCTCGCGCGGTGCCCGGACCGGCGGTCGGCCGTCGAGGGTCGGCCGGATCGCCACCTGACTGCCGGTGCCGCCCCGCGAGGGGCCCGGCACCGGCGGTTCCGGGTCCGCCACGGACGGCTTGTCCGCCACGGACGGCTTTCACGGACACCCTTCCCGGACACCCCCCGAGCCCCCGCCACAGCCGCGCCGCCGCCACCGCCGCCCAGGCCCCCCAAGGGCCGCAAGGCCCCGGAAGGCCCGCACCGGACGTCCGCGCAGGTCGCGCCCGGTGGATCGGTACACTCGGCCAGCGTGTCCCTCCTCCTCAGCATCGTGCTCCCGGTCCACGGCGTGGAGCGGTACCTCCCGCGCTGCCTCGACTCGATCCTCGGCGACGTCCCCGCCGCCGAGACCCGTTTCGAGGTGATCGCGGTCGACGACCTCTCCCCCGACGGCTCCGGCGCGATCCTGGACGCCTACACGGCCCGCGACAACCGGCTGCGGGTGCTGCACCTCACCGAGAACCAGGGCCTCGGCGGCGCCCGCACCGCCGCCCTGCCGCAGGCCCGCGGCGAGTACGTCTGGTTCGTGGACAGCGACGACTGGGTGCCCGAGGGGACGGTCGGCACGCTGCTGGACGAGCTGGCGCGGGAGCGTCTCCGGGAGACCCCCGCCGACGTGCTGCTCACCGGCTTCACCCACGTCTACCCGGACGGCGGGACGGAGCCCAACCCCTGGCGCCACGCGCTGGCCGACTCCCCGCTGGTCGAGGGCTGCACCCTGGCCGAGCACCCGGCGCTGTTCCAGACCGTGATGTCGGTGTGGAACAAGCTGTTCCGCCGCGCGTTCCTGGACGGCCTCGGCGTCTCCTTCGGCCGCGGCTACTACGAGGACATCTCGGTCACCTACCCGGCGCTGCTGGCCGCCGAGCGGCTGCGCTACCTGGACCGCCCCTGCTACTTCTACCGGCGCGGCCGGGACGGCGCGATCACCGCCACCGCCTCCCCCAAGCACGCCGACGTGTTCGCCCAGTACGACGCGATCTTCGCCTTCCTGGACCGCCCGGACCGCCCCGGCCGGCCCGTCCCGGACTCGCTGCGCACCCTGGTCTTCGACCGGACCGTCCGCCAGGCCCTGAACGTCTACGACACCCCCGGGCTGGTCCCCACCGACCTGCGCAAGGACTTCTTCCAGCGGATCGCCCGGCACTTCGACCGCCACCGTCCGGCCGGTTACCGCTTCCCCGGCGGGGTGCGCGGCGTGCAGTACCGGCTGGCCGCCCGCGGCGCCCGGATCGCGTACGCCGAGCTGCGCCGCACCGGCCGGCTGCCGCGCGAACTCAAGCGCGGGGCACGGGCGGTGGCGCCCGCGGTGAAGAAGGGGATGCGCAGCGGCGCCCGGTTCACCGCGTACAACGCGTTCCGCCGGCTGCCGCTGGACCAGCACCTCGCGGTCTACGCCGCGTACTGGCACCGGGGTTACGCGTGCAGCCCGGCGGCGATCTACGAGAAGGCGAAGGAACTCGCCCCGCGGGTGCGGGGCGTGTGGGTGGTGGAGAACCGCGCCCAGGCCGCCACGCTGCCGCCCGGGGTGCCGTACGTGATCGTCAACACCCCCGCCTACCTCAGGGCGATGGCGACCGCCAAGTACTTCGTCAACAACGTCAACTTCCCCCGCACCATGACGAAGCGGGCGGGCACGGTGCACGTCCAGACCCAGCACGGCACCCCGCTCAAGGCGATGGGCATGGACCTGCGCGACCATCCGGCGGCGGCCGAGGGGATGGACTTCGACCTGCTCCAGGAGGCCGTCGACCGCTGGGACTTCCTGGTCTCCCCCAACCCGCACACCAGCGGGCACTTCGCCCGCGCCTTCCCCGGCCGGTACGAGATGCTGGACACCGGCTACCCGCGCAACGACCGGCTGGCGAACGCCACTTCGGACGAGGTCCGGGCGATGCGCGAGCTGCTCGGGCTGCGGCCGGACACCCGGGCGGTGCTGTACGCGCCGACCCACCGCGGCAGCAAGGGCGGCTACGTGCCGCTGCTGGACGTGGCGGAGCTGGCCCGGCGGCTGGGCCCGGACTTCACGCTGCTGGTGCGCACCCACTACTTCCACGCGGACGGCCCGGGCGACCTGACGGCGGCCGGTGCGGAGTCGGCGCGGATCGTGGACGTCTCGGCGCACCCGACCGTCGAGGACCTCTACCTCGCGGCGGACGTGCTGGTGACGGACTACTCGTCGATGATGTTCGACTACGCGGTGCTGGACCGGCCGGTGGTGGTCTTCGCCCCGGACTGGGAGGAGTACCAGCGGGAACGCGGCGTCTACTTCGACCTGTTCGCGGAGCCGCCGGGCGCGGTCACGGTGGACGCGGACGGGCTGGCGCGGGCGCTGCTGGCGGGCGACCCCGAGCCGGCGGCGCGGGCCGACTTCCGGGCGAAGTTCTGCGTCTGGGACGACGGCGGGGCCGCGGAGCGGGTGGTGCGCCGGGTGTTCCCGGTGGAGAAGGAGAAGTAGGAGGAGCGGCGCGGGAACGTCCGCGGGACCTCCGGACGGGGCCGGCGCCGCCGGTACGGCGACCGGCCCCGTCCGGCACGGGCTCAGCGCCGGCGGGCGGCCAGGAACTCCTCGAAGGTCAGGACGCCGTCGTGGTTGGTGTCCATGCTGTGGATCAGCGCCTCGGCCATCGAGATGGTGACGTCGTGGTCGCCCATCTCGTTGGCGGCCAGAGCGTACTCGGCCGGGGTGATCTTGCCATCGCCGTCCTTGTCGAAGCGGTCGAAAAAGGCCTTGATCGCCTCGGTGGTCTCCATGGTGCCCTCCTGGGTACTGCGGGGTGTCGCTCGGTTCGGACGGCCGTACCCTACCCGGCCGTGGTGTTCGCCACGGTCGCCGGGAGTGGACGCGCGCCGGGGTCGGTGTCGTAGTCTGCGGATCTGATTGCAGGCCCGGGCTCCTCCCGGGCGATCGTTCGTCCAGGGAGGGAATCGTGCTCGACCTCGCCACCAAGTTGGTGCTGAAACCGGTCTCGCGGGGGATCTGGCGGCCGGTCATCGAGGGAATCGGGAACGTGCCGCGCAAGGGCGGGGTGATCCTGGCCAGCAACCACCTGTCCTTCATCGACAGCGTGGTGATCCCGCTGACCGCCCCGCGCCGGGTCCACTTCCTCGCCAAGGCCGAGTACTTCACCGGCAGCGGGCTCAAGGGCCGGCTCTCCAAGGGCTTCTTCGAGGCCATCGGCGCCGTGCCGGTCGAGCGCGGCACCTACCGTTCCGCTCAGGCCTCGCTGGAGTCGGCGCTGGAGATCCTGGAGGACGGCAAGGCCTTCGGCATCTACCCCGAGGGCACCCGCTCCCTGGACGGCCGGCTCTACCGGGGCAAGACGGGCGTCGCCTGGCTCGCGCTGACCGCGGGCGTGCCGGTGGTGCCGGTGGCGCTGGAGGGTCCGGAGCAGATCCTGCCGGTGGGCAAGCGGCTGCCGCGGCTGAAGAAGGTGACGGTCCGCTTCGGCGAGCCGCTGCACTTCGACGAGCTGCACGGGCAGGCCCGCTCGCTGAAGGCCCGTCGGCAGGTGACCGACGAGGTGATGGCGGCCATCCAGCGGCTCTCCGGCCAGGAGGTCGCGGAGAGCTACAACGAGGTCCCGAAGGCGGCCTGACCGCCGGCCCGTCCCGGGCGCACGCGCTCGCACGCCGGCCCGTCCCGCGCACCCGAGCGCGGCGGCCGCCCCGTCGGCCCGACTCGACACGAACCCGGGCGCGCCCGCCCCGTCACACGTGCCCGAGCACGACCGGTTCGGGCTGCCGGGCGGCCTCCGGCACCTCCCGGCGCAGCAGCGCCGCGTACCGTCCGTCCAGCGCCACCAGCTCCTCGTGGGTGCCGAGTTCGACCACCTCGCCGTGGTCCAGGACGGCGATCTGGTCGGCGGCGCGGACGGTGGAGAGCCGGTGCGCGATGGTGATGGTGGTGCGGCCGGCTGCCAGGGTGTCCACAGCCTGCTGGACGGCGTGCTCGGTGCGGTTGTCGAGCGCGCTGGTGGCCTCGTCGAGGATGAGCACCGGCGGGTTGCGCAGGATCGTCCGGGCGAGTGCGAGGCGCTGCTTCTCGCCGCCGGAGAAGCGGTAGCCGCGCTCGCCGACCAGGGTGTCGTAGCCGTCCGGGAGGGCGGCGATGGTGTCGTGGACCTGTGCGGCCCGGGCGGCCTCGACCAGTTCGGCGTCGCTGGCGCCGGGCTTGGCGAAGCGCAGGTTCTCGGCGACCGAGGCGTGGAAGAGGTAGGTCTCCTGGGAGACCACGCCGACCGCGCGGGCCAGGGTGTCGAAGGACAGTTCGCGCACGTCCACGCCGTCCAGGGTGACGCTTCCGCCGGTGACGTCGTACAGCCGCGGGACGAGGTAGCTGAGGGTGGTCTTGCCCGAGCCGGTCTCGCCGACCACGGCCAGCGAGCTCCCGGCCGGGACGGTGAGGTCGACGCCGGCCAGGGTGGGGCGCTCCTGCGCCGGGTCGTAGCGGAAGTCGACGTCCTTGAAGCGGACCTCGCCGCGGATGTCGGTCAGGGTGACCGGGTCGGCCGGCTCGTCGATCTCCACCGGCAGGTCGAGGTACTCGAAGATGCGCTGGAAGAGGGCGAGCGAGGTCTGCACGTCCACACCGGTGGAGAGCAGGCTGACGGTGGGCCGGAAGAGGCCCTGCTGGAGGGTGACGAAGGCGACCAGGGTGCCGACCGAGACGATCGGCGCACCGGCGGCGGAGGTCAGCCCGGCCGCCCAGTAGATCAGCGCGGGCATCGCGGCCATCACGATCTGGATGGTGTTCATCCGCCAGCGCCCGGCCATGCTGGCCCGCACCTCCAGGTCGGCGAGCTGGTCGGACTGCCCGGTGAACTCCCGGGCGAGCGAGCCGGAGCGGCCCATGGTGCGGCCGAGCAGGATGCCGCTGACCGAGAGCGACTCCTGGACCGCCGAGCTCATCGCGGCCAGCTGCTTCTGCCGCTCGGTGGTGATCTTCTTGCGCTCCTGCCCGACCCTGCGGCTGATCCAGACGAACAGCGGGAGCAGCAGCAGCGAGACGACGGTCAGCCGCCAGTCGAGGGCGACCATGGCGACGACGGAGGCGACCACGGCGGTCAGGTTGGAGACCAGGCTGGTCGCGGTGGAGGTCACCGTGGACTGCATGCCGCCGATGTCGTTGGCGATCCGGGACTGCACCTCACCGGTGCGGGTGCGGGTGAAGAAGGCCAGCGACTGCCGCTGGAGGTGGCCGTAGACGGCGGTGCGCAGGTCGTGCATCACGCGCTGGCCGACGGTGGTGGAGATCAGCGTCTGGAGCACGTTGAAGATGCTGTTCACCACGGCGGTCAGGATCATCCCGAGCGCGAGCAGGCTGAGCAGCCCGGTGCGGCCCTGCGGGATGGCGGTGTCCAGGACGGCCCTGAGCAGGAAGGGCGAGACGACCGAGACCACGGCCGAGGCGGCGACCAGCAGCCCGACGACGGCCAGGCGGGCCCGGTACGGGCGGAAGAGCGCGAGGATACGGCGCCACTCGGCCGGTGGGCGGGGTTCGCCCTCGGCTCGCTCGGGCGGGGTCCAGTCGATGGCGGTGGGCCTCAAGGACGGGCCTCCCTGGGTGGGGCGGTCGGGTGCGGGGCAATATAGCGAGGATAGCTCATAGTTAGATAAGCTAATAGTGACTATTGCCCTATTCCTCGTCCGTACAGGCTCCGCGGAGCGCCCGTACGATCCCTGCGGAGCGCGCGTACGGACCCCGCAGAGCCGCCCGACCGCCCCGACCGCCCCGGGCCTCAGTTGGTCCGGTAGGTGCGCGCCGCCTTCGAGGAGACCCCGCCGAGCTTGCCGGAGGGCAGCATCCGGGCGATGGCCACGGCGACCTTGTACCGCTTGCCCGGCACGGACACGGCCCGGCCGCGCGCCAGGTCGCGCATCGCCTCGTCCACCACCCGCTCGGCGGACAGCCAGGACCAGGACGGGATGTTCCCGGTGCCCATGCCGGCCCGCTGGTGGAACTCGGTCCGGGTGAAGCCCGGGCAGAGCGCCATCATCCGAACGCCCGTACCGCCGAGGTCGCGCAGCACGCCCTGGGTGAAACTGACCACCCAGGCCTTGCTCGCGCCGTACGTGCCGCGCGGCAGGAAGGCCGCCACCGAGGCCACATTGACGATCGCACCGCGGCCGCGCTCCCGCATTCCGGGCAGGGCGGCCGTGGTCAGCCGCAGGATCGCCTCGATGTGCACCTTCAGCATGGCCAGCTCGTCCTGGAGCGGGACGGTCCCGAAGGCGCCCTTGTTGCCGAAGCCCGCGTTGTTGACCAGGAGGTCCACCGGGCGGGCGGGGTCGGCGAGTCGGGCCTCGACGGCACCGATGCCCTCGTCGGTCGCGAGGTCGGCGGTCAGCACCTCCGTCTCGATGCCGTACCTGCCGTGCAGGTCGGCGGCGGCGCGCTCCAGGCGCTCGGTGTCCCGGGCCACCAGGACGAGCTGGTAGCCGCTGCGGGCGAGCCGTCGCGCGAAGGCGGCTCCGATGCCGGCGGTCGCGCCGGTGATCAAGGCTGTGGTCATGCCCCAGACCGTACCGACTCGCCGCTTCGGGACCCACACCGAGGGCGATTTCCCAGCTCAGAGAGTTGCGGATGCAGCCCCCGGGAGGTGCTCGTACTGTCGAACGGGGGCATCGTCCGACCGGGCGGTGAAATCCAGACGAGGAGGCACTTCTGATGCTTACTCAGTTCCGGACCGAAACGGCTACGACGTCGCACAGCGCGACACTCGAAGCCGAGACACTCGCGAGCCTGATGGTGGAGGACGAGGCCGTCGTGTCCGACGCGCCCACGTACCTGCCCGAGGCCGCCGGCGCGGTGCTGCTCGCCGCGCTGCTGCTCCTCTCGCCGAAGGGCCCCAAGGAGAAGCCGACCCGGTAGGGCGACTTCCCCCCTGTCGGGCCTCGCGCCCGTGACCGACCCTCCTGAAGGGGGACCAGATCACCATGCCAACCGCCGAGACCCCTCTCCGTGACGAGTACGCCGCGGCGGTCGAGCGGGTGGCGGACCGGACCCTCGCCGTCCTCCGGGACGGCGAGGGCACGGCCGCACTCGCGGACCCCGACACCGTGGTGCCCCGCCCGCTGCTGGCCGCAGTCCGGGTGCTCGGCGCGGACCTCTTCGCACCGCAACTGCTCACCGGCGCGCAGCCCGACGACACCACCGCCGCGCTGCTGGCCGAGGCACGAACGGCCTTCCCCGCACCCACACCCTCCTCCGCGGAGGCCGCGCTGGTGATCGGATGGCAGGACTGGGCGGCCGGAGGACTGCTCGCCCACACGCCGTACGGGGCGGCCGTACAGACCCCCGCGCCACTGTCCGACCCGGAGGCCGTCGGCTGGCAGGCGTGGTCGAAGCGGATGGCCCAACTGTCCTCCCTGGCACTGCCGACGCTGGACGGCCCGGTTCACGACGCCGCCCGCGCGAACACCCTGCACCTCGCCCGCGGCGCCGTCCGCAGCATGCTCCGGCGCGACCCCACCACGGCTGTACGGCTCGCCCGGTGGCTCTCCTGGGCCCGGGCCGACGGCCGGCCGCTCCGACTGGAGATCGAACCCGTCCTGGACCGGATCCGCCTGGCCGGCGACGGGACGTCCCGCTCCGTGCTCGAACTCACCATCGCCCAGCGCATGTTGGAAGGAGCGCCGAAATGACCGAAACCTCGGTGCTCGCCACCGCCCAACAGCTCGGCTCCCGGTCACTGGCCTGGCTGCACGCCGGCTACCAACGCGGCTACAGCCGGCTGGAGGAAAGCACCATCGTCGACCTGGCCGACCCTGAGGACGTCTACAAGCCGCTCTGCGAAGCCGCGTTGGCCTCTTCCCTGGTCCTGCGCGACGGCGTCACCGGCCCGCACGACGCCCGCCTCGCGCGGGAACTCCTCGAAGCCGCCTGGGCCCAGCTGGGAGAGGGCGACCTGCTGCTCGAACGACAGCTGCGGCACGTCACCCTCGTCGACCCGCTGGAGACGTACGGCCACTTCGCCCGGTCCGGCTACCGCCACGCCGCCATGGAGGAGTTGCTCACCTCGATCGGCCGGCTCCGCGCCGTGCACGCCGTCGAGATCCAGGGCAGCCGCCACCTCGCCCTCGCCAACGCGCGGCGGATCTCCGGCCTCGAACCGCAGCCGGACTGGCCCCGGCTGGCCCGGAACACCTGGCTCGGCGCCCTCCCCGAGCCGTGGACCGTCGCCTGGGTGATCGCCTACCAGGTCACCCACACCGTCTTCCACCTCACCGACTGGGGCGCCCGGCCCGAGTGCCTGCCCAAGCCGATGCGTGACTACCTGCGCGACTGGCTGCCGGTCTGGCTCGACATCTGGCTGGAGATCGAGCAGTGGGACCTCGCCGGCGAACTGCTCATCGTGGACTCGTGCATCGGCGAACCGGTCACCGGCCGGACCGGCTGGGAGGCGCTGGCAGCGGCCCAGCAGGCGGACGGGATGATCAAGTGCGAGGGCTCCGCACCCGACAACGAGGACCCGGAGGAGGACTTCCGCCAGCACTGCCACACCGCGGTGGTCGGGGTGGTGGCCGCCAACGTCGCGCTCTCCCGGGCCCTCGGCGGCACGCCGGTGGCCCCTTGAACGGGTTGGACGCCGCGGTCACGGCGGTGGTGCGGGCGGCCGAGCCCTACGCCACCGCCGTGACCGTCGCCCTGGCCCGCGGCGACCTGGCGGAGGTGCGCTGCTTCGGGCGGGTCCACCACGGACCGGCCGCCGCGCCCTGCACCCCCGACACCGTCTTCGAACTCGGATCCATCAGCAAGACGTTCACCGCACTGCTGCTCGCGGAGATGGTCGCCCGCGGTGAACTCGCCCTGGACGACCCGGTCGAGAGCAGGCTGCCGCGCCGCTGGCGCGCCGCGAAGGTCCACTCGCCGGAACCCATCCGGCTGCTGCACCTGGCCACTCACACCTCGGGCCTGCCCGGACTGCCCCCGGGACTGCTCGCGAAGGCGGTCCCGGCCTGGTTCAGCAACCCGTACCAGACGTACGGCGACGATCAGTTGAGGGACGCACTGGCCCGAACGACCGTACGTGGACAGCCCGGTAGCAGGTACGGGTACTCCAACTACGGAGTCGGACTGCTCGGCCGGGTGCTCGCCGAGACGGGCGGGCTGCCGTACGGGGAACTGCTCGTCGACCGGGTCTGCGGACCGCTGGGGCTGCGGTCCACGACCTGCGCCCCGGACCTGCCGGGCCGGGCCACCGGCTACCGGCGCGGACAGGCGCTCCCGCCCTGGCACATCCCCGGGCTGCCCGGAGCCGGCGCGGTGCGGTCCGACGGGACCGATCTGCTGCGCTACCTCCGCGCACACCTGGACGACGGGCCGGCGGCGGGCCCGGGCAGCGGGCTGAAGGCCGCCCTGCGGGACGTCCGGCGGCTGCGGCTGCGGTTGCCGCACTCGACCGACCGGATCGGCCTGGTCTGGATGCACCGCCGCTCGGGCGACCGGGACCTGTTCTTCCACAGCGGGGGCACCCGGGGGTTCACCGCCTTCGTGGGCTTCTCGCCGGAACGTTCGGCGGCCGTCGCGGCGGTGGCCAACACCGCTCCGGCGCTGAACGGACGGTTCGTCCAGGCGGGGTACGAGGCACTGCGGGTCGCCAGCCGGCTCTAGCCGGCGAGGAGACGCCCTAAACCGCCACGGCCTTGGCGCGGTCGGCGGCGATGTGCACGGCGAGGCCCGCGAGGACGGTGCCCATCACGTAGCGCTGGATCCGCAGCCAGCCGGGGCGGCGGTTGAGGAAGGCCGCGATGCCGCCCGCGCTCACCGCGATCAGGCCGTTGACGGTGATCGCTATCGCGATCTGGGTCAGGCCCAGCAGCAGGCTCTGCAGGGCGACGTGACCGCGTTCCGGGGCCACGAACTGCGGCAGCAGCGAGATGTACATGATGGCGATCTTGGGGTTGAGCAGGCAGGTCAGGAAGCCCATCGCGAACAGCCGGCGCGGCGGGTCCGGCGGCAGCTGCTGCGGGGCGAAGACCGCCGTGCCGCCCGGCTTGACCGCCTTCCAGGCCAGCCAGAGCAGGTACCCGGCACCGGCCAGCTTGATCGCGGTGTAGAGGGCGGGCACCACCGAGAACACCGCGGCCACCCCCGCCGTCACCGCGACCAGGTAGACCAGGAAGCCGGCCGCGACCCCGGTCAGCGAGATCAGCCCGGCGCGGCGGCCCTGCGCGATCGAGCGCGAGACCAGGTAGATCATGTTCGGCCCGGGCGACAGCACCATGCCCAGGGCCACGGCGGCGATCCCGAGCAGGGCCCGGCCGTCCACGGCGGATGTCAACGCGTCCATGCGAGGAGGCTAGGACGGCTCATCGGGTCAATGCAATGATGACTTTGCCCTCGGTGCAATCCGGCGCCCGAGACCCTGGAGGAGCGAACGTCGATGGACGACTACCGCCTGATCGCCGACCGGATCGCCGCCGAGATCGCGGACGGACGACTGCGGCCCGGCCAACAGCTGCCCACCCAAAGGGCGTTCGCCCGCGGCCGGGGCATCGCCAACTCGACGGCGGGGCGCGTCTACCGGGAACTGGCCCGGCGCGGGCTGACCGTCGGGGAGGTCGGGCGCGGGACCTTCGTCCGGGCCGGGCGGGCACCGGACAGCACCCGGGTGGCACTCGCGGAGCCGGCCGCCGCCCCCGTGGACCTGGAGCTCAACTACCCCGACGTCGCCGGGCAGGCCGAACTGCTGGCGGGCGCACTGGCGCCGCTGCTGCGGCCGGACGCGCTGGGCGAGGCGCTGCGGCCGGTCGGCGCGGCCGGGACGGGCGCGGCACGGCGGGCGTTCGCCGGACTGGTGTCGGCCGGCTCCTGGGAGGTCGGGGCGGAGGACCTGCTGTTCGCCGGCAACGGGCGGCAGGCCATCGCCGGGGCCCTGTCCGCGCTGGTGCCGCCCGGGCAGCGGCTGGGCGTGGAGGAGCTGACCTATCCGGTGGTCAAGGCGGCGGCGGAGCGGCTGGGCATCGTGCTGGTGCCGCTGGCCGTGGACGAGTACGGGCTGCTGCCGGACGCCGTGGCGGCCGCCCACCGGGCCGGACCGCTGCGCGCGGTGTACATCCAGCCGCGCCTGCAGAACCCGCTCGGCGCGAGCCTGCCGCAGGAGCGGGTGGTGGCGCTCGTGGCGGTGCTGCGGCGGCTCGACCTGCCGGTGGTCGAGGACGCCGTCTGGTCCTTCCTGCGGCCGGAGTCGGTGCCGCTGGCGGCGCTCGCGCCGGAGCGCACCGTCCTCGTGGACAGCCTCTCCAAGCGGCTCGCCCCGGGGCTGACCACCGGGTTCGCGGTCGTCCCGGCGACGCTGCGCGAACGGGTGGCGGGCGCCCTGCGCTCGGGCGGGTGGACGCCGGGCGGCTTCGCCCTGGAGGCGGCGGTGCGCTGGATCGGGGACGGCACGCTGGCCTCGGTGGAGGCGGCGAAGCGGGCCGACGCGACGGCCCGGCAGCTGCTGGCGCGCGAGGTGCTGGCAGGGCAGCGGCTGCGGTCCGACCCGTGCTCGTACTACCTGTGGTGGGAGCTGCCGACCGGCCGACGGGCGGAGACCTTCGTCGCGGAGGCGGCGCGGGCCGGGATCTCGGTCACGCCCGCGGTGGCCTTCGCCGTCGATCCCCGGCGCTCGCCCTCCGCCGTCCGGGTCGGGCTCGCCTCGCCCCCGCTGCCGGTGCTGGCGCGGGCGCTGGAGACGCTGGCGGGGATCGCGGCGGGGGCGGGTGACGGCGAACGACGAACAGCTGACAGCTGACAGCTGACAGCTGACAGAT
>NZ_LIPD01000009.1:0-399351 GCF_001905545.1 Streptomyces sp. CB02056 | reverse complement strand
TGACAGCTGACAGATTTCGAAATCTGTCAGCTGTCAGCTGTTATCCGTCGCCTGTCATCCGTCAGCTGTCGACTGTCCGCCGTCGGTCGTCCGCCGCGCCCCCGGCGCCGACGGCGCGCAGGCGAGTGGCGGCGGTGGCGGCGAGCTGGGGGGCGAGCCGGGCCACGTCCCGGGAGCCGACCACCGCGATCAGGCTCGGCAGCAGCCAGCGGACCGGCTGCATCCCGCGCAGCCAGGCCTGGGCGTAGACGTGGGCGGACCGGCGGGCGATCCCGGCGACGATCCGGTCCACCGCGGGCTCCAGCGGATACGTCTTGTTCGCCGGCCACGGCAGCCGGGAGCGCATCTGCTTCAGCACGGCGTCCTCGTCGGCCCCGCGCACCATGTCCGTGTCGGTCCAACTCAGGTACCCGACACCGACCTTGACCCCCTGGTAGGCCACCTCGGCGCGGATCGAGTGGGCGAAGGCCTCCACCCCGGACTTGCTGGCGCAGTACGCGCTCATCAGCGGCGCGGGGGTCAGCGCGGCGAGCGAGGCGATCTGGAGCAGGTACCCGCGGCTCTCGGCGAGCGCAGGCAGGAAGGCCCTGGCGGTGGCCACGCTGCCGAGCAGGTTGACCTCGATGACCCGGCTGAACGCCCGGTGGTCACTGTCGGCCAGCGGCCCGCCGAGGGCGATCCCGGCATTGGCGACGACGGTGTCGACCCGCCCGTAGTGCTCCTTGATCCGCCGGGCGGTGTCCTCCAGCGCGTCGAGGTCGGTGACGTCCACCTCCCAGCTGGTCGCGGACGGGCCGCACTGCGCGGCGACGGCCTTCAGCTCCTCCGGCTCCAGTCCCAGCAGGGCCACCTTGGCCCCGCGCCGGGCGAGCTTGCGTGCCAGCGACGCGCCGACGCCGCGCGCGGCCCCGGTGACGACGACGACCTGCTCGGACAACGGCGGGATGGCGTTCATGCGACAGCGGTCCTCTCGTCGGTGGAAGCGGAAGCGGAAGCGGAAGCGGGAAGGGAAGCGGGAACGGCGCCGGCGGGCGCGGCCGTCAGGTACCCGGAGGCCATCCGGTGGATCTCCGCGGCGACCTCCGCCGGGCGCTCCAGCGGCGACATGTGCCCGACCCCGGGCAGCAGCAACAGCCCCTGCGCGTCCTGGAGTTCGGCGACCATCCGGTGAGCGTGCACCGGCGGGGTCAGCCGGTCGTCGGTGCCGACCACCACCGCCGTGGGCGCGGCGATCCGGGCGAGCCCGGCGTGGACGTCCAGCCGGTCCAGCACCGCGGCCCAGTTGGCGCGGACGGCGGTCGGGCAGGCGTGCACGATCCGGGCCGTCGCCTCGACCTGGCCGGCGGGCGAACCGGCGCCCATGGTCGCGTACTTGAGCGCCGCCCGGCTGACCGGCGAGACCGGTCCGAGCGGCATCCGGGAGCGCAGCAGCTGCCGGTGCAGGAAGCGTCGCAGGCCCCGGGCGCGTACGGCCGGTGGCAGGACGGTGAGTTCGGCCACCAGGTCACCCGGCCCGGTGGAGATCAGGACGGCCGCGGCGGTGCGCTCGGCGACCTCGGGGCGGCCACCGGCGGCCATGATCGTCATCCCACCCATGCTGTGCCCGGCGAGCACGGCCCGCTCGCCCGCCGGCACGGTCCGCGCGAGCACGGCGGACAGGTCCTCGGCCAGCGCCCTGGTCGAGTAGCGGGCCCGGCTCGGCGGGATCTCGCTGCGCCCGTGGCCGCGCTGGTCGTAGGCCACCACCCGGTAGCGGTCGGCCAGCAGGCGGATCACCGGGGCCCAGAAGGCGGTCGAGCAGGTCCAGCCGTGGGCGAGCACCACGGTGGGCGCGTCGAGCCGGCCGTGCACCTCGACGTGCAGCCGGATGCCGTCCGCCGACCGTACGCTCAACTCCTCCACGGGGACGGGAGGTTCGTACTCCTCGGGCAGCTGGACGCCGTTCACGCGGAGACCTCCTGGACGGTGCGGGCGGCCGCCGGTGCGGCGCGCATGATCAGCTCGTACTCGCCCAGGTCGACCCTGCGGGTGGCCCGGCGGAACGAGGTGGTGGAGCCGGGCCAGAGCACGGTGTTCCTGCCGCTCGGGTCGAGGTACCAGCTGAGGCAGCCGCCGGTGGTCCAGACGGTGCGGTCCATCCGGTGCTGGAGTTCGAGGTTCCACTGCCGCTGGGCGCGCGCGGTGGGCTGCATCGCGGCGGCTCCGATCGAGCCGAGCGTGGTCAACGCGTCGATCATGTAGTTCAGTTGGGACTCGATCATCAGGATCATCGAGCTGTTGCCGAGGCCGGTGTTGGGCCCGATGACGAAGAAGAGGTTCGGGAAGCCGTGCACGGTCGAGCCGCGCAGCGCCTCCATGCCGTCCTTCCACTCCTCCGCCAGGCTGGTCCCGTTGGCGCCGAACACCCGGGCGCCGATGGGCATGTCGGTGACGTGGAAGCCGGTGCCGAAGACGATGGCGTCCACCTCGTGCTCGCTGCCGTCGGCAGCGACCAGCGTGGAGCCGCGCAGTTCGCGCAGGCCGGAGGAGACGACCTCGGTGTTGGCCGCGGCGAGCGCCGGGTAGTAGGTGTTGCTGAGCAGGATGCGCTTGCAGCCGATCCGGTAGTCCGGGGTGAGCCTGGCCCGCAGCGCCGGGTCGGGGACGCCCTGGGCGATGTGGCGTTCGGCGAGCTGCTGGACCAGGCGCAGCAGTCCGGGGCGGCGCACGAACGCGTCCACCTGGAGCTCGCGGAGGGCGAACAGGGTGCCGCGGCGGATCTTCGCGGTGACCGGCAGGCGGCCGTGCAGCCACTTCTCCAGCTGGCTGATCTCGCGGTCGCGGCGCGGCAGCACCCAGGCCGGGGTGCGCTGGAAGACCGTCAGCCTGCCGACCTTGGGCTGGATCGACGGGATGATCTGCGCGGCGGAGGCGCCGGTGCCGACCATCGCGACGCGCTTGCCGGTCAGGTCGAAGTCGTGATCCCAGCGGGAGGAGTGGAACACCTTGCCGGGGAAGGAGCTCAGCCCGGGCAGGTCGGGGATCTGCGGGTCGGCGAGCGGTCCGGCGGCGGAGACGATGGCGTCGGCCGTCCACTGGCCGGCCGAGGTGGCGATCCGCCAGCGGGTCTGCTCGCTCTCCCAACGGGCTTCCAGCACCTCGGTGTTGAAGCGCAGGTGGGGGCGGAGGCCGAAGACGGTGGCGACCTTCTCCAGGTAGGCGCGGATGTCCGGCTGGCCGGAGAAGCTGCGCGGCCAGTCGGGGTTGGGCGCGAAGGAGAAGGAGTAGAGGTGCGAGGGCACGTCGCAGGCGCAGCCGGGGTAGCTGTTGTCGCGCCAGGTGCCGCCGACCGAGTCCGCCCGCTCCAGGACCACGAAGTCGGTGATCCCGGCACGGCGCAGTCGGACCGCGGCGCCGAGTCCGCCGAAGCCGGAGCCGATCACCGCCACCCGGACGTGCGGGACGGACTCCTGCGCCGCGATGGTGTCGGTCACTGCGGACGCGCCGGAGCGGGGGCGCTTGCTGCTGGATGCCATGCGGCAACCTCCTGAGGGTGGGACGGTGATCGTCGCGCTCTCCCGGCGAGCGTGCCCCGGAACCTCCTGGGGCCCGTCTCCGGATCCTCCCGGGGTCCGCCTCCGGAACCCCGCCAATCGCGCCAGTAATCACTGGCATGGTTGGCAGGGTAGCCCTTGCTGACACCGGATGGAAGAAGCGCGACCGCTCCGGTTCGGGGAGCCTTCCGAGCCGACGGACCTATGCTGATCGCCGTGGACAAGGTCAGAGCTGCTGCGGGCGACAGAAGACGCGAGTACCGGGTGGAGGAACTGGCCGAGGCCGCCGGCATCACCACCCGCACCCTGCGCTTCTACCGCGAGCGCAAACTGCTTCAGCCGCCCCGCAAGGAGGGCCGCATCGCCTGGTACGGCGAGGAGCACCTGGCCCGGCTGCGGATGATCGGCGAACTGCTCGAACGCGGCCACACCCTGGGCGGCATCGCCGAGCTGATCGGCGCCGGCGAGAGCGGGCGGGACGTCGCCGAGCTGATCGGGCTGGAGGCGGCGATCGTCGCACCGTGGTCCGACGAGACCCCGGTGCGCCTGGACTGGGACGAGCTCAAGACCGCCTTCGGCGACCAGCTGACCGAGGAGAACACCGCCGAGTCGATCGCCCAGGGCTACATCACCGTCGAGGAGGACGGCATCACCCACGTCAGCCGCCGGCTGATGGACGCCACCACCGAGCTGGTGGCGGAGGGGGTGCCGCTCTCGGCGGTGCTGGACGCCAGTCGGCGCACCCGGGAGCACGTGGACGCCATCGCTGAGATCTTCATCGAGGTGGTCGGCGAGCACCTGCTCAGCGCGCTGGCCGCCGACACGCCGCTGCCGCCCGGCGAGGCGGCCCGGCTCACCGAGCGCATCCTGCGGGTTCGGCCGCTGGCGCGCACGGTCGCGGACGCCCAGTTCGCCCTCGCCATGGACCGGCGGGTGCACGTCGAGTACCTCGAACTCCTGCGCCAGCGACGGGAGAACGGTTCCGAGGCGTAACCGGGCTGCTGCGCGGGCAGGGATTCCCGCGCCCTGCCCGTACGTTGGAGGTGCCGCCGATGGCCCAACCGCTCAACCGCCGCGCCGCTCTCGGCCTCGCCGCCGGGCTCGCCCCGGGGCTCGTGCTCGCCGCGTGCGGGTCCGACTCCCCGGCGCCGGGCGGCGGTTCGTCCGGTGGTGGTTCGTCGGGCTCCGGTTCGTCCGACTCCGGTTCGTCCGGTGGTGGTTCGGCCGGCTCCGGCGGCACCCGGACGGTCCGGCACGCGCGCGGCGAGAGCACCGTGCCGGCCCGGGCGAACCGGGTGGTGGCCCTGGACACCGACGCGCTGGACTCGGTGGTCACCCTCGGCCTCAGCCCGGTCGGCGCCACCACCGTCACCGCGGGCGCCCCGTTCCCCGCCTACCTGCCCGCCCAGCGGCTGTCCGGGACGAAGCCCGTCGGGGCCATCGGCCAGCCCAGCCTGGAGACGATCGCGGCACTGCGGCCGGACCTCATCCTGAGCAACCAGGTCCGCGACGACAAGCGGTACGACGAACTGTCGAAGATCGCGCCGACGGTGCTCTCCAAGACCACCGGACCGACCTGGAAGGAGAACGTCCGGCTGCACGCCGAGGCGCTGGGCCGGCAGGCCGAGGCCGACGCGGCGGACGCGGCGTACCGGGCGAAGCTGCGGGACCTGGTCTCCGCGCTCGGCGGACCGGCCAGGGCGGCGGCCACCCGGGTCGAGATGGCCCGCTTCCTGGCGGGTGCGCCGACCAGGCTCTACCTGAACGACACCTTCGTCGGCTCGCTGTTCAAGGATCTGGGGCTCGGGCGGCCCGCCAACCAGGACAAGCCCGGTTTCTCGATGGAGATCAGCCCCGAACAGGTGGACCAGGCCGCGGCCGACGTCATCTTCTACGCGGTGTACGGGGACGCGGCCAAGTCCGACCAGGGGAAGATCACCGAGGGGGCGCTCTGGAAGAACCTGGACGCCGTGCGCAACGGGCGGGTGTTCCGGGTGGACGACAACCTGTGGATGCTCGGCATCGGCTACACCGGGGCCGGGCTGATCCTGGACGAGATCCGCAAGGACATGGCACCGGCGGGCGGGTGACGGACGACGGGTGACAGCGAACAGCCGACAGCTAACAGCTTTCAGATAACAGATGATGAAATCTGTCATCTGTTATCTGACATCCGTCACCCGTCATCCGCCGCCCGCCACGGCACGCGTCACCCCTGCCCGTACCGGCCCGGCCGCAGTCGCCCGGTGAAGGCGAGGAAGGCCACGAACCCGCCGAGGACGGCCCAGCCGGGCCAGCCCGCCAGCGACATCGTGAGCGGGTCCAGCTCGGCGTCCGGGTCCGCGAACTCCCGGACCATCGACACGCTCATGCTGCTCGTGAAGGCGTGCGCCAGCACCGCCGGGACCACCGACCCCGAGCGCAGCCTCAGCCAGGTGAAGACCGGCAGGACGAGCACACAGCTGACCGTCAGCGCGGGCACCGCCAGGTACCACGGCCGTCCCGGGTACTGGCCGCCCATCAGCAGCGTCGGCAGGTGCCAGAGCGCGAAGGCCGTCCCCGCGAGCAGGTAGGCCCGGACCAGCACCACCCTGCCACCGGCGCCCTCACCCCCGCCCTCTCGCCGGCCGAGCAGCAGCAGCCGGGGGAAGAGGAAGCCCTGCCAGCCGATCTCCTCGCCGAAGAACAGCGGCAGCGAGAGCACCATCCCGATCAGGCCCTGGACCGCCCACGTTCCGATCCGCCCCGCGTCCAGCGAGCCGAAGCCGGCGAACGGGTAGCTGCCCGCCAGCGCGCCGAGTGCCAGCGTCGCGGCCGTCAGCCCGCCGAGCACCCCGAGCGGCAGCAGGCAGGCCCGGACCGCGCGGGCCCGGGGCCGCGGCCAGCGCAGTGCCAGCGCCTCCCGTACCCCGCCGCCCCGCTCGACGAGGCGGACCACCAGCAGCGCCGCCAGCGCCGGGGCCAGCATGGCGGCCGCGATGCAGATCTGCTCCAGCGCGCCGACCCCCTCCCGGGCGTCGGTGCGCTGGTAGCCCTCGGCGAGCAGCGGGGTCATCGCCGCCCACATCCCGGCGTAGGCGAGCACCAGGTAGACCAACAGGCCGCGCCGTCGGACGGCGCTCGGCGGGGTTCGTGTCAGTAGCGTCATGCCGAGGACGCTACGGATCCGGAGGTTCGCCCCGGAACCAAGTGCACTGCCGTTCCCGGGGGTTGTCCACTACCGCCGCGATGGTCGAGTTTTCTGGGTGTACGGGGGCCCGCCGGAGGTGCTACCAGGGCCCCGCGCCCTGCTGTCCACCCTCGCGTGCGCCACGAATCGCCACGGAAGCTGCACGGAAAGGAAAATTGACGTATCGTCAGGCGTCACACAGCGGGGGCGACGGTGGTCCGCTCACCGTCGCCCCCGCCGTACTCCCCCGCCGGCCGGCACCCACGGCCCGGCGGGGCCCTCCACACCTCCCCGGGCCCGGGCCTGATGGGTTCAGGCCCGGGCCCGGTTCAGCTCCGGGCTGGACTCATGCCCGAAGTCTCCCCGGAGCCTGGTCAGTTGACGTTGACGGCCGTCCAGGTGGCGGCGACCGCGTTGTACTCCGCGCTGCCCGACCCGTACAGGTCCGCCGCCGCGCTGAGGGTGCCCGCACGGGCGCCCGCGTAGTCGGTGGTGGAGGTGAAGTACGTGGTCAGCGCGCGGTACCAGATCTGCGCGGCCTTGTCCCGGCCGATGCCCGCGAGCGTGGAGTTGTCGTACGTCGGGCTGTTGTAGCTGAACCCGTTGATCGTCTTCGCGCCGCTGCCCTCGGACAGCAGGTAGAAGAAGTGGTTCGCCACCCCGGACGAGTAGTGCACGTCCAGGTTGCCGACGTTCGCGTCCCAGTAGTCCGCCGAGCCGCCGTCCTTGCTCGGCTGGTCCATGTACCGCAGCGGGGTGCCGTTGCCGTTGAGGTTGATCAGCTCGCCGATCCAGTAGTTCGGCGGGTTGGAGGGCAGGTTGGCGTACCACTCGACCATCGTGCCCATGATGTCCGAGGTGGCCTCGTTGAGGCCGCCGGACTCGCCCGCGTAGTTGAGGTTCGCGGTGGCCGCGGTCACGCCGTGGCTCATCTCGTGGCCGGCCACGTCGATCTCGGTGAGCGGTGCGGTGTTGTTGCTGCCGTCGCCGTACGACATGCAGAAGCAGCTGTCGTCCCAGAAGGCGTTGACGTAGTTGGAGCCGTAGTGCACCCGGCTCAGGGCGCCGACGCCGTCGTTGCGGATGCCGTTGCGGCCGAAGGTGCTCTTGTAGAAGTCCCAGGTGGTGGCGGCACCGAACTGGGCGTCCACGGCGGCGGATTCGCGGTTGTTGACGGTGCCGTCACCGAAGCTGTTGCTGGTGTTGGCGAACAGCGAGCCGGTGCCGTCGGTGCCGTTGTTGAGGTCGCTGGTGGACTGGCCGCCGCGACCGGCGTCCTTCAGCTGGTAGTTCGATCCGCTCTGGGTGGTGGCCAGCGGGACCTGGCCGACGAAGATGCCGTTGCCCGTGCCGGCCGCGGTCTCGATCGTCTCGTGAGTGGCGAGGACCCGGCCGTCGGCCGCGTCGGTCACCAGGATCTGGCGGCTCGGGGTGCCGTCGGCGCGCTGGCCCTCGACCGTGGTGCGGTACGCCAGGCGCGGGTTGCCGTCGGTGGCCCAGACCACCAGCTCGGCCTTGCCGGCCTGGTGGACCTCGGTGAGCGGCGACTCGTCGGCGTCGGCGCGCGCCCCGATGGTGGCCTTGACCCCCGCGGTGACCTGCGTGGCGGCCTGGTCGGCGGCGATCTTCGGGGTCGTGTTCGGCAACGCGATCCGGGCGGAGACCGCCTTGTCGACCGACTTCACCGAGCCGTCGGCCTTCTGGTGGACGACCAGGTCGCCACCGATCACCGGCAGGCCGGCGTAGGTGCGCTCGAAGCGCAGGTGGCGGGTGCCGTCCTTGTCCACCGCGGCGTCCTTGGCGACCAGCTGCTCCTTGTCGCCGAGCTTGAGCGCCTTGGCCAGCGGGCCGGCCTGACCGGCCGCCAGCTTGAGCGCGGTCGCGTGCTGCTGGGCGGCCTGGGCCTGCAGCGAGGGGGTGGGAGCGGCCTGGGCGGCGGTGCTCACCTGGATCACACCGGTCAACAGGGCCGTGGCCGAGAGTACGGCGACGGCCGCGAGCTTACGCTTCACGTACGAGTCCTTCCGGGAATCCGCGTCTGGGCGCGGTCGCACCGCGTCCCGGGGGGCCGGGTCGGCACCTGTGGGGCGGGACGGGCACTGACGTGCGGGAACCCCGTGCAGTCGAGCGGTTCGCCACCGATGGGTGGGGGTGGGGCTACCGCTGGGGGATGACCAGAAGCATGACAATCCAGCAGGTGAATTGACAGGTCTTGCTCAGCAATTGGCCAGGTCCCGCCATCGGGTAAAGAGCCTCCAATCAGCAGACGAACCCGGGCAATTCGCCACATCCCGCCAAGGGCTCCGACCCGAACGACGCCCGGTCGCCTGCACCTACGGGAATCCACCCGCCGCCCGCCGCACGCCGACCCGACGAGCGGGCCCGGCCGGCCGTCGATCGACTTTTACATGTGTGTAGAAGACTCCATACGGTTCCTTGACACGCCGGTGGCGAGGTCCCGCCACCCGGACCACCTTGAACACCGGGAGGTCGTCTGCTAGTCAGCCGACCGGCACCGTCACCGCCCGGACCGCAGGGCCACCTCCCTGTGCGCGAGTTGGGGGACGGCGACAGAAGGAAGCGACGGCACGGCGGCACTGGGGCCCACGGCTCCTCTTTCACGGGGCGGTGGTGGTGGTCACCGGCAGCCTCACAGGCCGCTCGCGCACCCCGCGCCGCGAATTCTCATGCCTCGGGCGGGCCCCTACTGCAGCCGCCACTCCTGGGCGGCGTTGCCGGGGGTGCAGGAGACCATGGTGACGGCGCTGCCGGGGCCGTTGTTGGTCATGCAGGACCGGTTCTGGTAGTCGCCCAGCGTGTACGAGCCGGCCGAACTGCCACTGTGCATAGTCCAGTTGGTGAGGAAGCTGAGGCCGTTGCTCAGCACGACCTTCCCGTCCATCGTCTGGACCAGCTGCGGGCCGCCGTTGTTGCAGGCGTTGAACAGGATCCACATGCCGGGGTTGGTCGAGCGCACCCAGCCGTACTGCGCGTGACCGCCGACGACGATCGGGTTGTCGCCGTTCAGGTTGTCGTCGCGCATCCCGATCGCGCGGCCGTCCTTCGCGCTGACGATGGTGCTCCAGCTGGTGCCGCCGCAGGACGCGGGCCGGGGCGGGCTCTGCGGGACGCTGGTGGTCCCGCCGTTGGCGCTCTGGGCCGGAGGCTGAGGGTTCTGGTTGGCGGGCGGGTTGGGCGGGTTGCCGCCGCCGGGCTGGCTCCCCTGACCGGCCGACGACGCCCCGCCGGCGGCCGCGCCCGTACCACCGGTCCGGGCGCCACCCGAACCGGCAGAGGCGCCCGAACCGCCGCTGCCGCCCTGACCACCGGTGGCCGGAACCGGGGGGACGGGGACCTGCGGCTGGTTCTGGGCGGCGCCGGGCGCCGGCTGGTCGGGGCCCGGGGTGGCCGCCGGGGTGTCGGTCGGCGCCGGGGTGGTCGGCGCGGTGGTGGTCGCGGGTGCCGAGGTGGCGGTGCCCGGGGTCACGGGGGCGGTGACCACCACGGTCGGCTGGGCGCCGGGCGACTGGGCCGCGTCGGTGCCGCCGGCCCCGCGGTCGACCAGCAGGACGGTCGCCGTGCCCATCGAGATGACCACGGGGATGACGACGGGCACCAGCAGGGTGCGCCGGGACCGCCGCCGACCGGGTTCGGTCTGCGCCTGCGGCTCCACCTTCGCCACCTCGTCCGGTGCCGGGGCGCCGCCCGCGGCGGGCACCACCACCGCCCCGCCCTTGACCAGCGCCACGGCCGCGCCGCCCTGGGCCGGCCCCGCCGCACCGTCCTTCGCGGGCTCCGCGGCACCGTCCTTCGCGGGCTCCGCGGCACCGCCCTCGGCGGCCGGGCCCGCACCGGGCCGGAGCGGGAGGGTCCCGCTGTCGGCCGCGCCGGTCTTCCCCGGCGTCTGCCCGCCGCCGGCGAAGCCCTCCCCCGCGAGCGCCGCCCGGACCGCCCTCGCCATCTCCGCCGCGTCCGCGTACCGCTCCTCGGGCTTCTTGGCGAGCGCCCGGGCGACCAGTGCCCGTACCGGCGCCGGAAAGGTGTCCGGCAGTTCCGGCACCGGCTGGTTGACGTGCTTGAGCGCGATCTGGAGCGGCCCGTCACCGGAGTACGGCGGCTCGCCGACCAGCAGTTCGTAGCAGACCACGCCGATCGAGTACAGGTCGGTGGCCGGTCCGAGGTTCACGCCCTCGGCCTGCTCCGGGGACATGTAGAGCGCGGTGCCGATGATCGCGAACGGGGCGGTGAGCTTGGTGCTGGCGAGCGCCCGGGCGATGCCGAAGTCGGTGATGGCCACCCGGCCGTCCGAACGCACCATCAGGTTGGACGGCTTGATGTCCCGGTGGACGATCTCCCGCTGGTGCGCGGCGTGCAGCGCGTCCAGGGCTCCGGCCACCAGGTCGAGGGTGCGCTCGACGCCCATCGGTCCGGTGTCCTTGAGCACCCGGTCCAGCGGACGGCCGTCGATCAGCTCCATGACGATGTAGGCGCAGCGCTCCTCGCCGTCCCCGCCGCTCTCGCCGTAGTCGTGGACGCCCACCACACCGGGGTGGTCGACCGCGGCGACCAGCTGGGCCTCGCGGCGGAAGCGCTGGGCGGAGGTGTCGTCCTCCAACAGCTCCGAGCGCAGGATCTTGACCGCGACCCTTCGCGCCAGCACGGTGTCCTCGGCCTTCCAGACCGAGCCCATGGCGCCGCCGCCGATCTTCTCGACCAGCTCGTACCGCCCGCCGAGCACGGTGCCCGCGCCGCTCATACCCCTGCTCCCCCGTGTCATGACCCCACCCCCGCGGGTCGTCGGCACACAGTGTGCCAGAGGGCGTCGTGGACTCAGTCGTGCAGGTCCGAAAAGGAATTGGGCACGAGTTGTCAGTCCTTGAGGAAATATCGAGCACGGTCCGCGACTTCCCGGACGGCCGAGACGACCGCCTGGGGCCGGTCGGCCTGGATGGCGTGACCGGCGCCGAGCACCGTGCCGTGCGTCCCCCGGACGGCGCTCCTCGCGACACCCGCCTGGAGGGCGGTCCAGCGGACGCGCATCGCCCTGGGCAGCCCCCGGGTCGCGCTCAGGACGACCAGCGGCGCCTCGGTCGGCGGAGCCCCGGCGCGGCGACGACGGATCTCGGGGACGGCGGCGGCGGTCAGCCCCAGTTCGGCGAGGAGGGCACGCCGCTGGTGCCGGTGCGCGATCACGGCCGCCTCGGCCCGGGCGAGCGGCTCCTCCGGTTCGGGCGAGGTCGGCGACAGCGCCGTCCGGTACAGCCGGAGCCGGTACAGCCAGAGCCGGTTCAGCACGGCCTCGGCGACCTGGATGGACCGCGGCTGGAACTCCTCGTGCGCCGGGTCCACGAGCACCTGCCCGGCCACCAGCTCCGGCCGCTGCCAGGCGAGGAGTTGGGACAGCTGGCCGCCCCAGCTGTGCCCGACCAGGAGGGCCGGGCCCGCGTCCAGGTGCCGCACGAGAGCGGCCAGATCGGCGAGCTGGCCGTTCAGCGTCGGGGCGGTGGACCGCTCGGGCTCGCTGGCCCCCAGCCCGGCCCGGTCGTACGCCACGACCCTCCCGTACCGGGCGAGTTCGGGCAGGACGGCCGACCAGGTGAGCGCCGACGTCCCGGCGCCCGCGATCAGGACCACCGGCACGGCGCCGCCCCGGCCGGCCTCCACCCAGCGCAACGCCCGTCCATCCCGGTCCAGTTCGCCGGTGCGCACGCCGCCGGGCAGGTGCTCGCCGAGCGCCCGGGCGACGGCCTCCTGGACGCTCCGCAGACCCGGCCCGGCGGGCTTTCCCCGCGTGCCCTGACTGGTGTTCATGTGCCGTCCCCCTGGATCCCTCGTTCGGCCCCGTACCCCCGGGCCTGGTTCCGACCGGCCTGCGAGCGGCCTCGGGCAGTCCTCAGACCTGTCCGGGACCGGTCTCAGGCAATCATCAGACCGGCCCCGGACAGTTCTCCGACGGCCCCTCAGGCAGGCAGGGCCCGCTTCAGCAGCCCGAGCAGCGCCTCCCAGTGCCGCTCGGCCGCCACCGCGTCGTAGCGGTTGGTGTCGGCCTGGGTGTAGCCGTGCGGGGCGCCGGCGTAGACCTCCGCCCGGTACCGGACACCGGCGGCGGTGAGGGCCGCGGCGAGCCGGTCGATCTGCTCGGGCGGCAGCGACGGGTCCTCGTCCGCGTGGCCGAAGTACAGCTCCGCGGTGATCCGGTCGGCGCCCAGGTGCGGGCTGTCCGGGCTGTCGGTGGCGAGCCTGCCGCCGTGGAAACCGGCCGCGACGGCGATCCGGTCCGGGTGGCTGGCGGCGGCGCGCAGCGCCAGCATGGCCCCGAAGCAGTAGCCGGTCAGGCCGACCGGGCCGTCCTGGACCAGCGGGGACTCGGCGAGCCAGCGCAGGTACGCGTCCGCGTCGCGGGAGTTCGCGTCCGGGGTGAGCGTTTCGATCAGCGGGAAGATCCGGCCGAAGAGTTCGTCGGCCTGCTCCAGGTCGATGCGCTCCGGCAGGTCGAAGACCGGCGCGCGGCCGGCGCGGTAGAAGAGGTTGGGGGCGAGTACGGCGTACCCGGCCGCGGCCAGCCGGTCGGCCATGCCCTCCACGTGCGGCCGGAGGCCGAAGGCGTCCGTGAAGAGGATGACGCCCGGGTGGGCCCGGCCGTCGTCGGGGTGGGCGAGGTAGGCGTCGGCGGTGCCGTCCGCCGTCGGGATGTCCACGAGGGTTCCGCGCACGAGCATGGTGAGGGTGCTCCTTCCGATTCGTCCGGCAGCGTATCCGGTGGACCCGCCGCCCGCCCGTGCGCTTTACGCCACAGTGCGGCCGCGTCGAACCCGCGACGTACCCGCGGCGCGCCCACGTGTGCACCCGGGGGGAACGCCGTGGCCCCGTGAGCGCGTTGAGCGGGCATGGGGTGGATCGTGGGTGTGGCGGCGACGGTCGCGGCGGTGCTGGGGCTGGTGCTGCTGGCGGTGTGGCAGGTCCAGGGGGAGTCCTCGTCGCGGCCGCGGCGGCGCGGGCCCGGGGTGGGGACGGGTGCCGGCGGGCTGGAGGAGCTGCACGCGCTGTTCAGCCCGGGCAAGCAGGTGCAGGTCGAGCAGAAGCGGGAGCAGCTCGTGCTCCGGGACGACGAACAGGCCGGAGCTCCGCCGCACTTCGGCGTGGACCTGGACCGGGGCGTGGCGGTGCTGCCCGGCGGGGCCGGAGGACGTACGCCCGGCCCCGCGGAGCGCGAGGGGATCGGAACGGGTACGGCCGGCCGGGCGCCCCGGGAGCCGGGGGCTCAGGCCCCCCAGGTGCGGGAGCAGAGCACCAGCCGGTAGCCGTCCGGGTCGGCTATCGTCACGCCGTGCTCGTCCCAGTACGGGTTGTGGGACGCGACCCGGGTGCCGCCGGCCTCCTCCAGCCGGGCGACCAGTGCCTCGTCCACCGGGGCGCCGAGGTAGACGACGAACAGGTCGTCCACCGTCGGGGTGGGCTCCAGCGGCCGCTCCGGGTCGTGCGTCAGCTCGAAGTGCCAACTGCCGCCGGGCGGGCCGACCATCAGCAGGTCGTGCTCGCCGGACACCCGCTCGGTGCTGCGCCACTGCACGGCGAGGCCGAGGGCGTCGACGTAGAAGCGCTCGGCCGCCGCGATGTCGCGCGAGGGGCGGGCGATCCGGACCCGCGTGGTGGAATCGATCATGTCGGCGACCATAGCCGATGCCACTGACAGCGAACCAGGCTGCGCGGCCCGACTGTGGACGGACCGTCAGAGCCGCCGCAGCCGCTCCTCGTCGGAGGTCCTCGGGCAGGTCAGACAGGCGGTGGCCGCGGGCCCGACCGCGTAGTAGAGGCAGCAGGCGAGCCGGGTGCGGGTGTGGTGGGCGCGCCCGTCGGGGGTGTGCAGGCGCCGGAAGTCGGCGCCGCCGGGGAGCGGCAGGGTGCCGCCGGGCAGGACGGCCTCGGCGGCGGCGACGGCGTCCTCCTCGGCGACCGCGACGGCGGCGCCCTCCCCTGCGGCGGCGACGGCGGCACCCTCCTCGCCGAGCATCCGCCCCAGGTACCAGAGGGCGGAGGCCAGATCGTCCGTCACCATGCCCCAGAGCGCCCGGTCGCGGCGCCGGGTGGGACCGGCGAACGCGGCGAGCACCGGTCCGAGGTGCGCGACCACGGCGGCCCGCAGCTCGGCGCGCAGTTCGTCGTCGCCGGGGAGGGTGACGTACCCGCGCGGGCGCAGGGCGAGCGCGCCGGTGGGGGCGTGCAGCCAGAGGTCGGCCGGGTCGACGATCGGGACCCGGCGGGCGAGGTGCCAGGGGCCGGCGATCAGCAGGCAGGCCGACCAGACGTAGTGGTGGAGCAGCCGGGAGGCGGTGACGTGCGGTCGCGGAGCGCGGCCGTGCTCGTCGGCGATGCGGGCCTCCGCGCCCGCCAGGACGGCGGCCAGCGCCCGTTCGTCGGTGGCGAGTTCGGCTCCGGAGTGCCAGTCGTCGGCGGCGCCCGGGGCGGGCTCGGCGGCGTCGAGCAGGCGCAGCTCCAGCACCGGGCAGAGCTCCCTCAGCCGCCGGTAGTCGGCGACCAGCGCGGAGGACACGCAGGGTGCTACGGGCAGGGGTGTTCCGGGAACCATGGGCACTCCCGAGATCGATTCCGCATGATCGATTAAGGTGAGGCTCACCTTACAACGCATCACCGCACTCGATGACCATGCCCAACTCCACCGGTCGGCTCACCGGTCCCGCCGGTCGAAGTGGCCCGAAGGCCGCGGGCGTGGACGCGCCGAAGTGGCCGTCGACGGCCGGGAGCGAACAGCTGACAGATTTCGAAATCTGTCAGCTGTTATCTGTTATCTGTTATCTGTCAGCTGTTATCTGTTGGCCATCAACCGTAGGCCGTCAGCCGTTCCACCGCCCCGGACCGCCGCCGCCCCCTTCCTCCGCTCGTGGGAGAGTGGTAGGCAGCGAAGGGAGCGCGAACGTGCTGATGGACAAGGTGGCGGAGATACTCGCCGAGGCGTCGGCCGAGGTGGTGGAGCCGCGCTTCCGGGCGCTGGCCGCCGGCGAGGTGATGGAGAAGGCCCCCGGCGAGATCGTCACGGTCGCCGACCGCGAGGCCGAGGCGATCATCGCCCGTCGACTGCACGAACTGCTGCCCGTCCCCGTGGTCGGCGAGGAGGCGGTCTCCGCCGACCCGTCGCTCGCCCTGGCCCTCCACGACGAGCCGGCCGCCTGGCTGGTCGACCCGGTGGACGGCACCGCCAACTTCGTCGCCGGCAGACCCGAGTACGCCGTGATGTGCTCCCTGGTCCGCTCCGGCCGGACCGTCGCCTCCTGGATCTGGCAGCCCGCCACCGCCACCGCCTACTGCGCCGAGCTGGGCTCCGGCGCCTGGCGCGACGGCGTGCGCCTGACCCGCCCCCCGGCACCGAAGGACGTCGCGAAGCTGCGCGGCTCGGTGAAGAGCCGCTACCTCGACGCCGCGCACCGCCGCCGGCTCCAGGACAACATCGCGGCCTTCGGCGAGATCTCCCCCGGTCGGCACGCCGCCGGGATCGAGTACCCGGACGTCGTCGACGGCCGCTTCGACTTCCTCCTCTACTGGCGCACCCTCCCCTGGGACCACGCCCCGGGCTCCCTCCTGGTCACCGAGGCCGGCGGCGTCTCCGCCCGCCCGGACGGCACCCCGTACCGCCCGGAGGCCCCCGGCTGCGAGGACGGCCTCCTGGTCGCCGCCGACCCCGAGACCTGGGAGCTCACCCGGTCGATCCTCCTCGCCGGCTGACGCCGGGGCCTGCCCGCCCGGAGCCCCCGCGGAACCCCCGTCGGCCCTACCCGGCCCGCTCGCCCGCCACCTTGCGGCCGGCGCCCACCACCTCCCGCACCAGCGCGCCGACCTCCCCCACCGTGGTGTGGGGGTTCAGCAGTGTGAGCTTCAACCGGACCCGGCCCGGACCGTCGCCCGGGAGTTCTGTGCGGCCGACCACCGCCCGGCCGGTGCGCAGCAGCAGGCGCCGCAGCCGGCCGTTCACCTCGTCCAGCGCGGCCTCGTCCGTCACACCGGGCGGCCGGTAGCGGAAGAGGACGGCGGTGAGCACCGGCTCGGCGTAGAGCTCGAGCGCCGGGTCCGCGCGCACGGCGTCGGCCGCGGCGAGCGCGAGGTCGTGGCAGGAGTCGACCAGCCGGCCGAGTCCGTCGCGGCCGAGGGTGCGCAGGGTGACGGCGAGCTTGAAGGCGTCGGCCCGGCGGGTGGTGCGCAGCGAGCGGCCGAGCAGGCTGGGGTAGCCGGCCTGCTCGTCGTCAACCGGGTTGAGGTACTCGGCGCGGCGGGCGAGCGAGACGTAGGTCTCGGCGCGGCGCACCAGGAAGACCCCGGCCGCGGCCGGCTGCCAGCCGAGCTTGTGCCAGTCGAGGGAGACCGAGTCGGCGCGGGCGATGCCGTCGAGCAGCGGGGCGAGCCGGTCGGAGAGCAGCGCCCCGCCGCCGTACGCGGCGTCCACGTGCAGCCAGGCGCCGTAGCGTCCGGCGAGGTCGGCGGCGGCGGAGAGCGGGTCGACGGCTCCGGTGTCGGTGGTGCCCGCGGTGGCGACCACGGCGATCGGGGTCCGTCCGGCCCAGCTGGCCTCGGCCATCGCCCGTTCCAGTTCGTCCTCCCGCATCCGCAGCCCGCGGTCGACCGCGACGGGGATGACGGCCCGCTCGCCGAGGCCGAGCAGGGCGGCGGCGCGCTGGACGGAGAAGTGCGCGGCCTCGGAGGCGAGGATGCAGGGCCGGACGCCGGCCGGGATGCCGTCCAGCTCCACGATGCCGTCGAGCTTCTGGTCGCGCGCCAGCATGAGCCCCATGAGGTTGGACTCGGTGCCGCCGGAGGTGAGGACGCCGGCGGCGCGCTGCGGGTCGTAGCCGACGAGCCCGGCGATCTCGGCGAGCAGCGTGCTCTCCAGGGCGGTGGCGGCGGGGGCCTGGTCCCAGGAGTCCTGGGAGGGGTTGAGGGCGCTGACCGCGAGGTCCGCCGCGGCGGCGACGGCCAGCGGCGGGCAGTGCAGGTGCGCGGCGCAGGCCGGGTCGGCGGGGTCGGCGGCGCCGTAGGCGAGCAGTTGGGTGAGCCGGGCGAGGGCGCCTGGTCCGTCGTCGGTGGCCAGGGCCTCGTCGACGAGTGCGGCGATCTCGGCCGGGCTGCCCGCCGGCACCGGTCCGGAGCGCATGGCGGCGCCCGTCTCCAGGGAGTCGAGGACGGTGGCCAGCAGCGGTCCGAGCGCGCCAGGACCGGCCGCGCCGCCCGCCAGGGCGTCGGTGGCGGCGCCGTCCCGGGGGAGCCCGACGGGGCCGGATCCGGGCCCGCTCACCGGTTGCCCCGCACCGTCGGCGCGCCCGCCGAACCACTCGCCGAACCACCCGTCGGCCCGCCCGTGGACGCCGCCGCGATCGCCTCCGCCAGCCGCTCCAGCACCGCCGCCACCTGCTCGTCGGTGATGGTGAGCGGCGGGAGCAGTCGCAGCACCGCGTCGTGGCGCCCGCCGAGCTCGACGATCAGCCCCCGCGCCAGGCACGCCTCCCGGACCCGCACCGCGAGCGCCGGGTCGGCCGGCCGGGCGCCGCACGCGTCGGGCTCGGCCGCCGGGTCGACCAGTTCGACCCCGAGCATCAGCCCCCGGCCGCGCACGTCGCCGATCACCGGCAGTTCGGCCGCGAGTTCGCGCAGCCGGGCCGCCATCCGCTCGCCGACGACGGCGGCCCGCTCGACCAGCCCGTTCGCCGCGACGTGGCGCAGCGTCGCGGCCCCGGCGGCCATGGCGAGGGTGTTGCCGCGGAAGGTGCCGGTGTGGGCGCCGGGCCGCCAGCCGTCGTAGTCCTCGCGGTAGACGACGACGGCGAGCGGCAGGCTGCCGCCGATGGCCTTGGAGAGGACCATCGCGTCCGGGACGATGCCGCTGTGCTCGATCGCCCACATCGCGCCGGTGCGGCCGACTCCGGTCTGCACCTCGTCGACGATCAGCGGGATGCCGCGCTCGGCGGTGATCCGGCGCATCGCGCGCAGCCAGCCGTCGGGCGCGGGGACGACCCCGCCCTCGCCCTGGACGGCTTCCAGGATCATCGCGGCGGGCGCGACCACACCGCCCGAGGGGTCGTCCAGCAGCCGCTCCACGTAGGTCGCGGCGAGGTCCGCGCCCGCCTCGCCACCGACCCCGAACGGGCAGCGGTAGCCGTACGGGTAGGGCAGCCGGGCGACCTCGCCGCCGCTCGGCAGCGGCTCCTTGACCGCGACGTTGCCGGTGAGCGCGAGGGCCCCGGCGGTCATGCCGTGGTAGGCGCCGGTGAAGGCGAGCGCGCCGGAGCGGCCGGTGGCGGTCTGCATCAGCTTGAGCGCGGCCTCGACGGCGTCCGTCCCGGCCGGTCCGCAGAAGTGCACCCGGGCGCGGGCGGCGAACTCCGCGGGCAGGCTCTCGAAGAGCGCGCTGGTGAAGTCGTCCTTCTCGGCGGTGGCGAGGTCGAGCAGGTGCAGCGGGGCGCCGCTGTCGAGGGTGCGGCGGATCGCCTCCAGCACCACCGGGTGGTTGTGGCCGAGGGCGAGCGTGCCGGCGCCGGAGAGGCAGTCCAGGTAGCGCCGCCCGTCGGCGCCCTCGACGGTCATGCCGTGGGCGCGGACCGGGACGATCGGGAAGGAGCGGGCGTAGGTTCTGGCTGCGGACTCGCGGACGCGCTGACGGCGCAGGATGGCTTCACCGGCGGCCGGGGCTCCGGAGGCGGCCTGGACGGGTACGGCAGCGAGCGACACGAGAAACCCCCAGGGGAAGTTAGGTTAGCCTAACTTTACTGCCCTTGACCTGGCTGAATGCCCTCGGGGTCCCAGAACCACCCGAGTGAGTGAACCTCCCCCGGTTCCTCCAACGAGCGCCGCGCGGAAAGGTCACGGCCCGGCCCGCACCGGCCGAACCCGACGATCAGGCCCCGCCCCTCAGGCCCGGTGCCTCAGGCCCGGCTCCTCGGGCCCCGCCCCTCAGGTCCGGTGCCGCCACCGGTAGCAGAGCTCCGGCCGCCCGACGCTCCCGTACTGCGGCTCCCGCACCGCGCACCCGGTCTCCACCAGGTGCTCCAGGTAGCGCCGCGCGGTGATCCGGGATACCCCGGCCGCCGCGCCCGCGGCCGCCGCCGACAACCCGGTGGCCGCCTCGCGCAGGACCGAGGCGACGGTGTCCAGGGTGGGCGCGCTCAGCCCCTTGGGCAGGGTGCTGCGCTCCGGCGTGCGGAGCAGGGCGAACGCCTGGTCGACCTCCTCCTGCCCGGTCGCCTCCCCGCTGCGCCCGAGGCTGTCGCGGTAGCGGGCGTAGCGCTCCAGCCGGTCGTGCAGGGCGGCCGCGCTGAACGGCTTCAGCAGGTACTGCACGACGCCCGCGGAGACCGCCTGCCGGACCATCGCGAGGTCGCGGGCCGAGGTCACCGCGATGACGTCGGTGCTGTGGCCGGCCGCGCGCAGCGTACGACAGAGCTGGAGCCCGTGGCCGTCCGGCAGGTAGAGGTCGAGCAGGGTGAGGTCGACGGGCGTCCCGGCGGCGCGGGCCCGGTCCAGGAAGCGCAGCGCGTCGGCGCAGCTGTGGACCGTCCCGGCGGCGTGGAAGCCGGGCTCCCGCCGGACGTAGAGGGTGTGCGCGGCGGCGGCCACCGGGTCGTCCTCGACCACCAGGACGGAGATCCCCGCCCCGGCGGCGGCCGTGTGGGCGGTGCCGTTCACGCCAGGGCCCCTTCCCGCTCCCGACCGCTCGACCCACCGGGCCGGTCGGCGGGCTCCCCCGGCTCGCCACCGGGCCCTCCCGGCCCGCCCGGCCGTCCGGCCAGCGGCAGCCGCACCGTGAGCACCGCGCCGCGCTCCCGTCCGACCTCGACGGTGCCGCCGTTGCGCCGGGCGGTCTGGGCGACCAGCGCCAGCCCGAGCCCGTGCCCGTGCCCGTCCTGCTTGGTGCTCCAGCCCCGCCGGAAGACGTCCTCGACCGCGCCCGGGTCGATCCCCGCGCCGGTGTCGGCGACCCGCAGCAGCAGGCAGGCGCCGGGCACCCCGGCGCCGTTACCCCCATCCCCGCCGGTGCAGTCCCGACCGCCGGCGATCCGCGCCGTGACGGTGACCTCCGGCGGGACGGGGCTCTCGGCCGCGCCGGCGATGGCGGCGTCCACGGCATTGTCGATCAGGTTGCCGAGGACGGTGATCAGGTCCCGTGCGGAGAGGCCGGGCGGCAGCACCCCGTCGTCGATCCGGCTGTCCTCGGTGAGCGTCAACTCCACGCCCCGTTCGGCGGCTTGGGCGGCCTTGCCGAGCAGCAGCGCGGCCAGCACCGGCTCGCCCACCGCCGCGACCACCCGGTCGGTGAGCTGTTGGGCGAGTTCGAGTTCGGCGGTGGCGAACTCCACCGCCTGTTCGTGGCGGCCGAGTTCGATCAGCGAGACCACCGCGTGCAACCGGTTGGCGGCTTCGTGAGCCTGCGCGCCGAGCGCCTCGGTGAAGCACCGCACCGAGTCCAACTCCCCGCTGAGCGCCTGGAGTTCGGTGTGGTCCCGGAGGGTCACCACACGGCCGAGGCCGGGGCCGGTGCCGATGGTGGAGGTGTTCAGCACCACGACGCGCTCGGCGGTCAGGTGCACCTCGTCCCGGACGGGCTCCTCCCCCAGCACGGCCGCCACCAGCGCCTCCGGCAGGCCCAGTTCCACCACCGGTCGACCGTCCAGGTCGCCGGTCAGACCGAGCAGTTCACGGGCGGCGTCGTTGCAGAGCACCACCCGGTGCGAGCGGTCCAGCAGGACCAGTCCCTCGCGCACCGCGTGCAGGGTCGCCTGGTGGTACTCGTAGAGGTGGCTCAGCTGGTCCGGCCCCATCCCATGGGTGTGCCGCCGCAGCCGGGAGTTGGCGAGATAGGTGCCGACGCCGCCGACCGCGAGCGCGGCGACCGCCACCCCCACCAGGGCGAGCAGCGGACCGCTCAGCTGCGCGGAGATCGACTCCACCGTGAGGCCCGCGCTGACCAGCGCGACCACCCGGTGCCGCTCGTCCCACACCGGGGCGACCACCCGCACGGACGGGCCGAGCGTGCCGGTGTACGTCTCGCTGCGGGTCTGCCCGGCGAGCGCCCAGTCGATGTGCCCGAGGTAGGTCCGGCCGATCTGCTCGGGCAGCGGGTGGGTCCAGCGCACGCCGTCGGTGTCCATGACGGTGATGAAGGAGACCCCGGTGTCGGCCCGTACCTGCTCGACGTACGGCTGGAGCGCCGCGGTCGGGTCGGGGGCGCCGACGGCGGCCCGGACGGACGGCGAGTCGGCGACGGCGTGCGCGACCGCGGTGACCTGGCGACGGGCGGCGTCCTCGGCACGGTCGGCGGTGAAGAGGTACGCGAGCACCGCGCCACCGGCGACCACGGCGGCGACGATCACCACCTGGACGACGAACAGCTGCCCGGCCAGGCTGCGGACCAGCCGCCGGGGACCGCGGCCCGTCGGCCGGTGCGAACGGCGGCGCGGGGCGGTGGGGGCGGTGCGCTCGGACATGCCTGCCAGTGTGCACCACGCCCCCGGGCGCCCCCGAGGGCCGTCCGGCCCGCACCGTTCGCGGGCCAGGCCTCCGGGCCGGACATCCGGGCCGGACAGCCGGGTCGGACATCCGGGCCGCCCGCGCCGTTCATGAACTCTATGAACGCAAACGTGACCTCCGTCACCTCGGAGCCCATAGTCAGAGCGGCCCATCCCCCCGGGGCCACCAGGACTGCACGGCAAGGGAGCCGCAGATGTCGATCACTGGAGCCGCCGCGGCGGCGGGACCCAGACGCAAGGACCGGACCCACTACCTCTACATCGCCGTGATCGCCGCGGTGGTCGCGGGTGTGGTGGTCGGCCTGGCCGCCCCCGGTTTCGCCGTGGAGCTGAAGCCGATCGGCACGGGCTTCGTCAACCTGATCAAGATGATGATCAGCCCGGTGATCTTCTGCACCATCGTCCTGGGCATCGGCTCGGTGACCAAGGCCGCGAAGGTCGGCAAGGTCGGCGGCCTCGCCCTCGGTTACTTCCTCGCCATGTCGACCGTCGCGCTGGCCATCGGCATGGTCGTCGGCAACCTGCTGGAGCCCGGCGGCGGCCTGCACCTGACCGCCGCGCTCGCCAAGTCCGGCCACGCCCAGGCGGCCGCCGGCGGCGCCCAGTCGACCGCCGACTTCCTGCTCGGGATGATCCCCGAGACGCTGTTCTCCGCCCTGACCCAGGGCAAGGTGCTCCAGACCCTGCTGGTCGCCCTGCTCACCGGCTTCGCCCTCCAGGCGATGGGCCCGGCCGGCGCGCCGGTGCTGCGCGGGATCGAGCACGTGCAGCGGCTGGTCTTCCGGGTCATGTCGATGATCATGTGGGTCGCGCCGGTCGGCGCCTTCGGTGCGATGGCCGCCGTGGTCGGCGCCACCGGCACCGCCGCGCTGAAGAGCCTGGCCGTCATCATGATCGGCTTCTACGTCACCTGCGTGCTCTTCGTCGTCGTGGTGCTGGGCACGCTGCTGCGCCTGGTCGCCGGGGTCAACGTGTTCGCGCTGCTGAAGTACCTCGGCCGCGAGTTCCTGCTGATCCTCTCCACCTCCTCCTCCGAGAGCGCGCTGCCCCGCCTGATCGCCAAGATGGAGCACCTGGGCGTCAGCCGCCCGGTCGTCGGCATCACCGTGCCGACCGGCTACAGCTTCAACCTCGACGGCACCGCCATCTACCTGACCATGTCGTCGATCTTCATCTCCGAGGCGATGGACAAGCCGATGTCGCTCGGCGAACAGCTCTCGCTGCTGGTCTTCATGGTGATCGCGAGCAAGGGCGCGGCCGGGGTCACCGGCGCCGGCCTGGCCACCCTCGCGGGCGGGCTCCAGTCGCACAAGCCCGCGCTGGTGGACGGGGTCGGCCTGATCGTCGGCATCGACCGCTTCATGTCGGAGGCCCGCGCGCTCACCAACTTCGCGGGCAACGCCGTCGCGACCGTGCTGATCGGGCACTGGACCGGCGAGATCGACGCCGAGCGCGCCCGGCGGGTGCTGGCCGGTGAGCTGCCGTTCGACGAGCTGACACTGGTCGACTCGCACGGTGCGGCCTCCGGTCCCGCCGCCGCGTCGGACGGCTCTACGGCCGACACCCCCGAGGCCACTCCCGAGACCGCCCCCGAGGCTGTCCCCACCCGGGGCACCGCCACCCAGGGCGCGGCCACCGCCGGGGTCTGACCCCGGCAGCGACCCCCGCACTCCCCCGGTCCGGCGCCCCCACCAACCCCCGGAAACGGCGCCGGACCGGGGGTCCTCGTTTTCCCGTCCGGCCGACGTTCCCGGTCGGGCCCGAACAGGTACCCGGCCCGCTCGTCACAGGTCCTGCGAGCCGCTGACCACCCAGGACACCCCGCCGGCCGGGTCCTCCAGCACGACGTGCAGATGGTGCAGCCCGGCCGACGGCTCCTGCCAGGTGAAACAGCGCATCCGGTCCACCAGCGCGTTCACCTCGCCCCGGTCCACCCCGCCTGCCCCGTCCGGACCATCCAGGCCGTCCAGGCCGTCCGCCCCGGCCATCGCGGCCATCGCGGCCAGTGCCCGCCACACCCCCAGCCTCCCGTGCGCGCAGCCCTGCGCCCGCTCCAGGGCGGCGGACCGCACCAGCGCCGGGTAGACGAGCGCGAACGGCAGGTACCCGCCGACCACCCGCCGGTCGCGGGCCAGCAGGGCGGCCGCCGCCGGGGCCCGGCCGCGGACGCAGGCCGTCTCCGCCCACGGCGCGAGCGCGCCCAGCCCCTCCAGGGCCCGGGTGACCGGCGGCCCGTCCGGCCGTCCGGCCGACCGCGCCACCGGGGGCAGCTCCACCTCGCCCAAGCCCTCCCGGCTGGCTGGCAGGGTCAGCAGCGCACTGCGCGCGCCCCCGCCGGGCAGGTACTCGCGTACCCGGGCCGCCTCGTCCCAGCCCGCCGCCTCCCACGGCTCCAGGCGCAGCGGCACGCCCTCCGGGTCGGGCTCGGCCCCGTACGAGAGGTCCTCGCCGAGCAGCGCCCGGGTGTGCGCGACCAGCCGTCGCACCGGGACCGGACCGAGCAACGGGGCCAGCCGCAGCCAGGAGTGCCGGGTCGCCAGCACCTCCCAGAGCGGGCCGGCGTCGTGGTCGGCCACTCCGGCGGCCGTCCCCGTGCCGCCGTCCCGGTCGAACAGGCGGACGGCCAGCTCGGGCGGCGCCGCGTAGGCGATCAGGTGGCCGAGCGGCGCGGTCAGCACGGCCGCGGCCTCCTCGCCCGCCTCCGCCACGGCGGCCGCGCGGCCCTGCCGGTAGGCGGCGAGCAGCTCGGGCCAGCGGCCGTCCTCGGCCAGTGCGCGCAGGCGGCCGTGCTGGTGGATGATCACGATTCGCAGGGTACGGGCCGGGGCGGCGCATCAGCTGACTTGCCGTCAGCTCGGTGCGTCGGGGCGGCGCTCGCACGCCCGCCGCCCCGCGCACCGCCACACCCTCAGCTCCGCTCGTGCTCCCGCTCGCGCTCCTGTTCGCACCCCCGCTCCTGCTCGCGTTCGCACCCCGCCTCCCGCTCGCGTTCGCGTTCCCGCTGGAGGACGGCGCGCAGTCGGCCGTGGGCGCGGCGCCGGGTGACGGCCAGCGTGCTGCGGTGCAGCCCGAGCAGCTCGGCGGCCTCGTCGACGCTGTAGCCGTCGAGGTCCACCAGCGCCACCGCGCGGGCCTGCTTGACGGTCAGGAAGCCCAGCAGGCGCACCACCTCCCAGCGCGCCTGCAACTCGGCCATCCCGCCGGACCGGGGGTCGAACTCCCCCCGGTCCCGGTCGACGGCGTCTCCCACCTCCGGCACCTCGGGCATCGACACCCGCCGGCGCTCCCGGCGCCACTGGTCGCGCAGGATGTTCACCATCGTGGTGAACGCGTAGGCGTACGGCTGCGGATGACCGAGGAAGCGCTCCGGCCGGCGGGCGATCCGCAGGTACGCCTCGTGGACGACGTCCCCGGCGCCGACCGGACCGCCGGCGAGGGAGGCCGCCGCCTGCTGGAGTCTGGGCAGGAGATCCGTGAACACCCGGTTGAATTCGGCCGATTGACCGCCACTCCCACTCGGACCGAAGCCCTCTTCCCGTCCGCCGCCCGCATTTCGACCGCTGCAATCCACCATGCCGCTCTCCCCGGAAATCGGCACCCCGAGCACCCGGTCCGCCCTGGCCACAGGGGTCTTGAGCCGACCGAATGACTTGTGACACAGGTCACATCATAGTTCGTCGTCTCACTGTGCGCAGTCATTCGTGTGCACCATGTCACCAACCGCACAGGAAGCGGGACTTCACCTCCGCGCGGACACCCCGGCGACCGGGGACGGCTCCGCCCGACGAGAACCCCTGAGCAAGGAGAACCACCGTGCGAGGTTGCATCGCCAGGAAGATCGTCACGTTCGGGCTGGCCGCCACGGCCGCCCTCGGCGTGCTCGGGACCACCGCCCTGCCGGCCGCCGCGGCGACGGTCCGGACCCAGGCCATCACCCCCGAGACCGACACGGACTGGAACACCGTCGAGACCGCGACCTACCGCTGCGTCATCACCGCCGACTACGGCTGGCGCTGGGAGGGGACCTGCAACGTCTACTCCGGACGACTGCGCACCATCACCTACTGTGCCGACGGCTCGTCGAGCACCGGCCTGTGGATCGGCGCGCGGCCGCAGGCCTGGGCGGTCTGGGGCAACTGCCCCGGGTCCAGCTGGACCCGGATCGTGTTCCAGTGGCACAGCTGAACCACCGGACCCGGAACCGCTGAGAGTCGACGGGTGACAGATGACAGCTGACAGATTTCGAAATCTGTCAGCTGTCATCTGTTAGTTGTGAGTTGTCAGCTGTCATCCGCACGCCGACACCTCCCGCCGCCGCCTCAGCCCACCGGAGAGACGTCCGCGAGCAGCCGGGCGGCGTGCACCCGGCCCGCGTGCTCGACCAGGTTGATCAGCACCTCCTTGCCCGAGGCCCGGTGGCGCGCATCGCACAACAGCACCGGCGTACCCGCGTCCAGGTCCAGCGCGCGGGCGACCTCCTCCGGCCTGAACTCCCGTGTCCCGGCGAAACGGTTCACCGCGACCACGAAGGGGATGCCCCGGTGCTCGAAGAAGTCGACGGCCGGGAAGCAGTCGGTCAGCCGGCGGGTGTCGGCGAGCACCACCGCACCGAGCGCCCCCTGGGCCAGCTCGTCCCAGAGGAACCAGAACCGGTCCTGCCCCGGGGTGCCGAACAGGTAGACCGCCAGCCCCTCGCGGATGGTGATCCGACCGAAGTCCATCGCCACCGTGGTCGTCGACTTCCGCTCCACGCCGTCGAGGTCGTCCACCTCCCGCCCGGCCTCGGTCAGCCGCTCCTCGGTGCGCAGCGGCCGGATCTCGCTGACCGCACCGACCAGCGTCGTCTTGCCGACCCCGAAGCCGCCCGCCACCAGGATCTTGAGCGCCAGCACGGCGTCGTCGGGATCCTCGGCATCGAACGGGTCCGACCCGCCGTACGGACCGGACCGGCCGGACGATACCGACGGGTCGGGCAGGTCGGACGGGTGGTCAGAGTGCACGGAGTCCACGGATGACCTCCTGGAGGATGCGCTCGTCGGGGAGCAGGGCGGGCGGGACGGGACGGCGGACCCGGATGAGCCCGGCCGCCAGCAGGTCGCCGAGCAGCACCCGCACGACGCCCACCGGCAGGTCGAGCTCGGCGGCCAGCTCGGCCACGGACAGCGGGGTGCCCCGGCACAGCGCGAGGATGCGCGCCTGTTCCGGGCCGACCGGCGGCTCGGGCGCGTCCGGTACGAGCGCCGGGTCGGGGAGTTCGGCGACCACCACGGCGATCAGGTCGAAGCGCTGCTCCCCGGCCCCGGTGCGCCCCCTGGTCATCGCGTACGGGCGGACCAGCGGCCCGGCGTCGTCGTCGTACCAGCGGGCCCGGTGGGCGGCCGCGAGCGGGTTGCGGGGGTGACCGTCGGGTTCGGCCCTCGGGTGCTCGGAATGTCGCCCCCGGGGCGGGTGGGGCACCGGACTCACCGGCCGCCCACCGTCCGCGGCGGGGCGCTCAGGTGCTCCCCGACCCGGCGGACCAGCCTGGCCATCTCGTAGGCGACCAGGCCGAGGTCGGCCCGGGCCGTGGTGAACACGGCGAGGCAGGTGCCCTCCCCGGCCGCCGCGACCAGCAGGTAGCCGCCCTCCAACTCGACCATGGTCTGGCGGACTTCACCCGCACCGAAGTGCCGGCCGGCGCCCTTGGCCAGGCTGTGGAAGCCGGAGGCGACGGCCGCCAGATGCTCCCCGTCCTCCCGCGCCAGACCGGCCGAGGTGCCCATGGCCAGGCCGTCGGCGGAGAGCATCACGGCGAAGCGGAGCTCGGGGGCGCGCTGGACCAGCTCGTCGAGGAGCCAGTTCAGCTCCCCCGCACGGTGGGTGGTGGCGATCACGGACGCTCTCCTTCGGGTCGGGACGGGGGTTGGGGGTGGCGCGCCCGCGGCGGCCGCGGAGCGTCGGCGGGCTGCCCGTCCCGCCGACCCTCCGGGTGCAGACCGCGCGCCCATCCGTTCTGGAAGGCCGACATCGCCGCCCGCGCCTCCTCCGGGCTGCGGCCCGCGGCGCCGAAGCCGTCGCCGGACCCGGGGCCGGCCGAGGCCACGGCTGCAGTGGCGGCGGCCGTACGACGACTGTGCGCGGTCGGACGGGCCGGGCCCTCGCGCAGCTGCGGTGCGAGGCTCGCCTGGCGGGTCCGGCGCGGCAACTCCTCGGGGCCCGAGTCGACTTGGGGGCCGTCCGGCCGATGGCCGTCCGGTCGTTGACTGTCCGGACGTTGACTGTCCGGACGGGGACCGCGCGAGCCTGGTCCGGCTACCGGCTCCGAACGGCGTTCCGTACGGTACGGCTCCGCGCTGTACGGCTGCGGCGGCCCGGACTGCGGACGGGCGGCCGCACCCGCGCCCCCGTCCGCAGCCGGACCGGCCACCCGGGCACCGGAGGCCCGGTAGGGGGTACGGCGCACCGGCCCGGGGTCGCTGCCCCGGGCACCGAACGGCAGCAGCGCCCCACCCTCCGGCGGCGGCCCACCCGCCGCCGGAAGCCCGTCACTTGCCCCGCCCTGCGAGTACTCCCGGCGCCTCGGATCGCCGCTCAGGGCGCCGCCCGGGACACCGCTGGGACCCCCCGTCGGCTCCCCCGCGTGACCGTGCACCGGCGTGAACTCCCGCTCCGGGCCACCGTGCTGTGCCCGCTCGGCGAACACCGGCTCCGTCGGCCCCGCCCCGACCGCCACGCCGCCCGGCGCCGCCGCGCGCGGCAGGGGCGGCACCGGCTCGAAGCCGTACCGCGCCTCCGCCGCCCCCATCTCCGCCTCCACTTCGGCCGTATCGTCGGCCGTCTCGTCGGCCAGCAGCGTGGTCGGCAGCAGGACCACCGCCGTGGTGCCGCCGTACGCGGAGGTCACCAGCGAGACCTTGACGTCCTGCCGCCGGGCGAGCCGGCTGACCACGAACAGGCCGAGCCGGTCGCTGTCGAAGAGGTCGCTCTGCTCGGCGGCGGCGATCCGGCGGTTGGCCGAGGCCAGCACCTCCGGCCCCATGCCGAGGCCGCGGTCCTCGATCTCCAACGCGAAGCCGTTGCCGACCCGTTCGCCCCGGATGTGCACCCGGGTGTGCGGCGGGGAGAACCCGGTGGCGTTCTCGACGAGTTCGGCCACCAGGTGGGTGAGGTCGGCGACGGCGTGGCCGACCACCGCGGCCCGTGGCAGCGGGTGGACCTCGACCCGGGCGTACTCCTCGACCTCCGAGACGGCCGCGCGCACCACGTCCACCAGCGGGACGGGCCGACGCCAGCCCCGCCCGGGAGCGGCCCCGGAGAGGATGATCAGGCCCTCGGCGTGGCGGCGCATCCGGGTGGTGAGGTGGTCCAAGCGGAACAGGTCGGCCAGCTCGGACGGGTCGTCGGTGCGGCGCTCCATCGCGTCCAGCAGGGTGAGTTGGCGGTGCACCAGGACCTGGCTGCGGCGCGCGAGGTTGACGAACACACCGGAGACCCCGGAGAGCACCTCGGCCCGCTCGACCGCCGCCGTCACGGCCGCCCGCTGGACGGTGCCCAGCGCCCGCTGCACCTGGCCGATCTCGTCGCCCCGCCCCACCGGCCGGGGCGCCTCGGCCTCGATGTCCACCTCCTCCCCTGCACGCAACTTCCGTATGGTCGCCGGAAGTTTGCGCCCGGCCAGCTCAAGTGCCGAGTTGCGCAGGCCGATCAGATCGGTGACCAGCCCGCGCCCGATCTGCACCGAGATCACCAACGAGGCCACCACGCCGACCAGTCCGAGCAGCACCGCCATCCCCGCCGGGGTGAACAGGCCCAGGGCGTACGGGTCCTGGCGCTCGGCGGCGAGCCGTCCGGCCTGGTCCTCGACGGTCCGCAGGCCGCCGGCCACATTGCCCGCGACCATCGCCCACCGGTCGGCCGGCACCGCCGCGACCGCCGTCCGGCCGTCGGCGGCCGTCCGCACCCTGTCCTCGTACCCGGCCAGCTCGCGGTGGTCCTGGCCACCGGTGACGGCGAGCAGCGCCGCCCGGTCGGCGGGGCGCAGCTCGGCGGCGGCGCCCCGCTCGAACTCGCGCCGGGCGAAGGCCGCGCCGGCGAACTCCCGCAGCTGGTCGTCGCCGAGCCCGCCGGACAGCTGGGCGGCGCGCAGCAGGGCGTCCTCCCGGGCGAGCAGCTCCCGGGACCGGGCCAGCTCCAGCAGCACCCGCGCGTCGGCGGCCACCTGGCGGTCCTGGAGCGGCGCGACGGCACCGGCGGCGGCGAGCGCCCGGTCCACCGCCTCGCCGTACGCGGCGTACGCCTCGGGCCAGCCGACGCTCCTGGCCAGGACCCGGTCGCGCAGGACGGGCAGGGCGGCGAGGGAGCCGCCGAGCGCGTCCAGCCGGGCGGCCGCGTCCCCGCCCAGGCCCTGGGCGTCGGCACGGTTGTAGCCCCGGTCGGGCCGGCGGGGGTCCGGGAACAGCGGGGTGAGCGCCCGGTCGGTGGCCGCCGCCGCCTCGCGCAGAGCACTCTCACGGACGGCGCTGGGGGCGGCCACCGGGGCGGCCAGCAGCTGACCGACGGCCGTGCGTTCGACTTGCAGTCCGGCGACCGTCTCCGCGACCGGCGTGAGCAGCGTGCGCTGGGCGTCGCGCTGGCGCATCAGGCCCCAGACGCCCTGGGCGGTGGTGACGGTGGCGAACCCCCACAGGGCGATGACGGAGACGACCGGGACCATCAGCAGGGCGATGATCCGGGCGCGGACCGTCCGGGGGCGCAGGCCGCGCAGCCACGGGCCGGGCCGCGGTGGACGGGCGGGCGGCCCGGCATGGGCACCCCGACGGGCACCGGGGGCGGTACCACGGTCTTCTCGCATGGGTGAGGAGCCTTTCGGGCAGGGAGAGGCGGGAGGGCGGAGGCAGGCGGGCGGGGACAGGCGGTCGGGGACTGGAGGGGGCGCGGCTCAGGCGGCGCGGCCGTGCCGTTCGCCGTCGCGCCCCTCGCCGCCGCGCCGCCCGGCCTCGGCCGGGGCGAGCTCCTGCCGGGCGGGCTCGGGGTACGGGGGCTCGGGGTACGGGGGCCCGGCGGGGAGTTCCTCGGTGGCCAACTCGCCGGCCTCCCGGTAGCCGGCCCGCTCCTGGGCGGTCGGCGAGAGCGCGACGAAGGCCGAGGCGAGGAAGAGGAACGAGCCGAGGCCGACGGCGAGCGGGAAGACGAACTCCATCGGGCTGACCCCGCCGAGGCCGGTCCGGGTCGGCTCCAACCGGACATGGACGGCGGCCATGCCGGTGTAGTGCATGCAGCTGACGGCGAGGCCCATGGCCATCGCGGCGGCCGCGGCCGCATACACGTTGCGGATGGTGACGGCAGCCCAGAGCGCGGCGGTGGCGGCGCCGACCGCGACCAGCACGGACAGCGCGACCGTCCCGGCGTCGTAGTGCAGCCCGCCGTGCATCCGGAGGGCGGCCATGCCCAGGTAGTGCATCGCGGCGACGCCGAGACCGGTGGTGACGCCGCCGGACAGCAGGGAGAGGCCGCGGTGCCGGCCGTAGCAGACCACGGTCAGGCCGAGGCCGGTGACCAGCACCGCGACCACGAGGCTGAGGACGGTCAGCGGCACGTTGTAGCGCAGCTCGGTGCCGTCGACGGTGAAGCCGAACATGGCGACGAAGTGCATGGTCCAGATTCCGGAGCCGATCGCGGCGGCGGCCGTGACCAGCCAGTTCCGCCGGGCCGGGCCGCTCGCGGCCAGGCCGCGCAGCGTGCAGCGCAGCCCGAGGGCCGCGCCGGCGCAGGCCATCAGGTACGAGAGGGCGGGGGTCAGCCAGCCGAAGCTGAGGTGGTTGATGGTGCCCATGGGACCTCCGGTCGACCGGTCGGGCCCGGAGGCGGTACGCGGTGCGCCCGGGCTCCCCGGGCCGGGCGGACTGCATACGAAGGGCATATGCCAACCGCATGTGCGCTTCCGGCCTGGGGTGCGTGGGACGCTATCGAGGGGCCGGAATCGGTCAGACAAAGATCTGAAAAGCTGCCCGCGAGGCCCGGGTGATGTGTTCGAATGCTCCGGTCGTCTGCCCAGCGGACGGCGCACAGATGACAACAGACAGATAACAGAGTTTGAAATCTGTCATCTGTCCGCTGTCTGTTGTTCGCTCTTCGCTGTTCGTTGTTCGCTGAACCCGTCAGCCGTCAGCTGTCAGCCGTCACCCGGATCCGCATCGGGCTCGCCGCCCGCAGCGTGATCCCCTGGGCGAGCGCTACCCTCCGGTCCACCGCCTCCACCTCGAAGTCCCGCAGCAGCACCCCCAGCGCCAGCACCGCCTCCAGCATCGAGAAGTGCTGCCCGATGCAGGCCCGCGGCCCGCCCCCGAACGGGAACCAGGCGTAGCGGTGCCGGGCCCGCTCCGCCTCCGGCAGGAAGCGGTCCGGGTCGAAGCGCTCCGGATCCTCCCAGTGGTCCGGGTGCCGGTGGGTGACCAGCGGTGCGACGACGACCTGTGCCCCCGCCGGGATCACGTACCCGTCGATGACGGTCTCCTCGACCGCCCGCCGCCCGCCCAGGGCCGCCGACGGATAGAGCCGCATCGCCTCCTTCAGCACCCGGGTGATGTACGGGAGCGCGTCCAGGTCCGCCGCCGTCGGCGCGCGCCCGGCCAGGACGGTCCGCGCCTCCTCGCGGGCGAGCCGCCGCTGCTCGGGGTGCTTGGCCAGCAGGTGCAGCGCGAAGGCCAGCGCGGTGGCCGTGGTCTCGTGCCCGGCGAGCAGGAACACCAGGACCTGGTCCCGGAGTTCGGCCGGGTCCAGCCGCTCTCCGTTGTCGTCGCGGGCCCGGCCGAGCAGGGTGAGCAGGTCGTCCGCGCCCTCGTCGCCGCCGCCCCGCGCGGCCCGTTCGGCGATGATCCGGTCGCAGACCCCGTACAGCGCCCGCTGGGCCTCGGCACCGCGCCGGTTGGCCGGCGTCGGCCAGGTGCGCGGGAGGCGGACCGGGGCGTAGCCGCGCTCCTTCACGTACTCGCCGAGCACCGGGAAGCTGCGGTGGACCACCGCTATCGCCTCCTCCACGTCGGCGCCGAAGAGGATGCGCGCGACCGCCCGCAGCGCGAACCGGGACGTCTCGTCCGCCGCGTCCACCACCCCGCCGGGCACCGCCCGCCACCGCTCGGCGAGCGACTGCGCCTCCTGCGCGAGCGCGTCCGCGTAGCCGTCCACCCGGCGCCGGGTGAACAGCGGCTGCACCATCCGGCGTTGGCGCTGGTACTCGGCGTCCTGACTGGTCAGCAGCCCGTTGCCGACGCTGCTCCGGAGCTCGTCGTAGAACGGGTCCTCCTTGCGGAAGTTGGCCGCCTCGCCCGCCAGCACCTGGCGGACGCCCTCCGGCGAGAACACCCCGTAGAAGTCGGCCCGCAGCCCGGGCGGCCCGGCCTGGAAGCGCACCACGTCGCCGTGGTCGCGGCGGGCCGCGAGGTAGCTGCGCAGCGGGCGGCGGGTGAGGTCGAACAGCGATCCGACCAGCGGGTTCCCGGCCGGCACGGGTATCGCGGAGGTGGGGGCGGGCACGAGGCCGGGGTCGGGAACGGGGAGGACTTCGGTGGCCATCGGCACTCCTTCTGTACGGGGACTCGCCCGCCGCCTCTACCGACGGGCGGTCAGCACCGAGAGGAGCCGCACCCGGACCGGTCGGCCGGACCGACCTGCCCGGCCACCGGATCCGGGCCCGTCTCACTCGTACTCGGTGCCCCCCTTGCGGGTCAGGTAAGCCTCGCTGACCACCTTGGCGATCGCCCGCCCACCGAGCACCGGGCTCCAGCGCTCGGTGACCGGCCGCACCACCACGCCCTCGCGCAGGTGCAGTTCACGCCCGGAGACGGTCTCCCGGCCCCGCGCGAACCCCAGCACGGTCTCCGGATCGAACGGTCCGCGCCACAGCTCGGGCACCAACGGCAGTTCCCCGTCCAGCAGTTCGGCTGCCGAAAGCCAGTTCAGCTGCCCGTCCACGAGGGCCGACACGTCGAACGCGGCGTAACCGGGCCGCTCGGTGCGCGCCGAGGCGCCGTAGCCCAGGTCCTGCACGCCCTCGCCGAAGACCTCGCCGAAGATGCCGACCCGCTCGGCCCCGAGGCGCTCCGCCAGCCGGGCCGCCACCGCCGGGATGTCGTACGCGCGCACCGCCCGCCAGTAGAGGTTGCGCGCGTCCTCGGCCAACGCCAGCCCCTGCGCACCGATGCCCTTGGACGACACCCGCACCTCGCCGGTGGCGGCGGTGTACGTGACCAGGCAGCAGCTGCCGTGCAGCTTCTCGGTCAGTACCACCGGCTCGCCCGGCGCGAAGGCCTCGGGGTAGCGCTTGAGGTTCTCGATGTCCACCCAGGGCAGCAGGTCCGGCGCACTGACCACGTCACCGCTCATCGACGTCGGCACCGGCGGCTGCCACTTGACGACCCCGAGCAGCTCGGCGAAGTCCTCACCGCGCTCGGCCGCGACGGCCAGGTCGGTGCCGGCGAGCGCGGCGGGCCGGCAGACGACGCCCTGGGACAGCTCGCCGCGCAGCCGCACCGCCTTCACCCGGTTCGCCCGGGCGCCGGCCAGCTTGCCGGTCAGACCCAGCTCCTCGATCAACTCATCCGGGAGGACGGACTGTTCGGGGATGTAGACGGCGTGGTCCCCGGTCCGGTACGCGCCTTTCGCGACCACCGCCCGGTAGAGGCAGACCTGGGCGAGCTCCAGGGCATCGGCGTTCGGGTGCTCCAGGATGACCAGCTTCTCGGCGGTGACGCGCAGCGTGGACATGGACGGACTCTTCCCCTTGGTTCGGCCCCGGCCGTGTGTCCGACCGGCCCGGCCGTCTGTACGGACGGCGACCACTCTCGCCGTTCGACCACCCACGGCGCGACGCAATTACCGCGCGCCCCTCGCCAGCGCCCCCACCGGCCCACCGTCCCCACCAGCCTGACCGCCTCACCACCCTCACCGTCCTCACCGCGCCCCGCGAGTCCCGGTTGAGCCATCCCACAGCAGCCCCGAGACCCCTGCGGCCCCCAGCTGTGCGAACCGACAGGGGATTTATCGCTCGCATTTGCGGCACTATGATCGCCGTAATGGCCGCACCTGCGGCTCGTCCCTCGCGCCCCTCCCGGCGCGCACCCTGGAGGGGAAGCACCGATGAGCACCCGTACGCCCACCGCCCGCAGGCTCGCCGTCGCCACCGCCGCGGTCCTCGTCCTCGGGCTCGGAGTCAGCGCCTGCGGCAGCGACGGCGGCAAGTCCTCCGGTTCCTCGGCCTCTTCGAGCACCTCCACGAACGCCTCCGCCGCGGGCAGCAGCGTCCCGAAGGCCTCCGGCACCATTACCGTCTTCGCCGCCGCCTCGCTCAAGGAGACCTTCACCGAGCTCGGCAAGAAGTTCGAGGCCGCCAACCCGGGCGCCAAGGTCACCTTCAACTTCGGCGGCAGCTCCAGCCTCGCCACCAGCATCAACTCCGGTGCCCCGGCGGACGTGTTCGCCGCCGCCAGCCCGGCCACCATGAAGACCGTGACGGACGCGGGCGGTGCCAGCGGGCAGCCGACGACCTTCGTCCGGAACACGCTCACCATCGCCGTCCCCAAGGGCAACCCCAAGCACATCGCGGGCCTCAAGGACCTCACCGCCTCCGGCGTGAAGGTCGCGCTGTGCGCGAAGGAGGTGCCGTGCGGCGCCGCCGCCCAGACCGCGCTCAAGGCGGCGGGCGTCGACCTCACCCCGGTCACCCTGGAGCAGGACGTCAAGGGCGCGCTCACCAAGGTCGAACTCGGCGAGGTCGACGCGTCCCTGGTGTACCGGACCGATGTGCAGGCCGATGCTGCGAAGATCGACGGCGTGGACTTCCCCGAGGCCGACAAGGCCGTGAACGACTACCCGATCGCCGCACTCGCCAAGGCGCCGAACAAGGACGGCGCCGCCGCCTTCGTCGCGTACGTCCAGTCGCCCGAGGCCAAGCAGGTGCTGACCTCGGCGGGCTTCCAGGCACCGTGAGCGAGCGCACCACCGGCTCCGGGGACGGCTCCGGACGCGACTCCGGACGCGACTCCGGTCGGAACCGCACCGTCGGCGGCGGCGCGGCGGAAGCCGAGACGGCCCCGCCGCGTCGCGACCCACGAAGCCGCGCCCCGCGAAACCGACGCCCGCGGACGCACCGCGCCCCGGTCGCCCTGCTGCTCCCGGCGCTGCTCGGGTTGGCGTTCCTGGTCCTGCCGCTGGTCGGCCTGCTGATCCGGGCGCCCTGGAGCGACCTGTCCGAGCAGCTCACCAGCACCGCCGTCTGGGACGCGCTGCGCCTGTCGCTGATCAGCGCGACCGCGGCCACCGCCGTGTCGTTGGTCCTGGGCGTCCCGCTGGCCTGGCTGCTCGCCCGCACCGAGCTGCCGGGCCGGCGGGTGATCCGGGCGCTGGTCACCCTGCCGCTGGTGCTGCCGCCGGTGGTCGGCGGTGTGGCGCTGCTGCTGGTGCTCGGGCGGCGCGGCATCGTCGGCTCCTGGCTCGACTCGGCCTTCGGCATCACGCTGCCGTTCACCACCACCGGGGTCGTGATCGCCGAGGCGTTCGTGGCGATGCCGTTCCTGGTGATCAGCGTCGAGGGCGCGCTGCGGGCCGCCGACCCCCGCTACGAGGAGGCCGCCGCGACCCTGGGCGCCTCCCGACTGACCGCGTTCCGGCGGGTCACCCTGCCGCTGATCGCGCCGGGGATCGCCGCCGGGGCCGTCCTGGCCTGGGCCCGGGCGCTCGGCGAGTTCGGTGCGACGATCACCTTCGCGGGCAACTTCCCGGGCCGCACCCAGACCATGCCGCTGGCCGTCTACCTGGCCATGGAGTCGGACCCGCAGGCGGCGATCGCGCTGTCGCTGGTGCTGCTGGTGGTCTCCGTCGCCGTCCTGGTCGGCCTGCGCGACCGCTGGCTGTCGACGCCGTGACCCCGCCCGCCCGCGCCGTCCCGAGCGCACAGGCCATCCTGACCACCCGCACCATCCCGACCGCACGCGCCCTCCCCTCCCCACCTGCCATCCCGGACACGCTGAACGCAGCAGACGCACTGGACACCTGGACGCCGCCCCGATGAGCACCGAAAGCCGCCCCGGCCCCGCCCTGGACGCCCGCCTGCGGGTCGAGCGCGCCGCGTTCGCCCTCGACCTCGCACTGACCGCCGCCCCCGGCGAGGTGGTGGCACTGCTCGGCCCCAACGGCGCCGGGAAGTCCACCGCCCTGCGCGCCCTCGCCGGGCTGCTCCCGCTCACCGGCGGCCACCTGCGCCTGGACGGCCGCCTCCTGGAGGACCCGGCGCAGCGCGTGCACACCCCGGCCGAGGAGCGGCCGGTCGGCGTGGTGTTCCAGGACTACCTGCTGTTCCCGCACCTGAGCGCGCTCGACAACGTCGCCTTCGGCCCGCGCTGCCAGGGCCGCCCCAAGCGGGAGGCGCGGGCCGAGGCGGCCGACTGGCTGGAGCGGATGGGCCTGGCCGACCACGCCCCGGTCCGCCCCGGCCGGCTCTCCGGCGGCCAGGCCCAGCGGGTGGCGCTCGCCCGAGCCCTCGCCGTACGCCCCCGGCTGCTCCTACTGGACGAGCCGCTGGCCGCCCTGGACGCCCGCACCCGGCTCGACGTACGCGCCCAACTGCGGCGCCACCTGGCCGAGTTCGAGGCGGTGGCGGTGCTGGTGACGCACGACCCGCTGGACGCCATGGTGCTGGCCGACCGACTGGTGGTGATCGAGGACGGGCACGAGGTGCAGTCCGGCAGCCCGGCGGAGGTCGCCCGGCGCCCGCGCACCGACTACATCGCCCGGCTGGTCGGACTGAACCTGTACCAGGGCCGGGCCGAGGGCTCCCGGGTCACGCTCCCGGACGGCACGGCGCTGGCCACCACCGAGGAGCTGGACGGTCCGGCCTTCGTCGCCTTCCCGCCCTCCGCCGTGACGCTGTACCGGGAGCGTCCGCGGACCAGCGCGCGCAACCTCTGGCAGGCCGAGGTCACCGGGCTCGACCTGCACGGCGACCAGGTCCGCGTCGAACTCTCCGGCGACCTGCCGATGGCCGCCGACCTGACCCCGGCCGCCGTCGCGGAGCTGGAGCTGGCGCCCGGCGTCGCGGTCTGGGCCTCGGTCAAGGCCGCCCAGACCCACGCCTACCCGGCCTGAGCGGCCCTTTCTGACGCATCATCAGCCCGCGTCACTCCGAGGGCTCGACGAACCCCGACTCGTACGCCGCGATCACCGCCTGGGTGCGGTCCCGCGCCCCCAGCTTCGCCAGCACGCTGCTGACGTGCGTCTTCACCGTCTGTACGCCGAGGAACAGCCGCTCGGCGATCTCCCCGTTACTCAGGCCCCGCGCGACCAGCCGCAGCACCTCCGCCTCGCGCCCGGTCAGCGACGCCCGCTCCATGGCCGCCCGGGCGGTCGGGTTGCCGTGCCCGGCCGCCAGCCGGCGGATCGCGGCCGGGAACAGCAGCGACTCGCCCGCCGCCACCAGCCGTACCGCGTGGGCGATCTCGGCCGGGCGGGTGCGCTTGAGCAGGAAGCCGTCGGCGCCCGCGCGCAACGCCTGGTAGACGTAGTCGTCGTTCTCGAAGGTGGTCACGACCAGGATCCTCGGCGGGCGCTCCCCCGGTGCGCCGGGGCGCAGCAGCTCGCGGGTGGCCGCCAGGCCGTCCAGCACGGGCATCCGGACGTCCATCAGCACCACGTGCGGGCGCAGCGCGCGGGCCAGCGCGACCGCTTCCGCGCCGTCGGCCGCCTCGCCGACCACCCGCAGGTCCCCCTGCGCCTCCAGGACGGCCCGCAGGCCGGCCCGGACCAGTTCCTCGTCGTCGGCGAGCAGGATGTCCGTCATCCCCGCGGCTCCTCCGGCCGGGCCTCGCGTCACAGGATCGTTCGTCACGAGCCCAAGCGTAGGGGCAGCCGGACGGTCAGCACCCACTCCCCTCCGCCCTCCTGCGACACCCCCGCCGCCGCCTCCCCGCCGAGCAGCGTGGCGCGCTCGCGGATGCCGCGCAGCCCCTTGCCGCCCTTGCGCGTCGCGCCCCGGCCCGCACCGCCCGCCGGAGGCCGTGCCGAACCGGCCGGACCGGCAGGCCCGGCCGCGCCGACCGCCGAACGCCCGGCGCCGGGCAGCCGGTTGGCGCAGCGCAGCTCCAACTGCCCTTCCCGTACGGCGATCCGGATGTCGACCGGTTCGCCTGGCGCGTACTTGAGCGCGTTGGTGACACCCTCCTGGACGATCCGGTACGACTCGCGGGAGAGCACCCCGGGCAGCGTGCCGGGGGGCACCTCCATCCGCGCCTCCACCGGGCTGCCGGCCGCCCGGGCGGTGTCGAACAGCGCGGGCAGCTGGTCGATCCCGGGCTGTTCGGTGGCCACGCCGTTCGCCCCGGCCGGGGTCTCGCGCAGCAGCACGAGGGTGCGTTCGAGGTCCTCCATGGCCTGGCGGCCGGTCTCCTCGATGACTTCGAGCGCCTTGGCGACGAAGGCCGGGTCCCCGACCTCGCGCGCCGCGCCCGCCTGAAGGACCGTCACCGTCAGTGCGTGGCCGATCGAATCGTGCAGCTCCCGGGCCAACCGGTTGCGCTCCAGCAGGCGTTCGGCCCGCAGCTCCGCCTCCGCCAGCCGCTCGGTCGGCGACGGGCCCAACAGCCTTACGGCCATGGCGAGTTGGAGGCGCCCGGCGAGGACCAGGAACCAGCCGAAACCGAGTACCAGCAGCGGGGCGAACGGGAGGTACCAGAGCGCGTCCGGACCGGTCAGCCGGTCGTAGCACGCGGCGGAGCCGAGGGAGAGCACGAACCCGGCCACCGAGCCGAGCGCGACCCGGCCGATCAGCCAACCCGCCGTCCGCCGCCGGTCGGCCCAGGTGCGGGAGGGCTCGGCGGCGATGTCCTCCTCGCGGTCGGGCACCAGCAGCAGCCGCGCCTGCACCCCCTCCGCCCGCCGAGCCGCCGGGATGAGCGCGAGCGCAGCGAGCAGCACGCAGTCCACCAGTACGCTCGCCGTGAGGATCTCGCCGAGGCCCTTCCGGTACGTCCCCGGATAGATCATCAGCACCACGCCCGCGAAGATCCACCCCACCAGCAGGTGCAGCAGCCGCGCGTACGTGACACCGGCCGCCAGCGGCGCGACGAGCCTGGACACCGCACTTCCCGGCGCGGATCCTCCGGACACCGCGCTCGCGCCCCTCAGCGCTGCGATCTTGGACATTGCGCCATCCTGCCAGGTCGCCCCCGTCCCCGGATCCCGCGCCGGTCGCCCGCGCCCTCCCTCCTGGGAGGGAGGCGGATCCCCGCCCCGGCGGGATCCGCCGCACCGGCCCGCTCCGGTCGAATGGAGCCACCGACCGGGGCAGCCACAACGGCACCGGCGGAGACCACCGACGACGAGACGAGGGGAGCGGGCCGTGATCGAGATCCAGGGCCTGACCAAGGAGTACGACGGCCGGCGCGTCGTCGACGACCTGACCTTCGAGGTCCGACCCGGCGTGGTGACCGGCTTCCTCGGCCCGAACGGCGCCGGCAAGAGCACCACCATGCGCCTGGTCCTCGGCCTCGACCGGCCGACCGCCGGACACGCCCTGGTCGACGGCCGCCCGTACGCCGAACTCCCCGCCCCGCTGCGGACGGTGGGCGCACTGCTGGACGCCCAGGCGATGCACGGCGGCCGGACCGCGCACGGCCACCTGCGCTGGCTCGCCGCGAGCAACGGGCTGCCGGCCCGCCGGGTCGACGAGGTTCTCGGCCAGGTCGGCCTGGCGGACGCGGCCGGACGGCGGATCCGGGGCTTCTCGCTCGGCATGCGCCAACGCCTCGGGGTGGCCGCCGCCCTGCTCGGCGACCCGCCGGTGCTGCTGCTGGACGAACCCGTCAACGGCTTGGACCCGGAGGGCATCCGCTGGATCCGCACCCTGCTGCGCGACCTGGCCGCCGAGGGCCGGGCGGTGCTGGTCTCCTCCCACCTGATGACCGAAATGGCGCTCACCGCCGACCACTTGGTGGTGATCGGGCGCGGCCGACTGCTCGCCGACGCCGCCACCTCCGAGTTCATCGACCGCCACGGCCGGACCCGGATCAGGGTCCGCGCCGTCGCCCCCGCCAAGCTCGCCGCCCTGCTCGGCGGCCCCGGCCACGACCACGGACTCGACGCCACCGAAGTCGACGGCGGCGCCTGGGAGGTGAGCGGCGCCGAACCCGAGCGGATCGCCGCGCTCGCCGCCGCCAACGGGGTGGTGCTGTACGAGATCGCCGTCCAACAGGACTCGCTGGAAGAGGCGTTCATGCGGATGACCGCCGACAGCGTCGAGTACCGCGCGGAGGCCTCCGCATGACCACACCCGTTGCCGGCTCCGCGCACGTCCTGCACGTCCTGCGCGCCGAGCGGATCAAGCTCACCACCCTCCGCTCGCTCTGGATCACCCCGCTGCTCGCCCTGCTGCTGACCGCCGGGGTCACCACCGCCATCGGCGCGGCCATCGGCGGCAAGGACCACAGCATCACCGACGACCCGAGCATCGGGGTCTTCTACGGGCTCAACTTCGGCCAGGCGGCCCTGGCCTGCTTCGGCATCCTGCTGATCGGGCAGGAGTTCAACACCCGCATGATCAACGTGTCGCTCACCGCTGTCCCGCGCCGCAACCGGCTGTACGGCGCCAAGTTGGCGCTCGGCGCGCTCGTCGGCCTCGCCGTCGGCGCCGTCGGCACGGCGGGTGCCTTCGCCGGCTACGCGGCCACCGCCCCGGGCACCTGGGACGGGCCGGCCCTCCTGCGCAGCGCCGTCGCCGGCGTGCTCTACCAGGCGCTGCTGGTGGTGCTCTGCCTCGGAGCGACCGCGCTGCTGGGCAACCTCACCGCCGCCATGGGACTGCTGGTGCCGACCGTCTTCCTGCTCTCGCCACTGCTCGGCGGAGTACCCGGGGTCCGCCGGGTCGTCCAGTTCCTGCCCGACCGGGCCGGCCAGTACGCCCTGCGGTACGCCGACGACCCGCAGGTCGCGTACGGGCACTGGACCGGGCTACTGATCATGGCGCTCTGGACGGCGCTGGCGGCGTACGGCGGCCTGCGCGCGCTGCGCCGCATCGGCGCCAAGTGACCTCGGACGAACGGGAAACGAGAGAAAACCATGAGCACGCTCGCCGGCGCCCTGCGCGCCGAACGCGTCAAGTTCACCACCCTGCCCTCGCAGTGGGCGGCCCCGCTGGTCGCCCTGGCGCTGACCGTCGGCGTCACGGCCGCCGTCAGCGCCGCCTACGGGGCGAAGGACCACACGCCCGCCCCGGACCCGGCCAACGGGATCTTCTACGGGCTGCTCTTCGGCCACGTCGCGGTGGCCTGCCTCGGCATCCTGCTGATCGGGCAGGAGTTCAACACCCGCATGATCGGCACCTCGCTCACCGCCGTCCCCCGGCGCGGTCGGCTGTACGGCGCCAAGCTCGCGCTCGGCGCCGGGCTGGGCCTGCTGCTCGGCCTGGCCTCGACGGCGGGCTCGTTCCTGGCCGTCGGCACCACCGTCGGCCTGGACCTCTCCACCCCGGGCCTGGCCCGCAGCTTCCTGGCCGGCGTGCTGTACCACCCGATGATGGTGCTGCTCTGCCTCGGACTGACCGCGATGCTGGGCAACTTCAGCGCCGCGCTCGGCCTGCTGACCCCGATGGTGTTCCTGGGCACCACCTGGCTGGCCGCCATCCCCGGCGTCCGGGAACTCGGCCAGTTCCTGCCCGACCGGGCCGGCCTCTACGCGACGCACACCCAGACCGAGCCGGGCATCCACTACGGCCACTGGACCGGGCTGCTGATCATGGCGCTCTGGACGGCCCTGGCGGCCTACGGCGGACTCCGGGCGATGCGGCGGTACCAGCACAGCTGACGGACGACAGCCGAGAGCAAACGGCGAACAGATGACAGATTTCGAAATCTGTCATCTGTTCGCCGTCGTCTGTTAGCTGTTCGCCGTCGGCTGTCCGCTGTCGCCTGTCAGCCCGTCACCGCAGCGCCGGGTGCTCCGCGATCACCGTGCAGCTCCCGGGCGCGATCTCGGTGAAGCCCGCGTCCTGGACCACCGGCAGCCCGCTGCGGACGAGCTCCTCCCACGCCTCCGGTGAGGCGGTCCGGACCGCGAGCGCGAAGCCGGCCTCGGCCCACTCCTTGCGCTGCGCCTCGTCCAGCCGCCACCACGCGAGCTGGGCGGCGTGCCCGGTCTGCGCCATCGTCTTGCCCGCGCTCATCTCCAGCTCGGGGTTGAGCCACAGCACCGGCAGCCCCGGCTCGGGCGCGCCGACTTCGGCCGTCTCCTCGAGGTCCGTCCCGGACACCTGGAGCTTGGCGAGTTCCTTCGGCCAGCCGTCCAGCGGGACCGGCGGGAACACCCGCACCTCGGCTTCCCACCCCTGCACCGTGACGCCCGGCAGCTCGCCGGCCCGGCGCCACTCCCCGCCCCGGGCCCGCCGGACCACCTTGCGGATCCGGGCGTCCTCCCAGGCCTCGACCCGCTCCGCCCACTCGCCGCCCGCCTCGGTCACCCGAGGGTCGGCGAGCAGGGTGAGCACCGCCCGCGCCGAGGTCTCCAGCGCGTCCGTCCGGCCCGGCGGAGTGGCCCGCTCCAGCCGGACGACCAGCGGCAGCACGTACTGCGGCCGCTCGTCGCGGTCCTCGCGCGACGGGGCGTCGCCGGGGTCGGCCACCGGAGCGGGGGCCGGGGTAAGGGGAGTCGGGGCGTCGGAAGGAGAAGTCACCCGTCCAGGATGCCAGCCCCGCCCCGACCGACTCGGCCCGCCCCGTCCGCCCCGGTGGTCACTCCGGCACTCGCGCCGTCAGCGCCGGTAGCCGCGCTGCGGGTCCCGCTCCTCCGCGTCCTCGTACATCAGGAACCAGCCCTCCGGGTGGGTGGCCGCGAGCAGCATCTCGGTGCGCTGCTCCGCCGCCAGCTCCGGATCTCCCTCGTCCGGCCCGTAGACCCCGAACAGCTCGTCCTGGCAGCCGTCCCAGTCGTAGTCGTACAGGTCGGCCGGGAGGTCGCCCATCATGTCCGCCACCGACTCGGGCTGCGCACCGAGCAGCGCCCGGGCGTCCACCAGAGCCATCCGCAGCGCGATGTCCTCGGCCAGGCAGCGCGGCAGCGGCCACTCGCCGAGCGCGAGGTCGTCGGCGAGGTCGTCGAAGGCCCGGGCCATCGCGCGGCGCCAGCCCCGGTGCATCCGCCAGGTGCGTTCGGGAAGCCGGGCGAAGACCGTCCAGTCCACGTCATCGCTGTCGGCGACCGCCTCGTCCCCGTGCTCGTCGAGGTCGTCGTACGCGGCGTCCGCCAGGCCGATCAGCTGGGCGTGGAGCAGGCAGGCCGTGCGCGGGGTGAGCGTCCAGTCCGCGCCCGCGCCGCCCTCCTCCTCGTCGCCCTCCAGCGGGAACAGGTCGGCGAAGTCCGGCGTGAAGTCCTCCGTGACGCTGATCTCCAGCGTGCCGCCGATCGCCTCCACCCCGGGGATGGCGGCCACCAGCCGGTCCGGATGCAGCAGCGCGCCGAGCGCCGCGTTGGCGTCCTCGGCGACCTCGCGCAGCAGTTCGCGGCGCTGCCCGGCCGGGTCGACGCCCCCGAAGTCCAGCTCCTCGACGGCCCTGATCGCGGCCGCGCGCAGGGCCGGCCAGTCGGTGATCCGCAGGCCCAGCACCACCGTCGCCTCGATTTCCTGCGCGCCGGAGTCCTCCGCCGCGCCCGGCCCCTGTGGATGATCACTTCGCTCGCCCATGGGGCTAACGGTACGGCCTTTCGGTCGCCCGATCACCGGTCCGGACCAGCTTCCGGGAGCCTTCTCGGCCACCGCCCGGCCCCGCCGCTGTCACTCGGACGCAGGAGTTTGGCAGGATGAGCCGCATGGCTGACATCAACGAGTACGGCGGCGGGCAGGGCCCGAACGCCGACGTCCTGGTCGTGACCACCAACGACATCCCCGGTTACCGGGTCGACCACGTGATCGGCGAGGTCTTCGGGCTGACCGTCCGCAGCCGCCACGTCGGCAGCCAGATCGGTGCCGGTCTGAAGTCACTGGTCGGCGGCGAGCTGCGCGGTCTGACGAAGACCCTGGTCGAGAGTCGCAACGAGGCGATGCAGCGGCTGATCGAGCAGACCAAGGCGCGCGGCGGCAACGCCGTCCTGATGATGCGCTTCGACGTCACGGAGGCGGCCGCCGTGGGTACCGAGGTCTGCGCCTACGGCACCGCCGCGGTCATCTCCCCGGTCTCCTGACGTTCCTCCTGTGACATTCCCCTCCTGACCGGGGAACACCCGCCGACCCCCCGATGTTTCTCGGGCGTGACTGTTTACGGTGCAACGAACAGCGTTCCGGAACGGGTGGACGTCCTGGTGGTGGGCGCCGGACAGGCAGGTCTGTCCGCCGCCTACCACCTGCACCGCCGCGGCTTCGCCCGTCACCGGACGGGCCTCGACGGCGGCTTCGTCGTCCTCGACGCCAACGCCGTCCCCGGCGGTGCCTGGGCGTACCGCTCGCCGTCCCTGCGGATGGCCACCGTGCACGGTGTCCACGACCTCCCGGACGCCGAACTCCCGCCGCCGGACCCGGACGCCCCCGCGCGCGAGGTGGTGCCGGAGTACTTCGCGGCGTACGAGGCGCAGCACGCGCTCCCGGTCGTACGCCCGGTCGCGGTGCACGCCGTACGCGCCGAGTCCGAGCGCCCGGACTCCCGGCTGCTGGTCGAGACCGACCGCGGCACCTGGTCCACCCGCGCGCTGATCAACGCCACCGGCACCTGGACCCGCCCGTTCCTCCCGCACTACCCGGGCCGCTTCGCGGGCCGCCAGCTGCACTACGCCGAGTACCGCGGCCCCGAGGAGTTCACGGGCAAGCGGGTGCTGGTGGTGGGCGGCGGCGCCTCGGCGGTCCAGGTGCTGTCGGAGGTCGCCGCGGTCGGCGAGACGGTGTGGGTCACCCGCTCCGAGCCCGTCTACCACGACGGGCCGTTCACCCCCGAGTACGGGCGCGCGGTGGTCGCCAAGGTCGAGGAGCGGGTCCGACAGGGGCTGCCGCCGCGCAGCGTGGTGAGCGTGACCGGGCTCGGCCCGTCCGTCGCCTACCGGCGCGCCGAGGAGCTGGGCGCGCTGCACCGCCGACCGATGTTCGACCGCCTGACCGAGCACGGGGTCGCCTGGGGCGCCGAGGAGCTGACCGTGGACGCGATCGTCTGGGCGACCGGCTTCCGGCCCGAGGTCGGGCACCTCGCTCCGCTCGGGCTGCGCTCCCCCGGCGGCGGCATCGCGCTCACCGGCACCCGGGCCACCTCCGACCCCCGCGTCCACCTGGTCGGCTACGGCCCGTCCGCCAGCACCGTCGGCGCCAACCGGGCCGGGCGGGCGGCCGTCAACGACCTCGTCAAGCTGCTCGGGGACCCTGCGCCCGGGCGGCCGACGATCGCCGGCCCGACGGTCGCCGGCCCGAGGGTCGGGAGCCCGATGCCCGGTGACCCGGTCATGGAGCCCGCCGCCGTCTGAGGCTCCGCGATCGTGGTCCGGTCGGCGGTGGTGGTCCGCTCAGCGGTCGTAGTCCACGGTCACCCGGTCGGTGAGCGGCCGGGCCTGGCAGGTGAGGACGTAGCCGGCGGCCAGCTCCTTCTCCTCCAGCGCGAAGTTGCGGCGCATCTCCACCTCGCCCTCGGTGACCAGGGCGCGGCAGGTGCCGCACACTCCGCCCTTGCAGGCGAACGGCAGGTCGGGGCGAGAGCGCTGGGCGCCGTCCAGGATCGAGCGGTCGCGCGGGAGGCAGAGCGTGCTGCCGCGGCCGTCGAGGACGACGGTGACCTCGCTCCGCGGGCCCGACACACCGTCGGCGGAGCCGCCGGACGAGGCGTCCGTCCGGTCCCAGTCCTCGTCGCGCTCCGGGAGCGGCTCGTCCTCGGCGTGGAACAGCTCCTGGTGCACCCGCTCGCCCGGCACGTCCAGCTCGGCGAGCAGGTCCTTCGCCCCCACGACCATGCCGAACGGGCCGCACAGCCACCAGTGCCCGACGCTCCCGACGTCCACCAGCGCCGCCAGCAGCGCGCGTACCCGCTCCGGGTCCAGTCGGCCGCTGAGCAGTTCGGCGTCCCTGGTCTCCCGGGAGAGCACGTGGACCAGCTGGAAGCGGTCGAGGTAGCGGTCCTTCAGGTCGGCCAGCTCGTCCGCGAACATCACGCTGTCACTGCGCCGGTTGCCGTAGAGCAGGGTGACGGTGGAGCTGCGGTCGGCCGCGAGCACGGAGCCGGCGATCGACAGCATCGGGGTGATCCCGGAGCCGGCCGCGAGCAGCACGTGGTCGGCCGGGACGCCGAGCTCGGGGGTGAACAGGCCGGACGGCGTCAGCACCTCCACCTCCTCGCCCGGCTTCGCCTCGCGCACCAGCCAGCGTGAGAACAGCCCGCCGGGCACCTCCCGGACGGCGATCCGCAGCGGCCCGCCGACCGGGGCGCAGATCGAGTACGAGCGGCGCTCGTCGGTGCCGTCCACCAGCTTGCGCAGGGTCAGAGTCTGCCCGGGGCGGAAGGCGTACTCCTCCGCCAGCCCGACCGGCACCGCGAAGGTCACCGCGACGGCGTCCTCGCAGAGCCGCTCGACCCGGTCGATCCGCAGCCGGTGGAAGGTCGGGCGGCGAGCGGGGCGGATGCCGGTCCCCTCGGCGTCGGGGGCGGACCCGGCGGCGGAGGAGGCGGGAGCGGCGGAGGAAGCGGCGGGCATTCAGATCTCCTTGACGCGTTCGAACGGCTCGCGGCAGGCCCGGCAGCGCCAGAGCGCCTTGCAGGCGGTGGAACCGAAGCGGGACAGCTCCTCCGTGTCGGCGTCGCCGCAGCGCGGGCACGGCACAGGGGGCGCGGCGGCGGTCCTCGGCGCTGCCAGGGTGGTGGGCGCGGTCGCGGTTCCGGTGCGGGTGGGACCGAGGGTGAGCGCCACCGGTCCGGCCGCGGCGACGGCGGCGGTCGGGCGCGGCGGAGCGATGCCCGCCTCGGCGAGCTTGCGACGGCCCTCGGCGGTGATCAGGTCGGTGGACCACGGCGGGTCCAACCGCAGCCGCACCCGGACGTCCGGGTACCCGGCCGCGCGCAGCCGGCGGTCCACGTCGGCGGCCATCTCGGCGACGGCGGGGCAGCCCGAGTAGGTCGGGGTCAGCCACGCGGTCACCGTGCCGCTGCCGCCGTCCACCCCGACCTCGGCCAGGACGCCCAGGTCCGCCAGGGTGAGCATGGGCAGCTCCGGGTCCGGCACGGCCGCGGCGACCGCCCAGGCCAGCTCGCGGGCCGTCGGGTCCGCGGTGCCCGTCCCGACCGTCCCGCCCGTCGGCTCCGCGGTGCCCGTCGGCCCCGGGCCCGTCACGACATCGCCGGTCACCACGTCGCCCCCGGGTGGGCGCGGGCCAGCACCTGGAACTCGGCGAGCAGCGGGCCGAGCGCCTCGGTGTGCACACCGTCCCGGCCGGCCAGGCCGAGGACGGTGGCCAGCGGCGGTACGTCCGGCACGGTCAGCCCGGCCTCGGCGAGAACGGCGCCGAGCGAGCGCAGTACCGGTCCGCGCAGCGCCGCCGGGTCGACGCCCGCCCGCAGCTCCACCGGGTGCGCCGTGAACAGCTCCTCCAGCAGCGGCCAGACCGCGTCCACCCCGGCCTGCATCCGCCCGGCGGAGTACGGCGTGCCGTCGCCCAGGCGCAGGGTCCAGGCGGTGGCGTACTCCCGGTGGTAGGCCAGCTCCTTGACGCCCCGGGCGGCGACCGCGGCCAGCACCGGGTCGGGGTGCGCGCTCAGCGCCTCGTACAGGGCGCCGCGCGCGGTGGCGAACAGCAGCAGCCGGGCGATCGAGTAGGCGAAGTCGCCGTTCGGAGCCTCCACCAGGCGGACGTTGCGGAACTCGTGCTCCTCCCGCCAGTACGCCAGGTCGTCCTCGGTGCGGCCGGTACCGTCCGCCTGACCGGCCCGGGTGAGCAGCAGGCGGGCCTGGCCGAGCAGGTCGAGGCCCAGGTTGGCGAGCGCGACCTCCTCCTCCAGCTCGGGCGCCCGGGTGCACCACTCGATCAGCCGCTGCGCGAGGACCAGCGCGTCGTCGCCCAGCATCTGGCAGTAGGCGGCGAGGTCGGCGCCGTCCAGACCGGCGGGCAGCGCGGTGTCCACACCGAGCAGGGGATCGGCGAAGCCCGTCCCGTACGCCCAGCGGCCCTCGCCCTCGGGGCCTGGGGCGGCGTCGGCGAGGCTGAGGTAGACGTGGTCGTCCTGGCCGGTGCCGGGGGTGGAGGTGGTGGAGGTGGTGTGGTCGTGCACGGTGGCTCCCCCGTCAGATGTGCGGGACATCCTCGGGGATGTCGTAGAAGGTCGGGTGGCGGTAGACCTTGTCGCCGCTGGGCTCGAAGAACGGGTCGCGCTCGTCCGGGGTGGAGGCGGTGATCGCGTCCGAGCGGACCACCCAGAGGCTCACGCCCTCGTTGCGGCGGGTGTACAGGTCGCGGGCGGCGAGCAGGGCCATCCGGTCGTCGGCGGCGTGCAGCGAGCCGACGTGGACGTGGTTCAGCCCGCGCCGGGGACGCACGAACACCTCGTACAGCGGCCAGCCGGCTTTGGAACCGGCCTTGGGCCCGGCCTCGGACCCGGACGGGGAGCCAAGCTGGGGGTCGGTCACTTTCCGTTCTCCTGTTCGGTCACATTGGTGGCTTCGGAGGCTTCGGTGGCTTCCGTGGGCCCGGCGGCCTCGGCCGCGCGCTTGGCCGCGTAGGCGACGGCCGCCTCGCGCACCCAGGCGCCGTCCTCGTGGGCGGTGCGGCGGCGTTCGACCCGCTGGGCGTTGCAGGGGCCCTGGCCGTGGATGACCCTGGTCAGCTCGGACCAGTCCGGCTCGCCGAAGTCCCAGCCGCCGCGCTCCTCGTTCCAGCGCAGCTCGGGGTCCGGGAGGGTGACGCCCAGGTGCTCGGCCTGCGGGACGGTCATGTCGACGAAGCGCCGGCGCAGCTCGTCGTTGCTGTGCCGCTTGATCCGCCAGGCCATCGAGCGGGCGGTGTTCGGCGAGTCGGCGTCCGAGGGGCCGAACATCATCAGCGACGGCCACCACCAGCGGTCCACCGCGTCCTGGACCATCCGGCGCTGGGCCTCGGTGCCGCGCATCAGCGTCATCAGGAGCTCGTAGCCCTGGCGCTGGTGGAAGGACTCCTCCTTGCAGATCCGCACCATCGCGCGGGCGTACGGGCCGTAGCTGCAGCGGCAGAGCGGGACCTGGTTGCAGATCGCGGCGCCGTCCACCAGCCAGCCGATCACGCCGACGTCGGCGAAGGTGAGAGTCGGGTAGTTGAAGATCGAGGAGTACTTCTGGCGGCCGGAGATCAGCTTCTCGGTGAGCTCGGCGCGGTCGACGCCCAGGGTCTCGGCGGCGGCGTAGAGGTAGAGGCCGTGGCCGGCCTCGTCCTGGGCCTTGGCGAGCAGGATGGCCTTGCGGCGCAGGGACGGGGCCCGGGTCAGCCAGTTGCCCTCGGGCTGCATGCCGATGATCTCGGAGTGGGCGTGCTGGGCGATCTGGCGGATCAGGGTGGCCCGGTAGGCGTCGGGCATCCAGTCCCTGGGCTCGATCCGCTGCTCGGCGGCGACGACCGCCTCGAACCGATCCTCCAGCGTCTGCGCGGGGACCGTCTCGGCCACCTCTGCTGTCACCACAGTCCCCTCTCGTCTCCTGCCCGGAGGCCGCCTGGAGCATCGGCCAACCGACTGACCGTTCGGTCGGTACCATTCTGCGCGGAGGGGCGGAGGGATGGCAAGGTGCGCAACAGATAACAGCTGACAGATTCTGAAATCTGTCAGCTGTTATCTGTCGGCTGTCTTCTGTTCTCCGTTCGCTGCTCTACGTCCGCTGCTCTACGTCCGCCGTCCGCCGTCCGCCGTCCGCCGTCCGCCGTTCTACGTTCGCCGCCGCCGACCGCCGGGGGCCGGCGACCGGCTCCCGGCCGTCAGCAGCTCACCGCCGGCTCAGCCCTCCGCGCGGTCGCGCAGTCGCGGCAGCGGCACCGCGAGCAGCGCCGCCAGCAGGGCGATCCGGGGAGCGATCTGGTCGACCCGGATGTGCTCGTGCCGGGCGTGGGCCCCGGCGCCCACCGCGCCGAAGCCGTCCAGGGTCGGAAGCCCGCGCGAGCCCGGCAGGTTGGTGTCCCCCGCCCCGCCCGCCGGAGCGCCGTCCAACTGCTGCCCGAGCACCGCGGCGAGCGAACGCACGTGCCGCAACAGCGGGTTGCCGGTCCGCTCGGGCCAGGCCGGGCGGCTGGACAGCACCTCCGTACGCACCCGGGCGCCCGGACGCAGCGCGGTGAGCCGGGCGAGGTTGTCCAGCGTACGGCGCTGCGCCTCGACCGTGGCGAAGCGCAGCCCCAGCTCGGCCTCGGCCCGGCCGGCGACCACGTTGGCGCGCGAACCACCGCTGATCCGACCGGCGTTGAGCTCGGTGCCAGGCTGACCAGCGAGGTCGCGCACCAGCACGAGCTGGTCCACCAGCTCGTCGACGGCGGACACCCCGTCGTGGGCGTCGTTGCCCGCGTGCGCCTCGCGGCCGGTCACAGTGAGCCGCACCCGGGTGCTGCCGCGCCGCGCGGTCTTCAACCGACCGTCGGGGTGCGGCGGTTCGAGGCCCAGGACCGCGGCGGCTCCGCGCAGCTGGCGCTCGACCAGGCGGCGTCCGTCGGGGCTGCCCACCTCCTCGTCGGAGACCACGACCAGGCGGACGGTCCGGTGCGGGCGCTCACCCAGGTCCGCGAGCAGCGACAACGCCCCCTCCAGGATGGCGAGTCCGCCCTTCATGTCGACCACGCCGGGCCCGGTGAGCCGGCCGTCCTCCTCCGTCACCGGCCAGTCCGCGAGCGTGCCGACCGGCCACACGGTGTCGTGGTGCCCGACGATCAGCAGGTGCGGCAGGGACTCGTCCCGACCCTCCCACTCCAGTACGAGGTGGTCGCCGGCCGGTCCGGGCTCGCGCCGGGCGGTGGCACCGGTGGCACAGAAGCCGGCCGCCAACTCCTCGGCGAGCGCGTCGAGTCTGGGGGCGTCCCCACTGGGCGACTCGATCCGCGCCAGGTCGACGCAGCGACGCCGGACGGCCCCGGCGAGGGTGCGGGCCCGGGTGCTGAGCGCCTGCGGCACACCGGGCAGCGCCGTGGTGACGGCGGTGGCCCCATGGGAGGCGGTGGCGGCCGGGCCCGTCGCGGGCTTCACGACGACGTTCTTCGCCACGACGTTCTTCGTCGCGGGGCTCTTCGTCACGGGGCTCTTCGCCGCCGCGGCCTTCGCGACGACGGGTTTGGTGAGGGCGGATTTCGTGAGGGCGGACTTGGCGGCTGCGGTCGTGGTGACGGCCACCTTGGCCACGACGGTCTTCGCGGCACCGGACGCGGCCGCGGTGGCCTGGACCGAAGCGGCGGGAAGCGCAGGGGCCGAGACCGTAGTGCCCGGATCCGCAGCGGCAGTTGCGGTGCCGGCGGCGGTGCCGTTGGTGGTGGTAGCGGTGGCTGCGGCGGTAGCGGCGGCGGCGGTCGCAGTGGCCGTGGCGGCGGCAGGGGCCTCACCGTCGGTGGCGGCCGGGACGGCGACCGACGTCGGGGCGGGTTCCGCGGCGGCGCCCGGTGCGGCGGGCGACCCGACGATCTGGGGACTCAACGCTCGCCTCCGCGGCCGCCGCCGGTATACAGCGGCCGTGCCGGCCGACCGCTCCCGCCCGGGTACCAGGCCCGGCCGGACCGCACCGGCCGACCGGGATGATGAGCGGCCCACCGAATCGGCCTGTCTGGCCCAAGTACGGTGGAACGGTTGGGCGGCGTGCTTGGCATGTGCGTCCTCCTCGCTCGATCCGGTGGCCCCGGTCCGCCCGGAGCCCCGTGGACGGCGGCTTCGTGGCGGTGGGCGCAGTGGCCGGACCGCCGCAGGGAAGCCGAGATGTGAGCCTAGAAGAACCGTTCGGTTTCCTGCGAGGTGGCCCTGTTCCCAGCGTGCCGGTACCGGGCCCCGCTTCGGACAACACCCGTCCGCTTTCGGCGCGGGCGCTCGGCGCGCGGGCCTGGATCGGCGCGCGGACGCGGTCGCCGGATCGCGCCCATCTCCACCATGGACCCGCCGCCCGAGTTCGGCAGCGCAAACGGCCAAGGCACGGCATTTCCACGCCGGATGGGTGACAGCGGCTCAGCACGCGATACGAACCGGGAGCACGCGGCGGCTCATGGAAGCCCGCTTCGACGTCCGCCCCGACTCCGGAGGAACGTCCGGGGAACGCCAAGGTGAACACTGGCCGATGCCGTGCCCCGATGTGCCCCACCGAGCCCCGACGTGCTTCGGCTGCAACCCCTGGCACGACGGGGCGGCACCCCGGAACAGCGGGACAGCGCCCGGATATGCGCGTGCGCGAACGTTCGCGACCGTACCCGCGGGTGCACGACCGATCGGCACCCGGGCACCCCGGCACCCGAACCCGGGCCCGGCCGATCCCAGCCGTCCGTCCTCAGCCGCCGTCGCCCATCAGCCCGGCGTCGCGTGCGAGCAGCGCCGCCTGGACCCGGTTGGCGACTCCGAGCCCGGTCAGGATCCGACTGACGTGCGCTTTGACCGTGCTCTCGCGCATCCCGAGCACACCGGCGATCTCGGCATTGGAGAGCCCGTCGGCGAGTTCGCGCAGTACGTCCGTCTCCCGCGGGGTGAGTCCGGCGGCCCGGCTGCGGGCGGCCACCGACCGGGGCGCCCCGACCCGGTGGTAGCGGTCGATCAGCCGCCGAGCGGCCGCCGGGTGCAGCATCCCCTGGCCGCCGGCGACGACATGGACGGCCCGGGCGATCTCCGCGGGCGGGGTGTCCTTCAGCAGGAAGCCGTCCGCCCCGGCCGCGAGCGCCTGGTACACGTACTCGTCCAGGTCGAAGGTGGTGAGGGCGATGACCCGCGGACCGTCGGGGAGTTCGCGCAGCCGCCGGGTGGCGGCGATCCCGTCGAGCCGGGGCATCCGGATGTCCATCAGCACGACGTCGATCCGCCGACCGGCGGCGAGCTCGACGGCCTGCAGCCCGTCGGCGGCCTCGGCGACCACGGTGAGCTCCGGGTCCTGGGCCAGGAGGTCGACCAGGCCGAGACGGACCAGCGCGTCGTCGTCGACCACCATTGTTCGGATCATGCGGCGTCCTTCGGCTGCGGCTTCGGTTCCTGCTCAACGTGCTTCGCCCGCGTCGGTTGCGTCGCTTGCGTCGATTGGTTCGGCTGCGTCGGTTCCTCCGGTCGCTTCGGTTGCTTCGGTGGCTCCGACTGCTTCACTCTTCGCGCCCCCTGCGCCCCTTCCTGCGATTGCCGCGCCCCTGGCGTCCCCTTCCCCCGCTCCGGCCGCGGCGACGCCCGCCCGGGGTACGCCACCGCGCGCACCGACTGTGGATCCGGACCGTCGCCACGGAGCCGGGCGGAAGCCTCGTCCGGCACCGCCTGCGGCGGGCGGTCCGGCGCGGGCAACCGGGCGGAGAGCCGGAAGCCGCCGCCACCGTCCGGACCGGCGTCGAAGTGGCCGCCGAGGGCGCCGACCCGTTCGGCCAGCCCCACCAGCCCGTACCCGCCACCGGTGCCCGGCCCGCCCAACGGCGCCTCGCCCGGGCCGTTGCGGACCTCGACCGTCGTCGCCGGCGCCCCGTAGCCGACCCGTACGGTGACGGGCGCGGCGTGCGCGTGCTTGCGGGCGTTGGTCAGCGCCTCCTGCACCAGCCGGTGCACGGCCAGCCGGTGGGTGGTCGGGATGCTCTCCGGCTCCCCGGAGAGGGTGAGTTCGACCCGTTGGCCGGCCTGGGTCGCCTCGCCGACGAGCTCGGTGAGGTCGCGCAGCGCGGGCGCCGGGACGCGCCCGGCCTCGACGGGCATGGACGGCTCTCCTCCCGTGGCGGGCGGGGCCGACGGGTCGGCCCGCAGCGCGCCAAGGACGTCGCGCAGGTCGTCGAGCGACCGGGCGGCGGTGGTGCGCAGCAGTTCGAGGCGGTGGGTGAGCCGGTCGGGGTCGTCGGCGACGGTGCCGGCCCTGGCCTGGTCGCGCAGCACCCCGGCGTGCAGGACCAGGAGGCTGAGCCGGTGGGCCAGCACGTCGTGCATCTCCCGGGCGATCCGGGCCCGTTCGGCGGACCGGGCCTGTTCGGCGCGCAGCTCGCGCTCGCGGCGCAGCGCGTCGACCTGCTCGTGCAGGGTGCGGATCAGCACCCGTCTGCCCCGCAGCCACAGGCCGACCGCCATCGTGGCGGCCTGGACCAGGAGTTGGGACCCGGCGGTACCCGCCCGGCCGACCAGTGAGTCCACACCCACCGCACTGGCCACCGCGATGACCGAGCCGCCCGCCATCGCCAGGCCCGGCCGGCCGAGGTAGGCGAGGTGGAAGACGCTGAACAGGCCGGGGACGGCCCGGTTGAACAGCCCGCCCGTGAGCACCGGCAGCACGGCCGAGGCCACCGGGTGGCGGCGGGCGAAGAAGAGCGAGACCGCGGCGAGCGCGGCGACGACCGTGCGCGGCAGGCGCAGCGGACCGTCGGTCTGCGTCCACTGGGCGAGGGCCTCCTCGATGGTCAGGCCGAGCAGGCCGAGCAGCAGCAACGTGTCCGTCCCGGCCCGGTGGTCCGGCCCGTACCAGCCGAGCACACTCCGGCGCATGGTGCTCCTCCTTTCCGCTCTCCTCGGCCCGAAAGCCTTCCGTACGTCCGCCCTTGGGCACCTCGGGCTCGATGCTAGGGGCGCTCGGCCGCGGAGCGCCTCTGTCTTCCGGGTAACCGCACCCTCGACTTTCGTCGGGGGTCGGCGCCGCTGACCGGCCGATTCGCGGCGGCTCCGCCCTGCCTAGCGTCGACGGCATGACCAACGAACGGCTCCACCACCGTCCGGACCCCCCTTCCCCCCTGTACAGTTCGCCCGCCGGTGGCGACCACCTGCTGTTCCTCGCCGAGGCCCTGCGCACCTTCCACGACACCGGCGCGCTGGCCCCGAGCGGCCCGGAGCTGGTGAACGCCCTGGTGGTACCGGTCACCAGCCGCCCGAACCGTCCGATCTCGGTGCTGGAGGTCGGCGCCGGCACCGGCGTGGTCACCCGCCGACTGGCCCAAGTACTGCGCCCGGGCGACCGGTTGCACGTCGTCGAGGCCAACCCGCGGTTCGCCGAACGGCTGCGCGAGGACCCGGTCCTCGCCGCACGCCACCCCGGGGTCGGCCTGCGACTGTCGGCCTGCCGGGTCGAGGAGCTGCCGGAGTGCCGTCGACCGGCGCCGGAAGGGGCCCGGGCGGAGGACCGCGGGCAGCGGTACGACGTGATCGTGTCCGGGCTGCCGTTCACCAACTTCGAGCCCGCGCAGGTGCGCGACATCCTCGACCTCTACCTGCGGCTGCTGGCGCCCGGCGGCGAGCTGACGTACTTCGGGTACCTCGGCACGACGACGGCGCGCAGCCTCACCTCCGGCCCCCGCCGGGGCGCCCGCCACCGGGCGGTGGTCCGGCTGCTGCGGCGGTTCGAGGAGGCGTACGGGCTGGGCGAGCGCACGGTGTGGCGCAACGTGCCGCCCGCCCGCGCCTGCCTGCTGCGGTCGCCGGGCGGCCGCGAGACCTGGGCACCGGCCGGGAGCCCCGCTGTCGAACCCGCCGTCGGGCCCACTGTCGGGCCCGCTATCGGGCCGGCGGTCGAACCGGCGCCCCCGAGCAAGGCACCGAGCACGACGACCACGACGGACACGGCAACCGGATCGGCGGGCGGGGCGGCCCCGCTCCCCCGATGATGGACCGGGGCCGGGCCCGGCTCCGACTCTCCCGCAGTGAGGAGCCGCGATGACCATCTCGGTACGTGACGTGGAAGCCCGGAACCGCTTCGAGGCCTGGGAGGACGGCAAGCCGGCGGGCTTCGCCGAGTACCTGCGCAGCGACCAGCTGGTGGTCTATCCGCACACCGTGGTCGAGCCCGCCTTCGAGGGCCGGGGCATCGGCAGCGCGCTGGCCCGCGCCGCCCTGGACGACGCCCGCGCCCGCGGCCTGTCCGTGCTGGCCACCTGCCCCTTCATCAAGGGCTGGATGCTCCGCCACCCCGAGTACACCGACCTCGCGTACGAGAACCGGAGCCGGGTCGCCGACTGATGTCGGCTTCGGTGCGGGCGTCTGCCGCCATGCCGCAGTCGCCCGCCCGCCCGTCCGACCGACCGACCGACCGACCGCATGTCCGCCCGCCCGTCCGCCCGTCCGCCGAACAAATGACAGTCGACAGATTTCAACTTTCAGATAACAGACGACAGCGAACAGATTTTGAAATCTGTTCGCTGTCGTGTCACAGTGAGACCCGGGTCACCCTGCTCCTGCCCCTCCGGCACCGCACCCGCCCCCTTGGAGTCACCCGTGTCCTCCCACACCCGCCCCGCCCGGCGCACCCTCGGCACCACCGGACCGGTCACCTCGGCCCTCGGCCTCGGCTGCATGGGCATGTCCGACCTGTACGGCCCGGCCGACGAGGCCGAGAGCATCGCCACCATCCACGCCGCCCTCGACGCCGGGGTCACCCTCCTCGACACCGGCGACTTCTACGGCATGGGCCACAACGAGCTGCTGATCCACGAGGCGCTGCGCGGCCGCGACCGCGAGAGCGTGCAGATCAGCGTGAAGTTCGGCGCCCAGCGCGGCCCCGACGGCCAGTGGCTCGGCTACGACGCGAGCCCCGCCGCCACCAAGACCGCGCTCGCCTACACCCTGCGCCGCCTGCGCACCGACCACGTCGACGTCTACCGCCCGGCCCGCCTGGACCCGGGCATCCCAGTCGAGGAGACCGTCGGCGCCATCGCCGACCTGGTGCAGGCCGGCTACGTCCGCCACATCGGACTCTCCGAGGTCGGCGCCGACACCCTGCGCCGGGCCGCCGCCGTCCACCCGATCAGCGACCTCCAGATCGAGTACTCGCTGCTCTCCCGCTCGATCGAGGCCGCCGTCCTGCCCGCCGCCCGCGAGCTCGGCATCGGCATCACCGCGTACGGCGTGCTCTCCCGCGGCCTGCTCGGCGGCCACTGGGACCGGGGACGGGCCCTCGCCGGGACCGACTTCCGTAGCCACAGCCCGCGCTTCCAGGGCGAGAACCTGGCCCACAACCTCGCGCTGGTCGAGGCCCTGCGCGAGATCGCCGTCGCACGGGGCGCCACCGTCGCCCAGGTCGCCATCGCCTGGGTGGCCTCCCGCGGTCAGGACGTCGTCCCGCTGGTCGGGGCCCGCCGCCGGGACCGCCTGACCGAGGCCCTCGGCGCCCTCGACGTCGCGCTGACCGAGGCCGACCTCGCCGCCGTCGAGGCCGCCGTACCCGCCGGCTCCGCCGCCGGTGACCGGTACGCTGCCGCACAGATGGCCCACCTGGACAGCGAGCGCTGACCGCACCACCAGCGCCGCACCGCACCACCGGCGCCATCGCCGCACGACCCGACCGCACGACCTAAGGACGGACCTCCCCGTGACCACGGACACCACACTCACCGCCGAGCAGATCCTGAGCGCGGCGGAGGACGTCCTCCGGCGGTTCGGCCCGGCCAAGGCCACCGTCGTGGACGTCGCCCGCATCCTCGGCGTCAGCCACAGCAGCGTCTACCGCCACTTCCCCAGCAAGGCCGCGCTGCGCGAGGCGGTCACCCAGCGCTGGCTCGACCAGGCGCACCACGAGCTGTCGACCGTCTCCAACGAGGGCGGCCCCGCCTCCGAGCGGCTGCAGCGGTGGCTGACGGCGCTGTTCACGGCCAAGCGGAAGAAGGCGCTGGACGACCCGGAGCTGTTCGCCACCTACATGGTGCTGGTCGAGGAGAACAGCGGCCTGGTGGACACCCACGTCGACACCCTGGTCGACCAGATCGCGCGGATGGTGGCGGAGGGCATCGAGACCAAGGAGTTCAAGCTCGCCCACATCCGCAACACCGCCCGCGCCGTCTTCGACGCGACCGGCCCCTTCCACGACCCGGCCTACGCGTCCACCTGGTCCACCCCCGACGTCGACGACCGGTTCGACGCCGTCTGGAAGCTCGTCCTCGGTGGCCTGAAGGCGAAGTGACGAACCGTCAGCAGATATGGCGCCGGCGAGCGGAGGAATAACCGCTCGCCGGCGTCCTGCCCCCTCCGGCAGACTGCCGCACACAGTTGATCTCACATGGAGGATGACATGCGTGCGGCCCGCCCGGTCCTGGACAGCCTGGAAGGACTCGCCCTCGGCGACGCCTTCGGCGACCGGTGGTTCTCGGTCCCGCTGGACGAGGCGCCCGCCGCGCTCGCCGCCCGGCTGGTCCGGCCCGCACCCTGGCACTGGACCGACGACACCGCCATGGCGCTTGTGCTGGTCCGCCACCTGCTCGCCGCGGGCGAGGTCCGACCGGACGCGCTCGCCCGGGAGTTCGCCGCCGAGTACGCCCGCGAGTACGGGCGCAAGTACGGCCCGTCGATGCACCGGGTCCTGCGCGGGATCGGCGCCGGCGGGGACTGGCGCGCCATCACCGCGGCCCAGTTCGAGGGTCAGGGCTCGCACGGGAACGGCGCCGCGATGCGGGTCGCGCCGCTGGGCGCCTGGTTCGCCGAGGACCTCGACGCGGTGGTCCGGCAGGCCGAACTGCAGGCGCTCACCACCCACTTCCACCCGGAGGCCGTCGCCGGTGCGGTGGCGGTCGCGCTCGCGGCTGCGCTGGCGGTCCGCAGCCGGGGCGGAAACCCGCCCGGCCGGGCCGAGTTGCTGACCGAGATCGCCGGACGGCTGCCGGACAGCGAGGTCCGCTCCGGGCTCCGGATCGCCGCCCGGATGCCCGAGCACACCAGCGTCCGGCACGCCGCCACCGTGCTCGGCTCGGGAGCGCTGATCTCCGCCGCGGACACCGTGCCGTTCGCCCTCTGGTCCGCGGCCGGGCACCTGGACTCGCTGCCGGAGACCGTCTGGAACACCCTGGAGGGCTGGGGCGACAAGGACACCACCTGCGCCATCGCCGCCGGTGTGGCCGCCGCCCGGACCGGGCTCGCGGACCTGCCGCCCGGCTGGCTCGCCGCGCGCGAGCCGCTCCCGGGCTGGGTCGCCGAGGCGTCCCGGACCGCCGACCGGTAACCGGGCGGTGCCGGGTGCTGACCGCCCGGCTTCAGAGCCCGGCGGTCAGCACCGAGCCGTCAGCGCCGAGCCATCAGCATCGAGCCGTCAGCACCAGATGGTCAGCGCCGGGCAAGGAAGCGGAGCACCTTGTAGCCGAAGAGCAGGACCATGGCGCCGCCGATCGCCGACACCCAGGTCGTGACGTCGAGGAAGCTCACCTTCACCGTCCCGTGCATCCAGTGCGAGACGATCCAGGTGCCGATGTAGGAGCCGGTGATGCCGATCAGGGTGCTGCCGATCAGGCCGCGCTCCCCCCTCGACATCGCCATCCTGGCCAGTGTCCCCGACACCAGGCCCAGCACGATCCACGCCATCCAGCTCATCCGCCGCCCCTTGCGTCATCGGTGTGGCGACCCCGTCGAGCCCCCGGGTCCCGTTCGGAAGGACGTACGAGGGCCTCGCACCGTTCCAGCACCGGCAAGGACCGGTTCGAACCGGCCATCCGGGCGCCGTCGTACCGGTCGGCGGAACTCCCCTCCCCCGGCACGCCCCGCCGTCTCCCGGACGCCGGGGCCGCACCGAACCATTCCGTCAGCGGCGCGAGTTGCCGAACAGCAGCCGGTAGGCGATCAGCAGCACCAGGGCGCCGCCGATCGCCGACACCCAGGTCGCCGCGTCGAAGAAGTGCGCGGTGATCGAGCGGTGCATGAAGTGCGACGCGATCCAGCCGCCGACGAAGGAGCCGGCGATGCCGATCAGGGTGGTCACGATCAGGCCGCCCGGGTCCTTCCCCGGCAGCAGCAGCTTGGCCAGCGCACCCGCCAGCAAGCCCAGCACGATCCACGCGACGATGCTCATCCGGCATCCCTTCCCGTCCAAGGCGCGACGGCCCCGTCCCGTCCGCTCTGCCCGCAAGGACGCCACCGCCCGCCGCCCGGTTCCGCCACCCGCGTCGGCCGCCCCGGTCGGCCACCCGCGCAGCACCGTCCGAACCCGGCGGACGAGACCGGCCGACGGGACCGGCCGACGACACCGGCCGCTCAGGCCGGACCGCCCGCGCGTGGCGCCCTTCCCGCTCGCCGTCCGCGCCGAAATACTGCGGCCATGCGCATCCTGATCGCCACCGCCGGCTCCCGGGGCGACGTGGCCCCCTTCACCGGGCTCGGCGTCCGGCTGCGGGCGGCCGGGCATCAGGTGGCCGTCGCCACCCACGACACCTTCGCCGAGTCGGTACGGGCCGCCGGGCTGGAGTTCCGCCCACTGCCGGTCGACCCGCGCGCCGAACTCGCCTCCGTTGAGGGCCGGCGCCTGCTGCGGGCCGGCAGCGGACCCGGCGCCGTCCTGCAACTCCTGCGGCTCGGCCGGAGGTTCATGCCCGCACTCGGCGACGGCATCGCCGACGCCACGGCGCTCGGGACCGACCTGCTGCTGACCACCAGCACCACCAGCGCACTCGGCCAGGTAGCCGCCGAGGCGGCCGGCATCCCCAGCATCGGGCTGTACCTCCAACCCCTCGCCCCCACCCGGGAGTTCGCGCCCGCCGTCACCGGCACCCGATCGCTCGGCCGGTCCGGCAACCTGCTGGCGGGACACGCCGTCCAGGCCGCGACCGACCAGTTGTTCGTCCCGGCCGTCCGCGGGCTGCGCCGTCGGCTCGGCCTGCCGCCGCTCGGCATCGCCCGGGCCCGCCGCAATCACCCCGTCCTGCACGGCTTCTCGCCACTGGTGGTGCCCCGACCCGCCGACTGGCGCCCCCGACTGGAGGTGGCGGGCTACTGGTGGCCGGCCGACCGGCCGGACTGGCAGCCCCCGGCCCGGCTGCTCGACTTCCTGACCGCCGGGCCGCCGCCGGTCTTCGTCGGCTTCGGCAGCCTGGTCGTCCCCGACGCCGAGCGGCTGACCGCGACCGTCCTCGCCGCCGCCCGCGCCGCCCGGGTGCGCCTCCTGCTCCAGTCGGGGTGGAGCGGACTGGCCGCCGAGGACTCGGACTCCGTCCTGACCGTCGGCGACACCCCGCACGACTGGCTCTTCCCCCGCACCGCCGCCGTGGTCCACCACGCGGGTGCCGGCACCACGGCCGCCACCCTCCGCTCCGGGACCCCCGCCGTCCCCGTGCCCGCCCAGCTCGACGCACCGTTCTGGTCCGCCCGACTGGCCCGGCTCGGCGTCTCCCCCGGCCCCGTCCCCCTGCGCGGCCTCACCCCCGCCCGCCTCGCCACCTCCCTCCGCCTGACGCTCGACGACCCCCGCTACCGCACCCGCGCCCGAGCCGTCGCCACCGCCCTGGCCGCCGAGGACGGCGCGGCCAAGGTCCTCGCCGCCGTCGAACGGGTTTCAGCGAACAGCTGACAACTTTCGAAATCTGTCAGCTGTTCGCTGTCACCCGTCAGTCGTTCGTCCTCCCCCGTCAGCCCTCCCCCGCCTCCCCGCTCCCCCTCCCGAACACCCCGCTCAGCCCCAGGTACACCACGGCCGCCGCCGTCAGCCCGACGGCCCAGCCGTAGTCGGCGAGCGGCTTGAGGACAGGGATCAGGCCGTCCGCCGGGAAGGGTCCCTGCTTCGCACCGTCGGCGTCGACGGTGGAGTACGAGCCGCCGACGGCCAGCACGCCGCCCACCAGCAGCGCCGTCACGGCCCGCCAGTTCCAGCCGGCCGCATACCAGTACGCCCCGCCCGGGCGGTACAGCTCGGCGAGCCGGAGGCGGGTGCGGCGCAGGGCCCAGTAGTCGGCGATCAGCACTCCGCCGACCGTGCCGAGCAGCCCGCCGACCACACCGAGCCAGGTGAAGATGTACACGTGCGGGTCGGAGATCAGCCGCCACGGGAGGATCACGATCCCGACCACCCCCGTGATCAGCGCCCCGGTCCGGAAGGTGACGAATCGGGGCAGCAGGTTGGCGAGGTCGTACGCGGGCGACACCACGTTGGCGGCGATGTTCACCGACAGCGTCGCGACCAGCACGGTCAGCAGCGCGAACAGGATGCCGACCGGGTTCTCCATCTTGGCGGCCAGCTGGATCGGGTCCCACACCGGGGCCCCGTAGACCGCCTCGGAGCCCGAGGTGACCAGCACGGACAGGAACGCGAAGAGCGTCATCGTGGTCGGCAGGCCGAGCGCCTGCCCGCGTATCTGGGCCCGCTGGCTGCCGCCGAAGCGGGTGAAGTCGGGGATGTTCAGCGAGAGGGTGGACCAGAACCCGATCATGCCCATCAGCGCGGGGAAGAAGACCTTCCAGAAGCCGCCGCCCCACCCCAGCCTGGACGGCTGGTCGAGCAATGGCCCGAGCCCGCCCGCCTTGACGGTGATCCACACCAGCAGCGCGAGCGCGCCGACGATGACGAACGGCGCCGCCCAGTTCTCGAACCGCCGCAGCGCCTCCATCCCCCGCGCGATGATGGCCATCTCGATCAGCCAGAACAGCAGGAACGAGAGCCACTGCGTCCACGGGTGGCCGCCGAACTCACCGGCCGTGCACCAGGATTCGCCGAACAGCTTGCCCGCCAGCAGGAAGATGCCCTCGCCGCCGATCCAGGTCTGGATGCCGAACCACGCGCAGGCCACCGCCGCCCGCAGCAGGGCGGGCAGGTTGGCGCCGCGCAGCCCGAAGGCGGCCCGGGCGAAGACCGGGAACGGGATGCCGTACTTGGTGCCGGCGTGCCCGGTGAGCAGCATCGGGACCAGCACGAGGAGGTTGGCGAGCGCGATCGTCAGCACCGCCTGCTTCCAGTCCATGCCGAGCGTGACCAGGCCCGAAGCCAGGGTCCAGGACGGGATGTTGTGGGCCATGCCGACCCAGAGCGCGAGGAAGTTGTACGTGGTCCAGGTACGCCGTGCCACCGGGACCGGCCGCAGGTCGTCGCTGGTGAAGCCGTTGGATGGCAAGTCCCCGGCGGCCGGGTCGAGTTCGACCCGGCCGTCGGGGTGGTGCCACTGTCTGCCGTCACTGGTCGCGGTTCCGGGCATGGGCAACTCCCGTCCGCCGCGGGCGGATCCGCGGCTGAGCTCGGGTGGGGGCGCCGGGCGGAGTCACAGGTGCGGGATGACGTCCGTCCCGTACGCGTCGATGGTGGTCTCGATGGCGTCGTGCATGGCGTAGACGGCGAACTGGTCGACGCCGAGCGAGCGGAGCTCCGCCAGTCGGGCCCGCTGCGCCTCCACCGGGCCGATCAGGCAGAAGCGGTCGATGATCCCGTCCGGGACGAAGGCCGTGTCCGGGTTCCCGGCCCGCCCGTGGTGGCTGTAGTCGTAGCCCTGGCGGTCCTTGATGTAGTCGGTGAGCGCCTCCGGTACCAGGTCGGAGTGCTCGCCGTAGTGGCTGACCAGGTCGGCGACGTGGTTGCCGACCATCCCGCCGAACCAGCGGCACTGCTCCCGGGCGTGGGCGAGCGCCTCGGGCGAGTCGTCGGCGGTGACGTAGGCCGGGGCGGCGACGCAGATGGTGATCGACTCCGGATCCCGGCCGGCCTCGACGGCGGCGGCCCGCACCGCCTTGACCATGAACTCGGTGAGGTAGGGGTCTGCCAACTGCAGGATGAAGCCGTCGGCTTGACGTCCGGTCAGGTTCAACGCCTTCGGCCCGTACGCCCCCATCCAGATCGGCAGGGAGGCGCCGGCGCGGACCCACGGCAGGTGCATCTCGCTGCCGTCCACCTCGGCGGTGCGCCCCTCGGCCAACTCCTTGATGGCGTGCATGGCTTCGGAGAGCCGGGCGAGGGTGGCGGGGCTCCGCCCGGCGACCCGCATGGCGGAGTCGCCGCGGCCGATGCCGCAGACGGTCCGGTTGCCGTACATGTCGTTGAGCGTGGCGAACGTGGAGGCGGTCACCTCCCAGGTGCGGGTGGAGGGGTTGGTGACCATCGGGCCGACGGTCATCCGCTCCGTCTCGGCGAGGATCCGGCTGTAGATGACGAAGGGCTCCTGCCACAGCACGCAGGAGTCGAAGGTCCAGCCGTGGCTGAACCCGGCCCGCTCGGCGCGGATCATCCGGTCGATGAGCAGTCGGGCGGGCGGGTCGGTCTGGAGGACGAGGCCGATGTCCATGAGGGGCTCCAGGTAAGGGTTTTGACCGCCGCCACCCGGCCGTCGGCCGGATCGGTCGCCCCGGTCGAAGGAGCGGGCCGGCAGCCGGGCGGGCGACCGGACGGCCGGCAGACCGGGCGGCGGCGGGTGGACGTCGCGGAACGGGAGGAACGGGAGGGGCGGGAATCGGGAGAGGGATCAGACCAGGTACTGGCAGGTGTCCCGGCGCAGGAAGGTGCCGTGGCCGGCCCGGCCGCGCCAGTCGCCGTCGTCCAGCACGACGGTGCCGCGCGACACCACCGTCCGCACCCGGCCGGTGAGTCGACGGCCCTCGTAGGCCGAGTAGTCCACGTTCATGTGGTGGGTCGCGGCGGAGACGGTCTGCACCGCGGTGGGGTCGTAGACCACCAGGTCGGCGTCGGCACCCGGGGCGATGGTGCCCTTGCGCGGGTGCAGGCCGAACATCCGGGCCGGGGTGGTGCAGGCGATCTCGACCCAGCGGCGCCGGCTGATGTGCCCGTCCACCACGGCCTGGTGGAGCAGGTCCATCCGGTTCTCTACGCCCGGCAGGCCGTTGGGGATCTTCGAGAAGTCGCCCCGGCCCAGCTCCTTCTGGCCGACGAAGCAGAACGGGCAGTGGTCGGTGGAGACCACCTGGAGGTCGTTGGTGCGCAGCCCGCGCCAGAGCGCCTCCTGGTGCTCGCGCGGTCTGAGCGGCGTGCTGCACACGTACTTGGCGCCCTCGAAGCCGTCGGCGCCCTCCTCGGCGAGGTTGTCGGTGGAGAGGAAGAGGTACTGCGGGCAGGTCTCGCCGAAGACGTTGAGGCCGGCGTCCCGGGCCCCGACGATTTCGGCGAGCGCGGCGGCTGCGGAGACGTGCACCACGTAGAGCGGGCTGCCCGCCACCTGGGCGAGCTTGATCGCCCGGTGGGTGGCCTCGGCCTCCAGCAGTTCGCGCCGGACCTCGCCGTGGTAGCGGGGGGCGGTCCTCCCGGCGGCGAGCGCCTGTTCGACCAGGACGTCGATGGCGATGCCGTTCTCCGCGTGCATCATGATCAACCCGCCGTTGGCGGCGCCGCGCTGCATGGCCCGCAGGATGCGGCCGTCGTCGCTGTAGAAGACGCCGGGGTAGGCCATGAAGAGCTTGAAGGAGGTGGACTCGCCGGAGTCCACGAGGGTGTCCATCTCCTTGAGCACGGCGTCGTTGACGTCGGAGACGATGGTGTGGAAGGCGTAGTCGATCGCGCAGTTGCCCTCGGCCTTGGCGTGCCAGGTGTCCAGGCCCTCGCGCAGCGAGCCGCCGACCGACTGGACGGCGAAGTCCACGATGGTGGTGGTGCCGCCCCAGGCCGCGGCGCGGGTGCCGGTCTCGAAGGTGTCGGAGGCCGCGGTGCCGCCGAACGGCAGCTCCATGTGGGTGTGGGCGTCGACCCCGCCCGGGATGACGTAGTGGCCGGTGGCGTCGATGACGGTGTCGGCGGTCCAGGCCTCGGCGGCGGAGCTGCCGGTGGTGGCCAGGGCGGCGACGCGCTCGCCCTCGATCAGGACGTCGGCGTGGAGTTCCTCGGTGGCGGTGATGACGAGGCCGCCGCGGACGACGGTGCGCTGGTGCGGGTCGCGGGTGGCCCTCACGTCGTTGGTGGTCATCGCGCTGCTCCTCAGGCCTCGGCGAGCGGCCCGTAGGCGTCGGGCCGGCGGTCCCGGTAGAACGCCCACTGCTGGCGGACCTGTTCGATCAGGCCGAGGTCGAGGTCGCGGACGACGAGTTCCTCCTCCTTGTCGGAGGCGACGTCGCCGACGAACTGCCCGCGCGGGTCGACGAAGTAGGAGGTGCCGTAGAAGTCGTTGTCGCCGTACTCCTCGGTGCCGACGCGGTTGATCGCGGCGACGAAGTACTCGTTGGCGACGGCGGCGGCGGGCTGTTCGAGCTGCCAGAGGTAGGCGGACAGGCCGCGGCTGGTGGCGGAGGGGTTGTAGACGATCTGCGCGCCGGCCAGGCCCAGGGCGCGCCAGCCCTCGGGGAAGTGGCGGTCGTAGCAGATGTACACGCCGACCTTGCCGACGGCGGTGTCGAACACGGGCCAGCCGAGGTTGCCGGGCTTGAAGTAGTACTTCTCCCAGAAGCCCTTGACCTGCGGGATGTGGTGCTTGCGGTACTTGCCGAGGTAGCTGCCGTCGGCGTCGATGACGGCGGCGGTGTTGTAGTAGACGCCGGCCTGTTCCTCCTCGTAGACCGGGACGACCATCACCAGCCCGAGCTCGCGGGCGAGGTCCCGCATCCGGCGCACGGTCGGGCCGTCGGGGACGGCCTCGGCCCAGCGGTAGTGCTCGGCTTCCTGGACCTGACAGAAGTACGGGGAGTTGAAGACCTCCTGGAAGCCGATGATCTTCGCTCCCTGGGCGGCGGCCTCGCGGGCGTACCGCTCGTGGAGCGCGATCATGCTCTCCTGGTCACCCGTCCAGCGGGTCTGGACGAGCGCGGCCCGGACGATCTGCGACATGGTTACCTCCGCAACTCCGCGGCCCGGCCGTGCGGTCGGGCCCGCGGTCTGAGGGTTGACGGGGCGGGTCTCGCCTGCGGGTCCGCTCGGGAAACCGCAGGGTCTACGTGCGTAGAAAGCGATCTGTAGACGGTAGGCCCGGCCTCGGTGGCCTGACAATACGTCGGTGGAAACGCGTCTGGGGTGATCTTGTTGCGCGGACACGCGGATGGTCCCGGGTGGGATGAAAAGCTGATCTACCCCACGCGTCGCCTTCTTACTCGTTCGAGTGAAACCGGACACCCTGGGTGCGCAATCGGCGATGGTGGGGTAAGACCCGCGTGGACATCGCGGTGGATCACTACGGATCGTCAGTCATCGGTGGTTTCCTACGAGTTCAGCGTCCCGGTCACGGGGGATCGGGGCGGCCAAGCGGGGGGTGACGATGGTGGTGGCGGATTCCGCGACGGAGACGGCGGCGGCGAAGAAAGCGGCGGAGGCGACGGGTACGGCAGATAGCGCGGCGGGCGGAGGCCCGGCGGCGCGGCCGCCCGCCCTGCCCGCCTGGGCCGGCCTGCTGCTCGCCCTCGGCGCCCTGCTGCCGGTCCTCCTCGGCGGGCTGCTGTTCCGTCACCAGGCGCCGCGCGTACGGGACGTCGCCCTCCAGCTCGCCGGTTCCCGTGCGGCCGCCGAGGCCGTGGTCGGCGGCCGTGCCGCGGACCACCTGGCCGCGCTGCGCGCCGACGGCTGGCTGATCGGCGGCTACGGGCTGACGTTGCTCGCCGCCGCGCTGCTCGGCGGGTACGTGCTCGGGCCGGCCCGCCGGCGGCTGTCGGCCGTCGCGGTCGGCGGCGCCGGGCTGCTCGCGGCCTGCTGCGACCTGGGCGAGGACGCGCTGCTGCGCGCCGGGCTGGACGGCCTCCACCCGGGTGCGGGCGGTTCCGACACCCCCTTCGCCGTCGCCACCGCGCTCGCCACCGTCAAGTGGCTGCTGCTCCTGCCCGCCGGGGTGCTCGCGGCGGGCATCCTGCTGGTGACCGCCACCCGCGCGGTGCGCGGGCTCCGGCCGGCGCGAGCGGGCGCGAAGGCCCGCGGCACCGACTCCCCCGACCGTCCGGCGCTGATCCCGCCCTGGCCGATCGCCGCCCGGCGCGGCTCCTCGACGCCCACCGCCGAAGCGCCGGACGCCCCGGACGCGCCCGTCCGGCACGCCCACTGGCGCGACGCCGCCCGGGTGCCGCCCGGCCGCGAACCCGCCGAACTCGGCTTCTGCGCCTCCGGCGGCGGCATCCGCTCCGCCTGCGTCACCCTCGGCGCGCTCCAGTCGCTGCGGCCGTGGCTGAAACGGGCCCGCTACCTGGTCTCCGTCTCGGGCGGCGGCTACACCGTCGGCGCGCTCCAGCTCGCGCTCAGCGACTCCGCGCCCGGCAGCCCGGTGCGCGCCGTCTCGGGCCTGACGGCCGACACCGTGATGGAGCCCGGGTCCCCCGAGGAGGACCACCTCCGCCGGCACGGCAAGTACATCGCCGACGGCGCGGGCGAATGGCTGGTCGCCCTCGGGACGCTGCTGCGCGGGGTGCTGTCCGCCCTCACCCTGCTGCTGGCCGCCGTCCTGACACTCGGCCTCGGGCTCAGCCGCTTCTACCGGGCCGTGCCGCTCACCGACCTGAGCCACCTGGCGGCGGCCGGGCTGCGCCACGCCGGCGCCGTACCGGGGCCGTTGGAGCTCCGGGCACCGGCACTCGCCGCCTTCGGCCTCCTGCTGGCCTCGGCCACCGGGTGCTGGCTGCTCTGGCTGCTGGCCTTCCCCTCGCTCGGCTGGCAGGCGCTGCTGCCACGGGCGCTGCGCAGGGCCAATCTCGGCCTGCTCGCCCTGGCCGCCCTGCTGGCCGTCGGGGTGCTGGTGGTACCGGGGCTGGCCTGGGGCGCGGTGCGGCTCCAGCAGGCGCTGGCGGCGGGGCCGCAGCTCACCGGCGCGGGGCTCGGCCTGACCGTGGCGCTCAGCTACCTGGCGCTGCTGCTCGGCATACTCTGGCGCGACCGCCGGACGCCCGGTCGGGGTGCCACCACGCCGGGCGCGGCGGGCCGGCCCCGGGTCAGCGGCGCCAGCCTCCCGCAGACCCTCGTGGTCTGCTCCGCCCTCCTGGCGCTGACGGCGGGTGCGCTGCTGGCCCTCGGCTGGGCGGTCGCCACCGGCTACGCCTGGCCGACGGCCGTCCAGGTGCTGCTGCCCCTGGTGCTCGGCGCGGTCGGGCTGAACCTCGACCAGACCTGGGTGAGCCTGCACCCGTTCTACCGGTTGCGGCTGGCCTCGGCGTTCGCGGTCCGGCGGGCCACCGAGGGCGGCCGGTCGGTGGCCCGCCCGTACCACTTCTTCCGGGAGCAGACGTGGCTGAGCCACTACGGCGCCCGGCACCCCGACTTCCCCCAGGTGATCTTCTCGGCGGCGGCCAACCTGTCGGGCAACTCCCGTACGCCACCGGGCCGTCCGGCGGCCTCCTTCTCGCTCTCCTACGACTACGTGGGCGGCCCGGACATCGGGTACGCGCGCACCGACCTGCTGGAGCGGCGCACCAGTGCGCACATCGCCCGGGACCTCACCGTGCAGTCGGCGATGGCCGTCTCCGGCGCGGCCTTCTCCTCCGCGATGGGGCGGGAATCCCGCGTCTACCAGCGGCTGTTCGCGGTGACCAACGCCCGCCTCGGGACGTGGCTGCCCAACCCGGCGGTACTCGGCCCCGACTGGTCCGGTCCGCCGGACTGGCGCCGCCCCGCGCAGCCCGCCGTCCGCCGCCTCCCGTACCAACTGCGGGAGCTGATCGGGCGGTTCCCGGCCGACGACCGCTTCCTGCTCACCACCGACGGCGGCCACTACGAGAACCTCGGGCTGGTCGAGCTGCTGCGGCACCGGGTGCGGACGGTGGTCTGCATCGACGCCAGCGGCGACGCGGGGTACGCCACCAACCTGGCCGCCGCGATCACCCTGGCCCGCGAGGAGCTGGGCGTCGCCATCACCCTGCACGAGCCCGAGCTGCTGATCCCGGGCACCGCCGCCGACCGGCCCACCGAGGGTGACGACGCGGACGGCCGCTCGGACGGCCGCGCGGACGACGGCGTGCAGGGCCGCGCGGACGACGGCGTGCAGGGCCGCGCGGGCCGCCGGCCACCGCTGCGCGGGCTCGCGGAACAGCTCTCCGCCCGGCTCTCGGCCCGGGCGGTGGTCACCGGGGACATCCGCTACCCGGATCTGGACGAGGGGCCCGGGGCCGTCCGGCACGGCCGGCTGATCCTCCTCCAGGCGGTACTGACCCCCGGGATGCCGTACGAGCTGCACGCCTACGCGATGGCGAACCGGGCCTTCCCGAACGACCGCACCAGCGACCAGTGGTTCGACCACCAGCAGTTCGACGCCTACCAGACGCTCGGCCGCCACCTGGGAGAACAGGCCGCGCCGCTGATCGAGCAGGCACTGACCGACCAGGCGAGGGCCGACCAGGCGCGGGCCGACCAGGCACCGGCCGGACCGGCCCCGGGCCCCACCGGGTCGGTGCCCGCACAGCCGACGCGCGACACCGACCCGGCACCGTCCGCCACGGCTCCCCCGCCACCGCGCCGCCCGGCCGAGGAGTAGCCGGGAGGCGACCGACGGATGCTCGAAGGGTGCTCGGCGAGCGGGCGACGGGTAGCCGACCGGTCCGTCGGTCGCCGGGAACGGACGGCGGCGGACGGTCGGCCCGGCTTGACTTCCTCCGCTTCGCTCGGGAAAGATCCGGCGCATGGACTCCGGCGCCACTCTGGTATGCCGCCTGCACGTCGATCTGCGACGCCAGGCGAGTTCCATCTGTGCCTGTTGACCTTGTTCTCCCCCGCCGGTCCCGCTCTGTGACGTCTGCCAGGGCCCGCGCCGCGCACCCGCACCCGCAGTCCTGACCCCGCCCAGCCCCGGCGCACCCTTGCGTGCCGGGCCGCCCCGTCGGCCCGCGCCCTCCACCGCCGCCGGACACCGGGCGCTTCCCACCGACGTTCCCGCCGCACCCGAGGACGCCCTCATGACTCTGAGCCCGAGCCCGAGCATCAGCCCCGAAACCCAGCCGACCGTAAACCCCGACAACACCCGCCCCGCCGCCGCAAGCCCCACGAGCACCCCCGAGCCACCACCGACGCCGCCCGCCGGGGGCACCCCCACGCCGCTCACCCCCAGCACCCTGCGGACCATCGTCCGCGAACTGGCCGAGCGGCCCGAGGAGTGGATCCACCACGTCCGCCTCTCCACCGAGGAGCGCTGGTACCGGCGGCTGGCCGCGGACGACGACCACGAGGTGTGGCTGATCAGCTGGCTGCCCGGCCAGTCCACCGGCTTCCACGACCACGGCGGCTCCCGCGGCGCCTTCGCCGTCGCCCTCGGCGAGTTGGAGGAGCTGTCCCTCGGCGGGCCCGAGCAGGGCCTGCTGATCCGCCGGATCCCGGCCGGCACCGCCCGCGCCTTCGGCCCCGAGTACGTGCACGACGTGCGCAACACCGCCGTCGGCCCCGCCGTCACCCTGCACGCCTACTCGCCGCCGCTGAGTTCGATGGCGCACTACGACCTGCGGGCCGGCGGGCTCGTCCGCACCTCCGAGGAAGGACCTGAACAGTGGTGACCACGATCGACGACCTGGTGGAGCGGGCCCGGGAGGGCGTCCACCGACCGCGCGCCCGCGAGGCGTACCAGGCCCAGCTGGACGGCGCGCTGCTGGTGGACATCCGTCCGGCGGCGCAGCGGGCGGCCGAGGGGGAGATCCCCGGCTCGCTGATCATCGAACGCAACGTGCTGGAGTGGCGGCTCGATCCGACGGGAAGTCACCGGATTCCCGAGGCCTCGGGCTACGACGTCGAGGTGGTCGTGGTCTGCTCCGAGGGCTACGCCTCCAGCCTGGCCGCGGCCTCCCTGCGCGAGCTGGGACTGCACCGGGCGACCGACCTGGACGGCGGTTTCGTCGGCTGGGCGGCCGCCGGCCTGCCGACCCGTCAGGGCGGCTGAGCCTGCGGTCGCACCGCGTGCCGGGGCGGTAAATCAGGGACAGGAGATGATGCAGGTCATAGTGTGATCAGAGTTTCCGCTGGTCCAAAGCCGGGCAACCACGCGGGCGGAAGTACGCCCGGGCGCTTGAAACCGCCGCCACCGAACGACCCTGACCGAACGACCGAACGACCCAGGCGCCGCCTTTCCGGGGCGCCCTGACGAGGAAACTCCACGTGATCAGATTCGAGGGCGCGGGAATGCGCCACCCCGACGGCACCATCGCCGTCGAGGGACTGGACCTGGAGGTCCCGACCGGTCGGATAACCGTCCTGGTCGGACCGTCCGGCTGCGGGAAGACCACCCTGCTGCGCATGGTCAACCGGATGGTCGAGCCCACTTCGGGCCGGGTCCTGCTGGACGACACGGACGTCGCGGAGCTGGAACCCGCCAAGCTGCGCCGCGGCATCGGGTACGTGATCCAGCAGGCCGGACTCTTCCCGCACCGCAAGGTGATCGACAACATCGCCACCGTCCCCTACCTGCTCGGCTGGGACCGGAAGAAGGCCCGCGCCCGCGCCGCCGAACTGCTCGAACTGGTCGGGCTCGCGCCCGAGACCGCGAAGCGGTACCCGTTCCAGCTGTCCGGCGGCCAGCAGCAGCGGGTCGGCGTGGCGCGCGCGCTGGCCGCCGACCCGCCGGTGCTGCTGATGGACGAGCCGTTCAGCGCGGTCGACCCGGTGGTGCGGGCCGGGCTCCAGGAGGAGCTGCTGCGGCTCCAGTCCGAGCTGCACAAGACGGTGCTGTTCGTCACCCACGACATCGAGGAGGCCGTCCGGCTCGGCGACCAGGTGGTGGTGCTGCGCGAACACGGCCGGATCGCCCAACTGGCCGACCCGCACACCCTGCTCACCACCCCCGCCGACGAGGGCGTGGCCGCCTTCCTCGGGCGCGACCGGGGCCTGCGCGGCCTCGCCCTGCGCCCCGCGAGCGGCGTCCGGCTCCGCCCGGTGGGCGACGGACTCCGGTACGGCGGCTGGGAGTTGGCCCTGGACGACGGGCGCCGCCCGATCGGCTGGATCGACCGCGACGCCGTCACCGCCGAGCTGCACCCGGCGGCCGCCTTCCGCCCGGACGCCGACACCCTGCGCACGGCGCTGGACGCCGCCGTCCTCTCCCCCGCCGGGGTCGCGGTCGCGCTGGACGCCGAGGGCCGGGTCACCGGCACCGCGAGCCGCGAGGCCGTCCTCGCCGCCCTGCGGCCCGACGCCTCCGGCCCGCCGGCCGCCGGTCCGTCTGCCACTGGTCCGTCTGCCACCGGTTCGCCGGCCGCTGATGCGCCCGTCCGCACCGACAAGCCCCCGGCCACCACCGGAAGCCACCCGGACGACACGGGCGGCCCGGACGGAACGGGCAGCACGGACGGAGCCGACGGTGGACGATGAACCGATCGTCCGCTGGTACTGGATCGGCGACCACCTCGGCTACCTGGGCCACCTGCTCGCCGACCACGCCGTGATCGCCCTCGTCCCCGTGCTCATCGGCCTGCTGCTGGCCGTCCCGCTCGGCCTGGCCTGCGCCCGCTACCCCCGGCTGTACCAGCCGCTCTCCGCCGTGTTCAACATCGTCTACGCGCTGCCCTCGCTGGCCGTGTTCGTGGTGCTGATCCCGTACACCGGCCTCGCCACCCAGGCGACGGTGATGATCCCGCTCACCTTCTACGCCCTCGCCGTGCTGCTGCCGACCACCGTGGACGGGCTGCGCGCCGTCCCGGACTCCGTCCGGCAGGCCGCCACCGCGATGGGGTACGGGCCGTGGCACCGGCTGACCTCGGTCGAGCTGCCCGCCGCCGTGCCGTACCTGATCGCCGGACTGCGGGTCGCGGCGGTGTCCAGCATCTCGCTGGCCAGCGTCGGCGCGCTGGTCGGTCGCGGCGGGCTCGGCTACCTGTTCGTCGACGGCTTCCAGCGCACCTTCCCGACCCCGATCCTGGCCGGCATCGTGCTGATCGCCGTCCTCGCGCTGGCCGTCGACCTGGTGCTGGTGGCCGCCCGGCGGCTGCTCGCGCCCTGGGCCGTCCGGGAGAAGGGAGCGGGCTCGTGAACTGGCTGAACTGGCTGAGCGACTTCTTCACCGACCCGGACCACCTCAGCGGGCCGGACTCGATCGTGCACCGGGTCTCCGAGCACCTGCTGCTCTCCGGCGCGGCCTTGCTGTTCGCGGCGCTGCTCGCCGTCCCGCTCGGGCTGCTGATCGGCTACACCGGGCGCGGCGTCACCGTGGTGACCGCGCTCGCGGGCGCCGCCCGCGCCCTGCCCACCCTCGGCCTGGTGACGCTGGCGGTGCTGCTCGCCGGGGTCGGCGACACCGCCGTACTGGTCCCGCTGGTCGCGCTCGCCGCGCCGCCGCTGCTGGTGGCCGCCGTCGAGGGGGTGCGCGGCACCGACCCGGACGTCCGGGACGCGGCGCGCGGCATCGGGCTGACCCACCCCCAGGTGCTGTGGCAGGTCTGCCTGCCCTCGGCCGCCCCGACCCTGCTGGCGGGCTTCCGCACCGCGACCGTGCAGGTGATCGCGACCGCCACGGTGGCCGCCTACGTCGGGCTGGGCGGCCTCGGCCGCTACGTCATCGACGGGCTGGCGACCCGCAAGTACGCCGTGACCGTGGGTGGCGCGCTGCTGGTGGTCCTGCTCGCGGTCGTCGCCCAGCTGTTCTTCGCCCTGCTCGCCCGGTTCGCGCTCCCGCCCGGGGTGCGCGCCCAGCAGCGGCCCCGCTGACTCCGTTCCCCCTTCCCCTCCCGTTCCGGAAGGACATCTGTCACCATGTCGACAATCAACCGAAGCCGCCGCGTCGCCGCCCTCGGCACCCTCGCCGCGCTCACCCTCGGCGCCACCGCCTGCGGCTCCTCCGGCGGCAACCCGCTCGACGGGGGTTCGAGCGCCTCGGCCGCCACGGGCGGGTCCGGCTCGACCGTGGTGGTCGGCTCGGCCAACTTCCCGGAGAACGTCCTGCTCGGGTCGATCTACTCGCAGGCGCTCAAGGCCAAGGGCGTGAAGGTCCAGGAGAAGTTCAACATCGGCAGCCGCGAGGTGCTCTACGGGCAGTTGCAGAGCGGCAACCTCACCGTCCTGCCGGAGTACAACGGCTCGCTGCTCGCCTACCTGGACGCCAAGTCCACCGCTGTCACCACCCAGGACGTGAACGCGGAGCTCGCCAAGACGCTGCCCGCCACGCTGGGCATCCTCGAGTCCTCCCCGGCCGAGGACAAGGACTCGCTCAGCGTCACCCAGGAGACGGCCGACAAGGACAACCTCAAGAGCATCGCCGACCTCGCCGCCAAGGCCGGCGAGTACACCATCGGCGGGCCGCCGGAGTTCAAGAGCCGCCGCGAGCAGCAGCTCAAGGACGTCTACGGGCTGACCTTCAAGGAGTGGAAACCCACCGGCGACGCCACCGCGAACGCGCTCAAGGACGGCAGCATCCAGGTCGGCAACGTGTTCACCACCGACCCGAAGATCGTCCAGTACAAGCTGGTCCCGCTGGCCGACCCGAAGAACATCTTCGGCGCCCAGAACGTCACCCCGCTGGTCAACAAGGCGGGCGTGGACGCGACCGCGACGGCGGCGCTCAACGCGGTGTCGGCCAAGCTCGACACGGCCGGGCTGGTGGCGCTGATGAAGCGCGTGTCGGTGGACAAGGAGGACCCGTCGGCGGTCGCCAAGGACTGGCTGAAGTCCAACGGCCTCGGCTGACGGCGATTCGGCCCGGCGGCCGTGGAGCGTGAACGCGGCGGCCCGGAGGAAGCTCCTCCGGGCCGCCGTCCGCCGTTCCGGAGGCACCGTCCCGGGGCTTTCCGGGTGCGCTCGCGTGTGCGCTCACAGGTGCGCTCACGGGTGCGCTCACGGGTGCGTTCCAGGTGCTTTCCGACCACTGAAGGGACCTTCCCTTCTGCGGCGCGAACATGACAGTCTGGGCGCCATGCGCACTCGTCTCCTCGCCGCCACCCTCACGGCACTCGCCGCGGTGAGCCTCGCTGCCTGCTCCAGCTCCGGATCGGACTCGGGCAAGGCCACCTCCGCGGCCGGCTCCCCCACCGCCCCCGCCGCCTCGGCCACCGCGCCCTCCGACGCCGCCACGCCCTCGGCGACGCCGCCCGCGACCCCCGGGTCCGACCCGGCCGCCCCCACGGCCGACGGCGGCACCGGCGCGCCCGCCCCCGACGCCGGCGCCTCGGGAGCCCCCGCACCGTCCAAGCCCGCGCCGCCCGCCGATGCCGGACTGCCCGCCAAGCCGGGCACCGACGTGACGGCCAAGCTGGTCTCCGCGCTGGACGCGATCGACCCGGCGATCGTCGGCGGCAAGCCGGACCAGGCCGTGGACCGGGCGCGCAACCAGTGCCAGTCGATGTACCAGTTCCCCAAGGACAAGCAGAAGCTGGCGGACCTGGCCAACCAGCGCTTCACCTCCGCCGACCACCCGCAGGGCTTCGGGCCGGACACCGCCACGAAGATCAACGACGCGCTGCTCGCCACGCTCTGCCCGCCGTCCCACTGACCCGCCGATCCGCTTGTCCGCTGGCCCGCTGGTCGGCGACACCATGATCCGCCCGGTGTCCTGAGCGCCGGGCTGCCGTGGCCGCGCCCCTTTCCGGGTGCGCGGCCACGGTCTTCTCGTTTCCGGCGCCCCTCACCGCCGCCCCTCGCCGCCACCCGGAGCGTCCGACACCGTCCTCCCGGCGGGCCCCACCGGCGGCCCACCCGTCCCGACGCCGGTCCGCCCCCCTTCCGTCGCGCGGGCCGTGTGCTGACGAACTGTTAGGACTCTTGACAGACCAGTGGTCTAGTCCAAACATAAGCATGTCGATCCGACCGGGATGCACTGTGGGGGTGTGACCACCGGCGGCTGAGGCACTGCCATGCCCTGCCATGCTCCGCTCCACCCCCGCTCCGTACGGCGCGCGCTTCCGCACGCCGCCCGCGTCCACGCGAGTCGGTGGGCCTTCGCACGCCCGCACACCCCCGCACTTCCCCGTACTCCCGGTTCCGACCCGGTCCCGGGGCCGCCGCCGACCCCACACGGCCGCCCCACCCGGACCGACCGCACCTCCCCAACGTCCTGCCCCACCAAGTCTGTTGGAGAATCCATGCGCCTCCGCCGAACAGTCCAGGCCGTGTTGACGGCCTGCGCCACGCTGGCCGCCTCGGCCGGCCTGGTCGCCGCCGGGACGAGCTCCGCCCAGGCCGCCACCCCGCTCCCCAGCCGGGTCTTCGCCCCCTACTTCGAGTCCTGGACCGGCCAGAGCCCGGCCCAACTGGCCGCGCAGTCCGGCGCCAAGCACCTGACCATGGCGTTCCTCCAGGCCGCCACCAAGGGCTCCTGCACGCCGTACTGGAACGGCGACACCTCCAAGCCGGTGTCCTCCTCCACGTTCGGCGCGGACATCGCGACCATCCGCGCCAACGGCGGGGACGTGATCCCGTCCTTCGGCGGCTACACCGCCGACAACACCGGCACCGAGATCGCCGACAGCTGCACCGACGTCAACCAGATCGCGGCCGCCTTCCAGAACGTGATCACCACCTACGACGTCAGCCGGATCGACCTCGACATCGAGGACAACTCGCTGACCAACACCGCCGGGATCGACCGCCGCAACAAGGCCATCAAGCTCGTGCAGGACTGGGCCGCCGCCAACGGGCGGAGCATCCAGTTCTCCTACACGCTGCCCACCACCACCTCCGGGCTGGCCAGCAGCGGTCTCGCGGTGCTGAAGAACGCGGTCAGCAACAACGCGCGGATCGATGTCGTCAACATGATGACCTTCGACTACTACGACAACGCCGCCCACGACATGGCGGCCGACACCCAGACCTCCGCGCAGGGCCTCTACAACCAGCTCGCCAAGCTCTACCCGTCCAAGACCCCCGCCCAGCTGTGGGGTTCGATCGGGATCACCGAGATGATCGGTGTCGACGACTTCGGTCCGGCCGAGACCTTCACCCTGGCCAACGCCACCACCGTGTACAACTGGGCGGTCTCCAAGGGCATCAACACGCTGTCCTTCTGGGCCCTCCAGCGCGACAACGGCGGCTGCCCGGGCACGGCCGGCAACGACAACTGCTCCGGGATCGCCCAGAACACCTGGGACTTCACCCACGTCTTCGCGCCGTTCACCAGCGGCTCGACGGTGAGCAACGACTTCTCGGTGTCGGCCAGCCCGAACTCCGCCACGGTCGCGGCCGGTTCGTCCACCTCGGCCACCATCGCGACGGCCGTGACGGCGGGCTCCGCGCAGAGCGTCAACCTCACGGTCAGCGGCGCCCCGGCCGGCGTCACCGCCACCGTCACCCCCGGCAGCGTCACCGCCGGCAACAGCGCCACGCTGAACATCAGCACCACCTCCTCGGTGACGCCCGGGAGTTACCCGATCACGGTCACCGGCTCGGCGGCCTCCGGCAGCCACACCAGCACCTTCACCCTGACCGTCACCGGCACCCAGCCCGGCAATGACTTCTCGGTCGCCGTGAACCCGAACTCCGGTACGGTCGCGGCTGGTTCGTCCGTCTCGGCGACCATCTCGACGGCGGTCACGGCCGGCTCGGCGCAGAACCTCAACCTCGCGGTCGTCAGCCAGCCCGTCCCTGGCATCACCGCCACCATCACCCCCGGCAGCGTCACCGCCGGCAACAGCGCCACCCTGAACATCTCCACCAGCTCGGCCGTGACTCCGGGCACCTACCCGCTGGGCATCAGCGCCACCGGGGCCTCCGGCAACCACATCGCGTCCTACACGCTGACCGTCACCGGGACCACGCCGACCACCGGCCTGGTCAACGGCGACCTGGAGAGCGGCAGCCTGGCCCCGTGGACCTGCCAGAGCGGCGGCGCCGTGGTCTCCACCCCGGTCCACTCCGGCACCAAGGCCCTCCAGGCCGCGGCCACCGCCGCCCAGACCGGCGAGTGCGCGCAGACCGTCACGCTGAAGCCCAACACCAGCTACACCCTGAGCGGTTGGGTGCAGGGCAACTACGCCTACATCGGCGTCAACGGCGGCGCCACCGCCAGCGCGTGGGCCAACTCCTCCGGCTGGACCAAGGTGTCCGTCCCCTTCACCACCGGCGCCAACGGCACCGTCTCCGTGTACCTGCACGGCTGGTACGGCCAGGGCAACGTGTACGGGGATGACTTCTCCATCGCCTGAGACCGCCCCGGGCGACGAATGACGGTTGACGAGTAACGGATAACGGATGACAGCTGACAGATTTCAACATCTGTCAGCTGTCATCTGTCTTCTGTTCGTTGTTACCCGTTCGCTGTCATCCGTCCGCCGTCAGTCTTCCGGCCGCGGCCTGCCGCCCGTCTCCTGTCAGCCGCCCGCCGCCGCCCGCATCCGCTCCGGTCGGCACAGCGCCAGGTAGACCACCGTCGCGAGCACCCCGCAGACCAGGACCACCAGCGCCAGCAGCACCGCCGACGGCTGACCGCCGAGGCTGCTCAGCGGCGCGACCACCGCGGCGCACAGGAAGTTGCCCGTCCCGAGCAGCGCCGACGCCGTACCCGCCACCTGCGGCTCGACCAGGCCGAGCGCCTGGGCGGCGGTGTTCGGCAGCAGCACGCCCAGGCTGCCCATCATCACGAACAGCGGCGGGCAGAACCCGGCCAGCCCGAAGTCCCACACCGTGGTCAGCAGCACCAGCGCCACCCCGGCGGCGACCGCCGCCGCGAGGCTGCCCAGCATCAGCACCCGCTGCGTGAAGCGCGGCGCCAGCACGCGCCCGTTCACCTGGGTCATCACCACGATCGCGAACGAGTTCAGCCCGAACAGCAGGCTGTAGGTCTGCGGCGAGACCTGGTACACGTGCTGGAGCACCGTCGACGACCCGCTGATGTAGCCGAACAGCGCCCCGAAGGCGAGGGAGCTGGTCAGCGCCAGCCCGAGGAACGGCAGGTTGCCCAGCAGCCGTCCCATCGTCCGCAGGGTCGCGCCCACGCCGCCGCGGTCCCGGGTCTCCGGCGGCAGCGTCTCGCGCAGCACCCCGAACGAGACCAGGGTGAGCAGCAGCCCGAGCGCCGTCAGCACGCCGAAGGTGCCGCGCCACGAGGTGAACCGCATCAGCTGCGCGCCGATGATCGGCGCGAGGATCGGCGCCAGCCCGGATATCAGGGCGATCGAGGCGAGGAAGCGCAGCAGCGCGACGCCCTGGAAGCGGTCCCGGGAGACGGCGCGTCCGATCACCAGCCCGGCGGACCCGGCCGCGCCCTGGACGAAGCGGGCGGCGATCAGCACGGCCAGGTTCGGCGCGAACACGCACACCACGCTGGACAGGGTGTAGAGGACGAGCCCGGCGAGCAGCGGCACCCGGCGCCCGTAGCGGTCGCTGAGCGGCCCGAAGAGCAGCTGCCCGGCGGCGACCCCGAACATCGAGAAGGTCAGGGTGAGCTGGACGGCGGCCGGCTGGGCGACCAGGTCGTCGGCGATCGCGGGCAGGCCCGGCAGGTAGAGGTCGGTGGTGAGCGGACCGAGCGCGGTGAGGCCGCCGAGGGCGGCGATCACGGCCCAGCCGGGACGGGTCTGGCCGGTGGCGGGTGCGGCGACGGATGCGGGGGCGGTGGTGGCGGCAGCGGTCGACGTGTCGTCGGTGGGGCCGACGGTCGGGCCGGGCATGGTTCTCCTTACGGACGGGCGACGTGGGGTTCGTTCGCGCTCCGTCCTACCGCAGCACGGTCCGGTTCCCACAGCGGGGGTACGTGCTGTCCGGCTGCGGGGGTGCGCCGGGCGGATCGTCCGCCGCCCGTTTCCGGCCCGCACACGGCGACGGCCCGCCCGCACCTTCCGGTGCCCGGCGGGCCGTTCCGTTCCCCGGTCGCGGCGACCAGGAGTGCTCAGAGGTGTTCAGGGGTTCCCGGGAGTGCTCAGGAGTACTCGGGTGCCCGCCGGACTCAGCGCTTGGCGACGTGCTCGGCGCGCAGCGCCGCCTGCACCGCCGCGCCGTCCTGCCACGCGTAGAGCTGGTTGCCGGTCAGCGCCACGTTGTAGTACCCACAGGTGCCGATGACCTTGGTCGCGACGCCCTCGGGGAACCAGCCGGCCTTGAGCGACTCCGGCACCGGGTGCGCGCTCTTGCCCGGCTGCCCGGCGGTGCAGCCGACGGGCAGCCGCTCCTCCGGGAGGGTGGCGCGCAGCAGGCGGTCGTCGCCCCTGGTGGACATCAGGTACTTCACCCCGGAGGCGTTGTCGGGCAGCCAGGTCGGCATCGACCGGCGGTCGGCCTTGGCCTGGGTGCCGGTCTCGTACGAGCCCTGTTGCTGGTGGTGCTCGTCGTACCAGTCGGACACCCGCGGGCCGATTGCCACGGCCGCCACGGCGACGGCCATGCCGGTACCAGCGACTCCCAGCGCGACCTTGCTCACGATGCCCTTCATGCCCGGCTGTCCTCTCCGTGTCGTGACCGGTGCGGCCGTCGCCGACCGCTCGTCTCCGCCGCCGGCGGCCGCTCAGGTCCGCGTCGCCGGCCCGGTCGGCGTGCTCCACCGTCCGGTGCAACCATCGTGGCCCGTCCCGACCCGTCGGATCGTCACCACCAGGTCGCGATCTTGTCTCCAACCCACGGGGTACCTTCTCCACCTTCAGGCGTATGTCCTTCGGCAGGGACCCTGAGGCCCGCAGGTCCGGGGCCCGCGGGCTCGGAGGCGTGCCGCTCCGGCGCCCTGGCCGGCACGCGCGGGTCGAGCGCGGCCCGAGCCCCGGTCGAGCCCCGGTCGAGCCTCGCTCAAGCCCGGCGCCGCCGCAGCCCGGCCTGCTGCACCCGGGGGCACCGGTACCCCCGGATCGCGGACCGCCCGCCGCTCAGACCGCCGCCGGCACCGGCCTGGCCAGCGGGAACGGGCGGCCGTCGAGGGTCCAGTGCGGGTCGATCGGGCGCAGCAGGGAGGCGTACACCTGCGCGGCGACGTCCGGGTGGCGGATCTCGCCGGTGGGCGGGCCGGCCGGGATGCCGTGCCCCGCGCAGGCGACCCAGGCCGTCCGCTCCTCGACCGTACGGCCGCCGTGGCCGCCGGCGTCCACGTGCCCGTGGTCGGTGACGACGATGACCGTCCACTGCTCCTCGGCGTAGGTCGCCCGGCCGCGGACGGCGTCGAGGAGGCGGCCGAGGCGCTCGTCGGCGGTGCGCATGGACGCGCGGTACTCGTCGCCGCAGCCCAGGAAGTGGGCGGTCTCGTCGACGGCGCCGAGGTAGACGAAGGAGGCCTCCGGGTCGGCGGTGCCGAGGACGTGGACGGCCTCCCGGACGACCTCCTCGTCCACCGCCTCCCAGGCCTCGGGGGTGTCCTCGGCGGGGGCCACGTAGGAGAGCCGGCCGGGGGCGCGGAACAGCGGGCCGCCGGACTCGTTGATCATCAGCGGGTCCCAGCCGGCCGCGACGAAGGTGCGGCGCCGGTCGCCCCGGGCGAGGCGGGTGGCGAAGTCGGGGAACACGTCGAGCCGGTTGCCGCCCAGGTGGTTGCCCCAGACCCCGTGCTTGGCGGGCTCGACCCCGGTCACGATGGTGGTCCAGCACGGCCCGGACATGGTGGGCGTGCCGTCCGCGACGGTGACCGGCACCAGGAACCCGGCCTCGGCGACCTCCTCCAGGCGCGGCATCTGCACCTGCGCCAGGTAGTCGTGGCGGACACCGTCGATCCCGACGACGAGAACGCGGGGGCGGGGCCACTGGGCAGCGGACATGGGACGTTCCTTTCGGTCGTGCGCACCCGGCCGCGCCCGCCGAGGGCGCCGCCGACCGCGCCATGCTCCACCGACCGCCGTACCGGTCGGCGTCACCTCACCGAACGCCGGGTGTCCACGAGGTGTCGGAAGAGCGCCGGGGAGCCGCCGGGGCGGTCCGCGGCCGACGGGGGCCGTACGGAACGGGCCGCCCCGCCGACCGTGCCGACGCCGCGGGCTCCGGGCCGCGGGCTCCGGGCGGCGGGGCGGCAGGCGGGGAGGCGGCAGGTCGGCGCTACGGACGGCGGGGCAGGTCGGGGCTGCCGGCGGCGGGGCGGGTCACGACTGCGGGCGGAACTCGTGGACCACCTCGATGCGGCCGACGATGTGCCGGTTGAACTCGGCCAACTCCTCGGCGGGCACCCAGAGTTCGAGGATCGTCCGGCCGCCCGCCCGCTGGACGGGGTAGCGGGCGAGGAAGGCGGTGTCGACCTCGAAGCGGGTGACGTAGCCGACGCCGGAGGCGGGCACGTTCCAGTCCCGGGCGATCCGGATCGCGTAGTCCTCGTTGAGGACGGGGTAGAAGATCGGCTGCTCGGGCAGGCGGGGCGGCCAGGCGCGCCGGTCGGCGGCCTCGACCAGGGCCAGCTCCTCCGGGCCGGTGGGGCGCCAGAGGGTGGTGGTCGGGGGCCGCGTCGGGACGTACTGGCTGGTCATGGCAGGGACGGTAGCCGGGCCGCGACGGGCCCGGCCACCGGTTTTCCCGGGCCGGGAAGGGCGGGCGGCGGCCCGTCAGCGGTAGGCGGACTCGCCGGTGATGGCCTCGCCGAGGACCAGGGTGTGGATCTCACTGGTGCCCTCGTAGGTGAGCACCGACTCCAGGTTGTTGGCGTGCCGCAGCACCGGGTACTCGGTGGTGATGCCATTGGCGCCGAGGACGGTCCGGGCGCTGCGGGCGATCTCCAGCGCGGTGCGGACGTTGTTGAGCTTGCCGAAGCTGATGTGCTGCGGGCGGGCCGCGCCCTGCTCCTTGAGCCGGCCGATCCGCAGCGCGACCAGGTAGGCCTTCTCGACCTCCAGCATCATCTCGACCAGCTTCTGCTGGGTCAGCTGGAAGCCCGCGATCGGGCGGTCGAACTGGATCCGGCTCTTGGCGTAGTCCAGGGCGGCGGTGTAGCAGTCGCGGGCGGCTCCGACGGTGCCCCAGAGGATGCCGTAGCGGGCCTCGTTGAGGGAGGAGAGCGGTCCGCGCAGGCCGACCACCCCGGGCAGCACTGCGTCGGCGGGCAGCACCACCTCGTCGAAGGCCAGCTCGCTGGTGACGGAGGCGCGCAGCGAGAGCTTGCCGTGCACGTCGGTGGCGGTCAGGCCGCGGGTGCCGCGCTCGACCAGGAAGCCGCGCACGCCCTCCTCGGTCTGCGCCCAGACCACGGCGACGTCGGCGATGCTGCCGTTGGTGATCCACATCTTGCTGCCGGACAGCACCCAGTCGCCGCCCTCACCGCCCTTCCGCACCGCCCGGGTCCGCATGTTGGCGGGGTCGGAGCCGAAGTCCGGCTCGGTGAGGCCGAAGCAGCCGATCAGTTCACCGGCGGCCATGCCGGGCAGCCAGCGCTGCTTCTGCTCCTCGGAGCCGAAGGCGTGGATCGAGCGCATGGCGAGCGAGCCCTGGACGGAGACGAAGCTGCGCAGCCCGGAGTCGGCCGCCTCCAGCTCCATGCAGGCCACCCCGTACGCCACCGCGTCGGCGCCCGCGCAGCCGTAGCCGTCGAGGTGCATGCCGAGCACGCCCAGGGCGCCGAGCTCGGGGGCCAGCTCGCGGACCGGGAAGACCCCGCGCTCGAACCAGTCGCCGATGTGCGGGCGGATGTGCTCCTCGGTGAACCGGCGAACGGTGTCGCGGATCAGCCGCTCCTCGTCCGAGAGCAGGTCGCCGACGGCGAGCAGGTCGGACGGGTCGATCCGGGTCGGCTTCGTCATCGAAGCTCCTTGTACTCTCGGCGGAATACCAGCGGAATACCGGCGAGTATCGCGCACCCGGCCGAGCGGTGGGCGGGCGCGAACGAGTGAGGATGGCGACATGTCCGACGGTGCGTACGTGATCGGCGAGGTGACGGCCCAGGAGCTGGACGACTCGGCGGAGGAGTTCGCCGGGCTCCTGGCGGAGACCGTGCACGGCGGCGCCTCGATCGGGTTCCTCGCCCCGCTGGCGCCCGACGAGGCCACGACGTGGTGGCGGGCGCTCGGCCCGGACCTCGCGGCCGGCCGGCTGGTGCTGTGGACCGCCCGGAACCGGGCCGACGGACGGCTGGCCGGCACGGTGCAGCTGCGGCCCGCCACCACCGCGAACGGCCGCCACCGGGGCGAGGTGGCCAAGCTGATGGTGCACCCCGCCGATCGCGGGCACCGGCTGGCGGGACGGCTGCTGGCGGCGCTGGAGGAACGGGCGGTGGAGCTGGGCATCCGGCTGCTGGTACTGGACACCGAGACCGGGAGCCCGGCGGAGCGGCTCTACGAGGGGGCGGGCTGGACCCGGGCCGGCTCGGTGCCGGACTTCGCGGCCGATCCGGCGGGCGTGCTCCGGCCGACCACCATCTTCTTCAAGTCGCCGACGCGCTGACGGGTCGACGGCCCGAGCGGGCGAAGCGGGCCGGACGGGCCGAGGGAACACGACGGAACGGGAGCAGGGCATGGCACGTTGGGCGCTGGTCGTGGAGGAGACGGTGGGCACCGGGCACGACCGGACCTGGGGCAGCAAGGTGCTCGCCGAGGTCGAGGGCAGCCGTGAGGAGGCCGTCGAGGAGCTGAAGCGACTCGTCCCCTCCTACACCCCGCAGCACCCGTTCAACAGCCGGCGGCGGACGCTGCTCCGCGACGGGGACACCTACCTGCTGGTCTCGCAGGGGAGCATGCGCGACTACCACTGCGTGTTCAAGGTGTGGGAGCTGCTGTGGGACAGCGAGCGGCCGGAGGTCCAGGCGGAGCGCCTGGCCGAGGGGGACGCGGAGGACGGGTGACGGAGGGCGGGTGACAGCGAACAGATGACAGCCGACAGATAACAGATAACAGATTTCAAACTCTGTCAGCTGTCAGCCGTCACCCCACCCCGCAGAGCCGCAGCACCGCCGTCGTCGCCGCACCGGCGACCACCACCACCGGGAACGGTGCCCGGCGCAGCGCGAGCACCCCTGCGGCCAGCACGCCCGCCGGGCGGGCCCACCCCGCGAAACCGTGCCCCTGGGTCAGCGCGCCGGTCGCGACCAGGGCCACGAGCAGCACCGTCGCCGCGACGGCCAGCAGGTGCCGCAGTCGCTCCGAGAGGGCGAGCCGGCCGGCGAGCAGCGGCCCGGCGAGCCGGTAGGCGTACGTTCCGGCCGCGAGCAGCAGAACGGCGTACAGCGGCATCATCGAACCGTCTCCTTCTCGCTCTTCACGGCACTCTCCCCGCCCACCGCGTTCTCCACGTTCTGCTCGTCCGCGGCACTCCGGGCCGCCTCCCCCGCCGCCGGCCGTCCGGCGAACAGCAGCCCGACTAGGGCCAGCAGCACCGGCAGCCCGGCCGGGACGAACGGCGTGGCGGCGACCGCGACCACCGCTCCCACCAGCGCCGCCGTACGGATGCGGCGGTCCACGAGCGAGGGCAGGACGAGGGCGAGCAGCACCGCCGGGAAGGCCGCGTCCAGGCCGAACGCGTCCGTGTCGCCGATCAGCCCGCCCGCGAGCGCGCCGAGCAGCACCGAGACGTTCCAGACCACGAACAGCGCGATCCCGCAGAGCCAGTACACGGCGCGGCGCCGGCGCGGCTCGTTCTGCTGCAGGGCGAAGGCGGCGGTCTCGTCGGTGAGCAGCTGCGCGCCCAGCAGGCGCCGCCACCAGGGGCCGTCGAGCACGTCGGCCACGGTGAAGCCGAAGGGCAGCAGCCGGGCGTTGAGCACCAACCCGGTGGCGACCGCGGCGAGGGCGCCGCCGCCGGAGAGCACCACGCCGACCGCCGCGAACTGGGAGCCGCCCGCGAACACCAGGACGGAGAGGGCGACCGGCACCCAGAGCGGCAGACCGCCGGAGACGCTGATCGCGCCGAAGGAGGCGCCGACGAGGGCATCGGCCAGGCAGACCAGAGCGACGTCCCGGAGGGTGGCGCGCTCCAGTGTTCGGAGTAGCGAACGCATGTTCATTAGAGTGAACCGCTCCAGCCTCGTTCGTCAAGGCGAACAGGCAGACCGATCCGGCGAACGATGGCCGACGCGGTCGGTACGGTCGGCGCGACCGACCGTGGCAGCATGAACGGCGGCATCGGCCGCACCGGGAGCCGTGGACGTGGAAGGGGCCAGGAGGAAGCGTGAGTGGCGAGCATGAGTGACCAGACCACCCCGGCCACGGGCCCCGACGGCGGCACCGGCAACCGCCCCGGCGGCGGCAGCGGCAACGGGAACGGCACCGAGCTGATCGGCCAGATCGCCGCCGCGATCCGGCGCGAGCGCGAGCGCAGCGGCCTGTCGATGGCCGAGCTGGCCCGGCGTGCGGGCATCGCCAAGTCCACCCTGTCCCAGCTGGAGTCGGGCGCGGGCAACCCCAGCGTGGAGACGCTCTGGGCACTCGGGGTCGCGCTGAACGTGCCGTTCAGCCGGCTGGTCGACCCGCCGCGCCCGGTGGTCAAGGTGATCCGGGTCGGCGAGGGCCCGGTGACCCACTCCGAGCGTGCCGACTACGCCGCCACCGTGCTCTCCTCCTGCCCGCCCAACGCCCGGCGCGACATCTACCGGATCGAGGCGCAGCCGGGCGAGACCAGGGCCTCCGACCCGCACATGCCCGGCACCGTCGAGCACGTGCTGATCGGTGCCGGGCGGGCGCTGGTCGGGCCGACGGAGGCGCCGGTGGAACTGGGCCCGGGCGACTACGTGAGCTACCCGGGCGACGCTCCGCACGTGTTCCGCGCCCTGGCCCCGGACACCCTCGCGGTGATCGTCATGGAACACATCTGACGACCAGTCAGCATCACCTTGCGGGCACGAACTACTTCAACAGCCCGTCCAGGAAGGGATTTCCGAACACCCGGTGCGGGTCGTGGCGGTCCAGGACGGCGACCGCCTCGTCCCAGCCGGGCCCGCCGCCGGCCCGCAGGCTGTCGGGGATGGCCCGGCCGATCATGTCCGGGTCGGACCAGGCGGCGGCGTCGGTGTAGGCCCAGCCCTTGGACCACTCGACCCGCAGGCCCGCCCGGGTGCCGTCGAAGGTGCGCAGCAGCCACTGCTCCAACTCCCGGGCGAAGCGCTCCAGTCCGGGGGTGCCGGCGAAGGCCAGGACGTCCAGCCAGACCGCCGTGTCCCACTCTGGACGGTCGGCGCGCGGGCGCAGTGCGGACAGCAGCGGGGGCCGGGCACCGGGGACGCCGGAGGCGGCCGGGTCGTCCAGGCTGGTGACCCGGATCTCCACCGCGCCGTTCACCGGGAACTCGCCCCGGGCCTGGTAGGCGGCGAGCAACTCCCGGTAGTAGGCGGCGAATTCGCTCACCACCCACTGGAGGTCGGCGCGCTTGGTGAGGACCGCGTAGCCGTTGGCGGTGACCCGCAGGGTGGTCGGGCGGACGTACTGGAGCAGGGCACGGGAAGGGCCCCAGAGGTCGGAGTGCAGTCCGCCGGCGAGCAAGTGGGTGAGCACCTCGCCGCTGAGCAGCCGGCGCAGCAGGTCGCCGGAGAGCAGGATGTCCGTGATGTCGCCGGTGAGCCCCACCTTCGCGACCAGGTACTGGAGTTGGCCGAACAGCGGGGCCGATGCCCAGGCGCCGGCGACGATCTCCCCGGCGAGCCGGGCGACCGGCTCCGGAATGCTGTCCGAGAAGGGGTAGTTGTAGGGGCGGTCGACGGAGAGGGAGCCGAGCGGCTTGTTCGGGGTGACGCTCCAGGTCTTGAGCCAGGGGTACTCGGTGTAGGCGAACCAGATCGCCTCGACCCGGCCGTCGCGGTCCACGAACTCGGCGAGCGTGCGCGGGCCGCTCCCGCCGCCGAGGACGCCGCCCAGCACTCCCCCGAGCACTCCGCCGAGCCCGCCGCCGGTCCCGGTGCCGCTGCCGCTGCCCGGGCGGGCGAAGAGCTCGCTCGCCGGGATGTCGAGCCGGCTGACGCAGCGCAACGGGCGGTCGGCGCCGGCCCGCAGCACCACCTCGGTGAGGAAGGCGCGGCCCAGGTGCACCAGGAAGGCGGCGCTGTCGGCCTCGGAGCGGTCGAAGGTGCGCAGCGTGTAGCGGCCGGTGGCCGGGTCGAGGACGACGGCGGTGAGCCGGACGACCTGGTTGCTGACCGAGCCGTAGCCGTGCCCCTCCGGCCGTACCTCCCCGACCGCCGTGGTGGCGGTGCCGTGGCCGCCGATGGCGAGCACGCCGCCGACGGTGAGCTCGCCGGGGGCCGGGCAGGCGGTCAGGCCCAGGCCACGCTGGGCCAGGTGCGCGAGCAGGGCCTCCATGGTGGCGCCGGTCTGCACCCGGACGGTGCCGGGCGAGTCGGCGCTGATGGCGGTGAGGTACCGGCTGGTGTCCACGAGCAGGACCCGGGCGCTCTCCGGGGTCCCGGCGGCGACGGTGAGCGGCGCCCAGGTGTGCCGGTAGCCGGAGGCGCGCAGCCGCCAGCCGTTGGCGTGCGCCCAGTCGGCGAGGGCCGGGACCTCCTCGGGGGTGCGCGGCACGCAGGTCCACAGCTGGTCGGTGCGGATCTCGCCGGACCAGTTCTGGAAGACCCGCTGGTAGAGCTCGGTGCCGGCGGGCAGCCCGGGCGGTACGGGCCCGGCGGCCTCGGCGCTGTCCGGGCCGACGGTGCCGCGCAGCAGCCAGGCCGCGCCGCCGAGCACCGCCGACGCGCCCAGCAGCTGTCGGCGGGTGAGGCCGTCGGTGGTGCCCCTCCGCGGGCCCGCCGGGGCCGTCGACGAGGCTCTCACCGGGGCCTGCGCCCGGGCGCCCGCGGAGGCCTTCGTCGGGGCGTCCGCAGCGGCGTCCACCTGGGCGTTCATGCGGGTATTCATGGGGGTCATCCCCTCCGGTGTCGCCCCGTCACCCGTTCCGCCCATCGGGCCGTGTCCTGTGGTCATCCGTCCGTCCGCCCCTTCGCGCTGGTCCCCCCGGGCCGAGCTGCGGCGATCCGGGTCCGGCCGGAGTCCGCCCGGCCCGGTCTGGAGCGTAGGGAGGGGCGTACGGCCGTTTGAAGCACCCGCCGGGGATCTCACTCCTTCGAGTGAGATCGGTCCGATCCGCCCCGGGAACCCCGTCCACCTGCACAGCTCCTCGTCCGGACTCTGTTGCCCGGCTCCTCGGCGGGCGCATAGGTTGATCGCGATCACCCCACCCCGCCCGCCGGAGGCCCCGCCATGCCCTCGTCCGCGAACCCGCCCGTGCCCGCGCGTCCCGTGCCCGGGCCGCTGACGGTCGCCGTCGCCCAGCCCGTCTGCGCCGCCGCCGGCCGTCCGGACACCGTGTCCGAGAACGTGGCCCTGCACGCCGAGGCGGCACGGGAGGCGGGCACCCGGCTGGTGGTGTTCCCCGAGCTGTCGCTGACCGGCTACGACCTGGCCGCACCGGCCGTCGACCCGGCGGACGCCCGGCTCGCACCGCTGGTGGCGGCCTGCGCCGCGGCCGGCGCCGTCGCCCTGGTCGGGGCGCCGGCGGTCGAGGCCGACGGGCGCGAGTCCATCGCCACGCTGGCGGTCACCGGGGAGGGCGCCGAGGTCGTCTACCGGAAGATGCGCCTGCACGGCGCCGAGGTCGAGCGCTTCACCCCGGGCGGGAAGCCCGTCGTCCTGGAGCTGGACGGTCTGCGGCTCGGCCTCGCCATCTGCGCGGACGCCGCCGATCCGACGCACGCCGAGGAGACCGCCGCGCTCGGCATCGACGCCTACGTCGCCTCCACCCTCTACGGGCCCGGCGCCGCCCAGGCCGAGCGCCGGGACGGCCACGTCCGCGACCGGGCCGCCGCCCACGGGGTGTGGTGCGTGCTCGCGACCTGCGCCGGGGCCACCGGCGAGTACCCGGACAGCTCGGGCGGCTCCGGCGTCTGGGCCCCGGGCGGCGGCCTCGTCGCCCAGGCCGGTACCGCCCCGGGCGGGCTGGTCCGCGCCGAGGTGGCCCGTACCGGCCTGCCCCGGCAGTAGGCGCCGGGCCCGAACCGGGACCAGAACCGGAACCGGGTCACCCCCACCGGAAATACCCGGGCCCCGCTCGCGGCTGTGGTGATCGGAGATCCGTTCCGGGCCCGGTCGGGCCCGTACAGGAGGTGCAGCGCGCGATGGGTGGCCAGCAGGAGAAGCCGCAGGAGTACCGGATCGAGCACGACTCGATGGGCGAGGTCCGGGTGCCGGCCGACGCGAAGTGGCAGGCGCAGACGCAGCGGGCGGTGGAGAACTTCCCGGTGTCCGGTCAGCGGCTGGAGCGGGCGCACATCGCCGCGCTGGCCCGGATCAAGGCGGCAGCCGCCCGGGTGAACGCCCGGCTCGGGGTGCTGGACGAGGAGACGGCGGAGGCGATCGCGGCGGCGGCCGAGGAGGTCGCGGAGGGGCGCTGGGACGACCAGTTCCCGGTGGACGTGTTCCAGACCGGCTCGGGCACCTCGTCCAACATGAACACCAACGAGGTGATCGCCACCCTGGCCGGGGAGCGGCTGGGCCGCCCGGTCCACCCGAACGACCACGTCAACGCCAGCCAGTCGTCCAACGACGTCTTCCCGTCCTCGATCCACATCGCCGCCACCGGCGCCGTCACCCACGACCTGGTCCCGGCGCTGGAGCACCTCGCGGAGGCGTTGGAGCGCAAGGCCGCCGAGTTCGCCCGGGTGGTCAAGTCGGGCCGCACCCACCTGATGGACGCCACGCCCGTCACGCTCGGCCAGGAGTTCGGCGGCTACGCGGCGCAGGTGCGGCACGGGCGGGAGCGGCTGCTGGCCACCCTCCCCCGGGTGGCCGAACTCCCGCTCGGCGGCACGGCCGTGGGCACCGGGATCAACACCCCGCCCGGCTTCCCGGAGGCCGTCATCGCGGAGGTCGCCCGCGCCACCGACCTGCCGCTGACCGAGGCCAGGAACCACTTCGAGGCGCAGGGCGCGCGGGACGCCCTGGTCGAACTGAGCGGTCAACTGCGCACGGTGGCGGTCGGGTTCACGAAGATCGCGAACGACCTGCGGTGGATGGGCTCCGGTCCGCGCACCGGGCTCGGCGAGATCAACCTGCCGGACCTCCAGCCGGGTTCGTCGATCATGCCGGGAAAGGTGAACCCGGTGCTGCCCGAGGTGGTGCTGATGGTCGCCGCCCAGGTGGTGGGCAACGACGCGACGGTCACCCTGGCGGGCGCGAGCGGCAACTTCGAGCTGAACGTGATGCTCCCGGTGCTCGCCCGCAACGTCCTGGAGTCGGTGCGGCTGCTCGCCAACAGCGCCCGGCTGCTGGCCGACCGGACGGTGGACGGCATCACCGCCAACGTCGAACGGGCCCGGGAGTACGCGGAGTCCTCGCCCTCGGTGGTGACCCCGCTGAACCGCTACATCGGGTACGAGGAGGCCGCGAAGGTCGCCAAGCAGGCACTGGCGGAGCGCAAGACGATCCGTCAGGTGGTGCTGGAGCGCGGCTACGTCGAACAGGGCAGGCTCACCGTGGAGCAGCTGGACGAGGCGCTGGACGTGCTGCGGATGACGCACCCCTAGCGGGCCGGGCCGGCCGGCGGCTGTGACACGGCTTGGTCCCGGTCGCCGGCCGCGCCTTCGCCGGAGGACGTGCGCCGGGGCGCGGCGGGCGGTTGCGCCCTCCGCGCCCCGGTCACGGGCTGCGGGGAAGATCAGCCCTTGGCGCGACCGGCCCGGCCGCGCCGCATCGATGCTCCGTTCGACGTCATGGTCGCCATCGAGATCGCCGCGAGGCCGAGCAGGAACATCACGGCGCCCACGATGACGCAGGTCACGATGTTCTTGCCGTGCGCGACGGACCCGGAGACGACCCACGGGGAGATGATCGTCCAGGCACCGAGCGCGGCGGCCGCCCAGGCCCGCGCGTGGGTGCGTTCGTAGGCCGACCCGTAGCCGGCCATCAGAGCCGTGTAGGCCAGCCCGACGATCAGGCAGGTCACGGTCAGGGTGTTGTACGCGGTGAAGCCGACGATCCACGGCGATGCCGCCAGGAAGAGGCCGGCCAGGACGGCCAGGGCCTCGATGCCCTGGGCGCGGGGGGTCGAGGTGACCCGCTCGTAGCGTTCGCGCAGTTCGACGATGTCCGGATGGTGCTCCATGCCCGTCGTCGGGATATGGGTTGCCACCGATACCACCTCCTGTGGTCGGAACCGGTAAGGCGCTTGCCCCGTACCCATTCTGGCTCTTATCCAACGATTTGCACCCAATAGTCCGGAATAACCGATAACCATCGGATCACGCCGGTGACCTGCGTCTCAACCGTCCGGGTCGCCATTGCCTATGCAACTCGTTGCATAGCAGGATGCGGGCCATGGCACTGGAGCACGCGATCCTCGTCTCACTGCTGGAGCAGCCCGGCTCCGGCTACGAGCTGGCCCGGCGCTTCGACCGCTCGATCGGGCGCTTCTGGACCGCCACCCACCAGCAGATCTACCGGGTGCTGCGGCGGATGGAGGCGGACGGCTGGGTGGCCGCGCAGGAGGTCAGCCAGGACGGACGCCCGGACAAGAAGGTCTACTCGGCGGCCGAGGCCGGACGGGCCGCGCTGGCCGGCTGGCTGCGCGAACCGGTCGAACCGGAGACCGTCCGGCACGAGCTCGCGGTCAAGATCCGGGCCGCCGCCTTCGACGACCCGGCCGCACTGATCTCCGAGGTCGAACGGCACCGCGAGGGCCATGCCGCCCTGCTCGCCCGCTACCTGCACGGCGAGCAGCGGGACTTCCCCGACGCCACCGCGCTCGACGCCGGGCAGCAGCTGCAGCACGTGGTGCTGCGCGGCGGCATCGAGTACGAGCGGATGACCCTCGCCTGGCTCGACGACGTGCTCGCCACCCTGCGCCGCCTCTCCTCCGCCGGCTGACGGCGGACGGCGGACAGCCGACGACTGACGGATGTCAGGCGACCGCCGAACCCTGCCGCCCGCCCCTCCTCACACCCTCGACCCCCGGGAGCCCCTCGATGCTCTTCAACCCGCGCAACTACGACCCCGCACAGTTCGACGAGCCGACCCGCCGGCTGCTGCGCGCGACGGTGGACTGGTTCGAGTCCCGCGGCAAGAAGGCGCTGATCGACACCTACATCGACCGCAGCTGGTACGCCGACTTCCTGGACTTCGCCGCGAAGGAGGGCCTGTTCGCGGAGTTCCTGACCCCCGCCTCGGCCGACCCCGACAAGCGCTGGGACACCGCCCGCATCGCCGAGCTGAACGAGATCCTCGGCTTCTACGGCCTCGGCTACTGGTACACCTGGCAGGTCACCATCCTGGGCCTGGGCCCGGTCTGGCAGAGCGGGAACGAGGCCGTCCGCGCCCGCGCCGCCAAGCTGCTGGCCGAGGGCCACGTGATGGCCTTCGGCCTCTCCGAGCGCACCCACGGCGCGGACATCTACTCCACCGACATGATCCTCACCCCGGACGGCGAGGGCGGCTTCACCGCGACCGGTTCCAAGTACTACATCGGCAACGGCAACGTGGCCGGCCTGGTCTCGGTGTTCGGCCGCCGCTCGGACGTCGAGGGCCCGGAGGGCTACGTCTTCTTCGCCGCCGACAGCCGCCACGACGCGTACCACCTGGTCAAGAACGTGGTGAACGCGCAGATGTACGTCAGCGAGTTCCGCCTGGAGGACTACCCGGTGCGCGCCGAGGACGTGCTGCACACCGGCCAGGCCGCCTTCGACGCCGCGCTCAACACCGTCAACGTCGGCAAGTTCAACCTCTGCACCGCCTCGATCGGCATCTGCGAGCACGCGATGTACGAGGCCGTCACGCACGCCCACAACCGGGTGCTGTACGGCAAGCGGGTCACCGACTTCCCGCACGTCAAGCGGGAGTTGACCGACGCCTACGTCCGCCTGGTGGCGATGAAGCTGTTCAGCGCGCGGGCCGTGGACTACTTCCGCACCGCCTCCCCCGAGGACCGCCGCTACCTGCTGTTCAACCCGATGACCAAGATGAAGGTCACCACCGAGGGCGAGAAGGTCATCGACCTGATGTGGGACGTCATCGCCGCCAAGGGCTTCGAGGCGGACACCTACTTCGACAAGGCCGCGAAGGACATCCGCGGCCTGCCGAAGCTGGAGGGCACCGTCCACGTCAACCTGGCGCTGATCCTCAAGTTCATGGGCAACTACCTGTTCGCCCCGGCCGACTACGCCCCGGTGCCGAGCCGCCTGGACGCCGCCGACGACGACTTCCTGTTCCGGCAGGGCCCGGCCCGCGGCCTCGGCGCGATCCGCTTCCACGACTGGCGCGCCGCCTACGACCGCCACGCCGCGCTGCCCAACGTCGCCCGCTTCCGCGAGCAGGCCGACGGCTTCTGCGCGCTGCTGCTCGAGAACGCGCCGAGCAAGGAGCAGCAGGCCGACCTGGACTTCCTGCTGGAGATCGGCCAGCTGTTCGCGCTGATCGTCTACGGCCAGCTGGTGCTGGAGCAGGCCGAGTTGACCGGCCTGACCGCCTCCGAGGACGGCGGCGACGTGCTGGACCGGATCTTCGACGCGCTGGTCCGCGACTTCTCCGCGCACGCCACCGAGCTGCACGGCAAGGCCTCGGCCACCGAGGAGCAGGCCGCCTGGGCGCTGACGAACGTGCGCCGCCCGGTCGCGGACCCGGCGCGGGACGCGCGGGTGTGGGAGCGGGTCGAGGCGCTCTCCGGCGCGTACGAGATGCGGCCGTAGGGCGGAGCGGCAGGACTCCGGGGGTGCCGGTCGGCGGGCCGGCACCCCCGGTTCACTTCTCCGGCCCACCGCCCGCGTTCACCTTCCCCGTCCGCCCCTCGGTTCACCGTTCCGGTTCATCGCTCCGGTTCACCGCTCCGGGGAGGTCCGGCCGTCGCCGAGGCCCATGTCGCGGGCCCGGGCGACCGCCTCGGCGCGCGTGGCGACGTGCAGCTTCTCGAAGATGTGGGTGATGTGGTTGCGGACGGTCTTCTCCGCGACCACCAGCTCCCGGGCGATCCGCCGGTTGTCCAGCCCGCGCGCGACCAGGCCCAGCACCTCGGCCTCGCGGGCGGTGAGTTCGGGGAAGAGCTGCCCCGCCTCCCGCATCCTCGCCCCGGCCAGCAGGGCGGTGATCCGTCCGGCCACCTCGCCGCCGAACACCGCGCCGCCCGTCGCGACCGTCCGCACCGCGTGCAGCACCTCCTCCCGCCCGGCCCCCTTGACCAGGTAGCCGCGCGCGCCCGCCTGGAGGGCGGCGAGCAGGTTCCCGTCGTCGTCCGACATGGTCAGCATCAGCACCGGCGGCGGCGCCTCCCGGGTGGCGAGCTGCCGGACGGCCTCCAGTCCGGAGCCGTCGGGCAGCGAGAGGTCCATGATCACCACGTCGGGGTGGTGCCGGGCGACCGCCCCCGGAACGTCGGCGACCCGCTCGGCCTCGGCGACCACGAGGACGCCCTCGGCGCTCTCCAGTGCCGCCTTGAGCCCCTCCCGGAACAGGGGGTGGTCGTCGACGATCAGCACACGGACGGGCGGGTCTCCGGCCGGGTCCGCGGGTTCCACCGGCTGTTCTTCATCCACCCGGCCGACACTATCAGCGGCGATCGCGTGACTTTCCGTGACGTGCGCGTGAAGCCCTCCGCGTGTCGGCCCGCCGCCCGCCGCACCCGACGGCGACGGACGGGCGGCGGACGGATAACAGATGACAGTCGACAGCTGACAGCTGACAGCTGACAGATTTTGAACTCTGTCAGCTGTCGACTGTCATCTCGCCGCGGCCTCCCGGCCTCGCGCTCTCACCCCTGCGGATCGGCCTGCCCCGAGCGCATGGGCCTGCTGTCCCACTCCGGCCCCAGGGCGGCGCCGGGGGTCCCGACGCGGCCCAGGACGGCGGTGACCGGTCCGCGGCGGCCGGCCCGGAGGCCGTACCGCTCCCCCGCCCGGACGTAGACCAAGTCGCCGGGGAGCAGCGGCACTTCACCGAGCTCGCCGAGGAAGGAGGAGGCTCCGGAGAGGACCACCAGGAAGGCGTCGGCGGCCCGGTCCGCGTACGGTCCGCAGACACCGACCGGGTCGAGCCGTACGGTGCCCACCTCCACCTGCCGCCAGCTCGGGGCGGGTGCGGAGCCCGACCGCTGGGCCGGGATGACGGCCCGGGGCGGGGTGGGACGGACGGTGAGCACGGCGGTCGGCGCGCCGCGGACGGCGGTGAGCCGGTAGGAGGTGCCGGGCCGGTGGTGCAGCACCTCGCCCGGGGAGAGGATCCGGCCGCCCGCGAGCAGCCGACCGGAGAGCACCACGGTCACCGATTCGACGGATTCGTAAGGGAGTTGCTCGACCCGGACGCCCGGCGGCAGCGCCTCGACGGTGAGTCCGGCGCGGACGGCCGGCCGCTGCTCGGGGTCGATCAGCCGCTGGAACGCGGGTGCGGTGCGGGGGACGGCAGCGGGGACGAGTATCACGAGGGGTCTCCTCGGATCGAGGACTGGCAGGACCCGTCGGGGCCGGTCAGGGCCGGTCGCGGCGGGTGGCGCGGCGGCGCGCCGGGGCGGCCCGGGCGCCGGCGGTGTGCCGGGGGACGGCGAGGGTCAGGCAGAGCAGTTCCGCGCCGAGCGGTCCGGCTTCGAGGTGCAGCGTGCGGCCGCGGTGGGCCATCAGCAGGTCCCCCACGGAGGCCAAGTGATCGGTCTCGTCGGAGAGTTGCCCGACGACGGCGGCTCCGCGCAGCACGTGCAGGACGGTCTCGGTGTCGGGCCGGCCCGCGAGCACGTGGTGGGCGCCGGGGCTCAGCCGCAGGTGGTCGAAGGTCTCGCAGGCGCTGGCGAGCATCGGGCGCCGGGCGAGGGAGCGGATCCGTACCCGCTCGCCGTTCGGGCCGATGACGACCATGGCCGCGCCGGTGTCGGTGGTGACGATCACCTGGGGTCACCTTCTTCGGAGGAGGGCGGGACGGCGAGGACGGCGTGGAAGTACTCCAGTCCTGCCGTGCCGGCGGCCAGCACGGTCCGCGAGCCGAGCGGCAGCACGATCGCGGTGCCCTCGACCAGCGGCAGGCCGGCCTCGGCACGCTCCGGATGGTCCTGGCGGTCCTGGTGGTCCGGCTGGTTCGGCTGGTTCGGGTGCACGGCGCCCTCGGGCAGTTCGGCGAGACCGGAGCCGGCGGTGACGTAGAGCGCGTGCTCGACGCCGTCGGCGGCCACCTCGGTGCGCCGGCCCGGGTCGAGCCGTTGCAGGCCGACGCCGCGCAGCGGCCCGGCGAGCAGGCGGCCGGGGTCGACGGCGCCTCGGCGGCGCAGGTCGGTGATCACGGTGCCCGACATGACGGGCGCTCCTTCCGGTCGCGGGCGGGCGCTGCGGTCCGCCTCTGTGATCCACCGTGCGCCGCCCGTTGTCCCGGCCACACGGGGGTGTCGTCCCGTCCGGCTCCCAGCCCGCTCCCATCCGGGATCCCGGCCCCGTCCCGGCCGGATCCCGCTCCGGTCCCGCCCCGGTCGCGCCAGGGTCCTGCCCCGGTCGCACCCTGGTCGCGCCCCCGGTCCGGTCGCGGCTCCCGATCCCGCGCACCGCCCTCCGCACGCACCCCGGGAACCCCGTCCGCGCGCACCCCGGGAGCCCCGTCCGCGACCGCCCCGAGCCGCCCGGAACGACGTACGGTGGAACCGGAGGCCGTGTCATGCACGTCACCGGAACCCACTTCACCCGCTTCGCCGACCGCACCGAGGCGGGCCGTCGGCTGGCCGCCCGGCTCGGCCACCTGGCCGGCCCCGACACCGTGATCGTGGCGCTGCCGAGGGGCGGCGTGCCGGTGGCCGCCGAGGTCGCCGCGGCGCTCGGCGCACCGCTGGACATCTGCGTGATCCGCAAGCTCGGCGTGCCGTACCAGCCCGAGCTGGGCATGGGGGCGATCGGCGAGGACGGCGTCCGGGTGCTGAACGAGCAGGTGATCCGGTTCTCCTCGGTCACGGACGGCCAACTGGCCAAGGTGGAACGGCGCGAGCGCACCGAGCTGGCGCGCCGGGCCCGCCGCTACCGGGGTGACCGGCCGCCCGCCGACCTGCGCGGACGGACGGTGGTCGTGGTGGACGACGGCATCGCCACCGGGTCCACCGCCCGGGCGGCCTGCCGGATCGTCCGGGAGCGCGGCGCGGGGCGGGTGGTGCTTGCGGTGCCGGTCGCGCCCGCGGACTGGGCCGAGCGTCTCGACGAGGTCGCCGACGAGCTGGTCTGCGTCGACACGCCGTCCCCGTTCTACGCGATCGGCGAGTTCTACGCCGACTTCTCGCAGACCGAGGACGAGGAGGTGCTGCGGCTGCTGGCCGAGGCCGCCCGTGGCGACCCGCCCGGGGCCTCCGCCGGGGTCGACCGGGAGCTGCTGCTGCCCGTCACCGGGGTCCGCCTCGCGGGCCGGCTGACCGTCCCGGCCGGCGCGCGCGGGGTCGTCGTCTTCGCGCACGGCAGCGGCAGCGGCCGGCACAGCCCGCGCAACCGGCACGTCGCCGAGTACCTGAACCGCACCGGGCTGGCCACGCTGCTGTTCGACCTGCTCACCGAGGCCGAGGAGCCCGACCGGCGGAACGTGTTCGACGTGGCGCTGCTGGGCGGCCGGCTGACGGCCGTCGCCCGGCGGCTGGGCCCGGCGGAGGGCGGCCCGGACGCCACCGTGCCCGAGACCCGGGGCCTGCCGCTCGGCCTGTTCGGTGCCAGCACCGGCGCCGCGGCCGCTCTGCACACCGCCGCCGAACTGGGCCCGGCGGTACGCGCCGTGGTCTCCCGGGGCGGCCGCCCGGACCTCGCCGCGCCCGACACCCTGGCCCGGGTCCGCGCCCCGACGCTGCTCGTCGTCGGGTCGCTGGACCCCACCGTGCTCGACCTCAACCGGCGGGCCCGGAGCCGACTGCGCTGCGAGACCGGGCTCGCGGTGGTGCCGCACGCGAGCCACCTGTTCGAGGAGCCGGGGACCCTGGACCGGGTCGCCGAGCTGGCCGCGGACTGGTTCCTCCGCCACCTCCCGCGCCCCGTCGGCCCCGGGAGCGCGTGACCGTCCCATTGCGCAGACTTCGTGCTTCACCCCCGGTGAGCAGCGCATTTTGCGCAGCTGACAGCGGGAATTTCTGATCAGCTTGTACACATTGAGCAGTCAAAATCCGACCTGTTGCCCAACCACCCCGACAGGAGCAAGCTCTCCGCAACCACACCGCCCACCCGTTCGGTGCGGTCGCGATCCAGCGGAAGCCTCGACGGCGAGGCCCGAAGTGGAGGAACGAGCGATGACCCCGCAGTCCCACGCCCTTGAGTTGACCCCCGAGGAGCGCGAGGCCGGTCTTGACGCCGACCAGCTGCGCCGCCTCGTCGGCCTCGTCGAGCACGACGCCGCCGCCGACCCCTTCCCGGTGACGGCCCAGGACGCGGTCGTCTTCGTGGTCGGCAACGCCACCCAGACGGCGCAGTTCTACCAGGTCGTCTTCGGCATGGAGCTGGTCGCCTACTCCGGCCCGGAGACCGGCCGCCGCGACCGCAAGGCGTACGTGCTCCGCTCCGGCTCCTGCCGCTTCGTGATCAAGGGCGGCGTCCAGCCGGACAGCCCGCTGCTGGACCACCACCGCCGCCACGGCGACGGCGTCGTCGACCTCGCCCTGGAGGTCCCGGACGTCGACAAGTGCATCGAGCACGCCCGCGCGACCGGCGCCACCGTGCTGGAGGAGCCGAACGACGTCTCGGACGAGAACGGCACCGTGCGCCGCGCGGCCATCGCCACCTACGGGGAGACCCGCCACACCCTGATCGACCGCTCCCGCTACCACGGCCCGTACCTGCCGGGCTACGTCGTCGCGGAGAGCCGGGTCACCCACCCGGAGGGCTCGCCCAAGCGCCTCTTCCAGGCCCTCGACCACGCCGTCGGCAACGTCGAGCTGGGCCGGATGGACGAGTGGGTGGCGTTCTACAACCGCGTCATGGGCTTCGTGAACATGGCCGAGTTCGTCGGCGACGACATCGCCACCGACTACTCCGCGCTGATGTCCAAGGTCGTCGCCAGCGGCAACCACCGGGTGAAGTTCCCGCTCAACGAGCCGGCCATCGCCAAGAAGAAGTCCCAGATCGACGAGTACCTGGAGTTCTACACCGGCCCCGGCTGCCAGCACATGGCGCTCGCCACCAACGACATCCTCACCACCGTGGACGTGCTGCGGGCACGCGGCGTGGAGTTCCTCTCCACCCCGGACTCCTACTACGACGACCCGGAGCTGCGCGCGCGGATCGGCAAGGTCCGGGTGCCGGTCGAGGAGCTGAAGAAGCGCGGCATCCTGGTCGACCGCGACGAGGACGGCTACCTGCTGCAGATCTTCACCAAGCCGATCGGCGACCGCCCCACCGTCTTCTACGAGTTCATCGAGCGGCACGGTTCGCTCGGCTTCGGCAAGGGCAACTTCAAGGCGCTCTTCGAGTCCATCGAGCGCGAGCAGGACCGACGCGGCAACCTGTGAGCGTCCGAGGGCTCTGACGGGCCCCGACGAGCTCTGTAGAAGCCCGGACGGACCCTGACAAGGGTCTGTCCGGGCCCTGACAGGCTCTGGCAGGCTCTGACGAACGGATCTCTGCCGAACGGTCGAGGAGGACCACGGAGATGGCGTACTACCGGCAGCTGGGAAACATCCCGCCCAAGCGGCACACCCAGCACCGCACCCCCGAAGGCGGGCTGTACTACGAGGAGTTGATGGGCGAGGAGGGGTTCTCCTCGGACTCCTCACTGCTCTACCACCGGGGCATCCCCTCGGCGGTGGTCAACGCGGTGCCGTGGGAGCTGCCGGACCAGTCCACGGTGCCCAACCACCCCCTCCTCCCCCGCCACCTCAAGCTGCACGAGCTGTTCGCGGACCAGGACTGGAAGTCCGCGGACGTCGTCGGCAGCCGCCGGCTCGTCCTCGGCAACGGCGACGTGCGGATCTCGTACGTCGCCGCCGGGGCCCCGAGCGAGCTCTACCGCAACGGGCTCGGCGACGAGTGCGTGTACGTGGAGTCCGGCTCCGGCACGGTCGAGACGGTGTTCGGCTCGATCGAGGTCGGGCAGGGCGACTACGTGGTCATCCCCCGTGCCACCACCCACCGTTGGGTGCCGGCCGGGGACGAGCCGCTGCGCGCGTACTGCATCGAGGCGAACAGCCACATCACCCCGGTCAAGCGCTACCTGTCCAAGTACGGGCAGCTGCTGGAGCACGCGCCGTACTGCGAGCGGGACTTCCGCGGACCGGTCGGCCCGCTGGTCGTGGACGCCCCCGGGGACGTCGACGTGCTGGTCAAGCACCGCGGCCCGAACGGGGTCGCGGGCACCCGCTACACCGTGCCGCACCACCCGTTCGACGTGGTCGGCTGGGACGGCTGCCTGTACCCGTACGCGTTCAACATCAAGGACTTCGAGCCGATCACCGGCCGGATCCACCAGCCGCCGCCGGCCCACCAGGTCTTCGAGGGCAACGGCTTCGTGATCTGCAACTTCGTCCCGCGCAAGGTGGACTACCACCCGCTGGCGATCCCGGTGCCGTACTACCACGCCAACGTGGACAGCGACGAGGTCATGTTCTACTGCGGCGGCGACTACGCGGCCCGCAAGGGCTCCGGCATCGGCCAGGGCTCGATCTCGCTGCACCCGGGCGGGCACACCCACGGGCCGCAGCCGGGGGCGTACGAGCGCAGCATCGGCGCGGAGTTCTTCGACGAGCTGGCCGTCATGGTGGACACCTTCCGCCCGCTGGAGCTCGGCGAGGGCGGCCGGGCCACCGAGGACGCCAACTACGCCTGGACCTGGGCCGGTCGGGGGCCCGGGCGATGAACGCGCTGCCTTCGGGGGGTGTGATCCCCGAGCTGTTCCGCGGACTGTTCGACGACGCGGCGGTGTTCCCGCCCGGGAACCTGCCGCTCGCCGAGGCGGTGCCCGCGCACCGGGCGCACCGTGCGGCCTGGTACGCCGAGGCGGTCGGGCCCTTCCTCTGCGGGGCCGGCCGACTGGGCGAGCTGGCCGCGGCGGTCTCGGCCGGCTCGGTTCCGGGTGCAGCGGGGGCGGACGACTCGGTGGTGGCGGGCGACCGGCCGCTCAAGGTCGGGCTGGTGCTGCCGGGGGGCAGCATCGAGCTCGCCCCGGCGCTCGCCGCCGCCGCACCGTTCGAGCTGGCCGGCGTCGAGCTGGCCACCCGGGACGCCGCCGAGGCGGTGGCCGCGCTGGACCGGCTGCTGCCCCCGGACGTCCCCGCCGCCGTCGAACTCCCCCGCGAACTGCTGCGCGGGGACGGGCTGGACGCCGTCCTGGACGTGCTGGTGGACAGCCCGTACCGGGCGAAGTTCCGCACCGGCGGGCTGGTCGCCGAGGCCTTCCCGGACGAGGCCGAACTGGCCGCCTTCCTCACCGGCTGCGCGCAGCGCGGACTGCCGTACAAGTGCACGGCCGGGCTGCACAACGCCGTCCGGCACACCGACCCGGAGACCGGCTTCGAGCACCACGGCTTCCTGAACGTGCTGCTGGCCGCGCAGGAGACCGACCGGGCCGCCGCCGCGGCGGTGCTGGCGGAACGCGACGGCGAGGTGCTGGCCAAGGCGGCACGTGCACTGACGGACCGTCAGATCGTGGTGATCCGCAACTCGTTCACCGCGTTCGGCACCTGTAGCATCGCCGAGCCCCTGGGTGACCTGGCCGCGCTCGGCCTGCTGTCGTCGCCCAGTCCACTGCACCAGGAGGACCGTTGAGCACCACCCCCAGCAGCTGGCTCGCCAGCGCCCAGGACTCGCCGTTCGGCGTGCACAACCTGCCGTACGGCGTCTTCACCGCCGCCGACCAGCCCGGGCGGCGCCGGATCGGCGTGCGCGTCGGGGACTTCGTGCTGGACGCCGGGGCGGCCGCCCGCGCGGCCGGAGCGCCGTCGGTGCTGCTGGACGCGGACTCGCTCAACCCGCTGATGGCGGCGGGGCGCCCGGTCTGGAGCCGGGTGCGGGCGGACCTCACCACCTGGCTCACCGACGAGTCCTTCCGCGAGGCCCTGTCGCCGGCGCTGCTGCCGGCCGACGAGGTGGAGCTGCACCTGCCGTTCGAGGTCGCCGACTACGTCGACTTCTACGCCTCCGAGCACCACGCCACCAACCTGGGCCGGATCTTCCGCCCGGGCTCGGAGCCGCTCACCCCCAACTGGAAGCACCTGCCGATCGGTTACCACGGGCGGGCGGGCACGGTCGTGGTCTCCGGCACGCCGGTGGTGCGGCCGTCCGGGCAGCGCAAGGCACCCGCCGACGCCGCGCCGACCTTCGGGCCGTCCCGCCGGCTCGACATCGAGGCCGAGGTCGGCTTCGTCGTCGGCACGCCGTCGGAGCTGGGCCGGCCGGTCGCGCTGGACGACTTCCGCGAGCACGTGTTCGGCGTCTGCCTGCTCAACGACTGGTCGGCGCGCGACATCCAGGCCTGGGAGTACGTGCCGCTCGGCCCCTTCCTCGGCAAGTCCTTCGCGACCTCCATCTCGCCGTGGATCGTGCCGCTGGACGCCCTGGAGCACGCCCGGGTCACGCCGCCGGAGCGCGACGTCGAGCCGCTGGCGTACCTGGACGACCGGGGCGGCGAACCGTGGGGCCTGGACCTCGCGATGGAGGTCCGGCTGAACGGGCACCAGGTCTCCCGGCCGCCGTTCGCCACCATGTACTGGACGGCGCAGCAGCAGCTGACCCACATGACGGTCAACGGCGCCTCGCTGCGCACCGGCGACCTGTTCGCCTCGGGGACGGTCAGCGGGCCGGAGCGGGACACCCGGGGCGCGCTGATCGAGCTGACCTGGAACGGCGAGGAGCCGCTGAAGCTCCCGGACGGGACGACCCGGACGTTCCTCGAGGACGGCGACGAGGTGGCCATCACCGCCACGGCGCCCGGGCCGGACGGCGCCGTGATCGGGTTCGGCGAGGTCACCGGGCGCGTGCGGGGCTGAGGGCTCACGACCGACGGATGACAGGTAACAGATGACAGCTGACAGCTGACAGCTGACAGATTTCATCATCTGTCAGCTGTCATCTGTCATCCCACCGCCGGCGGCTCCCGCCTACAGCCGCGAGCCGCCGGTGGCGTCGACCACGCGCCCCGTCATCCACCGCGCGTCGTCCGAGGCGATGAAGGCGACGACGTCCGCGACGTCCTCCGGCGCCCCTACCCGGCCGAGTGCGGCGACCGAGGCCGCCCAGGCCCGCGCCTCCGGATCGCCCAGGAACTCCGCATTGAGGTCGGTGTCGATGATCCCGGGCGCCACGGAGTTGACGGTGATCCCGCGCGGCCCGAGCTGCTGGGCGAGGTTGAGCGAGAAGGTGTCCAGCGCACCCTTGGTGGCACCGTAGGCCATGATCTCCGGCATGGCGAGCCGGGCCAGGCCGCTGGAGATGTTGATGATCCGGCCGCCGTCACGCAGTCGCTCCAGCCCGTGCTTGACGATGAAGAACGGTGCGCGGACGTTGACCGCGAAGACCTCGTCGAACTCCTCCTCGGTCAGGCCGGCGAGGTCGGAGCTGCGCCCGATCCCGGCGTTGTTCACGATGATGTCGACACCCCCGGCCGGCGCGTACTCGCCTATCCGCGCGTCGAAGGCCTCCCACAGCGCGACGGCATCGCCGTGCCGCCCGAGCGCGGCGGGCAGCGCGAAGGCCCGCCCGCCGTCCGCCCGGATGCCCGCCACCACCTCCTCCGCCGCCACCGCATCGCGGGCGTAGCCGACGGCGACGGTGGCGCCGTCCCGCCCGAGCCGGCGGGCGATGGCCCGGCCGATCCCCCTGCTGCCCCCCGTGACCAGTGCCGTCTTGCCCTGAAGCCTGTCCGCGCCCATGTCCGAGCCCCCTCCTGCTTGCACTCAACGTATTCTTGAGCGATCGCTCAAGAAATACGCTAGCACACACTTCTTGAGTGAGTGCTCTAAAATTCAGCGCATGACAGAGGCACACGCGGCGACAACGGCATCCCCGGACGGGCCCACCGGCCCGCCGCGCACTCCCCGTCGCGGACGCCCGCCGGCCTTCGACCGCGCCGAGGCCCTGGCCGCGGCCACCCGGCTGTTCTGGCAGCACGGCTACGAGGCCACCTCCGTCACCGACCTCACCACCGCCATGGGCATCCGCCCCGGCAGCCTGTACGCGGCCTTCGGCGACAAGCGGTCGCTGTTCGAGGAGGTGGTCCGCCAGTACGGCCACTCCCCCGCCGGCGAGTTCGCGGCCGTCGCGCTGGCGGAGGAGCCCACCGCGTACGGCGCCTTCGCCCGCATCCTGCGCGAGGCCGCCGCCGTCTACGCCGACCCGTCGCATCCGGCCGGCTGCCTGGTGATCTCCGCCGCCACCAATGTGACCCCGCAGGACGCCGTCATCCAGGACCAGCTGCGCGAGCGACGCAACGGGAACCTGCGCACCTTCGAGGAGCGGCTGCGCCGGGCACAGCAGGACGGCGAACTGCCACCGGAGGCCGACCCGAAGGGGCTGGCCGGCTACTTCGGTGCGGTCCTCCAGGGCATGTCCCAGCAGGCCCGCGACGGCGCCACCGCCGCCGACCTGGCCCGCACCGCCGAACTCGCCCTGCGCGCCTGGCCGTAGCGCCTCCCGCGCACCGCGGAGCGCCCCTGGAGCGCCCGTCGGAAACATGATCGCCGGGCGAGTGATCACAACGGGCGCCCGCCCCGGTACGGTGGACGGCGGGAATCGACATCGCCGACGACAGCACCGAGGAACGGGAGCGGGCCCGATGAACGCAGAGGTGGCGGAGGTCCAGGCGTTCCTGGACGGCGGCGTCGGACGGCTCGTGCTGAACCGCCCCCGGGCGCTCAACTCGCTGACCCACGGCATGGTCACCGCCCTGCGCGCCACCCTGGACGGCTGGGCCGCGGACGACCGGATACGCGCCGTCGTGCTGACCGGCGCGGGCGAGCGCGGCCTGTGCGCGGGCGGCGACATCCGCGCGATGCACGACGACGCCAAGGCGGGCGGGGCCGGCACCCGGGCGTTCTTCCGCGACGAGTACCGGCTGAACGCGCTGATCGCCCGCTACCCGAAGCCGTACGTCGCGGTCATGGACGGCATCACCATGGGCGGCGGCGTCGGCGTGTCCGCCCACGGCGCGGTGCGGATCGTCACCGAGCGGTCCACCGTCGCGATGCCCGAGACCCGGATCGGGATCGCCCCGGACGTCGGCGGCAGTCGGCTGCTCGCCCACGCCCCGGGCGAGTTGGGCACCCACCTCGGGCTCAGCGCGGCCTCGATGGGCCCGGGCGACGCCCTGCTGTGCGGGTTCGCGGACCACTTCGTGCCCTCGCGGCGCATCCCGGACCTGCTCGACGCCCTGGGCCGGAGCACCGCCACGGCGCCCGGCACCACCACCGCCGGCACCACCGCCGTCGCCTCCGCCGTCGCGACCGTCGTCGCCGCGCACGCCGAGCCCGCGCCGCCCGCCGCACTGGCCGCCCAGCGCCCCTGGATCGACGCCTGCTACGCGGCCGACACGGTCGAGGAGATCGTCGACCGGCTGCTGAACTCCGGTGTCCCGGAGGCGAAGGAGGCCGCCGAGGCCGTCCTGGCGAACTCCCCCACCGCCGTGAAGACCACCCTGGCCGCGCTGCGCCGCGCCCGTGCGCTCCCCTCGCTGGAGGCCGTGCTCGACCAGGAGTACCGGATCTCCTGCGCCGCGCTGGAGGGCCACGACATGGTCGAGGGCGTCCGCGCGCAGGTGATCGACAAGGACCGCAACCCCCGGTGGAAGCCCGGCACGCTCTCCGAGGTGACGGAGGCGGACGTCGCCCGCTTCCTCGCCCCGCGCGTGGGCGACGAACTGGGCCTGGCCTGAGCCCCACCCCTTCCCCCGCCCCCTTCCCCCGCCCCACCTCCACCGGCACACCTGGAGCCCGCCATGAACCACCCGGTCCCGCCGCCGACTCCGGCCGGGGGCACCGACCCGCTGTCCCGGGTGCCGCTGGGCGAGCAGGTGCGCGGGCTGCTGCTGGAGGGCCTGCTGAACGGCCGCTGGCAGCCCGGGGACCGGATCGTCGAGCGGCGCCTGGCCGCCGAGTTGAACGTCAGCCAGGCGCCGGTCCGCGAGGCGCTGCGCGCACTCCAGACCCTCGGGCTGCTCGACGCCGAGCCCAACCGGGGCGTGCGGGTGCGCGGGATCGGCCCGGCCGAGCTGCGCGAGGTCTACCAGGTGCGGGCCGCGCTGGAGCGGCTGGCCGCCGAGTCGGCGGTGGTCCGGCTGGCCGGGGACACCACCGCGCTGGAGCGGCACGCCGAGCGGATGGCGGCGGCCGCGGCGGTGGGCGACGCCCTCGGCCAGGCCCGGCACGGGGTGGCCTTCCACCGCGAGATCGTCGCCGCCTCCGGCAACGGGACGCTGCTGCGGGCCTGGGAGGGCCTCGGGGTCGAGGTGTGGACGGTGCTGTCGCTGCACCGGGTCCGGCCGGAGCTGCACGAGAACGCCGCCGACCACCGGCCGCTGATCGAGGCCTTCCGGCGGCAGGACCCGGCGGTCGGCCGACTGCTGGCCGAGCACGTCCTGGAGTACGCCCGGCACTCCGACTGAGCCGCTCGGGCCGGGGTTGCCCTTCCCCATAAAGTTCGCATAGAGATGATCGATCATCGCTCAAACTACCCACCAGTAGCGGTTGACGGGCCACCCGATCACTCTCTACCGTCCAAATAGTTCCATGGAGAGAAATGCTATTCCGCATCCTGGAATAAGCACCCTGAAGCGCACCGGTAAAGGGGAACCACCCGTGTCCCAGCTCGACCAGCTTCCCGACCACGACCCCGAGGAGATCGCGGAGTGGCGCGCGTCCCTCGACGCCGCCCGCGACTTCGGCGGACCGAACCGCGCCGCCCACCTGCTGCGCCGCCTCGTCGAGCACGCCGAGCTGCAGCGGCTCGACGTCCCTCCGCTGCTGGACACCCCGTACGTCAACACCATCCCCACCGCCGCCGAACCGGAGTTCCCCGGCGACGAGGAGATGGAGCGCCGGATCACCGCCTGGAACCGCTGGAACGCCGCCGCCATGGTGACCAGGGGCAACCACCGCGGCGGCCTGGGCGGGCACATGGCCACCTACGCCTCCGCCGCCTGGCTGTACGAGGTCGGCTTCCAGCACTTCTTCCGCGGCAAGGAGGCCGACGGCTCCGGCGACCAGCTGTACGTGCAGGGCCACGCCGCCCCCGGCGTCTACGCCCGCGCGTTCCTGGAGGGCCGGGTCTCCGAGGCCCAGCTGGACCGCTTCCGCCAGGAGGCCGGCGGCGACGGCCTGCCCTCCTACCCGCACCCGCGCCGGCTGCCCTGGTTCTGGGAGTTCCCGACCGTCTCGATGGGCCTCGGGCCGCTCTCGGCGATCCACCAGGCCCGGTTCAACCGCTACCTGACCGCGCGCGGTATCAAGGACACCTCCGGCTCGCACGTGTGGGCCTTCCTCGGCGACGGCGAGATGGACGAGCCCGAGTCCACCGCCGCGCTCGCGCTGGCCGCCCGGGAGGGCCTGGACAACCTCACCTTCGTCGTCAACTGCAACCTGCAGCGCCTGGACGGGCCGGTGCGCGGCAACGGCAAGATCGTGCAGGAGCTGGAGCGCCGCTTCCGCGCGGCCGGGTGGAACGTGGTCAAGTCGCTGTGGGGCGAGGCCTGGGACGAGCTGCTGGCCCGCGACACCACGGGCGCACTGGTCCGCCGGCTCGGCGAGGTGCCGGACGGGCAGTTCCAGACCTACGCCGCCTCGGACGCCGGGTACGTCCGCGAGCACCTCTTCCACAGCTCGCCCGAACTGCGGGCGCTCGCCGACACCGTGGACGACCGGCGGCTGATCGAGACGGTCGCCACCTCCCGGGGCGGCCACGAGCCGCGCAAGGTGTACGCGGCCTACCGCGCGGCGCTGGAACACCGGGGCGCGCCCACCGTGGTGCTGGTGCAGACCGTCAAGGGCTGGACGCTCGGCCCCGGCTTCGAGTCCCGCAACGCCAACCACCAGATGAAGAAGCTCTCCGGAGCCGAGTTCCGGGCCATGCGCGACCTGCTCGAACTCCCCATTCCGGACGCCGCGTTGAACGACCCTCTGCCCCCGTACGCGCACCCCGGCCCGGACTCGCCGGAGGCCCGCTACCTGCGCGAGCGCCGCGCCGCACTGGGCGGGCCGGCGCCCGCCCGCCGGGTGCGCTTCACACCGCTGCCCACCCCGCCCGCGAAGCCCTTCGAGACGCTGTTCAAGGGCTCCGGCAACCAGGAGATCGCCACCACCATGGCCTTCGTCCGGCTGGTCAAGGACCTGCTGCGGGACAAGGCGACCGGCCACCGCTGGGTGCCGATCGTCCCGGACGAGGCGCGCACCTTCGGCATGGAGTCGCTCTTCCCGACCGCCGGGATCTACTCCCCGCTCGGGCAGACCTACGACCCGGTCGACCGCGACCAGCTGCTCCACTACAAGGAGTCGACGACCGGCCAGATCCTCAACGAGGGCATCACCGAAGCCGGTTCGATGGCCTCGCTGACCGCCGCCGCGACCTCGTACGCGACCCACGGCGAGCCGGTCGTCCCGTTCTACATCTTCTACTCGATGTTCGGCTGGCAGCGCACCGCCGACCAGATGTGGGCGATGGCCGACCAGTTGGGCCGCGGCTTCCTGGTCGGCGCCACCGCCGGCCGCACCACCATGACCGGCGAGGGCCTCCAACACGCCGACGGCCACTCCCAGTTGATCGCCTCCACCAACCCGGCCGCGCTCTCCTACGACCCGGCGTTCGGCTACGAGGTGGCCATGATCATCCGCGAGGGCCTGCGCCGGATGTATGGCGGCAGCGAGCAACACCCCCACGGCGAGGACGTGTTCTACTACCTCACCGTCTACAACGAGCCGCTGGTGCAGCCCGCGCTCCCGGACGGCGAGGAGGTCGTGGACGGCATCCTGCGCGGCCTCTACCGCTACCGTACGGCGGACGCCGCCGCGTCGTCCGCCACCCCGGCCGTCGACCTGCCCGCCGACCCGCCGCGGCTCCAACTGCTCGCCTCCGGCACCGCCGTGCAGTGGGCCCTGACGGCGCAGCGGCTGCTCGGCGAGGAGTGGGGCGTGGCGGCCGACGTCTGGTCCGCACCCTCCTGGACGGAGCTGCGCCGCGAGGCGCTGGACTGCGACGCGGCCAACCTGGCGCAGGCCGCGGCCGGTACCGGCGCGGCGGCCCGCGTCCCGTACGTGACCAGGGCGCTGGCCGGGGCGCCCGGGCCGGTGCTGGCGGTCAGCGACTGGATGCGCGCGGTGCCGGACCAGATCCGCCCGTGGGTGGAGCAGGACTGGACCTCGCTGGGCACCGACGGCTTCGGCCTCTCGGACAGCCGGGCGGCGGCGCGGCGGCACTTCGGGGTGGACGCCGAGTCGGTGACGGTCGCGGCGCTGGCCGCGCTGGCCCGCCGCGGCGAGGTGAAGGCGGAGACCGTACGGCAGGCGGCGGAGCGCTACGGCGTCCGCTTCTGACCGGCCCGGCGTCCGTCCGGCCGTCGCTCCGTCCCGCCGCCGCCTCCGTCCCGTCGCCCGTGCCGCCGCCTCCGTCCCCTGGTGACCGGCGTCTCGCATACCAAGACTGGCGCGAGGCGGGGCACGTCGTAGATCGTTGGGTGGTCAGGGCGCTCCCACGGGCGCCGAGCAGCGGAAATGGGAGTCGACGGCGATGACCGAGACCGAGACCTACGAGACGATCCTGGTCGAGCGCAAGGGCCGGGTGGGGCTGATCACGCTCAACCGGCCCAAGGCGCTCAACGCGCTGAACACCCAGCTGATGAACGAGGTGGTCGCCGCCGCGACCGCCTTCGACCGGGACCCGGAGATCGGCTGTCTGGTGATCACCGGCTCGGAGAAGGCCTTCGCGGCCGGCGCCGACATCAAGGAGATGCAGGGCAACCGGTTCCCGGACGTCTACCTGGACGACTGGCTGGGCCCGTGGGACCGGCTCGGCGCCCTGCGCAAGCCGGTGATCGCGGCGGTCGCCGGGTTCGCGCTGGGCGGCGGCTGCGAGCTGGCCATGCTGTGCGACGTCCTGCTGGCGGCGGACACCGCGAAGTTCGGGCAGCCGGAGATCAAGCTCGGCGTCATCCCGGGCATCGGCGGCTCGCAGCGGCTGACCCGGGCGGTCGGCAAGGCGAAGGCCATGGAGCTGTGCCTGACCGGTCGGATGATGGGCGCCGAGGAGGCCGAGCGGGCCGGACTGGTCTCCCGGATCGTCCCCGCCGACCAGCTGCTGTCCGAGGCGCTGGCCACCGCCGAGACGATCGCGGCGATGTCCGCCCCGGCCGCGATCATGATGAAGGAGAGCGTCAACCGCGCCTTCGAGACGACGCTCGCCGAGGGCGTCCGCTTCGAGCGCCGGCTCTTCCACGCGGCCTTCGCCACGGCGGACCAGAAGGAGGGCATGACGGCCTTCGCCGAGAAGCGCCCGCCGGAGTTCCAGAACCGCTGACGGCCGAGGACGGCTGACAACTGACGGCCGACGGATAACAGCTGACAGATTTCAGATTTCAACATCTGAAATCTGTCAGCTGAACCCTGTCCGAGGACAGCCCCGCTCAGCCCTGCTCCTCCACCGCCACCGTGTTCAGCCGGGCGAGCCCGCTGCGGGTGGCGGCGACCACGATCTGGTCGCCCGGGGCGAGCCGCCGGGTGCGGTCGGGGAAGTTCCACTGCAGCTGTCCGCCGTGGGCGAAGCGCACCGCGATCACCCGGACGCCGCCCGGGTCCTCCAGGTCGTGCCGGTTCAGCCCGATCAGCCCGCTGCCGTCCTCCACCGTCAGCTCGGCGATCAGCAGCACGTGCCGGAGCACCGACAGCGTCCCGCGCACCTCGCGCCCCATCAGCGCCGCCGCGAAGGCGGGCGCGGCCAGGTAGGACACCGACCGGGAGGCCGCGTTGTCCAGCGTCTTGTAGAAGTGACTCGCGAAGTCGTCCTCGAACAGCCGCACCACCACCCGGACCTCGGGATTCCCGTGGCGCGCCTCCAGGGCCGCCTCCAGGTTGGTGGCGTCGTCCCCGCTGACCGCGACCAGCGCCCTGCTGTGCTTCAGCCGGGCCCGGCGCAGCTGCTGTTCGAACGGGCCGTCGCCCATCACCACCGGGATCCCCAGTGCCCGTACGGCGGCGATGCCGCGCGCCTGCGGGTCCCGCTCCATGCAGACCACCGGCACGCCCATGGTGTGCAGCTGGGTCGCGACCCGGGTGCCGACGTTGCCGAGGCCGACGACGATCACGTGGTCCCGGGTGCCCGCCCCGGGGTTGCGCGGCTGCCCGCGCCGCCCGGAGCCCAGCACCTCGACCGCGATCGCGGTGGCGACCGGCGCGAAGGTGATCCCGCAGATGGTGATCACCACCTGCGCGACCCGCTGCCAGAACCCGCCGGTGCCCGCCCCCGTCCCGGCGGCGACGTCGGAGAGCTGGTCCGGCTGGGCGGCGCCGGCCAGGTCGAGCAGCGCGATGTAGACGGTCCAGCCGAAGTTCCGGTTGAGGTACCAGAGCACGCCGAAGGCCAGCAGCACCGCCGCGAGGGCGGTGAGCAGCACCAGGCGCATCCGGGCACTGGTGAAGAAGCGCATGGTGTCGAGCAGCCGCCAGCGCAGCCGTCTCATCCAGTCGATCGGTTCCCGGGGCTCGATCCGCAGCACCTGGAGCGCCGCCCGGCCACCCGGCTCCCCCTCCCGGGCGGGGCCGGGCGAAGGCTCCGGACCGGCCGACGGCGCTGGTTCGGCCGACGGCGCCAGTTCGGGCCGTACGCCACCGGGGCGGATCGGCCCCTGGTCGCCGAACTCGGCGGCGAGCCGGACGAATTCGGCCGAGTCTCCCTGCTGCTCGGGCAGCAGCCGGATCCTGCCGAGGTCCTGCCGGTCGATCTGGTCGGCGACCACGCAGATCCGGTCGGAGGTGATGTCGTCGTCGAACGCGATGTGCAGGTAACGCCCTTCGATCTCCACCGAGTTGGGCCGCCCGAGCGCCGCGGAGGCGAAGGCCGGGGCGGCGGTGGCGGAGCCGGAGAGCGCGGCACCGTTCCTGAGCAGCCGTTCGATGTTCTCGCCGAGCCGCTGGTTGAACATCCGGAACACGATGCGGATGTCCGGGTTGTGGTTCTGCGCGCTGAGCGCGGCGTGGATGTTCTCCTGGTCGCTCCCCTCGACCAGGGCGAGGCCGCGCGCGGTGCCGATGGACACCGCGCGCAGCGCCTCCTCGGTGACGCTGGCGTACTCCACGACCGCCGCCACGCCGGAGAGTTGCTCGATCTGCGGCGCGTGGTCGCGGGTCCGGTCGGCGACCAGGACGACGACCGGCACCTCGTAGTGCTCGACGAGTTCCAGGACCAGTCGGTGTGCCAGCGCGTTGCCCCCGCAGACGATGTAGTGCTGGCTGATCGGCTCGACCGGAGGGGTCCCCCACCCTTCAGAAGTCATACCGACGGATGGTATCGACGGCAAGTGTCCGGAGGGTGACGTTCCGGCGACCGCGGCGAATCCCCCGAACGGCCGTATCCGACGCGCGGTCCGACCGTGGCGCGGAGAGGCTGGGGTTCGTTCCCTGCCCGTCAGCCGGCCGCCCCGGCGTCAGCCCCGAGGAGTACGCCACCGTGGCCCCTCCGATCATCACCCCCGACGGCACCCCGGTCCAGGGTCCGCTCGGACTGCTCGCCAAGGCCGCCTGGCAGGTCCTGCTGGTCGCCGGACTCGCCTCGCTCGCCCTCGGGATCGTGGTCTTCGCCTGGCCCCGGGAGACGCTCCTGGTGGTGGGTGTGCTGTTCGGCCTCTACCTGCTGGTGATCGGCATCGTGCAGCTGATCGCCGCGTTCGGCACCCACTCCACCACCGCGCTGCGGGTGCTGGCCTTCATCAGCGGCGCGATCTGCGTGCTGCTGGGACTGCTCTGCTTCCGCAGTGCGGTGCAGTCGCTGCTGCTGCTCGCGCTCTGGATCGGGATCGGCTGGCTGTTCCGCGGCATCACCCAGCTCGCCGCCGCGATCTCCGACCCGATGATGCCCGCCCGGGGCTGGCAGGCCTTCGCGGGCGTGGCCAACACCCTGGCCGGTGTGCTGCTGATGGTGTGGCCGGTCGGGTCGATCACCGCGCTGGCCGTACTGTCCGGGTGCTGGCTGGTGATCCTGGGCCTGGTCGAGATCGTGACGGCACTCCAGGTCCGCAGCCGGGCCAAGCAGATCCCGTCCGGGGTCTGACAACAGCCGTCCGGCACACCGAGGCCGCGTCCCGCCGGGGCTCGGCCTCAGCGCTGCGCGGAACGGCTCACGGACGCGGGGCGTAGCCGATCCGGAAGGTCGCGGCCTCCAGCCGTTCCGGGTCGAGCCGGACGTCGGTCAGCCGCTCGGCGAGCGCGAACGCGGCCTCGCCGCACCGGTCGTACGCCTCCGTCTCCAGCTCGAAGCCGCAGGCGGTCAGCAGCTCGGGGATGCCGGGCGCCTCGGCGTCCGTACCGTCCCGCTGGTCGGGGAAGAGCGGCTCGAAGTGCAGCCGCTGGATGCCGTGCTCCCACCAGTGGAAGTGGTCGGCCCCCAGGGCGTTGCGGTAGTGCGAGACCAGCCGGGTGCCCTCGGCGAGCCGGAGGATCTCCGCGTCCAGGGTGCCGAGGTAGCCGAAGGGCTCCACCGCGAGTGCCCAGCCGTCGAGTTCGGTGACGGCGACGAGCAGCCGGTCCTCGGCGGGGTCGAACAGCTCCCTGGCCTCGGCGTCGGCCCCGTTCGTGTAGGAGCTCCAGCGGGCCACCACCTCCTCCAGCCCGACGGCGCCCGTCCCCGGCAGGGCGTTGAAACGGCGCAGCAGTTCACCGGCCGCGAGCCCCTGCACCTGGGTGAGGCAGCAGGCCTCACCCAGGACGGGGTAGCGCCGGGTGAACCAGGTGTAGTCCGTGGCGTGTGCGGTCATGACGGCGATGCTGCCAGACGCCTCGGACAGCGTCCGCCCGAGGCCGTCAGAGCCAGACCGGCTCGTCCGTTCCCCAACGCCCCGGCGGGCGCGACCAGTCGGCGGGCGCCCCCTCGTACCCGATCGGCGGCAGGGCGTGGCGCAGCCGCCCGTACGGGGAGTCGACCTCGGCCAGCCGGCGGGCGGGGTCGTAGGGCTCGGACGGGCCTCCCCGCGGCGTCTCCGGTTCGATGCCGTGCAGCAGCCAGGAGGCCGTGCCGGCGAGGGAGAAGCGCAGGTGGCGGCCGCCGGGGCGGCGGGTGCGCTGGTCGGTGAGGGAGCGCAGCACGGCGGCGGCGACGAGGTAGCCGGTGCCGTGGTCGAGGGCCTGGGCGGGCAGCACGCCGGGGCGGCCGCCGGTGGCGGATCCGGTCTCGGGGGCGGCCTCGTGGGCGGCGATGCCGACACCCGCCTGGACCAGGCTGTCGAAGCCGCGCCGCCCGGCCCAGGGGCCGGTCCAGCCCCAGGCGCAGAGCTGGGCGAGGATCAGGTCCGGGCGACGGGCGAACAGCGCGTCGGGGCCGAGGCCGTGGGCGTCGAGGGAGCCGGGGCGGTACGCGGAGACGACGACGTCCGCGGTGGCGAGCAGGCCGTCGAAGACGGCGCGGTCGGCGGGCTCGGCGAGGTCGAGGCGGGTGGAGCGCTTGCCGAAGCCGGTGTCGGCGTGGGCGTCGTCGGCCTCGGGCAGCCGGGGCGAGTCGACCCGCAGGACGTCGGCGCCGAGCAGGGCGAGGGTACGGGTGGCCACCGGTCCGGCGATCACCCGGCTGAGGTCGAGGACCCGGATCCCGGCGGCGGGCCGGTCCACCGGGGCCTGGCCGAGCGGGCGGACCGGCGCGGTTCCGGCGGCGGCGCCGACCTCCAGGTGCTCCACGAGGGGGTGCACGACGCTACTCACCGGCACGACGGCCACCGCGAGCGCTCCCGCCGCGTACGCACGCTCCTGGATCCGCTCGGCCGGCAGCCTGCCGAGCACCTCGGCGAGCTGCTCGGGCCCGGCGTCCGCGGCGAGGCCGAGGGCGGAGAGCAGCCGGGTCCGGTGGTGCGGGTAGTTGGCGTGGGTGCGCACCCAGCCGTCGGCGGTGCGCCAGAAGCCGGAGTGCGGGGCGAAGTTGACGGGCGCGCGGCCGTCGACCGTCAGGTGCCGCTCACTGACGAAGGCGGTGGCGACGGCCCCCTGGTCCACCCGGACGGCGGGGACGGACGCGGCCAGGGGCGCCGAGCCTCCGGCGCGGTGGGACGCGAGCTCGGCGGCGGCCAGCGAGCAGACCGCCACGGTGGCCCGGGCGAGCCGGCGCACCGGCAGCCCGGAGGGCAGGACGTCCTCCGGGCCGTGGAAGGTCACCCGCTCCAGCAGCTCGGGCGGTCCGCCGAGAGCCGCCCAGGCGTGGGCGGTCGGGCGGTCGACGGCTCCGGCAGCTGCCGCCGTTCCGGTGGTTCCAGTGGCCGCGGTGGTTCCTTCTGGCAACGGGCGCTCGGTCATGCCCGGCATTGTGCTCCCGTTCTCAGGCGCTCGCTGTGACGCCCGCCACCAGCATCAACAGCACCGCCGAGACCATGGTCATCCGGCGGGCCGCCTGCGGGGTGCCGCCGAACCGACCGCCGAGCCGCCCACTGGCGTACGCGACCAGCCCGTACACCACCGCGCAGGCCAGCACGTTGAGCGAGCCGAGCGCGAGCACCTGGCCGCCGACCGGCAGGGCGGCGTCCGGGTCGACGAACTGCGGCACCAGGGACAGGTAGAGCAGCAGGCCCTTGGGGTTGAGCAGCGCGGTCAGCATGCTCTGGCGCAGCACCGTCGCGGTGGGCTGCGGCTTGGGCGCGGCGAGGGCGGCGGCGCCCCCGCTCTTGCGCAGCGCCAGCAGCATCATGACGGCCAGCACCAGCAGGTACGCGGCGCCGGTGAGGCGCAGCACGGGCAGGGCGGCCGGGACGGCGCGCAGCGCGGCGGCCAGTCCGGCGCTGGAGAGCAGCGTGTGGACGGCGTACCCGGCGCAGACCCCGCCGACCGCGATCAGCGCGGCACGGCGTCCCTGACCGAGGCCGCGGGCGGCGATGTAGAGCCAGTCGGGGCCCGGGGTGCAGACCAGCAGGAGGTCGACTCCGAGGAAGAGGAGGAGGGCGTGGGTGTCCATGGGTGTGGGCGTGGCCTGTCGTGCTCGTCGCGGTGTGGGCCCGGCGGATCGGCCAGGGGTCGTTCCGGCGGGTCGGCCGGAGGTTGTTCCAGCGGCCTGCCGGGGTGCCCCGGGGATCTGCCGGAGTGCCCCGGCAGCGGGTTCGGTCACTGAAGGTAGCCGGATCGGGCTGGCACGCGATGGCGACTTCGCGCTGGTCGGAGCGGCGTTTTGGCAGAATGTTGCGCCATGGACCGAATCGACCGCAGAATCCTCCGCGAGCTCCAGCAGGACGGGCGCCTGACCAACGCCGAGCTGGCCTCCCGGGTGGACCTCACCCCGTCCCCCTGCCTGCGCCGGGTGCGTCAACTGGAGCAGGACGGTGTGATCCGCGGCTACCGGGCGGTGCTGGACGGAGCGGCGGTCGGACGCGGGTTCCAGCCCTTCGTGACGATCACCATGCGTCACGAGGACCAGGTGACGGTCGCCGAGTTCGAGCGCCGGGTGGCCGAGCTGCCGGAGGTGGTGGAGGCCCACCGGCTGTTCGGCGAGCCCGACTACCTGCTGCGGATCGCGGTGGCCGACATCGCCGCGTACGAACGCTTCATCACCGACGTGCTCTCCGGCCTGCCGGGCATCGCGCAGGTCAACTCGCACCTGACGATGAAGCAGGTGAAGGCCGACCGGGGGCTGCCGGTCGGCGGGTAGGGTGCGAACGGGGGGCCCGCGCGGCCGCCCGTACGGGGGCAGAGCGACGCACTGCGACATGGGGGCTGAATTGCACGTGATCCGCCGTCTCGACCTGGGGTACTTCGTCCGACCGGCCACCGAAGTGGGCGGCCCGGAGCCGCGCGTGGAACCGGTGCTCGCGTACCTGGTCCGGCGTCCGGAGGGACTGCTGCTGTTCGACACCGGGATCGGTGGCGGCGAACCGGAGACCGAGGCGCACTACCGCCCGGTCCGCCGCCCGCTGCCGGAGGCGCTCGCGGCGGCCGGGGTCGCCGTCGCCGACATCGACCTGGTGGTCAACTGCCACCTCCACTTCGACCACTGCGGCGGCAACCCGCTGTTCGCCGGCACGCCCGTCCTGGTCCAGGCCGAGGAGCTGGCCACCGCCCGGCGCGGCGGGTACACCATCGACGCGCTGGTCGACTTCCCCGGCGCCGAGTACCGCGAACTCGACGGGGAGGCCGAGGTCTGGCCGGGCGTCCGGGTGCTGCCCACCCCCGGCCACACCGGGGGCCACCAGTCGCTGCTGGTGGACCGCCCGGGCGGCGGGCCGGTCCTGCTGGCCGGGCAGGCCTACGACTTCGCCTCCGAGTACGGGCAGGCGGTGCTCGCCCGGCGGGCGGTGCGCGAGGGCGTGGCCCCGCCGCTGCCCGGGTACCGGGCCTGGCTCGACCGGGTGGCCGATCACGGGCCGCACCGGGTGCTGTTCGCGCACGACAACGCGGTCTGGGAGCCGGCCGAGTAGCCGCCGGAGCCCCGGCCGTCCGGAGGGGACCGGTCGCTCAGGAGGTCCGGGACCTCCGGCGCGCTCAGGGTGGCCGGGGCGGCCGGGGCGGCCGGGGCGCTCAGGAGGCTCAGAAGGTGAAGCGCAGCGAGCGGACCCGGTGGTCGAAGCTGGACGGGACGAGCTGCGGCTCGCCGACCGACCGCGCCTCGGGAAGGCGGGTGAACAGCTCGCGGAACAGCGTCGTCATCTCCTGCCGGGCCAGGTGCGCGCCGAGGCAGTAGTGCGGACCGCCGCCGCCGAAGCCGAGGTGGGCGTTGGGCGTGCGGGTGATGTCGAAGACGTCGGGGTCGGGGAAGACCTCCTCGTCGCGGTTGGCCGAGCCGTAGAACAGCGCGACCTTCTCCCCCGCGCGCAGGAGCGGGCCGCCGGAGCCGCCCAGCTCGTGGTCGACGGCGAGGGTCCGGTTGAACTGGATGATCGGCGTGGCGTGGCGGACCATCTCGTCCACCGCGCCGCCGAGCCGTCCGTCGAGGTCCTCGAGCAGCAGGGCGCGCTGCTCGGGGTGGACGGTCAGCAGGTGCAGGCCGTGGGCCAGCGCGTTGCGGGTGGTCTCGACCCCGGCGACCAGCAGCAGGCTGAAGAAGGCGCCCAGCTCGCGTCCGGTGAGCCGGCGGCCGTCCACGTCGGCGGTGACCAGCGCGGAGATCAGGTCCTCCTCCGGCCGGCGACGGCGACGGCGGCCGATCCCGGCGACGATGCCCTGCATCCGGGCGAGCGCCCGCAGCCCGCGCCCCGGCACCCGCAGCCGGCGGCGCAGCGGCCGGGCCACACCGATGTCCTCGGAGGTGCGGTTGACCAGGTCGAGGATGGTGCGGCGCGGCCGCTCCGGGATGCCCATCATGGTGCAGATCACCTGGAACGGGAGTTCGGCGGCGACCGCGGTCACGAAGTCCTCCGGCCGCTCCCGCTCGATCCGGTCGACCAGCTCGGTGCTGATCCGCCGGACGTCCTCCTCGACCCGGTCGAGCAGCCGCGGGGTGAACGCCCGCGAGACGATCCGGCGCAGCTGGGCGTGGCGGGGGTCGTCCAGGTTCACCATCGAGTCGCCGAACAGCAGCCGGACCCAGCGGGCCGGGACGGGGGTGGTCACACCGGGGCCGCTGAGGAAGACGGCGGGGGTGCGGCTGGCCTCGACCACGTCGGCGTGACGGACCAGGGCGTGGAAGCCGCGACCGGTGGCGCGGTCGCCGAAGAACACCGGACCGGGGCGGCGGCGCAGCTCGGCGAAGGCGGCGGCGCGGTCGGGGGCGGGCAGCTGCCAGAAGCCGGGGTCCGCGAGGTCGACGGACGCGGGCAGGGCGGCGGGCTCGGTCGGCTTCGCGGGCTCGGCCGGGGTGGCGGCCTCGGCCGACTCCGCTGCTTCAGCCGGGGTGGCGGGGTCAGCCTCGTCGGCGGGCTCGGTGGATCCGGGTGGGTCGGCCTGCTCTGCGGCCTCGGCCGGTTCAGCGGTTCCGGCCGCCTCCGCGGCTTCGGTCGGCTCTTCGGCTTCGGCCCGCTCCGCGGCTTCGGCTGGTCCGGCGACGTCGGCCGACTCGGCGGCTTCGGCCGGTCCGGCAGCTTCCTCAGCCTTGGCCGACTCCTCTGCTTCATCCGGCTCGACGGCTTCGGCCGGTTCGACAGCTCCGGCCTGCTCGACAGCTCCGGCCGGGGCGGCGGCTTCGGCCGGGGCGGCGGCTTCGGCCTGCTCGCCGAGTTCCTCGGCTTCGACTTCAACCACGGCCGTCGCCTGTTTCCGGCCTGTCGCCTGCTGCGGGACGGTCGGCTCCGTGGGGGCAGCGGACTTGGCATTGTCGGCAATGGGCGCCGAGGTATCCGTCGGGGTCTCCAAGGCCGGACCTCCCTGCTTCTGAACAGCGTCGTCCCGATACGCACCGTACGGGGTGGTGCACATTAAGTGAGCAATGGGGTACGTGCTGTCAAACCGCCCCGATGGTCCTACGAGCCGTTGTTCGGTTCGTCGCGTCGGGTCGGCGGACCGAACCGGGTGGTGATCCGGCGGGCTCCGGGGGCCGGCGGCCGGGCATGGTCTCACGGCACAGAACCGGCCATGACCGGAGGGTGCGCTACGGGCCGGGCAGGGCGGGTGCGACGATGAGTGCCATCGTGATGACCGACCGGATCCGCCTGCTGCGCGCCGTGGTCTTCGCCGCGCTGTGCGTGGCGATGGCCGCCACCGCGCACGTCGCCATGGCCGGATCCGGAGTCTCTCCGACGGTGCTGGCCGGCGGGTTCGGGGCGGTCCTCGGGCTGACCTGGCTGCTCGCCGGGAAGCGGCGCGGACTCGGGGTGATCAGCCTCTGGATGGTCGTGGCGCAGACCGCGCTGCACCAGTTGTTCGAACAGGCCGCGGCGTTCTCCCGAGGGGGCGGCGGCCTCGGCCGGCTCGCCACCACGGACTGGGCCGCCCTCCTGCTCTGCAACCCCGACCGGGCGCCCGGCGGGCTCTCCCCGGTCGAACTGGCGCGGATGGCGGGCATCGACCCGGACGTCCCGCCGGCCACCGGCAGTCTGCGGCCGGCGGCCGGGACGCACCACGGGGGCTCGGGCGCGACCGCCGTGGACGCGGGCCTGCCCGGGATGACCGGGATGCCCGACGGACCGCACATGATGCCCGACGGCGCGTTGCACGGCGGCGGGTCGTACGGCACGGCGCAGGACCTGGTGAGCGCACCGGCGCAAGGACCGGCGCACGACATGGCGCACGGGATGTCCCACGGCATGTCACCGGGGATGGCCGCCGCCCACGTGCTCGCCGCGCTGGCGTGCGCGCTCCTGCTCTGGCGCGGCGACGCGGCGCTGGTCCGGCTCTTCGAGCTGCTCGGTGCGCTCGGCGCGGTGGTCGCGGGCGCGCTCCTGCTCCCGCTGCTGGCGCTGTTCGCGCGCCCCTTCGGCTACCGGGCCCCGGCACCGCCCCGCCCGGCCGACGACCGGGCCCGGCCGCCCCGGTCGGTGCTGCTGACGCATGCCGTGGTCCGGCGCGGGCCGCCGGCGTTCGCCCTCGCCTGCTGACGCGCCCGCCGCTGCTTCTCCCCGCCCGGCCACCTCCGGCCACCGGGACCCCGCGACGGGCAGGTCGCCCTGCCGTACGGCCGCGCCCCGCGCCGTCGTGCCGTCAGGGTGCGGGCCCGCGTCCGCCGTCCCGCCTCCCCAGGGCCGGCGTGCCGCGCGGCTGCCCATGGACGCCGACGGTGCCGCCCTGCGCGGTGCCGCTCCCCGCCTTCCCCTCGGGACCTTCCCATGCCTGACTTCGACGGCGCACCGGCTCCGGCCGGCGCCACCGTCCCGCCGTTCCCGCTCCCCCGGACGCGCCCGCCCCGCCGGGCACGCCCACCGCGCCTAGCGCTCGACGGACTGCGGTCCGTCCGGAGCACGGCCCTCGGGGCCGCCCTCGCCCAGCCGGGCCAGCAGCCGGGCCGACCACTCGGGCGAGGGCCCGTCGGTGGCGTCCGCCCGCACCCGGCCGTGCAGCTGCTCGGCCCTGGCCAGCCACTCCCGGCAGCCGGCGCAGCGCGCGACGTGCTTGTCCAGCCGGACCTCCGGCAGACCGCTCGGTTCGCCGTCGAGCCGGGCGGACAGAGCGGTACGGAACTGCGCGCATCTCATACGACCATCGTCCCGCATGGCCGTGTCGCCGGGACCGGCCGGACAGGGGGCCGCCGTGGATGACGAGCAGCTCACCGCACTGGCGCTGACCGCCCGCTCCGGACGGGCGGCCGACGTCGAGGCCTTCGTCCGGGCGACCCAGCGGGACGTCTGGCGCTTCGTCGCCCACCTGACCGACGTGCAGTCCGCCGACGACCTCGCACAGGAGACCTTCCTGCGCGCACTGCGCGGCCTGCCCGCGTTCGCGGGGCGCTCCTCCGCCCGCACCTGGCTGCTGTCGATCGCCCGACGGACGGTGATCGACCGGTACCGGATGGCCGCCGCCCGGCCGCGCTGCGCGGCCCTGCCGGACTGGCAGGAGGCGGCGGAGCGGCAGGGCGGCGCACCGACGGCCGGGTTCGAGGACGGCGTCGCGCTCGGCGACCTGCTCGACCGGGTGCCCGCCCAGCGGCGCGAGGCCTTCGTGCTGACGCAGGTGGTCGGCCTGAGCTACGCCGAGGCGGCCGAGGTCGCCGGCTGCCCCGTCGGGACCGTCCGCTCCCGGGTCGCCCGGGCGCGGGAGGAGCTGGTGGCACGCCTGCGCGCCGCCGAGGCCGGGGAGCTCGCGACCGCCTGCTGAGCGGCGGGCGGGCGGCGGGCAGCGGGCAGCGGCGGACAACTGACAGCGAACAGATAACAGATTTCGAAATCTGTTATCTGTTCGCTGAAAGCTGTCGTCTGTCATCTGTCCGTTGTCCGCCGCCAGCCGTCAGCTTCCGGCTATCGAGAAGAAATCCCCCAAGTGTTCGGAACCGGAGCCCCCTCGCCACCGACTGCTGTACCGGACCCCGCCGCCGAGGCGGCGTCCGGTACAGCAGCACGGGAGACGGAGGGACTTCATGACGGCGCAACCAACCCCGACCGCCTCATCTCTGACGGAGCGTCAGCAACCACCGGCGGACCGCTGGAGCCTGGTCGTCGCCGCCGGACTGCTGTCCTTCGTCGCCATGCTCGACATGAACGTGGTCAACCTCGCGCTCACCGACATCTCGGCCGGCCTGCACGTCTCCCCCGGGGTCGCCCAGTGGGCCGTCCTCGGGTACCAACTCCCGCTCGTCGCCCTGCTGTTGCCCGCCGGGCGCTGGCTGGACCAGGTCGGCACCCGCTCAGCCCTGCTGCTCGCGGTCGGCTGCTTCGCCCTGTGCAGCGTGCTGGCCGCCTGCGCCCCGTGGGCCGGTTGGCTGATCGCGGCCCGGCTGCTCCAAGGCGCCTTCGGGGCCGTGCTCTTCGTCCTGATGCCGGTACTCGCCGCGACCTCCGTCCGGCCCGAGCTGCGCGGCCGGGCGATGAGCGTGCCCGCGACGCTCGGTCCGCTCGGCGCCGTCACCGGGCCGGTGATCGGCGGTCTGCTGCTGGACCACCTGGGCTGGCGGGCGATCTTCCTGGTGAAGCTGCCGGTCTGCCTGGCCGCCGTGCTGATCGTGCGGCGCCACGCCCCGCGCCGCGGCGGACTGCGGCCGCCCGACCGGTCCTCACTCGGCGACGCCGCGCTGATCGGCGCCGCCGTGGCCGCCGTCCTGCTCGGGCTCACCCTGGCCCCGAAGTCCGCGCTGTGGCTGCTGCTCGTCCTGCCCGCCGTTCCGCTGGTGCTGCTCTGGCTGCGCCGCCCTGGCGGCCGACCGGTGGCCGAGGTGCTGCGGGCCGCCGGGACCGCCGGGGTCAACGCCTCCGTGCTGGCGCTCGCCGCCGGCTTCGCGGCCTGCCACTACCTGCTCGCCCAGCACCTGCGCGGCCCTCGGGGTGAGAGCGCCACCGCCACCGCGCTCACCATGCTGGCGTTCCCGCTCGGCATGGTGCTGGCCGGCCGGGTCGGCGGCCGGCTGGCCGACCGCTGGGGCGCCCGCCCGACCGCGCTCACCGGCGCCGCCGTCACCACCCTCGGCCTGGCCCTGCTCGTCCCGCTGGACACCGGCTGGTCCGCCCCCGAGATCGCCGCGCGGCTCGCCCTCGCCGGCGCCGGGATGGGCCTCAACGGCGGCCCCACCCAGGCCCTGGTGATGTCCGCCTCCCCACCCGGGAAGCTCGCCACCGCCGGCTCCGCCGTCCAACTCGCCCGTAGCCTCGGCTTCGCGCTCGGCCCGGCCCTCGCGACCGCCACCGCCCTGGCCGGGGCCCGCGACACCACCGGGACCCGGGCCGGAATCGCCCTGGCCGCCCTCGTCGCGGCCACCGCCGTCGCGCTGCTCGCCCTGCACCGCCGCCCCAGGCCCTGACCGCCCAACCCCGCACTGCACCGCACCGCGCCGCGCCGCACCCGCCCGAGCGCACCCCACCACCACCCCCTCCCCACCGAAGGACCGCTTCAGATGACCGACACGATCCCCGACCCGGCCGCCACCGACGACGCCCCGCGCTGCCCGTACGGGTACGACCGGCTGCCCTCCCCCGTCCCGCTGTACGGTCCGGAGTACAAGCGCGACCCGTACCCGCTCTACCAGCGGATGCGCGAGGCCGGGCCGGTGCACCGGGTGGAGTTCCCCAGCGGCATCCACGCCTGGCTGGTCACCGGCTACCGGGCCGCCCACGCGGCCCTCAACGACCCCCGTCTCGGGAAGAACCACAGCCTCGGCAACGACAACTGGCGCCGACTCGCGTCGATCATGCCCGAGCCCCAGCACTCGCAGCTCCAGGTCCACCTGCTCCACCAGGACCCGCCCAAGCACACCTCGATGCGCCGGCTCGTGCTCGACGCCTTCGCCCCGCGCCGGGTGGAGTCGCTGCGCCCCCGGTTCCAGGAGCTGGCCGATGCCCTGGTGGACGAGCTGCCGGAGTCCGGCGGCGCGGACCTGGTGGCCGGCTTCGCGGCCCACTACCCCTTCCGGGTGCTCGCCGAAGTCATCGGCCTGCCGCCCGAGTTGGCGGACCGCTTCGACCGGGACTGGGGCAAGGTGGTCCAGCCGGTCGGCCCGCAGGACCCCGGCCGCCCGGCGTACGAGGCCCGACTGCGCGGCCTCCAGACGTACATCGCCGACGTCGTCGCCCGTAAGCGCGCCGACTGCCGCGAACCCGGCTGGGCGGCACAGGAGGACCTGCTGGGCCGGCTCGTCGCCGCCCATGACGCGGGCGAGTTGAGCCGCGCGGAGCTGGACTCGATGGTGTTCCAGCTGCTGGTCGCCGGGCAGGAGCCGGTCACCAACCAGATCACCACCATGCTGGTCACCCTGCTGCGCCACCCCGAGCAGCTCGCCCGGCTGCGCGAGGGCGTCGACGAGCCCAGCCGTCTCGCCCGGGCGGTGGAGGAACTGCTGCGCCACGACGCCGCGTTCGAGCTCACCACCTGGCGGTTCTTCGCCGAGGACAGCGACCTGTTCGGCACCACCGTCCCGGCCGGCGACTCGGTGATCGTCTCGCTCTGCGCCGCCAACCGCGACGACGCGCAGTTCCCCGAGCCCGACCGCCTCGACCTCGACCGCACGCCCAACGCCCACCTGGCCTTCGGCCACGGCATCCACTACTGCCCCGGTGCCGCGCTGGCCCGGGCCGAACTCCAGGTCGCCCTCGCCACCCTGCTCACCCGGCTGCCCGGGCTGCGTCCGGCCGAGGCGCCCGGCGACGGCCTGGCGGACCTGGCCTGGGTCCCCGCCGTCCTGGCCCGCGGGGTGAACCGGCTGCCGGTCGCCTACGACCACCGCCGCTGACCCCCGGGCGCACCGCGCCCCGGCTCCGACCGTCCGGCTCCGACCGCCCGGAGCCCGAAACCCGTACCGCACCGCCTTTCGTGGAGGACCCACCATGCCGCCCGTCGGCACCGCCCCTGCCGTCATCACCCCCGACGCCCTCACCACTGCCACCAGCGCCCCCGACACCACCGCCCCCGACACCGGCACCACCGCCGCCGCCCTCGCCGCCCGCGTCCTCGGCCTGCTGCTGCCGCACCGCCGCGCCGCGGACCCGGAGTTCGACGCCCGCCCGGAGCACTTCCCGCTCCAGCTGGCGCAGTTGGCGGACTTCATCGCCGCCGGCGAACCGATCGTCCTGACCCTGCCCGGCTTCCCCTGCAAGTCGCCGAACCCCGCGAAGGTGCTCGGCCACCTGCCCGACGAGGGCGAACGGCTGTCGCTGACCTTCCTCGACGGCCTGTGCGCCGAGATCGGCCGCCTGCACGCACCCGGTGCGCGCATCCTGATCTGCTCGGACGGGCACATCTTCGGCGACCTGATCAACGTCCCGGACGACCACATAGACGCCTACTCGGACGCCCTGACCGCCATGATCGCCCGCGAGGGCCTGGCCCACCTCGACACCTTCGACCTGCGGGCCGTCCTCGGCGACCTCCCGTACGACGAGAAGCGCGCCCGGGTGCACGCCCGGTACGCGCCGAGCGTCGAGGAGTTGCGCGAACAGGTGCTGACCGAGGAGGAGACCCTGCGGCTCTACCGGGGCATCACCCGCTTCCTCACCGAGGACACCGTCGGCTTCACCGGCACCCGCTCCGCCCTCCAGCGGGAGTGCCGCCGCCGCGCCTACGGCGTGATCCAGCGCAGCCGCGCCTGGGGCGAGTTGATCGCCGAGCACCACCCGCGCGCCGTCCGGCTCTCCATCCACCCGCAGCCGACCGGGGCATCCAAGTTCGGCATCCGACTGCTGGCGGCGGCCGACTGCTGGACCACCCCCTGGCACTCCTCCGTGCTCCACCGCGCCGACGGCCGGCGGGAGTTGCTGCGCAGCGACGAGGCCGCCCGGCTCGGCCGACTGGTCCTGCGGGACGGCCGGCCGAGCCACTACGAGTCCCGCTAGGCCGCGACCCCGTACGGGAAGGGACGGAACACCTAGCGCCCCGGCGCGGCGGCCTCCGCCGCCTCCGCCGCCGCCGGGGCGCGGTGGTCGAAGGCGATCAACGGGTCGCCGGTGAGCGGGTGTTCGACCACCGCGGCCCGCACCCCGAAGACCTCGGCCAGCAGCGCGGCGGTCAGCACCTCGCGCGGCGTCCCGGAGGCCACCAGGGCGCCGCGGTGCAGGACGTGCAGCCGGTCGCAGACCGAGGCGGCGGCGTTGAGGTCGTGCAGGGCCACCAGGGTGGTGCGGCGCTGCTCCCGGAGCAGGGCGAGCAGTTCGACCTGGTGCCGGACGTCCAGGTGGTTGGTCGGCTCGTCCAGCACCAGGACGTCCGGCTGCTGGGCGAGCGCCCGGGCCAGCAGCACCCGTTGCCGTTCCCCGCCGGACAGTTGGGCGAACCGGCGGTCGGCGGCCCCGGCCATGCCGACCCGGGCCAGCGCCTCGGCGGTGATCCGGCGGTCCTCGGCGTCGTCGGCCGCGAAGGCCCGCTTGTAGGGCGTGCGGCCCATCGCGACCACCTCGCGGACGCTCAACTCGAAGTCCCCGCCGCGCTCCTGGGGCAGTGCCCCGATGTGCCGGGCGGACTCGGCGGGCCGTAGCTCCGCCAGGTCCCGCCCGGCCAGCAGCACCCGCCCGGCGCTGGGCCGCAGGTGCCGGTAGACGGTGCGCAGCAGGCTGGACTTGCCGCTGCCGTTGGGGCCGACCAGTCCGGCGATCTCCCCCTCCTCGGCGATCAGGTTGGCCCCGGCCAGCACCGTCCGGCCGGCCAGGGCGACACTCAGGTCCTCGACGGCGATCCTCAACTGCGCTCCAGTCGTCGGTCCAGCAGGTAGAGCAGGGTGGGGGCGCCGAGGACGGCGGTGACCACGCCGATCGGCAGTTCCTGGCCGTCCAGGGCGGTGCGGGCCACCGTGTCGACGACGACCAGCAGCAGCGCCCCGGTGAGCGCGGACAGCGGCAGCAGCCGCCGGTGGTCGGCGCCGACCAGCAGCCGGCACACGTGCGGCACCATCAGCCCGACGAAGCCGATCGCCCCGGAGACGGCGACCAGCACCCCGGTGAGCACACTGGTGACGACGAAGACCTCGCGGCGTAGCCGGGCGACGTCCACACCGAGCCCGGCGGCCGTCTCGTCGCCCATCAGCATCGCGTTGAGCCCCCGGGCGCGGGCCTGGAGCAGGGCCAGTCCGAGCGCCACCGCGACGGCCGGGACGGCGAGTTGGGCCCAGACGGCGCCGCCGAGGCTGCCCATCAGCCAGAACAGCACGCCCCTGGTCTGCTGCTCGTCGCGGGTCTGCAGGACCAGGTAGCTGGTGATGCCGCCGAGGAACTGGGCGATGCCGATGCCCGCGAGGACCAGGCGCAGCGGGGAGAAGCCGCCACCGCGCCGGGCCATCAGCCAGACCAGCGAGAACGCGGCGAGCGCGCCGGCGAACGCCGCCAGGGAGACGGTGAGGCCGAGCGCGCTGCCGAAGGAGAGCTGGAGCCCGAGGGTGGTGCCGAGGACGATCGCGGCGACCGCGCCGAGCGAGGCCCCGGAGGAGATGCCGAGCAGGTAGGGGTCGGCGAGCGGGTTGCGGACCAGGGCCTGCACGGCGGTGCCGACCAGGCCGAGCCCGGCGCCCACCACGGCCGCCAACAGAGCACGGGGGACGCGCAGTTGCCAGACGATGAGATCACGGGTGCCTGGCTCCGGGGCCTGACCGGTGAGCCGGCGGGCGACCACCGACCAGACCTCGGCGGCCGGGACGTCCACCGAGCCGAGCGAGACGGCGGCGGTCAGCGCGAGCACCAGGGCGACGACGAGGACGGCGGCCAGCGGCCCGGCCCGCAGGATGCGGGCCGGGCGGACTTCGCCGCGCTCCTTCCGAGCGGTGGCCGACGTCACCGGCTACTGCCCGTTCTTGGCGAGGTCGGGGGCCTTGACGAGGTCAGGGTGGACGGTCGCGGCGATCTGCCGGACGGCGTCGGCGTTGCGCACCCCCGCGATGGTCGTCACCTCGGAGCCGAGCCGGACGAAGTGCCCCTCCTGGACGGCCTTCAGGCCCTGGGTCGCGGGAAAGCCCTTCAGGAAGGCCTCGGCCTCGTCGAAGGCCTTGCGGGTGGCCTCCTCGCTGCCCCGGTTGCGCACGGCCAGCTGGATCCAGTCCGGGTTCTTGGCGACCACGTCCTCCCAGGAGCCGGGCTTGAAGTCGGCGTCGCAGTCGGCGAACACGTTGCGCGCCCCGGCCTGGGTGATCACGGCGTTGGCGACCTGCCGGCCGCAGACCGCCACCGGCTGCTTGGTGCCGGCGTCGAAGTCGAAGACGAAGTAGCTCGGCCGCTGCCCCTCCGGCACGGCGGCGAGCGCGGTGCGGACCTCGCCGAGCTGCTTCTCCATCCCCGCGACCAGCTCCTCCGCCCGCGCGGCCGTGCCGGTGACGGCGCCGAGCCGGCGGACGTCCTCCTCGATCCCGGCCAGGTCGGTGCGCGGCGCCTTGGCGGCCTTCGGCGTCCCGGCGCAGGCGGTGGAGAGCAGGTACACGTGCTGGATGCCGGCCGCCGCGTACTCCTCCTCGCTCGGCCCGGTGGCGCCGCCGCCCATCATCGGCATCGCGCCGAAGGTGTCCACGTAGAGGTCGGCGCCGGAGCCGAGGAGCTTCTCCTTGGGGATGCTCTTGTCCCCGAGCACCGGCACCTTGGCGCCCTGCTCGGCGAGCGCGGCGGGCAGGGTGCCCTTGCCGGGCGGGAAGCCGGTGCCGATCACCCTTTCCCCCGCGCCGAGTCGGAGCAGCAGCTCCAGGCTGGAGGCGTTGCTGGTGACGATCCTGCCGGGCGCCTTGGCAATGGTGGTCTCCTTGCCCGCGCAGTCGGCGACCGTGACGGGGAAACCACCGCCGGCGTCGGGCCGGACGGTGACGGAGGCGCTCGACCCGCCCCCGGTCCCGCTTCCGCAGGCCGTGGCGAACAGGGCGACGGCGGCCGCGATTCCGCAGACGACACGAGGGCGCATGACAACTCTCCTGGTCGGTGATGGTGCTCGGTGACGGTCCGGGTGACCGGGCTCGGCCCTGGCACCGGGTGGTCGTACTGAGGGCCCGTGCTGCGGACCCGGACCAGGTAGTCGGACGGCCCGGGCGATGGGTTCCCGGCGGTTGGTCTCCGGCGATGCGCGGCCGGCAGCGAGTTCCCGGCAGCGGGTCTCCGGTGCCGCGCGCGGCCGGTCGCCGTCCGTACGCCCCCTCGCCGGGGGCCGGACGTAGGCTGACCGGATGGCCGACCCCACCGCCCCGCGCGACGACCTCGACCTCCCCGTCCGGCTCGGACCGCGCCCGCCCCGCCGGGTGGTCTCGCTGGTGCCGTCACTGACCGAGGCGGTCGCCGCCACCGCACCCGGCCTGCTGGTCGGTGCCACCGACTGGTGCAGCCACCCCGCCGACCTGTCCGTCACCCGGATCGGCGGCACCAAGAACCCGGACGTCCCGCGCATCCTCGCGCTCGCGCCCGACCTCGTCCTCGCCAACGACGAGGAGAACCGGCGCCCCGACCTGGACGCGCTGCGGGCGGCCGGCGTCCCGGTCTGGGTCACCGACATCCGCACCCTGGACGACGCCTTCCGCTCCCTGCACCGGCTGCTGACCACCGCCTGCGGGCTGCCCCGGCCCGCCTGGCTGGACGAGGCGGAGGCCGCCTGGGCCTCCGTCGGGAGCGGCGGCGCGCCCCCGGAGGCCGACGGCCCCCGGACCGTCGTCCCGATCTGGCGCCGCCCGTGGATGGTCCTCGGCCGCGACACCTTCGCCGGGGACCTGCTGCGCCGCCTGGGCCTGCGGCTCGTCCACGCCGACCACCCCGAGCGCTACCCGGCCGTTCCACTGCCCGAACTGCTCGCCTGCCAGCCGGAGTTGGTGGTCCTACCGGACGAGCCGTACCGCTTCACCGCCGAGGACGGCCCGGAGGCGTTCCCGGGCACACCGGCGGCACTGGTCAGCGGACGGCACCTGACCTGGTACGGACCGTCGCTGGTGACCGCCCCGGCCGTACTGCGGCACGCCCTCGACCACCCCCTCGGTCCGGGCGGTCCGGGCAGTCCGGACGCCTCGTAGGACGACCGCCCGTGACACCTGGGGACCGGCGTACGTCGCCACAGGGCGCCCCGGAACACGACAGGGCCCGGGACGCGTGCTCGCGTCCCGGGCCCTCGGCCTGTGTGGCCGTACGTCGTCAGCCGCGCGCGGCGGCCACGGCGGCGCCCAGCGCCTCCTTGATCCGGGGGCCGAGACGGGCGAAGCCCAGCTCCTTCATGGCCGCCCGCAGCAGCTCCTCATCGGTCCGCTCGGCACCGTCGCCGTCCACCCACCGCACGACGGCGAGCAGCTCGTCGGCGGAGTAAGCGGTCACGGGGCGGCCGGGCGTGAAGTCCGGCTTCGCGGGACGGGCGTCGGCCTCGGGCTCGGCGGCGGGCGCCTCGACGGCGGCGACGGGCTCGGGCTCGGCCTCGGGCTCGGGCTCGACGGCGGGCTCCTCGGCGACGGCCTCGGGCTCGACGGCGGGCTCCTCGGGCTCGGCCACCGGCTCCGCCACCTCTTCGGCCACAGCCTCGGCCTCGGCGACGGGCTCCTCGACAACGCTCTCGGGCTCGGCCTCAACCACAGCCTCGGGCTCGGCCTCAACCACAGCCTCGGCCTCGGCCTCAACCACAGCCTCGGCCTCGGCCTCGACGGCAGTCACGGCGGCCGGCTCCTCGACGGCGGGCTCCGCCACAACGGCCTCGGCCTCGACCACAGGCTCGACCTCGGCCTCGACCGTAGCCTCAGCGACGACCGCCTCGACCTCAACCGCAGGCTCATCAGCCTCCACGACCGACGCCTCGACAGCGGGCTCCACCGCAACGGCCTCGGGCTCGGCCACAACCTCGGCGTCGACGGCAATCTCAGCGGCCTCGACAACCGGCTCCTCGACCGCGACCTCGACCGCGGTCTCCTTGACCTCGACGACCTCGGCGACCAGGGCAGCCTCCGGCTCCGTGTCCGCCGTCGTCTCGTCCGCGGCCGCGGCCTCGGCCAGGGCGGCGGTCGCGGCGGCCACCAGGTCGTCGGCTGCCGGGGAGGGCGCCGGGAGGGAGACCACAGCGGCCGGGGTCTCCTCCTCAGCCTGCGCCGCCGCCGGCTCGTCGTCAGCGGCAACCGCGTCCGACGCCGGTTCGGCCTCGATCTCGACCTCGGCCTCGGCCTTGGTCTCGGTCTCTTCCTTGGTCTCGGCCTCAGCCTCGGCCACCGCAGTCGCAGTCGCCGCAGCGGTCTCCTCGGCGTCCTCCACCGGAGCCGTCACCGCGGCCGGGGCCTCTTCCACGAGCCCGTCCCGCTGTCCGCCGGCCAGCGCCTGCAGGGCAGCCGCCTCGGCGTCGGCCCGGTCGGTCGGCTCCTCGGTCCCGGGCTCCTCGACCGCAGCCTCCTCCGTACCGGTCGCACCGTCGATGTCGACAGCGGCATCGGCATCGGCCTCGGCATCGGCCTCGACCACAGCACCGGCAGCGTCGTCGGCACCCGGCTCCTCGACCGGCGCCGCCTCGACAGCAGCGGCGCTCTTCTCCGCCAGCCCGTCCCGCTGCCCGCTCGCCAGCGCCTGGCGGGCCGTGTACGCGGCCTCGGCGGCGCGGCGGTCGGCCTTGGCGGTGGCGAGTTCGGCGAGCAGGTCGGCGAGGCCGGCCTCCTCGAGTCCGGCGCGCAGGCCGCGGATGGTGGGCAGGCGGTAGAGGGTGCCCTCGTCGGCGGCGAGGCGCTCGACCAGGTCGATCAGCTCGGCGAAGGGCAGCCCGTCGAGGTCGTGGTCGGGCAGCAGGCGGGCGAGGCCGCGCAGGCCGGTGTTGATCGTCTCGAAGGCCTGGGCGGTGCGGTCGACCAGGGCGCCGTCGGTGGGCACGCGCGGGAGGGTGCCGGCCGGGGCGAGCGCGGCCCAGGCGCGGCGCTCGATCTCGGCGGAGGTGAGGGCCTCGTGCAGGTCCTCGCGGCGGATGCGGCGGTCGGTGGCGAGCGCGACGGCCTGCTTGCGCAGCGAGCGGCCGCGCAGCCAGGAGAGCTTGACGCCGTTCTCGCGGCGCCAGGTGCTGTCGGCGGTGGCGGCGGCGAGGGCGCCGAGGTCGGCGTCGTACGCGGCGGGGAAGAGGGCCGCGGAGGTGCGGTGCACCCGCTGGAGCATCTCGACCAGCAGCGCGGTCTTGGCGACGGTGTCGGGCTCGTCCAGCTTGGTGTCGGCGGCGAGGGAGAGGACGGCCTCCCAGGTCTGCTGGAGGTCGCTGCCGCGCAGTTCGGCGAGGGCCGTGGAGGCCGCGCGGGCGTCCTCGGGGGTGGCGACGGTGTCGACGGCCGCGTACCAGGCGTGGGTCTCGGCGGTGAGCGTGAAGGCCCCGAGCTCGGCGTAGCGGCCGAGGTCCTCGCGGAGGTCGGGCTCCGCGGCGGCGTCCTGGGGGTCCTTGACGTCTGCGGCGTCGGCGACGTCCGCCGGGTCGGCTGCGTCGGCGTTGCGCGAGTGAAGCACTGTCATGTGAGGTCCGGTTCTGGGCGTCGACGGCGGGGCTGGCGGCGAGGGGGCGGCGGACCGGGTGCGCGGGGTCGCCCCTGGGGCGGGGCTAGGGGGCGCGCGGTCGGGCTGCCGGTGTGGACGCCCAGAATACGGGTGCCCGTTCGAGCCTTGCACGCACCCACCGCCCGGACGGGCGGGTGTCGTGTGCCATACCGCCCGCCTGGCCGCCACTCGGGCGGTCCGACCGGGTGGTCCGGCGCCGCTCCGGAGCTGGTCCGGAAGTGGCCCGGCATTGGTCCGGACGGGTGTCTCCGCTGCTCACGGCTCCACACCGCCGGCCCTCATCCCGCGTCCTCCCGCCGCTCTCCGCCGGAGGGCCCGGGCCGCCTGTCCGGCCGCATGTCCCGTCGCCTGCCGGGCCGACGGAACCGCTCCAGCGGCACCTCCCGTACGCCGCGTCCCCGTGCCGGCCCCCGTCGGCCGAGCGGCGGCCGGTACCCGGCCCGGCCGACGGCGTGCAGATCGACCGGAGCGAGGTACTCGCCGAGCGCGGTGCGGTGCCACCACGCGCCGGTTTCCCGCAGTTCGCGCCAATCGGTGAACCGGTAGAGGTAGAGGGTCGCCCGGACGTGGGTCGGCGGAGCGTCCGGGAACGGGTTGTGGCGCAGCAGGCGCAGGGTGGCCCGGTCGCCGGACAGCAGGCGGGTGACGAAGGGCAGGAACCAGGGGCGGGCGTAGGCGGGCGAGATGCCGGCGAACCACATCAGCCAGTCGAGCCGCAGGTGGTAGGGCGCGAACTGGCGCGGGAGTCGGCGGACATCGCCCGGCTTGCCCTTGAAGCCGTACTCGCGCCAGACGGTGTGCGGGGTGAGCACGGCCTCGTCGGTGCCCTCGACCACCACCTCCTGGCGGAGCCGGTTGACGCTGCCGAAGGCGCCGTAGGTGTTGACGAGGTGGAGCCGGTTGAAGGAGCGGTTCATGGCCTGGGCGCGGGAGAGCATGTTGCGCACCGGCCAGTAGCTGAGCACCACGACGATGGTGGTCAACGCGATCACGAGCGCCTCGTACCAGAGCGGCGCGCCGGGGTACGCGCGGGCGTGGACGGGCAGGCCCAGGCGGGCCGGCTGAACGGCGGCGAGGACGAGGACGATGGTCAGCCAGTTGAGCCAGGCGAAGTTGCCGGAGGCGACCAGCCAGAACTGGGTAACGAGGACGGCGCAGGCCGCGTAGCTCGCGATCGGCTGCGGCAGCAGCAGACCCACCGGTACGACGAGTTGGACGAAATGATTGGCGGCGGCCTCCACTCGGTGGACCGGGGCGGGCAGGTGGTGGAAGAACCAGCTGAGCGGTCCGGGCATCGGTTGGGTCTCGTGATGGAACCGGAGACAGGTCAGGTCCCGCCAGCAGCTGTCGCCGCGCAGCTTGATCAGTCCGGCGCCGAACTCGACCCGGAAGACCAGCCAACGCATCAACCACAGCACCAGGGTGGGCGGGGCGGTGTCGGCGTTGCCCAGGAACGCCGCGAGGAAGCCGGCTTCGAGCAGCAGGGACTCCCAGCCGAAGGAGTACCAGGTCTGCCCGACGTTGACGATGGAGAGGTAGAGGACCCAGAGCACCGCCCACAGCAGGACGGACGCCCAGAGCGGGACGGCGTCGGCGAGCCCGCCCACCACCGCGGCGGCGAGGGCGGCGCCGCTCCAGGCGACGGCGGCGAAGAACCGGTCGCTGTAGTGGAGGTGGAACAGGCCGGGGGATCGGCGGAACGGGACCCGGGCGGTGAACCGGGGCACCGGCAGCATGCCGTCGGCGCCGATCAGGGCGCGGAACTGCGCGGCGGCGGCCAGGAATCCGATCAGGTAGAGGGCGGCGAGCAGGCGTTGGACGAGCAGCCGGCTCAGCCAGTAGTCGGGGGCGGCGAACCAGTCCATGCGGCCCATGCCTACCACCCGGCACCCCGGGCGCGGGCCCGGTCGGGGCGGCGGAGCGGGGACGGTTCACCCGCTCGGCCCGGCGGAATCCCGGGGGGATCCCGCGGGCATCCCGGCGAACTCCCGATACCGGACGGCACCGGACGGCACCGGACGATCTCGGACGGCACCGGACGATCTCGGACGGGCCCGGGCGGTACCGCGCCGACACCATCGGCACCGCACCGACACCGTGGCGGGGTCCTCTCCACGGGGGTGAGAGGCGCCCCGCCACGGCGGTGGGCGGTCCGCACCGGCCGGGGTTCAGCCGGGCAGGACGGGACCGGCCTCGCCCGCGATGGCCGAGCGTCCGGGCACGGAGCCGCCGCTCTGCTGGAGCCGGTCGACGAGCAGGGCGGCCAGCGTGCCGAGCTCCTCCTCGGTGCGGGACTGGGCGGTGATGTCCATACCGACGGTGAGGACGCCGTTGATCCGGCCGGTGAGCGCGGCCCGCAGCGGGGTGCAGGTGAAGCTGAAGACCTGCCGGCCGCGCTGGGCGTCCGGGCGGGCGGCCTGCATCCGGACGTTGTCGAGGACGGCGGTGCGACCGGTGCGGTACGCCTCCACGACGGTCTGTTCGAGGCCCGCCGCGCCGAGCTGCGGGTACGCGGCGCCGATCGTCCCGTACGCCGTCGGCGCGCCGAAGGTGTCGGCGTGCTGGGCGTTGGCGTAGCGGATCTCCTGGCCCGGACCCTCGGTGAGCAGGATGGGGTACGGCGAGCCGTCGAAGGCGGCGAACATCTCCTGGCGCTGGGCGAGCAGGCTGTCGCGCAGCCGGATCTCGGAGAGCAGCGCCTCGGCGAGGTGCTGGATGTCGCGCAGCCGCTCGCGCCCCCACTGCCGGGGTTCCCGGTCGAGCACGCAGACGGTGCCGATGACGGTGTTGGTGTCGTCGACGAGCGGGGCGCCGAGGTAGGCGCGGACGCCGAGTTCGTCCACCACCGGGTTCCCCGCGAACCGGGGGTAGGCGAGGATGTCGTCGAGGGCGAGGGGGGAGCGCTGGGCGACCACGTGCGGGCAGAAGCCGTGGCTCAGCGGCATCTCGCGGGTGGGAAGGTCGAAGGCGATGCCGCGTTCCGCCCAGGACGATCCGTCCTCGGCCGCGGCGTCGGCCGAACTTGGCGGAATGTAGAGCCCCCGGAACATCTGGCGTTCGTCGTTGATGAAGTTGACCATCGCGATGGGAGCGCGCGTGATACTGGCTGCCAGGTGGGCGAAGCGGTCGAAGGCCTCGTCCGCGGACGGGTCGTTGAGCCCAAGGCCGCGCAGCCTGCGGGTTCGCGCGGACTCCCCGGAGGCACCCGGGAACTGGCCTTGAGTGCTCATCACATCTGTCATGGCGCACATGTAACCAGACATCAGAACGCCCGGGCGGGTCCGATCGACCGTTCTTCAGTCCTGCCGATGTCCTTCCGGAGTCCTTCCGGCGCCCGGCCGGAGCCGCACCGGAGCCTTGCCGATGGCTCGTCAAAACCGCATGTGGACGACCGGTCGACGGACCGTCACGGAAGCGAAGATCGATTCCCGCCCGGCACCCGGACGAAACCCCTCCCGACGGGGACGGGCCGAATCGCGCCAATCCAAGATCGACTCTGGGATGCCCCGGTACCCCATACAACAATGAGCCCTGCCGAAGACACGGACGGTTCCCGTCACCGGGACACCGCCCGGTGACGCATGCGCCGATCGCACCGGGGCGACCGGCCGACACCCCCGCACACCCACCGCCCCCCGTAGGGGTCGCCGGAGCGGCATCGACGGCACGGACGGAGGCACGGCACCACACGTATCGAGAGGACCGGAGCATGGCGATGGACTACTTCACCGACGACCGTCACGAGGGCCTTCGCGCCGAGGTCCGTGACTTCGCGGAGAAGGAGGTGCGTCCGCGGGTGGCCAGGATGGAGGCCGAGCGGACGATCGAGGTCGAGCTGGCCAGGGAGATCGCCCGGCAGGGCTGGATCGGCGTGACGATTCCCCGGGAGTTCGGCGGCCTCGGGCTGGGGCACGTCGCCAAGACCGTGATCATCGAGGAGCTGGCCCGGGTCAGCGGGGCCGCGGGCTCGATCGCGCAGGCCTCCCAGCTGGGCGTGGCCAAGGTCCTCCACTACGGCTCCCAGGCCCAACGCCGCACGTGGCTGCCGAAGTTCGCCTCCGGAGAGTGCCTGCCGACCATCGCCGTCACCGAGCCGGAGTCCGGCGGGCACGTGCTCGGGATGACCGGCACCGCGGTCCGCGACGGCGACGAGTACGTGCTCAACGGCCGCAAGTGGTTCGTCGGCAACTCCCACATCGGGGACGTGCACGGCGTGGTGCTGCGCACCGGCCAGGGCAGCCGGGGCCTGTCCGCCTTCCTGGTCGAGAGCGACCGCCCCGGGTTCCGGACCGGCTCCCCCGGCTCCCAGAGCGGGCTGCACGGCTTCAGCTTCGGCGAGATCATCCTGGAGGACTGCCGCATCCCGGCCGGAAACCGGCTCGGCCGGGAGGGGCGGGGACTGGACGTCGCCTACTCCTCCTCCACCCTCTACGGCCGGATCAACCTCGCCGCCGTCGCACTCGGCATCCACACCGCGATCGTCGAGGACACCGTCCGGTTCGCCGAGGGGCGCGTCCTGTACGGCCGGCCGATCAACCAACTCCCGAACATCATGCTCAAGTTGGGTGAGATGCAGTCCCGGCTGATGACCGCCAGGCTCGCCGCCTACCACGCCTCCCACCTGCTCGACCACGGCCGCGCCTGCGACGCCGAGCTGATGAACGCCAAGCTCATCAACACCGAGTACGCGCTGGACTCCGCGCGCAACGCCATGGAGATCCACGCCGCCCGCGGCCTCCAGCCCGAGTTCCGTATCGAGCGCTACCTGCGGGACGCCACCCACGTCTACCCGCCGGCCGGCACCTCGGACGTCCAGCGGCTGCGGCTCGGACAGTTCGCCTCGGGCACCTACGGCAAGCAGTGGTCGGCGGAGCTGTCCGAGCTGACCAGCTGGCCCTGGAGCGAACTCGCCGCCCAGCGGGAGGCCCACGTGGAGAAGCCGCCAGGCCTGGGCGGACGGGTGCTGCCGATGCCGCTGGCAGGCTGAGATCCCGCCCGCCGCGGCGCGACTTGACCTGTTCCTGCCGCATCCTTCCCGTGGCCGTCCCCGACCTCCGAGGACCGTCGGCCCGACCGGGCCGAGGGCCGTGAGCTGCGGCTTCGCGCCGGCGGAGCGTCCGGCGCGGGCACCATCGCGAGGCCATCGGCCTTGTGCGCAGAGCCAGTTGATATTGCGCCGACCGCACCACGGGCTGATAGCGTTCCGTGCCGTCGGCGGCCGTGCTGCACCCCGCCGGACCGGTGACACCACGTCACCGGCTCCGACGGATCCCGGCCCCGGCTCCCTGCGACCCGGCCGCGCCGTACGGGTCGGCCCGCCGCTCGGACCCACCGGTCCGAACCGGCGCGCCGGTCCCGCGGCCAGGCCCCACGACCCGGTTCCAGGACCGGGTTCCACGACCCGGCCCCGCGGTCGGGTTCGACGGCCGGGTTCCACGACCCGGCCCCGCGACTCGGCCCTGCAGCAAGGAATCAGATGCCAGGCATACCGGCCCCCCGCACCGGCCACCGCGCCGGGCGGTCCGGCTCGCTCCGCAGCCCGCTCCTCGCCGCCGTGCTGGTCCCCAGCCTGGGCCTCGCCGCCGCCTGGGGCTACGCCGCCTACCTGCTGCGCGACTCCGGCCAGCGCACCGCGCTGCTGGCCGGCAGCGCGGTCGTCGCCGCGGTGGTGCTGATCAGCCTGGTCCGCGGCATCCGGACCGCCTGGGCACTGTCCGCGCGGCTGTCCGAACTGCGGGCCGACACCATGGCGCTCGCCGAGCAGGAGATCCCCGAGGTGGTCGGACGGCTGCGCGCCGGGGAGCAGGTGCCCGCCCCGGCCGCCTGGACACCCTCCCGACGGACCGGCGACGACGTCCAGCAGGCCTCGGAGGGCCTCGCCGCCGTCCGGCAGGCCGCGGTCGCCGCCATCGTCCACCAGGCCCAGGGCCGCGAGGGGACGAAGAAGGTCTTCCTCAACATCGCCCGGCGCACCCAGATCCTGATCCACCGGCAGATCAGCATGCTGGACGCGCTGGAACGCGAGCACGAGGACCCGGAACTGCTGCGCGAACTGTTCGCGGTCGACCACCTGGCCACCCGGATGCGGCGCAACGCCGAGAACCTCGTCATCCTCGGCGGCGACCTCCCCGCCCGGCGCTGGCGCAACGCCGTACCCGTGGTCAACGTGCTGCGCAGCGCCGTCTCGGAGACCGAGAGCTACTCCCGGGTCGTCGTCCGGGGCGTACCGCGCGTCTCGCTCGGCGGGCAGGCCGTCGCCGACGTCATCCACCTGGTCGCCGAACTGATCGAGAACGGCACCACCTTCTCCCCGCCGTACACCCAGGTGCAGATCTCCGCGAAGGAGGTGCCCGAGGGCCTGGCGGTCGAGGTCGAGGACCGCGGACTCGGCATGACCGAGACGGAGTACCAGCGCCTCAACGCGTACCTGGCCGACCCGCCCGACCTGGACGTCTCCGCGCTCGGCGACGACCTGCGGCTCGGCCTGTTCGTCGTCGCCCACCTGGCCGCCCGGCACGACGTCCGGGTCACCCTGCACCCGTCCCCGTACGGCGGCACCCGGGCCGCGGTGCTGGTGCCCTCGGCGCTGCTGGAGCAGGCGGCGCAGTCGGCCGCGGTGTCCGGGCTGCCCTCGGGGGCCCGGATCACCCGGGCTCCCGTGACCGACGTGGGGGCAGGGGCCGGAGCGGGGGCGGACGCTGGGGCGGGGGCGGGGGTCGGGGGCGGCTCCGCGTCCGAAGCCCTCGGGCAGGAGCCGCCGGGTGCGACGGCCGCAGGGCACGGCGGGCTGCCGGGCGGGAGCCAGGCGGGCCCGGGACCGTTCGGCGCCCCGGGGGCCCCGGCCGTCCCCTACGGCGCGGACGGCGCCGGGGCGGCTGCCGGGACGGGTGCCGCCGGGGTCGGCGGTGCCGAGGCGCCCGCCAACGGAGGCCTGGCCGTCGGCGCCGAGATCCCCGGACTCCCCGGCGCCGTGGTCGTGCCCCGGCCCGTGCTGCCGCGCATGTACGACCTGTCGGGCAGCCCCGCGGTGGACCAGCGCCGCCCGGCACCACGGCCCGACGACGGCTCGGACGGTGCGCCGCACGCCCAAGCGGCCGTACCGCAACGGGCCCGGGACGCCGGCCCGGCCGGGCAACTCGGCCCGGCGACGCCCGTGTACGGGGCGCAACACCCCGCGCCGTCCGCCCCTTCCGCCCCTTCCGCCCCGCAGCGGGCCTCTGCGGACTCCCCCACCGTCCGGGAGGCCGAGGAGTGGCGGTGACGCTGCTTCGACCTGCGCTTCGACCGCTCGGCGCTGGGCGAGGTCAAGGTGCTGCCGGACGATCCGGGCCGGGCGGACCGCTTCCGTGGGCGGCCCGCCTCGGTCTCAGCCGTCGGTGCGGGGCTCAGGCGTTGGCGTGGACCGGGTGGAGTTCGGCGAGCGACCCGACCAGCGGGGCCAGCTCCGGGACCTCGGTGGCCTCGGCCAGCGTCGCCTCCAGGGCGGCGTCGTGCACCGGGCGAGCCGCCGTCAGCAGGTCGCGGCCCTCGGGCGTCAGCTCGGTGTAGATGCCGCGCCGGTCGTCCGCGCAGAGGAACCGGCCGAGCAGGCCCCGGTCCTCCAGGCGGCTCACCAGTCGGGTGGTCGCACTGCTGCTCAGCGCCGCCGCGCGGGCCAGCTGCTGCATCCGCATGTGCCAGCCGTCCTGGCGGGAGAGCGCCTCCAGCACCGTGTACTCGACCACCGAGAGCTTGAACTCGGCCTGGAGCGCCTTCTCCAGCGCGGTGTCGATCATGCCGTGCAGCGCGGCGAGCGTCCGCCAGCCGCGGGCCCGGATCTCGGCCGCATCGTCGCGGATTCCCATGACGCCTACCCTTCCGTCGCGCTGCTCGTGCCGTGTGCCGGACGCGGCCCCGTGTGAGGTCTCTCGTCCGGGGTCTCGTACGAGGTTTCGTCCCGTGTCTTCCTGTGACAAGTATGCCATTTGGCGCGGAATATCGGACTGTGCAAATAGTTCGGCTTATACCCCCGCCGGTTCCCCGTCGAGGGCCTCCGCTCCGGGCCGTCAGCCGCCGCGACGGCGGGGCGGAGGCCGTCCTGCGGTGAGCGACCGGACCCCGCACGAGGGTCCGGCCCGCCCACCGCCCGGGGCGTCGAAGGACACCGCGGGGCCGCACACGACCGGCTCCTCACCCCTCCCCGGACCAGGCCGACGCGCACAGCGCCGTGGCCAGTTCCTCGGTGTAGGAGGCCGCGGTCAGCCAGGCGGTGGCGAAATCCTCGTGGTCGTCGGTGACGATCCGGCCGAAGACGTCGCGCTGCTGGTTGGCGGCGGAGGCCCGCAGGCCGTCGAGGAGTTCGGCGGCGGTGGCCAGCCCGGCGGCGCGCAGCAGACCGCGGTCGGCCGCCGCCGAGGCCTCGCTCGGGGCGAGGGCGTGCCGACCGGTGGTGACCGTCTGCTCGACCCGGCGGCCGAGCACGTGGACGGGCGGGCCGTACGGCGCCGGGGCAGTCGATCCGTCCGCCGGCTCCTCCGCCGACCCGTCCGCCGGCTCGCCGACCGTGGCGGAGGCCGTCGCGGACGCGGCGAGGTCGGCGGTCTGGAGGCGTTCGAGGCCGAGGTTGACCCGGCCCGCCCGGTCCGCGGACAGGGCGAGCGGGTCGGGGGCGGCCGGGGGTGTACCGATCGCGAGCAGACGCAGCTCCGGACGGTCCGCGCGCTCCAGCCGCCCGATCACCCGCAGTCGCAGGCCGGGGGCGGTGGCGAGCAGCGCGAGGTTCGCCCGGAACGGCAGGTCGGGGTGCTCGTGCGCCGGGCGCAGGACGATCACCGGACCGCCCTGCGCACCGCTCGCCGTGCAGCGCGCCAGCAGTTGCGGTGCACCGCCCGGGCCGGGGGCCGTACCCAGCAGGGTGACGTCCAGGAAGAGCAGGTCGCTCCCGGCCGGGCGGCTCTCGTACGGCAGTTCCTGCGCCGCGAGTGCCCGGGCCACCTGGGCGGAGGCCGGTTCCGACCAGAGCCGGGCGGCCGGCTCCGCCGTCCATGCCGCGCCCGTCGCCCGCACCGCCCGGACCGAGGCCCCGGCGCCCAGCCGACCACCACCGGACCTGGTCGCACCCTGGACGGCCAGCCCGGCTCGGCTGAACTCGCGGTGGCTGAGCGCGGCGTCGCCCAACCGGACCGTCCGGTTGCCCGCCCCGACCGCCTGTGGGGCGGCGGCCGCGTCGTCGTGCGGCATCACCTCGGCGATCGTGCTGAGACGCCCGTCGGCGTCCACCGCCCAGCTGACGGCACCGGCATGGGTGGCCGTCAGCACCGGCTCGGCGAACAGGCCGTAGAGCCGCAGACCGCCCTCCTCCCGGTAGGCCTGGCGCGCGGTGCCGCGCAGCTCGGCGACCGGGGCGGTGCCGGTGGCCAGGGCGGTGGTGAGGCCGAGGAGTTCGCGCAGGCCCGCGACCAGGTCCACCAGGCGGTGGTCGGGCGCGCCGGAGCGCGCCGCCCGGACCCTGGTCGCGACGGTGACGGCCGCCGCGGCCGGGCGGTGCAGGCCCGCGAGGCGCGCCCGGTGGGCGGCGCGCAGCAGTTCGGCCTGGGAGACAGCGCCCGCCCCGCTCACCCCGGCGGCCAGGACGGCGGCCGCGGCCCGGTGGAGGTGGCGGACGGCGGCGAGTTCGACGGCGGTGAGCGGGTCGCCGGCGATCGGGTCGGCGGCCGGCCGGCCGGTCGGCTCCCCTGGCGCGCCGTGCGTGTCACTCCTGGGCTCGGGCTCCTGCTCGGGCTCCGGCCCCGGCTCGGCCTCGGCCTCGGCGAGCGGGCAGAGGGTGACCGCCGCGGCCCGGTGCACGCAGGCCGGGGCGAGCAGGCAGCCGCAGCGGACGCCGGCCTCCGCCGCGACCACCCCGCCCGGGGCGTGCAGCACGAGCACCGTCTCCTCGTCCACCTCCACCCGCCACTCGTCGCCCTCCCGGGCCACCGGTCGCTCCGCCAGCTTCGCCGCCGCGCCGTCCAGCCGCTTCTGCAGCCGGGCACTCAGCCCGGCCACCACCTCGGCGACCACCTCGGGCCGCACACCCGGCCAGTCGCTCGTCCGCGCCGTCACGCTCATCGCACCTTCTCCCCCACCCAGCGGGCCAGTTCCAGCGGGCTCAACGCCGCCACGGGCATTCCGGCCGCGACCAGTTGGCCCGCGACCGCCTTCGAGTAGCGGGCCGTCCCGGTGTCGTCCAGCGCCGCGCAGCCGAGCAGGTGCACGCCAGAGTCCACCAGGGCCCGGGTCTGGGCCAGCAGCCCTCCGACCGGCCCGCCCTCCTCGAAGTCGCTGACCACCGCGACCAGCGTGCGGGACGGCACCGTCACCAGCTCCCGCGCGTAGCGCAGCCCGCTCGCGATGCTGGTGCCGCCGCCGACGCTCACCTCCAGCAGCAGGCCCAGCGGATCGTCCACCCGCTCCGTGAGGTCCAGGACCTCGGTGGAGAAGGCGACGAAGTGGGTGCTCAGGGAGGGCACCCCGGCCAGGATCGAGGCCGTCAGCGCGGCCCACACCGTGGAGGCCTCCATCGACCCGGAGACGTCCACGACCAGGATCAGCCGCCAGTCGTTGGCCTGCCGCGCCCTGGTCCGGAAGACCGGGCGCTCGGGCACGATCAGGGTGCCGCCGTCCGGCGCGCGGCGGGCGGTGGCCAGGTTGGCCCGGATGGTCCGGTCGAGGTCCAGCCCGCCACCCGGGCGGCGGGACGGGCGCGGCACGGCGATCCCGGTCAGGGCCGGGCGCAGCCGGGTGGCCAGCTCCCGGCTCAGTTCGTCCACCAGGCGCCGCACCAGCGGGCGCAGCCGGGCCACCCGGGCCTCGGGCAGACCGCCCGCGTGGTCCAGCACGGTGCGCAGCAGCTCGACGGACGGGCGGACGGCGGACGGGTCGATCGTCTCCAGGACGTCGGTGCGGCCCTGGGCGACGGCGGCGGCCAGCACCTCCTCGCGCACGCCGGGGCCGAACAGCGACTCCAGTTCCTCGGCCCACTCCCGCACACCGGGGTACGGGGCCTCGCGGCCGCCCTTGCCGCCCCGGCTGTCCAGGCCCGGGCCGGAGCCCTCGCCGTGGCCGCTGCCGTACAACTCGTCCAGGGCGGTGGCGAGTCGGGCACCGCGACCGGTCAGGCCGCCGCTGCCGGGGCGGCCGAGGAGCAGCCGCCAACGCTCGGCGGGGGCGAGGGTACGGGCGGGGTCGGGGACGGGAACGGGGTCGGAGGCAGGCGGCGGGGCCGCGGGCGATGGTGCAACGGCCGCGGGCTGCGCGGGCGTTGCGGGCAGGAGGCCGCGGCGGGCGAGCGCCGCACGCGCCGCGAGGTCCGCGCGCACCCAGCCGGCGAGCACAGCGGGGCCGGCCTCCTCGGGCAGGGCGGCGAGCCGGGCGCCCAGACGCTCCTCGACCAGGGCCAGCAGCCGGTCCCGGGCGGCCGGGCTGAGCGTGTCGAACCCGCCGCGCAGCGCGGGCAGCCGGTCCAGGAAGGCGTCGTCGGGCAGCGAGGTGACCCGCTCCAGCAGCGGTTCCAGTGCCTGCGGCGCGGAGTCGAACAGCCCCTCCGCGGCCGTCAGCAGGCCGACCAGCGCCCGCCCGAGCGCCTGTCGCGCCTCCGGAGCGGTCGCGCCGTCCACCCACGAGGCGGCCCGGCCGCCCAGCACCTCGGCCGGCTCCTGGCCGAGCAGCACCCGCACCGCGCCGGCCGCGCCCCGCACCAGCGGGCTCCCCTGCTCGGCGAGCCCGGCCAGCACGTACGCCAGCCGCACCCCGCCGAGCCGGTCCGCCCGCCGTACCAGCTCCACCAGCGCCCGCGCGTCCTGCGGATCGTCCGACCCGCCCAGGCCCTCCAACTGCCGCACGGCGGCGACGGTGAGCACCTCCCCGGCCGCGACGAGCACGGGCGGGCCGGCCACGGGGGCGCCGGCCACGGGCGGGCCGTCGTCTGCGGCGACGGGGCCTTCCTCCGCTCCCGCCGGGGTGTGGCCGGGGAAGTGGCCCGCGGTCAGGCGGTCGAGGAGGGCGAGGGCGTCGAGGAGGTCGGGGAGGGTGGCGGAGGCGGGGAGGAGGGTGGTGAGTTGGGTGAGACGGGCCTCGGTGAGGGCGGGGAGGGCGCAGGAGGCGGCGGCGGTGAGGCCGTCGATGATCTCGCGCGGGGTCGGCTGGTCGGTGAGGCGGGCGCGCAGGGCGCCTTCGGCGGCCTGGGCGGGGGTGACGCCGCGGGTGCCGGCGACGGTGAGCATGGCGGCGGTGGCGGGCGTCCAGTGCAGGCGCCAGCGGGTGCCGAGGGTCTCGGTGCCGCCGGCGCCGGTGGTGGCGACGGGCTCGCCGTAGGGGACCTCGCAGGCGGTGAGGCGGTGCAGGAGGATCTCGCGGCGGCGGTCGAGGCCGCTGCGCAGCGGGTCGAGGCGCAGGTCGCGCGGGCCGGGGTCGCCGGGGCCGGGGAGGCCGAGGTCGGCGAGGAGGGTCTCGACGGCGGGGGCGAGTCCGCTGCGCGGGGCGGCGGGGGTCGGGCGGCCGGTGCGGGTGCCGACCAGGACCTGTTCGAGGGCGCGGGCGACGGCCCGGCCGCGGCCGAGGGGTTCGCCCTGGGCGAGGACGGTCTGCACCGCTTCGACGAGTTCGCCGCGGCCGGGGGCGGCGTGGCCGCGCAGCCGGGCGAGGTCGCCGGCCAGCCGGACGATCTCGCGGGCGTCGGCCGGGCCGCTGGGGTGGTCCTGGGCGCGCAGGGCCGCGCAGATCCGGACGGCGGTGGTGGTGAGCGCCTCGGCGAGGCGTTCCGGGTCGCCGCCGGCGTCGAGGACGGTGTGCTGCCACTCCGGGTCGCGGATGCCCGCCGGGTAGCCGGAGCGGGCGTCGAGCAGCGGGTAGGCGTACGGGATCAGGGACAGGACGTGCCCGGGGTCGTCCGGGTGCGGCGGCTCCTCGGTGGCGAGGGGACCGCCGAGCAGGGCGGGGGCGTGGAAGGCGCCGATCACGGCGGCGACCCGGCGCCCGCCAGCCGCGGCGGCCTGGATGCGGGACCGCATCCAGGCCTCGCGGCGCAGGTCGTACGGGTCGACGCCGGGGCCGGTCTCGGCGTCCCGGCGCAGCGCCCAGCCGACCAGCAGGGCGGCGCGCCGGACGGCCTCCGGGGTGGAGCCGGGGGCGGCCGTCTCGACCAGGCGGTCCCACAGGTCCTCGTCGGAGTCCCGGCCGGTGAGGCGGTGGCGCAGCGCGTCGGCGACGCCGGGTGCGTCCGGGATCCGATCGGTGCGCCCGCGCTCCGCCGTGCGGGCGGCGCGGTGGGCGAGCGGGAGGTCGCAGGCGACGGCCTCCACCCCGTTGCGCCGGGCCCAGCGCAGGGCGGCGAGCTCCGGGGAGAAGTCGGCGAACGGGTAGAAGGCGGGCCCGGCCGCCTCCTCGGGCCCGGCCGGGGCCGCCGCGAGGGCGACCGGGGCCCGGGTGGCCTCGTCGGCGAGCGGGCCGAGCCAGGGCTGGAACTCGGCGGGCAGCTCGACCAGGACGACGTCCGGCCGGGCGGCGTCGAGCAGCGCGGGGACCACCGCGCTGAGGGACGGCGCGTGGTGGCGCACGCCGATCAGGTAGGGGCCGGGGCGACCGGTGCCGGCGGCGGCCAGCCGGTCGGCCTCGGCCCGGACCGCCTGGTCCGGGTGCTCCGCCTGGTCCGCGTCGTCCGGGCGGGTGGTCTCCGCGCTGCTCATCGGATCAGGCCTCCAGTGCCGGACGGAGGTCCCACAGGGTGCGCCAGGTGGCGGCGCCCTGCTCGGCACGACGGCGGACCGGGCCGTCCCAGTAGCCGAGCAGCCGGGCCGCGTCGGACGGCTCGTCCTTGCGGACCACGCCGAGGAGCTGGCCGGGCAGCCGGCCGAGCAGGTCCCCGCCGTCGGGCAGGTAGGCGGCGCTGACGCCGAGCGCGGTGGCGACCGAGACCGCCTCGGCGGTGCTCATCACGGTGGACGGGCGTTCGACGTCCCAGCCTTCGGTGGACCGGCCGCTGCGCAAGTCCCGGAAGGCCGTGACCAGGGCCTCCAGGACGGCGTCGTCCACCGCGTAGGCGGCGCCGGCCCGGGCCACGGCGGCGGTGGACTGGCGGCGGACCAGGTCGACCTCGGCGGCGAGGCTGCCGATCGGGCCGACCGTCTCGAAGTTGAACCGCCGCTTGAGCGCCGCGGACATCTCGCTGACGCCCTTGTCCCGCAGGTTGGCGGTGGCGATCAGGGTGAAGCCGGCCGCGGCGTGCAGTTGGCCGTCCGGGGTGCCGGCCAGTTCGGGGACGGCGATGCGCCGCTCCGAGAGCAGCGAGACCAGCGCGTCCTGCACCTCGGGCAGGCAGCGGGTGACCTCCTCGACCCGGGCGACCGCGCCGGTGGTCATCGCGGTGAGCACCGGCGAGGGCACGAGGGCCTCCCGGCTGGGCCCCTTGGCGAGCAGCAGGGCGTAGTTCCAGCCGTACTTGAGCTGGTCCTCGGTGGTGCCGGCGGTGCCCTGGACGGTGAGCGCGCTGCTGCCGCAGACGGCGGCGGCGAGCAGCTCGGAGAGCATGGACTTGGCGGTGCCGGGCTCGCCGACGAGCAGCAGGCCGCGCTCCCCGGCGAGGGTGACGACGCAGCGTTCGACCAGGGCGCGCTCGCCGACGAACTTCGGCTCGATGACCAGGCCCTTGCGCCCGGCCTTGAGCTTCTCGCCGCCGCTGCCCATCACGAAGGTGACCACGGCGCGCGGGGTCAGGAGCCAGCCGGGCGGGCGCGGGCCGCTGTCGTGGGCGGTCAGGAACTCCAGTTCGGCGGCGTACTTCTCCTCGGGCGGGACGGTCTGCCGGTCGGCCGCGGCGGGGGCGGCGGCGCCCTTGGTGGTCTCGGTGGCGGTCATCGGCGGGCCTTCCTGCGCTTGCCGGTCTGGAGCTCTTCGTATCCGGGGGCGTCGCCGTCGACGGTCCGCTGCCAGGCCCGGGCGAACAGCTCGGGGACGGGCAGGGGGACCAGCGCGGGCCGGTGGGTGGGCAGTTCGTAGAGGGCGGCCTTCCATGTCTCGGCGGGCAGGGCGGGCGACTTGGCCTCCTGCCAGCCGCCGGGCAGGAAGAGGCTGCGGCCGGCCCGGGAGCGCTTGGCCTCCAGCACCAGGCCGCTGGCGGCGAGTTCGGCGCGGGCCTTCTTCAGCCGGGCGGGCTTCCAGCCCGTCCAGCGGGCGGCGTTGCGGTCGGTCGGGTCGGGCAGGGCGAGCAGTTGGAGGTAGAGCGTGGCCGCGTCCTCGCCCAGGCCGTGGGTGCGGGACACCTCGGCGACCAGCTCGGGGACGGACAGCAGCGGGTTCTGCAGCCAGGCCGGGCCCTCACCGGGGGTCGGCACCGAGGCGGCGGAGGCGGCCAGTTGCTCCGGCTCGCCGCGCAGCACGGCTTCGATGGCGCCCCGCTCGGCGGAGAACCAGTAGCTGCTGGAGAGCCCGTCGAGCAGTTCGAGCAGTGGGTCGTCCGGGCCGGTGAGGGCGGCCGGGCGCAGCCAGATCCGCTCGTAGTCCTCGTGGTACGGCGTCAGGACGAGCGCCGGGCCGCAGTGGACCAGGCCGTCCCGGTCGGCCCCGCCCTCGGCGGGCAGGCCGAAGTGGGTGCGCAGGACGGCGGCCAGCGAGGCGCCCTTGACGGTGCGCACCAGGTCGAGGTCGAGCAGCAGCTCCGGGTCGGCGAGGCGGTCGCGCAGCGCGGCGGCGGCGGTGGGCAGCAGCGGGCGCAGCGGGCTGTCGGCGGGCAGGTGGTAGGCGAGCCAGCGCAGCGCGGCGATGGTGGAGCCGAGCGCGCCGGTCTCGGGGACGGCGGACTCGTCCTCGGGCGTCAGCCGCTGGCCGACCCCGTCCACCTCGGTGAACCGGAAGCCGGTGCGGCCGGCCAGCCACGGGGTGTGGGCGGGGTTGAGCACCGCCTCGACGGTGTCGATGGACACGCCCTGGACGGTGGCCAGGGCCTCCTCGGGGAGGGTGACGAGCCGTCCGAAGCGCCGGATCCACTCCTCGGCGCCGGCGGCGATGTCGGGGCCCTCGGTCCACAGGGTCTTCGGGTCGGCGGGCAGCAGGGCGCCCCAGACGGCGGCGAGGCCGTTGTGGTCGTGCCCGCGCAGCCAGGCCCGGGCGGCCTTGAACTCGGCGGCCTTGAGGCCGAGTTCGGTGGGCGCGGAGATGTCCGTCCAGTACAGCAGGCCGGACGGCGGGCTGAGCAGCAGGGCGGAGCGGGCGGTGCCGATGCCGGTGAGCTCGTTGAAGGCCTCCGCCCTGGCCGCGTCCCGGGGGACGGATCCGTGCAGCGCGGCGACCCTCCAGAACTTGGCGACCCAGGCGGCGTCGACCAGTTCCTCGGTGCCGCGCTCCTCGAGGGTGGTGAAGTGCGCGACGGGGCCGAACTCCCCGCTCGGGTCGTGGTCGACGGCGAGCCAGTGCACCCAGCCGTCGGCGACCTGGCGCTGGTGGCCGATGATGACGACGGTGCGCCCGCCGTGCCGCAGCACCTCGCCCTCGCGGGGCGTGACCGGCCGGGGGCCGGTGGCGTTCGGGGCCGGCGGCACCTGCTCGGCGAGGACGATCTCGCGCAGGGTGGCGCCGCGGTCGGCCAACGGGCCCCTGGTCAGCTCACCGAGCAGCAGGACCAGCGAGGAGCGGTGGGCGGACTCGGTGAACGGCGAGGCCACCGCGTAGGCCAGCGCGTGGATCCGGCCGAGCAGTTGGAGCCAGCCGTAACTGACGCTGCCGTTGTGCAGGGTGACGGTGGCGGGGCTGGTCCAGCCCTCGCCCTCGGCGGCGGGCGGGGCGGCCAGCACGGCGGTGACGGCGCGCAGGTTGTTGAGCACCCGGCAGCGCTCCTCGGAGCCCCAGTTGTTGCCGAAGCCGCCGATCTCGGGCAGCACGGCGCGCACGGCGTCGCGCAGTTCGTGGTCACGGCCGTGGTCGGGCCGCCACTCGGCGTTCTTCGCCTTGCCGGGGCGCTCGGCCTCCGGCTGCGGGACGAACCGGGCGACCCGGTCCAGCAGGTCGGCGGCGGTGCGGGCGAGCCCGGCGACGCCGGCCAGCAGCCGCGGGTGGGCGATGCCGGGCAGGATCGCGCCGACCTCCGGGACGGGCAGGGTGCGCGAGGTGCGCCGGGCGAGCGGGCGGCGCACGCCCTGGATGGTGAGCCAGCACTGTTCGCCGGCCGGGACGGGTTCGGTGTCGACCGGCCAGGCGGCGTCGACCAGCCGGGCGGCCTGCTCGGCGGTGACCGCGCGCAGTGCCTCCGAGCCCGCCTCGTCACGCGGGCGCAGGGCGTGCCAGTGCGGGTACGGCGGGATGAGCGGGGTGCCCGCGGCGGAGAGCTCACCGGAGCGGCCGGGGCGCAGGTCGACGGTGCGGTCGGCCTGGCCGGTGAGGTCGGGCAGGTTGAGCGAGAAGTGCTCGCCGGAGGTGTGGCTGACCACCGGGGCGGCCGCGCCGGGCAGGGTGAGCCGGGCCACCGGGACGGTGTCCGTCCGGTGACCGGCCAGCGGCAGCTCGATGCGGTGACCGTCGGCCGTGAAGGTGGTGACGGCCTTGCCGGGCTCCGTCCTGACCCAGTTGCCGAGCACGGTGCCGTCGGTACCGAGCGGGGTCCGCTCCAGGCCGGGCTGGAGCGGCAGCAGCCAGGTGCTGCGCTGGACCAGCCGGCCGGCGTGGGCGGTGGCGGCGATCACCGGCGGTTCGGCGGTGCGCCCCAGGGTGCCGGTGGCCGGGTCGAGTTCGCGCAGGACGGCCTCGCCCTCGGTGGTGCGGCGCATCGTCCAGTAGCCGGTGCCGTCGCCGAGGACGGGGTGCTCGTGGGGCATCCGGGTGTCGCCGGCGTGCAGCGGGCGCTCGCCGGTGGTGCGGCCGCCGCCGGGCAGTTGGAGGGAGGGCGCCTCGGGCTCGCGGTCGCGGTAGTAGTAGCCGGCGATGGTCTCGCCCTCCAGCTCGAACCGCTCGTCCGGGCGGCTGGACCAGTACGCGAGCTGCTTGCCCTCCTCGGACCAGACGACCAGCAGTTCGCCGTCGACGAAGCGCAGCCTGGTCCGGTTGCGCTCGTGCGACGGCCGCTCGGGCAGCCGCAGGGTGTGCTCCAGCACGATGCCCTGCGGGCCGACCACGACGGCCCGGTCGAGGCGGGCGAGGATCAGGTGCGGCCAGGCGTCCTCGATGAGCAGGTCGCTCAGGCCGGCGCCGGCCAGGCTGGGGACGGGGTGCTGCGGGGCGTCGTCGGCGGGCGGGTCGGCGAGCTTGCCGAGCGCCTCCTCCAGGGCGGGCCAGCCGAGTTCGTCCAGGATTCCGGCCCGGAGGGCGTCGGTGAGCAGCGCGGTGACGTCGAGGGCGGCGATCCGCTCGGCGACGGCCGGGGCGACCGTCCGGATGGCGGCGTGGTACTGGCCGATCGACCGGACCAGGTCGGCGGCGCCGGCCAGGCCGCGGGCGGCGGTCAGCTCCTCGGCGCGCTCCTCGGCCCACTCCGCGAACAGCTCGTTCAGCAGCGGCACGGCGGGCGCCTGGCGCCGGACGGCCGTCTCCCAGGCGGGCGGGGTGGCCCGGCGCAGCAGCGGCCGGTAGCGCGCGTCGGCGCCGACGGCGGTGAGGGCGGAGCTGTCGGGGCCGCTCTGCGCCGCCCAGTCGCGCAGGTCGAAGCCGAGGCCGCCGGGCGGGTCGGCCACCGGCACGCCCGCGGCCAGCAGCAGGTCCAGCAGGTCGATCCGGGTGTGGCTGGCACGGATGCCGGTGTGGAGGTCCACCGGGACGGCGTCGGCCTTCAGCCGCTCGACCATCCGGCCGGCCAGCGCGAGGGTGGCCGGGCAGCTGGGCCGGTTGCGCCAGCCGCGGCCGTGGTGGTGGCACCAGCGCTGGAGCCAGGCGGCGGCGGGCTCGGCGCCCTCGGCGCGGGGGCCGGTGAGCAGTTCCTCGGCGCCGGTCTCGGCGAGCACCGCCAGCCAGGCGGTGTCGTGCGGGGCCGGGTCGGCGGAGGCCGGGTCGGGCAGCAGTTCCAGCAGTCGGGTGCGGACCGCCGTGTCGTCGCGGCCGAGCTCGACCAGCGCGCCGTGCCAGGACTTCCAGAACGCGGCGGGCGCCCGGTTGACCGCCGGGGAGTCCAGCAGCTCGGCGAGCAGCGCCCGTTCGTGCTCGGTGCGGTCCAGTCCGGCGGCCTTGATCAGGGCGCGGGCGTCCTCGGCGATCCCGGCGTACGGGGCCATGCCGGCCGCGGAGCGCTCGGTGCACAGCTGGCGGAAGCGCTGCCAGGCGGTCAGCGGGTCGAGCCGCTGGGCGAGCTCCTTGACGTACTGGCGCAGCGACTTGACGGTGAGCGCGCCGGCCAGGGCGAACTCCAGGAAGACGGCGCGCAGCCGCTCCTCGTCCACCGTCAGGCCGTGGGTGCGCTCGGCCTCGCGGGCCTTGCCGAACCAGGCGGCGGCGTAGGTCTGGTTGCCGTGGCCGAGGAAGATCCGGCCGACCTCCTCGCAGAAGGTGGGCAGGAAGTGCGGGACGGCGCGGCCGAGGCGGGTGGCGAGCTCGTCGAAGCCGTCCTTGGCGGCGCCGGGCTTGGAGGCGGCCTGGCGGGCGATCCGCTCCAGCTCCTTGACCAGGGCGAGCGCGTGGTGGCCGTTGGCCGGGTCGTGGACCAGTGCCCAGGCGGGGAAGCCGAGCGCCTCCTGGCGGACCTGGCCGACCTCGGCGGCCCCGGCCTCCGGCGCCAGGCCGAGGAAGTCGAGGGCGAGGTCCTCGGCCGGGCCGAGCGCGCCGGGGACGAGCCGGACGATCCGGCGGCCGTCGAGCGCGGGGTGGGTGTAGGTGCGGGCGGTGAGCACGTCGGCGGCGCTGTCGGGGCGGCCGGCGTCGGGCAGGGTGCCGGACGGGAGCACGGCCCCGGCGTCGAGCAGTTCTTCGGGCGTCGCGGCGCGGTCGGCGCCGTTGCCGCCCGGGTTGGTGGTGGTGGTGGTCGTGGTCAGGCCGGTGGCGGTCATGCGGCTTCCTCCCCCTGGATCGTGCGGCCGGCGTACAGGGCGGCGGCCATCCGCATGCCCTCGGACCAGGCGACCGGTCCGACCTCGGTGAGCGGCAGGGCCCGGCCGTCCGGGCCGGCCCAGCTGAGCGCGCCCGTCTCGCACGCGTCGTACTCGTAGTAGTCGCCGACCCAGACCCGGGCCTCGACGGTGCGCCCGCCCTCGGTGACCGACTGGACGGCGGAGCCGCCGCGGACCCGGCAGCCGAGCCGGTTGCAGCGCCCGACCAGTTCGCGCAGCTCCCGGTAGCGGCCGCCGGCGTAGGTGGTGACCTCGGTGCCGGCCGACCCGTCGGCGGGCCGGTGCCAGACCTCGCGGTAGAGCTGCTGGACGCGCTGGGAGACGCCGAGCTCGACGGCGAACTCGCGCAGCTCGTCGAGGTCTTCGAGCAGGACGGGGTGCGGTATCAGCACCTCGCCGTCGGTGAGGCGCACGGTGTCGCCGTCCAGGTCGACCAGGCCGAGGCCGCGCTCGGCGTCGGCGCCGCGCAGGAAGCCGGCCACGGAGCCGTCCACGGCGGTGACCACGAGGTCCTTCAGGACGCCCTGCCAGGCCTCGTCCGGCCACACGGCGGTGAGCACCGCGGCGGGCACCGGCAGCGAGCGGACCATCCAGCGCTCGACGTCCTCCAGGCAGCCCCGCTCGTGCGCGGCCAGCCACTCGGCGAGCTGCTTGAGCTGGACGACCACGCGGTCGTCACCGAGCTTCGACGGCAGGGACTTGAGGTCCCGGCCCGCCGCGTTGCGGCACGCCACCCTGCCCTCCCCGTCGAGCGCCACGCGGTACCCTCCCGCGTCCGTCTCCACCCATGCCACGGCCGTACTCCTCCCACCGGGAAACACCTGTCGATCGCCTGCTGACCAGCGATGCGAGGAACGTAGCGAGGCCCACTGACAACGCGACGGGCGGGGTGAACTCCGGCCGTGACATGCAGACTTCAAACCACTCGAACGGGTGATCGAAGAGACGAAAAAGGCGGGGCGGCTGCCCCCACGCAGCCGCCCCGCCCGTCCTTCCGCCCCGCCCGTCCCCCGGCCCCGGCGACCCCCTCCGTCCCGGCGACCCGACGACCGCTCGGCCCCCGCCCCGTCAGCCCAGCGGCGCCCGGGGCACGATGACCGGCGCGCCGTCGCCCGGCGCCGCGAGCACATGGCTGTCGATGTCGTACAGCGCCCGCACCAGCGGAGCGTCCACCACCTCGCGCGGCGGCCCGCAGGCCACCACCGTGCCGTCCCGCAGCGCGACCAGCAGGTCCGCGTACCGGGCGGCCGCCGCGAGGTCGTGCAGCACCATGACCACCGTCCGCCCGCCCGCCGCGACCCGGCGGACCAGCTCCAGCACCTCCACCGCGTGCCCGAGGTCGAGCGCGCTGGTCGGCTCGTCGAGCAGCACCACCGGGGTGTCCTGGGCGAGCACCATGGCCAGCCAGCAGCGCTGGCGCTGGCCGCCGGAGAGCCGGTCGAGCCGGCGGTCGGCCAGCTCCTCCACGCCGGTGGCGCGCAGGGCCTCGGCGGTCAGCCGCTCGTCCTCCGCCGACCACTGCCGGAAGAGCCCCTGGTGCGGATGGCGGCCGTAGCGGACGAGTCCGGCGACGGTCACCGCCTCCGGGGCCTGCGGGCTCTGCGGCAGCAGCGCGACCCGGTGGGCGGCCTGGCGCGGGCGCAGCCGCCACACGTCCTCGCCGCCGACCAGGACCCGCCCGCCGTCCGGCCGGTGCAGCCGCGCGACGGACCGCAGCAGGGTGGACTTCCCGCAGCCGTTCGGGCCGACCACCGCCACCACCCGGCCGGCCGGGACGGTGAGGTCGACGCCGCCGAGCACCGGGCGCCCCGGCCCGTAGCCGGCACTGAGTCCCTGGATCGTCAACTCCATGGCAGCTCCCCCTCGACCGGCGCCCGCTCAGCTGCCGCCGAGCGCCTTGGCGAGGTCGCCGATGACGACGTCCGCGGCGAGCGGGCCGCCCCGGGTGGACCAGACCGAGCCGTCCACGGTGACGGCGTGGTTGTTCTTCACCGCGCCCAGCTCCTGGTACGCGGGCTTGGACTGGACGTCCTTGAGCGCGGTCTTGCCGTCGTCGGTCAGGGTGGAGAGGAACAGCCAGTCGCCGTCGATCTCGTTGAGCTTCTCCAGGCTGAGCGCCGGGCTGTGGGCGTTGCCGTCCTTGTCCTGCGCGGCCGGGCGGGTCAGGCCCATGTCCAGGGCGACGCCGCTGGCGAACTGCTTCTTCTCCATCCAGCTCGGGCCGGTGGGGTTCCAGCGGACGATGGAGACGGCGGCGCCCTTGTTCTTGCCGAGCTCGCCGCCCGCCTTGGCGGCCTTGGCCTCGTAGTCGCCGATCACCTTGTTGGCCTGGTCGAGCTTGTTGACGGCGTTGCCGATGCCCCGGAAGGCGAGCTTCCAGTCGTCGGTGGGCGCCATGGTGACCAGCGTGGCGGGGGTGATCTCGCGCAGCTGCTTGAGCACCTGCTCGTCCTGCATGTCGCCGGCCAGGATCAGGTCGGGCTTGGCGGCGATCACCTTGTCCATCACGGGCTGGAGCAGGTTCCCGACCACCGGGACGCCCTGCACCTTGTCCTTGAGGTACGCGGGCGGCTCGGCCAGCCCCTGGCCGTTGGTGATGCCGGCCGGCTTGACGCCGAGGGCGAGCACCGCGTCCAGGTCCTCCTGGGTCAGGGTGACGATCCGCTTGGGCTCGGCGGGGACCTCGACGGCCTTGCCGGTGGCGTCCTTGACGGTGCGCTTGCCGGTGTCGCCGCCCTTGCCGCCGCCCGCCGCGTCGGCCGCCGGGGAGGCGGCCGCGGACGAACCCGAGGAGGAGGAGCCGGAGGAGCCGCAGCCGGTGAGCAGGAGCGCGGCCGCCCCGGTGACGGCCAGCGCCTGGGCCGCACGGCGGCGGACGGGGCTGAGCGGGCGACGGGCGAACGGCATGGGTGCCTCCGGGCAACGGTGGTACGGGAGTTGAGCAGCGTCCGGGTCGTTCGGCGGGGCGGAGGGGCCCCGTGGGACGGACTCGACCATTAGGTTAGCCTTACCTTATGACATTGTCGCAAGCCGGCGTCACCAAGGCGCCCCCCGCCACCGCGCCGGAGCCCCGACGGCCCGGGGGTCGCCCGGAGGGGCCCGGGGGACGCCCGGAGGGCACCCGCCCCACCTGGCCGGCCGTCACGGCGGCGGTGGTGCTCCTGCTCGCCCTGGCCGCGCTCTCGCTGTCGGTCGGCGCCGGCGAGGTCGGCCCCGGCCGGGTGCTGGACTACCTGCTGAACCACGACGGCGCCCGCGCCGACGGCCGACTGGCCCTGGTCGTCGGCGACCTGCGACTGCCGCGCACCCTCACCGCGCTGCTGGTCGGCGCGGCGCTCGGCGTCGCCGGGGCGCAGCTGCAGTCCGTCACCCGCAACCCGCTGGCCGAGACCGGCCTGCTCGGCGTCAACGCCGGCGCCTCGCTGGGCGTGGTGCTCGGCATCGCCGTACTCGGCGTCCAGAGCTCCTACGGCTACCTCGCCTTCGCCTTCGGCGGCGCCGTGCTCGCCAGCGCGCTGGTGCTGCTGATCGCGGGCAGCCGGGGCGGCGGCTCGCCGATGCGGCTGGTGCTGGGCGGCTCCGCGGTCGGCGCCACCTTCGGCGGGCTCACCGGTGTGCTGATCGTCAACTCGCCCGAGGCCTACGACCGCTACCGGGTCTGGGTGCTCGGCTCACTGGCCGGGGTGGAGGGCTGGAGCACACTCGCCCGGCTCACCCCCGTCCTCGGCGCCGGCTTCCTGCTCGCCGCGCTCACCACCCGGCCGCTCACCGCCCTGGCGCTCGGCGACGACCTGGCCCGCGGCCTCGGCCACCGCCCCGGCGCCACCCGGGCCGCGGTCGCCGTCGCGGTCACCCTGCTGACCGCCTCCGCGGTCGCCCTGGCCGGGCCGGTGTCCTTCCTCGGCCTGCTGGCCGGCTTCCTCGCCCGGTCCCTCGCCGGTCCGCGGATCGGCCGACTCACCCTGCTCGCCGGACTGTTCGGCGCGGCCGTGCTGACCGGCGCCGACGTGCTGGCCCGGGTGGTGGCCAGGCCCTACGAGGCGCCGGTGTCGGTGATCGTCGCCCTCGTCGGCGCCCCGGCCCTGATCGCCATCGTCCGCTCCCGGCGCTCCGCCGCGCTCGCCCTCAGCGACCCGGCCGAGGCCACCCCGCCGGCCGGACGGCGGGCCGAACCGCCCGCCCCGAAGCCCGACCTGGCACTGCGGTACGGCGCCTGGTCGCTACTGCTCCCCCGCCGGGCGCTGGCCGCCTCGCTCGGCCTGGCCGCCGCCCTGCTCGCCGCCGTGGTGGTCGCCGCCCACGCCGGGCAGAGCGAACTCGACCTCGGCCGCACCTTCCAGGCCGTGTTCGGCTACGGCGACCGCCTCGACGTGCTGCTGGTGCAGAAGTTCCGGCTCGGCCGGATCGTCGCCGCCCTCGCCGCCGGGGCCGCGCTCGGCCTGGCCGGCTGCCTGACCCAGACCCTCGCCCGCAACCGCCTGGCCACCCCCGAACTCCTCGGCGTCAACGACGGCGCGACCGCGGCCGTGCTGATCTCGGCCACCGCCTCCGGCACCTTCGGCGCCTGGTGGGCCGGACCGCTCGGCGCGCTGGCCGCCGTCCTGGTGGTCACCCTGGTCTCCGGCGGGCTCGGCGCGCGCGGCTACCGGGTGCTGGTCGTCGGCCTCGCGATGTCGGCGCTGGCCTCGGCGGTGATCCAGGTCGCGCTGGCCCGCCGCTCGCTCAACTCGGCCGGATCGCTGTACGTTTGGACCTCCGGCAGCCTCAACGGCCGGGACCTCGCGATCGCCACGCCCGTCCTGGTCGGGCTGGCCGTACTGGTGCCGCTCGCCCTGGTGGCGGCCCGGCGCCTGGCGGTGCTGCGCTTCGACGACAGCGTCGCCTCGGCGCTCGGCGTCGACCCGGGCCGGGTGCGGCTCGCCTGCCTGCTGCTGGCCGTCGCCCTGGCCGGGCTGGCGGTCGGCGTCTGCGGGCCGGTCGGCTTCGTGGCACTGGCCGCGCCGGTGGTCGCCGGGCGGCTGGCCGGACCCGCACGGGTGCCGGTGCTCGGCTCGGCCCTCACCGGCGCCCTGCTCGTCGTCCTCGCGGACACCCTGGGACGGGTGCTGCTCGGCGGGGTGGAGATCCCCGTCGGCATCGTCACCACCGTCCTCGGCGGCCCGTTCCTGCTCTGGGTGCTGCTCAGCCGCAAGGGCAGCCCCGCGTGACCACCCCTGGAGAACCCACCGTGGAAGCCCCGCCCGTCGTCGCCCTCGACCCCGACGACCCCGCCTACCGCCTGGTCACCTTCACCCACCGGGAGGCCGACTGCGACGGCGTGCTCGCCCTGCTGCACACCGTCACCGACAAGGACCGCCACGCCGGGGACCTGACACCACACCTGATGGAGCGTCAGGCCGACGGAAGCTGGTCGATCACCTACCGGCTGCGCGAGGACCACCGCGCCTCCTACCAGCTGTACCCCTTCCGGGGCGAGGCCCCCGGCACCACCCGCGCCGACTGGCTGCGCGTCCTGGACCGGGCCCGCCCCGACCCGTACGACACCGAACCCCGGCTTCCCGCCCGCGACGGCCGGCACCCCTCCTCCGTGCTCAGCCTGCCCGCCGCGCCCGCGCAACCGTACGTGGCGCGGCGCGAGGGCGTGCCGCGCGGGCGGACCGTCGCGCACACGGCGGCCGGCCGGCGGGTGGACGTCCACCTCCCGGCCGGGCACCGCGCGGACGGCGGACCGTGCCCGGTCGCGGTGCTGCTGGACGGCGAGATGTGGGGCGGGGTGCTGTCCGTCGGCGACACCCTCGACAACCTGGCGGCGGACGGCGCGATCCCGCCGACCGTCGCCCTGCTCGTGCACACCATGGGCCCGCAGCGGCCGGACGACCTGAGCTGCAACCCGGCCTTCGTCGACCTCCTCGCCGATCGCCTCCTCCCCTGGGCCGCAACGGAGTTCGGCGCGAGCACCGACCCCGCCGACACCGTGGTCGCGGGCCAGAGCGCGGGCGGCCTCACCGCCGCCTACGCGGCCTACCGCCGCCCGGAGCGCTTCGGCAACGCGCTCTCCCAGTCCGGCTCCTTCTGGTGGCCCGACGAGACGGAGTTCGACGTCGGCAGCGAGTGGCTGACCCGCCGCCTCGCCGCCGAACAGCGGCGCCCGGCCCGCTTCTGGATCGAGGTCGGGCTCCAGGAGTGGATGCTGCTCGCCCAGAACCGCCACCTGCGCGACGTCCTCACCGCCCGCGGCTACGACCTCGCCTACCGCGAGTTCAACGGCGGCCACGACTACGCCTGTTGGCGCGGCGGCCTGGCCGACGGGCTCGCCCACCTGCTGGGCGGCCGGTGACCTGCGGACCAGCCGGTCCGCGGGCGGTCGGCGGCGATCGGGGACCTCACCCCTGATCGCCGCCGGCGGTCGCGGTCGGGATCCGGGAACGGCGTCACCGTCTTCCTCAGGGGTCCACGACCGGGTAGAGCGGGAAGCCCATCCGCGGGTCGTCGCGGATGGGCTTCCCGCTCGAGTCGTTGTCGGGGTCGGTCGGCGGGACGATCCGGCACGGTGGCGTTGCTCCCGTGCCCGGTGCGGTGGTCGTCCGCCGGGCCGCACGACGCAGGCGGGCGGACGACCACCACCTGAGGGCTCAGTCCTCCGGCGGCGGGCCCGGGGCGTCGACCGGGAGGCGGACGGCCAGGAGGGCGCCGGCGGCGACCAGGGCCGCCGTGAGCCCGAGGGCGAGCCGGTACGGTCCGGCGCCCGCGCCGTCGCCGAACGCGCCGATGAGGGCCGCGGTGGCGGCGATGCCGAGGGCGCCGCCGAGGGTGCGCAGGATGGTGAACAGGCCCATCGCGCGGCCCATCGCGGGCGGCGGGACGTCGGCGAAGCCGGCGATCTGGACGGTGAGCACGGCGGTGCCCAGCACCAGTCCGACGGCGAACATCAACGCCCGTACGGCCCACGGGTTCTCCGCGAAGCCGAGCACGGCCAGCACGGCCGCCGCCAGCAGCAGCCCGGGCAGGGCCAGCCGGCGCGGGCCGAGGCGGGGCAGCAGGCGGTCCACCACCTGCGAGGCGGCCATCAGGCCGATGGCCTCCGGGAAGACGCTCAGCCCGGCGTCCAGGGCGGTGGCGCCGCGCGCCGCCTGGTAGAGCAGCGGCAGCACGAACAGGGCGCCCATCAGCCCGGCCGAGGTCAGCAGGGCCAGCCAGCTCGCCGTGCCGAAGGTGCGGTCGGCGAGCAGCCGCAGGTCCACCAGGGGTTCGGCGGTGCGCAGTTGGTGCCGTACGGCGGCGCCCAGCAGGACCAGGCCGAGCAGTCCGCCGAGGGCCACCCCCGGAGAGGTCCAGCCGTGCGCCGGGCCGAAGCCGAGGGCGTAGGTGAGCAGGCCGAGGCCGGGGGTGGCGAGCAGGAACCCGGTGGTGTCGAAGCGGCCGGCCGGGGGCTCCTGTTCGCCGCGCAGGCCGATCAGCCCGATCAGCACGGCGGCCGCGCCGATCGGCACGTTGACCAGGAACAGCCAGTGCCAGGAGAGGTGTTCGGTGAGGAAGCCGCCGAGCGGCGGCCCGAGGGCGGGCATCAGCGCGGTCGGGACGATCAGGATGCGGCCCAGGCCGGCCCGCTCGTGCGGGGCGAAGGCCCGGAACAGCAGGGTCATCCCGACCGGTGTGAGCAGCCCGCCGGCCACGCCCTGGACGGCCCGGGCGGCGGACAGCGTGCCCAGGCCGGGCGCCGCCGCGCAGAGCGCGGAGGCGAGGGTGAAGGCGGCGAGCGAGCCGAGGAAGACCCGCTTGACGCCGTACCGGTCGCCGAGCCAGCCGGCCACCGGCAGCCCGAGGGCGAGGCCGACCAGGAAGGCGGTCTCCACGGCGTTCGCCGCCGAGACCGGGCGGCCGAAGTCCTCGGCGATGCTGAACAGCGCCGGGTTGACGATGGTCGAGTCCAGGCCGTTCATGCACATCGCGGCCGTGTAGACGACCACCACCGCGGCGCGCCCCGCGAGCAGGGGGCGCGCCGGGGCCTGGACCGCCGGAGGGGTTGCCGGAGGGGTCACAGCGTGGTCCAGTGCGCGGTGATCCACTCCAGGGCGGCCGGCCGCTCGCAGGGGCCGTGGGCGACGGTCCAACCGGCCGGGACGGCGGCGAAGGCGGGCCACAGGGAGTGCTGTCCCTCGGCGTTGACGAGCGCGAGGAACTCGCCGTCGGCGTCGAAGGGGTTGGCGGGGGCGTCACTCATCGGTGGTCTTCTCCATCGTCGGTCTTCTTGTCGGACTGCTTGTCGGACTGCTTGAGGTGGTCGGCGATCACGCTCGCGATGTGCGCGATCGGCTCGGGCAGGGTCATGTCCTTGTGGGAACAGGCCACGTCGGTGTTGGCGATCCGGCCGGACACGTACGGCGTCCACAGCTCGGGCACCAGGGTGTCGTCGATGGTGTCGACGGTGGCGCGGAAGAACAGCACGTCGCCGTCGAAGCGGCGGTGGTCGTAGCCGCGCACCAGGTGGTTGGTGTTGAGGTAGATCCGGTTCAGCGCGGCCACGGTGCTCTCGTCCAGCCCGGCGAGCGGGCTGCCCTCGCGGCGCAACAGCACGGTGACGGCGCCGAGTTCGAGCGGCAGGCCGTCGAGGTCCTCCGGTCCGAAGCCGCCCATGGTGAGCAGCGCCTCCAGTGCCTCGGCCTGGTCGGGGACGGGCAGCTCGCGGAAGCCCTCGGCCGGGTAGGCGTCCAGGATGGCGAGCAACTCGACCTCCTGGCCCAGCTCCTGGAGCCGGACGGCCACCGCGTGCGCGATGATCCCGCCGGTCGACCAGCCGAGCAGCCGGTACGGGCCCTCCGGCTGGACCTCGCGCAGCCGGTCGGCGTAGTGCGCGGCCAGCTCCTCCAGCGTTTCCGGGAGCGGGAGTTCGGCAGTGGCGGCGCCGACGCCCTGGGCCTGGAGGCCGTAGATCGGCACCTCGCCGGGCAGGTTGCGGATCAGGCCGGTGTAGCACCAGCTGAGGCCGCCGGCCGGGTGGACGGCGAACAGCGGGCGCTGCCGGCCGGGGGCGACGGGCCGCAGCAGCAGCAGCACGTCCAGGGCGTCGGCGCCGGGCGCGCCCGCCGCGAGGGCGGCGTCCAGGGCGGCCACGGTGGACGCCTGGAACAGCGCGCCGATGCCGACCTCCAGTCCGAGCACCTCGCGGATCCGCCCGGCGAGCCGCACGACCAGCAGCGAGTGCCCGCCGAGTGCGAAGAAGTCGTCCTCGACGCCGACCGAGGCCACGCCCAGCACCTCGGCGAACAGTTCGCACAGCTGCTGCTCGCGCGGGGTGCGCGGCGGGCGGCCGGCGCCCGCGGCGGGGGCCTCGGGGGCGGGCAGGGCGCGGCGGTCGAGCTTGCCGTTGGCGGTCAGCGGGAGGCGGTCGAGCAGGACGACGGCGGAGGGCACCATGTGGGCGGGCAGTTCGGCGGCGGCGTGGGCGCGCAGCTCGTCCGGGGTGGCGGTACCGACCGGTCCCACGGCGCCGACCGGGGAGACCGCGTAGCCGACCAGCCGCTTGTCCCCCGGCACGTCCTCCCGCACCACCACGGCGGCGTCGGCGACGGCCGGGTGGGCGGCCAGCACGGCCTCGATCTCGCCGAGTTCGATCCGGAAGCCGCGCAGCTTGACCTGCTGGTCGGCGCGGCCGAAGTACTCCAGGACGCCGTCGGCGCGGCGCCGGGCGAGGTCCCCGGAGCGGTACATCCGGGTGCCGCGCTCGCCGAACAGCGCGGCGTACGGGTCGGCGACGAAGCGGGTGGCGGACAGCTCGGGGCGGCCGAGGTAGCCGCGGGCCAGGCCCGCCCCGGCCACGTACATCTCGCCGGTGACGCCGGGCGGGACGGGCTGGAGGTGCTGGTCGAGGACGTAGACCCGCAGGTCGGGGATGTTGACGCCGATGGTGCTGCTGCTCCCGGCGGCGGCGCTCGCCCGGTCCAGGGCGATGTACGAGACGTGCACGGTGGTCTCGGTGATGCCGTACATGTTGACCAGCGTGGGCGCGTCCTCGGCGTGCCGGTCGTACCAGTCGTCCAGCCGGGCGAGTTCGAGCGCCTCGCCGCCGAACACCACGTAGCGCAGGGCGAGTTCGCTGCCGGGGCGGTCCCGGTCGGCGGCGCTGAGCTGGTAGAAGGCGGACGGCGTCTGGTTGAGCACGGTGACCCGCTCGCGGGCGAGCAGGTCCAGGAAGGCCGCCGGGTCGCGGCTGACCAGGTGCGGGACGACGACCAGTCGGCCGCCGTGCAGCAGGGCGCCCCACAGCTCCCAGACCGAGAAGTCGAAGGCGTAGGAGTGGAACAGCGTCCACACGTCCTCGGCGCCGAAGCCGAACCAGTGGTCGGTGGCGCCGAACAGCCGGACCACGTTGCGGTGGGTGACCGGCACGCCCTTGGGCCGGCCGGTGGAGCCGGAGGTGTAGATGACGTACGCGGTGTCCTCGGCGCGCAGCGGGCGGGTGCGCTCGTGCTGCTCCAGCGGGGCGGCCGGGAAGGCGGCGGACTCCGGCCCGTCGACCAGGAGTTGCCGCACCTCGTGGGCGGGCAGCCGGGGCGCGGTGGCGCGGTCGGTGAGCAGGGCGGCCGGGGTGGCGTCGGCCAGCATGTAGGCGAGCCGGTCGGCCGGGTAGTCGGGGTCGAGCGGCAGGTAGGCGGCGCCGGACTTGGCCACCGCCAGCAGGGCGACGACGAGTTCGAGCGAGCGCGGCAGGGCGAGCGCGACGATGGTGCCGGGACCGATGCCCTCGGCGGCCAGCAGCCGGGCCAACCGGTCCGCACGGGCGGCGAGTTCGGTGTAGTCGAGCTGCTCGTCCCGGTAGCCCACCGCCACGGCGTGCGGATGGGCGGCGGCGGCCGCCTCGAACAGCTCGGGCAGGGTGGCGTCCGAAGACGTGTCCACCGACGGGCCGTTCCACTCGACCAGGGCGCGCCGCCGCTCCTCCTCGCCGATCAGCGGCAGCAGGCCGATCGGGGTGTCGGGGGCGCTCGCGGCGGCGGTGAGCAGCCGGGTCAGGCGCTCCCCGAAGGCGGCCACGGTGGCGGCGTCGAAGAGATCGGTGCGGTACTCCAGGAAGCCGCCGATGCCGCCGCCGGGCAGTTCCCCGGCGTTCAGGGTGAGGTCGAACTTGGCGGTGCCGCTGGGGATCGCGGCGATGTCGGCGGTGAGGCCGCCGCCCAGGGCGGCCCGCTCGTCCGGGCGGCTCTGCCAGGCGAGCATCACCTGGAACAGCGGGTGGCGGGCGAGCGAGCGGGCCGGGTTGAGCTCCTCGACCAGGCGGTCGAAGGGCAGTTCGGCGTGCTCGTGCGCGGCGAGCACGGTGCCGCGGACCCGGGCCAGCAGCTCGCGGAAGGTCGGGTCGCCGGAGGTGTCGGTGCGCAGCACCACCGAGTTGACGAAGTAGCCGACCAGTGCGGCGGTCTCCTCGTCCTCCCGGCCGGCCACCGGGGTGCCGACCGGGATGTCGGTGCCGGCGCCGTGCCGGGTGAGCAGGGCGGCGAGCCCGGCCTGGACGGCCATGAAGACGGTGCTGTCGGCGGCCCGGGCGAGCCCGGCCAGGGCGGTGTGCGCCTCGGCGCCGAGCGCGAAGGGCACGGTGGCCCCCTGGTGGCCGGCGACGGCCGGACGGGGGCGGTCGAGCGGAAGCTCCAGCTGGTCGGGCAGTCCGGCGAGCGCGGCACGCCAGTGCTCCACCTGCCGGACGGCGAGCGGGCTGGGCGCGTCGGCGGCGCCGAGCCGCTCCCGCTGCCAGGCCGCGTGGTCGGCGAACTGGACGGCGAGTTCCGGCAGTTCCGGTTCCCGACCGGCACTCCGGGCGCCGTAGGCGACGGCCAGGTCGCGCAGCAGCGGGGTGGTGGAGGCGCCGTCGCCCGCGATGTGGTGGAGCAGCAGGAGCAGGGTGTGCCGCTCGGGGCCGTCGGTGAACAGGCTCGCGCGCAGCGGCGGTTCGGCGGTCAGGTCGAAGGCGTACCGGACTTCATCGGCCAGCTCTCCGGTGCTCCCGTGAAGTTCGGGCCGGAACTCGGAGAGGATGCGCTGGTACGGCGTGCCGTCCGGCTCCTCCCCGTAGACGGTGCGCAGGACTTCGTGCCGGGCGACGAGGTCGCCGAGCGCGAGGCCGAGGGCGTGCCGGTCGAGCGGGCCGGTGAGGGTGAGCGCCAGCGGGATGTTGTAGGTGGGGCTGGGGCCTTCGAGGCGGTGCAGGAACCAGAGCCCGCGCTGGGCGGGCGAGAGCGGCATCCGCCCGGTGCGCGGCACGGGCACCAGGGCGGGGCGGTGCTCGGGCTCCGCCGGGTCGAACAGGGCGGCCTGGTCGAGCAGTTCGACGAGGCCGGCCGGGGTCGGCTGCCGGAACACGTCGGCGAAGCCGACCGGGGCGGCGAAGGTCTCGCGCAGCCGGGCGGCGAGGCGGCCGGCGAGCAGCGAGTGGCCGCCGAGGTCGAAGAAGGAGGCCTCCCGGCCGGGTGCCTGCGGCAGGCCGAGGACCTCGGCGAACAGGCCGCAGACCAGTTCCTCCCGGGGCGTGGCCGCCGCGGTGCCCTCGGTGGCCGCGGCGGGCTCGGGCAGGGCCCGGTGGTCGAGCTTGTCGTGGGCGGTGCGCGGCAGTTCGTCCAGCAGCAGCACGGCCGCCGGGACCATGTGCGCGGGCAGCCGGGCGGCGAGCGCGGCGCGCAGCCCGTCCGGGTCGGGCGCGCTGCCGCTCTCCGGGACGGCGTAGCCGAGCAGGCGCTTGCCCTGCGGGCCGGGGCGGGCGATCACCACGGCCTGGGCGACGCCCGGGAGTTCGGCGAGGACGGCGGCGATCTCGCCGGGCTCGATCCGGAAGCCGCGGATCTTCACCTGGTCGTCGGCCCGGCCGAGGAACTCCAGGGTGTTGTCGGGGCGGCGCCGGGCGAGGTCGCCGGTGCGGTACATCCGGCTGCCGGGCGGGCCGAAGGGGTCGGCGAGGAAGCGTTCGGCGGTGAGGTCGGGGCGGCCGAGGTAGCCGCGGGCCAGGCAGGCGCCGGCCACGTACAGCTCGCCGGTGACGCCGTCGGGCGCGGGGCGCAGCGAGCCGTCCAGGACGTAGGCGCGGGAGCCGCGCACCACCCGGCCGCGCGGGGCGCCGTCCGGGCCCGGGGTCCAGGCGTAGGCGTCGACGGTGGTCTCGGTCGGGCCGTAGAGGTCGACCGGGTGCAGGCCGGGGACGGCGGCCAGGCGCTGCCAGAGGGCGGGCGGGGTGGCCTCGCCGCCGACCACGAGGACGGACGGGCGGTGCCGGCCCTCGTCCAGGATGCCTTCGGCGATCAGGACTTCGAGGTAGGAGGGGGTGAGGTCGAGGTAGTCGACGCGCTCGCGGTCGAGGTGGGCGGCGAGCGCGGCCGGGTCGCGGTAGGTGGCGTCGTCCAGCAGGTGGAGCTCGTGGCCGTGGACCATCCAGAGCACCGGGTCCCAGGAGGCGTCGAAGGCGAACGAGGCGCTGTGGGCGACGCGCAGCCGGTCCCGGCCGGCGCGGCGCAGGGCGGGGGCGACGTGGTCCTCGCCGAGGCCGGCGTGCAGGTTGGCCAGCGAGGCGTGGGTGACCACCACCCCCTTGGGGCGGCCGGTGGAGCCCGAGGTGTGCAACACGTAGGCGGGCTGGTCGAGTCGGGGCGCGGGCGGGGCGGTGTCGGGCTCGCCGGCCGCGTCCTGCGGGCGGACGACGGGCAGGCCGGCGGGCAGGCCGAGCCCGGCGAGGGCCTCGGCGGTGCCGATCGCGCAGACCGGGCGGGCGTCGGCCAGCACGGCGGCGAGGCGCCGCTCGGGGTGGGCGAGGTCGAGGGAGACGCAGGCGCCGCCCGCCTTGAGGACGGCGAGCATCGCCACCAGGGTGTCGGTGCCGCGCGGCAGGGCGATCGCGACCGGTGCGCCGTCCTTGACGCCGAGGGCGGTCAGCCGGTGGGCGAGCCGGTTGGCGGCGGCGTCGAGCTGCCGGTAGGTCAGCGCGGCCGCGCCGGAGCGGACGGCGACGGCCTCCGGGGTGCGGGCGGCCTGGGCGGCGAACAGCTCGGGCACGGTCCGCTCGACCGGCGGCTCGGTACGGCCTTCGGTGGCGCGGCGCAGGCCGTCCGGGTCGAGCAGGTCGATCCGGGCGACGGGCGTCCGGGGGTCGGTGAGCAGCAGGTCGGCGAGGGCGTCGAGGTAGCGCAGCAGGCCGTCGCGGTGGGCGGCGAGGGAGGCGGCCCCGTAGCGGGCCGGGTCGGCGTCGATGACCAGGCGCAGCGCGCCGTCCGGGCCGGGCGAGACGTTCAGGGCGAGGTTGTCGACCGGGCCGGCGGCGAGGTTGCGGACGGTGCCGGGCAGGCCGGCCAGGTCGAGGTCGCTCTCGAAGGCCTTGATGTTGACCATCGGGCCGAACAGGGCGCGGCGGTCGCCGGTGCGGCCGAGGTCGCGGCGCAGCTCCTCCAGCGGGTAGCGCTGGTGGCGGCGGACGGCGCGCAGCTCGCGGACCACGGCGCGCAGCAGGGCCTCGGCGCTGTCGGCGGGGCGGACGGCGAGGCGCAGCGGGAGCACGTTCGCGGCGGCGACGGGGGTGCGCAGGGCGGCCGGGCCGCGGCGGTTGGCGAGCGGCAGGCCGAGGACGACGTCCTGGGTGCCGGTCAGGCGGTGCAGGTAGCCGGCCGCGGCGGCGAGGAGCAGCTCGGCCCAGGTGGCGCGGACGGCCTCGGCGGCGCGCTCCAGGCGGTCGCGGGTGCCGGCGGGCAGCTCGGCGGTGAGGCGGATCGATGCGCCGGACGCGCCGGCTTCGCGAGACGCGCCGGACTCGGGGGACGCGCCGGGCTCGGGGGTGCCCGGGAGGGTGGCCGGGGTGTCGGCATCGGCCATCCGGGCCGACCAGTGGGCACGGTCGGCCCCGTACTGCGCGCTCTCGCGGTAGGCGGCCTCCTCGGCGGCGGCCTCGGCGAGTCCGGCGAAGGGGTTCGGCGCGGGGTCGGTGCCGGTGACGAGGGCGGTGTAGAGGGCGGCGACCCGGTCACCGAGGAGGGTCAACGCGTAGGCGTCGACGGCGAGGTGGTGGATGCGGCGGTACCAGAGCCGACGGTCCCCGGTGAGCCGGATGAGCGCGTGGGTGAACAGCGGGCCCTCGGCGAGGTCGGCCGGGCGGGCGAGGTCGGCGCGCATCCAGGCCTCGGCCTCGGCGGCCGGGTCTTCGGCGGCGCGCAGGTCCAGGCGGTGCAGCGGCCAGTGGCGGCCGGGGCTCAGCCGCTGGCGGGGCGTGCCGTCCGGGTCGGTGACGACGACGGCGCTCAGCGCCTGGGCCTCCTCCACCGCCTGCCGCAGCGCCTGTTCGAACCGCTCGTCGTCGAGCGGGCCGGTGATCTCGACGGCGTCGCCGGTGTTGTAGACCGGACTGTCGGGGTCGAGGGCCTGGGCGTACCAGATGGCGGCCTGGGCGGCGAGCAGGGGGACGTCGGCGGCCTGACCGTCGACGGTCCGGCTGTGGGCGGCCCGACTGTCGGCGATCTGGCTGTCGACGGTCTGACTGTCGGCGATCTGGGTTTCGACGGCAGGCATGGGGTGGAGAGCTCCTCGGGGGATCCGGAACGCCTTACTTAGGTTAGCCTAATCTAAGTTCATATGATCTGGTCAACGGCCCCGCAGGGTCGGGCCCCTGACACCCCGGAGACGCCACCCGTGCCCCAGACCGAACCGCTCCCGCAGAGCGCCGAACCAACCGGACCCACCGGACCCACCGAACCCACCGGACCCAGCGCCGCCAAGCGGGCCGTGCGCGAGCGCATCCTCGCCCTGCGGGCGGAACTCCTCGCGCTCAGCCACCGCATCCACGCCCACCCCGAGACCGCCTTCGAGGAGCACCTGGCGGCTGCCTGGTGCTCCGAACTGCTGCGCGCACACGGCTACTCGGTCACCGCGCCCGCCCACGGCCTGGCCACCGCCTTCGACGCACGCCTCGGCAGCGGGCCGGTCACCGTCGCGCTGGTCTGCGAGTACGACGCCCTGCCCGGACTCGGCCACGCCTGCGGGCACAACCTGATCGCCGCCGCCGGGATCGGCGCGGCGCTCGGGCTCGCCCCGTACGCGGACGAACTCGGGCTCACCGTACGGGTGATCGGCGCGCCGGCCGAGGAGCGCGGGGCGGGCAAGGCCCTGCTGCTGGAGGCCGGGGCGTTCGACGGGGTGGACGCGGCCATGATGGTCCACCCCTGCCCCGTCGAGGTCGCCGACTTCCGCTCCTTCGCCCTCGGCACGCTCTCCGTCCGCTACACCGGGCGTGCCGCCCACCCGAGCCTCGACCCGCACCGGGGGCGCAACGCCGCCGACGCGCTCACCGTCGCCCAGGTCGCGATCGGGCTGCTGCGCCAGCACCTCCCGCCGCAGTGGCGGGTGCACGGCATCACCACGGCGGCCGGAACGGCGCCGAACCTGATCCCGGACAGCGCGAGCGCCGAGTACGAGATCCGGGCCTCGGCGGCCGAGGACCTCGCCGAACTGCGCTCCCGGGTCGAGGACTGCTTCCGCGCCGGGGCGCTCGCCACCGGCTGCGAGGTGGAACTGACCCGCCCCGAGCCGGACTACCTGGACATGCGCTCCGACCCCCGGCTGCTGACGCTGTGGCGGGCCAACGCGGCGGCGCTCGGCCGGCCGGAACCGGTCGAGAGCGGACCCTTCGCCTGTACGGACATGGGGAACGTGTCGCACGCGGTGCCGTCGATCCATCCGGTGCTGGACATCACCGGCGGCGCCTGCGCCCCGCACGAGGCGGCGTTCGCCGAGGCGGCGCTGGGCGCAGAGGCGGAGCGGGCGGTGCTGGACGGCGCGGTGGCGATGGCGTGGACGGCGGCGGACCTGGCGGCGGATCTTGCGGCGGAGTCGGCGGAGTCGGCGGAGTCGGCGGCAGCGACGAACGAATGACGGCCGACAACTTTCAGCGAACAGATAACGAAATCTGTTCGCTGAAAGTTGTCATCTGTTATCTGTTACCCGTCGACCGTCTTCCGTCAGCCGTCGCCCCCGGCGCCCCGGGTCCCGCTCACCCGCCGAGCAGCACCCCGGGCGCCACCCGCACCGCCGTCACGCCCAACTCCCGCACCAGCGCCCCGACCTCGCCCTCCTGCCACGGGTCGGCGAGCACCACGGCGGCGCCGGTCCGCAGCGGCCACAGGTACTCCCAGAGCGGCAGGCCCAGCTGCAGCACCCGGTCGCCCGGCCCGAGCGGGTGGGCCGCCTGGAGCTCGCGCACCCGGCGGTCCGCCTCGGCGTGGGTGAGCCGGACGGCGCTCGGGCGCCCGCCCGGGCCGTACCCGACGCAGAGCAGATGGTGCGGGGTGAGCGCCCGGGGCGGGTCGGTGGGCAGCTCGCCCTCCGTCTCCAGCCCGGCCAGCGCCCCCGGCACCCCCTCCCCCAGCACGCAGACCGGAGCGTTCTCCGCGAGCAGCCGCTCGCGCCGCCCGGGCGTGTCCGACGGGTCCAGCGGAAGGTACGCCGCACCCGACTTCGCCACCGCCAGCAGCGCCGTCACCAGCTCCGCCGGACGGCGGAACGCCGCCAGGCCGACCACCGCACCCGGGCGGGCCCCACGGGCGGCCAGGGCGCGCGCCAGCCGGTTGGCCGAGGCGTTCAACTCCCGGTAGCCGACGGTCTCCCCGCCCGCGAGCACCAGCGCCGGCGCGTCCGGCGTCCGCGCCGCCTGCGCCTCGACCGGCCCCACCGCGGTGGTGGCCGGGTAGCGCACCGTCCGGCGCGGCAGCGGAGGCAGTTCGGGCACCTCGGGCAGCACCGCCCCGCGGGCCGCATCCCGGGCTCCAGCCCGAACCGGCTCCCGGAGCGGATCCCGCACCGGGTCCCGCAGCGCCTCGCCCACCCCCGCCGCCATCACGCCGCGCCCAGCAGCTCGGCCCAGGCCTCGATCGCCGGGCGCTCCGCGAGCTGGACGAACGCCACCTCGGCGCCCTCCTCCTGCCAGCGCCCGGCGAGGGTCATCAGCCGGATGGAGTCCAGCCCCCAGTCGACCAGGTTCTCGTCCAGCGGGATCTCCGCCGGGTCCTCGCCGAGCAGGTCAGCGACCTCGGCCCGGATCCGCTCCACCGTGAAGCCCGTACCCGTCACTTGCCGCCCACCCCTTCGAGCACGTCGACGCCTGCGGCGTCCAAGCCGGCCGTGGCGTCCAGGCCGGCCACGGCATCCAGGCCGGCCGCCGCAGCGGCCGGAGCCATCGCCCCGAGCACGGTCTCCGCCGTGGCGACCATCCCGCAGCGCCCGGCCACCCAGGCCAGCGCACCGCGGTGCTCCGCCGGGCCGAAGTCGGCGACCGCGTCGGCCACCACGAAGGCCTGCACGTCCCGCATCCAGGCGTCGCAGGCGGTCGCCTGTACCCCGATGTGCGCGTACACGCCGGTGATCACCAGCTGGTCCCGCCCCTGCTCGCGCAGCAGCTGCTCCAACTCGGTGCGCACGAAGGCGCTGTACTTCCACTTGGTGAGAACGGTGTCGCCCGACGCGGGAGCGACGGCGTCGGCGATCGCGGTGGCCCGCGGGTCGGCCGGGATGCCCGGGCCCCAGAAGTCCTGCTGCAGCCCGCGCTCGGCCGGGCTCTGTCCGCCGAGCTGCGCCGAGTACACGACGGGCACGCCGGCGGCACGCGCGGCCTCCGCCAACGCCTGGACGTTGCCGAGGAGTTCGGGCACCGGCGCGGCCTCGGCGTCGAAGGCGTCCAGGAAGTGGTTCTGCAGGTCGTGCACCAGCAGGACGGCGCGCGCCGGGTCGACCGTCCAGGAGACCCGGTTGGCGGGCAGTTCCTCGGCGGCGGGCATGGGATAGCGGGGAATGCGGGGCAGGCCCACGGTGGTGTTCCTTAGCTAGATGTGGCGAGGTGGCGACGAAGGACGGAGGCGTCAGCCGGTGGTCAGCGAGGCCGCGATCGCGGCCCGCAGCTCCTTCTTGCTGACCTTCCCGATCCCGGTGGCCGGGAAGGCGGCGACGAACTCGACCCGGTCCGGCACCTTGTACTCGGCGAGCCCGCGCTGTCGCACGAACCGCTTCAACTCGACGCTCTTCGGGGGCTGTTCACGACTCTCGGCGCGCAGCACCACGTACGCGCAGGTGCGCTCGCCCAGGTACGGGTCGGGCATCGACACCACCGCCGCGTCGTGCACCGCGGGGTGCGCGAGCAGGTGGTTCTCGATCTCCTCGGCGGCGACCTTCTCCCCGCCCCGGTTGATCTGGTCCTTGGCCCGTCCCTCGACCACCAGGTGGCCGGTGGGGGTGCGCCGGACCAGGTCCCCGGTGCGGTAGAAGCCGTCCGCCGTGAAGGAGTCGGCGTTGTGCCCGGGCGCGTTCCAGTAGCCGCGGATGGTGTACGGGCCGCGCGTGAGCAGGTGTCCGGTGGCGCCGTCGGGCAGGTCCCGGTCCTGGTCGTCGACGACCCGGACCTCGTCGTCGGGCGAGATCGGCCGGCCCTGGGTGGTGGTGACCAGCTCCTCCGGGTCGTCCAGCCGGGTGTAGTTGACCAGGCCCTCGGCCATCCCGAACACCTGCTGGAGCGTGCAGCCCAGCACCGGGCGCACCCTCCGGGCCGCCTCCTCGCTGAACTTGGCGCCGCCGACCAGCAGCACCTCCAGGCTCTCGTAGCCGCGGGCGCCGCGCTCGGCGGCGTCCAGCCAGAGCAGCGCGAGCGGCGGCACCAGCCCGGTGATGGTCACGCCCTCGCGCTCGATCAGCGGGAAGGCCGTCTCGGGGGCGGGCTGCGGGCAGAGCACCACCCGGCCGCCGGCGTACAGCGTGCCGAGCGAACCCGGCGAGCTGAGCGGGAAGTTGTGGGCGGCGGGCAGCACGCACAGGTACACGCTGTCCGGGTCCTGGCCGCACAGCTCGACCGAGCCGCGCAGCGAGTAGATGTAGTCGTCGTGGGTGCGCGGGATCAGCTTCGGCACGCCGGTGCTGCCGCCAGAGAGCTGGAGGAAGGCGACGTCCTCGGGCCCGGGCTCCCCGCCGAAGGCCTCCGGGCCGGGCCCGTCGCAGGGCACGTCCGCGAGCCGGACGTGCTCCCCCGGGTCCTCGCCGGCCACCAGCACCAGCCGTAGCGCGGGGTTCTCGGCCCGTACCCGGCTGGCGAGTTCGCGGTAGTCGAAGCCGCCCTCGACGGCGGGCACCACGTACGCCGCCGCCCCGGTGAAGGAGCAGAAGTACCCGATCTCGGCGTACCGGTGGGCGGGCAGCGCGAAGACCGGCAGCGCGCCGATCCGGAACAGCGCGAACACGACCTCGAAGAACTCGGCGGCGTTGGGCAGTTGGACCACCACCCGGTCCCCGGCCCGGATGCCCCGGGCGAGCAGTCCGGCGGCCATCCGGTCGGCCCGGCGGTCGAGTTCGGCGTACGTCCAGCGCCGCTCGGTCGCCGCCACGCCGTGGCCGCCCGGGTCGACGACGGCGGTGCGCCCGCCGTGCTCGGCGGCGCGCTCGCGCAGCATCCGCCCGAAGGTCTCGCCGCGCCAGTACCCGGCGGCCCGGTAGCGCTCGGCGAACTCGGCGGGGTACGGGGTGAAGCCCGCCCGGGCCGTCTCCAGCGGCGTCACCGGGCCACCCCCGCGGCGTCCAGGAAGGTGCGGAACTTGGCACTGGTCTCGGCGAGTTCGGCCTCCGGCCGGGACTGCTCGACCACGCCGGCGCCGGCGTACACGCGCAGCGTCCGCCCCTCCGCCTCGGCGCAGCGGATGGTGACCACCCACTCGCCGTCGCCGGTCGCGTCCTCCCAACCGACCATGCCGGTGTAGAGGCCGCGGTCGAAGGGCTCGACCTCGCCGATCACCCGGCGGGCGACGTCCGTCGGCGTGCCGCAGACCGCCGGGGTGGGGTGCAGCGCGCAGGCCAGTTCGAGGGCGGAGACCGCCGGGTCGGCCAGCTCGCCGCGGATCGTGGTGGCCAGGTGCCACATCGCGGCCGTCCGTACCAGGGTGGGCCGTTCGGGCACCTCCAGGGTGCGGCAGTACGGCGCCAGCGCCTCGCGGATGGCGTCCACCACGACGGCGTGCTCGTGCAGGTCCTTGGGCGACTCCAGCAGCGCGGCGGCGCGCCGGACGTCCTCGCCGAGGTCCTCGCTGCGCGGAACGGAGCCGGCCAGCGGGTTGGCCAGCACGGCCGTTCCCCGCCGGGAGAGCAGGAGTTCGGGGCTGGCGCCGACCAGGGTGCGGCCGCCGCCGGACGGGACGGCGAAGGTGTAGCCGCCCGGGTCGCGGCGGGCCAGCCGCTGCAGGATGGCGGGCAGGTCGAGCGGCCGCGCGGCGCTCAGCTCCAGCGTCCTGGCCAGCACCACCTTGCTCAACTCCCCGCCGCGCAGCCGCTCGACGGCGGCCGCGACGCCCGCGCCGTACGCCTCGGGCGCGGGCACCGGGTCGATCCGCCAGTCGGCCTGCTCGGCCGGCGGCGCGGGCAGGGCGATCAGCGGGTCGTCGCGCAGCGCCCCGGCGGTGCGGACCCGGGCGGGGACGGCGAGTTCGACCCGGCTGTCCCGGTCGAACGCCACCGCGCCGACCACCAGCGGCCGTTCGACGCCGGAGCGGCCCGCCTCGGCCAGCGTCTCGGCGACCCGCACCGACAGCGGCCGCCCGTCCTGCGGCACCCGGGCGTGCACCCCGGAGCCGAGCAGGGTGCGGGTCGGCGAGGCGAAGAACGCCTCGTCGGAGCCGGCCCGGTACTGGCCGAGCAGTCCGCTGGCCGCGCCGATGACGGCGTGGTCCTGGCCCTCGGCGAGGGCGGTCGCCGGGGCGTCGGGCCCGGCGGGTATCGGCCCGGCGGGGGCGTGGTGCACCGTGGTCACGGCGGTTTCTCCAGTCTGGGACGGTTCTTCGGGGGGTGGGAGGAGGACCGGCGGCGTTCCGCTCAGGCGCGCAGGGTCGCGCCGCCGTCGACGTACAGGTCGTGCATGGTGATGTGCCGCGCCCGGTCGGAGGCCAGGAACACCACGGCCTCCGCGATGTCGGCGGGCGCGGCGATCCGCCCGAGCGGGATGCCGACCCTCCAGGCGCCCAGGTCGCCCTCGATCACCCGGCGTTCGGCCGCCTCGGCGTCCTCGCCCCACAGCGCGCGCTGCATCGCGGTGTCGGTCGAGCCGGGCGACACCACGTTGCACCGCACCCCGGACCGGGCGAGTTCCAGCCCCAGGCAGCGGGTGAACATGGTGGCCGCCGCCTTGGACGCCGCGTAGGCGGCCATCCCGGCGCGCGGCACCCCGGCGGCGTTGGAGCCGACGGTCACGACCGCCCCGCGTCCGCGGTCCGCCATCCGGCGGCCGACGGCGCGGCTGGTGTGGAAGACGCCGGTGGTGTTGACGGCGAAGGTGTCCGCCCAGTCCCCGTCGGTGAGTTCGACGACCGGGGCGGTGCGCAGGATTCCCGCGACGTTGACCAGCACGCCGATCGGTCCGAGCCGGCTCTCGATCGACTCCACGGTGCTGTCGACCGCCTGGGCGTCCGAGACGTCCAGCGCGTAGGGACGCACGGACGGCAGCTCGGCCGCCAGCGCGTCGATCCCGCCGGGATCGCGGTCCACCGCCGCGACGACGGCTCCCTCGGCCACCAGCGCCCGCACCACGGCCGCGCCGATGCCCTGCCCGGCCCCGGTGACCATCGCGACGACACCGGCGAATTCGGACTGTTGCTGCACAGGACATCCCCTCCGACCAGCAAGATTAGGCAAGCCTAACCTAACACAGCCGTTCGCCTGTGCCGAGCGCCTGTACGAATTCCGCTGCTTCGCCGTCAACTCGCTCCGGACGCACGGAGGCCGTCCGCCCCGGACGATCCGGCGGCCCCGGTCTCCTTCCGGCACCGAAGAGCCGGCACCGAGAAGCGGGCATCGAAGAGCGGGTGCCAAAAGGCCGGCACCGAAAAGCCGGCACCGAAAAACGGGTGCCGCCCACCCGTGGATGAAGCAGCATGAGCCGTATGTCTGATACCTCAGTACTCACCCGGGCCGAGGCCGTCGAGCGCCACCACCTGCTCGACGTCCGCACCGTCCGCCTCGACCTCGACCTGACCCGCGGTCGGGAGGTCTTCGGCTCCACCACGGTGATCCGCTTCGGCTGCACCACCCCGGGCGCCGGGACCTACGTGGACGTCAAACCGGCCGCGCTCCGCCGGGTGGTGCTGAACGGCCGCGAACTGGACGTCGCCGCGCTGCGCGCCGGGCGCTTCCCGCTGACCGGCCTGGCGGCCGACAACGAGCTCACCGTCGAGGCCGACATGGCCTACTCGCACACCGGCGAGGGCATGCACCGCTTCACCGACCCGGCCGACGGCGAGGACTACGTCTACACCCAGTCCTTCCTCGACGACGGCCCGCGGGTGTTCGCGTCCTTCGACCAGCCCGACCTCAAGGCGCGGTACACGGTGTCCGTCACCGCGCCGCGGCAGTGGACCGTGGTCGGCAACGGCGTGGGCCGCCAGGTCACGCCCGGGCGCTGGGAGTTCGCGCCCACCCCGGCGATCAGCAGCTACCTGGTCTCCGTGGTGGCCGGCCCGCTGCACTCGGTGCGCGCCGAGCACGACGGGATCCCGCTCGGCCTGCACTGCCGCCGCTCGCTCGCCGCCCACCTGGACGCCGACGCCCCTGAGCTGCTGGAGGTCACCCGGCAGGGCTTCGACCACTACCACCGGGTCTTCCGGCACCGCTACCCCTTCGACAGCTACGACCAGTGCTTCGTCCCGGAGTTCAACGCCGGCGCGATGGAGAACCCGGGCTGCGTCACACTGCGCGACGAGTTCGTCTTCCGCTCCGCCGTGGACGACACCAGGCGCGAGGAGCGCGCCCTGGTGGTGGTGCACGAGATGGCGCACATGTGGTTCGGCGACCTGGTCACCATGAAGTGGTGGGACGACCTGTGGCTGAACGAGTCCTTCGCCGAGTACATGGCCTACAGCGTCACCGCCTCCTCCACCCGCTTCACCAGTGCCTGGACCGGCTTCGCCGCCAACCGCAAGACCTGGGGCTACGACGCCGACCAGCGCCCCTCCACCCACCCGGTGGCACCCGGCACGGTGGACGACACCGCCCAGGCGCTGCAGAACTTCGACGGCATCTCCTACGCCAAGGGCGCCGCCGCGCTGCGCCAGCTGGTCGCCTGGCTCGGCGAGGAGGCCTTCCTGGCCGGCGTCAACGACTACTTCGACGAGCACGCCTTCGGCAACGCCACCCTCGACGACCTGCTCCGTGCCCTGGCCGCGACCAGCGGCCGCGACGTCCACGGCTGGGCCGACCGCTGGCTGCGCACCACCGGCGTGGACACCCTGCGGCTGACCGACGGCCGGATCGAGCACACCTCGGCCGACGGCGGGCCGCGCCCGCACCAGCTGACCGTGGGCCACTACCGGCGCACCCCCGAGGGCGCCCTGGAGCTGGCCGACCGCGTGCCGCTGGACCTGGCGGCCGACAGCACCGCGGCGGTGAAGGCCGACGCCGAGCTGACCCTGCTCAACGACACCGACCTCAGCTTCGTCAAGATCCGTCTCGACCCCGGCTCCTGGCGGACCGTGCGCTCCTCGCTCGGCGCCGTGCCCGAGGAGCTGGCCCGGGCCGTGCTCTGGAGCGCCGCCCGGGACCAGGTGCGCGACGGGGAGCTGGCGCCCGGCGAGTACCTGGAGCTGGTCGCCGCCCACCTGCCCGGCGAGACCTCGGTGCACCTGGTCGACGCGGTGCTCTCCTTCGCCCGCGACTTCGTGGTGGACTGCGCCGTGCCGCCGACCGCACGGCCGGCGGCACTGGCCGTCCTGAACGAGGTCTGCCGCACCCTGCTGCGGCGCACCGAGGACGAAACGGACCGCACCGGGCTGCGCCTGGTGGCCGCGCGCGGCGTGATCGGCACCGCCGCCGGCGAGGCGCAGGCCGCCGAGCTGCGCGACTGGCTGGCGGCCGGCACCGTGCCCGGCGGGCCGGTGCTCGACCCGGACCTGCGCTGGCAGCTGCTGCTGCGGCTGTGCGTGCTCGGCGCGGCGGGTGAGCCGGAGATCGCCGCCGAACTCGCCGCCGACCCCAGCGACACCAGCGAGAAGGGCGCCGCCCGCTGCCGCGCCGCACTGCCCGACCCGGGGGCCAAGGAGGCCGCCTGGCAGGCGCTGTTCCACGGCGAGCTCTCCAACTACCTGGCCGCCGCCACCGCCAGGGGCCTGTGGCAGCCCGAGCAGGCCGAGCTGCTGGACGGGCTGACCGCCCGCTACTTCGAGGAGCTGGGGTCGGCCGCCGCCCGCCGCGGCCCCGCACTGGCCCGGGTGCTCGCCACCACGGGCTTCCCCGCCTTCGCCGCCACCGACCGGACGGTACGGGCGGCCGAGGCCTGCCTGGCCGACCCGGAGCTCACCGCGGCGACCCGGCGCGGACTGGTGGACCAGCTGGACACCCTGCGCCGCGCCGTCCGGGCACGGGCGCGGGCCGAGCAGTAGCACCCCCCGACGGGCGGTAGGCGGCGGCGCGGCCCGGGTGGTCGCGCCGCCGTCTCGTGCTGTCCCGTGCCGCCGCACCGCGACGCCGCGCCCTGGTCCGGCAGGGCCCGTCCTCCGGCAGGACCCGTCCGGCAGGGCTCCCGCAGGACGTGCCCCGGGCCGGTCGACCGGAATCTAGCGCGGCGCGGCGGGGGTCGTCGGAGCCTTCGCGGGAGCCGTCGAGGACTTCCCGGGAGCCGTGGAGGCGGGGGCCGTCGGGGTAGTGGGGGCCGTCGCGGGGGTGCCGGGGGCGCCCGGGGCGGCGGGCGCCGGGGAGAGGCCGGTGCAGCCGCGCAGGCCGTCGCGGCGCTTGAGGGCGGCCTCGGCGGTGGCGCCGGTGACCGGCTCCGGGATGCCCTTGTCGTCGATGGTGGCCGGGGTGAAGGCCTCGCCGGTCACCTTGCCGTCGGCGGTGAGGGTGAGGGTGGTGACGCCGGTCTCGTTGGAGTTGGCGTAGTTCGAGGTGCCGTACCAGAGGAAGTTGCCGAAGCCGTACCCGATGTAGGTGTCGCCGAGCATGCCCGAGCCGACCATGGTGTGCGCGTGGGTGCCGACCACGGCGGTGGCTCCGGCGGTGGCGAGCTTCTTGGCGATGGTGGTCTGCGGACCGGTCGGGCAGGCCTTGCCCTCGTCGCCCCAGTGCAGGTAGACGAGCACCACCGGGGCCTGCTGCTTCGCCGTCTCCACCGCCTTGACCAGCGCCGGGACGTCCAGCGCCGAGGCGATGCCCGGCTTGCTCGCGCCGGCCCGCCACTTCTGGTTGGTGAGGTCCTCGACCTGGCTGGCGGCGACCACCGCGACCTTCACCCCGCGCACGGTGGTGACGTACGGGGCGTACGCCTCCTTGGCGTTGCGCCCGACGCCGACCACCGGGATCGGCGAGGAGTCCTTGGCGGCGAGGGTGTCGGTGAGGCCGTCGGCGCCGAAGTCCACGGCGTGGTTGTTGGCCATCGAGACGACGTCGACGCCCGAGTCCTTGAGCACCGACAGCGCCTTGGGCGAGGTGCGGAAGGTGTACGTCTTCGGCTCCGGGGCGCCGCGCCCGGTGATCGCGGTCTCCAGGTTGAGGACGGACAGGTCGGCGTCGGCGAGGGTGCGGGAGATCGGGCCGAGCGCAGGCTCGGGCGGCTTGACCGCCAGCCGGGCCTCGGTGCGGCCCTCGAAGTGGACGTCCCCGGCGAAGGCGACGGTGATGGTGCCGTCGGGCCGGGGCGGGGCGCTCTTGCCCGGGGCCGTGCCGGAGGGCGAGCCGCCCGGCGCCGAGGACTCGCCCGGCGGGACGGGGGCGGCGGAGGCCGGGGCCGGGGCGGGGTCGTCCGGCCCGCAGGCGGTGACGGCGGTCAGTCCGGCGAACAGCGCGACGGCGGCCGCGGCACGGCGCATGAGTGGATCCCCCCGAGGATGATGCGAGAACGATCAGCGTACGCCACCGAATCACCACCGCTCGGACCCGAGCCCGCAACATTCCGGCCACAAAAGGGCACGGCGCGGCGGCCCCGACCGGGCGCCGACGGCCGCTCCCCGGACGGCGCACCCGGCCCGCCTGGCCGACCCGTCCCAACCGCCCACCCGACCGGGCCACCACGTCCCTGGCGCGGAGGCGGGCGGGGCGCGCAGCGTGGTGTGGAGGGGACGAGTACGGGGGAAGCGCGTGCGGGGGGAGCCCGTGCAGGGGAGCGCGCGTAGGGGGGCGAGTCCCGCACCGAAGGCCCGGAGGTGTGACGTGATGGGCAGCAATCAGCTCTCCTCCGCGGGTGACGTCTCCCCCGCGGGCGGCGGCCGCGCCTCCCCCGCCCGGGAGCGCCGGATCGTGGTCGGGATCGACGGCTCCCCGCCGTCGAAGGCGGCCCTGCGCTGGGCGGTCGGCCAGGCCGTGCTCACCGGGGCGACGGTGCACGCGGTGGCGGCCTGGGAGTACCCCTCGCTGTACGGGTGGTTCGCGCCGATGGTGGACGACGGCTTCGAACGGATCGCCCGCCGGACGCTGAGCGCCGAGATCAACGAGGTCCTCGGCCCGGACCGCCCGGTGGACGTCCGGGAGAGCCTGGTGCTGGGCCACGCCGCCGAGGTGCTGCTGGAGGCCGCCGAGGGGGCCGACCTGCTGGTGCTGGGCAGTCGCGGCCGGGGCACCTTCGCCCGGACCCTGCTCGGCTCGGTGTCCACCCGGTGCGCGGTGCACGGGGTCTGCCCGGTGGTGATCGTCCGCGCCGACGGGGCGGCCTCCCCCGCGGCTACCGCCCTCGGGGTCGAACAGCCGGCGCCCGGGGCCGTGCGCACCAAGGACTGGCAGCTCAGCCTGCACGTGGTGGAGGACGAGGACACCACCCGGGTGCACGCCGTGCTGGACGCCGACGGCAACGTGCTGCACAGCGACACCCGCTCCCGCCGCAACCCGCGCGACGCCCCGGCCCCGGCGGTCGGCGACGAGTTCGCGGTCGGCCGCGCCCTGGTGGACCTCGGCCACCAGCTGCTGCGCGCCGGCGTCCACGGCGCCACCGGGACCACGGAGGAGTGAACAACCCGGCCGGGGGTGGGAACCGGGCCGTGGCGTGAGCGGCGAGCGGCCGGATACGCCATGCTGAATCACCGCTGAACTGCTGAACTGCTGAACCGCCGTACCCCCGTCCCTCCCCGACCCGATCATCCCCGCCCCGCCCCGACCGGAAGAGCCGCTCCCCGCCATGGACACCACGCCAGCCTCCGAGGCCCCCACCCCGGAGGCCGCCCCGGACTTCTCCCCCGACGAGCGCGCCCGGGGCCGGGCACTGCGCCGCGCCCAGCTGCCGTGGGCGCTGGGCGGGCGGCTGGCGGGCCTGGCGCTCACCCTGCTGCTCGGCCTCACCCCGGCCGGCGCCGCCCTGGTGACCGCCGTCGGCGGCTGGTTCGGCGGCTCCCGGACGGCCGGGGTGCTGGCCGGAGCGGCAGCCCTGGTGCTGCTCGGCCAGGCGCTGCAGCTGCCGTTCGGCGCCGGGGCGCGGACCGTCCGGGCCCGGTACGGGCTGGTGACCCAGGGCTGGTCCGGGTGGGCGCTGGACGCCGTACGCGGCCTCGCGCTCACCCTCGTCCTCGTCCTCCCGCTCGCACTCGGGCTGTTCGCGCTGACCGCCTGGTCGCCGCAGCGCTGGTGGCTGCCGGGAGCGGGCGCGGCGGCGCTGCTGACGGTGGCGCTCTCCTTCCTCCATCCGCTGCTGATCGAGCCGGTGTTCAACCGCTTCTCCCCGATGCCCCCGGGGGAGCTGCGCACCGCGCTGCTGGCACTGGCCGAGCGGGACGGCGTCCGGGTGCGGGACGTCCTGGTCGCGGACGCCTCCCGCCGCACCACCGCGCTCAACGCGTACGTCTCCGGGTTCGGGGCGACCCGCCGGATCGTCGCGTACGACACCCTGCTGACCACCGCCGAGCCGCGCGAGGTGGAGCTGGTGGTCGCGCACGAGCTGGGCCATGTCAAGCACCGGGACGTGCCGGTGGGCACCGCGCTGGGCGCGGTCGGTGCGGCCGTCGCGGTGGCCGTCCTCGGCCTGCTCGCCACCTGGCGGCCGCTGCTGGACGCCGCCGGGGCGACGGACGCGGCGGACCCCCGGGCGCTGCCGCTGCTGGCGGCACTGGCGGCGCTGCTGGGCGCGCTGTCGGGGCCGGCGCAGTGTGCGGTGAGCCGTCGGATCGAGGCCAGGGCGGACCGGCACGCGCTCGAACTGACCGGGGACGTCGAGCAGTTCGTGGCGATGCAGCGCAGACTGGCCGTGGCGAACGTCTCCGATGTCGACCCGCCGAGGGTGCTTGAGCTACTGTTCGCCACTCACCCGAGTGCGACCAGCCGGATCGCCGCCGCCCGCGCCTGGCAGGCCGCACCGGAACGGCGGGCGCCGGAGCGGGGCGCGATCCCGGGCACATCTGTTGTATAGTGCAACAAATATCGAGGAGATAGGAACGCCGTGCCCGGCCGCCAGTCGTCCATCGAGACCATCCAGCGCGAGCTGACCGCCTTCGCCCGCCGCGCCCGGCACAAGGCCTCCCAGCTGCACCCCGACCTCTCGCTGGTCACCTACAGCATCCTCGACCTGATCACCGAGCGCGGCGGCTGCCGGGCCGCCGACGTGGCCGCGTACTTCATGCTCGACAAGTCCACCGTCAGCCGCCAGGTCACCGCCCTGGAGAAGCTCGGCCTGCTGGCCCGCGAGACCGACCCGGACGACCAGCGCGGCCAGATCCTGCGCGCCACCGAGGCGGGGCTCACCCTGCTGCGGGACGCCAACGAGCAGCGTCGGCTCTCCTTCACCGCGCGCTTCACCGACTGGTCCGACGAGGACGTCGCCCGCTTCGCCGACTACCTGGCCCGCTACGGCCAGGAGGGCTGACCGGGCGCCTCAGGGGAGCGGGCGGAGCCCTGCCGGGAGGCGTGAGCCGAGCGCCGGCGGGGAGCAGGACGAACGCTGCCGGGAAGTGAGCCCGGCCGCTCCGGGTGCGCCCCGGCACCCCCACGGTGTACAGAGGAGGAGTGCCCCTCCGGCAGCGTCCCGATGCGCCGCACCCGCCGCCCGCGCCGCATCCCCCCGACCGCCGCCGCGCCTGGCGGCCCGACCGCCGGGTGCTGACGGCGCTCACGCTCGCGCTGATCGTGCTGATCACCGTGGTCGACATCGTCTCCCCGCCGGACGTCCACCTCGGCCCGCTGCTGATCGTCGCCCCCGCCCTCACCGCCTCCTTCGCCGGCCCCCGGGCCACCGCCGGGGTCGCCGCGCTCGCGTTCGCCGCGCTGACCGTCATCGGCGCCGTCCGGGACGGCCTGACCAGCGCGAACATCGAGACCCAGCTCAGCGCGCAGCTGATCGTCTCGGCACTGATCGTCGGCCTGCGGGTGCTGCGCGAACGGCACGAGCGCGAACTGGCCCGGGTGCGCTCGGTGTCCGAGGCCGCCCAGCGGGTGCTGCTGCGCCCGCTGCCGGAACGGATCGGCCCGCTGCACCTGGCCTCCGTCTACCTGGCCGCCGAGGCCGAGGCGCAGGTCGGCGGCGACCTGTACGCGGCCGCCCGCACCGCCACCGGCACCCGGCTGCTGGTCGGCGACGTGCGCGGCAAGGGCCTCTCCTCGCTCGGCGACGCGGCCCTGCTGCTCGGCGCCTTCCGCGCCGCCGCCCACCTGCACGCCGAACTGCCCGACCTGGCCGCCTACCTGGACGGCAGCGTCAGCTGGGACCTCGCCCAGCTCGCCGAACAGTCCCGGCGGGACCGGTGGGAGCGGCGCGAGCGGCAGGCGCTCTCCGCACTGCCCTTCCCCCCGCCCGAGGACCCCCCGGAGGAGAGCGGCGACTCCGGCGAGTCGTTCATCACCGCCGTGCTGCTCGACATCCCCGACGACGGCTCCCCGGTGCGCCTAATCGACTGCGGCCACCCTCCCCCGCTGCTGCTGCGCCCCGACGGCATCACCGCCCTCGCCGCCCGCCAACCGTCCCCGCCGCTGGGCCTCGGCGAGCTCGCGCCGACGCGGTACGAGACGGAGACCTTCCCGTTCCGGCCCGGCGACCGGCTGCTGATCTACACCGACGGCGTGATCGAGGCCCGCGACGCCCAGCGGCGCTTCTACCCGCTCACCGAACGCGTCACCGCCTGGCGTGCCGAACACCCCGCCGCCCTGCTCCACCACCTGCGCCGCGACCTGCTCGCCCACGTCGGCGGCCGACTGAACGACGATGCGGCCATGGTCGTGGTCGAGCGGCTGCCGTGAGGGCGGCCGACGAGCGCCCCGTGACGAGCGTCCTCGGAACGACGGCAGGCAGCCCTGTCGGATTGCCTTCTCCCGGCCCTCGTCGGGCCGGCCGCCGTACCTCGGGCACGGCTCCCGGCCTGATCGCCTCCGGGCGTGTACGAGCCCGAGGCCGAGGCCTAAGCCCAGGCCGAGGAGGGCGGGCACGGCAGCCGTCGCGGCGAGGGCGCGCGGGTGGCGGAAGTCGAACATGCCGGGGCTCCTTCCCGGGGCCCGGACGGCCCCGCTCGTGGTGCCCCAACGATGACCCCGGCCACCCCTCCCGCACATGTACCGAACGGCACATCCTGAGCAGCGGCACCCCCATGTCCCCCTGCCGATCGGCAGGGGCACACCGGCCGCGTCCACACGGTGGAAAGGAATCTCCCCACCCGTACCCGTACCCGCGGCCCCCGGCAGGCCCTACGGCCGGCGGACGTACGGGGTCGTCGTGCTCACCCAGGCGAAGCCGAGGCGCTGCAGGATCGGCCGGCTCTGGTCGCTCGCGTCGACCTGGAGGTACTCGTAGCCGAGCTCGGCCGCGAGGCGGGCGCGGTGGGCGATGAGGGCGCGGTAGATGCCCCGGCCGCGCCAGTCGGGTGCGGTGCCGCCGCCCCAGAGTCCGGCGAACCCGGTCCCCGGGATCAGCTCCATCCTGGCGCCGCTGACCGGGCGGTCGCCGGCCATCGCGACGACCATGCTGACCGTCCCGACGCCGTGCCGCAGGTGGTCGAGCAGCCGCTCGCGCAGACGGGGGTTCTCGGCGCCGAAGGCCTGTGTGTGGGCGTCCATCAGCAGGTCCACCCCGGCCGGGTCGGTCACCGGGAGCAGCCGGACGCCCTCGGGCAGGGCGGCCTCGGCGGGCAGGTCCGCGATCCGGGCGAGCATCAGCGCCTCGTCCGGCTCCGGGGTGAAACCGGCCGCCAGCAGGCGGGCGCCGAGGTCGGCGGGGCGGTCGTGGGAGTAGGCCTTCCACTCGAACTCCAGCCTCAGTCCGGCGAAGTGGCGCACCTGCGCGGCGATCGCCGCGTCCGCCCCGGCCTCGTCCAGCCCGGACCAGACCACGCCGTTCCAGCTGTGCTCCGAGCCCACCTGCCGGACCACCGCACCGTCGCGCTCGACGCGGCAGCCGGGGTCGGGCGGCGTGTTGCGCCGGATCCGGTCGTCGAACAGGGCAAGCATGTCGTCATGATCCATCCGCTCACTCCAGCACGGTCCGCGAGCGCGCACCATCGAGTTTCCGCGCCACCGGCTGCGGGCGGCGCCCCCCGGTCGGCTCCGGGCGGCGCTCCCCGTCCTGCCGCGGGCGACGGCCCCCGGTCTGCTCACGCTCCCCGTCCTGCCGCGAGCGACGGCCACCGGTCTGCTCACGCTCCCCGGCCGACCGGCGGTCCGCCGCCCGGAGCCGGCCGGACCGGATCGCCTCGCTCGGCGCCTCCGCACCCATGATGGCGTCCAACAGGCTTCGCGCTTCGGCGAGTTCGTCCATCTGCCGGGTGATCCGGGCGCGTTCCCGGGCCAGACCGTCGAGCAGTTCGGGGCAGGTCGGGCCGGGAGGGCGCTGCCCCGGGCCCGGCAGGCCGTGGAGGATCTCGGCGATCACGGCGCTGTTGAGGCCGGCCGCGAGCAGGGTGCGGATCCCGCGGACGGTGTCGACGTCCGGCTCTCCGTACTCGCGGTAGCCGCTGGGACGGCGCTCGGGTGCGAGCAGCCCCTGCTCCTCGTAGTAGCGCAGCGCGCGCGGGGTGGCCCCGGTGCGCCGGGCGAGCTCTCCGATCCGCATCGCGGACACCTCCTCGACGGACCGTCCACCGCGGGCCGCCACCGGGGCTCCCCACCGAAGCCCTCGTGACGTTCCGCCGCGCCCCTCCGCCTTGACTCTGCCGTCGGCGTGAAGGTCTAGCGTAACCGCCATGCCGAACGAACGATCTTCCTCAACCTCCCCTGCCCGCACCGCCGTTGCCGTGCTGGGCCTGGGTCCGATGGGCCGGGCGCTGGCCGGGGCGCTGCTGGCCGCCGGCCATCCGGTCACCGTGTGGAACCGCACGCCGGGCCGGGACGCCGAACCGCTCGCCCTCGGCGCGCGGTCGGCCGCGAGCCCCGCCGAGGCGGTGACGGGCTCCACCGAAGGAGCCACGGGCTCCGCCGAGGCCGGCGCCCCGCTCGTCCTGCTCTGCGTCCGCGACCAGTCGGCCGCCCGCGCCGTACTGGAGGCCGCCGGGGCGGCACTGCGCGGCCGGACCGTCGTCAACGCCACCTCGATCGCGCCGGGCGACGCGCGGGCGAACGCCGCCGACGCCGAGACCCGGGGCTACCGCCTCCTGAACGCCGCGATCCTCACCCCCACCCCGACCATCGGCCGCCCGGAGGGCACCGTCCTGCTGAGCGGCGACGCCGAGGCCGTCGCCGCCCACGAGGCGACGCTGCGGACGCTGGGCACCGTACGCCACGTGGGCGCGGACCCGGGCCGGGCGGCGGCCTTCGACGCGGCCCTGCTCGACCTGTTCTGGACCACCGTGCACGGCTGCCTGCACGCCCTCGCGCTGGCCCGCGCCGAGGGCATCAGCGGCGCCGAACTCGCGCCGTACGCCCAGGGGTTGCCGCGCCTGCTGCCGCCGCTGATCGACCGCTTCGCGCAGCGCGCGGACGACCGCCGGCATCCGGGCGACCACAGCAGCCTCGCCTCCGCCGAGGCCGGGCTGGCGCACGTCGCGCACACCGCCCGGGCGCGCGGCCTGGACACCTCCGTCCTGGACGCGGCGCTCGCCGTCACCCGGCGGGCGGTCGGGGCCGGGCACGGGTCGGACGGGGTGTCCGCCCTGGTCGACCTGCTCGCCGGATAGCCGAGCAGCCGGGTAGCCGGGCAGCCAGGTCACCGGACAACCGAGCAGCCGGGAACCGGGCAGCCGGACACCCCGCCGACCGGGCCCGCTACTGCGCCAGGTACCCGCCGTCCACCGGCAGCACGACCCCGGTGACGAAGGAAGCGTCGTCGGAGGCGAGGAAGAGGACGGCCGCCGCGACCTCGGCCGGGTCGCCGAGCCGCCCCATCGGGTGCAGCTTCTCGATCGCCCCGAGGTACTCGGTGCCGCCGGGCTCGTCGTACAGCCGGGCGACCCGCTCGGTGGTGATGGTGCCGGGGGCGACGGCGTTGACCCGGATGCCGCGGTCGGCCCATTCGACGGCGAGGTGCTTGGTCAGGCCGGAGGCGACGAACTTGGCGGGCCCGTACACCGCCTGGCCGCGCTGTCCGGCCTCGCCGGAGATGGAGGAGAGGCAGACGATCGAGCCGCCGGGCCGGTCCTGCGCGGTCATCGCCTCGATCGCGTACTTGCAGGTGAGGAACATGCCGCGGCCGTCCACCGCCATCACGTGGTCCCAGTCCTCGGCGGTGGCCTCGGTGATCTCCATCAGCGGGATGATCCCGGCGTTGGCCACCAGCACGTCCAACCGCCCGTGCCGCTCGACGGCGGCGGCCACCAGCCGGCGCGCGTCCTCGTCCCGGGCCACGTCGCCGACCACCGTGCTGACGGCGTCCGGGAACCGCTCGGCCAGCCGGTCCAGCCCGGCCTCGTCCACGTCGAAGGCGACCACCGACGCGCCCTCCCGGACGAAGCGTTCGGCGACGGCCCGTCCGATACCGCTGGCCGCACCCGTCACCGCACAGGAGCGGCCGGCCAGCCGCCCGCCCGCGGGGCTTCCCGCGTTCTCAGTCACCATGGCGCGACTCTACCCAGCGGGCGGCCACGCGTCGGGCGCCTTCGGCCGGTCCGCCGGATCCGGCCGGTCGGCGGCTCAAAAGCGGCCCGGAGCGGGACCGGGGGGCGGAGCGGAGAGAAGCAGGAGCCGGCAGAAGGCCACCGACGACAGCGGCGGCCGGGACCGTCGGTACGGTCCCGGCCGCCGCGCCGGCTCGACGGCGGGTACTACACCCGCGCGTCCGTCGCCAGGGCCTCCGCCACCGGAAGGTTGGGCTGCGGGTGGGTCAGCAGGTGCACGCCCGCCGCCAGCGCGCCGCCGACCAGCGGGGCGAGCAGGAACAGCCACAGCTGCGACAGCGCGTCGCCGCCCGCGAACAGCGCCGGGCCGAGGCTGCGCGCCGGGTTGACCGAGGTGCCGGTGAGCGGGATGCCGACCAGGTGGACGACCACCAGCGCGAGGCCGATCGGCAGCCCGTCGAAGCCGACCGCGGCGAGCCGGTGGGTGACCGCCAGGACGACGTACACCAGCAGGAAGGTGAGGATGACCTCGGTCAGGAACGCGCCGCCGGCGTTGATGTGCATCTGGGAGCGCTCGCCCCAGCCGTTGGTGCCGAGCTTGCCGTGGGTCTCCAGCCCCGGTATCTGCTTCGCCAGCAGCAGGACGAGCCCCGCACCCGCGATGCCGCCGAGCAGCTGCGCCACCCAGTACGACACCGCCGTGCGCCCGTCGATCCGGCGGGCCAGCAGGAAGCCGAGGGTCACCGCCGGGTTGACGTGGCAGCCGGAGATCGGGCCGAGCGCGTACGCGAGCGCCAGCAGCACGAAACCGAACGCGAACGCGATGCCCACCGGACCGATCGCCACCCCCGCGAGCACCGCCGCACCCACTGCCAGCAGCACCAGCAGCAGGGTCCCGAGGAACTCGCCGATCACCGCCCGCCTGTCCGTTCCACCCATGCGCCTGGTCCTCCTGACCGTCAGGGCAGGCGGTCCGGTGCCGCCCACGTCCGGCCAACCCTGGTCGACCGTTCGAGGGACCGCATGTCGGCCGGACGGCGTAGCGCCGTGTTTACGGCGCGTCCGCCTGCCGAATTACTCCGAACGGATGAAACCGTACGGAAATGGCGCAGCCAATGCAAAACGGAAGCAAAACGGGCAGACAGGGACAGGGCGGGCGCCGTGTGCCTGTCAGACCGTCAGCACGATCTTGCCGCGCAGGTGCCCGCCCTCACTGACCCGCTGCGCCTCGGCCGCCTCCGCCAGCGGGAACACCCGGTGCAGCGGCAGCCGCAGGGTGCCCGCCTCGTGCAGGGCCAGCGCGGCCGCGTAGGCACTCGTGTAGTAGGGCTCGACGCCCTCGGCGCCACCGGTGAACCGGACGCCGTGCTCCTGCGCGCCCTGGATGTCGGCGATCGTCAGCACCCGGTCCGCGCCGCCCACCAGCTCGATCGACAGCGGCAGCACCCCGCGCCCGGCCGCGTCCAGCACCCGGTCCACCCCGCCCGGGGCGGCGGCCCGCACCCGCTCGGCCAGGCCCTCGCCGTACGTCACCGGGATCGCGCCGAGCTCGCGCAGGTGGTCGTGGTTCGACTCGCTCGCGGTGCCGACCACAGTGATCCCACGGGCCCGGGCGAACTGGAGCAGCACGGTGCCCACCCCGCCGGCCGCACCGTGCACCAGCAGGGTCTCGCCGGGCCGCACGCCCAGGACGGCGAGGGCGCGCTCGGACGTCTCGGCCGCCGTCGGGATCGCGGCGGCCTCCGTCCAGCCCAGGGTGGCGGGCTTGTGGGCCAGCATCGCCGCGTCCACCAGCGCCCGCTCCGCGTAGCCGCCGCCCATCAGGGCGCCGAACACCTCGTCGCCGGGGGCGAAGCCGCGCACCTCGGCGCCGACGGCCTCCACCACGCCGGACACCTCGAAGCCCGGAACGTAGGGGAAGGAGACCGGGAAGAACCCGGCCAGCTCGCCGGTGCGCAGCTTGTGGTCCAGCGGGTTGACGCCCACCGCGCGGACCGCGACCCGCACCTGGCCGGGGCCCGGGGCGGGCAGTTCGATGTCGATCGGGCGCAGCACGTCCGCGCCGCCGAACTCGGGGAAGGCGATCGCCTTGGTCATGGGAAGGTCCTTCGGTTCCAGGGGAGTTGTTGCCTCCGACGTCTTCCATCCTGCGACCGGGGCAACGGCGGCCCAGCCAGTCCTTCGGACGGTTCGACCTGTCCGAACGGCCAGGCGGGCCCGGCGGCGCCCGAACTAGGCTGGACCGCATGGACACCACTGAGCCGCCCGGAACCGCCACGCGCACGGGCGGGACGGGCACGCGCACGCGCACGGACGGGACGGGCACGGGCGATCCGCGCACGGACGGGACGGGCGCGGACGGGACCTGGCGCGACCGCTGGGGCCGCCCCGAGGACGCGCTCGCACGGGCCGTCGAGGTGCTGCGCGCTCCCCGGCCGGACCTCCTGCTGCGCCTGTCCGACGTGCTCGGCACCCTCGTCCCGCACACGGCGCTCGCGCAGCTCAGCGGCGTCTGCACGTTCAACCCCTCCCACAGCTACGGCCCGCCCGAACTCACCGCCGCCATCAGCACGCTGGACCTGTCCCGGCTGGCCGAACAGGCGGCCGCGACCACCTCCGCCGGCCGTCCCTGGCAGGGCGAGTCCGAACTCGCCGGACAATCCCGGCCGGTCGTCGTCGTCACGACCACGCCGGGCAACGACAGCGGCGCCGTCCTCGTCCTCGTCCGGGCGGGCACCGAACCGGTCGCCCCCGGGGCACTCGCCGTCCTGCAACAGCTGTGGGACCTGGTCATCGCCCACTCCGACCACCGCGCCACCGACGCCGCCCCCACCCAGACCGCCGCCTCCCGCGCCTCCGCCAACGCCCGCGCCCGCGCCATCGCCGAGTTCACCGGCACCCACAGCGCCGCGCTCACCGCGATCCTGGCCCCGCTGCGCTCGACCGGCCTGGACGACGCCACCGCCCGCCGCAACGCCACCGAACTGGCCGTCACCGCCCTGCTCGACCTGCGCCAGGGCGCCGAACTCGACCGCACCCTCAGCGAGGAACCCGCCGACGCCGCCTTCGCCCGACTCGTCCGCGAACTGCGCCCGCTGCTGCGGCACACCCGGGTCCACCTCGACGTCGCACCCCCGCCGGAAGCCGACCGCTCCGTCCCGGCCGACGCCGCCCACACCGCCCGCGACGCCGTCCGGGTGGCCGTCCTGCTGATGCTGGAACAGGAGAAGCCGACCCGGCTGCACGTCAGCTGGCAGCTCACCGCCGACGGCCAACTGCGCGCCGTCGTACGCGGCGACGGCCTCGGCCTGCTCACCGCCGACGCCCTCACCGTCCACCGCACCGCCGACCGCATCACCGCCCTCGGCGGACGCCACGGCGTCGAAGCCGTCCCCGGCTGGGGCACCACCGTGACCGTCGACCTCCCGCTCGCCCTGCCCGAACCCGCCCTCGCCACCGACCCCCTCGACGGCCTCCAACCGCGCGAACTCGAGGTCCTCGACCAGCTCGCGCGGGGCCGCCGCAACCGGGACATCGCGGCGGCACTCCACATCAGCGAGTCGACGGTGAAGTTCCACGTCGCCAACATCCTCGCCAAACTCGACGTCTCCTCCCGCGGCGAAGCCGCCGCCCTGGCCCACCGCGCCGGACTGCCCCGCGGCCCGGTCGGGCTGCACGCGGCATCCTGAACACCCCTCCCCCACCTGAGGAATGGCCGACATGACCGACCCCACCACCCCGGGCCCGACCACCTGGGACCCGACCACCCCCGGGCTCCTGCGCCTGCCCTCCGGCCGCCTCCTGCGCGGCCGCGGCCTCAGCAAGCCCCTGCCGCCCGGCCCCCGACCCGACTTCGGCCTCTACCTGTTGGGCCGCCCGCCGCACGTCGACTGGCCCAGCCGCTGGGTACGCTGGCCCGACTTCCGCCTCCCCACCGACCGCACGGACGCCACCGACGCCTTCCGCGAAGCCTGGGAACGCTCCGCCACCCAACGCGTCGAACTCGCCTGCGCCGGCGGCCGGGGCCGCACAGGCACCGCACTCGCCTGCATCGCCGTCCTGGACGGCGTCCCGGCCGCGGAGGCGGTGGCGTACGTGCGGGAGCACTACAGCCGGCACGCCGTCGAAACACCGTGGCAGCGCAAGTTCGTGGAGCGGCTGGCCTAGGTCGGGTGGGTAGCGTTCCAAGGATCTCGACCGCCAATCAGGTCACGGGCGGAACCGTCAACGGCGACGTGTACCAGGCTGGAACGATCAACCTGATCAAGGCCTCAGCACCCAAGGTCACTGCGGGCGCCTGAAGCCCCTCAGAGGTGCCAGGTGCGGGCCGCCGCCCAGGTCTCCAGGGGCTGCCAGTCGATGGTGGGGTGTTCGGCGTGCAGGGCGGCGGTGTCGATGGTGAGGCCGGGGTCCTGGAGGTAGCGGAACATCGTGGCGAGGTCCTCGGAGTGGGCCGCCACGACCGAGAGCGGCACCTGTTCGAAGCGGATGGGGCGGCCGCTGGCGGCGCTGATCGCGGCGGCGATCTGCTCGCCGGTGCGCCACTGGGAGGCGATGTCGATGCGGCGGCCCGTGTAGGCGTCAGGCCTGGCCAGGACGTGGGCGGCGAAGGTGCCGATGGTGTCGGCGGCGATCACGGGGAGTGGGACGCCGGGGGGCATGGGGAGGTGGAAGACGCCGTCGCGGAGGGACTGGAGGGTCCAGTCGTTGGCGTAGTTCTCCATGAAGGCGGCCGGGCCGAGGACGGTCCAGGGCAGGCCGAGGCCGGCCAGGTGCTGTTCGATTCGGTGCTTGCTGTCGAAGTGCGGGATGCCGGTGGAGCGGTCGGCGTTCGTGGCCGAGGTGAAGACGACGTGCCGGACGCTTCCGACTGCCCGGGCGGCGTCCAGCAGGGCGGTGGCCTGGCGGACTTCGACACCGAGGTCGGTGCCGAACGGGGTGGACATCGCGAACAGTGCGCCGGTGCCGTCGAGGGCGGTGGCGAGCGAGGCCGGGTCGTCGAAGTCGGCGCGGGCCGGTTCGGCGCCGAGTGCGGCGAGCTGGGTGGCGGCGGGCGAGCCGGGGTTCCGGGTGAGGGCGCGGACGGGGCGGCCGGCGCGGAGCAGGGCGCGGGCGGTGGCGCCGCCCTGGGCGCCGGTGGCGCCGGTGACGGCGACGGGGAGGAGGCGGGCACGGGGGGCTGCGGACTCAGTTATCTGCGTCATGCAGGCAACATAGGGAAAGATCTCTGCATGGCACAAGCAATTATCGGGCAGCCGGTTACCCTTCCCCCATGACGACGACCCGCGACGAACTGATGGCCCGGCTGTGGCCGGTCTCGCGCCGCTACCTGGCCTCGTACGTGCTGTTCAATCAGGCCGTCGCCGACCACCTGGGCATGCACCCGACCGACGTCCAGTGCCTCAACCTGCTCACCCTGGAGGACGGGCCGGTCACCACCGGCCGGATCGCCGAACTCACCGGGCTGACCAGCGGCTCGGCCACCCGGCTGGTCGACCGGCTGGAGAAGGCCGGGATGGTCGCCCGGCAGCGGGACCAGGCCGACCGCCGCCGGGTGCTGGTCGCGGTCCTCCCCGAGGCGCTGGAGCGCTTCGGAGAGGTGTGGCGCGAGCTGTCCACCGACTGGGCGGCCGTCTTCGCCGAGGACAGCGAAGCCGAACTCGCCTTCCTCCTGCGGCACATGAACCGCACCGTCGAGCTCAGTCACCGCCAGGTCGCCCGCCTGGCGGCCATGGAACCGGGCGAGCCGGGCGGGACGGGCCGCTCCTGAACCCGCCCGGTCAGGCCTCCGGCGGCGCCGGCAGGGCGCCCAGCGCGAGAACGCCGCCCGGGCCGCCCTGGTAGATGGTCCCACCGGCAGCGGCCAGCGAGATCCGGCCGACCTCCTCCGAATCGTCCTGCCAGCGCATCCCGCCCGTCGACGGGTCGAACGCCCACAGCCGGCCGTCCCCCGACCAGGCGTAGACGCCGTCCTCGGTAGCGACCATGGCGGGGGTCCCGCCCTTCCGACCGGCGAAGGTGTTGGCCTTCCAGACCCAGTCGCCGGTCGTCGTGTCCAACCCGAACAGACGGTCCCCGCCGCCCATGTAGACGGTCCGACCGGCGGCCGACAGGGGGCAGCTCAGCTCCCCGTGCTGGACGGACGCCCAGAGCTGCGCGCCGGTCGCCGGGTCCAGTGCGCCGACGATCGTGGAGGCCATCGTCTCCGGGGGCGAGGAGACCAGCAGGGCGTCCCGGTGGACGGTCAGTGGGCCGCTGACGACGAGGTCGCGCTCCCAGAGGCGCTCGCCGGTGCGGGCGTCCAGCGCCAGGAGCCCCCTCGGCCTCCCCGCCGCGTACACGGTGCCGCCGTCGAGGGCCAGAGCGGCCGAGACGCCCGCCGGGCCGGTCCAGCGCGGCTCGCCGGTGGCCAGGTCGTAGCAGCGCACCGAGCTTCCGTACACCGCGAACACGCTGCCGCCGCCGACGGCGGGGCCTTGCCGCCACCCGCCCTCGGACCAGTCCGGCAGGGCGGCCTCCCAGCGCTGCTCTCCCGACGCCGCGTCCAGGACCCGCAGACGGGTGTCGGTGGCCACGCACACCACGCCGTCCCCGGCGGCCGACGGCCAGCCGCCCGGGGCAGCGGCGGCGTCGGGTGTGCTGACCGTACGGCTCCAGCGGACCTCACCGGTACGCGGGTCGAGGGCGCGCACCCAGCCGTCGAAGCCGGAGGCGTAGAGGCCCTGTCGGCGGTCGGCGGACAGCACGAGCCGCCCGCTCGCGGCGGTCGTCCGCCAGAGTCGCGGGCCGTGGGAGCTCTTTCGGCGGGCCCACTCGTTGACGCCGGCGGCGGCCGCGAGGGCGCCCAGGGCGGCGGCGCCCGTCAGCAGCCGCCGGCGGTTGACCAGGCGCCGGGCCGGTGGCGTCGGCACACGGTCCGGTGCGGCTTCCCGCACGTCCTCCGGTACGTCCTCCGGTACCGCATCGGGCGCCACGTCCCGCACCGCCTCGCGCGCCTCGTCCGGCACGGCGTCCCGTCTCGCATCGTCGTTCACGCCAGACAGGACCGCGCACCCGGCCCCAGGGTTGTGCCGGATCCGGAAGAAGATCACGACCGGCGGCGCCGGCCGACGGCCCTACGTCTTCCGCAGCTCCGGCGCCGGCACCCCGATCAGCAGCCGCCGGACCGCGTCCCAGGCCGCGCGCAGGGCGGCGGCGCAGGCCCGGGTGTCGGAGCCGAGCAGCCGCAGCCAGGCGCCGCTGTCCTGCGGCAGCACGCTGACCCCGTAGAGCAGTTCGCCGTACTCCTGGCCGCAGCCGGCCACCGCCTCGTGCAGGACGTCCGCGATCCGGGCCGCCGGGGCGAGCGGGCTGAGGACGTACAGGCTGGACATCACGTCGTGCCCGGCCAGCACCGCCGGCCCGGTGACCCCGGCACCCCTGCCGCCCCCTCCGCCTCCGCCTCCACCCGGCGAGGGCTCCAGTCGCACGGTGTCCAGTGCCACCAATTCACCACCTGGGCGCCGCACTTCGAGGTCCGAGGCGAACACCCGGTAGGCGTTGCGCTCGCCCCGGGCGAGGCGGCCGGCCAGGACGGTCTCGCCCGCCAGCACGGTCGCGTCCGGGTCGACGGTGAGGACGGTCCGCTGATAGAGGCGCGAGTCGACGAAGGGGATCACCGGCTCGGGCAGGTACTCGACGTAGGCGCGCGGCCCGGCTGTCAGGTTGACCAGTTGCGTCGCGTAGTCGTGCTCCATCCGGTAGACCTTGGTGGCGGCCTGGGTGGTCAGGTGGACCGCCGTGTCGGCGCCGCAGTGCAGGTCGGTGCGGAGCCGGTCGGCCTGGAGGATGCCGCCGCCGGTGGACATCAGGAAGGTGACGGCGAGGTCGGGGCGGGCCGGGTCGAAGTAGAGCGGGCGCATGATCTGCAGCGGCGACTTCTGGTAGTGGCCGGTGAGTTCGGTGCGCCCGCCGACCCGCTCGAAGGCCAGCTCCAGCAGCCCGACCTTGCCGGGACGTCCGACCGCGAGGGTGTCGGGCGTCCCGGCGTGGCGGCGGACCTCGTACGGGACGCGGGCCGGCTCGTAGTGCCGGGGGTCGAGCCGGGGCACCGCCGCAGCCGGGGAGGCTGTCACGCCGGGACCTTGCGGAAGGTCTCCAGGAAGGTCGCGATCTCCTCCAGCCCCTCCCCCGTCAGGCAGTTGGTGAGCACCACCGGTCCGCCCTCGCGCACCCGGTGGGCGTCGGACTCCATCACCCCGAGGTCGGCGCGGACGTACTGGGCGATGTCGATCTTGTTGATGACCAGCAGGTCCGACTCGGTGATGCCCGGGCCGCGCTTGCGGGGCATCTTCTCGCCCTCGGCGGTGTCGAGGACGAAGAGGAAGAGGTCGACCAGCACCGGGCTGAAGGTCAGCGTGAGGTTGTCGCCACCGGACTCGTACAGCAGGGTGTCGACGTCCGGGAAGCGCTCCAGCATCTCGGCGCCGGCCGCGAGGTTCATCGTCGGGTCGTCCCGTACGGCGGTGTGCGGGCAGGCGCCGGTCTCCACGCCGACGACCCGCTCGGGGTCCAGCATCCCGGCCAGGGTGCGCCGCACGTGCTGGGCGTCCTCCTGGGTGTAGATGTCGTTGGTGATGACCGCCGGGCGGTGGCCGCGGGCGATCAGCACCGGGACGAGCGCCTCGATCAGCGCCGTCTTGCCGGAGCCCACCGGTCCACCGATGCCCACGCGGAGCACGTTCTCGGTCAACTCTCCTCCTTCTGTCGGTCGTTCTTCTGTGGCGCACGTACGCATCGGGCGGTCAGCTCATGAACAGCCGGGCCTCCGCCCGCTCGTGCCGTCCGGACATGGCGTCCGCGACCGGCACGCAGCCGCCGAGGTCCGCCAAGTCCCGTTCCAGGGCTGCGGATACGACCTCCCGGATCACCGGGGAGGCCGCCCGCAGCACCACCTGCGCCTTGCGGTGGTCGGTCAGCCGGAGCCTCAGCGCCGCACCGACGAAGCTGGTGCAGAACGCGAACAGGTCGCTGGTGACGGCCTGTTGGACCGGGACGCCGGCCGAGGCGTACGCCACCCCGGCCGCCACCGCCTGGCAGCCGGGGGCCCGCTTCTCCGCGACCAGCGCGGCGTACCGCTCCAGCGGCTCGCCGCCCACCGACTCCCGGGCGATGTCCAGGAGTTGGCGACCGGTCCGGGTGGCGGCCAGGCGCAGCTCGCGGTTGAGCCTGGTGGCGTGCAGCCGCTGATCGGTCTCGGCGAGCAGCTCCCAGTCGCCCGCCGTGGCCGCCCGGTGGGCCAGGACCAGGGCCGTGGCGTCGGACGGCCCGACGCCGTGCCGCAGCAGGTCGGCGAGCAGCCCGGGCAGGGTGTCCGGGGTGACGGCCTTGGCCTGGGCGTAGCCCTCCAGCCCGTGCGAGAGGGTGTAGAAGCCGCTGGGGAAGGCCGAGTCGGTCAGCTGGAGGCAGACCAGCAGGGCGTCCAGGCCGTCCAGGCCGTCCGGATCCCCCAGGCCGTCCACAGCGTCCAGGCCGCCCATGGCGTCCAGGCCCGGCCGCGTCTCGGTGACGGGGCTCACGCGAGGTAGAACAGGTGGTTGAGCGGCAGCTCGCGGGCCGGTTCGATGGTGGCGGGCTCGCCGTCCAGGGTGACCTTGTACGTCTCCGGGTCGACCGCGATCTTCGGCAGCGCGTCGTTGCGCACCATGTGCTGCTTGCCGACCGTACGGCACCGCCGCACCGGCAGCACCCGGCTCTCCAGGCCGAGTTGGGCCGGAACCCCGAGGTCGACGGCGGCCTGCGACATGAAGGACACCCGGGTGGCCTGCTTCGCCCGCCCGTACTGGCCGAACATCGGGCGGTAGTAGACCGGTTGGGGGGTGGGCAGCGAGGCGTTCGGGTCGCCCATCAGCGCCCAGTTGATCACGCCGCCCTTGATGACCATCTTCGGCTTGGCGGCGAAGGAGTTGATCGGCCAGAGCACGATGTCGGCGAGCTTGCCGGGCTCCAGCGAGCCGATGTGGTCGGCGGTGCCGGAGGCGACGGCGGGGTTGATGGTGAGCTTGGCGAGGTAGCGCAGGACGCGGGCGTTGTCGTTGCGCTCGCTGTCGCCGGCCAGCTTGCCGCGCTGGTCCTTGCAGTGGTGGGCGGTCTGGAAGGCCCGGGTGAAGGACTCGCCGATCCGGCCCATCGCCTGCGAGTCGGAGGAGAAGATCGAGATGACGCCCTCGTCGTGCAGCACGGTCTCGGCGGCGATGGTCTCGGCGCGGACCCGGGAGTCGGCGAAGGAGACGTCCTCGGGGATGTTGTGGCTGAGGTGGTGGCAGACCATCACCATGTCCAGCAGCTCGTCCACCGAGTTGACGGTGTAGGGCAGCGTCGGGTTGGTGGAGGACGGCAGCACGTTGGGCTCGCCGGCGATCCGCATGATGTCGGGGGCGTGGCCGCCGCCCGCGCCCTCGGTGTGGAAGGTGTGGATGGTGCGGCCGTCGATCGCGGACAGGGTGTCCTCGAAGTAGCCGGACTCGTTGAGGGTGTCGGTGTGGATGGCCACCTGCACGTCGTACTCGTCGGCGACGCTCAGCGCGCTGTCGATCGCGGCCGGGGTGCTGCCCCAGTCCTCGTGCACCTTGAGGCCGCACACGCCCGCCTCGACCTGCTCGCGCAGCGCGCCGGGCAGCGAGCCGTTGCCCTTGCCCAGCAGGCCGACGTTGACCGGCAGGTCCTCGACGGCCTGGTACATCCGGTGGATGTTCCACGGGCCGGGGGTGCAGGTGGTGCCGTTGGTGCCGTCGGAGGGGCCGGTGCCGCCGCCGATCAGGGTGGTGATGCCGTTGCTCAGCGCCTCCTGCACCTGCTGCGGGGCGATGAAGTGGATGTGGGTGTCGATGCCGCCGGCGGTGGCGATCAGGTGCTCGCCGGAGATCACCTCGGTGCCGGGGCCGATCACCAGGCGCGGGTGCACGCCGCTCTGGGTGTGCGGGTTGCCCGCCTTGCCGACCGCGACGATGAGGCCGTCCTTGACGCCGATGTCGCCCTTGACCACGCCGAGCACCGCGTCCATGACGACCACGTTGGTGATGACCAGGTCGAGGGCGCCCTGGAGGGAGGTCGCGGCCGGGTCCTGGGCCATCCCGTCGCGGATGCCCTTGCCGCCGCCGTAGACGGCCTCGTCGCCGTAGTGGCCCTGGTTGAAGTCCTGTTCGACCTCGACCAGGAGGTTGGTGTCGGCGAGGTGGAAGCGGTCGCCGACGGTGGGGCCGAAGAGGTCGGTGTACTGCCTGCGGGAGAGGATGGCCATCAGCGGTCGCCTTCCGGGTGGGTCTCCGTGTGGAAGTCCCGGGGCCGGTCTTCCTTGTGGTCGAGGTTGGTGCCCTTGAAGCCGAGGGCGATGGCCCGGTCGACGGCGCGGGCGCGGGTGGCGGGGGCGGTGATGCCGCCGTCCACGAGGTTGGCGAAGCCGACCAGGCGGCGGTGGCCGCCGAACTCGGCGAGCGTGACGTCCTTGGTGTCACCCGGCTCGAACCGGACGGCGGTGCCGGCCGGGATGTCCAGGTGTTTGCCGAAGGCGGCGTTGCGGTCGAAGTCGAGGGCGCGGTTGGCCTCGAAGAAGTGGTAGTGGGATCCGACCTGGATCGCCCGGTCACCGGTGTTGCTGACCGTGACGGTGGCCTTGGCGCGGCCGGCGTTGATCTCCACCGGGTCGTCGCCGTACAGGTACGCGGCGCCACCAGACATGGCTGGCCTTCCTCTCTGCCGGGTCAGTGGGGGGTGTGTGCGGGTTCGTGGGTATGGCTGGGGTGGTGCGGGTGGGGAGCATCGCCGTGCTGGTGCCCGCCCGGCGCGTGGCCGTGCTGGTGCCCGCCCGGCCCGTGGCTGTGACCGTGGCTCTGCTCCCCCGGCCCGTGGCTGTGCGCGTAGCCGTGCCCGTGCTCGGCGTCGAGGCCGGCCAGGATGCCGTCCTCCCCGTGCCCGAGCAGGTGCAGCGCCGCCGCCGTCCGGGCCGCGACCACCCCGGCGACGGCGGAGGGCCGCAGCAGCGGGCCGCCGTCCCGTACGCCGGGCAGCGCGGTGCGCAGGGCCGGCCCGAAGGAGGCCGGAACGGCCGTCACCTCGCGGGCGCCGAGCAGCCGGCAGCGTTCGGCGCCCTCGGCCGGGTCCGGGTCGCCGCCGTCGAAGGCGACCTCGACCCACCGGTGCCGCCCGTACTGGCGGGCGAGGCGGGCGATCCGGAACAGTTCGGCGTCCTCGAAGGGGCCGGCCGCCGGGGCGGTGACCAGCACCGCGCCGTCAGGGGCGGGGCCGGCGGCGGCGCGCAGCCAGCCGATCAGGTGGTCGGCGGCGCCGAAGGGCGCGGTCAGGGCGAGCCGTCCGCGGCCCTCCGCGGCGGCCAGCCAGCGCAGCGCCCGGGCGGTGTCGGCGACGAGCTTCGGGTCGCGGCCGAGCGTCATCGGTACGACGCACACCGGCCCGTCGCCCGCCGCGGCGAGCGCGGACCGGACGGCCTCGGTGAGCGGACGGCCCGCGGGGGCCGCGGCGTGCACGGTGGACTCGCGGGCCGCCAGCGCCGCGAGGTCCCGGCCGCCGTCGCTCTCGTGGCCGCCGGCCAGCACCACGGTGGCGGCGGCATGGGACCGGGTCATCACTCAGGCACCCACCGGGTCGTGGCAGGAGACCAGCTTGGTCCCGTCCACGAACGCCGCCTCGACCTGGAGCAGCGGGAGCATCTCGCGCACGCCCGGCATGACGTCCTCGCCGCTGACGACCTGCTTGCCGATCTCCATGCACTCGGCGACAGTGCGGCCGTCCCGGGCGCCCTCCATGATCGCCTCGCTGATCAGCGCGCAGGCCTCGCTGTAGTTCAGCTTGACGCCGCGGTCCCGGCGTTTGCGGGCCAGATCGGCGACGACGTAGATGTACAGCTTGTCGATCTCACGCGGCGAGAGATTCACGGGTATCACTCTTCCTTTCCGAGAATCCGATGGAATGCAGAAAGATGCTCAAGGGGCTTCGGTGAGCCCAGGGTTCTCGACATCAGATGAATTCGGCGGCGCCGGACGCGGAATCAAGTCCGGCGCAGGCGCGGGACGGCCGGCACCGCCGCCAGGAACAGCAGTGTGGTCAGGACGAACGGCCAGGTGAAGGCGTGACCGCCGAAGGGCGCGGAGGCCGCGCCGAGCGCCGGCGTGAGCACGGTCGCGCCGGCCGCACCGACCAGGGCGTACGCCGCGCTCCAGGCGTCGGGCGCCAGGAACACCCCGCACAGCGCGAGGGCGACCAGGACGCCGCTGTACCCGAGCAGGCCCTGCCCGACCGCCTCGCCGGGGGCGCCGAACACCCAGGCCGTGAGCAGCCCGGTGGCGCTCCCCGCGCAGGCCATCAGGCCCGCGAGCCGGCTCGCCGCGAACAGCCCGGCGAGGAACAGCAGTCCGACGTACCACTGCGGCATGAAGAAGATCTGACCGATGTTCGCGAAGAAGCCGTGCCAGAGCTGGTCCCAGCTCAGCCCGGTCGGCCCGGCGGCCGGGACGGGCAGCGCGGCGGGTGCGCCCGCGCCCTGCCACAGTCGCCGGAAGCCGGGGGCGGCCGCCGTGACGGCCGTCGCGACCAGGCAGAACGGCGCGGTCAGCGCGGGCAGCCGCCAGGTGGCGAGCAGCGCCCCGAGCCCCGCCGTGACCACCACGGCGACGGCGGACCCGAGGGCCGCCACCGCGACCGTCGCCGGGTGCCCGGCGCCCAGGAAGACGGCGCAACTCAGCGCCACCAGGCAGCCGTTGTACCCGTGCAGCCCCGCCCCGACGGTCTCCCGGTCGAGCCCGAGTCCGTACGCGACGGCGGTGGAGACGGCGCTGCCGAGCAGTCCGTAGAGGCCGTACCGCCAGTCGGCGGCGAACAGTGCGGCCACGAAGAAGAGTCCGCAGACGACGGACGGCATGAAATCGACCTGCGCGACGCCGCGCAGGACCTCCGCGACCACCCTGGCGGATATCGGACGAGTCGCCACCGAGGCGCTCTCCCCACCCTGTTGCAAACCCATGCTGCGCACCAATTTTCCGGTACGGCCGGCCTGCCTGAATGTCGGCCCCGGCGATTCCTCCGGAACCGTACTCCTATGGTTTGCGAAGTCCAGGGGGTACGGGGTGTTATGCCAAATCCACGAAGGGTGACCATCGGGCCGCTGAGCTGCAACAATCTGTTGAAGTCACGGCCCGTCGGGTTCGTTGCAGGGAGAAATCCTTTGCGAAGTTTTACTGACGGTTGGCATCGGCTATGCCGGGGCCGGGCTCACTCCCGCCCGGATCAGATGCCGCGCCAGGAACCGTTCCGACGACTCCAGTTCGGGCTCCGGCACCTCCAGGTGGCCCCCGGGGTTGGCGTGCAGCGTCTTCTCCCGCGAGCCCAGCGCGCCGAACAGCGCCAGCGCCCCCTCGCGCGGGACCAGCGCGTCGTCCCACTGGAGGAGGAACTCCACCGGCACGCCGACCCGACCCGCCGCCTCCGTCTGCGACGCGTGCCCCGTCAGCCCGAACACCGCCACGGTTACGCGCGGTTCGGCCGCCGCCAGCGGGATGCCGATCGCGCTCCCCAGCGACAACCCCCAGTACCCGACCGGCCCGAGGCCCTCCGCCTGTCCGGGGTCCTCCACCCGACCGGGGCGCTCCGCCTGTCCGGGGCCCTCTGTCCGACCGGGGCGCTCCGCCTCACCGCTCAGCGCGTCCAGCACCGCCACCCACTCCGGCACCGCCCGCTCCGCGAGCGCCGCCGTGTGCCGCGCCACCCAGGCGCTGACCGGCCGGCCCGCCGCGATCAACTCCCCGATCTCGGTGGCGAACCGCTCGTCCTGGGCGCTGCGCGTCCGCTCCCCGTGCCCCGGCGCGTCCAGCGCCACCGCCGCGAACCCGTGCCGCCGCACGAACCGCCGGGCCCGGTCCACCAGTCCCGGACCCAGCTTGTGCTGGCCGCCGCCGTGCCCCAGCAGCACCAACGGCCGCCCGCCGAGGGGCGATCCGTCCGGCTGCCAGAGCACTCCGGGCGCGCCGTCGAGGGTGAAGTGGCGCTGCGTCACGCCGTCCGCGCTGGATTCCGTGGTGAAGTGCACCCCGTCATCATGGCTCCCGACACACGTTCGGGTCCGGCCTTTCCCTCGACGGGCTGCCCCGCGACGGGCTCACCGCCGTCGCCACCGCACGGCTCGCCGCTACCGCGCGGCCTGGCCGTCCTCGTGGAGGAAGGCGAGCAGCAGGGCGGTGGTCTCGGCCGGGCGCTCCAGGCTGGGGAGGTGGCCGGCCCAGGGGAGCTCCTGGTGGCGGGCGTCGGGGAGGAGGGCGGGGAGGGCGGCGGCGATGTCCCGGAAGTCCGGGAAGTCGTGGGCGCCGGACACGGCCAGGGTGGGGGCGGTGATCCGGCCGAGGTCGACGTCCTCGCGGTCGGAGCCGACCGTCGCCGTCATCTGGACGTCGAAGGCGTGGCGCTGCATCCGGCGGACGTGCGCGCGGGTCCGCTCGTCGGCCTCCGGGCCGAGCCAGGACTCGACGTTCAGCTCGACGGCCTCGTCGATCCGCCCGGCCTCGATCAGCTCGTCCTCGCGCCCGCCGAAGGCGCGCAGGGTGTCGCTGGGCTGGTGTCCGGGCATGCCCGCGCCGAGCAGGGCCAGCCTGGTGACCGCCTCGGGGCGCAGCGCGGCCGCCGTCAGGGCGATCCGGCCGCCGTAGGAGGCGCCGACCAGGGCGGCGGTCCCGATGCCCAGGTGGTCGAGCAGGGCCAGGACGTCCCCGGCGTCGCTGTACGGGGCGTCCGCGAGCGGCGTGTCGCCGAAGCCGCGGAAGTCGCAGCGGACCACCCGGTGTCCGGCGTCGACCAGCGGCTGCCACTGCGCGTCCCACATCCGCCGGTCGCACACCGAGGAGTGCAGCAGCACCACGGCGGGCCCACTGCCCGCTACGTCATGAGAAATGATCATTCGGCGGATCGTAGTGTCCCCGCCGCTGTTCCCCAAGCGATTTGAAGCCGCCGCGGCCGCGGGTAAGCGCTTTCGACCGCCCCCGGGCTCTGGACGGGTGAAGGAGGTGCTCGGAGGTGCTCATGGGAGAAGCGAAAGACGATCGGGACGACGGGTTCCAGGCGTTCATCGTCACGGTCTGGCCGCGCCTGGTACGGACGGCGTACCTGCTGGCCGGCGAGCAGTACGCGGCCGAGGACCTGGTGCAGTCGGCCGCCGAGAAGGCCTGCGCGGCCTGGTCGAAGGTGCGCCGGGCCGACGATCCGTACGCCTATGTGCGGCGGATCCTGGTCAACCAGCACGCCCGCCGCTGGCGCCGCCGGGCGCCGGAGCTGCTGGTGGACGCGGTGCCGGACGCGGCGGGGGTGGAGGACGGCTACGCCCGCTCCGACCAGCGCGGGGCCCTGCTGGCCGCGCTGGCCACCCTGCCGCCGCGCCAGCGCGAGGCGGTGGTGCTGCGGCACTGGGAGGACCTGAGCGACAGCCAGACGGCGGCCGCCATGGGGTGCTCGGTGGGCGCGGTGCGCAGCCACGCGGCGAAGGGCATCGCGCGGCTGCGGCAGGTCACGGCACTGGTGGGACTCAAGGACACGACGCACATCGGAGGAGCGGCATGAGGGGCGGCATGGACCGGGAACCGGACGGGGTGGGCGGGGACGACGGCACGGACCTGTGGGTGGGGCTCGGCCTCGCCGAGGCGGCGGCCGGCGCGCGGATCGGCCCGGTGCCGGTGACGGACATCCTGGCGGGGGGCCGCCGGCTGCGGCACCGCCGCCGTACGGTGGTCGGCGCGGCGGCGCTGGCCGCCGCGGTGGCGCTGACCGGCGGGGCGCTGGCGCAGCTGCGGCCGGGCCCGGCGCCCGCCCACGGGATCGGTCCGGCCGGCGTCGGCGCCGCGCCCGCGCCCACGCTCACGGTGGCGAACACCCCCGGGCTGGGCACCCCCCTCCCGCCGAACGGGACCGCCCCGGCCTTCCGCAACCCGCTGACCCCGGTCCGGGTGCTGCTCGGCCAGGGCCTGACCCCGGACGGCAAGCAGTGGCAGCTGTGGGAGGCGCTGTGGCCGGAGGCCCCCCGGGAGCGGGCGTTCGAGCAGGCGACGGCGGTGTGGGAGGAGCGCAGCAGGTACGACTCGGAGATCTCCAAGCCGACGGAGGAGTACGTCCAGCGGTACTGGCAGCCGGACTGCGACGTCACCAACGTCTACTTCACGGTGGACGGGGCGCGGCTCAGCCATGACTCCGACGGCGCCCAGGCGGCCCCGGGCAAGGTCGACCCGCGCAACCGGACCGTCTTCGGCGGCGGCCTGGTCGGCCACCGGGGCAAGGGCGACACCGTGGCCCCGCTGGACGTGGTGCTGCTCTCGATCGGACCGGACGTCGGCCGGGTGGTGGTGACCTGGGCGGACGGCAGCACCACGGAGCCGACGCCCGTCACCGTGGCCGACTCCCCGATCCGCGAGCTGGTGGTGGCCCGCCCGGGGACGATGCGGGCGAAGTCCTGGCAGTTCTTCGACAAGGACGGCAACAAGCTCCCGGACGCCGGTGCCAAGTACCTGACCGAACCGGCCTCCTGAGCCCGGGGCAGGCGCGGGACGTCGGCCGGGCCGACTTCCCGCGCCCCTGTCCCCCTCAGCCGAGCAGCAGCTTCGCGGCGGCCGTCGCACCGTCCGTGCGGACCCGGGCCGAGAGGGCGGCGGCGCGCTCCCGGGTGGCGGGCGCGAGGGCCCGGCGCAGGGCGGCGGCGAGGGACGCGGTGGTCGGGGTCGGGCCGTCGTGGGCGGCGCCGATGCCCAACTCCGCCACCCGCGCGGCCCAGTACGGCTGGTCCACCATCTGCGGGACCAGCACCTGGGGCACCCCGGCCCGGGCGGCCGTGGTGGTGGTGCCCGCGCCGCCGTGGTGGACGACGGCGGCCACCTTCGGGAACAGCGCCTGCTGGTTGACCTCGCCGACCGCGAAGCAGTCCTCGGCCCCGTCCACCTCCGCCAGTCGGGCCCAGCCGCGGCCGAGCAGCACCCGGCGGCCCTGCGCCCGGACCGCCTCGACGGCGACCCGGGCGGCGCCCGCCGGGTCGCGCAGCGGCATGCTGCCGAAGCCGACGTACACCGGCGCCTCGCCGGCCGCCAGGAAGGTCGACAGGTCGGCGGGCAGCGGGCGTTCGTCCGGCAGGATCCACGCGCCGGTCTGCACCGCCTCGGGCCAGGCCGGGTCCGCCTCGGCGGGCCGCGGCCACGGGTCGAGCAGCGGGTCGGTGGCCAGCCAAGGCCGGCCGGTGAGGACGTGGTCCCGGACGTTGTCGGCCTCGGGCAGTCCGACCGCCGCCCGGCGGGAGTTGACCGCGTCGCCGAACAGCGCGTTCATCGTCCCGATGTTGAGCTCCCACAGCTCCCGGGGGTCGGTCGCCTCCGGCGGGTAGGGCAGCATCGGGTACTCGAACGGCCGGTGGTGCGGGGAGGGCAGCACGGTCGGCTGGAGGGCCACGTACACGAAGCGGGCGCCCAGTTGCTCGGCCGCCGCCTGTGCGCCGGCCGCCGCCGGGAACAGCCCGGTGGCCAGCACCGCGCCGCCCGGCTCGGCCGCCGCGAGCACCGCCGCGTGGAACCGCTCGACCAGCCGGGCGGCGCGCGCGGGCAGGTCCCCGGGCTTCGGCGGCGGCCCGCTGACCAGCGCGCGCACCGACTGCCCGACCGGCACCGGCTCGACTCCGGCCTCGGCCAGCCGCGCCGAGAACTCCTCGTCCGGCGGCGCGCAGACCCGCACCTCGGCGCCGAGTTCCCTCAGCCGCACCGCCAGCGCGGCCATCGGCTCGACGTCCCCGCGCGACCCGTACGTCGACAACACCACTCGCACTTCGTGACTCCCCGTTTCGCGGATCTGCTTCCGTGCTTCGCGGACCTGCGTCCTCGAAGCGGTGATTCTGCGTCACCACCGGGGCCTTGTGGCAAGGCCCCCCGTGCGCTGTACGTTGAGAGTGGCGAGGAGTGGGTACGCCTCCGCGGACGCCACCACCGCATCCGAAATTCCCGGGCGGACACCGCTTCTCCTGCCAGAATCTCCTTCATGCGCGCGATCATCGAGGACATGGCCGGTCAACTCGCCCGTGTGCCGGGCGTGGTGGGAGTGATGCTCGGCGGGAGCCGGGCGCGGGGCGAGGAGCGGCCGGAGTCGGACTGGGACCTCGGGGTGTACTACCGGGGCGGCCCCGACCTCGACGCGCTGCGGGCGCTCGCCGGGCCGGAGACCGAGGTGGCCGGCCCGGGCGGCTGGGGCCCGTGGGTCAACGGCGGGGCGTGGCTGCGGGTCGACGGCGTCGCCGTGGACTGGATCCTGCGGGACCTCGACCGGGTCGGACGGGTGTGGGCGGACTGCCGCGCGGGCCGCTACGAGGTGGGGACGCAGGCTGGCCACCCGCTCGGCTTCTGGTCGCCCTGCTACCCGGGCGAGGTTGCCCTCGGGCAGCCGTTGGCCGACCCCACCGGGGAGTTGACGCGGCTCAAGCGGCAGACCGCCGACTACCCGGAACCGCTGCGCGGGGCCCTCACCGCGGCCACCTGGGAGGCCGGCTTCCTGCTCGACACCGCCGCGAAGAGCGCCGTCCGCGCCGACGCCCTGCACGTCTCGCTCTGCCTGTCGCACGCCGTCGGCATCCTGGTCCAGGCCCTGTTCGCCCACCACCGCCGCTGGTGCCTGAACGAGAAGGGCGCGCTGGCCGTAGCCGGTCGACTGCCGGACGCCCCACCGTACTTCGGCCGGCGCGCGCACGGCCTGCTCGCCGAGCCCGGCGGGTCGGCGGCGGAGCTGACGGCCACCGTCGCCCGGGCGCGGGAGCTGACCAGGGAGACCGTGGCCGCACTGAACCGCTGAGCCGCCGAACACCTGATCGCCAACCGCCCGGCGGGCGAGGCGCGTTCAGCCCCGGTGCCAGGAGGCGGCGTTCCGGTGGTCGGGCGCCGACGCCACCTCGACGGCCGCCGCCCTCATCTCCCGCTCCCAGTCCCGCGTCACCTCGACCGGCCACGTGTCGACGCAGCCCGGGCAGCAGATCCGGTCGACCAGCTCCGCGAGCCGCCGCTCCGCCCCGGTCGTGCGCTCGTCGATCCGGGACCAGAGCATGGCGACGGCCTCAACCGGCGTGATCTCCCCGGACACCAGCCGGGCCGCGGTGTGGTGCAGGAGGCTGCGCTGGACGAAGCCGTCGTCCGGCACCGGCAGGCCCAGCTCCGCCATCGCCTGCCACAGCAGCTCCGTCAGCTCGACCGGGGGCTCGCCCCGGCCCGGCCGCCCCGCGAGGTCGCAGAGCGCGGGCGAGTCCCCGCCGATGCCCGCCGCCAGCAGCCCGGCGGCGGCCATCGGCAGGTCCTCGGGGAAGACCAGTCCGGCGGAATGCTGCCAGGCCAGGGTGAATGCGTCGTCCATGGCGCCATCCTGACAAAGCGGCCACGCCAGCCGCCACCGGATTCTCCGCCCCTGCGGAAAACCACAGGGTGCGGCGGTACGGAAAACCACAGGGCGTCCGCCGGAAACCCGCATACCGGCGCTGACCTGCGGTTCCTAGCGTGGAGGGCAGAGCCGGGCGCACCAGGCGCCGGCACCGCGACCACCCTGGAGCCCGCATGCCGCACACCGTCCTCGCCATCGCCCAGCAGCCCGCCGACGGCTTCGCCGGCTGGGCGGCCGACCTGGTCGACACCCTGGGCGGCCCCGGGGCCGGCCTGGCGATCGCGCTGGAGAACCTGTTCCCCCCGCTGCCCAGCGAGGTGATCCTGCCGCTGACGGGCTTCGCCGCCGGGCAGGGCGTGATCAGCCTCGCCTCCGCGCTGACCTGGACGACCCTCGGCTCGGTCGCCGGGGCCGTCGTCCTCTACTGGCTGGGCGCCCTGTTCGGCCGGGAGCGGATGCACGCGATCTGGGCCCGGCTGCCGCTGGTCAAGGCCTCCGACCTGGAGCGCACCGAGGCCTGGTTCGCCCGGCACGGGACGAAGGCGGTGCTGCTGGGCCGGATGGTGCCGATCTTCCGCAGCCTGATCTCCGTTCCGGCCGGGGTCGAGCGGATGCCGCTGCCCGCGTTCGTCATGCTGACCACGATCGGCAGCCTGGTGTGGAACAGCGTGCTGGTGATGGCCGGGTTCCTGCTCGGGGACCGCTGGGACACGGTGGAGACGTACGTCGGCCTGTTCTCCAAGGCGGTCCTGGTGGTGGTCGCGGTGGCCGTGGCCGGGTACGTCGTGATGCGCTGGCGCGGGCGCAACAGCGCCGCCCAGCACCGCCGCGCCCGGTGACCGGCCCGGCCGGACCCACCGGCCCCGATGGCCCCGAAGGCCCCACCGCCCCCGCAGGCCCGGCCCGCCCCGTAAGCTCGGACCCCGTGCAGGGGGATGCAGCGGACACCACGTCATGGCCGCGCCGGGCCACCGGAGTTCTGCTCGGCTGCCCGAGCGCCGCGCTCTCCGCGCTGTACCTCCTCCTCGCGGCCGCCGTCCTCGGCCCGTTCCTGCTCTGGCCGCGCACCCGCCCGTACGCGGTGCCGGGCCTGCTGTCCGGGGTGCGCCGGCTGGCCGCCCTGGAGCGGGCCCGGCGCAGCGCCTTCTTCGGCGACCGCTTCCCCCGCCACTACCGGGCGGACGACCGCCGGGTGCTGCGCTACCTGGCGGTGCGCAGCGGCGGCGGGCTGGTCGCCGGGGTGGTGCTGGGGCTGCTGGGCTTCGGGCTGGCGCTGGCCGTCCTGCTGGTCGGCGGGGTGCTGCGCGGCTCGCTGGGCTGGGAGGAGCTGGCGACCCAGGTGCTGCTCGGCGGGGTGCTGCTCTTCCTGGCCGTGCAGGGCCTGTTCTCGCTGGCCGCGCTGGACGCCCGGACCGCCCGGGAGTGCTTCGGGCCGTCCGAGGCCGAGCTGCTGCGCCGCCGGATCACCGAACTCGCCGACAGCCGGGCCGCGGTGGTGCAGGCGGTGGACGCCGAGCGGCGGCGGATCGAGCGGGATCTGCACGACGGCGTGCAGCAGCGGGTGGTCGCGCTGGCGATGCTGATCGGCCGGGCGCGGCGCGGCCTGGACCGCCGCCAGGACCCGGAGCGGACGGAGGCGCTGCTGCGCCAGGCGCACCGGGAGGCGCAGGGGGTGCTGACCGAGCTGCGCGAGGTGGCCTGGCGGGCGTACCCGTCGGCGCTGGACACCCTGGGCCTGGAGGAGGCGCTGGGCGGGGTGGCCGAGCGGTGCGCCGTCCCGCTGCGGCTCCGCTACGAGGTGGCCGGCCCGCTGCCCGAACCCGTCCGGACCGCGGCCTACTTCGTGGTGTCGGAGTGCGTCACCAACGCGGCCAAGCACTCCGCCGCCTCGGCCGTCTCGGCCCTGGTCGAGCGGACCGCCGGCGTGCTCACCGTACGGGTCGAGGACGACGGCACCGGCGGCGCGGACCCGGCGGGCAGCGGCCTGACCGGCCTGCGCGGGCGGGTCGCCGCGCTGGACGGTACCCTCCACGTCCACAGCCCCGCCGGGGGCCCGACCGTCATCACCGCGGAGCTGCCATGCGCGTGACCCTCGCCGAGGACTCGACCCTGCTGCGGGAGGGCCTGGTCCGGCTGCTCGCCGAGGAGGGGCACGAGGTGCTGGCCGCGGTCGGCGACGCGGCGGCGCTGACGGCGGCGGTGGCGGAACGGCCGCCGGACGTCGTGGTGGTGGACATCCGGATGCCGCCGACCCACACCGACGAGGGGCTGCGGGCGGCGGTGGAGATCCGCGAGCGCTGGCCGGAGGTGGGCGTGCTGGTGCTCTCCCAGCACATCGAACGCGGGTACGCGGCCCGGCTGTTGGACGCGGGCGCGGAGCGGGTCGGCTACCTGCTGAAGGACCGGGTGGCGGAGGTCGACGAGTTCCTGGACGCCCTGGTGCGGGTCGCGGCGGGCGGCGCGGTGATCGACCCGGAGGTGGTGCGCCAACTGGTGGTGCGCACCACCCGCACCGACCCGCTGGCCCGGCTCACCCCGCGTGAGCGCAGCGTCCTGGAGGCGCTCGCCCAGGGCTGGACCAACGCCGCCATCGCGCAGCGGCTGCACGTCTCGATGAGCGCGGTGGAGAAGAACCTCAACGCCGTCTTCGACAAGCTGGACCTGCCCCGCACCACCGACTACAACCGCCGCATCCTGGCCGTCCTGCACTACCTCGGCGCGTAGCCTCCGCGCCGTCGGCTCAGGGCTTCCGCGGCTCCCGGCCGCGCAACGCGTCGACCGGGCTGGCGTCCGGGCGGCTGTCCGGACCGGCGGCCGGCCCGGCGGTGCCCGGCGGCCGGAGGGTGAGGACGCGGTCGGCGAGGGGCAGCAGCGCCCGGTCGTGGGTGATCAGGACGGTGGTGCGCCCGGTCATCAGGCGGCGCAGCGCGGGGACGAACTGCTCGACGGTGTGCGGGTCCAGCCCGGTGGTGGGTTCGTCCAGGACCAGCACGGGGGTGTCCCGCAGGAAGGCGCGGGCGATGGCGACGCGCTGGCTCTGGCCGCCGGAGAGCTGGAAGCCGTCGGCGCCGATCACCGTGCGGTAGCCGTCCGGGAGCGCGGTGACGAAGTCGTGGGCGCCGGCGTTGCGGGCGGCGCGTTCGATGGCGGCGGGCGGGGCGTCGGGGCGGCCGTAGGCGATGTTGTCGGCGATGGTCGCGCGGAACAGCGGGGCCTGCTGGGGCAGCAGGGTGACGGCCTGGCGCAGCGAGACGAGGGTGAGGTCGCGCAGGTCCTGGCCGTCGAGGCGGACGGTGCCGGCCTGCGGGTCGAGGAAGCGGACGAGGAGCTTGGCGAGGGTGGACTTGCCGCTGCCGCTGGGCCCGACGAGGGCCAGGGTCTCACCGGGGAGCAGGTCGAGGTCCAGGTCGGTGAGGACGGGCGGCCCGGGGGTCCCGGTGGCGCCGGGGTAGCCGGCCCGGACGCCCTGGAGGGTGACCCGGCCCTGGACCGGGCCGGTGTCGCGGGCAGTGGGGCGTTCGCGCACCGGGCTGGTGAGGTCGTGCAGTTCCAGCACGCGTTCGCCCGAGGCGCAGGCCGTGCCGGCCAGCGGGACGAGGGCGGCGAGCTGCTGGGCGGGCTCGAACAGCTGGGCCATGAAGGCGGCGAAGGCGAGCAGGCCGCCGAGGCTGAGCTGCCCGTGGATGACCTCCAGCGCGCCGACGCCCACCACCGTGAGCCCGGCCAGCAGTTGCAGCACGCCGAGGAAGGGCTGGTAGAGGTCGGCGACCCGGGCGGCGGAGAGTTCGGCGTCGAGCAGGGCCTTGCCCTCCCGGTGGACCCGTTCGACCTCGCGGCTCTCCTGGCCGCAGGTCCGGGTGACGGTGGCGTTGCGCAGGGACTCCTCCAGCAGCGCGGTGACGCCGCCCGCGCGGCGCTGGACCTGCCGTTCCCGGCGCCGGATGCGGCGCCCGAACAGGCTGGTGGAGAGGACGAACAGCGGGGCGGCCAGCAGCGCGGCCACGGTGAGCGGCCAGCTCAGGTAGAAGGCGGCTCCGGTGAACAGCAGCAGGCTGACCGCGGCCACGGCGCCCTCGACCAGTCCGGTGGCCACCATCTGCTCGATCTCGGCGATGTCGAAGGTGAGCCGCGCCACCAGGTCGCCGCGCCAGCGGGTCTCCAGGGTGTCGGGCGGCAGGGTGTGCAGGTGGGCGAGGGTGTCGGTGCGCAGCCGCAGCATGTAGCGCTCGGCGGTCCTGGTGCTGGTGTAGGTGCCGCCGTAGGTGAACAGCGCGGCGGCCACGGACGCGCCGAGCATGAGGGCGGCGAGCAGCCAGAAGTCGGCGAAGTGCCGGGGCACCAGGACGTCGTCGATCAGGTCCTTGAACAGCCAAACGGAGACGACCTCGCCGAAGGCGCCGAGGACGAGCAGGACCGCGCTCACCGGGAGCCAGCGCACGTCGGGGCGCACCCACGGCCAGAACCGGCGCATCAGCTCCCGCAGCGGGACGACGGGCGGGTCCGTCACCGGCCCCGGGTCGTCGTCGTCCCGCGCCGCCCGGTCGCCCGGGGGCGTCACTTCGCGCATGGCCACGACCCGTTGCTCTCGGAGACGTCGTTCCGGTGTCCGGAAACGACCTTTCGGGGTCCGGATCCGCCGTTTCCGAGGTGGGGACCCGTCATCCGGGGCCCCGTCGTCCGGGCCCCGTCGTCCGGGACGCGTCACCCTCCGCGTGGCGGCGGTGCCGGCCCCAGGGTGAGGGGCCGGCGGTGGTACCGCCGGCCCCTGTGATGGCGCTAGTCGGGACTGTTGTGCGCAGTCCTAGCCGAAATCACCGTCACCACATGCCGAAACGGCGACGGTGGTTTCCACGACGGTTGCGGCCACGATCACGATCACGCCCACGACCACGGTCACGGTCACGGCCGTAACCACCGCCTCTGTCTCCTCCACGGCCGAAGTAACTCATCACGGCTTCTCTCTCTCGTTGCGTCGGCGCTCCTGGCGCCCGCCGAGACCTGCACCGGCGGCGCGGTCCCGGGGACCTGGAGGCCGTTGCCCGTGGTCGGACCGTTCCGGCGGCCTGTCGGCGACGCCCGGTCCGATCCGTCCCACTCCTCCAGTATCCGCCCACCGAGCGTGTTCGCAGCTCCAGAGCCGTACGGACTTCGCGACTGCCGGCCGCCACCGTGGAGGGTGTCCCGCCCGTCACGTTCGGCGACTCCCGGTACGTCATCGGAACGGCGGCTCCCACGGAGGGCGTCCGCGGCCGTGTGCCGGGTAGGCTGACCGTGGTACGCGAGTCCTCAGAGAACCTGACAAATGGGTCCGATGGCCGCCCTCCACACCCTCCCCCTCGCCGGACGGGCCGCCACGCGGCCGGAGGGGCGGATCCGGGCCGGGCGGTGGCCCGGCGGGCGTGCCGAGCGGGTCCCGGCGGGGCGTCACACAGTTTTCACACCCCGGCCATCCGTCGGCCGCACGTCTCGTTGACACTGTGTCGGGCGAGTCCGGAAGGGCCTGCTCCGCATACGGACGGTCAACGAATGAATGACATTGTGTCCGCTCCGTGTGCAAGCACAGCCCAGGCAGCAAACGGATTTTCACTCTAATCACACGGTATGACTAGTATCGCTTCGTCAAAAAACCGTGCCCGGACGGCCCGCCCCTCACCGGCCGGCCGCCAGCCCCAAGGAGTCAGCTCTGCGCGCGCGTGCGAATCGGCGGCCCCCGACGCCGAAGGGCCCCCGCAGGCGTCCACGCCTGTCCCTGCGGACGGCGCTGCTCGTCCTGGCCGTCGTCCCCAGCATCGCCCTGGTCGCCCTCTGGGCCGTGACCAGCGGTGAGACCATCGCCGACTTCCAGCGGCTGGCCGACCAGGCCACCATCGCCCAGAAGGCCGGCCAACCGTCCAACATCGTCTACTACAACCTCCAGGAGGAGCGCCGGCTCAGCGCCGAGGCGCTCGCCCGGCCCGGCTCCAACGCCGACCAGCTGCGCCACCAGCGCCAGCTGACCGACGACGCGGTGCGGCAGTTCCAGACCCTCTCCGGCGCGACCGCCGACAACGCCCCCGGCGAGATCCGGTCCGCCGTCGTCGAGGCCCGCCAGGCCATGGGCAAGCTGGCCGAGCAGCGCTCCGCCGTCGACCGCGGCACCACCGACCAGCAGAGCGTCTTCGCCTACTACACCGACCTGATCAGCGTCGACCTGCGGCTGTTCACCGCGCTCAGCCGGGTCGACACCGGCGAGGTCACCTGGCTGTCCAAGACCCTGGTCAACTCCTTCTGGGCCAAGGAGATGCTCTCCCGCGAGGACGCCGTCCTGGCCCGCGGCTGGCCCACCGGGCGACTGTCGGCCACCGACTACCAGCAGGTCCAGCAGCTGATCGGCGCGCAGGACCACCTGCTCAACGTCCAGGTCCTGCCGTACATCCCGGACGCCGAGGCACCGGCCTGGCACGAGCTGGTCAACAGCCCGTCCTGGCAGGCCAAGGCCGCCGTCGAGCAGGCCCTGCTCAAGCCCACCGCCGCCGACGCCAACGGCACCGTCAAGCTCCCGGCGACCCAGGACCAGTGGCGCCAGGCCCTCGACGGGCTCAACCCGCCGCTGGTCAAGGCGATCGAGGACCGCACCAACGGCATCATCGAGGTCGCCAAGAGCGCCATCGTCGGCATGCTCACCCGGGTCGTGCTGACCACCGTCGTCGGCCTGATCACGGTCGTCGCGGTGATCATCGCTTCCTGGCGGCTCAGCCGCTCGCTGCGCCGCCGCATCAAGGACCTGCACACCCAGGCCGAGGAGATGCAGCGCACCCTGCCCGAGGTGGTCGACCGCCTCGGCCGCGGCGAGCAGGTGGACGTCGAGGCCGAGACCCGCACCATCACGGACGGCCCGCACGGCAACGGCACCGACGAGCTGGCCCGGCTCGGCCAGGCGCTCAACCTGGCCCGCTCCGCCGCCCTGGAGTCCGCCGTCGGCCAGGCCGAGCAGCACCGCGGCTTCGAGCGGCTGCTCCAGCGCATCGCCCGCCGCACCCAGCTGCTGATCGGCCGCCAGCTGCGCAAGCTGGACGAGCTGGAGCGCAAGCACGACGACCCGGAGGTCCTGGAGGGCCTCTTCGACCTCGACCACCTCACCGCCCGCCTGCGCCGCTACGAGGAGAACCTCGTCATCATGGCCGGCGGCCAGCCGCAGCGGCGCTGGCGCAAGCCCGTCCCGCTGCTGGACGTGCTGCGCGCCGCGCAGGGCGAGGTGCAGGACTACCGGCGGATCTCGATCGACATCGAGGGCGACCCCTGGCTCTCCGAGCGGGCCGTCGGCCCGGTTGCGCACGTGCTCGCCGAGCTGATGGAGAACGCCACCACCTTCTCCAAGCCGCCCACACCGGTCGAGGTGCGCGCCGCCGTGGTCGGCCGCGGGCTCGCGATCGAGATCGAGGACCGGGGCCTCGGCATGGACCCGGAGCAGTACGACGCGGCCAACGAGCTGATGAGCCGCCCGCCGCGCACCGACGTGCTGGCCCGGGCCGACGACATCCGCCTCGGCTTCCACGTGGTCTCCCGGCTGGCCGCCCTGCACGGGCTGCGGATCGAGTTCCGCCCGTCCGCCTTCGGCGGCACCCGGGCGGTCGTGCTCGTCCCCGACGAGCTGGTCCTGGAGGGCGACACCGGGCTGCCGGACGGCGCCGGCGGCACGGCCACCGAGCCGATCCCGCTGGTGCGCCGCTCGCGCCGGGCCGTCCGCTCGGCCTCCGACGAGACGCCCGTCCCGGTGCCGGCCGGTCCGCCGGTCGCGCCGGTGGACTCCTTCACGCAGGGCGACCACGCCCCGCACGGGGCCCCGGTGCCGCTGCCCCCGGCGGAGGCCGGGACGTGGCCGGGACCGGACGCGGGACCGGCGGCGGGATGGGGCGCGGCACCGGAGGCCACGCTCCAGGAGGTCCCGCTGCCCGCGGCCCCGTTCCAGCCGGCGGTCGTCCAGCCGCTGCCGTCGGACCCGGACGCCCCGGCCGCCCCGGCCGTCCTCCCGGCGACTCCGTTCGAGGCGGAGTGGCCCGAGCAGCCGTACCAGGCCGAGCAGCCGTTCCAGGCCGGGCAGGCGTACCCGGCGGAGCAGCCGTACCCGTCCGGGCAGCCCTTCGGATCGGAGCCGTCGTACGACGCTGAACCGTCCACCGGCCCCATGCCGTCGTACGGAGTGGAGCAGCCCGCCACGGCTGCCCGGCCCGACCACCAGCCGGAGCAGCCGATCGAGCACACCTCCCCGGCCGACCCGGCGCCCGCCCAGGACGCCCCGGCCTACCCGGACATCGCCTACGCCCGGGTCACCGAGGCCGAGGCCCCGTACGCCGACGAGCAGTACCGCCCGGCCGACCACTACCGGCTGGCCGAGCGGCGCCAGCCCCGCGAGTACCGGACCTCGGTGCCGTTCAGCCCGGCCCAGGCCGGCCAGCCCCCGCTGCCGCAGCGCGTCCGGCAGGCCAGCCTGGCGGCCGAGCTGCGGGTGCCCCCGCCGGCCCAGCCGCAGTGGGTCGAGCGGCCCGCCGCGGACACCCCGCCCGCGGGACCGTTCCAGCGCACCGAGCGCCCGGTACGGCGCTCGGGTGCGGCAATCGGCGCCTTCCAGCGGCAGTCCCGCGCCGCCCGGGCCCAGGACAGCGGAGAGCACCGCCTGCCCGCCACCCCGCCGGAGCCCTCCCCCGCACCCGCGCCCGCCCCCTGGGCCCTTCCGGCCGCGGACCCCCGAACCACACGAACGGATGAGCAGTGATGAACCGCACGATCGCCACCCACCAGGACCTGGACTGGCTGCTGGACGGACTCGTCGACTCGGTGCCCGGGACCAGGAACGCCGTCCTGCTCTCCGACGACGGCCTCGTGGTCAGCCACTCCCGCACCATCGAGCGGGCCGACGCCGAGCGCCTGGCCGCCGTCGCCACCGGCCAGCAGAGCCTGGCCCGCGGGGTCGGGGCGCTGTTCGACGGCGGCCCGGTGCACCAGGTGATCGTCGAGCTCGCCGAGTGCTGGCTGTTCGTCATCGCCGCCGCCCAGGGCACCCACCTGGCCGTGGTCGCCTCCCAGGAGGTGGACGCCGAGGTGATGTCCGTCGCGATGCACACCCTGGTGCAGCAGGTCGGCCAGAAGCTCACCACCCCGGTCCGCCACGAGGAGGCCCCCGGCGCCCCCGCCGCCCCGGCCTCCTTCGACGCCTTCGCCGCCCGGAACCGGGGCTGACCAGGGTGGAACCGTACGGGAACGACGCCTGGGGGGACGGCCTCGACGACGGCCGGCAGGCCGACCCGCGACCCGGTCCGGCCTCCGGTTCGCCGTCCGGCCCGCAGCCCGGCTCTCCGTCCGGCCCGCCCTCGGGCCGGCAGTCCGGCTGGGACGACTCCTGGCGGCGCGGCACCGTGCCGCACTGGAGCGAGCTGGAGGACGACGCGGAGGAGGAGACGGGCAGCATGGTGCGCCCGTACACGATCACCCGCGGCCGGACCGCGCCCGAGCGCGACGACCTCACCCTCATCACCGTGCTCACCACGGTCGAGGAGGAGGCCGACGCCGCCCTGGCACGGGGCAGCCGCGCCGGTGCCCGCGGCCTCCAGCCCGAACACCGGCTGATCCTCGAACGCTGCCGGCGCCCGATCGCCGTCGCCGAGGTGTCGGCGGGCCTGGACCTCCCGGTCTCGGTCACCAAGATCCTGCTGGGCGACCTGGTCGCCCAGGGCCTGCTGAAGGCCCGGGCGCCGCTGTCGGTGGCCCGGGCCGCCGGCGGCGTGGACCTCGGCCTGCTCACGGCCGTACGCGAAGGACTCCGGAGACTCTGAACATGGCAACTCCCCACTCCGCCACCGACGCCCCCGCCGCCCCGGCCGCCGTCAAGATCCTGATCGCGGGCGGCTTCGGCGTGGGCAAGACCACCCTGGTCGGCTCGGTCAGCGAGGTCGCCCCGCTGCGCACCGAGGAGTACCTGACCCGGGCCAGCGTCGGCGTCGACGACCTGGCCGGCGTCGACCAGAAGACCACCACCACCGTCGCCCTCGACTTCGGCCGGATCACGGTCAGCCCCGAGCTGGTCGTCTACCTGTTCGGCACGCCCGGCCAGGAGCGCTTCTGGTTCATGTGGAACGACCTGGTCAACGGCGCCCTCGGCGGGATCGTCATCGCCGACACCCGCCGGCTGGAGACCAGCTTCGCCTCCATCGACTTCTTCGAGAGCCGGGGCATCCCGTTCGTGGTCGCGATCAACTGCTTCCACAACACCAACACCCGCACCCCCGACGAGATCCGCGCCGCGCTCGACCTCGACCCGCAGGTGCCGATGCTGCTCGGGGACGTGCGCGAGCGCGCCTTCGGGCGGGACCTGCTGCTCGCCCTGGTCGACCACCTGATGGAGCTCGCCGCCACACCCGTCGGCTGAACCGGCCCCGGCCGGACCGACATCCCGGCCGACCCTTCCCCTCGACCGCCGTGCCCGCTCGGCCGGACCGGCTCCGGCCGGGCCCCGCACCGCCCCCGCACCCCCGCACCTCCTGTGAACTTCCTTTCGGAGCCCCCCTCATGAACAGACCCCTGCGCGTCCTCGTCAACGGCGGCGGCATCGGCGGCCTCACCCTCGCGACCGCCCTCGCCGAGCGCGGCCACCAGGTCGACGTCGCCGAGCTGCGCGAGCAGTTGGAGGCCCTCGGCGTCGGCATCATCCAGCCGTCCAACGCCCTGCACGTGATGCGCGAGATCGGCGTCCTGGACGACTGCCTCGCCGCCGGCTTCGAGTGGGAGGTGCTGACCATCTGCGACCCGGCCGGCGCCACCCTCGCGAAGATCCCGCAGCCCCGGATGGGCGACGCCCCCTCCAACAACGGCATCCCGCGCCCCGCGCTGGCCCGCGTCCTCGCCGACGCCGCTGTCAAGGCGGGCGCCACCCTCCGCTTCGGCACCACCATCGGCACCCTGCGCGAGGACGCCCACGGCATCGAGGCCGCCCTCACCGACGGGCAGGTCGGCCGCTACGACCTGGTCGTCGGCTTCGACGGCATCGGCTCGCCGCTGCGCCGCCACCTGTACGGCGAGAAGTACGCCCCCGAGTACACCGGCTTCGCCAACTGGCGTGTGACCGTCCCGCGTTCGCCCGAGGTGCGGGGCGTGGTGATGTCCTCCGGCAACCTGAACGCGAAGGCGCTGCTCACCCCGATCAGCGCGGAGCAGATGTACCTGGGCTCGGTCTTCGCCGAAGCCGAGGACTTCCGCCCCGACCCGGAGCGCGCCCACGAGCAGCTGCGCGAGCGGCTGGCCGGCTTCGGCGGCCCGATCGCCGAGGCGCTGGCGCAGATCACCGACCCGGCCGCCGTGGTCTACTCGCGGATCTCCCAGGTCACCGTCGAGGAGCCCTGGCACGTCGGCCGGATCGTCCTGGCCGGCGACGCCGCCCACGCCTCCACCCCGCACCTCGCCCAGGGCGCCGCGATGGCCGTCGAGGACGCGCTCGTGCTCGCCCAGAGCCTGGACGCGGAGGACACCGTCCCGGCCGCCCTCACCGCCTGGGAGGCCCGCCGCCGCCCGCGCGCCATGTGGGTCCAGGCCCTGTCCCGGGCCGTCCTCAAGCAGGAGACGGGCACCGCGACCACGCCGGAGGAGGACGAGCTGCTCAAGGTCGGCATCCCCGGCGCGGCGCACGTCCTCGTGCAGCCGTACTGACGGCCGCGGTTCCGTCCGACGGCGGATTCAGCGGCGCGCTTCGGCGCGCCGCTGGGTCTGCCAGGTACTGACGCGGTGGATGGTGTGGACGATGATCGCTCCGGCGACCACGTCGAGCACCGCGCTGGTGGTGGACAGGGTCACGAGCCGGCGCAGGTCGTCGACCGTGTCGAACTCGTCCTTGAGCAGGTTCACGTACCCGTTGCCCACGTAGGTTCCGACCAGCAGCGCTCCCCACCACACGGCGAGCCGCGCCCGGGGAGCCGACCGCCCGGGCGCACTCGCCTTCCAGACGTCCGAGACGACCTGGTACGGCACCCAGAGGTTCGCCACCGGGGTGATCCAGCCCGCGAGCACCCAGGCCCGCGCCCGGCGCTGGCTGCCCGGGCCGCCCAGCGCCTCGGCGTTGAGCCGGGCCCGCCACATCCACACGGCGAACACCGCGTAGACCGGGACGAGCAACAGGAACCACCGCGGCCCCCTGACGGAGTCCCAGAAGTCGGCGGCCGCCGTGAACTCCGCCTCCGTCGCCCTGCCCGCGAGGGCGTCCTGGACGACCAGGTAGACGCGCCAGTCGGCCGCGGCGAGCAGTATGTCCCCCGCCACCATCGCGAGGATCAGCAGCGACGCCGCGGCACCCCATCCGACCACGGCCCTGTGCTGCTTCGACCTGTCCATGCTTCCCCCTCTTCCTGTCGGGTCACCGATTCACCACAGACCGGCCAGCTGCAGCACCCGGTAGCCGAGCCAGCCCGGCAGGGTCAGCGCGACGGCCAACCCCACGCCCGTCAAGTCCGCCTTCCTCGTCGCGAGTTGGGCTCGCCAGGTCATCGTCCGCCGGGGCCGCCACCCGGTGGCCGCCAGGGCCGTCCGGATGGCGTGGGCCAGGTGCACCGTGGGCGTCTGCGGCGTGGTGAGGCCCACCCGCTCCATCCACGCCCACGGCCCCTTGCGTTCCACCACCGGGAACACCCGGGGCGTCCAGTGGCCGTCGAAGGCGATCACGGCGCCGATCCAGTGCTCACCCGTGACCGCCTCCCTCGGCAGCACCGGGGTGGGCAGGCCCTCGTTCAACTGGTCGGCCAGCTCGGACAGTCCGCGCGGGGCCAGCAGGACGAGCTTCCCCGGCGGCTGGGTGGCCCGCGCCTCGCCGATCTCCCAGCGCAGCCCCTCGCCCTTCCCCAGGCGCAGGACGATCAGCTGGGACAGGTCCATCAGCTGCCGCACGGTGCCCTGCCAGTCGTCGAGCGGCAGGTAGAACCGGGCCGCGCCCAGGAGGGGCAGGGGTTCCCCCGGCCGCCCCACCGCGATCACCGGTCCGACGGCGCCCAGCGCGGCGGCGAACTGCTCCTCCCGGCTGTGGAGGTTGATCTCCGCGGCGTCGTCCACCCGGGCGGCGGTCATATCGTCGTCGAAGCTGCGCAGGTAGAGCACCGGCCTGCGCCCGTCCCGCAACAGGGCCTGGGCCGCCCCGCGGGCGGCGAGCGGGCGGGTGCGGCGCAGGACCAGCAGTCCCGCCGCCCCGGCCGCCACGCCGCCGACCAGCACCCCGAGCGACACCGTCAGGCCCATGCCCTCGCCCCGCTCCGAGGCGGCGACGGCAACGGTGCCGCCCCCGAACAGCAGGTACCCGGCGCCGTTGGCGATCCGGACGGCCCACCGCCACCGCGGCTGTCGCGCGCCGAAGCGGTCGACGAGCCCGACGAGTTCGGCGACCCCGGACCGGCGCCGGTGCCGCAGCCACAGGGCGGGCCCGAGCAGTGCCAGGGCGATCGCCCCGCACCAGAGCGCACCGGCCCTGCTGGCCTCGACATCCACCCCCGTGCCGACGTTGACCAGCAGGTGCAGCGCGACGTAGGCCGCGGCGACGGCGGTCGCCGTGACCCACCGGGCGAGTATGCGTAGACGGGACGACACTTCAGCCCACCCCCGACCGCTTGAGCAGGACGCCTCAATCGGATACCGCAACCGACCGATCATCATGCGCGCACGATCGGTTACGGTTTGGCGCCGAACACCAGAACGGGGGCGGTCCGAAGCCCGACGGGGAGCGCGGCGAACGCACCGGCCACGCGGGGCCGGTACGGATCAACCCGCCGAGCGGAGCGGCGCAGGACCGGCCGAGGGCACCGGGCGGGCCACCGGCGCCGGGCGGCTGATCTGGTCCCGGCGGTCCCACACCGCCTTGGAGACGCGGGCGAGCAGGCGGGCCGCCGGGTCGGTGCGGTCCGTGCCGTCGGCGAGCGGGCCGGTGTAGCAGACGGCGATCAGGTAGGGCGGGCAGTCGGCCGGCTGGACGAGGCCGACGCCGAGCCGGGCACCGGGGACCCAGCCGTTCTTGAAGGCGATCCGGGTGTTGGAGGGGAGGCCGGCGGCCAGGTCCACCCGGAACTCGTTGCACTCGAGGAGGGCGAGGAGTTCGGGCTCCCCGGCGAGCGAGCGCAGCAGCCGGACCAGGTCGCGGGCCGTCACCCGGTTGTGCACGCCCTGGGCGCGCGCCGCGTAGTCCTCGATCCCGCGCGGGGTGGAGCTGTGGGTGGCACCGGCGCGGCGCCACACCTCGGTGACGGCCTGCTGGGTGGTGCGGGCCAGGCAGATGTTGGTGGCCAGGTTGGAGGAGTGGGTGATCATCCGCTCGGCGAGCAGCCGGAGCGGCACGTGGGTGCCGACCAGTTCCCAGGGCAGCGGATCGCTGTCCCAGTCCGGGTCGTTGCCGAACTCGCCGCCCACGACGGACTCGAAGCGGTTCACCACCGGCACCTCGGCGTCGAGGTTCGCCCCGCCGCGGCAGAGCGCGGCGAGCACCGCGACCTTCATCGTGCTGGCGGCGTCGTGAAGTTCGTCCGGATTGTGGACGAACACCGGCTCCGCTTTTCCCGCCCAGGGGGCGACCACCACAGAGAGCATGGAGGAAGGGTAGGGGAGGTCGGGGCCGGAGCTCGACGGTTGCGGCGTACGACACGAAACCGCCTCCGCCGCCATGACGGACCGTCAGTCACCGGGTGGCAGGGCCAGGGGCTTCCTGAGCAGCCACTGTCCGGCCGTCCGCCGGGGCCGGCGCACGACCACGCGGCCGTGGCGCTTCCTGCCGACCAGTTCGATCCGCAGCGTGACCGGCGCACCGTGGTCCGGCGCCCGGCGGTTCCTGATCCGGCTGAACTCCAGGGCCAGGCCGTCGGCGTCGACCACGATGCCCGGCCCGGTGATCAGGGTCAGGGTCTTGCCCTCCATGTCCAGGTCGATCTGCAGGGTGTCCTGCGTGATCACCGCCTCGGTGAAGTCGAGCGTCACGTCGCACCACTCCACGAAGAGCTCCAGGCGTCGCGGCACCACCCAGCGCCCCTCCCGCCTGACCCGGCTCCACCGCTGGTCGATCGTCAGGACGTCCTTGACCTCCGCCACCACCCCGCCGGGGGCGAGCGAGACGGGCGGCAGGTCGGTGGTGAGTCCGGCCAGGTCGCCGATCGTCCGCGCGGACAGGGCGGCCTCCAGGCGCTCGTCCAGCTCCTCCGAGGTCAACCGGCCGTCGCCCGCCGCGATGCGCAGCAGCTCGGCCACCCGGTCCCGGTCGGCGTGGGAGGCCCGCATCGCGGACTCCTGGCCGCGGGCGGCCTGCTGCCCTGCGGCGGGCACGATCTCTCCCGGCATACTTCCCGTCCTGAACTCGGCGATGGTCTTCGCGCGTTGGGGTCAGCGGCGCGGACAGGAACTCACGATATATCGCGATAGGGTTTCCCGCCAGACCGGTTCGGCCGACCTGTTCGACGGGCCTGTTCAGCGGGCGGGCTCGCCCGCCGCGGCCCGCGGCTCGACCAGCATGCGGATGTCGTCGGCGGCCCAGAGCACGAACCGCTCGACCGGGACCACCCGGTGGCCCGGCTCCGGCCGGAAGCGCAGCCGCTTGAGCAGCACGGCCAGCAGCACCTGGGCCTCCACCACGGCCAGGCCCTCCCCCTCGCAGGCGCGCGGCCCCAGTCCGAACGGGATCCAGGCCAGCCGGGGCCGCCCCGCCGACTCCTCGGGGGTGAACCGCTCGGGCCGGAACCGCTCCGGCTCGGGCCAGTACGCGGGGTTCAGGTGGACGGCCCGGATCGGGAGGAAGACCACCGCCCCGGCGGGGACGACGTACCCGCCGACGGCCAGCGGCCCGGTGGTCAGCCGGGCGCCGTACGGGCCGGGCGGGTACCGGCGCAGGGACTCGCGCAGGACCATCCCCAGGTACGGCAGCCGGCGCAGGTCGGCGTGGTCGGGCACCGGGCGGTCGCCGAGGACGCGGTCGAGCTCCTCGGCGACGCGCGCGGCCGCCGCCGGGTGGGCGGCGAGCAGGTGCAGGGTCCAGGAGACGGCGACGCCCGTGGTGTGGTGGGCGGCCAGCATCACCGCGAGGACGGTGTCGCGAATCCGCGCGGGGCTCTCCCCGGCCTCGACGAGGGCGCCGATCAGGTCACTGCGGTCCCTACCGCTGCCGTCCCCGCCGCTGCCGTCCCCACCGCTCCGGCCGCCGGGGTGGCCCCGGTGGTGCGCGGCGATCACCCGGTCGACCGTCGCCCGCAGTCGGGCGAGCGCCCGGGCGGCCCGTTCGGCGCGCTGCTCCGGGGGCTGCTCGGACGGCACCCGGTAGAGGCGCTCCAACTGGTCGGTGAGCACCGCCTCGAAGGCCTCGACCACACCCTCCGGGTCCTCGATCCCCCCGTCCGGGTCCTCCGTCCCGCCGTCCAGGGCGTAGCCGCAGATCATCCGGAGGGAGAGCCCGGTGAGTTCCCGCTGGAGCTCGACGGCCTGACCGGCGGGCAGGGCGGCCCAGCGGTCGGCGAGCCCGGTCGCCAGGGCGGTGAAGCGGGCGAAGTGCCGTTCGTGCGAGGGCCGTCCGGCGAGGACGGTGAGCAGCAGCCGGCGCCACGGGCCGTGCTCCCCGGCCGGGAGCACCTGGAGGTTGCCCGCCTCGAACAGCGGGTCCAGGAACGAGAACAGCCCCGGCGGGCGCTCGTCGAGGTGGGCCACGGCCTCCAGCAGCACCGGGTCGGCGATCGACACCGCGGTTTCGGCCCCCGGCAGTTGGAACCGCACGACGGGCCCGTACTCGGCGTGCAGCCACAGCTGGTAGTCGTGCAACCCGCCCGCCCGCGCGATGGCGCCCACCCCGCCGTCCGCTCTCGGCTCGGGACCGGGGATCTGCATCGGACCTCCTGGGGTGCCTTCCGGGGATCGTTCCGCGGCGCCTTTGTACGAACCGGGGCCTTCCTGTGCCACGGGACGGCCGGGGCGGTGTTCCGTACGGAGCACCGCCCCGGCCCCTTTCCGTCGCGCGGCCGGCGGGCCGGCCTCAGTTGACGAAGTGCCTCAGTTGACGAAGTAGCTGAACCCGACCGTCGCCGCGGTCATCCCGGCTGCCACCTCCCGCGTCACCGTCCCCTGACAGTTCGGCGCGGAATACACGTCGACCGTCACGTTCGTGAGGTTCTCGACGACCACCGGCGACACGGTCGGGTAGCACCCCCGCGCCGGATTCTGGTGCGTCACACCGTTCACCACCAGAACCCCCGTAGCCGCCTGTGCGGGCACGGCGAGTGCGAGCACTCCGGCGGCGGCCAGCATCCCGACCGCGGCAATCCGACGACGCATGACTGTTCTCCCTTCCGAGGGCGCACATCGGTTACGGCACCCTTCCGGGCCATGAATTCCCCCACCGCCCTGTCCATGTCAGAAATCCCGCCGCAAATCCCCCGAACCGAGGACAATGCCCGGCGCGGCATTCGCCCGCGGTCCGCCGGGAGTGGAAAGTCGGACCCGCCGACTTTCCGCGTCCTTCCACGCTCTTCCGCAAAGGACGGGACGACCGCATGGCGGGGGTCACGACTGCTCGGGGAGCCCGCCTCCGGCGGTCGGCAGCGCCCGGACGGCGCCGGCGATCTCGGCGCGCAGCCCGTCGAGGGTGTGGTCGGGGCCGAGGATCATGCGGCGGAGCTGGGGCATGGCGAGGCTCCAGCCGACCATGCCGAGCGTGAGGAACAGCCGCGCGCGGGCCTCGTCGCCATCACCGCCGCTGTCGCCGTCGTCGCCGCTGCCCGCCGGCCGCGCCGCCCGGATCTTGTCCTGGTAGTGGCGGGTCCGGTCCGCTTCCCCCGGAACGGGCTCGTCGCCGAGTTCGAGGGCCTCCCAGAGCAGCAGCCGCAGGGCCTCCGGGTGGTCGCGGTGGTAGTCGAAGAGCCGCTCGGCGTACGCCGCCAGGTCCTCGTCGCCGGGCGGGACGGCCTGGGCGAGGTCGGCCATGAGGCGCTCCAGGACGGCGGCGAAGAGCCTGTTCTTGTCGCCGAAGTAGTCGTAGATCGCCCGCTTGTTGGCCTGGGCCTGGGCGGCGATGCGGTCCACGCGGGCGCCGGCCACGCCGTACGCGGCGAATTCGGTGGCCGCCGCCGTGAGGATCCGCTCTTTGGTTGCCGTCGAGTCGTACGCCATGGGCCGATGGTAACGAACCGGTTCGTTTGACGATCCCGCGGCGGTCTGGCACGCTCACGGCGAGCATTCGAACCATCTAGTTCGTTCGGTTGGAGTCACGATGCCCCGGATCGATCCGGCTGTCCTGCCCGAGCCCGAGCCACCCGCGGCCCCCGCGCCACCCGGGCCCACACCGCCCGCGACGCCGCCACCGGAACCCACGCCACCGGAACCCACGCCCCGGCCCGCCGCCACGGGCCGGCGGCTGCCCCTGGTGATGGCGCTGGCCTGCGGCGTCAGCGTGGCCAACGTCTACTTCCCGCAGGCCCTCACCCCGCTCGTCGCCGACGGCCTCGGCATCGCACCGGGCACCGCGGCGAACCTCGCCACGGTCACCCAACTCGGCTACGCCGCAGGGATCTTCCTGCTGGTCCCGCTCGGCGACCGGCTCCCCCGCCGCCCGCTGATCACCGTGCTCCTGGTCGTCACGGCCTGCGCGCTGCTGGCCGCCGGGCTCGCCCCAGCCGCCGGCCCGCTGGTCGCGGCCGGCGCGGTCGTCGGCCTCGCCACGGTGGTCCCCCAGCTGCTCATCCCGCTGGCCGCCGGCCTGGTCGCACCCGACCGGCGCGGCGCCGTGATCGGCACCCTCCAGGGCGGCCTGATCGGCGGCATCCTGCTGGCCCGCACCTTCGGCGGCGTCCTCGGCGAACAGCTCGGCTGGCGCGCCCCCTACCTGGCCGCCGCCGCCCTCACCGCACTGCTCGCACTCGCCCTCGGCCTGGCCCTGCCCGCCGCCCCGCCCGCCGTCCGCGACCGGTACCCGGCCCTGCTCGCCGACACCGTCCGGCTACTGCGCACCGAACCCGCCCTGCGCCGCTCCGCACTCGGCCAGGCCGCGCTCTTCGGCGGCTTCAGCGCCACCTGGACCGCGCTCGCCCTGCTGCTCACCGGCCCGCCCTACCGGCTCGGCGCCCAGGCCCTCGGCCTGCTGGCCCTGATCGGGGCGGCGAGCATGTTCTGCGCCCCGGCCGCCGGCCGCCGGGTCGACCGGCACGGCCCGGACCGGGTCAACGCCTGGTGCACCGGCGCCACCCTCGCCGCGGCCGCGGTGCTCGCCGCGGGCGGCACCGGCGGCACGACGGGCCTCGTCGCACTGGCCGCCGGCCTCCTGCTGCTGGACCTGGCCGTGCAGTGCGGCCAGGTCGCCAACCAGGCCCGGATCTTCGCACTGCGCCCGGAGGCCCGCAGCCGGCTGAACACCGCCTACATGACCTGCTCGTTCCTCGGCGGCAGCGCCGGCTCCTGGCTCGGCATCCGCCTCCACGCCCAGCTCGGCTGGCCGGGGGTGTGCGGCCTCGTCGCGCTCACCGCGGCCGCCGCCCTGGCCGCCCTGCGGACCGGGGTCAGGGCCGGGGCCGGTCGCTGAGCCGCTTCCAACCGCTTCCACCAAACCACCACGTCACCGTGTCACCACATCCCGAAGGAGTTCCCATGACGTTCCCGGCCATGCCGCCCGCCGTCCTCCAGTTCTTCCGCGCCTCCCAGGAGGGCGACGCCGACGCCTGGGCCGAGTCCTTCGCCGAGGACGGCGTCTTCCACGACCCGGTCGGCGCGCCGCCGATCACCGGCCGCCCCGCGATCCACGCCTTCATCTCCTCCGTCCTGCCCGGCTTCCGCCCCTTCCTCGGGCTGACGCCGCTGGAGGCGCACACCGTCGGCAGCCACGTCGCCGTCTCCTGGCGGGGCGCGGCCGTGGCCCTGGACGGCAAACCGGTCAACTGGTCCGGCATCAACGTCTACGAGCTGGACGACACCGGCCTCATCCGCGAGGCCCGGGCGTACTTCAACAGCGCCGTCTTCCAGGCCCAGCTCACCGGCTGACCGTCCGGGGCGGACCTGATCGTGGGCCGGCCCGCGATCAGGTCCGCCCCGGGAGGCCGTCCAGCCAGCGACGCGCCACCGGGCCCAGCGGCGGCTCGTCCGGGTCGTCCAGCGCGCCCTGCGCCACCCACGCGGTGAACCGCCGCAGCACCCGCGGGCGGGCATCCCGGCGCCTGGCCGGTGAGGAACGGCGGGACGAGGCCCTCGGGTTCGGTCCATCCGCCCACGAGAACCAGGCCCGCCTCGGCGAGGGCGGTCCGGGGGTCTGCCGTCCACGGGTTCGTCCGCCCCACCCGGCCTCAGTCGCCGAGCAGGCGCAGGGCCTGGCGCAGGTTGTGCTCGGCGATGGCGGCCATCGCCTCGCGGGCCGGGAAGGGCCCGTCGAGCAGGCGCAGCGGTCCCGCCGTCAGCGAGAGGCGCTGGGCCAGTGCGTAGAGGGCGAGCCGGTCCTCGTCGAGGCCGTCCGCCGCCAGCGGCCGGTAGTCGGCCCGGGGCAGGCGGATCCGCAGGAAGACGTGCTCCCACTCGACGTCGAAGTACATCGTGCCCTCGATGTCGATCAGCACCGGGCGGTCGTCCGCGTCCACCAGCACGTGGTCGGGCCCGAGTTCGCCGTGCACCACCGGGTACTCGGCGCGCGGGCGCACCGCCGCCGCCAGGGCCCGCAGCCGGTCCGCGCACCGGTCCCGGGCTTCCGCGATCCGGGGGTCGCGCGCGGCCGCCTCGGCGAGGTCGCGCAGCGCGCGGTCCAGCACGACGCCCTCGCAGGACGGCCCGTGCGACGCTCCTCCGCCGTCGACCACCGCCACCTTCCCGTAGCGGGGCGCCCGGTGGCCGCGCATGGCGCCCAGTGCCTCGCCGAGCCGGGCCAGGACCGGGGCGGCGGCGTGCGGGTCGCGGGCGAGCAGCTTCTCCAGGCTCTCGCCGGGGACGTCCTCGACGATCGCGAGGTCGGCCGTGCGGTCGGCCGGGTCGTCGGCCGGGTCGTCGGCCGCGGGAGCGGCCGTGCCCGGGGCACCCCCGCCGTCCCGGTCCGTGGCGCGCTCGACGAACCGGAGCGCCGGGACCCGGACGCCGAGCGCGTCCAGCCGCGCGTGCGCGGCCTCGAACAGGTCGAGTCCGAGGCCGGGCGAGAACGGGTCGGCGAGGTCGTCGTCGCCCTCGGACGCCGGCCAGTAGTTCTCGGTCCGGTCCCAGCGGTAGGCGATCGCCGTCGTCCCGTCGTCCATCCGCAGGCGGTAGACGCCCTTCTTACTGCCGCCCGCCAGCCGCTCGACCGCTTCCAGCCGCCGCCCGCCGCCCAGCGCGGCCCGCGCCGCACCCGCCAACCGTTCCCGCACCACTGCCCCGCCCCTCGTCGTCCCGGTCGGCGGCACCCTACCGCCGCAGGTGGCGGCTCACGTCGCCGACCAGGGTGATCCGCACCCGCCGCTCGGCGAACCGCCACCGCCCGTCCTCCCCGCGCGCGAAGCGGTCGTGGTACCGGCCCCCGGCGATCGCCTGCAGCGGAAGCCCGGGCAGTGCCTGCAGCACGGTGACGTAGGAGCGGGCGACCGCCGTCCCCGCCGGCTCGTCGACCTCGACCGCCACGTTGGTGGTGACGTGCTGGGTCCGCGGTGTCCCGTCGGCGTGGATGATCACCGTCTCCCGGAACATCGCCTCGATCGCCTCGCCGCCGCGCACCGGCGCGCCGCTGCCGACGAAGACGGCGTCGGCGAGCAGGGCGCCGAGGCCCGCGAAGTCGCCGTCGTCCACGAGTTCGGCGTAGCGCGCGATCAGGTTCTCGATCGCCCGGTGGCTCGGCACCGGATCGACTGGCGCGGTCATGGTCTCCCCCGGGGCCGGACGGCGGTCATCTCCCCTGATGTTCCCACGCCTTGACCGGGCGTCGGGTCCTGATGGGGCACGGCGGCGGCGACCACGGGAAGCACCCGGCAGCTCGCCGTGCCCGCGTGGCAAGCGGCGTCCGACCGCTACCGGACGGGTGCCTCGGCCAGGCGGGAGATCTCGGCGGCGACGGCCTCCGGTTCGGCGGCGACGGTGACGCGGGCGACGCCGTCCAGGCCCGGGTGACCGCCGACCCGGACGGAGTGCCGCGCGTTGCGCAGCAGGTCGAGGTCGTTGATGTCGTTGCCGAAGGCGTTGTAGGCGTCGATCCCCAGCGAGGTCAGCGCCTCCCACTTGTTGGTGGTGCCCGGGGCGAAGTCGATGATCGCCTCGTCGAGGTGGTGGTTGACGGTCATCCCGAGCGCGCGGCCGGCCTCGGCGAGGGCCGCCAGGTCGGTCGCGTCGACGACCAGGAACTTGACGACGGCGGGGAGTTCGGCGAGCTCGACCCGGCGGGCGAGGCCGCCCTGGTCCACCCGGCCGCGGATCGGGTGGTCGGCCGGTCCGGTGTAGGCGTAGTCCCACGGGCCGTCGGCGAGGTAGCCGGCCCGGAAGCGCTCGACCTCGGTCAGCAGCCGCCCGAGTTCACCGGCTTCGAACGCGGCCCGCGCCCGCACCTGTCCGTCGACGGAGACCAGGCTGCCGTTCCCGCCGACCAGCGTGGCGGTCGGGAAGGCACCGTCGAGGACGGGCAGGAGGTCGCGGACCGGCCGGGCGGAGGCGAAGACCAGCTGGTGGCCCGCCCGCTCGCAGGCGTCGAGGGCGGCGAGGATCCGGCTGTCGATCGTCCGCCCGTCGAAGCAGAGCGTGCCGTCGATGTCGAAGACCGTGGTGCGGGCGCTGGTGGAGATCATAAGACGATGCTATCCAGCCGGTGCCGTACACGATCCACCACCGGTCCCGCCCGGAAACGCCCCCACGAGCCGGGCCCCTACTGGTAGTCGTCCATCAGCTCGCGGTCCACCGTCATGGCGGCCCGGTCCAGGGCCGGCAGGCCCAGGTGCTCGCAGATCAGCGCGGTGAGCCGCTGCTCGTGGTCCGGGCTCTCGGCGAACTCGCCCCCGATGCCCAGCCCGGCCGCCGTGACCAGGGGGGCCAGCGCGTTGGGCCAGCGCTCCCCGACGTGCTCGGCGCCCTCGTAGTCGACGCACGAGGAGATCCGGCCGTCCCGGTAGTGGTACGCCTTGGGGCCGTGGGCCTTGACGATGCAGGGGTTGGGCACGAACACCACCAGTTCGGCGCCCTCGGGGCAGAGCCCGCGGTAGTCGATGTCGTCGTAGTCGTTGCGGGACGGGTTGAGCATGGGGTGCACGATCACGCCCCACTCGCCGGGCGCCGGCTCCTCGCCCCGGGCGAAGGGCGGACGGTGCCGCGCGGTCAGCCCGTCGGCCACGGCGGCCCGGGTGGTTCCCCGGAAGTACACCAGGACGGTCTCGTCCTCTCCGTAGCCCTGTCCTTCCAGCCAGTCGATGGGGCCCCGGTGGATCCAGTCGTAGTCGGTCATGATCGACACCGTAGCCCTCGGCACCGACACGGCCCCCGGGACGGCCTTCGGGGCGGCCGGAGTGGGAAGTCGGCCCGGCCGACTTCCTGCTCCCGAGGCCGGGACGGTCACGCGCGGGCCGGCCCGTTCGCCGGCCGCGCCGCGCGGCGGTGCCGGCGGACGGCGTCGCGGTTGGCGCAGCGCTGGGTGCAGTAGCGCTTGCGGCCGGTCCGGGTGGTGTCGGCGAAGACGGTGGCGCACTCGGCGACGGCGCACCGGCCGAGCCGGTGCATGCCGCGGCCCACCAGATGGAAGGCGGTGCCGACGGCGATCAGGGTGGACAGCACGGCGCCGAACGACTGGTGGTCGTCGCGGTAGTGGAGGTGCCAGCCGCCCGTGTGGTCGGTCAGCCGGGGGTGGGCGGCGTCGGCGGCGAGCATCCGGTTGAGCCGCTCGGCCCGTTCGCGGTCGTCAGTCGCGTCGACCACCGACTCCCAGGTATCCAGCAGGGCCAGGATGCGCGCCAGGTCCGCCGGCCGGACCGGTCCGTCGACCACCAGCCCGGCCGCGCGGCAGCGGTCCGCCAGTTCCTCGGCGGTCCCGGGGCGCCGGTTGGCCAGGGCCGCGGCCAGGTGCACGGCGCTCTCGCCGTAAGGGTTGAGGTACATAAGACCATGACAGCAGGCTGCTGGGCATGCGTCAGCACACCGACACCGGAAAGCCTTCCGCACCGGCGACTTCCACATCCCCGACTTCCACATCCTCGACTTCCGCACCGACGACTTCCGCACCGGCGGCTCCCGGGGACACCGCCCGCCCGATCCGGTACCGCTGGGTGGTCCTGGCCGTCGCCACCGTCACCCAGGCCGCCTCCGGCTTCTTCGTCCAGGGCATCGGGGCGATGGCCGTCCCCCTGCAGCACGCGCTGTCCCTCAGCACCAGCCAACTCGGCCTGCTCCTGTCGGCCTCCCAACTGGTGCCGCTGGTCGGCCTGTTGGTGGCCGGCGAGCTGCTGGACCGGTACAACGAGCGCTGGGTCGTCGGCCTCGGCGCCGCCGTGGTCGCCGCGGCCCTGCTCCTCGGCAGCCTGGCGCAGGGGTACGCCTCCCTGCTGGCCGTCCTGCTGGCCGTCAGCGCCGGGTACAGCACCGTGCAGCCCGGCGGCAGCAAGTCGGTGGCCTCCTGGTTCGACCCGGCCCAGCGGGGGCTGGCCATGGGCGTCCGCCAGGCCGGACTGCCGCTGGGCGGGGCGCTCGCCGCCGCCGTGCTGCCGCTGGTGGCCGTGGCGTACGGGTGGCGGGCGGCACTGGTGGTCGGCGGGCTGGTCGCGCTCCTGGGCGCCGGGCTCTTCACGGCCCTCTACCGGCGCCCGCCGACCGCCCCGCCGGTACGCCCCGCTCCCGCCCCGGCTCGCGGCCTTGCCCCGGGCCCCGTGGCACCGACGGCCTCCGTCCGCGCCCGGCTGCGGATCCTCCGCGAACCGGCCATGGCCAGGATCCTGTTCTCCGGCCTGGCCCTGGTCTCGGTGCACAGCGGCATCGGCGTGCTCGGCGCCCTGTACCTCCACGACGTGACAGCCCTCGGCCCCGGCGCCGGCGCCGCCGTCCTGGTGGCGGTCCAGGTCGCGGGGGCGGTCGGCCGGATCGCACTGGCGGCCTGGAGCGACCGGAGCCGCGCCGGGCGGTACCGGCCCGTCCTGGTCTGCCTGGCCGCGGTGGTGGCCGGGTTGGTGGTCCTGACGACGCCGGCGGGCCGGTCCCCCACCGCGGCCGCCGTCCTGTTCACCTGGCTCGGCTTCTTCGGGATCGGCTGGTACGGCCCCTGGGTGGCCCACCTGGCGGAGTCGGCGCCGCCCGGCCGGACCGGTTTCGCCCTCGGCCTGGTCATGGCGGTCAACCAGGTGGCCGTCGTCGTGGTCCCGCCCGCCCTCGGGCTGCTCCGCGACACCACCCACGGCTTCACCGCCGCCTGGGCGGCCCTCGCCGCGACCACGGCCGTGACCCTCGCGGCCACCGCCCGCCGGGGTGCCGGTGGGCGCGGCACCCCTCCCCGGCCCGGGCGGCACACCGCCGGGTAGCGTACGGCCGTGAGCAACGAGACGCCTCCCGGGTGGTACCCGGTCCCCGGCCCGGACGGCGCCCCGGGCCACGAGCGCTGGTGGGACGGCAACGCCTGGACCGGCGACGTCCGGCCGGCCCAGGGCGCCTACGGCTACCCGGGCCAGGAGGCGTACCCGGCGCAGCAGGCGTACCCGGCCTACCCGGTTCACCCGTCCCAGCAGGCCTACCCCGGCGCGGGCTACGGACAGCCCGGCCCCGGCTACCCGCCCCCGGCCCCGACTCCCAAGCGGGTCAAGCCCGGCGTGCTCATCAGCATCGCGGTCGGCGTCCTGGCGATCGGCGGCAGCGTCGCCGGGATCGCGCTCAGCCGCGGCGGCGACCCGGCGGCGGACCCGACCACCGACCCCACCATCCCCGTCACCAGCAGCACCGGCCCGACGACCAGCCCCACCCCCGCCCCGAAACCGTCCACGCCCAAGCCCGCGCCGGCCCTCCGGAGCACCGTCGCGGACAAGCAGCACTCGATCACCCTGCCGCTGTTCGAGGGCTGGGAGGTCTCCGCGACCGACACCCCGCAGTGGTCGGTCTACCTCGGCAGCGGCCGCTACACCTGCGCGAACGGCAAGGCCTGCATCCGCGGCCGGTTCTCGGTGGAGAAGAACACCGTCCAGGGCGACACCCCCAAGGCCGCCGCCGACGCCGCCATGCCGACGGTCGCCAAGCAGATCTTCAGCGGGATGGCCTCGCAGACCGACTACGGCTCGGGCACCATCACCGTGGCCGGCGTGGCCGGGTACGCGACCCGCTGGCACATCACCAACACCGACGGCACCCAGGGCTTCGTCCTGCTGGCCGCCCTCCCCGCCAAGGGCGGCGGCTACGTGGTCTTCGACGGCGGCGTGGACGAGGACCCGGCCGCCCCGGACGTCTCGGTGCTCGACCAGATCCTCCTGGGCGTCAAGAAGGACGACACCCCGACCAGCGGCACCTGACGCACCGCTCCGGGGCGCCGCCAGCCGCCCGGTTCCACGGCCGCGGGGCGCTCCGGAATCCACGACACGCCTCCACCACGGCGGACGCCGCAGGACCAACCCGACGCGGGCACCCGCCCCCGGCTACGCCGGTTGGTCGCCCGGGAGTTGGTCCGGCAGCGAGGGCGGCGGGAGGGGGCGCGGGCGGGCGGCGGGGCGGTCGCTGCGGCGCAGGACGAAGACCACCGGCAGGGCGATCAGGCTGGGCCCGGCGAGCAGGCCGGCCAGCCACTGGCGGCCGTCGAGGCCGACGAGCACTGAGCCGACGAGCATCCCGGCGGCGAGCATAAAGCCGGCCACCAGGCCGCCGACGTAGAGCTGGTGGGCGCGCTGGTCGCGGCGTTCCCGGGCCGCGATCCGGGCGCGCTCGGTCGCGTGCTCCTCCTTGAGGCGGACCGTTTCGAGGGACGCCCGGTGGCGCTCCCTTGCCGTCTCCCTGGCGTGCTCTCGCTGGAGTTCCAGTTCGAGGTGTTCCAGGGCCACCCGCAGGTGCTCGGGCGGGAGTTGGGCCCACTGGGTGGCGATCTCCAGGGCCGTCGGGCGGCGGAGGCGGCCTTCCTCGGGGGTGGTCACCGGTCGTCACCTCGGGGTGCGGGGGCGGACTGGTCGGGGCCGTGGGCGGCGCCCGGCGGCGGGCCGAGGCGGAGGAACAGCCGCTCCAGGCCCGTGGCGACGGTCTCGGCGGCCGCCGGGGTCAGCGGGTCCTGGGCGTACTCGTGCAGGGGACGGTACCGGGAGGCGGCACCGCTCCCGACGATCACCAGGTCGTCGTCCCGCTCGGTGGAGTCGATCCGATCCGGGAGGACGGCGCTTCCGGCGACCGGGCCCTTGACGACCGGCGGGCCGGCCGGGTCCCCCATCTCCCAGACCACCGAACTCTCCGGCAGCGGGGCCGCCCGGCCGGGCGCCGGCCCGGCCGCGGAGCGGGGTGCGTCCCACGCGGCGACATCCCCTCCCCGCCCGGCCCCGCTCCCCCGCCGCCGCGGCCACAGGACCGCCAGCAGCACCAGCACGGCCGGCCCCGCCGGTACGGCCGCCCACCAGCCGATCCCGGTGGCGGCGTACAGCGTCAGCGACACCGCCCACACCAGGGCGACCGAAACGCCGTAGGCCACCTGTCTGTTCCGCATCCCGCCCCCGCACCCCCTCCGACCGGTTCGAACTCAAGCCCGAGCTTCGACCCGAGCCTACCCACGACGAGGGCCCCTCGACCGGACAACCCGGCGGAGGGGCCCACGAAGTGACGTCGGATCAGCTGTGCTGCGGCGCGGGCAGCGTCGCCGATCCCCCGAGCAGCGGCCACTCCCGGTGGAAGGGCGGCAGCGGCAGCTTGCCCTCGATGATCGGGGTGCCGAAGACCTTCAGGTGGGCGAGCAGCGAGCCGTTCAGGTCGACGCCGCCGACCAGCGACCAACTGCCCTGCACCTGAGGCGGGTTGCCGGAGGAGTCGGCGACCAGCGAGCCCTCGGCCTGGGCGCGCAGGTAGGGGGCGACGGTGGCCTCCACGCCGACGGTGTCGTACAGGCCGAGGCTGATCTCGGCGCCGAGCGCGGCCCGCACGCCCGCCTTGCCGTTGAGCCGCACGTGCACCGGGGTGACCTTGGTCTCGGCGTTGGTGACCGGAGTCCAGCCCTTGCCGCCGGTGTAGTCGGCGCGGACCGCCCAGGTGCCGGTGGCGTCCTGCTCCGCCTCCAGGTGAACCTGGCCGTCGGCGCTGACCTCCAGGTAGCAGGTGAGGCCGAGGTTGACGACCACCGGCAGGCCGGCGACCGTCAGCACCGGGCTGGCCTGCAGCTTGGCGAAGGGCACCCGGATGGGCGCGGCGCCGGTGCTGCGAGCGGCGTCGCCGGTGACCTTCCACTGCGCGTGGGCACCGAGGTCGAAGCCGATCGAGGCGGTGCGCGGACTGCCGGCCGCGGCGCCGTGGTAGGCGAAGTGGACGGCCGGGTGGAGCTGGAGCGAGCCGGAGGCGTCGAGGCTGGCACCGTCGGGCAGCGGGACGGGGGCCTTGAGGTTCACCTCCAGGGTGCCGGAGGCGTCGGCCTGGACGCCGTTGCCGGTCAGGCCGGCGGTGGCCTTGAGGTCCTTGACCAGCGGGGTCACCGTGATGCCGTGCGGGTCGACGGGGACGTTGCCGTCGGCCTCGGTGCCGCCGAGGAGTTCGGCCAGGGTGGCCGGGCGGGTGGTCAGGGCGAGTGTGTTGCCCGCGCCGGGGCGGACGCCGGTGACGGCGACCAGTGCGCCCTGCGGTGCGGCGGCGGTGGGCGGGCTGGCGATCAGCTGCCCGGGCTGGACGGCGGCGGCGGCCGCGCTCGGCACGGCGCTGGGAGAAGCGCCAGGAGCGGTGCCGGGAGCGGTACTTGGCGAGGTCGGGGCCGTGGCGCCCGGCCCCGTCGCCGACAGCACCGCCGTCCCGCCCGCCGGGTCGTACGCCGTCAGCTGGAGGTTCTTCGTCGCCGCCGTGACCGCGCCACCGTCCTTGCCGGGGCTGCCGATCGCGGCCTGCTGGTCGCCGGCGGGCGCGGCGGTGACGGGCGCTTTGCCCGGGGTCGGACGGCCGGCGGCGGGACTGGCCGCTCTGGCGTGCGGGGTGGCACCGGCGGGCCGGGCGGCGGCGGCCGGGCTGCCCCCGGCGGCGGTCGCGGCCGGGTCGGCGACGGTGGCGGCGGCCGGTTCGGCACCGGCCTGGGTGGTGCCGGGGTCGGTCGGCCCGCACGCGGTGGCCCCGGCGAGGATGAGGGTGAGGGTGAGGGTGAGGACGGCGGGGCCGGAGGCCCTGCCTATGGAACTTTTGAACACGCGGCGTCATGTTACTGACGAGGAATAAGTTTGTCGAAGACAGGCCAAAAAAGCCAGCCCGATCAGGTTTAACCGCAGGTCAGCGGAGGCATGCCGATTCTCCCAGCCGCGCCGCCGGCAGCGGCGCCCCGTCCGGGACCACAGCGGAATCCCCACTCCCGCCCGACAGCTCCGCGAGGTACCGCGAGCGCGCCATCGGCTCGGCCCCGAGGCTCCGCACGTGCGGCCCGTCCCACTGGGCGTCGAGCAGCCGCCCGCCCGCCGCACCGAACCGCGCCCCGAGGTCGGCGACGGCGACCCGGGCGGCGTCCGGGCGGCGGTGGAACATCGAGTCCAGGCTCAGCACCGGCCCGACCGCGATCCCGAACACCCCGCCGATCAGCTCCTCCCCCTCCCACACCTCCCCGCTGTGCGCCGCCCCCAGCTCGTGCAGCCGCACCAGCAACGCCGCCAACTCCTCGGTGAGCCAAGCCGGTTGACGGCCCTCGGCGCACGCCGCCAGCACCCGCCCGAAGGCCCGGTCCGCGCTCGTCCACCACGTGGACCGGTTGCGCAGCCGCCGCGCCAGCCGGCTCCCGAGCCGGACGCCGTCGGGCGCGATCACCGGCCGGGGGTCGGGCGACCACCAGGCGAGCGCGTACGGGTCCGCCCCGCCGGGCAGCAGCGCCACCTCGCCCGCCTCGACGGCGTCCCCGTACACCGCCTCGTTGTACGCGCTCGCGTAGACGTCCGCCGCCGGCAGCGGGAACAGCCCGCGCCGGTACGCCGCCAGCAGCCCGCCGGGGCTGAGCGCGCCGAGCGACCCGCCGAAGGCCACCGGGCCGTCGCCGGGCCCGTGCCGCACGTCCAGCACGTCCAGCGCTTCGAACGCGCCGAGCGCCTCGGAGGGGCTCACGGAGACACCGCCCGCAGGAAGCCCTCCCGCTCCAGCCCCGCCAGGTAGTGGTCGATCAACTCCGCCTCCACCGGCGGCAGTTCGATCCCGCTCCCGGCCAGCGCCGCGTCCGCGTTCGCCCGCTCGAACAGCGGGAACGTCGGCCGGAAGTACATCTCGCTGACCGACAGCTCCGACCCCGGCGCGCGGTCCACGAACAGCGGGACGAACGGCGCGATCGGGTGCGTCGGGTTCCCGGCGGCGAACCGGACCAGCCGCCGCACCCAGTCCCCGTACGGCAGCGGGGCGATCCGGTGGCCGCGCGCCCGGAGCCGCTCGGCGAGGTCGGCGAGGGTGCCCGGGCGCGGGGAGGTGAGGTGGTAGACCTCGCCGGCGGCGGGTGCGTGGGCGGCGATGTGCGCGATGGCCCGGGCGAAGCGGTCGGCGGGGACGAAGTCGAGCAGCAGCCGCACGTCCGGATAGGTCCCACTGTCGGCCAAGTAGGCGATCAGCGCGCACAGTTCGGTGCCGGTGTTCATCGCCCCGGACGCGAGGTCCCCGGTGACGTCGTTGGTGCGCAGCACGGTGACGGGCAGCCCGGCGGCGGCCGCGTTGTGCAGCAGCTGTTCGGCGACCCACTTGCTCTCGACGTAGCCGACGCCGAGCCGTTCGGGGTGGGCGAGCGGGGTGCGCTCGGTGACCTTCGGGACGCCGGCCGCGCCGAAGCCGGCCAGCACGGCGAGGGTGGAGAGGTAGTGCACGGGGATGCCCCGGCTGTGCCCGGCGAGCCGGACGACCTCCCGGGTGCCGCCGACGTTGGCGCCACGCAACTGGTGGTACGGGTAGAGGAAGTTGACCTGTCCGCCGAGGTGGTGGATCGCGTCCAGGTGCCCGGCCAACCAGTCGAACCGACGGTCCGTCAGGCCGAGCTTCGGCCGGGTGAGGTCGCCGACCAGCGGCACCACCCGCCGGTCGGCGAGGTCCTGCCGCAGGAAGCGCTGCCGGGCCGCCCGCAGCCGTTCCAGCGCGTGTTCCTCGTCGGGCGCGCGGACCAGGCAGTGGATGCGCGCCCGGGTGGTCGCGAGCAGCGCGTGCAGCAGGTGGGCGCCGCAGAAGCCGGTGGCGCCGGTGAGCAGGATCTCGGCGGGTTCGGCGCGGGAGGGCGCCGGGCTCCAGGACTGCCGGAGGTCCTCGGTGAGCCGGGCCTCCGCGAACCAGTCGACCGCGGCGTCCCGTACGGCCCCGGCGGGGGTGTCCCCGCGCGCCGCCGACAGCGCCGCCGCGAAGGCGCGCAGGACGGGCTCGCGCAGCAGTGCCCGGGTGAGCGTGCGCACCTGCCCGACGTCGATGCCGAGCAGGATCCGGGCCCGCGCCAGCATCTCCATCGCGAGCAGCGAGGTGCCGCCGAGCGCGAAGAAGTCGCCGTCCGGGCCGATGTGTTCGACGCCGAGCAGCTCCGCCCACAGCTGTCCGACGGCCGCCTCCAGCGCCCCGTCTCCGGCGGGGCCGGGTGCGGGGGCCGGCGAAGGGGTCGACGGGGGAACGGGAGCCGACGCCGGGGAGCGCACCGGCGCGTGCGGCAGCCGCCGCCGGTCGATCTTCCCCGCCGCCGTGAGCGGCATCGCCTCCAGCGGCACGAACTCGGCCGGCACCAGGTACTCCGGCAGCCGGTCGGCCAGGAACGCCCGGAGCCCCGGCGCCCCGACGGCCGTCCCGGAGGCGGGCGTGTAGTACGCGATGAGCGTGCGGCTGCCGTCGGCCGCCTCGCCGTCGGCCGCGACCCGGGCCTGCCGGACGTCGGGGTGCGCGGCCAGGACGGCCTCGACCTCGGCCGGGTCCACCCGGTGCCCGCGCACCTTCACCTGGTCGTCGAAGCGGCCGAGGATCTCCAGCTGCCCGTCCGCCCGCCAGCGCCCGGCGTCGCCGGTGCGGTACATCCGCTCGCCGGGCAGCGGCGCGTACGGGTCGGGCAGGAAGGACTCGGCGGTGAGCCCGGCCTGCCGCCAGTAGCCCCGGGCCAGGCCGGGCCCGCCGAGGTGGATCTGCCCCTTCTCCCCGGGCCGGACGGGGCGCAGCCGGGCGTCCAGCACGTGCACCCGCACCCCGGGCAGCGGCCGTCCGATCGGCACGGGCGCGGCCGGGGTGCCGCCCGCCCCCGCGGAGCTTCCGCCGCCCCCGTCGAGCAGCTCCGCCGTGACCTCGCAGAGCGTCGAGGTGACGGCCGCCTCGGTGACCCCGTACGCGTTGAGCAGCCGGGCGCCCGGCAGCCGCTCCAGGCAGTGCCGGCTGTCGGCGGCGTGCACGGCGTCCCCGCCGACCACCACCAGGCGCAGCCCCTGGGGGCCGGGCCCGCCGGGCGGGAGCAGGTCGAGCAGGTGGTGCCAGTAGGCGGGGGTGAGGTCGGCGACGGCCAGGCCCAGCCCGGGCAGCCGGCCGGCCAGCTCGGTGGGCGCCCAGGTGCCGCCCGCGCCGCCGCCCCCGCCGAGCACCACCGTCGCGCCCGCGAGCAGCGCGCCGAACACCTGCTCCAGCGCGGTGTCGGAGCCCAGCGCGGCCAGGTGCAGGACGCGTTCGCCGGGGCGCAGCCGGTAGGCGTGGACGATCCGGTCGAGGGTGAACAGCAGTGCGCGGTGGGTGACGGGGACGCCCTTGGGGCGGCCGGTGGTGCCGGAGGTGTAGATCAGGTAGGCGAGGTCGTCGGGGACGGCGCCGTCGTCCCCGGCGAAGTACGCCCCGGAGTTCAGGGGCTCCCCGCCGTCCTCCGGCCCGGGCGCGGACACCCCGAGCACGGACACCCCGGGCACGGACACCCCGGGCGCGGACACCCCGGACACAGACACCCCGGGCGCCTCCGGGAACCCGTCACCGTCCGCGACCACCACCCGCGCCCCGCAGTCCTCGACCAGCCGGGCCAGCCGCCGCGGCGGGTGGGCCGGGTCCAGCGGCAGGAAGGCCCCGCCGGCCTTGAGCACGGCCAGCCAGGCGGTGACCAGACCCGCCCCGCGGTCCAGGCAGACCGGCACCACCTGCTCCGGGCCGGTCCCGCGCGCCCGCAGCGCGGCGGCCAACCGGTCGCTGCGCAGGTCGAGTTCGCGGTAGCTCAGCGTGGCGTCCGCGGCGATGACGGCGACCGCGTCCGGGTCGTGCGCCGCCCGCGCGCGGAACAGCCCGTGCACCGTGTCCGCGAATCCGGCGACGGTGTGCGGGAATCCGGCCGACGGGTCCGCCGATCCGGCCGTCGGGTCCGCGGATCCGCCCGCCGCCCGCCGTACCGGGGCGCCGTCGGGGAAGCCCAGCCCGGCCGGGCGCCACTCGCGCTCCACCCAGTCCCGGCAGTCGGCCCGTCCGGCCGGCCCGTGGACCTGCTGCCAGCCGGCCGGGACGGTCAAGTCGCCCGGCCAGATCGCATACTGACCGTTGCCGTTGCGGACCACGGCGTGACGGCCGGAGCTCGCATCCGTTCGTACGCCCTGTGCGCTGTCTACTGCGTCGTCCACCGGCTTGACCTCGTGCTGTGGCGGCAGAATGCTGGGGAGTGCGACATTTCCGACTATACGCACTCCTGCCCCGTCGAGGACGTCCGGTCGCACCCCCACCGGACGCCTCGCTGCTGCGCGAAAGCGCTCATCCGCCCCACCCGGACCGGCTCCAACGCCCGGCCCGTCCCGTCCTCACCCGAACTCCCCCGCCCGACCGGCGGGGTGATGTCGTGGAGGAGGTAGCCTCGTTGACTCGCCGGCGACAACACCTGATGGTCTGTTACCTGCTCTGGATGGTGCTGTTCACCGGCATCTACTACGCGAATCCCGGCCAGCGGATCATCTGGTGGACCGGCATCGGCCTCGGCGGCGTCGCCGCCATCGTGGTCGGCGTCCGCCTCAACCGTCCCGCGCACGCGCGCTACTGGTACGTGCTGGCGCTCGCCAACCTCAGCTTCACGGTGGGCGAGGTGGTGCAGGCCGTCCAGCTGGACATCCTGCACGTGCCCAACCCGTTCCCGTCCGTCGCGGACGGCTTCTACCTCGCCGAGTACGTGCTGTACGCGGTCGGCGTGCTGGGCTTCATCCGCTGGCGCACGGCCCGTCAGGACCGCGCCGGGCTGCTCGACGCCCTCGTCCCCACCATGGGGCTGGCCCTGCTCGCCTGGATCTACCTGATCCTCCCGTACGCCCGGAACCCGGACCTCGACTGGTTCCAGAAGGCCGTCTCGATCGCCTACCCGCTCGGCGACGTGGTCGTGCTCGCCCTGCTGCTGCGGCTGCTGACCCCGCGCGGCGGCAACTCCCGCTCCCTGCAGCTGCTCGCCGTCGGCTCGCTCGGCATCATGGTCTCCGACGTTCTGTACGGGCTGATCCAGCTGCACGGCACCTGGCACATCGGCACGCCCGTCGAACTCGGCTGGGCCGCCTTCTACACCGCCTGGGGCGCGGCGGCGCTGCACCCGTCGATGGTCGAGCTGACCCGGCCGGTGCCGACCCAGCAGCCGGACCTGAGCACCGCCCGGCTGGTGCTGCTCACCCTGGCCTCGCTGATCGCCCCGGCGATCCTGATCATCGAGGCGCTGGCCGGCAACACCAGCAACGCGGGCGTGATCGGCGCCTTCTCGGCGGTGCTCTACCTGCTGGTGCTGGCCCGGCTGGCGGTGGTCGTCTCCGCCCGCAGGCAGGCCGTGGCCCGCGAGCGGGCGCTGCGCGAGGCGGGCGCCCGGCTGACCGCGGCCGTCACGGTGGGGGAGGTCGCGGACGCCGTCCAGTCCGCCGCCTCCACCCTGATGCCGGCCGAGGCCGGGCACGTCGCCCTGCTCTCCGTCGCCGAGGCCGGGGTGCTGCACGTCCGGCACGCCGGGAGCGACACCCCCCGGCCCACACCCGGGGACACCGCGCAGTCCGACCGGGTGCTGGAGCTCGCCACCGCCCGGGAGACCGTGCTGCTGCCCGTCGGCTCCCTCGGCCTGGACCCGGCCGCCACCCCGGCCGACGGCGGCCTCCTCGCCCGCCTCGGCGGCATGCCGTACGCCCTGGTCTGCCCGCTCACCCTCGCCGAGCGCCCCTCCGGCGACCCGCTGATCGGCGCGCTCGTCGTCACCGGGACGGAGCAGGAGCTGGCCGGCCTCTGGAGCTCGCTGGAGATCCTCGCCGCGCAGGCGGCCCTCGCGGTCGAGCGGGTGGTGCTGAGCCGCGAGGTCACCCAGCGCAACAGCGAGCTGTACTTCCGCACCCTGGTGCAGAACGCCAGCGACGTCATCCTGATCCTCGACGCCGACGACGGCGTGCGCTACGCCTCCCCGTCCGCCGCGACGGTGCTCGGCCGCCCCGACCTGGCCGGCACCCCGCTGACCGACCTGGTCCCGCCCGAGGACAGCCGGGAGGTCGGCAAGGCGCTGGCCCGGATGCGCGGGACCGCCGAGCCGCCCCGGGGCGAGCAGCCGCGCGAGCACTGGCGGCTGCTGCGCCAGGACCGCACCCCGATCGAGGCCGAGGTCCGCTCCGACGACCTGCGCGCGGACCCGACCGTCGGCGCCCTGGTGCTCACCCTGCGCGACGTGACCGAGCAGCGGCAGATGGAGCGCGAGCTGACCCACCGGGCCTTCCACGACTCGCTGACCGGCCTGGCCAACCGGGTGCTGTTCCAGGACCGGGTCGGGCACGCGCTCTCCCGGGGCGAGCGCAGCGGGGCCGTCACCGGGGTGCTCTTCATCGACCTGGACGACTTCAAGGTGGTCAACGACACCCAGGGGCACGCGGTCGGCGACGAGCTGCTGGTCGCCGTCTCGCTGCGGATCTCCACCGCGCTGCGCGCCTCGGACACCGCCGCCCGGCTCGGCGGCGACGAGTTCGCCGTCCTGGTGGAGGACGCGAGACGGCCCGCCGACGTGGACACCATCGCGTCCGGGGTGCTGGCGGTGTTCGCCGAACCGTTCAAGCTCACGTCGGGCACGGTGCGGGTGACGGCCAGCATCGGTGTGGCGACCACCGAGGACAGCGTGGACGCGACCGAGCTGCTCACCCACGCCGACCTCGCGCTCTACTCCGCCAAGGCGGCCGGCCGCCGCCAGTGGCGCCACTACCGGCCGGCCCTCCAGACCGGCATGGTGGAGCGGCACGAGCTGAACGAGCACCTCGACTCGGCGATCGCCGAATCGGCCTTCCAGCTGTACTACCAGCCGATCGTCGACCTGCGCACGGGCGATCTGGTCGCCTTCGAGGCGCTGGTCCGCTGGCCGCACGACCGGCGCGGCATGGTGCTGCCCGACGAGTTCATCGCCCTCGCCGAGGAGAGCGGCCAGATCGTCCCGCTCGGCGCCTGGGTGCTGGAACGCGCCGCTCAGGAGGTCGCCGCCTGGCACGCCGCGAGCTCGGCGGCGCGGACGGCCGCCGGCCGGCCGCCGCTGCGGGTCAACGTCAACGTCTCGGCCCGCCAGTTCCGCGACGCCGGCTTCGTGGACGTGGTCCGCCGGGCGCTGGCCGCCACCGGCATCGACCCCCACACCCTCGTCCTGGAGCTCACCGAATCGGTGCTGATGCGCCGCGACGACCGCGTCCACGCCGACATGGCCACGCTGTCCGGACTCGGTGTCGGCATCGCCATCGACGACTTCGGGACCGGCTACTCCTCGCTGTCCTACCTGCGCGAGTTCCCGATCTCCCTGCTCAAGATCGACAAGTCCTTCATCGACGGCCTCGGCCACTCGCCCCAGCAGTACGCCCTGGTCGAGGGCATCACCCGGATCGCCGACACCCTCGGGGTCCAGGTCATCGCCGAGGGCATCGAGCACCCCGACCAGCGCGACCTGCTCGCCGCGATGGGCTGCCCGCTCGGCCAGGGGTACCTCTTCGCCCACCCCATGGACTCCCCCCACGCCCGCGCCCTGGTCCGCCGGACCTCCTACGAGCCGGTCTGAAATCCTCCCCGGCTACACCTTCCGCAGGGCGCGCGACAGCACCGTGAGCAGCGCCAGTGTCGGCCTCGCGTGCCCCGCCTCGACGGCCCGGACGTCGGCCTCGGGGAGGCCCGTGCGAACGGCGAGGTCGGGGAGGGTGAGACCGAGGGCGGTGCGGCGGGCCCGGACGGCGCGGGCCAGGGCGTCGGCGGGATCGCCGTCCGGGTGGGCGGGGAAGTCCTCGATCAGGGGGCGCGCCAGATCCACCGAACTCTCCTCATCGGCCTGCGGGGCGCACAGTTTGACACGCCGTCAGCCCTGGACGGCCCCAAGCGGAGGTCAAGGTTCCTTGACCTCCGCTTGGGCCTCCCCCGCCGTCAGGAGTCGGCGCGGACCAGGTCGAGCAGCCCCGGAAAGCGCTGGTCGAGGTCCTCGCGGCGCAGCGTGGCGGCCCGGCTGTTGCCGCGGTCGACCTGGCGGATCAGGCCGGACTCGCGCAGCACCCGGAAGTGGTGGGTGAGGGTGGACTTGGAGACCGGGAGGTTGAACGAGGCGCAGGTGCGCGCCGCCCCCTCGCCCTCCCGCAGCAGGGCCGCGACCACGCCGTAGCGCAGCGGGTCGGCGAGCGCACCCAGGACGGTGCGCAGGTCCATCTCCCCGGTCGAGGGGTGGCCTTCGGCGTCGGGCATCGGTTCCTCCTCCGCAAGGTATGGGTTGCATCGTACCTCGGCGCCATGGCAGCTTTAGGTTCGATCAAATCCGTACCTGGCCACCCCGTGGCCGGTTCAAGCCTGGAGTCACGCCCCCTTGAGCACGCAGCCCACACAGGCCGCACAGCCGACGCAGGCCATGCAGGCCGCGCCGTCCGACGCCCCCGACCAGCGGCGACGCCCCGCCCGCACGCCCGTCCTCGCCGCCGTCCTCCTCGCGGTCTTCGTCGTCCCGATGTCCATCTCCGGCACCGCGGTCGCCCTCCCCCGGATCGGCGCCGGCACCCACGCCGACCTCGCCCCGCTCCAGTGGGTGGTCAACGCCTTCAACGTGGCCTTCGCCTGCTTCACCCTGGTCTGGGGCTCGATCGCCGACGTCATCGGCCGGGCCAGGGCCTTCGCCGCCGGCGTCGCCCTCTACGCCCTCGGCTCGCTCGCCAGCGCCGTCGCCGCCGACGTGCTCTGGCTGGACGCCGCCCGCGCCCTCACCGGCATCGGCGGCGCCGCGATCTTCTCCTGCGGTGCGGCGATCCTCTCCACCGTCTTCGACGGCCCGGCCCGCGCCCGGGCCTTCGCGCTGTTCGGCACCGTCGCCGGGGCCGGCGTCGCCCTCGGCCCGTCGCTGGCCGGCGTGCTGGTGCAGGGCCTCGGCTGGCGCTGGGTGTTCGCGGTGCACGCCGTCGCCCTGGCGTTCGTCCTGCTCGCGCTGCCCGTGATCGCCCGAGCCGTGACCGCCGCACCCGGCGGCAGCGGCGGCGCCGGCGGCGGGCGGATCGACGTCCCCGGCAGCGCGCTGTTCGTGCTCGCCATGGTGCTGCTCACCACCGCCATCGTCCAGGGCTCCCAGTGGGGTTGGGGCAGTGCGGGCGTGCTCGGCCTGTTCGCCGGCGCGGTCGCCGTACTCGGCGTCTTCACGGCCGTCGAGCACCGCAGCGCCCACCCGATGCTGGACCTCGGCCTGCTGCGCGACCGCCGCTTCCTCGGCCTCTGCCTGGTGCCGGTGGCCGCCTCCTTCGGCTTCGTCACCGTGCTCACCTACCTGCCGAGCTACCTGACCGCCGTCACCGGCCGCGGCACCGGCGCCGCCGGGCTGCTGATGCTGCTGCTCACCGCACCGGTACTGGTCCTGCCGATGCTCGCCGCCAGGCTGGTCGCCCACGGCATGCGCCCGCTCACCCTGGTCCTCCTCAGCCTGGCCTGCCTGGTCGCGGGCGACCTCGCCCTCACCCTGCTCTCCCCCTCCGCCACCGTGCTGCTGCTCGCCGCCCCGATGCTCATCACCGGCGCCGGAATGGGGCTGTCGGCCGGCCTGGTCGACGGCCAGGCGCTGGAGTTGGTCGACCCGGCCAAGGCGGGCATGGCGGCGGGCTTCCTCAACACCCTGCGCCTGGGCAGCGAGGCCGTCGCCGTCGCGGTGTACGGCTCCGCGCTGGCCACCGTGCTCGGCACCCGGGTCGCCGACGGCATCGGCGCGCACCCGGGCGCCTCCCGGGCCGGCGAGGTCGCCGACCGGACGGCCGGCGGGGACCTCGCCGGCGCCGCCGAACTCTCCGGCGCCACCGACCACCGCGCCTTCACGGACTTCCTCGCGCACGCCTACGACTCCGCCTTCCACTCCGTGCTGTGGGGCCTGGCGGCCGTCGGCGCGCTGCTCGCCGTCCTCATCGCGCTGCTGCTGCGCGGCACCTCCGCCAGGAGCACGGCCTGACGGACGCCGACCGGCCCGCCGCCACGAGGGCGACGGGCCGGGGCAGGAGCGGCGAGCGGATCAGCCCAGCGGCAGCTCCAGCCGGGACTCGTGCCCGTTCGGCGAGCCGATGGTGATGGTTCCCTGCTCCGCGGCGTAGGAGTACAGCTGGTCCCGGCTGTTGACGACCAGCGCCACCCGGTGGCCGACCGGCACGTCGTACGCGGCGGGCTGGAGCTCCCAGTCGACAGTGGTGTCCTGGCCGGGCGTCAGGCCGAGCGCGGTGTACGGCTCGTGGGTGATGATCCGCGCGGTGCCGTCCGGGGCGACGTCGAACAGGTAGGCCACCAGGGTGGCGGCCTCCTCGGTGCTGCGCACGGTCAGCCGGACCGCCGCGGCGCCCCGGATCCGGCGGGCCACCCCGTCGCTGCCGGTCAGCGGGTCGGTCGACCAGACCAGCAGGTTCTCCCGCTCGAACTCGGCCAGGACGTACTTCCGGGGGTTGCCCGTCCACTCCTTCTGGCCCGTCTTCATGACCTCGTCCACCGCGGTGGCCTTGGTCTCCAGGCCGGCGGTGAAGCTCCGCGACCAGCCGGCGGCCTGCTTGTCGGCCAGCGCGCCGTCACCGTCGCCGTTGACGCCGGTGAGGTACCAGGCCTCCGTGCCGGTGGTGACGTCCGCCCACGAGTCGTGGCCCTCCCGGCGGGCGGCCTCGGTGATCCGCCGCCCGCCGCCCAGTACCGGCTTGGTCTTGTAGGTGAACATGACCTGGTTGGTCACCCGCGGGCGGTTCGGCGCCTCGTTGTCGGCACCCAGCAGGTGGTGGTCCAGGAACTCGTAGGCCTCCCGGAGGGGCTCCGCCAGACCGGGGAACGGCAGGTGGGTCAGCAGTCCGGACAGTCCGGCGCCCTCCGGCGCGCCGTGGTCGCCGATCCACAGGTTCAGCTGCTTCGGCACGGTCAGCCGGTTGTAGACGTCGATCACCGGGGCGACCGGGAAGAGGGTCTCGTGCCAGGTGTTGGAGATGTAGGTCGGGATGCCGAGTTCGTTGGTCTTGCCCAGGTATGTCTCCGGCGAGCGCTCGGTGCCCCAGGCGACCACGTCGTCGAGGTCGCGGTTCTGGTCGAACTTGTCGAGGATGTCCAGGGCCTCCTCGTCGAACTTGTCGTCCCGCTCCCCGCCCGTGAAGCCGACCAGCACCTTGACGGCCTCCACGTGCCGGGTGTCGTTGGCGTAGAGGCTGGTGGCCAGGTTGCCCCAGGTGCTCAGCGCGACCACGGCCTTGACCCGCTCGTCCCGGTCGTGCGCGGCGACCAGCTGGCTGATCCCGGAGCCGTAGGACACGCCGAGGAAGCCGACCTTGCTCGGGCTGAAGTGCCCCTCCGCGTAGGTGATGACCTTCGAGCCGTCGGCCCAGTCCTTGGGCCCGGCGACGTCGATGTGCCCCCCGGAGGTGGAGATCCAGCCCGGGTAGCCGAGGCCGCGCGGGGTGTAGGTCAGCACGTGGTAGCCGCGCAGCGCCAGCTTGAAGTAGGCGTAGACGAAGGGCAGCCAGCCGAGCGGGTTCCACCCCGCGGGCAGGATCACGACCGGGCGCTGCTCGTCGCCGTGCAGCTTGATGGTGAACGCCGACAGCTTGAGGTTCTCCTCGACGGGGATCCCGGTGACCTCGACCTCGGCGATCCGCCGCACCTGGGCCACCAGCTCGGCCAGCTCCGGCGGGAGCTGGACGCTCTCGTCGCCCTGGACGGCCGCCACCAGGGCGTTGCCGAGGTCGACGACGGCCTGGTTGACGGTGTTGCCAGGGCCCCGGAGGCCGCTGTCGGCGATCTCCGTGAGGGTCGCCTCGGTGATCGCCGGGATCGGCTGCCCACTGATACTGGCCATGCGAACCACCTTTTCCGTAACGGATGCTGACCGCATCATGGTCCGGAGTGACCGGATGCTAACTGATGCACCGTCAGATTCGCTCGGATAGGTGGTTCGTGGTCATCCTCCCTTGCCGATCACCGAACCGTGGTATCCGCGGCGTCACCCGAGCGTGTCGAGCGCCGAACCGATCAGCGCCCGGGCCCGGTCGCCGTACACGGCCGTACCGGACAACTTCTCGAAGGCGTCCAGGTAGTGGGCGATCTCGCGGGGCCGGGTGACGGTCAGGCTCGCCGTGAGGGTCTCCACCTCCACCTGCTCGCCGTCGTAGAGGCTGAAGGTCTCCAGCGGCCACACCTCCCGCTCCGCGCCCGCCGGGATGACCCCCAGCGAGACGGCGGGCAGCGCGGTCGCGGCCAGCAGGTCCTCCAGCTGCCCGCGCATCACCCCGGCGTCCCCGATCCGGTGGCGCAGGACCGACTCCTCCATCAGCAGGGCGAACCGCCGCCCGCCCTCCCGGACGATCCGCGAGCGCGCGAGCCGGGCGTCGACCGCGTCGGCGACGTCGTCGGGGGTGCCGTGGAAACGGGTGATGGCGGAGAGCAACGCCGTTGCGTAGCCCCGGCTCTGCAGGAACCCGGGGACGAGGGAGGAGCTGTACACCCGGAACACCCTGGTGCGCTCGAACAGCGGTACGTAGGAGTTCTGCAGCCGGGTGAGCCCGGTGCGCTGGAGCCGCCGCCACTCCACGTACATCGACTCGGCGGAGCGGGTCGCGGCGATGAGGTCGGCCGACTCCTCCTCCGCCCCGCAGAGCCGGCACCAGGTGCGGATGTCCTCGTCGGACGGCGAGGTCAGCGCGTTGATGATCCGGGAGGACTTGGAGGGGTGCCAGCCGGCCCGGAGCGCCAGCTCGCGCCCGTTGAACCCGGCGTCGCGGCACAGCTCGCGCAACCGGTCGGCGACCTCCTTGCGGACCGCCACCGCGCTGCTGGACGGCATGACTGAGGGCATGGTTCACCTGCCTGGGAATTGTCGGGGTGGACGGCGCACTCCCCGTGCGGCTCCTACCGAGAAGCGTAGCCGCGCACCGCCGCCGCCCCCGAGCCGATTGCACACAGTTGCAGCGGAGTTGGGGAGCAGAACGGAAGGCTGACGAACGGCCGCGCGAAACCGGGTCGCCACCGGCCGGGACGGCGGGCCAGACTACCGGGGTGGACACTCGTCGGCCTTGCCCCTGCTGCGGCCATCTCGTCTTCGACGTCCGGGAGGGGTGGCCCGGTTCGTCCGTCGTCTGCCCGGTCTGCTCCTGGGAGGACGACCCGACCCAGCTCCGCCGGCCGCTCCTGCCGCGCGGCGCCAACAGCGTCTCGCTGGTGCGGGCCCAGCGGAACGTCCAGGAGTACGGCGCCTGCGACCAGCGCGGCCGCCGCTTCGTCCGGCCTCCGACGCCCGACGAGCCGCTCGACCCCGCCTGGCGGCCCATCGACCTGGCCACGGACGTCTTCGAGGACCGGGCGGACGAGGAAGGCCGCCCCTGGCCCGAGGACCGGTCGGTCTGGTGCTGGTGGCTGCCGTCCTTCCCGGGCGCCACCGAGGACCCGACACCGAGCGTGCCCCGCCTCGTCACCATCGACGTCGGATCCGTCCGCGACGACAGCGGCCTCCACGCCGTCCTGAAGCGCGAACTCGGCTTCCCGGCGTTCTACGGCAGGAACTGGAACGCCTTCTGGGACGCGATCACCGGCCTGGTCGCGATGCCCCGCGAGCTCCGCTTCACCGGCTGGGCCGAGCTGGAGCGCGAGGTCCCGTCCTCGGCCGCGCTGCTCCGCAGCCAGCTGGCCGAATTCGCCACGGCCGAAAGGGACTTCACGGTCGTCTATGACGAGTAGCCGACCGAGGCCGAAGCCCGTCCGGCAGGGCCCGGCGCCAGCAACTCCCCACTGGTGACGGCACAAAGGCCTATCGGCCGGCCCCTCAGCCCGGCACAATCACCGGTATGACGATCACCCCCGGCGTGCCGCCCAGGCGCAACCTGCCGATCGCCCTCGCCCGCAGTTTCCTGACGGGTGGCGTCATCGGAGGCTCGCTCGCCGGGCTGGTCGTCGGCGTCGTCCTGGAGAATGTGCCGCTGCTCGTCGGCGGCCTGGGCGTGCCGATCGGCTACGGCCTGCTGTACCTCCTCGCCGGCTGGCCGCGGCGGGCGCGGGAGGCGGCCGTCGTCCCGCGTACGGCGCTGGCGGTGGTCGAGGGCCGGACCGTCCCCGAGGGCCAGGTGACCGACCGGGCGGTGCGGTTCGACCTCACCGTCGTACCGGACGACGGGCCCGCGTTCCGGGTGGAGCTCACCCAGGACATCAACGTCGCCGACCTCCCCGACTACGTGCCCCGCACCGTCCTGGTGGTCCGCTACCCGCCGGACCGGCCGACGGACATGCGGATCGTGAAGCGGCCGACCCCGGAGTGGGAGGAGCGGGCGGCCGGAGCCCGACTCGACTCCGCACCCGAGGCGACCAGGCTGAGCGAGCCTCCCGAGAGCCGTGCCGTCGGCTTCGTCGGGCTCCTCGGCCTGCTGCTCGCCGCCACGGCCGTCGTCTTCCTGTTCCGCGCGGACCTGTTCGAGCAGCAGCCCGCCGAACCGCCGTCCTCCTCGGCGGACCCCTCGGTCTCCTCCTCGTGGTCGGCCGAGGTGGTGACGGGCGGGTCCGGCACCGTCGTGCTCGGCGCCGGCCAGTCCTTCCTCGACGACGGCGCGTTGGGCCGGTCGATCGACTCCGTGACCCGGAACGGCGAGTACGGCCCGGTGACCACCCTCCAGGTGACGGACAACCTGCTGGCGGTGACGTTCTCCTCGGCCGGCACGAAGGCCCGCGAGTTCGACCCGAAGTCGCTGCCCTACGAGCGGTTCCCCGCCCTGGTCGAGGAGGCCAGGACCACCCTCGGCGTCCACGCCCCGCAGACCTGGAGCATCACCGTCCTCCGCACCGACGGCCCCGTCACCATCACGGTCAGCGTGACCGGGCCCGGGGGCGCCGCCGTGCTGGAGGCGGACGGGCAGGGCCGGGTGCTGCGGCGCACCTCGGCGCACTGAACCACGGACAGGAACGGGACGCAGATGAACTGGCACGGAGTTCTGGCGCTGTGGTGCGGGGCGTTCGGCCTCGTCGCGCTGGTCGGGTACGGGCGGTCGCTGGCCGGCCTGACCCGGGCGCAGCGGACGGTACGGGTGACGGGGCGGATCGAACGGGTGCGGGAGCCGCGGCACGGGAGCTCCCAGGAGGACGGGATCGCGGTGGTCGTCCGCTTCCGGGACCCTTCCACCGGCGAGGAGTTCGTCGTCACGAACGACACCGGGACCGGCGACCTGATCACCACGGCCTGGGTGGGCCGGGAGGTCGGAATCCGCTACCGACCGGGGAGACCGCACGCCTTCCGGTTCACCAACAGCCCCCAGGACGGCGGGCGCGGGCTCGGCCTGCCGAACTCCGCCGTCCTGCTGATCTACGTCGGGCTGGTGGTCGTCGCCTCGATCGACTGGGGCTGGCCGTGGGCCCTGGTCGCGGTCTGCGGGCCGCTCACCGTCCTCACCGCCTTCCACCTGCCCGGGGAGCGGCGGCGCATGAGGAAGCGTCTCGCCGAGCTGGACGCCATGGCGTCCGCGACGGGCCGCGTCATCGCCGTCCTCAGGACCGTCGAGACCGACGCGGACGGCGACCTCCGCACCAGCCGGACACCCGTCTACTCCTTCACCACCCCCGAGGGGACGGCCGTCACCGGCTACCAGCCCTCGTACCTGTCCGACACCACCGCCGTGTACGGCCAGGAGGTCGTGATCCACTACGCGCCCGACAACCCGGCCGACTTCACACCGGCCCTCGCCGCCACCCGGGGGTCCGTGGAGGCGAACCTCGGCTGCGCGGTCCTGGCCCTCGTCATCCTGGCCGCGGCGGCGGCCGCGGGAGCGGTCCTGCTCTCCCGGTAGCCCCCGGCACCCCGTCAGTGGGAAGTCGGCGCAACGGCGCGCCCGGGGCCCTGGTCTGGCTCGAACGGCACGGCGTCGACTTCACCGCCGTCCTCGCCCTGGCCGGGCTCGCCATGGCCTGCGCCCTCGCCTGGCCGTGGGGACGGCGCCTCCCGCGCGGGCCGCTGCTCGCCCTGGCCTGCGCGGGGACGCTGCTGGTCCCGTACGGCCTGCTCACCGCGCTGCTCGCCCTCACCGGGGACGGCGGCGGCGCGGCGGCGCCGATCACCGGGTGGGTCGCGCCGGCCGGGGTCGGGGCCTTCCTGGGGATCGGGACGGCCCTGGGCGTCGGGGCCTGGTCGCGGCTCCGGCCGCGGCGGCGCACGGGCGTCAGGGGTTCGTGACGGCCCGGTCGGAGTCGCTGCGCAGCACGCAGAACTCGTTGCCCTCGGGGTCGGAGAGGACGGCCCACCCCGAACCGTCGGGGTTCCGGTGGTCGCCGACGAAGGTGGCGCCGAGGCCGAGCAGCCGCTCCACCTCCTGGTCGCGCGAGGTCTCGGGCCGCAGGCACAGGTGGACCCGGTTCTTGACCGTCTTCGCCTCGGACACCTGGTTGAAGTACAGCACCGGCCCCTCCGCCAGCAGCACCTGCGTCTCCCGGTCCCCCGGCCGGCAGTCGGGGTCCAACGGCCGACCGGTCACACCACTCCAGAACCGCGCCAGCTCATAGGCGTCCGCACAGTCGATCGCCACGTTCTGCAACACCGAAACCATGCGCGCGAGTCTCCCCGATCCCCGCGCCGGACGCCACCGGGTCGCGCCCGCTCCCCGCACCCCCGCCGAGGGCGGGACCGGCCCGTGAGGAGCGGGCCCGCCGACGGCCCTGACCTGCGGCGATACGGCCCGGGTGCAGGCCCTCACGGACGTGCCTACGGTGGAGGGAGTAGCCCAGAGCATCCAGGAGGTTACGTTATGACTTCCGACAAGAAGCCCGTCCAGCTCACGGCACGCACGGTGAGCGGCCACGTGGTCGCCAACGCACCGATCAGCGGCGACTTCGAGGCCACGCTGACCGACACGGACGGCAAGCCGATCGTGGGGCGGCAGATCACCTTCTACAGCACCGCGAGCGGCCAGCGCGTCGGCTCCGCGACCACCGACCAGAGCGGGATCGCCAAGCTGAACTCCGGCTCCAAGATCCTCGATCCGGTCATCGTCGCCAGCACCCTCACCACCGGCTGCGAAGCACGGTTCGAGGGCGACGACGAGTACCAGGCGGCCTCCGCCCACGCCGGCACCGCGGTCGGCGTGTAGTCGGCGCCGTACCCGGACACGTGCGGAGTGGGAAGTCGGCCCGGCCGACTTCCCACTCCGCGCCACCGGGCGGACGGCGCTCCGGACGGCGATTCGGTCAGCGATGTGCTCAACCGACCGTAGGACTGCGGCGTTCGAGGAGGACCACGTCGCGCCACCGGCCGTCGCGCCGGCCGATGCGCTCCCGCGTCCCGACGACCCGGAACCCGGCCCTGGCGTGCAGGGCGAGACTGGCCGTGTTCTCCGGGAAGATCCCCGACTGGATCGTCCAGATCCCGGCCCGCTCGGTGGAGGCGATCAGCGCCTCCAGCAACGCGGCGCCCACGCCCCGCCCCCGCGCCTCCGGGTGGACGTAGACGGAGTGTTCGACCACACCCGCGTACGCGCACCGGTCCGACACCCGGGCCACTGCGGCCCAGCCGAGCACCCGGCCGTCCCCGTCTCCGTGTCCATCGAGGGCGACGAGGCGGTGCTCGGCCAGGCGCGCGGCGTCGAACGCCTCCCAGCTCGGCGCGGCGGTCTCGAAAGTGGCGTCGCCGCCGTCGATCCCGAACCGGTAGATCGCCAGGACCTGTTCGGCGTGCGCCGCCGTCATCGCGACGACGGCCACTCCCCCGTTCACGCCCCCGCCCCCACGCCCAGTTCGGCGAGCAGACCGCGGACGCGCCGCTCGATCTCGTCGCGGATCGGGCGCACGGCGTCGACGCCCTGGCCGGCCGGGTCCGCCAACTGCCAGTCCAGGTAGCGCTTTCCGGAGAAGTACGGGCAGGCGTCGCCGCAGCCCATGGTGATCACCACGTCCGAGGCCCGGACCGCCTCGACGGTGAGGACCTTGGGCGTCTCGGCGGAGAGGTCGATCCCCACCTCGGCCATCGCCCGGACCACGGCCGGGTTGACGGTGTCGGCGGGCGCGGAGCCGGCCGACCTGACCTCGACCCGGTCGCCGCCGAGGTGGCTCAGGAAGGCGGCGGCCATCTGGGAACGGCCGGCGTTGTGCACGCAGACGAACAGCACGGACGGCTTGGACGGCCCGGACGGCAACACGGCTGCGGGCACGGGCGGCTGAGGCTCAGACACGGGCGGACCCTTCGACGGCGGTGGCGGGCTGGGGGAAGTAGCGGCGGGCGGCGAGGGCCACGTGGACGAGACCGATGAGCACCGGCACCTCGATCAGCGGCCCGACGACTCCGGCGAGGGCCTGGCCGCTGGTGGCGCCGAAGGTGGCGATGGCGACGGCGATGGCCAGTTCGAAGTTGTTGCCCGCGGCGGTGAACGCCAGGGTGGTGGCGCGCGGGTGGTCCAGGCCCACCGCGCGGCCCAGCGCCAGGGAACCGGCCCACATGACGGCGAAGTACACCAGCAGCGGCAGCGCGATCCGGGCGACGTCGAGGGGCTGCGAGGTGATCGCACGGCCCTGGAGCGCGAACAGGACGACGATCGTGAACAACAGCCCGTACAGCGCGAACGGGCCGATCCGCGGCAGCAGCCCGGTCTCGTACCAGGTGCGGCCGCGGGCCTTCTCGCCCAGGCGGCGGGTGAGGTAGCCGGCGGCGAGCGGGATGCCGAGGAAGATCAGCACGCTGCGGGCGATCTCCCAGGCCGACACGTCGAGCGCCGCCTGTTCCAGGCCGAGCCACCCGGGCAGCACGGACAGGTAGAACCAGCCCAGCGCGCCGAACGCGACCACCTGGAAGACGGAGTTCAGGGCGACGAGCACGGCGGCGGCCTCCCGGTCGCCGCAGGCCAGGTCGTTCCAGATGATCACCATGGCGATGCAGCGGGCGAGGCCGACGATGATCAGCCCGGTGCGGTACTCCGGCAGGTCGGGCAGCAGCAGCCAGGCGAGGGCGAACATCACGGCGGGCCCGACCAGCCAGTTGAGCACCAGGGAGGGGATCAGCAGGCGGCGGTTCCGGGTGACGGTGTCGAGCCGGTCGTAGCGGACCTTGGCGAGCACCGGGTACATCATCACCAGCAGGCCGAGCGCGATCGGCAGCGAGACGCCGGTGACGGTCACCTTCGCGAGCGCGTCGCCCAGGCCCGGGACGAGCCGGCCGAGGCCGATGCCGATGGCCATCGCGGCGAGGATCCAGAGCGCGAGGTAGCGGTCGACGAACGACAGCCGGCCGGCGACGGGGGCGGGGGCGGGCGCCCCGGTTGCGGCGCTCACTCGGCGGCTCCGAACGGCACCGAGCCCGGTTCGAGCGGCGCCGGGCGGGTGAGGACGCCCGCGAGGCGGTCGGTGGTCGCGGGGACCAGCCGGTAGTACACCCAGGTGCCCCGGCGCTCGGAGTCGATCAGCCCGGCCTGCCGCAGCAGCTTCAGGTGGTGGGAGATCGTCGGCTGGGACAGGTCGAAGGCCGGGGTCAGGTCGCAGACGCACACCTCGCCGCCGGCGCCGGAGGCGATCATCGACAGCAGCCGCAGCCGCACCGGATCGCCCAGGGCCTTGAACAGCGGCGCCAGTTCGGCGGCCTGCCCTTCGTCCAGCGGGGCGCTCAGCAGCCCGGGGCAGCAGCCGTCCGCGCCGTCGTCCTGGCCCAGCACTCGGAGTTCCTGTTTCGACATGCTTCTATATTGACGAACGCCGATCCAGTCCGCAAGCTTGCATCGACGGATATCGATCCAGGCTCGATCCAGCCTGTTGGAGGCCACCATGTCCCGTGTCCAGCTCGCCCTGCGCGTCGCCGACCTCGAAGGCTCCATCGCCTTCTACGCCAAGCTCTTCGGCACCGAGCCCGCCAAGCGCCGCCCCGGCTACGCGAACTTCGCCATCACCGAGCCCCCGCTGAAGCTCGTCCTCATCGAGGGCGAGCCGGGCGAGGACACCCGCCTGGACCACCTCGGCGTCGAGGTCGCCTCCACCGAGCAGGTCACCGCCGTCACCACCCGCCTCCGGGACGCCGGCCTCGCCGCCTTCGAGGAGAACGACACCTCCTGCTGCTACGCCGTCCAGGACAAGGTCTGGGTGACCGCCCCCGGCAAGGAGCCCTGGGAGGTCTACGTGGTCAAGGCCGACGCCGACACCCTCGGCAAGAGCGCCGCCGGCGCCCCCGAGGCCTGCTGCACGGGCACCGCCACCGGCGAGCCGTCCGCCTGAGCCGACGTGCGCGGGAAGTCGGCCCGGCCGACTTCCCGCGCACCGGGCCTGATTGGATGACGACCATGAACAGCGGCGGTCACCAGGAATCAGGCCTCTCGAAAAGCGTCTGGAGCGACGCCGACTTCGAGGAGATGGGCTGGCACGACGCCACCGTCCACGGCCTGTACGTGCAGCAGACCGACGACTTCCTGCCGCGCCTCCTCCTCGACCTCGACTACATCGTCCAGTGGGTCCACCCCGTCCGGCCCGCGCGGAACTTCTCCTTCTGGGTCGCCCCCGCGACCCTCGCCTTCGAAGAGGTCTGGGACCTCCAGGGCGACTTCGGCTTCGAGGGCATGGCCCCGGAGCTGGAGATCGCCGACCTACACCGGCTGGCACCGGACGACGACAAGCAGGACTCGCCGCACTGGCACATCGAGGGCCACTCCTTCGACCTGAAGTTCCGCGCCTCCGGCTTCCGCCAGTACATCCGCGAGACCCCGCGGCTCACCTCGGCCCCGGTCCTGTCCGGCGCCGAGCGCGGCGGCTGCCGCTTCACCGAGGCCGGCTTCGCCTGAGCGGTTCCGAGGGCCCGCGAGCCCGCTCAGGCAACGCCCCGTCCACGGGCCGGCACTCCCCCGCCCCCCGGGCGAACGACGCGCGCCCAAAGGCAGGTCCTAGGCTGGGCCGCATGGGAAAGACGCAGGTGGGCGGGGTGATCGGCCGGTGGATCCGGTCGCTGAACCGGGGGCAGGAGCTCTCGCACGAGGCGGCGCTGCGGCAGGCCGCAGCCCGGATGCGCGGGCGGCTGCTCCTCCACCCGGTGGAGGGGCCGTGGCAGGAGCTCGCCTACTGGGACCCGCTGCCGACCGCCCGGGAGCTGACCGACTCGGTGGGCTACGGCCGCTGGGAGCAGCGCGGCAGGCTGAACGTGCCCGGCCCGTTCTACGCCGGCGAGACCGACAGCGGGCTGAACGGCCCGTACTACCTCCCCGAGCACGTGCTCTCCGACGACAGGCACTGCGAGTTCGTCCACCGCCAGCCCGTCAACCCGCGTGAAGTGGCCGCCCTGGTCGAGATCGCCCACGACGAGCCCCTGGGCGGCTACGCCTGGGACGGCGACCTGCACTGGACCCCGCAGGCGGTACGCGACTGGTGGGCCCGCCGGGACGAGGTCCGCGCCTGGATCGCCGACGAACTGCGGCTGGGCGACGACAGCCGGAACGAACCGGACGCCCTGTGCCAGTACGCCGCCCACCTCGACGACGGGCTGGAGGCCTACCTGCGCGGCTACCTGTTCTGGCTCACCGAGCACCGCGAACCCCGCGCCGGCGAGGCACTGCCGGAACTCTGACCCTCGGCGGCGGGCGCGAGGAGCGGGAAGTCGGCCGGACCCGCCATACCAGGGCCCCTGCCGGTCGGCAGGGGGCGGACCGCCGTCCCGGACGAGCCGTGCCGCGAGGAGCGCGGACGGGATGTCGCTGATGGACCGTCATGTCCGTTTAGGGTGGCGCCCATGACCGACCCGCACCCCACCTCGGCCTTCCACGCCGCCAACGCCGACCCCGCAGACACCGACCGCTTGGTCGCCGCGCTGGACGCGCAGGCCGCCAACCCCGGGGTACGGCGCCTGCGCGCGTGGGCGCACGAGCGGCTCGCCGTACGCCCTGGCGAGCGCGCGCTGGACGTCGGCGCCGGCACCGGTTCGGAGACCCGGGTGCTCGCGGCGGCGGTCAGCCCGGAGGGCGGTGCGGCCGGCGGCAGCACGGGAAGCGCGATCGGCGTCGAACCGCACCCCGGTCTGCGGGCCGTCGCCGAGCGGCGCGCCGCCGAGGCCGGCAGCCCGGCCCGCTTCCTGGACGGCGACGCGCAGGCGCTGCCGCTGCCCGACGGCGAGCTGGACGCGGTCTGGTGCGAGCGCGTTCTCCAGCACCTCACCGACCCGGCGAAGGCCGTCACCGAGATGGCCCGGGTGCTGCGCCCGGGCGGCCGGGTCGCGCTGCTGGACACCGACTGGTCGACCTTCGTGCTGCACCCGGTGGCCCCGGACGTCCGTCCCGCGCTGGCCGCCGTCGTCCAGGGCGCCGCCGCCCAGCCGGAGGCCGGGCGCAGCCTCGCGGGCTGGCTGGTCGAGGCCGGGCTGACCGTCGACACCCTCGGCGCCGACGTCCTCCTGCACGACCCCCACACGGTCGGCGGACCGATCCTCCGCGGTCTCGGCGCGGCGGCCGTCGGCCGGGGCCTGCTCACCGAGGAGCAGCGCGACCGGCTCTACGCCGACCTCGACGCGGCCGCCGGGCACGGGGCGTTCCACCTGTCGGTGACGATGTTCGCCGCGATCGCCCACCGGCCCCGCTGACCGGCCGCTCGAACGTTCTCCTGATCCTCAGGACTCTCAGAGCCGGTGCAGCGCCGCCTCGCAGAGCCGGCACCGCTGCTGCTCCAGCTCGGGCGGGTACCACGGCTCGCCCGGCCGGGCGGGGCGGTAGTGGGCGTGCTCCATCGGCGCGGTGTCCAGCCCGCAGAGGGTGCGCGCCTGCGGGTCCTCCGGGACGTCCGGGTCCTGGCCGGCGGCGTGCACCGCGACCATGCCCGGCCCGACGCCCTCGGGGCCGAGGGCCTGGTCCGGAGCCAGTTCGAAGAGGACGACGATCGCAGCCACGGTCCCACCGTGGCGGGCGGCGGCCGTCCGCGCATTTCGATCTTCACCCCGCCGGGGCCGTCCGGCCCCGGATTGCCGGCGTCGTGAACCTGCCAAAGCAGTGGCCCCGTGCTCCAAGATGACAAGCGCACCACTCGCACGCCTCGCACGACTCGTACGACCGACCGGACCGACCCCGGATCAACCCCGGATCGACCCCGGACCGACTGGACCCCAAGGAGCCGCACCATGGGCATCGCACGTCGTGAACTCCTCAGCTGGGGCGCGGGATTCGGCGCCGCCGCCCTCGGAGGCCTCGCCCTCCCGGGCAGCGCCTCGGCCTCCCCCTCCGCCGCCGCCTCGACCACCCCGCGCGGGCTGCCGACCGACAGCTGGATGAGCCGCCTGAACGGCAGCACCTCCCTCCTGGACCTCACCATCCCCGGCACCCACGACTCCTGCTGCGAGAACCCCGCCTACGGCACCGAGTGGTCGCACACCCAGAACTGGGGCCTCCCCCAGCAGTTGACCGAGGGCGTCCGCTTCCTCGACATCCGCTGCAACGGCCTCCAGGGCGCGCCCGACGAACTCGGGATCTACCACTCGGACAACTACCAGCACCTCCGGCTCCAGGACGTGCTCGACCAGTGCCGCTCCTTCCTCCGCTCGCACCCCGGCGAGACCGTCCTGATGCGCCTGCGCAACGAGCGCGCCGGCGGCCAGGCGCTCGACGACACCGAGTTCATGCGGCGGATCAACCACTACCTCGACGGGCTCGGCTACCGCGGCCTGTTCCACTTCTACGGCTGGCCGACCCTCGCCACCGCCCGGGGGAAGGTCGTCCTGATCGCCGACTTCACCAACCCGTGGGGCCTGATCGACTGGTCCAGCGGCGAGAACGGCTACTTCGACACCCAGGACCTCTGGCAGACCGGCGGCACCGACCCCCTGGGGACCAAGGGCCAGCGCATCGTCGCCCAGTTCGACAAGGCCTTCCTCAACCCGGGCTACTCGAAGATGTTCGTCAACTTCCTTTCGTACGCCGGTGGTTACTGGCCCAAGACCAGCTCTCAGACCTTGATGGACCGCAGCATCTACCCGTACCTGAACGCCCGCACCCAGCAGCGCGCCCGGTTCGGCATCGTGCCGATGGACTTCCCGGACTTCCACGTCAACGTGCTGCAGATGCTGATCGACAAGAACTTCGTCTAGGCACATCGGCAACGGCGCCATCCCTCTCGGCACCATCCGCCTCGGCCCCCTCGACCCCCTCCCGCACCCGAGGGGGCCGAGACGTCGACCGCACGCCCTCGGGGCCGCCCTTCGCGAGACCCCGCGCACGCCCGTTCCGCATCAGCCCGGGGATGTAAACCCGTGGGCCAATGCCAGGTGACAGATCATCAATCCGCAGGCCGATGCCGCCCCCGCGCCCCACGTGACAGCGTTCCGCGCATGGACACCACGCCGATGGACACGACGCCGACGGGCACCACGCCGATGGACAGCACGCCGACCGCCCGCCCCACCGGACCGAGCCGCCGCCGCATGCTCGGCGCCGCCCTCGCACTGGGCGCCGTCGCGCCGCTGGGCCTCGCCCACGCCGCCTCGGCCGCCCCCGCCTCCACCCCCGCTTCCTCCACGGGCACCGGCCCCGGCTCCCCCGGCCGCCTCACCCTGCCCGCGCCCACCGGCCCCTTCCCCGTGGGCATGGTGCCGCTGCACCTGCGCGACGAGGCCAGGCTCGACCCGAACGCCCGGCCCGGAAAGTTCCGCGAGCTGATGGCCACCGTCTGGTACCCGGCCCGGGCCGCGGCCGCCGACGCGTACCCGCTCGCCCCCTGGATGACCGACGGCGCCCTGAAGGCCTTCCTCGACGACGCCGGCTTCCCCCTCCCCCTCTCACTCGCACCGCTCACCGCCGGCCACCAGGGCGCCCCCGTCCACCGGGCCGGGCGGCCGCTGCCCGTCATCGTCTACTCGCACGGCGCGGGCAGCCACCGCGCCGACCACACCATCGTGGTCCAGGAGTTGGCCAGCCACGGCTTCGCCGTCGTCACCGTCGACCACACCCACGACGGATTCACCGAGTTCCCCGACGGCACCGTCGTCACCCGGGACGGCGTCGCCCCGGGGCTGGCCCCCAAGGACTACGCCGCCGACCTGCTCTTCCTCCTCGACCGCGTCGTCGACCTCGCCAACGGCCGCAACCCCGACGTCGACGGCCGCACCCTGCCGACCGGCCTGCTCGGCAACCTGGACGCGCGGAACATGGGCGCCTTCGGCTGGTCCAAGGGCGGCACCGCCGTCGGCCTCGCCATGGTCGCCGACCAGCGCATCCGCGCCGGGCTCACCCTGGACGGGCGGATGGAGTCGAACCCCGCCATCACCACCGACATCGACCGGCCGTTCATGATGATGACCGCCCGCTACACCCGGGCCACCAGCCCGTTCATCGAGACCTTCTGGGGCCACCTGCGCGGCTGGCGCCTCGACGTCCAGGCCACCGGCGCCATCCACAGCTCCTACGGCGACAACATGACGCTGATCCCGCAGGCGGGCAAGCTGCTCGGCATGACCGAGCAGGAGATCCAGTCCCAGGTCGGCACCCTCGACCCCGACCGCGGCGTCCTCGTCCAACAGGCCTACCCGCGTGCCTTCTTCGACCTCCACCTGCGGGGCCGGCACTGCGGCAACCTGCTCGACGGACCGTCGACGGCCTTCCCGGAGGTCGTCTACCACCCGTAGGCCCGTACGACGGGCGGCCGTCACGGGGGTACGGCCGCCCGCAAGGCCCGCAGACGCTCAACTCCCCTCCCTGATCTTCGGATTGAACGCGCAGAAGTAGACCCGGCCAGTCTGCTTGTCGAAGGAGAAGCTCCCCGAGTACTGGGTCCGGGTGACCGACTCGTCGAAGGCCCTGCTGTGGAGCCACCTGGTCGGGTCACCCACCTCGGCGGCGATCTCCTCCGGGACACCGCAACCGATGGAGACCTCCTCCCACGTCCCGTTCGCCGTGATCTCCGCCAGCATCGCCGACTCGACCTGTGCCACCCCTTGCACACTCACGTCGGTCGGCCCGGGAACCCACGTCACGGAGTTCTGCGTCAGCACCCGACCGACCCACATCGCCGCCGACAGCGAACCCAGCTGCGGGAAACGGCGCATCAGCAGTTCGGCGTCGGCCAGGCAGAATCCGCCCGTGCAGCGGGCCCGAGGGCGGCCGGCCCCTCAGCACTGCACGACACGGCCTTTCTCGAAGCCGAGGTCGAGACGATCCTCGTCCGGCTTCCCGTCCCGCTGGACGGACACCCGGTACTCCCCCTGGAGATTCCTCGGGATCGAGGCGGTGTAGACGGTGCGCCGGGCCCCGGCCAGGTCGACCGCGTACACCTGACGGACCGGGAACTCCCTTCCCTGGCACGACAGACGGTCGATCGTCTCACCGCTGGCCATCACCCGCACCACCCACCACGCCTCCCCGTCGCGTTCGCGCAGCCCCGGGTCCACGAAGACGCCGACGCCGGGAACCCGCCGCCCGGAGGTCTCCTCCACCGTCTCGCACCAACCCGCCATGACGCTCTCCGACGCGGCGCACAGACCCCCGGTCCGCTCCGCCTGCCAGATCAGCTCCGGCCCGTACCCGCCGTCGTACTCGACCAGCGTGAACCGATCACCTGCCGGCGCCGTCCCGTTCTCCTTCGCCGTCCGCAGGATCACCTGCTTCGAGCTCTCCGCAAACACCGGCCGGACCACGGGCGCCGACGTGACACCCTTGCCCGCCACCCCTCCGGCCCCACCCCCGCTGCACGCACTGGCAGCACACACCAAACCCACGAGAACAGCGCTCACCCTCATGGAACGTCCCACCACGTGACTCATCCCCCCGTGCGCATTGCTCAAGCCTTCGCCATGGCACCGCCGACCGGACGGCCCCAGTCTTCTCGGCCTGCCGGATCAGCGCCGGGCGAACTACGCTCTGACGATCAGCAGGAGGCCCGCCAGCAGGACCACCCCCTCCCGCGACTTCGGGAAGCCCCTCACAGCACGGTCACCTGTTCCTCCCCCGGCGGCCCGGGCCGCCGCCTCACCCGCCGTGCACCGCCCTCGCCCGCCCGGTCAGCACCGCGCCGGGCCGGCGACCCGATCCATGTTGAGCGTCACGCGGTCCTCGGCCGGCTGCCCGTCCCGTCGGACGGCCACCCGGTACTCGCCCTGGAGTCCGCGCGGTATCGACACCGTGTAGACGGTGTGGAGCACGCCGTCGACCGTGACCTCGTACGCCCGCCGCGCCGGAAAGCTCCGCCCCTGGCACATGACCCGATCGACCGTCTCACCGCTGGACAACAGCATGACCGACCACTTCCCCTCGTAGTAGGCGGCGCCGATGAAGATTCCGACGCCCGGGTTCGGCCTCGCGGCGATGTCCGCCAGCGGAACACAGGGACCCGAGCCACGCGACGATCCCGAACAGACCGCGCCGGTCCCCTTCGCCCGCCAGATCAGCCCCGGGCCGTACCCGCTGTCGTACCGGACCACCGTGGCCTCGCCACCGGCCGGAGCCCAGCCGTTCTCCTCGGCCGATCGCAGGATCCGCCGCCTCTCGACCTCCGAGAGCGTCGCCCCTTCCTCACCGAGCGGCCACGCGACCTCGGCCGCCACCCCACCGGACACGGCGCCCGCCGACGCCCCGCCGTGCCCACCGGACGCCCCGGTGCACGCACTGGCGCCACACAACAACCCCACCAGCACCATCCGGAACACCACCGAACGTCCCACCACGCGAATCGCCTCCCCCACCGAAGACCGGTCTCCTGCTCATCCCTCTGCGTACGTCAGGCTGCCCGTTCCGTTCTTCCTGCAGGTAGATCTGGCAGCCATGCCCTCTGTCGTAGTTCCGCAAGGTCACGAGAACCCCCACCCCGGCATCATCGACGCTCCCAGTCTTCCAGGTCCCTTGGTCCTCGCCGAGCGGTCCGGCGCCCGCCGCGGGCTCCTTGAAACAAGGGGACCAGGAACAACAGAGCGACGAGGGCCTTCACAGGAGCTCCCGGACAACCAAAACGTGACTCCCCGTCCGGTCGCCGTCAGGCCACCACCGCGGCCCCTCGCCGAGCGCCTCGTGCGTTCGGTGGGGGGCCGCGGTGGTGTTCGGAGGGCGAGGAGGGTCAGACGCGGCGGCCCTCGGTGGGGGTGGTGGGGACGGCCGTGGGGCCGGTGGTGCTGCCGGCCTTGGCGCCGAGGGCGCGTTCGACCTTGGCGACGGCGGTGCGGTACTCCATGGAGGCGGCCTGTTCGTTGCTGCCCTGGCGTTCGAAGTAGCCGAAGGCCATGGCCACCGTGCCGAAGCGTTCGATGCCGACGTAGCCGTTGAGTCGGACGCCGGCCAGGGTGCCGTCGAGGTGGACGGCGGGGGCGTCCTTGCGGTCGCCGAGGGTGACCGGGCTGACGGTGAAGGTCACGGTGTCGCTGGGGCCGGCGTTGAAGGTGATGGTGTGGCAGGTCTTCAGGGCGTCGGCGGCGGAGTTGAAGTCGGTGGCGAGTTGGTCGGACGGCTCGGCCGCGAGGGCCTGGGTGACCATCGGGTTGCCGTTCGGGCCGTCGAGTTCGGTCTCGGCGCGCGGGATCGCCGCGCCCGGCCGGGTGACGTACATGTTGATCAGGGCGCTGAGCGCGTCGCATCCGGTCACCGGGTTCGACGGGCTCGCGCTGGGGCTCGCGCCGGCGCTGGGGCTGGGGCTCTGGGTCGCCGGGGGCTCGGTCCAGCCGGGGCCGAGGTCGGCCGCGGTCAGCAGGGCCGACTTCAGCTGGTCGGCGGAGGGCAGTGGCTGGGCGGTTGCGGCGGACGCCGGGAGGGCGGCCGGGCCCAGGGCGACCGCCACGACGACGGCCGCGGCGGTGAGGGCGTGGAAGGGCCTGGTCAGAGACATACGGGTCCCCCGGTCGAGAGTTCGGGAAGGGACAGGCCACCAGTGTCCCACCGGGGGCTGGGCCGGGCGCGCGGGCGGGGATCGGCGCAGGTCAGGGCCGGTCGGAGGCCGCGGAAGCGTCGGAGGGGCGGGCCGGGCGGGAGGGCTCGGCCGGCAGGGTGTCGAGGGTCTCGGCGAGCCACTGCACCCAGAAGCTCTCCAGTCCGATGCCGGCCCGCAGCACCGCGTGCTGGAGCCGGTTCTCCTCGTCCGCCCGCTCGACCGGGAAGTCGCGCCGCTCGATCTCCCGGTAATCGGCCAACTGCTCGCGGTGCAGGGCGAGATGGCGTTCCAGCTCGGCCGTCAGGCCGTCCGTGCCGACCACCGCGGCCGCCCGCAGCCGCAGCAGCAGGGGCTCCCGGACGGCGCGCGGCGCGGCGCCCTCGGCGGTCCAGCGGGCCAGTTCGGCGCGGCCCTCCGGGAGCACCTCGTACTCCTTCTTCTGCCCGCGCACCGGTGCCTCCGGCCGGAGGGCCCGGATCTGTCCGGAGGCCTCCAGCCGGCCCAGTTCGCGGTAGATCTGCTGGTGGGTGGCGGGCCAGAAGAAGCCGATCGACCGGTCGAACCGCCTGGTCAGCTCCAGCCCCGAGGACGGTTTCTCCAGCAGGGCGGTGAGGATGGCGTGCGGCAGCGACATGCCGTCGATCGTACGGGGAGCGGGCAGGGGACGAACGGGGCGAAGGCGGGATACGGACTGCGGGCTGCGGGACGGGCCGGGCTCAGCCCCGGGTGGGCGCGGGGGCGTGCCGGTCGAGCACGGCGCGCAGCCGGTCGGGGTCGGCGGTGCCGCGCTTGGGCAGGACGGCCAGGCAGGAGTTGTTCTTGTCGTTGCTCAGCAGGACGAACAGCCCCGGGGTCTCCACGTGGTGCGGGACCGCCTGCCAGGTCAGGGTGCTGGTGGAGTGGCGGTTGGTGATGGTCACGCCGGACGCTGCCACGGTGGCGGTGAACTCGCCCTTGTCGGCGGTCAACTTGTGGAACTGGCCGGCCTGCAGCCGGGGCAGCCAGAGGAGCAGGGCCAGCGCGGCGAGCACCATGAACACCGGCGGGAAGCCGATGCCCTTGCCGGTGGAGAGGTCGAGCGCGGCGATGAGCGGGCCGCAGACGACGAGCAGGTACAGGAACGCCCGCTGGCGCCGGCCCGCGCGCGTCGCCCGGGACCGGGCGGCCAGGGCCTCCCGGAAGTCCGCCACCGTGGGCGTGTACGCCAACTCGATCCGCTCGTCCGCCGCCGGCTCGTCCGCCATCGGCGCGTACGCCGTCTCGCCCTGCTCGTCCATCGGCCTGCTCTCCCCTGTGATCCGCTCCACGCCCCGCGCGCCGTGATCCGCGCTGCGACCTGCGGATACTAGCAACGGCCCCCGGGCGGACGGCGAGTGGTTTTCGGTCGGCGCCCCCGCTCGCGGCGGGGGCGCCGACCGTACGGGACGCGGGGGCACCGACCGTACGGGACGCGGGGACGCCGACCGTACGGAACGCGAGGGCTCAGAGCGCCGCGGCGAGCTCGGTGCCCTGCTTGATGGCGCGCTTGGCGTCCAGTTCGGCGGCCACGTCGGCGCCGCCGATCAGGTGCACCGGCAGGCCGCGCTCGCGCAGCGCCTCGTACAGGTCGCGGCGCGGCTCCTGGCCGGTGCAGAGCACGACGGTGTCCACGGGCAGCAGTTGGCGCTCGCCGTCCACCGTGATGTGCAGACCGGCGTCGTCGATCAGGTCGTAGGTGACGCCGGGGACCATCACCACGCCGCGGTGCTTGAGCTCGGTGCGGTGGATCCAGCCGGTGGTCTTGCCGAGGCCAGCGCCGACCTTGGTGGTCCTGCGCTGGAGCAGGTGGACGCTGCGCGGGGGCTTCGGCCGCTCCGGGGCGCGCAGGCCGCCGCGCTCGCGGTACTCCGGGTCGATGCCCCACTTCGCCTGGAACACCGGCGGGTTGAGGCTCGCCGCGTCGCCCGGGTCGGTGAGGAACTCGGCCACGTCGAAGCCGATTCCGCCGGCGCCGAGGATGGCGACCCGCTCGCCGACCGGCGCGCCGTCGCGCAGCACGTCGAGGTAGCCGAGCACGCTGGGGTGGTCGATTCCCGGGATGTCGGCGGGAGTTCGCGGGGTGACGCCGGTGGCGAGGACGAGCTCGTCGTGGCCCTGCCCGGCCAGCTGCTCGGCGGTGACGGTCGCGCCGAGCCGCAGCGTGACGCCCAACTCGGCCAGCCGGGTGCGGAAGTAGCGCAGCGTCTCGTCGAACTCCTCCTTGCCGGGGATGCGCCGGGCGATGTTCAGCTGCCCGCCGATCGCCTCGGCGGCGTCGTACAGGGTGACGTCGTGGCCGCGCTCGGCGGCGGAGACGGCGAAGGCGAGGCCGGCCGGGCCCGCCCCGACGACGCCGATCCGCTTGCGCGACTTCGTTGCCCCGAGGACGAGTTCGGTCTCGTGGCAGGCGCGCGGGTTGACCAGGCAGGAGGTGATCTGGAGGTTGAAGGTGTGGTCGAGGCAGGCCTGGTTGCAGCCGATGCAGGTGTTGATGGCCTCGGCGCGGTCGTCCCGGGCCTTGGCGACGAAGTCGGCGTCGGCGAGCAGCGGGCGGGCCATCGAGACCAGGTCCGCGCTGCCCTCGGCGAGCAACTGCTCGGCGATCTCGGGGGTGTTGATGCGGTTGGTGGTGACCAGCGGGATGCCGACCTTGCCCATCACCTTCTTCGTCACCCAGCCGAAGGCGCCGCGCGGCACCGAGGTGGCGATGGTGGGGATGCGGGCCTCGTGCCAGCCGATGCCGGTGTTGATGATGGTCGCCCCGGCGGCCTCGACGGCCTGGGCGAGCCGCACGACCTCGTCGAGGGTGGAGCCGCCGGGCACCAGGTCGAGCATGGAGAGGCGGTAGACGATGATGAAGTCCTCGCCGACCCGCTCGCGGACCCGGCGGACGATCTCCACCGGGAAGCGCATCCGCCGCTCGTACGTGCCGCCCCACTCGTCCTCGCGGTGATTGGTCGCGGCGACGATGAACTCGTTGACCAGGTAGCCCTCGGAGCCCATGATCTCGACGCCGTCGTACCCGGCGCGGCGGGCGAGTTCGGCGCAGCGGGCGAAGTCCTCGATGGTCTGCTCGACCTGCTCGGCGGTGAGCGCGTTGGGCGTGAAGGGGCTGATCGGGGCCTGGATCGCGCTGGGGGCGACCAGGTCGCGGTGGTAGGCGTAGCGGCCGAAGTGCAGGATCTGGAGGGCGATCCTGCCGCCGGCGGCGTGCACCGCGTCGGTGACCACGCGGTGCCGGTCGGCCTCCTCCTCGGTGGTCAGCATCGCGCCGCCCTCCCAGGGGCGCCCGGCCTCGTTGGGGGCGATGCCGCCGGTGACGATCAGGCCGACGCCGCCGCGGGCCCGCTCGGCGTAGAAGGCGGCCATCCGCTCGTAGCCGCCGGGGGCCTCCTCCAGGCCGACGTGCATCGAGCCCATGATCACGCGGTTGGGCAGGGTGGTGAAGCCGAGGTCGAGCGGGCTGAGCAGGTGCGGGTAGCGGTTGCTGCCGGGGTGGGCGCTCATCGACGTCTCCTGGGGCGCGGGCGGGAAGTGGACCGGGGAGTGGACCGGGGCGTTGTGGACCGGGGGCGTTTGTTACCGCAGGGTAGGGGACGGGCGGCGGGGTATGCAACTAGTTGCATAAGGCTCTCCCGGGTCGCCGGAAGGGCCCTCCGGATGGCTCGAACACGGCGCCGGGGACCGGCCGGACGCGTATCGTCGTGTCCCGGACATCGTGGGGGCGTCGCGGGGGGACATCGCATCGCGGGGACGCCGCGGACTCGAAGCTCGGGACTCAGGAGAGGAGCGACCGTGCGCGGTGGCTCGGTGGCCGTGGTCGGGGGCAGCATCGCCGGGAGCGCCTTCGCCGGCGCGGCCGCCCGGCTCGGCGCGGAACGGGTGGTGGTGCTGGAACGCAGCCCCGGGCACCTGGAGGACCGCGGCGTGGGGCTGTGCACCCACAACGACCGCTTCGACGAACTGGTCCGGGCCGGACACCTCGACGCGGACACCCGCCGCCACCGCCTCACCGTCCGCCGCTGGGTCGCCCGGGGCGCGGCCGGCGAGGGCGACGGGCCGGACGGCTGCGGGCGACTGCTCTGGGCCCAGCCCTTCCCGTTCCACTCGCACCACTGGGGCGTGCTCTGGCAGGCCCTGCGTGAACGGATGCCCGAGCAGGTCGAGTTCCGGCTGGGTGCCACCGTGACGGCCGTCGGCAACGAGCCGGGCGGGGACGAACCGGACGGCGGCGGGTCGGAGGGCCCCCAGGCTGAGGCTGACGGCCCCCGGGCCGAGGCCGACGGCGCCTGGGTCGAGACGGACGGCGGCCGCGAGACGTACGACCTGGTGATCGGCGCCGACGGCTACCGCTCGGTGGTCCGCGAGGCCGTCTGCCCGCAGGCCGAGCCCGAGTACGCCGGGTACGTGTGCTGGCGAGGCAGCTACGACGACGCCCTGCTGGCCGAGCTGCCCGGCGGCGCGGCGCCCTGGCCGGAGGAGCAGTGCATCACCGCCTGCTACCCCGGCGGCCAGGTGGTGATCTACCGCATCCCCGGGGTCGCGCCCGGCCGCACCCAGGTGAACTGGGTCTTCTACGCCCCCACCCCCGCCTGGCTGCGCCTGGACGGCCCGACCAGCATCCCGGCGGGCAGCCTCACCGACCCGCAGGTGGACGAGCTGCGCCGGCTCGCCGAGCGGTACCTGCCGCCGTACTGGGCCGGCCTGGTCACCCTGACCCCGCGCGAACGGACCTTCCTCCAGCCGGTCTACGACCTGGCGGCCCCGGCCCGGACGGCCGGACGGCTGCTGATCGGCGGGGACGCGGCCACCGTGGTGCGCCCGCACAACACCAGCGGCGCGGTGAAGGCGATCCAGGACGCCCACGCCTTCGAGCTGGCGGGGCGGGAGGCCGGCTCCTGGGCGGCTCTGCTGGCCGCCTACGACCGCGAACGGACGGCGGCCGGGCGGGAGTTGGTGGAACTGGGCCGCACCCTGGGCCGGGCCCAGGTCACCGCGGCGCCGGACTGGTCGGGGATGGACGAGCCGGCCATGACCGCCTGGTGGCACCACCAGTTCACCGGCGGCGGGGGCTTCGGCGGCCACGCGCTCGGCCGTACCGACTGAGCGCGTGGCCGTGACTGCCGAACCCCGGTCGACCCGCTTCGGGCGAACGGGCGTTGACCGCTACCGACGGACGACGGTCAGACGTTGACGCCGTAGTCGGTCGCGATGCCGCGCAGGCCGGAGGCGTAGCCCTGGCCGATGGCGCGGAACTTCCACTCGTTGCCGTTGCGGTACAGCTCGCCGAAGACCATCGCGGTCTCGGTCGAGGCGTCCTCGGTCAGGTCGTAGCGCGCGATCTCCAGGCCGTTGGCCTGGTTGACGATCCGGATGAACGCGTTGCGCACCTGGCCGAAGTTCTGCAGCCGGGCGTCGGCGTCGTAGATCGACACCGGGAAGACCACCTTGGCCACGTCGGCCGGGACGCGGTCCAGGTCGACCTTGATCTGCTCGTCGTCCCCGTCTCCGCCGCCGGTCAGGTTGTCGCCGCTGTGCTCGACCGAACCCTCGGGGCTGCGGAGGTTGTTGAAGAAGACGAAGTGCTGGTCCGAGACCACCTTGCCCAGCGCGTTGCACAGCAGCGCACTGGCGTCCAGGTCGTAGTCGGCCCCGGTGGTGGTGCGCACGTCCCAGCCGAGACCGACGATCACGGCGCTCAGACCGGGCGCCTCCTTGCTCAGCGAGACGTTGCCGCCCTTGGCCAGCGAAACTCCCACAATGCCCTCCTCTGATCTCTCCCTGTGGACGAATCTACAACACTGTAGAGATCACGAGAATCCGTCTGCAGGCGGGCCCACCCCGGGAATTTCTCCGGGTCGCACACGGGAACCGTGCCCGGGAACCGCCGCCGGCCCGGTCAGGGCGTCACCGCACGGCGTCGATCTCGATCCGCAGCGCACCGTTCTCGGCCGTCGCCCTGCGGCCCCAGCCCAGCAGCAGGCCCAGCACCTCGCGCTCGGCGGCCGGGAGCCGGGCCAGGTCCACCTGCTCGATCTCCCGGACCAGCGCGGCCATCGACGGCTGCCGGATCCGGCTGCTGAAGTCGAGGTCCGGCTCGTGGCGGGCGAGGGTGGGCAGGGTCCGCGCACCCAGACGGCGCAGGACGGCCCGCAGGGCGCCGCCGTCGACCCAGGCCTCCAGCCGCCCGGGCTGCGGCGCCGGGCCGACCCCGCGCCCCGTCCTCGCCTTGACCGGCACCCGGTACAGGCCGAGGACGTACTCGTCCTCGGCCACCTCCTCGTCCGGCCCGTACGGCCGCAGGCCGCCCGCTGTGCTCCGCATGCCGAGCACCCTAGCGACCTCCCGCCCTAGACTGGCAGTGGATTTCCCCTCGTCCGCTCTTCCCCCGTTCCCCCTCGTCGGCTCGCCGCCGTCTCCCCTCGTCGCAGGCCCGGTCGCCGGAGGTCCCGATGCGCCAGCGGTACAGCTTCCACCTCGACCAGGGCGGGCACTCGGTGACCGTCAACGTCCGGTCCGGCTGGATCACCGAGACCGAGCTGCTGGTCGACGGCAAGGAGTGCGACTTCCACCGCGTCCACGGGCACGGCGACTATCCGCTGACCCTCACCGCCCAGGTCGCCGAGGAGCCGCCGACGCCGCCGAGGCCGCTCGCGGTGCGGCTGGACCGCACCGGCCGGGCCGAGCACCCGCTCTCCTGCGTCCTGGAACTGTCCGGCGCCGAGCACCCGATGCCCGAGCGCACGGCGCGCTGATTCCGCCTCCTCCGCACGGCCGCACCCATCCACGGCTGCCGCGCCAAGGCGTGGAGCCGCAGGAACGGAGCGGACACGTGCCGGTACGGCGCTCAGCCGGGCCGGCCCCACGCGCTGCCGCGCTACCGCGCCTCCTCGACGATCTCCTCGACCGCCTTCCTTGCCCGCTCGGCGTCCTCCGCGACCAGCCCGATCCTGGTGCGGCGGTCGAGCACGTCGGCCGCGTCCAGCGCGCCCTCGTGGCTGACGGCGTAGGCGATCTCGGCGCGGGTCACGTCCAGGTCCTCGGCGATCGGCGTCAACTCTCCGGCCGCCAGCACCTCGTGGGCCGCGCCGCCGTGGCGGGCAAGCAGTGAGGCGGGCACCCGCCCGGCGGTTCCGTCCCCGACGCCTGCCTCCCCGACGACCACGTCCCCGGCGGGCAGCGGGCGGCTGTCCCCGTGGCCGGGGGCGCCGACCAGCGGCAGCCGGGCCGTCCAGCAGGCGCGGGCGGGCAGGCCGCGCAGCCGGACGGCGGTGTCCACCGCGTCCTCGGCCATCCGGCGGTAGGTGGTGAGCTTGCCGCCGACCACGGTGATCACCCCGGACGGGCTCTCCAGCACCGCGTGCTCGCGGGAGATGTCGGCGGTGCTGCCGTCCCCGGTGTCGATCAGCGGGCGCAGCCCGGCGTAGGCGCCGATCACGTCCGCCCTGGTCAGGGCGGTGGCGAGCGCGGCGTTGACGGTGTCGAGGAGGAAGGAGAGCTCGGCCTCGGTGGGCTGCGGCTCGTCCGGGATCGGGCCCGGGGCGTCCTCGTCGGTCAGGCCGATCGCGACCCGGCCGAGCTGCTGCGGGAGGGCGAAGACGAAGCGGCTGGTGGAGCCGGGCACCGGCACGGTGAGGGCGGCGGTCGGGTTGCCGAGGGCCTTCGCGTCCACCAGCAGGTGGGTGCCCCGGCTGGGCCGGAGCCGGATCGAGGTGTCCACCTCGCCCGCCCAGACGCCGGTGGCGTTGACCACCGCGCCGGCCCGGACGGTGAGTTCCCGCCCGGTCAGGGTGTCGACCAGCCGGGCCGAGGTGCCGGTGACCTGCTCGGCGCGCACCCTGGTCAGCACGCTGGCACCGTACTGCGCGGCGGTCCGGGCCAGTGCGACCACCAGCCGGGCGTCGTCCACGAGTTGGCCGTCGTGGGCGACCAGCGCGCCGCGCAGCCCGTCCGTCCGCACGCCCGGCACCAGCCGGCGGGTCCGGTCGGCGTCGATCCGGCGCACCCGGGGCAGCAGCGCGCCCGGGGTGCCGGCCGTCAGGCGCAGCGCGTCCCCGGCGTGGAAGCCGGTACGGATCAGCGCGGCCTGGCCGGGGCGCAGCAGGTCCGGGAGCAGCGGCACCAGTTGGGGCAGTGCGCGGATCAGGTGCGGGGCGGTGCGGGTCATCAGCACGCCGCGCTCCACCGCGCTCTCCCGGGCCACCTTGATCCGCCCGGAGGCGAGGTAGCGCAGGCCGCCGTGCACCAGCTTGGAACTCCAGCGGCTCGTCCCGAAGGCGAGGTCCCGGGCCTCGACCAGCACCGTGCGCAGGCCGCGCGAGGCCGCGTCCAGGGCCACTCCGGCGCCGGTGACGCCGCCGCCGATGACCAGGAGGTCGATCCGGGCGTCGTCGCCGAGCGCCTCCAGCTCCGCCGCCCTTCGGACGGCGTTGAGCAGGGTGGTCCCGGCGTGCGGACCGGTGTACGGGCCCGCGTGCGAACCGGAGGACGGACCGGCGTGCGCGCTGGAGTGCGGACCGGTGTGCGGGCCTGCGGTGGGGGTCATGGCGCGAGGTATCCGTTCAGTGCTCTGGCCAGTTCGCGCCGCCAGGCCGCCTCGGGCAGCAGGGAGGCGACCATGCGGTGCGACTGGACGGTGGACTGGGCTGTCAGCAGGACCATGGCGGCCAGTTCGAGCGGCTCGCCCTCCCGGATCGAGCCGTGTGCCTGGCCCTGCTCGATGCCGGTGCGCAGTGCCTCCAGCAGGCCGCGCTGGCTGGCGCCGAGCCGCTCGACGACGTACTCGAGCAGCAGGTCGGAGTCGTCGGAGCGCAGCAGCGCGCCGATCACCGGGTGGTCGCGCAGCCGGACGGCGATCTCCACGGTCCGTTCGACGAAGGCCTCCCGGTCCCGGCCGGTCGGCACGGCGGCCTCCAGGGTGGCCAGGATCTCCCGGGTGAGCAGCGCGCCGATCACCGCCCGGACGTCCGGCCAGCGGCGGTAGACGGTCGGCCGGCTGACCCCGGCACGGCGGGCGATCTCGGCGAGCTGGGTGCGGCGCACGCCGAGATGGACCATCAGGTCGGCGGCGGCGTCCAGGATCGCGTCGTCGGTGCTGCGGGCCCCCGGGACCTGGCCGGTGCCCCCGTGGGTCTGGCCCGGCGTCTCGGGCTCGTCGTTACTACTTGACATGATGTGTGAAACTGTAACGCATGGCACCTGAGACGCAAGCGGGACCGGCCGGCGCCGCACTTCCGCTCCCCCCGATGAAGTGGGACGCCTGGGGCGACCCGGCCCTGGCCAAGGAGCTGTCCGCCGACATCAAGGGACTGCTCGCCGCCGCCCTCGGCGTCACCGGCGACGCCGCTCCCGGGCCGAGCGCCGACGAGGTCGTCCTGCACCCGTCCCGGCTCTCCGCCGAGGACCTCGACGCGCTGGCCGGCGCGGTCGGCAAGGAGCACGTCAGCGCCGCCGACGCCGACCGGCTGCCGCGCGCCGGCGGCAAGTCCACCCCGGACCTGCTGCGCCGCCGCAGCCGCGAGGCGCAGGACGCCCCCGACGCCGTCGTGCTGCCCGGCAGCGAGCAGGAGGTCGCCGCCGTCCTCGCGGTGTGCGCCGAACGCCGCATCGCCGTCGTCCCGTTCGGCGGCGGCACCAGCGTGGTCGGCGGCCTCGACCCCGAGCGCGGCGGCCTCGCCGCCGTCGTCTCCCTCGACCTGCGCCGCTTCGACCGGCTGCTCGACCTGGACGAGACCTCCGGCGAGGCCGTCCTCGGCGCCGGCCTCACCGGCCCGGCCGCGGAGGAGCTGCTCGCCGAGCGCGGCTGGGAGCTCGGCCACTACCCGCAGAGCTTCCGCTACGCCACCATCGGCGGCTTCGCGGCCACCCGCTCCTCCGGCCAGGACTCGGCCGGGTACGGGCGCTTCGACGAGATGGTGCGCGGGCTGCGCGTCATCACCCCGGCCGGGGTGCTCGACCTCGGCCGCGCCCCCGCCTCCGCCGCCGGCCCCGACCTGCGCCAGCTCTTCCTCGGCTCCGAGGGCACCCTCGGCGTGATCACCGCCGTCCGGCTGCGCGTCCACCCGCTGCCCGCCGTCAAGGCGTACGAGGCGTGGAGCTTCCCCGACTTCGCCACCGGCACGGCCGCGCTGCGCGCCGTCGAGCAGCAGGGCACCGGCCCGACCGTGATCCGGCTCTCCGACGAGGCCGAGACCATGATCAACCTGGCCATGACCGAGCAGATCGGCGGCGCCCCGGCGGTCAGCGGCTGCCTGGCCGTCACCGTCTTCGAGGGCGGCGCCACCCAGGTCGCCGCCCGGCAGCAGCTCACCCGCGACGCCCTGCTCGCCGCCGGCGGCACCTCGCTCGGCGAGGGCCCCGCCCGGGCCTGGGAGCACGGCCGGTTCAGCGCCCCCTACCTGCGCGACTCGCTGCTCGCCGCGGGCGCGCTGTGCGAGACCCTGGAGACCGCGGCCTCCTGGAGCCGGCTGCCGGCCCTGCGGGCCGCCGTCACCGAGGCGCTCACCGGCGCCCTGCCCGGCTCCCTGGTGCTCTGCCACGTCTCGCACGTCTACCCGACCGGCGCCTCGCTCTACTTCACCGTCGTCGCCGCCCTCGGCGAGGACCCGCTCACCCGCTGGGGCGCCGCCAAGCGCGCCGCCGGGGACGCCATCCTCCGCACCGGCGGCACCATCAGCCACCACCACGCCGTCGGCGCCGACCACCGGCCCTGGATGACCGAGGAGATCGGCGACCTCGGCGTGCGCATCCTGCGCGCCGTCAAGGCCGAACTCGACCCGGCGGGCATCCTCAACCCGGGCAAGCTGATCCCGTGAACGACGTGAGAACCGTCCGCAGGGTCGCCGTTCTCACCAACCCGGCGGCGGGCATCGGCCACGCCGAGCCCGCCGCCCACCGGGCCACCGCCCGGCTGCGGGCCCTCGGCGTCGACGTCGAACCGCGGGCCGGGCGCTCCCCCGAGGACGCCGTCCGGCTCGCCCGCGAGGCGGCGGCCGACGGCGTGGACGCGGTGGCCGTGGTCGGCGGCGACGGCATGATCAACCTCGCCCTCCAGGCCCTGGCCGGCACGCCCGTCCCGCTCGGCGTGATACCGGCCGGCACCGGCAACGACCACGCCCGCGAGTACGGCCTGCCGCTCGGCGCCCCCGAGGCCGCCGCCGACGTCATCGCCGCCGGGCGCACCCGCGGCGTCGACCTCGGCCGGATCACCGGCCCGGACGGCGCGGTGCGCTGGTACGGCTCCGTCCTCGCCACCGGCTTCGACTCCCTGGTCAGCGACCGCGCGAACCGGCTGCGCTGGCCGCGCGGCCGGATGCGCTACAACCTCGCCATCGCCGCCGAGTTCGCCAACCTCCGCCCGCTGCCGTTCCGCATCACCCTCGCCGACGGCACCGTCATCGAACGCGACCTCACCCTGGCCGCCGTCGGCAACACCCGCAGCTACGGCGGCGGCATGCTGATGTGCCCCGCCGCCCTGCCCGACGACGGACTGCTCGACCTCACCCTCGTCGACGCCATGCCCCGGCTGCGCATCGCCCGCTTCTTCCCCACGCTCTTCAAGGGCACCCACATCACCTACCCGGAGGTCACCACGCTGCGCACCGAAGCCCTGCGGATCGAGTCCCCCGGCATCACCGCCTACGCCGACGGCGAGTTCATCGCCGCGCTCCCGGTGGACGTCGCGGTGGTACCGGACGCCCTGCGGGTGCTGGTGCCGTGAGGGGCTGACGCCGCCGTCCGGCCGTCGGGGTGCCGCCGGACCGCGGTGCCGGTCTCACCCCGCCAGGCGGCGGCGCCACAGCAGCGGGCGTATCTCGACGGCCTGGGACGGGTCGCCGTTCCAGACCGTCGGCAGGCCGGCCTCCGCCAGGGCGGCGACCACCTCCTTCCCGACCGCGGCGGTGGCCGCCGGGGAGCCGTCGAAGCCGCCGTACAGCAGGGACAGTCCGTGGCCGAGGGCGGCGGATTCGGTGCCCTGGGCGTGGAAGTAGACGAAGCCGCGGGCGTCGGCCTCGCCGGCCCCGGCGATCTCGGCGTCGCCGCAGGAGCGGCAGCAGCCGAAGTCCTCCCGGGCCGTGATGCCGCCCGCCTCCAGGGCGGCGAAGGCCTGGGCCAGGCGCTCCGGATCCGTCTCGCCGATCCAGCCGGTCTGCTCGCCGACCCGTTCCAGCCAGAGCCGGTCGGCGAGTTGCTCGGCCTGGGGGCGCGAGAGCGGGCGGCGGTCGCCCGCGACCAGGTGCTCCTCGGCCTGCTCGGCGAGCCGGGCGCGGTCGGTGTAGCCGCAGGCCAGCGTCAGCCGCAGCCGGTCCTCCAACTCCCGCCGCTCGCCCGCCTCCAGGTCGATCGGCGGCACCGGCGCCGGCGCCGGGCCCAGGTCGAGCGGCTGCCAGTCCAGCCCCTCGTCCCAGCCCGCCGCACCGCGCGCCCAGCCCGTCATCGCCGCGACCACCGGCTCGGGCCCGGCCAGCCGCACCTCGAAGTGCCGCTCGGCGGAGCCGTCCCGGTGCTCCAGCGTGTACTCCTCGCCGTCGGCGTGCCACACCTGCACGTACACGTCCGGCAGGTCCGGTATCCGCTCCACGACGAGGAAGCGGTCGTCCGGCGCACCGATGCGCCGGACCATCCCCGCGAGGTCGTCCGCGGACACCCTCAGGTGCCGCGTCTCGTTCGTCTGCACCGTGATCGCCAGCATGACGTCACCGTTGCACACGGCACTGACAATCCCCGTGGCCGATCCCCGGCGGCCGATCCCCGCAACAGATCCCGCGGTTCAGGCCCGCCACGCCCGTACCCGGCCGGCCGGCAGCGCCACGGCCGCCACCACGTCAGACGTCTCCAGCAGCACGCGGTTCTCCCGCTCCAGCCCCTCCCCCACCGTGAACCCGTCGTCCCAGGCCGCGGCGGCCTCGGCGGCGAACGTCCCGTCGTCCGTGCTCAGGCCCCCTGGACGAGGGACTTCAGCTCGCCGACGCTCTCGGTGAGGGTCGGTTCGCCGGAGCCCGGGTCGACGGTGAAGACGCGGTAGCCGGCGTCGGTGGTGACCCGGACCCGGCCGGACCCGGCCCATTCCGCCGCGACGAACTCCCCCTGGCCCCGGAAGCCGCCCGTGTGGAGGGCGAGGACGTCCCAGCGGCGGGTCGCCAGGCCGGTGCCGGTCTCCAGCCGGACGAAGTAGCGCCCGTTGTAGCCCTCCGGATCGTCGTGGTGGGCCACCGTCAGGACGTGGTCCGCCCGCTCCGGGGAGGCGGTGCGGCTCACCCCCTGGACCTTCGGTCCGAACATCTGCAGGACGTGGCCGCCACCCGACAGCAGCAGCCCGAACACCGCGAACGCCGACGCCAGCCCGCCGACGACGTCCCACCGGCCGCGGACCACGACCGCGGCCAGCAGCAGGACGGCGGCCAGGCCGAGCATCGCCCACGGCCGGTTCAGGACGTCGGCCGCCACCGCCCGCCCGCCGTTGCCGGACTCCATCCGCCCCACCGCCCACAGCGCCGGCGGCAGCAACAGCGCGGTGACGGCCACGATGCCGCCGACTCTCCCACGGTTCGCCATCGAACCCCCTCCTCGGTTTCCGGGCATCCTAGGGCGCTGCCCGCCCCCGGCCCGGCCGAGAGGTTCTCCGGTGCCCCGGTACCGCCGGTCTGCTAGCCTCCTGGAGGCCGTGCGAGAGAACGAGGAGGTGGTACCCGTGAACGTTTCGACATGGGTGCTCTCCTCCGGGGTCACGGTCGGGCGATAGGTCGTCGTCCGGGAGCGCCGTTCCAGTGCACTCCCGAAAGGCACGACCATGCGTTTCACTTCCGAACAGCACCTCGACGGCGGCGTCCTCGAGCGTGGGTTCACCCTCGGCGAGATCCCCGGCATCCTGTGGACGCCCGCATCCGCCTCCCCGTCCGAGCCGGTCCCGCTGGTCCTGCTCGGCCACCCCCCGCTCGGACTGCGCAGGATGCACCCCCGGCTGGTCGCCCGGGCCCGACGCTGCGCGGCGGACGGCTTCGCCGCGGCCACCATCGAGCTCCCCGGCAGCGGGGACCGGCCCCGCTGGGCCGCCCTCGAGCAGGCGCGCGCCGACCTGCGCCGGGCCATGGAGGCCGGCGAGCCGGTCGGCGAGGGGATCGTCGACGCCCTCGTCCTCCCGCTCGTCGACAAGTCCGTCCCGGAATGGCGGGCCGCCCTGGACGCCCTCCTCGCCCTGCCCGGGATCGGCGGCCCGGTCGGGTACTCGGGGGGAGTCATCTCCATCGGCGTCCGGCTGGCGGTGGTCGAGCCGCGCATCGTGGCCGCCGGCCTCTTCGCCGGGAGCCTCGTTCCCCGCGCCGTGTTCGAGGAGGCCCGCCGGGTCACCATTCCGCTGCACGTCCTGCTGCAGTGGGACGACGAGGGCAACGACCGGCAGGCGTCCCTGGACCTGTTCGACGCCTTCGGCTCCCGGGAGAAGACGCTGCACGCCAACATGGGCGGGCACACGGGCGTCCCGCGGTTCGCGGGCGAGGACGCGGCCGGGTTCTTCGCCCGGCACCTGCGCCAGCCGCAGGCCGGTCCCGGTGGACGGTAGGCGGTAGGCCGGTGCCGGCCGGCCACCGCGATCGAGGAGGGCACGGTCCCTCCTCGATTCGCGGTACGCCGGCCGGTGGCTCCCGGCCCGGCCACCGGAAGAACCGGGTGACCCGGCGGCAGGGGGTCGGGTAGCGTGCCGGGCATGTCGAGCCCTGAGGCATCCAGGGTGGGGGCTTTCGGTCACGCGCCGTCAGCCCCCTGAAACCCCGGAGATCCTGAACCACCGAGGTCCGAGCGAGCGCCACGCCTGCGCCGCCCGGGGGTTGAGCGTGCGGTGACGAGACGTCCGTCCTCCTCGTTCCCACCGCCCCGCTTCGGAGCCTCTCGATGCCCCTTCCGCTCTATCTGCTCGCCCTGGCCGTGTTCGCCATGGGCACCTCGGAGTTCATGCTCGCCGGGCTGCTGCCCGGACTCGCCGCCGATCTCGGCGTCACCGTCGGTACGGCCGGCGGGCTGACCTCGGCCTTCGCGGTCGGCATGGCGGTCGGCGCGCCGCTGATGGCCGGGCTCGCCCGCGGCCGGTCGGGGCGCGGCAGCCTGCTCGGGTTCGTCCTGGTGTTCGCGGCCGCGCACGCCGTCGGGGCGGTGACGACGAGCTTCCCGGTGCTGGTGGCCACCCGGGTGGTCGCCGCGCTCGCCAACGCCGGGTTCCTGGCGGTGGCGCTGACCACCGCCGCCGTGCTCGTCCCGGCGGACCGCAAGGGGCGGGCGCTCGCCGTGCTGCTGTCGGGGACGACGGTGGCGACGGTCGCCGGCGTCCCGGGCGGGGCGGTGCTGGGCGCGCTGTTCGGGTGGCGCGCCGCGTTCTGGGCCGTCGCGCTGCTCTGCCTTCCGGCCGCCGTCGGCATCGCCAAGGGCCTTCCGCCCGTTGCCCCGTCGACCGACCGGGCCGCGGCCACGGACCCGGCCCCGGCCCTGCGCGCGGAGCTCGGCGAGCTGCGCCGCCCCCCGCTGCTCCGCGCGATGCTGCTCGCCGCGCTGGTGAACGCGGCGACCTTCGGCGGCTTCACCTTCCTCTCCCCCGTGGTGACCGGCCCGGCCGGGCTGGGCGACCTGTGGGTGCCGGTCGCGCTGGTGCTGTTCGGGGCCGGGTCGTTCGCCGGGGTCACCGTCGCCGGGCGGCTCGCGGACCGGCGCCCCGGCCTGGTCCTCGCCGTCGGCGGCCCGCTGCTGCTGGCGGGCTGGCCCGCCCTGGCCGTCCTGGCGGACGCGCCGGGCGCGCTGCTGCCGCTGGTGTTCCTGCTGGGCGGGCTGTCCTTCGCGGTCGGCGGCACGCTGATCACCCGGGTGCTGTACGAGGCGGCCGGCGCCCCCGCGCTGGCCGGCGCCTACGCGACCGCCGCCCTCAACCTCGGCGCCACGGCCGGCCCGCTGCTGGCCGCCGCCTCCCTCGGCACGGCGGCCGGTGACCTCGGCCCGTTCTACGCGGGCGGCCTGCTGGTCGCCGCCGCACTGCTGGTCGCGGCGGTGCGGCCGCGGCTCGACTGACCCCACCGGCGCCGAAGGCCGCGCCGAACTCGCCGTCCCCCGGCCCCGGTTCACACCCCCGGGGTCGCCGCCACCCGCCCGTCGGCGATCGCCGCGACCAGCTCGCCGTGGTCGGCCGCCGTCCGGTCGGCGTAGCGCAGCGCGAAGTCGGCGACCGCCTCGGCGAAGGTGTCGGCGCTGCCGAGGTAGCCGGCGATGGCGAGGCGGTCGCCGGTGCGGGCGTGGGCGCGGGCGAGGGTGCGGCCGCAGAGGTCGGCGTAGGCGCGCAGGCCGGAGGGCCGGAAGTCGGCGATGTCCGCCGAGCCCTTCATGTCGCGCAGTTGGCGGCCGTAGAAGTGGCGCCCGGCGGGGCCGGTGGTCCAGCCGAGGAAGATGTCGCTGGCGGCCTGCATCAGGTGCTGGCCGGTGACGACCCGGCGGCCGCCGTGGTGGGCGAGCACCTCGGCGTCCGCCCGCAGCGGCGGCAGGTGGTCCTCCAGCACCGACCGGCCGGCCTCCTTGAGCTGGAGGAACAGCGGGTCGTGCCCGTTCCCGCCCTCCAGCAGCACGATGTAGCAACGGGTGCCGACGCTGCCCACCCCGACCACCTTGGTGGCCGCCTCGACGAACCGGTAGCGGTCCAGCAGCACCCGGCGGTCCTCCGCGAGGGTGGCCCGGTAGTCGCTGAACACCTTGCCGACGCCGCGCAGTTCGGACTTCCTCAGCGGTTCGATCAGCGGCGGCGCGCTGATGATCCGGCGCCGCCCGTCGCGTTCCTCGGTGAGCTTGCCGAAGGCCTGGAGGCTGGTGCGGCGCCGGGCGCGCGCGAACTCGGCCTCGGCCCGCCTGCGCTGCCGGGGCTTGGCGAGCAGTGGCAGCAGCTGCGCGGTGTCCACCCGGGCGTACCAGACGTCGAGTTCACCCCGGCCCGCCAGCCGCCGCATCGCGGTCGCGTACCCCTGGGCGGCGGCGAGCGCGGCCCGGCGCGCCCGCCGGTCGTCCTGGCCGTTGTCGCGGGCGGCGACGGCGACGCTGGCGGCGAGCCGTTTGACGTCCCACTCGAAGGGGCCGGGGAAGGTCTCGTCGAAGTCGTTGACGTCGAAGAGCAGCGCGCGCTCCGGCGAGGCGTACAGGCCGAAGTTCAACAGGTGGGCGTCGCCGCAGAGTTGGACGGTGAGCCCGGTGTCGGGGAGGGCGCCGAGGTCGGCGGCCAGGACGGCGGCGGCGCCGCGCAGGTAGGCGAACGGGCTCTCCGCCATCCGCCCGTGGCGGATCGGCAGCAACCGGGCGACCCGGTCCGCGCCCTGCCGTTCCAGCACGCCGAGCGGGTCGGGCCGGTCGGCGGCGGGGATCCACCGGCCGTGGGCGGAGCGGGAGACCCGCTCCCGGGCGGCCCGGCCGTGCCGGCGGCGTTCGGCGGGGGTGGTCATGGCGCGGCTCCGGGCGTCGGCGGGTCCCCTCCTCCCCGCGAGGCTAGGACACGGGTGCCGGAGGGCGCAGCGCGCGCCCTCCGGCGGTCGGCCGTCCGGGTGAACCCCGGCGGCTCAGCGCACCGTGAAGTCCGCCATCATCGCCATGTCCTCGTGCTCCAGGTTGTGGCAGTGCAGCATGTACGCCCCCGCGTAGTCGGTGAAGCGCACCAGTACCTCCACCGCCTCGGCCGGGCGCAGGTCCACGGTGTCCTTCCATCCCGCGTCGTACGGGCCCGGGTCGGCGCCGTTGCGGCCGATCACCTGGAAGTGGTCGAGGTGGACGTGCACCGGGTGGTGCAGGTCGGTGGAGAAGCGCCAGAGCTCGACCGTGCCGAGGGCGGGCGTGGCGATGGACTCCCCCGGCTTGTACGGGCGGCCGTTGATGGTCCAGCCGTCGCCGCGGCTGCGCCGGAAGGTGAAGTCGCGGGTGGCGACGGCGGCGGAGGCGTCCAGGGCCTCGACGGCGGCGAGCCGGTCGGGCACCGTCGCGTCGTCGGCCGGCTGCTTCGCGGTGACGTCGAAGCGCATCACCTCGGCCGTCCGGCCGCTGCCGAAGCGGTTGACCAGCCGGACCTGGGTGCCGGGCTGGTAGCGGGAGAAGTCGACCACGACGTCGAAGCGTTCGGCGGGCGCGATCTCGATGCCGTCGTGCCGGACCGGGGCGGCGAGCAGGCCGCCGTCGGAGCCGATCTGGACCAGGGCGTCGCCGCCGGGCGGCTGCGGGTCGAGTTCGAGCCGGTAGAGCCGGGCGTTGGAGGCGTTGAGCAGCCGCAGCCGGTAGCGGGCCCGGTCGACGTCCAGCCGGGGCCACGGCGCGCCGTTGACCAGGATGACGTCGCCGAGCACGCCGTTGGCGTAGGCGTCGGTGACACCCGGCTCGGCGAGCTGCGGGTCGACGGCGGGGTAGCGGAAGGAGCCGTCGGCGGCGAAGGAGCGGTCGGTGATCATCAGCGGCAGGTCCCGCTCGCCGCGCGGCAGCGGCAGCGCGTCCTCCTCGTCGTCGTGCACGAGGTGGAAGCCGGCCAGTCCGCGCCAGACGCCGGGGCCGGTGAAGCCCATCCGGTGGTCGTGGTACCAGAGGGTGGCGGCGCGCTGCTTGCCCGGATAGGTGTAGCTGCGCTCGCCGACGGCGGTGCGGGCGGCGGCGTGGTCCGCCCCGGCCATCCCGGCCATCCCCGCCATCCCGGCCATGCCGCCCGCCTGCTGGGCGGCGTCCGGCGAGGACCCCACCGGCAGCAGCAGGTCCACCGGGTAGCCGTCGCTGTCCGCCGGGGTGTGCCCGCCGTGCAGGTGGGTCACCGAGGGCACCGGCAGCTCGTTGCGGTGCTTGACCACCGCCGTCCGCCCGGAGCGGGTGACCACGGTCGGCCCGGGGAAGCCGCCGCCGTACGTCCAGGCCTCGGTCCGCACCCCGGGCAGGATCTCCAGCCGGGCGACCTGCTGGGTGATCTCGTAGTGGTCGGCGGTCGCGTCGGTGCGCACCGGTTGCAGCACGGTCGGCACCGGCAGCGCGGCCCGGAAGGCCTCCGGCAGGTCGAGTTCGCTGCTCAGCAGCTGCCCGGGGCGGCCCTCGGCGAGCAGCCGGGCAACGGAGGGGCCGGCCACGGAGACCAGGGCGCCCGCGCCGAGCACGGAGGCGCCGACGCGCAGGAACCGGCGCCGGTTCACTTGACCACCTCGACCGGTCCGCCGGGGCGCGGCAGCCGCCCGGTGCCGTCCGGACCGCCGACGACCCGCGCCTCCCGGGCCGGCAGCGGCAGCCGCCAGGCGCCGACCAGGCCGAACAGCACGCCGCTGACCAGCAGCACGCCGAGCGTGACGTGCACGCCGAGCGCCCGGGCGTAGCCGGCGGTGATCTGGCCGATGACGGCGACGGTGAGCAGGGCGGTGGTCCACAGCGGCCAGAGCGGGCCCCGGCCGGGCCACCGGACGGCGACGGCCACCGCGAGCTGGAGCACCACCACGGTGGCCAGCATCATCGCGTTGCCCTCGTGGTCCTTCAGGGAGTCGTAGGTGCCGTTCAGGAAGCTGCCGGCCAGCATGACCTGGAGCAGTGCCAGCAGGGCGAGCAGGGTGGTGGAGGTACGCAGCAGGATCAGCGGCCAGCGGGGCGCGGGGGCGGCAGGAGGACTGCTCATGGTCGGGCTACTCTCTGCGTCGACGGTCTGGCGGGGCGGGCGCGAGCGTAACTGATGCGACGTCACAATCAGCTCTTGAAAAGGTCATCGGACCGTCATGTGGTCCCCATGACCGCCCGCTCGGGGCCGTCGTTCTCACCCGAAGGAAGGGGGTGCCCTTGAGTCGTCCTCAAGAGCACCCCCTTCCTCGCCGCCCGCGGGCCCGCTACTGGCGCGCCGCGCCCAGCCCCGCCGGCCGGGTCCGCAGCAGCGCCCGGACCGGCACCCCGGTCGCCGCGAGGCAGAGCAGCACGGCTCCGGCGGCCAGCGGCAGGGCCAGCATCGGCGGGACGTACGGGGCGGAGTTGGCCACGCCCCGGGCGACCGGCACCAGGGTGACCGCGGCGATCACCGCGCCGACCGCCAGCCCGGTCGAGGCCACCAGCAGCGCCTCCCAGCGCATCATGCCGCGCACCTGGCGCCGGGTGGTGCCGGCCAGCCGCAGCAGCGCGACCTCGCGGCGCCGGTCCAGCACCGTCATCACCAGGGTGTTGGCGGCGCTGACGGCGGCGAACCCGCCGAGCACGGCGGCCATCACGGTGTTGGCCCAGCCGTTGACCTCCATCGCCTTGTCGGACTGGGCGACGAACCCGGCCCGGTCGGTCACCGCGGCCCCGGCCAGCCCGCCCAGCCCGGCGGCCACCGCCGCCCGGTCGGCGCCCGGCGCGTCGGCGACCAGCACCTGGCTGTCGTACCCGGCGGTGACGTGCGCGGCCACCGCGGCCCGGGGCAGCAGCGCCTGGCCGACGCCGAGCCCGCGGTCGTACACCGCGACCACGGCGGGCCGGACGGCGGTGCCGTCGCCGAGCCAGAGCGGGACCCGGTCGCCGACCTTGGCGCCGAACGCCTCGGCCAGGGTGGAGCTCAGCGCCACGGTGTCCGGGGCGCGGCCGAGGTCGGCGAGCGAACCGCTGCGCACGCCCAGGTCGAGCACCTTCGGCAGCCGGGCCGGGTCGCCGTCGACGCCGAGCACGGGGGCGGAGCTCAGCTGGTCGCCGTTGCGGTAGACGACGCCGGTGCGCAGCACGCCGACGGCGGTGTCCACGCCGGGCACCCGGCCCGCCCGCTCGGCCGTCCCGGCGGGCAGGCCGGGGCCGGTGGCGCCGACCACGTGGTCGGCGGTGACGCCGGCCCGGACGTTCTCGCCGCTGGTGTGGCGCACGGTGCTCTGGATGATCAGCAGGGTGCCGCAGAAGGCGGTGACCAGGACGATCGGGGTGATCGCGGAGGCCAGGCGGCGGGCGTTGGCGCGGGTGTTGTCGGCGGCCAGCGAGCCGGGCGCGCCGCCGGCCCGCAGCGGGGCGCCGAGCACCGCGGCGGCGACCCGGGCCAGCCAGGGGCCGAGCAGGGCGACGGCCATCATGAAGCACATCACCACGCCGAGCGCGGTCTGGGCGGCCTTGGCGCCGTCCAGGGAGGTGGCGATGGCCGCGGCCGCGATGCCGCCGGCGGCGAAGACCAGTCCGAGGACGGTGCGCACCGCGCCCGGTCGGGGCGCTTCGACGGCGGCCTCGCCGAGCGCCTGGGCGGCCCGCATCCGGGACGGCCGGCGGGCGGCCAGGAACCCGGCGGTCAGCGCGGCGAGGGTGCAGGCGAGGACGGCGGCGAGCATCGGCAGCGGGCCGACGTCCAGGCGGACGTCCGCGGGGACGGCGCCGCGCTCGACCAGCTGGTCGAACCACCAGCGGGCGAGGGCGATTCCGGGCAGGATGCCGAGCGCCGCGGCGAGCGGCGCGACCAGCATCGCCTCGGCGGCGATGGTGCGCCGGATCTGGCGCGGGGTGGCGCCGATGGCGCGGAGCAGGGCGAACTCGCGGGCGCGCTGGCCGGTGGCGAGGGCGACGGTGCTCATCACCACGAAGACCGCGGTCATGGTGGCGTAGCCGCCGAAGCTGCCGCCGAGCGCCATCAGCAGGGTGCGGGCTCCGCCGAGGTCGGGGTGCTCGACGGCGCCCCGGTCGTCCCCGGTGAGGACCTTGACGGCACCGGCTCCGGCACCGGCTCCGGCACCGGCGTCGCCGCCGACGGCCTGGCGGACCTGGGCGGCGAGCGCGGCGGTGGTCACGCCCGCGCGGGGCTGGACGGCGATGGCGTCGATCCGGCCGGGGTGGCCGGAGAGGCGGTCGGCGGTGGCGTCGGCGAACCAGGCGGTGGGGCCGGCCTGTTGGGCGGCGGCCAGGCCGGAGACCCGGTAGTCCGCGGTGCCGCCGGGCGCGGTGAGCGTGAGGTTCGCGCCGGGCGCGATGTGGGCGGCGTGCGCCGTGTCGGCGTCCAGCACGACCTCGTTCGCGCCGGGGGCCCGGCCCTCGACCAGGGTGTCGCCCGGCCCGGCGATGCCGAGCGCGGCGAAGCCCCGGCCGGTCAGGGCCGGCGCCCGGCCGGAGGCGGGCAGCGGGAAGGCGCTGTCCGGGCGGGCGGCAGCGACCCCGGGCAGCGCGGCCAGCCGGCCGGCCAGCGCGGCGTCCGTCCGGGCCCGCTCCGGGGTGGCCTCCTCCGTCGTCTCGGTGTCCGTGCCGACCTTCCGCTGGATCTTCACCGCCTGGTCGGCCGCGACCACCACCGGGGTGTCCGCGTACCGGGCCGGCTTGAGGCTCGCGGTCAGACCGGTCTGCAGCAGCACGCCGCAGGCCACCACCACGGCGGCGCCCAGCAGCAGGGCGACCAGGGTGCCCGCGAAGGACGCGGGCCGGAAGCGCACCGAGGAGCGCGCGAGTCCGTTCGTCATGCCGCGGCTCCCACCGGGCGGGCGGTCAGCGCGACCATCCGGTCCGCGACGGTCTGCGGGCTCGGGTGCGGCAGGTCGTCGACGATCGCGCCGCCGGCCAGGAACAGCACCCGGTCGGCGAAGGAGGCCGCCACCGGGTCGTGGGTCACCATCACCACCGTCGCGCCGAGCGAGTCCACGGCCTGCCGCAGCAGGGCCAGCACCTCGTGCGCGGTGCGGGTGTCCAGCGCGCCGGTCGGCTCGTCGGCGAACACCACGTCCGGGCGGGTGATCAGCGCGCGGGCGATCGCCACCCGCTGCTGCTGGCCGCCGGAGAGCTGGCCGGGCCGCCGCTTGGCGTGCTCGCCCAGGCCCACCCGGGCCAGCAGCTCCCGTGCCCGGGCCCGGTCCTGGCGCTCCCCGGCGAGGCGCTGCGGGAGCAGCACGTTCTGCTCGACGGTCAGCGAGGGCAGCAGGTTGAAGGCCTGGAAGACGAAGCCGATCCGGCTGCGGCGCAGCTTGGTCAGCCGGTTCTCGCTCAGCGCGGTGATGTCCTCGCCGCCGAGCCGGACCTGCCCGGAGTCCGGGCGGTCCAGGCCCGCCGCGCACTGGAGGAAGGTGGACTTGCCGGAGCCGGACGGGCCCATCACCGCGGTGAAGCTGCCGTGGGCGAGCGCCAGGTCGACCCCGCGCAGCGCGTGCACCGTCGCCTCGCCTCGGCCGTAGGTGCGGCGCACCCCGCGCAGCTCGATCGCGGGGGCCGCCTGCGGGGCCGGGGCGTACCCGCCGTGACCGTCGGCGCCGTAGCCCTCGCGGCCGTATCCGTCGGGGCCGTACCCCTCGGCAGCGTGGCCGCCGGGGCCGTACTGATCCGTCCCGAACTCGTCGGTCCTGCGGCGGTCTTGGCGGCGTGCCATGGGTGGGCCTTCCTTCGGTTCTGCGTCGCTCGTCGTCAACGTGCTCCAACCTAGGGACGACGGGCTCCGCGAACCATGCAGGCCACCGGCGGAACGGCGGTGGGGTTATCCCCCCACCGCTTCGGCGGGAATCCCCAGGTAGGCGGCGCGCAGGACGGCGAGCGCCGGGTGCGCGGGGTCGAAGGCGGTGCCGTCCACGGCCGCCAGCGGGCGCACCCCGACCCCCGCGTTCACCGCGAAGGCGGCGGTGAAGCGGTCCAGCCCGTCGGCGGGCAGCGGCTCGCGGGACTGCGGGCCCCGGTACGCGCCGGACAGCAGCGCCTCCGTCACCCCGGGCAGGCTCGGGCCCTGCGGCCAGACCAGCCGCTCCCCGGCCAGGAAGCCGACGTTCCAGGTCGCGCCCTCGACCACCAGGCCGTCCTCGCCGACCAGCAGCACGTCGTCGTAGCCCGCCAGTTGGGCCTGCCGACGGTGGTGCACCAGGCCGAACAGGCCGACGTGCTTCACCTCCGGCAGCTCCCGCCGGTACGCCGCGGTGCGGACCCGCAGCGGGGCGGGCTCGGCCGCCGCGGCCGGGCGGGTGGTCACCAGCAGGGCGGGCGCGGCCGGGGCGGCGGGGCGCTCCAGGCCGAGCGCCGGGTCGTACACGGTGACCCGGACGATCACCGGCGCGCCGTCGGCGGGCAGCACCGCGCCGATCCGCTCCCGCACCGCCGCCCGGTCCAGCTCGGCGCCGAACAGCACCCGGCAGTCCCGGACCAGCCGGTCCAGGTGCAGGGCCAGACCGCGCACCCGGCCCGCCTCGGCGCGCAGGGTGGTGAAGTGCCCGTAGTTGAGCAGCCCCAGCGCGGCCAGCCGCGCCGGGTCGGCGGGGGCGCCGTCGATCTCGATCTCAGCCATCCCCCGAGTCTGCCAGCTGCGGGGACCCGGGCCGCGGCGCGGAGCCCGGCAGCGCGGACCGCGGGGGCACTGACTGCGGCGGGACGGACTCCGGCAACGCGCTCTCCGGCAATGCGCTCTCCGGCAGCGGCACCGGGCGGTACGGGCTCACCACCCGCCGGCCCGCCGCCCGGGCCACCCGCTCGAACTCCTCTATCCGGTACGCCAGGCCCTCCGGCTCCCCGGCGTCCGACCAGCGCCACGCCTCCGCCCACCACTGCGGGCCGCGCACCAGCGGCCGGCCCGCCAGCGCCAGGTACAGGGCCAGCGTGGAACGGGCGTACTCGTGCACCCAGCCGTCGCAGCCCCGGTAGTCCGCCGTCTCGTCCAGCCGCAGCCAGCGGCCCTCCTGCCCGGCGGCCAGTATCGGCACCCAGCCGCGCAGCCGGTCGGCGACCAGCAGGAGCAGCCGGCCGTCCTCCTCCCGCACCCGGTGCAGGGGGAGTTGGGGCATCCGGGCGAAGGACAGCGAGTGCTTCCAGCCCACCACCCACAGGCCCCGGCGCAGGTAGTAGCGGACCGCCGGCTGCCAGGTCCAGTGCGCCTCCAGCCGGAACCCCGGCAGGCCCTCGGCGGTGGCCGCCGCGTACACCTCGTCCAGCGCCGCGGCGGCCAGGCCCCGCCCGCGCGCGGCCGGGGTCACGTAGAGGGAGGAGACGGCGAGCTGGCTCGGGCCCTTGGTCCAGTTGTCCACGGCGACGGTGCCCACCACGGCGTTGTCGTCGTCCTGGATCCAGTAGCGCCGCCGGTACAGCTCACCGCCCGGCCACTCCCGCCCGCTCTCCCCCAGCCGCTCCCGCCAGGCGCGCTCCGCCGGCGGCGCCAGCCCGTCCGGGTCCACCAGCTCGCCCAGCCCGCCCTCCACCAGGGACGCCAAGTCCCAGAGCGCGAACCGCCGTTCGTCCCCCGGCCCGGCCGCCCGAAGCCGCGGCCCCGCCGCCAGCCGGTCCTGCGCCCGCTCCACCGCCGCATCCCACGACCTCACCACAGGGCGAGGATAGCGGCGCGGCAGGGACGATCAGTAATCCGGCCGCCACCGAATGTCAGTGCGGGGAGCGGGAGGTGGCGCCGACCCCGCCCCGCCGCCGGGCCGGCCCCGAGGACGGCGCCCGCCGCCGGCGGCCGTCGGGGCGGGGTAGGGAAAACCCGACCACGAGACTCGACCTGGCCGTGATGACCCCGCCGAGCTGCGGCGATGCAATGAAGCGGTGACGAAACGGGCGTGGTGGTGGTGCGGCGGGTGGCTGGTCGCGGCGGGGTGGGCGGGGGCGTTCCCGGTGGTGTCCGGGCTCGGTCCGCACCGGAGTTGGGGGGCCTGGGCGGCCTGCGGGTACCTGCTGGCGGCGCTCGCCGTGGTGCTGGTGCGGCGGCGCGGACGTGAGGTCTCGGTGGCGGTCGCGGCCCTCGGGGCGGTGCTGGTGCCGCTGCTCCTGCTGGTCCTGGACGGGCGGGGGCAGAGCGAGGTCGGGGTGATCGAGCGCTCCGGGTCGCTGCTGCTGCACACCGGCATGCCGTACCTGGCCGAGCCGCGGACCGTCGAGGAGTACACCCCGTACCTCCCCGGGATGGCCCTGCTGGGTCTGCCCCGGGCGCTGCTGGACGGCACCCCGCTGGGCGGCTCGCCGCTGGGCGACGCCCGGCTGTGGTGCGCGGCGGTGTTCCTGGTCTGCGTGCTGCGGACGGTGCCCGCCGGGCGCCGGCTCGGCGCCGCCGCGCTCACCGCCTCGCCGGTGGTCGCGCTGCCGCTCTGCGTCAGCGGGGTGGACCTGCCGCTCACCGGCCTCTGCTGGCTCGCCCTGGTCCGCGCCGCCGAACGGCGGCCGGTGGCGGCCGGGTTGGCGCTGGCCGCCGCCTGCGCGCTGAAGTGGACGGCCTGGCCGGCGCTGGCCGTGGTGGCGGCCCTGCTGGCGGCCACCGCCGGACGGCGCGCGGCGCTGCGCGGGGTAGCCGTCGCGGTGGGGGCAGCGGCGCTGGCGGTGCTGCCGGTGGCGCTGCGCGCGCCGGGGCCGCTGGTGGAGCAGGTGTTCGCCTTCCCCACCGGGCGCGGCGGCCTGCCGACACCGGCCGCGAGCCCGCTGCCCGGGCGGCTGCTGGCCGACCTCGGCCCGGCCGGCTGGTGCGCCGCCGTCGGACTGCTGCTGCTCGCCGGGCTCGCCGTCGGGGCGTCCCTGGCCGTCCGGCCGCCCCGCACCGCGCCCGCCGCGGTACACCGGCTGGCGCTCGGACTGACCGCGGCCTTCCTGCTGGCGCCCGCCGGGCGGTTCGGCTACCTCGCGCTGCCGCTCGTCCTGGTCCTGCTCTCCCTCTCGTCCTCCGTCTCGCCCTCCCTCCCGTCCTCTGTTCCGCTCTCCGTTCCGAAAGGCCTGCCATGGGCACCACCCTCGTCGTCACCAACGACTTCCCGCCGCGCCAGGGCGGCATCGAAACCTTCGTCAAGGCCATGGCCGACCGCGTCCCCGGTCACGACGTCGTGGTCTACACCTCGGCCGAACCGGGTGCGGAGCAGCACGACGCCGCTCTCCCCTACCCGGTGATCCGCGACCGCGCCCGCACCCTGCTGCCGACCCCGCGGGCCACCCGCCGGGCCGCCGAGATAGCCCGGGCGCACGGCTGCGACCGGGTCTGGTTCGGCGCCGCCGCGCCGCTCGCCGCGATGACGCCCGGCCTGCGGCGGCTGGCGCCCGGCATCCGCCGCACCGTCGCCACCACCCACGGCCACGAGATCTGGTGGGCCCGCACCCCGGGCGCCCGCGGCCTGCTGCGCCGGATCGGCCGCGGCACGGACGTGGTCACCTACCTCGGCGCCTACACCCGCGCCCGGATCGCGCCCGCGCTCGGACCGGACGCCCGGCTGGCGCGCCTGGTGCCGGGGGTCGACCCGGCGGTCTTCCGGCCGGCCGCCGAGGACTCCGTCGGGGAGGCGTCCGCCGCCCCGGTGGTCCTCTGCGTGGCGCGGCTGGTCCCGCGCAAGGGCCAGGACGTGCTGATCCGCGCGCTGCCCGCGATCCGCCGGGCCGTGCCCGGGACCACCCTGGTACTGGTCGGCCGGGGCCCGGACGAGGACCGGCTGCGGGGCCTCGCCCTCCGCCTCACCGAGCCGGGCAGCGTGGTGTTCACCGGCGGCCTCGACCACGCCGCGACGGCCGTCCACTACGCGGAGGCGGACGTCTTCGCGATGCCGTGCCGCACCCGCCGACTGGGCCTGGAGGCCGAGGGCCTGGGCATCGTCTTCCTGGAGGCGGCCGCGGCCGGCCTCCCGGTGGTGGTCGGCCGCTCCGGCGGCGCCCCGGACACCGTCCTGGACGGCGTCACCGGCGCGGTCGTCGACGGCCGCGCGCCCGCCGAAGTGGCCGCCGCCCTGACCCGGATCCTGCTCGCCCCGCCCGCCGAGCGCGCCCGGATGGGGGCGGCGGGGCGGCGCTGGGCGGAGGAGCACTGGACCTGGGAGGCCTCGGCGCGGCGGCTCACCGAGCTGCTCGACCCCGCCGTGCCCCTGCCGGACCCGGCCGACCCGGCCACCGCGGTCAATCCCGCCACCGCGGTCGATCCGGCCGCCGCGGTCACTCCGGCTGCCCCCGCAGGTGCCTGACCAGCCGGGCGATCGCGGGCGCCCCGCCGTTGGCGCCGACCGCCGTCACCCAGTTCCGCGCCTGGCCCGGCAGGTCCTCCCGGCTCGGGCAGGAGAAGCTGAACAGCCAGACGTGGGCGGACAGGTCGCGTTCCGGAAGTGCTCGCCACTCCTCGCCCCCGGCGTCCGTCAGCACGTCCTGGCAGGCCGCCAGCGCCTGGTCCCCGTCCCCGGCCCACTCCTGCCGCAGCCACAGCAGGAAGTTGGTCTGGGCCGTCGTGGTGTCGTCCCTGGTCGCCTCGCCCTTGAGCATCCGGTTGACGATCGCGCTCTGCGGTTCCCGTGTCCTCGCCATGCCGCCATCGTTCCGGCACCGCGGCCGCCCTGACAAGGGCGTCACTCAAAAGCCGTACGGCGCCCGCCCGTTCACTCCCCGCGCAGGTGGGCCAGCACCGCGAGGACCCGCCGGTTGCCCTCCGTCGGGTCCAGGTCCAGCTTCATGAAGATGTTCCCGCAGTGCTTCACCACCGAGGCCTCGGTGATGCTCAACCGGCCTGCCACGGCCTGGTTGTTGAGGCCCTCGGCCATCAGCGCCAGCACCTCGCGCTCGCGCGGGGTGAGCCGGGCCAGCGGGCGGTCGGCGGACCGGCCGCGCAGCAGCACCCGGACCACCTCGGGGTCGATCAGCGTCTCCCCGTCGGCGACCCGCCGCAGCGCGTCCAGGAAGTCCGCGACGTCGCCGACCCGGTCCTTCAACAGGTAGCCCAGACCGGCCGGTTGGGCGCCGGCGGCGGCGAGCAGCCGGGTCGCGTACGGGGTGGCCACGTACTGGGAGAGGACCAGGACGGGCAGGCCCGGGTGGCGCTCGCGCAGGGCGAGGGCGGCGCGCAGGCCCTCGTCGGTGTGGTCGGGGGGCATCCGGACGTCGGTGACCACGATGTCCGGCCGCTCGGCGTCGACGGCCGCGGCCAGCGCCTCCGCGTCGCCGACGGCGGCGGTCACCCGGTGGCCGCCGAGGGTGAGGAGTTCGACCAGTCCGGCGCGCAGCAGCACCGCATCCTCGGCGATCACGACCCGGAGCACGGGACCTCCAGCCGCAGCGTCGTCGGGCCGCCCGTCGGGCTCGTCACCATCAACCGTCCTCTCAGCAGTGCCACCCGGTCGGCGAGTCCCGCCAGCCCGGCCCCGGCGGCCGGGTCCGCCCCGCCCCGGCCGTCGTCGGTCACCTGGACGACCAGCCGGCCGCCCGCGAGCCGCCCGTGGACGGTGATCGCGGTGGCGCCGCTGTGCTTGGCGGCGTTGGTGAGCGCCTCGGTGACGGTGAAGTAGGCGGTGGTCTCCACCGGGGCGGGCAGCCGCTCCGGGAGCTCGATGTCGGTGGCCACCGGGATCGGGTGGCGCTGCGCGACCTCGTCGACGGCGGCGGCGAGCCCGTGGTCGGTGAGCACCTGCGGGTGGATGCCGCGCACCAGCCCGCGCAGCTGCTCCAGCGCCTGCCGGGCCTCGCCGCGCGCCCGGGTGACGAGCTCCGCCGCCCGGCCGTCCCGGTCGCGCAGCTCGTACTCGGCGAGCCCGAGGGTCATGCTGAGCGCGACCAGCTGCTGCTGCGCGCCGTCGTGCAGGTCGCGCTCGATCCGGCGCCGCTCGGCCTCGAAGGCGTCGGCCAACCGGGCCCGGGAGCGGGTGAGTTCGAGCACCTGGTGGCCGAGGTCGTCCTCCCGGGGCCCGAGCAGGAAGCGGGCCAGCGCGACCTCGGCCCGGACCAGCAGCGCCCCGGCGTACGCGCAGAGCAGCAGGCCGGCCAGTCCGGCGGCGGTGAACGGCAGGGCGGCGAACGGCCCGGCGACGGCGCGCCCGGGGACGAGCATCACGGTCTCCGGGGCGAGCGCCCAGACCACCAGCGGGGAGACCGTGAACGCGCCGGAGATCACCAGCAGCGCGGTGAAGCCCAGCGAGGCGGCGGCCAGCACGGTCGAGGTGAGCCCGGCGTGGGCGAGTTCACGCCAGGTGGCCCGCTCGCGCAGCCGGGTGCGGACACGGGCCCGGCGGCCGGCCCCGGGCAGGCTGCGGTGCGGGTCGGGCGGCGGGACCGGCTCGACCAGCCGCAGCCGCCACCGGGCCACACCGGCGGCGGGGATGCCCGCGAGCACCAGGGCGAGCAGCACCGGCAGTCCGAGGCCGACCACCGACAGGCCCGCACCGACCACCAGCAGCACCGCGAGGACCACCAGCAGCACCGGCCCGAACAGCGCCCCGCCGAGCAGGTACGCCCAGCAGCGCGGCACCCAGCGGGTGAACGGGAAGCGCAGCGGGTGCGCCCGCAGCGCCTCGCGGACGGACGTCGGCCGCCGCTCCCCGTCCGTCACCGACCCCTCGTTCACCCGGTCCACCCTAACCGACCGGCTGACGGTCCTTCGGGGCCCGGGCGCGGGCCGCGCGCGGCCTGGTCAGCGCGACGGCGGCGACCACCAACGCGCCGCCGGCCAGGGCGTTCCAGCCGACCGGCTCGGCGAGGAAGGCCGCGCCGAGCGCGGTGGACCACAGCGGCGTCACGTACGTCACGGCCGAGGCCACCGTCGCCCCGGCGCCGCGGACCAGCGCCAGGTTGAGCAGGTAGGCCACGCCCGTGCCGAGCGCGCCGAGCACCAGCAGCGCGCCGGCCGCGGCGGCGCCCGGCCAGCGCGGGAGGCCCGCGGCGAACGGCGCCACCAGGGCCAACTCCACCGTGGCGCAGGTGATCTGGAGCGTGGAGAGGGTGGTCACCGACTCCGGGCGGCCGGACAGGAAGCGGCGCAGGTAGGCGAAGCCCGCGCCGTAGCAGCAGGCGGCGGCCAGGCAGGCCAGCGCACCGGCGGTCGCACCGGTGCCCAGGCCGTGCCAGACCCCGAGCACGGTGAGCACACCGACGAAGCCGAGCCCGAGACCGGCCAGCCGGCGGGTGCCCGGGCGGCGCTCCTCGGGGACGGTCAGCACCGCGAACAGCAGGGTGAACAGCGGGGTGGTCGCGTTCATCACCCCGGCGAGCACCGAGCTGACCCTGGTCTCCCCGAAGGAGAAGAGGGTGAACGGCACGCTGTTGAGCAGCACCGCGACCATCGCCGAGTGCCCCCACAGCGCCCGGTCGCGCGGGGCCCGCTCGCCGCGCAGCAGCAGCACCGCCCACAGCGTGGTGGCGCCGAGCAGGCAGCGCCACAGCGCCACCCACAGCGGCGGCACGCCCGCCTCGACCGCCACCTTGATCAGGGCGAAGCTCGCGCCCCAGATCGCCGACAGTGCCACGAAGCCCGGCAACCAGCGCCTCACCCCGACCACCTCCGTCCTCCCGTCGCGTCTTCTGGACAGAGCGTGGCCCGGCGCCGCAGCATGAGTCCAACAAGTGGCAGTGCACTCGTGATGAGGAAGTCTCATGACCCCGGACGTCAATCTGGCCCAGCTCAGGGCACTGGTCGCGGTCGCCGACACCGGCGGCTTCAGCGCGGCCGCCGACGAGCTCGGCATCAGCCAGTCCGCGGTCTCGCACGCCGTCGCCGCGCTGGAGCGCAGCCTCGGCGCCCCCGTGCTGTGGCGCGGCAGCCCGTGCCGGCCCACCCCGCTGGGCGAGCAGGTCCTGCCGCACGCCCGGACCGCCGTCGCCTCGGCCGCCGCCGTCCGCGCGATCGCCACCCGGCACTCCGGCGGCCCGACCGGCACCGTACGGCTGGCGGCGCCGACCACCGTCTGCCAGGCGCTGCTGCCCGGGCTGCTCAAGGACTGGCGGGCGGCCTACCCGCAGGTGACCGTCCGGGTCTTCGAGGGCGAGGACGACGAGCTGGCGGCCTGGCTGGAGGCGGGCACGGTGGACGCCGCCGTCCTGGTGGACGCCGGGCCGCTGCCGCCCGGGGCGGTCTCGCTCGGCGCCGACTCGATGCACGCGCTGCTCCGCCGCGACCACCCGCTCGCCGGCCAACCGACCGTCCATGTGGCCGAGTTGGAGGACGACGACTTCCTGCTCTCGGAGGGCGGCTGCGAGCGCCACATCCGCGAGGCCTACCGGCGGGCCGGCACCCGCTTCACGCCCCGGCACCGGATCCGCGACCTGAACAGCCTGATCGGCATGGTGCACGCGGGCGTCGGGGTCTCGGTGATGCCCGCGCTGGCGCTGACCATGCTCCCGGCCGACTGCGTGCTGGTCCCGATCCGGCCCGCCGTCCACCGGACGCTGTCGCTGACCGGGCCGACCGGCCGCCCGTGGTCCCCGGCGGTCGGCTCGCTGCTGGCGGGGATGGCGCCGGGAGTGGTGGCCGGGGCGGCGGCCGGAGTTCCGTCCCGGTGAGCCGACTCCAGGGCCCGTCGGCCGACCGGTGCGCCTTGACCTCTTTGGGGTTGACCGCCCTTCCCTGACAGGTCTATACCAGTGAGGACCTTCGGCAACCACCCGCCGCCGCAGGCCCGTTCGGCCGCCACGCCACCCCCGCACCCGGCGTGAGCAGGCCCGCCTCCCCCACTGCCGTGTCCTGGAAAGGCTTCCGATGGAACGCGCTCTTCCCCCACAGCACACCGCACGTCCCCCCTTCAGGCGCCGCGCCGTACTCGCCGTGGCCGCCGCGCTCGGCCTGGTCGCCGGCGGCGTCGCCGCCCTGGCCGGCACCGGCTCCGCCGCCGCGGACACCACCGGCACCACCGGCACCGGGGCCGCCGGGGCCGCCGGAGGGCTCGGCAGCAACTGGTACGCCTCGGCGCCGTACCTGATGCCCGAGGACAACAGCCCGCCGGACGCCGCCGCCGTCATGGACGCCACCGGCCAGAAGGCCTTCCAGCTGGCGTTCATCCTGGCCCAGGGCAGCAGCTGTTCGCCCGCCTGGGGCGGCACCTCCCCGATCGACACCGACACCACCATGCCGAGCGTCATCCAGACCGTCCGCGGCAAGGGCGGGGACGTCTCGGTGTCGGTCGGCGGGTACGGCGGCACCAAGCTGGGCCAGGTCTGCGGCACCCCCGAGGCGACCGCCGCCGGGTACCAGAAGGTGATCACCAAGTACGGCCTCAAGGCGATCGACTTCGACCTGGAGGAGCCGGAGTACGAGAACACCGCGGCCATCCACAACGAGATCGGCGCGGCGCGGATCCTCCAGCAGAACAACCCCGGCCTGTACGTCTCGATCACCACCGCCGGCACCAACGCGGGCACCGGCTGGTTCGGCACCCAGATGCTCAACGAGGCCAAGTCGCAGGGCTTCACGCCCGACAACTACTCGATCATGCCGTTCGACGGCGGCTTCAGCGGCGCCGCGGCACAGACCGACGCGCTGGTGAAGTTCAACCAGATCCTGCAGACCACCTTCGGCTGGAACGAGGCCACCGCCTACGCCCACGAGGGCGTGTCGATGATGAACGGCCGCACCGACGCCGCCGAGTACTTCCACCAGTCCGACTTCCAGACCGTGCTGGACTTCGCCACCGCGCACGGCCTGGCCCGGTACACCTACTGGTCGGTCAACCGGGACCGCCAGTGCGCGGGCAACGTCGACCCGGGGCTGTCCGGCTCCTGCTCCAGCGTGGTGCAGAACGACTGGGACTTCACCAGGTTCACGGTGAAGTTCGCCGGGGCGACCCCGCCCACCACGCCGCCCACCACCCCGCCCACCACCCCGCCGACGACTCCCCCGACCACGCCGCCGACCACCCCGGGCAGCTGCGCCGCCCCGGCGTGGAGCGCGAGCACCACGTACAACGGCGGCGCCAAGGTCTCGTACAACGGGCACGCCTACCACGCCAAGTGGTGGACGCTGAACGAGGTGCCGAGCGCCAGTGGCCAGTGGGGCGTCTGGGCCGACGACGGGCCCTGCTGACGGCCGTACCGGCGACCACCGGTGGGGGGCGGGCGCCATGAACGCCCGCCCCCCGCCGGTCAGTTCGCGAACCGCTCCCGCAGCTCCGCCAGCACCTCCGCCGCCTCCGGCAGCCCGGCCGCCTCGCAGCGCGCGATGCCGGCGGCCAGCCGGGCCACCGCCGCGTCGGTACGCCCCAGGTCGCTGCCCTCGATCAGCGCGGCCAGCCGGACGGCCTCCGCCCGCGGGGACTCGGCCCGCACCCCGCCCGCCTCGTACTCCGCGATGGCCCGTTCGACCTCGGCCAGCGCCTCCTCGTGCCGCCCGGCGACGGCCAGCGAACGCGCCCGCTCGTAGTGCGAACCACCGCGCAGGTACCAGGAGTTGTACTCCTCACCGGACCGCTCGGCCGCCTCGCCGACCGCGTCCGCCTCGGCCAGCAGGGCGAGCGCCGCCGCCAGCCCCTCCTCGCCCTTCTCCCGCGTCGTCAGCCGGGCCAGCTCCCGCAGGGTGGCGGCCAGCTGGTCCACCTGCGGGGCCTTCCCGTGCGCCTCGCGGGCGCGGGCCAGCGCCGCCTCGGCGGCGTCCCAGCGCTCGGCCCGGGCGAGCGCCAGGGTGGCCTCGCAGGCGACCATGGTGTGGGTCTCCTGGTCCTCCCACCCGGCCACCAGGTCGGCCAGCCGCAGGTACTCCTCGGCGGCGTCCCGGTGCTCCTCCAGGTCGGACAGGCCCCGGGCGAGGTCCAGCCGGCCCTGGGCGAGCATCCGGACGTCCAGCCGCGCCGCCGACGCGTCCAGCAGCACCGACTCCAGGACGGCCACCGCGTCCGCCGCCCGGCCGGTGTCGCGCAGCACATCGGCCAGTTGCAGGCGCACCCGGGCGGCCTCCTCGACCGCCTCGGCGCCCTTGCGGTCGTAGCGCGCGGCCGCCTCCGACAGCGCGCGGACCGCGCCGCCGAGGTCGCCCACCTGGAGGCAGGAGTGGCCGAGCATCATGTACGTCGGCGCGTACGGGTAGGAGTCGTCGCCCCAGCGCACGGCCTCGGCCAGCGCCCGGTGGAAGACCTCGACCGCCTGGCCCGGCTCGTGGCCCTGCAGCAGCACCTGGCCCAGCAGGCCGAGCACCCGCGGGGTGTGCCAGGGCAGCTCGGCCGCGTCCAACTGGGCCAGCACCTCGCGCAGTTCGGCCTCCGCCTCGGCCAGCCGGCCCTGCCGGGCGGCGATGTCGGCGGTGTACTGCCGGGAGGTGGCGGCCCGCCGCTCGGAGCCCAGCTCCACGGCGGCCCGCCGGTAGCCGCCGACCGCCGCCTCGAAGCGCCCGGTCACCTCGGCGGCGGGCTCGGGCAGCACCTCGGAGAGGTCGTGGTGGGCGGCGTAGGCGCGGGTCTGCAGCACGATCAGGTAGTCGTCGTCGGCCAGTTCGCCGCCGGCGCGCAGCTCCTCGGCCCGGGCCAGCGCCGCGTCGAGCGCCGCCCAGTCGGCCCGCCGGCCGCCGCGCCCGGCGCCCTCGCCGTCCGCAGCGCCCTCGGCCTCGGCGCCCTCGGCGCCCTCGTCGCCCTCGTCGAGGTCCGCGATCAGCGTCCGGGCCCGGCACATCAGCGCCGACCCGGCCAGCCCCGCCTGCTCGAACAGCTCGGCGGCGGCCAGCAGCCCGGCCTTGCCCTCCTCGCACGCGTCCCGCTGGAGCGCCTCGTGGGCCCGCTGCTCGGCGAGTTCGGCGCGCAGCCGCTCGGGGCCGCCCAGCTCGGCGCTCTCCGGGTGGACGAAGTCCGCGGCCTCCGCGCGCTCGGCGACCCGCTTCCACAGCCGGTCGGCATCCGGGTGGCCGAGCACCTCCAGCTCGCGGGCCCGCAGCACCAGGGCGGTGAAGTCCTCCGGCTCCGCCTCGACCGTCCGGCGCGGCGCGGGCGCGGCCGCCGGGGCGGCCGACAGCCCGGAAGCGGCGGCGGCCCGCACGCCCAGTGCCAGCGGTTCGGCGAGCAGCGGCTCCACGGCCAGCCGGGCGCGCCGCCCGGCGCCGACCGCGTCGGTGCCGTTGCGGGCGTCGAAGCGGCCGGCCAGCGCGTCGCCCTCGGCGCGCAGGTGGGCGAGCAGGGAGTCCACCGTCCAGGCGGTGCCGACCGGGCCGCTGACCGCGAGCTCGCCGTGGCCGGCCCGGGCGAGCCGGGCGACCAGCACCTCGGCTCCGGTCAGGAAGTCCAGCCGGGCGGCCGGATCGCCGGTGACCGCGAACAGGGCGCGGTTCTCGGCGAGCAGCTCCAGGCCGCGCGGCTCGTTGCCGGACAGCGCGCAGAACTCGATGTGCAGGCCGACGGCGCTCAGCATCGAGGCCTTGCCGCGGGCGTGGCGGTAGCCGGCGAGGTGGCCCGAGCGGGCCTCGTCCGACCGGCCCTGGCGCAGCTGCGCGAGCAGCGCCGTGGCCTGGCTGAGGTGGGGCTCCTGCTCGCAGCCGCTCCGGCCGTCCAGCACCGGGGCGAGCGCCTCCAGGGCCCGGGCGTCGTCCCCGGCGGCGAGGTGGTGCCGGGCGCGGGCGCGGGTCTCGCAGGCGTGGCAGTCGCTCAGCTCGGCGCGCGGGCGGGCCGCCCACAGCTCGTAGGCGTCCTGCACGTCGATACCGGTGTGCGCGGCCAGGTGGTAGCGCTGGGCGTAGTACGGCTGGAGGTCCTGGCCGGCCGCGCGGTAGCGGTCGCGCAGCTCGGTGTGCCAGCGCCGCACCGCCGCGAGCGGGACGTCCGGGTTGTCCTTGAGCGTGTCGGCGACCCACTTGAAGCGCCAGAGCACCTGCTGCCGGGCCCACTCGCCGAAGCCGTCCGGGTCGGTGTCCCAGAGCCTGAGGACGCGGGCGAAGACGACCGGGCCCTTGCCGCGCTCGCCGTCGTACTCGTAGGCCTCCATCAGTTCCAGCAGGGCCATCGAGAGGACGCCGGTGTCGTCGAACTGCTCGGCGGCGTCGACGAGTTCCTCGGCGGTGACGGTCCTGGTCCGGCCGTACGGGCGGGCGTCGTTCTCGCGCAGCGCGGCCATCACCGCGTCGGGGGTGTCCAGCATCACGCCCCCTCCCCGCCCTCGGGGAAGCCGCCCGCCCCGTTCGCCCCGCCCGCCCCGCCGGCCTCGTGGCCGAGCATGGCGTGGTCGAGCAGGCTGATGAACGAGCGGTTGAGCAGCGCGGACTCGCTGGCCTTGAGCGGGCGGCGGGTCATCAGCACGGCCTGCCCGTACAGCGCCTCGACGGCGGTGACGGCCAGCTCGCGGCTGGTGACGGTGGCGGCGCGGCGCACCAGCGGGTTGAGGTGGTTGAGCACCAGCTGGGCGCGGGGCGCCTCGGCGCGCAGCGAGCCGAGGATGTCCGCCCACAACCCGTCGGCCTCGTCGGCGAGTTGGGCCCGGGTGCGCTCGTGCCGGGCCTCCCGGTTGTCGAGCAGCAGGGCGGGCGCGTTGGTGGGGTGGAAGCTGCGCAGCGCGACGTCGCAGTCGAACCGGCCGACCACCTCGCGGGCGATCGCCAGGAAGGCGTTGGCGGCCAGCTCGGCGGCCGGGTCGACGGTGTCCAGGTGCGCGGTGACGGTGCCCGGGTCGAGGTCGGAGACGGAGACGCCGGGGCGGATCTCGGGCAGCCGGTGCACCAGGTCGTGGTCGTAGGTGTAGCCGCCGTTGACCACGCCGAGCCCGGCGGCGCCGGCGATCGGGGCGACCTGGCGGAACTCCTCGACCGTCCTGGTCACCAGCACCGCCGGGTGGCTGCGGGCGAACTCGTCCAGGGTGACGTTGCCGTCGGTGGTCTCGAACGGCAGCCACGGCAGCATCATCCGCAGCAACTCGTCGTCGTAGCGCGCGAGTTCCTTGACGGCCAGGTGGTGGACGGACAGGAAGCGGTGCAGCAGCGCCGGGTCGCTCGCGGACAGGCCGGTCAGCCAGTCGCGGATCCGGGCGCCGAGCGCGTCCCGCACGGCGGCCAGCGTCTCGTCGGCGTACAGGCCCTCGCGGGAGGCGGTGGGGCGCAGCCCGTCGGTGTCGACCACGCAGCGGACGAAGAACGCCCAGTCCGGCAGCAGTTCGTCGGCCTGGTCGGAGAGCAGCATGCCCTTGAGGTGCACCCGGTGGCCGTTGCGGCGCGAGGGCGAGGCGGCGTCCGGCAGGACGTACGCGACGCCGCGCAGGCCGACCAGCGGCAGGTCCAGCTCGATGGTGTCGAGCGGGGTGAAGTCGAAGGCGGCGCGGCAGTACTCGGCGAGCGCGTCGCGCCTGGCCAGCGGGGAGGCGTGGCGCTCGGCCCACGGCGGGGTGCGGTTGACCCGGTGCTCGGTTCCGTTGCCGTCGACCACGGTGACGTCGTGGCGCAGCAGGCTGCCGAAGTCCCGGGCGAGGGCGAGGACCCGGCCGGCGCGGGTCCACTCGGCGGCGTCGGCGCGCGGGACCAGCGTGACGGTGGTGCCCGGCTCGGGCTTGGCCGAGGCGGGCAGGGTGCGGATGGTGTAGCTGCCGTCGGAGCTGCCGCGCCACTCGATCGCCGGGGCGTCCGGGGTGGCGGCGGAGCGGGTGACCACGGTGATCTCGTCGGCGACCACGAAGCAGGCGAGCAGGCCGATGCCGAACTGGCCGATGAAGTCGCCGCGGGCCCGGGCCAGCCCGGCGCCGTCGAGCCGGCCGTCGGCGTCGCGCTTGGAGCTGCGGCCGATGGTGGCGAGGAAGGTGTGGACGTCCTGCTCGGTCAGGCCGATGCCGGTGTCGGTGACGGACAGCGCGTCGTCGGCCCGGACGGTGATCCTGGCCGGCGCCCCGGGGTCGAGGGCGCGGCGGGCGGAGATCGCGTCCACGGCGTTCTGCAGCAGCTCGCGCAGGTAGACCCGCGGGCTGGAGTAGAGGTGGTGGGAGAGCAGGTCCACCAGGCCGCGCAGGTCCACCTGGAAGGTGTGCGCACTCGTCGGGTTGTCGGTAGGGGACACCGGAGGCTCTTTCGATCGCGGGGTGGATGACGGTGGTGGGATGCGGGTCGGCGGCGGCGCCCGTACGGCCCGGCGCCGGGTGCGCGTCAGCGCCAGTACGAGGTGCAGCGGTCGCGGTGGGCGCGGAAGGCCTTGACCGGATCGCCCGACAGGTAGTGCCAGGGCGCCTTGGTCACGAGGCCGTCCAGCGCCTCGAACAGCAGGCGCGCGGTCTTGGGCTGGTCGGCGAGGGAGAAGGCCATCGCGAAGGTGTTGAAGGAGCCCTGCCAGCCGCGCGCCGGCTCGAAGGCCGGGTGCAGGACGGACCGGAAGGCCGCCTCCTGCAGCCCGGCCACCACGGCCGGACTGGTCAGGTAGGCGCGGTCCTCGCCGTCCGGGAGGGCCAGCCAGTGCTCCAGGTGCGCGACCGCGACCAGCTCGCCGAGGTGGCTGCCCTCCGGGGCGGCGAGCATCGTCGAGCGGGCGAACGCGTGCATCTCCTCGTGCGAACCGCCCCACTTGGCGCTCAGCTGCTGCAGCCTGACCCAGTGCGAGGCGGAGCTCCCGGGCGCCCGGCGCACCGCGGCCTCGAAGCGGCAGGTGGCGACCTCCGGGCCGAGCGAGGCCCCGAGGGCGCTGGTCTGCAGGAACCGCCAGGGGGCGTGCCAGGACGGCTCGCGCTCGGCGACCTCCAGCAGCTGCTCCTCGGCGGTGTCCAGCCGCTCGTGGAACGCCTTCCAGCGCTCCTCGGTGACGTCCTTGGCCCGGGCGCCCGTCCGGGCCTCCCAGCCCCAGGCGATCTGCCGGGCGCCGGACAGCAACAGCAGCAGCGTGTCGTCCGGGGCGTCGGCCAGCACGCGGGACGTCCACTGCTCGACCCGGGGCACGTCGGACATCGCCCCGACGAGGAAGGTCAGCTCCTCGCCCTCGGCGGCGGCCAGCGCGGGGCGCAGCGCGGCCCAGTCCCCGGCGGAGGCCTGCCGGAGCATCAGGCGCAGCGACTCGTCCCCGTACGCCGGGTCGAGCCGCGGCTCGCCGCCGCCAGCCGGCGCGGGCGCTCCGGCTCCCCGGCGGCCGAACCCGAACCCGAACCCGCGCCGCTCGGCCCGGTCCTCCGCGCCCTCCCCGCCGGAGCGGCGTCGGAACAGCGGCATGTCTGGCCCCCTCGAACGTCATCGGTATCTTTCGCACGACCGCACAGCGGCCACGGGAAAAGTACATATCACGGTCGACTGACATCCGTTTGCCCAGCCCAGCGCCCTGCCCGCCCGGCGAGGGGGTTCCGTCAGGCCGCGCCGAGCCCGGCGTCCGGCGTCTTCCCGGCCTGCGCCTGCTCGATCCGGTTCACCAGCATCACCGCGAACCTCCGCGTCGCGGGCACGTCCACCGGACCGCCCTCGCTGGTGACGCTCGCCACCACGGTGCCCGAGCGCACCACGATGCCGACGCCCTCGCCCTCGGCCAGCGGCCCCTGGAAGGCCTGGCTCTCGCTGCCCAGCGCCGGGGTGTCGACCTTCTTGAACGGCCCGGCGGAGTACGAGGCGTAGTTCTCCTTCAGCCGCTGCGCCGCCGCGTCCCGGCTGGGCAGGGTGTCCACCAGGAAGCGGACGACCACGTCGCCCGAGGAGAACCGCACCGACCCGCTCAGCGGCTTGCCCGCGCAGGAGGCCGCGGCGGCACCGGCACAGGTGACCTGGTGGTCGGCGGTGTCGACCTTCCGCTTCTCCTCCTCCCACCCGGTCATCGCCTTGGCGTCCGGCAGCACCTGGCCGACCACCTTGTCGTCCAGCAGCGCCGCCTCCAGGTCCGCGTGCGGGGCCTCCGCGGCGGCCGGGGCCGGTGCGGAGGCCGGCGCCGAAGCCGCCCCGGGGGTGTCGGCGGCCGCCGGCGCGGACGCGGACGCCCCCGCCGTACCGGTCGCCGCTCCCGTCGTGGCCGGACCCGACGCGGCCGGAGCCGCGGCCGAACCCGCGGCCGCCCCGCCCGCGCCCTTCGAAGACCCCCCGGAGGAGCACCCCGTCAGCACGCCCGTCAGCACCCCGGCCGCCGCCACCGCGGCGAGCACCCGCCGACCACCCATCCCGATCACCCTCCCCAGTCCTGTCAGTGATCCCTCAAGATAGCGACCGCCCCGCCCGCGAACGCCGACGGGGCGGCGACCTGTCGGTCACCGCCCCGCCGTACTGCTCCGTCGTCCTGCCCTACCGGTGGATCAGACCGCCGGAACCGGGTAGGTCGGGTACTCGACGCCCGAGATGTACTGGACGACCCGGATCACCTGGCACGAGTAGCCGAACTCGTTGTCGTACCACAGGTAGAGGATCGCGTTGTCGCCCTCGACCTTGGTCGCGCCGGCGTCCACGATCGAGGCGTGGCGCGAGCCGATGAAGTCGCTGGAGACGGCGTCGGGCGAGTCGGTGAAGTCGATCTGGCGCTTCAGCGGCGAGGTCAGCGAGACGTTCCGCAGGTACTCCAGGACGTCCTCGCGGTTGGTCTCCCGCTTCAGCTGGAGGTTGAGGATCGCGATGGAGACGTCCGGCACCGGGACGCGGATCGAGCTGCCGGTGATCTTCGCCTGGAGGTCCGGCAGGGCCTTGGCGACGGCCGAGGCGGCACCGGTCTCGGTGATCACCATGTTCAGCGGCGCCGAGCGGCCGCGGCGGTCGGCCTTGTGGTAGTTGTCCAGCAGGTTCTGGTCGTTGGTGAACGAGTGGACGGTCTCCACGTGGCCGCGGACCACGCCGTACTCGTCCTCCATCGCCTTCAGCGGCGGGACGATGGCGTTGGTGGTGCACGAGGCGCAGGACAGGATCTGCTCGTCCGGCTTGATCGTGTCGTGGTTCACGCCGTGCACGATGTTCGGGACGTCGCCCTTGCCCGGCGCGGTCAGCACGACCTTGGCGATACCGGGGCGCAGGTGCTTCGACAGGCCCTCGCGGTCGCGCCAGCGGCCGGTGTTGTCGATCAGGATCGCGTCCTTGATCCCGTACTCCGTGTAGTCGACCGTGGTCGGGTCGTCGGAGTAGATCACCGTGATCTCGTTGCCGTTGGCGATGATCTTGTTGTTCGCCTCGTCGACGGTGATCGTGCCCTGGAACTGGCCGTGGATGGAGTCACGGCGCAGCAGCGAGGCGCGCTTGACCAGGTCGTCGCCGCCGCTGTTGCGCACGACGATCGCCTTCAGCCGCAGGCCGTTGCCCGAGGCCTTCTCGACCAGCAGCCGGGCGACCAGCCGGCCGATGCGGCCGAACCCGTACAACACGACGTCCTGCCCGGACCGGCGCTCCAGCTTGTTCTCACCGGTGGCGCCGACGACGGCCTGGGCGGTGAACTCCGCCACCGACAGGCCGCGGTCGTCCGCCTTGTACGTCGCGGCGAGCATGCCGAGGTCGATCTGCGAGGGGCCGAGGTCCAGGGCGGTCAGGGCCTCGAGGAACGGCATCGTCTCGGTGACCGAGAGCTCCTCGCCGGCTATCTGCCGGGCGAAGCGGTGCGTCTTGAGGATGCTGACCACCGACTTGTTCACCAGGGACCGGCTGTGGAGCAGAACGGTGACGTCCCGCTCCCGGTGCAGCCGCCCGATGATCGGGATCATCGACTCCGCGATCTCCTCGCGGTTCTTCCAGTCCGTGAACACGTCGTCGTTGACAGTCACAAGTCCATCTTTCGAGCTGAGGGTGTTGCCCACATGGTAGCTTCGCCCGCCCGCACCCCGACCGCCGGTCCCTCCCCCACCCTCCCCACCCGAGCCCCCGACCTGCGCTTTCCCCCCACCCCCACCCCCGAAGGTGATCACCGCCACCCTCGATCCGACCACCCGTCGGGCGGCCCGGCGTGAGTGATCATCCGGGCCAGTACAGTGAAACGCACGGCCCGGGCGGACGGGCACGGGCACGAGGGGGCCGGGGTGGCGACGCTGGGCATGCACCGGGACTTCCTGATGGAGTTCGCGGCGCTGGAGAAGCCGGTGCAGCGGCGGGTCTTCGAGACCTTCGAGAAGTTCACCGAGGCCACCCACACCGGCGTGCACCTGGAGAAGCTCACCAACCAGCGGGACCCCCGGATCCGGACCATCCGGATCACCGACTTCTGGCGCGGGGTCGTCCTCAAGGCCGACCGGGGCGACGGCTACCTCCTGCTGAAGGTCCTTCCGCACGACAAGGCCAACGACTGGGCGGTCAAGCACCGGGCCTCGGTCAACGCCGCCACCCAGGGCGTCGAGATCCGCAACGACGTCGCGCTGGAACGAGCCTCCCGGTCGCTGAAGGCGCTGGCCGCCGACGAACCCCGCAGGCTCTTCGCCGACCGCTCCGACAAGGTCCTGCGCAGCCTGGGCGTCGACGAGGAGATCCTGCCGATCATCCGGCTGCTCCCCGACGAGGCCCACCTGGAGGCGCTCCACCGCGTGCTGCCGGAGCAGCAGTTCGACGTCCTGGTCGGCCTCGCGAGCGGGATGGAGCCGGCCGAGATCGATCGTGAGATCGTCCGGGCGTACGCCCGGGCGGCCGCGCCCACGAGCGTCGACCAGCCCGCCGACGGGCTGGTCTCGGCGATGGCCCGGGCGCGCGGCCGGGTCGCCCTGGTGTCCGGGCCCGACGAACTGCTGGAGATCCTGGAACGCCCCTTCGACGCCTGGCGGATCTTCCTGCACCCGGCCCAGTACCGGGTCGCCTACCGGGAGTCGTACAGCGGGCCGGCCCGGGTGACCGGCGGCCCCGGCACCGGGAAGACGGTGGTGGCCCTGCACCGGGCCTACCACCTGGCCCGCCGGTTGCCGGCGGACGCGCCTGACGGATCGATTCTGCTGACCACCTCCTCCGAGGACCTCGCCGCGGAGCTGGAGCGCTGCCTCGCCCTGCTCGTGACGGACGGACGGATCCGGGCGAAGGTCCGGGTGGTCACCGTCGACGCGCTGGCTGCCGAGGTCCTGCGGCGCTCCCTCGGCGGCGCCCCGTCGAAGGTCCTCTTCCAACAGCACCCGATCCTGGCCCGCTGGGGACGGGTCGCCCGCCGGCTCGGCGTCGGGTTCACCGACCTGTTCCTCGACCAGGAGTGGCGGCAGGTCGTACTGGCCCAGTCGATCGGGAGCCGGGAGCAGTACCTGAAGGCCCCGCGGACCGGACGGGGCAAGGCCCTCGGAACGCCGGAGCGGACCGAACTGTGGCACGCGGTGGCCGCGTTCGAGGAGGAGCTGCGCAAGGCCGGGGAGTTGACGTACCTCCAGGTCTGCGCGCGGGCCGCGCGGATGCTCGACGAACAGGGCGACCGCCCGTTCCGGCACGTGGTGATCGACGAGGCGCAGGACCTGCACCCCGTCCAATGGCGCTTCCTGCGCGCGCTCGTGGCCACCGGCCCGGACGACCTGTTCCTCTCCGGCGATCCGCACCAGCGGATCTACGGGAACAAGGTCTCGCTGCGCTCGCTCGGCATCCAGGTGGTCGGCCGCTCCTTCCGGCTCCGGATCAACTACCGGACGACACAGGAGATCCTCACCTGGTCCGCGTCCCTGCTCACCGGCGAACGCCCGGACGACATGGACGGCGGGGAGGACTCGCTGGCCGGCTACCACTCGACCCTGCACGGCGCCCACCCCGACGTGTCCGGCCACCCCGACCGGGCCGAGGAGTTCCGGGCCCTCGTCGCCCGCGTCGAGGAGTGGACCGCCTCGGGCGTGAGCCCGGAGGACATCGGCGTCGCCGTACGGACCGGACGGCTCGGCCGCGAGGCCGCCCACGCCCTGGGGCGAGCCGGGATCCCGACCCACGTGCTCGGCGACGCGCCGTCGCCCGGCATACGGGTCGGCACCATGCACCGGATGAAGGGCCTGGAGTACCGCTGCGTCGCCGTGGTCGGCGTCAGCGACGGCACGGTGCCCCTGCGCAGCGCGATCACCCCGGCGGACACCGACCCGCTGCAGCACCAGGAGGACCTCACCGGCGAGCTGAGCCTGCTCTTCGTGGCGTGCACCCGCGCCCGCGAAGCCCTCAGCGTGTCCTGGCACGGCACACCGAGCGTCTTCCTCGAACCGATCGTCCCGGCCCGGCTGCTCACCCGCTGACCCACGGCCCCGCGGGGCCCGCTCCGGGTGGTCGACCGGCCCGGAAGTTGCCCGGGGGTGCGGGTGGTGGGGTAATGGGAGACGGCCGGTGTTCGAGTGTGTGACGAGCAGCCCCGGGAGCTTGGGATGAGCGGTGGGCCGGAACCGATCAGTGCCGAGGGTCTGCGTGCGGTGCGGGAGGAATTGGCGCAGCTGCGGGTGGAGCGGGGGGAGGTGGCCGCGACGCTGCGCGGGGTGGATCCGGTGGGGGACCGGGCGGACGCGGCGGACGAGTTGCAGCGGGCGTCGGAGGTGGCGCGGCTGGACCGGCGGATCGTCGAGCTGGAGGCGCGGCTGCGGGAGGCCGAGGTGGCCGGGGAGCCGTCCGCGCGGGTGGTCGGGGTGGGGTCGACGGTGAACGTGCGGTTCGACGACGGCACGGAGGAGACCGTCGAGATCTCGGAGATCGCGGAGGAGCGGGACCTCACCCTGGTGACCTTCGACAGCCCGCTCGGGAAGGCGCTGCTCGGGCGGCACGCCGGGGAGACGGTGAACTACGACACCCCGGCCGGCGCGGCCAGCGCGGTGGTGCTGTCGGTGGGCGCCGACGCGGGCCCGCAGTCGGGCTGAGGCGGCGCGACGCGGCACGGCGCGGCACGGTCGAATTCCGGTCGGAATTCCGGGGGAAACGGGCCGGGATATCGACGGGGTATCCGCGGGGCTGTTGATAGGCGGGGCTTATCGGTTCAGTCGTGTTGCCTCTTTGACGTGCTGCGATGGCCTGCCGGACACTGGACGGGAATCGGGGAACCGGGAATTCCCAGCGAATTCCCGCCCCCGGAAAGCACCCGAGAGAAACCGAGCAGAGCGCGCGCATGCCCCCGTCCCGCACCGCCCGCTGGCTCCCGGCGGCCGCCGCCGTCGCCGTCGCCGCCTGGGGCGCCAACCAGTTCACCGCGCTGGCCACCGTGTACCGGGCGCGCACTGACTGGTCGGCGCTCTCGCTGGCCGCGATGTTCTCGGTCTACCTGGTCGGCCTGGTGCCCGGGCTGCTGCTGGGCGGGCCCGCCGCCGACCGGTACGGCCGGCGGCGGACGGTGCGCGGCGCGCTGGGACTGTCCGCCGCCGCCAGTGTCGTGCTGGCGCTGCCGGACGAGCCGTCCGTGTACGCCGCCCGGCTGGCCACCGGCTTCGCGGCCGGGCTGGTCTTCCTGGCCGGGACGGCCTGGCTGCGCGAGCTCTCCGGGCCCGCCGTCCCGCCCGAGCGGGCGGCCCGCCGGGCGATGTACGCCACCGGTACGGGCTTCGCGGCGGGCGCGCTGGCCTCCGGGGTGCTCGCCGAGTGGCTGCCCGGCCCGACGGGGCTGCCCGCCCTCGCCCACGCGCTGGGCTGCCTGCTGGTACTGCGGGCCACCCGCGGGCTCCCGGAGACGAAGCCGGAGGCCGGAGCAGGGGCCAAGGCGGACGGCAGGCCGGAGAGCACCCCGGGCCGCGGCAATCCCCCGCACCGCACGGCAGCCGTCCGCCACCCCCGGTTCCGCTACGTCGTGCTGCCCGCCAGCCCGGCCGTGCTCGGCGCCGCCACCGTGGCGTACGTGGTGCTGCCGCCGCTGGTCGCCGACCGGGTGCCCGGCTACGCCCCGCTGTTCAGCGGCCTGGTCGCGGCGCTGACCCTGGCCACCGGCGTGGTCGCCCAGCCCTTCGCCGCCCGGCTGGACGACGCGGACAGCGCCCGGGCCACCCTCACCGCGATGGCCACCGTCATCGCCGGGCTGCTGCTCGGCGCCGTCGCCGCCGCCCGCGACTCGGTGGGCCTGGTGGTGGCCGCCGCCGTGGTCCTCGGCATCGGGTACGGGCTGACGCTCGGCGCGGGGCTGCACGAGGTGGAGCGGCTCACCCGGCACGCCCCCGACCCGCACGCCTCCGGCCCGACCTCCGCCTCGCTCTACCAGAGCACCACCTCCAGCGGCTTCCTCACCCCGCTGCTGCTCGCCGGCATCGCCGGCCACGCCTCCTACCCGGCGCTGCTGGCAGCCATGGCGGCCGTCGGCCTGCTCTGCCTGGCGGTCACCGCCGCCCACAGCCGCCGCCACCTGCCGGCCGGGGAGCACCCGGAGCCGCCGACGCGCGAGGATGCATCCGTACAGTCCGTCGCCAGCACACCACCGAGGAGCCGACCGCCATGGGCCGAGTGACCGTACCCCGCAGAGTGCTGCGCCTGCGCCAGGGCGCGCCCTCGTACCGTCCCGACACCCTGGCCGCCGAGGAGCCGATGGAGATCCGGGTCGGCGGGCGCCCGCTGACGGTGACCATGCGCACCCCGGGCAGCGACTTCGACCTGGCGGCCGGCTTCCTGGTCAGCGAGGGCGTGGTGCACGCCGCCGGGCAGGTGGCCGGCATCCGCTACTGCGCCGGCGCGACCGCCGACGGCGGCAACACCTACAACGTGGTGGACGTCCAGCTGGCCCCCGGTGTGCCCGCCCCCGACGCCTCGCTGGAGCGCAACTTCTACACCACCTCCTCCTGCGGCCTGTGCGGCAAGGCCAGCCTGGACGCGGTGCGCACCACCGCGCCGTGGAGCGTCGCCGAGGACGGGCTGCGCGTCACCCCCGCGCTGCTCTCCGCGCTGCCGGACCGGCTGCGCGCCGCCCAGAAGGTCTTCGACAGCACCGGCGGCCTGCACGCGGCCGGGCTGTTCGACGCCGACGGGCGGCTGCTCTGCCTGCGCGAGGACGTGGGCCGGCACAACGCCGTGGACAAGGTGGTCGGCCACGCCCTGCGCGAGGGGCTGCTGCCGGCCCGCGGCACGGTGCTGATGGTCAGCGGCCGGGCCTCCTTCGAGCTGGTGCAGAAGGCCGTGATGGCGGGCGTTCCGCTGCTCGCGGCGGTCTCCGCGCCGTCCTCGCTGGCCGTGGACCTCGCGGAGGAGACCGGGCTGACCCTGGTCGGCTTCCTGCGCGGCGAGTCGATGAACGTCTACACCCGCGCGGACCGGATCGACGTCGGCCCGGACGTCCGAACCGACGCCGAGGCCGCCGTCCGGGAGGAAGGCCGGTAGATGCTCTTCCGCCAGCTGGAGTACCTCGTCGCGCTCGCCCGCGAGCGCCACTTCGCCCGCGCCGCCCAGGCCTGCCACGTCTCCCAGCCCGCGCTCTCCGAGGCCCTGCGCAAGCTGGAGGACGAGCTGAAGGTGCTGCTGGTGCGGCGCGGGCGCAGCTACGAGGGGCTGACGCCCGAGGGCGAGCGGATCGTGCTGTGGGCGCAGCGCATCCTGGCCGACCGGGACGCCCTGCGGGACGAGGTGGACGCGCTGCGCACCGGCCTGGCCGGACGGCTGCGGATCGGCTCGGTGCCGACCGCCTCGGGCGCCGTCCCGCTGCTCACCGGACCGTTCTGCGCCGCCCACCCGCTGGCCGCCGTGAAGCTGTCCACCGACCTGCGATCCGACGAACTCCTGCGCCAGGTGCGGAACTTCGAGATCGACGCGGGCATCACCTACCTGCCCGGACCGGGCGCCGACGACCTGCGCGCGCTCCCGCTCTACGAGGAGCGGTACGTCCTGCTGACCGGTCCGGCCGACGAACTGGCCCGGCACCCCCGGGCGACCTGGGAGGAGGCCGCCCGGCTGCCGCTGTGCCTGCTGCACCCGGGCATGCAGGGCCGCCGGGTGCTGGACGAGGTGTTCGCGGGCCTCGGCCTCGAGGCCACGCCCCGAGTCGAGACCGACTCGGTGGCCTCGCTCTTCGCCCACGTCCGCACCGGCCACTGGGCGAGCATCGTGCCGTACGCCTGGCTGCACGTGTTCGGCGTGCCGCACGGGATGCGGGCCGTCCCGCTGGCGGAGCCGGTGCACAGCGCGCCGATCGGGCTGGTGACCGCCGCCCGGGAGCCCGGCTCGGTGATGGCCCGCGCGCTGCTGGAGGTCGCCCGGCGCACCGAGGTGGCCGCCGTCCTCGGCAGCCTGCCGGGCGGCGCCTGACCACCGGGCGCCCACACCGGGCGCACGGACCCTGGGCACGGAGGCCCGGCACCCGCGGCCGCTCGACGCGCGCGCCCCGACCGCCCGGCATAGCCTCGACCCAGCCCCGGTTGTCCGACCCGTGCGACGGAAGGCGAGTACCGTGACCACCTCCGACGACGCCGCCACCACTCCCCCGCGGAAGCAGCCGCAGGAGCCCCCGCGGGAGCCGCGGGAGGACGTCGGCCCCTCCCCCGCCGGGCCGCCCCACGTCGCGCCGTACCACCACCCGGCCGCCGGCTGGGGCGCCGCCAAGAGCGTCACCCGCTTCCTGGCCCGCGAGGGCGCGTACCTGGACGGGCCGCGGGCGGTGATGCGGATGAACCACGAGAACGGCGGCTTCGACTGCCCCGGCTGCGCCTGGCCCGACGACACCAAGGGCCTGCACCTGGACATCTGCGAGAACGGCATCAAGCACGTCACCTGGGAGATGACCCGCAAGCGGGTCGGCCGGGAGTTCTTCGCCGCCCACTCGGTGACCGAGCTGTCCGGGTGGAGCGACTTCGCGCTGGAGGACCAGGGCCGGCTCACCGAGCCGATGGTCTACGACCCGGACACCGACCACTACGTCCCGATCGGCTGGAAGGACGCGTTCGCCCTGGTCGGCCGCGCCCTGCGCGGGCTGGACGACCCGAACCGGGCGGCGTTCTACACCTCCGGCCGGCTCGGCAACGAGGCGACCTTCCTCTACCAGCTGCTGGCCCGCGAGCTGGGCACCAACAACCTGCCCGACTGCTCCAACATGTGCCACGAGGCCAGCGGCCGGGCGCTGCAGGCCTCGCTCGGCACCGGGAAGGGGACGGTCGACCTCAAGGACTGGGAGGTCACCGACGCGCTGTTCATCCTGGGCGTCAACGCGGCCTCCAACGCGCCCCGGATGCTCACCTCGCTCGCCGAGGCGTACAAGCGCGGCGCGCAGGTCGTCCACATCAACCCGCTGGTCGAGGCGGCGGCGACCCGGACGATCATCCCGCACGACTTCACCGACATGGCGCTGAACCGGGCCACCCGCACCAGCACCCTGAACCTCCAGCCGCGGATCGGCGGCGACATGGCGCTGCTGCGCGGCATGGCGAAGGCGGTCCTGGAGCAGTCCGCGGCCGACGACCGGGCGCTGGACCGGCTGTTCATCGACCGCCACACCACCGGCTTCGAGGCCTACCGCGACATCTGCCTGGCCACGCCCTGGGAGGAGATCGAGCGCCAGAGCGGGCTGGAGCGGGCCGACATCCTCGGGGCGGCCCGGGTCTACCGGGAGGCCGACCGCTCGATCTTCAGCTGGTGCCTGGGCGTGACCCAGCACGAGCACGGCGTGGACACCGTCCGGGAGATCGTCAACCTCCTGCTGCTGCGCGGCAACCTGGGCCGCGAGGGGGCGGGCCCCTCCCCGGTGCGCGGGCACAGCAACGTCCAGGGCAACCGCACCTGCGGCATCGACCACCGGCCCGCCGCCGGGTTCCTGGACCGGCTCGCCGAGGTGTGCGGGATCGAGCCGCCGCGCGAGCACGGGCTGGACACCGTCGGCACGATCGAGGCGATGCGGCGCGGCGACGTCACGGTGTTCGTCGGCATGGGCGGCAACTTCGCGCTCGCCGCGCCGGACACCCCGTACACCCGGCAGGCCCTGGAGACCTGCGAGCTGACCGTCCAGGTGAGCACCAAGCTGAACCGCAGCCACCTGGTGCACGGGCGGGCCGCGCTGATCCTGCCCTGTCTGGGCCGGACCGAGAAGGACCACCAGCGCGCCGGGGTGCAGTCCACCTCGGTCGAGGACTCGATGAGCATGGTGCACCTGTCGGTCGGCATGAAGCGCCCGGCCTCGCCGCACCTGCTCTCCGAGCCCGCGATCGTCGCCGGGATGGCCCGCGCGGCGCTGCCGGACAGCGCCACCCCGTGGGAGTGGTACATCGAGGACTACGACCGCATCCGCGACACCATGGCCCGGGTCCTGGACGGCTTCGAGGACTTCAACCGCCGGGTGCGGCTGCCGCTGGGCTTCCGGATCAAGCAGCCGGCCCGCGAGCTGGTCTTCGACACCCCCTCCGGCAGGGCCGAGTTCTCCGCCGCCCCGCTGCCCGACGTCGTCCCCGGGGCGGGCACCCTGGCGCTGGGCACCATGCGCTCGCACGACCAGTGGAACACCACCATCTACTCGGACGACGACCGCTACCGGGGCGTGAAGAACCTGCGCACCCTGGTGTTCATGAACCGGGACGACATGCGCGAGCGCGGGCTGGCCGAGTTCGACCGGGTGGACGTCACCAGCACCGCCCGGGACGGCAGCACCCGCTCGGTGCACGGCTACCTGGCCGTCCCGTACGACATCCCGCGCGGCTGCGCGGCCGGGTACATGCCGGAGCTGAACGTGCTGTGCGCGATCGGCGACTACAGCACCCAGAGCGACCAGCCGATCATGAAGCATCTGAAGGTGACGATCGAGAAGTCCTGAAGCGGAGGACCGGGACGAGCGCCTCGGAGCGACCGGAACGCCCGGAGCACCCGGAGCACCCGGAGCACCCGGAGCACCCGCCAAAGGTAAAGGTTTAACCAAGTGCGCAAGTATCACCTCCGGACGGGACTAAGCTCTGACGAGTTGGGGTGAACCGGCGGTCGCGTTGCGCGGGCCGGTGAACTCCTTGCCGCGTCGATGACACGCACCACGGGGTGCGCCGGCCGGGAGGAGGCGAGAGACATGGATTGCAGTAGTCCGGGCCACAGTTGCCCCTACCCCCGCTTGCCCTCGTACACCTCCGGCATGCGGTAACAACCTTCCCTGCACAACGTCCTGACGATCCGTCAGCCACGACGTCCACGCCACGTCCGCACGCGGCTCCGCCGTGCCCGCACACCTCCGTACGGGCCGCGCAGCCGCGCGCCGATGCGCCGTGTCCGCTTGCAGGGAGCGCTGCCGCCTGCCTCCGAACCGCCCCGCCTGTCCGGGGCCCAGGGAGGAAACCACCATGACCACCCACGCCACACTCAACTCCACTGTCCCCGAGCCGCGTTCGGCCGTCCTGGACGACGCCCACCTCGGTGACATCAAGGGTGCGCTCGGCACCATCCGGCTCGACGACACCACGCCCCGCCACGGCCTGTCGGCGCGGCTGAAGACCCTGCTCGCGATCATCGGGCCCGGCCTGATCGTGATGGTCGGCGACAACGACGCCGGCGCCTTCTCCACCTACGGGCAGGCCGGGCAGAACTACGGCACCCAGCTGCTGTGGACGCTGCTGATGCTGGTCCCGGTGCTCTACGTCAACCAGGAGATGGTGCTGCGGCTCGGCGCCGTCACCGGGGTCGGGCACGCCCGGCTGATCCTGGAGCGCTTCGGCAAGTTCTGGGGCGCGTTCAGCGTGATCGACCTCTTCCTGCTGAACGCGCTGACCCTGGTCACCGAGTTCATCGGGGTCACGCTCGCGGCCGGGTACCTCGGCCTGCCGAAGGCCGCTTCGGTGGTGCTGGCGGCCGGGATCATCATCGCCTCGGCCTTCACCGGCTCGTTCCGGCGCTTCGAGCGGGTCGCCGTGGCGCTCTGCCTGGGCTCGCTGCTGCTGGTGCCGATCTACTTCATGGTGCACCCGAAGACCTCGCAGATGGCGCACGACTTCGTGGTCCCGAGCATGCCGGGCGGGTCCGGTCAGCTCGCGGCCGTGATGCTGGTGATCGTCTCCATCGTCGGCACCACCGTGGCGCCCTGGCAGCTGTTCTTCCAGCAGTCGTACGTCATCGACAAGCGGATCACCCCGCGCTTCATGAAGTACGAGAAGGCCGACCTCTGGATCGGCATCGTGATCGTGATCGTCGGCGCCGCCGCCATGATGGGCCTCACCGCCGCCGCCTTCGCGGGCACCGACGGCTTCGGCCAGTTCTCCGACGCGGCCGCCGTCGCCCGGGGCATCGAGGACAAGGCCGGGCACCTGGCCGGCGTGCTGTTCGCGATAGCCCTGCTGGACGCCTCGATCATCGGCGCCTTCGCGGTGTCGCTGTCCACCGCGTACGCGATCGGCGACGTCTTCGGCATCAAGCACTCGCTGCACCGCGGGGTGAAGGGCGCCAAGGGCTTCTACGGGATCTACGCGGGCCTGGTGGTCGCGGCGGCGGCGATCACGCTGCTCTCCACCGACTACACCCAGGGCCTGATGACCCAGTTCGTCCAGGTGCTGGCCGGGGTGCTGCTGCCCTCCGCGACCGTCTTCCTGCTGCTGCTCTGCAACGACCGCGCCGTACTGGGGCCCTGGACGAACGGGCCGAGGACCAACGCCTTCACCTCGGCGGTGGTCGGCGTCCTGGTGATGCTCTCGCTGATCCTCACCGCCGCCGTGGTCTGGCCGGACATCAGCTCCGACGCGATCCTGTGGATCATGGCCGGCTGCGGCGTCGCCGGTGTGCTCGTCGCCGGGTACTTCTTCACCTTCGGGCGCCGCGGCACCAAGGAGGACCCGGTCGACCGCACCGGCCGGGAGAACTGGCGGATGCCCCCGCTGGAGACCCTCGACAAGCCGGTGCTGTCCACCGCCCGCAAGGTCGGCATGGGCGCCCTGCGCGCCTACCTGCTGATCGCGATGGCGATGGTCGTCGTCAAGATCGTCCAGACCGCGCTGAACCACTGAGCCGACCGGCTCCGCGCACGCCCTGCCCGTTGTCCCGTCACGGAGGTGACCTGCCATGACCATCGTCGCCGTCTTCCGGCCCACCCGTCCGTCCACCGACCGGGGCCGACTGCGCTCCACCCTCGCCGCCGTCGGCCGACGCCTGGCGGCGAGCCCCCTCGACAACAGCGTCCTCCGGGCCGCCCCGGCTCCGGCCGCCGGCCCGGCGGCCGGGTGCGGCGGCCCGGCGGCCGCGGGCACCGGCGGGCTGCGGGCCCGCTGGCGGGCCGTCCCGGCGCCGGACGGGACGGCCCGGCTGGAGGCCACCTGGCACCCCGGCCGCTGAGCGGGCGGAGCGGCGCTCCCGCTCCGCCCGCACCCCCGCCCCGTCCGCGCCGCCCGTCCCGTCCACCCCGGTCGCCCCGGCCGCCCAGACCCCGAAGGAGCCCCTCCGCCATGGCCCTGCGCTACCCCAGGCTCGACGCCCTCTTCTCGGACCACCCCGCGCCCGCCCGGCGCCCGGCCCCGCGGCCGGCTCCCGCGCCCGGCCTGGTGGTGGACACCGAGCAGCGCACCGTCACCGTCGAGGGCCGCCCCGTCACCATGCCGTACCTGGAGTTCGAGCTGCTCGCCCACCTGGTCGGCAACCCGCTGCGGGTGCACTCCCGGCGCCAGCTGATGGAGAACGTCTGGGGGCGCCCGGACAGCGGCGACTCCCGCACCGTCGCCACCCACATCGCCCGGATCCGGCGCAAGCTCGGCCCCGGGCACCGGGAGGCGATCGCCACCGTCCGGCAGATCGGCTACAAGTACGACCCCCGGCTGGCCCGGACCGCCTGACGCCCTCGGCCGGACCTGACCTGACCTGACCTGACCTGACCTGACCGCCCGACCCCACCACCGAAGGACCCGACGACCGTCCGAAGGAGGACCCCCGCGATGACCCGAACCGCCCTGTTCCCCAGGACCGGCAGAGGGACCGCGCTGTGCGGCGTCCTACTGCTGATCACCGCCGAGGGCCTCGCCGTCGCCCTCGCGCCCCACCCCCTGCGGCTCTTCCTGTCCGGCACGTTCATCGGCGCCTCGACCGCCGGGCTGCTGCTCGCCCTGCTGCTGGCCACCAGCCGGCGGCGGGCGGGCGCGGCCGCGGCGGCGGGGGCCCGGCCGTTCCGCGACGACGCCCAGTGGTTCAGCGCCCGCTCGCTGGACGGCTTCCCGATGGAGCAGGTCCGCCCGCTGCTGCTCGCCCCCGGCGCACCCGGCCTGAGCCGGCTCTACACCGCCTGGGTGTTCGCCACCCACGGGCACGACCCGCAGTGGATCGCCCGGCACCTGGACCTGCCCGTCCGCACCGCCCGGCTGCTGGTCACCGCGGCCCGGCGGCACACCGGGGCCGCTCCCACCCGGTAGCGACCGGCGGGGCCCGGGCAGCGGTCCTCGAAACGCGGGACGGGTTTGCGTACGGACGTACCGAGGGAGCAGACTGCCCGGGTTTGCGCCGGAGGTACCGCCATGACCCTGCCGAAGTCCGTCCCGGCCCTGTCCCGGGGCTCGCTGCCCGCCCGGACGGCGAGCCGCCTCGGCGGTCGGGTGTGGGTGGACCTGGTCGTCGCGGCCGCCGTGCTGGTGCTGCTCTACCTGGGGCTGCGCCTCGGCCAGGGCGGCACCCTCCGGTTCTCCACCGCCCGGGACGCGGCCGTCGACACCGACCCGGCCCGGCTGCCGTACGACGCCCTGCGCTCGCTGCTGCGGATGTTCACCGCGCTCGCCGTCTCGGTCGTCTTCACCTTCGGCTACGCCTACGCCGCCGCCCGCAGCCGCCGGCTGGAGCGGGTGCTGATCCCGGCGCTGGACATCCTCCAGTCGGTGCCGGTGCTCGCCTTCCTGAGCGTCGCCGTCTCCGGCTTCCTCGCGCTCTTCCCCGGCTCGATGCTCGGCCTGGAGTGCGCCGCCGTGTTCGCCATCTTCACCTCCCAGGCCTGGAACATGACCTTCGCCTTCTACCAGGCGCTGGTCTCGCTGCCGCCCGAACTCGACGAGCTGTCCCGCTCGTTCGGGTTCAGCCGGTGGACGCGGTTCTGGAAGGTCGAACTGCCCTCGGGCATGATCGGCCTGGTCTGGAACGGCATGCTCGGCTTCGGCGGCGGCTGGTTCTTCCTGGTCGCCTCCGAGGCGATCACCGTGGACGGCCAGCGGTACGCGCTGCCCGGGGTCGGCTCGTACGCGGGCGCGGCCATCGCCGCCGGGGACCTGGGCCGGGTCGGCTGGGCGATCGCCACCATGGTGGTGCTGGTGGTCGGCGTCAACTTCCTGTTCTGGCGGCCGCTCACCGCCTGGGCCGAACGGTTCAAGAACGAGCAGTCCGAGGCCACCGAGGTGCAGCGCTCGGTCGTGCTGGACCTGCTGCGCCGCTCCCGCCTGCCCACCGCGCTCGGCCGGGCGCTGCGGCCCGTCGGGCGGGCCCTGAACCGGGCCGGGCGGGTGTTCGGCACCGCCGAGCGCCCGCCGGCCGTCCACCCCGGCCGGCGGCGGGCCGGGGACGTGGCCTTCGGCCTCGTCTCGGGCGGCATCGTGCTCTGGGGCCTCGTCGACCTCGGCCGCTACCTCGCCGACCGCACCGGCCTCGGCGTCTTCGGCGAGCCGCTGCTGCTCGGGCTCGCCACCCTCGCCCGGGTGGTCGTGCTGGTCGCGGTGGCCACCGTGGTCTGGGTGCCGATCGGCGTGCGGATCGGCTTCTCGCCCCGGCTGACCAGGATCGCCCAGCCCGTCGTCCAGGTGCTGGCCGGCTTCCCGGCCAACTTCGTCTTCCCCCTGGTGGTCTGGCTGCTGCTGCGCACCGGGGTGTCGATCGACCTCGGCGGCATCCTGCTGATGGCCCTCGGCTCCCAGTGGTACATCCTGTTCAACGCCATCGCCGGGGCCATGGCCGTCCCCGCCGACCTGCGCGAGGCGATGGACGACCTCGGCGTGCGCGGCCGGCAGCGCTGGCGGCGGCTGATCATCCCCGGGATCTTCCCGGCGTACGTCACCGGCGGCATCACCGCCTCCGGCGGCGCCTGGAACGCCTCCATCGTCGCCGAGGTGGTCACCTTCGGCTCCACCACGCTCACCGCGACCGGCCTCGGCGCGTACATCGCCCGGGCCGCCGAGCACGGCGACCACCCGCGCCTGCTCGCCGGGGTCGCGGTGATGAGCCTGTACGTCGTCGTCCTCAACCGTCTGCTCTGGCGCCGGCTGTACCGGCTGGCCGAGCGCCGCTACTCGCTGTAGTCCGGAGTCCGCCGATGCGCTTCCCCTTCCGCCGCCGCCCCGCCGAGCCCGCGCCCGTCCCGCGCGGGGACCACCCGCACGGCGACGCCCCGCGCCCGGACGACGAGGTCCTGCTGGAGACCGTCGGCCTGACCAAGGCCTACGCCGGGGCCGCCGGCGAACTGCCGGTGCTCTCCGGCATCGACCTGACCGTGCGGGCCGGCGAGATCGTCGCCGTGCTCGGCCGCTCGGGCTCCGGCAAGTCCACCCTGCTGCGCTGCCTGGCCGGCCTGATCCCGCCCAGCTCCGGCACCGTCCGCTACCGCGGCACCCCGCTCACCGGCGCCAACCCCGGCACCGCGCTGGTCTTCCAGACCTTCGCGCTGCTGCCCTGGCTGACCGTCCGGCAGAACGTCGAGCTCGGCCTGGAGGCCCGCGGGGTGCCGCCCCGGGAGCGCGCCCGGGCCGCCGCCCAGGCCATCGACCTGATCGGCCTCACCGGCTTCGGGTCCGCCTACCCCAAGGAGCTCTCCGGCGGCATGCGCCAGCGGGTCGGCTTCGCCCGGGCGCTGGTCGTCGAACCGGACGTGCTGATGATGGACGAGCCGTTCTCGGCCCTCGACGTGCTCACCGCCGAGAACCTGCGCGGCGAGCTGATGGAGCTGTGGGACTCCGGCCAGTTCCCGACCCGGGCCGTCGTGCTGGTCACCCACAACATCGAGGAGGCGGTGCTGATGGCCGACCGCGTCGTGGTCCTCGGCGCCCGCCCGTACGGGACCATCCGGGAGACCGTCGAGGTCGACCTGGAGCGGCCGCGCGACCGCGACTCGGCCGCCTTCGACGAGCGGGTGGACCGGGTGTACCGGATCATGACCGGCCGCCCCAAGGACACCCGGGCGCCCGGCCGCACCGACCAGCCGGGCCCCGACCCCGACCGCCGCACCGTCGCCAGCACCCCGCTGCCCACCGCCGGCGTCGACGGCCTCTCCGGTCTCGCCGAGACGATCGCCCACCGGGGCGGCGGCTGCGACCTGGCCGGCCTCGCCGACGAGCTCGGCCTGGACATCGACGACCTGCTCCCCCAGGTCGACGCCCTCGACCTGCTCGGCTTCGCCGAGGTCCACGGCGACGACCTGCTGCTCACCGACGCCGGCGCCGCCTACACCGGGGCCGACGCCCAGGACTCCCGCGCCGTCTTCGCCGCCGCGGCCCTGGAGGTCCCGCTGATCAAGCTGATCGCCAACAGCCTCGGCGACCGGCCCGGCGCCACCGTCCGCACCGGCTTCCTGCGCGACCTGCTCGGCCGCCACTACACCGTCGAGCAGACCGACCGGCAGCTGGAGACGGCGACCGACTGGGGCCGCTACGCGGGGCTCTTCGCGTACGACGCCGACCGGCAGGAGTACCGGCTGGACGCCCCGGAGCGCTGAGGGCTCAGCCCGTCGCCGGGCGGCGGCGCACCGCGCGGGCCGCGCGGGCGAAGGGCTGCGGCGCGGTGGCGCCGGCCGGGGCGGCGCCGTCGTCGCCGCCGTCGCGGCGGTCGGGCAGGTCGTGGGCGATCAGCGCGGCCTCGGTGAGCAGCCCGCGCACCTCGGTGGCCCGGTAGAAGATCCGGGTCCCCTCCCGCCGTGCCACCACCAGCCCGGCCGCCCGGAGCTTCGCCAGGTGCTGCGAGGTCGCCGCGACGTGCGCCCCCAGCAGCTCGGCCAGCTCGCTCACCGGCAGCTCCCGGCGGCTCAGCGCCCACAGCAGCCGGTACCGCGACGGGTCGGCCACCGCCTTCAGCACCGCCACCGCCCGCTCCGCCGCATCGGCGTCCCAGGCCTCTTCCCGCGCACCACCCATACAGGGATCGTACCGATCCGTACCCGGGCACCCGGAGCCGGGAATCCCCGCTCCCCGCGCCGACGGCGGCCGCCGGGTGAATGAAGCGCGACAGAACCGGGGGTACGCGCCGCGGCGGCGCCTAGCCTGGGCCTGGGCCCGGCCGGAACTGCGCACCGGCCGGGCGGAGTTGGTCCTGTCCGCCGCGAGGAAGGGTCGGCCGTGGCTGCCATCAGTGTGATTCCGGGCGACGGCATCGGCCCCGAGGTGGTCGAGTCCGCGCTGGGGCTGGTCGACGCGTTCGGCCTGGGGCTGGACGTCGACGTGCTGGACCACGTGGGCGCGGAGCGCTACCGCCGGGAGGGCGTGGCACTGGGCGAGGCGGACCTGGCCCGGGTGGCGGCGAGCGGCGCGGTGCTGCTCGGCGCGATCGGGCGGCCGGACCTGGAGCACACCGGGTACGTGCGCGACGTCCTGCTGGAGCTGCGCTACGCCTTCGACCTGTACGCCAACTACCGGCCGGTGCGCCTGTGGCACGACCGGCTCAGCCCGCTGCGGGACCCGGCCCGGCGCGCCCTGGACTGCGTGATCGTCCGGGAGAACACCGAGGGGCTCTACAGCGGCATCGGCGGGAACCTCCGCGCCTCCTCCGACCACGAGGTGGCCGTCGACGCGGACGTCAACACCCGGCACGGCGTCTCCCGGATCCTGGACTTCGCCTTCGCCACCGCCCGCCGGGAGGTCTGCCTGGTGGACAAGGCCAACGCGGTGCGGGCCGGCGGCCGGCTGTGGCAGGAGTGCTGGCGGCGGGCCGCCGAGCGGCACCCCGGCGCGGCCACCCGGCACCTGTACGTCGACGCCGCCGCGATGAAGCTGGTCACCGAGCCCGAGCGGTTCGACGTCATCGTGGCCAGCAACTCGCACGGCGACATCCTCAGCGACCTCGCGGCCGCGCTGGCGGGCGGGATCGGGCTGGCGCCCTCGGCGAGCCTCAACCCGGAGAGCGGCTTCGGGATGTTCGAGCCGGTGCACGGCTCGGCGCCGGACATCGCGGGCCGGGGCGTCGCCAACCCCTTCGCCTGCCTGCTGACCGCCGCGCTGCTGCTGCGCCACCTCGGCCACGACACGGAGGCGGCCGCGACCGAGGCGGCTGTCGCCGGATCGATCGCGGCCGGACGGACCACCCCGGACCTCGGTGGCACGCTGAGCACCCGGGAGGCGACGCGCGCGGTCCTCGCCGCCCTGTGACGGCGCCCGCCGGGGGCCGGGACAGCGGGCTCAGGGCGCCGGGTACGCCTCGGGCTCCAGGGTCGAGCTGGTCCGGATCACCTCGGCGACGGTCAACTCGTAGAAGGCGTACCACTTCTCCTTCCCCTGCTGCTGGGCGTTGTGGTGCTCCACGTCGGCGCGCCACCGCGCCAGCGTCTCGGGGTCGCGCCACCACACCAGGGCGAGGCGTTCGCCGTCCTCGGTCTCGTAGTTCTTGACCTGGACGAGGTCGTCCCCGTAGACCGCCCGCACCTTCTTGGCGAGGTAGTCCTCCGTGGTCTCGTACTCGTGGTCGTACTGCTCCGAGAAGCGCGACCTGAAAACGACCAGAATCATCGTTGATCTCCCGTCAGTTCCGGCTGGTGACACGACAGTTCACGCGACTCGTGCAGATCGGGCGGACCGAGCAGGCAGAGCGGACCGAGTAGGCAGAGCGGGCCGTGCTGACCGCGCGGCTCAGCCTGCCCCGGCGAAGGCCCGCAGCTGCGGGTCGGGCAGCTCGGCGGCGCCGGCGCCGTGCCGGCTGAGGATCCGCCGGGCCAGCTCGCGCAGCCGGTGCTCCTCGGTGAGCGCCAGGGAGTAGCTCTCCTCGCTGAACGCGCAGCGCTCGTACAGGGGCCGGAACCGCTCCGGCATCAGGTCGACCAGTCGGCGCGCGATGGCCTCCTCCGCCTCGTGCCTGGGGTCCGGCAGCCGGGACATCGTCCAGTAGTGCCGGTAGGAGATGTCCGCGATCGCGTCGCCGTCGCCCTTGCGGATCCGCTCGTACGCGGCGAAGGCCCGTTCCCAGTCCCGCTCCCGGTCCAGGCAGGCGACCAGGGTGCGGACGTCCTCGAAGGCGGCGTTCATGCCCTGGCCCATGAACGGCGCCATCGCGTGGCAGGAGTCGCCGACCAGCGCGGCCGTGCCGCCCAGGACCCACCGGTCGCACCGGGTGAGCCGGACGGCGGAGACCGGCTTGGCGCCCAACTGCTCCTCCAGGTCCGGGATTCCGGCCGCCAGCCGGGGGAAGACGGCGGCGAACTGCTCGGCCAGGGCCCGCCCGCCGACCGCGGCCCGGTAGGACGGGCGCGGGCCCTCCCGGCGGAAGAACACCGAGCCCGCGAAGCGCCGGCTGGACACCTGCGGGAAGGCCCCGAACAGCGCGTCCCCGGCCGGCCAGTAGTGCATCACCCCGCGGTCGCAGTCGGGCAGGTCCAGGACGATCTCCTGGTAGGCCAGTTCCAGGGTGCTCACCCGCGCCCGGGCGCCCCGCTCGACGAGGGCGCCGCGCACCGCCGAGTGGACGCCGTCGCAGCCGATGACGTGCCGGCACCGCACCCACCGCTCGGCGCCGCCCGCCCCGACCAGCAGCGCGGGCGCCGCCGGGTCCACGGCCAGCACCGGGTGGTCGAAGCGCAGGTCGACCCCCGGCTCGGCCTCGGCCGCGTCCAGCAGCAGCCGGTGCAGCGCCTGCCGCTCGACCGCCCAGATCGCCGCGCCGTCCCGGCTGTACGGGGTGACGGCGGTGCTGCCGTCCGGCAGGTGCCCGCACCGGCCGGTGATCGGCGCGCAGATCCGCCGCACCGCCGCTTCCAGGCCGAGTTCCCGCAGCACCCGCCGGCCCCGCTCGGAGAGGATCACCATCAGCGACCGGCCCTGTCCGGCCGGGATCCGCCGGGGGTCCGCGTGCCGTTCCAGGACGGTCACCCTGCCGTGGCGCCGGGCCAGGTAGAGCGCGGCGACCGGGCCGGCCAGCCCGGCCCCGACCACCACGATGCCGCCGCCCGCCGTCGCGGGCCCGTACGAGTCGCTCATCGGGGCCTCCCGCCGCTACCAGGTGACCGGGAGCTCGCGGACGCCGTAGGCCACGCCGTCGTACTTGAACGGGACGTCGGCGAAGTCGATGGCCAGGCGCAGCGTGGGGATCCGCCGGTAGAGCGTGCCGTAGACGGTCTGCAGTTCGAGGACGGCCAGCGGGCGGCCCAGACAGTGGTGGGGGCCGAAGCCGAACGCCAGGTGGTGCGCGGCGTCCCGGGTGATGTCGAGGCGGTCCGGGTCGGGGAAGTTGTCCGGGTCCCGGTTGGCCAGTTCGCTGGTCAGGATGATGCCCTCGCCGGCCCGGATCACGACGTCGCCGACGGTGATGTCCTCCAGGGCGACCCGGCGGCGGCCGGAGTGCGAGATGTTGAGGTAGCGCAGCAGCTCGTCGACGGCGCGGTTGACCACGCCCGGGTCGTCGGTCTCCCGCAGCACCGCCAGCTGCTCGGGGTTGCGCAGCAGGGCCAGCGTGCCGAGGGCGATCATGTTCCCGGTGGTCTCCAGGCCGGCGACCAGCAGCGTCATGGAGATGTACGACAGCTGCTCGGGGCTGAGCGCGCCGGGGCGGACCTGGGTCTCGATCACCTCGGAGATCAGGCCGTCGGCGGGCTCGCGCAGCTGGCGGTCGATCAGCTCCCGCAGGTAGCCGCGCAGCGCCTCCTGGGCGCCGACCACCATGTCGGGCGAGCTGTCCCGGTGCAGCATCCGGGTGCTCTCGTCCTGGAAGAACTCGTGGTCGGCGTACGGGACGCCGAGCATCCGGCAGATCACCTTGGTGGAGGTCGGGAAGGCGAGGCCGCCGACCAGGTCGGCGGGCCGGGGCCGGGTGAGGAACTCGTCGATGAGCCCGTTGACGATGTCGGCGACCTCGTCCTTGAGCGCGTCGATGTTGCGGATCGCGAAGGGCGGGGAGACCATCCGGCGCTGGCGGGCGTGCTCGGGGTCGTCGAGGGCGACGAAGGAGCGGCCGTCCTTGCGCCGTTCGCGGCTGCCCAGGTCGAAGTGCGGGTAGCCGGACCTGGTCGAGTCGGCGCTGACCCGGGGGTCGACCAGGAGCTTGCGCCCGAGGTCGTAGCCGGTGACCAGCCAGGGGGTGCTGCCGTCCCAGAGCCGGACCCGGACCGGGCCGGCGCCGAGCTCGCGCATGGCGGAGGGCGGGTCGAAGGGGCAGGCGGGCTCCTTCAGGATGGGGAAGCGGGTGAGCTGCCCGGTCGCGGAGCCGCCGGCGGGGTCGCCGGCGGAATCGGTTGCGGACCCGGTCGCGGAACCGGTCGCGTCGTCGATGGTCACGGAATCTCCCTTCCTCGCCGCGCCGCGCGGGGTCCCGCCGGGCGGCCCTTCGTGGTCTGTCACCCGTGCAGGGCCCGGGCGATCTCCCGCAGGTCCTGTGCCGCGAGGACCGAGCGGATCGGCACGCGCACCCCGAGCTCCTCGCGCAGCGCGCCGATCAGCCGCCCCGCCAGCAGTGAATTGCCGCCCAGGTCGAAGAAGTTGGCCTCCGGCTCGACCCGCGGCAGGTCGAGCAGCCGGGCGATCGTGCGGTACAGCCGCTCCTCCCGGGAACCGGGCTCCGCGCCGCCGACCTCTCCGGTCGCACGGTCCGAGGCAGGACGGTCCGGCGCGGTGCGGTCCAGGGCGGCGCGGTCGATCTTCCCGTTCGGGGTGGTGGGGAAGGCGTCGAGCACCTCGATCCGGGCCGGCACCATGAACTCCGGCAGCACGTCGGCGAGTCGGGCGCGCAGCGCCGCGGGGTCGAGGGCCGCGCCGGGGCTCGGGGTGACGTAGCCGACCAGGCGCGCGTCGGCCTGTCCGCCCCGCACCAGCACTGCGGCCAGGTCCACGTCGGGCTGCCGGGTGAGCCGGTCCTCGATCTCGCCCAACTCGACCCGGAATCCCCGTAGTTTGACCTGCCCGTCGGCCCGGCCGGCGAAGTGGAACCGGCCGTCGGCGGCGCGCCGGCCGCGGTCACCCGAGCGGTACATCCGGGCGCCGGGGGGACCGAACGGGTCGGGCAGGAAGCGGGTCGCGGTCAGCCCGGGGCGGCCGACGTAGCCGCGGGCCAGCCCGGAGCCGCCCAGGTAGAGCTCGCCCTCCGCCCCGTCGGCCACCGGCCGCAGCCGCTCGTCCAGCACGTACACCCGCGCCCCGGTCCAGGGGACGCCGATGTCGACCCCGTCCGCCGCGTCGATCGGCCCGGCGAGGGTGCAGCCGACGGTCACCTCGGTGGGGCCGTAGCCGTTGAACATCCGGCGCCCCGGCGCCCAGGCGCCCAGCAGTGCGGGGGTGCAGGCGTCGCCGGTGGAGGTCACCGTGCCTCCCTGGAGCACGTCCCGACTGTCCGTCACGCTCAGTGCGGCGGGCGGCAGGGTGGCGTGGTCGATCGCGTGCCTGGCCAGCGTCCCGTGCAGGGCGTCGCCCGGCAGCAGGTCCTCGTCGTCGGCGACCACCAGGGCGGCGCCGTGCAGCAGGGCCAGCGAGAGGTCCCAGAACCCGGCGTCGAAGCTGACCGAGGCCCAGGAGAGCACCCGCTCGCCGGGGGCCGGGCGCAGGTGCTCGGCCTGGGTGGCGACCAGGTCGGCGACGCCCTCCTGGGAGACGGCGACGCCCTTCGGGGTGCCGGTGGAGCCGGAGGTGTAGATCACGTACAGCAGGTGGTGCGGCGACAGCGGAGCCAGGCGCTCGTCCTGCCGGACGTTCCCGTCGCCGTACCGGGCGCAGGCCGCCGCGCACTCCGCGGAGTCGAGCACGACCTCGTCCAGTTCCACGCCCTCGGGCCGGGCGGCCGCGGTGCGCAGCAGCAGCCGCGGTGCCGCGTCCCGCACCATGAAGGCCTTGCGGGACGCGGGGTAGCGGGGGTCGAGCGGCAGGTAGGCGCCGCCCGCCTTGAGCACGGCGAGCTGGGCCACCACCAGCTCGGGCGAGCGCGGCACGGCCAGCGCCACCAGGTGGTCCGGGCCGACGCCGCGGTCGATCAGCAGCCGGGCCAGCCGGTTGGCCCGGGCGTTGAGCCGGCCGTAGTCGAGCGCGGTGTCCCGGTACAGCACGGCCGTCGCCCCGGGGCGGAGCGCCGCCTGCTCCTCGAACAGTTCGGCGACCGTACGGGCTCGCGCGGCCGCGGGTACGGCCACCGTACGGACGGGCGCGGTCACGGCGCCTCGCCCAGCCGCGGGCGGACCTCGGTGGCGAACAGCTTCAGGCTGCGCGACATGCTCTCCAGCGACTGCTGGCCGTAGTCGAGCTGGAACAGCACCACGTCCGTCCCCAACTCGGCCTCGATGCGCCGCAGTTGCTCGACAGCGCTGCGCGGGGAGCCGATCACCGCCAGGCCCGCCGCCTCGCTGGGGCCGGCCTGGTGCTTGTCGACCATGGCCTCGCGGTAGCCCTGGTAGGAGGTCGAGCTGCGCTCGCGCCAGGACTCCGCGGCCGCGCCGAAGGTGTCCCAGTGCCGGCGCAGCGCGGCGTTGCCCTCCGCCACGGCCTCCTCGTCGGAGTCGGCCAGGTACAGCGCGACGCTGATCGCGACCTGGGGCCGGCGGCCGGCGTTCTTCGGCGCCGCGGCGAAGCGCTGCCGGTACAGGTCGATCATCTCCCGTACCTGGCCGACCTGTTCGCGGCTGGGGGCGGAGGCGATCAGCAGGTTGTAGCCGGAGTCGCCGATCCACTCGAAGCTGGAGCGGGTGATCAGCGCGGCGGCCCACACCGGGGGGTGGGGGTCCTGGGTGGGCAGCGGGAGGGAGTCGGCGTCCCGGTAGCGGAAGAAGGGGGTGTCCTCGCTCACCCGGGACTCGGTCCACAGCCGCACCACCGCGTCCACCACCGCCCGGAACCGGTCCTTGCTGCTGTCCAGGTCGATGCCGAAGGCGTCGAACTCGTACGGCAGGAAGGCGCGGGCGAAGCCGACGTCCAGCCGGCCGCCGCTGAGCGCGTCGAGCTGCGCGGTGCGGGCCGCGAGCTGGATCGGGTGGTGGAAGGAGGCCTGGATGCCGCCGGTCATCAGCCGCACCCGGCTGGTGCGCGCGGCGACGGCGGAGAGGAAGGCGAGCGGGTCGGGGCAGTAGCCGCCGTAGGCGTGCAGGTAGTGCTCGGTCATCTTGACGTACTCGAGGCCGAGGTCGTCGGCCAGTTCGGACACCGCCAGCAGGTTGCCGTAGTACTCCTCGGCGCTGCGCACCAGCGGCGGGGTGTCGGGCAGCAGGGATATTCCGTAGGTCGTCATCTCTGGGCCTCCGTGGTCGGGTCCGGTGGTGCGTCGGGCAGGGCGCCGCGGCCGCCGAGGGACCAGTACGCGCGCAGTCCGTGGACCAGCGGCCGCGGCCGTCCGTCGTCCGCCGCGGCGGCCCGGTAGACCTCGCCGAAGAGCACCACGTGGTCGGCGACGGTCACCGAGCCGGTGATCCGGCAGTCGGCGACGGAGTGCGCGGCCCGGTCGAGGTGCGGGCCGGCCCAGTCCGGGCGGGCGGTCCACCCGACGTGCTCGAAGCGGTCGGGCCCCCGGGCGGCGAAGAGTTCGGCGACGGCGCGGGCCCGGTCGTCGAGCAGGTTCACCGCGAAGCCGCCGCTCCGTTCGAGGACGGCGAGGGTACGGCTGGAGCGCTGCATGCACACCAGCAGGGTGGGCGGGTCGGCCGACACGCTGGAGATCGCCGTGCAGGTCGTGCCGTACGGCCGGCCGGCCTCGTCTGCGGCGGTGATGACGGCGACGCCGGCGGGGAAGCCCGCCATCAGGGTTCTGAACGCGGTCGCGGAGACCGGTCCGGCCGTCGTGCGGCCGCCGGCCCCCGTCATGGGCGTGGGGGGCATGGGGAGGAACCTCCTGGCGTCCCGTCGGGAGCCGACGGTCGCGCTGTCCTCGGTCACGGTGTACGTCCTGGTCACGGCGTACGTCCTGGTGCGCGGCCTGGTCCTCGGCCGCCGCACACCGACTCTGGCACGGGCCCCGGCCGGGCCGTTCGGCGGAAAAAGATTTGCGAAAGAGGCGCTCCGCCCGCGCTGGTCGGGGCGGCCGGGCGGGGGCCGGGGCGGCCCGCACCACGTCGGGCGCCAGGGCGGCGGCGATCAGGCCGGTGTCCCCGGTGGCGGCCGCGAGCCGGAAGGCCGCCACCGCCTCGCGGTGGCGCTCCGGCTCCACCGGGTGCCGCTCCAGCGGGGACCGCACCTTCTGCCGGGCCCGGCTGGCCAGCTTCTTGGCGGTGGTCCGGCTGCGGTCGAGGAGCGCGCCGATCTCGTCGAAGGGCACCCCGAAGACGTCGTGCAGGACGAACGCGACCCGCTCGGCCGGGCTCAGCGCGTGCAGGACCACCCGCAGCGCGAGGCCCACCGACTCGGCCGCCAGCGCCTCCTGTTCCGGGTCCGCCTCCGCGCCGGGGCCGCAGGTGTGCGTCAACTCCTCGCCCCCACAGCGCTGTTGGCCCCCCGACCGGCTGCGCAGCGCGTCCAGGCAGACCCGGGAGGCGACGGTGCGGATCCAGCCGGGCAGGTTGCGCACCGCCGTGGTGTCGGCGCGGTCCAGCCTCAGCCAGGTCTCCTGCACCGCGTCCTCGGCCTCCTCCCGGGAGCCGAGGATGCGGTACGCGAGCCCCAGCAGCGCCGTTCGGCTCTCCTCGAAGAATTCCGCCAGCAGTTGGCGCTGATCCATCGGTCACCTTCCGGGTTCACGGTCCGTCGTACTGATGACCCGCGCACCGCGGGGCTTGTGACTCACGACCGTTCGAAGGAGAGTTCCGATGACGGAGGCCGTCGCCGAGATCCCCGCGTACACCGCGTACACCGCGGGCACCTGGAGCATCGACAAGGCCGACCCGCACATCACCCTGGACGTCCAGGCCTCGCTCGACGCCTGAGCCCGGCCCGGCGGGACGCCCTCTGCCCGTGTGAGGTACGGGCAGAGGGCACCGGCCGCACGCCGGGGTGGCGGCGTGCCGGCTGTACGGCGTACGGGCTTCGCGGTGTGCCGCCCGCGCGGGGTGTCAGCCGCGGTCGGCGCCGCCGGTCACAGGCCGTCCGCCTCCAGGATGTAGCCGCGGCCCCACACCGTCCGGATGCAGAGGCCGACCTCGGAGATCCGCCTCCGCAGCCGCATGATCTGCAGGTCCAGGGCGTTCCTGGAGATCGCTCCGGTGGCCCGGACCACCTGCTGCTCCAGCTCGGCCCGGTACACCACCTCGCCGTAGTGGGCGACGAGTTCCTCCATGATCCCCACCTGGGTGGTGGAGATGGCGACCGAGTTGCCGCCGAAGCAGAGCACCCCGGTGGAATCGACGGTCGGGACCCTGCGCCCGTACACGCGTTGGGACAGCGCCTGGATGCGCGCCTCGACGTCCCCGCGCGGGGCCGGCGACCTGATCCAGTCCTCCCCGGGGTCGACGCACACGGGAGCGTCATTGCCGGCCTCCACGACGAGCAGGCAGGGAATTCCCGCCTTTCGGCAGTGATTCCGTTTGTCCGCCTCGATGGGCCATCGTATTAACGTGACACCTTTGCTCAAGGGTGTCTCCCTCGTCAGAGAAAAAGGCAGTCTCGGCTTTCCTTGCTTTCTCGTACGAACCGCCCCGAAGGCAGTGGGAATCGACGCCCGGCGCGGCTCACGGCCGGGCCCGCGGCCTCCCGCCGGGGCGGGGCTCCGCAAGGCCCGGTTGCACACGTTCACCGACTGGTAAGCACACGTTTGCTGCTGGGCACTCGGCCCTCGGCAGCGCCGTGCCCGCCCCCCTGGAATCCGGGAGCGGGCGCGACGTACCGGTGGTTCGGACCACCTCCTACCTTGCCCGAGCTCTATCCGCGCACCCGCGTGACATGGGTCACGGACGGGGGCGCAGACCCTTTCCGGCCACCGTCACCTCGTCGGCGGACGAACCGCCCGCCGGTCGGGGTCCGGCCGGCTCCGGAGTACTCGACTCCGGGGTGGTCGGCTCCGGGGCCGGCTCCGGGGCCGTCGGCAGCTGTCCGGCGCGCTGCCGGAACCCGGCCCAGGCCAGCACCGCCGCCACCGCCGTGGCCGCGGCGGCGATCCCGATCGACAGCTGGTAGCCGTGCAGGAAGGAGTCGACGGCCGGCTGCCGGAACGGCTCGCCGAGCGCCTCCACCACCGTGTGCAGCCGGCCGCCGCCGACCTCCCGCGACCGCTCCAGCACCTCGGCCCGCTGGGCCCCGTCCAGCCCGGCCGTCTTCTCCTGCCAGGCGGAGACCGCCGAGTTGACGCCGACGGCGCCCAGCACCGCGAGGCACACCGAACTGCCGATCTGCCGCGAGGCGTTCAGCACGCCCGAGGCGGCGCCGGAGGCCCCCGGGGGCACGTCCCGCATGGCCACGTGGGTCACGGCGGGCACGAAGGTGCCGAACCCGCCGCCGTACAGCACGTACCCGAGCGCGCTGACCGCGAAGGGCGTGGTCCCGGCCCGGCTGAGCAGGAACACCCCGACCGCGGCCAGCAGGATCCCCGAGACGGCCACCGTCACCGAGCGGAACCGCGAGTCCAGACGGCCGCCGAACTGCGCCATGGTGAGGAACGGGATGTTCATGAACAGCCACGACAGCCCGGTGCGCAGCACCGACCAGCCCGCCACGTCCTGGAAGTACAGCGTCACCCAGAACAGCGCGCCGCTCATGCCGCCGTAGCACAGCAGGTAGATCCCCGAGGCGCTCGCGAAGCTGCGCGCGCGCAGCAGGGCGGGCGGCATCATCGGGTGCGGGGCACGGCGCTCCCACCCGAGGAAGGCCAGCAGCAGGACCACCCCGGCCGCCAGCGGGAACGCCACCACGGCCGAGCCCCACGGGTGGTCGGCGGACTCGACGAAGCCGAGCGTGAGGCAGACCAGCCCGAGCGCGCTGAGCACGATCCCCGGCACGTCGAGCCGGCGGGCCTGCGGGTTGCGCGACTCCCGCACCGCCAGGAAGGTGCAGGCGATGCCCAGGGCGGCGAACGGCAGGTTGATCCAGAAGACCGACTGCCAGCCGAAGAAGGTCAGCAGGATGCCCCCGCCGACCGGGCCCGCGCCGAAGCCGGTGCCGCCGATCGCCGCCCAGGCGCCGATCGCGGAGGCCCGCTGCTCCTTCGGGTAGGTCTCCGTGATGATGGACAGCCCCAGCGCGAGCATCGCGGCCCCGCCCAGGCCCTGCACCGCCCGGAAGGCGATCAGCGAGAGCGCGTTCCAGGCCACGGCGCAGGCGACGACGCCGATCGAGAAGACGACCATCCCGGTCAGGAAAATCCGCTTGCGGCCGTACCGGTCGCCGAGCGCCCCGCTGGCCGGGATGACCGCGGCCAGGCTCAGCGAGTACGCGCTGATCACCCACTCCAGCTCGGCGGCGCCCATGTGCAGTTCGCTCTGCATCGACGGGAGGGCCACGTTCACGATGGTCAGGTCGAGCGAGGTCATGAACGTGGCCATGCACATCGCGAACAGGGTCAGCCGCCGGCGTCGCGACTCCGTGAGGGAGAGGGTCATGGCCTCTCGCCCCTCCGGAGTCGTGTGATATGTGTGATACCCAGTGTGATCATCCCGCGCTCCAAGTAAGGTCCACGAACGACGGGGGCGGCTCGCCGCCCCCGTAGTGATGACCCCTCCCGACCGAGGAATGTGACCGTGCCCGACCACGATCGGCTGGCAGAGCAGTTCGAGCGGCACCGGCCGCACATGCGGGCCGTGGCGTACCGCATGCTCGGCTCGCACGCGGAGTCCGAGGACGCCGTCCAGGAGACCTGGATCAGACTCAGCCGCAGCGACGCCGACGAGGTGGCGAACCTCGCCGGCTGGCTCACCACGGTGATCGGCCGGATCTGTCTGAACATCCTCCGCTCCCGCGCCGCCCGACCCGAGGACCCGGTCGGGGTGCACCTGCCGGACGTCGTCGTCGGGCAGGAGCCGTCCAACGGCCCGGAGGACGAGGCGCTGCTGAGCGACTCGGTCAGCCTCGCCCTGCTGATCGTGCTGGACACCCTCGCCCCGGCCGAGCGGGTCTCCTTCGTCCTGCACGACATGTTCCACCTGCCCTTCGACGAGATCGCGGCCGTCGTCGGGAAGACCCCGGCGGCGGCCCGCAAGCTCGCCAGCCGGGGGCGCCGCCGGGTGCAGGAGGAGCGCGAGGCGGACTCCGGCGGCGACTTCGCGACCCGCCGCACGCTGGTGAACGCCTTCTTCGCGGCGGCCCGGGACGGCGACCTGGACGGGCTGGTGGCCGTCCTCGACCCGGACGTCGAGCTGCGCGCGGACGGCGGGCCCGCCCTCGCCGCCGCCACCGCCTCGATCCGCGGCGCCCGGCCGGTGGCGGGGCGCGCCTCGCTGTTCCGCCAGGGCGGGGTGGCGGTCTTCCCGGTGCTGGTCAACGGCGTCCCCGGCGCCCTGGTCACCCGGGACGGCGCGCCGACCTCGGTCATGGGCTTCTCGGTGCGCGGCGGGCGGATCACCCGGATCCAGATCCTGCTGGACCCGGAGCGGGTCGGCGCGGTCGACTTCGCCGCCTTCACCGCGTAGCGGGGGCGGTCCGGGAAGGGTCCGGGAACGCCGGTGGGGCGCCTCCCTCGGGGCGCCCCGGCTCGCTGCGCGCGCTACCGCTCCACCTCCGGCCCGACGCCGACGGTGATCGCCCGCGAGGGGCAGAGGTGGGCGGCCTGCCGTACCCGGTCCCCGAGTTCGTCCGCCACCTCCGCCCCGAGCAGCCGGACGGTGCCGTCCTCGTCCCGCTGGGCGAAGACCTCGTCCGCGGTGATCACGCACATCCCCGAGCCGATACAGCGCTGTCGGTCGACCGTCACCCGCATGGTTGTCCCTCTTCTCCGTTCGTTTCCGGTTCCCGGGCCCCGCCCGGGATGCTCAGCGCGGGAGCAGCCGCACCGGCAGGGAGCTGTAGCCGTTGAGGAAGGCGGACCGGATCCGGGTGGCCGGCCCGGTCACCTCCACGCCCCGCACCGCCTCGGCCAACACGCCCAGCAGCGCCCGCAGTTCGACCCGGCCGAGGAAGGCGCCCAGGCAGAAGTGGGCGCCGTGGCCCAGCGCGACGTGCTTGTTCGGGGAGCGGGAGAGGTCGAAGGAGCGCGGCTCGGCGAACGCCCGCTCGTCGTTGTTGGCCGAGATGTTCCACAGCGACACGATGTCCCCCGCCCGCACCTCCTGACCGCCGATCAGCTGGTCGCGGGTGGCGGTGCGGGCGAAGTGGAACGCCGGGGTGGCCCAGCGCAGGGCCTCCTCCACGGCGGAGTCGAGGTCCACCCGGCCGTCCCGGAGCGCGCGCCACTGCGCGGGGTTCTCGGCCAGCGCCTTGACCGTGCTGACGGCGGAGACCCGGGAGGACTCGTCGCCGCCGATGATCAGGCTGTAGCAGTTGAGCGCGATGTCGTCCAGGCTCAGCGGCTCGCCGTCGACCAGGCCGGTGGCGAGCGTGCTGATCACGTCCTCGCCCGGGGACTCGCGCCGCTGCTGCGCCAAGTCCATGAAGTACAGCACCAGTTCGTTGCGGGACTCGAGCGAGTCGAGCTCGTCCGCCCCGGTCAGCGCGCCCTTGCTCCAGTGCAGCAGGTCCGGCCGGTCCGCCTCCGGGACGGACAGCAGGTCGCAGATGGTGTTCATCGGCACGTGCTCGGCGACGTCGGTCGCGAAGTCCACGGTGTCGGCGTCGAGCGCGGCGCCGACCAGTCCGGCGGTGCGCCGCTCGACCTTGCGGGCCACGGTGTCGAGGACCTTCGGCGACAGCGCCCGCCACAGCAGCGCGCGCAGCCCGCGGTGGCGGGGGCGGTCGGTGACGGCGAGCATCCGGCCGCCGGCCGAGTCGTCGCCGCGCAGGAGCACGTCGAGCACGGTGCCGCGGCCCGAGGCGAGCGCGTCGGCGGCGCCGTAGCAGGCGACCACGTCGGCGTACCCGGCCACCACCCAGAAGCCCGGCCGGTCGGCCGCGGCGGCGTGCCAGTACACCGGCTCGTTCGCCCGGACCCCGGCGAAGAACTCGAAGGGATCGTGCGCCAGGAAGGTGCGTGAGTCGGTCAGGTCGAGCGAGGCGGTCACGGTTCGGCTCATCGTCCACAAACCCCACGGAAGACGGGAAACGCACTGCGTGCAGTGCTCGGCACGGGCCCGGTGACCGGATCCTCACAGAGGCCCGAACCGGCCCGCGCCAGTTGTGTCGGATCTCTTTCAGTTGTGTCAGAACTCTTTCGTGGCCGGTCCGGTCAGGGAGGAAGAGCCGAAAGATTGCGGACACCTGCCGAAGCACCCGTACTCCGAAGCGGAGGAGTTCCGTCATGCTTCGTACCCGCCGCGACCACTGCCTGCGGACACTGGTCCGAGCGCCCGCGGCCACGGCACGGCTGGTCTGCCTCCCGCACTCCGGCGGCAGCGCGGCCGGCTACGGCCCGTGGTCCACCGCCCTCCCCCCGACCGTCGAACTGCTGGCGGTGCAGTACCCGGGGCACGGCGACCGCTTCGGCGAACCGCCGTCCACCGACGTGCGCGCGCTGAGCGCGGAGCTGGCCTCCGAACTCCTGCGCCTGCCGCCGCTGCCCACCGTGCTGTTCGGGCACAGCCTCGGGGCCCTCGTCGGCTATGAGACCGCCGTCACCCTCGGCACCCTGGGGCGCCCGCCGGCCGGGCTGCTGGCCTCCAGCTGCCCGCCGCCCGGCCGGGCCGGACGGATCCGGGCCGGCGGACTGTCCGACGAGGTCCTGTGGTCCCTGATCCGCTCCCTGGGCGGCATCGACCCGGACCTCCCCGAGGAGCCGGAGGTCGCGGAGGCCGTCCTGCCCGTCCTGCGCGCGGACCTCACCGCGCACGAGCAGTACCGGGTGGAGCTGCGGACCGCGCCGCTGGCCTGCCCGGTCCGCTGCCACCACGGCACCCTGGACCCGCTGGTCGACCGCGCCCTGGTCGCCGAGTGGGCGGCCGTCACCACCGGACCGTTCAGCCTCCTCGAACGCGAGGGCCACCACTTCCACCTGTTCCAGCACCCCGAGGGCGTCCTCGCCGACCTCGCCGCCTTCCTCGACGCGGTGACCGTCGACGCGGCGGCCACCGGCGCGACGGCCGCCCCGGCACCGCGCCTCCCCGCCCCGAGCACCGCCGACCCGAGCACCGCCGACCCGAGCACCGCCGACCCGGGCGACTCCACCCCGGGCGACTCCACCCCGCGCCCGGCGCGGGCCCTCTGATGCGGAGCTGACCATGACCGAAGCTGTCACCGAGACGATGACCGACCTGACCTACTCCACCTACCTCCAGATGGACACCCTGCTCTCGCTCCAGCAGACCCGCTTCCCCGAGTCCACCGACCGGAGCGTGGCCCTGGCCGAGCACTTCTTCATCGTCGCCCACCAGTCCTGCGAGCTGTGGCTCAAACAGATCGTGGCCGACCTTCGCCTGGCCCGGGACCTCCTGAACGCCCCCGGCGACCCGGCCGGCGGAGCCGAGGACGGGGTCGAACTCCTCCAGCGGGCCGCCGAGTTGCTCCGCGTCCTGCACGAGCAGGTGATCGTCCTGGAACGCCTCCCGCTGCGGCACTTCGTCCGGTTCCGGCCCTACCTCGGCACCGCCAGCGGCGCCCAGTCGCAGCAGTTCCGGGTGCTCGGCCGGCTGCTGGAGGACGGCACCGAGACGAGCGAGCTGTACCGGGCCTTCCTGGCCGACGCCCACCGGCAGGGCCTGAGCGCCGCCGACGTCTGCCGCCTCGGCGTCGCCTGCGGCGGCCCGCACCGGGTCGCCGAGGCGCTGCTCGACGTGGGCAACGGCTACTGGCGCTGGAAGGTGGCCCACCTGGGCCTGGTGACCAAGATGGTCGGCGGGCAGCAGGGCACCGGCGGCACCTCCGGGGAGGACTACCTGCTGCGCCGGATCACCCTCCCGTTCCGCGACCTGCGGCAGCTGCGCGGCAACCCGCACACCGAGGTGCTCGCCACCAGCCCGGTGTAGCGGCCCTCCCGCTCACCGCCACCCCACCAGAAGCCCGTAGGAGCGACCGAGCCATGCTGCACGTCGACGTGGCATCCATGACCGCCCGCCAGCGCCAGCGCCTGCTGCTGTGGAGCGTGGTCCCCCGGCCGATCGCCATGGTGAGCACGGTCTCCCCCGGCGGGGCCGTCAACCTGGCGCCCTTCTCGTACTACACGGCCGTGGGCTACTCCCCGATGGCGCTGCTCTTCTGCGCCAGCCGGCGGGCCGACGGCACCGAGAAGGACTCCTGCCGCAACGCCCGCCTCCCCGCCGAGGGCGGCACCGGGGAGTTCACCGTCAACGTCCTGATCGAGAAGCACGCCGAGGCCGCCACCACCACGGCGAAACCGCTCCCGTACGGCGAGTCGGAGTACGACCTGGCCGGGCTGCGCGCCCTGCCCGGGCACGCCGTCCGCTCGCCGCGCATCGACGGCTCGCCGCTCGCCTTCGAGTGCCGCACCTCCTCGGTGGTGCCGGTCGGCGACCACTCCGTGGTCATCGGCGAGGTCGTCCACGTCGTCGCGGAGGAGGGACTGGTCGACGAGACCGGCTTCCACCTCGACCTGGACCGGCTGGGGTCGGTCGGCCGGATGGGCGCCGCCGAGTACGTCCGCACCCTGGACCGCTACGCCGTCGGCGGCTGACACCCGTCCGGCGGGACCTCGGCCCCCGGCCGTCACCTCCTCCGCGCCCGAACCGTTGCAGCAACGGGACGCCCGGCAGTGCCGGACGCGGCCCCGGAACGGTCGGGCGAGGTGTGAGGACACGGCTGGTGGACGTCTACGAGGCTGTCGAGACCCGTCGGGCGGTGCGGGGGTTCACCGACCAACCGGTGCCGAGGGAGGTGCTCGAACGGGTGCTCGCGGCCGCGTCCCGCGCCCCCTCCGGCGCCAACCTCCAGCCCTGGCACACCTACCTGGTCACCGGGGAGCGGCTGGAACGGCTCAAGCGGCTCGCCGTCGCCCGCGCCTCCTCCGGCGACCAGGGCGACGACCCCGAGTTCGAGATGTACCCGCCCGAACTCAAGTCCCCCTACCAGGAACGGCGCCGGGAGGCCGCCGAACAGCGCTACCGCGCCTTCGGCATCCCCCGCGAGGACCGGGACGCCCGGCAGCGGGCCGTCGTCCGGAACTGGGACTGCTTCGGCGCGCCCACCGCGCTGTTCAGCTACATCGACCGGTCGATGGGCCCGGCCCAGTGGGCCGACCTCGGGATGTACCTGCAGACCGTCATGCTGCTGCTGCGCGCCGAAGGGCTGCACAGCTGCCCGCAGATGGCCTGGTCCGTCTACCACCGCACCGTCGCGGACGTCCTGTCGCCGCCCGCCTCCCTCGTGCTCTTCTGCGGCCTCTCCGTGGGCCACCCCGACCCGGCCGCCCCCCGCTACCGGGTGGGCCGGGCTCCGCTCGACCAGACGGTCACCATCCTCGACTGACCGCTCCCGACACCGCCTTGCCCGTTCACCTCCTTGCCCCTTCACCGTCCGACGGCTCCATGTCCGACGGCTCCACCGACGTACCGCGGAGGCGACCTCCCGTGCCCGAGAGCCCGGCCCCGACGCTCATACCCGGCCGCGCCCCCGTCCCCGTCTACCGGGGCATGGACCGCGCGGCCCTCGACCGCCAGTACACCCCCAGCCACCGCGTCCCCGACCTCCGGGCCTACCTGGACCGCTACGCGCGGGACAGCGCGAACGCCCGCCGCCGCCACCCCGTCCTCACCGGCCTCCCGTACGGCCCGCACCCGGCCGAGACCCTCGACTACTTCCCCGCCCCCGACGGCCCTGACGGCCCGCCCCCGCTCCTGGTCTTCGTCCACGGCGGCAACTGGCAGGAACTGTCCAAGGACGACTCCGCCTTCCCCGCCCCGCCGCTGCTCCGGGCCGGCGCCGCCGTCGCGGTCGTCGGCTACGGCCTGGCCCCCGCCACCCGGCTGGACGACATGGTCGCCATGGTCCGGCGCGCGGTCCACTGGCTCCACCGCCACGCCGACGCCCTCGGCTTCGCCCCCGGCCGCCTCCACCTGGCCGGCCACTCCGCCGGCGCCCACCTCGCCGCCATGGCCCTGCTCCCCCGCGTCCCCGGCACCCCCCACCACGGGCCCGACGTCTCCGCCGCGATCGCCGGCGCCACCCTGCTGAGCGGCATGTACGACCTGGAACCCGTCCGCCTCTGCTATGTCAACGACGCGCTCGCCCTCGACCCGGCCGCCGCCCACCGCAACAGCCCGCTGCACCACCTCCCGCCGCGCCTGCCCCCGGTCGTCCTCGCCCGCGGCGCCGACGAGACCGCCGAGTACGCCCGCCAGCACACCCTGATGGCCACCGCCCTACGCCCCCGCACCGCCCTCACCGACCTCGTCGCCCCCGCCCACAACCACTTCTCCCTCCCCTACGCACTCGCCGCCCCCGGCTCCCCCCTCGGCACCGCCGTCCTGACCGCACTCGCCCGCGGCGGGCCCCGGACCGTTCCGGCGGGCCGTTCCAGGCAGGTGTGAAACCGCAGGCCGGAGGGGGTGGAACCGTTCCAGCGTCCCGACTCGGACGGCTGGCCCGGCGGACCGGTCGGACGCCGGACCAGAGTGCTGACCAGCCGTCGGCGCCGCACCGTCAGACCAGCCGGCCCGCCGAACGCAGGGCGGCCGGCGCGGTGTTGACCGCCTCCGCGGAGTGCTCCTCGCCGGTCAACCGCTGGTGGTAGCCCGGCCCGCCCGGGTCGCTCTTCGCGTTGACCAGGATCCTGTACGGCATCAGCGCTCCTCCAGGTTCGCCATCAGCCAGGCCTCGGCCCGCAACAACCGTTCCTCGACCTGCTCCGCGTCGGCACCGGCGACGATCACGAAGCACAGGTGCGAGGCGCTGTAGAGCGTGACCGCCCCGGGCTCCAGTTCCTCGTTCACCTGGTAGTGCCGCACCCACGGGAACGGCGGCCGCCCCGGCGCACGTACCGGCCGCCCCTGCGGCAGGACGGACACCGAGCCGTGCACCTCGGTCGGCGGCGCGGCCGGCGGCGGCTGGACGGGCAGCCCGGCGGACTGGCGCAGCACCGAGGTGTGCAGGTCCACCCCGTAGGTGGCCCGGGTGAGCCACGGAATGCGGTCGCCGCCGACCCGCGAGGCGATCTCGCACATCACCAGCTCGTCGTCCGGTGTGTGGAACACCTCCAGGTGGTAGGCGCTGACCGGCGGGACGTCGAAGGCGGACAGCGTCCGGTCGAGGAACTCCTCCAGCCGCCGGGCCATCCCGCTCTCCGGGTGCAGCTGGACCGAGCCGTTGTTCTGCCCGGTGAAGACCCCGAGGCAGCTGCGCAGGTAGCGGGAGGAGGCGACGAAGCGGTAGCCGTCGCCGAGCACCGCGTCGACGTGGTACATCGGGCCGTCGACGAACTCCTCGGCCATCGGGTCCTCGCGCCAGCGCCGCCGGGCGAAGGCGAGCAGTTCCTCGTCCCCGTGCAGCACCGCGATGTCCCGCGAGCCGCCCTGGCTGACCGGTTTGACGACCACGGGGTAGCCGACCGCCTCGATGAAGCCGGTGAGGTCGACGACCGTGTCGAGCCGGGCCCAGCGGGCGGTCGGCACGGCCCGGCCGGCGACCTCCTTCATCACCGCCTTGTCGCGGAACGACCGGGCGCTGTCCGGGGTCTGGCCGCCCAGGCCGAAGTCCGCGCGCATCCGGGCGGCCCGTTCCAGGTCGTACTCGTTGTCGGTGATGATGTGGGTGAACGGCCGTTGCCGGTGCAGCCGGCGGATCGCCAGCTCCGTGTAGGGGACGGCGTCGGAGTCCGGGACGTACTCGTAACGGGCCAGCCGCTCGGTGTTCTTGAGCTCGTTCTGGCTGAACACCTGCAGCTTGTCGGCGAGTTCGGGGAACATCCCGGGGTAGTCGTGGCCCTGGCCGTAGTTGAGCACGGCGACGTTGGTCATGATGGGTCGGCCTCACAGTGGACGTGCGGTGCGGGAGGGGTGTCGATCGGTGCGCCAGTGGGGGTCGGCGCGGGCGGTGCGCGGGGCCACCGGAGCGAACACCGGTGCGGCGACTGCGCCGACGACATCGAGGACCTGATCGCCGACCAGCGGGAGACGACCCAGCGGACGGCGGCCGGAGCCTGAGGAGGGCGCGGACCGGCCGGGTCGAGCGCCCGGCCCTCCCGCCGGTCAGCGGTGGACACGGTTCGCCAGGAAGGTGCCGGCCGAGGCGAGGACCAGCCCGGCCAGGGTCAGCACGCCGAGCGGCTGGTCGAGCAGCACCGCGGCGAAGGCGGCGGTGCACATCGGGACCAGGTAGAACAGGCTGCTGACCGGGCTCGTGCCGTGCCGCCGCAGCAGGTGGTAGAGCAGGCCCACGCCGACGATCGAGTTGATCAGCGCCGTCCACAGCAGAACCGGCCAGTACGAGGCGGTGAACTCCACGGACCAGCCCTCGACCAGCAGCGCGGGAACCAGCGCCGCCGCCGCGGCGGCCAGCAGCTGCACCGCGTTGCCGCCCACCGGCTCCATCCGCGCGCAATGGCGCTTCTGGTGGACGGTGCCGTACGAGATGCCGAGCAGGCCCAGCAACAGGAAGCCGAGGCCCAGCAGGTAGCCGCCGGACAGGTCGATCCGGTCCGCGACGGCCAGCGCGACGCCGCCCATCCCGAGCACCAGGCCCAGGCACTGGCCGCGGGTGACCCGCTCACCGAGCAGCGGCACCGCCAGCAGCGATGTGGTCAGCGGGTAGAGCGCGATGACCAGCGCGGCGAGCCCGGAGGACACCCCGAGCTTCATGCCCATGTAGATGCTGGAGAACTGCACGCCCTGGACGAGCACACCCGCCACCGCCAGGTGCAGCAGCAGGCGCCCGCGGGGCAGGCGCTCCCGGCGGATTCCGGCGATCGCCAGCAGTACCAGCCCGGCGATCGCGAACCGTAAGGTCGCGAAGGTGTACGGCGCGGCGTGCCGCAGGCCGAGCTTGCCGGAGATGAATCCGGAGCTCCAGACCACCACGAGCGCCACACGCAGGGCCGCGCCGGTCCCCGGGCCCCGCCGCTCGTCGGTCCCCACGGGCGGGCCTGCGTCCGGGACGGCTTCGCGCGCGGCGCCCTCGAGCGGCGGGGTCGGCATCGTCATCTCCGAGCTCCTCTGGATCTCCTCGATTGTTCGATATAGAGCACCGTAGAGCAGAATATCGCTCACGTCGAGACGGGCAGGCCCTGCGGCGACATCCCGGGACCGCAACGCCGACTGCCCCACGGACCGCTGTCCGTAGGGCAGTTGGCGAGCAGGCGGCGACGCCTGGAAGTCAGTAGAGGCTGGAGAAGAGGACCCCCACCAGCTGGGCCGGCTCGTCCGTCTCGTTGCGGAAGCTGTGCGGATGGCCGGCCGAGAACTGGATGCTGTCGCCGGCTCCCAGCACGTGGTCCACCCCGTTGTAACGGACCACCAGCTCACCCCGGGTGACGGTGATCAGATCGGACCCCTCGTGCTGGAGCTCCTCGCCGAGACCGCTGTGCGGCGCGAAGTCACCGGTGACCACTTGGTAGCCGAGCTCCGGGGAGCGCACCACCCGGTAGACCACCCCCGGGGCCCGCTGGAGCTCCTCCTGCCCCTCCCGGGGGAACAGCGCGGGGGTCGCCCGCCCCCGGGAGAAGCCCAGGAAGGAACCGACGTCGTGGCCGAACACCCGGGCGAGCCGGCCGAGCCGCTCCAGCGCGATGTCGGTCTCCCCGCGCTCCAGCGAAGCCAGGAAGGAGACCGACAGCCCGCACTCGGCGGCCACCTGCCGCAGCGACATACCGCGCTGGGTGCGCAGCCGCTGCAGCACCTCGCCGGGGCGCGGGAAGCCCAGCTCCGGATCGCGGGGTCCGGGAGCGCCGGTGGAGGGTGCCGAGTCAGCCATGATCGCATCCTAGGCGCCGCAGACCTGCCCACCAATGCCCGTGCACGCCCGCTCCCGGGCCTCGCCCGACGCGGCCCCGGAACCCGCCTCCCACGCCTCCCACGCCTCCCCCGCCGTCCGCGGCTTCGGCGCCCGGGCGGCCGCGTGCCGCACCGTCTCCTGCTGAGGCCGGGCTTCCGCTCCCGACCCCTGGTTTGTGTCAGCATCCTTGACATAACCTCGGGCGCATGACCGACCGCGTAGTCCCCGAGCCGCAACGGCGGCGGCGGCGACCCACCAAGCAGGGTGTGGTGCTGTCCGCCGAGCTGATCGTCGACACCGCGATCCGGCTGATCGGCCGGCACGGCGCCGAGGCGCTCACGGTCCGGCGGCTGGGCGCCGCGCTCGGGGCCGATCCGAGCGCGGTCTACCGCTACTTCCACAGCACCGACGACCTGCTGCTCGCCGTCGCCGACGAGCTGATCGGCCGGGCCCAGCACGACTGGCGGCCCACCGGCGACTGGCGCGCCGACCTGCGCGCCATCGGCCTGCGCATCCACGCCAGCTACCTGGCCCACCCGCAGGCCGCCATCCTCGCCGCCCACCGCACCACCGGCCGCGCCCACGAGATCGCCGCCGTCGAGGCGATCCTCGGCGTCCTGCGCACGGCGGGCTTCCCGGACCCGGAAGCCGTCCGGATCTACCACGCCTTCGTCGACCAGAGCCTCGGCTTCGCCGCCCTGGACGCCGCCACCCTCGCCCTGCCGTCCGCCGCCCAGAGCGCCGACCTCGAGGTCTGGCAGGCCTCCTACGCCCGGCTCGACGCCGCCGAGCACCCCCACATCGCGGCCACCGCCCACCTGCTCACCGCCGACATGCGCCGCAGCGGCTACCCGTACGCCCTGGACCTGCTGCTGGACGCCGCCGAGGCCCGGCTGCGGGCCGCCGGGGGCTGAACCCCCGATCCGGGGAACGCGAGGGCCGCCGGTGGTGGGCCCCCGTGCGCCCACCACCGGCGGCCGGTCCGGCCCCTGCCGCGGTCAGTCCGCCGCGTGCACCAGCTCCCCGCCGACGTAGGTGCGCTCCACCCGCGCCTGCGCGATCTCCTCCGGCGGCCCGGTGAGGATGTCCCGGTCGAGCACCACCAGGTCCGCGAGCCGCCCAACGGCCAGCACCCCGGCGTCGTCGTGCCCGTTGAGGTACGCGCTGCCGGCCGTGTACGCGGCGATGGCCGAGCCCAGGTCGAGCCGCTGCTCGGGCAGGAAGACCCGCCCGTCGGTGGCCTCCGGCTCCATCCGGTTGACCGCCACGTGCAGCCCCGCCAGTGGGTCCGGGCTGCTCACCGGCCAGTCGCTGCCCGCCGCGAGGGTGGCGCCGGCCCGCTGGAGGGAGCCGAACGGGTACTGCCAGGCGGCCCGCTCCGGCCCGAGGAACGGGATGGTCAGCTCGTCCATCTGCGGCTCGTGCGCGGCCCAGAGCGGCTGGATGTTGGCGACGGCGCCGAGCCGGGCGAAGCGCGGGAGGTCGTCCGGGTGGACCACCTGGAGGTGGGCGAGGTGGTGCCGGGCGCCGCGCCGCCCGTTGGCGGTGCGGGCGGCTTCGATCGCGTCCAGCGCCTCGCGCACGGCCCGGTCGCCGAGCGCGTGGAAGTGCACCTGGAAGTCGAGCGCGTCCAGTGCGGTGACGTACCCGCGCAGGGCCTCCGGGTCGACGAAGCTGAGGCCGGAGTTGGCGGTGGCGCAGCCGCAGCCGTCCAGGTACGGGCTGGTCATCGCGGCGGTGAAGTTCTCCGCGATGCCGTCCTGCATGATCTTCACCGAGCCGGCCCGGAACCGTCCGTGGGCCAGTTCCGCGCGCCGCCGCACCAGGTCGGGGATCTGGTCGGCGCCGCGGTCCCGGTCCCACCAGAGCGCGCCGGTCACCCGGGCGGTCAGCGCGCCGGAGCGGGCGGCGGCCAGGTAGGCGTCGGACGGGTCCGGCTGGCCGTTGAACTCGCCGAGCAGCGCGTCCTGCCAGCCGGTGATGCCGAGCGAGTGCAGCAGCCGCTGGGCGCGCAGCAGTCCGGCCAGCCGGTCGGCGGCGGTGGCGGGCGGCAGCAGCCGGGCGACCAGGGCGGTGGCGCCCTCCTGGAGGGTGCCGCCGGGGGTGCCGTCGGCCTCGCGCTCGATCCGCCCGTCGCCCGGGTCGGGGGTGTCGGCGGTGAGCCCGGCGAGTTCCAGCGCCCGGGTGTTGGCCCAGGCGCCGTGGTGGTCCCGGTTGGTGAGGTACACCGGCCGGTCGGGGACGACGGAGTCGAGCAGCTGCCGGGTGGGCAGGCCGCCTTCGAAGCTCTCCATCGACCACCCGCTGCCGGTGATCCACTCCTGGTCCGGGTGGGCCTCGGCGTACGCCCGGATCCGCTCCAGGTAGTCGGCGACGCCGACCGTCCCGGTGAGGTCGCAGGAGGCCAGCTCGGCGCCGCCGAACACGGCGTGGATGTGCGCGTCCTGGAAGCCGGGCAGCAGCAGCTTGCCGGTGAGGTCGACGACCTCGGTCCGCGGCCCGATCAGCTCCCGGACCTCGTCGTGCCCGACGGCGGCGATCCGCTCGCCGACGACCGCCAGCCCGCTCGCCCGGGTGCGGGCCGCGTCGCCGGTGTGGACGGGGCCGTGGGTGAAGACCAGATCGGCCTGGGTCATGGGTGGTGCTCCGTTCTCGCGTGGTCGTGCCTGGTCGTACGTCGTACGGGCGGCTACCCGGCCGCCGTGTCCTCCCGCAGGAAGTACGGCGAGCGCCGCCGCCAGCGGGCCCAGGCCGCCGCCGGCAGCCCGCTGACGATCATCATGATCACCACGGACAGCTCGAACCAACCGTTGTCGGCGGCGAGTTCGAAGTGGTCCGTGGAGTCGTAGAAGGTCCAGGCGAGGTAGCCGCCGACGGCGAGCAGCGCCGCCGCGCCCAGCAGCGGCCCGACCACCGCGCGCAGCCCCTCCAGCGGGGCGGTGCGCAGCAGGTGGCGGAACCGGACGGCGGCCGCGACGGCGGTCAGCGCGTAGTAGAGGGCGACGACGATGCCGATCGCGTTGACCGCGGCCGAGATCAGGTCGTTGACGGTCGGGATGGCGATGGAGGCCAGCGCCAGGGCGACGGCGACGCCGGTGATCAGCAGGGTGCCGACGGCGGGCGTGGCGTGCCGGGGGTGCAGGCGGGTCCAGACCGGGCCGAGCACCCGGTCGCGCCCCATCGCGTACATCCCGCGCGCGGTCGGGATCACCGAGGACTGCAGCGAGGCCACCGCGGAGAACATCAGCGCGATCAACGGCAGTGCGGCCAGCGGCTGTTCGGCCAGCTTCGTGCCGAAGTAGGTCAGCCCGTGGGCGCCGTTGTCGGCCAGCTCGTCGATCGGCAGGACCCGCTGGAAGGCGGTGCCGGCGATCAGGAACAGCGCCAGCATCACCACCAGGGCCAGCAGGCCGCCCCGGGAGGCGTCCCGCGGGTCGCGCACCTCCTCGCCGACGCTGAACACCGACTCGAAGCCCCAGTAGCAGAACACCGCCAGCACCATGCCCTGGGCGACGGCGTCGAAGGAGGGGATGTCGAAGGGGTTGAACCACTGGAGCGAGAACGGCTGGTCGCCGGCGAACAGCCCGTAGCCGCAGAAGCCGAGCAGGACGGCGTACTCGAAGACCAGCAGCGCCTTCTGCAGCCGGGCCGCCAGGTCCAGTCCGCGCACCGCGACCAGCGCGGCGCCCACCAGCACCACCAGGCCGATCAGGGTGCACTGGACGGTGGAGTCGGCGTCGAGCCGCAGCCCGGCCACGCTGCGGACGTGGGCCTGGTCGAGCAGCTGGACGATCGAGGAGCCGGTGACGGTCGTGGTGTACGCCATGAAGACGACGGTCCCCACGGTGTTCACCCACCCGGTGAGGAAGCCCAGCCACGGGCTGAGGGTGCGCCCGACCCACCGGTAGCTGCTGCCCGCGTCCGGCTCGACGGCGTTCAGCCGCCCGTACCCGCCGGCGATGGCGAGCACCGGCAGGAAGGCCAGCAGCATGATCGCCGGGAGGTGCAGGCCGACCACCCCGGCCATCAGCCCCAGGCCGATCCCGATGCTGCTGGTGGCGGCCGTGCTGGAGGCGGCGATCGCCGCCCCGTCCAGCAGGCCGAGCGACTTGTGCATCGCGACGTGCGTTCCTGCCGCGTCCGCTCTCGGACCGCCGCCCGTGTCCTTCACCGTCGATGCCAACGGATCACCGCCTTGGTCGTGGGGTGCGCGTGTGGGGGAAGCTCCCGTACCGGTCGTGGGGGGTGACGCGGGCCGGAAGTGCGAGCCATGAAACCGGCGGCGCCGCCACACGTCAATGCTGTTGTCATAAGGCGGCGCGCACCGCCGAAAGCGCCACCGCCGGCCCGTGACGGGTCCGGCGGTGGCGAAGCGGGTGAAGCAGGCGAAGCGGGCGGTGCGCGCGGCGCGCGGGCCGGTCAGAGTTCGTCGAGGGGTTCGTCCAGGACGCCCTGGCGGGCGATGATGTAGCCGAGGTGGCCGCGGCTGCGGCTGCCGAGGAGTTCGCTGGCCTTCTGGATGTGGCTGGACACGGTGCGGGTGCTCATGCCGAGGCGGGAGGCGATGGCCTCGTCGGTGTAGCCGTTGACCATCAGGCGCAGCACGTTCTGCCGGGTGCGGGCGGTCAGCAGCCGGGGGCGGTGGTGGCCCTGCTGGTAGGTGACGGGCTCGGCGCGCTCCCACATCAGCTCGAAGATCTTGAGCAGGTACTCGACCAGCGGCGGGAGTTCGATGAGCATCGCGGCGGCCTGGCGGTCGGCGCCGGCCGGGATGAAGGCGGTGGAGCGGTCGCAGATGATCACCCGGTCGAAGACCTCGTTCAGGGTGCGCACCTGGGCGCCCTGGGCGGTGACCTGCTCGATGTAGGCCAGCGTCGGGCCGTGCGAGCGCACGGTGTGCTGGTAGAGGGTGCGTTGGCGCACGCCGCGGCCGGCCAGGGCGAGGTCGCGCGGGAGCGCGTCGCCCAGTTGCTCGGGGCCGCGGCCGCCGCCCGGCTGGGCGGTGAGCAGTTCCTCGCTGCAGGCGGCGACGGCCTTCTCCAGCGCGGGGTTGATCTCCTCGCCCGCCAGCAGCCGGATCGGCAACTTGGCGCGCCGCATGACGTCGCGGTAGGTGTGCTCGGCGGCGTGGAAGGAGGTGTGCAGCGCGGCGAGCCGCTCCTGGTGGGCCAGTACGGCGAGTTCGAGCGGCCGCGCCAGTCCGGTGGCGGCGATGTCGGGCGGGACGGGGACGAGCCGGTCACCGGAGCCGGGCAGCGGGCGCAGCAGACCCATCGCGAGCAGGCATTCGGGGGCTTCGCCGACCGCCTCCCCCTCGGCCAGCGCCGTGCGGTAGAACTCGATGCCCCGGTCGCAGAGCTGGGGTGTTCCCCTTTCCGCGCAGTTGTCCTGACTTGGGCACATCTGGGCATCCTTCCGGCTTCGGCATTGCGGTTTCACGAATGCCCGTACCGGCTACCGCCAGGCATCCGAACCGGCAAGATGGAAGTGACTGCCGTTCGGAAGCCGCCCCCCGGGCTCCGACAGCCGTGAGTGTACGCCCAAAGGGCGCGGAAATCATCGGCTGACGGTAGTCGGGCGTGCACGCAAACGGGGAGCCGGGGTCACGGTCGTGACCGTACCCGGCAGCGGTGACCGGGGGATTGCCGGCGCATCGCACCTGGCGTTCCGACGGGACGTCCGGAGCGGGCGGTCGGTGCACGGAACGGCCTACAGACGGAAGGCACCCCCAGTTGCGAGCTGATTCCGACCCGGCGGCACCGCCCGCCGCCCTCGCCGGCCTGGTGGACCAGCGCCTGGTGCGGCAGTTGGCGGAGGCCGCCGCCGCGCAGGTCGGCTCCGGCGCGGTCCGACTGCTGGGCGACGGCGGGATTCTCCAGGCCTTCGCCAAGCAGCTGATCGAGGGCGCCCTGGAGCTCGAACTCCAGGAGCACCTGCGCGGCTCCGGCAACAGCAACGGCAGCGGCACCGGCAACGGCTCCGGTCCCGGCGGCAACGGCCGCAACGGCGCCCGGGCCAGACGGCTGCTCACCGAGATCGGCCCGGTCGAGGTGCGGGTGCCCCGGGACCGCGAGGGCAGCTTCACCCCCAAGGCCGTCCTCCCCCGCGCCCGGCGGCTGCCCGGGCTCGACCGGCTGGTGATCTCGCTGACCGCGCGCGGCCTCAGTTCGGGCGAGCTGGTGGCGCACCTGGCCGAGGTGTACGGCGTGGAGCTGAGCCGGGAGACCGTCTCGGCCATCACCGACCAGGTGCTGGACGAGCTCGCCGAGCGGCGCGGGCGGCGGCTCGACCCGGTCTACCCGGTGGTCTTCGTCGACTCGGTGCGCAGCGGCCGCTCGGGCGGGCCGCTGGTGCACCTGGCGCTCGGGGTCTCCACCGAGGGCCGGCGCGAGGTGCTGGGCCTGTGGCCGGCCGCGGACGGTGAGCAGTGGCCGCAGGTGCTGGCGGGGCTCGCCGAGCGCGGGGTGCGGGAGGTCTGGGTGCTGGTGGGCGGCACCGGCGCGGTGCTGGCGGAGGCGGCGGCCGAGCAGTGGCCGCGCACGGTGGTGCACGGTTCGGTGGCGCACCTGCTGCACGCGGCGCTGCGGCACGCGCCCGGCGAGGACTGGGGCGCGCTCTCACGGGCGCTGCGCGAGACCTGTACGGCGCCGACCGAGACGGCGGCGCTGGAGCGGCTGGCCCAGGCCGAGCGGGAGTGGGGGCCGAGCCACCGCGAGGTGTTCCGGGTGTGGCGGTCGGCCTGGCCGCTGCTGGCCCCCGGTTTCCGCTTCGGCCCGGAGGCGCGGCGGCTGCTGACCGGCGGGGGCGCGCTGGAGCGGCTGCACGCCCGGCTGCGCCGGATCGAGCAGTCCGCGGGGCGGGTGCAGGACGAACGGGCGGCGCTCAAGCGCGCCTACCTGGCGACGCTCGCCCTGGAGTCGCCGACCGGGACGGGCCGGCCGTGGGTCGAGGACTGGCCCGCCGTCCGGGAGGAGTTGCGCCGGGGCTCGCTGCGGCGGGCCGGAGTACCCGCTTCCGCCCCGCGATGTCCTCCGCGATGTCCCACGCGCCCACGGAGTTCCCACCACTGATCTGACAGACCCAGGTACGACTTGGATCATGTCTGTCTGTTTTTGGCACGATCTGACCGGGCTTCCGGTTCCCGCATTGCGTGTTCACGATCACAGTGAGAGCTTCCAAGCACGTTTGGGGCTTCGGCAGGATGCATTTCAGAGCGAAGAGGGCAGACCGCCCTCCTCAGGAAGAGGAATTCGCGATGCCAAGCCTTGCCGTCCGCGTCCACAAGATGCTCGGGATGCTCGCCGTCCTGCTGGCCGCCGTGGTCGGCCTCCAGCTCCACGCCCAGCCGCACCTGTCCACGGTCTCCGTCACCGCCCACGACGCCCCCAGCGAGGACTCCGGCTGGGGTCCGTGAGCCGCGGCTCCGTTTGATCACATCCGGTCACGTCCGACCACCCTGCTCCTCCCCTTCTCGCACTGCTCTGCACGGCTACGAACCAGATCTGCACAGCTACGAACAGAGAGGAACCGACGATGGCGAACCCGTTCGAGGATGCCGAGGCCAGCTACCTCGTCCTGACGAACGACGAGGGCCAGCACTCGCTGTGGCCGGCCTTCAGCCCGGTGCCCGCCGGTTGGCAGCAGGTGTTCGGTGCCGCCGGACGACAGGACTGCCTCGACTACGTCGAGCAGAACTGGCAGGACCTGCGGCCGAAGAGCCTCATCGCGCACCTGTCCGAGCACTGACCCCGGCCACCGCCCACCGACCGCCGGACCGCTGAGCACCGCGCGGCCGCCGGACGGGGATCCGCGCCGAACGGCCGCTCACCCGGTCGCACCACCTCGGCGGCGCGGCACCCGGCACAGCACCATCCGGCAGGGCACCACCCGGCAAAGCACCGCCTGACAGCGCACCACCTCGGCAACGCACCCGGGGCAGACCGCCGCTCACCCGGCACCGCCCCGCACCCGAGCCGCCCCTCACCAGGCCGCTCGCCCGGTCGTCGGCGCACCGCACCGCCGGAGCCCGCCGACACCGCCTCACCACACCACCGCAGCACCCCGTCACCGCCGCGCGGCCGCACCGTCACGCCGCCGGCGCGGTCCCGTGTCCGACGTCTACGCGCGTGCATCGAACAGCACCGGCGCGCCACCACCCTCCGCACCGCCGCACCGCACCCGTGTGCCGCACGGACGTCACACGAAGCACACCGCAGCACCGCAAGACGACCGCAACATCGCTCCGCCGACCCCCGGGCCGACCGCCCCGGGGTCAACCCAGCTCGCCGCTCCCGCCACCGCGGGAGCCAGCCGCACGAGGGAGAGAGTCACATGTCCGGGGTCCAGCAGACGCACAGATCCGAGCAGCGGCCGGAAGCGGCCGAGGTCCTGTGCCGACTGTTCGCGGAGGTGCTCGGCCGGGAGTCGGTCGACCCCGCGGCGGGCTTCTACGACCTGGGCGGCGACCGGCCCGCCGCCGAGCGGCTGCTGGCCCGCGTGCACGAGGAGTTCGGCGTCCGCCTGGAACCGTCCGTCCTGGCGGACGCCCCCACCCCCGCCGCGCTGGCCGCCCGGCTGGCCCGCCCCGACACCCGCCCGACCCTCACCGAGCTGGTCGACGCCCAGGTCGCCCGCACCCCGGACGCCCCCGCCCTGTACGCCGAGGGCACCACCCTCACGTACGCCGAGCTGGACGCCCGCGCCAACCGGCTGGCCCGGGTGCTGGCCGCCCGCGGCCTGGGCACCGAGGACGTCGTCGCGCTGGCCCTGCCGAAGTCCCCCGAGGCGATCGCCGCGATCCTCGCCGTCGCCAAGACCGGCGCCGCCTGGCTGCCCGCCGACCCGGCCTACCCAGCCGAGCGGCTGCGCCACATGCTGAGCGACTCCCGCGCCGCCCTGGTGCTCACCACCGCCGGGGCCGCCGGCCAGCTGCCGGAGACCGGCGCCCCCCGGCTGCTGATCGACTCCGCCGAGCACCTCGCCGACCTGGCCGCGCGCTCCGGGGACCGGTTCACCGCCGCCGAGCGGGTGCGGCCGGTGAGCGCGCCGAACACCGCGTACGTCATCTACACCTCCGGCTCCACCGGCGTGCCCAAGGGCGTGGCCGTCACCCACACCGGGCTGCCCAGCATGGTCGGCACCCAGGTCGCCGCCACCGGGGTCGGCCCCGGCAGCCGGGTGCTCCAGGCCTCCTCGCTCAGCTTCGACGTCTCGGTCTCCGACCTGTCCGTGGCCCTCACCACCGGCGCCGCCCTGGTGCTGCCGCGCGAGCAGAGCCAGCTGGTCGGCGAGCCGCTGGCCGCCCTGATCGACCGGTTCGGCGTCACCCACGCCGATGTCGCCACCGCGATGATCTCCACCCTGCCCGACCTGCCGATGCCCTCGCTGCGCACCCTGATCGGCGGCGGCGAGGCGGTCTCCCGCGAGCTGGCCGCCCGCTGCGGCCGCGGCCGGCTGATGCTCAACAGCTACGGGCCGACCGAGGCCACCGTCATCGTCAGCATGAGCGAGCCGCTCACCGGCGAGGAGCTGCCCCCGATCGGCCGGCCCTGCCAGGACGTGCGCATCCACGTGCTGGACGAGCACCTGCGCCAGGTCGAGCCGGGCACCGTCGGCGAGCTGTACCTGGCCGGCCCGCACCTGGCCCGCGGCTACCTGAACCGCCCGGGCCTGACCGCCGAGCGCTTCGTGGCCGACCCCTACGGCGAGCCCGGCGACCGGATGTACCGCACCGGGGACCTCGGCAGCTACCGCCCGGACGGCCAGCTGGACTTCCTCGGCCGGGCCGACGACCAGGTGAAGATCCGCGGCTTCCGGGTGGAGCTCGGCGAGATCGAGCAGACCCTCTCCGCCCACCCCGAGGTGCGCCAGGCCGTGGTGCTGGTCCGCGAGGACCGCCCGGGCGAGCGCCGCCTGGTCGGCTACACCGTCGGCGCCGCCGACCCGGCCGAGCTGCGGGCGTACTGCGCCGAGCGGCTGCCCGACCACATGGTGCCCGTCGTCGTGGTGCTCGACCGGCTGCCGCTCACGCCCAACGGCAAGGTGGACAAGCGCGCCCTGCCCGCGCCGGTGTTCGGCGCCGGCGAGGAGGACGGCCGCGCCCCCGCCGGCGAGCTGGAGCACACCCTGGTCCGGCTGTTCGGCGAGGTGCTGGGCCTGCCCCGGGTGGGCGTCACGGACTCCTTCTTCGAGCTCGGCGGCGACTCCATCGTGGCCATCCAGCTGGTCTCCCGTGCCCGGCACGCGGGCCTCCAGCTCACCCCGCGCGAGGTGTTCCTCGCCCCGACCGTCGAGAAGCTGGCGCTGATCGCCCGTCCGCTGGAGGGGCCGGTCGTCGTCGAGCCCGCCGGGTCCGGCCTCGGCGAGGTGCCGCCGACGCCCATCGTGCACTGGCTGGCCGCCCAGCACGGCGCGGTGGAGAGCTTCTACCAGTCCACCCTGCTCACCCTGCCCGCCGGCACCACGCGGGAGCACCTGACCACCGCCGTCCAGGCCCTGCTCGACCACCACGACCTGTTCCGCGCCCGCACCTCCCCGCTCGCCGAGCGCCCCTGGACGCTGCACGTGCCCGAGCCCGGCGCCGTCCCCGCCGACGCCGTGCTGCGCCGGGTCGAGGGCCGGGCCGACGCGGACGCGCTGCGCGCCGAGACCGAGGCCGCCCGCGGCCGCCTGTCGCCCGAGGACGGCCGGATGGTCCAGGCCGTGCGCTTCGACGCCGGCCCGGAGCAGCCCTCGCAGCTGCTGCTGGTGATCCACCACCTGGTGGTGGACGGCGTCACCTGGCGCATCGTCGAGGAGGACCTGCTCGGCGCGCTCGCCGCGCTCCGCGAGGACCGCGCCGTCGAGCTCGCCCCGGTGCCCACCTCCTTCCGCCGCTGGGCCCAGCGCCTCACCACCGAGGCCAACACCGACCGCCGGGCCGCCGAACTCCCGCTCTGGCAGGCCGCGTTGGCCACCCCGGACCCGCTGCTCGGCGACCGCCCGCTGGACCCGGCCCAGGACACCTACGCCACCGAGGGCCTGCTGCGGCTCGTGCTGCCCGCCGCGACCACCCGGGCGCTGCTCACCAAGGTCACCGCCGCCTACCACGCCCAGGTCAACGACGTGCTGCTGACCGGGCTGGCCCTGGCCCTCGGCCACTGGCGCGGCCAGGAGACCACCGGGCCCGACGGCGCCGTGCTGGTCACCGTGGAGGGCCACGGCCGCGAGGAGGTCGTCGACGGCGTCGACCTGCACCGCACCGCCGGCTGGTTCACCTCCGTCTACCCCGTCCGGCTCGCCCCCGGGGCGCTGCCCTGGTCCGAGGTCACCGCGGCCGGCCCCGCACTCGGCCGGGCCCTCGGCCGGGTGAAGGAGCAGCTGCGCGCCGTCCCCGACAACGGCATCGGCTTCGGCCTGCTGCGCCACCTCAACCCGGACACCGCCGCCGCGCTGGCCGGGCACGCCGACCCGCAGATCGAGTTCAACTACCTGGGCCGCTTCGCGCCCGAGGGCGTCACCGCCGAGGACGTGCTCGCCGGCACCGAGGCGATGTCCGAGGGCGCCGCGACCGGCCTCGCCCTCGGCCGGGTGCTCGGCCTGGACGCCACCACCGTGGACACCCCGCAGGGCCCGCTGCTGGTCGCCCAGTGGTCCTACGCCACCGGGCTGCTCTCCGAGGAGCGGGTGCAGGCCTTCGCCGAGGCCTGGTTCGCCGCGCTGGGCGCGCTCGCCGAGCACGCCGAACGGCCGGACGCGGGCGGGCACACCCCCTCCGACTTCCCGCTGGTCGCCGTCACCCAGGACGAGCTGGACGGGCTCGCCGCCCACCACGCCCCCGCCCGCCTGGTCGACGTCTGGCCGACCTCGCCGCTCCAGCAGGGCATGGCCTTCCACTCGGCGTACGACGCCGACGGCGCGGACGTCTACACCTCGGTCGTCACCTTCGACCTCGACGGCCCGGTGGACGCCGACCGGCTGCGCGCCGCCGCCGAGGCGCTGCTGGTGCGCCAGCCCAACCTCCGGGCCGCCTTCCACCAGCGGCACGACGGCCCGCCGGTGCAGGTCGTCCCGGACGGCGTCGAACTGCCCTTCACCGTCGTGGACCTGAGCGGCCACGCCGACCCGGAGGCGGAGGCCGGGCGGATCGCCGCCGCCGAGTACGGCCGCCGCTTCGACCTCGACCGGCCGCCGCTGCTGCGCTACACCCTGCTCCGGCTCGCCCCCGGGCGCCACCAGCTGATCGCCTCCGCGCACCACATCCTGCTGGACGGCTGGTCGACCCCGCTGTTCGCCGAGGAGCTGTGGGCGCTGTACTTCGAGCAGCCGATGGCCCCGGCCGCCCCGTACCGCGAGTACCTGCGCTGGATCACCCGGCGCGACGGCGACACCGCCCGCGCCGCCTGGGCCCACGCCCTGGCCGGCGCCGACGAGCCCACCCTGCTCGCCCCCGGCCGCTCGGCGGCCGTCCCGCAGCTGCCGCTGCGCCTGCACACCGGGCTCTCCCCGGAGGCCACCGAGGCCCTCGCCCGCACCGCCCGCCGCTACGGCGTCACCCTCAACACCCTGGTCCAGGCGGCCTGGGGCGTGCTGCTGGCCCGGCTCACCGGGCGCGAGGACGTGCTGTTCGGCACCACCGTCTCCGGCCGGCCGCACGACCTGCCGGGCGTGGAGCGGATGATGGGCCTGCTCATCAACACCGTGCCGGTGCGGGTGCGCCTGGACCAGGCGGAGAGCTGGGGCCAGCTGCTGCTGCGCCTCCAGCACGAGCAGTCCGCGCTGCTGGACCACCAGCACCTCAGCCTCACCGAGATCCAGCAACTCGCCGGCATGGGCAGTCTGTTCGACACCGTCACGGTGTACGGCAACTACCCGGACCCGTCCGCGCTGGACGACGCCGACCCGAGCGGCGCCACCCGCGTCACCCTGGTCGAGGACGTCGACAGCGCCCACTACCCGCTGGTGCTGGCCCTCACCCCCGGCGACGGCCTCCAGCTGCGACTGGACCACCAGCCGGACGCCTTCACCACCGGGGAGGCCCGCGCCCTGCTGGACCGCTTCCTCGCCCTGCTCGACCGGATCGTCGCCGACCCTGCCGAACTCGTCGGCACCGTCGAGGTGTTGACCGCGGCCGAGCGCGCCGAGCTGGTCACCGAGTGGAGCGGCACCAGCACCCCGCTGCCGGAGGGCTCGCTGCCCGAGCTGTTCGAGGCGCGGGCCGCCGCGACCCCGGACGCGCTCGCGCTCACCGCGGACGACGCCGAGCTGACCTACGCCCAGCTCAACGCCCGGGCCAACGGCCTGGCGCTGCGGCTGGTCGAGGCCGGGGTGGTCCGGGAGACGCCGGTCGCGCTGATGATCGACCGCTCGGCCGCCCAGGTGGTGGCGATCCTGGCCGTGCTCAAGGCCGGCGGCCTGTACGTCCCGCTGGACGACGCCCAGCCCGCCGACCGGCTGCGGACCGTCCTCGACGACGCCGGGGCCGCCCTGGTGCTGGCCGACGCCGCCCACCGCGAGCACCCCGCGCTGGCCGGACTGACGGTGCTCGACCCGCACGCCGAGGAGCACCCCGAGAACCTCGGACTGCCGCAGCGCGCCGACCAGTTGGTGTACGTGATGCACACCTCCGGCTCGACCGGCGTGCCCAAGGGCATCGCCATCACCCACCGCGGTGTGGTGGACCTCGCGCTCGGCGGCCAGTTCACCGGCGGCGGCCACGAGCGGCTGCCGGTGCACGCGCCCTCCGCCTTCGACGCCTCCACCTACGAGATCTGGACCCCGCTGCTCTCCGGCGGCCAGCTGGTGATCGCCCCGGCCGGCCGGCTCGGCATCGCCGAGCTGGCGGCGGTGATCGGCCACGAGCGGACCACCTCCGCCTGGATCAGCGTCGGCCTCTTCAACGTGCTGGCCGCCGAGGCCCCGGAGACCTTCACCGGGCTGCACGAGGTGTGGACGGGCGGCGACATCGCCTCGCCGGTCGCCATGCGGCGGGTGCTGGACAGCTGCCCCGGGCTGCGGCTGATCAACGTCTACGGGCCGACCGAGACGACCACCTTCGCCACGCACTTCCCGATGACCTCGGCCGCCGAGGTGCCGGCCGTCGTGCCGATCGGCCGGCCGCTGCCCAACAACCGGCTGTACGTGCTGGACGCCGGGCTGCGCCCGGTGCCGGTCGGCGTGCCCGGCGAGCTGTACATCGGCGGCTCCGGCCTGGCCCGCGGCTACGTCCGCCGCCCCGGCCTGACCTCCGAGCGCTTCGTGGCCTGCCCGTTCGGCGAGCCCGGCGGCCGGATGTACCGCACCGGCGACGTGGTGCGCTGGACGCCCACGGGCGAACTGGAGTTCGTCGGTCGAGCGGACGACCAGGTCAAGCTGCGCGGCTTCCGGATCGAACTCGGCGAGGTGGAGGCGGCGTTCACCGCCCACCCGGAGGTCGGCCAGGTCTGCGTGGCGGTCCGCCAGGACCAGCCGGGCGACAAGCGCCTGGTCGCGTACGTCACCGGCGAGGTGCGGGCCGACGCGCTGCGCGACTTCGTCACCGAGCGGCTGCCCGGCTACATGCTGCCCGCCGCGATCGTCGTCCTCGACGAACTGCCGGTGAACCCCAACGGCAAGGTGGACCGCAAGGCCCTGCCCGCGCCCGACTACAACGGCGCCGACGGCGGGCGCGAGCCGCGCAACGCCACCGAGCAGGCCCTGTGCGCGCTGTTCGCCGAGGTCCTCGGGCTGGCCCGGATCAGCATCGACGACAACTTCTTCGACCGCGGCGGCCACTCGCTGCTCGCCACCAAGCTGGTCAGCCGCATCCGCGCCGGCCTCGGCGCCGAGCTGCCGATCCGCACGCTCTTCGACAACCCGACGGTGGCCCTGCTGGCCGCCGCCCTGCCCGACTCCGCGGCGGCCCGCCCGGCCCTGCGGCCGGCCGAGCGTCCGGAGCGCGTGCCGCTCTCCTCCGCCCAGCAACGCCTGTGGTTCATCGAGCAGTTCGAGGGCCCCAGCGCGCTCTACAACACCCCCGTCGCGGTCCGGCTCACCGGCGCCGTCGACCTGCCCGCCCTGGAGCAGGCCGTCCGGGACGTGGTGGAGCGGCACGAGGTGCTGCGCACCGTCTTCCCGACCGTCGACGGCCAGCCGCACCAACAGGTCGTCGAGGCTGGCGGGTTGTCGCTGCGCCAGGTGCCGGTGGCCGACGAGGGGCAGCTGCGGGCGGCCCTGGTCGCGGCCGGCGAGGAGGTCTTCGACCTCGCCCACGACCTGCCGGTGCGCGCCACCCTGCTGTCGCTGCCGAACGACGAGCACGTCCTGCTGGTGCTGATGCACCACATCGCCAGCGACGGCTGGTCGGTCGGGCCGCTCTTCCGCGACCTCGCCGAGGCCTACCAGGCTCGCAGCACCGGCGCCGCGCCCACCCGCGCGCCGCTGCCGGTGCAGTACGCCGACTACACCCTCTGGCAGCGCGAGCTGCTCGGCACCGACGAGCGGCCCAGCGCCCTGCTGACCGACCAACTCGCCTACTGGCAGCAGGCCCTGGCCGACGCCCCGGAGGAGCTGGCGCTCCCCTACGACCGTCCGCGCCCGGCCGTGCCGGGGCACCGGGGCGGCCTGGTGGAGGTCACCGTCGACGCCGAACTGCACGGCGCTCTCGGCGAGTTGGCGGCGGCGCAGAACGCCAGCCTGTTCATGGCGCTGCAGGCCGCGGTCGCCACCCTCTACACCCGCCTCGGCGCCGGCACCGACCTGCCGCTCGGCACCCCCGTCGCCGGCCGCACCGACGAGGCCCTGGACGACCTGGTCGGCTTCTTCGTCAACACCCTGCTGCTGCGCACCGACACCAGCGGCGACCCGACCTTCCGGGAACTGCTCGACCGCGTCCGGCGCGCCGACCTGGACGCCTACGACCACCAGGACATCCCCTTCGAGCGCCTGGTCGAGCACCTCAACCCCACCCGCACCCCCGCCCGCCACCCGCTCTTCCAGACCCTGGTGGCGCTGGAGAGCCGGGTCACGGTGCCGGCCGAGTTCGGCGGCCTGGGCTGCGCGGAGCACCCCTTCGAGCTGGACGTCGCCAAGTTCGACCTGTCCTTCCGCTTCACCGAGCAGGGCCCGCAGGCGGGCCTGACGGTGGCGGTCGAGTACGCGGTCGACCTCTTCGACCACGCCACCGCCACCGCCCTCGGCGAGCGGCTGCTGCGCGTCCTGCGCGCCGCCGCGGCCGCCCCGGACGCCCCGATCGGCGGCATCGGGATCCTCGCCCCGGCCGAGCGCGAGCAGCTGCTCACCGGCTGGAACGACACCGCCGCTCCCGTCCCGGACGCGACCCTGCCGGAGCTGTTCGAGGCGCGGGCCGCCGCCACCCCCGACGCGCCGGCCGTGGTCTTCGGCACCGAGCGGCTGAGCTACGCCGAACTGGACTCCCGGGCCGAGCACCTGGCGGCCCACCTGGCCGGCGCCGGGGTCGGCGCCGAGACGCCGGTGGTCCTGCTGATGGACCGCTCCGCCGACCTGCTGACCGCGATCCTCGCGGTGGCCAAGGCCGGCGGCACCTACGTCCCGCTGGACGACCGGCACCCGGCCGAGCGGCTGCGGCGGATCACCGCCGAGACGGCCGCCGCGCTCGTCCTGGTCGACCCGGCGCACCGCGACCACCCGCTGGCCGCCGACGCCCCCTGCCCCGTCCTGCCGCTCACCGAGGGCTGGTTCGACGGTCCGCGCGAGCGGCGCGCCCACCGGGCCGCGCCCCACCCGGAGCAGCTCGCGTACGTGATGTTCACCTCCGGCTCCACCGGGGAGCCCAAGGGCATCGCGATCAGCCACCGGGACGTGGTGCAGCTCGCCACCGACCCGTGCTGGCGGCACGACGAGGGCCTGCGGGTGCTGTTCCACGCGCCGCACGCCTTCGACGCCTCGACCTACGAGATCTGGGTGCCGCTGCTCTCCGGCGGCCAGGTGGTCGTCGCGCCGCAGGGCGACCTGGACGCGGCCGCCATCCGCGGGCTGGTCCGCGAGCACGCGCTCACCCACGTCCACGTCACCGCCGGTCTGTTCCGGGTCATCGCGGAGGAGGACCCGGGCATCTTCGCCGGTGTGCGCGAGGTGCTGACCGGCGGCGACGTGGTCTCCGCCCCGGCCGTGCGCCGGGTGCTGGAGGCCGTCCCCGGCATCGCGGTGCGGGCCCTGTACGGGCCGACCGAGACCACCCTGTGCGCCACCCAGTACCCGATGCCGGACGCCGCGGCGGTGCCGAACGTGGTGCCGATCGGGCGCCCGCTGGCCAACACCCGGCTGTACGTGCTGGACGCCGCGCTCCAGCCCGTCCCGGCCGGGGTGGCGGGCGAGCTGTACATCGCCGGGGCCGGCCTGGCCCGCGGCTACGTCGGCCGCCCGGCGCTCAGTGCCGAGCGCTTCGTCGCCTGTCCCTTCGACGGGTCCGGCGGCCGGATGTACCGCACCGGGGACCTCGCCCGCTGGACGGCGGACGGCGTCCTGGAGTTCCTCGGCCGGGCCGACGACCAGGTCAAGATCCGCGGCTTCCGGATCGAACTCGGCGAGGTGGAGGCGGCGTTCACCGCCCACGAGGGCGTCGGCCAGGCGCTCGCGGTGGTCCGCGAGGACCAGCCGGGCGACAAGCGCCTGGTGGTGTACGCCACCGGCAAGGCCACCGACGGCGAGCTGCGCGCCTTCGTCGCGGACCGCCTCGCCGCCTACATGCTCCCGGCCGCCGTGGTCGTCCTGGACGGCCTGCCGGTCACGGCCAACGGCAAGGTCGACCGCAGGGCCCTGCCCGCGCCCGAGTACGCCGGGGCGGCCGAGGGCCGCGCCCCGCGCACCGAGCGCGAGCGGGAGCTGTGCGCCCTGTTCGCCGAGGTGCTGGGCGTGGAGACGGTCAGCATCGACGACCGGTTCTTCGACCTCGGCGGCCACTCCCTGCTCGCCACCCGGCTGGTCAGCCGGATCCGCGCCACCCTCGGCGCGGAACTGCCGATCCGCACGCTGTTCGACGCGCCAACGGTCGCCGCCCTCGCCGCCGTCCTGCCCGGGGGCGAGGCGGCGCCCGCGCCGAAGAAGGCCCGCCCGGCCCTGCGGCCGATGCGCCGCCCGAGCGGCCAGGCCTGACCCGCGGCAGGACGCGGGCCGCGCCACCGGCACGGCCCGCCCCCGCCGCACGACCGCTCCGCACCACCGGGCACCGCAGCCCCACCAGCCACAGCAGCCGTACGTCGCCAGTCGGAGGCAGACCTTGATCCCGTTGTCGTTCGCCCAGCAGCGGCTCTGGTTCATCGAACAGTTCGAGGGCCCGAGCGCCCTCTACAACACTCCGTTCGCCCTCCGGCTGACCGGCCGGCTCGACGCCGCCGCCCTCGAAGGCGCGCTCGGGGACGTGGTGGACCGCCACGAGGTGCTGCGCACCGTCTTCCCCACCACCGACGGCCAGCCCCACCAGCACATCCTCACCGAGGGGCGCCCGACCCTGCACCGGGTGCCGGTGGCCGACGAGGCCGAGCTGCCCGCGCTGCTGCACGAGGCGGCCGGGCAGGTCTTCGACCTCGCCGCCGACCTGCCCGTGCGGGCCTGGCTGTACGCGCTGCCCGCGCCGGACGAGCACGTCCTGCTGCTGCTCACCCACCACATCGCCAGCGACGGCTGGTCGGTCGCCCCGCTCTTCCGCGACCTCGCCGAGGCGTACCGGGCCCGGACCACCGGCACCGAGCCGCGATGGGAGCCGCTGCCGGTGCAGTACGCCGACTACACCCTCTGGCAGCGCGAGCTGCTCGGCGAGGAGGACGACCCGGAGAGCGTCGTCTCCCTGCAACTCGCCCACTGGCGCCAGGAGTTGTCCGACCTTCCGGAGGAGCTGGCGCTCCCCTACGACCGGCCGCGCCCGGCCCGGCCGAGCCGCCGCGGCGGCGCCGCCGACTTCGAGCTGGACGCCGAACTGCACGGCGCGCTCACCGAGTTGGCCTCCGGCCGGCACGCCAGCCTGTTCATGGCGCTGCAGGCCGCGGTCGCCACCCTCTACACCCGCCTCGGCGCCGGCACCGACCTGCCGCTCGGCACCCCCGTGGCCGGCCGCACCGACGAGGCCCTGGACGACCTGGTCGGCTTCTTCGTCAACACCCTGCTGCTGCGCACCGACACCAGCGGCGACCCGAGCTTCCGCGAGCTGCTCGACCGCGTCCGGCGCGCGAACCTGGACGCCTACGACCACCAGGACATCCCCTTCGAGCGCCTGGTCGAGCACCTCAACCCCACCCGCACCCCCGCCCGCCACCCACTCTTCCAGACCGTCGTCACGCTCAACGCGGAGCAGGCCGGCGACCTCGCCTTCGGCACCGCGACGGGCACCCCGGTCGAGGTCGGCGAGGCGCAGGCCCAGTTCGACCTCAACTTCAACTTCGTCGAGCGGCTCGCGGCCGACGGCACCTGCCTGGGCGTGCGCGCCGCCGTCGACTACGCGGCCGACCTCTTCGACCACGCCACCGCCGTCTCCCTCGCCGAGCGGCTGGTGCGCGTCCTGCGCGCCGCCGTGGCCGCCCCGGACGCCCCGATCGGCGGCATCGAGATCCTCGCCCCGGCCGAGCGCGAGCAGCTGCTCACCGGCTGGAACGGGCCGGCCGCGCCGGTCGCCGAGCAGAGCCTGCCCCGGCTGTTCGAGGCCCAGGCCGCCGCCACCCCCGGGGCCCTCGCCCTGGTCTCCGGCACCGAGCGGCTCGACTACGCGGAGCTGAACGACCGCGCCAACCGGCTCGCCGCCCTGCTGCTGGAGCGCGGCCTGACCACCGAGCAGCCGGTCGCGGTGCTGATGGAGCGCTCCGCCGGGCTGCTCACCGCCGTCCTCGCGATCGCCAAGGCGGGCGGCACCTACGTCCCGCTGGACGACCGCTACCCGCTGGACCGGCTCCAGCACATCCTCGCCGACACCCGCACCGCCCTGCTGCTCGTCGACCCCGCCCACCAGGGCCACCCGGTGCTCGCCACCGAGGGCTTCGCCACCGTCGAGGTCACCGACGCGCTGCTCGCCGGGGCCCCCGCGGCGGGCGACCCGGCCGTGCCCGTCCTGCCCGGCCAACTCGTCTACGTGATGTACACCTCGGGCTCGACCGGGGTGCCCAAGGGCGTCGCCGTCACCCACCGCAACGCGGTGGACCTGCTGGGCAACCCGCACTTCCGGGCCGGCCACCACGAGCGGGTGCTGCTGCACTCGCCCACCGCCTTCGACGCCTCCACCACCGAGATCTGGGCGCCGCTGGTCACCGGCGGGGCGATCGTGCTCGCCGAGCCCGGCGAGCTGGACATCCGCCGCCTCGCCGAGACCATCACCACCCACGAGGTGACCCTGGTCCAGGCCCCGTCCGGCCTGCTGCGGCTGATGGCCGACGAGGACCCGGCCGCCTTCCGCAACGTCCGCCAGGTGTGGACCGGCGGCGACGTCGTCCCGCCGGAGTCCGTCCGCCGGCTCCACCGGGCCTGCCCGGACACCTCCGTGGTCGCGGTGTACGCCCCCACCGAGACCACCGCCATCAAGACCACCTTCACCATGGCCCCGGGCGAGCCCGTCCCCGCCGTGGTGCCGATCGGGCGCCCGCTGAACAACACCGGGCTGTACGTGCTGGACACCGCGCTCCAGCCCGTCCCGGCCGGTGTGGCCGGCGAGCTGTACATCGCCGGGGCCGGCCTGGCCCGCGGCTACGTCGGCCGCCCCGGCCTGACCTCCGAGCGCTTCGTCGCCTGCCCGTTCGGCGAGCCCGGCGCCCGGATGTACCGCACCGGCGACCTGGTCCGCTGGACCGCCGACGGCGTGCTGGAGTTCCTCGGCCGGGCCGACGACCAGGTCAAGATCCGCGGCTTCCGGATCGAACTCGGCGAGGTGGAGGGCGCGTTCACCGCCCTCCCGGGCGTCGGCCAGGCCTTCGCCGTGGTCCGCGAGGACCGGCCCGGCGACAAGCGCCTGGTGGTGTACGCCACCGGCGACGGCACTCCCGCCGAGCTGCGCGCCGCCGTCGCCGACAGCCTGCCCGGCTACATGCTCCCGGCCGCCGTGGTCGTCCTCGACGCCCTCCCGGTGACGGCCAACGGCAAGGTGGACCGCCGCGCCCTGCCCGCCCCGGACTGGACCGGCGGCGCCGAGGGCCGCGCCCCGCGCACCGACACCGAGCGCGCCCTGTGCGAACTCTTCGCCGACGTCCTCGGGTTGGAGCGGATCGGGATCGACGACAGCTTCTTCGACCTGGGCGGCCACTCGCTGCTCGCCACCAAGCTGGTCGGCCGCATCCGCACCGCGCTCGGCACCGAACTGCCCGTCCGCACGCTGTTCGACGCCCCCAGCGTGGCCGCGCTCGCCGAGGCGCTGCCCGCCCCGGGCGCCGCCCGTCCGGCCCTGCGGCCGGCCGAGCGCCCCGACCGCGTCCCGCTCTCCCCCGCACAGCAACGCCTGTGGTTCATCGACCAGTTCGAGGGCCCGAGCGCCCTCTACAACACCCCGTGCGCCCTCCGGCTGACCGGCCCGGTCGACGCCGCCGCCCTCCAGTCGGCCCTGGCGGACGTGCTGGAGCGCCACGAGGTGCTCCGCACCGTCTACCCGACCACCGACGGGCAACCGCACCAGCTGCTCCTGGAGCACCCCGAACTCCCGCTGCACACCGCCTCGGTGGCCTCCGAGGAGGAGCTCGCGGCGGCCCTCGCCGAGGCCGGGTCGCAGGTCTTCGACCTCGCCCGCGACCTGCCGGTCCGCGCCACCCTGCTGTCGCTGCCGCACCAGGAGCACGTCCTGCTGGTGCTGATGCACCACATCGCCACCGACGGCTGGTCCGTGGTCCCGCTGGTGCGCGACCTCGCCGAGGCGTACCGGGCCCGCCGCACCGGCACCGCCCCCGGCTGGGCGCCGCTGCCGGTGCAGTACGCCGACTACACCCTCTGGCAGCACGAGCTGCTCGGCACCGACGAGCGGCCCAGCGCCCTGCTGACCGACCAACTCGCCTACTGGCAGCGCGCCCTGGCCGACCTCCCGGAGGAGCTGACGCTCCCCTTCGACCGGCACCGCACCGCCGCCCCGAGCCGCCTCGGCGCCGCCGTCGAGCTGCGGATGGACGCCGGACTCCACGCCTCCCTGGTCGAGTTGGCGCAGCGGAGCCGGGCCAGCGTCTTCATGGTGATGCAGGCCGCGCTCGCCACCACCCTGGGCCGGATCGGCGCGGGCACCGACCTGCCGATCGGCACCGTGGTGGCCGGCCGCACCGACGAGGCGCTGGAGGACCTGGTCGGCTTCTTCGTCAACACCCTGGTGCTGCGCACCGACCTCTCCGGCGACCCGAGCTTCCGGGAGCTGGTGGAGCGCGTGCGGGTCTCCACCCTGGACGCCTTCGAGCACCAGGACGTGCCCTTCGAGCGGCTGGTCGAGCTGCTCAACCCGGTGCGCTCGACCGCCCGCCACCCGCTCTGCCAGGTGATGCTGACCTCCGGCGGCGACGCCGGGGAGATCGGCCTCGACGGCCTGCCCGGCCGGGTCGAGCAACTGGACTCCGACCTCGCCAAGTTCGACCTGACCTTCGCCTTCAGCGAGAGCTTCGACGCGGCCGGCGCGCCCGCCGGGCTGGGCCTGACGGTGGAGTACGCCGTCGACCTGTTCGACCGGTCCACCGCCGAGGCGACGGCCGCCCGCTTCGAGCGCGCCCTGCGCGCGGTGCTGGCCGACCCGGACCTCGCGGTGGGCCGGGTCGAGGTGCTGGCGCCCGAGGAGCGCGAGCAGCTGCTCACCGGCTGGAACGACACCCGGGAGGACCTCCCGCTCGGCACCTTCCCGGCGCTCTTCGAGGCCCGGGCCGCCGCCCGCCCGGAGGCCGTCGCGCTCTCCTTCGGCGCCGAGCAGGTCACCTACGGCGAGCTGAACGAGCGCGCCAACCGCTTCGCCCGGCTGCTGATCGAGCACGGCGCGGGCCCCGAGCGGTTCGTCGCGATCGCCCTGGAGCGCTCGATCGAGCTGATCGTCGCCCAGCTCGCCGTGCTCAAGGCCGGCGCGGTCTTCCAGCCGCTGGACCCGCGCTACCCGGCCGACCGGATCGCCTACATGCTGGACGACGCCCGGCCCGCGCTGGTCCTCACCAGCCGGGCGCTGGCCGACGGCCTGCTCGCCGACAGCACCGTCCCGCGGCTGCTGATCGAGGACCTGGACGCCTCCGGCCACCCGGCGCACGACCTCACCGGCACCGCGATCACCCCGCACTCGGCCGCGTACGTCATCTACACCTCGGGCTCCACCGGCCGCCCCAAGGGCGTGGTGGTCACCCACACCGGCCTCGCCGCCATGGTGGAGAGCCAGCGCCGGGGCCTGGCCGTCACCCCGGACAGCCGGGTGCTGCTGTTCGCCTCGCCGTCCTTCGACGCGGCCGTCTGGGAGCTGGGCATGGCGCTGCTCACCGGCGCCCGGGCCGTCCTCGGCGACGCCGACCAGCTGCTGCCCGGCCCCTCGCTGACCGAGCTGATCGCCGAGCAGGGCGTCACCCACCTGACCCTGCCGCCGACCGCGCTGGCCGTCCTGGCCCCGGACGCGCTGCCGGAGGGCGGCACCCTGGTGGTGGCCGGCGAGGCCTGCCCGCCCGACCTGGTCGAGCACTGGTCGGCCCGGCTGCGGATGGTCAACGCCTACGGCCCGACCGAGTCCACCGTCTGCGCCAGCATGAGCGAACCGCTCGCCGGCCGGATCGCCCCGCCGATGGGCCGGCCCGTGCTGGACACCCGGCTCTACGTCCTGGACGCCGCGCTCCAGCCCGTCCCGGCCGGGGTCGAGGGCGAGCTGTACATCGCGGGCGCCGGCCTGGCCCGCGGCTACCTCAACCGGCCCGGCCAGAGCGCCGAGCGCTTCGTCGCCGACCCGTACGGCGCCCCCGGCAGCCGGATGTACCGCTCGGGCGACCTGGTCCGCCGCCAGGCCGACGGCACCCTGGAGTACCTGGGCCGCACCGACCACCAGGTGAAGATCCGCGGTTTCCGGATCGAGCCCGGCGAGATCGAGGCCGTGCTGGCCCGCCACCCCGCCCTGGCCCAGGCGTTCGTGCTGGTCCGGGAGGACCGCCCGGGCGACCGCCGGCTGGTCGGCTACGCCGTCGCCCACCCCGGGCGGACGGTCGACCAGGCCGAACTGCGGGCCCACGTCGGCGCGTCCCTGCCGGACTACATGGTGCCCTCGGCGGTCGTCGCCCTGGACGCCCTGCCGCTGACCGCCAACGGCAAGGTCGACCGCAAGGCCCTGCCGGCCCCCGACACCACCTGGCTCGGCTCCGGGCGGGCGCCCGCGACGCCCCAGGAGGAGCTGCTCTGCGGCCTGTTCGCCGACCTGCTCGGGCTGGAGAAGGTCGGCGTGGACGACAACTTCTTCGAACTGGGCGGGCACTCGCTGCTGGCCAGCCGGCTGGTCGCGGGCCTGCGCGACCTGGTCGGCGAGGGCGACCAGGTCGGCGTCCGCACGCTGTTCGAGGCGCCGACCGTGGCCCGGCTGGCCGAGCGGCTCACCCGGGGCCCGGCCGCCGAGAGCTTCCCCGTCCTGCTGCCGATCCGCACCCGCGGCTCGCGCCCGCCGCTGTTCTGCGTCCACCCGGCCGCCGGCATCAGCTGGGTCTACACCGGCCTGCTGCGCCACCTCGACGCCGAGCAGCCGATCTACGGCCTCCAGGCCCCCGGCCTGGCCGACCCGGCCGCGCACCCGGCCTCGGTCGAGGAGCTGGCCCGGACCTACCTCGCGCAGATCCGCGCCGTCCGCCCCGAGGGCCCGTACGCCCTGCTCGGCTGGTCGTTCGGCGGGGCCGTCGCCCACGCGATCGCCGCGCTGCTGCGCCGCCAGGGCGAGGAGGTCCGGCTGCTGGCGCTGCTGGACGCCTACCCGGGCACCGGCGAGCCGGGGCCCGAGCAGTGGCGGGACGACCCGGCGCAGCTCGCGGTGATCCTCGACTCGCTCGGCCACCCGGCCGGGGAGGTCACCGCCTGGCCCGCCGACGAGGACGGCTACGCCGCGCTCGTCCGCGACGGCGAGGGCCCGCTGGCCGGCCTCAGCGGCGCCGGGGTGGCCCGGGTGGTCTCGGTCTTCCAGGCCAACGCCGAGCTGTCCCACGCGCTCCCGCTGCCCGGCTACGACGGCGACGCGGTGTTCTTCACCGCCGCCAAGGACCGGCCGGCCGACGCCCCCGACCCGGAGAGCTGGCGCCCGCACCTGGGCGGCCGGCTCGACGTCCACGAGGTGCCGAGCACCCACGGCGCGATGACGGGCACCGAGGCGCTCGCCGTCATCGGCCCGGTGCTCGCCGCCCGCCTGACCTCCTGACCTCCTGACACACCGACTTCAGACCCCTACCGACCGCAGGCGACCGACCTGCGCACACCACGCGGACCGCACCCGGTCCGCCCACCGAGAAACGGACACCACCATGACCACTGCGGCCATCCCCGACACCTGGCGTGGCATCACCCCGTCGCCGATCACCTCGACCGACGCGTACAACGGCTTCATCGCCGCCAACGTGATCTTCGCGCTGGACCGGATCGGCCTGCTGGAGTCGATCGGGCGCGGCGAGCCGCTCTCGGCCGCCGAGGCCACCGCCCAGGCCGGCGACACCGCCCGGACCGAGGCCGTGCTGCGCGCCGCCGCCGACTACGGCTACCTCAAGGCCGACGGCGACGCCTACCTGCCCACCGAGGCGGGCCTGGAGATCGCCGCCGCGCGCGGCTACTTCACCTGGGCCGTCGGCGGCTACCACGACGTGTTCGGCCGCGCCGGCCACCTGAGCGCCGGCACCCACCGCTACGACACGGACGTCTTCCGCGACGAGGCGATGGTCGCCCTCGGCTCCGCCCAGTGCGACCAGTCGCTGTTCGCCGCCCAGCTCACCGACGTGCTGAGCGGCATCGACTTCCGGCACATCGCCGACCTGGGCTCGGGCACCTCCGCCCGGGTGCGCCGGGTGGTCTCGCAGCGCGAGGGCTCCCGGGGCCTGGGCATCGACATCAGCCGCCCGGCCACCGACATCGCCCGCCGCGACATCGTCGAGGCCGGCATGCAGGACCGGGTCACCGCCGTCCGCGCGGACGTGCTGGGCCTGCTCGGCACCCAGATCGACAACGACGCCGAGGCCGCCGAGGTGGCCGAAGTCGACACCGTGATGAGCTTCTTCCTGCTGCACGACCTGCTGGCCGACCCGGCCACCCGCTCCTCGATCTTCACCCGGATGCGGGAGTCCTTCCCGAAGGCCCGCACCTTCGTCCTCGGCGACACCATGCTGCGCGACCCGGGCACCTCCGACGGCGCCCAGCCGGTCTTCTCGGTGGGCTTCGAGCTGGCGCACGCGATGATGGGCGTCCCGCTGCACACCAAGGCCACCTACGAGGAGCTGTTCACCGAGGCCGGCCTGCGGATCGACCGCGTCGAGGCGCTGGCCACCCCGCACTCCTGGCTCTACGTCCTCCAGGCCGACTGATGGCCGGCCCGTCGGACGCCAGGTACCTGCTGGCACAGAACGAGCACCCGTACCCGCCGCTGCCGTCGGTGCTGGCGGCGCTGGCCGAGGCCAGTGCCGACCTGCACCGCTACCCGGACTTCCGTCCGGAGCGGATCGCCGGGATCGTCGCCGACTGGCAGGACGTCCCGGCCGGCCAGGTCGTGGTCGGCCACGGCTCGGCGGGCGTGGCGCTGGACCTCTTCCACGCGGTGGTCGAGCCCGGCGACAACGTGGTCCACTCGGCGCCCTGCTTCGACGCGTACCCGCTGTTCTGCGAGATCGCCCGGGCCGAGGCCCGGCCGGTCCCGCTCGGCCCCGACGCCCGGCACGACCTGGCGGCGATGGCCGAGCGGATGGACGGGCGCACCCGGATCGTCGTGCTGTGCAACCCGCACAACCCGACCGGCACGGTCTACTCCTGGGCCGAGCTGACGGAGTTCTTCCGCCGGGTGCCGGCCACCGCGCTGATCCTGCTCGACGAGGCGTACGTCGACTTCGCCCTGGGCTGGCAGGCCCCGGACGTGCCGGCCCGGATCGCCGAGTGGCCGAACCTCGTGGTGCTGCGCACCCTGTCCAAGTCGCACGGCATCGCCGCGCTGCGGATCGGCTACGCGCTGGCGGAGGAGTCCGTGGCCCAGCGGGTACGGGACCACCAGGTGCCGTACGCGGTGAACCGGCTCCAGGAGGCGGGCCTGCTCGCCGCCGTCGGCGCCGAGGACGAGATGGCGCGCCGGATCGCCGAGATCGCCGCGGAGCGGGAACGCACCGAGGCCGAACTGCTGCGCCTCGGCTGGACGGTGGCGCCCAGCGTCACCAACTTCCTGTGGGTCGACGCCCCCGGCGACCAGCTCCCGCTGCGCGCGGAGCTGGAGCGCCTGGGCGTGGCCGTGCGCTACTACCCCGGCCAGGGCATCCGGGTCGCCATCGGCGAGAAGGACGCCAACGACGCGGTGATCGAGGGCTTCGCCGCCGTCGCCCCGCTCGCCCCGGCCCACCCGGCCACACCCTGAGCGCCCGGCGCCCGACCCGCCGACGCGCCGACCGCCCGGCGCCCTGAGCACCCCGCGTGCGTCAGGGCGCACCCCGGGCGCCCCTGCACCACCGCACCGCACAGCACAGCACCACCGCACCGCACCACCGCACAGCACCACCGCACCACCGAGCACCACGGCACCACCGCACACCCCTGCACACCCCGAAGCGCCGTCGGCGCAGCGAAGGAACCGCCATGCACCCGCTGTTGGTCCGCCCGGAGTTCCGGCGCTACCTGGCCGGGCAGACCCTGTCCGTCCTCGGTGACAGCGCCCTCTCCATCGCCCTCGGCATCTGGGCCAAGGTGCTGACCGGCAGCAACTCCGCCGCCGGTCTGGTGCTGTTCTGCTTCTCCGCGCCCCTGCTGCTGCTCCCGCTCGGCGGCCTGCTCGCCGACCGGGTCCGGCGCAAGCCGCTGCTGGTCGGGGTCAACCTGGCGGTGGCCCTCTCGCTGCTGCCGCTGCTGCTGGTCGACGGCCGGGACACGGTCTGGATCATCTACTGCACCGCCACGGTCTGCGGTCTGGCCGGGGCCGTCCTGGCCCCGGCGCAGAGCGCGCTGCTGCGCAGCATCCTGACGGAGCGTCAGGACTTCGGCGCGGCGGCCGGGTTGACCCAGAGCGCCCGGGCCGGCACCACACTGGTGGCGCCGCTGCTCGGCTCGGGCCTCTACGGCTGGTTCGGCGGGCACGTGGTGGCGGTGGCCGACCTCGTCGTGCTGCTGCTGGCCGCGCTGAGCTTCCTCACCCTGCGGGTGGAGGAGGTCAAGCCGGAGCCCTCGGGCCTGCGGTGGCGCACCGAGGTGCTGGCCGGCTTCGTCCACCTGCGCGGTTCGGTCGGACTGCGGCCGCTGGTCGCGGCCACCGCCGCCTCCGGCTTCGTGCTGAGCCTGCTGCAGCCGGTGCTGTTCGCGCTGACCCAGCACGGGCTGCACCGCTCGCCGCAGTTCCTCGGCGTGCTGGAGACCACCGAGGCCGTCGGCGCGCTGGCCGGCTCGGTGGTCGGCGGCCTGCTGATCGGCAGGCTCGGGCCGCGCCGGACGGTCATGGCGGGCTCGGCGGTGTTCGGCCTCGGGACCGTCCTGCTGCTCGCCCCGTCGCTGTACGTGGTGTCGGCCGGCCTGGTGATCGCGGGCGCGGGCATCCCGGCCGCCATGGTCGGCCTCGCCACCGCCGCCCAGGCCTCCACCCCGCCACAGCTGATGGGGCGCGCCCAGGCGGCCGTCAACCTCTCGCTCACCGCGCCGCAGGCGCTGGCCGTCGGCGTCGGCTCCGGCCTGGTGGCCGCCCTGGACTTCCGGGTGGTGCTCGGCGTGATGGTGGTCGGCGCGCTGCTCGCGTCCGCCCACCTGATCGGCAAGCCGGAGGCCCCGACCGAGCCGCCGGAGCCCGAGGGCCCGGACGCGGACGCGGACACCGACGAGGGCGACGGCGAGGGCGAGGGCAACGGCCCGACCGAGCCCGAGAACGCCAAGGACCTCCAGTCCACCTGATCCCGCGCACCCGCACCCGTACGCCCGCTCCACCCGATCGTCCCTCAGCACCTCCCGTCCTCCTCACGAGAGAGCTCCTCTGATGACCGACCGTTCCTCTCCCACCGTCACCCCGATCCCCGTCGAGCTGGACCACGTCGAGTTCTACGTGGCCGACCTGGGCGCCGAGACCACCCGGCTGACCACGGAGTACGGCTTCGAGCTGCTCGTCCCGCCGACCGAGCGCGGCGAGGCCGCCGAGCGCTGCCTGTCCGCGCTGGTCGGCCAGGCCTCCATCCGACTGCTGCTCACCCAGCCGCTGGCCGCCGGCCACCCGGCCACCGGCTACCTGGCCCGGCACGGCGACGGCGTCGGCGCCCTCGGCCTGCGGGTGCCGGACGCCACCGACGCGTACCGCACCCTGACCGCCCGCGGCGCCGCCGCGCTGGGCGAGCCGAAGGCCGCGGACGGCTGCGTCACCGCGGTCGTCGACGCCTTCGGCGAGGTGGTGCACACCCTGATCGAGCGCGGCCCCGAGGTCCCGGCCGGCCGCATCCCCGGCCTGCCCGACCCGGCCCCGCTGACCGGCGAGGGCCAGGTCGGCCTGCGGACCGTCGACCACTTCGCCGTCCTGGTGCCGTTCGGCGAGCTGCGCAAGACCGAGCACCGCTACCGCGAGGTCTTCGGCTTCCGGACGATCTTCGAGGAGCGGGTCGAGGTCGGCGCGCTCGGCATGGACTCGGCGGTCGTGCAGAGCGCCGACCACAGCGTCACCCTCACCCTGATCGAGCCGCTCACCGCGGACGCGGGCGGCCAGATCGCCTCCTTCCTGGCCGGCCACGGCGGCGCCGGGGTGCAGCACGTCGCCTTCGCCGCCGAGGACGCGGTGCACTCCGTCTCCACCATGGCCGAGCGCGGCGTGCCGTTCCTGCGCACCCCGCAGACCTACTACGACGCGCTGCCCGGCCGCCTGACGCCGCTGCGGCACTCCTTCGAGCAGCTGCGCGAGCTGAACCTGCTGGTCGACCAGGACCACGACGGCCAGCTGTTCCAGATCTTCACCCGCTCCCAGCACCCGCGGAACACCTTCTTCTTCGAGGTGATCGAGCGCATCCGGGCCCGCAACTTCGGCAGCAACAACATCCGCGCCCTCTACGAGGCCGTGGAGCTCCAGCGCAACGCCAGCGAAGTGGCCGGATGAGCGCGTCCGTCCGCAACGAACCACCGACCGGCCCGGCCGGCGGGCGCCCGGCGCTGTCCGTCGCGGAGTACGCCGACCGGGCCCGGGCCGTGCTCGCGCCCGAGGTCTGGGAGTGGCTGGAGGGCGGTGCCGAGCGCGAGTTGACGCTCGCCGCCAACCGGGCCGCCTTCGACCGGGTGGCCCTGGTGCCCCGGGTGCTGACCGACGTCAGCACCCGGGACACCGCCGCCACCCTGGTGCGCAGCCGGGCGGCCCTGCCGGTGGCGGTGGCACCCGTCGCCTACCACCGGCTGTTCCACCCCGAGGGCGAGCTGGCCTCGGCCCGCGCCGCGGCCGCCGCGGGCGTGCCGTTCACCGTCGGCACGCTCAGCAGCGTCGGCTTCGAGGAGCTCGCGAAGACCGGCGCCACGCTCTGGTTCCAGCTGTACTGGCTGCGCGACCGCGGCCGGCTGCTCGACCTGGTCAGGGCGGCCGAGGAGGCCGGCAGCGAGGCCCTGGTGGTCACCGCCGACGTGCCGTACATGGGCCGCCGGCTGCGCGACGCCAGGAACGCCTTCGCCCTGCCGTCGGACGTCCGCGCGGCGCTGCTGGAGGGCGGCGCCGCCGGGCGGGCGCACGAGGCCACCGCCGCCGTCTCGGCGGTGGCCGCGCACACCGCGGAGCTGCTCTCCCCCGGCGTCACCTGGGCCGACCTCGAGTGGCTGCGCGGCGAGACCGACCTGCCGCTGGTGGTCAAGGGCGTGCTCGACCCGGCCGACGCCCGGCGGGCCGCCGGGATCGGCGCCGCGGCCGTGGTGGTCTCCAACCACGGCGGCCGCCAGCTCGACCGGGCCGTGCCCGCCGTGACGATGCTGCCGGAGGTCGCCGAGGCGCTGGCCGGCGAGGACTGCCAGGTACTGCTGGACAGCGGGGTGCGCGGCGGCTCGGACGTGCTCACCGCGCTGGCCCTCGGCGCCACCGGGGTCCTGCTCGGGCGCCCGCTGATCTGGGGCCTGGCGGCCGGCGGCGAGGCGGGCTGCACCGAGGTCCTCGACCTGCTCGCCACCGAGCTGCGGCACGCGCTCGGCCTCGCGGGCTGCGCCGACCCCCGGGCCGCCGCCGAACTGCGCACCACCACCCTGCCCTGCCCCGTCTGGAGCACCCCGTGACCACCATCGCCGCACCGCACGACCTGCTGCTCGCGGGCCTGCACACCTCCCTCGCCGACCCGGCGATGACCTCGATGAACCTGCTCAACGAGATCTCCATCCGCTACCCGGAGGCGGTCTCCTTCGCGGCCGGCCGCCCGGCCGAGCAGTTCTTCGAGCTGGACGCCGTCCACCGCCACCTGGACCGCTACCTCGACCACCTGCGCACCGAGCGCGGGCTGACGGAGGAGGCGGCCCGCCGGCAGGTGCTCCAGTACGGGCGGACCAAGGGGATCATCCACGACCTGATCGCCACCCACCTCGCCACCGACGAGGGCATCGAGGTGCCCGCCGAGTCGATCGTGGTCACGGTGGGCTGCCAGGAGGCGATGTTCCTGGTGCTGCGGGCGCTGCGCCGCGGCCCCGAGGACCTGGTGCTGGCCGTCTCCCCCACCTACGTGGGGCTGACCGGCGCGGCGCTGCTGGCCGACCTGCCGGTGCGGGCGGTCGCCGACGGCCCGGACGGCGTGGACCTCGCCGACCTGCGCCGTCAACTGGCCGCCGCCCGGGCCGAGGGGCTGCGCCCGCGGGCGCTCTACCTGGTGCCGGACGTGGCCAACCCGAGCGGGGCCAGCCTGCCGCTGGAGCTGCGCCGGGAGCTGCTGGCGCTGGCCTCCGAGGAGGACTTCCTGCTGCTGGAGGACAACCCGTACTGCGTGTTCGCCGGCGAGGAGCGGCTGCCCTCGCTCAAGGCGCTGGACACCGACCGGCGGGTGGTCCACCTCGGCTCCTTCGCCAAGACGGCCCTGCCGGGCGCCCGGGTCGGGTACGTGGTGGCGGACCAGCTGGTGGCGGACGGGCAGGGCGGCACCGGGCTGTTCGCCGACCTGCTCGGCATGATCAAGAGCATGACCACGGTGAACACCTCGCCGATCGCCCAGGCCGTGATCGGCGGCGCGCTGCTGGAGCACGGCCACAGCCTGCGGGCCGCCAACACCGAGGTGGCCGCGCTCTACCGGCGCAACCTCGCGCTGGTGCTGGAGGGCCTGGCCCGGCGCTTCCCGCCCGGCTGCGGGGTGACCTGGAACGAGCCGCGCGGCGGCTTCTTCCTGGTGCTCACGGTGCCGTGCGTGGTGGACGACGCGCTGCTGGAGCGCTCCGCCTCGGAGTACGGGGTGATCTGGACACCGATGTCGCACTTCTACCCGGGGACGGGCGGGGAGCACCAACTGCGGCTCTCCGTCAGCCAGGTCGACCCGGCCACCGTCGACCGGGGGCTGGACGGGCTGGCCGCGCTGCTCGCCGCGCGGTCCTGACCGGCCCCGGAAGGGGGGCGTCCCGTCCGGGGCGCCCCCCTTCCGGCCCGCTCCGACCCCCACGAGGGTAGGTTTCAGGCATGCTTGACTACCTCTCACGCACCATCGCCGCCTACGAGCACAGCGCCGACAAGTACGAGTCCGCCACCAAGGGCATGGTCCCGGACGAGGAGCTCGACCTCTTCACCGGGATGCTCCCCGATCCGGCCGGGCCGGTCCTGGACGCCGGGTGCGCCTTCGGCCGCGACACGGCCCTGCTGGCGGCCAGGGGCGTGGCGGTGACCGGCGTCGACCTGAGCGAGCCCTTCGTCGCCCGGGCCCGGGAGCTCCACCCCGGGCTGGACTTCCGGCGCATGGACGTGTGCGCGCTGGACCTCCCCGACGCCTCCTTCGCGGGCGTCTGGTCCCAGGCGACGCTGCTGCACCTCAGGGACGAGCACGTGGCGGCCGCGCTGGCCGAGTTCCACCGGGTACTGCGGCCCGGCGGGGCGCTGTTCGTCAGCTTCAAGGAGGGCGAGGGCGAGGAGGAGTTCGTCGAGTCCTTCAGCGCCGACGCCGCCCGCTTCTTCCGCTACCAGACCGCCGACCGGGTCCGCGGCCTGCTGGAGGCGGCCGGCTTCACCGGGGCCGACGTCCGCGTCGTCAACGAGCGGCAGCGCTACGGCGCCGGGCACCGCGACCTCAACTGGCTGACCGCGTACGCCCGTACCGCCTCCTGAGCCCGCCTGGCCCGGCCCCCGAGCGAGCGTCACGTTCGGGTCGAAACAGGCCGTTTGCGGCCATCCCAATCGTCGGGCCCTGGAGCACCACCACGGATTTCGGCTGACAACCGGTCAATCTCGGCCGGAAATCCTTGCGTTGACCACATCGTTATTGAACGCCCCCTCGACACGTTGTTATGGTCACGAACTGTCGTGATCAAGTCAGCCACAAGGGGGCGATCATGGACGAGCCGAAGCCGCGTCCGGACGGCGCACGACCTCCGACGGGAGGCGACCGCACCCCGACCACCGGGGCGGACGGCGGCCCGGGGTGGTCCCTCGCCCCGGTCGCGATGCTGCGCCACGCGGGCTACCCGCTCTCGCTGCTGGACCGCGTCGTCGCCCCCTCGACCGCCCGGGCCGCCGACGCCGTCCTCGACCTGCGGGACGAAGCCGTCGAGCTGGGGCGGCGGTTGAAGGCCGACCTGCGCGCCGAGCGGGCCGGCACCCGGGGCGACCTCGCCTCCGGCGTCGGCATGCTCCGCCCCTTCCCGCCCGCCGACCTCGCCCGGCTCGAAGCCGAACTCGGCCCGGCCGCCCTGGACTCGGCCAAGCGCTACCAGGACGCGGTGCAGGCCCTGGACGGCCACTGGGAGGCCTTCGAGCGGGAGCACGGCGCCGCCCTCGCCGACGCCCGCCGGACCGTCGTGGACCTGTTCCGCGAACCCTCCCTCCAGCAGGTCCTGCTGCTGTCCAACGACGCCCGCTTCGAGGAGTTCACCGCCTGGCTCGCCTCCGGCGGCGCCGGGTCGGACGGCCACGTCAAGCGGATGACCGACCTGCTCGCCATGTACCTCCAGCGGGTCACCACCAAGAACGAGACCCACTCGCACTTCGGCCCCCTCGCCGTCGCCCGGACCGCACCGGAGGGCGCCGCCCCCGGCGTCGGCTGGTCCACCGGCCCGCTGCGCCGGATCGCCCTGCTCAGCCACTGGGCGGGCGAGGCGATGGCCGAGGTCTTCAGCGCCCGGCCGGAGGCCTTCGAGACGGTGCGCCCCCGCCGGCGGCCCCTCGCCTTCGCCGAGGGCCCCGTCGTCCGGCTGTACGCGTTCGAGAGCACCACCGGCATGCCGGACGGCTGGCGCTTCGTCGCGGTGAAGGCCGACACCTTCGACGCCGACCGGTCCTGGCTCTGGGAGCACTGCGACGGCGAGCGCACGGTGGCCTGGCTGCGCGCCGCCTGGGCCGACCGCCCGGACCGCCCGGCCGACCGCGACTTCGACCGGGTGCTCGCCGAACTCGTCGACCAGGACTGGCTGATCGGCCGCCGGGAGATCCCGATCGGCGCCACCGACGTACTGCGCGAACTCGCCGGACAGCTCGCCGACGACTCCCCCGACCTCGCCGTGGTGCGCCGCTTCCAGGACGGGCTGCGCCGCTTCGCCGAAGGCCCGACGGAGCGGCGCGCGGCCCTGCTCGGCGAACTCAAGCAGGCCTTCGAGGAGGTCACCGGCTCCGCCGCCAACCGCTCCGAGGGCCGGCACTACGCGGACCGGAGCATCCTCTACGAGGAGGCGTACAGCCCGGTCAGGGACGTCGTCCTCGGCCCCGACGTCGCCGCCCTGATCGGCCGCGAGCTGTCCGTGGTCTACGACCTGACGCTGCTCGTCCCCCGGCTGCGCGTCCGCCGCGAACTGGACATCCTGCACCGCTGGACGGCACGGCGCTTCGGCACCGGCACGCCCGTACCGCTGCCGGACTTCTACGCCGCCTTCTTCGCCGACAAGCCGCTGCTCGCCGCCGAGTGCGAGGAGGTGGACCGGGAGATCGCGGCGCTCGACCGGGAGGTCGTCGACCTGCTGCTGGACGGCGCCGAGGACGGCCGCTCCGAGAGCGTCGTCGACCGGGCCCGGCTGGAGGAGCTGCTCGCCCGCCACCCCGACACCCCGCCCGCGCTGTGCAACCCGGACGTCATGCTCGCCGCGCCGGACGCCGCCGCGATCGGCCGCGGCGACTTCCTCGCCGTCGTCGGGGACTGCCACGCCGTCCGCGAGGCGCTCACCCACTCCAGCTTCGCCTCGATGCTCCAGGCCGAGGCGCCCGAACTCCTCGACGCGGTCCACGACCGCTACCGGGGGCTGCTCGACGAGGACGAGGTGCTGGTCGACCTCTCCCGCTCGCACCCCGACAAGACCGGCGCCCAACTCACCTACCCCTGCCCGGACCTGGAGGTGTACGGGCTCTCCCCGAAGGCCCGCGGCGACGTCCTCCAGCCCGGCGCGCTGTACCTGGTGGCCACCGCCGACCGGCTGGAGCTGCGCGCCCACGGACTGGCCGGCCGGCTCAAGCTGCTCGCCCCGCTGGCGGGCGGCCCCAGCATCCGCCAGGACCCGCTCTCCCCGTTCGCCTTCCCCCGCCACTTCGGCGGCGTCGGCGTCCGCGACCGGGACCGCGACCACGTGCCCCGCATCCGCTGCGGTCGGATCGTGCTGCACCGGGAGCGCTGGCGCGTCCCCGCCGAGGCCCTGCGCGGCTGGAGCCCCGGCGTCCACCGCTCCAAGGGCGACGCCCCGGAGTTCGCCGCCGCCCGCCGGCTGCGCCGCGAACTCGGCCTGCCGCGCCGCGGCTTCCTGAAGATCCCCGGCGAGCCGAAACCGGTCTACGTCGACTGGGAATCCCCCCTCATCGTCCGGCAGGTCTTCCGGCTCGCCCGGAAGACGGCCGCCGCTCTGGAGTTCAGCGAAATGCTCCCCGCCCCGGAGCACCTCTGGCTCGACATCGACGGAGAACGTCACACCAGCGAGCTGCGCTGTGCGGTCTTCTCGCGCCGTCCCCACTGAGTGCTCCACGTCGAGGACCCCACGCCCTCACCGACCGAAGGCACCGCCATGACCAAGAGCTGCATCGTCCAGTTGCCCTTCCCCTCCAGCCACGACCCCGACCCGAACCTCGCCCGCTACTACGACGACTACGACCGGCGCTTCCGGGCCATGCTGCCCGAGTACTTCATCCCGACCGACGGCCTGTGGGAGATGCCGCTCTGGGTCGCCCACCTGACCGCCCTGCTGAACACCGCGGGCCTGGACTCCGTCTTCCGCGACCTGTCCAGGACCCCGGCCGAGCCGGAGCACTGCGCCGAGCCGCTGCTGGAGGCGACCGCCCCCGGCGACCTGGTCCTGATGTCCCCGCTCGCCCAGAACCTCCGCCTCGCGCTGGAGGTGGCCAAGCGGCTGGAGCACGCCGGCCGGCGCGTCGTCCTCGGCGGCAACATGGCCCCGCTCGCCCCCGACGGCGCCGTGCACGCCGTGCACCGCGGCCAGCTCGACGCCACCTTCGTGCGCCGGCTCGTCGAGCTCGCCTCCGGGTCCGGCGGCAGCCTGGAGAAGCCGCTGCTGCCCGGGCTGGTGTCCGACCGGATCACCTGGGCGCCGGACTACCGCCACCTCGGCGGCTACCAGGGCCGGGTCCCGCTGCTGCGGCTCAACGCCAGCCACGGCTGCCTGTACCAGTGCTCGTTCTGCGGCGACGCCTGGAGCAAGCAGCTCACCCTGGTCGCCAAGGACGCGCTCGCCCAGGAGGTCGACGAGCTGACCAGCCGGTTCCCCGACACCCGGCTCTTCTACATCGGCGACAAGACCTTCGGCCAGTCCCGCGAGGCCGTCGGCAACCTGCTGGACGTCTTCCGCGACCGCCCCGGCTACCGCTTCATCGTGCAGACCCACGTGATGCAGGTGAAGGAGTGGATCGTCGAGGCCATGCTCGAACTCGGCGTCGTCGCCGTGGAGCTCGGCTTCGAGTCGGCCGACTCGCAGATGCTCAAGCGCCTCAACAAGCTCTCCCGCGGCCTGGACGACTACACTTCGAAGATCCGTCAACTCAGCGACGCCGGGCTGAAGATCGTCCTCAACATGATGGGCGGCCTGGACGAGGAGACGGAGGCCGCGCACGGCCAGACCGTCAGCTGGATGCGGGAGAACGAATCGGCGCTGTGGCTCTTCAACCTCTACAACTTCGTCCCGTACCCGCTCACCCCGGACTTCCCCAGGCTGCGCGAGCGCATCTTCAACTGGGACTTCGCCGACTGGCGGGAGGACGCCCCGGTCGTCTACCGGCCCCGGCACCTGTCCCCCGAGGACAGCTGGGACCTGTTCCAGGAGAAGATCGCCGCGGCGCACGCCATCATCCGCGACCCGCTGCCCGCCGCCCCGGCCTCCGCCGTACCCGGCCTGTCCGTCACCCCCGCCGCGCAGGAGAACTGACATGACCGAGCTCCCCGACTTCGAGGCCCTCCGCACCAGCGTCAAGCCGGAGGACTTCGAGCAGGACCCGCTGCCCGGCTGGGCCGGCGTCGGCACCCTCTTCGGCGCCCCCACCACCACCGCCGACCAGGTGGACGTGGGCGAGACGGGCTGGGTGGTGTCCGGCGTGCCCTACGACGCCACCGCCAGCTCCCGGCCCGGCGCCGCCGAGGGGCCGCGGGCGGTCCGCCAGGCCAGCCTGGTCTTCTCCAGCTACCTCACCAGCCTCGGCCAGTGGCGGATGCTGGACACCCGCACCGGGCAGACCTTCCGCTACCACGCGCCCCGCGTCGCGGACGCCGGAGACCTGCACATCTACCCGACGGACACCGTCAAGACCTTCCAGGCCGTCGCCGCCGAGAGCCGCCGGCTCAGCCAGAACGCCCCGCGGCTGATCTTCCTCAACGGCGACCACTCCTGCACCTTCCCCACCTTCGCCGGCTTCCGGGCCGGCCGGCTGGACCGCGGCGCCGGCCGGGTGGGGTTCATCAACATCGACCACCACTTCGACTTCGGCAACTGGAGCACCCTGCACGGGCCGCTCTACCACGGCTCCAACTCCCGCCGGATCAGCGAGATCCCGCAGATGCGCCCGGAGGACATCGCCTTCGTCGGGGTCGGGGACGTGACCAAGTACGACCAGTTCCGCGGCCTGCTGGACAGCGGCTTCCACGTCGTCCCCGGCTCCCTGATCACCCGGGACGGCGCCGCCGCGGCCCTGCGCCCCGTCATCGAGGAACTCGGCTCGCGGTGCGACACCGTCTACGTCTCCCTCGACATCGACGTGCTCGACAGCGCCGCCGCGACCGGCACCGGGCACGTCACCATGGGCGGCATCGGCATCGGCGACCTCCTCGACGTCTACGAGGAGCTGCGGGCGCTGCCCGTCGGCGCCGTCGACATCGCCGAGATCGCGCCCCGCTACGACCCGTCCGGCGGCACCGCGCAGATCGCCGCCCGGCTGCTCTTCGAGTTCCTGTTCCGCACCGAGGTCGCCCCGGCCGAACTCGCGCCCTGGGCCCCCGGCACCCCCTCCGCACCCCTGGAGCACCGGTGAGATTCACGCCCCACGAAGCGCAGTTCGACTGTACCCCGCTGATCTCCGGGGCCCCCGCCGAGCGCGAGCGGGCGCTGGACGCCCTCGCCGCCGGAGCCGTCGAGGTCATCCACCGGACCGGCTACGCCGTCTTCCGGATCGGCCGGCTGCGGCTCGGGGTCGAGGAGAGCCGCCGGCTGTCCACCGGCATCGTCGAGCGCGTCCGCACCGCGCTGATCGCCCGCGGCGCCCCCGCCCGGATGCGGCTGGAGGTCGACAAGGCGCAGCAGACCTACGTCCCCGAGGGCTACACCACCCGGACCCTGCTGCCCCACCACGACGGCCAGCACTGCTCGTACCTGACGCCCAGCCTCCAGGACGCCCCCGACTGGGACCCGGCCCAGCGCACCTACGGCGACTCCGGGTACACCACCACCGCCGCGCACAAGATGTACCAGGGCATCTTCCTGCCCGAGGTCGGCGAGGGGCTGAGCGTCACCACGTACTACGACTGGCTCGGCGTGATCGACGAGGTACTGGAGCGGCGCGGCATCGACCGGGGCGACGACCCGGTGGGCGGCGCGGCCCGCTGGCTCGGCGGCAACCTGCGCCGCGGCCTGGAGCGCCAGCCCGAACACGGCTGCGCCTACCCCTCGGTGGGCGCCATGCTCGGGCTGGAGGAGACGTTCTGGCACGGCCTGTCCTTCCACCACAGCGAGGCGGACCTGTCCAAGGAGGAGCGGCGGCGCTACCCCGCCGCCGTGCCGCTGGCCCGCGAGTGCGCCTGCGGCGAGTGCCGGGGCGAGGCGGCCCGGCTCTTCTGCCACCAGCTGCTCATGGCCACCGGCCTGACCTGGGCGCGGTTCCGCCGCCGCTGGGAGGTGCTCGCCCCGGGCGAGCACTGCGACCTGCTGCTCGGCCACAACCTGACCATGCTGCACGGCGGCCTGGCCGGCGGCGCGGGGCGGATCATCGAGCCGCTCTGCCTGGTCGTGGACGAGCCGTCCGGCCCCGAGTACGAGCGCTGGCTGGCCGCCTCCTGGCGGCGCACCCTGCCCGGGGCCCGCTGATGCGGAGGAGCCTGCCGGTGCGGGGGGCCCTGCCGGCGCGGGGATTCCGGTCGGCGTGGAGGTCCCGCTGATGCGGGGGGCGCCCGCGACCCTGGCCACCCCGGTCGACCTGCACCTGCACACCCGGCACTCGGACGGGGACGAGGCGCCGGCCGACCTGGCGAGGCGGTGCGTCGAGGCCGGGCTGCGGGTGGCCGCCGTGACGGACCACAACACCCTCGCGGGCGTCGCCGCCTTCGAACGGGCCGCCGCCGGGCGCCTCACCGTCGTCCCGGCCTGCGAGATCACCACCACCTGGCGCGGTGAGGAGACCCACTGCCTCGCCTACTTCGTCGACCCCGGCGACGAGGCGTTCCGGCGGCGGATCGGGCGCCTCCACGACGCCGAACTGGCCTGGTGGCGCACCTGGACCGACCGGGCGCAGGCCCTCGGCGTGCCGATCGCCCGGGCCGACGTCGAACGGCGCCTCGGCGGCGACCGGGTGGCCTACGTCAACGACTACCTGGCCCTGCTGCTGGAGGCCGCCGGGGACGACCCCCGGTTCGCCCCGTACGCCGACGGCGACGACCGGTTCGCCCGCCTCATCGCCGACTGGTGCCGCCCGGGCCGGCCACTGCACGTCGAACACCCCGTCAACCCCGACCTGGTGGACGTGCTGTCCTGGATCGAGCGGGCGGGCGGCGTCGCCGTCCTCGCCCACCCCGGCCCGCACACCGCCGGCCTGGACGCCCCGCGGTGCGCCGAACTGCTGGCGCCGCTGCGGGAGGCCGGCCTGGCCGGACTGGAGGTGTGGACCAGCTGGCACACCCCGGCCGACAGCGCCCGGCTCGCCGAGGCCGCCGGGCGGCTCGGCCTGGTCGCCACCGCCGGGTCCGACTACCACGGGGTGCGGGTCAAGCCCTGGGCGCCGAGCCCCGGCCTGCTGCCCGCGCTCCCCGCCGACCCGCTCGCCGTCCTGGACGCCCTGCACGACCGCCGTCCGCCCGTCCACTCGATCCCCCAGGTGAGGCCGTGACCACCGTCAACGATCCCCGGACCGCCGCCGAGCCCGGGGTGCGCGTCCCCTGGCAGCTCGCGCCGGTCGTCGTGCTCCGCCAGGCCGGCTTCCCGATGGAGCTGCTCGCGCCCCTGGCCGACCCGGCCGCCGCCGAGGAGGCCCGGGAGCTCGTCGCCCACGGGCAGCGGCTGAAGGAGCTGGCCGACGCGTTCAAGGCCGCCCTGCGCCGCCACCCGGTGCCCGGCGCCGCCCGGCTGTCCTCCCCCGCCGGGTTCCTGCTGCCCGTCCCCGAGCCCGAGCTGGCCGCCGCGGCCGCCGCCGTGCCCGCCGAGGAGGCCGCCGTCCTGCGCGCCTACCAGGACGCCGCCCGGCACTTCGCCGAGGAGCAGACCCGGTTCGCCGCCCGGCACCAGGACCGCCTTGACCGGGCCGGGGCCGCCGTCGTCGAGGCCTTCGGCGACGAACGGCTGCGGCAGGTCCTGCTGCTCTCCAACGACTCCGCCTACCCCACCTTCGCCGCCTGGCTCGACGCCCACGACGGCGCGACCGGGCGGCGCACCCGCAAGATGACCGACCTGCTCACCATGTACCTCCAGCGGGTCACCACCAAGAACGAGACCCACTCGCACTTCGGCCCCTTCACCCCCGGCCGGGTCGGCACCGCCCCCGGCATCACCTGGTCCGGCGAGCGGGAGCTGGAACGGCGCGCGCTGTTCAGCCACTGGGCCGCGGAGAAGCTCGCCCAGAGCGCCGCCGCCGTCCCCGGCCTGCTCGACCACGCCCGCCCCCGGCGCCGCCCGCTGTCCTTCCTGCGCGACGGCCGGATCGACCTCTACGCCTTCACCACCCGCGACGGCCTGGACACCGACTGGGACTTCCAGCACCTCGGCGGGCGCCCGGTCGAACCGTACGAGGCCTGGCTGTGGCAGCACTGCGACGGCGAACGCACCCTGAGCGAACTGCGGCGGGCCTGGCAGGACGAGCAGCGCTGCCCCGTCCCCTTCGACGAGGTGCTCGCCGGACTCGCCGAGCGCGAATGGGTGGTCGTCGAGTTCGAGATCCCGATCGGCGACCACCGGCCGCTGGCCGCCCTGCGCGAGCAACTGCTCGCCGCCCCCGCCCCGCTGGCCGACCCGCTGCTCACCGCGATCGACGGCTTCGAGGCCGACCTGACCCGCTTCGCCGCCCTGCCGCTGCCCGAACGCGCGGCCGCGCTCGCCGAGAGCAAGGCCCGGTTCGAGCAGCTGACCGGCGGCCCCGCCAACCGCAACAGCGGCCTGCACTACGCCGACCGCAGCATCCTGTTCGAGGAGGCCCGCGGCCGCCCCGCCGACCTGACCGTCGGCCCGGACCTCGCCCGCTTCATCACCGACGAACTGTCCATCGTGTACGAGACCGTGCTGGCCGGCCCGCGCCTGCGGATGCGGCGCGAGCTGGTCATCCTCACCCGGTGGGTGGCCGACCGGTTCGGCCCCGGCGTGGAGATCCCGCTGGACGTCCTCTACGCCGAGTTCTTCCGCGACCGCGACGCCATCGCCCGCGAGTGCCTCGCCGTCGAGGCCGAACTCGCCGAACTGGACCGGGAGATCGGCGCCGCCCTGCTCGGCGAGGCCGCCACCGACCCGGACCGCTCCGAGGTCGTGGTCGACCGGGAGCGGATGGCCGCCGTCCTCGCCGCCCAGCCGAGCAGCCCGCCCGCCGTCTGCGACCCGGACATCCTGTTCGCCGCGCGGAGCCGGGAGGACCTGGCCGAGGGCCGGTTCACCGCCGTCATCGGCGACTGCCACGCGGTGCGGGAGGTCATCACCCACACCAGCTTCGGCCCGCTGATCCAGGAGCACACCCCCGAACTGCTCTCCGAGGTGTACCGCGGCTACCAGTCCCTGCTCGCCGACGACGAGGTGCTCGCCAACCTGTCCCGCGGCCACCCCGACAAGTCCTCCACCCAACTCGTCTACCCCTGCCACGACCTGGAGGTCTACGGCCGCTCCGCGCAGTCCCGCGACCGGGTGCTGCAGCCCTCCCAGCTCTACCTGGTGCTGCGCGACGGCCGGCTGGAGCTGCGCGCCCACGGCGTCGAGGGCCGGCTGCGCCTGATGGCGCCCCCGGCCGGCGGCCCGAGCATCCGGCAGGACCCGCTCTCCCCGTTCGCCTTCCCCCGCCACTTCGGCGGCGCCGGACTGGACGCCCCCGACCTGGCGCACATCCCGCGCATCCGCTGCGGCCGCGTCGTGCTGCAGCGCGAGACCTGGCGCATCCCCGCCGCCCGGCTGCGCGACACCGCCGCCTTCGGCCGCCAGACCGGCCGGGACGACGCCGCGCTGTTCGTCGCCGCCTGCCGGCTGCGCGCCGAGCACCGGCTGCCCCGGCACGTCTTCGTCAAGGTCCCCGGCGAGCCCAAGCCGGTCTACGTCGACTGGGAGTCCCCGCTGCTGGTCCGGCAGCTGGGCCGGCTGGCCGCCCGAGCCGAGGGCACCCTGGAGGTCTCCGAGATGCTGCCCGCCCCCGACCAGCGCTGGCTGGACGTGGACGGCCGGCGGTACACCAGCGAACTGCGCTGCGCCGTCTTCTCGGCCGGGAACCCCGCCGCGGAGCCGCGCGGGTGAGCACCGACACCGCCGTCCGCCCCTCCTCCGGCTACCACCGGGTCCTCGGCGCCGCCGCCTCCTCCGCGGTCGGCGACGGCATGCGCTTCGCCGCGCTGCCGCTGCTGTCCACCGCGGTGCTGGACGACGCCTTCCAGGTGTCCGCCGTCACCGCCGCGACCACGGTGCCCTGGCTGCTGTTCGCCCTGCCCGCCGGGGCGTACGCCGACCGCTTCGAGCGGCGGCTGCTGATGGTCCTCGCCGACCTGCTGCGCGCCGCGGTGCTGGTCCTCACCGTCCTGCTGCTCGCCGCCGACCGGCTGACCTTCTGGCCGCTGCTCACCTCCGCGTTCCTGCTGGGCGTCGGCGAGGTGCTGTTCGACTGCGCGTCCTTCGCGCTGCTGCCGAGCGTCGTGCCCAAGGACCGGCTGGAGTCGGCGAACGGCCGGCTCTTCGCCGTCCAGACCGTCGGCCGCGACCTGCTCGGGCAGGTCGTCGGCGGCGTGCTGTTCACGGTCGGCCGGGCCGTCCCGCTGGTGATCGACGCGGTCTCCTTCCTGGCCTCCGCGCTGCTGCTGCGCGGCGTGCGCGGGCCGGTGCCCGAGTCCGGACCTGAATCCGGGCCTGCCGCCGAACCCGGGCCGGGCGCCGGGAAGCCCCGCCTGCTGGCCGACATCCGCGAGGGCGTCGCCTTCGTCCTCCGCGATCCGCTGCTGCGCGCCCTGACCGTCTCCGCCGGGGTCATCAACGCCGTCTACCTGGGCCAGATCGCCGTCTTCGTGATCCTGGTCCGCGAGGTGCTGGAACTCCCGGACGCCGCGTACGGGGCGCTGCTGGCCGCCGGGGCGGTCGGCGGCGTGATCGGCGGCGCGGTCGCCGGCCGGCTCAGCAAGGCCGTCGGCCGGGTCCCCGCGCTGGTCGGCAACCTGGCCCTGATGGGCGCCGCCGGCCTGGCGGTGGCCGCCACCGACCGGGTCCCCGTGGTCGCCGTCGCCTACGGCGTCACCGGCTTCGCCCTGATGGTCTGGAACGTCGTCGCCGTCTCCCTGCGCCAGACGATCATCCCGGACCGGATGCTCGGCCGGGCCACCGGCGTCTACCGGCTCTTCGCCTGGGGCACCATGCCCCTCGGCGCGCTGGTCTTCGGCCGGGTGAGCGCCTCGGCCGGGCCTCGCGCCGCCTTCGCCCTCGGCGGCGTGGTCACCCTGCTGACCTGCCTGCCGATCGCCTACGCCCTGCTGAGGGACAGCAGGGTGACCGACCGTCGCAAGACCACCGAGGATGCACCATGAGTGAGCGTTTCGCCGTACTGGACCGACTGGCCGGACAGTGGGGCCTGAGCGGCCTGGAACTCGTCGGCAAGGGCCTGGAGTTCACCGTCTTCCGGGCCCGGGCCCGGGACGGCGAACCGGTCGCCGTACGGCTCGCGCACCACCGCTTCGACTCCAACGCCAACGACCCGCACGTGGACACCCGCGCCCTGCTCGTCCAGGAGCACGCCATCGCCCGGCACCTGGCCGAACACGGCCTGCCCGTCGCCCGCGCCCGGGAACTCGTCCTCGCCGACGACCCCGACTCCCCCGACGTGCTGCTCTCCGACTACGTCCCCGACGACGGCACCCCGCTCGACTCCCACGCCCTCGGCCGGCTCCTCGCCCGGCTCCACCAGGCACCCCCGCCGCCACTGCACCCCGTCGCCGCCGAGGGCGGCACCACCGCCGGGGTCCTCACCACCCGGATAGCGCGCCGCTGGGCCGAACTCGCCCGCCTCGTCGCCGACTGGCCCGAGCCCCCGGCCCCCGACCTGCTCGCCCGGCACCTCTCCCCCCTCACCGGGACCAGCCTCCTCCACCTCGACGTCCGCAGCTCCAACATCCGCCGCCACCAGGGCCGCACCACCGCCCTCCTGGACTGGTCCAACGCCCTCCTCGGCACCCCCGCCCTCGAGTTCGGCCGCCTCGCCGAATACGCCCGCTACCCCGAGAACGACCTCGACCTGCCCGCCCTCCGCGCCGGCTACGCCACCCTCGCCCCCGTCCCCACCGAGGACGACCCCACCCTCCTCGTCTGCCGCCTCGACGCCGCCCTGATGCTCGCCCTGGTCTTCCTCTCCGAAGCCCCCGACCCCACCCGCGGCCCCACCGCCGCCACCCACGCCCGCGCCCTCGCCGAGCGCCTCAGCCGCCTGTAACCGCCGACAACGCAGAACGCCCGGCCGGGAAACCCCGGCCGGGCGTTCTGCGGTTCGACGAAACGACCGCCTAGACGGATTCACCCGCTTCGAGGAATCCCCGGTAGACGATCGCCAGCAACGTCGCGTAGGCGTGTATCTCCCGCGCGACCACCAGGTCCTCCCCCGCGTACTCCCCGCACAGGACACCGGCTTGAGTGATGATCTCGTCGAGTTCCGTCAGGACATCCGCACCCGACGGCCTGAACGCACCGGTCCTCATGAAGACGACGGCCCCCGTGGTGTGCTCGTGGGCGATCGCGAGATCGGCGCGGAGCTTCCCCAACTCCGGCGTTGTGGAATGCGGCGGATATGGAACGTGACTCCAGATGGTGTAGGCATCGACGAAGCTCAGTTCCACCGGTCGTCGCATCATTCTGTTACCGCCTCTTCGGGGGGTGGTACGTCACGACCCTACTGCGATCCATCGACGTGAACACCACTTCGTCCGTTGCCTCGTTGGTCCACGCCAGCCCCTCCAGCTTGTCCTCGTGGGCTCCGATGGGCTTTATATTGACCTTCCAACCAGGGTTGTCCTTCAGGAAACCAGGCTTCGTCACACGCTCCATCGCCTCCTTGGCCGCGGCGATGTACTCCGTCTGCGACATGCCGTTCGGGGCCCCCTCCAACTTGTAGTGATACAGGAACTGATCGCTGGGATTGTCGAAGGTGCCGCGGTGGAAGACGCTCTCGACGTCGCTGTTGGTGAGCTTCTCCAGGCACAGCGGCTTGTTGGCATTGTGTACCAGCACCGGCGTGTCGCCCGCGACCACGTAGTACGTGTGAAGCTCGTCAACGGTGAGGTTGTAGGCGCCCTGGAGGGTGTTCCAGTGCCGGACGCTCTCGATTCGCCGGGGCTGGCCGGCCGGGTCGCGCAGTTCGTCGCCGGTCTCGAGGTCGACGGCGTCGATCCAGGCCTTCCGGTTCTCGGCCCAGAAGGGGTGGTGGTCGGTGCTGGTCAGGGAGCGTCCGGCACCCAGGGAGATGTCGGTGAAGTCCCGGTCGTCCGGGCCGTAGATGGTGGCCGAGACCCGGCGGGGTCCGGTCAGCCCGCTGACGGGATCGGTGGCGAGGACCTCGTCGCCGATCCTGACGGTCTCGATCGCGCGGGTGGAGCCGTCGCCCATGAGGACGGGGGTACCCGCCGCGAAGCTGTTCGGCACCGGGCAGGACGCGGGAACCCGCCTGACGAGCTTCTGGATGAACTCGACGGCCTTCTCGCCCCAGGAGCCGAACTTCTTCGCCCACCGGGCGAGCTTGGCGATGGCGGCGCCGTCGCCGATGAAGGGGATCGCCCCGATGCAGGACTCGACCGCCTCGGTGGTCCTGCCCTCGACGGCGTAGTAGGCGCAGTTGACGAGGTCGGCGATGTCGGCGAGGCCGGGGGCGATGACGCCGCCCGCACCACCGATCACGTCGAGGGTGAGGTGGATGGTCTCGGAGACGAGGCGGTAGATGGAGTTGGAGGTCTCGTTGTCCTCCTTCGCCTTCTTGATCTCCTCCTCGATGCCCGCGATCGAGTCCTGCTTCTCCTTCTCGATCTGGGCCTTGTAATCGGCCTCCTTGCGCGCCTCCTCGAGCCTTTCGGCCTCGGCCTTCTGCTCGGCGTCGAACTTGCCCTGGTAGTTGGCGCGGGCGTCGTCGGCGGCGGCCTGGGCGGCCGTCGCGTCCTTGCCGGCCGCCTCCGCGGAGGCCCGGGCATCGGCAGCGGAGTTGTAGGCGTCGGTCGCGGCCGACCGGGCCTGCCGGGCCGACTGCTCGGCCCTGTTGGCGGAGTGGACGGCACTCGCGGCGTCGCGGTTGGCGGAGGCCTTGGCCGCGTTGGCCGTCTTCGCGGATGCCGCCGCCCTGGCGGCGTCGGCCGCGGCGGCGTCGGCGGCGGCCTTGGCCTTGGCGACGTGCTCGGCAGCGGTGTTGGCCGAGGCCTGAGCCTGGGCGGCGTAGCCGTTGGCCTCGTTGGAGGCGTTGCGGGCGATGGCGGCAGCGGCCTGGGCCGTGGCCGCGTTCTGCTGGGCGGTCGCGGCGGCGGCGGTCGCCTGGGCGATCAGGCCCTTGATGTCCGCGACGTGGAGGGCGGTGAGCCGGTCCTTCTGCTGCGCGGTGTACTGGCCCTCGGCCACGAAGGCGCGCAGGTCCTGCACGGGGCCTTCGAGGGCGATCTTCGCCGCGGCCTTGAGCTCGGGCTCGGTGGCCGGGGCGTCCTCCAGCCGGGTGGCGGTGAGGCGGTCGTCGGCGGCCTGGGCGTCCGACAGGCCCTTGCCGAGGAAGTCCCGCAGCGCGGCGGGGGTGTTGACCCGCAGCGCGGCGTCGGCGGCGGCCTTGACGGCGGGGCCGGCCTTGTCGCTGAGGCGGGTGATCGTCAGCCGGTTCTCCGGCGCGACGGCCTCGTACTGACCGCTGGCCAGGAAGGCGCCGAGCTGGGCGGCGTTGCCCTGCAGCGCGGTGTAGGCCGCGGTGCGGACCGCCTCGCTGTCGGAGTTCTTGTGGATCGCGGTGACACTGTCGCGGGCGTCGCGCTCCTCGGCCTCCCGTCGCCCGGTCTTCACGTAGGCGAACACGGCGGCGTCGTCACCGGACAGGGCGTCGACGGCCGCCGAGTTCCCCCAGGAAGCGGAGATCTTGCGGGAGACCATGGCGAGCTTGCGGCCGTCGGTGGCGACCTGCGTCGGAGTGGCGCCGGGCTGGTTGGCCAGCTGGGCGAGGCGGTCGGCCTCGGCCCGGGCCTTCTGGACGTCCTGGGCGGCCTGGTCGGTCTGCGCCTGCTTCGCCGTCTCGTCGGCCTTGGCCTGCCGGGCCTTCTCCACGGCCACCGCGGTGCGGTTGGTCAGGTCCTCGGCCTCGATGCGGCGTGCCAGGTCCTGGACCGCGTTGGCCTTGTCGACCGCGGTCTGGGCGTCCGCAGCGAACCCGGAGGCGGCGTTCGCGTGGTCGGTGGACTCCTGCGCGGCGTTCGCGCTCTGGCCGGCGTGGTCGGCGGCGTCCCGGGCGGCCTGGGCCGCCGCGGCGGCGTGCTCGCCCGCGGACTTCAGGAGCGCCGCGGCCGCCTGCGACTGCGTCGCGGCCTCCCCGGCCAGCTGCTGCGCGGCGGCGGCGGCGCGACCGGCCTCGACGGCCGAACGGCGGGTGGCCGCCGCGGCCTGCTTGGCCTTGGCCGACTGACCGCCGGCGCTGTCCGCGTAGGCACCGGCCTGCTCGGCCGAACCCGCCGCGGAATCGGCGTTGCCCTTCGCGCTCAGCGCGGCGCCCGCCGCGGTCTGGCTGTCGCTGAGGGCCTTGTCCGCGTGGACGAGCGTGTCCTTGGCGGCGTCCACCAGCTTCGCGGCCGCGTCGGCGGCGTCCGCCGCGACCCGCGCGTCGTGCGCCTTCGTCGCGTCACCGGCCGCCGCGGCCGCGGAGTTCCGCGCGGCGGCGGCGGCCCGCTGGGCGCCGGACGCCGCAGCCGCCGCGTTCGACGCCGCGTAAGCCGCGGCCCGCGCGCCCGCGTTGGCCGCACGCGCGGCCGCCAAGGCCGTGTTCGCCGCCTTGCCCGCACGCTCGGCGGCCGTCGCCGCCTTGTTCGCCGCCTCCGTGGCCCTGGCCGCGTCGTTACCTGCCTGCTGGGTCTCGGACGCGGCCAGAGCGGCGGCCTTCATGGCCTCCTGCGCCTCGAAGACCGCTTTGTCCTTGGCCTCGATGGCCGCAGCGGCCTCCTGGGCCGCCTGCGCGCCCGCGTCCTTCGCCTGCTGCACCAGCAGCGCGATGCTCGCGCGCTCCATGTCACGGTTCTGGGCGACATACTGGCCGGTCGCGAGGAAGTCGCGCACGTCCTGGATCGACCCGTTCAGCGCGGCGCGTGCCGCGGCCTGGGTGTTCGTGCCGCCGGAGCTGAGGATCTGGACCAGCTTGAGCCGGTCGTCGGCATCCTTCGCCGGGAACTGTCCCTCGGTCAGGAACCGCTGCAGGTCGTCACTGGTGTTGCTGCGCAGCGCGGCGTCGCCGGCGGCCTGCAGGTTGCGGCCGGCGCCCACGGCGGGGTCGGTGATCCGGGTGATCCACAGCCGCCGGTCGGCGTCGAGTGCCGACTGCCAGCCGCTCCGCAGGAACGTGTGCAGCTCGTCGGCCGTGCCCGCGATGGCCTTGCCCGCGGCCTCGCGGACCTTCGGCCCGCCCACACCCTCGATCTGCGTGGCGGCCAGCAGGTCGTCCAGGTGCTGGGCGCCGGCGAGCTCGTTGTCGACGAACCGCTTCACGTCCTGGTCCGAGCCCGCAAGCACGGCTTCCGCGAGCTCGTGGACGCGAGGACCACCGTTGAGCCAGGCCTCGACCGTGATGTCGCGGGCGCTCCGCTGGAGCTGAGCGTCGGTCGGTTCGACGGCCGAAGCCGTCTGGATGCCGGAACCCACCAGCCCCGCCGTCAGAGCCAGCGGCAGGAGGCCCAGGGAGAGCCTGCCCAGCAGCGGCGGCCTCCCCCTCCCGCGCCCTTGTGAACGGGATATCGAATGGTGCATCGGAAACCTCCACTGTCGGCATCGGCCGGATTCACGGCCGCAGCGGAGCCTACGCCAGATGACGATACGACAGAACGTCCACGAAGCCATGACGTTGCCAAAAAAAACCCGCCAATGAAACACCTGTCAAAGGGCAAAGCCAAGCAAATACAACCGCATCACCGATAGACACCCAACCGCTGGGAAAGCATGACATTCCGCCTGGCCAGCGCCAGGAACGCGCTTGTCGAAGCATCAGCTCATCTGGTTCGATGGCCCGGATTCCGGCTGCGACCCCGAAGGCGCCCATGCGGCAACTTCGACCACTTCCACCGGCAATGACGTCTCGCCATTGCCGGTTGGTTCGCTCACCATTCAGACCGGTCACCCGATTCCGCTGATCCGCCCGTCAGGGCAAACACCAGATGAACGAAGAGGAATAGGCATGGCAAAGCGCATGTCCCGCTTGCTCGTTGGCGGTGCCGTCGCCGTGGCCGCCACGCTCGGCGCCACCGCACTGGCCTCCGCCGACGGCGTCCCCGCGGACAACTCGGCCGCGCCG
>NZ_LIPD01000008.1 GCF_001905545.1 Streptomyces sp. CB02056 | reverse complement strand
ACCCCCACAGACAGCCAACCCACCCCGACCGGCACACACTTACCGTCCCACGCCCAACCCAACCGACTTCGCCAGCAGAGTCGCCCGCCCGACTTCCTGCGCAGCCGGACGCAGTGCCCCCTGCCACCTCGCCTCCTGAGCCGCACCCCCGCACGGCCTGCCCCGCACCCCCTTGCCCCCTTGCCGCCTGACCCGCGCCACTGAGCTGGACCCCGTACCCCGCGCAGGAAGTCGGCCCGCCCGACTTCCTGCGCAGCCGCACACGACACCCCTTCTGCGGAGAAATCTGTAGACCGGTCGCCATATTCGCCACACGGGAACCGGGGGTAGCCCGCGCGAGAAGTCGGCCCGGCCGACTTCCTGTGCGCTATCGAGCCGGCCAGGTCGAGGTCCACCAGGCGCGGCATAGGAAGTCGGCGGAGTCGACTTCTCGTGCGCAGAGGGGCGAGGCCGGCGGCGATCTATGTAGTCCGACCGTCATATCCCTCGCGCGTGCATTGGACGGGCTCGCATGAGAAGTCGGCTGGGCCGACTTCTCGCGCACTTACGAGCCGGTTGGGCCCGGGTGTGCCCAGAACTATGTAGACCGGCCGTCATATTTTCCCAGGTCCTGCACAGGAAGTCGGCGGGCCGACTTTTCGTGCGCAGGGTGGGGTGCGGGTCGGCAGGATCTGTAGACCGGTCTGCATATTCCTCCCGGAGGGTGCATGGAAGGTCGGGCTGATCGACTTCTCGTGTGCGGAGGGGCGGGGGCGGCGGCAGGCTATGTGGCCTGGTCTTCGCCCGGGTTGGAGGAACTCGCGCGAGAAGTCGGATGGGCCGACTTCCTGTGCGCTTTCGGGCTGGCCGGGCCTGGGTGTGCCTGGGGCCAGGTAGGCCGGCCGTCGTATTCGTCCGGGTTCTGCATAGGAAGTCGGCGGGGTCGACTTTTCGTGCGCGGGGGAGGTGTGGGGCGTCCCCCAGGGGTGCATGGAAAGTCGGGCTGATCGACTTCTCGTGCGCGGAGGGGTGGGGTCGGCGGCAGAGGGAGCTACGCCAGAAGTCGGCGGGGTCGACTTTTCGTGCAGGGGGTGTGGGGCAGCAAGGGTGTGCAGGCCAGTCGTCGCATTCATCGCAGGGGGAGACGCAGGAAGTCGGCTGGGCCGACTTCCTGCGCGGGGCGGGCGGCAGGGGTGGGGCGTAGGGTCGCGGGTCGGGCAGGGTCGGGGTCGGGGAGGGCCGGATGATTTCGCGGGCGCAGGCGGTGGAGGCGGGGCAGCGGTGGATCAACGGGGATCTGCCGCAGGGGGCCGGGGTGGTGCGGCGGGTGTGCACCCATGAGTTCGAGCTCGGCTGGGTGGTGTGGGCGGAGCCCGCCCGGGTGGTGGTCGACCCGCGGACGGGGGAGCGGCGGGCGCCCGAGGAGGTGGGGGCGGCCTGCGCCGTGGTGGACCGGGAGAGCGGGCGGTTCACGGTGTGGCCCTCGGTGCCGGTGGACGAAGTGGTGGGGCTGTACCGGGACTTCGTCGGCGCGGGCGGCTACGACCCGACGCTCCCGCCGGCGACCGGCCGGGGTGCCCGGGCCGAGCTGACCTACCGGGACGGCACCGGCGAGGAGCGGTCGCTGGCCCTGCGGTCCGCGGCGGGCCTGCCGCACCCGGCGCTGCGCGGCTGGTGGTGGCTGCGCGAGCAGGGCGTCGCCGCCGAGGACGTGCTGGCCGTCCGGACCGACCTGCGGCCGAGCGCCCTGCCCGGCGGCTACTGGTCGTACGCGCTGGCCGTCGAACTGCCGGACGTCCGGGTCGACTTCGAGCTTCCGTACGGCCCGCGCTTCGACCACCGGGCCGCCGCCGTACGGGCGCTGCCCGCGCCGCCGGACGGTCCGGCCCGCAACCGGGTGCCCTTCCCCCGCGCGGTGCGCGACGCGTCCGGCGCTCCCGGCACATCCGGGGAGCCCGACGCCGCGCTCGCCGCCCGGCTCGCGGAGCGGTTCGGCCCGGCGGGCGTCCAGCGCTTCGAGCCGGCCGACGTCGCCCGCGCCGAGCTGCCCGGGGACGCGGCCGCGCTGCTGCTGGCGGTGGGCGTCCCGGTGGCCGTGCCGGGGTTCTTCGCGTTGCACCACCCGGGCGCGGAGGCGATCGCCGACGGTACCCGCCAGGGCACCGTCCTGCCCCCGCTCGCCGCGCACCTGGCCGGACTCGGCCGCGGCACCCGGGTGGCCGAGCGGGAGCGCCTGGCGCTCGCCGGGCAGCTGGTGCTGGGGACGGACGGCTGGGCGCTGCTGGCCCTCGACCCGGTGGACGGCGCCGTCCGTGCGGTGGACCCGGACTACGCGACCGCCCGCCACTGCAACGCGGACCTGCGCGCCTTCGTCCGCTGCCTGGAGGTGTTCGCCGGCTGGTGGCCGGCCCTGCGCGGGCTCGACCCGGTGGCCGCGGGCGCGGCGGTGGACGCCCTGCAGCGCGCGCTGGCGGCCGTGGACGGCACGGTCTTCGCCGACCCGGAGAACTGGTGGGCCGTCATCGTCGAGCAGCTGTGGGACGGTCTCCTCTGACGGGCGGCGGGCCGCCGGAGGACCGGCCCGCCCACCGGCCCGCCCACCGGCCCACCCACCGGTTCCGGACCGGCGCGAATACCGCCGCACCCCCTCTCACCAGGGCCCGGATCGCGTAGCGTGGAGAGTTATGCGACTCGGTGTGCTCGACGTAGGTTCCAACACGGTCCACTTCCTCGTGGTGGACGCCCATCCGGGCGCTGCTCCGCTGCCCGCGTACTCGCACAAGGCCGAGCTGCGTCTGGCGGAGCTGCTGGACGAGGACGGTGCGATAAGCGAGGCCGGGGTCGAGCGGCTGGTCGGCCACGTCGCGTCCTCGCTGCGGGTCGCCGAGGACAAGGGCGTCGTCGACATCCTCCCGTTCGCGACCTCCGCCGTGCGCGAGGCCGCCAACGGCGAGGAGGTGCTGCGCCGGGTGGCCGCCGAGACCGGAGTCGAGCTGCGCGTGCTCTCCGGGCAGGACGAGGCCCGGCTCACCTTCCTGGCCGTCCGCCGCTGGTTCGGCTGGTCCTCGGGCCGGCTGCTCAACCTGGACATCGGCGGCGGCTCGCTGGAGATCGCCTGCGGCCTGGACGAGCAGCCGGACGTCGCCTGCTCGCTGCCGCTGGGCGCCGGCCGGCTGACCGCCCGCTGGCTGCCGGGGGACGTCGCCGACCCGGAGGGGCTGCGCGAGCTGAGACGCCACATCCGGGCCGAGCTCGCCACCGTGGTCGGCGAGATCACCCGGCTCGGCCCGGCCCGGCACGCGGTCGCCACCTCCAAGACCTTCAAGCAGCTGGCCCGGATGACCGGCGCCGCCCCCGCCGACGCCGGTCCGTACGCCGACCGCCGGCTCACCCGCAGCGGGCTGGCCGCCTGGCTGCCCCGGCTGTCGGCGATGACCGTCGCCGAGCGCGCCCGGATCCCCGGAGTCTCCGAGGGCCGGGCCAAGCAGCTGCTGGCCGGCGCGCTGGTCGCCGACGCCGCGATGGACCTGTTCGGGCTGGAGGAGCTGGACGTCTGTCCGTGGGCGCTGCGCGAGGGCATCATCCTGCGCCGCCTGGACACCATGGACAGCCCGGCCGACCGCCGCCGCCCGGCGCTCACCCCGTAAGCCGGGCGCGCACCCCGGGGCGCGCACGCGGGCGGCCGCCCGGACAGTCGTCCGGACCCGTCCCGACCGACCGCCGACCGACCGCCGACCGACCGCCGACCGACCGCCGACCGACCGCCCCGGGGCAACGTGCCGATGGTCACTGCGCCGGTCATCCCGCCCCGTTCGCCGCGTGCTCCGCATACGCTGTCTCCCGTGGTGCAACCAGCGGGCGAGGACGGAACGCAGGAGGACCGCACTCCCGGGAGCGGGCAGTCGCGGCCGGACGGCCCGCGCCGCAGGCTCGGCAAGGCGGTCACGGGCGCCACCGCCGCCCAGGCCGCCAAGCAGGCCTCGAAGGCGGTCAAGGCCGCCCAGCGCACCGCGAAGACCGCCGCGGCGAAGACCGCCGCGGCGAAGACCGCCGCGGCGAAGACCGCCGCGGCGAAGACGGCGAGAACGGCGAAGACGCCCACCACGAAGCAGTCCACCGCGAAGCAGCCCGCCCCGAAGACGAAGCAGCCCGCCGCCAAGGCCGCCCCGAAGGAGACCCGCACCGCCCGGGCCGCCGGCGCCGCCAAGGCCGCCGTCCAGTCCGTCCGCTCGGTCAAGGCCGCCAAGCGGGACGCCGCCCGCCCGCCGCTGCTGCGCACCACCGACCGGCTGGTGCTGCCCCGGCACCCGGCCCTGCACATCCCGGACACCAAGGTGGCGCTGTCCACCGCCTCGGTGTACCCGGCGAGCACCGCCGTCGCCTTCGAGCTGGCCGCCAAGCTCGGCTACGACGGGGTCGAGGTGATGGTCTGGAACGACCCGGTCAGCCAGGACATCGACGCCCTGCGCCGGCTCTCCGACGCCCACCGGCTGCCCATCCTGGCCGTGCACGCGCCCTGCCTGCTGATCACCCAGCGGGTGTGGAGCACCGACCCGTGGACCAAGCTGGTCCGGGCCCGGGCGGCGGCCGAGAAGCTCGGCGCGAGCGCCGTGGTCGTCCACCCGCCGTTCCGCTGGCAGCGCCAGTACGCCCGGGAGTTCGTCGAGGGGATCCACCGGATGGCGGGCGAGACCGACGTCCGCTTCGCCGTCGAGAACATGTACCCGTGGCGCTACCGCGACCGCGAGATGCTCGCGTACGCCCCCGGCTGGGACGTCACCGACGAGGAGTACCGGCACTTCACCATCGACCTCTCGCACGCGGCCACCTCCCGGATCGACACCTTCGCCATGGTCGAGCGGATGGGCGACCGGCTCGCCCACGTCCACCTGGCCGACGGCAGCGGCTCCGGCAAGGACGAGCACCTGATCCCCGGCCGCGGCAAGCAGCCCTGCGCCGAGCTGCTGGAGCACCTCGCCCGGACCGGCTTCGACGGCCACGTGGTGCTGGAGGTCAACACCCGCCGCTCGGCCTCCCCCGCCGAACGCGAGGCCGACCTGGCCGAGGCCCTCGCTTTTACCCGCTTGCACCTGGCCACCCCCTCGCGCGTACGCTGAGCCGTCCGGTCCGACCGGGCGTCAACTGCCGTACGAAGGGGGACGCATGACGGAGAGTCGGAACTACCGCGAGGCCGCCGCGAGCTTCGGCGGGGTCGCCGCCGAGTACGAGCAGGGCCGCCCCGGCTATCCCGACGAGCTGTTCGACGCGCTGGAGCGGCTCTGGGGCCGCGGCCTCGCCGGTGCCCGGGTCCTGGACGTCGGCGCCGGGACGGGCATCGCCACCCGGCTGCTGGCCGCGCGCGGTGCGGAGGTCGTCGCCGTCGAGCCCAGCCCCGGCATGGCCGCCCGGTTCCTGGCCTCCTCGCCGGGCCTGCCGCTGGTCCGGGGCACCGGTGACGACCTGCCCTTCCACGACGGGTCCGTCGACCTGGTCGCCTACGCCCAGGCCTTCCACTGGACGTACCCCGAGAAGTCCGTCCCCGAGGCGGTCCGGGTGCTGCGGCCCGGGGGCGCCGTCGCCGCCTGGTGGAACGTGTACGACGAGACCGTGCCGTGGATCCGGGCCAGGAGCGAGCGGATGGCCGCCGCCCTCCCCGGCCGCTTCCACGGCTACGGCGGGATCAGCGGCCACGTCGGGCACTTCGCCCCGGCCGGCCTCGTGGTCGAACGGACGGCACTGCGCTGGGAGCGGCGGGTCACCGTCGAGCACGTGCTCACTGACCTCACCTCCCGTTCCTACCTGGCCTCGCTCAGCCCCGAGGAGCGCGCGCCGGTGCTGGCCGCCGAACGGGAGGCCATGGTCGCCGCGTTCCCGGACGGCGTCGTGGTCGAGCCGTTCAGCCTGGACCTCACCGTGGCCGTCAAGCCCGGCTGACGCCCGCCGCCTGCCCGCACCGCCGTCCGCCCGCATCGCTGCCCGCCTGCCCGCGTCCCCGCCTGCCCGCATCGCGGACGGACCGTCCGCCGGCCGGACGGCGGGCGTAGGCTCGGTACCCACAGCGGCCCCCGAACCCTCCCAGCAGCGGGGTGCCCGCGAGAGCCCCGAAGGAGTGGAGCACAGTGCCCGAGCTGAGGTCCCGTACGGTCACCCACGGTCGCAACATGGCAGGCGCCCGGGCGCTTCTCCGGGCGGCCGGCGTAGCCCGCGAGGACTTCGGCAAGCCGATCATCGCGGTGGCCAACTCCTTCACCGAGTTCGTCCCCGGGCACACCCACCTCCAGCCGGTCGGCCGGATCGTCTCCGAGGCGATCAAGCAGGCGGGCGGCATCCCGCGCGAGTTCAACACCATCGCCGTGGACGACGGCATCGCGATGGGCCACGGCGGCATGCTCTACTCGCTGCCCTCGCGCGACCTGATCGCCGACTCGGTCGAGTACATGGTCAACGCGCACTGCGCCGACGCCCTGATCTGCATCTCCAACTGCGACAAGATCACCCCGGGCATGCTGATGGCCGCGCTGCGCCTGAACATCCCGACCGTCTTCGTCTCCGGCGGCCCGATGGAGGCCGGCAAGGCCACCCTGGTCGACGGCACCGTGCGCAAGCTCGACCTGGTCGACGCGATCTCCCAGGCGGTCAACGAGAACGTCTCCGACGAGGACATCGCGATCATCGAGGAGAACGCCTGTCCCACCTGCGGCTCGTGCTCCGGCATGTTCACCGCCAACTCGATGAACTGCCTGACCGAGGCGATCGGCCTCTCGCTGCCGGGCAACGGCTCGGTGCTCGCCACCCACACCGCCCGCCGGGCCCTGTACGAGCGGGCCGGGCAGAACGTCGTCGAGATCGCGAACCGCTACTACGGCGGCGACGACGCCTCGGTGCTGCCCCGGGCGATCGCCACCCGCGCCGCCTTCGAGAACGCCATGGCCCTGGACATCGCCATGGGCGGCTCGACCAACACCATCCTGCACCTGCTCGCCGCCGCCCAGGAGGCCGAGCTGGACTTCGACATGCGGGCCATCGACGCGATCTCCCGCAAGGTGCCCTGCCTGTCCAAGGTCGCGCCGAACGGCTCGTACTACATGGAGGACGTGCACCGGGCCGGCGGCATCCCGGCCATCCTCGGTGAGCTGTACCGGGCCGGGCTGCTCAACGAGGACGTCCACACCGTGCACGCCGACTCGCTCGCCGAGTGGCTTAAGACCTGGGACGTGCGCGGCGGTTCGCCGTCCGCCGAGGCCGTCGAGCTGTGGCACGCCGCCCCCGGCTGCGTCCGCTCCGCCGAGGCCTTCTCGCAGTCCGAGCGCTGGGAGTCGCTGGACACCGACTCGGCCAAGGGCTGCATCCGCGGCGCCGAGCACGCCTACTCGGTCGAGGGCGGCCTGGCCGTGCTGTACGGCAACCTCGCCGAGGACGGCTGCATCGTGAAGACCGCCGGCGTGGACGAGTCGATCTGGACCTTCAGCGGCCCGGCCGTCGTGGTCGAGTCCCAGGAGGACGCGGTCGAGGCGATCCTCGCCAAGCGGGTCAAGGAGGGCGACGTCGTCGTCATCCGCTACGAGGGCCCCAGGGGCGGCCCGGGCATGCAGGAGATGCTCTACCCGACCTCCTTCCTGAAGGGCCGGGGCCTGGGCAAGGCCTGCGCGCTGGTCACCGACGGCCGCTTCTCCGGCGGCACCTCGGGCCTGTCCATCGGCCACGCCTCCCCGGAGGCGGCCTCCGGCGGCACCATCGCGCTGGTCGAGGACGGCGACACCATCGCCATCGACATCCCCGGCCGCCGGATCTCCCTGGAGGTCCCGGACGAGGTGCTGGCCGAGCGCCGCCGCGTCCTGGAGGCCACGGGCGGCTACCGGCCGAAGAACCGCGAGCGCCAGGTCAGCCAGGCCCTGCGGGCCTACGCCGCGATGGCCACCTCCGCCGACAAGGGCGCCGTCCGCGACGTGTCCAAGCTCGGCTGAGCCCGAGGCGAACACCGGGCCCGCACGGAAGCGGAACACCGGGCCCGTACGGAACCGGAACACCGGGCCCGTACGGCACCGGAACACCGGGCCCGCACCGAACGAGGAGGAGCCGTCCCACCGGCCGGGACGGCTCCTCCGCCGTGTGCGGCGCTCGGGTGATAATCGACGGCGTGAGCGAGCAGCCCCCCACCCCCGCCCCCACTCCCGCCGGCGCCCCCGAGCCGGAGCCGATCCGCTTCTTCGGCACGTCCTGGCTCAACCGGGACAACGGCTACTGGCCGCGCCGGGTCGGTGTCTCGGTCGGCGCCCTGGCCGCGACCGCCGCCGCCGTGCTGGTGCTGCGCTTCGGCATCGAGGGCATCGCGCTCTCCGAGGACGGCACCTTCCTCAACGGGCTGCTGACCGCCGCCATCGCGGTCTGCTCGATGATGGCCGTACGGCGCACCTGGAAGGTGCTCACCGAGGGCCGGGACCAGCTGACCGGCTGGATGGCCGAGGACAAGTCGCTCGGCGCGGTCTGGCTGATCGGCGGGGCCGGCAGCCTGGCCGCCTACTTCGTCCGCAGCCTGGTCGAGGCTCCCGGCGAGGCGGTCCGGCGGGCCGCCCACGAGCGGGCCGTCGCCCAGTACGAGAAGCGCCAGGCGGGCCGCGGCCGCCGGCCCGACACCAAGGCGCCGGGCCGGGCCAAGCGCAAGCGCTGACGGCGGTCAGGTCCGGCTGGCGGAGCCGCAGTTCCCGGTGCCCGGCGGCACCCGGTCCCGGTCGTACGGGTCCGCGGTCGGCCCGGTCGGTACCGGGCCGGGCCGGGTGGACCGGTCGAACTCCGGGTGCAGGAAGCCGTCGTAGCGGCCGCAGGTGCTGTTGCCGAAGCTCTCCACGGTCTCGTCGATCGCGAGCTTCCCCGGATCGACCTGGTACTTGGCCGGGTCGTAGAAGTGGAAGGTGTCCACCTGCCGGACGATGGTCCGGACCGTCTCCGCGAGGTCCGCGGAGCCGTTCGCCGAGGCCGCCTGGTCGGCCGTCTTCGGGCCGGGGCGCAGCGCGTACACGTAGCTGACGTCGGCCCGCATCAGGACGCCGTTCTCCCCGTCGGCCGTGACGTCGATCCGGCCCCGCACCTTGACCACGTCGGTGACCGGGACGGCCTCCCGCGGGTCGAAGCGGGTGAACCAGGCGGTGGGGTCACTGGTCGCCGAGGGGTGGTCCAGCGACGCGGCCGCGGCCTCCCGGGTGCGGCCGTCGAGCATCGCCAGCGCGGCGTCCGGGCGGCCGCCGGACACCACCTTCGGGTCCAGGTGGGCCGCCGCCAGGTAGGCCCGCACCGACTGCAGCCGGGCGGCCACCTCGTCGGCACCGAACGCGCCGGTGGCCCGGGGGGTCTTCGGCAGCTCGATCCCGTCCGTGCCGGCGGCCCAGTCCTCGGCGGGGGAGCCGGCCCACGGGTGGTCGGGGGTCGGCCGCCGTCCGTCGCGCTCCGCCGCCGGGCTCGCGGAGACCGGGTGGTCGGAGGCGTAGCCGAAGTGGGTGGAGTACCAGAGCTTCAGCCCGTCGATGTTCAGTGCCACGAGCAGCACGGCGACGGTCAGCAGGACGTAGAGCGGCGTGCGCCACTCCGGGCGGCGGCGCGGACGCGGGTCGCCCCACGCGTCGACCGCCCGCGCCGGGCGGACGGGCTTGCGGCGGAAGCGGCGCCCGCGCGCCGCGGGGCCGTCGTTGACCGAGCGGCGGCCGCCCGGATCGACCGGCGGGGTGTGCTTCCAGCGGGCGGACAGCATGCGGGTGCGCCCGCTCTGCTCCTTGACGGTGGCGCTGCGGACGAACTCCTCGTCCAGGACGAGGTCGGCGAACGGGTCCTTCCGGCCCGCCCCGGACGGGTCGGACCCGTTCGGCTCGTCGCCCCCGGCGGGGCGCGGTTCCGGTTCTTCGGCGATCGGCATCGCGCCAGTATGCCGACGGGGTCTGACGATCCGTCGATCGGGGGCACACCGTGTGGTGAACACCTGTGCGTCGTCCGCGGGACGGGTGCCGTTCGTCCGGAAGCGCGCCGGTGCGGGCGCCCGCTCAGTCCTTGCCGCGGGCCTGCTTGACCGAGCCGACCACCCCGGCGATCGCCAGCAGCAGGCCGGCCGGCAGCAGCGAGATGAAGAAGGCGCCGAACAGGCCCTCGTCGCCGAGGAACAGTTGGGCCAGCGTGTTCAGGACCAGCAGCCCGCCGGCGGCCGGGAGCGCCGACTGCCAGGGGTGGTCGTTCGCCCAGCGGCGCAGCCTCCGGTCGGTGGTGTCGCGCCGCAGCCGGCCGCCGACGGTGCCGACCAGGAAGAAGAAGAACAGGCCCCAGCCGGCCGGTGAGGCCAGCATGCTCAGCGACCAGTCCCCGGTGATCGCATCGATCCCCAGGGCCGTCGCCCCCACCACCGCACCGACCCCCGCGGCGGTCCGCCACGGGCCCACGGTCGCCGAGGCGACGGCGAGTTGCCGGTTCTCACGTCGGGACATTTCGTCGTGTGCCATGGCTCCACGGTGCGCCCGCGGGAGCCGGGAGGCCATAGGGGAAACCCCCGAGATTTCTCCCTAGGGGCCTGTCCTCCGGCAGGCGACCGTGCGGGCCGCGACCACGGAGCGGACGGTCCCCGCGCGGGCCGCCGGGCGGTGCGAGGATGGCGGCAGTACCGAGGCAAGGAGCGGGAGCGGACCATGGGCAGCAGCGGAGCACACGGACAGAAGATCGCCTTCCTGGGCACCGGCAAGATCGGCGAGGCCCTGCTCTCCGGTCTGCTGCGGGCCGGCAAGGACCCGGCCGACGTCCTGGTGACCGCCCGCCGTCCCGAGCGGGCGGCCGAACTCGCCGACCGCTACGGCGTGGTGGCCGTCTCCAACGCCGAGGCCGCCAAGCTCGCCGACACCCTGATCCTCGCGGTCAAGCCGCAGGACATGGGCGCCCTGCTGGAGGAGCTGGCCCCGCACGTCGGCGCGGACCGGCTGGTGATCTCGGCCGCGGCCGGCGTTCCCACCGCCTGGTTCGAGGAGCGGCTCGCGGCGGGCACCCCGGTGGTCCGGGTGATGCCCAACACCCCGGTCCTGGTGGACGAGGGGATGAGCGTCATCTCGGCGGGCTCGCACGCGGGCGAGGAGCACCTGGCGCGGGCCGAGGAGATCTTCAGCTCGGTCGGCAAGGCGCTGCGGCTGCCCGAGTCCCAGCAGGACGCGGCCACCGCGCTGTCCGGCTCCGGACCGGCCTACTTCTACTTCCTGGTGGAGGCGATGACCGACGCCGGCATCCTGCTCGGGCTGCCCCGGCAGGTGGCGCACGACCTGATCGTGCAGTCCGCGATCGGTGCCTCGGTGATGCTGCGGGACTCCGGCGAGCACCCGGTGAAGCTGCGCGAGGCGGTCACCTCCCCGGCCGGCACGACCATCGCGGCGATCCGCGAGCTGGAGAACCACGGGGTGCGGGCCGCCCTGCTCGGCGCCCTGGAGGCGGCCCGGGACCGCTCCCGGGAACTGGCCTCGGGCGGGAAATGACCGCTGCGCGACCCCTCCCGTAATCGCGGCGCACCCCCTACGCTCTCGCCAACATCGTCCTACCGGCCGGTAGCGCGGTTCGTGTGGAGTCCGCCTGGAGGTCCGCTTGAGTGCCGCCCCGCCCGTGGTCCCGCCCGTTCCGCCCGCCGCGTCGCCGCCCCCGGTGGCGCCCGGTCTGCGCACCGGGCGGGCCGCGCTCGCCGCCGCCTTCCTGCTCCAGGGCGTCACCTTCGCCCTGCTGGTCACCTGCATCCCGGAGATCCAGCACCGGTACGGGCTGAGCGACGGGCTGCTGCCGGTCTTCCTGGCCGCGGTGCCGGTGCTGGCCGGGGCCGGGTCGATCGCCTCCGAGCGGCTGGTGAAGCGCACCGGCGCGCGGGCCGTGCTGCGGGTGGTCCAGCCCGCCGTCTGCCTGAGCCTGGCGGCCGCCGGACTGGGCGGGGCACTGTGGCAACTCGCCCTGGCGCTGGGCGCGTTCGGGCTGCTGGTGGGTGCGCTGGACGCCAGTATGAACATGCTCGGGGTGGGGCTCCAGCACCGCTACGGGCGCTCGATCATGATCGGTTTCCACGCCGCGTTCAGCCTCGGCGGCATCCTCGGCGCGGCCCTCGCGGGCCTCGGCTCGCACTACGACCTCGGGCTGCCGCTGCTGTTCGGCACGGCCGCCGCCGTGATCGCCCCGCTCGCCCTGCTGGCCGGCGCCTTCTTCGCCGGTCCGGCCGAACTCGGCGACGCCGTCCGGGAGGCCGCAGAGGCCGCCGCCCGGTCCGTCCCCTGGCGTCCGCTGCTGCCGCTCTGCCTGGCGATGGCCTTCGCGTACATCGCGGACTCCTCGGTCTCCAACTACAGCGTCAAGTACCTCACCGACGGGCTGGGCAGCCGGGAGGACCTCGCCAAGCTCTCCTACCTGGGCTACATGGTCGCGATGCTGCTCGGCCGGGCCCTGGGCGACCGCGCGGTGCAGCGCTTCGGCGCCGTCCCGGTGGTCCGCGTCGGTGCCGCGCTGGCGGCGCTCGGCTTCGGCCTCGCCGCGGTCGCGCCCGCCGCCTGGGCGGGCATCGCCGGCTTCACCGTGCTGGGCTTCGGCATCTGCGCGATCATCCCGCAGGTGTTCGCGGCCGGCGGCCGGCTCTTCCCGGCCGACTCGGACGCCGCGGTGGCCCGGCTCAACCTCTTCAACTACGTGGGCTTCCTGGTCGGTTCGCCGCTGGTCGGGGCGATCGCGGACGCGAGCTCGTACCGCTGGGCGCTGCTCGCCCCGATGCTGCTGGTGCTCGCCGTCCTGCCGCTGGCCGACCGCTTCGCCCCGGCGCCGGCGCAGGCGCAGGCGGTGGCCCCCGCCGCCGGGTGACGGTCCCGGCCCCCGCCGCCGGGTGACGGCGGGGGCGGTCGGCGGGGCGGGGGTCAGCTGATCACGGTCTGCAGGCCGGGCATGCCGTCGAGGAAGGGGCCGCTCCTGGTCTTGACGACCGGGTAGCCGTACTCGGCGTAGACGTACGGGGCCCAGTTCAGTGTGTACGACCCGGTCCAGGGCGGCGTGGAGGTGATCTTGACGGTGGCCGTGACGGTGCGGGTGGCGCCCGGCGCGATCGGCACCGTGGGATGGAAGTTGACGGAGTTGCCGCCGAACACGCAGTCCACCTGGTCCCCGCCGCAGCCGGTGAAGGTGAACGCGCCGGTCAGCTGGTTGGAGGGGAAGCTCGGCCCGATCCACTCGTACGCGAAGGTGATGGGGGCGGATTCGGTGTTGGTGAGGGAGAGGGTCAGGGTCAGTTCATCGCCCGGTGCCGCCGTCTTCTTGTCGACGGAGGCCGAGACGCCGGTGATCACGCCGTCGTCGCGGGTGGTGGCGGAGGCCGGCTGGGCGGCGAAGATCAGGCCAAGTCCCAGTACCGTGGCGAGAATTACCCCGACGCGTTGCATGCTGAATGGCTTCATGGCGGATGAGAATAGGGAGTTGTGAAGGCCGCGTCTGCGGCTCCTTCACGCCATCTTCAACCGTTGCCGGAAAGCCCTTGCCCCCGCCGTCGGGTGACGGCGGGGGCGTTCGACGGGACGGGGGTCAGCTGATCACGGTCTGGAGCGAGGGCACCCCGAAGGTCCAGGTCTGGTCCTTGGCGGTGCCGGTGGTGCCCACCTGGCCGAACTCGTAGTAGACGTACGGCGCCCAGTTCAGCGTGTACGGGGCGGTGCCCCACGCCGGGGTGTCGGTGATCTTGACGGTGAGCGTGACGCTCTTCGTCGCGCCGGGTGCGATCGGCGCGTTGAAGTGGAAGTTGGCGCTGTTCCCGGTGAACGCGCAGTCGGAGGTGTCACCGGTGCAGCCGGTGATGGTGAACGCTCCGGCCTGCGTGTTGGCCGGCCAGGTCGGCTGGACGGCCTCGTAGGCGAAGTAGATGGGACTGTTCTCACTGTTGGTGAGCGACAGCGTCAGGGTCAGCTGGTCTCCCGCCTTCGCCGTCGACTTGTCGACCGCGAAGGTGGTGCCGCTGACCGCGGCGGAGGCCGGCTGGGCGGCAAAGAACACGCCAAAACCCAGTATTGCAGCGAGAATTACCCCAAGGCGTTGCACGCTGAATGGCTTCATGGCGGAGAGGATATGGAGTCGCAAAGCTTTTGTCTGCACCGCCTCAACACCCGCCTCCACAGTCGCCCCACAACTTCCGTAGTTTCATCGCGCACCTGCCGCCCGGCCGTCCCCACGAGCGCCGCCCCGGCGCGCCCTGACGGCGGCCCGGCCACCGTCACCCGCTACGGTGGAGGCCATGCCCGAAGCCGAGCGTGACACCCCCTGCGGCCTGCACCTCTTCTGGGACGAGGCCGTCACCGCCTACGACTTCGGCCCCGGCCACCCGATGGACCCGACCCGGCTGGCCCTCACCATGCGCCTGGTCGAGGCCCTCGGACTGGACGCCGGCCCCGGGGTGACCGTCCGCTCCGCTCCGCCCGCCGGCGACTCCACCCTCCGGCTGGTGCACACCCGGGAGTACGTCGAGGCGGTCCGGAACGCCGCCGCCCACCCCGACCGCTCCGACCCGCTGCACGGACTCGGCACCGACGACAACTGGTCCTTCCCGGCGATCCACTCGGCCTCCGCGCTGATCGCCGGCCAGTCGGTGGCCGCCGCCGAGGCGGTCTGGCGCGGCGAGACCCCGCACGCCGTCAACTTCGCCGGCGGACTGCACCACGCGATGCCCGGCAAGGCCTCCGGCTTCTGCGTCTACAACGACCCGGCGCTGGCCATCGCCCGGCTGCTCGAACTCGGCGCCGAGCGGGTCGCCTACGTCGACGTGGACGTCCACCACGGCGACGGCGTCCAGGCGGCCTTCTGGAACGACCCCCGGGTGCTCACCGTCTCGCTGCACGAGCACCCCGCCACGCTCTTCCCGCAGAGCGGCTGGTCGATCGAGACCGGCGGCGAGGACGCCCCCGGCTCCGCCGCCAACCTGCCGCTGCCCGCGGGCACCGGCGACGCGGGCTGGCTGCGCGCCTTCCACGCCCTGGTGCCCGAACTGCTCGACGCCTTCCGGCCGCAGGTCCTGGTCACCCAGCACGGCGCCGACACCCACCTGGAGGACCCGCTCGCCCACCTCGCCGTCACCGTGGACGCCCAGCGGCTGATCGCCGAGGCGCTGCACGACCTCGCCCACCAGCACGCCGGCGGCCGCTGGGTGGCCACCGGCGGGGGCGGCTACGCGGTGGTGGACGTCGTCCCGCGCACCTGGACCCACCTGGTCGCCACCGCCGCCGCCCGGCCCGTCGACCCGGCCACCGAGACCCCCGAGTCCTGGCGCGCCGAGGTCTACCGCCGCACCCGCCGCCCGGCCCCGCTGCGGATGACCGACGGCGCCCGCCCGGCCTGGCGCGACTTCGACTCGGGTTACGATCCGGCCGACCGACTCGATCAGGCCATCCTCGCCACCCGCCGCGCGGTGTTCCCCCACCACGGACTGCTGGCCTGAACCCGCCGTCCCGGAAGTGCCCAGCCCGGGAGGTGCGTACGCCGGGCGGTGCCATCCGCAGAGCGGCGACGTACTGCAACCGTCCTATCTCCCACCGTACGAGGACTGCACTTCCCCTCTTCCCACTGGTACCACCCATAACTACTCTGGGGATACACGTGTGCCGGTGGAGTCACCGGAGGGGAAGCCGGTGCCTTGCACACGGGTAAGGGTCGGGTGATGGTCATGAGTTCCGTCGAGCGCCCCCTTCAGGAAGTCGTCTTCCTGACCGTGGCGGAGGTCGCCGCGGTCATGCGGGTGTCCAAGATGACGGTGTACCGGCTGGTGCACAGCGGAGAGCTGCCGGCCATCCGGGTCGGACGGTCCTTCCGGGTGCCCCAGCAGGCGGTGCACGAGTACCTCAAGGAGTCCTACGTGCGGCTCGAGAGCGCGTAGCGGCGGCGCGCGGGTGCGGGTCCACGACCGTTGGACCCGCCCCCGTTCGCCGTGGATTTCCCGCGAGTTTCCCGGTCCCGGGGAACACGATTACGGCCTTCGCACCATCGACGGTAGGCTAGGCCCTCACGTCAGTCGTATGGACTCCGTCTCTCACGGGCGAGAGTCTCAGTGAGCGAGGGTTGTTCCGTGGGCTCTGTCATCAAGAAGCGTCGCAAGCGTATGGCCAAGAAGAAGCACCGCAAGCTTCTCAAGCGCACTCGCGTTCAGCGTCGTAACAAGAAGTAAGCGGCCCCGGCCGCGCCTAGCGCGCCCAGCGCTTCCACCGCCCGTCCAGGCCCGTCGTGGCCTGGGCGGGCGGTGTCGTTTCACGGCCCCGCGGGGCGGCGCGGTACGGTGCACGCAGGCCGCTCGGGCCGAGGGAACGGGGGTGCAGCACCGTGGGCGTGGTCGTGCTCGTCACCGGCGTGGCGCGCCGGCTCGGTGCCCGCTTCGCCGCCGAGGTCCGCCGCCGGCCGGGCGTCGACCTGGTGGTCGGCGTGGACGTGCAGCCGCCCCGGCTGCCGCCCGAGGAGCCGTCCGGCCCGGCCGCCCCGTACCGCTTCCACCAGCTCGACCTGCGCCGTCCGGCGCTCTCCCGGGTGCTCGCCGAGCACCGGGTGGACACCGTGGTGCACCTCAGCGTCAGCGCCACCGGCCTGGGCTCCACCAACCGCTCCGCGGTGAAGGAGTCCAACGTGATCGGCACCATGCAGCTGCTCGGCGCCTGCCAGAAGGCCCCCGGGGTGCGCCGGCTGGTGGTGAAGTCCACCACCGGCGTCTACGGCTCCGCGCCCCGCGACCCGGCGGTGTTCAGCGAGCGGATGCAGCCCAAGGACCCGCCCGGCGGCGGCTTCGCCAAGGACGCGGCGGAGGTCGAGGGCTACGTCCGCGGCTTCGCCCGGCGCCGCCCGGACGTCGCGGTGACGGTGCTGCGCTTCGCCAACATCGTCGGCCCGAACGCGGACACCCCGCTCAGCGAGTACTTCGCGCTGCCCGTGCTGCCGACCGTGCTCGGCTACGACCCGCGGCTGCAGTTCGTGCACGAGGACGACGCCGTCGCGGTGCTCTGCCGGGCCGCCGACGAGCCCGAGCCGGGCACCGTCAACACCGGGACCTTCAACGTGGCGGGGGAGGGCGTCCTGCTGCTCTCCCAGTGCGCCCGCCGGCTCGGCCGGCCCACCCTGCCGCTGCTGCTGCCCGCGGTCAGCTGGATGGCCGTGCTGGCCCGGCAGACCCGGCTGGTGGACGTCTCGCCCGAGCAGCTGCGGCTGCTCACCCACGGCCGGGTGGTGGACACCGCGCGGCTGCGCGACACCTTCGGCTACCGTCCGGCGTTCAGTACTCCGGAGGCCTTCGCCGACTTCGCCGCCGCCGGAGGGCCGGGCCTGCTGCCGCCCGAGCGGCTGGCCGCCGTCACCGACCGGCTGACCGCCCTGCTCGGCCCGGAAGCCGCCGGGCCCGCCGGGCCGGGCGCCGGTCCGGACGCCGTACCGAACCGCCCCCGCCGACCGAGGAGCTGAACCCGCGATGAGTGCCGCAGCCGAGAACGCTCCGGGCGAGGCCAAGGTCATCCCGATCGAGACGGCCCCCAGCTGGACGTCGCCCGAGGGGCCGAATCCGGCCGACCGGCTCGCCGAGGCCGTCGGCGGGGCGCTGGCCGGCCCGCTCGGCCCGGCCGCCACCCGGCTGTTCGGCAAGGGCTGGGAGGGCCGCGCCGCCGAGCGGCTGGCCTTCCTGCGCCGCCGGGTGACCGGCGACTACGAGGTGGACGAGTTCGGCTTCGACCGGGAGCTCACCGAGGAGGTGCTGCTCTCGCTGCTGCGCCCGCTGGCCGAGAAGTACTTCCGGATCGACGTCCAGGGCGCGGAGCACATCCCGGCCGAGGGCGGCGCGCTGATCGTCGCCAACCACTCCGGGACGATCCCGCTCGACGCCCTGATGACCCAGGTGGCCGTCCACGACCACCACCCCGCCCGGCGGCACCTGCGGATGCTCGCCGCGGACCTGGTCTTCGTGCTGCCCGGCGTCAACGAGCTGGCCCGCAAGGCCGGCCACACCCTGGCCTGCAACGAGGACGCCCAGGCCCTGCTGGAGCGCGGCGAACTGGTCGGGGTCTGGCCGGAGGGCTTCAAGGGCATCGGCAAGCCGTTCTCCGAGCGCTACAAGCTCCAGCGGTTCGGCCGCGGCGGCTTCGTCTCCTCGGCACTGCGGGCGCGGGTGCCGATCGTGCCCTGCTCGATCGTCGGGGCGGAGGAGACCTACCCGATGATCGGCAACGTGAAGACGCTGGCCCGGCTGCTGGGCCTGCCGTACGTGCCGATCACCCCGACCTTCCCGTGGCTGGGCCCGCTCGGGGCGCTGCCGCTGCCGACCAAGTGGACGATCCGCTTCGGCGAGCCGATCGCCACCGACACCTACCCGGTGGAGGCGGCGGACGACCCGATGCTGGTCTTCGACCTGGCCGACGAGGTGCGCGAGACCATCCAGCACACCCTCTACGAGCTGCTGGTGCAGCGGCGTTCGGTGTTCTTCTAGGAGAACCCGGGGGTTCCCGGGGGTTCCCGGGGTTCCCCGGGGTTTCCTGGGGTTTCCTGGGGACGGCGAGGGCCCGGCGGATATCGCACTCCGCCGGGCCCCCACCGCCCTGCTGTCAGCCGCCCAGGATGCGCAGCCCGGGCAGCAGGTCCGGAAGCAGCGGGGGAACCTCGACGCCCTGCGGCTGGGCCGCGTTCGGGGCGCTGGGCGAGGCCTGCTGCGGTCCCTGCGCCGGGGCCGCGTCGGCGCTCGGCGAGGGCTTGGTGCCGGTGAGCCCGCTGGTGAGACCGCCGACCAGGCCGTTGACGGCGTCGGGGGCGCTGCTGGGCAGGGTGTCCGGCAGGACACCGCCCTTGCCGCCGTTGCCGGAGGCACCGGCGCCGGGGTAGGCCGGGGCGTGCTCGGTGGCGCCGGGGCGGTTGCCGGCGGCGCCGGAGCCCGGGGCCTGGTCGGTGCCGGCCGAGGTGCCGGAGCCGGCCGCCGGGGAGCCGGCCGGGGAACCACCGGTCGAGTGGGACGAACCGTCGCCCGCTCCGTCGCCGGCCGCGCCACCGCTCTGAGCGGGGGGCAGGACCAGGCGCAGGGGCGCGACGTCCTCGCTTATGTCGTCGAAGAGCCGGTTCACCAGGTCGGCCTGCTGGGTGAGCTGGACGGGCAGCCGGCCCTGCAGCTCGCTCCACCGGCCGTCCTCGTCGTGGGCGAAGCCGGCCAGGGCCCGCATCGGGTCGAGCGAGCCGTTGCTGCGGTAGACCGAGCGCAGCAGCTCGCGGCCCTTGAGGGCGTCGGCGTGCATGTCGTCCAGGGCGCGGCGGACCTGTTCGACGGTGGCCGGGCTGAGCGCGCCGGCCTGGTCGGTGCGGCCGACCAGGGTCTTGGCCTCGCCGAGCCGGGTGGCCGCGTTGTCGAGCAGCATCTCGCCGCGTTCGGAGTCGGAGCCCGCGAAGTCGAGCCGGAGCCCTTCCAAGCCGCGTTTGAGGCCGTACAGGCTGTCCCCGGGAAGGGCGTTGGAGCTGGCCGCGGCGACGCCGGCCAGGCTGCCGACGGCGAGCCCGGCGACCAGCCCGCCGATCGCGAACCGGCGGCTCCAGCGGCCGCGCGGCGCCGTCCGGATCGCCCGGTGGCGGCGCTGGCGGGGCACCGGGGTGCCCGTCCCGCCGGCGAAGGCCTGCTCGAACGCGGCCATCAGCTGGGCGCGTTGGACCGTATGGACCTCCCGGTCCAGCACCGGCCCGGGCAGTGCCCCCAGTGCGTCGGCTAGTCCGACCAGCCCGGCCATCGCGGCCGAACCCGCGCCGGTGGCAGCGGTGTTGTCCGATTCGGCGTTGGCCGCAGCGCGTTGCTCCGCCTGGTGGGCCTCCAGCGCCTCGGCGAAGGCCTTCGCCCGCCGGTGCTCAAGCACGTTTGCCGTCACGGGCCACACCTCCCTTCGTCGTTGTCGACAGCCCGGCCCGCCGGACGGTTGCCCCGGCTGGCCAAAGCCACTCCATCGGGTGATAGGCCGCAATTCGACTTGACCGTACGCCTGGTGGGGGCTTGCACGTTGGCCAACGAGCGGTGCGGGCGGTCGGTTACGCACGGCAGATCATCGGACCTACCGTTCACCCTGACGTGTCGGCCGGGCGCGAACGATGACGGCCGGCCGGACCGTACGGTGCCGGACCGCACGGAGCCGGTGCCGTCCTCGGCGCGGTTCATCGCGCGTCGGGCGGGAGCAGCCGGGCCAGGGTGCGGACGGCGCGGTACTGGAGGGTCTTGATGGCGCCCTCGTTCTTGCCCATGATCCGGGCCGTCTCGGCCACCGACAGCCCCTGCAGGAAGCGCAGGGTGACGCACTCCTGCTGCTGCGGGTTGAGCCGGCGCACCGCGTCCAGCAGGGCGGCGTTGGAGAGCGACTCCAGCACCGACTCCTCGGGGCTGCGCTCGCACTCGTTGGAGTCGAGCATCTCGCCGGTGGTGACCTCCAGCCGGAAGCGGCTGGACTTGAAGTGGTCGGCGACCAGGTTGCGGGCGATGGTGACCAGCCAGGCGCCGAAGTCCCGGCCCTGCCAGGTGAAGGTGCCGATCCGGCGCAGGGCGCGCAGGAAGGTCTCGCTGGTGAGGTCCTCGGCGGTGGCCCGGCTGCCGACCCGGTAGTAGATGTAGCGGTAGACGGTGTCCGCGTAGTGGTCGTAGAGCCGGCCGAATGCCTCGCTCTCGCCGGCCTGGGCCCGTTCGACCAGCTCCATGATCGGGTTGTGCTCGGTCTCGTAGCCGGGGCTGGGCGCGGTCCGGGCGCGGCCCCGGCCGGCGCTGCCGGTACGGCCGCGCGAGCCGGTGCCGGTCGAGCCGGCGGCGGTGGTGCGCAGTGCCAGGCCGGGCGGCTGCGGCTGCGGCTGCGGCTGGACGAACGGTCCGCCGGCGAGCGCGAGTTGGGGCGTGGCGGCGAACTGGCTGCGGAGCAGGGTGCGCAACAGGGTCAGGCCCGTGGAGATCTGCCGCTCGGCGGTCGGCCGGTCGCGGAGGCCGGTGCGGGGACGCAGGGGCGCGGACGACGGGCGGGAGGGTGCAGGCGCGTCGTTCCGGACGGGTGGGTACACGGGACTCCCAGAGGCAGAACTGTGGACGGATCACCTCCGCCTGCGCGGAGAGCACTCCCCGAAGCGTCCGTTCGAGCGGGACGCGTGGTGACGTGCATCCAGGAGAGAATAACGCTTTGTGCAATGACAGCTACACCGTGTGGTCGAAGTGGTCGTTTGGGATCCATTTGTTGCGCATGTTCGGCTGACATTGACCGGAGCTGTCATCGTTCATCCGGCTTAACGTGATCGAACGGGCGCTCAGGGTGACCAATTTGGCGGCCTGGGGGGCGGTTTCCCAGCCTTGGGGCTCGGCAACCCCTGACTTTCCCGGCCTGGCGAACGATCAGAACCGGTCACCGGGCGACAGGTTCGAGCAGGTGACGCGGACTGCCCTGTGACGGCGGGGAGTTCGCCCGTAAGAGGGGCCAGGTCAGAGGCCTTGTTGACGACCGCTCACCCGCCGGGGCGAGCCCGACCGGGCGGCCTCCGAACGGCCCCGGAGAGCCCCGGAGCGCCTCGGAGAGTCTCCGGAAAGCTTCCGGAAAGCCTCCGGCGGCCCGGACGGCCGTCCGGCACGAGGTTCGGGGCCGGGGTTCCGGGCCGGGGTTCGGGCGGGTGGTTCAGGCCCGGTGGCGGCGCCGGTTCAGCGCCACCCCGGCCGCCGCCGCGCCGGCCAGCACCCCGAGCGCGGCCGCCGCCGGCAGCCCCACCCGGGCCGCCTTGCGCCCGGTCCGGAAGTCCCGCACCCGCCAGCCCTGGGCCCGGGCGTGGCGCCGCAGCGCGCCGTCCGGGTTCACCACGTACGGGTGGCCGACCAGCGAGAGCATCGGGATGTCGTTGGCCGAGTCGCTGTAGGCGGCGCAGCGGTCGAGGTCGAGGCGCTCGCGCCGGGCCAGGGCCCGGACGGCGGCGGCCTTGGCCGGGCCGTGCAGCAGGTCGCCGACCAGTCGGCCGGTGTAGCGGCCGTCCCTGGCCTCGGCGACGGTGCCCAGCGCGCCGGTCATGCCGAGCCGCCGGGCGATGATCCGGGCCACCTCCAGCGGGGCGGCGGTGACCAGCCAGACCCGCTGGCCGGCGTCCAGGTGCATCTGGACCAGGGCGCGGGTGCCCGGCCAGATCTTGTCGGCCACGACCTCCTCGAAGATCTCCTCGCAGATCGCCTCCAGGTCGGCGGTGGGCTTGCCGGCCACGATGCCGAGGGCGGACTGCTTGGCGTCCGAGATGTGGTCCGGGTCCTCGGTGCCGTGCAGCCGGAACCAGGCCTGCTGCCAGGCGAAGCGGGCGATGTCGCGGCGGGTGAGGAAGCCGCGGCGGTAGAGGCCGACGCCGAGGTAGAAGATCGCGGCGCCGCGCAGGATGGTGTTGTCGCAGTCGAAGAAGGCGGCGGCGCGGGGGTCGTCCGGGTCCGGGGTGTGGTTCTCGGCGGGGGCCTTGGGGGTCCGTCCGGGCTTGGCCGCGGCCGGTGCGTCCGGCCCGGCGGCGTCCCCGGGGCCGGTGCTGCCGCCTGGTCCGGCGGTGTCCCGGGGCCCGGCGTCGGGTGCCGGCTCGGCCCGCAGCGCGGCCTCGGCCGCCTCGGCCGCGGCTTCGCCGGCCAGGGCGCTCCGCTCGCTGCTGGAACGCCTTGCCTGGGTGAGCCTTCTGAGCACGGCCATGTCATCGAGGATAGCCAGCCGGGCGCCCGGCGGCCGTGACGCAGCCGTGCCCGCGGGGTGAACAGCTCCACCGGGCGCGGGCCCCGGGGGCGGGTGGGCGCCATGGCGGAGAATGGGGTGGTGAGCCCACTGCTGCGACGTAAGAGCCCCGAGCCCGCGGGCCGGACCGTGACCCTGGTCGGCAAGCCCGGCTGCCACCTGTGCGACGAGGCCCGCGAGGTGATCCTCCGGGTGACGGGGGAGTTGGGCGCGTCCTTCGAGGAGCGGGACATCACCCGGGACGAGGAGCTGTACCGCCGTTACTGGGAGCAGATTCCGGTCACCCTGATCGACGGTCGCCAGCACGACTTCTGGCGGGTCGACGAGCGCCGGCTGCGCACCGCCCTCGGCGGCTGAGTGTGCGGCCGGGCGGCGGCTGAGCGGGGTCTGACCGCGTGTTCGTCCGCGCACCGGCCCCCCGCCGATCGGCGGGGGCGGTTCGCCGAATCGTTGCCAAAGACACTCCGTTCCGGCTTGGGACGGGGCGGGTTGGTCGGCTTACGATCGAACGCGTTTGCGCCCGTGGGGGGCTGAGTACACGAGGAGTGCGCCATGCTTCCCGGTCCTGTCCCTGGGGCCCCCGGAGCCCCGGAGTTCCGGACGGCCCCCCGGGGCTTCGCCGTGGTGGACGTGGAGGCGACCGGCCGCAGCCCGTGGCGGCACCGGGTGGTCGAGGTCGCGGTGGTGCTGCTCGACGAGCGGCTCCGCGCCGAGGGGGAGTTCGCCACCCTGCTGGACCCGCTGGGCCCGGTCGGCCCGACCCATGTGCACCGGATACGCCAGTGCGACGTCGAGGGCGCCCCGCGCTTCCGCGAGATCGCCCCGTGGCTGCTGGGGCTGCTGGCCGGCCGGGTGCTGGTCGGTCACCACGTCAGCTGCGACCACGCGTTCCTGGATCGCGAGTTCGCCCGGATCGGGGTGCCGCTGCCGCCCGTCCCGCTGCTGTGCACGATGCGGTTGGCCCGCGCCCACCTGCCGGAGGCCCGGAGCCACGGTCTGGCGGCCTGCGTGGAGGCGGCGGACCTCGGCTGGTACCCGGCGCACACCGCGTTGGGCGACGCCCGGGTGACCGCCGAGCTGCTGCGGTACTGCCTGGACGCCCCGTCCTGTCCGCCGGACGACTGGACCGGCCCGCTGCGGGAGGCCGCCCGGCTGCCCTGGCCCCGGCTCGGCCGGGCCCGTTCCCGCCCGTCCGGTGCCGCCGTCCCGCTGCTGCGCCGGGAGGCGTCGTACGGCCCGTGGCTGCCCGATTCCCAGGCCCCGGAGGTCGTGCTGACCCAGGCCGGTGCTATGCGTTCGATGGCGTGATGCGCATCACTGTGCGGGGACAAAACGGACACCATCTTTGTGCACACGTTCACAAACACATAGCCTGGCTGCCTAAGCCCAGCTTCACCCACAGGAGCACCGTGGCAATCGGCCGATCACCACAGAGCAGTTCGCAGACGCCCGACCAGGGCGCCGCGCGCCGACCCTCGCGTGCCCGGGGCATCCCGGAGGCGACGGTCGCCCGCCTGCCCCTCTATCTGCGGGCCCTCACCGCGCTCTCCGAGCGCTCGGTGCCGACCGTCTCCTCCGAGGAGCTGGCCGCCGCCGCTGGCGTGAACTCGGCCAAGCTGCGCAAGGACTTCTCCTACCTCGGCTCCTACGGCACCCGCGGCGTCGGCTACGACGTCGAGTACCTCGTCTACCAGATCTCCCGCGAGCTCGGCCTGACCCAGGACTGGCCGGTCGTCATCGTCGGCATCGGGAACCTCGGCCACGCGCTCGCCAACTACGGCGGGTTCGCCTCCCGCGGCTTCCGGGTGGCCGCCCTGTTGGACGCCGATCCCCACGTGGTCGGTTCCACCGCGGCCGGACTGCCGGTGCGGCACATGGACGAGCTGGAGTCGATCGTCGAGAGCCAGCACGTCTCCATCGGCGTGATCACCACCCCGCCCGGCGCCGCCCAGCAGGTGTGCGACCGGCTGGTGGAGGCCGGCGTCACCAGCATCCTGAACTTCGCCCCGACCGTGCTGTCCGTCCCGGACGGCGTGGACGTGCGCAAGGTGGACCTCTCCATCGAGCTCCAGATCCTGGCCTTCCACGAGCAGCGCAAGGCCGGCGAGGAGCCGGACGACCGCGCCGAGTCGGTGCTGGACCGCGCCCCCGGTCCGGTCCGGGCGGCCGCCGCCAAGCTGCGCCGCGCGGCCGGCGGCAGCGGCAAGGGCCGGGGCGCCGCCGAGCCGGCGGCCAAGGACCAGGCCGAGCAGGCCAAGGGAAAGTCCGCCAAGGGCGGCGACGGGGATCTCTCCGCGGTGATGCCCGCATGAACACCGAGAGCTGTGGGGGGCGGGCATGAGCCTTCTCGTCGTAGGGCTGAGCCATCGCACGGCCCCGGTCGGGGTACTGGAGCGCGCCGCGCTGACCGGTGACGTGCCGACCCGGCTGCTGCACGACGCGGCCGCCACCGCGACGGTCGGCGAGGCCGCGCTGCTGAACACCTGCAACCGGATCGAGCTGTACGCGGACGTGGACAAGTTCCACGCCGGCGTCGCCGAGCTGTCGCTGCTGCTGGCCCACCACAGCGGGGTGGACCTGGAGGAGCTGACCTCCCACCTGTACGTCCACTACGAGGACCGCGCCGTCCACCACCTCTTCTCGGTGGCCTGCGGCCTGGACTCGATGGTCGTCGGCGAGGGCCAGATCCTCGGCCAGCTGCGCGACGCGCTGGCCAAGGCCCAGGAGGAGCACACCGCCGGGCGCGGCCTGAACGAGCTGTTCCAGCAGGCGCTGCGGGTCGGCAAGCGGGCGCACAGCGAGACCGGCATCGACAAGGCCGGCCAGTCGCTGGTCACCTTCGGCCTGGAGCAGGTCGCGGCGGGCGCGGGCGAGATCGCCGGCAAGCGCGCGCTGGTGGTCGGCGCCGGCTCGATGAGCTCGCTGGCCGCCGCCACCCTGGTCCGCTCCGGCGTGACCGACCTGCTGATCGCCAACCGGACCCCGGCCCGGGCCGAGCGGCTGGTCGAGATCCTCGGCCCGGACGTGGCCCGGGTGCTGGACCTCGCCAAGGTGCCGGAGGCGCTCGCCGACGTGGACCTGGTGATCTCCTGCACCGGCGCGGCCGGTGTGGTGGTCCGGGCCGAGGACGTGGCCGCCGCCGTCGCCTCCCGCAGGTCCCCCGAGCCGCTCGCCCTGCTGGACCTGGCCATGCCGCGCGACGTCGACCACGCCGTGCACGAGCTGCCCGGCGCCCTGCTGGTCGACCTGGAGAGCCTCTCCCACGCGCACGCCGCCAGCCCCGGCGCCGGCGACGTCGACGAGGTCTCCCGGATCGTCTCCGACGAGGTGACGGCCTTCGGCGCCGCCCAGCGGGCCGCCCGGATCGCGCCGACCGTGGTCGCGCTGCGCTCGATGGCCTCCGACGTGGTCGCCGCCGAGCTCGGCCGGCTGGACTCCCGGCTGCCCGACCTGGACGAGCGCTCGCGCGCCGAGATCACCCAGACCGTCCGCCGCGTCGTCGACAAGCTGCTGCACGCCCCGACCGTCCGGGTGAAGCAGCTGGCCGCCGAGCCCGGCGGCGCCTCCTACGCGGAGGCGCTGCGGGAACTGTTCGACCTCGACCCGGCTGCCGTGCACGCCGTGTCGGGCACGCCCGTCGGCGGCGCGCCCCAGCCCTCGGCCGGGGGCACCAGATGAACCGTCAGCCATCCCACGAGTACCACCGGGACGATCACCTCATGAATGGTCAACCGATCACGGAGCAGCCCTCGGCCACCGCGGCCCTGCGGCTCGGCACCCGGCGCAGCGCCCTCGCCATGGCGCAGTCGGGCATGGTGGCCCGCGAGGTGACCAGGGTCACCGGGCGCCCCGTCGAGCTGGTCGAGATCACCACGTACGGCGACACCTCCCGGGAGTCGCTGGCCCAGATCGGCGGCACCGGCGTGTTCGTCTCCGCGCTGCGCGACGCGCTGCTGGAGGGCCGGATCGACTTCGCCGTGCACTCGCTCAAGGACCTGCCCACCGCCGCCCCCGAGGGCCTGGCGCTGGCCGCCGTCCCCGAGCGCGAGGACGTCCGGGACGCCTTGGTCGCCGCCGAGGGCCTGGCCCTGGAGGAGCTGGTCGAGAAGCTCGCCGGCGCCGGCCGCCCGGCCCGGATCGGCACCGGTTCGCCGCGCCGGATGGCGCAGCTGAACGCCTGGGCCAGGGCCCGCGGCGCCCAGCTGGAGACCGTCGCGATCCGCGGCAACGTGGACACCCGGATCGGCTTCGTGACCAGCGGCGAGCTGGACGCGGTGGTGCTGGCCACGGCCGGCCTGAACCGGCTCGGCCGCAGCGCCGAGATATCCCAGCACCTCGACACCGAGGTGATGATCCCGGCCCCCGGCCAGGGTGCGCTCGCGATCGAGTGCACCACCGCCGACGAGGAGCTGACCGCCGCGCTCGCCGCGCTGGACCACGCCCCCACCCGGGTCGCCGTGGCCGCCGAGCGCGCCCTGCTGGCCACCCTGGAGGCCGGCTGCTCGGCACCGGTGGCCGCGCTGGCCACCTGGGGCCGGGAGAACGAACTGCGGCTGGACGGCGTGGTCGGCGACCCCGACGGAACCGCCCTGCTGAAGATGTCCGCCAACGGTCCGATCGTCCTCGACGAGACCGCCGAGCAGCGGGCGGCGGCCCTCGGCCGCACGCTGGCTGACCGGCTGCTCGCCGCGGGCGCGGCCGCCCTGATGGGGGAGCGAGCCCGATGAGCCCCACCACCGCCGCCACCGACGCCCTGTTCCCGGCGGGACAGCCCGCCACCGGACGGTGCACCTTCCTGGGCGCGGGCCCCGGGGACCCGGGGCTGCTGACCCTGCGCGCGGTCGAGGTGCTGTCCACCGCCGACGTGCTGGTCGCCGACCCGCTGACCGCCGCCGCCGTGCGCAGCCACTGTCCGGCCGGCGTGCAGGTGCACGCCCCCGCCGCCGAGGGCGCCGACTTCGACCTGGCCAAGGTGGTCGCCGAGGCCGTCCGCTCCGGCAAGCACGTGGTGCGCACCGTCGACGGCGACCCCGGCCTGGACGGCTGCGCCGCCGAGGAGATGCTCAGCTGCGCGGGCGACGGGATCCCGTTCGAGGTGATCCCGGGCGTCGCCCAGTCGGTCGGCGTCCCGGCGTACGCGGGTGTCCCGCTGCGCGCCGGTTCCGGCACCGACGTGCGCTTCGTGGACGGCGCCGCGCTGCTGGCCGGCAGCCCGGTCGACCTGGGCGCGCCGGAGACCACCCTGGTGGTCCGCACCACCCTGGGCCAGCTGCCCGCCACCGCCGCCGCGCTGGTCGCGGGCGGCCGCAAGCCGGAGTCGGCGCTGAGCGCCACGCTCTCCGGCACCACCACCCGCCAGCGGACCTTCACCTCCTCGCTGTCCGGCATCGCGGCGGACCTGAAGGCCGCCCGGGTGCTGCCCTCGCCGGTCTCCGCCCCGGTCGACCCGGCCACCTCGGTGATAGCCGTGGTGGGCGAGCAGGTCGCCCACCGGGCCTCGCACTCGTGGTTCGAGACCAAGCCGCTGTTCGGCTGGAACGTCCTCGTGCCGCGCACCAAGGAGCAGGCCACCGGCCTGTCCGAGCAGCTGCGCTCGTACGGCGCGGTGCCGCAGGAGGTGCCGACCATCGCGGTCGAGCCGCCGCGCACCCCGCAGCAGATGGAGCGGGCCATCAAGGGCCTGGTCACCGGCCGCTACGAGTGGATCGCCTTCACCTCGGTGAACGCGGTGCGCGCCGTCCGGGAGAAGTTCGAGGAGTACGGCCTGGACGCCCGCGCGTTCGCCGGGATCAAGGTCGCGGCGGTCGGCGAGACCACCGCGCAGGCCCTGGTGGACTTCGGCGTGAAGCCGGACCTGGTGCCCTCCGGCGAGCAGTCCGCGGCCGGGCTGCTGGAGGACTGGCCGCCGTACGACCCGGTCTTCGACCCGATCGACCGGGTGCTGCTGCCGCGCGCCGACATCGCCACCGAGACCCTGGTGGCCGGCCTGGTCGAGCTGGGCTGGGAGGTCGACGACGTGACGGCGTACCGGACGGTGCGCGCCTCGCCGCCGCCGGCCGAGACCCGCGAGGCGATCAAGGGCGGCGGCTTCGACGCGGTGCTGTTCACCTCGTCCTCGACCGTCCGGAACCTGGTCGGCATCGCGGGCAAGCCGCACAACGTCACGGTCATCGCCTGCATCGGCCCGGCGACCGCCAAGACCGCCGAGGAGCACGGCCTGCGGGTCGACGTGATGGCCCCGGCGCCGTCGGCGGCCGCGCTGGCCCAGGCGCTGGCGGACTTCGGTGCCAAGCGCCGGGACACCGCGACGGCCGCCGGTGAGCCGGTCTACCGGCCCAGCGAGCGCCGCCCCGGCTCGCGTCGCAAGGCCCGCTGAGAATTCTTAACTATGCTGCCGGGGGCGGCCGTTCGTCGCCCCCGGCACTGCACAACCGTTCGGAGAGAGAAGCCGTGTCCGCTGAATTCCCGTACGTTCGCCCCCGCCGGCTGCGCCAGAGCCCGGCGATGCGCCGGCTGGTGGCCGAGACCCGGCTGCACCCGGCGGAGCTGATCCTGCCGCTGTTCGTCCGCGAGGGCGTCAGCGAGCCCGTCCCGGTGACGTCGATGCCGGGCGTGGTCCAGCACACCCGGGACACCCTGCGCAAGGCCGCGGTGGAGGCGGCCGAGGCGGGCCTGGGCGGCCTCATGCTGTTCGGCGTCCCGGAGGTGCAGGACGCCGTCGGCAGCGAGGGCACCAACCCGGACGGCATCCTCCAGCAGGCGATCCGGGACGTGGTCTCCGAGGTCGGCGACTCCCTGGTGGTCATGTCGGACCTCTGCCTGGACGAGTACACCGACCACGGCCACTGCGGCGTGCTGGCCGCCGACGGCAGCGTCGACAACGACGCCACCCTGGAGCGCTACGCCGAGATGGCCCGGGTGCAGGCCGACGCCGGCGTCCACCTGGTCGGCCCGTCCGGCATGATGGACGGCCAGATCGCCGTGGTCCGGCGGGCGCTGGACGAGGCCGGGCACCAGGACGTGGGCATCCTCGCCTACACCGCCAAGTACGCCTCGGCCTTCTACGGCCCGTTCCGCGAGGCCGTCGGCTCCTCGCTCAAGGGCGACCGCAAGTCCTACCAGCAGGACCCGGCCAACGCCCGCGAGGCGCTGCGCGAGCTGGAGCAGGACCTCGCCGAGGGCGCCGACATGGTGATGGTCAAGCCGGCCATGGCCTACCTGGACATCCTGCGCCAGGTCGCCGACGCCTCCCCGGTGCCGGTCTCCGCGTACCAGGTGTCCGGCGAGTACGCGATGGTCGAGGCGGCCGCCGCGAACGGCTGGATCGACCGGGAGCGGATGATCATGGAGACGCTCACCTCGATCCGCCGCGCGGGCGCCGAGCAGATCCTCACCTACTGGGCCCTCGAAGCCGCCGCGATGCTCAAGTAGCGGACCGTGTACGGCGGAAGGCCGGGCCGCTCCCGTGGGGGAGCGGCCCGGCCTTCCCGGTTCCCGCTAGGCCGTGTCCGGCAGGCCTCAGAAGCCCACGTCGCCGGCGTGCCCGAAGCCCGCGCCGCCGCCGACCAGGTCGGTCGAGGTGGCGGCGCCGCCGCCGAAGCCGCCGGCGGCGGTGTCCCCGGCGTGGGCGAGGCCGAAGCCCCCGCCGGCCAGGAACGGCTGGTCGGCGGAGGCGACGAGCTCGCCGCCGCCGACGAAGCCCACGTGGGCGAAGGCCGGGGTGGCGGCACCGGCGAGCGCCAGTGCGGCGGCGGCGGTCAGGGCGGCCTTGGCCAGCTTGCTCTTCATGGAACTGCCCTCTCTCTGGGAGCGCCCCCGCGGGCGCTCTGACACGTGTTCACATCCGGCGGTCCGGACCGGCCCGCCGCTCACCCGGCCGGACCGCGCTGCGGCGGTCGGCCGGACACTTCGTCCGCACAGCCCGGAGGGCCCGGGGAGGTGTTCCTCCCCGGGCCCTCCGACCGTGCCGTGCCCCGTGATCAGCCGATCAGGTGCGAGACACCCGCGTCGCCCGTGGACTGGGTGTTCTGGCCGACGTTGCAGATCTGCTTCGGCTGGTTGTTCAGGACCGGGACCTCGACCGGAACCGCGATGCCGATGACGGCGACCGCGATGTTGTGGACCTCCGGCAGGCAGATGTTCGGGTTGTCCAGAACGTGGCTGTTCGGGCTGCCGTTGCCGGCGGTGCCGGTGTGGTTGGTGCCGCCGTTGCCCTGGACGGAGGTGGCGGCGCCGTCCGAGTCGACGATGGCGGAGGCCGAGCCGGCGGACATCGCGAGGGCGGCGGCGGCCAGGCCGGCGGCGGCGAGGGACTTCTTGATCATTTCTGGTTTTCCTCTCGGGGTGAATCGGGGGGCGATTCGAAGGTGGAACAGCGGGTGGTGCAGGGAGATCAGGGCGGCGACCGATCAGCCGATCAGGTGGGACACGCCGCCGTCGCCCTGGCTCTGGGTGCCCTGGCCGACGGTGCAGTACTGCCGACCGCCGTTGTTGGCGATCGGGACCTCGACCGGGACTGCCACACCGAGCACGCCGACGGCGATGTTGTGGATCTCCGGCAGGCAGATGTTCGGGTTGTCCAGGAAGTGGAAGTTCGGGCTGTTGTTCCCGACCGTGCCCGTGAAGTTGGTGCCGCCGTTGCCCTCGATCGAGGCGGCGGCGCCGTCCGCGTCACCGATGGCCGAGGCCGGGCCGGCGGCACCGGCCAGCGCGGCGACGGCCAGGCCGGCGGCGGCGAAGGACTTCTGGATCATGGGAGATCCCTCTCTGAAATTCTCTTTGGATTCCTTGCGTACGGCGCTGAGAACGCTCAGACCCGGTCGGCAGTCACTGACGTTCAGATCAAAGAATGACGGCACGGAAGGTTACGGGGATTCTGGAAAAGAGTCCCGGAGGCGCGACGGTCAACGGAATCCGGTCGGATTATTAAGCCGAACCGGTTAACGGCCGCAATCCGAGCTCCCGGTCACTCGTTGAGCAGAACGCTTTCCGGCTGCGCCCCCGCAGCCGCTCCCAGTGATCCCCAGTACGGACAGCAGAACGGTGAAAAGCATGAAGTTCTCCAAGCGGGCCGGCGTGATGCTGCTGGCGGTCGGTGCCGGTGTGCTCGCCTCCCAGGGGGCGGCCTGTGCCGCCGCCCCGATCGGCCCCGACCAGGTGGGCGCCCTGGAGGACTCGCTGGCCACCCAGCAGGTCCCCGCGGACATCCCGCTCGCCCCACTGGGCAGCCGCCTCACGGCCGGCATCCCGACCTCGCTGCTCATGCCGCCGGCGCCCGGCCGGACCACCAGCTCCGACGGTGCGCTGCTCCCGGAGCAGATCGTCCCCCAGCTGACCACCGGCAAGGTGGGCCCGAGCGCCAAGGCCGAGCTGCCGCTCCCGCTGGTCGACCAGGGCGCCGACCTCGGCAAGGTGCTGCTGGACGCCCCGGCCGCCCCGCTGCACGCCAAGACCCCCGGGCTCACCCTCGGGCAGCCGCTCTCGCTCGCCCGGGACGGCGCCGGCCAGCTCGCCGACGGCCGGCTGAAGGTGGACGAGATCGACCCGCGGCTGGTCTCCGGCGCGGTGCAGGTGATCCCCGGGGCCAAGGCCAGCCTCGGCGGCGACGACAGCCGGCTCTCGCTCACCGACACGGCGGGCGCCCTGGCCGGGACCACCACCACGACCGCCACCACCGTGGTGGGGCAGACCGGCCTGACCGACCTGACCCAGCTCTGACCCGGCTCTGACCCCGGGATCCCATCCGGTACGAGAGCCCGGCACCCCGGCCGCGCGGCGGGATGCCGGGCTCTCGCGCGCCCGGTGGGGTGCTCAGCCCGGCAGGACGCCGGTCAGCCCGCCGACCAGCGGGAGGTCCTTGACGCCGCCGCCGGCGCTCAGCGGGCCGGTGAGCGTCCCGGTGCCGATCGCGGGCAGGCCCTGGTCCGGCTGGAGGGCCGCGCCGTTGTTGAGGAAGTCGGCCGAGGAGTTCGCCCACGGGTCCAGCCGCAGGCTCTTGATCGGCGCGATGCCGTAGCCGAGGCCGGTGGTCGTCCCGCCCAGCGCCTGGCCCAGGTCGGTCTTGGTCAGCTTGGCCGGGCCGGCCGGGGCCTCGCCCGGGGCGGTGGCGGCCTGCGCCGAACCGGCGCCGAGCAGCACTGCGGCACCCACGGCGGCGGCCAGGCCGGCCGCGCTCTTCTTCGAAACCATCGTGATCACCCTTCGGTGGATCGGAGGTACCGGACGGTTGTCCGGAGACGCCGAACTGCCCCCCGGCCGACTGGTCGGGGGGCAGGACGGCCGGTACGCGTGCCGATCGGGATCAGCAGTCGTCCGCGGGCTGCGGGACGGCCTCGACGTTGGCGCAGGCGTTGCCGAAGGCCGGGTTCAGCAGGCCGATGACGTTGATGCTGTTGCCGCACAGGTTGATCGGCACGTGCACCGGGATCTGGATCTGGTTGCCCGAGACGACACCGGGGGAGTTGGCGGCCACGCCCTCGGCGCCGGCGCTGGCGGCGGCGGAGCCCGCCGCGCCCAGCACCAGGCCGGCTGCGGCGGCGGACAGGACGGCGGCCTTCTTCATGTTCTGCATGGGGGGTTGATCTCCTCGATCACACACGGGTGGAGCGTGCCGCGCCCCGGCGCTGCGGGGCACGGCACGGGCTCGGCGAATCAGCTGTCGCCGGTGCGGCGACGGCCGGTTCAGCCTTCGTTGACGCAGGCGTTGCCGAAGGCCGGGTTCAGCAGGCCGATGATGTCGATGCTGTTGCCGCACAGGTTGATCGGGATGTGGATCGGGATCTGGATCTGGTTGCCGGAGAGCACACCGGGGGAACCGGCGGCGACGCCCTCGGCACCGGAGCTGGCGACCGCACCGCCGGCGGCGCCGAGCACCAGGCCGCTGGCGGCCAGCGACAGGATGGCGGCCTTCTTGAAGTTGCGCATGTCATTCCTCCGATTTCTGCCCGACGGAAGGGAAATGTCGGGAGTCGGGCGAGCACGAATACTCACCCGAAGGCTGTAGGGATTTCCGTGATTGTCACTCGGGCGGCGCACACCGGCGTGTTCCGCCCATGGCTCGGGCGTGGCCGCGGCGGCCGTGTCGCGATGCCCCGCGAAGCGATTCCCGCACGGCCGGGAAAGGCTTCGGACAAAGGCGCGACGGTTGGAATTCCGGTCAGGCGTTCCGGCACGGATTGCCGGACGCCGGGTAGGGGAGGCCCGCCGCGCCGACCGAGCCGCCGGTGGCCGCGATGCCGACGACGGCGTGGGCGTGCTTGCGCATGGGCGGTACTCGATTCGTGCGTAGGGGCCGGTGGAGACCGGGTTCCATCAGGGAGAACGAGGCACCGCGGGCGGGGAAACGGTCGGACCCTCCGATCACCCGAATGCCCGGTCCGCGGCGCCGTTGGGCCGGATGGGTGACAGTGCGGGGAGCGTCGCAACCGGTCCGGTGGGGTCTCGTTCTAGATGTCGCACTCCCCGTGCATATCTGTCGAACAGTCAGGAGGCTCGTATGAGCATCAAGAAGACCGCCGCTGTCGGCGCGGCCGTGGTGGGCATCGTTGCCACCGGCGCCGGTACCGCGATGGCCAGCTCCGGCGCCCAGGGCGTTGCCGCCGGTTCCCCCGGTGTCATCTCGGGCAACCAGATCCAGGTCCCGGTGCACGTTCCGGTCAACGTCTGCGGCAACACCATCGACATCATCGGCCTGCTGAACCCGGCCTTCGGCAACAAGTGCGCCAACGTGGGCTGAGCCCGCACCCGGTTCGGCCGGTGCGAGCCGCCGTTCCGCGCTTCCCTCCTGGGGCGTGGGGCGGCGGCTCTTCGTCGTGCCGGGGCGGCGACGCACCGTCAGTTCCCGGTGGTGTCACAAGCCTTGTTGCGTTACTTGTCAGTACCTAGAATGCGAGACCTGCTCACCTTTCCTGCTCCTCTCTTGCTCCGCGCCGCTCGGCGCCCCGCCCGGGCGGCCCCCCACCCCCGCAAGGAGACGCGTGTGACCAGGTCCCCACGGTCGGCGGCGCGGCGGACGCGCACCGGGTCCTCCCGGTGCGCCGCACTGCTCGCCACCGGAACCCTCCTCGCCACCCTCGGCCTGGCCGGCGCCCCCGCCGCCCTGGCCGACCCCGCCCCGGCCGCGCCCGCGGCCACCCGACCGGCCGCGGTCGTCGCCCTCGGCGACAGCGCCATCTCCGGGGAGGGCGCCGGCACCGACACCAACGACGGCTACTTCCCGGAGACGGACAGCCCCACCAACTACTGCCACCGCCACCCCAAGTCGGAGATCTTCGTCACCGACATCCCCGGGGTCACCCCGATCGACCTCGCCTGTTCCGGAGCCCAGACCGGCGACCTGGTCAGCGACCCGGAGCTGGCGAAGGTCACCGGCCCCGGCAGCGGCGACTTCGGCGAGCCCAAGCAGGACGTCAAGCTGGCCGACACGGCGGCGAAGTACGACGTCAAGATGGTCGTCGTCACGATCGGCGCCAACGACGACTTCGACTTCAGCGGCATCATGATGCACTGCCTCGCGCAGTACTTCCCGATCCCCAAGGACCAGGGCTGCCGGGACACCATCGGCAGCGACGAGATCCGCCGGCGCGCCAAGGGCGTCCAGCCCAAGGTGGTCGCGGCGCTCCAGAACATCCGTCAGACCATGCGCCGGGCCGGCTACGCCGACTCCTCGTACCAGCTGGTCTACCAGTCGTACTTCAACCCGATCACCCCGGACATCCGGCGCAACGACTACCTCGGCAAGGTCGCCGACGGCTGCCCGGCCTTCCCCGAGGACCTCGCCTGGGGCCACAACTGGGTGGTGCCGACGCTCAGCGACGCGCTGCGCGGCGCGGCCGAGCAGGTGCCCGGCGTCCGGTACCTCGACCAGCGGCGGGTCGCCTTCGGCCACGAGGTCTGCGCGGAGTGGACGAGCTCCCCGTACGAGTACACCAACGGGGACGTCATCAACCTCTCCGAGTGGGTGCGCAACGGCTGCGACTCGCAGATCGGCATCCCCGGGCTGTGCATGAACATGGTCCGCCAGTCGTACCACCTGCGGGTGGCCGGCTACCGCGGCGAGGGCGTCTGCCTCGGCCAGTTCTACGCCCGGCCGGAGCTGGCGCAGGCGTACTGCACCCTCAACCAGCAGAACACCACCTCGATCCAGCCGCTCACACCCGGACAGCCGTTCGGCGACGTCCCCGAGGACGGCGCCTGGTACCAGCTGACCAACGCGGCCAGCGGCAACGCGCTCGACCTCACCGGCGGCGGCAGCTACGGCGACTCGACCAACGGCCGGGCCGCGATCACCTATCCGGCCACCGGCGGGCTCAACCAGTCCTTCGTCCTGGAGGCGAAGGCCGGCGGCAGCTACGAGCTCGACTTCAGCGGCAACCGGAACATGTGCCTGGACGCCAACGCCGCCTCCACCGCCCCCGGCACCCGGATCCAGCAGTGGGGCTGCACCGGCGGCGGCAACCAGCACTGGGTGTTCAAGCCGGCCGGCAACGGCCGCTACAAGATCGCCGACTCCCAGGACCAGGGCAAGGTCCTGGCCGCCGGCGCCACCCTCGACGCCAAGGGCAACCCGTACGTCGAACTCGCCGCCGACACCGGCGCCGCCGACCAGCTCTGGCAGCTCACCAAGCTCGGCATCGTCTACGTCCACGGCTGATCCGCCCCGCACGTCCTGAGGCCCCCGGCCGCCGCCGCCCCCACCCGGGCGGCGGCGGCCGCGTGCACGACCGGGCCGGTGTGGTGCTCGGCACGGGTGGCGTGGTGCTGCGCGCCGGTCCGGAGGGCGCCAGGGGCCGTCGGTTCGGGGTCGTGCCGTAGGCTCACGGGAAAATCGTTGCGCCGGAGCCGCGCGGACTACGAGCGGGGCGGGGAGTACCCAGACCAGATGAGCACGGCATCGAGCACCGAGTCGTCCAGCACCCAGCCCGGAGCGCCCGGGGCGGCGCCCGCGGAGGCCCCCGAGGAACGGACGGGCCCGGCGTCCGGACGGTTCGGGGCACTGGTGGACCGCTTCGCGCCCGCGCTGGGCGCGTACGCGGTGGTCAAGGCCATCGGCCTGACCGTCTTCCTGCTGCTGCTCTCGCACACCGGCGACTACCTGAAGAAGCAGCCGGGCCGCGGCGGCGGCGCCCACGCCTGGGACGTGCTGGGCACCTGGGACGGCATCTGGTACCAGCGGATCGCCGAGAACGGGTACAACCCGCAGCTGATCCCGCTGCACGGCTTCCCGCTGGCCACCTACTACGAGAACTCGGCCGCCTTCTTCCCGCTCTACCCCTGGCTGATGCGGCTGGTCGGCGCCGTCACCGGGCTCGGCCCGTACGGCTCCGGGATCGTCGTCTCGGTGATCGCCTCGCTGGTCGCCGCGGCCGGGATCTTCGCCGTCGCCGAGCGGCTGGGCGGCTTCCGGGCGGGTGTGATCGCCGCGGTGCTCTGGGGCCTGTTCCCGGGCTCTGGCGTGGAGTGGGCGGTCTACTCGGACTCGCTGTTCGTCGCGCTGTCCGCCTGGGCCTGCTACTGCGTGATGACCCGCCGCTGGGTGGCGGCCGGCCTGCTGGCGCTGGTGGCGGGCCTCAACCGGCCGACCGCCGCCGCGCTGATCGCCGCCGTCTCGATCGCCGCGCTGGTCGCGCTGGTCCGCCGCACCGACGGGGTGGCCCGCCCGCTGACCGCGATGCTGATCACCCCGTGGGGCCTGATCGGCTACGTCGCCTGGGTCGGCTGGAAGATGGGCGACTGGGGCGGCTACTTCAAGCTCCAGCAGGGCGCCTGGAACCGCTACTTCGACGGCGGCGCCTCCACCCTGCGCACGATCATGGACGTGATCACCGGCCACTGGGACTTCTGGCAGTCCAACCCCGTCCCGGACCTGATCGCGATCGCCCTGCTGATCGCCCTGCCCGGCTTGCTGGTGCTGCTCTGGCGCACCCGGCCGCCGCTGGTGCTGTGGGTCTACACCGCGCTCACCATCATCACCGCGCTGAGCAGCAACCAGATCTTCGGCAACATCTCGCGCTACCTGCTGCCCGCCTTCCCGCTCTGCATCGGCCTGGCGGTGGCGCTGCGCAAGCTGCGGACCTCCTCGCTGGCCGGGCTGCTGGCCATGCCGGTCCTCGCGGCGGGCTGGTACGCGGGCTATGCGCTGTTCGAGTTGGGCATCCCGTAGACCCGGCGTTGGTTGGCAACGGGATCATCCGGCAGCAGACGGGCCGTTGCTAACCTCGGACGTATGACGACGACCCCGCCGCCCGTGCGCCAGATCCGCGACATCTCCGGGCTGATGGACCACGCGAGCCACGTGCTGGCCACCCGGATGGCGGCCGCCTTCACCGAGCTCGGGATCACCCCGCGCGCCTACTGCGTGCTGTTCCACGCGCGGGCGGGCGAGCGCACCCAGATCCAGCTGGCCGAGCTGGCGGACCTGGACAAGACGACCATGGTGGTCACCGTCGACGAGCTGGAGAAGGCGGGCCTGGCCGAGCGCCGCCCGTCCGCGACCGACCGGCGGGCCCGGATCGTCTCGGTCACCGAGGCGGGCGAGCGGGCCGTGGTGCGGGGCAGCGCGATCGCCGACCGGGTGCACCGCGAGCTGCTGGAGTCGCTGCCGCAGCCCGAGCGCGAGGTGTTCCTCTCGGCCCTGACCCACCTGGTGGACGGCCACCTCGCGGAGCCCGTCGAGGTCGAACGCACCGTCCGCCGCGCCCGCCGTTCCCGGGGATAGTCGCCGGAACCGACCGTCCGTCAACTCGCTTGAATGCGACCGGTGTTCGAAGGGTCAGTCTGGATCCGGCCCGCGTTCGAACGGCGGACCGGACCCCGGGGTGCTACGGCCAGACCAGGCAGTACAGCTGGTGCCCGGCCTCGTGCAGCCGGTTGGCGAAGTCCTGCCACTCGTGCAGCATGCTGTAGATCACGAACGCGTCCCGCGGCCCGCGCCGGTCCGGCACGGTGGACCAGATGAAGGCGGCGGCGCCGAGCTCGGTCTCGTCGGCCTTGCGCAGCGGCTCGACGACGTTGTGGGGGAGCTGGACGACGGCGTAGTCGGGGTGCAGCACCACCAGTTCCAGCGGCGGCACCTGGTGCAGCGGGACACCCTGGATGCCGGTGAGCACCATGGCGCTCATCGTCTCCGGTTTGATCTTGGTGGAGAGGTGGCCGGTGGGGGAGCCGCTGGTCTCCATCAGGTCGCCGAGGCGGCCCAGTGCGCCGAGCTCGCCGGCCTCCAGGCCGAGCCCGCCCGGCCCGAGGGCGGTGGGGACTCTGGCGGCCGTCGCGCGGTCCGGGGCTCCGAAGTACTTGTAGGTCACCCCCACGCGTCCCTCACCCCGCCTCTCACCGCCGCGACGACCACGACCCGTACCCGCTCCCGTACCCCCGCGTGCGGTCTCGGCGGGCCTGCGGGAGCCCCCCGCGGCCTCGTCGTAACCGTCCTGCGCCTCGGACACTCGGACCATCCTCACCGGAATTCGCCGGAATCGACAGACCCCCGCACGTCCGGCGCCCACCGGACGTGCTCCTTACCCGTCATGCGCCGCCGTACCCATTCGCGGTACGCGGCAGTCCTCTCCACACCCCTGCACACAGACCGGAGGTCCTGTGCACTCTGTGTACACAGTCTGACTGGTCCCCGGTCCGGTGAAGTCAGCGGCCCCTGCTGTACGGACAACCGTACAGACAACGGTGCCCGGATCATCGTTCCAGATGATCGGGTCGGACATGCAGAGCGTGAGGACACGATTTGAGACCATGTCTTTTGTGAGCTACCCCTACGAAGCCCCCCAGTCCCAGTCGCTGTTCGACCGCGCCTCCGTGGTGACGCCCGGCGGCGTCAACTCCCCGGTGCGCGCCTTCCGCGCGGTCGGCGGCACGCCGCGCTTCATGGTGTCCGGCACCGGTCCCTACCTCACCGACGCCGACGGCCGCGAGTACGTCGACCTGGTGTGCTCGTGGGGTCCGATGATCCTCGGCCACGCGCACCCCGCGGTGATCGACGCCGTCCAGCGGGCCGTCTCCCGCGGCACCTCCTTCGGCACCCCCGGCGAGGGCGAGGTCGAGCTGGCCGAGGAGATCGTCGCCCGGGTCGCCCCGGTCGAGCAGGTCCGCCTGGTCTCCTCCGGCACCGAGGCCACCATGTCCGCGATCCGGCTGGCCCGCGGCTTCACCGGCCGCGCGAAGGTGGTGAAGTTCGCCGGCTGCTACCACGGTCACGTGGACGCGCTGCTGGCCGCCGCCGGTTCCGGCGTGGCCACCTTCGGCCTGCCGGACACCCCGGGCGTCACCGGCGCCCAGGCCGGCGACACCATCGTGCTGCCGTACAACGACCTGGCCGCCGTCGAGCAGGCGTTCGCCGCCCACCCGGGCGAGATCGCCTGCGTGATCACCGAGGCCTCGCCCGGCAACATGGGCGTCGTCCCGCCGCTGCCCGGCTTCAACGGCGGCCTGGCCCGGCTCTGCCGGGAGAACGGCGCGCTGTTCATCTCCGACGAGGTGATGACCGGCTTCCGCGTCTCCAAGGCCGGCTGGTACGGCCTGGAGGCGGCGCACGAGGGCTGGGCGCCGGACCTGCTGACCTTCGGCAAGGTCATGGGCGGCGGCTTCCCGGCCGCGGCCTTCGGCGGCCGCGCCGACGTGATGGCGCACCTGGCCCCGGCCGGCCCGGTCTACCAGGCGGGCACCCTGTCCGGGAACCCGGTCGCCACCGCGGCGGGCCTGGCCCAGCTGCGCGGCTGCACCGACGAGGCGTACGCGACGGTGGACAAGGTCGCCGCCGAGGTCTCCGGCCTGGTCGCCGACGCGCTCGCCAAGGAGGGCGTCGCGCACCGGCTGCAGACCGCCGGGAACATGTTCTCGGTGTTCTTCACCGAGGCCCCGGTCACCAACTATGACGAGGCCAGGACCCAGGAGGCGTACCGTTTCACCGCCTTCTTCCACGCGATGCTGGCCGAGGGCGTCTACCTGCCGCCGTCCGCCTTCGAGTCCTGGTTCGTCTCGGCGGCCCACGACGAGCGGGCGATCGAGCGGATCGCCGCCGCCCTGCCGGCCGCCGCGCGCGCCGCTGCCGCCGCCACGGCCTGACCGCCGCGGCCCGTACCCCGATTCCCAGGAGTAGTCGAGAAGTGAGCGCGAAAGAGATCACCGTCGTCCACGTGATGCGGCACGGCGAGGTGCACAACCCGGAGGGCGTCCTGTACGGACGCCTGCCGGACTACCACCTGTCCGAGCTGGGCCGGAAGATGGCCGAGCGGGTCGCCGAGGACCTGGCCGACCGGGACGTCACCCACGTGGTGGCCTCCCCGCTGGAGCGGGCCCAGGAGACCGCCGCGCCGATCGCCGAGGCGCACGGCCTGGACATCGCGGTGGACGCGCGGCTGATCGAGGCGGAGAACGTCTTCGAGGGCAAGACCTTCGGGGTCGGCGACGGTTCGCTGCGGAACCCGGGCTACTGGAAGTACCTCACCAACCCGTTCAAGCCGTCCTGGGGCGAGCCCTACCTCGACCAGGCGGTGCGGATGATGGGCGCGATCGGCGCGGCCCGGGACGCCGCGCGCGGGCACGAGGCGGTCTGCGTCAGCCACCAGCTGCCGATCTGGATCCTCCGCTCCTTCGCCGAGCGCCGCCGGCTCTGGCACGACCCGCGCAACCGGCAGTGCTCGCTGGCCTCGCTGACCAGCTTCACCTTCGAGGGCGACCGGATCGTCTCGGTCGGCTACCGCGAGCCGGCCCGCGACCTGCTGCCCGCGCACCTGGTGGGCAAGGGCCGCAAGGGCGACAAGCCGGTGGGCAAGAGCTTCGGCGCCTAGCCTCCCGTAAGCGGCGTGTAAGTATGACTTCGGGTCACCCGGCGACTGCCGGGTGACCCGATTTCGTCGCAGGTCAGAAGGGGTGCGACGCGCAAGGGAGGACCCCGGCGAACCGGCCCGGAACTCCATGCGAAACTTTTCACATGTCTGCCATGACGCGCCCCCGTCCCCGTGTCGCCGCAGCAGCCGCCGCCACCGTCGCCGCCGCTGCGCTCGCCCTCACCGGCTGTTCCTCCTCGGGCTCGTCGGGCGGCGGCGAGGGCCAGGTCGGCTTCGTCACGGTCAAGGGCACCAACCTGTCGAAGGCGGACGCCGGGAAGCGCGGGGACGCGCCGGACATCTCCGGGGACACCCTGGAGGGCACCCCGGCCAAGCTCTCCGACTACCGGGGCAAGGTCGTCGTGCTGAACGTCTGGGGCTCCTGGTGCGGCCCGTGCCGGGCCGAGGCCAAGAGCCTCCAGAACGTCTCGGAGAAGTACAAGGACCAGGGCGTCCAGTTCCTCGGCATCAACACCCGGGACACCGAGAAGCAGAACGCCGTCCGCTTCGAGCAGGAGCAGGGCGTCACCTACCCGAGCCTCTTCGACCCGGCCGGCACCCAGCTGCTCAAGTTCCCCAAGGGCAGCCTCAACCCGCAGTCCATCCCGACCACCCTGATCGTCGACCGGGACGGCAAGCTGGCCGCCCGCGCCGTCGGCGGCACCACCGAGGACGCGCTGGAGTCGATCCTCCAGCCGGTGGTCGCGGAGCAGAAGCAGTGAGCCTGCCGCAACAACTCGCCGACAACACCGGGACCCTCCAGAGCGGAGCGCTGCTGGTCGCCGCGCCGATCGCGCTGGCGGCCGGACTGGTGTCGTTCTTCTCGCCCTGCGTGCTGCCGCTCGTCCCCGGCTACCTGTCGTACGTGACCGGCTTCTCCGCCGCCGACCTCGCGGACGCGCGCGGCGCGCGGCGCGGCCGGATGCTGCTCGGGGCGACGCTGTTCATCCTCGGCTTCACCGCCGTGTTCGTCTCGGGCGGGGCGCTGTTCGGGCAGTTCGGCGACACCCTCCAGGAGCACAAGCGGGTCATCTCGATCGTGCTCGGGGCGGTGACGATCGTGATGGGCCTCGCCTTCATGGGCCTCGTCCCCGGTCTGAGCATGCGCGAGGTGCGCTCCCACCGCCGTCCGTCGGTCGGCCTGCTCGGCGCGCCGCTGCTGGGCGTGGTCTTCGGCGTCGGCTGGACGCCCTGCATCGGCCCGACCCTGGCGACCGTCCAGAACCTCGCCCTGAACCAGGCCGACGCCGCGCGCGGCGCCCTGCTGATGACCTTCTACTGCCTGGGCCTCGGCGTACCGTTCATCGTGGCCGCGCTGGCCTTCCGCCGGGCGCTGGGCGCCTTCGGCTGGGTCAAGCGGCACTACCCGCTCGTCATGAGGATCGGCGGCGGCATGCTCGTCGCGGTCGGTCTGCTGCTCGTCACCGGGATCTGGGACTCGATGCTGAGCCAGCTGCAGTCCTGGACCGCCGACTTCCAGATCGGAATCTGACCGTGAGCAACACCACGACCGAGACCGAGCAGCCCCCGGCGCCGGACGACGTCGCCGCCGAGCGGCTCAGCACCGCGCCGGTCGAGTCCGACGGACCGACCGGCATAGGGGCGTTCGGCTGGGCGCGCTGGATGTGGCGCCAGCTGACCTCGATGCGGGTCGCCCTGATCCTGCTCTTCCTGCTGTCGCTGGCCGCCATCCCCGGCTCGCTGATCCCGCAGTACCAGAACGGCCAGGGCCAGCTGAAGGTCGAGGCCTGGAAGGCGCAGCACGCCACGGTCGCGCCGATCTACGAGAAGCTCCAGCTGTTCGACGTCTACAGCTCGGTCTGGTTCTCCGCGATCTACATCCTGCTGTTCGTGTCGCTGGCCGGCTGCATCGTCCCGCGCACCTGGCAGTTCGTCGGCGTGCTGCGCTCCCAGCCGCCGGCCGCGCCGCGCAACCTGACCCGGATGCCGGTGCACGCGGCCTGGCGCACCGAGGCGGACGCCGACGCGGTGAACGCCGCCGCGCACCGGCTGCTGCGCAAGCGCGGCTTCCGCGCCCACCTGTCCGGCGGCGCGGTGGCGGCCGAGAAGGGCTACCTGCGCGAGGTCGGCAACCTGCTGTTCCACCTGTCGCTGTTCGCGCTGCTCGGCGGCTTCGCCTGGGCCAGCCTGGCCTCGGGCACCGGCGGCAAGCTGATGGTCCAGGGCGAGGGCTACTCCAACACCATCACCCAGCTCGACGACTTCAACGGCACCCGGTTCTACGGCAACCAGGACCTCGACCCCTTCTACCTGAAGCTGGACAGCTTCACCTCGAAGTTCCAGACCAAGGGCGACCAGATCGGCGCCGCCCGGCAGTTCACCGCGAACGTCGAGTACTACGAGGGCAGCGACCAGTCGAAGCTGAAGAAGTCGACGATCGAGGTCAACCACCCGCTGGAGATCGGCGGCAGCAAGGTCTACCTGATCGGCCACGGCTACGCCCCGTTCGTCAGCGTCAAGAACGGCAAGGGCGAGGTCGTCTACCGCGGCGCCGTCCCGTTCCTGCCGCAGGACGGCAACCTGACCTCCACCGGTGTCGTGAAGGTCTCCGACTACGGCGTGGGCCCCGACGGCAACAAGACCCAGATGGGCTTCTCCGGCTTCTTCCTGCCGACCGCCCCGCTGAGCTTCGAGGGCACCGGCCCGGTCTCGCTGTTCCCCGGTGACGCCGAGCCCGAACTGGTGCTGAACGCCTTCGCCGGCGACCTCGGCACCGACTCCGGCCTGCCGCAGAACGTCTACCAGCTCAACACCCGCAAGCTCACCCAGCTCACCCAGGACGGCCAGCCGGCCAAGGCCCGGCTCAAGCCCGGCCAGGCCTGGGACCTGCCCGACGGCTACGGCTCGGTGACCTTCGAGGGCTACAAGCAGTGGGCCAGCTTCAACATCTCGCACCGTCCGGGCAACGCGATCGCCCTGAGCGGCGGCGTGCTCGCGATCCTCGGCCTGATCGGCTCGCTGTTCATCCAGCGCCGCCGGATCTGGGTGCGGGCGGTCGCCCTGCCGGGCGGCGGCACCCAGGTGGAGCTGGCCGGCCTGGCCCGCAGCGAGTCGGCGAAGATCGCCGAGGAGCTGGCGGAGCTCGCGGTCGACCTCCAGGACGACGCTCCCGCCTCCGAGGACGAGGAGGACGACGCCCCGGCCCCCGAAGGTGAGGACGGCACCCCGGCCTCCGCGGACGAGGACGGCACTCCGGCCTCCGCGGACGAGGACGCCGACACCGAAACGGACGTACCCGAGGAGACCGGGACCCCCACAGTCCCGGCGGCCTCCCCGGAACCCGCAGTCCCTGCCGACCAGAACTCCAAGGAGTAGACGGTGCATCTCGCCTCGGCGGTCGACCCACAGCTGGCCGACCTCTCCAACAAGCTGATCTATTCGGCGATGGTGGTCTACACCCTCGCCATGTTCGCCCACATGATCGAGTGGACCTTCGGCAGCAAGGGCGCCGTCGCCGTCCGCTCGACCGAACAGGCGGGCAGCCTGGGCGAGACCGTCGCCGCGGCGGACAGGAAGGCCGCGAAGAAGGTCACCGTCACGGTGGCCGGGGCCGGCGGCGGCACCACGACGCTCACCCGCACCGCGATCGCGGGCGAGGGCGCGACGGTGGTCACCACCGGGCGCGGCGCCGAGGAGGAGGACGGCCCGGGCGCGGCCGGCACCAGCGTGCGGGCCGACCTGGCCGGCCGGATCGCCGTCTCGCTCACCGTGCTGGCGCTGGCGCTGCACGGCGGCGGCATCATCACCCGCGGCCTGTCGGTCTCCCGCTGGCCGTGGGGCAACATGTACGAGTTCTCCTGCGCCTTCGCCTTCGCGATGACGGCCGCGTACCTGGTGCTGCTGGCCGCGAAGAAGAAGGTCCGCTGGCTCGGCCTGCCGGTCGTGCTCGCGGTGCTGCTGACCCTCGGCATCGCCACCACGGTGCTGTACACCGACTCCGAGCAGCTCGTCCCGGCGCTGCACTCGCCGTGGCTGGCGATCCACGTCTCCACCGCGATCTTCTGCGGCGGCGCCTTCTACGCGGCGTTCATCGCCACGCTGCTGTACCTCGGCAAGGAGTCCTTCGAGAAGCGGACGGCGGCCGGCCTCACCACCGGCCCGCTGGGCACCTCGGCCTCGATCTGGCGCCGACTGCCCGCCGCGTCCACCTTCGACAAGCTGTCCTACCGGATCAACGCCCTGGTCTTCCCGCTGTGGACGTTCACCATCATCGCGGGCGCGATCTGGGCCGAGGCGGCCTGGGGCAAGTACTGGGAGTGGGACCCGAAGGAGACCTGGTCGTTCATCACCTGGGTCGCCTACGCCTGCTACCTGCACGCCCGTGCGACGGCCGGCTGGAAGGGCCGCAAGGCCGCCTACCTGGCGCTGGCGGCGTTCGCCTGCTGGCTCTTCAACTACTACGGGGTGAACATCTTCGTCACCGGAAAGCACTCCTACGCGGGGATCTGACCGGGGCACACGATCACCCACCGGCCCGGCTCTCTCCCACAGGTAGCCGGGCCGATGTGTGAAACGGGGTAGTGCGCGCCGGCCGCCGGCCGGTGCGAGAGGGAACTGAGGAGGAAATCGCGCAATGGAGTGCGACGAGGTCATGCTGACCGTCCGAATCACCGCCGCCGAGCGCACGCTGCTCCGCAGGCTCGCCCAGGGACACCGGAGCGACGTGTCGGAGGTGGTGTCCGACGCGCTGCTGGACATCATCCCGACGCTCAGCGCGCCGGGGGACGCCTACCGGTTGCTGGGGGCGCTGGCCGTGCCCGCGCCGTGCGCCCTGACGGTGTGGCTGCCGACCCCGCTGGCCGATCTGCTGGTGCCGGGCGCGGCACGGATCGCGCAGATCACCGACGTCCGGGTCGAGTCGGCCAGCGCGGCCCTGGGTGCCGCGCTGCGGCTCTGGCTGTCCCAGGACCCGGTCCGGCTGGCGACCAACCTCAGCGTGATGCACGCGGGCCGGCCGGCCGCCCTGGTGGCCGCCTGACGGGCCCGGGGCGTCCCTAACTCGCCAGCGGCAGCCGGGCGCCCCCGAGGCCCGGCAGGGGAGGGCCGGGTACGGCGGGGCCCGGGACGGCGGGGCGGCCGTCGTAGGCGTCCCGCCGGACCGGCACTCTCGGGCCCTCGGCCGGTCCGTCCACCGGCACGGTGAGCAGCAGGCACTCGGCCGCCGTCCGGCCGTCCTGGAGCAGCTCGACCCGTACCGCGAGCCGCCCGTCCGCCGCGGCCGGCCCGGGGGCCGGTTCGGGGGCGGCCCGGACGAAGCAGGGCCGGTCCAGCTCGATGTAGTGGTCGAAGGAGGTCACCAGCTCGACCGGGACCACCGGCTCGGGGTGGCGCAGCCGCTGGGCGGCCTGCCGGGCGGCCTCCAGCACCAGCATCCCGGGCACGTGGTCCAGCTCGTGGTCGAACAGCACCGGGTGGGTGGCGTCGGCGCGCAGCAGCCAGGTGTCCGGCGCCAGGGTCGGGCTGAGCACCACGTCCGCCGGCTGTGCGCGGCCGACCAGCTCGGGCGCGGCGGGTGCCGGCGGGCGCGGTGGGAGGGTGCGCCGCGCGGGGCCGCGCAGCCGGGCGTACGAGGCGGGGGAGACCACCCGCAGCCGTCCGCTGCCGCGGCCGATCGGCCGGCCGTCCCGGGTGACGTCGACGCAGACCCGGAGCGAGGCGAGCTCGCCGTGCCGCATCCGGACGTCCTCGCAGCCGACGGCCAGCATCAGCGAGGCGGGGCCGGCGGTGACGGCGAGGCCCGGCAGGCCGGTCCCGTCGAGCGCGTAGGAGAGGTCCTCCATCATGAAGTGGTGGCCGCGCGGCACCCCGAACCCGGCGTGGCCGATCAGCAGCCCGGTCTGCCGGATCGTTTCGGCCAGCAGCACCGGGTCGTGGTAGCGGTCCCCGGGCAGCCGGTAGAAGCCGTGCAGCCGGGGCCACTGGGCGCCGAGCAGGAAGTCGTACGGGCCGGTGGCCTGCCAGCCGGTGAGGAACACCTCGGACACCGAGGCGCGGTGCACCAGGTGCCGGGAGACGGTCCGGTCGTGGAAGTCGTAGCCGGTGGCGGGGCCGTGGTGGAAGTCGTAGCCGGCGGTGGGGCCGTCGTCGAACCCGAAGCCGCCGGCGTTGCCCGGGCCGGGGTGGGCGTACGGATCGTGCGGGTCCGGCTCTACGATCGATGGCATGACGGGCCCCCGCTTCAGGGTGTCGGTCGGAGCGGCCGCCACGGCCGTCCGAGCAAAACATACATACCACCCGGTTTGTGTTCGGCGGCTGGGGTGCCCAGGTCGAACGCTCCGGCCCGGCCACGCTACCTGCCCCCTGGGCTGCGGGAATGCCCGTTCGGGAGGCCTCGGACCATCGGTGGGGGGCCGTCCCCGCTGGACGGCGGGGGCGAAGCAAGCGCTAGATTAGATACCAACCATGCGGTTTCGGAGGGTGCCGTCCGCATGCGAGCGCCGCCCCCGCAGGGGCCGCGCCGACAGCAGCCGGGTGGGGCGGGGATCGCGCCCGGCCGAGTCCGGAGGGGGCCAGTGGTCAAGCAGGAGCGGGCTGGGCGGACCCGGCGGGCCGTACTGCTCGCCGCCGCGGAGACCTTCGCGCGGGTGGGCTTCGAGGCCGCCAGCCTGGTCGACATCAGCCGCCGGGCCGGGGTGAGCAAGGGGGCCCTCTACTTCCACTTCGTGTCCAAGCAGGCCCTCGCCGACGGGGTGCGCCGCGCCTCCGGGCGGGAGGTCGGCTCGGCCGCGCTGCGCGCGCTGCGGGCCGACGGCCCGGCCCTCCAGGGGCTGATCGACTTCTCGCACGAGCTGGCCCGGATGCTGCGCGAGGACGTGGTGGTGCGGGCCGGCGTCCGGCTCGGCCGCCAGGGCCCGCGCCGGGACGGCGCCCAGGAGGGGCCGGACGGCCCGCCCGTGGCCTCCGACGTCGCCTGGCGCAGCCTCACCGCCGTCGTCCACCGGCTGCTGGACCGCGCCGCCGAGGCCGGCGAGCTGCGCCCCGGGGTGGACCGGCGGGCCGCCGCCGAACTGCTCACCGCGGTGGCGGCCGGCCAGGTGCTGCTCGCGGGCGAGGAGACCGGCCGGCCCGGTCCTGAGGCGGTGAGCCGGCTCTGGACGGCCGCGCTGCCGGCCCTGGTGACGGCGGAGCGCCGGGCGGGCTACCGGGTCTGACCGGCCCCGGCCCCGGGGCTCCCGGAGTCGGGGCTCAGGCGCGCTCGGCGACGCTCAGCCGGGCGAGCGCGTGCGGCTGGACCAGGCCGGGCAGCAGCAGCGTCCAGAGGTCGGACAGCCGCTGGATCAGGTCCTGCCGGTCGGCCAGCACCTGGGAGCTCAGCTGGATGCCGGTGACGGCCCCGGTGATCACCCCGGCGGCCGCGGTCAGGTCGACCCCCGGGTGGAGGTCGCCGGCCTCCCGGGCGTGCTCCAGCAGGACGCGGACGGTGTCCATCCAGCCCTGGTAGGCCGCGAGCTGCGGTTGGGTGAAGCTGCCGTGCTCGATCGTCAGCCGGATGCTGCCGCGCACCAGCGGGTCGGTCTGGAGCGCGCGGGCGAAGGCGTACCCGAGGTCGATCAGGTTCTGCACCGGGCTGTCCGAGGCCGGTGTCCAGCCGGAGATGAAGACGCCCTGTCCCTCGATGACGGCGAGCGCCAGCTCCTCCTTGGAGCGGAAGTGGAAGTACAGCGCGCCCTTGGTGACGCCGGCGCGGTCCAGGATCTCGGACATCGTGGCGGCGGCGTAGCCCCGCTCGTCGAACACCTCGGCCGCCGCGACGAGTACCGTCTGGCGGGTCGCCAGCGCGCGGGCCTGCCTGGCCATCGCAGCCTCCCTGGAAAGTTCTGGTCTCGGCAGCGGCCGATCCTATGGGGGCGGACGGGGCGGCGGACGCATACCGTCCAGTAGGCATCCTACCGAGCCCGCCGCGGGCCCCTCCGGCCCCGGCCGACCGGGCGGGAGCACCGCCGGAGCGGCCCCGGGCCGGCGCCGACGCGGCCCCGGACGAAGCCCGAGGCGGCCCGGGCAACGCCGGACGGCCGGTCACCCGAGCGGGGTGACCGGCCGTCGGCACGGGCCGTGGGCCGTCAGGCCGCCTGCTGCCAGCTGAACGGCGAGTAGTACGCCGGGCGGCGCTCCAGGCGCTGCCAGTTGGCGATCGGCTCGATCGGCGCGGCGGCGGCGGACTGCTGCGCGACGGCGGCGCGCGCGGCGAGGACGGCGGTCAGGGCGGCGAGTTCCTCGTCGGTGAGGCTGCCGCGGACGATGCGGACGAGGGGTTCGGCGGAAGCGGTCATGTCCTGGTTTCTCCCCCGGGTGGCTGCGGTCTGAGGTGGTGGCGCGTCGGTGCGGGCTGCTGCTGAGGTGCGGGCTGTCGCGGCGGTGCGCGCCACTACATCGGCGGGTTGCCGTGCTTGCGGCTGGGCAGGTCGGCGTGCTTGGTGCGGAGCATGGCCAGGGCGGAAGCGATCACCTGGCGGGTCTCGGCCGGGTCGATGACGTCGTCCACGAGGCCGCGCTCGGCCGCGTAGTACGGGTGCATCAGCTCGTTCTTGTATTCCTTGATCTTCTGGGCGCGCATGGCGTCCGGGTCCTCGGCGGCGTTGATCTCGCGCCGGAAGATGACGTTGGCCGCGCCCTCGGCGCCCATCACGGCGATCTCGTTGGTCGGCCAGGCGTACGACAGGTCGGCGCCGATCGAGCGGGAGTCCATCACGATGTACGCGCCGCCGTAGGCCTTGCGCAGGATCAGCGAGATGCGCGGCACGGTGGCGTTGCAGTACGCGTACAGCAGCTTGGCGCCGTGGCGGATGATGCCGCCGTGCTCCTGGTCGACGCCGGGCAGGAAGCCGGGGACGTCGAGCAGGGTGACCAGCGGGATGTTGAAGGCGTCGCACATCTGGACGAAGCGGGCGGCCTTCTCGCTCGCGTTGATGTCCAGCACGCCGGCCAGCGACTGCGGCTGGTTGGCGATGATGCCGACGACGTGGCCGTCGATCCGGGCGAGCACGCAGAGCACGTTGGTGGCCCAGCGCTCGTGGACCTCCAGGTACTCGCCGTGGTCGACGATCTCCTCGATCACCTTGCGCATGTCGTACGGGCGGTTGCCGTCGGCGGGCACCAGGTCCAGCAGGCTGTCGTTGCGGCGCTGGACCGGGTCCTCGGTCACCACGGACGGCGGCATCTCGCGGTTGTTCTGCGGCAGCAGCGACAGGAGGTAGCGGACCTCCTCGATGCAGGACTGCTCGTCGTCGTAGACGAAGTGCGAGACGCCGGAGACGCCGGCGTGCACGTCGGCGCCGCCGAGGCCGTTCTGGCTGATCTTCTCGCCGGTGACCGCCTGGACCACGTCCGGGCCGGTGATGAACATCTGCGAGGTCTCGCGGACCATGAAGACGAAGTCGGTCAGCGCGGGGGAGTACGCGGCGCCGCCGGCGCACGGGCCGAGCATCACCGAGATCTGCGGGATGACGCCGGACGCCTTGGTGTTGCGCTGGAAGATGCCGCCGTAGCCGGCCAGGGCGGTGACGCCCTCCTGGATGCGGGCGCCGGCGCCGTCGTTCAGCGAGACCAGCGGGGCACCGGCCGCGATGGCCATGTCCATGATCTTGTGGATCTTCTGGGCGTGGGCCTCGCCCAGCGCGCCGCCGAAGATCCGGAAGTCGTGCGCGTACGTGAAGACGGTGCGCCCGTGGACGGTGCCCCAGCCGACGATCACGCCGTCGGTGTGCGGCTTCTTGGCCTCCAGGCCGAAGCCCTGGGCGCGGTGCCGGCGAAACGGCTCGACCTCCTGGAAGGAGCCCTCGTCCAGCAGCAGCTCGATGCGCTCGCGCGCGGTCAGCTTGCCCTTGGCGTGCTGGGCCTCGGTGGCCTTGTCGCTGGGGCCGCGGCGGACCTTCTCGCGCAGCTCGTGCAGCTCGGCGACCCGCCCGCGGGCGTCGGCCGGGACCTCGGGGACCTCGCCGTCGACCGGCGCCTCATGCACAACCGTCATCTCGAACCACTCCAAGGGTGAGGGAACTGTCCGACAGCCAACGTCTGCTGTGCCCCCGGCTGCGAATCACTTTCTTCACTTATGACTGTACGAGGGGCCGTGCGCTGGTTTCGGCGTCGATTCCGTACAAGGTCGAGTTCGTTTAGCTGTCAGGCCTGGACAGAAGCGGTCGGATCGTTGACTGAGCGCTCGGTGTTCATTCGGATACCGGGGGTTGTCGGACAGATGATGGTCCGATGATCTGAGCATGAAGGAAAGCGCAGGTCAGGGCCGTCTCCCAGTACTGTAGGCCGGTCCTCTTGGGCCCCGCTCAAGGTCCGCTCAAGCCCGGCGGGCAGGGGGTCGCCGTCCGGGTTAGGGGTTGCGCAGTCGTAGGGAAGCACCAAAAATGCCGCAGCCCACCCCGCACGGTGGGGGTGGGCTGTCCGGGCGAGCGGGCGGACCCGCTCCGATCAGCTCTTCCTGCCGTCCTCGGGCTCGTCGCGGTCGCGCAGCTCCCGCTCGCGACGGCGCAGATCGGCCTCCCACTGCTTGAGCATGGACTCGTGGTCTTTGTCGTCCTTCTTCAACGAGGCGAGGAACTCGGGGTCGTCGTCCGGCGCCAGCGGGCGCCCGCCGCGCGCGGCGGGACGGCCCGCCCGGTCGTCGGCCGGGTACCCCGGGTGGGCCCCGGCGGGCGCGGCCCGCAGGAAGCCGCGCTGCTTGCCGGCGATCAGCCAGGCGATCGGGCCCAGCGGCGGGAAGAGCAGCACGATCAGCACCCAGACCACCTTGGGCAGGTGCTTCACCTCGTCCTCGGGCGTGGTCAGGCAGTCCACGAACGCCCAGACCCAGAGCGCGAGCGGAAGGATGATGGTCAGAAGAATCCTCGGCACGGCTGGGATCTCCCCCCGGGCGGCGATGGTGGCGGGCGCCTTCCAGGGGCCCTTGACCCGGCCAGGCTATCGGGTGGCGGATACTGACAGGCATGGCATACGACGATCTCCGCTCGTTTCTCCGGGCCCTCGACCGTGAGGGCGACCTCAAGCGCATCAAGGCGGAGGTGGACCCGCACCTGGAGATCGGCGAGATCGTCGACCGGGTGCAGAAGGCCAAGGGCCCGGCGCTGCTCTTCGAGAACGTCAAGGGCTCGTCGATGCCCCTGGCGATGAACGTCTTCGGCACCGAGCGGCGGCTGGCCAAGGCGCTCGGCCTCAAGGGCCCGGACGACATCTCCGAGAAGATCGCCGGCCTGCTCAAGCCCGAGCTGCCGCAGGGCTTCACCGGCTTCCGGGACGCCTTCGGCAAGCTCGCCTCGATGGCGCACGTCCCGCCCCGGCACGTGAAGCCGGGTGACGCCCCGGTGCAGGAGGTCGTGCTCACCGGCGACGACGTCGACCTGGACGACCTGCCCGCGCTCTTCACCTGGCCGCAGGACGGCGGCTCCTTCTTCAACCTGGGCCTGACCCACACCAAGGACCCGGACAGCGGCATCCGCAACCTGGGCCTCTACCGGCTCCAGCGGCACGACCGCCGCACCATCGGCATGCACTGGCAGATCCACAAGGACAGCCGCAACCACGCCGCGGTGGCGGCCAAGCGCGGTGAGCGCCTCCCGGTCGCGATCGCCTTCGGCTGCCCCCCGGCCGTCACCTACGCGGCCACCGCGCCGCTGCCCGGGGACATCGACGAGTACCTCTTCGCCGGCTTCGTCGCCGGGGAGCGGGTCCGGATGGTCGACTGCAAGACGGTGCCGCTCCAGGTCCCGGCCGACGCCGAGGTGGTCCTGGAGGGCTGGCTGGAGCCCGGCGAGATGCTGCCCGAGGGCCCGTTCGGCGACCACACGGGCTTCTACACCCCGCAGGAGCCGTTCCCGGCGCTGAAGATCGACTGCGTGACGATGCGCCGCCGCCCGATCCTCCAGTCCATCGTGGTCGGCCGCCCGCCGACGGAGGACGGCCCGCTGGGCAAGTTCACCGAGCGGTTCTTCCTGCCGCTGCTGAAGATCATCATCCCGGACATCGTCGACTACGACCTGCCCGAGGCCGGCGGCTTCCACAACTGCGTGATCGTCTCGATCGACAAGAAGTACGCCAAGCACGCCCAGAAGACGATGCACGCGATCTGGGGCGCGCACATGATGTCGCTGACCAAGCTGATCATCGTGGTGGACGCCGACTGCGACGTGCACGACTACCAGGAGGTCGCCTGGCGGGCCTTCGGCAACGTCGACTACAGCCGGGACCTGACCGTGGTCGAAGGCCCGGTGGACCACCTGGACCACGCCTCGTACCAGCAGTTCTGGGGCGGCAAGGCGGGCATCGACGCGACCCGCAAGCTGCCGGAGGAGGGGTACACCCGGGACGGCGGCTGGCCGGAGATGGTGTCCTCCGACCCGGCCACCGCCGAACTGGTGTCGCGCCGCTGGAAGGAATACGGACTGTGAGCACGGCCGCTGTCGAGACACCGGGGCGCACCAGGGCGTTCCTCCGCCTGGTGATGATCGAGCACTCGGTCTTCGCGCTCCCGTTCGCGTACATCGCCGCGCTGACGGCCATGTTCCTCGCGGACAAGCGGGTGCACTGGGGCGAGCTGTTCGTCGTCACCGTGTGCATGGTGGGGCTGCGCACCTTCGCCATGGCGGCGAACCGGATCATCGACCGGGAGATCGACGCCCGCAACCCGCGCACGGCCACGCGTGAACTGGTCACCGGAGCGGTGTCGTTGAAGACCGCGTACGTCGGCTCGGCCGTCGCGCTGGTGGTCTTCCTCGGCGCGGCCGCGATGCTCAACCCGCTCTGCCTGGCGCTCGCGCCGGTCGCCGTGGTGCCGATGGTGGTCTACCCGTACGGCAAGCGGTTCACGAACTTCCCGCAGGCGATCCTGGGCATCGCCCAGGCGATGGGGCCGGTCGGCGCCTGGCTCGCGGTCACGGGCAGCTGGTCGTGGGAGGCGGTCGTGCTGGGCGTGGCCGTCGGCATCTGGATCGGCGGCTTCGACCTCGTCTACGCCTGCCAGGACGTCGAGTCCGACCGCGAGCACGGGGTCCGTTCGGTGCCCGCGCGGTACGGCGTGCCGGCGGCCATCCGGGGCGCGCGGGTGTGCCACGTCCTGACGACGCTCCTGCTGGGCTGGTTCGCGCTCCTGACGGACGCCGGAGCGGCGTTCTGGATCGGCCTCGTGGTCGTCGCGGGGGCCTTCGTGTACGAGCACACCATCGTGCGGCCGAACGACCTGTCGAAGCTCAACCGGGCGTTCTTCCAGACCAACAGCTTCGTGGGGATCTCGCTGTTCTTCTTCGCGCTGGTGGACCTGGTCGTCCGGGGGCTCGGGATCTGATCCGCGCGTCCGCCGGCGGGCTCACGGGGCGCTCCTCCCGCCTCGTCCGGGCCCGCCCGCCGCTCGTGGACCGGCTCAGCGGAACAGGGCCGCGTGGTCCCTCGCCCAGGCGTGGAAGCTGCGGGCCGGGTGGCCGGTGACGTCCTGGACGGTGCTGGTGGCCGGCTCGGGGGCGGTGAGGCGGGCGTGGACGAGGTCCAGGGCGCCGTCGACGGCGGCCGACGGGCGGCCGGCGGCGGACAACCGGTGGCGGGCGGTCTCGCGGGAGACCTCCTGCCAGCTGGCCGGGCGCCCTGTGGCCGCGCCGATGATCTCCACCTGCTCCGCCTGGGTCGGCGACTCCGGGCCGGTGAGGACGTACCGGGCGCCGTCGTGGCCGTCCTCCACCAGGGCCCGGACGGCCACCGCCGCGACGTCCCGCTCGTCCACCGGGTTCAGCCCGGCCGCGCCGCCGTAGCCCCGCACCGTGCCCCCGGCCCTGATCTCCTCCGCCCACTGCAACGCGGCGGCGAAGCCGTGCGCCCGCAGCACCGTGTGCCGCACCCCGCTGCCGGCGAGCAGCGCCTCGATCCCGCCCTCCGGCCGGCCGGGGACGGCCGAGGACAGGAACACCACCCGCCCGACCTCCCGGGCCAGCACGCCGACGGCCTCCGTGGCCCCGTCCGCCGTCGGGAACGGCCACCCCAGCAGCACCGCGCCGGCGCCCTGCACCGCGGCCTCCAGCGACGCCGGGTCGCGCAGCTCCCGCCGGGGCAGTGTCCGCACCCGCACGCCGGCCGCCGCGAGCTGCAGCCCGACGTGCCGCCCGACCGCTCCGGAGACGCCGATCACCAGCACCGGCGACGTGTCGTCAACTCGCTCATCTGTCATGCATCGAACGTAAGCGAGAAGGATGAGACGCCCAATGCGCACGGGTCTCGGGTCCATGCGCCAGCGTCTACCCCGTGGCGCGCGCCAACTCCCGCACGCCCCCTGATGCTTCGCGCTCTGGGCGGCCGCCGACCTCCTCGGTCCCGGGGTGCGGGGTACGGGTCCGGAGGCGCCGCGGGGTCAGTCGCCCAGGTGGGGGGCGTCCGGGTGGTAGGTCCGCTGGCGTTCGACCGGGGCGGCGGCGAAGTCGCCGTTGCCGTTGACGACCTCGCCGACGCCGACCCGGGTGCCCCGGGCCCGGCCGTGGCCCTTGAGGACGCCGCCGCGACCGTCCGGGTCGGGGTGGGTGTACGGGCGGCCGGCGGCGAGCTCGACCGCGCGGGCGGAGATCGGGCCGAGGACCTGGGCGCCGGTGCCGAGGCGGCAACGGCCCGTCAGCTCGGCGCCGTTGGCGATCCTGACCTCGTCCCCGAGCTCGATGGCCTCGCCCGCCCCGGCCCTGACCACGGCGCCGCCCTCGCCGATCCGCGCGCGGCGTCCGACGGTGATCCGCCCGCCGCCGGTCGCGACGATCCGGGCGCCGCCGTACAGGACGGTGCCCGGGCCGATCGCGCAGTCGCTGTCCGCGTCGCACTCGACGGTCGCGCCCGGGTACAGGACGGTCTCCGCCGACAGCGTCACCCGCCGCGCGACCAGTACGGAGAACGGGTCGAGGACGGCCACGCCCCGGTCGGCGAGCAGCACCAGCTCGCCGGGGGTGAGGAGCCCGCGTTCGTGGCGGATGCGGTCCAGACGGTGCCAGAGCTCGTGATCAGTCATGATCGTCGGATCATACGGAGGCCCCGGCCGGGCCGGCCTCAGTTGTGCAGGAAGTCCTCCAGCGCCGTCGCCAGGGCCACCGGGGCCTCGTACATCGGGTAGTGCCCGCTGCCGGCGAGTTCCTCCAGCTCGGCGTTGGGGTAGTGGGCGAGGAAGGTGCCGCGCATCACCTCGGCGGTGAGGGCGAGGTCGTGCTCGCCGACGATCACCTTGACCGGCACCGGGTTGCCGTCGATCCGGCGCCGCAGGTCGGCCGTCGTCCAGTCGTGGACGTAGCGGCCGAAGGCCTCGGGGGTGGACTGCCGCAGGGACTGGTCGACCATGTGGTCGAGCCAGACCCGGCCGGCCCGCTGCCCGGTGACCAGGTCGAGGATCGCGAAGCGCTTCTCCCGGTCCTCGGCCGCGCCGTAGAACAGGGCCTCGCCCGCCGCGTCCATCGGGTACTCCCCGGCCGGCACCGGGGCCAGGCCGACCAGCTTGCGCACCCGCAGCGGCGCCTCGGCGAGCACCTGCTGGGCCGCCTTGCCGCCCATGGAGTGGCCGACCAGCGAGAAGCGGTCCCAGCCGAGCTGGTCGGCCAGGGCGAGCGCGTCGGAGGCGATCTCGGCGAGCGTGTACGCGCCGGTGACGCCCTTGCGCAGCCCGTAGCCGCGGTAGTCGAGGAAGGCGTAGCCGAAGGCCTTGCCGTCGAGGTAGTCGAGGAACGGGCCCCAGCCCGCGCTGGTGCCGAACCAGTCGTGCAGGACCAGGACGTGGTGGTCGCCGGTGCCGATCAGGCGGTGAGGGATCGTCATGCCAACGGTCGTTCCCCGCGATCCGCCCGTCCGAACGGACGGTTCGCGGGGATCGGGGCGGATGCCGCCCGCCGGGGCTCAGGCGTCGCGCCGGGCGAAGGCCGGTGCGTGCTCGGGGAGCGGGCCGAAGGCGATCAGGCGGGAGAGCAGTACCGGGAAGCCGGGGACGTGCCGGGCGAGGGCCACCAGCCGGGCGGGCGGGCCGGCCCGCTTGCCGGTGAGGACCGGCTCGAACAGCACGCTGTGCAGGACCCGCTGCATCCGCTGCATGATCACCGTCGGCCGCAGCCGGCGGTGCTGGACCCGGGCCAGGGCCGCCACGGTCGGACGGCCGCGGCGCAGCGGTTCGGCGAGCAGGGTGGCGGCCGCGACGGCGTCCTGGATGGCGAGGTTGATGCCCACCCCGCCGGCCGGGGACATCGCGTGGGCGGCGTCGCCGATCAGCAGCAGCCCGTCGGTGTACCAGCGGTCCAGCCGGTTGAGCCGGACGTCGAGCAGGTGCAGGTCGTCGAGGCTCGCCAGCTGGTCGACCCGGTCCGCGTACTGGGGCAGCAGCCGGGCGATCCGCTCGCGGAACCGCTCGATCCCCTCGGCGCGCAGCTGCGGGTCGGCGCCCTTGGCGCGGAAGTAGGCGATCTGGAAGTAGTCGGTCCGGGCGAAGCTCAGCACCATGTCGCCGGACCCGAACCCGGGGACGAGGCTGGGCGGCTGGGCCTGCTCGTGGGGGTGCCGGGGCAGCCGGAACCACCAGGTGTCGAAGGGCACCGGGAACTCCTGGGCGGCCAGGCCGGCCGCCCGGCGCAGGGTGGAGTGCCGGCCGTCGGCGGCGACGGTGAGGTCGGCGCGCAGCTCGCCCTCCTCGCCGTCCCGGGTGCGGTACCGGACTCCGGTGACCCGGCCGCTGTCCCGGAGCAGTCCGGTCGCCTCGGTGTTCATCCGCAGGGTGAAGGCGGGCTCCTGCCGGGCCTCCGCGACCAGGAAGTTCAGGAGGTCCCACTGCGGGATCATGGCGATGTAGTTGTACGGGGGCCGCAGCCGCTCGTAGGCGCTCAGCGCGACGGGGGCGGAGCCGGGCGGCTGCACCACCAGGTTGCCGAGGCGGCTCTGCGGCAGCGCGGCGAACTTCCGGCCGAGGCCGAGTTCGTCCATCAGCCGCACGGTGGAGGCGTGGACGGTGTCGCCGCGGAAGTCGCGCAGGAAGTCCCCGTGCTTCTCCAGCACGGTCACCTCGACACCGGCGCGTGCCAGCATCAGGCCCAGCATCATTCCGGCCGGCCCGCCCCCGGAGATCACGACGCTCATGGCTCTCCCCTTTCAGTGCTCGATTGATCACTGTCCGTGTGGAACCTGCATATACAGAATCTCTGGAACCGTCCCAGGTGTCAAGTAGTACGATGCTTCACATGAAGGAGCTGGTGACGGCCGCCCTCACGGCGGCGAAGGAACGGGGCCAGGACGTCGCGGACGTCCCGCTCACGGCGATCGCCGCGACGGCCGGCATCTCCCGCAGCACGCTGCTGCGCAGGCTCGGCGGCTCCCGGGCGGTGCTGGACGAGGCCGTCCGGGAGGCGGGCGTCGACCCGGGCGGACGGCCGCCGGTGCGCGAGCGCGCGATCGCGGCGGCGGCGCTGCTGGTGGCCGAGCGCGGCCTGGCCGGGGTCACCCTGGACGCCGTGGCCGACCGGGCCGACTGCTCGCTGCCCAGCCTGCACACCGTCTTCGAGGGGCGGGACGGCCTGCTCGCCGCCGTGTTCGAGCGGCACTCCGCGCTGCCCGACCTGGAGGCCCTCGCCGCCGACCCGCCGGAGACCCTGGAGGAGACCGTCCGGGCGCTCCACGCCACCTTCGCCGCGGCCTTCGTGCACGAGCCGCGGATCGTCCCGGCGGTCTTCGCCGACCTGCTCGGCCGCCCAGACGGCCCCGCCGCCCGGGTGATGGCCGCCACCCTGCCGCAGGCGCTCGCCGGCCTGGACCGGCTGCTGCGCCCGCACGTGCGGGCCGGCCGGCTGAGACCGCTGCCCACCCCGGTGCTGACCCAGCTGATGATCGGTCCGCTGCTCAACCACGCGCTGATGCGGCCGGTGCTGGAACCCGCCCTGGGGGACGGGCTGCCGTCGACGGACGAGACCGTCGAGCTCTTCGCCCAGGCCTACCTGCGCGCGGTCGCCCTCCCCGCGGCGGAATCCGGGAGCGTCGGCGACACCCCCTGAGGAGGACCCGTGACCGGCACCCCGCGGTGCCTCGTCCTCGGCTGCCGGTTCGCGAGGGTCAAGTCGCCCTTCGGGCAAGGGCGGTGACGGACGCGGGGGCCGTGGTCAGCCGAGGAGCAGCCGGTCGCCGACCCGCAGGCGGCCCGGGGCGGCGACCTCGGCGAGGGCGTCGAGCCGGCCGTCGTGGGCGTGCACGACGGCCTTGAGGATCTCGGGGGCGTGCGGCAGTCCGGGCTGCGGGGCGCCGGTCATCGCGCAGCGCTCGCTGGAGGCGACGAAGGAGAGCTTGGCGCTGCCGGGGGTCTCGCCGGAGGCCTGGCGGCCGAGCCAGGCGTCCTCGACGAACGGCGGGGTGCCGGGCGGGGTGCGCAGCACGATGTTGGGGCGGAACCGCCGCTCGTCGACCACGGTGAAGGGGACGGCCTCGCGGACCCAGTCCAGGGTGGCGGTGCTGAGCACGCTGACCGGCAGCCGGTCGAAGTGCGAGACGGCGTCCTCGCGGGCGAGTTCGACGTCCTCGCGCTGGAGGTAGGCGCGCAGGAAGGAGTTCGGCCGGTCGACCGGGCGGCCGAGCGGATCGAACAGTTCGGGGCCGTCGATCCGGTGGCCGAGCCGGGCGGAGAGGCGGAGCAGGCCGTCCATCCGGCGGAAGCGGCGGGTGTTCTTGCCCGAGCCGAGCTTCCCCGCGGCGTCGCGGACGGCGTAGAGGCGGTCGCCGGCCAGGCCGCGCTCGTCCACCTCGACGGAGTCGAGCCGCTCGCCGCCGGTGGACTTCACGGGGTAGCGCCAGAGTCGCTCGATCACTCCGATGATCTCAGCCATGGCCGGAAAGCGTACTGGCGTTGACGGGGGATGGTCTAGACCAAGTCCCCGGCCCGGACGGAGAGTCCGGCTCAGCCCAGCCGGGCCACCGCCCGTACCGGTGCGCCGTCCGCCGCGACCAGCCGCAGCGGGAACAGCGAGACCTCCACCGGCAGGCCGGCCTCCTGGGCCGCCAGCAGCGGCCGCAGGTCGGTCAGGTTCTCGGCGATCACCCCGCCGCCGGGCGCCCCCAGCAGCACCCGGTGCGCGGCGAGCGTGGGCTCGTCGGCGGCGCCGTGGTCGTGCTCGTCGGTGAGGTCGGCGAGCAGGGCGGCCACCGCCGGGTCGCCCGGGCCCGGGTCGGGGGTCGGGTCGACGCTGAGCGCGTCCACCCCGACCGTCCGCACCCCGGCGGCGACGATCGCCTCGGCGGCGGCCGGGGTCAGGGCGGGGTGGGCGAGGTAGGCGTCGGTGCCCCAGTGCCGGGCCCAGCCGGTGGCCAGCAGCAGGACGGTGCCCTCGCCGGAGTCCGCGACCCGCTCCAGCGCGGCCGCCAGCAGCCCGGGGGTGACGGCCGACCGGGGCTCCAGCCCGCGCAGGTCGGCGACCACGGCGGGGCCGGTGAACCGCTCCAGCGGCAGCCCGTCCAGGGTCGGCCAGGTGACGTCCACGTGGTACGGCGCGTCCACGTGCGTCCCGGACTGCGAGCCGAGGTGCAGGGCCAGCACGTTCACCCCGGCGGTGGCCGTGGTGAGCGCGGGCTCCAGCAGGACGGCCGGATCGCCGGGGTAGACCGGCATCGCGGTGGTCACCTGATGGGTGAGGTCGACGAGGGTCGCTGCCATGCGCCCATCCTCCCAGGGGCGGGCGCTCCCGGACCCCTCCCGGTCGGCCCGGTCCGGAACCACGGGTGGAGCCGGGACAGAATTGCCCCATGGGAACTGCGAAGCGTCAGCCGTGGGTGGTCGGGGTCTCGGGTGCGTCGGGGACGCCGTACGCGGCCTCGGTGATCCGCGCGCTGCTGGCCGCCGGCGAGGCGGTGGACCTGGTCGTCAGCCGCGCCGCCCGGCTCACCATCCTGGACGAGACCGGCATCTCCTTCCGGGACGCCCACTGGCGCACCGACCTCGCCGCCTGGCTCGGGAGCGACGAGGGCCTGGACGACGTCCGCTACTGGCCCGCCGGGGACTTCGCGGCCGGCCCGTCCAGCGGCTCCTACCCGGCCAAGGGCATGCTCGTGGTGCCCGCGACCACCGGCGCGGTGGCCGGGATCGCGCTCGGCCTGAGCAAGGACCTGCTGCAGCGCGTCGCCAGCGTCACCCTCAAGGAGCGCCGCCCACTCGTCGTCTGCGTGCGCGAGACGCCACTCAACGGGGTGACGTTGAAGCACCTGGTGGAGCTCGACGCGCAGGGGGCGGTCGTCCTGCCCGCTTCGCCCGGTTTCTACGCCGGCGGCTCCACCGTGCGCGAACTCGTGGATTTCGTGGCCGGACGGGTGCTGGACGCCGTCGACGTGCCGCATTCCCTGTACCTGCGCTGGGAAGGGGAGTTGGGGGCGGCCGCCCGCAAGACGGCCGCCGGCGAGGGCGCACCGGCTGAGGGGGAGTAAGGAGACCCGGGGCGGGAGAGTATCTTCTCTGCGATATCCGGGTCGTTCGGCGCACGGCGCCTTTGAATCCGGATAATGATCTGTGGGTCTGGTGAGGTTCGGAAGGACGCGGACGGTATATGGACACGGTGGACAGACAGCTCATCCAGGCGCTCCGGGAGAACGGCCGTGCGTCCTACGCCGAGTTGGGCCGGCTGGTCGGGCTCTCCGGCCCGAGCGTCACGGACCGGATCAACCGCCTGGAGCAGGCCGGGGTGATCACCGGCTACCGGGCGACGGTCAACCCGGCCTCGCTCGGCTTCGGCGTCACGGCCCTGATCGGCCTTCAGCTCACCGACGCCGCGGACCACGAGGACGTCGCGCACCGGCTGAAGGACCTCAACGAGGTCGAGGACTGCTGGTTCATCGCCGGTGACGACTCCTACATGCTGAAGGTCAGGGTGGCCGACGTGGCCGGCCTGGAATCGGTGGTCAAGCGGATCTCGGGCACGAAGGGCGTGGCCCGGACCCGCACCACCGTCGTACTCTCCACCAAGTGGGAAAACCGGGTGAGTGAACTTCCTCCTGTAGGAGAGTGACGTATGGCACTGGTCGGACTGGAGGAGCTGCGCGCGGCTCGGCAGCGGATCGCGGGGGTCGCCGTGCGCACCCCGCTGGTTCCCGCCCCCTGGGCGGCCGAGGGGGAGCGGCGGCTCTGGCTGAAGCCCGAGAACCTCCAGCCGACCGGGGCCTTCAAGACCCGCGGCGCCTACAACCGGCTGGCCGCGCTCACCGAGGACGAGCGCGCCCGGGGCGTGGTGGCCCAGTCCAGCGGCAACCACGCGCAGGCGGTGGCGTACGCGGCCCGGGAGCTCGGCATCAAGGCCGTGATCGTGATGCCGGACACCTCGCCCGCGGTGAAGGTGGAGGCCACCCGCTCGTTCGGCGCCGAGGTGATCCTGGTGGCGCCGGAGGAGCGGGACACCCTGCCCGGTGAGCTGGCCGGGAAGCACGGCTACGTCTGGGTGCCCCCGTACGACGACCCGTTCATCATCGCGGGCCAGGGCACGGTCGGCCTGGAGATCGCCGAGGACGCCCCGGCCGACCTGGACACCGTCCTGGTGCCGGTCAGCGGCGGCGGCCTGATCGGCGGGACGGCGGCCGCGCTCAAGCTCACCCGCCCCGGTATCCGGGTGATCGGCGTGGAGCCCGAGCTGGCCGCCGACGCCCGGGCCAGCCTGCGGGCCGGCCGCCGGGTCGAGTGGCCGGTCGCCGACACCTACCGGACCATCGCGGACGGGCTGCGCACCCCGTCGCTCGGCGTGCTGCCGTTCGAGCACGTCGCCGCCTACGTGGACGACATCGTCACCGTCACCGAGGACGAGATCCGCGCCACCGTGGCCGTGCTGGCCCGCCGCGGCCGGCTCGTCGCCGAGCCCTCCGGGGCGGTCGCCCCGGCCGCCTACTTCCACCGCGCCGCCGAGACCGGGGGCCAGTCGGTGGCGGCCGTGGTCAGCGGAGGCAACATCGACCCGACACTGCTCGCCGAGCTGCTCTCGGCATAGGCGTACGCTCATTCCGGCAAGGAATCGAATGTCGGAGGAGGCGGGTCACCGCATGGACGCAGGGCTCAAGCGCGAGCTGGAGGCGAAGGTCTACGCGGGTGAGCGGCTGACCCGCGAGGACGGGATCGCGCTCTACGAGAGCGACGACCTGGCCTGGCTGGGCGGGCTGGCCCACCACGTGCGGACGCGGAAGAACGGCGACGTCGTCCACTTCAACGTCAACCGTCACCTCAACATGACCAACGTGTGCAGCGCGTCCTGCGCGTACTGCTCGTTCCAGCGCAAGCCGGGCGAGAAGGACGCGTACACGATGCGCATCGAGGAGGCCGTCCGCCTCGCCAAGGCGATGGAGGTCGACTCCCTCACCGAGCTGCACATCGTCAACGGGCTGCACCCGACGCTGCCGTGGCGCTACTACCCGCGCTCGCTGCGGGAGCTGAAGGCGGCGCTGCCGAACGTCTCGCTGAAGGCCTTCACCGCCACCGAGATCCACTGGTTCGAGAAGATCAGCGGCCTGCCCGCCGACGAGATCCTGGACGAGCTGATCGACGCCGGTCTGGAGTCGCTGACCGGCGGCGGCGCGGAGATCTTCGACTGGGAGGTCCGCCAGCACATCGTCGACCACGACACCCACTGGGAGGACTGGTCGCGGATCCACCGCCTCGCGCACGGCAAGGGCCTCAAGACGCCCGCCACCATGCTGTACGGCCACATCGAGGAGCCCCGCCACCGGGTGGACCACGTGCTGCGGCTGCGCGAGCTCCAGGACGAGACCGGCGGCTTCCAGGTCTTCATCCCGCTGCGCTACCAGCACGACTTCCACGACTCCAAGGACGGCGTCGTGCGCAACAAGCTGATGGCCCGCACGGAGATGGCCACCGGCGCCGAGGCGCTGAAGACCTTCGCGGTCTCCCGGCTGCTCTTCGACAACGTCCCGCACGTCAAGGTCTTCTGGGTGATGCACGGCGTCACCACCGCCCAGCTGGCGCTCAGCCACGGCGCGGACGACATGGACGGCTCGGTGGTCGAGTACAAGATCACCCACGACGCGGACAACTTCGGCACCCCGAACAAGCTCGGCCGCGACGACCTGCTCGGGCTGATCCGCGACGCCGGCTTCCGCCCGGTGGAGCGCAACACCCGCTACGAGGTCATCCGCGAGTACGACGGCCCCGACCTGGAGCGTCGCGAGACCCCGCAGGCGATGCGCCTCTGACCTGCGAAGATCCCCGCCGCCCGGACCGCTCGTCGGCCCGGGCGGCGGTTGTCTTCACGGCCTCCGCACCTGACCCGGGTTTACCAACGGGTACGGCGTTTGGCAGGATCGACAGCATGTCCGGTTCTCATCGCGCCACCGAGTACCCGTCGTACGAGCCGATGCGGGAGCCGGTGTACGGGGTGCCGCAGCAGTCGTACGAGCAGCCGTACCCCGAGCACGAGGCGTACCGGCAGCCCGTTCCGCAGGAGTACGGCCAGGGCGTGTACCAGCCGTACCAGCAGACTCCTGACGGCTACTCCGAGGCGTACGACCAGCCGTTCCAGGCCTACCAGGGTGAGCCGGAGGGCGGCTACGAGGCGGCGTCGGTGTACCAGCCGGTGCCCGCGCCCGAGACCGTCCCCTTCGAGCCCGGGCCCGTCGTGCTCGCCGCCGCTCCCGCCGCACCCGTGGCGGGTTCCCGGACGGCCGCGCGGGGACGCCGGCGCAAGGCCAAGCAGAAACGTCACGGCAAGGCCGTGATGGCCGGCACCGCGCTGCTGGTCGCCGCCACCGCCGGCTGGTACGCCGTCGGCCAGGACGGTGCCAAGCCCGGCATCGCCGCCGCCGACGGCCCCGGCCCGGAGGGCGTCAGCAAGCCCGACCACCCCGCCCCGGCCCCCGCGGCCGCCCAGGCCGCCTCCGACCGGCAGGCCGCGGCCCCCGCCGCCGACCGCAGCCAGACCCGTACGGACGGCTCGGTCGCCGCGATACCCGGCCTCGGCGCGAAGTTCACCGCGCAGATCCCCGCCGAGACCGCCCAGGTGCTGGTCGCCTCCGGCCAGGACAAGAACACCGACAAGAACGCCGTCACCCTCTGGACCCGCACCCCCGAGGGCCGCTGGCTGGCCGGCGAGACCTGGCAGGGCCACAACGGCAAGAGCGGCTGGACCACCGACCACAACGAGGGCGACCTGCGCAGCCCGATCGGCGTCTTCAGCCTCACCGACGCGGGCGGCCGCAAGGCCGACCCGGGCAGCAAGCTCCCGTACGACAAGGACCCGAGCTTCGTGGTCTCCGGCACGGGCTTCTTCGGGGACCAGCTGGCCGGCTCCTTCGACTACGTGGTCGCGATCAACTACAACCGCGTCCCCGGCAACTCCCCGCTCGACCCGCGCCGCCCGATGGGCTCCAAGAAGGGCGGCGGCATCTGGCTCCACGTGGACCACGACGGCCCGACCCACGGCTGCGTGTCGATCCCCGAGGACAAGATGGCCCAGCTGATCCGCACCCTGGACCCGGCCGCCCACCCCGTCGTCGTGATGGGCGACGCCTCCACGCTGGCACTCTGACCCCGGAGTCCGCGGAAGCCGGGCACGGAACCCGGGCGCCCCAAGGCCCCTTGTCCACCTCCTACAGATCGAGGGGGCGGATCCTGTCGCCGGTCATACCATGCTGACCAGCGGGTAACCCGGTTCCATGGCAGTATGAGCGGTTCGCGCATTGTGGCACTCGGCCACTACCAGCCCCCCAAGGTCCTCACCAACGACGACCTGGCGGGGCTCGTCGACACCGACGACGAGTGGATCCGCACCCGTGTCGGCATCCGCAGCCGGCACATCGCCGAGGACGAGACCCTGGTCGACCTCGCCACCGAGGCCGCGCAGAAGGCGCTCGCCAACAGCGGTCGGACGGCGGACGAGATCGACCTCGTCGTGGTCGCCACCTGCACCGCGATCGAGCGCAGCCCCAACACCGCCGCCGCCGTGGCCGCCCGGCTGGGCGTGCGCTCGCCGGCCGCGTACGACATCAACACGGTCTGCTCCGGCTTCTCGTACGCCCTGGCCACCGCCGACCACGCGATCCGGGCCGGCTCGGCCCGCCGCGCCCTGGTGATCGGCGCCGAGCGGATGTCCGACACGCTCGACTGGACCGACCGCTCCACCTGCGTGATCTTCGGCGACGGAGCGGGCGCCGCGGTGGTCGAGGCCCAGGAGGAGGGCGCCGAGCCCGGCATCGGGCCGGTGGTCTGGGGCTCCGAGCCCGAGCGGGGCGACGCCGTGGTGATCACCGGCTGGGACCCGGTGATCAGCCAGCAGGGCCAGTCGGTCTTCCGCTGGGCCACCACCCAGCTCGCCCCGCTGGCCCGCCAGGCCTGCGAGCGGGCCGGGATCGCCCCGTCCGAGCTGAAGGGCTTCGTCCCGCACCAGGCCAACCTGCGGATCATCGACGCGATCGCGGGCAAGCTGGGCCTCGGCGAGGACGCGGTGGTGGCCCGGGACGTGGTCCACTCCGGCAACACCTCGGCCGCCTCCATCCCGCTGGCCTTCTCCAAGCTGGTCGAGCGCGGCGAGCTCTCGCCCGGCGACCCGGTCCTGCTCTTCGGCTTCGGCGGCGGGCTGGCCTACGCCGGCCAGGTCGTGCGCTGCCCCTGACCCCGACCCGGCGGCGCCACGAGGCCGCCTGAGGGCCGCCACAAGGCCGCCCGAGGGCGCCGCGAGGCCGTCCGGACCCGAACAACGCCGCTGGGCGGGCACCCTGTCACGGGTGCCCGCCCAGCGGCATGTCTGGCGCGCTTGCGGTACGTCGGCGGACCTCCCCCGAGGACACGGCCGCCGTCCGTCGTTCCCCGGACAGGAGGCCGGGGCTGCGCGCGGAGCGGATGGTGGGTCGGTGGACGGTCCTACTTGGGCGCCTTCTTGCCGGTGACGCCCAGGTACACCAGGGGAGCGAGGTTGGGCTTGAGGTCCTTGACCTTGACGCCCCAGGAGGTGAAGGCCTTCTGGTGCTCGGCCGCCGAGGCGAGCAGCGAGACCAGGGCCCCGGCCACGGCGTTCGGGTCGAGCGACTTGTCGGCCTGACCCTTCGCCTGGAGTTCCCTGACGGCCTCCGCGAGCGGCTTGGCGACCGCGTTGAGGACCGTCATGCGGATCTTGAAGAACCGCTTGTCCCCTTCGGCGGCACCGAGCGTGACCACTCGGAGAATGGCGTCGTTCTTGCGCCAGAAGGCGAGGAATCCGTCGACCAGTTCTTCCGAAGTGGTCGGTCCGGACTTCCCTGCCCAGGACTTTCCGGCCACCAGCTCTTTGAGCTGGTCGGCGTCCTTGGCCATTTCCTCGGCGATTTCGAGGACAGCGCCCTCGACATCCGGGAAGTACTGGTAGAAGGTCGCGGGGGAGGTACCCGCCATACGGGCGACGTCGATGACCTTGACGTCCCGATAGGGCGACGTGCTGAGCATCTCGCGGAGGCAGTCGAGCAGCTTCTGCCGCGTCTCCTGTCCGCGTCGCCCGGCGACGCGACCGTCGACGGTGCGAACTTGTCCTGTCATGCCGTCAGCTTACCGTGGCACGATCTTGGCGCGATTCGGTGATGCGACTATTACTCCGCACGGGGGTTGGTATAGCGGCATGAACCACTTCGGACGGATATTCACCGGGCTTCGAAGCCCCTGTTTGAAGCCCCCCCGTGTGCTTGCGATCTCACAGCGTGACGGCGAGTCCGCTGAGGGGTGATCGGGTGACAGAGCGTGACGATGACCGAAGAGTGCGGTGCCGTCCGGAAGTGGACGGTCCGGAGCCCCGGGCGCAAGCCGCCCCCGGAGCGGGCGTCAGGATCCGGTCGTTCCGTCCTCGCTGGTCAGAGGCCTGTCCGGGGCGTCCTCCGGGCCGGGACGACGTGTTTCAGGGGGTGGGGGAGGTTGGATATGCGCGGGACGGCATTGGAGAATCGGGTCCGGCACCACGCGGCGGGTGCGGACAACGGGGAGGTGGCAGCGGAGTGGACCAGCTGACGGCGCACGATCCGAGGCGGATCGGGCCCTTCGAGGTGCTGGGGCGGCTCGGCGCGGGTGGGATGGGGCTGGTCTACCTGGCGCGTTCCGCGGCCGGGCGGCGGGTGGCCATCAAGACCGTGCGGGGTGAGCTGGCCGAGGACGAGCTGTTCCGGGTCCGCTTCGCCCGGGAGATCGCGGCGGCCAAGACGGTCGGCGGCTTCTACACGGCGGCGGTGGTGGACGCCGACGCGGACGCCCGGGTGCCCTGGCTGGCCACCGCCTACATCCCGGCGCCCTCGCTGGAGGACCTGGTCGAGGAGTGCGGCCCGCTGCCGGTGGAGGCCACCCGCTGGCTGGTCGCCGGCATCGCCGAGGCCCTGGAGTCCATCCACGCGGCCGGGCTGATCCACCGCGACCTCAAGCCCTCCAACGTCCTGGTGGTCGAGGACGGCCCGAAGGTGATCGACTTCGGCATCGCGGCCGGGGTCTCCAGCACCCGGCTCACCATGACCAACGTCGCGGTCGGCACCCCCGCCTACATGTCCCCCGAGCAGGCCCGGGACAGCCGCACCGTCCGGGGCGCCAGCGACGTCTTCTCGCTCGGCTCGCTGATGGTCTTCTGCGCCACCGGGCACCCGCCCTACCGGGGCACCAACCCGGTCGAGACGGTGTTCCAGCTGCTGCGCGAGGAGCCGGACCTGACCGGCATGCCGCCCGAGCTGATGGACCTGGTCCGCCGCTGCATGCAGCAGGCCCCCGAGCGCCGGCCCACCCCGGCGCAGATCCAGACCGAGCTCGCCCCGCACCTCTTCTCCCGGGACGACGCCACCGGCGAGGCCGGGGACTGGCTGCCCGCCCACGCGCTGGAGCTGATCGAGCGCAAGCGGGGCCGGCGCCCGGCCGCCCAGCCGCCGCGCCCGCCGGCCGAGCCGGCCCAGCCGCCCCCGCACCCCCAGGCGCCGCCCGCGCACGTCCCGCCGCAGCACCCCGGCCCGGCCGACCCGCGCACCAATCCGGGCGGGAGGCACGCCCAGCCGCCGGCCGGGCCGGTGCACAGCCTGCCGCAGCGCGCCCCGGGCTCGGACGCCGAGATCCCGACCGCGAAGATCGCCTCCCCGAACCGGCACCGGGCGCCCACCGGCGGCGCCGTCGAGGTGCAGCTCTCCGGCGCCTCCGTCCGGATAGGCCCGGGGCCGCGGGCCGAGCACGAGCAGCCCGGCCCGAGCACCGCCCCGGCCACGACCGACTGGGTCCGCCGGGCCCCCGTCCCGCCGCCCCCGCCGGTCGCCCGCTGGCGCCCCTGGCGGTTCCGGATGTCCAACGACGTCTGGGGCACCCCGGTGGTCGCCGACGGGACGCTGTTCGTCTCCAGCTTCGAGGTGCACGCGCTGGACATCGCCTCCGGCGAGCGCCGCTACAAGACCCGGGACGTGGCCTGGGCGCTCGCGGTGGACGCCGGCCGGGTGCACGCCGCGGACGGCCCGCACCTGTACACCGTGGACGCCGCGGACGGCACCGAGCGCTGGCGCACCTCGCTCGACGGCTGGGTCTACTCGCTCTCCGCCGCCGACGGTGTGCTCTGCTGCGGCATCAGGGGCGGCGGCGTCCAGCTCCGCTCGGCCGCCAACGGCGCCGAGCTGTGGCGCGCCGACGACGCCCAGCAGGACTTCGAGAACCCGCAGTCCGGCCCGGTCCTGGTGGGCGGCGCCGCCTACTACTACGGCGGCGGGCGGCTGCGCTGCGTCGACCCGCGCGGCGCGGGCCTGCGCTGGTCCTTCCCGGTCGGCGAGGAGGTGCCCTCGCACCCGGTCGAGCGCGGCGGCGTGCTGTACGTGTCGGCCGGCACCCGGGTGTACGCGCTGGACGCGGCCAGCGGGGCCGAGCGCTGGCGCTTCGACGCCCCGGTGGTGCTGTTCACCCCGCCCGCCCTGGACGCCGACGCGGTCTACGTGGCCGACTACCTGGGCACGGTCTACGCGCTGGACGCGGCCACCGGCCGGGACCGCTGGCGCGGGGTCACCGGCCGCCGCCAGGGGGCCGACCCGGTGGTGGTCTCGGACGGCATGGTGCTGGTCGGCAACGGCGAGGTGCTGTACGCCTTCGAGGCGGCCACCGGCCGGGAGCGCTGGCGCTACACCGCCCGCGGCGAGATCGTCGGCTCCCCGGCGGTGGCCGACGGCCTGGTGCACCTGGGCAGCCGGGACCACTCGCTGCACACCCTGGACCTGGCCAGCGGTCAGCTGCGCTGGGAGCTCGGCACCAAGGGCGAGCTCACCGGCTCGCCGGTGGCGGTCGGCGGCCGGGTCTTCGTCGGCTCCAAGGACCGCTGCGTGTACGCGCTGGACGCCTTCTACGGCACGGCGGTGCCCGCCCGCTGAACCGCGGGGCGGACACCGCCGGACGGGCGCCGTCGGATCAGGCCCTGCGGGCCCCGGGGTGGCGGCTGCACCAGCCGTCCCACGCGGAGGAGACCATCTCGGTCACGTCGTGGCGGGCGGTCCAGCCCAGCTCGCGGTGGATCAGGTCGGCGGAGGCCACCACCCGGGCCGGGTCGCCGGGGCGGCGCGGGGTCACCTCGGCGGCGGTGTCGTAGCCGGTGACCTTGCCGATCACCGCCAGCATCTCCTTGACGCTGACGCCCTCGCCGCGGCCGATGTTCAGCACCAGGGAGGTCGCGCCGGCCGGGTCGGCGGCCATCCGCTTGGCGGCCGCCACGTGCGCCGAGGCGATGTCGGAGACGTGGATGAAGTCGCGGACGCAGGTGCCGTCCGGGGTCTGGTAGTCGTCGCCGAAGACCCGCGGGGCCTCGCCGGCGGTGAGCCGCTCGAAGACCATCGGGATCAGGTTGAACACCCCGGCGTCGGAGAGCTCGGGGGAGGCGGCGCCGGCCACGTTGAAGTAGCGCAGGGCCACGGTGGACATGCCGTGGGCCTTGCCGGCCGCGGCGACCAGCCACTCGCCGGCCAGCTTGGTCTCGCCGTACGGGCTCATCGGGGCGCAGGGCGTGGACTCGGTGACCAGGTCGACGTCCGGCATGCCGTAGACCGCGGCGGAGGAGGAGAAGAGGAAGCGCTTCACCCCGCCCTCGGCGGCGGCCTCCAGGACGGTCTGGAGGCCGATCATGTTCTCGCGGTAGTACAGGAACGGCTGCTCGACGGACTCGCCGACCTGCTTCTTGGCGGCGAAGTGCAGGATGCCCTCGACGCCGTGCTCGCGGATCGCGGCGTCCAGGGCGGCGCGGTCCAGGGTGGAGCCCTCGATCAGGGGGACGCCGGCCGGCAGCCGGGAGGCGTCGCCGGTGCTGAGGTCGTCCAGGACGGCGACGCGCTCCCCGGCGTCGAGCAGCTGTCGGACGACGTGTCCGCCGATGTATCCGGCACCGCCGGTGATCAACCAAGTCATGTGCCGATCCTAGGGGCGCGCCTCGGGGATCTCCGGCGCACCCGCGTTCGGATCCGGCCGCCACGTTCGGGCGAGTCGAAGCCACAAAGCGGACAAAACGGTGAAAAGCTGACAAGGATTTCCGTGCGCTCATGCCCGCGCCCCCCGGCGTGGTGACGAATCGGAGGCAGCCAGGTGCACCGTCGCAAGGAACACACCAGCCCCCTGCCCGGCGGGCGGCTGCCGGCCGCGGCCGTGGTCGCCGTGGCGGCCGCGCTGGCGCTGGCCGGCTGCAGCAGCGGCACGTCCTCCTCCGCCACCGTCGCCGCCACCGGCTCGCCCTCGTCCCCCGGCTCCACCCAGGCCTCCGCGGCGTCCGGCCAGTCGAACGGCGGGACCCAGCTGCAGGACGCCTACCAGGCGGTGATCGCCAACGTGCTGCCCTCCGTGGTGCAGATCACCACCGGCGACAGCCTCGGCTCCGGGATCGTCTACGACGACAAGGGCGACATCGTCACCAACGCCCACGTGGTCGGCTCCGCGAAGACCTTCACGGTGACCCTCGCCAACAGCACCACGACGCTGGACGCCGGCCTGGTCGCCAGCTACCCCGACTCCGACCTCGCGGTGATCCGGCTGAACAACCCGCCGAGCGGTCTCCGGCCGGCCAGCTTCGGCGACTCGGGCAAGGTCCAGCTCGGCCAGATCACCCTCGCCATGGGCAGCCCGCTGGGGCTCTCCAGCAGCGTCACCCAGGGCATCGTCTCGGCCACCGGGCGGACCGTCTCCGAACCCCAGGGCCCCGGCTCGCCGGGCGCCACCATCGGCAACATGGTGCAGACCTCGGCGGCGATCAACCCGGGCAACAGCGGCGGCGCGCTGGTGAACCTGGACAGCAAGGTGATCGGCATCAACACGCTCGCCGCGACCGAGCCGCAGAGCAACGGCGCGGCCGCCCCCGGCATCGGCTTCGCCATCCCGGCGAGCACCATCACCAACATCGCCGACCAGCTGATCAAGCAGGGCAAGGTCACCAACTCCGGCCGGGCCGCGCTCGGCATCACCGCCCGGACCAGCTTCAACCAGCAGTTCCAGCCGGCCGGCGCGGTCATCGTGGCGGTCACCCCGGGCGGGGCGGCGGCCTCGGCGGGGCTCCGGGCCGGCGACGTCATCACCAGGATCGGCGACACCCAGGTCGACTCGCTGAACGCGCTCACCACCGCGCTCGCCTCGCTCACCCCGGGCAGCAAGGTCACCGTCACCTACACCCGGGACGGCGGCAGCAAGACCGCCGACGTCACCCTCGGCGAACTGGAAGGCGCCCAGACCTCCTCCCCCTGAGCCCCGGTACGGGGACGCCGGGCCGCACGCCGCGCAAGGGTTCAGCGGGCCGGGTGCCGTACCGGAACGGCGCCGGGACCTCGTCTTCGCCTCGACGAGGTCCCGGCGCCCTACTGTGCCGTGCTGTTCCCGTGGTCAGCGGCGAGCCGTGCGGGTGCGCCAGGGCAGCTCGACGGTGACGGTGGTCGGGCCGCCGTCGGGGCTGTCCACCAGGAAGACCCCGTCCACCGCGCGGATCCGCTCGGCCAGCCCGGCCAGGCCGCTGCCCGGGTACGGGGCCGCGCCGCCCTTGCCGTCGTCCTGGACCAGCACCATCAGCTGGTTGTCCGAGCGCCAGACCTCGACCGTGGCGGAGCGGGCGCCGGCGTGCTTGGAGACGTTGGTCAGCAGCTCGCTGACGGTGAAGTAGGCGATGCCCTCGACCGCCGAGTCCGGGCGCTCGGGCTGCCCGTCCGGGCCGCTCAGGTCAACGCTCACCCGGACCCCGCCGGGGACGGTGCAGCGGGCGGCGACCGAGGACAGCGCGGCGTCCAGGCCGCGGTCGGTGAGCACCGCCGGGTGGATGCCGCGGGCCAGGTCGCGCAGCTCCTGGAGGGCCAGCTTCACCTCGCCGTGGGCGTTGTCGACCATCTTCGCGGCGGCCGCCATGTCGTCCTCGGACTCCACCTCGCGCAGCCGCTCCTTGGCCATGCCGAGGTCCATCGCCAGGGCGACCAGCCGGGCCTGGGCGCCGTCGTGCAGGTCGCGCTCGATCCGGCGCAGGTCGGCGGCGGCGGTGTCGACCACGGTGCCGCGGTCGTCCTCCAGCTCGCGCACCCGCTCGGCCAGGGCGCCCGGGAAGAGCAGCGACTCGATCAGGATGCGGTCGACCGAGGCCAGCCCGCGGATCACCCAGGGCAGCACCGGCCAGAGCACAATCACCGAGACCAGGGTCAGGGCGAAGCTGAGCACGCCCCAGGGCAGCATCAGCACGTTGTAGAGCGCCGAGCGCCAGTTCAGCAGGTCGGTGAGCTGGGCGATGGTGTAGCCGACCACCCCCGGGCGGCGCGGCTTCACCGGCTCCGGCTCGTCGATCGCGGAGCCGTACGCGGCGCGCGCCCGCCGCCGGCCCAGCGTGCCCAGGGAGCGCGAGACGGCCAGGCCGCCGGCCAGCATCGGCAGGCCGAGCACGGTGACCGACAGGCCCAGGCCGACCGACAGCGCGGTCATGGCCAGCACGAAGCCGAAGATGCCGAGCGGCAGGTTCAGCAGCAACTGGCCGACCTGGTGCCACATCCTCGTGCCGTACAGCGGTGGGCGCTCCATCCGGGCGTCCTGCTCCTTGATGGCGTCCACGGCGCGGTGCAGCGGCTTCATGCGGATCTACCGTCCCTACTTCGTCGTGCGGCTGGACCAAGCTTCCCGAACCGGGAGCGGTGGGGGCCATGGGGGTGATACATCTTCCCGGCCGGGGGTTAACCCCACCCCCGCGCCCGGTCACCGGACGCCCGCCCGGGTGTCCACCGGCCGTCTTGCGGAGCGGGCAGGGTTCGGGCGGAGCGGAGCGGTCCCCTTAGACTCACGCTTTGGCCATGGTTGGGCCGGTGAGAGCAAACGTCGTAGAACTGTCTTGAGGGCGGGTTCACGGCCGAGGTGGAGGCGAAGGCATGGAGGGGAAGCACGCGGCTGCCGTCGCGGCCGACCCGGCGGTCGGCAGCGGCTACTTCGACGCGTACGCCGCGATGGGCCTGATGGCCGTCGTCGGGGTGCTCTTCGTCGCCGTGGCGTTCACCGCCAACCGGCTGCTGCGGCCCGTGGTGTACTCGCCCGAGAAACTCCTCGCCTACGAGTGCGGGGTGGACCCGGTGGGCGAGGACTGGGCGCACACCCAGATCCGCTACTACGTGTACGCCTTCCTGTACGTGATCTTCGCGGTGGACGCGATCTACCTGTTCCCCTGGGCGACCGTCTTCGCCACCGCCGGGTACGGCGCCGGGACGCTGATCGAGATGTTCCTGTTCATCGGCTTCCTCGCGGTCGGGCTGCTCTACGCCTGGAAGAAGGGCGTTCTGGAATGGACGTGACGCACTCCCACTCGCACGGCGGCGCACAGGGCGGTCCCGTCCCGCTCGGCCTGCCGGACCCCGCGCGCCCCGGTGCCGTCGAGCGCCGCGGCCTCGGCCCGCTGGCCCGGCTCGCGCCGGACCCGGTCAAGGTGGTGCTCAACTGGGGGCGCCGCTACAGCCTCTGGTGCTTCAACTTCGGGCTGGCCTGCTGCGCGATCGAGTTCATCGCCGCCTCCATGGCCAAACACGACTTCATCCGGATGGGTGTCATCCCGTTCGCGCCCGGACCCCGTCAGGCTGATCTGATGATCGTCTCCGGGACGGTCACCGACAAGATGGCGCCCGCCGTCAAGCGCCTCTACGAGCAGATGCCCGAGCCGAAGTACGTCATCTCCTTCGGCGCCTGCTCCAACTCCGGCGGCCCCTACTGGGACTCCTATTCGGTCACCAAGGGCGTGGACCAGATCATCCCGGTGGACGTCTACGTGCCCGGCTGCCCGCCGCGGCCGGAGGCGCTGCTCCAGGGCATCCTCAAGCTCCAGGAGAAGATCGCCGCCGAGTCCCTGCCGGACCGCTACACCGTGCCCGCGCCCGCGGCGGCGCTGCGCCGGCCGCTGGTGGCCGGGCCTTCGGGGGCTTCCGCGGCCGGTACCGCGAGCGGCTCCGCGGCAGGCTCCGCACCCGGGACCGCGGCCGGTTCCGCGGCCGGCGCTTCGACCGAGGGAGGGGTCTCGTGACATCCGCCGAGCAGTACGCGGCGTCGGTCGGGGAGTGGGCGACCGGCGCCGAGGCGTACGGGCTGGTCACCGTCGACGTCCCCGCCGAGCACTGGACCGAGGCGCTCACCAACGCCCGGGACGTCCTGGGCCTGGGCTTCTTCGACTGGCTGAGCGCCGTCGATGAGCTCGCCGAGGGCTTCTCCGTGGTCGCGCACCTGGCCGCCGTCGAGGCGCCCGGCGTCCGGCACCTCGCGCTGCGCACCCGGGTGCCGCGCGACCGGGCCGCGCTGCCGACCGCCGTCCCGGTGTACGCCGGTGCCTCCTGGCACGAGCGCGAGACCCACGAGATGTTCGGCATCGACTTCCCCGGGCACCCCCACCTGGCCACCCTGCTGCTGCCGGACGGCTTCGAGGGGAACCCGCTGCGCAAGGAGTTCGTGCTCGCGGCCCGGGTCGCCAAGGACTGGCCGGGCGCCAAGGAGCCCGGCGAGTCCGACCACGGCGCCGGGCCGGCCCGGCGCAAGATGCAGCCGGCCGGTGTGCCGGACCCGAACGAGTGGGGGCCGCTCAAGGGCACCCTGCCGCCGGTCGCCGAGCGGCCCGCGCGCGGTGCGCGGGCGGCGGGGGCGGCGGCGCGGACGCCCCGGGCGGCTGCGGGCGCGGGTGCCGGTGCTGGTGCGGCCGGTGCGGGTGCGGCTGCCGCGGGCGCCGAGGGCGGTGCCCCGGTGCGGGCGGACCGGCCGCGGCGGACCCGGTCGGTGTCGGAGGGGTCGGCGAGCCAGGCGGGCGCCGAGGCTCCCGCGGCCGCTCCGGCCGAGGGCGCCCCGCCGGTGCGGGCGGACCGGCCGCGACGGACCCGGTCGGTGTCCGAGGGGTCGGCCAGTCAGACGGCCGCCGAGGCTCCCGCCGAACCGGCCGCCGAGCCGACGGCCGAGCCCGCGGCTCCCGTACGGCCCCGGCCTTCCGACGCGCCCCGGTCCTCCGACGCGCCCTGGCACAACCCGGTGCCCGCCCACGAGGAGAAGCCGTCGGGCGAGAAGCCGGGCGAGCCCGCTGAACCCGCTGAACCCGTTGAGCCCGCCGAGCCGGGCAAGCCGGTCGAGCAGAAGGACGAGACCTCGGCCGGACCGGCCGACCAGGACGGAGAAGGCGCGTGAACCTGCTCGACACGGTGCTGCGCTGCGTCGCCACCCTCGTCGTCTTCCTGGTCCTCCCGCTGGTCATCGGCCAGACCGAGCACAAGGTCATGGCGCACATGCAGGGCCGGCTCGGCCCGATGTACGCGGGCGGCTTCCACGGCTGGGCGCAGCTCGTCGCGGACGGCGTGAAGTTCGCGCAGAAGGAGGACATCGTCCCGGCCGGGGCGGACCGCCGGGTCTTCCAGCTGGCGCCCGCCGTCTCGCTGCTGCCGTACCTCTTCGTGCTGCTGGCGATCCCGGTCGGCCCGGACGGCTTCGTCGGCCAGGCGATCGACGCCGGGCTGTTCTTCGTGCTCGCCGTGATGGGCGTCGGCGTGATCGGCAAGCTGATGGCCGGCTGGGCCTCGGCGAACAAGTTCTCGCTGCTCGGCGGCCTGCGCACGGCCGCGCAGCTGATGTCGTACGAGCTGCCGCTGGTGCTGGCGGCGGCCTCGGTGGCGATGGCCGCCGGCACGCTGTCGCTGCCCGGGATCGTGGACGCCTGGGAGTGGTACTGGCTGCCCTGGCAGCTGATCGGGGCGTTCGTCTTCTTCACGGCCGGTCTGGCCGAACTCCAGCGCCCGCCGTTCGACATGCCGATCGCCGACTCGGAGATCATCTTCGGCGCGTACACCGAGTACACCGGCCTGCGGTTCGCCCTGTTCCTGCTGTCCGAGTACGTGGGCATCCTGGTGGTGTCCGCACTGACCGCGGTGCTCTTCCTGGGCGGCTGGCACGGACCGCTGCCGGACCAGCTCGGCTGGCTCTGGATGCTCCTCAAGACCTTCGCGCTGGCCTTCGTGGTCATCTGGCTGCGGGTCACCTACCCGCGTCTGCGCGAGGACCAGCTGATGCGTTTCGCGTGGACGGTGCTGATCCCGCTCGCGCTGGTCCAGCTGGCCCTCACCGGCATCATCAAGGTGGCGATCTCATGAGTTTCCCCGGTATCGGGCTCGCCAAGGGCCTGGCCGTGACGCTGCGGACGATGACGAGGAAGAGCGTCACCGCGCAGTACCCCGACGTGCAGCCGGTGCTGCCGCCGCGTTCGCGCGGCGTCATCGCGCTGCTGGAGGAGAACTGCACGGTCTGCATGCTCTGCGCGCGCGAGTGCCCGGACTGGTGCATCTACATCGACTCCCACAAGGAGACGCTGCCGGCCGCCGAGCCGAACGCCCGGGCCCGCACCCGCAACGTGCTGGACCGGTTCGCCATCGACTTCTCGCTCTGCATGTACTGCGGGATCTGCATCGAGGTCTGCCCCTTCGACGCGCTGTTCTGGTCGCCGGAGTTCGAGTACGCGGAGACCGACATCCACGAGCTGACCCACGAGCGGGAGAAGCTCCGCGAGTGGATGTGGACCGTCCCCGCGCCGCCGGCGCTGGACCCGGCGGCCGAGGAGCCCAAGGAGATGGCCACCGCGCGCAAGACCGCGGACAAGCTGGCGGCCGCCGCCGCGGCGGCCCTCGAGGAGAAGGGTGACGACGCGTGACCGGTGCCACCACGCTTCTCGCGGCGACCGGCTCCCTGGAGCCGGCCGCCCGTTCGTTCCTGTCCCCGACCGGGCAGGAGATCGTCTTCCTGCTGGTCGGGATCGCCGTGCTCGGCTCGGCCGTGGTCTCGGTGACCACCCGGCAGCTGGTGCACGCCGCGCTCTGGCTGGTGGTCGCGCTCGGCGGGCTGGCGGTGGAGTTCCTGCTGCTCACGGCCGAGTTCATCGCCTGGGTGCAGGTGCTGATCTACCTCGGCTCGGTGGTCGTCCTGGTGCTGTTCGGGCTGATGCTCACCAAGGCGCCGATCGGGCGCTCGCCGGACGCCGACTCCAAGAACCGCTGGGTGGCCCTGGTCGTGGCGCTGGCCGCGGCCGGGACGCTGGTCACGCTGGTGGTCGACGCCTTCCGGACCTCCTGGATCGACCTCGGCCAAGGCGGCGGCTCGGCCGCCGTCACCGGGGCCAGCCTGTTCCGGCACTGGGTGCTGCCCTTCGAGGCGCTGTCCGTGCTGCTGCTGGCGGCGCTGGTCGGCGCGATCGTGCTGTCGCGCGGCTCGGGGCGGCGGGTGCCGCCGCCCCGGGCGGGCAGGCTGCGCGCCGGGCGGCCGGTCGGGTCCAACGGGACGGTCGCCGCGAACGCGGCCGCGAACGTGAACGCGACGACTACGGCCGCTCCCGCTGCTCCGTCCGCGCCGTCCGCGCCGTCCGCGTCGGAGGAGAGCTGATGCACCTCGCCTACCCCGCCGTCCTCGCCGCGCTGCTGTTCAGCGTCGGCGTGTACGGCGTGCTCGCCCGGCGCAACGCCGTCCTGGTGCTGATGTCCGTCGAGCTGATGCTCAACGCCGTCAACCTCAACCTGGTCGCCTTCGACGCGTGGCTGCGGGACTCGCTGCACGCCGGGCAGGCGCTCACCCTGTTCACCATCACCGTCGCCGCCGCCGAGGTCGGGCTGGGGCTCGCCATCGTCCTGCTGCTGTTCCGGGCCCGGGGCACCGCGGACATCGACCGGGCCACCGCGCTCGGCGACCCGGGCGAGGCGCTCGCCGTCGAGGAGACGCCGGTCGGCGCCGGGACGCCGACCGGAGCCGAGGCACTGAAGGGCCAGGCCGCCGCATGAACCTCGCCCTGCCCGTACTCGTCCCCGCGCTGCCCGCGCTCGGCGCCGCCGCGACCCTGGCCGTCGGCCGGAAGGCGCCCGGGCTGGCCCGGCCGCTGGCGATCGTCCCGGTCGCCGTCGCGGCCGTGCTCGCCCTGGTGGTCGCCCTCCAGCTCGGCACCGGCCGGACCCTGGACGCCGGCACCCGGCTCACCCCGACCGGCGGCCCGGACGTCACGCTCGGCCTCCACCTGGACGGCTTCAGCTCGCTGATCTCCGTGCTGGTCGGCCTGGTTGCCACCTGCGTCCAGGTCTACTCGACCGCGTACCTCAAGGAGGACCCGCGCTACCCCTCGTACGCGGCGCTGGTCTCGCTGTTCACCGCGGCGATGTTCCTGGTGGTCTACTCGGGCGACCTGATCGTGCTGCTGGTCGGCTGGGAGGTCATGGGCCTGTGCTCGTACTTCCTGATCGGCCACCACTGGGAGACCGCGGACGCCCGCTCGGCCTCGCTGAAGGCCTTCCTGGTCACCAAGCTCGGTGACGTGCCGTTCCTGTTCGGGATCTTCCTGCTCGGCGCGGACGCCGGCAGCTTCCGCGTCCCGGACGTGCTGGCGGCCGCGACGGAGGGCCGGCTCGGGCACCCGACGCTGACCGCGCTGCTGCTGCTCGCCGGCGTGGCCGGCAAGAGCGCCCAGTTCCCGCTGCACACCTGGCTCCCGGACGCGATGGCCGGCCCGACCCCGGTGTCCGCGCTGATCCACGCCGCCACCATGGTCGCGGCCGGCATCTACCTGGTCGCCCGGCTGCTGCCGGTGTTCCTGCTGTCGGGCGCGGCGCTGGTCGTGCTCGCGGTGATGGCCGCCGTGACGATGATCGGCTCGGCGCTCTGCGCGCTCGCCCAGGACGACCTCAAACGGGTGCTCGCCTACTCCACCGTCGGCCAGCTCGGCTACATGGCCGGCGCGCTGGCCAGCGGGGACCGCGAGGCCTCGGTCTTCCACCTGGTCAGCCACGGCGCGTTCAAGGCGCTGCTGTTCCTGGCCGCCGGCGTGGTGATCCACGCCGCGCACACCAACTCGATCTCCGCGATGTCCCGAATGCCCGGGCTGCGCAAGCGGGTGCCGGACGCCTACTGGACGACGGGCATCGCGCTCGTCGCCCTGGTCGGGCTGCCGCCGTTCTCCGGCTTCTTCAGCAAGGAGGCGGTGCTGACCGCCGCCGAGCACGCCGCCAACGGGGAGGCGCTGACCAACGGGCTCGGCCCGGCCTCGGCGGTGCCGCAGGCGGCCGGGTGGATCGTGTTGATCTCCGCCGGGCTCACCGCGCTGCTCACCGCCGCGTACGCGACCAGGCTCTTCCTGCTGGCGTTCCACAGCCCGGCCGGGGCCGCCGTGCCGACGGCCGCGGCCGCCAAGGCCCGGGTCCAGGCCCTGGCACCGGCCGACCACGAGGCCGGCGCGCCGTACTCGCCCGAGCCCGACGAGGCCGACCCGGCCACCGCCGAGCCGCCCGCGATGCGCTGGCCGCTCTGGGTGCTGGCCGTGCCGACCATGGGCTTCGGCATCGTCGGCCTGCGCTCGGACTGGCTGCCCGCGCTCCTGGACGGCGGCTCGCTGCGGCCCTCCGCGGTCACCGCCGTCACCGGGACCGGGCTCGCCGCGGTCGGCGTGATCGCCGCGTACGGCGCCTGGCGCTCGGCGACCGCCCGGCTGGGCACCGGCCGCCCGGCCCCGGCCGGAGGCTGGGGGAGGGTGCCCGAGCAGGGCGGAGCCCCGGCCGCCGAGGTGATCGTCGCCGACCCCGGGCGCACCCTGCTGGGCCCGCTGTTCGGCCCGGCCCGGCACGGCTTCGGCGTCGACCGGCTCTACCACGCGCTGTTCGTCCGCCCGGTGGGCGCCGCCGCGAAGCTGGTCCGCTTCCTCGACCGCGAGGTCGTCGAGACCTACGTGCGCGGCAGCGGAGCGGGCGCCAACCTGCTCGGCCGGGTCGTCCGGCTCGCGCAGACCGGCAACGCGCAGACGTACCTCAGCGCCCTGCTGGCCGGCGTCGTCCTGCTGGCCGTCCTGGTGGCGGTGTAGCCGGTGCTGCTGTCCTCGACCTCCGCCACCTCGACCGCTGCTGGGAGCCCCCGATGAACGCAGTCCTCATCGCCCTCCTGCTGCTGCCGCTGCTCGGTGCCGCACTCACCCTGGCGCCGGTGTTCGGGCCGGACCGGGCCGTGGCCGACCGGCGGGCCCTGCGGCTGAACACCGTCGTCACCGGCGCGGTGCTCCTGCTCGCCGTCGCCCTCGCGGCCGGCTTCGACCACGACGAACCCGCCCGGATGCAGGCCACCACCGACGTGTCCTGGATCCCGGCCCTGCACGTGCGCCTCCACCTCGGCGTGGACGGCGTCTCGCTGCCGCTGGTCGTGCTGACCGCGCTGCTCACCTTCCTCTGCGCGCTGTACTCGGAGAAGCGGCTGCCGGACGGGGAGACCGTGCCCTCGGCGCAGGCCTTCGTCGGGCTGTTCCTCCTGCTCGAGGTCGGCATGCTCGCCACCTTCGCGGTCCTGGACCTCCTGCTCTTCTTCCTGGCCTTCGAGATCGTGCTGATCCCGATGTACTTCCTGATCGCCCGCTGGGGGAGCGGCGCGAAGGTGCCGTCCGCCAACCGCTTCATCCTCTACACGCTGCTCGGCTCGGCCGTGATGCTGCTCGGCTTCCTGCTGATCGGCAGCAAGGCCGGCACCTTCGACATGCAGGCCCTGGCCGCCGCGCACGGCAGCGGCCTGAGCCACACCACCCAGGTGATCGCCGCGCTGGCGATCCTGGTCGGGCTCGCGGTCAAGGCCCCCGCCTGGCCGCTGCACAGCTGGCTCCCCGACGCGCACACCGCCGCCCCGACGGTGGGCTCGGTGCTGCTCGCCGGCGTGCTGCTGAAGATGGGCACCTACGGCCTGGTCCGCGTCCTCCTCCCGGTCGTGCCGGACGGCGCCGCCACCCTGGCCCCCTACCTGGGAGCCTTCGCGGCCGTCGGCATCGTCTACGGCTCACTGGCCTGCCTGGCGCTGGCCCGCCCCGGCGCCAAGGGCGACCTCAAGCGCCTGATCGCGTACTCCTCCGTCGGCCACATGGGCTTCGTGCTGCTCGGCATCGCCTCCCTCACCCCGGTGGGCGTCAACGGCGCGCTGTTCGCCAACATCGCCCACGGCCTGATCACCGGCCTGCTGTTCTTCGTCGTCGGCGCGCTCAAGGACCGCTACGGAACGGCCGACCTCGACACCCTGGCCGGCACCACCGGCGCCGCCCTGTACGGCCGGGCCCCGCGGCTCGGCGTACTGCTCGCCTTCGCCGCCGTCGCCAGCCTCGGGCTGCCCGGCCTGGCCGGCTTCTGGGGCGAGCTGCTCGCCATGTTCGGCGCGTTCGACCCGGCCGCCGGCCTGTCGCGCCCCGCGTTCGTCACCTACATGGTCCTGGCCGGCCTCGGCACCCTCCTCACCGCCGCGTACCTCCTGATCGTGGTCAAGCGCGTCTGCATGGGCGACCCCGAGCAGCCCGCCCCGGTGGCCGAGCTCGCCGACCTGCGCCCGTACGAGGCCGTCAGCTGGACGCCGCTGGCCGCGCTCACCCTGCTCGCCGGACTCTGGCCCGCGCTGCTGCTCGGCCTCTCCGACCCCGCCGTCAAGCACCTCCTCGGGGGTGGCTGACCGTGCTCGCAGCCCAGACCGCCGCACTCGGACCTCACTCCACGGGGCAGCACACTGTGACCTCCCTCGCCGTAGCCAACCCGGGCAGCCTGATCCAGTCCGTGGACTGGGTGGCGATCGCGCCCCCGCTGATCGCCGCCGTGGCCGCCCTCGCCGTGCTGCTCACGGACCTGTTCCTGCCCGAGCGGCACAAGAAGTGGCTCGGCCGCCTCACCGCGGCCGGACTCGCCCTCGCCCTCATCGCGCTCCTTCCCCTCACCGGATCGTCACCCCGCGCCACCTTCTGCGTGCAGAACGTAGCAGGGGGGTCCGACAACGGCGGCTGCTCGTACGTCGCCGACCACTTCGCCCTGGTGTTCCAGCTGCTCGCCCTCGGCGGCGCGCTGATCGCGGCCCTGCTGTCGACGCACACCGTGGAGGACGAGAAGCTGCCGCGCGGCGAGTACTGGTTCCTGCTGCTCTCCAGCGCCACCGGCGCCGCCCTGCTGCCCGCCTCCCGGGACCTCGCCACCATGGTGATCGCCCTGGAGGTCGCCTCGCTGCCCGCCTTCGCCCTGGTCGCGCTGCGCCGGGACGGCCGGGGCGCCGAGGCCGCGTTCAAGTTCTTCGTCTCCTCGGTGACCGCGACCGCCGTGATGCTGCTCGGCGTCGGCTTCGTCTACGCGGCGAGCGGCAGCCTGCACCTCGGGGCCGTCGCCCAGGGCCTGGAGCACGCCCCCGGACAGCTCAGGCCGCTGGCCGAGGCGGGCGCGGTGCTCACCCTGGTCGGCTTCGCCTTCAAGGTCGCCGCCGTCCCGTTCCACTTCTGGGTGCCCGACACCTACACCGGCGCCCCGCTGCCGGTGGCCGGCTACCTCTCGGTGGTCGGCAAGGCGGCCGGCCTGTCCGGGCTCGCGCTCGCCACCACCGTCGCCTTCCGCCCGTACGCCCACACCTGGGGCCTGGTGCTCGCGGTGCTGGCCGCCGTCACCATGACCGTCGGCAACGTCGGCGCGCTGCGGCAGCGCTTCGACACCCGGTACAGCGCGGTGCGGCTGCTCGCCTGGTCCTCGGTCGGCCAGGCCGGGTACCTGCTGGTGCCGCTCGCCGCGGCCGGCTACGCGCCCACCGGCGTCGACCCGCTCGGCGCCACCGCCGCGTACGCGCTGATCTACGGCGTGGTGAACCTCGGCGCCTTCGGGGTGGTCGCCGCCGTCGGCCGCCGGGCCGGGACCAGCGTGGACGACTTCCGCGGCCTGTTCGCCCGCAACCGCTGGACGGCGCTGGCGCTCGCCTTCTTCCTGCTCTGCCTGGCCGGGCTGCCGCCGGGCGTGGTCGGCCTGTTCGGCAAGGTCGTGGTGTTCCGCGCGGCGGTCGACGCCGGGCTGGGCTGGCTCGCCGTGGTGATGGCCGTCAACGTGGTCGTCGCCCTGTACTACTACCTGCTCTGGACGGCCCGGCTGTTCGCCCCGGCGGGCGACGCGCCCCTCGACGCGGCCGCCGCCGGGCACCGCCTGCCGGTGAGCCTCACCGCGACGCTGGGGCTCACCGCCTCCGCCGCCGTGGTCCTCTCGGTGGCGCCGCAGCTGGTCCTCCAGGTGGCGGGCGGCTCGCTGTTCTGAGCCCGGGCCGGGCCGGGCCGTGGTTCCGGGCCCGGGTCGGGCCGATCCGGGGGTGAGGCCGGGCCGCTCCGCCGTGACGGCCCGGTGACGGTGCGGTGGTACCGGGGGTGAAGCCCGGCGGTGTCACGTCGGTCACAAGGGAACAAGGTCCCCGGCCCCACCCGTTGACCGGGCAAGAGGGACGAGGCAGAAAGGGCTTCCCCACCGCACCATTGGAGGGCCTGACGTGCACAGCCGGCACAACGGACTGAGGACCGCCGTCCTGCTCGGAGGCCTCTCCGCGCTGATCCTGGTGATCGGCGGCCTCTTCGGCCGCACCGGCTTCGTGATCGCCCTGCTGGTCGCCCTCGGGACCAACGCCTACGCCTACTGGAACAGCGACAAGCTCGCGCTGCGGGCCATGCGGGCCCGGCCGGTCAGCGAGTTCGAGGCACCCGGGCTGTACCGGATCGTCCGCGAGCTCTCCACCTCCGCCCGCCAGCCGATGCCCCGCCTCTACATCTCCCCGACCCCGGCCCCGAACGCCTTCGCCACCGGCCGCAACCCGCGCAACGCGGCGGTCTGCTGCACCGAGGGCATCCTGGGGATCCTGGACGAACGCGAGCTGCGGGGCGTGCTCGGGCACGAGCTGAGCCACGTCTACAACCGGGACATCCTGATCTCCTCGGTGGCCGGGGCGCTCGCCTCGGTGGTGATGTTCCTGGTGAACTTCGCCTGGCTGGTGCCGTTCGGGCGCAGCGACGACGACGACGGCCCGGGGCTGTTCGGGATGCTCGCCATCATGATCCTCGGCCCGCTCGCGGCCGGGCTGATCCAGATGGCGGTCAGCCGTTCCCGCGAGTACCAGGCGGACGCCGACGGCGCCCGGATCACCGGGGACCCGCTCGCCCTCGCCAGCGCCCTGCGCAAGCTCGACGCGGGCACCCGTCAGCTGCCCCTGCCGCCCGAGCCGCAGCTCCAGACCGCGAGCCACATGATGATCGCCAGCCCGTTCCGGCCCGGCGAGGCCGGTGCGCGGCTCTTCTCCACCCACCCGCCGATGGCCGAGCGGATCGCCCGCCTGGAGCGGATGGCGGGCGGGCAGGTCTAGGGCCCCAGGGCGTCAGTCCGCGAGCTCCTCGTACGCGAGCCGCAGCCGGTGGACGCCCTCGGCGACCTGGGCGGAGCTCTCGGCGGCGGCGTAGCTGAGCCGGAGGTGGGGGGCCGGGGGCTCGGCGGGGTGGTACGGGCGGCCGGGGGAGAGCTGGACGCCGGCGCGCAGGGCGGCCCTGGCGAGGGTGGTGTCGTCGACGCCGTCGGGGAAGCGCAGCCACAGGTGGTAGCCGCCGGGGCGGTGGGTGCCGACGACGCCGGGCAGCTCGCGGTGCAGGGCGGCGACGGCGGCGGTGCGGCGGTCGCGCAGTTCGGCGCCGAGGGTGCGCAGGTGGCGGGCCCAGGCGGGGTCGGAGACCAGCTCCAGGGTGGCCTCCTGGAGCGGCCGAGGCACGAAGAAGCTGTCCACCACCTGGGTGGCCCGCAGCCGGGCCAGCGCCGGGCCGCGCGCGGTGAGGGCGCCGACCCGCAGGTTGGGGGAGGCCGCCTTGGTCAGCGAGCGCAGGTGCACCACGACCCCGTCCCGGTCGTCGGCGGCGAGCGGGCGCGGCAGCGCGGGGGCGTCCGCGTGGACCAGCAGCCGGGCGAAGTCGTCCTCGACCACGAAGGCCCCGGCCGCCCGGGAGATCCGCAGCACCTCCTCCCGCCGTACGGGCGACAGCACCGCGCCGGTGGGGTTCTGGAACAGCGGCTGGCAGAGGAAGACCCGCGCCCGGGTGGCCGCGAAGGCCTCCGCCAGCAGGTCGGTGCGCACGCCGTCGGCGTCGACCGGCACCGGGACGGGCCGCAGCCCGGCCGCCCGGACGACCGCCAGGATGCCCGAGTACGTCGGAGACTCCACCAGCACCGGCGAGCCGGGCGCGGCGAGCGCCCGCATGGCGACGGTCAGCCCGCTCTGCCCGCCGGCGGTGATCAGGACGTCCCCGGCGCCGATCGGCCCGCCGTGGCCGCCGATGTCGCGGGCGAACCAGCCGCGCAGTTCGGTCAGCCCGTCGGTGGGCGGGCGGTCCCAGGCGCCCGGCCGCCGGCCGGCCCGGGCGAGGACGGCGGCGAGCAGCCGTTCGGGCAGCAGCGAGGCGTGCGGGTAGCCGCTGTTGAGGTCGATGACGTCGGGCGCGGGCACCCGGAGGGTGTCGAACACCGGGGCGGCGAGCAGGTCGCGCGGGCCGGAGTCGGCGCTGAGCGCGATCTCCTGCCAGGAGAGGTCGCCGGTCCGGCCGGCCGGCGGGGCGGGGACGGCCGGGGCAGCGGCGAAGGCGGCCGCCCGGAACACCCCGGCGCCCGGCCGGGAGACCACGAGCCCCTCGGCGACGAGCACCGCGATGGCCCGGGAGACCGTCACCGGGCTGACCTGGTGGCGTTCCACCAGCGCCCGGCTGGCGGGCAGTTTCCGCCCCTCCGGGTAGCGCTCCACTTCCCGCCGCAGGATGTCGGCGAGTTCGATCACGCTGCTACGCTCGTTCATGACGGCACAAGATAGCGCTATCCGCCCCAAGGCGATAGCACCTCGACCGGCCCCCGCTTCCGGCACCGCCCTCGCGGCCCTCGGGGTGGCCTCCTTCTCGCTCACCTTCCCCGCCACCGCGTGGGCCCTGACCGGCTTCGGCCCGTGGACCGCGACCGGTCTGCGCGGCGTCCTGGCCGCCGTGCTGGCCGCGCTCTACCTGCTGGCCGTCCGCGCCCGGCCGCCGCGGCGGGGGCAGTGGCCCGGGCTGCTGGTGGTCTCGGCCGGCTGCGTCCTCGGCTTCCCGCTGCTCACCACGCTCGCCCTGCGCACCTCCTCGACCGCCCACTCGGCGGTGGTCATCGGCGTGCTGCCGCTGGCCACGGCGGTGGTCTCGGCGCTGCGCACCGGCCGCCGGCCGTCCGGGGCGTTCTGGGCGGCGGCGCTCGCCGGGGCCGCGGCGGTGCTCGCCTTCACCCTGGTCCAGAGCCATGGCCGGCCGACCGCCGCCGACCTCTACCTCTTCGTGGCGGTGCTGCTCTGCGCCGCCGGGTACGCCGAGGGCGGGCGGCTCTCCCGGGACCTGCCGGGCGGGCAGGTGATCGCCTGGGCGGTGCTGGTCGCGCTGCCCGCGACGCTGCTGACCGCCGTGCTCGGGCTGGGCGCCGAGCCGGTCCGGCTCGGGGCGAAGGCACTGGCCGGGCTGGCGTACACGGCGGCGGTCTCGCAGCTCGGCGGGCTCGTGCTCTGGTACCGGGGGATGGCCGCGATCGGGGTGCCGAGGGCCAGCCAGCTCCAGCTCGCGCAGCCGCTGCTGACGCTGGTCTGGTCGGTGCTGCTGCTCGGCGAGCACCTGCCGGCCGCGGCGCCGGTCACCGCGGTGGTGGTGCTGGTCTGCATCGCGGTGACCCAGCGGGCCCGGAGCTGACCGGGCGGACGGGACCGGCCTCGGAGCTGACCAGGCGGGCGGCACCGGCCCCGGGGCGGAGCGGCGCCGTACGCCCCCGAACCCTCGCTCCGACCGGATCGGCGCGGCCCCGCGCTCGTTAGGATGAACCCGCGCCCGCCGGTCCGGGCGCGGCATCCGGAGGGAGTGGGCCGTCATGGCAGACCAGAGGCACGCCCCGACGGCCGGGGACGCGCCGCCCCGACGACGAGGCCAGGGCGAGCTGGAGGCGCAGGTGCTCGCGGTGCTCCAGCAGGCGCCCGGCCCGGCCGCCGCGGGGTGGGTCCAGGAACGCCTGGAGGGCGACCTGGCGTACACCACCGTGATGACCATCCTGTCCCGGCTGCACGCCAAGAACGCCGTGACCCGGACCCGCGCCGGCCGTTCCTACCTGTGGCAGGCCTCCGCGGACGCCGCCGGGCTGGCCGCGCTGCGGATGCGCCGGATGCTCGACGGGGAGGCCGACCGGGACGCGGTCCTGGCCAGCTTCGTCAGCGCGCTGCTGCCGCACGACGAGGAACTGCTGCGGGCGCTGCTGGACGCCGCGTCCGCCGATCCGGCGGCGCCCGACCGTGAGAGCTGAGCCGTGGGCTTCTTCGTCTTCCTCCCGCTCGTCCTGCCGCTCACCGCGGTCCCGATCGCGCGCCTGACCGAGCAGCACCTGCATCCGCGCGGCGCGGCCCGGCTGATGACCGTGATCAGCGCGGTGATGGCGGTGTGCAGCGTGCTCTGCCTCGGACTGATCGGCGTGGTCGGCACCGCGCAGATCCCCGGCAACCCGCTGCCGGACAGCTGGTCCGACCCGGAGGTGCGGGCCGCGCTGCCGTACCACGAGACGGTCGGCACGGCCGCGATGTGGCTGCTGGCCCTGGTGGTCCTGGCCTGCGCCCGGACGGTCGTCCGGCACCTGCGGGTGCGGAACCGGGCCCGCCGGGCGCTGAGCGGGCTGCCCGCGGAGCCGGGGGAGTCCGGCGACCTCGCGGTGCTGCCGGACCACAGCCCGTACGCCTACGCGCTGCCCGGCTCGCCCGGCCGGGTGGTGGTCTCCACCGGGATGCTGGCCGGCCTGGCCGCCGACGAGCGCGAGGCGCTGCTCGCGCACGAGCGGGCGCACCTGCGCCACCGGCACCACCGGTACCTGCTGACCACCCAGCTCGCCGCCTGCGTCAACCCGTTCCTGCGGCCGCTGCAGCACGCGGTGGCGTTCAGCGCGGAGCGGTGGGCGGACGAGGAGTCGGCGCAGGCCGTGGGGGACCGCCGGATCACCGCGCGGGCGGTGGCCCGGGCGGCGCTGGTCTCGCACGCCGCCCCGGCCCCCGGCTTCGCGGCCTTCGCGACGCCGACCGCGGCGGCGGCCTCGGCCGGCCCGGTGCCGCGCCGGGTCGCCGCGCTGCTCGGCCCGGTGCCGACCTCCCGCAACTGGCCGCCGGCCAAGACCCCGGCGGGCCTGGCGGCGATGGTCGCGGCGATCGGCACGGCGGTGTCGGCGCTGTGCGCGCTCAACGCCGCCGTGGCCCTGCTGGTGGTGCTCAAGGCCGTCACCCCGCTGTAGCGGCCGCCGCCCGGCCAGGCCCTGTCAGGGCGGCTCAGAGCGTCGCGGCCAGCTCGTCGAGGGCGGCCTCGGCCGCCGCCAGCGACTCGGCGGCGAGCGGCTGGAGGGCGTTCAGCGCCGGGACGTCCGCGGCCCTGGTGAGCTCGGCGGTGACCACGTGCAGGTGCTCCGGCGCGACCCCGATCCGGTCGAAGTACGCCCGCAGGTACGGGACCTGGAAGTCGCAGTGGGCGCGCGGAGTGCCCGGTGCGTAGCCGCCGCCGCGGACGGCGACGACCACCACGCGGGTGTCGCGCAGCAGCGGCTCGCCGGTCTCCGGGTCGTGGTGGACGCCGGGGAAGGTGACCCGGTCGATCCACGCCTTGAGGCCGGCCGAGACGGTGTAGTTGTACATCGGGCTGCCGACCAGCAGGGTGCCGGCGGCCCGCAGTTCCTCGATCAGCGGGCGGCTGAGCGTCCACTCGTGCGCCTCGTCCGGTCCTTCGGCGAGGCGGCCGATGTCGTCCAGCGGGAGTATCCCCTTGCGCTCGGTGCGGCGGCCGAGGGCGTCGTAGGCGGCGCGCACCGGGGGCACCGGGTCGGCGGCGAGGTCGCGGTACCGGTACCGGTCCCGGCCGGCGGTGCCGTGCCGGGCGTGCCAGGCGTCGGCGAAGCGGGCGGTCAGGGCGCGGCTGACCGAGCCGGACGGGCTGATGCTGGAGTCCAGGTGGAGCAGCGTGGTGGAGGTCATGGTGGTCTCCCGGTCACCTCGGAGGAGGACGGATCGTCATAGCGGTGACGGGCCGCGCCGAGGAAAGGTGACCGATGGACCGGGACGCGATGTCGGGAGCGGCGGCCGGGGCGGCGGCGGCCCCGGGGCGGCGGGCCGAGGCGCCGGAGGAGCGCTTCGAGGCCGAGCGCGGCCGGCTGCGGGCGATCGCCCAGCGGATGCTCGGCTCGACCGGCGAGGCCGAGGACGCCGTGCAGGAGGCCTGGCTGCGGCTGGTCCGCACCGGTCCGGCGGAGATCGACAACCTGCCCGGCTGGCTGACCACGGTGGTCTCCCGGATCTGCCTGGACCTGCTGCGGGCCCGTGCCGCGCGCCGCGAGGAGCCGGCCGACGAGGCGCTGCCGGAGGCGGCGGGTGGCGGCCCGGAGCCGGAGCGGGAGGCGCTGCTGGTCGAGTCGGTGGGCCGGGCGCTGCTCGTGGTGCTGGACCGGCTGGGCCCGGCCGAGCGGGTCGCCTTCGTGCTGCACGACGGCTTCGCGGTGCCCTTCGACCAGATCGCGCCGATCGTCGGGCGGACCCCGGTGGCCGCGAAGAAGCTGGCCAGCCGGGCCCGGCAGCGGGTCCGGGGGACGGCCGCGCTGCCCCCGGAGCCGCTGGCCGGGCACCGGCGGGTGGTGGAGGCCTTCCTGGCCGCCGCCCGGGGCGGGGACCTGGCCGACCTGCTGGCCGTCCTGGCGCCGGACGTGGTGCGCCGGGCCGATCCGGCGGCGCTGCCACCGGGCCGCGCCCTGGTGGCCCGGGGCGCGCAGGCCGTCGCCCGGGAGACCACGGTCTTCGGCCGCCGGGCCCGGTACGGCGCGGTGGCCTTGGTGGACGGGGTGCCCGGGATCCTGATCGCCCCGGACGGGCGGCTGCGGCTGGTGCTGCGGATGGCGGTCGCGGACGGCCGGGTGGCCGGCTACGAGGTGGTGGCCGATCCGGCCCGGCTCGCCGCGCTCGACCTGGCCGTGCTGCCGCTGCCCGGGTGACTGCCGCCGGGGTCGGCTGAGTGCGGCGGGGCACGCGGTGGTCAGTCGGCGATCCGGACCAGCATCTTGCCGGTGTTCTCGCCGCGCAGCATGCCGAGGAAGGCGTCCACCACCCGGTCGAAGCCGTCCACGACCGTCTCGTCCGGGACGACGGCGCCCGAGCGCAGGTGCGGGACGAGGAAGTCGTACAGCTCCGGCCGGGCGTCGAGGTGGTCGCGGACCAGGAAGCCCTCCAGCCGCAGGCTCTTCCCGACCACGTCGAACAGGTTGCGCGGGGCGGCCGGCGGGTTCCCGAGCCGGTTGTACTGGGCGACCGCGCCGCACCAGGCGATCCGGCCGCGCTCGCGCAGGGCGCCGATGGCGGCCTCCAGGTGGTCGCCGCCGACGTTGTCCAGGTAGACGTGCAGCCCCTCGGGGGCGGCCTCGCGCAGCCGGTCCGCGATCGGGCCGTCGTGGTAGTCGAAGGCGGCGTCGAAGCCGAGCCGCTCGGTGAGGCGGGCGGCCTTGGCGGCGGAGCCGGTGCTGCCGACGATCCGTCCGGCGCCGAGCAGGCGGGCGAGCTGTCCGGCGGCGGTGCCGACGCCGCCCGCGGCCGCCGAGACGAAGAGCGTCTCGCCGGGCTGGAGCCGGGCGATCCTGGTCAGCGCGACCCAGGCGGACAGGCCGGTGCCGCCGAGCACCGACAGGTGGGCGCTGAGCGGGACGCCGGCGAGGTCGGGGAGCAGGCTCGCCCGTTCGGCGGTGACCACCGAGAGGGTGCGCCAGGCCTGGCGGTGCTGGACCAGCGCCCCGACCGGCAGGGCGTCGGCCCGGGACTCCACCACCCGGCCGAGGGTGCGCCCCTCCAGCGGGGCGTGCAGCGCCCAGCCGCCCTCCTCCATCTCCTCGCGCATGTACGGGTCGACGGACTGGTAGAGGTTCTCGACGAGGGCCTCGCCCGCCGCGAGGGCCGGGACGGTCTCGTCGACGAAGGCGAAGTCCGCGGCGGTCGGCGCGCCTTCGGGGCGGGCGACCAGGTGGACGGCGCGGGCGGTGGGACGGGACATCGGGGCTGCTCCAGGTGCGCGGGGGGCTCGGCGGGACGTGATCACCGTAGGAAGCGCGGGAGCGGCCGGGCAGGGGCGGCGGTCGATGGAACGGGCCGGTCCATGAGCGGGATCGATGGATCGCGGGCCCGCGGATTAGATTCGGGCGCATGACCGATCTCGCCCCGCACGAGCTGCGGACCCTGGTCGCCGTCGAGGAGGAGCGGAGCTTCACGGCGGCCGCCGCACGCCTGGGCACCACCCAGTCCGCCGTCTCGCACGCCGTCCGCGCCTGCGAGCGGAAGCTCGGCACGGTGCTCTTCGACCGTGGGCGCCACGGCGCACGCCCCACCGAGGGCGGCGCGCGGGCGGTGGCGTACGCCCGCCGGATCCTGCGGCTGCTGGACGCGATGGGCCCCGAGGTGCGCGGCGCGGGAGCGGACGGGCCGCTGACCGGCACCCTGCGGATCGCCGCCTTCCGCAGCGCCGCCGCCCACCTGCTGCCACCCGTCCTGGCCCGGCTCGCCGAGCGCCACCCCGGGCTCGGCACCCGCGTCCGGATCGTCCGGGAGCTCGGCCGGGGCAGCGCCGGGGAGGTCGCCGACGGGCGCGCCGACCTCGGGCTGGCGACGCTCGACGCGGGCGGCCCGCCGCCCGTCCCGGGCCTGGTCGCGGTGCGGCTGTACGAGGAGTCGTACGCGCTCGCGCACCCGCAGGGCCACCCGGCGCCGCGCGAACTCCCGCTGGTCGACTGGGACGAGAACTGCGGCTCGTACACCCGGGACTGGTGGCAGCGGCAGGACTGGATCCCGCCCGCGACCGTGGACGTGGAGGACGACACGGTGGCCGTCTCGCTGGTCGCCCAGGGCCTCGGCATGGCGATCATGCCCCGGACCGCCCTGCTCGGCGCCCCGGCCGGCCTCGCCGTCACCGACCTCGGGCCGCGGCCGCCCAGCCGCTCCGTCGGGTACGTCACCACGCCCGAGCTGGCCGGGACGGCCGCCGTCCGGGCGCTGATCCGGGAACTGCGCGAACTGCCGCTGCCCGCCGGGCTGGTGGCGGCCCGGCCCTCGGCGGCGGCGCGTCCTTCGGCACCGGCCGGGGCTCCGGAAGAGGCCCCGGCCCCGGCGGCCGCTCAGCCCCCGACGGCCTCCCGGAGCCTGCGGAACTCCTCGGCCAGCCCGTCCAGGGTGTAGTGGGCGTTGAGGCCGCTGGGGTTCGGCAGCACCCACACCTCGGTGCCGCCGATGCCCTCCGGCTGCCGCCCGAGCGGGGCCCGGCGCTGCCCGAAGGCCGTCCGGTAGGCGCCGATGCCGAGCACGGCCAGCGCGCGCGGGCGCAGCCGCAGCACCCGCTCGCGCAGCGCGGCGCCGCCCTCGCGCAGCTCCTCGGTGGTCAGTTCGTCCGCCTTGGCGGTGGCGCGCGGGGCGACGTTGGTGATGCCCAGCCCGAGCGCGAGCAACTCCCGCTGCTCGTCCGGGCGGTACTGGCGCCCGGTGAAGCCGGAGCGGTGCAGGGCGGGCCAGAAGCGGTTGCCCGGGCGGGCGAAGTGGTGGCCGGTGGCGCCGGACCACAGGCCCGGGTTGATGCCGCAGAACAGCACCCGCAGCCCGGGCCCGGAGACGTCCGGGATGGTGCTGTCCTTGGCGGCCAGCAGCTGCTCGGCGGTGGGCTTCATCGGTGCGCTCGGATTCACCCGGCCAAGTCTGCCGTGCCCTTGGCGGGGGCCTCCGTCCGGGCCGTGCCCTCGGCCGGGGCCTCGGTCGCGTCCTCGGCCGTCGCCTCCGTACGGACCGGGGCCTGGGCCTGGGTCGTGCCTTCGGCCGTCGCCTCGGTACGGACCGGGGCCGGGGCCGCGAGCGGGGCCGAGGCCCTGGCCGCCCGGCGGTCGCGCAGCCGGCGCAGGCCGAACACCACCGCGGCCGCGTACGCCCAGCCGACGAAGACGTCGATGATGAAGTGCTCCGCGCCGTACACCAGGGTGAAGGTCATCGCGAGCGGGTAGGCGACCAGCACCGCCCGCAGCCAGCGCTTGGCGGTGGGCCAGAAGAAGAACAGCAGCATCGCCGGGTAGGCGGAGTGCAGCGAGGGCATCGCGGCGACGTCGTTGGCGAACTGGCTGCCGTTCTCCAGCAGCGAGTCGGCCTGCGGCAGCCCGCTCACCGAGATGACCTCCCAGACCACCCGGGACAGGTGCGGCAGGTTGCCCTCCTGGGCGACCAGCCACGGCGGGTCGGCCGGGTAGAGGAGGTAGGTGGCGAAGCCCGCGAAGGTGAGCGTCAGGTAGGCGGCGAGCAGTTGGCGGAAGCGCTGGTGGGCGCGCCGCCAGAGCACCGCGAGCAGCAGGAAGACGACGAAGAAGTGCGAGAGGTAGACGGCCACCGCGGCGTAGTCGTACCAGTGCGGCGAGCCGGCGGTGTAGAGGGCGTGCTGGAGCCGGACGGTCCAGGTCTCGCCGAAGCCGAGCACCTCGTCGAAGCGCAGCTGCGGCAGCCAGTGCGGGGCCCACGGGGTGTGCGCGCCGTAGCCGCGCAGCAGCGAGTACGTCCACACCACGGCCATCACCGGGACCCAGTCGCGCAGGACCAGGAGGAAGCCGCGGGGGCCGTGCCCGCTGTGCACGGCGCCGGTCAGCAGGGCGGCGATCAGCCAGAGGAACAGCACGTCGTTGGCCGCGGGGATGCCCTCGGTGCGCAGGAACCAGAGGAGGCACGTCAGGTAGAGCGGCCAGGCCAGCCATCGGAGTCTCGACCAGCCCGTCACGCGGGGGCGGGGCGGAGGCACCGGGCGCGGCTGCCCGGCCCGCACGTCGTGCGGGGCCGGGGAGAGGGTCTTGGTCATGCGCACTGAAACTAGCAACCCAAACTTGGAGGTCTCTGGGTGAAATATGACCGGATCGTAAGAACGTCCGACCCGGTCGTCACCCGGTTCGACACACGGTCAGGCACCGGAAGGCGCCCTCGGGCACCTGCGGACACCGTCGGGCGCCTTCCGGCACCGTCCGGCGCCCTCAGGCCACGATGCCCAGCTCGTGCGGGGTGTTGTTGAAGCGGCGGCCGCCGGCCGGGGTGACGGTGACGATGTCCTCGATCCGCACCCCGAACCGGCCGGGCAGGTAGATCCCGGGCTCGATGGAGAAGCACATGCCGGGCACCAGCGGCCGCTCCTCGCCCTCGACCAGGTACGGAGGTTCGTGCGTGGTGGTGCCGATGCCGTGGCCGGTGCGGTGGATGAAGTACTCGCCGTACCCGCCCTCGGTGATCACCCGGCGGGCGATCCGGTCGATCTCCTGGCAGCCGACACCGGGCCGGACCGCCTCGAAGGCGGTCTGCTGGGCCAGCCGGACCAGCTCGTGCACCGTCCGCACCTCGTCCGGGACGTCCGGGCCGACGTGCACGGTCCGGGTGGTGTCGGAGCCGTAGCCGTCCTTGAGGCCGCCGAAGTCCAGCACCACCGTGTCACCCGTACGGATGACCCGCTCACCGGCCTCGTGGTGCGGGTCGGCGCCGTTCGGGCCGGAGCCGACCACGGTGAAGTCGACCTGGCTGTGCCCGTACTGGATGAGCAGCGCGCCGAGGTCGGCGGCCACGTCGGTCTCCCGGCGGCCGGCGAAGGGGACCTCCAGGATGCCCCGGTAGGCGGCGTCCGCCGCGCCGCCGGCCGAGGCCAGCCGCTCCAGCTCCTCGGTGTCCTTGACGGCACGCAGCATCGGCAGGCTGTCGGTGAGCGAGGTGAAGGAGACGCCGGGCAGCGCGGCCTGGAAGCCGAGCAGGTGCAGGGCCCAGGTGTTGTCGGAGACGCCGTACCGGCCGGCCGGGTCGAGCAGCGGGCCCGCGGTGGCGAACGGGTCCTCGCCGTCGGACCAGTCGAGCAGCCGGACGGCCGGGGCGCCGACCGCCTTCTCGGCGTCCGGACGCTCCAACTTGGGCACCACCAGGGTGGGTTCGCGTCCGGCCGCGAGCACGAGGGCGGTCAGCCGCTCGGTGATCGCGGTGGGCGAGTAGCCGCACAGGTAGGACAGGTCGGGGCCGGGGGCGACGACCAGGCCGGCCAGTCCGGCGGCGGTCGCCTCGGCGGTGGCACGGGTCATCCGGTCGGTGTGGTCCTGCACGGTGAAGGGGCGGGGCACGGCGGTTCCTCCTCTGGGGCCGGACGGGCTCTGCTGAGCCTCCGTCGCGTCAACTCCATCACTTCCGGGAGGAGTTGGTGAAGCCCTCGGGGGAGCCCCGGCGGGCCGGCGCGGTGCCGGCGGGTCCGGCGCTCCCCGGCGGCCCCCGCCGGGGGCTGGTCCTGTTGGTCCTGCTGGTCCTGTCGGTGCGATCGGCGGGGTCGGTGCGATCGCTCCTGCCGACAGCCGGAGCACCAGCGCCGGGACGAGGCCGAGCAGGGTGCGGGCCGGCCCGCGGAGCGCCAGGGCCGGTGCGGCGGCGGCCGTCCGGTTCGGCGGGGGTCTGTCCGGCGCATGCATGCGGTCCTCCTCCGTACGGCCCCGGCCGGGAGCGCCCGACCGTGCGGGAGCCGGGGGAGGGGTCGGGAAGAGAGGCCGTACCCGGCCAGTCCACCGGGGCGCCGCGGCCGCCGCATGCCGCGAGCACCCGAGCGGGTGACCGGCGGCAGGACCGGAGGAGCCGCGGCCGACGGCGCGATCCGGGCCCCGCGGACCGGCCGCGGACAGCTCCAAAGGCCCCGCAGCCTGCTCTACGGTCTCCGACCGGGCACGGAATCATAAATTCCGGGCCGACTGTCGGTGCGGTGGGACACCATGGCCGCCATGTCCTATGAACTCCAGGCGCTGATAGGAACACGGGAGCTGCTGACGGTGGCGGCCGCGGAGGTTCCGGCGGCCCGGGTGGTGCCCTTGGCACAGGGGCTGGCGATGATCCCGGTCACCTCCGCCGTCCTCGCCGCGCTCCAGGGGGACGGCAGCGTGCGCAAGCCCCGCGGCGGGGCCGGGTTCGGCTGGCACTCGGACGGCTTCGAACTCCGGCTGGCCGCCTGGTCGAAGGCCGGCCCGATCGCCTGCGTCGAGGCCGAGTACTTCGGCGGCAGCGGCACCCAGCGCGCCGCCGTCTGGGCGGACGGCGCGGTCACCCTCGGCCCGCTCACCATCGGCGAGTTCGAGCCCGCCCCGGCCGACGGCACCCCGATCTCCCACGTCCTGCGACGGATCGGCGCGCGCACCGAGGAGGGCCGGGCGGACGAGTTCGAGTCGGTCGGCCTGGGCCGGCACCGCAGCACCGCCGGCTGGGCGGAGTCGGCCGGCTGACCCGACCCCGCGCCCCACCGCCCGTCGGCCCCGCCGCCCGCCCCGGCCCGCCGACGCGAACGGCCCCGCCCCCGAAGCGGGGAGCAGGGCCGCGCCGTCGTCCGTCGAACCGGCCGACCGGAGGGTCAGCGGTAGTTCACGTACTGGATCGCGAAGTCCAGGTCCTTGCCCTTGAGCAGGGCCTGCACGGCCTGGAGGTCGTCGCGGCTCTTCGAGCTGACGCGCAGCTCGTCGCCCTGGACCTGCGCCTTGACGCCCTTCGGGCCCTCGTCACGGATGATCTTCGCGACCTTCTTCGCGTCCTCCGTGGTGATGCCCTCCTTGACGTTGGCGAAGATCTTGTACTCCTTGCCGGACAGCTGGGGCTCGTTGGCGTCCAGGGCCTTCAGCGACAGGCCGCGCTTCACGAACTTGGTCTGGAGGATGTCGAGTACGGCGCGCACGCGCTCCTCGCCGTTCGCCTTCATCTCGATCTTCTCGCCCGAGCGGCTGATCTCGGCGCCCACGTTCTTGAAGTCGAAGCGCGTCGCGATCTCGCGGGAGGTCTGGTTGATCGCGTTGTCGACCTCCTGCCACTCGACCTTCGAGACGATGTCGAAACTGGAGTCGGCCATGGGTATTGGTCTCCTTGATGCTCTGGTCTTCACTGGCACGGGCCCGCCCCTCGGGGGCGCCCGCGACCCCAGCCTATCCAGCGCCACACCGGCCCCGCCCGTAGCGGGCGCCCGCGGTTTCTTGATCGTCGCGTGATCTATCGAGTGGCGGAGCACCCCCCGGCATCGGGTATGGTTTACCAAGTCGAACGGGGTGAACACCCCGGGAAACGAAGATCCTGGCTGGTTGCCCGAGCGGCCAAAGGGAGCAGACTGTAAATCTGTCGCGCAAGCTACGCAGGTTCGAACCCTGCACCAGCCACAGGATAGAGAAACAGCCCCCGATCTGCGGAAACGCGGATCGGGGGCTGTTTCGTTTTGCCGGGGCGGCCTTGCCAGGGGCGGGGGAGCGGGGAGTCGGGAGGGCGGGCGCCGGGCCGACTTATTGCACATTGCTTGCAATTACGGGTGCCAGGCAGCAGAGTGGGGCCCGGGGGTGGGAGTCCTTCGACAGAGCTGATCGTCTTCCCAGCCGGCGACCGCCGGGACAAACGGCTCGCCCCACCCCCGCCAACAGCCACCCGACGGAGGCCGACGCGGCGTGACGGCCGCGTCAAGGGCGCGTCAAGGCCGCTCGTGGCGGCGTCAGGAACGCGTAGGGGCCCGGCGGGCGACGGGCGCGCGGACCGCAGGATCGGACCAACTACCGACTGCGGAGGTCCCGTCCGATGTCCAGCGCCATCACCACCCCGGCCGTCACGGCCGACTCCGAGCCGCCTGGCACCGGCGCGGGAGACGAGCGGCACCGGCTCAGCGCGCTCGGCGGGCTGGCCGCGCTCTCGCTGGACGCCATGGCCTCGGTCGCGTACGGGCCGGAGTCGATCGTGCTGGTGCTGGCCGCCGCCGGGGCGTACGGGCTGGGCTTCACGCTGCCGGTCACCGCGGCGATCGCCCTGCTGCTGGCGGTGCTGGTGGCCTCCTACCGGCAGGTGATCGCGGCGTTCCCGGACGGCGGCGGCGCCTACGCGGTGGCCAAGGCGCACCTCGGCCGCCGGACCGCGCTGACCGCGGCCGCCTCGCTGGTCGTCGACTACGTGCTGAACGTCGCGGTCTCGGTCACCGCCGGCGTCGCCGCGCTCACCTCGGCCGTCCCGGGCCTGTACGACGACCGGGTCTGGCTCTGCCTGGGGGTGCTCGCGCTGGTCACCGCGGTGAACCTGCGGGGGATCGCCGAGTCGGCGCGCTGGTTCATGGCGCCGACGGCCGTCTTCGTGCTCTCCATCCTGGCGATCGTCGTGGTCGGCCTGTTCCGGGACGCCCCGGCCAGCACCGCGGCCGCCGCCGGCCACGCCTCGACGCTCGCCGAGAACGCCACCACCGTCGGCGCGCTGCTGCTGCTCAAGGCCTTCGCGGCCGGCTGTTCGGCGCTGACCGGGGTGGAGGCGGTGGCCAACGCCGTCCCCTCCTTCCGCACCCCGCGGGTCAAGCGCGCCCAGCACACCGAGGTCGCGCTCGGCGCCCTGCTCGGCGTGATGCTGATCGGACTGGCCGTGCTGATCGGCCGCTTCCACCTCCAGCCGGTCGAGGGCGTCACCGTGCTCGCCCAGCTCGCCGACGCCTCGCTCGGCCACGGCTTCGGCTTCTACGTCGTCCAGTTCGCCACCGTGGTGCTGCTCGGGCTGGCCGCCAACACCTCCTTCGGCGGGCTGCCGGTGCTGCTCGACCTGCTCGCCCGGGACAACCACCTCCCGCACCTGTTCGCGCTGCGCGCCGACCGCCAGGTGTACCGGTACGGCGTGCTGTTCCTGGCCGCGGTCTCGGCGGCGCTGCTGGCCGGCTCCGGCGGGGACGTCAACAGCCTGGTGCCGCTGTTCTCGATCGGCGTGTTCGTCGGCTTCACCATCTGCCAGGTCGGCATGGTCCGGCACTGGCTGCTGCACCGGCCGTCCGGCTGGCGGTGGAAGGCCGCGCTGAACGGCTTCGGGGCGCTGCTCACCGGCGTCGCGGCGCTGGTCGTCACCGGCACCAAGTTCACCGAGGGCGCCTGGGGCATCGTGGTGGCCCTGCCGCTGCTGGTGGTGCTGTTCGAGGCGGTCCACCGCAGTTACGGGCGGATCGGCGAGCGGCTGGAGCTGGGCCGGGTGCCCGGCCCGGTGACCAGGCAGCGCAGCCTGGTCGTCGTCCCGGTGACCGCGATCACCCGGCTGACCAGGGACGGCCTGTCGGCGGCGCTCTCGCTCGGCGACGAGGTGATGGCGGTGACCGTGGTGCACGAGCCGGCCGCCGCCGAGGCGCTGCGCCGGGACTGGGAGCTGTGGCGGCCCGGCGTGCCGTTGGTGGAGATCCCGGACGTCCACCGCCGGCTGGGCCGGCCGATCGCCGACTTCGTCAACGAGCTGGGGGCGGAGCACGCCTACGACCGGCTCACCGTGCTGATCCCCGAGGTGGAGCCGGCCCGCTGGTGGCAGCGGGCGCTCCAGAACCGGCGCGGCGCCGTGATCGACCGCGCCCTGCGGCGGCACACCGACGCGGTGGTCTGCCGGCTGCGCATGCGGATGTGATCAGGGGACGGGTACGGAACGGCCCCGGACGGCAGCCCGCCGCCCGGGGCCGTTCCGTACCCGGACGTGCCCCCAGCGGCCCGCCGCCGAACGAGCCCCCGGCCCGCCGCCGAACGCGCCCCCGGCCCGCCGCCGTGTCTCGGCCCGATCACGACGGTCTCGGTCCGGTGAAGCGCCCGTCAAGGCCGCGTCAACGTCGCGCTGTCACCCGTATGGAGGGCGTCAGGGCCCCATAACGCGCCGCTGACGGCTGGTTTGCTGCATCTGCCGGTCGTCCGCCGGCGCCGCGCGAGCCCCTTCGGCCCAGGTCGCGGCATCTCCCGAACCACTCTGGTGGAGCCCATGTCCGATCTCATCTACGTCGGTGTCACGGTCGCCGTGTTCGCCGTCATCGCCCTGATCGCGCGGGGGGTGGAGAAGCTGTGAGCGCCGAGAACATCGCTGGTCTGGTCGTGGCCGTCGCGCTCGTCGGCTATCTCGTCGTGGCGCTGATCTTCCCGGAGAAGTTCTGACATGGGATCCACTCTCGCGGGCTGGCTCCAGGTCATCGCCCTCGTCGGCGCGCTGGCCCTGTGCTACCGCCCCCTCGGCGACTACATCGCCAAGCTCCTCACCTCCGCCAAGCACCTCAGAGTCGAGCGCGGCATCTACAAGCTGATCGGCGTCGACGGCGACGCGGACCAGCGCTGGCCGTCGTACCTCCGCTCGGTGCTGGCCTTCTCGGCCGTCTCCGTCCTCTTCCTCTACGGCCTGATCCGCCTCCAGGGCTACCTGCTGCTGAACCTGGGTGTTCCGCAGATGGAGGGCCACCAGGCCTGGAACACCGCGATCTCGTTCGTCGCCAACACCAACTGGCAGTCCTACGGCGGCGAGTCCGCGATGGGCCACCTGGTGCAGATGGCGGGCCTGGCGGTGCAGAACTTCGTCTCCGCGGCCGTCGGCATCGCCGTCGTCGCCGCGCTGATCCGGGGCTTCACCCGCAACCGGACGGACCGGATCGGCAACTTCTGGGTGGACCTCACCCGGATCAACCTGCGCCTGCTGCTGCCGATCTCGATCGTCTTCGCCCTGGTGCTGGCCGCCAACGGCGTGATCCAGAACTTCCACGGCTTCCACGAGGTGACCTCGCTGGCCGGCGAGGTCCAGAAGATCCCGGGCGGCCCGGTGGCCTCCCAGGAGGTCATCAAGCTGCTCGGCACCAACGGCGGCGGCTTCTTCAACGCCAACTCGGCGCACCCGTTCGAGAACCCGACCGGGTTCACCAACCTGGTCGAGATCTTCCTGATCCTGCTGATCCCGTTCGCGCTGCCGCGGACCTTCGGCCGGATGGTGGGGGACAACCGCCAGGGCTACGCGATCGTCGCCGTGATGGGCCTGTTCTGGGCCGCCTCGGTGGCCCTGCTGACCCTCGCCGAGTCGCAGCACCACGGCGCCGCCCTGCAGGCCGCGGGCGCCGCGATGGAGGGCAAGGAGCAGCGCTTCGGCATCGCCGCGAGCTCGCTGTTCGCCGCCTCGACGACGCTGACCTCGACCGGCGCGGTGAACTCCTTCCACGACTCGTACACGCCGTTCGGCGGCGGGCTGACGGTCTTCAACATGATGCTGGGCGAGATCGCGCCCGGCGGTGTGGGTTCCGGCCTGTACGGGATGCTCGTGCTGGCGGTCATCGCGGTGTTCGTCGCGGGCCTGATGGTCGGCCGCACCCCCGAGTACCTGGGCAAGAAGCTCGGCGGCCGGGAGATGAAGTTCGCCTCGCTGTACATCCTCACCACGCCGACGATCGTGCTGGTCGGCACGGGTGTGGCGATGGCCCTGCCGGGTGAGCGCGCCGGGATGCTCAACTCGGGCGCCCACGGCTTCTCCGAGGTGCTGTACGCCTTCACCTCGGCGGCCAACAACAACGGCTCGGCCTTCGGCGGCATCACCGTCAACACCGACTGGTACGACACCGCGCTCGGCCTGGCGATGATCTTCGGCCGGCTGCTGCCGATCGTCTTCGTCCTGGCGCTGTCCGGCTCGCTCGCCCAGCAGCAGCCGGTCCCGGCCACCCCGGGCACCCTGCCCACCCACAAGCCGCTGTTCGTGGGCCTGCTGTCGGGCGTGATCCTGATCGTCGTCGGCCTCACCTACTTCCCGGCCCTGGCTCTCGGGCCGATCGCGGAAGGTCTGTCCTCCTGATGTCCACCCCTACGCTCAACCCCGCACCGGCCGACAAGGCGGAGCCCGCCGCGCCGCACAGAGTGTCGAGCGGCCTGCTCGACCCGAAGCTGATCCTCGCGTCCCTGCCGGACGCGGTGAAGAAGCTCGACCCCCGGGTGATGGTCAAGAACCCGGTGATGTTCGTGGTCGAGGTCGGCTCGGTGGTCACCACCATCGCCGCGATCGCCGACCCGTCCGTGTTCGCCTGGGCCATCACCGTCTGGCTCTGGCTGACCACGATCTTCGCCAACCTGGCCGAGGCCGTCGCCGAGGGCCGCGGCAAGGCGCAGGCCGACACCCTGCGCAAGACCAAGAGCGACACCATGGCCCGCCGGCTCACCGACTGGCCGGCCACCGGCGCCGAGGAGGAGGTGCCCGGCACCGCGCTCCGGCTCGGCGACCACGTGGTGGTCGAGGCCGGGCAGGTCATCCCCGGTGACGGCGACGTGGTCGAGGGTGTCGCGAGCGTCGACGAGTCGGCGATCACCGGCGAGTCCGCGCCCGTCATCCGGGAGTCCGGCGGCGACCGCAGCGCCGTCACCGGCGGCACCAAGGTGCTGTCCGACCGGATCGTGGTGAAGATCGCCTCGGAGCCCGGCAAGTCGTTCATCGACCGGATGATCGCCCTGGTCGAGGGCGCCGCCCGGCAGAAGACGCCGAACGAGATCGCGCTCAACATCCTGCTGGCCTCGCTGACCATCGTCTTCTTGGTCGCGGTCGTCACGCTCCAGCCGATGGCCACCTACGCGGGCGCCCCGCAGTCGATGATCGTCCTGGTCGCCCTGATCGTGGCGCTCATCCCGACCACCATCGGCGCGCTGCTCTCCGCGATCGGCATCGCCGGCATGGACCGGCTGGTGCAGCGCAACGTGCTGGCGATGTCCGGCCGCGCCGTCGAGGCCGCCGGCGACGTCAACACCCTGCTGCTCGACAAGACCGGCACCATCACCCTGGGCAACCGCCAGGCCGCCGAGTTCCTGCCCGCCCCGGGTGTGTCCACCGAGGACCTGGCCAGCGCCGCGCAGCTCTCCTCGCTCGCGGACGAGACCCCGGAGGGCCGCTCGATCGTGGTCCTCGCCAAGACCGAGTACGGTCTGCGGGCCCGCGCCCAGGGCGAGCTGACCCACGCCACCTGGGTCCCGTTCACCGCCCAGACCCGGATGTCGGGCGTCGACCTGGACGAGGCCGACGGCGTCCACCAGGTCCGCAAGGGCGCCGCCGGGGCCGTCTCCAACTGGGTGACCGGGAACGGCGGTTCGGTCGGCGACGAGGTCTCCACCCTGGTCGACGGGATCTCCGCCGCCGGCGGCACCCCGCTGGTCGTGGCCGCGAAGACGGGCAGCGCGCCCGCCCGCGTCCTGGGGGTCATCCACCTCAAGGACGTGGTCAAGGAGGGCATGCGGGAGCGCTTCGACGAGCTCCGCCGGATGGGCATCAAGACCATCATGATCACGGGCGACAACCCGCTGACCGCCAAGGCGATCGCGGAGGAGGCCGGCGTGGACGACTTCCTCGCCGAGGCCACGCCCGAGGACAAGATGGCCCTGATCAAGAAGGAGCAGGAGGGCGGCAAGCTGGTCGCGATGACCGGCGACGGCACCAACGACGCCCCCGCGCTCGCCCAGGCCGACGTCGGCGTCGCGATGAACACCGGGACCATGGCGGCCAAGGAGGCCGGCAACATGGTCGACCTGGACTCCAACCCGACCAAGCTGATCGAGATCGTGGAGATCGGCAAGCAGCTGCTGATCACCCGCGGCGCGCTGACCACCTTCTCGATCGCCAACGACGTGGCCAAGTACTTCGCGATCATCCCCGCGATGTTCGCCGGGGTCTACCCGGGCCTGAGCCACCTCAACATCATGGGCCTGCACAGCCCGCAGTCCGCGATCACCTCGGCGATCATCTTCAACGCCCTGGTCATCATCGGCCTGATCCCGCTCGCCCTGCGCGGCGTGCGCTACCGCCCGTCCGACGCCAGCTCGCTGCTGCGCCGCAACATCGGCGTCTACGGCTTCGGCGGCCTGGTGGTGCCGTTCGTCGGCATCAAGCTGATCGACCTGATCGTCCAGTTCATCCCCGGCCTCAGCTGAAGCGGGAAGGAGAGAAAACCATGTCCAAGCCCCTGCCGACGATCCTCCGCACCCACTTCACGGCCCTGCGAGCGCTCCTGGTGCTCACCGTGATCCTCGGGGTCGTCTACCCGCTCCTGATCACCGGCGTCTCCCAGGTCGCCTTCTCCGACAAGGCGAACGGCTCGCCGGTGACGTCCGGCGGCAGGGAGGTCGGCTCCAGCCTGATCGGCCAGAGCTTCAACCTCCCGAAGACCAACCCGGACGACCCGAAGGAGGAGGCCCAGCCGGACCCGAAGTGGTTCCAGCCCCGCCCCTCCGCCGCCGGGACCGGCTACGACGCGTCCTCCTCCAGCGCCAGCAACCTCGGCCCGAACAGCGAGGACCTGTTGAAGGCCGTCAACGACCGCCGCGCCGCCGTCGCCGCGTTCGACGGCGTCGACCCGGCGAGCGTCCCGGCCGACGCGCTGACCGCCTCCGGCTCCGGCCTCGACCCGCACATCTCCGTCGCGTACGCCAAGGAGCAGGTCGAGCGGGTCGCCAAGCACCGCGACCTGCCGGTGGAGACGGTGGGCAAACTGGTCGAGAAGTACACCGAGAGCCGCTCGCTCGGCTTCCTCGGCAACGAGGGCGTCAACGTCGTGCTGCTCAACAAGGCGCTCAGCGAGCAGAAGTGACACCACCTCGTACAGACGGGTGACCGGGCCGGCCCGGGCACGGGGGCACGCCTCCCGCGCCCGGGCCGGCCGACCCGCGTCCGCAGACGTGCACCACCTCCCGATGGAAAGAGCAGTGCCCATGGCCCGCGACCTCACCCCCGGCACCGGCATCCGCGGCGGCCGGCTGAGGGTGTACCTCGGCTCCGCGCCGGGGGTCGGCAAGACGTACCGGATGCTGGACGAGGCCCGGCGCAGACAGGAGCGCGGGGCCGACGTCGTGGTCGGGTACATCGAGTGCCACGGCAGACCGCACACCGAGGCCATGCTGGCGGGCCTGGAGGTCGTGCCCCGCGTCCACCGCGACTACCGGGACGCCGGGTTCGACGAGATGGACCTCGACGGCGTGCTCGCCCGCCGCCCGTCCGTCGTGCTGGTGGACGAGCTGGCGCACACCAACATCCCCGGCGGCCGGCACGCCAAGCGCTGGCAGGACGTCGAGGAACTGCTCGCCGCCGGGATCGACGTCGTCACCACCGTCAACATCCAGCACCTGGAATCGCTGAACGACGTCGTCCGGAAGATCACCGGCATCCCGCAGCGGGAGACCGTCCCGGACGAGGTGGTCCGCCGGGCCGACCAGATCGAACTCGTCGACATGGCCCCGCAGGCGCTGCGCCGCCGGATGGCCCACGGCAACGTCTACAAGGCGGAGAAGGTGGACGCCGCGCTCTCGAACTACTTCCGGGTCGGCAACCTCACCGCCCTGCGCGAACTCGCCCTGCTCTGGGTGGCCGGGCGGGTGGACGAGGGACTGCGCGACTACCGGGCCAGCCACAACATCGACCGGGTCTGGGAGACCCGCGAGCGGGTCGTGGTCGCCCTCACCGGCGGCCCCGAGGGCGAGACCCTGATCCGCCGCGCCGCCCGGATCGCCGACCGCACGGCCGGCGGCGAACTGCTGGCCGTCCACGTCTCCCGCAGCGACGGCCTGGCCGGCGCCTCCTCCGGCGCCCTCGCCCAGCAGCGGCAGCTGGTGGAGACCCTCGGCGGCAGCTACCACGTGGTGGTCGGCGACGACGTCCCGACCGCGCTGCTCACCTTCGCCCGCGCCCACCACGCCACCCAGCTGGTGCTCGGCACCAGCCGCCGCGGCCGGATCAACCGCTTCCTCACCGGCCCCGGCACCGGGCAGACCACCGTGGACGACTCCGAGGACATCGACGTCCACATGGTCACCCACGAGTTCACCGGCCGCGGCCGGCTGCCCTCGCTCGGCCGCCGCCACTCCCGGCGCCGCACCATCGCCGGCTACCTGGCCGGCCTGGCGGTGCCCTGGCTGCTCACCGTCCTGCTCTCGCAGGCGGACCACAGCATCAACCTGACCACCGACGCGCTGATCTTCCAGCTCGGCGTGGTCATCGTCGCCCTGCTCGGCGGCGCGGTGTCGGCCCTGCTGGCCTCGGTCGTCGCCTCGGTGCTGCTCAACTACTACTTCATCCCGCCGGTCCACAGCCTGACCATCGGCGAGACCAACAACATCGTCGCCCTGGTGGTCTTCGCCGCCATCGCGCTCACCGTCTCCACCGTGGTCGACCACGCTGGCCGGCTCACCAGCCGGGCCGCCCGCGCCACCGCCGAGGCCGAGACCCTCTCCACCCTGGCCGGCAGCGTGCTGCGCGGCGCCGACGCGCTGCCCGCCCTGCTGGAGAAGTCCCGGACGGCCTTCGGCATGCGGGCCGTCGCCCTGCTCTCCCGGGGCGACGGCGAGGTGCTCGCGCACAGCGAGGGGGACCACCAGGGCGACGGCGAGGGGCCGCACGAGACCGCCGAGGTCCCGGTCGGCGCGGACGCCCTCCTGGTGCTCACCGGCCGCCGGCTGCCCGCCGCCGACCAGCGGGTGCTGACCGCCTTCGCCGCCCACGTCGCCGCCGCGCTGGAGCGCGACCGGCTGGCCGTGGTCGCCGCCGAGGTCGAGCCGATCAAGGCCGCCGACCGGATGCGCACCGCCCTGCTCGCCGCCGTCAGCCACGACCTGCGCACCCCGCTGGCCGCCGCCCGCGCCTCGGTCGGCTCGCTGCGCAGCCCCGACGTCGAGTTCTCGCCCGAGGACCAGGCCGAACTCCTCGCCACCGCCGACGAGTCGCTGGTCAAGCTCACCCGGCTGGTCGACAACCTGCTCGACATGAGCCGCCTCCAGGCCGGCGCGCTCACCCTGCACCTCGCCGAGACCCACCTCGACGAGATCCTGCCCCGGGCGCTCGACAGCCTCCCCGACCCGTACGCGCCGGTCCAGCCGCTCGACCTGGACACCGCCCCGCCGGTGCTCGCCGACCCGCCGCTGCTGGAGCGGGTGCTCGCCAACGTGATCACCAACGCGCTGCGGTACAACGCCCCCGGCGCGCCCGTCCTGGTCACCGCCAGCCACCACGCCGACCAGGTGGAGATCCGGGTGATCGACCGCGGCCCCGGCATCGCCCCCGAGGACCGTGACCGGGTCTTCCTGCCCTTCCAGCGCCTCGGCGACACCGACAACACCACCGGCGTCGGCCTCGGCCTCGCCCTCTCCCGCGGCCTCGCCGAGGCGATGGGCGGCAGCCTGGAGGTCGAGGACACCCCGGGCGGCGGCACCACCATGCTGCTCACCCTGCCCGCCGCCACCACCGCGCCCAGCACCACCGAGCCCGGCACCACTGAGCCTGGAGCTTTCGGGGAGGAACCTCCACATGAGTGAACGAAGTGAACGAACCATCGAAAGGTGCGTGTCTCGCGAAGCGACTGCCGAGCGAAGCGAGGCGGGCGCATGAGTGAGATTCTGGTCGTCGACGACGAGCCCGCCCTCCTGCGCACCCTGCGGATCAACCTCAGCGCCCGGCACTACGCCGTCCGCACCGCCGCCAGCGGCGGAGAGGCGCTGGACCGCGCCGCGCACAGCGCCCCGGACGCCGTCCTGCTCGACCTCGGCCTGCCCGACCTCGACGGCATGGACGTGCTGCGCGGCCTGCGCACCCACAGCGCGGTGCCGATCATCGTGCTCTCCGGCCGGACGGACGCCGCCGACAAGGTGGGCGCCCTGGACGCGGGCGCCGACGACTACCTCACCAAGCCGTTCCTGATGGACGAGCTGCTGGCCCGGCTGCGCGCCGTGCTGCGCCGGCCGCTGGGCGACGTGCCGCTGGGCCGGCCGGTGATCGGCGACCACACCGTGGACCTCGCGGCCACCGCGGTGCACGGCCCGAACGGCCCGGTCCGGCTCACCCCGACCGAGTGGCGCATCCTCGCCCTGCTGCTCGCCAACCCGGGCCGGCTGGTGCCCGGGAGGCAGATCCTGCGCGAGGTGTGGGGCCCGGCCCAGGAGGGGCGCGGCAACTACCTGCGGGTCTACTTCGCGGGGCTGCGCCGCAAGTTGGAGCGCGATCCGGCCCGCCCGCGGCACCTGGTCACCGAGCCGGGGATCGGGTACCGGTACGTGCCGTGACGGACCGGCGCACCGGTGCCGGCGCGCCCCCGTCAACGAGCCGTCAAGAGCGGCCCGGTGGGCGACAGGGGGGCGTCAAGGCCGCTCGGGGGCGGTGTTCCGCGGGCGTAGTGTCGGTGTCGAACGAGCGGCCCCTGCTCCGTGTGGGGGAGGTCCGGGGCCGCTCCAGCCGCCGCCCGAGGCGGCCAGCAGGTGGGGGAGGGGCGCGCGACACCAGTCGCGCGCCCCCATCTGCCGTCAGGGGCCATCAGGCCCACTCCGGGACCGGCTCAGCCGTCCCCGCCCCCGGACTGCCGGGGCAGCGCCAGCGCCACCGTGTCCGCGAACTCCCGGACCGCGCTGGTCCGGCTGACCACCCGGCCGCTGTGCACCACCAGTCGGCTGTGCCCGCCCGCGAGCGCCCCGGCCAGGCTGTCCCCGCGCACCGCCAGCAGCTCCGCCGGGAACCCGGCGTCCACCCGGACCGGCGCCAGGCCGAGCGCCGCCCGGGCCTGGTTCGCCACCGCGTCGTACGCCGCCTCCGGGGTCAACTCCCCACCGGCCGCCAGCAGGTAGGCCGACTCCAGCGGATCCGCCCGGCCGACCGGGTTGGACGGGTCGCGCAGCGCCCCGCTGCCCGCCGCCAGCGGCACCCCGGCGGCCGCCAACTCCCGTACCAGGCCCGGCCGCAGGCCCGCCGAGCGGCCCTCCATGCCGGTGCAGCAGCCGTTCTGCGGCAGGCAGACCACCCGGACCCCGCTGGTCGCCAGCACCGTCGACGCGCCCCGGGGCAGCGCCCCGCACGGGCCGAGTGCCACCCGGGGTCGCAGCGGGGCCAACGCCCCGGTCATCCGGGCGAGTTGGGCGGCGTCGCCGGCGCCGGTGTGCAGGTCCACCGGGCAGTCCGCCTCCCGGGCGGCCTCCAGCAGCAGCTGCACGTACCCGGCCGGGTCCGGGTCCAGCTCCGGGCAGCCGCCGGCCGCCGTGGCGCCCAGCTTGAGCGCCTCGCGCAGCTGCGCCCGGCCGTCCGCGCCGGCCCGTCCGGTGAGCAGCCGGGGCATCGCCACCGCCTGGAGCTCGGCCAGCCCGCCCAGTGCCTGCCGGGCGGTCAGCACCGCCTCCAGCCGGCGCAGCCCGTGCACGTCGCCGATCCGGACGTGGGTGCGCTGGGCGGTGGCGCCGTAGCCGAGCGAGGTCAGCGCGGCCTCGGTGACCCGGCGGGTGAGGTCGGCCGGGGTGTCCGGCGGCGGGGTGGGCAGGGCGGCGGAGAAGGCGGTGTCGTAGTGGGCGTGCGCCTCGGCGGGGGCCGGGAGCAGCAGGTAGCCGCGCAGGTCGATCCGGGCGCCGGTGGTGACGGTGGGCGCGCCGGGCAGGGCGGGCAGCGGGCCGAGGCTGCCGACGGTGCCGACCGCCTGGATCCGGTCGCCGCTGATCCGGACGTCCACCACCCGCCCGTCCGCCAGCCGGGCGCCGGTGAGGAGCAGGACCGGGCCGTGCCCGAGCGGGTTGGCCGCCGGGCCGGGCCCGGAGTGCGGCCCGTCGGCGGCTGCGCTGTCCATCGCCCGGCTCCTTCTCGGGCCGGCCCGTGCGGTCGGCCCCGTACGGCTGGCCCGTACCGCCGGCCAGTCCTCCCGATCAATGAGCGTCGAGCCTATGGGTCCGGGGGGCGGGTCGCCGGGAGGCGGGCAATAGTCGTATCGGGTCGGGCCGTGCGGCTCGCGGGCCGATCGAACGCCGGGCCTTGGATCGTCCGTCCGTACCCCTCGCCCACCTGCGGTCTTCGCCGCGGGATACGGATTTCACCTCCGGGCGCGAAACGTGTAATCTCTTCCTCGTTCGCCCCTATAGCTCAGTCGGTAGAGCGTCTCCATGGTAAGGAGAAGGTCTGCGGTTCGATTCCGCATGGGGGCTCTGGTGAGAAGCGGTCAGCTCCGGCTGTGCCGCGGATCACTGTGGCGGTGTAGCTCAGTTGGTAGAGCAAGCGGCTCATAATCGCTGTGTCACCGGTTCAAGTCCGGTCACCGCTACCCCGCGTAGTCGGTCGGGAGATCGCACTCCCGGTCGGCTACTCTTGTTGTGTTCTTATTCGTTGTCCAAGGAAGGCACTCCCGTGGCTGCCACCGACGTCCGCCCGAAGATCACGCTGGCCTGCGTGGAGTGCAAGGAGCGGAACTACATCACCAAGAAGAACCGGCGTAACGACCCGGACCGTCTTGAGATGAAGAAGCACTGCCCCCGCTGCAACTCGCACACCGCGCACCGCGAGACCCGCTGACCCTCTTGCAGGGCGACGGGCCTGTGTGAACTCAGGTCTCTTGCTCCGGGCCGCATCCCTCACAGGGGGTGCGGCCCGGAGTTTTTTTCGTATCCACCCGCGTTCCGAGGAGCCGCCATGGCGCTCGACCCCTCCTTCATCGGGCGTAGCTACCCGCCCACCGAGCCGTACGAGGTCGGCCGGGAGAAGATCCGCGAGTTCGCGACCGCGGTCGGCGACGCCAACCCGGCGTACACCGACCTTGAGGCGGCGAAGGCGCTGGGGCACCCCGACGTGATCGCCCCGCCGACCTTCCCGTTCGTGATCACCTACCGCGCGGCCGGCCAGGTGGTCGAGGACCCGGAGCTGGGCCTGGACTTCAGCCGGGTGGTGCACGGCGACCAGAAGTTCGCCTACACCCGCCCGGTGCGGGCCGGTGACCGGCTGTCGGTCACGGTGACCATCGACAACATCAAGTCGCTGGCGGGCAACGACGTGCTCACCGTGCGTGGCGAGGTGACGGACGCGACCGGCGGGCACGTTGTGACGTCGGTCATGACCCTGGTGGCCCGGGCCGCCGACGAGGCGGGGGAGTGAGCGCGATGGCGATCGACTACGACGAGGTCGAGGTCGGCACCGAGCTGCCGGCGCAGTCCTTCCCGGTGACCCGCGACACACTGGTGCGGTACGCGGGGGCCTCGGGGGACTTCAACCCGATCCACTGGAACGAGAAGTTCGCCCTGGAGGTCGGCCTGCCGGACGTGATCGCGCACGGCATGTTCACCATGGCCGAGGCGATCCGGGTGGTCACCGACTGGGTCGGCGACCCGGCCGCGGTGGTCGAGTACGGCGTGCGGTTCACCCGGCCGGTGCCGGTGCCGAACGACGGGGTCGGCGCGGTGGTCGAGGTCTCGGCCAAGGTCGCCAAGAAGCTGGACGACCGCAGGGTGCAGGTCGACCTGCTGGCCACCACGGGCGGCCAGAAGGTGCTCGGCATGTCCCGGGCCGTCGTCCGGCTCGGCTGAGCGGCCCCGGGGTCGCGGCGGCCGGGGTCCCGTACGGGATCTCCGGCCGCCGGCGCGGGCCTTGCGTAGATAGTGATTGGCCACTAACTTGGGGCCCATGGCGAAGTCGAGCATCCGGATGAGCGCGGAGGAGCGGCGCGAGAGCGTCGTCCGGGCCGCCCTGACCGAGTTCGCCCGGGGCGGGTACCACGGCACCTCCACCGAGGCGATCGCCCGCCGGGTGGGCGTCTCGCAGCCGTACCTGTTCCGGCTGTTCCCGAGCAAGCAGGCGATCTTCGCCGCGGCCGCCGAGCGCTGCGTCGAGGAGACCTGGCGGGTGTTCGACGAGGCCTCGGCCGGGCTGTCCGGTGAGGCGGCCGCGGAGGCGATGTCCACCGCGTACCTGGGCCTGGTCGAGAACGGCGACCAGCTCATGATGCAGATGCAGCTCTACGTCTCGGCGTCCGCGGCCAGGGCGGCCGGTGAGGACGAGGTGGGGGAGACCGCCCGGCTGCTGTGGGAGGACCTGTTCGACCGGGTCAGGATCCGGATCGGCGGCGGAATGAAGGACGCCACGCAGTTCTTCGCGTACGGGATGCTGATCAACACCCTGGTGGCGCTCGGCTATCCGCCGGACCACCGGATCTGGGCCGGCTTCGACGGGTGCGAGCCGCCCGAGTAGGCGCGCCGCCCGGATGGACGGGCCGCACGGGGTGTCCGTGCGGCCTCTTTTCGGCCCAAAGAAGTTATTGAGCAATAACTACCTAAGGAACCTGGGGGACGTCATGACGGAGAAACCTGCCATGGGCAGAGCGGCGGTCTGGACCCTGGTGATCGTCAGCGCGGCCAGCTTCATGGCCGCCCTGGACAACCTGGTGGTCACCACCGCGCTGCCGTCGATCCGCGAGGAGCTCGGCGGCGGACTGTCCGACCTCGAATGGACGGTCAGCGCCTACACCCTGAGCTTCGCCGTGCTGCTGATGTTCGGCGCCGCCCTCGGCGACCGCTTCGGCCGCCGCCGGATCTTCCTGGTCGGGCTGGCGGTCTTCACCGCCGGCTCCGCCGCGGCCGCGCTGTCCCCGGGCATCGGCGAACTGATCGCCGCCCGCGCCGTCCAGGGCACCGGGGCCGCGGTGATGATGCCGCTCACCCTCACCCTGCTCACCGCCGCGGTGCCCGAGGGCAAGCGGGGGATGGCCTTCGGCATCTGGTCGGGGGTCAGCGGCCTCGCCGTCGCCGCGGGGCCGCTGATCGGCGGCTCGCTGACCGAGCACTTCTCCTGGCAGTGGATCTTCTGGGTGAACGTCCCGGTCGGCCTCGTCCTGCTGCCGCTGGCCTACCTGCGGCTCGGCGAGAGCCGGGGCCCGGGCCGGGCCCTGGACGTGCCCGGAACCCTGCTGGTCAGCCTCGGGATGTTCGGCGTCGTCCTCGGCCTGATCCGCGGCAACCCGGACGGCTGGACCAGCCCGCTGGTCCTCGGCGCCCTGATCGGCGGCACCCTGCTGCTGGCCGCCTTCGTCCGGTACGAGCAGCGGGTCGCCGCCCACCCGATGCTGCCGATGCGACTGTTCCGCAGCCGGGCCTTCTCCGCCGTCAACGCGGCCAGCCTGCTGATGTACCTGGGGATGTTCGGCTCGATCTTCCTGATCAGCCAGTACCTCCAGGGCGTCGGCGGCTTCAGCCCGCAGGAGGCGGGCATCCGGATGCTGCCGTGGACGGCGATGCCGCTGCTGGTCTCGCCGATCGCGGGCATCCTCTCCGACCGGATCGGCGGCCGGCCGATCGTGGTCGCCGGGCTGGCGCTGCAGGCCGCGGGCCTGGCGCTGTACGGCCTGGTGGTGGACGGGAGCACCGGCCTCGACTACGTCGCCCAGATACCGGCCACCGTGATCTGCGGGATCGGCATGTCGCTGTACTTCGGCCCGACCGCCCAGCTGGTGATGGCCAGCGTCCGGCCGCAGGAGCAGGGGATCGCCTCCGGCGCCAACAACGCGCTGCGCGAGGTCGGCGGGGCGCTCGGGGTCGCCGTGCTCGCGGCGGTGTTCTCGGGGCAGGGCGGCTACCAGTCGGTGCGGGCCTTCACGGACGGGCTGGTGCCCGCGCTGTACGTCGGCGCCGCCGCCGTCGGGCTCGGCGCGCTCGCCGCGGTGTTCATCCCGCGGCGGCGGAGGGCGCCGGTCGCGGCGGCGGGGGAGCGGGCGGCGGACCGGGCCGAGCCGGCCCGGGTCTGAACGGGGGCGGAGGGGAGGGGCCCGCCGACGGGAATCGCGTTCCGGTCGGCGGACCCCTCCCCCGTACGCTGGTGGGCGTGCTGGTAGAAAACGACGCCCCCCTCGCCCCGCTGACCACGCTCCGGCTCGGCGGCCCGGCCCGCCGCCTGGTGACCGCCCACACCGACGACGAGGTGATCGCCGCCGTCCGCGAGGCCGACGCGGCTGGCGAGCCGCTGCTCGTCCTCGGCGGCGGCTCCAACCTGGTGATCGGCGACGCCGGCTTCCCCGGCACCGTGCTGCGGATCGCCACCGAGGGCTTCGCCCTGGACGGCACCGCGCTGGAGGTCGCGGCCGGCGAGACCTGGTCCGAGGTGGTCCACCGGACCGTGCGCGACCACGGACTGGCGGGCATCGAGTTCCTGGCCGGCATCCCCGGCTCCGCGGGCGCCACCCCGGTGCAGAACGTGGGCGCGTACGGCCAGGAGGTCGCCCAGTCGATCACCGAGGTGGTCGCGTACGACCGCACCGCCGACGAGGTCGTCACCCTCTCGAACGCCGAGTGCGGGTTCTCCTACCGGCACAGCCGCTTCAAGGCCGAGCCGGACCGCTACGTGGTGCTGCGGGTGCGGTTCCGCCTGGAGGACAACGACGGGCTCTCCACTCCCGTCCGCTACGCCGAGACCGCCCGGCACCTGGGCGTCGAGCCGGGCGCCCGGGTCGCGGTCGGCACGGCCTGGACGGCGGTGCTGCTGCTGCGCTCCGGCAAGGGCATGGTGCTGGACCCGGCGGACCACGACACCTGGTCGGCGGGCTCCTTCTTCACCAACCCGGTGCTCACGGCCGCGCAGTACGAGTCCTTCCGCACCCGCCCGGGCACCGAGGACGCCCCCGCCTACCCGGCTCCGGAGGGCTGCACCAAGACCTCGGCGGCCTGGCTGATCGACCGCGCGGGCTTCGGCAAGGGCTACGGCGGCGGCCCGGCGACGCTCTCCACCAAGCACACCCTGGCGCTCACCAACCGCGGCTCGGCCACCGCCGAGGACCTGCTGGCACTGGCCCGGGAGATCCGGGACGGGGTCCGCGCGGCCTTCGGGGTGGAGCTGGTGAACGAGCCGGTGATGGTGGGCGTCAAGCTCTAGCCGCGGCCCTAGGCGGGTACGGCGGCCGCTTCCGCAGGGGCGCGGTCGCCGACCAGCCAGGCGTCGATGTCCGCCAGCAGCTCCTTGCGGACGGCCTCCGGCGCGACCGAGCCGCGCACCGACTGCCGTGCCAGCTCGGCGAGTTCGGCGTCGGAGAAGCCCAGCACGTCCCGGACCAGCTCGTACTGGGCGGCCAGCCGGCTGCCGAACAGCAGCGGGTCGTCCGCGCCCAGGGCGAGCGGCACCCCGGCGTCGAAGAGCCGGCGCAGCGGCACCTCCTCGGGGCGCTCGTAGACGCCGAGCGAGACGTTGGAGGACGGGCAGACCTCGCAGGTGACCTGCCGGTCCGCCAGCCGCTCCATCAGCCGGGGGTCCTCGGCGGCCCGTACGCCGTGGCCGATCCGGGCGGCGCCCAGGTCGTCCAGGCAGTCCCGGACGGACTCCGGGCCGGACAGCTCGCCGCCGTGCGGGGCCGCCAGCAGCCCGCCGTTGCGGGCGATCGCGAAGGCCCGGTCGAAGTCCCGGGCCAGGCCCCGGCGCTCGTCGTTGGAGAGGCCGAAGCCGACCACCCCGTGGTCGGCGTAGCGGACGGCCAGCCGGGCCAGCGTCCGGGCGTCCATCGGGGACTTCATCCGGTTGGCCGCGACCAGGACCCGGATGCCCACCCCGGTCGCCGCGGCGGCGTGCTCCACCGCGTCCAGGATCAGCTCCAGGGCGGGGATCAGCCCGCCCAGCCGGGGCGCGTAGGACGTCGGGTCGACCTGGATCTCCAGCCAACGGGAGCCGTCCCGCCGCTCGTCCTCGGCGGTCTCCAGGACCAGCCGGCGGATGTCCTCCTCGTCCCGCAGCACCGAGCGGGCGGTGTCGTACAGCCGCTGGAAGCGGAACCAGCCCCGCTCGTCGGTGGCCCGCAGCCGGGGCGGCTCGCCGGAGCTGAGCGCCTCCGGCAGCCGGACGCCGTGCTTGTCCGCCAGCTCCAGGAGGGTGGCGGGCCGCATCGAGCCGGTGAAGTGCAGGTGCAGGTGGGCCTTCGGGAGGCCCCTGACGTCTCGCGGGTTCAACAGGCGTTCCATTCACCGATACTGCCGTATACGGCCCCTGAACGGGAACCGCCCCCTCTACATCCCCTGAAGGGGTGAAAGGGGGCGGTGCGCCGGGTGAAACCCTGGCGTCGGGTTGACGTCGGCGGACGGACCCGAGGTCAGTCGCGGGCCTCGCCGAGCAGCTTCTGGACCCGGCTGACGCCCTCGACCAGGTCGGCGTCGCCGAGCGCGTAGGAGAGCCGCAGGTAGCCGGGGGTGCCGAAGGCCTCGCCCGGGACGACCGCGACCTCGGCCTCGTCCAGGATCAGGGCGGCCAGCTCGGCGGAGGTCTGCGGGCGCCGGCCGCGGATCTCCTTGCCCAGCAGGCCCTTGACCGACGGGTAGGCGTAGAAGGCGCCCTCGGGCTCGGGGCAGAGCACGCCCTCGATCTCGTTGAGCATCCGCACGATGGTCTTGCGGCGGCGGTCGAAGGCCTCGCGCATCTCGGCGACCGCGTCCAGGTCGCCGGCCACGGCGGCCAGGGCGGCGCGCTGGGCGACGTTGGAGACGTTCGAGGTGGCGTGCGACTGGAGGTTGGTCGCGGCCTTGATGACGTCCTTCGGGCCGACCACCCAGCCCACCCGCCAGCCGGTCATCGCGTAGGTCTTGGCGACACCGTTGACCACGACGCACTTCTCGGCCAGCTCGGGCAGCAGGGCCGGCAGCGAGGTGAAGGTGGCGTCGCCGTACACCAGGTGCTCGTAGATCTCGTCGGTGAGCACCCACAGGCCGTGCTCCAGCGCCCAGCGGCCGATCGCCTCGGCCTCGGCCTCGGTGTACACCGCGCCGGTCGGGTTGGACGGCGAGACGAACAGCACCACCTTGGTGTTCTCGGTGCGCGCGGCCTCCAGCTGCTCGACCGAGACCTTGTAGCCGGTGGTCTCGTCGGAGACGACCTCCACCGGGACGCCGCCGGCCAGCTGGACCGACTCCGGGTAGGTGGTCCAGTACGGGGCCGGGATGATGACCTCGTCGCCCGGGTCCAGGATCGCCGCGAACGCCTCGTAGATCGCCTGCTTGCCGCCGTTGGTGACGAGCACCTGGGAGGCGTCCACCTCGTAGCCGGAGTCGCGCAGCGTCTTGGCGGCGATCGCGGCCTTCAGCTCGGGCAGGCCACCCGCCGGGGTGTAGCGGTGGTTCTTCGGGTCGCGGCAGGCCTCGACGGCCGCCTCGACGATGTAGTCCGGGGTGGGGAAGTCGGGCTCGCCGGCGCCGAAACCGATGACCGGGCGGCCGGCGGCCTTGAGGGCCTTGGCCTTGGCGTCCACGGCGAGGGTCGCGGACTCGGCGATCGCGCCGATCCGGGCGGAGACCCGGCGGTCGGCGGGGCGGATGGACTGGTCGGGCTGCGGGGTGGAAGCGCTCATGCCTGCATCGTCGCAGAACCGGGACCTACCGGGCATCGGGGTATCGGCATCCGTACGTTCCCGTCCGAATCGCGGCCCGACGGTCCGTCGGAAGGGTCCCGCCGGACCGGACGTCCGCCGGGGACCGGCCGGTCCGGAAGAAGAAGCCGGAAGAAGAAGTTCGACCAAACACCCCTCGACCACGTACACTCGCTGCTCGACGGCCCGCCCACAACCGGAGCTTTCACCGCCTGTACAGACAGCGGGGGGAGATACGGTAGGTTGGTCGCCACCGGAGCCGCGAGGCACCGTAGGGCAATAGCTCAATTGGTAGAGCACCGGTCTCCAAAACCGGCGGTTGGGGGTTCGAGTCCCTCTTGCCCTGCTGCTAGATCCGTTTTCAGCCCGTTCGCTCCACAGGAGTGAGCGGGCTTGATGCGGAGATGGCACCGATCAGCACCGCTAGCCGACTGGCCGCCCCCACCGGGTGCGCGGCGAAGCCGGCAGGACCCGGATTCAGGTGAGGACGAGTGACGGAGACCACGGGCTCCACCGCAACGCCTGAGAGCGGCAACCCCGAGGGTGCCGACGGCGCTGCCGAGATCGCATCGGCCGAGGGCGACAAGAAGTCCGGCAAGCAGAAGAAGTCGGGCAAGCGGGCCAAGAAGGGCCTGTTCGCACGGACCGCCCTCTTCTACCGCCAGATCATCGCCGAGCTGCGCAAGGTCGTCTGGCCGACCCGCGGCGAGCTCACCAACTACACCGCCGTGGTCGTCACCTTCGTGGTGGTCATGATGGCCTTCGTGGCCGGCCTGGACTACGGCTTCTCCAAGCTGAGCCTCCTGGTCTTCGGCTGACCGGCCGCCCCACCTCTCGAACAGCCTCCCGACCCGGGCCGATTACTCGGCCCGGGTCGAGCTGTCGGCGCCGGACGTACGCGCGGCTACCGTGGACTCGGTACTGTTGAAGTCTCCGAGACCTCACCTGGCGCCCGCGCGAGCGGCCGTCCGCCGGGCCGGTCGAGGAGCGCGCCACCTTCACCATCTCCAGGAAAGAAGCCGCCACCGTGTCTGAGTCCCCCCTGTACGACGCCGACGAGACCGTCCGCGAGGCGGATGGCGCCGCCGAGCTGGACGCGGCCGAGCCGGCTGACGACGCCGAGTCCGCCGAGCAGATCGTGGACGCCGCGGACAGCGACGAGGACGAGGTCGAGGCGTACGACGAGGCCGAGGCCGGCGAGCCCGCCGAGGAGGCCGCGCTGCACGTGGAGGGCGACGCCGAGGCCGAGGAGTCCGTCGAGGACGCCGAGGAGGCCGAGGAGGCCGAGGAGGAGTCGGCCGACGAGGTCGACCCGGTCGCCAAGTTCCGCGAGGACCTGCGCTTCATGCCGGGCGAGTGGTACGTGATCCACACCTACGCCGGCTACGAGAACCGGGTGAAGCAGAACCTGGAGCAGCGCGCCGTCTCGCTGAACGTCGAGGAGTACATCTTCCAGGCCGAGGTGCCGCAGGAGGAGGTCGTCCAGATCAAGAACGGCGACCGCAAGACCATCCGCCAGAACAAGCTCCCCGGCTACGTCCTGGTGCGCATGGACCTCACCCCCGAGTCCTGGGGCGTCGTGCGCAACACCCCGGGTGTCACCGGCTTCGTCGGCAACGCCTACGACCCGTACCCGCTGACCCTGGACGAGGTCGTCAAGATGCTCGCCCCCGACGTCGAGCGCCAGGCGGCCAAGGAGGCCGGCAAGCCCTCGCCGATCAAGCCGAGCGAGATCCAGGTGCTGGACTTCGAGGTCGGCGACTCGGTCACCGTCACCGACGGTCCGTTCGCGACCCTCCAGGCGACCATCAACGAGATCAACCCGGACTCGAAGAAGGTCAAGGGCCTGGTCGAGATCTTCGGCCGGGAGACCCCGGTCGAGCTCTCCTTCGACCAGATCCAGAAGAACTAGTCATACCGTCTTCGGGTTCGGGGCGGGGGCGAGGAGCCTCCGCCCCGAACCCGTTTTGGTCCAGCGGCGCGGACGCGTTAGCCTGGTCCGATGTGTGTGCTGGCGGCCGGGTGTCGCCCCGGTTTCGCACGCACCAGCAATCACCTCTCGGAAGGACCCGGAGAGACATGCCTCCCAAGAAGAAGAAGGTCACGGGGCTTATCAAGCTCCAGATCAACGCCGGTGCGGCCAACCCGGCGCCGCCGGTCGGCCCCGCGCTGGGCCAGCACGGCGTCAACATCATGGAGTTCTGCAAGGCCTACAACGCTGCGACCGAGTCGCAGCGCGGCATGATCGTGCCGGTGGAGATCACGGTCTACGAGGACCGTTCCTTCACCTTCATCACGAAGACGCCGCCGGCCGCGCGCCTCATCCTGAAGGCCGCGGGTGTCGACAAGGGCTCCAGCGAGCCGCACAAGACCAAGGTCGCCAAGCTCACCAGCGCCCAGGTCCGCGACATCGCCACGACCAAGATGCCCGACCTGAACGCCAACGACCTGGACGCCGCGGAGAAGATCATCGCCGGCACCGCCCGGTCGATGGGCATCACCGTCGAGGGCTGAGTTCCCTTCTCGTCCCCTGTGGTAGGGCCCGCGCAGGCCCGTGACACCACAACTCCATTCATCATTCAGGAGCAGCCATGAAGCGCAGCAAGGCCCTGAAGGCCGCGGACGCCCAGGTCGACCGCGAGCGCCTTTACGCCCCCCTCGAGGCCGTCCGCCTCGCCAAGGCGACCAGCACCACCAAGTTCGACGGCACCGTCGAGGTCGCCATGCGTCTGGGCGTCGACCCGCGCAAGGCCGACCAGATGGTCCGCAGCACCGTGATCCTCCCGCACGGCACCGGTAAGACCGCTCGGGTCCTGGTCTTCGCGACCGGCGAGCGTGCCGAGGCCGCGCGTGCTGCGGGCGCCGACATCGTCGGCTCCGACGAGCTCATCGACGAGGTCGCCAAGGGCCGCCTCGACTTCGACGCCGTCGTCGCCACCCCGGACCTCATGGGCAAGGTCGGCCGCCTCGGCCGCGTGCTCGGTCCCCGTGGCCTGATGCCGAACCCGAAGACCGGCACCGTGACCCCGGACGTGGCCAAGGCCGTGAACGAGATCAAGGGCGGCAAGATCGAGTTCCGCGTCGACAAGCACTCGAACCTGCACTTCATCATCGGTAAGGCCTCCTTCACCGACGAGCAGCTGGTCGAGAACTACGCCGCCGCGCTGGACGAGGTGCTCCGCGCCAAGCCGTCCGCCGCCAAGGGCCGCTACATCAAGAAGACCGCGTTCTCGACCACCATGGGCCCCGGCGTCCTGGTGGACCCGAACCGCACCCGCAACCTCCTCGCCGAGGAGGACCCGGCCGCGGTCTGAGCCCCAGTGCTCTAGAGCAGTCCGTACGGCGGGCCCGTACCCCCTTCACCGGGGGTGCGGGCCCGCCGTCGTTCCCGGGGAAGGAGCCGGTACGCGGCCCGGCGCGGGCCGGTCGGGCCGACGGGCCGGAACGGTTGCCGGATCGGGACACCGGCGGATGGGAACGACGGGCCGAACCGTCGTACGCTCTGCCGGTCAGACCATGTGGAGCACCTGTGACCGCCGGAGTGTGCCGTGCTGCCCGCCCCTCGCCCCACCGTTCTCGTGGCGGCCCTGCTGCTGCTCACCACCACCGGGTGCAGCCTGCTGGCCGTCCCGACCACCCGCACCCCCGGGGGCCCCGCGCCGGTGCCGCCCAAGCAGGTGGTGCTCTCGGCCGCGCAGGGGCTGGACGACGCCGGCGGCGCCCGGATCGACGTGGTCCAGGAGGGCCCGGCCGGCCGGCGCACCGCGAGCGGCTCCCTGGTCTGGGGCGCCGCGGACGAGGCCGGGCTGGCCGTCACCGACGAGCTGGGCACCGGACGGCTGACCGTGAAGGACGGCGCGCTCGACCTCGTCTACCAGGGCGGCGCGGCCAAGCACGCGGAGCGGAGCACCGCCGAGTCGGTCGACCCCGCGGCGGGCCCCGACCCGGAGGGCTTCGCGGGCGGCTGGACGACCGCGCTGATCACCAACCCGGGCAGCCGGGCGTACGAGGTCGCGCAGGGCGTCAAGCTCACCTCGCTCGGCGGCGAGCAGCTGGCCGGGGTGACCGTGGCGCACTACCGGGGCTCCGCGCCGGTGGCCGAACTGTTCGGCAAGGACGACGAGTTGAGCCCGCAGCGGCGGGCCGCCACGCTGGACTGGTACCAGCGGCACGGGGTGACGGCGATCGGCTACGACGTCTGGGTCGGCCCCGGCATGCAGCTGCTGCGGCTGCGCGAGACGGTCCGGGGGAGTGCGGGAACCACGGTCACCACGACCGATGTCTCGGCTCCCGGAGCGGCGGACGCGACGCCCGCCGCCGGCGGGTGACGGGGCAGCGGATATCCGGCGCATGGGGCTTCCGGCGATCCGTTAGAGTCCGGATGAGAAACGCATGAGAAGAGCTGACAATCAGCTCTTCGAGGGGGGAAGTCATGGCTGGAACCCGCAAGGCCGCCGTCACCGTCGTCCTCGCCGCCCTGGCGCTGACCGCGACCGCGTGCAACAACGACAAGTCGGCGGACAAGAACGCCGCCCCGGCCGCGCCGACCACGGCCGCCGCCCCGGCCACCCCGTCGGCCGCCGCCCCGACCGGCGCGAAGCCGGAGAAGGTCAGCCCGGCGGTCTTCCTGGAGCAGGTCACCCAGAAGACCGGTGCGGCCAAGTCGGCGAAGGTCGACGAGCTGATCCAGGTCGGCGAGATCACCATGAAGGGCCAGGGCGCGCTGTCCTGGGCCGACGGCCTGGAGGCCGACCTCGCGATGGACCTGTCGGGCTCCCCGCTGGGCAAGGTCCTGGCGCCGATCACCGGCGGGCCGAAGGCGCACTACCTGTACACCAAGGACGCGGTGTTCCTGGGCCTCGGCGGGGAGCTGCTGCAGAACAGCGGCCCGCGCTGGGTGCGCTACACCATGGCCGACATGGCCAAGGCCTCCGGCGGTGCGACCGACCAGCTGCAGAGCGCGGACCCGGTGCAGGGCGTCCGGACGCTGATCGCCGGCGGCAAGGTCACCGAGGTCGGCCCGGAGACGGTGAACGGCAAGGCGACCACCCACTACTCCGGCGTGATCAGCGCCGCGGACCTGGCCATCGCCTCCACCCAGGGCATCACCCAGGCGCAGGCCGACCGGATCAAGAAGGGCCTGGACGCGGCCGGCATCGCCAGCGAGCAGGTCGACGTCTGGGTCGACGCCGACAAGCTCGTGGTCAAGCGGACCGAGCAGGCCGAGAGCAAGGTCGGCGCGGTGAACGTCTCCGTCAGCTACTCGGACTACGGCACCCCGGTGATCGCCGCCACCCCGGTGGACTACATCGACCTCGCCGATCTCCAGAAGGCCGCCGCCGGCAGCTGATCCCCGCCGCCCCGGACCGGAGCCCCGGCCCCGGTCCGGGCTCGGCCGACCCGGTGGACCCGCCCGCCCGAGGGGGGCCGCCACCGGGCCGGTCGGAGACGGGTGGCAAGGTGGCCGGAACGGGGCCGCCGTCGGACGGGGGCGGACGAGAGGGGAACGGACGATGGCGGCACGGCAGCGCTTGGCGGCGGTGGCCGTCGTCGCCCTGCTGACCAGCGGGCTGAGCGGGTGCGGCGGGGGCGGGGAGACGTCCGCCACGCCGTCCGGCAGCCCGAGCCTGAGCAGCGCCTCGCCGTCCACCGCCTCCCCGAGCGCCCAGGCCAAGCCCACCGATCGCTCGCCGCACGGGGTGCTGCTCTCCGCCCAGCTGGCCATGCAGACCGCCCGCCGGGCCAAGGTCAGCTACCGGCTCGGCCCGGACGCCGGGTCCGGCCCGCTGTTCTGGCAGCCCAAGACCGCGCTCCAGATCAAGCGCTCCACCCCCGCCGAGGCCGAGCAGCTGATCGTCGTGGACACCGTCGCCTACCAGGGCGGGGACGCCGCCACCGCGGCCAGGCAGGGCGGCCGGCACTGGGAGCGCTTCACCGTTCCGCCGGACGCGGACGGCCACAAGGAGGTCCCGTACGCCGGGCTGATCGACCTGCTGAACCCGGTCGAGGCGCTGACCGCGGCCACCGCCGAGGGGACGGACCCGGTCTTCGTCGGCGAGGAGAAGTTCGAGGACTCGACCGTCGAGCACTACCGGGTCGCCACCACCGCCGAGAAGTACGCGGCCGCCCAGGCCCAGCTGACCGCGGCCCGCCGGGACGGCCTGCGGGCCGCGCTCTCGCCCGGCGGCTCGGCCTCGCTCACCCTGGACCTCTGGCTCAACGACAAGGACCAGCTGGTCCGGCTCCAGCGGACCGGCACCGGGGACAGCGGCCGGCAGGACGACTCGGTGCTCTACACCGACCTCGCCGGGGCGCTGCTCTCGGCACAGGCGCCGGCCGAGTCGGACACCGTGGACACCGGCGTCCGGACGGTCTCCCCGCTGGCCCGCTGAGCCGTCGGCCCGCCGGCCCATCGGCCCGCCGCACTGACGACCCGTGCCGCGGCGACCCCGGGGGACGCCCCGTCCGAGGGCGATTTGCACCTGGTGAGGGGCTCCGGTTACTGTTGCCGAAGCCAAAGACCGCTGGTTGTCGCCGCGCCCGTCAGGGATCGGTGGCCGAAGGATCTGCGCTTCGTCGCAGGCAGCCCGCGCAGGTGTGTCTGGAGCTTCGACTTCCGGGTCCGCGTTCGCGCGATCGCCCGTCGAGGTCGTCACGAGCCCCGTGCGCCTGCGCACCGGGGCTCATTGCGTTTTCGCAGGAGCTTTCCTTCCCTCCAGTCGGTCCACGGCGACCCAGGTCGACTTTTGCGGTCGGCCCGACTTCGACATCACGGAAGGAGGCGTAAGCCTATGGCCAGGCCCGACAAGGCTGCCGCCGTCGCCGAGATCACGGACAAGTTCCGTGGCTCCTCCGCGGCGCTGCTGACCGAGTACCGCGGTCTCTCGGTGAAGCAGGTCAAGACCCTGCGTCGCTCGCTCGGCGACAACGCCGAGTACGCCGTGGTGAAGAACACGCTGACCAAGATTGCGGCCAATGAGGTCGGGATCACGGAGCTCGACGACCTGTTCAACGGTCCGACGGCTGTCGCCTTCGTCACCGGTGACCCGGTGGAGTCGGCGAAGGCTCTGCGTGACTTCGCCAAGGAGAACCCCGCTCTCATCATCAAGGGCGGTGTCCTTGACGGTAAGGCGCTGTCCGCCGATGAGATCAAGAAGCTCGCGGACCTCGAGTCCCGCGAGGTGCTGCTCGCCAAGCTGGCGGGTGCCCTGAAGGCCAAGCAGTCCCAGGCTGCCGCGCTCTTCCAGGCCCTGCCGTCGAAGCTCGTCCGCACTGTGGACGCGCTGCGCGACAAGGTCGAGCAGGGCGGTGCCGGTACGCCGGCTCCCGCCGCCGAGGACGCGGCCGCCGAGTAATTCGGCAGGCTCACGCCTCGCTGCGGGCCCGTGCCCGCCCAACCCGTACATACGGCACCACCTGCCGATTTAGTGGAAGGACGCCATCATGGCGAAGCTGACCCAGGACGAGCTGCTCGCGCAGTTCGAGGAGCTCACCCTCATCGAGCTCGCTGCCTTCGTGAAGGCCTTCGAGGAGAAGTTCGACGTCACCGCTGCCGCCCCGGTCGCCGTTGCCGCCGCCGGTGGCCCGGCCGCCGTTGAGGCCGTCGAGGAGCAGGACGAGTTCGACGTCATCCTCGATGGTGCCGGCGACAAGAAGATCCAGGTCATCAAGGAGGTGCGCACCCTGACCTCCCTCGGCCTGAAGGAGGCCAAGGACCTCGTTGACACCGCTGGTGCCAAGGTCCTGGAGAAGGTTGCCAAGGACGTTGCCGAGAAGGCCAAGGCTGCCCTCGAGGGTGCCGGCGCCAAGGTCACCGTCAAGTGACTTCTCGCCCCCTCTGAGGGGGCCTGAAGCCGGGCCGATCACCCTTGCGGGTGGTCGGCCCGGCTTTTTCGCGTTCCCGGGCCCCTGGGCCGGGCGCGGGGCCCCGTTCCGCCGCCCCCGGCCGGCCCGGTCCACCGGTGTGGCCGAACGCCCACTCGGCACCGTCGGTGCCGGACGGTATGGTGATCACCGTCGTCGAGGGCGGCCCCACCACGGCTTCTGTAACGCCGAGGGGGTCGCGGTCGATAGACCGGTCGAGGCCCGCACCGTCGGCGGGCCCTTGACGAACCCGGCGGGGCGCGCGATTCTCAAGGCGCGAGTCCGCCCGGTTGGTCCGCTACTGGATGCATAACCAGTGGCTCCGGCGGGAAATGACTCCACGTGAGTTAGAGCAGTACCCGGTGGGCGTCCGCGCTCGCCGGCTACCGGGAGGAGTCTCCGATTCGGTCTCCGAATCAGAGCTGGACAGCAGTGTGGCCATTGGCTACACTGTCCCTTTGCGCTGCCTGTTAGCTGCTCCGTGACTCGTCGCCCGGAGTTTGCGTTGCCCTGAAGGGGTCTGGCATCGCCTCCGCAAAGCGGCTCTGACCTGGGACTTCGATCCCGGCGGAGGCCAGTGGCGAGGAGGCGGGACCAAGCCCGTGAAGGCCCGGCTGGTACGCGCGTAGTGAGCTCCGAGCCCTCGGAAGGACCCCCCTCTTGGCCGCGCCGCGCAACGCCTCGAACAATTCCGCCGCATCCACCGCCCCGCTCCGCGTCTCGTTCGCGAAGATCAAGGAGCCCCTCGAGGTCCCCAACCTCCTGGCCCTGCAGACCGAGAGCTTTGACTGGCTGCTCGGCAACGCGGCCTGGAAGTCCCGGGTCGAGGCGGCCCTGGAGAGTGGTCAGGACGTCCCCACGAAGTCCGGTCTGGAGGAGATCTTCGAGGAGATCTCCCCGATCGAGGACTTCAGCGGGTCGATGTCGCTGACCTTCCGCGACCACCGTTTCGAGCCGCCGAAGAACTCCATTGACGAGTGCAAGGACCGCGACTTCACGTTCGCGGCCCCGCTCTTCGTCACCGCCGAGTTCACCAACAACGAGACCGGTGAGATCAAGTCTCAGACGGTCTTCATGGGCGACTTCCCGCTCATGACCCACAAGGGCACGTTCGTGATCAACGGCACCGAGCGTGTCGTCGTGTCGCAGCTGGTCCGCTCCCCGGGTGTGTACTTCGACTCCACCCTGGACAAGGTGTCCGACAAGGACATCTACTCCTGCAAGGTCATCCCCTCGCGTGGTGCCTGGCTGGAGATGGAGATCGACAAGCGCGACATGGTCGGCGTCCGCATCGACCGCAAGCGCAAGCAGTCCGTCACCGTGCTGCTCAAGGCGCTCGGCTGGACCAACGAGATGATTCTCGAGGAGTTCGGCGAGTACGAGTCGATGCGCGCCACCCTGGAGAAGGACCACACCCAGGGCCAGGACGACGCGCTGCTGGACATCTACCGCAAGCTGCGCCCGGGCGAGCCGCCCACGCGCGAGGCCGCGCAGACGCTTCTGGAGAACCTCTACTTCAACCCGAAGCGCTACGACCTCGCGAAGGTCGGCCGTTACAAGGTCAACCGCAAGCTGGGCAACGCCGAGTCGCTGGACTCCGGCGTGCTCACCGAGCCCGACATCATCGGTGCGATCAAGTACCTGGTGAAGCTGCACGCGGGCGAGACCGAGTGGCGTGACGACGAGGGCCGCGACATCGTGGTCGAGGTCGACGACATCGACCACTTCGGCAACCGCCGCCTGCGCAACGTCGGCGAGCTCATCCAGAACCAGGTCCGTACGGGTCTCGCCCGTATGGAGCGCGTCGTGCGCGAGCGCATGACCACCCAGGACGTCGAGGCGATCACGCCGCAGACCCTGATCAACATCCGGCCGGTCGTCGCCTCCATCAAGGAGTTCTTCGGCACCAGCCAGCTGTCGCAGTTCATGGACCAGACGAACCCGCTGTCGGGCCTGACCCACAAGCGTCGTCTGTCCGCGCTCGGCCCCGGCGGTCTCTCCCGTGAGCGCGCCGGCTTCGAGGTCCGTGACGTGCACCCCTCGCACTACGGCCGCATGTGTCCGATCGAGACGCCCGAAGGCCCGAACATCGGTCTGATCGGCTCGCTGGCCTCGTACGGCCGGGTCAACGCGTTCGGCTTCATCGAGACGCCGTACCGCAAGGTCGTCGACGGTGTGGTCACCGAGAAGGTCGACTACCTGACGGCCGACGAGGAGGACCGCTACGTCATCGCCCAGGCGAACGCCCCGCTGACCGCGGACCTGCACTTCGCCGAGCCGCGTGTCCTGGTCCGCCGCCGTGGCGGCGAGATCGACTACATCCCGGGCTCCGAGATCGACTACATGGACGTCTCGCCGCGCCAGATGGTGTCGGTCGCGACCGCCATGATCCCGTTCCTCGAGCACGACGACGCCAACCGCGCGCTCATGGGCTCGAACATGATGCGCCAGGCGGTGCCGCTGCTGAAGAGCGAGGCCCCGCTGGTCGGTACCGGCATGGAGTACCGCTGCGCCGTCGACGCCGCGGACGTCATCACCGCCGAGAAGGCCGGTGTCGTCCAGGAGGTCTCGGCCGACTACGTCACCGTGGCCAACGACGACGGCACGTACACCACGTACCGCGCCGCCAAGTTCACCCGCTCCAACCAGGGCACCGCCTTCAACCAGAAGGTGCTCGTGGACGAGGGCGCCCGGGTCGAGGTCAACCAGGTGCTGGCCGACGGCCCGTGCACCGACGAGGGCGAGATGGCCCTCGGCAAGAACCTGCTCGTGGCGTTCATGTCGTGGGAGGGTCACAACTACGAGGACGCGATCATCCTGTCGCAGCGCCTCGTGCAGGACGACGTCCTCTCCTCGATCCACATCGAGGAGCACGAGGTCGACGCCCGTGACACCAAGCTCGGCCCCGAGGAGATCACCCGGGACATCCCGAACGTCTCCGAGGAGGTCCTGGCCGACCTCGACGAGCGCGGCATCATCCGCATCGGCGCCGACGTCGTCACCGGCGACATCCTGGTCGGCAAGGTCACGCCCAAGGGCGAGACCGAGCTGACCCCGGAGGAGCGCCTGCTCCGCGCGATCTTCGGCGAGAAGGCCCGTGAGGTCCGCGACACCTCGCTGAAGGTGCCGCACGGTGAGTCCGGCAAGGTCATCGGCGTCCGCGTCTTCGACCGCGAAGAGGGCGACGAGCTGCCCCCGGGCGTCAACCAGCTGGTCCGCGTCTACGTGGCCCAGAAGCGCAAGATCACCAACGGTGACAAGCTCGCCGGCCGTCACGGCAACAAGGGCGTCATCTCGAAGATCCTGCCGGTCGAGGACATGCCGTTCCTGGAGGACGGCACCCCGGTCGACATCATCCTCAACCCGCTGGGTGTCCCGTCCCGAATGAACCCGGGACAGGTCCTGGAGATCCACCTCGGGTGGCTCGCCAAGCAGGGCTGGGACGTCTCCGGCCTCGCCGACGAGTGGGCCCAGCGCCTCCAGGCGATCGGCGCCGACACGGTCGAGGGCGGCACCAACCTCGCCACCCCGGTCTTCGACGGCGCCCGCGAGGACGAGATCACCGGCCTGCTGGACAACACCACCCTCACCCGTGACGGTGAGCGCCTGGTGAACTCCACCGGCAAGGCCCGGCTGTTCGACGGCCGCTCCGGCGAGCCGTTCCCGATGCCGGTCTCGGTCGGCTACATGTACATCCTCAAGCTGCACCACCTGGTCGACGACAAGCTGCACGCCCGCTCGACCGGTCCGTACTCGATGATCACCCAGCAGCCGCTCGGTGGTAAGGCGCAGTTCGGTGGTCAGCGCTTCGGTGAGATGGAGGTGTGGGCCCTCGAGGCGTACGGCGCCGCCTACGCGCTCCAGGAGCTGCTCACCATCAAGTCCGACGACGTCCTCGGCCGCGTGAAGGTCTACGAGGCCATCGTCAAGGGCGAGAACATCCCCGAGCCCGGCATTCCCGAGTCCTTCAAGGTCCTCATCAAGGAAATGCAGTCGCTCTGCCTCAACGTGGAGGTGCTGTCCTCGGACGGCCAGTCCATCGAGATGCGGGACTCCGACGAGGACGTGTTCCGCGCCGCCGAGGAGCTCGGCATCGACCTGTCCCGGCGCGAGCCCAGCAGCGTCGAAGAGGTCTGACGGAGGTTGGGCCGGCCGCAGCAGCGGCCGGCCCGCCCCCAGGCCCCCCTCAGACCACATGAACGACTCTCGACTTACGAAAGAGGGCTTGACGACCAGTGCTTGACGTCAACTTCTTCGACGAGCTCCGCATCGGCCTGGCCACCGCCGACGACATCCGCCAGTGGTCGCACGGCGAGGTCAAGAAGCCGGAGACCATCAACTACCGCACCCTGAAGCCGGAAAAGGACGGGCTCTTCTGCGAGAAGATCTTCGGCCCCACCCGGGACTGGGAGTGCTACTGCGGTAAGTACAAGCGCGTCCGCTTCAAGGGCATCATCTGCGAGCGCTGCGGCGTCGAGGTGACCCGCGCCAAGGTGCGCCGTGAGCGGATGGGCCACATCGAGCTGGCCGCCCCGGTCACCCACATCTGGTACTTCAAGGGCGTGCCGTCCCGCCTGGGCTACCTGCTGGACCTGGCGCCGAAGGACCTCGAGAAGGTCATCTACTTCGCCGCCTACATGATCACCTGGGTCGACGACGAGCGCCGCCAGCGCGACCTGCCGTCCCTGGAGGCGCACGTCTCGGTCGAGCGCCAGCAGATCGAGAACCGCCGCGACTCCGACCTCGAGGCCCGCGCCAAGAAGGCCGAGACCGACCTGGCCGAGCTGGAGGCCGAGGGCGCCAAGGCCGACGTGCGCCGCAAGGTGCGCGAGGGCGCCGAGCGCGAGATGAAGCAGCTGCGCGACCGCGCGCAGCGCGAGCTCGACCGCCTCGACGAGGTGTGGGCCCGCTTCAAGAACCTCAAGGTCCAGGACCTCGAGGGCGACGAGCTGCTCTACCGCGAGCTGCGCGACCGCTTCGGCACCTACTTCTCCGGCTCGATGGGCGCGGCGGCCCTCAAGGACCGCCTCGAGACCTTCGACCTGGCGGAGGAGTCCGAGCGCCTGCGCGAGATCATCCGCACCGGCAAGGGCCAGAAGAAGACCCGTGCGCTCAAGCGCCTCAAGGTCGTCTCCGCGTTCCTGCAGACCACCAACAAGCCCAACGGCATGGTGCTGGACTGCGTCCCGGTCATCCCGCCGGACCTGCGTCCGATGGTGCAGCTGGACGGTGGCCGCTTCGCGACCTCCGACCTGAACGACCTGTACCGCCGCGTCATCAACCGCAACAACCGCCTGAAGCGCCTGCTCGACCTCGGTGCCCCCGAGATCATCGTGAACAACGAGAAGCGCATGCTCCAGGAGGCCGTCGACGCGCTGTTCGACAACGGCCGCCGCGGCCGTCCGGTCACCGGCCCGGGCAACCGCCCGCTGAAGTCCCTCAGCGACATGCTGAAGGGCAAGCAGGGTCGTTTCCGTCAGAACCTCCTCGGCAAGCGAGTCGACTACTCGGCCCGTTCGGTCATCGTCGTCGGCCCGCAGCTCAAGCTGCACCAGTGCGGTCTGCCGAAGGCCATGGCGCTGGAGCTCTTCAAGCCGTTCGTGATGAAGCGCCTGGTGGACCTGAACCACGCGCAGAACATCAAGTCGGCCAAGCGCATGGTCGAGCGCGCCCGTCCGGTCGTGTGGGACGTCCTCGAAGAGGTCATCGCCGAGCACCCGGTCCTGCTGAACCGTGCGCCCACCCTGCACCGCCTCGGCATCCAGGCCTTCGAGCCGCAGCTGGTCGAGGGCAAGGCCATCCAGATCCACCCGCTCGTCTGCACCGCGTTCAACGCGGACTTCGACGGTGACCAGATGGCCGTCCACCTGCCGCTCTCCGCGGAGGCGCAGGCCGAGGCCCGCATCCTGATGCTGTCCTCGAACAACATCCTGAAGCCGGCCGACGGTCGCCCCGTCACCATGCCGACCCAGGACATGGTGCTCGGTCTGTTCTTCCTGACCTCGGACCGCGACAACGTGAAGGGCGCCGGCCGCACCTTCTCGTCGACCGCCGAGGCGATCATGGCCTTCGACGCCCGCGACCTGGACGTCCAGGCCCCGATCGAGCTGCGCCTGCCGGCCGGCACCGTCCCGCCGCGCGGCTGGACCCCGCCGGTGGACGAGGAGGGCCAGTCCGGCTGGTTCGACGGCGAGCCGTTCCGCCTGACCACCACCCTGGGCCGCGCGCTCTTCAACGAGCTGCTGCCCGAGGACTACCCGTTCGTCGACTACGAGGTGGGCAAGAAGCAGCTCTCCGCGATCGTCAACGACCTGGCGGAGCGCTACCCCAAGGTCGTCGTCGCGGCGACGCTGGACAACCTGAAGGCGGCCGGCTTCCACTGGTCGACCCGCTCGGGTGTCACCGTCTCGATCTCGGACGTCGTCGTCCCGCCGAACAAGCCCCAGATCCTGGAGGGCTACGAGGCGAAGGCGGAGAAGGTCCAGCGTCAGTACGAGCGCGGCCTGATCACCAACGACGAGCGCAAGCAGGAGCTCATCGGCATCTGGACCCAGGCGACCAACGAGGTCGCCGAGGCCATGAACGAGAACTTCCCGAAGACGAACCCCATCTTCATGATGGTCGACTCGGGTGCTCGTGGAAACATGATGCAGATGCGCCAGATCGCCGGTATGCGTGGTCTGGTGTCGAACGCCAAGAACGAGACCATCCCGCGACCCATCAAGGCGTCGTTCCGTGAGGGTCTGTCCGTGCTGGAGTACTTCATCTCCACCCACGGTGCCCGTAAGGGTCTGGCCGACACCGCCCTCCGTACCGCCGACTCCGGCTACCTCACCCGTCGTCTGGTCGACGTCTCCCAGGACGTCATCATTCGCGAGGAGGACTGCGGCACCGAGCGCGGCCTGAAGCTGGCGATCGGCTCCGTGGGCCCGGACGGCGTGCTGCGCAAGGCCGACGACGTCGAGACCAGCGTCTACGCCCGCATGCTGGCCGAGGACATCACGGTGGACGGCAAGCTCCTCGCCACCGCCAACACGGACCTCGGCGACGTCCTGATCGACGAGCTGATCCGCCACGGCATCGGCGAGGTCAAGACCCGCTCGATCCTGACCTGTGAGTCGGCCGTCGGCACCTGCGCCATGTGCTACGGGCGCTCGCTGGCCACCGGCAAGCTGGTCGACATCGGTGAGGCGGTCGGCATCATCGCCGCCCAGTCCATCGGTGAGCCCGGTACCCAGCTGACCATGCGTACCTTCCACACCGGTGGTGTGGCCGGTGACGACATCACCCAGGGTCTGCCGCGTGTCGTCGAGCTCTTCGAGGCCCGTACCCCCAAGGGTGTGGCCCCGATCTCGGAGGCGCAGGGCCGGGTCCGCATCGAGGACACCGAGAAGACCCGCAAGCTGGTCGTCACCCCGGACGACGGCAGCGACGAGATCGCCTACCCGGTCTCGAAGCGCGTGAAGCTGCTGGTCAGCGAGGGCGAGGCGGTCGAGGTCGGCCAGAAGCTGACCATGGGTGCCACCAACCCGCACGACGTCCTGCGCATCATGGGCCAGCGTGCCGTCCAGGTCCACCTGGTCGCCGAGGTCCAGAAGGTCTACAACTCGCAGGGTGTGTCGATCCACGACAAGCACATCGAGATCATCATCCGGCAGATGCTCCGCCGCGTGACGATCATCGAGTCGGGCGACGCCGAGCTGCTGCCCGGCGAGCTGGTCGAGCGCGGTCGCTTCGAGCAGGAGAACCGCCGCGTCGTCGCCGAGGGCGGTCACCCCGCCTCCGGCCGTCCGCAGCTGATGGGTATCACCAAGGCCTCGCTGGCCACCGAGTCCTGGCTGTCGGCCGCCTCCTTCCAGGAGACGACCCGGGTCCTCACCGACGCGGCGATCCACGCCAAGTCGGACCCGCTGCTGGGCCTCAAGGAGAACGTCATCCTCGGTAAGCTCATCCCGGCCGGTACGGGTCTGCCCCGCTACCGCAACATCCGGGTCGAGCCGACCGAGGAGGCCAAGGCCGCGATGTACTCGGCCGTCGGCTACGACGACTACGACCTGTCGCCCTTCGGCGCCGGCTCCGGCCAGGCGGTCCCGCTGGACGACTACGACTACGGCCCGTACACCGGCTGAGTCGCGCGTCACTGACGCAGGGCGGTCACCCCTCACGGGGTGGCCGCCCTGCGGCGTTCCCGGGGGCCGTCAGGGGCCTTCGGGGCGGGCCGGGCAGCCGGACCCGCCGGGGGCGGCGGGGAGCCTTCAGGGGGCGGACGGAAGCCGATTAGGTCATTCGGCGGAAGTCGCGTAGAGTCGTGTTTACCGACGCGGGGTGGAGCAGCTCGGTAGCTCGCTGGGCTCATAACCCAGAGGTCGCAGGTTCAAATCCTGTCCCCGCTACAAAGAAGAAGGGCCCGGAGGCATCAAGCCTCCGGGCCCTTCGGCGTTTCCCGGGCCGGGGCGTTCGCGGGGCCGGCGCCCCCGGAATTTCGGTGGCCGGGGCCGGGCCGCCGCCCGTACCGTCCGGGGTATGAACGCGAAGCGTCCCCTGATCGCCGTGCTCACCGGCGCGGGCATCTCGACGGACTCCGGCATCCCCGACTACCGCGGCCCGCAGGGCCTGTGGCAGAAGGACCCGTCGGCCGAGGAGCTGGTCACCATCGGGCCGTACCGGGACGATCCGCAGGTGCGCCGGCGGGCCTGGCGGATGCGGCTGGAGACGGGCGCACTGGCCGCCGAGCCGAACGCCGGGCACCGGGCGCTGGTCGACCTGGAGCGCTCCGGTCTGCCGCTGCGGGTGCTCACCCAGAACATCGACGGGCTGCACCAGAAGTCCGGGCTGCCCGCCCGCAAGGTGCTCGAACTGCACGGCACGGCCCGGGAGACGCAGTGCCTGCGCTGCCGGGTGGTCGGGCCGATGGCGGAGGCGCTGGCGCGGGTCGAGGCGGGGGAGCCGGACCCGGCGTGCCGGGCCTGCGGGGGGATCCTGAAGCCGCGCGTGGTGATGTTCGGCGAGAACCTCGACCCGGAGGTGCTCGGGCAGGCCGACGCGATCGTTCGGGCCTGCGACGTGTTCATCGCGGTCGGCACCAGCCTCCAGGTGTTCCCGGTGGCGGCGCTGCCGCTCGACGCGGTGAGGAGCGGGGCGGAGCTGATCATCGTGAACGGCGAGCCGACGCCGTACGACGGGGCCGCGGCCGAGGTGATCCGGGAGCCGATCTCCCAGGCGCTCCCGGAGCTGGTGCGCCGACTTGTCCTGGAGCGGGCCTGAGCAGGGGCCGGAAGGGTCATATTCCCGGACGTACCGCGTGCGTACGATGATCCTTCCGGCTTCCCCCCTCTGGCCTGGAGTGATCGACCGATGACGACGACGGCGAAGTTCGACCCCTGGTCGGCGGCGTTCGTGGCCCACCCGTACGACGCGTACGCCGAGCTGCGCGAGCACGCGCCGGTGACGTACTTCGAGCCGACGAACCAGTGGCTCGTCTCCCGCCACGAGGACGTCAGCGCCCTGCTGCGCGACCGCCGGCTGGGCCGCACCTACACCCACCGCTTCAGCCACGCGGAGTTCGGCCGCCCCGAGCCCGACCCGGCGCACGAGCCCTTCCACACCCTCAACGACAACGGGCTGCTGGACCTGGAGGCCCCCGACCACACCCGGATCCGCCGGCTGGTCTCCAAGGCCTTCACCCCGCGCATGGTCGAGGGCCTGCGCCCCACCGTGCGGCGGCTGGCCGGCGAGCTGGTCGACGAGCTGCTCGCGGCTGGCGGCGGCGACCTGATCGCCACCGTCGCCGAGCCGCTGCCGGTCGCCGTGATCGCCGAGATGCTCGGCGTGCCGGAGGGCGACCGGCACCTGCTGCGGCCGTGGTCCGCCGACATCACCGGGATGTTCGAGCTCAACCCCGGCGAGGAGGCCGCCCGCCGGGCCGTCACCGCCAGCACCGAGTTCTCCGACTACCTGCGCACCCTGATCCGCGAGCGCCGGGCGGCCCCGGGCTCGGACCTGATCAGCGCGCTGATCCAGGCCCAGGAGGGCTCCGACGCGCTCAGCGAGCAGGAGATGATCTCCACCTGCGTGCTGCTGCTCAACGCCGGCCACGAGGCGACCGTCAACACCACCGGCAACGGCTGGTGGGCGCTGTTCCGCAACCCCGGGGAGCTCGCCCGGCTGCGCGGCTCGGTGGACGAACTGCTGCCCACCGCCGTCGAGGAACTGATGCGCTGGGACACCCCGCTGCAGATGTTCGAGCGCTGGGTGCTGGAGGACATCGAGGTGGGCGGCGTCACCGTCCCGCGCGGCGCCGAGATCGCCCTGCTCTTCGGCTCCGCCAACCGCGACCCCGAGCGCTTCGTCGACCCGGACCGCCTCGACCTCGGCCGCACCGACAACCCGCACATCACCTTCGGCGCCGGAATCCACTTCTGTCTCGGCGCCCCGCTTGCCAGACTGGAGCTCACCGAGTCCTACGGCACCCTGCTGCGGCGGGCGCCGGGCCTGCGGCTGGTCCGCGAGCCCGAGTGGAACCCGGGCTACGTGATCCGGGGGCTCAAGGAGCTGCTGGTCGAGGTCTGACGACTGAGGGGGAGAGGGCCGTGGGCAAGGCGACAGGGGCGCTGCTGGGGCTGGCGATCGGGGACGCGCTGGGCCACCGCACCGAGTTCGACGAGATCGAGCACATCGCCCAGTACTGCGAGGACTGGCGGCAACTGCCCTTGCCCAAGCCCGCGTTGGTCACCGACGACACCCAGATGACCCTCGCCCTCGGCCGCGGCCTGCGCACCGCCCTGGCGCGCGGGCCGCTCACCCCCCTCCGGCTGGTGCGGCCCGTCCGCGAGGAGTTCGTCGACTGGTGGCGCTCCCCGCAGAACAACCGCGCCCCCGGCATGACCTGCCTGCGCGCCTGCGAGCGGCTCAGCCACGACGAGAAGCGCTGGCAGCAGGCCAGCGACGTCGGCTCCAAGGGCTGCGGCGCCAACATGCGGGTCGCCCCGATCGGGCTGATCCGCGAGCTGGACGCCCGGCAGCTCTCCGGCGCCGCCCAGCTGCAGTCCGCGCTCACCCACGGCCACCCGACCGCGCTCGCCGCCGGCGACCTCACCGCGTACGCCGTCCGCAAGCTGGCCGAGGGCGTCCCGCCCGCCGGGCTGCCGGCGGTGCTGCGGGCGTACGCGCTGGCGAGCCGCGAGCGCTACGACGAGTTCTGGCTCGGCGACCTCGCCGACCGCTGGTACGGCAGCTCCCCGCAGGCCGTCATCGCCCGCGGCTGGGACGACTGCCTCACGGTGCTCGACCAGCTGGAGGCCGCCCTCGCCGCCCCCGACGTCGAGGCCGACCCCTGCCTGGCCACCGGCGAGGGCTGGGTCGCCGAGGAGGCCTTCGGCACCGGCCTGCTCTGCTTCCTGCTGCTGCCCGACGACCCGGTCGCCGCCGTCCGGAGGGCCGCCTACTCCAGCGGCGACTCCGACTCCCTCGCCTGCCTGGCCGGCGCCTTCGCGGGCGCCCACCACGGCGAGGCGGCCTGGCCGGCCGACTGGGTGGAGCGGATCGAGCACCGGGACGAACTGCTGGAGCTCGGGGCGCTCTGGGACTGACGCCGTACGGGCCGGAACCCGATCCGGGGGCGGCGCGTCGAAGGGCCATGACGAACCGCAGCACCGGAACCCGTCGCACTCTCCGCCGCCCGGCGGCGCTGCTCCTCGCGGCCGCGCTCGCCACGCCGCTGCTCGCCGGCTGCGGCGGCACCGGAGCCGCCGCACCCGTGGAGCTCCGGGCGGCCGCGCCCGCGAGCCGCCCGGCCGTCGACCCGGCGCAGGTGGCCGCCACCGCGGCCGCCACCGACGCCTTCGGCCTCGACCTCCTGCACGCCCTGACCGCCCAGCCGGACGCCGCCGGCGGCAACCTCGTGGTCTCGCCGTCCGGCCTGGCCACCCTGCTCGCGATGCTGCTGCCCGGCGCCCGCGGCGCCACCGCCGGGGAACTGGCCAAGGCCCTGCACACCGAGCTCGACCCGCGGCAGTACGCGCTCGCCACCGGCGCGCTGAACCGGCCGGTCCCGGCCACCGACCGGCTCACCCTGCGCCGCAGCGACGACCTCTGGACGCAGCAGGGCCTGGCCGTCGAGCCGGGCTACCTGGCCGACCTGGCCGCCGCCTTCGACACCGGCGTGCACCAGGCCGACTTCGCCAAGGACCCGGACGGGGCCCGCAAGACCGTCAACGCGGCCGTGGAGAAGGCCACCGACGGCCGGATCAAGGACCTGTTCGGCCGGGACGCGATCACCCCGAGCACCCGGCTGGTGCTCACCGACGCGCTCTACCTGAAGGCCCGGTGGGCCGCCGCCTTCAAGCCCTCGCACACCGCCGACCGCCCGTTCCACAAGCTCGACGGCTCCACCCCGGCCGTCCCCACGATGGCGCAGACCGGGGAGTTCAAGTACGCCGACGGCTCCGGCGGGATCCTCGGCGAGCCCTGGCAGGCCGTCGAGCTGCCGTACGCGGACGGCGGACTGGTGATGGACCTGATCGTCCCCGCGCAGGGCGGCTTCGCCGCCTTCGCCAAGGGCCTGGACCAGCCCCAGCTCGACCGCGTCCTCGGCGCCCTCGCCGAGCGGCCGGTCGACCTCCGGCTGCCGCGCTTCCGCTTCGGCACCTCGAAGGAGCTCACCCCCGCGCTGCGCTCGCTCGGCGTCTCCTCGGCCTTCGACAAGGCCGATCTCACCGGCATCGCCAAGGAGCCGCTGGTCGTCGGCACGGTGGTGCAGAAGGCCACCGTCGAGGTCGACGAGGAGGGGACGGTCGCGGCGGCCGGCAGCGGTGCCGGGGTCGAGGCGGCGGCGGCGCCGAACGCCGACCGGCCGGTCCAGCTGTACCTGGACCGGCCGTTCCTGTTCCTGATCCGGGACGCCCGGGGCGGGGCGCCGCTGTTCCTCGGCCAGGTCACCGACCCGCTGGCGAAGTAGCCGACGGGCCGGGGCGGCGTCCGAGGGGCCGCGGGCTCACCAGGCCGGGTAGCGCCCGCCGAGCGCCGGGTGCCGGGGGTCGCGGCTGCCGAACAGCACCAGCAGGTCGTCCGCGACCTGCCGCAGCTCCGCCCGGCCCTCGACCGCCCCGGCCCACTCGGCGGGCAGCGCCGCGGCGCCGTACGCCGCCCCGACCAGGTTGCCGCAGACCGCGCCGGTCGAGTCGCTGTCCCCGGAGTGGTTCACCGACAGCAGCAGCGCGGTGCGCACCGGGTCGGGGTCCAGGGTGGCCGCCAGCAGCGAGTACACGGCGATGGCCAGGCACTCCTCGGCGATCCAGCCGAGCCCGACCCGCTCCACCGTCTCCGCCGCGGGCTCGGCCTCCTGGGCCAGCCGCACCGCCCGGGCCAGCGCCTGGACGGTCTCCTTGGAGCTCGGCAGCTCGCGGATCTGCTCCACCGTCTCGCCGACCGCCGCCCACGGCTCGGTGCCGTGGGCGAGCCGCTCGACCAGCGCCGCGAAGGCGCCCGCCGCGAGGTAGCCGGTCGGGTGGCCGTGGGTGAGCTGGGCGCACTGCACCGCCAGCCCGAAGGACTGCTCGACGCCCAGCCGGGCCAGCCCGAACGGCGCCGAGCGCATCACCGTGCCGCAGCCCTTGGAACCCGGGTTGATCGGCCCGGTCAGCCCGATCGCGGACGGCGCCTCGAACACCGGGTGCTCGGACACCCCGCTCAGGCAGGCGTTGCCCGGCGCCCGCCGCGCGTACAGGAAGGGCCGGCTCAGCAGCCAGCCGTCGTACGGGCGGGGCTGCGGCCCGGTGTCCGGCGCGTCCTGGAACTGGGTGCGCAGCCAGCGCCGGTAGGCGCCGTGCACGGCCTCCGGCACCGAGCCGCCGCCGCCCGTCCAGCCGCGGACGAAGCCGCGGATCAGGCCCTCGGCGGTGAACAGCGTCATCTGGGTGTCGTCGGTGACCTCGACCGGCCCGGACCCGGCCGGCAGTGTGGTCACGCCCTGCGGCCCGTACCGGTCCTGGATCTGGTGGAGCTGCTGGAACTCCACCGGCCAGCCCAGCGCGTCGCCGATCGCTCCGCCGAGCAGCGTTCCGCGCACCCGGTCCCGGTACCCCGACTCCGCCGCCGGTTCCGTCACGTCGAGCCCCCCTTTGTTCGTGGCGGACTACGTTCTATCAGGTCCCCCGGGAGGCGGGGCGACTCCTGTGGATCTTGCGCGGGTCGGCCGGGGGACCGCCGGGGCGTGAGCGCCTACCGGCGGATCGCCCCGGCGCGCCCGTGCAGCGCGGCCCGGTCGGCGGCGGCGCGTCCGGCCGCCCAGCCCACGCCGTCGCTGACCCGCACCCGCTGCGAGACCAGCTTCGGGAACAGCCGGCCGATCTCCTGGTCCACCGCCTCGGAGCGGGCGGCGAGCGCGGGCAGCAGCCGCGCGTCGGGCAGCAGCTGCTCCTCGGTGCCGTCCTCGCGCAGGTGCCGTCCGGCCGCGGCGGCGCTGGTGGCGCGCTCGGTCGCGGCGGTCAGCCGCTCGCGGATCCGCGCCGCGTACGCGACCAGGAAGGACTGCCGGAACGCCTTGCTGCGCGAGTCCTTGCGGGAGCCCGCCTTGTTGAGCGCGTGGGTGGCCTGCACCAGCAGCGAGGTGTAGAGCAGCTCGACGCCGTCCAGGTCGCCGTCGAAGCCGACCACGGTGCAGAAGCCGAACTCCTTCGCCCACACCACCCGGCACCGGTTGGCCGCCGCGACCGCGTCCAGCAGCATCGTCTTGGGGCCCTCGTACGGGTTGTCCACCCCGATCCGCAGCGCCGCCGGGGTGTCGCGGTCGGCACCGGACGCGGCCAGCAGCGCGTCGTCGATGCTGTGCTGGGCCATCAGCTGCTGGGCCTTGGCGGTCAGCGCCTCGGCCTCCTCCGGGTACTCGGTGGACTCGGCCTTGGCCAGCAGCGCCCGGATCCGCGCCAGCATCCGCGGCTCGCCGCTCACCGGCCCCGCGTGCTGCGGCCGCACCGCCTGCCCGGGGGCGGGCCCCACCGGGGCGATCGGCGGCAGCCGGCCCCAGGTGCGCAGCAGCTCCAGGGCGGCGGTGGCGAGCGCGAAGCGGTCCAGCCGGTGCCGGTCGGCGAAGGCGCCGAGGTACTCGTCGTCGCCGGACCACCACACCTCGGCCTCCAGCTCGCGCAGCTGCTCCAGCCAGCGCCGGTCCAGGGCGGCCGCGGGGTGGCGGCGGCCCTCGGCGGCGATCAGGTCCACCGCGAGGGCCAGGTGGACGGGCTTCAGCTCGCGCCGCACCACCCGGGCCAGGTCGGCCGGCCGCCACCCGGCGGACCAGCAGCGGCCGACGGCCGTGTCCGCGTACCCGAGCAGCGCCCGGCCGACCTCCGGCCACTGCCCGGCCGAGGCGGCCAGCAGCGAGGCCCCGGTGTCCAGGGCGAGGTCCAGCGCCTCCTCCGGCGCCGTCACCACCGACCGCACCGCCTGCTCCAGCAGCGGTCCGGCGGTCCCGGCCTGCTGCGCGCGCTCGCCCACGGTGTGTCCCTGCTCTCCTCGACGGTGCCACGACGGCCCGGCTCCTCCTGCCCATGATGCCGGAGCGGCGGCGGGGACCGACGGGAGAGCGGTTCAGCGCTCGACGGCCTTGGCGAGGATCTCCGGGGTGCGGTCCAGCAGGCGGGCCGCCGCGAGGCGGACGCCGAGGGCCGCGACCAGGGCGCCGTACAGCGGGCCGACCAGCAGCACCGGCCAGCTCGGGCCGTCGGAGACCAGGGCCCAGGCGAGGTAGCCGCCGACCGGCAGCGCCAGCAGGGCGACGCCGAGCATCGAGCCGAACTGGTTGAGCAGGATCAGCCCGCCCTGGCCCGGGGCGGCGTTGCGCATCGGGTTGCTGTCGGCCGGCATGGTGTACGGCGCCAGGACGCTGAACATCGCGCCCAGCGCGATCCCGCAGCCGAGCAGCGTCAGCGCCAGGCCGAGCGCGGACGGCAGCTCGCTCCACCGGCCGGTGACGGCCGCCAGGACCAGCCCGAGCAGCAGCGTCACGGGGACGGCGTACGACAGCACCGCGTACGCCCGGCCGCGCAGCTCGGAGCGGGCGTCGGCCGGGGTGCGCAGGGTGGCGGCGACCATCCAGAACGCCGAGCCGTCCATACCGAACAGGTTGAGCATCTGCAGCCCGAGGAACACCCCGGTCATCGCCAGCAGGTAGACGCTCGCCCAGCCCTGGACCATCGACAGCACGCAGATCACCAGCGTCATCCCGATGCTGGTGAACAGCGCCGCCTTGGCCCGCGGCTCGCGCCAGGCGTACCGCAGGTGCCGCTGCATCACCGCGCCGGTCCGGCCCTGGGGCAGGAACCGCCAGCCGCGCGAGTCCTGCACCCCGCGGGCGACCTCCAGGGTGGAGGAGTCGGCGGTCACCATCAGCTCCTGCAGGCTCCGCCGCCACCAGCGCAGCAGCAGCGCCAGCAGCGCGGCGGCCGCGGCGAGCTGGAGCAGCGCCAGCCCGTACCGGCCCTCGCCGGCGGTGCGCGGCGCGTCCGCCGCGCTGATCGGCGGGATCCAGCGCAGCACGGAGGCGATCGGCTTGAGCGGGCTGAGGTCGATCGGCCCGCCCCGGCGGCCGAGGATGCTCTGCGAGCCGACGTTGGCGACCTGCACCAGGAGGGCGAAGGCCAGGCCGCCGAAGATCGCGAAGTCCTTGCCGCGCCGGCTGGAGAGCATCCGGGCGTTGCCCGCCGCGACCGCCCGGGAGAGCGTGACCAGGCAGAGCAGCGCGAGCGGCACGCTGAGCACCGCGACCGCGGCCGAGGCGCCGCCGGTCGCGCCGGCCAGCACCGCGGCGGTCACCAGCACCAGGCTGACCAGCGGCCCCGGTCCGATCAGCGCGGCCAGCAGGGTGCCGCGCAGCAGCGGGCCGGGGCGCAGCGGCAGCATGGTCAGCCGGGTCGGGTCGGCGCTCTCGTCGCTGGAGAAGAGGAACAGCGGCAGCGCGGCCCAGCTCAGGGTCAGCACGCCGAGCAGCACCACCCCGGCGTCCCCGGAGCCCGCGTAGCGCCCGTTCAGCGCGGTCATGGCGACGGCGACACCGGCCGCGAGGGCCAGGCCCGCGACGCCGCCGATCACGTAGACGGTGGTCCGGCCGGGGCTGCGCCGCAGCCCGTTGCGCAGCAGCCGCAGCTTGAGCGCCACCAGGGCACGGACCACCGTCCGCCCGTCGGGCACCGGGGCATTGTTCACAGGGTGCCCCCGGCCTGCCCGCCGCCGAGCCAGCCGAGCGCCTGCCCGTCGTCCTCGCGGACGCCGATCAGCTCCAGGAAGGCCTCGTGCAGGCTGCGCCCGCCCCGGACGGAGTCCAGCGGCCCCTGGGCTATCACCTGGCCGGCGTTGACCACCGCGACCCAGTCGCAGAGCTGCTCGACCAGTTCCATCACGTGGCTGGAGAAGATCACCGTGGAGCCGGCCGCGGCGTACCGCTTGAGCACGCCGCGGATGGTCTGGGCGGAGACCGGGTCGACGCCCTCGAAGGGCTCGTCCAGGAACAGCACGTCCGGGTTGTGCAGCAGCGCGGCGGCCAGGCCGATCTTCTTGCGCATGCCGGTGGAGTAGTCGGCGACCAGCTTGTCGGCGTCCCGGCCGAGGTCCAGGACGGCCAGCAGCTCCTCGGCCCGCCGGTCCACCTCGGCGCCGGGCAGGCCGCGCAGCCGCCCGGTGTACTGGAGCAGCTCGCGCCCGCTGAGCCGCTCGAACATCCGCAGGCCCTCGGGCAGGATGCCGATCCGGGCCTTGACCGTGACCGGGTCCGCCCACACGTCGGCGCCGTGCACCAGGACGGTGCCCTGGTCGGGCCGGAGCAGCCCGGTGACCATCGACAGCGTGGTGGTCTTGCCGGCACCGTTCGGCCCGACCAGGCCGATGAACGCCCCGGCCGGCAGCTCCAGGCTCAGCCCGGCCACCGCGGCCTGGGGGCCGAAGTGCTTCCAGAGCCCCTGGATGCTGACGGCGGACGGGGTTCCCGGCCCGGAGAGGTCGGGGGACGGCGGCGCTGACGCCTGCATGGCGGCCTTCTCTGCTCGTGGTGGTGGACGTCGTCGTGGTGCGGGTCTCTCCGGGCTCAGCCTGTCATTGCTCGAACAGCCTGTCGCCCGAGTTGAGCATCCCCTGAGCGTGTCCGCCGAACGCGTGAGGAACGCCACGCGAAATCGTCTTCTCGGCGGCTACTGGGCCGATTTGGCAACTACTCAGTTCGGCCGTTCGTCCTGCACTATGAGGGAGCAGTGACGTGCGCGGGGGTACCGCGCTACCGGGAGGTGGCGGATGTCCGTACAACCATGGGGCGAGCCCGGTTCCGGCTATCCGCCCGGCAAGCTGCCGGCGGGTGGCTGGCAGCCGGCGCCCGCGCCCGCGGTGGCGTCGCAGGCCGCGATGCGGGCGGGCCACGCGGACCGGGACCGCACGCTGGACGTGCTCAAGGCCGCGTTCGCCGAGGGGCGGCTCACCGTCCAGGAGTACGAGCAGCGCCACGAGGCGGTGGCCGCCGCGCAGACCTACGGCCAGCTGGCCGTGCTGGTGGCCGACCTGCCCTCGGGGCCGATGACGGCGCCGCCGCCCACCGCGGCCACGCCCGTTCCGGCCACCTTCATGCCGGTCCCGCCGCCGCCCCAGGCCCGCCAGACCAACGTGCTCGCCGTGGTCTCCCTGGTGGCCGGCCTGGTCGGCCTCTCCGCCCCCGCCGTGGTCACCGGCCACATCGCCCGCGCGGAGATCCGCCGCCGCAACATGGACGGCGACTGGGCGGCCGTCCTCGGCCTGGTCATCGGCTACCTGGGCTGCGCGTTCTGGACCTTGATGATCCTCATCGGCCTCGCCTGAGGCCGGTCCGGTCCGGTGGCCCCGCGGCGGCCCGTGTCCGGCCTGCTGGTCGGAGGTCCGGGCGGTACGCTCTGGACCTTGGTGATCCCGCTGGGTACCGTCTGAACCTGTTGGGTACCGTCCCTCGTCGCCGGTGGACCGCACCGGGCCCGCCGGGCTCGGAGACCGCCATCGGGAGGGTGCCATTAGTCCCTCAGGGCTCGGTTCGGTACGGTCTTCTCGTCCATGGCTGACCGTTGCCTGTTACATCTCGTCGATGCGAGCACCCACCACGCCCGGCCATGGTGCCGCACGCCGAGTTCGGACCGACCCCAAAGGCCCATTTCCAGATGATGATCACTGCCGTCAAGAGCATCGCCGAGCGGCTTGCGACCTCGCCCCGGCGGCTGTGGGCGGTCGCGTTCGCGATCCTGTTCGCGCTGAGCGCGTCCTGGTCGCTGGCGACTCCGATCGGCGGTTCGCCGGACGAACCCGCGCACCTCATCCGGGCCGGCGCGGTCGCCCGCGGCCAGGTCAACGGCGAGGAGGTCATGACCCCGCACACGGTCGGCGGGATCAAAAGCTACTGGGCCGAGAGCGGGGTGGTGCTCCCGCGGATCTACGAGGACGTGGCGGAGACCCACTCCTGCTACGCCTTCAAGCCCTGGCAGTCGGCCGACTGCGCACCCGCGCTCAAGCAGCGCTCCGGGACGGCCGAGGTGACCACGTCGGCGGGCCGCTACCACCCGGCGTACTACTTCGCCGTCGGCTGGCCCAGCCTGCTGCTCCCCGGCAAGACGGCCTTCTACCTGATGCGCCTGATCTCGGCCGCGATCTGCGCCGCCCTGGTGGCGAGTGCGGTGGTCTCGGCGGCGGAGTGGCGTCGGCGTTCCCTCGGCATCCTCGGAGTGGTGGCGGCCGCCACCCCGATGTCGCTGTTCATGTTCGGTGTGGTCAACCCGAGCGGCCCGGAGATCGCCGCGGGCATCCTGGTCTGGAGCGCCGCCGTGGCGCTGCTGATGAACCCGGACCCACAGCTCCTGAGCCGCCGCGTCGCCCGGCTCGGCATCGGTGCGACCGTGCTGATCAGCATCCGGCCGTTGGGCGTGATCTGGTGCAGCGGGGCGGTCTTCTTCGCCCTGCTGCTGCTCGGGCGCCGGGACGTGCTGGGTTCGATCCTGCGCCATCGGGCGACCTGGGTCTGGGGCGCTCTGACCGCGGTCTCGGCCGGCGTGGCCCTCGTCTGGTCCTCGACCCACCCGGACCACTCGGTCATCAACGCCCCGAGCGGCTTCACTCCGCTGTCCGCGGCCCGTCAGACCTTCGACAACGGTCTGCTGTACATGAAGCAGATGATCGGCTACTTCGGCTGGCTGGACGCCGAACCCCCGGCCGTGACGCTGCTGCTGTGGTGCGGCGTGGCGGTCCTCCTGTCGCTGCTCGCGCTCTGCTACGCGCGGCTCAGGGACTCCCTGGCCGTCCTGGGGATCCTGGCCGGGATAGTGGTCATACCGCTGGTGGCCCAGGCCATGCAGGCGCAGAAGGTCGGCATGATCTGGCAGGGCCGCTACCTGCTGCCGTTCGCCGTCGGGCTGCCGATCGTGTGCGCCGCGATCTGCCACGAGCGGCTGCCGCAGGGCGGTTTCGCCTGGCGTCGGCTGATGGTGCTCTGCTCCGCCGCGCTGGCCCTGGCCGACTTCGCGGCGTTCGTCTGGGCGCTGCGCCGCATGGCGGTCGGTACCGGCGGGTCGTTCTTCATCAGCCCGGCCCACTGGGCGCCGCCGTTCGTGGGCTGGCAGCCCTGCGTGCTGCTGTACGGGGTGGCCGTGGCGGCGCTGGGGCTGCTCGTCGCCCTGTCGGACCGGAAGGAGACCGACCAGCAGCAGGGCGAGGTGTCGTCGGCCGGGACGTCCGGGGACGGCGCCGACGACGGGAGTGCCCCGCTCGCCGCCGTCCGCGCGGAGGCGTAGGGTTTCGCCGTGCGGGGGGTTCTCGGCCGTGGTATGGGTGCCGCCCTCGTCGTTTCCCGTCCCGTTTCGAGGGCCGGCCCCGCGACCTGCGGCGTTGCATTTGTTTTGACCGAGCCCGATGCGCTAGGTACGCTCTGACCTTGTGCCTGGGGTGTCCCCGGGTCCTTGTGCGTGCATGCACACCGGTCGCCGCGCCGAGCCGGAGCGCTTCCCAGCGTCCCGCGCGTAGAGCGCCGTCGCTGTACAGCAGCCATGGGATTCCGTGTCGTAACAAGCCCAACACACCCGACCGCGTGGGTCGACCACGGGGCCGTGTGTGAGGGGAGACACCGCAGGTTAGTTCCACCAAGCCTTGGCACACAGAAAACGGAGAAACGGTGCCTACGATCCAGCAGCTGGTCCGAAAGGGCCGGCAGGACAAGGTCGAGAAGAACAAGACTCCCGCGCTGAAGGGTTCCCCGCAGCGCCGTGGGGTCTGCACGCGTGTGTACACGACCACCCCGAAGAAGCCGAACTCGGCTCTCCGCAAGGTCGCCCGTGTGCGCCTCACCAGCGGGATCGAGGTCACCGCTTACATCCCGGGCGAGGGCCACAACCTGCAGGAGCACTCCATCGTGCTGGTGCGCGGTGGTCGTGTGAAGGACCTTCCTGGTGTCCGCTACAAGATCATCCGCGGTTCGCTTGACACCCAGGGTGTCAAGAACCGCAAGCAGGCTCGCAGCCGCTACGGCGCCAAGAAGGAGAAGTAAGAATGCCTCGTAAGGGCCCCGCCCCGAAGCGCCCGGTCATCATCGACCCGGTTTACGGCTCCCCGGTCGTCACCCAGCTGGTCAACAAGATCCTGCTGCACGGCAAGCGTTCCACCGCTGAGCGGATCGTCTACGGCGCCCTCGAGGGCGTCCGTGAGAAGACCGGCTCGGACCCCGTCGTGACGCTGAAGCGCGCGCTGGAGAACGTCAAGCCGGCCCTCGAGGTCAAGTCCCGCCGTGTCGGTGGCGCGACCTACCAGGTTCCGGTCGAGGTCCGTCCGGGCCGCGCCAGCACCCTGGCGCTGCGCTGGATGGTCGGGTACTCCCGCGCCCGTCGCGAGAAGACCATGACCGAGCGCCTGATGAACGAGATCCTCGACGCCAGCAACGGCCTGGGCGCTTCCGTGAAGCGTCGCGAGGACACCCACAAGATGGCCGAGTCCAACAAGGCCTTCGCGCACTACCGCTGGTAGTCCGTACCCCGTCACTAGACAGAGAGAGAACGAGCCACAATGGCTGCAACCTCCCTTGACCTCGCCAAGGTCCGCAACATCGGGATCATGGCGCACATCGACGCGGGCAAGACCACCACCACCGAGCGGATCCTGTTCTACACCGGTGTGTCGTACAAGATCGGTGAGGTCCACGATGGCGCTGCCACCATGGACTGGATGGAGCAGGAGCAGGAGCGCGGCATCACGATCACGTCGGCCGCGACGACCTGTCACTGGACGGTCGACGACGCCGACCACACCATCAACATCATCGACACCCCGGGTCACGTCGACTTCACCGTCGAGGTGGAGCGTTCGCTGCGCGTCCTCGACGGTGCCGTGACGGTGTTCGACGGTGTCGCCGGTGTCGAGCCCCAGTCCGAGACCGTGTGGCGGCAGGCTGACCGCTACGGCGTCCCGCGCATCTGCTTCATCAACAAGCTGGACCGCACGGGCGCGAACTTCTTCTTCTGCGTCAAGACCATCGTGGACCGCCTCGGCGCCACCCCGCTGGTCATGCAGCTCCCGATCGGTGCCGAGTCGGACTTCCAGGGCGTTGTCGACCTGGTCCGCATGAAGGCGCTGGTCTGGTCCGCCGAGGCCGCCAAGGGCGAGATGTACGACATCGTCGACATCCCGGCCGAGCTGCAGGAGCAGGCCGACGAGTACCGCGAGGCGCTCATCGACACGGTCTCGAACGTCAGCGACGAGATCATGGAGCTCGCCCTCGAGGGCGAGGAGATCCCGGTCGAGCTGCTGCAGGCCGCGATCCGCAAGGGCACCCTGAACTCGGACTTCACCCCGATCTTCTGCGGTACCGCCTTCAAGAACAAGGGCGTTCAGCCCCTGCTCGACGCGGTCGTCAAGTACCTGCCGTCCCCGCTGGACATCGAGTCCATCGAGGGCACCAAGCCGGGCGACGACAGCGTCAAGATCTCCCGCAAGGCCTCGGACGACGAGCCGCTCGCCGCGCTCGCGTTCAAGATCATGTCGGACCCGCACCTCGGCAAGCTCACCTTCGTCCGGGTCTACTCGGGCCGCCTGGAGTCCGGCACCTCGGTGCTGAACGCCGTCAAGGGCAAGAAGGAGCGCATCGGCAAGATCTACCGCATGCACGCGAACAAGCGTGAGGAGATCGACTCGGTGGGCGCCGGCGACATCATCGCCGTCATGGGCCTGAAGCAGACCACCACCGGTGAGACGCTGTCCGACGAGAAGAACCCGGTCATCCTGGAGTCCATGGACTTCCCGGCCCCGGTCATCCGCGTCGCGATCGAGCCCAAGTCCAAGGGTGACCAGGAGAAGCTGGGTGTTGCCATCCAGCGTCTCGCCGAGGAGGACCCGTCCTTCCAGGTCAACACGGACGAGGAGACCGGCCAGACCATCATCGCGGGTATGGGCGAGCTGCACCTCGAGGTGCTGGTCGACCGTATGCGCCGTGAGTTCAAGGTCGAGGCCAACGTCGGCAAGCCGCAGGTCGCGTACCGCGAGACCATCCGCCAGGCGGTCGAGCGCATCGACTACACCCACAAGAAGCAGACCGGTGGTTCCGGTCAGTTCGCCAAGGTGCAGATCGCGATCGAGCCGCTCGAGCAGGCCGAGGGCTACGAGTTCGTCAACAAGGTCACCGGTGGCCGCGTTCCGCGGGAGTACATCCCCTCGGTCGACGCCGGTTGCCAGGAGGCCATGGAGTTCGGCATCCTCGCCGGCTACCCGCTGCAGGGTGTCCGCGTGAGCCTGCTGGACGGCCAGTCGCACGACGTCGACTCCTCCGAGCTCGCGTTCAAGATCGCCGGTTCGATGGCCTTCAAGGAAGGCGCGAGGAAGGCCAAGCCGGTCCTCCTCGAGCCGATGATGGCCGTCGAGGTCACCACGCCCGAGGACTACATGGGCGACGTGATCGGCGACATCAACTCTCGCCGTGGCCAGATCCGGTCCATGGACGAGCGTCACGGTGCCCGCGTCGTCACGGCGCTGGTGCCCCTCTCCGAGATGTTCGGCTACGTCGGTGACCTGCGCAGCAAGACCTCTGGTCGCGCGAGCTACTCGATGCAGTTCGACTCGTACGCCGAGGTTCCGAAGAACGTGGCGGACGACATCATCGCCAAGGCCAAGGGCGAGTGACGTCCCGATAATCGGGACGATTACGAAGCCTTAGGCTATTCGGAGGCGTCTCGGGAGGATCCGGTCGGATCCTCCCGGGAGCCTCCGGCCCCCCCACCAGCGGGACGGCACGGGATGTCCTCCGGGCAACCCGCACCAAAACCGATCAAAGACCAACTGGCGTCAGCACGGCGTACAGGAACTGTCCTCAGGAGGACTCAGTGGCGAAGGCGAAGTTCGAGCGGACGAAGCCCCACGTCAACATCGGCACCATCGGTCACATCGACCACGGCAAGACCACGCTGACCGCGGCCATCACCAAGGTGCTGCACGACGCGTACCCGGACCTGAACCCCTTCACGCCGTTCGACCAGATCGACAAGGCCCCGGAGGAGCGTCAGCGCGGTATCACCATCTCGATCGCGCACGTCGAGTACCAGACCGAGGACCGTCACTACGCGCACGTTGACTGCCCGGGTCACGCCGACTACATCAAGAACATGATCACCGGTGCCGCCCAGATGGACGGCGCCATCCTGGTGGTCGCCGCCACCGACGGCCCGATGCCGCAGACCAAGGAGCACGTCCTCCTGGCCCGCCAGGTCGGCGTTCCGTACATCGTTGTCGCCCTGAACAAGGCCGACATGGTGGACGACGAGGAGATCCTGGAGCTCGTCGAGCTCGAGGTCCGTGAGCTGCTCTCCGAGTACGAGTTCCCGGGCGACGACCTGCCGGTCGTCCGCGTCTCCGCGCTGAAGGCCCTCGAGGGCGACGCCGAGTGGGGCCAGAAGCTCCTCGGCCTGATGAAGGCTGTCGACGAGAGCATCCCGACCCCGGCCCGCGCCGTGGACCAGCCGTTCCTGATGCCGATCGAGGACGTCTTCACGATCACCGGTCGTGGCACCGTCGTCACCGGTCGCATCGAGCGCGGCATCCTCAAGGTCAACGAGACTGTCGACATCATCGGCATCAAGGAGACCAAGACCACCACCACGGTCACCGGCATCGAGATGTTCCGCAAGCTGCTCGACGAGGGCCAGGCCGGTGAGAACGTCGGTCTGCTGCTCCGTGGCATCAAGCGCGAGGACGTCGAGCGCGGCCAGGTCATCATCAAGCCGGGTTCGGTCACGCCGCACACCGACTTCGAGGCCCAGTCGTACATCCTGTCGAAGGACGAGGGTGGCCGTCACACCCCCTTCTTCAACAACTACCGCCCGCAGTTCTACTTCCGTACCACGGACGTGACCGGCGTCGTGACCCTCCCCGAGGGCACCGAGATGGTCATGCCGGGCGACAACACCGCCATGACGGTCGCGCTGATCCAGCCGATCGCCATGGAGGAGGGCCTGAAGTTCGCCATCCGTGAGGGTGGCCGCACCGTCGGCGCCGGCCAGGTCACCAAGATCATCAAGTAATTGACGATCTGACCTGCCTGCCTCGTACAGGCTCGTCCGAAGGGCCCCGCGCACCCCGGGTGCGCGGGGCCCTTCGGCGTGTCGGGATATCGAATCGACGGCGATCAGGTAACAGGTCCGTTGAGAGTGCCCTTGGAATGGACTGCTATCCTGCCGCTCATTGGCTCTCCCCCGCCGGCGTCCGCGATGCTCCGGGTGCGGAGGGGGAAGGATTCCGGCCGGTGGGTCGACCCGGCGGTCCATGCCGCCCAACCGCTTTCGGATCACATGGGGACAGGCGAAGAAGGATGCTCAACGCAGTGGAGCAGGGAGTCGGGCGGACCGGGGAACCGGCGCCGCTGTTGTCGGTCGTCATGCCGATCTACAACGAGCAGGAGGCGCTGCCGCTGACCGTGCGGCGCCTGCGCCCGATCCTCGACGGCCTGGGAATCACGTATGAAGTGGTCGGCATCGACGACGGGAGCACGGACGCCACCCCGGCGCTGATGCAGAAGATCCACCAGGACTGGCCGGAGTTCCGGATCGTCCGCTTCGCCCGCAACTCCGGGCACCAGGCCGCGCTCACCGCCGGCATCCACCGTGCCTTCGGCGACTACGTCGTCTCCATCGACGCCGACCTCCAGGACCCGCCGGAGAAGATCCCCGAGATGCTCTCGCTCGCGCGGGAGCGGGACCTCGACATCGTCTACGGCGTGCGCGGCGACCGCGGCACCGACACGATCTTCAAGCGCCGCACCGCCGGCGCCTACTACTGGCTGATGCGCAAGCTCGTCGGCAAGAAGATGCCCAACCAGGCCGGTGACTTCCGGCTGCTCAGCCGCGCGGCGGTGGACGCTCTCAAGGCGATGCCCGAGCACCAGCCGGTCTACCGGCTGCTGGTGCCGTGGCTCGGCTTCCCGAGTGGCGAGGTCGTCTACGTGCGCGAGGAGCGGGTCGCCGGCTCGACCCACTACCCGCTGTCCAAGATGGTCCGCCTCGCCGTCGACAGCGTCACCAACTTCTCCGCGAGCCCGCTGCGGCTCGCCACCTGGCTCGGCCTGCTGAGCTTCGTGCTCTGCTTCGCCCTCGGCGTCTACACCGTGGTCGCGTACGCGCTCGACAAGACCGTCCCCGGCTGGTCCTCGCTGTTCATCGGCATGCTGTTCCTCGGCGCCGTGCAGCTCTTCTGCATGGGCCTCCTGGGCGAGTACGTCGGCCGCATCTACTCGGCGGCACAGGCCAGGCCGGCCTACTTCGTCGGCTATGACTCGGCGGAGGGGACCGACCCCGCGACAGCTCGTCGCAGCGCCTCCTACACGGGCTGACCGGAGTCGTTCCGACGCCGGTCGACGGACCGCCGCCGGCCTCCACCGGGCTGCCGTGCTGCGAGCTGTGAGCTCGGACGAGAGAACGGACACCATGCATACGAACAGCACCGCGACCGGAGCAGTGCCGGCCACCGGAGGACGCCCGGGTATTCCGGCGCCGTCCGGCGGGCGGCCCGGCGGCACGGCGGACGGGAGAACCGGGGCCCACGCCCTCTGGCGGTTCCTCCCTGCGGTCTGCGCGTACCTGCTCCTGGTGGGGCTGCTGTTGGCCGCGGACACCAGGGTCGGTGACATCGCCCGGTACACCTTCTACGCGGGCTGGGGCGTGGTGCTTCCGGGCACCCTGGTCTTCCGGGCCCTGCGCAGGCGTCCGCACACCCTGCTGGAGGACCTCGTCTTCGGCGCGGTGACCGGGCTGGTGCTGGAGCTGGCGGCGTGGGCGGTCCTCGTCCGCGCGGGCCTCCAGTCGGTGGCCGTCGGGTGGCCGCTCGCCGTGGTCGTCCCGTTCCTGCTCGTCCCGCGCCTGCGCCGGCACTGGCGCCCCAGCGGGTACCGGCGGCTGTCCCTCGGCTGTTCCTGGTCGATGGCCGGGCTGGTGGGCCTGACCAGCCTGTACTACTACCTGGTCTTCCTGTCGAAGTTCCCGGTCCTGGCGACGGACGAGAAGTCACGGCTGTTCGGCGACATGCCGTACATGCTGTCGCTGGCGGCCAACGCCAAGCAGCACGTGCCGCTGACCTTGCCGCAGGTGGCGGGGGAGCCGCTCCACTACCACTGGTTCACGTTCGCGCACATGGCGATGACCGACATGGTCGGCCACATCGACCTGCCGGTGGTCGAGACCAGGCTGCTCGTCCCCGCGTTCGCCGCGCTCGGTGCGCTGATCACGGCGGTGGTGGCCCAGCGGATCACCGGTCGGGCGTGGGCCGGCCCGCTCGCCGCGCTGCTGCTCTTCGCGGTCGGCGAGTTCACCGCGGTCTACCCGAACACCGTGATGAGCTGGACCTTCGGTGCGCCGGCCGTCCGGTTGATGTCCTGGTCGAGCATGTCGCTGACGTACAGTCAGCCGCTGCTGATCGCGCTGATCGGCGTGGTCGCCGACGGGCTCCGCAGGGTCGGCGGCCCGGGCGACGCCGACGGGCCGCCCCGGGCACCGGAGTTCGGGTGGGGAGTCTTCGTCCTGGCGGCGATGTTCGCGACCGCCTCCAGTGCGGCCAAGGCGAGCACCCTCCCGGTGGCACTCGCGGGTCTGGCCGTCGCCGGCCTGGCGGTCCTGATCAGGACCCGGCGCATCCCCTGGAGGGTTGTCGGGCTGGGCGCGGCCATCGCGGGCGCCCAGCTCTTCGCGACGGCGGTGATCTTCGACTTCGAGAGCTACGGCCTGGAGGTCATCCCCTTCGGCAACATCCAGAAGTACTGGGCCGAACCCGTGGAGGGCCGGCCGGTGCTGCTGCAGAGCGGTCTGGTCGCGGCCGTCCTGATCGCCTTCTTCCTGAACCACCAGATCAAGCTCCTCGGCGCGGTGCCGCTGCTGTGGCGGCGCCGCCTCCGGCTCGACGCGGTGCAGTGGTTCCTGCTCGGCGCGGTGGTCGCCGGACCGGCGGCCTACCTGGTGGTCAACGGTTACAACGCCAGCTACTTCACCATCTCCGCGATGCCCTTCGGGGCGGTGCTGTCCGCCTGGGGGTACTGCGAGGCCTTCGAACGGGCCACGCTGCCCAAGGCAGCGAAGGCCGCCCTGGCCGTCGGCGCGGTGGCCCTGACCGGACTGTTCACCTGGCTCTCGTACCGGTTCTCGGCGGACTGGGAGACCTTCCTGCGCGAGCACACCGGGGACGGCACCGGCACCGAGCCGTACACGCCGCTGCTGCCGGCGCTGAGCGTGGCGGCCGCGTTCGCGGTGCTGGCGGTCCTCCTGGGGCTGCTCTGGCGCCTGCTCTCCAGGGCGGCGGGCGGTCTGCGGCGCCGGGGCGGGGTCGTCCTGCTCACTGCCGGACTGACGCTCGGCACCCCGGGCCTCGCCCTCGATGCCATTCAGGCCCACGAGACCCTGTGGGACGGCAGCTGGGTGATGCCGGCGAGCCAGGTGAACGCCGCGCGCTGGATCCGCTCGCACAGCGCGCCCTCGGACATCCTGGCGACGAACAGCCACTGCTGGCAGTACGAGGACTACGCGGACGGCCTGCCGTGCGCCAACTACCGTTCGCACTGGCTCAGCGGCTACTCGGAGCGCTCGGTCCTCATCGAGGGCTGGGCGTACGCGCCGAGGCTGATGGCCAGCGCGAACGGGGCGTCGGCCTCCGGCTCGCCGTTCTGGGACACCGAGCTGTTCCAGCTCAACGAGGCCGCGTTCTACGCGCCGACGCCGGACGTCCTGAACCGGCTGCACCGCGATCACAAGGTCCGCTACCTCGTGGTCCAGCGGAAGGCCGGCGCCGAGTCACCGCAGCTCAAGGACCTCGCCAAGCCGGTGTTCGACAACGGCCGGGTGGCCGTCTACGAGCTCTCCTGACCCGACGAACGAAGCAGTGGGCAATCCATGGTCTCCACCGACAACGCGCCGGCACCGGCCCCCGACGGCCGGGCGGCCGCGACGGCCGGCACCGCCAAGCGGCAGCTGCCGTCGTTCCTGGTCATCGGCGTGCTCAGCACGCTCTTCTACCTGGGCCTGTACGTGGTGGCCCGCCAGGTCGTCGACCAGCAGGCGGCGAACCTGATCGCCCTGGCGGTGAGCGCGGTCGCCAACACCGCGGCCAACCGGCGCTTCACCTTCGGCATCACCGGCTCGGAGGGCGCGGTGCGCCACCAGCTCCAGGGCGCCGTCGCCTTCCTGATCGGCCTGGGCCTGAGCAGCGGCGCACTCGCGCTGCTGGCCCTGCTCGCGCCGCACGCCTCGCGGGTGGTCGAGGTCGCGGGCCTGGTCGTGGCCAACGGCCTCGCGACGGTGGCCCGGTTCGTCCTCCTCAAGGTGTGGGTCTTCAGGACCCGCTGAGGGCGAACCGGGCCACCGGGGCCTGGCGTCGTGCGGTCAGGGCGCGGGGACCGCAGACCTGGCGGGTTCCCCGGCCTGCTCGGCCGACACCGGGACGACGACCGTGCGGGCCCGGCGTTCGGCCAGCGCGCGCACCGGCCGCGGCGTCCAGTCCTTCGCCTTCAACGCGGGCTTCTCGACCAGGTACCAGGAGAGCGCGGCGAGGACGACCGTCCCGCCGAGGGACAGCGGGAGGTAGACCTTCATGCCGTGGGTGTTGCCCCCGAGCGCGGCGACGGCCTGCTCGACGGTGAAGCCGTACACGTAGATGCCGTACGAGAAGTCCCGCTTGACGCCGATCCGTTGGAACGGCCGGGGCAGCCGGACCGCCAGCCAGAAGAGCAGGTACGCGAAGGCCGGGTAGCCGAACGCGAACAGCCCGCCGTAGCGCAGGCTGGCGACGAGCACGACGACCGACAGCAGCGCGAGCCCGGCGTTGATCGGGATCCGCTCCTTGTACAGCTGCACCGTGGCGCCGAGCAGGAAGACGAACGCCAGGTAGACGAAGTACTGGGTGTAGACCTGGCCGAAGACCGGCACGTGGATGTAGAAGCCCATGCTGTGCGGGTTGTTGACGAAGCCGGGAGTCGTCCGCCAGTCCTCGAAGATCAGGATCCAGCCGACCAGGGTCAGCAGCGGCACCGTCTTCTTCGCGCGCAGCAGCACGCCGCCGGCGGCCAGCAGGCCCATCATGACGTAGCAGAGCATCTCGTAGTCGAGCGACCAGAGGGAGCCGTTGATTCCGGGGTCGTGGTTGGTGCCGGCCTTCATGCCGTCGTCGATCACGTTCGAGATGTCGAACCCGGTGGAGAGCGAGGCGTTCCAGGCACCCGCCAGGTAGTTCAGCGGCCCGTGCGGGTGCGACCAGTAGCCGGTGAGCGAGTGGTGGGTCCGGTAGTACAGGGCGGGCGCCACCAGCAGGACGCAGACCAGGAGCGAGGCCCAGAGCCCGGGCAGGATGCGCAGGGCGCGGTGCCAGGAGTACCGGCCGATCGTGCTGCGCAGGGCGCTGCCGGTGATCATGAACCCGGAGAGCGCGAAGAAGCCGACCACCGCGAGCCGGCCGAGGTCTATCTGGCCACCGCTGAAGTGGGAGAGCGGAGCGGGCCGGCCGAATCCGAGCGGGTAGGCGTGGGAGTAGACGACGAGCACCGCCAGGGCCGTGCGGATCGCGCCGAAGCTGTTCTGGCGGCCGGACAGGCTGCCTCCTCCACCCCCTCCCATCAGCCACGCGAAGCGTCGGGTGCCGACGCCCCCGCGTATGCCGTGTGAGGGTCCCGCTTGGTGGGTCATGGTCGTCCGATCCGGCCGGCTGGGGAGCGGCCTGGGAAGGGGCCTGGGAGGGGGCAGGAGGGGCAGGAGGGATGACTGAGGGGACGTGAGCGCTCGCGCGCGCGTCCCCTCAGCCGGACCGGCAGTCGCTACTGCTGCTTCAGCGAGTCCGTGTAGGCCTTGCAGGCCTGGTAGTCCGGCAGCAGGCCGGTGGCGAGCGCCTCCGCGAGGGTGGGCGCGACCGCGTCACGGGCGGAGAGCTGCGGGGCGTCGGTCGGCCACTCGATGCCGAGGTCCGGGTCCAGCGGGTGCACGCCGTGCTCGCCGGTCGGGTTGTACGTCGCCGAGCAGAGGTAGGTCAGCGTGGCGTCGTCGCTCAGGGCGCAGAAGCCGTGGCCGAGGCCCTCCGGGATGTAGACGGCCGTGCGCTCGGTGTCGTCCAGCCGGACGAACTCCCACTTGCCGAAGGACGGCGAGCCGACCCGCAGGTCGACGATGACGTCCAGCACCGCGCCGCGGGTGCAGGCCACGTACTTGGCCTGGCCGGGCGGGACGTCGGCGAAGTGGATGCCGCGGACGACGTCCTTGGCGGACAGCGACAGGTTGGCCTGGGCCAGGTCCAGCGGGTGGCCGACGACCTCGGCGAGGAGGTCGAAGCGGTACCACTCGGTGAAGTGGCCACGGGCGTCGCCGTGCACCTGCGGGGTGATCTCGAAGGCGCCCTCGATGGAGAGCTCGCGGAACTTCACTTGGCGGCCGCCTCGTCGAGCAGGTCCACCAGGTACTGGCCGTAGCCGCTCTTCAGCAGCGGCTCGGCGAGCTCGCGCAGCTGGGCGTCGTCGATCAGCCCGGCCCGCCAGACGGCCTCCTCGATGCAGCCGATCTTGAAGCCCTGGCGCTCCTCGATGACCCGGACGAACTCCGAGGCCTGGACCATCGACACGAACGTGCCGGTGTCCAGCCAGGCGGTGCCACGGTCGAGGGTCGTCACGTGCAGGTCGCCGGTGCGCAGGTAGGCGTCGTTGACGGCGGTGATCTCCAGCTCGCCGCGGGCGCTCGGCTCCAGGGTGCGGGCGATCTCGACGACCCGGTTGTCGTAGAAGTACAGGCCGGGGACGGCGTAGCGGGACTTGGGCTCGGTCGGCTTCTCCTCGATGGAGATGACCTGGCCGCTCTCGTCGAACTCGACCACGCCGTACGCGGTCGGGTCGGCCACGGGGTAGGCGAAGACCCGGCCGCCCTTGATGTCGGAGTGCTCGGTGAGCGAGGTGCCCAGGCCGGTGCCGTGGAAGATGTTGTCGCCGAGGATCAGGGCCACCGGCTCGTCGCCGATGAAGTCCGCGCCGAGCACGAAGGCCTGGGCGATGCCCTCGGGCTTCTCCTGGACGGCGTACTGGAGCTTCAGGCCGAACTGGGAACCGTCGCCCAGCAGCCGTTCGAACTGGTCCCGGTCGTTCGGGGTGGTGATGATCAGGATCTCGCTTATCCCGGCCATCACGAGGGTCGAGAGGGGGTAGTAGATCATCGGCTTGTCGAAGACCGGGAGGAGCTGCTTCGACACCGCACGGGTCAGGGGCCACAGCCGCGAGCCGGTGCCGCCGGCCAGGAGGATTCCACGCATGGGAGCACCCTATTCGAGATCGCCCGACGCGGGAGGGGCCGGGTCGGGAGGGTGTTCGGGCGGCGGTAGACTACGCGCATTATGCGCATCCTCGTGACCGGCGGCGCCGGGTTCATCGGTTCGGAGTTCGTCCGTCAGCTCCTCGGGGCTGACGAGAACGCCCGGATCACGGTCTTTGACAAGCTCACCTACTCGGGCGTCCTGGAGAACCTCGCCCCGGTGGCCGACCACAAGGGCTACACCTTCGTCCAGGGCGACATCTGCGACACGGACGCCGTCGACCAGGTCATGCCGGGCCACGACGTGGTGGTGCACTTCGCCGCCGAGTCCCACGTGGACCGCTCGATCGCCGGTGCGGGCCCGTTCGTGCTGACCAACGTCGTCGGCACCCAGGTCCTGCTCGACGCCGCGCGCAAGCACGGCGTCGGCCGCTTCGTGCACATCTCCACCGACGAGGTGTACGGCTCGATCAGCGAGGGCTCCTGGACCGAGACCTGGCCGCTGGAGCCGAACTCCCCGTACTCGGCCTCCAAGGCCTCCTCCGACCTGCTGGCGCTGGCGTACCACCGCACCCACGGCATGGACGTCGTGGTGACCCGCTGCTCCAACAACTACGGGCACTACCAGTTCCCGGAGAAGGTCATCCCGCTGTTCACCACCAACCTGATCGACGGCAAGAAGGTGCCGCTGTACGGCGACGGTGGCAACGTCCGCGACTGGCTGCACGTCTCCGACCACTGCCGGGGCATCGAGCTGGTCATGCGCGGCGGCCGCGCGGGTGAGGTCTACAACATCGGCGGCGGCACCGAGGCCACCAACAAGGAGCTGACCGGCCTGCTGCTGGAGGCCGCCGGCGCGGGTTGGGACATGGTCGAGCACGTCGAGGACCGCAAGGGCCACGACCTCCGCTACTCGATCGACATCAGCAAGATCCGTGAGGAGCTCGGCTACGAGCCGCAGGTCCGCTTCGAGGACGGCCTCGCCGCGACCATCGCGTGGTACCGCGAGAACCGCGCCTGGTGGGAGCCGCTGAAGCAGAAGGCGGCCCTGGCCAAGTGACCGCGAACGCCGCCGCGCCCGTGCGCTGGCTGGTCACCGGCGCGGCCGGGATGCTCGGGCAGGACCTGCTCTCGGTGCTGGGCGCCGACGGGACCGCCGAGATCACCGCGCTGCGCCGGGCGGACCTCGACATCACCGACCCGGCGGCCGTCCAGGCCGCCGTCGAGGGCCACGACATCGTGGTCAACTGCGCCGCGTGGACGAACGTCGACGCCGCGGAGGCCGAGGAGGACGCCGCCACCGCCGTCAACGGCACCGGTGTGCGCCACCTGGCCGAGGCCTGCGCCAAGAGCGGCGCGCGGCTGCTGCACGTCTCCACCGACTACGTCCTGCCGGGCGACGCCACCGAGCCCTGCCCGGAGGACGCCCCGACCGCGCCGGTGAACGCGTACGGCCGCGGCAAGCTGGTGGGGGAGCGGGCGGTCGCCGAACTGCTCCCCGAGCACGGCTACGTCGTGCGCACCGCCTGGCTGTACGGCGAGCACGGCCCGAACTTCGTGGCCACCATGCTCAAGCTCGCCGCCCAGCGCGACACCCTGGACGTGGTGGACGACCAGCACGGCCAGCCGACCTGGTCGTACGCGCTGGCCGGCCGCCTGGTCGAGCTCGGCCGGGCCGCGCTCGCCGGGCAGGCCCCGGCCGGGGTCTACCACGGCACCGCGAGCGGCCGGACCACCTGGTGCGGACTGGCCCGCGAGACCTACGCGCTGAGCGGGCTGGACCCGGAGCGGATCCGCCCGACCACGTCGGAGGCCTTCGTCCGCCCGGCCGCCCGCCCCGCCTTCAGCGTGCTGGCCCACGACCGCTGGGCCGCCGCCGGGCTGGCGCCGCTGCCCGAGTGGCGGACCATGCTGGCCGAGGCCCTGGCCACGCCCGTCTTCGCCGAACTGGCCGCCACGGCCCGGACCACGGAGAGCGACAGACCTCAGTGAAGAACGCACTGACGAAGGTGGCTGCCGCGCTACCGCCGGGAACCCTGGCGGTGGCCGGCGGCACCGTCGTACTGGGTGCCGCCTCCTACATCCACCTCGGAGTGGCGGGCCACAGCCTGTCGGTCGACGACATGGCGAACGTCTCGCTGCTGTGGACGATCGTGATGTCGGTCGGCATCGGCGTCTTCTTCCCGATCGAGCAGGAGCTCACCCGGATCGTCTCGGCGCGCGCGGCGCTCGGCCACGGCGCCGCGCCGGTGCTGCGCCGGGCGACCCTGCTCACCGGCGGGATCCTCGCGGCGACCCTGGTCGCCCTCGGCGCCGCCTCCGGCCCGATCGCCCGGTCGATGTTCCACGGCGACCGCTCGCTGGTGCTGGCGCTCGGCGGGGCCTTCACCGGCATGGCCGTCTGCTACCTCACCCGCGGCGTGCTGGCCGGCCTCGGCCGCTTCGGCGCGTACGGCACCCAGCTCGGCCTGGACGGCGGCCTGCGGATCGGCCTGGCCTTCGCCTTCGCCGTGGCCGGTGTGCACTCGGCGCTCGCGTTCAGCCTGATCCTGGCCGTCGCGCCGATCATCGCCACGATCGTCACGCTGCCGCCGCTGCTGCGCGCGGTGAAGCCCGGCGAGCAGGTCGGCTGGTCCGAACTCTGCTCCGGGCTCGGCCTGCTGATCTGCTCGACGCTGCTCTCCCAGGTCGTGGTGAACGCGGCCGTGGTGAGCACCAAACTGCTCGCGCCCTCCGACTCCGCGCTGATCGCCGCCCTGCTCAACGCGCTGGTGCTGGCCCGGGTGCCGCTGTTCGTCTTCGGCTCGCTCCAGGCCTCGCTGCTGAACGGCCTCTCCGCCGCGATCGCGGTCGGGGACCGGGCCGCCTTCACCGGGATGCTCAAGAAGATCGGCGCCGTGGTCGGCGGACTCGGCGTGCTCGGCGGCATCCCGGCGGTCGCCCTCGGCCCCTGGCTGATCCAGGTGCTGTTCGGCGCAAAGCCGGTGCTCGGCTGCCTCGACTTCTTCTGGATGTCCGCCGGAACCGTGGCGTACATGTTCGCGATGGTGCTCGGCCAGGCGCTGATGGTATTCAAGCGGCACAACCTTCAGCTGCTCTGCTGGGCGGTCGGCACGGCGGTCCTCGCCGCGATCACCTTCATGCCGGGCGACGTGTCCACCCGCGTGGTCGTTGCGTACACGGCGGGTTCCGTGGCCACCGTCCTCGGTATGCTGGCGGTCCTGAGGCAGAGTTTCGCCCGTTCGGCGACGAACTCCGCCGGCCTCGTCCAGCAGTCGGGGGACCCGAACGCCGCGGTGTTGAGCAGCCGGACGGCCGGTGACTGACCGTGTCCGCCCCTCATCTTCAGATCGCCGCGCAGCAGCGCGGGCCAGACCCCATTCATGGAGCCTCCGTGTCCCAGTACGACGATGTTTGGCTGGTGATCCCGGCCTACAACGAGGGCCAGGTGATCGCCGACGTTGTGGAGGGGGCGCGAAAGACGTTCCCGAACATCGTGGTCGTCGATGACGGCAGCGGCGACGACTCGGCCAAGCACATCATGGAGACGGGCGCGCACCTGGTGCGCCACCCGGTCAACCTCGGCCAGGGTGCCGCCCTCCAGACCGGCCTCGCCTACGCCCTGGCCCAGCCGGGCGCCAAGTACTTCGCCACCTTCGACGCGGACGGCCAGCACCAGACCGCCGACGTCGAGAAGATGGTCGCCCTGCTGCGGGAGGGCGACACGGACGTCGTCCTCGGCTCGCGCTTCATCGAGCAGAACGGGCAGGTGCCGTGGATCAAGCGGGTCGTCCTGCGCACCGCGGCGACCGTCAGCCCGACCGCTCGCAAGCTCAAGCTGACCGACGCCCACAACGGTCTGCGCGTGCTGAACCGCGAGGCCGCCGGCCGGCTGCGGATCACCATGAACGGCATGGCGCACGCGTCGGAGATCGTCAGCTTCCTCGCCGGCTCGGACCTCCGGGTCGCCGAACTCCCGGTGGACATCCTGTACACCGACTACTCACGCGCCAAGGGTCAGTCCCTGATCAACGGCGTCAACATCATCTTCGACATCTCGCTGCGGGAGCGTAGCCGCCGATGAAATTCTTCTGGATCCAGCTGGTTCTCATTCTCGGCTCGGTCACTCTCGCCTTCATGTTCATCCGGCGTTGGGACCGTGCCAACACCCGCGCCTGGAAGCGCATCGCGTTCTCGGTCTTCGTGCTCGTGAACATCTACGCGGTGCTGCGTCCCACCGACGTGACCTGGCTGGCCCACCAGCTCGGTGTCGGCCGCGGCACCGACCTGGTGCTGTACGGGATGGTGCTGGGGATGGGCTTCCTGACCCTGAACACCTTCCTGCGCTTCCGCTCGCTGGAGAAGAAGCTCACCGACCTGGCGCGGACCGTGGCGATCAACGAGGGCGCCCGTCTGAACGAGGAGCGCTTCGACCTGGACCTGCCGGTCTCGGCGCCGGTCGACCGCAGCAAGGCCTGATCCCGTGGCGACCTTCGAGTTCATGCTGCCGTACTACGGCGACGTGGCGCTGATGCAGGCCGCGGTGCGGAGCATCCTCGCGCAGACCGACCGGGACTTCCGGCTGACCGTCATAGACGACGGCAAGGAGCCGGACGTCCCGGGCTGGTTCGCCTCGCTCGGCGACGACCGGGTGAGCTACCTGCGCAACGAGCGGAACCTCGGCATCACCAAGAACTTCCAGAAGTGCGTGGAGCTGTCCACGGCCGACCACGTGGTCATCATGGGCTGCGACGACCTGCTGCACCCGCACTACCTGGAGACCGTCCGGGCGATCGTCAAGGACAACCCGGACCTGGGCATGGTGCAGCCGGGCGTCGAGGTCATCGACGGCAACGGCGAGGTCAGCCGCTCCGGCCTGGCGGACAACGTCAAGGAGAAGATCTACGCGCCGACCGTCAAGGGCCGGCGGCTGATGGGCGGCGAGGAGCTGGCCGCGAGCGTGCTGCGCGGCAACTGGCTCTACTTCCCGTCGATCTGCTGGCGGGGCGAGGCGCTGCGCGCGGTCAACTTCCGCGACGAGTACTCGGTGATCCAGGACCTGGCCCTGGTCGTCGACCTGCTGGAGCGCGGCGAGCAGATGCTGGTGGACAACACCACCGTCGTCTTCCAGTACCGGCGGCACGCCGTCAGCGAGTCCTCGGTGCAGGCCTTCTCCGGCACCCGGTTCACCGAGGCGGAGCGGTACTTCAACGCGGTGGCGGAGCGGATGGACGCCCGCGGCTGGCCGAAGGCCGCCCGTGCGGCCCGGTTCCGCAGCGCCTCGCGCCTGCACGCGCTGACCATGCTGCCGGGCGCCCTGAAGCGCGGCGAGCGGGCCGGCGCCAAGGTGCTGGTCCGCCACGCGCTGACCGGCGGCGACCGGCACTGACCGCTCGCACCCACTGGTACGGCACTGGGCCGGTAGTCCGAGTTCGGACTACCGGCCCAGTGCCGTTCGCGGTTCGGGGAGGGTCACTCGGGCAGGTCCGCGGAGAACCCGGGGAGCAGTTCGTCCTTGCGCGGGTACGGGTTGACCTTCGGGCAGATCAGCTTCCCGAGGTCGACCTTCGGGTCCGCCGGGTTGATGAGTCCCGGGGCGTCGACGCACTTGGGCGCGTAGCGTGAGCAGTGCCCCTTGGTGTCGGCGGTGGTCTGCGAGATCCAGGCCAGCATGCCGGCGCCCTCGTGCGGGTCGGGCATGTACTTGCTGGCGGTGGCGGAGCCGGCCATGCCGAAGAGCAGGCCCAGCGCGCAGAGGGCGCCGATGGCCACGCCGCGCTGGTTGAGGCGCAGCGGGAGACGGCGGCCGGTCTCCTCGGCCGTCTCGGGGGCCGAAGCGGCGCTCCGACGGCGGCGGGCGATCAGGTAGCAGGCCAGGCCGACGAGGACCAGCAGGCAGTAGAGCAGCTGCGCGCTGGTGCGCGGGTAGAGCATGACGGCCTGGTCGCGCTCCATGTGGGAGGCGTACCAGTAGCGCATCAGCAGGGCGCTCGCCGTGCAGGCGGCGGCGGTCAGGACGACGGCCCGGCCGATCCCGAGGGCCAGCGCCACGCCCAGGCCGACCAGCAGCAGGATCGTGAAGAGGCCGACCCCGCCGAGCTCGCCGGGGATCGGCCAGGTGCTCTGGCCGTCGGTGCCGGGGAGGTCGTCGCGCCACATCGCGAAGTAGGTCGGCTCGGTGTAGGTGTCGAAGTAGCAGTAGCGGTCGACCGTGCTCCCGGCGGACCCGAGCAGCCGGACCAGGTAGAGGGAGGAGACGGCCAGGAAGACCCCGGCGGCGGCGCCGATCGCGGTCAGGGCGTTGAGCAGGCCGGGGGTCCCGCCGGTGCGGCGGGCACGCAGCAGCAGCACCACGGTGAGGACCACCGCTCCGGCGGCGGACCACACGAACCAGCCGGAGTAGAGGTTGAACAGCAGTGCGATCCCGAGGCCGAGCACGGCGCCGCGGACGGCGACGGTGCGGCGCGGGAGCTCCGGGGCGCGCTGGAGGAGCTGCATCAGCTTCGCCAGCACGGGGAGGAAGGCGACGAGCACGAAGGTGGTGTACGGCTTGTACGGCTGCGCCATCGGCAGGGCGGCGGTGACGCCGATCCCGAGTGCCCAGAGCGGGGGCAGCAGCAGCCGCCAGGACAGGTAGGCGAGCGGGCCGAGCATCGCGACGAACAGCAGGTCGACGAGCTTGAGCGCGTAGCCGATCTGTCCGTGGGTGAGGTGTTCGGCGACGAAGGCGACGATGTGCGGGAACAACGGCGGGTAGGCGCCGTCGAGGGGCTTGCCGTCCATCAGGGCGCTGACCCAGGCCTGGAGGTTGCCGGAGTCCCCCGACTGGGCGTACAGAGGCCAGTTGGTGTCGCGCAGCGCGAGCGAGACGCCGGCCGCCAGGACGCCGGAGGACAGGCCCGCGACCGCGGCCGCGGCGAACCGGACCGGGACCTCCGCCCAGCGGCGCATCGCCGGCACCAGGACCAGGACGACGACGGCGAGCAGCAGCAGGAGCCGGAGCTGCAACGCGGCGAGGCCGCTGACCTGGCCGATCCGCGACATGGGGTTCAGCTCGATGGACGTTGCCAGGCCCGTCATGAGCAGGGCCGCCGCGACCGCGGTCAGGGCCTCCGCGGTCCAGAGGACGGCGGGGCCGCGCAGGGCGGCGGCCCGTCTTGTTCGCCTGGACGGTATGCCCTGTTGCATGCCCGGGGTGGAGGCGGGCTGCACGCTCGTCGTCACTGTTCGGTCCTTCTGCTCTTCCGCAGAGATTCGGTGCGGAGGCGGTGTGTGGTTTCGGTGCCGGACACCGAGATTCTGCCAGCCCCCCGGGCAGCGGATCAGCAGGGGCCGAACCACCCTGTCCTGGCGGGCCGTTGTCGTCCGTGGGGGGAGGAGTGTGTTGGCTCCGGCAGATCACCGCGTGGCACACTGCCGATGCGCTTCGACGAGTGGTGGCGGGAACCGTGGCGCGCCGCCCGGAGCCGGTCATGACGAGATCGCCAAACTCATACAAGTAGGGAAGTGTCCCGGTGCAGCCGCTGATCGACTCTGCCCACACGTCCGACGGCCCGGGCCGGGGTGAGGACGGCGGCACGAACGCGCCCGACACACCGGTCGTGCCGCCCCGGCTGCGGGCGCTCGCCGCCCACCGCTGGTTCTGGGCGGTGGTCCTGCTGCTCGGGTACGGCGGCCAGGTGGCGTTCCGCCTGGTGCTGTCGATCCACAACTACTTCCCGTCGGTGCACGCCGACGAGGACTCCTACCTGGTGATCGCGCGGGTGCTGGCCGGGCGGCCGACCACCGAGATGCCGGTCGGCGTGGTGATCCCCGGCGGGTACCCGCTGCTGATCTCGCCGGCGCTGCGGATCGCCGACACCCCGGCCGCCGCGTACCACCTGATCATGGGCATCAACGCGCTGCTCAACGCGCTGGTGTTCCCGCTCGCCGTGGCGGCGGCGCGCCGGGTGGGCCTGTCCCGGCCGCACGCGTACCTGGTGGGCGCCGCCGTGGCGCTGGTGCCGCCGGTGGTCTTCTACTCCCAGTTCGTGATGTCGGACACCGTGCTGCCGGTGGTCCTGCTGGCCTGGCTGCTCGCGATGCACGGCTGGCTCTCGCCCGGCACGACGCGCCGCCGCGCGCTGTACGCGGCCGGGACGGGCCTGGCGGCCGGCTTCTCGATGGCGACCCACGACCGCGGCGGCGTGGTCGTGGCGCTGACCGCGCTGGTCCTGGTGGTGGTGCTGGCCGTCGGCTGGGCGCCGCGGCTCGCCTCGCTGGCCGGCGTCGGCGGGCTCGGGCTGTCGTACCTGGGCGCGAAGCTGCTGGCGCGCTTCGTCGAGAACCAGTTCAAGGACGTGCCGCCGAGCACCGTCGGCAACAAGGTCTTCGAGAACCTCGGGGACAGCAAGTACATCGGCACGATCATCGCCCGCACCTTCGGGCAGCTCTGGTACTTCATGACCTCCACGTACGGCTTCGGGGCGGTCGCCCTGGTGCTGTGCGTGGTGGTCGTCTTCCGGCGCCGGTACACGGTGGCCGAGCGGGTGGTGGCCTTCACCATGGTGGCCCTGCTGTTCGGCACCGCGCTGGCCTCGGCGGCCGGGCTGGCGGACAACGACCGGACCGACAACTGGGTGTACGCCCGGTACTGCGCGGTGCTGGTGCCGATGTTCATGGTGGTCGGCCTGGCCGCGCTGTGGCGGGCCGGGGTCCGCGCGCTGTTGTGGACGGCGCTGGCCGGCGTGGCGGCGATCGGGATCATCCAGCTGTCGGTCGGCGCGTACGCGGGTGCCGCGCTCAAGCTCTGGGTCAGTCCGTGGACGGTGCCGGACGCGATGTTCCTGGCCTCGACCTGGGACGACCTGCACATGGTCCGGACGAGCTTCGGCGCGCTGGCGGTGCTGGGCGCCTGCCTGCTGCTGCGGGTGGCCGGCGGGCGCCGGGTGGTGGCCGCGGTGGTGGGGTGCGTGACGCTGTTCGCCGCCTACGCGACGGTCGCCGTCACCGACAACGTCTCCGAGCCGCACGCCAAGGCCCGCAAGTACCAGGCGGTGGGCGTGGCCAAGGAGGCGGGCCTGCGCAAGGGCGACAACGTCGTCCTGGACATGGACCTCGACTGGGACACCCGGATGTCGATGGCCTACGAGGTCTACTGGGGCCGGGTCTGGTCGGACGACCTGAAGGACGGCTCCGCCCCGCCGGAGGCGGCCACCGCGTACCTGGCCGGCTGGAGCAAGGGCGACCTGCCGCAGACCAGCTGGCCGGACGCGCGGCCCGGCTGGCACGTCGCGAAGTTCAACAAGGACCGGGGCTGGGTGCTCTGGCGCAAGGACTGAGCGGGGACGTCACCCCATCGGGGCCGGTGAGGAGCGCCCCACCGGCCCCGATTGGCATCCGGGCTGCTCCATGTGGCAGTATGTCCAAGTTGCTCGGTTGAGTGCCGATGCTGCGCGCCTCCCGCCGGGAGGACCGGAAGCGAGTCCCATGTACTCGTCGTTCCCGTGATGGCCGTCAAGCGTGAGTTCTACGCCACGGCAGCTGCGGGGCGAAAGTACGGGAATCTTCCGGGAAGCGTGTGCGGGGCCTCGACCCGGCACCCCTCACCCCGAAAGTTTTAAACCGACGAATTACTTCGCCGGTTTTTTGCAAGCGCGAGTGCGACACGCCCGAGCGCGGGGGTCGGAGGGGGAGTCGCGAAGTGACTAAGGACAAAGGACTACTGAGTAGCCATGGCGGGACAGAAGATCCGCATCCGGCTCAAGGCCTACGACCACGAGGTCATCGACTCCTCGGCGAAGAAGATCGTCGAGACGGTGATTCGTACTGGTGCGCAGGTCGCGGGCCCGGTGCCGCTGCCCACTGAGAAGAACGTGTACTGCGTCATCCGCTCGCCGCACAAGTACAAGGACTCGCGCGAGCACTTCGAGATGCGTACTCACAAGCGTCTGATCGACATCCTCGACCCCACGCCGAAGACGGTTGACTCGCTCATGCGTCTCGACCTGCCGGCTGGCGTCGACATCGAGATCAAGCTCTGAGAGGCGCACCGAAGATGGCTAAGCAGATTAAGGGCATCCTGGGCGAGAAGCTCGGCATGACCCAGGTCTGGGACGAGAACAACCGGGTCGTCCCGGTGACCGTCGTCAAGGCTGGGCCCAATGTCGTGACCCAGGTCCACACCGCCGACAGCCCGGCCGGCTACGACGCCGTCCAGATCGGCTTCGGCGAGATCGACCCCCGCAAGGTGAACAAGCCCCTCGCGGGCCACTTCGCCAAGGCCGGTGTCACCCCGCGCCGCCACCTGGTCGAGCTCCGTACCTCGGACGCCTCCGAGTACACCCTGGGCCAGGAGATCACCGCCGAGCTGTTCGAGGCGGGTGTCAAGGTCGACGTGACCGGCACCTCCAAGGGCAAGGGCTTCGCCGGTGTCATGAAGCGCCACAACTTCCGGGGCCTCGGCGCCGGTCACGGTGTGCAGCGCAAGCACCGCTCGCCCGGCTCGATCGGTGGCTGCGCCACCCCGGGTCGCGTGTTCAAGGGCGTACGGATGGCCGGCCGGATGGGCCACGAGCGTGTGACCACCCAGAACCTGACCATCCATGCCGTTGACGCGGAGAAGGGGCTGCTCCTGATCAAGGGCGCAATCCCGGGCCCGAACGGCGGCCTCGTCCTCGTCCGCACCGCGGCGAAGGGGCTGTGAGGATATGAGCACCATTGACATCCTGTCGCCCTCGGGCGACAAGACCGGCAGCCTCGAGCTTCCGGCCGAGATCTTCGACGCGAAGGTCAGCGTTCCGCTGATGCACCAGGTCGTCGTGGCGCAGCTCGCTGCGGCCCGTCAGGGCACCCACAAGACCAAGACTCGTGGCGAGGTCCGCGGTGGCGGCAAGAAGCCGTACCGCCAGAAGGGCACCGGCCGCGCCCGTCAGGGCTCGACCCGTGCGCCGCAGTTCGCCGGCGGTGGCGTCGTGCACGGTCCCGTGCCGCGCGACTACTCGCAGCGGACCCCGAAGAAGATGATCGCCGCCGCTCTGCGCGGTGCGCTCACCGACCGGGCCCGCCACAACCGCATCCACGTCGTCACCGACGTGGTCGCGGCCGAGGTGCCGTCGACCAAGGCCGCCAAGAGCCTGTTCGGCAAGATCACCGAGCGCAAGAACGTCCTCCTGGTCGTCGAGCGCGAGGACGAGCTGGGCCTGAAGTCCGCTCGCAACCTGCCGCACGTGCACATCCTGGACGCCGGTCAGCTGAACACCTACGACGTGCTCGTCTCCGACGATGTGGTCTTCACCCAGGCCGCCTTCGAGCGTTTCGTGGCCGGTCCGGCCGCGTCCGCCAAGGCCGTTGCCGCTGAGGGCGAGCTCGAAGGGAGCGCCGCCTGATGAGCGACGTTACGAGCAAGACGTTCACGGACCCCCGTGACGTCCTGGTGAAGCCGGTCATCTCCGAGAAGAGCTACAGCCTTCTCGACGAGAACAAGTACACGTTCATCGTGTCGCCGGGCGCCAACAAGACCCAGATCAAGCAGGCCGTCGAGGCGGTCTTCTCGGTCAAGGTCGAGGCTGTCAACACGATCAACCGTCAGGGCAAGCGCAAGCGCTCCAAGACGGGCTTTGGCAAGCGCAAGGACACCAAGCGCGCCATCGTGACGCTGGCCGAGGGCAACCGCATCGACATCTTCGGTGGTCCGGTCTCCTAACGGAGATCGTGATCGTCGATAAGGACGAGGACGAGAGAGCCAAATGGGCATCCGCAAGTACAAGCCGACTACGCCGGGCCGTCGTGGCTCCAGCGTGGCCGACTTCGTAGAGATCACGCGGTCCACCCCGGAGAAGTCGCTGGTTCGCCCCCTGCACAGCAAGGGCGGCCGTAACAACGCCGGTCGGATCACCGTTCGCCACCAGGGTGGCGGTCACAAGCGCGCCTACCGCGTGATCGACTTCCGTCGTCACGACAAGGACGGCGTGCCGGCGAAGGTCGCGCACATCGAGTACGACCCGAACCGCACCGCGCGCATCGCGCTGCTGCACTACGCGGACGGCGAGAAGCGCTACATCATCGCGCCGCGCGGCATCACGCAGGGCGACCGGATCGAGAACGGCGCTGGCGCCGACATCAAGCCGGGCAACAACCTGCCGCTGCGCAACATCCCGGTCGGTACCACCATCCACGCGGTGGAGCTGCGTCCCGGCGGCGGTGCCAAGCTGGCCCGCTCGGCCGGCTCCGGCATCCAGCTGCTGGCGCGTGAGGGCAAGATGGCGCACCTGCGCATGCCCTCCGGCGAGATCCGCCTGGTCGACGCGCGCTGCCGCGCCACCGTCGGCGAGGTCGGCAACGCCGAGCAGTCGAACATCAACTGGGGCAAGGCCGGCCGCATGCGCTGGAAGGGCGTTCGCCCGACCGTGCGTGGTGTCGCCATGAACCCGATCGACCACCCGCACGGTGGTGGTGAGGGTAAGACCTCTGGTGGTCGCCACCCGGTCTCGCCGTGGGGCCAGAAGGAGGGTCGTACCCGTCGCCCGAAGAAGGCGTCGGACGCTCTCATCGTGCGCCGCCGCAAGACCAACAAGAAGCGCTAGGAGCAGGTCAGATGCCGCGCAGTCTCAAGAAGGGCCCCTTCATCGACGGCCACCTTCTCAAGAAGGTGGACGCGCAGAACGAGGCGGGTACCCAGAACGTCATCAAGACCTGGTCCCGCCGCTCCGTGATCTTCCCGGCCATGCTCGGCCACACGATCGCGGTTCACGATGGTCGCAAGCACGTCCCGGTGTTCGTCACCGAGTCGATGGTCGGCCACAAGCTGGGCGAGTTCGCTCCGACCCGCACCTTCCGCGGCCACGTCAAGGACGACCGCAAGTCGAAGCGTCGCTAGTCGCCTGAGCTTCACCGCCAGAACGACTCAATGACTTACTCCATTAAGGGGACAACCATGGAAGCCAGGGCCCAGGCGCGGTACATCCGCGTCACGCCCATGAAGGCCCGCCGCGTGGTGGACCTCATCCGTGGCCTGCCGGCCACGGAGGCCCAGGCCGTCCTGCGTTTCGCTCCGCAGGCCGCCACCGTGCCGGTCGGCAAGGTGCTCGACAGCGCCATTGCCAACGCCGCGCACAACTACAACCACTCCAACGTGGACGACCTCGTCATCAGCGAGGCGTACGTTGACGAGGGTCCGACCCTGAAGCGGTTCCGCCCGCGTGCCCAGGGCCGCGCCTACCGGATCCGCAAGCGGACCAGCCACATCACCGTGGTCGTCAGCAGCAAGGAAGGGACCCGGTAATGGGCCAGAAGGTTAACCCGCACGGGTTCCGCCTCGGCATCAGCACGGACTTCAAGTCCCGCTGGTACGCCGACAAGCTGTACAAGGACTACGTCAAGGAAGACGTTGCCATTCGTCGCATGATGACGAAGGGCATGGAGCGCGCCGGCATCTCGAAGGTTGAGATCGAGCGCACCCGCGACCGCGTCCGCGTCGACATCCACACCGCCCGCCCCGGCATCGTCATCGGTCGCCGTGGCACCGAGGCCGACCGCATCCGCGGCGACCTCGAGAAGCTGACCGGCAAGCAGGTCCAGCTGAACATCCTCGAGGTCAAGAACCCCGAGCTGGACGCCCAGCTCGTGGCTCAGGGCGTCGCGGAGCAGCTGTCCTCCCGCGTCTCCTTCCGCCGTGCCATGCGCAAGTCGATGCAGGGCACCATGAAGTCCGGCGCCAAGGGCATCAAGGTCCAGTGCTCCGGTCGTCTCGGCGGCGCCGAGATGAGCCGGTCGGAGTTCTACCGCGAGGGTCGTGTGCCGCTGCACACCCTGCGTGCGAACGTCGACTACGGCTTCTTCGAGGCCAAGACCACCTTCGGCCGCATCGGCGTGAAGGTCTGGATCTACAAGGGCGACGTCAAGAACATCGCCGAGGTCCGCGCTGAGAACGCCGCTGCCCGCTCGGGCAACCGCCCGGCCCGTCCCGAGGGTGGTCGTCCCGCCCGCGGTGGCGACCGCCGTGGTGGCGAGCGCGGTGGCCGTGGCCGTCGTCCCGCCGCTGCCGAGGCCCCCGCGGCCCCGGCCGCTGAGGCGCCGGCTGCCGAGAACACCGGAACGGAGGCCTGACTCCCATGCTGATCCCCCGTCGGGTCAAGCACCGCAAGCAGCACCACCCGAAGCGTCGTGGCGCTGCCAAGGGTGGCACCGAGCTCGCCTTCGGCGAGTACGGCATCCAGGCCGTCACCCCGGCCTACGTGACGAACCGGCAGATCGAGTCCGCTCGTATCGCCGTCACCCGTCACATCAAGCGTGGCGGCAAGGTCTGGATCAACATCTACCCGGACCGTCCGCTCACCAAGAAGCCGGCCGAGACCCGCATGGGTTCCGGTAAGGGTTCGCCCGAGTGGTGGATCGCGAACGTGCACCCGGGTCGGGTCATGTTCGAGCTGTCGTACCCCAACGAGAAGGTGGCTCGTGAGGCGCTGACCCGCGCAGCTCACAAGCTCCCGATGAAGTGCCGGATCATCCGGCGCGAGGCAGGTGAGAGCTGATGTCGGCCGGCACCAAGGCTGCTGACCTCCGCGAGCTGGACAACGAGGGTCTCGTTGCCAAGCTCCGTGAGGCCAAGGAGGAGCTGTTCAACCTCCGCTTCCAGGCGGCGACCGGGCAGCTCGACAACCACGGACGGCTCAAGCTCGTCCGTAAGGACATCGCGCGGATCTACACCCTGATGCGCGAGCGCGAGCTGGGCATCGAGACGGTGGAGAGCGCCTGATGACTGAGAACACCAACGAGACGCGCGGTTTCCGCAAGACCCGTGAGGGTCTCGTCGTCAGCGACAAGATGGACAAGACCGTCGTCGTCGCCGTCGAGGACCGCGTCAAGCACGCTCTGTACGGCAAGGTCATCCGCCGTACGAACAAGCTGAAGGCGCACGACGAGGCGAACGCCTGCGGCATCGGCGACCGGGTCCTCCTCGCGGAGACCCGCCCGCTGTCCGCGACGAAGCGCTGGCGCGTCGTCGAGATCCTCGAGAAGGCCAAGTAACGAAGTTGATGCGGTACGGCCGTATGTGCACCAGGTCCCTCGCGGGCGCTGGTGTGAGCAGCGGCCGGCCCGTCAGCTCTCGTTGACGATCAGGAGAAAGCTGTGATCCAGCAGGAGTCGCGACTGCGTGTCGCCGACAACACGGGCGCGAAGGAAATCCTTTGCATCCGCGTTCTCGGTGGTTCCGGTCGCCGCTACGCCGGTATCGGGGACGTCATCGTCGCGACCGTCAAGGACGCGATCCCCGGCGGTTCGGTGAAGAAGGGTGACGTCGTCAAGTGCGTCGTCGTCCGTACCGTGAAGTCGCGCCGTCGTCCGGATGGCTCGTACATCCGCTTCGACGAGAACGCCGCGGTCGTTCTGAAGAACACCGATGGTGACCCCCGTGGTACCCGCATCTTCGGCCCGGTGGGCCGCGAGCTGCGTGACAAGAAGTTCATGAAGATCATCTCGCTTGCGCCGGAGGTGCTCTAACTCATGGCGAACAGCATGAAGATCAAGAAGGGTGACCTGGTTCAGGTCATCACCGGCAAGGACCGCGGCAAGCAGGGCAAGGTCATCCAGGCCATGCCCGCCGAGAACAAGGTCCTGGTCGAGGGTGTGAACCGGGTCAAGAAGCACACCAAGCCGGGCCCGGGCACTCAGGGTGGCATCGTCACCGTCGAGGCGCCGGTGCACGTCTCCAACGTCCAGCTGGTCGTGGAGAAGGACGGCAAGAAGGTCGTCACCCGCGTTGGCTACCGCTTCGATGACGAGGGCAACAAGATCCGCGTTGCCAAGCGAACCGGTGAGGACATCTGATGTCTGAGACGACTGTTGAGAAGGTGACCCCCCGTCTCAAGGAGCGTTACAACTCCGAGATCAAGGGTCAGCTGCAGGAGCAGTTCTCGTACGAGAACGTCATGCTGACGCCCGGCCTGGTCAAGGTCGTCGTCAACATGGGTGTCGGCGAGGCCGCCCGTGACAGCAAGCTGATCGAGGGCGCGATCCGCGACCTGACCGCGATCACCGGTCAGAAGCCGGCCGTGACCAAGGCTCGCAAGTCCATCGCGCAGTTCAAGCTGCGCGAGGGCCAGCCGATCGGCACCCACGTCACCCTCCGTGGTGACCGCATGTGGGAGTTCCTGGACCGTCTGGTGTCGCTGGCCCTGCCGCGTATCCGTGACTTCCGTGGCCTCTCCCCGAAGCAGTTCGACGGCCGTGGCAACTACACCTTCGGTCTGACCGAGCAGGTCATGTTCCACGAGATCGACCAGGACAAGGTCGACCGTCAGCGCGGTATGGACATCACCGTCGTGACCACCGCCCAGACCGACGACGAGGGCCGGGCGCTCCTGCGCGCTCTGGGCTTCCCGTTCAAGGAGGCGTAACACATGGCGAAGAAGTCCCTCATCGCGAAGTCCGAGCGCAAGCCGAAGTTCGGCGTCCGGGCCTACACCCGGTGCCAGCGCTGCGGCCGTCCGCACTCGGTGTACCGCAAGTTCGGCCTGTGCCGTGTCTGCCTTCGTGAGATGGCGCACCGCGGCGAGCTGCCGGGCGTGACCAAGAGCTCCTGGTAGTCCTCTCCCAACAGAGGGACCAGGCACTTTAGGCACACAGCGAAGCAGAGGTGCCCGATCCCACACCGGCCCGTTTTGGGCCTACCGTACGGATTCCCGTAAGGTAGTGGGGTCGGGCCCCCTGCCACGGCTTCCCCATGGACGCCCGTGGCCCTTCTGGAGGGCTCGCACCCAGTCTTACGACGTCGCAGGTCCCCTGCGCTTGTGCCCCTGACGAACTCGCAAGAGTGCGGCAGGGGGACCTGGCGCGGAGAAACCGCGGCGAGAGAGGCCTGAGGCCATCATGACCATGACCGACCCCATCGCAGACATGCTCACGCGTCTGCGTAACGCGAACTCGGCGTACCACGACTCCGTGGCGATGCCGGCCAGCAAGATCAAGGCGCACGTCGCCGAGATCCTGCAGCAGGAGGGGTACATCTCCTCCTACAAGGTTGAGGAGCCCGTCGAGGGCGAGGTCGGCAAGAAGCTGACCATCGAGCTCAAGTTCGGCCCCAACCGTGAGCGCTCCATCGCCGGCATCAAGCGCATCAGCAAGCCGGGTCTGCGCGTTTACGCAAAGTCCACCAACCTGCCGAAGGTGCTCGGCGGCCTGGGCGTGGCGATCATCTCCACGTCTTCGGGTCTCCTCACCGACAAGCAGGCCGCCAAGAAGGGCGTAGGCGGAGAAGTTCTCGCCTACGTCTGGTAATTCGGGAAACGGAGGTACAGCAATGTCGCGCATTGGACGGCTGCCCATCCAGGTCCCCGCTGGCGTGGACGTCACCATCGATGGCCAGGCGGTCTCGGTGAAGGGCCCGAAGGGCACCCTCACCCACGTTGTCGCCGCGCCGATCGAGATCGGTAAGGGCGAGGACGGCACGCTGCTCGTCACCCGCCCCAACGACGAGCGTCTGTCGAAGGCCCTGCACGGCCTTTCCCGCACGCTGGTGGCGAACATGATCACCGGCGTGACCGCGGGCTACCGCAAGTCGCTGGAGATCAGCGGTGTCGGCTACCGAGTTCTGGCGAAGGGCTCCAACATGGAGTTCCAGCTGGGCTACAGCCACCCGATCCTCGTCGAGGCCCCCGAGGGCATCTCCTTCGTCGTCGAGTCGGCCACCAAGTTCCACGTGGACGGCATCGACAAGCAGAAGGTCGGCGAGGTCGCCGCGAAGATCCGCAAGCTGCGCAAGCCGGACCCGTACAAGGCCAAGGGTGTCAAGTACGCGGGCGAGGTCATCCGCCGCAAGGTCGGAAAGAGTGGTAAGTAAGCGATGAGTGTCTCTGTCAAGATCGGCAAGGGCAACGCCTACAAGAGCGCCGCTCGCAAGCGCCGCGCGATCCGCGTTCGCAAGCGCGTCGTCGGCACCGAGGTGCGTCCGCGCCTCGTCGTGACGCGTTCGAACCGTCACATGGTCGCCCAGGTCATCGACGACGCCAAGGGTCACACCCTGGCGTCGGCGTCCACCCTCGACGTGTCCATCAAGGGCGCCGAGGGCGACAAGACCGAGCTGGCCAAGAAGGTCGGGAGCCTGGTCGCCGAGCGCGCCAAGGCCGCCGGCATCGAGTCGGTCGTCTTCGACCGCGCGGGCAACCGGTACGCCGGCCGCATCGCCGCCCTGGCGGACGCGGCTCGTGAGGCCGGGCTCGACTTCTAAGCCGCTCGTCGGCTCAGTCGACGGACGTAATCGAGAGAGGTAATTCCAATGGCTGGACCCCAGCGCCGCGGTAGCGGCGCCGGCGGCGGCACCGGCGGTGGCGAGCGGCGCGACCGTAAGCGTGACGACCGGGGCAACGCCCCCGCCGTCGAGAAGACCGCTTACGTCGAGCGCGTTGTCGCGATCAACCGTGTCGCCAAGGTTGTCAAGGGTGGTCGTCGTTTCAGCTTCACCGCGCTGGTCGTGGTGGGCGACGGTGACGGCACCGTGGGTGTCGGTTACGGGAAGGCGAAGGAGGTTCCGGCCGCCATCGCCAAGGGTGTTGAGGAGGCCAAGAAGAACTTCTTCAAGGTCCCCCGTATCCAGGGCACCATCCCGCACCCGATCCAGGGTGAGAAGGCCGCCGGCGTCGTGCTCCTGAAGCCCGCCGCCCCCGGTACCGGTGTTATCGCCGGTGGTCCGGTGCGCGCCGTCCTGGAGTGCGCCGGCATTCACGACATCCTGTCGAAGTCGCTCGGCTCGGACAACGCGATCAACATCGTGCACGCCACCGTGGCTGCTCTGAAGGGCCTCGTGCGCCCCGAGGAGATCGCCGCTCGTCGTGGCCTGCCGCTGGAGGACGTGGCCCCCGCCGCTCTGCTGCGGGCGCGTGCTGCTGGGGTGAGCGCCTGATGGCTCGCCTGAAGATCACGCAGACCAAGTCGTACATCGGCAGCAAGCAGAACCACCGTGACACCCTGCGTACGCTTGGTCTCAAGCGCATGCACGACGTCGTGGTGAAGGAGGACCGTCCCGAGATCCGCGGGATGGCCCACACGGTCCGTCACCTGGTGACGGTTGAGGAGGTGGACTGATCATGGGCGACAACCCGATCAAGATCCACAACCTGCGTCCCGCCCCGGGTGCCAAGACCGACAAGATCCGCGTGGGTCGTGGTGAGGGCTCCAAGGGTAAGACTGCCGGTCGTGGTACCAAGGGCACGAAGGCCCGCTACCAGGTTCCGCAGCGCTTCGAGGGTGGCCAGATGCCGCTCCACATGCGCCTGCCGAAGCTGAAGGGCTTCAAGAACCCGTTCAAGATCACGTTCCAGGTTGTCAACCTCGACAAGCTGGCCGAGCTCTACCCGCAGGGTGGCGAGGTCACTGTCGAGGACCTGGTCGCCAAGGGCGCGGTTCGCAAGAACTCCCTCGTCAAGGTGCTCGGCACCGGCGAGGTCTCGGTTGCGCTGCAGGTGACGGTCGACGCCGTCTCCGGCTCCGCCGCCGAGAAGATCAAGGCCGCCGGCGGTACGGTCACCGAGCTCGTCTGAGCCCGCTGAGATCCGCCTTCGAGCCCCGCACCTCCTCCGGGAGGTGCGGGGCTCGTGCCGTTCCCGGGGACATCGGGCCGGAAGGCGCTCGTTCTTTTGTGTGGCAAACCCGGGCATCCCGTACCCCGTGAGTGGGGGAGGGGCGGTACGCGCTTCTTCCGAGTGGCTGCGCACTGTTAGAGTCCGTGGAGTTCCCTTGTAGGCTGCGCGTAGGCTCGCCTGTGCCGTCTGTACGGGGGCCCGAACCGCAAACTCCCCATTCAGGACCGACCCTCCCGCCGACGACGCGCGGGAGGCGCAGGAGGCACCGTGCTCAGTGCGTTCGCGCGGGCGTTCCAGACGCCCGACCTGCGCAAGAAGCTGCTGTTCACGCTGGGCATCATGGTGCTGTTCCGCCTGGGCTCGCACATTCCGATGCCGGGCGTGAGCTTCACGGCCGTGAACGAGTGCGTGAAGGAGACCAAGAACAGCGGTCTCTTCGGGCTCGTCAACCTGTTCAGCGGCGGCGCGCTCCTCCAGCTGACGATCTTCGCCCTCGGCATCATGCCGTACATCACGGCGAGCATCATCCTCCAGCTCCTCACCGTCGTGATCCCGCGACTGGAGATGCTGAAGAAGGAGGGCCAGGCCGGCCAGGCCAAGATCACCCAGTACACCCGTTACCTGACCATCGCGCTCGCCGTGCTCCAGGGCACCGGCATCGTGGCGACGGCCTCCAGCGGCGCGCTGTTCTCCGGCTGCCCGCTGGCCAACCAGATCGTCCCGGACACCAGCGTGTTCCGGATCGCCGTCATGGTGCTCACGATGACGGCCGGCACCACGGTCATCATGTGGCTCGGTGAGCTGATCACCGACCGCGGCATCGGCAACGGCATGTCGCTGCTGATCTTCACCTCGATCGCGGCGCAGTTCCCGTCCTCGATGTGGGCGATCAAGACCTCCGGCACCATCGGCGGCGGCTGGGTCGAGTTCCTCTCCGTGGTCGCGGTCGGCGTCATCGTCGTGATGCTGGTCATCTTCGTCGAGCAGGCCCAGCGCCGGATCCCGGTCCAGTACGCGAAGCGGATGATCGGCCGCCGCGCGTTCGGCGGGACCTCGACCTACATCCCGCTCAAGGTGAACCAGGCCGGTGTCATCCCGGTCATCTTCGCCTCGTCGCTGCTGTACATCCCCGCCCTGGTGGTCCAGCTGACCAACAGCCAGGCCGGCTGGGCCACGTGGATCCGGACGAACTTCGTCAAGGGTGACCACCCGATCTACATGGCCACGTACTTCCTGCTGATCGTCTTCTTCGCCTTCTTCTACGTCGCCATCTCCTTCAACCCCGAAGAAGTTGCCGACAACATGAAGAAGTATGGTGGGTTCATCCCGGGCATCCGGGCCGGCCGACCGACGGCCGAGTACCTGAACTACGTGCTGACCCGAATCACGTGGCCGGGTTCGCTCTACCTGGGCCTGATCGCGTTGATCCCGATGATCGCCCTGGTCGCCTTCGGACAGCAGACCAACTTCCCGTTCGGCGGCACCAGCGTGCTCATCGTCGTCGGCGTCGGACTCGAAACTGTGAAGCAGATCGAGAGCCAGCTCCAGCAGCGCAATTACGAAGGGTTCCTCCGCTGATGCGTATCGTCCTCGTTGGTCCTCCCGGGGCCGGGAAGGGTACTCAGGCGCACCTGCTCGCCAAGACCCTGTCCATCCCCCACATCTCCACCGGCGACCTGTTCCGTGCGAACATCAGCCAGGGCACCCCGCTGGGCCTCGAGGCCAAGTCCTACATGGACGCGGGGCGCCTGGTGCCGGACGAGGTCACCATCGGGATGGCCAAGGACCGCATGCTCCAGGCGGACGCCGTCAACGGCTTCCTGCTCGACGGCTTCCCCCGCAACCTGGGGCAGGCCAAGGCGCTGGACGAGTTCCTCGCCGAGCAGGGCATCAAGCTGGACGGCGTGCTGGACCTGGAGGTCCCCGAGGACGAGGTCGTCCGCCGGATCGCCGGCCGCCGCCTGTGCCGCAACGACGGTGGCCACGTCTTCCACGTGGACTACAACCCGCCGAAGGTCGACGGCGTCTGCGACGAGTGCGGCGGCGAGCTGTACCAGCGCTCGGACGACACCGAGGACAAGGTGCGCACGCGCCTGGAGGTCTACCACACGGAGACCGAGCCGATCATCGACTACTACGTCCAGCAGGGCCTGGTGGCGACCATCTCGGCCCTCGGCAAGGTGGACGAGGTCACCGCCCGCTCGATCGAGGCGCTGAAGCAGGACAGCTGAGTCTCTCGGCGAACGTACGACGGTACGGCCGGGTCGCCCGCCCCACGCGGGTGGCCCGGCCGTTTCGGCGTCGTACGGTGGTAGCAGTGGTAATCCGGACTTGGAAGGCGTGACCAGATGGTGGAGATCAAGACCCCCGAGCAGATCGCGAAGATGCGAGCGGCCGGGCTGGTCGTCGCCGAGGCCCTGAAGGCCTGCCGCGAGGCGGTCGCCCCCGGGGTGACCACCCAGGAGCTCAACGACGTCGCGGACAAGGTCATCACCGACCACGGCGCCACCTCGAACTTCCGGGCCAACCACGGCGGGCTCTGGTTCCCGGGCGTGATCTGCGCCTCGGTGAACAACGAGGTCGTGCACGGCATCCCCGGCGACCGGGCCCTCCAGGAGGGCGACATCATCTCGATCGACTGCGGCGCCATCCTGGACGGCTGGCACGGCGACTCGGCCATCACCGTGGCGGTCGGCGAGGTCCGCCCGGAGGTCGAGATGCTGAGCCGGGTGACCGAGGGCTCGATGTGGGCCGGCATCGCCCAGATGAAGAAGAACAACCGCCTGGTGGACGTCTCCAAGGCGATCGAGGGCTTCATCCGCCGCCAGCCGCTCCCGCCGAAGGGCAAGTGGGGCATCACCGAGGGCTACGGCGGCCACGGCATCGGCACCGCGATGCACATGGAGCCGCACGTGCTGAACTACGTCGAGCGCGGCCGCGGCAAGGGCCCGAAGCTCGTCCCCGGCACCGTGCTGGCGATCGAGCCGATGGTCTCGCTCGGCACCCCGCACACCACCGTGCTGGAGGACGACTGGACGGTCGTCACCAACGACGGCACTTGGGCCTCGCACTGGGAGCACTCGGTGGCCGTCACCGAGCAGGGCCCGCTGGTGCTGACCGCCTTCGACGGCGGCAGGGCGGAGCTGGCCAAGCTGGGCATCACCGCAGCTCCGGACCCCCTCGCGTAGTCCTGACGGCGCTCAACTGCCGCTGCTGACAAGGGATCAGGGCCCTGGAGGTTTGGACCTCCAGGGCTTTTGTCCTATTTTTATGCGCTGGCAGTGGTCGGCTCCGGCCGGTCCGGTTACGAGCGATGCAGGAGAGAGCACGTGCTCAAGGGATTCCGCGACTTCATGATGCGCGGCAACGTCGTCGACATGGCGGTCGGTGTGGTCATCGGTGCCGCGTTCACCGCGGTGGTGACCGGCTTCGTGTCCGCCTTCCTCACCCCGCTGGTGGGTGTGGTGGTCGGCGCCGCCGGCGACTTCAGCTCGTACAAGGCGCACATCGCGGGGGTGACCTTCCCGTACGGGCAGTTCCTCAACGTGCTGATCGCGTTCTTCATGACCGCCGCGGTGCTGTACTTCTGCGTGGTGCTGCCGATCACCAAGGCGACCGCGCGCTACATGCCGAAGAAGCCGAAGACGCCGAAGCGCCCGTGCCCCGAGTGCCTGACCGACATCCCCGAGGCCGCCCGCCGCTGCTCGGCCTGCACCGCCCACGTCGAGCCGCTGACGGTCCTCAGCAAGGCCTGACGTAGCAGATGTGACGGCGACCGCTTTCCGGGACCCCCGTTTTGGTGCACCGGACGCGCTGGCGTAGGATGGACCGTCGGCTCACTCGTAGCGTGCTTCAGCGCGCCCTCTTCCCCCCGGGGAAGGGGTGAACCCAGGTTCGCACGAGCGTTCCGCATACGGTAGCCGGTCCCGGAAGGTGGATCTCGCAGTTCATGGCTAAGAAGCAAGGCGCCATTGAGATCGAGGGCACCGTGATCGAGTCTCTGCCGAACGCGATGTTCAAGGTCGAGCTGCAGAACGGTCACAAGGTCCTCGCGCACATCAGTGGCAAGATGCGCATGCACTACATCCGCATCCTGCCGGACGACCGGGTCGTCGTGGAGCTCAGCCCCTACGACCTCACGCGCGGGCGGATCGTCTACCGCTACAAGTAAGAACGTCAGATCTAGACCCGGAGAACCTGAAACATGAAGGTCAAGCCGAGCGTCAAGAAGATCTGCGACAAGTGCAAGGTGATCCGCCGCCACGGCCGGGTCATGGTGATCTGCGACAACCTGCGCCACAAGCAGCGCCAGGGCTGATCACTCTTCAGCATTTCTCGTAGTACTTCGCGCGACGCGAAAACGTCATAAGCGGGCTACCCGATCCGTCCGTTCCCGGACGGACTGCCACCCCCGGTCAGAGGCCGGGGCTCCCTCACCGTGAGGTGTCGGAGTAGGTAGCACGCAAGACCTCTGAAGAACCACAGGAGCCTTGAATGGCACGCCTCGCCGGCGTTGATCTCCCCCGTGAGAAGCGGATCGAGATCGCCCTTACGTACGTGTACGGCATCGGCCGTACCCGCGCCCAGCAGACCCTGGCCGAGACCGGTGTCAACCCGGATGTCCGCGTTCGCGACATCTCCGAGGACGACCTCGTCAAGCTGGGCCAGTACATCGACGCCAACTACACGGTCGAGGGTGACCTCCGCCGTGAGGTGGCCGCCGACATCCGCCGCAAGGTCGAGATCGGCTGCTACGAGGGTCTGCGTCACCGCCGCGGCCTGCCGGTCCGCGGCCAGCGCACCCACACCAACGCGCGTACCCGCAAGGGCCCGCGTCGCGCGATCGCCGGTAAGAAGAAGCCGGGCAAGAAGTAGTCCGTCCCGTAACCGGACATCCCTCCGGCCCGCGGGTCAGCGGACCGACCACCTCAGTAGGAGAACAGACTTATGCCCCCCAAGGGTCGTCAGGCTGCCGGCGCGAAGAAGATCCGCCGCAAGGAAAAGAAGAACGTCGCTCACGGCCACGCGCACATCAAGAGCACGTTCAACAACACCATCGTTTCGATCACCGACCCCGCGGGCAACGTGATCTCCTGGGCCTCCGCCGGTCACGTCGGCTTCAAGGGCTCGCGCAAGTCGACCCCGTTCGCCGCGCAGATGGCCGCCGAGGCCGCTGCCCGTCGCGCGCAGGAGCACGGCATGCGCAAGGTCGACGTCTTCGTGAAGGGTCCGGGCTCCGGCCGCGAGACCGCGATCCGTTCGCTCCAGGCCACCGGCCTGGAGGTCGGCTCGATCCAGGACGTCACCCCCACCCCGCACAACGGCTGCCGTCCGCCGAAGCGCCGCCGCGTCTGACGCAGCGCCTTCGGGCACGCGGGTGATGTTTTAAACCTCGTACGGGCTCCCGTTTTCCACGGGAGCCCGTACGCTTGGTCCTGTCGGCATCAAATAGTGGGTGCCGAAGACAACTGGAGGATTCCCCCCATGCTTATCGCTCAGCGCCCCTCGCTGACCGAAGAGGTCGTCGACGAGTTCCGCTCGCGGTTCGTGATCGAGCCGCTGGAGCCGGGCTTCGGCTACACCCTCGGCAACTCCCTGCGCCGCACGCTCCTGTCGTCGATCCCGGGTGCCGCTGTCACCAGCATCCGCATCGACGGCGTCCTGCACGAGTTCACCACCGTGCCGGGCGTCAAGGAGGACGTGACCGACCTCATCCTCAACATCAAGCAGCTGGTCGTCTCCTCGGAGCACGACGAGCCGGTCGTGATGTACCTGCGCAAGCAGGGCCCGGGTGTCGTCACCGCCGCCGACATCGCCCCGCCGGCGGGTGTCGAGGTGCACAACCCGGAGCTGGTCCTCGCCACGCTGAACGGCAAGGGCAAGCTGGAGATGGAGCTGACCGTCGAGCGCGGTCGCGGCTACGTCTCCGCCGTCCAGAACAAGGCCTCCGGCCAGGAGATCGGCCGCATCCCGGTCGACTCGATCTACAGCCCCGTGCTGAAGGTCACCTACAAGGTCGAGGCCACCCGTGTCGAGCAGCGGACCGACTTCGACAAGCTGATCGTCGACGTCGAGACCAAGCCCGCCATGCGTCCGCGCGACGCCATGGCCTCGGCCGGCAAGACCCTGGTGGAGCTGTTCGGCCTCGCCCGCGAGCTGAACATCGACGCCGAGGGCATCGACATGGGCCCGTCCCCGACGGACGCCGCCCTGGCCGCCGACCTGGCGCTGCCGATCGAGGAGCTGGAGCTCACGGTCCGCTCCTACAACTGCCTCAAGCGCGAGGGCATCCACACCGTGGGTGAGCTCGTCGCCCGCTCCGAGGCCGACCTGCTCGACATCCGCAACTTTGGTGCGAAGTCGATCGACGAGGTCAAGGCGAAGCTGGCCGGCATGGGCCTGGCCCTCAAGGACAGCCCGCCCGGGTTCGACCCGACCGCTGCCGCCGACGCCTTCGGCGCCGACGACCTCGACGACTCGCACTTCGCCGAGACCGAGCAGTACTGAGAGAATTGGCCGCGGGGGCGGTTCCACGAACCGCCCCCGTCGTCGTGAAAGTCGTACGGGCAACAGTGCCCGTACGCCCGCTGCGGTACCTGATACGGCCGTAGTCGGAGATCCAAGGAGTAATCCATGCCGCGTCCCACCAAGGGTGCCCGCCTCGGCGGCGGCCCGCACCACGAGCCGCTGCTGCTCGCCGGTCTGTGCCGGGAGCTGTTCCAGTACGGCCGCATCACCACGACCGAGGCCAAGGCCCGTCGGATGCGCCCGCTGGCGGAGAAGCTGATCACCAAGGCGAAGAAGGGCGACATCCACAACCGTCGCCTGGTGCGCAAGACCATCACCGACGTGTCGGTGCTGCACACCCTCTTCACCGAGATCGCGCCGCGCTACGAGAACCGCCCGGGTGGTTACACCCGTATCACCAAGATCGGTCCCCGTCGTGGCGACAACGCCCCGATGGCCGTGATCGAGCTGGTCGAGGCGCTGACCGTCGCGCAGACCGCCGTCGGCGAGGCCGAGGCCGCCACCAAGCGTGCCGTCAAGGAGGCCGACGCCAAGGTCGAGGAGACCAAGGCCGACGCCGCCGAGGCCGAGCAGGCCTGACACCTCTGGGTGTGTTGCGGGCCCGCTTCCCCAGTGATGGGGGAGCGGGCCCGTTCCTTGTTCTTCGAGGTCCCGGGAGAAGAGAAGCAGTGGTCAACGAGTGCGTCGAGCAGCCGCCGGTGAAGGACGGCCCGGCCGACGGGTACGTCCGGGTCCGGCTCGACCTCGCCTACCAGGGTGCCGAGTTCTCCGGCTGGGCCCGCCAGAAGGGCGGCCGCCGGACGGTCCAGGAGGAGATCGAGAGCGCGCTGCAGGTCGTCACCCGCAGCCCGGAGCTGTTCCCGCTGACCGTGGCCGGCCGCACCGACGCCGGGGTGCACGCCCGAGGCCAGGTCGCCCACGTCGACCTGCCGGCCGAGCTGTGGGCGGAGCACCGGGAGAAGCTGCTGCGCCGGCTGGCGGGCCGGCTGCCCGGGGACGTCCGGATCTACCGGGTCGGCGAGGCGCCGGCCGGGTTCGACGCCCGCTTCTCGGCCGTCTGGCGCCGGTACGCGTACCGGGTCTCCGACCACCCCGGCGGGGTGGACCCGCTGCTGCGCGGCCACGTGCTCTGGCACGACCGGCCGCTGGACGTGGAGAAGATGAACGCCGCCGCGAAGCTGCTGCTCGGCGAGCACGACTTCGCCGCGTACTGCAAGAAGCGCGAGGGCGCCACCACCATCCGCACCCTGCTGGAGCTGCACTGGGACCGCGTCCCGGTGGACCCGTACGCCGCCCAGGAGGGCTCGCTCGCGGTCGCCACCGTGCGGGCCGACGCCTTCTGCCACAACATGGTCCGGGCGCTGGTCGGCGCGATGCTGCTGGTCGGCGACGGGCACCGGCCGGTGGAGTTCCCCGGCGAGGTGCTGGCCGGCGGGGTACGCAACTCCGCCGTCAACGTGATCCGGCCGTACGGGCTCACGCTGGAGGAGGTCGGCTACCCGCCGGACGACCAGCTGGCCGAGCGCAACCGGGCGGCCCGGCGGATGCGGACCCTGCCCGGCCAGCCGGCCATCGGTTAATCCGTTTTGGCCCGGCGCGTCCGCTTGGGAGAATCGTTCCCATGGGACACGTCGAGATTTCGCACCTGGAGTACTACCTGCCGGACGGGCGCGTGTTGTTCGACGACGCGTCCTTCCGGGTCGGAGAGGGCGCCGCGGTCGCCCTGGTCGGTGCCAACGGCGCCGGCAAGACCACCCTGCTCCGGATGATCGCGGGGGACATCCAGCCGCACGGCGGCACGGTGACGATCAGCGGCGGGCTCGGCGTGATGCGCCAGTTCGTCGGCACCACCGGCCGCGAGGACCAGCAGTCCACCCCGGGCGCGCTGCCGGCCGACGCCTCGGTGCGCGACCTGCTGGTCTCCGTCGCCCCCGAGCGGATCGCCAAGGCCGCCCGCGCGGTGGACGCCGCCGAGCTGGCGATGATCGCCCAGGACGACGAGAAGACGCAGATGGCCTACGCCCAGGCGCTCTCCGACTGGGCCGACGTCGGCGGCTACGACTACGAGACCGACTGGGACGTCTGCACCATGGCGGCCCTCGGGGTGTCCTTCGACAAGGCCCAGTGGCGCGGCCTGAACACCCTCTCCGGCGGCGAGCAGAAGCGGCTGGTGCTGGAGGCGCTGCTGCGCGGCCCCGAAGAGGTGCTGCTGCTCGACGAGCCCGACAACTACCTGGACGTCCCGGCCAAGCGCTGGCTGGAGGAGGCCCTCAAGGCCACCTCGAAGACCGTCCTGTTCATCTCGCACGACCGCGAGCTGCTCTCCAAGACCGCCGACAAGATCATCTCCGTGGAGTCCGGCGCGGCGGGCAGCAGCGTCTGGGTGCACGGCGGCGGCTTCGACTCCTTCCACGAGGCCCGCAAGGACCGCTTCGCGCGGTTCGAGGAGCTCGGCCGGCGCTGGGACGAGGAGCACGCCAAGCTCAAGAAGCTGGTCGTCACCCTGCGCCAGGCCGCCGCCGTCAGCCACGCCCTGGCCACCCGCTACGCCGCCGCCCAGACCCGGCTGAAGAAGTTCGAGGAGGCCGGGCGGCCGGAGGAGCCCCCGCGCGAGCAGAGCATCACCATGCGGCTCAAGGGCGGGCGCACCGGTGTGCGCTCCTTCACCCTGGAGCAGCTGGAGCTCACCGGCCTGATGCGGCCCTTCGACCTGGAGGTCTTCTACGGCGAGCGGGTCGCGGTGCTGGGCGCCAACGGCGCCGGCAAGTCGCACCTGCTGCGGCTGCTCGCGGGGGACGAGACCGTCGAGCACACCGGCGCCTGGAAGCTCGGCGCCCGGGTCGTGCCCGGCCACTTCCGGCAGACCCACGCCCACCCGGAGCTGTTCGGCCGCACCGTGCGGTCGATCGTCGAGGAGGAGCACGCGCTCAGCCGCGGCGCCGCGATGGGGGCGCTGCGCCGGTACGAGCTGGACCGCCAGGAGGAGCAGAAGTTCGAGTCGCTGTCCGGCGGGCAGCAGGCCCGGCTGATGATCCTCAAGCTCGAACTCTCCGGTGTCACGGCCCTGTTGCTGGACGAGCCGACCGACAACCTGGACCTGGAGAGCGCCGAGGCGCTGCAGGCCGGTCTGGAGGCCTTCGAGGGCACCGTGCTGTGCGTCACCCACGACCGCTGGTTCGCCAAGACCTTCGACCGTTTCCTGGTGTTCGGCGCGGACGGCCGGGTGTTCGAGTCGCCGGAACCGGTCTGGGACGTGACCCGCGTGGAGCGCGAACGCTGAGTGACGGCCGGGCCGCGGGCCGGGCCTCCGGCCGGAAGGAGCCGACCCATTTTTGACCCCTTCGGATCCGGCCGGTAACCTGGACGCTTGATGTGCGTATTGGCTCGCTCTATCTCACGTGAGAGGTCGGTACGCCGGAGACATCAGGTCGTCGACCAGCGGTCACCCTTGAATTGCGTCCAAGGTTGGCCAGGCTGCTCTGCCGTCCGGGTGCTCCTGTCAGGACTCACTCACTGAAAAGCGAAGGCTACGACCGTGCGTACGTACAGCCCCAAGCCCGGCGACGTCCAGCGTCAGTGGCACGTCATCGACGCGACCGACGTCGTGCTCGGCCGCCTGGCCTCCCAGGCCGCCAACCTCCTCCGGGGCAAGCACAAGGCGATCTACGCGCCGCACGTTGACACTGGTGACTTCGTCATCATCATCAACGCCGACAAGGTGCACCTGTCCGGTAACAAGAAGACCCAGAAGCTGGCCTACCGCCACTCGGGCTTCCCGGGCGGTCTGCGCTCGGTGCGCTACGACGACCTGCTGGCGAACAACCCGGAGAAGGCCGTCGAGAAGGCCATCAAGGGCATGATCCCCAAGAACAGCCTGGGCCGCCAGATGCTCTCGAAGCTGAAGGTCTACTCGGGCGACCAGCACCCCCACGCTGCCCAGCAGCCGGTGCCGTTCGAGATCACCCAGGTCGCGCAGTAATTCGGCCACCAAGCCCCCCAACACTGAAAAGAGCTGAGGAACACCGTGGCCGAGACCACTGAAACCCTTGAGGTCGACTTCGACGAGGCCGTTGAGGCCGTCGAGGGCGAGTACACCTCCGAGGAGAGCTACACCTCCGAGTCGCTGGCCGGCCGCTTCGGCGAGGCCGTCCCCGGCGCCGGCCTGGGCCGTCGCAAGGAGGCGATCGCCCGCGTGCGCATCGTCCCCGGCACCGGCCAGTGGAAGATCAACGGTCGCACCCTCGAGGGTTACTTCCCCAACAAGGTGCACCAGCAGACCGTGAACGAGCCCTTCAAGCTCCTCGAGCTGGACGGCCGTTACGACGTCGTCGCCCGCATCAGCGGTGGCGGCGTCTCCGGCCAGGCCTACGCGCTGCGCCTCGGCGTCGCCCGTGCCCTGAACGAGGCCGACGTGGACAACAACCGCGGCGCGCTGAAGAAGGCCGGCTTCCTGACCCGTGACGCCCGCGCCGTCGAGCGCAAGAAGGCCGGTCTGAAGAAGGCCCGCAAGGCGCCGCAGTACAGCAAGCGCTAATCGCCTCCCCCGGGGGTGCGGTCCGCCCTGGCGGCGCACCCCCTGGTTGCGCGAAAAACCGTCGCCCCGGAGTACCTCGCGTACTCCGGGGCGACGTGTTCCCCGGCTACTGCGCGGCGGCCGGGATCATCGGTTTGGGTTCCGAGCAGTGGTGATGGAGGACGGGACAGTGGGACGACTCTTCGGTACGGACGGCGTGCGCGGGGTGGCCAACGAGGGCCTGACGGCGGAGCTGGCGCTCGGCCTGTCGGTCGCCGCGGCCCATGTGCTCGGCGAGGCCGGCGCCTTCGACGGCCACCGGCCGGTCGCGGTGGTCGGCCGTGACCCGCGCGCCTCGGGCGAGTTCCTGGAGGCCGCCGTCATCGCCGGTCTGGCGAGCGCCGGCGTCGACGTCCTGCGGGTCGGCGTCCTGCCCACCCCGGCCGTGGCGTACCTCACCGGCGCGCTCGGCGCCGACTTCGGCGTGATGCTGTCCGCCAGCCACAACGCCATGCCGGACAACGGCATCAAGTTCCTCGCCCGCGGCGGCCACAAGCTGGACGACCGCATCGAGGACGCGATCGAGACCCACTACCGCAAGCACACCCTCGGCGACGAGGACTGGAACCGTCCGACCGGCGCGGCCGTCGGCCGGGTGCGCGAGTACACCGAGGGCTTCGACAAGTACGTCGCCCACCTGATCGGCGTGCTGCCCAACCGCCTGGACGGCATCAAGGTCGTCATCGACGGCGCCCACGGCGCGGCCGCCTACGTCGCCCCCGAGGCCTTCGCCCGGGCCGGCGCCGAGGTGGTCCACACCCTGGGGGCCGAGCCCACCGGCCTCAACATCAACGACGGCGTCGGCTCCACCCACCTGGACCGGCTGCGCGTCGCCATGAAGGAGCACCGGGCCGACCTCGGCATCGCCTTGGACGGGGACGCCGACCGCTGCCTGGCCGCCGACGCCGAGGGCAACGAGGTGGACGGCGACCAGATCATCGCCATCCTCGCGATCGCCATGAAGGAGGCCGGCACCCTGCGCGGCAACACCGCCGTGGCCACCGTGATGTCCAACCTCGGCTTCAAGCTGGCGATGGAGCGCGAGGGCGTCGAGCTGGTGGAGACCGCCGTCGGCGACCGCTACGTGCTGGAGGCGATGAAGGAGCACGGCTTCGCGCTGGGCGGCGAGCAGTCCGGCCACGTGATCCTGCTGGACCACGCCACCACCGGTGACGGCACCCTGACCGGCCTGATGCTGGGCGCCCGGCTGGCCGCCACCAAGCAGCCGCTGGCCGACCTGGCCGCCGTGATGACCCGGCTGCCGCAGGTGCTGATCAACGTCAAGGGCGTCGACAAGTCCCGGGTGAGGACCAGCACCGAGCTGGCCGCCGCGGTCGCCGAGGCCGAGGCCGAGCTGGGCTCCACCGGCCGGGTGCTGCTGCGCCCGTCGGGCACCGAGCCGCTGGTCCGGGTGATGGTCGAGGCCGCCGACCCGGCGCAGGCCGAGACGGTCGGGCAGCGCCTGGCCGAGGCCGTGCGCACCCACCTGGGCTGAGCCCCGGAGACACGGTGAAGGGCCCCCGCGCGCCGCGGGGGCCCTTCGTGTCGTGCGCTCCTCCGGAGGTGCCTCCCCGGGCGCGCCCCTCGGGGCGCGCTCGTCGGGGTGGGCTCAGAGCTTGCGCAGCAGGGCCCGGCGGACCTTGTGGTCCTGGCCCTTCTGGAGGATCAGGGTGGCCCGGCCGCGGGTCGGCAGCACGTTCTCCAGCAGGTTGGGCTTGTTGATGGTGCGCCAGACCTGCCGGCCGTACTCCATCGCCTCCTCCTCCGGCACCTCGGTGAAGCGGCGGAAGTAGGAGTTCGGGTCCTGGAAGGCGGTCTGCCGCAGCTTGCGGAAGCGGTCCAGGTACCAGTGCTCGATGTCGTCGGTCCGGGCGTCGACGTAGATCGAGAAGTCGAAGTAGTCGGCCACCGCGAGGCGGGTGCGGCCGTCGCTGCCGGGCAGGGCCGGCTGGAGCACGTTCAGGCCCTCGACGATCAGGATGTCCGGGCGCTCCACGGTCAGCCGCTCGCCCTGCACGATGTCGTACACCAGGTGCGAGTAGACCGGCGCGCTGACCCGCTCCTTGCCCGCCTTCACGTCCGCGACGAAGCGCATCAGCGCCCGGCGGTCGTACGACTCCGGGAAGCCCTTGCGGGCCATCAGGCCGCGGCGGCGCAGCTCGGCGTTGGGGAGCAGGAAGCCGTCGGTGGTGACCAGTTCGACCCGGGGGTGCTCGGGCCAGCGGGCCAGCAGCGCCTGCAGCAGACGGGCGGTGGTGGACTTGCCGACCGCGACGGAGCCGGCCACGCCGATGATGAACGGGGTGCGGGTGCGCTCGGTGTCCGGGGTGTCCAGGAACGTGCCCAGCGTCCCGCGCAGCTCGTGCGTGGCGTGGATGTACAGGTTCAGCAGGCGCGACAGCGGCAGGTAGACGTCGCGGACCTCGTCCAGGTCGAGGGCGGTCCCGAGGCCGCGCAGCCGTTCCACCTCCTCGGCGGTCAGCGGCAGCGGCGTACGCTCGCGCAGCGCGCTCCACTCGGCCCGGCTGAGGTCCACGTAGGGGGACGGGGACGGGCCGGGCGTGGCGGCGCCCGGCGTACAGAGTTCGGTCAGCACATGCTCCATTGTGAGCCGTCGCGGCGTTCACGGTGGCTGTGGTGTCGGTCACGCAGTGTTCCCGCGCGGCGGGAAAACGGCCACAGAACCGCCCTTATGCTGGCACGCATGTGCGGAATTGTTGGATACGTGGGCGCTCAGACCGCCCTCGACGTAGTAATCGCAGGCTTGCAGCGACTGGAGTACCGGGGCTACGACTCGGCCGGTGTCGCGGTGCAGGTCCAGGACTCCGAAGGGCAGTGGAGCCTGGCCACCGACAAGCGGGCGGGCAAGCTCGCCAACCTGGAGAAGTCGCTCGCCGAGACCCCTCTGCCCGGCGGCACCACCGGCATCGGCCACACCCGCTGGGCCACCCACGGCGGCCCGACGGACGCCAACGCCCACCCCCACCTGGACGACCGCGAGCGGGTCGCGGTGGTGCACAACGGCATCATCGAGAACTTCGCCCAGCTGCGCGCCGAGATCGCCGAGCGCGGCCACACCCTCCGGTCCGAGACCGACACCGAGGTCGTCGCCCACCTGCTGGGCGAGGCCTACACGGGCGACCTCGCCGAGGCCATGCGGGCGGTCTGCCGTCAGCTGGAGGGCGCCTTCACCCTGGTCGCCGTGCACGCGGACGCGCCGGACGTGGTCGTCGGTGCCCGCCGCAACTCGCCGCTGGTGGTCGGCCGCGGCGAGGGCGAGAACTTCCTCGCCTCGGACGTCGCCGCCTTCATCGCCCACACCCGTGAGGCGATCGAGCTGGGCCAGGACCAGGTGGTCGAGCTGCGCCGGGAGGGCGTGACCGTCACCAACTTCGACGGCACCCCGGCCGACGTGCGCGAGTACCACGTCGACTGGGACGCCTCCGCCGCCGAGAAGGGCGGCTACGACTACTTCATGCTCAAGGAGATCGCCGAGCAGCCGAAGGCGGTCGCCGACACCCTGCTCGGCCGGATCGGCACCGACGGCCGGCTGACCCTCGACGAGCTGCGGATCTCCGACGCCGACCTGCGCTCGGTCGACAAGGTCGTCATCGTGGCCTGCGGCACGGCCTTCCACGCCGGCATGATCGCCAAGTACGCGATCGAGCACTGGACCCGCATCCCCTGCGAGGTCGAGGTCGCCTCCGAGTTCCGCTACCGCGACCCGATCATGGGCCCGGGCACGCTGGTCATCGCCATCTCGCAGTCCGGCGAGACCATGGACACCCTGATGGCCCTGCGGCACGCCCGCGAGCAGGGCGCCAAGGTGCTGGCGATCTGCAACACCAACGGCTCCACCATCCCGCGCGAGTCGGACGCGGTGCTGTACACCCACGCCGGTCCGGAGGTCGCGGTCGCCTCCACCAAGGCGTTCCTGACCCAGCTGGTCGCCTGCTACCTGGTCGCCCTGTACCTGGGCCAGGTGCGCGGCACCAAGTGGGGCGACGAGATCTTCGCCGTCATCAAGGAGCTCGGCGACGCGCCGAAGCAGGTCGAGCAGGTCCTGGAGACCATGGAGCCGGTGCGCGAGCTGGCCCGCTCGCTGGCCGACGCCCGCTCGGTGCTGTTCCTCGGCCGCCACGTCGGCTTCCCGGTGGCCCTGGAGGGCGCGCTCAAGCTCAAGGAGCTGGCGTACATGCACGCCGAGGGCTTCGCGGCGGGCGAGCTCAAGCACGGCCCGATCGCGCTGATCGAGGAGGGGCTGCCGGTCGTGGTGGTCGTGCCCTCGCCGCGCGGGCGGTCGATCCTGCACGACAAGATCGTCTCCAACATCCAGGAGATCCGGGCCCGCGGCGCCCGCACGATCGTGATCGCCGAGGAGGGCGACGAGGCCGTCGTCCCGTACGCGGACCACCTGATCCGCATCCCGGCCACCCCGACCCTGCTCCAGCCGCTGGTCTCCACCGTCCCGCTGCAGGTCTTCGCCTGCGAGCTGGCCACGGCCAAGGGCCACGAGGTCGACCAGCCGCGCAACCTGGCGAAGTCGGTCACCGTCGAGTAGCCGCTCGGCCGTACGGCGCCCCTGCGGTGGCTGCGTCCTACCGCAGGGGCGCCGTGTCGAGTGCGAACGAGAAGGGGGCGGGCAGGTCGATCGCCTTGCCGAACTCGACCTTGGTCTGGGTGATGTAGTCCTCGCCGTCGGGTTCAGTGAACAGGGTGATCATGCCTTCGCCGCGGTCGATCAGCAGGTAGCAGGGGATCCCCGCAGCGGCGTAGCCCCTGCGCTTGGGCTCGCGGTCCTTGTGCGGGTTGATCGACGTGATCTCGAAGACCAGCAAGACCCCTTCCGCAGAAGCCCACGAGTCGGCGTGCTCGAAATGGCCGACCGGGCTCAGAGTGCCGTCGGGGATGAACCGTCCTTTGGGCGTGATCAGTCCCTTGTTCCCGGACAGATCGAACTCGGCCTCGGCCTTGCGCATGAACTGCCTGTTCAGCAGGGAGAACGCGGTCTCGTGTTCGCCGTCCGGCGGTGGTGTCACGACGATCTCCCCTTCGATGAACTCGGCCTTGCTTCCCAGCGGGGTGTCCAGCCCCAGAAACGCCTGGAGGAGGCTCTCCTCGCTCAGCGGGTGCTCGACTGCCGGCATGGCGACCATGGCCCTTCTCCCTCCTGCTGGTCTGTACCGAGCGACAAAGTAGGCGTACGGACCGGAGCCGGTGGGGGATCGAAGTGGGTGTCACTCGAAAGTGTGCCGCAGGCCCGGCTCCCGTGGGGCGGTGACGCGGGCTAGCGTCGGCGGTAGCCGACCGCTGAAGGAGTTCTCCCCATGCGTCATGCACACCCTGTGGAAACCGTCCGGGCCGCCGAGGCCGAGCTGATGGCGCGGCTGCCGGAGGGCACGCTGATGCAGCGGGCGGCGGCGGGGCTGGCCGCGACCTGTGCGCGGCTGCTGACCGGGCGTCGGGGGCGGGTGTACGGCAGTCGGGTGACGGTGCTCGCGGGCAGCGGGGACAACGGGGGTGACGCCCTGTACGCGGGGGCCGCGCTGGCCCGGCGCGGGGCGCGGGTGACGGCGGTGCTGCTGGTGCCGGAGAAGGCGCACCCGGACGGGCTGGCCGCGCTGCGGGCCGCCCGTGGGCGGGTGACGGTGGAGCAGGAAGTCGGCCTGGCCGACTTCTCGCGCGCGGACCTGGTGCTGGACGGCATCGTCGGCATCGGCGGCCGGGGCGGGCTGCGCCCCGCGGCGGAGCCGTACGCGCGGGCGGCGCGGCGCGGGGTGGTGGTCGCGGTGGACCTGCCGAGCGGGGTGGACGCCGACACCGGCGAGGTGCCGGGCGTGGCGCTGCGCGCGGACGTCACGGTCTGCTTCGGCACGTACAAGCCCGGTCTGCTGATCGACCCGGGGGCCTCGTACGCGGGCGCCGTGCAGCTGGTCGGCATCGGGCTGGAGCCGCTCGCCGCGGAGGTGACGGCGCTCCAGCACGCGGACGTGGCGGCGCTGCTGCCGGTGCCGGGCGCGGAGAGCGACAAGTACCGGCGCGGCGTGGTCGGGGTGGCGGCCGGCTCGGCGACCTACCCGGGGGCGGCGCTGCTCGCGGTGGCCGGGGCGCTGCACGGGGGCGCGGGCGCCGTCCGGTACGTCGGCACGGCGGCCGAAGAGGTGGTGCGGCGCTTCCCGGAGGTGCTGGTCACCGAGGGCGGGCCGGCCGGGGCCGGACGGGTGCAGGCCTGGGTGGTCGGGCCGGGCGGCGGCGAGGGGGCGCGGCAGGCGCTGGCCGAGGCGCTGGCGAGCGACGTCCCGGTGCTGGTGGACGCGGACGGGCTGACCGAGCTGGGTCGGCTCGGCCCGGACGCGCTGGCTGGCCGCACCGCGCCCACCCTGCTCACCCCGCACACCGGCGAGGCCGCCCGGCTGCTCGCGGGTGCCGGGGGCGGCACGCCGCCGGCCGCCGACGACCTGGCCGCGGCCCGGCTGGCCACCGCCCGCCGGCTGGCGGCCGCCTACCGCGCGACGGTGCTGCTGAAGGGCTCCACCACGGTGGTCGCCGACCCGGGCGGGGCCGTCCGGGTGAACCCGACCGGCACCTCCTGGCTGGCCACGGCCGGCAGCGGCGACGTGCTGGCCGGGCTGGCCGGCTCCCTGCTGGCGGCCGGCCTCGCGCCGCTGGACGCCGCGTCGGCGGCCGCCTACCTGCACGGCCTGGCCGGCCGCGAGGCGGCGGGCGAGCCGGGCGCCCCGACGACGGCGCTCGCGGTGGCCGGCGCGCTGCCGGCGGTGTGGCGGGCGGTCCGGACGCCCTGACCGGGAAGGCCGGGAAGGCGCCCGGAGGGCCGGCAACCGGAACCGGACGGTCCGTCGAACGCGTCCGTGCAAGGGACGGACGAGCGGTTCGCCGCAGGTCGGCGCGGTGCGCGCGGCCCGGTCGTCGGCCGCCGCGCCGACGGGCCGTTCGGCGAGGACTCCGGGACGTCTGGGAGACTGACCCTGATGACAACTGCGAACACGATCGGCACAGCCACCCTCACCGACGGCGTACGGGCCGAGGCGACCATCGATCTCGCCGCCCTGCGCGGCAACCTCGCCGCGTTGCGCGAACGCGTCGGCAGCACGGCGGTGATGCTCGCGGTCAAGGCGAACGCCTACGGCCACGGCGCGGTCGAGTGCGCCCGGGAGGCGGTCGCGAACGGGGTCGGCTGGCTCGGCTGCGCGACGCCGGACGAGGCGCTGGCCCTGCGGGCCGCGGGCATCCGCCCCGAGCAGGCCCGCATCCTGTGCTGGCTGTGGACGCCGGGCGGGCCGTGGCGAGAGGCGCTGCGCGCGGGCCTGGACATCTCGGTCAGCGGCCAGTGGGCGCTGGACGAGCTGCTGCCCGCCGTGCGCGAGACCGGTATCCCGGCCCGGGTGCACCTGAAGGCCGACACCGGCCTCGGCCGCAACGGCTGCCAGCCGCACGACTGGCCGCGGCTGGTGGCGGCCGCCCGCCGGGCCGAGGCGGAGGGGCTGCTGACGGTCGTCGGCGTCTGGTCGCACTTCGCCGCGGCGGACGAGCCCGGCCACCCGTCGATCCAGGCCCAGCTAGACTCCTACCGCGTCGCGCTGGCCACGGCCGAGGCCGCCGGGCTGCGCCCCGAGGTCCGGCACCTGGCGAACTCCCCGGCCACCCTGCTGCTGCCGGAGTCGCACTTCGACCTGGTCCGCACCGGCCTGGCCGCGTACGGGCTGTCGCCGGTGCCCGAGGTGGGCTCGCCGGCGGACTTCGGGCTGCGCCCGGTGATGGCGCTGACCGCGCGGCTGGCGCTGGTCAAGCACGTCCCCGGCGGGCACGGGGTCAGCTACGGCCACCACTACACGACGCCGGGCGAGACGACGCTGGGCCTGGTCCCGGTCGGCTACGGCGACGGCATCCCCCGGCACGCCAGCGGCACCGGCCCGGTGCAGATCGACGGCAAGTGGCGCACGGTGGCCGGCCGGGTCGCGATGGACCAGTTCGTGGTGGACCTCGGCGGCGACGCCCCGGCGATCGGCGACGAGGTGCTGCTGTTCGGCAACGGCGAGCGCGGCGAGCCCACCGCCGAGGACTGGGCCCGCGCCTGCGGCACCGTCTCGTACGAGATCATCACCCGGATCGGTGCCCGGGTGCCCCGCCGCTACCTGGGCGGCAGCCACGCCGAGGTCCGGTCGGCATGACCGGGGGGCCGGCCGAGGGCAGTCCGGTCGCGGCGGTCGCCAGGGCGGCCGGTGCCGCCTCCGGGGTGAGCCGGGCGGGTGTGATCGGGATCTCGGTCGGCGTGCTGGCGGCCGGGGCGGCCGCGGGCGTCGCGATCGAGCGGCTGACCGTCGGCCGGGCGATGCGCCGCCGGGCCCGGGCCGAGCTGGACGCGAACGCCCCGTACGGTTCGCTGCGCGGGCGCCCGAGGACGGTGGCCGCGCCGGACGGCACCGAGCTGTACGTCGAGCTGGACGGCACCGGCTGGAGCGGGCCGGACGGCGGGACCGGTGCCGAGCCGCTGACCGTGGTGTTCTGCCACGGCTACTGCCTCAACCAGGACAGCTGGCACTTCCAGCGGGCCGCGCTGCGCGAGGGCCTGCGGCTGGTCTTCTGGGACCAGCGCAGCCACGGCCGCTCCGAGCGCTCCCGCTCGTACCTGGCGGGCGAGCCGGCCGGCATCGACCAGCTGGGCGGCGACCTCAAGGCGGTGATCGACGCCGTCGCGCCGACCGGGCCGCTGGTGCTGGTGGGCCACTCGATGGGCGGCATGACGGTGATGGCGCTGGCCGACCAGCACCCGGAGCTGTTCCGCGAGCGCGTCGCCGGGGTGGCGCTGATCGGCACCCTCGCCGGGGACTGGAACGAGGTCAGCCTCGGCCTGCCGAAGGCCGGCGCGAAGCTGTTCAAGAAGGTCGCGCCCGGGGTGGTGAAGCTGCTGGGCCGCCAGGTCGACCTGGTCGAGGCGACCAGGCGGCTGGGCTCGGACGTGGCCGCCGTGTTCTACCGGAGGTTCTCCTTCGGCGGCCGGGACGTCGACCCCGGTGTGGTGCGCTTCGCCGAGCAGCTGCTGGACGCCACCCCGATCGACGTGGTCGCCGAGTTCTACCCGGTGTTCGGCGCGCACGAGAAGTACGGGGCGCTGGACGCCCTGCGCGGCCTGCCCGCGCTGGTGCTGGCCGGGACGAAGGACCTGCTGACGCCCTCGACGCACAGCGAGGCGATGGCCGAGCGGCTGCCCGGCGCGGAGCTGGTGCTGGCCGAGGGCGCCGGGCACCTGGTGATGCTGGAGTGCCCGGAGCTGGTCGACCACGAGCTGGCCCGGCTGCTGCGCCGGGCCGTCGGCTTCGCCGGGGCCGCGCCGCTGCCCGCGGCCGTCCTCGACCTGGCCGGGGAGCGGGCCGCGGAGACCGTCGTCGACCCCGCCTGAGGCCCGGGTGCCCGTCCGAAGGGCCCACCCGCCGCGCGGGTGCCCGCCGATGTGGCACGGTAGCGGTGGCGGCCGGTGGTCGGCGCGCCGTACGGACCGAAGGGCAAGACACGCGCATGGGCTCGCACGCCACTCTCACCGTCCCCACCCCGGAGCGGATGGGCCGGCTCGGCCGGGAGCTGGCCGCGCTGCTGCGGCCGGGTGACCTGGTGCTGCTCTCCGGCGAGCTGGGGGCGGGGAAGACCACGCTGACCCGGGGCCTGGGGGAGGGGCTGCAGGTCCGCGGGGCGGTGACCTCGCCGACCTTCGTGATCGCCCGGGTGCACCCCTCGCTGGTCGGCGGCCCGGCGCTGGTGCACGTGGACGCGTACCGGCTGGGCGGGGACCTGGACGAGATGGAGGACCTCGACCTGGACGTCTCGCTGCCCGAGTCGGTGGTCGTGGTCGAGTGGGGCGAGGGCAAGGTCGAGCGGCTGTCCGAGGACCGGCTGGAGGTCCGGATCGAGCGCGCCATCGGCGGCACCGAGGGCGGGGACGACCAGGACCCGCGCCGGGTGGTGCTGACCGGCATCGGCCCGCGCTGGGCGGACGCGGCGCTGGCGGAACTCGGATAGCCGGGAGGGCGCCGACGACCCGCCGACGGGGCTCCGACGACTCGCCGACATCTTGCCGACAGACTGTCGGCAAGATGTTGCGGCCGGGGTGCCGGGCGTGGTGGGATGGGTGCTGCGGTTAGGTCTGCCTAACTAGGGAGGCGCCATGTCGAGCACCACCCCCGCCCCGCAGCGCGCGGTCACCGCCGCCGGGGCCGGAGAGTCCGCCCGTCGCGTTCCGGGAGAGCCGATGCGGGCGCTGCTGGCCGCCTGCGCGGCCGCCGCGGCGGTGTCCACACCGCCCGGACCGCGCCCCCGGCAGGACGGACCGCGGCCCGGACACGACGAACGGCCCGAGGCGCGGACGCCCCGGGCCGCCTGAGGCCGCTCCTCCCGAACCCGGATTCGAACCCGAACCCGGGCCGCCCGGTCCCGTCCGGGCTCAGGCGATCACGACCACCTTGGTGTCCTTCGGCGCGAAGTCCCAGAGCAGCTGCCCCTCGGCGCGGCCGCTGCGGATGCCGCCGGTCTTCGCGCTCGGGTCGGTGGTCGGCGTCGCGCCGTCCACCGCCGCGCTGAAGCCGAACACCACGCCGTTCTGCTGCGCGAAGCGCACCACGTGCTCGATCTGCTTGCCGTCCGTCCCGGTGGTGGTCGGGGTGCGGCTGTACACCGCGTAGCTGCCCGGGGCGGGCTCGACCGAGCCCGGGGTGACCGGGAAGGCGGCCGCGACCTGCGGGCTCTTCTTCGGGTCGACCAGCCAGACGTAGTGGCTGCCGACCGAGTACACCACCCGGGTGCCGGTGCCCGAGGTGGCCGGCAGCGGGGGGACGGTCGGGGTGGCCGCGGCGGTGGGCGCCGCGGCGGTGGCCGTGCCGGTCGCCGTGGTGGTGGCGGTGGGCTTGGGGCCGCCGGCCCGGTCCTGGGCGCCGTTGGCCTGGAAGGCCAGCAGGCTCACCACCGCCAGGGCCCCCAGGGTCAACCCCGTGACCACCACTCCAGGACCCATCTTCGCCACGTTGCCGCTCCCGCCGCCGTCCCTTTACGTACGGCCCCATCGTGCCAGGTTCATCCGCGCGGGTCGCAGTGCCTCGGATCTGTGTTCCCGCCTGGTACACCCTGCCGATCGGCCGGTCGGCCCAACGTCGGTCTAACCTTGACCCGTGCTGCTGCTCGCGTTCGACACCGCTACCCCCGCCGTCACCGCCGCCGTCCACGACGGCACGGCCGTCCTCGCCGAGACCCACCAGGTCGACGCCAGGCGCCACGGTGAACTGCTGCTGCCCGCGATCGACCAGGTGCTGCGGGCCGCCGGGGTGGACAAGCACCGGCTGACCGGCATCGCGGTCGGCGTCGGCCCCGGCCCGTACACCGGCCTGCGGGTCGGCCTGGTGACCGCCGCCGCGCTCGGCCACGCCCTCGGGCTGCCGGTGCACGGCGTCTGCACGCTGGACGCGATCGCCTTCCAGGCCCGCGCCGAGGGCCTGGCCGGGCAGCCGTTCACGGCCGCCACCGACGCGCGCCGCAAGGAGGTCTACTGGGCCTCGTACGACGCCGAGGGCCGCCGCACCGAGGGCCCCGCCGTGGACCGCCCGGCCGAGCTGACCCCGCAGCCGCGCTCCGTCGGCGCCGGCGCGCTGCTCTACCCCGACGCCTTCCCGGGCGGGCACGGCCCCGAGCACGTCTCGGCCGGCGCCCTGGCCGGCTTCGCCGCCGCCGAGCTGGCCGCCGGGCGCGAGCTGCTGCCCAACCACCCGCTGTACCTGCGCCGCCCGGACGCCCAGGTCCCCGCGGGCTACAAGGCGGTGCTCCCGGCGTGAACCACGGCACCACCCTGCGCCCGATGCGCTGGTGGGACATCGCGCCGGTGCTGGAGCTGGAGCTGCGGCTCTTCCCCGAGGACGCCTGGTCCGCCGGGATGTTCTGGTCCGAACTGGCCGAGTCCCACCCCGGCGGCACCCGCCACTACACCGTCGCGGCCGCCCCGGACGGCAGGATCGTCGGCTACGCCGGACTGATGGCGATCGCCGGCGAGGGCGACGTCCAGACCATCGCCGTCGACGAGCGCCACCAGGGCGCCGGCCTCGGCACGGCGCTGCTCACCGACCTGATCCGGGAGGCCGCCCGGCGCGAGTGCGCCGAGCTGCTGCTGGAGGTGCGGGTGGACAACCCGCGCGCCCAGCGGCTGTACGAGCGCCACGGCTTCGAACCGGTGGGCATCCGGCGCGGCTACTACCAGCCCGCCAACGTCGACGCGCTGGTGATGCGCCTCGACCACCCGAGCACTGACAGCACTGACCCGAAGGACATTGAGGACACCCGCCATGGCTGACGAACCGCTCGTCCTCGGTATCGAGACCTCCTGCGACGAGACCGGCGTCGGCATCGTGCGCGGCACCACGCTGCTGGCCGACGCGGTCGCCTCCAGCGTCAACGACCACGCCCGCTTCGGCGGCGTCGTCCCGGAGATCGCCAGCCGCGCGCACCTGGAGGCGATGGTCCCGACCATCCAGCGCGCCCTGGACACCGCGGGGATCAAGGCCAGCGACCTGGACGGCATCGCCGTCACCGCAGGCCCCGGCCTGGCCGGCGCGCTGCTGGTCGGCGTCAGCGCCGCGAAGGCGTACGCCTGGGCGCTGGACAAGCCGCTGTACGGGGTCAACCACCTCGCCTCGCACATCTGCGTCGACCAGCTGGAGCACGGCCGGCTGCCCTCGCCGACGATGGCCCTGCTGGTCTCCGGCGGGCACTCCTCGCTGCTGCTCAGCGAGGACATCACCAGCGACGTCCGCCCGCTCGGCGCGACCATCGACGACGCGGCCGGCGAGGCCTTCGACAAGGTCGCCCGGGTGCTCGGCCTCGGCTTCCCCGGCGGCCCGATCGTCGACCGCACGGCCCGCGAGGGCGACCCGAAGGCGATCGCCTTCCCGCGCGGGCTGAGCGGCCGCAACGACCCGGCGTACGACTTCTCCTTCTCCGGCCTGAAGACCGCCGTCGCCCGCTGGGTGGAGGCCAAGCGCCGGGCCGGCGAGGAGGTGCCGGTCGCCGACGTGGCGGCGTCCTTCCAGGAGGCGGTCACCGACGTGCTCACCCGCAAGGCCGTCAAGGCGTGCAAGGACAACGGCGTCGACCACCTGATGATCGGCGGCGGCGTGGCGGCCAACTCGCGGCTGCGCGAGATGGCCCAGCAGCGCTGCGACCGGGCCGGCATCCGGCTGCGGGTGCCCCGGCCGGGCTTGTGCACCGACAACGGCGCGATGGTCGCGGCACTGGGCGCCGAGATGGTGTGGCGCGACCGCACGCCGTCCGCCCTCGACCTGTCGGCGGACTCCTCGCTGCCGGTGACCGAGACCCACGTGCCCCACACGGACTTCCACGGCCAGGCCTACGACGCCCTCGGCGGCGGCGCGGCATGACCGTCGCCGCGATGTGGGAGGCCCGGGCGGCGACCGGCCGGGGCGACGAACTCGCCGCCTGGGTACGGGAGTCGGTGCTGCCCGCGGTCCGCGGCTCGGCCGGGCTGGAGCGCCTCGAACTGCTCTCCGCCCCGGGCGAGCGGGTGCTGCTGATCACCTGGTGGAACGGCGAGCCGGTGCCCGTCGCCGACCCGCCGGCCGGGCTGCTCGGCCGTCCGGTGCACCGCTGGTCCTTCACCAGCGAGCACGTCGAGTAGCCCCTGGCCGGGAACCGCCGCGGCGGTCGGTACCGTGCATAGCTGAGAGAAGGCTGGACGGGAACCGGGAGCGCGCAGCGGTGATCAGGCGGAGCAGGACCAGGACGTACGGGGTGGGGGCGCTGGCCCTGCTGGCCTTCGCCACCGCGTGCGGGGACAACGGGGGCGGTGGCGGTGCCGCCCCCGCCGCCACGACGGCGGCGGCCACGCCCCGGCCCACCGGCGCGGCGCCGACCAGCGCCTCCGCGCCCCCTTCGGCGGGCGCCCCGGCGGGCGCCGACGCGGCGGCCTGGGCCAAGTGGAACCTCACCCCGCTCGCCCCCGCCCCGGCGCCGCCCGCCGACAAGCCGATCAAGCTCGAACGGACCGGCCCCGTACCGGTGTTCAGCGATGTGAAGACCAGCGACAAGGTCGTCTTCATCACCATCGACGACGGCGCCGAGAAGGACCCGAAGTTCGTCGAGATGCTCACCGACCTCAAGGTGCCGATCTCGATGTTCCTGACGAAGGACATCGTCAAGAACGACTACGGCTACTTCAAGCCGCTCCAGGCCCTGGGCAACCACATCCAGAACCACACCGTGGACCACCCGGTGATGAGCAAGCTGTCGGCCGACAAGCAGAAGGCCGAGATCTGCGACGACCAGGCCGCGCTCACCCAGCAGTACGGCACCGCCCCGCTGCTGTTCCGCCCGCCGTTCGGCGACGGCGCCAACACCCCGATGCTCAACACCTCGGTGCAGCAGTGCGGCCCGCGCGCGATCGTGCTCTGGCGCGAGTCGATGCAGATCCACGACATGCAGTACCAGGCCGCAGACAAGAAGCTGAAGCCCGGCGACATCGTCCTGGCGCACTTCCGCGGCCCCAAGGAGCTCAAGGGCGCCACGATGACCCAGATGTTCGGCGACCTGCTGGCCCGGATCCAGGAGCAGGGCTTCTCGGTGGCCCGGCTGGAGGACTACATCCAGGCGCCCGCCTCGTAGCCCGGTCCCGGTCCCGGCGCCGTGGGCCGGGCCGCCGCGCCGGGGTCAGACCGGCTGTCCCAGCATCATCAGCGGCCCGTTGTCGGTGCGGCTGAGGATCACCGTGACGGTGTTCGGCCCGGAGGGCTTGAGCTGGCGGCGCAGCTCCTCCGGGGTGATCGCCATCCCGCGCTTCTTGATCACCACCGTGCCGACCGCCCGCTCGCGCAGCAGCGCCTTCAGCTTCTTGATGTTGAACGGCAGCACGTCGGTGAGCTCGAAGGCGTGCGCGTACGGCGTCGCGACCAGCTCGTCCGAGGTCAGGTAGGCGATCTTCGGGTCGATCAGCCGGCCGCCCACCTGCCCGGCCACCTCGGCCACCAGGTGGGCCCGGATCACCGCGCCGTCCGGCTCGTACAGGTAGCGCCCGACCGGGCCGGCCGGCGGGTCGGGCAGGTCGCCGCCGGTCAGGGTGGCGCCGTGCGGCAGCAGGGTGGCGCGGTGCGGGCCGGTGGCCCTGGTGCCGAACCAGAGCACCGCCTCCTTGACGTCGCCGTGGTCCGAGACCCACTCGGCCTCGGCGTCCTCCGGCACGGCCTCGTGCGGGATGCCCGGCGCGACCTTCAGCGCGCCGATTGGGGTCCGCCGGCCGGCCTCGATCGCCCAGGAGAGCGGCGGGGCGTACGCCTCCGGGTCGAACACCCGGCCGCGCGCGGTGCGCCGGGCCGGGTCGGTGAACACCGCGTCGTAGCCGGTGACGTCCACCTCGGCGACGTCCGCGCAGCGCACCTCGACCAGGTCGGCCAGGCCCAGCGCGGCCGCGTTGGCCGCGGTGGCGGCGCAGGCCGCCGGGTCCTTGTCGACGGCCAGCACCTCGATGCCGGCCCGGGCCAGCGCCAGCACGTCCCCGCCGATGCCGCAGCACAGGTCCGCCAGCCGCCGTACGCCCAGGTCGGCGAACCGCCGGGCCCGCCACTCGGCCACGCTGCGCCGGGTGGACTGCTCGACCCCGTTGGGCGTGAAGTACATCAGGTCGGCGTCCGCCCCGAACTTCGCCCGCGCCCGCTGCCGCAGCCGCGCCTGCCCGAACGCGGCCGACACCAGCTCCGCCGGGTGCTCCCGCCGCAGGCGGGTCGCCAGCGCGAGCTCCTCCTCGGGGGTGAACTCGCGCAGCTCGGCGAGCAGGGCCTGGCCCTCGGGGGTCAGCAGCGGCTGGAGGTTCTCGGTGTCCACGGGGCCATTCTCGCGGGTCGGCCGGGTGGCCGGTCGGCCGGAGCGGCCGCGCGGCGTTCACCGGCCGATGACGGGGACGTCGGAGGTCAGCCAGAACACCAGCGGCATCAGCGGCGCGGCCGCCAGCGCGGCGTACGGGGTGATCCGGTACCCGAGCCGCCGGGTGCCCCGGCCGGTCAGTGCCAGCAGGACGAGCATCACCACGACGCCGAAGACGTCCAGGGCCTCCACCCCGGGGCCGTACAGGACGAGCAGCTTCAGCCAGTTGAGCACGAACGACCCGGCGGACGCCGCCGCGACGGCCCCGGCGACCACCACCGCGGCGAGCACCAGGTCCGGCGCCCAGTGGACCGGCGGCCGCCCGGGCGCGCCGTGGGGCCGGCTCACCGGAGCCACCCCGCGCCGGCGAGGGCGGTCAGCAGGGCGGGGCTGACCGCGGCGGCGACCGGGGTGATCCGGTAGCCCCGCCGGTGGGTGTACCGGGCCACCGCCACGACCGGGACGAGCAGCAGCGCGGTCGCGGCGCCCCGGGCCGCCCAGCCGCCGATCGCGGGGTGGGCCTCCAGCGCGAGCGCGGCCAGGAAGGCCGCGATCCAGCCGAACCCCAGCAGCGAGGCGGCCCCCAGGACCGTCAGCAGCGCGAGCAGCAGGTCCGTCGGACGGCCGACCGGGCGCAGCGGGTCGGCGAGCGGCAGCCGGTTCACCGCCACAGCACGCCCGAGGAGAGGACCGCCGGCAGCGCGAACGGGGCGAGCCCGGCGGCGACCGGGAGGAGCCGGTAGCCGGACCGCCGGCTGCGGAAGGCCACCACGAGGCCCGCCGCCAGGGCGACCACCGGGGCGGCCAGCATCCCGATGCCCAGGAAGGCCCACCCGCGCCCGTCCCCGTCGTCCCCGTAGCCGGGGATGGTGCCGAGGCAGGCGACGAGGAGGAAGGCGACGAACGGCAGCACGCCCCCCAGCAGGGGCAGCGACAGCAGGGCGAGGGCGGCGTCCTTGGGCCGGGACGGGCCGATGCGCACCGGGATCGAGGTCATGGCAGGAGTCTGGCGGGGCCGGGCCCGGTCGTACATGAGTACGGCTACTCATTCGCGAACCGGGGACTTCCGGGACTCGCCGTTGGCACTCTGGTTGACTGAGTGCTAACACGGCCCTATGGTCATCCTTGGCACTCACCACTAGGGGAGTGCTAACGCGACGACGTGTGTCTGACCCCCGCGACGGCAGGCCCGCAGGATCGCCCCTACCCGTTAGAAAACCCCGTAATCTCCGAAGGGGAGCTCGGACGTGACCACCAGCAGCAAGGTTGCCATCAAGCCGCTCGAGGACCGCATCGTGGTCCAGCCGCTCGACGCCGAGACCACCACGGCCTCCGGCCTGGTTATCCCGGACACCGCCAAGGAGAAGCCCCAGGAGGGCGTCGTCCTGGCCGTCGGCCCGGGCCGCTTCGAGGACGGTCAGCGTCTGCCGCTCGACCTCGCCGTCGGCGACATCGTCCTGTACTCGAAGTACGGCGGCACCGAGGTGAAGTACAAGGGCGAGGAGTACCTCGTCCTCTCGGCCCGCGACGTTCTCGCGGTCATCGAGAAGTAAGACGTACCGACCCGCCCCGGATCCGTGTCCCAGTGACAGGGGCCCGGGGCGTGGTTGTTGGTTCACGTAGTTCGGCGGCCGGTGGGCCGGCCGCAGCCCCGAGGGAATAGGGAACATGGCGAAGATCCTGCAGTTCGACGAGGACGCCCGCCGCTCGCTGGAGCGCGGTGTCAACAAGCTGGCCGACACCGTCAAGGTGACCATCGGCCCCAAGGGCCGCAACGTCGTCATCGACAAGAAGTTCGGCGCCCCGACCATCACCAACGACGGTGTCACCATCGCCCGCGAGGTCGAGCTGGACGACCCGTACGAGAACCTTGGCGCGCAGCTCGTCAAGGAGGTCGCCACCAAGACCAACGACGTCGCGGGTGACGGCACCACGACCGCCACCGTGCTGGCCCAGGCCCTGGTCAACGAGGGTCTGCGCAACGTCGCCGCCGGTGCCGGCCCGGCCGCCCTGAAGAAGGGCATCGACAAGGCCGTCGCCGCGGTCTCCGAGCACCTGCTGTCCGTCGCCCGCGAGATCGAGGGCAAGGACGACGTCGCCGCCGTCGCCTCCCTCTCCGCGCAGGACACCCAGGTCGGCGAGCTGATCGCCGAGGCGATCGACAAGGTCGGCAAGGACGGTGTCATCACCGTCGAGGAGTCGAACACCTTCGGCGTGGAGCTGGACTTCACCGAGGGCATGCAGTTCGACAAGGGCTACCTGTCGCCGTACTTCGTCACCGACGCCGAGCGCCAGGAAGCGGTCCTCGAGGACCCGTACATCCTGATCAACCAGGGCAAGATCTCCTCCATTCAGGAGCTGCTGCCGCTGCTGGAGAAGATCCTCCAGGGCGGTGCCTCCAAGCCGCTGCTGATCATCGCCGAGGACGTCGACGGCGAGGCGCTGTCGACCCTGGTCGTGAACAAGATCCGTGGCACCTTCAACGCCGTCGCCGTCAAGGCCCCGGGCTTCGGCGACCGCCGCAAGGCGATCCTCGGCGACCTGGCCGTCCTGACCGGTGGCCAGGTCATCTCCGAGGAGGTCGGCCTCAAGCTCGACCAGGTCGGCCTGGACGTGCTGGGCACCGCCCGCCGCGTGACCATCACCAAGGACGAGACCACGGTCGTCGACGGTGCCGGTGACTCCGAGGCCGTCGCCGGCCGCGTCGCCCAGATCAAGGGCGAGATCGCCGCGACCGACTCCGACTGGGACCGCGAGAAGCTGCAGGAGCGCCTGGCCAAGCTGGCCGGCGGCGTCTGCGTCATCAAGGTCGGCGCCGCCACCGAGGTGGAGCTGAAGGAGCGCAAGCACCGCCTGGAGGACGCCATCTCGGCGACCCGCGCCGCGGTCGAGGAGGGCATCGTCGCCGGCGGTGGCGCCTCCCTGGTCCACGCCGCCAAGGTGCTGGACGAGGGCCTGGGCCTGTCGGGTGACGAGGCCACCGGTGTCGCCGTGGTCCGCAAGGCGCTGCACGAGCCGCTGCGCTGGATCGCCCAGAACGCCGGCCTGGAGGGCTACGTCATCACCTCCAAGGTCGCCGAGCTGGAGATCGGCCAGGGCTACAACGCCGCCACCGGCGAGTACGGCGACCTGGTGAAGGCCGGCGTCATCGACCCGGTCAAGGTCACCCGCTCCGCCCTGGAGAACGCCGCCTCGATCGCCTCCCTGCTTCTCACCACCGAGACCCTCGTGGTGGAGAAGAAGGAGGAGGAGGCCGACAACGGTCACGGCCACGGCCACGGCCACTCGCACTGAGGCTCCGACGCCTGACCGGAGGCCCGGTCCGCTCCCCCCGGGGGGCGGGCCGGGCCTCCGGCGTTCCGTCCGGGCCTCGCTTGAGGCTTCAACTATCAGCAGAATTTTGCAGAATGCAAAGATTGCCTTATAACTAAGGCATGATCGAGGCCCGCCATCTGCGCGTTCTGCGTGCCGTCGCCCGCACCGGCTCCTTCTCCGCCGCCGCCCGCGAGCTGGGGTGTACGCAGCCCGCCATCAGTCAGCAGATGAAGGCCCTGGAGAAGTCGGTGGACACCCCGCTGGTGGTCCGCTCGGGCCGCGGGATGCAGCTCAGCGAGGCCGGCCGGGTCCTGCTCAAGCATGCCACCGGAATCCTGGCCGGGCTCTCCGCCGCCGAGGAGGAGGTGGCCGCGATCGCCGGGCTGCGGGCCGGACGGGTGCGGCTGGTCTCCTTCCCGACCGCGAGCTCCACCCTGGTGCCGCCCGCGGTCGCCCGCCTGCGGGACAGCCATCCGGGGGTGCGCGTGTCGCTGGTCGAGGCCGAGCCGCCGGAGTCGCTGGCGATGCTGCGCGGCGGCGAGTGCGAGATCGCGCTGGCCTTCCGCTACCCGCAGTCCGACGGCGCCGTCGCGCTTCCGGCGCCCGCCCACGGCACGCCGCGCGAGGCCCGGGCCGAGGCCAACCTGGAGGCGCAGCAGCTGACCGCCGGGACCGACTGGTCCGACCTGGTGGTCACCCCGCTGCTGGACGACCCGCTGGTGGGCGTGCTGCCGGCCGGCCATCCGCTGGCCGGGCGGGGCGGGGCGGTGGGGCTGGCCGAGCTGGCGGAGGAGCAGTGGATCGCCGGCTGCCCGCAGTGCCGGGGGCACCTGGTGGAGCTGTGCACCGGGGCGGGCTTCGAGCCGCGGATCGACTTCGCGACGGACGACTACCCGGCGGTGGTCGGCCTGGTGGCGGCCGGTCTCGGGGTGGCGGTGCTGCCCCGGCTGGCGCTGCGGTCGGTGCGTCCTGACGGCGTGTCGACGGTGCCGGTGCGGACGGCCTCCGGGGCGCCCGCGGTGCGCCAGGTGGTCGCGCTGACCCTCCCGGACCTGGCCGAGGTGCCGGCCGTGGCGCTGATGCTGGAGCGGCTGGCGGGGGCGGCCGCCGACCGCTGACGGTGGGTGACGGGGCTGCCAGGGTCCGGTACGTACGGTGAGCCAGAAGACTGAAGCGCCGCGAAGAAACGTTTCTTCACGGCGCTCAAGGAGACGGGTCTACCGCTGGGCGACCGCCGGCGGGGCCAGCGGAACCTCGACCAGTCGGTGCCGCGAGCGCCCCAGCATCTCCTCGCGTTCGTCCTCCGTCATCCCGCCCCACACGCCGTACGGCTCGCGGACCGCCAGCGCGTGCGCCGCGCACTCGGCGATCACCGGGCAGCGCATGCAGACCTCCTTGGCGCTGGCCTCGCGCGAACTGCGCGCCGCCCCGCGCTCGCCCTCGGGGTGGAAGAAGAGCGAGCTGTCCACGCCACGGCAGGCTGCGGAGAGCTGCCAGTCCCAGAGGTCCGCGTTGGGACCGGGGAGGCGGGAGAAATCTGCCATGGCTCATTCCCTTCAGAGGCTGTCGGCCGTCGGCCGGGCGTTCGGCGGGGCTGCTGCCGAGCGGTGCGGCGGGGCTTCGATGCACTGGTGTGGACACCTGGAAATATGACTTAAGGCAACTCCATGGACAAGTCACCCACACACTGGCACAACAGTCAATGACCATACGAAAGCTATAAAAACGGGCATAGTGGGCAAGGGGCTCCAGCGGGCGCGGACGTGGCAATCGGGTGGTCGACGGGCGCGCGGGGTGCCGAATCGATGTGCGGGTCGTACGCCGACCGCGCGCGAGCTGCGCAAAAGAGCGGCGTGTGCACCGCGATGCGGCTGATCGGTAATGGGTTGGCCACGTACAGTGGTGGAGATGGCCCCGAAGGCCGTAACTCATTCGAGTGACGGTCGTTGGAAGTGCGGAGGCGGTTAGCGGGCGCCGGACGTCGGGAACGATCGCGGGCAGGTTGGGGCGATCACCGCGGAGTCCGTCGCCGATCGGCCGTGTCGTAGAGGTTCGTACCAGCCAGGAGGCTCAACGTGACGCGGATCAGCTGCGGAGGACGACGGTCATGACTTCCGTTCTCGTTTGCGACGATTCCCCGCTCGCCCGCGAGGCGCTTCGCCGCGCGGTCGCGACCGTACCCGGTGTGGACCGGGTCACCACCGCGACGAACGGGGAGGAGGTCCTCCGCCGCTGGGTGGCCGACCGCTCCGATCTCGTTCTGATGGACGTCCGGATGCCCGGCCTCGGCGGGGTCGAGACGGTCCGGCGGCTGCTGTCCGCCGACCCGGGCGCGCGGATCATCATGCTCACCGTCGCCGAGGACCTCGACGGGGTCGCGCTCGCGGTGGCCGCGGGCGCCCGCGGGTACCTGCACAAGGACGCCTCGCGCGCCGAGCTGCGGGCCACCGTCACCCAGGCCCTCGCCGACCCGACCTGGCGGCTCGCCCCCCGCCGGCTGCGCAGCCCCGACATGGGCGCGGCGCCCACCCTGACGGCGCGTGAGATCCAGGTGCTGGAGGGCATGAGCCACGGCCGCAGCAACGCCGAGATCGGCCGCGAGCTGTTCCTCTCCGAGGACACCGTGAAGACCCACGCCCGACGGCTGTTCAAGAAGCTCGGGGCCTCCGACCGGGCGCACGCGGTGGCGCTGGGCTTCCGCTGGGGCCTGGTCCGCTGACCACCGGCGGCGCCGCCGGTTGCGGCGTGCCGCCGGAGGTTCCCGGAGCGGGCGCCGCACGGGCGTGTGACGTTACGGTCCCGAGGTTGCACCATGGAGGAGTGGAGCACCTCGGGGACCAGCGGACAGGCACTGCGGCGAACCACGCAGCCGCAGGACACTCGGCGGACGGCGCGACGGACGGGACCGCCGACGGCGGCGGGGCGGGAGGCGGCACGGTGCAGGAGGGGCCGGTGGTGCGCGGGACGCCGGACGGTGCCGCAGCGCATAACGTTCCGGTGCACAACTCCGGACGCGGTGCCGCGTTTTCCCGCTCGACCAGGCACCATGGACCGATGCGCGACGACGTCGCCGGTGCGACCGGCCAGGCGGACCCGGTGGAGGCCGAGCCCTCCGGTCCGGGCCACGGTCCGTCGTACGCCGAACCCGGCGGTTCCGCCGGTGGGACCGGGCCGGGCCGCCGGCCGGTGCTCGGCACGGGCGGCTCGCCGCTGGTGGGCGAACTGGTCGCGGCCGCGGTGCGCGGCGAGAACCCGGCGATCGACGCGCTGCTCGCCTACGTCCACCCGCTGGCGCTGCGGTACTGCCGCGCCAAGCTGGTCCGGCTGCCCGGCGGGGCCCGCCACCACGTGGACGACGTCGCCCAGGAGGTCTGCGTGGCGGTGCTCTGCGCACTGCCCCGGTACAAGGACCAGGGGCGCCCGTTCGAGGCCTTCGTGTACGGGATCGCCGCGCACAAGATCGCCGATCTCCAGCGGGCCGCGATGCGCGGGCCCGGCTCGACCGTCGTGCCGCAGGACGACCTGCCGGAGGTGCCGGACGAGGCGCTCGGCCCGGAGGAGCAGGCGCTGCTGAGCAGCGACGCGGCCTGGGCGAAGGAGCTGCTCTCCAACCTGCCGGCCCGTCAGCGCGAGCTGGTGCTGCTGCGGGTGGCCGCCGGGCTGTCGGCGGAGGAGACCGGCGAGGTGCTCGGGATGTCACCGGGTGCCGTCCGGGTGGCCCAGCACCGGGCGCTCAGCCGGCTGCGGGCGCTCGCGGAGGAGTCCTCCTGACCACTCCTCCCGTTGCGTGCCGTTTCCGCCGGTTGCGGGCGGAATGATCCACGGGGCGGGGTTGTTGTCAAGGGCACACGAGGACACATTCGCGGTGCCAGTACCATGGGGTATCGGCGCCTGGGCGGGTTGCCAAAGTTTGACGGGTGCGCGCGGGGTCCCCTTGGAGGATCCTCCTATTCGTACCCGGCTTCGGCGGTCTGCGCGAGTGAGCGATGAATGCGCCCCCACCCTCAGGGCGTGAGCGGATTAGGCCGGCCACGGAAGGTACCCCCCAAATGTCTTACAACGCCGCAGGCGTACCCGAGAAGTTCGCCATGCTCGGGCTCACGTACGACGACGTCCTGCTGCTGCCCGGGGCCTCCGAGGTGCTGCCGAACCAGGTGGACACCTCCTCCCGGGTCTCCCGGAACGTGCGCGTCAACATCCCGCTGCTGTCCGCGGCGATGGACAAGGTCACCGAGTCGCGCATGGCCATCGCGATGGCCCGCCAGGGCGGCGTCGGCGTGCTGCACCGCAACCTCTCGGTCGAGGACCAGGCCAACCAGGTCGACCTGGTGAAGCGGTCCGAGTCCGGCATGGTCACCGACCCGATCACGGTCGGCCCGGAGACCACCCTGGGCGAGGCCGACGCGCTGTGCGCCAAGTTCCGCATCTCCGGCGTGCCGATCGCCGACGAGGCGGGCAAGCTGCTCGGCATCGTCACCAACCGCGACATGGCCTTCGAGTCGGACCGCACCCGCCAGGTCCGCGAGATCATGACCCCGATGCCGCTGATCACCGGCAAGGTCGGCATCTCCGGCGTGGACGCGATGGCCCTGCTGCGCCGCCACAAGATCGAGAAGCTGCCGCTGGTCGACGACGAGGGCCGGATCAAGGGCCTGATCACCGTCAAGGACTTCGTCAAGGCCGAGCAGTACCCGAACGCCGCCAAGGACGCCGAGGGCCGGCTGCTGGTCGGCGCCGCCGTCGGTGCCAGCGCCGAGGCGTTCGACCGGGCCCAGGCCCTGGTCGAGGCCGGTGCGGACTTCCTGGTGGTGGACACCTCGCACGGCCACAGCCACAACGCGCTGGCCTGGATCGCGAAGATCAAGTCGGCCGTCGGGATCGACGTGGTCGGCGGCAACGTGGCCACCCGGGACGGCGCCCAGGCGCTGATCGACGCCGGCGTGGACGGCGTCAAGGTCGGCGTCGGCCCCGGCTCCATCTGCACCACCCGCGTCGTCGCCGGCATCGGCGTCCCGCAGGTCACCGCCATCTACGAGGCCGCCCAGGCCTGCCTGGCGGCCGGCGTGCCGGTCATCGGCGACGGCGGCCTGCAGTACTCGGGCGACATCGGCAAGGCGCTGGCCGCCGGCGCCGACACCGTGATGCTCGGCTCGCTGCTGGCCGGCTGCGAGGAGTCCCCGGGCGAGCTGATGTTCATCAACGGCAAGCAGTTCAAGTCCTACCGCGGCATGGGCTCGCTGGGCGCCATGCAGTCCCGCGGCCAGGGCCGCTCGTACTCCAAGGACCGCTACTTCCAGGCCGAGGTGGCCTCGGACGACAAGCTCGTCCCCGAGGGCATCGAGGGCCAGGTGCCCTACCGCGGCCCGCTGTCGGCCGTGCTGCACCAGCTGGTCGGCGGTCTGCGCCAGACCATGGGCTACGTCGGCGCCGGCACCGTCGCCGAGATGGAGAGCAAGGGCCGCTTCGTCCGGATCACCTCGGCGGGCCTCAAGGAGAGCCACCCGCACGACATCCAGATGACCGTCGAGGCGCCGAACTACTCGGCCCGCTGAGCCACCGGCCACCGAGGGGCCCGCTGCCGCACCGCGGCGGCGGGCCCCTGCCGGTGCGCCCGGGCGCGGGCCGTCGGGGCGGGACCAGCGGCAGTACGGGATACTGGGGGGCGGCCGGGGTGACCCGGCGGGCATGAGCAACAAAGCAGAAGGGCTCGAAGTGACTGAGATCGAGATCGGGCGAGGCAAGCGCGGCCGACGGGCGTACGCCTTCGACGACATCGCCGTCGTCCCCAGCCGCCGGACCCGGGACCCGAAGGAGGTCTCGATCGCCTGGCAGATCGACGCCTACCGCTTCGAGCTGCCGTTCCTGGCCGCCCCGATGGACAGCGTGGTCTCGCCGCAGCAGGCCATCCAGATCGGCCGCCTCGGCGGTCTGGGCGTGCTGAACCTCGAAGGCCTGTGGACCCGCTACGAGGACCCGCAGCCGCTGCTGGACGAGATCGCCGCGATCACCGACGAGTCCACCGCGACCCGTCGGCTCCAGGAGATCTACGCCGCGCCGATCCGCGCCGAGCTGATCAAGCAGCGGATCCAGGAGGTCCGCGACTCCGGCGTGGTCACCGCCGCCGCGCTCTCGCCGCAGCGCACCGCCGAGTTCTCCAAGGCCGTGGTGGACGCCGGCGTCGACGTCTTCGTCATCCGCGGCACCACCGTCTCGGCCGAGCACGTCTCCAGCGCCGCCGAGCCGCTCAACCTCAAGCAGTTCATCTACGAGCTGGACGTCCCGGTGATCGTCGGCGGCTGCGCCACGTACACCGCGGCCCTGCACCTGATGCGGACCGGTGCCGCCGGTGTGCTGGTCGGCTTCGGCGGCGGCGCCGCCCACACCACGCGGAACGTCCTGGGCATCCAGGTGCCGATGGCCACCGCCGTGGCCGACGTGGCGGCCGCCCGTCGCGACTACATGGACGAGTCCGGTGGCCGCTACGTGCACGTCATCGCGGACGGCGGCGTCGGCTACAGCGGGGACATCCCGAAGGCCGTGGCCTGCGGCGCGGACGCGGTCATGATCGGCGCCGCGCTGGCGCGGGCGACGGACGCCCCGGGCAAGGGGATCCACTGGGGGATGGAGGCCGTCCACGAGGAGCTGCCGCGCGGCAAGCGCGTGGACCTCGGGACCGTCGGTACCACCGAGGAGATCCTGACCGGGCCCTCGCACACGCCGGACGGGACCATGAACCTGTTCGGCGCGCTGCGTCGGGCGATGGCCACCACGGGCTACACGGAGCTCAAGGAGTTCCAGCGGGTCGAGGTCACCGTCAACCCGGCGCTCGACCACCGCTGAGTCCTGACCTGACCTGATCGAGGGGCCCCTGCCGGGTGACGGCGGGGGCCTTCTCCTTTTCCCGGTGCGGGAGGCGGGTGCGGTGCGGGGAGGGGACGGGGCGGGCGGTCAACTCCGCGTGGCGCTGCGGCGGGTGAGGAGGAAGCCGCCGATGAGGGCGATGGCGTAGAAGGCGGCGTCGAGGGGGCGGAGGTCGGCGCGCCAGGCGGTGACGGTGTCGTGCAGCAGGCCGCCGGGGGCCGGGCCGTCGGCGTGGACGCGGCGGAGGTGCTCGATCAGCTGGCCGAGGAGCAGGGCGCCGGCGGAGAGGAGGGCGCCGAGCGGGGGGAGTAAGCGGCCCTGGCCGCCGAGCCGGCCGAGCGGGAGGGCGACCAGGCCGGCCGGGGCGATGGCCAGCCAGCCGAGGCTGTCGGCGGCGCGCAGCGGGGCGCTGCCGTAGGCGAGGCCGCCGAGGAGCATGGCGAGCAGGGCGAGGGAGACGGCCAGGGCGGTGCGGTGCCGGGGGGCGGTCCTGGGCGTGGGTTCGACGGGGTCGAAGCCGGCCACGGGGGCGCCGGGCATGCCGGGGGCGACGTAGCCCTCGGGGGAGACGGGGGGTGGTGCGACCGAGTAGTGCTGGGCGGTGTGCGGCCGGATCGATGGGCCGTCAGTGCCCGGTGCGGGTGCGGTCATGGGCGTCGAATCCCCCCGGAATACGATGAGCTGCCGAACGGTAGCAGTGGTCCGGACAGATCTTGGCGAGTTTTCGATCACAGATCGGGCACGGAGCGCCGCCTCCGTTCCGGTTCGTACCGGCTCGATGCGGGGGCCGGGTGGTCGCGGGCCCTCCGGACAGGAGATGATGGAGGCTTGGGCGTCCGGGCCCCAGGTCGGGCCGACGCGCCGTCACCACGACCGCCAGCAGCACATGGGGGAACGTTCCGAATGACCCAGGCGCAGGGTTCCACCGGCCGCCTCCTGGCCGGCCGCTACCGCCTGAACGGCGTGCTCGGGCGCGGCGGCATGGGCACCGTCTGGCGCGCCGAGGACGAGATGCTGGGCCGGACCGTCGCGGTCAAGGAACTGCGGATGAACGCCAGCGTCGACGAGGAGGAGAAGCACCGGCTGATCACCCGGACGCTGCGCGAGGCCAAGGCGACCGCGCGGATCCGGCACAGTTCGGCGGTGACGGTCTTCGACGTGGTCGACGAGGACGACCGGCCGTGGATCGTCATGGAGCTGGTCGAGTCCCGCTCGCTGGCCGACGTGGTCCGGGAGGACGGGCCGCTGGCCCCCGCCCGGGCGGCGGAGATCGCGCTCGACGTGCTGGGCGTGCTCAGCGCGGCGCACGCGCTCGGCATCCTGCACCGGGACGTCAAGCCGTCCAACGTGCTGATCGGCGAGGACGGCCGGGTCGTGCTCACCGACTTCGGCATCGCCAGCGTGGAGGGCGACGCCTCCGTCACCTCGACCGGGATGCTCGTCGGCGCGCCCTCGTACATCTCCCCGGAGCGGGCCCGTGGGCAGAAGCCCGGGCCGCCGGCCGACCTGTGGTCGCTGGGCGGCACGCTGTACGCGATGGTCGAGGGCCGGCCGCCCTACGACCGGGGCTCGGCGCTGGCCACGCTGACCGCGGTGATGACCGAGGACCTGATCGCGCCGGTGAACGCCGGACCGCTGCAGCCGGTGATCGAGGGGCTGCTGGCGAAGGACCCGGCCGAGCGGCTGGACGCCTCGCAGACCCGGTCGATGCTCAAGCGGGTGGTCGCGGAGGCGACCGCGCGGGCCGAGTCCACCACCGAGCACGCGGTGCCGCTGGAGAAGCCGGCCGAGGAGCCGGAGCCGAAGGCGTCGAAGGCGTCGGGGCTGTCGAAGGCGGCGGGGCCGGCGGAGGCGTCGAACGCCGCGGAGCCGTCCGAGCCGTCGGCGTCGACCGCGGCGGAGTCCGCGGAGCCCTCGGAGTCTTCGCCGAAGGAGCCGGAGCAGACCGGGAGCGGCCGCAAGCGGTCGGTGGGCGGGCTGCTGGGGACGGTCCGGGTCGGGAGTCGGGCCCAGGACGCGGAGCCCGCCGGGACGCCGTCCGAGGAGCCGGGCGCGGAGCCGATCCGGCCGGTGACCAGCGAGTGGACGATGGGCGCGACCCAGGCGGCCGGGGCCGATCCGCGTACCGGCCGGCGACGGCTGGCCATCGCCACCGTGATCGTGGTGCTGCTGCTGATCGCGGGAGTGGTGGCGGTCGTCCGGATGGTCGGCACCGACGACGGCGGCGCGAACGGCGCGGCCTCGCAGAGCGCGGTCGCCACCTCGCCGGGGGCGACCGGTACCGAGCCGGTGCCGACGTCGGCACCGACGGGCGAACCCGCGCCCGCCCCGGCGCCCGCCCAGCCGACCGGCGACCCGGCCGCGGCGCCGGACGCGCCCGCGCAGTCCGCCGGTGCGCCGGCGGCTCCCGTCCAGCCCCCGGCGGCACCGGCGCAGCCCGCGCCGGGTGCCGTGCCGGCCGGGTACCACGAGTACAAGGACCCGAGCGGCTTCTCCGTCGTGCTGCCGGACGGTCTGCAGCCGACCGGGTCGGACGCCAACCGGCGGATCTTCAAGAACGCGGCCGACGGCAGCCAGCTGCGGATCGAGTGGACCACGTCGCCCGGGGCGAGCGCGGTCGCGGACTGGCAGGAGTCGGAGCCGAACGTCCGCGGTCAGGTCAGCAACTACCAGCGGCTCAACCTGGCGGCGATCACCTACCGGCAGTGGACCAACGCGGCGGACTGGGAGTGGACCAACGGCACGCCCAGGATGCACTCGCTCAACCGCGGCTTCGTGACCGGGACCCCGCCCAAGTACGGGTACTCGATCTACTGGATAGTCCCGGACGCGGAGTGGGCCGCCCAGGCCCCGCTCCGGGACGTCGTCTTCAACAGCTTCCAGCCCGCGCCGTAGGGCGGCGGGTCCTAACCGATCAGGCGCTGCTTGGCGCGGGTGAACTCGTCCTCGGTGAGCGCACCGGAGGCGCGCAGGGCGGCCAGTCGTTCCAGCTGGCCGATGAGCTGCTCGCCGGCGGACGCCTCGACCGGGGTGGCGGCGGGCCCGGCCTTCGGGGCGTTCCGGGCGGCCCGGGCGGAGGCCCGGAGCTGCTCGGCGAAGAACTCGGCCTTGGCCACGTCCTCGAAGCGGTGCGAGCCGCTGAGCGCCACCACCAGGAGCACTTCGCCGTTGAGCTTGGTGCGGGTCACGGTGACGTCGGTGACGGCGGCGAGCGGAACCGGGACCGGCGGCTTCCCGTCCTTCAGGAAGAGCAGCCGATGGGTGGTCAGCACGAGCACTCCCTTGCGGAAGTGGTCGGGGTGGCGCCCGGCGGTGGAGGCGACCGGCTTCTCGCCGTCGATGACGGTCGCCTCGACGGCGCGGACGGCCTCGGCCTGGTTGGCTTTGCTGCTGTTCCCGGATGCCTCGAAGGCGGTGTCGATCAGATCGGTCCAGTCCATGGGATCGAGCCTAGGGCCTGTCGTCGGACTCCCGTCGTTCGCCCGGAGGCGAGGGAGTTCGACGGCAGGCCCTGGGAGCCGCTCAGTAGGCTGCTCGGTGAGTGAGAGGAACTGGCATGCGAGGCGGCCCCGGTCAGTTGCTGGCGGGGCGGTACCGGCTGACGGACCGCCCCGAACCCTTGCGCGCCCAGGCGGTGGACGAGCGGACCGGTGAATCGGTGCTGCTGGGCGCCCTGGAGCTGCCGGGGGTGCTGACGGCGGGCCAGGATCCGGAGGCGGCCGCCGCGGCGCAGGCGGACCGGATGGTGCGCCGGGTGGCGGCGGTCGGTTCGACCGCGCCGGTCGCGCATCCGCGGCTGCTGCGCGGGGTCGGCGCGTTCGTCGAGGGCGAGCTGCTGTGGACGGTGGAGGAGCGGCCGGTCGGGCGGACGGTGGCCGAGCTGCTCGCCGAAGGGCCGCTGCCGCCGTACCGGGCGGCCGAGTTGGCGGCGGACCTGGCCGGGGCGCTGCGGGCGCTGCACGCGGCCGGGCTGACCCACGGCGCGCTGACCGCGGAGGCGGTGCTGGTCTGCGAGGACGGCGCGGCGATGCTCGGCGGGCTGCTCGCCGGGGTGGCCGAGGAGGCGCTGGCCGAGGAGCTCGGCGGGCCGGGCGGGCGGCGCCGGTACGAGGTGCGGGCGACCCTGGTCGGCCCGGTGGCGGAGCGTTGGCCGCTGGACGGCGGCCCGGCGGGCGACTGCTGGGCGCTCGGGGTGCTGGTGCACCGGCTGGTCACCGGCCGTTCGCCGTACCCGGAGCGGGACGTGCCGGAGCTGGTGACGGCCGTACGGGACGGGCGGCGGGAGCCCTCGGTGGTGTGCGGGCCGCTCGCGCCGCTGGTGGAGCGGCTGTTGCAGCCCGATCCGGTGCTGCGGCCGACGGCGGAGGCGGTGCGCGAGGAGCTGGCGGGGCTGCTGGCGGGGGCGCCGGAGCCGGTCGACGGGGAGGCGGAGGAGCGGAGCCGGGCCGCAGGGGGGCCGGTGCCGGTGCCGGAGACGCCGGCGGTGCCGCGCGGGCGCGGCGGGAGGGCCGTCGGCTCCAGGGCCGGGAGGAGTGCCCGAAAGGGCCGGAACGGTGGGGACTTGGGGGCAGGGAGCGGGGCGAAGCCGCCCCGGATACCCCCCTCCCTGTGGGGCCCGCTGCTGGTGGGCGGAGTGTTCGTGCTGCTGGTGCTGGGAATCGTCGCGGTGGTGCTGTTCGCAGGCTGACGGCCCGCCCGGATTCCGTTCCACCGGTCCGGGGGGTGGGCGTGATTACCGGGGGCGGCAAGGTGCGCCTAATGTGTGCGTGGGATTTGTTCGAACAGTGGTCTGCACCAGGCCCTCCGTCGCGGTGACGGCAGGCGGAATGTGTGGGGGAGCGGGCGCAGATGGGCGTGCAGGACCGGCCGGAGGCGGCCGAGGCGGAGCGTTTGCTGGCCGGGCGGTACGAGCTCGGCGAGCGGCTCGGCCGGGGCGGCATGGGCACCGTCTGGCGGGCCTGGGACCGGATGCTCGACCGGGAGGTCGCGGTCAAGGAGCTGACCGTCAACCACCTGCCCGAGGAGGACCTGCAGATCCTGCACACCCGGATGAAGCGCGAGGCCAGCGCGGCCGCGCGGATCAAGCACCCCGGTGTGATCACCGTGCACGACGTGCTGGAGCAGGACGGCCGGCCGTGGATCGTGATGGAGCTGGTCGACGGCCGCTCGCTGGCCGACGTGATCAGCCAGGACGGCACCCTGCAGCCGCGCGCCGCCGCCGAGGTCGGCAGCCAGGTGCTGGCTGCGCTGCACCGCGGCCACCAGCTGGGCGTGCTGCACCGGGACGTGAAGCCGGCCAACGTGCTGCTGGAGCGCGGCACCGGGCGGGTGGTGCTGCTGGACTTCGGCATCGCGAAGTACGAGGGCTCGACCGAGCTGACCCGGCCGGGCGACCTGGTCGGCTCGCCGGACTACCTGGCGCCGGAGCGCGCCCAGGGCGAGCGGCCCGGTCCCGCCTCCGACCTGTGGGGCCTCGGGGCGACGCTGTACGCGGCGGTCGAGGGCCAGTCGCCGTTCCGGCGGGACTCGCCGATCACCACGCTCGCCGCGGTGGTCGACGAGCCGCTGCCGGAGTCGCGGCGGGCCGGGCCGCTGGGGCCGGTGCTGGCCGCGCTGATGGCGAAGGACCCGGCCGAGCGGCCCACCGCGGACGAGGCGGCCGCGATGCTGGCCGAGGTGCGGGCCGGGCACACGATGGGCCTGAAGTCGGTTCCGTCGGTGCGTACGCCCACCCGGTCGGTGCCGGTGGTGGACCGCACCGAGGGCCCGGTGGCCGTGGCGGAGCCGGCCGAGGGCTCCGAGGAGCCGACCGAGCCGAAGGCCTCCGGGGCCGCCGTCCCCGCCGCGCCGGCCGTCCCTGCCGTCAGCGCCGTCCCCGCCGCGCCCGCCGTTCTCGCCGAACCGGACACCGCCGGGGGCGCGCAGGACGCTGCCCGGGCGCACACCGGTCCCGTCGCGCCGGTGCCGCACTCCATTGCGCCGGAGCGGGGACCGGCCAAGCGCCGCAACCTGCTGAAGATCGTCGGCATAGCGGTGGCCGTCGGCCTGCTGGCCGCCGCGGGCACCTTCCTGGTCACCCGGCACGTGGTCGGCGGCGACACCCCCGACGACCCGACGCCGACCGCCGCCGAGTCCACCGGACCGGAGCCCACCAGCGACGCCACCCCCGCGGCGGCGCCGCCCAGCGGCTACCACTGGGTCGACGACCCGGCCGGCTTCCGCTTCCCGCTGCCGAACGGCACCCCGTCCTGGCAGCGGATCAGCGCCGGGGACAACCAGATCTACTACAGCCCCGACGGCAAGGTGCACTACCTCCAGTTCGCCGTCACGGTCGGCCAGTCGGTCAAGCCGCTGGAGCACATGCGGCAGATGGAGGCCACCGTCGCCAAGTCGCTCAAGGACTACAAGCAGCACCGGATGGCCGGCACGGCGGTGAAGGGCCAGGAGGCGGCGGTCTGGGAGTTCAGCTACCTGGCCAAGGAGGGCGGCCGCCGGCGCGCGATCGAGACCGAGTTCATCAGCCAGGACGGCACCAGCTACGCGATCTACTCGTCCAGCCCGGACCGGGGCAACGAGTGGAACGAGGCCGAGCAGCGCTTCTACGCGGTGCTCAACAACTTCGCCCCGAGCCGCTGACCGGGTCGGGCGGGGGCGCCCGCTTTCGCCCGACTGCGGCAGATTCTTGTTACCGACGGGTACCGGACCGGCCGCCGAGCGCCTAGGCTGCGCCGTATGTCGGACCTCACAGCAGACGCAGTGGCCACCGAACCCTCCGGCGCCGGCAACCCGGCGGCCCCCGGCGGCGGCCGGACCGTCGCCGCGGCCGTCCCGCCGTCCCTGGTCGCCAGGCTTGCCACCGGCGTCACCGCCACCGGTGAACCCGACCTGGTGGAGACCGTCGCCCCGCTGACCGGCGAACGGCTGGCCAGCCTGCCGCAGTCCACCCCGGCCGACGTCGAGGTCGCCTTCCAGCTGGCCCGCCGCGCCCAGGGGGCCTGGGCCGCGCTGCCGGTGCGCCGCCGCGCCGCCGTCCTGCTGCGCTTCCACGACCTGCTGCTCAAGCGGCAGGACGAGGTGCTGGACCTCGTCCAGGCGGAGACCGGCAAGGCCCGGCTGCACGCCTTCGAGGAGGTGCTGGCCGTCGCCATGGCCGCCCGGCACTACGGGCGGGCCGCGCACGGGTACCTCAAGGACAAGCGGCACGGCGGCGCGCTGCCGGTGCTCACCCACGCCGTCGAGGCCCGCCGCCCCAAGGGCGTGGTCGGCCACATCTCGCCGTGGAACTACCCGCTGGAGCTGTCCGTCGGCGACGCCCTGCCGGCCTTCGTGGCCGGCAACGCGGTGGTCAACAAGCCCGACACCCAGACCGCGCTGACCGCGCTGTGGGCCCGCGAGCTGCTGATCGAGGCCGGACTGCCCGCCGACCTGTGGCAGATCGTGATCGGCGACGGCCCGGTGATCGGCCCCGCCGTGGTGGAGCACGCCGACTACGTCTCGTTCACCGGCTCCACCCGCACCGGCCGCGACGTCGCCCAGCGCGCCGCCGCCCGGCTGGTCGGCGCCTCGCTCGAACTCGGCGGCAAGAACGCCATGCTGGTGCTCGCCGACGCCGACCTCGACGCGGCCGCCGCGGGCGCCGTACGGGCCTGCTTCTCCTCCGCCGGACAGCTCTGCATCTCGATCGAGCGGCTGCTGGTGCACCGCTCGGTGGCCGACGAGTTCCTGGAGCGCTTCGCCGCCCGCACCCGGGCGCTGCGCCTCGGCGGCGGCCTCGCGTACGGCGCGGACATGGGCTCGCTGGTCTCCGCCCGCCAGCTGGAGACCACCGGCCGGCACGTGGAGGAGGCGGTCAAGGCGGGTGCCACCGTGGTGGCCGGCGGGCGCGCCCGGCCGGACCTCGGCCCGCTCTTCTACGAGCCGACCATCCTCGACGGCGTCACCCCGGAGATGGCGGTCTGCGCCGAGGAGACCTTCGGCCCGGTCGTCTCCCTCTACCGCTTCGACACCGAGGAGGAGGCGGTGGCCGCGGCCAACTCCACGCCGTACGGCCTGAACTCCAGCGTCTGGACCAGGGACCTGCGGCGCGGCCGGGCGGTCGCGGCCCGGCTGCGCACCGGCACGGTCAACGTCAACGAGGCGTACGCCGCCGCGTACGGCTCGGTCGGCTCGCCGATGGGCGGCATGGGCGACTCCGGGCTGGGCCGCCGGCACGGCGCGGAGGGCATCCTGCGCTTCACCGAGGCGCAGACCGTCGCGACCCAGCGGCTGATGCCGATCGCGCCCTCGTTCGGCCTGGACGACAAGCAGTTCGCCGCCCTGATGACCGGCGGGCTGCGGGCACTCAAGGCGCTGCGCTTCAAGTAGGCCCCCGCAGACAGGCCCCAGGGCCCCGCACCTGCGGCGGGGCCCGGTTCGCGGTACCCACAGGCAGGTTCACCCGGTGAAGGAGCGGTGGCAGATGGTGCAGTCCGGCGGTGCGGCGGAGTTCGACTACGACGTGGTGGTGGTCGGGTCCGGCTTCGGCGGTTCGGTCGCGGCCCTGCGGCTGACCGAGAAGGGCTACCGGGTCGCCGTCCTGGAGGCCGGCCGGCGCTTCGACCGGGACGAACTGCCCAGGAACTCCTGGGACCTGCCGAACTACCTGTGGGCGCCGGCGCTCGGGCTGTACGGCATCCAGCGGATCCACCTGCTGGCCAACGTGCTGATCCTGGCCGGCGCCGGGGTCGGCGGCGGCTCGCTGAACTACGCCAACACCCTGTACGTGCCGCCGAAGGCCTTCTTCGAGGACCGCCAGTGGCGCCACATCACCGACTGGCAGCAGGAGTTGGCGCCGTTCTACGACCAGGCGCAGCGGATGCTCGGGGTCCGGCTCAACCCGACCCTCACCCCCTCCGACGTCCACCTCAAGGCGGCCGCCGAGCGGATGGGCGTCGGTGACACCTTCCACATGGCGCCGGTCGGGGTCTTCTTCGGCGACGGCGAGGACACCGACGGCACCGCCAAGGCGGCCCCCGGGAGCGAGGTCGCCGACCCGTACTTCGGCGGTGCCGGCCCGGCCCGCAAGGCCTGCGTGGAGTGCGGCGAGTGCATGACCGGCTGCCGGCACGGCGCCAAGAACATGCTCACCGAGAACTACCTGTACCTGGCCGAGCGGGGCGGGGCGGAGATCCACCCGCTCACCACGGTGGCCCGGATCCGGGAGATCGAAGGGGCCGACGGGAGCGGCGGCTACGCGGTGGACGTGCGCCGCACCGACGCGCGGTCGAGGACCGACCGGGTGAAGGCGGGCGCGCGGACCGTCACCGCGGCCCGGGTGGTCGTCGCGGCCGGCACCTACGGCACCCAGTCGCTGCTGCACCGGATGCGGGACGGCGGCCACCTGCCCCGGATCTCGGCGCGGCTGGGCGAGCTGACCCGCACCAACTCCGAGGCCCTGGTGGGCGCGCAGACCACCGACCGGCGCTACGGCGGCAAGGCGGACTTCACCAAGGGCGTGGCGATCACCTCCTCGATCCACCCGGACGCCAACACCCACATCGAGCCGGTCCGCTACGGCAAGGGCTCCAACGCGATGGGCGCGCTGTCCATCGCCCAGGTCAGGGGCGGTGGGGCGGTCCCGCGCTGGCTGCGCTACCTGGGCAACATGGCGCTCCACCCGGTGACCTTCGCCCGCTCGATGAACCAGCGCCGCTGGTCCGAGAAGACGATCATCGGCCTGGTGATGCAGTCGCTGGACAACTCGATCACCGTCTCGCTGAAGAAGGGCCCGCTCGGCAAGGCCCGGCTCACCTCCGGCCAAGGCCACGGCGAACCCAACCCGACCTGGATCCCGGCGGCGGAACAGGGCGCCCAGGCGCTGGCCGACGAGATCAACGGCTTCCCGGGCAGCACCGTCGGCGAGATCTTCGACATCCCGATGACGGCGCACTTCCTCGGCGGCTGCCCGATCGGCGACGCCCCCGAGACCGGCGTGGTGGACCCGTACCACCGGCTGTACGGCTATCCCGGGATCAGCGTGGTGGACGGTTCGGCCGTCTCCGCCAACCTGGGCGTCAACCCCTCGCTCACCATCACCGCCCAGGCCGAGCGCGCCATGTCGATGTGGCCGAACAAGGGCGAGGCGGACCAGCGCCCGGCCCAGGGCGCGGAGTACCTGCGGGTGGCGGCGGTGGCGCCGGCCCGGCCGGCCGTGCCCGAGGGCGCGTTCGGCGCGCTGCGGCTGCCGCTGCTGCCCGTCCCGGAGGTCCCGAAGAAGCGCGGCTGAGACCGGCCCGACGGGCCAATCCGCCTGCCCCGGTTCCCGGTTGACATCCGTTCGGGTCCGATGGGATAAACGGGCTCCCTGGAGCGGCCAGGGACTCGTCGAGCGGGGGGAACGCGGGCCATGGCCAACTGCACATCGTGCGGGGCGACTTCGGAGGAGGGGGCGCCCGCCTGCGGGTCGTGCGGTCGGCCGTTCGCGCCCCCTGCCCCGGTGGCCGCCGCCCCGCCCGCCGCCCAGCCCGTCCCACCGCCTCCGCCGGGTTCGGCTCCGCCCGTCCCGCCGCCGTACGGACCGCAGCCCGGGTACGGACCCCAGCCGGGGTACGGGCCGGTGGCCGCCGTCCCGCCCGCCCTGGGCAGCTGGGGTGCCGGGCAGGAGTACGACAAGCAGCCCGCCTTCCAGCGCCTGCTGACCGCCGCGGACTGGCGCCCGGCCGTCAAGGTCGCCGTCGCGCCGACCCTCGTCCTGCTGGCCGTCGCGCTGATCGCGGCGATCCCGAGCGACTACCAGTACGAGTACCGGTTCCAGTCGGCCGGCTTCGGCGAGCGCTTCGGCTCGGCGGTGTCGATGGCCCTGAACGCCCTCGGCGCACCGTTCCGGCTCGGCTACCAGAGCCCGCTGGGCCACGACCGGACCGACCGGCTGGAGATCGCCCTCCGGGTGCTGCCGATGACCGTCACCGTCCTGTGGTGCCTGGCGCTCTGGCTCGGCCTGCGGGCCGGGCTGCGCCGGCGCAAGGCCGTGGTGGGCCAGCTCACCCGGGGCCAGGCCGCCGCCGAGGCGCTGCGCACCGCCCTGGTCCTCGCGGCGGTGAGCGGACTGCTCGGGCTGCTCGGCGGCACCGAATGGAACCCCTCGGGCCGCGCCGCGAAACCCGACTACTTCGGCGACTTCGGCTCCGGCGCCCAGAAGTCCGGTCAACCGCTGATCACGGCGGGCTCCGGCTGGCTGGAGGCGGTCGCCTGGACCGCGGTGCTGGCCGGCCTGCTGGCCTTCCTCGTCCACGGCACCGACGCGCTGCGCTGGGCCGCCTGGCGCAGCCGCGCGGTGCGCGGCTGGGCGGTGTCCGCGCTGGCCGCCGGCCAGGCGCTGGCGGTCACGGTCGGGCTGTCCTCGGTGACGGCCTTCGTCCTGGTCGCGGCCACCAGCGAGAGCGGGGCGCAGACCGGGATCTCGCTGGCCTTCCTGCCCAACCTCGGCCTCAACCTGCTCGGGTTCGGCTCGGGGGCGACCTTCCGGGCGCACTCCGGCCTGTCCGGCAGCGACGGCTCCCGCGGCGACTCCTCCTGGGGCGACCGCAGCAGCGAGACCGACTTCTCCTTCTTCGACCTGCACGACCTGACCGGCGACTGGCGCTGGGCCGGGCTGCTCGCGCTCGTCTCGGCGGCCCTGCTCGGCCGGGTGGCGTTCCGGCGGCGGCTGGACTCGGCCGACCGGCTGCGCCTGGCCGCCGTGCACGCCGGGGCGCTCACCCTGCTGATGACGGTCTCCGGCGTGCTGATGACGCGGACCACGTCCAGCTCGGGCTGGATCGGCTCGGCGCGGATGGAGATCTCCCAGGAGGAGTCGGGCGGGCTGGCCTTCGTGAGCGTGCTGGTGGCCAACGCGGTCTGGGCGCTGGCCGGCGCGCTGCTGGTGCCGCCGCTGCTGGCGGCCTTCCGCGGCCGGGGCGCGGGTGCGCCGCAGGGCGCCGTGCCGTACGCCGAGTCCCCGTTCGCCCCGGGGCGGGGCACGGTGCCCCATCCGGCGGTGCCGCCGCAGGTGCCGTACGCGACGCCGCCGTACGGCGTTCCGGCCCAGGGGGTGCCGCCGCAGGCCGACGCGCCGCAGGACGCGCCGTTCGCCCCCGGCGGCGGGGTGAGCGAGGTGCTCGGCTCGCACGAGGAGCCGCCCGCCCCGACCGGCGGGACGCCGGTGCCCGGCGCGGTGCCGCCGCCCCCGGCCGAGGAGCCGGTCGACCCGAGCGTGTGGCGCGAGCACCCCTGAGCGGGTGCCCCGTACGGGCACCCCTGAGGAAAGGGCAAAGGGCCCCGCGGGGGAACGGGGCCCTTTGTCGTTCAGCACTCGGCGTCAGGGCCGCGCCGGTGCTGGGGTGACGGCGCCGGGGGAGGAGCGCCGTCGGGTCGGTCGGCTTCGGGGCGCGCCGCGCGGCTCCGGCGTGGGTGGCCGGCCGCGCGGGGCGCGCACGCCCGTGCGCGGTGGCTCGGCGCACAGGTCTGCGCCGGTCCTACGCTCACGGAGCGTGAACTGAGGAACCGCGGCCGCCTTCCGTGGCGCGGCTGCGGAGAACGCCGTCGCGGGCCCCCTCGGTGAGCCGTGAGGCGCCGGGAGAACCGCGTACAACGAGCATCGTGCTGGACGGAGGGCTCGCTCTGCAACCGGTTCGGCACAGTTCGGCACAGAGCATTTCCTGCCGGGGCCGCCGTCGATGATCACGGTGCGTAGTGGTCTGGATGGTTGTGGCGCACGGGGACGCGCGTAGCGGCGCGGGGCGGAGGGGGGAGTGCGCCCGGGCGCGCACCGCACCGGACCGGGGGTGCGACGGCCGGCCCCGGGCGTCCCCGGACTCCGGCCGTCCCACCTCTCGGCCCAGTCGCGGCCGGGGTCGCTGTCCCCTGCTGGCCGGCCGCGGCACCCGCGCACGGTCCCACGGTGCCGCCGCCCGGCGGGCCGGGCGGCGGCACCACGTGCGCCGGTGGACTGGGATGGAACTCCACGCGTGGTCCTGCTGCCGTACGGCGGTGCCCCCGCGGGGGCGGGCGGCGCGTCTGGCGGACGCGGCGCGGCCGTACGTTCGTAGGAAGCAACGAACCGCCGCCCCGCCCGGTCACGGTCGTTCGGACGGGCAGACGAGTGAAACCGGACAGCCCGGTAGAATCGGTGTCCAGACACCCCACACCGTCCGCCGCAGCCGCAGCCCCCCTGCCGGGGAGGCGGTCACGCGCGGGCACCTCGATACCGCTGCCGGAAGGCCGTCTGTGTCCTCTGCAATTCCCGTCCAGTCCGCGCCGGACAACGACCCCGTTCTGGTGGTCGACTTCGGCGCCCAGTACGCCCAGCTCATCGCCCGTCGGGTGCGTGAGGCGCGGGTCTACAGCGAGATCGTGCCGAGCAGCATGCCGGTCGCCGAGATGCTCGCCAAGAACCCCAAGGCGATCATCCTCTCCGGCGGCCCGTCGTCGGTCTACGAAGAGGGCGCGCCGCAGATCGACCGCGCGATCTTCGAGGCCGGTGTCCCGGTCTTCGGCATGTGCTACGGCTTCCAGCTGATGGCCAAGACCCTCGGCGGCACCGTCGACAACAACGGCGCCCGCGAGTACGGCCGCACCCCGCTGACCGTCTCCCGCAGCGGCTCCACCCTGTTCGAGGGCGTCCCGGCGCAGCACTCGGTGTGGATGTCGCACGGCGACGCCTGCTCGGCCGCCCCGGAGGGCTTCGCCGTCACCGCCTCCACCGACCTGGTCCCGGTCGCGGCCTTCGAGAACGACGAGGCCCGGCTGTACGGCGTCCAGTACCACCCCGAGGTGCTGCACTCCGACCACGGCCAGCAGATCCTGGAGCACTTCCTCTACCGCGGCGCCGGCATCGCCCCCACCTGGACCACCGGCAGCGTGGTCGAGGAGCAGGTCGCCCTGATCCGTGAGCAGGTCGGCGACAAGCGCGCCATCTGCGGCCTGTCCGGCGGCGTGGACTCCGCGGTCGCGGCCGCGCTGGTCAACCGCGCCATCGGCGACCAGCTGACCTGCGTCTACGTCGACCACGGCCTGATGCGCAAGGGCGAGACCGAGCAGGTCGAGAAGGACTTCGTGGCCGCCACCGGCGTCCAGCTGAAGGTCGTCGACGCCTCCGAGCGCTTCCTGAACGCGCTGAAGGGGGTCACCGACCCCGAGGAGAAGCGCAAGATCATCGGCCGCGAGTTCATCCGCGTGTTCGAGCAGGCCCAGGCCGAGATCATCGCCGAGGCCGGCGAGCACGGCGAGTCGGTCGACTTCCTGGTCCAGGGCACCCTGTACCCGGACGTGGTGGAGTCCGGCGGCGGCGAGGGCACCGCCAACATCAAGTCCCACCACAACGTCGGCGGCCTGCCCGAGGACCTCCAGTTCCAGCTGGTCGAGCCGCTGCGCAAGCTGTTCAAGGACGAGGTCCGGATGGTCGGCCAGGAGCTGGGCCTGCCGGAGGAGATCGTCCAGCGCCAGCCGTTCCCGGGCCCGGGCCTGGGCATCCGGATCGTCGGCGAGGTCACCAAGGAGCGTCTGGACCTGCTCCGCGACGCCGACGCGATCGCCCGCGAGGAGCTGACCGCGGCCGGTCTGGACCGCGAGATCTGGCAGTGCCCGGTCGTGCTGCTCGCCGACGTCCGCAGCGTGGGCGTGCAGGGCGACGGCCGCACCTACGGTCACCCGATCGTGCTGCGCCCGGTCTCGTCCGAGGACGCCATGACCGCCGACTGGTCGCGCCTGCCGTACGACGTGCTGGCGAAGATCTCCACCCGGATCACCAACGAGGTCCGCGACGTGAACCGCGTCGTCGTCGACGTCACCAGCAAGCCGCCGGGCACCATCGAGTGGGAGTGACCCCTCCCACCGGCCGCCGGGGCGCTTCCTCGTCCTGAGGCCGATGCCTGAACGGCCGCGCCGTCGTTCCCGTACTGAAGGGAGCGACGGCGCGGCCGTTTCGCGGTGCGGGCGCCGCTCTCCGGGAGGGACCTCCCACCGAAAGCGGTCGGGAGCGGGCAGAATGCGGACCGGACCTGTCAGGGAGTGGCGGGCGGCGAGGGAAGGTGTGAGGGATGTCGGAGGCCAGCAACCCGGTGCCGGCCGGTGGGGGAGCGGCCGGCCGGGCCGCCCGGGCGGCGCAGCGGAGGGCGCTCGCGTCCAGGTACGCGCTGCTGCCCCTGCGGCTCTTCCTCGGCGTCACGTTCGTCTATGCCGCCCTCGACAAGCTCTCCGACGCCCACTTCCTGGCCGGAGCGGGCGACCCGGCCTCCTTCGTCTCGCAGACCCAGGCCGCCAAGGCGGGCGGCAGCCCGATCTCCTTCCTGCTCGGCCCCGCCCTCGACCACCCGACCCTGTTCGCGCTCGCCATCGCCTTCGGCGAGCTGGCGGTGGGCCTCGGCACCCTGGTCGGCCTCTGGGGCCGGGCCGCCGCGCTCGGCGGCGCCCTGCTCAACCTCAGCCTGTGGCTGACCGTCAGCTGGAGCGTCTCGCCGTACTACCTCGGCAACGACCTGGCCTACCTGATGGCCTGGACGCCGCTGCTGCTGGCCGGCACGCCGTACCTGTCGGTGGACGGCTACCTGGCCCGCCGGGCCGGGCGGGACCGCGAGCGCGGGCTGGGCGAGGACCACGTCAAGCGCCGGGCCCTGGTGGACGGCGGGATCGCGGCCGTCGCGATCGGCGGGGCCGGGCTGCTCACCGGCTCGCTGACCCGCACCTTCGGCCGGGACCGGACGGCCGCGCCCAAGCAGTCGGCGGCCCCGGCCTCCGGCGCCCCGGCCCCCGGTGCCCCGGCCGCCACCGCCCCGGCCCCCGCGGTGCCCGCCGCGAGCGTGCCGGTCGGCGGCTCGGCCCAGGTCAAGGACCCGGCCACCGGGGACGCCGTCTACATCGTCCAGCCCAAGGCCGGCCAGTACTGCGCCTTCTCCGCCGTGTGCACCCACGCGGGCTGCGCCGTGGACGCGCCGAAGAACGGCCAGCTGTACTGCCCCTGCCACGGCTCCCGGTTCGACGCCGCGACCGGTGCGGTGGTCAACGGGCCGGCGGTCAAGCCGCTGCCCAGGTACGCCGTCAGCAAGGACGGGGACCGGCTGACCCTGGGCCCGCAGCAGAGCTGACGCCCTAGGGTCGGGCGGGGCGGGTCACTCCTCGCGGTCGGGCCGGCCGCGCCGGGCCACCGCCGCGACCGCGCCGGCCAGGCCGCCGACGCCGAGCACGATGAAGGTGACCGGGATGACGATCCGCCCGTTCACCGACTGGTCGTTGAGCGCCGCGACCAGGTAGAGCACGGCGATCACCGTGAACAGCGCGCCCGCGATCAGCGAGAACAGGTCGAGCCGGTGCTTCCTCACTGCTGGACCACCTTGATGTTGCCGAGCCCGATCCCGAGTTCGAGATTGAGGGTCCCCTTGGCCGGCTGCCCGTTGGCAGGGCCGATCAGGTAGGTGTGCCGCCCGGTGCCGTCGCTCCGGTCACCGGGGAGGGCGACGTTGCCGAGGCCGATCCGGGTCACCAGGTTCACCGTCACGTCGTCCGGCACGGTGACGGTCATGTCGCCGACGCCGAGGTCGACCTTGGTGGCGAGGGCGGCCCCGGCCGGGTCGAGTCCGGACAGGTCCAGCCTGATCTCCCCGGCGCCCAGGTTGTACCGGTCGTGCAGGTCGGACGCCGAGGCGACGGTCCAGGCGCGGTCGCCCACCGCGTCGCGCACGGAGTCCGGCGAGTGGCCGACGAAGGCCAGCGCCAGGGTGAGCAGCAGACCGGTCACCGCCAGCCGCCGGGCCCGGCCGAACTTCGCGCCGACCAGCAGCGTCAGGCCCACCACCAGCAGCGCGGTGGCCAGCACCGTCGCGCTCAGCACGGTGGGGTTGTGGCCGCGGTCGACGGAGGCGGACCAGACCGCGGCGGCGGCGCCGATCGCCAGCAGGAAGCCGAAGAAGCCGAGTGCCGAGCGCTCCCGGGGGCGCCGTGCGGCGGCGGCCTCGGGGCGGCGCTTCGCGCCCTCCTTGCGCAGCGGGTCGCCCTCCGGCAGGTCGGCGCGCTGCCACCAGGGCTGGGCCGGGGTGCCGGCCGGCGGCACCGGGGTGCCGTACGGCGGGGTCGGCGTGCCGTGGGGCGGGGTCGGGGCGGCCGGGGCGGTGGCCCCGTACGGGTTGCGCTCCGGGTGGCGCGGGTCCCACAGGTAGCCGCCGGCGCCGTCGGCGGGGGCCTTCCCGGCGGCCCGGGCGGCCCCGTCCTGTTCCGGCCGCGGCCAGCGGTAGGCCCCGGCACCGTCCGCGGCGGTGCCGCCGGTGCCCTCGGACCCGGGGAAGTGGCGGTCGTACGGGCCGCCGTTCCGGTGCTCGCGCCCCCGGCCCCGGCGGCGGTCCGGGTCGTAGCGCACCGCCAGGAAGACCAGGGCGGCGAGCAGCAGCAGCGGGAACAGCTGGCCGCCGTCACCCATCGAGGAGAAGAAGACCCCGGTGCCGATCACGGTCAGCAGCACCGCGCCGACCGACTGGCCGTCCACCCGCCCGGTGAGCACCCGCTGGAGCTCGGTGCGCCCGCCGCGGCCCTTGGCCCCGTCGTCGGTCGGGACGATCAGCCAGGCCAGGCCGTACAGGAACAGCCCGAGGCCGCCGGAGAGGCAGAGCACCACCGTGACGACCCGGAAGACCACCGGGTCGATGTCCAGGTGCCGGCCGAGGCCGCCGCAGACGCCGGCCACCACGCGGTGGTGCTCGGTCCTGGTCAGTGGCGGGCGGTCCGGTTCCGGCGGGGCGGCGGGCCCGGTTTCCTCGATGCGGGGGTCCTCGGTCATGGACACCATCCTTCCGGCAGAGGACCGCCCGGCCCAACCGGGTCGAGCCCTGTCCGTACCCTGACTTGTCCCTGATACGGGATGGGGACACACCCTGATGCGCCCGCGGGTGCCCGCGTGGAACCATCGGTGGCGTGGCAGCCCCCGGTACCGATCCCCGATCCATCGCCCCCGACACCGCGTCGTCGGCCGGCGCCGACCCGAGCGCGCCCGACGACGGGCGGCCGCCCTACCGCCGGCTCTACCGCAGCCCGCAGGGACGGATGCTGGGCGGCGTCGCGCACGGCCTGGCGGTGCACCTCGGGCTGCCGGTGCGGTGGGTGCGGATCGCCTTCGTCGTGCTGTTCTTCGCGCAGGGGATCGGCGCGCTGCTGTACGCCGCGTTCTGGTTCGTGGTGCCGATCGGCATCGGCGAGCCCTCGCAGCGCGCCGGCGCCCAGTGGGTGTACTTCAACGGGGCGTTCGTCCCGGCCTCGCCGGGGGTGCAGGGCGGCCTGCTGAGCAAGGCCGGCCAGGCCGGCGGCTGGGTGGGCCGGATGCGCCGGCTGCTCCAGCTCACCCTGCAGGGCGAGCCGGTGGGCGCCCCGGCGGAGGGGGAGGAGGCCGAGTCGGCCGGCAAGGCCGGGCAGGGCGGTCTCGGCCAGCTCGCCGCCCTGGTGATGACGGTGGTCGGCGTGATCGCCCTGCTCAACGTGCTCGGCTGGCAGACCGCCAAGCCGTACACCTGGCCGCTGCTGGCGATCGGCGTCGGCGTGGCGCTGGTCTGGCGGCAGGCCGACGACTCGCGCTGGCAGCGCTGGTTCGGCATCGAGGAGGGCGAGAAGCGGCGCGGCGCCTACACCCGGGTCGGCGCCGGCGTGCTGCTCGCGGTCGCGGGCACCATCGCGCTGCTCGCCATGCAGGGCAGCGGCTCCACCCTCGCCTCGGTGATCGAGGCCTCGCTCGCCGTGCTGGCCGGTGTGCTGGTGCTGCTCGGCCCGTACGGCCTGCGGCTCTGGCAGGACCTCGGGGCCGAGCGCACCGCCCGCATCCGGGCCCAGGAGCGCGCCGAGATCGCCGCGCACATCCACGACTCCGTGCTGCACACCCTGACCCTGATCCAGCGCCGGGCCGAGGACCCCAAGGAGGTGCTGCGGCTGGCCCGCTCGCAGGAGCGCGAGCTGCGGCTGTGGCTGTACCGCCCGGAGGCCGCCGCCGAGGCCGCGCCGGACACCATGGCGGAGAGCCTGCGGGCCGCCGTCGCCGAGGTCGAGGACCGGCACGGCGTCCCGGTCGAGCTGGTGATCGTCGGCGACTGCCCGATGGACGAGCGGATCGCGGCCCAGATGCAGGCCGCGAGGGAGGCGACCGTCAACGCGGCCAAGTACGGTGGCGGGGGACCGGTCCAGGTCTACGCCGAGGTCGAGGGGAGGACGGTGTCGGTGTTCGTCCGCGACCACGGCCCCGGCTTCGACCCCGACACGGTGCCCGAGGACCGGATGGGCGTACGGGAGTCGATCATCGGCCGGATGAAGCGCAACGGCGGCACCGCACGGGTGCGGCCGGCGGCGGGCGGCGGCACCGAGGTCGAGCTGGAGATGGAGAGAACGAATGACTGAGGCAGCTCCGGAGCGCACGGCCCGGGTCGTGCTGGTGGACGACCACCGGATGTTCCGGACGGGGGTCAGGGCCGAGATCGGCCGCACCGAGGTGACCGGCATCGACGTGGTCGGCGAGGCCGACGACGTGGACTCGGCGGTCCGGGTGGTCGCCGAGACCAGGCCGGACGTGGTGCTGCTCGACGTCCACCTGCCGGGCGGCGGCGGCGTCGAGGTGCTGCGCCGCTCGGTCGGGGTGATGGGCGAGCAGGGCGGGGTGAAGTTCCTGGCGCTGTCGGTGTCGGACGCCGCCGACGACGTCATCGGCGTCATCCGCGGCGGCGCGCGCGGCTACGTCACCAAGACCATCACCGGCACCGACCTGGTGAACGCGATCTTCCGGATCGCCGACGGCGACGCGGTGTTCTCGCCCCGGCTGGCCGGTTTCGTGCTGGACGCCTTCGCCGCCACCGACACCCCGCCGGTGGACGAGGACCTGGACCGGCTCACCCAGCGCGAGCGCGAGGTCCTGCGGCTGATCGCCCGCGGCTACGCCTACAAGGAGATCGCCAAGCAGCTCTTCATCTCGGTGAAGACGGTCGAGAGCCACGTCTCCGCCGTCCTGCGCAAGCTCCAGCTCAGCAACCGCCACGAGCTGACCCGCTGGGCCACCGCCCGCCGCCTGGTCTGAGGCACCCCGGCGTCCTGGGGCGCCGCCACGGAGCCCGCCCGCCCCGGATCGTCCGGGGCGGGCGGGCTTGTCGGTGGGTGGCCATAGACTCGATGTGCCATGAGTAGCCTCTTTGACGACCTTCCGCTCCCCGGTTTCGAGGCACCCGCCGCCGGGTCGAAGCAGCCCGACGCGCCCGTCGACGCCATCGGTGAGGAGCCCCCGCCGTACGAGGAGGAGGCCCCGTACGACGCGTACGAGGAGGCCATCCCGGACGGCCTGTTCCAGACCGACCACGCCGCCGAGGCGGAGCGGGACGCCTGGTACCGCAACGGTGCCGCGCGGACGGTGGTGGACCCGGCGCAGCTGCTGGAGGGGATGAACGACCCGCAGCGCGAGGCGGTGCTGCACGCGGGATCGCCGCTGCTGATCGTGGCCGGCGCCGGCTCGGGCAAGACCCGGGTGCTGACCCACCGGATCGCCCACCTGCTGGGCGCCCGCGGGGTGCAGCCGGGGGAGATCCTGGCGATCACCTTCACCAACAAGGCGGCCGGCGAGATGCGCGAGCGCGTCGAGGCGCTGGTCGGCCCGCGCGCCCGGGCGATGTGGGTCTCCACCTTCCACAGCGCCTGCGTGCGCATCCTGCGTCGCGAGTCCAAGCAGCTGGGCTTCACCTCCAGCTTCTCGATCTACGACTCGGCCGACTCGCAGCGGCTGATGTCGCTGGTCTGCCGCGACCTCGACCTGGACCCGAAGCAGTACCCGCCGAAGTCGTTCACGGCGAAGGTCAGCAACCTCAAGAACGAGCTGATCGACGAGGAGACCTTCGCCGACCAGGCCGCCAACCCGATGGAGAAGAAGCTCGCCGAGGCGTACGCGCTCTACCAGCGGCGGCTGCGCGAGGCCAACGCGCTGGACTTCGACGACATCATCATGACGACGGTGAACCTGCTGCAGGCCTTCCCCGACGTCGCCGAGCACTACCGGCGCCGGTTCCGGCACATCCTGGTCGACGAGTACCAGGACACCAACCACGCCCAGTACATGCTGGTCCGGGAGCTCAGCGGAGGATCCGTCGCCGCCGCGCCCAGGCGCACCGTGGACGGGGAGCTGGTGAACCCGGCGGCCGGGCGGCTGGCCGAGGTGCCGCCGGCCGAGCTGTGCGTGGTCGGTGACGCGGACCAGTCGATCTACGCCTTCCGCGGCGCGACCATCCGCAACATCCTCCAGTTCGAGGAGGACTACCCGAACGCGACCACGATCCTGCTGGAGCAGAACTACCGCTCCACCCAGACCATCCTGAGCGCCGCCAACGCCGTCATCGAGCGCAACGCCAACCGCCGCGAGAAGAAGCTCTGGACGGCCGGGGACCACGGCGAGAAGGTCGTCGGCTACGTCGCGGACGACGAGCACGGCGAGGCCCAGTTCATCGCCGACGAGATCGACCGGCTCACCGACAAGGGCGAGGCCAAGCCCGGCGACGTCGCGATCTTCTACCGGACCAACGCCCAGTCCCGCGTGTTCGAGGAGGTGTTCATCCGGGTCGGCCTGCCGTACAAGGTGGTCGGCGGGGTGCGCTTCTACGAGCGCAAGGAGGTCCGGGACGTCCTGGCGTACCTGCGGGTGCTCTCCAACCCGGAGGACACCGTGCCGCTGCGCCGGATCCTCAACGTGCCCAAGCGCGGCATCGGCGAGCGGGCCGAGGCGATGATCGACGCGCTGGCCTCGCGGGAGCGGATCTCCTTCGCCCAGGCGCTGGTGCGGGTCGACGAGGCGTACGGGATGGCCGCGCGCTCGGCCAACGCCGTCAAGAAGTTCAACACCCTGATGGCCGGACTGCGCCAGGTGGTCGAGTCGGGCGCGGGCCCGGCGGCGGTGCTGGAGGCCGTCCTGGAGGAGACCGGCTACCTGGCCGAGCTCCAGGCCTCCACCGACCCGCAGGACGAGACCCGGGTGGAGAACCTCCAGGAGCTCGCCTCCGTCGCCCTGGAGTACGAGCAGGACCCGGGCGAGCGGCCGGACGCCGACGAGGAGGGCACGCCGCCGGTCGGCTCGCTGGCCGACTTCCTGGAGCGGGTCGCGCTGGTCGCCGACTCGGACCAGATCCCGGACGACGACGAGGACGGGCAGGGCGTCATCACGATGATGACCCTGCACACCGCCAAGGGCCTGGAGTTCCCCGTCGTCTTCCTGACCGGCATGGAGGACGGGATCTTCCCGCACATGCGGGCGCTCAACCAGGTCAAGGAGCTGGAGGAGGAGCGCCGGCTCGCGTACGTCGGGCTCACCCGGGCCCGCGAGCGGCTGTACCTGACCCGCTCGGTGCTGCGCAGCGCCTGGGGGCAGCCGGCCTACAACCCGGCCTCGCGGTTCCTGGAGGAGATCCCGGAGACGCTGGTGGAGTGGAAGCGCACCGGGGCGGCCCAGGCGCCGGTCCAGCGCGGCTACTCCTCGGGCTCGTCCTGGGGCAAGTCCTCCTCCGGGGGCGGGAGTTCGCGTTCCTCCTCGTCGGCCGCGGCGGCCAAGCCGAAGGCCGGCTGGGGGCAGTCGGCGCGGCGCGGCGGCCAGCTGGTGGAGCGCGAGGCGGTCTCGCTCGCGGTCGGCGACCGGGTCACCCACGACAGCTTCGGGCTGGGCACGGTGGTGGCCGTCACGGGCGTCGGCGACCGGGCGCAGGCCACCGTCGACTTCGGCACCGACGGGCGCAAGCAGCTGCTGCTGCGCTACGCGCCGGTGGAGAAGCTCTGAGCGGCGGAGCGGCTCTGCCCCGCGGAGCTGCTCCGACCCGCTAGCGCGGGTCCAGCCCGTTCGAGAGGAGCCAGGGCAGCGGGTCGATCGGCCCGTTGCCCTGCGGCCGGATCTCGAAGTGCAGGTGCGGGCCGGTGCTGTTGCCGCTGCTGCCGACGAAGGCGATCACGTCGCCCTGCTTCACCGGGCCCTTGCGCACCTTGTACGCCCGCAGGTGGCAGTACCAGGCCTCGGTGCCGTCGGGCATCTTGAGGATCGTCATGTAGCCGTAGAACGGGTTCCACTGGGTGCGGATCGTGCCGTCGGTCACGGCGTAGACCTCGGAGCCGCCGTCCACCGGGAAGTCGATGCCGGTGTGCCGGTTGGCCCAGTGGGTGCCGGCCTCGCCGAACAGTTCACCGAGGCCGTGCCGGGCGACCGGCATGACCACCGTGGGCTTCACCGGTTCGGGGGCCGGCTCGGCGGTGGGCTGCGCGGTGGGGGCCTCGGTGGGCTGGGCGCCGGCCAGCGGCTGGCGGGCGTCGCCGCGCGAGGCCTGGGCCGGTGCGCCGGCCGCGAGCGCCTGGGTCGCCGCGTGCGCGGCCGCGGTGTCCGGCGCCGTGGCCTGCGGCGTCCGTCCGGCGGCCTGGGCGCGCTGCTGGTCGGCCTCCCCCTGCACGGTGACCGCCGCGGCGGCGGCCACCCCGAGCGCGGCCACCGACGGCAGCGCGACCCGGAACAGGGCCGTCCGGGTGGCCGCCTTGGCGGCGCCGCGGCGCTGGGCACGGGACTGCTCGCGGGCGGCGAGGCGCAGCTCCGCGCGGGTCGGACGGGCGGCTGCATCGGGAGCCATCGGGGGCTGCCTCCTCGGTGGGCCTCGGGCGTCGTCGGACGAGGGGAGAACAGCCGTGACTGTAGTCCCAAGGGCAGCCGTGACTGTAGTCCCAAGGACGACGCCCCGGAAAAACCTCCGGATGTCAAGGGGTCGGCCGGGGGGTCTGTGCGGAGGTTGCGGGAAGGACGGGTATACCCGCTGGTAGCAAGGCCCGGAGCTGTGACTTTGCCCTCCTCTTCGGGGGCGGCGCGGTCAACCGTGCCGGGTGGCGCTAACCTCCCCTCAGGTTGGTTATCGACCGTTAACCGCGCCGGCGGCCCACGAGGCCCGGTCGGATGGTGGACGACGAGGTCCAGGAGGCAGTCATGAGTGTGTCGGGGCCGATCCGTGTGGTGGTCGCCAAGCCCGGGCTCGACGGTCACGACCGTGGTGCCAAGGTCATCGCGCGAGCCCTGCGCGACGCCGGTATGGAGGTCATCTACACCGGACTGCACCAGACGCCCGAGCAGGTCGTCGACACCGCGATCCAGGAGGACGCGGACGGCATCGGGCTGTCGATCCTCTCCGGTGCCCACATGACGCTGTGCGCCCGGGTGCTGGAGCTGCTGAAGGAGCGCGACGCGGAGGACATCAAGGTCTTCTGCGGGGGGATCATCCCGGACGAGGACATCGCCGAGCTCAAGGCGCTGGGCGTCGCGGACATCTTCACCCCGGGCACGCCGACCCGGGACGTGGTCGCCTGGGTCGAGTCGAACCTGCGGGCCGGCTGAGCCACGGCGCGTCGAGCGGGCCGGCCCTCCCAGGGGCCGGCCCGCTCCGTCGTCTCCGTCGTCTCCGTCGTCTTCGTCGTCTTCGTCGTCTCCGGAGGCGTACCGCGGGCCCGGCCCGCCCTCAGCCCGCCAGCTCCGCGAGCATCGCCGCCCGGAAGCGCAGGGTGCCGGCCAGCCGGGAGAAGGTCTCGGACCACGCGGAGTCCGGGGCGGCCCCGGCGGCCAGCTCCTCCACCGCGGCGGCCGTCTCCGGGGCGAGCGCGCGCTCCGTCATCCCGAGCACCCCGCTGTGGCTCCACGGGTACGCCCCGGAGGCCGCCGCCCGGGCCAGGGCGGTCACCACGGCGGTGGACAGCGGCGGCGTCCACGGGGTGGCGCAGGCGCCGAGCAGCTGGAAGGCCTCGCCCAGCCCGTGCACCGTGATGAACGCGGCCGTCCAGACCGCCCGCTCCTCCGGCGGGAGGACGGCCAGCAGCTTGGCCGGGGCGCCGGTGGTGCGCAGCGCGCGGGTCCGGGCGCCGCGCCCGGACGGGACCGGGGCCGGGCCGAGCAGCGCCCGGGCCCAGTCGGCGTCCTGCTGGCGGACGGCGGCCCGCGCCCAGGCCTCCCGCAGGTCGTCGGCCCAGCTGCTGCTGGTCTCGTCGATGCTGTCGCCGACCCGCAGGGCGAGCAGCTGCCCGGGCGTCAGCCCGGTGCTCTCCGGCCACAGCGACAGCGGTGCGGCGGCCACCAACTCGCCGAACCACCAGGCCCGTTCACCGCGCCCGGTGGGCGACTTGGGGGCGATCCCGTCGCGCTGCATCTGCGCGTCGCACGCGGTGGGCGGGGTGACCAGCAGGTGCGTGCCGGTGTCGGCGAGCCGGACGGCGGCCCGCGCCCGCTCGGCCATCCGGCGGGCCAGCGCGGAGCCGGGCAGGGTGGAGAGCAGCTCGGCGGCGGTGGCCCGGACGTTCTTGCTGCGGTCGCCGAGGGCGGCCTCCAGGAACGGTTCGTCGGCGGGGGAGAGGCCGTCCTGGAGGGCGTCCAGGAAGAGCAGGCGGTCCTCGGCGCGCTCGGTGGACCAGGTGCCGCGCAGCAGCTCCAGGCCGGCCGCGGGATCGCGGCGGCGCAGCTGCGTGAGGTGGGTGACCCGTTCGGCGAACAGGCCCTCGTGCCAGAGCCGGTCGTCCGTGGGCCGCTGCGGCGGCTCGGGGGCGGTGGTGCGCAGCACGAACCGCCAGTCGGGGTTCTGCTCGGCCAGCCAGCGGCCCGGCGGACCGGCCAACGCCACGGCGTCGGAGCGCAGTTCGCTGCGGGCGCGGGCGGCGTCGAGCAGGCCGGGTATCAGCGCGGCGGGCGGGCGCAGGCCGCTCGCCCGGGCGGTGGCGAGCCACTGCGGCAGCAGCTCGGACAGGTTGGCCAGGGTGCCGCCGGCGCCGGTGCCGCCGCCGGTGCGCCCCGAGAGCAGGACGGCCAGCCGGCGGGCGGCCGGCTCGGGCAGCTCCGGGCGGGTGTCCTCGGCCGCGGGCGGGCCGGGCGGCCCGTCGGCCGGTACGGGCAGCGCGCCGGCCCGGCGGCGGACGGCGGCCAGCGCGGCCAGCTCCAGCAGGGCGGTGGCCGGATCGCCCTGGTCCACGGCGTCGGCGAGCGGCAGGGCGGTGGCCGGGAGCGGACGGCGGTCGGTGCCGAGCAGGGCGCTGGCGTGCAGGGTCTCCCACGGGTCCTGGGTGATCGTCATTCCTGGTGCTCCTGGGCGTGTCTTGTGGGTTTTGTCGGATCAGGGCGCGGCGTTGGGGTGCGTGCATCGCAAGGCGGAGGAGGGAGTCACTGCGGTGGGGGCACCTCCCGGCCGAAGGCTGGGGGCCATTGGCGACCGACGACAACGCGGCGAGGTGCGTTTGTGCCCTGGGGGTACCTCCCGGCCGAAGGCTGGGGGAGCGTCGCGCGCCCGGCAGGGATCCACAAGACACGCCCTAAACGTTGGTGAGGCCGACCGGGCGCTGGTCGGCGGCCCAGGCCGTGACCGGGGCGAAGCCCTGGTGGCCGTACTCGCCGAAGACCGTCAGCGGGCGGCCGGTGGAGACCGCGGCCAGCCGCCACAGCGCGGCCTCCGGGACGGCCGAGGCGCGGACCGGCACGGTGTGGTGGCCGTCCGTCAGGAACCAGCCGTCCGGGGTGCGGACCGGGACGACGTCGCCGAGCACGGTGGGCCGGCTCTCCAGCCACGGGTCGTCGGCGACGGCGGTGCCGTAGCCGGCCACCGCCTCGGCGACGGTGAGCCCGGCGGGCGGGCCGGCGGGGCCCGGCTCGGGGGCGCCGTAGCGCTCGCGGAGGTCGGCGCGCAGCGGGTGGGCGGCGGGGAAGTAGGCGAGGTCGGCCTCGACCAGGCGGCCGGTGGGCAGGGCGAGGGCGGGGGCCTGGCCCTGGTGGCCGAAGGAGAGCAGCAGGGCCGGGCGGCCGGTCTTGGCGCCGCGCAGCCAGACCCGGCGGGTGGTGAGCCGCTCGTCCGTGGTGTCCCGGGTGCCGAGGACCAGCCAGCGGTCGCGGACGGTGGGGCCGGCCGTGCCGGGGTCAGCGGGGAAGCCGACCCGGGTGCGGACGGTGGCGGCCAGTTCGGCCGGCAGTTCGTCCATCCGGGTGGCGGCGGTGGCGAGCAGGTGCAGCATGGCGTACTCCTCCAGCAGCCGCTCCTGCGGCAGCGCGTCCAGTTCGCGGACCCGGGCGGCCAGGCCGGGGGCCTGCGCGTCGACCATCCGGGCGGCGACCTCCTCCCAGGGGCCGGCGGTGGACTGGTCGGCCAGGCCGTGCCGGACCCGGTCGGCCAGCCGCAGCCGCAGCTCGGCGGCGCCGACCGCGACCTTGGCGCCGCGCTTCTCGAGCCGGCGCCGGGTGGCCTCCGGGTCTTCCTCCTTCTTCTCCGCGCGCTTCTCGGCGCGCTCCTGGCGGGAGGCGAGCCACTCGGAGACCCAGTCGGCGGGCTCGCCGGCCGGGACGGCCGCCGGGGTGCCGCTCCACAGCAGGAGGAGCCCGAGCGCGTGCTTGCACGGGAACTTCCGGCTGGGGCAGGTGCACTGGTAGGCGGGCGTGGCGAGTTCGATCGCGGTGCGGTACGGCGTGCGGCCGCTGCCCTTGCACTCGCCCCAGAGCGCGGTGCCGTCGGTGCCGGTGCCGGACCACGGCGCGGGCGCGGAGAGCTTCCCCGCGGCCTTCTGCGAGGCGGCGTCAGGTGCCAGGGACAGGACGTGTTCGGTGCTCCAGCGTTCCTCCATGCGACCGACCGTAGGCGGCGGCACTGACAGTGGCTGACGGCCCGTCCGCGGCCCCCGGCGGGTTGTCAGTGGCTCGGTGCAGGGTTGGTTCCACAGGCCGGGACGCCGACCTGGCTCCCCCCGATCACCACTCCGCCCGGGGCACCCGTGTGCCCGGCGGCCGACCCGAAGGAGCCCCCATGACCGACGTTCTGCGGCAGCACGCCGAGGACGCGTTCGCCGGTGAACTGGCCGCGCTGGCCGCGCAGGACGACCGTCCGCGCCCCGAGCGCTGGAAGCTCTCGCCGTGGGCCGTGGCGACGTACCTGCTCGGCGGCGAACTGCCCGACGGCACCCGGATCACCCCCAAGTACATCGGCCCGCGCCGGATCGTCGAGGTCGCCGTGACGACCCTGGCGACGGACCGGGCGCTGCTGCTGCTCGGCGTGCCGGGCACCGCGAAGACCTGGGTGTCCGAGCACCTGGCCGCGGCGATCAGCGGCGACTCCACGATGCTGGTGCAGGGCACGGCCGGCACCCCCGAGGAGGCCGTCCGCTACGGCTGGAACTACGCCCAGCTGCTCACCAACGGGCCCAGCCGGGACGCCCTGGTGCCCTCGCCGCTGATGCGGGCGATGGCCGACGGGAAGATCGCCCGGGTCGAGGAGCTCACCCGCATCCCGGCCGACGTGCAGGACAGTCTGATCACCATCCTGTCCGAGAAGACGCTCCCGATACCGGAGTTGGGCGCCGAGACGCAGGCCGTGCGCGGCTTCAACGTGATCGCCACCGCCAACGACCGCGACCGCGGCGTCAACGAGCTGTCCAGCGCGCTGCGCCGCCGCTTCAACACCGTGGTGCTGCCGCTGCCGGGCTCGCTGGACGAGGAGGTCGACATCGTCACCCGGCGGGTCGGCCAGCTCGGCCGCTCCCTGGACCTGCCCGAACTGCCCGGCGGCGCCGAGGAGATCAGGCGCGTGGTCACCGTCTTCCGCGAGCTGCGGGCCGGGATCACGGTGGACGGCCGGACGAAGGTCAAGACCCCGAGCGGCACCCTCTCCACCGCCGAGGCGATTTCGGTGGTGACCAACGGGCTCGCGCTGGCCGCCCACTTCGGCGACGGCGTGCTGCGGGCCGGGGACGTGACGGCCGGCATCCTCGGCGCCGTCGTCCGCGACCCGGTGGCGGACCGGGCCGTCTGGCGCGAGTACGTCGAAGGAGTGGTGCGCGAGCGCGACGGCTGGAAGGACTTCTACCGCGCCGCCCGCGAGGTGACCGTATGACGAGCCCCGAGGTCGCCCTGCTGGGCATCCGCCACCACGGCCCCGGTTCGGCCCGGGCGGTGGCCGCCGCGCTGGCGCAGTGGCGGCCGGACGCGGTGCTGATCGAGGGCCCGCCGGAGGCCGACGCGATCGTCCACCTAGCGGCCGAGAAGGACCTGGTCCCGCCGGTGGCGCTGCTCGCCCACGCGGTGGACGACCCGGCGAAGGCCGCCTTCTGGCCGTACGCCGAGTTCTCCCCGGAGTGGGTGGCGATCCGGCACGCCGTGGACCACGACCTGCCGGTCCGCTTCATCGACCTGCCCGCCGCGTACGGCTTCGCGCCCGCCGAGCCCGTCGGTCCCGCCGTTCCTGCCGAGGACGGTGAGGCCGGCGACGCCGAGGAGGACGACGCCGAGGAGGCCGGCGCCGACCCGGTCGCCGACCCGCTGGCGCTGCTCGCCGAGGCGGCCGGGCACGACGACGCCGAGCGCTGGTGGGAGGACGTGGTCGAGCACCGCGCGCCCGGCACCGACGCGCTGGCGCCGTTCGCCGCCGTCGCCGAGGCGATGGGCGCGCTGCGCGCCGAGGGCCTCGGCGAGTCCCGCCGGGACCTGCTGCGCGAGGCGTACATGCGCCAGCAGATCCGTGCCGCCCGGCGCGCCGGGCACCTGCGGATCGCCGTGGTCTGCGGGGCCTTCCACGTCCCCGCGCTGGAGCGGATGCCCACCGTCGCCCACGACCGGGCGCTGCTCGCCGGGCTGCCGAAGAAGGTGCGCACGGACATCACCTGGGTGCCGTGGACGCACCGCCGGCTCTCCCAGGCCACCGGCTACGGCGCGGGCGTGCAGTCGCCCGGCTGGTACCACCACCTGTTCACCACCGACGGGGACCCGGTGCCGCGCTGGCTCACCCGGGCCGCCGACCTGCTGCGCGCCGAGGACCACCCGGTCTCCTCCGCGCACGTGATCGAGGCGGTCCGGCTCGCCGAGACCCTGGCCGTGCTGCGCGGCCGCCCGCTCGCCGGGCTGACCGAGACCCTGGACGCCGTGCGCGCGGTGCTCTGCGAGGGCTCGGACGTCGCACTGGAGCTGGTCCGGGACCGCCTGGTGGTCGGCGACGCGCTCGGCGAGGTCCCGGACGCCGCACCGGCGGTGCCGCTCCAGCGCGACCTGACCCGTTTGCAGCGCTCGCTGCGGCTCAAGCCCGAGGCCGCGCCGAAGGACGTCGACCTCGACCTGCGCAAGGAGAACGACGCGGCCCGCTCCCGGCTGCTGCACCGGCTGCGGCTGCTGGGCGTGGACTGGGGCGTGCCCGCGCGCTCCTCGGTGAACTCGACCGGGACGTTCCGGGAGAGCTGGCGGCTGTGCTGGCAGCCCGAGTTCGCGGTCCGGATCGCCGAGGCCGCCCAGTGGGGCACCACGGTCGAGGAGGCGGCGGCCAACAAGGCCGTCGGCACCGCCCGGGCCGCCGAGGAACTCGCCGAACTGACCGGCCTGGTGGAGACCTGCCTGCTGGCCGGGCTGTCCGGCGCCCTGCCCGCGGTGATGCGGGTGCTCGCCGACTGCGCGGCCCTGGACACCGACGTCGCGCACCTCGCGGGCGCGCTGCCCGCCCTGGTCCGGGCGCTGCGCTACGGCGACGTGCGCGGCACCGACCACGGCGCGCTGGCCGGGGCGGCCTCGGGCCTGGCCGAGCGGATCTGCGTCGGGCTGCCGCCCGCCTGCGTCGGCCTGGACGCCGAGGGCGCGGCGACGATGCGCGGCCGCCTCGACGAGGTGCACGGCGCGATCGGCCTGCTGGCCGCCGATCCGGGCACCGCCGCCGACACCGCTGCCGCCACCGCCTCCGACGCCGTGCCGGAGCCCGACGGCCTGGCCGGCCTGGCCGGCCTGGCCGGCCTGGCCGGCCTGGCCGACCGCTGGGCCGCCGCCCTGGGCTCGCTGGCCCGCCGCGAGCCGGCCGGCGGACCGGCCACCGGAGCCCCCGGGCTGCTGCGCGGCCGGGCCGTGCGACTGCTGCTGGACGACGGCCGGCTCGACTCCGAGGAGGCCGGCCGCCGGCTCCGGCTGGTGCTCTCCGTCGCCAACGCCCCGGCGGACGCGGCCGGTTGGGTCGAGGGCTTCCTGACCGGCGGCGGCGCCCTGCTGCTGCACGACCCGCGGCTGCTCGCCCTGCTGGACGAGTGGCTGACCGGGGTGGGCGACGAGGTCTTCACCGACGTCCTGCCGCTGCTGCGCCGCACCTTCGCCGCCCTGGAGGCGGGCGTGCGCACCACCATCGGCGGCCGGGTCGCGGCCGGTCCGCTCGACGAGCTCCCGGCCGTCCGGGCCGAGGCCGGCGAGCTGGACCGGGCCCGCGCCGACGCCGCCGTCCCCGTGGTGGCCCTGCTGCTCGGGATCCGTCCGACGATCCCCCGGCAGGCCGCCGGCCGGGACACCTGACCCCCGGCCCACGACCCCCGGCCCGTGCGCCCCACCCGTGACACCCGACACCCAAGACACCCGACACCCACGACACCCGACCCATGACGCCCGACCCGGCGAAGGAGGACGAGATGGCAGCGCCCACGACCGACGAACGGCTGCGCCGCTGGCGGCTGGTGCTCGGCGGTGAGGCCGACGGCACCGGCTGCACCCTGCGCGGCCGCGACGCCGCGATGGACGGCGCCCTCGGCGCGCTCTACCGCGGCGCCCCCGAGGAGGGCGCCCGGGCCGCCCGCGGCGGCCGCCGCAGTGCCGGGCTGGGCGGCTCGGCCCCGCAGGTGGCCCGCTGGCTGGGCGACATCCGCACGTACTTCCCGTCCACCGTCGTGCAGCTGATGCAGCAGGACGCGATCTCCCGGCTCGGCCTGGACCGGCTGCTGCTGGAGCCGGAGATGCTGGAGGCCGTCGAGCCGGACGTGCACCTGGTCGGCACCCTGCTGTCGCTCAAGCACGCGCTGCCCGAGACCACCCGGGAGACCGCCCGGGCGGTGGTCGGCAAGGTGGTCGCCGACCTGGAGCGCCGGCTCGCCGACCGCACCCGGGCCACCCTCGGCGGCGCCCTCGACCGCAGCGCCAAGGTCAACCGGCCCCGCCACCGCGACATCGACTGGGACCGCACGATCCGGGCCAACCTGAAGAACTACCTGCCCGAGCACGGCACCGTCGTCCCCGAGCGGCTGGTCGGCTACGCCCGCGCCCAGCGCGCCGTGAAGAAGGACGTCATCCTCTGCGTCGACCAGTCCGGCTCGATGGCGCCCTCGGTCGTCCACTCGGCGGTCTTCGGCGCGGTGCTCTCCTCGATGCGCACCCTGGACACCCGCCTGGTCGTCTTCGACACCTCGGTGGTCGACCTCACCGAGCAGCTCACCGACCCGGTCGACGTCCTGTTCGCCACCCAGCTCGGCGGCGGCACCGACATCAACCGCGCGCTCGCCTACTGCCAGTCGAGGATCACCCGGCCCTCCGAGACCGTCGTGGTGCTGATCAGCGACCTGTACGAGGGCGGCATCCGGGACGGCATGCTCAAGCGGGTCGCCGCGATGAAGGCGGCCGGCGTCCAGTTCATCGCCCTGCTGGCGCTCTCCGACGAGGGGGCCCCGGCGTACGACCACGCGCACGCCGCCGCCCTGGCCTCGCTCGGCGCCCCGGCCTTCGCCTGCACCCCGGACGCGTTCCCGGAGATCATGGCGGCGGCCATCGAGAAGCGCCCGATCCCGCGGGGCCTGATCAGGGGGGCCGACCAGGGGGCGTGAGGAATTCACCCGGACGCGCTAATCCGCGCGATCGGCGGACCGGCCGTCCACCCCGTCCCGCCGGGCTGTTTGTGACGGTTCTCACCCGGGGCGGACAGGCCCCGGGCGGAACTGCCCGGCCCTGCGGGGATAACCTGCCAGACGGACGTGACGCGCGTGTTGATTGACGTGAGCGCCCGTGGCTGTGTGGGCCGCAAGGCCGTACCTCTGCGTACCCGCACCGCCCCGACGACCCGCAGCGAAGATCCTGCCGTGGCACGCTCGTAGAGACACAATCCGCGACCACGAACAAGGACAAACACGTGGACCTGTTCGAGTACCAGGCGAGGGACCTCTTCGCCAAGCACGGTGTGCCCGTGCTTGACGGCGATGTCATCGAGACCGCCGCAGACGCTGCCGCCATCGCGGAGCGCTTCGGCGGCCGCGCCGTCGTCAAGGCTCAGGTGAAGGTGGGCGGCCGAGGCAAGGCCGGCGGCGTCAAGCTCGCCGCCGACCCGGCGGACGCCGTCGCCAAGGCCGAGCAGATCCTCGGCATGGACATCAAGGGCCACACCGTTCACAAGGTGATGCTGGCCCAGACCGCGGACATCAAGGACGAGTACTACGTCTCGTTCCTGCTGGACCGCACCAACCGCACCTTCCTGGCCATGGCCAGCGTCGAGGGCGGCGTGGAGATCGAGGTCGTCGCCGAGCAGAACCCCGAGGCGCTCGCCAAGATCCCGGTCGACGCCAACGAGGGCTGCACCCCGGAGAAGGCCGCCGAGATCGTCGCCGCGGCGAAGTTCCCGGCCGAGGTCGCCGACCAGGTCGCCGAGGTCCTGCAGAAGCTGTGGACCGTCTTCATCAAGGAGGACGCCCTCCTCGTCGAGGTCAACCCGCTGATCAAGTCCGGTGACGGCAAGATCATCGCGCTCGACGGCAAGGTCTCCCTGGACGAGAACGCCGAGTTCCGCCAGCCCGAGCACGAGGCCCTGGAGGACAAGGCCGCGGCCAACCCGCTGGAGGCCGCCGCCAAGGCCAAGGGCCTGAACTACGTCAAGCTCGACGGCCAGGTCGGCATCATCGGCAACGGCGCGGGCCTCGTCATGAGCACCCTCGACGTGGTCGCCTACGCCGGTGAGAACCACGGCGGCGTCAAGCCCGCCAACTTCCTCGACATCGGTGGCGGCGCGTCCGCCGAGGTGATGGCGAACGGCCTGGAGATCATCCTGGGCGACCCCGACGTCAAGTCGGTCTTCGTCAACGTCTTCGGCGGCATCACCGCGTGCGACGCGGTCGCCAACGGCATCGTGCAGGCCCTGGCGCTCCTGGAGAGCAAGGGCGAGAACGTCTCCAAGCCGCTGGTCGTCCGCCTGGACGGCAACAACGCGGAGCTGGGTCGCAAGATCCTCGACGACGCCAACCACCCGCTGGTGCAGCGCGTGGACACCATGGACGGCGCCGCTGACCGCGCCGCCGAGCTGGCCAACAAGTAAGGAAGGGGACTTAACACCATGGCTATCTTCCTTACCAAGGACAGCAAGGTCATCGTCCAGGGCATGACCGGCGCCGAGGGCATGAAGCACACCCGCCGCATGCTCGCCTCCGGCACCCAGATCGTCGGCGGCGTCAACCCGCGCAAGGCCGGTACCACGGTCGACGTCGACGGCACCGAGATCCCGGTCTTCGGCACCGTCGCCGAGGCCATGGAGAAGACCGGCGCCGACGTCACGGTCCTCTTCGTCCCGCCGGCCTTCACCAAGGCCGCCGCGATCGAGGCCATCGACGCCGAGATCGGCCTGGCCATCGTCATCACCGAGGGCGTCCCGGTGCACGACACCGCCGCCTTCTGGGCGCACGCCGGTGCCAAGGGCAACAAGACCCGCATCATCGGCCCGAACTGCCCGGGTCTGATCAGCCCCGGACAGTCGAACGCCGGCATCATCCCGGCCGACATCACCAGCTCCGGCAAGATCGGCCTGGTCTCGAAGTCCGGCACCCTGACCTACCAGCTCATGTACGAGCTGCGGGACATCGGCTTCACCTCGGCCGTGGGCATCGGTGGCGACCCGGTCATCGGCACCACCCACATCGACGCGCTCAAGGCCTTCCAGGAGGACCCGGAGACCGAGCTCATCGTCATGATCGGTGAGATCGGTGGCGACGCCGAGGAGCGTGCCGCGGCCTTCATCGCCGAGCACGTCACCAAGCCGGTCGTCGGCTACGTCGCCGGCTTCACCGCCCCCGAGGGCAAGACCATGGGCCACGCCGGCGCCATCGTCTCCGGCTCCTCGGGCACCGCCCAGGCGAAGAAGGAGGCCCTCGAGGCCGCCGGTGTCAAGGTCGGCAAGACGCCGTCCGAGACCGCCCGCCTGGCCCGCGAGATCATCGCCGCCCAGGGCTGATCCCGCCCCGCGCGTGACGAGCGCCCCCGCCCTCCCCGGGCGGGGGCGCTCGCCGTTTCCGGCGCGCCCTCGGTCGCTCAGCGCTCCCTCGGCCCCGTGGTGCAGGGCAGCGGCGACCACAGCGGACAGGCCACCGGGCCCTGCGGCGGGGGAGCGGCGCCCCGGGCCGCCGCCGGCAGCTCCCAGCGCGCGGCCGCCTGCGGCCGCGGATCCACCAGGACGGCCTCCAGACCGGGCGCCGGGCTGCACCAGATGCTGGTGATGCCGTTCGGCGCCCCGCCGGGCAGCAGCGGCACACCCGGCCCCGCCGCGTTCGCCGCGTCCGCCGAGTCCGCCGTCTCCGACCCGGGGGCGGGCGGAGCGGCGGGCAGACAGGCCGCGGGCGTGGGTGGGGCGGACGGCCGGAACAGCCCCGCCGGGCGCACCCCCGCCAGGGTCGCCAGCACCGCCCCGCCCACCGCGAGCGTCAGCAGCGCCGCCGCACCCGTCCGGCTCGCCGTCCAGAGCCGGTGCCGGGCCCGCAGCACCGCCACCGGCGCACGGTGCGGCTCCGGGCAGCCGCGCACCGCCGCCCGGTGCAGCAGCCCGCTCAGCCCGTCGGCGAAGCCCGGCTCCGCCGGATCCGGCCCGACCAGCTCCGGCACCCACTGCGCCAGCGCCGCCCGCGCCGCCCACACCCGCCCCTCGGCCGCCGCCTGGGTGGACTCCACCTCCACCGCGACCGCCGCCGCCGGGAACCCCAGCCCGTCGTGCAGCACCAGCGCCCGGCGCTGGGGACGGGACAGCCGCTTCAGCGCCTTCAGCAGCGCCCGGTCCCGGTCGGTCAGCCGGTCGTGGTCCGGCAGCACCGCCTGCGACTCGTCGGCCGGCCGCACCCTGATCCGCCGGTGCGGCAGCCCCCAGGCGTGCGACCGCCGGGGCCCGCCCCGGTGCCACGGGGACAGCGCCAGCTCGCAGGCGCGCACCCGCACCCACCCCTCCGGGTTCCCCGAAGCGGTGACCGCGCCCCAGCTCCGGCGCGCCTCCCCGAACGCCCGCCGTACGCAGTGCACCGCCCGGTGCCGGCAGGCGGTCAGCAGGAACACCTGCTGCACCAGCCGGGTGTGGACGGTCTCGTAGAGCTCCTCGAAGGTGACCGCCGGGGCCTCCGCGTCGAGGTCGTCCTCCGCGCTCGAGGGCGCGGCGGCGGCCAGCGCCGCCCGGCCGGGGCTGACGGGGCCGCGCCCGGCGGGGGCGGCGTGCTCCTTCGGTGCCTGCCCGGGGTCGGCGGACGCGCGCTCCACGGGGCCGGGTGCCGGCTGCGCTCCGTCGGCATCCTGAGCGGCCGGGGCCGGGTACGGAGCGCCGCCGCGGCCGTCCGCGTCCGGGGCGGCCGTCGGCGCGTGGCCGGGGTCCGCGGACGGGGAGTTCTCCGTCCGGCCCTGTCCGGTGTCGGGGGCGTCAGCGTGCCGACCGGGATCGGCAGGGGGTGCCGACCCGTCTCCGCCGCCGGGTGGGCCGGGGTCGGCAGGGGCCGTCGGCCCGTGGTCCGCGGCGGCGCCTCCGGTCGGGAGCGCGGGCGTGCACGCCCCCTGCGCGCGCCCGGGGGTGGCGCCCCTTGTGGAGGCCTGGCGCGGATCCTCGGCCGGAGCCCCGGGGCTCGCGCCGCCGTCCACGCCCCGCGTCGGCCGGGCCGTCCGCGCGCGCTCGTCGGCGGCGGCCCGCGGGGTGCCGCCGGAGGGTGCCGGGGCGGGCTTCCCGCTCCGGGTGCGGCGCCGCTTCCCGGTCGCGTCCCCGCCTGCCCCCGTCCCCGCCCCCGCTCCGGGGCCGGCAGCGGCCGGGTCCAGGCCGGCGGGGTTCGCCGGGCGCCCGGTCGGGCCGGGGTCCGGGGGGTGCGGCAGCGCGCCCGCCAGCAGGGCGAAGGCCTCCGCCTCGGTGCGGGTGCCGAGCTTGCGCAGGGCGCGCTGGAGGTAGCTGCGGGCGGTGTTCGGGGTGACCCCGAGGGCGGCGGCGGTGCGGGGGAGGTCGTGGCCGGCCGCGAGGTGGGCCAGGGTCTGGGCCTCACGGGGGGTCAGTTTCCGCAGCAGGCGGCCCGCGTCGGTCCCGGCATGGTCGGGCTTGCGGTGGCGCTCCGGGGTGGGGGAGTCGGCGGTGGGTGGCGTGGTCATCAGACGCTCCGGGCCGGGGCGCCGGCGGCTTGGGGGCAGGGTCTGAAAATGCGCATAAGCCAATAATCTGGGACACGGCGGCGGTTTGGCGCTTCACGGAGCATGGCGAGTCGCCTTGGCACCATGTGGCCCATGACGCAGCTGATGGGTCGTCCGATCCTGGAACCGCCCGGCGTGTTGGGCGGACGCCCCGCGCTGGCCGACCTGTTGGCGGGAGTGCGGACGGCGCTGGTCGGCCTGGCGGCGGTCGGGCTGCCGGTGCTCGGGCTCTGGGTCGCGACGCCGTACGCGGACGACGGCGCGGCCGCTGTCACCCGGTTGGCGGGGGTGCTCTGGCTGCTCGGGCACGGGGCGCCGCTGCTGCGCGGGCCGACGGACGCCCCGCTGACCGTCACTCCGCTGCTGCTCGGCGTCCTGGCCGTGGTCCGGCTCCACCGGGCGGCCGCCGGGGTGGCGGCACGGCGCGGGCCGCGCCCGCGCTGGGGCGGCCCGGCGGCGGTGTGGGCGGGGTACTGCGCGGTGGCCGTGGGGGTGGCGCTGCACTGCGCGGGCGACGGGCTGTTCCGCAGCCGGGTGCTGCTGGACGTCCTGGTGGTGGCGTCGGTCGCGGGCCTGGCGACGGCCGCCGGGGCCCGTTCGGTGACCGTCCTCGACGTGCCGGCCGACTCCCCGCTGGACCTCCTCCCGCCCCCGTACCGCCCGGTCGACGGCGCGCCGGTGGTCCGGGCCGCGGCGCTGGCGGCCGGGGCCGGGCTGGTCGCGGCGGGCGGCCTGCTGGTGGTGTGCTCGGCGGTGCTGGACGCGGTGGCCGGCGGCGGGCGCGGGATGGCGCTGCTGGGGAGCGGGCCCGTCGCGGTGGTGGGGCTGCTGCTGCTCGCGCTGGTGCTGCTGCCGAACGCGGTGCTGTGGGGCGCGGCGTACGCGCTGGGTCCGGGCTTCGCGGTGGGCGCGGGGACGGTGGTGTCGCCGGTCGGTACGGCGCTGGGCCCGGTGCCGGAGTTCCCGCTGTTCGCCCTGCTGCCGGCGGACGGGCCGGGCGGCTGGCGGCTCGCGGTGTCGGTGCTGCCGCTGCTGGCCGGAGTGGTGCCGGCGGTGCTGCTGGGCCGGGCGGCGGCGGGCCGGCGGCTGCCGGGCGCCGGGTCGGGGGAGCGGCCCGAGCCCTGGCCGCCGGCCGCGACGGCGGTGGCCGCGCTGGCGGCGGCGCTGTCGGTCGGGGCCGGGGCGGCGGTGCTGGGCTGGCTCTCCGGCGGGGCGCTGGCGGGGGAGCGGCTGGCCTGGGTGGGGCCGGTGCCGTGGACGGGCCCGGCGGCGGCGGGCTGGATCGCGCTGGTCGCCGTCCCGGGCGCGCTGCTGGTCCGGTACCGCACGCTGGGCCCGGCGGACGGCGAGGGCGTGTACGCCCGGCTCGTGCGGCAGGCCCGCCGGGGCGCACTGGAACTTCGCGCCGGTACGTACGCCCTGGTGCTGCGGCTCTCCGGACCGGGCGTCGGGACCGCCGACGAACCGGGCCCCGAGGACCGGGACCCGGCCGGCCCTGAGGATCAGGCCGTCCGTACGGATCAGGCCGTCCGTACGGATCAGGCCGCCCGCGCGGACCGGACCGAATGAGCCGCCCGGGAGACCCGACCGGTCCCGGAGGCCCGGCTACTCGGCGTTCCCGGTGAAGTCCACGTACCACTGCGGCGCGTACCGGTCGCAGTTCTGGGCGCCGACGGAGGTCAGCGAGTCCTGGACGCAGGTGACGTACTCGCGGTAGTGGTACCCGAGGCCGATCACCGAGGTGGCGACCACGATGGTCATCGCGCCGGTCAGGATGCCGGCGAGCGCGGCCGGGGTGAGCGGGTTCGACGCGGGGGCGACGGGGTACGGGCCGCCCGGCCCGGCGAGCGCGCCGGCGGCCGGGGCGGGCCGCCGGGCCCGCAGCGCGCCGACGCCCCAGACGATGCCGAGCGCCCCGGCCAGCAGGGCGATCCAGTGGAACCCCGTGAACAGGCAGACCAGCGCGAACGGTCCGGCCAGCGCGGCGTTGCGGGCCTTGCGGTGGGCTGGGTCCGCGGGGTCGAGCCGGGGCGGCTGCGGGGCCGGCGGCCGCTGGCCGGGGCGGCCGTCGCCGCCGGGGCCCCACGGCGGCGGAAGCTGCGGGCGTCCGCCGTCCTCGCCGCCGGGGCCTGCCGGCCCGCCGGAGCCGTCCTGGCCCCCGCCGGCCCAGGGGCTGCGCGGCTGCCACGGCTGGTCCGGGGTATCCGCCGGCGGCGGCGCGAAGGGGTTGCGCTCGCCGGTGTCGTCGCCGCTGCTCATGGGTTCAGCCATTCCTTCTCGGTCGGGGCTCGTTCGGAGGTTCTCGGGTCGGAGCGGTCTTCCGCGCCCCAATGATCCCGCAGGCCGATCCGGCGGCCGTCCGGCGGGATGGTCCCGCGGCCGTCCGTCGGGCCGCCCGCGGCCCGTCGGCGGGCCGGTGCGGGCCGGGGCAACTCCGGTGCGGCGGGCCGGAGGAGATCCCCGTCTCAACTACGCGCGTAGCGCCGCCGGGAGGGTGCGGAGGCCGTCCGACCAGCCGTTATCGTGGTGACGGTCAGCAGCCCACAGAGGTTCCCCCGGGCCCGCGTCGCGGCGGGTTTCCCCGGAGTTCCCCCTCGCTCGACCTGCCGTTCGTAGTGGCCCCACCGCCGGTGGACGTACCAGCGGACGGCGCCCGACCTACGGAGAAACGCGCAGTGGCCGCCGCCCCCGCCCAGCACTTCCCGCCCCGTACGCCCGGACCGGCCCGCCTGGTCGTGCTGGTCTCCGGCTCCGGCACCAACCTGCAGGCGCTGATCGAGGCCGCCGCCGATCCGGCGTACGGCGCCGAGATCCTCGCCGTCGGTGCGGACCGGGACGGGATCGCCGGTCTGGAGCGGGCGGAGAAGGCGGGCCTGCCGACCTTCGTCCACCGGGTGAAGGACCACCCGGACCGGGCCGCCTGGGACCGCGCGCTGACCGCCTCCGTCGCCGAGTACCAGCCGGACCTGGTGGTCACGGCCGGTTTCATGAAGATCCTCGGCCCCGAGTTCATCGCCGCCTTCACCGGGCGGATCGTCAACACCCACCCCGCACTGCTGCCCGCCTTCCCCGGCGCCCACGGCGTCACCGACGCGCTCGCGTACGGGGTGAAGGTCACCGGCTGCACCGTCCACCTGGTCGACTCCGGCGTGGACACCGGGCCGATCATCGCGCAGGGCGTCGTCGAGGTCGTCGACGCCGACCACGCCGATGGCGGCGAAGCGCTGCACGAGCGCATCAAGACTGTCGAGCGCAAGCTGCTCGTCGACATCGTGGGCCGGCTGGCCCGCGAGGGTCACCGCATCGAGGACCGAAAGGTATGGATTCCGGCATGAGTGCCAGCTCCACCACCACGCCCGTTTCGGAGAACGTTCGTCCGATCCGTCGCGCGCTGATCAGCGTGTACGACAAGACCGGTCTGGAGGAGCTGGCCCAGGGCCTGCACGCCGCCGGGGTCGCCATCGTCTCCACCGGCTCCACCGCCGGCCGGATCGCCGCCGCCGGCGTCCCGGTGACCGAGGTCTCCGAGCTGACCGGCTTCCCGGAGTGCCTGGACGGGCGCGTGAAGACGCTGCACCCCCGCGTGCACGCCGGCGTGCTGGCCGACCTGCGGCTGGAGTCGCACCGCGCCCAGCTGGCCGAGCTCGGCGTCGAGCCCTTCGACCTGGTCGTGGTGAACCTCTACCCGTTCAAGGCCACCGTCGCCTCCGGCGCCACCCCGGACGAGTGCGTCGAGCAGATCGACATCGGCGGCCCGAGCATGGTGCGCGCCGCCGCCAAGAACCACCCCTCGGTGGCCGTGGTGGTCGACCCGGCCCGCTACGGCGACGTGCTGAAGGCCGCCCAGGAGGGCGGCTTCGACCTGGCCACCCGCAAGCGCCTGGCCGGTGCCGCGTTCGCCCACACCGCCGCCTACGACGTGGCCGTCGCCTCCTGGTTCGAGGCCGGCTACGCGCCCAGCGACGAGCGCTTCCCCGAGTTCCTCGGCGCCACCTGGGAGCGCCAGAACGTGCTGCGCTACGGCGAGAACCCGCACCAGGGCGCCGCGCTGTACAGCGACGGCACCGGCGGCCTGGCCGGCGCGCAGCAGCTGCACGGCAAGGAGATGTCGTACAACAACTACGTCGACACCGACGCCGCCCGCCGCGCCGCCTACGACCACGCCGAGCCGGCCGTCGCGATCATCAAGCACGCCAACCCGTGCGGCATCGCGACCGGCGCCGACGTCGCCGAGGCGCACCGCAAGGCCCACGAGTGCGACCCGGTCTCCGCGTACGGCGGCGTCATCGCCGTCAACCGCCCGGTCACCGTGGCGCTGGCCGAGCAGATCGCCCCGATCTTCACCGAGGTCGTCGTGGCCCCCGGCTACGAGGAGGGCGCCCTGGAGGTGCTCACCCGCAAGAAGAACCTGCGGGTGCTGCTCGCCCCCGAGGCCCCGGCCAACCGCCAGGAGGTGCGCCCGGTCTCCGGCGGCGTGCTGCTCCAGGACGCCGACCGGGTGCACGCCGAGGGCGACGACCCGGCGAACTGGACCCTCGCCACCGGCGAGGCGCTGACCGCGGCCGAGCTGGCCGAGCTGGCCTTCGCCTGGCGGGCCTGCCGGGCCGTCAAGTCCAACGCGATCCTGCTGGCCAAGGACGGCGCCTCGGTCGGCGTCGGCATGGGCCAGGTCAACCGGGTGGACTCCTGCAAGCTCGCGGTCGAGCGGGCCGGCGAGCGCGCCAAGGGCGCCTACGCGGCCTCGGACGCCTTCTTCCCGTTCGCGGACGGTCCGGCGATCCTGATCGCGGCCGGCGTCAAGGCGATCGTCCAGCCCGGTGGCTCGATCCGTGACGAGGAGGTCGTCGCGGCGGCCGCCGAGGCCGGCGTGACCATGTACTTCACCGGCGCGCGGCACTTCTTCCACTGATCCCGCCGCCGGCGTGACGGTGTGACGGAACGACAGAGCGGCCCGGCCCCCTCCGAGGAGGGAGCCGGGCCGCTCCGGCGTGTCCTGCGGGCCGGTCAGTACCGCGGCCGGTTGAACCAGTTGACGCCGTCCTGGACGCACATGGCGGTGATCCAGATGATGCTGATCGCCAGCCAGAGCAGGGCCATGACCAGGCCGACCGCGGTGCCGCCGGTGATGGCGCCCAGCAGGATCAGCAGGCCGATCAGGGCGCCGAGCGAGCCGTACACGATGGTGGTGACCCGGACGGCGTTGCCGCCCTTGCCGAACTTCGCGCCGAGCGTGATGGAGAGCGCGGCGAACAGGCCGAACAGCACGGCGACGACGATCAGGACGCCGGCGGCGGCGTCGCCCAGCGCGGTGAACGGGTTGTCCTCGCTCGCGGCCCGGGTGGCGTTGGTGGCGTCCTTGGCGACCGCCCCGATGACCATGTAGAGGATCGCGAGCAGCGTCTGCACGCCGCCGACTATGAACAGCAGCACGCGGGCGGTGGTCACCAGGCCCGGCATGGACGGCGGGGCCATCGGCGCGTAGCCGTAGGCCGGGGCGGCCTGCGGGTAGCCGTAGCCCGGGGCGGCCTGCGGCGGCGGGGCCTGCTGCGGGTAGCCGTAGCCCGGGGCGGCCTGCGGCTGGCCGTACGGGTTGTTCGGGTCGGGCGGGTAACTCATGGATGCCTCCGGGCAGTTACGGGGACGCGGGGACGGGACGCTGACGGCCCGGTGCCGACCGGTGACAAGGGTCACCGGCCGAAGGGGACGTTAGCCGAGCGGGGTGACAGCCCGGCGGCGGTGACGGGCGCCGCGGCTCGGCAGCGTGGTGAGCGTCAGGGGCGCGAGGCAGCCGACGGGTGCGGTGCGGGCGGGACGGTGCCCCCGCGGTCGGACTGCTGGCTCTGCTCTGGTCGGCTCACTGGCTCTTTCCCCCGGGTACGCCCCACCGCGGGTCCGTCGGCCCGTCACCGGGCCGGTTCGCGGCGGGAATGCGCTTATCGTCATCCGGACGACGGCGCCCTGTCCAGCCGGTTCCGCGTGCCGCGCCGAGACTGTGGCGCAACCGCAATGTGCGGTGGACCTTCGTACCCGTCCGTTCACCCGCCGGTTCCCCCGGCTGTTCCCCCGCCCGGCCGGGCGCCCGTTCCCCGGCCCGGCCACCCCCGGAACCGCGGCCCGAGCGGTCGGACGCCCTCGGTACGGAGACCCCCGGCGATCCGGGAGAATGGGGTCATGACTGCCCAGATTCTCGATGGCAAGGCCACCGCCGCCGCGATCAAGTCCGAACTCGCCGCCCGCGTGGCGGCCCTCAAGGCGAAGGGCGTCACGCCCGGCCTCGGCACCGTCCTGGTCGGCGACGACCCGGGCAGCCGCTGGTACGTGAACGGGAAGCACAAGGACTGCGCCGAGGTCGGCATCGCCTCGATCCAGCGCGAGCTGCCCGCCACCGCCACCCAGGAGGACGTGGAGAACGTCGTCCGCGAGCTCAACGCCGACCCGACCTGCACCGGCTACATCGTCCAGCTGCCGCTGCCCAAGGGCCTGGACCAGAACCCGGTCCTGGAGCTGATGGACCCGGACAAGGACGCCGACGGCCTGCACCCGACCTCGCTCGGCCGGCTCGCCCTGGGCATCGACGGCCCGCTGCCGTGCACCCCGCTCGGCATCGTCGAGCTGCTGCGCCGCCACGACGTCGAGATCAACGGCGCCGAGGTGGTCGTGGTCGGCCGCGGCATCACCGTCGGCCGTTCGATCGGCCTGCTGCTGACCCGCCGCAGCGAGAACGCCACCGTCACCCTGTGCCACACCGGCACCCGGGACCTCGGCGCCCACCTGCGCAAGGCCGACATCATCGTGGCCGCCGCCGGCGTGCCGCACCTGGTCAAGCCGGAGGACGTCAAGCCGGGCGCGGCGGTGCTGGACGTGGGCGTCAGCCGCAGCGAGGGCAAGATCGTCGGCGACGTGCACCCGGGGGTGGCCGAGGTGGCCGGCTGGATCTCCCCGAACCCCGGCGGCGTGGGCCCGATGACCCGCGCGATGCTGCTCAACAACATCGTCGAGGCGGCCGAGCGCCGCGCCGGCATCTGACACCCCAGGGACGGCGAGCATGACTGAACCGCGATCGGCCCGGTCCCGCCGCAGGCCGGTCAAGACCACCGGCACCCTGCCGCCCGAGGGCTCGGCCGCGGCCCTCGGACGCGATCACGCCCTGCCGGTCCGGCAGTGGCCGATCACGCTCGTCCTGCTGGTCGTCGGCGCCGGCCTCGCGGTCACCTGGTTCGCCGACTTCAAGGACGGCTTCAAGTACGGGCTGCTGATCCTCGGCGGCGGCGTGCTGCTCGGCGCGGTGCTGCGGCTGGTGCTGCCCGAGGTCGGGATGCTGGCGGTGCGCAGCCGCTTCACCGACGTGATCGTGCTGAGCTTCCTGGGCCTCTCGATCGTGCTGCTGACCCTGGTGGCGCAGCCGAACCCGTGGGTGCAGATCCCGTTGCTCGACAACATCGGCCAGCTGATGGGCCGGCCCCGGCACTGATCCGCGGCCCGTGACGGCCCCCGCCCGACGCCATGGAAATCCAGGGCCCGGGCGGGGGCCGCCTTTCTTCTGTGACGCATCAGCCACGCCGGGACACCAGGCGTACGCTTCCCTTTGCGATAACCTGACGCCGGTCTCTCGACGTCGAGAGAGATCATCCTGGCTCCAGTGCCGGTGTGCCTGGGGCGCCTGGCGATTTGCTGGAGAAGGTAGAAATGACCCGCACCCCCGTCAACGTCACCATCACCGGCGCGGCCGGCCAGATCGGCTACGCGCTGCTCTTCCGCATCGCCTCGGGCCACCTGCTCGGCGCCGACGTGCCGGTGAACCTGCGCCTCCTGGAGATCCCGCAGGGCCTCAAGGCCGCCGAGGGCACCGCCATGGAGCTCGTCGACTGCGCCTTCCCGCTGCTGCGCGACATCACCATCACGGACAACCCGAACGAGGCCTTCGACGGCGCCAACGTCGCGCTGCTGGTCGGCGCCCGTCCGCGCACCGCGGGCATGGAGCGCGGCGACCTGCTGCAGGCCAACGGCGGCATCTTCGGCCCGCAGGGCAAGGCCATCAACGACCACGCCGCGGACGACATCAAGGTCCTGGTCGTCGGCAACCCGGCCAACACCAACGCCCTGATCGCCCAGCGCAACGCCCCGGACGTCCCGGCCGAGCGCTTCACCGCGATGACCCGCCTGGACCACAACCGCGCCGTCGGCCAGCTGTCCGCCAAGACCGGCGCCCTGGTCTCGGACATCAAGCGCGTCACCATCTGGGGCAACCACTCCGCGACCCAGTACCCGGACGTCTTCCAGGCCGAGATCGCCGGCAAGCCGGCCTTCGAGGCCGTCGGCAGCGACCTGGCCTGGCTGGAGAACGACTTCATCCCGACCGTCGCCAAGCGCGGCGCCGCCATCATCGAGGCCCGTGGCGCCTCCTCGGCCGCCTCGGCCGCCAACGCCGCCATCGACCACGTGCACACCTGGGTCAACGGCACCGCCGAGGGCGACTGGACCTCCATGGGTGTCGTCTCCGACGGCTCCTACGGCGTTCCGGAGGGCCTGATCTCCTCCTTCCCGGTCACCACCAAGGACGGCAGGTTCGAGATCGTCCAGGGCCTGGAGATCTCCGACTTCTCGCGCGCCCGCATCGACGCCTCGGTCAAGGAGCTGACCGAGGAGCGCGACGCGGTCCAGGAGCTGGGCCTCATCTGAGCCCGCCCCGCACGGCTCCACCGGCGGCCCGCCGCTTCCTCCCCGGAAGCGGCGGGCCGCCGCCGTGTCCGGACCGGGCTCCGCCGTCGTGCGGGCCCGGGTTCCGCGGCGGTGTCCGAGTCGGTGCTCCGCCGTCGTGTCCGGCCCCGGCCGGTACCGGCCGTCCTACACTGGCCCGCTGTGAACGAAACACTCGGGGACGCCGCGCTCGTCCTCGTCTTCATCCTGCTGGGCGGGTTGTTCAACGTCGCCGAGATCTCGCTGATCTCGCTGCGCGAGGGCCAGATCCGGACGCTGGAGGCACACGGCACCCGCCGCGCCGCCCGGGCCGCGCACCTGGCCGCCGACCCCAACCGCTTCCTGGCCGCCGTCCAGGTCGGGGTGACCTGCATGGGCTTCCTGTCCGCCGCCTTCGGTGCGGACACCCTGGCCGGCAAGGTCGCCCCGCTGTTCGTCCGGGCCGGGCTGTCCGAGGGCGTGGCCGCCGCGGTGGCCCTGGTCGGCCTCACCCTGGTGATCAGCTACGCCTCGCTGGTGCTGGGCGAGCTGACCCCCAAGCGGATCGGCCTGCAGCGCGCCGAGTCGATCGCGGTCGTCGCCGCCCCGGTGGTGGACGTGATGTCGGTGGTGCTGCGGCCGGTGATCTGGCTGCTCGGCCACTCCACCAACCTGATGGTCCGGCTGCTCGGCGGCGACCCGACCGCGGGCCGCGGCTCGATGAGCTCCGAGGAGCTGCGCGGCCTGGTCGCCGCCAACACCGAACTCGGAAGCGACGAACGGGCGTTGATCGCCGACGTGTTCTCCGCCGGGGAGCGCCAGCTGCGCGAGGTGATGGTCCCGCGCACCGAGGTGACCTTCCTGGACGCCGAGCGCCCGCTGGCCGCCGTCCGGCACCAGGCCGACACCTCGCCGCACTCGCGCTACCCGGTGGTCGAGGGCAGCGCCGACGCGGTGGTCGGCTTCGTCCACGTCCGCGACCTGTACGGCGCGCGCGGCGAGCAGGCCGTCAAGGTCCGTGACCTGGCCCGCCCGGTGAAGCTGCTGCCCGGCACCAAGCGGGTGCTGGAGGCGATGGGCGAGATGCGCCGGGAGGGCCACCACCTGGCCATCGTGGTGGACGAGTACGGCGGCACCGCCGGGATCGTCACCCTGGAGGACCTGGTCGAGGAGGTGATCGGCGAGATCCGGGACGAGTACGACAGCCCGGCGGCCGCCCCCACCCGGCGGCTGGCCGGCGGCGGCATGGAGCTGGACGGTCTGCTCAACCTCGGCGACTTCGCCGAGGAGACCGGCGTCACCCTGCCCGAGGGCCCGTACGAGACGGTGGCCGGCTGCCTGGTCGCCGCGCTCGGCCGGCTGCCCCGGGACGGCGACCAGGTGCGGGTGCCCGTCGAGGGGGGCGGCGGGGTGCTGCTGACGGTGGCCAAGGTCGAGGGCCGGCGGATCGCCCGGGTGGGGGTGAGTGCGGTCACACTGGCCGAGCCCGCGGGGGCGGAGGTTTCCTGAGCGGTCGGTGGAACTGGAAGAATGGCCCGCATGGTCAACGCAGCGGTCACTGGTCCGGTCAAGGACCGTCCCCGGGTGCTCTCCGGCATCCAGCCCACTTCCGGCTCGTTCCACCTCGGCAACTACCTGGGCGCGGTGCGCCAGTGGGTCGACCTGCAGAAGGACAACGACGCCTTCTACATGGTCGTCGACCTGCACGCGATCACGGTGCCCCAGGACCCGGCGACGCTGCGCGAGAACACCCGGGTCTCCGCCGCCCAGCTGCTCGGCGCGGGCCTGGACCCGGACCACTGCACGCTGTTCGTCCAGTCGCACGTGCCCGAGCACGCGCAGCTCGCCTGGGTGATGAACTGCCTCACCGGCTTCGGCGAGGCCTCGCGGATGACCCAGTTCAAGGACAAGTCCTCCCGGTACGGCGCCGAGGGCACCACGGTCGGCCTGTTCACCTACCCGATCCTCCAGATCGCGGACATCCTGCTCTACCAGGCCGACGCCGTCCCGGTCGGCGAGGACCAGCGCCAGCACGTGGAGATCACCCGCGACATCGCCGAGCGCTTCAACACCCGCTACGGCCGGACCCTCACGGTGCCGAAGCCGTACATCCTCAAGGAGACGGCGAAGATCCAGGACCTCCAGGACCCGGCCGTCAAGATGAGCAAGTCGGCCTCCTCGCCCAAGGGCCTGGTGAGCCTGCTGGACGACCCGAAGGCCAGCGCCAAGAAGTTCAAGAGCGCCGTCACCGACACCGGCACCGTCGTGTCCTACGACGAGGAGGGGAAGCCGGGCGTCTCCAACCTGCTGCGCGTCCACTCCGCGCTCAGCGGCCAGTCGGTCGAGCAGCTGGTCGCGCACTTCGAGGGCAAGATGTACGGCGCCCTGAAGACCGAGCTGGCCGAGCTGTTCACCGAGTGGGTCACCCCCTTCCAGGAGCGCACCCGGCTGTTCCTGGACGACCCGGCCGAGCTGGACCGGGTGCTGGCGATCGGCGCCGAGAAGGCCCGCGAGGTGGCGTCGGTGACGCTGGAGACGGTGTACGACCGGATCGGCTTCCTCCCGGCCGCCAAGCGGTGAATCCCCTCACACGCCTGCCCGGTGGTGACGGCCTCCCCGAGGTCGTCACCATCGGCGTGTCCGTGAGCGTCCCGGACCCGTACGGCACGGCGATCCAGGACGACCGGGCCGGGCACGGCGACCCGCTGGCCCGGTCGATACCCACGCACGTCACCCTGCTGCCGCCGACCGAGGTGCCCGCGGGGGAGCTGCCGAAGATCGAGGAGCACCTGGCGGCGGTGGCGGCCGCGCACCGGCCGTTCCGGATGCTGCTGCGCGGCAGCGGGACCTTCCGCCCGGTCTCCCCGGTGGTGTACGTCCGGGTCGAGGAGGGCGCGCAGGAGTGCCGGCTGCTGGAGGCGGACATCCGCTCCGGCCCGCTGGCCCGCGAGCTGGCGTTCCCGTACCACCCGCACGTGACGGTCGCCCACGGTCTGCCGGAGGACGTGCTGGACCAGGCGTACGAGCAGGCGCGCGGCTTCCGGGCGGACTTCCCGGTGCCGGGCTTCGGCCTCTCCCGCTTCGACGCGGACGAGGTCTGGCGGCCCTGGCGGAGCTACCCGTTCGGGTGAACCGGGGTGTGCTCCGGGGCGTGTCCGAGGGGGTGTCCTAGCCCTCCCCGGCCGCCGAGTTCGAGCATCCGGTCGACCACCCGGCGGGCCGCGCCGCCGTCGTCCAGCGCGCAGTGCTCGGCCCGGAAGCGCCGGTAGCGCTCGGCGTAGCCGGGCGGCGGTCCGCCGTCGCCGTCGGCCAGTTCGCGCAGCGCGCCGAGGAGTTCGGCCGACGTGGGCACCAGCGGGCCGGGGGCGTTCGACTCGAAGTCGAAGGAGAAGCCGCGCAGGGTGTCGCGGTAGTGCTCCAGGTCGTAGGTGAAGAAGTACATCGGGCGGCCGGTGATGGCGAAGTCGAACATGATCGACGAGTAGTCGGTCACCAGCACGTCCGCGACCAGCAGCAGTTCCTGCGGGTCGGGATAGTCCCCGCAGTCGTACAGGAAGCCGTCACCGGCGCCCGGCAGCGGCTCGCGGACGTGCGCGTGCGGACGGACCAGCAGCACGTGGTCCGCGCCGAGCAGGCGCCGCGCGTGGCCGAGGTCCAGCCGCAGGTCGAGCCGGAACCCGTCGCCGTCGCCGCGCTGCTGGTCCTCGCGCCAGGTCGGCGCGTACAGCACGATCCGCCGGCCCTCGGGGACGCCGAGCCGGCGGCGGACGGTCGCGGCGGCCCGCGGGTCCGGGCGGGCGAGCACGTCGTTGCGCGGGTAGCCGGACTCCAGCAGCTCGCCGCCGTAGCGGAAGGCGCGCCGGAGGATCGGGGTGGCGAACGGGCTGGGGGAGAGCAGCAGGCTCCACTGCGGGGTCTCCCGGTCGAGCGCCCGCAGGTAGCCGCGGTCGGCCAGCCAGGGGCTCTCGACGTCGTGGGCGATCCGCTTCAGCAGGGAGCCGTGCCAGGTCTGCACGACGACCTGGCCGGGGCGGCGCTCCAGGAAGTCCGGGAAGTGGGTGTTGCCGACCAGGTACCGGCAGGTGGCCAGCGCGCGGTACCACTCCGGGCTCCAGCTCCGCACCGGGACGACTCCGGGCGGCAGCGCGGCCTGGGCGTCGTCGACCACCCACAGGTGCTCCAACCGGCCGTCCCGGCGGGCGAGTTCGGCGTGCACCGCGCGCGGGGAGTCGGCGTAGCCGCGGCCGCCGAACACGTCGTACAGCACCGCCTCGCGCAGCGGCGCGCGGCGGGCGGCCGGGTAGCGCTCGGTGCGCAGCCGGTGCTGGGTCCAGGCGCTGCGCTCGGTGGCGGTGAGCACCGGGGTGGAGTCCACCACCAGGGTGTCGTGCCACCGGCGTTGCAGCAGGATCCGCTTGCCGCCGGCGGTGGTGGCGGCGGGGACGGCGGTCAGCGCGCCGGGGGCGGCGAGCAGCGGCCGGCCGTCCCCGGGGCGGCCGACCGGCTCCAGCGCGGCCTCCCAGACGCCCTTGCGCAGCGGCAGCGCGACGCCGTCCGAGCCGGTCCGGGTGGCGGGCACCCGGGCCCGGAAGCGGCCGTCCGGGCCGGTGCCGACCGGGGTGCGGACCTCGCTCGCGGAGCCGGGGTGGCGCAGCACCAGCTCCAGTGCCGAGGCCGGGCCCGGGCAGTGGCCGGACAGCTCGAAGCCGCCGTCCCGTACGGCGATCCGGTCGACCAGGCCGGCCGCGGGCTGGACGCAGAGCTGGAGCCGGCCGTCGGCGAGGTGCTTGAGGTAGAGCACCCGGTCCGGGGCGCCGGGCAGCGGGTGCTGGCCGGCCACCGGGCCGCCGCGCTCGTCGAGGCAGGGCTGCACGGCGGCGCCGTCGGGGTACAGCAGTTCGGCGTCCCAGTGCTCCAGCCGGCCGCCGCCCCGCCCGTCGGCGGTGAACGGCCGGTACGGCACCCGGACGGTGAAGGTGTTGCCGGTTCGGGCGAGCGGCCGCTCGACCACCGCGTCGCTCTCCCGGTGGCGTAGCCGCAGCACGGTGCCGGAGGGGCAGGTGTCGGCGACCCCGTCCAGGTCCAGGCCGTCGGGGGCGGGGGCGGCCCGGGTGACCAGGACGGCCGGGCGCTCCAGCCGCAGGTGCAGCCGGCCGTCGGCGAAGAACGGCTGGAGCCGGACGTCGTGGTCCACCCAGTGGGCCGGCGGGTACTCGCCGGACCCGCACCAGTACGGGGCGAGGGCGCCGTACCGGCGGCGCACCCGGGCGGGGCGGGGGCGGGTGAAGAGCGTGGCCTCGATCCGCCAGTCGCCGAGCAGCCAGTGGCCCCCGCGGCGCAGCCGGCCGGGGGCTATCAGGGCGGTGAAGCCGGACCAGTCGTGGTTGTGCTCGGACTGGGCGCTGTCGTCGGTGACCTCGGGCATCCGGCGGGGGCGGGAGCGCAGGTGCAGCGGCGGCTGGGAGCGGTTCTGGTGGCGCAGGGTCAGCCAGGTCCAGGCGGAGCCGGGCCGGCCGGTGTCCTGGCCGTCCGGGCGGGCGAAGCCGGTGAGCTCCAGGCCGCGGCCGTGCCAGCGGGCGCGCAGCAGGCCGAAGGCGACGTCCTCGTCGGCGGCGGGGTGGTCGGCGGCCACCCGGGGGGCGGCGTGCGGCAGGACCAGCCGGGTGAGCACAGGCATGGCGGTGGGAGCCCTTCGGGAGGGAGATCCACATCCCATCCAGAAATGGCGCCGGGGTCAATTGCACGCTTTTTCGAATGCCCCGGGGAATGCTTTTTCGGGAACGCCGGTTCGACATTCGAAATCGGTTTTCCGGTCGTTTCCGGATCCGGCTCCGGAAGCGCACGGGCGCCCGGCACCGATCGGTGCCGGGCGCCCGCCGGATCGTGCGCGGGGGCTACTCCTTGCGGAGCATCGCGTCGACCACCCGGATGGAGGCCTTGCCGTCGTCCAGGTCGCAGTACGCCTCGCGGAACGCGGCGGCCCGGTCCGCGTACTCGGCCGCGACCTCGTCCACCCGGCCGAGCACGGAGAGGAGCTCCTCGGAGGTGGCCGGCATCGGGCCGGGCGCCTCGGCCTCGAAGTTCAGGCTGAAGCCGCGCAGGTTGTCGCGGTAGTGCTCCAGGTCGTAGGTGAAGAACACGATCGGCTTGCCGGTCGACGCGAAGTCGAACGCGCTCGCCGAGTAGTCGGTCACCAGGACGTCGGCGATCAGCAGCAGCTCCGCCATGTCGGGGTAGGTGCCGACGTCCCAGATGTAGCCGTTGCCGGCGCCCGGGATCTGGCCGCACATCAGGTGGTGCCGGCGCACCAGCAGCACCTGGTCGTCGCCGAGCGCGGCCCTGGCCGCCGCCAGGTCGATCCGCAGGTCGATCTGGTAGCCGTCCTGCGGCCGGCGCCGGTCCTCGCGCCAGGTCGGCGCGTAGAGCACGACCTTCTTGCCCTCGGGCAGGCCGAGCCGCTCCCGGACCTGCTCGGCGGTCTTCTCCCGGTCGGTCGCGAACAGCAGGTCGTTGCGGGGCGAACCGCTCTCCAGGATCTCGCCCTTGAAGTCGAAGGCGCGCCGCAGCACCGGGGCCGACCAGCGGTTGCCGGCCACCAGCAGGCTCCAGTTCGGGACTTCCCGGGCCAGGCTCCTGAGGTACTTGGAGTCGGTGAACCAGACCTTCTCGAAGTCGAAGCCGATCTGCTTCAGCGGAGTGCCGTGCCAGGTCTGGACGACCACCTGGTCGGGGCGGCGGACGAAGAAGTCGGGCAGGTGGGTGCTGGCCACGACGTACTTGGCGGTGGCCAGCGCCTCGTACCACTCCGGGCTGCGGTACCGGAGCGCGGTCGCGCTCTGCGGCAGCTCGGCCTGCATGTCGTCGTTGCCCCACAGGTGCTCCAGCGGCAGGCCGCGGCGGACCAGCTCCTCGTGCACCGCCCGGGGCGAACCGGAGTACGTGCCGTACTTGCCGGTGTGGTACAGCACCGTGTCGCGCACCGGCAGCCGGCGGGCGGCCGGGTAGTCCACGCTCTGCAGCTGGCGCTGGCGGTAGCGGGCCCCCTCCTCGGGCAGCAGCACCGAGTGCGACTCCAACGACAGGGCGTCGTGGTCGCGGCGCTCCAGCAGTATCCGCTTGCCGCGGGACTCCACCTCGACCGGCAGGACGTCGAAGCAGTCCGGGGCCACCAGCGCGGCGGCGTCCGGCAGTTCGGGCACCGGCACGCCGACCGGGCGGAAGACGACGTTCCAGGTGCCCCGGGAGAGCGGCACCCGGCCGGCGAAGGAGGCCGTCGGCACGGCGGGCAGCGCGGTGCGGAAGCGGCCGTCGGAGATCTCCACCGGGTAGGCGTGCTCCTCCTCGCGCCACTCGTGACGGACCACCAGCTCCCAGCGGTGCGCGCCGGGCAGCGGGAACGAGCCGCTCAGCAGGAAGCCGTCGGCGCCGCGCGAGGACACCTCGTCCACCAGCGGCTGGAGCACCTGGTCGGTGAACTGGAGGTGCCCGTGGGGGGAGGGCTTGGAGTAGAGCGCCCGGCGCTCGGCGACCGGGGCCTGCGGGTTCAGCGCCAGGTGCAGCCGCTCGGGCGCGTTGCGGTCGTCCCAGGCCAGCTGGACGGTGCTGCCGTCGGCCAGCAGCAGCGCGCCGTCCCAGTGGTCGCGGCTGCGCTCGGCGGCCACCGGGTCCAGCTCGGCCCAGGCCTCGCGGACGGCGGTCAGCTCGGCGACCGGGAAGGCCGCGGTGAACGGCTGGAGCGAGCCGACCGGAGCGCCCAGCTCCAGCGGGAAGGTCAGGTGGCGGTCCGACTCGGTGTGGGTGAGCCGCAGCCGCGCCCCGGCGAAGCTCGGGCCGGAGCGGGCCGCGCCCGAGACCTCCAGCCGGTCGCCGTGGGCGGCCAGGCCGGTCACCCGGGCCTTGACCGTCTCCACCCGGAGGTAGACGAAGTTGTCCCGGATCCACGGCACGATCCGCACGTCCGGCTCGACCCAGTGCGACGGGAGGTACAGCGCGCTGTCGCTCCACCCGGCCGAGATCCGGCCCTTGTAGACCCCGCCCTTGCCCGCGCCGGCCACCAGGAGGCGCCAGTTGCCGTCCTTCCACTGGCCGCGGTGCTTCAGCTTCTTCGGGTCTATGGCCACGGTGAAGCCGGACCAGTCGCAGCTGTACAGGTCGTGGTGGCAGCTCGCGGTGGCCTCGGGGCTGTACGTCGTCCGCATCGGCACCGCGATGACCCGGCGGCCCTTGGCCTCGCGCAGCACCAGGGTGCGGACCATGTCGTGCTTGCCGGCGGCGCCCAGCTGCTCCGGGTACGCGTGCCCGGTCAGCCGGAGCTTCCCGTCCTCCCAGGTGCTGCGGTACAGCCGGCTGCGGATCACCAGCGAGTTGTCCAGCTTGAGCACCCCGGCCGGCACGCTCTTGCGCCCGCCGCGCAGGAACGGGTAGTCGGCGTACGGGCGCAGCAGGCCGCGGGCCTGGACACCGCCGCCGCTCTCGCGCTCGTACGTGATCTGCTCGACCAGCTCGTCCATCCGGCCGGACAGGGTCAGGTGGTACTTCAGCCGCAGCGGTGCGCGCAGCCGGGCGACGTGCTCGGCGCCGATCGACCGGAGCAGCCGGCCGACGTGCTGGAGGTAGGCGTCCCGGTACTCCTTGTCCCCTTCGACGAGGGACGAGAAGAACATCGGGATCTCCTCGACGAGGGTGTTCTCGTCGTAGGAGCGCAGGTACTCGGCGAAGCGCGGCTCGGTCTGCTTCGTCAGCCAGGCGCGGACCAGCTCGACCGAGGCGACCCGGTCGATCAGGCCCCTGGGGTTGGTGCGCATCTGCGTGATCGACATCTCGCCGACCTCGCGCTCGCGCCAGTGGTAGATCGGCTCGGAGAGCACGTCCACGCTCTTGGCCAGGTAGTGGTGCGGCACGCTGACCGGCGCGTCCTCGTAGAGGATGCCCTCGGGGTAGAGCAGGCCGGCCGCGTCGAAGAACGAGCGGCGGTACACCTTGTTCCACGCGGTGCGGTCGGTGACCAGCGCCGGGATCTCGGTGATGTGGGTCTTGAGCCTGGTCTCCTTGAACGGCTTCAGGTGGCCGCCGGACTGGTAGTAGCCCACGGCGCGGAAGCGCAGCACGTTGCCGGTGCAGAAGTCCGAGCCGGTCTCGTCCAGCGTGTTGATCATCAGCTCGTACGCGCTCGGCGGCATCGAGTCGTCGCTGTCCACGAAGCAGAGGAACTCGGAGTCCGGGTCGATGTGCCGGATGCCGGTGTTGCGGGCCGCGCCGAGGCCCTTGTTCACCTGCCGGACCAGCCGGAACCGGGAGTCCTGGGCCGCGTACGCCTCGGCGAGCGCCGCGCTGCCGTCCTTCGAACCGTCGTCGACCATGACGCACTCGAAGTCCGTGAAGGTCTGGGCGGCGATCGAGTCGAGGCATTCGACGAGGTAGCGCTCGACGTTGTAGATCGGGACGACGATGGAGAGGCGGGGAGCCATCGGCTACGCAGGCCTTTCTCTGGAGGAGCGTGGCAGCCCGTACGGGGTCTGACCGCACTTGGATCGGTGCGTACGTGCGCCCCCGATCCTACCTCCGGGGACCTCGCCCACCCGGGGACCACTACGCTGGGTCCGTGTCCCGTTTCAGCGTGATCGTCCCCGTGTACCAGGTCCAGGACTACCTCGCCGAGTGCCTCGATTCGGTGCTCGGCCAGGACGGCCCGGACGTCGAACTGATCGCGGTGGACGACCGCTCCCCGGACGGCTGCGGCGCGATCCTGGACGGGGCCGCCGCCGCCGACGCCCGGGTCCGGGTGCTGCACCTGCCGCAGAACGTCGGCCTCGGCCGGGCCCGCAACGCCGGCCTGGAGGTCGCCACCGGGGAGTACGTGGTCTTCCTCGACAGCGACGACACGCTGACCCCCGGATTGCTGAAGAGCATCGACGAGCGGCTCACCGCCACGGGTGACCCGGACATCCTGGTTTACGACTACGCCCGCACCTACGCCGACGGCCGGATCACCCGGGCCGCCTCCGCGCACGTCTTCGGCGCCGCCTCCCCGGACGTCTTCGACCTCGACGCCTGCCCCGACCTGCTCGACCTGCTCCAGGTCGTCTGGAACAAGGCCTACCGCCGTGACTTCGTCACCGAGCAGCGGCTGGTCTTCCCGGCCGGCTACTACGAGGACACCCCCTGGACGTACCCGGCGCTGCTCGCCGCCGCCCGGATCACCCTGCTCGACCAGGTCGGCGTGCACTACCGCCAGCGCCAGGAGGGCGGCAACATCCTGGCCACCGCCAGCCGCAAGCACTTCGACGTGTTCGCCCAGTACGACCTGGTCTTCGCCTTCCTCGACGGCCGCCCCGACCTGGACCGCTGGCGCCCGGTCGTCTACGGCCGGATGCTGCACCACCTCAACACCGTGGTCTCCAAGCCCGGCCGGGTCCCGCCCGGCGACCGCCGCGAGTACTTCCGCCGGGCCGCCGAGCACTGCGCCCGGCTGCGCCCGGCCGGCTACCGGCCGCCGGCCGGCGTGGACGGCGTGCGCACCGAGCTGCTCAGCCACGGCCGCTACGGGGCCTACCAGGCCGTCCGGGCCCTCGCCAAGGCCCGGCGACTCGTCAAGCGCTGAGCGCGAACTGACGCCCGTTCGGGGGACGGACCGGCTATAACCGGTAGGTGGACTTCCTGACCCGCCTGCCGGTCGTCGGCCCGCTCGTGGCCCGGGTGCTGCGCAGCCGCCCGTACCGGGTGTACGAGTACTTCTCCGCCGCCCGGGGCAACCGGCTGGCCGGCGCCGTCACCTTCTTCGGCTTCCTCGCGCTCTTCCCGCTGCTCACGGTGGGCCTGGCGGTCGCCGCCGCGACGCTGAGCGACAGCCGGGTCCACGAGCTGCAGGAGCACATCTCCGACCAGCTGCCGGGGCTCTCGGACGCGCTCAACCTGCCCGCCCTGGTGGCCAACGCGGGCACCGTCGGACTGGTCGGCGGGGCGCTGCTGCTGGTCTCCGGCCTCGGCTGGGTGGACACCATGCGCACCTCGATCCGCGACCTGTGGCAGCTGCCCCAGGAGGAGGGCAACCCGGTCCTGCGCAAGGGGTGGGACGTGGCGGTGCTGGCCGGCCTCGGCCTGGTGTCGCTGTTCTCGCTGGCCACCTCCGCCGCCGGCACCACGCTCGCCGGCCGGATCGCCGACGCGATCGGCCTCAACAGCGGGTACCTGCTGACCGCGGTCGGCGTGCTGATCGCCATAGCGTGCGACATGCTGCTCTTCGCCTACCTGCTGGCGCCCTTCCCCGGGATCACCGACCAGCGCCGGCGGGACCTGGTGCAGGCCGCGCTGATCGGCTCGGTCGGCTTCGAACTGCTGAAGCTGCTGCTCGCCTCCTACCTGGGCTCGGTCGCCGGACGGAGCCTGTACGGGGCGTTCGCCACCCCGGTGGCGCTGCTGCTGTGGATCAACTTCGTCTCCCGGCTGCTGATGTACTGCGTGGCCTGGACGGCGACGGCCGACCCGGTGGCCGCCCGGGACCGGACCAGGGCGCACGGGCGGGCGCTGCTGGAGGCGGCCGACGAGGCGGAGGCGGCGGCGGAGGCGGACGCGGCGGAGCGGGCCGCCCGGGCCGAGCAGCGGAAGAAGGAGAAGGAGCAGGAGAACGGGGAGGGCGAGGGCGAGGGGAGGGCCCGGCCCCGGGACTGAGGCCGAGCCCTCCCACCCGTCGGCGGGTCAGCCGGCGGAGCGGCGCCGCAGCAGCACCAGCGAGCCGTACCCGGCCGCGGCCCCGGCCAGCACCACGGCCGACCAGCCGCCGAGGCCGAGCCCGCCGCGCGTGCCCATCGCCGCCGTCGGGGCGGTGGTGGCCGCGGGGTGCGGCGGCGGTGCGGGCGTGCCCTCGGCGCCGCCGGCCTGGCCGGTCGGTTCGGCGCCGGCGGGCGGGAGCTCGTCGACCAGCCTGCCGACCGGCTGGACCTTGCCGGCCGCGGCGAAGCCCCAGTCCAGCAGGGCGGCCGTCTCGTCGTACACCCGCTGGTAGCCGGCCGGGTGCATCACCGTCACCAGCAGGGTGCGGCCGTCGCGCTCGGCGGCGCCGACGAAGGTCGAGCCGGCGTTGGTGGTGGTGCCGTTCTTCACCCCGATCAGGCCGGGGTACTTGCCCAGCAGCCGGTCGGTGTTGGCGATCCCGAAACTGCCGCGCTGGCCGGTGTTCCGGTCGACGGCGCCCGGGAACATCGCGTCCCGGGTGGCGCAGTACGTCCGGAAGTCCGCGTTGCGCAGGCCGGCCCGGGCGAACAGCGACAGGTCGTAGGCCGAGGAGACCTGGCCGTCCATGTCGTAGCCGTCCGGGGAGATCACCCTGGTGTCCCGGGCCTGGAGCGCGTCGGCGCGCGCCTGCATCTCGGTGACGGTCTGCTGGACGCCGCCGTTCATGTGCGACAGGACGTGCACCGCGTCGTTGCCGGAGCTCAGGAACACCCCGCGCCACAGGTCCTCGACCCGGTAGTCCAGGTTCTCCTTGATGCCGACCAGGCTGCTGCCGGGGCCGATCCCCTGGATCTCCTCGTCGGCCACCCGGTGCACCGCGTTGCGGTCGAACTTGGGCAGCACGGTGTCCGCGAAGAGGATCTTCAGGGTGCTCGCCGGGGGCAGCCGCAGGTGCGGGTTGCTGGCCGCCAGCACGTCGCCCGACGCCGCGTCGGAGACTATCCAGGACTGGCCGGTGAGGTCGGAGGGCAGCGGCGGGGCACCCGCCATCGGGGCGACCTGGACCCCGGGGAGCCCGAGCCGCTCGCCGCCGACCGCGGCCGACGGGGGCGGCTGCTGCGGGGTCGCGCCCGCCGGGGCGGCGAGCAGGACCGGGAGGGCCGCGGTGACCGCGGCGCACAGGCGCGCGAACGTGAGTCGGGGTGTGGGCACCAGCTGACCGTACCCACTCGGGGCTCCCGCTGCCCTCCCCCCGGAGCCCGTCCTCCGCAGGAGGGGCCCGCCGTACGCCGATCGGCGGCCCGCGCATACTGGGGACGCACACCGCCTTCACAAGCCGAGGACCCCCATGAAGCTCAGCCGTCGCACCTCCTGGTTCCTGACCGCCTTCGGGGTCTGGTCGATCATCATCTGGACGACCTTCGTGAAGAACCTCTGGAAGGACTCCGGCGGCCAGGCGTTCACCAACGGCGACCACTCCCAGCCCACCGCCTTCTTCTGGGTCCACCTCCTCCTCGCCGTCACCTCCTTCGCCCTCGGCATCGCGGTCGGCGCCATCGGCCTGCGCGGCCTGCGCGCCACCCGCCGCACCCCGGCCACCGACTGAAAATCCCCGTTGCCTCGGTCGGACCCCACTGGCAAGATCCTCACGGCTCGCACAGAAGAGCTACAGGACGACACCAGGGGTGGGGATTCGATGAGGAACACGTACGTGCGCAGACTCGGCGGGGTGGCCGCGGCCGCCGTGGCCGCGGGTCTGCTGACCACGCCCACGGCGGCCGTGGCCGACACGGCGCCGGCCGTCCTCGGCACCAGCCAGGGTGGCGACTACCGCAGCGAGGCCTGCGACTCGACCACCGCTCCGGGCTGGGTCGGCTGGACCAACTACGGCCCGACGCTCACCGCGAACGTCGCCGGCACCGGCGCCCGGTTCGCCGTCAGGGACGAGACCACGGGCACCGACCCGGTGTTCACCGACGAGGCCCAGGCCTACGCCCAGCAGGCCAAGACCGTGGTCCGCGGTCTGGTGGACGGGCACAGCTACGCCTGGCACGCCTGGGCCCTCCAGGGTCAGCAGGCCTCCGCCCCGTCGGCGGACTGCCGCTTCACGCTGGACACCACCCCGCCGACCGCCACGGTCTCCTCGCCGGACTTCCCGGACGGCGGTCCAGCCACCAAGTACGCGGGCCAGAAGGCGACCTTCGTCATCAAGACCGCCGACCAGGCCCCGACCGGTGGCGCGGGCTCCGGCGTCGCCTGTGTCCGGTACGGCTTCGACTACCTCGGCGTGGGCGGCTGCGACTCGCGGAACGCGGTCAAGCCGGCCGCCGACGGGACGGTGACGCTCGACCTCAAGGTCCTGCGGTGGGGCACCAACACGCTCAACGTCCAGGTGCTGGACAACGTGAGCAACGTCGCCAACGCGTCCTTCACCTTCTACGCCCCCTCGAACCCCAACCCGCCGAAGACCTTCGGCGACGTCGACGGGGACGGTGTTGCGGACATCCTGCTGCCCGACGCGCAGGGCAATCTGCAGTACATCGGCGTGAACGCGTCCGACACCACCCCCAACGCGACGATCCGGGCGCTCGCCTCGCCCGATCACAACGGCTGGGCGTCGTACCAGGTCATCCACCGCGGCTGGTCGAACGACCACGCGCCGTCCTCGGACGACCTCTTCCTCTACCAGCCCGGGTCGGACTACCTCTACCTGTACCGGAACTCCGACTACGGATCGTTCTCCGGGAGCATGATCGGCGCCAGGCGTCCGAGCACCTGCGTGGACGGGGCGGGCGCGCAGACGGCGTGCCCGGCGGACTTCGCCGACGACTGGTCGAAGGCGGAGCAGATCGTCGCGTTCGGCCCGGCGGCCGGCGGCTTCGGTCCGTCGCTGGTGACGCTGGAGGACGGCAACCTCTGGCTGCACGCCGGAGGCGACTTCGCGTACGGCTGGGCGAAGGCCCGCAAGCTCACCACCACCGGCGACTGGGCCGGCTACGACCTGATCGCCCCCGGTCCGGACGCGGCCGGGAACCTCGCCCTCTGGGCGCGCGACCGGGCCACCGGCGAGCTGCACGCGTACCCGGTCCCGAAGCAGGCCGACGGCAGCTTCGACTACTCCGCCCTCGCCGACCCGAAGGCGGACGTCGTGGCCACCGGCTTCACCACCGCCGCCTACCCGACGCTCGGCAGCTCGGGCGACGGTGACGGGGACGGCAAGCCCGACCTGTGGGCCGTCACCCCCGACCGGCACCTGGTGACCTTCAGCGGCTGGTCCGCGCCGAAGGACCTCGGCGCCCTGCGCTGACCCGGCACGACGGAACGGCGGAGGCCCCCGCCCGATCCGAGGATCGGGCGGGGGCCTCCGGTGTGGCGGGTGGGATCAGAAGCGGCGGGTCACCAGGGCCCGCTTCACTTCCTGGATCGCCTTGGTGACCTCGATGCCGCGCGGGCAGGCCTCCGAGCAGTTGAAGGTGGTGCGGCAGCGCCACACGCCCTCACGGTCGTTGAGGATCTCCAGGCGCTGCTCGGCACCCTCGTCGCGCGAGTCGAAGATGAAGCGGTGCGCGTTGACGATGGCGGCCGGGCCGAAGTACTGGCCGTCGTTCCAGAACACCGGGCAGGACGACGTGCACGCGGCGCACAGGATGCACTTGGTGGTGTCGTCGAAGCGCTCGCGGTCCTCGGCGGACTGCAGGCGCTCGCGGGTCGGCTCGTTCCCCTTGGTGATGAGGAACGGCATGACGTCCTTGTACGCCTGGAAGAACGGGTCCATGTCCACGACCAGGTCCTTGAGGACCGTGAGGCCCTTGATGGCCTCGATCGTGATCGGCTTCTCCGGGTTGACGTCCTTGATCAGGGTCTTGCACGCCAGCCGGTTGCGGCCGTTGATCCGCATGGCGTCGGAGCCGCAGATGCCGTGGGCGCAGGAACGGCGGTAGGTGAGGGTGCCGTCCTGCTCCCACTTGATCTTGTTGAGCGCGTCGAGGATGCGCTCCTTCGGGTCCATCGTCAGCTGGTAGTCGACCCACACCGGGTCCGGGTGCTCCTCCGGGTTGAACCGGCGGATCCGGACGGTGACGGTGATCGGCTGGACGGCACCGGCTTCGACCGCGTCCAGAGCGGCCGAGTGCTTCTCCACGGTCGGAGTGCTCATCAGTACTTACGCTCCATCGGCTGGTAGCGGGTCGTGACGACCGGCTTGTAGTCGAGGCGGATGGAGGTGCTGCCGTCGGCGGCGACCTCCTGGTACGCCATGGTGTGCTGCATGAACTTCACGTCGTCACGGGTCGGGAAGTCCTCGCGGTAGTGGCCGCCGCGGGACTCCTCGCGGGCCAGCGCGGAGACGGCCAGCACCTCGGCCAGGTCGAGCAGGTTGCCCAGCTCGACGGCCTCCAGGAGGTCCGTGTTGTAGCGGAAGCCCTTGTCCTGGATGGAGACGTTCTTGTAGCGCTCCTTCAGCGCGGCGATGTCCTCGACCGCCTGCTTCAGGGTGGCGCCGGTGCGGTACACCATGGCGTTGGTGTCCATGGTCTCCTGCAGCTCCTTGCGGATCTGCCCCACGGACTCGGTGCCGGTGCCCTCGCGCAGGCCGTCGACCAGGGCCTGGACCTTCTCGGCCGGGTTCTCGGGCAGCTCGACGAAGCCGTTCGCGTTGGCGTAGTCGGCGGCGGCGATGCCCGCGCGGCGGCCGAACACGTTGATGTCCAGCAGCGAGTTGGTGCCCAGGCGGTTGGCGCCGTGCACGGACACGCAGGCGACCTCGCCGGCCGCGTACAGGCCCGGGACGATGTCGGTGTTGTTGCGCAGGACCTCACCCTCGACGTTGGTCGGGATGCCGCCCATGGCGTAGTGCGCGGTGGGCTGGATCGGGATCGGGTCCGTGTAGGGCTCGATGCCGAGGTAGGTGCGCGCGAACTCGGTGATGTCCGGCAGCTTGGCGTCCAGCTGCTCCGGCGGCAGGTGGGTCAGGTCCAGGTAGACGTGGTCGCCGTCCGGACCGCAGCCGCGGCCTTCGCGGATCTCGGTGTAGATCGCGCGGGAGCAGACGTCACGGGACGCGAGGTCCTTCATGACGGGGGCGTAGCGCTCCATGAAGCGCTCGCCGTCCTTGTTGCGCAGGATGCCGCCCTCGCCGCGGGCGCCCTCGGTGAGCAGGATGCCCATGCGCCAGATGCCCGTCGGGTGGAACTGGAAGAACTCCATGTCCTCCAGCGGCAGGCCGCGGCGGTAGACCAGGGCCTGGCCGTCACCGGTGAGGGTGTGGGCGTTGGAGGAGACCTTGAAGAACTTGCCGGTGCCGCCGGAGGCGAACACGACCGACTTGGCCTGGAAGACGTGGATCTCGCCGGTGGCCAGCTCGTACGCGACGACGCCGGCCGTCTTGCCCTCGTTGATCAGCAGGTCGAGGACGTAGTACTCGTTGAAGAACTCGACGCCGTGCTTGACGCAGTTCTGGAACAGCGTCTGGAGGATCATGTGGCCGGTGCGGTCGGCCGCGTAGCACGAGCGGCGGACCGGGGCCTCGCCGTGGTTGCGGGAGTGGCCGCCGAAGCGGCGCTGGTCGATCCGGCCCTGCTCGGTGCGGGAGAAGGGAAGACCCATCTTCTCCAGGTCGAGGACGGCGTCGATGGCCTCCTTGCACATGATCTCGGCGGCGTCCTGGTCGACCAGGTAGTCACCACCCTTGACCGTGTCGAAGGTGTGCCACTCCCAGTTGTCCTCCTCGACGTTGGCCAGGGCGGCGCACATGCCGCCCTGGGCCGCGCCGGTGTGGGACCGGGTCGGGTAGAGCTTGGTCAGGACGGCGGTGCGGCTGCGCTGCGTCGACTCGATGGCCGCGCGCATGCCGGCGCCGCCGGCGCCGACGATGACGGTGTCGTACTGGTGAATCTGCATGGGGGGTTAACTCGCCTCTGGCCTCTGCCGATGGTCGATGGTGCTCGCGGCTCAGATGTTGGGGTCGAAGGTGAAGATCACCAGGGTGCCGAGCAGCACGGTGAAGACCGTGGCGGTACCCATGAGCCCCTTGAGCCAGAGCCGGGTCGAGTCCTTCTCGGCATAGTCGTTGATGACCTGACGCATGCCGTTGGCGCCGTGCAGCATGGCGAGCCAGAGCATCAGGAGGTCCCAGCCCTGCCAGAACGGCGAGGCCCAGCGGCCGGCCACGAAGGCGAAGCCGATCTTGGAGACGCCGCCGTCGAGCACCAGCATGATCAGCAGGTGGCCGAGGATCAGCACGACCAGAACGACACCGGACAGGCGCATGAAGAGCCAGGCCAGCATCTCGAAGTTGGTGCGGGTGCGACGCGGGGTCTTCGTGGTCCGCTTGCGCGGAGGCTCGATGACGAACGCGTCGGCCGGGTTGCCGGTGCCCAGTCCCTTGCCGGTGTGCGCCTGCTTCGAGGGGACGACGATGGCGTCGGAGTATTCCGTGGACATGTCTCGGCTCACTTCCCGAACCAGGAGATCAGCGTGTGCTGGAGGATCCCGTAGAAGGAACCGGCCATCAGGACGACCCAGACGCCGACGACGCTCCAGAGCATCTGCTTCTGGTACTTCGGGCCCTTCGACCAGAAGTCCACTGCGACGACGCGCAGGCCGTTCAGGGCGTGGAACAGGATGGCGGCCACCAGGCCGTACTCCATCAGGTTCACGAGCGGAGTCTTGTACGTCTGGATGACGGTGTCGTAGGACTCCGGCGACACTCGCACGAGGGCGGTGTCGAGGACGTGGGCGAACAGGAAGAAGAAGATGAGGACGCCGGTGACTCGATGAGCCACCCAGCTCCACATGCCTTCCCGGCCGCGGTACAGCGTTCCAGCCGGCACGGAAAAACCCTCCGGAAGCGATTGGGGGCTCGGCCGGCTTCGGTGTCGGTCAGCCCGGCCGGGTACGGTCCACCGGCCGCCAGCATCCTATCGACGCCTTGTCGTGAACCGCCTCCGGGGGCCCCAGGTGTGATCAATCAGGCACTTCTGGCCTAGTGGGGCGGGAACCAAACCCGGAGTCATCACGATGGGTGACGGCATGCTCGCGCCCCGCGTCGGTGGGCGCGGGGCGCGGCGGTCGGATCCGGCGGCGGGGTCGGTTCACTCGTCCGGGCGGTTTCGTGATCGTTGTCACCCGGCAGGGTGAAGAGGGGGCGTGATGCGGGCTCAGCGCGCCGCGGTCTCCGGGTGGGTGGCGACCAGGTGCTCCAGTCGGGTGAGGGCGATCCGGCGGAGTTCGTCGGACGCGATCAGCCGCTCCTCGTCCGGGTCGTTGGCGAGGCGGGTGCGGATCGAGGAGAGCACGGTGTCGAGCATCTCCTCCGGGGCGACCCCTTCCAGGCAGACCACGAAGACGTGGCCGAACCGGGCCTCGTACGCGGCGTGCGCCGCCCGCAGCGCGGTGTGGGCGGCCTGGCTGCCGGGAGCCCGCATGCCGAGCAGCGGCTGCGGCATCCAGCTCTCGTCCGCCAGGGCCTCGGTGAGGTCGGCCGGTCGGAGGTCGTAGGAGGCCTCGCTGGCGGCGGCCAGCAGGGACTCGATGTCGGGGTAGGGCCGGTGCGCGGTCAGGCGCAGGGCCCAGCGGTGGCTGCCGCAGCAGGCCAGGAGGGCCTCCTCGGCGGCGCCGGCGTCGGCTTCGTTGAAGCGGTGCAGCCCGAGGAGGGTCGGCTCTGTTCTGACGTCGAGCCGCTGTGACGGGATGTCGCTGGCCAGCGGGTCCTCCTCGTGAGGGCGGGAAGGTGCCGGTGGAACGGGGTGGTGCGCAGGTGGGATGGGGGCTGCCGAGGGGCGCGCGAGCGCCGGTCGTTCAGCGCCTCAAAGGTAGTTGAGCGGTCATCAGTTGGGGAGGGCGCGCGCCGAATTCATCCGGACGAGCTATCAAGTTGTGACGTTGACACCTGCACGTCAGCGCCCTCCCCGCCCGTTCCCGGGCTCAGTCGCGGTGGACCTTGTGGTTGGCGGCCTGCGCCCTCGGGCGGACCACCAGCAGGTCGATGTTCACGTGCGAGGGCCGGGTGACCGCCCACGCCACGGTGTCCGCGATGTCCTCCGAGGTGAGCGGCTCGGCCACGCCCGCGTACACCGCGGCGGCCTTCTCCTCGTCGCCGCGGAAGCGGGTGACCGCGAAGCCCTCGGACTTCACCATGCCGGGGGCGATCTCGATCACCCGGATCGGCTCCCCGCACAGCTCCAGCCGCAGCGTGGCGGCGATGGTGTGCGCGGCGTGCTTGGCGGCGACGTACCCGCCGCCGCCCTCGTACGCGGCCAGCGCGGCGGTCGAGGAGAGCACCAGGACCGTGCCGTCGCCGGTCGCCCGCAGGGCCGGCAGCAGGGCCTGGGTCACCTGCAGCACGCCGAGCACGTTCACCTCGTACATGGCCCGCCAGTCGGCCGGGTCGCCGTGCTCGACGGTCTCGGCGCCGATCGCGCCGCCGGCGTTGTTCACCAGGACGTCCACCCGGCCGACGGCGGCCGCGAAGGCGTCCACCGCGGCCCGGTCGGTGACGTCCAGGGTGACGGCCCGGGCGGAGCCGCCCCGCTCGGCGATCTCCTTGGCCAGCGCCTCGACGCGCTCGGTGCGGCGGGCGGTCAGCACCACGTCGAAGCCCTCGGCGGCCAGCCGGCGGGCGGTCGCCGCGCCGATTCCGCTGCTGGCACCGGTGACCACGGCCACCTTCTGCTCGGTCATTGCCACTCCCTGGGGCTCGTCGGTCGTTCACCCGATCATCTCAACCGCGCCGGCGCTCCGGCGGGCCGGTCGCCTCCCGCACGGCGGGGAGCCCGATAGTGCGAGGACCCCGTTCCCCCAGCCCCGGAGGGCCCCCATGGCAGCCGCGCCGCGCCGCGCCGAGTCCGGCTTCGAGATCGAGCCGGTGTACGGCCCCGGGTCGCCGGCCGGCTGGGACCCCGCCGCCCGGCTGGGCCGGCCGGGGGAGTACCCCTTCACCCGGGGCGTCTACCCGACGATGTACACCGGCCGCCCGTGGACGATGCGCCAGTACGCGGGCTTCGGCACCGCCGCCGAGTCCAACGCCCGCTACCGGCAGCTGATCGCGGGCGGCGGCACCGGCCTCTCGGTCGCCTTCGACCTGCCCACCCAGATGGGCTACGACTCGGACGCGCCGCTCGCCGCCGGGGAGGTCGGCCGGGTGGGCGTCGCCGTGGACAGCGTCGAGGACATGGCGGTGCTGTTCGACGGCATCCCGCTCGGCGGGGTGTCCACCTCGATGACCGTCAACGCGCCCGCCGCGCTGCTCCTGCTCCTCTACCAACTGGTCGGCGAGGCCCAGGGGGTGGCGCCGTCGGCGCTCACCGGGACGGTCCAGAACGACGTGTTGAAGGAGTACATCGCCCGCGGCACCTACATCTTCCCGCCGGAGCCCTCGCTGCGGCTGGCCGCCGACGTGTTCCGCTACTGCCGGGCCGAGGTCCCGCGCTGGAACACCATCTCGATCTCCGGCTACCACATGGCCGAGGCCGGGGCCGATCCCGCGCAGGAGGTCGCCTTCACCCTGGCCAACGGCATCGCCTACGTCCGCACCGCGCTCGCCGCCGGGATGGCCGTGGACGACTTCGCCCCCCGGCTCTCGTTCTTCTTCGTGGCCCGCACGACCCTGTTGGAGGAAGTGGCCAAGTTCCGCGCCGCACGCAGGATTTGGGCCAGAATCATGCGGGACGGATTCGGCGCCCGGGACCCGCGCTCGCAGATGCTGCGCTTCCACACCCAGACCGCGGGGGTGCAGCTCACCGCCCAGCAGCCCGAGGTCAACCTGGCCAGGGTCACCGTCCAGGCGCTCGCCGCGGTGCTCGGCGGCACCCAGTCGCTGCACACCAACGGCTTCGACGAGGCGATCGCGCTGCCCACCGAGAAGGCCGCCCGGCTCGCCCTGCGCACCCAGCAGGTGCTCGCGTACGAGACCGACGTGACGGCCACCGTCGACCCGTTCGCCGGCTCCTACGCCGTCGAGTCGCTCACCGACGGGGTGGAGGCCGCCGCGCGGGCGCTGATGGACCGGATCGAGGAGCAGGGCGGCGCGGTGGCCGCGATCGAACGCGGTTACCAGAAGGGCGAGATCGAGCGCACCGCCTACCGGCTCCAGCAGGAGACCGACTCCGGGGAGCGGACCGTGGTCGGGGTCAACCGCTTCCGGTCGGACACGGAGGAGCCGTACCAGCCGCTGCGGGTGGACCCGGCGATCGAGGAGCGGCAGGCGCGGCGACTGGCCCGGCTGCGGGCCGAGCGCTCGGCCGGCGCCGTCACCCGGGCGCTGGACGGGCTGCGCCGCACCGCCGAGGGGACGGGGAACGTGCTGTACCCGATGAAGGAGGCGCTGGCCGCCCGGGCCACCGTCGGCGAGGTGTGCGACGCGCTGCGCGGGGTGTGGGGGACGTACGCCCCGGTGGAGCGCTTCTGACCACCAGCTGAACGGCCGTCAACCCGCCGGTGCCGTCAGGGGGGTTGGCGGCCGTGACCGCCGGCCCGGGGGATCGTTGCACAGGGCACGCAACCCGGGGAAGGCGGCTGAAACAAGATGTCATACCCACGTGTCCGGCCGGTATGCGCCCATCCGGGGACTAGTTTTCCGGAAGTCGGGCCAAATCCCCCCAACAGGCCTACGATTGGGGAGATGAACCGTCCTGAGCCCGCTCAGTCGGGCGCCACTCTGGCCGCCGTACGCCCCGCCGCCGATCTGCGCGACCGGGTCCGGGCGCTGGAGCCCGAGCTGATCGCCTTCCGTCGTGATCTGCACCGGCACCCGGAGCTGGGCCGCCAGGAGTTCCGAACCACCGGGCTGCTGCGCGACCGTCTGGTGGCCGCCGGCCTCGAACCCCGGGTGCTGCCCGGCGGCACCGGCATGCTCGTCGACATCGTCCCGCCCGGCACCACGCCGGGGACGGAGTTCCTGGCCTTCCGCGCCGACATCGACGCGCTGCCGATCGACGACGCCAAGACCGATGTGCCGTACCGCTCCACCGTCCCCGGCCGGGCCCACGCCTGCGGCCACGACGTGCACACCTCGGTGGTGCTCGGCACCGGCCTGGTGCTGGCGGAGGCCGTCCGCACCGGCGAGCTGCGCCGGCCCGTCCGGCTGGTGTTCCAGCCCGCCGAGGAGGTCATGCCGGGCGGCGCGCTGGACGTGATCAAGGCCGGCGGGATGGCGGGCGTCGGGCGGATCTTCGCGGTGCACTGCGACCCCAAGGTGGAGGTCGGCCGGATCGCCCTGCGGGTCGGGGCGATCACCTCGGCCTGCGACCGCCTGGTGCTCCACCTGGACGGCCCCGGCGGGCACACCGCCCGTCCGCACCTGACCACCGATCTGGTCACCGCGGTCGCCAGGATGGCCGCCGACCTCCCGGGCGCGCTGGCCCGCCGGATGGACCCGCGCTGGGGCGTCAGCCTGGTCTGGGGGCGGATCGCCTCCGGCTCCGCGCCCAACGTCATCCCGCAGCACGCCGAACTGGAGGGCACCGTCCGCTGCCTGGAGCTGGACGGCTGGCGCGAGGCGCCGGACCTGCTGCACGAGCTGATCGCCAAGGTGTCCGAGACCTACCGGGCCAAGTGGACGCTGGACTACCACCGCGGGGTGCCGCCGGTGGTCAACGAGGCGGTCTCGGTCGCGCGGTTGGACGAGGCGATGAACGCCCGCTTCGGCGCGGACGGGGCCCAGGTGGTCGAGGGAACCGAGCAGAGCCTGGGCGGCGAGGACTTCTCCTGGTACCTGGAGCACGCCCCGGGCGCGCTGGCCCGGCTCGGTGTCCGGGCGCCCGGCGACGCCACCGTCCGGGACCTCCACCAGGGCCGGTTCGACGTGGACGAGCGGGCGATCGGCATCGGGGTGGAGCTGTTCTCGGCGCTGGCCCTGGAGGCGGACGGCAGCTGACGGCGGGCCGGGCGCGGCGGAGCGGGGTGACGGTTCCGGGGGCGGCGCGGGTGAAGCGGAACGGTCGGATCCGGGGGGTCCGGAACGGTTCCGTAAACTGGGCCGCACCGACCTCGGATCACCGTCCGCGCATGGGATAGAGCCTCAGGAAGAACATCAGACCACGGTTTGATAACAACCCGAACGCTCTGGCACCCCGTAACACAACCGTGTTCTACGCGCGTTACGGTGGCGACCGACCACGCCAAACGGTTGCGTGTAGAAGGAGATATCCCCTTGCGCCGTTCAATGAAGCTCGCCGCGGTTGTGCTCTCGGGTTCCCTGGGCATGGCCTCGCTCGCCGCTTGCGGCGCAAAGAGCACCGACAACTCCTCCTCCGCCGGCTCGGGCGACGGTTCGCTCAAGGTCGGCATGGCCTACGACATCGGCGGCCGCGGCGACCAGTCGTTCAACGACTCCGCCGCCCGTGGCCTCGACAAGGCCAAGTCCGAGCTGGGCGTCTCCGTGACCGAGGCCGAGGCCAAGCAGGGCGAGGCCGAGGCCGACAAGGAGACCCGTCTCAAGAACCTGATCGACGCGGGCTACAAGACGATCGTCGCGGTCGGCTTCGTCTACCAGCCGGCCGTCAACAAGGTCGCCAAGGACAACCCGAACGTGAAGTTCGCGATCATCGACTCGAACGACAAGGACCAGCCGGCCAACGTCACCTCGCTGCTCTTCGCCGAGCAGGAGGGTTCGTACCTGGCCGGTGTCGCCGCCGCGAACAAGTCGAAGGCCAAGCACGTCGGCTTCATCGGCGGTGTGCAGTCCGAGCTGATCAAGAAGTTCGAGGCCGGTTACAAGGCGGGTGTGAAGTCCGTCGACCCGAACATCACGGTCGAGACCACCTACCTGAGCACCCCGCCGGACTTCACCGGCTTCGCCTCGCCCGACAAGGGCAAGGAGTCCGCCCAGGGCCAGCTCGACAAGGGCGCGGACGTCATCTACACCGCCGCCGGCTCCTCCGGCAACGGCGCCATCGAGGCCGTCGCCAACAAGCAGGGCGCCTGGGCCATCGGCGTCGACTCCGACCAGGCCAGCCAGCCGGCCCTGGCGAAGTACAAGAACAGCATCCTGACCTCGATGGTCAAGAACGTCGACACCGCGGTGTTCTCGTACGTCCAGTCGGTCAAGCAGGGCCAGACCCCGACCGGCATCAAGCTGTTCGACCTGAAGGCCGACGGCGTCTCGCTCGCCACCACCGGCGGCAAGATCGACGACATCCAGGACAAGCTGAAGGCCGCCGCCGACGCGATCAAGTCCGGCGCCACCACGATCCCGACCGCGCCGGCCGGCCAGTAAGGCCCGCGCGTCCCGGACGCCGCAGCGCCTGCCGCCTGCCCGGCAGCGCGACGCAACACGACACAGTTCACGGGAGGGGCCCGGCAGGGTGCGCTCAACGCGTACCCCCGGGCCCTGTTCCGTCTCCCCATGTTCCCCCTTGGCCCTCCCAGCGCAACGACGCGCCTCCAGACCACCAGGAGATCGCCATCACCGCATCCGACCCCGTCCCCCCGCGCGAGGACGGCACCCCCAGCGCGGGGACGGCGACACCGGCCGTCGAGCTGCGCGGCATCACCAAGCGCTTCCCGGGTGTCGTGGCCAACCACGACATCAACCTGACCGTCCGCACCGGCACCGTGCACGCCCTGATGGGTGAGAACGGCGCCGGCAAGTCGACGCTGATGAAGATCCTCTACGGCATGCAGAAGCCGGACGAGGGCACCATCGCGATCAACGGCGAGCTGTGCGAGTTCCACACCCCCGGTGACGCCATCTCCCGCGGCATCGGCATGGTGCACCAGCACTTCATGCTCGCCGACAACCTCACGGTGTGGGAGAACGTCGTCCTCGGCGGCGAGAAGCTCCACGGCATCGGCGCCAAGGCGAAGGCGAAGATCAAGGAGATCTCCGACCAGTACGGCCTGGGCGTGCGCCCGGACGCCCTGGTCGAGGACCTCGGCGTCGCCGACCGCCAGCGCGTCGAGATCCTCAAGGTGCTGTACCGCGGCGCCAAGATCCTGATCCTGGACGAGCCCACGGCCGTGCTCGTCCCGCAGGAGGTCGACGCGCTGTTCGACAACCTGCGGGACCTCAAGTCCGAGGGCGTCACCGTCATCTTCATCTCGCACAAGCTGCACGAGGTGCTCGCGGTGGCCGACGCGATCAGCGTCATCCGGCGCGGTACCACGGTCGGCGACGCCGACCCGAAGGCCGTCACCGCCCGCCAGCTCGCCGAGCTGATGGTCGGCGCCGAGCTGCCCTCCCCGGAGAGCCGCGAGTCGACCGTCACCGACACCGTGATGCTCGACGTCGAGGGCCTGCGGATCGCCAAGACCGACGCCGAGGGCATCGAGCGCGTCGTCCTGGACGACATCTCGCTGCGCATCCGCAAGGGCGAGATCCTCGGCATCGCCGGTGTCGAGGGCAACGGCCAGGCCGAGCTGGTCGAGGCCGTCATGGGCATGCTGCCGCTGAACGCCGGCACCGTCACCCTGGACGGCAAGGACCTCTCCGGCACCCTGACCCGGGCCCGCCGCGAGGCCGGCATCGGCTACATCCCCGAGGACCGCCACAAGCACGGCCTGCTGCTGGAGGCCCCGCTCTGGGAGAACCGCATCCTCGGCCACGTCACCGAGGCGCCCAACTCCAAGGGCCTGCTGCTGGACCCGGCCGCCGCCCGGACGGACACCTGGCGGATCGTCGAGGAGTACGACGTCCGCACCCCCGGCATCGAGGTCACCGCGGCCTCGCTCTCCGGCGGCAACCAGCAGAAGCTGATCATCGGCCGCGAGATGAGCCACCAGCCCAAGCTCCTGATCGCCGCCCACCCCACCCGTGGCGTGGACGTCGGCGCGCAGGCGCAGATCTGGGAGCACATCCGGGTCGCCCAGCGGGCCGGCCTGGCCGTCCTGCTGATCTCCGCGGACCTGGACGAGCTGATCGGCCTGTCCGACACCATCCGGGTCATCTACCGCGGCCGCCTGGTCGCCGACGCCGACCCGGCCACCGTCACCGCCGAGGACCTCGGTACCGCGATGACCGGTGCCGCCAGCGGCCACCTGGAGTCCGAGCCGGAGGCCGTCGCCGAGGCGCAGGCCGTCGCGGCCGAGGGCACCGAGGCCGAGGCCGGGCACCAGCCCACCGACACCGCCGACGACCCGCAGGCGGGGGAGTAACCCATGACCAGTCCCAATCCCGCAGCCGCGAAGCCCGGCCTGGCCCAGCGGTTCAGCGGTGAGCGGATCGTGCTCGCGCTGGCGGCGCCGGTGCTCGCGGTCCTGCTCTCCGTGGCGATCTGTTCCGTCCTGCTGGCGACCTCGGGCAAGAACCCGTTCGACGCCTGGAACGTGATGCTCACGTACGCCAGCAAGTCGGACGGCCAGGTGGGCATCCTCAACCGGTCCACCACCTACTACCTGGCCGCCGCGGCCGCCGCGTTCGGGTTCCGGATGAACCTGTTCAACATCGGCGTCGAGGGCCAGTACAAGGTCGCGGCGCTGTTCGCGGCCTTCGTCGGCGCCAAGGTGGACCTGCCGGCCTTCATCCAGATCCCGCTGCTGCTGGTCACCGCCATGCTGGTCGGCGGCCTGTACGCGAGCGTCGCCGGTCTGCTGAAGGTCTACCGCGGCGTCAGCGAGGTCATCTCGACCATCATGCTGAACTCGATCGCGACCGCGATCATCGGTCTGCTGCTCGTCCCCGGCATCTTCGCGCCGAAGACCAGCGGCACCACCAACTCGATCCAGACCGAGCCGATCTCGCAGTCCAGCCACTTCTTCGCGATGGAGACGGCCGGCGGGACGCTCTGGGGCTTCATCTTCGTCGCCGCCCTGGTCGGCGTGGTCTTCCAGTTCGTGCTGACCCGCACCCGCTTCGGCTTCGACCTGCGCGCCACCGGCCGCTCGGAGTCCGCCGCGACCGCCTCCGGCGTGAACGTCAAGCGCATGGTGGTCATCTCGATGGTCGTCTCCGGCGCCATCGCCGGTCTGATCGGCCTGCCGGAACTCCTGCAGAACTCGCACTACTTCGGCCAGAGCTTCCAGCCCGGCCTGGGCTTCCTGGGCATCTCGATCGCCCTGCTCGGCCGGAACAGCCCGATCGGCATCGCCTTCGCGGCGCTGCTGTTCGCCTTCCTGGACGTCACCGGCTCGGTGCTGCCGCTCCAGGGCGGCTTCCCCTTCGAGATCGTCGACGTCATGAAGGGCACCATCGTCATCTGCGTCGTCGTCGCGTACGAGCTGGTGCGCCGCTACGGCCTGAAGCGCCAGCAGCAGAAGGTCGGCGCCCAGCTCGCCGCCCAGGCCGCCGCGAACAGTGAGAAGAAGGAGGTGTCCGCATGAGCACGGCTACCGCTGCGCGTGCGAAGGCGCCGGGCGCACCCGCGAAGAAGCGCAAGCTGTCCTGGCCGGTCGTCCTGCTGCTGATCGCGGGCGCCCTGGTGCTGTTCTCCGCCGTGGGCATGGCCACCGGCAACCACTCGCTGACCTCCTCCGGGCAGATCACCGCCGCGCTCGGCGCGGCCGTGCCGATCGGCATGGCCGGTCTGGGCGGTCTCTGGTCCGAGCGGGCCGGCGTGGTCAACATCGGTCTCGAAGGCATGATGGTCGCCGGCACCTTCTGCGGTGCCTGGGCGGGCTACCTGGTCAACCCGTGGGTCGGCCTGCTGGCCGGCATGCTGGGCGGGGCGCTCGGCGGCCTGCTGCACGCGGTCGTCACCGTCACCTTCGGCGTCGACCACATCGTCTCCGGCGTCGGCATCAACCTGCTGATCCCCGGCATCTGCGCGTACGTCAACCGGATCTACTACAAGGACTACGTCTCGGCCGGTGCTGGCCAGAACCAGTCCCCGCCGGCGGACCCGCTGCCGTACATCACCGTCCCGGGCCTGTCCTCCGGGCTGAAGAGCATCGAGAACCACCACTGGTTCCTGGTCTCGGACGTCGCGGGCGTGCTCGGCGGCCTGGTCACCAACATCTCGGTGGTCGTGCTGGTGGCCGGCGCGCTGATCGTGGTCAGCTACTTCGCGCTCTGGCGCACGGTGTTCGGCCTGCGGCTGCGCTCCTGCGGCGAGAACCCGACCGCCGCCGAGTCGCTGGGCGTCAACGTCTACAAGTACAAGTACCTTGCGGTCATCGCCTCCGGTGCCTTCGCCGGCCTCGGCGGGGCGTACCTCTCGCTGGTCGCGGCGCACTTCTACAAGGACGGCCAGACCCTCGGCCGCGGCTTCATCGGCCTCGCCGCGATGATCTTCGGCAACTGGATGCCGGGCGGCCTCGCCATGGGCGCGGGCCTGTTCGGCTTCACCGACAGCCTCCAGCTGCGCGACCCGGAGTCGGTGCACGTGATGATCCTGATCGTGGGCATCGCGATGGTGCTGCTCGCGCTCTGGCACCTGTACCGCCGCAAGTACACCGCGACGGTGGCCTCCTTCGTGGTGGCGGCCGGCCTGATCGCCTGGTACTCGTTCACCGACGAGGTGCAGCGCCCGCTGATCGTCGCCACGCCGTACCTGATCACCCTGGTGGTGCTCTCGCTGGCCGCGCAACGGCTGCGGATGCCGAAGGCGGACGGCCAGATCTACCGCAAGGGCCAGGGCAAGTGACCGCCGACGGGCCCGCGGCGCCGCCCGCGATCGACTGGGAGCTGCTGCGTTCGGCGGCGCGCGAGGCCATGGGCCGCGCGTACGCGCCGTACAGCAGGTTCCCGGTCGGCGCGGCCGCGCTGGTGGACGACGGCCGGGTGGTCACGGGCTGCAACGTCGAGAACGCCTCGTACGGGCTGGGGCTGTGCGCCGAGTGCGGGCTGGTGTCCGCGCTGCACTCCTCCGGCGGCGGCCGGCTGGTCGCCTTCACCTGTGTGGACGGCGCCGGCGAACTGCTGATGCCGTGCGGGCGCTGCCGCCAGCTGCTGTACGAGCACGGCGGGCCGGGGCTGCTGATCGAACTGGCCTCGGGCATCAAGCCGATGAGCGAGGTCCTGCCCGACGCGTTCGGGCCGGAACGGCTCTAGCCTCCCTTTCTGTTACGCGCGTAGAGTGTCGCGAGTGGGCCGGAACCCGGTCATCTCGCGACACTCTTCGCTTTTGAAACCCCTCTTGGAGCACGCATGGACGCCATCTCCGTCATCAGGACCAAGCGCGATCGCGGAGAACTGAGCGACGCTCAGATCGACTGGGTCATCGACGCCTACACCCGCGGCGAGGTCGCCGACGAGCAGATGTCCGCACTGGCGATGGCGATCCTCCTGAACGGCATGAAGCCGCACGAGATCAGCCGCTGGACCGACGCCATGATCCGCTCCGGCGTCCGGATGGACTTCTCCTCGCTGCCGCTGCCCACCAGCGACAAGCACTCCACCGGCGGCGTCGGCGACAAGATCACCCTGCCGCTCGCCCCGCTGGTCGCCGCCTGCGGCGCCGCCGTCCCGCAGCTCTCCGGCCGCGGCCTCGGCCACACCGGCGGCACCCTGGACAAGCTGGAGTCCATCCCCGGCTGGCGCGCCCTGCTCTCCAACGAGGAGATGATGGACGTGCTGGGCTCCGTCGGCGCGGTGATCTGCGCGGCCGGCGACGGCCTCGCGCCCGCCGACAAGAAGCTGTACGCGCTGCGCGACGTCACCGGCACCGTCGAGGCCATCCCGCTGATCGCCTCCTCGATCATGTCGAAGAAGATCGCCGAGGGCACCGGCGCGCTGGTCCTGGACGTCAAGGTCGGCTCCGGGGCGTTCATGAAGAACCTGGACGACGCCCGCGAACTCGCCCGCACCATGGTCGGTCTGGGCACCACCGCCGGGGTCAACACCGTCGCCCTGCTCACCGACATGTCCACCCCGCTCGGCCTCACCGCGGGCAACGCGCTGGAGGTCCGCGAGTCCGTCGAGGTGCTCGCCGGCGGCGGCCCGGCCGACGTCGTCGAGCTCACCCTCGCGCTCGCCCGCGAGATGCTCGCCGCGGCCGGCGTCCACGGCAAGGACCCGGCGGACGCGCTGCGCGACGGCACCGCGATGGACCACTGGCGCCGCATGATCGCCGCCCAGGGCGGCGACGTCGACGCCCCGCTCCCGGTCGCCCGCGAGCAGCACGTCATCCCGGCCCCCGCCTCCGGCGTGCTCACCACGCTGGACGCCTACGCGATCGGCGTCAGCGCCTGGCGCCTGGGCGCCGGCCGCGCCCGCAAGGAGGACCCGGTGCAGGCCGGCGCCGGCATCGAGATGCACGCCAAGCCCGGCGACACCGTGGTGGCCGGCCAGCCCCTGCTGACCCTGCACACCGACACCCCCGAGCGCTTCGACTACGCCGTCGAGGCCCTGGCCGGCGGCATCGAGGTCGCCCCGGCGGGCACCGCCTTCACCCCGAACCCGATCGTCCTCGACCGCATCGCCTGAGCACGGTCGTGAACGAGCCGCCCGCCGGTGCACCGGCGGGCGGCTCGACGTTTCTCACCGGTCAGGGGCGGCCGAAGATGTCGTGGGTGCCGATCCGGCGCCAGACGATGTGGGGCTCGCCGTGCTGGGGCGTGGTTCCGTAGCTGAAGGTCGCCCGGCCGTCCGGGGCCCAGGTCATCTCCCAGATGTCCGGGTGGCCCTGCATCCTCTTCGCCCGCAGGCCGCGGCGGAAGCCCTGGCCGGCCCGGAGGTCGGCGACGAACTGGGCCACCGCGACCAGGAACGCGGTCTTCTGGGCGGCGGTCAGGCCCTTCCAGTCGCGCAGGAAGTGGGCCAGTGACTCATACGTCGGCACGGCGCTTGATCTCCCCCAGGTCGAGGCCGGCCTCGTCGGCGAGCGACTGCAGGAAGGAGTCCCCGTCCTGGAACATCTCGCCCCGCTCGCCCGCGGCGAGCGCCTCGTCGACCTCCTGCTCCTTCTCCTGCCAGCCGCCGCTCCAGAACCACGCCTGGTCGTCCGGGATGACGGAGGCGGGGGTCAGGACGATGCGGCCGTCCTCCACCGCGACCACCAACTGGTCGCCCTCCTGGAGGTCCAGCTGCTCTCTTATCTCCTGCGGGATGGTGACCACGCCCTTCTTCCGCACGGGCGTGGACACCAGGTGGGGGCGACGGCGGCGCTTGAGGTCTGCCATGGGGAAAGTCTACCTGGCGGAAAGTCTGCCCGGCTGACTTGAACGCCGGGCGGTGGTGTGGGCCTGGCGGGTGGCGTAGAGGGTGACGGCGGCGGCGAGGGCCATGGCGGTGAGGCCGACGGTGGCGGCGCCGGGCCAGCCGGTGGCGTGGTAGGCGTCGGCGCCGAGGGTGCCGCCGAGGCTGTTGCCGAGGTAGTAGGCGATCAGGTAGAGGGCGGAGGCCTGGGCGCGGCCCTCGGTGGCGGTGCGGCCGACGGAGGAGGAGGCGGTGGCGTGGCCGGCGAAGAAGCCGGCGGTGATCAGGACCAGGCCGAGCAGGGCGCAGGTGAGGGATTCGGCGAGGGAGAGCAGCAGGCCGGCCGCGGTCACGCCGATGGAGACGTAGAGGGCGCCGCGCCGGCCGAGGCGGCCGGCGAGCCGGCCGGCCGCGGCGGAGGTGCCGGTGCCGACCAGGTAGACCACGAAGATCGAGGCGGCGATCGACTCCGGCAGGTGGAAGGGTGCGGCGATCAGCCGGTAGCCGACGGTGTTGTAGACCGCGCCGAACACCGCCATGAACAGCATGCCGAGCAGGTACAGCCGTAGCAGCAGCGGGTTGCGCAGGTGCCGTCCGACGGTGCGGGTGAGCGCGCGGGCGTCCACCGGGGCCGGGGTGAAGTGCCGGGCGGCGGGGATCAGCAGCCGGAAGGCGAGGGTGGCGAGCAGGGCGAGGACGGCGGAGGCGGCGAGGCCCCAGCGCCAGCCGAGTCCGGCGGCGGTCCAGCCGGAGAGCAGTCGGCCGCCCATGCCGCCGATGCTGTTGCCGGCCACGTACAGGCCCATCGCGGAGGGCAGGGCGCTGGGGTGGACCTCCTCGGCGAGGTAGGCCATGGCGGTGGCGGGGAGCCCGGCGAGGACGGCGCCCTGGAGGACGCGCAGGACGACGAGGGTGGTGAGGTCCGGCGCGAAGGGCAGGGCGAGGGCGAACGCGGAGGCGGCGAGGGTGGAGGCCGTCATCACCGCGGTGCGGCCGTACCGGTCGGAGAGCGCGCTGGCCGGGAGCAGCCCGAGGGCGAGGCCGAGGGTGGCGGCGGAGGCCGTCCAGCTGGCCTGGCCGGGGGTGAGGTCGAGGTCGGCCGAGAGGATCGGCAGCAGGCCCTGGGTGGAGTAGAGCAGGACGAAGGTCGCGACCCCGGCGGCGAACAGGGCGAGGTTGGCGCGGCGGAAGGCGCGCTGGCCGGGGCGGTGGCGGTCGTCGGCGGTGAGGGTGGTGGGGGCGGTGGCGGGGGCATCCGGGGTGGTCACGGATGCCCCGGTATCGGCGGGCTGCATGTCGTCGACCGTAGGCCTGTCGGCGTTGATGCGTCCAATGCATGAAGTGTGGATGATTGATGCACTGGCGTATGAGTCGAGGTGGTGCGGGGATGTCCGGTCCGGAATCGGTGGACGGTGGGGAACAGCGGTACCGGGTGGCCGAGTTGGGGCCGGAGGAGCCGGCCGTGCTGCTGGCGCCCCGGCTGGCCCGGTTCGCGGCGGTGGCCCGGCTGGAGCACGTGACCCAGGCGGCCGCGCTGCTCGGGGTGCCGCAGCCGACGCTGTCGCGCGCGGTGGCCGGGCTGGAGGAGGAGCTGGGGGTGGACCTGCTGGCCCGCCAGGGCCGTACGGTCCGGCTGACCAGGGCGGGCCGGCTGCTGCTGGCCTCGGTGGAGCGGGCGCTGGCCGAGCTGGAGCGCGGTGCGGAGGCGGCCCGGGCGGAGGCGGATCCGGCGGTGGGCCTGGTGGCCTTCGGGTTCCTGCACACGATGGGGCCGGACGCGGTGCCGGCGCTGCTGCGCGGCTTCCGCGTGGAGCACCCGCGGGTGCGGTTCCAGCTGGTGCAGGACTACGGCGCGGCGATGCTGGAGCGGCTGCGGGCCGGGGAGTTGGACCTCTGCCTGGTCGCGCCGCTGCCGGAGGACCCGGCGTTCGCCGCCCGGCCGCTGGACGAGCAGCGGCTGCACCTGGTCGTCCCGGCGGACCACCGGCTGGCCGGGCGGCGGCGGATCCGGCTGGCGGAGGTGGCCGAGGAGCCGTTCGTCGGGCTGGAGCAGGGGTACGGGCTGCGCGCGATCACGGACGGCTTCTGCGCGGAGGCCGGGTTCGTCCCCCGGCTGGCGTTCGAGGGGGAGGAGGCGGAGACGCTGCGCGGGCTGGTGGCGGCCGGGCTGGGGGTGGCGCTGCTGCCGCCGGCCCTGGTGCCGCGGCCGGGGGTGGTGGAGCTGGAGGTGACGGCGCCGCGGACCCGGCGGGCGATCGGGTTGGCCTGGGCGGCGGGGCGGCCGTTGGCCCCGCCGGCGCGGGCGTTCCGGGACTTCGTGCTGTCCCGGCGTGGGCGGCTGCTGCAGCACGACTGAGAACGCCGTCGTGCGGCAGGGCTGAGAACGCCGTCGCGCGGCGCGACCGGGCCCGTCGCGGCGGCCGGTTGACGCTTTGGTGGATCGTATGGACCGGTCGGTGGAATTCCGGGTGGAGTTTGGACCATCCGGCGGTGTTCGCGGTGGTCGGTCTACGCGCGTAGGGGCTATATTTCCGCAATGGAACAGCAGATCCCCGTCACCACCGCGGGCACCGGCCCGCGCATCCCCACTCCCGACCAGATCCGCCGCGCGCCGAAGGTCCTCCTGCACGACCACCTGGACGGCGGGCTGCGCCCGGAGACCGTGGTCGAGCTGGCCGCCGCCTGCGGCTACCAGGGCCTGCCCACCACCGACCCCAAGGAGCTCGGCGAGTGGTTCCGCGAGGCCGCCGACTCCGGCTCGCTGGTCCGCTACCTGGAGACCTTCGCGCACACCTGCGCCGTGATGCAGACCCGTGAGGCGCTGATCAAGGTCGCCGCGGACTGCGCCGAGGACCTGGCCGCCGACGGCGTCGTGTACGCCGAGGTCCGCTACGCCCCCGAGCAGCACCTGGAGGCCGGACTGAGCCTGGACGAGGTCGTCGAGGCCGTCCAGGAGGGCTTCCGCCTCGGCGAGGCCAACGCCCGCGCGGCCGGCCACCGGATCCGCGTCGGCACCCTGATCACCGCGATGCGGCACGCCGCCCGCTCGCAGGAGATCGCCGAACTGGCCAACCGCCACCGGGACTCGGGCGTCGTCGGCTTCGACATCGCCGGTGCCGAGGCCGGCTACCCGCCCACCCGCCACCAGGCCGCCTTCGACTACCTCAAGGGCGAGAACAACCACTTCACCATCCACGCGGGCGAGGCCTTCGGCCTGCCGTCGATCTGGGAGGCCCTGCAGTGCTGCGGCGCCGACCGGCTCGGCCACGGCGTGCGGATCGTCGACGACATCACGGTGGGCGAGGACGGCACGGTCGAGCTCGGCCGGCTGGCCGCGTACGTGCGCGACAAGCGCATCCCGCTGGAGATGTGCCCGACCTCCAACATCCAGACCGGCGCCGCCGCCTCGTACGCCGAGCACCCGATCGGGCTGCTCAGCCGGCTGAAGTTCCGGGTCACCGTGAACACCGACAACCGGCTGATGAGCGGCACCAGCATGAGCCGGGAGTTCGGCCACGTGGTGGACGCCTTCGGCTACACCCTGGGCGACCTGGAGTGGTTCACGGTGAACGCGATGAAGTCCGCGTTCCTGCCCTTCGACGAGCGGCTGGCGATGATCAGCGACGTGATCAAGCCGGGCTACGCCGAGCTGAAGGCGGAGTGGCTGTTCAGCGCGGGCACCGGCGGCAACTGAGCCTCCGGGGCGCGGCGCCCCGGCGCGCGCCGGTCGGATGAACTCCAGGCTCCTGCAAGGGGGTTGGTGTTCATCCGACTACTCACTCGGGTGGGTGAACGCCCTTTGGCTCCCGCGTGACCTGCTCACTACGGTGTGCCAGTCATGCCGAAACGTCGCGGCGGCGGTCGCCCGTCCGCCGGTCCCGTGCGCGAAGTCGGCGACCGACGAGGACCCAAAGGGGACCAACCATGAAGCAGGCTCTCAAGGCCGCCGGTACCGCGGCGCTCGGCATCGCCATCGTGGCGGTCGGCGCCGGTGCCGCCTCCGCGGCCGACGGCCAGGCGGCCGGCGGCCTCGGGCTGCCCACCGGCGCGTTGACGAACCCGGCGGTGACCGGTGCGGTCACCGACACCGCCGCCAAGCTGCCCGCCGCCGGCAAGGTGACCGAGACGCTGGGCACCCTCGCCCCGAGCGTCGGCAAGGCCGTCCCCGCCGGGGACACCCCGCTGGCCGGCGTCACCGAGCAGCGCGCCGCCCAGCAGCGCGCCGCGCTCCCGACCATCCCCGGTCTGGACAAGACCCCGATCGGCGGGCTGACCAGCACCCTCCCGGCCATCCCCGGCCTGACCGGCTGAGCCACGGCCCATGGCACGGCGACGGGCCGCCCACCCCGGAGACCCCGGGGCGGGCGGCCCGTCGCCGTGCGGTGAGGCCCGGTCGCCCCCGGGCCGCCGGGCCGAGGGCGGGCCCCCGCGCCGCCGGGCTCACGGCTCCTGGGGGAGCAGCACCCAGAGGGCCAGGTAGAGCAGGAACTGGGGGCCGGGCAGCAGGCAGGAGAGCAGGAAGATCACGCGGACGGTCCACGGGGTCAGGCCGAAGCGTTCGGCGATCCCGGCGCAGACACCGGCGAGGACGCGGTTGCGGCGAGGACGGGCGAGGCGCGCACTCATGATTCTCTCCCTGTGGTGGCGGCCCGGTCCGGCAGGTCCGGCGGGCTGGTTCCATCCTCCGCCGCCGTCGGCCCCCGGGCCTCAGCCCGGCAGGTGATTCCCGGCCCCGAAGGGTCACCGGGGAGTCGTAGCCGGATGTCGGGGTTCCCTCGGGGTGGTCCCGTGGAACCGAGCGCGGTCCTCGGTCCGGACCGCCGGACGGGGCTCGGTAGGATGCTGCCGATCGCGGTCGGCCGGGGGGCGGACGAAAGCCCGACACTGTTGCGAAACGATCTCCCGTGCAAGCGATTTCACGTCCTGATGGGTTCTCTCCCGCATTCTCCCGTGAGGTTGGATTGCACATTCGGCAGCGCAGATTCCTGACCGCGACCACCGCCGTCACCCTGGCCTCCGGCCTGGCCGCCGTCGGGGTCGCGGCCGTCTTCGCCGCGCCGGAGGCCGTCGCGCTGTCCCCGGGCGCCCGGACCCGACCCTCGCCGGTCACGATCGCCTTCGGCGGCCTTCCCGGCACCGTCACGGCGGGGGGCGCGCCGGTGGAGTTCACCGCGACGCTCCGGAACACCGCCGACCACCGGCTGGACGTGCCGTCCTCGGCCTTCGTCGTCGCGGACGCCGGCGCCGGCGCGGGGCAGGGCCACTTCCGGCTGGAGTACCGGGCGCCCGGCGGCACCCGGTGGCAGGACGCCAGGGCGAACCCCGCGGGCACGGGCGCCGTCTGGGCGCTCGACCAGCCTGCCGTGCTGTCGCTGCCGGCCGGCGCCGAGGCCGTCTACCGGCTGCGGCTCACCATCACCGCCGACGCCCCGGCCGGGCGGGTGGCACCGGGCTTCGACTCCGTGGTCTCGGACCCGGCCCTGCCGCCGGAGCAGCGCGCCACCGACGCGAGCAGCGGCCGCCCGGAGCTGGTCATCGTTCCGGCGGGGGCGCCGACCACCGCGCCGGCGACCGCACCGGCCACGGCGCCGCCCGCCCCGGCGGCCACCGCGGAGGTCGGGCTCCACGGGGTGCCCGTCGTGTTCACGGTGGGCGGCGAGGCGAAGCCGTTCACACTGGTCCTCACCAACCGGAGCGGCCGGGAGCTGCGGGTCGTGCCCGCGGTCGTGTTCCAGGGGGCGGCCGAACTTCCTTCGGACACGGTCGAGTTGGAGTTCCGTGGCGCCGACGGGCAGTGGCGGGGCGCCACCCCGGGCCGCGGCCCGGGGCACCCGAACCGGCTCGACTTCGCGCTGCGGACCGGGGACGGGGACGCCGATGTCATCACGCTGGCGAAGGGCGAGAGCCGCACCGTCGACCTCCGGCTGGCCTTCACCAAGGACGCGCCGATCCTGTTCGAGTCCCTGACGGCCGTGTCGCGCACCCTGCCGGAGCGGGGCGAGAGCGCGGCCGAGGCGGCCGGTCCGGCGGCCGACTTCATCACCGTGGCCGCGACGGGCGCCACCGCCGCACCCGCTCCGACCTTCGTGGACGCCGCCCCGGACCCGGACGTGCCGGAGCGGGCCGCCGCCCCGGTCCTCCCGGTCGTGCGGGCCACCGGCACGTCGCCGAGCCCGGCGGGGGCCGGCTCGCCGATGGTCACCGCCGCCGCCCCGGCCGGGGACGGCGGGCTGGCCTCCACCGGCGGCGGCAGGGCCACGGAGCCGATGGCGATCACCGGGGCGACCGCGATCGCCCTCGGCCTCGGCACCCTGGTGGTGGCGTGGCGCCGCAACCGCGTGCGGGGCGGCACCGGGGACTGAGCCGGACACGCCGGAAGGCCCGTCCGTCGCCGCTTCGCAGCGGGTGACGGGCGGGCCTTCCGGCGTTCGTACGGCGGTACGGCTCGGCGCGATCAGCCGGCCGGGTGCTGCGGCGGCTGCGGCTGCGCGTACGGGTTGTCCGCGACCGGCTGCGGCGGGACGCCCGGCTGGTACGGCGAGGCGCCCGGCGCCGGGGCGGGCGGAACGGGGGCCCCGGCCGGCGGCGGGACGGGCGCGCCCGGCTGCGCGGCGTACGGGGCCTGCGGGGCGTTGGGGTTGAACGGCGGCTGCGGCGCCTGCGGGGCGTTGGGGTTGAACGGCGCGTTGGGGTTGAACGGCGCCTGCTGGGCGGCGTTCGGGTTGAACGGCGCGTTCGGGTTGAACGCCCCCTGCGGCGCGTTCGGGTCGAACGGGGCGGCCGCCTGCGCGGGCTGCTTCTTGGCGTTGCTGCGCTCCACCAGCGCCTTCACCGAGGCGACGATCATGCCGACCGGCAGGATGAACGCCTTGAAGAAGATGGTGTACGTGCCGCCCTCGAAGACGAACGCCAGGTAGTAGGCGTACCCCAGGAACGCGAGGCCGAGGACGAGGTTGAGGATGCGCAGGCCGACCTTCAGTCCGCCGGCCGCGACCCCGAGGGCCACCATGATGGCGCCGCTGAGGGCCAGCAGTACGACGTACCAGGAGAAGAGCGGTTCGGCGCTGAAGTCGAGATTGTTCACGGGGGCTTTCCTGGGAGGGGAAGGAGAAAAACGGCGGGAACCGTTCGGGGACGACAGCGCACAGTACTGGAGGCGGCCGACATCCGTCGCCGCCTTTGTGTCACGGTGTCATTGCGCCGGTCCGGAGCGGGAGTAGACGAGGTGGGGAAATGACGGGGTTTGAGGTGCTGCGGGTCTTTTGCGGGCCCGACGGGAGCCACGGGAACGCGCTCGGGGTGGTGCGCGACGGCGCCGCCGTGCCGGGTCGCGCGGACCGGCAGCGGGTCGCGCGCGAACTGGGCTTCAGCGAGACGGTGTTCGTCGACGACCCGGAGCGCGGGGAGATCGACATCTACACCCCGTCGGTGCGCCTGCCGTTCGCCGGCCACCCGTGCGTGGGCGCCGCCTGGCTGCTCGGGGTGGACCGGCTGGTCACGGCCGCCGGCGAGGTGGCCGTGCGGCGCGAGGGCGGGCTGATCCGGATCGAGGCCCGGCCCGAGTGGGCCCCGGGGCGCACGCTGCGGCCGTACGGTTCGGCGGCCGAGGTGGAGGCGCTGGAGGTGCCGCCGCCGGGGGAGTGGGTCTACGCCTGGGCCTGGCAGGACGAGGCGGCCGGCACCGTCCGGGCCCGGGCCTTCCCCGGGCGGGGCGACGGGATCGACGAGGACGAGGCGACCGGTGCGGCCGCCCTGCTGCTGGCCGCGCACCTCGGCCGGGCGCTGACCATCACCCAGGGCCGGGGCTCGCGGCTGCTGGCCGGGCCGCGCCCGGGCGGGCTGGTCGAGGTCGGCGGCCGGGTGGTCCGGGACCCGGGGCCGGTTCAGCCGGCCGGGGGCGTCGGCTCCGCGTAGGCGCGCCGCCGGGCGGCGGGCGTGACGGCGGCGACCGAGGTGGCGGCCGCGGCCGAGGTGGCGGCGGCGACCGAGGCGACGGCCGGCGGCACCGAGAGCACCGTCATCCGGGGCACCCGCGGCCGCCGGTCCCGCAGCAGGTGCCGCAGGCCCGGGACGAGCGCGAGGTGGACGACGGCCACGCCGACCACGGCGAGCAGGATGTGGTCCACGTTGAGGACGTGCCCGGGTGCCCAGGAGGAGAGGAACTCCAGCGCGGTCGCCAGCAGCGCGGAGGCGCCGGTGGTGCGCAGGAAGGACGGCAGCCAGGGGGCCCGGAGCCGGCCGCCGGCCAGCGGCAGCAGGACCCCGAGCGGGGCCAGCAGCAGGAGTTCGCCGACCACCTGCCAGCCGCTGGAGGAGCGGAGCGAGGCGAACGGCGTCAGGTTGGCGTCGTACACCCAGGCCACCGGCAGCGGTCTCAGCACCAGCCAGAGCACCAGTGCCAGGTGGCCGGTGAGGCCCGCCAGTCCGGCCAACCGGAGGGGACGGTGGACGGCCGCCGCCGGGTTGCTCTCGGTCCCCGCGCCGGAACGCTCGTCGCGTGTCCTGGTGCCATCTCGCTGCACGGGGGGAAGGACGTGGGCCGACGTCACGTCGGTTCCACACCCGGCGTGAACATTCCCAAACGCGCCCCCGAACCCCCTTCCCGCCCCCCTCCCGCCCCTTGCCGGCGGCCTGCCCGCAGGGCGGCCCGCTCGCCGGGCGGGCCACTTGCAGGGCGGCCCACCCCCAGGGCGGGCTACCGGCAGGGCGAGGCCGTCGGCACCGCGCTGAACACGTTGTCCGGCGGCGGGCTGCCCGGCGCCACCGGGGTGGGCGACGGGCTCGGGCTCACGCCCGCCTTGGTGCCGCGGGTCGGGGACACGGTCGGGGCCGGGCCCGGCGGGGTGGCCAGGGCCGCCGGTATGTGCGGGGAGGTCGGGCAGGCCGTCCGGCTGGCGGGCGCGCCGGCGTCGACCGGCACGGCGGTCGGCCGGATGCCGCAGCCGGAGGCCAGCGCGACCAGCAGCAGCACGCCGGCGCCACGGCGCAGGACGGTGCGGGGGACAACGGTGTCGGTGGGGCTGGTCACGTGGCGTCCTTGTCCTCGGCGGCGTCGCCGGCGGGGCCGCCCTCGGCCTCGCCCGCGGACGGCGGAGGCGGCGGGGCCAGCGGCAGCGTCAGGGTGAACACCGCGCCGACCTCCCCGTTCGCCGCCGTGATCGTTCCCCCGTGTATCTGCGCGTTGGCCATCGCGATCGACAGGCCGAGGCCGCTGCCCTCCGAGCGGGCCCGCCCCCGGTCCGCCTTGTAGAAGCGGTCGAAGACGTGCGGCAGCACGTCCTCCGGGATGCCCGGGCCGCTGTCGGAGACCTCGACCACGACCGACTCCCCGTCCTGCCGGACCTTGACCCGCACCGGCGAGCCGCCGTGCTTCAGCGCGTTGCCGATCAGGTTGGCGAAGACCACGTCGAGCCGGCGCGGGTCGACCACGGCCAGGATGCCGCGCGGGGCGTCCAGTTCGACCGCGTCGTACCAGGCCCGCCCGTCGATGCAGGACATGATCAGGTCGGCGATGTCCACCTCGTCGGCGACCAGCCTGGCGGTACCCGCGTCGAAGCGGGTCACCTCCATCAGGTTCTCCACCAGGTCGGACAGCCGCCGGGTCTCGCTGACCACGAGCCGGACGGCCGGCTCGATCATCGGGTCCAGCGACTCGGCCTCGTCCTCCAGGATGTCCGTCACGGCGGTCATCGCGGTCAGCGGGGTGCGCAGCTCGTGCGACATGTCGGCGACGAACCGCCGGCTCTGCGCCTCGCGCGCGCTCAGCTCCTCGACCTGCTCGTGCAGCTGCTCCGCCGTCCGGTTGAAGGTCCTCGCCAGGTCGGCGAGCTCGTCCGAGCCGTCGACCTCCAGCCGGGTGTCCAGGTGCCCCTCGCCGAGCCGCCGGGCGGCGTCGCCGAGCCGCTTGACCGGCCGCAGCACGGTGGCCGAGGCGGCCTGGGCGAGCAGCGCCGAGCCGATCAGCGCGAACAGCGTGGCGATCGCCAGCGACCAGCCCAGGGTGTTGAGGTCGGCCCGCTCGTTCTCCAGCGACTTGAACATGTACGCCGTCGGGCCGTTCGGCACCACCTTGGTGCCGCCGATCACGAACGGCCGGCCCTCCAGGTTCTGCCGCTGCCAGTACAGGTGGTACGGGTACGGGTTGTTCTCGGTGATCTCGCGCGGCTTGGCGACGGTGGACTGCAGCGCGGTCGGCACGTCGGCCAGCGTGAAGTGCGCGGGGTCGGAGGAGGCCGGGCACTCCGGGTGCGCCGCGTCGACCACCACCACGTCGTACGTCAGGCCGGAGCTGGCCACGGTGGACGCCAGCGAGGCCAGCTCCTGGCAGGTCGCGTTCAGCGGCAGGTCGGAGACGTTGCGGGTGAGCGAGACCCGGAAGTCGTTCAGCACGGTGTTCTGGGCGCGCTTGAGCACCGCGTCGCGGTTCAGCCAGTACGCGATGCCGGAGGCCGAGACGGCGGCGAGCAGCGCGACGGCCGCGAACACCGCGATCAGCCGCACCCGCAGGGAGCGCAGCCGACGCCACCGGCCCGTCGAGAACCGCCGGGCAGTCGTCTGATGGTCAGTCACAAGAGCCTGTCGTGGTACGGGAGTTCAGAGGTCGGGGGAGGGGCCGGCGGCCGGTTCGCGGGGTCAGGCCGGCGGGTCCAGCCGGTAGCCCACCCCGCGGACGGTGCGGATCAGCGTCGGCGCGGACGGCACGTCCTCGACCTTGGCCCGCAGCCGCTGCACGCACGCGTCCACCAGGCGGGAGTCGCCGAGGTAGTCGTGCTCCCAGACCAGCCGCAGCAGCTGCTGGCGGGAGAGCGCCTGGCCGGGGCGGCGGCTGAGCTCCAGCAGCAGCCGCAGCTCGGTCGGGGTGAGCTGGAGGTCGAGTCCGTCCTTGGTGACGGTCATCGCCGCGCGGTCGATCACCACGGTGCCGTAGGCCGAGGAGTCCGAGCTCTCCCGTTCGCCGCGCCGCAGCACCGCCCGGATCCGGGCGTCCAGCACCCGCGGCTGCACCGGTTTCACGACGTAGTCGTCCGCGCCGGACTCCAGACCCACCACCACGTCGATGTCGTCCGAGCGGGCGGTCAGCAGGATGATCGGCAGCTGGTCGGTGCGGCGGATCCGGCGGCACACCTCGAAGCCGTCGATGCCGGGCAGCATCACGTCGAGCACGATCAGGTCGGGCCGCTGCTCCTTGAAGAGACGCAGACCGTCCTCACCGGAGGCAGCGGTGGCCACGCGGTGGCCCTGGCGGGTGAGGGCGAGTTCGAGGCCGGTCCGGATGGCGTCGTCGTCCTCGATCAGAAGGAGGAAAGGCACGGCCCCATTTTGGCCCACCGGCAGCGCCGAATCACCCCCCGGACCACCCACCGTCCCTTCTGGAACCGGAACGCGTGCCACCGGCGTCAGGTTCACAGGGGGGCGGTCCGGGACATTCGGACGGCTCCTGTGACACCCCTGTGACAGTCGGCGGACAGCGCCATCACAACCGGCGGGCAGGATTTTCCATGTCGCCGCAGGACAGCGGGCCGCAAGGCCGGCTGAAGGGCGGCTACCGGAACCGCTCGTACCGACCCAGGGGGCGCACGATGAACGCCACGCTTCAGACCCGGACCAACCCGGCTGTCCGCACCGCGCGTTCGTCAGCCACGTCCCACCGGACCCGGTACGAGGTCAGGACCGACGAGAACTCCGGTGCCGTGACCGTGCGGGGGTGCGCGCACAGCACCGGTGGAAACCCTGTCGCCCGTCGGGTGAGCGGCGGCGGCAGGACGGGGGAGCTGTACGGGATCGGCCGTCTGGGGAGTTCGGCCGACTCCGCCACCACCCTCACGCTGCGGGGGATCCTCCCCGTCCGCGTCGAGGGCAAGGACGCCCCGGGGGGGAACCGGGGGACCGGGGGGAACGGTCTGCGGACGGTCGGTTCGGGGGAGCCGACCGGTCGCGAGGCCGCCGGTGCGACGCTGCTGCGGCTGAACCCCGCGGCGGCCCGCACCACCGAGGCCGGGCAGGGAGGCGCGCAGGGGGAGCACCCGGCCGTCGCGGAGGACCACATCACGGAGTTCACCGCGTACGTGCGCGAGCGCCGCGCCTCCCTGTACGCCACGGCCTACCACCTGACCGGTGACCGCTACGAGGCCGAGGACCTGCTGCAGAGCGCGCTCTTCAGCACCTACCGGGCCTGGGGCCGGATCACCGACAAGGCCGCGGTCGGGGGCTACCTCCGCCGCACCATGACCAACCTGCACATCTCCGCCTGGCGGCGCCGCAAGGTCAACGAGTACCCGACCGAGGAGCTGCCGGAGACGGCCGGCGACACCGACGCGATGGGCGGCACCGAGCTGCGCACCGTGCTCTGGCAGGCGCTGGCGAAGCTGCCGGAGAACCAGCGCACCATGCTGGTGCTGCGGTACTACGAGGGCAAGACCGACCCGGAGATCGCCGGCGTGCTGGGGATCAGCGTCGGCACGGTCAAGAGCAGCATCTGGCGCGCCCTGCGCCGGCTGCGCGAGGACGAGCACCTGAACAAGTCCGGCGACACCGTCCGGGCGTTCGGCGAGCTGGTCGCGTAACGAGGACTCCCGTCGGGGGACGGGAAGCGGACGGTCACGGTCCGGGGGCAGCGGCTCGGGGGAGCACGCCCGTGGGGGAGCCGAAGACCGTTCGGGGAAGGCGAAGGGCCCGGTGCGGGGGAGACGCACCGGGCCCTTCGTCATGCCCTGGGGGTTCGGCCGTACCGGGCTCGGCCGTACGGGGTTCAGGCGGCGGAGAGCTCGCCGGCCCGGGTCGCGGCGCGGATCCGCCGCTCGGCCTCCGGCCCGGCGCACGCGTACGAGCCGAGCGCGACCTGCCGTCCGACGATGGACCGCTCGGCCCGCATCAGCCGCAGGCCCCGGCGCAGCAGCACCGGCAGCGACTTGCGGCCCTCCCGGACGTCCCGGCGCAGCCGGCGCCAGGCCGTGGTGAGCGCGCCGTTGCGCAGGCACAGGGCGTCGCCGAGCAGGCCCTGCTCGGCGCACTCGGCGGTGATCTCGGCGGCGAAGATGCCCTCCGCGATGAACGCGTCCGCCCCGTCCAGCTCCAGGCCGCGGGTGCCGATCCGGCCGTTGTCCGGGATCGAGTACACCGGGACGTCCGTGCGGCCGTGCTCGTGCAGGGCGCGGATCGCGGCGACGGCCTGGTCGCGGTGCCAGGCCAGCGGGGAGTCCCAGTCGACGGCGCCGTCCGGCAGCCGCGGCAGGGTCGGGTCGTCCCCGTCCTTGTAGAAGTCGTCGAGCTGGAGCACCGGCAGGCCGCTGCGCTCGGCGAGCGAGGACTTCCCCGACCCGGAGGGCCCGGAGAGCAGGATCACCCGGGCATGCCCGGTCGGTGCGGGGTTCATGGGGGAGTCACTCACGGGACACCAGTCTGACGCATCCCGGCCGGTTGCCGAAACCGGCCGGGGCGGACCTTCTACCGCGCCCCTGGCTTCGACTGTGACGCCGGGTCGGCGAGGGCGACGTGGACCATCGGCAGGTAGCGGCTGTCCACCTGGAGGTAGACCGGTTCGTCGGCGCCGGGCGGCCGGTAGGCGGTGGCGGCCCAGTCCGGGCTGTGCCAGGTGTCGGGCTCGGGCTCGTGGAAGGTCCCGCCGGCGGGCAGTTCGCACCGGCCGGTGTCGCGGGTGACCAGGGCCACGGTGCCGGTGCCGGGCCTGATGCGCAGGCTGCCGTTGACGTAGTCGGGCTGCCGCTCGGACCGGGCCGAGCAGGGCACCCTGACCGGGCGGCCCGCGGCCAGCCGCCGCCTGGTGCGGGCCACGTGCCACGTGCGGTAGAAGCCGTCCGCGAACAGTGCCGTCAGCTCGCCGATGAACTCGCCCATGCGTCCCCCCGGTCGTTCCCCCGGCCGTCTCCGTCACCGGTGATTCTGGCCGGGCCGGTGGGGCGGGCGGGAGCGTCGAAAGTCGGCGGCGCGGGTGACGAAAGTCGACGGGCCGACGGCGGGAGCACCCCGGGAACGCCGACGGACCCGCGCCAGGGGGGGAGAGGCGCGGGTCCGTCCTGTGACCGTCCGGGCCCTGGGGGGGTGAGGGCACTGGGGACGGCCAGTCTGTGGAGTTGTTACCCGGAGTACCGGAGGTCAGATCCCCTTCGGGTGCCAGACCGTCTTCGTCTCCAGGAACGAGAGTAGCCGCTTTGTACCCGGCGCATTGGTCCAGTCCTGGGCGAACGGGTCCAGCGCCGGACGGACCACCCTCTTCAGGGTATCCGCGGCGGCCGCCTCCAGCGCGTACGCCGCGCCGGGACCGTCGGCGGCGATGGCCCCGGTGAGGTCCAGCGCGTTGACGTCCTGGTGCGAGGCCAGGGTGGGGGCGATGTCCGCGGTCCGGCCCGAGACGATGTTGACCACGCCGCCCGGGACGTCCGAGGTGGCCAGCACCTCGCCCAGCGACAGCGCGGGCAGCGGGGCGTCCGCGGCGGCCGCGACCACGACCGTGTTCCCGGTGGCGATCGCCGGGGCGATCACCGAGACCAGGCCGAGCAGCGAGTGCCCGTACCCGGCCTGCGGGGCGACGACCCCGACCACACCGGTCGGCTCCGGGGAGGAGAGGTTGAAGTACGGACCGGCGACCGGGTTGGCGCCGCCCGCGATCTGGGCGACCTTGTCGGTCCAGCCCGCGTACCAGACCCAGCGGTCGATCGCGGCGTCCACCAGCGCGGCGGCCTTCTTCGGGCCGATGCCCTCGGAGACGGCCACCTCGGCGGCGAACTGCTCGCGCCGGCCCTGGAGCATCTCGGCCACCCGGTACAGCACCTGGCCGCGGTTGTACGCGGTGGTGCCGGCCCAGCCCTTGACCGCCTTGCGGGCGGCCAGGACGGCGTCACGGGTGTCCTTGCGGGTGCCCAGCGGGGCGTTGGCGAGCCACTCGCCCTTGGAGTCGGTCACCTCGTACACCCGCCCGCTCTCGGAGCGCGGGAACTTCCCGCCGACGTACAGCTTGTAGGTCTTGAAGACGTCAAGACGCGTTGCGACATCAGACATCGAGGGCCTCGACATTCAGGTAGGGCTCCAGACCGTGGCGGCCACCCTCGCGGCCGTAGCCCGACTCCTTGTAGCCGCCGAACGGCGAGGTCGGGTCGAACTTGTTGAAGGTGTTGGCCCAGACCACGCCGGCCCTGAGGCGGTCCGCCATCCAGAGGATGCGCGAGCCCTTCTCCGTCCAGATGCCGGCGGAGAGGCCGTACGGGGTGTTGTTGGCCTTCTCGACCGCCTCGGCGGGGGTGCGGAAGGTCAGCACCGACAGGACCGGGCCGAAGATCTCCTCCTGGGCGATCCGGTGGGCCTGGCTGACGCCGGTGAACAGGGTCGGCTTGAACCAGAAGCCGGTGCCCGGGAGTTCGCACTCCGGCGACCAGCGCTCGGCGCCCTCGGCCTCGCCGGCGTCGGTCAGCGCGGTGATCCGGGCCAGCTGCGCGGCGGAGTTGATGGCGCCGATGTCGGTGTTCTTGTCCAGCGGGTCGCCGACCCGCAGGGTGCCCATCCGGCGCTTCAGGGCGTCCAGCAGCTCGTCCTGGACGGACTCCTGGACCAGCAGGCGCGAACCGGCGCAGCAGACGTGGCCCTGGTTGAAGAAGATGCCGTTGACGATGCCCTCGACGGCCTGGTCGATCGGCGCGTCGTCGAAGACGATGTTCGCGGCCTTGCCGCCCAGCTCCAGCGAGAGCTTCTTGCGGGTGCCGGCCAGCTGCTTGGCGATGGCGCGGCCGACCGGGGTGGAGCCGGTGAACGCGACCTTGTTGACGTCCGGGTGGGAGGTCAGCGCGGCGCCGGTGCGGCCGTCGCCGGTGACGATGTTGACGACGCCCTTCGGCAGACCGGCCTGGCGGCAGATCTCGGCGAAGCGCAGCGCGGTCAGCGGGGTGGTCTCGGCCGGCTTCAGGACGACCGTGTTGCCGGTCGCCAGCGCGGGCGCGATCTTCCACGCCAGCATCAGCAGCGGGAAGTTCCACGGGATGACCTGGCCGGCCACGCCCAGCGGCTTCGGGTTGGGACCGAAGCCGGCGTAGTCCAGCTTGTCGGCCCAGCCCGCGTAGTAGAAGAAGTGGGCGGCGACCAGCGGCAGGTCGACGTCGCGGGTCTCGCGGATCGGCTTGCCGTTGTCGATCGACTCCAGCACGGCCAGCTCGCGGCTGCGCTCCTGGATGATCCGGGCGATCCGGAACAGGTACTTGGCGCGCTCGCTGCCGGGCAGCGCCGACCAGTCGGCGAAGGCCTTGCGGGCGGCGGCGACCGCGCGGTCCACGTCCTCCTCGGTGCCCTGGGCGAACTCGGCGAGCACCTGCTCGGTGGCCGGGTTGACCGTCTTCAGGGCCTCGTTGCCGGAGGAGTCGACGAACTCGCCGCCGATGAAGTGGCCGTAGGAGGTGGCGATGTCGCCCGCGGCGGCCGGCGACTCGGGGGCCGGGGCGTAGGCGAAGAGGCCGCCGGCGGGCTTGGCCACGGGCTCCTCGGTGTTCTTCTTCTTGGCCATGGTGATCAGTCCACCGTCACGTAGTCGGGGCCGGAGTAGCGGCCGGTGGCCAGCTTCTGGCGCTGCATCAGCAGGTCGTTGAGCAGGCTGGAGGCGCCGAAGCGGAACCAGTGCTGGGTCAGCCAGTCGTCGCCGAGGGTCTCGTTGACCATCACCAGGTACTTCATGGCGTCCTTGGTGGTGCGGATGCCGCCGGCGGGCTTGACGCCGACCTGGACGCCGGTGGCCGCGCGGAAGTCGCGGACCGCCTCCAGCATCAGCAGGGTGACCGGCGGGGTCGCGTTGACGGCGACCTTCCCGGTGGAGGTCTTGATGAAGTCGGCGCCGGCCAGCATCGCCAGCCAGGAGACCCGGCGGACGTTGTCGTAGGTCTGGAGCTCGCCGGTCTCGAAGATCACCTTGAGGTGGGCGGAGCTGCCGTCGGGGCGCTTGCACGCCTCCTTGACGGCCACGATCTCGTTGAAGACGTCGAGGTAGCGGCCGGAGAGGAAGGCACCGCGGTCGATCACCATGTCGATCTCGTCGGCGCCCGCGGCCACCGCGTCGGCGGTGTCGGCGAGCTTGACCGGGAGGGCGGCGCGGCCGGCCGGGAAGGCGGTGGCCACGGAGGCGACCTGGATGTCGGTGCCCTCCAGGGCGGCCTTCGCGGTGGCGACCATGTCCGGGTAGACGCAGATGGCGGCGACGCGGGGGGTGGTCGGGTCGGTCGGGTCGGGGGTCCTGCCCTTGGCGCACAGTGCGCGCACCTTGCCGACCGTGTCCGCGCCCTCCAGCGTGGTCAGGTCGATCATCGAGATCGCCAGGTCGATGGCGTACGCCTTCGCCGTGGTCTTGATCGAGCGGGTACCGAGAGCGGCGGCACGCGCCTCCAGGCCGACCTGGTCGACGCCGGGCAGGCCGTGCAGGAACCGGCGGAGCGAGGCCTCGGACGCAGCAACGTCCTGAAGGCCGCTGCCCGCAACGCCGAGGGCATTGGCTGCAACAGTGGACATAGTCACCAGAGCAGCATATCTACGCGCGTAGTGGGCCGCCAGGGCACCTGCCATTCGTGGCCGGACCGAGACCTCAGGGTGAGGGGCATGGGGCAGAATCGTCGACATGACCGATTCCGACGGCAAGCCCGGCCAGGGCCCCGCCGCCCCCGACGGGGAGCCCGAGTACGCGGACCGCGTGTACCGCTCTGTCCCCGGTGTGATCTCCGGAGTGCTGCTGCTGGTGGTCGCCGCCTGGCTGATCGGCGACGCGGTGGTGAGCGGGACGGGCAAGACGCCGTACGTCTCGCTCGCCGCGGTGCCGGTGTTCGCCTTCCCGGTGATCGCGTACACGCTGCGCCCGGCCGTGACGGCCGGCCGCGACCGGCTGGTGGTGCGCAACCCGTGGCGGACCGTCGTCGCGCCGTGGGCCTCGGTGGACGCGCTGCGCGCGGGGTACTCGGTCGAGCTGCTCGCGGGCGGGAAGAAGTTCCAGGTCTGGGCGGTGCCGGTATCGCTGCGGCAGCGCAAGCGGGCCACCCGGGCGCAGAACCCCAGCGCCGCCGAGCACGCCTCCCGGACCGGCCTGGGGCTGGGGATGGCCAAGCGGACCAACCCGGTCGTCCAGGGCTCGCCCGACCCCACCCGCGCCTGGTCCGACCAGGTCACCGCCGTCCTCCAGGAGCTGGCCGAGCGCAACGCCGCCCGCCCCGCCGCCGCGGGCCCGGTCGAGGTCCGCTGGTGCTGGTGGGTCATCGCCCCCACCCTGCTCGGCCTGGTCGCGCTGATCACCGTCATCGCGGTCTGACACCGCGGAAACGTCACGGAGGGGCCCGCCGGTCACGACCGGCGGGCCCCTCCACGTGTGCGCGGGGATCAGGCGGTGATGCCCGCCGCGTCGGCGAGGTCCCGCTTGACGGTGGCGAGCAGGGCGGCGGCGCGCTCGCGGACCGGGGCCAGGTCGGCGGCCGAGGCGACCGGGAGGACGACCTCCAGGTAGCACTTGAGCTTGGGCTCGGTGCCGGAGGGGCGGACCACGATGCGGGCGGAGCGGACGCCCTCGCCGGCCAGGTAGTAGCGCAGGCCGTCGGTGGGCGGCAGCTCGGCGGAGCCGGCCGACAGGTCGTCGGCGCGGGTCACCCGGAGGCCGGCCAGCACGGTCGGCGGCTGCTCGCGCAGGCGGCGCATGGCGTCGGCGATCAGCGAGAGGTCCTGGACCCGGACGGAGAGCTGGTCGGTGGCGTGCAGGCCGTGCTCCAGCGCCAGGTCGTCCAGCAGGTCGGACAGGGTGCGGCCGGACTTCTTGAGCGTGGCGGCCAGCTCGGCGACCAGCAGGGCGGCGGTGATGCCGTCCTTGTCCCGGACGCCCTGCGGGTCGACGCAGTAGCCGAGCGCCTCCTCGTAGCCGTAGCGCAGGCCCTGGGCGCGGGAGATCCACTTGAAGCCGGTCAGCGTCTCGGCGTAGCCCAGGCCCGCGGCCTCGGCGATCCGGCCGAGCAGGGTGGCGGAGACGATGGTGGTGGCGAAGGTGCCCTCGGCCTTCTTCGCGACCAGGGCCGAGCCGAGCAGCGCGCCGACCTCGTCGCCGCGCAGCATCCGCCAGCCGGAGGTGCCGTTGCCGGCGCCGGCCGCGTTGCCGTTGACGGGGACGGCCACCGCGCAGCGGTCGGCGTCCGGGTCGTTGGCGATCACGATGTCCGGGCCGACGGTGGCGGCGGTGCGGAAGGCGAGGTCCATCGCCCCCGGCTCCTCCGGGTTGGGGAAGGCCACGGTCGGGAAGTCCGGGTCGGGCTCGGCCTGCTCGGCGACCACGGTGGGCGCGGGGAAGCCGGCCCGGCGGAACGCGGCGACCAGGGTGTCGCGGCCGACGCCGTGCATCGGGGTGTAGACCACCTCCAGGTCGCGCGGGCCGTGCTCGTCGACGATGGAGACGGCCCGGTCCAGGTAGGCCTCGATGACCTCCTCGCCGAGCACCTCCCAGCCCGACGCGGCGCGCGGGACGTCGTCCAGCGAGCCGATCGCGTCGATCCTGGCGGCGATCCCGGCGTCGGCCGGCGGGACGATCTGCGAGCCGTCGCCCAGGTAGACCTTGTAGCCGTTGTCCTGCGGCGGGTTGTGGCTGGCGGTGACGGTGACGCCGGCGGCCGCGCCCAGGTGGCGGACGGCGAAGGCGAGCACCGGGGTCGGCAGCGGGCGCGGCAGCAGCGCGGCGCGCAGGCCGGCGCCGACCACCACGGCCGCGGTGTCGCGGGCGAAGTCGTACGACTTGTGGCGGGCGTCGTAGCCGATGACGACCAGGTCGCCCAGGCCCTGCTGCTTGACGTACGCGACCAGGCCGGCGGCGGCCCGGATCACCACGGCGCGGTTCATCCGCATCGGACCGGCACCGAGCTCGCCGCGCAGGCCGGCGGTGCCGAACTGGAGCCGGTCGGAGAAGCGCTCGGCGAGCTCCGCCCAGGCGAGCTTGCCGTCGGTCTCGACCTCCGGGGCCTCGGCCCGGGCCAGCAGGGCGGCGAGCTCCTCGCGGGTCTGCGGGTCGGGGTCCTCGGCCAGCCAGGTCCGGGCCCGGGCGAGGAGGTCGGTGGTGGGTGCCTGCGTCATGCCAGCTCCATGGGGACGTGCGTCGGTGTGTCGGCCGGAGGTTCCGCTGTGGGTCGGGAGGGTTCCGCTGGGACCGGAGGGTTCCGCAAGGAAGGGGGTCGCGCATGCGGACGGGGCCCACGGGAGGGCGTGATCAGCGGATCACGCCGCCCGTGGGCCCCGTCAGTCATGATTCTGCGCCCGCCGGGCGTCAGATCCGCTCAAGGACCTTCGCCAGCAGCTCGCCCATGCGCTCGGCGGAGGCCTTGCCGGCCTCCAGCACCTCGGCGTGGTTGAGCGGCTCGCCGGTCATGCCGGCGGCCAGGTTGGTGACCAGGGAGATGCCGAGCACCTCGCTGCCGGCCTCGCGGGCGGCGATGGCCTCCAGGGTGGTGGACATGCCGACCAGCTCGCCGCCGATGACCCGGGCCATGTTGACCTCGGCCGGGGTCTCGTAGTGCGGGCCGCGGAACTGGACGTAGACGGCCTCGTCCAGGGACGGGTCGATCTCGCGGCAGAGCTCGCGCAGGCGCTTGGAGTACAGGTCGGTGAGGTCGACGAAGTTCGCGCCGACGATCGGGGAGTCCGCCGTCAGGTTGATGTGGTCGCTGATCAGGACCGGCTGACCCGGGGTCCAGCCCTGGCGCAGGCCGCCACAGCCGTTGGTCAGCACGATGATGCCGCAGCCGGCCGCGGCGGCGGTGCGCACGCCGTGGACGACGGTGGCCACGCCGTGGCCCTCGTAGTAGTGGTTGCGGCCGAGGAAGATCAGGGCGCGCTTGTCGCCGATCTTCACCGAACGGATCGTGCCGGCGTGGCCGGCGACGGCGGGGGCGGGGAAGCCCGGGAGCTCGGTGACCGGGAACTCGGCCACGGTCTCGCCCAGGGCGTCGGCGGCCGGCACCCAGCCGGAGCCCATCACCAGGGCGACGTCGTGCCGCTCGGCACCGGTCAGCTCGCGCAGGCGCTCGGCGGCGGCCTGGGCGGCGGCGTAGGGGTCGGCGGAGACGACCGACTGAGGAGAAGCGTTCACGGGTCAGAGGATAGACGGGTTTCGGCTACGCGCGTAGAAATTCAGCCGCGGCATGCCGGATCGTTACCCGGTTGACCCGAAAACACAGCTCGGTGACGCTTTTCGGGTGAGCGGGCCGTCGGATCGCACACAACCCGGGTGCCGCGCCGGGCCTTTCCCTCCGGGCGGTCGCTTCGTGCGCGTGCCGTCGTGGCCCGTTTCCCGGCGGGCCGGTCCGGGGTCGGCGGCGTTACGGTGACGGTCGGGGCCCGAGGGGCCGAGGGGGCCGATCCTTCGTCGCCGGTCCGGTCCGCGGCTCCGGCGGGGTACCAGGACGGGGTCGACCGCCATGGGGAACACGGACAGCCGGTACCCGCCGCCCGCGGCGCCGCCCGGGCCCGCGCCGGTGGACCTGGCGGCCCGGGTGGACGCGTTCACCGCGGACTTCTTCCCGAGCGGCCGGTACACCGTGCCGGGCGCGGCCCAGCGCCGGGCGGTGGCCGACGGCGTGCTCGGCGCGCTGGACGGCCGGACCGGGGAGGCCGAACGGGCGCTGGCCCGGGCCGGGTACCGGATCACCGGGTTCACCGAGGCCGTGACCGGCCGCCCGGTCACCGAGATCGCCGAGACCGCTGCCGACGACGACGGCAGCGGGGACGGCCGCGGCTGGGGCCGGGTCTACCTGGACCGCTCGGTCCGCCCCGCCTGGTCCGTACAGGTGCCCCACCCGGCCTCGGACGTCCGCACCGAGGCGCTCGGGGTGGAGCTGTTCCGGGCCGTGCCGGGCGGCGTGCTGGTGCTCGCCGGGGCGCACCGCCGGGCCGGGGCGGACGGCTCCTCGGACGTCGCGCACCGCAGCGACACCGTCTTCGCCGCCGTGGTCGAGGCGCTCACCCTGCGCGGCCTGCCCGGCATCCAGCTGCACGGCTTCGGCGCGGCCAGCCTGCCCGGTCGGGACGCGGTGGTCTCCAGCGGCGCCGGGCGGCCGGGCCCGGCCGCCGAGCTGACCGCCGCGGGGCTCGGCGGGGCCGGCCTGGTGGTCCGCCGGGCCTGGCGGGAGCCGGGTGCGCGGCTGGCCGGCGCCACCAACGTGGCCGGCCTGTTCGCGGCCGGGCTCGGGGTGCCGTGGCTGCACGTCGAACTGGCGTACGGGGTGCGCGCCGACCCGGCCCGGCGCGCGGCGGTGGCGCGGGTGCTCGCGGAGACCGTGCGCGGCTGGGACGCGGATCAGCAGGGGCGGCGGCGCAGGTCCATCACGTAGTCGTGCGGGGCGCCGGCGCTCTCCGCGGCGTCGGCGACCAGGCCGAGGTAGCGGGCCGCGGGCAGGCCGCCCTCGTAGTCGTTGAGCACGTACGTCCAGACCGGGATGTCCCCGTCCAGGGTCTGCGCGCGCAGCTTGATCTTGCGGTAGATGCCGAGCTGGACGCCCTCCCAGCGGTCCAGGCCCTCCTCGTCCATCGGCGCGACGTCGTACAGCGAGACGAAGACCTGGTCCTTCTCGTCCTCGACCACGGTGGCCAGCGAGCCCTCCCAACCCAGCTGCTCGCCACCGAAGGTGAGCCGCCATCCGGCTAGCCACCCCGTGCCGCGCAGCGGGGAGTGCGGGGCTCGGCGGGTCATCTGCCGGGCATCGAGGTTGGTGGCATACGCGGCGTAAAGGGGCATGGGGGCCAGGGTAGCCCGGGCGGCGGGCGGGCCGGGGCGACTGGACGAACGTACGGGAGCCCCGACCCCGGCGTGGCGGCGCCGCGGGCGTGCGGGACAATGGGGAACGTGACTCGGATCGTGATCATCGGTGGCGGACCCGGCGGCTACGAGGCGGCCCTGGTCGCCGCACAGCTCGGCGCGGAGGTGACCGTCGTCGACACCGACGGTCTGGGCGGATCGGCGGTGCTCACGGACTGCGTTCCGTCGAAGACCCTGATCGCGACCGCGGAGGTGATGACCACCTTCGACAGCTCGTACGAGGAGCTGGGCATCCTGGTCGCGGACGACACCCCGCCCGTCGAGCAGGCGGCCCGGGTGATCGGCGTGGACCTGGGCAAGGTCAACCGCCGTGTGAAGCGCCTGGCGATCGCGCAGTCCCACGACATCACCCAGTCCGTCACCCGGGCCGGCGTCACCGTGCTGCGCGGCCGCGGCCGGCTCGGCACCGGCGGGCAGGCCGTGGACGGCTCCCGCGAGGTGCTGGTGGACGCGCCCGACGGCACCGTGCAGTCGCTGCACGCCGACGCGGTGCTGATCGCCACCGGCGCCCACCCGCGCGAGCTGCCGGACGCCCAGCCGGACGGCGAGCGGATCCTCACCTGGACCCAGGTGTACGACCTGGAGGAGCTGCCCCGCGAGCTGATCGTGGTCGGCTCCGGTGTGACCGGCGCCGAGTTCGCCGGCGCGTACCAGGCGCTCGGCTCCAAGGTGACCCTGGTGTCCAGCCGCGACCGGGTGCTGCCGGGCGAGGACCCGGACGCCGCCGAGGTGCTGGAGGACGTCTTCCGCCGCCGCGGCATGAACGTCATGGGCCGCTCGCGCGCCGAGAGCGTCAAGCGGATCGGCGACCGGGTCGAGGTCATGCTGGCCGACGGCAAGGTGATCGAGGGCACCCACTGCCTGATGGCGGTCGGCTCCGTCCCCAACACCTCCGAGATGGGCCTGGAGGAGGCCGGGGTCAAGCTCAACGACTGGGGCCAGATCCAGGTCGACCGGGTCTCCCGCACCACCGCCCCCGGCGTGTACGCGGCGGGCGACTGCACCGGCGTCTTCATGCTCGCCTCGGTGGCGGCCATGCAGGGCCGGATCGCGATGTACCACGCGCTCGGCGACGCGGTGCAGCCGCTGAACCTCAAGACCGTGGCCTCCAACGTCTTCACCGACCCGGAGATCGCCACCGTCGGCTACACGGCGGCCGACGTGGAGTGCGGCAAGATGGACGCCGTCGTGGTCAAGCTCCCGCTGCGCGGCAACCCGCGGGCGAAGATGCAGGGCATCCGGGACGGCTTCGTGAAGCTGTTCTGCCGCCCGGGCACCGGCATCGTGGTCGGCGGCGTGGTCGTCGCCCCGCGGGCCAGCGAGCTGATCCACCCGATCTCGCTCGCGGTGGACGCCAATCTGACGGTCGAACAGGTGGCCAGCGCCTTCACCGTCTACCCGTCCGTCTCCGGCTCGACCGCCGAGGCCGCCCGGCAGCTGCACATCCGCAAGCGGGTCGACGGCGAATCCTGAGCGTCCGGCGCACAGTTGAGGGCGGTTGCCGATCGGCGACCGCCCTTCGCGCGGGCATGGCCGTCACCCGGACGGCGGGCGCAGTTCCGGGCCATTGACGGCGCGTATTCTACGGTCACGCGCCGCTCGTGCGTGAGCAATTCCCGCTACTAGCTGCAAACGCCTGAAAGCAGACGGTCACGCAGGTTACCGTCGGTTCTGTGTTTGCAGCAGAACGTCGCCAGTTGATCCTCGAAATGGTGCGCGCCAACGGAGCCGTCTCGCTCCGGGAGTTGGCCCGCGTCGTCCAGACCTCCGAAGTGACCGTGCGCCGTGACGTGCGGGCGCTGGAGGCAGAAGGGCTCCTCGACCGCCGGCACGGCGGCGCGGTGCTCCCCGGCGGCTTCAGCCGCGAACCCGGATACCCGCAGAAGACCCACCTGTCCGCGGCGGAGAAGAGCGCCATCGCGGACTTCGCCGCCGGCCTGGTGGAGGAGGGGGACGCGGTGGTGGTCGGCGCCGGCACCACCACCCAGGAGCTGGCCCGCCGGCTGGCCCGGGTGCCCGGGCTGACGGTGGTCACCAACTCGCTGCTGGTCGCCCAGGCCCTGGCGCACGCCAACCGGGTCGAGGTGGTGATGACCGGCGGCACCCTGCGCGGCTCCAACTACGCGCTGGTGGGCAGCGGCGCGGAGCAGTCCCTGCAGGGGTTGAGGGTCAACAAGGCCTTCATCTCCGGCAGCGGTCTGACGGCCGAGCGCGGGCTGTCGACGGCGAACATGCTGTCCGCGAGCGTGGACCGGGCCATGGTGCTGGCGGCCGCCGAGGTGATCGTCCTCGCCGACCACACCAAGCTCGGCGCGGCCGGCATGTTCCAGACCGTCGCCACCGAGACCATCACCCGCCTGGTCACCGACGAGCAGGCCACCGCGGACGACAGCACCGTCCGCGAGCTGGACGCGCTCGCCGACTGCGGGGTGCAGGTCGACCTGGCCCCGCTGGGCGCCGGACCGGGCGGTGACGCCCCGGTGCACGGCACCGGCAGCGGCCCGATGCACCAGCCCCAGCCCGGCCCGATGGCCCGCCGCGGCGGCCCGCCCCCCGGCGGCGCCCCGCTGCCCGGCCAGCGCCGCCCCGGCGCGCACGGCGGGCCCGTCGCCCCGGGCGGCATGCCGGCCAGGCTGGCCGAACTGGGCCTGCCGCGCGGGCGCTGAGCCCGTACGGTCCGCGGAAACGGGACCGGTCCGCACACCCCCGAGGGGCGTACGGACCGGTCCGGGGTCAGGGACGGTGTCAGTCCTTGATCTCGCAGAGCGCGGCGCCGCTGCTGACGCTCGCGCCGACCTCGGCCTTGAGGCCGGTGACGGTGCCCGCCTTGTGGGCGTTCAGCGGCTGCTCCATCTTCATCGCCTCCAGGACCACGATCAGCTCGCCCTCGGCGACGACCTGGCCCTCCTCCACGGCGACCTTGACGATGGTGCCCTGCATCGGCGAGGCCAGGGTGTCGCCGCTGACGGCCGAGCCGGCCTTCTTGGCGCCCACCCGGCGCTTGGCCTTGGCGGAGCCCGCGGCACCGGCCGCCGGGGCCGCCGTGACGCCCAGCGAGGACGGCAGCGAGACCTCGATCCGCTTGCCGCCGACCTCGACCACCACGGTCTCCCGGGTCTCGGCCTCCTCGCCGTCACCAGCCGCGCCGGCGAACGGCGGGATGGTGTTGTCGAACTCGGTCTCGATCCACCGGGTGAAGACCGTGAACGGCCCGTCGCCGCCGTGCACCTCGGGCGCGAACGCCGGGTCGGTGACGACCGCCCGGTGGAACGGGATGGCGGTGGCCATGCCCTCCACCTTGAACTCGGCCAGCGCGCGGCGGGCCCGCTCCAGGGCCTGCTTGCGGTCGCGGCCGCTGACGACCAGCTTGGCCAGCAGCGAGTCCCAGGCCGGGCCGATGACCGAGCCGGTCTCCACGCCCGAGTCCAGGCGCACGCCCGGGCCGGACGGCGGGGCGAACAGCGTCACGGTGCCGGGCGCGGGCAGGAAGTTCCGGCCCGGGTCCTCGCCGTTGATGCGGAACTCGAAGGAGTGGCCGCGCACCTCGGGGTCGCCGTAGCCGAGCTCCTCGCCGTCGGCGATCCGGAACATCTCGCGGACCAGGTCGAGGCCGGTGACCTCCTCGGTGACCGGGTGCTCCACCTGGAGACGGGTGTTGACCTCCAGGAAGGAGATCGTGCCGTCCAGCGCGACCAGGAACTCGCAGGTCCCGGCGCCCTCGTAGCCGGCCTCCTTCAGGATGGCCTTGGACGCCCGGTACAGCTCGGCGTTCTGCTCGGCGGTCAGGAACGGCGCGGGCGCCTCCTCGACCAGCTTCTGGTGGCGGCGCTGGAGCGAGCAGTCACGGGTGGAGACGACCACCACGTTGCCGTGCTTGTCGGCCAGGCACTGGGTCTCCACGTGCCGCGGGTTGTCCAGGTAGCGCTCGACGAAGCACTCGCCGCGGCCGAAGGCGGCGACGGCCTCGCGCACCGCGGACTCGTACAGCTCGGGGATCTCCTCCAGCGTGCGGGCGACCTTGAGGCCGCGTCCGCCGCCGCCGAAGGCCGCCTTGATGGCGACCGGCAGGCCGTGCTCCCGGGCAAAGACGACGACCTCGTCGGCGCCCGAGACCGGGTCCGGCGTGCCGGCCACCAGCGGGGCACCGGCCCGCTGGGCGACGTGCCGGGCGGTCACCTTGTCGCCGAGGTCGCGGATGGCCTGCGGCGGCGGGCCGATCCAGATCAGACCCGCGTCGAGGACGGCCTGGGCGAAGTCGGCGTTCTCCGACAGGAACCCGTAGCCGGGGTGGACGGCGTCCGCACCGGAGTCGGCGGCCGCCTTGAGGACCTTGGCGATGTCCAGGTAGCTGGTAGCGGGGGTGTCACCGCCCAGCGCGTAAGCCTCGTCGGCCGCGCGGACGTGCAGCGCATCCCGGTCCGGCTCGGCGTAGACGGCGACGCTGGCGATACCGGCGTCCGAGCAGGCACGGGCGACGCGGACAGCGATTTCCCCGCGGTTGGCGATGAGCACCTTGCGCACTGTGGCTCCCTTCTTGAACCTCGTTGAGTTTATGGATTCCTGGGCAGTACCGGCGAGTAGCCCCGGGTTGTGAACTATCCCACACGCTCGGTGATGGGTTTTCCGGGCCCGCGGGCGGCCCCGTGGACGACGTCGCAGGTCGGCGCCGGTCCGCCCGGATCGGCGGGGGCCACAGCGGGTGACCGGCCCGCGGCGCGGCGGGAGGGTGGCATGGGCCACAGTCTCGCGCGGGCCGCTCAAGCGGTGCCGGAGCGGGCGGCGGGCCGCCGCAGCGCCTCGGCCGTCACGTCGGCCGCCACCTCGACCATGTCCGGCCCGTACGCCTCCGGGTTGACCACCCGCAGGACGAGCGCGAAGGTGCCGTCCTGCCCGTGCCTCCGGGCGAGTTCGCGGTGGTGCGCGACCAGGTAGCGCACCCCGGCCTGGTTGGCGGTGCCGGTCTGGCCGGAGACCAGGAACACCGGGCGGCCGCCGTCCGGGGTGGCGATCCGGGCGAGCAGGACGTGCGTCTCGTCCGGGCCGGCGGTGAAGTCCCGCTCGCCCACCACGAGGACGTTGCTGCCCGGGCCCGGCCCCGAGGTGATCAGCACGCCCGGCAGGCCCCAGGCGAGATGGGCGGCCATCCGCTCGTTGCTGACCGGACCGCCCAGGCACAGCTCGGTCTTGGCGCCCAGGCCGCGGTGCGCGGCGTCGTGGGCCACCAGCTCGGGCCGCGCCCCGCACTCCTCGACCAGCCCGGCCAGCCACATCAGCGCGTACGCGTCGCGCCGGGTCACGGTGTGGGCGTGCGAGCCCGTCCCGATGCTGCGCGGCACCACGATCAGGCACTCGCTGCCGCCCGGCAGTCCGAAGAACGCCCGCACCCGTTCGACCCTGCGGCGCCGCCGCAGCGCCTGGGCGAGCCAGCCGAGGCCGGCGCTGATCGCGCTGGCCACCAGGCCGAGCACCACGTTGAGCACGCTGTCGGTCATCTGCCGCGTCCCCTCCCCCCGTTCGAACGCCGGTCAGCTTAGGGGCACCGCCGCGGTGTTCGGGAGGTCAGTTCGCCCACAGATCCGTGATGCGCACGTCGAGGTCGGCGAGCAGCCGGCGCAGCAGCGGCAGGGAGAGGCCGATGACGTTGCCCGGGTCGCCGTCGATGCCGTCGATGAAGGGCGCGGAGCGGCCGTCCAGGGTGAACGCCCCGGCCACGTACAGCGGTTCGCCGGAGGCCACGTACGCGGCGATCTCGGCGTCGTCCGGGGTGCCGAAGCGGACGGTGGTGGAGGCGGTGGCCGAGGACTGCCGGCCGGTCGCGGTGTCGATCACGCAGTGGCCGGTGCGCAGCACGCCGGAACGCCCGCGCATCGACTGCCAGCGGGCCAGCGCCTCGGTGGCGTCGGCGGGCTTGCCGAGGGCCCGGCCGTCCAGTTCCAGGACGGAGTCGCAGCCGATCACCAGCTCGCCGTCGGCGAGTTCGGCGGCGACGGCCTTCGCCTTGGCCTCGGCCAGGACGAGGGCGAGCTCGGCGGGGGTGGCGGCGGTGATCGCGTCCTCGTCGACGCCGCTGACCACCACGCGCGGGTCGAGGCCCGCCTGGCGCAGCAGCCCGAGGCGGGCGGGGGAGGCGGAGGCGAGGACGAGGGGGCGCTGGTCGGTCATGTCCACCAGCGTAGGGGGTGCCGGTGTCCGCCGTTCGGGTGAACGGCTCAGGTGAAGGAGCGGGAGATCATGATCAGCACGGCGCCGACCAGCACGAGGGCGGCGAGCACCTTGCCGGCCCGCTGCATCCGCTCCTGCATCCGACGGGCCTCGGGCGAGGGCTCGTCACGGGGGTCTGACCAGAGCACCCGTCCAGAGTGCGCCGCGCGGGGGTGCGGGCGCCTGAGTATCCGTACTCAGGTTTCGGGCAAAGCGGGCGCCGGGCGCCCGGTACGGCACGGAGGGGGAGGGCGGCGGGGCCGTCCTCCCCCTCCACGCCGCGCAGTTCAGTGCGCCCAGCCCGAGGTCCGCCAGGCGTTCGGGCCCGGACGGGCGGCGAGACGGAGCCGGCGGGCGCGGTCGCCCCAGGGGGAGTCCGGGCCGGCGCCGGCCCTGCGGGCCGCCTCGGCGGCGGCCTGTGCGGCGGCGGCCCGGGCCTGGACCACCGCCAGGACGGTGGCCAGCTCCTCGGGGGTCGGCTGCCCGTGCAGCACGTGGATCGACATGGCTGGTTCTCTCCCGACAGGGACGGGGCCTACAGGGGGATGTTGCCGTGCTTCTTCGGCGGCAGCACCTCACGCTTGCCGCGCAGCGCCCGCAGGCCGCGGACGATGTGCCGGCGGGTCTCGCTCGGCGCGATCACCGCGTCCACGTAGCCGCGTTCGGCGGCCAGGTAGGGGTTCAGCAGGGTTTCCTCGTACGAGGCGATCAGCTCGGCCCGCTTCTCCTCGGCGGTGCCGGCCGCCTCGGCCTCGGCGATCTCCCGGCGGTGCAGGATGTTGACCGCGCCCTGCGCGCCCATCACGGCGATCTGCGCGGTCGGCCAGGCCAGGTTGAGGTCGGCGCCCAGGTGCTTGGAGCCCATGACGTCGTAGGCGCCGCCGAAGGCCTTGCGGGTGATCACGGTGATCAGCGGGACGGTGGCCTCGGCGTAGGCGTAGATCAGCTTGGCGCCGCGCCGGATGATGCCGTCCCACTCCTGCTCGGTGCCGGGCAGGAAGCCGGGCACGTCCACGAAGGTCAGCACCGGGACGTTGAAGGAGTCGCAGGTGCGGATGAAGCGGGCGGCCTTCTCGCTGGCGTTGATGTCCAGGCAGCCGGCCAGGTCCATCGGCTGGCTGCCGACGATGCCGACGGACTGGCCCTCGACCCGGCCGAAGCCGGTGATGATGTTGCCCGCGAACAGCGGCTGGGTCTCCAGGAACTCGCCGTCGTCGACGATGTGCTCGATCACCTTGCGCATGTCGTACGGCTGGTTCGCCGAGTCCGGCACGATGGTGTCGAGTTCGAGGTCCTGCGCTGTGACGGTGAGGTCGGCCTGCTCGGGGTAGGACGGCGGGTCGCTCAGGTTGTTGGAGGGCAGGTACGAGAGCAGGCTCTTGACGTACTCGATCGCCTCCTTCTCGTCCGCGGCCAGGTAGTGGGCGTTGCCCGACTTGGTGTTGTGGGTGCGCGCGCCGCCCAGCTCCTCCATCGCGACGTCCTCGCCGGTGACGGTCTTGATCACGTCGGGGCCGGTGATGAACATGTGCGAGGTCCGGTCGGCCATCACCACGAAGTCGGTGATCGCGGGGGAGTACACCGCGCCGCCCGCGCAGGGGCCCATGATCAGCGAGATCTGCGGGATGACGCCGGAGGCGTGCACGTTGCGGCGGAAGATCTCGCCGTACAGGCCGAGCGAGACCACGCCCTCCTGGATCCGGGCGCCGCCGGAGTCGTTGATGCCGATGACCGGGCAGCCGGTCTTCAGCGCGAAGTCCATCACCTTGACGATCTTCTCGCCGAAGACCTCGCCGAGCGAGCCGCCGAAGACGGTGAAGTCCTGGGCGAACACGGCGACCTGGCGGCCGTCCACGGTGCCGTAGCCGGTCACCACGCCGTCGCCGTACGGCCGGTTCCTCTCCTGGCCGAAGTTGGTCGAGCGGTGCCGGGCGAACTCGTCGAACTCCACGAAGGAGTCCTCGTCCAGCAGTTCCACGACCCGTTCGCGGGCGGTCAGCTTGCCCTTGGCGTGCTGCTTCTCCACGGCCTTGGACGAGCCGGAGTGCACCGCCTCGTCCAGCCTGCGCCGCAGGTCGGCGAGCTTGCCGGCGGTGGTGTGGGGGTCGTACGGCGCCTCGGTCATCCGGTGGCTCTCCCTGATCCATGGCCGCGACCTGTTTCGAGTGCGCGCGGGGCCGGGTGGTGGGCCCGCGCATGAGGGCAGGGCGGCGCTACGAACTACCGCTGGGTAGCGTAGCCAGCGCGGAGGGCTGTCCGGCACGTCCCGGCGTCATGACCATCGACACAGTTCTGTTGACGGGTGTTCTGCGGGACGATGGGGCGGCCTACGTCCCGGACCCGCTCTAGGGTTTTCCCATGACCGCACCCGAGACCCCCCGCCGCAGCGGACTGCGCGGCTTCGGCCACGCCGGACCGTCGCCCTGGACCGACCTGGACCGTCCGCCGCTGGACGAGGAGGCGCTGCGCCGCGACCTGCTCGTCCCGGGCGGCCTGTGGACCTCCCTGGACGTCGTCGCCGAGACCGGCTCCACCAACAGCGACCTCGCCGCCCGGGCCGCGGCGGGCGCCGGGCAGGGCGCGGTGCTGGTGGCCGAGGCGCAGAGCGCCGCCCGCGGCCGGCTGGACCGGCGGTGGACCGCCCCGCCCCGCTCCGGGCTGTTCCTGTCCCTGCTGCTGCGCCCCGAGGAGGTGCCGGTCGAGCGGTACGGCTGGCTGCCGATCCTGGTCGGGGTGGCCGCGGCCAGCACGCTGGGCCGGGTCGCCGGGGTCGAGGTCGGGCTGAAGTGGCCCAACGACCTCCAGACGGAGATCGACGGCGCGGAGCGCAAGCTCGGCGGCGTCCTCACCGAGCTGGCCGGCGGCGCGGTGGTGGTCGGCATGGGCCTCAACGTCTCGCTGCGCGCGGAGGAGCTGCCCGTCCCCACCGCGGCCTCGCTCGCGCTGGCCGGCGCCACGACCACCGACCGGGGCACCCTGCTGCGCGCCCTGCTGCGCGAACTCGCCGAGCTGTACCGGGAGTGGACGGCCGCCGCGGGCGACCCGCACGCCAGCGACCTGCTGCGCGCCTACGTGGACCGCTGCACCACGCTCGGCCGCCAGGTGAAGGTGCACCTGCCGGGCGACCGCGAGCTGGTCGGCGAGGCCGTCGCGGTGGACGGCGACGGGCGGCTGGTGGTCCGCACACCCGACGGCGTACGCCGGGCGGTCGGCGCGGGCGACGTCGTCCACGTACGCCCCGAGCCCCGCTGAACGGCACTCTTCACCTCTCCTTGACCCGGGCTGATGCCCCGGATCCGACGATTCCGTGCGAACATTCCACCTGGCAGCGGTGTGAGGCGCGCCACTGCCCGCCCGGGTGGCGGAGTGCGCGCCCGGACAGGTAGGACACGAGGCGAGTGCGGCGATCGCACGGGGACGGACCGGTGGCAGAGGACGGCAGCAGCGGCGCGACGGCGGGCAGCAACGACCCCACGGTCGCGCTCGAACTGGAGCGCCTGATCCTGGACGCGCCGCGCCGCTACACCCCGTACCAGGCCGCGCGCGCCGCCGACGTCCCGATGGAGCTGGCCACCCGCTTCTGGCGCGCCATGGGCTTCCCGGACATCGGGCAGTCCCGGGCGCTCACCGACGGCGACGTGATCGCGCTGCGGCGGCTGGCCGGCCTGGTCGAGTCCGGGCTGCTCAGCGAGTCGATGGCGATCCAGGTGGCCCGCTCCACCGGCCAGACCACGGCCCGGCTGGCCGGCTGGCAGATGGACACCTTCCTGGAGAACCTCACCCAGGCCGTCGAGCCCGGGCTGACCCGCGCCGACGTCGCGTACCCGCTGGTCGAGCTGCTGCTGCCGGAGCTGGAGCAGTTCCTGGTGTACGTCTGGCGGCGCCAGCTGGCGGCCGTCACCGGCCGGGTGGTGCAGGCCGCCGAGGACCACGAGATCACCAGCGGGCGGCTCGCCGTCGGCTTCGCCGACCTGGTCGGCTTCACCCGGCTGTCCCGGCGGCTGGAGGAGGAGGAGCTCGGCGAGCTGGTCGAGACCTTCGAGAACACCTGCTCGGACCTGATCGCCGGCCAGGGCGGCCGGGTGATCAAGACGCTCGGCGACGAGATCCTCTACGTCTCCGAGGACCCGGCGACCGCCGCCGAGATCGCGCTGAGCCTGATCGAGGCGCTGGCCGGGGACGACACCATCCCGCCGCTGCGGGTCGGCATGGCCTTCGGCACGGTCACCTCGCGGATGGGCGACGTCTTCGGCACCACCGTCAACCTGGCGAGCCGGCTCACCTCGATCGCGCCCAAGGACGCGGTGCTGATCGACGGCGAGTTCGCCGCCGCGCTGGAGCAGAACGGCAGCGTCGCCCCGGCCGACGCGGAGGGGCCCGGCCTGGCCGAGGCACTGTCGGCCGCGGCCGGGATGCCCGCCTCCGGGCTGCCGATCCCGGGACCGGACGCCGGGGCGCGGTTCCACCTGCAGCCGATGTGGCGGCGGCCGGTGCGGGGGCTCGGCCTGGTCGAGCCGTGGCTGCTCACCCGGCGGCTGAAGGCCGAGTAGCGCCCGCACGCGGGGCCGTACGCGGCGGTGGCCGTAGGCGGGTGGTGGCCGTACGCGGGTGGCGCGCGTACGGCGGGCCCGTGCGGGGAAGACGCATCCGGTGGACGTACGGGGACGCGCGCTTCGGCCGTGCGCGGGCAGACGCATGCGGTGACGGCGTTCGTGGGCACGCTTCCCCACGGCGGACGGGCGGTTGCGGGTGCTGAACGGTTGAAACCCGTACGTTCTGCTGCGGGTCCGCCCGGGCAAACGGGGCATAAGCGAACGAAACCGCCCTAGTCTTGGTGCAAGCGGCCGGTCGGGTGCGGCCGGCCGACGGGGGTCCGGCAGGACCGAGCACAGGGAGCGAGGCGAGCCGGTGAGCAGCGAGGCGATCATGACGGACCGCGACTGCGACTGCGGCGGCTCGCGGCACTCCGACCCGCTGCCCGACCTGAGACTGCAGTCCGTGGTCGAGCTGGCCCAGGACATGGCCGCCGCGCTCACCCCGCTGGAGGCCGTCCGGGCCGCCGCCGCCCGGGCCACCGAGGCGCTCGGCGCCACCATGGCCGCCGTCTCCGTCTGGGACCGCGAGTCCGGCCGGCTGCGGGTGCTGGTCAACCACGGCGACCTCGCCCCGGGCGAGGAGGAGCTGCCCGAGGACGAGTCGTACCCGGTCGCCGACTTCCCCGAGATCGTCACGTACCTGGAGGAGCGCTGGACCACCGGGCGGCTGCCGCGCGCCTGGCTGCAGAGCGCCGAGAACAGCGTGCAGCACGCCGGGCACGCCCACCCGACGGCCGGCGCGTACTGCCAGGAGCGCGCCGCGGCGCTGCGCCGGCGCGGGCGGGCCTGCTGCGTGGTCGCGCCGGTCGTGCTGCACGGCCAGGCCTGGGGCGAGCTGTACCTCGCCCGGTCGGCCGGGATGCCCGAGTTCACCGAGGCCGACGCCGACTACGCGACCCTGCTCGCCGCCCAGGTCTCCGCCGGGCTGGCGCAGACCGAGCGCCTCGCCGACCTGCGCAGGCTCGCCTTCTCCGACCCGCTCACCGGCCTGGCCAACCGGCGCGCCGTCGACGCCCGGCTGGAGAGCGCGCTGGAGGCGCACAACCGGGACAACACCGTGGTCTCCCTGGTGGTCTGCGACGTCAACGGGCTGAAGCGGGTCAACGACCAGCTCGGCCACGAGATGGGCGACCGGCTGCTGGAGCGGTTCGCCCACCAGCTCTCGCTGGCCGCCGCCAAGCTCCCCGGCAGCCTCGCCGCCCGGCTCGGCGGCGACGAGTTCTGCCTGCTCGTGGAGGGGCAGAAGGCCGACGAGGTGGTCTCCGTCGCCGAGGAGCTGTGCGCCCGGGCGCTCGCGCTCTCCGAGGGCGAGGGCGTGGCCTGCGGGGTCGCCTCCACCGGGGACTCGATCGGGCCCGTCACCACCCCCGACCGGCTGTTCCGGCTCGCCGACGCCGCCCAGTACCGGGCCAAGGCCGCCCGGGCCGCCCACCCCGTCGTCGCCGGGCGCAGCCACGGCCCCGGCTTCTCGCCCGACCCCACCGTGCTGCTCGCCGACGCCGCCGACCCGCACCACCGGGCGGACGGGCGGCGCGGGCCGAACGGCCGGGCCGGGGCGGGCGACCGGCGGCGGTTCCGCGGCGCCGCCCACAGCGCCGACCCGGGGCAGCTGCTCACCGCCGTGCTCGCCTCCCTCGACCAGGCCGCCACGGCCCGGGCCGTCCACCCCGCGGACACCCTCGGCAAGCTGGTCGTCGTCGCCGAGGCCTCCGCCCGGCTGCTGGACGCCGTCGGCTGGTGGGTCTCGTACGTCCCGCCCGGCTCCCACCTCATGCGCACCGCCCAGCACGCCGTCTACCGGATGACCAGCGGCCCCAGCAGCGTCCGCGCGGAGACCCAGCGGGCCCAGATCGAGGCCCCCGACGCGGTCTTCGACCTCCGGCACTACCCGATGACCCGCCGCGCCGTCCGCGGCGGCTCCTTCGCGCTGCGGGCGGGCGCGGCCGGCAACGACCCGGCGGAGGAGGCCATGCTCGTCGTCTCCGGGTACCGGGGCATGGTGGCCGCGGGCGGCCAGAACCCGGCCGGCGGCTGGCTGGTGGAGCTCTTCGCCGACGACGCGACGCTGCCGCTGGGGCAGGCCGCCTCCGCCATGCGCGCCCTGGTCTCGGTCGCCCTGGCGGGGCCGGCCTCGCCGCCGGTGGTCTGAGGGACCGGCCGCGGTGGTGGCCGTCCGCTGGTTCAGGCGCCGGAACCGCGGTCGGCGGACGGCGGGTTGAGGGCCCGCAGGGCGGCGTCGACCAGGCGGTCGGCGTGCTCGTGGGTGAGCGGGCCGAGCCGGTACTGCCAGCGGTAGTAGAGCGGGCCGTAGACGATTTCGACGGCCAGGTCGAGGTCGGTGTCGGGGGCGATCTGGCCGGCCTCGCGGGCGCTGCGGAGGCGGTCGCGGGTGACGGCCAGCAGGGGGTCCAGCAGGCGGGTGCGGTGCTCGGCCTGCAGTGCCGGGTCGTTGAGGATCTCCGCCATGATCGCCCGGTAGGTGCGGTCGGTGTCCGGGTCGGCCAGCTCGTCGCTGGTGGGGCGCAGGACGGCGCGGAGGTCGGCGGCGAGGTCGCCGGTGTCGGGGAGCGCGATGCCGCCCTCGTGCTCGCCGGCGGCGAGGAAGGCGTCGAAGACCACGGCGCCCTTGGAGGGCCACCACCGGTAGATGGTCTGCTTGCCGACGCCGGCCCGGGCGGCGATCGCCTCGATGGTCAGCCTGCCGTAGCCGATCTCGGCGACGAGTTCGGTGGTGGCGGCGAGGACGGCGGCGTGCGCGCGCTCGCTGCGTCGGGCGGGGTCGGGAGCTGTTCTGGAGGCCATGGAAAAAATTCTATGCGAAACAACGAGACGAGACGTATTGTCTTCCCATGCCATCGCGAGACGGATCGTCTCGTCTCATCCCCCGTTCCCCGGAGGTGCCCGTGAACCGCCCCCCTGCACACATCCTGATGGTCTCCATTCCCGCTCATGGGCATGTCAATCCCAGTCTCGCGGTGATCACCGAGCTGGTCGCCCGGGGCCACCGGGTCAGCTACGTCAACGACCCCTCCTTCCGGGAGGTCGTCGAGTCCACCGGCGCGACCTTCGTCCCGTACCCGACCAAGCTGCCGCTCACCGACGACCCGGCCGGCTGGCCGTCGGACCTGGTGGCGATCCAGGAGCTGTTCCTGGACGACACGCTGTCGATGTGGCCCGTCCTGCTGGAGGCCTTCGAGGACGACCGCCCCGACCTGGTGCTCTACGACATCGGCGGCTTCGCCGGGCGGGCGCTCGGCGAGCGGCTGGGCGTGCCGGTGGTGCAGCTGTCGCCCGCCTTCGTCGGCTGGGAGGGCTTCGAGGAGGACCTCGCGGCGATGTTCGAGCCGATGCGCAACGGCCCGGGCGGCCCCGAGCACTACCGCCGGTACGCCGACTGGCTGGTCGAGGCGGGCGCGGTGCAGCGCGACGTGGAGGGCTTCAAGAACCGCCCCGAGCGGTGCGTCGCGCTCGTCCCACGCGCCCTCCAGCCCAACGTCGACCGGGTCGACGAGCAGCGGATCAGCTTCGTCGGGCCCTGTTTCGGCGACCGCGCCCACCAGGGCGAGTGGCAGCGGCCGGCCGGCGCCGAGAAGGTGCTGCTGGTCTCGCTCGGCTCGGCCTTCACCCACCAGCCCGCCTTCTACCGGGCCTGCGTGGAGGCCTTCGGCGACCTGCCGGGCTGGCACACCGTGCTCCAGGTCGGCAAGCACACCGACCTGGCCGAGCTCGGCGAGGTGCCGGACACCGTCGAGGTGCACCGGTGGGTGCCCCAGCTGTCGGTGCTCTCCCAGGCGGACGCCTTCGTCACCCACGCGGGCATGGGCGGCTCCAGCGAGGGGCTGTTCCACGCCGTGCCGATGATCGCGGTGCCGCAGGCCGCCGACCAGTTCGCCAACGCGGACGCCCTGGTCGGCCTCGGCGTCGCCCGCCGGCTGGACACCGAGCAGGCCACCGCGGAGGCGCTGCGCGCCGCCCTGCTGGAGCTGACCGGCGACCCGGCGGTGGCCGAGCGGCTGGCCGAGCTGTCCGCCGCCGGCCGGGCCGAGGGCGGCACCACCCGGGCCGCGGACCTGATCGAGGCCGAGCTGCGCGTGTCGTGACGCCGCCCGTGCCGTGATGCGGGGGGCGGTCGGGGGCCGCGGTGTGCGGCGCCGATCCGGAGGGCGGAGAATCCGGATGGCGAGCACCTGTTGTCATATCTTCATTCACCTGATGAGATGGTGTATATGGATATGCACAGTGCTGTGGCCCCCGACGCTCCGCTGGTCCTGGTCGGCAAGGCCGACGTCGGTGCCGAGGACGTCCTGGCCGTCGCCCGGGGGAACGCCCGGGTCGAGATCGGTCCCGACGCGCTGGCCGAGATGGCGGCCGCCCGTGCGCGGATCGACGCCCTCGCGGCCGAGCCGCGCCCCGTCTACGGCGTGTCGACCGGCTTCGGCGCGCTCGCCGTGCGCCACATCAGCCCCGAGCTGCGCGCCCAGCTGCAGCGGTCGCTGGTGCGCTCGCACGCCGCCGGCATGGGGCCGGCGGTCGAGCGCGAGGTGGTCCGCGCGCTGGTGTTCCTGCGGATGAAGACGCTGGCCTCCGGCCGTACCGGCGTCCGGCCGCTGGTCGCGCAGACCATGGCCGCCCTGCTCAACGCGGGCATCACCCCGGTGGTGCGGGAGTTCGGCTCGCTCGGCTGCTCCGGCGACCTCGCGCCGCTCTCGCACTGCGCGCTGGTCCTGATGGGCGAGGGCACCGCCACCGGCCCGGACGGCGTGGAGAAGCCCGCCGCCGAGCTGCTCGCCGCCGCCGGCATCGAGCCCGTCGAGCTGCTGGAGAAGGAGGGCCTCGCCCTCATCAACGGCACCGACGGCATGCTCGGCATGCTGGTGATGGCCATCGCCGACCTCCAGCGGCTGTTCACCACCGCCGACATCACCGCCGCGATGAGCCTGGAGGCGCTGCTCGGCACCGACAAGGTGCTCGCCCCCGAGCTGCACGCCCCGATCCGCCCGCACCCGGGCCAGGCGCTGAGCGCCGCCAACATGCTCGCCGTCCTCAAGGACTCCGGCCTCACCGGCCACCACCAGGACGACGCCCCGCGGGTCCAGGACGCCTACTCGATCCGCTGCGCCCCGCAGGTGGCCGGCGCCGGCCGGGACACCCTGGCGCACGCCCAGCTGGTCGCCGCGCGCGAGCTGGCCGCCTCGGTCGACAACCCGGTGGTGCTGCCGGACGGCCGGGTGGAGTCCAACGGCAACTTCCACGGCGCCCCGGTCGCGTACGTGCTGGACTTCCTCGCCATCGCCGCCGCCGACCTCGGCTCGATCTCCGAGCGCCGCACCGACCGGCTGCTCGACAAGGCCCGCTCGCACGGCCTGCCGGCCTTCCTGGCCGACGACCCGGGCGTGGACTCCGGCCTGATGATCGCCCAGTACACCCAGGCGGCGCTGGTCAGCGAGAACAAGCGGCTCGCCGTCCCGGCCTCGGTCGACTCGATCCCGTCCTCCGCGATGCAGGAGGACCACGTGTCGATGGGCTGGTCGGCCGCGCGCAAGCTGCGCCAGGCGGTGGCCAACCTCGGCCGCATCCTGGCCGTCGAACTGACCGCCTCCGCCCGCGCGTTGGAGATCCGCCGGCAGGCCGACGGCGCCGGCGGGCTCGCCCCGGCCACCGCGGCCGCGCTGGCCGCCGCCCGCGAGGCGGGGGTCGGCGGTGCCGGCCGCGACCGCTTCCTCTCGCCGGACCTGGAGGCCGCCGCCGAACTGGTCGCCTCCGGCGAGCTGGTGCGCGCGGTCGAGCGGGTCACCGGTCCGCTGGCCTGACGTCCGTCCGACCGGGCCGATGGCGCCGCCGCGGGGTGACGGGGACTCAGTCCCAGTCGTCGCTCCGCGGCGAGCGCTCCCCGCGGCCCCCGCGGTTGCGCAGCTCGCCCAGGGCAGCGGCCAGGTTGACCCCGACGATGCCCGCCCAGCAGACCACGAGGCCGGCGAAGCCGCCGCTCTCCGGACTGCCCGCGATCGCCGTCAGCGGGACGCCGATGACCAGCGAGGTCACCGCGAGCCCGGTGTTGGAGCGCTTGCCGAAGCCCGAACGGCGGGGGTGGCCCCGGTGCTCGGAGCGCGGCTCGTCGTCCAGCCGCTTGGCCACCGAGCGCTCGACCCGGGCGTCCAGACGGGCGTCGAGCCGCCTCATGAAGGAGTCGACGAGTTCGTCCTCGTACTCCTTGCCGAGCTCCTTGCGGGCCTGGAGGGTGGCGTCGAGGTCGCGCCGCAGTTCGTCCTGACGAGTGTCCATAGGACCAGAGTGGGGCCGCGGGGGCGTCCGGTCCATCCGTTCGCGGGAGGAATCCGGGCGGGCTCAGGGAGAAATCAGGGTTGCCCCGCCCCGGCCCGGGTTTGTCCGACCCCGGCCCGGGTCTGTCCGACCCCGGCTCAGGTCTGTCCGACCCCGGCCCACCCGGCCCGGACCACCGCCGGGCCGTCCGACCCGCGGGGCGTCCCACCGGACGTCCCGCCGTACGAGACGTCTTTGCCAGGCGCCGCCCGCTCCTGCACAGTCGTCGTCCGAACCGCACGCACCCGGAGGTACCGCTGATGACCGCCACCGACGAGGCCGGCAGCGTCGGCCCCTCCGCCCGGCTGCTCCAGCTCTTCGAGGGGCACCGGCTGACGCCGACCCAGCGCCGGATCGCCCACTCGCTGGTGCGGCACGCCACCGAGGCGCCGTTCCTGTCCAGCGTGGAGGTCGCCGAACTCGCGGGCGTCAGCCAGCCGTCCGTCACCCGCTTCGCGGTCGCGCTCGGCTACGACGGCTACCCGGCGCTGCGCAAACAGCTGCGCGAACTCGGCGGCGGCGAACCGGCCGCGCCGGAGACCCCGGACGACGCGGTGCGCAACGAGCACCAGCAGGCCGTCCTCGCCGAGATCGCCCACCTGCGCCACCTCGCCGAACTCCTCGCCGACCCGGAGCCGATCATCCGGGCCGCCCGGCTGCTCGCCGCCTCCCGCCCGCTGCCGGTGCTCGGCCTGCGGGCCGCCTCGGCGCAGGCGCGCGGCTTCGCCTACTTCGCGTCCAAGGTGCACCCGGACATCCGGCTGCTGGACGAGGGCGGCAGCATGCTCGCCGACCGGCTGGAGCAGGCCCGGGCGGCCGGTGCCAGCGCGCTGCTCTGCTTCGCCCTGCCGCGCTACCCGCGGGAGCTGATGGACGCGCTGACGGTGGCCCGCGAGTGCGGGCTGACGGTGCTCACCGTCGCCGACAGCGCCTTCGCGCCGGTCGCCAAGCTGTCCGACCTGATGCTGCCGGCCGCCGTCGGCACCGGGCTGGTCTTCGACACCGCGTGCGCGCCGATGATGCTCGGCCGGGTGCTGCTGCAGTCCATGTGCGACGAACTCCCGGGCGCGGAGGCCCGGTTGGAGGCGATCGAGCAGTCGGCGGCGGCGCGCGGACTCTTCCTGGAATAACCGCGGCCCGCGGCGGCGGGGGAGTAGCCGCCACGAACCCGGGCATCCCCCCTGCAGGGGGTGCCGCCCATGCGCGTGATCCACGAGATGAAGTTCGTCGCCCGCCTCTCCTCGGGTGCCGACGAATGGTCCTGCCCCACCTGCGGACGCCGCGTCACCCTGCGGCGCCTGCCCGAACCCGAACTGACCGTCCTCGACCCGGGCGACGAGTCCGCCGTCCACGTCGGCGTCATCGAACCCGACGCCCGCGCCGCCGCGGCCGCCGAGAAGTACGGCCTCGGCCCCGTCCAGAACATCCCCCGCCCGCCCTCCCCGCCCACCCCCGACGCCGACGACCGCCGCTGGCTCGCCGAGATCGGCATCGACTGGGACGGCGGCGACGCCGCGGCGTGACTCAGGCGCGCGGCGCGTACAGCGGAAGGCCGGAGGTGTCCAGCTCGGCGGGCAGCGGTGCGGGCAGCGGGACGGGCTCGCCGTACTTGCCGAGCAGGATGCCCTGGTACGCCCCGTCGCGGGGGTGGGTGTGGAGCGCCCAGGTGCCGTTGCGAGGGTCGAGTGCGAGCAGGGCCGGGGCGCCGGCGCTCGCGTACCAGTCCGTCTTGGTGGAGACGGCCTTCACGCCCTCCGAGTTGGAGATCACCTCGACGACGAGGGCCGCCTCGTGGGGGTCGGCGAGCCACCGGTCGTCGTTCTCCCAGTCGACGGGGAGGACGATCAGGTCGGGCGTGGCGTAGTCCTCGTCGTTGCCCGGCATGTAGATGGACGACACCTCGTAGGCGCCCAGGTCGGCGGGCAGCCGGGGGTCCAGCTGGATGCGCAGCCGTCGGACGGTTCCCGCGTGCTTGCCGCGAGGGGTCGGGGACATCACCAGGGTTCCTCCGATGATCTGGACGCGAAGTCCCGTGCTCTCCTCGATCTCCTCCGCCGCATCCCGGAGTCTGCCGGGCCGCACGGTGATGGCCGTCATCGTGTCCTCCGCTCTCTGGTGCTGGGCCGAGTGGCTGGTGTCCGCCGGGTTCAGGCTAGCGCGCCAAGTGGGCCGGTGCCGGGGCTGATCGGATGCCTTCGGGGTCTGGTCGAAAGCTGGCTGTTTAGTTATATTCAATCGAACGTAGCTTGAATGAATCCATCCGCAGGGAGGCCGTGACTATGGTGCAGCAGCAGGCGAGCGGGCCGCGAGAGGTGCGCGCGGCGCGGGGGACGGGGCTGACGGCGCAGGGGTGGCAGCAGGAGGCCGCCCTGCGGATGCTGATGAACAACCTCGACCCGGAGGTGGCCGAGCACCCGTCGAAGCTGGTGGTGTACGGCGGGACGGGCAAGGCGGCGCGGGACTGGCGGTCCTTCGACGCCATGGTGCGGACGCTGGAGGGGCTGAAGCAGGACGAGACCATGCTGGTCCAGTCCGGGCGGCCGGTCGGCGTGATGCAGACCCACGAGTGGGCGCCGCGGGTGCTGATCGCCAACTCCAACCTGGTCGGCGACTGGGCCAACTGGGAGGAGTTCCGCCGGCTGGAGAGCCTCGGGCTCACCATGTACGGGCAGATGACCGCCGGCTCGTGGATCTACATCGGCACCCAGGGCATCCTCCAGGGCACCTACGAGACCTTCGCGGCCGTCGCCGGCAAGCGCTACAACGGCTCGCTGGAGGGCACCATCACCCTCACCGCCGGCCTCGGCGGGATGGGCGGCGCCCAGCCGCTGGCCGTCACCATGAACGGCGGCGTGGCGATCTGTATCGACTGCGACCCGTCCCGGATCGCCCGCCGGATCGAGCACCGCTACCTGGACGTCGAGGCCAAGGACCTCTCCCACGCGCTGGAGCTGGCCACCGCCGCCCGCGACAAGAAGCAGCCGCTCTCCATCGGCGTGCTGGGCAACGCCGCCGAGCTGGTCCCGCAGCTGCTCGCGATGGACGCGCCGATCGACATCGTCACCGACCAGACCAGCGCCCACGACCCGCTGGCCTACCTGCCGGTCGGCGTCGCCTTCGAGGACATGGCGGACTACGCCGCCGCCAAGCCCGCCGAGTTCACCCAGCGCGCCCGCGAGTCGATGGCCGCGCACGTCGAGGCGATGGTCGGCTTCCTGGACCGCGGCGCCGAGGTCTTCGACTACGGCAACTCGATCCGCGGCGAGGCCCAACTGGCCGGGTACGACCGCGCGTTCGCCTTCCCCGGCTTCGTCCCGGCGTACATCCGCCCGCTGTTCTGCGAGGGCAAGGGCCCGTTCCGCTGGGCGGCGCTGTCCGGGGACCCGCAGGACATCCACAAGACCGACAAGGCCGTCCTCGACCTCTTCCCGGAGAACGAGTCGCTGGCCCGCTGGATCAAGCTGGCCCAGGAGAAGGTGCACTTCCAGGGCCTGCCGGCGCGCATCTGCTGGCTCGGCTACGGCGAGCGCGACAAGGCCGGCGAGCGCTTCAACGACATGGTCGCCTCCGGTGAGCTGTCCGCCCCGATCGTGATCGGCCGCGACCACCTGGACTGCGGCTCGGTGGCCTCCCCGTACCGGGAGACCGAGGCGATGCTGGACGGCTCCGACGCGATCGCCGACTGGCCGCTGCTCAACGCCATGGTCAACGTCGCCTCCGGCGCCTCCTGGGTCTCCATCCACCACGGCGGCGGCGTCGGCATCGGCCGCTCGATCCACGCCGGCCAGGTCACCGTCGCCGACGGTACCGCGCTGGCCGGGGAGAAGATCCGCCGGGTGCTCACCAACGACCCGGGCATGGGCGTCATCCGGCACGTGGACGCCGGCTACGACCGGGCCACCGAGGTCGCCGCCGAGCGCGGTGTCCGCGTCCCGATGGGCGAGCTGTGACGGTCCCGTCGTTCGAAGAGATGTGGGCGGAGCTGCTCCCCGTGGGCCGCTCCGCCGCCTCCGGCGGCTACCGCCGCTTCGCCTGGAACTCCGCCGACGCCGAGTGCCGCGCCTGGTTCGAGCAGCAGGCCCGCGGCCGCGGCCTGGCGTACGAGCTGGACCGCAACGGCAACCAGTGGGCCTGGCTGGGCGATCCGACCGCCGGCGGCGCGGTCGTCACCGGCTCGCACCTGGACTCCGTCCCGGACGGCGGCGCCTTCGACGGCCCGCTCGGCGTGGTCTCCTCCTTCGCCGCGCTGGACGAACTGCGCTCCCGCGGCGCGGAGTTCACCAGGCCCCTGGCGATCGTCAACTTCGGCGACGAGGAGGGCGCCCGGTTCGGCGTGGCCTGCATCGGCTCCCGGCTGACCGCCGGGGTGCTCTCCCCGGAGCAGGCGTACGGGCTGCGCGACGCCGACGGCGTCCGGCTGCCCGACGCGATGGAGAAGGCCGGCTACGACCCCACCGCGATCGGCGCGGACGAGGACCGGCTGGCCCGGATCGGCGCCTTCGTCGAGCTGCACGTCGAGCAGGGCCGCTGCCTCGCCGAGGGGCAGCCGGTCGGTGTGGCCGGGGCGATCTGGCCGCACGGCCGCTGGCGGTTCGACTTCCACGGCGAGGCCAACCACGCCGGCACCACCCGGATCGAGGACCGCCGCGACCCGATGCTGACCTACGCCAACACCGTGCTGGCGGCCCGCAAGAAGGCGAAGCAGGCGGGCGCGCGGGCCACCTTCGGCAAGGTCGCGGTCGAGCCCAACGGCACCAACGCGATCGCCTCGCTGGTGCGCGGCTGGCTGGACTCCCGGGCGGCCGACGAGCGCACCCTCACCGAGCTGGTCGAGGCGATCGAGCGGGCCGCCGCCGAGCGCGGCGAGCGCGACGGCGTCCGGGTCGAGCTGACCCGCGAGTCCTACACCCCGGTGGTGGACTTCGACGGGCCGCTGCGCGACCGGCTGGCCAAGCTGCTGGACGCCCCGGTGCTGCCCACCGGCGCGGGACACGACGCCGGCATCCTGGCTTCGGCGATCCCGACCGCCATGCTGTTCGTGCGCAACCCCACCGGCGTCTCCCACTCCCCGGCCGAGCACGCCGAGCAGGCCGACTGCCTGGCCGGGGTCGCCGCCCTCGCCGACGTACTGGAGGACCTGGCGTGTCAGTGACCCCGTCGAGCCCCGTGGCGTACTGGGCCCAGTACGCCTGGCTGCCGCACGACAACGGGCCGGTGGTCGAGCCGGACGTGCTGATCACCACCGGCCCCGGCGGGACGATCGCCGCCGTCGTCCCGGACAGCGGCCCCTGCCCGCCCGGCGCCGTCCGGCTCGACGGGCTGCTGCTGCCCGGCCAGGCGAACGCCCACTCGCACGCCTTCCACCGGGCGCTGCGCGGGCACGTCCAGGTCGGCTCCGGCACCTTCTGGACCTGGCGCGACACCATGTACCGGTTCGCCGGCGCGCTGGACCCGGACCGCTACCTGGCGCTCGCCACCGCCGTCTACGCCGAGATGGCGCTGGCCGGCGTCACCGCCGTCGGCGAGTTCCACTACCTGCACCACGCGCCCGGCGGCGCCCGGTACACCGACCCGAACGCGATGGGCGAGGCGCTGATCGAGGCCGCCGCCCGGGCCGGCATCCGGATCACCCTGCTGGACACCTGCTACCTGTCCTCCGGTTTCGGGGCCGAGCCGACCCACCCCCAGCTGCGGTTCAGCGACGGCGACGCCGACGCCTGGGCCGCCCGGGCGGACGCGCTCAAGCCGCGCGAGCACGCCCGGATCGGCGCCGCCGTCCACTCGGTGCGGGCCGTCCCGGCCGAGCAGCTGGACACCGTCGCGCACTGGTCGGCGCTGCGCGGGGCGCCGCTGCACGTCCACCTGTCCGAGCAGACCGCGGAGAACGACGCCTGCCTGGCCGCGCACGGCGTCACCCCGACCCGGCTGCTCGCCGACCACGGCGTGCTCGGCCCGCGCACCTCGGCCGTGCACGCCACCCACCTGACCGACGAGGACGTCAGGCTCCTCACCGACTCCTCCACCACGGTCTGCATGTGCCCCACCACCGAGCGGGACCTCGCGGACGGCATCGGCCCGGCCCGCCGGCTCGCCTCGGCGGGCTCCCCGATCACCCTGGGCAGCGACAGCCACGCGGTGATCGACCCGTTCGAGGAGGCCCGCGCGCTGGAGCTGGACGAGCGGCTGCGGACGCGGACGCGCGGCCACTGGACGGCGAACGCGCTGCTGCGGGCCGGCACCGAGGACGGGCACGCCTCGCTCGGCTGGCCGGAGGCCGGACGGATCGAGGCCGGGGCGCTCGCCGACTTCACGGTGATCGCGCTGGACACCGTCCGTACGGCGGGCCCGCCGCCCCGGCTGGGCGCCGAGATCGCCGTCTTCGCGGCCTCGGCGGCGGACGTGCGGCACCTGGTGGTCGGCGGCCGGCACGTCGTCCGGGACGGCGTGCACCTGCTGGTGGCCGACGTGCCGGGCGCGCTGCGCTCCGCGATCCGCGCGCTGGACTACTGACCCCCGTTCAACCCCCTTCGGAAGGCGTTGTCTTGAGCACCACGACCACCCTGATCACGGGCATCGGCAGCCTGGTCACCAACGACCCCGGGCAGGGCGCCGGGCCGCTCGGCCTGCTCACCGACGCGGCCGTGGTGGTCGACGGCGGCACCGTCGCCTGGGTCGGCCCGGCCGCGCAGGCCCCGGCGGCGGACGAGCGCTTCGACGCCGGGGGCCGGGCGCTGCTGCCCGGCTTCGTCGACTCGCACGCCCACCTGGTGTTCGCGGGGGACCGTACGGCCGAGTTCAACGCCCGGATGTCCGGGCAGGCGTACTCGGCGGGCGGCATCCGGACCACGGTGGCGGCCACGCGGGCCGCTTCGGATGCCGAACTGGAGGCCAACCTGGCCCGGTTCGTCCGGGAGGCGGTGCGGCAGGGCACCACCACCATCGAGTGCAAGTCCGGCTACGGGCTGACGGTCGAGGACGAGGCCCGGGCGCTGCGGATCGCCGCCGGGTACACCCCGGAGACGACGTACCTGGGCGCGCACGTGGTGGCGCCGGAGTACGCCGAGGACCCGGCCGGGTACGTGGAGCTGGTGACCGGCGAGATGCTGGACGCCTGTGCCCCGCACGCCCGTTGGGTGGACGTGTTCTGCGAGAAGGGCGCCTTCGACGGGGAGCAGGCGCGGGCCGTCCTGACGGCGGGGATCGAGAAGGGCCTCACGCCGCGCGTGCACGCCAACCAGCTCACGTACGGGCCCGGCGTGCAGCTGGCGGTGGAGCTGGGGGCCGCCTCGGCGGACCACTGCACCTACCTGACGGACGAGGACGTGGCGGCGCTGGCCGGCTCGGCGACGGTCGCGACGCTGCTGCCGGGGGCGGAGTTCTCCACCCGGGCCGAGTACCCGAGCGGGCGCCGGCTGCTGGACGCGGGCGCGGTGGTGGCCCTGTCGACGGACTGCAACCCGGGCTCCAGCTTCACCAGTTCGATGGCGTTCTGTATTGCCGTGGCGGTGCGGGAGATGGGGATGACCCCGGACGAGGCGGTCTGGGCGGCCACCGCGGGCGGCGCCCGCGCCCTCCGGCGCAGCGACGTCGGCACCGTCACGGTCGGCGCCCGCGCCGACCTGCTGCTGCTGGAAGCGCCGTCGCATGTGCACCTGGCCTACCGCCCGGGTGTCCCCCTGACGGCGGCGGTCTGGCGCGCGGGCGTCCGCGAGGTCTGAATGGTGGGTTCGCGTCGCCCCGTCGAGCAGCTGCTCGACGGGGCGACGTGCTGTTCAGGGGGTGACGGTGAGGTGGTCGAACTCGCCGGCCTTGGCGCCCTGGAGGAACGTGGCGAACTGGGGGCGGGTGGTGCAGACGATGACATCACCCTCGTCAGACTCCCGGAGTTCAACTACCCCGTCGGCAGTCCGGACCTCAACGCATGCGTTGCTGGAGCCGGAGTAACTGGATTTCTGCCATGCAGGGCTACTCATGATTGCCCTCTATCTCCTTCTTGATGGATCGGATGAAGTCTCGCGAGTCATCTTCGGAGAGGGCTACGGACGCCATTCGATCGAGGATCTCGCGGTAGCTTGCAAGGTCGGAGGGTGCATCGAAGAGCGGACACCCGAAGCTGATGTCGATCTGCACTGTGTCCAACTCGGGCACCGGACCGGCGATATAGACGAAGTTCTCGCTGGGGCCGGGCAGCGATTCGATCTTAAACGGCACGACCCGAACTGAGATGCCAGGGCTCTCGGAACGGTCAATGAGGGCGCCGAGTTGCTCGGCAAGTGCCTCTGGCCCGCTGAACTGCATCCGCAGTGCGGCTTCATGGATGAACGCAGTGTAGGGCGTAGCGTCGTTGCGGATGATCTGCTGCCTCCGCAGGCGGAAGGCGAGGCGGAGATCGACATCAGCCTGCGGCAATGGCGGGATCGCACGGGCGAACACCGAAGCGGCGTAGGCGGGAGTTTGAAGCAGTCCGGGCAGGAAGGTGATCGAGTAGGTGGCGATCCGCCGGGCATGGGCCTCGATCGCCGCCACATCGAGCAGGTCGCTGGTCAGACTCGGGCTGTACTCCTCCCACCAGCCAGTTTCTCGCTCCCGGGTCATGTCAGCGAGCGCGGCGATCAGGGGCTCGTTGCCACACGCGCAGGCCGCCGCGATCTCACGCAGACGTTCCTCGCTGACAGCCGACTTCCCATTCTCCATCTGACTCACCAAGGCAGCGGTCACCCCAAGCAGACGGGCAAGGTGGCTGCCGCCGAAGCCGGCTTGCTCTCTCATCCTCCGCAGTTCGGCGCCGAGGCGCCGCTGACGGAGGGTGGGGACTCGAAGGGCCATGGCGTCCTCTCAGCAGGTGCAGAGGCCAGTGTGCCGCGCCGGTTGCCGGTGGATCCATCCGGGCTCGGCGAAGCGCGTCCCCCGATGGGAGGACACTTCTCTCGTTCGAATTTAATTAAAGAGTGGATGCGCTATCGTCGTTCACAGCTCGATCCGACGGATCGTCAGTAATGCCTGCATCCACGGCAGTAGGCGCCTGCTGCCCGCACGCCGAAGAGCAACCGCCGCCCCGGCCTGGCTCACGGCGACGACCGTCATCCCCCTCCCCGCGCCACAGCCTCACGGAGGTTCCCGTGTGCACCCGTAACACCCCCTCGCTCACCCTCTCCCGCCAGGCCCTGCGGGACGCGATGACCCGTAGCGGCGGCTGGGACGCCGACAGCATCTTCAACGCCGAACTCGCCCTGATGGAGCTCGTCGTCAACGCCTGGCGGCACGGCGACACCCCCGCGCCCGTCGTCTGGTTCTCCGTCCTCGGCCGCACCCTCCGGGTCACCGTCTCCGACGAGAGCGACGCCCTCCCCCGGCGGCGAACCCCCGCCGACTCCGCCGAGTCCGGCCGGGGCCTCCAACTCGTGGAGGGCCTCACCCACCGCTGGGGCGTCGACCCGCAGAAGCGCGGCAAATCCATCTGGTACGAGCTGGACTGCCGCGCGTGACCGGCTACCCCGTCCTGCCGGAGGACCCCCGGATGCGCGACTACACCAAACCCCACCTCATGGCCCTTCTGGGCGAGTTGCACAGGCGCGGCCTGCCGCACGGGCTCCTCTGGGGGTCCGCCTTGCCGGGCGAGACCACCATCGACGGGCGCATCCTGATCGACTTCGGGAACGCTCCGGTGAGCACTTTGCTCAACCTCCTCCGCCTGCTCCGCGAACTGGACGATGACGACGAGGCGTGGCGCCAGTGAAGTTCTTCATCGGCGCGATCCTCCTCGCCCTCCTCGTCCTCGCGATCGCCACCGTGGCCCTCGGCCTCCTCGTGACTCTCAGGATGCCTCGCCCCGAGGCACGCGACGAGCAGCACTGAAACACGCGAAGGCCCTCGCCCGCCCGGGGCGAGGGCCTCGCGGGCGCGCTCGCTGTCCGACGAGGCGACGGCGAGACCGCATTCCCCTCTTCGCGCTGAAGTGTCAATCCAGGTCAGCCAAGGCGCCTGTGACAAGTGAACGCGCTGTGGCGCCTCGCACCGCCCCCTGCGAGAGCCGAGAGAAGGCGCGGGCATAGAGGTCGACCTGGCTGGGCTGCGTGAGCGTCGAGGCGGCATCCAGCGTGTCCGCGTGGACTCTGGTGTCATCGAAGATCGTGAAGGTCGGCATGGGCCAAACGCTCCGTTGCGCCGCGAACGGGACGATGCCCACGGAGACGTTCGGGAGATCCATGGCTCCGAGCAGATGGCCGAGCTGTGCCGCCATGGTCTCGGAGCTGCACACGCGGTAGCGCAGCACGGACTCCTCCAGGACGAACGAGAACCGGCGTGCACCATTGGCCAGCACCGCGTTGCGTCTCATCCGGGCCGCCACAGCGTCACTCACATCGTTCGGAGTTCCCCGGAAGTCCGCGATGCACGACAGCAAGGCGGCGGCGTACCTGGGCGTTTGGAGGAACCCTGGGATCACGTCGGAGACGTAGACCCGGAACACCTTGGTTTGCCGGTACAGGTCTCCGGTGGACTCTTGCAGCCGGCGGAGCCCACTCCGCTGGAGCCGTCGCCACTGCACATGGGCGTCGGCGGACTGCCGGTTGGCGGCAACCAAGTCAGGAGCTTGATCGTCGGCGCCACAGGCGCGGCACCAGGCCCTGATGTCGGCGTCGGAGGGAGGTGTCCTGGCGTTCTCGATCCGGGACGACTTCGACTCCGACCAGCCGCACCTGACGGCCAGCTCCCGCCCGCTGATCCCCGCGTCCTTCCGAATCTCGCTCAGCCGACCGGCAAGAGCTTCGCGGGCCTTCTGAACGTTCGGTGAGGGGTGCGCGGGCATGGAGCCGGCCTTCGTCAGATCTCGTACAGATGGTGCGGGAGCGCCCGCTCCCAGACTGCTTCGAACGCGGTGGTGCACAGCTTCACGGTGTCCGGGTCTGTTGTGATCTCATCTTCGACCACGGCGCCGTCCCCGGAGAAGTGGTGCACCCGAAGCAGTGCACCGTCGAACAGCCAGAAGTCGTTCCCCGGCAGGGGGATGCTCGTGGCCTGTCGCCGTGGCAGCCAGCGGACCTGCTCGCCCGCCGTGACGTTGGCGTGGGTGACGTAGTGCTCCCACCGGATGTACTCGGACACGGGCTCGGAGACCACCCGGGCTCGGCGAATGACCACGCCCCGCGCCACGGCGTCTGTGATCAACTGGTCATAGGGATGCCACCAGGACGCCTGGTCCTCCCAGTTGATCCGCTCACCGCGCTGCCAGGCCTCGAACCGATCCGTCGGGGCGTACGAATCCCGCAGCTCCAGATGGACGGCGGACCGCTGACACTGCTCAAGCAGCTCAGCGAAGCTGGGCACGCTCGATGGCATCACATGCCTCCCTGATCATGGGCACCATCCGGGCCGGAAGCCTGACGATGGCCTCATTGTCGGGGACCGGCCCGTTCGCAGGACTCGTTCCTTCGCAATCCGCCTGGGTCTCGGGGCGCGGGTTCCACCCCTGGAAAAGGATCTCCTGAGCATCCGGGTCCACCCACACGGTGGGGCAGTGGTCCCGATCGGTACTGGGGTCGATGCCAACGAACTCCACGGCCATGGCCGGCTCCCTGATCTAGGTGCTTGCTCGGGCTTGCACAAGCTTCTCCGAACAGCGGATATGTAGTCAACGCCGCTATTTGACCGGTCGATTGCTGTGCAAGCTCATGCAAGTTCGTAGAGAGCGATGTCTCGCCGTCCGTAGCCTGGCCAGCATCGGCCAAGCAGTACGTGGCCGATGCGGATCACCGACTCCCCCCGCAGGTTCCTCCCTTTCCGGGGAGGTTGTTCCATTCATCCGATGAAGGGAGATCGCAATGTCCGTGATCACCAGCGACACCGAGAGCGCCGAGGCGGCCGAGTCCGTGACGCTCGACGAGAGCGCCACGAACACCATCCGGGGCAACGTCCGGGCGTTCCTGGACGAGGACAACACCTCGATGATGGGCGGCTGGACCAACTGACGGCCGACCTGAGCGCCTGAAGCAGTCGCGCGCCCGGCCCCACCTCAATTGGGGCCGGGCGCGTGGTTCCCAAGCATTCCAGCGAAGGAGTGTTCCTCCATGCGGTTCCTCAACATCCACCACACCCAGGAGACGATCGGCCGACTCGTGAGCGCGGTCGACGAGCAGCCTCCGCCGACCGCCGTGGACCTCCCGGCCGCGTACCGGAGGGTCGTCTCCGCGCTCCGTCCGCTGCCGGTCGAGGATGCGGGCATCACGCTGTCCTTCGAGGACAGCGAGTGGGGCAGCTACCTGATCGAGAACAGGACCTTCGAGAACATCTTCGAGGGGCTGGAGAACACCCCGCCCGACCTGCGGGAGCGGTGGAAGCGCGACTTCTCCGTGGCGCTCCTGCACACCAGGGACCTCGTCCCCGACTTGGGTGCCCTCGTGGACCTGGTGGTCACCGACGTCGTGATGTTCAGCTCGACCAACAAGGGTGGCGGCACCGGTTCGACGCTCCCGGGCCTGGTGAGCATGAGCCCGGGCGACGAGTGGCGGCCCCACGACTACGCCGAGTCCCTGGTGCACGAGACCGTGCACCTGAACGTCTTCCTGGCGGACATGGTGTACCGCCTTTACACGCGGCCGGCCAAGGAGCTGGGGGCCGACGAGTACCGGGTCGTCTCCGCAGTGAAGTTCGGGCAGATGCGCCCGCTGGACAAGGCCTTCCACAGTGCGGTGGTGGCTCCGCCCCTCATGCTCATGCAGCACCTGAGGGGTGAGACGGAGTTGGTGGACACGTTCCGCCACTCGATCCGCGAGTGCGCGGACGGCCTGCTGGACAAGCTGGACCTGTTCACGCCGTACGGCCAGGGGATGGTGCGCGAACTCGCGGACTTCGCCGAGACGATCGACTTCGATCTCGTCACCCGGTCGATCTCGGGCCGGGAGTTCGCGCACTACGACCTGCCTGCCGCAGCCTAGGCTTCGAAGACGATGCCGGCCTCCCTGGCGAGGCTCAGGGCCAGTTCCATGGACCCCGGGCCTCGCACGGTGGCACCCTTGAGGTGCGCGGCGCCTCCGACATCGATCAGTGTGCAGTTGTCGAAGCTGACACCGGGCTGAATGACGACGTTGGCGAACTGGGTTCCCGTGAGGTCGCACTTCTCGAATCGGACATCACGGAGTTCGGCGAACTGAAAGTCGGCCTGGGAGAGATTGCACTCCCTGAAGACCACCGTCTTGAACTTCGCGTAGCGGAACAGCGTGCTGTCTGTCCGAGTGCCCTCGAAGAGGACGTCACGGAAACTGCCGTTGCTCCAGGACGACCCGGTGAGCCGGCACCCGGTCACCGTGCCACGGAGGATGGATACGTCCTGTGTCCGGACCGTGGCGAAGTCGCAGGTGTCGAAGGCGATGTGAGCGAGCACCGACCGGACCAGGTGCATCCCGGTGAACCGGACGTTCTCGAAGGCGCATTGCTCGACTTCGACCGCTTCGCCCGATCGTCCGACGAGGCTCAGTCCGCTGTATTGCCTGCCTTTGATGGTGGCGTCGTCCTCGAAGTCATGGTCGGGCAACTCCGCAGGTCGCAAAGCCACCTGAAAGCGCGGGGCCAGGGGATTCTTCTGGCGAGGCATGGCCTGAGTCATGACGGGCACCTCACAGTAGCCGCTGGAGTGGAGGAAATGAACGCTAGCACTCAACTGCCTTACGCAGAAAGGCAGTTGAAATGCATGGACTTTGGGATCCGGTAGCTATTCAGGCTGCCGAAAACCTCAGGGCATTTGGTGGCGCGGTGCTGATCACTTCATTCCCAACGAGCGGCGCAGGAAGTGCAGTTCGTGGTGCAGCAGGTTTTCCACCACCGCCTCGTCCGTCGGCCGGTGGCCGGTGGCGCGTAGGGGGAGGACCTCGTGCGGGCGGCCGGCGGCGAGGAGGGCGGCGGAGAGCCGCAGGGTGTGGGCGGGGTAGACGTTGTCGTCGGCGAGGCCCTGGATCAGCAGCAGCGGGCGGCTCAGCTTCGGCGCCTCGGCGATCAGCGAGCCGCTGTCGTAGTGCTCGGGGTGCTCGTCGGGGTGGCCGAGGAAGCGCTCCTGCCAGTGGGTGTCGTAGAACCGCCAGTCGGTGGGGGCGGCTCCGGCGGAGGCGGCGTGGAAGACGTCCGGGCGGCGCAGCACCGCGAGGGCGGCGAGGTAGCCGCCGTAGGACCAGCCGCGGATGCCGACGCGGTCGAGGTCGAGCAGTCCGGGCCGCAGCCGGGCGGCCGCCCGCAGGCCCTCGACCTGGTCCGCCAGCGGGAGCGTCGCCTTGTCGCCGTACACGGCCTTCTCCCACCGGGGCCCGCGGCCGGGGGTGCCCCGGCCGTCCACCACGAGGACCGCGAAGCCCTGGTCGGCGAACCACTGGGAGACCTGGTCCCACCAGAGGCCGCCGGTGGTGGCCTTCTGCGTCGCGGGCCCGCCGTACGGGTCGAGCAGGACGGGCAGCGGGCCGTCCCCGGGGCGGTGGCCGGCGGGGAGGAAGAGCGTGGCGCGCAGGGCGTGTGGGCCGAGCCTGAGGAGCTCGGGCGCGGCAGTGACGACGGGCGGCTCGGCGTACGAGGTGAGCGGGCGGGGTGCCGAGCCCTCCCGCAGAGCGGTTGTGAAGCCGCCGGGGTGTCCCGGGGTCCGGGTGGTGAGCACCAGCGTGCCGCCGCGCCGCACGCCGGTGTGTAGGCCGGGGCCGTCGCTCAGCCGACGGATGCCGCCGTCCGGTCCGTACGTCCAGAGGTGGGTCTCGGTGGGCTCCTCGGAGGCGGTGAACAGCACCTGCTCGCCCTCCGTGCCGAGCACCGCGCGCAGCTGGAGCCCGGGCGGGGTGACCGGTTCGCCGTCGACGGTCAGGTGCCGGGTGTCGCCGAGGTCGGCGGTGTCCACCAGGGCGCCGCCCGCGGTGCGGGCGGGCAGGCCGGGCAGCAGCTCGACCCAGTGGGCGTCCCGGCGCTCGGCGAGCGGCCGGGTGGTGCCGTCCGGCTCGACGGCCACCACAAGGACGGTGCGCTGGTCGCGGCTCTGCACGGCGGCGTACGGGCCGTGGCCGTCCCAGCCGGCGGCGGTCAGGTACTCGAAGGCGGCGCGGTCCCAGCGGACCTCGGTGTCGCTGCCGTCGAGGCCGAGCAGCCGCAGCGAGACCTCGGCGTTGGCGGTGCCGGCGAGCGGGTAGCGGACGGCGCGCGGCGGGCGGTGCGGGTCGGCGGGGTCGGCCGGGAAGAGCCGGGCGAGCGGGCGGTCGTCGACCCGGGCGACCAGCAGCGCGGTGCCGTCGGGGGACCACCAGTGGCCGCGGTCGCGGTGCATCTCCTCGGCGGCGACGTACTCGGCGAGCCCGTAGGAGACGTCCTCGGCCTCGGGTTCGGCGAGCGGGCGGTCGTCCGTGCCGTCGACGCCGACCACCCGCAGGGCGCCGCCGCGGACGTAGGCGATCCGGCGCCCGGTCGGGTCGAGCCTGGGGTCCTGCGGCGGGCCGGGGACGGGGACGGCGCGGACGGTGCCGGCGGCGGTGTCGGCCAGCCACAGGGCGCCGTCCAGGGCGAAGGCGGCGAGCGTGCCGGCGGCGTCGGTGCTGTACGCGGCGATGCCCTCGTCGGCGCCCAGCGCGGCCGGGTCGGCGAGCAGCCGTTCCTCGCCGGTGGCGGTGTCCAGGGCCCAGAGGCAGGCGAGCGGGTCGGTGCCGGAGCGGCCGCGCAGGAAGAGCACGGTGGCGCCGTCCGCCGAGGGCTCGGGCCGGGTGGGGACGCCCAGGGTGAAGCGCCGGGTGCGGGCCAGCTGGCGGGGTAAGGAGGGGGTCGTCATGTCGGGCACCATAGGCACGGCCGACGGGCTCCTGTCGAGCGGGAAAAGCACTCGGGGCCGCCGCGGATCCTGGAATCCACGGCGGCCCCGGAGCGGGCGGGGACGGGCGTCAGTGCACGTCGCCCATGAGGGCCTGGACCTTCTTGCGGTAGGTGAAGATGGCGAACCCGGCGAGGGCCGCGAGCGACGCCTGCATCGCGATGATCCCGGTGCCGTTGAGGCTGACGCCGGCCAGCGAGAGCAGGCTGGTGGTGCAGTCACCGGCGGTGACGGCGAGGAACCAGACGCCCATCATCTGGGAGGCGTACTTGCGCGGTGCCATCTTGGTGGTGACCGAGAGGCCGACCGGGGAGAGGCAGAGCTCACCGATGGTCTGGATCAGGTAGATCGAGACGAGCCAGAGCGGGGAGACCAGGGTGCCGTTGTCCGCCATGGTCATCGGGATGATGAAGACGAAGAACGAGACGCCGACCAGGAGCAGGCCGATCGAGAACTTCACGATGGTGTTCGGCTCCTTGTCCCGGCGGGACAGCCAGAGCCACAGCCAGGCGAAGACCGGCGCGAACGCCATCACGAACAGCGGGTTCAGCGACTGGTACCAGGTGGCCGAGAAGCCGAGGCCGAACAGGGAGTCCGCGGTCTTCTTGTCCGCGAACAGGGAGAGCGTCGACCCGCCCTGGTCGTAGATCATCCAGAAGATCGCGGCCGCGGCGAAGAACCAGATGTACGCGGACATCTTGGACTGTTCGTCGGAGGTCAGGTCCTTGTCGCGCTTGATCCGGGTCAGCACGGTGATCGGGATCAGCAGACCGGCGATGGTCAGCGGGACGAGGGCCCAGTTCAGCGTGTAGACGCCCAGGCCGGCCACGACGCCGTAGAAGGCGGCGACGCCGAGCACCGTCAGGCCGGCCTTCTTCAGCAGGCGCTTGCGCTCCTCGGGCAGCAGCGGGTTGGGGACCTCGCTGCTCACCGGGTTCAGGTGGCGGCTGCCGAGCAGGAACTGGGTCAGGCCGAGGGCCATGCCGATCGCGGCCAGACCGAAGCCCAGGTGCCAGTTGTACTCCTTGCCGATCGTCCCGATGACGAACGGGGCGACGAAGGCACCGAGGTTGATGCTCATGTAGAAGACGGTGAACCCACCGTCGCGGCGCGGGTCCTCGGGGCCGTTGTAGAGCTGGCCGACCATCGTGGAGATGTTGGCCTTCAGCAGCCCGGAACCGAGCGCGACCAGGAGCAGGCCGAGGAAGAACGCCGCCTGGCCCGGGACGGCCAGCGCGATGTGGCCGGACATGATCACGAACCCGGCGATGGCGACGGTCTTGCGGGCGCCCCAGACCCGGTCGCCGAACCAGCCGCCCGGGTAGGCCATGAGGTAGACCATCGAGACGTAGACGGAGTAGATCGCCGTCGCCGTCGTCGCCTTCATGGCGAGGCCGCCGCCCTGGCTGCCGACGGCGGCGTCGGCGCCACCGGAGACCAGGTAGTAGATGAGCAGGGCGCGCATGCCGTAGTAGGAGAAGCGCTCCCACATCTCGGTCATGAACAGCGTGGCGAGACCTCGGGGATGCCCGAGGAAGGTCTTGCCGCTGGGAGATGCCGACGTCGCGTCGGTGTCCAGGGTCTTAGACGCCATGAGTAGTGGTTCCTTGCCTGACAGCGTCCGCGTAGGGGGGTGGGCGGCGGACGTGGACCAAACCACTCTACGTGGCGACATTTGGCTCTATCAGATGACAAAAGTCTTGAATCAGGTATGTGAATGGCAAAGTTGGCGACAAATCTGCCCGATCTATCGATGGTAGACGGGCGTGTCTTCCTTCGGTTTCAAGATCCAACAGGCGATTCTTCACCGAAGGGCCGGTCTGTTGCGCCCTGTTGAGCCCGATTGCGGCCTTGTATAACGATCACGCTCTGTGAACTACCTCACAGGGCGTACGGGGATACCCCGGCGGACTACCATCACCACATGACCTGTGTGCTGCTCGCCGAGGACGATCCGGCGATCTCCGAACCGCTCGCCCGGGCCCTGCGACGCGAGGGCTATGAGGTGCTCGTCCGCGAGGACGGTCCGACCGCACTCGCCGCCGGCCTCACCGAGGAGGTCGACCTCGTCGTCCTGGACCTCGGCCTGCCCGAGATGGACGGCCTGGAGGTCTGCCGCCGCCTGCGTGCCGACGGCAAGAGCTGCCCCGTCCTGGTGCTCACCGCCCGCGCGGACGAGGTGGACACCGTGGTCGGCCTGGACGCCGGTGCCGACGACTACGTCACCAAGCCCTTCCGCCTGGCCGAACTGCTCGCCCGCGTCCGGGCCCTGCTCCGGCGCGGCAACGTCGACCAGCTCACCACCGGCGCGCACGGGGTGAAGATCGACATCGAGTCCCACCGCGCCTGGCTCGGCGACGAGGAGCTCACCCTCTCCGCCAAGGAGTTCGAGCTGCTGCGCGTCCTGGTCCGGGACGCCGGCCGGGTGGTCACCCGCGAGGAGATCATGCGGCAGGTCTGGGACACCACGTGGTGGACCTCCACCAAGACCCTGGACATGCACATCTCCTGGCTCCGCAAGAAGCTCGGCGACGACGCGGCCAACCCGCGCTACATCGCCACCGTGCGCGGCGTGGGGTTCCGGTTCGAGAAGAATTGACCCTGACGGAGACCGGGCCCTCGGCCCGCGGCGGCGGAACACCCCGGGGAGCGGCAGCGTGAAGCGCAGGATGATCAACTCGCTGCTGGGCGTCGTCCTGGTGGTCGTCGTGGTGTTCTGCGTGCCGCTCGCCCTGGTCGAGAAGCGGACCATCGTCAACTCGGCCCAGGACCGGGTGGACGCCGCCGCCGTCCGGGTGCTCGCCCTGGTCGAGAGCCGGCTCGCCGCGGGCGAGCCGGTCACCGGGCGGGCCTTCGAGAGCCAGGTCACCGAGGGCAGCTACGTCGAGGTGCAGGTGCCCGGCCAGCCGGTGGTCTCCGCCGGCGAGCGCCCGGCCGGGAACCACCTGCTGAAGGCCGTCGAGCGCGGCAACAGCGGCGAGACCGTCACCGTCGAGCAGTCCCGCGAGGACGTCGACCACGAGATCGCCAACAACCTGCTGCTGCTCGGCGTGGTCGCCCTGCTGGCCGTCCAGGCCGCGGTGGCGCTCGCCGTCTGGCAGGCCAAGCGGCTCGCCCGGCCGCTTACCGACCTCGCCGAGACCGCCGAGCGGCTCGGCTCCGGCGACCCGCGCCCGCGCGACCGCCGTTACGGGGTGCCCGAGCTCGACCGGGTCGCCGAGGTGCTGGACACCAGCGCCGAGCGGATCGCCCGGATGCTCACCGCCGAGCGCCGGCTCGCCGCCGACGCCTCGCACCAGCTGCGCACCCCGCTCACCGCGCTCTCCATGCGGCTGGAGGAGATCACCGCCCTCGCCGAGGAGCCGGAGACGGTCAAGGAGGAGGCGACCATCGCCCTCCAGCAGGTCGAGCGGCTCACCGACGTGGTCCAGCGGCTGCTCACCACCCAGCGCGACCCGCGCAGCCCCACCGCCGTCGCCTTCGACCTGGACGAGGTGATCAAGCAGCAGGTGGAGGAGTGGGGCCCGACGCTGCGGGAGCAGGGCCGGGTGCTCTCCCTGGAGGGGCTGCACGGGGTCACCGCGGTCGGCACCCCGGGGACGGTCGCCCAGGTGCTGGCCACCCTGATCGAGAACTCGCTGATGCACGGCGCCGGGACGATCACCCTGCGGATCCGGCCCTCCGGCACCTCGGTGGTGGTCGAGGTCCAGGACCAGGGCGCCGGCGTGCCGCCGGACCTCGGCAACCGGGTGTTCGAGCGCGCGGTCAGCGGGCGCAACTCCACCGGCATCGGGCTGGCCGTCGCCCGCGACCTCGCGGAGGCGGACGGCGGGCGGCTCGAACTGCTCTCGCTGAAGCCGGCGGTGTTCGCGCTCTTCCTCGGGCGCAGCCACCAGGACTGAGGGCCTGAGGCCGGCCGGGACACGGCAGGATCCGGCAGGGGGATCCGGTGGGGGGATACGGCCGGGGATGCGGCGAGCCCCGGCGGCCGGGTTCGGCGAGCCGGGGCTGCGCGGGGTACGAGGGCGGTGCGAGGACCGCGGGGCCTACTCGGCCTTGGCGAGCCGGATCCGCTCGGTGGCCAGCATCAGCTCGGCCTGCGCGGCCAGCTCCTGGCCGGCGGCGGCGCCCACCGACTGCTGGGCGGGCAGCTCGACGGTCTCCGGCACGGCCTTGAACACCCAGGTGCGGTACGAGACGAAGCGGAACACGGTGGCCACGGCGAGGCCGATCACCTTGGCGCCGATCTGCTCGTAGTGCGAGCGCAGGTCGAGCACGTACACCGAGAAGCCGAGGACGCCGGTCTCGATCAGCATGCCGATGCCGCTGTAGACCAGGAAGAGCGTGATCTCGCGCTTGCGGGAGGCGGCGTCGCGGTCCCGGTAGAGCCAGTAGCGGTAGCCCAGGTAGTTGGTCGCGATCGCGATCACCGTCGCGACGATGTTCGACCGCACCGAGGCCAGGCCCATGCCGTTGAGGCAGACCCAGAACACGGCGAAGTTGACCACCACGCCGCTCAGGCCGACGATGCCGAACTTCACCACTTCGCCCTTGAGCCCACGCAGCTTCTGCGCGAGTGAGGGTTCCGAAGCCGCGTTCGTCGCCATACCGGAGTGCCTCCATGTGCCTGCTGGTCGAAAGGGCCGGTCGCGGTCGCGCGGCCGCCCCTTGAGCCCTGCGTGCACGCACATGATCGGACCGCGCAGACCAGGACCTAGCCGTCCAGGCTACCCGCTTCCATCGAACGGCTCAGCCCCCAGGGCGCCAGGTTGACATCTACGCGCGTCCGCTCCAGCGGCCCCACCTGCGGCTCCACCGCCCCCGACCGGCCCGGATATCCTGGGCCGCGTGACTTCCCCGGGCAATGTGAATTTTCCAGTGGTGGGCATGATCGGTGGCGGGCAGCTGGCCCGCATGGCACACCAGGCGGGCATCCCGCTCGGGGTCAGGTTCAAACTCCTCGCCGACACGCCCCAGGACTCCGCCGCACAGGTGGTCTCCGACGTCGTCCTCGGTGACTACCGCGACCTCGACACCCTGCGCGCCTTCGCCGCCGGCTGCGACGTGATCACCTTCGACCACGAACACGTCCCCACCGAGCACCTGCGGGCCCTGGAGGCCGACGGCATCGCCGTCCGCCCCGGCCCGGAGGCGCTGGTCAACGCCCAGGACAAGGGCGTGATGCGGGCCAAGCTGGACTCCATCGACGTGCCCTGCCCCCGGCACCGGCTCGTCGCCGACCCGGCCGACGTGACCGCCTTCGCGAACGAGGGCACCGGCTACCCGGTCGTCCTGAAGACCGTCCGCGGCGGCTACGACGGCAAGGGCGTCTGGGTCGTCGACGACGAGGAGCAGGCGCACGCCCCGTTCCTGGCCGGCGTCGCGGTGCTGGCCGAGGAGAAGGTCGACTTCGTCCGCGAGCTGGCCGCCAACGTCGTCCGCTCGCCCAGCGGCCAGGCCGTCGCCTACCCGGTGGTGGAGAGCGTCCAGGAGAACGGCGTCTGCGCCGAGGTCACCGCCCCCGCGCCGGACCTCGACCCGGCCCTGTCCGACGAGGCCCAGCAGCTCGCCCTGCGGATCGCCGGGGACCTCGGCATCGTCGGCCACCTCGCCGTCGAGCTGTTCCAGACCCGCGATGGCCGCATCCTCGTCAACGAGCTGGCCATGCGCCCGCACAACTCCGGGCACTGGACCCAGGACGGCGCCGTCACCTCGCAGTTCGAGAACCACCTGCGGGCCGTCCTCGACCTCCCGCTGGGCGACCCCCGCCCGCGCGCCAGGTGGACCGTCATGGTCAACGTCCTCGGCGGCGACTACCCGGACATGTACCACCCCTTCCTGCACTGCATGGCCCGCGACCCCGGGCTGCGGATCCACATGTACGGGAAGGACGTGAAGCCCGGCCGCAAGGTCGGCCACGTCAACGTCTTCGGGGACGACCTCGAAGACGTCCGCGAGCGCGCCCGCCACGCGGCCGCCTACCTGCGAGGAACGATCACCGAATGACCAACCCCCTCATCGGCATCGTGATGGGCTCGGACTCCGACTGGCCGGTCATGGAGGCCGCCGCCCAGGCCCTGGACGAGTTCGAGGTCCCGTACGAGGTGGACGTCGTCTCCGCCCACCGGATGCCCCGCGAGATGGTCGCGTACGGCGAGCAGGCCCACGGGCGCGGTCTGAAGGCGATCATCGCGGGCGCCGGCGGCGCGGCCCACCTGCCGGGCATGCTCGCCTCGGTCACCCCGCTGCCCGTCATCGGCGTGCCGGTGCCGCTGCGGTACCTGGACGGCATGGACAGCCTGCTGTCGATCGTCCAGATGCCGGCCGGCGTGCCGGTGGCGACCGTCTCGGTGGCCGGCGCGCGCAACGCCGGCCTGCTCGCGGTGCGGATGCTCGCCGCCTTCGACCCCGAGCTCACCGAGAAGATGACCGACTTCCAGGCCGAGCTGAACAACCAGGCCACCGAGAAGGGCCGGAAGCTGCGCGCCAAGGTGGCCGGTTCCGCGTCCTTCGGCTTCGGCAAGTAGTTCGGCCACCCGCGGGCGTGGGGTAGAACAGCACGCATGACCGCTGACCTGGACTCCCCCACCCCGCTGGACCGCGCCCGCGCCCTGCTGCGCACCGCCCCCGTGGTGGACGGCCACAACGACCTCCCCTGGGCGATGCGCGAGCAGGCCGGGTACGACCTCGGCGCGCTCGACCTCGCCGCCGACCAGAGCGACCGGCTGCACACCGACCTCGCCCGCCTCGCGGAGGGCGGCGTCGGCGCCCAGTTCTGGTCCGTCTACGTCCCCTCCTCGCTGGCCGGCGACCATGCCGTGAGCGCCACCCTGGAGCAGATCGACTTCGTCCACGCCCTGGTGGAGCGCTACCCGGACCGGCTGCGCCTGGCCCGTACCGCCGCCGACATGGAGGCCGCCCGCGCCGAGGGCCGGATCGCCTCCCTGATGGGCGCCGAGGGCGGCCACTCCATCGACTGCTCGCTGGCCACCCTGCGCGCCCTGTACGAGCTGGGCGTCCGGTACCTGACGCTCACCCACAACGACAACGTGCCGTGGGCGGACTCCGCGACCGACAAGCCGGCGGCCGGCGGGCTGACCCGGTTCGGCGAGGAGGTCGTCCGGGAGATGAACCGGCTCGGCATGCTGGTCGACCTCTCGCACGTCTCCGCCGACACCATGCGCGACGCCCTGCGGGTGAGCGAGGCGCCGGTGGTCTTCTCCCACTCCTCCTCGCGCGCGGTCTGCGACCACCCGCGCAACATCCCGGACGACGTGCTCGCCCAGCTGCCCGCCAACGGCGGCGTGGCGATGGCGACCTTCGTGCCGAAGTTCATCCTGCCCGCCGCCATCGAGTGGACCGTCGCCGCCGACGGGAACATGCGCGCCCACGGCTTCCACCCGCTGGACACCACCCCGCCGGCCATGGAGCGCCAGCGCGCCTTCGAGGCCGCCAACCCGCGCCCGATCGCCACCCCGGCCACCGTCGCCGACCACCTCGACCACATGCGCGAGGTGGCGGGCATCGACCACATCGGCATCGGCGGCGACTTCGACGGCACCGCCTTCCTGCCGGACGGCCTGGACTCGGTGGCCGGCTACCCCAACCTGGTCGCCGAACTCCTCGGCCGCCACTGGTCGGAGGCCGACCTGGCGAAGCTCACCTGGCACAACGCCGTCCGCGTCCTGCGCGACGCCGAGTCGGCGGCCGCCGGGCTGCGGGCGGGCCGCCGCCCGTCCATCGCCACCATCGCGCAGCTGGACGGCCCGGCCTCCTAGCCCAGCAGCGGGATCTCGATGGCCGGGCACCGGTCCATCACCATGGCCAGCCCGGCCTCCCGCGTCCGCCCGTACGCGGCCTCGTCCACCACGCCCAGCTGGAACCAGACCGCCTTCGCCCCGATGGCGACCGCCTCGTCCGCGACCTCCCCGGCGAGGTCGGACCGGACGAACACGTCCACCACGTCGACCGGGAACGGGATCTCGGCGAGCGAGGCGTAGCCCCGCTCGCCGAGGACCGTCTCGGCCTTCGGGTGCACGGGCACGATCCGCTTGCCGTACTCCTGGAGCACCCGGGCCACCCCGTACGCGGCCCGGGCGGTGTTGGTGGACAGGCCCACCACCGCCCAGGTGTCACCGGTGCGGGTGAGGATCTCGCGGACCGCCGCGTCGTCGCCGTAGCTCGTCATGCCGGTGGGAACGCCGGGCGGCGGTGCGGGATTCCTGCCCGGTCAGCTCGGGCGGCCCAGGGCGCGGTAGGTCCAGCCGGCGGCGCGCCAGGCCTCGGCGTCCAGGACGTTGCGGCCGTCGAGGAGGCGGCGTTCGGCGACCACGGCGCCGAGGACGGCCGGGTCCAGCTCGCGGAACTCGGACCACTCGGTGAGGTGGAGGACGACGTGGGCGCCCTCGGCGGCCTCCAGGGCGGAGTGGGCGTAGGCGAGGGAGGGGAACATCTTGCGGGCGTTGTCCACGGCCTTGGGGTCGTAGACGGTGACCTGGGCGCCCTGGAGCTGGATCTGGGCGGCCACGTTGAGGGCGGGGGAGTCCCGGATGTCGTCCGAGTTGGGCTTGAAGGCGGCGCCGAGGACGGCGACCCGGCGGCCCAGGAAGCCGCCGCCGCACTGCTCGCGGGCCAGCTCGACCATCCGGGAGCGGCGCCGCATGTTGATCGAGTCGACCTCGCGCAGGAAGGTCAGCGCCTGGTCGGCGCCGAGCTCGCCGGCCCGGGCCATGAACGCGCGGATGTCCTTGGGCAGGCAGCCGCCGCCGAAGCCGAGGCCGGAGTTGAGGAACTTGCCGCCGATCCGCTCGTCGTAGGCGAGCGCCTTGCTGAGCTGGGTGACATCCGCGCCGGCCGCCTCGCAGACCTCGGCCATCGCGTTGATGAAGGAGATCTTGGTGGCCAGGAAGGAGTTGGCGGCCGCCTTGACCAGTTCGGCGGTCGCGTAGTCGGTGACCATGAACGGCACCCCGGCCGCGATCGGCTCCGCGTACACCTCGCGCAGCAGCCGCTCGGCCCGCTCGCTGTGGGCGCCGACCACGATCCGGTCCGGCCGCAGGGTGTCCCGCACGGCGAAGCCCTCGCGCAGGAACTCCGGGTTCCAGGCGAGTTCGGCGCCCTCGCCGACCGGCGCCAGCGCGGCCAGCCGTTCGGCCAGCCGGGCCGCCGAGCCGACCGGGACGGTCGACTTGCCGACCACCAGGGCGGGGCGGGTCAGGTGCGGCGCGAGCTCGTCCAGCGCGGTGTCGACGTACGACATGTCGGCGGCGAACTCGCCCTTGCGCTGCGGGGTGTTGACGCAGATGAAGTGCACGTCGCCGAACTCGGCGGCCTCCTGGGCGGAGGTGGTGAAGCGCAGCCGTCCGGTCGAACCCTCGTGCCCTGCCACGTGCTTGAGCAGCAGTTCGGACAGCCCGGGCTCGTACATCGGGACCCGCCCTGCGGTCAGCATGGCGATCTTGTCCGGGTCGATGTCCAGGCCCAGCACCTCGAAGCCGAACTCGGCCATCGCGGCGGCGTGCGTGGCGCCGAGGTAGCCGGTGCCGATCACGGAGATGCGGAGGGTCACGGGTTCTCCTTGGATGCGGACGCGACCAGTACGGATGCCCTGATGCTATCCGCCCGCCGGGGGCGCCCCGGGATCACCTGCACGCCGGAGGGGCCGTCCCGCCGGTCGCCCCCGGGGCGCGGACATGAACGACCGGGCCGCCGCTGGACGCTAGGCAGCCGCAGGTCGGCGCCCTAGGATCTCTACTGAACGGTAGTTAACCGCGGATTCGACTCGCACCGGGCGTCGATCGGACCTCGATCGGGCCTCGCCCGGGCGTCGGTCACTGAACGACGAGGCAGGCATCATGGCGGGCAGCGCAGGGGCGGCTGACTTCGATCTCTTCCGGATCTCCGAGGAGCACGGGATGCTCCGTGAGGCGGTGCGTTCGCTGGCCGAGGCGAAGATCGCTCCGTTCGCGGCGGAGGTGGACGAGCAGGGGCGGTTCCCGCAGGAGGCGTTGGACGCGTTGCGGGGGAACGACCTGCACGCGGTGCACGTGCCGGAGGAGTACGGGGGTGCGGGGGCGGACGCGCTGGCGACGGTGATCGTGATCGAGGAGGTGGCGCGGGTGTGCGCGTCGTCCTCGTTGATCCCGGCGGTGAACAAGCTGGGGTCGCTGCCGGTGCAGCTGTCGGGTTCGGAGGAGTTGAAGGCGAAGTACCTGGGGGCGCTGGCGCGGGGCGAGGGGATGTTCTCGTACTGCCTGTCGGAGCCGGAGGCGGGTTCGGACGCGGCGGGGATGAAGACCCGGGCGGTGCGTGACGGGGACTTCTGGGTGCTGAACGGTGTGAAGCGCTGGATCACCAACGCGGGGGTCTCCGAGTTCTACACGGTGATGGCGGTGACGGATCCGGAGAAGCGGTCGAAGGGCATCTCGGCGTTCGTGGTGGAGAAGGGCGACGAGGGGGTGTCCTTCGGTGCGCCGGAGAAGAAGCTGGGCATCAAGGGGTCGCCGACGCGTGAGGTGTACTTCGACAACGTGCGGATCCCGGCGGACCGGATGATCGGTGCGGAGGGGACGGGTTTCGCGACGGCGATGAAGACGCTGGACCACACCCGGGTGACGATCGCGGCGCAGGCGATCGGGATCGCGCAGGGTGCGCTGGACTACGCGAACGGGTATGTGCGGGAGCGCCGGCAGTTCGGGAAGGCGATCGCGGAGTTCCAGGGTGTGCAGTTCATGCTGGCGGACATGGCGATGAAGCTGGAGGCGGCGCGGCAGTTGACGTACGCGGCGGCGGCGAAGTCGCAGCGGGGGGACGCGGATCTGACGTTCTTCGGTGCGGCGGCGAAGTGCTTCGCGTCGGACGCGGCGATGGAGATCACGACGGACGCGGTGCAGTTGCTGGGTGGGTACGGGTACACGCGGGACTACCCGGTGGAGCGGATGATGCGGGACGCGAAGATCACGCAGATCTACGAGGGGACCAACCAGGTCCAGCGGATCGTGATGGCCCGCAACCTCCCGTAACGCGCACCGGAACGCACCGGCACGCACCGGCGTACAGCCACGGCCCCCGACCGCCCGTCCGCGGTCGGGGGCCGGAAAACCGTGCGACGGCGGGCGGCCGCGCTCCGTAGGCTGCCCGCCATGTCCTCCACGCCCGCCACGACGACCCCGCCCGCACCGCCCGCCACGCTCAGCCTGGCCCCGATCACCCCCGGGAACGTCGACGCCGCCCTCGCCCTGCGGGTCCGCCCCGACCAGGAGCACCTGGTGGCGCCGGTGGTGAAGTCGCTGGCCGAGGCGTACGCGTACGGGGAGACGGCCTGGCCCCGGCTGATCCTGGAGGACGGGCGGCCGGTCGGCTTCGTGATGGCCTTCTTCGACATCGTCTTCCACCCCGACCGCCCCGGCGACCGCCCCCGCTCCGGCCTGTGGCGGCTGCTGGTCGACGCCGGGCAGCAGCGCGGCGGGTACGGCCGCTTCGCCGTCGAGCAGGTCTGCGCCGAGATCCGCCGCCGCGGCGGCACCCGCGCCACCGTCACCTACCACCCGGGCCCGGACGGCCCGGCGGAGTTCTACGCCCGCCTCGGCTTCCGCCCGACCGGCGAGCTCAGCGGCGACCAGGCCGTCGCCGAACGGGAGTTGTAGGACCGCCACGGCCTGCCGCGGGCCGGCGGCCGCCGGGTAGGGTCCGGGGCCATGACCGAGCCGGGCTTCCTCACCGAGACCAGGGCGTTCTACGACGCCGTCGCCACCGAGTACACCGAGCTCTTCCGGGACGCGCTGGACCGCATGCCGATGGACCGGGCGATGCTGAGGCTCTTCGCCGACCTGGTCCGCGCCGAGCGGCCGGACGGCAGGACGGCCGAAGTCGGCTGCGGCCCTGGCCGGATGACCGGGCCCCTGCACGGCCTCGGCGTGGACGTGCACGGGATCGACCTCTCGCCGCGGATGGTCGAGCTGGCCCGGAAGGCCCACCCGGAGGTGCCGTTCAGCGTCGGCTCGATGTTCGACCTCCCCTTCCGGGACGGGGAGTTGACCGGCGTGGTGGCCTGGTACTCGATCATCCACACCCCGGCGGATCGGCTCCCCGAGGTGTTCGCCGAGTTCGCCCGGGTGCTCGCCCCCGGCGGCCACCTGATGCTCGCCTTCCAGGTCGGCGACCGGCCCCTGCACCTGGAGCGGCCGTTCGGGCAGCCGGTGTCGCTGGACTTCCGCCGGCTGCGGCCGGAGCACGTCGAGGAGCTGGCCCGGGAGGCCGGCCTGCCGGTCACCTCCCGTACGGTCCGGGAGCCGGAGGGCGACGAGAGGACCCCGCAGGCCTACCTGCTGGCCCGCAAGCCGGTGGCCGGGGGCTGAACCGGAGGCCGGATGCCGAACGCCGCGCCGAACGCCGACGGCCGCACGTCAGGCGGCCGGGGCCGATGGCTGCCCGGAGGCGGTCGCGATCACCTCGTCCAGCACCTCGCGGGAGCGGAGCAGGTCGTCGATCGTCCGGTCGATCCGCTGGCGCTCCGCGGTGAGCTCCTCCACCAGGAGCGGGGTGGCGATCTCGTTCGGGCTGCCGTCGGAGTCCCGCATGCAGGGGAGGATCTTGTAGATGGTCCGGCTGTGCAGTCCGGCCGCGAACAGCTCCTGGATGTGCACCACCCGGTCGACGGCGGCCTCCGGGTACTCCCGGTGGCCGCCCTCGGTGCGGCGGGCGGCCAGCAGGCCCTGCTGCTCGTAGTAGCGCAGCGAGCGCTCGCTCACACCCGTCCGCCGGGCCAGTTCGCCGATCCGCATGCCGTCCACCCCGTCCCGTCCCGTGCCGCCGTCGCCGTCGCCGTCCGCCGTCGCCGTTCACCGGCCCCGCCCGCCGTCGCGGATCGGGCCGCCCGGAAATCTGACATCGATGGTAGCTTCCCGGTCCCGGCGCGGGGGCGGAACCGGATAACACAGCGGTGTCCGGCCCGGCCCGACCGGGGGTGACGCGCGAGGAACAGGCGATCGTGCCATGATCCCTGCATGTCTTCCAACGTTTTCTTCGACATCGAGATCAACGGCGAGGCGGCCGGCCGGATCGTCTTCAAGCTCTACGACGACGTCGTCCCCAAGACCGCCCAGAACTTCCGCGAGCTGGCCACCGGCCAGAACGGCTTCGGCTACGAGGGCTCCGGCTTCCACCGCGTGATCCCGGCCTTCATGCTCCAGGGTGGTGACTTCACCAACCACAACGGCACCGGCGGCAAGAGCATCTACGGCGAGAAGTTCGCCGACGAGAACTTCAAGATCAAGCACGACCGTCCGGGTCTGCTGTCGATGGCCAACGCCGGCCGCAACACCAACGGCTCGCAGTTCTTCATCACCACCATCGTCACCGACTGGCTGGACGGCAAGCACGTCGTCTTCGGCGAGGTCCTCGAGGGCATGGACCTGGTCAAGAAGATCGAGGGCCTCGGCTCGCAGAGCGGCCGCACCTCGGCCAAGATCACCATCGCCAAGTCCGGCGTGGTCGCCTAAGCACCGCCGCCACCTGGCACGCACCGCCCCGGAGCGGGACGTCGGATCTTCCGATCTCCCGCTCCGGGGCGGTTTCGCGTCCGCCCCCGTACCCGCGCCCGCACCCGGACGCCGCCCGGTTCCCGCCCCCTTTCGCGCCGGGCGCCGCCGTGCGGCGGGCAGGGTAGCCCGGAGCGCGGCCGTCCGGGCCGGAACCGGGCAATCGTGCGGCCTGCCTGCGCCGGAGCCCTACGCTCGATTCGGACGCGGCCCCAGCCGCGGCCGAACTCGACTCTGCGGCAAGGTGGTTGACCGATGATGGAGCAGGGCGCCGACGACGGCGAGGTGACCTACGAACAGGTGACGGTGGTCTCCCTGGCCGGCTGCGAGCCGGTCGGCCCGGCGCGGTTCGCCGTCCGGGTCGCCCGCGAGGGCATGACCGTCAAGCGGGTGGCGGGCTACTGGGTGCGCTGGGACGAGCGGTGGGGCCCGGAGGAGGTCCGCCACCACTCCCGCTGGATCGCGGACGAGGAGTACGTGCGGCCGGACACCGGCAGCCTGGAGGGCACCCTCGCGGTGATGGTCGCCGCGTACTGGACGGACCCGGCGGGCGCCTTCCCGCGCCGCCCGGGCACCGAGACGGTGGTGACCTTCCGGCCGGGCGAGACCGAGCACGAGCTGGTGCTGGAGCAGCCCGCGCCGCCCGTGTCGGCGGCCGCCGCCGCGCACCGCCCGGCCTCGCTGTCGGTGCAGCTGACCCACGCGCGGTGGCTGGGCGGCGACGGGCAGCCGATCCACTACGGCTTCTCGGGCGCGACCGAGGAGGCGGCCGGCGGCGAGGGGGAGTGGCTGGTCCGCTTCCCGGAGTGCGGCACCGGCCTGCTGCCGTACGTCTAGGCCGCATGGCACGTCCCGTACCCCCGCGCGTTCAGGCGGGGCTCGGAGCGGGCCGGGCCGGCGCCGCCGCGGGCCCCCAGTCGCCCGCCCGCGTCCCCACCTTGCGCGCCGGTGCGCCGGCCCAGATCTCGCCGGGGCCGGTCGAGCGGGTGAGCACCGCGTTGGCCCCGACGACGGTGCCCGCGCCGACGGTCAGCACGCCCTCCTTGCACACCACCTTGGCGCCCGCGCACAGCACCGCCCCGTCCTCGACCACCACCCGCCGCATCGCGCTCTCCTCCTGCGGCACCCAGGGGTCGGCCCGGCCGATGGTCACGCCGTTGTAGAGCGTCACGCCGGCGCCGAGGGTGGTGTACGGGTGCAGCACGGTGCCGAAGCCGCGGTGGAAGACCATCAGCCCGGGCCCGATCTCGCAGGCGGCGGGCACCTCCATCCCGTACAGCGCGAGCGCCTCCTGGACCAGGCGGCCTAGGAGGCGGTGGCGACGGCGGCGGATCAGTGCGGTGACGAGTGGCATCCACTCATTGTGGTGGAGCGGTCACGCGAAGTGGCCGACTACTTGAACTCCGGCACCGCGGTGTCGTTCTTGAAGGCGTCGAAGACCTGCTTGGACTTGCCGGTGTCCCAGAGCACGGCGGACTCGCCGGTCTTGGTCCGGTAGTCCGGGTTGCCGATCGGCACGGTCAGCGACTTGCCGCTGCCGCCGTTGACGTCCTTCATGGCGAGGAAGAGCGAGCCGAGGTCGGTCAGCCCGCAGTCCTCGTCGACGATCAGGGTGCCGAGCGCGGAGTCGACCAGCGGGTAGAAGGTGAACGGGTTCATCAGGTTGCCCGGGGAGGCGGCCTGGTGGGCGAGGGCGCCGAGGAACTTCTGCTGGTTGCGCATCCGGCCGAGGTCCTGGTCGGCCATCTGGTGGCGCTGGCGGACGAAGGCCAGGGCCTGCTTGCCGGTGAGGGTCTGGTCGCCGGCCTTGAGGTCGAGCCCGGAGTCCTTGTCCTTGACGTCCTGGTCGATCTTCATCTCGACGCCGCCGATCGAGTCGACGATGCCGACGAAACCGCCGAAGCCGATCTCGGCGTAGTGGTCGATCCGTATGCCGGTGTTCTGCTCGACGGTCTGGACCAGGAGGCGGCCGCCGCCGTTGCCGAAGGCCGAGTTGATCTTCGCGGTGGTGCCCTTGACCGGCTTGCCGTTGCTGCCCGGGTGCTCGGGGATCGGCACCCAGGAGTCGCGCGGGATGCTCATCAGGGTGTTCCCGTTGTCCCCGACGTGCAGGATCATCATCGAGTCGCTGCGCTTGCCCTCGGTGTCGTGCCCGGTGTGCAGGTCGTCCTGCTCGGAGTCGGTGAGGCCCTGGCGGCTGTCGGAGCCGACGATCAGCCAGTTGGTGCCCTTGCCCGCGGCGGGGCGGCCGGGGTAGTCGGCGAGCACGTTCTCGTGGTTGAGCTTGGAGTCCGCCCAGAACCAGGTGGAGACGGCGGTCACCATGACGGCGATCAGCAGGCCGAAGACCGACCACTTCACGATCCGCCGCCGCGGCCAGCGCCGGGCCTGGGCACCGGGCGGGCGGGTGCCGCCGGGGCCGCCGGGACCACCCTGGCCCCCCTGCCCGCCGGGACCGCCGGGCCCGCCCGGGCCGCCGGGACCACCGGGGCGCCCCGGGCCGCCGGGGCGGGCGCCGGGTGCGCCGGCCCCCTGCGGCGGGACGCCGCCCAGCCGGGACTGCCCCGGTTGCCCCGGCTGCCCCCCGGGCTGTCGCGGCTGCCGTGGCGCGGCCGCCCCCGGCCCGCGCGGGTTCAGCGAGGACGGCAGCGGCGGCTCGGCCGAGCCGCCTCCACCGCTGCCGCCGTACGGGTTCCCGCCGCCCCCCGGGCGGCCCTCCTGCCACGTGTTCATGCCGACGAGGATGCCCGACCCCGGTCGGGCTGACTCCCCCCGGGGGGCCCACCAGGCCTCTTGTAGCAGTTTTGATGCACGCCCCGAATCGTTCCGCCGAAACATCCGGACACCCGCCGTTCCAGCGGCTGAAACGTTTCTTGACCAGCTCGAACACAGCGTGTTTGCATTCCAGGCATGGATCAGCGTTGGGCACTCACGCGTCGGCGGCACGTCGACCTGCGGCGCGGTGTGGCCTGTTCGCTCTGTCGCGGCTGACACGCGCCCGTCGGGTCCCCGTACTCCCCGCAGGCCCCGCACGTCCGCCGACGTAGCGCCCCGGTGCCCCGCAACGCCCCCCCGCACCGTTCCCGCACCGCCCCCGGTACCGGCCCCCACCGCGGCGCCTTCCCCCGCCGCCGCACTCCGCCGCACCGCGCCGCCCCGCTTCCAGCCAGAGGTGAAACCCATGGCCGTCGTCCTGTCCGTTTCCGGCTCCCCGTCCGCCACCTCCCGCACCACCCGCCTGCTGCGCCACGTCGACGCGCGGCTGGCGGAGCGCGGCCACCACGTCGTCCCCTTCGAGGCCCGCAGCCTGCCCGCGCACGCGCTGCTGTCGGGCGACTTCGACCACCCCGCGATCGTCGCCGTCACCGAGCTGTTCGCCCGCGCCGACGGCGTGGTCGTCGGCACCCCCGTCTACAAGGCCGCCTACTCGGGCCTGCTGAAGGCCCTGCTGGACGTGCTCCCGCAGTACGCCCTGGCCGGCAAGGCCGTCCTGCCGCTCGCCACCGGCGGCTCGCCCGCGCACGTCCTCGCGGTGGACTACGCGCTGCGCCCGGTGCTCAGCTCGATGGGCGCCGGCCACATCACCCAGGGCTGGTTCGTGCTCGACCGCCACATCACCGCCCGGGAGGACGGGACGACCCTGGTGGAGCGCGAGACCGAAACGCTGCTGGCCCCGGTCGTGGACGGCTTCGCCACGGCCCTGGAGCGGCTGGCCGCACCCGCGCTGACGAGCTGACGGACCGTCGCCGCCGGCCCGTACGGGGCGTCCCCGAGACGGGCCGCGGCGACCCCTAGGGGGAGCCGCTCCGTGGCCCGTAGAACCTTGGTTGAGAGGCTTCATTCCGGCGGATGACGAGCGCTCCGCCGCCGACTCCTAACGTGGTTCACACATCCCCACCCGCCAGGAAGCGGCCCGGTTGCGCCGGGTCCGGTGGCCAGGTCCACCGGGAGGGTGGAGACAACTCCCGGTCGAGGACTACCGCCCGCGCCATGTCGCGCGGCGGGCGGGCCCGTGAGGCTGGGGGCCAACGGGTGAGCGCATCTTCCTTAGGAGTGTCCCAGTGACGACGGCAGCAGCAGCCGTGTACGACCCCCAGCTTCCCGGCGGGGCGCCCGCCGTCGCCGCGTCGGCCCGTCAGGTCACCAAGGCGTACGGCTCGGGCGAGACCAGGGTGACCGCGCTCGACGCGGTCGACGTCGACATCCAGCGCGGCCGGTTCACCGCGATCATGGGGCCGTCGGGCTCCGGCAAGTCCACCCTGATGCACTGCCTGGCGGGCCTCGACACGGTCACCTCCGGGCAGATCCGGATCGGCGACACCGAGATCACCGGCCTGAAGGACAAGCAGCTCACCAGGCTCCGGCGCGACAAGATCGGCTTCATCTTCCAGGCCTTCAACCTGCTCCCGACGCTGAACGCGCTGGAGAACATCACGCTCCCGATGGACATCGCCGGGCGCAGGCCCGACCAGGCCTGGCTGGACCAGGTGGTGGAGACGGTCGGCCTGTCCGGCCGGCTCAAGCACCGCCCCGCCCAGCTCTCCGGCGGCCAGCAGCAGCGCGTCGCGGTGGCCCGGGCACTGGCCGCCCGCCCCGAGATCATCTTCGGCGACGAGCCCACCGGGAACCTGGACTCCCGGTCCGGCGCCGAGGTGCTGACCTTCCTGCGCCGCTCGGTGGACGAGCTGGGCCAGACCATCGTGATGGTCACCCACGACCCGGTCGCCGCCGGCTACGCGGACCGCGTGCTCTTCCTCGCCGACGGCGTGATCGTGGACGAGATGTACGCGCCCACCGCCGACTCCGTCCTCGAACGCATGCGCCGTTTCGACGGCAAGCGCACCAGCTGAGCGGCGGGACGACACCATCATGCTGCTCAAGACCTCACTGCGGAGCTTCCTCGCCCACAAGGGCCGGATGGCGCTCTCGCTCATCGCCGTCGTGCTGTCGGTGGCCTTCGTCTCCGGCACCCTGGTGTTCTCCAACACCGCCACCGGCACCTTCGACAAGCTCTTCGCCGCGACCTCCTCCGACGTCTCGGTCCAGCCGCCCAAGCCGGCCGAGGACGAGGAGCAGCAGGCCGCCGTCAAGCCGCCGACCGTCCCGGTCGCGCTGGAACGGCAGGTCGCCGCGCTGCCCGGGGTGAAGAGCGCCGTCGGCCAGGTCCTGGTCGAGAACGCCGTCATGATCAACCCGGCCACCAACAAGCTGGTCGGCCCGACCACCGGCGCGCCCACCCTGCTCGGCAACTGGACCGACACCCCGGGCAACCCGCTGAAGGTCACCTCCGGCCACACGCCGCGCGGGCCGACCGAGCTGCTGCTGGACGCGGACACCGTGAAGAAGGCCAAGCTCGCCCTCGGTGACACGCTCAGGGTCGAGAACCCCCTCGGCCGGCACGACTTCACCATCGTCGGCATCGGCACCTTCACCACCACCAACCCGGGCGCGGCGCTCGGCTTCCTGGACACCCCGACCGCCCAGCAGGCGCTGCTCGGCGGGCCGGCCTTCAGCACCGTCGAGGCGTACGGCGACGGCAGCCGCGGCGACGACCGCCTCAAGGCCGACGCGCTGGCCCGGCTCGGCGGCGGGTACCAGGTGAAGACGGCGGCCGAGCAGAAGGCCGACCGCAGCGAGCAGGTCGGCAAGGGCCTCGGCTTCATGAAGTACGCGATGCTCGGCTTCGCCTTCGTCTCGGCGATCGTCGGCGCCTTCCTGATCGTCAACACCTTCTCGATGCTGGTCGCCCAGCGCACCCGGGAGATCGGCCTGCTGCGCGCCATCGGCGGCAGCCGGCGGCAGGTCAACCGCTCGGTGCTGGTCGAGGCGCTGATCCTGGGCGTGCTCGGCTCGACCCTCGGGGTCGCGGCGGGCCTGGGCGTGGCGGTCGGCCTGATCAAGCTGATGACGGCGATCGGCATGGACCTGGAGGCGGCCGACCTGCAGATCGGGCCGGACGTGTTCGTCGCCGGGTACGCGCTGGGCATCGTGGTCACCCTGGTCGCGGCCTGGTTCCCGGCCCGCCGGGCGAGCCGGATCTCGCCGATGGCCGCGCTGCGCGACCACGGCACCCCGGCGGAGGCCCGGGCCAACCTCGTCCGCACCGGCCTCGGCCTGCTGCTGACGGCGGGCGGCGGCGCGGTGCTGGTGCTCGGCGCGGGGGCGGAGAAGGCGGCCACCGGCGGCCGGTACCTGGGCCTCGGCGTGGTGCTCACCCTGATCGGCTTCGTGGTGCTCGGCCCGCTGCTGGCCTCGGCCGTCGTCCGGGTGCTCGGCGCGCTGCTGCCGGCGCTGTTCGGCCCGTCCGGCAGGCTCGCCCAGCGCAACGCGATGCGCAACCCGCGCCGTACCGGCGCCACCGCCGCCGCGCTGATGATCGGCCTGGCGCTGGTGATCGCCTCCGCGGTGTTCAGCTCCTCGGCCGTCACCTCGACCAGCGCCCAGATCGACAAGTCGGTGGGCGCGGACTACATCGTCTCCGGCGGCCGTACCGCGATCACCCCCGAGATGATGGACGCGGTCCGGAAGACCCCGGGCATCGACCACGTCACCACCCAGCGGTTCTTCGCCGCCAGGGTCCAGCTGCCGGACGGGCAGAAGGCCAAGACCCCGCTGACCGCGGTGCCGCCGTCCTTCTTCGGCACCGACTTCCGGCCGACCGTCGACTCCGGTGCGGTGGACTCGCTCCAGCGCGGCTCGCTGGGCATCGGCGCCGCCTTCGCCAAGGACCACGGCCTGAAGGTCGGCGACCAGGTCACCGTCGACTACGGCCAGGGCCGCACCCAGACGGTGCCGGTCGGCGCGGTCTTCGGCAAGGGCGAGCTGTTCGGCGACGGCTCCTTCGTGGCCATGGACACCATGGAGAAGGTCGTCCCGGCCGCCGAGCAGCCGCCGGTGTGGACCTTCTTCGCCAAGGCCTCCCCGGGCGCCGACGTCGACCGGACGCTGACCGCGCTGGAGGACGGGCTGAAGGAGTACCCGCAGCTCACCATCAAGGACCGGGCCGGCTACAAGGAGCTCGCCCAGTCCCAGATCAACACCCTGCTCTACCTGATCTACGGGCTGGTCGCCCTCTCGATCACGGTCGCGGTGCTCGGCGTGGTCAACACCCTGGCGCTGTCGGTGGTCGAGCGGACCCGCGAGATCGGCCTGCTGCGGGCGATCGGGCTCTCCCGCCGCCAGCTGCGCCGGATGATCCGGCTGGAGTCCGTGGTGATCGCGGTGTTCGGCGCCGTCCTCGGCACCGGACTGGGCCTCGGCTGGGGCATCACCGCCCAGCGGGTGCTGCGGGACCAGGGCCTCGGGACGCTCTCCGTCCCGACCGTCACGGTGGCGGTCACGCTGGTCGCCTCGGTGCTGATCGGCCTGTTCGCCGCACTCGTCCCGGCCTTCCGGGCCGGACGCATGAACGTCCTCGCGGCCATCGCGACGGACTGACCCGGCGCCGGGGGGCGCCGGGCCCGGACCACGGGGGAACGGGGGAACGGGGGGACCCACGGGGGACCGGGGGGCACGGGGGACAGGGGCCGGGTGCGCACAGCACCCGGCCCCTGCGCCGTGCCCCGCCCCCGCAGGTCCGGGCCGGTCCGGCGGGCGTACCGTCCGTTTCCCGGGGGCTGGGATGATCGTCCGATGCTCCCCTCGGACGCCCCGCCCCTGCCCAGCGCAGCGCCCCTCACCAGCGCGGCCGCCGCCCGCTGGCGCGCCGCCCGGACCGCCTGGCGGCTGGACGGCCGCTGGCTCGCGCTGGTGCCGCTCGCGTTCGTGGTCCTGGCCGGCGCGGTGGAGCCGGACGTGGGCCGGTGCAACGTCCAGAACGTCTGCCGGGACACCTGGGGCTCGGGGCTGGCCGGCTGGTCGGTGCTGGCCGAGATCGTCCTGCTGGCCACCAGGGCCCGGGTCCGGGTGCTCGTCCCGCCGGTCGTCCTGGCGCTGCTCTGGTACCTCCCGGAGGGCCTGGTCACCCCGGTCGCCCGCTGGTCGGCGGTGCTGCTGCACGTGCTGCTCACCGCCGTCCTGCTCGGCGCCGAGTCCGGCCGCCGCCGCGCCCGCCAGCAGCTGGACGAGCTGATGGCCCCGCCCGTCCCCTATCCCTGGAGCGCCGCGGGCGGGCCCTCGCCCGTCCACCGGGACGGCCCGCCCGTGCTGCGCCGCGCCCTCGGCGTCCTGCTGCTGGTGGTCGCCGCGGCCTTCCCGGTGTACGGCCTCTGGGCGCAGGCCCGGGCGGACGGCGCCGCCGAGCGGGCCACCCGGGTGACCGGCACCGCGGACGGGAGCGACCGGGACGGCGCGCTGACCGTCCGCTTCCAGCCGCCCGGCGGCGGCCCCGAGCGCACCGCCGCCCTGGACGTCTGGTGGCAGCGCCGGCCCCAGCCCGGCGAGCCTGTCCCGCTGCTGGTGGACGGCGACTCGGTGCGCGCCCTGGGCGACGACTACGACGTCTCCGGCCAGCTGGCCGCGGGCGGCCTGATCGCCCTGCCCGGCTTGGTGCTGCTCGGCTCGGCCGCCGTCGCGAGCGCCCGCCGGGGCAGGCCCGCCTTCGCCGGCGCCGGCCCCGCGCTCGCCGTCCGGGTGCGCGCCGACGCCCGCGGCGACCTGCTGGTGCTGCCGCTGGACGGCCCGCCGGACGGCCCCGGGCTCTGGCGGCTGGTCGAGCGCGACCGCTACCGCTGGGCCCGGAACGCCGCCCCGGACGGCGCGGCCCCGGCGTGGGTGCCCGAACACCTGGAGACCGAGGACGAGGACGCCGACTACCCCGACCCGGTGCTCGACCACGACGAGGACGAGGAGGAGCACTGGGAGCTGTTCGACCGGGCGACCCCGGCCGAGGCCGCCGAGTGGCTGGCCCGGGCCGGCCGCAGCGTGCCCGCCGTGCTGTACGGCGGCCCGGACGGGCCCGACCACCAGCTCCTCGTCCGCCCCGGCCTGCTGGACGGCGACCCGCACTGGGTGGCGGCCGTGGTCGCCCCCGCCGCCCGGCCCCCGCGCGTCGGCCGGCGCTCCGGGCGCTACCGCGAGCGCGACCTGGCCGTCGCGGCGCTGACCGCCGAGACCGTCGCCGCCGCCCCGGTGGCCGGTCCGGACACCGAGCCGCTGGCCGCCCGCCGCTGGGAGATGCCGCTGCCGCTGCGCGCGGCCGCCGGACCGGTGGCCGCGCTGGTGGTCGCCGCCGCCGTGGTGCTGCTCGACGACGACGGCTGGTGGGAGGGGCTGCTGCGCCCGCTGTGGATCGGCTCGCTGGCGATCCTGGCCTGCGCCCAGACGCTGTCCTGGCAGCTGGTCGCCGACCGCAACGGCCTGCGGGTGGCCACCGCGCTGCGCACCCGCTGCTACCGGTGGGCGGAGATCTCGGCGGCGGCGGCGCACCGGAACCTGCTCACCATCCGGCTGCACGGCGGGCGGGAGTTCTCCTTCTTCAGCCGCCCGGCGGTCTGGCTGGCCGCCCTCTTCGGCGGCCGGTACGACCCGGGCGCGGTGGCCCGGACCGTCGCCACCGCCGCCCACCGCCCCGACCTGCGCCCGGCACAGGCCCTGCCGGACCGGCTGGGCGGCCCCCAGCACCTGGTGAACCGGCTCGCGCTGACCGGCTACGCGGTGTTCACCGTCGCCCACTACGCACTCTGAACCCACCCCGGACCGCCACCGGATCCACACCGCTTCCGGCCTGCGCGTAAGGGGGAGTACGGTGTTCTTGATCACAGCACCGGCGCGGCACCGCGAGGCGTCCCCGGCAGCCCGGACCGGGACAAGACGAGGACACGTCCGCACCGGTACGGTTGGCCCCGATGAACACCAAGGCTGCTGAGGAGCTGCCGGCTGTTTCCGTGATCATGCCGGTGCTCAACGAGGAACGTCACCTGCGCACGGCGGTCCGGCGCATCCTGGACCAGGAGTACCCCGGGCCGATGGAGGTGGTGATCGCCCTCGGCCCCTCCACCGACCGCACCGCGGAGATCGCGGCCGAGCTGGTGGCCGAGGACCCGCGGGTGCGGACGGTGGCGAACCCCACCGGCCGGACGCCGGCCGGGCTGAACGCCGCGATCCGGGGCTCCCGGCACCCGATAGTCGTGCGCGTGGACGGCCACGGCCTGCTCACCCCCGGCTACATCACCACGGCGGTCCGGCTGCTCGGCGAGATGGACGCGGCCAACGTCGGCGGCATCATGCACGCCGAGGGCGAGACCGAGTGGGAGAACGCGGTCGCCGCCGCGATGACCTCCAAGATCGGCGTCGGGAACGCCGCCTTCCACACCGGCGGCCTGGCCGGCCCGGCGGACACCGTCTACCTCGGGGTGTTCCGGCGCGAGGTGCTGGAGAAGCTCGGCGGCTACAACGAGGAGTTCATCCGCGCCCAGGACTGGGAGCTGAACTACCGGATCCGCCAGGACGGCGGCCTGGTCTGGTTCACCCCGCAGCTCAAGGTGACGTACCGGCCCCGCCCCTCGGTGCGGGCGCTGGCCAAGCAGTACAAGGACTACGGCCGCTGGCGCCGGGTGGTCACCCGCTACCACCGGGGCTCGGTCAACCTGCGCTACCTCGCCCCGCCGGCCGCGCTGGCGGCGGTCCTGCTCGGGCTGGGGCTCGGCGCCGCCGTCCACCCGGCCTTCCTCGCGGTGCCCGGCGCGTACCTGCTGGGCATCCTCGGCGGTGCGGCGGTCGAGGGGCGCGGCCTGTCGTTCAAGGCCAAGGCGCTGCTGCCGGTGGCCTTCGCGACCATGCACCTCAGCTGGGGCTTCGGCTTCCTGACCTCACCGCGCTCGCTGGCCCGGAGAGTGATCGCCAGCGTCGGCCCGGCCGCCAAGGACGTGCTCTCGAAGACCGGCTGATCCGCGGATCCGCCGATTCGTTTCGGCAGCCGCCCCGGCGCCTTCTCGACGCCTCTTCGGCGGCACCGCCCGGAACCCGTCCGGCACCCTTCTCGGCACCGCTATCGTCGGTGCGCATGGCGACAGTTGAGGACGGGTCGGGCGCGGCCCGGATCGAGCCGAGCGCGGACGTCGACGAACGGGCCGCGATCGGCGCCGGGACGACGGTCTGGCACCTCGCCCAGGTCCGCGAGGACGCGGTGGTCGGCGCGGACTGCGTGATCGGCCGCGGCGCGTACGTCGGCCCCGGCGTCCGGATCGGGGACCGGGTCAAGGTGCAGAACCACGCGCTGGTGTACGAGCCGGCGGTGGTCGAGGACGGGGTGTTCATCGGCCCGGCCGCCGTCCTCACCAACGACCGGTACCCGCGCGCGGTCACCCCCGACGGCCGCCCCAAGGGCCAACTCGACTGGTGTGCCGAAGGGGTGACGCTCCGTCACGGCTGCTCGATCGGCGGCCGGGCGGTGCTGGTCGCCGGGGTGACGGTCGGCCGCTGGGCCCTGGTCGCGGCCGGCGCCGTGGTGCACCGGGACGTCCCGGACTTCGCCCTGGTCGCCGGTGTCCCGGCCCGCCGGATCGGCTGGGTGGGCCGGGCCGGCGAGCCGCTGCGGCCCGCCGGGGACGGCGGCTGGCAGTGCCCCCGGACCGCCGAACGGTACCGCGAGCGGGGCGGAACCCTCGTACCGCTGTAGCTACTTGGCGCAGACGTCGGTGTCGTCCGCCTGCACCCGCTGGAGGTCCTCGGGCGCCTCGGTGGGCACCGCCGGGGTGGCGGGGGCGGTCAGCACGTCCTTGCCGAGCACCAGCAGCAGCCCGCTCTTCGGGTCGGACTTCTCGGCCGGCCGGACGGCGTCGCCGGGCAGGCCGAGGGCGGCGGCCAGGGCGGCGGCCTCGGCCTCCATGCCGCTCGGGTAGGACACCGTGGTGGTGTCGGCGGGCGGTGCGTCGCTGCCCACCGCGGCCCGGTCGAAGCCCTTCGCCCGGAGCTTCTCCACGGTCGGCCCGGACTGTCCGCGCTTGCCGCTGCCGTTGCGGACCGTCAGCTGGGCGGTCTTGAGGTGGATCGCCGGGAGGGTGGCGGCCGGCGCGGTGGGGGCCGGGGCGGCCGGGGCCGCCGAGGCGTCGGCGGCCGGTGCCTCGGGGGCGGGCGGGGCGGCGGTCTCGGTCAGCGAGCGGTCGGCCGCGACCATCGCGAACAGCTGCCCGGCGTCCGGCTGCTTGAGGATCACCCGGTTCTCGTCCTTGGGGTCGTCCAGGACGGGCGCGGTGGTGAAGGTGATGTTCTTGGTGTCGACCCTGCTGATGTCCAGCGCGAGGTCCTTGAGCTTGTCCACGCTGCCGATGCCGGAGTCCACGGTGAGCGCCTTGGTGGCGGCGTCCGCGAGCTTGTAGAGCTTGGTCGGGCTGGTCAGGGTGTCGTCGCTCTTGATCTTGCGGATCATCGAGCTGATGAACTGCTGCTGGAGCGGGATCCGGGTGAGGTCGCCGCCCTGGCCGACCGCGTGCCGGGTGCGGACGAAGGCCAGCGCCTCCTCGCCCTGGACCACGTGCCGGCCCTTGGTCATCTTGAGGTGGGAGCCGGAGTCGTTGATGTCCTTGGCCGCGCAGACCTCGACCCCGCCGACGGCGGTGGACAGGCTCTTCACCGCCTCGAAGTTGACCTGCACGAAGTGGTCGACCCGGATCCCGGTGTTCTTCTCGACGGTCTTCCAGGTGCAGCCCGCGTCGCGCCCCGCCTGGCCGAGGCTGTTGTTGAACTCCTCCCGCGCCGAGCCGGGGATCTTCTTCCCCTGGGTGCTCTGGCACTCCGGGATCGGCAGCATCAGGTCGCGCGGGAGGCTGATCACCGTCGCGTTGGTGCGGTCCTTGGCGATGTGGAACAGCAGGGTGGTGTCGGCGTGCCCGGTGCTGCCCTCGTCGCCGTACTCCCGGCCGAGGCCCTCCCGGCTGTCCGTGCCGATCACCAGGACGTTCAGCGCGTCCCCGGCGGCCGGCGGGCGCTCGGACTCGTCGCCCAGCTGGACCTTGACCGAGGTCAGGTTGTCGTTGAAGTGCCGGTACAGGTAGTACGCCCCGCCGCAGCCCGCGACCATCACCAGGGCGCCCGCCCCGGCCGTCCACTTGAGGGCCCGTCGGCGCCGGCTGCGCCTGGCGAGCGCGGCGGCCCGCCGTCGGGTGTCCCGGCGGCCCTCCGGGGCCGGTGCGGCGGGCTCCTCGGCGGTCGGTGCGGCGGCCGCGCGGCGCTGCCGGGGGACGCCGGGGGCCGGGTCCACCCGGTACCGTCCGGTTTCCGGTTGCTCCTCGTGCACGGGGGTTCCCTACCTTCGACCGGTCACGGCTGTGGACCGCCCGTACGGACGGGCCGATCCGGACACAGTAGACGAGCCGAACGCGGGAGTCGTTCCCGGTGTGATCTCCGCCATGTTCCGGCAATGCGGAGGTAAATACCGTACGTGGCCGACCAATTGCGGAACCGTCCGGATCGGTCGGCGCGGCCGGCCCGGGGCGGCCGGGGCGGCCGGGGGTGCCCGGCTCAGTGCTGGGCGCAGGCGTCCACGTCGGCGGTGCGTCCCTCGAAGGTGGGCGCGGCGCCCGCCGAGGGTGACGCGTTCGCCAGCGCCGCCACCTCGGCCGTCGGCTGGCTCCCGGCGCCCGGCCCCGCCGCCGGCGAGCGGCCCGCCCCCGGGACCGGCCCCGGGGACGGCGCGGACCCGGGCGGCCGGACGGCGACCGGCCGGTCGTCCCGCAGCGCCGCGAACAGCTGGCCGGTCTGCGGCTGCACGAACTCGTCCCGGTCCGAGTCGTAGCGGTACGGGCGGCGCGGCGCGGTCAGGAAGACCACGTCCGCCGAGGGGATGCCGCGCAGGTCCTGGGTGAGGTCGTACAGCGCGCCGAGCGAGGACAGCGCGCCGTCCGCCCGGACCGAGGAGGTCGCGGCGTCCAGCACCGGCCACAGCTTCGCCGGGTTCAGCAGCACGCCCTGCGACTGCACCTTGCGGATCAGCGCGGCCAGGAACTGCTGCTGACGGCCCATGCGCTGGGTGTCGCTGCCGTCGCCCAGGCTCTCCCGGGCCCGGACGTAGCCGAGGGCCTGCTCGCCGTGCAGGGTCCGCCGGCCGGCGGCCAGGTCGAGCTTGGCGTCCTTGTCGTGGATCGGCTGCGGCACGCACACCTCGACCCCGCCGATCGCGTCCACCATCGTCTTGAAGCCGCTGAAGTCGAGGATCACGTAGTGGTCGATCCGGATGCCGCTCAACTGCTCGACGGCCCGGATCGAGCAGGCCGGACCGCCCGTCTCGAAGGCCCAGTTGAACTGCATCAGCGCGGGCCTGCTGCGGGTGCCGTCCGGCTTCTCGCAGGCCGGGACGGTGACCATGACGTCCCGCGGCACGGAGACCGCCGTCGCGTGCCTGCGGTCGGCGGCCAGGTGCAGCAGGATCGTGGTGTCCGAGCGCTGACTGCCCGGCTCGCCGCCGTACGAGCCGTTCGCGCCGGAGCGGTCGTCACTGCCGATCAGCAGGAGGTTCTCGGCGCCCCGCGCCCCGGCGGTGCGGCTCGGCCGCTCGGCCTCCAGTTTGGCGAGCAGCCGGTCGGTGGCCGAGTCCGCGCGGATGTTGCCGTCCAGCGTGCGGTAGGCGATCCAGAGCAGCACCCCGGTGGCGACCAGCAGGAACGCGACGGCGCCGGCGGTGATCATCAGCCACCGCCGGCGCCTGCGCGGGCGTCCGCTCCCGCCCGGAGGGGTGTCCGTCGGCGGGCCGTCCTGGGCCGCGCCGTTCGTCGGGGGAGTGGCGGTCGGGGGGTGCTCGGTGTCGTCCTCGGCCATGGCAGCGATCCCTACCCGCCGGGCCCGGGCCGGGGGTTAGCCGAGGCGCAGTGTCACCCGTTCGGATTCGGTCCGCTTCTCCCACTGCCCGGCGTCCAGCGCCTGCGAGTTGCGGCAGAGCACCACCGAGGCGCCGGCCGCCAGCGGCGCCAGCAGACCGGCCTCCAGACCGGTCCAGTCGTCGTACGAGAGGGTGGACAGCACGCGGTCGCCGGGCTTCAGGCCGAGCCGTGCCGCCCCCTCCCGGGCCAGCGCCACGGTCTGCTCGCCCGTCAGCTTCAGCGGCAGCCCGTCCACCGCGGTCTCCAGCGCCGGCCCCTCCGGGGCGACGGGGGAGTACGGGGCGAAGCGGTCGCCCTGGCCGGGCACCTCGGCGGCGTAGTCGAGGAAGCCGTCCGGGCGCTGCGGGAAGCGGCCGCCGAGCGGACGCAGGGCGAGCGCGACCCGCTCGCCCTCGCAGGCCTGGGCGGCCTCCAGCCCGTCCGGGCCGCTGACCACCAGGTCGGCGGCGGCCGGGTCGCCGCCCGGCACCGCCGTCACCCCGACCGACCAGCAGGCCAGCAGCCAGACGGCGCTCTGCCAGTGGGCGGGCAGCAGCAGCGCCGCCCGGTCGCCGGGGCCGGCGTTCAGCTCGTCCTGGAGGAGGTTGGCCGTCTTGGCCACCCAGTTGTCGAAGGTCCGGGCGGACAGCTCCACCCGTTCGCCGGTGGCGTCGTCGTAGAAGGTGACCAGAGGGGCCGCGGGATCGACCGAAGGCGTGCCGCCGCGCAGGAATGCGTGCAGCAGCTCGACGGGGGTGCGGGCGTCGGCAGCGAAGGGCGCAGTCATGGTGCGCCCCAGCCTACGGCCTTCGGGTGGGAGGTCGGGAGGGGCGGCCGAACGGGCGCGGAGCGGCGTGGCGGGCGGTCCGGTTTGCGGCGACGATCCGGTTTATGCGCCTCTCACTTCCGGCCGCCCTGCTCGCCGGCTGCACCGCCGCCCTCCTGCTCCAGCCCGCCGCCGGTGCGACCCCCTCGTCCGCCCCGCGCCGCCACGACTTCGCCGGCGGCGGCTCCACCACCACGCTCCCGCTGCCCGCCGGGACCGGCCTCGCCCCGCGCGGCACCGCACCGTTCGAACTCCTCGGCCTCGGCTGGGACGGCCCGGCGGACGCCCTCGCCGGCGCGGTGCTCCGGGTCCGCACCCGGGACGCGGCCACCGGCCGCTGGAGCGGCTGGCACCGGCTGGAGGCCGACGCCGAGGACGGCCCCGACCACACGGCGCACGGCGCCACCGCCCCGCTCTGGACCGGCCGCAGCGACGGCGTCGCCGTCGAGTTCCGGCCCGGGCCCGCCGGAGCGCCGCCCGGACTGCGGCTCGACCTGGTCGACCCGGGACACGGCGCCGCCCCGGCCGCCGTACGGACCCTGCCCGCGGAACCGCCGACCGCGCCGCCCGCCGGGCCGGCCAAGGGGCAGGCCCCGCGCCCGAGGATCGTCACCCGGGCCGGCTGGGGCGCCGACGAGTCGCTGCGCGACCCGGAATTCGAGTACACCGGCCCGGTCCGCGAGGTCTTCGTCCACCACACCGCCACCACCACCGACTACGCCTGCGCCGACGCGCCCCGGGTGGTCCGGGCGATCTACCAGTACCACGTGAAGACCAACGGCTGGCGGGACATCGGCTACAACTTCCTGGTCGACCGCTGCGGCACCGTCTACGAGGGCCGGGCCGGCGGCGTCGACCAGCCCGTCCACGGCGCCCACACCCTCGGCTTCAACACCGACTCCGCCGGCGTCGCCGCCCTCGGCACCTACACCGGCGACCAGCCGTCCCGCCCCCTCCTCGACGGCCTCGCCGCCCTCGCCGCCTGGAAGCTCGGCCTCGCCGCCCGCCCCGCCGACGGCCGCGCCCGCCTCACCTCCTCCTCGGACGCCAGCCGCTACCCCAAGGGCAGCACCGTCGACTTCGACGCCGTCTCCGGCCACCGCGACGCCTTCGACACCGAGTGCCCCGGCAACGCCCTCTACGCCCGCCTCCCCGCCCTGCGCGCCGCGGCGGCCCGCCTCCAGACCCGCTGACCCCGGGGCCCTCCGCCGTCCCTCCCGCGCTGTCCGACCCCCCGCGTATCGTTCATGTCCGGAGGCGACCCGGGAGGCGACGGCGGTGGAAGCGGTACGGCGCTGGCGCCCGGGCTTCCCGCTGGACGTCGCCCGCACCCTGCTCCCGCTGCGCCGCGGCCCCGCCGACCCGGCGTACCGCAGCACCGGCGACGGCGCCGTCTGGCGCGCCTCCCGCACCCCGGGCGGCATCGGCACCCTGCGGGTGCTGCCGCGTCCGGCCGCCGGCGAGGTCGAGGCGAGCGCCTGGGGCCCCGGCGCGGACTGGCTCCTCGACCGCCTCCCCGCCCTGCTCGGCGCCGAGGACGCCCCGGAGGCGCTGGTCCTGCCGCCCGGCCCGCTGCGGGACGCCCAGCGCCGTACCGCCGGGGTCCGACTGACCAGGACGGGCCTGGTGCTGGAGTCGCTGGTCCCGGCGATCCTGGAGCAGAAGGTCACCACCGACGAGGCCTACCGCGCCTGGCGCCTCCTGCTGCGGGACTTCGGCACCCCGGCGCCGGGCCCGGCCGAGGGCATGCGGGTGGCGCCGTCGGCCCGCGAGTGGGCACTGGTGCCGAGCTGGGAGTGGCACCGGGCGGGCGTGGACCCGAAGCGCTCGGGCACGGTCGTGCGCGCCGTCCGCCTGGCCCCGCGGCTGGAGGAGGCCTCGGCGATGGGCCACGAGGAGGCCTTCGCCCGCCTCACCGCCGTCCCCGGCATCGGGCCCTGGACGGCCGCCGAGACGCTGCAGCGCAGCAACGGCGACCCGGACGCGGTCTCGGTCGGGGACTTCCACCTGCCCGACCTGGTCGGCTGGGCGCTGGCCGGCCGCCCCCGCAGCGACGACGCCCAGATGCTCGCTCTCCTGGAGCCCTACCGCCCCCAGCGCCACCGCGTCTGCCGCCTCCTGCTGGCCACGGCCGCCCACGCCCCCCGCTACGGCCCCCGGCTGACTCCCAACGACCACCGCCACCGCTGACCCCGGCGGCTGCCGCTACCGGACGGTGATGAAGGCCTCCGCGTCGCGTTCCGGACGGACCTTCGGCTCCTCCGCCGGCCGGCCGACGGCGACGGCGCCCATCGGGTCCCACCCCTGGGGGAGGTCCAGCGCCTCCCGTACGGTGTCGCGGCAGAACATGGTGGACGAGACCCAGGCGGAGCCGTACCCCTCGCCGGTGAGCGCGACCAGCAGGTTCTGCACGGCGGCGCCGGCGGCGACGGTGAACATCTCCCGTTCGGCGGCGGCCCGGCGCGGGTCCGGGTAGTCGTGCGAGCCGTCCGTCACCAGGCAGGGCACCACCAGGTACGGGGCGTCGCGCAGGACGTCGCCGCGGGCGGTGCGCCGGGCGATCTTCGCCTCGTCCCAGCCGTCGAGTTCGCGCAGGTCGCGCTGCCAGGCGGCGAGCATCGCGTCGAGCAGCCGGACCCGGGTGTCCGCCGACTCCAGCAGCACGAACCGCCAGGGCGTGGTGTGGTGCGGGGCGGGCGCGGTGACGGCGGCGGCGACGGCGCGGCGGACGGCGGCCGGGTCGACCGGCTCGGTGGTGAAGGAGCGGACGGTGCGCCGCAGGGTGACGGCCTGCCGCAGCGCCTCGGAGGTGCCGAGCCGGAACATGTCGTCGACGGCGGGCCGGACCAGCGGCCGGGCGCCGTCGCCGTCCTCGGCGGTGACGAGGTGTCCGAGTCCGCGCACGACGGCGACCGGGACGCCACTGGCCTTGCCCTTCACCAGGTCGGCGGCGGCGGCGAGTTCGTCGGCCGTCGCGGTGACGGTCATCTCCAGCCGGTTGCCGTGGCTGTCGGTGCGGCCGCGGTGGTCCTCCAGGACGGAGAGGCCCGCGGCGCCGATCGCCACGTCGGTCAGCCCGTTGCGCCAGGGCCGACCGAAGGTGTCGGTGACGACGACGGCGAGCCGGCGGCCGGTCAGCCGCTGGAGCCGGGCCCGCAGCGCGCGGGCGGAGGCGTCCGGGTCCTCGGGCAGCAGCAGCACGGTGCCGGGGGCGGTGTTGGAGGCGTCGACCCCGGCGGCGGCCATGACGAGGCCGTTGCGGTTCTCCACGATCCGGACCGGCCCGCGCCGGGCGACCACCCGGACGGTCTCGGCGTCGATCGCGGCCTCGCGGTCGGCGGCGTGCAGCAGCCGGCCCTCGGCCTTGCTGACGATCTTCGAGGTGACCAGCAGGATGTCGCCGTCCTGGTACGTCCCCGCCTTGGCGATGAGCTCGCCGAGGTCCGCCCCGGCCGTGACCTCGGGCAGCCCGTCGACGCCGAGGACCTCCAGCGTCACTTGCGCACCTGCTCGGCCAGCGCGAGCGCCGCCCGCGCCATCTCGGCGGTGGCCTCGACGTCGGTCATCAGCAGCGGGACGGCCCGGCAGGCGATCCCGGCGGCCTCGACGGCGGCCACCGAGGCCTCGTCCACGGTGTCCACCAGCCATCCGTCGACGAGCGCCGGCCCGTAGTCGAGCGCGACCGCCTCCGCCGTGGCCTCGACGCCGACGGCGGCGAGCACCTTGTCGGCCATGCCGCGCACCGGCGCCCCGCCGATGATCGGGGAGAGCCCGACCACCGGCGCGGGCGCGGCGGCGACCGCCTCCCGGATGCCGGGGACGGCGAGGATGGTGCCGATCGAGACCACCGGGTTGGACGGCGGGAAGAGGATGACGTCCGCCTCGGCGATCGCCTCCAGCACTCCGGGCGCGGGCTTGGCGGTGTCCGCGCCGACCGGGACGATCGCCTCGGCGTCCACCTCGGCGTGCAGCCGGACCCAGTACTCCTGGAAGTGGACCGCCCGGGTGCCCTGCTCGTCGGTGATCCGCACGTGGGTCTCGACCCGGTCGTCGCTCATCGGCAGCAGCCGCACGCCCGGCTTCCAGCGCACGCACAGCGCCTCGGTGACCTGGCTGAGGCTGTACCCGGCGGTGAGCATCTGGCTGCGCACGAGGTGGGTGGCGAAGTCGCGGTCGCCGAGCCCGAACCACTCGGGGCCGACGCCGTACTCCTTCATCTCGGCCTTGATGGACCAGGTCTCGTCGGTCCGGCCCCAGCCCTGTTCCTCGTGGATGCCGCCGCCGAGGGTGTACATCACGGTGTCGAGGTCGGGGCAGACCTTGAGGCCGTAGAGGTGGATGTCGTCGCCGGTGTTGCCGATGACGGTGATCTCGTCCTGCGGTCCGACCGCCGCGAGGAGTCCGCGCAGGAAGCGCGCTCCGCCGATTCCGCCTGCCAGTGCCACGATGCGCATGGGTTCATCCTGCCACGGTCCGACTTTCCGTCAGCCGTGATCAGTGCGACCCGGCCTGCGCCTGCCGCCCGGTGTGCTGCTCCTGGTGCTGCTCGGGGACGGCGGTGGCGCCGTACTGGTTCATCTCGGTCAGGCCGGGGGCGTAGAGGTGGATGGAGACGGCGGGTTCGAGCGCGCCGTTGACGACCTCGTGCAGGTAGCCGGAGGAGAACACCCGCTGCCCGCCGGGCCGCAGGGTGCGGGCGATCGCGCCGCTGGGGTCGCCCCCGGCCGAGGGCTGGGGGAGGGTGAGGGAGCGCTCGATCAGCTCGCCCCGGACGACGCTCATCACGCCGGAGGACTCGCCGTGGTCGTGGAAGCCGCTGGACTGCCCGGGCAGCCAGCTGAGCAGCCAGACCTCGTAGCCGGGGCCGGTCTCCAGCCGGGCGTACCAGCGGGTCAGCGCGTCGTAGCGGACCAGCGGCTCCCAGCGGGAGCGGTCGGCGGCGATCTCGCGCACCAGCCGGGCGTACTCGGCGACGGTGGTGGGGTGGGCGGGCAGGTCGGTGCGAGCCAGGTGCGGGAAGGCGAGCGGGTCGCCGGCGATGGAGACGTCGCTGAGGCCGTCGGCCCACTGGCGGGTCCGGGCGTCGGCGGGGGTGCCGGTGCGGACGGTGGCGGGGCCACGGCGGGAGAGCTTGTTGCGGTCGCGGTTCCGCTTGCGGATGCGGATCATGCGCACGGGAGTCGTCCTCGGAAGGGTCGGCCGGTTCGTCGGGATCGGCCGGATCCGGGATGTCCTGGGACGGGAATCGCGGGCGGCCTCTGTGCTTCCTGGGGGCGGCGCGCGGTGGGACGCGGGCGCCTAGATACAGCAGGAACAGAGGCGACAACAAGAGTTCACGGCACGGCGGAGCGTGGAACCGCTCCGGGGGCTGGCGAACTCTGACATAGGAGCAAGGACACCGCATCCGCAGGGGCGGTGTCAAACCGAAGGATGCGGCATTCGAGTGGGTTAGGCCCGGATCTTTCCCTGATGGGGTGATTCATCACTCTCTATGTTTCGATGGGAAGATCGCCGGGAAGGCAGGCCGATGACCGGCCTGTGACGGTGACCGAGCGTCACCCGGTGAATGGTTGCGGATGGTTCGGCACCGTTCAGGACCTTGAGGTGGAAGGTCCGATGTGTCCGGATATGTACACTATTCGTAACGGCTTGGTGCCAGGGAGTGAATCCCAGCCCCAATACCAGAGCTCGGCTTGACTGGGCCAGAGTGACGCAACTGTAATTTCACTCGTGTCGTCAGCCGCACGAGGCAACGGCAACCACGGGGACGCCAAGTAGGGGCAGAGGAGGCGCGCCACATGAGCGAGCTCTTTGAGCTGTTGATCGGGGACGGCATCGCGGAGGACGAGGAGGAACTCGGCTGGCAGGAGCGCGCGTTGTGCGCCCAGACCGACCCCGAGTCCTTCTTCCCCGAGAAGGGCGGCTCGACCCGCGAGGCCAAGAAGGTCTGCCTCGCCTGCGAGGTCCGTTCCGAGTGCCTGGAGTACGCCCTCGCCAATGACGAGCGTTTCGGCATCTGGGGCGGCCTCTCCGAGCGCGAGCGCCGTCGGCTCAAGAAGAGCGCGGTCTGACCGGGCGGCCCCCGCCCCCCGCTGACCCTTCGACAGCGACGGACAACCGCACAGCTGTACGGGCGCCTCACCGCGGTGGTGGGGCGCTTTCGTGTTCCCGGGGCCCCTTCACCGTCCCCGCACGCACACCCCGGACGAAGCGGCCACCCGGAGCCGTTAGTGTGGTGCGCCATCCGGTTGCCGTTCACCGGCTGTGTCCACCGAGAACTGGGGCCCGCGCACGCGATGACCGTCTACAGCCACCAGAGCGGCTCCACCGCTTCCCGGCCGCCCGCCTATCCGCGCCACCTGGTCACCGCCGTGATCGTCTCGCACGACGGCGCCCGCTGGCTCCCGCGGGCCATGGCCGGCCTGCTCGGTCAGGACCGCCAGGTCCAGCGCGTCCTCGCGGTCGACACCGGATCCACCGACAACTCTCCGCAACTGCTCGCGGACACCCTCGCCGACTGGCTGCCCGAGAGCGGACCGCTGGTCCTCGGCCGCCGGGCCGGCTTCGGCACCGCCGTCCACGAGGCCGTGGCGGGCAGCGCGCCCCTGCGCCCGGAGGACCTCCCGTACCGGCTCGACCCCTCCGGCTACGACCCGGTCACCGGCGGCTGGGACGACTTCGGCGACCCGCTCGCCCAGGAGGACGACCTCGGCCGCGGCGGCCCGCGCGAGACCCGGCCGGTCGAGTGGCTCTGGCTGCTGCACGACGACTGCGAGCCGCAGACCGACGCCCTGCGCCGACTGCTCCAGGTCGCCGACTCCACCCCCAGCGCCGCCGTGGTCGGCCCCAAGCTGCGCAGCTGGTACGACCGCCGCCAGCTCCTCGAGGTCGGCGTCACCATCGCCCGCTCCGGCCGCCGCTGGACCGGCCTCGACCGCCGCGAGCAGGACCAGGGCCAGCACGACCAGGTCCGCCCGGTGCTCGCCGTCTCCAGCGCCGGCATGCTGGTGCGCCGGGACGTCTTCGAGGAGCTCGGCGGCTTCGACCGGGCCCTCCCGCTGATGCGGGACGACACCGACTTCTGCTGGCGGGTCAACGCCGCCGGCCACCGCGTGGTGGTCGCCCCCGACGCCGTGCTGCGGCACGCCGAGGCGGCCGCCCGCGAGCGCCGGGCGATCGACTGCGGCCCCGCCCATCCGCACCGGATGGACAAGGCCGGCGCCGTCTACACCCTGCTCACCAACTGCAAGGGCGCGCTCTTCCCCTACGTCCTGCTGCGGCTGGTGCTCGGCACCCTGCTGCGGGCCGTCACCAACCTGCTCGGCAAGGACCCGCGCCAGGCCTTCGACGAACTCGCCGGCCTCGGCCACGAACTCGTCCGCTTCCCACGGCTGTTGGCCGGGCGCAAACGCCGCGCCAAGTCCCGGTCGGCGGACGCCCTGGACGACCGCACGCTCTTCCCGGCCCCCGGCGCCACCACCCGGCTGGCGGTCGAGGGCGTCGTCGGCTCGCTCGGGATAGGGGGCGGCGACGACACCGGCCGGCACGGCTCGGCCGAGGCCGGCGGCGACGAGGACGCCGAGGACCTGGTCGTCGAGCAGTTCGCCCTGCTCAAGAAGCTCGCCCGGCGCCCGGCGCCGGTGCTGTTCGCGGCCCTGCTGGTGTTCGCCCTGATCGCCTGCCGCGGCCTGCTCGGCAGCGGCGAGCTGTTCGGCGGCGCCCTGCTGCCGGCGGCCGACGGGGCCGGCGGCCTCTGGTCGATGTACGCGGACGCCTGGCACCCGGTCGGCACCGGATCCACCGCCGCCGCACCGCCGTACCTCGGCGTGCTCGCGGTGCTCTCCTGGATCCTGTTCGACCACGCCGACCTCGCGCTCACCCTGCTCGTGGTGCTCTCCGTCCCGCTGTCCGCGGTCAGCGCCTACCTGGTGTCCCGGCCGCTGCTGGACTCCAAGCTGGTCCGCGCCTGGGCCAGCGCCACCTACGCGCTGCTGCCCGCCTCGACCGGCGCGCTCGCCCAGGGCCGGATCGGCACCGCCGTGCTCGCCGTGCTGCTGCCGCCGCTGGCCCGCGCCGCCGCCATCGCGGCCGGCCTCGGCATCCGCGCCGAGAGCGCCGCCAAGGGCGCCCGCCCGGGCTGGCGCCCGGTCTGGATGACCGTCCTGCTGCTCACCCTGGCCACCGCCTTCGTCCCGATAACGTGGGCGCTCGCGGTGCCGCTCTGCCTGGCGATGCTGGTCGTCGGGGTGCTGCGCGGCAGCGCCTTCGGCTCCGGCGGCGCGGCCCTGCGGCCGCTCGGCCTGCGCGTCCTGGTGATCCTGGCGGTGCCGGTCGCGGTGCTGGCCCCGTGGTCGCTCAAGGTGCTGTCGCACCCGCAGTGGCTGCTGCTGGAGGCCGGGCTGCCCGGTCTGCACGGCACCGGCGCGAGCGCGGCCGGCCTGCTGCTGGTCAACCCGGGCGGCGCCGGGGTGCCGCCGGTCTGGCTCTCGGCGGGTGTCGTGCTGGCCGCGCTGGCCGCGCTGCTGCGCGCCGACCGCCGCCGTGCGGTGCTCGTCGCCTGGGGCGCGGCCGGCGCCGGCCTGGTCTTCTCGGTCGTGGTGGCGGGCACCTCCGTCACCCCGGCCTCCGGCGGTCCGGCGGTGCCCGCCTGGACCGGCCCGGCGACCCTGATCGCCGGGCTCGCCCTGCTCGCCGCCGCCGCGATCGGCGCCGACGGCGCCAACGCCCGCGTCGCCGGGATCGCCTTCGGCTGGCGCCAGCCGGTGGCCGCCCTGGTGGTGGCCTCGGCCGTGCTGGCCCCGCTGGGCACCGGCCTGTGGTGGGCGCTGACCGGCGCCGGCGGCCCGCTGCACCGCGGCCAGGCCGACCAGGTCCCCGCGTTCATCGCCGAGGAGGCCGGGACCACCGACCGGGCCCGCACCCTGGTCGTCACCGGGGAGAAGGGCGGCGGCGCGGTCCGCTACACCGTGCTGCGCGGCGCCGGTCTGACGCTCGGCCAGGCCGAGTCCACCGTCGACCCGGCGACCGGCACCCAGGACGGCCTGAACAAGATGGTCGGCAGCCTGCTGGCCGGCTCCGGCGCCGACCAGGCGAGCGCCCTGGCCGGCTACGGCATCGCCTACGTGCTGGTCCAGCAGCCGGTGATCGACGCCTTCAAGGACGTCCTGGACACCACCCCCGGCCTGGTCAAGGCCAACCAGGACGGCGCCGCCGCGCTCTGGCAGGTCAACGGCACCCCCGCGGTCCGCGCGGTGATCACCGCCCCGGGGGCCACCCCGGTGGTCGTCCCGTCCGGGGCCCGCGACCTGTCCGCCACCGTCGCGGCCGGCCCGGACGGCCGGGTGCTGCGGCTCGCCGAGTCCGCCGCCCCGGAGTGGAAGGCCACCGTCAACGGCACCGCGCTGGAGCCCACCACGGTCGACGGCTGGGCGCAGGGCTTCAAGCTCCCGGCCGCCGGCGGCAAGCTGGCCGTCACCCGCGAGGGCGGCGCCGCCCACACCGGCTGGATCTGGGCCCAGGTGCTGCTCGGCCTCACCATCCTGGTGCTGGCCCTGCCCGGCCGCCGCAGCCACAAGGACGACGACCTGCCGGAGGAGGCCGTCGCCACCGCCGCGCTGGCCGCCGCCGCCCAGGCGCAGGCCCCCGCCCCCGGCAGCCGCCGGGCCCGCCGGATGGCCGAGCGCGGCGAGGGCGCGGAGGGCGCCGAGGGCGGTGCCGAGGAGTCCGGGGTGTACGACCGGCCGGGCGCGATCCCGGCCCAGCCGAGCTCCGAGCCGGTGACCGGCGCCGTCCAGGCGGCCGCCGCCATCCAGGACGCCGAGCAGTACACGGACCCGTACCAGGCGTACCAGCAGGCCGACCCGTACAGCTACGACCAGTACGCGGCCCAGCAGCCGGTCGCCGCGCCGTACGGCGGCCAGGGCTACGACACCCAGGGGTACGACGCCCACGGGTACGGCCGGCAGCAGGGCTACGAGCAGCCGTACCAGCCCGAGCAGCAGCCGTACTACGAGGTCCACGGCTACGACGGCGGGCAGCAGCCCGAGCAGCAGCAGCCCTGGCTGCCCGGCCAGCCCCAGGGCGAGGCCCCGTACGACCCGAACGACCCCAACGGCCCCGGCCGGTACCCGCACCAGCACGGATCGGGGAGCTGACCCGCGATGAAGAAGCCCGCATTCAGGAAGAAGTCCGGCGCCGGCGAGGCCGCCGAGCCGGCCGGGCCCGCCGTCGCGGCGGAGCCGTCCGGCCCGGCCCGTACGTCCCGCCCCGGCCGCGGCCGGGGCCCGCTCGCCGGGCGAGCCGGAGGAGCCGGAGGAGCCGAGGGGCCCGGAGCAGCCGGGTCCGGCGGGGCGGCGAAGACCACCCAGTCCCTGCTCGCCGCGGCCGTGGTGCTCGCGGCGGTGTTCGGGATCGCCCAGGTGCGCCCGCCGGCCGCCCCGGCCAAGGCCGGCACCGGAGCCGCCGCGACCACCGCGCAGGTCGAGCGGACCTCGGTGGTCTGCCCGCAGCCGGTCCAGGGCCTGACCGGCTCGACCACGCTCACCGCCTACACCCCGCCCGGGACGGGCTCCGCCACCGGCGGGGCCGGCTGGCTCTCCGACGCGGCCGCGCCCGCCGTGCCCGCCGCCCAGCCGACCACCGCCCCCGCGGCCCCGGCCGCCGCCACCCCGGCCCCGACCGGCTCGGGCGCCCCGGGCGCCCCGGTCCAGGACAAGAACGCGGCGCCCGCCGACGCCCGGCTGACCGTGCCCAAGCCCGGCACCCCGGCCACCGGCCCGGCCGCCAACGGCGACGCCGCGCCCGGCACCGGGGCCGTCGCCACCGGCGCCCTCGCCCCCGGCTTCACCGTCACCCAGACCACGGTGGTCACCGAGCAGCGCGGCCTCGGCCTGTCCGGTCTCACCTGCACCCCGGCCGCGACCAGCTTCTGGTTCGCCGGGGCCAGCACCGCCGCCGACCGGGTCGACTACCTCAGCCTGGTCAACACCGAGTCCGCCGCCGCGGTGGTGGACATCAAGCTGTACGGCGACAAGGGCCTGATCGACAACGACGCCGCCAACGGGATCACCGTCTCGCCCGGCAGCTCCCAGGCCGTCCTGCTGTCGACCCTCACCAAGGGCGCGGTCGCCGACCTCGCGGTGCACGTGGTGGTGCGCTCCGGGCGGGTCGGCGCCGCGCTGCACGCCGCCGACGGCGGCAAGGGCGCCGACTGGGTCCCCGCCTCGGACGCCCCGGCCCCGGTCCAGGTGATGCCCGGCCTGCCCGCCGACACCGCCTCCGCCCGCCTGGTGGTCTGGGCGCCGCCGGAGGACGACGCCGACCTGAAGATCCAGCTGTCCGGCAAGAACGGCTGGTTCAGCCCGGCCGGCAACGAGTCGATCCACGTCAAGGCGGGCATGGTGGCCGCCGTCGACCTCGGCAAGCTCACCCGGGACGAGGTCGCCGGGCTGCGGCTGTCGCCCAGCGACGACAAGCACCGCACCCCGGTCGTGGCCGGGCTGCGGGTCGACCGGGCGGCGGCCAACGGCAAGACCGACGCGGCCTGGCTGACCGGCAGCGACCCGGTCGGCGCCCGCGCCACCGTCGCCGACAACCGGGCCGGCGCCTCCACGCTCTACCTGACCTCCAGCGGCGAGGCCGCCACCGTCCGGGTCACCGCCTCGGCCGGCAGCGGCGGCGGCACCCCGGCCACCAAGGAGGTCCAGCTGCCGGCCGGCGGCACGGTCGCCCTCCCGGCGCCCGAGCCCGCCGGGCTGAACGGCGTCTTCGCGCTCACCGTGGAGACCGTCTCCGGCGGCCCGGTGGTGGCCGCCCGGATGCTCTCCCTGCCGGCCAAGGACGTGCCGATGTTCACCGTCCAGGCGATGCGCGACGACCGCAGCACCGTCAAGGTCCCGCAGGCCGGCCAGGACCCGGGCGTCGTCCTGCGCTGAGCGCGCCGAGCGGGGCCCGCGCCGGACACCCGGCGCGGGCCCCGACCCGTCTCAGTCCTCGTCGTAGCGCGGGTCGATGGCGTCCGGCGACAGCCCGAGCAGCTCCGCGACCTGTTCGATCAGGATCTCGTGCACCAGCGCCGCGCGGTCCTCCCGGGTCTTCGCCCGGATCTCCACCGGCCGCCGGTACACCACGATCTGGCTCTTGCGCCCCTGCTGGCCCGGCGACACCCGCCCCAGCGGCACGCCGTCCTCGGCGTCGGCGCCGTCCGGCTCGTGCAGCGGCACCTCCTGGACGGCGAACTCCACCTCGATCAACTGCGGCCAACGCCGTTCGAGGCGCTCCACCGACTCGCGCACGTAGTCGTCGAACAGTTCGGAGCGGGTGAGCGAGATCGGCACCTGGGGCGGCGCCAGCGGGCCGCGCAGGCCCCGCCCGTGCCGGTCGCGGTGCCGGGGGCGGCGCGCCGGGCCTGTCGATGACTGCGGTGCGGAGCTGTCCATATCACTGCCGAGGGTAGTCCTTGGACGGTCGGAAGTGGACCACTCCGACCGGGAATCGCACGGGGCGTCGGATACGCGGACCCGGCGCCCGCGGGGCGACACGGCACCCCCTCCGGGCAGGCGGTCTTCGCTCCCCGGCGGGGAGTGCGGTACCGTCCACCCTCGTGAGCTCTGTACGTCGTTGTTCGCGGACCGCGTGCGGCCGGCCGGCCGTCGCGACGCTGACGTACGTCTACGCGGACTCCACCGCCGTCCTCGGGCCGCTCGCCACCTACGCCGAGCCGCACTGCTACGACCTGTGCGCCGAGCACGCCGAGCGCCTCACCGCCCCGCGCGGCTGGGAGGTCGTCCGGCTCGCCGCCGAGGCCGGGCCGCTGCGCCGCAGCAGCGACGACCTGGAGGCGCTGGCCAACGCTGTGCGCGAGGCCGCCCGCCCGCAGACCCCCCGTCAGGGCCGCGGCTTCGAGGGCGAGTCCACCGAGGGCGGCCGCCGCGGCCACCTCCGGGTGCTGCGCTCGCCCGACAACTGACACCCCTCCCGGTACGGGGCGTTCCCGGTCCTGGCACGGGGCGTTCGTCCGGCCCGGGTACGCTGCCCGTCTACCGTCACCGCGCCCGTCGACCGACGCGCGGTGGCCCCGACGTTTCGTGATCAGTCCTAAAACCAGGGTGGAGCCGCAGTGCGCGACCTCAAGCAGCTCGTGAAGGCGTACGACGTCCGAGGCGTTGTCCCGGACCAGTGGGACGAGAGCCTGTCCCGGGCCTTCGGTGCCGCGTTCGTGCAGGTCACCGGCGCGACCGCGATCGTGGTCGGGCACGACATGCGGCCCTCCTCGCCGTCGCTGAGCCTGGCCTTCGCCGAGGGCGCCGCGGCCTACGGCGCCGACGTGGTGCAGATCGGGCTGTGCTCCACCGACCAGCTGTACTACGCCAGCGGCAAGCTCGACCTGCCCGGCGCGATGTTCACCGCCAGCCACAACCCGGCCCAGTACAACGGCATCAAGCTGTGCCGGGCCGGCGCCGCCCCGGTCGGCCAGGACACCGGCCTGTCCGAGATCCGCGAGCTGGTCGAGTCCTGGACCGCCGAGGACGACACCGTCACCGTCCCGGCCAGGGACGTGAAGCCGGGCGCGCTGTCCGCCCAGGACACCCTGCGCGGCTACGCCGACCACCTGCTGGGCCTGGTCGACCTCACCGCGATCCGCCCGCTCAAGGTCGTGGTGGACGCCGGCAACGGCATGGGCGGCCACACCGTGCCGACCGTCTTCGACGGCCTGCCGATCGAGCTCGTCCCGATGTACTTCGAGCTGGACGGCACCTTCCCGAACCACGAGGCCAACCCGCTCGACCCGAAGAACCTGGTCGACCTCCAGGCCAAGGTCCGCGAGGTCGGCGCCGACGTGGGCCTGGCCTTCGACGGCGACGCCGACCGCTGCTTCGTCGTGGACGAGCGCGGCGAGCCGGTCTCCCCGTCGGCGATCACCGCCCTGGTCGCCGTCCGCGAGATCGCCCGGGCCCGGGCCGCCGGCGAGGCCGAGCCGACCGTCATCCACAACCTGATCACCTCCTGGACCGTCCCCGAGGTGGTCCGCGAGCTCGGCGCCAAGCCGGTGCGCACCCGGGTCGGCCACTCCTTCATCAAGCAGGAGATGGCCGAGACCGACGCCGTCTTCGGCGGCGAGCACTCCGCGCACTACTACTTCCGCGACTTCTGGCGCGCCGACACCGGCATGCTGGCCGCGCTGCACGTGCTGGCCGCGCTCGGCGGGCAGCCGTCCGCGCTGTCCGGGCTCACCGCCGAGTACGACCGCTACGCCGCCTCCGGCGAGATCAACAGCACCGTGGCCGACCAGGCCGCCAGCACCGCCGCCGTCCGCGCCGCCTACGCGGGCGGGGAGGGCACCACGGTGGACGAGCTGGACGGCCTGACCGTGGCCGGCCCGGACTGGTGGTTCAACCTGCGCGCCTCCAACACCGAGCCGCTGCTGCGCCTGAACGTCGAGGCCAAGGACCCGGCGAAGATGGCCGAGCTGCGCGACGGCGTGCTCGCCGTCGTCCGCGGCTGAGCCCCTAGCCCGACGCCTCGCCCGAGCCCCCCGACCGGGCTCGCGCCCGCGCGGAGCGCCTGAGCACGGGCCCCGGTGCCCCGGCCGGTAGGGTTTCCTATCGGCCGGGGCACCTCCGTGCCACCCCCGAACCTTGGAGAGCCCCATGAAGCTCGAATCCTTCCTGCTGGAGATCCTGGTCTGCCCGCAGTGCCGGGCCGCGCTCGTCGAGGGCGGCACCGAGGAGCAGCCCGAGCTGGTCTGCACCGGCGCGGACTGCGGCCTCGCGTACCCGGTCCGCGAGGGCATTCCGGTCCTCCTGGTGGACGAGGCCCGCCGCCCGGCCTGATCCTGGGGGCGACGCCCGGGACGAAGCCCGGGCGGAAGCCCCGGGACGAAGTCGCCCCGACCGCCCCGACCGCCCGTCCAGGACCGCAGCCGGAGGTTCGCCGCATGCTCGACGACACCCTGCTCGACGACCCGGCCGCCCTCCAGCGCGCCGACCACGACCGCGCCCTGCTGGCCCTGGCCGGCGCCGGTGCGCGGGTCCGCACCGCGCTGCGGCAGGCCGAGGCGGCCGGCCTCGACCGGCTGCGTCCGGACGGCCGCCCGCGTGCCGTCCTGGTCGCCGGGCACGGCAGCGCGCTGACCGCCGCCGAGATGCTCTCGGCGCTGGCCGGTACGAGCTCCCTGGTCACCCCGCTGCCGCCGACCGAGGCGGCCGCCCCGCGCGCCGACCGGGCCGGCGCCCCGCCCGCCTTCACCGCCGGGCTCGGCTGGCAGCTGCCCGGCTGGGCCGGCCCGCTGGACCTGCTGGTGATCAGCTCCGCCGACGGCGGCGAGCAGGGCCTGGTCGCCCTCGCCGAGCAGGCGTACGCGCGCGGCTGCGCGATCGTGGTGACCGCCCCGGCCGGCAGCGCGCTGGCCGAGGCCGCGCTGCAGGTGCGCGCGCTGCCGCTGCCGTTCGTGGCCTCGGTGCTGCCCGAGGACCTCGCGCCCGTGACGGCCGTCGAGCCGGACCTGCCGGCCGAGGACCCGGCGGCGCTCTGGTCCCACCTCGCCCCGCTGCTGGCGCTCGCCCAGAAGATCGGCCTCACCCAGCTCCCGTACGACGCGCTGCCGGCCCTCGCCGACCTGCTGGACGCCGCCGCGGTGCGCTGCCGCCCGGACGCCGCCGCGTACACCAACCCGGCGAAGGGCCTGGCCGCCCGGCTGGCCGGGACGGTCCCGCTGCTGTGGGCCGAGGGCCCGATCGCCGGGGCGGCCGCCACCCGGTTCGCCGCCCAGCTGGCCGACCGGGCCGGGCGTCCGGCGCTGGCCGGGCCGCTGCCGCAGGTGCTCACCGCCCACCGCGGCATGTTCACCGGGCAGTTGGGCGCGGGCGCCGATCCGGACGACTTCTTCCGCGACCGGGTCGAGGAGCCGGACCCGCTGCACCTCCAGGTCCTGCTGCTGCGGCACGCCCCCGGCGCGGCCGGCCCGGCGGCGCCGGACGGGCAGGACGGCCCGGCCGAGGTGCCGGAGGAGGACGCCGGGCCGCGCAGCTTCGGCGTCTCCCGGGCGCACCGGCTGGCCGCCGCGCACGACGTCCGGCTGACCGAGTACGCGAGCACCCGGCCGGACGCGCTGCACGCGCTGGCCGACCTGGTCGCGCTGACCGACTTCGCCGCCGTCTACCTGGGGCTCGCCGCCGCGCAGTCCTGAGACGGTCGGCCGATCGGGCCCCCGGGGCCGGTACGGTAAGCGCTCGACGACGCCGACCGACCCGTGAGGACCTGGAAGCATGAGCACCGAAGGCGGTACCAAGGCACTGATCGCGGCGCTGTCCGCGAACCTGGCGATCGCCGTGGCCAAGTTCACCGCCTTCGGCTTCACCGGCTCCTCCTCGATGCTGGCCGAGGGCGTGCACTCGGTGGCCGACTCCGGCAACCAGGTGCTGCTGCTGATCGGCGGCAAGCGGGCGCGCCGGGCGGCCGACGAGGAGCACCCCTTCGGGTACGGCCGCGAGCGCTACGTGTACGGCTTCCTGGTGGCCATCGTGCTGTTCAGCGTCGGCGGCCTGTTCGCGGTCTACGAGGGCTGGCACAAGATCAGCCACCCGGAGGCGCTGGACGCCTGGGGCTGGGCGGTCGGCGTGCTGGTCTTCGCCATCGGCATGGAGGGCTGGTCCTTCCTCACCGCGGTGCGGGAGTCGGAGAAGGCCAAGGGCAAGCAGAGCTGGACCCAGTTCATCCGCACCGCCAAGGCGCCGGAGCTGCCGGTGGTACTGCTGGAGGACACCGGCGCGCTGATCGGCCTGGTGCTCGCGCTGTTCGGCGTCGGGCTCACCGTGATCACCGGCGACGGCGTCTGGGACGGCATCGGCACCCTGTGCATCGGCCTCCTGCTGGTGGTGATCGCCGTGGTGCTCGCCCTGGAGACCAAGTCGCTGCTGCTCGGCGAGTCGGCCGACAAGGACTCGGTGCGCCGGATCCGGGAGGCGCTGGTGGACGGCGAGGCGGTCACCCGGGTGATCCACATGCGTACCCTGCACCTCGGCCCGGAGGAGCTGCTGGTCGCGGCCAAGATCGCCGTCAACGCGGAGGACAGCGCCGCCCGGGTCGCGGAGGCGATCGACGCCGCCGAGTCGCGGGTCCGCGCGGTCGTCCCGATCGCCCGGGCGATCTACCTGGAGCCCGACGTGTACAGCGCCGAGAAGGCCGCGGCGGGCGACGACCCGGCCGCCACGCCCGGCGGCCCCGGCCCGGGCGGCGCGCACTGACCCCTCCCGCGCACCGACCTGCCCCGCACACCGGCCCGTCCTGGGGCCCGGCTTGAGAGCGGGTCGGACCGGGGGCCGAAATCGGTCATCGGCGGACGGCCGGCGGGGCCATCGGTGTAGATTCGTCACCAGAGCCAGAACGTCGCTGCTGATGGCGGTCGATCGGCGGTCCGCACCCCGCGGGGCGCGCGCCGGTCGAGGGAGAGAGGTCCTCCGACGGTTTGTGCTGCGCAACGGGAAGCCGGTCCACCACCACGGACCCGGCGGTCCCGGCGTGGCCGTGCACCCGTACGGCCTGACGCACGCGACGCACGCCCGGACCTATGGCCCCACCCCCATCAGCGAGGAGCAGACGCATGTCGACCGACATCACCGGTGACTTCAAGGTCGCCGACCTTTCCCTGGCGCCGTTCGGCCGCAAGGAGATCCAGCTGGCCGAGCACGAGATGCCCGGTCTGATGGCGATCCGCGCCGAGTACGCCGAGGCGCAGCCGCTGGCCGGCGCCCGCATCACCGGCTCGCTGCACATGACCATCCAGACCGCCGTGCTGATCGAGACCCTGACGGCGCTCGGTGCCGAGGTCCGCTGGTGCTCCTGCAACATCTTCTCCACCCAGGACCACGCGGCCGCCGCCATCGCCGTCGGCCCGGAGGGCACCCCGGAGAACCCGCAGGGCGTGCCGGTCTTCGCCTGGAAGGGCGAGACCCTGGAGGAGTACTGGTGGTGCACCGAGCAGGCCCTGACCTGGCCTGACGGCAAGACCCCGAACATGATCCTGGACGACGGCGGCGACGCCACCCTGCTGATCCACAAGGGCGTCGAGTTCGAGAAGGCCGGCGTCGCGCCGGACCCGTCCACCGCGGACAACGACGAGTTCCGGATCATCCTGGAGCTGCTCAACCGCACCCTCAAGGACACCCCGAACAAGTGGACCGAGGTCGCCTCCACGATCAAGGGCGTGACCGAGGAGACCACCACCGGTGTCCACCGCCTGTACGAGATGCACCGTGACGGCCAGCTGCTGTTCCCGGCCATCAACGTCAACGACTCGGTCACCAAGTCGAAGTTCGACAACAAGTACGGCTGCCGCCACTCGCTGATCGACGGCATCAACCGCGCCACCGACGTCCTGATCGGCGGCAAGGTCGCGGTCGTCTGCGGCTACGGCGACGTCGGCAAGGGCTGCGCCGAGTCGCTGCGCGGCCAGGGCGCCCGCGTGATCGTCACCGAGATCGACCCGATCTGCGCGCTGCAGGCGGCGATGGACGGCTACCAGGTCACCACCCTGGAGGAGGTCGTGGAGATCGCCGACATCTTCATCACCACGACCGGCAACAAGGACATCATCATGGCCTCGCACATGGCCCGGATGAAGCACCAGGCCATCGTCGGCAACATCGGCCACTTCGACAACGAGATCGACATGGCCGGCCTGGCCAAGCTCGACGGCGTCGTGAAGACCGAGGTCAAGCCGCAGGTCCACGAGTGGCGCAAGGCCGACGGCCGCACCATCATCGTCCTCTCCGAGGGCCGCCTGCTGAACCTGGGCAACGCGACCGGCCACCCGTCCTTCGTGATGTCCAACTCCTTCGCCAACCAGACGATCGCCCAGATCGAGCTGTTCACGAAGACCGAGCAGTACCCGATCGGCGTCTACGTGCTGCCGAAGCACCTGGACGAGAAGGTCGCCCGCCTGCACCTCGACGCGCTGAGCGTGAAGCTGACCACCCTGAGCCAGGAGCAGGCCGACTACATCGGCGTCCCGGTCGAGGGCCCGTTCAAGTCGGAGCAGTACCGCTACTGACCGATCAGCGGATCCGACGGCCGGCGCCCTCCCCTCCGGGGGCGCCGGCCGTCGGCGTTCCGCCGGGGCGGTTCAGCGGGTCCAGGAGGCCTCGTCCGCGCCGAGCACCTCGAACCGCTCGAGCAGACCCGCCAGTCCGCCGGCCCCCTGGACGGACGGGAGCCCCGCCGCGGTGCCGTTGGCGCAGAGCTGGACGCCCTTCTCGACCCGGCACACCGGGGTGCCGCCGTTCGGCCGGCCGTCCGCGAACTTGCCGAAGCCGTCCGGCTGGACCGTGACGCTCAGCCACTTGTCGCCGACGGTGTACGACAGGATGGCGCTCCACGGGGGCTCGGAGTCCCTGGTGGGCCGGTGGACCTCGGCGTTCCGCAGCCCGAGGTCGGCGGGCAGGCCGGTCGGGCGCACCGGGAACGGGACGTCCCGGTCGCCGAACTCGGCGCCGGCCGCGACCCGGAGCAGGTCGTCCTGGACCTTCGCGTCCAACCACAGGGTGGCGGTCAGCTGGGCCCAGCGGCCGGAGGCGGTCAGCCAGCGCAGCCCGCCCAGGGATCCCGACGCGTCGGTGAGCAGCCACTGGGCCTCCCGGCCGGCGACCGGGGGCGCGGGGGCCGTGTGCTGTCCGGGGGCGGGGGACTCGCCGGGGCCGCGCAGCAGCTCCAGCTTCAGGGCGGGGGTCGCGTTGAGGACGGCGGTGGTGGTGGCCGCGGTGGTGACGGAACGGCTGTCGCTGTTCGCGTAGCCGACGGCCGGCCGGGCCAGCCACGACGGCAGCCAGCCGAAGCGGGCCTCGGCGCTCAGCGGACCGGTCCGCGCCGCCGGGGTCGGCGCGGCCGTCGGGGACGGTGCGAGCGAGACCGGGGCGGTGGGCGCGGGGACGGCCGGTGCGGGCGGCGCCCCGGCCGGGCGCAGCAGCAGGACGCCGGCCAGGACGGCGGCGGTCGACCCGGCCACCACACCGACCAGGGCCTGCCGGCGGCGGCGCAGCCGGACCCGGCCGCGGGCGATCACCGCCGAGGTGTCGAGTGTGGCGGGCGGCGCCGGGGCCTCGGCGAGGGCGCTCAGCCGGGCGGTCAGATCACGCTGCTCGTGCGACCTCATGACGTCCTCTCGGCGGTGGTGGGACGGGGGGAGAGCGTCGTCCGGAGGGTGGCGAGAGCCCGCGAGGTCTGGCTCTTCACGTTGCCCGAGGAGCAGCTCATCGCATCGGCGGTCTGATCGACCGTGAGGTCGCAGTAGTACCGGAGCACCACGGTGGCCCGCTGCTTGGGCGGCAGCGCGGCCAGCGCCTTGCGCAGGTCGAGCCGGGCGTCGAGGTCGGCGGCCACCGACGCCACGTCCACCGGCGCCGCGGTCCGTGACGTCCGCCGCCACCAGGACGAGCGCTGCTCGGCGAGGAAGGTGTTGACCAGCACCCTGCGGGCGTAGCCGTCCAGGTTCTCCACCCGGCCGGCCCGCGACCAGTTCACGTACAGCTTGGTCGCGCACTCCTGCACCAGGTCGTCGGCCCGGTGCCAGTCCCCGCACAGCAGATAGGCGACCTTGCGCAGCCAGCCGCTCCTGGAGGCCACGTACTCCGTGAACTCCACGTCGCGCGTCTGCTTCGCCATCCGCACCCCCTCTCGTCGTGGTGGCGGCGCACCGGCGCGCCGTCCGCCCCTCTAATGCGGGCACCGGCCGGAACGTTGCACGCGAACCGCGCACGTAGGCTTTCCGGCATGCCCAACGGCCGGTACTCGCTCCACGACCCGCACGACCACGTCCCGCTCGGGGAGGAGCGCTTCAGTTGCGCCCCCGGGGCGGCCGGGTGGCGGTACGTCTCCAAGACCTACGCGCCGGACGGCCGGGTGCTCGGCAGCACCGACCTGACGCTGGACTCGCGCGCCCGGCCGCTGCGGCTGGAGCTGCGGGCCGGCGGCTGGCAGGTGCGCGGCGGGGCGGTGGACGGGGTGGCCTGGGTCCGGACCGACGCGGCCGACCCCGGCGGCGAGCACGCGGCGGAGGGCCACGACCGGGCGCACGCCTTCACCGGCCGCTCGCCGGGCTTCCTGGTCGCCACCGCCCGGCTGCTGCGGCTGCGGGAGGGGGCGAGCGCGCGGGTGCGGCTGGTGGCCTTCACCGAGCCGGTGCTGGCGCCGCGCACCCTCGACCAGGGGTGGCTGCTGGAGGGCGTCGACACCCACGAGACGGATTCGGGGCCGCTGCTGGTCGAGCGGTACCAGGTGGCGGACCTGGAGACGGGCGAGCAGCAGGTCGTGCACCTGGCGGGCGATGTGGTGCTGGCGGCGGAGGGGATCGAGCTGGAGGAGCTGGAGTCGCCGCCGAACGCCTGGCGGGTGGGGGCGGAGGAGGAGTAGCGGGCCTTCGCGGCCGGGGCCGGTGCGGCAGGGCTGCTGCGGCCGGGGCGGTTCGCCTCAGGCGGGCGGGGCGAAGCCGCTGCCGGCGGCGGGCTTGTCGAAGGACGGGGCCGTCGGGGCGGTCGGTGCGGCTGCCGGGGCCGCGGCGGGGGCCGGGGGAGCCGTGGGCGCGGGCTGCTGGGCCGGCAGGCCGAGGACCCGGACGGGCCGTCCGTCGGCCGGGCCGGTCGGAGCCGGCGCGGGGAGCGGACCGGAGGCCGGGCGGGGAGCGGGCACCTGGGCGGGTATCGGTCGGCCGGGTATCGGTCGGCCGGGTATCGGCCCGGCCGCCCACAGCTGCTGCTGGGCCCGGGTCCACTCCCGCCGCTGGCGCTCGGTGAGCACCGCGCCCAGGTACGCCGCCGGGTGCAGCCCCGGCGCGATCGGGTGGCCGATCAGGGCGGACAGGTCCTCGGCCAGCCGGGTGGACATCCGGTGCATCACCGCCGGGTCCAACTGGCTCGTCCGGCCGAGCAGTTGGCGGACGGCCAGCCAGAGCGGCTCCGGTACCGCGGACAGGTCCATCGCGACCAGCTCGTGGCCCATCGACTGCAGCAGGTGCGGGTGCACCGGCGGCAGCGGGGTGGCGGAGCCGCCCGCACCCGGGGTGCGCTCGCGGACGACCACCGTCCCGGCGAAGATGTCGCCGAGCCGCTTGCCGTCCGAGTGCACCGCCGAGGTGATCACGGCCGGGGCGCCGGTCAGCACGATCATCTCGAAGAAGCCGACCAGCCCGCGCACCAGCGAGTGCCGGAAGCGCACCGGCCCGCCGTCGGTGCGCACCACGCGCAGGCCGAGCGCGGCCTTGCCGAGCGAGCGGCCGCGGGTGAGGGTCTCGACCATCACGGGCACGGCGACCAGGAAGAACACCATCAGGCCGATCATCGTGGCGGCCAGGGCCGCGCCGTCGAGCCCGATCAGCGCGAGGCTCAGCAGCAGCGTGAACACCAGCAGGGCGGCGAACTCCACCAGCAGGTCGATCACGATCGCCAGGGCCCTGCTCGGAAGCTTCGCCGTCTGCAGGCCGAGGACGACCGCCTCACCCGTCACCAGGTCGCTCAAGACACCTGTCCGTTCACGTTCTTGGAGCCGGTACGGCTCGCCCATGGGGATCCGGCGCCTGGGAGGGCGGCGGTGCCGGGGGAGGGAACCACCCCGGACCGGCCCCCCGTGACGCGCTCTCCGCAGTCTGATCCGCAGCCGCAAACATACGGGGCCCGGTGGGCGCACGGGAAGTGAGATCCCGACGGCCGGGGCGGCGGCCGCTGCTGGCATGCTGGGCCGCGCGGGTCCGCCCGGACCCGCCCGCCCGGACCCGCCCGCCCGCGGACCCGCCCGCGCACGCACGTCCGCGCCCGCCGCCGATCTATGGAGCCGCCGAAATGGACCTGGACGTCTTCGTCGCCACCCACCAGGGGGAGTGGGCCCGACTGGACGCCCTCGCCCGCCGGCGCCGGCTCGGCGGGGAGGAGGCCGACGAGCTGGTCACGCTCTACCAGCGCGCCACCGGACACCTCGCCAAGGTCCAGGCCGCCGCGCCGGACCCGGCCCTGGTGAGCCGGCTGACCGGCCTGGTCTCCCGCGCCCGCAGCGCGGTGACCGGCGCCCGGACCAACGGCTGGCAGGACGTCGCCCGCTACTACACGGTGAGCTTCCCGGCCGCGCTCTACCGCTCGCGCCGCTGGTGGGTGCCGGTGGCGGTGGTCTCGATGGTCGCCACCGCACTGCTCGCCTGGTGGATGGCCACCCACCCCGAGGTCCGCAACAGCCTGGTCGCGCCCGAACACCTCCAGGAGCTGACCCGCCCCGGCGGCCAGTACGAGACGTACTACTCGGACCGGCCGGCCAGCTCCTTCGCGGCACAGGTCTGGACGAACAACGCCTGGATCGCCGTGCAGTGCCTGCTGTTCGGGATCGCGTTGGGCATTCCGGTGCTCTACGTGATGTGGACCAACGTGCTCAACCTCGGCATCGGCGTCGGGCTGATGGCCTCCGCCGGTCGCCTCGACGTCTTCCTCGGCCTGCTCGTCCCGCACGGCCTGCTGGAGCTGACCGCGGTCTTCGTGGCCGGCGGCCTCGGGCTGCGCCTCGGCTGGACCGTCATCGACCCCGGCCCGCGCACCCGCTCGGTGGCGCTGGCGGAACAGGGCCGCGCGATCATCGGCATGTCGATCGGCCTGGCGACGGTCCTGGCGGTCTCCGGCGTCCTCGAAGCCTTCGTGACCCCGTCCGGCCTGCCGACCTGGGCCCGCATCTCCATCGGTGTGCTGGCCGAGGCGGCCTTCCTCCTCTATGCCCTGGTGCTGGGCCGGCGGGCCGCCGGGGACGGGGAGTTCGGCGATCTGGACGCGGCCGACCGGGCGGACCTCCAGCCCGTCGCGGCCTGAGCCGATGTGATCGACAGGTCTCTGACCTGCTAGTCTTCTACTCGTCCGGCCAAACCATTGACGTGGTGAGGGTGGGCTAGTAGGTTTGAACGGTTGGGACTGACTGGACAACGGTCGGTCCCGGGCGTTAGTGTCTACGACACCGCCGAATCGAGGCGAGCGTGTTCCACGGAATACGCGTCCTCTGACGAAGCAAAATCCCACGGACGGATCACTCCGAAAGCCTTGATAGGCTTCGGAACGAAGTTCGCAGGAAATCCCCCCAGTGGGAATCGGATGAATGAAGCGCCGGTAAACGGAGCGGAAAACGTCTGGTAAGCTGGAGACACGAAAGAACGAAGCCCGGAGGGTCCGCTGGAAGGCGGTCCGAAGGAAGCGTCCGTTCCTTGAGAACTCAACAGCGTGCCAAAAGTCAACGCCAGATATGTTGACATCCCCGGCCTCGGTCATTGCGACTGGGGTTGGAGATTCCTTTTGAAACAAACACTAGC
>NZ_LIPD01000007.1:503044-780893 GCF_001905545.1 Streptomyces sp. CB02056 | reverse complement strand
CTTCTCCCAGACGACGGCCGGAGCCTTCCACGGCAAGGGCACCGGCGACCTCGTCGCCCGCGACGACTCGGACGGGCACCTGTACGAGTGGGCGGGGCGGGGAGACGGGTCCTTCGCGGCCAGGACCGACCTGACGGCCGGCTGGGGCGCGTTCTCCCAGACCACCGCCGGCGATTTCCGGGGGACCGGTCGCGCGGATCTGATGGCGAGGGAGGATGCGACGGGCAACCTGTACATGTGGCGGGGTAACGGGGACGGTACTTTCGCCGGTCGTGTGCTCGTCACCGACGGGTGGGGTCCGTTCTCGCAGACGGTCGCCGGTGACTTCCGGGGCACCGGCCGCGCCGACCTCATCGCCCGCAACGACACCTACGGCGTCCTCGACGAATGGACGAACACGGGCGGAGCCTCCTTCTCCCACGCCCTCCGGCTCACCGACGGCTGGTGACGGCCCGGCCGGCCCGTGCAACCCGTCCAACTCCTCCTGCCTGGCCCATGCGCTTGCACGGGACCACCCATCGCGGCCCCTGGCTGGAACATGCGGAAAAGGCTCACGACGTCGGCCGAGGTTGAACCTTCCCACGTCGGTCGTCCTGATCGCGCTCGGTGTCCCGGTGCTGACGGCCGTTCAGCGGGCTCGCCACCGGGCACTCCTCGGGGTGGACATCCCTCGGCTGACGCCCACGCCGGATCGCCGGTCGTGGGCGTCAGCCGCCCGGTGGCTCTTCTCGACACGGACCTGGTACCAGGTCGGATACCACCTCTTCCTGGGCCCGTTGCTGGCCGTGCCGGAGCTGCTGGTGCTCGCGGTGGCGATCGCGGGCCTGGCGGGCGCCACCGCCTTCGGTTGGGCGTGGGCGCTGCCGGCGCGGGTCCGCAAGGACTGGTTCGGGTACGCGACGCAGCTGCCGTGCTACCTGCTGGGCGGACTCGTCCTCCTGTGCGCCGTGCCCTGGACGGCGGGTGCGGTGGCCCGGGTCGAGTCGCGTCTGGCGGCGGCCCGTCTCGGGTCCAGTCGGACCCAGCAGCTCCGGGAGCAGGTCGACTACCTGGCCGAGAGTCGAACGGGCCTGATCGAAGCCGTCGATGCCGAGCGCCGCCGCATCGAGCGCGACCTGCACGACGGTACCCAGCAGCGGATGGTCTCGCTCGCGGTCAACCTGGGCCTGGTCATGGCCGCCCACCCCGGCATGTCGAACGAGACCCGCGCGGCGATCGCGGAGGCGCACCTTGAGGCGAAGGAGGCGATCTCCGAGCTCAACGACCTGGTGCGGGGGCTGCACCCGGCCGTGCTTGAGGATCGCGGACTGGACGCGGCGTTGTCCGGGCTGGTTTCCCTGCGGCTGGCCTTCCGGGACCTTCGCCGTCGCCGCACCGAGGCGGCCCCGCTGCTGTTGGTCATCACTGCCGCGAGCACGACCCTGGCCCTGGGCCTGTCACTGCGCGACGTCACCAGCCGGCCCTTCGAACGGACGAGGGCCGCCACCGCCGGACCGGACGTGGTGCTGCGGCTGTACGGCAAGCACACCGCTCCGGTGGTCACGGACGACCAGCTCGCCAGGTTCGGCACGGTCGCCGAAGCGCCGCGGCGGGCTGATCGCGCTGTCCACGCGACTGCCGGTGCCGATGCTGCTCGGCCTGCGGCTGGCGGCCCGGCGGCCCCGACGGGCGGTACTCGCCGCGGCGAGCGACGCCATTACCGTCAGTGGCATCGTCGCGGTGCTGACGGCCCGTCTGCGCGTCGCCTCCCAGGAGTTCTCCGGGCCCAACGCGCTGGCCGACCCGCTGTCCGAACGACTCGGCCAGACCATGCTGGTGATCACGGTCATGATCGGTGTGCTGGCCTCGATCAACGCGGTCTTCATCGTCTGGGCGACGGTCCTCGGCGCGCGCCGCTCCTCGGCGGTGGCCCGCGCACTCGGCGCCAACGCGGGCCAGGTGAGCGCCAGTCTGGTCTAGGCGCAGGCGATCCCGGTGACGGTCGGCGCCCTGCTGGGCATCCCCGGCGGCATCGCGCTCCTCAGCGGTGTGGGCAAGGGCGGGCCGGCGCACCCGCCGAGCCCGGTCGTCCTGCTGGCCGTGGTCGTCGGGACGATCACGCTGATCTCACTGCTGACCTCGTTCCCGGCCCGTGCCGGGGCCCGCCGTCCGGTGGCCGAGGTCCTCGAGGCGGAGGCCGCTTGAGCGGCGCGAAGGGGCCGCGGGGCCGCGGGGGGACGCAACGCCCCCCACGGCTCAATGGCCTTCGTGCGTCCGGAGTCAGGCCCTGGCGGCCCCTGCGGCGGTGGCTGCCACTATCGGGAAGTCGCCGACTGCGGGCACCTGGGATTCCTGGAGAACCCGGTGCAGGTCAACGCGGCGATCACCGAGTTCATGGAGCAACCCCGCGAGCGCGGGGCCGACAAGGGCATGGCCGCCTACGCGGGCGCCCGCCCAGAGCAACCCCCGCGAGCGCGGGGCCGACCGGGTGGTGAGGCTGGCGATGCCGGGGCAGCCCGAGCAACCCCCGCGAGCGCGGGGCCGACGAAGTGGGCGGGTCGAGCCAGGGGTTGGCCGGGAGTAACCCCCCACGAGCGCGGGGCCGACGTGACCAGCGGGATCGCGGCCAGCGAGGCGCCGGAGCAACCCCCGCGAGCGCGGGGCCGACCTGTACGCCTCGGTGCTGAACTTGGTGCAGATGGAGCAACCCCCGCGAGCGCGGGGCCGACTGCCCCGGTGCCTTGCCGTCGATCAGGCGGACGGAGCAACCCCCGCGAGCGCGGGGCCGACAGCCCGGCACCATTACCGCCGTCTCGTTCCGTGGAGTAACCCCCGCGAGCGCGGGGCCGACCCCGGCCTGACCTCCCTGGCCCGCATCCTTCAGGAGCAACCCCCGCGAGCGCGGGGCCGACGGTGGTCTGCTCGGACATTTGGTGGCGCTCGTTGAGCAACCCCCGCGAGCGCGGGGCCGACGACGACGATCGAGCGGGCGAGCAGGCCGGAGAGGAGCAACCCCCGCGAGCGCGGGGCCGACGTCGGCGCATCGGCGCAGGTCGGCGGTGGGGAGGAGCAACCCCGCTCGCGCGGGGCCGACGTGGTGCCGGTGACGGCGGTGATGATGAGCTCGGAGCAACCCCCGCGAGCGCGGGGCCGACGAGTCGATGCTGCCGAGCATGGTCGGTGCCCCGGAGCAACCCCCGCGAGCGCGGGGCCGACCGTGGAGTCGATGAGGGGCTACATCGGCCACCGGAGCAACCCCCGCGAGCGCGGGGCCGACAGGGCGTACTTCGAGAACGCCGGCGCCCTCCAGGAGCAACCCCCGCGAGCGCGGGGCCGACCGAGCACCACGTCCGCCGCCAGCGTGTAGCGCAGGAGCAACCCCCGCGAGCGCGGGGCCGACCCGGGCGAGCGCCCGGACCCCCGAGTCGTGGTGGAGCAACCCCCGCGAGCGCGGGGCCGACGAAACCACGCTCACCCTTGCACCAGTGGAGGTGGAGCAACCCCCGCGAGCGCGGGGCCGACCGCGGGGCCCTCCAGCTCCCGGACCTCGACGGCGGAGCAACCCCCGCGAGCGCGGGGCCGACGGGACGGCGGGGATGATGGTCGACTTCCCCGCGGAGCAACCCCCGCGAGCGCGGGGCCGACGCTTGCTGACCTGCGGTGATTCGCTTCAGCGAGCGCTATTTGATTCAGTTCGATTCGGTTGGCTATCCATAGTGGAGCTCATGGGTTGTTGGTGGAGCCGGCTGGCCTTGTGGTGATGGTGGACTGGATGGCAAGTGGCGAGCGGGACTTCGCAGGCGGGCTGACGCTGACCAGGGGCACGGTGGAGGTTCCCGGGTCGAAGACGCTTGGGGACGGCGGGGTGAGGAGGTGCCCCGGTGCGCGGTACGACCGCGCACCGGGGAACCTCCAGTTTGCCCAAGTGGTGCTATGCGTCGGTCAGTTGTCCACGTCGTAGGCCACGGTGACCGGGGCGTGGTCGGACCACCGCTCCGCGTGGGTGTCGGCGCGTTCGACGCGGGCGTCGGTGGCGCGGGCGGCCAGCGTGGGGGTGGTTACCTGGAGGTCGATGCGCCAGCCGGAGTCGTTGTCGAAGGCGCGGCCGCGGTAGGACCACCAGGAGTAGGGGCCGGTGCGGTCGGGGTGGAGGGCGCGGACGACGTCGACGTAGCCGGCCTCGTCGTAGACGCGGGAGAGCCAGGCGCGTTCCTCGGGGAGGAAGCCGGCGGACTTCTGGTTGGCCTTCCAGTTCTTGAGGTCCTCGGGGCGGTGGGCGATGTTCCAGTCGCCGCAGACGACGACCTCGCGGCCGTCGGCGGCGGCGCGGGCGCGCAGGGCGGTGAGGTGGAGGAGGAATTCCGCCATGAAGCGTTCCTTCTCCTCCTGGCGCTCGGTGCCGACTTCGCCGGAGGGGAGGTAGAGGCTGGCGATGGTCAGGCCGGGCAGGTCGATTTCGACGTACCTGCCCGAATTGTCGAATTCGTCCGATCCGAATCCGATCGCCGTGCGCTGCGGCTCCGCGCGGGAGAGGACGGCGACGCCGGCCCGGCCCTTGGTGGCGGCGGGGGCCCAGACGGCGTGCCAGCCGTCCAGGTCGCGCAGTTCGACGGGTAGCTGCTCGGGTTCGGAGCGCACCTCCTGGAGGCAGACCACGTCCGCCTCGGTGCCGGCCAGCCATTCGACGAAGCCCTTCCTGGCCGCCGCCCGGATTCCGTTCACGTTCACACTCGTCACCACGATCACCCGAGCAGCCTACCGACTGGGCGTTCCCGGCCCGAACCGTGACGCGCGGGGTCGGGCGGGTCCCGTCGGAGGGTGTCGATGGTGGTGACAGCGGCTGACAGGAGCTGTCGTGAACGCGGCATGAAGATGTGCGGCAGTCCCATCGAGCCCCGCCATTGGTCTTGACCATCTCCGGACGGAGCACCTAGGGTCACTTACTGCAAGGACCTTTAATAAAGAAGGACGGATAAAGGCCCGCTCTCCCACCTGCCGCGACTGCGGACAGTGGGCTCGGGATCCGCCCTCCTTGTCGCAGGGCGGACAAACTCACGGGTGGAGGACGCGGTGGGGACGACAGGACAGCTTTCGGCGGTGCCGGAGCCGAAGTACTGGCACCTGCGCACGGTGCTGCTGCGGGCCATCGACTCGGAGTTCTCCACCGGTCAGGTGCTGCCCAACGAGCGCGAGCTCTCGGCCCGCTTCGGCGTCGCCCGGGCCACGCTGCGTCAGGCGCTCGACCAGCTGGAGCTGGAGGGCCGCCTGGTGCGCCGCCGGGGGATCGGCACCCTGATCGCCGCCCCGCGGGTCGGCGTCCCGGTCAACCGGCAGGAGGAGGGCTGGCCCGGCACCGCGCGCAACCAGGCCTGGCGGACGGTCGACTGCACCACCGCCCCCGCCTCCGCGCAGCTGGCGAAGGGCCTCGGCATCGCTGAGGGCGCCACCGTGCACACCGTGCGCCGGGTCCGCCTGGTGGAGGGCCGCGCGGTGGCCAGCGAGTCGCTGCACGTCCCGGCCGCCGCGCTGCCGCACCTGCCGGGCTTCCGCGCCGAGAGCGACCGCGCCCGTTCGGTGCTGCGCCAGCTGGAGCGCCTGGAGGTGGACGGCGAGTCCCGCTCGGTCGAGCTGGGTGTCGCCGAGGCCGAGCAGGCCGCCCTGCTGGAGCGCCCGCCGGGCGCGCCCGTCCTGGTCATGACCACCCAGTACGCCTCGGCCGGCCGACTGGTGGCGCTGGCGGTGGCCACCTATCGGGCGGACACCTGCAAGCTGACCTTCGGCGAGGCCGGACTCGTCGAGGTCACCCCGGTCGGTGCGACGGCCGAGGTCCGTACCGCCTCCTGACGCACCACCCGTGAATCCCTGAACCCCTGAAGCCCCTGAACCATTTTCCGGAAACCCTCAGGTCGAGGCCCGGGCGCCAACTGGCGTCCGGGCCTTTGCCGTTGGGGCCCTGCCGTAAACCGGGCCGGGTCGCCTGGTAGCGTCCGCGTGGCAGTGGCACAGCCACGCAATGGGTGAGAACGGGGGTCGACCGGTGAACGCGGTCCTCGCATCGTGGGCGAAGTCGGAGGTGCTGGCCTTCGACTGCCTGTTCCGGGCGGACGGCACGGCCCGGGAGGCGGACATCGACGGGCCGGAGCACCTCCGGCTGGAGCTGGGCGGGCCGGTGGACGTGGCGGCTCTGGTGGCCGATCCGCCGTGGGACGCGGGCAGCGTCGAGGTCATCGACGAGGTCGAACTGCCGGACGGGCTGGGCTACGTGGTCCACGGTGACAGCGGCCTCGGGCACCTTGGCTTCATCGGTCGGCTCGGACCGGACCGCGGACTGCGGTGGCTCCTGACCACGTCGACCGGCAACCCGTTCGTTGGGGCGTCCGTCGACTGGCCGTTGGCGCACTTCGTCAACGACTGGGGCAGCACGCTCACCCTCGACCTGACCGACCCGGACTTCGCGCCCTGAGGTGACCCCCGCTCCTTGAGCGCGGCGTCAGGCCCGGGGCGGGTCGACGGCGAAGAGCTGTTCCTCGACGTGGTCGAGCGCGACGCGCAGGGCGCCCATCGCCACGACCTCCGAGCCGAGGGCCGCCAGGGCGACCTCGGGGGCGCGCAGGGTGAACTGGGCCAGGCGTTCGCGCAGCGGGTCCAGGACGCCGTCGAGGCCGGCCGCCCAGCCGCCGATGACCACCAGCTGGGGGTCGATGGCCAGGACGAGTGCGGCGACGCCCTGGACGAGGCGGGTGAGGAAGCGGTCCATGGCGACCTTGGCGACCTCGTCGCCCTCCCGGGCCAGCCGCAGTACGCGGGCCACGGCGGCCTCGTCCAGCGGGTTGAGGGGCTTTCCGGTGGTGGACAGCAGGCGCTCGGGGGTGACCTCCTGGCCGAGCAGGTGCAGGGCGCCGATCTCGCCTGCCGCGCCGCCGAAGCCGCGGTGCAGCCGGCCGCCGATGAGGGAGCCGGCGCCCGGGCTGAGGCCGGCCATCACGAAGACGACGTCGTCGGCGCCGACCGCCGATCCCTGCCAGTGCTCGGCGATGGCGGCCAGGTTGGCGTCGTTCTCGATCAGGACCGGGCAGCGGAACGAGCGCCGCAGCTTGGCGCCGAGGTCGAGGCCGGTCCAGCCGGGCATCGCAGTGCCCAGTTGGACGGTGCCCTCGCGGTCGACGATGCCGGGGGTGCCGATGCCGACCGCCCACAGGTTGTCGCGGGAGATGCCGGCCTTGCGCAGCACCTCGGCGACGGCGGTGCGGACGGCGGCGAGCCGGTCCTCGGCGTCGAGGGTCTCGTCCACCGGCTTGAAGTGACTGCCCACCACCTCGCCGGTGAGGTCGGCGAGGATGACCCGGATGTCGTGCACGCCGATCTCGATGCCGAGGATGTGCCCGGCCTCGGCGCGGAAGCGGAACCAGCGGGCGGGGCGGCCGCGGCGGCCGGTGCCCGGCTGGCCGTCCTCCCTCGGCTGCTCGACCTCGGCGACCAGTCCGGTCTCGACCAGGCCCTCGATCACGCCCTCGACCGTCGGGCGGGAGAGCCCGGTCTCGCCGACGAGCTGAGTGAGGGTCACGGAGTGGCCGTTCCGCAGCGCCCGAAGCGTGACCGCCGCGTTGATCCGCCGCAGCAGCGAGGAGTCTCCTCCGGTGAGCCGATCCGCCAATGCGATGCCCTTCGCCGTTCGCGCGACTGCCCTGGCGCGCGGTGTCGAGTGCGCGGTGCCCACCGAATGGCCCGCGGGGGTGCGCCCCCGGAGAACGCGGCAGGGCGGCAGGGGGCCGCCTGCGCGAGGGCCGGAGGACAAGCGGAGCCTACCCGGGGACGGGCCCGGGCGGCGAGGATCTCCGCAGCTCATCCAGGCTTCGGTATCGAAATGGTACGGATCGGGTGGCGGTGCGTGATCCGGACTTCACCGCCCGGCCACGGCGGGCCGGTAGGGGAGCCGCCGGGACAGCACCGACCGGAGGGAACGTTCCGACAGCAGCGGGCCGAGGCCGCGCCGGGAGCCGGCCGACAGGACGCCGAGGGTCGAGCAGGCCGAGCCGATCGAGCCGAGGGAGAGGACGGAGCCGATCGAGCCGATGGACAGCACCGACCCGATCGAGCCGATGGACAGCACCGACCCGATCGAGCCGAGGGAGAGGGCGGATCCGATCGAGCCGGTCGACAGCACCGACCCGATCGAGTCGATCGACCGGACGGACACGATCGAGCGGATCGAGCGGATCGAGCGGAGGGAACCGATGGAGCCGACGGACCCGCGGGCGGGCCGGGCCGGACGCGCGGAAGTGGTCATGACTTTTGAGCGTAGCCAGCCACACCCCCGGGCGCGCGTCAGTCCACCCGGGCCGCGAACAGCCGCTGCCCCAGCAGCCCCATCGGGTGTCCGTCCTCCGGCAGGGTCAGCACCGTCGGGCAGCCCGCGGTGGTGAGCGCCGCCCGCCACTGCTCGGCAGGGCGGGCGGTGAGGCCGTGGGCGTCGCCGGTGATCAGCAGGTCGAGCTGTTCGGTGGTGGGGGCGAGCAGCAGGAGCCGGCCGCCGGGGGCGAGCAGCCGGACCAGCGCCGGGACGTCCTGCACCGGTTCCACCGCCAGCCCGCCCGCGCCCGCCACCCCGCCCGCGCTCGCGATGACGACGTCGTAGCGCCCGCCGTCGGGGGCCGAGTGGTGCTCGGTGTGCGGCCGGGGCCGGGTGGCGAGGGCGCGGGCGACGGCGGGCTCGCCGCCCTCCGCGTCCAGTTCGAGGACGCGCAGCGGCCCGGGCCCCTGGTGGGCCTCGGCGGTGCCGCGCACCAGCGCGCCGAGGGCGGCGCCGAGGAAGCCGTGGGAGGCGGCCCAGCGGACGGGGGAGGCGTCCGGCCGGGGGGCCTCCTGGCCGGTGATCAGCCGGGGCAGCCGCAGGGCGCCGCGTCGGACCCGGTCCAGGGCGGCGGCCGGGCCGAGCCCGTCGGCCCAGGTCTCGGCGGCGGGGCGCCAGGCCTCCCGGACCTCGGCGGCGTCCGGCCCGGGACCGCCGCGGAAGACCGGGCCCTGGGCCCCGCCGTCCCGCCGGGTGAGCAGGCCGTGCCGGGCGAGTGCGTCCAGCCAGCGGACGACGCGGGGGCGTTGGGCGGGGGTGACCATGGCGGCGGCGAGGACCTCGGCCTCGGGGTAGCCGCGGGCGGGGTCGGTGAGCACGCCGTTCTGCTGGAGGGTGTGCAGGAGGGCGGCGAGCACGGCCCGGTCGAGCTGGGCGCCGAAGTCGTGGACCTGCTCGGCGGTGACGCCGATGCCGTACTTCCAGGCGGCGGCCGAGGCGTTGGCGGCGTCGGCGCGCAGTCGGCGGTCGGCGGCCTCGGCGTTGCTGTCCGGGGCGCGGACGTGGGCGAGGACGGCGCCGAGCGCGTCGACGGCGGCGTACACGTCCTCCTGCCGGGGTTCGGGGCCGACGTGCAGGACCAGGCGCAGCGCGGCGAGGTCGTGGGCGGCGAGCCCGGGCTGTCCGCTGAGCCGCCAGAGCAGGGCGGAGGGCAGGCTGAGGTGGGTGGCCCGGGCGGTGGCGACGGCTTCGAGCTGCTGCTCGGGCCGCTGGTCGGGGTCGCCGCAGTGGACGGTGCCGCCGGCCAGCAGGGTGGCGAGGGCGAGGTCGACGGCGAGGTCGGTGACGGGGTGCAGCACGGTGTGCCGGATCGGGGGTGCGCCGAGGACGCCGGCCCAGTAGCGCAGCCGCTGTTCGGCGGCCCGGGCGGCGGAGGGCGGCAGGGCGGCGTGCTCGGCTATGCGGCGGGCGAGGGCCTGGGGGAGTCCGCCGGGCGGGGAGACGCCGAGCAGCAGGCCGATGCCGCTGATCGCGCGCCCGTCGGCGACGACGGCGGGTCGGTCGCCGAGTTCGCGCAGCGCGCTGACCAGGGCGGGAGTCGTGGGCACGGTGATCACTCCGGGGTGCGGGACAGAAACCGCACTACTGAACCATGGGGGCGGGGCGGTGAAGGGCGGAAGCGAGTCAAACTTCTGTAATGATTTTCATATCGGCTAGCCAAGCTCTCGACACGAAGTTGCCGCGAAGCGGTCGGAACTTCACATTCCGGAAGGTCCGCGCGATCCCTTGACAGGTGGTTCGGGTACTGGATCAATGGAGCGCAGGGGAGCTGACCGAACGATCGGTCGGCTATCTCGGTCTGGGCGTCCTCGATGCGGGCGAACCTCGGCAGAGCAGCGAAATCGGCAGAGCAGCGCGAAATCGGCACAGCAGCGAAGGAGCGACGATGACCGGCACCGCACCCGTCCCGCGCCGACACCTCGGGGAGCCGCTACCGCCCGAGCTCCTGGACGCCGGCGAGCGGATGGGTCCGGACCAGCTGCGCGCCCACCAGCTCACCCGGCTGCGGGCCACCCTGCGGCACGCGTACGACAACGTCGAGCTCTACCGTCGCAAGTTCGACGCGGCCGGCGTCCGCCCCGAGGACTGCCGCACCCTGGACGACCTCGCCCGCTTCCCCTTCACCACCAAGGCCGACCTGCGCGAGGGCTACCCCTTCGGCATGTTCGCCGTCCCGATGGAGCGGGTCCGCCGGATCCACGCCTCCAGCGGCACCACCGGACTGCCGACCGTGGTCGGCTACACCGACGACGACCTCTCCATGTGGGCCGACGTGGTCGCCCGCTCGATCCGTGCGGCCGGCGGCCGGCCCGGCCACAAGGCGCACATCGCGTACGGCTACGGCCTGTTCACCGGCGGCCTGGGCGCGCACTACGGCGCCGAGCGGGCCGGCTGCACCGTCATCCCGGCCTCCGGCGGCATGACGGCCCGCCAGGTGCGGCTGATCCTGGACTTCGAGCCCGAGATCATCATGATCACCCCGTCCTACCTGCTGACCCTGCTCGACGAGTTCGAGCGGCAGGGCGTCGACCCGCGGAGCACCTCGCTGCGGATCGGCATCTTCGGGGCCGAGCCGTGGACGGAGGAGATGCGGCGCGAGATCGAGGAGCGGCTCGACCTGCACGCCGTCGACATCTACGGCCTCTCCGAGGTGGTCGGCCCGGGCATCGCGCAGGAGTGCGTGGAGACCAAGGACGGGCTGCACATCTGGGAGGACCACTTCTACCCGGAGGTCGTCGACCCGTTCACCGACGAGGTGCTGCCCGAGGGGGAGGGCGGCGAACTGGTCTTCACCTCGCTCACCAAGGAGGCGCTGCCGATCATCCGCTACCGCACCCGCGACCTCAGCCGACTGCTGCCCGGCACCGCGCGGCCGGCGTTCCGGCGGATGGAGAAGGTCACCGGGCGCAGCGACGACATGATCATCCTGCGCGGGGTGAACGTCTTCCCGACCCAGATCGAGGAGATCCTGCTGCGCACCCCGGGCGTCGCGCCGCACTTCCAGCTGCGGCTCGGCCGGCAGGGGCGGCTGGACACCATGACCGTCCGGGTGGAGGCCCGGCCGGAGGCCTCCGCGGAGCGGCGGGAGGCGGCGCGCGCGGAGATCGTCCGGGCGGTGAAGGACGGGGTCGGGATCACCGTCGCGGCCGAGGTGGTGGACCCGTACACGCTGGAGCGCTCGGTCGGGAAGATCAAGCGGGTGGTGGACGAGCGGGGGTTGAGCGAGAGGGGGTGAATCCGGCCGTCGGGCACACGGGTGGGGGCGTCCCGCCGGATGGGTGGCGGGGAGCACCCCCGCGCGGGCCCTATGCTGCGGACATGCCGAGTGAGCTGCGCACTCTCCGATCCGCTCTCCCGCCCGCCCTTCAGCCCGATCCTCAGACCGCCGAGGACCTCGCCTTCATCCGGCGGGAGACCGAGCTGAAGCCCGTCCCCTTCGTGCCCGAGATCAGCCTCCACATGGCCGAGGACGCCATCGCCCTGTGGGAGACCACCGAACGGGCGCGTGGGCGGGCCGGGCTGCCGCCGCCGTTCTGGGCCTTCGCCTGGGCGGGCGGGGTGGCGGTCGCCCGCTACGTGCTGGACCACCCCGAACTGGTCGACGGCCGTACGGTGTTGGACGTCGCGGCCGGCTCCGGGCTGGTCGGGGTGGCCGCCGCGCTGCGCGGGGCGACGGAGGTGCGCGCCGCCGAGATCGACGCCTACGCGGTGGCCGCGATCGGGCTGAACGCCGAGGCCAACGGGGTCCGGGTGGACGGCGCCCTGGTGGACCTGGTGGACGGCGACGGCGGGCCCGCCGAGGTGGTGCTCGCGGGTGACGTCTTCTACGAACGGGCCATGGCCGCCCGCTTCCTGCCCTTCCTGGAGCGGGCCGTGGCGCGCGGCGCGACCGTCGTCGTCGGCGACCCGGGCCGGGCCTACCTGCCCCGGGACCGGTTCACCGCGGTGGCGGCGTACCAGGTGCCGGTGGTCGCGGACCTGGAGGACACCGCGGTCAAGACCACGACGGTGTGGCGGCTGGGCTGACCGGCCAAGGGCACCGGCATCACGGACGACGGGCTGAAGCGGGTTCCCGGTCCGGACGGCGGGCCGGGGCGCGCCCGCCGTCCGGACGGCCGCCGAGCGCTGGCGGCCGGGTCCGGGGCGTGGTCGGCTGGGGCCGATGCGTGTGCGAACGGCATCGTCCGGCCGTGCCCGGCGTCGTTCGGCACCCTTCCGGCACCCTTGCTGGCGCGCTGCCGGACCCGCCCACCCGACAGGGGACCCACCATGACCATCACCGAGAACGGACTCAGGATCGCCTCGCCCCAGGCGATCGCCGACCTGCACGCCGGCCTGCCCGACTTCGAGCAGGCCCTTGCCTTCTACCACCAGCACCTAGCGCCGGACACCGCCGTCGACCTGTCCGTCGCGGAGAACGTCCTGCTCTACCACGACTCGATGCAGCGGGACGTCTTCGAGAAGATCCGGCTGATCCCCGAGCTGAACATCAAGTACATGGCCCCGGTCGGCATCCCGTGGCTGCGTCAGCAGGCGGCGGACCTGCTCACCCGGGCGTTCGGCCGCACGGTCGTGATGGAGGACGTCTTCGGCTGCGCCGGGGTCTCCTCCGCGCTGGAGTGCATCGCCTACGGGCTCATGCGGCGGCAGGGGACGGGCGGCGTGCCGCTCAAGCCCGGGGACGAGGTGCTGATCCCGGCGCCGTACTGGCAGGGCTTCAACTGGTCGTTCCAGGAACGGCCCAAGCTGAAGTGCGTCCCGGTGCACCTGCCCACCCACGGGGAGGACCGCTACCGGCTCACCCTGAACCTGATCGTGAACGCCTACGAGGCGCGGAAGGAGGCCGGGCACAACCCGCGGCTGCTCGTCCTCACCAATCCGCACAACCCGCTGGGCGTCAACTACCCGAAGGAACTCCTCGACGAGATCTACGGCTGGGCGCTCGCGCACACCGACCTCCACATCATCTCCGACGAGATCTACTGCCACTCCCAACTCGACACCGGGACGACGCCGTTCACCAGCGCGGTGGCCCTGGACGCGTACCAGGAGCACACCGACCGGGTCCACCTGGTCTGGGGCTTCGCCAAGGACTTCGGGCTGTCCGGCTTCCGCACGGGCTTCGTCATCTCCAAGAACGAGGCCGTGCACCGCGCCATGCTCGGCAGCGACGACCCGGCCGAACAGACCCGCGCACTGCCCTGGTTCACCCCGTTCGACTCGCTGAAGACCTACGTCATCGGGGAGCTGTTCAAGGCCACCGTCGACGGGGAGCCCTACCCGGTGTACGCGATGCGCGAGTACCGCACGCTGCTGAGCGCGAGCTTCCGCAGGACCAAGGACGCCCTGGACGCCGCCGGGATCGAGTACGTCCACCAGGACGGCGACAACGCCGCGATGTTCTTCTGGCTCGACCTCACCAGGTACCTCGGCAAGCGCGCGCCCGGCGAGCACGTGAACGGGCTGCCGGCCATCGGGCCGGACGGGCTCGACCCGAACGAGGAGTGGCTGTTCCGCTACCTCGCCGCCAAGCCCACCGAGGTCTCCCTGCTGCCCGGCGGGACCATGCACAACGCGGAGCCGGGCTTCTTCCGGCTCTGTTTCACCAGCCGGATGCCCGACGACGTCGAGGCCGCCGTGCGGCGGGTGGGCGTGGCGCTGCAGCAGCTGAAGTAGCCGGAGCGGCTCAGGTAGTCGTACGGCGCGAGCGGCACCGGGTACGCCCCGGTGCCGCTCTTCCGCTGCTCAGCCGCGCAGCCGGGCCAGCCAGGCCTCGACCTCGTCGGAGCGGCGCGGGAGGTCGGCGGAGAGGTTCTCGTTGCCGTCCTCGGTGACCAGGATGTCGTCCTCGATCCGCACCCCGATGCCCCGGTACTCCTCCGGCACCGTCAGGTCGTTCTCCTGGAAGTAGATGCCCGGCTCGACGGTGAGCACCATGCCCGGCTCCAGCGGGCCGTCGACGTGCTCCTCGGTGCGGGAGTGGGCGCAGTCGTGGACGTCGATGCCCAGCATGTGCCCGGTGCCCGCCAGGGTGAAGCGGCGGTGCAGGCCCAGCTCGTACACCTTGTCGGCGCTCAGGTCGCCGAACAGGCCCCAGGCGGTGAGGTGTTCGGCGAGCTCGCGCTGGGCGGCGTGGTGGAAGTCGCGGAACCGCCCGCCCGGCCGGACGGCCGCGATGCCGGCCTCCTGGGCCGCGTACACGGCGTCGTAGACCTTGCGCTGGAGCTCGGTGAAGCGGCCGCTGACCGGGAGGGTGCGGGTGACGTCGGCGGTGTAGAGGTGGTTGGTCTCCACGCCGGCGTCGAGCAGCAGGAGGTCGCCGGGGCGGGCGTGGCCGTTGTTGCGCACCCAGTGCAGGGTGGTGGCGTGCGGGCCGGCCGCCGCGATGGTGCTGTAGCCCACGCTGTTGCCCTCGACCCGGGCGCGGACGAAGAAGGTGCCCTCGATCAGCCGCTCGGCGGTCTCGGAGTCGGTGCCGAGGACGCGGACCACGTCCTCGAAGCCGCGGGCGGTGGCGGCGCAGGCGAAGCGCAGCTCCTCGATCTCGAACGCGTCCTTGACCAGGCGCAGCCCGGACAGGAAGACCTCGAACTCCTCGTCTCGCTCGGCGGTGATCCGGTCCGCGAGGGCCTCCTCGACGCCCGCGTCGTGGCGGCGCAGCACGCGCGCCGGGCCGGTGGCGGCGCGCAGGTCCGCGCGGGCGGTGCGCACGTCCCGGCAGGGCAGGCCGAACAGCCGCTCGCTCTCGGTCAGGCTGTTGCGGCGGCCGTCCCACAGCTCGCCGTGGCCGTCCAGCCAGAACTCGCCGTTGTCGGTGCGGGAGCGGTCGCGCAGGTAGAGCACGGCCTCGTGGCCGCTCTCCCCGGTCGGGGCGAGCACCAGGACGCCGTCCTCGGACTGGTCGCCGGTCAGGTAGGCGTAGTCGGAGGAGGGGCGGAACGGGTAGTCGGTGTCGTTGGCCCGCACCTTGGGGTTGCCGGCCGGGACGACCAGCAGCTCGCCGGGGAAGGCGGCGGACAGCGCGGCGCGGCGGCGGCCGGTGTGCGCGGCCTGGGGGACGGGCTCCAGGGCGGTGCGCTCGGTGTCGGCCCAGCCCTGCTTCATGCTCTCCGCGAGCTCGTCCGTGACCCCGCGGGTCAGGCCGTTCTTCCGGTACTTGATGGTCTCGGCGGGCTCGGTGGTCTCGGCGGGCTCGGTCACTGCGGTCTCCTGGTGAGGGTGAGGGCAGCGGGGTGTTTCGCTACGCTGCCCCGTCCGTCGGTGTGCGTCCCGTACGGTATATCGAACACTGCCGCAAGAGAAGAGGCCCAGCGTGAACGACGCCGAGGAATCCGTCCGGGGCGTCCTCGCCGCCAACCTGAAGCGGGTGCGGGCCCAGCGCGGACTGTCGCTGTCCGAGCTGTCCCGGCGGGCCGGGGTGGGCAAGGCGACGCTCTCCCAGCTGGAGTCCGGGGCCGGCAACCCGACGCTGGAGACGGTGCTCGGGCTGTCCCGGGTGCTCGGCGTGCCGATCTCCGACCTGGTCGAGGCCCGGCCGGCCGGCGAGGTGACGGTGGTGCGGGCGGCCGAGGCCGAGGTGCTCAGCGGGCGGGGCGTCGACCTGCGGCCGCTGCGCCGGATCGAGTCCGGGGACACCGTGTTCGAGCTCTATGACCAGGTGGTGCGCACCGGCGCCGCGCAGGAGTCCGGCGGCCACACCGGCACCGAGCACACCGTCGTCCAGGCCGGCCGGCTGGGCGTGCGGGTGGACGGCCGCGAGATCGAGCTCGGCCCGGGCGACTACATCGGCTTCGACGCCGCGCTCCCGCACGCCTACACCGCGCTGGACGGCGAGCCGGTCCGCTCGGTGCTGGTGCTGCAGTACCGGGCCGAGCAGCACGGCCACCTCGCCGAGGCCTCGCCGGTCCGGCCGGCCGCGTGGGGGCTCTGGCACTGACGCTCCGGCGCCGGGGCTCCGGTATCGGACGGCCTGACGGGCGGTTCGGTGGTCGGCTCGACGGGCGGTTCGATGGACGGTCGGATCGTTCGGAATACCGAACGAGCGGGTGGGTGCGGCAGGATGATCATCATGACGGACGCACTCACCTGGCTCGCCGAACCCGAATCGATCGCCTACGGAGGTTACAGCGTCGTGCTCGCCCGCGGCCTGGAGCCGGAGGAACTGGCGGCCCGGCTCGCCGAAGGGCTCCCGGAGCGCACGGCGCGGCCGCTCGACGAGCTCACCGCCGAGGACCTGGTGGAGGAGTACGAGCTGGAGTTCGCCGGCGGCATCGAGGACATCGCGCTGCACCACGGGCGCAGCGGCGACCTCGCCTTCGCGGTGGCGTACGGCTACTGGCAGGGGGAGCTGAGCGTCCGGCCGGAGGTCTCGCGCGGCGGCGCCGAGGTCTACCACCTGGAGTTCGAGGAGGAGAACGGCAAGCCGGTGCCGCCGTTCTTCAGCGCCCACCGGGACGGGCGGGAGGTCTGCTCCCTCAACCTCCACCTGGACCCCTCCTGGGGCCCCGGCGACGTCCAGGGCGAGCCGGCCACCGCCGCCGCCCTGACGGCCGAGCTGGCCGCCGTCGGCCTGCCCGACCACGACCGCGCGGGCGACGACCTCCACCGCACCTGCCTGGAGGTGCTCGGCCGGCACTTCGGCCTCACCCTGCCGCGTGATCTGGTGCGGGAGGCCGAGCTCCCGGCCCTCCTGCTGGAGACCGACTGACGGGGGCGGCCGGCCGAGGCTCCGGCCGGCGCGCCCCCTGCCCTGACCCTGATCCCCCCGGCGGCCGCGGAGGCGGCGCGCCGGGCGGGGTGGGGTGCGGGGTCAGAGCCGTTCGTCAGCCGAGCGTCAGCGACCGGGAGCGGGTCCGCCAGGCCTTGTCATCGGCGCGCTTGAAGGAGCGTGACATCGCTGATCAACTCCCCTCTCCGACGGGTGGCTTGGCGGGCTCCCGTGCTCACCGGGGTGCCTGACGCCGATTCTGCGCGAGGTCGGTGGGCGAGGAGAATCCCAGAAATCTGGGACATGCCCGTGCCACCCTTCGCCGTGAAGACCCGTTCGGGCGCGAGGGCGGTCGGCCTGGACTCCGAGGTGTGCGGCCCGAAGCCCGAGCCGGGGCGAATCGGGCCGGGCCCCGGGTGCGTCAACCCGCCGTGCGGATGTCCGCCCTGGGGCGCGAACTGCGCGGGAACGGCCCGTGAATTGTTCCCCGGTCGGGTGACGGTGCGGCCGGACGGCGGGGCCCTGCGGGCATCATGGGCCGCGACACGGGACGTCGCGGAACAGGGAGTCGACCGATGGGTAGGCCGATGGCGGAGTTCGGTTGCGCGAAGTGCTACGGCGAGGACGAACGGGCGGTGTGGGGGCGGCAGCGGGAGGGCTTCGAGCACGAGGCGGAAGTGGTGGACGGCTCGCGCTTCGCCGTCAACCTGCGGCGCTGCCTGGGGTGTTCGCAGCGGTTCGTGTGGATCTTCACCGAGGTCGTCGACTGGATGGGCGGGGACGACGCCCAGTACGTGACGATCATGCCGGTGACGGCCGAGGAGGCCACCGGCCTGAGGAGCGGCACCCTGCGCCCCCACGCCCTCGGCGCCCTCGGCCGCGACCGCCGCCACCTGAACCACGACTGGCCCACCGGCGGCCCGGCCCGACTGCACTGGCGCTCCGGCCGCTTCCTCGTCGCCGGGGCCCGCTGAGCAGTGGTGCCGCCGCCCCGCCGAAGCGGCAGGGCGGCGAGGGAGTCAGACGCTCCCGAACTCGCCGGACTTGACGCCCGTGATGAAGGACTGCCAGGCGTCCGTACCGAAGGCGAGCTGCGGGCCGTCGGGGTCCTTGCTGTCGCGGACGGGGAGGACGCCCGGGAGGCCGGGGGCGACCTCGATGCACTGGCCGCCGCCGTCGCTGTACGAGGACTTCAACCAGGAGGCGGGCTTGACCGTCGCGATGGGGAACATGGCTTGGATCTCCTTGAGCCGGGTGCGGATGAGCGCCAGCGAGTCCGCACATGAGAGGGCTTGGGCCTGGAGCCAATCGTAAACCCTTGACAGGGAACGGATCTTGTCCTCGTCGTCCCGCTCGACGTAGCCCCGTTGGATGGTTTCGAGGTAGGCCATCCAGTCCCCATCCGGGGAGGTCAGGAGCGTGAATGGCTTGCTCGAGGGGAGGTCCTCGCCCAGGCTGGACGGCGCGATCTGCAGCATGACGTGGGGAAGGCCGGCGACGCTCTCCAGTCGACGGAGCTGCTCGGCCATGACGAAGGGGCCGCCGACGGGCCGCAGGCAGCTCTCCTCCATGATGATGTGGACGGAGGGGGCGGGGTCCCGGTACAGCAGGGCCTGCCGCGCCATCCGGACATTCAGGCGCTCGATGGCCTTCTCCTCGGGGATGTCGCCCCGCCGGGCCGCGGCGTAGATGAGCGCGGAGGCGTAGGCCCGCGTCTGGAGCAACCCGGGGATGACGTTCATCTCGTAGATCTTGAGGGCGGTGGCCTTGCGCTCGTGCTCGATGTAGGCGAGGAACCCGCCGATCAAGGCGCTGCTCTTGGCCGTCCAGTACAGGAGTTCAAGCGCCTGGCAGGTGTCGAGTTCCTTGTCGCACCGCCGAACGAGGGGCAGCGGCGCGGGGCGGTCGCCGTTCTCGATCATGGAGATGAGTGAATCGCTGTAGTTGGTCCGCCGCCCGAGCTGGACCTGCGTGAGCCCCCTGGCCGTGCGGAAGCGCCGGAGCTGAACGCCGATGGCCGCGTCCGGCGACGAGGTGGGGTCTACTTCCCGATGGGGCATGGTGATTACCCGATTCCACAGTGCTCGCTGTCAAAGTGAAGCTCTTCCGATGCTAGCCGTGATTGGCCACTCTTGGTGAGGGGATAGCAACAGAGAGGAACTAATCGGTGGATATGACGAACAGTCAATGCGGCGAAAGCCTCGTCCTGCGGCGGAACTTCCCGCCGTGCCGATGCGCGCAGTGCGGCGACGCCATCCCCGAGGCGCGGATGAACGCCTCCGCCATGACCCCGGCGGCGCCGCCCGTGCGACGGGTTGCGCCGCCGACCACCCCCTACCGGCCCTCGACCGTCGGCGAGCGGGTCTTCGACGTCCGCTCGGGTCGCTGGGCCGCCTTCATGGGGTGGCAGCACGGCCGCGCCTACCTCCGGCCGCTCGCCGGCGGCGTCGAGTGGGACACCGAAGCGCGCTGGCTCACCGACACCGAACAGTGAGATGCCCCATGAGCAGCATGATCGACAAGATCACGGCGGAGGACCGTCGCGCCGCGGCCGACGTCCTCGACGACCTCCAGGCCGTCCTGAACGCCGCCGACGTGAAACTCCCGTCCCTCGGCATCGACTGGCGCTCGGCCAAGGCCACCGGCGTCATCCTGATCGACCTCGGGGCCGCCCGGCCGGACGTCATCGAGCGGCTGGTCGTCGTCCTCCGCAGAGGTATGCGGCCGTAGCCGGAGCCGGCGTCATCACCGCCGGAAGCCTCGTGTTCGCGGCATCGGTCCTCCTGCTGATTCCCGAGCGCGTGCCTCCGGTGGCGAGTGCCCTGGTGTTCGTCCTCGTCTTCCTCGCCGCCTCGACGGGCGCGTTCATGCTCGTGGCGGGCTGGATGAGAGTACGCGCATAGCAGCGCGGGCTTCGAGTCGTCTCGAAGCCCGCGCCGAATTCCCGGTCCCTCAGGTGCCGTTGAGGGCGTAGCTGCGGAACGTGGCGAGCAGGGGCAGGACTTCGGTCTTGCTCGGGTCCTCGGTGACGGCCCGCATCGCGTCGATCACCGTGTGGGCGATGATCTTGATGACGGGGAGGTCCTCCGACGGTGCCAGGGTGCCCCAGGCCTTGAGGGTCTGGGTGAGCAGGGCGCTCATCCGGGCACCGATGTTGGAACTGACGGCGTCGGAGATCTCCGCGATCTCCTCGTCGCTCATGGTGGCGCGCAGCCCGAACGCGAGCGCCATCAGGGTGTCCATGGCGTGCTCGCCGTACGCGGCGACCAGCGCCGGGAGCGGCCGTTCACCGGGCCCGCTCGCCGCCAGGGCGGTCAGTGCCTCGTCGTCGTCCTTGAACGCCGCCTCCAGGGCGGCCAAGGCCCGCAGGGCCTCGTCTGCGGTGAGCCCGTCTGTCATGGAAGAACGGTATTGAGCCATCCCCGCTTCCGACAGTGGCGGAAGCCGGGATCACCCCTTCGAGCGAAGCGGGCCCTATTCGGGCCGGTACGCGCCCTCGAAGTGCTCCGCATCCCAGCCGCCGCCCAGCTCGGGGGCGAGTGCGGTGACGGCGAGGGCGGCGAAGTCCTCGGCGCGGCCAGCGCGTTCCGCCAGAATGATCGACATGACGATCCGTGGAGTGCTGTTCGATGTCGATGGAACCCTGTACGACTACGAGAAGGCCGAGGAGTTCGGTCTTCACGAACACCTGGTGGCCGAGGAGCTCTCCGACCGGTTCGAGTCGCCGGCGGAGGCGCTGCGTGTGTGGCGGGAAGTCAGGGAGGAGGAGTACCCGCGCTTCCTGAGCGGCGAGTTGACGTTCGCCGCCCAGAAGGCCGAACGAATACGGCGATTCCTCGCACAGGCCGGGGTGGTCGGCGCACTTGAGGTGACGGACGAGGCGGCTACGGCGTGGTTCGCGAGCTACGCGGTACGGAGGGACGTGGTCCGGCGGGCGTTCGACGATGCTCAACCGACGCTGGGCGCGTTGGCGGGTCGATTCCGACTCGGCGTCGTATCGAACTCGGTGACTGCGCACCAGCGCGCGAAGCTGGATGCGATCGGGCTGCTCGGCTACTTCACGGAGCCGTTGGTCTGCTCCCAGGAGCACGGTGCCGCCAAGCCGGCGGCGAGCATCTTCCTGGCGGGCTGCGAGGCCCTGGGATTGGCGCCGGCCGAGGTGGCCTACGTGGGTGACGACTACGAGAAGGACGCGGTCGGAGCGCGGGACGCAGGGTTGCGGGCCATCTGGCTGGACCGCTCGGTTTCCCGAGGGCCCGGTGCCGTGGACGCGGGTATCCGGGTGATCGCCTCGTTGACGGAACTGACGGGTTTGTGATCGGGCAGGTGGCGCACTGGAGCGGCACTGGGCCGACAGCCGTACCGCGGGAGGTTCCGGGATCGGCTTCGCGCCCTCGACGAGGCCCGGCCTAGTCGGGCCGGTGGGCGTGCGCGAACTGCTCGGCATTCCAGGTGCCGCCGAGTGCGGGGGCGAGTGCGGTGACGGCGAGGGCGGCGAAGTCCTCGGCGTGGCCCGCGCGTTCCGGGAGGGCGCCGAGGAGGGGGGCGCCGGCGGAGCGGGGGAGGTCGGCGAGGTTGCAGCGCTCGGCGAGGCCGGGCTCGGCGGGCCAGGAGCCGACGAGCACGCCCGCGAGGGGGAGTTCGCGGGCCGCCAGGGCCTCCGCCGTGAGGGAGACGATGTTGAGCGTGCCGAGACCGGCGGAGGCGATCAGCAGTACCTCGGCCGGGAGCCCGGCGTCGAGCACCGCCCGGGCCTGGTCGGCGAGCGTGCGGCCCTCGTCGTCGTAGCGGACCAGCAGTCCGCCCGCGCCCTCCACCAGCACCAGGTCGTGGGTGGCGGCCAGTTCGGCGACCTCGGTCACCACCTCGGCGGGGGAGAGGTACGGCATCCCGGCCCGTCGGGCGGCGGTGTCGGGTGCCAGCGGCTCGGGGTAGCGCACGAGCTCACGGATCGTCAGTTCGCCTGCCAGGCGCCGGACTTCGGCCGCGTCTCCGGGCTCATCCGGCGAGACGCCGGTCTGTCCCGGCTTGAGCACCGCGACCTTCCGCCCGGCCCGCAGCGCCGCCGAGGCGACGGCCGCGGTGGCGACGGTCTTGCCGACGTCGGTGTTGGTCCCCGTCACGAACAGGATGCGCGCGTTCATCCGGACACCGCCGCGGCGGTCACGGCGGCGGCGATGCGTGCCACGTCCTCGTCCTCCGTCACATAGGGGGGCATGGTGTAGATCAGGTCCCGGAAGGGCCGCAGCCACACGCCTTCGCGCGCCGCCGCCTCGGTCGCCGCCGGGACGTTCACGGGGTGGTCCAACTGCACGACGCCGATGGCGCCCTGGACCCGTACGTCCTGTACGCCGGGCAGTCCGGCCGCGGCCGCGAGGCCCTCGGCCAGTCCGGACTCGATGCGCTTGACCTCCACCGACCAGTCCTGCCCGAGCAGCAGCTCCAGCGAGGCGTTGGCGACGGCGCAGGCCAGCGGGTTGCCCATGAACGTCGGCCCGTGGGCGAGCACCGGTACCTCGCCGCGGCTGATCCCGTCGGCGACCTCGCTCGTGCACAGTGTGGCGGCCAGCGTCAGGTAGCCGCCGGTCAGCGCCTTGCCCAGGCACATCACATCCGGCGAGACGCCCGCGTGGTCGGCGGCGAACAGCGCGCCGCTGCGCCCGAAGCCGGTGGCGATCTCGTCGAAGACGAGCAGCACCCCGTACCGGTCGCACAGGTCGCGCAGCATCCGCAGGTAGGCCGGCGAGTGGAAGCGCATCCCGCCGGCGCCCTGGACCACCGGTTCGACGATGACGGCGGCCAGCTCGTCGGCGTGCCGGGCCATCAGCTCCTCGAACCGCGCCGCGTACGCCGGGTCGAGCGGGGCGTCGAACCCGGCCGGCGGCTCGGGGGCGAACAGCTGGCCGGGCAGTACCCCGCCCCACAGGTGGTGCATCCCGCCGTCCGGGTCGCACACCGACATCGGGTGGAAGGTGTCCCCGTGGTAGCCGCCGCGCCAGGTGAGCAGCCGGCGCTTGGCCGGCCGCCCGGTGGACTGCCAGTACTGGAGGCACATCTTCATCGCGACCTCGACGGCCACCGAACCCGAGTCGGCGAGGAAGACGTGCCGCAGCGGCTCCGGGGTGATCTCCACCAGCGTGGCCGCCAGCCGGACGGCGGGCTCGTGGGTGAGCCCGCCGAACATCACGTGGCTCATCCGCCCCAGCTGGTCGCGCACGGCCTCGTCCAGCACCGGGTGCCGGTAGCCGTGGATCGCCGCCCACCAGGACGACATCCCGTCGACCAGCTCGCGCCGCCCGCCCGCGACCGGTTCGGCCAGGCGCAGCCGCACCCCGGAGGCGGACTCGACCACGTACGGGGTGACGGTCCCGGGCATCGGCCCGTACGGGTGCCAGACGTGGGCGCGGTCGAGGGCGAGCAGGTCGGTCGCGGATACGGGCGGCTGGAGCATGGTGCGTTCTCCGGAGGAGTCGGAACTGTCAGGCGTTGGGCGCGAGTTCGGTGCCGGCGCCGCGGCGGCGGACCTTCACCAGGTCGCCGCGGAGCTCGTCGTCCGATGCCTCGGACGCCTCCCCGGCCGGTGCGGACGGGGCGTGGGCGTGCCCGCCGCACGGCCCGCAACCGCCGCCGCTGCCGCACGCGGAGGCCGCGCTGCCGCAGCCGCCGGAGGCGTGGCCGGCCTGGGCGGCCTCGGCGACGTCCGCGCGGTGGCGCGGCAGGGTGGCCTCGCCGGCGCCCTCGACCTCGAAGCCGGCGTCCTTGATCATGTCGAGGTCGGTCTGCCCGGCCTGGCCCTCGCTGGTCAGGTAGTCGCCGAGGAAGATGGAGTTGGCGATGTGCAGGCCGAGCGGCTGCATCGAGCGCAGGTGCACCTCGCGGCCGCCGGCGATCCGTACCTCGGTGTCCGGGTTGACGAAGCGGACCATCGCCAGGATGCGCAGGCAGCGCTGCGGGGTGAGGTTCCACTCCTTGGCGAGCGGGGTGCCCTCAAACGGGATCAGGAAGTTGACGGGGACGGAGTCCGAGCCCAGCTCGCGCAGCGCGAAGACGACGTCGACCAGGTCCTCGTCGCTCTCGCCCATGCCGGCGATCAGGCCGGAGCAGGCGGACAGCCCGGCGCCGTGCGCCTTCTGCACCGTGTCGACCCGGTCCGCGTAGGTGTGGGTCTTGGTGATGGTCCCGTAGGTGTTCTCGGAGGTGTTGAGGTTGTGGTTGTAGGCGTCGGCGCCGGCCGCCTTGAGCCGCTCCGCCTGGTTGTCGGAGAGCAGGCCGAGGCAGACGCAGATCTCGACCTCGGGGTCGGCGTCCTTGATGGCGGCCATGGTGTCGGTGACCCGGTCGATGTCGCGGTCCGTCGGGCCGCGGCCGCTGGCGACCAGGCAGACCCGCTTGGCGCCGCCGGCCACCCCGGCGCGGGCGGCGTCGGCGGCCTGGTCCGGCTTGAGCCAGGTGTACTTGAGGATCTCGGCCTTGGACCCGAGCCGCTGCGAGCAGTACGAGCAGTCCTCCGGGCAGAGCCCGCTCTTCAGGTTCACCAGGTAGTTGAGCTTGACCCGGCGGCCGAACCAGCGGCGGCGCACCTTGCCGGCGGCGGCGACCACGTCGAGCAGCTCGTCGTCGGTGGTGGCGAGGACGGCCAGGGCCTCCTCGCGGGTCGGGACTTCGCCGCGCAGGCCCTTGGCGGTGAGGGTATCGAGCAGATCCATGGGGCGATCCTGCCTGGTGGCGATCGAGCGGCGCCAGAGCAAACCCGCCAGAAGATCGGTGTGAGGATGTGCCGATTGCCACAGTGTCGAAGGTCACGGCTCCGCCGCTGGTCACGAGCTTGACGCGGGGCCGGACCTCCGGTTACCGGCCGGTAGCGATCGGGATGGCGATCGGGATGGCGAGCGGGGTGCCGGACGGCCGGCGGCCGACCGGCGGCGGGCCGGTGGCGGGCTCCGGCGGACGATGATCCACAACCCCCGACCCCGTGATCCACGCCACGCCGGGGGTGCTTAGACTCTGCGCCATGACCACGCAGGGGGAGCACACCCCGACTCCGGGAGAAGGCCGGGACGACCGGGCAGGGCAGCGGACCGGCGGGGGCGCCGACACCGACGGGGGGACGGACCTCAGGCGGGGCCGCCGGCTGACGGGCCGTCGAGCGGCCGGCTGGATCGTCGTCGTCGGAGTGGTCGCGGCCGGCGGATGGCTCATCACCCGCCCGATGCCCGGCGACTACATACCCGGGCTCGGCCCGTCCACCAAGGACTCGTCCGCGACACCGCGCGTGGTGGGCGCCCCGCCGCCGCGCACCGACCCCGAGGCCCTCAATGTCGACAACCTCTTCCCCGCCCAGCGGCCGGTCGAGGTCGGCGCCTTCAAGGCGCGGCGCAACGGCGTCCGGCAGGGCGAGAACTGCGTCGAGGTGCTCCAGGACCGCGGCCAGGACCCGCTGAAGGACACCGGCTGCCAGGGCTACCTGACGGTCAGCTTCAGCGGCCAGGACCACCCGGTGCTCAGCAGCGTCACCCTGCTGCGCTTCCCCGACCAGCCCTCCGCCGCCAGGGCCGCCGACGCCCTGCGGACCAAGCCCGGGGCGGTCGCCTTCATGCTCGCCGACACCACCACCGGCCCCGTCCAGGCCCCGGGTGCCAAGCAGGGCGGCGACCCGCGGGTCGAGGCGGTCGGGCACTACGTGACCGTCACCAGCTCGCGGCCCGGCGACGGCCGCCCGGCGGGCTCCGCCCCGAGCGGCACCGGGGCGCCGACCACGCCCGGCCAGCCGGCCACCGGCGCGGCGCCCAGCACCGAGCAGACCCTGGACGAGGCCACCCGGGCGCTCTCCTACGCGGCGGGGTCGCCGTTCGCCTGGATGTGACGGCGCTCCCCGGCTGCGACGGCGGCCCGTTCTGACGTGACGACGCCCCCGGAAGCCGAAGCTTCCGGGGGCGTCGACGTACATCCGGCGTCGACGTACAGCCGGCTCAGCCGCCGAGCCGGTCCACCGAGGTCACCCGCAGCACCGCGCGGCCCTCCTCGTCCGAGCCGTACAGGTCGACCTCGGCGCTGATGCCCCAGTCGTGGTCGCCCTCCGGGTCGTCGAAGATCTGCCGGACCCGCCAGGAGGAGTCCTCCTCCTCGATGAGCAGCATCTTCGGGCCGCGCGCGTCCGGGCCGGTGCCGAGGTCGTCGTACTCCTCCCAGTACCCGTCCATGGCGTCCGCCCAGCGGTCCGCGTCCCAGCCGTACTCGCCGTCCAGGTCGGCGAGCTCCTCGTAGTGCTCCAGCGCGCACAGCTCGACCCGGCGGAACATCTCGTTTCGCACCAGGACGCGGAAGGCGCGGGCGTTGGCGGTGACCGGCGCCGGCTTGTCGTCCAGCCGCACCTCGGCGGCCTGCGGCTCGGTCGGGTTGGCCAGCTGCTCCCACTCGTCCAGCAGGCTGGAGTCGACCTGGCGGACCAGCTCGCCGAGCCAGGTGATGACGTCCTTGAGGTCGTCGGTCTTCACGTCCTCGGGGACGGTCTGCTCCAGCGCCTTGTACGCGCCGGCCAGGTAGCGCAGCACGATGCCCTCGGTGCGGGCCAGCTCGTAGAAGCCGACGTAGTCCGAGAAGGTCATCGCCCGCTCGTACAGGTCGCGGACCACCGACTTCGGCTGCAGCTGGTGGTCGCCGATCCACGGGTGCGCCCGGCGGTACACCTCGTAGGCGTGGGTGAGGAGCTCCTCCAGCGGCTTCGGGTAGGTGATCTCCTGGAGCCGCTCCATCCGCTCCTCGTACTCGATGCCGTCGCGCTTCATCTCGCCGACGGCCTCGCCGCGGGCCTTGTTCTGCTGCGCGGCGAGGATCTGGCGCGGGTCGTCCAGGGTCGCCTCGACGATGGAGACGACGTCCATCGCGTACGAGGGCGAGGTCGGGTCGAGCAGTTCGAAGGAGGCCAGCGCGAAGGTGGACAGCGGCTGGTTGAGCGCGAAGTTCTCCTGGAGGTCCAGGGTGAGGCGGACGATCCGGCCCTCGGCGTCCGGCTCCGGCAGCCGCTCCACCACGCCGCCCTCCAGCAGCGAGCGGTAGATGGCGATCGCGGTGCGGATGTGCCGGCGCTGCGCGGCCCGGTCCTCGTGGTTGTCGGTCAGCAGCTTGCGCATCGCCTCGAAGGCGTTGCCCGGGCGGCCGATCACCGACAGCAGCATCGCGTGGCTCACCTTGAACCGGGAGACCAGCGGCTCCGGGTCGGCGCCGATCAGCTTGTCGAAGGTCTCCTCGGTCCAGCCGACGAAGCCCTCCGGGGCCTTCTTCCGGACGACCTTGCGCTTCTTCTTCGGGTCGTCCCCGGCCTTGGCGATCGCCTTGTCGTTCTCGATCACGTGCTCCGGCGCCTGGGCCACCACCTGGCCGACGGTGTCGAAGCCGGCCCGGCCGGCCCGGCCGGCGATCTGGTGGAACTCGCGGGCGCGCAGGATGCGCACGCGCTGCCCGTCGTACTTGGACAGGGCGGTGAACAGCACCGTGCGGATCGGCACATTGACGCCGACGCCGAGCGTGTCGGTGCCGCAGATGACCTTCAACAGGCCCGCCTGGGCGAGGCGTTCGACCAGCCGACGGTACTTCGGCAGCATGCCCGCGTGGTGCACGCCGATGCCGTGGCGCACGTAACGGGACAGGTTGCGGCCGAACTTGGTGGTGAAGCGGAAACCGCCGATCAGGTCGGCGATGGCCTCCTTCTCCGCCTTCGAGCACATGTTGATGCTCATCAGCGACTGGGCCCGGTCCACCGCCTCCTTCTGGGTGAAGTGCACGACGTAGACCGGCGCCTGGCCGGTCTGCAGCAGCTCCTCCAGGGTCTCGTGCATCGAGGTGCGGCGGTACTCGTAGAACAGCGGCACCGGGCGGGTCGCGTTGCGCACCACCGTGGTCGGCCGGCCGGTGCGGCGGGTCAGGTCCTCCTCGAAGCGGCGGACGTCGCCGAGCGTCGCGGACATCAGCAGGAACTGCGCCTGCGGCAGCTCCAGCAGCGGGATCTGCCAGGCCCAGCCGCGGTCCGGCTCCGCGTAGAAGTGGAACTCGTCCATGACCACCTGGCCGATGTCCGCCCGGGTGCCGTCGCGCAGCGCGATCTGGGCGAGCACCTCGGCGGTGCAGCAGATGATCGGCGCGGTCGGGTTGACGCTCGCGTCGCCGGTCATCATGCCGACCTGTTCGGTGCCGAACATCTTCACCAGGTCGAAGAACTTCTCCGAGACCAGTGCCTTGATCGGCGCGGTGTAGAAGGTCCGCTTCCCCTCCGCCAGCGCGGCGAAGTGCGCCCCCGCCGCCACCAGGCTCTTGCCCGACCCGGTCGGCGTCGCGAGGATCACGTTGTTCCCCGACACCAGCTCGATCAGCGCCTCCTCCTGTGCCGGGTACAGCGTGATCCCGCGCTCCTCCGACCAGGCTGCGAACGTCTCGTACAGCGCGTCGGGGGTGGCGGGCTTCGGCATCAGATCAAGGAGGGTCACCCGGCTATCTTGCCTGCTCGCCGCCACCCCGGGCAAAGCCCGGTGCCGCGAGGGGAGGGCCGGAGGGGGTTCCGCGGACGTCGATCAGGCGGTGCGGGACGGCGGCGGGGCGTCCGTCCCGCTCCGGGGCGTCGCGGCGGACCGGCGGTAAAGCGCGCGGTGGACCAGGGGGAAACCGGTGGGAAGCCGGTGGGAAACCGTGCGGCGGACCGGCGGGAAAGCGGAGGGAAACCGGCGGGAACGGGGGAAACGCCGTGGTCGGCCGGGGTGCGCGGCCCGACGGAGGAACGGGTTCGTCCGGAAACGAGGATACCGGGAAGGAAGTGGGCGAAGACGTTTGAGCGTGCGTCAACTGTCTTTCCAGTACGACACGTTCGCGGAATGCGGCGCGCGGCATTGTGGACCCGGGGATGGGTTAACCTCCTTCTGGCATGCTCACGTCCCGATCTCGAATTGGGGGATCCCATGGCAATCGGACGACGACAACTCCTCGCCTCCGTCGCGCTCACCGCCCTCGCCGCACCCGTCCTGACCAAGGCGACGGCGACCCGCGCGGCCGCGGCCGAACCCGGAGCCGCAGCCGTACCCGTACCCGGAGCCGCGGCCACCGGCTCCGGACCGCTGTTCATGCAGATCGTCGCGCACGAGGACGACGACATCCTCTTCATGAACCCGGACCTCTCCAACGCCCTCGCCGACGGCACGCCGTCCGTCACCGTCTTCGTCACCGCGGGGAACGCGACCGGCGACCCCTGCGCCACCGTCTGCTGGGACACCGCCGGCGAACCGCTGCGCACCTGGAACCGGCAGATGGGCGCCGTCAACGCCTACTCCCGGATGACCGGGGTCGGCGACACCGACCCGGCCACCGACGAGGTCGGGCACTGGACGGCCGAGGCCTGGACGGTCGCCGGCAAGCAGGTCGAACGGTACGTCCTCAAGGGCCGGCCGGTGCACCTGATCTTCCTCAACCTGCACGACGCCCGGCTCGGCGGCGTGCTGAACGGCGGCACCGACACCACGGTCGTCCCGAAGGACAGCCCGCTGTCCGGGCCGTCCACCTACACGGCCGCCGACGTCGTCGAAGTACTGCGCCAGCTGATGGCGACCTACCGGCCGACCGTGCTCCGGGCCCAGGACGAACTCCCGGACCGCCGCTACTCCGGCGACCACTCCGACCACGTCGCCGCCGCGAAGTTCGCCGGCCAGGCCGCCGGCCTCTACGGCGGCAACCTGATCCAGGTGAACTACCGGGACTACAACATCGGCGACGCCCCGGTGAACCTCGACCCGGCGACGGCCGGCGCCAAGGGCGTGTTCTTCTCCGAGTACGCCGGCCACGACCACTCCGACGGGAACTACTCCGCCCTCTGGTTCTCCCGGATGTACTACCGCTGGTCGCGCGGCACCTCCTGGGCCGGGCTCAACCAGGACGGCCGGCCGCAGGTCTTCGTCGTCCGGGCCGGCGCCCTCCACACCTACTGGCGCCAGGCCGACGGCAGCTGGGGCGGCCCGCTCCGGATGGCCGACCCCGGCGGGCGGATCGCCCCCGGCATCGCCGTCGGCACCAACGCCGACGGCCGACTGGAGGTCTTCGCCCGCCGCCTCACCGACCACCACCTCCTCTCCCTGCCGCAGGCCGTGCCCAACGGCCGCTGGTGGGACAGCTGGGCCGACCACGGCAACCCCAACACCGGACTCGGCAACGAGGACCAGGTCGGCGTGCCCGCTGTCGCCAACTCCCTGGACGGGCGGCTGGAACTCTTCGTCAAGAACGGCGGCGGCGGCCTCAGCGGCATCCGGCAGACCACCCCGGGCGGGGTGTGGACGGGCACCTGGACGGACTTCGGCGGCACCGACCTCCAGGACCCGGTCGCCGCGATCCGCAACGGCGCCGGGGCGATCGAGGTGTTCGCCGCCACCCGCACCGCCGTCCTCGGCTGGCACCAGAACACCCCGAACGGTGCCCTCACCGGCCCCGACCCGATCCCGGACGCCCGCCCGGCCAGCCCGCCCAAGGCCGCCCTCGACCAGGACGGCCGCATCGAACTCGCCTACCGCGAGGTCGGCACCGGCGCGGTGCTGGTCAGCTACCAGACCCGGCCCGGCGGACCGTGGAGCCGGACCCCGGCCCCCCTCGGCGGCCACGGCGGCGTCGGCGAACCGGCCGCGGCCACCTTCGCCGGCCGCGTCGTCCTGTTCGAACGCAACGCCGCCGGCGGCGTCAGCACCACCGCCCAGACCGCCCCCGACAGCGGCTACGGCCCCTGGCAGGACCTCGGCGGCACCGTCCTCGACCACCCGGCCGCCCTCACCGACGGCACCGGCGTCCTCCACCTCTTCGCCATCGGCACCGACGGCCGGGTGTACCTCCGCACGGCCACCACCCCCACCACCTTCGGCCCCTGGCAGAGCCTGCCGCTCTGACCGATCGCCTCGGCGGCCGGGTCAGGACGGGACGCGGGGGGCGGTAGCGGCCAGCGTCACGGTGTTCCGGCACTCGTACGCGGTCGCTGCCGCCCTGCCGATCTTGAGGGCGATGTCCGTGTACGCCTGGTGGGCCTTGCGGAGGGAGGCGCCGTCGACGATGTCCCCGGAGATCAGCACGCCGAAGTACTTCGGCGGGGGCTGGTCGCTGTCGTCCCTCGGGGAGTCGAAATCGCACGGTACGTAGAGCCGGACCGACGTGTTCCCGGGGACGACGTCGCTGGCCGTGGCCCACCCGGTCGTGCCGGGGCCGAAGTCGAGCGGGGCGACCGATCCACCACTGGCATCGTTCCTCCGGTCGGCGTCGATCCGGTCGCGCGCCGGACGTACCTCCGCGTCGAGCAGGAAGGTCGCGCCCGGCCACATGACGCGGCAACGGGAGTCGCGGCTCCCCGAGGCGGGCTTCATGGGGGTGGCGATCTCGCGGGCCGGCCTGGGCTCGGTGGCCTTCCCGTCCGGGCCCGTCAGCGGCTTCAGGTCGTTCGCGTCCAGGACCCCCCAGCACGCGCTCTGTGGCAACTCCACCGACTGCCAGGGCTTCCACGCCCACAGCCCGCCGCCCACCGCGGCGGCCACCGCGAGGGCGACGGCGGCGTGCCAGGGCCGGACCCGGGATCGGCGCCGGGGCGGGTCGTCCGGGGACGGCGGGATGATGTGGGCGACGTCAACCATGTCTCAACGCTCTCGTGGCAGGTGGTGGGACGCGGGGTCAGTTCTTGTGGGTCGCATCGTGGTACAGGCTCCGGCCGCTGTTGTAGCCGGTGTCCTCCTCCTGGGCGGCTCGGCGGGCCACGTCGTTGATGTAGTTCGGGTCGGCGCCGGTGTTGCGCCCGGCGTCGTGGATGGCGTTGAGGATCGCCTGGTGCGACTTGCGCTCGGCTTCCGTCCTCGCGGTGGCGGCCTCGTCGCTGGCGTCGTTGTGGGTGTCCACCTTGTAGCTGTCGGCGACGCTGTCCATGATCTGGTTGACCGCGGTGTCGATGCCCTCGCCGATCAGGGGCGCTCCGCCCTTGATCGCGTCGCCGGCGAACGACCAGACCTGGCCGGCGATCTCCCGCTTGGTGTCGATGGCGGCGTTGAACTCGGCGTCGCTGGCGGTGTGCTTGTTGTAGATGGCTTCGATCATGGCGCTGGTGATCAGACCGTTGACCTTCCCGGCCGGGTTGGCGACGTTCTCGACCGCCATGCCCAGGTCCTTGTGCAACTCGGGGTGGGCCAGTACGTCCTGGAGCTGGGCCGTGGTGTACGCCTGCTGCGCGGTCGCTATCGAGGCATAGGCGTCCGGATCCTGGCCGAGCGCACCGAGCAGGCGCGCGACCGCGGGCTGGCCGAGGAGGTTCGAGCCGGCGCCCGCTCCCTCCAGCGCGTTCTGGACGTCGCCGATGTAGTTGGCGGTCATGTTCCCGAGGCTGCCGTTGAGGTTCGCGAACAGGCCGCCCTTGAGCAGGTCCGGGCCGTCCTTGCTGCCGAACCTGTCCACCACGCTCTTCATGATGTCGTTCATCGCGGCGGTGTGCGGGGGGAACTTTCCGTCGTCGTCGTACGCCTTGCCCGTGGTGGCCGCCTCCAGGGCGTGGCCCAGGGCGGTGACGTCGAACGGGTCGGCCGTGCCGGGGTTGGGCCGGGGTGGGTACTGCTGGTCGATGAGGACGGACCGGGGGCCGGTGTCGGTGAGCATGTCGAGGTAGGTGTTCTTGCCGCCGGTGCTCTTGACGGTGCCGTCCGGGTTGTAGGTGGTCGGGGCGTCGTGGAAGAACCTGGTGGCGGCCTCGGGGCTGTGGCCGAGCCCCTCCAGGACGGCGGACATCGGGTTGATGCCCCGGATGTTGCCGTCCTTGTCCGGCACACCGATGAACTTGAGCTCGGTGAACGGGTACGCGGCCTTGGTGGCCGCGTCCCAGCGCATCGGGTTCTCCTGGGTGAGCTGGGTGATGTGCTGGGCGACCGGCGTGAGGAAGTGCGCGTCGTACGACCCGGTCCGCAGCAGGTTGGCCATGATCTGGTAGCCGTACGGACTGTGCGCCGGGTCGGCGCCGGGCGGCACCGGGATCTGCTTCGCCCCGGCGGCGCGGAACCTCTTCTCCCACTCGTCCGAGACGTGCAGCGGCTGTTTGGTGTCGGTCGCGGTGGCCAGGGTGAGGCCCAGGTCCTGCTGGATGCCCTTGATCGCCGCGGTGCGGGCCGAGCTGTTGGCGTAGTCGCCGCTCTGCGCCATCGCGCCGTACTTGGCCATGAAGGTCGCCGGGTCCTGGTTGCCGTAGAAGGAGGTGGCGAACCGCGGGTCGTTCTTGTGGTGGTCCAGGATGTCCTGGAGGTGCTTGAGCTGGGCGTCGGAGGCCTGGTCGCCCAGGCTGAGGATGTAGGTGGCCGCCTTGGCCTCCTCTTCCGGGATGCCGCCGACGGGGTTGGCGTTGAACGCGGTGCCGTCGCTGCCGGTGTCGTCGCCCAGGGCCCTGGAGGCGTCGAGGTCGGCCTCGGTGGCGCGGTCGATCGCGTCGCCGATGGCCTTGGCGGCGGTCTCGGCCTTGGCCTTCCAGCTCTTGGCGTACTCGGCGTCCTTCTTGTCCGCCTGGTTGGTGGGCGGCGGCCAGTGGACCGCGCCCTCGCCGTCGACGGTGAGGCCGGCGTCCGTGGCGTTCCGGACCGCGGTGGTGAGGTCGTTCTTCGCGGCCGTGATCTCGGTGTGGGCGTCGCGCAGTGTCTTCGCCAGGGCCGAGGCCTCCTCGAAGGCGGCGTGGATCTGGTCGCGGGCCCAGGTGAGCTTGGCGTTGGCGAGTCCGGCGGCGTCGCCGTGCCAGCCGGACTGCTGGATGGTGCCGATGACCTCGTTCTGCATCCGCTGGGTGAGGTCCCACTTGCGGACGAGGCTCTCGAAGTCTCCCGCCGCGGAGGCGAGGCTGCCGAGGTCGACCTGATTGAGCTGACTGTACGTCACCATGGTGGTGCTGCTTCCCCCGTGTGTGCTGTGGCTAGCTGGTTGCGCCCTGCGTCTGGTTGAAGTTGGCCTGGATGTCGGAGTCGGTCCTGCTGTAACTCCGGGCCGTGGTCTGCAGGTTGGTCCCGACCTCGCCGACGGTGCTCTGGAGGCTCGCGGACTGGCTGGTCCAGGTGCCCCAGGTGCCGGTGAGCGTGCCGCCGAGGTTCCAGCCCTTGAGCGACGCGGCGGCGGCGTTGACGTGCTCGCCGGGTTGGTCGCACTCCGTCTTGACGGAGTCCCGCAGGGCGAAGGCGTTCTGCGCGGCCTGCTGGAGCGCGCCGGCGTTCACGGCGATGGTCTTGCCGCCGCCCGCCGGGGCCAGTGAGACCGGGGCGGCGTTGGCCCCGGCGAGGTCCGGGAACTGCTTCTTCGCGGCTTCGGTCAGATTGCCCTTGTCGTCGAAGAGCCACGGATTCATGCGGCGCTCGAATTCGAGGTCGGTCATTTTTCCATACCCCCCAGGTAAAGATCGGCATGGATCTTACTATTTATGCGGCGAGGAATTCTATGAATTGGATATTGATATGTGGTTAACAACTGGTGAATCACGACAGGAGTGGCCCGTCGATATGTGCCGATCCGCACATTGCCCGACGCGCGGTGGCATGCCAGAGTGCCGGGCATGAACCATCCGCTCGCGGCCGAGCCGCGCCCCTCCGCCCTCGCCGCCTCCGCACCCGCGCACGTCTTCGACTGGCTCGACGAGACGGCCGTGATGCGGGCGGAGGCGGGGCTGACGCGGACGTTGCGCAGTCGGGGGGCGGACGACGCGGTGCTGGACCTCGCGGGGAACGACTACCTGGGGCTGACCAGGCATCCGGTGGTCGCCCGGGCGGCGGCGGACGCGGCGCTGCGGTGGGGCGGGGGCTCGACGGGGTCGCGGCTGGTGACCGGGACGACGGCGCTGCACAGCGAACTGGAGGAGGAGCTGGCCGAGTTCTGCGGGGTGGAGGCCGCGCTGGTGTTCTCCTCCGGGTACACGGCCAACCTCGCGGCGCTGACCGCGCTCACCGACCCGGACACCCTGATCGTCTCCGACGCCTACAACCACGCCTCCCTCATCGACGGCTGCCGGCTCTCCCGCGCCGACGTCCACCGGGCCCCGCACAGCGACCCGGCGGCCGTGGCCGAGGTGCTCGCCGGGCGGGCGCAGCGGCGGGCGCTGGTGGTCACCGACTCGGTGTTCTCGGTGGACGGCGACGCGGCTCCGCTGCCCGCGCTGTCGCAGGCCGTCCGCGCGCACGGCGCCGCGCTGCTGGTGGACGACGCGCACGGGCTGGGCGTGCTCGGCCCCGGCGGCACCGGGGCGCTCGCCGCGGCCGGGCTGGCCGGGCAGCCGGACACGGTGGCCACCGCCACCCTGTCCAAGTCGCTCGGCTCGCAGGGCGGCGTCGTCCTCGGCCCGCGCCGGGTGATCCGGCACCTCACCGAGACCGCCCGCACCTTCATCTTCGACACCGGCCTCGCCCCGGCCGCCGCCGGGGCCGCCCTCGCCGCGCTGCGCCTGCTGCGCGCGGAGCCGGCCCGCGCCGAGCGCGCCCGCGAGGTCGCCCGCACCCTGGCCCGGCAGCTCACCGCCGCCGGACTGCACGCCTGCGAGCCGCAGGCCGCGGTGGTCTCCGTCCGCGCCCCGGGCCCGGAGGCCGCCGTCGCCTGGGCCGCCGACTGCCGCCGCGCGGGCCTCGCCATCGGCTGCTTCCGCCCGCCGTCCGTCCCGGACGGCATCTCCCGCCTGCGCCTGACCGCCCGGGGCGACCTGACGGACGGGCAGATCGCCGAGGCCGTCCGCATCGTCGCCGAGCTGGCGCCGGTGGGTGCGCGGGGCTGAGGCTCCGGAGCGGACGGAGCGTCCTACTTCTTCTTGGCCCGGCTCGGTTGCACCCGGGGGGGTTCGCCGGCGGCCTTGGGGTGGTCGGGCGGGTAGGGGAGTTCGCCGAGGCCCTCGTCGTGGAGCTGCTTGTCGTACAGCTCCAGCAGGGGCTCCAGGCGGAAGGCCTGGCCGTCCATCCCGGCGTTGAGGTCGCCGAGTTCGGCGAAGCGGGCGGGGACGGTGCGCAGGTCGAAGTCCTCGGGGGCGGCGTCGTCCAGCTCCTCCCAGCGCAGCGGGGCGGAGGCGGTGGCGCGGGGCCGGGCACGCAGGGAGTAGGCGGAGGCGATGGTGCGGTCGCGGGCCATCTGGTTGTAGTCGACGAAGATCCGCTCGCCGCGCTCCTCCTTCCACCAGGCGGTGGTGACCTTCCCGGGCATCCGCTGTTCCAGGACCCGGCCGAGGGCGATCACCGCGTGCCGCCCGTCGGTGAAGGTCCACTCGGGCACCAGCGGCACGTACACGTGCAGGCCGCGCCCGCCGGAGGACTTGGGCCAGCCGCACAGCCCGTACTCCTCCAGCAGGGCGCGCAGTTCGTGGGCGGCGCGGACGGCGTCGTGGAAGTCGGTGCCGGGCTGCGGGTCGAGGTCGATGCGCAGCTCGTCGACGTGGCCGGTGTCGGAGCGCCGCACCGGCCAGGGGTGGAAGGTGAGGCAGCCCAGGTTGGCGGCCCACAGGACGGCGGCCGGCTCGGTGGGGCAGATCTCGTCGGCGGAGCGGCCGCTGGGGAACTCGATCCGGGCGGTGGGCAGCCACTCCGGCAGGCCCTTGGGCGCGCGCTTCTGGTAGAAGAACTCGCCGTCCACCCCGTCGGGGAAGCGCTGCAGGGTGGTCGGCCGGTCGCGCAGTCCGCGCAGCACCCCGTCGGCGACGGCCAGGTAGTACTGCGCGACGTCCAGCTTGGTGAAGCCGCGCTCGGGGTAGTACACCTTGTCCGGGTTCGACAGCCGGACGGTGCGCCCGGCGACTTCCAGTTCCACGGCTGAGCCCATGCCCTTCACGCTAAGGGCCGGGCGCCCGGCGCGCGCCCCGGGGCGAAGCGGGCGAGGATCGTTCGCATGGACCTGCCCGTGATGCCACCGGTGGCGCCGATGCTCGCCAAGTCGGTGGCCAAGATCCCGCCCGGGATGCAGTACGAGGCCAAGTGGGACGGCTTCCGTTCGATCGTGTTCCGCGACGGCGACGAGGTGGAGCTCGGCAGCCGTACCGGCAAGCCGCTGACCAGGTACTTCCCCGAGCTGGTCGAGGCGTTCCGGCGGGAGCTGCCGCCGCGCTGCGTGCTGGACGGCGAGGTGGTGATCGCCCGGGACGGCCGGCTGCGTTTCGAGGAGCTGCTGGAGCGCATCCACCCGGCCGCGAGCCGGGTGAAGCTGCTCGCCGAGCGGACCCCGGCCTCCTTCGTCGCCTTCGACCTGCTCGCCCTCGGTGACGACTCGCTGGTGGACGAGCCGCTGTCGGTGCGCCGCCCGGCCCTGGAGGCCGCGCTCGCCGACGCCGCCGACCCGGTGTTCACCGCCCCCGCCGCCACCGACCTCGACCTCGCCCGGACCTGGTTCGCCGAGTTCGAGGGCGCCGGGCTGGACGGGGTGGTCGCCAAACCGCTGGACCAGCCGTACCGGCCGGGGGAGCGGAGCATGTACAAGATCAAGCACGAGCGCACCGCCGACTGCGTGGTGGCCGGCTACCGCGAGCACAAGAGCGGCCCGGTGGTCGGCTCGCTGCTGCTCGGCATCTTCGACGACGGCGGCAGGCTGCAGCACGTCGGCGTCTGCGCAGCCTTCCCGATGGCCCGCCGCCGCGAACTCGCCGAGGAACTGGCCCCGTTGCGGATGGACGACCTGTCCCGGCACCCGTGGGGCGGCTGGGCGGACGAGGCCGCGCACGCCGAGGGCCGGCTGCCCGGCGCGGTCAGCCGCTGGACCGGCGGCAAGGACCTCTCCTGGATCGCGCTGCGCCCCGAGCGGGTGGCCGAGGTCGCGTACGACCACATGGAGGGCACCCGGTTCCGGCACACGGCGCAGTTCCGCCGCTGGCGCCCGGACCGCACGCCGGAGAGCTGCACCTACGCGCAGTTGGAGGAGCCGGTCTCGTACGACCTCGGCAGGGTGCTGGGGATCTGAGGACCGGGAGGCCGAGGACGTGACGGAGGCCCGACCCGGTGAGCCGGGTCGGGCCTCCCGTACGGTCGGAGCGGGTGGGTCAGGAGATGTGCAGCGTGGCGGTGGCGCCCGCGGTGGGCGAGGCCGTCGGGGACGGCGAGGCCGTGGGGGAGGTGGTCGGGGAGGCTGTGGGGGAAACCGAGGGCGAAGCGGTGGGGGAGGCCGTGGGAGACGCAGACGCGGAGGCGGAGGCGGAGGCCGAGCCCGAGGCGGGCGGGGTGGGCAGCGTGTAGACGTTGTTCGGCGAGACGATCTGGGTGATCGCCCGCGCCACGAACGTCGAGGGCTCCGAACCGTCGTGCAGGATGTCGGTGTTGAGCATGATGGACAGGCTGGCCTGCGCCTGCGGCAGGTAGAGCACCACGCTCTCGTACCCGGGCAGCGAGCCGTTGTGGCCGATCCACCCGTGGGTGGTGAACACCCCGAAGCCGTAGCCGAGGTCGGGGGTCGGTCCGGTGGCCTTGGTCTTCAGCCGCTCTGCCTGGGTGGCGGGCTTGAGCAGCGGCTCGCCGGTGGCCAGCACCTTCGACCAGGTCCGGAAGTCGGCGATGGTGGAGATGGCGGCGCCGGCCGCCCAGCCCCAGGAGGGGTTCCAGGTGGTGGCGTCCTCGACCGCGCCGGTGAGCGTCTGGTTGGTGTAGCCGTGGGCGTGCGGGTCGGGGAAGGCGGCGTCGGTCGGCAGGCTGGTCTTGGTGAGCCCGGCGGGGGTGAACACCTGCTGGTTCAGGAAGTCCTGGAGCGGCTGCCCGCCGACCTTCTCGACGACCAGGCCGAGCACGATCAGGTTGGTGTTGGAGTACTCGAACTGGGCGTCCGGCTGGAAGTTGGCCGGGTGCTTGAACGCGTACGCGAGCAGCTGGTCCGGGGTGAAGGGGCGGCTCGGGTCGTTGAAGAAGGCCTGCTGGAAGTCGGAGTCCAGGGTGTAGTTGAACAGGCCGCTGCGCATGTCGCCGAGCTGGCGCAGGGTGATGCCGTCGCCGCCGGGCACGTTCGGGACGTACTTGGAGACCGGGTCGTCCAGGCCCAGCTTGCCCTGGTCCACCAGCCGCAGGACGGCGGTGGTGGTGAAGGTCTTGGTGACGCTGCCGATCCGCATGTACAGGTCGGGGGTCATCGGGGTCCCCGCGTCCTTGTCGGCGACGCCGAAGGCGCGCTGGTAACTGCCGTCGGGGGTGGCGTAGTCGACGATCACCCCGGGGATGGCGACCTGGCCCATCACCTGCTTGATCGCGTCGTCCAGCTGGGTCGTGACGGCCGTGGTGAGCGGCACCACCCCGCCGGAGGGGCTGCCGCCCGGCGTGGCGGACGGGCTGAGCGCGGCCGGTTCGGCGGTCACCGCCGGACCGGCCTGCCGTGCGGGCTTCGACTCCCCGGAGCAGGCGGAGACGGCGAGCAGGCCGGTCAGCGCGAGGGCGGCGGAGGCCACCCGTACGGCGGAGGCCGCCCGGACGGAGCGGGGGACGCGAACGGAGCGGGGAACGGACGGTCGCGGCCGTCGGGTGTCGGTCATCGGCGCAGGCGCCTCTCTGGGGCGGACGGCCCCGTGGCGAAGGGCCCCGGAGCGCGGCTCGGCCGGGCCGGAGCGCTGCTCCACGGGGCCGTGGGGGAACGTCGTCACCGTAAGCACCCGCCTCGTACCGCCGCGCGCGGGTCGGCGGCCGACTGGACCGAACGGGAGCACCGTCAGCCGAGTGCCCCGCCCGGCTGGCGGCCGGTGGTCGTCCACTCCGAGGGTCGAGTACGGGCCCGGGGTGGGTCGGCCGGCCGGCCGCCGCGCGGGGTCGCGGCGCCGGGCCCGCGCTCGGCCGGACGGGTGAGCACCGGCACGCCGCGCCAGCCCGCGCACCCGCCGCCGACCACCGCTCGGGCACGATCGTTCAGCCCAGCTGTGGCCGCCCTTAAGAATTCCTCGATGGACCGCACCCCCTCCGACCAGGCAGATTTCTGCCTGCCCGGAGCGCGTCCGCCAGGAGCGGCCGAACCGGGCCTCCTCGGCCTGCCCCCGTACCCGCAGGCCGTCCCACCCGCACGTCAGGAGCCGCCGTGAAGGCACTCGTCAAGCAGCAGGCCGAGCCCGGGCTCTGGCTGATGGACGTCCCCATGCCCGAGATCGGCCCCGGCGAGGTGCTGATCAAGGTGCTGCGGACCGGCATCTGCGGCACCGACCTGCACATCCGCAAGTGGGACGGCTGGGCGCAGCAGACCATCAGGACCCCGCTGGTGCTCGGCCACGAGTTCGTCGGCGAGGTCGCCGAGCTGGGTGCCGGCGTCACGGACATCGCGGTCGGCGACCTGGTCAGCGGCGAGGGCCACCTGGTCTGCGGCAAGTGCCGCAACTGCCAGGCCGGCCGCCGCCACCTGTGCCGCAACACTGTCGGCCTGGGCGTGAACCGGGACGGCGCGTTCGCCGAGTACGTGGCGCTGCCCGCCTCCAACGTGTGGGTGCACCGGGTGCCGGTCGACCTGGACGTGGCCGCGATCTTCGACCCGTTCGGCAACGCCGTGCACACCGCGCTGTCCTTCCCGCTGGTCGGCGAGGACGTGCTGGTCACCGGCGCCGGCCCGATCGGCATCATGGCCGCCGCCGTCGCCAAGCACGCCGGCGCCCGCAACGTGATGATCACCGACGTCTCCCCGTACCGCCTCGACCTGGCCCGCAAGGTCGGTGTGACGCTGGCGCTGGACGTGTCGCAGCACACCATCGAGGAGGGCCAACAGAAGCTCGGCCTGCGCGAGGGCTTCGACGTCGGCCTGGAGATGTCCGGCCGCCCCGAGGCGATGCAGTCGATGATCGCCAACATGACCCACGGCGGGAAGATCGCCATGCTCGGCCTGCCCGCCGAGCAGTTCCCGGTGGACTGGGCCTCGATCGTCACCTCGATGATCACCATCAAGGGCATCTACGGCCGGGAGATGTTCGAGACCTGGTACGCGATGTCCGTGCTGCTGGAGGGCGGCCTGGACCTCGCCCCGGTGATCACCGGCCGCTACGCCGCCACCGATTTCGAGGCCGCCTTCGACGACGCCGCGAGCGGCAACTGCGGCAAGATCATCCTCGACTGGACCGCCTGAGCCCGGCTCAGCCCCGCCGAAGCTCCCCCGCCGAACCCGCCGAACCGCCCCGCCGAACTGATTGAGGAGACCGCAGTGTTCGACAACGTGCGTGCCGACGTCGCCGCCACCCTGGACGAGATCCGCGAGGCCGGGCTGTTCAAGCCCGAGCGGGTGATCGGCACCCCGCAGAGCGCCGCCGTCACCGTGACCGCCGGCGGCCTGCCCGGCGAGGTGCTGAACTTCTGCGCCAACAACTACCTCGGCCTGGCCGACCACCCCGAGGTGCTCTCCGCCGCCAAGGACGCCCTGGACCGCTGGGGCTACGGGATGGCCTCGGTCCGCTTCATCTGCGGCACCCAGGACGTCCACAAGGAGCTGGAGGACCGCCTCTCGGCGTTCCTCGGCCAGGAGGACACGATCCTCTACTCCTCCTGCTTCGACGCCAACGGCGGTGTCTTCGAGACCCTGCTGGACGACCGGGACGCCGTCATCTCCGACGCGCTGAACCACGCCAGCATCATCGACGGCATCCGGCTCAGCAAGGCCCGCCGCCACCGCTACGCCAACCGCGACCTGGCCGACCTGGAGAAGCAGCTCCAGGACACCCAGGACGCGCGCCGCCGCCTGATCGTCACCGACGGCGTGTTCTCGATGGACGGCTACGTCGCCCCGCTGCGCGAGATCTGCGACCTGGCCGACCGCTACGACGCCATGGTCATGGTGGACGACTCGCACGCCGTCGGCTTCGTCGGCCCGAACGGCCGCGGCACCCCCGAGCTGCACGGCGTGACGGACCGCGTGGACATCATCACCGGCACCCTCGGCAAGGCGCTCGGCGGCGCCTCCGGCGGCTACGTCGCCGCCCGCCGGGAGATCGTCGCCCTGCTGCGCCAGCGCTCCCGCCCGTACCTGTTCTCCAACTCGCTGGCCCCGGTGATCGCGGCCGCCTCGCTCAAGGTGCTCGACCTGGTCGAGAAGTCCACCGAGCTGCGCGAGCGGCTGGCGGCCAACACCGCGCTGTTCCGGGCGAAGATGACCGAGGCCGGGTTCGAGATCCTGCCCGGCGACCACCCGATCGCCCCGGTGATGATCGGCGACGCGGCCAAGGCGGGCCGGCTCGCCGAGCTGCTGCTGGAGCGCGGCGTGTACGTGATCGGCTTCTCCTTCCCGGTGGTGCCGCACGGCCAGGCCCGGATCCGGGTGCAGCTGTCCGCGGCGCACTCCACCGAGGACGTCGAGCGCGCCGTCGCGGCCTTCGTGGACGCGCGCGCCGCCCTGGAGGACTGACCTCCACCCAGGCCGCCCGTGGGCCGGACCGCTCGGAATCGGTCCGGCCCACGGGCTCACCAACCGCCGTGCGGCGCAGGCGAATCGATCCGCCCCGTGCCGTACGGACCAGAGACCACCTGCCCCACCCTCCCGCTGCGGGGGCGGGACGCCGGCCCAGCCGACGTCCCGCCCCCGTCGCGGTTTTCGGGCGGCGGCCGGTCAGTCGTCCCAGCCCTCGCCCTGACCGTCACCCTGGTCGTCGCCCTGGCCGTCGTCGTCCTGGGCGGCGTCGAGGCCCTGGTGGCGGCCCGCGGGCTTGGCGAACACCTGGGTGTTCTCCTCCGCCGCCGGGCCGTCGGCGCCGGCGACCAGGTTGCCGCTGGTCGAGTCGAACAGCACGGTCCGGCCCGAGGCGGCCACGACCGGGTCCCGCGACGAACCGTTGCCGAACGAGCCGTCCGGCGCGGTGGAGACCCGCTCGGTGCGGCCGGTGCGCAGGTCCTGGCGGTAGACGTCCCAGCCGGGGTGCTGCGGGCCGGCCACCAGGTTGTCGGCGGCGGACTCGAAGTAGATCCAGCGGTTGTCGGCGGTGATCGAGCCGTGGTCGGAGGAGCCGACCGAACTGGTGCCCGGCAGGCCGCCGCTGACCTTCGTCACGGTGCCCTTCTTGAGGTCCCGGACGTAGAGCACGGTGTGGGAGCGGTGGCCGCCGGTCGAGCCGCCGGGCTCGGCCAGGGTGTAGACCGCGTGCCGTCCGTCGGGGCTGATCGTCGCCTCGAAGCTGGCGCTGCCGATCTGGCCGTCGAGGCCCGCGCTCACCGCCGTGATCTTCCCGGACCGTACGTCGTAGGTGTAGTAGGGAGCGGCGTTCGGACGGGCCAGGGTCGGCTGCGCCGCGTTCTGCGGGACGTTCTGGCGCGCGGCCTCGGCGGCGCTCGGGGTGAGGTCCACGTCGGCGGGAGCGGCCGCGGCGGCGGTGGTCGCGGCGGCGAGTCCGGGCGCCTGCTCGTCCGGCAGCAGGTTGGAGATGGAGCCGAAGCCGATGGTGCGGCCGTCCGCGCTGATCGTCGGCCGGAAGGAGGTGCTCTCGCCCGGCTTGCCGTGCACGTCGCGGGTGACCAGCCGGGTGGTGTGGGTCCAGCGGTCGGTGAGGTAGACGTTGATCTTCCAGGTGTAGGGCCTGGCGAGCGAGGGGGCGGTGCCGGAGTCGGGCTCCGGCTCCGGCTCCACGACGGTCGGGTCCAGGTCCTTCCGGGAGGACACGAAGACCACGTACCGGCCGTTGCCGCTGACCTGCGCGTTGTACGAGCCGTGGTACTGGTCGGCGTCGGTGTTGGTGGGGCTGTCGCTGACCAGCTCGGTGCGGCCGGTCCTGCGGTCCCTGATGTACACCTCGGTGCGGTTCTTGACCTGCGCGCCGGGCGCCACGTTCTCGTCCTCGCTGTCGAAGACGACGTAGCGGCCGTCGGCGCTGATCCCGGCCTGGTCGGTCGAGCCGCTCAGCGCCCCGCCCGCGTCGGACAGGTTGACCTGTTCGAGGCGGCCGGTGCGCAGGTCCTTCACATAGGCGTTGCTCCAGCCCACCGGGGGGTTGGGCAGCAGGTTCGTGGCCCGGGAGGTGAACAGGGCGTAGCGGCCGTTGGCGCTGATGCCCTGGGTGGTCGACAGGTTGTCGGGCGCCGCGCCGTTCGGCCCGACGCTGACCTGGGTGGTGCCGCGCGGCAGTGGGGCGGCCTGGGCCGGGGCGGCGGTGACGGCGAGCACGGCGGCCGCGGCCAGGATGCCGCCGCCACCGGCCAGCCACCGGTTGCGGGTCGTCCGGGTGGTACGGGACATGAGGTCTTCCCCCCTCTGATCGCCCGGCCGGGCTCCCTCCCGACGGCGGGCTTTCGCCGAGCCAACCGTCGGGAGGGCAGGGGGGTCAACGTCCTCGGGTGATCTCGGCTGAAAATACGTCAACAGACGTATGCCGCAAGGGAATCAGGCCATCACGGGCGGCGCAGGAAGACGTCCGCGGCGCCGTTGCTGTCGCCCGGCACCAGGTTGCCGTCACCGGCGGTGAAGAGCACCGTGTCGCCGGCGAAGTCGACGAACGGGGCCGTGGAGCCGGTGGTGCTCTGCCCGCCGTCCCGGGTGAGGCTGACCCGTTCGATCGCCCCGGTCCTCAGGTCGCGGCGGAAGATGTCGCTGACGCCGTTGGTGTCGCCGGGGACGAGGTTGTCGGCGCTGGAGTCGAAGTAGACCCAGCGGCCGTCGAAGGTCATGGCGGGGTAGTGGGCGCCCTCGGTGGTCGTGGTGCCGGGCAGGAAGGCGTTGAGCCAGGTCAGTTTGCCGGTGGCCAGCTCCCGGGCGTACAGGTCCATCCGGTAGCGGTAGGAGCCGGGCCGGCCGATGTGGACCGGCAGGCCGAAGAGGGCGTAGCGGCCGTCCGGGCTGAGCCGGGGGCCGATGCTGGTGCCGCGCAGGTAGCCCTGGTCGTCCACGCTGGCGCCGGAGACCTTGCCGGTGTCGGCCTTCCAGACGAAGTAGGGGTAGAAGCGGGGCTTGGCCAGTCCGGGCGCACCGGCGTCGGTGCCGTCGGTGCCGGCGCCCGGTTCGGTGGCGGCCGGGTCCTGCGGGAGCAGGTTGCCGGCCCGGGAGCTGAAGCCGACGGTGGAGCCGTCCGCGCTGATCGTCACACCGTAGGAGGAGTTGTTGGGGGCCTCACCGTCCGCGCCGGTGGTGACCACCCGGGTGGTGCCGGTCCAGCGGTCGGTGACGAGGACGCTGAAGTAGCGCGGATTCGAGCCCGGGGCGAGGTCGGTGCGGTTGGAGGTGTAGGCGATGTAGCGGCCGTCCCGGCTCAGCGAGGGCTCGGCGGAGAACGCGCCGTCGGGGGAGCCGCCCGGGCCGACCGGCTCGGTGTGCCCGGTCCAGCGGTCGCGGACGAAGACGTCGCTGCTGCGCACCACCTGGCCCGGCACCACGTTGGTGGCGCTGGTGCTGAAGGCCACGTACCGGCCGTCGGCGCTGATCGAGGCCTCGCTGGTGGGGGCGTTCAGCCGGGAGCCGTCGTCGGCGACGCTGACCTTCTCGACGTGCCCGTTGCGCAGGTCGCGGACGTAGACCTCGTCGGAGTTCGGGGTGCCGGGTTCCGGCAGCAGGTTGGTCGCGGTCGAGGTGAAGAGCGCGGAGCGGCCGTCCTCGCTCAGCCCGAGCGCGACGGAGTCCCCGTTGAGCTGCTCGCCCTTGGCGGTCTCGCTGATCCGGGCGGTGTCGCCCTTGGGCGGCTTGGCCTCGGCGGCGGGCAGCGCCGCGCCGGCGGCCACGGCGGTGGCGGCCAGCACGGCGGCGGCGCGGGCGAGCCGGCGTCGGGCGGGTGTGTGCGTCATGGATCGTCCTCCCCTGGTGGCGGTCCCGGGCCCACGACCCCCGCGGCCCGGTTTGAGGAGAGCCAAGCGTCGTACGGATCATCGGTCAACGACCGGCGGCGATCTCGGGCGGAAATACGCCACCGGTCGTATGCCATAAGGGAGATGAGTGGCGGTCAGGCCGTCACAGGCGGCGGAGGAAGGCGTCCGTGACGGCGTTGGTGTCCCCCGGGACCAGGTCGCCGTCGTCGGCGGTGAAGAGCACCGCGTCTCCGGTGGCGTCCACGGACGGACTGTAGGAGGGGGAGGTGGTCGGCGCGCCGTCCCGGGTGAGGCTGACCCGTTCGATCCGGCCGGTCCACAGGTCGCGGCGGTAGACGCTGCTCTGGTTCCTGACGTCGTCGGGGAGCAGGTTGCCGGCGGAGGAGTCGAAGTAGACCCAGCGGTCGTCGGCCGTCATGACGGCGCCGGAGGAGGACCCGTTCGCCGTGGTGCCCGGCAGGCCGGCGCTGACCTCGGTGACCTTGCCGGTGGCCAGGTCGTGGACGTACACGTCCAGCCGGACGCCGCCGTGGCCGGGCAGACCGGTGCCGTAGACGGCGACGCTGTAGACGGCGTAGCGGCCGTCGGGGCTGATTCGGCCGTCGCTGCTGCCGCTCAGCTGCCCGGTGCCGTCCACGCTGCCGGCGACGATCGTGCCGGTGGCGGCCTTCCAGACGTAGGAGGGGTGGTGCATGGGCCCGCCGGTCACTCCCGGCGACCCGGCGTCGGAGCCGGTCTCGTCGGAACCGGGGCCGGCGGGGGCGGCCGGAACCTCCGGGAGCAGGTTGCCGGCCCGGGAGGTGAAGGCGATGGCGGAGCCGTCCGCGCTGATCATCGGATCGAGGGAGTAGTTGCTGGCGGGCTCGCCGTCCGCGCCGACGGTGACCAGGCGGCTGGTGCGGGTCCAGCGGTCGGTGACGTAGATATTGTTCCTGCCGCGCCGCACGGGGCCCGGGGCGAGGTCGGAGCGGTTGGAGACGTAGGCGACGTAGCGGCCGTCCCGGCTGATGCTGGGGCTGGTGGATCCGAAGCCGCTCTGGTCCTCGGCGCCCGGCAGGGCGGCGGCGGTGACCAGTTCGGTGTGCCCGGTCCAGCGGTCGCGGACGAAGACGTCGCTGGGGTGGGCCGGCTGGCCGGGCACCACGTTGGTGGCGGTGGTGCTGAAGGCCACGTACCGGCTGTCGGCGCTGATCGAGGCGTCGGTGGTGGGGGCGTTCAGCGGGGAGCCGTCGTCGGCGACGCTGACCTTCTCGACGTGGCCGTTGCGCAGGTCGCGGACGTAGACCTCGTCGGAGTTGGGGGTGCCTGTTCCGGGCAGCAGGTTGGTCGCGGCGGAGGTGAACAGGGCGGAGCGGCCGTCCTCGCTCAGTCCGAGTGCGGTCGAGGGGCCGTTGAGCTGCTCGCCCTTGGCGGTCTCGCTGATCCGGGCGGTGTCGCCCTTGGGCGGCTTGGCCTCGGCGGCGGGCAGCGCGGCGCCGGCGGCCAGGGCGGTGGCGGCCAGGACGGCGGCGGTCCGGGCCGGCCACCTGCGGGTGCGTGCGGTGGGCATGAGATCTTCCTCCCCTGGGATCGCCCGGCCGGGCTCCCTCCCGGCGGCGGGCTTTCGCAGAGCCAACCGTCGGGAGGGCTGGTGGTCAACGGCCGAGGGTGGTCCCGCCGGGAAATACGCCAACAGGCGTATCCGGCAAGGGAGTCAGGGCGTCACCGAGGGAGTCGGGGCGTCACCGAGGGAGTCGGGGCGTCACAGGCGGCGCCGGAAGACGTCCGTGAGGTCGCTGTCGACGACGGGCGCCAGGTTGCCGTCCTGGGCGCTGAACAGCAGCGTCGTGTCGTCGGCGTCGACCTGCGGGAAGGCGGCGGAGGTGGTGCTCTGGGAGCCGTCGTGGGCGAGGGAGACCCGCTCGGTGTGCCCGCTGCGCAGGTCGGTGCGGAAGACGTCGGCCTGCTCGTTGGTGTCGCCGGGCACCAGGTCGGCGACGTCGGAGACGAAGTACACCCAGCGGTCGTTCATCGGCATCACCGGGTCGTAGGAGGAGTCGCGCGGGGTGGTGCCGGACAGCGGCTTGTTGACCTTGGTGGTCGTGCCGGTGGCCAGCTCGCGGACGTAGACGTCCTGGTGGCGGCCGTGCGAGCCGGGGCGGCCGCCCTCCTCGAAGACGGTGTAGGCCGCGTAGCGGCCGGAGGGGCTGATCCGCCCGTCGTTGCCGCTGTTGACGAACTCGCCGGCCTCGTTGTAGCTGGCGCCGGTGATCTTCCCGGTGCGGGCGTCCCAGACGTAGTACGGGTAGGCGCGGATGGCGGCCAGCTCGGCGCGGGCGGAGGCGGTCCGCGGGGCCCGCGCGGCCTCGGCGAGGTCCGTGCCATCAGCGGGGTCCGCGGCGGAAGTGGCGGCGAGCGCGGGCGGGGTCTGCTCGGCCGGGAGCAGGTTGCCGGCCCGCGAGGTGAAGCCGATGACGGTGCCGTCCGCGCTGATCGTCGGGCGGAAGGAGTTGTTGTCGGCCGGGGTGCCGTCCGCGCCGGTGCTGACCACCCGGGTGGTGTGGGTCCAGCGGTCGGCGAGGAAGACGTTGAACTTGCCGCGGCGCACGCCGGGGGCGAGGTCGGTGCGGTCGGAGGAGTAGACCACGTAGCGGCCGTCGGCGCTGATGGCGGCGTTGAAGGCGTTGCGGATGCTCTGGTCGTCGCCCGCGCCGGAGACGCCGTCGCCCGCGGAGAGCAGCTCGGTGCGGCCGGTCCAGCGGTCCCGGACGAAGACGTCCGAGGGGTGCTTCGGCTGCCCGGGCACCGCGTTGGAGGCGTAGCTGCTGAACACCACGTACCGGCCGTTGCCGCTGATCGCCGCGTCGTTGCTGCCGTTGTCCAGGGCGGAGCCGTCGTCGGCGACGCTGACCCGCTCGGTGTGGCCGTTGCGCAGGTCCCGCACGTAGACGTCGCCGAGGACCCCGGCGCCGCCCGGCAGCAGGTTGGTCGCCGCCGAGGAGAACAGGGCGTAGCGGCCGTCGTCGCTCAGCCCGAGCGCGAGGGAGGTGCCGTTCAGCGGCTCGCCCTTGGCGCCCTCGCTGACCCGGGCGGTGTCGCCCTTGGGCGGGCGGGCCTCGGCGGCGGGCATCGCGGCGCCGGCCACGGCCACGGCCACCAGGACGGCGGCGGTACGGGCCAGTCGGCGGCGGGTGCGTGCGGTGGTCATGGATCATCCTCCCCAGATGACGGTGCCGGGCCGTCGACACCCCCGTGGCCCGGTTGGGGAAGAGCCAAGCGCCGTGCGGGTGTCCGGTCAACGGACAGGAGCGATCTCGTCCGGAAATACCTCACCGGTCGTATCTCCGGCCGAAATCTCCCACGCCGGTACAACCGTCCCGCCGTACGGGGCGGGTGGCCGACGAACGGGAGCCGTCCCGACCGGCCCGCGCGGCCGTCGGCGGACCCGGCGGAACCGTGCTCCGGTCGGGTGCGCCGTGCCGCGCTGGCAGAATTGGTCCGTGATCGACGCACGACGGCTGCGGACCCTGCGGGCCGTGGCGGACCACCGCACCGTGACCGCCGCGGCGGCCGCCCTCTACCTGACCCCCTCCGCGGTCTCCCAGCAGCTGGCCGCCCTGGAGCAGGAGACCGGCCACCACCTGCTCGCCCGGGAGGGCCGGGGCGTACGGCTGACCGCCGCCGGGGAGATCCTGCTCGGCCACGCCGACGTGGTGCTCGCCCAGCTGGAGCGCGCCGAGGCCGACCTCGCCGCGTACAGCGCGGGCGTCTCCGGGGAGGTGACGGTCGCCTCCTTCGCGACCGCCATCGCCTCCGTGCTCGCCCCGGCCGTCGGCCTGCTCGCCGGGCGCGCGCCCGGGGTGCGGCTCAAGGTGCTGGACGCCGAGGGCGACGCCAGCCTGCCGATGGTGCTGGACGGCCGGGCCGACCTCGCGGTGGCCGTCGAGTACCGGGGCGCCCCGCGCGCCGACGACGCCCGGCTGACCAGGGTGCCGCTGTACGCCGAGCCCTTCGAGGCCGTGCTGCCGCTCGGCCACCGGCTGGCCGCCGAGTCCGGCCCGCTGGCCGTCGCCTCGCTGGCCGACGAGCCGTGGATCGGGCCGTACCCCGGCAACCCCTGCCACGACGTGGTGCTGCTGGCCTGCGAGCACGCCGGGTTCCAGCCCCGGCTGCTGCACTCCTCGGACGACTTCCGGGCCGTGGTGGCGCTGGCCTCGGCCGGCCTCGGGGTGGCGCTGGTGCCGCGCTCGGCGCTGCGCGGCGTCGACCTCGGCGAGGTCGCGGTGCGCCCGGTGGACAGCGAGCTCGCCACCCGCCGGGTCTTCGCCGCCGTCCGGGCCGGCGCCGACGGGCACCCGCTGGTCCGGCCGGTGCTGGACTCCCTCGCCGAGGCGGCCGCCGCGGGCGCGTGAGCCGGGATTCTCAGTCGCAGGGGGCCGTCGCCGGGCCGCCGTCGGGGCGGACCCCGGCGAACTCGTCCAGGACGGCCACCCGCAGTTCGTGGGCGCCGTCCGCGCGGGTCTGCTCGTAGTAGAGGTACCAGCGGCCGCGGGCGGAGACGAGGTCGGCGTACCGGACGTCCAGCCAGGGGCCGTCCGGGGTGAGGCGGTGCCAGGCGCGCAGGTCGGCGGAGGCGGCCAGGCCGCAGCGCTCCTCGTAGTTGCCGGCGGCGTCCGCCGAGCCGTCGTAGAGCGCGAGCCAGCCGCCCCGGCCGTCGGGGAGGACGGTGGTGATCCGGGACTCGTAGCCGTCCCAGGCGCCGGCCGGGCCGACGTCCAGGGCCTCGGCGGCGCGGCCGGGCGGGGCGGTGAAGCGCAGCCCGTCCGGGGAGAGCGCGAGGGCGGTGGGCTGGACGGTGAGGCCGGTGGTGTGGATGTCGGCACTCGCGTGGGCGCGGGCCCGTTCCTCGGGGGTGAACGGCCGGGCCCGGGAGACGGTGGCGAACAGGTGGACGCCGGCGTCGGTTTCGAGCAGGTACGGGTCCTTGACGCCCTCGGTGCCGGTGGTCGCGGCGGTCAGGACGGGGGTGCGGGCGCCGAGGTCGAAGGAGTCGGGGGTGTCGGCGCTCAGGGCGTCGATCCGCCAGCGGTTGTCGGCCGGGTCGACGTGGCTGAGGTGGAGCAGGTAGCCGCCGTCGCGGCGCAGCAGGGCGAGGCGCTCCATCGAGGGGGAGCCCAGGTCGTCGCTCCGGACGGACCACAGGTCGTGGAAGGCGATGCCGTCGGTGCTCTCGGCGACGGCGCAGCGCCAGCCTCGGTCGGGGCCGCCCGCCGCGCCGCGCGGGCGGCGCTCGCGGTAGGTGAGCAGGAAGCGGTCGCGGTCCGGCTCGTACCGGACGCCCGGGCAGCCGGCCCAGTAGCCGGGTTCGGGGCGCTCGGGGGCGCGGACCAGGTGGGAGGCGCTCAGGTCGGGCGCGGCGGGCGGGGCGGCGGGGTGCGGCACGGGACCGTCCTTCGAAGGGGTCGGGAGGGGATGAGAAGAGTTTCTATCAGATCGATCAAAAGTCCGAGCGGCTTGCGGTAGGCCGGGCCCGGTCGGCTGGCCTGCGTCTTCCCGCTCCCACCTGCCGGATGTCTGTGAAGCCGATGTTTCGCCCGATGGCGATCGCACGACACCGACCGGCTGGGCCTTGACCGGCCCCCGGAGATCACGGCTAGCTTCTTCTCAGAGTCGATCAAACACCGCCGACCCCGACCCGAGGAAGCCCCGCCCCGATGACCGCCCCCACCACCGACGCGCCCGGCTACGCCGGTCTGGGCCTGTACGTCGGCGACCTCCACAACCACTGCGGCATCAGCTACGGCCACGGGAGCATCGAGGACGCCTACGCCAACGCCCGGCTCCAGCTCGACTTCGCCAGCGTCACCGGCCACGGCTGGTGGCCCGACCTGCCCGAGCGCACCCCCGAGCTGGCCAGCCTGGTCGACTACCACACCGAGGGCTTCGCCCGGCTGGCCCGGCTCTGGGACCACGTCCAGGACGTCACCGCCGCCGCCCACGAGGACGGCCGCTTCGTCACCTTCCAGTCCTTCGAGTGGCACAGCCTCGCGTACGGCGACCACTGCGTGTACTTCGACGGCTCGCGCGGCGAGATCATCCGGGCGGCGGACCTGGAGCGACTGCGCGCCCGGCTGCGGGAGCTCGCCGCCCAGGGCGTACGGACCTGGGCCCTGCCGCACCACATCGGCTACGGGCCGGCCCGCCGCGGCATCGACTGGGCCTCCTACACCGAGGAGTTCGCCCCGGTGGTGGAGATGGTGTCGATGCACGGCTGCGCCGAGTCCGACGAGGCGCCGCGCGGCTACCTGCACACCATGGGCCCGCGCGCCGCCGCCGGGACGGCCGTCCACGGCCTGCGCCTGGGCCACCGCTTCGGGCTGATCGGCTCCACCGACCACCACAGCGCCTTCCCCGGCAGCCACGGGCACGGCCGGGTCGCGGTCTGGGCCCCGGAGCTGACCCGCGACGGGATCTGGACCGCCGTCCAGCAGCGCCGCGCCTACGCGATCACCGGCGACCGCATCCTGCTCGCCACCTCCGTCAACGGCGCCCCGATGGGTGCCGAGGCCCCCTCCGCCGACCGGCGCCGGATCCAGGTCACCGTCCAGGGCCGGGACGCGCTCGACCACGTCGAACTGCTGCGCAACGGCGTCCCCGTCCACCGGGTCAGCCGCCCCGAACTGCTCGCCCGCGCCGCCGCCGAGGACACCTTCACCGGCACCCTGGGCTTCGCCGTCGGCTGGGGCCGGCGCGGCGAACCGGTGCACTGGGACGTGGAGTTGCGGATCGAGGGCGGGCGGCTGCTGGACGTCCAGCCCCGGCTGCGCGGCCCGGAGACGGTCGCGCCCGCCGAGGCCGAGCCGGACACCTACCGGCCGTCCCACTGGGAGCGCACCGGGCCGGGGGAGGTCCGGCTGCGGACCGTCACCGACGGCAACCCCAACACCGCCACCGACAGCACCCAGGGCTTCTCGCTGCGGATCGAGGGCGACGAGCGGACCAGGCTGGTCGCCGTCGTGAACGGCGTCGAGACCGCCCACGCCGTCGGCGAGCTGCTGGCGGGCGCGCGGACCGGCTTCACCGGCGGGTTCGTCTCCGGCGCCTACCGCTTCGACCGGGCCGTGCCCGACCGGGAGACCACCGCCGAGTTCGAGCTGACCGACGAACGCCCCGGCGGCGACGGGGACTTCTACCACGTGAGGGTACGACAGGTGAACGACCAGTGGGCCTGGTCCAGCCCGACCTGGGTGGGACCGGCCGGCTCCTGTCGCTAGGGCCGGTTGATCCCGTCAGCCGGCCCCGACCACCGGTCGCCCGTACCCGAACCCGAGATGGAGAAGAACCCGTGTCCCGACTCCCCGGCCGCCTCGCCGGCGCCGTGCTCACCGCCGCCCTGGCCGTGACCGCCGCCGCTCCCGCCCACGCCGCCGCCCCCGCACCCGCCTCCGCGGCCGTGACCGCCGCCACCGAGGTCTTCGCCGACGACTTCGAATCCGGCACCCTCGCCGCCTGGACCCGCCAGCGCGTCGACGGCAACGGCAGCATCACCGTGGCCCCCGCACCCGCCGGCGGCACCGGCCAGGCCGCCCGCTTCAGCGTCCCGAACGACGGCGCCTCCTACCGCTCCGAGGTCGCCGTCAACTCCCTCGGCTGGGGCAGCTACCGCTTCGCCCTCGCCGACTACCTGCCCACCGACTGGGTGCGGACGTCCACCGAGACGATCCTCGCCCAGTGGCACGGCTACCCGCTCGCCGACGGCAGCGACACCAAGCCGCCGATCGCGCTGACCGTCAAGGACGGCAGCTGGCGGCTCAAGGTGCACTGGCTGACCGACCCGAGCACCGTCCAGGAGGCGGTGATCCCGCTCGGCGACGTGCAGTTCGGCCACTGGAACCAGTGGGCCTTCGACATCACCTGGTCCACCGACACCACCCCCGGCGCCGTCACCGTCTACCGGGACGGCGCGCAGGTCGGCGCGTACAGCGGCCTCAACAACTACCACCAGAACCAGTCGCCGTACTTCAAGACCGGCATCTACCGGGCCAACTGGAACCCGGCCAAGAACATCCCCTACCCGACCGGCGGCCCCGACGTGGTGGCCTGGAGCGACAGCGTCGTCGTGACCAGGTACTGACACCGCACCCGCCGACCGAGACCCCGAGAACCGAAGAGGTAGCACCACCATGAGCGACGCGGCCCGCCACCACGGCCTGCCCCGAAGAGGCTTCCTCGGCCTGAGCGCCGGAGCGGTCCTGCTGGCGGCGGGCTGCCGCTCCGCCACCGAGGACGCCGTCGGCGGGGCCGCGGCCCCCGCCACCGCCTCCGCGCCGGACCTCCAGATCGTCTACGGCGCCGCCCCCGACCCCACCCAGCTGCTCCACCGCGGCCCGGACACCCCGGTGTTCGTCAACCTGGTGCTGGACCGGCTGGTCGACCTCGACCCGCAGACCCTCCAGCCCGTGCCCTGGCTCGCCACCTCCTGGGAGTGGAGCGCCGACCGCACCAGGCTCGTGCTCAAGCTGCGCGAGGACGTCACCTTCCACGACGGCCGCCCGCTCAGCCCGGACGACGTCGTCTTCTCGCTCACCGGCGCGGCCAAGTCCTCCCAGGTCAAGCCGCTGCTGGAACGGCTCGCCGACATCCGGGCGAGCGCCCCGAACGAGGTCACCCTCACGCTCGCCAAGCCCACCAGCAACCTGTTCGACGCGCTCGCCTTCAACCCCGTGGTGGACGCCCGCAGTTACGTCGACGGCAAGGCCGCCGACAGGGTCAACGGCACCGGGCCGTTCACCTGGCAGGCGTTCAAGGGCGGCAACCAGCTCGACCTGGCCCGCTACGACCACTACTGGCAGAGCGGCCGGCCGCACTTCGAGCGGATCACCGTCCGGTCGGTGACCAGCAGCCAGGCCGCGCTGTCCGCCCTCCAGTCGGGGCAGTCCCACCTGATCGGCGCGGTGCCCGGGCGCGACCTCAAGGTGCTCGGGGGGAACCCGGCCTTCACCGTGCAGTCCGCCAGGTCCTCCTACCAGCAGGCGTTCCTCGGCGTGAACGTCACCAGCGGGCCCTTCGGCGACCGCCGGGTGCGCCAGGCCCTCCAGTACGCGGTGGACCGCGACCGCATCGTCGCCCAGGTGTACGGCGGCCACGCCGAGGCGAGCAGCCTGCCCTGGCCCTCCAACACCCCCGGCGTCACCCCCGACCAGGTCACCCGCTACCCGCACGACCCGGAGAAGGCCCGCGGACTGCTCCGGGAGGCCGGCGCCGAGGGCGCCCGGGTGCCGCTCACCGCCGCCAACTCGCCGGTCTTCGCCTCCCTCGTGGAACTGGTCAAGTACGACCTGGAGCAGGCCGGGTTCGGCGTCGACGTCCAGCTGCTGGACAACGCCGCGCTCCAGCCGAAGATCCAACAGGGCACGCTGGACGGGCTGTTCATCGCCAACCACGGCATGGTCAGCGTCTCCCCGCTGAGCGGGATCACCGTCTCCGGGCCGCTCCAGGTCGGCCGGAACACCTCGCACGTCACCGACCCCGCCTACGCCGACCTCCAGGCCCGCGCCTTCGCCGCCGCCGACGAGCAGGCCCGGGCCGAGGTCAACCACGACCTGTCCGAGTACCTGCTCACCGAGTCCTTCCACATCACCCTCGCGCACGCCTGGGAGACCTACGCCCTGGCCTCCTCGGTGCGCGGCGTGGCCACCAGCGCGCTCGGCTACCTGCGGCTCGACGACACCCGGCGCACCGCCTGACACACCGCCGGACGTACCGCCGGGCGCCGTCGCCGCGCCGCACCGTCGGACGCACCGCCTGACGGCCGTCCCAGGGCGACCCCCACCGCCCTGGGGCGGCTCCTCCGACCCCCTTGGAGTACCCCCGTGCCCTACTGGACCAGAAAGGCGGCCGGCGCGCTGGCCACGCTCTGGCTCGCCTCCGTCGCCGTCTTCCTGCTGCTCCGCCTCGCCCCCGGCGACCCGGTCTCCGCCGCGCTCGGCGCCGAGGCCGACCAGGAGCAGCGCGACCGGCTCGCCGGCAGCCTCGGCGTGGACCGGCCGATGCCCGTCCAGTACCTGGGCTGGCTGCACGGACTGCTCACCGGGGACCCGGGCAGCTCCTTCCACTACCGGGAGCCGGTCACCCGGCTGATCGGCCAGAGCGTCGGCAGCACCGTCCAACTCGCCCTCGTCGCCGGGCTGCTGATGCTGGTCCTCGGCCTGCTGCTGGGCGTCGCGCTGGCCGCCGAGCGCCGCGGCCGGCTCGCCCGGGTGCTCGACCCGCTGGCCACCGCCCTGCTCGCGCTGCCGGTGTACGTCACCGCCGTGCTCTTCGTCTTCGTCTTCGCCGTCCTGCTGCGCCTGCTGCCCGCCGGCGGCGAGCGGGACCTGTTCACCGCGCCGGACCTCGCCGTCCAGTACCTCGCCCTGCCCGCCGTCGCGCTCGCGCTGCCGGGGGCGGCGGTGCTGGCCCGGCTGCTCGCCACCGAGCTGCGCCGCACCCGCCAGGAGGAGTTCGTGCTGACGGCCGTCGCCAAGGGGGCCTCGCCCCGGCGGGTCCTGGCGCGCCATGTGCTGCCCAACAGCCTGGCCCCGTTCTGCGTCGAATTCGGCCTGCACCTGGGCGAGTTGCTCGGCGGCGCGGTGGTCGCCGAACAGCTCTTCGCCCGGCACGGCCTCGGCCAGCTGCTGCTGGACGCCATCAACCAGCGGGACTACCCGGTCGCCCAGACCCTGATCATGCTCGCCGTCGCCGTCGCCGTACTCGTCCAGCTCGGCTCGGAGCTGCTGGTCGGCCGGCTCGACCCGCGGATCGCCCGCGCCGGCACCGGGGAGGACCGGTGACCAGCACCCTCGCCGTACGCCGCCGCCGGCTCGCCCTGCCCGCGCTCCCGGCCGCGCTGCGCACCCGGCGCGGGCGCACCGGCGCGCTCCTCGTCCTCCTGGTGGTGCTGCTGGGGCTGCTCGGCCCGCTGCTCGCCGCCGACCCCTACCGGCAGGGCCCGGACGCCCTGGCCGGGCCGTCGGCGGCCCACCTGCTGGGCACCGACGAGGTCGGCCGCGACCTGCTCGCCCGGGCGCTGGCCGGGATCCGCACCGAACTGCTGGTCTGCCTGCTGGCCGTCCCCGCGGCCGCCGTGCTCGGCACCGCGCTGGGCCTGCTCGGCGGGCTGAACCGGCTGCTGGGCGAGGCCGTCCAACGGCTGTTCGACCTGCTGCTCGGCCTGCACGGCGTCCTGCTCGGCCTCGCGCTCGCCCTGCTGGTGCGCCCGGGGCTGGGCACCGTGGTCGCCACCATCGTGCTCAGCGCGCTGCCCTCCTTCGGACGCCAGGCGCGGGCGGCCCTGCTCGCCCAGCTGGCCCGCGACCACGTGGTGGCGGCCCGGGTGCTCGGTGTGCCGCGCGGCCGGATCCTGCGCCGCCACGTCCTGCCGAACGTCGTCGACGCCACCACCGCGCTGCTGGCCGTCGCGATGGCGCACGCCGTCAAGACCGAGGGCGGCCTGAGCGTGCTGGGCCTCGGCATCCAGCCGCCCGCCCCCTCGCTCGGCACGATGATCAACACCGGCTCCAAGTACCTCTTCCTCCACCCGGGTTACGCCCTGGCGCCGGTCGTCCTGCTCGGCCTGCTGGTGTTCGGCCTGACCCTGCTCGCCGACTCGTTCAACCGGGAGAGACTGCGGTGACCACGACCGATGCCCTCACAACGGCCCAGGCCGGCAGCGCCGTTGCCGTGCCGGGCCCGCCGCTGTTGGAGGTGCGCGGTCTGCGCGTCACGGCGGGCGGCGGCGAGGCGGTGCGCGGGGTGGACCTCACCGTGCGGCCGGGCGAGATCCTCGGCCTGGTCGGCGAGTCCGGCTCCGGCAAGACGCTCACCGCGCTGGCCGTCAACCGGATGCTGCCGCCGGGCTGCCGCACCACCGGCGGCACCGTCCGCTTCGACGGCACCGACCTGCTCGCCCTGCCCGAGCCCGCCGTGCGCGCGGTGCGCGGCCGGCGGATCGGCATGGTCTTCCAGGACCCGCTGGCCCACCTCAACCCCCGGATGCCGGTCGGCCGCCAGCTCGCCGAGGCCGCCCTGGTGCACGGCGCGAGCCGCCGCGAAGCCCGGGCCCGGGCGCTCGAACTCCTCGACCTGGTCGGCATCGCCGAGCCCGCGCGCCGCTACCGCGACCGGCCGCACGAGTTCTCCGGCGGCATGCGCCAGCGCGTGCTGATCGCCATGGCGATGGCCAACCGCCCCGAACTGCTGATCGCCGACGAGCCGACCACGGCGCTCGACCCGAGCACCCGGGTGGAGATCCTGGACCTGCTGGTCCGGCTGCGCGACGAGACCGGCACGGCCGTCCTGCTGATCACCCATGACCTCGGTGTGGTGGCCCGCAGCTGCGACACCGTCCAGGTGATGTACGCCGGACGGATCGTCGAACGGGCGCCCACCGCAGGCCTGTTGGCCGCGCCCAGGCACCGGTACACCGCCGGGCTGCTGGCCGGCGTGCCCCGGCTGGACGGCCCGCCCGGCGCGCCGCTCACCGTCATCGGCGGACGCCCGCCGGCGGCCGGGGAGGCGCCCGCCGGCTGCGCCTTCGCACCGCGCTGCGCGGCCGCCGCCGACCGCTGCACGACCTCGGCGCCGGAGTGGGCCGACACCGGAGACTCCGGCTTTTCCTGCCACCTCCCCGTGGCACAGGCGGTGGTGACGGAACGTCAGATCGTCGAGGCGCGACGGGTGGAGCGGGCCGCCGAGCCCGTCCTGGTCGCCGAGGGCCTCACCGTGCGCTACGGCCGCCGCCGGCCCCCGGCGCTGGACGGCGTGAGCCTGAGCGCCGCGCCCGGCCGGGCGGTCGGGGTGATCGGCGAGTCCGGCTCCGGGAAGTCCACCCTGGCCCGCGCGCTGCTCGGGCTGGTGCGCCCGCAGGCCGGGACGGTCCGGGTGGGCGGCCGCTCCTGGGCCGGGGCCGACCGCGCCGAGGAACGCGAACTGCGGCGCCGGGTACAGCTGGTCTTCCAGGACCCGTACGCCTCGCTCAGCCCCCGGATGACGGTGCGCGAGGCGCTGGCCGAGCCGCTGACGACCCACGGGCTGCGGGACCGCGACCCGCGCGGGCTGTGCGAGCTGGTCGGCCTGCCGGAGGCGGTGCTCGACGCCCGGCCGCACCGGCTCTCCGGAGGCCAGCGCCAGCGGGTCGCGATCGCGCGGGCGCTGGCCGTCGGCCCGCAGGTGCTGGTCGCCGACGAACCGACCTCCGCGCTGGACGTCTCGGTCCAGGCGCAGATCCTCAACCTCTTCGCCGACCTGCGCGAACAGCACGGCGTGGGGCTGGTGTTCATCTCGCACGACCTCGCGCTGGTCCGGCACCTCTGCGACGAGGTGCTGGTGCTGCGGCACGGCCGGGTGGTCGAACGGGCGCCCGCCGCCGAGCTGTTCGCCGCCCCCGCGCACCCGTACACCCGGGAGCTGCTGGTGGCCGCCGGCGCTCCCGAACCGTCCCGCCCATGACCGGACCCTGGAGCCCCATGCCTGCCGTGAACCCCTCCCGCCGCCAACTCCTGCTCGGCACCGGCGCGGTGGCCGCGCTCTCGGTGCTCGGCCCGCCCGCCGCCGCGGCGGCCCCCGCCGCACCCGGGGCCGAGGGACCGGAGGTGACCGGACTCGGCCCCGGGAACAGCGACTTCCCCCTGATGAGCGCCACACTGATCGACGACACCCTGTGGATCGGCTCGCGCAACCTCGCCCCCGCCCGGGTGATCGGCTACCACCTGCCGACCGGCCGGGTCACCGCCACCGTCGACCTGCCCACCGGCAACTTCGTCCAGGGCTCGGCCGCCCACGGCGGCGTGCTCCACCTCGGCGTCACCGACGCCCCGGGCGCGGCCAACCTCTACCGCTACGACGGCACGCTCACCGCGCTCGGCAGCGTCCCCGGCGCCGACGTGCGGGACGTGGCCGTCGCGCCCGACGGGACGGTCTACGCGACCGGACGGCAGAAGGGCCGGGCCGCCGGCCCCGGCCTCTACGCCTGGAGCCCGGCCACCGGCGCCGTCACCGAGGTCGCCTCCCCGGCGCCGAACGCCACCCAGGGCCGGGCCGTCGCGGCCACCGCGACCCACGCCTACCTCGGCGTCGGCAGCAACCTCGCGGGCGGCGGCGGGGCGACCCGGGCGAGCCTGTACGCCGTCGATCGGGCCACCGGCGCCGTCAGCGACATCACCCCGCCCGACCTGCGCGGCGACACGATCATCCGCCGGATCACCGTCCTCGGCGACGACCTGCTGGCGGTCTCCACCGAGGGCGCGCCCGCCCACGTGGCGCTGCTCGACCCGGCCGACCACCGGGTGCTGCGCTCCTTCGCCGTCCCCGGCACCAAGAGCGTCACCAACTTCCAGCGCCGGGGGGACACCCTCTGGTTCACCTCCACCGAGCACGGCGTGCTGTGGCGCCACGACCTCGCCACCGGCGCGCTCGACCAGCTCGCCGTGCCGGTGCCGGACGGCAACTCCTGGGGCCTCGGCCGGCTCGGCGACACCCTGGCGGGCGTCACCGAGGGCGGCACCGTCTGGACCCTCGACCTCGGCACCGGGGCCGTCGCCACCCGGGACCTGGTCGAGGCGGGCGCCCCCGCCGCCGCCCAGCTCGGCATGTCGGTCGCCGCCCGCGCCGGGCGGGTCTACGTCGGCGGCAACGGCTCGCTCGCCCTGCACGACCTGGCCGCCGGGACCGTCCGCAAGCTCCCGGTGCCGGGCGAGGCCAAGGACACCGTGGTCCTCGACGACGGCACCCTCTACCTGGGCGTCTACTCCTCGCAGGGCATCTGGCGCTACCGGCCGGGAAGCGACCCGGCACCCGTCAAGGAGGCCGCGCTGCCGCAGGAGCAGAACCGGCCGCAGGTGATCCGCCGGGACCCGGACAGCGGCCTGCTGCTGCTCGGCGTCCAGGCCGACACCACCGGCGGCGGCTCCTTCGTCACCTACCGCCCGGGCAGCGGCCGGCCCACCGTGCACACCGACCCGCTCGGCCCCGAGCAGCTGGTGCGCGCCGTCGCCGCCGGGCACGGCCAGGCCTTCCTCGGCGGCGACAACGCCCGGCCCACCGGCCCGCGCGGCGACCTGGCCGCCTGGGACCCGGTGGCCGGCCGCGAACTGTGGCGCACCGCGACCGACCTCGGCGCGGGCGTCAGCAGCCTCGCCGTGCTCGGGAACACCCTGTACGGCCTGACCGTGAACGGCCGGGCGTTCACCGTCGACCTGTGCGGCTCGCGGCGGGCCGGGTTCGTGCCGGTGATCGGGCGGCGCGCCGACCTGGGGGCCGTCTCCGGCGCCAACCCGCGGCTGCTGGCGCTCGGCGGGGCCCTGTACGGGGTCAGCGAGCGCAGCCTGTTCCGGCTGGACCGCGACACCCTGGCCGCCACCGTGCTGGTCGGGCTGGACGCCGAGTGGTACAGCGGCGCCCGGCTGGCCGCGGACGAGCACGGCGTGCTCTACACGCTGCGCGGGCGCGAGCTGATCGCCGTCCGGCCGTAACGACCGCGAGGGAAGGGGCCGGCCCGGGCGGGCCGGCCCCTTTCGCGTCAGCGCGCGGCGTGCGGCACGAAGCGCGCGAACGGGTCGGCGACCTCCGCGCAGTGCCCGGCCAGCAGGCCCCGGAAGCGGTCGAGCAGCGCCGCGTGCCGGGCGTCGACCGCGAGGTTGACCAGCTCGCCGGGGTCGGCGGCGAGGTCGAAGAGCTGCTCCCGGTGGTCGCCCCAGGCGTAGCAGACGTACTTGTGCCGCCCGGCGCGGACCATCCGGCCCAGGGCGTTGTCGAAGCCGGGGATCTCCCAGCGGGTCTCGACCACCACGCTGTCGTGCGGCCGCGGCGTGCGGACGCTGCGGCCGGGCAGCCCGTCCGGCCCCTCGATCCCGGCCAGGTCGCAGAGCGTCGGGATGAGGTCCAGCCCGGCCGCGACCAGCCGCTCGTCGACCGCGCCGGCGGCCACCCCGGGGCCGGTGACCACCAGGGGCACCCGCACGCACTCCTCGTACAGGGCCCACTTCTGGTTCCAGCGGTGGGCGCCCGCGCCGTCGCCGTGGTCGGAGCTGAACACCACCACGGTCTCCCGGTCGCCGCCGCGCTCCGCCAGCGCGGCCAGCAGCAGGCCGATGTGCCGGTCCACCCGCTCCACCAGGGCGTAGTAGGCGTGCCGGTAGCGGCGCCAGTCGTCCTCCCGCCAGTGCTCCGTCGGGTGGGTGTGCGGCTGGGCCAGCCGGGCCAGCCGGGGCAGCGCCGGATCGTACGGCCCGACCGGGAAGTTGGCGGGCAGCGGCGGGAGTTCGGGGACGGGCGGCGCGGCCGGGAGCGGGCCGGTGCGCGGGTCCTGGCCGCGGGCCCACTCGCAGATGCCGTGCGGCTCCAGGAAGGAGGCGACCAGCAGGAACGGCCGCTCGCGCGGCGCGCGGACGAACCCGGCGGCGGCGCGGGCGAGTCCGGCGTCGTCCCCGCCCGCCGGGTGGATCCGGCGGAAGCCCCGGTCGGCGGGCAGGTCCAGCTCCGGCAGGTGCCACTTGCCGCCGTAGCCGCAGTCGTACCCGGCCTCGGTGAACAGGCGCCCGAGCAGCGGGTCCTCGGGGCCGCCGGTGTTGCCGGTGACGCCGACGGTGCTGGGCAGGCGGCCGGTCATCAGGCTGGCCCGGGAGGGGGTGCAGAGCGGCTGGGCGCAGTAGGCGTTGGGGTAGCGGGTGCCGGCGGCGGCCAGCGCGTCCATCGCGGGGGTGCGCAGGTACGGGTTCCCGGCGGCGCCCATCGCGTCGGCGGTCTGCTGGTCCGTCAGGATCAGGACGACGTCGGGGCTCTGTGGATCCGGCACGGGTCAGGCCATCCGTTCGTAGGTGTGCGGGTCGAGCGCCCGGCGCAGCGGGGCCCCGTCCAGCCAGCGCTCGAACTCGCCGACGACCAGGTCGCCGAGGCGGCGGCGCTCCAGCCCCCGGCTGCCCGCCAGGTGCGGGGTGACGACCACGTTGGGCAGGGTGAACAGCGGTGAGCCGGGCAGCGGCGGCTCGGGGTCGGTGACGTCCAGCACGGCGAAGAGGTCCGGGCGTTCGGCGAGGACGGCCAGCAGCGCGGGCTCGTCCAGGACGGCTCCGCGCGCGGTGTTGACGAGCGTGGCGCCGGGCTTCATCGAGGTCAGCAGCCGCCGGTCGACGAGGCCTCGGGTCGCCGGGAGCAGCGGGGTGTGCACGCTCACCACGTCGGCGGCGGCGAAGAGTTCGTCCAGGCCGACGGCGCGCACCCCGGGCGGCACCGGGGCGTACGGGTCGTGCGCGAGGACCTCGACGTCGTAGCCGCGCAGCATCTCGCAGACCAGGCGCCCGGCCGCGCCGAGCGACAGGACGCCGACCGTGGAGCCGTACCCGCCCGGGGTGCGGGCGGCCGGGACGGCGGCGCGGGCGGCCCGGGCGTCGAGGACGTGGCGCCAGCCGCCCTTGAGGGCGTAGACGATCTGCGCCACGGCGAACTCCGCGACCGGGACGGCGTTGGCGTGCGCGGCGGTGACGATCGGGACGCCCGCCGCCCAGAACGCCTCGCCGGCGATCCGGCGCACCGAGCCGGCCGCGTAGAGCACCAGCCGCAGGCGGGGGAGCCGGGCCAGGGCGGCGGCGTCCAGGACGGGCCCGCCCCAGCCGGTGAACAGCACCTCGACGGCCCGCAGCGCCTCCGGCGCGGCGGCGGCCAGCCGCTCGGCGCTCCACACCCCGTCGGGCGAGGCCGGGGCGGCCAGCACCTCGGCCCGGGCGGCGACCCGGGCGCGGGCCCGCGGGCCGTACACGTCGGGGAAGCGCTCCGGGTCCATCGCGAAGGCGGCGGTGGGCATCCGGTTCTCCTCGGGTCGCTGACGCACAAGGAGTTTCTATCACAGTGAGAAATAGTCGGGGGAGCCCGTAGAGCCGGCCGGGCCCCGGACCTCACCGGGTGATGAACGTCGCCCCGTCCGCGAGCCGGACCGCCGCCGCGGCCGCGCCGACCAGCTCGGTGGTGGTGCTGTGCACGACCACCAGGCGCGGCAGGACCGGCACCCGCCCCTGCAGCCGGCTCTCGATCGCGGCCGGCAGCTCGCCCCCGCTCTCCCAGAACAGCCGCCCGCCGAGGGCGATCAGCTCCGGCGCCAGCACCGTGCTCAGGTTGGCCACCAGCAGCGCCAGGTCGTCGGTGAGCTCGCCGATCAGCCGGACCGCCGCCGGGTCGCCCTCGCGCCCCAGCCGGAACAGCCCCGCCACCCGCTCGGCCGGGGTGCCGGACACCGTCAGACCGGCCTCGGTGATCCGCCGGTCCACCGCGTGGTCGCCGATCCTCGCCTGGGTGTCGCCGGTCCGCCCGAGCGGCCGGTCCAGCGCCGCGTGCCCGGCCATCAGGTGGCCCAGCGCCCCGGCGGCGCCCAGCCGGCCGCGGTGCAGCCGGCCGTCCAGCACGATCCCGGCGCCGACCTCGATGCCCACCACGACGGCCGCCAGGTCGCCCACCCCGGCCGCGGCGGGCGACTCCCGTACGGCCAGCGCGACCAGGTTGACGTTGCTCTCGACCGCCACCGGGACGCCGTAGCGCTCCTGGAGCAGCACCCCCAGCCGCAGCCCGGGCCAGTCCAGCGCGGGCGCGAACTCGACCAGCCCGGTGCGGTCCCGGACCACCCCGGGCACGCCCACGACGAGGGCGCGGGGGGCGCCCGCGTGCCGCCCGGCCCAGTCCCGCAGGCCGTCCACCAGTGCGAGCAGCGGGCCGGTCAGCTCGTCGGCGGCGATCTCCCGCGGCCGGTCCGGGCCGGGGAACGCCCAGTGGTGCTCGGCCTCGTGCAGCACCGTGCCGTCCAGCGCGGCGACCACGCCGACGATCCGGCGCGGGCGCACCGCGATCGCCAGCACGGTCTGCGCGCGGGCGTTGTACCGGATCAGCTGCGGCGGCCGGCCGCCGCTGGACGGCGCCCGCTCCGTCTCCACCTCCACCAGCCCCTCGGCCCGCAGCACCTCCACCAGCCGGTGCACGGTCGCGGTGCTCAGCCCGCTCTCGGCGGCCAGCCGCTGCCGGGAGAGCGTGCCGTGCCGCCGCAGCACCTCCAGCAGGACGGTCTGGTTCACCTGGGCGACGGTCTGCGTCGTGGCGGTGGCGGGGGTACGGCTCGGGGGCATCGCGCGCTCCTCGGACCGGGCCGGGCCCGGACGGTCAGGACTTTGTCTCAGCTTGAATATATCCTTGGCCCGGCCCGCTCCGCCCTCCTCGCCCGCGCGGGTCGCCCCGCCCGCCCTGCCCTGCCCGGGGCGCCCGACGAACGACGGAGCCGCCGTGCCGCTCGCCCTCTCCACGCTCGGCCTCCCCGGGCTCCCGCTGGCCGGGGCCGCCCGGCTCGCCGCCGAGCACGGCTGGGACGGGCTCGAACTGCGCTGCGCCGAGGGCGAGTCCGTCCACCCGGCGATGACCCCGGGGGAGCGCCGCAGCGCTGCCCGCGTCCTGCGCGCCCACGGCCTCACCCCGCTCGCGCTCGCCTCCTACGTCGGCGTCGCCGCCCCCGGGTCGGACCGCCCGGTGACCGACGCGCTCCGCGCCCACCTGCGGCTCGCCGCCGACCTGGGCGCGGCCGGCCTGCGGGTCTTCCCGCGCGGCGGCGACGGCCCGCGCGCCGAGGCCGACGACCGGGCCGTCCGGCGGCTCGCGGAGGTCGCGGAGGAGGCCCGGCGGCTGGGCGTACGGGTGCTCGTCGAGACCCACGACTCCCACCGGGGCGGCCGGGCGGTGGCCGGGCTGCTGGCCCGGGTCGCCCACCCGGCCGTCGGCGCCCTGTGGGACCTGATGCACACCCACCTGGCCGGCGAGACCCCGGCCGGGACCCACGCGGCGCTCGCCCCGTACCTCGGCCACGTCCAGGTCAAGGACATCGCCGGCCCGCACGACCGCACCCCGCTCCCGCTGGGCGCCGGCGTCCTGCCGATCGCCGACTGCCTGCGCCTGCTGCCGCCGGACACCTGGGTCTGCTGGGAGTACGAGGCGCCCTGGCACCCGGCCGCCGCCCCGCTGCCCCCGCTGCTCCCCTCGGGCGCGGCCTTCCTCGCCGCCCTGCACCGCCCGTCGGGCTGAGCACCCCGCCCGCCGGGGCACACGGGTGCGGGGCGCCGGCCAGGCCGACGCCCCGCACCCACGCGGCACCGCGGCCGCTCAGCTGTGCATCACGTCGTACTTCGAGGCCTCGACGAACTGCGGGGCCCACTTCTGCTTCAGGCGCAGGCAGTACCGGTTGAGCAGATCGGCGAACGGCCCCATCGGGCGGCGGAAGTCGACGATCACGATGACCCTGGGCTCGTCGCTGTGGTTCTCCACCTCGTGCTCGAACGAGACGTCCAGGACCGTTCCCTCGCCCTCCCGCCAGGTGTAGTAGTCGCGGTCGAGCCTGATCCGCGGCGGGTTGTCCTTCGGGATCCGCAGGCCGAGGTGGTAGCGCAGCACACCGGCGTACGGGTCCCGGTGGGCCGGCAGGCCGACGCCCGGGTCCAGGATCGAGATGAACGCGTTGACCACGTTGGGCGTGGACATCGCGAAGTCGAGCAGCGCCGGGCAGTCCTTCCTGGCCAGCTCGTTGGGCCGGCCGTACATGTAGGCGTAGTAGAGGCGCCAGTCCTCCGAGACCTGGGCCGCGCGCACGGGGTCGAAGGTCCCGTAGGTCGGGATGCTCGTGCGGCTCAGGAGCGCGTCCACCTCCGCCCGGACGGCGGGGTAGACGGCCTCCAGGGCGCGTACCTCGGGAAAGACCGTGCGCGGGGGGATGATCCGCGGGCGGCCCTCGCCGCCCGCACCGCGCAGGAAGATCCAGTTGGTGACGGCCCGAAAACGCGGGTGGTTGACGCTGGGTGAGCCTTTCATCGTCCGCTCCCGATTCCGTGTGTCCTGAGACGTGTCATGAGTCGATGGCGATGGCTTTGTGGGGTGGCGGCGTGGTGAACCCGGCGATGTACCGGCCGGCTCCGAGCACCGCCACCAGGACGATCCAGCCCGCGACCGGCGCGGCGGTGACCAGGCCGGCGACGAGCAGTGGGCCGGCGGCGCCCTGGGTGGTCTCGCCGAGGACGCAGGCGCTCTGGTAGAAGCCGTGCTCGTCGGCCGCCGCGAGCACGGCGGACAGGCCCCACTCGCCCGCGGCCTCCAGCAGTTCGCCGCCGGTCAGCGCGATCGTGGCCGCGACGAGCAGGACGACCTGCCAGCCGGTCGGCGCGAACCGGACCAGGCCGAGCAGCAGGCAGCAACCCGCGGTCCACACCGCGGAGTTCCGGAAGCAGCGCAGCGCTCCCTCGCGCGTCGCCGCGCGCCTGCTCACGGCCAGCTGACCGCCCACGGCGATCAGCGAGTTGAGCATCACCAGCCAGCCCAGCACGGACACCGGCACCGAGGCGTGCCGGGTGACCCAGAGCGGCAGCACGGTGCTGAGCAGCGTCGTGTGGACCGTCAGGATCCCCGTCGCCGCGGCCAGTGCGCCGCCGGTGCGCAGACTCCGCGCGCCGACCACCCCCGGTGCGCGGACGGAGGGGGAGCCGCGCCGGCCGGCGCCGAGCGAGGTGGTGGCGAAGCACGCCGCCATGACGAGGTAGCCGCCGCCGATCAGCAGGTAGGCGGTCTCGTAGGCGGACGGCGAACGGGAGGCCAGCAGCCGTACGGAGCACAGCGCGCCGAGGGCGAACCCGATGTTGGTGACGGTGCGCGCCCAGGCGAGCGCCTTGACGCTGTCGCCTCCGGCGCCGGCCAGCATCGCGCGGCGGACCACGTTGCCCGCGCTGTCGAAGCCCCCGGCCACGCAGAGCACGAGCAGCAGGGCCCACGGCGTGTGGACCCGGGCCGAGAGCGGGACCAGCAGCGCCGCGCAGACGGCGGCGACGCTGCCGACGGCGCGGCCCCGGCCCCGGTCGACGAGCAGGCCGGTCGGGACCGCCACCGCCGCCGAGGCCGCCCCCCAGAGCGTCAGGCCGGCCGTCGCGAGCAGCGGCGTCAGCCCGACGATCTGCAGCAGGTAGACCATCACGGTGGCGAGGAAGGCCCCCTTGCCGACGGACAGCACGAGGGTGGCCGACAGCAGCGCACCGGTCCGCTCGGGCGGCCTGACCCGGGCCGCCGCCGCTACGCGGGCGAGCACAGCCCGCCCCGGGAGGCCTGCCAGGTACGGGCCGTGCCGTCCGGCTGCCCGAAGGTGAACCGCAGCGGGGCCAGGCAGCGGTCCAGGGCCCGGAGCATCGCCGCGTGGTCCGCCGCGCCGCCGCGCAGGAAGTCCAGCCGCATCGTCATCACGCTCGGTTCGAGTTCGCTGCCCACCGGCACCCGGGTGACGTAGTCGACGAGGCCCGGCTCCCGTTCGGCCTCCCGCACCCCGTCCACCCGGCGGAGCGCGCCGCCGGCCAGCGGCGGCAGGTTCCAGTACTGGAAGGCGACGTCCCCGGGGGCGGGTGCCGACGGTTCGACCGGCTGTCCGCAGGCCACCGCGATGCCCAGCTCCAGCAGGTCCAGGCCGGTGGTCCGCCGGTGCAGGTCGGCGATGAAGGCGCCGAGCCGCCCGTTGACCTCGATGATCCGCGGGCCCCGCGCGGTGAGCTTGATCTCGGTGTGCACCAGGCCCCGCCGGATGCCGAGGGCGCGGGCCGCCTCGGTGGCCAGCCGGGCCACCTCGCCGCTCTCGGCGGGGGACAGCTGGGAGGGGAAGAACTGGCCCTGCTCGCGGAACGGGTCGAGCAGCGGGAACTTGCCGGTGACGCCGAGCGTGTGGACCGCGTCGTCGGCGACGAGCGACTCCACGGACACGTAGTCGCCGAAGTCGCCCTCGTCCCGGCCGCGCAGGTACTCCTCGACCACGAACGGGCGCTCGGCGGTGGGCGTCAGCTCCGCGGGGTAGCCCTCGGCGTCCGCCACCAGGTGGGTGTCGCGGCTGCTGTGGCTGTGGACCGGCTTGACGACCACCGGACCGGCCAGTTCCCGTACCGCCGCCAGGGCCTCCTCCCGGCTCGTCACCGGGATCGACCGGACGGCGTCCACACCGGCCCGCGCCAGCCGTCCGCGCTGCGCCCGCTTGTCGGTGAGCAGGGTGACCGTCTCGGCCTCGTGGAACAGCAGCCCCAGCCCGTCGCCGAGCCGCGCGGTCAGCGGGACCAGCGGCTCGCTGAACGTGGTGATGCCGCAGGGCCGGTGGGGACGCAGCAGGGCCAGCGCCGGCTCCGGCGCGTCGGGCTCGCACTCGACGACCGGCCCGAACCCCTCGTACGCCGCCCGCTCCGGCGCCCCCAGGGCGCCGGCGACGGCCACGAAGACCGGGCGGAGGCCGCGGGCCCGGACCGCCGCGGCGATGGCGGCGGGGCCGACGGCCGCGCCCGGGACGACAGCGACGACGACGGTGCTCATCTCTCACCTGACTCTGTGTCGGACAACCGGTAGACCTGGTCCTTGAGCTCCTCGATGCGCCGGTGGTCGCGGTGGATCGCGTCCGCGGTCCCGGCGCACTGGAAGATCCTGAGCGTGCTGGAGTAGAGGTCGACGGTCGGCCGGATCCGGTCCCCGGGCCCGAGCTTCAGGTTCAGGCCGAACACGCTCTCCAGCCCGGCGATCCGCCGCACCGCCCGCTCGTCGACGCTCTCGACCACGCCCGACAGCGTGGTGGAGGTCGTGCAGCAGACGGCCTCCTCGAATTTGTGGTAGCCGCGGCCCGCGTACTCGGCGGCGAACCGTTCGGGCCGCAGGTACGCGAGCGCGCTGAGCGTCGCCTGGTTGGCGCCGGTGCAGCGGTCGTGGAACCCGGGGTGCATGTTCCCGGCGATCCGCGAGCCGACCTCCACCAGCGCCGGCCCGTCGGCGGTGACGATCACCTCGGCGTGGCTCGGCCCGTGGCGGACCCCCAGCGCGGCGAGCGCCCGGTCCACGTAGTCGGTCAGCTCGGCCGCCGGCGGCTCGGCCGGCGACAGCAGGCGCTCGCGGTCGTAGATGTTGCGGCCCGAGGGCAGCAGGCGCTTCTGGTACTCCCACACGCCGCACACGTAGCGCCGGCCCTCGTGGGAGACCATGTCGACGACGTACTCCGTCCCCTCCAGGTAGGACTGGACGAGCGCCTCGCGGTTGGGCGATCCGTAGATCGTCTCGGTGTCCAGGACGGCCTTCGCCGCGGACCGCACCTGCTCGGCGTCGGCGCAGACGACGACCCCGTCGCCGGCGGCGGAGTCGAGCGGCTTGACGACCACCGGATAGCGCCCGGCGCGCTGCGCCCAGTCCACCAGGGCCTGCGGGTCGCCGCTCTTGAACTGGTCGGCGCAGTGCAGGCCGGCGGCGCGGAGCACCTCGATCATCCGGTACTTGTTCCGGCGGGCCTCGGAGAGCTCCGTCCCGTTGGTCGCCAGGCCCAGCCGCTCCGACAGCCGGTCCGCGAGCAGCACGCCCGGCTCCTGTCCGGCGAGCACGCACACCGGTGCGTACCGCGCCAGCTCCGCCACCGTCCGGTCGAGGTCCTCGTGGACGATGTTCGCCCGGTAGACGGTCAGGTCCGGGGCGGGCATGGAGGGCATCAGCCCGGGGGTGCTCTGGACGTGCACCAGGTCCGCACCCAGGGCGGTGAACTCCGGTGGCAGGTAGCCGCCGGAGGTGTAGGCGTCGACCAGTACGGCGACCGGCCTGAGCTGTGACAACGTTCCTCCTCGTCATGTCGGTCGGACGGAGCCCGCCGGGCGGACGGCCTCAGCGCGGAAGCCTCCGCGGCGTGCTCCTCCGGGTGGTGCGGGGCACTCAGACCTTCTGACGGGTGGGGCGGAGCCGGATGTCGTCGAGGTGCACGTGGGTCGGGCGGCCGACCGCGAACTCGACGACCGACGCGACGTCCTCCGGGGTCAGCAGCGGCCCGCTCTCGGCGGCGACCGCCTCGAACCACGCGCTGTCGTAGCCGGCGGCGTCCTGGAAGCCCGAGCGGACGAAACCGGGCTCGATCAGGGTCACCCGGACGTTGTGGGCGCAGACCTCCTGGCGCAGCGCCTCGACCAGCGAGTGGACGGCGAACTTGGTCGACCCGTACACCGGGTTCGCGGCCGAGACCTGCCGTCCGACGGTCGAGCCGATGACCACGATGTCGCGGACCCGCCGCCCCCCGTCCAGCTCCGCCTGCCGCACGAACTCGGCCGCGGCGTCCCGGAGCTGGTGGAGGACGGCGAGGACGTTGACCTCGATCAGCCGCTCCCAGCGGGTGGGGTCCGAGCCGAGCACGGTGCCCGGCAGGCCGTGCCCGGCGCAGGCGACGAAGATGCTCGCCGCCTCCCACTCCGCCGCGGCCGCGGCCAGCAGCTCCCGCGCGTGCCCGGGCGTCGTCACGTCGCCCGGGAAGGGCCGGACCGCCCCCGGGGCCTGGTCCGACTCGGCCGCCAGGTCGGCGAGCCTCCTGCCGTCGCGGCCGGTGGCCAGCACCCGCACGCCCTGCCGGGCGAAGCGCGCGGCGATCGCGCGCCCGATTCCGGAGGAGGCCCCGGTGACCACGGCGACCCGCTTCTCGTCCATGCCTGTTCCCTGTCTGTCGTCCATGTCGGTTACCTGGTGCCCGCGGAGGGGAGTTCGCCCTGCTGCCCGAGGCCGGTGAAGAAGGCGTGCAGCCAGGAGCCCGTCACCTCGGGGAACTCCACCCCCAGCCGGGCCAGCAGCCGCCGGGTGCGGGTGTGGTCGTACCGCACGTTGCGGTCCGGTCGGCCGGCCCAGAAGTGCGCGAGCGAGAGCTGCTCCCCGCCGTCGCCGAGGTAGCGGCCGAACAGCTCCGCGAAGCCTTCCGCCCCGTCCTCGGCCAGGGCGTACCCCTGGTCGCGCAGGACCGTGAAGAGCCGCTCGTAGGACACCTCGTGGTGGGTGTCGAGGTGGAAGGTGCCGCCCCGCACCCGCGCGCTGCGCGAGATCTCCAGGATGCCCCGCGCCACCACGTCCACCGGGCTCAGCGCGAGGGTCAGGGCGCCGACCCGGGGCACCCGGCCGATCCGCACCGACGCCCGCAGCAGCTGGACCAGCCGGTTGTCGCCGCCGTTGCGCTGGAAGCGGCCGGACACCGAGTGGCCGCTGACGTTGCCGGAGCGGTAGACGAACGCGTTGCCGCCCTGGGTGGCGAAGCCCTGCACGAGGCGCTCGGCGTCGTACTTGCTGCGCTCGTACTCGTTGAGGAACTCCTGGCCGATGTCCAGGCTGTCCTCCGAGAAGACGGCCGGCTCGCCCGGCGCGCCGCCGCCGCAGACCGCGAGCGTCGAGACGTAGTGCAGGTCCTTGGGCCGGCCGGTGGTCGCCAGCCGGATCATCGCCCGCACCGGCTCGGTGTTCTGCCGGTCGAAGGACTCGCGGTCGCCGAACAGCCTGGTGTCGGCGGCCAGGTGGTAGAGCGCCTCCGCCTCGTGGCACAGCCGTCGGTAGTCCGGCTCGGCGAGGCCGAAGTCCGGTTCGGCGAGGTCGCCGGCCAGCACGGTGAGCCGGTCGGCGTACTGGTCGAGGCGACCGTCCGGGACGTACCAGGCGTAGGCGTCCGCCAGGCGCTCGGCGGGTGTCCGGCCCTCCTTCGCGCGGACCAGGCAGACCACCTTCGACCGGGTGCGGGTCAGCAGGAGGTCGAGCAGGTGCGCGCCGATGAAACCGGTCGCGCCGGTGAGCAGGACGGTGCCGTACTCGCGGACGGACCCGGCGGGCGGCTCGCACTCCAGGGCGCCCGGCACCTGGGCGAGGAGCCCGGTGCTCGATCCCGACTCCAGCACGAACCGGCCGTCGGCGGGCGGGAGCCCCGCGCCGCGCAGCAGGTGGTCGCGGGTGGCGCGGGCCAGGTCGAGCATCCGCTCGGGGTCGTGGCGCGCGGGTGTGTAGGAGAGGTCGGCCACCAGCTGCCCGTCGTGGACGCGCGCCGTGAGCTTGAGGCCGTAGCCGCGGTCGTTCTCCGGGCCGCGGACCGGTCCCACCGGGTGGCGCGAGGGCCGCAGGTGCAGGTCGTCGCCGAAGGGCAGGGCGAACGGGCCGAGGTAGTTGAAGCAGACGTCGGCCCGCTGCGGCTGCTCGTGCAGGCCGTAGGCGACCCCGAGGGCGGGCACCTCGGCCAGGGCCGCCGCCGCGGACTTGCCGGTGGCGGCGAGGTCCCCGGCGACGGTGCGCACGCTGACGGGGAACGTCGAGGTGAACCAGCCCACCACGCGGGAGACTTCGAGTGTCTCGTCGAAGCAGATCCGGCCGTGGCTCTCCACGTCCGCGACGAGTTCGTCCGTGCCGAGCTGCTCGGTGAGCGCCTGGGCGAAGGCGCCCAGCAGTGCCGCGTGGGCGGGGATGCCGGAGCGGGCCGCGGCCTCGGTCAGGGCGGCGCTCTGCGCGCGCGACAGCCGGAACCAGAGGGCCTGGGCGTCGCCCTCGCGGTTGTCGCCGGGGGCGCCGGGCCGTGGTGCGACGGCGGGCAGCCGGGCCAGGGAGTCGAAGTGCGCGAGGTCCCCGCGCAGTTGCGCGGCCCGGTCGCGCAGGTGGGTGGCCCACTGGCCGAAGCCGGTCGGGCCGGGGGCGGTGGTGGGCTCGCCGCCGCGCAGCCGCTCGCTGTAGCAGCGGCTGAGGTCGCTGACGACGATGCGCCAGGAGACCGCGTCGATCGCCAGGTGGTGGCAGATCAGCAGCAGTTCGGCCCGGCCGTCGCCGAGGAAGAGGTGCACCTTGAAGAGGTTGCCGTCCGCGATGCGGATCTCCCGCTGGAGGGCGGCCGCGACGTCCCGGACGGTCCGGGCGGCCGGGCTGTCCTCCTCGGGCAGCCGGGACCAGCTGAACGCGTCGGCGGGATCGACGAGTTCGCGCCGCCGGCCGTCGGCTCCCGGGCGGAACGCGGTGCGCAGCATGGGGTGCAGGCCCACCACGTCGGCGACCGCGGCGGCCAGCTCGGCCGGCCGCGGCGTGCTGTCGGTCTCCAGCAGCAGGGCCTGGTTCCACTGGTCGGGCTGGGCGAACTCCTGCCGGAAGAACCAGGTCTGGGCGGGGGAGAGCGCACGGTCGTCCGCGACGACCCGGGCGGCGGACGCGCGGCCGTGGTCGTCGCCCCCGCGGTCCTCCCGCAGCCGGGTGGCCAGGGCGGCCGCCGTCGGCTCGGCGAGGAAGGCCGCGGCCGACACCCGGTAGCCCTTGGCCTGGAGGTCCGCGATGACCTGGATGGCGTCGATCGAGCTGCCGCCGGCCTGGTCGAAGTCCTGGTCGACCGCGAAGTCGCCGTGGCCCAGGTGCCGTTGCCAGGAGGCGAGGACGTCGGCGAGCACCGGGTCGCCGCCGTCGGCGGCGGGGTCGGACGGGCGGGGCGTGCGCTCGGCGAGCCGTGCTTCGAGCAGCTCCCGGAGGGCGGCCTGGTCGGTCTTCCCGTTGGCGTTGCGCGGGAAGGCGTCGAAGGCCTCGATCCGGTCGGGGACCATGTGCGCGGGCAGCAGCTCCCGCAACTCCCGTCGCAGCACGGCCGGTTGGATCGCCGGACGGCCGTCGGCGGCCGGCACCACGGCGGCGACCAGCATCGCCCGGTCCCTGGTGAGCAGGACGGCCACCGCGTCGGCGACCGCCGGGTGCCGGCGCAGGCCCGCCTCGACGTGGCCGAGTTCGATCCGGTACCCGCTGACCTTGACCTGCCGGTCGCCCCGGCCGAGGAACTCCAGCACGCCCCGGGAGTCGGCGCGCACCCGGTCGCCGGTGCGGTAGGCGCGTCCGAGGGCCGGGTCGAGCCGCGCGAGGTCGTCCGTGAAGGCCGCCGCGGTGGCCTGCGGGTCGTCCCGGTAGCCGAGCGCCACCGACGGGCCGGCGATGTACAACTCGCCCACCGCGTCCCGGTCGTGGAAGGTCCCGTCGTCGGCGCGGACCAGGAGCCGGGTGCGGCCCAGCGCGGTGCCGATGGGCACGGAGGCGCCGTCGAGGGCGTCGAGGTCGCTCGCGGCGGTCAGCCGGTGCGCGGCGACGCCCACCGTCGCCTCGGTGGGCCCGTAGTGGTTGACGAGGTTCCGGGTGACACCGGAGTCGAGGATCCGGCGGGCCAGCGGCAGCGCCAGCAACTCCCCGCCGAGCAGCAGGAAGCGCAGCTCGGGCCGGGTCGTCCCGTCCTGCCCGAAGGCCCGGAAGACCACGCTCCAGTGCGAGGGGGTGGTCTTCAGGACGTCCACCCGGTGGTCCTGGAGGTAGCGCAGGAGCGCCGCCGGGTCGCGCCGGGTGGCGTCGTCCACCAGGTGCAGCGTGCCGCCGGTCCACAGCGGGAGGAACAGGCAGGTGTTGCCGAGATCCGCGGCGAGCGTGGTGACGTGCGCGTAGGAGAGCGGTTCGGTGATGTCGAGCCGCTGGAGCAGGGACTCGGTGTAGTGCCGGATGTTGGCGTGCGAGACCTGCACGCCCTTGGGCACCCCGGTGGAGCCCGAGGTGTAGAGCACGTAGGCCGTGTCGTCGTCGGCGGGCCCGGGTTCCGTAGGCCCGTCGGCGGGGGCCGGCGGGGGCACGAGGCCGCCGCCGGCCTCGTGCCCGTCCGCCACCCGCAGTCCGGACCGGCGCAGCTCGCCGTGGTGGCGCGGCTCGGCGAGCACGAGGTCGGGGGCGGCGAGGGCGAGCCGGTTCGCCCCCTCGGCGACCGGTTCGGTGGGCTCGACGAGGGTGAAGGCCGCGCCGGCGCCGAGGACCGCCAGCTGGGCGACCACGGCGTCGGCCGTGCGGTCGAGATGGATGCCGACCAGACAGCCGCGACCGATGCCCGACGCCCGCAACAGGTCCGTCAGACGGTCCGCCCTGGAAGCGAGTCGGGCGTAGGTCAGACGTTCCCGACCCACGACGACGGCCGTTCGATGCGGGTGGGTTCGCGCGTGTGCGCGGACGAGCGCCGGGAGCATGCCGAAGTCCTCTCTGCGTGTCGACGGTCGATTCGAAGGCTGTGGCGGGAGCGGCGTCAGCTCCAGTAGACGAGCGGTTCCTTCGGGCCCTTGGTGGCGATGAACGCGGCCGCGCCGACCCGGTGTTCGTCCTCGCCGCTGGTCACCGCGTGCAGCATCCGGGGGCTGAAGATGATCAGGTCGCCGGCCTCGGGGTGGATCACGTGGACCGGGGGCTCCACGGAGTCGGGCTGCAGGCCCTCGACGTCGAGGATCGTCGCGGTCTCCTCCGGGGTCGGCTCGCGCAGCCAGAGGTGCAGGTCGCCGCCCTTCTTCGGGACCTGGAGGTAGACGTTGGCGACCAACTGGTTGAGCACGCCCGCGATTTCGGGGGCGTCGGTCTCCTGGTCGATCGCGTCGTTGTGCGGGTAGAACTTCGAGGTCGAGGGCTGGAAGACTCGGAAGGCGCCGACGAAGCAGGCCCGCTCGCGCAGCCGCAGCAGGTTGGCGCCGGCCGGCCACAGTTCCTGCAGCTCCAGGCGCACCCGGTCGATCGGCGAGAGGTACGGGTGGAACATCGAGCGGACGTCCTCGATGGCCGGCAGGGCGCTGTCGTGGTACTGCTTCGTCAGCTCGGCGTCCCACTTGGTGTCGATGTGCGGCATGTACACCCGTCCGACACTGCTGGTGTACTGCTTGTGGTAGTGCCCGAGCGCCTGGTGGTTGATCGCCTTCTGGGCGACCTGCTCGGCGATCTCGACGGGGTAGTAGCCGCGTACGTGGATCGCGCCGATCTCGCGCTCGGCCAGCTGGAGCAGGGTCCGGGCGGTGAGTTCGGTGGCGATCTCGTTCGTTGCCGACCTGACGACGTGCGCGGTGGCGGTCATGAGCGTGCTCCTGGGAAAGCGACGGGACAGGACTGTGCGCGCGCCTCCGGCGTTCAGCGGGGCGTTGGTGCGGTGGAGGCGTCGGAGGGGCCGCCGGCGGTGCCGTGACGCGTGAGCGGCACGGCGGACACGTCCGGCGCGGGTCTCGGCCGCGAGGACGCGTGGAGCGGCACGAGGAGTGGAACGGGCGGTCGGCCGCGGGGGCGTTCGGAGCCCTGGTTTCCGCCGCGTCCCTCCGTTCCGTGACACCGGGCCCCCGGTGTCAGCGCTCGATCACCGTACCCCAGACAATGTGACAGTACAATGTCATGTTGTCCGAAGGGGCTGTGATCAGCCACTGGTGACGGATGGTCAGCAGTTCACGGACGGGACCGGACGGCGGGCGGTGGCGTGCCCGGGCCGGCCGGTGCGTAAGGTGGGTCCGCCGATGATCGTCCGCATGCCGGGAGGCCTCATGACCAGCACGCCAGCCGCCGACGCCCCGCTCCCGGTCGGGGTGATCGGCCTCGGCGACATCGCCCAGAAGGCCTACCTGCCGGTGCTCACCGCGCTGCCCGGGCTCGACCTGCGGCTGATGACCCGGGACGCGGCCAAGCTCGACCGGCTCGGCGAGACCCACCGGATCGCCCCCGAGCACCGCTTCACCGACCTCGGCGCGCTGATCGGCAGCGGCATCCGCGCCGCCTTCGTGCACGCCGCCACCGACCAGCACGTCCCGATCGTCGAGCAGCTGCTCACCGCCGGGGTGGACGTCTACGTCGACAAGCCGCTCGACTACACCCTGGACGGCGCCCGCCGCCTGGTCGACCTCGCCGACCGCACCGGCCGCTCGCTGATGGTCGGCTTCAACCGCCGCTACGCGCCCGGCTACGCCCAGGCCAAGGAGCGCCCGCGCGACCTGATCGTGCTCCAGAAGAACCGCGAGGGCCTGGCCGAGGCGGCCCGCACCCTGGTGTTCGACGACTTCATCCACGTCGTGGACGTACTGCGGTTCCTGGCCCCCGGCGAGATCGAGCACGTGGACGTCCGCGCCCGCACCCGGGACGGGCTGGTCGAGCACGTGGTGCTCATCCTCGGCGGCGAGGGCTTCACCGCCCTCGGCATCATGAACCGGGTCTCCGGCTCCACCGAGGAGGTGCTGGAGGTCTCCGGCGGCGACTCCAAGCGCGAGGTGCACAACCTGGCCGAGGTGGTCGACCACCGCGGCCAGCCGACCGTCCGCCGCCGCGGCGACTGGGTGCCGGTGGCCCGTCAGCGCGGCATCGAGCAGTGCGTGCTCGCCTTCCTGGCGGCCGTCCGCGCCGGGCGCACCCTGGACGCCCACGACGCGCTGCGCACCCACGAGCTGTGCGAGCTGGTCGTGGAGCGGATCGAGGCTTCCTGGGAGTCCACTGGGAGCGGGCTGTGAGAAACCCGGGCTGAGCGGCCGTCACGTCACCTGCGGGGAACCGTCCGTTCACCGTCGGGGTCTTGTCGGGGCATTTTCTACGCGCGTATCTTGAGGGGCGCCGCGGGGGGCGGGAGACCGTCCTCCGCTTCTTCGCCACGCGAGCAGCGCGCGCCCGACGCGCGCCTCCGCCCGGACCGCCGTGCCACGACCGTGCCGCACGACGGAGCTAGGAGCCCTGCCCCGGTGACCACCGCCCCCGCCTCCCGCCCCCGCAGAACCCTGCTGCGCGCCGCCCTGATCCCGGCCACCCTGGCCGCCTCGCTGGTGCTCGTCCCGCTGCCGGTGGCGAACGCCGCCGCGCCCGCGACCCCGGCCCCGACCGAGGCCGGCCCGCTGCGGATCCACGACATCCAGGGCAGCACCCGGATATCCCCGCAGGCCGGCAAGCCCGTCACCGGAGTGCCCGGCATCGTCACCGGCGTGCGCGCGTACGGCAGCGTCAAGGGCTTCTGGCTCCAGGACCCGAACCCCGACGCCGACCCGGCCACCAGCGAGGGCATCTTCGTCTACACCGGCGGCAACCCGACCGTGCAGGTCGGCGACTCGGTGCTGGTGAGCGGCAAGGTCACCGAGTACTACCCGAACTACAGCGGCGGCTCGCAGTCCATCACCGAGATCACCGCCCCCGGCATCACCGTCCTGTCGGCCGGCAACCCGCTGCCCGCCCCGGTGGTCGTGGACACCCGCAACATCCCCGGCACCTACGCCCCGCCGGCCGGCCCGGACGGCTCCATCGACGGCGGCACGCTCCAGCCGGAGAAGTACACCCTCGACTTCTACGAGTCGCTGGAGGGCATGCTCGTCCAGGTCAAGGACGTCCGGGTGGTGCAGGCGACCGACAAGTACAACGAGCTGTGGGTCGCCGCAGACAAGCAGGACCAGCGCAGCAAGCGCGGCGGCCTGCTGTACGAGTCGTACAAGGAGCCCAACGTCGGCCGGCTGATGATCCAGCAGCAGGCCCCGGTGAACCAGCGGCCGTTCCCGGTCGCCAACGTCGGCGACGAGCTGACCGGCACCACCACCGGCCCGCTGGACTACAACAACTTCGGCGGCTACACCCTGGTCGCCGGCACCATGGGCACCCTGAAGGACAACCACCTCCAGCGCGAGGTCACCGCCCAGGCCGGCGACCGCGAACTCACCCTCGCCACCTACAACGTGGAGAACCTGGCCCCGGGCAACCCGGACGCCAAGTTCGCCGAGCTGGCCCAGGGCGTCGTCACCAACCTGCGCTCGCCCGACATCGTCGCCCTGGAGGAGATCCAGGACAACAACGGCAACAAGAACGACGGCACGGTGGACGCGAGCCAGACCGTCGCCAAGTTCATCGCCGCGATCAAGGCGGCCGGCGGCCCGGCCTACGACTGGCGCTCGGTCGACCCGCAGGACGGCAAGGACGGCGGCGAGCCCGGCGGCAACATCCGCCAGGTCTTCCTGTTCAACCCGCAGCGGGTGTCCTTCACCGACATCCCCGGCGGCAGCGCCACCACCGCCGTCGGCGTGACCGGCACCGGCGCGGGCGCCGCGCTGACCGCCTCGCCCGGCCGGATCGAGCCGAACGACGAGGCCTGGACCAACAGCCGCAAGCCGCTGGTCGGCCAGTTCTCCTTCCGCGGCAAGAAGGTCTTCGTCATCGCCAACCACTTCAACAGCAAGGGCGGCGACCAGGGCATCGACAGCCGCTTCCAGCAGCCGACCCGCAGCTCCGAGGTGCAGCGGATCAAGCAGGCCACCGTCGAGCAGTCCTTCGTCGCCAAGCTGCTGGCCGCCGACAAGGAGGCCAAGGTCGTCTCCCTCGGCGACTTCAACGACTACCAGTTCTCGCCCGCGCTGGCCGCGCTCACCAAGGACGGCGTGCTGCGCGACCTGGTGAACGAGCTGCCGGAGACCGAGCAGTACTCGTACGTCTACCAGGGCAACTCGCAGGTGCTGGACCACATCCTGGTCAGCCCCGAGGTCGGCTACGCCAAGTACGACGTGGTGCACATCAACGCCGAGTTCGCCCAGCAGGCCAGCGACCACGACCCGCAGGTGGTCCGCATCAAGCCGTAGTCCGGGCACCGGTTACGCTGCCTCCGCCGCCGGTGATCACCGGCGGCGGAGGCAGCGCCGTGTGACGGGGAGACGATGGACCACCGGATCGAGCGGATCGGACGCGAGGACTGGCAGCGCCTGCGGAAGGTACGGCTGGCCCAACTCCTCGACACGCCCCTGGCGTTCGGCGAGACCCACGAGTACGCGAGCCACCAGGGCGAGGGCAACTGGCGGGCCCGCTGCAACTGGGTCAACGAGCCCGACAAGCTCGGCCTGGTCGCGGTGGACGCCACGGGGGAGTGGGTCGCCACCATGCTGTCCGTCCCGAACCGGGAGCAGCCCGGCGCGCTCGACCTGATCGGCGTCTGGGTGGACCCGGCGCACCGCGGCCGCGGGCACGGCGTCGCCGACGCCCTGCTGGACGCGGTGCTCGCCTGGGCGCGGGTCCGCGGCGCCGGGCGGATGCTGCTCGGGGTGCACGAGGCCAACCCCCGCGCCGCCGCCTTCTACCTGCGGCGCGGGTTCGTCCACACCGGCGGGTCCACGCCGTACGTGCTGGACCCCTCGGCGCGGATCCTGGAGATGGCCCTCCCACTGGACTGACCGGCCCGGCGGGAGGGCCCCGGCTCCGCGGAGGCGCGGCCCGGAGTCGGTCCGGCTCAGCCCAGGTACCGGGCCAGCGCCTCGCCGGTCAGCGTGGAGCGAGCGGCGACCAGCTCGGCCGGGGTGCCCTCGAAGACCACCCGCCCGCCGTCGTGGCCGGCACCCGGCCCGAGGTCGATGATCCAGTCGGCGTGCGCCATCACCGCCGGGTGGTGCTCGATCACGATGACCGACTTGCCGGACTCGACCAGCCGGTCCAGCAGCCCCAGCAACTGCTCGACGTCGGCCAGGTGCAGGCCGGTGGTCGGCTCGTCCAGCACGTAGACGCCGCCCTTGTCCGCCATGTGGGTGGCCAGCTTGAGCCGCTGCCGCTCGCCGCCGGAGAGCGTGGTCAGCGGCTGGCCGAGGCTCAGGTAGCCGAGCCCGACGTCGGCCAGCCGCTCCAGGATCCGGTGCGCGGCCGGGAGCTTCGCCTCGCCCGAGCCGAAGAACTCCTCCGCCTCGGTCACCGACATCGCCAGCACCTCGGCGATGTCCCGCCCGCCCAGGTGGTACTCCAGCACCGCCGGCTGGTAGCGCTTGCCCTCGCAGTCCTCGCAGGTGGTGGCCACCCCGGCCATCATCGCCAGGTCGGTGTAGACCACCCCGGCGCCGTTGCAGGTCGGGCAGGCGCCCTCGGAGTTGGCGCTGAACAGGGCCGGCTTCACGCCGTTGGCCTTGGCGAAGGCCTTGCGGACGGGTTCGAGCAGCCCGGTGTAGGTGGCCGGGTTGCTGCGCCGGGAGCCCTTGATCGCCCCCTGGTCGACCGAGACCACGCCCTCGTCGACCGGGATCGAGCCGTGGATCAGCGAGCTCTTGCCGGAGCCCGCCACCCCGGTCACCACCGTGAGCACCCCGAGCGGGACGTCCACGTCCACGTCCCGCAGGTTGTGGGTGTTCGCGCCGCGGATCTCCAGCGCGCCGATGGGCTTCCGTACGGCCTCGCGCAGCGCCGTCCGGTCGGACAGGTGGCGGCCGGTCACCGTGCCGCCGGCGCGCAGCCCCGCCACGTCGCCCTCGTAGCAGACCGTGCCGCCGGCCGCACCGGCCCCCGGACCGAGGTCGACCACGTGGTCGGCGATCGCGATGGTCTGCGGCTTGTGCTCCACCACCAGCACCGTGTTGCCCTTGTCCCGCAGGCGCAGCAGCAGCCGGTTCATCCGGTCGATGTCGTGCGGGTGCAGGCCGGTGGTGGGCTCGTCGAAGACGTACGTGGTGTCGGTGAGCGAGGAGCCGAGGTGGCGGATCATCTTGACCCGCTGCGCCTCGCCGCCGGACAGCGTGCCGGAGGGGCGGTCCAGCGAGAGGTAGCCGAGGCCGATCTCCACGAAGGAGTCGAGGGCCTGCCGGAGCGTGCCGAGCAGCGGCGCCACCGAGGGCTCGTCGAGGTCGCGGACCCAGGCGGCGAGGTCGCTGATCTGCATCGCGCAGGCGTCGGCGATGCTGATCCCGGCGATCTTCGAGGACCGGGCCGCCGCGCTGAGCCGGGTGCCCTCGCAGTCGGGGCAGGCGGTGAAGGTCACGGCCCGCTCCACGAAGGCCCGGATGTGCGGCTGCAGCGCTTCCTTGTCCTTGGAGAGCATCGACTTCTGGATCTTGGGGATCAGGCCCTCGTAGGTGAGGTTGACGCCGTTGACCTTGACCTTGGTCGGCTCCCGGTACAGGAAGTCCTGCATCTCCTTCTTGGTGAACTTCCGGATCGGCTTGTCCGGGTCGAGGAAGCCCGAGTTGGCGTAGACGCCGACCGTCCACCAGCTGTCGGTCTTCCAGCCGGGGATGGTGAACGCGCCCTCGGAGATCGACTTGCTGTCGTCGTACAGCTGGCTGAGGTCGATGTCCGAGACGCTGCCGCGGCCCTCGCAGCGCGGGCACATGCCGCCGGTGATGCTGAAGCTGCGCCGCTCCTTGACCGTCTTGCCGCCGCGCTCGACGGTGACGGCGCCGGCGCCGCTGATCGACGGGACGTTGAAGGAGAAGGCCTTGGGGGAGCCGATGTGCGGAGTGCCGAGGCGGCTGAACAGGATGCGCAGCATCGCGTTGGCGTCGGTGGCGGTGCCGACGGTGGAGCGCGGGTCGGCGCCCATCCGCTGCTGGTCGACGATGATCGCGGTGGTCAGGCCCTCGAGGACGTCCACCTCGGGGCGGGCCAGGGTGGGCATGAAGCCCTGGACGAAGGCGCTGTAGGTCTCGTTGATCAGCCGCTGGGACTCGGCGGCGACGGTGTCGAAGACCAGCGAGCTCTTGCCCGAGCCGGACACCCCGGTGAACACCGTCAGCCGGCGCTTGGGGATGTCGATGCTGACGTCCTTGAGGTTGTTCTCGCGCGCGCCGTGCACGCGGATCAGGTCGTGGCTGTCGGCGACGTGCGACTGCGCGTCCGTCCGCTTGGGCATCGTTCTCTTCGCTCCCTGGCTCTCGGCGGTCTCTCGGGGGTCTCTCTGAGGCCTCTCCGGGGGAGGGGCCGGCGGGCCCGCCCCGCGGCCGCCGTCGGTGTGCTCGAACCCTTCGATCCAACCATCGATCCGGCCGGGATCGAACGGCTTTCGGGTGCGGCCGACGGCGGGGAGGGACGGGCCCCGGCGCCCTCGGGCCGGGCCGGGCTTGTCCCGGCCCAGCCCGGCTCAGCTCAGCTCGTTGAAGCGGACCATGGTGCCCGCCGGGTCGCGGAACGCGCAGTCGCGGACGCCGTACGGCTGCCTGGTCGGCTCCTGGACCAGCTCGGCGCCGCCGGACTTCAGCCGGTCGAAGACGCCGTCCAGGTCGCGGGTGCCCAGGACGACCCGGGCGTAGGTGCCCTTGGCCATCATCTCGGTGATGGTCCGCTGCTCCTCCTCGGTGCGGCCCGGGTCGGCGGAGGCCGGCTCCAGCACCAGGGAGACGTCCGGCTGGCCGACCGGGCCGACGGTGATCCAGCGCATCGGGCCGCCGCCGACGTCGCTGCGCACCTCGAAGCCGAGCAGGTCGCGGTAGAAGGCGAGGGAGGCCTCGGGGTCGGTGTGCGGGAGGAAGGTCCAGTGAATGGTGAGGTCGCTCATGACTGCAACGCTAGGCGCGCACCCCGGCCGCGCGCTTCTCGAATCCTGATCGCTTCCCGTCCCTCCCCGCGGTGCTCCCTGCGGCGCTCCCCGGGGCGCTCCTCGGGGAGGAACGACCGTGCCGGCCGCCTCGGGGGAGACGGCCGGCACGGGTCGGAGCGGGCTTCCTAGCAGTCGGGGATGGTCGTGCCGTTGTTGTCCTTGGCGGTGTCGTTGCCCCAGCGGGAGAGGTAGAACGCGGAGACCCACTGGCCCGTGGGGCCCCCGTCGGCGTCGGTCTTCAGCCACCAGTGGTTGACGCTGCCGCCGTTGGAGACCTCACGGCCCCAGGCCTTGCAGTAGACGTAGTTCGTCCCCTGGTTCAGCGTCCCGGTGGCGTTGGTGGAGGTCGGCGAGGAGTAGACGCTCGCGCTCGCGAAGGTGTCCACCCAGTACTTGCCGGTGGCGGGCGGGGTGCCGCCGCCGGGGCAGGTGGGGATGGTCGTGCCGTTGTTGTCCTTGGCGGTGTCGTTGCCCCAGCGGGACAGGTAGAACGCGGACACCCACTGGCCGCCGGGGCCGGAGTCCGGGTCGGTCTTCAGCCACCAGTGGTTGAAGGCGCTGCCGTTGGAGACCTCGCGGCCCCAGGCCTTGCAGTAGACGTAGTTGGTGCCCTGGTACAGCGTCCCGGTGCTGGTGGTGGAGGTCGGGGAGCCGTACACCGGCGCGTTGGCGAGGGTGTCCACCCAGTACTGGCCGCTGTTCGACGGGGGCGTGGTCGGCGGCGGGGTGGTGGAGCCGGGGCCGTACAGCCGGATGGCGCCGTAGTAGTCGCCGTGCGAGGAGAGCGTCGCCACCTGGACGTAGCCGCCGGAGTAGGGGGCCTCGACTATCCAGCCCTGCCCGAGGTACATCGCGACGTGGTGGATGGTGGAGGCGGTGTTGCCGAAGTACACCAGGTCGCCGGGGAGCAGCGGTGCGGTCCCGTCCGCCCGGTAGTAGCGGGCGACGGCGCGGGAGGTCGGCCACTGGGTCCGGGTGGTGCCGTTGATGACGTCGTCGCCGACCGCCAGGTCGTAGGCGTAGCGGACCATGCCGGAGCAGTCCAGGCCGCGGACGTTGCAGTCGTTGGGGGCGCCGTTGGCGGGGTCGCAGAGACCGTACGTCGGGCCGGGCTGCGAGCCGTGGCCGCCGCCCCACGAGTACGGGGTGCCGATCAGCCCGCAGGCGGAGCGGACGGCGGCGGTCGCCTGCGGCGCCGCACCGGTGGAGAGCACCCCGCAGGCGGGCGCCGCCTCGGCCGCCCCGGCACCGGCGAAGAACACTCCGACCGACACCAGCAGCGACAGCAGGGCCGCCCACCGCAGCGGGGCGACCAGCCACCGCGACAGAACGTTTACGCGCGTAGTCATGGTCGCGAATACTTCCGGAGCCGCTGACTCCGGGTCAATGGTCCTGTCCCCCATACCTCCTGTGGTCCGCACACTTGCCGGTGTGCAGGTCACGGGCACGACTACCGGCAACAAGGGGGCAGCCCGGCGCGGACGTGCCGCAGCGGCCGCCGGGCCGGGCTGCTCGCCCCCGGGTGGCACCGGGGCGGGCCGTCACACCCCGGCGGCCAGGGCGGGCGTCGGGACGACCCAGAGCTCGGCGGGGCCGTTGATGATGGCGGACTCCAGCCGGGCCGGCGTCGGACGGGACGGGTCCAGGGTGCTGTCGGGGTAGGCGCCGAACAGGACCTCCAGGGCCACCTCGGTCTCCAGTCGGGCCAGGGGCGCGCCGAGGCAGAAGTGCGGGCCGTAGCCGAAGGCCAGGTGCTCCTTGTCGGGGCGCGTCGGGTCGAAGTCGTCCGGCCGCTCCGGGTGGACCTCCGGGTCCCGGCCGGCCGCGCCGAAGCCGAGCAGGATCGGCTCGCCCCGCCGGATGACCACGCCCTCGCCCAGGTCGACGTCCTCCAGCGGGTAGCGGAGCGGGAGGTGCATCGCCGGGCTCTCGTAGCGCAGGGTCTCCTCGACGACGGCCTCCCAGCCGAGGGTGCCCGCGCGGACCCCGGCCAGGTGGCGGGGGTGGGCCAGGAGGGCCTGGACGGCGCTGGTGATGAGGTTGACCGCGGTCTCGTACCCGGCGCCGAGCATCAGGAAGAGGATGTCGCGGGACTCCTCCTCGCTGCGGCCGGTCCCGTCGCCGGTGTCGACGGCCGCCACGTCGCTGGCGAGGTCCGGGCCGGGGTCGCGCCGCTTGAGCGCCAGCAGCTCGGTCAGCACCACGTTGATCTCCGCGCGGGAGCGCGTCATCTGCTCGTTCGTGGCCGTCGTCGTCAGCAGGGTGTCCATCGCCGTGCCGATGGGCGGCCGCATGTCGGCCGGTACGCCGAAGAGGTCGCAGATCACCGTCATGGTCAGCGGACGCGAGAGGGCGTGGCGCAGGTCCACGGCCTCGCCGGGGCCGAGCGTACGGAACGCGCCGACCAGGGCGGCGGTGGTCTTCTCGATGCCGGGCCGCAGCGCGGACACCCGGCGGGGCGCGAACGAGGGCGCCATCCGGCGCCGGGCCGAGCGGTGTTCGCCGCCGTAGAGGTTGAAGAAGTTCTGCTGGAACGCGATCGGCCCCATCGGCCAGCCCTCGGGCACCGAGGCCAGCCCGGGCCAGTGCCTGCGCGGGTCGCGGGAGATCCGCGGATCGCCGGTGAGGGCGCGGATCACCGAGCTGCGGGTGACGGACCAGGCGATGATGCCGCCGGGGAGTTCGACCCGCACGGCGGGTCCGGCGGAGCGGAGCTCGGCGTTCTGTCGGTGCGGGTCCCGGGCGGTCATGTCCAGCACCGGGCAGCGGCTGACGTCTGGATCTGGAGCCATGGTGTTGCTCCTCAGGATCTCTCGGGGTGCCCCGGGCGGGCCGTGCCGGGGCACGGTCCACCGTCTCCGGGGCCTGTGCTCCGTTGTAGAGGGGTACGGCGCGGCCGTCAACGGGGCCGCGGCCCGTCCGTGGGATTCGGTGCCGGCGGCCTTGCCGGATCTTCCCCCCTTTCCCGGGTGCGGCACAGCATCACCGGTGTCCGGGGCGGGCCCGCCGATAAGGCATACGGGCATCGGGAACGCAAATCGGCGATATGCGGAACGGCGGAATGCGTAATGCGCCGCACGGTCGGCCGTCCTGGAATCGGCGGTAAGGCCATGGCTTCACCAGGCAAGTCAAGACTTACCTTCGAGGGGCTTTGACCGTATGGTGTGGCTCGAATCGAAGGAGTCCCCCGTGTCGAATACGAATGATCCCGTTGTGCGCGCGGTTGCGTCGGAGCGCAATTATGTGTCCTCCCTGTATGAATTCCTCACCGAGCGGCTTTCCGAGGCGCGAATGCACCGGGCGGGTCTGTTGAAGGCCCCGGCGGAAAGCGCCGGTGAGGCGTACGAGAGGGAAATCGCCGCCGATCGGCTGGCCAGGGAAATCGGCCGGCTGGCGGGCGCCGAAAAGGGCCTGGTATTCGGGCGGATCGACTGGGCGGACGGCACGGCCCTGCGCATCGGGCGGATCGGACTGCACCGGGAGGAGGACGACCTGCCCCTACTCGTGGACTGGCGTGCGAACGCGGCGCGGCCGTTCTACGAGGCGACGCCGGTGCACCCGATGGGCCTGCGGCGGCGCCGGCACCTGCGCCTGGACGAGCGCACGGTCGTCTCGGTGAGCGACGAGCTGCTGGACGGCAGCGCCCCGACCGAGGAGGACGTCGTGGGGGACGGCCCGCTGACCGAGGCGCTGTCGGCCCGGCGCACGGGCCGGATGGAGGCGGCCGTCGCCACGCTGCAGGCCGAGCAGGACGAGGTGGTCCGCTCCGCCCACCGCGGGGTGACCGTGGTGCAGGGCGGGCCGGGCACCGGAAAGACGGTGGTCGCCCTGCACCGGGCGGCCTACGTCCTGTACGCGTTCCCGCGCGCCGCCGAGGAGGGCGTCCTGGTGGTGGGCCCGAACGCCCGGTTCCTCGACTACATCTCCCAGGTCCTCCCCTCGCTCGGCGAGAACGACGTCGTCCTGGCGACCTGCCGGGAGCTGGCCGGAGTGTCGCCGGCCGCGGCGGACCGGTTCGACACGGCGCGGCTCAAGGGCGGCGCCGAGCTCGCCGACGCCCTGGCCGGCCTGCTGCGCGCCTACCAGGCCCCCGCCGGCGACTTCACCGTGCGGGTCGGACGGGAGCCGGTCCACCTGTCCGCCGAGGAGGTCGCCACGGCACGCGACGCCGCCGCGGCGGCCGTACCGGGGCACAACCCCGCGCGCCAGGTGTTCAAGGAACTCCTGGTCGACGCCGTCACCGACGCGATGCGACGGGACATGGGCGACGTCCTGGAGCAGATCGACGCCGACACCGTCGCGATGACGGGCCTGGACCTCGACCGGTTCACGGGGGCCGGCCGGCACCGCGGCGAAGGAGCGGCCGACACGGGTCCGGCGCACGAGCTGGACCTGGACGCCCTCCGGGCCGATCTCCTCGCCGACGCCGGCCTCGACCGGGCGGTCGAGGCGCTGTGGCCGCGGCTGGCACCCGGCGACCTGGTGCGGGCGCTGCTGACGGACGCCGACGCCCTCGCCGAGCAGCTGCCCCGGCTGACCGCGCCGGAGCGGTCCCTGTTGCTGCGCGGTCCGGACGCCCCGTGGACCGATGCCGACGTGCCGCTGCTGGACGAGGCGGCGAGCCTGGTCGACGGCCCTCCGGAGCGGACGTACGGGCACGTCGTCGTCGACGAGGCGCAGGAGCTGACCGCCATGCAGTGGCGGATGATCGTCCGCCGCTGCCCAGCGCGGGCGATGACGCTGGTCGGCGACTTCGCCCAGGCGGGCCCGGTCGCGACGGCACGTGACTGGAAGGAGGCGCTGGCCCCCCACGTCGGACCGCGGTTCAGGCTGCACGACCTGACCGTCAGCTACCGCACCACGCAGGAGATCCTGGAGAGCGTCCGGGGCCTGCTCGCGCGGATCGCCCCGGAGCAGAAGCCCACCCGGTCGCTGCGCGGCGGTGAGAGCCCCCGCACCGTGACCACGCCCCCGGACGGGTTGGCCGCCGCCGTCCTTCGGGAACTCCGCGCCCAGAGCGCCGCGCACCCGGGCGAGCTGCTGGGAGTGGTCTGCGCGGACACCAGGGTGGGCGAGCTGACGGCCCGGGGCGTCGCCCACCACGCGCGCGTCGTACCGGCCTCCGAGGCGCGCGGCCTGGAGTTCGACGGGGTCCTCGTCGTGGACCCGGAGGAGATCACCGCGGCCCGCCCCGGCGGGGAGCGGGACCTGTACGTGGCCCTGACCAGGGCCACCAAGCGCCTCTGCACGATCACCGTCCAGCCCGCCTGACGCGCCCTGGCGCCGGCGCCCGCGCCGCCGCCGCGGGCGCGCCCGGCGCGGGACGGACACCGGGGCGCGGCGGGGGCGGGGTACACCGGATCGCAGAAAACAAGCAAGCGTGATTGCTTTTTTCTGCGGGCGGTGCCACGCTGCTGGCGGTGGCGCCCGTCGAAGGGTGCGCCCAACTCACCGGCAGGGGAGGCGCATTGGTGCGCGACGGCGCGGTACTGCGGATCGGCAACGCCTCGGGGTTCTACGGGGACCGCTTCGCCGCGGTGCGGGAGATGCTCACCGGCGGGCCCCTGGACGTGCTCACCGGGGACTACCTGGCCGAGCTGACCATGCTGATCCTCGCCCGGGACCGGTTGAAGGACCCGTCGCTGGGCTACGCCCGGACCTTCCTGCGCCAGATGGAGGAGTGCCTCGGCCTGGCCCGCGAGCGCGACGTGAAGATCGTGGTCAACGCGGGCGGCCTCAACCCGGCCCGGCTCGCCGAGGAGCTGCGCGCGCTGGCCCGGCGGCTCGGCGTCGAGGCGGCCGTCGCCCACGTCGAGGGCGACGACCTGCTCCCGCGCCGGGACGAACTCGGCCTGCCGGACGGCCTGTTGGCCGCCAACGCCTACCTCGGCGGGTTCGGCATCGCCGCCTGCCTGAACGGCGGCGCCGACGTGGTGGTGACCGGCCGGGTGACGGACGCGGCGCTGGTCGTCGGCCCCGGGATCGCCCGCTTCGGCTGGACCCCGGAGGACCTGGACGCCCTGGCCGGCGCCGTGGTGGCCGGGCACGTCCTGGAGTGCGGCGCCCAGGCGACCGGCGGCAACTACGCCTTCTTCCACGAGCACGACGTGACCCGCCCCGGCTTCCCGCTGGCCGAACTGCGCGCCGACGGCTCCAGCGTGATCACCAAGCACCCGGGCACCGGCGGCGCCGTCACCACCGGCACCGTCACCGCCCAACTCCTGTACGAGACCGGCGGACCGCGCTACCTCGGCCCGGACGTCACGGCCCGGCTGGACACCGTGCGGCTCACCGAGGAGGGGCCGGACCGGGTCCGGATCGACGGCGTGCGCGGCGAGGCCCCGCCGCCCACCCTGAAGGCGGGCCTCAACCGGCTCGGCGGCCACCTCAACGAGGTGGTGTACGTCCTCACCGGCCTGGACATCGAGGCCAAGGCCGCCCTGGTGCGGCGGCAGTTCGCCGACGCGCTGCCGCCCGCCGCCCGTCCCGCCGAACTGCGCTGGACCCTCGTCCGCACCGACCACCCGGACGCCGCCACCGAGGAGACCGCCTCCGCGCTGCTGCGGCTGACCGCCCGGGACCAGGAGCCGGCCAAGGTCGGGCGCCAACTAGGCAAGGCCGCGGTCGAATCGGGGCTGTCCGGGTACCCGGGCTTCCACCTCACCGCCCCGCCCGGACCGGGCACGCCGTACGGGGTGTTCAGCGCCGTGTCCGTCGACCCGAAGGCCGTCGAGCACACCGCCGTCCTGCCGGACGGCCGCCGGATCGCCGTCCCGCCGGCGCCCGTCACCGGCCACACGGCCCAACCCGACCGGCCCGAAGCCGAGTTGCCCGAACCGCTCCCCGAGGGCCCGACCCGGCGGGCCCCGCTCGGCCTGGTGGTCGGCGCCCGCAGCGGCGACAAGGGCGGGGACGCCAACCTCGGCGTCTGGGCCCGCTCGGAGGACGGCTGGCGCTGGCTGGCGCACGTCTTCACCGTGGAGAAGCTGCGCGAACTCCTGCCCGAGACCGAGGAGTTGCCCGTCGCCAGGCACCTGCTGCCGAACCTGCGGGCGGTCAACTTCACCCTCACCGGCCTGCTCGGCGAGGGCGTCGCCGCCCGGCACCGCTTCGACCCGCAGGCCAAGGCCCTCGGGGAGTGGCTGCGCGCCCGCCACCTCGACATCCCGGAGGTCCTGCTGTGACCGTCCTGCCCACCCGCGTCGACCCGGCCGGGCCCGAGTACGCCGGGCACCGCGCCGCGATGGTCGCCAAGCTCGCCGAGCTCGACGCCGAGCACGCCAAGGCGCTGGCGGGCGGCGGCCCCCGGTACGTGGAGCGCCACCGCGGGCGCGGCAAGCTGCTGGCCCGTGAGCGGATCGAGCTGCTGGTCGACCCGGACTCCCCGTTCCTGGAGCTGTCGCCGCTGGCCGCCTGGGGGAGCGACTACCCGGTGGGCGCGGCCCTGGTCACCGGCATCGGGGTGGTCGAGGGCGTCGAGTGCGTGATCACCGCCAACGACCCGACGGTGCGCGGCGGCGCCAGCAACCCCTGGACCCTGCGCAAGGCCCTGCGGGCCAACGAGATCGCGCTGGAGAACCGCCTCCCGCTGGTCAACCTGGTCGAGTCCGGCGGCGCCGACCTGCCCAGCCAGAAGGAGATCTTCATCCCCGGCGGCGCCCTGTTCCGCGACCTCACCCGGCTCTCCGCCGCCGGAGTCCCCACCGTGGCCGTGGTGTTCGGCAACTCGACGGCCGGCGGCGCCTACGTGCCCGGCATGTCCGACCACACCGTGCTGGTCAAGGAGCGCGCCAAGGTCTTCCTCGGCGGCCCGCCGCTGGTGCGGATGGCCACCGGCGAGGAGGCCGACGACGAGTCGCTCGGCGGCGCCGAGATGCACGCCCGGGTCTCCGGGCTGGCCGACCACGTCGCGGCGGACGAGGCGGACGCGCTGCGGATCGCCCGCCGGATCGTCGCCAGGCTCGACCACCGCAAGCCCGGCCCCGGCCCGGACCGGGGCGCCGAGCCGCCCAGGTACGACGAGGAGGAGCTGCTGGGCATCGTCCCGGGCGACCTCAAGGTGCCCTTCGACCCGCGCGAGGTGATCGCCCGGATCGTCGACGGCTCCGACTTCGACGAGTTCAAGCCGCTCTACGGCACCAGCCTGGCCACCGGCTGGGCGCGCCTGCACGGCTACCCGGTCGGCGTCCTGGCCAACGCCCAGGGCGTGCTGTTCAGCCAGGAGTCCCAGAAGGCCGCCCAGTTCATCCAGCTGGCGAACCGGCGGAACACCCCGCTGCTGTTCCTGCACAACACCACCGGCTACATGGTCGGCAAGGACTACGAGCAGGGCGGCATCATCAAGCACGGCGCGATGATGATCAACGCCGTGGCCAACTCCACCGTCCCGCACCTGTCCGTGCTGATGGGCGCCTCCTACGGGGCCGGCCACTACGGCATGTGCGGCCGGGCGTACGAACCGCGCTTCCTCTTCTCCTGGCCGAGCGCCAAGTCCGCCGTGATGGGCCCGCAGCAGCTCGCCGGGGTGCTGTCGATCGTCGCCCGGCAGTCGGCCGCGGCGAAGGGCCGGCCGTACGACGAGGACGCGGACGCGGCGATCCGGGCGATGGTCGAGCAGCAGATCGAGGCCGAGTCCCTGCCGGTGTTCCTGTCCGGCCGGCTCTACGACGACGGCGTCATCGACCCGCGCGACACCCGTACGGTGCTCGGCCTCTGCCTGTCCGCGATCCACAACGCCCCGGTCGAGGGCGCGCGTGGCTACGGCGTCTTCCGGATGTGAGGGACCCCAGACGATGATCACCAACCTGCTGGTCGCCAACCGGGGCGAGATCGCCCGCCGGGTCTTCCGGACCTGCCGGGAGCTCGGCATCGCGACCACCGCCGTCCACTCCGACCCGGACGCCGGCGCCCCGCACGTGCGCGAGGCCGACGCCGCCGTCCGGCTGCCCGGCGCCGCGCCCGCCGACACCTACCTGCGCGCCGACCTGCTCGTCCGGGCCGCGCTCGCCGCCGGGGCCGACGCCGTCCACCCCGGGTACGGATTCCTCTCCGAGAACGCCGACTTCGCGCGGGCCGTGCTGGACGCGGGCCTGGTCTGGGTCGGCCCGCCGCCCGCCGCGATCGCCGCGATGGGCTCCAAGACCGCCGCCAAACGGCTGATGGCCCAGGCCGGGGTGCCGGTGCTGGGCGCGCTCACCGAGCCCGCCGAGGCCGACCTGCCGCTGCTGGTCAAGGCCGCGGCGGGCGGCGGCGGGCGCGGCATGCGGGTCGTCCGGAGCCTGGCCGACCTCCCCGGCGAACTGGCCGCCGCCCGCGCGGAGGCGGCCAAGGCCTTCGGCTCGGACGAGGTGTTCTGCGAGCGCTACCTGCCCGCCGGGCGGCACGTCGAGGTCCAGCTGCTGGCCGACGCCCACGGCACCGTCTGGGCGGTCGGCGACCGGGACTGCTCGCTGCAGCGGCGGCACCAGAAGGTGATCGAGGAGGCCCCGGCCCCCGGCCTGCCGCCGGAGGTCCGCGCCGAGCTGCACGCGGCGGCCCGCGCCGCAGCCCGGGCGATCGGCTACACGGGCGCCGGCACCGCCGAGTTCCTGCTCGCCGGGGACGGCCGGTTCTTCTTCCTGGAGATGAACACCCGCCTCCAGGTCGAACACCCGGTCACCGAGGCCGTCACCGGCCTGGACCTGGTGGCCCTGCAACTCGCCGTCGCCGAGGGCGCGGAGCTGCCGCCCGACCCCCCGGCCCCCGCCGGCCACGCGATCGAGGCCCGGCTCTACGCCGAGGACCCGGCCAAGGACTGGCAGCCGGCCACCGGCACCCTGCACCGGTTCGAACTGACGCTCCCGTACCAGGAGTTCACCTGCGTCGAAGCGGGCTCCGGCACCGGCCTCCGGCTGGACTCCGGCGTGGAGTCCGGCAGCGAGATCAGCCCGCACTACGACGCGATGCTCGCCAAGGTGATCGCCTGGGGGCCCACCCGCGCGGCCGCCGCCCGCCGGCTCGCCGACGCGCTCGCCCGCGCCCGCGTCCACGGCCCGGCCACCAACCGGGAGCTGCTGGTCCGGGCGCTGCGCCACCCGGCCTTCCTGGCCGCGGACCTGCACACCGGCTTCCTGGCCGAGCACGCCGCCGACCTCACCGCCCCGGACACCAAGGGCGTCGACCGCGCCGCCCTGGCCGCCGCCCTCGCCGACGCCGCCGGCCGCCGCGGCGCGCTGCCCTCCGGCTGGCGCAACCTGCCCTCCCAGCCGCAGCTCAAGCGCTACCGGGCCGAGGACGGCACCGAGGCGGCCGTCCGCTACCGGCACACCCGCACCGGACTGCTGGCCGAGGACCACCCGGACGTCGAGCTCGTCGAGGCCGCGCCGGACCGGGTCGTGCTGTCCGAGGGCGGGCTGCGCCGCACCTACCGCGTGGCCCGGTACGGCGACCGGGTGCATGTCGACACCCCGGCCGGCGGCACCGCGCTCACCGCCCTGCCGCGCTTCCCCGAACCCGTCGTCCGCACCGACCCCGGCGCGCTGCTCGCCCCGATGCCCGGCACCGTCGTCCGGGTCGCCGCCGCCGTCGGGGACACCGTCACCGCCGGCCGGCCGCTGCTGGTGCTGGAGGCGATGAAGATGGAGCACCGCGTCGTCGCCCCGGTCGACGGCACCCTCGTCGAACTGCGCGCCACCCCCGGCCGGCAGGTCGAAACCGGCACCCTGCTGGCCGTCGTCCGGCCCACCGAAGCCTGAGGAAGGACCCCGCATGTCCATCGGCAGTCAGCTCCTGGAGACCCCCGAACGCCAGACCCTGCGCCGGGCCGTCGGCGACCTCGGCCGCCGCTACGGCTCCGCCTACTACCTCGCCAAGGCCCGGGCCGGCGAGCCCGCCGACGAACTGTGGGCGGAGGCCGGCAGGGCCGGCTACCTCGGCGTCAACCTGCCCGCCGAGTACGGCGGCGGGGGCGGCGGCATCACCGACCTCGCCATCGTCCTGGAGGAGCTCGGCGCCGCCGGCTGCCCGCTGCTGATGCTGATCGTCTCCCCGGCGATCTGCGGCACCGTGATCGCCCGCTACGGCACCGCGGAGCAGCAGCGGCGCTGGCTGCCCGGCCTGGCCGACGGCAGCCGCAGGATGGCCTTCGGCATCACCGAACCGGACGCCGGCTCGAACTCGCACCGGATATCCACCGTCGCCCGCCGGGACGGCGAGGACTGGCTGCTGACCGGCCGCAAGGTCTTCGTCTCCGGCATCGACCACTCCGACGCGGTGCTGTTCGTGGCCCGCACCGAGGACGCACGGACGGGGAAGCTGAAGCCCTGCCTGTTCGTCGTCCCGCGCGACACCCCCGGCTTCGAGTACCGGGCGATCCCGATGGAACTCGTCGCCCCGGAGAAGCAGTTCCAGGTCTTCCTGGACGACGTCCGGCTGCCCGCCGACGCCCTGGTCGGCGACGAGAACGCGGGCCTGCTCCAGCTGTTCGCCGGTCTCAACCCCGAGCGCGTCCTCACCGCCGCCTTCTCGCTCGGCCTCGCCCGCCAGGCCCTCGGCAAGGCCGTCGAGTACGCGAAGACCCGCACCGTCTGGTCCACCCCGATCGGTGCCCACCAGGGCCTGGCCCACCCGCTGGCCCAGTGCGCCGTGGAGATCGAACTGGCCCGGCTGATGACCCAGAAGGCCGGGCTGCTCTACGACGCGGGCGAGGACCTCGCCGCCGGGGAGGCCGCCAACATGGCCAAGTACGCGGCGGGGGAGGCCGCCGCCCGGACGGTGGACCAGGCGGTGCAGACCCTCGGCGGCAACGGCCTGACCCAGGAGTACGGGCTGGGCGCGCTGCTGACCGCCACCCGGGTCGGCCGGGTCGCCCCGGTCAGCCGCGAGATGGTGCTCAACTACGTCGCCCAGCACACCCTCGGGCTGCCGAAGTCGTACTGAGCGGCCGCCGCCGGTGGTCCTGACCGGCCGCCGCCGTACCCGCCACCCCGGTCGGCCACCCGTTCGGTGTCGCCCGCCAGGGTGGTGCCGGCGCAGGCCTTGACGTAGCCCTCGCCGCCGGGCGCGGCCGGAGCGGCAGGAGCGGGACGGGGCCGGACAGGGGCCCCACAGCGGGGAGTTCCGGGGACGGGGCCGCTCCCGGAGGCGGGCGGCCGTGGTGCGCGCCCTCCGGTCGGGCGCCCCCCGGGAGCGACCGTGCCACGGATGGTCCATTACGGGTTCCCCACAATGGCCGAGCCAGGCCCCCTACTGTCCGTATGCTCCTGAACGCGCCCCGCACGGAACTGCTAGCCGGTTTTGTTGCTACGTCAACTTCCATACTGGAGGCCCACCTTGGTGTTCCGAAGCGAGTTCCCCGACGTTGCCGTGGTCGACCTGCCGATCCACGAGGCGGTGCTCGGCGCCGCGGCGAAGTACGGCGACCGCCCGGCCCTGATCGACGGCGTCACCGGCGAGACCACCAGCTACGCCCAACTCGCCGACGCCGTCGAGCGGGTGGCCGCCGGACTGGCCGAGACAGGCGTCCGCCGCGGCGACGTCGTCGCCCTCTTCAGCCCCAACTCGACCGCCTACCCGATGGCCTACTACGGCGCGACCAGGGCCGGCGCCACCGTCACCACCGTCTCGTCCTTCGCCACCCCCGCCGACCTCGCCGGCCAGCTGCGCGACAGCGGCGCCCGCTGGCTCGTCACCGTCTCCCGCTTCCTGCCGACCGCCCGTGCGGCCGCCGAACTCCTCGCCGAACAGGGCCGCCCGCTGGCCGAGACCGTCGTCCTGGACGGCGCCGAGGGCCACCGCTCGCTCGCCGACCTGCTGGCCGCCACCGGCCCCGCCCCCGAGGTCGCCATCGACCCGGGCGAGGACATCGCCGTGCTGCCCTACTCCAGCGGCACCACCGGCCTGCCCAAGGGCGTGATGCTCACCCACCGCTCGATCGCCACCAACCTCTCCCAGTGCGACGCCCTCTACCGCCCCGCCGAGGGCGAACGGGTGCTCGCCGTCCTGCCGTTCTTCCACATCTACGGACTGGCCGCGCTGCTCAACCAGCCGCTGCGCTGCGGCGCCACCGTGGTCGTGCTGCCCCGCTTCGACCTGGAGCAGTTCTGCCGCACCGTCCAGGAGCACCGGGTGCAGGCCCTGGTGGTGGCCCCGCCGATCGCCCTCGCGCTGGCCCGGCACCCCGTCGTCGAGCAGTACGACCTCTCCTCGGTCGAGTACCTGCTGTGCGCCGCCGCCCCGCTCGACCACGAACTCGCCGACGCCTGCGCCCGGCGCCTGGGCCTGCCGCACCTGCTCCAGGGCTACGGCATGACCGAGCTCTCCCCGGTCACCCACGTCGTCTCCCCGCGCGAGGGCGACCCCTCGCCCGGCTCGGTCGGCCGGATGGTCCCCTCCACCGAGCTGCGGATCACCGCCCTGGACGGCTCCGACGGCGACCTCGGGCCCGGCGAGCCCGGCGAGCTGCTGATCCGCGGCCCGCAGGTGATGAAGGGCTACTTCGGCCGCCCCTCCGAGACCGCCGCGGTGGTCGACGCCGAGGGCTGGCTGCACACCGGCGACGTCGGCTTCGTGGACGAGCGCGGCTACCTGTACATCGTCGACCGGGTCAAGGAGCTGATCAAGTACAAGGGCTACCAGGTCGCCCCCGCCGAACTGGAGGCCGTCCTGCTCGGCCACCCGCAGATCACCGACGCCGCCGTGATCGGCGTCCCGGACGCCGAGGGCACCGAGTGCCCCAAGGCCTTCGTGGTCCGCGCCCCGGGCAGCACCCTGACCGCCGAGGAGGTCACCGGGTACGTCGCCGGACAGGTCGCCCCGTACAAGAAGGTCCGCCTGGTGGAGTTCGTCGACACCGTCCCCAAGTCCGCGGCCGGCAAGATCCTGCGCCGCGAACTGCGCGCCCGCGAGGCCGGGCGCGCCGCCGCCCGCTGACCGGCCGGGGCCGCCCCGGCGGCCGGGGACCGGGGCGCGTCTGTGAGGATCGTCCCGCCGCGCCCCGACCGGCACCCGCCGCGCCCCGACCGGAACAGGAACCGCCCGCCGCCATGACCAGCCACCCCGCCGCCCGCACCCCGCAGCAGGACCGCAGCCGAGCGACCAGGGCCCGGCTGCTCGCGGCGGCCGTGGACTGCCTGGCCGAGCTCGGCTGGCACGGCTCCACCGTCACCGTCGTCGCCGAACGGGCCGGGGTCTCCCGGGGCGCGGCCCAGCACCACTTCCCGACCCGCGAGGACCTCTTCACCGCGGCCGTCGAGCACGTCACCGCCGAGCGGCTGGCAGCCGTCCGCGCCCACGCGGACGAGCTGCCGACCGCCGGCCCCGACCGCACCGGGGCCGTGGTCGACATGATCGTGCGGCTCTACACCGGCCCGCTGTTCCGCGCCGCCCTGCACCTGTGGACCGCCGCCGCCACCGAGGAGGCGCTGCGCGAGCGGATCATCGCCCTGGAGGGCCACGTCGGCCGGGAGGCCCACCGGGCCGCCGTCGAGTTCCTGGACGCCGACGAGAGCCGCCCCGGGGTGCGCGAATCCGTGCAGGCCACGCTGGACCTCGCCCGCGGACTGGGCCTCGCCAACCTGCTCACCGACGACAGCCACCGACGTTCCGGCGTGATCCGGCAGTGGGCGGGCGTTCTGGAGAGTACGCTGCGGCCGGTACGCCCATGACGCCCGTACACCCGGAGCGACCGGACGCCCCCTGACCAAAGGGGTCGCCGGGCGGCCGATGTCCGTGCAGTCTGGAGAAGAATCCCGGCCGGCACCGACCGCGAGGCCCACCCGGCCGGGCACGAGCCGAACCGGGGTGCTGCCTGATCATGCACGGACACGAGTGGGACGCGACCGCCGCCGACCCGGCACCGGGCCGTGCCCCGGTACGTCCCGAGGGCGCGAACCCCGAAGGCCACCGGCTCGTCCCGCTCGCGACGGCGCTGCTCCAGGACGACGGACTGATCCTGCACTGGAGCGAGGACGCCGAGGCCCTGCTCGGCTACTCCGCCGAGGAGGCCGTCGGCAGCTACGCCGCCCAGCTGCTCACCGACGGCTCCGACCGCTCCGAGGTGCTCGGCCTCTTCCAGCGGATCATGACCGGCAGCGGCTGGTCCGGCGTCTTCCCGGTGCGCCACCGCGACGGCCACAAGGTCGAGCTGGAGTTCCGCACCTACCCGATAGCCGGCCCGGCCGGCACCCTGCTGCTGCTCGCCACCGCCTCCGACACCCGCGCCCTGCACGCCGTCGAGGCCGACCTCGCGGTCCTGGACGGCATCTTCGGCCGCTCGCCGATCGGCATGGCCGTCTACGACACCGGACTGCGCTACATCCGGATCAACGAGGCACTCGCCCGGATGAACGGGGTGCCCGTCGCCGCCCACCTCGGCCGCCGGATATCCGCCGTCCTGCCCGGCATCAACAGCGCCGAGATCGAGCAGATCATGCGCCAGGTGCTCAAGACCGGCAAGCCCGTCGTCGACGCCCGCTCGCACGGCCGGGTCCCCGGCGACCCCCGGCGGGACCGCGCCTGGTCCGCCTCCTACTTCCGGCTCGAGGACTCCACCGGCCGGATCTTCGGGGTCTGCTCCTCGATCATCGACGTCACCGAGCGCTTCCAGGCCGAGGCCCGCGCCGCCCGGGCCCAGGAACGGCTCGCCACCATCGCCGAGGCGACCGCCCGGATCGGCACCACCCTCGACCTCCAGCGCACCGCCGAGGAACTGATCGAGGCCGTCGTCCCCCGGTTCGCCGACTTCGCCACCGTCGACCTGCTGGAGCCGGTGCTGCGCGGCGCCGAGCCCACCGCGATCCCCTCCGACCGGAACGTCACGCTCCGCGCCGTCGCCGTCGGGGAGTCCTACGAGAGCGGCCTCGCGCACGCCGTGGACGTGGTCGGCGAGACCTCCGAGTACGCCCCCGACCGCAGCTACACCCAGTGCCTGCGCGCCGGGAAGCCGCTGCTGCGCACCCACGTGGACGAGGACGTGCTGCGCGGGCTGGTCTCCAGCGAGGACCGGGTGGCCCCCGGGATGGCGGCGGGCATCCACTCGTACCTGATGGTGCCGATCACCGCCCGGGGCATGGTGCTCGGCGGCTCCGAGTTCATCCGGATGCGCAACCCCGAGCCGTTCACCGCCGCCGACGTCGCCCTCGCCGAGGAACTGGTCGCCCGCACCGCGCTGGCCCTCGACAACGCCCGGCTCTACCGCCGCGAGCGGGAGACCGCCCTCACCCTCCAGCGCAGCCTGCTGCCGCAGGAGGTGCACCGCACCCTCGGCCTGGAGATCGCCTACCGCTACCTGCCCAGCAGCGTGGTCAGCGAGGTCGGCGGCGACTGGTTCGACGTGGTGCCGCTGTCCTGCGGGAGAGTCGCCCTGGTGGTCGGCGACGTGATGGGCCACGGCATCCGGGCCGCCGCCACGATGGGACAGCTGCGCACCGTCGCCCGGACCCTCGCCACCCTCGACATGCCGCCGGAGCAGGTCCTCACCCGGCTGGACGAGACCGCCTCGGGAATCGGCGAGGGCCAGTTCGCCACCTGCATCTGCGCGGTGTACGACCCGCTGGAGCGCACCGTCCAGGTCGCCTCGGCCGGGCACCTGCCGCCGGTCCGGGTCGCCCCCGACGGCACCGCCGCCCGGGTGGACGTGCCGCCCGGGGTGCCGCTGGGCGTCGGCGGGGTGGCCTTCGAGTCGATCGAGTTCACCATCCCCGAGGGCGGCATGGTCACGCTCTACACCGACGGCCTGGTCGAGCGTCGCGGGGAGGACCTGGACACCGGGATCGACCGGCTCGCCAGCACCCTCTCCGGCCCCGGCCGGACCCTGGAGGAGAACTGCGACGCCGTCCTCGCGGCGCTGGTCACCGACGGCACCGAGGACGACATCGCGATGATCATGGCCCGGGTGCTGCCGCTGCCCGCCGACCGGGTCGCCACCCTGCCGCTGTCCGGCGGCGGCCGGCTGCCCGGCAGGGCCCGCCGCTTCACCCGCGCCACCCTGGAGGCCTGGGGCCTGGCCGCGCTCACCGACTACGCCGAGCTGCTGGTCAGCGAGCTGGTCACGAACGCCCTGCTGCACGCCGACGCCCCGCGCCGGCTTCGGCTGTTCCGCGACCGGGTGCTCACCCTGGAGGTCGCCGACGCCGGCGGCCAGACCCCACAGCTGCGCCCGTTCGCCGAGCAGGACGAGGGCGGGCGCGGGATGTTCCTGGTCAGCGAGCTGGCCCAGCGCTGGGGCAGCCGGCTCACCCGGGACGGCAAGGTGGTCTGGGCCGAGCTGGAGCTGCCCTTCGGGGTCTCGTAGGTCCCGTAAGGAACGGTGGTTCCGTACACGAGAACGGCCGTTCCCCCCGGGGGAACGGCCGTTCTCGGTGCGCTGTTACGCCTTGACGCTCGGCTGCGCGGCCGACACGTCGACGGCGCCCTCCGGGCCGGTCTCGGCGCCCGTCTCCGCCCCGGCCGTCGGCTCGGACAGCCCGCGCAGCAGCCGCCAGGCCATCACGGCCGCGCCGACCAGCAGCGCGGCGGCCAGCAGCCCGGCGCTGTTCATGCCGTGGACGAAGGACTCCCGGGCGCTCGCCAGCAGCGGCTGGGCGAGCTCCGGGGACAGGCCCTGCGCCGTCTCGACGGCCGAGCCCAGCGATTCGCCCGCCCGGGCGGCGGCCGCCGGGTCCGTCCCGGCCGGGACCGCCAGCCCGTTCGCGTAGATCGAGCCGACCACCGAGCCCACCAGCGCGATGCCGAGCGCGGTGCCCAGCTCGTACGCCGTCTCCGAGACTGCGGAGGCGGCGCCGGCCTTGTCGGCGGGCGCGGCGTTCAGCACCAGGTCGGCGCCGAGCGTGTAGACCACGCCCTCGGCCGTCCCGACCAGCAGGAAGGAGGCGGCCAGCAGCAGGTAGGTGGTGTCCTGCTCCAGCCAGCCGAGCGCGCCCACGCCCAGACCCATCGCCAGCAGACAGGCCGTCAGCGCCTTGCGGGCACCGTAGCGGCGGGCGATCAGGGCGGTCAGCAGGCCGCCGACCACCGATCCCGCGAAGGCCGGCAGCTCGGCCAGGCCCGCCTGGAGCGGCTGGTAGCCGCGGACCAGCTGGAGGTACTGCGAGACCACGAAGATCACGCCGGAGAGCCCGATCAGGGAGATCAACGAGGCCGACACGGCCGCGGTGAACCGCCGGTCGCGGAACAGCCGGACGTCGAGCAGCGGGGTCTCCAGCCGCAGCTGGCGGCGGACGAACACGAACAGCGCGGCGGTGCCCAGCACGAAGGCGACCGGCACGTCCCAGCGGTCCACGCCGTGCGCGGCGGCCTCCTTGACCGCGTACACCGCGCCGATCACGCCGGCCATCGACAGGACGACGCTCAGCACGTCCCAGCGGCCCGGCTTCGGGTCCTTGGACTCCGGCAGCAGCCAGGCTCCGAACACCAGCAGCAGGATCAGCACCGGGATGTTCAGCAGGAACACCGAACCCCACCAGAAGTGCTCCAGCAGCACCCCGCCGACCACCGGCCCGAGGGCGGCTCCGGCGGTGGCGGCCGCACCCCAGATGCCGATCGCGGTGGCCCGCTCCCGGTCGTCCGGGAAGAGGCCGCGGATCAGCGAGAGCGTGGAGGGCATGATCGTCGCCCCGGCCACGCCGAGCAGGGCGCGGGCCACGATCAGCCAGCCGGCGCTCGGCGCGTAGGCGGCCAGCAGCGAGGCGGCGCCGAACGCGGCGGAGCCGGCCAGCAGCAGCTTCTTGCGGCCGATCCGGTCGCTCAGGGCGCCCATGCTGACCAGCAGGCCGGCCAGCACGAAGGAGTAGGAGTCGCCGATCCAGAGCAGCTGGGTGCCGCTGGGGCGCAGCGTCTCGCTGATCGAGGGGATGGCGAGGGAGAGGACGGTCGCGTCCAGGGCGACCACGGTCACGGCCAGGACGAGGACGGCGAGGCCGGTCCAGCGCTGGCGGGCGGTCAGGGTGTTCATGGTGTATCGGTGTCCGGCCTGTGGTCGGCGGTGCTGTGGATGGGGGTGGTGACGGCAGCGGTGCTGCGGTCGACGGTGCTGGGGGTGGCGCTTTGGGCGGCAGGGACGGGCGTCCGCGCGTCCGGTCTGCGCAGCGCGCCGCCGAGGAACAGCTCGGCGAGCGAGAAGGCGGCGTCGCGCGGGGCGAGCCGGCCGTCCTGGATGGACCAGCCGACGCCGGCCACCAGGTCGAAGAAGGCCTCGCTCAGCCAGGCGGCGCTCAGCTCGATGCGGAACACGCCCTGCTGCTGGCCGCGCAGGAAGAGCGCGTGCAGCCGGGCGATCTGGACCTCCCAGAGGTCGTTGATGTCGTCGTTCTCGTAGAGCTGGTTCTCTCCGGCCAGGAAGGCGCAGAGCATGGCGTCCGGGACGGAGGCGTCCACCAGGCGGCGCAGCGCGGCCTCGGCGTCGCCCTCTTCGACCTCGGCGGTGTCCAGTGCGGCGGCGAACCGGCGCAGCCCGAGCAGGCCGACCTCGCGGATCAGCGCGTCGCGCCCCGGGAAGAGCCGGTGCAGCGTGGCGCGGCTGATGCCAGCGGCGCGCGCGATCTCGTCCAGGTGGGCGGTCGGGCGGCGGGAGAGCACGCCGACGGCGGCTTCGAGGACGGTGTCGCGGTCGGTGGCCATGGACCGAGTCTAGTTCACATGAGACACCGATGTCTCATTCTTTTGTTCGAGCTCTCAGGTGATGCGCGGGATCTCGGCGCCCGGACAGCAAAAAACCGGGGACGGTGGTGTACCGTCCCCGGTTTCGGGGTGCCTGTGAGCCCTCGCGGGGCGGCGGCTCAGCTCTGGTTGTAGAAGCCGGTGTCGTCCATCGGGCGGTCGATCACCATGACCTCGACGTCGGCCGGGGTGAGCAGGAAGACCCTCCGGGCGATCCGCTCGATGCCGCCCCGGGTGCCGAAGATCAGCCCGGAGGCGAAGTCGACCATGCGCTTGGCCTCGGCCTCCGACATCTCGGTGAGGTCCATGACCACCGGGATGCTCGCCCGGATGTGCTCACCGACCGTCCGGGCCGCCTCGAAGCCCGTCGGCCGCAGGGAGACGATCTTCGTGGGCGCGGGGGCGGCCGGAACCGTCTCCTGATCGACCCACTCGTCGTCGTACACCGCGGCCGGGTAGTTCCCCGAGGGCATCAGCCACCCGTTGTGGTGCTCGTCGCGAAGTGCTCCCATGCCGCGCCTCCCTGCCTCGTCCCGTCCTGGTCCCCCGGGGGTGCGTGCCGTTCTTGACACGTCATCCACTCGTCGGAACTGTCCGAGTATCGCACTGTTCACCGGTCCCGTGCCCGCTCGCAACCCCCGTACGAGTCGTGCCGCGCCGGAAACCCGGGCGAACCCGGGCACTCCCACTGACGCGGCGCAGCGCCGTACGGTTGCGCGCGTTGACCTTATCGGTCGCGGTCACGGCGTAATTGACCTTCTGTCAACAATGCGGAAACGATTTCACCCGCGGTGTCACCCGCAGGGTCACTCGCCGGTCGATCCGTCGATCAATTCGCGCAGAAGATCCGCGTGGCCGTTGTGTCGGGCGTACTCCTCGATCATGTGGGTGAGGATCCAGCGCAGCGTCACCGGCCGGCCGCGGCGCGGCTTCTTGCCGACGGTCTCCAGCGGCAGGCCGGCGGCGGCGCTGCGGGCGGCCTCGACCTCGGCGCGCCAGACGGCGAAGTCGGCCGCGACGTCGGCGGTGTCGACGTCGTCGAAGTCGCCGTCCTCGTTCTCCTTGGTCCAGAAGTGCCCCTCGGCGTTCTCCTGGCCGAGTAGGACGGACTGGAACCAGTACTGCTCCACCTCGGCCATGTGCCGGACCAGGCCCAGCAGCGAGAGGTTGGACGGCGGGACGGAGCGCAGCCGCAGCTGGTCGTCCGTCAGGCCCTCGGTCTTCAGCGCGAGGGTGTGGCGGTGGTAGTCGAGGAAGGCGTGCAGGGTGGCGGCCTCGTCGGCCGTCATCGGCGGGTCCACCCGCGGGTCCGGTGCAGTCATGCGCGCCATCCTGGCCTCCGGCGGCGCACCGGCGCGAACGATTTTGTCCTGGTGGGCGGCCGCGGACGGACGGGCTTGGTTCAGCCGGCCGTCGCCCGGCGGCGGGTCCGGGCCGCCCGCCACAGGCCCACCACGCTGCCCAGCACCAGCAGCGCGATCACCCCCGCCGACAGCAGGAAGGCCGCCGAGCCCGGGCGGCCCGCGCTGGCCGCCGCCGTGACGTACACCGCCGTGGTCGGCACCACGCCGATCGCGGTGGCGAGCACGAAGGGCAGGAAGCGGACCCCGGAGAAGGCCGCGCCGTAGTTGGCCGCCTGGAACGGCATGCCGGGCAGCAGCCGCAGCACCAGCACGCTGCGGAAGCCCTGTTCGGTGAACCGCCGGTCCAGCGCCCCGAGCACCTTCCCGCGCAGGTACGGGCGGAGCGCCTCGCGGCCGAGGCCCCGGCCGAGCACGAAGGCCAGGGCGGCGCCGACCGTGGTGCCGAGCACCGCCAGCAGCACGCCCTGCTGGATGCCGAGCAGCAGCCCGGCCGCGGCGTTCAGGGCCGGCCGGGGCACGAAGGCGAGCGTCCCCACCGCGTAGACCAGGGCGAACAGCGGGCCGAACCAGTAGCCAGGCATCCGGTCCGCCAGCCCGCCGGACAGCAGCTCCGTCGGGCTCCACAGCAGGAGCGAGCCGGCCGCCGCCGCGAGCACCGCGACCAGCAGGGCGAACCGCCACCACGGGGAACGCGGCGCGACGGCGGGCACCTGCGGTGCGAGGGGCGGGACGGGAACGGCATCGGGCTCGAGCACCGCCCGAGCCTAACCGGTCCCGGGCCCCGGCCCCGCCGCCGTCCACGCCCCGGTCCAAGGCCTGGGGCGGGGGCCGGGATCCGGGTTCAGCGCGGCCGGGCGAGGAAGCCCAGCAGGCGCTGCCACGCGTCCCGGGCCGCGTCGGCGTGGTCGACCGCGGCGAGCTCGAAGAAGTTGTGCGGTGCCCCCGGATAGGTGACGAAGGTGTGCGGGCAGCCGGCGGCGGTGAGCGCGGCGTCGAAGGCCTCGACGGCGGCGGCCGGGATGTGCTCGTCCGCGCCGCCCCAGAGGGCGAGGACCGGGGCGGTCAGCTCGGCCGCGAGCTGGGTGGGCCCCGGGGCGCCGTGGAGGGTGTCCGGGTAGCCGTAGAAGCCGACCGCGCCGGCCAGGCCGAAGCGCGGCGCGGCGGTCCGGAAGGCTTGTCGGCCGCCGAAGCAGAAGCCGAGCGCGACCACCTCGGCGGGCCCGGCGGCGCGCAGCCGTTCCAGTGCGGCGGTGATGTCGGCGTCCAATCCCTCGGGGGTGAGCGCGAGCAGGTGGGGGAGCAGGTCCGGCAGTTCGCCGAATTCCGCCGGGCGCTTTTCCGGGAAGGCTCCGGCGGTGCGGCCGTAATAGTCGAGGACGAGCGCCGGGTGGCCCTGTTCGGCGAGCCGGGCGGCGGTCTGCCGGTAGAACGGGGAAAGGCCCCTGTTGTCCGGCAGGACGAGCACGCCGACGCCGGTGGCGACTTCCGGGCGGGCCAGGAAGGCGCCGAACCGGGTGCCGTCGGCCGAGGTCAGGGTCAGGGGGGCGGCCTCGGCCGGCGGCCACGGGGCGGGACCGGGGGCGGGCGGGGCGGCGTCCGGATCGTAGCACACGGGGAATCCCTCTCGCGGAGCACGAAAACCGCCGGACGCGGCGCGCCCGGCGGTTCGAGACTTTAGCGGGGAATTCCCTCAGGAATTCACCATCATATCGTGGAGAGATCTTTTCCGGAAGGCTTTTCCGGTGACGTTGCGGTCACGTTCTCGCCGCCGGAATTCCGTTCGGCCAGCCGCAGCGCCCCGGCGCTCAGCAGCAGGGCGAAGGCGAGCGCGGTGACCAGTCCGAAGGAGACGGTCAGCGAGGTGGCCTGGGCGAGGGCGCCGATGACCGCGGGAGCGATCAGGCCGGAGGTGTAGGTGACGGTGGCGACGCCCGCGATGGCCTGGCTGGGGTTGCTGCCGATCCGGCCGGCCGCGGCGAAGGCGAGCGGGACGATCACCGCGATGCCGATGCCGAGGAGCGCGAACCCGGGGATGGCCAGCGCCGGGCTGTCGGCGGCGACCACCAGCAGGCCGCCGACGGTGGCCACGGCGCCGCCGACGCGGGTGGTGCGGACGGCGCCGAGCCGGCGGATCGCCGCGTCCCCGGCGAGCCGGCTGACCGCCATGGTGAGCGAGAAGGCGGTGTACGAGGCGGCGGCGACGGTGGCCGAGGCGCCGGTGACGTCCCGCAGGTAGACGCCGCTCCAGTCCATCGAGGCGCCTTCGGCGAAGACCGCGCAGAAGCCGACCAGCCCGATCACCAGCGAGCTGCGCGGCGGCAGCGCGAACCGCGGCGGCTCCTCCGCGCCCTCGTGCGCCCGGATGTCGGGCAGGCCGCGGCAGACCGGCTGGGCGAGGGCGAGCAGGACCAGCGCGGTGACGGCCAGTTGGAGCCTGGCGTCGAGGTCCAGGTGGGCGGCGAGGATGCCGAAGGCGGAGGCCAGCAGGCCGCCCGCGCTCCACATCCCGTGCAGTCCGGACATGATCGAGCGGCCGAGCCGCTCCTCGATCTCCACGCCCTGGGCGTTCATCGCGACGTCCGCCATCCCGGCCGCGGCGCCGTACACCAGCAGGGCCGCGCACAGCACCGGCAGCGAGGGGACGAGCGCGGGCAGGGCGAGGGCCAGGCACCAGAGCGAGATCAGCCCGCGCACCGCGGCCCGGCCGCCGTAGCGGTGCACGAAGCGGCCGGCCAGCGGCATGGCGAGGGAGGAGCCGATGGCGGGCATGACCAGGGCCAGGCCGAGCTGGCCGGTGGAGAGGTCGAGGCGGTCCTGGAGCCACGGGATGCGGGTGACGAAGCTGCCGCTGACGGCCCCGTGCACGCAGAAGACCAGGGCGATGCTGGCCCGGGCCCGGCGGGGTGCGCTCAGCGGTTCCGGCGGTGGCGGTGGTGGCGCGGTGGTCCCGTTCATGGGGTGTTCCCTCCCGGTCGCGCGGTGTGGGGCGCGACAGTGCCCTGTGACGGTCGATAAACTATCAGGAAGGGACCCTGATAGAAACACTCTGGAAGGATGATCCGCCATGACCATCGCGCGTACGGCCACGCCGAGCACCGCCCGGGCGATCAACGACCGGCTGGCACTCAACCTCCTGCTCGAACAGGGCCCGCTGACCGCGACCGAGCTGCGCGGCCTCACCGGCCTGTCCCGGCCGACCGTCGCGGACCTGCTCGAACGGCTCCAGCGCACCGGCCTGGTGGCCGTCGTCGGCGAGCGCGGGGAACAGCGGCGCGGCCCCAACGCCCGGCTCTACGCGCTGGTCGCCTCCCGGGCCCACCTCGCCGCCTTCGACGTCCGCTCCGGCGGCGTCAGCCTGGTCGTCGCCGACCTGGCCGGGCGCAGCCTGGCCACCGCCGAGGTCCCGGTCGAGGGCGACGGCGGGCCGGACACCGCCGCGGAGATCGTCGCCACCCTGCTGGAGACCGCGCGCGGCGCCGGCGTCGACCGGCTGCACACCGTCGCGGTCGGCGCCCCCGGGCTGGTCGACCCGGCCACCGGGCGGCTGCAGAGCACCGGCAAGCTCCCCGCCTGGCACGCCGAACTCCTCGCCGAGCTGCGGCTGCTGCCCGGCACCGAGGTGATCCTGGAGAACGAGGTCAACCTGGCCGGGCGGGCCGAGTACCGGGTCGGCGCCGCGCGCGACCGCGACACCTTCGTCCTGCTCTGGCTGGGCCACAGCGTCGGCGCCGCCGTGATCCTGGACGGGCGGCTGCGCCGGGGCTTCTCCGGCGGCACCGGCGAGATCTGCTTCCTGCCCGTCCCCGGCACCGTCGGCCTGCCCAGCGCCGACAGCTGCGAGGGCGGCTTCCACGGCCTGGTCGGCAGCGCCGCGATCTGCGCGCTGGCCCGCGCCCACGGGCTGCCCGCCGACCGGGCCGGGGACGCCCCCGCCGCCGAGGCCGCCGTCCGGGCCGCCCTCGCGGCCGGCGAGGCGGGCGGGGGCTTCCTGGACGAGCTGGCCGAGCGGATCGCGATCGGCGCGGCGAGCGTCTGCGTGGTGCTGGACCCCGGCTGCGTGGTGCTCGGCGGCGAGATAGGCCGGGCCGGCGGGCCGGAGCTGGCCGGCCGGGTCGAGCGGCGGCTGGCGCTGCTCTCCCCGCTGAGCACCGAGGTGCGGGCCGGTACGGCGGGCGGCGGCGCGGTGCTCGCCGGGGCGGTGCTCACCGCCGGGGACGCGGCACGGCGCGACCTCTTCGGCGAGCCATAAGGTATGCCGTGGGGCGGCCCTCACATGATCGTCCGTACCGCCGGTACGGCAGGATGGCGCGGGGGCGCCCGCCCCGAGAACCCGAACCACCGTCAGGAGACGCACATGGGCCAGCCCGAGGTGCCGGCCAACCCGTACCGCATCGGCGAGGCCGCGGCGCTGCTCGGCGTCAGCGCCGACACCATGCGGCGCTGGGTGGACGCCGGGCGGGTCGCCGCCGCGCGGGACGAGCACGGGCACCGGATCATCCCGGGGGCCGAACTCGCCGCCTTCGCCCGGGAGTTGGCCCGGCCGGAGAACGCCGAGGCGGAGGGCCGGCCGTCCTCGGCGCGCAACCGCTTCCCGGGGATCGTCACCGACGTGGTGCTGGGCGACGTGGCCGCGCAGGTGGAGATCCAGGCCGGGCCGTTCCGGGTGGTGTCCCTGATCAGCCGGGACTCGGCGGTGGAGCTCAACCTGGTCCCCGGTGCGCCCGCCACGGCGGTCATCAAGTCCACCAATGTGATGATCGAACGCCGCTAGTCGGCCCGGTGGATCCCCGCGGATCCCTCCGCAGCCCCCTGTAACCCCCTTCGTACGAGTCCCGGAACGAACCGAGAGGCGCCCGGATGCCACCCCCGCACCTGCCGACCACCCAGAGCGCCGTGCTCGCGATCGAGGCCGTGGCCGCCCGGCACGGCCGCACCGTCCGCGCCCAGCACGACATCGGCCGCGACCAGACCTTCGCCGGGCTGGTCGGCCCGGACGGTCCGGGCGGCTCGGGCGGTTCGCTCGGGGAACTGGACGCCATCCCGCACGAGGCGCTGCTGGAGTTCGACGGCCGCCCCGCCGTCACCGTCCGGCTGTTCACCCACGACGAGGTCGCCGTGACCGTCGAGGGCATCGCCTTCGACGTCGACCGCGACCGCGTCCCCGGCTTCCTGAACGCCGTCTGGTCCGACCTGGTGCACGTCAAGGCGCGCACCTTCCCGCCGTCCACCACGCTGATCGTCACCGTCCCCGGGGAGCCGAGCCACCGCGAGGACATCGGCGTCCACAGCCTCACCCCCTGGCTCTCGGGAAGGATCCGATGAACGCCGCCGCCAACCCGCTCGCCGCCGGAACGCTCGCCGCCAAGCCGCTGGCCGTCGCCCACCGGGGCGACCCGTACCGCTTCCGCGAGAACACCCTGCCCTCCGTCGAGTCCGCGCTCGCCGCCGGGGCCGACGCCGTCGAGGTGGACGTCCAGCTCACCCGCGACCGGGTGCCCGTCCTGCTGCACGACCGCACCCTGGAGCGGCTCTGGGGCGACGCCCGGTCGATCGACCGGGTCACCGCCGAACAGCTGGAGGAGCTGCGGCAGGGGCCGCTCGCCGTCCCCACCCTGGCCGAGGCGGTCAAGGCGGTGACGGCCGTCGAGGGCCGCCGGCTGCTGATCGACCTGGACGACGCGGGCCCGGCCGCCGCCGCCTGGTCGGTCGTCACCGGGCTCGGCGCCGAGGCGGCGGTCGCCTTCTGCGGCCCCACCACCGCCATGCTCGCGGTGCGCGAACTGAGCCCGGACGCCGAGATCGCGCTCACCTGGAAGCAGCCCCGGATGCCCGTGCGCGCCCTGCTGGACGACCTGCGCCCGCGCTACCTCAACCCGCCGTTCGGCCTGGTCACCCCCGAGTTCACGGCCGCCGCGGCGGAGCGGGGGCTCGCCGTCTCCACCTGGACCGCCGACCTGCGCCGCACCATGCGCCGGCTGCGCGACACCGGGGTCGCCTCCATCACCTCCAACCGGATCGGCGTCCTGCGCTCGGTGCTGGACGGCCGCCGCTGACCGGAGCGGTGCTCGGCCGGAGGGCGCCCGGGTCGCCCGTTCGGGTGCTCCCGGCCGATCCGCCGCGCGGCCCGTCGGAACCTCTGCTGAGCTGGGGCGGTTCGGAATCGTCGACGACCCCCGGCGGAGGTGGCCGTGTCCGTGGAGCGCGCGCCCGGCGAGCAGCGGCAGCCGGACGACCGCAGGCCGTACCTGATGCTGCCGCCCGGGCTGCGGCAGGCGGCGGCCTGGTCGGTGGCGGTGATCCTGCTGATCGCCGTCGCCTCGCTGGTGGTCTTCGCGCTGGTCGAACTGCGGGCCGCGACCGTGCCGTTCGTCCTGGCGCTGCTCGGGGCCTCGCTGCTCTACCCGGTGGTGCCGTGGCTGGTGGGCCGGGGCGTGAGCCGGAGCCTGGCGGCCGGGCTGACCTGCGTGGTGCTGGTGGTCGCGGTCAGCGGGGTGATCGCGCTGCTGGTCAACTCGCTGGTGCACAGCGCCCCGCAGATCGCCTCCTCGCTCCAGGAGGCCGGGCAGCGGCTGGCCGACTGGCTGGGCCCGCTGGGGGCGAAGATCCGGCACGGCCTGGACAACGCCAAGGGCGAGACCAACTCGCTGGTCTCCACCCTCACCAACGGCGTGCTCTCCGGGCTCGGCCTGCTCACCCAGCTGATCACCGGCGGGGTGCTGGCGCTGGCCCTGGTGTTCTTCTTCCTCCGGGACGGCCACCGCACCGGCGACGCCATCCGCTCCTACCTGCCCGAGCGCAGCGCCACGACGGTGATCGCCTGCGCGGAGCGGGCCTTCGACGCGATGGCCGGGTTCATGCGGGGCACCACCCTGATCGCGCTGATCGACGCGGGCTTCATCACCATCGGCCTGATCGCCCTCGGGGTGCCGGGCGCGCCCGGGCTCGGCGCGCTGGTCTTCATGGGGGCCTACATCCCCTTCGTCGGGGCCTTCCTGTCCGGCACGGTGGCCGTGCTGGTGGCGCTCGCCGACGGCGGGCTCGGTACGGCGCTCTGGGCGCTGGGCGTGGTGCTCGCGGTGCAGATGATCGAGGGCAACGTCCTCCAGCCGGTCATCCAGAGCCGGACGGTGGAGCTGCATCCGGCCACCATCATGGTCGCCGTGGTGGCCGGCTCGGGCATCGCCGGGATCATCGGCGCCCTGCTCGCGGTGCCGGTCTGCGCCGCCGTGATGGGCGTCATCTCGGTGCTGCGGGGGGACCCGGACGCGCGGGAGAAGTCGGTTGCCGGGGCGTGACCCGTTGTGCGAGCATCGCTAATGCGATTTGAGTCGCGATAGTGATGCGGAGGGGTTGCGTGGAACTGTTCGAGGTGGCCGAGGCGGGGGCCGGGCCGTACGGGGTGGCCGTGGGGTCCGACGGGGGCGTGTGGTTCACCCTGGTGCACGCCGGGGAGATCGGGCGGCTGGCGGCGGACGGGACGGTCGAGCGCTTCGGCCTCGGCGCGCCGGAGTGCGGGCCCGCGGTGATCACGGCGGGCCCGGACGGGGCGCTCTGGTTCAGCCGGATGCGGGACCACCGGATCGGGCGGATCGCCGTGGACGGGACGGCGACGTCCTACGCGCTGCCGACGGAGGAGGCCGGGCCGTACGGGATCGCCGCCGGGCCCGACGGGGCGCTCTGGTTCACCGAGTTGAACGCCGGCCGGATCGGGCGGATCACCGTGGCGGGTGAGGTCACGGAGTTCCCGCTGCCGCTCGCCGGGGCCTTCCCGTCGCTGATCGCGGCCGGGCCGGACGGGGCGCTGTGGTGCACGCTCAACCAGGCCGACGCCGTCGCCCGGATCACCGTCGACGGCCGGGTGACCGTCCACGGGCTGCCCACCGGGGGCACCGCGCCGGTCGGCATCACCGCCGGGACGGACGGCGCGCTCTGGTACGTCGGCATCGGCGGCGGGCTGGTCGGGCGGATCACCGTGGACGGCGAGGTGACCGAGTACCCGCTGGCCGACCGCGCGGCCCGCCCGCACGCGATCGCGGCCGGGCCGGACGGCCGGCTCTGGTTCACCGAGTGGGGCGCCGGCCGGATCGGGGTGCTCGGCCCGGACGGGCGGCTCGACGGCCACCCCCTCCCGGGCGGGGGCGCCGAGCCGCACGGCATCGCCGTCGCCCCGGACGGCGCGGTGTACGCGGCGCTGGAGCGCGGGCAGCTCGCCCGGCTGGACGGCGCGCCCGGTCAGGGCTGACGGCGCGGCAGCTCCTCCAGGCGTTCGCGGTCAGGGCTGACGGCGCAGCAGCTCCTCCAGGTCGGCGAGCAGGCCGAGGGCGGCGGCCCGGTCGGGGGCCGGCTCCGGGGCGGGGGAGCGCTCGGCGATCACCCGCAGGGCGGCGGCGGCCTGGCGGGCGAACATGGCCAGCAGGTCCAGCTCGGGCAGGCTGGCGCGGGCCTGCGGGGCCGGGTCCAGCACCTCCAGGACGCCGAGCACCCGGCTGCCGTGGGTGAGCGGGGCGGCCATCAGGGCGGTCGGGACGTACGCGGTGGACTCGGCGAAGTCCCGGTCGAAGGTGCGGTTGGCGCCCAGGTCGTCCACCACCATCGGCTCGCCCGAGGCGGCCACCCAGCCGGCGATCCCCCGGCCGGCCGGGAAGCGGCGGCCCACCAGCGACTCCTCGCCCCGGCCGGAGACGGCCTGGAAGACCAGCTCCCCGGCCGCCTCGTCGAGCAGGCACACCGAGCCGGCCTGGGCGCCGAAGATCGCCCGGGCGACGTCCACCACGGACTGGAGCAGCTCGCGGGCCAGCGGGTCGACGGCGGGGTCAGTGCTGAGGGTCATCGGGCGCCTCCGGGGTGGGGGTGGAAGGGACCTGGACGTTGGCCGCGGTGAGGTAGAGCGCGCTCTTCAGCTGGAAGGTGGTCAGCCTCGGCCGCCGGGACAGGATGCGGGCGCAGAGCCCGGCCACGTACGGGGTCGCGAAGCTGTTGCCGGTGGTGCGGATGGTGGCGCCGCCGAGCCAGGGCACCCGGACGTTCTGGCCGGGGGCGAAGAACTCCACCGGCGGCGCCGGGTTGTACAGGTGCAGCTCCGGGTCCTCCTCCTGGTGGCTGCCCACCGAGATGACCGAGGAGAAGCGCCACGGGTAGCTCTCCACCGGGGTGTTGTGGGCGGAGGCGACGATCGCGGTGCGGGCGAAGAAGGCGTCGTCGGCGATCGCGTGCAGCTGCTCCAGGAAGCGGGTCCGGGTGGTGGAGAGGCTGAGGTTGACCACGTCGAAGCCCTGCCCGACGGCCCAGCGCAGCCCGGCGATCAGCATGTCGCCGGTGCCGGTGAAGCGCTCGCCGAGGACCCGGACGCTGTAGAGCTCGCAGTCCGGGGCGGTGCGGCGGATGATGCCCGCGCAGGCGGTGCCGTGCCCGCAGGTGTCGCCGGCGCTGTCGGGGCGGACGGTCAGCTCCCGGGTGACCGGGTCCTTGACCACCGCCCAGGAGCCCTGCACCGGCCCGACCAGCGGGTGGTCGGGCTCGATCCCGGAGTCGACCACGCAGACCCGGACGCCCTTGCCGGTGCCCTCGCCGACGGATGCCCCGGCGTCGGTGGCGACGGCGTCGGCGAGCACCGGGAGGTCGGCGGGGGTGCGGTCGCGCAGGCTCCAGGTGAGGCCGGCCGGGCCGCTCACCGGGTGCCCCCGAGCCGCTCGGCGCGCCGAACGCCCGGCAGGTGGCCCTTGGCGGCGAACCGGTCCCGGGCGGTGGCGGCGGCCGCCGCGGCCTCGGCGGGGCGGTCGAGCAGCAGCAGGGCGTGCGCCCGGTCGAGCGCGGTCAGCGCCTGGAGCAGCAGCGACTCGGTGGCCTCGGCGGCGGACAGGGCGGCGGCGGTCAGGTCCAGCGCCGGCGCGGCCTCGCCACGGGCGGCGGCGAGCCGGCCGCGCAGCGCGTCCAGCTCGATCGCGAGCACCGGCGGCAGCGCGGCGACGGCGTCCGCGCCGTCCAGGTGCCGGGCGGCCTGGGCCGGACGGTCGGTGTCCAGCAGGACCCGGGCGGTGGTCAGGGCGAGGCGCGGCAGCGGGGCGGCGCTGCCCTGGTGGCGGGCGATCTCGGCGGCGTCGGCGAGCAGGTCCAGCGCCTGGCCGCCCTGCCCGAGCGCGGCCGCCGCCTGGGCGGTCAGCGCGGGCAGCGCGATCATCGCCTCGGCCAGCGACAGCTCCCCGGCCAGGCCGTTGGCCTCGGCGAGCAGCAGCTCGGCCTCCTCGGGGCGGTCGCGCAGCGCCAGCAGGACGGCCAGCGGGCCGTTCAGCGCGACCCGGACGGTCCGCCGGCCGGTGCCGTGCTCGGCGAGCAGGGCGCGCAGCCGGAAGGTCGCGTTCGGGACGGGCTCGGGGCCGGCCAGCAGCGAGGCGGCCAGCGCGGCCAGCACGGCGGCCCGGTCCAGCTCGGCGTCGGTGCGGGAGACCTGGCCGAGCGCCCGGTCCAGCAGCTGCTCGGCCTCGGTGTGGCGGCCGGCCAGCAGGTGCTCCTCGGCCAGCCGCAGCCCGGCCCGGGCCTGGCCGAGGTCGTCCCCGGTGTCGGTGAACAGCGGCAGCACGGCGCGGGCGGTCGCGGCGGGCTGGTCCTGGCCGGGCGGCAGGCCGCGGGCGGCCAGCGCGAGCCGGGCGTGTGCGGCGTCCAGCGGGTCGGCGGCCGCGTCCCGCACCTGGGCGAGGACGGGCAGCGCCTCCTCGGCGCGGCCGAGCGCCAGGCGGGCCTCGCCGAGGCGGCGCAGCACCGGGCCGGTGGCGCGCTCGCCCGGGTAGTGCAGCCGCACCGCGCGCTCCAGCAGGTCGGTGGCGGCGGGCAGGTCGGCGCGGGCCAGCGCACCGGCCCCGGCGGTGCCGAGGGCGGTGGCCGCGCGGGTGCGCAGCACGTCGGTGCGGGTGTCCAGCAGGCCGAGTTCCAGCCGGTAGCGGTGGGCGCGCTCCAGGTGGCCGCCGACGGCGGCGTCCCCGGTGGAGCGGACGGCCGGCAGGTCGGCGGCGCGCTCGTGGCGCTCGGCGCGGGCCCGCTTGGACATGGACTGGTAGACCGACTCCTGGACCAGGCCGCTGCTGAACCGGTAGCCGGTGCCGGTCGGTTCGACCAGCCGCAGCTCGGCCAGCCGGGCCAGCGCGGCGTGCAGCCGCGGCGGGGTGTCGTCGATCCAGGTGGACGGGCCGGCCGGCAGGCCGTCGATCGGGCCGGTGAAGACGTCGTCCTGCGGGTCGGCGAAGGCGTCCTGGTCGCTGCCGCCGTGGGCGAGTTCGGCGAGTTCGGCGGCGGTGAAGGCGCGGCCGAGGACGGCGGCGAGGTCGAGGGTGGCGCGCTCGTCGCGCTCCAGCCCGTCGATCTGGGCGCTGAGCAACGCCCTTCCGGTGGGCGGCAGTTCGTCGGTCAGTGCGGGGCCCTCGGTCTCGGTGAGGGCGGCCAGCAGCTCCTCCAGGTGCAGCGGGTTGCCCTCGGCGCGCTCCAGCAGCCGGGTGGGCACCGCGTCCTGGTGGGCGCTCAGCTCGGTCAACTGGGCGGCCAGCAGGGCGGATTCGTCCCAGGACAGGCCGCCGACCGGCAGCGTCGGCAGCTCCGGGCGGGCGGCCGGGAGCTCGGGGCGGGTCAGGCAGAGCAGCAGCACGGGGGCCGCGCCGAGTTCGGCGGCCAGCCGCTCGACGGCGTCCAGCAGCACCGGGCCGGCCCACTGGCAGTCGTCCAGGACCAGGACGGCCGGGCGCTCGACGGTGCGGCCGCGCAGGATCGCGGCCAGCAGCTCCAGCGAGCGGCCGGCGTCGATGCCCGGCGCCGTCGCCTCGTCCAGCCGGGCCAGCGCCTCGGCGGGGGCGGCGCCCTCGGGCTCGTCCAGCAGGGTCCGGACCGCCTCGGCGAGCGGCGCCAGCACGCCCTGCCCGCCGAAGCTGCGGCAGCGGGCGGTGCCGCAGCGCGCGGTGCGCCGGCCGACCCGCTCGCGCCAGTCGCGCACCAGCCGGGTCTTGCCGATGCCCGCCTCGCCGGCCACCAGCAGCAGCTCGGCCCCCTGGCCGCCCGCCACCCGGGCCAACGCGGCGTCCAGCAGGGCCAGTTCGCGCTCCCGGCCGACCAGCGGGACGTCGAAGCGGCGCAGCAGCTCCGGGTCGTCCTCGTCCAGGCCGACCAGGCGGTAGGCGGTGACCGGCTCGGCCTTGCCCTTGAGGTGCAGCGGGCCGACCTCGTCCACCTGGGCGGCCGGGCCGGCCGCGCGCAGCGTCTGCGGGCCGATCAGCACCTGGCCGGGGGCGGCCCGGGTCTGCAGCCGGGCGGCGATGTTCACGGTCTCGCCGGAGATCAGCGCCTGGCGCGCCGAGGCGTCCGAACCCGCCACCACCTGGCCGGTGTTGACACCGATCCGGACGTCCAGGCGGACGCCGAGGGTGGCGTCAAGCTCGGTGTTGAGGTCCTCCACGTCCTCCAGCATGGCGAGCGCGGCGGCCAGCGCCCGGTGGGCGTCGTCCTCGCGGATCACCGGGACGCCGAAGACGGCCATCACGGCGTCCCCGATGAACTTCTCCAGGGTGCCGCCGTGCGCCTCGATCCGGTGGTGCATCCGCTCGAAGTAGCGCAGGACCACCTCGCGCAGGGTCTCCGGGTCGAGCGCGCCGGACAGGGCGGTGGAGTCGACCAGGTCGCAGAAGACCACCGTGACCAGCTTGCGCTCCTCGGCGGCCAGGTCGAGGGCGGCGGCCCGGGGGGTGCCGCAGGAGGGGCAGAACTGGTCGTTGGTGCCGACGAGTTGGGCGCAGAGTGGGCAGGGCATGGTGGCCGTCCTTCGGTCGTCCTTCGCGGTGCGGGGCGTGCGCGGCGAAGCGGAACGGGTGTGCGCGGCGGGGCGGTTGGCGCGGCCCGGTGGTGCGGGCCGGCCGGTGGTGCGGGGCGTGCGCGGCGGGGCGGTGGTACGGGGGCGCGAGCGTTCCGGGCCAGGGTCGCGGGCGCGGCTTCGGGCCCGGTTCGGGAACGCCTGGTGGACGGTATGGCCGCAGGTGGGACGGGGTGCGGCAGCCTCCCGGGCGGGCCCACCCGGGGCCCGGCGGGCCGGCGCGGCCGCTCCGACCTGCGGCCATACCGGTTTCCAACCGGCCCCGAAGCCGGGCGCAGGCGGCTCGGGCCACGGTGGTCGGCAACGGCGGGCAGCCGCCCGCCGGAGCCGTAACCACCCCCGTGCGGAAGGGAGTTCGACCATGGCCGAGAACATGGAGCAGCAGAACGTCGGCGAGAGCGGCGAGGAGACCCCGGAGGTCGAGGCGCACGTCGCCAACATCCTGGACCTCCAGGCGATGAAGGTCCTGAGCGAGTCCTCGGACGGCCTCTGCTTCAGCCTGATCAGCTACGTCCACGGCGCCGAGACCACGGTCTGACCGGAGCCCGGACACCGGGCCGTGCGCGGGGGCGGACGCACCGCCGCCCCCGGCCGCCGACACCCGGTCACCGGCCGCTGGTTCCCGGTCACTGGTCACTGGTCACCGGTCACCGGCAATCGGTCACCGCAAGGCTTCCGGGGCGGTCCCGCCGAGACGGGGCCGCCCCGGCCCGATCCGCACCCCCGGGTGCCCCGCCGACCACGGAGGACGGCCATGGACCCCACCCCGCTCTCCCGCAACCGGGACTTCCGGCTGCTCTGGGCCGGCGGCCTGCTGGCCTCCCTCGGCTCCCAACTCGCCTCGATCGCCCTGCCGTTGCTGGTCCTGCGGGAGACCGGGTCGGCGGCCCGGGCGGGCGCCATCGGCACCGTCTCGGTCGGCGCGCTGCTGATCACCACGCTGCCCGGCGGGGTGCTCGCCGACCGGATCGAGCGGCGCCGGCTGATGCGGATCTGCGACGTCCTCAGCCTGCTCGCGGTCGCCGCCCTGGTCGTCGCGGTGCTGCGCGGGCACACCCCGCTGCCGCTGGTCCTGCTGGTCGCCGCCGCCGGGGCGCTGATCTCCAGCGTCTACGGGCCGGCCGCCGGCGCCCTGCTGCGCGCGGTGGTGCCCACCGGGCAGGCCCGCGAGGCCTCCTCCCGGATGCAGGCGCGCGGCGCCGCCGCCCGGCTGGCCGGACCGCTCGGCGGCGGTGCGCTGTTCGCCTGGCACCCGGTGCTGCCGTTCCTCGCCGAGGGCGTCGGCCTGCTGCTGTCCACCGTCTGCGTGGCGCTGATCCGGACCCGCGCGAAGCCCGCCACGACGGGCGGACCGGCGTTCAGCCGGGCCGAACTGACCGCCGGACTGGCCTTCGTCTGGCACCGGCCCTACCTGCGCACCCTGCTGCTGGTCTTCGGCCTCGGGATGAACTTCGCGTTCAGCGCGCTGATGTTCACCACCCTGGCCGTCGCCTCCGACGGCGGCCGCTCCGGCCTCGGCGGCGGCACCGTCGTCTCCTGCACCGCGGCCGGCGCCCTGGCCGGGGCGCTGCTCGCCCCGAGGGTCGCCGCCCGGGCCCGCGACGGCAGCCTGGTCGCGCTCGCCTGCTGGGCCTGCGCGCTCACCGCCGGGGTGCTGGTGCTGACCAGGGCCCCGCTGGTGATCGGGCTGCTCTGCGCCGTCTGCATGTGCCTGTCCACCGTCGCCAGCATCGGCTTCGTCTCCGGCATGCTGACCGCCGCGCCGCCCGACCGGATCGGCCGGGTGCACAGCGCGGCCGGTTTCCTGTCCACCCTGGTCCAGCCGTTCGGCCCGCTGGTCGGCGGCGTCCTGCTCGGCTCGCTCGGCGGCACCCGGACCTTCGCCCTGCTGGCCCTCGCCATCGCGCTCTGCGCGGCCGTGGTCACCTGGGCGCCGCCGGTGCGGCGCGGACCGGTGCTCAGCCCCGCCGTCTGACGCACCGCCCGCCGACGCACCGCCCACCGAGGCGCCGCCCGCTCCCGGACGACCCCGGAAGACTTCGGAACAGGAGGCCCACGATGGCCGACGTCCACGAGACCCAGCTCTACTGCCTCGCCGACCCGACGTACTACGACACCCCCGGACGGCTGCGGGACGGGGACAGCCGCTACCCGCTGGGCCTCGGCGAGCCGCCCGAGGGCTGGCGGCGGGAGCAGCGCGGGCTGTGGACGGTGCTGCGGCCCGACGGCGGCCACCTGCCCGAGCAGGGCTGGAAGCTGCACGTGTCGGCGGCGCAGGACGGCGCCGAGCGGACGCTGGCCGTCGTCGCGGGGATCTGCACCGCCCGCCGGGTGGCGTTCAAGTTCCTGCGCAGCCCGGCGGCGCTGCGGGTGGCCAACGGCAAGTACGCGGGGCGCGGCGGCAGCGGCAAGTTCGTCACCGTCTACCCGGCCACGGACGCCGAATTTCTCTCCCTGGCCGAGGAGTTGGCCGAGGCGCTGGACGGTTTCCCCGGGCCGTACGTGCTCACCGACCTGCGGATCGGCGACGCCCCGGTGTACGCCCGCTACGGGGCCTTCGTCGAGCTGTGGTGCCGGGACGCGGAGGGCAGGACCGTCCCGGCCCTGCGGGACCCGTCCGGCGCGCTGGTGCCGGACCCGCGCGAGCCGGCCTTCCGGCTCCCCGCGTGGGTCGAGCCGCCGGCGGCGCTGCGCCCGCACCTGGCCGCCCGGGAGGCGGCCGGCGGGGACCTGCCGTACCGGATCGTCGAGGTGCTCCAGGTCTCCAACGCGGGCGGGATCTACCTGGCCGAGAAGCACGGCACGGGCGAGCGGGTGGTGCTGCGCGAGGCCCGCCCGTACGCCGGGCTGGACGGCACCGGGGCGGACGCCCTGACCCGGCTGCGGCGCGAGCGGTGGGCGCTGGAGCGGCTGGCCGGGCTGGCGTGCGTGCCCCGGCTGCACGAGGTGCGCACGGTGTGGGAGCACACCTTCCTGGTGCAGGAGCACATCGAGGGCGTCCAGCTGTTCGCCGAGGCGATCCGGCGCTACCCGTTGGTGCACCAGAACTGCACCGCCGAGCAGCGCGCCGCGTACGCGCGGTGGGTGGGCGGGGTGGTGGACGGGCTGGCGGAGGCGCTCGGCGCCCTGCACGCGCGGGGCGTGCGGTTCGGGGACCTCCACCCGGCCAACGTGGTGCTCCGGCCGGACGGGTCGGTGGTGCTGGTGGACTTCGAGTACGCGGCCGAGCTGGACGACCGGCGGGTGCCGACGGCCGGCGCCGCCGGGCAGCACGTCCCGCCCGGGCTGGGCGGCGCCGAGGCCGACCGCTACCTGCTGTGGGCCACCTGGCTGATGCTGCTGATGCCGGTGATGGAGCTCGCCGACTGCGACCCGGGCAAGCTCCCGGCGCTGGAACGGCGGGCGCGGGAGTGGTTCGGACTGGGGCCGGAGGAGGGGCCGGTGCGGCCCGCGGCGGTGGCGCGGGTGGAGTCGGCGAGCGAGCGGCGCGGCCGGGAGCTGCTGGCCGGGCCCTCGCTCGACCCGGTGTGCCGGGAGCTGGTCGCGGGCATCCACGCGGGCGCCACCCCGGACCGCCCGGACCGGCTCTTCCCCGGGGACGTGGCCGGCTTCGCCGACGGCGGGACGGGCGTGTCGCACGGCGCGGCCGGGGTGCTGTACGCGCTGCACCGCGCCGGGGCCGACTGGCCGCAGGAGTACGCGGACTGGCTGGTCGCGGCGGTGCGCCGGCGGGCCGACCGCCCGGCCGCCGGCGGGCTGTACGACGGCCCGCTCGGCATCGCGCTGGCGCTGGCCCGGATCGGCCGGACGGAGGCGGCCGAGGAGCTGGCCGGGCGCGCCCGTACGGCCCTCCCGGCGCGCGCGGCGGGCCTGTTCGGCGGCCGGGCCGGCGCGGCGCTGGCCCGGCTGCGGCTGGCGGACGCGCTGGACAGCCCCCGGGATCTGGCCCACGCGCTGGACGACGCACGGGAGTTGGCCGCGGTGCTGGGCGGCGCGCCGGTGCCCGGGCTGGACGAGCCCGAGGCCGCCGGGCTGCTGTACGGGCTGGCGGGCGTCGCGCTGCTCCAGCTGCGGCTGTACCGGCGGACCGGGGAGCGGTGGCTGCTGGACTCCGGGAGGGTGGCGCTGGAGCGGGCGGTGGCGCGGTGCGTCCGGGTGCCCGACGGGTCCGCGCAGGTGCTGGAGTCCGGGCGCAGGCTGGCCTACCTGGACCGGGGCAGCAGCGGGATCGCACTGGTGCTGCGCGAGTACCTGGAGCACGGCGAACTGCCGCGCGGGGAGGCCTTCCTGGCCGATGTGCGGAAGGTCTGCGCGCCCGGGTTCATCCGGGAGCCGGGGCTGTTCCGGGGCCGGGTCGGGCTGACGCTGGCGCTGGACCGGCTGGGCGGGGCGCCGGCCCGGGAGGCGGTGCTCGGCCAGGTGGGCAGGCTCCAGTGGCACCTGGTGGCCCGGCCGGAGGGGCTGCTGGTGCCGGGGATGCGGCTGCGGCGCTTCTCGGCGGACCTGCACACGGGGGCGGCCGGGGTGCTGCTGGCGCTGTCCGGGCTGACGGAGGGGCGCGGGGCGGAGCGGGCGGACGTGCTGGACCTGCTGACCCTGGGGTGAGCGGCTCCTGGGGCTGTCACACGGGTTCCGGGGACCGCGCGGGCGCCGCGACGGTGGTCTGCGGTGCCCCGACGGTCTCCGGTGCCCCGACGGCGGTCCGCACCGCCCGCTCCCGGGCGTGCAGATGGGTGAGCCGGGGCAGGGCGTACAGCGCGGCGTGGGCGGTGACCTCGCCGGTGGGGGAGGTGACCGCCCCGGTGTCGGTGAGCGCCTCCAGGGTGCGCAGGGCGAGCCGTTCGGGCCGGCCGAGGGCGGCGGCGGCCTCCGGGAGGGTGAAGAGCAGGGCGAGCGGCAGGGCGGCGAGCCGGGCGAGGGCGAGCCGGCCCTGGTCGGTGAGGTCGCGCCAGCCGGAGTCCAGCCGGGCCCGGACGGTGACGTCTCCGGCGACCAGTTCGTCCAGGGCGCCCGCCGGGTCCTCCAGCCGGGCCGCGTACTCGGCCAGCGGGAGGTGGCGCAGTACGGCCAGCCGGGTGCCCGCGACCCGTACGGCGAGCGGCAGCAGCCCGCAGGCGGCCGCGATCCGGGCGGCGGCGGCGCGGTCGGCGCCGGTGCGGCCGGTGCCGACGATGCGGCCGAGCAGGTCCAGGGCCTCGGCGGGGGCGAGCGGCGGGACGGCGATGCGGCGCACCGAGGCGAGGCCGGCCAGCTGGCCGCGGGAGGTGACCAGGACGGCGCTCGGGCCGAAGCCCGGCAGCAGCTCGCGGACCACGGCCTCGCCGGGGGCGTCGTCCAGGACCAGCAGCAGCCGGCGGCCGGCGAGCGAGGCACGCCAGAGCGCGGCGGCCCGGGCGGTGTCGGCCGGTGCGGCGCCCGGGCGGCCGGTGAGGGCGGCGAGTTCGGCGAGCACCTCGGGCAGCGGGCGGGCGGCGCCGTCCTCGGTGCGCAGCCGGACCAGTACCCGGCCGTCCGGGAAGCGGTCGGCGAGCAGGTGGCCGGCGTGTACGGCGAGCGCGGTCTTGCCGCTGCCGGCCGGGCCGGTGAGCACCGCGACACGTCCGCCGCCGGAGCCCAACTCGTCGACGAGCTGGCGTAGTTCGTCGGTCCTTCCGGTGAAGTCGGCGGTGTCGGCGGGCAGCAGGGAGCCGCCCGGGCCGGTGCCGCGGTCCGGGCGGGCGGCGGTGGGCAGGGAGCGGCCACGGGCGAGCAGTTCGCGGTAGCGGGCGGTCAGCGCGGGGCTCGGCTCCAGGCCCAACTCCCGCGCGAGCAGCTGGCGGTGGGTGTCGTAGACGGCGAGCGCCTCGGCCTGTCGGCCGGAGAGGTGGAGGGCGTTCATCCGGGCGGCCTGGAGGCGTTCGCGCAGCGGGTGGCGCTCGGCGAGTTCGGCCAGGTCCTCGGCGACGGCGCCGGCGTTGCCGAGCTCCAACTCGGTCTCCGCCCAGTCCTCGTGGACGCCCAGGCAGCGGGCCTCCAGTCGGTCGGCCTCCGCCGCGACGGCGGGGGAGCGGCGCAGGTCGGCGAGCGGCGGGCCCTGCCAGAGGTCGAGGGCCTGGCGCAGCAGCCGGGCGGCGGGGGCGAGCGCACCGCCGTCGGCGGCGGCCCGGCCGGCCCGGGCGAGGGCCCGGAACCGGAGCAGGTCCAGCTCGGGCTCGGCGACCCGCAGCAGGTAGCCGGCGGCCGAGTGCGACAGCCGGTCGGGCCCCTCCTCGCGGCCGAGCAGGGTGCGCAGGGTGCAGATGTAGACCTGGAGGTTCTTCCGGGCGGTGCGCGGCGGCTCCTCGGGCCAGACCGCGTCGGTGAGCAGGTCGACCGGGACGGCGGTGTTGGCGCGGCTCAGCAGGACGGCCAGGACCAGCCGCTGCTTCAGCGGGCCGAGGGCCAGCGGGCGGCCGCCGGCCTCGCCGGTGAGCGGGCCGAGGACGGCGAAGCGCAGCCGGGTGGGGGTGGCGGGCTGGGCCAGGGGCATCGGCGTACCTCCGGGGCGTGGGCGGCGGCAGTGCGGCGGTGTAGCAGGTGGTGGGGGCCGTGCGGTGGTGGGCGCAGGCTACTTGACGGCCGATCGGCGCTGAAGGCCACGGAATCGACCGGCTTCGGTCACATCGGCCGCACAACCGGGGTGCCGGAAGGCGGGATCGACGGGGGGTTTCGTACGGCTGTACGGACGGCGTTCCGGCAGGTCGGGCCCGGTGGCGGGGGGCGGCCGGGCCGGGCGGACGGACGGCGCGCGGGGCGCCGCCGGACGGGTGCGCGGGGCGGTGGGGAGGGGCGCGTTCCGGCGGTTCTCGACCGGGGCTCAGCGCCGCGGCGAGCGCGGCCCGAGCGGGCGGCGCGGTCGCGGGCGGCGGCCCGACGGCCGGTCAGGAGGCGGCGTACGCGCGGACGGCAGGCGGTGGCCGAGCGGACAGGAGGTCCCGGTCGCGCGGTCGGGAGGTCCCGGTCGGGGGCCGGGAACTCGGGCCCAGCGGCCCCGGACGGGCGGGCCGAAGGGCCCTGGGGTGCGGAGGCGGCCTGTTCGGATCATGGAGCGCCACCCATTCGCACGACGTTCCGAAGGAGTGCGTCCTTGAGCGCCACCCAGGCACAGGGCGACCCCACCTCACCGCCGACGACCCTCCCCGCAGGGGCGGTCAGGGCCAGGAGGCCCGGTTCGGCCCTGGTCAGACTGCTGACCACCACCGACCACAAGACGATCGGCACCATGTACCTGGTGTCCTCGTTCGCGTTCTTCCTGATCGGCGGCATCCTCGCCCTGGTCATGCGCGCCGAACTCGCCCGGCCCGGAACGCAGATCCTCTCCAACGAGCAGTTCAACCAGGCGTTCACCATGCACGGCTCGGTGATGCTGCTGCTGTTCGCGATGCCGCTGTTCACCGGCTTCGCCAACTGGATCATGCCGCTCCAGCTCGGCGCGCCGGACGTCGCCTTCCCGCGGCTGAACATGCTGTCCTACTGGCTGTTCATGTTCGGCTCGCTGATCGCCGCGGCCGGCTTCGCGACCCCGCAGGGCGCCGCCGACTTCGGCTGGTTCCTCTACGCGCCGCTGTCCGACGCGATCCACTCGCCCGGCGTCGGCGCCGACATGTGGATCATGGGCGTGACGCTGTCCGGCTTCGGCAGCATCTTCGGCGCCGTCAACTTCATCACCACCATCATCTGCATGCGCGCGCCCGGAATGACCATGTTCCGGATGTCCATCTTCTGCTGGAACGTGCTGCTGACCTCGGTGCTGGTGCTGCTGGTCTTCCCGGTGCTGGCCGCCGCGCTGCTGGCGCTGGAGTGCGACCGCAAGTTCGGCTCGCACGTCTTCGACCCGGCCAACGGCGGGGCGATGCTCTGGCAACACCTGTTCTGGTTCTTCGGCCATCCCGAGGTGTACATCCTGGCGCTGCCGTTCTTCGGCATCGTCTCGGAGGTCATCCCGGTCTTCAGTCGCAAGCCGATGTTCGGCTACTCCGGCCTGATCGCGGCCACCATCGCGATCGCCGGCCTGTCGGTGACGGTGTGGGCGCACCACATGTACGTCACCGGGCAGGTCCTGCTGCCGTTCTTCTCCTTCATGACCTTCCTGATCGCCGTCCCGACCGGGGTGAAGTTCTTCAACTGGGTCGGCACCATGTGGAGGGGCTCACTGAGTTTCGAGACCCCGATGCTCTGGACGGTCGGCTTCCTGGTCACCTTCCTCTTCGGCGGCCTGACCGGCGTGCTGCTCGCGGCCCCGCCGATCGACTTCCACGTCTCCGACTCGTACTTCGTGGTCGCGCACTTCCACTACACGCTGTTCGGCACCGTGGTCTACGCGATGTTCGCCGGCTTCCACTTCTGGTGGCCGAAGATGACCGGCAAGAAGCTCGACGAGCGGCTCGGCCGGATCACCTTCTGGACCCTGACCGTCGGCTTCCACGCCACCTTTCTGGTCCAGCACTGGCTGGGCGCCCAGGGCATGCCGCGCCGCTACGCCGACTACCTGGCCTCGGACGGCTTCACCACCCTGAACACCGTCTCGACCATCGGCTCGTTCCTGCTCGGCCTGTCGATCCTGCCGTTCCTCTACAACGTCTGGAAGACCGCCAAGTACGGCGAGAAGGTCACCGAGGACGACCCGTGGGGCTGGGGCCGCTCGCTGGAGTGGGCGACCTCCTGCCCCCCGCCGCGGCACAACTTCGTCAAGCTGCCGCGGATCCGCTCCGAATCCCCGGCCTTCGACCTCCACCACCCGGACATCGCGGCCCGGGACGTCCTGGAGCACAGCGGCAAGCCCGCCACGCACCTGGGCGACGTGGAGCCGGCGAAGTACGACCGGCCGCTGAGCCGGGCCGACCGGGCGCGGGTGGCGTCCGCCTCCACCGACTCGCCCTCCTCGGACGGCTGAGTCCGCTCCCCCCGAACGCCGTCCCCGCCCGCGTCGCTGCCCCCGGGCGGGCGGGGACGGCCCCGTCCGCTCCGCTCCTCACCCTCCTCACCCTCCTCACCAACCCCTTCGTGACCAGGAAGGCCGGGTCGTGAACCACACCGTTCTCGCCATCGGCACCGCCGCCCTCACCGCGAGCGGCTGTGTCTGGTACCTGCCCGCCATCGCCGACCTCCAGGCCGGCGCCGACCGGCCCCGCTCCACCCGTACGGCCGCCGCGGCCTGCGTGCTCTGGTGGGCCGGGCTCGCGCTCGCGGGCGGGCTGCTGCTCGTCCTGTCGGACTGGCGGCCCGCCGCCCAGATCGCGCTCGCCGGACTGGTGGGCGGCGCGGCGCTGCGGGTGCGGGCCCTGGTGGACCGCCGCCGGGAGGTACGGGAGACGGCGGTCCGCTGGGCCGCCCTGGACGCGGGGCCCGCCCCGCGCTCCAACCGGCCGCCGGCGCTGGCCCTGGCGGGCTGGCTGGTGGTCGGTGCGGCCGTCGCCCTGCTCGGAGCGGCGGCCATCCTGCTGTCCGGCGGCGGCGAGGTCGTGCCCCGGGTGGTGCTCGCGGCGGTCAGCGGCGCGGGCGTCGCGCTCGCCTTCCTGCTGATGGGGCTGGGGAACGTCCGGCGGCAGGGGCGCTGAGGGCGCCCGGACCGGCCCGGTCGGGGTCGGGGCCCGTACGGGTCCTGCGGCCCGGTCCGAATGGGGCCGTTGGGCCCTGGGCCCGCGGCCGGTCGCGGGGGGATGATGCCCTGGGCCCCGCTGGGAGTGTGCGGGGGTGACGAAGGTGGAGCCGCGTGATGGCGACCAAGACGGAGGGTGCCGAGGCTTCGGCACCGGTCCGGGTGTTCCTGCTGGACGACCACGAGGTGGTGCGCCGCGGGGTGCACGACCTGCTGGACGGCGAGCCGGACCTGGAGGTGGTCGGCGAGGCGGCGACGGCCGAGCAGGCGCTCGTCCGGGTGCCGGCCCTGCGGCCCGACGTGGCCGTGCTGGACGTCCGGCTGGGCGACGGCGACGGCGTCTCGGTCTGCCGTGAGCTGCGCTCGCGGATGCCCGGGCTGGCCTGCCTGATGCTGACCTCCTTCGACGACGAGGAGGCACTGCTGGACGCCGTGATGGCGGGCGCCGCCGGGTACGTGCTCAAGCAGATCAGCGGGACCGACCTGGTCGCCGCCGTCCGCACCGTCGCCTCCGGGCGCTCGATGCTCGACCCCGGCGCCGCGACCCGCCTGCTGAACCGCCTGCGCAGCGACGCCGAGCCCGCCCAGCCGGTCACCACCGGACCGGGCCTGACCGTGCGCGAGCAGGAGGTCCTCGAACTCATCGGCGAGGGCCTGACCAACCGGCAGATCGGCGAGCGGCTCTACCTCGCCGAGAAGACCGTCAAGAACCACGTCTCGCGGCTGCTCGCCAAGCTCGGCGTCGAGCGCCGGGTGCAGGCGGCCCTGATCGCCACCGAGCTGCGCCAGGCCTCCGCCGCCCCGCAGCCCTCCGTGCTGCGCTCCGGCCGGTACTGACCCCGGGCCCTGCCCGGCGGGTCCTCCGGGTCCCGTCGGGCAGGGCCGTGGGCCGTGGGGCCCGGGGCCGACGGCCCGCCGGGCGGGGCCCTCGCCGGGCCCCGCCGGGACCATCGGCCCTCGCGGCCCGGCCCGGGCCCGGGCGAGCATCGCTCGCATGAACCGCGACCACGTCCCGTCTCCCCGGCCCGTCCCGTCCCCCCGGCCTGTCCCGCACGACCGCCCCGTCCCGGCCGACCGTCCCGACCTTCCGGAACTGCGCGAACTCGACCGGAAGCGGTCGCTGGAGCTGCTGGCCCGGGCCGACGTCGGCCGGGTGGTCTACACGGTGGACGCCCTCCCGGCCGTCCTGCCGGTGCCGTTCCGGCTGGCCCCCGGCGGAGTGCTGCTCTCGGCCCCGGCCGGCTCCGAACTGGCCCGGGCGGTGGACGGCGCCGTGATCGCCTTCGAGGCCGACGAGGTGGACGGCCGGGACGGCTCCGGCTGGTTCGTCACCGTCCTCGGCCGCGCCCAGGTCCGCCCGGCCACCAGGGCGGCCGACCCGGGCGGCACGGTCCGCATCCGTATCCGCCCGGAACTCGTCATCGGCCGCCGGCTGGCCTGAAAGGGCCTACGGGCCCAGCAACGCCCCGGCGGTGCGCAGGAGTTCGGCGTCCGCCGCCGCGTCCGCGGTGCCGGCCAGGCCGGAGCGGAAGAGCGAGGCGCCCTCGATCAGCATGACGAACACCCGGGCGCGGGAGCGCCGTTCCTCCTCCGTCAGGGCCGGGCGGCGTTCGGCGAGGAAGCAGGCGACCAGCTCCTGGTAGCGGTCGTAGAAGGCCCGGACGGCGGCGGCCACCGAGGGGTCGCGGGCGGCCAGCGCCCACAGTTCGGCGAACAGGCGGACCAGGCGCGCGTCCTGCTGCTCGGCGAGCAGTTCGCGGAGCAGGGCGTCCTCGTCGCGGCCCGGGTCGAGCAGCGGCGCGAGCCGTTCCACCGAGCGGGCGAGGACGCGCTCCAGCACGGCGGCCACCAGCTCGGCGTGGGTCGGGAAGTAGTGCTGGAGGTGCCCGAGGCGGACGCCCGCGGCGGCGGCCACCGCCCGCATGGACAGCTCGCCGCTGCCCGTGGTGACCAGCAACTCCTCCGCCGTGTCGAGCAGTTGCTCCCGCTTCTGGGCACCCTTGCCGCTCAGGCCCCGGACGCTGCTCATGCCGCCGCCTCCGTGCCGCGCGCGCCGTCGGCCGCGGTGACCGTGACGGTGACGCCGAGGGCCGCCAGGTCCTCCAGCACCCGCCCGGGGCGCGGGGTCTGCTCCGGGAAGGCCACCCCGGCGGGCGGCGGGGCGCCGTCCGTGCCGAGCGCCCGGCGCAGCGCCAGCAGGGCGCCGACGGCGGTGAGTCTGGCCTGGCCGGCCCGGTCCTCGACGGTGGCGGTGAGGGTGCGTCCGCCGGAGGTGACGTCGGTGCGCAGCAGGGCGGTGCCGCCCTCGCCGGGGGAGTAGAGCAGGGCGCGGCGGGCCGGCTCCCAGCGGTCACCGCGGCCCCAGCGGAAGAAGCCGGCGTGCCGGGCCGCGAGCAGGGCGGTGGTGGAGGAGCGCGAGCTGAAGCCGATCCGGGTGGCGGCGGTGGTGGTGCCCAGGGTGAGCGGGAGGGTGAACTGCTCGGGGGTGTCGATCCCGGCGACCAGCGTCGGGGCGTCGCCGATCCGGACGGTCCGCGGGCGGCTGAGCGGCACGACGGAGCGGCGTCGGCCGTCCTGCATCACCTCGTAGTCGAGCCCCAGGCGGTCCATGAACTCCACCGAGTCGGCGCCGGCCCGGTCCGCGAGGTCCCAGCGGATGGCGGTCTCGATCCGCTCGGCCCCGCCCAGCCGGTCCGCCAGGGCGGCGGCGACCAGGCTGGTCACCCCGCCCATCCAGGCCGAGGAGAGCAGCACCGGGGCGGTCGGGCGCAGCAGGGCGGCGAGCGTGGCGGCCCGCTGGAGCCGGGCGGTCCAGCGGGTGACGTCCACGTACGGGACGCCCGCGCGGACGGCGGCCCGCAGCACCCGGTCGTCCGGGTCGTTGACCACCCCGACCACCGCCCGTACGGCGGCGGTGAACGGCTCGGGGTCGGCGAGGTCCCAGCGGCGGGCGGTGGCGTCGTCCAGTTCGGCGGCGAGGGCGCCGCCGCGCTGCTCGGAGCGGCCGGTGAGCAGCAGCGGCCAGGAGGGGGAGGCGAGCCGGGCGAGTTCGGTGCCGACGGTGCCGTAGCCGCCGACCAGCAGGACGGGGCCGTCGGGGTTGTGACGGAGGCGGTCGGAGGGGAAGGTGGGGTGCACGGGGATGCCGCCGGAAACGGGTTCGGTGCTCATGGAGACAAATATAGGTCACACGACCTAAAATTGTCGTCATGACTGAATCCACTGTTACCGGTTCCACCGATGACCTGTGCTTCTTCGACAGCGGCCACGGCCGCCTCGCCTACCTCGACGCCGGTACGGGCGAGCCGCTGGTGCTGCTGCACGGCGGCCTGCTGGACCACCGGAGCTGGGCGGACCAGCTCCCCGCCCTGCTGCCCGCGTACCGGGTGATCGCGTTGGACGCCCGCGGCCACGGCGCCTCCGACAACGCGAGCCGGCCGTTCCGGCCCGCCGACGACCTGGCGGACCTGCTGCGCCACCTCGGCCTCGGCCCGCTGACGGTGATCGGACTGTCCATGGGCGGTACGATCGCCCTCGACCTGGCGCTCGAACACCCGGAGCTGGTCCGCGCGTTGGTGATCAGCGGCAACGGCACCAGCGAGTCCGAGTTCACCGACCCGTGGCTGGGCGAACTCGCCGCCGACCAGACCGCGGCCCTCGCCGAGGGCGACGGCGAGGGCTGGATCGACTCCTTCACCCGGCTCGCCTCCGGGCCGCACCGCCGCCTGGACGAGGTCGACCCGGAGGTGGTGCGCCGGCTCAAGGAGATGACCCGGAACACCATTTCCAAGCACACCCCCGACGACCCCCAGTACCTGGTGCCGGTCACCGACACCTGGAAGCGGCTGACCGGGATCACCGTCCCGCTGCTGGCGATCAACGGCGGCATCGACTCGGCGGACCACGTCAACCTGGCCGAACGGGTCGTCCGCACCGTCGTCGACGGCCGCGCGGTGACCGTCGAGGGCACCGGGCACTACCCGAACATGGAGCGGCCGGCGGAGTTCAACGCCCACCTGCTCGCCTTCCTGGGCGCCCTGCGGGGCTGACCGCCCCGCGGGGAGTAGGCCTCAGGACCCGACCGGGGCCTCCCATGCCAGCCGGGTGCCGCCGCCCTCGGCCGGGTCGACGGTGAACGAGCCGCCGACCCGGTCGGCGCGCTCGGCCAGGTTGCGCAGCCCGCTGCGCCGCCCGCCCTCGGGCACGCCGACGCCGTCGTCCGTCACGGTCAGCGCCACCCGCCCGGCCAGCGCGCGCAGCGTCACCTCGACCCGGGACGCCCCGGCGTGCCGGGCGGCGTTGCTGAGTGCCTCGGCGAGGACCGCGACCACGTGCCCGGCCAGCTCCTGCGGCACGTCGGTGTCCAGCAGGCCCTCCATGCTCAGTCGGGGCGCGAAGCCGAGCGGCCCCTGGGCCTCGGTGACCACCCGGGTGGCCCGGGCGCGCAGGCCGCGGTCCGGCTCGCTGTGGGCGCGCAGGCCGAAGATGGTCGAGCGGATGATCTTGATGGTCTCGTCCAGGTCGGCCACCGCCCGGGCCACCCGGTCCGCCGCGGCCTGGCTCTCGATCAGCCGGCCCGCGCTCTGCAGCGTCATCCCGGTCGCGAACAGCCGCTGGATCGCCAGGTCGTGCAGGTCCCTGGCGATCCGGTCACGGTCCTCCAGCAGGTTCAACTGCTCGGCGTCGCGCCGCCGTTCGGCCAGCTCCAGGGCCAGCGCGGCCTGGTCGGCGAAGCCCAGCAGCGGGCCCGTCTCCTCCGGCCCGAAGGCCGGCTGCCCCTGCGCCCGGGCCAGCAGCAGCACGCCCCGCCCGTACCCGGCGCCGGTGCCCAGCGGCACCGCCACCGCCGCGCCCAGCCCGTCGAAGCGGCCCGCCGGACCGGCCGGGAAACGGGTGTCGGAGGCCAGCTCGTCACTGGTGGCCGGCGAACCGGAGGCGTACGCGGCGCCGGACAGCGTGCCGTCCACCGGCACCGTCACCCCCAGCCGCGCGGAGGGATCGGCGCCGAGCGCGACCTCCACCGTCAGCTCCTCGGCCCGCTCCTCCGGGCCGGCCAGCGCCACCGAGACGTCCGCCAGCTCGGCGCCGGAGATCTCCCGGGCCCGGCGGGCGATCAGCTCGACCACCTCCAGTCGCGGCGCCCCCGACAGCAGGCTGCGGGTGATCTCGGTGCTCGCCCGCAGCCAGCGCTGGCGCAGCTGCGCCTCCTCGTACAGCCGGGCGTTGTCGATCGCCACCCCGGCCGCGACCGCCAGGGTCGAGATCACCGCCTCGTCGTCCTCGTCGAAGTCCAGCCCGCCGCGCTTGTCGGTCAGGTAGAGGTTGCCGAACACCTCGCCGTGCACCCGCACCGGCACCCCCAGGAAGGTGTGCATCGGCGGGTGGTTCGCCGGGAAGCCGGCCGAGGCCGGGTGGTCGGACAGCACCGGGCAGCGCAGCGGCCGCGGCTCGCGGATCAGCTCGCCCAGGATGCCCCGGCCCGACGGCGGCGGGCCGATCTCGGCGATCTCCTCCTCGCTCAGGCCCACCGTCAGGAACTGCGACAGGGTGTGCCCGTCCGGCCCGATCACCCCGAGCGCCCCGTACCGGGCGTCCACCAGGTCGGCGGCGGCCTCCACGATCCGGTGCAGCGCCTGCGCCAGGTCCAGCTCACGCCCGACCGCCAGCACCGCCTCCAACAGGCTGTGCACCCGGTTCTGCGTGCCGCGCGCCGCGTCGATCCGCCACTGGAGCTCCTCCAGCAGCTCGTCCAGGCGCAGCCGTGGCATCCGCGCGCCGCCACCCGCCGCGCCGCCGTCCGCTCCGCCCACCGCTGTCCTCCTCGTCGTCCTGCCCTGACCAGCCCGTCCACCGTCCGGACGCACCCCGCCCACCGTCCGGACGGCCCCCGCCGCCCGACCCGACTCGGGTGCCGTCCGACCAGCGGGATTGCCGTGTTCACGGTAGTGCCCCGGTGTCGGTGGCCGGGACGGCGGGGTCGGCCGTAGGCTCCGTCGGGCGGGCCTTTCGTCCCGTCGCGGAGGGTCCTGCGGCCTCTGCCGCCGGGCCGTGTGCGGGTGCCAGGGTGGGGGAGGAGCGGACGGGGCGTCAGAGCGCACCGCGGCCCGCGCCGAACCGCCGAGCGTCGACAGCGTGTCGACAGTGTGGAGGAAGAGACATGACGTCAACCGTGCTGGCCGGGGTCGACGGGTCGCCGCAGAGCACCGCGGCCGTTCACTGGGCCGCCGCCGAGGCGGAGCGCCGGGGCGCCTCGCTGCGCCTGGTGCACGCCTGGCCGTGGCTGACCGACGGGGTGTCCTCCTTCGCCGAGTCGGACGACCTGCCCGAGGCCGTCCGCCGCACCCTGGCCGAGGCCGCCGAGGACGTCCGCGGCCTGCACCCGGACCTGACCGTGGAGACCGACGCCGTCCTGGACGCGCCGGTGGACGGTCTGCTGGCCGCCGCCGCGGAGGCGGAGCTGCTGGTGCTCGGCTCGCGCGGCCGCGGCGGCTTCACCGGGCTGCTTCTGGGCTCGGTCAGCATCTCGGTGGCCGGGCGCAGCACCGTGCCGCTGGTCGTGGTGCGCGAGGCCGGAACGGCCGGCGAGAGCGGCAAGGGCGAGGTGGTGGTCGGCGTCGACGCCCACACCCCGGAGCCGGAGGTGCTCGACTTCGCCTTCCGCGCGGCGGCCCTGCGCGGCGCCCGGGTCCGGGCGGTGCACGGCTGGGACCTGCCGCCGGTGTTCGGCTACGCGGGCGGCGCCGTCCCGGCCGCCGAGCTCGGCCAGCTGGAGGCGCTGGAGGCCGAGCTGCTCTCGCTCGCCCTGGCCGGACCGCGAGAGCGGTACCCGGACGTCGAGGTGGTCGAGGACGTGCAGCTCGGGGCCGCCCGCGCCCTGGTCGAGGCCTCCGCGGGCGCCGCCCTGGTGGTGGTCGGCCGGGGCCGCCGCCCGATCGAGTTCGGCCCCCGGCTCGGCCGGGTCGCGCACGCCGTCCTGCACCACGCCGAGGCTCCCGTCGCGGTCGTCCCGCACGGGTGACGGACGCCCGTCCGGTGGATCCGCCCCCGTCCCGATCCACCGGACGGGCCTTTGCCCGCGACGGCCCCCGGCCCGGCCGTCCTGAGGACGGGCCCAAGGGCCCTGTCGTCCGCGCGGCCGGGCGCGCACGCTCGGAAGCAGCGGGACCTCCGGGCCCGTCCTGACCCCGCGGTTGATGCCGAAGCCCAGCGGCTGAAGGAGTGGAACGCCATGACGCTCGACCCGGCTCTCACCCAGATGCTCAGCGCGGCCGACCTGCGCCTGCTCGCCGCCGCCGGCGGCGCGGCGCCGTCGCTGCACAACAGCCAGCCCTGGCGGTTCGTGCCGACCCCGGACGGGCGCGGGCTCGCCGTGTACGCCGACACCGATCGTTCCGTACCGCTGGCCGACCCGGCCGGCGCGGCCGTGCACATCGCGGTCGGCGCGGCCGTGTTCAACCTGCGGGTGGCGGCCGGGCGGCTGGACCGGGAACCGCTGGTCCGGCTGCTGCCGGACGTCGCCGAGCCCGGGCTGCTCGCCGTGCTCGACCTCTCCCGCCCGGCCGTCGCGGAGGCGCCCTTCGGTCGCGACCTCTACCCCGCCATCGCCGCCCGGCACTCCAGCCGCGAGCCCTTCACCCAGCGCGACGTGCCCGAGGCGGTGATCGGCGAGCTGATGGCCGCCGCCCGGGAGGAGGGCGTCACCCTGGCCGCGCTGGAGGAGGAGGGCGTACGGCGGGTGCAGGAGCTCACCGCCGACGCCGAGCGCCGCAACGCCGCCGACCCGGCCAGGTCCGCCGAGTCCCGCGCCTGGCTGCGGCCCGACGACGGCACCGCCGAGGACGGCATCCCGCGGTCGGCGCTCGGCCCGCAGGACCACGACGCCCGGGTGCCGATGCGCGAGTTCGGCGGCCGCCCGCCGGAGGCCCCCGAGCAGCCGCCCTCGCAGCGCTTCGAGGCGCTGCCCCAGCTGTGCACCCTCACCACCCGCGGCGACGGCCCGCCGGACTGGCTGCGCACCGGGCAGGCGCTGGAGCGGGTCTGGCTGCTGGCCACGCTGCACGGCGTCCGGCTCACGGTCTGGCACCAGGCGATCGAGTGGCCGGACACCCGCTGGGCGCTGCGCGACCCGGCGGCCGGGCCGGGCTACGTCCAGCTGGTCCTGCGGGCCGGGTACGGACCGCCCGGGGCGGCCACCCCGCGCCGGGCGGTCGAGGAGACGCTCGGGGAGCGGCCTTCCTGAGCCGATGACGTCAGGGCGTGTCCCGCGGACCGGAAGGATCCGCGGGACACGCCCTGACGTTTTCAGCGCGCCCGTTCAGCGCGGCCGTTCGGCCGCCGGCAGCACCTGGGCGGCGAGCCGCAGCGGCGGGCTGTGCCGGAAGGTGAGGGTGAACTCCACCCACTGGCCGGCCCGCAGCGGCGGCGGGTCGGCGATCATCAGGTCCGCGTCCTCCGGGGTCATCCGCAGCTCGCCGCGGCCCGGCACCGGCAGCGCCGGGGCCGGCTCCCAGCGGCCCGCCGCGCCCTGGTGCAGGTGCCGCTTCAGGGTGATCCGGCCGCCGAACTCCCAGCTGGCACCGGTCAGTTCGTCCGGTATGTCGCCCGGGTTGCGGATCGTGAAGAAGGCCGCCGTGGCGGAGGCCGCGCCGGCCGTCGGCAGCAGCACCCAGCCCGGGCCGGCCTCCACCGGGCGGTCGCGGCCGGCCCCGCCGAACGCCGTCCAGCCGGTGAGCAGGACCAGGGCCAGCGCCGCCGCGCCGACCGGCGGGCCGACCGCCCCGAGACGCTGCCAGGCCATCACCGTCGTCCTCCCTTGCGCTGTCCCTGTCCCCGTCCCTGCCCCTGTCCCTGGCCCCTGCGCTGTCCCCGCCCCGGTTCCCAGGTGCGCAGCCGCAGGCTGTTGCCCACCACGAGCAGCGAGCTGAGCGACATGGCGACCGCCGCCAGCATCGGGTTGAGCAGTCCGACCGCCGCCAGCGGGATCAGCACCAGGTTGTAGCCGAAGGCCCAGAGCAGGTTGGCCCGGATGGTCGCCAGGGTCTGCCGGGCCAGCCGTACGGCGTCCACCACCGCCTCGATGTCGCCGCGCACCAGGGTCAGCCCGGCCGCGCCGATCGCGGCGTCGCTGCCGGAGGCCAGCGCCACCCCGAGGTCCGCCGAGGCCAGTGCCACGGCGTCGTTGACGCCGTCGCCGACCACCGCGACCGTCCGTCCGGCGGCGCGCAGTTCGGCCACCACCTCGGCCTTGCGCTCGGGGGAGGCCGAGGAGTGCACCCGCTCGATGCCCAGCTCGGCGGCCACCGCCCGGGCGGCGCCGGGGCCGTCCCCGGTCAGCAGTACGGTCTCCAGGCCCAGCCCGCGCAGCCGGTGCAGGGCCCGCCAGCTCCCCGAGCGCACCGTGTCGCCGACCGCCAGGACGGCCGCCGGCCGCTCGTCCAGCTCGACCACGACGGCCGTGCGGCCCGCCTCCCCGGCCTGCGCCACCGCCTCGGCCAGGGCCGGCGGCAGCGCGGTGTCGTCCGGCCGCCCGACCCGGACGGCCCGGCCCTCGACCGTCCCGGTCACCCCGAGCCCGGTGGCGGCCGCGAAGCCGGTCACGGCCGGCAGCGGCCCGCAGCGCTCGCGGGCCGCCGTCGCGACGGCCCGGCCGATCGGGTGCTCGGAGCGGTGCTCGACCGCGCCGGCCAACCGGAGGGCCTCGTCCTGCGTGGGACCGTCCGCGGTGGTGACGGCGGCCAGTTCCATCCGGCCGGTGGTCAGCGTCCCGGTCTTGTCCATCACCACCGTGTCCACCCGGCGCAGGCTCTCCAGCACCTCCGGGCCGCGCACCAGCACGCCCAGCTCCGCGCCCCGCCCGGTCGCCGCCAGCAGCGCCGTCGGCGTGGCCAGCCCGAGCGCGCACGGGCAGGCCACCACCAGCACCGCGACCGCCGCCGTCACCGCCGCCTGCGGGGCCGCGCCCGCGCCCAGCCAGAAGCCCAGCACGCTCGCCGCGACCGCCAGCACGCAGGGCACGAACACCCCGGCCACCGCGTCCGCCAGCCGCTGCGCCCGCGCCTTGCCGGCCTGGGCCTCCGCCACCAGCGCGGTGATCCGGGCCAGTTGGGTGTCCGCGCCGACCGCCGTGGCCCGCACCACCAGGGCGCCGCCCACGTTCACCGTCGCGCCCGCCACCCGGTCCCCGGGGCCGACCTCGACCGGCACGCTCTCCCCGGTCAGCAGGCTCAGGTCGAGCGCCGAACCCCCGTCGACCACCACCCCGTCGGTGGCCACCCGTTCGCCCGGCCGCACCACGAACTCCTGCCCGGGCAGCAGCAGTTCGATCGGCACCAGGCGCTCCTCGCCGTCCGCCCCCCGCAGGCACACCTGCTTGGCGCCCAGCTCGGCCAGCGCCCGCAGCGCGGACCCGCTGCGCCGCCGCACCCGGCCCTCCAGCAGCCGCCCGGCCAGCACGAACAGCGGCACGCCGACCGCCGCCTCCAGGTACACGTGCGCGGTGCCGCCGCCGTCGGCGGTCAGCGAGAAGGGCATCCGCATGTCCGGATCGCCCGCCCCGCCGAGGAACAGCGCGTACGCGGACCAGCCGAAGGAGGCCACCACACCCAGGCTGACCAGGGTGTCCATGGTCGCCGCCGCGTGCCGCAGCCCCCGCAGGGCGCGGAGGTGGAACCCGGCCGACCCCCAGGTCACCACCGGGACGGCGAGCGCGAAGCAGACCCACTGCCAGGCGGTGAACTGCGCCGACGGCACCATCGACAGCACCAGCACCGGGACGGCCAGCAGGGCGGTGACCAGCAGCCGCCACCGCTCGTCCGGCTCCTCCGCCGCCACCCCGACCGGCGCCCCGGCGGGCAGCGGCTCGGCGGTGTAGCCCGCCCGCTCGACCGCCGCCACCAGCTCCGCGACCGGCACCCCGGCCGGGTGCAGCACCCGGGCCCGTCCGGTCGCCAGGTTCACCCCGGCCGTCACCCCGTCGATCCGGGCCAGCCGCTTCTCCACCCGGCCCACGCACGCCGCGCAGGTCATCCCGCCGACCGCCAGATCGGTGGCGACCACGGGCTCGGCGACGGCGCTCACCGCATCCCGCCCATGCCGTGCCCGTCCATCCCGGGCGACGCGCCGCCCCCGCTACCGGGCCGCAACCCGGGCGCGACCGGGCCGACCTGGCGCCCCACCCCGTAGGCCACCACGAACACCACCACCAGCAGCAGGACGAACCCCGCCAGCACACTCAACGGCCGGACTCCCGGCGACTTCGCACTCACCCCCCAGCAGTCGGACGGGCGACGCGGTTGGTTCCCGTACGTTCCGGAACCGGTTCCCGTACGTTCCCGAACCGGCGGTGCCAGGCCGCTCCGCCGGGCGGCGCCCCGGCGGGTGTCCCTTGTCGGTGGGGCGTCGTAGGTTTGCTCCGCACGCCGAACACCGGGCGTGCGGACCGAGGAACACCGAAGGGGGAACCAGCGATGAAGCGTACGGGGAAGCACGGCTTCGCGGCGGTGGCCGGGGCGGTGGGGGCGGTGCTCGCCCTCGCCGGGACGGCGGTGGCGCAGCCGGCCGGGAGCGGGGCCGAGGCGCCCGCCGCGGTCCCCGGCCAGCCGGGGACGGGCGAGATCCTGCCGCACCCGGGGCCGGAGGGGCTGATCTGGATACCGGACTGGATCGGCGACGGCGGCGCCGTGACGGCCTCGGTGAACCCGTCGCAGCCGTTCACGTTCACGCTCGGCTGCCGGGGCGGCGGCTCGGTGGACGTGCACATCGGCGGCGCGGCGCCGGTCGACTTCACGGTCCAGTGCCCGGTCGACTCCACCGGCGTCGGTTCGGTGGAGGTCCCCGCCCGCCCGGGCCGGGACCTGCTGTTCACCGCGCACACCTCGGACCCGTCGATCCACTGGGGCATGTACGCCACCCAGGCCGACTAGACATATCGCACGGCTACGGCCGAACGCTGCGCGGCCCGATGGCGGTGGCACCCGACACGCCGACCCGGGCCCGCAGTTCGCGGTCGGCGGTGGCGACCAGGCAGGTGCGGGCGGGGTTCCGGGCCTTCTCGGCCCGGACCAGCTCCACGATCCGGTCGTCACCGCTGCCGCTCGCCGCCACCACCCGTACTCCGGGCACGCCGTCCACCCCCCGGGCCGCGCCCTCGACGACCAGCACCACCTCCAACGGGCCGGGGTGCTCCGGCACGCCCCGCTCGGCGACGGCCACCAGCGCGTCCCGCAGCCGCTCGGCGGCGCCCCGCCGGTCGCGCCACCAGCCGTCCGGCACCGATCCGACCACGTTCGCGCCGTCCACCACCAGCAGCGGGAGCGGCCCGGCCTCGTTCTCGTCCATGGCCGCCAGCCTGCCACGCCGCCAGGCCGGGTTCCGCGGTGGCCGGTCGGAGCCGCGCCGCTCGGCCGAACCGGCGACGCGGGCGGCATGTCCGGTGCCGCCTGAGCGCCGGCCCCGGGCGGCTCGGGTAGGCAACGGGCCCATGGACACACGCATCGACGAGATCGCCGAACGCATCTACCGGATCTCGACCTTCGTCCCGGAGATCGCCCCGCCCGCCGGGTTCACCTTCAACCAGTTCCTGGTCGACGCCGAGGAGCCGCTGATCTTCCACACCGGGATGCGCTCGCTGTTCCCGGCGGTGTCCGAGGCGGTCGGCCGGGTGCTGCCGGTGGAGCGGCTGCGGTGGGTGACCTTCGGCCACGTCGAGGCGGACGAGTGCGGGGCGATGAACGAGTTCCTCGCCGCGGCCCCGCACGCGCGGGTCGCGCACAACACGCTCGGCTGCCTGGTCTCGCTGAACGACCTGGCCGACCGCCCGCCGGTGCCGATGGACGACGGCGAGGTGCTGGACCTCGGCGGGCGCCAGGTGCGCCGCCGGGTGCGCAACATCAACACCGCGCACGTGCCGCACGGCTGGGAGGCGCGGGTGCTGTTCGAGGAGCAGACCCGCACCCTGTTCTGCGGCGACCTGTTCACCCACCTCGGCAACGGGCCCGCCGTCACCGACGCCGACCTGGTCGAATCGGCCCTGGAATCCGAGGGGCTGTTCCGCCAGACCTCCTGCCTGACGGCCGCCGCGACCGCGCTGCGCTCCCTCGCCGAGCTGCGCCCGCGCACCCTGGCGGTGATGCACGGCTCGTCCTTCCACGGCGACGGCGCGGCCGCGCTGAACGCCCTGGCGGACGGGCTGGAGGAGCGGTTCGGGCCGGAGTCGGGGTTCGTCGGGCTGCCCAGCGCACTGGCGGGCCCGCACCCGTAGCCCGGTCCGTCGGCGCCCGGTCCGTCAGCGCTCAGTCCGTCAGCGTGATCCGGATGCCGACGGTGCCGCGCTCGCCGCGCCGCAGCCGGCTGCCGAGCAGGGTGAGCACGCCGAGCAGGCCGTACTTCTGGCGCAGCAGGGTGCGGTAGGCGGCGGTGCGCTCGGGGCCGAGGAGCTCGGCGGTGGCGGGGTACTGCTCGCCGGTCGGGCGGCCCTTGACGTCGCACGGGCCGACCAGCACGTCGGCGCGGTTGCGGATCCGCTTGACCTTCCAGGAGTCCGCGACGGTCCAGACCCCGAGCGCCTCCCCGTCGCGCACCACCCACACCGGGGTCGGCACGGTGGTGCCGTCCTTCCTGTACGTGGTGACGAGCAGGTAGCTCCCGGAGGAGAGCTGGACGATCCGGGCGAGCCGGTCCGCGGCGGAGGGGTCGGGCGTGGTCATGGCCGGAAGTCTAGAGGGCCCCGGGCACCATCCCGGGCAGCGGAGACGGGCGGTCACCAGAACTGCGCCAGCGCGCTCTCCTTGAAGGGCGTCGGGCTCACGCTGAGGTCCCCGGCGAAGGGCCGGTCCAGTACCAGGACCAGCAGCAGGCTGAACCCGATCAGCGCGGCCACCGAGCCGACGAACAGCAGCCGCACCTTCGGGCTGCGCAGCCCGTACAGCAGGGTCAGCGCGAGGATCACCAGCGCGCCGCCCACGATCAGCACCTGGAGCAGGACCGGCAGTTCGTTGCGGCTCTCGTTGATCCGGTCCCGGCGCTGCCCGACCGCGTCGTTGAGGCTGCCCAACGCCTCGGTGTAGAAGGCCTGTTCGGACTGGGACTGGGGCTCGTACTCGCGCAGCACCTGGTACATCCGGTCCACCTTGGTGGCCGTCACTGTGAAGTCGCCGCGGCCGGCCCTCATCAGCGGCCACTGCTGCTCGACCACGGCGTGCACGTAGTCGTGGATCGAGGCGTTCACGGCGGTCTGGACGTCGGGCGGGAAGGCCTTGGCGTCGCGGGCGATCTGGGAGATCGACGTCGCCTCGGTGGAGACCACCTTCTGGGTGTCCTGGAGCTCGGTCCACAGGTTGACGATGACGAAGGCGAGGATGATGCCGTAGATCGCCCCGAACATGCCGAGCACCACGCCGACCATGTCGTTGTTCTCGCCACCGGTGAGGGCGGGGAAGCGGCGGGTGGTGAGGAGGCTGCAGGCCACGGCCAGGACGACGAAGCCGCCGACGACCAGGAACGTGAGCTCGGTGGTGGAGAAGTGGTTCAGCAGCCAGAGTTCCACGGCCGTCCGTCCTCGCCGGTCAGTCGGGTGTGGTCCCGCGGGGCCCGCGGGTGGTACGGGGAGGCCCGCCGGTACGGGTGGTGCGGAGCAGGGTGCGGGCGCGGCGGGTGAGGCGGTGCCGGCCGTGGCCGCCGACGCCGGTGGCGCCGGTGGCGCCCCCGACGGCGGTCGCCCCGCCCCCGTCGTACGCCGCGGCGGACGCGGTGCGGCGGCGGGCGGTGACGCGGGCGGTGGCCCAGGCGGCCAGCGCGGTGGCGAGGACGGCGGCGGTCCAGACGGCGGGGGCGAGGCCCGAGCCGGAGCCGCTGGTCAGCGGCGGACGGGACCAGGGCGGCAACTGCTCGCCGGCCTCGGCCTCGGCCCCGCCAGCGGCGGCGGACGGCCCGGCGGGGGCGGGGGCGGCGGTGTCGTCGACCAGCTTGCCGACCGGCTGGACCTTCCCGGCGGCCGCGAAGCCCCAGTCGAGCAGGCTGGCGGCCTCGTCGTAGACCCTGCCCTGCGCGTCCGGGTGCATCACCGTCACCAGCAGGGTGCGGCCGTCGCGTTCGGCGGCGCCGGTGAAAGTGGCGCCCGCGTTGGTGGTGTAGCCGTTCTTGACGCCGATCAGGCCGGGGTACTTGCCGAGCAGCCGGTCGGTGTTGGCGATGTCGAAGCTGGTGCGCTGGCCGGTGAGCTTGTCCAGTCCGCCGGGGAAGCGCGCGGTGCGGGTGGCGCAGTAGGAGCGGAAGTCGGCGTTGCGCAGCCCGGCCCGGGCGAAGAGCGTGAGGTCGTAGGCGGAGGAGACCTGGCCGTCCATGTCGTAGCCGTCGGGGGAGACGACCTTGGTGTCGCGGGCCTGGAGCGCCCGGGCGCGCTCCTGCATCTCGGTGACGGTCTGCTGGATGCCGCCGTTCATGTGGGCGAGGACGTGGACGGCGTCGTTGCCGGAGCTGAGGAAGACGCCCCGCCAGAGGTCCTCGACCCGGTACGGCAGGTTCTCCTTGACGCCGACCAGGCTGCTGCCGGCGCCGAGGCTGGCGAGCTCGGTCGTGGTGACCTTGTGCTCGGTGGCCCGGTCGAACTTGGGCAGCACGGTGTCCGCGAACAGCATCTTGAGGGTGCTGGCCGGGGGCAGCGGCAGGTGGGCGTCGCGGGCGGCGAGCACCTCGCCGGTGGCCGCGTCGGCGACCAGCCAGGAGCGGCCGGTCAGGTCGGACGGCAGCGCGGGCGCCCCGGCCAGCGGCGCGACCTGGACGGCCGGGTGGCCGAGCCGCTCCCCGCCGACGGCGGGGACGGAGTCCTGGGCGAGGGAGGCCGGGGCGGTGACGGCGAGGACCAGGACGGCGCAGGCGGCGGCTCCGGCCGCGGTCACGGCGGCGGAGGGCGACTTCAGGGGTGTGCGGGTGGGGAACACACGGCGAACGTACCCGCGCCGCCGCCGGGCCGCCGGGCCTGCTGCTCCGTCCGGAGCCGTCCGGAGCCGTCCGGAGCCGTCCGGAGTCGGGCCGGGTGGTGAGGCACTGTGAGGAGCCGGGTCGGAGCCGCGCGGAAGGGACGACTTTGGTGGCGTCGGCCCGCACCGAAAGTCGGATGTCCGGCGGAGGGCCGGATTCCTAGGCTCGGGAGCATGAAGACCCTGCTCGGCTACCTCGGCTCCGTGTTGATCGTCGGCGGCGCCTCCGGCCTGCTGTCCACCTGGATCGAGGGCTTCCGGCTGTTCGGCTTCGTCCGGGTCCTGGTGCCGGCCGGCCACGAGATCGCCGGGTACTCCACCCTGGTGGTGCTGGGTGTCCTGCTGGCGCTCCCCGCCGCCCGGCACGGCTAGGGGATGCGCGGCAAGGCTGGAACGCGCCCGGCATGGTCAGCGCACGCCCGGATCGTCTGAGGGCGCCCCCGCCGCGATGCCGTCGAGCAGGACGGCGAGCCCGGTACGGAAGGCCTCCCGGTGGCCGTCCTCGGGGGCGCCGCCGCCGGTACTCTGCAGGCCGACGAGCAGGGGGAAGCGTTCCGCGAAGTCCGGTGCCAGCTCGGCGAGTCGGGCGGAGCGGGTGGCCCACCAGTCCTCGTCGGCGATCCCGGTGGCGGCGGCCGCGCCGCGCGCGTCGGCGGTGGTGGCGGCCAGGCCGCGGACGAACTGCCAGAGCGCGGCGACCGCCCCGCGCAGCCGCGCCGGCGCCAGGCCGGCCGGCCGCAGTGCGCGCAACAGCGCCTCCATCGCGGCGAGTTCGGCGGGGCCGAGGACCGGCCGGGCCTGTGAGACCTGGAGCACCCAGGGGTGGCGCAGGTAGCAGGCGTACAGGGCCTCGGCCCAGGCGGTGACGGCTTCCCGCCAGCCGTCGGCCACCGGGAGTCCGCCGGGGAATTCGGCGGGAACTCCCGAGGGGGGTTCGGTGGCGAGTTCGGCGAGCGCCCGGTCGTGCATCAGGTCGAGCAGTTCGGCCTTGCCGGGCACATAGGTGTAGAGCGCCATCGCGGTGCGGCCGAGCCGTTCGCCCACGGCGCGCATCGACAGCGCGGCCATGCCCTCGGCGTCGGCCACCGCGATTCCGGCGGACACGATCGCGTCGACGCTCAGGCCCGGCTTGGGGCCGCTGCGCCCGGCGCGCGGCTCCTCGGGCGCGCCCCAGAGCAGGGCGAGCGCGCGGTGGGCGTCGCCCTGCCCGGCGTAGACGGTCATCCGACATCTCCTTATGGCGTAAAGTATCGCTTCGACGGCAACTCTTTATGCCGTAAGGTTACCAATCGAAGGGGTTTCGCGATGACATTGCCCGTCACCTTCGTCGAGGTCGTCGAGGTCCGCCGGATCACACCGCGCACCGCCCGGATCACCTTCGCCGCCGAGGAACTCCCCGACGCCGTCGGGACCGCCCCGGACCAGCAGCTGAAGCTCTGCTTCCCGCGCCCCGGGCAGCGCGAGCCGGTGCTGCCCGCCCGGCAGGACGACCCGATGGGCTGGTACCAGGCCTACCTGGCGATCCCGGAGGCCGAGCGCCCGCTGCTGCGCAGCTTCACCCTGCGCGGCCGGCGGCCCGGCACCCGGCTGGTCGAGATCGACTTCGTGCTGCACGGGGACTCCGGCCCGGCCGCCGCCTGGGCGGAGCGGGCCGCGCCGGGGGACCGGCTCGGGATGGTCGGCCCCTCCGCGCTGTACGCCCCGCGGGTCCCCTTCGTCGAGGCCGCCACGGAGGCCGACTGGGTGCTGCTGGCGGGCGACGAGACCGCGCTGCCGGCGCTCGCGACGCTGCTCGGGGTGCTGCCCGAGGGGGTCCGGGCGTACGTGTGGATCGAGGTCGCCGACCAGGCGGAACGCCAGGAGCTGGAGAGCCGCGCCGAGCTGGAGGTGGAGTGGCTGTACCGCGACGGCGCGGCCCCGGGCACCGTGCTGACCGAGGCGTTCCGGGACGGCGTGCTGCCCGGGGGTGAGCCCTTCGTCTGGCTGGCCGGGGAGGCGGGGGCGGTCCGGGAGGTCCGCCGGCTCCTGATCGAGGAGCAGGGGGTGCCGAAGGAGGACATCGACTTCACCGGCTACTGGCGCCACCGGCTGACCCAGGACGACGCGCCCACCGCCGACGACCTGGCGGACGCTCAGGAGCGCCTGGCCGGCACCTGAGACCGGGCCGGGCGTCCCGCCGCGGCACGTCCGGGCGCCGTGGCGGCCGTTTCGCCGGGCGGCGGCGTGGGAAGGGAGTCCGCCGGGGCTCTCCCGTGCCGGCCGTCCGGATCCGGCAAGGGCCGATCGGCTGAAAGATGCGGATTCGACCCGATTTCCTCTCCGAATTTTACTGATTGATGGTCAACTTTACTTTCTGATGGGGATTTACCCCCTTGTCGTGATCCTCTCAGGTGCGTTGGAATGCGTCAGCTGTCCATCTGACGAGAGGATTTATATGATCGGCTGGCGGAAAACCCAGCTAGCGGCCGCCGTCACGGTGACCGCCGCGTCCATGGTCCTGAGCCTCGGGACCATCGCGACCGCGGCCCCGGCCCCCGAACCGCAGAACGCCCAGGCGGCGTCCACGGACGGGTCCCCGGTGCCGGTGATCGTCATCATGAAGGACCAGATCGCGGACGCCCCGGCCGACCACGGCCACCTCGGCGCCCGGCAGCAGAAGGCCGCCGACGCACAGGCGCCGCTGCTGAACAAGGTCAAGGCCGGCGGCGGCACCGATATCAAGAGTTTCGTGGTCGGCAACGCCTTCTCGGCCACGGTCAGCCCCGCTCTGCGGGCCCAGCTCCAGGCCGACCCGGCCGTCTCCTCCGTGGTGGCGGACGCCCAGGTCCAGGTCGCCCCGCCGGCCGCCGCCAAGGCGAAGGCGGCCAAGGACACCGCCGCCGCCAAGGCGCCCAAGGCCGACGCCGCTCCGCAGGCCGTTTCGGGCAGTAACGGCCAGGGGGCGGAGGAGAACGCGACCAACACGGTCTGCCCCGCCGACCCGGCCAAGCCGCTGCTGGAGCCCGAGGGCCTCTACTCGACCCGGGCCGTCACCGGCAACGGCAAGCCCGGCGTTGAGGACCTCGCCACCGGCAAGGGCGTCAAGGTCGCCTACATCGCGGACGGCCTCGACCCGAACAACCCGGACTTCATCCGGGCCGACGGCTCGCACGCCGTGGTCGACTACCAGGACTTCGCGGGCGACGGCTGGGACGCGCCGACCGGCGCGGCCGAGGCCTTCGGCGACGCCTCGGCGGTCATCGCCCAGGGCCGCCAGGTCTACGACGTCTCCAAGTTCGTCAACTCCTCGCACCCGCTCCCGGCCGGCTGCAACATCCGCATCCGCGGCCTCGCCCCGGACGCCGACCTGGTCGCGCTGAAGGCCGGCGGCGAGATGATGTCCAACTCGTCGATCCTCCAGTCGATCGACTACGCGGTGCGGGTCGCCCACGTGGACGTGCTGAACGAGTCCTTCGGCGGCAACGTCACCCCGGACAGCGGCGCGCACGACACCATCTCGCTCTTCAACGAGCAGGCCGTCAAGGCCGGTGTCACGGTCGCGGTCTCCACCGGTGACGCCGGCCTCAGCGGCACGATCGGCACCCCGGCCACCGACCCGTCCGTGATCGCGGTCGGCGCCTCGACAGACAACCAGAACTACCAGCAGACCGGTTACGCGGCCTCCCAGTTCTCCAACAAGACCTGGAGCAACAGCCGCATCTCCGCGCTCTCCTCGGGCGGCTTCACCCAGGCCGGCCGGACCGTCGACCTGGTCGCGCCGGGCGAGTCGGACTGGGCGCTGTGCACGCCCGACACCAGCAAGTACACGGACTGCACGGGCTACAACGGGCAGCCCTCGCCGATCCAGCCGTTCGGCGGCACCAGCCAGTCGGCCCCGTTCGTCACCGGCGCCGCGGCCCTGGTCATCCAGGCCTACCGCGACACCCACGGCGGCGACTCGCCCACCCCGGCGCTGGTGAAGAAGTTCCTCACCGGCACCGCCACCGACCTCGGCGTGCCGGCCGAGGAGCAGGGCGCCGGCCTGCTGAACGTCCGCGCCGCCGTCGAGGCCGCCCGCGGCTACGACGACGGGGACGGCACCGACGGTGCGAAGACCGTCGTGGTCAACACCGGCCAGGTCGACATCGCCGGAGCCCCCGGCTCGACCCACACCGCCGACGTGTCCGTCACCAACACCAGTGACACCACCCAGACGGTGAGCGCCACGACCCGCGGCTTCGCGTCGCAGTCGAGCAACCGGCAGACCGTCCGGCTGGACCCGTCCTCGAAGGGCACCTTCAAGTACGCGACCAACGGCGCGGACTGGGTGCAGAAGCAGGTCAAGTTCACCGTCCCGGCCGGCGCCGACCGCCTCGCGGCCTCGATCGCCTGGCAGGGCGCGCCCAACCCGGTCACCAACGGGCCGGTGGTCCGGATGACGCTGCTCGACCCCTCGGGCCGCTTCGAGACCAACACCCGTCCGCAGGGCGGCGCCACCCCGGCGAACTTCGGCCTGGTGGACGTCCCGCACCCGGTGGCCGGCGAGTGGACCGCCGTCCTCTACACCCCGGCCGGCCAGGCCGGCTACAACGGCGCCGTCGAGCTCGGCACCGCCACCCAGCGCGCGGTGCCGGCCGGCGCCGTGAGCCCCGGCACCACCGACCTGAAGCCGGGCCAGACCAAGACCCTCAAGGTCCAGCTCACCACCCCGGCCACCAGCGGCGACTCCAGCGAGGCCGTCCTGGTCTCCGGCTCCAACGGCAACACCACCAGCGTCCCGGTCGTGCTGCGCAGCCTCGTCCCGGTCAACCAGGGCAAGGGCACCTTCACCGGCACCATCACCGGTGGCAACGGCCGCAGCGCCTCGCCGACGCAGAGCTTCTCGTACGCCTTCGACGTCCCGAAGGGCCAGAAGGACCTGCGGGTCGGCCTGACCGTCGGCAAGGACCCGAAGCTGCTCATGCAGGGCGCGCTGATCAGCCCGAACGGCACCCCGGTCGACATCGAGGGCAACGGGCAGTTCGACGCCCAGGGCAACCTGGCGGGCACCGGCAACGGCGTCTCGGCCACCGCCGTCAACCCGGCCGCCGGCCGCTGGCGGTTCGTCCTGAACGTGCTCGGCCCGGTCAGCGGCCAGGAGCTCGCCCAGGACTTCACCGGCACCATCGCGTTCAACCAGAACCAGGCCACCGCGGCCGGCCTGCCCAACGACGCCCGCACCAGGCTGGCGGCCGGCAAGCCGGTCACCGTCCAGGTGAACTACACCAACAACACCGTCGCGACCCAGCGGATCGCGGCCGACGGCCGGCTGGACCGCCGGGTGGACCTGCCGCTGGTGCCGCAGGGCACCTCGGCGACCGTCACCCTGCCGCTGAGCCTCAGCTCCGCGGTGCCGTCCTTCCTGGTGCCGCCGGGCACCGACCGGCTCAAGGCCGTGGCGGCGTCCTCGACGCCGGCGCAGATCGAGCTGAGTGCCACCACCGGCTCGCCGGACCTGTTCGGCGACCTGAAGAAGGCCCAGGACGGCTCCACCGTCTCGGTCGTCACCGACAACGGCACCGCCGAGCAGCCGGTCGTCCCCGGCACCTGGAGCACCTTCGTCCAGCAGATCGGCCCGTTCGGCACCGGCGGCGCGCCGGCCGGCACCTCCACCATCACGGCCACCGCGCACACCCAGGCCTTCGACCCGGCGCTGACCTCCAGCACCGGTGACCCGTACGCCGCCTCGGTGAACGCCTCGGCCGCGGCCGCCACCCCGGTGACCGTCGCCCCCGGCGCCACCGGCACGCTCCAGGTGACGCTGACCCCGACCGGTCCGAAGGGCAGCACCGTCAAGGGCGTGCTGTACCTGGTGTCCGGCCCGACCGGCGTGGCCACCGCCAACAACGCCCTGAACACCACCGGTTCGGTGCTCGCGGCGATCCCGTACAGCTACACCGTGAACTGACGCCACGTCAGCCGACGTCAGGCCGAGGCCGTCCCGGGGTTCCGGGGCGGCCTCGGCCGCGTTCGGCGGCCGGGGTTCCGGGGGCGGCCGACTGGGCAGGGTCGGGAGTGAACGGATGTTGTCACCGGATGGGGAGTTGCGAGTTGAACGACGCGATCAAGCACGGCGAGGTCGTGGTGAACGGTGTGCGGCTGCACTACGCGGAGCAGGGCGAGGGGCCGCTGGTCCTGCTGCTGCACGGCTTCCCGGAGAGCTGGTACTCCTGGCGCCACCAGTTCGCGCCGCTCGCCGAGGCCGGCTACCGGGTCGTCGCGCCGGACCAGCGCGGGTACGCCCGCAGCGAGCAGCCCGAGCGGATCGACGCCTACACCCTGCTGCACCTGGTCGGCGACGTGACGGCGCTGATCGCCGCGCTCGGCGAGGAGAAGGCCGTCGTGGTCGGGCACGACTGGGGCGCGCCGGTGGCCTGGGCCGCCGCGGCGCTGCGGCCGGACCTGGTGCGCGGGGTGGCCGGGCTGAGCGTGCCGCCGCTGCCGGCCGGGCCCGGCACCCTCTCCGCGGCCCGGGAGAACTTCGGCGAGGGCTTCTACCAGATCTACTTCCAGGAGCCGGGCCGGGCCGACGCCGAGCTGGCGGCCGACGTCAAGTCCAGCCTGCGCCGCATCCTCTGCGGCATCCAGCCCGACGGCGAGCCGCGACCGTGGATCGTCCCCGAGGGAAAGAAGCTGCTGGACACCGTCCCGGAGCCGGAGAGCCTGCCGGACTGGCTCACCGACGAGGACCTCGACGTGTTCGCCGCCGACTACGCCCGGCACGGCGAGCACGCCTTCACCGGGGGCCTCAACTGGTACCGCAACATCGACCGGAACAGCGAGCTGATGACGGCGTTCGTCGGCCAGCGGATCGACGTGCCCGCGCTGTTCGTGGTCGGCGAGCGGGACCTGGTGAACGCGATGATCGCGCCGGAGGCGGTCCAGTACCTGCTGACGCACCTGACGCCCCGGCTGCACCGGCACGTCCGGCTGCCGGACACCGGCCACTGGACGCAGCAGGAGCGCCCGGCCGAGGTCACCGAGGCTCTGCTGGACTTCCTGGCGCACCTGGACAAGTAGCCGGCCGGGGCACCGGGCGCGGCCTCGGGGGCCGCGCCCGGTGTCAGACCGGCAGGAGGCGGGCGATCAGCTCGCCGAGGCGGCGGGCGTTGCGGCAGGAGTGCATCTCCACCACGCCCGCGTAGACGAGGGCGGCGGAGTCGCCGGTCGGCCAGAGCGAGGGCTGCTCGGGGTTGAGCCAGAACACCCGGCGGGCCCGGGCGGCGATCCGGCGCAGCGCGTCCGGGTTGGGGTCGCGGTGGTTGTTCCTGGCGTCGCCGAGGACCAGCACGCAGGTGCGCGGGCCGACGGCGTCCAGGTGCCGTTCGGCGAACTCCCCGAGTGCGGAGCCGTAGTCGCTGTTGCCGTGGTAGCCCGTGACCTCGGCCTCGGTGAGGATCCGGGCGGCCAGGCGTGCCGGGTCGTCGCCGCCGCGCAGCAGGCCGGTCACCTCGGCGGTGCGGTTGACGAAGGCGAACACCCGGACCTTGCTGAACTGTTCGCCCATCGCCTGCACCAGCAGCATGGTGAAGTCGGCGAAGCCCGCCACCGAGCCGGAGACGTCGCACAGCAGCACCAGCTCCGGGCGGGCCGGGCGGCGCCGCCGGTACGCGGGGCGCAGCGGCACCCCGCCGGTGCCCAGCGAGCGGCGCAGGGTGCGGCGCAGGTCGATCTCGCCGCGGGCGGCGCGCCGGCGCCGGGCGGCCAGCCGGGTGGCCAGTTTGCGGGCCAACGGGTTGACGGTGCGGCGCAGTTCGGCGAGCTGGTCGCGGCCGGCGTAGAGGAAGTCGACCCGGTCGGCGGTGGGGGCGACGGCGCGTTCGGCGATCCGCTCGGGGCCGCGCAGCTCGGCGACCCGGCGGCGGGCCTCGCCGGCCGCCATGGCGCGGAAGTCCCGGATGCGGCGGCGGATCTCGTCGGCGAGCACCCGGTCGGAGAGGTCCCGGTCGGCGGGGCCCTGGTCGCCGGGCCGCTCGCGCAGGGCGGCCAGGACGCGGGCGAGCAGCGTCTCGGGGGCGAGCCGGCCGAGCGCCTGCTGGGCGGACCAGCCGCCGGAGCCGGGGGAGCCCCCGCTGCCGGGGGAGCCTCCGGCGCCGTACCGGCCGAAGGCCTCGATCAGCTCGCCGGCCAGCCGGGCCTGGGCGGCGCGGTCGTCGGCGGCCAGCGCGGCGGCGAGGCGCTCGCGCAGCTGCTCCCGCAGCGGGTCGGGGCGGCCGAAGCGCGGCGGTTCGGGGTCGTCGGGGAGGGCCGGCGGGTCGGCCCGGACGGCCTCCGGGGTGCCGACACCGAGTGGGAAGAACAGGTCGAAGGCGGCGTCGTAGACGGTCCGTTGGGCCTCCGAGCGGAGCAGGGCGGCGGCCAGGCCGGCCCGCATCTGCTCGCGGTCGGCGAAGCCGAGGACGTCCAGGACGGCGGCGGCGTCCACCGTCTCGGCCGGGCCGATCCGCAGGCCGTGCCCGCGCAGGGCGCGGACCAGGCCGGTGAGGCGGGCGGCGGTGTCGGCCTCCCGGGGCGTCGTCATGCGAGGGTGAGCTTCTGGGCGGCCTTGCGGACGTCGTCCTGGTGCTTGAGGATCACCCCGAGAGTGTCCCGGACGACCGTCTCGTCCAGGGTGGCGGCGCCGAGCGCCAGCAGGGTGCGGGCCCAGTCGATGGTCTCGGCGACGGACGGGGCCTTGCGCAGCTCCATCGCGCGCAGCGCGCCGACCACCCGGACCAGCGAATCGGCCAGCGTCTCGTCGAGTCCGGGCACCTTGAGCCGGACGATCCGGCGCTCCAACTCGGCCTCGGGGTAGTCGAGGTGGAGGAAGAGGCAGCGGCGGCGCAGTGCCTCGGAGAGCTCGCGGGTGGCGTTCGAGGTGAGCAGCACGAAGGGGCGGCGCTCGGCGGTGATGGTGCCCAGCTCGGGGACGGTGACCTGGAAGTCGCTGAGCACCTCCAGCAGCAGCGCCTCCACCTCGACGTCGGCCTTGTCCATCTCGTCGATCAGCAGCACGGTCGGCTCCTCGCCGCGGATCGCGGTGAGCAGCGGGCGGGCGAGCAGGAACTCCTCGCCGAAGATGTCGGTGCGGGCCTCCTGCCAGCCCTCGTCGCGGCCGGCGGTGATCCGCAGCAGCTGCTTGGCGTGGTTCCACTCGTAGAGCGCGCGGGCCTCGTCGATGCCCTCGTAGCACTGGAGCCGGACCAGCCGGGCGCGGCCGATCGCCGCCACCGCCTTGGCGAGTTCGGTCTTTCCGACCCCGGCCGGGCCCTCGACCAGCAGCGGCTTGCCGAGCCGGTCGGCGAGGAAGACGGTGGTGGCCACGGAGGTGGAGGCCAGGTAGCCGGTGGCGGCCAACTGCTCGGCGGCGTCCGCCACCGAGGTGAAGAAGCCCGTGCCGTGCCCGCCGTCGTCGCTCATCCGCCTGCCCCGTTCCGGTTCGCCGTCTCCGTGCGGCGCCACCCTACCGGCCGGTCACTTCGCTGTCTCGGGGGCGGGCGTCCGGGGTCGGGGGCGGGCGTTCCGGTTCGGGGACGGGGCCGGCGCAGCGGCGTACGGCCCGGTGAGGGTGCCGTACGCCGCCGTCGTCAGGACGGGCCGTGGGGGCCCCGGCGTCAGTTGACGAAGAGCGCCGGGCTGCCGGCGACGGAGCTGTCGAGCACCGGGCCGTAGGTGGCGCTGAAGTAGCCCGTCGAGAAGCACAGGCTCGGCCCGGACACCAGGGCGAACGGCTGGCCGGCGAAACCGATGGTGTTGCCGGTGTTCGAGGTGGTGCCGTTGATCCCGGTGCTGTTCTGGTAGTTGCAGCTGATGCTGCCCAGGATGGTGTTGAGCACCACGGTGGTGCCCATCACGCCGGCCGCGCCGGGGGTGAGCTTGACCGGGTTGCCAGGGGCGTCGCTGACCGTGTTGGTGAACGGCAGGCTGGTGACCGTGACGCTCTTGACGCCGGTGACACCGATGACGTTGGAGGTGCAGGAGCCGAAGGTCTGGGTGTCGAGCCGCTCGACGGCGCTGCCCGGCGCGGCCGGGTTGGCGGTGACGGTCGCCGAGAAGGAGGAGGCGGCACACTTGACGCCGGTCGACCCGGTGGCGCTGTTGTTGAAGTTCGCGGTGGTGCCGGAGACCAGGTTGGCGGTCAGCACGTCGCCGACGGCGACGTCCGGGCCGCTCGGACTTCCGGTGGTCAGGACCGCGCCGGCGGCCTGGGCGGGGGTCACGGCCGCGCCGGTGAGGGCGAGTGCGGCCAGGGCGGCGGTGGCGAGGGTGCGGCTGATGCGCATGAGGGTACCTCTCTCCGTCCGGTGGACGGGGGTGGGGGAAACCCGGCGTGCGGGTGTGGTGGTGTGCACGACGGGGGAGGGGCGTGGCGGGTGCCGGAGGCTTCGCACCGGAGACTTCGTACCGTTCCCCGGGTCGCGCTCCGGGCCGCGCTCCGGTCTTCACACCGGATGCCTCGGCCCATGCCGAGGGCGGGCGGGCCCGGCGCCACGGGCCCGTCCGTGCGGTACGGCGGTGCGGACGTACGCGAGGGTGGGCGTACGGCGGTGCGGTGGAGCTGCGGTGCGGCCTTGCGTGTGGCCTTGCGTACGGACGGCGGCGTGGAACACCGCGGCACCGCGCCGTTCGGTCGGGGACGTGCGGTGCCGTCGGGGCCCTCGACGACTGCCACCGTCGCGGTCCCGTCCCCGCCGTGGTCCCGTGGCCCGGGCTTTCGCCCCGGTCCGCGGAGCCCCCGGAGGTCCGGCCGGTGGGCGCCTGCTGGCCCGCCGGTTGGAAACCTGTCAGTGTTGTAAACCCGGTGTTCCATCAATGTCAATACAGGACACAGGAGTTGGTGATGGATCGGAAACACCTCCGCGGAGCCGACGTGGTCCTGCTGCCGGGTGCCCGGACCGGCCGCGATCCGGCCCGCTCGATCAAGCCGGGCCCGCGCCGGCTGCCCGCCGGCGTGGTCGCCGCGACCCAGCGCGATCGACTCCTGGACGGGCTGGTGCGGACCGTCGCCGAGCGCGGCTACCAGCACGCGACGATCAGCGACATCTGCCGCGCGGCGGGCGTGACCAGGCCGGTCTTCTACGAGCTGTTCAACGGCAAGGAGGACGCCTTCCTGGCCGCGCACCGGCACGGCACCGGTGTGGTGATCCGGCGGATGGCGGCCGCCTTCGCGGCCGAATCCGACTGGTGCCGGGGCATCCGGAAGGCACTCGGCGCGATGCTGCAACTGCTGGCGGGGACACCGGCGTTCGCCACGATGGCGGTGATCGAGATCGAGGCGGTCGGTCCGGCCGGCCGCCGGGAGCGGGCCCAACTGCTGACCAGGTTCCGCTCGTTCTTCGCAGAGGTGCCCCAACTTCCGGGCGGGGTCGGGTCGAAGGAGATGGTGGACGCCGTGGTCGGCGGCGTCTACAGCGCGATCTACCGGCGGATCGACTCCGGCCGGACCGAACAACTACTGGAGCTCCTGCCGCTGTTGAGCCTGTTCTGCCTTTCGCCCTTCCTCGGCCCGGCGGAAGCGGCCGAGCGGCTGGGGGTGCGGGACTGGCCGAAGCGGGTCGCGGATTGGTGAAGATCCTTCGTGCACCTGTATTGACCCGGCCAATACCGGGCAGTAGCTTCCCAGTTACCTACCGGCGCCGACCGGTCCGCCCCGCTGCCGAGGGGCGGACGGCCCGGTCGGGCCGGGGAACGCTGTCCGCGCCAGGACAACGTGCCAAGTGCCTGCACACCCATTCCACCCACAGGGAGCACACACATGGCCATGTCCGAGGACGCCGCCACGGCGGCCGAGACCCCGCAGACGCCGAGCGGGCCGAGAAGAGGACGGGTCCGGCTGAAGCGCAGCGCCCTGATGGCCGTACCGGCCATCGCGGCCGGTGGCGTCCTGATGGCGCTCACCGCCCAGGGCGTGCTCGCCGCCCAGTTCTCCATCTCCGGCATGCCGTTCACCATCACCGCCGACAAGCTGGACGGCGAGGGCTTCGCCCAGTTCGGCTCGCTGGACTCGATGATCCCCGACAGCCCCAACGCGGGCTCCACCGGCGGCCAGGTGCTGGTCGCGGTGTCGGCGATCAAGAAGGCCGAGATCACCAACCTGTGCCAGAGCGTCGACCTCGGCGGCATCAACCTGGTGATCCACGCGGGCGACGGCGGCACCCCCGTCACCGCCTCCGACCTCACCACCGACTCCGACATGCTGTCCGGCGACGCGGAGTTCAAGAACATCGAGATCGGCGGCGACGCCAGCACGTACACCAAGGCCGGCCCGGTCGGGAAGGGCAACCCCGGCGTGTTCGGCCAGCAGGCCGACCACGTCACGCTGACCCACCTGAACCAGCACAACTACGCGAGCACCGCCGTCGGGTTCAAACTGCCGAACCTGCGGCTGAGCTTCAGCTCCACGGGCTGCTGAGCATGGCGGAGTCCGTACCGGAGCCGGCCGGCACCGGCGAGGGCACCGCGGCACGGGCCGAGGGGGTGGCCGCCGAGGGGACGGCGGCCGCGCCCGCCCAGGCCGTGGCGGCCCCCGTCGCCGAGCCCGCCGCACGCCCGGTCACACGCGACTGGCGGGGCCGGCGACCGTTCTGGGGCGGGCTGCTGGTGACACTCGGCGGCGCCGAGGTCCTGTTCACCCTGAAGGCCCCGCTGCCCGTCATCCTGCACATCGGGATGCAGGGGCTGGCCGGGTACCTGGTGCCCGCGGTGATGCTGCTGTGCGGCCTGCTGATCCTGTTCAATCCGGCGCAGCGGCTGTTCTACTCCATCCTCGCCGTGCTGGCCTCGCTGGCCAGCTGGGTCACCTCCAACCTGGGCGGCTTCGTGATCGGGATGCTGCTCGGGGTGGTCGGTGCCTGTCTCACCTTCGGGTGGCTGCCCGACCAGCCGCTGCGCCAGGGCCGGCAGCGGCGGCTGGAGCGCCGTGAGGCGCGCCGGGCAGGGGTCTGACGACGGCGGTGCCCCGGGTCCTGGTGGTAGGAGAGCACCGGGGCGCGGGGCACCCTTCCGTCCTGCCCGCCCGTTCCGGGGGTGCGTGCGCGCGATGGGGCCCGTGCGCGGTGGGGGTGCGTGCGCGCGGTGGCCGAAAAGCGTCCCGGTCCGGACGTACCACCGCAAGGGGTCGTTGGTCCCGGGTCTCTCCGGGGCGATCGGCCCTTCTCGTGTCCGGCGGCCCGGCAGTTCACTGGGCGGGACATGGACAACAGCAGCAGCATGAGCACTGGCACCGCCACCGCCACCGCCGAGTACGACCGCCTGATCGCCCGCCATCACGCGATGCGCCTGCGACGCCAACTCCTCGCCCCCTCCACCTCGGCCGGCGGCGACCTCGGGTGCAACGCGTACGGGGAGGAGGGCGGCTACGACGGCGCCGCGGACCAGCACGTCATCCGGCGCGACCTCGACCTGATCTCCCCGCTCGCGGACCTGATCGACCACCTCTACGCGGTGATGTTCAGCCACCGCCCATACCTGCGACCGCTCTTCCCCGCCTCGATGGAGTTCCAGCAGCTCCACCTGGAACGGATCTTCCACCACCTGATCGACCACCTCGACCGCCCGGTCGAACTGGAGCAGACGCTCCGCCAACTCGGCCGCGACCACCGGAAACTGGGCGTCCGGCCGGTGCACTACGAGGCCTTCGAGGAGGCCCTGTGCGCGGCCGTCCGGCACCGGGCCGGCGAGCGCTGGACGGAGGAGCTGGAGGGCGCCTGGGTGCGGATGCTGCGCTTCGCCGTCGGCGCGATGGTGGCCGGCGCCGACTCCGCGCTCACCGAACCACCGTACTGGCACGCCGTGGTGACCGGCCACGAGCGCCGCCGCCCCGACCTCGCCGTGCTGCGGGTGCGCACCGGCGAACCGTACCCGTACCGGGCCGGGCAGTACGGCACCGTCGAACACCCGGCGCTGCCGCACACCTGGCGGCAGTACTCGATGGGCTGCGCCCCGCGCGCCGACAACGAGCTGGAGTTCCACGTCCGCCGCACCGCCCCCGGCGGGGTCAGCGCCGCCCTGGTCGAGCACACGGGCATCGGCGACCGGCTGCGCCTCGGTCCGCCGCGCGGCAGCCTGCTGCCCGACGGCGACGCCCGCGACCTGCTGCTGGTCGCGGGCGGCACCGGCCTCGCCCCGATGAAGGCGATCATCGAGCAGCAGACCGCCCACCGGCCGACCGGCCGCCGGGTCCACCTGTTCGTCGGCGCCCGGGACCGCCGGGACCTCTACGACTGGCAGTCGCTGTCCGAACTTGGCCTGCACAAGCCGTGGTTGACCGTCACCCCGGTCACCGTCGGCGAACTCGCCGACGCCGTCGCGACGGCCGGGGACTGGCGCGAGCACCTGGCCTGCGTCACCGGGCCGGCCGGCATGGTCGGCTCCGTCCGCACCCGGCTGACGGCGGCGGGGCTGCCGTCGGCGCAGGTGCGGTTCGACCAGGCGCTGTTCCGGTGACGCCCGCCTGACCGGTGACGCCCGCCCGTCCGGTCGGGTCGGCTCAGCTGATGACGACCGCTCAGCGGAAGCAGTAGGAGTCGGAGGAGGCGTCGCCGCCCGCCAGGTGGGTCTGGTGGACGCGCAGGCCCCGGAAGTCGGCGCCGTGCGGGAAGAAGCGCTCGTCGACGCTCAGCCCGCCGGCCTCCGGGTCGGCGTCCAGCTTGACCATCCAGGGCTCGATGCCGTCCGGGTAGAACTGGTCGTCCCAGGCGCCGTAGAGCGAGTTGGTGAGGTAGACCCGCCGGCCGTCCCGGCTGATCTCCACCATCTGCGGCGCCCCGCTCAGCGGACGGCCGGGCTCGGCCGGGTGCGGGGTGCGGGCGGTGATCCCGCCGAGCCGCACCGAGCCGGCCAGCCGGGGGTGGAACGGGTCCGAGACGTCGTACTGGAACAGCTCGCCGGTGCCCCAGGCCGACACGTACAGCCAGCGGTCGTCCACCGACAGGTTGATGTCGGTGACCAGCGGCGGCACCGCGCCGAACGGCCGCAGCGCGGGCGGCAGGTCCTCGGCCGCGGCCGGCTCGGCGGGGATCTCGATCACCTTGCGCGCGGTGAACGCCGACCCGTCCCGGTACCAGAGCCAGACCGAGGAGGACAGGTCCTCGACGTTGGTGACCACCCCGGCGAACCCCCACTCCGCCTGCGGGTCGTGCGCCGGGCGCAGCTCCAGCACCATCTGGTACTGGTCGCCGAGGTCCACCCGCTGGAGGTGGCGGCCGGAGTCCAGCTCCCAGAAGTGCAGCGCGTGGCCGTACTTGCGCCCGAGCAGGAGCTCCGGCACCACCCCGCCCTCGACCATCGACGGGGTGCCCCACTCGCTGGTGATGCCCACGTTGGTGCCCAGGTGCCACCAGACGTCGTAGGCGAAGTGCTGCGGCCCGCGTTCGGTCTCCCAGGCGCGCAGCACCTCGAAGGTGGTGTGGTCGAGCAGCGCCACCCCGCCCGGGCCGTCGTTGCCCTCGCCGCCGCCCAGGCAGGACAGGAAGACGCCGTCGGGGCCGCAGTGCAGGGTGTGCGGGCGCGAGTAGCCCGCCTTGGCGGCGAGCTCCTTCGCCTCCACCGTCTTGACCAGCCGCGGGCGGACCGGGTCGGGGTAGGTGTCCATGACGTGCAGCCGGGAGGAGCGCAGCCCCGGCAGCAGCAGGTAGCGCCGCTCCGGGTTCTCGTGGCACGCGTGGGCGAGGGCGCTGGAGCAGGCGTTCCAGCCGAAGTGGTGCAACTCGTCGCCGAGCGTGGGGAGTTCGGCGAAGTTCAGGACCTTCCCGTAGCTCGCCGAGTCCGGATCGGTGTCGACGCTCAGCAACGCGTCCGGCCGCCGCCCCGACCGGTCGAACCCGGCCACGTACGCCAGCCTCTCCGGCGGGGCGGCGATCGCCTCGGCGGCCGAACGGTAGAGCGACGGATCGGTGTGCCCGTGCTGCATGCAAACTCCCCAACTCGCCTGGTCTGTCCCGGAAGCGTTCCACAGAACCACCGGCGCACAGCAGGCGCACGAGGGGCGGGCGACTACGCTCACGGGGTGCACAACAGCATTCGCGGGGGGACGTTCCACGCCCCGGTCGTCCAGGCGGACACGGCGCACGTCACGGTCACCGCGCGCCCGCCCACGATCGCGGGGCTGCCGCCGGTCACCTCCGCCTTCACCGGACGCGACCAGGACCTCGCCGAACTCCGCGCCCTGCTGGCCCCGGACGGCCCGTCGACGGTGACGGTCACCGGCCTCGGCGGCATCGGCAAGACCACCCTCGCGCTCGCCGCCGGCCACGCGCTGCTCGGCGAGGGCCACTACTCCGCCGCCCTCTTCGTCGACCTCCGCGGCTACGACGAGACCCCGGTCGAGGCCGGACAGGCCCTCGACACCCTGCTCCGGGCCCTCGGCGTCCCCGCCGAACACATCCCGCCGGAGCGGGAGAGCCGCGCCACCCTCTACCGCGCCCGACTGGAGCAGCACGGCGGCGGTGTCCTCGTCATCGCCGACAACGCCTCCGCCGCCGACCAGGTCCGCCCCCTCCAGCCACCGCCCGCCACCCGCCACCGCCTCCTGGTCACCTCCCGCGAGACCCTCCCCGGCCTCGGCGCCCGCCTCCACCGCCTCGGCGTCCTCGACGCCGAGGCGGCCGTCACCCTCCTCGACACCGCCGTCCGGGCCGCCCGACCAGCGGACGGGCGCGTCGCCATCGACGCGGAGGGCGGCCGGCGCACCGCGAGACTCTGCGGCCACCTCCCTCTGGCACTGAGGCTCGCCGCCGCCCAACTGATCCTCGACCAGCACCTCGGGGCGGCCGAACTCGCCGACGACCTGGCCGGGGGTACGGGCCGCCTCGACCTCCTGCACGACGGCGAGACCGGCATCCGCCTCACCCTGGACCGCTCCTACCGTCGCCTCACCCCCGCGCAGGCCGAGCTCTTCCGGTTCCTCCCGGTCTGCGTCGGAAGCGACGTCTCGACCGAAGCCGGGGCGGCGCTCATCGGAAGGACGGTCCGCGAGACCCGGCCCCTGTTCGCCCAACTGGTCGGCGCCGCACTGATCGAGCAGAGCCCGTCGAAGGGCCGGTGGTACCTGCACGACCTGGTCCGGCTCTACGCCCTGGAACAGCTGGGGAAGGACCCGGAGCTGGGGGCGCGCGGGCTGAGCCGGTTGACGGAGTACTACGTGACGACCGCCCACGCCGCCAACCGGCGGGCCGCGTCATCGCCCGGGCGCTCGGACGCCGGCCCATTCCCGGAACGGGCCGCCGCACTGGCCTGGCTGGACCGCGAGCGCGCCAACATGGTGGCCATGATCCTGGGGCTGGCGGAGGTCGGAATCCACCGAGGGGTCGCGCGCCTCTCGCCCGTGGTGGTGCCGGGGCTGATCCACGGCGGCAGGGCCGATCTGGCGATCGCCGTCACGGAGGCGGCACTGAGGGCGGCCGACTCCATGGGGACCAGCGACGTCGAAGCGGAGGTCTGGAACAACCACGGGATCTCGCTCGGCCTCGCGAGCCGTTGCGAGGAGGCGGCGGAAGCCCATCGACGTGCCCTCGCCGTCGCGCGCAGCCGTCGTGACCGGGAGGGTGAGACGATCGCGCTGCTCAACCTCGGCGAGCGGCTGAGGGTCATGGGCCGCCTCGATGAAGCACTCGAGTTCCTCGAACGCGCCTGTGTGCTCTGCGAGGAGTGCGACGACCGGTTCTGCCAGGCCATGGCCTGGGAGAGCACGGGATCGGCTCTCCGGGCACTGGACCGGAACGACGAGGCGGCCCGGGCGCAGGGGCAGGCCCGCGGGATCTTCCGGGCCCTCGGGGTGGAGCGGGCGGACGCCAGGTGGCTGCGGGCCCCCGACACCACCCGGGCCGCCGCAGTGTGGATCCACACATGACGGCCCACCGCCGAGCGGCCCGCGGCTACCGGCCGGTATGGTCGGGGAAGGAACAGGCGGCCACCTGCCGGTACAGGCAGACAGAGCAGAGGACGGGTGCGGCGAGCAGATGGAGTTCCGTGAAGACATCCTGGGTGCCCCCTACGAGGCCGCCGAGCTGACGCTGCGGCCGGACGACGAGGGGCCGGTGTGCGCGACCCTCGTCCGGCGGCCGGTGCCCGGGGCGGAGCGCGCCGTGCTCTACATCCACGGGTACAACGACTACTTCTTCCAGACCAACCTCGCCGACCACTACGCCGCGCTCGGCTTCTCCTTCTACGCCCTCGACCTGCGCAAGTACGGCCGCTCCCTGCGGCCGCACCAGTCGCCGAACTTCGTCCGCGACCTCGCCGAGTACGACGAGGAGATCGACGAGGCGGTCCGGATCATCCGCGAGGTCGACGGGCACCGGCAGCTGCTGCTGAACGGGCACTCCACCGGTGGGCTGATCGGCGCGCTGTGGGCCGCCCGGCGCGCCGGGCGCGGCCTGGTGGACGGCCTGTTCCTCAACTCGCCGTTCCTGTCGATGCCGGCCGGGCCCGCCGTCCGCACCCTCGGCGGCCCCGCCGTCACGGCGCTCGGGCGGCTGGCGCCGACCCGCGTCCTGCCGTCCGCGCTCAACCCGCACTACACCCACAGCCTGCACAAGGACCACCAGGGCGAGTGGGACTTCGACCTCACCCTCAAGCGCCCCGAGAGCTTCCCGCTGTACGCGGGCTGGCTGTCCGCGATCCACCAGGGCCACCGGCGGCTGCACCGGGGACTGGGCATCGACGTGCCGGTGCTGCTGATGGCCTCGACCCGCTCCATCTCCACCACCAAGTGGCACAGCGCGCTGCACCACGCCGACGCCGTGCTGCGCGCCGACGACATCGCCGCGCAGGGGCCGCGGCTGGGCCGGCACGTCACCATCGTGCGGATCAAGGGCGGCATGCACGACCTGGTGCTCTCCGGGGAGGCCGCGCGCACCGAGGTGTTCGCCGAGCTGGACCACTGGCTCGCCGCGTACCTCGACGTCGAGCCCGTCGGAGAGCACGCGTGACCTCCGAGCACGATTCGCGGGACGAGCGGGACGAGCGGGACGAGCGGGACGAGCGGGACGAGCGGGACGAGCCGGTGCCGGTCGGGCGGCGGACCGACCTGGGCTTCGCCAAGCTCATGCCCGACCTCGACCGGGACGGCGGCTGGCTGCTCACCCTGGACGGCACCCCGCAGTCCTACGTCGACCTCGCCGACCCCACCCACCTGGAGTTCGAGTACACCCGGCGCCTCGGCCACCTCGCCGACGCCCTCGCCCCCGCCGGGCAGTCATTGGACGCGCTGCACCTCGGCGGCGGCGCGCTCACCCTGCCCCGCTACCTGGCCGCCACCCGGCCCGGCTCGCGGCAGCGGGTGGTGGAGGTCGACGGGCCGCTGCTGGAACTGGTCGCCGAACACCTGCCCTGGCAGGGCCCCGGCGCGGACATCACCGCGACCGTCGGCGACGCCCGGGCGGCCCTCGCCGAGACCCCGGCCGGCTCGCAGGACCTGGTGATCGCCGACGTCTTCCACGGCTCGCGGACCCCGGCGCACCTCACCTCGGTGGAGTTCCTGCGCCTGGCGGCCGCCGCGCTGCGCCCCGGCGGCTGCTACGCGGCGAACCTGGCGGACGGCCCGCCGCTGGCCTTCGCCAAGGCGCAGGCGGCGACGGTGCGCGCGGTGTTCCCGTACGTCTGCCTGGTGGCGGAGGCACCGGTGCTGCGCGGCCGCCGGTACGGCAACATCCTGCTGGCCGGCTCGACCGCGCCGCTACCGGTGGCCGAGCTGACCCGGCTGCTCGCGGGCGACATCTTCCCGGCCCGGCTCACCGACGGGGACGACCTGGCCGCCCTGGTCGGCCGGACCGCCCCGGTCACCGACGCCGAGGCCACCGACTCCCCGCCCCCGCCGGACGGCGCCTTCAGCATCGGCTGAACCCTCGACCCCCTCACGGCCCCTGGCGCGGAAATCCGCTGGTCCGTCCCCGTCCCCGCCGGTAGCCTGCGGGGACGATCAAGGGAGGTGAGCCGGTGCGTCCGCTGCTCCTGCTGGACGTCGACGGACCGCTCAACCCGTGTGCGGCGAAGCCCTACCGGCGGCCCGAGGGCTACCGGACCCACCGGCTGACGACACCACGTTGGGAAGCGGCCGAGCGCCGCCGACTCACCGCCTGGGGGCTTCCCCACAAGGCCCCGAAGCCCCTGCGGGTCTGGCTCAACCCGGCCCACGGCCCGGCCCTCGCCGCGCTGCCCTTCGACCTGGCATGGGCGACGACGTGGCAGGAGGAGGCCAACACCTTCATCGCCCCCCTGCTCGGGCTGCCCGCCCTGCCGTACATCCCCTGGTCCGAGCCACGGCCCGAGCCGGACGACGGCGTGTTCTGGAAGACCCCACAGATCGTCACCTGGGCGCAGGGCCGCCCGTTCGCCTGGGTCGACGACCTGATCACGGACGCCGACCGCACCTGGGTCGAAACCCACCACCCGGCCCCGGCACTCCTCCACCACATCGACCCGAAAGCCGGCCTGACGGCGGAGGACTTCGCCCTCCTGGCGGACTGGTCGAACGGGCTGGGCTGACCGCCGGCCCCGCTACGGCCTCCTGGCGCAGAACGGGGACGGGGTCTGCCGCAGGGGTGGTCAGGGGCGGTCGAGCAGTAGCTCCACCCTGTCGAGTGCGGCCTGCGTGGACTCGATCAACTCGCTGTCCCCCTTGGCGATCCGCAGCCGCAGTGCCTCCTGTAGATGGGTCCGGGCCTGCGTGAGGTCACCGCGTTCCATCAGGTGTTTGCCGGTGTGCTGGAGTGCGAAGTCGAGGAGTTCCGGGTGCCGGGTTCGCGCGGTGTCCAGCGCGCTGCGGTAGAGCGCGTCCGCGGTCCGCACGTCACCGGCGTAGCGGTGTGCGTCGGCGAGGTTGAGTCCGGTGGCGACGACGGCCCGGGTGTTGCCCGTCTCCGTGGCGAGGTCGAGCGACTGGCGGAGGAGTGTACGGGCCTCCTCGTGGTGGCCCAGGCACAGGTGGCCGATGCCGATCCACCTGGTCAGGAGGCGGGCACGGGCGGGGTCGGTCCCGTCGGGCAGGGCCCGGAGTTCCTCGTGGAGTCGGCCGACCGAGGTGGTCAGCTCGTTCCGGTCGGTGGGGACCATCCGCAGGTCGTGGTCGTGAGTGATGAGGTGCTGGAGCACGTGGCCCTCCGTCGTTCGGTTCTCCACCCCGTGGGGTGAGAAGTGCCCACGCAGGAGAACGAGTTCGCGCGCTCCAGGTCGCGTGGAAGGCCCGGTCGATGGTTGGCGTCGTAGAGCTCCGCCGGTCGGTCAGTCGGCGCGTCGGCGGGAGGGGAGGTGCGGACGGGGTGTCAGAATCGGCGGGTTCATGCCCATGACGGGAACACGGCGGGACCGCGACGGACCGCGACGGAACGCGTCGGACCGCGACGGGACCACGTCCGAAGGAGCGAGCGATGAGTGGCGGCGGGGAGCGGCCGGAGCTGGGGCAGGTACCGGAGACGGCGCTGTGGACGCTGTGGCACCGGGCGGTGGAGGCGCGGCGGCCGGACACCGTGCTGCCGGACCCGAAGGCGGTCGAGCTGGTGGAGCGGATCGACTACCCGTTCGCGGCGCGGTTCGGGGAGAACGCTCTGGTGAGCCAGCTCCAGGCGTTGCGGGCCGCCTGCTTCGACCGCGAGGTGGCGGACTTCCTGACCCGCTGCCCGCGCGGCACCGTGGTCGGGCTCGGGGACGGCCTGGAGACCCAGGCCTGGCGGGTCGACAACGGGCGGGCGAGCTGGCTGTCGGTGGACCTGCCGGAGACGGTCGCGCTGCGGCGGCGGCTGCTGCCGCCGGACGAGCGGCACCGGATCGTCGCCCACTCGGCCACCGATCCGGGCTGGATGGACGAGGTGGACCCGTCGAACGGGGTGCTGATCAGTACCGAGGGCCTGCTGATGTACCTGCGGCCGCAGGAGGTCCGCGCGCTGATCGCGGCCTGCGCCGAGCGCTTCCCGGGCGGGGCGATGGTGCTGGACGCGGTGCCGCGCTGGTTCAGCCGGCGGGCTGTCGAGGGCAAGCTGCGGGACCGGTACTACCAGGCGCCGCCGATGCCGTTCGGGATGGACGCGGACGAGCGCGGCGAGCTGGCCACCGCGCACCCGGGGGTCACCGACGTGCGCGAGGTGTACCCGGAGGGCGGGCGGTGGCCGGTGAGCGCCCTGCTGCCGTTCGCGCGCCGGATCAAGCAGCGCCCGTCCGTGGTCGCACTGCTTTTTGCCGAATCTTGAAGAAACGGTGGTCGAGCTGGAACCATGGCGCGGGGGCGTACGTCGTAACCACGGGTGATCGGCCGGGGGGACAGGCCGCCCGGCACGTTAGGCTCGTTTCCGGGGGAGCGGCCTGGGTGCCGCCATCGGACGAACTGCCGGGACGGGCACGCGGCTCCAGGGGGAGCGCGGCCGGTCCCGTCCTGCCACGGAGGGACTGGCCTTGCACATCGACGCCTGGATCGAGGGGATTCCGCCGACAGCGGTGTACGCCGTGGTCGGTCTGATCATCGGGCTGGAGTCGCTGGGCATTCCGCTGCCCGGCGAGATCGCCCTGGTCACGGCGTCCCTGATGGCGGTCAAGGGTGTGGTGAGCCCGTGGGGCGTCGCCATCTGCGCGATCGCCGGCGCGATCATCGGCGACTCGATCGGCTACTCGATCGGGCGCAAGGGAGGCAAGCCGCTCTTCGAGAAGCTGGGACGCAAGTTCCCCAAGCACTTCGGGCCCTCCCACCTGGCCACCGCCGAGCGCTCCTTCCAGAAGTGGGGCATGTGGGCGGTCTTCTTCGGCCGGTTCATCGCCCTGCTGCGCATCTTCGCCGGTCCGCTCGCGGGCGCGCTGAAGATGCCGTACTGGAAGTTCCTGATCGCCAACGTGCTGGGCGGCGTGGTCTGGGCCGGCGGCACGACGCTGCTGGTCTACAAGGTCGGCAAGAGCATCGAGCCCTGGCTGGCCCGGTTCTCCTGGGCGGGCCTGGGGGCGGCCCTGGTGATCGGCCTGCTCTCGGCCTGGATCATGAAGCGCCGCGCCGCCAAGACGCACGCCAAGATCGAGGCGGAAGAGGCCGCCAAGGCCGCCGCCGCGACCAAGGAGCCGGTCGCCGACTGACCTCCCGTACGGCCGGTCGTCCGACCGGCCGTCCACAACCACCGTCGTGGTGCCCTCGGGCCCTCGGAGTAGCATCGGCCGGGTAGCTGCCGATCTTGCACTCTGGAGGGCCCGATGTCTTCGCAGCCGACCTGGGACGCCGTGGACGCCTACTTCTCCGAGCAGCTGGTCGGGCACGACCCGGTGCTGGAGGGCGCCACCGCCGCCGCCGACGCGGCCGGGCTGCCGAAGATCGCGGTCGCCCCCAACCAGGGCAAGCTGCTCCACCTGCTGGCAGTGACCCAGGGCGCGAAGCGGATCCTGGAGGTCGGCACGCTCGGCGGCTACAGCGCGATCTGGCTGGCCCGGGCGCTGCCCGCGGACGGCACCCTGCTCACCCTGGAGCTGGACCCCCGGCACGCCGAGGTCGCCCGGGGCAACCTGGCGGCCGCCGGGCTGGCCGGGGTCGCCGAGGTACGGGTCGGCCGGGCCGCCGACTCGCTGGCCGAGCTGGTCGAGCAGGGCGTGGAGCCCTTCGACCTGGTCTTCATCGACGCCGACAAGCCGAGCAACCCGGAGTACTTCCGCCGGGCGCTCCAGCTGACCAGGCCCGGCTCGCTGATCATCGTCGACAACGTGGTGCGCGGCGGCGCGGTCGCCGACGCGGACAGCACCGACCCGGCGGTGGTCGGCACCCGGGCGCTGCACGAGCTGATCGCGGCCGAGCCGACGGTCACCGCGACCTCGGTGCAGACGGTCGGCAGCAAGGGCTACGACGGCTTCACCCTGGCTCGCGTCCGGGGCTGACCCAGGGCGCGCGCCGCGAATCACGCGCCGCGAGCACGCGGCGGCGTCGCGACGGAACACGAACGCGACGGAACACGGGCGTTGCGACAGAACACGGACGTCGCGACGGAACACGAAGGAAACGGAGACATCGTGCGGATCGGACTGCTGGGAACCGGCCCCTGGGCGGAGCGGGTGCACGCGCCCGTCCTGGCCGAGCACCCCGGGCTGGAGTTCACCGGCGTCTGGGGCCGCCGACCGGAGGCGGCCGAGGCGCTGGGCGCCGCGCACGGCGTGCCCGGGTACGCGGACCTGGACCGGCTGCTGGCCGAGGTGGACGCGGTCTCCATCGCGCTGCCCCCGACCGTGCAGGCGGGCCTCGCCGTGCGGGCCGCCGAGGCGGGCTGCCACCTGCTGCTGGACAAGCCGGTCGCGCTGACGGTGCCGGACGCCGAGGCCGTGGCCGAGGCGGTGCGCGAGCACAAGGTCGCCTCGGTGGTCTTCTTCACCGTGCGCTTCGGCGGCGAGCAGATCCCGTGGATCGAGCGGCAGGCGGAGCTCGGCGGCTGGTTCACCGGCCGCTCGGACTGGCTCGGCTCGGTGTTCGCGCCCGGCAGCACCAGCCCGTACGCGGCCTCGCCGTGGCGGGTCGAGAAGGGCGCGCTGTGGGACGTCGGCCCGCACGCGCTGTCCGTCCTGCTGCCGATCCTGGGCGACGCGACGCACGTGACGGCGGCGGCCGGCCCGCTGGACACCGTCCACCTGGTGGTACGGCACGCCGGCGGCGCCTCCAGCACGCTCGCGCTCAGCCTGACCGCGCCGCTCGCGGCCGGCGGGACGGGTATGGAGCTGCGCGGCGAGCACGGCGTGGTGCAGCTGCCCCCGCGCGGCGAGGGACCGGCCGCGGCGCTGCACCGGGCGCTGGACGCCCTGCGGGCCTCGGCGGCCTCCGGCGAGCCGCACCCGTGCGGGGCGGACTTCGGCCTGCGGGTGGTGGAGATCCTGGTCGGCGCCGAGCGTTCGCTGGCGACCGGCGCCACGGTGGCCGTCTGAGGCCCGCTGTCGGGCAGGGCCCTGACAGTCCCTGACAGTAGGGAAGGACGCCGGGCGGGGCACCCAGGTGCCCCGCCCGGCGTCGTCCGTCAGATGCCGAACGGCGCGGCGTACCGGACGGTGCCCGCGGGCAGCGGGTGGCCGGCGTCCAGGGCGAGGGCCATCAGCGCCTCGTCCGGGACCTCGATGCTCAGGCCGATGCCGTGGGCGGAGGCGCGGGTGAAGCCGAACCGCGGGTAGTAGTCCGGGTGCCCCAGGACGACGACGTGGCGCTCGCCCAGGTCCCGTGCCGCGTCCAGTGCGGCGCGGACGGCGGCGGAGCCGGCGCCGGTGCGCTGGTACGCGGGGAGCACGGCGCACGGGGCCAGGCACAGGGCCGGGACGTCGCCGATGTGGCAGCGGGTCAGCAGGGCGTGGCCGACGGCGGTGCCGTGCTCACCAGTGCCCTGCTCGTCGGTGCCGTGCTCGGTGGTGGCGACGAGGGACAGGCCCTCGATCCAGGAGGCGTCGGCGCGCAGCGCGTCGACGAGGTCGGCCTCGGCGGGAGTTCCGAAGGCGGCGAGGTTGATGTCGCGGATGGTCGGGATGTCGGTGCCGGTCTCGGCACGCGTGATCCAGTTGCGCATGGTGGACGGAGATCCGTTCCTGAGGAGTGTTCGTGCGGGCCCCGCGGGCTCACGCCCCCGGCGAGGCGGGACAGGAGGAGGTCAGGCCGCGGCCCGGGACGTGAGGGAGACCCGGACGCTGCGCATGGCGGCCTTGAGCGCGGTCATCAACCCCACCTCCCTCTTCTTCCTCTGCTCCTGCGTGCTCCTGAACGGCACGTACTCCGGACGAGTGTACCCGGTCCGCCCGGGTCGGTCCCGTCCGCCCGGTCCGCCCGGTCCGCCCGGTTCGTCCGGTCCGCCCGCTCAGGCGGGCGGCAGCGGCGGCAGCGGTGTCCCCGGCGGCGGGGTCGAGGACGGGCGGCGGTCGGTGGGGCGGCTCGGCGGGATGACGGGGGCGCGGAAGTCGCGCGGGCCGGTCCACAGCGCCGGGACGGCGTCGCTGCGCCGGGCCAGTTCGTACGCCAGCGCCTCGTAGTTGACCCGCCAGCCGTGGAAGTGCGCCCAGGCGTCCTCGACCGGGCGCTCGCGCGGGAACCCGGCCGCGGTGATCATCGCGACGGCGCCCAGGTACTCGGCGTAGGTCAGCCGGATCGGGATGTCCGGGTCCGGGTCCGCTTCGAAGTCGATCCGCAGCGAGCGGCCGATGTCGCGCATCGCGGTGAAGCCGGCCCGGATCACCAGCCGGGCCTCGGGCGGGGCCGAGCGTGGGCAGAGCGCCAGGTGCAGGGCGGCGGCGTCCATCACGGCGATCAGCCCGACCACCCAGCTGCGGTGGGGCTGAGGGGAGCGGAAGGAGAGCAGCACCGGGTAGTTGGAGTGGCTCTCGCCGATGTCGGCGGCCAGCCGCTCCCAGTCCCGGTAGAGCTGGGGGAGCGCCGTCTCGGTGTCCACCAGGGACTGGCGGGCCAGCAGCTCGGGGCCCCAGGCGGGCTCGCCGGCCCGGGACTGCAGCAGGGTCACCTCGGTCTCGCGGCGCTGGTAGGCGGCGTAGAGGGTCGGCAGGTAGGCGATCTGGAGGGCGATGACCAGCGGGCCGCTGGCGGCGGCCAGGAAGTCGATCGCGGAGAGGTGGAGCCGCTCGCCGCTCGCGAAGCCGAGGGTGAACAGGCTGGACCCGGCCTCGCGCACGGAGACCGACCAGCTCAGTTCGGAGGTGCCGTGCAGCAGCAGGGTGTAGGCGGTCAGCATGCAGCTGAGCCAGACGCCGAGCATGCCGAGGAGCACCAGCGGCGCCAGCCAGGTGAGCGCCCGGTCCTGCGCGAGGTAGCCGCGGTTCGGCCCGGCGGACAGCCGCAGCAGCGTGCGCAGCACCCGCCAGAGCCGCATCACCAGCGCCGAGTAGAGGCCGCGCGGAACGACCAGCGTGCGCAGGATGCTGCCGATGATCAGCAGGAGCAGCAGCGTGCCGAGCGCGGTCTGGATCATCCTCATGGCGCCATTCTGGCGGCACGCCGGGGCTGGCGCGGACCGGGTTCGGCGCGGGCGGCCGTCCGCGGGCTGTTCGTCCACGGTCCGCGGCCCGCCCGCCGGACGCTCACGTCCCACCCGTCGAGCGCAGTATGACCATGATCACACCAAAGCCAGGCATACGTACTGATGTTCTCATCACGTCTATGTGTACGGAGGGTCAGCCCACGAGCGAATCGGAGACCGGACTGTGCGTGCTCAGCAAGACGGCGGGGCCGAAGACGTGGCCGAAGACGGGGCCGGGGAGACGGCCGAGGGCGTGGCCGAGGAGACCGCCGAGAAGACCGCCGACGAGACCGCCGAGAAGGAGACGCCCGGGCGCCGACGTCGACGTTTCCTGCCGCGCCCGCGCCCCCGGCCGTTACGCGGGTCGCGTCCGTTCCGGGGCTGGCGCCCGTCCCTGCGGATCGACTACCCGCGCTGCGGACGGCGCGGCGTCCGCCGCTGGCTCCCGTCCTGGCGGCAGCTGCTGCTGGTGGCCGGGACGGGCGCGGCCGGGCTGAGCGGCTGGCTGCTCTGGTTCTACGCGCACACCGCCGTCCCGGAGGACCTGAACTCCTTCGCCACCCAGCAGAACAACGTCTACTACTGGGCGGACGGCAGCGAGATGGCGCGGATCGGTCCGACCAACCGGCAGGAGGTGCCGCTCGGCCAGGTGCCGGAGCCGGTGCAGTGGGCGGTGCTGGCCGCCGAGAACGAGACCTTCTACGACGACCCGGGCATCTCCGTCACCGGCATCGGGCGCGCCGTCGTCCAGATGGTCACCGGCGGTGAGACCCAGGGCGGCTCCACCATCACCCAGCAGTACGTCAAGAACATCTACCTGAACCAGCGCCAGGACATGTCCCGCAAACTCAGCGAGATCGTCATCGCGATCAAGCTGGACGACCGGATGAGCAAGCAGGACATCCTGGCCGGCTACCTCAACACCAGCTGGTTCGGGCGCGGCAGTTACGGCATCGAGCGCGCCGCGGCGGCGTACTACGGCAAGGACGTCTCCCAGCTCGACCCGAGCGAAGGCGCCTTCCTGGCCGCGCTGTTGAAGGGCGCCGGGCAGTACGACCCGGCGGTCAGCGCGGAGAACCGGGAGCGCGCCGAGGAGCGCTGGTCGTGGATCCTGGACCGGATGGTGGAGGTCGGCAAGCTGTCCGCCGCCGAGCGCGCCAAGTACACCGTGTTCCCCGAGCCCAGGCCGCAGCCGAAGTCGGCGGGGCTGAGCGGCCAGACCGGGTACCTGGTGGACATGGCCCGCGCCTATGTGGAGAGCCACAGCGACATCACCCCGGCCCAGTTCGACCTCGGCGGCCACCAGATCCGCACCACCTTCGAGAAGCCGAGGGTCGACGCCCTGGCCGCCGCCGTACGGGAGGGCACCGCGGGGATCGACCCGGAGAACCGGGAGGCCGACAAGCTCCTGAAGGTCGGCGCCGCCTCGGTGGCCCCGGACGGCCGGATCGTCGCGCTCTACGGCGGCACCGACTACCTCAAGCAGGGCTTCAACAACGCCAACACCACCTCGGTGCCGATCGGTTCGGCCTTCACACCGGTGGTGTACGCCGCCGGGCTCGGCCAGGGAGTGCAGCGCCAACGGGGCGGCGACCGCACCCCGGTGACGCCCGCCACCCCCTACAACGGCGACGACGGGGTGAACGTGATGACCCCGGAAGGGCCGTACTGGGGACGGGACGGGAAGATCGTCAAGACCGCCAACGACGGCAGGCGGAACTGGGGCACGGTCACCCTGCGGAACGCGGTCGAACAGTCCGTCAACGGGCCGCTGATGCAGCTCGGCATGGACGTCGGCCTGGACCGGGTGCAGAAGACCGCCACCGACCTCGGCCTGCTCCCCAACAGCCTGGGCGAACTCGTCCCCGCCCTCGGCGTCGGCAACTCCACCCCCAGCGCCGTCCGCACCGCCGACGCGTACGCCGCCTTCGCGGCCGGCGGCAGCCACACCGACCCGTACTCCGTCCTCAGGATCTCCCGCAACGGCGCCCAGCTCCCCCTGCGCCTGCCCGCCGCCACCCAGGCACTGACCCCATCGGTCGCGGCCGAGGTGGACGCGGCACTCAAGGGTTCCGTCCGCGACGGAGCCGCCAAACCGGCAGCGGAGGCCGGCCCCGGCCTGGCCGCCAAACCCGGCACCACCGCAGACCGTACGGCAGGGTGGTTCGTCGGCTACAACGGGCAGCTGTCGACGGCGGTCACCATCTTCCGCGCGGACCTGAAGGACATGAAGCTGCTCTCCCTCGAAGGCCTCGGCGGCGCCACCCCGGACACCTCCGACGCCGCCCTCCCGACCCGCATCTGGAGCACCTACATGAAGACGGCGGCACAGTAGGCCGGTCGGCTGCCGGGCCCGAGACCCTCACGGGCCCGGCAGCCACGCCTTGCCGTCGTGTCGTTCCGGCCGGCGGCCGAGGTGCCGCCGCGAGCCGGGCGGAGGACAATTCCGTGGACCGGGCGCGGGGGACCACCTACCCTCCGGGCAACGGAGCGAAAGGGGTGGGGAGTTGTACGGCGAGCTGGTCTGTGACGAGGGGCCCATCAGCGTCGTGGTGACCGATCCGGGCCCGCACGTCCTGGAGGTCGCGAAGGCCGTCAGGCGACGGACCGGGCTCAGCCTGTGGCACGGCAAGCTCCTCCTCGGGCGGCTTCCCGCGACCATCCTCGACGACGTGACCTCGGACCTCGCCGAGGCCGTAGCGGGCGAGCTGCGCGCGGCCGGGGCCAGCGTCGAGGTGCGGCGCTGAAGGAGGGCAGGTCGTCGCCGTCCGCCGTCGTTGGCTACACACGGCCCGCGGACACAACCTGGTCCGTGAGGGCAGCACACAATAGGTCGCGAAGCCAGGCTGTGGATCCGCGCTGAGGCTTTGCCCCGTGTCCTTCCTGCCCGTCTGCCCCAGGCCGACCGATGCCGAGGTAGATCGGCATCACGACTTGCCCGTCCATCTGCTTGTCGGACTGATCTGACAAGATCATGGAAGGGACAGGTCGTGCCGAAGGGGGAACCGTGGGAAGTTCGTTGCACGTGGGCAGTGTGCTCAGGTACGCGGCTACGAAGGACGCGTCGCCGGCGACCGTCGACGGATTCGACAACTTCTACTTCGTCACTGAAAGCCCCGGCCGGCCACGCGCCCAGCTCGAAAAGGGCATCAACCCCATGGCCAAGGTCAAGACGGTGGCCGGGCTGCGGCGACCGGCTGTGATGATCCGGTCGAGCCCTTGGAAGGCGGGCTCGGAACAGACTCCGTGGCACGACGTGTTCGACGTGGACAACGGACATGTCCGCTACTTCGGTGACCACAAGCCCGAAACGATGAAGCCGGTCGGTGGCACCACGGGTAACGCGGCGCTCCTGGAGGCCTTCGACAGCCACCAGGCACCCACGCCCGAGGGAAGGGCTGCTGCCGCGCCGCTGCTGCTCTTCCGTTCCGTCCCGCACAACGGCAGGGACAAGGGCCAGGTCCAGTTCTGCGGCGCGGCCTTGATCGAACGGGCAGAACGTGTCGTCCAGTGGGGAGGCGCGACGAAGACGACGTTCACCAACTACGTGTTCGATCTCGCGGTCATCGACCTCACCGAGGAGGACGACAAACTGTCCTGGGACTGGATCACCGCCCGTCGGGACCCTGGCCGGTCCGATGCCGAGATCCTGAAGCTGGCACCCGCAGCATGGCGAGGTTGGGTCAAGCACGGTCACTCGGTCCTGCCGAAGGTGCGTCGGCGGGTGGCCCGCAGCCAGGTGGTCAAGGTGCGTGACCAGCGCCCGACGGCCGGCAGTTCCATCGAGGCGGACCTTCAGGCGGTCTACCAGCGGTTCGACGACGACAAGCACGCCTTCGAGATTCTGGCAGCGGTCGTCGCCGAGAAGGTGATGCGCGGCTCCGGTCACAGCTACAAGGAGGGTTGGCTCACCCGTCGTTCCGGCGACGGTGGTGCCGACTTCGTCGGGCGGCTCGATCTCGGCAGCGGCCTGGCCGGCACGAAGCTGGTCGTCCTCGGGCAGGCCAAGTGCATCAAGCCGGACAGCCTCGTATCGGCCGAACAGATCGCACGCGTGGTGGCCCGTCTCAAGCGGGGCTGGATCGGCGTGTACGTCACCACCGGCTCCTACTCCGAGCCGGCGCAGTTGGAGATGGTCGAGGACCAGTACCCGGTGGTTCTGATCAACGGGCAGGACCTGGTCAGGGAACTGCGCGAGATTGCCGTCCAGGATCATGGCGGGGATCTCATGACGTGCGTCGACGCCCTGTTGAGCAGCCGATCCCCGGAGGTGCTCAACCGCAGGCCCGAGGAGATCCTTCTCGCCTGAACACCCAGGAGGAGGAGCCCGTGGAGTCGGCGGGACGGCGACGGCGGGGCAGGAGCGGTGGCCGCTGTTCATCGGAATCCGGATTAGGGTCGTGGGCGGGCCGAGGGCGGTCGTGGGCTCTGAGGGACTGAAGCGGATGCAGCGGATGAAGATGACGTTCGGGCTGTTGGGGCCCCTGGCGGTCGCCGTGGACTCCGTGCCGCAGGTGTTGCCGCGGGCCGGCGTGTTGCGGGGGCTGTTGGGGGTCCTGCTGCTGGCGGAGGGGGAGCGGCTGTCGGTGGGGCGGCTGCTGGAGCTGGTGTGGGCGGGGCAGGCGGACCGGGTGGGCCGGGGTGCGGTGCACACCGGGATGTCGCGGCTGCGCGGCTGGCTCGGCGGGTTCGGGGACGAGTCGGTGGTGCTGGAGTCGGACGCGCAGGGGTACCGGCTGGTGACCGGGCCGGGCGCGGTGGACCTCGGGCGGTTCCGCGGGTTCGCCGCCGACGGGGACGTGGCCGGGGCGATCGGGTTGCGGCGCGGGCCGGTGCTGGCCGGGCTGGAGCGGGTGAACCGGGAGGACCCGCTGGTGGCCGCCGTGGAGGACGAGGTGCGTGCCACGGCCCTGGCCCTGGCCCGGGCCGCGCAGGCCGACGGGGCGGCCCGGACGGCCGTTCCCGCGCTGACGGCGCTCGCCGAGGAGTACCCGTACGACGAGCCGGTGCAGGCCGCCCTGCTGGAGCTGCTGGCGGCGGACGGGCGGGCGGCGGAGGCGTTGCGCCGCTTCCAGGCGCTGCGCCGACGGCTGTCCGAGGAGCTGGGGATCGAGCCGGGCGAGCAGGTGCAGAGCGTCTTCCTGGCGCTGCTGGCGCACGACCGGGAGGATGCCCGAGCCGTTCCGGGGCGGTCCCGGGTGCCTTCCCAACTCCCGCGTGACATCCCGGACTTCACCGGTCGTGACGAGCAGGTGCGGCTCGTCCTGGACGCCCTGGCGGCCGGCCGGGTGCCGGTGATCGCCGGGATGGGCGGCATCGGCAAGACGGCGCTGGCCGTCCACAGCGCCCACCGCGCCGCCGTCGACTACCCGGACGGCCGGCTGTACGCGGACCTGCGCGGGGCCGACGAGACGCCCGCCGACCCGGCCGGCGTCCTCGCCGCCTTCCTGCGCGCCCTCGGCGCGGACCCCCGGGAGATCCCGGCCTCCCTGGAGGAGCGTTCCGCGCTGTACCGCACGCTGCTGGCCGGCCGCCGCACGCTCGTCCTGCTCGACAACGCCGCCGGGGAGCAGCAGATCGGCCCGCTGCTCCCGGGCACCCCGGCGGACCCGGCCGGGCACGGGCCGGACCGCCCGGCCGTCCTGGTCACCAGCCGCGCCGCGCTCACGGCGCTGCCCGGCTCGCACCTCGTCGACCTGCACGAACTCGACGCGCCCCACGCCCGGACGCTGCTGCGCCGCATCCTCGGGGACCGCCGGGTCGCCGCCGAACCGGTGGCCGCCGCCCAGATCGTCGAGCTGTGCGGCGGCATGCCGCTGGCCGTCCGCATCGCCGGGGCCCGGCTGGCCGCCCGGCCGCGCTGGACCCTGGCCCGGCTCGCGCACCTGCTGCGCGACGAACGGCGCCGGCTCGACGAACTGGCCGCGGGGAACCTGGCCGTACGGGCCGGCTTCGCCGTCGGCTACGCCCGGCTTCCTGAGCCGACCCGCCGGACGTTCCGGTTGCTCGGACTGCTCGACGCGCCCGACTTCGCGCCGTGGGTCGCGGCGGCGGTGGCCGACATCCCGCCGGAGCGGGCCGAGCGCCAGCTGGAGGAGCTGATCGACGCCCAGCTCCTCCAGGAGACCGGCACGGAGCCGCACCTGCGCTACCGCTTCCACGACCTCGTCCGGCTGTACGCGCGCGAGCACGCCGAGGCCGCGGACGAGCCGGCCGCCCGCACCGCCGCGCTCGGACGGGCCTTCGGCGCCTGGCTCTGGCTGGCCGAGCAGGCGGCCGACCAGGTGCCCGGGCCGTGCTTCGCGCCGATCCACGGCACCGCGCCGCGCCACCCGATGCCGTCCGGCGTCGCGGCGGCGCTGCTGGACGACCCGATGGCCTGGTTCGACGCCGAGCAGCCGGCCCTGGACGCGAGCGCCCGGCAGGCCGCCGCGCTGCGCATGGTGCCGGTGGCCTGGGACCTCGCCGCCTGCCAGGAGAAGTACTGCGACGTGCGCGGCCTGTACGACGAGTGGCGCACCACCCACCTGGCCGTCCTCCAGGCCTGCCGGTCGGCCGGTGACGGCCTGGGCACCGCCGTGCTCACCCGCGGCCTGATCGAGGTGACGACCTGGACCACCCCGGCCGACGGCTCCGGCACGGCCGTCGACCTGGCGGACGGCGCCCAGACGATGGTCGCCCTGGAGGAGCGGGCGCGGCACCTGCGGCGCCTGTTCGAGCAGGTCGGGGAGGAGCGCGGGGCCGCCGACGCCCTCGTCCTGACGGCCTGGAGCCTGGTCGCCCAGGGCCGCGCGCAGGAGGCCCTGGACGCCGGCCACCGTGCCCTGGACCTCGCCACCGCCCACGACCACCCGGGCGGCGAGGCCCGGGCGCACCAGATCATCGCCATCGCCCACGGGGAGACGGACCTCGACCGCACGATCGAGCACCTCACCGAGACGCTGCGGCTGGCGCGGCTGATCGGCAACACCCGCTTCGAGGCGACCGCGATCCAGTTCCTGGGAGCCGCCCACGGCCGGGCCGGCCAGGTGGAGCGGGGCGGCGAGCTGCTCCTGCGCTCGCTCGCCATGGCCCGCTCGCTCAAGGACCGCTACGTGGAGGCGTTCTCGTTGCTGTACCTGGCCACGCTGTACGCGGCCACCGGCGACGGCCGCGCCCGGGAGACGGCCGAGGCCGCGCTGGCCATCGCCCGCCGCTTCGACCTGGGGCACCACCTCGCCCAGGCCCTCGGCATCCTCGGGGAGCTGGACCTGGCGGCGGGGGACCGCGCCTCGGCCGTCGCCCACCTGGAGGAGTCCGTGCTGGTGTGGCGCGCCCGCGGCTGGCGCTCCTTCCTCGCGGAGGCGCTCCGGGCGCTCGGCCGGGCCTACGAGGCGGCCGGGCTGCCGGAGTCGGCCGCGCGGGTGCTCACGGAGGCGCGGGAGCTGAGCGACGTCCGGTAGTGGCCGGGGCCGGGGCCGGGGCCGTTGCCGCAGCCGCGGCCGTACCGGTCGAGGGCCGCAGCCGTCAGTGATTGGTAAGCGATCGGTAAGCGCCCCTGCCTAGGCTCGATCCCCACGGCACGGGACAGGCGTACGCGTCAGTCCCGTACGCGCCGCATGGGCTGCCGGTCGGGTCCGCGCAGGGGACGGACCCGGCCGGAGGTGCGGCCGTCGGGACCGCGGCATCCGTCGGTGCGCGACATCTGTCGGCCGACGGGATCCGTCGCCCGGGCCGGGGCTCAGGCGAGGGCGGCGTCGAGGAAGGCGTGCCAGGCGGCGTGGACGCGCCGGGCGTGGGACCCGTCGGAGCTGTCGGACTCGTCGTCGACCCCGGCGAGCAGGTCCAGCAGCAGGCCGCGGAGGACGGCGAGCACCACGGTGGGGTTCGCCCGGGTGCCGTCGAGGACGCGTTCCAGCGGTGGCAGCCACTCCTCCAGCGAGGCGGTGCCGAAGTCCGGCCACGGCTCGCGCCGGCCGAAGGCGCGGACGTACCCCTCGAAGAACAGCCGCAGCGCCCCTCGGTGTTCGGGCTGCGTCAGCCACTCCCAGAGCAGGTCGAGGGTCTCGCGGGCGCCGCCGCCCTCGGCCTCGGACCGTTCCAGCAGCGCCAGTTGCTCGGCCCGTCCGACCGCCAGGACCTCCCGGACCAGCTGCTCCTTCGACCCGAACAGGTACAGCAGCACGCGCGGGCTGGAGCCGATCCCGGCCGCCAGCGGGCGGAGGGAGAGGTCGGACACGCTGTGCTCGGCGACGTAGCGGACGGTCGCCGCGAGGAGGTCCTCGCGACGCGGGGACGGCTGCCGAGCCGACGCGCGCCGAGGGGATGACGGATGAGGCGACGGGTGGGAGGGCGCGTTGGTGGGAGCGGACACGTGCTCTATCGTTTCACTGAAACGAGTGTTTCAGTGAAAGGGGATGCCGCATGGCCGCCAGCGCACCCGGAGCCGCGACCATCCGCGAGGCCCTCCGGCCCGGAGACCTGGGCGCCGTCGCCGCCCTGCACGGCGTCCTCTACTCCCGCGAGCACGGCATGGACGCGACCATGGAGGCCTATGTCGCCGCCGGGATGGCCGAGTTGGTGCTGGCCCGGGCCCGTGAGGGCGGCGCGGCACCCGGCCGCCTGTGGGTCGCCGAGATCGACGGCCGGGTGGTCGGCGCCACCGGTCTCGTCCGGGCGGAGGAGCGCCCCGGCTGGGGCCAGCTGCGGTGGGTGATCCTCGACCCGGACGCCCGGGGCCGGGGGCTGGGCCGCCGGATGCTGGAGACGGCCCTGGACGAGGCCCGGGCCCGTGCGTACGAGGGCGTGCTGCTCTGGACGGTCGAGGGACTCGGCGCCGCCCACCACCTCTACGCGACGGCCGGGTTCGAGCTCACCGTCTCCCGCCCGGCCCGCAAGTTCGGCGTCGACGCGGTCGAGCAGCGGATGGACCTGCGGTTCTGAGGGGACGGCGGCCGGGCGGGCGCGCGGGTTCGCCCCCGTGCTCGGCGCGCGCCGTCGCCCACCGCCGTCCCGTCCTGCGGTTCCCGCCGCTCAGATCTTCACGGTGAGCCAGGCGCCGAGGCCGCTGCAGCCGCGCGCGTCGTAGGTGGTGCTGCGGTACCCGGCCGGGATCGGCGAGTACGGGCAGGTCCAGACGCCGTTGCGGACCAGCTCGTGGTACCAGGCGCCGACGCCGCTGCACCCCTGGGCGTCGTAGTTCGTCAGCACATAGCCGGAGACGATCGGCGAGCCGGAGCAGGTCCAGAGGCGGTCCTGCGCGGGCCGCTGGTACCACGAGCCGTGGTTGTTGCAGCCGCCGGCGTTGTACATGGTGATGACGTAGCCGGCCGGGACGGGCGCCCCGGAGCAGCTCCAGCCGCCGGCTGCGGCGGCCGCCGGGGCTGGGGAGGCCGCGGAGGCCGCGCCGGCCGCCGTCGTGCCGGTGAGGGCGGCCGCGAGCACGGCGACCGTGGCGGCCGCCCTCCCCGTACGGGTCATCAGCTTGCGGAGGATCGTGGTCACGGCGACACCGTTCCGATCGGTCGTCTCCCCGCCGTCGGTGCGGCGCGGGGAGGGTGTAACAGCGGGGATGCGCCGCACCTTAGCGGCGGTGATCAGGTCGCTGATAGATCCAGATCGATACATCGACGGACCTGACCGAAAACAATCCCGACTGACCGTCATGGCGCCGCCCGGCCATGCTCCGGGCGGCGGTCGCCGGATGCGTCCGGTTGGTCGTCCCACGCGCCGCCCGCCCCTGCCTGGACCTCCCGCAGGACCGTCCCGCTGACCAGGGCGTTCGGGCGGATCCGGCAGGAAATCCGTCACGCTCCGTAGTGCTTCCGATTGCCGCGCGCCTCCGGCCGGAGAAATCTTGTGGATGCTCGACCGCCCGATTTCTCCCGATTCTCCCAAGGAGCCCCACGTGTCATTCCCAGCCCGTCCTCGAACCCGCCCGTCCGCCTGGCCGGCGACCGTCGCCGCCCTCCTCTCCCTCTCCGGGATCTGGACCGGAGCCGTGACGGCCGAGGCCGTTCCGACGCCGTCCGCCCTGCCGGCGGCCGCCGGTATCACGGCCACCGGTCAGACGCCCGGCGCCTATTCGGACTGGACCTTCAACACCACCGACACCGTGACGGACGTCGACTTCCGCAACACCGTGGTCACCAGTCCGGGAGACGGCGACGTGTACTGGGCGCACCAGTTCAACTTCGACGGGAACCTCTCCTACACCGGCTTCCAGCTCGGCAAGCAGAACAGCGGACAGTTCCTCTGGTCGACCTGGGCCGACAAGGACCTCCAGTTCAAGGACGGGACCGAGGGCTCGCACTGCTGGAACAACGAGGGTGAGGGCCAGCACCTGCAGTGCTCCAACACCACCGTCAACCACGGCCGTCCCGTCACCGGGGACACCTACGCCTTCCACGTGGAGATCGACCCCGTGACCCACTGGGCGAAGGTCACCGTGAGCGACGAGACCGCCGGCACCAGCTTCGTCCTGGGCGAGGCCCTGCTGCCGAACTCCTCGAAGATCCAGCACAGTTGGAGCAGCTGGGTGGAGTACTTCGACTGGAACGACTCCCGGTACGTGTGCGACGACAACGCGTACGCCGAGAACCGGTGGGGCAAGATGACCGGCAACGGCGGCACCCTCACCGCCGAGAACACGGGAACGTCGACCAGCGGCACCTGCCAGGACATGGTCCGGCAGCAGAAGCAGGACGACGGCACGCTGATCACCGAGACCGGTCTCGGCCAGTCCGCCCGCTGGCCCCTGCGCTTCACCAACGGCGCCTGTCTGGACCGCGGCGGCGCCACCGGCGTGATCACCTACGGCTGCGCCGAATCGCCCAACGGCAACCAGCTGTTCGTCTTCGCCCGCGACGGCAGCATGCGCAGCGCCGAGGGCAACGAGTGCCTGGCCGCGCCGTCCTCCGTCGGCGGTCAGATCACACCCGCCGCGTGTGACGGCTCGGCCGCCCAGCAGTGGACGTACGACGTGATGAACGAGGCCGTGGTGAACTCCGCCGGCTGGGCCATGACTTCCAGCACGTCCGGGGGCAGCGGCGACCCGGTGACCGCGCAGGTCTTCGACGGGCGCGCCGAGCAGACGATCACGCCCTTCGAGGTGTGACGAGCCACCAGGTGCCAACGCCCCACGAGGTGTCATGAGGTACGAGGTGTCGACGCCCTGCGGGGTGTGAACGAGCCGACCCGCCCACGGCCGCGCCGGAACACCCGGCGCGGCCGTTCGTACCCACCCTCTATGATCCCGCCCGGGGGGAAGGTCGCTGAGCTGGGGTACGACACCGCTGTGTCCGCTCTCCCCTCGGGGGCGCACACCCGCGTCGCCGATTCGACGACCGGGAGACGAACACTCGGTGATACTCACTCAACGCCTGGGCCGCGGGCTGCTCGCCGGCGCCTCGGCGATCGCGCTGGCACTGCTGCCCGCGGGCCTCGCACCCACCACGGCGGCCGCCGCACCCGCCGGCTCAGCACCCAGCGGCTCAGCACCCGCCGGCTCAGCACCCGGCGCACCGGCCGGTGACGGGTCCGGCCCGGCCCCGGTGGACCTCACCGCCACGCGCGCCTTCGCGGACACCTTCCGGCTGGACCCGGCCCAGGACACCGACCCGCTGTACGGGCTGAACGTCGGCCTCGACGCCCGGCAGTCGCCCCCGCCCGGGCAGCACGGGATCTCCTACACCCGGGTCTCCGGCCGCTGGGACACCTCGACCGCGCCCGACCAGTGGTTCGTCCAGACCAGTCATCCGGACCACCCCGACAGGCTGCTGTTCGCCAAGGGCGTCTCCGCGATCATGCTCGGCGCGCCCGCCGTCGCGGACGGCACCGGCCACTACACCGTCTCGACGGTGGTCGACCCGGTCGTCGGCGACACCGGCGGCGCCGACTGGGGCTCGATCGTGCTGAGCCGCAGCCACCGCGGCAACGGCTACGTCACCGGCGGCGACGTCGACCTCGGCCTGACCGTCACCTCGGGCGGCAAGCTCGCCCTCTTCCACGGTGGCGGCGGCGAGAACCCCTTCTGGACCGGCACGGTGGCGCCCACGGCGCAGTACGCCGTCTCGCTCACCGTCTCCACCGGCGCCGACCGCGCCGTCATCCTGACGGTGAACGGCACCCCGTTCACCGTCTCCGCGCCGGCCGGGGTGACCCGCTGGCCGGGCAGCGAGTTCCTCTACCTCGGCGCGTACCTCTCCGACCCGAACCGCGTCACCACCTTCGGTGACGGCGCCGGCCACGGCCTGAACGTCAGCCGGATCGACACCAGCGCCACCCGCAGCGCCAAGCCGTTCGTCGACACCTTCGACGGCGCGCCCAACGCCACCGCCGACCACGGCCTCAACCAGGACCTGGCTGCCCGCCAGCCGAGCCTGATCTCCGCCAACTACACCGCCGTGTCGGGTGTCAAGGGCCTGGCCCTCGACCCGCCGGCGGGCTCGGTGCAGGTCAACAGCCCGGCCCACCCGAACGTGCTCTCCTTCCCCAAGGGCACCTCGGCGGTCCGCCTCGACAAGCCGGCCACCTCGGACGTCCAGAGCGGCGCCTACACGGTGCACGCCGTCCTGACTCCCGTGGTCGGCAGCACCTCCGGCCAGGACTGGGCCTCCCTCGCCGTCGGCAACGCCTCGGGCGGCACGGGCGCCGTCGACGCCGAGGACATCGCGCTCGGCCTGCGCGTCCAGGCCGACGGCGGGCTGACGCTCTTCCAGGGCGGCACCCCGACCGCGCTGCCCGCCGTCCCGCCGGCCGGCTCCTACGAGGTGTCGGCCGCGCTGGCGACCGGCGACCGGCAGCAGGCGACCGTCAGGGTCAACGGCACGACGGTGTTCTCCGGCCGCACCGCCGCCAAGCTGCCCCGCGACGGCTACGTCTCGCTCGGCGCCCACCACTCGGCGGCCGGCCAGGTCACCACGGCGGACGACCTGCGGGTCTCCATGCTGGGCGGGCTCGGCTACTACGGGTTCTTCGACATCCGGGACCCGAACGAGCCGAACTTCAGCGCCAACCACGCGCCGGAGGTGGCGCAGTGGACCAACTTCAACAACTACCTGCGCGACCAGGACCCCCGCCTGGAGTTCCTGGACCAGTGCCGGCCGGCCGCCTGCGTGATCGACCTCAACCAGGAGACGGTGGTCCCGCGTGCGCCGGGTTCCTGGGCCGTCGACCCGAACCCGAACGCCGCGCGGAACCTCCTGGACCTGGTGCGGCGCATCGGGTCGAACATCGACAAGATCGGCGCCGTCGACGTGAGCGACGAGCCCTACTCGCACGGCCTGAGCCCCGCGCAGGTCCAGACGCAGGCGGAGCAGATCAGGGCCGCGTTCCCGGACAAGACGCTGATCATGAGCCTCGACCGCTGGAACGCCGAGCAGACCGCGCCGATCCCGTCCACGGTCGACATCGTCGGCTTCGACTACTACTGCGAGGGCCGCGGCGAGATCCAGCGGCTGCTGGCGAACCTGAAGACCTTCCTCTCCTCGCCGGACCAGCACCTGATGCTCTTCCCGGAGTCCACCAACGAGTACCGGGTCGCCGACGGCTGCTACTCCGGCAAGACCGACGCCGACATCGCGGCGTACAACGCCGAGTACCGCGCGATCGCCGCGCAGGACCCCCGGGTCGTCTACCTGCAGAACTTCCGCTGGCTCGGCCCGGACCAGCCGAACAAGGTGCCGCTGACCGTCGCGGCGCAGAAGAGGATCGGCAAGGCCGTGGTCGACGCCACGCCCACGCCGGCGCCCGCCTCGGTGGGCGTGTACCGGTCCTCGGACGGCAGCTTCGGCCAGGCCGCCCACAACGGCTGGTACACCGGCCAGGCCGTGTTCGGCGGCGGGGGCGGCGACGTCGTCCCGCTGACGGGCCACTGGAACGGGCCGGGCACCGACACCGTCGGCGTCTACCACCGCGACACCGCGACCTTCCAACTGTCCTACGACAACGCCACCGTGGCCGCCACCTTCCCGTTCGGGGCCCCCGGTGACGTCCCGCTGGTCGGCGACTGGAGCGGGCAGGGGCGGAGCACGGTCGGCGTCTACCGGCCCAGCGACCAGTACTTCTACCTGTCCGACGACAACGCCACCGTCAGGTACCGGATCAAGCTGGGCAACGAGGGCTGGAAGCCGCTGGCCGGCGACTGGGACGGAAACGGCACCACCACCGTCGCCGTCTACGACCCGCAGACCCAGACCTTCTACCTGAACGACTCCAACGAGACGGAACACCCGCGCCCGGGCGTCAGGTTCGGCAACCCCGGCGACCGCCCGGTCAAGGGCGACTGGGACGGCAGCGGCAAGGAGACCATCGGCGTGTACCGGCCCGGCGACCAGACCTTCTACGGGGCCGCCGAGAACTCCGACCTGGTGGTCTACAGCAGGAAGTTCGGCAACCCGGGCGACATCCCGCTGGTGGGCAACTGGGGCTGACACCCCGTCCGCCCGCCCGGCACGACGCCCTCCCGACCGCCGCGCGGCGATCGGGAGGGCGCCTTCGGGCCGGCCATGAGGCGCGGGTCAGCAGCGCCCCTCGCCGAGCATGATCCGCGCGATCAGCTCCTGGCGGCTGCCCACCCCGGTCTTGGTGAACACCGACTTCAGGTGGTCCTGCACCGTGTACGGCGTCATCGCGAGGGCCCGGGACACGTCCCGGGTGTCACCGCCGCGCACCAGCAGCAGCGCCACCTCCCGCTCGCGGGCGGTCAGCCCGTACGCGGCCAGGTACAGCGGCATCACCTCGGCCGGCGAGGCGGGCGAGGCCACCACCGTCACCGCGCCCGCCGCCCCGCCGTCGCGCAGGGCGGAACCGTGCAGCAGGTACCAGCGGTCGTCCCGGCTCCACACCCGCACCGGGGCCTGCGGCACGGGCAGCCCGTGCGCCGCCCGGCGGGCCTGCTCGGCGGCCATCGCCACGCCGGTCGGGACGGTCAGCGAGGACGGCGTGGGGTCGGCCAGCCGGGCGAGCAACTCCTCGGCCGGTCCGGACAGCGCCTGCAGCCGGTTGCGCCGGTCCAGCACCAGCACCGCCGGCCCGGCATCCGCCTCCTCAGGCGGGCCCGCCGGTACGTGACAGGCCCTCAGCGCGTTGCCCAGATGCCGGGCAGCGGCGTCGGCGAGCTGCCGCTGGCCCTCCAGGTACGGGCCGCGGTCCGGAGCCCGCAGGAACGCCGCGCACCCCCACATGCCGCCGGCCGCGTCGAACACCGCCCGCAACTCGTCCCCGAACCCGGCCGGCCTGACCTGCTCCCGGAACCGCACACTCTCCCGTAGCGACCCCCGGGTCGCCCGGCTCAGCGTCTCGGCCTGCACCCCGCTGCGCCGGATCTCGGGAAAGGTCGCCACGTCGTCCGCCCACACCTCCAGCCGCACGGCGTGCTCGAACGCGTCCAGGGTGAGGTCCTCGCTCTGCACCGAGTTCACCAACCCGGTCGCCGGATCCGCGGTGTGCCAGCACACGGCGTCGAACTCCAGCACCGGTCGCAGCAGTTCATCCGCCCGCCGGAAGACCTCGGGCGCCGTCAAGCCCGCCCCGGCAAGCTCCCGCACCCCCTCGATCGCCGCCCGCCCCGCCACCCCACGTCGCCCCATCCGGTGAAGCTAGCACGACAGTTCGCGCCCCACCCACGCACCGAACGACGAGGTGGCAAGGCGGCCCGAACCGCCCTCCTGGCGACGCCCCGCGGCTGCCCCGCCCGGCGCTCAGGCGGCCTGGGCCTACGGTCGTTGGTGTCGGTTTTCCGCCGGACAACGGTGGCAGCCGCTGGTTGCCTTGGGGCATGATCAACGCCAGCAGGTCCGCGCTCTTCCGCTCCCTCCACACCCCCGTCCGTCCGCTCGCGCTCGCGAACGCCTGGGACGTCGCCAGCGCCCGCGTCATCGAGGCCGCGGGGGCGACCGCGATCGCCACCACCAGCGCCGGGGTGGCCTGGTCGCTCGGCGCCCCGGACGGGGACCGCGTCGCCCGGGGCCCGGTGCTGGAGGCCATCGCCCGCATCGCGGCGGCGGTCGCCGTCCCGGTGACCGCAGACATCGAGGGCGGTTACGGACAGAGCCCGGCGGAGGTCGCGGAGACCGTCACGCGGGTGCTGGAGGCCGGCGTGGTGGGCGTCAACATCGAGGACGGCACCCGCCCGCCGGGCGCGCTCGCCGACCGGATCGCGGCCGCCCGCGGTGCGGCGCGGCGGGCGGGCGTCGACCTGTTCGTCAACGCCCGTGTCGACACCTACCTGCTCGGGCTGGGCGACCCCGCCACCCGGCTGCGGGAGACGCTGGGACGGGCGCGCCGCTACGTGGACGCCGGCGCGGACGGGATCTTCGTCCCCGGTGTCACGGACCCCGGCGTCATCAGGGACCTGGCCGCAGGTCTGACGGTGCCCCTCAACATCATGGCGGGCCCGGGCACCGCGCCGGTGGAGGAACTGGGAGCCCTGGGCGTGGCCCGGGTCAGCCTCGGCTCGGGGGTGGCACAGGCCGCCTACGCCGCGGCCCGGCAGGCGGCACTCGACCTGCACCGCGCCGGCGGTTACGACTCCCTCCGGCGGACCATCGACTACCCGGAGCTCAACGGCCTGTTCACCGTGAGCGGCTGACCGCGCCCCGGCTGCGGCGGTCCGCTTGGAGACCCGGCGCCCGTGCGCCGGCGCCGGGTCTCCGGTGGCGGTCCGTCGGGCTACTTGGCCAGGCGGGACCAGTCGGCCGGTTGGGCGGGGTCGAGTTGGCGGAGCTGGTCGAGGACCTTCGGGTCCTGGGCGTCGAGCCAGTCGGCGACCTGGCGGAAGGAGACGCAGCGGACGCCGTCGCGCTTGCAGACGCCCTTCATCACGTCCTCGATGGCCTGCATGTAGATGCCGCCGTTCCAGGACTCGAAGTGGTTCCCGATGAACAGCGGGGCGCGGCTGCCGTTGTAGACGCGTTCGAAGCCGGCGAGGTAGCTCTCGCGGGTCTCCTTCTCCCAGGTGTCGTACTTCCTGGGGTCGCCGTTGGTGGTGTTCCCGGACTGGTTCGCCAGGAAGTTGAAGTCCATCGAGAGGCTCTGGGTGGACTTGCCGGGCGTGGGGAGCAGCTGCAGCGGGAAGTTCCAGATGCCCTCCTTCTTCGTCGGCCAGACCTGGAACTCGCCCGGGGAGCTTGCGTCGTAGCGGAAGCCCGTCGCCTTCTCGGCCGGCAGCAGGTTCTTCTGGCCCTCCAGGCAGGGGGCGCGGCCGCCGACCAGTTCCTTGGTGTAGTCGAAGGGGAGCGGCGGGAGGTCCTTGAAGCCGGTGTTGGTCTTCCAGTTGGTGACGAAGGAGACGGCTTGGTCGAGTTCGCTCTTCCACTCCTCGGTGCTCCACTCGCCGCCGCCCTTGGCGTTGCAGAAGTGCCCGTTGAAGTGGGTGCCGATCTCGTTGCCGTCGAGCCAGGCGAGGCGCAGCTGTTCCAGGGTGTCCTTGATGTGGGGGTCGGTGGCGTAGTCGATGGAGGCGTCGCCGGGCTTGTGCTGCGGCGGCTTGTAGAGCGTGCTCTTGGACTTGGGGAGGGTGTAGAGGCCGCTCAGGAAGAAGGTCATCTGGGCGTTGTTCTCGGCGCCGAGCTTGCGGAAGCGGGAGAACTGGCGGTCGTCGCCCTCCAGGGCCCCGTCCCAGGAGAAGACGACGAACTGCGGCGGCTTCTCCCCGGGCTTGAGCTTCTCCGGCACGGGCTGCTTGGGCTGCGGGCCGGTGTCGGAGGTGGAGCCGTCGCCGAGCACCTTGACCTGGCCGTCCCAGGTGGGGGTGGGAGCGGGCGGTGGCGGGGCGGGGGCCTCGGTGGTGGTGCTCGGGGCGGGGCTGGGCGGGGTGGTGCCGGTGGTGGCGGCGGGTCTGCTCGGTGTGCCGTCGCATCCCGTCGCCAGGGCGGAGGCCCCGAGGACCCCCATCGCCAGCAGGATGGCCGAGCCGCGAGCAGTCCGCACGGGACCCCATTTCTCTGATCTTCAATCAGGAGCTGTTCGGGAGATGATCGATGAATGTGATCATCAGAACACTTTTGATCGACCTCTGTCGAGGTCGGGAAGGTGTGGTTTTGGTGGGGGTGGGTTTGGTGAGCAACTTCCTTTTGTCACACGGGAGATGGCGTGCCAAACGGCCTCGGCCGGGCTTCGCGGCATTGACAGGGGACATCCTCGGGCTGAATGCTAAGCAAGCGCTTAGTCAATGAGGATCCACCCCAAGGAGCCGCCCGATGGCCGAGACCCCCGTCGACCCGCCCGGACTGGACCTGGCCCGCCTGCGGTCCCGGCTGGAGCGCGAGCTGCCCGGCCTCCTCCAGGGGCCGCTGCGGGCCGACCTCATCGAAGGGGGCCGCTCGAACCTGACGTACGTCCTGGGCGACGGCGCCTCCCGCTGGGTCCTGCGGCGCCCGCCGCTCGGGCACGTCCTCGCCACCGCCCACGACATGGGCCGCGAGTACCGGGTGATGACGGCGCTGCGCGACACCGGGGTGCCCGTGCCCCGGACGCTCCTGCTCGACCCGGACGACGAGACCCTCGGCGCCCCCTGGTACCTGATGGAGTACGTCCCCGGCACCGCCCACCGGGACGTCGCCCCGCTCGCCGCCCTCGGCGAGCGGCGGGTGCACGCGCTCGGGCAGCGGCTGGTCGACACCCTCGCCACCCTGCACCGGATCGACCCCGCCGCCGTCGGCCTCGCCGACTTCGGCCGGCCCGAGGGCTACCTGGAACGCCAGCTGCGCCGCTGGTCCAAGCAGCTGGCCGCCTCCCACAGCCGCGACCTGCCCGAGCTCGACCGCCTGCACGCCAGGCTCGCCGAGCGCCTGCCGGCCTCGCCCGCGCCCGCGCTCGTGCACGGCGACTACCGCCTCGACAACGTCCTGGTCGACGACGCCGACACCATCACGGCCGTCCTGGACTGGGAGATGTCCACCCTCGGCGACCCGCTCACCGACATCGGCCTGCTGGTGATGTACACCGAACTCGCGGGCGTCGGCGGCGGCATCATCCCCTCCGCCATGACCGCCCCAGGCTTCCCGAAGGCCGACGAGATCGTCTCCCGCTACGCCGACGCGACCGGCCGCCGGGCCGAGGACCTCGACTGGTACGTCGCCTTCGCCTCGTTCAAGCTCGCCGCCGTCGCCGAGGGCATCCACTACCGCTTCCGGCAGGGCCGCACCCTGGGCGCCGGCTTCGAGCGCGCCGGCGAGATGGCCCCGATCCTCGCCCGGCACGGCCTGAGCACCCTCAAGGAGAGCTGAGAACCGATGGACTTCGCCTACGACGCCCGGACGGAAGAACTCCGCGAGCAGCTGCTCGCCTTCATGGACGAGCACGTGTACCCCGCCGAGCCCGTCCTCGCCGCCCAGCTCGCCGACCCCGACCGCGACCGCTGGGCCGTCCCCCCGGTCATCGCCGACCTCCAGGCCGCGGCCCGCAAGCAGAAGCTCTGGAACCTCTTCCTGCCGGGTGAGCTCGGGGCCGGCCTCAGCAACCTCCAGTACGCCCCGCTCGCCGAAATCACCGGCCGCAGCATCCAGTTGGCCCCGCCCGCGCTCAACTGCGCGGCGCCCGACACCGGCAACATGGAGCTGCTCGCCCAGTTCGGCAGCGCCGAGCAGCGCGAGCGCTGGCTGCGCCCCCTCCTCGACGGCCGGATCCGCTCGGCCTTCGCGATGACCGAGCCCGAGGTCGCGTCCTCGGACGCCACCAACATCGAGACCCGGATCGAGCGGGACGGCGACGCGTACGTGGTCAACGGCCGCAAGTGGTACATCACCGGGGCGATGAACCCCGACTGCCGGATCCTCATCGTGATGGGCAAGACCGATCCGGCCGCCGAGCCGCACCGCCGGCAGAGCATGCTGCTCGTCCCGCGCGACACCCCGGGCGTGACCGTCCGGCGCGGCATGACGGTGTTCGGCTACGACGACGCCGACCACGGCGGCCACGCCGAGGTCCTGTTCGAGGACGTCCGCGTCCCGGTGGGGAACCTGATCGGCGAGGAGGGTACGGGCTTCGCCATCGCCCAGGCCCGGCTCGGCCCCGGCCGGATCCACCACTGCATGCGGGCCATCGGCATCGCCGAGCGGGCGCTGGAGCTGATGTGCCGTCGGGCCAGTGAGCGGGTGGCCTTCGGGAAGCCGCTGGCCGAGCAGGGCGTGGTGCAGGACTGGATCGCCGAGTCCCGGGTGCGGATCGAGCAGCTGCGGCTGCTGGTGCTGAAGACCGCCTGGCTGATGGACACCGTCGGCAACCGGGGGGCGCACACCGAGATCCAGGCGATCAAGATCGCCACCCCGCGCACCGTCGAGTGGATCCTGGACAAGGCCGTCCAGGCGCACGGCGCGGCGGGCGTCAGCCAGGACACCCCGCTCGCCCAGCTCTGGGCCGGCAACCGCACCCTGCGGCTGGCCGACGGCCCGGACGAGGTGCACAAGCGCTCGCTGGCCCGGAGGGAACTGCGGCAGTACCGGCGCTGACCCGTAGGGGTGTGGCACCCGGGTATTCCGGGGCCGGTTGGCCCCCAGGTATGACGGCGGCGGCCCGTTCCCGACCGTAGTGTCCTGCGTGTTCGATCGATCGGAACGCGGAGGGACACCATGGGAATTCCGGGACGGGCGGTGGCGGCGGCGGTGCTGGCGGCGGCAGCGGCGGTGGGCACGATCGGCACGGCCGCGGGGGCGGTCCTGCCGCCGCCGGGGGAGACGAGCCCCGGGCGGCAGGCCCGGGCCTGGCTGCCGGAGCCCAGCGGGCCGTACCCGATCGGGACCACCGCCGTGCACCTCACCGACACCGCACGGGAGGACCCCTGGCACCCCGGGCAGCGGCGCGAGCTGATGATCAGCCTCTGGTACCCGACCTCCCGGCCGGCCGCCGGCGACGACCGGGCCCCGTACATGGAGCCCGCCGCCGGACGGCACTTCGACGGCCCGGACGGCGTCGGCCTGCTCAACTACGGCACCACGCCCGGCCGCACCGACTGGTCGGCCATCCGCACCCACGCCCGCCGGGACGCCCCCGCGCTGCCCGGCGGCCCGCGCCCGGTGGTGCTGTACTCGCCCGGCCTCGGCGACCCGCGCACCTGGGGGACGGCGCTGGTCGAGGACCTCGCCTCGCGCGGCTACCTGGTGGTCACCGTCGACCACACCTACGAGGCCTCCGAAGTCGCCTTCCCCGGCGGCGACCTGGCCCCCTCGGTGCTCCCCGGGATGCTCGGGCAGCCCGGCCTGGACGTCGGCGCGGTGCTGCGCAAGGCGATGGACACCCGGGTGGCCGACACCCGCTTCGTGCTGGACCAGCTCGCCGCGCTCGGTGAGCGGCCGGGCCTGCCCGCCGGGGTCGCCGGGGCCCTCGACCTCGGCCGGATCGGCATGGTCGGCCAGTCGGCGGGCGGCTTCACCGCGCTCCAGACCATGCACGACGACCCGCGGATCGCGGCCGGGATCAACATGGACGGCCAGCTGCACTTCCCCGGCCCCGACGGCCACACCGGCGTCTTCCTGCCCAGCGTCGCCGAGGACGGCCTCGACCGCCCGTTCCTGCTGATGGGCACCGGCAGCGAGGACTCCGGCGGCTATCGCGACCAGCCCGGCTGGAACGCCCTGTGGCGGCACAGCACCGGCTGGCACGCCGACGTCACCCTCACCGGCTCCCGGCACGGCTCGTACACCGACGCCCAGCCGCTGCTGCCGCAGCTCGCCCGGCAGGGCGTGCTCGGCGCCGACCAGCTGCGCAAGGACGTCGGCGACATCCGCCCCGGCCGGGCCGAACTCGCCACCCGCAGCTACGTCGCGTCCTTCTTCGACCGCTGGCTGCGCGGCCAGGACGACCACCTGCTGGACGGGCCCTCGGCGCGCTTCCCGGAGATGGCGTACGAGCGGTAGCCGGGCCCGGCGTGCCGGGGGACACCGGACGGGGTCAGCGGATCCCGGAGCCCGGGTTGGCCCCGTCCCACCGCCGCCGGGAGTCGACGATCGCGTCGTGGTGGTCGTACGACCAGTCCGTCATCGCCCGCACCAGGTGGGTCAGGCTGTGGCCGAGCGGCGTCAGCTCGTACTCCACCTGCGGCGGGACGGTCGGGTGGACGGTCCGCGAGACCATGCCGTCCCGTTCCAGCCGGCGCACGGTCAGGGTGAGCATCCGCTGCGAGATGCCCGGCAGTGCGCGCTGCAGCTCGCGGAACCGCCGTACGCCCTGGGCGAGTTCGACGACGGTGAGGACGGACCACTTGTCGCCCAGGCGGTCCAGCAGGTCGCGGATCCCGCAGTCCACGCCGTCCTCGCACCAGACCACCGGGCGGGGGGTGGTTACCGCGGTGTGCCCTGCTGACATGGAAGTGCCTCCTTACGCCGGACGCCCAGGCTACCGAGGATGGTCGCGAAGCCGACGAACGATCATCTGCTCGACCGACCATCCCCGGAGGAACCCCATGCTGCTCGTCACCGGAGTCAACGGAGGCCTGGGCGCGCTCGTACTGGAGCGGCTCGCCGGGCGGGAGGGCGTCGTCGCGGGCTCGCGCACACCGCAGCGGGTGCCGGCGGGCGTCCCGGCCCGGCTGGTGGACTTCGACCGCCCGCGGACACTGGCGGAGGCCTTCACCGGGGTGCGGACCCTGCTGCTGATCTCGGCCGGCGCCGCCGAGGACGACGTGGTGATCGCCCGGCACGGCGCCGCGATCGGGGCGGCGGAGCGGGCGGGCGTCGATCACGTGGTCTACACCAGCCTCTCCGGCGACGGCGACCACCTGCCCTACGCCCTCGCCCACCGCTGGACCGAGCGGCGGCTGCGCGAGTCCGCCACCCTGCGCTGGACGGTGCTGCGCAACGGCCTGTACGCCGAGTTCCTGGGTGCGATCGCCGCCCCCGGCCCGGACGGGGTGATCAGCGCCCCGCTCGGCGACGGGCGGCTCGCGGCGGTGGCCCGGGCGGACCTCGCCGAGGCGGCGGTGAACGTCGCCCTGGCGCCCGACGGGCACGCGGGCCGGACGTACGAGCTGGTGGGGGAGCGGGCGGTGGGCGGCGCGGAGGTGGCCGAGGCGCTCGGCGCCGCGTACCGGCCGGGACGGCTGACGGACGCCCGGGCGGCGGTGGCGGCCTCGGACGCGCGGGACTTCCAGGTGCCGATGGTGGTGGGCACCTACTCGGCGATCGCCCACGGCTTCCTCGCCGGCCCGGGCGGGCCGGGCGACCTCGCGGCCCTGCTCGGCCGCGCGCCCCGCCCGGCCCTGGAGGTCATCGCCGAGGGGCGGTGACCTCCGGGTCACATGCCGCCGCCCAGGGTGACCCCGCCGTCGACGACCAGGGTCTGGCCGGTGATCCAGCCGGCGTCGGGGGAGAGCAGGAAGGCGACGGCGCCGGCGATGTCCTCGGGGACGCCGAGGCGGCCGAGCGGGTAGGCCTTGGCGACCTTCTCCTCGCGGCCCTCGTACAGGGCCTCGGCGAACCTGGTCTTGACCACGGCGGGGGCGACGGCGTTGACCCGGATGCCCTGGGGGCCCAGCTCGGCGGCGAGTTCGGTGGTGAGCCGGATCAGCGCGGCCTTGCTGACGCCGTACATGCCGATCCCGAGCGAGGAGCGGATGCCCGCGATGGAGGCGACGTTGACGACCGAGCCGCCGTGCTCGCCCAGCCACGCGGCGTGCGCGCGGCGGGTCCAGGCCAGCGGGGCCAGCACGTTGACGGCGAGGATCTTGGCGGCGGCGGCCTCGTCGGTGTCGAGGACCGGCCCGTAGACCGGGTTGATGCCGGTGTTGTTGACCAGGTGGTCGAGCCGGCCGAAGGCCTCCAGGGTGCGGGTGACGGTCTCCTCCTGGTGCGCCGGGTCGTCGGCCTTGCCCGCGACGGCGATCGCGTTCTCCGGGCCGCCCAGGTCGCGGACGGCCTCGGCCAGCGGCTCCGGGTTGCGGGCGGTGAGGCAGACCCTGGCCCCGCGGTCGACCAGCTCGCGGGCGATGCCGAGGCCGATGCCCCGGCTCGATCCGGTGACGACGGCCACCCGGCCCTTGAAGGAGTGCACCACGGAGCGTCCTGCCTTTCGTGCGGGGGATCCTTGCTGTCAGCTGACTAAGCGCTTGCTCAGCATGCTGTCGGTGCGGGAGGCTGTCAACAGTCCGCCGACCGCTTGCCCGTCGCACGCCGGCCCGGGTCGGGGGTCGGGCCGAGGGGTGGCCGGCGCGAAAGCCTGTACGAGTTTCTCTGGGAGGATGACGCCATGACCAGCACCCCGCTCGCCGACCTCTGGCCGACCCTGCCCGGCGCCGACGCCCGCCCCGAAGCGGCGTACCGGCTGCTCCAGGCCGCCGTCGAGTCGTTCGCGGAGCGCGGCTTCCACGCCACCACCACCCGGGACATCGCCACGGCGGCGGGGATGAGTCCGGCCGCGCTGTACATCCACTACCAGTCGAAGGCCGCGCTGCTGGCCGAGATCAGCCGGGCCGGGCACGCCGCCACGCTGACCCTGGTCCGGGGCGCGGTGGCCGGCGGGGGCGGACCGGCCGAGCGGATGCGGGAGCTGGTCGAGCAGTTCACCGCCTGGCACGCCCGGGCCCGGACGGTCGGCCGGGTGGTCAACTACGAGCTGCACGCGCTGCCCGAGGACGCCTACGCGGTGGTCGCGGCGCTGCGGCTGGACATCGAGCGCGAGGTCAGCGCGCTGATCGAGGCGGGCGTGGCGGCGGGGGAGTTCCAGGTGGCGGAGGTGCGGACGGCGGCCCGCGCGGTCACCTCGCTGGGCATCGACGTCTCCCGCTGGTACACCGACAACTCCTCCGAGGTGCCGGAGGAGCTCGGGCGCCGCTACGGGGAGCTGGTCCTGCGGATGCTCGGCGCCCGGGTCTGAGCCGGCGCCCCGTGCCGCCCGTGCCGCCCGTGCCGCCCGTGCCGCCCGTGCCGCCCGTGCCGCCCGTGCCGCCCGTGCTGCCCGTGCCGCTCCGGGCCCCTTGACCTGCTGCGACGAGGCGAGCAGACTCGTATACGCAGTACGTGTCCCTCGTACGTGTGCCTCGTAGACGTACGGCGCCGACGACGTTCGGCACCACCCGGCCCCGAGAGACGGCCCCCCGCGCGGCCCCGCGCCGCGCCCCCAGCAGCACCCTCCCGCGGCGGCCACGCCCCCGACCGGCGGCGCCGACGGGAGCAGACCCCGACCCGGGCCGGTCCGGCCGGCCGTGTCGCGGGGCCCGTGCGGCCCGGCGGCACCGGGACGGCGCGCGTGGCGCGCCGGGCGCGGCCCGGGTGGAGGGAGAGGGGAGGCGCGGCAATGCCTTCCCAACAAGCCCCCGCCCATCGACGACCGAGCCCGGTGCGCCCGCGATTCTGGCTGGAGACGGCCCTCGGCGCGCTGTCCGGGCTCCTGTTCCTGCTCACCCTGGTGTGGCCGCAGTGGATCGAGACGCTGCTCGGCCTCGACCCGGACGCCGGCAGCGGCGCCGCGGAGTGGCTGGTGGTCGCGCTCGCGGCCGCCGTCACCGCCGGGTGCGCGCTCGGCGCGCGGACCGAGTGGCGCCGGGCGCACCCGGCCCCGGTCCGCGCCGCGCGGTGAGCGGATCGGAGGACCGTCATGACCGACACCGCACCAGCCGCCGCACCCCGACTGACCGACCTCGTCCGGAGTGCGCCGCTGAGCTTCCTCGGCACCGTCACCAGGGTCGGCGGCACCTCGCTCGCCGCCCTGCCGGCCGAGGCCAGGAACGAACGGACCGCCGTGGTCCGGGTGGACCAGGTGCTGCACGCACCCGCGGCCTTCCGGCAGCTCGGCGGCAGCGAGGTAACCGTCCAACTGGCCACCGACGCCGAGCTGTTGAAGGTCGGCGACACGGCGGCCTTCTTCACCAGGGGGATGGTCTACGGGGAGGGCCTGGGCGTGGCCGAGGTCGGCCGGCTGCCGGCCGACGCCGTCCGGCAGCACGTCTCGCTGGCCGCCACCACGGCCGACGAACTCCCCTTCTCCTCGGTGCAGCGGGAGATCCGCGACCAGGACCTGGCCGCGCACGCCGCCGAGGCGGACGCCGTCGTGGTCGCCACCGTGGTCGGCCTGGAGGACCTCGGCCTGGCCGAGTACTCCGAGCACGACCCGCACTGGTGGCGCGCCACACTCGATGTCTCGCTCGTCGAGTCCGGCGGCGCAGCCCCCGGACCGACCACCGTGCTCTACCCGGCCAGCGGGGACATCCGCTGGCGCGCGGTGCCCAAACCGACGCCCGGGCAGCTGGGCCTGTGGCTGCTGCACGCCACCGGGGGCGAGCTCGCCGCGCGGGCGCCGTACCGGCTGCTCCACCCCGAGGACTACCAGCCGGCGCAGAGGCTCGCCGTGCTGCGGGAACGGAGGTGAGCCGACATGCCCACCATCAAGGTCGTCAACATCACCCCGAAGGCGCTGAGCGGCGACACCAACCTGGACAGTGAGCCCAACCTCGCGGTCGACCCGGAGAACCCGCTGGAGATGGTCGCGACCGCCTTCACCCCCGACCCGATGAACGGGCCGCTCGCCCCCGTCTACGTCTCGACGGACGGCGGGGACACCTGGGTGCTGAACAGCGTCGTCCCGGGCAACGGGGCACTCGGCACCGGGGACATCAGCGTCGGCTTCGGCGGGGCGGGGGGCCGGCTCTACACCGGCATCCTCAACGGCCAGAGCGGCGACCTGCAGATCCTGCGCGCGCCGGACATCACCGCGAGCACGCCGATGGCCGTGCTCGTCGACCGGAGCGGGGAGGACCAGCCCTGGGTCGTCGCCACCACCGTCACGGCGAACGGCGGCAGCGGCGACCGGGTGTACATCGGCAGCAACGACGTCGCCCAGCCCGGCGGCACCGCCACCGTGGACGTCTCGAACGACGCCGGCACCGGGCCCGCTCCGGCCGGTTTCGCGCCCGTCAAGCTCGACCGGCACACCGGCACGCTCTTCGACGGGCCGCCGGTGCGGATCGCCGCGCACCCGGACGGCACGATCTACGTCGCCTTCCTGAGCGTGACCGCCACCGGCGCGGGGGCCCTGATCACCTTCGACGTCGTGATGACCCGTGACGACAAGGGCGGCGTAGGACCGAACCCCTTCGAGGACCTCCTCGACTCGGCCGTCGGCGACGTCGGCCAGCGCGTGGTCACCGGCCGCAAGGCCCGGTTCAACCCGCACCAGCGGTCGCTGGGCCAGGAGCGCACCGGTGCGGACCTGGCCGTCGCCGTGGACCCCACCGACTCCAACAGCGTCTGGATCGCCTACTGCGACAACCTCGGCGGAACCGCCCCCACCGACTACGTGCTGCACAGCCGTCACTCGGCGGACCGGGGCCAGACCTGGGCCGCGGCGCGCCCGGACGTGGTCAACGGCAAGAACCCGTCGCTGGCGGTCAACTCCGACGGCCTGGTCGGGCTGGTCTACCAGCAGTTGGTCCACAACCAGTGGTCGACGGTGCTGGAGCTGACCGCCGACGGCTTCGGGACGACGGAGAGCCATGTGCTGCACCAGGCCCCGGGCGACGTGCCGCCGGCCGGGACGCAGCTGCCGTACCTGGGGGACTACCTCCGGATGGTCACGGTCGGAAAGGACTTCTACGGCGTCTTCGCCGGAAACAACACCCCCGACCGGGCCAACTTCCCGGTGGGCGTGACCTACCAGCGCAACGCCAACTTCACCACCCACCAACTGCTCAGCTCGGACGGGGTCACCCGGGTGCCGCCGTCCATCGACCCGTTCTTCTTCCACCGGGCCGCCTGAGCACCCGCGCACCCCGCATCCCAAGGCGCCCGCCACGACCGGTCGTGGCGGGCGCCCTGCTGTCGGGCACTGTGGCTTTCGGGGCAGGGGTTCAGGCGGTGGCCAGGCAGAACCGCACCAGCCCGGCGTCCACGTCGAGGACGATCCGCTGCATCTCGGCCCACGGCGGGTGGAACTGCGTGCCCCACTCGACGGTGAAGCCGAGCACCTTCCCCTGCTCGGGGTCGACGAAGTGGCGGGCGAAGACGTAGTCGTCGCTGGTGCCGCTGGTCGGGTACAGGTGGAAGCCGCTCAGCGGCTTGTACGCCAGGCCGCGCACGCCGTGCAGGCCCTGGCAGAAGGCCTCGGCGAGCAGCACGGCGGTGTCGGCGTCGGTCTTGGGGATGTACTCCGCGTACGCGACGTCGCCGGGCAGGCCGCGCTTGCCGTCGTACTGGCTGTTGCGGAAGTTCATGGCGGGGGTGACCGACTGGTTCTCGTCGTCGCCCCAGTTGTAGAGCATGTCCTGGGAGTAGCTGTGCACGTCGACGAACCACCCGGTCCGCGGGAACTGGTCCAGCAGCCAGCGGACGTTGCGGGTCTCGGGCTCGGAGAAGGCGCTCGGGCCCTCGTAGACCTGCTGGTCGCACGGGTCGGCCGACACCTGCGGGGTGGCGGTCGGGGCGAAGGCGGTGGCGAAGTCGAAGAGGAAGTCGTAGTTGCGGTTGAGGTCGACGCCGACGCAGTCGGGGTTCGTGCTGCCCCCGGCGTTGGCCGGGTCGCGGTTCTTGCGCCACATCGGGTCGGCGGTCTGGCTGAACAGTCGGCCGTCCGGGTTGACCAGCGGGAAGAGCACCAGGTCCAGCCGCTGGAGCAGGTTCCGGACCTGGTCGGCGGTGAAGACGGTGCCGCCGTAGCCGAGGCCGGTGCCGTCGCGCTGGGCCTCCAGCAGGTCGGCGGCGAGGTGGACGAGGATCTCGCAGCTGCCCCATTCACGGGCGTGCACACCGCCGATCATCATCACGCAGCTCTTGGGGACCGGGGCCGGTGCACCGATCTTGAGGGCGTGGGCGGTGCGGCCCTCGATGGAGGGCTCGGGCAGGGTGAGCAGTTCGGACGTGCCGGGGTAGGCGGTGGCCAGACTGGCCACGGCGGACTCGACCTCGGTGATGTTCAGGTACGGCATGACGACCTCCCGGGTCAGCCGGCGGGCTTGGCGGCGAGGCCGTGCGGGACGGCGTCGGCGGCGGCGAACCGGTCGCCGGTGCCGACCTCGGCCTGGGCGGCGCGGCCGGCCTCGCTGGCGTTGCCGATCCGGGTGACGGTGACGCCCTCGCGTTCGAGGGCGGCGATCCGGTCCTCCGGGGCGTAGACGTCGATGCCGACGCTGCCGTCCGGTTCGACGTGCGGGCGGCCACCGGTGTCGGGGCGGGCCTCGCGCAGCAGGGCGCGCAGGACCTCCGGGTCCCTGGCGGTGACGCGGAGGCGCAGAATGTCGGGTCGGGGCGGTCGGGTGGGAACGGCGGACATGGCGACCTCTTCTCGGGCGCCGGGGGAGCGCGGCCCACGGCCGGCTCAGCGGTGCCGGATTCAAGCGGATATGTCCGACGTGTACCTCGTATCCTCAGGATGCGTCGCCGCGGTAGAAGCCGTCAAGGGGCGGCTCGGGCATCCCGTCGAGCAGGCTGTCCAGGCCGCTCAGCATCTCGGCCTCGTCGTCGAAGTCGGAGAACCGGGGCACCAGGGCGCGCAGTCTGGGGTAGTCGGCGGCGGGCAGCCGGTGCAGGCCGAGCCGCAGGGCCGGGTCCGGCTCGTTCGGGTTGTCGACCACCTGGCGCTTGTCCACCAGCAGGCAGCCGAGGTTCCAGGCGACGAAGGTGCGGTAGACGGTCAGCGCGCCGGCGTCGTCGAAGCCGGCCCGGCCGAGCACGGCCAGGATGTGCTCGGTGAGCTCCAGCACCGAGGCCGGGCGGCGGGCCACCGGGACGGCCAGCGGGCGGGTCGCGACCAGCGGCAGGATCTCGGGGTGGGCGTGCGCGGTGGCGGCGAACGCCCGGGCGATCCGGCGCAGTTCGGCGCGCCAGCCGTCCTCGTGCGGGCCGCGGGCGGCGCCGGCCCGCAGCCGGGCGTTGATCTCGTCGAAGTAGGCCTCGACCAGGCCGTCGATCAGCGCCTCCTTGCCCGGGGTGTAGCGGTACAGGGCCATCGACTCCACGCCGAGATCGGCGGCCAGCCTGCGCATGGTCAGCGCGGCCAGGCCCTCGCGGTCGACCAGGGCCACGGCGGCGCCCAGTACCAGCGGGCGGCTCAGTCGGCCCCGCCTCTCGGGGGCGTCCTGCTCGGCCATCTCCGCACTCCTCCGGGTCGGTGGCGGCGTCGTCGGGCGGTCGGCTCGGCTTGGGCGCGGGGCCCGCTGCCGGGCTGGGTCTTCGGCGGACGTCACTCAGCGGATACAGAACCAGGATACAAGGGAGGAATAGGACGTAAACGGGCGCGCGGCCGCGCGGCGGCGGTGCTGCCGATCCCGCTGGTCAGATGACCGGGGGAGGGGTGGTGGGGGCGGCGACCGGGGTGGCGGGGCCGGTCGCGGTGTGTGACGCCACTCCGCACCCGCTCGCCAACCTCCTTCCGGCGCCCGGTCGCTGAGCGCGTCCGACCCGGCGGCGCCGGTCACCACGCCCGGCGCCGGCCTCAGTCGAGCAGCAGTCGGACGGCGAGGGCGGCGACCAGGGCGGCGGAGCCGAGGGCGGTGAGCAGCCGGCCGCGCGGGCCGGTGAGGGCCCGGCCGAGCAGGGCGCCGCCGGAGGCCAGCAGCAGTTGCCAGCAGGCGGAGGCGGCGAAGGCGCCGAGGGTGAAGGCGGCCCTGGCGGGGACGCCGTCCTGGCTGCCGCCGCCGAGCACCAGGGCGGCGAAGTAGAGCACGGTGAGCGGGTTCAGCAGGGTGATGCCCAGCAGGGTGAGGAAGGCCCGGGCGGGGGTGGGCGGCGACGGCCGCGGTCCGGCGGCGGGGCCGGAGCGGCCGCGCAGTGCGGTGGCGGCCGTCCGGGCGGCCAGGGCGAGCAGCACCAGGGCGGAGGCGATCCGCAGCGGCCGGGCGACCGGTTCGAGCAGCGGTGCGAGGCCGGTGCCGCCGGCCGCCGCGAGCAGGGCGTACAGCCCGTCCGCGGTGGCCACGCCGAGGGCGGCGCAGGCGCCGGTGCGCAGCGAGGTGCGTGCGGTGAGCGACACCAGGTAGGCCCCGACGGCCCCCACCGGGACGGCCACGCCGAGCCCGGCGAGCAGCCCCGCGGCCAGCGCGGCCCTCACGCGCGGGGGGCGTCGGGCCTCCGGGGGCGGCCGGGCTGCTGCTGGACCGGGGCCGGGCGGGTGGCGGCGGGTACGGGCAGCGGGCGGGTGGCGGAGACGGTCATGGGTCGATGGTGACGGCCCGGGGCGGGGGTGGCAAACGGCTTTCCGCGGGCCCGGGATAGCGTGGGGCGATCCCGTGATCACCGTCCCGAGGAGAGCCGATGAACAGTCAGAACGATCCCGTGCGCGTGCTGTTGGCGGAGGCCTGGTCCTCCTGGGCGGAGCGGGGCGCGGCCCTGGCCGCCGAGGACTGGGACCGTCCCACCCGGCTGCCCGAGTGGACCGTACGGGAGCTGTTCGCGCACGTGGCACCGGTGCCGGAGATGTTCACCGGGCTGCGCGCGGCCGTCCTGGACACGCCGGCCGAGGTGGCCGACGGGGCCGGCATCCTGCGTGCCTACAACCGGCCGGGCGGCATCGCCCACACCGCCGCCGGGCAGGTCGCCGAGGCGGCGAAGCGGACCGCCGAGGTGGCCGAACCCGCCGTGCTGATCGCCCGGTTCGGCGTCGAGGGCCCGGCGGCGCTGGCCGGCCTCGCGGACCTGCCGCCGGGGGCCACGGTGGCGCACCCGCTGCTCGGCAGCGTGACGGTCGGCGCGCTCGGCGAGGTGGCGCTGATGGAGGCGACCGTCCACCTGCTCGACCTGATCGCGGCCGTCGGCGGCCCGCCGCCCGCCGAGGGGGCGCTGCACTTCACCCGCGCCCTGCTGGCGGAGGTGGCCGACCCGGTGGCCTTCATCGAGGCGGCGACCGGCCGTAGCGCCGAGGCGGTGCTCCCGGTGCTGCGGTAGGGCTTCCGTCGGGTGGGGTGAGGCGTATGCGTCTCATGTCATGAGCCTTTCAAAGGTGCGGGTTTGCTGTCACGCTGCTGCTCCCGGCCCGCTCCCCACGAGAGGCTCCGATGAGAAGACTCCTGCCTGCCCTGACCGGCGCCGCCCTGTTCGCGGCGACCGGCCTCGCGGCGCTCGCCACCCCCAATGTGGCGAGCGCCGCGGACTGCACACCCGCCCAGGTGGTGGCCAACGGCGGTTTCGAGTCCGGTGGTTCGTCCTGGTCGGCGCCGAGCGGCGCGATCACCGCCGACACCGGCCAGAGCGCCCACTCCGGCAGCTCCTACGCCTGGCTCGACGGCTACGGCTCCAGCCACACCGACACGCTCTCGCAGTCCGTCACCCTCCCCGCCGGGTGCGGCACCGCGACGCTCGGGTTCTGGCTGCACGTCGACACCGCCGAGACGACCGGCAGCACCGCGTACGACAAGCTGACCGTCAAACTCGGCTCCACCACCCTGGCCACCTACTCCAACCTGGACGCGAAGGCCGGGTACGTGCACAGGACGCTCGACGTCTCCGCCTTCGCCGGCCAGTCCGTGACGCTCGCCTTCACCGGCGTCGAGGACGCCAGCCTGCAGACCAGCTTCGTGCTGGACGACGTCACCCTGGACGTCTCCGGCGGCGGCACGTCGCCCCAGCCCGGCGACCCGACCCGCACCCCGGTCGCGCCGACGTACACCGTCGGCCTCACCAGCGACTCCTCCGGCGGCAGTTGGACCGGGCACGAGAGCGTGACGTTCACCAACGCCTCGCCCGACCCGCTGAACGAGGTGTACCTGCGGCTGTGGGACAACGCCCACGGCAGCTGCCCCAGCACCCCGATCACGGTGACCAACGTGACCGGCGGCACGCCCTCACCGCTCACGGTGAACTGCACCGCGCTCAAGATCACCCTGCCGGCCCCGCTCGCCCAGGGCCAGAGCGGCACCGTCGCCTTCGACCTCGGCATCACCGTGCCGAGCGGCGCGGACCGCTTCGGCCACGACGGCGCGTACAACTTCCTCGGCAACGCCCTGCCCGTCCTGGCGATACGGGACGCGGCCGGCTGGCACCTCGACCCGTACACCAACAACGGCGAGTCCTTCTACTCGGTGGCCGCGGACTTCGCCGTCACCCTGGACCACCCGAGCGGTCTGCTGGTGCCCGCGACCGGCACCTCGGTGGACACCCCCGGCACGGCCGGGCGGACCGTCACCAAGGCGACCGCGAGCAAGGTGCGCGACTTCGCCTGGGGCGCCGGGCCGTTCACGAGGATCTCCGGCACCTCCGCCGCCGGGGTGAAGGTCAACGTCTACTCGGTGGCGGGCATCAGCGCGGCCGACTCCCAGTCGATGCTCTCCACCGCGACCTCGGCGGTCGACGCCCACGCCCAGCGCTTCGGCGCCTACCCGTACGGCGAGTTGGACGCGGTGCTCGACAACAACTTCTGGTTCGGCGGCATGGAGTACCCGGGCTTCGTCCTCGACCTGGTCAGCACCACGGCGCTCACCCACGAGATCGGCCACCAGTGGTGGTACGGCATCGTCGGCGACGACGAGTACAACGGCCCCTGGCTGGACGAGGCCTTCACCGACTACGCCACCGACCTCGCCCTCGGCAAGACCGGCAACGGCTGCTGGAACAGCGTCTCCTGGGCGTCCTCGGCGGAGCGGATCACCAACTCGATGGCGTACTGGGACGCCAACTCCTCGCGCTACTCGACGGTCGTCTACGGCTACGGCAAGTGCGCCCTGCACGACCTGCGCCGGACGATCGGCGACAGCGCGATGACCACGCTGCTGCGGAACTACGCGCAGGCGCACTGGTACGGCGTCTCCACCACCGCGGAGTTCAAGGCCGCGGCCCAGGCCGCCACCACGGTGGACCTGAGCTCCTTCTGGAGCCAGCACCGCATCGACGGCTGAGCCCGGACATCCGTACATCCCGGACGTCGCCCCCGGTCCAGGCCGGGGGCGACGTTCTTGCGCGGGGTCAGCCCAGGGCGAGGGCGCGGAGGCGGTCGGCCGCGCCGTTGAAGTAGTTCTGGTCACCGGGGAAGGTGCCGGAGTCGGCGAACTGCCAGAAGGTCTGGTAGCCCCAGCCGTTCGGCAGGGTGCCGACGGAGGAGGCGTAGCGGGCTATCCAGAGCGGGTTGGTGGTGCCGAAGCCGCCGTTGTCGCCGGTGCACTGGCTCCACCAGTTGGTGGTGGTGTAGATGGTGGGGTAGCGGCCGGTGCGGGAGTGCACGGTGTTGCTGAAGTCGCGGATCCAGCTGACCATGGCGCTCTGGCTGAGGCCGTAGCAGGTGGCGCCGTAGGGGTTGTACTCGATGTCCAGCGCGGGCGGCAGGGTCTTGCCGTCGGCGGACCAGCCGCCGCCGTGGCTGACGAAGTAGTTGGCCTGGGTGGCGCCGGAGGAGGCGTTCGGCAGCGCGAAGTGGTAGGCGCCGCGGACCAGGCCGGCGTTGTACGAGCCGTTGTACTGCTGGGCGAAGGACGGGTTGGTGTAGCCGGTGCCCTCGGTCGCCTTGACGTAGGCGAACTTGGCGCCGTTGGCCGCCACCGAGGACCAGTTGACGTTGCCCTGGTAGCCGGAGACGTCCAGCCCCGGGGTCTGGGTGGCGGCGAGGGAGGCGAACGGGGCGGCGGTGCTTCGCCCCTCGCGGGCGGCGACGGTGGAGCCGGCGAAGTCCTGCTCGGGGTGGAAGCCGGGACGGCCCTCGGCGACGGGGGCGACCGGGGCGGGGTCGGCCGCGTACGCGGGGGCGGCGGCGCCGGCGACCAGCGCGGTCGCGGCGGCGAGGGCGGCCAGTGCGGGCAGGCGTCGGCGGGCCGGTCTGGCGGCCGCGGCGGTGCTCGCGGCGGTGGCCGCGGTGCGGGCGGAGCGGGAAGAGCGGGGCATGAGCACTCCTCTGGTCCGAGCGTGGGGAAGGTCGAAATGACCCGGTTCGGCCGGGGTCTGACCGGCCGTACCGCAGAGTAGCCATGTACCTGGCACCGCCACCAGGCATCTTTTTTCACATGGTGAACGCACGTCACCTCGGTCGGAACGCCAGGACCGGCAACCGGCGTTGCCGGTTCTGCCGGTGCGGCCGGCCCCGGGACGGGGGCGACGGAGGAGCCGGCGGAGGGGGCCGGGGGAGGGGCGGGCAGCGGAGGCGGCGCCGGGTGCGGCGGGGGCGCTGTGGCACGATGCCCGCGGGCCGGCCACCACGGGCGGCCCCCTGCACGTGAGGAGAGACCACCCATGATCGAGACCGCCACCGACTCCGCCCGGCCCGCCGGGGAGCCCGTGTTCCGGCCCGCCACGCCCGCCGACGTCCCGGCGCTGGTCGCGCTGGTCGAGTCCGCCTACCGGGGCGACTCCAGCCGGGCCGGGTGGACCACGGAGGCGGACCTGCTGGGCGGCCGGCGCACCAACCCGGAGGCCGTCGCCGAGGCCGTGGGCCACCCCGACGGTGTGGTGCTGCTCGCCGAGCGGGACGGCGAGCTGGTCGCCTGCTGCCAGCTGGAGCGGCGCGGCGGGCTGGCCTACTTCGGCATGTTCTCGGTGCGTCCCGGGCTCCAGGGCGGCGGCATCGGCCGGGCCGTGCTGGCCGAGGCGGAGCGGGTGGCGGGCGAGGAGTGGGGCGTCGGCGCGATGGAGATGACGGTGATCGAGCAGCGCGCCGAGCTGATCGCCTGGTACGAGCGGCGCGGCTTCCGGCGCACCGGCGAGTTCAGCCCGTTCCCGTACGGCGACGAGCGCTTCGGCATCCCGCGGCGGCCGGACCTCCGGTTCGCGCACCTCGTCAAGGAGTTGAAGGCGGAGTCCGCCGGGAATTGACGTCCATGTACGGAAGTTGACGGCTGTGCGGGAGCCGGCGCCGGGTCGTCCGGGTGGTCGTACCAGTAGTCGTACCGGTGGTTGACGGCCTCGGAAACGGCCCGTCCTCGGGGTTCGGTTCAGTTCCGCTGGACCGGGTTTCCGCAGGTGATCTGCCGTCAACTCGCTGAGCTGGGGCGATGCGGAGATGTCATACCTCGTTCATTATTGGTCTAGGCCAATGTGAGAGGCTGAGTGCGAACGGCCACGTTCCGTCCGCTGCCCAGGGGGGCCATTTCCGCATGCCCGTTCTCCATGGCACCGCCATGCCCGCACCCGACACCGGTCCGCGCCGGACACCCGCGGACCCCGACGACCACCGGCTGCCCAGCCCGCCCGACGACGAGGAGCTCTACTGGTACTTCGGCCCGCAGCGCCGCTGGGTGCTGCTCTGCGCCACCCTCTCCTACGCGGGAGCCACCGCCACGCTCGGCCTGTTCGCCCTCAGCAAGCCGCTGCTCTGGCCCTTCCTGGTGCTCACCGTGCTCAACGCGGCCACCTGGCTGCTCTCGCTCACCGACGGCCAGCGCGCCCGGCGCTTCACCCGCGACTCGCACGACCTGCTGCTGCGCGCCTGGAGCCCCGCCCGCGCCCCGAGCGTGGACCTGCTGCTGCCGACCGCCGGCGAACCGCTGGCCGTCCTGGACAACGCCTACCGGTACACCGCGGCCGTCCAGTGGCCCGGTGAGCTGACCGTCCTGGTCCTCGACGACGCCGGCCGCCCCGAGGTGCGCGAACTCGCCGAGTCCTACGGCTTCCGCTACCACGCCCGCCCCGACCGGGGCCGGTTCAAGAAGGCCGGCAACCTCAACCACGGCCTGGCCGAGGGCACCGGCGAGATCGTCGCCGTCCTGGACGCCGACTTCTGCCCGCGCCCCGACTTCCTGCACCACCTGGTGCCCTACCTCGACAACCCCGGGGTCGGCATCGTGCAGAGCCCGCAGTGCTTCGACACGGACGCCGACATGTCCTGGCTCGAACGCGCCGCGGGAGCGACCCAGGAGATCTTCTACCGCTGGATCCAGCCCTCCCGGGACGCGCAGGACGGCACCGTCTGCTGCGGCACCAACGCCCTGTACCGCCGCGCCGCGCTGCAGCGGATCGGCGGCTTCGCCGAGATCGACCACAGCGAGGACCTCTACACCGGCCTCGCCCTCGCCCGCGCCGGATGGTCCACCCGCTACGTCCCCGCGCTGGTCGCCAAGGGCATGTCGCCCACCGGCCTGCCCGCCTTCATCAGCCAGCAGTACCGCTGGTGCCTCGGCTCCCTGGCGCTCGTCCGCGACCCGGACTTCCGCCGCGGCCCGCTGCCGAAGTCCGCCCGGCTCTGCTTCTGGAACGGCATCCTCGGCTACGTCACCAGCGCGGTGAACGTCTTCGCCGTACCGCTGCCCGCCCTGATCATGCTGTTCTTCCGGCCCGAGGAGATCCAGCCCTGGCAGGTGCTGCCGTTCCTGCCGCCGATCTGGGTCGCCCTGGTGCTGCTGCCCGCGATGTCCCGCACCCGCTGGCGCTTCGAGGTCACCCGGGTCCAACTCCTCGGCGGGCTCTGCCACGTGGTCGCCATCGCGCACGCGCTGCGCCGCCGCTCCGCAGACTGGGTGCCCACCGGCGCCGTCTCCGGCGGCAGCACGCTCGCCCGCACCGTCGCCCGGATCGGGGTCGCCTGGCTCGGGCTCGTCGTCCTCGCGGGCGCCGCCGGGCTGGTCCGGGCCGCGCTGCTGTACGGCTGGCGGCCGTACTGGGCGCTCGCCGGACTGCTCGCGCTCACCACCTACACCATGGTCCCGCTGATCCGGGAGCTGTGGCCGCTGCTGAACGGGACCAACGGGGGCAAGGGTGCCGCCGTCGGTGAGGTCGCCGCGCCCGCACCGGGCCGCTCCGACCTCGGGTTCGGACGGGCCGAGGCCGTCGCCGTCACCGCCGCGCTGCTGCTGTGCGGGCTGCTGGCCTCCGGCTGGGCCGACCCACTGATCTTCTGACGGACCGTCACTTCCACTGCAACGCCTGCCTGTTGCGTTTCCTTGCGCGTCGCCCCACCGGCGCGGACACCGCCCGGCCGCCCCATCGGCCCGGCGGGCCCGACAAACCGCTGCCAGCCCTGCAAGGAGCACCGCCGTGTCAACGGCCGTACCACCACCGTCGTCGTCCTCCTCTTCCGCTGACGTCCAGCCCTCCGCTCCGACCTCCGCCGCGTCCGGCCCAGGCGTCGACCTGCTGCCCGGCGTCGTCCGGGTCGACCGGGAACTCGCCGCCCCGCAGCGCGCCACCGTCGCCGAGAGCGGGCAGGCCCGCCGGCGCACCGCCTTCCGCCCCGACATCGAGGGGCTGCGCGGCGTCGCCGTGCTCTCCGTCCTCGCCTTCCACTCCGCCGTCCCCGGCCTGACCGGCGGCTTCGTCGGCGTCGACGTCTTCTTCGTCATCTCCGGCTTCCTGATCACCGGCCTGCTCGTCGGCCGCCCGCTCGGCCTGTGGGACTTCGCCGCCCGGCGCGCCCGGCGGATCCTGCCCGCCGCCGCCACCGTGCTGGTCGCCACCGCCGTCGCCGGCGGCGCCCTGCTCGACCCGCTGCGCGGCACCGACCTCGCCCGCGACCTGATCGCCTCCGCCGGGCAGTTCGCCAACTGGCGCTTCGTCGGCCAGCAGACCGACTACCTGGCCGCCGAACACGACCCCAGCCCGCTGCAGCACTTCTGGTCGCTGGGCGTGGAGAACCAGTTCTACCTGCTCTGGGGCGTGCTGCTGCTCGGCCTCGCCCGCTACCTGCACGGGCGCCGCCGCACCCTCGCGATCACCCTCGCCACGGTGGCCGTCGGCGGCGTCTCACTGGCGCTCTGCCTGCGCTGGACGGCCACCTCCGCGCCGCTCGCCTACTTCTCCACCGGCAGCCGGCTCTGGGAGTTCGCGGCCGGCGCCTGCGCGGCGCTGGCCGGCCCGGCCCTGCTCTCCCGCGCCGAGCGGCGCCCGGTGGTGTGGTCGCTGCGGGTGGTCGGCTGGCTCGGCCTCGCGGCCGTGCTCGCACCGGTGGTCCTGTACGACCGCGACACCCCCTTCCCCGGCACCGCCGCGCTGCTGCCCGTCCTCGGCACCGCCGCCGTCCTGCTCGCCGGACACGCCGCCGGGCACGACGGCCCCGGCGCCGCCGACGCCGGACGGCTGCTCGCCACCCGCCCGCTGCGCGCCGCCGGACGGCTCTCGTACGCCTGGTACCTGTGGCACTGGCCGGTGCTGACCATCGCCCAGGCCCGGTACGGCGCGCTGCCCTGGACCACCCTGCTCGCGCTCACCGCCGCCAGTGCGCTGCCCGCCTGGCTCACCCTGCGGCTGGTCGAACAGCCGCTGCGGTACGGCAGCAGCCCGGCACCCCGGCGCGGGCTCGCCGTCGGCGCCAGCGCCCTGGTCATCCCGCTGATCGCCGCGCTCACCCTCGGCGGCGGCACCGTACGCGCCCTCGGCGACCCCTCCTCCGGGCCCGTCGCGGCGCCCGCCGGAGCCGCCGACGGCCCGGGCCTGCTCGCCCCCGGCACCCGGGTGCTCACCCTGACGCCCTCGCTCGCCCGGGCCCGGGAGGACTTCCCGCCCGGCAAGGGCTGCGAGATCCCGCTCAACGCCGACAGCAGCCCGCGCTGCCTCTTCGGCGCCGAGGACAGCCCCGACCGGATCGTGCTGCTCGGCGACTCGCACGCCGGGCAGTGGATCTCCGCCGGCCTCGCCCTCGCCGAGCAGCGGCACTGGGCCCTGGAGGTCCTGGTCAAGCCCGGCTGCCCGCTGGCCACCCTCACCGTGCGCAACAACGTGCTCGGCCGGACCTTCGAGGAGTGCGACCGCTGGCGCGAGAACACCCTCACCCGGCTGGCCTCCGGGCCCAAGCCGCGGCTGGTCCTGATGGCGGGCCTCAACCGCTACGGCAGCCCGGAGGAGCGCACCGAGGGCTGGACCCGCACCCTGGACCGACTCACCGCGCTCGGCGCCCCGCTCGCCTACCTCGGCGACACCCCGATGCCCGGCAAGGACATCCCGACCTGCCTGGCCGCCTCCGACGGGCGCTCCGACGCCTGCTTCTTCCCGCGCGACACCGCCTTCGAGCCCGACCCCGTACTGGACGGCGGGCTCGCCGCCCGGTACGGGGTACGGACCCTCGACCTCGGCCCGCTGCTCTGCCCCGGCACCGGGCCCTCCTGCCCGGCCGTGCTGGAGGGCGTGGTGCTGTACCGGGACACCGGTCACATCACCGACACCCTGGCGCGGGTGCTGGCGCCCCGGCTGGACAGGGGGCTGCTGGGCGCCCCGGGGGCGTCCGCGGCTCCGGCGGGTCCGGGCGCTCCGGCCGCGCCTGCGGCTCCCGGGCCGACGTCGGACCGGCCGGTGCAGCCGGACCAGCAGATTCAGCCGGTGCTGCCGGGCCAGCCGGTTCAGCCGTAGAGGCTGTGGCAGACCCGGGCCTGGTCCGAGCCGGGCGGCCAGTGGCCCGCCCGCTCGGCCTGGTCGCAGATGGTGTTCTGGCCGCCGCCCGCCCCGGTACTCGCCGGGGCGGGCGCGCCCGACGGGCCACGGGCCGGCGTGCTGGTGTGCGGGCTGTGCCCCGGCTTGGGGCGCGCACTCGCCGAGGCGTGCTGGGCGTCGGGCGTCGCGCTGCCCCCGGCACCGGACGCGGCCGTCGCCGTGCCCGGCCCGGCCACCGGGACCGCCGCGCCCGGGGTGGGCGGCGGCAGCGGGGACGGCGCCGGCGTGACCGGCGACGGGGAGACCGGCAGCAGCCGCGCCGCCGTCGAGTCCGAGGCGGTGGGCGAGGCGTCCGGCAGCGCCGCCACGCTGAGCTCGTCACCCGACCCCGGCCCGCACATCGCCAGGACGGACGCCAGCACGGCACCCGTGCCGACCATCGCGGCCGTCCAGGCCTTGCGCGACAGGCGCCTCGGCGGTGTGGCGGTGGACCACGGCGGTAGCGGATCTGTCGGAACCGGCGGCGGCTGCCAAGCGTTCTGCGGCCACTGCCACTGCCCTCCGGTGGGCTGCCCAGTCATGTGCTCGTCCTTCCAGCGGCCCCCCTAGAACCTTGCCGTGCTCAACGAGCGCGCCGACGCCGGGACATGACCCGGAAGAGGGGTCTGGACGGGCGTTGATTGCCACCGCGCCACATGCTGGGGGGCATGGAGACCAACAGCACGGCCACCCCCCTGGTCGAGGTGGCCGAGTTCCGCACCGACAGCCGCTACCGCCTCGTCCGCTTCGAGGGCCACGGCTGGGAGCCGCTCGCACCGGAGGAGTTCGAGCCGCGCGTCCACCAGCTCTTCCCCGACCTCGACCCGCGCGACCCCCAACGGGTCCACTGGGCCGACCGCCCCTGGGAATGGCCCGCCTGGCACGCCGGCGAGGCCTGAACGCGGTCCGACTGGGCCCGAACGCGGCCTGACGGGGCCCGAACCCCGGTTTGACGAGGTCTGAACGGCTCGGCGCGGGATCGGCACCCCGCGACTTCGTTACGCTGGGCGGGTGAGTGTGGATCACTTCTGGCGCCGCCTGCCGGGTCAGGCCGTGGACACCTGCTCGCCGGAGGAACTCGGCGAACTCGTGCCCCGCGACCGCGACCTCCGGTACGACCGGCTGGCCGCCGCCGGGCTCGCCCTCGGCGTGCGGCGCACCGCCGTCCTGATGGAACTCGCGCTCACCGAGAACGGGCTGCACCCCGACCCGGCCGCCCGACTGCCCGTCTACGGCGGCGGGCGGCACGAACCGGACGGGGCACTGCCGTGCGGCGCCATGCCGGTGCTGCGCCCCGAACAGGTCGCGGCGGCCTCCGCCTTCCTGCGCGGCTCGGCGCTCGGCGAACTCGTCCGCCAGCAGAACAGCGTGCTCGCCCGCACGGCCGCGCACCTCGGGTACCCGACGCCCTGGTCCGAGACCTGGGCGGCGCTCGTCGTCCACGACCTGCGCGAGCTGCGGGACTTCTTCGCGAGCGCGGCCGCCGCCGGGGACGCGGTGGTCGTCCGGGAGGCCGAGGAGACCGGCCGCCCGGACGCGGCGCCGCAGCGGGTCAACTCGCCGTCCAGCACCGGGGCGTGAGCCTCGGTCCCGCCCGCACGGGGCCGGGCCTCAGCCCGTAGCGGCGGCGAGGAGCGTCAGCCCGGCCGCGGTGGCGGTGTGGATCGCCGTGTTGCGGTCCCGCAGGGTGGTGACCAGCCCGGCCGCCCGCAGCACCGTCGCGTGCTCGCTGGCGCTCGCCGCGGAGATTCGGACGGCGGCGGCGACGTCCCCGGTCGTACAGCCCTCCCGCTGCGCGACGGTCCGCAGCACGGCGGCGCGGGTGCGGCCCAGCAGTGCGTCCAGAGCCGGTGACGACCCGTGCGGCGCCGCCAACACCCCTGCTCCGGTGGGCTGGTGCGCGGGATGGACCAGCATCGGCTGTGGCTCGGTGTCGTAGATCACGACGGGTGCGCCCGTGACGAAGACGGACGGGACCAGCAGCAGCCCCCGGCCGTCGAGGTGGATGTCCCGGTCCAGCCCGGAGGCCAGCTCGACGTGCAGCACCGGGGCCTCCCAGTGGATCCGGCCCGGCAGCAGCCGCTCGAAGAGCCGCTCCACACCGCCGTGCAGCAGATCGCGTCCGCGGACCGCGCGGTCCGCGGCCAACGCGTCCTCGGCGGACGCCTGGTACGGGGCGAGCAGGACGTCGTGGACGTGGCCGAGGGCCTCCACCAGGCGGCGCATGAGGTCACGGTCCTCGCCGAGCGTACGGGCCCAGCCGGGTAGCGGACGGGTGGCCGCCGCGTCGGCGAGGTCCGCGCGGATCCGCCCGGCCGGCGTGGCGGCGACGCCCTCCAGCAGCTCCGCGACGCTCCGGGCCCCCGGCGGACTCAGGAAGCCGGGCGACACCCCGTGCATCGGCACCAGGTCGAGGACCATCCGGGCCTGCGGCCCCAGCCGCCCGCGCGCCGTCCGCCGCCAGGCCCCGAACCGCGCCTCGTGGTTGCGGTCCCGCAGGACGCGCACCGCCACGTTCAGTTCCACCATCGCCGCCATCGCCCCCGCGACCCTGGTGCGCGCCAGATCCTCGCCGGTGAAGTGGAACCGGAACGCCATCCCGCCTCCCGTGATGGGGAACTGACGAAGAGTCAGCTCCCGTCCATGATGCCAGTGGAAGCCGTGGACGGGAGGGGCAAGCGCAGCTGCGACGACCGGGGTGCGATCGGATGGATGCGAAGCGCCCGCGCCACGCGGTGATCCTGGCCCGCGCCGGCGCGGCCTTTTTCGCCGCGCTGCTGTCGAGGAGGACCCCGCCGTCCGGGCCACGCGACCGGGTCAACGAGGGGTGCGGATCCGGGGGACCCGACCTACGGTGAGGATCGGGACGCCGGGCGGCCGTACGCCGCCGGTGGCGCCCCCCACCGTTGGCGATGGCCCGCTCGCCGGGCGCCCGCACCGTGCGCGGCCGGCCCCGTAGGAATCGCCGAATCCGGTCATTCGGAAACCAGACACTCGTCGCCACGACGAGTGGGAGGCATCATGAGAAAGCTCCCGGTCGCACTGGCCCTGATCCCCGCCGCCGCGCTGATCACGTCGTGCTCCGACAATGGGGGAGCGGCGTCCGGCGGCACCGCCGCGCAGAAGCCCGCTGTCGTCACCGCCGAGCCCGTGCAGTCCCAGGCACCCCAGTCCCAGGCCGCCCAGGCACCGCAGACGCAGGTGAAGGTGGTGACGGACGGGCTGGGAGACCCGTTCGAGCTCGCCTACGCCCCCGACGGTCGGCTCTGGGTCAGCGAGAAGTCCGGGCTCAAGATCACCCGGGTCGACCCGCAGAGCGGCGCCAAGAGCACCGCCCTCGACCTCACGGGAAAGGCCTTCCACAGTCAGGACGGGCAGGACGGCGTCCTGGGCTTCGCGTTGCACCCGGACTTCGGCAAGGGCAAGGGCAGCGACTACCTCTACCTCGCCTACACCTACAAGAACGGCAACGACTCGGCCACGAAGATCGTCCGCTACACCGCGAAGGACGGCCAGCTCTCCGACGAACAGCCCATCCTGACGGGGCTGCCGGGGCACAACCAGCACCAGTCGGCCCGGATCCGGTACGGACAGGACGGCAAGCTCTACTACTCGATCGGCGACCAGGGCCACAACTACATGGCCGACTACTGTCTGCCGAACCACGCGCAGGACCTGCCGACCGCCGCCCAGGTCGCCGCGTCGGACTGGTCGCTGTACCAGGGCAAGGTGCTCCGCATCAACCCGGACGGCTCCGTCCCCGACGACAACCCGGAGCTGAACGGCGCCCGCAGCCACATCTACGCCTACGGCATGCGCAACCCGGACGGGATGGACTTCGGCGGCAAGGACCTCTACACGGCCGAGAACGGCCCGCTCACCGACGACGAGTTCAACCTCATCACGAAGGGCGGCAACTACGGCTGGCCCAACGTCGCCGGGTGGAAGGACGACAAGGCGTACGTCTACTCCAACTGGTCGCAGGCCAAGGGCGGTTGCGAGAAGCTCACCTACAACCCGGACCCGAACACGCCGCCGGCCGAGGTGCCGACGACGAAGGAGACGGACTTCACCAAGGACATGGTCTCCCCGCTCAGCACGTACGGGACGACCGTCGAGAGCGGGCACAACTTCGGCACCACGCCGGTCTGCCCCGACGCCGCCTCCGCCTACATGTGCTGGCCGACCATGGCGCCCGGCAGCCTCAAGGTGTACGGGGACGACGTCCTCGTCACCTCGTTGAAGAACGGCACCGTCTTCCGGCTCTCCAAGGACGGCAAGAAGTACGAGGAGCTCTTCCGGACCGTCAACCGGTACCGCGACGTCGCCCTCAGCCCGGACGGCAAGACGCTGTACATCGCCACCGACAGCGAAGGCCAGCACATGGTCCGCGGCGACGGCGGCACCCCGACCACCCACCTGGCGAATCCGGGCGCGATCCTCGCCGTCCCCTACGACCACAACACGACGCAGTGAAGCCCCGACACGGAGGTGAGACAGTCATGACCCGTCACGAGGAACAGCCCAGGCGTGCCCGGCAGTCCCGGGAGCGCACCACCGACCGGCCGAACACCCCGACGGAAGGCGCCCGTTGGCGCAAGCCGAGCTACCAGGTGGTGGAGGCGTCTCTGGAGGTCTCGGCGTACTACCTCGCCAAGCGGTAGCGGCCACCGCACCGCACCGGTAGGACCACCACTCGAAGAGGGAGGAAGCGCTGTGCGACTGCACGTACTCGGTACGGCAGCCGGCGGCGGTGTCCCGCAGTGGAACTGTGCGTGCCCCGGCTGTGCCGGGGCACGCGCGGTTCCGTCGCGCCGACGGCTGCACGCGTCCGTCGCCGTGGAGACCGAGCCCGGCCGGGTGTACCTCGTGAACGCCACACCGGACATCGCCGAACAGATCGAGCGCTGCCCCTGGCTGCACCCCGAGGGCCGGCGCACCCGGCTGTCCGGCGTGATCCTCACGGACGCCGAACTCGACCACACGCTCGGCCTGGCGCGGCTGCGCGAGGCCGACGAACTGGAGGTCATGGCGACCGACGCGGTACGGGACGCCGTGCACAAGGGACTCGGCCTCGGCGAGGTCCTCGCGCCCTACACCCGCCTGCGCTGGCGGGACTTCGACGGCGTCGCGCTCGAACCGCTCTCCGGCAAGCGCCCCCGCTACGCCCGGGACGCCTGCGACGGGGACTGGGTGAGCGCCCTGCGGGTGGGCGGACTGCTCTACGCGCCGTCGACCGGCGTCTGGACCGACGGCTTCGGCGAGGACGCCGACCTGGTCCTGGTCGACGGCACCTTCTGGGACGACGAGGAGCCGCGCACCGCCGGGTTCTCCACGAAGTCCGCCACCGGGATGGGCCACCTGCCCGTGCTCGCCACCCGCGACCGGCTCGCCGCCCTGTCCGCCCGGTGCCTCTACACCCACCTGAACAACACCAACCCGCTCGTCGACCCGGACTCCCCCCTCCACGCGGAGCTGGCGGACCGGGGCCTCGGGGTGGCCGCGGAAGGAGCGGTCCTCACATGGTGACGACCTTCGAGAGCGAGCTCAGGGCCGTGCCCGAGCGCCGCTACCACCACCGGCACCCCTTCAACCTGAGGATGCACCAGGGGCTCCTGCTGCCGGAGGAGCTGCGCACCTGGATCCTCAACCGCTTCCACTACCAGCGGCACATCCCGGTCAAGGACGCGCTGATCCTCGCCAAGCTGGAGGACCCCGCCCTGCGCCGGCTGTGGATCCGCCGGATCACCGACCACGACGGCGGCGACGGCGACGAAGGCGGCATCGAGCGCTGGCTGCGGCTCGGCGAGGCGGCCGGGCTCGACCGCGCCGACCTGCTCTCGGGCCGCGGGGTGCTGCCCGGAGTGCGGCTCGCCGTCGACGGCTACGTCAACCTCTGCCGCCACGGCACGCCCCTGGAGGCCGTGGCCGCCTCGTTGACCGAACTGTTCGCGCCGGACCTGATGGCCACCCGGATCGCCGCCTTCGAGCGCCACTACACCTGGATCGAGCCCGTGGGCCTCGCCTACTTCAGGACCCGCGTCGGCCAGGGCCGTCGGGACAGCGACGAGGCGCTGTCCCTGGTGCTGTCCTGGGCCCGCACCCGGGCCGAGCAGGAGGCCGCCATCGCGGCGCTCTCCTACAAGTGCGAGCTGCTGTGGACCCTCCTCGACGCCGTCGAACGGGCCCCGGCGTGACCTGGCGACCGGCCCTGAGCGGCTACGCGCGGCTGCGCCACTGCCCGGTGCGGAACAGCACGCTGCTGGTCGTCCCGGAGCGCATCGTCGTCCTCAGTGCCGAGGCGGCCGCGATCGTCGGACTGTGCGACGGCACCCGGACCGTACCGGAGATCACCACCGAGTTCCCGGTCGAGGGGGCCGACGACGTCGTGGTCTTCCTCGACGACCTGAAGGAGCGGGGATGGCTGCGGTGAACCCGCCCTGGGCCATGCTGGCCGAACTCACCCACGGCTGCCCTCTGCGCTGCCCGTACTGCTCCAACCCGATCGAACTCACCTCCCGTGGAGCGGAACTGACGACAAGTCAATGGCTTGACGTGCTGATGCAGGCCGGTGAACTCGGGGTCGCGCACGTCCACCTGTCGGGCGGCGAACCGCTGTTGCGGCGCGACCTGACCGAGATCGTCGCGGGGGCCGACCGCGCCGGGATCTACGCCCAGCTCGTCACCAGCGGACTCGGCCTGACCCGGGAGCGGCTGGCCGCGCTGACCGCGGCCGGGCTGCCCAGCGTCCAGCTCTCCGTCCAGGGCGCCGACGCCGCCTCCTCCGAGCTGATCGCCGGACGCCGGTCGTTCGCGGCGAAGGAGCGGGCCGCCGCGCTGGTCCGCGAGGCCGGACTGCCGCTGGGCCTCAACGTCGTCCTGCACCGCCTGAACCTCGACGACATCGACGCGATCGTGGACCTCGGCATCGCCTGGGGCGCGGTGCGCATCGAACTCGCCAACGCGCAGTTCTACGGCTGGGGACTGGCCAACCGGGCCGCCCTCATGCCCACCCGGGACCAGCTGGACCGCGCCCGGGAGGCGGTCGAGCGCCGACGGCGGCGGACCGGCGTCGAACTCGTCTGGGTCGTCCCCGACTACTTCGACGGCGTCGCCAAGCCCTGCATGGGCGGCTGGGGCGCGGTCTCCCTGACCGTCGCCCCCGACGGCCGGGTCCTGCCCTGCCCCGCCGCCTACGACCTCCCACTGGACCTGCCGAACGTCCGCGACCACGCCCTCGCCTGGATCTGGTCCGAGTCGTCGGCCTTCCGGGCCTACCGCGGCACCGACTGGCTGCCCGAGCCCTGCGCCTCCTGCGCCCTCCGGGAGGTCGACTTCGGCGGCTGCCGCTGCCAGGCCTTCGCCCTCACCGGCGACCCGGGGCGGACCGATCCCGCGTGCGCGCTGTCGCCCGACCACGGCCTGATCACGGAGCTCGCCGCCCGGCAGGACGGGGACCTCGTCTACCGGGATCCGGCCGGCCGCTGAGGCTCCGCTCCGCAGGCCGTCGTCCCCGGTCCGGCCGGCCCGTCGCCCGTCCGGTGTTCGGGTTCAGGTGGCGCTTGCGTGGTCCTGCGTGGCGCCGAGCAGCCGCCGGACGGCCTGCCGGGCGTGGTCCAGCGGTTCGGGGTCGCGCCGGACGGAGGCGAGCAGGACGGCGCCCTCCACCAGGGCGAGGGTCTGCCCGGCGGCGACCCGGGCCTGCGCCGGGCCGAAGCCCTCGCCCTCCAGCCGGTCGGCCAGGATCCGCTGCCAGCCCGCGTACAGCTCGGCGCAGAGCGCCCGCAGCGCCTCGTTGGTGCCGGACACCTCCAGGGCGACGGTGGCGATCGGGCAGCCGCTGGTGTACCGGGAGCGCTCCAGCCGTTCGGCGAAGGCGTCGATCAGCCGCCCGGCGAGGGCGACGGTGTCGGCGCCCTCACCGGCCAGGGAGGCGAGCAGCGCCTCGACCTCCTGGCCGGCCTGGGTGAGCGCGGCGGCCACCAACTGGTCCTTGCCGCCGGGGAAGTGGAAGTAGAGCGAGCCGCGCGGGGCGCCGGTGGCGGCGACGATCCGGTTGAGTCCCGTCCCGAAGTAGCCCTGCGCCTCGATCAGTTCCCTGGTGCCGGCGATCAGCCGGGCCCGGGTCTCCTCACCCTTGACTCCCATGCGGCGATAGTAGACCGGTCTGCATATTCGTGTCGACGGGCCTTCGAGCCTCCCTTGAGCGATGGTTGACCGATCGTCAGAAGCGGTACTGGGGCGGGTAGCCGGTCCAGTGCAGCTCCTCCGGCAGGTGGCCCTGGTCGTTCAGCAGCAGGACGGCGGGCGGCCGTCCGGGCGTGTAGCGCAGGACGGTCATCGCCGCGTTGGCGGCGTTGACGCCGAGCCACCGCCAGGCCGGGGCGTCCAGGGCGTGCCGGACCAGCCAGCCGACCAGGAAGGCGTGGGTGACGACCAGTTCGTGCCGCTCCTCGCGGCCCGGCACCGGCCCGGTGAACCGTTCGACGGCCCGCCGCGCCAGCACCGCGCCCTCCTCCCGCTCCGCCGCCGTGGTGCCCGCGAGGAAGTCCAGCAGGAACCGCGCGCTTTCGTCGGGCAGTTCGTTCCGCGCGGGCACGTACGGAACGAAGTCCCCGGCCTCCTCGCAGGGTTCCGGCCGCACGCCGGTCAGCTGCTCCGCGACCAGGCGCGCGGTCTCGGCCGCCCGGGGCAGCGGGCCGTGGTGCAGCGCCGAGACCGGGCGGCCGGCCAGCCGCCGGCCCAGCAGCGCGGCCTGCCGGCGCCCGGCGGCGGTGAGTCCGCTGTCGTCGCCGTGGGACTCGGCCTCGCCGTGGCGGGCCAGGTAGAGGTAGCGGGTGGCGGTGTCGGTCATGCCGTGGGGCTCCTCGGGAGGGACGAAGATCATGTCGTCCCGAGTGACACGCCGGGGGCCGCGCCCGGTTCCGGCTCAGCCCGTGGAGGCCGCGTCCGCGTGGGCCCGGCCCGCGTGGGCCTCGTCCAGCAGCGCCAGCTCCTCCGCCGACAGCCGCAGCGCCCCGGCGGCGATGTTCTCCTCCAGGTGCGCCACGTCGCCGGTGCCCGGGATGGCCAGCACGTGCGGGCCGCGGTGCAGCGTCCAGGCCAGCCGGACCTGGGCGGTGCTCGCCCCGCGTGCCTCGGCCACCGCCCGGACCTGGGCGGGCTCGGCCTCCCCGGCGCCGTCCTGCCGTCCGGCCCCGGCGATCGCGTAGAAGGGGACGAAGGCGATGCCCTGCTCCCCGCAGATCCGCAGCAGCTCGTCCTGCTCCGGCGTGGCGCCGATGCCGTACGGGTTCTGCACGCAGACCACCGGCGCGATGGCCTGAGCCTCGGCGAGCTGGTGCGGGTGGACGTTGGACAGGCCCAGCTGCCGGATCAGCCCGGCCTCGCGCAACTCGGCCAGCGCGCCGAAGCGTTCGGCGACCGAGTCGGTGCCGAGGATGCGCAGGTTCACCAGGTCGAGGTGGTCGCGGCCGAGCTGGCGCAGGTTCTGCTCGACCTGGGCGCGCAGCCGCGCGGGGGTGCGGGCGTGCTCGACCCACTCGCCGTCGATGCCGCGGCCGGGGCCGACCTTGGTGGCGATCACCAGGTCGTCGGCGTACGGCGCGAGCGCCCGGTTGATCAGCTCGTTGGCGGAGCGCAGCGGGGAGAAGTAGAAGGCCGCCGTGTCGATGTGGTTGACGCCCAGCTCGACCGCGCGGCGCAGCACCCGCAGCGCCTGCTCACGGTCGCGCGGGACGGCGTGCGGGACGAGTGCCGGGCCGGTCTGCGGCAGGCGCATCGTGCCGAAGCCGATCCGGTGGACGGTGCGGTCGCCGAGCTTCCAGGTGCCGGCGGCGGCTGCGGCGGCTGCGGCGGCTGCGGCGGCTGCGGCGGCGGCTGCGGTGGTGGCGGGGGTGGCGGCGGTGCTGTCGGACGTCATGCCGGTCATGATCGCTACTGAACCGGCCTGACCGCCAGTGATTCGAACATGTCCATGAGGATGGGGGCGGTGGCCGCGTTGGGGGAGGGGTGGCCGGGCGTTCCGCCGTCCGTCGTCATGTCGGCCGGGCACACCGGTGTCGGTGGCGAGGGCGCGTCCCGCCGACCGTAGCGTGCGGGACATGACACCCCAACGGCACCCCCGGCACCCCTACACCCGACAGGTCGTCCTCGTCGCCGCGCTGCTCGGGGCCGCCCTCGGCGCCGTCGCGCTCACCGGGACACCGGCACGACCGTCCGCCGCCCGGCTGCGCCCGGCCGGTGCGCCGCCGACCGTGTACGCGCACCGCGGCGCCTCCTCCGCCGCGCCCGAGAACACCCTGGTCTCCGACGAGGTGGCCCGGCGGGCCGGCGCCGAGTGGATCGAGGACGACGTCCAGCCCAGCAGGGACGGCGTCCCGTACGTGCTGCACGACGACACGGTGGACCGCACCACCGACGGCACCGGCCGGATCCGCGAGCTGACCGCCGCCCAGCTCGACGCGCTGGACGCCGGCTCCTGGTTCGCCCCCGCGTACGCGGGCACCCGGCTGCCGACCCTGGCCGCCCAGCTGGAGGACCTGCGCACCCGCGGCGGCAGGCTGCTGCTGGAGATCAAGGGCCAGCACAGCCGCGACGAGGTCGCCCGGATCGTCCAGGAGGTGCGCGACCACGGCATGGCCGACCGGGTCCTCGTCCAGAGCTTCGAGGTGGACGCCCTGCGGTACGCCCGCGAGCTGGCTCCCGAGCTGCCGCTCGGCCTGCTGCGCTCCACCCCGGACGCCGACCCGGTGGCGGTCGCCCGCGACCTCGGCCTGTCCGCCTACAACCTCGCGGACGACGCGCTGTCCGCCCGCCCCGGCGTGGTCGGGGAACTGCACGCCGCCGGGGTGGCGGTGAACGTCTGGACGGTCGACCGGCCCGCCCGCTGGCAGGTGCTCGCGGCGGCGGGCGTGGACGGGATCATCACCAACCGACCGGCCGAGCTGGCCGGTTGGAGCGCGGCCTGGTCGGCGCGGGGCGCCGCCGGTTAGGCTGCCGGGCGTGGAGCAGGAGAACGCGGCGGGCGCCCGGCCGGTGGACGAACAGGCCGGGGCGGACTGGATCCGCCGGCATCTCGGCGTGGTCCTGGAGCCGCAGGGCTCGCTGACCGCCTTCGACGGGCGCCTCGTCATCGACCTGGACACCCAGGTCGTCACCGTGGACGGCCGTGAGGTCCGGCTCCACCGCTCGGACGTCAAGCTGCTGCGCGGCCTGATCGAGCTGGGCGAGGGCGTGCACGCGCCGGACAGGATCCTGTGGAAGGTCTACGACGCGTCGCTCCACCCCCACGAGCTGAGGTACCCGATGGCGCTGCTGCGGGCGAAGCTCGGCGAGTCCGACTGGATCGTGCGGACCGAGGAGGGCCGCTACGGCCTGCGGCCCCCGGAGCTGCCGTAGCCGCATACTGACGGCATGACGGGTGGAGACCGGGGTCCGGACCGGCGCGGGGTGCTGCGGGCGGGCGCGGCGGCGGCGCTGGCGCTGGGTGCGGCGGGGTGTACGGGCGGGAGCAGGCCGCAGGCGTCCGGGCCGAGTCCGAGCACGACGACGCCCGCGACACCGGCCGGAACGCTGACCGAGACACCCGCGCCCACTCCGCTGCCCCGCCCGCCCCTCTGGCAGCCCGGCCCCGGCGAGATCCAGCCCGACGTCAAGCGCCGCGCCGTCGAGCTGGTCGCCGCGCTCGGCGCCTGGCCGCCCGGCGGGCAGGGGGTGGAGGCGGCCCGGGCCCGGGTGGCGGCGCTCGGCCTGCCGCCCGCGCTGGCCGACGCCGCCGGTCCGTTGGCCCCGGCGGCGTCGGAGGCGAGCCTGGAGGTGGTGGTCGCCCAGTACGGCGGCATCCTCGACGACTCGGCGAGCGTGCTGGTGGTGTGCCGCCAGTGGACCCGAGGCCCGGACGGCTCGGTGGCCGAGGGCGGCACCACGGTGGACGTCCGGCTGGGCCGGGCCGAGCCGCGCTGGACCGTCACCGACCTGCGTCCGGGTGTCGCGGGCCCGGCCGCCGTCGCGCCGTCGCCCGCGGTGGCCCGGGTGTTGGCCGAGCCCCGGATCGAGCTGCCGCCGGAGGCCGCCGCCGACCTGCGCGGCGGCACGGTCCACGACAGCGTGCTGGAGGCGATGCTGCGGCTGGCCGGCCCGTACACGCTCTCGGTGAGCGTGGTGCGGACCGGCCACCCGCTGGACGTCTTCGGGACGACCCGGCCCAGCGACCATCCGCTGGGCCGGGCCTTCGACGTCTGGCGGATCGACGGCCTGGCGGTGGTGGACCCGGGTACGTCCCGGCAACTGGTCGAGTCCTTCATGCGGGACGCGGCCGCCGCCGGTTCGTACAACGTGGGCGGTCCGGTGGCGGTCCCGGGCGGCGTCGGCAACCAGTTCTTCACCGACGACACCCACCACGACCACTGCCACGTGGGCTTCAACCACTAACAGACGTACGTCAGTTGACGTTGACGCCGCTCCAGGCCGCCGCGACCGCGTTGTACTCGGCGCTGCCGGCGCCGTACAGGTCGCGGGCCGCGTTCAGGGAGGCGGAGCGGGCGCCCTTGTAGGTGGTGGTGGAGGTCATGTAGACGGTCAGCGCGCGGTACCAGATCTTGGCGACCTTGGCGTTGCCGATACCGGCCAGCGTGGAGTTGTTGCAGGTCGGGCTGGTGTAGGTGACGCCGTTGACGGTCTTGGTGCCGCTGCCCTCGCTGGCCAGGTAGAACCAGTGGTTGCCGACGCCCGAGGAGTAGTGGACGTCGAGCTTGCCGACGCCGCTGCTCCAGCAGTCGGCCGAACGGCCGTCCAGCGAGGGCTTGTCGAAGCGGCGCAGCCACGGCGGGGTGGACTGGTCGCTGAACAGGTAGTCGCCCTTGTCGACGCTGTTGTTGGCGTACCACTCGACCATGGTGCCGAAGATGTCGCTGGTGGACTCGTTGAGGCCGCCGGACTCGCCGCTGTAGCGCAGGTTGGCGGTGGCGCTGGTGACGCCGTGGGTCATCTCGTGGCCCATGGTGTCGAGGTCCACCTGCTCCGGGTCGGTGGTGCCGTCGCCGTCGCCGGTCATCATGCAGAAGCAGGTGTCGGACCACTGGGCGTTGTCCCAGTTGGTGCCGACGTGGACGAAGACGGTGGCGCCCTTGCCGTCGTTCTTGATGCCGCTGCGGCCGTGGACGTTCTTGTAGTAGTCGTACGTCCAGGCGGTGTTGGCGTGGGCGTCGACGGCGGCGGTGGTGCGGTTGGAGGAGAACTTCTTTCCGTCGCCCCAGACGTTGGTGGTGCTGGTGATCGCGGTGCCGGAGGAGGCCTTGAGCGAGCTCGCGGCGACGTTGTTGGCGTCCTTGGTAACGTGGCCGCGGACCGGGTCGGTCAGGGTGTAGCCGCCGTTCGCGGCGGTGGTGTCGATGGTGACCGTGCCGGTGTACTCGGAGTTCCCGGTGCCGGCGGCCTGGTGCTCGGCGTCGTAGGACTCGATCTGCTCGCCCGTGGTGGCGTCGGTGACGACCACCTTGCCCGCCGGCTGGCCGTGCTCGCCGGTGCCCTCGACGGTGGTGCGCCAGGCCAGCCGGGGGGTGCCGTCGGCGGCCCAGACGACCAGCTCGGGGCTGCTGACGGCATCCTTGACACCCGGGGCGGCGGCCAGCGCGCCGGCCGCGCCGGACTGCGCGGTCACCTTGGGGACGGTCGACTTCACGGCGGCGTCGTGGGCGGCCGCGCGGGAGGAGTCCTTGAGCCGGCCCTTGGCGTCCTGGTGGACGACCAGGTCGCCGCCGACCACCGGCAGGCCCTGGAAGGTCCGGTCGAAGCGGACGTGGGTGGCACCGTCGGCGTCGACCACGACGTCCTTGAGCACGAGGTCCTGGCCGGCGCCGAAGCCGAACACCCCCGCGTTGTGGGCGACGTTGGCGCGGGCCTGGGATATCGCGGCCTCGCGCATGCCGGGGGCGGCGGAGGCGGTGGCGGCCGGGACGGTGGCGCCGGCGAGGGCGGCGACGACCACGAAGGCCGCGGCCACGCGGGCACGGCGGGAGGAGGACGTGGGGATCACTCGGACTCCAGTGGGGGTAGCTGTGCAGGGAAAGGAGCTGCGACCGAGATTGACGGGGGTCAGTCAGATTGAGCTAGAGGAAAGGTCATAACTTTGCCAAGTCGTGTCCTTGGTCGATAAAAAATGATCGGAAGTTAACAAGGGCTCTACAGTGCCGTCGTGACGATCGACTACCTGTGGCGCGGCCCGCTCACCGATCCCGAACTCGACGCCCTGCACGCCGAGGCCTTCGGCCACCCCGTGGAACCCGGCGGCCGGCTCGCCCGGCTGGAACGGCACAGCCTCGGCTGGGTCACCGCCCGCCGCACCGCCGACGGCGCCCTGCTCGGCTTCGTCAACCTCGCCTGGGACGGCGGCGTCCACGCCTTCCTGCTCGACACCGCGGTCTCCCCGGACACCCGGCGGCAGGGCGTCGCCACCCGGCTGGTCGCGGAGGCCGCCGACGGCGCCCGCGCGGCCGGCTGCGCCTGGTTGCACGTCGACTTCGAGCCGCACCTGCGCCCCTTCTACCTCGACGCCTGCGGCCTGCGCCCCACCGACGCCGGGCTGTTGGCGCTCTGACACCTTGCCGCCGGCCTCCGATGCTCCGACACTGGGCGGCCGGCCCTCCCAGGCTCTACGCTTCCGCCCCATGGACGGATGGGTGGAGGCCTGGACCGGCGGCCGGGCGGCGGTCCACGTGGGCGACGTCGCGGACTTCAACGCGCAGTTCCTCGCTCCCGGCATGGACCCGGCGCAGCGCCTGCGACGGCTGCGGCACGCCCACCACTACGCCTGCCTGGCCGCCTGCTACAGCCCCGAACCGGCGCTGCTGGTGCTGCCCGCCGAGGTCGCCCCGGAGTGGACCGACTGGCTGGCCCGGGAGTTGGCCTGGGGCCCGGTCGAGGTGCACAGCGGCGTGGCACCGGACCGCACGGTGGCCGAGGCCCTCGCCGACCGTCCCGCCCTGGTGGCCAGGATCGCCGACTCCGGCCGTCCGGTGGTGGGGTGGGGCCGGACGGCCGCGCAGGGCGAGGGGCCCGAGCTGGCCGCCGTCCGCCGCTACGAGTCCAAGGCCGCCGCGCACGACCTGTTCACCGCCCTCGCCCCCGGGCACCCCGGCATCCGGGTGCCGCACCAGGAGCGCCCGGGCGGCCGGCGCCGGGCGGCCCGCCGGCTGACCGCCCGCGCCGTCCGGGGCCTGACCACGGTGCTGAAGAGCCCGTACGGCGTCGGCGGCTACGGCACCGTCGTGGTGGAGCCCGCCGAACTGTTCGCCGCGGGCGGCGGCCGGGCCCTGCTGCGGCGCCTGGTCCGCACCGAACTCCTGCCCGCCGACGGGGAGGTGCTGCTGGAGGAGTACGTCGACGCCGGCCCGTCCGCCCGGCTCCGCGACCTCACCCAGGACGCCCTGGTCGGCCCGGACGGCACCGTCCACCCGGTCGGCGCGGGCGCCATGGAGGTGGCCGGCACCCGCTACCAGGGCGTCACCGTCGGCCCCGGCACGGTGCCGGGGGACGCCGCCGACACCGCCCGCCGGTTCGCCCTGGCGGTGGGGGAGCGGCTGGCCGCCGAGGGCTACCGGGGCTGGTACGACGTCGACTTCGTCACCGACCGGGAGCGCCGGCTCGCCCCCACCGAGATCAACCTGCGGCTCACCGGGCCGGCCGTCGCCCTCGTGCTGCGCGCCCGCCTCGACGCGGTGCGCGGCCCCGGCCACCTGGTCCGCACCCTGGACGCGATGCCGCTCGGCGCCCGGCTCGACCAGGCCGCGCTGCACGACCACCTGGAACGGCTGCGGCCGCGCTGCGCCCGGCTCGGCGTCACCCTGCTGCCGCTGATCCCGACCGCCTCCCGCGAGCCGGAGCCCTTCGTCGGCCTCGCCCTGGCCGGGCCGGACACCGAGTCGCTGGACGCGGCCGAGGCGCTGGTCGCCGCCGCGAACCACGGGCTGGCCCGGATGTTCGAGGCGCTGCGCTGAGCCGCCGGCGAGGTGCGCCTGAGCAGCCGCCGCCGGGGTCGGGCGCGCCTGAGCAGCCGCCGGGGTCCCGTCACTCCTTCCCGGCCGGCGGCCGCCAGAGCACGAAGCGCACCAGCACCAGCGCCGCGAGCATCAGCGGGACGTTGAACGCGAACACCATCGCCGTCTCGCGCGGCCAGTCGGTGGCCCTGGTGAGCCGGTAGAGGTTGTCCTGCGGCCACCAGTTGACCAGCAGCCAGGCGATCGCCAGATGGGTCAGCAGCGACAGCCCGAACGGCCTGCCCAGCCGCAGGACGGCCTCGAAACCGATGGTGAGGTAGACGATCCCGGCGCCGAAGGCCAGGTTCTCGCAGAGGTACAGCAGCTGGAAGAAGCCGCGGTACGGGGAGGGGACGCCCGTGAGGTCGGTCGAGCCGGGGAAGAGCGCGAAGGTCATCGCCCAGGCCGCGAAGGCGAACACCAGGACGCAGACCACCGCCGCGCAGCCGCCGGTGAAGCCCGCGTTCCCGGAACGCCGGCCCCCGGCCTTGCCGCCGCCCTTGCCGCCGCTCCGCCCGCCCGCCTTGGCGGAGCGCGGGGCGGCGTGCTCCGGCGGGGCCGGCAGCGGCAGTGCCGCGCGGTCCAGCTTGCCCGCCCGGGTGCGCGGCAGCTCGCGCAGCGTGACGACGGCGGCGGGCACCGGGCGGCCCCTGAGCTTCCTCTCCAGGTACTGGGAGAGCGACCAGCCGTCCGCCCCGTACACGGCCGGATCGGTCACCGCGTAGCCGACCAGCCGCCGCCGCCCCGGTACCGGCTCCACGTAGACGACGGCCGCCTCCCGCACCGCCGGGTGCCCGCGCAGCGCGCCCTCCGCGTGGACCGCCGCCCGCACCCGCGCCAGCACGCCGGTCGGCCGCTCCGCGCCGAGCGGGCCGACCACGGTCGCGGCCCGGGCGGTGAACTCCAGTACGCCGTCCGCCCGCAGCACCCCGAGGTCGCCGGTCAGCAGCACCCGGCCGTCCGGGTCGAAGTCCGCCCGGACGAAGCGGCGGGCGGTGTCCGTCGGCCGGTTCAGGTAGCCGCGGGCCAGGCCGGCGCCGGCGATCGCGATCTCCCCCGTCATGCCCTGCTTGGCGGGGGTGCCGTTCGGGCCCAGCACGTACACCCGGGTGCCGGGGAAGGGCCGGCCGACCAGCGAGACCCGTTCGGCGCCCTCGGCGGCCGCGGTGCCCCTGGCGTCGAACCAGGTGCTGTCCACGGTGGCCTCGGCCAGCCCGTAGACGTTCAGCACCCTCGCCTCCCCGCCGAGCAGCCGCTGCAGGCCCAACTGCTCGTCCAGGTACCACTTCTCGGCGCCCACGGTGAGCAGTCGAACCCCGGGCAGCCTGCCGCCGGTCCGCGCCAGCAGGGCGGTCAGCCGGCGCGCGGTGCGGACGTTCAGCTCCAGGACGGTGATCCGCTCGGCGGCGACCAGGGCGGGCAGCGCGCCGAGGTCGGCGGCGCGGTCCAGGGTGAGGTTGAACGGGGTGACGACCAGGGTCGCGCCGGTGCCGAGGGCCCGGACCCAGTCGGCGGTGAAGACGTCGAACTCCAGGCTCGCGGTCTGCAGGATCCGGTCCTCGGCGGTGAGCCCGTACACCTCGCGCCAGCCCTCGTACGCGGCCAGTAGGTTGCGGTGCTCGATCAGCGCGCCGAGGGGCAGGCCGGTGGAGCCGGACGTGTAGAAGACACAGGCGAGGTCGGCGGCGGTGACCTCGGGCGGCTCGAACGGGGCCCGCGCGGGGGCGGCCGTGTCGACGCAGACCAGCGGCGCCCCGCCAGCGTCCGCCAGCCGGACCCGGTGGCGCTCCTCGGTGACCACCACGTCCGGTGCGGCGTCCGCCAGCACGTGCCGCAGCAGCGCGTCCGGCGCGGTGGGCTCCAGCGGCACGAACGCCGCGCCCGCCGTCAGCACGGCCAGCAGCGCCACGTACACCTCGGTGCCCCGGCCCAGCGCGACCGCCGCCCGCCCGCCCGGGGCCAGGCCCCGCTCCGCCAGCACGGCGGCCAGCCGCCCGGCCCGCTCCACCAGCTCCCCGTACGTGAGCTCCTGCCCGCCGCAGCGCACGGCCACCGCGGCCGGCGCCCGGCGGGCCCGTTCCTCGACCAGCCCGTGCAGCGTGCCGGCGGCCCGTTCCCCGTCCGCGGTCATCGAGTCCCCCCTCGTCCCCCCTCGGAAAGGGCACCATCCTCCTCCCAACTCCCGCCGGGCGACAGGGTTCTGGCGCGTCCACCCCTCGGACGCCCCGACCTCCCGCGACTCGACGGTTGTACTCTGCACGCGGACGGACGGCGCCGGACCGTCCCGTGCGGCGCCCCGCCCGCACCCTGCCCGGCACCGTGATCGGAGTCCCATGAACTCATCCGCCCCCGACTTCGCCGGGCCGGTGCTGCGCACCCGCGACGTGGACGTCGTGCGCGACGGCCGCCACCTGCTGCGCGGGATCACCCTGGAGATCCGGCCCGGCGAGCACTGGGCGCTGCTCGGCCCCAACGGCGCCGGCAAGTCCACCCTGCTCGCGCTGCTCGGCGCCGTCTCCCACCCCACCCGCGGCGAGGTGGACGTGCTCGGCCGCCGGCTCGGCCGGGTGGACGTCCGCGAGCTGCGCGCCCACCTCGGGCACGTCAACCCGCGCCACCCGCTGCGCTCGCCGCTGAGCGTGCGCGAGGTGGTGCTCACCGGCTACACCAACACGATCGAGCCGGAGTTCCACCGCAAGCCGGCCCCGGAGGCGCTGGAGCGGGCCGAGCAGCTGATCGACACGCTCGGCATGCGCGCGATGGCCGAGGCCGCGTGGACGACGCTCTCCCAGGGCGAGCGCGGCCGGGCCCTGATCGCCCGCGCGCTGATGCCCAGCCCCCGGCTGCTGCTGCTCGACGAGCCGGCCACGGGGCTCGACCTGACCGCCCGGGAGCTGCTGCTGGACAGCCTGGACCTGCTGCGCCACCAGCACCCGGAGCTGGCCAGCGTGCTGGTCACCCACCACCTGGAGGAGCTGCCGGAGAGCACCACCCACGCCCTGCTGCTGCGCGGCGGCGAGTGCGTGGCGGCCGGGCCGGTGGACGAGGTGATGACCACGGAGCTGATCAGCGAGACCTTCGGCCACCCGATCCGGATCAGCCGGCACGAGGGCCGCTGGACGGCCCGGGCCGCGGCCCGCCGGACGCCGGGACGGTAGCCGCCCGCCGGGACGGTAGCCGCCCGCCGGGACGGTGGCCGCCGCCGGGCAGGACGGCCGCCCGCCGGACACCGGGACGGTAACGGTTCAGGGGGTGGGTGTAGACGGAAAATCGTCTTTACGTAAGGTATGCCTTAGCTAATGATGGTCTGCTGGTCCCCGGCCGGCCGCACTGCCTTGGCACACCCATGCCCTTTCCCGTTGGAGCCCGCATGTCCGCCCGTCGCCGTTCCACCGCAGCCGCGCTGCTCACCCTCGCCGTGGCGACCGCAGCCCTGGCCGGCTGCGCGTCCAAGAAGGACGACAAGGCCGGCGGCTCCGACGCGGTCAAGGTGAACGCGACCGACACCGCCTGCGAGGTCTCCAAGACCACCTTCCCGGCCGGCCACGTCGTCCTGGACATCAGCAACAAGGGCTCCAAGACCACCGAGGTCTACGTCTACGGCGACGGCGACAAGATCGTCACCGAGCGCGAGAACATCGGCCCCGGCACCAAGGCGAGCATCAACGCCGAGATCAAGGCCGGCTCGTACGAGATCGCCTGCAAGCCCGGCATGGTCGGCAACGGCATCCGCCAGAAGATCACCGTCACCGGCGAGGGCGGCAGCGCCGCGCCGGCCGACCCGCGCCTGGCCGCCGCCGTCGACTCCTACCGGAAGTACGCCCAGGAGCAGGCCGACGCCACCATCCCGGCCGTCGAGGCCTTCGCCGCCGCGATCAAGGCGGACGACCTGGAGAAGGCCAAGTCGCTCTACGCGCCCTCGCGCACCGGCTGGGAGCGCACCGAGCCGGTCGCCGAGAGCTTCGGCGACGTCGACCCGAAGACCGACACCCGCGAGGACAAGCTGGAGCCGGGCCAGGCCTGGACCGGCTGGCACAAGCTGGAGAAGTCGCTCTGGGCCGACGCGAAGATCGGCGACGACGAGAAGAAGCTCGCCGACCAGCTGGTCGCCGACCTCAAGGACTGGCAGAAGAAGATCCCCGAGGCGGAGATCACCGCGACCAGCATGGCCAACGGCGCCAAGGAGCTGCTGGACGAGGTCGCCACCAACAAGATCACCGGTGAGGAGGACCGCTACAGCCACACCGACCTGGCCGACTTCCACGCCAACGTCGAGGGCGCGCAGAAGGCCTACGAGCTGCTGAAGCCGGTCGCCTCCGAGAAGGACGCGGAGCTGGCGAAGACGCTGGACTCCGAGTTCGCCGCCATCAACACCCTGCTGGCCAAGTACAAGCAGGCCGACGGCACCTTCACCTCCTACGACAAGGTCACCGAGGCCGAGCGCAAGGCCTTCTCCGACGCGGTCAACTCGCTGGGCGAGCCGCTGTCGAAGCTGGCCGCCGCCGTGGTCGTCAAGTAACCGGCCACCCCACCCCGAAGTACCCCGCCGACGCCGTGGCGGCCCGCGATCCGGGCCCCACGGCCTCCGCGGGTCAGCGCAGAAGTCCAGCACAGTAGAAGGGCCCGCCCGCCGATGGACGCGGAGAACGAGCAGCAGAACGGGACGCCGGCCGCCGCCGACGCCACCGGGACCAGGGGCGCGGTCAGCCGACGCGCCGTCATCGGCTGGGCCGGCGCGGGCGTCGCGCTCGGCGCCGCCGCCGTCGGCTCGGTCGCCGCGGCCACCCGGCAGGACGACGCCGTCCCGGTCGCCGCCCCCGTCGGCGCCGAGGTGCCGTTCTACGGCGAGCACCAGGCGGGCATCTCCACCCCGGTCCAGGACCGGCTGCACTTCGCCGCCTTCGACGTCTCCGAGAAGGCCACCCGGGAGTCCCTGGTCAAGCTGCTCAAGGAGTGGACCAAGGCGGCCGCCGCGATGACCGGCGGCCGCGAGGTCGGCACCGGCGCGGTGCCCGGCTCGCCGGAGGCGCCGCCGGACGACACCGGCGAGGCCCTCGGCCTGCCCGCCTCCCGGCTCACCCTGACCATCGGCTTCGGGCCGAGCCTGTTCGAGAAGGACGGCGTCGACCGCTTCGGCCTCCAGGCCAAGCGCCCCGAGGGCCTGATCGACCTGCCGAACTTCAAGGGCGACAAGCTCGACCCGACCCGCAGCGGCGGCGACCTCTGCGTCCAGGCCTGTGCCGACGACCCGCAGGTCGCCGTGCACGCGATCCGCAACCTGGCCCGGATCGGCATGGGCACCGTCAACATCCGCTGGTCGCAGCTCGGCTTCGGCAAGACCTCCTCGACCACCCCGGACGAGCAGACCCCGCGCAACCTGATGGGGTTCAAGGACGGCACCCACAACATCGCGGGCACCGACGGCGCGAAGCTGGCCGACCACGTCTGGGCCGCCCCCGGCGACGGCCCGGAGTGGATGACCGGCGGCTCCTACCTGGTCGCCCGGCGGATCCGGATGCACATCGAGACCTGGGACCGCGCCTCGCTGAAGGACCAGGAGGACACCTTCGGCCGCACCAAGGGCGAGGGCGCCCCGTACGGCAAGGGCAAGGAGCACGACGCGCCGGACCTCGCGGCGATGCCCGCGACCTCGCACGTCGCCCTCGCCCACCCGGACGCCAACAGCGGCCTGATGATCCTGCGCCGCGGCTTCTCCTTCACCGACGGCACCGACGGCCTCGGCCGCCTGGACGCCGGGCTGTTCTTCCTCGCCTACCAGCGCGACACCCGCAAGGCCTTCGTCCCGCTCCAGCAGAAGCTCGCGGCGAGCGACAAGCTCAACGAGTACATCCAGCACGTCGGCTCCGCCCACTTCGCCTGCCCGGCGGGCGTGCGCAAGCCGGGGGAGTGGTGGGGCCAGGCCCTCTTCGGCTGACACCCCTCCTGTTCTCCCGTACCATCTCGACACCCCCCAGGAGCCCGCGTGTTCGGCAACTACCTGATCGGCCTGCGCGAAGGCCTAGAAGCCAGCCTGGTCGTCTGCATCCTGATCGCCTACCTGGTCAAGACCGGCCGCAAGGACCGGCTGCCGCCGGTGTGGATCGGCGTCGGCTCGGCCGTGGCGCTCTCCATGGCCTTCGGCGCGGTGCTCCAGTTCGGCTCCTCGCAGCTCACCTTCGAGGCCCAGGAGGCGCTCGGCGGCTCGCTGTCGATCATCTCGGTCGGCCTGGTGACCTGGATGGTCTTCTGGATGCGGCGCACCGCCCGGCACCTGAAGACCGAGCTGCACGGCAAGCTGGACGCGGCGATCGCGATGGGCACCACCGCCCTGGTGGTCACCGCCTTCCTGGCCGTCGGCCGTGAGGGCCTGGAGACGTCCCTGTTCATCTGGACCGCCGTCCAGGCCACCGGGGACGGCTGGAACCCGCTGATCGGCGCCGCACTCGGCCTGCTCACCTCGGTGGTGCTCGGCTGGCTGTTCTACCGGGGCGCGCTGAAGATCAACCTGGCCAAGTTCTTCACCTGGACCGGCGCGATGCTGGTCGTGGTCGCGGCCGGCGTCCTCGCCTACGGCGTGCACGACCTCCAGGAGGCCGGCTGGCTGCCCGGCCTGCACAACATGGCCTTCGACATCTCCAGCACCATCCCCAAGGACAGCTGGTACGGCACACTGCTGAAGGGCGTGTTCAACTTCCAGCCGGACCCGACGGTGCTGCAGCTGGTGGTCTGGCTGCTCTACCTGGTCCCGACCCTGGCGGTGTTCTTCAACGTCCTCGGCGGCGGCAGGAGCAAGAAGCCCGCCCAGCCGGTGGCCGCCAAGCCGGCCGCCTGATCCGGCCGTTCGACCTGCTCCACCCGTAGCACCCGCTCCACCCCGCTCCACCCGTACCGCCCCGTCCGGCACCCGCCGGTCGGGGCGGTTTCGTAGGAGCGGAGCCAGTTCTCGCCAGGAGCGGTCGGAACCAGTCAGGAAGACGACGAAAACGGTCAGCTCTGACAAACTGCAGTCCCAGTGGAACCGTTGCGCCACCACCTTCGTACTTAGGGTGACAGCACCATGCCATTACCCACACATGGGGGGAACATGACCGTTCGCAGGCCTGCCAGGTTAGTCGCCGCCGGTGTCGCCGCCCTCGCGGCGACCGTGTTGCTGACCGCGTGCGACGACGTGAAGTACACCGACGACAAGCCGGGCGACCCGAAGGCGAGCGCCGCCGGGGCCACCGTCCCGGGCGACCCGATGGCCGGCCAGGCGGCCGGTTCGCGCTGCAAGAGCGACGACATCACCGCCACCGTGCAGCTCAAGGGCGCGGGCTCGGCGATGCTGACGATCAAGAACAAGAGCAGCCACAACTGCACCCTGTACGGCTACCCGGGCTTCGGCGGCCTGAAGGCCGACAACAGCGCGGACGCGCTGGCGGCCAACCGCGAGTCGCACCCCGGGCCCGCGGTGCTGGTCACCCTGAAGCCCAACAAGTCCGGCTACGCGGGCCTCAAGTGGAGCGCCTGCGACAAGTCGGACGCGACCTGCCACGTGCTCACCGGCCTCCAGGTCACCGCGCCGGACGAGACCACGGCGGTCAACGCCGAGGTGCTGGGCACCGACGGCAAGCCGGCCGGCCAGCTGCTGGTCTCGGCCGCCGGGCTGACCACCGGCACCCTGCAGCCGAACAACGAGAAGGTGCTGTTCAACTGATCCGGTTCACCCGATCCGGTTCACTTGATGCTGTCCGGTTGACGATGTCCACCTGATGACGCTCGCCTGATGACACGACGGAGCCCCCGGGCCGGTTCTTCCGAACCGCCCCGGGGGCTCCATCCGTTCAGGGCCCGGACTACTGGCTCTTGATCGAGTCCAGGATGTCCAGCTTCGCCGCCCGGTGGGCCGGCCAGAGCGCGGCCAGCAGGCCGATCACGGCGGCCGCGAGCAGGAAGCCGACGGTCTGCACCGGCGGCACCACGGTGGTGATGTCCTTGAGGCTGTCCGCCAGCGTGCGCACACCCGCCCAGGCGACCAGGATGCCGAGTCCGACACCCACCAGCCCGCCGAACAGCGCGATCAGCAGCGACTCCAGCCGGACCATCCGGCGGATGCCGAGCCGGTCCAGGCCGATCGCCCGCAGCATGCCGATCTCCCGGCGGCGCTCGAACACCGACATGGCCATGGTGTTGACCACGCCGAGCACCGCGATGACCACGGACATGCCGAGCAGCCCGTACATCATGTTCAGGATGCCGGTGATCATCTGGCGGTTCTCCGCCTTGATCTCCTTCGCGCCCTTGACCGCGATCAGCGGGTTGCCGCCGGTCGCGTCGCGCAGCGCCTGCTTCAGCTCCTCGGTCGCGCCGTTGGTGCCCTTGACCAGGACCTTCTCCAGGCCGGTGGCGGGCGCCAGGTGCGGGGCGACCACGGCCTCCGGGACGATGACCGAGGCCAGCGCGGTGTTGGCCTCCAGGATGCCGCCGACGGTCAGCGAGCCCTTGGCGCCGTCCGGGTAGGTGACGGCGAGGGTGTCGCCGACCTTGTAGCCGGCGCGCTCGGCGCGGCCCGAACTGACCAGCAGCCTGCCCTGCTTGAGGGCGTCCGGGGAGCCCTCCTTGACCTTGACGGTGGCCACCTGGTCGATGGTCGCGGCGTCCACCGCGGTCATCCACTCGCTGTCCTCGCCGTTCTGCCCGGTCTTGACGGTGACGTTGCGCTCGGCGCTGATCACGCTGACGCCGGGCGCCTTGGCGATCTGGGCGGCGACCTCGGGGGAGAGCTTCGAGAAGTTCTGCATGGCGACGGTGTAGTCGGCCTTGAGGTCGGTCTCGGCGGCCTTGTCCACGGCCTGGTTCACCGAGGCGCCGATCACCGTCAGCGAGGTGATCAGGGTGACGCCGATGGTCAGCGCCGAGGCGGTCGCGGCGGTGCGGCGCGGGTTGCGGACCGCGTTCTCCTGGGCCAGCTTGCCCGGGGCGCCGTACACGGCGCGCAGCAGCGGGGCGAACAGCGCGATCAGCGGCCGGGACAGCAGCGGGGTCAGCACGAACACGCCGATCAGCAGCGTGCCGGCGCCGAGGCCGACCAGCTTGACCTCCTTGCCGGCCACACCGCCGGCCAGCGCGGCGAGGCCGGCCAGGGAGAACAGCAGGCCGATGGTGTTGCGGATCCGCAGGCCCTTCTGGGTCGCGGGCTGTTCGGCCGAGCTCATCGCCGCCACCGGGGCGATCCGGGAGGCCCGGCGGGCGGGCAGCCAGGCGGCCAGCACCGTCACCAGCACGCCGACCGCGAGCGCGGCGACCACCGTGGTCGGGGCGATGATCAGCGGGCCGTCCGGCAGGTTGGCGTCCATCGGGCCGTTGAGCAGCGACTTGAGTCCGGCGGCGATGCCGATGCCCGCCAGCAGGCCGGTCACCGCGGCGGTCAGGCCGACCAGCACGGCCTCGATCAGCACCGAGCGGGTGATCTGGCGGCGGGTGGCGCCGACGGCGCGCAGCAGCGCCAGCTCCTTGGTGCGCTGGGCGACCAGCATGGTGAAGGTGTTGGCGATGATGAAGATGCCGACGAACAGCGCGATGCCCGCGAAGCCCATCAGGACGGTGGTCAGGACGGTGGTGCCCTTCCGGATCATCTCGTCCTGCTCGGCGGCGAGTTCGCGGCCGGTCTTCGCCTCGATGGAGTCGCCCTGCGGGACGGCCTGCTTGACGGCGGTGAGCAGCGCGGCGTCGTCGGTGCCCGGCTTGGACCTGACGTCCAGCTCGGCGTAGCGGCCCGGGGTCAGGTAGAGCTGCTGGGCGGTGGCGGTGTCGAAGGCGGCGAGCGAGCCGCCGGCCACCACGCGCGGGTCGTTGGTGGTCAGGGTGCCGGTGAGCTTGAGCTTCATCACCGGGCCGTTGACCGCGACCCGGACGGTGTCGCCGACCTTGTAGCCGCCCTTGTCGGCGGTCTTGCGGTCCAGCGCGATCTCGGTGGCGTCCTTCGGGCCGCGGCCCTCGACCAGCGGGTAGCGCGGGTCGGTGCCGTCGGCGCCCGGCACGTAGTTGGTGCCGGTGGTGGAGAAGCCGTTGCCGATCAGCGCGCCCTTGGTGTCGGCGATGCCGGCGAAGCCGCTGACCACGCCGCGGACCTCGGCGACGCCGGGCACCGCGGCGACCTTGGCACGGGTCTCCTCGGTGAGGGTCGGGCCGGCGATCCGGCCGCCGTCGTCGTCGCTGAGGTTGCGGGCCTCGCGGTCGGCGACCGTGACGGCGACGTCCGTGTAGCTCTTGGAGTTCTGGGTCCTCAGCGCGTTGCCGAAGGTGTCGGAGAAGACCAGCGTGCCGGACACGAAGGCGGTGCCGAGCATGACGGCCAGTACCGTCATCAGCAGCCGGCCCTTGTGGGCGAGCACATTGCGCAGTGCGGTGCGGAACATGAGGGAGTGTCAGTCCTGGGGGTACTCGGGGGACGGGTGGCTTCGGGCCTCGGTGGGCCGGATCAGCTGGTGCGGCCCTTGGCGTCGAAGCGGCGCATGCGGTCCAGGACGGTGTCGGCGGTGGGCTGGTGGAGTTCGTCGACGATGCGGCCGTCGGCGAGGAAGACGACGCGGTCGGCGTAGGAGGCGGCGACGGGGTCGTGGGTGACCATGACGACGGTCTGGCCGAGCTCGCGCACGGAGTTGCGCAGGAAGGAGAGGATCTCGGCGCCGGAGCGGGAGTCGAGGTTGCCGGTGGGCTCGTCGGCGAAGATGATGTCGGGCTTGCCGGCGAGGGCGCGGGCGCAGGCGACGCGCTGCTGCTGGCCGCCGGAGAGCTGGGAGGGGCGGTGGCTGAGGCGGCCGGAGAGGCCGACGGTGTCGACGACGCGGTCGAGCCAGGGCTTGTCGACCTTGCGGCCGGCGATGTCCATGGGGAGGGTGATGTTCTCCAGGGCCGTCAGCGTGGGGAGCAGGTTGAAGGCCTGGAAGATGAAGCCGATGTGGTCCCGGCGCAGCTGGGTGAGCTGCTTGTCCTTGAGGCCGACGAGCTCGGTGTCGCCGATGGTGGAGGAGCCGGAGGTGACGGTGTCGAGGCCGGCCATGCAGTGCATGAGGGTGGACTTGCCGGAGCCGGAGGGGCCCATGATGGCGGTGAACTCGCCCTGGGGGAACACGACGCTGACGTTGTCGAGGGCGACGACGCGGGTCTCCCCCTCCCCGTAGACCTTGTTCAGGCTGGTGGCTCGGGCGGCCGCGCGGCCGGTGTGGACGGCGGTTGCGGGGAACGTCACGTGGACTCCTCGGGCTGATTAACGGAATGTTTAACTCCGTAACATCATCCCAAGCTGTTCGAATGCGATTCGTATGCCACGCGGAGGGTCGGCCCCCGCCGACCCGGCGGGACGGCGGGGGGCCTTCTCCTCCTCAGGTATGACGCCGGACCCTGAGGACCAAGGGCCCCGGCAGGTTCCGGACGGTTCCGGAAGGGGCCGGGGCCCGGCCGACTACTCGACCGCCACGCCGAAGGCCGCCGCCAGCCCGGCCAGGCCGTTCGTCACCGCCCGCCCGGACGGGCTGAACTCCCAGCCGCCGGAAGCCCGGCGGAACGCCCCGAGCAGCATCGCGCTGTCCGGCACCCCGCCGGTCGGGCCCGCCCAGGCGTCCGGTCCGCCGGCGCCCGGCCCGTACGCGGCGGCGAGCGCCAGCCCGTGCACGTAGCCGAGCGGCAGCGCCGGGTGGTCCTCCTCCTCGGTGGAGACGGCGACCACCACCTCCTCGACGGCGGCCGGCAGCCGGTGCAGGTCCAGGGCCAGCCGGGCCGCCCGGGTCGGCTCGCCCGGCACCGAGCGGGTCGGGTGCAGCCGCACGGCGCCGTCCGGGTCCTGCGGGCTGTTGAAGAAGACGAAGTGCTCGTCGCTCAGCACCCGGCCGTCGGCGCACAGGAAGGCGGTGACGTCCAGCTCCACAGCGTCCCCGCCGGCCGTCCGGCTCTGCCAGCTCACCGTGAGGGCGGTCTCGCGCGCCTCCTCGGACCGGTCGTTCGCGACGGCCGAGGCGGCAGCGGAGGAACCGTCGCCGCCGAGCCGGCCGCGCAGGCCCTGCTCGGCGAGCAGGGCGACCAGCTCCGGGCCGCTCACCAGGGCCAGCGGCTTGCCCTCGATGTAGCTGTACGAGCCGCGGCCGAAGCCCGCGGTGGTGACCAGGATGCCCTTGATCGCACCGTGGTGGCGGACGGTGGACTCCAGGTCGCGCACCGCCGTCGGCGGGACGGTCTTCTTGTAGCGCTTCGCCTGGATCACGATCGTGCCGCCGGTCACCGGGTCCAGGTCCTCGGCCACCACGTCCACCCCGACGTCGCCGCTGCGGGCCGTGGTCATCACCCGGAAGCCGCGCAGCCGGAACAGCTCGGCGATCAGCTCCTCGAAGTCCAGCGGGTCCATCTCGAACAGGTCCGGCTCGTCCTCGCCGCCGTGCCCGGCCAGGCTCCCGCCGACACTCTCCGGCCGCCGGTCCGGCCGCACCTCGTCCAGCCGCTCCGGGCGCGCCGACAGCCGGCCGCCCAGGCCCTGGAAGCACTCCACCGGGTCCACCCGGTCCAGCGCCAGGGCGGCGAAGCCCGCCCGGGTGGCGGTCAGGGTGGAGAGGAAGCGCTCGGCCTCCCGGCCGGTCGCCGGGTCGATGCCGAGCACGAAGCCGTTCAGCACCACCGAGTCCAGCAGCCCGTCCCGGTCCGCCCGGAACAGCTCCACCGCCACCCGCAGCGCCGACTGCGCCAGCACCTCCCGGTACAGCGCCTTGCGCTCCGTCGCCGGGCGGGCCACCTCGGCCTCGCGGTCGTCCGACTTCACGTACCGCACCCGGCCGGCGGCCGGCACCACGTCCGGCCCGGGCAGCTCCCAGTCCACCACCAGCTGCCGGCTCCCGGCGTCGAACGCCGCCGCCAGCCGGTGCGGGAAGCCCTCCGGCCAGGCCGCCGAGGCGTACAGACCGGCCGTGAAGTACTCCTGCACCGCCTCCGGCTCGCCCGCCCGCAGCCGGCGCAGCAGCTCCTCGGTCCGGGCGGCCAGCTCCTCCTGCTGCCGGCGGGACTGCTCGACCCCGGCCAGGTACTCCTGGTGGTACGCGGCCAGCCGGTGCTGCCGGTCCACCTCCCGGGCCTGCGCGGCGTACCAGTCCTGCTCGAACCGGGCCCGGGCCTGGGCCAGGTACTGCTCGTACTGCTGCCGCACCCCCGGGTTGCGGGCCTGCACCGGGTCCGGCGGCGGCACGAAGTACCGGGCCGAGGACTGGTCCGGCATCGGCACCGGCTCGCCCAGCGGCCCCGGATCGAACGGCGGCACCGCCCGCGGCGCCAGCAGGGCCTGCGGGCCGAAGGCCGGCGCGGCCAGCCCGGCGGCCAGCAGCCCCCGCAACTCCTCGACCCGGGCGTCCAGTTCGGCCGTCCGCCGGGCCACCTCCGCCTCCCGCGACTGCTGGTAGGCGCGCTGCGCCTCACGCTCGCCGCGGGCCGCCGCCTTCTGCACCTCCCGCTGCTCCCGCTCCCGGCGGCGCTGCTCCGCCGCCTCGGCGCGCCACCGGGCCTCCTCCCGGCGCTGCTGCTGTCGCTGCGCCTCCGCCCAGATCGCCAGCACCCCGCTGCTCCGCCGCCCCGACACCGTCCGCCCACCCCATTCGCCTCGCGCCCGATGCGGCCGCCGCGGCGCCGCCTCCCGACCGCGCCGCCGACCGCGCCCGCCACAATAGAACGTGAACACCCCGCCCGGCCAAGCGCCGGTGACCAGCCCCGCGACCGTCAGCGCCGAAGGCCGCCGGGGGCAGTAGACATGATCACGCGATCCGTTGGTCGATCAAAAAGCGATCTCTATCGACCTTTTGATCACATCGCTGCCTCTCAAGCGAGCCGCAGTGCCATGATGTGCGCCATGGTGCTTCACGTGGGGGTGGCTGCGCTCCGCAAACGACGGTGGCAGTTGCGGGTCAGTGCGGGCAGGGTGGCTGACGGCGGGGACACGGTCACATCCTGTCTTCTCCTCTTCTATGCGGCGGAGTGCGCGCTCAAGGAGAGAGTGCTGGTACGCCGGGGTCTAAGGGACACGTCGTACCTCGAGCCGACGCACGATCTCTGGAAGCTGGCCCGGGATCTAGGCATGCCGGCGCGTCTTGGCGCTGCGCTGAAGGGGATGAAGAACTGCCGCGCGGCAGGGAATCCGGGCGTGAACGTGGCCCTGGCCGAACTGCACCAGGCTTGGCGTTATGGTGTGAAACTGCATGTCGAGGACGAGAAAAAGGCCCGCGATCTTTTGGATGAGCTCATCTCATGGTGCGAGCAGGACTGAGGGGGATCGACTCGTGGCAGAACATGGAAAGTTGGAGATCATGGACAGTGGAATCGTTCCCCCTGATCACCTCTTCAGCTGGGTCAATGTGGATGAGCATTTGGCGAGGTTGGCTGCGGCGGGACAATGGCCCGACTGGCTCGTTGCCACGGACAGCTGGTGGGACTGTCTGGAGCTGGTCACCAGCACCAAGGTCGATACGGAGACGGTGAAGCGCTGGCTGGACCAGGCGTTCGGCACGGGGTCGGCGGGGTGGGTCGAGGGCGACCTGCTGCTCGGCCTCGACGACCCGCGGAGCACTGAGTTCACCGGATTGCGGGTCGAACTCACAGTGGACGCCGATCAACGTGGTGCGGGGAGGCGGCGCGTTCCATTGCTTCGGGAGAAGCACATCACGCGTGAATTGGCTGAACCCCTGCAGCGGCCCGAGGTGCCGGGATATTCCGGTGATGTCCAGCTCATGGCGTTCCACTCGTTCAAGGGAGGTGTCGGGCGCACTGTCCACGCGGTTGCGGTCGCGGACAGGCTGGCGCGGAGCGGTGGGAAGGTCCTTCTGATCGACGCCGACCTGGAAGCTCCCGGCATCACGTGGATGCACAAGGAGCAGGGTGGGCAGTGCGACTTCACCTACGAGGACTTCATCACCCTCCTGCAGGGAGGGGACAACGGCGATCCTGCGGCAGCGGTCGACATCGCAGCCGCGTACCTGCCCAATCAGCAGGCCGGTCACTATGCGAGTGGCGGGACTCTGACGGTCATGCCGTCGAGCCGTCGCGCGACGCTGACTCCGCCCCGAATCGAGCCGGCGGACCTTCTTTCCCCCGGGAGGTCCGTGTACTTCGTGACGGAGGCCCTGGCAGCTCTGGGGGCGCGACTCGGAGTGGACACGGTCGTCATTGACCTCAGGGCCGGCGCTTCCGAGCTCTCGGCCCCGGTGCTTCTCGATCCGAGAGTCCAGCGCGTCTTCGTCACGACGCTGAGTCATCAGTCCCTTGTCGGTACCGAGTTGATGATCCGACAGCTCGGTGGAAAGGCTCCTACGGTCCAAGGCGTCGACCCCGCGACGTCTGTCATTGTCACCCAGTACCGGATGGATGCCCACACGGTCCAGGCGGAAGCTGCGCGCAGCGCTCTCTCGGCAGCTCTGGGAGGTGCGCTCCGCGTTCCGGAGGGGGGCGACGGAGACGAGACGGAACCCGTTGATGCCGCGCTGCTCGCCCGGCCGGTGCTGAGCCCCTTCAGAGAGGAACTTCTCGCGCTTCCCTCATCGTGGGACGCGGTGTTGGAGGTGATCTCATCGTGCGGAGTAGCCGACGGACTCGAATCCCTGCTCCCAAGCCCCGTACCCCGCAGCGCGACCGAACCTGAGCCCGGGGCGATGGAGGTGGAATACGGTCAATTGCGGCGCAACCTCGCTCGGACCGCTGAGAACCTCGTCTATGCGGAGCAGAGTGGGCTCTCCTCGGCCGGCGGCTTTCTCGTGACGGAACCCCTTCGTCGTCTCCTCGCCGATCATCGGACCGAGCTGCCGCAGGCTCTCGTGGTGGGGGCGAAGGGATCCGGAAAGACCTTCATGTACGCGAAGGCGTGTGCGGCGCGGACATGGCAGACTTTCGCGGGGCAGTCCGGGATCAGGGGCGTCACGGTCGAGGCGCCCATTGTTCCTGTTCTGGAGTCGGCGAATCTGGAGTACGGGGATTTTGAGCCGCAGGACCTGCGTGATGACTTTGCCTCGAAGTACGGGGACGTGCCGCGACGGAATCTCACTGCATCAAGCATTCCGGACCGGCTGAAAGCTGGTCTGGGAAGGTTGGACGGCCTGGATGAACTCGGTTGGCGGAGCCTGTGGCTGGAGTGTCTGGCCGTGGCCTGCGGACTGGAGCCATCCGAGCAGCGGACCTCGGAAGAGGCCCTGATCGATCTCGGCCGGCAGGCCAAGGCGGTCTTCGTGGTCGACGGCCTCGAGGACCTCCTGCAGAACTTGGACAACGATACGAAGCGCACCGCATTGCGAGTGCTACTGATCGACGTCCTGGGATGGCTCCGCTCGCTGCGAGGCCGGCCCTTCGGGCTCGTGGTGTTCGTCAGGCGTGACCTTGTCACCGGTGCGGTTCGGCAGAACAACGCGCAGCTCCTAGGCAGGTACGCTCACTACGCTTTGCACTGGAGCAAGGTGGAGGCGTTGCGCCTCGCGCTTTGGGTGGCCTCGCACGCCGAAGCGCTGCCCGAACCTGTGTCGCCCTCCGGGATCACAGATCTCTCGGAGGAGGATCTGATCAACGGCCTGATCCAGCTGTGGGGTTGGAAGATGGGGAGCGCGAAGTCTCGTGAGGCGCGTTCCCACATGTGGGTACCTGCGGCGCTCGGGGACTTCAAGGGCCAGGTGCAGGCGCGTGATGTAGTCATGTTCCTCGCAACGGCCGCCAAGAATTCGGAGCAGTACAACGACACGGTGGACGATCGCGTGCTCGTTCCCACTGCCATGCGTAAGGCCCTGCTCGAATGCAGTAGTAACAAGATCACTGCAGTGGGGGAAGAGGACAAGGAGATCGGCCGACTCCTGACGCACATGCAGGGACTCAGCCATTCGATTCTGGTCCCGTTCGAGCTGGAACAGGTCGAGCTGGCTGTCGCGGAAGCGGATCTGCTGATCGAGTTCGGGGTTTTCAGCAAGGGAGCTGACGGGCGCTACTGGGTGCCGGAAATCTATCGACATGGTCTCGGATTCAACAGCGAAGGGCGTGCAAGGGTGCTCTGGTAACGAATGTGCTGCCTCAAGGCGATCGTCTAGTTCCCCGGTCCGGTCTTTTTATTAGTGCGTCGCCTCATGCCGAGGCAACGGGCTGGTGGGGTGGACGGGCTGCTGGCGGTCCGGTGTGACCGGGGGTAGAAAGGAAGCCGAATGGGAACCGGTGCGGGAAGTCGATTCGGTCGACCTCCCGCATCGGCCGACCGTTGAACACCCGCAGGTTGCGCCCGGGCGTCGGCGTACCAGCGCCAGCCGGTGCGCAGCGGGACGCCGGGCAGGTCGGGGGGCGCCGATGGCCGGGACATCGGGGAAGAGCCGGGCCACGGTGTGCTCGCAGACGTCGGCGGGCGGCGTCCAGGGAAGGCCGAGGGCCTCGGGTGACGTCGTGTAGGTGGTTCAGGGTCTCGACCAGGCTCATGGCCACGAAGCCGACAGAGTCAGTCAGGTCCCAGGGGTGGAAAGCGCGAGTGTCCGGTGGGGCGACCCGGACCATGGCGGCCATCAACCCGCCGCTAGTGTCGAGCACTTCGAGCAGTCCCGGGACGCGATCGGCGGCTTCGACGCGGACGGAGTTGTTCGGGTCGCCGGGGACATGGCGGGTCGCCGCGAAGGGCACATACTGCTCGCACGGCGGCGGTGTCGGGCCGAGCCGGGCGTCGCGGGCGAGAAGGTCGTCGGCGAGGTGCTCGATGGTCTCCCAGTGCCTCCAGTCGAGTGGGCTGGCGGGCCGGATCCAGTCCGTGGCCGCTGGCGCGGCCGACAGGGCGTCGAGGGCGAGGCGGAGCGCGAGGGCGAGGGCGGGACCAGGGCCGGTGAGTCGATGACGGGCGGACGGCAGCAGCGGCCAATGGCCGGTGACCGCGGAAGGTGTGGTGGAGGGTTGATCCTGCTCTCCGTCAGTCTCGATCCAGGAGATCCGGTGGAGAGCGGTCGGATGAGCAGGCAGCCGGGGAGTCGCCGAGGTCGGGGGCGAGGGCTCCAGCGGGGTGTGGGTGGCGAAGTGGCGGTGGAGCCCGGGGGAGCGGGCGCGGGCCCGCCCGGCGGTGTGTCGCCGGACGGGCCCGCGGTCTTCCGCGTGGCGCTGCCGAGGGGTCAGGAGGGGACGCCGTCGGCCTTCTGGATCGTCGCGCCGAGGTCGCACCAGGTGGTCGAGGTGCCGCCGGACTCGACGCGGTTGCCGTAGTGGGTGTAGTTGCCGTAGCCCGGCTTGTAGCAGACGATCCGGCCGGTGAAGGCCGAGCCGACGCAGCGGATCGACGCGCCCGCGTGGCCGCCGCTGCCGGTGAAGTAGGACGGCGCGTTGCAGCTCAGCCCGGTGGTGGTGGCCGAGGCCGGCACGGCGGCGGCGAGGACGAGGCCCGAGGCCGCGAGGGCGAGCGAGCCGGTGACGGCCGCGGCACGCTGGAGGATGCGCATGGTTGTTCCCTTCCCGAAGTGGATCGTTCGTGGGGGATGCACTGGGAAGGACGCTAACTGCTTTGACGGAGTCACGTCAATGAGCTTCCGGTGCGGTTCCGCCGGGCCGCCCGGCCTGTCGGTGGCACCGGGTAGTCTCGTCGGCTACCGACGGCCAGGAGAAACGTGACGATCCCCCCGCAGCCCCCGCAGTCCCCCGAGCGCCGGGCCCGCCCCGCCGGCTGGGTCTCCACCGGCCTGAGCTGGCGGGACGGCCGCGCCGTGCTCGGGGCCGCGCGCGGCGCGCAGGTGCACGAGCGCGCCGTGGCGCCGGGGGTGGAGGTCGGCTGGCTGCTGGGCGGCCCGCGCCGCTGCGTGGGGGCCTGGTTGGCCGGGGCGACGGAGTGCACGCCCTGCCCGCACCACGCGGTGATCGACCCGGGCGGCGGCGCGACGCAGTGCCCGGCCTGCCAGAGCGTGGACCGCGGCCTCGCCCTCGCCCGGGACCAGATCCTCGACGACGGCCGCACCTACCTGCTCTACCTCGCCTGGTTCGGCGAGGGCCTGCTCAAGGTCGGCCTGACCGCCGAGCAGCGCGGCGACAGCCGGCTGCTCGAACAGGGCGCGCTGGCCTACGCGTTCACCGCCCGCGGCGCCCTGCCGGCGGTCCGGCGCGCCGAACTCACCGTCGCCGCCTCGGGCCTGGCCCGCGAGCGGTACAAGTCCAGGATCAAGACCGAGCAGTGGTGGTCGCACGGCGACGTCCCGTACCGCCGTACGGTGCTCGGCGACGCCCGCGCCCGGGCGCACCGGCTGCTGGACGGCCACGCCGTGGAGCTGCTCGCCGACCGGCCGGTGGTCGACCACGTCGAGCGCTACGGGCTGGCCGGCGGCGCCCCGGAGGCGTACCGGGAGATCGCCGGGCTGGCCGACGGCGCGGTGCTCGCGGGCCGGCTCCGCGCGCCGGTGGGCCGGCACCTCTTCCTGGACCAGACGGACGGCTCCGGACCGCTGCTGCTGGACAGCCGGCTGCTCACCGGCTGGACGCTCAGCCCGGTCACCGGCCGCGGGTCCGAGGGCCTGGTCCTCCAGGAGCGTCTGCGCCCGCCGGAGCCGGACACCCAGGAGGCGCTGTTCTGAGACCGCCAATGACCGCTCCGACCAGCATGGTTGCGTAATAAAACCGCAAGGCCTAGCCTCGGCCTTGCGGTTTTAAGTTGCTACCACCTTGGAGCGAGCCCGACCATGATCGCCGCCCACGAGACCTTCGACGGCACCTTCCCGTACCGGCCGCACTTCAGCACCGCCGCCGGCTTCCGCCAGCACTACGTGGACGAGGGCAGCGGCCCCGTGGTGCTCTGCCTGCACGGCGAACCCACCTGGGGCTACCTCTTCCGCGACCTGGTCCGCCGCCTGGCCCCGACCCACCGGGTGGTCGTCCCCGACCACATGGGTTTCGGCAAGAGCGCCACCCCGGCCGACCGGACCTACTGGCTGCAGGACCACGTCGACAACCTGGAGGCGCTCGTCCTGGACCTCGGCCTGCGCGAACTCACCCTGGTCCTGCACGACTTCGGCGGGCCGGTCGGCATGGGCCTGGCCGCCCGCCGCCCGGAGCTGATCGCCCGGGTGGTGAGCGTCAACGGGCCCACGCCGTTCGGCCAGCCCGGCCTCGGCGCGGCGCTCGCCGCCAACGCGGCCGAGTCCCCGTGGTTCGGCTGGATCGCCCGGGCGCACGCCGACGGCAGCCTGGACGCCGTCCTCGGCGAACTCCGCCACACCGTCCTCAGCACCCTGAAGCTCAACGGCTTCGAGAACAACGCCCTGATCACCGACACCTGGCTGGCCGCCTACGGCGCGGCCTTCCCGTCCCCCGCGGAGGCCGCCGGGGCGATCGGCTGGGCGAAGGGCTTCGCCACCGGGGCGCACACCTTCGAGACCCCGGGCGCCGAGGCCCGCGCGGCGCTCGCCGCCCTGCCCGCGCTCGCGCTCTGGGGCGCGGCCGACCGCACCCTCGCCGCCCGGCACTTCCTGCCCCTGTTCGCCGAGGCGTTCCCGCGCGGCCGGGCCGTCGAACTGCCCGGCGTCGGCCACTACAGCCCCGAGGACGCCCCGGAGACCGTCGCCGAGCTGGTGGAACGCTTCCTCACCGAGACGGCGGCGGAGACGGGGGCAAGGGGTACGGCGTAGGCCGGCGCCCGCCCGCGAGTGGGTGGGCGCCGGCCGGTCGGTCAGCCGCTGAGCAGGGCCAGGAGCTGGTTCGCCAGGCCCAGCGCGGGCGCGGCGGCCTCGCCGACGCTCTGGGCCAGGCCGGCCAGCAGCAGCAGGGTGTTGCGCCGGCTCCTCGGCTCCTCGGCGGCGGGGCTGGTCAGCACCGGCAGGGCCTCGGCGAGGCTCTGTCGGTCCGCCTCGTGGAGCCGCCCGTCCCGGGCCAGGTCGGTGACCACGGCGGCGAGCCGGGCGAACAGCGCGGCGACCTCCGGCGGCAGCGCCTGGTCGCCGGCCGCCCCGTTGTTGTGCTGGATGCCGACGTTGCCGCTGCCGCCGTGGATGGTGACGCGGTCGCCGTACTGGACGTCCGGACGCTCGTTGTCGTTCACTTGCTGACTCCCGTGTTTCCCTGGCCGCCGTAGATGTTGACGCTGTCGCCGAACTGGTACTGCCGCAGGTCCACGCTGATGGTCTGGACGATCTGCTGGAACTCGGCCTGCGGGTTCTCGATCGCGCGAGTGATGGTGGCCTGCAGCTCGAACGCCGGCTCCGCGGTGAGCCAGGCCAGCACCGCGGTCGGCGGGCCGGCCGTGTCCACGGCCAGCACGTACAGGTCGGGCCGGCGCAGCACCGGCCAGGTGAAGATCAGGAAGTAGAGCGCCACGAGGATCATCGCGACGAGGAACAGCGTGCCGGACCCGGAGTCCGAGGACGATCCGTCGGTGGCCTGCGCGATCACGAGCACCGGCAGGAAGACGACCAGGCCGAAGGCGAGCAGCCGCAGGAGCGCGCGGCGCCGGCCGGGCACGATCAAGGAGGTGCCGACCCGGGCCACGTTGGCGAGCGGGTACGCGGCCTGCCCGATCCAGAGGATGCGGTTGGTGACCGCGACGCGGGTGGTGGTCGGGGTGCCGGCGGGACCGCTCGTGAAGGCCGGCGGCGGGGTGGTGGGCGGCGGCGGCCCGAACGGGGCCGGTGTCGGCGGCCCGCCGGGCGGAGGCGGCGGAACGAACGGGAAGGAGCCGGTCTGTCCGGCCCGGGTCGAATCGGAAGGATCGGTCGGCTGCATGGCCATGTCCCCCAAGACTGTCGTGCGAGGGAGGACAATGTGCCAGCACGTCCCGGGTCCGCACAAGTTCATTGTCGTGGCGGATAACTGACGCACCGTCGGTTCGTGTGCCCCGGCCCTGGTCCCGCCGACCCGTCGTCCCGCGGGCCGTCAGCCCAGCTTGCCGCGCAGCACGCCGGGGCCGGAGCGGGCCCGGCGGGACCGCGGCGGGCGGGACGGGCGGACGTCCGGGCGGGCGGGCTGCTCGGCCGCCTCCGCGGCCCGCCGGGCCAGTGCGGCCCGGGCGGCGGCCAGCGCGACCCGGGCGAGCAGCGGGTCCTCCCGGACGCCGGCCGCGCGCTTGGCGCTCTGGCAGGCGGTGCACCAGACCGGCGAGGCCGGCCCGTCCGGGTACACCATCTCCTCGGGCGGCAGGTAGTGCCCACCGCACTCGACGCATTCGAAGACGAACCTCATCCGACGATCACCGTTCCGGATCCGTGGCACCGGCCGCAGGGCGACCAGAAGGTGTGGACACTGGGCACCATGCTTCCTTCCTCGTCCAGTTCGACCGTGGCCTCGGTCTTCTGGGTCCCCCCGGACCCGCCGCAACCGGAACAGGACTGAACCTCGGGCATATGCCGTCCTTCCGTAGCGGACACCACCGTAGCGCGATTCCCCGTCAGGAAGCACGGCCCCGGGCGATCCACCACCCGTACGGGTAGCGCGAACCGCCGCCGCGCGCCCTGTTCCAGAACGGCGTCGGCCCCTCGCCTGAGCACCAGAGCGAGGGGCCGACCGTAGCGGGGGAGTCGTCAGCCGCGGGCGGCCCGCAGGAACTCCCGGTTCATCGCCGCGATGCTGGGCAGCGGGATGCCCTTGGGGCAGGCGGTGGCGCACTCACCGGTGTTGGTGCAGCCGCCGAAGCCCTCGGCGTCCATGGCCGAGACCATGTCCCGTACCCGGGCGGCCCGTTCCGGCGCGCCCTGCGGCAGCACGTTGAGGTGCACCACCTTGGCGGAGGTGAAGAGCATCGCCGAGCCGTTCGGGCAGGCCGCCACGCAGGCGCCGCAGCCGATGCACTCGGCGTGCTCGAAGGCGGTGTCGGCGGTCTCCTTGGGGACGGGCGTGGCGTGCGCCTCGGGGGCGCTGCCGGTGGGGGCGGTGATGTAGCCGCCGGAGCCGATGATCCGGTCGAAGGCCGAGCGGTCCACCACCAGGTCCTTGACCACCGGGAACGCCGCCGCCCGCCAGGGCTCGACGTCGATGGTGTCGCCGTCCTGGAAGTGCCGCATGTGCAGCTGGCAGGTGGTGGTGCGCTCGGGGCCGTGCGCCTGGCCGTTGATGACCATGCCGCAGGCGCCGCAGATGCCCTCGCGGCAGTCGTGGTCGAAGGCGACGGGCTGGTCGCCGCGGGTGATCAGCTCCTCGTTGAGGGTGTCCAGCATCTCCAGGAAGGACATGTCCGGGCTGATCCCGTCGACCCGGTAGGTGGTCATCGAGCCGGGTGCGTCCGGGCCCGCCTGGCGCCAGATGCGCAGGGTGAGGTTCATGCGTAGCTCCGCTGGGTGGGGTGGACGTACTCGAAGTCGAGTTCCTCGCGGTGGAGGACGGGTGCCGCGCCGGTGCCGGTGAACTCCCAGGCGGCGGCGTAGGAGAAGTCCTCGTCGCGGCGGGCGGCCTCGCCGTCGGGGGTCTGGCTCTCGGTGCGGAAGTGGCCGCCGCAGGACTCGGCGCGGTGCAGCGCGTCCAGGCACATCAGCTCGGCCAGTTCGAAGTAGTCGACCAGCCGGTTGGCCTTCTCCAGCGACTGGTTGAGCTCCTGCCCGGTGCCCGGCACCTTGATCCGGCGCCAGAACTCCTCGCGCAGCAGCGGGATCCGCTCCAGCGCCCGGCGCAGCCCGGCCTCGTCGCGGGCCATCCCGCACTCGTCCCAGAGCAGTTCGCCGAGTTCGCGGTGGAAGGAGTCCGGGGTGCGGTCGCCGTCCACCGCGAGGATCAGGTTGAGCCGGTCCTCGACCTCGGCCTCCACCTCGGCGAGCACCGGGTGGTCGGCGGGCACGGCCGGCAGCGGGTGGCGGGCCAGGTAGTCGTTGATGGTGGGCGGCAGTACGAAGTAGCCGTCGGCCAGGCCCTGCATCAGGGCGCTGGCGCCGAGCCGGTTGGCGCCGTGGTCGGAGAAGTTGGCCTCCCCGATCGCGAACAGGCCCGGGACGGTGGTCTGCAGGTCGTAGTCGACCCAGAGCCCGCCCATCGTGTAGTGGATCGCCGGGTAGATCCGCATCGGCACCCGGTACGGGTCCTCGGCGGTGATCCGCTCGTACATCTCGAAGAGGTTGCCGTACTTGGCCTCGACGGCGTCCCGGCCCAGCCGGCGGATCGCGTCGGCGAAGTCCAGGTAGACGCCCTGGCCGCCGGGGCCGATGCCGCGGCCCTCGTCGCAGACGTTCTTGGCGGCCCGGGAGGCGATGTCGCGCGGCACCAGGTTGCCGAAGGAGGGGTAGATCCGCTCCAGGTAGTAGTCCCGCTCCTCCTCCGGGATCTGCCCGGGCGGCCGGTTGTCGCCCTTCGCCTTGGGCACCCAGATCCGGCCGTCGTTGCGCAGCGACTCGCTCATCAGGGTGAGCTTGGACTGGTGGTCGCCCGAGCGCGGGATGCAGGTCGGGTGGATCTGGGTGAAGCACGGGTTGGCGAAGTACGCGCCGCGCCGGTGCGCCCGCCAGATCGCGGTGGCGTTGGAGTTCTTGGCGTTGGTGGAGAGGTAGAAGACGTTGCCGTAGCCGCCGCTGGCGAGCACCACGGCGTCCGCGGTGTAGGAGCGGATCTCGCCGGTGACGAGGTCGCGGGCGACGATGCCGCGGGCCCGGCCGTCGACCACCAGCAGGTCGAGCATCTCGGTGCGCGGGTGCAGCTCCACGTTCCCGGCGGCGACCTGCCGGGAGAGCGCCTGGTAGGCGCCGAGCAGCAGCTGCTGGCCGGTCTGGCCGCGGGCGTAGAAGGTCCGGGAGACCTGGACGCCGCCGAACGACCGGGTGTCCAGCAGGCCGCCGTACTCGCGGGCGAAGGGCACGCCCTGGGCCACGCACTGGTCGATGATCTCCACCGACACCTGGGCCAGCCGGTGCACGTTGGACTCGCGGGCCCGGAAGTCGCCGCCCTTGACGGTGTCGTAGAACAGCCGGCGGACCGAGTCGCCGTCGTTGCGGTAGTTCTTGGCCGCGTTGATGCCGCCCTGGGCGGCGATCGAGTGGGCCCGCCGTGGGGAGTCCTGGAAGCAGAACTGGACCACGTGGTAGCCCTGTTCGGCCAGGGTGGCGCCGGCCGCGCCGCCGGCCAGGCCGGTGCCGACCACGATCACGGTGTGCTTGCGCCGGTTGGCCGGGTTGACCAGCTTGGCGTCGAACCGCCGCTGGTCCCAGCGCTGTTCGATCGGCCCGGCGGGGGCCTTGGCGTCGGCGACCGGCTCGCCGAGGGTGTACTCCAGGTAGCTCATGTCACCACTGCTCACTTCACCGCTCCGGTCAGCACTGCTCACTTCACGCCTCGGGCCACCACTGCTCACTTCACGACTCCGGTCATCACGGCCACGGGGACGGACAGGAAGCCGGCGGTCAGCACCAGCGCCAGGCCGTTCGCGACCAGCTTGAGCGCCCGGTCGCGGCGGGCGTTGTTGGCGCCGAGGGTCTGCGCGGCGCTCCAGAACCCGTGCCGGATGTGCAGGCCGACGGCCAGCATCGCGACGACGTAGAACACGTCGACGTACCAGCGGCCGAAGGAGGCCACGATGTTCTGGTACGTCTGGCCGTGATCGGTGCCCGGGTTCACGGTCAGCGTGGTGAGGTCGAGGATGTGCCAGACGATGAACAGCGCCAGGATCACCCCGCCCCAGCGCATGGTCCGCGTCGCGTAGCTCGCGCGGCGGCGCTTGTGCACGTACCGGCTCGGGCGGGCCGCGAGGTCGCGGCGGCTGAGCTGGTACGCGGAGACGCCGTGCAGCACCACGGCGGCCAGCAGGCCCGCCCGGGCGATCCACAGGAACCACTCGTGGCCCAGGAAGGGCTGTCCGATGGTGCGCAGCCAGGCCGCGTAGCCGTTGATGTCGTCCGGGCCGAAGAACACCTTGAGGTTGCCCAGCATGTGCGCGACCAGGTACAGCAGCATGGCCAGTCCGGTGACGGCCATGACCGCCTTCTTGCCGACGGTCGACCGCCACAGGGTCGCCAGGGTGGACGGATGCCGGGCCGTCCGAGTCGCGGTTGTCATGGCAGCAACGGTAGGGACGGCGTCGAGGGTACGTCCAAGACATGATGCGGCTCGTGACGATAGGCATGGACTATCGATGCGGCCTATCCTGGCCCTGTGCAGCTCCAGCAACTCCGCTACTTCCTGGCCGTCGCCGAGACCCGGCACTTCACCCGGGCCGCCGAGGCGGCACACGTCGCGCAGCCGTCACTCTCGCAACAGATCCGGGCCCTGGAACGGGAGTTGGGTGCGGAACTGTTCCACCGCACCCGGGGCAACATCGCGCTCACGGACGCCGGGGACGCCCTGCTGCCGCTGGCCCGGCGCATCCTCGCGGACACCGAGACCGCCCGGCTGGCCGTGCAGGAGACGGTGCAGCTGCGCCGCGGCCGGGTCCGGCTGGGCGCACCGCCGAGCCTGTGCACCAGCCTGGTGCCGGACGTGCTGCGGGTCTTCCGGGACCGCTACCCGGGGGTGGCGCTGGTGGTCCGCGAGGGCGGCTCGCGCGACCTGGTCGGCTGGCTGGCGGCGGGGGAGCTGGACCTCGCGCTGACCATCACCCGGCCGAGCGGGGAGCAGGAGCCCGCGCTCGCGGTCACCGAACTGCTGCACGAGGAGCTGGTGCTGGTCGCGGCCGGGCGGCCGGCCCGGCGCAAGGTCCGGGTGACGGAGCTGAAGGGCCGGCCGCTGGTGATGTTCCGGGAGGGCTACGACGTCCGCGAGGCGACCCTGGCGGCCTGCCGGGCGGCCGGGTTCGAGCCGGAGTTCGCGGTGGAGGGCGGCGAGATGGACGCGGTGCTGGGCTTCGTCCGGGCCGGGATCGGGCCCGCCGTCGTCCCCGGCATGGTGGCCGCCCGCTCCGGCCTCGCGGTGACGGCCTTCGCCGGGCCCGGACTGGGCCGCACCATCGCCGTCGCCCACGGCCACGAGGTGCCGCTCACCCGCGCGGCGGAGGCGCTGCGGGACACCCTGCTGGCGCACCTGCGCGACGCCGCCCGGGACGGCGAACTGCCGCCGGGGACGCGGCTGTTGCTGCCGTGAGCCCCGGTTCGAGCCTTTCAACGGCCGGTCACGCGGCGGGCGACGGACCGCCCGAGCGCAGCGTGAGCAGGGTGATCTCGCTCGGGGCGAAGACCCGGAACGGCGGGCCCCAGAAGCCGGTGCCGCGGCTGGTGTAGAGCTGGGTCCGCTCCCCGTGCCGGCTCAGGCCGTGCACCACCGGCTGGTCGATCCGGACGAGGAAGTTGAACGGCCAGATCTGGCCGCCGTGGGTGTGCCCGGAGACCTGCAGGTCGATGCCGGCGGCAGCGGCCTGCGGGACGTACTTGGGCTGGTGGGCGACGAGCAGGACCGGCAGGGCCGGGTCCGCCCCCGCCAGCGCGCCGACCAGGTTCGCGCGGTGTCCGGCCAGGCCGGAGGACTCCGCGGTCACGTCGTCCACCCCGGCGAGCACGAGGGCGTCGCCGCCGCGCTCCACCACGAGGTGGCGGTTGTGCAGCGGCTCCCAGCCCAGGTCCGCCATCCGGTCCAGCCAGCCCTGGGCCTCGCTGCCGTACTCGTGGTTCCCCGTGACGTAGACCTTGGCCAGCCGGGACCGGACCGTCCCGAGCGGCGCGGACTGCTCCCGGCGCTGGGCCGGGGTGCCGTCGGCGATGTCGCCGGCATGGACCAGGACGTCCGCGTCGAGCGCGTTGACCGCCTCGGCGACCCGCGCCGACCAGTCCGCCCGGTCGATCGGCCCGTAGTGGGTGTCGGCCAGCACCACGACCCTGGTCCCGTCCAGGCCGGCGCCGAGCCGCGGGAGGTGCACGTCCACCCGCTTCACCCGGGGCACGCGCATCGCCTCGTGGTGCCCCCAGCCCAGCAGCCCGGCCGAGACCACGGCGACGGCCACGGCCACGGCCCTGGCCCGGTCGGTGCCGCCGACGTCGAGTCCGGCCAGCAGCAGGTCCACCGAGCCGCCCAGCACCGACCAGGTGAACAGCACCCAGACCACCCCGAGGCTGGTGTCCGCGACGCGGGCGGCCCGGTCGCTGCGCCGCCGCCCGTGGCCCGCGACCATCAGGAAGGGGAAGGAGACCATCCAGGCCGCGAGGACGACCGTGCCGGCCAGGAGGACCGGGAACGGCCAGTCGGCGCCGGAGGCGAACAGGGTCCACCAGGGCGGGAGGCAGAGCAGGACGAGGACGAGCACCAGGACCGCCAGCCGCCGGACCAGGGAACGCCGACGCCCCGCGCCCCCGCCCGGGGGCTCCGTGCCCGCCTCGGGCCGGTCGGCGGCCGCGACGGTCTCCGGGCCCTCGCGGTCCGCCGACCGGTGTCCCGACTCCAGCCCCATGGATTCGCCTGCTGTCACCGTGTCGCCCTCACATCCGCTGCCGTGCCCCTGCCCCCATCATCCGGCAGACCGTCGCCGACGGTCCCGCCCGGGGTCGCCGTCGTCGACCGGGCCGTGCGCCACGGGGCCCCGGCGAGTCGTCCCCGCCGACCCCGAGCCAGGGGCTCAGCCGCCGCTGTAGGTGGACTGGGTGACCGCGAAGACGTTGCGCCCGCCCGCGCTCTCCTGCAGCGACCACAGCAGGTCGGGGCCGGTGGCGTCCTCCCAGTAGGAGAGGCTCTCGCCGCCGCCCACCCAGGCGAAGGTCGAGGCGCCCGCGGTCGGGGTCCAGTAGTAGAGCTTCTTCTGCCCCGAGGAGTTGAACCACCACCGGCCGTTGTGGGAGGCCACGCCGTTGAGGTTGTACCAGGGCAGTTGGAGGGCCTGGCTTGCGGTCGTCGTCGCGGCGAAGGTCGTCGCCCCGGCGGCGAACGGGAAGCGGACGGCCCTCGGCGGGCGGTTCGGGTAGTCGACGCAGTCCGCCTGGCAGGTGTACTCCGTCATCACGATCGACTTGCTGACCCGGTCGAGGGAGACCGACGACCACACCAGCTTGGCTCCGGAGGCGGTCTGCGCGGTGACCGTGCCGACCTGGGGCAGCACGTAGGCGTAGTTGTGGGCGTAGTAGGCGCCTCCGGGCTGGCGGCCGATCTGGTCGGCGGTGCCGCCGGTGTCGGTGTTGAGGATCTTGCGCAGGTCGAAGACGCGCATGCCGCGGCCGGTGTCGGCGACGTAGAGGTGGTCGCCGTACCAGGAGACGCCGCCGGCGTGGATCGGGACGTCCTTGAAGTCCGGCGCGGCCGCGGTGCCGGTCGGTTCCACCAGGAGGATCTTGCGGTAGGTGTCGGGGTAGGTGGCGTCCCAGTCGACCAGGGTGATCCGGCTGCGCTGCTGGGCGCCGCCGCAGCCGTCCTTGGTGTACCAGCTCACCAGCACGAGCTGGTGGCCGTCGTAGTTGCCGCTGTTCGCGGTCCCCACGGCGTCCCGGCTCGTGGTGATGCCCTGGGGGAAGCTCTGGCAGTCGGAGTTGTCGCCGTCGTCGAACCGGAAGCCGGTGGTCAGGCCGGCCACGGAGAAGGACGCGGGGAGCGCCTGCCGGTCGTGGTTCGCGTGCTCCATCACCGTGTGCACGGCGGAGGTCCCGAGCGTCGTGGCGAGCGCCGAGTCGAGGGTGTCGTACTGGTGGTAGTCGGAGGTGAGGGTGTAGTCGGACGCGGTCAGGGCCGTCGGCGCCGCGGCTGCCGCCGCTGGCGAGGCCCCGGCCGGTGTGCCGGTGACGAGCAGGCCGGCCGCGAGCAGCGCCCTTGCCGCTGTTCTGATGTGACGGATCATCAGGGTGGGCCATCCGTGGGCGATGGATCAACGGGGGCACACACGGTAGGGGCGCTTCGGCATGTCCGCAACACCCCGAGGAGGGCCTTGCGTGCGCGCACGACGGAGGCCCGGGGCCGCGGGCCCCGGGCCTCCGCGGTGCGTGTGGTCAGGCCGGCAGGACGGCCTCGAGCGCGGCGACCAGCTCCGGCGACTCCGGCTCGACGGGCGGGCGCAGGCGCGCGACGACGGTGCCGTCCGGGGAGAGCAGGAACTTCTCGAAGTTCCAGGCGATGTCCCCGGCCTGGCCCTCGGCGTCGGCGACCTCGGTGAGCTTGGCGTACAGCGGGTGGCGGTCCTCGCCGTTGACGTCGATCTTCTCGAACAGCGGGAAGGTCACGCCGTAGGTGGTGGAGCAGAAGGTGCGGATCTCCTCGGCGCTGCCGGGCTCCTGTCCGGCGAACTGGTTGCAGGGGAAGCCCAGCACGGTGAACCCGCGCCCGGCGTACCGCTGCTGGAGCCGCTCCAGGCCCTCGTACTGCGGGGTCAGACCGCACTTGGACGCGACGTTGACGATCAGCAGCGCCTTGCCCTTGTGGTCGGCCAGCGAGGTGGCCGCGCCGTCGAGGGTGCGCAGCGGGATGTCGTACAGGCTCACGGGGGTGGTCCTTTCGGGAAGTCGTCGGGCCGGGCCTCTTCGTGGGCCACGGTAGCGGCCGTCGCCTGGTCAACTGCGGTCGGCGTGCCGATGTTCCGGGCGCGGGGGCGGGTGGGGGCGTGCGGAGCGGCTCGTCCGCCCCCACCCGACCGGCGCGTACGGCCGGCGCGTACGGCTGGTGCGTGCGACCGGCGTGCGCGACCGGTGCGTGCGCCGCGTTACGGCACCAGCGGCCTGATCGCCGTCGGCGCGTGCTCGGGGAGGGTGGCCAACTCCTCGAACTCGTTGACCTTGTCGATGTCGGCGGCGGCCATCGAGATGTTGGTGACCCGCTCCAGGATCGCCTCGACCACGACCGGGACGCGGAACTCGGCGGCCAGCTTCTTGGCCTCCTCGAAGGCGGGCAGCAGGCCCTCCGGCTCGGTGACCCGGATCGCCTTGCAGCCCAGGCCCTCGACGACCTTGACGTGGTCCACGCCGTAGACGCCCAGCTCCGGCGCGTTGACGTTCTCGAACTCCAGGTTGACCTGGTAGTCGATGTCGAAGGCGCGCTGCGCCTGGCGGATCAGGCCCAGGTAGGAGTTGTTCACCAGCACGTGGACGTACGGGATGCGGTGCTGGGCGCCGACCGCCAGCTCCTCGATCATGAACTGGAAGTCGTAGTCGCCGGAGAGCGCGACCACCTGCCCTCCCGGGTCGGCGGTGGCGACGCCCAGCGCGGCCGGGATGGTCCAGCCGAGCGGGCCGGCCTGGCCGCAGTTGATCCAGTGCCGCGGCCGGTAGACGTGCAGCAGCTGCGCGCCGGCGATCTGGGAGAGGCCGATGGTGGTGACGTAGCGGGTCTCCGGGCCGAACGCCCGGTTCATCTCCTCGTACACGCGCTGCGGCTTGAGCGGCACGTCGTCGAAGTGGGTGCGGCGCTGGAGCCGGGCCCTGCGCTCCTGGGCGGCGGCGGCCCAGGCGGTGCGGTCCTTGAGCGTGCCGGCGTCCCGCAGTTCGCGCGCCACCTCGACGAACAGCTCCAGCGCGGCCCCGGCGTCGGAGGCGATGCCGAGGTCCGGGGCGAAGATCCGGCCGAGCTGGGTGGGCTCGACGTCGACGTGGACGAAGGTGCGGCCCGCGGTGTAGACGTCCAGGCCGCCGGTGTGGCGGTTGGCCCAGCGGTTGCCGATGCCGAGGACGAAGTCGGAGGCGAGGAAGGTCTCGTTGCCGTAGCGGTGCGAGGTCTGGAGGCCGACCAGGCCGGCGTTGAGCGCGTGGTCGTCCGGGATGACGCCCCAGCCCATCAGGGTGGGGACCACCGGGACGCCGGTGAGTTCGGCGAACTCCCGCAGCAGTTCGGCGGCGTCGGCGTTGATGACGCCGCCGCCCGCGACGATCAGCGGGCGCTCGGACCGCTGGAGCAGCGCGACCGCCTTCTCGATCTGGACGCGGTTGGCGGCCGGCTTGTAGACCGGCAGCGGCTGGTAGGCCTCCGGGTCGAAGTCGATCTCGGTCAGCTGGACGTCGATCGGCAGGTCGATCAGGACCGGGCCGGGGCGACCGGAGCGCATCAGGTGGAAGGCCTGCTGGAACACGCCGGGGACCTGCGCGGCCTCCAGCACGGTGGTGGCGGCCTTGGTGACGGGCCCGGCGATCGAGGCGATGTCGACGGCCTGGAAGTCCTCCTTGTGCAGCCGGGCGACGGGCGCCTGGCCGGTGATGCAGAGGATCGGGACGGAGTCGGCGATCGCCGAGTACAGGCCGGTGATCATGTCGGTGCCGGCCGGCCCCGAGGTGCCGACGCAGACCCCGATGTTGCCGGCCCTGGCGCGGGTGTAGCCCTCGGCCATGTGGGAGGCGCCCTCGACGTGCCGGGCCAGCGTGTGCCCGATCCCGCCGGCGGCCTTGAGCGCGGCGTAGAACGGGTTGATGGCCGCGCCCGGCACGCCGAACGCGACCTCAACGCCTTCGAGCTTGAGGATCTCCACGGCCGCGCGGGCGGCTGTCATACGAGGCATCGGATCTCTCCTGCGTCGGCCCGCAGTGGCTCGGAGGGCTCATCTCCTGAATTCCACCATACGGAAGAACGGTTTCTGTATGTGGAAACACGGTAGGGCGGGGCTCGTCGGGGCGTCAAGGGGACTTCAACAGAATGTGGAAGGCGCTGGGCGGACCGTCGGGCGGCGGGGATTCGCACGCCAGGACGGCGATCGCGCTGGTGTGCCCGGGGAAGCGGACGCTCCGCGCCGGGAAGAGCGGCCGGTGTGCAGTGGCGGTGAAGGGACGGTGCCTGCCGTGGGCCCGCCCCGCCGGGCTGGGTACCGTCGGTGCCACGCCGGGCCCGTGACGTCCAACTGAGGCCGCGGCAGGGGGGGTTTCGGGAGCACCGCGGAGCGGGGGAACTCCGCCGGTGGCCCCGTCCAGGACCAGCGCGCCCGGTCCGCCGCACCCGAGCGAGGGACGCACCCCCCGGCCGCACCGACCCGACACCCGCCGCCGCGCTCTGGTCCGCCCGGACCCGCGGCCGTACCGCTGTCGCCGCTGTTTCCCCTGCCCTCCCGTTCCCCGCTCCTCCTCCTGCTCCCCGCCCTTGCAACGGCGCGCCCGCTGCGGCGGACGCGCGGAAGGAACGTCCCCATGCGCTGCTGCACCCCTGCCCGGTCCCTGGCGGTGACCGGGTGAACCCGCCGCCCCACCGGAGCGACAGCCCGCCGGGCCGCCTCCGCAAGCACGGCCCGCCGGGCCGGCCCCGCACCCCGGCCGCCGTCCTGCGCGCCGTCCCCTGGCGCCACGACCTGCCGGCCTCGCTGGTGGTGTTCCTGGTCGCCCTCCCGCTCTGCGTCGGCGTGGCCGTCGCCTCCGGCGTCCCGGCCGAACTCGGGCTGGTCACCGGCATCGTCGGCGGCCTGGTGGCCGGCCTGCTGCCCGGCAGCAGCCTCCAGGTCAGCGGGCCCGCCGCCGGACTGACCGTCCTGGTCGCCGACGCCGTCCAGCGCTTCGGCGTCGGCGCGCTCGGCCTGCTGGTGCTCGGCACCGGCCTGCTCCAGCTGGCGATGGGCGCCCTGCGGCTCGGCCGCTGGTTCCGGGCGATGTCCGCCTCGGTGGTGCACGGCATGCTGGCCGGCATCGGACTGACCCTGGTGTTCGGCCAGCTCTACGCGCTCGCCGACCGCCGCGCCCCCGCCACCGGGCCCGAGAAGATCGCCGGACTGCCCGACCTGCTGGGCGACGTGCTGACCGCTGCGGCCAACCCGAGCGCCGTCGCCCTCGGCCTCGGCACCCTGCTGGTCCTGGTCGCCTGGAAGTACCTGCCGGAACGGGCCGCCCGCGCCGTCCCCGCCCCGCTGGCCGCCGTCGGCCTGGCCGCCGCCGTCACCGCGGCCGCCGACCTGCCGGTGGCCCGCGTCCACGTGGCCGGGCTGCTCGACGTGGTGCACCTGCCCGGGCGCGACGCCCTGACCGCCCTGGCCGGCCCCGCCGGGATCGGCACGATCGTCGCCTTCACCCTGATCGCCTCCGCCGAGACGCTGTTCAGCGCCGCCGCCGTCGACCGGATGCACCACGGCCCGCGCACCGACTACGACCGCGAGCTCACCGCCCAGGGCATCGGCAACACCGTCTGCGGGCTGCTCGGCGCGCTGCCGATGACCGCGGTGATCGTGCGCAGCGCGACCAACGTCCAGGCCGGCGCGCGCACCAAGGCCTCGCGGGTCCTGCACGGCGGCTGGCTGCTGGTGTTCACCGCGCTGCTGCCCGGCGCGCTCGGGCTCGTCCCGCTCACCGCGCTGGCCGCCGTCCTGGTGCACGCCGGCGCCAAGCTGGTGCCGGTGCGCCGGATCGTCGCGCTCTGCCGCGGGCACCTGGGCGAGGCGGTGGTGCTGGTGGTCACGACGGTCGCGATCATCGCCACCGACCTGTTCGAGGGGGTGCTGATCGGCGTCGGCCTGGCGGTGGCCAAGTCGGCCTGGCAGACCTCGCACCTGCACATCGCGGTGGAGGAGCAGGAGCAGCCGGCCGGGCAGCCGCTGCACCGGGTGCGGCTGAGCGGCAACGCCACCTTCCTGCGGCTGCCCCGGCTGCTGGACACCCTGGAACGGCTGCCGGGGGACCGGCCGGTGGAACTGGACTGGTCCGGGCTGCGCCACCTGGACCACGCCTGCACGGTGGCGCTGGTCTCCTGGGCCGACCAGCACCGGGCCCGCTCCACCGCCCCGCTGGCCGTCGAACCGCCGCTGCCTTCGGTGGCTTGAGGTCCGGTCCGGTCGGGGGGCGTCCAGCCCGGTCGCGGGACGTCTAGCCTGGTCGCGGTCCGGGTGCAGGCCCGGGCCGCGACCGGTGCCGTCGACCACAAGGAGCGCAGAGCCGTGATCGCAGCCTTTTCGGTGACCCCGCTGGGGATCGGCGAGGACGTGGGGGAGGCGGTGGCCGCCGCCGTCCGGGTGGTCCGGGAGAGCGGTCTCCCGAACCGCACGGACGCGATGTTCACCAGCATCGAGGGGGAGTGGGACGAGGTGATGCCGGTGATCAGGGCGGCGATCGAGGCGGTGAAGGCGCATAGCAACCGGGTGAGCACGGTCATCAAGATCGACGACCGGGCCGGGGTCACCGACGGCCTCACCGCCAAGGTCGCCTCGGTCGAGCGACACCTGGCGGCGGGCGGTCCGTCGGACCGTTGACCGGCCCCGGGCGGTGCGTCAGACCGCCGACGTCGGCCGGACCGCCGGTTCGGCCGACGCCGCCAGGGGCCGGCGGGTGAGCAGGCGGTCCACGGCGTACGGGCCGGAGCCGAGCGCCGCGATGGCCAGGAAGGCCCAGCAGAACAGCACCGAGGGCTCGCCCCCGTTCTGCAGCGGCAGCAGCGCGTGCTCCTGGTGGACGGTGAAGTAGGCGTAGGCCATCGAGCCGGAGCAGAGCAGGGCGGCCACCCTGGTGCCGGCGCCGAGCAGCACCAGGACGCCGCCGACCAGCTGGATCAGCGCGGCCCACCAGCCGGGCCACTGGCCGAGCGGGACGGTGCCGCCGCCCTTGGCGCCGCCGAGCACGCCGAACAGCGAGGCGGCGCCGTGGCAGGCGAAGAGCAGGCCGACGACGATCCGGAACGCCGTCAGCACGACGGGTCTGACGGCGTCGGCGGTCTGCCGGGAGTGGGCGGGACGGGATGTGGACATGCGAAGCGCCTCCTGTGGGGGAAGGAGGTGGATGTGGGAGCGGTAAGGGTAGCCATGGTCTAGTCCACTTGGCAATGCTCCGTCAGAGATCAGGTCTGGACCACTGATCGCCCTTTCTTGACCGACCGATCCAGAAAGGGCTACTGTTCCCGGCATGGCGCGAACGAAGGAATTCGACCCGGACGCGGCGCTGCAGGCGGCCCTGGAGCTGTTCTGGCAGCGCGGCTACGAGGCCACCTCGATGGCCGACCTGGTCGAGCGGCTCGGCATCGCCCGGGCCAGTCTCTACGCGACCTTCGGCAGCAAGCGCGAGCTGTACCTGCGGGCGCTGGAGCGCTACTGCGAGCAGAGCGACTCGGCACGGCTGGACGACCTGTCCCAGCCGGGCCCGGCGCTGCCGGCGGTCCGCGCGCTGGTCCGCCAGTACGCGACGGCGGAGGAGGGGGAGCGGCGGCTCGGCTGCTTCGTCACCAACACGGCGGTGGAGCTGGCCCCGCACGACCCGGCCGCGTCCCGCCGGGTGGAGGCGAGCTTCGACCGCCTGGAGACGCTGCTCGCCGCCGCCCTGGCGCGGGCCGCCGCGCAGGGCGAACTGCCCGCCGGGCGGGACCCGCGGGCGCTCGCCAGGATGCTGGTGGTGCTGCTCCAGGGCATCCGGGTGGTGGGCAAGACCGCCGACGGCGCGCCCCTGGCGCGGGACGCCGCCGAACAGGCGCTGGCACTGCTGGACTGACGCCCGGTCGGCTCGGGTCGGGGTCTTCTGCTGGGCTCATACTGGACCGAACGGTCTACATAGGGGGGAGGGTTTTACATGCCTGTCATCGCTACCGGCCGGTACGGCTTCGCGCTGCTCGGCGTCGTCCAGGCGGTGCTGATCTTCACGATCATGATCCTGACCGTGCCGCTGCCGCTGGTGGCACGGGAGTTGGGGCTCGGCCCGTCCGGCGTGCTGCTGCTCAGCGCCGCCTACGGCCTCTCCTTCAGCTCCCTGCTGCTGCTCGGCGGACGGCTGACGGACCGTCACGGCGGGCGCCCGGTGCTCCGCGCCGGCCTGGTGCTGCTCGCCGCCGCCTCGATCGCCTGCGCTCTCGCGCCCGGCTACCCCGTCCTGCTGGCTAGCCGCTTCGTACAGGGTGCGGGCGCGGCCCTCACCGCCCCGGCGGCGGTCGCCGTGGTCCGGGTGCTGCACCCCGAACCGGCCGCCTACCGGCGGGCGATGGCCACCTGGGGCGGCCTGTCGGTGCTCGGCGCCACCGTCGGCAGCGTGGTCTCGGGCGCGGTCGCCGCCGCGGTCTCCTGGCGCTGGCTGTTCGCGGTGCCCGTCCTGGTCGCCCTGGCCGGGCTCGCCCGCTCCGGATCCCTGCCCGCCGCCCTGCCCGCAGCCCCTGGTCATGCCCCCGCCGTCCGCCGACCGGCCCTCGACCTGCCCGGCGCCGCCCTCGCCACCGCCGGTGTCTGCGCGGCGAGTTACGCCCTGGTGGCCTCCACCGAGCAGGGCTGGCGCAGCCCCGGGACGTACGGCCCGCTGGCCGCCGGGCTCGCCCTGCTGCTCGCCTTCGCCGCCGTCGAGCGCCGCACCGCCGACCCGCTGCTGCCACCCGGCTTCCTCGCCGACCGGCGCCGCGCCACCGCGCTCGCCGCCGTCATGGCCACCGCCGCCGGCACCGCGCTCACCTTCGTCCTGCTCTCGCTCTACCTCCAGCAGCTGCGCGGCTGGAGCGCCGCGGCCACCTCCGCCGCCTTCGTGCCGTACGCGGTGGTCCTGCTGCTCTCCGGCCGACTGGCCGGCCCGCTGACCGTCCGGTACGGACCGGTGGCGGTCACCGTCGGCGGCCTCGCCGTGGCGGCCGCCGGACTCGGTCTGCTGGCCGGGCTCGCCCCCGGCAGCGGCTACGCCTCCGGCCTGCTGCCCGGACTGCTCCTGCTGCCCGCCGGCGCCGCCGCGGCCTTCGCCGGGGCGGCCGTGCTCGCCACCGGCGGGGTGCCGCCCGAGCGCACCGGGCTGGCCGCCGGAGTGTTCAACACGGCCATGGAACTCGGCCCCACGGCCGGACTGGCCGCCCTGATGGCGCTCGCCGCCACCCGCCCGGGCGTCGTCGGTGGCTACGCCGCGGCCTTCGCGGCGGCCGCCGCGGGGCTGGCGATCACCGCCGTCGCGGTCGCCGCCCTGTCCCGCGCCACCCCTACCACCCGCACCACCAGCACCACCGCACCCGAACACACCACCCGGATCAAGGAGTTCACCTCATGAGCACGCGTTTCGCCGACAAGTCCGTCCTGGTCACCGGCGCGGGCAGCGGCATCGGCCGGGCCATCGCGCTCGCCTTCGCCCGCGAGGGCGCCCGGGTCGCGGTCGCCGGCCGCACCGCCGGACCGCTCGCCGAGACCGTCGAGCTGATCGAGCGGGCCGGCGGCAAGGCCGCGGCGCTCACCGGCGACGTGACGAACGCCCAGGACGCCGCCCGGCTGGTCGGTGAGACCGTCGAGCTGTTCGGCGGCCTGGACGTCGCCGTCAACAACGCCGGGGTGTTCGGCGCCGCCGGCCCGGTCGCCGACATCGACGAGGCCGAGTGGCAGCGGGTGTTCGGCATCAACGTCACCGGCACCCTGCTCGCCATGCAGCCGCAGATCGCCCACATGCGGGCCCACGGCGGCGGCGCGATCGTCAACGTCTCGTCCAACCTGGGCGCCCACAAGCGGCTCGCGGGCGTCGGGGCCTACGCCGCCAGCAAGGCCGCGGTCACCGTGCTGACCCGGGCCGCCGCCCTCGACCACATCGCCGAGGGCGTGCGGATCAACACCGTCAGCCCCGGCGCGGTGGACACCCCGATGTCCTCCCGGCCGGGCGAGGACGCCGCGACCAAGGCCGGGCGGATGAAGGCCGAGGTCCCGGTCGGCCGGGCCGGGGCGACGGAGGAGGTGGCCGCCGCGGTGCTGTACCTGGCCTCGGACGAGGCGGGCTACACCGTCGGCAGCGACCTCGTCCTGGACGGCGGCTCCTCGGCCTGACCGCCCGATCGCCTGACCACCCGATCGCGTGACCGCCCGGCCGTCTGACCGTCCGATCGCGTATCCCCGCCGGGCTACTCGTCCGGCGACTCCCCGGGCACCACCCCGTAGAACGCGTCCAGCGCCTGCGGGGTGCGTGCCCGGACCACCACCCAGGCCTCCTCGGCCACCCCGACCAGCACCTCCGGGCCCTGGTACCAGCGGAAGTGGCGACCGAGCGCCGGCAACTCGCCCAGACCGTCCGGCAGTTCCTCGTCCCAGTCGAGGAAGTCGGTCAGCTCGTGGTCCTCCAGCAGCTTCTCCATCAGCGCCATCGCCGCGGCCGTCGCCGAGAAGCGCTCGTCCCAGGGCTCCCACCGCTCCTGCGCCTTGTCCGCCAGGTCGAGCCGGAACACCGTCGGCGGGTCCTCCCGGTCGAGGCCGTCCAACGGCACGCCCCAGTGCGCGCAGCCCTGGTTCTCCGCCCGGAACACCAGGGCGCCGTCCAGCACGTGCAGCTCGTCCGGCGTCAGCAGCACGTCCTGGTTGCTGGTCAGGTCCGCCCGGCGGCCGAACAGCCGGTACGCCTCGCGCAGCGCCACCGGCAGCCGCAGGCCCAGCCGCCGCTCGGCGGCGTCCAGCTCCGCGTCCGTGAAGCCGTCGCCGGGCCCCAGCGGCTCGCCCCAGTACGCGGCGAAGCCCCTGACGAGTGCCCAGGCGCCCGCGCGGGAGCGCACACTTTCGGCCATTGCGGCCGGGATGTCGAATTCCGTTTCGTCCACCCGCGCACCGTACGCCACCCCTCCGACAGCGCGGTGGCCCGCCCAACTGCCCGTCTGCCGCCGGTTCGCCGCCCGTCCGGGCACGACCGGCCGGATCTGACGCGAACGCGTAATCCCCGCGACACCCGTTGATCACCGCGGGGTTTCCGCGCCGTCGTTCGGGCAAGACACGGTTTCGGCCGGAACCGACATCACGAAAGGCGGACGCGCGACACATGCCGACCGCACCGCACACCGGGCCCCTCCCGGCCCGTCGAAGCCGCTGGGGAGAACACGGGCTGGCCTGGGCCTTCCTGCTGCCCTCCCTGGTGGTCTTCGTCCTCTTCATCGGCTACCCGCTGGGACGGACCCTCTACCTCAGCGGGCACGCCAACGACCTCTTCGGCGCGCCCTCCCGCTACGTCGGGTTCAAGCACTACACCGACCTCTTCGCCTCGGCCGACTTCGTCCGCACCCTCACGACCACGGCACTGTTCACCCTGCTCACCGTGGTGCCCGGGGTGCTCGGCGCGCTGGTGCTGGTGCTGCTCCTGGAGAACCGGATCCGGGGCGTGCGACTGCTGCGCTCGGCCTTCGCGCTGCCCTTCGCGTTCTCGGTGGCCAGCGCCTCGGTGGTGTTCGCGGTGTTCTTCAACCCCGCCAGCGGGGTGCTCAACGGGCTGCTCTCGCACGTGGGCCTCGGCCCGATCGGCTGGCTGACCGACTCCCGGTACGCCCTGCTCTCGGTGGCCGTCACCACGGTCTGGATGAACCTCGGCTACAACGTGCTGGTGCTCTCCGCGGGCATCGGCTCGATCCCGGGGGAGATCCTGGAGGCGGCCCGCATCGACGGCGCCTCCGGCCTGCGGCTGGCCCGTTCGATCACCGTCCCGATGCTCGGTCCGAACCTGTTCTTCCTGACCGTGGTCTCCACCGTCCACGCGCTCCAGAGCTTCGGCCAGATCCACATCCTCACCAAGGGCGGGCCGGACGGCTCCACCCGGACCCTCGTCTACTCCGTCTACGAGAAGGCCTTCGCCTACGGCTCCAGCGACTTCGGCACCGCGAGCGCCCAGGCCGTGGTGCTGCTCGTGGTCGTCCTCGCCTGCACGGCCGTCCAGTTCGGCGTCCTGGAGCGGAAGGTGCACTACGCATGACCACCCTCACCACCGAGGCCGAGCCGAAGGCCGGGGCGCCCCGTCCGCCCGCCCGCGCCCGCGCCCTCGCCGGGCGCTCCGCGCGCGACCTGCTCGGCCGCGCCGCCGTCTACCTGCTGCTCGCCGTCGCCGTCGTCACCGTGGCCTTCCCGGTCTACTACGCCGTCGCCGGCGCCTTCATGGGCCCCTCCGAGCTCTCCTCCTACCCGCCGGCCCTGGTGCCGCACTCGGTCACCGGACGGAACTTCTCCGGCGCCGTGGACGCCATCCCGCTGGCCCGCCAGTACGCCAACTCGGCGATCGTGGCGACCGTCATCACCCTCGCCCAGCTGTTCACCTCGGTCCTCGCCGCGTACGCCTTCGTCTTCCTGCCGATGAAGGCCCGCGCCGTGGTGTTCGGGGTGTTCCTGGCCACGCTGATGGTCCCGTGGGAGGCCATCATCATCCCCAACTACCTGACGCTGTCCGGCTGGGGGCTCGGCAACACCTACTTCGGCCTGGTGCTGCCCTTCCTGGCCTCCGGCTTCGGCACGTTCATGCTGCGCCAGGCCTTCCGCCAGCTGCCCGGCGAACTGCGCGACGCCGCCCGGATCGACGGGGCCGGCCACTGGCGCTTCCTGTGGCGGATCGTCGTCCCGCTCAACAAGCCGGCCCTCGCGGCGCTGTCGATCTACGTCTTCCTGTCGGCGTGGAACCAGTACTTCTGGCCGCTGATCATCACCCGCACGGCGAACATGCAGACCCTCCAGATCGGCCTCACCTCGCTGCGCGACGCCGAGATGGCCGACCCCGGGCTGATCCTGGCCGGCGTCGTGCTCTCCCTGCTGCCCACCCTCGCCCTGGTGGTCTTCGGCCAGCGCTTCATCGTCCGCGGCCTCACCGCGGGCGCGGTCCGCTGACCGTGCCCCTCCCGCTCCTCCTGTGTCCCCCCTCCTCGAACGCTCGAAAGAGAGAACCCTCGTGAAGAAGAGTGCGCGCGCGCTCGCTGCCCTGCTGGTGGCCGGCCTGTCCCTGACCGCCTGCAGCTCCAGCGGCTCCGGTTCCGGCTCCGGCGGCTCCGCCGACGCCGGCGCGCCCGGCGCCCAGGCGCTCGACCAGGCCTCCGGTGTCACCAGCGTCGAGTTCTGGCACTCGATGACCGGCAAGAACGCCGAGGTGCTGAACGGGCTGGTCGGCCAGTTCAACGCCGCCCACCAGGGCAAGATCGAGGTCAAGGCGCAGTTCCAGGGCAAGTACGACGAGCTGGTCACCAAGTACAAGGCCGCGGTGCAGCAGAAGGGCACCCCCGCCCTGGCGCAGGTCTACGACATCGGCACCCGGTTCATGATCGACTCCAAGCAGACCGTCCCGGCCCAGGCCTTCGCCGACAAGGACGGCTACTCGCTGGACGACCTGGACGCCAACATCCGCAACTACTACTCGGTCGGCGGCAAGCTCCAGGCGATGCCGTTCAACTCCTCGATGCCGCTGCTCTACCTGAACACCGACGCCTTCAAGGAGGCCGGTCTCGACCCGGCCCAGGCCCCCAAGGACCTGGCCGAGCTGGGCGAGCTGGCCAAGAAGCTGACCAAGAAGGACGGCGACGGCAAGACCGTCCGGTACGGCTTCGGCGCCGCCATCTACGGCTGGTTCGTCGAGCAGCTGCTCGCCGAGTCCGGCACCATGTACTGCGACAACGACAACGGCCGCGGCAACAAGGCGGGCAAGGTCGTCTTCGACTCCGCCCAGGGCGCACAGATCGTCCAGTGGTGGGCCGACCTGGTCAAGGGCGGCTACGCGGCCAACACCGGCCGCACCACCGACGACGCCCAGGCCGCGTTCAAGGCCGGTACGGTCGCGATGCACCTGGAGTCCACCGGCGTGCTGCGCGGCTACACCGAGGCCGCGAAGTTCGGCGTCGGCACCGCGGCCTTCCCGAAGGTCACCGCCGCCGACCAGGGCGGCCCGGTGATCGGCGGCGCCTCGCTGTGGATCAGCGGCCCCGGCCACTCCGACGCCGAGAAGCGCGCCGCCTGGGAGTTCGAGAAGTTCGTCTCCGCCCCCGAGCAGCAGGCCGTCTGGCACACCGGCACCGGCTACTTCCCGGTCAACACCAAGGCCCTGGACGACCCCAAGGACAAGGAGTGGGTGGCCAAGTACCCGCAGTTCCAGACCGCGATCGACCAGCTGAAGGCCACCAAGCCGACCCCGGCCACGGCCGGCTGCCTGCTCGGCGTGATGCCGCAGGCGCGCAAGGGCGTGGAGACCGCGATCGAGCAGACCATCGCCGGCACCAAGCCCGCCCAGCAGGCCCTGGCCGACGCGGCCAAGGAGCTCCAGCCGGCGATCGAGAGCTACAACAGCTCGGTCGGCTGACCTCCTGGCCCACGACGACGGCCCGCCCCGCGCACCACGCGCGGGGCGGGCCGCCGCCGTTCGTCGGTCCGCCGCGGGCGGGCATGCGCGGGCTAGGCGGAGAGCGCCTCGCCGTCCTCCGAGGGGGCGCACGCGGCCGCCAGTTCGTCCAGGGACAGGTCGAGCGCGAAGGCCAGCGCCGCGATGGTGAAGAAGGACGGCGTCGGCGCGCGGCCGGTCTCGATCTTCCGCAGCGTCTCCGCCGAGACGCCGGCCACCGCCGCCACCTCGACCATGCTGCGCTCGCCGCGCGCCTCGCGCAGCAGCGCTCCGAAGTGCTCGCCGCGCTCGCGCTCCCACGGGGTCAGCGGAGTCCTCACCATGCCGACGAGTCTAGGGCCTGTCTTCAAGCTCCCGTCTGCGGGGCGACGCCGGGGCACGCACCTCGCCGCGTTGTCGTCGGTCGCCAATGCTCCGCAGTGGCTCCCTCCTCCGCCTTGCGATGCACGCACCCCAACGCCGCCCCGCCCGCCCTCCGGGCGGACGACGGGAGCTTGAAGACAGGCCCAGGTCCTCCCGCCCTGGGGCGTCCCACCCCCACGACCGTGATACAAATACCGGTATAAGAATTGGATCCAGGGGAGAGAAGCACCATGGTCGAACTCAAGTCGGACGCCGGGCTGGCCGCGATGCGCGAGGCCGGGCGGGTGGTGGCGGACGCGCTGGCGGCCGTCCGGGAGCAGGCGGCGGTCGGGGTGAGCCTGCTGGAGCTGGACGAGGTGGCGCGGGGCGTGCTCAAGGCGGCCGGGGCCACCTCGCCGTTCCTCGGCTACCGTCCGGCCTTCGCGCCCGTCCCGTTCCCGGCCGTCATCTGCGCCTCGGTGAACGACGCCGTGGTGCACGGCATCCCGGACGGCTACCGGCTGCGCGACGGCGACCTGGTGAGCATCGACTGCGGCGCCCTCCTGGACGGCTGGGCCGGGGACGCGGCGGTCAGCTTCACCGTCGGCACCGCCCGGCCCGAGGACACCGCCCTGATCGAGACCACCCGGCGCGCCCTGGAGGCCGGCATCGCCGCCGCCGTGGTCGGCAACCGCACCGGCGACATCGCCCACGCCATCGGCGCCGTCGCCCGCGCCGGCCGGTACGGCCTGCTGGACGGCTACGGCGGCCACGGCATCGGCCGCCGGATGCACGAGGACCCGCACGTGCCCAACGAGGGCCGCCCAGGGCGGGGTTACCCGCTGCTCCCCGGCCTGGTGCTGGCGATCGAGCCGATGCTGCTGGCCGGCGGCCGCGACGACCACCGCACCGACCCGGACGGCTGGACCCTGCGCACCGTCGACGGCGCCCGGGCCGCCCACATCGAGCACACCGTTGCCATCACCGAGGACGGCCCGCGGATCCTCACCCTGCCCTGATCCGGAAGGACTTAGGCTCGGGCCATGACCAAAGCTGTGATGTTCGACTTCTCCGGCACCCTCTTCAGGGTCGTCTCCACCGCCGAGTGGCTGGCGGCCCACCTCGCCGCCACCGGCCTCGCCCTGCCCGCCGGGGAGGAGGCCGAACTGATAGCCCGGCTGGAGGAGTTCGGCGCGCTGCCCGGCGGTGTGCCGCCGCGCCGCATCCCGCCGGAGGTCCAGCAGGCCTGGGACACCAGGGACTTGACCCCGGAGCTGCACCGCACCGCGTACACCGCGCTGACCCGCGCCGCCGAGCCGCCCGCGGCCATCGACGTGGACGCCCTCTACGAGTCCCACCTGGCGCCCGCGAGCTGGCGCCCGTACCCGGACGCCGCCCCCGTGCTGCGCGAGCTGCGCCGCCGGGGCGTACCGGTCGCCGTGGTGAGCAACATCGCCTGGGACCTGCGGCCGGTCTTCCGCGCGTACGGCCTGGAGGAGCTGGTCGACGTCTACGTGCTGTCCTACGAGGTCGGCGCCCAGAAGCCCGACCCGGTGATCTTCGAGGCCGCCTGCGAGCGGCTCGGCCTCGCCCCGGCGGACGTCCTGATGGTCGGCGACGACCGGACCTGCGACGGCGGCGCGACCGCGCTCGGCTGCGGCTTCCACCCGGTCGAGCACCTGCCGGTCGACCGGCGGCCGGACGCCCTCACGCCGCTGCTGGCCGTCCTGTCCGGGTGATCCGGGTGGGACGGGTGACGGAGGACACGAGGTGGTGCCCCGGGGGCCCGGAGTACCGTGCGGGGCATGAGTGATCAGGACTTCACCACGCACATCACCGTCCGCGGGTACGAGACGGACTCCCAGGGGCACCTGAACCAGGCGGTCTACCTCCAGTACGCCGAGCACGCCCGCTGGGAGTACCTCCGGGCGGCCGGGATCCGCCAGGCGGACCTGGTCGCCAAGGGGGTCGGCCCGGTGGTCCTGGAGACCACGGTCAAGTACCTGCGGGAGCTGCGCGCGGGCGACTCGGTGGCGGTCAGCTGCTCGTTCACCTGGCGGGACGGCAAGACCTTCCAGGTGGTGCAGCGGCTGGTCCGCGAGGACGGCGTGCTGGCCGCCGAGATCACCGGTGTCGGCGGCATCCTCGACCTGGCGGAGCGCAGGCTGGTCGCCGACCCGCGCGAGCCGCTGCGCGCCCTGGCCGCCGAACCGGGCCGGCTCGGCCTCTGAGCCGGACCGGACCCCGCCGTACCGCTCCCACCACCCCCACCCCGCGCGGCCGGAGACCGCGGCCGGAAGCGGTCTCCGCCCCCTCCCCGGCGCCCGGGGGCTTTCCCCACCCCCGACCGGCCCGCTGCCCGCATGGTCCCAAGTCCCGTGCCCCAGCAGACTCTTGGGCATGACGAAGCCCACCCGAACCACAGTCACCCGCACCGCCCCCACCCGCACCGTCACCGCCGCGGTCACCGCGGCCGCCGCCCTGGCCGTGACCGCACTGAGTGCCCTGCCCGCCGGTGCGGCCGAGAGCGCGAAACCCGGGCGGGACGGCCTCGCCTGGGCCGCGTGTCCGGGCGCCCCGGCCGACAGCCCCCAACGGTGCGCCGAGGTCACCGTCCCGCTGGACTACGCCGATCCGGACGGCGCCCGCGTCACCCTCGCCGTCTCCCGGATCAGCGCCGCCGACCCCGGCCGGCGCCGAGGCGTCCTGCTGGCCGTCCCCGGCGGACCGGGAGGTTCCAGCCTCGACCTCGTCCACGGCATGGCCGGGCGCCTGCCCCAGTCCGTCCGGGACCGCTACGACGTGGTCGGCTTCGACCCGCGCGGCGTCGGCCGCTCCACCCCGGTCAGCTGCGGCCTCGACCCCGCCGACCTGTCGATGGTCAAACTGCGTCCCTGGCCGGCCGCCGACGGCTCGATCGACGGGAACCTGGCCACCGCCCGCCGCATCGCCGACACCTGCGCGCGCAACGGCGGCCCGGTGCTGCGCAGCATCTCCACCGCCAACGAGGCCCGCGACCTCGACGGCATCCGCCGCGCCCTCGGCGAGCGCCGCCTCTCCCTCTGGGGCGTCTCGTACGGCACCTACGCGGGCGCCGTCTACACCACCATGTTCCCGGAGCGGACCGACCGGGTCGTGCTGGACAGCAACGACGACCCGGACCCGTCGCGGGTCGGGCGCGGCTGGCTGGACGCCTACGGCCGGGGCGTCGAGGACCGCTTCCCGGACTTCGCGAGGTGGGCGTCCGCGCCGGACAACCCGGACCGGGTCGCGGACACCCCCGAGGAGGTCCGCCCGCTCTTCCTCGACCTCGCCGCCCGCCTCGACCGGGCCCCGCTGCCCTGGCCGGGCGCCAACCCGGCGGAGCTGAACGGCAACGTGCTGCGCCAGACCCTGCTGGACGGCATGAACGCGGACGCCCGCTTCCCGGACGTCGCGGCGCTGATGCTGGCCGGTCTCGGCCGCCGTCCGCTGCCCGCCCCGGTGGTGCCGCCGGAGGCGGCGGTGCAGAACACCATCGCCGTCTCGGTCGGGACCCTCTGCAACGACGTCCGGTGGCCCGCCGACCCGGCCGGCTACGCCAAGGCCGTGACCGCCGACCGCGCCGCCCGCCCGCTCACCGCCGGCCTGCCGGTGAACGTGATGCCCTGCGCCTTCTGGCCGTTCGCGCCCGCCGAGCCGCCGGTGCGGGTCACCGACCGGGGCCCGTCCAATGTGCTGCTCACGCAGAACCTGCGCGACCCCGCGACGCCGTACACCGGCGCGCTCAAGCTGCGTGCGGCGTTCGGGGACCGGGCGCGGATGGTGACGGTGGACTCGGGCGGCCACGACGTGTACCGGGCCAACGGGAACGCCTGCGGCGACGAGGTGGTGACGGACTACCTGGTCACCGGCCACCGCCCGGCCCGGGACGTCTTCTGCCCGGCGGGTTGAGCGGGTTCGGCTGAGCGGAACCGGCCGAGCGAGGTCGGCCGAGCGGCACGCGGGGCAACGGGCCGTGGACGAACGGTCCTTGCCCCGTCGTGCACGCCCGTTCGACCTTCGGGAATGAGTCGAATCCGTCGCGATTTTGTGACAATCCTTCGCCAACACCCGCTCCCCATGGCCTGTTCACGGCCGTAATGTTCGATCTATGTCACCGAAGAGCCGCATACCCGCCGCTTCGGACCCGGGCGACACCTGGGTGCCGCGACCGAGGCGCCGCGAGACCCCGATCGGCTTCCTGGGCCACGCGGCCACCTTCCTCGGCTCCAGCGTGCTGGGCGGGGTGCTGCTGGCGGGCCTGATCCTCCCGGCGGCCGGGGCGGTCGGGCTCGGCGCGAAGAACGGCGCCGAGGGCTTCGAGAGCATCCCCGACGACTTCAGGACCCCGCCGCTGAGCCAGGCGACGCAGATCTTCGACGCCAACGGCGGCCTGATCGCCAAGGTCTACGAGCGCGACCGCACCGTCATACCCGCCGACCAGATGTCCCCGCTGATCCGCACGGCGCAGGTGGACATCGAGGACGCCCGGTTCTACGAGCACGGCGCCGTCGACCTCAAGGGCATCCTGCGCGCGATCACCAAGAACGCGGAGAGCGGCGCCGCCGTCCAGGGCGCCTCCACCCTGACCCAGCAGTACGTGAAGAACGTCAATGTGGAGAAGGCCGGGGACGACGCCGACGCGGTGCGCGAGGCGCAGCGCAAGACCCTCGGCCGCAAGATCCAGGAACTCCGGTACGCCATCAAGCTGGAGGAGGACCTGAGTAAGGAGCAGATCCTCACCAACTACCTCAACATCACCTTCTACGGCCACCAGGCGTACGGCATCCAGGCCGCCTCCCAGCGCTACTTCAGCAAGGACGCCAAGGACCTCAGCCTGCCCGAGGCGGCGATGCTCGCCGGGCTGGTGCAGAACCCGTCCCAGTACGACCCGAAGCTGCACCCGGTGGCCGCGCAGAAGCGCCGCGACACCGTCATCGACAAGATGGTGGAGAACAAGCACATCACCGCGGACCAGGCCAGGGAGGCGAAGGCCGCCCCGCTCGGCCTCAACTACCGGGACCCGCAGAACGGTTGCATCACCGCCAAGGCCGGCATGGGCTTCTTCTGCGACTACGTGCGGCACGTGGTCAAGCAGGACCCGGTGTTCGGCAAGAGCTCGGCCGAACGCAAGAAGCTGTGGGACACCGGCGGCCTGAACATCTACACCACGATGGACCCGGACAAGCAGGCCGCCGCCCAGAACGCCGTCTCCACCAAGGTGTACGTCACCGACCCGGTCTCGGCCGCGATGACGATGGTCGAGCCCGGCAGCGGCAAGATCCTGTCGATGGCGCAGACCCGCCCGTACGGGCTGGCCAAGGAGAAGAACGAGACCGTCGTCAACTACAACGTGGACGCGGCGATGGGCGGCGGCATCGGCTTCCAGCCCGGCTCCAACTTCAAGCCGATCGTGGCCGCCGCGGCCCTGGAGGCCGGCCTGTCGCCCACCCAGCGGTACGACTCGCCGAACCGGATGGACTGGCCGACGATGAAGACCTGCGACGGCACCTGGAAGAACCTCAGCAAGGGCAAGAAGGAGGGGACCATCCCCAACGAGAGCGCCGGTGAGGTCGGCCCGTACGAGCTCAAGCAGGCCATGGCGCTCTCCGTGAACACCTACTTCGTGCAGATGGAGCAGGAGATCGGCCTCTGCGCGGTCAAGCAGATGGCCAACAAGCTGGGCATGGAGGGCAAGGCGAACGGCGAGCCGCTCCAGGAACTGCCCGCGCTCGGCCTCGGCACCCAGGAGGTCAGCCCGCTGACCATGGCCAACGTGTACGCGACCTTCGCCGCCCGGGGCACCTACTGCGCGCCGCTGGCGATCAACAGGATCACCACCGTGGACGGCACCGACGTCCCGGTGCCCCCGGTCCACTGCTCCCCGGCGATGTCCGAGGACACCGCCGACGTGATCAACAGCGTGCTGCTCGGGGTGACCGAGAAGGGCGGCACGGCGCGCGACCTCGGCCTGGACGACGGTCGCCAGATCGCGGGCAAGACCGGGACGACGGACGAGAAGAAGTCGGCCTGGTTCACCGGCTACACGGGCAACCTGGCGGGCTCGGTCTGGCTGGGCAGCCCGGGCACCAAGGTGCCGATGCGCAACATCCGGATCGGCGGCAAGTACCAGGCCGAGGTCTTCGGCGCCACCGGCCCCGGGCCGATCTGGCAGCAGGCGATGAGCGACGCCGTCCGGAGCATGCCGGAGAAGCCGTTCGCCACCGTCCGCATCCCGGACCCGCCCCGGCGGGACGCCAACTGCACCACCGCCAGCGGCTCGCCGGGCTCGGTCACCTGCAGCGGCGCGCCCGCCACCGGGGGCCCGGGCAACACCGGCCGGCCGCGCGACACCGGCCCGACGCCCGGCCGCACCGCGCCGTCCGCCCCGCCCGGCACCACCGACCCGTCGGACCAGTGACGCGTCGGACCAGTGACCCCGAGGAGCAGCGACTCCGGGCAGCAGCGACTCCGGGCAGCGGTGACCCCGGGCAGCGGTGACCCCGACGACCGGTGAACTGCCCGGCCCCGCCTGAGTACCCGTACCCAGGCGGGGCCGGCTACCGTGCCTCGACCGGTTCGCCGCTGTCCTGGTCGAGGTTGAACACCCGCCGGTAGGAGTCGGTCACCACGGTGATCTGCGAGCGCCCGGTCCAGCTCGCCTCCACCAGCCGGGCGTCGCCCGGGCGCCGGCCGATGTCCGCCAGCGACCAGCGCCGGGCCGACCAGCCCTCGCCGCTCTCCAGCAGCACCTGCCAGCGCTCGTCCGGGCCCGGCCCGGTGGCGTACGAGCGGTGCACCACCACCAGGGCCCGCTCGGCCCCGGCCGGGGCGTCCTCCCGGCTGCGGGTCTCGGCCGCCGACACCTTGTGCGCGGCCAGCACGCCGAGCAGGAACACCACGCCGGCGGTCACCGTGACCGCCCGGGTGGCCGTCCGCACGGCGGCGCGCGGGTCGCTCAGCCAGGCGGCCGCGATCAGCGCCGCCAGCGCCCCGCCGATCAGCAGCTCCGGCTGGTTGAGCAGGTCGGCGACCAGCATCAGCCCGCCCGAGCGGCTCTCCCACTGGCCCTCGGTGTAGAGCAGGACGGCGGCCAGCCCGCTGCCCGCCAGCAGCCGGACCAGGACGCGCCTGGTCCGGGACGTCCGTCGGTTCATCGTCCCCCGGTTCATCGTCCCCGCGCCCCCGTTCCCCCCGTCGCCGCGGTCACAGCCCGGCGAGCAGTTCGCGGCCCTCCGGCCAGTCGCCCAGTCCGGAGTCGGAGTTGAGGTGCCCGTACGCGCCCGGCTCGACGTACCGGGCGCCCCAGGCGGCGGCGAACGCGCGGGCCCGCTCGGCCGAGACCCACGGGTCGTCGGTCGAGGAGACCACGACGGCCGGGAACGGGAACCGCTCCAGCGCCACCGGGCGGAAGTTCACCAGCTCCGGGACCTCGGCGGTGTCGACGTCCGCCGGGGCGACCAGCAGCGCGCCCCGGACGGCGGCGGTCCGCTCGGCGGAGGCGGTGGCGACCCAGTGAGCCGCGGTGACGCAGCCCAGGCTGTGGGCGACCAGCACCACCGGGCCTTCGGCGGCGGCCGCGGCCACCGCGGCGTCCACCCGGGCCACCCAGTCCGTCCGCTCCGGGTGGTCCCAGTCCGCCTGCTCGACCCGGCGGAAGGACTCCGGCCCGGCCGCCTCCCAGCGGGTCTGCCAGTGCTCGGGGCCGGAGTTCTGGTAGCCGGGGAGGACGAGGTAGGTGGTGCGGTCGGGCATGGGCTCCTCCGGGAGCGGGACGGTCGTGGGCAGCAGGAGTCTAGGACGCGGGCCGCCGACCCCCGCAGCCGGGCGCCCGACCAGGCGCGCACTCCTCGCAACCGGCGCGCGTAGCTCCGTATGCGCCGTCGTACGCCCGGTGCGCCCCGTTGCCAACGGTGTCGCCGGTACGGGAGGTTGGACCGGGCCCGGGCCGGCCGCCACCGCCCGGCGCCCGTACCCGATCCGAGGCTCGACCACGTGGAGGGATGTCGGCGATGACATCGAAGATCCTGCTCGTCACCGGGGACGCCGCCGAGTCACTGGAGGTGTTCTACCCCTACCAGCGGCTGCGCGAGGAGGGCTACCAGGTCGACATCGCGGCCCCGACGAAGAAACGCCTCCAGTTCGTGGTGCACGACTTCGTCGAGGGCTTCGACACCTACACCGAGAAGCCCGGCTACACCTGGCCCGCCGACGTGGCCCTCGCCGACGTCGACCCGGCCGACTACGCGGCCCTGGTCATCCCCGGCGGCCGCGCCCCCGAGTACCTGCGCAACGACCCGGACGTACAGCGGATCGCCCGGCACTTCTTCGCCGAGGACAAGCCCGTCGCCCAGATCTGCCACGGCCCGCTGATCACCGCCGCCGCCGGCCTGCTGGACGGCCGCCGAAGTTCCGCCTACCCGGCGCTGGCCCCGGACATCAAGGCGGCGGGCGCCGAGTTCGTGGACGGCGAGGCGGTCGTGGACGGCGTCGTCGTCTCGGCCCGCGCCTGGCCCGACCACCCGGCCTGGCTGCGGGCCTTCATCGAGGTCCTGCGCACCAAGGCGCCGCTCGCCTAGCGCTGATCCCGGAGCCGGACCCCGA
>NZ_LIPD01000007.1:342339-503025 GCF_001905545.1 Streptomyces sp. CB02056 | reverse complement strand
TCGGGGTCCGGCTCCGGGATCCCTCGGGGGCGGGACCCCCTCCCCAGGCGGACGATCCGGCCCGGCCGATCCGGCAAGGTGTCAGGTGAGCACCAGCCGACCGGAGTTGCCCACTCCGCCGACCCCGGACCAGGGAGGACGGCATGACCGCCGACCCGACCGCCCCCGCCCGCCGCCGGACCGCCCTGCGCGTCGCCGTCGCCGCCGCCGTGGGCGCGGGACTGCTCACCACCCTCGCCCCGACCGCCGTCGCCGGGCCCGCCGGCCGGCCGCCGGCCCCCGGCTGCCACGGCGCCGTGCACCTCTCGGTCACCGGCGGCACGCCCGGCGATGGCACGGGCACCGACGGCGCCGCCGAACGGCGCGGCGACTGGACGGCCGCCGACGCCGCCCTCGCCGGGATGACCGACCCCGGCTACTCGACCTCCGCCCTCGCCGCCGTCCGCGAGAACGGCCGACTGGTCTGGCGCAACGCCACCGGCGTCGCCGAACTCGGCACCGGCGAACCCGCCGACCCGGAGGGCGCGTTCCGGATCGGCAGCGCCACCAAGACCTTCGTCGCCACCACCCTGCTCCAACTCGTCGGCGAGCACCGGCTGGACCTCGACGACCGCCTGGAGTGCCTGCTGCCGGGCATCGTCCCGAACAGCACCGCGATCACCGTCCGGCAGCTGCTCGACCACACCAGCGGCGTCGCCGACTACACCCGGGACCGGGCCTTCGAGGTCGACCGGGACTGGCTGGCCGACCGCCGCTACAAGTCCTACCGGCTGCGGGACCTGGTGGACCTCGCGAACACCTACCCGCCGGACTTCGCCCCCGGCGAGGGATGGCAGTACTCCAACACCAACTACATCCTGGTCGGGATGATCATCGAGAAGCTCACCGGCCACAGCTGGAACGACGAGGTCACCCGCCGGATCATCCGCCCGCTGCGGCTCACCGGCACCTGGATGCCCGGCGACCTCCCGTTCATCCCCGGCCCGCACGCCCACGGCTACGTCAGGACGGACACCGGTCCGGCCGACGTCACCGTGCTCAACCCGTCCATGGCCGGCTCCGCCGGCGGCGGCATCTCCACCACCACCGACCTGACCGCCTTCCTCGACGCCCTGCTCGGCGGCCGCCTGCTGCGCCCGGCCGAACTCGCCGCGATGAAGCGGACCACCGACCACGGCGAGGGCCGGACGTACGGCCTCGGCCTCCAGCGCCTGGACACCCCCTGCGGCCCGTTCTGGGGCCACGCCGGCGGCATCCCCGGCTACAGCACGATGATGCTCGCCGCCCCGGACGGCAGCCGCTCGTTCGCCGCCGACACCACCTTCTACGACGCCCCGGACCCGGACGCCGCCAACACCGCCTGGCGCAAGGTGACCACGACCGCCCTGTGCGGCGCCCAGGCGGCGGCCGCGGCACCCGACCTCGCCCGCATGGCACCGTGACCGACCCCCTACGCTGACCGGCGACAGAACCGCCGACCGTCACAGGAGGACGACCCATGGCAGAGCCGCTGATCGCCGCAGTCGGGGGCCGGGTGCCCGCCGTCGACCCGGGCGCCTTCGTGGCGCCGAACGCCGTCGTGGTCGGGGACGTGACCGTCGCCGCCGGCGCGAGCGTCTGGTACGGCGCGGTGCTGCGCGGCGACGCCGAGTCGATCAGCGTCGGCGCGGGCAGCAACATCCAGGACAACTGCACCCTGCACGCCGACCCCGGCTTCCCGCTGGTGGTCGGCGAGCGGATCTCGGTCGGCCACAACGCCGTGCTGCACGGCTGCACGGTCGAGGACGACGTCCTGGTGGGCATGAACGCCACCGTGCTCAACGGCGCCCGGATCGGCACCGGCTCGCTGGTCGCGGCCGGCGCGGTGGTGCCGCAGGGCATGGTCGTCCCGCCCGGCTCGCTGGTCGCCGGCGTCCCGGCCAAGGTCCGCCGCGAGCTGACCGAGGACGAGAAGACCGGCATCAAGGCCAACGGCGCCGGCTACCAGCTGCTCGCCGACGCCCACCGGGAGATCTAGCGGCTTCCTGGTTAGGCCGTGGTCATCGCTGCCGCGGCCGCCGGTTCCGTCGCCACCGGGGCGGGCCGGCGGCGGTCGGCCGCCCAGGCGAGCACCGCGACCACCGCGCCCGCGGCCGCCAGGACCGCGCCGACCAGCGTCGGCGCGGTCCAGCCGAGCCCGGCGTCCAGCGCCAGCCCGCCGAAGTACGCGCCCTGGGCGTTGGCCAGGTTGAAGGCGCCCTGGACGGTCGCCGAGGCGAGGGTCGGCGCGCTGCGCGCCTTCTGGAGCACCAGGGTCTGCACGGCCGGCACGATCGCGAAGCCGAACAGCCCGATCAGCACCACCGTGACGGCCGCCGACCAGCGGGCGTGCGCGGTCAGCGCGAACAGCGCCAGGGTGGCGGAGAGCAGCACGAAGGCCGCGCAGACGGTGGGGCGCAGCGCCCGGTCGGCGGCGAAGCCGCCCAGCACGTTGCCGATCGTCATGCCGACCCCGAACAGCGCCAGCACCAGGGTCACCGAGCCGGTCGCGTACCCGGAGACCTCGGTGAGCAGCGGGGCGATGTAGCTGTAGCAGGCGAAGAAGCCGCCGCAGCCGAACACCACGGTGGCCAGCGCCAGCCAGAGCTGGCCGCTGCGGAAGGCTCGCAGCTCGTGCCGGAGCCCGGACTGGCCGGAGGAGGGGAGCGCGGGCACCAGCCGGGCGATGGCGACCGTTCCGGCGGCCGCGATCAGCACGACCACCAGCATGGTCGCCCGCCAGCCCAGGTGCTGGCCGAGCAGGGTGGCGGCCGGGACGCCGACGATGTTGGCGACGGTCAGTCCGGAGAACATCACGGCCACCGCCCGGGCCCGCCGGTCCGGCGCGACCAGCTCGGCCGCCGCCACCGCGCCCGCTCCGAAGAAGGCGCCGTGCGGCAGCCCGGTGATCAGCCGGGCGGCGGCCAGCGTCCAGAAGTCCGGGGCCACCGCGCACAGCAGGTTGCCGGTCGCGAACAGTGCGGCCAGCGCCACCAGCACCGCCTTGCGCGGCCGTCCGGCGGCCAGCGCGGTCAGCAGCGGCGCGCCGACCACCACCCCCAGCGCGTACGCGGAGATCAGCCAGCCCGCCTGCGGGATGGAGACGTGGAGACTGTCCGCGACCTGGGGGAGCAGCCCCATGGCGGCGAATTCGGTGGTTCCGATGGCGAACGCGGTGACGGCCAGCGCGAGCAGCGCGAGAGGCAAGGGGGTGACTCCGGAGTGATGCCGACGGACCGGGGAAGCGCGCGGCGGGATGAAGGCGGGAAGGACGGCGGGATGAATTCGTTCGTCCGGAATCCTAATCCGGCCGGATGACGGCGCCGTGAGGTGCGTGTGACGAAAGGGCGTCGCCGGCTGACGAAAGGGGGTCGCCGACGCGGCTCCCGCGCGCGAGACTGGGAGCATGTGCCGCAACATCAAGACGCTGCGACCTCCCGTCACGCCCGACGCCGACGAGGAGGACTTCCACGCCGCAGCCCTCCAGTACGTCCGCAAGGTGTCCGGGTTCCGCGCCCCCGCGGCGCACAACCGGGAGGCCTTCGACCAGGCGGTGGACGCCGTCGCGGAGGCCACCGCCCGGCTGCTCGCCGAGCTGGAGGTCCGCGGCCCGCACGCCCGGGCCGCCGTGCCGGCCGAGGCCGCCGGGTAGGCAGGAGTAGCTGTGATGAGCCACGCCGAGCGTTACGCCCTCACCTTCCCCGGCACCCCGGGCACCCAGGCCCCGCAGGACGTCGTGGTGGTCACCCGCACCGACGCGACCGGTCCGGGCGGCCACCCGGTGTACGAGGACGAGAGCGGCATCGTCCGGGCGGAGATCAGCGACGCCGGCGAGGTCCGGATCCTCGCCAGCGGCGGCCACCAGAGCCCGCACCTGCCGGTGCACGCCCACCCGCTGCCCTGACCGCCCGGAACCCTGGGCGGGCACTCGGAACCCCGGCGCGGATTCCGTCCGTCGGGCACAATCGCGGTATGACCACAGCGAGTTGGCAGGGCGTCGTCATCGCCGAGAGCGACGACACCGTCGTCGTCGAGGGCAACCACTACTTCCCGGCCGAGGCGGTGCGCACCGAGTACCTGCGCCCCTCGGAGACCACCACGGTGTGCGGTTGGAAGGGCACCGCCGGCTACTACAGCCTGGAGGTGGACGGGCGGACCAACCCGGACGCCGTCTGGTACTACACCGACCCGAAGCCCGAGGCCGAGCACGTGCGCGGCCGGGTGGCCTTCTGGCGCGGGGTGGTGGTCGCCGAGTAGGCGGCCCCGGGCCGTGCCGTCCTCGCGAAAGGGGTACCGGAGCCCATGGCAGTCTTCCGCAGACCGGACCGCTTCCGGCCGCGTCCCGGATCCGACCCGGCCGAGCCGGACCCGAGCGGGCCCGATGTGGCAGAGCCCGACCTGGGCGAGCGGCTCGCCGAACTGGTCGAGGAGTCCGAGCAGCCCGTCGGCCGGGGCCCGGTCGCCGCGTACGCGGCGAGGCAGCGCGGCCGCGGCCGGGCCGTGGTCCTGCACACCGCCCGGCTGCTCGGCCGCGGCGGCCGGGTCGCCGCCAAGGGGGCGGCGAGGGGAGCGGCCAAGGGCGCCGCGTTCGGCGGCAAGGCGCTGACCGACCAGCTGGTGCGGACCGCGCCGCGGATCCCGGTGCGCGACCTCGCCACCCTGCGGGCGCAGCACCCCGACGCGGCCTTCCCGGAGCAGCTGGCCGACCTGCTGGTCACCGGCGCCGTCCGGGCCTCCGGCGCGCTCGGCGCGGGCGTCGGCGCGGCGGCGATGCTGCCGGTGCCGCCCGCGATGCCGCTGGAGATCGCGGCCGAGACGCTCGCGGTCGCGGCCGTGGAGATCAAGCTGATCGCCGAGCTGCACGAGGTCTACGGCACCCCGGCGCAGGGCGCCGCCACCCAGCGGGCCGGTGCCTACCTCGGTGCCTGGGCCAACCGCCGCGGGATCGACGCGGGCCTGCTGGTGCGCCCGGCCGGCTTCGCCGCGCTGGCGATCGGCTCCGAGGTGCGCCAGCAGGTCCGCCGCCGGCTGACCCGCAGCTCGCTGCGCCACCTGCCGGCGGTGACGCCGCTGCTGGTCGGGGCCGGCATAGGCGCCACCATGAACCGCCGCGACACCCGCCGGCTGGCCGGCGAGGTGCGCGAGGACCTGCGCGGGCGCCGCCCGGCGGACGGCGCCTACTGGGCCGCGGCCGCGCCGCCGCCGAAGGGGGAGACGGCCCCGCGGCCACCGGGGGAGGAGTGACAGGCGCGCCCGGGACCGGTGACGGTCCCGGGCGCGCCTGTCGCCGGAGGCTCTGGAACCCCGGGCGTCGAAGGGCCTGGGGTTCCTGGTGTTCCTAGGGTTTCGGCGGCGCCGGGGCACCTGCGCCCCGGCCGGCCTTGACGCCGTTCACCATCGCCTGGTGGATCGCCCGAGCGGTGGTCTCGTCCTGCGCCGGCACCGGGCTGCCGGTGACCGTGTACCAGTCCAGCGCGCCGGTGTACTGGATGGTCAGCCTCGCCTCGCCGTCCACCCAGGTGGTGTGCACGGTGAGGTCGCCGGAGATCGGGCCGATCTCGGTGGTGGTCACCCCGCCGGGGCCGCTGATGATCGATTGGGTGGTCCAGGTCGCCCACGACGTGCGCGGGTCCGCGGGCGGCTGGGCCTGGCGGTTTCCTTGGTCGTGTTCGGTCATGCGCCTATCCTCCCCCGCGGGTGGCCCGCCGCCGGAGCAGCGACACCTGCGGTCGCGGCGACCGCCCGGCGGCACCGGGCGGTCGAGTCGGTACGGCGGACGGTCAGCCGGGCTGGCCGGGCTCGTCCAGCATGGGGGCGCCCTCCGCCTGGGAGGTGTCCTGTGCGTGCAGGTTCTGCATCGAGGGGACGCCCTCCTCGGGGTCCGCGGCGCGGATGTCCTCGTCGTCCTCGGTACTCACCTTGGACCGGTCACTCATGTCGGTCATCGCGGGCTCCGTCTCCTCGGCCGGTCCTGGCGCGCCCGGGCCGGAGGCGCGGCGGGACCGGTGGTGGCTCTTCGCCCCTCCAGCCTGCCTCCGCCCCGGCGCGAGGGCCAGCCGGGTGACCCGGGAAGCGCCCCGCGGACCCCACCCGGGCGTCAGGAGACCCCCGGGCGTCACCAGGCGACGGGCAGCGACCGCATGCCGTAGATGAACGCGTCGGTGCGGAACGCCAGCTCGTCGCGCGGGACGGTCAGCCGCAGCCCGGGCAGCCGCCGGAACAGCGTGGCCAGCGCGATCTGGAGCTCGGCGCGGGCCAGCGGCTGGCCGAGGCACTGGTGCACGCCGAAGCCGAAGGCCATGTGCCGCCGGGCGTCCCGGTCCAGGTCCAGTTCGTCGGCCGGCAGCCGGTCGGCGCCGCCGAACACCGCCTCGTCCCGGTTGGCGGTGGAGAGCATCGCGACCACGCCCTCCCCGGCCCGGACGGTCGTACCGCCCAGCTCCACGTCCTCCAGCGCCACCCGGAGCACCCCGGTGTGGATGATGGTGAGGAGGCGCAGCAGCTCCTCCACCGCGCCGGGCACCGCGGCCGGGTCGGCCAGCCTGGCGATCTGCTCGGGCCGGTCCAGCAGCAGGGCGGTGGAGAGCGAGATCATGTTCGCGGTCGTCTCGTGCCCGGCGACCAGCAGCAGGAAGCCGGTGCTGGCGACCTCGCGCGGGGTGAGGTCGTCGCGGACGGCGAGCCGGCTGAGGATGTCGTCCCGCGGCTCCTCCCGCTTGCGGGCCGTCAGCGCCTCCAGGTACTCCAGCATCTCGTCCCGGGCCGCCAGGAGCTCCTCGAACGGCCTGGTGTTGCTGAGCAGCGTCCGGCTGATGCCCTGGAAGAACTCGTGGTCCTCGTAGGGGACTCCGAGCAGTAGGCAGATCACCAGCGAGGGGACGGGCAGCGCGAAGTCGGCGACCAGGTCGGCCTCGGTGCGGCCCGCGGTCATCCCGTCCAGCGCCTCGTCCACGATCCGCTGGATGTCCGGGCGCATCGCCTCGACCCGTTTGACCAGGAAGTCCCCGGTGACCATCCGGCGCAGCCGGGCGTGCTCGGGGTCGTCGAGGTTCAGGAAGTTCGGGTTCTCGCCGATCCGTTCCCGGCTGCCGGCGATCAGCAGCGGGAAGGTCGGGTGGCGCAGGTCCGCGCTGAACCGGCGGTCGGACAGGATGGCGCGGACCTCGGCGTAGCCGGTGGCCAGCCAGCAGGACTCGCCCCCGGGCAGCTCGGCGCGGCTCAGGTTCGCGGTGGCGGCGGCCTCGGTGTAGGCGGGCGGCGGGCCGAACGGGCAGCCGGCGGAGTGCCGGGCCGGCAGTGGGACGGCGGGCACGGTGGGTGTGCTCGTCAAGGCGGGGTCTCCTTGCGTCGCGATGGTTCTCCGGTGGGGGGTGGGGTTGCCGGACGTCCGCCGGTCCCGGGTGCGGTTCCGGTCCGCGGCCGGCCCGGACCGGCGTACGGTCAGCCGTCGACCGAGGCGGCCCCGGCCTCCGCCGGCCCGTCCTCGACCACGGTGATGGCGCCGCCCGGGCAGAGCTGGGCGGCCAGTCTGAGATCCTCGAACTGGTCCGGCCTGAAGGCGGTCTGACGGAGCCTCACCAGACTGTCGTCGTCGTCCTGGTCGAAGACCTCGGGAACGTTCGTGACGCACATCCCGGAGCTGCAACAGCGGTCCCGGTCGACACTCACCCGCATGGTCGGGCACCTCTCGCCAGTGCGCCGCCGGCTGCCCGGCGGCCGCCTCTCGTTGTCATTGCCAACCTAACCGCCGCTACTCCGTCCACGGAGGGCGCGGTGGCGGGATCGCCGAGAATGGCCGATTCGGCTCCCGTCGGAACCGCCGGAGCGGCGCCGGAGGTTTGAACCGGAATCACCCCAACAAGCCTGTACCGTACGGTGGTTCACAGCCTCCGGGCGCTGCCCGTAGCCGCCCGCTCCCGGCTCAGAGCCCCTCGGCGGCGGCGATCTCCCGCACGGTCGCGACGGTGTCCGCCTCGGCTGCGTCCTTGTCCGGCCGGTAGCGCACCACCCGGGCGAAGCGCAGGGCGAGCCCGGCCGGATAGCGGGAGCTGCGCTGCACCCCGTCGAAGGCGATCTCGACGACCAGTTCCGGCCGGACCCGCACCGTCCAGGCGTCCCGTCCGGTCTCCCGGGCCAGCAGTTCGACGGTCTGCCGGGCGAGCGTCTCGTCGGTCAGGCCCTTGAAGGTCTTGCCGAGCATCACCCACGGGCCCAGCCCCGGCTCGCCCGCCGCCCGGGCGCCCAGGTGCAGGTTGCTGAGGAAGCCGCGCCGCCGCCCGCTGCCCCACTCGGCGGCCAGCACCACCAGGTCCAGGGTGTGCCGGGGCTTCACCTTGATCCAGCCCGCGCCGCGCCGCCCGGCCGCGTACGGGGCCGACGGGTCCTTCACCAGCACGCCCTCGTGCCCGAGCGCCAGCGTGTCGCGGAAGAAGGCCAGCGCCCGGTCGCGGTCCCCGGTCTCGGTGCGGGCCACCCGCAGGCCGTCCGGCACCGCCCCGGCCAGCGCCGCCCAGCGCTCCCGGCCGGGACGGTCCACCAGGTCCTCGCCGTCCCGGTGCAGCAGGTCGAAGAAGTAGGCGTCGAGCGGGACCTCGGCGCGCAGCCGGTCCGGGTCCCGCCGGGAGGCGGTGCGCGCGGCGGTCTCCTGGAACGGGCGCGGCCGGCCGTCCGGACCGAGCGCGATCGCCTCGCCGTCCAGCACCGCCGAACGCAGCGGCAGCGCCAGCGCGGCCTCGACCACCTCGGGGACGCGGGCGGCGATGTCCTCCAGGCCGCGGGTGAACACCGCGACCTCCCCGCCCTCCCGGTGCACCTGCACCCGGATGCCGTCCAGCTTCCACTCCAGCGCGGCCGGACCGGTGCGCTCCAGCGCCGTCGCCACGTCCGGCGCCGAGGCGGCCAGCATCGGCCGCACCGCCCGCCCCACCTCCAGCCGGAACGCCGCCAGCGCCGCCTCCCCGCCGGTCAGCGCCGCCTCCGCCACCGCGCGCGCCGACCCCCGGAACATCAGCGCCCGCCGCACCGCCGCCGACGGCACCCCCGCCGCCCGCGCCACCGCGTCCCCGACCACCGAGTCCAGCGCCCCCTGCCGCAGGTCCCCGACCAGCACCGCCCGCAGGAACCCCTGCTCCTCCGCCGTCGCCCGCGCGAACAGCCCGTGCAGCAGCCGCCGCCGCTCCGCCTGCGCCCCGGCCCCGTGCACCCCCGCGATCCGCTCCAGCTCCCGTTCCACCTCCCGCACCCCGAGCGAGGCCTCCACCGCGGGCCCGGGCAAACCCCGCAAGGCCGCCGGCCCGATCCCGGTCCGCAACCGCTGCGACTCCCCGGACAGCAACGCCACCGCCGCCGCCCCCTCCAGCGGCCCCAGCCCCCGCAGACACCCGGCCAACAACCCCGTCTTCGCCCGCCGCCCCGCCTCCGCCGCCACCTCCCGCGACACCGACGCCAAGCTCGACAACCCCGCCACACCACCACCTCCACCCCCCTCAGCATCCGCCCCCACCCCCACCCCCGCACCCGAGCACCCGCGCAGCCGTCGCCCAGCCGGGCCCGGCCCGGCCCCCGTGTCCACCCGCTCGCGCGCCCGGCGGGCCGGTGTCCGAGGCCGCCCCTGCCCCCGCCCCGGGCGGGTTGGGCTGATCGGGGTGGTGCTGCGTCCGGGGGTCCTGGCCGGGGAGGCAAGGCGCCGGAGTGGCGTAGCGGGTACGTGCTCTTGGCCGGGGCGGTGATCCGCGGCGGGGCGACGGGGCGTCATGCTGGGTGGCTCGTACCGCCCCCTGAGTGATGGAGACCGAGATGAACGACACCTCCACGGCCCGTTGGAGCGTCGGCGTGCCCGAGGCCGGTGACTACCCGGCCTGGCGTGAACTCTTCCGTGGGTACTGCGAGTTCTACCGGGTGCCGATTCCGGAGGAGAAGGCCGAGCTGGTGTGGTCCTGGGTGATGGATCCGGGGCACGAGGTGGCGGGGCTGCTGGTCCGGGACGGGGAGGGGCGGCCGGTCGGGCTGGCGCACTACCGGCCGTTCTCGCGGCCGTTGCACGGGGCGGTCGGGTGCTTCCTGGACGATCTGTTCGTGGCGCCGGAGGTCCGCGGCGGCGGGGCGGTGGACGCGTTGTTGGGCCGGCTGCGGGAAATCGCGGCGGAACGCGGGTGGAACACCGTCCGCTGGATCACCTCTGAAGACAATTACCGGGCCCGTGGAAAATATGACAAGGTCGCCAATCAGACCAGGTTCATCACCTACGACATGGCTCCGGAGGCACCGGCCGGCTGAGACCGCGGCCTGGCCCCCGGACATTCGTTCGGAATTTCTGTTATCGGCGCCCCGCCGGGAGGTCTCCCATGTGTCGACACCCGACCAGTCGACCCGGAACAGAAAGCGTGGCCACGTGAACAGCGACGACAGGACGACCATCCTCCCGGCGAGCGGGGGCGGCGCCGGCAGCGACAGCGGGCATGGGGCCCGCGGCCGCTCCGGTGGCCGGGCGGCGCGGCGGGCTGCCGAGCGGCACGCCGGCCGGGGCCGCCGGGCGCGGCGGGGCGGCGGGATCGTGCCGGTGACCGCGGTCGTCGTCGCCGTGGCCGGGACGGGGCTGTTCGCCGCGCTGGCCGGCGCGGGCTACGCGGCGTACGGCGGCAAGCAGACCGACCGCGACATGGCGGGCCAGTCGCTGGCCGCCGACATGCTGATCTCGGCGGAGCTGGGCACGCACGACGGCATCCAGGTGCCCGGCGCCGGGGGGACGAACCCGGACGTTCCGCTACCGGCCACCCCCACCGCCGCCGACCCGGCGGCCACCCAGGGCGCCTCCGCCACGCCGACCGCTCCGGCCTCCCCGACGGCTTCGGCCGCCGCCTCCCCGACGGCCGTCCCCACTCCCACGGCCTCCGCCGTCAAGGCGACCCCGACCGCCGCCGGTGCCTCCACCGCCGGCCAGGGCACCGCCAAGCGGGGCATCCCTGGGATGCCGGGGGGCGGCAGCTTCCCGGGGAGCGGGGGCATGCCTGGGGGAGGGGGCGTCCCGGCCGGCGGAGGCGCGGCCCCGTCGTACGCCCAGCAGGTCGTCGACCTGGTCAACGTCGAGCGCGGCAAGGCCGGCTGCGGGCCGGTCAGCGCCGAGCCCCGGCTGACGAGTGCGGCCCAGTCGCACAGTGACGACATGGCCGACCGCAACTACTTCGACCACGCCAGCCCTGAGGGCAAGCACGCCGACTACCGGATCGAGGCCGCCGGGTACAGCTGGAGCACCTGGGGCGAGAACATCGCCCGCGGCCAGAAGGACCCGGCCGCCGTGATGGACTCCTGGATGAACAGCCCCGGCCACCGGGCCAACATCCTGAACTGCGCGTTCAAGCAGCTCGGCGTGGGCGTGCGGACCGGTAACAACGGCCCGTGGTGGACCCAGGTGTTCGCCTCCCCGGCGTGAACCGCCCCTGAACCGCCCCTGAACCGCCCCTGGTCCGGCCTCCGTTCGGCCCCGCTCCGACCGTGGCTCACGCCTGATCGTCCCGGCTTCCGCTCCTGCCCAGGCCCGGTCTGACCCTCAGACCGGGCCCGCCGATCCGGGCCGATTTTCCGATTCCGTGCACATTGTTGTTATCTGATCACTCCCCACGGGTCTCCGAGGAGGCAGCGGCGGACGGATACACGGCAACACGGAGTGCGGACCATGAACGCTGAGGTGCAGAACAGGACCGGGACCACCCTGGTGCTCGCGGCGCAGGCAGGTGACCGGCAGGCCCGGGAGGCGCTGGTCGCCGCCTGGCTGCCGCTCGTCTACAACGTGGCCGGCCGCGCCCTCGGCGGCCACGCCGACGTGGACGACGTCGCGCAGGAGACCATGATCCGGGCCCTGGACGGCCTGGACGGGCTCCGCGACCCGGAGTCCTTCCGGTCCTGGCTGGTCGCCATCACCATGAACCAGGTGCGCCGTCGGCACGCCGCCGGTCAGCAGCAGCCGACCGTCGGCGGCCTGGACGAGACCTGGGAGGTCGCCGACCCCCGGGCCGACTTCACCGACCTCACCATCCTGCGCCTCGGCCTGTCCGGCCAGCGCCGCGAGGTGGCCGAGGCCACCCGCTGGCTGGACCCCGACGACCGCGAGCTGCTCGCCCTCTGGTGGCTGGAGGCCGCCGGCGATCTGACCCGCGCCGAACTCGCCGAGGCGCTCGACCTGAGCCCGCAGCACACCGCCGTGCGCGTGCAGCGGATGAAGAAGCAGCTCGAAGCGGGCCGCATCGTCGTCCGCGCGCTCTGCGCCTACCCCCGCTGCCCCGGACTGACCGAGCTCACCGCGGGCTTCGACGGCACCCCGAACTCGGTCTGGCGCAAGCGCATCGCCCGTCACATCCGGGACTGCGCGGACTGCGGCGGCCTCGGCCGGGACCTGTTCCCGGCCGAAGGGCTGCTGGCGGGCCTCGCCCTGGTGCCGATCCCGCTCGGCTCGCCCGTGCTGCTCCACTTCCAGCACACGGCGGCCGCCGTCGCCTCCTCGGCCGCCACCGGAGCGGGCTCGGGCGCGGGAGCCGGGGCCTCTACCGGTACCGGCGCGCACGCGGCGGCGGGAGGGCACGGCGGCTGGGCCGGCACCGCGGCCCGCAAGGCCGTCCTGGTGAGCGGCGCGGCCGCGGCGGTCGCCGTGACCACCCTCGCCCTGGTCTGGCCGCAGGCCGGCGAGCCGCCGCAGCCGACGGCACCCGAGCCCACCGCCCCGGCCGCGGCCCAGGACGTCCCGACGGCCGCCGCCGCACCCGCCGCCACCGCCCCGACACCGGTGCCGACCCCGCTGCCCGCGGAGAGCCCGACGCCCACGGCGACGGCCACACCGACCGCGACCCGCACCGCCACCGCGACACCGCAGCCCAACCCGGAGCGCCAGCTGGTGGACCTGGTCAACGCCGAACGCGCCAGGGTCGGCTGCGCCCCGCTGCGGATCGACCCCCGGCTGCACGGATCGGCCCAGAAGCACGCGGACGACATGGCCACCCGCGGCTTCTTCGACCACGTCAACCCGGACGGCGTCCGGACCGAGGCCCGGATCACCGCCGCGGGCTACCGCTGGTCCCAGTGGGGCGAGAACCTCGACCGGGGCCCGACCACCCCGGCCGCCGTCTTCGCCCGCTGGATGGACGGCGGGATCCACCAGTCCAACATGCTCGACTGCGGATTCAAGGACATCGGCGTCGGCTTCGCCACCAACGCGGCCGGCACCCCCTACTGGACCCAGGACCTCGGAGCCCCGATGTCCTGAGCCATGGGCGGGGACTACGCCGGAGTGGCCGCCACCAGGCCGTTCGCCGACCCGGTCACGTAGCCCGTGGCATCCCCGAGGACGCCGCCCGCGTCACCGACCTGCCCGGGCACCAGGTCCGGAGCGCTGCTCAGCGGCCCGGGCAGTCCCTCCTGCCCGCCCACGGCACTGGCGTGCGCGCTCGGCGCGGTGAGGGAGGCCACGACACCGACGGCGATCGAGGCGACGGCAAGCATGCTGCGCTTCTTCATGGCCGGTCCAACGACGCTGCGCCGGAAGGGTTACGGCGCAGCGTGCCCGAGCGGCGGTCCTCAGTGATGCCAGGGCAGCTGAACCGGATCAGTGGGGACACGCCCGGCCACCAGCTCGGCCGCCAACCCGGCCAGGCCGAGCGGGTAGACCGTCTCGCCGGTGGCCGCGAGGTCGGTGACGGACCACCAGCGATGGCCGGCGTGGTACGTGCGCTCGTTCGCCTCCTGGCCGCTGACGTCGACCTGGTGGCCCGTGACGCGAAGCCGGAAGAAGACGTCCCGGAAGATCCCTTCGGCCCAGCCGACATCCGCGTATCCGGAGGTCTCCGCGACGGCTGACCGCAAGGCCTCCGGCTCCACGGACAGGCCGGTCTCCTCGCGAAGCTCGCGGGCTGCCGCCTCTGCCAGGGTCTCCCCGTCCTCGACACCACCGCCGGGCGTGCACCATCCGTGACCGCTCTCGGGAGCGTCCGGGTCGACATGGAACTTCAGCAGGAGCAGGCGGTCCAGCTCGTCGATCAACAGGACACGGGCGGATTCGCGGCGGTAGCTTCCCTGATCGGACATGCCGGCAGCGTAACCCTGGACGGCCCGCGAGCCGACCGGGACTCTGCCGGGCGGCGGGCGGGCCGTGGGAACCACCATGGCCCCACCCGCCCCTGCCGGTCAGGGGCGTGCGAGCCGCGACCGGACGCACGGCGGCGCGCCGGGCGTGCACCAGCAGTCCCAGCCGCGCCGTCAGAGCGTTCCGGAGCCCCGCGCCACCGCGGGCCCGCCCGCCTCCGCGGCCCCACCCTCCCAGAGCGACGCCCCGGGAACCGGTGCCCCGGGAGCCCCCGGAGCCGCCCCCGCCAGGCCCACCGGGCCCACCACCCAGTCCGGGTGACCGGGCATCGGCGGCGTCCGCAGCCCGTACAGCCAGTCGTCGAGGAAGCCCCGCAGGTCCTGGCCGGACACCGCCGAGGCCGTCCGCACGTAGTCCTCGGTGGTCGCGTTCCCGGACCGGTAGGTGCGCAGGAACGCCCGCTCGATCCGGTCGAAGGCGGCCGCCCCGACCTTCTCCCGGAGCGCGAACAGCACCAGCGCGCCGCCCGTGTACCGCTGGCTGTCGAAGAGGTCGGCGGCGGTGGGGGAGGCGACCGGCCCGGAGTCGTGCCGCCACTGGTCGCCCAGCCCGTAGAGGTAGCGCATCCGGTCGGTCAGCGTGGTGTGGCCCCAGGCGTCCGGCCATCCGCGCTCGTAGCGGTACAGCAGTCCGTAGAAGTCGGCGTGGCCCTCGTTGAGCCAGAGGTCGGACCACCTGGCGGGGGAGACGCTGTTGCCGAACCAGGAATGGACCAGCTCGTGCATCATGTGCGAGCCGATCGCCGGCTCCGCCTGCCGCAGGAAGTTCGGCTTGTAGAGGGTGAGCGTCTGGGTCTCCAGGCCGGTGAAGGCGAACGCGGCCGGATCGTCCGTGTTGGCCGGCAGGAGCCCGTACGTCTCGAACGGGAAGGGCCCCAGGTGCGCTTCGGCCCAGGCGAGCTGGCCGGGGGTGAGGGCGAGCGCGGGTTCCAGTTCGGCGGCGCGCGCGGTCGGCACGACGTCGCGCAGCGGCAGGCCGTGCGGGCCGGTGCGCTCGCGCACGGTGTAGTCGCCGACCGAGACCTGGACCAGCTCCGTGGCCATCGGCTCGCGGGACACGTACCGGCGGGTGGTGCGGCCGTCGCCGCGCCGTTCGGTGGCCGTCAGCTCGCCGTTGGCGACGCCGCGGAGAGCGTCCGGGGCGGTCACCGAGATGGTGAACCGGGCCTTGTCGCTGGGGTGGTCGTTGCACGGGAAGACGGTGTGCGCGCTGTTCGGCTGGCCGGCCACCGCGAAGCCGTCCGGGGTGGGGACCCAGCCGGTGTGCGGCAGCGCGGCGCGCGGGTCGGCGGTGTACTCGACGGTCAGCCGGGCGACGGCGCCCGGGCGGAACGGCCTGGCCGGAGTGACCGTCAGCTTCTCGTCGTGGGCGGCGAAGCCCGCCGGCCGCCCGTCGACCCGGACGGCGCGCACGGCCAGGCCGAGCGCGTCCAGGTCCAGCCGGGCGAGCGTGCGGTCGGGCCGGACGGTGAGCACGGCCGTGCCGTCCACCGTCCGGTGCCCGTCCCGGTAGTCGAAGGCCAGGTCGTACCCGAGCACCCGGTACCCGGTGTTCCCGAGCGAGGGGAAGACCGGATCGCCCAGCCCGTCGGCGGCGCCGGCCGTCGGCACGCTCGCGGACAGCAGCACCGCGCTGAGCGCGAGTGACGGGACGAGACGGGCGCGGGGCCTGAGAAGCCTGAAGGGCCTGAGGAGGCCGAGGGGCCTGGACAAGGGTGATCACCGCACTTCACGAGCGGGAGCGGAGGCGGAGCCCCCGGGACGGGGAGAGCCTGGCCCACGGATGCTAGTGGACCGTCGGGCCGGCGCGGGCGCGATCGGTGCGGTCCGACGGCGCGGCGTGGTGCGACGGCGGAGCTCGGTCCGGCGACACACCGTGTCCCCCGGACGGCCCACGGTGATGGCGCGGCGCCTGTACGCGGTCTAACGTCAGGAGTGCATCGTCCCCTGACGGACGAGCCACGGCCGTCGGAAAACCTGGCCAGGTCCGGCGGCCGTACTTTCCTGCCCGGGCGCCGTGCGCCCGGAGGCACCCCGTAGGCTTGGCGGTCGAGACGACGCCCGCGTACCGGATGCCAGGAGCCGCCGTGACCAGCCCAGCCTCGCCCGTTCTGGTGATCGGCGAGTGCGTCGCCGACATCGTCCGAACGAGTGACGTCCCGGACCGGGTGCACCCCGGCGGCAGCCCCGCGAACGTCGCGTACGGCCTCGCCCGGCTGGGCCGACCGGCCACCCTGCTCACCGAACTGGGGCCGGACGCCAACGGCCGGCTGATCCGGCGGCACCTGGAGTCGGCGGGGGTGCGGGTCCAGGCCGCCGAGGTCGCCCGGACGCCCTCGGCGGTGGTGGAGCTGGACGGGCAGGGGCGGGCCCGCTACACCTTCGACATCCACTGGACGCTCCCGCCCACCGAACTCGCCGAGCCGCCCGCCGCGATCCACCTCGGTTCGATCGCGGCGGTGACCGAGCCCGGCGCGGGTTCGGTGCTGGCCCTGGTGGAGCGCTGGCGCGGGCACGCGCGGATCAGCTACGACCCGAACGTGCGCCCGGCGCTGATGGGCGACCGGGCCGGGGCCGTCCGCCGGGTCGAGCGCTGGGTGGCGCTGAGCGACCTGGTCAAGGTCAGCGACGAGGACCTGGACTGGCTCTACCCGGGCGAGCGGCCCGAGGCGGTAGCCGAGCGCTGGCTGGCCCTCGGCCCGGCCGTGGTCGCGGTCACCCTCGGTGCCGAGGGCGCGTTCGCCCGCACCGCCGGGGGCGGCCGCGCCGAGGCCGCGGCCCTCCCGGTGCCGGTCGCGGACACGGTCGGCGCCGGCGACGCCTTCATGGCCGCCTTCCTGCACGCCCACGCGTCCGGCGCCGATCTCGCGGTCTGCCTCACCCAGTCGGTGACGGCGGCGGCGCTGACCGTCGCGCGCCCGGGCGCCAACCCGCCCTCGGCGGCCGAACTCACGGCCGCCCTGGCGGACTGACCGGAGCCCTCCCGGCACGTCGGCGCGGTGTGAACCCGGTCCGTTCCCTCCGGGCCGACGCCGCTACTCGACGGGGGCGAGGTCCTTGCCGTACCAGACCTGGGCGTACGGCCCGCTGCTGTAGGCGGGGATCTCCCGGTACCCGTTGCGCAGGTAGAGCGCGCGGGCCTCGACCAGGTCGAGGCGGGTGTCGAGGACGATCCGCTCGGCGCCCAGGGAGCGGGCGGCCCGGTCGACGGCGGCCAGCAGCACGGCGCCGCCGCCGGTGCCGCGCAGGCCGGGGCGGACGAAGACCCGGGTGAGTTCGACGGTGGCGGCGTCGAGTCGCCGCAGGCCGGCGCAGGAGTGGGCGGCGCCGTCGTGGCGGCCGATCAGGAAGAGGCCGTCCGGGGCGGCGAGGTCGTCGCTGGGGGAGTCGGCCAGGCCGGACTCCAGCTCCTCGGGGGTGCCCTCCCGGTCGAAGTGCAGGCGGTAGTAGCGGTTGGCCACGTCGTAGTAGTACTCGCGCAGCAGGTCCAGGGCCTCGGGGGCGGTCACGTCGGCCGTGGTGACGGTCCAGAGGTCGGAGCGGCGGGGCGCGGTGTTCGTCATGCGCGCATGATCCGATTCGGGGGCCGTCGCCGCAATCGGTTTTCCCGGCGGCCCCACCCGGCCCGCTCCGCCCCGGCCGTCGGGCCGACGGTCACCCGGTTGCCCCGCCACCCGGGCAAAGGAACGGCAAGGACCCGGTGCGTCGTTGCCTCGCACGGGTGACGCGGGGATTGGCGGTGGTGCACGGCAGGGGAGCAGTGCACCCATGAACAGACCATCAGTTTGTCGTAATAATGGGGGTTTGAGGGGAAGCCAGCACCACCGGGGCGGTGTACGGACCGGCCTGCTGGCCGCCGTCTGCCTCTCCGCCGTCCTCGCCGGCTGCGCCGCTCCGGCCGCTCCCGCCGGGCCGAAGGCCGCCCCGGCCCCCGAGGCGAACACGGCGCCCGCCGCCCCGGACGCCGACCACGCCGGCGCCCCGCCCCTGGCGGAGGAGGCGAACAGCGCCGAGGCCGTGGCCCGTCAGGAGGCGGCCGCCCAGCACTGGGGCCTGGAGCGTCCGCCGCTGAAGGCTCCGCCGCGTCCGGCGACCAAGCCCGAGCTCACCCCGGTGCAGGGCGTCAAGCTCGCGGACGGCCGCCCGCCCGTCGTCTTCCGGGTGCCGACCGACGACAAGGTGGTCTTCCTGACCGTCGACGACGGTGACGAGAAGGACCCCGAGTTCTCCCGGATGGCCGCGGACCTGGGCATCCCGCTCAGCACCTACGTCTCCGACTACCTCGCCCGCGAGAACTACGGCTACTTCCGCGACCTGCACGCCCAGGGCGTGGAGATCAACAACCACACGATCAACCACCGCAACCTGAAGGTGCTGGACTACGACACCCAGCGCGAGGAGATCTGCACCCAGCAGGACCAGCTGGAGAAGCAGATCGGCGTCCGCCCCCGGCTGTTCCGGCCGCCGTACGGTGAGTACAACGACGACACCCTGCGCGCGGCGGCCTCCTGCGGGGTGCAGGCGGTGCCGATGTGGAACGAGGAGGCCTTCCCGGACCACATGGAGTGGCGCTACGACGACCGGAAGCTGCACCCGGGCGACATCATCCTGACCCACTTCCGGGGCACCGACATCTGGAAGGCCTCGATGCCGGACCTGCTGCGCAAGGTCGTCAACGACGTCACCGCGCAGGGCTTCGCACTGGCCCGGCTGGACGACTACCTGTAGCGGCGGCCCGGAGCGGCCACCCGACCGCAACCGCCGCGGGTCGGGTGGCTCAGCCGAGCGAGAGGGCGTCCAGGTACACCCAGGCGCCCTCGTGCCGCACGAAGCGGCTGTTCTCGCTGAGCACGCCCTCCTCGCCGCCCTCCGTCCAGTGTGCCCGGAAGGCGACGGTGCCCTGCGCGTGGAAGGCGCCGCCCTCGGTGGTGTCGACCACCTCCAGCCCGGTCCAGCGCAGCCCCGGGTCGAAGTCGACCTCGGCCGGCCGGGTGTCCGGGTGCCAGGTGCGCAGCAGGTACGCCTCGTCCTGCGCGGCGAAGGCGCTGAACCGGGAGCGCATCAGGGACTCGGCGGTGGTGGCCGCCGCCTGGCCCCGGTGCAGCCGGCCGCAGCAGTCGCCGTAGGCGGCGGGCAGGCCGCACGGGCAGGGGGACGAGGGCAGCAGCCGGGGCGCGGCGGCGCGGGGCGCGGAACGACGTCGGGACATGCCGCCATTCTCCCCCACCCGTCCGGCGCCTCCCCGGCGGCCCCGCGGACGGGGGGTACGGGCCCGTCCGCGTCGTCGTGGAACCCGTCGCCGGGGAGCTCGTCCGCGGGTGCCCGTCCTCAGGAGGAGGCGGCGCCGAACCAGGTGCGCAGCGCCCGGGCCAGCCCCTCCCGGTCCGCCCGGTCGGGCCCGGTCGCCCAGGCGACGTAGCCGTCCGGGCGCAGCAGCAGGGCGCCGGCCGGCGGCTGCGGGCAGTCGGCCGTGACGAGGTCGACCCGGTCCTTCCAGCCCGCCGCCGGGTCCGCGAGGCCGAGCCGGCCGCCGGTGAGGTCGACGATCAACGGGCGTCCGGTGCGGGCGAGTTCGGCGATCCGGGTGGGGCCGTTCGGGGTGGTCGTCGCGAGCTCCGGCACGAACCGACCGGCCAGCGGGTGCGGGCAGCCGACGTCGTGGCGGACGTCGCTGCCGGCCATCAGCGCGGCGATCCGGCCGAGGTTGTCCGGGTGCGCCAGCAGCTCGTCGAACAGGGCGCGCACCGCGGTGGTCCCGGGGCCGGGGGCCATCAGGGCGGTCTGGGCCTGGGAGTGCATGAACACCCGCTCGCCGACCGGGCGGCGCTCGTTCTGGTAGCTGTCCAGCAGGCCGGGCGGGGCCCAGCCGTGCAGGTCGGCGGCGAGCTTCCAGCCGAGGTTGGCGGCGTCCTGGAGGCCGAGGTTGAGGCCCGGGCCGCCGGTCGCGGCGTGCACGTGGGCGGCGTCGCCGACGAGCAGGACCCGGCCGTCGCGGTAGCGCTCGGCGAGCCGGGTGTTGTGGCCGACGGTGCGGCGCGGGGTGAACGGTCCGGCGGTACGGGCCGGGGCGAGCGGCAGGTCGGCGCCGGTCACCCGGCGGACGCTGGCGCGCAGCTCGTCCAGGGTCAGCGGGGTCCGCTGGTCCACCGGCGGGCCGCCCCACTCCATCGTGGCGATCATGACGGCGTCCGGGCCGAACGGGGAGATGACGAACACGCCGTGGTCGGTGCGGGTGTGGGTGAAGACGCGGAACGGGGTCGGGCAGCCGGGCAGCAGGACGTCGCCGTTGTCGGTGGTGCGCACCCCCTCGGGCGGCAGCACGTGCGCGATGCGGGAGACGGGGTCGGGCGAGGTGACGCCGGGGAAGCCGATCCCGGCGAGCTTGCGGACGGTGCTGCGGCCGCCGTCCGCGCCGACCAGGTAGCGGGCGCGCAACTGTCCGGCGCCGTCGGGTCCTCGGACGTCGACGGTCACCCCGGTCGGGTCCTGGCGCAGGCCGGTGACCTCGCGGTCGCGGCGCACGGTGACGCCCAGGTCGAGGAGGCGCTCCTCCAGTACCTCCTCGATCCGGTGCTGGGGTACGGGCACGGCGTGCAGCGGGTTCCGGTCGAGCCGGTGCAGTTCCAGCGGGAAGGCGCCGAACACGAAGCGCGGCACGGGCCGCGGCGCGCCCGGGACGCCGCTGAGCGGCTGGTACAGGCCGCGGTGGTCGAGCAGCCGGAGCACCTGGCCGACCAGCCCGTTGGCCTTCTGCTCGCCCGAGCGCGCGGGCAGCCGGTCCAGGACCACCGGCCGGATTCCGGCCAGCGCCAGTTCGCCGGCCAGGAACAGCCCGACCGGGCCGGCGCCGACGATGACGACATCGCTGTTCATCTCAAGTCCCCGTTCATGTCGAATCCCCCTCGGATGCGGTGGGGTCACCGTGACGAAGGATCGGGCAGCCCGGCCGCCAGCTGGCGCAGCGCCTCGGTGAGCAGCGGCTGGAACGGCACCACCGGGTCGGCGGCCAGGTAGTGCTCGTTGGCGGCCTGCAGCGCGGAGAGCGCGGCCGAGGCGACCAGGTTCGGGTAGAGGTCCCGGTCGGCGTCGGTCCCGGTCCGGGCGGCCACCGCCGCCGCCAGCTCCCTCCGGACCCCGGCGCTGTCGCGGAGCAGTTCGGCCTGGAGCGCCGGTTCGCGCAGCAGCAGCCGCACGGCGGCGGTCCAGCGCGGGTCGGGCCCCTCGGGCGCGCCGACGTACGGTGCGACGAGGGAGCGGGTCAGCGCCTCCCACAGCGGCTCCTGCGCCGGGCGGGCCCGCAGCTCCCCGGCGGCTTGCAGGACCCGGTCGCGGTGCCGGGAGACGATCGCCTCGGCCCTGCTGGAGAAGTAGTTGTTGTAGGTGCGCGGGGACACCCCGGCCGCGGCCGCGATGTCCTCCACCCGGACGTTCTCCAGCCCCCGCTCCACCGCGAGCCGCAGTGCGGCCCAGCCCAGTGCCTCCCGCGTCGCGGCCTTCTTCCGTTCCCGCAGGCCGGGCTGGTCCTTCGTCATGGCCACCACTGTCCCGCGAAAGGTGCGCGGTGCGCAATAGTGCGTGGCACGCAAGTTTTTCCCGGCCGCGCGGGCTGTGGCGAGCCGCCCGCCACCTGCGGTTTGTCGCTGGTAGTAGTTGCCTGGTCGCGGAGCGATCCCCGTCGGGAGCCCGACCCCGCAGGCTTTCCGGCGGGACGACTCGACAGGACTGGAGGAGCGGTCATGGGTGGCAGACAGCGTCCGCCGAGAGCGCGGACGCCCCGTCAGGGCAGGCCCGCCGGCGTCGGTGCCCGGGTGAACTCCCGGGCGGAGTTCGCCCGCATCGAGGGGTTCCTGGCCTGGGAGGCGGAGGTCGCGGCGGCCGAACGGGACGCCCGCGCGTTCGCCGCGCAGTTCCCGTGGCTGCCGGCGGCGGAGCGGGAGAGCCTCGAACAGGCCTACGCCGCCGACCGGTTGCGCTACGCCGAGGAGGTCGTCGACCGCGCGGTCGAGCGCTGCCGCCGGCTGGCCGCCCGGTACCGCGTCGAGTGCCGCCGGATCTGCGCCCGCTGGGCCGCGCTCTGCCTCTCCGTCACCGTGACGGCGGCGCTGTTCGCCGTGGTCCCGGCCGTCCTGCGCGGCTGAGCGGCCCGGGCCCGCCGTCGACGGGCCCCGGCACGACGAGGGCCCGCCGCACCGTTCCCGGTGCGGCGGGCCCTTTCCAGGTGCGGGAGGGGATCAGTGGTGGCCGTGGCCGCTGCCGATCTCCTCGTGCTCCTCGACGGTGGGCTTGGCGATCTGGCTGTACTCGCCGTAGAAGCCGCGGGAGAGCTTGACCCGCGCGCGGGTCCACAGCCCGGCCTTGCGGGCCACGCCGTTCTCGTCCACCTCGGGCGGCAGCTCGGAGGGCTGCGGCTGGTCGTGCGAGGTGAGGGTGTAGAGCCGGCCCTTCGGCAGCGGGGCGTGCACCTCGACGAACTCGCCGTGCTGGAGGCGGTTGATGACGCCGGTCTCCCGGCCGTGCAGCACCTTCTCCTTGTCCCGCCGCTGGAGGCCCAGGCACCAGCGCTTGGTGATCACGAACACGACGACCGGCACGGTGAAGAAGCCGATCCGCACCGCGTAGGTGATCGCGTTGATCGAGAGGTGGAAGTGGGTGGCCAGCAGGTCGTTGCCGCCGCCGGCCAGCAGGATCAGGTAGAGGCTGATCCAGGCCGCGCCGAAGGCGGTGCGGACCGGGGCGTTGCGCGGCCGGTCGGCGATGTGGTGCTCGCCCCGGTCCCCGGTGATCCAGGCCTCCAGGAACGGGTAGCACCAGATGGCCAGCAGGACGGTCGGGAAGACCATCAGCGGGACGAACACCCCGAGGTTGAGGGTGTGGCCGCCCCAGACGCTGATCTCCCAGCCGGGCATCACGCGGATCAGGCCCTCGGAGAAGCCCATGTACCAGTCGGGCTGGGCGTTGGTGGTCACCTGGTCCGGTCGGTACGGGCCGTACATCCAGATCGGGTTGACGGTGGCGATCGCCGCCATCACCGAGACCACGCCGAAGACCAGGAAGAAGAAGCCGCCCGCCTTGGCGGTGTAGACCGGCAGCAGCGGCATGCCGACCACGTTGCTGTTGGTCCGGCCGGGCCCGGCGAACTGGGTGTGCTTGTGGTAGAAGACCAGGATCAGGTGCGCCGCCAGCAGGCCCACCATGATCCCGGGGATCAGCAGGACGTGGACGGTGAACAGCCGGGGGATGATGTCGTGCCCCGGGAACTCGCCGCCGTAGAGGAAGAACTGCAGGTACGTCCCGACGATCGGGACGGCGAGGACCGCGCCCTCCATGAAGCGGATGCCGGTGCCGGAGAGCAGGTCGTCGGGCAGCGAGTAGCCCATGAAGCCGTCGAACATGCCGAGGATCAGCAGGAGCGCCCCGAAGACCCAGTTGATCTCGCGCGGCTTGCGGAACGCGCCGGTGAAGAAGACGCGCATCATGTGGGTCAGCATCGAGGCGACGAACACGATCGCGGCCCAGTGGTGGATCTGGCGCATCAGCAGGCCGCCGCGCACGTCGAAGCTGATCTTGACGGTCGAGGAGAAGGCCTCGGACATCGGGATGCCCCTGAGCGGGACGTACGACCCGTCGTAGACGACCTCGCCCATGCTCGGTACGAAGAACAGGGTGAGCCAGACGCCGGTGAGGATGATGATGACGAAGGTGTAGAGCGCGATCTCGCCCAGCATGAAGGACCAGTGGTCGGGAAAGATCTTGCGCAGGTTGGCCTTGGCCAGGGAGTAGATGCCGAGTCGGCCGTCCGCCCAGTCGGCGAGCGCCTCGGCCTTGTTGGCGGGGTCGGCGCGCGTGGTGGTCACCGGTCCCGGCTGCGACTGCTGGTCGGCTCTCACGACGGGCTCCCCGGCGTCCGCGGCGTACCGTGCCGGAGGCCCGCCGGCGGGAACGGCGGCCGGCGAAGTGTTGTGATCATGGGACCTCTCGATACGGGCCCGCCGGCGGGACCGGCGCGCGGACCAGCTGTTCCGCTGGGCCCGTTGCTCAGGGTGATGGAGCGCTTACTCTGTCATGCTGTCGGCAGGGGGCCGACTGTGCACGTCCATCGGCCCGTCCGGCCGTGCGTGTCGGGCCGGACGGGGGTTCCTGACGCCCGATCGGCTGGCCGCCGCTCGGCCCAACGGGTGCCGATGCTGCGGTCGGGTGCCGCTGAAGCGTTTCGGCGCGCGCCGCGTCCGGGGGTCGCGAGGTCCGGGGCCTACGCTGCGCCAATGGTGGATCACCGTGAACTCTTCGAGGACGTCACCGAGGCCCTGGCCCGCGCCGGGTTCGACACCGGACCGGGCCCCTCACCGCTGTGGATCGACCGCCACCCCGAGGGTGTGGTGGTCGGCTGGACGCCGGGAGCGGAGCCGGGCGGGCCGCCCTCCCGGGAGGCGCTCGCGGCGCTGAGCGGCGCGGCCGCGGTCGTGCTGCGCGAGTGCGGCTACCTCGTCGCCGGAACGGAGGAGGGTGATCTCCTGGTGCGTTGCGCCGAACCGGTGACGGTGCCGGAGTCGCCCGAACCGGAGGCGGTGCCGGAGCAGTGGTGGGGGTGACCCGGGGCTCCTGACGGTCCCTCCGCCCTGCGGGTTTGGTCAACACGAGGGCGAGCTCATACCGAACCCTTACCCGAACCGGGGGTGCGGTTGACCTGCGCGGCTCTAAGGTTTGCCTAAGCTAAGCCGTGGCGCCCTGGACCGCAGTGTCCGGGGCGTTCGGCTGTGCCGCCCCGCCGCCACCGCGGCGGGGTCGAGGACAGGTGAACGACCCGGGCCGGCCCGGGGGAGGAGCCCGCCGCATGTGGGATGAGGCGTTTCCCAGCTTCCTGATCGGTCTGCGCGAGGGCCTGGAAGCCGGACTGATCGTGTCGATCCTGGTCGCCACGCTGGTGCGGGCGGACCAGAAGGCCCGGCTGCCCCAGGTGTGGTCGGGCGTCGCGGCGGCCGTCGCGCTCAGCCTGAGCTTCGGCGCGGTGCTCACCTTCACCGCCGCCAACCTCTCCGGCCACGCCCAGGAGGCGTTCGGCGGGGTGCTCAGCCTGATCGCGGTCTGCTTCGTCACCGCGATGGTGTTCTGGATGCGGCGCTCGGCGCGCACCCTCTCCGCCGAGATCAAGGAGAAGGTCCAGGCCTCGCTGGCGATGGGCGCCGGCGCGCTGGTGCTCACCAGCTTCCTCGCGGTCGCCCGCGAGGGCCTGGAGACCTCGCTCTTCCTGTGGACCAACGTGCGCACCGCCGGCGAGTCCACCGGGCCGCTGATCGGCGCGGCCGTCGGCCTGGTGCTCTCGGCCGGGCTCTGCTGGGGCCTGTACCGGCGGGCCCTGAAGATGAACCTCACCCGGTTCTTCACCATCACCGGCGTCGGACTGATCGTCGTCGCGGCGGGCGTCCTCGGCTACGGCCTGCGGGACCTCCAGGAGTCCGGCCTGGTCGGCGGCGGCACCTCGTACGCCTTCGACCTGAGCGGGCACCTGGACGCCTCGTCCTGGTACGCGACGCTGGTCCAGGGCACCCTCAACCTGACCGTCACCATGACGGTGCTCCAGGTCGTCGGCTACGTCGCGTACCTGGGCGTCGTGATGACGCTGTTCGTCGAGGGGGTCCGCAGTGGCGGGCGCGCCCAGGCGGCCCAGGCAGCCCCGGCCGCCGCTCCCGCCGCTCCCGCCGAGGCGAAGCCCGCCGCGGGCGGGGCCGAGGGCGAGGGCGGGGGTACGGCCGGACCGGTGCGGGCGGGCCGGCCGCGCTGGGTGCTGCCGACCGCGGCGATCGCCGTGCCGGTGGTGGTGGCCGGCGTGGTGATCGCGGTCAGCGAGGGCAAGCAGGGCGGCTCCGCCACCGTCGCCGTCTCCGAGCAGGAGTGCGGCAAGGGCTTCGCCGACCCGCGGCCCGGCCAGCAGGTGTTCCAGATGCGCAACACCGGCGACAAGGTCGCCGAGGTCTACCTGGTCGACCCGGGCAGCGGCGCGGTCTACGGGGAGATCGAGGGCCTGGCCCCCGGCACCACCCGCGCCCTGACCGCCACCATCGGCTCCGGCGACTACGCCTGGCGCTGCGTGCCCACCGGCGGCAAGTCCGTCACCTCGGCCGCCGTGCACGTCAGCGGCGCCGCCGTGGTCAAGGCCGTCAAGCCGGTCGCCGAGGAGGACCTCAAGGCCCCGCTGGACAGCTACAAGGAGTACGTCGACCAGGGCCTCGCGACGGTCGTGACGGAGAGCCGGAAGCTCCAGGCCGACGTGCGCTCCGGGGACCTCGCCACGGCGAAGGCCGACTGGCTCACCGCCCACCTCCGGTACGCCTCGCTCGGCGCCGCGTACGGCACCTTCGCCGACCTCGACGGCAAGATCGACGGCCGCCCGGACGGACTCGCCGAGAAGGAGCGGGACCCGGGCTTCACCGGTTTCCTGCGGCTGGAGTACGGCCTCTGGCACGACCAGTCCGCCGCCGAGCTGACGCCCGTCGCCGACGACCTTGCGCAGAACGTGGAGAAGCTGGCGCACGACTTCCCCGGCCAGGACTTCGCCCCCGGCGACCTGCCGCTGCGCGCCCACGAGATCCTGGAGAACACCCTCCAGTTCGAGCTGACCGGCGACACCGACATGGGCAGCGGCACCAACCTGGCCACCGCCCAGGCCAACCTGACCGGCACCCAGGAGCTGCTGACCCTGCTCCAGCCGCTGCTCGACGAGCGGGACCCGCAGGTGCTCGTCAAGGTGAACGCCGGGATGAAGCGGGTCGGCGACCTGGTCGCCGCCGCCCACCGGCCCGAGGGCTGGACCCCGGTCGACCGGCTGCCCGCCGACGCCCGCCGACAGCTCAACGGCGCCACCGGTGAACTGCTCGAAGACCTCGCCCCCGTCCCCGCCCTGCTCGAGATCCGGAAGGCCGCCTGATGACCGACCACACCGCAGCCACCGGCTCCTGCCCGTTCCCGCACGCCGCTGCCGCCGCCACCGAGGCCGCTGCCGCCGCGGAGGGCGGCTGCCCGGCCGGACCGGCCCGGCGCAGCTTCGTCCGGGCCGCGCTCGGCGCGGGCGCCGGAGCGGCCGTGCTGGCCGGCGGCGGCCTCGCCCTCGCCGCCGGACCGGCCGCCGCCGGGGACGGCACGCAGGAGAAGGCCGGGGCGGTGCCCTTCCACGGGGCCCACCAGGCGGGCGTCACCACGGCCGCCCCCGGCTTCGCGGCCTTCGTCTCCTGCCAGGTGATCGCCCAGGACCGCAAGGGCCTCGAAACGCTGTTCCGGACCCTGACCGAGCGGATCCGCTTCCTCACCGCCGGCGGCACCCCGCCGGACCTCGGCGTCGGCGCGCCGCCCTCGGACAGCGGCATCCTCGGCCCGACCGTCCCCGCCGACCACCTGACCGTCACGGTCGGCGTCGGCGCCTCGCTCTTCGACGACCGCTACGGGCTGGCCAAGGCCAAGCCCGTCAGGCTCGCGCCGATGAAGACCTTCCCGAACGACAACCTCCAGGCCGCCGAACTGCACGGCGACCTCTCGCTGCAGATCTGCGCCGACCGCCAGGACACCGTGCTGCACGCGCTGCGCGACATCACCCGGCACACCCGGGGCGCGCTGCAGATCCTCTGGCGGATCGACGGCTTCCAGAACCAGTCCCGCCCGGACGGCGCCCAGCGCAACCTGCTCGGCTTCAAGGACGGCATCGTCAACCCGGACACCGGCTCCGCGCGCGAGATGGACCGGCTGGTCTGGGTCACCGACGGGACGGGCGAGCCGGCCTGGGCGACCGGTGGCAGCTACCAGGTGATCCGGATCATCCGGATGCTGATCGAGTTCTGGGACCGCGTCACCCTCACCGAGCAGGAGAAGATGTTCGGCCGCCGCCGGGACACCGGCGCGCCGCTGGACGGCGCCCGGGAGACCGACGCGCCGGACTACGCCAAGGACCCGGACGGCAAGGCGATCCCGCTCGACGCCCACATCCGGCTGGCCAACCCGCGCACCGCCGACACCGACAACTCGCGCATCCTGCGCCGGGGCTTCAACTACGACCGGGGCGTCGACCGGGCCGGGAACCTGGACATGGGCCTGGTGTTCTGCTGCTACCAGCAGGACGTGGTGCGGCAGTTCGAGGCCACCCAGACCCGGCTGATCGGCGAGCCGCTGGTGGACTACATCTCGCCGACCGGCGGCGGCTACTTCTTCGTCCTGCCAGGGGTGAAGGACGAGGCCGACTGGCTCGGGCGGGGGCTGCTGGCCGCCGTCTGATGGTCGGTTCCACCGCGGGCCCGGCGCTGCCACGCGCCGGGCCCGTCCGCGTGCTCAGCCGTCGGGCCCGTCCGCTCCGTCGGCGCCGAGGGTGAAGCCGATCACCGCGCCGCCGCCCTCCCGGTTGGCGGCGAAGGCCGTACCGCCGTGCGAGCGGGCCACCTCGTGCACGATGGCCAGGCCCAGCCCGGAGCCGGGCAGGCCGCGGGCGGCGGTGGCCCGGTAGAAGCGGTCGAAGACCCGGTCGAGGTCGGCCGCGTCGATGCCCGGGCCGCGGTCGCGCACCTCCACCCGCGGGCCGCGCACCACCACCTCGATCGGGCCCGTCCCGGCGGGGTCGAACTTGGCGGCGTTGTCCAGCAGGTTGCCCACCGCGCGGGCCAGTGCGTCCGGCCGGGCGGTGACCACGGTCGCGTCCGCGTCCACCACGACCTCCCGGTCGCCGCGCCGCCGGGCCTGGGCGGCGGCCTGCCGGACCACGTCGGCGAGCAGCACCTCGGTCGGCCGCTCGTCCGCCCTTCGGTCCGCCGCGAGTGCCACCAGCTCCTCCACCAGCTGGGTCAACTCGCGGGTCTCCTCGACCAGATCGGCCATCAGCGCGGCGCGTTCGGCGGGCGGCAGCCGGTCCAGGCTGGGGAGCACCGAGAGGTTGGTGCGCAGGCTGGTCAGCGGGGTGCGCAGCTCGTGCCCGGCGTCCTGGACCAGTCGGCGCTGGTTCTCCTTGGCGGTGGCGAGCCGGCCCAGCATCCGGTCGAAGGCCCGGCCGAGCCGGCCCACCTCGTCCGTGCCGGCGGCGGGCACCGGGACGTCCAACCGCCCACTGGCGGCGACCAGTTCGGCCGCGTGGGTGAGCCGGACCAGGCGTCGGGTGATCCGTCGGGCGAGCAGCCGGCCGGCCCCGCCGGCGAGCACCGCGACGATCGCCACCAGGGCGACCGTACGGGTGCGCAGGGTGGTCAGCAGCTTCTCGGTGGGCCCGACCTGCTGGATGATCTGGACCGCCCCGCGTCGGCCGCCGAGCGAGACCACGCCGACCCGGTAGGCCTCGCGGTGCTCGTGGCGCAGCCCGATCGAGGTGCGGCCCGGCTGGTCGGCGTGGGCGAGCTCGTGGTCGGACGGGCTCGGCGGCAGGTCGAGCCGGGCGGTGCCGGGCAGCACCGCGCCGTCGGGGTCGAGCGACTGCGTGGTGACCCGGATCGGGCGGACCAGGTCGGCGCTCAGGCCGCTCGGGCCGGCGAAGTCGCCCGGGAAGAGCACCTCCCGCTGGACCTGGCGGCCGACGGAGTCGACGGCGGCGCCGAAGTCGGCGGTCTCGTCATCCCGGATCAGCCGCGCGGCGGCGTCGTAGCCGAGTGCGCCGATCAGCACCGCGACCAGCGCGGCGATCGCGGCGAAGGCCAGCGCGAAGGTGGTGGGCAGGCCGGGGCGCGGCAGCCGGGGGAGACGGGGGAGCCGGCCGGTCGGGCGCGGCGGCCGGGGCGCGCGGCGGGCCGGGCGCGGGAACCGGGGGAGGCGGCGGGCCGGGCCGGTCACGGCTCGCGCAGCGTGTAGCCGACGCCGCGGACGGTGTGGATCAGCGGCGCCAGGCCGGGGCGGTCGAGCTTGCGGCGCAGGTAGCCGATGAACACCGCGAGGTTCTTCGAGCCGGGGCCGAAGTCGTAGCCCCAGATCCGCTCGTACAGGGTGGCCTGGTCGAGGACGGCGCCGGCGTGCCGGGCGAGGAGCTCCAGCAGGTCGAACTCGGTGCGGGACAGTTCGAGCTCCTGGGCGGCGCGCCAGGCCCGGCGGGCGGGCGGCTCGATCCGCAGGTCGGCGACGGTCAGCACCTCGGTGGCGGACTCCGGCGGGCGGCGGCGCAGCATGGCGCGCAGGCGGGCGAACAGCTCGTCCACGTCGAAGGGCTTGACCAGGTAGTCGTCCGCGCCCGCGTCGAGGCCGGCGATCCGGTCGGGCACCTCGACCCGGGCGGTGAGCATCAGCACCGGGGTGCGGTCGCCGGCCGCGCGCAGCCGGCGGCAGACCTCCAGGCCGTCCGGCTCGGGCATCATCACGTCGAGCACCAGGACGTCCGGGCGCTGCTCCGCGAGGACGGCCAGGGTCTGGGTGCCGTCGGCGGCGACCCGCACCCGGTAGCCCTGCAGCATCAGCGCGCGGGCGAGCGAGTCGCGGATGGCCCGGTCGTCCTCGGCGATCAGCACGGTGTGGGTCATGGCGGAGATTCTCCCTGGCGTGCTCACGGCGGTTCCGGGCGGGGGCGGGGTGTCCGGGCCCGCTCCGCGGCCGCTCCGGGGCGGTCCGTGACGGCCGGGGCTGTCGCGCGGTGCTTCGCGGGCGTACGGTGGCCGTACGGTGGCGCGCCGCCGGGTGGGCCGCCTGATCCGAGTCGGCACGCCCTGCCGGAGGCCGCGATGGCAGACCGGATGGCCTTCTTCACCACCCCGCGCGAAGAGCGGGTGCGGCGTGATGCGCGGGAGCGGCTGGGGGACTGGCGGGAGGTGTACCGGCCCGGCCCGCTGCTGCCGGTGGTGGGCGGGCAGGCGGGGCGGTGCATGGACTGCGGGCTGCCGTTCTGCCACAGCGCCTGTCCGCTCGGGAACCTGGTGCCGGAGTGGAACCGGCTGGTGGCGGAGTCGGGGACGGGTTCCGGGGAGGGGACCGGAGCCGGCGCGGAGGCCGGCGCGGATTGGCGGGCGGCCGCGGCACGGCTGCTGGCGACCAACAACTTCCCGGAGTTCACCGGGCGGCTCTGCCCGGCGCCCTGCGAGAGCGCCTGCGTGCTGGCCATCGACGGCGCGGCGGTGACGATCAAGAACGTGGAACTGGCGATCGCCGACCGCGCCCTGGACGCGGGCTGGGACGGGCCCCGGCCGCCCGACCGCGCCGAGCGCTCCGGTGGGCGGCGGGTCGCGGTGATCGGCTCGGGCCCGGCCGGGCTGGCCGCCGCCCAGCAGCTGACCAGGGCCGGGCACGCCACCACGGTGTACGAGCGGGCCGACCGCGCGGGCGGGCTGCTGCGGTACGGCATCCCGCCGTTCCGGCTGGAGAAGCACCGGCTGGAGCGCCGGCTGGACCAGCTGCGGGCCGAGGGCACCGACTTCCGCACCGGGGTGTGGGTCGGCCGGGACGTCCCGGGCGAGGAACTGCGGGCCGGGTACGACGCGGTGGTGGTCGCGGTGGGCGCGACCGCCTGCAGGGAGCTGCCGGTGCCGGGGCGAGAGCTGACCGGGGTGCACCAGGCGATCGAGTACCTGACCTGGGCGAACCGGGTGGACGAGGGCGACTGCCCGGTCTCGCCGCTGTCCGCCGAGGGGCGGCACGTGGTGATCGTCGGCGGCGGCGACACGGCGGCGGACTGCCTGGGGACGGCGCTGCGCCAGCGCGCCGCCTCTGTCACCCAGCTGGACATCAACCCGCGGCCGCCGCGGGACCGGGCCGACGGGCAGCCCTGGCCGGTGTACCCGAAGGTGTACCGGGAGACCACCTCGCACGAGGAGTCCGGTGCGGCGGAGGCCGGGCCCCGGGTGTTCGCGGCCACCACCGTCGGCTTCGAGCCAGGCCCGGACGGCCGGCTGGCCGCCGTCCGCTTCGCCGAGGCCGAGCCCGCCGACCGCAGCCCGCGGGCGGGCACCGAGCGGAGGCTGCCGGCGCAGCTGGTGCTGCTCGCGCTGGGCTTCACCGGGCCGGACCCGGACCGGCCGCTGTTCGCCCAACTCGGCCTCGCCACCGGGCCGGAGGGCACCCTGGCCCGGGACGACGGCTTCGCCACGGCGGCGGAGGGCGTGTTCGTCGCGGGGGACGCCGGGCGCGGGCAGTCGCTGATCGTCTGGGCGATCGCCGAGGGGCGGGCGGTGGCCGCGGCGGTGGACCGGTACCTGCGGGGGTGGACGGAACTGCCGGCGCCGATCCGGGCCTCGGCGCGGGCGCTCACGGTGTGAGACCGGGAGCACCCGCGCCGGTCGGGGGTCGGTGTGGGAGTTCGCTGTCAGAACAGCGGGAGGCGGCGGAGGAACACGTCCTCGGCGTTGTTGGTGTCCCCCGGGACGAGGGTGCTGTCGGACGAGGTGAACACCACCGCGGTGCCGAAGGCGTCGGGGAACGGGGCGTACGAGGAGCCGGTGGTCTGGGAACCGTCGCCCGCCACGCTGACCCGTTCGGTGCGGCCGGTCCACAGGTCGCGCCGGAACACGTCCTCGGCGTTGTTGGTGTCGCCGGGGACGAGGTTCTCCGCCGCCGAGCTGAAGTAGACCCACCGGCCGTCCGCCGTCAGCCGGCCGCCGAAGGAGTCGAGGGTGGTCTTCGTCCCGGGCAGGCCGACGCTCACCAGTGTCTCGGTGCCCTGCCGGAGGTCGCGGACGTACAGCTCGAAGTGGCGGTCCCAGGAGGTGTCGCCGTGGACGACCCAGGAGGAGTAGACGGCGTAGCGGCCGTCCGGGCTGATCGACGGGTCGGCCGCGCCCTTGTAGCCGCCGTCGGGGGCCGAGGAGGCCAGGCTGGTCCGCCCGGCGCGCAGGTCGCGGGCGTACAGCGGGTAGAGGCGCGGCTTGAGGAGCTCTGCGCGGGTGTCCGCGCGGGCGTCTGAGCGGGTGTCCGGGCGGGCGTTCGGGCGGGAGTCTGAGCGGGCTTCCGGGCGGAGGGAGTCGGCGGCGAACTCCTGGTCGGAGCCGGCCCTGAGCTCGGCGACGGCGGCCGGGGAGAGGGTGTCGGGCCGGCCCGGGCCGATGAGGTTGGTCGCCTTGGAGATGAAGACGACCGTGCTGCCGTCGCCGCTGATCTCCGGCGAGGCGGAGGAGGCGTCGGCCTCCTTGCCGTCCGCGCCGACGCTGACCAGGCGGGTGTCGCCGGTCCAGAGGTCGGTGACGTAGATGTTGCCGCCGAACCAGGTGACCGTGCCGGGGGCGAGGTCGCTGCGGTTGGACTGGTAGGCGACGTAGCGGCCGTCCCAGCTGATCGAGGGGACGTCGGACACCCGGTCGGTCTGCGGGGCTCCCGGCGCCTTGCCGACGCTGACCAGCCGGGTCTCGCCGGTCCGGCGGTCGTGGACGTAGACGTCCTGGTAGCCGCGGTTGGCGCCGGGGGCGAGGTTCGTGGCGCTGGAACCGAACGCCACGTAACGGCCGTCGCCGCTGATCGCGGCGTGGTGGGCGGCGCCGTCGGCCTGGACGCCGCCCGGACCGGTGTCGACCCGTTCGGTGCGGCCGGTCCACAGGTCGCGGACGAAGACGTCGGAGGTGCCGTTGGTGTCGCCGGGCACCAGGTCGGCCGCCTCCGAGGTGAAGACGGCGTAGCGCCCGTCGGCGCTCAGGCCGCGGGCCTGCGAGGCGCCGGTGGCCTGCGCCTGGCCGGGGCCGACGGAGACGCGTTCGGTGCCCGTGCCGCCCGGCCAGGCGGACGGTTGTGTGGTGGACGGGGCCGCCTGGGCGGGGGCGGCGACGGTGATGGAGACGGCGGCGGCCAGTGCGGCGGCCGCGAGGGTGCGGGCCGCGCGCAGTGGGCGGCGGATGCGGGTCATCGGGTTCCCTCCCCTGGGATCGGGCCGTGCCGCGTCGGCGGTGGACGCCGAACTCCCCGGCGGCCGGCTCGGGGTGAGCCAACCGCCGGGCGGGGTGGTCGGTCAACGGGTGGGTGCCGGGAGCGGCGCATTCACGCCGGAGGGCCGGGAGGCCGTGGACGCGGTCGCATCGGGTACGTACGGTCTTTGCTACGATCCGGCGAAGCTGGTGTCAGGAGTTGTGCGTACATGGGTCGGAGGGTGTGGGACGTGGGTTCCGACGAGCGGGCGGTGACGTCGGTCGAGGTCCGCTACACCCCGACGGCCGAGGACTTCCGGGAGGCCTTCGCGGCGTGGGAGCGGTGCACGGCGGCCGGACGCCGGTCGCGGCTGGCCGTGTACACGGTGGCCGTCGGCGGAACGGCGGTCGTCGGGCTGCTCGCCGTCCTCGGCGGGACGGTGCTGCGGTTGCTCGCCCTGCTGGTGGCGGTCGTGCTGCTCGTGGTTCTCGCGGGGCCCGCGACGCGGGTGCGGCGGGTGACGAGGACGGCGAGGGAGAAGGGCGAGTTCAGGGTCCTGCTGGACGACCAGGGGGTGGTCGTGAGCACCGAGGCCTCGGTCACCGAGTTCGCCTGGTCGGAGCAGCGGTACTACCTGGAGACGCCCCGGCTGTTCCTGCTGTTGAAGGGCAGCGAGGAGACCGGTGTGCTGACCATGCTGCCCAAGCGCGGGGTCGACGACCTCCGGGGGCTGGCGGAGCTGATCGACCGGCACGCGACGGCGCTCGTCCGGGACTGAGCAGTCGTGGGGTGGGTGCGGCGGGTGCGTCACGGGGTGGGCTCCGGCGCGGCCGGCCCGGTGCGGTGCGCCCGCTGGTCGTAGCGCCAGAGCGCGGGGAGCGCGGCGGACACGGCGGCCGAGCTGCCGAGGCAGAGTAGGCCCCCCGTGCGCAGCGCCGCCCGGATGCCCTGGCGGGCCGCGAGCCCGCCCGCCCGCAGGTCGCCCAGGGCCGGCCCGGCGGAGCCGATCAGCATCTCCAACCCGGCCGCTCGGCCCCGGAGTTCGTCCGGAATGGACTGGTTCCAGATGGCGCTGCGGAAGGTGTCGCCGACCCAGTGCGCGCCGCCCGCGACGGCCAGGCAGAGCAGGACGGCCCACAGGCCCGGGGCGAAGGCGGCCGCCGCCGTCGCCGCGCCGACCAGCGCCGCGGAGAGCAGGACCAGCCGGCCGTGCCGGTGCACCCGCTCCGCCCACCCGCCGGTCGCGGCGGCGATCAGGCTGCCGGCCGCACCGGCCGAGTAGAGCAGGCCGAGCGCCCAGGTGGCGTCCAACTCCGCGGCGAGGAACGGGAAGAGCGCGGTGGGCAGGGCGAAGACGGTGGCCGCGAGGTCGGCCAGGTAGGTGCCGACCAGATCGGGCCGCCGGGCCGCGTACCGGGCGCCGTCGAGGAACTCGGTGAGCTGCGGCGCCTCGGCGTCCCGCTCCGAGGGGACCGGCCGGACCCGGGCGAGCAGGGCGATCGAGAGCAGGAAGGTGCCGAGGTCGACCAGGTAGGCCGCCGGGACGCCGGCGGTCGCGATCAGCAGGCCGGCCGCCGCCGGGGCGGCCACGCCACCGATGCTCCAGCGCAGGGAGAGCAGGGCACCCGCCGCCACCAGCTGGTCCTGGGGCACCAGGCGGGGGACCATCGCCTCGACCGAGGGCTGCTGGATGCCCTGGATCGCCGCCGCCACCCCGGCGGCGACGTAGAGCGGCCAGACGGCGGGGGCGCCGAGCAGCGCGTTGGCCAGCAGTAAGGCGCTGAGCGTGGCCAGGGCGACCTCGGTGGCCAGGGCGACGGTGCGGCGGTCGGCGCGGTCGGCGAGGACGCCGCCGTAGAGGCCGAACAGGATGACGGGCACGAGCTCGACCGCGCCGACCGCGCCCACGGCCAGCGGCGAGCCGGTGAGGTCGGCGATCTGGAGTGGGATCGCGGTCATGGTGAAGATCGAGCCGAGCAGGGTGACGGTGCCGGAGGTCCAGGTCAGCCGGAAGTCCCGGGAGGAGCGCCAGGGGGCGGTGTTCGGCAGCAGGCGGGACCAGGGGCGGTCGGGGCTGGAGGTGGGGTCGGGTCCGGAGGTGGGGTTCGGGTTGGAGGTCACGAGGGGTGGGATCCCTTCGCGGTCGTCGGCGTCGCGACGGCCGTCCTTATCGCTGATAAATTCCAGCTCGGGAACTTATCGGCGATAAGGTGGGTCTGGCAAGCGGATAACCCAGGAGGGCGATCGGATGGCGCTGCAACGCGACGAGGTGGTGCGCACGGCGCTGCGCCTGCTCGACGAGGAGGGCATCGACGGGCTGACCACCCGTCGGCTCGCCCGTGAACTCGGCGTCCAGTCACCGGCGTTGTACTGGCACTTCAAGAACAAGCGGGAACTGCTCGATCTGATGGCCGAGGCGATGCTCGCCGAGGCCCTCCCGCCCGACCGCGAGCCGGACCCGGCGCACTGGCCCGAGTGGATCGCTGCCGACGCCCGCGCCAAGCGCGGCGCCCTGCTCGCCTACCGCGACGGCGCCCGGGTACACGCGGGCACCCTGCCCAGCGAGGACGAACTCCCGGCGGTCGAGGCCCAGTTGGCCGCCCTGTGCGGGGCCGGGCTGCGCCCGCGTACTGCGCTGCGGCTGCTGCTGACCGTCGACCGGTACATCATGGGCTGGGTCACCGAGGAGCAGGCCTGGCGGCAGGACACCGCGGACCGCGACCGGCCGCCGTTCCCGGACGAGGCGCTGCGCGAACTGCCGCTGCTGCGCGAGGCGGTGGACGTGCTGCGGATGACCGACCACGACGCGGACTTCGAGTACGGGCTGCGGGTGCTGATCGAGGGGTTCCGGGCGGAGATCGCGCGGGAGGCGGCGGAGTGCGCTCCGGCTTCGGAGGCACGGGCCTCGGCGGGCCAGGCCTCGGAGGGCCGGGCGCAGGAGGGGCCGTCGTCGGACGGGCCGGCGTGACTGGACTAGCGTGACGTCCATGACCACCCTTGATCCCCGCAGTACGGCCCTGGTCCTGATCGACCTGATGGACCGGATCGTCGCCAACCCGCTCGCGCCGCGCACCGGTTCGGAGGTGGTGGAGGCCTCGCTGGAGCTGGCCCGGGAGTTCCGGGCGGCGGGCGCGCCCGTGGTCGCGGTGCGGGTCGAGCGGCCGAACGTCGCTGAGCAGCCGCCCGGGAGCGGGCTGGTCGCGGAGGTCGCGGCGGTGGCCGACGAGGTCGTGGTGAAGCGCACCATCGGAGCCTTCCAGGGCACCGGCCTGGACGGGCTGCTGCGGGCGCGGGGCGTGGAGACCCTGGTGTTCACCGGGATCGCCACCAACCTCGGCGTGGAGTCCAGCGCCCGGGCCGCCGGCGACCACGGGTACCGGCTGGTGTTCGTCGAGGACGCGATGGCCGCGCTCACGGCGGAGGAGCACCGGGCGTCGGTGGAACTGGACTTCCCGCGCCTCGGCGAGGTCGTCGTGGCGGCGGACGTGCGGTTGGGGTGAGTTGGCGGGGGACGGGGCTACGGCCGGGCGGGATTTTAGCCGGGCGCGGTGGAGGGCTGCTACGGCCGGGCGAGGCGGAGGGCTGCTACGGCCGGGCGAGGCGGAGGGCTTCGCGCAGCCGTCCCTCCGAGGCCGTGAGCAGGCGCGCTGCGGTGGGGGCGTCCACGTCCGCGAGCAGGGAGAGGATGGCGTCCTTGACCCGGCCGCCGGTCGCGCTCAGGGCGCGGTCGACCGCGGTCCCGTCGGCGCCGGTCGCCTCGGCGACGATCCGTCGGGCGCGGTCGCGCAGCTTGTCGTTGGTGGCGCGGAGGTCGACCATCAGATTTCCGTACGTCCGGCCGAGCCGGACCATCACGGCCGTGGAGAGCAGGTTGAGCACCAACTTCTGCGCCGTGCCCGCCTTGAGCCGGGTCGATCCGGCCAGCACTTCGGGGCCGACCTCCACCTCGATGCCCAACTCGGCCGCGGCCGCGAGCGCCGAGCCGCGGTTGCACGCCAGCCCGACGGTCAGCGCCCCCGCCGCGCGCGCGGCGCGGACGGCGGCCAGCGGGTAGGGCGTACGGCCGGAGGCGGAGACGCCCACCAGGGTGTCGGCGGAGGTGAGGGCGAGTGCGGCCACATCGGCCTCGGCGAGGTCGGTGCGGTCCTCGGCGCCCTCGGCCGCCGCCGTGACGGCCGGGCGCCCGCCCGCGATCAGGCCGACGACCAGCGCCGGATCGGTGCCGAAGGTCGGCGGGCACTCGACGGCGTCCAGCACGCCGAGCCGCCCGGCCGTCCCGGCGCCCGCGTAGACCAGCCGGCCACCACGCGCCATCCGGGCGGCCACGGCGTCGACCACGGCGGCGATCCGCTCCAACTCCCCGGCGACGGCCTCGGGCACCGTACGGTCCTCGGCGTTCATCAGCCGGAGCAGCTCGACCGTGGGCAACTCGTCGATCGCGGCCCACTCGGGGCGGATGGTCTCGGTCGCGGGAACGGTGTCACGACTCATGCGCCCGCCTCGCTTCGCGCGGCAGTGCTATTCGCCCAGGCACATCGTCCGATGATTCGCTCGTTCATGCGGCCAGCCTCCCCGGGTGCGGGGTGCCCGAATCCGGGCAAGCGTGGATGGCGGGCATGAGGGGGCCGGCGCGAGGCGATGGCGGTCTGGCCCTCGCTGCGGCCCTACGTCGACGAGCGGGTGCCGGCGGAGGCCCGGACGCTCGGGCTGCCGGGTGAACCGGCCGCACTGGGGGCGCTGGTCGGGCCGGCGGACCAGGCCCGGTTGGCGGCGGCGCTGACCAGGGCGAGTCTGGCGCACGTGGGCGCCGACTGAGGGGCGGGTCGTCCGGAGGGTGGGTGGGGGTCAGGCCATCCAGAAGAAGACCGCCGTCATCCGCCGCTCGGCCAGGTCGGTGCCGTAGTAGCCGGTGGCGCTGTGGATCAGGTTGGCGTGGTAGAGGAGCAGCTGGTTGTAGCGGTTGGGGACGCGGACGTCCTCGGTGAAGTGGTCACCGGGAACGTGGCGGGTGCCGAGTGCCTCGACCAGGTTGTTGTGCGGGGCGTTGACCAGGTTGCCGCCGAGGCGGCCGCCGGGGAACTGCTGGCGGTAGAAGCTGGTGCCGGCGTCCTTCGGGGCGCCGGGGCTGAGGTAGAGGACGGCGGCGTAGCGGCAGAGCGCGCGGGAGTCGGTGTGGGGGCGGGATTCCGATTCCCCGGCGCCGACGACCTGGACGCAGTTGTGGTTGAGCGTGCCGCCGCCCGGGGTGCTCTGCACCCAGAGCCGGGAGGCGCCGGTGGCCTTGCGGACCAGCGACTCGACCCGGGCCAGTTCCCCGGGTTCCAGGCCCGGCATGGTGCGCAGCCCTGGCCAGGTCTCGGGGCGGTGCGGGTAGCCCTCGGTCCAGTCCCCGCGGGCCAGACAGCGCTCCCGGACGGCGTCCGGGTCGGGCAGCACGTTGTCCAGGACCCAGTAGTCCCGGCCCCGGGTGGGCTTGCGGTAGGGCAGGACCGGCAGGGTGGTGGGCCTGATGGGCTGTGAGGGCATGGGCCGACGATAGAGGCGGCCATCGCCAACCTTCTGCCGTGAGCAGGTCAACCTTTCGTCAAGGGTGCTCCGGCCCGGACACGTGGTTCAGCCCCTGGTCGGAGGCCGGACCCGCGGCCTAGGCCTCCCGTACGGCGAAGCTCCCGAGGGCGCCCTCCAGACGGTCGTAGGCCCGGACCGCCGAGGGGCGGACGGCGGTGGCGATCGCCGCCTGCTCCTCGCCCGCCAGGGTGCGGCGGAACACCTCGGCGAACACCGCGCGGTCGACGGCGGCGAGCAGCGCGGCGGCGACGCGGCACTCGAAGCCGACGGGTCTCTCGTGCACCGCCTCGGCCAGCGCCTCGGCGAGCGCCGTCTCGCCCTGCTCGTGCAGCTCGCGCAGCCGGGCGCCCAGGGCGGGGCTGTCGAAGACGGTGCGGGCGAACTCCGGGCCGGAGAAGCCGAGCCGGGCGTCGTGCCGGTCGAGCCCGGCGAGGCAGTCGCGGCGCAGCGCGGCGAGCGCGGACTCGCCCGGCGCGCGCCCCGCGACGGTCGCGGCGAGCCGGACGACGAGCTCCTCGTGCAGGTCGAAGAAGAGGTCCTCCTTGCGCGGGAAGTGGTTGGTGACGGTCATCTTGGCGACGCCCGCGGCGGCCGCGACCTCGGCGATGGTCGTGCGGTCGAAGCCCTGCTCGATGAAGAGCCTGGTCGCGGCGTGCGAGATCGCCTCGCGGGTGCGGCGCTTGTTGAGCTCGCGCAGGCTCGGCGTGGTCGCGTTCTCGGTCATGTCGGGAGCGTAGCGCAGGTTGCTGGGTCGGGTACATGAATTAGGCTTGACCCAATCAGTGGGTCCGGCCTAAGTTCTTCTCGGGCGGCCGGAGCGGCTGCCCGGGTGAGCGTCCGAGAGTGTGCCGAGCGAGCGTCGGGGTGCCGCACGCGGGTTCGGGGGCGCTGGCCCGACTGCGACTAGGGGAGGGGCGCATGACGACATCCGTCGCCGCGAAGGACCAGCCGGGAGGAGTCCGGGAGGGGGCACCGGAGCCGATTCCGGCGGGCCTGTGGAAGATGGCCTCGGTGCTCGCGCTGGGGCCGGTGCTCGCGCTGTTGGACAGCACGATCGTCAACGTCGGCATCGACTCCGTCGGCCGCGATCTGCACGGCTCGATCGCGGAGATGCAGTGGGTGGCCACGGGGTACCTGCTGGCGATCTCGCTGACCATGCCGCTCTCGGGGTGGGCCGCCGGCCGCTTCGGCGGGCGGCGGGCGTGGCTCGCCTCGGTCGTCCTGTTCGTGCTCGGATCGGCACTGTGCGGCCTGGCCTGGTCGACGGGCAGTCTGATCGCCTTCCGGGTGCTGCAGGGGATCGGCGGCGGGATGATTCAACCGCTCGGCCAGGCGATCATCATACAAGCGGCCGGGCCGTCCAGGGTCGGGCGGGTGATGGGCACGCTGATGCTCCCGATCAGCCTGGCCCCGGTCCTGGGGCCGATCCTCGGCGGGCTGGTGCTGGAGCACTTCGACTGGCGTTGGATGTTCCTGCTGAACGTGCCGGTCGGGCTGGTGATCCTGCTGCTCGCCGCCCGCTGGCTGCCGACTGACGAGGCGTCGGACATACCGAAGCCCCGGCTGGACGTGACGGGGCTGGTGCTGCTCTCGCCCGGTCTGACCGGGCTGGTCTACGGGCTCTCGACGATCGGTGACGGCGCGACGGCCGGCTGGGTCGCGCTGGTGGTGGGCACGGTGCTGGTGGCGGTCTACGGCTGGCACGCGCTGCGGGTGGGCCGCAAGGCCGGCCGGGCGCCGCTGATCGACCTGCGGCTGTTCGCCCGGCGCGGGTTCTCCGTGGCGACGGCGAACAGCTTCCTCCAGGGCGCCGCGCTCTACAGCTCGATGTTCCTGGTGCCGCTGTACTACCAGCAGGTGAAGCACGCCGGGGCGGTGGAGGCCGGTCTGCTGCTGGCGCCGCAGGCCCTCGGTACGGCGGTCACCGCCATGCTGGCGGCCCGGATCACCTACCGCTTCGCGCCGCGTCCGCTGATCATGATCGGCATCGCCTGCTCCCTGGTCGGCACGCTCGCGTTCACCCGGCTGGGCAGCGGCTCCGAACCGGCGGCCTGGCTGATCGCCGGCTCGCTGGCGCTGCGCGGCGCGGGCATGGGGCTGATCGCCATCCCCGGCCTGGCGGCGGTGTACGGGAGCGTCGAGAAGGCCCAGGTGCCGGCGGCGGCGGGCGCGGTCAACGTGCTCAACCGGCTCGGCGGGGCGCTCGGCACGGCGGTGCTGACGCTGGCGCTCCAGCAGGCGCAGGGCGGGCACCCCGACCAGCCGGGTGCGGCCTTCGGCGAGACCTTCTGGTGGGTCCTGGCCCTGTCGGCACTCGCCATCGCCCCGGCACTGCTCTACCCGAACACCCGCCCGTCCCGCTGACCGCCGAGCGGCTCCCGACCACCCAAGCATGGAGGTACCCGTGTCCACCCGTCACCCCGGCGCTCTCCGCCTGCTCAGCGTGCACGCGCACCCCGACGACGAGTCCAGCAAGGGCGCGGCCACCCTCGCCCGGTACGCGGCCGAGGGCGTGGACGTCCTGGTCGCCACCTGCACCGGCGGCGAGCGCGGCTCGGTGCTCAACCCGGCCATGGACCGGCCCGAGGTCCGGGCCGACATCGCCCGCGTCCGCCGCCAGGAGATGGCGGCCGCCCGGGAGATCCTCGGTGTGCGCCAGAGGTTCCTCGGCTTCGTCGACTCCGGGATGCCCGGGCCGGGCGAACCGCTCCCGGAGGACTGCTTCGCGGCCCGGCCGGTGGAGCTGGCGGCGGCGCCGCTGGTCGCGCTGATCCGGGAGTTCCGCCCCCAGGTGGTCGTCACCTACGACGAGACCGGCGGGTACCCGCACCCGGACCACGTGATGACCCACCGGGTCACCGTGGCGGCCGTCGAAGCCGCCGCTGACCCGCAGCGCCACCCCGGGCAGGGCGAGCCCTGGCAGGTGTCCAAGCTCTACTACCACCTGGCGCTCTCCCGGGCCTGGTTCCAGGCGCTGCACACGGCGATGACGGAACGCGGTGTCCCCTCGGGGATGGGCGAGCTGCTGGCCGGCTGGCCCGACACCCCGCCCGCCCTGGCCGCCACCACCCGGATCGCGTGCGCCGAGCAGTTCGCCGTACGGGACGCGGCGATGCTGGCGCACGCCACCCAGGTGCAGCCGGGTGTGGCCTTCATGGCCCACCCGCGGGACATCGAGCGCGAGGTCTGGCCGACGGAGGACTACCACCTCGCCCGGAGTCTGCTGCCGGAGGCCGGTGCGGCGGCCGCGGCGGGCGGGATCGAGACCGACCTGTTCGCCGGGCTCCGGGCGGAGGTGGAGGTGGGGGCGGGATGAGCCTCACGGTCGGTGTGGCGGTGCGGGCTGTTGCGGTGCGGGCCGTCGCGCTGTGGGCCGTTGTGGGGCGGGTGGTCGTGGTGCTGCTCGGTGGCGGGCGGGCTGCCGTCTGTTCAGCACTGGCCGTCGGCGAGCACGTAGAAGCCCGGGCCGGTCTGCTTCAGGGTGTGGGTGACGAAGGTGTTCCAGAGCCCCATGCTCTGGCCCGAGCCCAGCGCGAAGGTCAGGCCGCCGCTCTGGGTGGCACGGCCGGCCAGGACCTGGTCGTAGTTGCTGGCGGTGAAGCACTGGGGTGCGCCCCCGCCCGGGGTGGTCGCCGTCACCGCCGCCGAGCGGGCGCCGACCGTGCCCGAGCCGTCGACCGCCGCCACGGTGTAGCCGTACGTGGTGCCGGCCGCGAGTCCGGTGTCGGTGAAGGTCGTGCCGGTCGTGGTGCCGACCTGGCCGCCGTTGCGGAAGACCTGGTAGGAGGACGCGCCGCTGACGGCCTGCCAGCCGAGGGCGATCGAACCGGCGGTCGCGCTCGCCGTCAGGCCGGTCGGGGCCGGCAGCCCGGGGTCGGTGGGGCCGGAGCCGCCGTCCAGCCCCCAGAACTGCGCGGTGTAGTAGCCGGAGCAGATCGTGTCGAGGAAGTAGGCGCCGGTCGCTCCGCACTGGTCGGCCCCGGAGCCCGGGTGGACGGCCAGGCCGTGGCCCATCCCGCTGATCGTGAACACGGCCACGGCGGGCTTTCCGCTCGCGTCGGCGTAGAGCTCCTGGGTGGTGCCGCCGGGGAGGCTCCGGGTGCCGGTCGGTTGGCGGCCGCCGCCCTGGACGTTCGTCCACTGGTCCCGCAGCTCGGTCGCGTTCACCGGCCTGACCACGGTGTCGGCCGTGCCCTGCCAGATCGCCACCCTGGGCCACGGTCCGGTGTAACCCGGGTACGCGGCCCGGACCTTGTCGCCCCACTGGGCCGGGGTGAGCCCCTGGTCGGAGTTCTGGCAGCCGGAGGCGGCGGCCTGGGTGGCGGCGCAGTGGGCCGGCAGTCCGGAGTCGATCGCCCCGCCGGCGAACACGTCGGGGTAGTCGGCCAGCAGGTCGGCGGCCATTCCGCCGCCGGCCGAGAGCCCGGTGACGAACACCCGGCGGGCGTCCGAGCCGTACAGGGACTCGGCCTTGGTGACCATCTCGACCACCGACCTGGCCTCGCCGACGCCCCGGGCGGCCTTGCCCGCGTCGAACCAACTGAAGCAGGAGAGGCTGTTGTTGACGCTGCTGGTCTGCGGGAACACCACCGCGAAGCCGTACTGGTCGGCGAACTTGGTCCAGCCCGAGCTGCGGTAGTAGTCGGTGGCGCTCTGGACGCAGCCGTGCAGCGCGACCACCAGAGGAGCGCCGCTGGGCAGCCCGGCGGGGGTGTAGGTGTACATCGCGAGGTTGCCCGGATTGGTGCCGAACCCGGTGACCTGCTGGAAGCTGCCGCTCGCGGCCGCGGCTACGGCTGCGGCTGCGGACGGCAGGGTGGAAACCGTGTCGGAGGCCGCGGCCGCGCCGGGTGCGGCGGTACCGAGCGCGAGGACGGCGGCGGTGAACAACGCCGCGGCGGTGGGGCGCAGTGGCATGGGGACTCCTGGGTGGGGGAGGAGTGGGGGCCGGTCCCGTGCAGCGTGGCGCGCCGGGAGCCCCGGTGCCATGTGGCGGTCATCCGGGGTCCGCCGCCCGGGCATGGCACGGGCCGCCATGGTCCGGCGGCCGCGGCCCCGTACCCGCCGCGCGCCGTAAGGCACTTGAGGCAGGCGGCCGGACCAGGCAGGTTGATCCCATGACCACCGATGAGATCGCCGCCGAAGGCCCCCAGCCCACGAACGGCCCGGAGCGGCGCACCCGGACCCACACCTGGACGCCCGGCCCGCCGATCGCCGAGTTCACCCACCTGAGCGGAGAGGAGATCCTGCTGGAGTGGATCGCCGGGCGGATCCCGGAGCCCTCGATCTGCGGCACCATGGGCTTCCACCTGACCGAGGTGAAGCCGGGGACGGCGGTGTTCCGGGGCGAACCCGGAGACCACCTCCACAACCCGATGAACACCGTGCACGGCGGCTACCTGGCGGCCCTGCTCGACTCGGCCCTCGGCTGCGCCGTGCTGAGCAGGCTGCCGGCCGGGGTGGGCTACACCACCACCCAGCTCAACGTCCACATGCTGCGCCCGCTCTTCGCCGACTCCGGGACGCTGCGCTGCGAGGGCGTGGTGCTGCACCTGGGCCGGACGATGGCGACGGCGGAGGCCAGGGTGCTGGGCACGGAGAACGGCAAGCTCTACGCGCACGCCACCACCACCTGCGCGATCCTGGCCCCCCGCCCGGAGGCCTGACCGAGCGGGTGGCCCGGCCGGGCGGCCGCCGTACCCGCACCGGAAAGGGTCGGGCCCCGGCCGCTGTGGCGACCGGGGCCCGAACCTGGTACTCGGAGCAGTCGGAGAGGTCAGAGCGGCAGGGGCCGCTCAGAGTGCCCCGAGCACGCCGCAGAGGGCGATGAGGCCGCAGATGCCGAAGTTGACCAGCTTGTGCGACAGGAAGATCGCGGCGAACTCGCGGATGGTCGCGCTCGGCCAGTAGTAGCGGGCGGTGGGGGAGCCGAAGACGTGGCCGTTGACGCCGGTCTCGCGGGCGAGCAGGGCGGCCCGGAAGGCGTGGAAGTTGTTGGTGACCACGACGCAGCGGTAGTCGGGCTTGGCCTGTTCCATGATGGCCTTGCTGAACCGCAGGTTCTCCTCGGTGGTGCGCGAGCGGTCCTCCCGTTCGATGTGCTCGGCGGGGAAGCCGTGTTCGACCAGGTAGTCGGCCATCGCGTGGGACTCCGGCAGCTTCTCGTCCGGCCCCTGGCCGCCGGAGGTGATGAGCACCGGCGGGTTGCCGCGGGCGGCCTGCTTCTCGTACACCTCGCGGCCCCGGTTCAGCCGGCTGGCGAGCAGCGGCGGGACGCGCTCGCCGCCGATCAGTCCGGAGCCGAGCACGACCACGAAGTCCACGTCCTGGCGGGGCCGGTGGCGGCCGTAGAGGAAGGCGTAGCCGATGAAGCAGGTGAAGAGGAAGGAGACGTAGCCGATCACCAGGAGCAGGGTGCCGACCACGATGCCCAGTCGGGCCGAGCGGAGGGCGAGGGCCACGAACAGCATCAGGATGACGGCGACGATGCCCAGACCGGCGAGCAGCGAGAGCAGGTTGGCCGGCCGTCTGCCCTCTTTGCGGATCATGGTCAGGCCGTTGGCGATGAGGAACCAGATCAGGGCCACCGTTCCGACGGTCGGCAGGAGGAAGATCGCCACCATCGCGATCTCCACCACCAGGGTAGGGGCTCTGCGCAGTTCGGCGAGCACGGCGAGGGAGAGCAGTGAGACGGCGATGCCGAGCAGGATGGCGTTGCTGAACTGGCGACGGTCGCGTAGTACCCCGAGTCCGAACAGGACGAAGAACAGGGCGGCTGGGGCATAGGCGATCATGCGCCGTATTCTACGGTCGCCGTAGGGCCGGGCCGTTGGCCGGAACGGCCCGACCCCGAGGTCGGGGAGCGCTCAGGCGAAGCGTTCGATCGCGGCCAGGACTGCCTCCCGCATCCGCGGACTCCCCGTGTGCCCGGACTCGTCGATGACCGTGAGCCGTGCGTCCGGCCAGGCCTTGGCCAGCTGCCAGGCGGTGGCGAGCGGTCCGCCGAGGTCCAGTCGGCCGTGGATCAGCTCGCCGGGGATTCCGGCCAGCCGTCCGGCGTCGCGCAGCAGTTGGCCGTCCGGCAGGAAGGCCTGGTGCGAGAAGTAGTGCGCGGTGATCCGGGTGAAGCCCATCAGCGCCTCGGAGGGGCGGTCGGTGTACGCGTTCGGCTTGCCCAGCGACTCGTGGGAGATGACCGCGTCCTCCCAGGTGGCCCAGGCGTTGGCGGCGGCCCGGCGGACGGACTCGTCGGCGCTGTTGAGCAGCCGGCTGTAGGCGGCGAGCAGTTCGACGGTGTCCCCGTCCCGGTCGGCGGGCGGAAGGAAGTCCCGGAACTCCTCCCAGGGCCCGGGCAGGAAGCGGCCCACGCCCCGGTAGAGCCAGTCGGTCTCCTCGGGACGGGTCATGGTGACCCCGCAGATCACGATCGCGGAGACCCGTTCCGGGTGGGCCTGCGCGTACGCGAGGACCAGCGTGGAGCCCCACGAGCCGCCGTGCAGCAGCCACTTGTCGATGCCGAGGTGCTCGCGCAGCCGCTCCATGTCGGCGATCAGGTGCGCCGTGGTGTTGTGCTCCAGGCTGGTCGACGGGTCGGCGGCGTGCGGCCGGCTGAGCCCGCAGCCGCGCTGGTCGAACTGGACGAGGTGGTAGCGCTTCGGGTCGAAGTACCGCCGGGTGCCCGGGTTGTGGCCGGAGCCGGGCCCGCCGTGCACCACCACGGCCGGCCTGCCGGCCGGGTCGCCGGAGGCGTTCCAGTGGATCAGCTGACCGTCGCCGACGTCCAACAGGCCTTGTGCGTAGGGTTCGTAGAGGGGGTACGGCTCGGGCATCGGTGACTCCTCCGTGGTCGTACGGGCGGGGCCCGGTGAGCCTACCCGTTGCCGGAGGCCGAGGTCCGGCCCGAGGGAGGCGGCGTGGAAGGAGGCCGAGGACCGGGAGAGGCGGCCGCGGGTCCCGGGCTCAGCGCCGCTCCGGCGGCAGCAGGGCCGCGAGGCCGTCGAGGATCCGCTGGACGCCGAACTCGAAGCGGGCGTCCATGTTCGGCTCGGTGAGGTCGTCGGCGAGGTCGACCAGGTTGGGGAAGGTCTCGGCGGGCAGGGCGCGGAACAGGTCTCCGGCGGCGTCGGCGATGTCCCGGCGGCTGGTGCCGAGGACCTCGGAGGCCGAGATCGGCGACTGCTCCTGGAGCACGAAGCCCTGGACGAAGGCGCCGAGCAGGTAGCTGGCCATGGCGGCGTCGGCGTCGGTGAAGCCGGCCGCGCGGAGCCGGTCCAGCTGGTCCTCCATGAGCCCGAGCAGGTTGGGTCCGGGGGCGAGCCGGCCGGCGACGACCTTGGCCGCGTCCCGGGTGCCGAGCAGCAGGCGGCGGTAGCGCCAGCAGTACGCGTGGAACTGTTCGCGCCAGTCGCCCTCGCGCGGCGGGGGCTCGGCGGAGCCCATCACCGCGTCGGTGAGCAGGTCGAGGAGTTCCTGTTTGTTGCGGACGTGCCAGTACAGCGAGGCCGCCTTGACGCCGACCTCGGCGGCGACCTTGCGCATGGAGAGCCCGGCCAGGCCGTCCCGTTCCAGGACGCGCAGTGCGGCCTGGGCGAGGGCCTCCCTGGTCAGGGCGGGTGTCGCGTCGTCGGTTCCGGGTGTGTCGGTGTGGTTCTGCGGCATGGCTGTGCGGACGCCTCCGGTGGTGCGGTCGATTCCCGCTTGCAATCTAACACCGTTAGGTGCACTCTGTGGCTGTCACGTCGACCCCTAACACTGTTAGGGGCTCATGATCGGAAGGGAACCCATGGAGAAGTCGAGCGCCCGCCGCAAACGGCTCGCGCTGCTCACGCTCTGCATCGCCATGTTCATGGCCATGCTGGACAACGTCGTCGTCAATGTCGCCCTGCCCCGCATCGGGCAGGAGCTGGACGCCGGGATCAGCGGTCTCCAGTGGGTCGCGGAGGGCTACAGCCTGATCTACGCGGCACTCGTCCTGACCGGCGGCGCGCTGGGCGACCGCCACGGCCGTACCCGGATGTTCGTACTGGGGCTCGGCCTGTTCACGCTCGGCTCCGCCGTGGCCGCGCTCGCCGGAACGATCGGCGTGCTGGTCGCGGGCCGGATGGTCCAGGGGGTCGGGGCCGCGCTGCTCACCCCCGGCAGCCTGACCCTGCTGGGGCACGTGTTCACCGACGAGCGCGAGCGGGCCAAGGCGATCGGCGTGTGGTCCGGGGTGTCCGCGATCGGCCTCTCGATCGGCCCGGTGATCGGCGGCCCGCTGGTCGAACACTTCGGCTGGGCCAGCGTGTTCTGGATCAACGTGCCGATCGGCGTGGCCGGCGTCCTGCTCGCCGCCAAGGTCCTCCCGGAGATCCCGCCGCGCCCCCGGCGGATCGACTTCGGCGGGTTCGCGCTCTCGGCGGCGGGCCTCGGCCTGCTCGTCTACGCCTTGATCGAGGGCCCCACGCGAGGCTGGACCGACCCCCGGGTGACCGGCTGCGGCGCTGCCGCCGTCGTCCTGCTGGCCGCCTTCCTGCTGCTCGAACTGCGCCTGGCCGAGCCGATGCTGGAGCTGCGGCTGTTCCGGGACGGCGCGTTGAGCGGCGCGCTGCTCAGCGGGTTCATGGTGAGCTTCGGGATGTTCGGGGCGCTGTTCTTCCTGCCGCTGATGATGCAGGGCGTGCTCGGCTGGTCCCCGTCCGGCGCGGGGTACGCCGGGCTGGCGATGACCGCGATGCTGGTGGTCGCCGGGCCGCTGTCCGGCCGGTTCGCCGCCCGGTACGGCCCCCGGCCGCCGATGGTGCTGGGCCTCGCGCTGTGCGCGCTCGGTCTCGGCGGGCTGTCGCTGTACGGCGACCACGCCCGCTACCCGGAGTACCTGTGGACGCTGTTCACGATGGGCTTCGGCATGGGGCTGACCTTCACCCCGGTCTCGGTCGCGGTGCTCCAGCGGGTCGCCCCGGCGCAGACCGGGATGGCCTCGGCGACCGTCAACACCCTGCGCGAGCTCGGCGGCGTGCTCGGGATCGCGGTGCTCGGCGCCGTCCTGACCAACCGGATGACCGACGGGTTGACCTCGGCCCTGCACCGGCTCGGCGTCCCGCCGGAGGCCGTCGGCCCGATCGCGGACGCGCCGACCAGTGCGGCCCACGGCGGTGGCGGCGCGGCCGGCGCACTGCCCGAGCCGGTGCGCCAGGCGGTGGACGGGGCCTTCGTCGACGGCATCCACCTCGCGCTGCGCTGCGGCTCGGCCGCGCTCGCCGTCACCGCGGTCCTGGTCGCCGTCCTGGTCGGCCGGGCCCGCCCGCTCGCCCCGGCGGCCTCCGAAGAGCCGCGGCCGGAGGACCTGGCCGGGGCGGGCGTCGCCTGAGCCGACCGGTGAGGTGCTGTCAGGAGGTCGCGGGAGGTCGCGGAAGGCCGGGAAGGTCACAGGAGGTCGTGCGAGGTCAGCGGATCCCTTCCACCGCCGCCTGCGCCGTGCGGGCCAGTTCGCGCCGGGCGCCCGCCCGGCCGGGCCGGGGCCCGGGCGGCGGTATCGGCGGCAGGAAGGTCACGTCGGCGACCAGCCCGCGGGCCGCGACCACCCGGGCGAGCGAGGTGAGCAGTCCGTCGTCCCCGATGAAGGCGGGCACGCTGGTCGGCCGTCCGTCCGCCAGCCGGTAGCGGATCGTCACCGGCTGGACGTCGGCACCCGCCTCCACCGCAGCCTGGAACAGCGCGGGCCGGAACCGGCCGCTCTCCCGCCCGCACCAGGTCGACCCCTCCGGGAAGACGATCACCGGGTGGCCGGAGCGCAGCACCTCGGCCACCGTCGCGACGGTGTCCGGCAGCGTCCGCAGCCGGTCGCGGTCCAGGAAGACGGTGCCGCCCAAGGCGATCAGCGGTCCGAGCACCGGCCACTTCCGGACCTCGGTCTTGGCCAGCGACCGGCCCGGCCGCCCGGCGGCGAGCAGCGGTATGTCCAGCCAGGACACGTGGTTGGCCACCACCAGCACCCCGCCGTCCGCGCCGGGCCCCCAGCCGTCGGGCCCGGCGAGGTGGACCGTCACCCCGAGGGTGCGCAGCACGACCCGGGCCCAGAGCCGGGCCAGCCGGTTCCGGGCGCGGTCCGGGAGCAGCCGGACCGGCGGGAGGAGCACGACCCCGGCCAGCACCGCCGCCAGACAGGCCGTCAGCCGCAGCGCCCGCCGGGGGTGGGAGACCCTCGGCGGGACGTCGGCCAGGCAGGTCTCGGGCCGGCAGGTCGCGGTGGGCAGCCAGACGCTCACGACGAGGCGCCCGAGGCGGGTCCGCCGGACAGGAAGTGCCGCAGGTAGCGCGGGTCGGTGCGCTCCAGCGACAGCAGCACGTACAGGTCGGCGCAGTCGAAGTCCGGGTCGTACGCGGGCGCGCCGCAGACCCAGGCGCCGAGCCGCAGGTAGCCGCGGAGCAGGGCCGGCAGCGCGCCCCGCTCGGCGCGCGCCACCCCGGTGGCGTCCCAGGGACGGTGCGGGGTGACCCGGTACTCCTCGGGCGCCAGGTGCTTGGCGCTGACGGTGTCCCAGACCCGGGCCGCGGTGGCGCCGCCGTCCGCCAGCTCGATCGAGCAGCAGCCGCCGACCCAGGTGTTGCCGGTGTCGGCCAGGTAGCGCGCGATGCCGCCCCACATCAGGTTGATGACGGCGCCGTTGCCCCGGTGGTCCGGGTGGATGCAGGAGCGCCCGAGCTCGACCAGGCCGGGGCGGACCGGCGCGAGCGCGGAGAGGTCGAACTCGCCGTCGGAGTACAGCCGTCCGGCCCGGCGCGCGGCCTCGGGGCGCAGCAGCCGGTAGGTGCCGACGACGGTTCCCTGCTCGCCCTCGCGGACCAGCAGGTGGTCGCAGAACTCGTCGAAGGGGTCGACGTCCAGGCCCGCGACCGGGCTGTGCAGTTCGGCGCCCAGCTCGGTGCCGAAGACCTGGTGGCGCAGCCGCTGGGCGGCGCGCACGTCGTCCTCGTCGCGGGCGAGGGAGACGGTGTACGAGGCCGGGGCGGCGGGCCGGTGGGGGCGGGGCGCGGGGACCGCCGGGGCGTCGTGGGTGGTGGTGACTGCGGACGGAGCGTACGTGGGGACGGTGGTCATGGCGGACCCTCCAGGGCAGCACGATCGGCGGTGCCGTGGATCACCAGGGCACCGTCCCGGTCCGCAGGCGGTTGGGCATGGACGCGAACCGGTCCCCGTGTTTCTCTCCGAATCGGTTGGCATTCATGTTGCGGCCCGGAGGACCGCAGATGTGCACCTGTTGAATGGCACCACCCGTGGCCCGGCGGTCATCTGCCCGGCACCGGGCGCTCGTTCGCGGGGGGTGGACAACACGCACCACGGGGGCGTACGGCCGCACCGCACGCCCCCGTTGTCGCGACCCCGCGGTCGTCACGCGGCTGCTGTCACGCCGCTGTCGTCACGATCGCGCCGTCACGCCGCTCGCGTCACGTCGCCGTCGTGACGATCCGACGTACCGCTGTCGTGACGAGAGCGGCGCGCCGCTCAGAACGCCCGCCAGCCCTCCGGGTCGACCCCGCCCGGGACGGCGCCGGCCGGGCCGTACGGCTCGCGGGTGTAGACGAAGGAGCCGACGTCGAGGTGGCTGACCGTGCCGTCGGGGTGGCGGACCACCCGCAGGGTCTCGCCCGCGTAGTAGTTCTCCACACCGGTCCAGGTGCCGTCCGCCTCGGGCCGGAAGCGCGAGCCCCGGCCGCGGCCGGTGAGCGGGGCGAGCTCCAGCACCCGCCCGGGCCTCAGCCGCAGGGCGGCCGGCGCGGCGCCCCAGTACCAGGGACCGGTGAGCTCCAGCAGCTCCGCGTCCACCTCGGCGAGCGGGCGCCACGGTTCGGGCAGCCGGGGCTCCAGGTCGGCGGTGAGCGCGATCAACTCGGCGGCCAGCGACGCGGCGCTGGCACCGCTGGTGGCGTTGGAGAGGGCGTACGCGGCCAGGCCGTCGGTCTCGCTGATCCACAGGCCCGCGGTGAAGCCGGGCATCGAGCCGGTGTGCCCGTACAGCAGCCGGCCCTCGTCGCGGCGCAGTTGCAGGCCGAGGCCGTAGCCGCTGGTCCACTCGGCGTCGTCCGGGGCGACGGCCGGGCGGCGCATCTCGGCGACGGTGTCGGCGGACAGCACCCTGTCGTCGCCGGCCGTCAGGAAGGCCGCCCAGCGGGCCAGGTCGGCGATGGTGGACCAGAGTTGGCCGGCCGGCGCCATCAGCCCGGTGTCGGTGAGCGGCTCGGGCAGCATGACGTCGGCCCAGGGGTGGACGGCGAAGCCCCCGGCGTGCGGGTGCTCGGGCAGCAGCGTGGTGCGGTCCATGCCGAGCGGGGCCAGCACCTCGCGGCGCAGCACCTCGCCCCAGGGCTCGCCGCGCAGCTTCGCGACCAGGGCGCCGAGCAGCGCGTAGCCGGGGTTGGAGTAGTGGTGCACCCGCCCGGCGGGGTGCTTCAGCGGCCGGTCGGCCTCCAGGACGTCGTCGAGGCCGGGGCGCAGCGAGCCCTCGGTCCGCTCCCACCACGGGCCGGGGGTCTCGGCGGTCAGGCCGGAGGAGTGCGCGAGCAGTTGGACGACGGTCGCGTCGTCGGCGGGGGTGCCGGGCAGGTGGCGGGAGAGCGGGTCGGCGAGGTCGAGCAGGCCCTCGTCGCGCAGCCGCATCACCAGCACGGCGACGAAGGTCTTGGTGAGCGAGCCGATCCGGTACTGGACGTCCGGGGTCGGCGCGTGCCCGTCGACCATGCTGCGGGCGCCGCTCCACACCGGCCGCCCGTCGCGCAGCACCCCGGCGACCATCGAGGGCGTGCGCCCCTCGGCCTGGGCGACGGCGAGCCGGTGCAGCAGGGCTCGGCGGGTGGCGGGCAGCAGCTCGGAGGGGAGGTCGGTCATGTGGGCTTCTGGACTCATCGACATGTGCACGGACAGTAGTCCAGCCCGGCCGCGACGCCGACCCAATAATCCCGCGCCCGGGCCCGGTGACCGGATCAGGCCGGGCCCGGTCGCCGGATCAGCCCGGCAGCGGCGGCAGTTCCGGCCGCTCCAGCCAGGCCTCGAAGAGCGGGCCGAGCGGCGCGGCGGTGTACCGGGCGGCGTGCGCGCGCAGGTCGGCGGTGGCGACCACGCCGTGCCGGTTGGCGCCCGTCCAGTCCCGCAGCATCGCGAAGAACGCGTCGTCGCCGAGCGCCCGCCGCAGCGCGTGCACCACCAGCCCGCCGCGCTGGTACAGCCGGTCGTCGAACATCAGCCTGCGGCCCGGGTCGCCGAGCGGCAGGTCCTGCGGCAGCCCGGCCAGCAGCCGGTGCGCGGCGGCGGCGTGCACGGCCGCGCCCGGGCCGCCGGCGTGCTCGGACCAGAGCCACTCCGCGTACTTGGCGAAGCCCTCGTTGAGCCAGATGTGCCGCCAGTCGGCGATGGTGACGCTGTTGCCGAACCACTGGTGGGCCAGCTCGTGGGCGATCAGCCGCTCGCGCTCCCAGCCGCCGCCGAGGTGGTTGGTGCCGAAGGTGGCGACGCCCTGCGCCTCCACCGGGACGTCCAGCTCCTCGTCCGCGACGACCACCGCGTACTCGCCGAACGGGTACGGGCCGAAGACCTCGCCGAAGTACGCCGCCATCTCCGGCTGCCGGGCGAAGTCCCGGGCGAAGGCGGCGGCCAGCCGCTCCGGCACGTAGCCGGTCTGCGGCACCGCCGGGCGCACCGCCAGCGGCACCGGCCGGTAGTGCCCGATCGACACCGTCACCAGGTACGTCGGGGTCGGCGCGCTCTGCTCGTACACCCAGGTGGTGCTGGACGCCCGGGTGGTGCGGGTCAGCAGCCGGCCGCTCGCCACCACCGTGAACGGGGACGGCGTGGTGAGCGCCAGCTGGTAGGTCGCCTTGTCGGCGGGGCGGTCGTTGCACGGGAACCAGGACGGCGCGCCGACCGGCTGGCTCGCCACCAGCGCGCCCTCGGTCAGCTCCTCCCAGCCCAGGCCGCCCCACGGGCTGCGCACCGGGCGCGGGTTGCCCGCGTAGTGCACCTCGACGGTGAACGCCGCGCCCGGCGCGAGCGCCCTGGCGGGGCGGATCCGCAGCTTGCCGCCGCGGTGGGTGTAGCGGGCGGCCTTGCCGTCGACCAGCACCCGGCCGATCCGGAACTCGGCCAGGTCGAGCGCGAACTCCGCCAGCGCCGCGTCCGCGACCGCGCTCAGCCGGGCCGAGCCGGCCAGCCGGTTGGGCCCGGGCCGGTAGTCCAGCGCCAGCTCGTAGCGGTGCACCCGGTAGCGGTGGTCGCCGCTGTTCGGGAAGTACGGGTCCGGGGCGCCGGCGGCCGCTGGGACGTGCTTGGGCTTCACGGGGACGTGCGCTTCCTGCGGGCCGGGACGGGGGGACGGGGAGGTGGTCACGGCGTGCTCTGCCACGCCTCGATCGGGTTGCCCAGCCACCGCGTGTCGGCGGGGACGGACTCGGCGCGCATCACCAGCGAGGCCGGGCCCAGCGTGCTGCGCGCGCCCACCGTGCTGCCGGGCAGCACGATGCCGCCCGGGCCCAGGGTGGCGCCCTCGCGGAGGACCACAGTATCCATCCGCATGATCCGGTCGTGGAAGAGGTGCGTCTGCACCACGCAGCCCCGGTTGATGGTGACCCCGTCGCCGAGGGTGACCAGGTCCGCCTCCGGCAGCCAGTAGCTCTCGCACCAGACCCCGTGCCCGACGTGCGCGCCGATCGAGCGCAGCCACAGGTTCAGCACCGGGGTGCCCGGCACCGCGCCGACCAGCCACGGCACCGCCAGCATCTCCACGAAGGTGTCCGCCAGCTCGTTGCGCCACACGAAGCCGCTCCACAGCGGGTGCTCCACCGCCCGGAACCGCCCGACCAGCAGCCACTTGGCGGCGGCCGAGACCAGGCAGGCCAGGGCGCCGGCCGCCAGTAGCACCAGGCCCGACAGCAGCGCGGCGGTCAGCGGCGAGCCGGCCGCCAGCCAGGACAGCGCCGCCGCGGTCAGCAGGCCCAGCGCCGCCGAGGCCAGCACCGGCACCAGCCGGGCCACCTCGACCAGCCCGCGCGCCCACAGCAGCCGGGCCGGCGGCTCGTAGGTCAGGCTCTGGTCGGCCAGGTCCGCCGAACGCGGCAGCCGCATCGGCGGCATGCCCAGGTACGAGCCGCCCTTCTTCGCCTTCGCCGGCGTCGCCGACAGCACGCCCACCAGGCCGCGCTTGGGCACCGAGCGGCCCGGCGCGGTCATCCCCGAGTTGCCGAGGAACGCCCGCTCGCCGACCTTCGCCTCGCCGAGCCGCACCCAGCCGCCGCCGAGTTCGTACGGGGCGATCAGGGTGTCGTCGGCCAGGAACGCGCCGTCGCCGACCGTGGTCAGGCTGGGCAGCGCCAGCACCGTGGACACCTCCGCGCCCCGGCCGACCCGCATCCCGAGGGTGCGCAGCCACAGCGGCGTGACCAGCCCGGCGTAGAGCGGGAACAGCACCTCGCGGGCCCGGTCCATCAGCTGGGTGACGGTCCACGCCTGCCAGCCCACCCGGCCGTGCAGCGGGTGCGTCCCGGGCACCAGGCCGGTGCTCAGCAGCCGGACCAGCACCACCAGCTGCGCCGCGTACACCGCGCCGAACGCCAGCGTGGCGGGCAGCAGGCCGAGCAGCGCGCCGCCGAGCGCCGGGCCGAGCGCCGCGCCCTGGTCGACGAACCGGGACAGCACGGCCAGCGCGGCGAGCGCCGGCAGCGCCGGCAGCAGGCCGAGCACGGCACCGCTGGCGCCGTACAGCGAGGCCCAGCGGGCCCGGCGGGCGGGGCGCTCCTTGGGCCAGGCGCGTTCGGTGCGGCCCAGCTTGACGGCGGGCGCGCCGCCCCAGCGCTGGCCGGTCGGCACCTGCCCGGTGACGCTGGAGCCGGCCGCCACCTGGGCGCGCTTGCCGACCCGGGCGCCGGGCAGCAGCGTCGACCGGGTGCCGACCACGGCACCGGAGCCGATCTTGACCTGGCCGATCAGCAGCCGGTCGCCGTCCAGCCAGTAGCCGCACAGGTCCACCTCGGCCTCGACCGCGCAGCCGCGGCCCAGCTTCAGCATCCCGGTGACCGGCGGCAGCGAGTGCAGGTCCACCTCGGGCCCGACCTTGGCGCCCAGCGCCCGGGCGTAGCGCGTCAGCCAGGCGCCGGACAGCGAGTCCGCGCCGCTCAGCTCGGCCAGCCGCTCGGCGGTCCACAGCCGCAGGTGGACGGAGCCGCCGCGCGGGTGGCTGCCCGGGCGCACCCCGCGCAGCAGCAGCCGGGCGCCGCCCGCCGCGACGGCCAGCCGGCCCGCCGGGGTGTACAGCGCGAGCGCGCCCGCGCCGACCCACCACCAGGAGGCGGTCGGCGCCCACGGGTAGTCGCCGAGGTGGGTCAGCAGGTTCCCGGCGGCCAGCAGGGCGACCGTCCAGCGCAGGCCGACGACGGTGAACAGCGGAACCAGCAGGAGCAGCTGGAGCAGCTTGGCCCTGGTCGGCACCAGGGCGACGGTACGGGCCTCGGCGCTCTCGCCGGCGGAGCGCTCCAGGTGCCGGGCGAGCTTGCGCAGCGTCGGGTGCTGGTAGATGTCCAGCACGGCCGCGCTCGGGTAGCGGGTGCGCAGCAGGGTGGTCAGCCGGGCGGCGGCCAGGCTGCCGCCGCCGATCGCGAAGAAGTCGTCGCGCGGGCCGCCGACCCGCACGCCGAGGATCTCCGACCACTGCTCGGCCAGCCAGGCCTCGGTGCCGTACAGCTCCTCGCCGGGGCCCGCGTTCTCCAGCTCGGGCAGCGGCCAGGGCAGGGCGGCCCGGTCGACCTTGCCGGAGGTCCGGGTGGGCAGGGCCTCGACGGTCGCCAGCAGCGGCACGAGGGCGGCGGGCAGCTCGGCGCGCAGCCGCTCGACGGCCTGCTCGCGGTCGAAGCCGTCCTGGACCACCAGGTAGCCGACCAGCAGCTGGTTGCCGCCGCGCGCGGTCCGGACGGCGGCCGCCGCGCCCGCCACGCCGGGCAGGGCCTGCAGGGCCGCGTCGACCTCGCCGAGCTCGATCCGGCGGCCGCCCAGCTTGATCTGCTCGTCGGTGCGGCCGAGGAACAGCAGGCCGGCCGGGTCCGCCTGGACCAGGTCGCCGCTGCGGTAGGCGCGCTCCCAGCCCAGCGAGGGCAGCGGCGCGTACTTCTCGGCGTCCTTCTCCGGGTCGAGGTAGCGGGCCAGGCCCACCCCGCCGATCACCAGCTGCCCGGTGCCGCCGGGGGCGACCGGCAGGCCGGCCTCGTCCACCACGGCGAGGTCCCAGCCGTCCAGCGGCAGGCCGATCCGCACCGGGCCCTCGCCGGTCAGCAGGGCGGCGCAGGCGACCACGGTGGCCTCGGTGGGGCCGTAGGTGTTCCACAGCTCGCGGCCCTCGGTGACCAGGCGCTGCACCAGCTCGGGCGGGCAGGCCTCGCCGCCGAAGATCAGCAGCCGCACCTCGTTGAGGGCCTCGGCCGGCCACAGCGCGGCCAGGGTCGGGACGGTGGAGACCACGGTGATCTCCTGCTCGGCCAGCCACGGGCCGAGGTCGGCGCCGCTGCGCACCTGGGAGCGGGGGACCGGCACCAGGCAGGCGCCGTGCCGCCAGGCCAGCCACATCTCCTCGCAGGAGGCGTCGAAGGCCACCGAGAGGCCGGCCATCACCCGGTCGCCGGGGCCGATCGGCTCCTCCTGGAGGAAGAGCGCGGCCTCGGCGTCCACGAAGGCGGCGGCGTTGTGGTGGGTGACGGCCACGCCCTTCGGCTTGCCGGTCGACCCGGAGGTGAAGATGATCCAGGCGTCGTCGGCGGGGGTGGGGCGGCGCTCCAGGGCGGGAGCGCGTTCGCCGGTGGTCGCCAGGCCGCGTCCGGCGCCGAGCACGGCGGCGACGGCGGCCTCGCCGAAGACCAGCTCGGCGCGCTCGTCCGGGTCCTCGGCGTCCACCGGGACGTAGGCGGCCCCGGCGGCGAGCACCGCGAGGATCGAGACGTACAGGTCGTTGGTGCCGGAGGGCACGCGCACGCCGACCCGGTCGCCCGGGCCGATCCCGGCGGCGGCCAGCCGGCGGCGCAGCTGCTCGACCTCGGCGGCCAGCGCGCGGTAGCTGAGCACGGTGCGCCCGTCGTCCAGGGCGGGCTCGTCGGGGTGGGCGGACACGGTGGCGTCCAGCACGTCGACCAGGGTGCGCGGGGCGGCGGCCGGGCGGCCGGGGAACAGGGCGAGGGCCGGCTCGGCCTGCGGCACCGGCGCCTGGGCGGGTTCGGCGTGGGGCGTGGACCCCTGGACGGGGTCGGCGTGGGGCGTCGGATCCTGCGGTGGCGTGGGGTACTGCTCCGGGTAGCTCGGTTCAGCTGTCATGGCAGCCGTGCGCTCCTCGTCCTCGCCCCGTTCCGACCGATGCCCGACCCCTGGGGCGGTGGGGGCACCGCCTGATCGGGTGACCCCACTCCGGGGCCGGAGCGGACAACCCGACCGATGGTAGCCCCGGCGCGGCGACCCGGCAGGAGCGGACGCACGGCCCAACTGGCGCCGGAGTGGCCGAATCTGACGCTTCATCAGTCAATAACTGAGCCCCGTTGGAACCCATGTGACGAGGTGTCAGTGAAATTGACGGATCGTCAGGTCGATTCTTCGACCGTGATCCACGCCACAGCGAATGCTGCTCCCTTCGGGTGGCGGGCCGTCGGCGGGCCGGGTTTCGAGCTCGGCCCCTTCGGTCCGGTCCCGGCCCGCCGTACGGCCCGGCGGTCAGCGGAACCGGTGCAGGTTCTCGCCGAGGAAGGCCTCCAGGGTGCGCGGAGCGCGTCCGGCGAGGCGGAGGAAGGTGTCGTCCGGCGTCTCCTTGCGGACCACCGCGAGCCGCTGGATCTCCACCACGTGGGTGGCCAGCCAGTCCGGCATCCCGGCCCGGCCGACCAGGTGGGCGTGCAGCTCGGACGGGCCCAGGTCGAGGTAGCGGACCGGCCGGCCGAGCAGCTCGCCCAGCAGCGCGGTAAGCTCCGGGTAGCTGTAGGCCCGCCCGCCGGTGAGCGGATAGGTGCCACCGGCGAGCTCGGGGCGGGTGAGCACCTCGGCTGCCGCGTCCCCGATGTCCCGGGCGTCCACGTAGTTGCAGCGCGCCTGTCCCAGCGCGCCGTGCACCACTCCGGCGGCGGCGATGCCGGGCGCCAGGAGCAGCAGCTTCTGCATGAACGCGTACGGCCGCAGGACGGTGGTGGTGATGCCGGAGGAGCGCAGCCGCTCCTCGATCAGGTGGTGGCCGCGGGAGACGGCGACGGGGGAGTCCGGCTCGGCGGCGGGCGCGGAGACCTTGACGATGTGCTCCACGCCGCAGTCGACCGCCGCCTCGATCGCGTTCAGCTCGTACCGGACCTGCTGCGGGCCATTGGCCATGGTGAGGAAGAGCTGGTGCGCGCCACGGAAGGCCGCGCGCAGGGAGGCCGGGTCGGCGGCGTCCGCCGGGAGGGTGGCCGTGCGGGCGAGGGTGCGCTCGTCGAGTGCGGCGGCCAGCCGGGCGGGCTCGCGGCTGAGGGCGCGGCTCGGTGCGCCGAGGGCGGCGAGGCTGCGGAGGGTGGCGCCGCCGGTGGCGCCACCGGCGCCCATGATGACGATCATGACGTCTGCCTTTCGGGGAGGGGTGCGGTGGGGAGTCGGTGCTGTGCCGTGCGGGCCGGGCGGCTGCCGCGCCAGTGCCAGGTGGTGATGGTGGCGGCGATCGCCGAGGAGACCGGCAGGTCGACCGGGAGCCGGTGCGGCCACGGGCTGGCGGCCAGCCGGGGGACCTGCGGCAGCCAGTGGGCGGCGGCGAGGCCGACGGCCAGGCCGAGCGCGGCTCCGGCCAGGCCGAGGGCGGCGGCCGCGAGGGCGCGCGGGGTCCGGGCCGGCCGGGTGCGGACGGGGCGGCGGCGCAGTGCGGTGCCGAGTGCGGCGGCCACCAGGGCGGAGGTGCCGCCGATGGTGGTGAGCGCGGCGGCCACCAGCTGGGGCTGGCCGGTGACGGCTCCACCGGCCCCGGCCATGGCGGCGGGCATGGCGTAGGCGAGCAGGACCTCGCGCCACAGGATGAAGGGCGGGGGAGCGCCGGGGGCCTTCTTGCTCATCGGAGCGGATGTCCTTTCGTTGGTAGTTAGGTACCTAAGTATTTGTGCTTAGGTACCTAACTATTGAGGCTGAGAGGAGGCGGGCCACCGAACGGCGGCCCGCCTGGGTGCGGATCAGTCCTCGGTGAGCGCGTCCATGCCCGCGACCACCCGGCCCAGCAGGTCCAGGAAGGTGGCGCGCTCCTCGGTGGAGAGCCCCCCGACCAGCGCCTGCATCCGGGCGAAGTGCTCGGGCGCCAGCTCCCGCAGCCTGTCGGCGCCCCGCGCGGTGAGGATCACCACGTTGCCGCGGCCGTCCTCGGTGGACGGCCGGCGGGCCACCAGGCCCTCCCGCTCCAGGCCGTCGACCAGGCCGGTCACCGTCGCCCGGGAGACGCCGAGACTCGCCGCGAGCTGGGAGGGCGACTTCTCGCCGCCGTGGTCCTCCAGGTCCGCCAGTAGTCGGTAGCGGCCGGTGGAGAGGCCGAAGCGGCCGAAGTGCACCTCGCCGGCCTGGTTGATCCGGGCGCCCGCCGCCATCAGCCGGGTCGCGACCAGAATCGCCTGCGGATCGGCCGAGAGGCCGTAGCGGGCGATCTGGCGGCGCGCCTGGTCGAGGCTGGGGGCGGTGGGACCGCCCGCGGAGTACTGGGTCACGAGAAGTAATATGGCGCCTAACTTGATTCCGCGTCAAGCGGGACGATGGGCTTGTGCCTAGGCGGCACGCGGAGCGATCCGCGGCGGCGTCCAGTCGGCGTGCCGCAGGACGGTCCGGACCATCGCGCCGGGCGGGGTGAGCCGGATCGCGGCGTTGCGCAGGCCGACCGCCAGGGGGTGGGCGAGCTGCTGGCCCATCCGGCCGGCCCGGCGGGCGTCCCGGGCCACGGTCTGGCTGCGCGGACGGCGGGCCGCGTCGTACCGGGCGAGCGCGCCCTCGACCGTCCGGGCCTCGGCGAGCGCCGCCGCCAGGGTCACCGCGTCCTCCAGGGCCTGGCAGGCGCCCTGGCCGAGGTGGGGCGTCATGGCGTGCGCCGCGTCGCCGAGCAGTGCGACCCGCCCCGAGACGTAGGAGGGCAGCGGGGTGGTCAGCTCGTTGATGTCGTGGTGCAGCACCGCCTCCGGCCGGGTCGCGGCCAGCAGCGAGGGGATCGGCTCGTGCCAGGGCGCGAAGCGGCGGCGGACCTCGGCCAGCGGGTCCCGGTAGCGGACCCCGGCCGGGGCGTTCAGGACCGCGTGCCACTCGGCGGTGCCGTCCGGGAAGGCGATGTGGCCGAACTCGGCGCCGTGCCCCCAGGTGATCTCGAAGTCGGCCCTCAGCCCGTCGACCGGGCGCTCGGTGATCGCCCGGAGCACCGTCGAGCCGCTGTAGACCGGCCCGGGGTGGTCGGGGAAGAGGCGGCGCCGGAGCCGGCTGTTGAGGCCGTCGGCCGCGACCAGGAGGTCGGCCTCCAGGAAGTCGGCCTTCGGGCGGTCGGAGTGCTGGGGGTCGGCGTGCCGGGGGTCGGTCTGCCGGGGGTTGGCCTGCTGGGTGTCGGTCGCCGGGGTGGTGCCGCCGAACCCGACCCGGACCCGGAACGGCCGGGTGGTGTCCAGCTCGGTCACCTCGGCGCCGACGATCAGGGACTCGGCGGGCAGCGCCTCGCGCAGGATGCGGTGCAGAGCAGCGCGGGGGATCCCGACGATCGGGGCGCCCAGCTCGCGTTCCAGTGCCGCACCGTCCATCGCGGCGAGCCGGCGGCCATCCGGCGTCCGGGTGCCGCCGGTGTACTGGCGGCGGGCGGCAGCCTCGACCGCCTCGCCGACCCCCAGGGCGGCGAGCGCGCGCATCCCGTTGGCGGCCAGCGAGATGCCGGCGCCCGCATCGTCCAGGACGGCCGCCCGCTCGACCACGGTCACGTCCCACCCCGCCAGTCGGAGCCCGATCGCGGCCGCCAGTCCGCCGATGCCGCCCCCGACCACCACCGCGCTGCTGCTGCTCATGCCCGGTCCTTCCCGTGTTGCCGCGCTGCTTTCTACATCTGTAGAAGGAGCGTACTACGGGGCTGTCAGCAGGTGGACGGGGGTGGGGGCGGGGCCGCCGGGGTCCGCCGGGGTCCGCCAGGGCGGTTCGGGGTGGTGGGGTGGCGGTCGGCGGTCGGCTCGGACCGAGGTGGTGCGCGCCGGGTGCCGCGGCCCCGGTAGAAAGGAGGGATGCGGCGACACGAGGACCAGAAGCGGGACGATGCGGGGCGGCCGGACCGCCGGACGGTGTTGGCGGACGCCGCGATCGGGGTGCTGGCCGACCTCGGGGTGCGCGGACTGACCCACCGGGCGGTCGACGCGGCGGCCGGGCTGCCGGTCGGAACCACCTCGGCCTACCTGCGGACCAGGCAGGCCCTGCTCACCGCGCTGGTGCGGCGGCTGGTGGAGCTGGACCAGGGCGAGCTGCACGCCATGGGGGAGCGGGTGCCGGTCCGTTCGTCGGAGGAACTGGCCGACGGCATCGCCGAGTTGATGCGGCAACGACTGTCCGGCGACGGGCGGCGGCGCTCGCTGGCCCGGTACGCCTGCGCGGTGGAGAGTGTGCGCGATCCCGAACTGCGCGAGATCCTCGTCCCGCGGGAGAACGCCGGGCGCGCCGCCGTTCGCGCGTTCCTCGCCGACCAGGGCGTGAGCGACCCCGACGGGCGGACCACCACACTGCTGGCCTGCGTCGACGGCCTGGTCTTCGAGCACCTGGTGGGCGGCGGCGAGCCCGGTGTCGACGCGATCCAGGGACTGGTGGCGGCCGCCCTGCGGGGAGCGGCCGCGAGTTGAGGCGTGCCGCTCCTCGCCGGCGCGACCCGGCTCGCGCCTGCGAGGCGTGGGACCATCTCCCGTCCACGGGCCGCCGAGCACCGGCGGGGAGCGCCGTGCCCTCGATGCCGATCGCGCAATAGCGGGAGCCCCTGGGTGTTCGGCCGCGCGGGAAATCCGCGCCCTTGTCGGCTGCGCAGACCCCCCGCCGGACGCCGCCCGCCCCCCACCGAACCCGGACGGCCGACGGCCGATCGGCAACGCGGGATGACGAAATCTCAGGTCAATCAACCGTCAAGTTGGTTCATTCACAGAATATTTCGCGATGTGTCACATCGCGGGTGGATGATTTACGCCGCTCCCAGGTCTTCCCACGGAGATCTCCGACTGACAGGCTGGGGCCGCCCTTTCAGTACGGAGGAGGTTCCTTGTCCCGCATATCCACGCTGGCCGGAGCGGTCACCTGCGCTCTCGCACTTGTCACCGGCACCGCCGCCGCCGCTTCGGCAGCGCCTATTGACCAGACCCCGAGCCTGGCCGAGGCGAAGGTCGATCCCGTCGCCTGGACGCCGTGCAACCCCGACCCGACCAAGCCGGACCCCGGCATCTACGACTGTGCCGTCTACCCCGTGCCGCTGGACTACGACAAGCCGTCGGGCGAGAAGGTCGGCATCGCGATGATGCGGCGGCGGGCGAGCGACCCGTCGAAGCGGATCGGCTCGCTGTTCCTCAACCCGGGCGGCCCGGGCGGCAGTGGCTACCTGTGGGCGACGACCGCCCGCTTCGGCACCGAGGTGCAGTCGAAGTTCGACCTGGTCGGCTTCGACCCGCGCGGCGTGGCCCGGAGCAACCCGCTCAAGTGCTTCAAGACCCAGGAGGACGCCGACGCGGTCACCAACCGCATGGTCGGCGTGCCGGTCACCAAGGCCGAGATCAACGAGACGCTGGACGCGGACCAGGACTACACCGACGCGTGCAGCAAGAACGCCGGCCCGCTGATCGAGCACATGTCGACCATCAACGTGGTGCGCGACCTCGACCGGATGCGCCGCGCCGTCGGTGACGCCCAGCTCACCTTCGCCGGGTTCTCCTACGGCACCCTGATCGGTTCGACGTACGCCAACATGTACCCGAACAAGGTCCGCGCGATCATCGTCGACGGCAACGTCGACCCGAACCTGCGCCTGCACAACGGCCTGGAGTACGACCGCCAGCGGGCGAACGGCTTCGAGCTGGCCCTGGACGAGTTCCTCAAGCGCTGCCAGACCGCCGGCGCCCCGCGCTGCGCCTTCGGCGAGGGCGACACCCGGGCCAAGTTCGACCAGCTCCGCGACCACCTGCGGACCAGCCCGATCACGCTGCCGAACGGCTCCAAGGTGACGCTGAGCAGCTTCACCGGCGAGGTGGCCAGCGCCCTGTACTCGCAGGCCAAGCTGGCCCCGCTGGCCAAGTCCCTCCAGGCGACCTACCAGGTGTTCCAGAAGCCGGCCGCGGCCGCCCTGCTGGCCCCGCAGGCGAACGTCTCGGACGAGGACGCCAACCTGCTCTCGGTGGACGTCCCGCGGACGGCGCTGCGGGAGGCCCCGGTCGACTCCGAGTACACCGCGGACGACTCCTACATGGCTGTCAACTGCCAGGACAAGCCGTACCCCTCCAACGACCGGGTGTTCGCGAACGCGGCCAAGGCCTGGGAGAAGGAGATGCCGACCTTCGGCCGCTACCAGGCCTTCGACGCGCCCGCGTGCGCGAGCTGGCCGGCCCCGGCCCGGGACGCCGAGCGCTTCTCCGGCCCGTGGAACAAGAAGACCTCCAACACCGTGATGGTGATCGGCAACCTCTACGACCCGGCCACCCAGTACAAGTTCGCCCAGCGGATGCAGCAGGAGCTGGGCAACGCGGTGCTGGTCAGCGTCGACTCGATCGAGCACTGCGCGGTCGGCCGCAGCCAGGCGCTGAACAAGATGGTCACCCGCTACCTGGTCGACGGCACCGCGCCGGCGGCCGGCCAGCTGCTGAAGCCGGACGCGGAGATCTTCCCGGCGGTCTGACGGAACGGCCCCCGGTGACCCGGGGGAGGGTTTGACGGTCGTGGTGGTCGGCGGTGCAGCCGACCACCACGACCGTGTTTTCCGGGCGAGTTCCCGGAGGGCCGGGAGGGCCCGGAGAACGCGGAAAATGCGGAGACGGATCGTCATCGAACCTCCCGTGGAGCGGATTCCTGCGATTCGTCGGCGACCATAGCCCATGCCACTGACAATGGGATTCCGGTGTCATGGTGACGGTCAAGACCAGGTCGGACCAGCAGGAATGACGTACTGTCACACTTTCCATTAACCGATTCCCGTGGCCGGATATCCGTGTTAGCGTGCGGGCCGCCGGCTTCTCTCGGACTCGGGAAAGTGGGGACGGAACATGCGGTACGAATTCTCCCGGCGGGGATTCCTGGGCGGTGCCGGCGCGGCGGCCGCCGGGATCACCGCCGCTTCCACGGGCGCGGCGGCGGCCGAGGGCGCGCGCCGGGAGCTGCCGAAGGGGCGGTCGGTGCTGCCCGGTGACCCCCGCTACCAGACCCTCGCCCAGGGCTTCAACCAGCGGTGGAGCAGCAGTCCCGCCTACATCCGGCTGGTGGGCGACGAGGCCGACGCGGTCGCCGAGGTGAACCGCGCGCTGGACGCCGGGCTACGGCCGACGGTCCGCGGCGGCGGGCACTGCTACGAGGGTTTCGTCGACAACGACCAAGGCGTCATCCTCGACCTCGGCACGATGCGCGGCGTCGCCGCCTCGACCGACAAGTTCGGCCGGCCCACCTACGGCGTCGACGGCGGCGCGACCAACTGGGACGTCTACACCACGCTGTTCCGCGAGTACGCCGTCACCCTGCCCGCCGGGTCCTGCTACTCGGTCGGCGCGGGCGGGCACGTCTGCGGCGGCGGGTACGGCCTGCTCTCCCGGCGGCACGGGCTCACCGTAGACCACCTCGTCCAGGTCGACGTGGTCACCGTCCGGGGCGGCCGGGCGGTGGTGACGAAGGCGCACCGCGAGGACGCGCCGGGCTCGCCCGAGCAGGACCTCTTCTGGGCCCACACCGGCGGCGGGGGCGGGAACTTCGGGGTGGTGCTGCGCTACCACTTCGCGTCGGACGTGCCCCAGCCGCCGCCCCGGGTCTGGCTGAGCAGCGTGGCCTGGCCCTGGGCCGAACTGCTCCGGCGGCCGGCCGACTTCGAGACCCTGGTGGCCAACTTCGGCGCCTTCATGGCCGAGCACAGCGGCCCGCGGGAGGCGGTGTACCAGGGGCTGTTCGCCATCCTCAAGCTCACCCACCACTCCAACGGGAACGTCGTCCTGTTCAGCCAGTGGGACGGAGCGGACCCGGCCCCGCTCGACGCCTTCGTGGCCGCCGTCGAACAGGGGATGACGACGCGCGCGGTGGTGCAGACCCGCTCGGCCGGCGGGCTGTTCCTGCCCTACCCGGACAAGCGGCGCCGGATGCCGTGGTTCCAGGCGACCATGACGCTCAACCCCTCGGGAGACAACGAGCGGGGCAAGCACAAGTCGGCCTACCACCGGGCGCCGTTCGCCCCGGCGCAGATCGCCGCCTTCTGGGACTGGCTGACGCGGGACGTCGAGGGGGCGGACCTCTCGAACACGGTGGTCCAGATCGACTCCTACGGCTGCCGGATCAACGCCCGCCGCCCCGAGGAGACGGCCGTCCCGCAGCGCGACTCGATCATGAAGCTGCAGTACCAGACGCACTGGACGGACCCGGCCGAGGACGAGGAGCACCTCGCCTACCTGAGCGGGCTGTACCGCGACGTCTACCGGGAGACGGGCGGTGTCCCGGAGGTCGACACCGCGACGGACGGCGCCTACGTCAACTACCCGGACACCGACCTGGGCACCGCCGACCAGCCCGACCCGGACTACCCGCGCCTCTACTACAAGGGCAACTACCCACGGCTGCAACGCACCAAGGCCTACTGGGACGGGGAGGAGGTGTTCCACCACGCCCAATCGATCGTCCCGGCCGGGCCCTGAGTCCGAGCGCCGGCGCCCCACGGGGGCGGGGAGGCACCCCGCATCCCCACCCCCGTAAAGCAGTCCTGTCACGCGCACCCGTAGCGCACACCGGGATCAGCCCCGGGGCCCGGGCCCGTTCCGCTAGGCGGCCTGCTCCGCCTCCTCCTCGACGATCCGTCCGTCCCGGACCTCGATCACCCGGTCGGCGAGCCCCATCAGCGTCGGGTCGTGGGTGGCGACCAGCACGGTGACGCCCTCGCTGCGCACCACCGCGCGCAGCAGCTCCATGATCGAGCGGCCGGTCTCGGAGTCCAACTGACCGGTCGGCTCGTCGGCGATGATCAGGCTGGGCTGGTTGGCCAGCGCACGGGCGATGGCGACGCGCTGCTGCTGGCCGCCGGAGAGCTCGCCGGGGCGCTGGTTGGCGTGGTCGGCGAGGCCGACCAGGGCGAGGAGGGTGTGGGCGCGCTCCTCGCGCTCGGCGGCCGGGGCCTTGCGCAGCCGCAGGGGCACGCCGACGTTCTCGGCGGCGGTGAGCATCGGGATCAGCCCGAAGGACTGGAAGACGAAGCCGATCCGCTCCCGCCGCAGGGCGAGTCGGCCGTCCTCGTCCAGCGAGGCGAGGTCGATGCCGTCCAGCGCGATGCTGCCGCCGGTCGGTGCGTCCAGGCCGCCGACCAGGTTCAGCAGGGTGGTCTTGCCGGAGCCGGACCGGCCCTTGAGCGCGGTGAGTTCACCACGGCCGACGGTGAACGAGACGCCGCGCAGGGCGTGCACGGTCCGCTCACCGGTGCCGAAGCTCCGGCGGAGGTCGGTGACGGCCACCATCGGCTGGGTGGTGGTGTCGGCGGTGGCGGCCTGAGGCTGCGTCATGCGGCGTCCCCCTGTGGGCGTGGCGGCCCGGTTCCATCCGGGTCCCGTCCGGTTCTACGGATATGAGTGCTCCGGCGGTTCACGTTCCCGGGCGGGAATCCGAGAAGTCGGTGTCCCGGGCCAAAGGAGTGCGCCGAAGCCGGATTTGTGAGGTGTTCATGGCATTTCAAGTAGGGCATCCCCGGCCGGGATGCTACCAATGAAAGGAATTTGCTCACTGCTTACTTGATTCGCGCAAGTCCCTTCCGTTCCTGGATCGAATCTGACAGCATCGTCCGCTATCCGGCGACCGATAGCCGGTGATCAATGCGCCGGTGTGCCCGCGGTGTGTCCATCTGTGACCGATCTGCACGCGGATCGGCACTCGGATCGGACCGACGAGCGGGGCCCGGGGATGCAACCGGGGACGTAAGTCCGGGGGAGGAACCTGATGCTCGGCTTCGTCGTGCGCCGACTGCGCGGACGAGTGCCGCTGGCTGCCGCCGTCCTGCTCGCGGTGCTGATCACCACATCCGTGCTGACCGCCTTGGTCGCCTTCAACAGCAGTGTCGGCGAGGCCGGCCTGCGACAGGCGCTCCAAGGGCCCGGTCACGCACGAACCACGGTGACGGTGACCGGCGAGCACGGACTCGACCAGCGGACGAAGGACGAGGAGGCGCTCGCCTCCTACCGGCAGAAGCTCTTCGGCGACCTGCCCGTGCACACCGACAGCGTGATGCGCAGCCGCTCCTACAGCCTGCCCGGCTCCGGGGGCGCGGCGAACGGCAGTGCGGCGAACGGCAGTCCGGCCAACGGCACCGCGGCGAACGGCAGCCCGGCGAGCGGCACCGGCGCAGCCGGCGCCTCCGCCGGCCAGGCCCCCGGCGCCCAGCTCGACCTGACGGTCCTCGCCGACCTCGACCGCGGCCGGGTCCAACTGGTGGCCGGCGCCTGGCCGGGCGCCGCCACCGGGCCGGCCCAGTCCGCCGCCCCGGAGGCCGCCGTCCCGCAGAGCCTGCTGCGCCGGCTCGGTCTGACCGAGCAGGCCCTGCCCGCCGAGGTCCGGCTCGTCGACCGGAACGACAGCAAGCCGCTGACCGTCCGGATCACCGGCGTCTACCGGGCCACCGACCCGGCCGCCCCGTACTGGCGGATCGACCCGGTCGGCGGCCACGAGATCGAGGTCGCCGGCTTCACCACCTTCGGCCCGATGATGGTCGACCAGAGCGCCTTCACCACGGCCGGCCTGGTCCAGAGCAGCCGCGGCTGGTCGCTGGACGCCGACTTCTCCGGCGTCGACCGGGCCGCCGCGCAGGCCGTCGGCGACCGCGCCCAGCGCCTCTCCGATGAGCTGCGGACCTCCGGTTCGCTCGCCGCGAAGACCGAACTGCCCGACATCATGCGCGAGTTGTCCGACAGCATGGTGGTCGCCCGGTCCACCCTGTTGATCGGCGCCCTCCAGCTGGCGGTGCTCGCCGCGGCGGCCCTGCTGCTGGTCGTGCACCTGATCGCCGCGCGGCAGGAGTCCGAGAACGAGATGCTCGCCGCGCGCGGCGCCTCGGCCGTCCGGCTCGGCTCCTTCACCGCCCTGGAGTCGCTGCTGCTGGCCCTGCCCGCGGCGGTGTTCGCGCCGCTGCTGACCCCGTTCCTGGTCCGCGCGCTGGCCGGCCTCGGCAGCGCCCACCAGGTCGCCCTGGACACCGGCATCAGCTGGTCGCTCTGGCCGGTGGCCGTGGTCTGCGCGTTCGCCTGCATCCTGCTGGCCACCGTGCCGAGCGTGGTGCGCGGCGTCGGTGCCGCCCTGCGCCGCCGGGCCGGCCGCCGCCAGGCGGTGGTCTCCGGCGTCGCCCGCAACGGCGGCGACATCGCCGTGCTCGCCCTGGCCGCCCTCGCTTACCAGCAGCTCGACCAGTACGGCGGCGGGCTGTCCCCCGACTCCACCGGCCGGCTGGACGTGGACCTGCTGCTGGTCGCCACCCCGACCCTCGCCCTGTGCGCCGGCACCCTGGTGGTGCTGCGGCTGCTGCCGGTCGTCGCCCGGCTCGGCGCCCGCGCGGCGGCCCGGGGCAGCGGCCTCGGCCCCGCCATGGTCGGCTGGCAGCTGGCCCGCCGGCCCGGCCGCGCCACCGGCCCCGTCCTGCTCCTCGTCATGGCCGTGGCCACCGGTGTCCTGGCGCTCGGTCAGCACGCCACCTGGACCGCCTCCCAGCGCGACCAGGCGGCCTTCGCCACGGCCGGCGGCCTGCGCATCTCCGGCTCGCACAACGCGCCGATGGGTCAGGGCGGCCGCTACGGCAGCCTGCCCGGCGGCGACCGGCTGGTCGCGGTGGTGCGCGATGAGCAGCCGCTGCAGGGCGGCTCCGGCCAGCTGATGGCCGTGGACGCCGCCGCCTTCGCCGAACGCGTCCCGGTCCGCTCCGACCTGCTCGACGGCCGCACCGGTACGGAGGTCTTCGGCTCGCTCGCCTCCCCCGCCCCCGCCGGCATCCCGCTGCCCGGCAGCCCGCTGCGGATCGACGCGGACATCGCGGTGAGCCAGCAGGAGCCGAAGAACTCGCGGTTCACCAGCGTCCCGATCCAGCCCGAGGTCCGGCTGCTGCTGCGCGACCGCTTCGGCCTGGTCCACAAGGTCCCGTTCGGCGAGCTCCCGATGAACGGCCAGGTCCACTCCTCGATCCGGCTCGGCGCGCTGGTCGACGCCCCGGTGGGCTCGGTCGCCGCCCCGCTGACAGTGGTCGGCGCGAACGTCGCCTTCGGCGACCGCAGCGAGGGCGAGGTCACCCTGCGGAACCTGGCCGTCTCGGACACCGCCGACGGACCGTCCACCGCCGTCCCGGTGCCGTCCGGTGCCGGCTGGACCATCAAGCCGCCGGAGTCCCGCAACGGCGCGGGCGGCTCGCCGGTGGCCGCGCTCGCCTCCGAAGCGGCCGCCCCCGACAGCCTGTTCACGGTCCGCTACCACCCCGCGGGCGGCATCGGAGACCCGATCCGCGCGGTGCTGAGCCCGACCGGGGCGCCCCTGCCGGCCGCCGTCAACGGCGTCGCCACCCACGACTACCTGAAGTCCGTCGGAGCCTCCGTCGGCGACACCCTCCAGGTGCCGTTCAGCGGGGTCGTCGTCCCGGTCAAGGTGACCGGCGCGGTCGAGGCCCTCCCGGTGGCCGGCCAGCGGGCGCTGCTGCTGGACCTCGGCTCGGTCGCCCGGATGCTGTCCGTCCAGGACCGCAACCTGCCCTCCCGCACCGAGTGGTGGCTGCCCGCCACGGGGCCGGGCGACCGCATCCCGGCCGAGGCCGCCGCCGCCCTGCGCGGCGCGCCCGGCAGCCAGGACCTCGCGCTCTACGAGGAGGTCTCCGAGGGCCTCCTCGGCGACCCGGTCGGCGCCGCCCCGCAGAGCGCGCTGATGGCCATCGCGATCGTCACCGCCGTGCTCGCCGCGATCGGCTTCGCCGCCGCGGTGGCCGGTTCGGCGCACGAGCGCTCCCGGGACTCCGCGCTGCTGCTCGCCCTGGGCGCCCCGCGCAAGCAGGTCACCCGGACCGTCGCCGCCGAGAACGCGGTGCTGGTCGGCCTGGGCGGGATCGTCGGCCTCGCCCTCGGAGCCCTGCTCGTCCGGCTGATCGTGCCCTTCGTGGTGCTGACCCCGGCGGCCCGCCGCCCGGTGCCGGAGGCCCTGGTCGAGCTGCCGTTCGGTCAGGCGCTGCTGTTCGCGGGGGCGATCGCCGTCGTCCCGCTGCTGTCGGCCTTCCTGATCGGCCGCCGGCGTCGAGACGTGGCCGCGCGGCTGCGCCACGTGGAGGAGATGTGACCACCAAGGCCGGCACCACCGTGCCCACCCACGCGCCGCCGCCGGCGCCCGAACCGGCGCGGGCCCACCGGCCCGCGCCCTGGGTCCGCACCCGGCTGCGCGCGATGCCGCTGGCCGCGCTGCTCACGGCGGCCCTCGCGCTCGTCACCGTCTTCCTGGCGGCGGCCTTCCCGCGCATCGCGGACCGGAACGCGGACAGCGCGCTCCAGGAGTTCACGCGCGGCCTGGGCACCAACGTCACCAACCTGGAGGTCACCTCCGGGCTGGCCCCCGGCGACGACGGCGCCGCCCTCGAAGCCCTGCAGCGGAAGTTCGACGCGCAGATCGGACGGCAGCTGCCGCTGAGCGCGTCCGCCCAGGTCCACGGCACCCGGATCAAGACCGAGCGGAAGATGTTCAACCCGGGGTTCACCCGGCTCTCCGACCGGGCCGTCCCGGGGCTCGGCCTGTTCTACCTGCACGGCCTCGCCGACCGGGCGACGCTGACCGCGGGCACCTGGCCGGGCCCCGCCCCGGTCGACGGCCCGCTGCCGATCGCGCTGAGCCAGCAGGCCGCCGAGGCCATCAACATCAAGGTCGGCGACGTCATCGAGAGCGGCACCGACGGACCGGTCGCGCTGCGCACCACCGTGACCGGCCTCTACCGGGTCAACGACCCCCAGGACCCGTTCTGGGAGGGACTCGGCTGCCCGTCCAGGGCCTGCCTGGGCGTCAAGGGCGAGGACGCGTGGTACTGGACCAGCGGCTTCGTCGACGGCGGCAGCCTGACCGCGCTGGCCCGCTGGGGTTCGAGCGGCCAGAACTTCTGGCGGCTGCCCGTCGACCCCGGCTCGCTGCGCGCCGACGAGCTCGACCACACCCGCGAGGTCCTCGGCTCGTACACGGCCGGCCCCGGCATGACCGCCCTGATCGACGCCACCCTCCGGGCCGACCTGCACGCCACCTCGCTGATGCCGGACGTCCTCGCCCGGGCCACCGCCCGCTACCAGGCCGCGGCCCCGCTCGGCGCCATCGGGCCGGCCGGTGTCGCCGGCGTCGCGGTCGTGGTGCTCTGCCTGGCCGCGGCGCTCAGCACGGACCGGCGCACGGCCGAGATCCGGCTGCTCCAGGCCCGCGGCGGCTCGCGCACCGGGGTGCTGCTGCGGCTGCTCGGGGAGGGCGCGGTGACCGTGCTGCCCGCCGCCGTGCTCGGCACGGCCCTCGCGCTGGTGCTGCTGCCCACCCCGCGCTGGGGCACCCCGGTGCTGCTGGCGCTCGCCGTGACCCTGCTCGCGATCCTGGTCTTCCCGGTCCGGGCCGCGCTGCTCTGGGCGCGCCCGCGGGCGGCCGGCGGCTGGCGCCGGATGGTCGGCGAACTCGCCGTGCTGGCCGTCACCGCCGCGGCCGTGGCCGAGGTCCGACGTCGCGGCGTCGGCCACCCCGGTAGCGGCGTCGACCCGCTGCTGGTGGCCGCCCCGCTGCTGCTCGCCGTCTCCGGCGGCCTGCTGCTGGCGAGGATCGAGCCGGTCGTGGTCGGCTGGCTGGCCGCACTCGCCGGCCGCGGCCGCGGCCTGGTCGGCTTCCTCGGCCTGGTCCGGGCCGCCCGCGACAACTCGGGCCGGCGGCGGCCCTCCGCGCTGCCGCTGCTCGCCCTGCTGATCGCCGTCACCGCCACCGGCTTCGGGGCCACCGTGCTCGACACGGTGGACCACTCCCGGGCGCGTGCCGCGCGGCTCTCCACCGGCGGCGATGTGTCCGTCTCCGTCCCGCTCTACGCCAACCTGCCGGAGGCCTTCACCAAGGCGGCCGGCGAACTGCCCGGCGTCCGGGCGGCGACCGGCGCGTGGATCGAGGAGCGGGCCACCTTCGTCGGCGCCGACCGGGAGACCGCCGAGGCCGTCCTGGTGGTGGTCGAGCCCGAGGCCTACGCGGAGATCTCCCGCACCGTCGGGGTCGGCGGGTACGACCCGGCCAGGCTGACCGCCGCCCCGGGCGGCAAGGACGGCCCGGTCCCCGCGCTGTTCAGCCGGGACCTGGCCGCGCACCTGGACTCGGGCGCACCGCAGGTGCGCACGCCCTCCGGCAGCCAGATGGCCACCAGCGTCGCGGGGATCGTCACCGCCACGCCCGCCTTCCCGGACCCCGGCAAGCCCTTCGTCGTGGTGCCGGCCGGCCCCGCCGCGGAGCACCTGCCGGAGCTCAAGCGGTCGAACCGGGTGAATAAGTGGTTCGCCGTCGGCGACGTCGATCCGGACCGGGTCCGCGCCCTGCTGCGGGAGCGCGCCATCGGCAGCGGCGAGCTCCTGGGGCGCGTCGCCAAGCTGATCGACGCGGAGGCCACGGCGGCCGGGAAGACCACCGCCGGCCTGCCCCCCGGCTACGTGGTGCACAGCAGCCGCGAGAAGATCGCCGAGCTGGCCGGCGACCCGGTGCAGCACGCCGCCGGGCGGCTGTTCTGGTACTCGGGCTTCGCCGCCGCCGGCTTCGCCCTGCTGGCCGTGCTGCTGACGCTGCTGCGGGCCGCGCCGGACCGTACGGCGGTGCTCGCCCGGCTGCGCACCATGGGCCTGCGGCCCCGGCAGGGCCTGGTGCTGATCATCGCCGAGGCGCTGCCGCAGACCCTGGCGGCGGCCGTCGGCGGCGGGCTGGTCGCGCTGGCCGCGGTCGCCCTGCTCGGGGGCGCCTTCGACCTCTCGGCGCTGGTCGGTGCCACCGTCGGCGAGACCCTGGCCCCGGCGGTGCTGCCGGTGCTGCTGCCCACCGCCGGTCTGGCCCTGGTGGTCGGCCTCGGGGTGGTGCTGGAGACCCTGGTCGCCGGCCGGCGCCAGATCGCCACCGAACTGCGAGCGGGGGAACGGCAATGAGGCCGGCACGGATAGCGGCGGACCCGCCGGGAGCGGCGGGCGGGGGCGGTGCACGGGCCGTGACAGCGGCCCGGTCCGCCGGGACAGTGGAGAGCGGTGCGATGAAGCAGACAGTCGAGACAGGAGACCACCGGTGAAGAGCACTCCCCAGGAGCGGACGGTCGCCGAGGCCCCCAGCCTCCAGGAGCTCCAGCAGCGGGCCCTCGCCGCCGCCTCGCCCAAGGCGTACGGCGAGGGAGCGGCCATCGTCTGCGACCGGCTGGTCCGGATCTTCAGCGCGGAGGGGGTCGAGGTCCAGGCGCTCCAGGGCCTGGAGCTGACCATCCGCCAGGGCGACCTGGTCGCCCTGGTCGGCGCCTCGGGCAGCGGCAAGTCCACGCTGCTCACCATCCTCGCCGGGCTGGACGTGCCGACCGCCGGCACCGCCACCGTGGCCGGCTGCGACCTGCTGGAGATGTCGGTCAAGGAGCGGCTGCGCTACCGGCGCGAGGTGGTCGGCTTCATCTGGCAGCAGACCGCCCGCAACCTGCTGCCCTTCCTCACCGCCGCCGAGAACATCGCCCTGCCGATGCAGCTGCGCGGTCGTCGTTCGGGCGCCGGCGGGGCCCGGCAGCAGGCGGCCCGGGTGGCGGAGCTGATGGAGGCGTTGGAGATCGGCGAGCTCGCCCACCGCAAGCCCAACGAGCTCTCCGGCGGCCAACAGCAGCGGGTGGCGATCGCGGTGGCGATGGCCAACAACCCGCCGGTGCTGCTCGCCGACGAGCCCACCGGCGAGCTGGACTCGGAGACCGCCGGGATCATCTTCGAGTCCTTCCGCACCGTCAACCGCGAACTGGGCGCCACCGTCGTGATCGTCACCCACGACCCGATGGTCGCGGGCGAGGTCCGTCGCACGGTCGCGATCCGGGACGGGCGGACCGCCAGCGAGGTGCTGCGCCGCACCGTGATGGACGAGCACGGCGAGGAGTCGGTGAACGAGCGCGAGTACGTGATGCTGGACCGCAGCGGCCGGGTGCAGCTGCCGGTCAAGTTCCTGGAGTCGCTCGGCATGGAGCACCGGGTGGCGGTCGATCTCGCCGCCGACCACATCGAGGTCCGGCCGGACGACATCGCCGGGCACTGACCGGCGGTGGGCGGCGCGGCGTCAGCTGTCGCCGCCCATCCGCTGGAAGAGGCCGCTGCCCTCGGCGTCCGCCCGGAGGTCGGGCGGCGCCTCCTCCGCGGCGCGCTCGCCGCGCGAGGTGGCGGTGCAGAGGGCGAAGACGATCAGGGCACTGGCCGCCACGGCGAGGATGCCCAGTGCGGTCAGGACGCGTAGCCAGGTCAAGGGAGTGCCTCCTGGGGGGACGGTGCGGCCCACAGCGACGTGCACGGCGCTGCCGGGGATGTATCGGCAGGTCGGGCCGCACGATCGAGTGCCCACGGACGGTTCTTCCCGCCGGGTGGCGCACGAGAGGTCGCCCGCGTAGGCGCTCGATGCACTCGGCGGGCGCGTCACACCCCGTCGCGCGCCCCCGCGGTGGCGGCCGCCCGTCCGCTCCCGGCGTCCACCTGGGCCCGCAGGGCGGCGAGGTCCGGCTTCCCGAGACCGTTCAGCGGGATCGCGGGCAGCAGCAGGAGTGAGTCCGGGGCGCACCGGCCGAGGCCGTGCGCCCGGGCCCAGCGGTGCAGCTGCTCGGCTGTCAGCCGCGAGCCGGGGACGAGGGCGACGGCGGCGTGCACCCGCTCCAGGCGGTCCGGGTCGGTGGTCGTGAACATCACCGCCTCGCGGACCTCCGGGTGGGTGCGCAGCGGCTCCTCGATCTCGCGGGGGAACACATTGTGCCCCTCGACGACCGCCATCGGGTCCCGCCGCCCGGCCACCGTCAGATAGCCGGCCGCGTCCAGGCTGCCCAGGTCGCCGGTGTGCAGCCAGCCGTCCCGGAGCACCTGCCCGGTCAGCTCCGGGTCGCGCCAGTAGCCGGCCATCGCGGTCGGCGTCCGGACGCAGATCTCCCCGGTCCGGTCCGGCGGCAGCTCGGCGCCGTCCTCGTCCAGGACGCGCAGCCCGGTGTCCGGGTACGGGCGGCCCGCGGTGGTCAGCAGCCGCGGTGCCAGGTGCTCGTCCGGGCCCAGCCGGGCGACCGGCCCGCACTCCGTCAGGCTGTAGGTCTGGTGCAGCACCCGGCCCAGCCGCCGGGTCGCCTCGGCGAGCCGCCGCGGCGAGGGCGCGCACCCGGTGTAGCCGACCCGGCGCAGGCTGCCGGTGTCGGTCGTCGGCAGCAGCGGGTGGTCCAGCAGCCGGTACAGCAGGTGCGGCGGCAGGTACATCCGGGACACCCGGTGCCGCTCGACCGCCGCCAGCACGGCCCCGGCGTCGAACCCGTCCTGCATCACCACCGTGCCCCCCGCCGCCAGCGCCAGGTCCGCCGTGGTGCCGCCGCCGTGGCAGAGCGGGGTGCACAGCAGGAAGACCGAGCCGGCCAGCAGCGGCGGGCGCGGCGGACGGGCGAAGCGGCGCAGCACCCCCTTCGGGCGCCCGGTCGTGCCGCCGGTGAACCGCACCGCCATCACGTCCTCGGGCCGGTAGCGGGGCGCCAGCGGGGCGGGGGAGCGGGCCGCGGCGAGGTCCAGCAGGTCCGTGCCGAGCCCGAGCGGCGACGGGCCCAGCGAGAGCAGGACGGCCGAGGGCACCGCCCGCGCGACCCCGTCGGCCGCCGCCGCGCACCGGACCGGGTCGAAGACCAGCGCGGACGTCCCGGCGAACTCCGCCAGCGCCACCTGCTCGGCGACCGGCCCGTCCGGGAACGGCATCGCCACCCGGCAGCCCAGCAGATTCGCGGCCAGCCGCACCAGCAGCGCCTCCGGCCGGTTCCCGGCCAGCACCGTCACCCCGTCCCCGCGCCCGAGCCCGGCCCGCTCCAGCGCGCGGGCGGCGCGGTGCACCAGGTCCAGGCAGCGCTGCCCGGTCCACTCCTCGTCCCCGTACCGGAGCGCCACCCGGGCGGGATCGCGGGCGAGCCCGTCCAGCACCAGCGCGGTGTACGTCGGAGCCGCCTCCGCCATGGCCCGTCCTCCTGTCTGACGGCCCGTCAGCCTAGTGGACGGCGGGCCCACGGGTGCACTGCGGTCGCCGGGGGCCCAGGGGCACCGACGGGTGCGGGTAGGCGCCGACGGACCGGTGCGGGCCTGCGGGGTCCCCTCGGCCCCCGGCCGGAGGGCGCCCCCGCTTCCTCTCCGCGAGGCGCGCACGCCCGACGCCGAGGCCCGGTCCGGCCGGATCCGCCGAGCGGCCGGCCGGGCGTTGTTGTTAGGGTTCCCGGTCGGACGTGAACGGGGGCTCGGACTGGTGGGCGGCGGGGTGGATGCGGTCGTGGCGCCGCGCGGCGTGGTCGATCTGCGGGGCGAGGCCGGGGCGGGGTTCGTCACCGCCTACCCGGCCGACGCCGTCGTGGTGGTGTCCGGGCTGCCGGGGGCCGGGAAGAGCACGCTGCTGCGGCGCTGGTCCGGGGCGGCGGTCCGGGCCGTGGACCCGCGGACGGTGCACGAGGCCTGCGAGGCGGTGATGCCCGCCGCCCTGCCGTACGCGGTGTACCGGCCGTGGGCCCGGCTGGAACACTTCCGGCTGCTGCGCTCCTCGGTGCGCGGTGGCGGCCCGCTGCTGGTGCACGACTGCGGCAGCCGCGCCTGGATGCGGCGCTGGCTCGCCCGGGAGGCGGCCCGCCGGGGCCGCGAACTGCACCTGGTGCTGCTGGACGTCGGCGCCGCCACCGCGCTGGACGGCCAGCGGGCCCGCGGCCGGCACGCTTCCGGCCGGGTCTTCGCCCGCCACCGCCGCGGCCTGGAGCAGCTGTTGGCCGCCTTCACCCGGCACGTGCGCGCCGGCGGCCCGATGCCGACCCCGGAGGCCTCGTCCGTCCTGCTGCTGGACGCGGCCTCCCGCTCCCGCGCCGAGACGGTCCGCTTCGGCGCGGCGGGCTGATCCGGGCCGGCGGCCGCCGTCACCGACGGGCCCGGCGCTCGGCCTCGGCGTGCCACCAGCCGGGCGGGGAAGATCCGTTGACGACCGCGGACGCCTGCTCGGGGTGCAGCCCGATCGTCCGCAGGGCGTCGGCGTGGACCCGGACCTCGAACCAGCCGTGCCAACGGCCGTCCGGTCCGACCCCGCAGAGCAGGTCACTGCGCACCGCTTCCGCGGCGATGGGCATCCAGTCGATGCCCCGGTCACGCAGTCAAGCGCGGAGGGCTGCCGGCGGGGTCGGGCGGCCGGGCAGATTCTCGTACGCCGCGATGGTGATCCAGTCGTCGGGTTCGCTCATGCGGCCATGCTGACACGGATCGGATCAGGTCGACAGCGGAAAGGGGGGACGGCGGAACCCGCCTTCCCGGAGCGGGCGTTGGCGGCCGGGAGTGCCGGTAAACCGGTCGCCTCCCACCCGGGCGCGGGCCTACCCTCGGCGGCGTACCGGACGATCGAGCGAAGGGGGGCGGATGAGTCGGGCCGAAGCCGTGAGGGTCGTCAACGCGCTGGGCGCGCGCTGGGTCGGGCAGGTCGACCCGGCGGGTGGGACGGTCCTGATGCCGGCCGGTGTCTGGCCGCTGCTCGGCCTGCTGGCGCCGGCCGGAAGCCCCGCCGTCCAGGGCGAGTTGACGCAGGCCCTGGGTCTGCTGCCGGAGGCTGCCGCCGAGCGGGCCCGGGAACTCCTCGGTCTGCTGGAGGGCATCCCGGCGGTCGGCTCGGCCCTCGGGCTCTGGACGGGTGAGCGGCTGCGGCTGCGCCCGGAGTGGCCGGCCGGGCTGCCGGCGGGTGTACACGGGCGGCTCTCCGGTGACGTCCGGCAGGACCAGGCGCGGCTGGACGCCTGGGCCGCCCGCGCCACCGGCGGTCTGATCGACGCCATGCCGGTGCGGTTGGACCGGGAGACCCGCCTGGTGCTGGCCGCGGCGCTCACCGTCCGGACCGACTGGATCCGGCCGTTCGACGAGATCGACGGCCCGCCGGAGGGTCCGGCGGACGCCTGGGGCAGGCCCGTCCGGTATCTGTCGCGGTACACCTGCCTGCTGGACCGGGCCGCCGTGCTGGAGTCACCGACCGGGCTCGTCACCGAAGTGCGGGTGCACGGGTACGGGGACATCAGTGTCCATCTGCTGCTCGGCGAGCCCGGCGCGTCGCCCGGCCGGGTGCTGGCCACCGGGATCGAGGCATCGAGCGGGCGCCACCGCCGGACCACCGCCGACCGTTTGCCCGTCGGCACCCCCGGCCCCGGCCTGACGATCGACCGGATCCGGCGGTACGAGCCGGAGGACCTGTTGGCCGTGGACGTCCCGCGGTTCACCGTCGGGGCCGACCACGATCTGCTCGCCCGACTCGACCTCTTCGGCCTGGCCACGCTGGGGACCCGCTCGGAGACCGAGCACCGCCTGCCCGGGCTCGGGGGAGAGGAACCGCTGTTCATCGACGGCGCCCGGCAGCGCGCCACCGCGACCTTCGGCCCGGACGGCTTCCGCGCCGCCTCGGTGACCGCCCTCGGAGTCGCCGGGGGCGCCGCCGCCCGCCCGCGCCCGTCGTACCTACGGCGGATCGCCCGGGCCGGCTTCGGACGGCCGTTCGGCTTCCTCGCCGTCCACCGCACCTCCGGCCTCCTCCTGGCCGCGGGCTGGGTCACCGACCCGGACCCCGCGACCGGTGTCCGGGCCTGAACCTCCTGACAGGCAGGCCCGGGCGGCCGGCGGGGCACCGGCGAGAACCGGCCTGCCGGAGGGTCATGATCGTCACTTCGCGCCCGCGGCGGGGCCCGGCACTGCCAGACTGGGGCCTGCAGAGTCCGTCACGGAGAGAGGTCGCACCCCGCATGTCCAGCAGCGCCGTCGTCGAGAATCCGTGGTTCCGCAGGTTCAACCCGTCCGACTCCGCGCCCGCCCGGATCGTGATCTTCCCGCACGCCGGCGGCTCGGCCAGCTACTACCTGGAGTACGCCAACGCGCTGGCGCCGCACGCCGATGTGCTCGCCGTCCAGTACCCGGGCCGGCAGAACCGCATCGGCGAGCCGACGATCGGCTCGGTGACCGGCCTCGCCGAGCAGCTCGCCCGGGAGCTGCGGGAGTGGGCGGACCGGCCGCTCACCTTCTTCGGGCACAGCATGGGTGCGGCCGTCGCCTTCGAGACGGTCCGCTGCTTCGAGCGCGACGGCGTACGGGGGCCGGACCGGCTGGTCGTCTCGGCCGGCCGCGCGCCCTCGCTGCCCCGGACGACCAGGGTCCACCAGCTGCCGGACGACGAACTGCTCGCCGAGATCTCCGCGCTCGGCGGCACGGACGACCGGATCTTCGCCGTGCCCGGCCTGCGCGAGCTGGTCCTGCCGAGCCTGCGGGCCGACTACATGGCCGTCGAGACCTACTGCAGCACCCCGGACGCGACCGTGTCGCTGCCGATCACCGCCCTGGCGGGGGAGTCCGACGCGCACGCCACCGTCGACCAGGTCGGCCAGTGGGAGCGGCACACCACCGGCCCCTTCGACCTGCGGGTCTTCCAGGGCGGGCACTTCTACCTGGCCGACCGGACCCACGACGTGGTGGAGGTGCTCACCGCGCACCTGCGCGGCTGAGCCGGCCCGGGGCACCCCGGGCGACCGGGGCGGCGGCGCGGTCCGCACGCCGCCGCCTCCTTCGAACGGATGCGCCCGCCACCGGTGACCGGAGCGCGCCCGCTCGACTACTGTGCCTGCTTGACGGACCGTCAACAGACCACCAGGAGGCAGCGTGCGCCGGATCGCCGTCGTCGGAGCGGGCCAGGCCGGCCTCCAACTCGCGCTCGGGCTGGTGGCGGACGGGTACCGGGTGACGCTGGTCGCCGAGCGCACCCCGGAGCAGCTGCGCGGCGGCCGGGTGCTGTCCACCCAGGCGATGTTCGGCCCCGCCCTGCGGATCGAGGCGGCGGCCGGGCTGGACCTCTGGGCGGAGCAGGCGCCGGCCGTCTCCTCGGTGGAGGCGGTGCTGGCGGCGCCCCCCGGCGTGCGGGCGCTGGAGTACACCATGACGCTGGACGAGCCCGCCCAGTCGGTGGACCAGCGGCTCAAGCTGGCCGGCTGGCTGGAACTGCTGGCCGAGCGCGGCGGCGTGGTCGAGTACCGCACGCTGGACCGCGGCGGGCTGCACGAGCTGGCCCGTCGGCACGAGCTGACCGTGGTCGCGGCCGGCCGCGGCGCCCTGTCCGGGATCTTCGAACGCGACGCCGGCCGCTCGCCGTTCGACGGACCGCAGCGGGCCCTGTCCTGCCTGTACGCGCACGGCGTCGGCTCGCCGGACCCGGCCGCCGGGCCGAGGGCCCGGATGAACGCCCTGCCCGGCCTAGGCGAGCTGTACCTGCAGCCGGCGCTCACCCTCTCCGGCCCCTGCGACATCCTGCTCTGGGAGGCGCTGCCCGGCGGCCCGCTGGACGCGTTCGGCGACGCCCCGCCGCCGGATGTCCAACTGGCCCGGATCCGCGAGCTGTTGGCCGAGTACCTGCCCTGGGAGGCGGAGCTCTGGACGGAGGCCGAGCCGACCGACGCCGGGGCCGGGCTGTTCGGCGCGGTCACCCCGGTGGTCCGGCGCGCGGTGGCGGAGCTCGGCTCGGGCGTGGACGCCGTCCACGTGCTGGGCCTCGGCGACGCGGTGGTGGTGACCGACCCGATCGCCGGACAGGGCGCCAACAACGCCGCCCGGGCCGCCGAGGCCTACCGCCGGGCCGTCGTGGAGCACGGCGACGCCCCCTACACGGCCGACTGGATGTGCCGCACCGCCGAGCGGTTCTGGCAGCAACAGGCCCGCCACAGCGTCGAGTTCACCGCCGCGATGCTGACCGTGCCGGACCACCTCCAGGGGGTGTTCGCGGCCGCCGCCGAACACCCGGAGGTCGGCCGCCGGCTCGCCAACACCTACGCCGAAGCGCGCGACTACGCCGCCTGGCTGGCCACCCCCGAGCTGACCGCCGCCTACCTGGCCTCGGTGGGGAGCCAGGTGGGGCCCGGTGATGCGGATGGGCCCGGCGGCTCCTGTCGGTAGGAACCGCCGGACCCGGGGGCCGTACGAGGGCACGACCGGACGGCCGGGCCCGAGGCGGTCGGGCGCGGGTGCGGCCGGCTCAGCGTGGTCCGGTGCCCGTGGCGCGCAGTCTGTCGAGGGTGTGGTCCAGGTTGGCCTGGGTCGCCGCGACGGCGGCGTCCGGGTCGCCCGCGGCGATCGCCTCGACCAGGGTGCGGTGCGCGTGGGTGATGCCCTCCGCTTCGACGCCGTCGTGGAGCCGGTTGTCGGCCACCACGTGGCCGGCCGCTTCGCGCAGCGCGTCGACGAAGGAGTCGAAGAGGCGGATGAGCACCGGGTTGTGCGCCGCCCGGACGACCTGGCGGTGCAGTTCCAGGTCGGTCTCGACGAGCTCGGCCGGGTCGGCGGCCGCGTCGCGGGCGGCCAGCGCCGCCCGGAGCGCGGCGACGTCCGCCTCGGTGCGCCGCTGCGCGGCCAGCCGGCCCGCCTCCACCTCCAGCGCCGCCCGGACCTCGTACACGTCGAAGACCTCCGAGCGCCGCAGCTCCCGGTCGAACTCCGAGACCGGGGCGGCGGCGGCCACGTACGTGCCCGAGCCCTGACGGGCGCGCAGCTGGCCGTCGGCGATCAGCACCCGGACGGCCTCGCGCGAGGTGGTCCGGCCGACTCCGAGGAGTCGGCTCAGCTCCACCTCACCGGGCAGTTTGCTGCCGACCGGCCACTCGCCCGTGCCGATCAGTCGGCGCAGCTCGGCCGTGGCTTCCTCCACCAGTGAGCGATGGCGTACCGGGCGAACAGTCATGAGGACGACCCTATCGTCCTCCGGGTGCCGCACCCGTGGCGGCCTGCTCGTTCACCCGTTCCGGGGCCGGTTCCGGCCCCTGCTCCGGCCCCGCCTCCGGCAGTACGCGGTCGCGCAGCCGCAGCGCGGAGCCGAGTCCGAGCGCCAGCACGCCGAGGACCAGGGCGAGGACGGTCCGCAGGCCGTGGGCGTCGGCCAGGCCCCCGAGCGCCGGTGCGGCGAGGCCGCCCACGGACATGGCGAGTCCGAGGGTCAGCCCGCTGGCGGTGCCGGGCCGGGTGGGCAGGTAGTCCTGGGCGAGTGTCACCTGCGGGGCGAAGGGCAGGAACATGGCCAGTCCGAACGCCACCGCGCCGGCCATGGCGACCGCGACGGAGGGTGCGAAGGCCACGGCGGCCAGGGCGGGGACGGCCAGCAAGTAGCCGGTGCGGATCGGGGTCATCCGTCCGTGCCGGTCGCCGAGCCAGCCGCCGAGCAGGGTGCCGGCCGCCCCGGCCAGGGTGAGCAGGGTCAGTGCGGCGGCGCCGGTTCCCGTCGAGCCGTGGAGGTCGCGCTGGATGTGGAGGGCGAGCATCGAGGTGACGGTTACGTAGGGGATCGACCAGGCGACGGTGGTCGCGGCGAGGCGTCCGAACGCCCGCCAGTCGTCGCGGTGGGCGCTCGTCGCCGCGCCCCGGGCGGCGGCCGGGGTCGCCGGGGTGTGGCCGCGGTACCGCAGCCAGCGGCCCTGCGCGGCCCACAGCAGGGCCGTCACCAGCGCCGGGACGGCCAGCAGCCAGCTGCCGCCCAGGCCGTACGCGCCGACCACGAGGGTGACCAGGGCCGGTGCCAGCGAGGCGCCGAGGGTGCCCCCGACGGAGAACAGGCTCATCGCCCGCTGGGACTGTCCGCCGGCGACCCGGGCCTGGTTGGTGGCGGCCGGGTGGTAGGCGGCGATGCCGATGCCGGCCAGCGCGGCGAAGAGCCAGGTCAGCGGGTAGCTGTCGGCGAGGGCCGCACCGGTGATCCCGGCCGCGGCGGTGAGGAAGCCGGCCGGGATGAGCCAGCCGCGGGGGCGGCGGTCGACCAGCAGGCCGAACAGCGGCTGGACCACGCTGGACAGGCCGCTCGCGGCCAGGGCGATGCCGGAGACGGCGGTGTAGCTGTAGTGCCGCTGGGACATCAGGAAGGGCAGCAGGGCCGGGACGGCGCCCTGGTAGAGGTCGTTGACGATGTGGGTGCCGGTCAGGAAGGCCAGCTGTCCGCGCTTCACCGCGTCCCCCGCTCGGGCCGCGCCGTGTTCTGCCCGGTCGCCCGCTCCAGGACGGCCGCCTGCCGGGCGGCGTGGTGGTGCCAGGGCCGGGCCCGTTCCAGCTGGGCGCCGAGGGAGAGCAGGAGGCCCTCCTGGTGGAGCCGGGCGGTCAGCATCACGCCGATCGGCAGTCCGTCCGGGGTCCAGTGCAGCGGCAGGCTGATCGACGGCCGGCCGGTGAGGTTCGCCACCGGCGTGCGCGGGGTGACGGCGAGCATCCGGGCGTAGGTCCGCTCCGGGGCGTCAGGGTCGGCCAACGACCCGACCGGCAGCGGCGGTTGGTCCGTCGTGGGGCTCAGCACCGCGTCGAAATGGTCGTACCGGTGGCAGATCGTCCGGGCGGTGGCGGTCAGCGAGGCCATCGCCGCGGCCAGCCGGACCGCGCTGTGCTCGTTGCCCCGGGCGCGCAGCCAGCGGGTCAGCGGCAGCAGCCGGTCCTCCCGCTCCGGCGGGACGGGCACGGCGGCGGCCAGCACGCTCCACAGCACGGTGAAGTCCGGCACGTACTCGGCGGGGTCGAACGGCGGGGCCTCCTCCACCCGGTGGCCGAGGTCGGCGAGCAGGTCGGCGGTGCGGCGGGAGGCCAGCGCGGCCTCCGGGTGCCACCCGTCCGTCCGGGGCAGGACGCCGATCCGCAGCGGGCCGGGCTCGCGTTCGACGCAGGCCCGGAAGTGGCCGGCGGGGGAGGCGGGCAGGGTGCTGCCGTCGCCCGGGACGCTGCCGGCCATGACGTCCAGCAGGAGGGCCGCGTCCAGTATCGTCCGGGCCAGCGGGCCGGCGGTGGCCAGCCCGAAGGCGTCCGTGCCGGGGGCGGTCGTCACCCGGCCCCGGCTGGGCTTGAGGCCGACCACACCGCAGGCGGCGGCCGGGATCCGGACCGAGCCGCCGCCGTCGCTGCCCAGGGCCCCGGCGGCCAGTCCGGCGGAGACCGAGGCGGCCGCCCCGCCGCTGGAACCCCCGGCGCCGCGGCCGGGGTCGTACGGGCTGCGCGCGGTGGCGTGGACCGTCTCCGTGTAGGCGGAGCAGCCGAACTCGGCGGCCGTGGTGGTGCCCAGCAGCACGCCGCCCGCGGCCCGGAGGGCGCCGACCACGGCGGCGTCCTGCGGAGCGGTGCGGTCGTCGAAGGCGGCGGAGCCCGCGGTGAACGGGAGCCCGCCGACCGGCCAGGTGTCCTTCACCGACAGCGGCACGCCGAGCAGTGGCGGCAGCCCGGCGCCGTCCCCGGTCTCGGGGCCGTCCCCGGCGGCGGCCAGCCTGGCCTCGGCCGCACGGGCGGCCCGACGGGCGCCGGGCGCGTCGACCGTGCGGTAGGCGCCGAGCACGCCGTCGAGTTCCTCGATCCGGCGCAGGTGGTGGTCGACGAGTTCGGTCGGCGAGACGGTGCGCCCGCGGATCGCCGCCGCCTGTTCGGCCAGCGTCAGGGCATGGAGGTCTGACATGATCACTCTCCCCAAGTAGTCCTCAGGTCCCCAGGTCTTCAGGTCCTCTGAGGACTTCACCATAGAGGCGGGCCCGACTCCATGGCAAGGCAAGCCTTACCGGCTTCCCGGGTGTGCGTTGGTCCTGGCGGATGAGCGGTGAGTGCCCCCCGCCTCCGATCGCACCCGCTCTTCCGGACACTACGGTGACCGTACTATGGTGATCGGCGTGACGAAGAAACGCTCCATGCAGGAGCCCACCTTCCTGCTGCTCACCGCCCTCGCAGACCAGCCCCGGCACGGCTACGCGCTCGGCGACGAGGTCGCCGCGATCTCCGACGGCCGGGTCCGGCTCGGCGCCGGAAGCCTGTACGGCACGCTCGACCGACTGCTCGCCGAAGGCCTCATCCGGGTCGAACGGGAGGAGACGGTCGACGGGCGACCCCGCCGCGTCTTCGCCCTCACCCCGACCGGCACCCAGGCCCTCACCGACGAGAGCCGGCGGCTGCGGGCCGCCCTCCGCGAGGCCGACCGCCGCCTCGCCATCACCCGGAACAGGCTCGCGGGAGGCCCGGCATGACCGCGCACCAGGACCACCAGGACCACCAGAATCACCAGGAGCAGAGCAGGGAGGGCCGCCTGACGACCCACCTGCTGCGCCGCGCCCTCGCCCTCTACCCGGCCTCCTACGGCACCCACGCGCTGGCGGAGGTTGCCGATCACGCCGAGCGCCGCGTCCGAACCGCGAGTCCGCTCGCCGCTCTGCGTGAGGTGGCCGATGTGGCGGGGCACGGGGTCCGGGTCCGGCTCGGCCTGGTCTCCCACCGGCCGGCGGGCCGGGCCCTGGCCACCGCGGCCCCGCTCGCCGCCGCACTGGCCGGCGGCTACGCGGCCGTGCACCTCTATTGGGCGGTCCGGGCCGCCACCGACCCGGACGGCGGGATGCGCGTCGGGTCGCTCGGCGCCACGATGGCGCTGCTCGTCCCGGCGGTGCTGATGGCCGTCGCGGCGCTGACCGGCCGTTGGACGGCGGCCCGCGCCCTGGCGGCGGCCACCGTCGTGGCCCCGCTGCTCGTCCTGCTCGCCGGCCCCGAACTGCCCGGTGCGCACGCGCGGGGCCCGCTGACCTACGGTCTGGTCGGCCCGGACACGGTGCTGTTCGCCCTCAACGCCCTGGTGCTGCTGGCCGCCCCGCCGGACCGCACCACGCGACCGCGCTCCGCCGTACCGTGGGCGGTCGTGCTCGCCACCACGGCCTCGGACGTCGCCCTCGTCCTGGTCTCCGGCCCGGGGGAGGGAGTGTTCTTCCGGACCGGATTCCCCCTCGTCGCCCCGGTGGTCGTCGGCGCGGCCGTCGCCTGCACCACCCGTACGGTCCGCTCGGCGGCCCTGACGGCCGTCGTCCTGGGGGTGCCGCCCGTGGTCGCCCCCACGCTGACGGGCTACTACGTCATGAACGCGACCGCTGTCCTGTTCCTGGTGGTGCTGTTCACCGTCGGGTACGCGGTCGCCCTCGCTGCGGTCCGGCTGACGGGCCGGTTCGGCCCGCGGAGCGACCCGCAGCAGCCCTGACCCCCGGGCACGGCCCCGGCCCCGCGGAGTGAACCCGCGCGTACGCCCGCGGGTCCGCGCGGCGTCGGACGAAGGGTGGCATCCGGCCTGGTCGGGTCGGATGCCACCATGGCCGGCCACCCACGCGGGTGGCAGCCGGGGCCGGTGGGTCAGGGCGCCCTACGCCCCGGCGAGGAGCATCCCGCCCATCGCCAGCATGGTCGCCGCGACCAGTCCGTCCAGCACCCGCCAGGCCCTCGGCCGGGACAGGACGCCGCTCAGCAGCCGGGCGCCGAAGCCCAGGGCGGCGAACCAGCACAGGCTGGCCAGCGCCGCGCCCGCGCCGAAGGCCCAGCGCAGGTCGCCGCGGTCGGAGGCGAGCGAGCCCAGCAGGAGCACGGTGTCGAGGTACACGTGCGGGTTCAGCCAGGTCATCGCCAGGCAGGTGAGGACCGCTCGCCGGACGGACCCGGTCTCCGGTCCGCCGCCGGTGAGCGCGGCCGCCGGATCCGGGCGCAGCACCCGTCGGGCCGCCAGGAAGCCGTAACAGAGCAGGAACGCCCCGCCGATCAGGCCCACCGCGGTCAGCGCCGCGGGCCAGGCCGTGACCACCGTGCCCACCCCCGTCACGCCGAGCGCGATCAGCGCCGCGTCCGAGACGGCGCAGATGGCGACGACCGCGAGGACGGCGTGCCTGCGGGCGCCCTGGCGCAGGACGAACGCGTTCTGGGCCCCGATGGCCACGATGAGGGAGAGTCCGGTACCGAATCCGGCGAGTGCGGCGGCGATGGTGCTGCTGGTCATGGGTCCGACCGTATGGACCGCGTATAGATGAGTACAGCTAAAGATTCTAAAGTAACCTTAGCCGTACTTATGGACGAGCTTCCCCTGGACCAGGTCCGGACCCTGCTCGCGGTGGTCGACGAGGGCACCTTCGACGCCGCGGCCGCCGCACTGCACGTGACCCCCTCCGCCGTCAGCCAGCGCGTCAAGGCCCTGGAACAGCGCACCGGTCGGGTCCTGCTGATGCGCACCAAGCCGGTGCGGCCCACCGAGTCCGGCGAGGTGGTGGTCCGGTTCGCCCGCCAGCTCGCCCGGCTGGAACGCGACGCCCGCGCCGAACTGGGCCTGGCGGCCGAGCAGGGCCCGGCCCGGGTCCCGATCGCGGTCAACGCCGATTCCCTCGCGACCTGGTTCCTGCCCGCGCTCACCCGGGTGCCGCAGGACCCGCCGATCTGCTTCGAGCTCCACCGGGAGGACGAGGCCCACACCACCGCCCTGCTGCGCGAGGGCCAGGTGATGGCCGCCGTCACCTCCTCGCCCGACCCGGTGGCCGGCTGCACCGTGCGGCGGCTCGGGCTGGCCCGCTACCTGGCCGTGGCCACACCGGAGTTCGCGGCCCGTCATCTCACCGGGGACCTGGCCGAGGATCTGGGCCGGGCCCCCACCGTGGCCTTCGACCGGCGCGACGAGCTCCAGGACGAGTTCGTCCGGTCCCTCACCCGGGGGCGGTCGGGCGCCGGGCGGATCCGCCACCTGGTGCCCGCCTCGGACGGGTTCCGGGACGCGGTGGCCGCCGGTCTCGGCTGGGGCCTCGTGCCCGAGCCGCAGGCCGAGCCGCTGCTGCGGTCCGGGCGGTTGGTGGAGCTGGCACCCGCCCGGCCGATGGACGTTCCCCTGTACTGGCAGCAGTGGAAGCTGGATTCGCCCGCCCTGTCCACGGTCGCCGAGGCCGTCGCGGCGGCCGCCGCCGAGGCCCTGCGGCCCGGGCCCACCCGCCGCCGGCCGTAGACCGGCCGGGGCCCGGCCGACCCTCGCTATCCCTCGTGTCCTTGGTCCTGCCCGTTCCGCAGGGCGGTGCCGTGGGCGAGCAGGACGCTCAGCGCCACGTAGTCCGATCCGGGGCGGCGGACGGGCACGAACACTTCCAGCCGGTCCCCTTCGGTGCGGTAGCCCGCCTTCGTCGCGCGCCCCGACAGGGCCCGGCTGCCGACGTGCGAGGCCAGTCCCCGGACGTCGAGCTGGACACCGTCCGCCGGGCGCGCGGAGACGAGGGCGATCCGGGACCAGGCGATCGGCGCGGGGAACGGGGAGAGGGTCATCCCCTCGGCGGTGAAGGTCAGGGCGCCCCAGCGGAACGACCCGCCCGCGCCGAGCTCGTCCAGGAGGCGTTGCGCACGGGCCACGGCGACGGACTGCGTCGCGTCCGAGACGAAGCGCGCGCCGGTGGTGGGGTGCGCCTTCGTGATCATCCGCCAGAAGCCGCACTCCTCCTGGACCCTGATGTAGTCCAGGCCCCGGAGGCGGATCCGGCCGCCCGAGTGGGGGCGGATCACGGTCTTGAGCACGTCGTGCGAGTGCGCCGAGTTGAAGTGGACGGACACCCGGGTCGACTCGACGGAGGCGATCTCCTGCCACGCGTACCGCAGCGTGCGGCGCCCCGGCCGGCGCAGCTCGAAGCCGTGCTCGTACTCCCGGATCCGGATCCGGGCGTGCCGCACGCACAGGGCGAGGCACCCCAGGGCCGCCACGGGCAGGGCCCAGAACGCGAGGCGGAACGAGGAGTCCTCGTCGTAGTACTTGCCGACGAGGGAGCACAGCACGCCGAACAGGATGAGGAGCACGACCAGCGCGGTTGTCGGCCTGCGTACGTAGGCCCCCTGGTAGGTCCACACCCGCTGCCCCAGCAGCCGCCCGCTCCGCTCCGACCCCGCCGCCGTGCCTGCCGTCACCACACACCTCGCATAGCCGTCCGATACCGCGTCGTCGAGTCTCGGGCGGGTGCGTGCGGGGGACAACGGGAGAACTACTCAATTCCCGCACGCTTTCCGTGCCGGTACCGTCAGCGCGCGTCCGTAGGATGACCACCCATGGGAACGGGGGCAGCCGCGGGGACGTTCGCCGGCCTCGGCGGCTTCGACGCCGAACTGACGCCGCTGATCGGGCGGCGGGCGGACACGGCCCGGATCGCCCGGCTGCTGTCCGGCGCGCGTCTGGTGACGCTCAGCGGCACCGGAGGCGTGGGCAAGACCCGGCTGGCGCTGCGCGTGGCGGCGGACGCGGCGCGCTCCGCCTTCCCCGACGGCGTGTACGTCGCCGAACTCGCCGACCTCCGGGACCCGGAGCTGCTCGCGTCGAGCGTCCTCGGCACCCTCGACGTGGCGAATCCGGGGCACCCCGGCGCCGACCCGGCGGCCGTCCTCGCCGCCCGGCTGCGCGAGCGGCGCGCCCTGCTGGTCCTGGACAACTGCGAGCACCTGGTCGACGCGTGCGCCCGCCTCACCGACGCGTTGCTGCGGGCCGCGCCCGGACTGCGCGTCCTGGCGACGAGCCGGCAGCCGCTCGGCATCGCGGGCGAACAGGTCTTTCCCGTGGAGCCGTTGCCGGTGCCGGACGCGCGGGCGGGTCACGGCCTGCGCGACCTGAACGGCAATCCGGCCGTCGCGCTGTTCGTCGACCGGGCCGCCGCCGTGCTGCCCGGCTTCACCCTGACCAGGCCGGACGCCGCAGCCGTCGCCGAGCTCGTCCGCCGCCTGGACGGGCTGCCCTTCGCGATCGAACTGGCCGCCGCCCGCATCCGGAGCCTGACGCCGCAGGAGATCCTGGAGCGGCTCACGGACCGGTTCGCGCTGCTCACCGGCGGGAGCAGCGTCGCCGCCGACCGGCAGCGCACCCTGCGCGCGTTGATCGACTGGAGCCACGAACTGTGCACGGGGCGCGAGCGGTTGCTGTGGGCGCGGGCCTCGGTGTTCCGCGGCGGCTTCGACCTGGAGAGCCTCGAACGGGTCTGCGCGGACGCCGAATTGCCGCCCGCCGCCCTGCTCGACGCCCTCGACGGCCTGGTGGCTCGGTCGATCGTCAACTGCCGCCATGTGCGGGGACGTTCGCGCTACCACATGCTGGAGACGGTACGGGAGTACGGGCACCAGCGGCTGGCCGCGTCCAACTCGCTCGACGCCCTGCGCGGCCGCCACCGGGACCGGTACGCCGAACTGACCGCACGAGCAGGGCGGGAGTGGTTCGGGCCCCGGCAGGTCGACTGGTTCACGCGCCTTCGCCTGGACCACCCGAACCTGCGCGCCGCCCTGGGATTCTGCCTGGAGCGGCCCGGGCAGGCACGGGCCGGTCTGGCCCTGGCCGTGTCGCCCCGGCACTACTGGATGACCGCGGGCCTGCTGTCCGAGGGGCGCCACTGGCTGTCGCAGCTGCTCGCCGCTGACCATGCGCAGGACGGCGGTGACGGTGACAGTCGCGGTGACGGCGCGACGGGGCCGGAGACGGCCGTCCGTGTCCACGCCCGGGTCACCGACACGTACCTGCGCATCCTGCAGGGCGACCCGGACGCCGACGTACGGCAGGCGCTCGCCGCGTGCGAGGCGGCGGCCGAACAGGGCGGCCACCGGCGGGAGTCGGCGTGGGTGTGGCACCACCACGGGATCCTCGCCGTCTGGCGCGAGGACTACGCGAGCGCCGCCGAACTGTTCGCGCGGGCGCGCACCGAGTTCCGCGCGCTGGGCTGCCTCGACGCGGCCCTCGAGTGCCGGGTCAAGTTCGCCATCGCGCACGCCTGCGGGGGCGAGGCCGCCGTGGCCGAGGAGGCGTGCGGCGAGGTCGAGGCGGCCGCCCGCACGCACGGCGAGTCATGGCTGCACGGCATGGCCCTGCTCGCCCGCGCCCTGCTGGCCCTGCGCGCGGACGCGCCCGCCGACGCGACCACGCACGCCAGGGCGGCCATCGCCCGGCTGCGCCCGTTCCAGGACTGGTGGGACGTGGCCATGTGCGTGGAGGTCATCGCCTGGAGCACCCGGAACGACCCGCGGCGCACTGCCCGGCTCCTGGGCGTGCTGCACCTGTTGTGGGAGTCACTGGGCGGGCGGCTCGGCGCGGCGCCGTTCATGCGCACCCAGCACCTGCGCCTGGACGCCACGGTACGGGAGGCGCTGGGCGCGGCCGCCTTCGACCGGGAGTTCCGCCGCGGAGCGCGCGCCACCGTGGACGAGGCGATGGCCCACGTCCTCGACGACCCGGCCGGGGTCCCGGGACTGACGAAGCGCGAGAGCCAGGTCGCGGAACTGGTCGCCGAGGGCCTCACCAACAAGGACATCGCGGCGCGCCTCACCATCGCGCAGCGGACCGCGGAGAACCACGTCGAACGCATCCTGGGCAAACTGGGGCTCGCCTCGCGCACGCAGCTGGCGGTGTGGACGTACGAGCAGCGAGGCGGTCCCGCCCGGGGCCCGCGGCGCCGGGGGCTCGCGGAGCGGTCGCCGGCGGACTGAGTCGGAGAACTGGGTAGTTCGACCCAGCCGACGGACTTTGTCGTTCGACCCAGCCGATGGACTGGGTTGCTCGACCCAGCCGCCGGACTGGGTTGTCCGACCCAGCCGGCGGACTGAAGTAGCAGACCGAGCCGACGGTCCGAGTCGGTGGACCGAGCCGACCAACTGAGTCGGTAGACCGAGCTGACAGACCGAGTCGGGGGACCGAGTCGACCGCCCTCAGCCGCGCACGTGCAGCCCGAACCCTGTGCGGCCCGCGGGCTCCAGCCCCTCCTTCAGGTGCAGCGAGGGAATCTCGTAGTCGCCGAAGTTCTGCCGCCGGAACGCGATCGGCTCGGTCGACTCCAGGGTGAGCAGGCGCTGCTCCCAGGCCCGGGCGACGGCCGGGTAGTCCTCGTCGGTCATCCGGTCGCTGCCGTACAGCACGAACGGCGGCAGCACCTCGATGCCCGGGTAGTAGAGGACGCCGTGCTGGAACGGGAACAGCAGGTCGTCGATGGGGCCGCTGATCCCGCGAGCGGCGTAGTGCGACTCCGGGCCGCCGACGGTCACCGACAGCAGCGCCCGCCGGCCCGCGAGGGTGCCCTCGCCGAAGCGCTCGCCGTACCTGGTGGCGCTGTGCTCGCCGACGCCGTACGCGAAGCGGTAGGTGAACACCCGGTCCACCCACCCCTTGAGGATCGCGGGCATCGTGTACCACCACAGCGGGAACTGGAAGACGATCGTGTCGGCCCACAGCAGCTTCTCCTGCTCGGCGCGGACGTCCGGGGAGAGCGTGCCGGCCTCGAAGGCCCGGCCCGAGTCCAGGGCGACCTTCAGCGGACTCGAGGCCTCGGGGCCGTAGTCCGCGGCGTCCACGACCGCCTTCCAGTTCATCGCGTACAGGTCGCTCACCCGTACCTCGTGCCCGGCGGTCTCCAGGGTGGACACCGCGAGGTCCTTCAGCGAGCTGTTGAGCGACTTCGGCTCCGGGTGGGCGTGGACGATCAGCGTCTTCACGGGGGACTCCTTCGGATCGGATGCCTCTGATCCTGGACGCCGCGGCGCCCGGCGTTCAGGGGCGCCGCTTCCGTCGGACCGGACTTCCTGGTACCGGCAGGGCCACCCTCACGGGCACCCGAGCCGGCCGTACGGGCGCCCGCCGCGGCCATACTGAGGGGCATGGACGATCTCGCGGGCTTCCTACGGACCAGGCGTTCCCGGGTCGATCCGGCCACCGTCGGCATCCCCACCGACAGCCGCCGCCGGGTCGCGGGGCTGCGCCGCGAGGAGGTCGCGCACCTGTCCGGCGTCAGCGTCGACTACTACGTACGCCTGGAGCAGGGCCGCGCGACCCAGCCCTCCGAGCAGGTCCTCGACGCGCTCGCCCGCGTCCTCGACCTCGACGAGACCGAACGCGGTCACCTCTACCGCCTCGCGCGGCAGCGCCGCCGCCGTGCGACGGCGCCGGGCAGCCGGGTCCGGCCGGAACTGCTGCGCGTCCTCGACCTGGTGGCCGGCGCACCCGCGCTGATCATGAACCACCGCCTGGACGTCCTCGCCGGGAACCGTCTCGCCGGCCTCCTCCTCGGCCGCCCGATGCCGGGCCTGAACACCGCCCGGCACATCTTCCTGGAGGAGGCCGACCGCGGCCTCTACGCCGACTGGGAGAACTGCACCCTCGACGTGGTCGGGCACCTGCGGCTGGCCGCCGGCCAGTACCCCGACGACCCCCGACTGGCCTCGCTCATCGGCGAGTTGGCGATGGGCAGCGAGCGCTTCCGCCGCCTCTGGGCCCGCGCGGACGTCCGCGCCCGCACCCACGGGCGCAAGGCGTACCGGCACCCCCTGGTCGGACCGCTGGAACTGCACCAGGAGAACTTCGCGCTGCCGGACGAGCCGGGCATCGAGCTGCTGGTGCTGTCCGCGGCCCCCGGCAGCCCCGCCGAGGACGGGCTGCGCCTGCTCGCGGGGCTGTGCACGGACACCGGCGAGCCCCGCGGCGCGGCGGCCGTCGGTGCTGCGGGCGCCGCGGGTGACGAAGACCTGCTTCGGCGGGCGGGGATGGCGTAGCGGCGGGGTGCCCCGTCAGCGGGTGAACTTCGCGATGGCCGCCGGGGTGACGGGCGTGAAGAAGTTGACGAGGTTGCCGTCGGGGTCGCGGAGCAGCAGGGAGCGGTTGCCCCAGGGCATCGTGGTCGGCTCGGTGACGAAGTCCGTGACGAACCCGGTCAGGTCGCGGTGGACGCGGTCCACGTCGTCGACGAGGAACTCGGTGATGACGCTCTGGTTGGCGGCCGGGCGGGCGGAGCCCGGGGCGAACAGCGGGACGGTGCGGGTGCCCGCGATCGCGAGGGTGGCTCCCGGGGTCCGGAGCTCGGCGAAGTCCTCGGTGGCCCACTCCGCCCGTACCTGCGTGGCGCGTTCGTAGAACTCGACCAGGCGTGCGACGTCGCCGGTGATGATGCGGATCGAAACGAAGTCCATGGTGTCCTCCTGGGACGGGGTCGGAGCCGGCCGCGGTCGCGCGGCTGAGTGCTGGTGCCGCTGAGCGGCCGTGCGCTCCGCAGACTAGGAGGGATAGTGGACAGAACCTGTCCACTATCCGCCTAGGCTGTGGTCATGTCCCGACCCACCGGCCGTGTGCTGACCCTCCTGGAGCTGCTGCAGTCGGGCGGTACCCGGACGCTGGCCGAACTGGCCGACCGCCTCGGCGTCGACGGGCGCACCGTGCGGCGCTACGTGGACCACCTGATCGACCTCGACGTGCCCGTGGAGTCGGTGCGCGGCCGGTACGGCGGCTACCGGATCTCCCCGGGCTACCGCCTTCCCCCGCTCATGCTCGGCGAGGACGAGGCGCTCGCCGTGCTGCTCGGACTGCTCGCCGGACGCCGGACGGGACTGGCGACGGCCGAGCGCACGGCGGGCGAGACCGCGGCGGCCAAGATCCGCCGGGTGCTGCCCCGGCACGTCGCGGCCCGGCTCGACGCGCTCCTGGACGCCCTCTCCTTCACGGACGGCTCCGGCGGGGACGCCGCCCCTGACGCCGGGATCCTGCTCACCCTCGCCGACGCGGTGCGCCACCGCCGGCCGGTCTCCCTCAGGTACACCGACCGCGACGGCCGGCCCAGTGAGCGCACGCTGCACCCGTACGGGATCGTCGCCCACGCGAACCGCTGGTATGTCACGGGCGCGGACCCCGGGATCGGCGAGGACCGGACCTTCCGGCTCGACCGCGTCGCGGACGCGAGGGCCCTGCCCGGCATGTTCGACGTGCCCGCCGGCCCCGACCCGGCCGACCGCCTGCTGTCGGGCTTCGCCACGGCCGACTACCGGCACGAGGTGACGCTGCGCATCCACGGCACGGCCGAGCAGATCCGGGCCCACCTGCCCGCCGGCGTCGCGACACTGGAGGACCACGACCCGGCACCGGCACCGGACGGGGACCCGACCGCCGAGCGCTGGCTGCGCGTCGAGCTACGGGCGGAGCGCCTCGACTGGCTGCCGCCGCTCCTCGCCGCGATCGACCGGCCGTTCGTCATCGAGCGCCCGGAGGAACTGCGCACCCTCGTCACCGCCCTCGCCGACCGCCTGGCCTCCCACGCCCGCCGGACCTGACGGCACCCGCCCGACTCCCCGCGGGCCGGCCGCCGTGGCCCGGGGAACCGGAGCGCTCGGCCGACGTGTGAAGCACCACACTTCCGGTCCAGAGCGTGCCGGAACTCGCGGCCCGGCCGACGGCCAAGGACACTGATCGTCGTGACTGATGTGCGTGAGACCCTGGATTACCAGACCTTCGGGCGGGCGGTGCGCGAACTCGCGCAGACGATCGCCGACGACGGCTACGAGCCCGACCTCGTCTTGAGCATCGCCCGCGGCGGGGTGTTCGTGGCGGGCGGTCTGGCGTACGCGCTGGACTGCAAGAACATCCACCTGGTGAACGTCGAGTTCTACACGGGCGTGGGCACCACCCTCGAGATGCCCGTCATGCTGGCGCCCGTTCCCGCCGCGATCGACTTCACCGACAAGAAGGTCCTGATCACCGACGACGTCGCCGACACGGGCAAGACCCTGCGGCTCGTGCACGACTTCTGCCTCGACCACGTCGCCGAGGTCCGGTCCGCCGTCATCTACGAGAAGTCGCACTCCCTGGTGAAGTGCGAGTACGTGTGGAAGCGGACCGACGACTGGATCGAGTTCCCGTGGTCGACGGAAGGACCGGTCGTCAAGCGCGAAGGCCAGGTCCTCGACGCCTGACCGGAGGCCTGACCGGAAGCGGTCCGCGCCGGACGCCGGGACGCCCCCAGGCCGGGACACCCCCAGGGCGGACTCCCGCGGAGCAGAAAAAATCGGAAGGGTTGGGACCTGTCACCCCTTCGGGGGGTGGAGCTGGCGCGCGCGGGCAGGGGTGCGGCAGCATCGGGGCGGGAGCCCGGTCCTGGCAGGACCGGGGGTGGTTGAGGAGCGGGTGCCCGTCGTGGTGACGCGGGCACCCGCTTGGCGGTGTCCTCGCTGATACCGGTGCTCGCAGCTGGTACCGGTGCTCGCAGCCGGCACCGGTGCTCGCACCGCCCGCCCGATGCGTGACGACCGACGACCTACACCTCGTCGTCCCGGTCGCCGTCCTGCGGCGTCTCGCCGAACCGCTCCTGCGCCTCCGCCGGCCCGCAGCCGAAGGCGCGGCCGATGTACTCCCAGGTCATCAGGTTGTGGTGGGCCCTGCGGCCGGCCAGCAGCGCGGTCGAAGCGGCGGCGCGCTCGAACCGGCCGGCCGCACGGGCGGCGGCGTACGGCCTGCTCTCCGTCAGGTCGCAGATCCGGTCGACCAGCGCCGCGATCAGGTCCTCGACCTCGCGCGGCACCACACCCTCGGCCAGGTCGACGTGCGACTCCCAGTCCGCGAACGGCCCGGTGTCCTTGCCCACCGCCTCGGTCGCCGAGTCGTCGCCGAAGTCCAACCGGTGCACCTGCTCGCCCCGCCAGCCGCAGCTGCAACCACCGCGCACCGCGGTGGCCCGGGGACCGTCCGCACCGTTGTAGAGCCACCAGGTGGTGCGCCCGTCCGGCAGCGGCTCCGGCTCGCTGCCGTCCGCCAACACCGCCGCCGGGAAACCCCGGTGGCGTTTGCTCTCGTCAACCCATGGCATGCCGTGTCCCTCGCGTCCCTGGAGTACAGCACCAGGGTTCTCAGCCCGTGGCGCAGTGTCAAGGCTTCGCGACAATCGGTGCGATCCGCGGATCACAGGGGCCGCGGCCGGGAGCACGCGGCGCCTGTGCGCGCATCGGGGCTCTCGCGGATCGGGTCAGCTGCTCGGATGGGAGGCCGCCCAGCCGTGTTCGAGCAGGGCGAAGGCCTCGTCGGCAGCCCGGCGCGGTTCGGGGTGCTGCAGGATCAGGCTGCGGGCCGCCAGGGCGAACCGGGCCAGGGCGACGCAGCTGACGTCGTCGTCGGGCGCGTCCACGGCCTGCGCGATGGCCCGCGCCAGGGCCGTTTCGTGGCGGGTCCACATCCGTTGGGAGTAGTCGCGCAGCGCGGGGGTGTCCTGCACCAGGCGGGTGAAGTCGGCGAACCGCGGGTCGGCGGCGTGAATGGCGAACCGGGTCTGGTTCAGCAGCAGGTGCTCGCGCAGCGCCTGTGGGACCGACCGGCCCGGGGGCCGCTCGCGCACGGCCGCGACGAGGGCCGCCTCCAGGTCGTCGTCCTGGTCGAAGACCAGCGCCTCCTTGCTGGTGAAGTGCTTGAACAGGGTGGTCACCGAGACGTCCGCGGCGTCGGCGACGTCCTTGACACCGACCTGGTCGTAGCCGTGTTCGAGGAAGAGTTCGAGTGCGGCGTCGGCCAGGGACTGGCGGGTCTGGGCCTTCTTGCGCTCGCGGCGCCCAATCGCTTCGGTCACCCGACCACCATAGCCCGAAGTGCATCCACTCTGAAAGTGTAGTCATTGCACTTATTTAGCGAGTGTGCTTTCTTGGTGGTGTCGGGCCGCCCGGCGACCCGCCCACCACCGGAAGGACACACCCATGCCCACTGCCCGTGCCCCCCGCATCGCGATCGTCGGCGCCGGCCCCGGCGGCTTGACCTGTGCCCGGATCCTGCAGCAACACGGCCGCGCCGTCACGGTGTTCGAACGTGAAGCCGACGCCGACGCGCGCCCGCAGGGCGGCTCCCTCGACCTTCACGCCGACACCGGCCAGGCCGCCCTGCGGTCGGCAGGCCTGCTCGACCGGTTCCATGCCCTCGCCCGCCCCGAGGGCGACGAGTGGCGGGTGCTCGACCATGCCACCGGCGCCCTCCTCGCGCAGCGGGGGCCGACCGCGGGCGGGGGCCGGCCGGAGATCGACCGCGGCCAACTGCGCGGCCTGCTGCTGGACTCGCTCGCCCCGGACACGGTGCGGTGGGACCGTGCCGCCGCCGGGGTCACCCCGCTGGTGGGCGGCACGTGCCGGCTGCTCCTGGGCGACGGTACGTCCGAGGAGTTCGACCTGGTGGTCGGTGCCGACGGCGCCTGGTCACGGGTCCGCCCGGCGCTGTCACCCGCCGTACCCCACTACACCGGTGTCACCTTCGTCGAGACCGGCTTCGACCAGTGCGACACCCGCCACCCCGAACTCGCCCGACTGGTCGGCAGCGGATCGCTGCTGGCGAAGGGCGTCGGCCGGACCCTGGTCGCCCAGCGCAACAGCAACGGTCACATCCGCGGCTACCTCGCGCTGCGCGAGCCGCAGGACTGGCACACGGCCGCCGGACTCGACCTCGGCGACCAACGGGCCGTGCGGGAGCACCTGTTGGAGCTGTTCGACGGCTGGGACGACGGCCTGCTGCGGATCCTGCGCGACAGCGACCACGGCTTCGTCAGCCGGCCCCTGCACGTGCTGCCCGCCCCGCACGCCTGGACGCACGTGCCCGGAGTGACGCTGCTCGGCGATGCCGCACACCTGATGCCCCCGGTCGGGCTGGGCGCCAACCTCGCCATGCTCGACGGCGCCGACCTCGCCCACGCCCTCGTCACCGAATCCAGCGTCGGCGACGCCGTCCGCGCCTACGAGCACGTCATGCTGCCCCGCTCGATCAAGGCGGCGACGGGAAGTGCCCAGGGCCTCGACCACCTCGTTCCCGCGACGGCCCGCTGAGTCGACTCCACCACCCCTCGACGATGCCGAAGGCGCCGAAGTCGTCCAGGGGATCGACTCCGACGGCCCCCTCGACGCGTTCCGGTACCGCGTCCGTCCTGCGGAAGGAACGGGCGGGATGGTGCGCCGGTCGTATACCGATGGCCCGCCCTGCTGCGTCTGACGTACCGCCAGTTCGTGTCACAGGGCGATGCCTTCGGGGGAGGTGCGTTGAGAGGCTCGACCGGCACGGCCCGGACCTCCTCCGGGCCGGACGCGTCCGTCACCCCCCGGGAGAAAGCAGCATGACCATCACCGGCACCACCGTCCGGCGCGCCTCGGCCGCGGGCCTCGTCCTCGCCACGGGCCTCACCACCTGCCTGGCCGTCGCACCCGCCGCCCTCGCCGCGACGCCGGCCCCTGCCGCCGGACTCGGCCGCTACTACCAGCAGCGCCTGGACTGGCACGGCTGCGCTCGGGGCGGGGAGGACCAGACGGGCCGCGCCCTCGACGCCGCGGGCGCGCGCTGCGCCGACGTGACCGTACCCCTCGACTACGGCGACCCCGGCGGCAGGACCATCACCGTCGCCGTGTCCCGCCTGAAGGCCACCGACACCCGCCACCGGATCGGCTCCCTCCTGGTGAACCCCGGAGGCCCGGGCGGCCCAGGCCTCGGCATCGGGCTCACCGTGCGCCCCGTGATGAAGGAAACCGGCGCCCGCTACGACGTGATCGGCATGGACCCGCGCTTCACCGGCCGCAGCACCCCCCTGGACTGCGGCCTGCCCTCCGGACCCGGCCTGCTGTCGGCCGGCCCCGACCGGGCCGGCTTCGACCGCCAGACCGCCCGGGCCAGGGACGTCGCGGACCGCTGCCGGGCCACCAACGCCGACGTCCTGCCGCACGTCACGACACGCAACACCGCCCGGGACATCGACGTCGTGCGCGGCGCGCTCGGCGAACGGCGGATCTCCTACCTGGGCTACTCCTACGGCACCTACCTGGGCACGGCCTACACCCAGATGTTCCCCACCCGCTACGACCGGGTGGTCCTCGACAGCGCCCTGGACCCCGACCGCTACAACCCCCGCCTCATGAAGGGAACCGAGGCCGAGAACGAGAAGGCGTACGACGACTGGGCCGACTGGACCGCCGCCCGCGACAGCACCTACGGCCTCGGCCGCACCCGGGAGGAGGTACGCGCCACCCTCGACGGCGTCATCGCCGCCTCCTCCCGCGAACCGCTCACCGTGGGGACCGCCCCCGACGCCTTCCGCCTCGACGACAGCCAGGTCCCCGCCCTGCTCTTCACGGGGATGGCCGACGACACCGACCCGGCACGCGCCTCCCTGGCCGAGCAGATGTCCCTGCTCGCCCGGGCCGCTCAGGGCCACCCCTCCACCCTGCCGCCCGCCTTCGCCGACCTCCTGCGCTCCGTGTTCACCCCCGCCGGCTCCAGCACCGGCAGCGCCCAGACCGCGATCCTGTGCGGAGACGCACCCGCCCCGCGCGACCCCGAGACGTACTGGAGCGACATCGAACGCGCCCGCGCCGCCCACCCGCTGTTCGCCCCGCTGACCGAGAACATCACCCCCTGCGCCTTCTGGGACCGCCCCCGCGAAGCCCCCGTCCGGGTCCGCCACGACACCCCGGCCCTGATCGTCGCCTCCACCGGCGACCCCCGCGTCCCCTACACCCGCAGCACCGCCCTGCACGACCGCCTCCCCAGCTCCCGCCTGCTCACCCTCGCGGGCGCCAACCAGCACGCCAACTACGGTGTCCACGGCAGCTCCTGCGTCGACACCACCGTCAACGCCTACCTCGCCACCGGACACCTCCCCGCCCGCGACCGCACCTGCACCGCGTAGGCCCGCTACTCAGTGGCCCTTGAGTACGTCCGCTCATGCGTTCCGACCAGCTGTTTCCCTAGCGTGGCCCGCATGGACACGAACGTGGCTCCCGCCTGCCCCCGGCCCTCCGACACCCCGCGCTGGGCCACCGTCCTCGGGGTCGCGCTGGCGGTCCTCACCGCCCTGGTCGTCCTGGGAGCCATGGCGCTGGCCACGTTCGAGGACTCCCTGACCCAGCACGGGTACGTCAAAGGCCCCGGAACCGTCGTCGAGCCCCTGGGCGCCGGCGGGACCGCCCGCTACGACGACGGCCTGAGGATCACCGTGGGCCCTCCCCGCCGGGAACCCGACGGCAGCTACAGCTTCACGATCACCTACGACAACGGCACGGGTGAGGAGTTGCGCCCCGGTGGGACGTCCCCCGACACCGGCGTCGGCACGACCGGTGGCTCCGCCGCCGTCGTGGTCCGGGCGGGGAAGGCCATCGACTCCGGCCCGCTGTCCACCCCTTCCGCCTTCGGCTCCGCTCCCGTCCCTGCTCCCGGCATGACCTTCCTGGACCAGGCCGCGACCGTCACCGCCCTCACGCCGCTCCTCGGCACGGAGCAGAAGCGCACCGTGTCGGTGCGGGTGAAGCCCGACAAGCAGGGAGGCCCGGTCACGGTGGAGGTCGCCCCGAAGTCGCCCGGGTTCCGCGACACCGCGTACTGGCAGTTCGACCTCGGCTGACTCCACGTACAGGTGCCGCCTCTGCCGCTCCGTGGTGAGTGGCCGACGGTCAGGGCCGCTGTGAGGAGGCGGACGCGTGCGAGAGCCCGTCAGGCTCCTTCCGCGGCCCGGCGGCAGCTACGCGCAGCCGGTCCAGGGCCGCCTGGCTCTCCGCGTCCGCCGCACGGTAGATCACCAGCAGCTGGTCCGGGTCCTGGAGCGGCCTGAGGGTCTCGAACTGCACGGTGAGGACGCCGGCCTCGGGGTGTCGCAGCGCCTTGTGGCCGCGGCCGTTGACCCGGACGTCCCGCTCCGCCCACAGGCGCGCGAACTCCTCGTCACCGGCGGCGAATTCGGCGATGAGGCCGCTCAGGGCCCGGTCTTCCGGGTGGGCGGCCCACGCGGCGCGCAGGTGGGCGATCCCCTCCCGCACCACGCGTTCGCGGTCGAGGTAGAACTCCCGCACCCGCGGGTGCATGAGGCACAGCCACATCGCGTTGCGCTGCGGGGGCGGCAGGGCGTCGAAGTCCACCATCAGTCCCGCCATTTCGGCGTTCCAGGCCAGGATGTCGTAGCGGTGGTTCAGGAGCATGGCGGGCAGCGGTGCGAGGTCGGCGACCAGCCGGGCCAGCGGCGGCGCGGCGGCGGTGGCGGGCCGGTCGGCGCCGGGGGGCCGCCGCAGGGCCAGGTCGAAGAGGTAGGCACGCTCGTCGGGGGCCAGGCGCAGCGCCCCGGCCAGGGCCTGGAGCACGTCGGGGGAGGGGCGCAGCCCGCGGGCCTGTTCCAGCCGGACGACGTAGTCGACGCTGACCCCGGCCAGTTCGGCGACCTCCTCACGGCGCAGCCCCGGGGTGCGGCGGTTCCGGAGGCGCGCCGGCAGGCCGACGTCCCGGGGATCCAGGCGTTCGCGCCGGCTGCGCAGGAACGCGGCCAGCTCCTGGGTCTGGGTCCTGTCCGGCGCGGAGGTCGTCATGACCGGCGCAACAGCCAGGGTAGGACAGATGTTCCCAGGAAGTCCCCTCCCTTATCCGCGCCCCGTCGCCGCCGCAGACTCGCTGTCGACGACGGATCACGAACACGGGAGGTCACCATGGCACTCACCCTCGACAGCTACCGGCTGCTGGGCCGTTCCGGACTGCGGGTCTCACCGCTCGCGCTGGGCACGGCCACGTTCGGCACCGAGTTCGGCTGGGGCGCGGAGAAGGCAGAGGCGCGCAGGCTGTTCGACGCCTACGTCGAGCGCGGCGGCAACTTCATCGACACCGCCAGCACGTACACCGACGGCAGTTCCGAACGCCAGCTGGGCGAGTTCACCCGGGGCGGCCGCGAAGGCCTGGTGCTGGCGACGAAGTACACCACGCTGCGCCGGCCGGGCGACCCGAACTCCGCGGGGAGCCACCGCAAGAGCATGTTCGCCTCGGTGGAGTCCAGCCTCCGGCGGCTGAACACGGACTACCTCGACCTGCTGTACCTGCACGTGTGGGACTTCACGACGCCGGTCGAGGAGATCCTGCGCGCCATGGACGACCTGGTCCGGCAGGGCAAGGTCCTGTACGTGGCGGTCTCCAACGTCCCGGCCTGGGAGGTCTCGCGCATGCAGGCGGTCGCCGACCTGCGCGGCTGGTCCCCGCTGGTCGCCCTGCAGATCGAGTACAACCTCCTCAACCGGGCGGCGGAACGCGATCTCGTCCCGATGGCACGGGAGATGGGCCTGGGCGTGTTGCCGTACTCCCCGCTGGCGGGCGGCCTGCTCACCGGCACGTACGGCCGCGCCGACCTGACCGCGGCGGCCGCCGGCGCGGGGGAGGGCACCCGGAGGAGCTTCAACGCCGGGCTGGGCATGGTCACCGAACGCGCCCTCGCCGTCGCCGAGGTCGTGAAGGAGGTCGCCGCCGAACTGGGCCGCACACCCGCGCAGGTCGCGCTCGCCTGGACGCTGAACCGGCCGGGCGTGACGGCGCCCGTCGTCGGCGCCCGCACGCTCACGCAGCTGGAGGACAACCTGGGCGCCCTGGAGGTCGAACTCAGCGCCGCCCAGTCGGACCGCCTCGACGAGGCCGGCCGCATCGAACTCGGCTACCCCCACGACCTGCTGGCCGGCCCCCACATCCGCCAGGTCACCCGGGGCGACCTGAAGATCGCCCCCCGCCCCTGAGGCCCGACGGCGCCCCGAGACGCCACCCACCTGACTCCCCGAGCAGACCGCACAGGCCATCCTGGGAGCGGTGCCGCACCGGACGATCAACACCTAAACCCCGTAGTGAAGTTAGAGAGGACATGAGCACCACCGAAACCAGGCTCGCCCCGCTCCCGATCGTGGACGTCCACGTCGTCCTGCGCCACCAGGACCCGGCGGCTCTGCGCTCGATTGTTCACCTCACTGAGACCCGTAGAGCTCCCACTGCCTCATGACCCCTGCGTAGAGGTAGGAACACGCCTCTTCCTCCGAATCGAAACTCGCTTCCTCCCAGTGCTCGCCACGCTCATAGACGTCGATCGTCCATCGACCGTCGCGGCCCTCGGTGAGGACGGGGGCCGCCTCGTGCAGATGGTTGGACGTCGAGAGACCCCGCGTGCTGATCCCGTAAAAGCGGTCGCTCACACCTGCCTCGGTGAGGCGCGTCAGAAGTTGATGACGATCCATCAGCAGGATTTTCCATTCTCGAAGACAAGGTATTCCGCGGCGCAGAGTACCTTGACGGGCTTTTCAAGGGAGAACTGAGTGACGCCTCCGGGTTGTTCGAACCACGGTGCGGCCTTGGTTGCCGCAGGAATCCACTGCATGCGAATTCCAGCACTTCCCGACGAACTGCTCCCTCGCCAGGTTGTCGTATCGCTCCCACTCCTCGGCAAGGCGCCCGGCGTCGGCGTGGGTGGCGCCGCGCGCGCTCCCCGGCTGCTCCTGTGCGCCGTACCACCCGAAGCGTTGGCCCACCCGGGATGGTCGGCCAGCCGTGCCTGTCCCGCGAGGAGGAGCGGTGGGACCGCCATTTACTTTGGGTGCTCGCCCACCTACGCTCTGCTCTGAAATTCTCGGAGCGTCGCACAGAAGGGGGAATCACCCGTGGGTGACGAGAACAAGGGCGGCCCGAACGACGGTAGGGGCGGCTCCCACGCCAAGCCCGGTGGCCCGCAGATCGGCCCCAAGCCGAATCCCGACGGACAGGGCCCGACTCCCGATCCGAAGCACAAGTGACGGCGATCGCCGACCTCCAGGGCCGGCTCGTCGACCGGTTGGAGGCCTCGGGTGCGCTGACCCCGGGCTGGCGTCAGGCCTTCCTCGACGTCGGGCGCCACCTGTTCCTCCCGGACGTCGTCTGGGCGAGCACCAGCGACGGCTACGAGCGCTGCGACCGGACGGAGAACCCCGGGAGGTGGCTGGAGCTCGCGTACTCCGACGTGGCGATCGTGACGCAGTGGGAGGACGACGCGGACGGCGGGCAGCGGGAGCCGACGTCGTCGGTCTCCATGCCGACGATGGTGGCCTCCATGCTGCGCGACCTGGACGTCCACGAGGGCCACACGGTCTGGGAGGGCGGGACCGGCCCGGGCTGGAACGCCGCACTGCTGGCCCGGCGCCAAGGCGCGGATGCCGTGGTGACCGTGGAACTGGACCGGGAGGTCGCCGCCCAGGCCGAGGCGAATCTCCGGGCCCTCGACGACGCCCCGACCGCGGTAGTGGGCGACGCCGCCGACGGGTACCCGCCACGGGCCCCGTACGACCGGGGGATCCTCACCTGCTCGGTACGGGAGGTCCCCGCGGCCGTGATCGGGCAGATCCGGCCGCAGGGCGTGCTGGTACTGCCCTTCGCGCCGCTCTTCGGCGGCGGAGCCGTCGCCCGCCTCACCGCCGCCGGCCGCACCGCCGAGGGGCCGTTCACCGGGTCCTCGGCGTTCATGCGCATGCGTCAACAGCGCTACCAGGGCCCGCCCGTCGACGACTACCTGCCCGGCGACTGGCCCGGCGACGCCACACAGGAGTACACGACCCTCAGCCCGCTCGATGTCGTGGACGACTGGCTGGCGTCCTTCGTCGTGGGCCTGGTCGTGCCCGATGTGTACTACCGGCGCAGCGACGGCGACGGGATGACCACCCTGTGGCTGTTCGACACCGGCGTCACGTCCTGGGCCACGGTCGACTTCGTGGACGGCGCGGAACGGTACGAGGTCCGCCAGTCGGGTCCTCGCCGGATGTGGTCGGAGATTGAGGACATCGTCCGCTGGTGGGAGAAGCAGGGCCGCCCGGGCTTCGACCGGTTCGGGCTGACCGTGGACACGGACGGCGGGCACCGGGCGTGGCTGGACGAGCCGGCCAACCCGCTGCCGTCCGTACGGGGGTAAGGCTGAGCCCGGCCGGACAGCGGCTTCCCCCGCGGTCCGGCCGGCACGTCTCCCGGTACCGGATCGGCCGGGAGACGAGACCTCCCGTGCTCCTCGGCGGCGCGCCGCCCCGCGCCCTGCGGCGCCCGAACGTCCCGCTGTACGGCGGCCGTTGACCAGTAGGTCGGCGTCTCATCGTGCGTCAGGACGGCGCTCCGCCGTCCGATGGCGCTGACGTCCAGCACCAGCACCAGCACCTGCTCGCCCGCCGGCCGGCCGACCGAGAGCAGCCGGCCGGTCGCGGCACGCACGGCCTCCCCGCCGAACCGGCGTCGCTCAGACCACCGCCCCGTTGTGGTCGCGCGCCCGGGCCGTGCCCGCCGCGTGAGGTGCCGGTGCCTCCCCGGCCTCCTGCGGCCGGTCCGGGAACCGCTCCTGGAGCAGGACGACCACCGGCATCGCGGTGAACACCGTCGACGCGGTGCCCAGCAGGACCCCGGCCAGCAGCGCCACCGAGAAGTCGGCGAGCGAGTCGCCGCCGAAGGCCGCCAGGGCCACCAGGACGAACAGCGCCCCCATGCCGGTGTTCACCGTCCGGGGGAGGGTCTGCGCCACGGCGCGGTCCGCGAGATCCGCCCAGCTCGCCTTCGTCCCGGTCCGGCGCAGCTCGCGCAGCCGGTCCAGGACCACCACCGTGTCGTTGACCGAGTACCCGACGATGGTGAGCAGCGCGGCGAGGAAGACGCTGTCCACCGGCTTGCCCAGCCAGGCGAAGAGGCCGAGGACGAGCAGCAGGTCCTGCGCCATCGCGATCACCGCTGCGGCCGCGAAGGCCCACCGGAAGCGGATCGTGAGGTAGAGCAGTTGGGCGGCGACCGCGAGCCCGAGCGCGGCCAGCGCGTAGCCGCGCAGCTCGCCGCCGAGGCTCGGCCCGATCAGCTCGTCGCGCTCCACGGACAGCTCGCCGGTGACGCCGGTGAGCGCCTCCCGGATGCGCTGCTGCTGGTCGTCGCCGGTCTCCTTGGTGCGGACGGACACCCCGGTGTCGCCGGTGGTCTGGACCACGGCCTGGGGGAACCCGGCGCCGACCACCGCCGCGCGGGCGGCGTCCGCGTCGACCCGCTGCGCGGCGGTGTACTGCGCCACCCGACCGCCGGTGAACTCGATGCCGAAGTCCAGGCCGCGCCCGCCGATCCCGGCCACGGCGAGCAGGAGCAGGCCGGCGCAGGCGCCCAGCCAGCGCCGCCGGTGGCGCATCAGCCGGGGCGGCCGCCGGGTCAGCCGGGTCCGGAGCCGGCCGACGGTGGCCATGCCGGTCAGGGCGGGCCGCCGGGCGACGGCGGGCCGGCGCACCGCCCACTCGGCGAGCAGCCGGGTGATCAGCATGGCCGAGAACATCGAGGCCAGCACGCCGATCGAGAGCGTCACCCCGAAGCCCTTGACCGGGCCGGTGGCGAACACGAAGAGCAGACCGGCGGCGAGCAGCGTCGTCACGTTGGAGTCGGCCACCGCGCTCCATGCCTTCGCGAAGCCGACGCGCAGCGGGCGCCGAAGGTCCCGTTCCCTGCCGGGGCCGGCCGCCCGAGGCGCGGTGTACTCCTCCCTGGCCCGTTCGAAGACCAGCACGTTGGCGTCCACCGCCATGCCGATGGCGAGCACGAAGCCGGCCAGCCCGGGCAGGGTGAGCGTCGCGCCGAGCGCGACCACGGCGGCGTACGAGATCAGTCCGTAGAGGGCGAGGGCGACGGTGGCCAGCACACCGAGCAGGCGGTACACCGCGATGACGAAGGCCCCGGTGCAGAGCAGGCCGATGGCCGCGGCCAGGGCGCTGGCCCGAATCGCCTCGGCGCCGAGGGTGGGGCCGACGGTGCTCTGCTCGATCACCGTCACCGGTACGGGCAGGGCACCGCCCTTGACCAGGGCGGCGAGATCGCGGGCCTCGTCGGCCGAGAACCCGCCGGTGATCTGGGTCGAACCACCGGTGATCCCCTGCCCGCAGGGCACGCTGTCCTGGACGCCGGGGGCGGACAGGACGCGGTCGTCGAGCACGATGGCGACCCGGCGGGTGGGGTCGGCCGGCGCGGCGCACGCGGCTTCCCCGGTGAGCCGGGCCCAGGCGTCGCCGGCCGAGCCGCGGAAGGAGAGGTCGATGCTCCAGCCGAGGCCCGTCCGGGTGTCGAGCACGGCCGAGGCGTCCTTGACGCCGTCGCCGGTCAGCACCGGCGGACCCAGCCGCAGGTGGCCACCGGGGAGGCCGGGATCGGCGAGGACCCGGGAGCCGTCCGCCGCCGGGGGTCCGGCCGGGCCGTCGGCGTTCGCGGTGACGGCGTGGAAGGTGAGCTGGGCGGTGCGGCCGATGACCCCGGCGGCCTCGCGGGGGTCCTGGATGCCGGGGAGTTCGACGACGATGCGCCGTTCCCCGGCGCGGGCGAGCGAGGGTTCGGCGACACCGAGACCGTCGACCCGGCGGCGCAGTACCTCCAGCGCCCGGTCGGTGGCGTCCGCGTCGGCGCGGACAGTGGGCGAGTCCTGGGTCTCCAGGACGATCCGGGTGCCGCCGCGCAGGTCGAGCCCGAGGCGGGGCGGGGTGGTCAGGGCGACGTAGAACGAGACGCCGACGACGGCGAGCGCGACGAGCGCGCGCCAGAACGCGGCACGGCGAATAGGCATGGGTACTCCACGGGCGGTCCGCGGGAGCCGGGCGTCCGCGGAGGGACGCCGCACCCGGGACGGGCGGACGCGAGGGGACGGCGCGCCGCCGGGAACGCTCCGGGCACGGTGGCCGGAGCCCTCCCGTCCGGGCCGCGGGCAGGCCGCGGCACCCGGGTCGGCGGGCGCGGTGGAACGTCAGCTGGACCGGGTGGAAGGGGGACCGCGGGTGTGGCGGGGGTCGTAGCGATCGGACGGCGGCGCCCGCTCCTGGCGCGGCTCCGGGGCGTACATCCCGGGCCGGGGCCGGGGGGCGTCCGTCCTGGTGGACGGGAGCGCGACCGGCGGCAGCGCGGGCAGCCGGGCACCGGCCTCGGCGGCGGCCGTCTGCCGCTGGGCGACGTCGTGGCGGGGGCGGTCCGCAGCGCGCCGGGCCTCCGCGCCCGCCGGGCCGAGCCGTGCGACGGCGGGGGCCGCCGGGGCGGCGACGGCGGGCGGCGTGCCGGGGGCCGGCTGCGCCGCGCCCGTCGCCGTGGCCGTCGTCGTGCCGAGGAGGACCTGGCAGACGGCCCAGGCCGTGAGGAACGCCCAGGACAGCGCGGCCGCCGCGGTCCGACGTACCCGTCGCTCCACTCCAACCCCCTCCCCGCTCGTGCCGTCACCAGGCCCCGCCCGCAAGAAGCTCTCACTGTAGGCGACGACACCGTCGTGCGGGGAGGCCAGGGCGGCGGAGCGGCCCGGCCGAGGCCGGGGTCACGGTCCGGCGGGGACCTGCGCGGTGGCGTGAGGGCGCCCTCCCGAAGGACGGCGCCCTTGAGCCGGCGTCCTTGATCCGGCGTCCGCGGATCGGTGCCGCCGGCCGAGGAAGTAGCCGATCTCCAGCGTGCACCCGCCGTACGATCGCTCGCTCCGCCTGCGCGGGGAGGCCCGAACCGAGGACGTCGACCCCTTGGACTTCCACGCGTCCGCCTCGCCCATGGACAGACGAAGGCCGTCGGCACGCTCGACGGGATCGCCGTTCGCGCTCTCATCGCGCTCCGGCGGCATGGCGGTCGGGCTGGTCGGCCGCTTGGCGTCGCCTTCCCGCTCTGTCATCCTGCGGGAACGGTGGCCGGGGGAGGGCCGTCGGGTGGTCCGTGCTTCAGGGGGTTTGATGGGATCGGTCGGTGTGGTGTGCGCGGTGGCCGCGCTCCTCGGGGCGGCGCTGCTGCGATGGCAGCCGGCCCGGGGGAGGGCTGACGGCCTGACAGCCGCGGCGATCGCGGGGGTACGTGGGGGGTCGAAGGCCGCACTGGTGGTGGCCGTCGTCGAGCTGCACCTCGCGGGGGTGCTCGACACCGACCGACGGGGCCGCCTGCGGCGGGTGGTGCACGCCCACTCAGGGCAGGACGCAACTCCACTGCACCGGGCAGCGCGGACGGCGTTCGGCCGGGACCTGTCCTGGGCCGACGCCGTGACCACCCCACCTGTGCGGCGGGCCCGCGAGGAGACCCGCACCGACCTGGTCCGCCGCGGCCTGCGCTGCGGTCCGGCCCGGCTGGCCACATCCAGCGTGCTGGCTGCGGCCACGTGCGCCACGGGCGCGTTCGCCACCGCCCGGGGCGCCTGGTGGACAGGACTGCCCATGACCGTACTCCCGCTCATACTGCTCTGCGCTCCGGCCCGCACCCTCGCCGGACACAGGCTGCTTCGCGAGCTGCGCCGCCGGCACCCCCTGAACGGGGCGGCGACATCAGGTGGCACACCATCGGAGCCTGACGGGGCAGGACTGCTGACCGCGCTGTACGGACGCCGGGCGCTGCGCCTGCTGCTGCCGGACTTCGCCGCGCGGGCCGCGCTCCTCGGCGGGCGCGGGGCCCGGGAGACCGTCGCCCGCACCGGCAGCGACTACGGCCCGTACGAGGGGTCCGGCGACGCCGCGATCTACGGCGGCGACCTCTGATCTCGGGTGACCCCGAATGCCGCTGCCGGTACAGGCGCCCGTCGGCGGACTGCGGCTCAGCACCGCTGCCGGGCCCTCCCGCCGCGGTGCGCGCCAGCGCGGACCTGTGGCCCGCCGGTCCGCACACCGCACCGACCACGACGCCCCATCGGCCCCGCCAGTGCGGAGGCTTGCCTGCGGCCTTCTCCGCACCGCATGTGGCTCATGCGGCCCGATCCTGTCAACAGCCGGTGGTGGCAGGTGTGTTCAGCAGGGGACGGCCTGGGCGCCGATGAGGCCCTGGCCGGTGGCGGCGGCTCTTCGCCAGACCGGTACGAGGTCGTCGAGCAGGGCGGCGGCGTCCTCTTCCGAGACTTCGTCCAGGATGTCGTACAGGCGCTGCTCCACGGTGCTGCGCTGGTCGGGTGTCAGGTCGAGTGCGGCCTGGACGGCGGGGAGCGTGGCGCGGACCTCCTGCGGGGTGAGGACGAAGTGGCCGAACCAGCCGGGCAGGGCGAGGAACCGCTCGGCTCGGAGCGCGTGGGCGAGGCCGACGGCGGGGTAGGCCTTGCGGCAGGAGGACTTCAGGAACGGGCCGGCCGCCTCGTGGGTGCCCCAGATCCCGAAGAGCACGTCGAGGTGGTCGTCGAGGAGGTAGGGGGCGGCCAGGTCGTGGAGCTCCGTCACGTCCGGTCGTCCCGGGCTTTCGTGGCGCCACCGCTCCAGCCCCTTGCGGCCTGCTGTTGCCTGGGCGTCGATCAGGGGCGTGAACACCGGGGCCACGTCGGCGACCACGTCGACGGGCACCGGCATCACGACCCAGTACCCCCTGAAGCTCATACCGCGAGGATAGGCGGACCGTGTGACACCCGGGCCGTTGTTCCCGGGGCCGTTACCGGCGCCCGACGATGGCGTTGGCGGCGGTGTGGCGGGAGGGCGGGTCGTCGGGGCCGCCAGGTGTCCTGGCGACGATGGAGTCGGGGGTGAAGTTCCACCCGGGCTTGCCCGTGTCGGCGAGGGGGGTGCTGGCGACGGCGAACCCGGAGCCGTCGGCGGGGGCGGCGACCTCGCTCAGGGTGGCGTTGCCGTCGCGGTGGGAGGCCCGCAGTCCGTTGTACGTGCCGTGGATGGTCTGGCCGCCGTCGCGCAGCGGGCTGAGTGAGGCGGTGGGGGTCTGGTACGGGTCGCCGGCCGGGCCGAGGTTCGTGAAGACGATGCTCGCGGTCGGTTTCGTCGGGTCCGCCTTCCCAGCTGCGACGGCCAGGTTGCGTGCGGCGGCGGCGTCCGCGGGAAGGGTCCCCACCGCCGGGTTGGGCGGGACGTAGGCGGCGATGTGGGTGGCGGTGTCGGGGTTGCCGTAGGCGAGGACGGCGCCCGGGACGTGGGACACCGAGCGGGGGTCGTCCACGCTGAGCAGGAGCTGGGGCGGTACGCCGGGGGTGTCGATCTGCTTCTGGAGGGCGTCGAGGCCGTCCAGGTTCGCCTGGGTGATGTTCTGCGAAGGGGGGCCGGTGAGTTCTCGGGCCATCTCCTCGCGGAGCTGGGGCAGCCAGGCCCGGTTGGCCTGGTCACGGACCTCGGCGGGCACGCCGTCCAGGGACCCGATCCAGCTGGGGCGGTCCTGGATGAGCTGCTGCCGGGTGGCCTCGGGCAGGGAGTCCCACCACGCCCGGTTGGATTCGGGGTTGCCACCGCCGCTCCCCACGCCGCCGCCCGGCATCCGGTCGAGTTCGGCGACGGCCTTGGTGATCTCGGCGACCTTCTCCGGGTCGTAGTCCCCGTCCTGCTTGGCGATGTAGTCGAAGGCGGCCAGGGCACGGGCGAGGCGGTCGTCGTCGCCCCGGGCGGAGGTGCACAGGGCGTCGATGTCCGTCACGAGGCGGTCCCGGGCGGCCTCCACCTCCTTGCGCCACTCGGGGTCGTTGCGGGAGTGCTGGTCGGGCGGCAGGACGCGCACCACCGGTGTGGCGTTCACGTCGGCGGCGACGATCTCCAGGCAGTTGCCGGTCGCCCGCGTGATGAGCGTCTGCTGGCGTGCCTGCAGGAGGAGGACGCTGTCGATGCCGTCGGTCAGCATCCGGCGCAGGTCCTCGATGAACTGGTCGACGAGCAGCAGTTGGTTGGTGCGGTTCTGGAGTGCGGTGGTGGTCGCGTCCGACGCCTGGCCGTGCCAGGACGAGGAGGCGAGGGTGCGCTGCATCGTCTGCCAGGCGGTGACCTGCTGCTTGTACCTGCCCTCGAAGGTCGTCAGGACCTGGACGGCCGTCCTGAGCGTGCCGACATCGGCTTCCTTGATCATTCCCCAGTAGTGCGGCATCAGCCCTGCCCCCCTGTCCCGGTCTGTGCCCCGGCGCCGTCGACCGTCGAGGCGGCGCCGTTGTCCGTGTTCTCGTAACTCCTGGCGATGATGGACAGGTTGCCGGCCGCCTCCGCCAGGGTTCTGGTGGTGATGCGGTCGATGTGCTCGCCCAGATCGTGGAGGGCGGCCTGGGCCGCTCCTTCGAAAGACCAGTTCGGCAGGCCCAGGACCGGCGGCGCGTGGCCGAACGCCTCCGCCCAGTCCTGCTGGATGCCCTTCGCCACCGCGTAGCCGCTCTTCGACGCGTCGCGCAGGTCCTGCGGATTCACTCGGAACCCTGCCATCGTCTCAGCCCCCTCAGACACACCAGTTGCGTGATCGAACCGCCGCCCAGCGTAAACGACGAGCCCGAACAAGCCCAGCGCATCAGGGTTTTGACGGACAGTCGGAATAGGTGCCATCCATCGTCCCCGGGGTCCGACTGCGGGATCGAGCCCCGGGTGGCACTCGGGCTCCCGACCACTGCCACCCGGCCTCGGCCCTTCGAGGTGGCGTACGACCCGGTCATCGAGCAGATCGTCCCCCGGTTCGATGTTGTGCTCCAAGGACTTGGTCGTCGACGCCGTCGAGACGATCCGCCCCGCCGACCACCACCGGCCTGCACACGAGCTGATCCACTGCGCGGTCCTCGACCTGTATGCCCGCGGTGTCCCGGCCGACGAGGGCGCCGATGCCCCTGGTGACGAGTCGGTCGTCGGCATGGGCCGTAGTCCCAGTAGCGGTCCGGGTAGTCCCCGCAGGGAAACTGCTGGACCTGCAGGCCTTCCTCCCGGCCCCTGCGATTGTCCGTGACTTCGACCAGCTCACCGCGGACAATCCCGGAGGCGGCTAGGGCGGGAACCATCCGGCTCACACTTCCCGGAGCTGGCTGATCAGGGCCGCCCGCGCCGTCACCAGCTCGGCCTCCAGCCGCCGCAGCACCGCCAGGTGCGCCCGTACCCCGTCCGCCACCACCGGGTCGGCGCCCGGCTCCAGGCCGTCGTCCGTCCGGGCCCGCAGACGCTCCTGATCGACCAGCGGCCCGACGGCGTCCTGCTCCGACTGCGCTGCCTGCCGCACCTCGTGGGCGCTCTGCCTGGTGGGACCGTACCTCGGCCAGACAACGCGTCGTCTCCCGCAGCCGGGACTGCCGGAGCTCCGCCAGGCCCCGTCGACGGCTGGCTGCCACGCGGCCGGACCCGGTCCCATGGCCGTGTCCGCGGCCAAGCCGGGTTGTCCGCCGCTCACCTGGGCCTCGGCCAGTTCTTGTAGATGGACAATCCAACAGGCCGCAGTGTGGAGCCACCACCGGCACTTCGGACAACGTGGAAGGTCCCGCGGTACGGCCGGCTCCGCCTACGAACGGGGCCGACCGCACCGCGAACGGCCCGACGCCACGGGGGAGTGGCGAGCGCCGCCGGCCCGCCGCATCGGCGACACCGTTCGGCAGGAGCCGAGGGCCCCGCTCGGATCGTCCGGAGCACCGCGTGTGAACAACGCTCCCAACCGCAAGACCGACAGGAATGAGGAGACACATGCGCAAGCACTTCGCCCTGGCCGCGGCCAGCGCCGTCCTGATGCTCGCCTCCGTGACCGGTACCGCCACGGCCCAGGCCGCCGTCGGAGAGCGGAGCGGCTCCCCCACCGTGATCTACCCGATCGCCGTCAGCGGCGACTCCCTGGCCACGGTGTGGGACAACTGCCTGCACACCCAGGCGTGCCTGTTCACCGACACCAACGGCGGCGGCCTGATCTGGGAGGTGCCCAGCGCCGGGTCCTTCAAGCTCGCCAACTACGGTTTGGACAACAAGGTGAGCTCCTTCTGGAACCGCAGTGGCGGCACCCTGAGCCTGTTCGACGGCTCCGACTTCACCGGATACCTGGTCGGATCCGGCCCGTTCGGCTCACCGGTGAATGTCCCGTGGGGGGTGAACGACAGGGCGAGCTCCATCACGCTCTACTAGCCCGTTGCGAACGTGTTGGTCACGGCCACGCTTTTCGAGGGCCGTGACCAGCACTGCCGCTTCCAGTGATTCCTGCGGTTCATGGCGGAAGCGGCCGAGGGGCCAAGGGCCATAGCCCGGGGGGAAGAGTCCTGTCCTGGTGTTCCACATGATCTTCGCGTGGAACACAAGGACAATGAGCGGACGCCGTGCGTTTACGGCCACCCGGTCGGCAGCTCCGGCTCCTCGTCGGCTCGTTCGTCGGGCTGACGCCGTCATCGAGGCCAGTGCCGCTGGTGACGACCGGTGGCAAGATGACCCGGCGTCCCCGGCATCACCTGCCCGGTGGCGCGCATCCTCAAGGTCCGACCGCGCGGCCGGTACGGGCCAGCTGTACGTCAACGGCCGCCCGCTGACCCGCTGGTGCGCTGAGCAACCGCGCGAGCAGGCGCCGGAGCCGGCCTCGGACGGGATGCTCGCGAGTGGCTGGACTCCCCGGCTGAGGACCGCGCCCTGGCCTGGTAGGCGTGCCCCGCATCGACCCCGTTCGACCGCCGCACCACTCCGTTGCCACCACACCGTCAGTCCGCACCTGCCTACCCCGCAGCGGCTCATGATGGGCCCACCGGGACGGCGCGAGGAGACGTTCCGGGCCGCTCGGGCGATCGCTCGGCCCGGTAGCCCGGTGGCCTGGTCGCGCGTTCGAGTGGTGTCGAGCCGCCGGTCGAGCGAGATCGGCGCTGCGCTCCTGCTCGTCGAGGGCGTCAGGTGCATGGGTGGGAGGGGCACTTCGGTGCCCGGTCCCTGTTCCCGGAGTACGGAGCGTTCATGTCACCGCTGTCCGTGGCCCGTCGCCTGGTCGTCGTTCTGCTGTCCCTGCTCGCCGTCGCCATCGCCGGCGGTACGGCAACAGCGTCCGCCGCCGCGGCGAGTGCGGGGGCCCGAACGGGAGTGGACTGGGATGCCGTCGCCAGGTGCGAGAGCGGAGGGCGCTGGCAGGCCGACACCGGCAACGGCTACTACGGGGGGCTGCAGTTCGACAGCGGGACCTGGCGCTCGAACGGCGGCCTCGCCTACGCGCCGCGCGCGGACCGGGCGACCCGCGAACAGCAGATCGCCGTGGCCGAACACCTCGCCGAGCGCCGCGGCCTGACCCCGTGGCCGGCCTGCGGAGCCCGTGCCGCACACGGCGGCGACCACTCGGCCGCTCACACCGGCAGCCACCGGCCGGCGCACACTCGGCCCCATGCCTCCGCCACCCCGCCATCCCACGCCGACGCCCCCGCTCCGGTCTGCACGGACGACGAGGAGGACTGCCCGGACACCTGGACCGTGGAACCCGGCGACACCCTCGGCGGCATCGCCGAGGCCTTCGCCACGGACGGCGGCTGGCCCGCCCTCTACGAACTCAACCAGGACACCATCGGCGACGACCCCGATCTGCTCCTGCCCGGCCAGGTCCTCGCACTGCGCTGACGCCCGCCGGCGGAGCGGGCCCGTACGAGCGGCGGCTCGCTGATCAGGATCAGGCCCGTTCCCCTCCGCCGACCTCGTCGAGGTGTGCGGCGACGACCAGGGGAGACCACAAAGTGACCCGCTTCTGATCCGCCGTACGTGGTCCTCGTTTCACCCGTTGCCGACAATCGTCACTGACCCCTGATGCAGGATGTGGTCATGAAGCATCGGTGGCGTGCCGGAGTAGCATCAGCGGTGGTGTTCAGCATTGCGGTGTGCTTGATCGGCCTGTGGTGGACGGTAGTTGAGTTGCCGAAGGCGAAGGCGGACTCCGATCCGGCGGGAGTGCTGGCCCTCCTGCCCAGCCTGGTGGGCGTGGTCCTCGGGGGATGGGGAGCATGGGCGGGGATCAGGGCCCTACAGGACCAGCAGACGGCCCCGGCGATCGCGGAGAAGCTCGCCGGACGGGTGGCCGAAACGGAAGGCGAGCAGTACCAGCAGTTGCTGGGCAGTGGACGGGCAGCACCGGACGGACGGATCGACCTCCCCTTCGCGGCCACCGGGACGGGGGGTTCACGCGCCGACGGAACGTTGGAGGGGATCGCCGACTACTACCGGGCCCTGCGCCCTGGGCGGGTGGTCATCACCGGTACACCGTCCACCAACCCGGGCGGGCAGAGCAGCGGGGACGCGGGAACGGGCAAGACCGTGCTCGCGCTGTCCCTGATCCTGGGCTTGGCCCGGGAACGTTCCCCGCTGGATCCGGTGCCGGTACGACTGACCGCGGCGTCCTGGCCCGGCACCGAGGTACGGGACTGGCTCCGGACACACCTGACCGACGTCTACCGTCTTTCCCGCCGTGAAGCCGCCCGCCTGGTGGCCGCCAACCTCGTCCTGCCGGTCGTCGACGGCCTGGACGAGATGGACCCGGGCTCGGCCCCCGGCTACGGTTCACGCGCCGCCGCCCTCCTCGCCTGCGTCAACCGGTTCGGGCACGGTGGCGCACACTGCCCGGTCGTCGTGACCTGTCGGCACGCCCACTACCAGGCCCTGGTGGAGGAAGAGGCGGAGCCCGGAATCTGGGCACACATCGCCGTGGCCCGCGTCGACGCCTCCCGTGCTCGCAGCTACCTGTCGCAACGCGTCGCCAACAGGGAGCGGAGCCGGGCCCGTTGGCAGCCGGTCCTCTCCGCCCTCGACACGGTGGCGGCGGGCCCGGCCGACACCGTGCCACCGGAATACACCCTGCTGGCCGACGCATTGGACACGCCCTGGCGACTCACCCTGGCCGCCACCGTCTTCCAGGAGCGCGCCGCCGACGGACGGTACCTGCGTGACCCCGCCCAACTCCTCGCGCTGGCTGCGAACGGGCAGCTGTACGAGTACCTCCTGGACCACTACATCGGTGCCGCCGTGGCCGCCTCCCACCGCGGGGCGGCCGACACGTCCCGGCCGTCGAGCAGCGACAGCCCTCCACGGCTGGATGCCGCCACCACCTGGCGCTGCCTCGCCTTCCTCGCCCGCTACCTCAACGACAACGGCGGCCCGGGAGGCGGCTCACCCCGGCGCGTCGCAGGACGGGCGCTGAGCAGCACCGACCTGGTCCTCCACGAACTGTGGCCCCTGGGCGGGAAGCACCGGACACGGTTGACCGAAGGCGTTCTGGCCGTGGCGGCGCCACTTGCTCTGGTCAGTCTTGCCTGGCAGGTGGCATGGCCGTGGCTGTACTTCCCTGTTCTCGCCCTGCTCTACCGCCCGGCATGGCCGAAGCCACGGCGAATCGACCTCGGCCGTCTTCGCACCCTGGCGGGCCGACGCGCTCTCACGCTGGGGGCCACGGTCGGCTCCGCGATCGCTTTCCTGATCAGTTTCGGTCTGGTCTATGCGAAGGGCGGCCTCCACGGCAACCTCAAAGACCCTCTGGTGTTCTGCCTAGCCGTCGGGCTTGCGACCGGGCTCCCAATCGGCCTCGCACGCGGACTCATGATCAAGCACGAGCGAGTGGGAGTGCTTCCGCGTCGCCTCATCCGCATGGACCTCACCGCCGCCCTTGTGTTCGGCCCCGTGACAGGGATTGGCGCCCCGCTCGTGTTCGGGCTCGTGGGTTTCCTCGTACACGCCGCCACCGACGGACTCGATTCTTCGAGGTTCGAGGTTCTGTTGATGTCCCTCGCCGGATTGGTCATCGGGATCTTCATATTCGCCATCCCTGCTGCGGGTGGCTCGGCAGCCTTGCGGTACTTCGCGTTCCTCCTGCACACGCGCAGGAAGCTGCCCTGGCGGCTGGGCCGCTTCCTCGACGCCTGCTACGAACTCGGCATCCTGCGCCTGTCCGGGACCGCATGGCAGTTCCGCCACCGTGAACTCCAGGACCACCTCGCCACCCGCGCCATGCCATCATCACCCAGCCCGTGAAGGAGCGGTCCGTCGCGGCGGGCACGGTCCGTCTCCTGGCCGTGCTGTCAGAGTCCGGTGCGATGCTCAACCACCATGGAGACCCAGCAGTTCTGGAACCTGATCGAGGAAGCCCGCTCGCGAGTGCCGGCCCCGGACAACGGTCACGCTGTCGCGATCCGGGCCGGCGCGCTACTCGCGCTTCGCCCCGCCGGGGAGATCGTCGCCGCCGAGCAGGTCCTGCGGAACCTGATGGCCGACTCGTACCGGGCTCCGCTGTGGGGCGCCGCCTACCTGATCAACGGCGGTTGCTCCGACGACGGTTTCGACTACTTCCGAGGTTGGCTGATCACACAGGGCCGCACGACCTTCGACAGCGTCATCACCGACCCGGACCGGCTCGCCGCGCTCCCGGCCGTACAGGCGTACGCCGCCGACGGGATCGACATCGAATGCGAAGAAGCCCTGAGCATCGCCTGGAGCGCCTACCGGGAAGCCACCGGTGAAGACCTCCCCGACGAGGTCCTCACCGTTCCGTACCCGCCGCTGGACCCGGCCTGGAACTTCGACTTCGGCGACGGTGACCAGCTGATCCGACGGCTGCCACGCCTGGCGGCGCTGTATCCGGACTGACAGAGCAGACAGCGCGGCGCCGCCCGAGGTCCGAGCCGACGGGCCGCCTCCCGTGGGCTACTGGATGCTCCAGCGGTGCGGATGTCCGGGATCGTTCGGGCAGGTGAAGATGTTGAGCTCGCCGAATCGGCCGACGGTGATTCCAGTGGGGGTGGCGGACCGAGGGGTGGGCAGGTCTCGGTCTTCCAGTGGCTTCCAGCTGCCGCTGCCGCCGTCCCACTCCGAGCTGTCGATGGTCAGCAGAAGGTGCATCGGTGTCCTGCAAGTCTGGCAGTCCATCGGGTAGGGGTCCGTCGCGTGCCAGGAGGCGAAGCCGCCGACGCGCCAGCCGGGCGGGACGGACAGGTCGTACTGGTAGCCGATCGGCTGTACGGAGCGCCCGTCCGTGGACCTGGCGGCCTCCTCCTGCGCTTCGTCCCAAGCGTCGAGCCGGGCGCACAGGTCCTCGGGCAGCAGGCCGGCGAACGGGTACGTGGCCACCTGCTCCGGGTGCAGGACGCAGGGCTCGGGAACGAACCCGTCCGATTCGACGACCAGCGGCTGCGGCTGAGCCGTCAGCACTTCGCCGACCTCCGACGACCGCCGCCAGTGGAGGTGCAGCTCGAAGTCGTACCGGTTCGGGCCATGGGCGTTGAAGGGGCACCAGAACACCTGCAACAGGTCGCAGCCGTCCGGCCCCTCCGGCAGGTCGGGGACATCCCGGCGGTACAGCTGCGCCAGGCCGATCATCGGCAGCGGATCCGTCTCCGACACATCGGAGAGCCGGTGCTCGCGGCTCAGCTCTGTCAGGAGCTCTCGTTCCTCCGCCGTGGGGCCCGGATTCTCTTCCCGGACCCATGCGGCAGCCAGGGTCCGCCGGTAGCGGTCGATGTCGGCCAGGCGCCGACCCCGCCCGCGGCCGTGCGCCTCACCGCACACCGGCTACGGCTCGTCCGCCGGCCACAGCATCGGACCGCCCACCGAACTGGCCGACATCTGCGGGCTGCCCGGCCGCGGGTGGAGCCGGGTCGTCGTACCCCGGTGGGCAGCCAGCTCCGGGAAGAGCGCCTCGACATCGAGTGGGCGTGGGGGCGTGGTCCTCGTCATGGAACGCGACCTTAGACACCTGACGGCTTCGGCCGTCGAACACCCCGGCAGGTGAGCGAGCGTGGCCGCCTGGACCTCCCCGTCGCCGGCATCCGCGGCGGCCCCACCAGGGAGCGGCAGCCGGTGGGGGCCTTCCGGTCGGGGTCCGTTGCCGGAAGGCCCCCACGGGCGCTCGGGCGGGTGCCTACCAGACCTTGTGGAGCTCGAACAGGTCGGCCTTGAAGGAGCCCTGGGTGACGTGGGATCCGGAGTTGGAGCCGTCCACCGAGAGCCAGCGGTTGCTGTGCTTGGCCATGATCGCCTTCAGGTTGGTGCCCGGCACCGGCTGGATGAAGAAGATCTCGCTCTGCGAGTAGTTGCAGGGCTCGTCGATCAGCCAGTTGCCGTCGTCGGTCATGGCCCGGTCGATGCCGAGGCACCAGTGGCGCGCATGGTCCATCAGCTTGTAGTACTTGCCGTCGGTCCGGGTCGGATTGTTCTCTTCGCACAGTGTCCACTGCCGGTCGGCGGCGTCCTGCCACGGCTCCTGGATGATCGAGCCGTTGTCCCACGACGCCTGGGACCAGCCGAGCACCATCCGGTCGCTCGCATAGGTGTACGGGGTGAAGATGCGGTACCCGCCGCTCTCGCAGGTGAAGCCGTCCAGCGGATTCGCCGCGTGCGCGGCCGGCGCCGCTACGGTCAGCAGTGAGCCGACGAAGGCGACGCTGCCGAGCACGGCTCCGAGTCGGTGGGTGGAGCGCTTGCCGGACTTCGCCATGTTCTTCCCTCCTGGGTGGGACGCGGTCACGGGTCAGTGCTTGCAGAGTTCGAGGCGGGCCGCCTCGCGGACGGTCCCCGCCGGCTCGGGGTACGAGCAGAGCACCACGCCCTCGCTCGCTGCCCCGTAAGTCGTGTAGTAGCCGGTGCCGTTCGGGTTGGCTTTGATCCAGTACCCGGTGCCCTGGCCCGAGCGGGCGCACAGGTAGCGGGTCCACTCGCCGTCGACGCGCAGGAACCCGCGGAAGATCCCGTAGTTGCCCGGCGCGTTGATGTTCACCGTCCGGGAGGTGTCCGTGGTCCGGGTGTTGGCCCGGCTGGTCTCGACCTGGAATCCGGTCTTGAAGCTGACCTGCGCCAGGGCGGAGCTGTAGCTGAGGTTGAAATCGGCACTGTTGTTGATCTTGGTGGTGATCATCGTCACCTGGGAGAGCCGTTGCTGCTGCTGCCCCGTCGTCCCGGGGACGACGTTGAAGGACGTGAACTCGGTGACCACCGGGGTGACGGTGGCCGTCACGATGTCGTCCCAGACCGGCTCGATCTCGGGGTTGCAGGTGGCGCGTGGCGGTGCGTCGGCCTGCGCGGGGGCGGCGGTGAGGCCCAACCCGGCGACGGCGAAGAGGGCGGCCAACCCCGAGGTGAAGACGGTCCGTCGACGCCTGGGTGATGCTGTCATGAGGAGATCCCTCCGGTAGGGGGAATGGTTCCGGTCCGACCTCCCGGAAGCCTCGCGCGCGGCCTGACGCCCTGTCCATCCGAGATATCTAGGGGGGCCCTGCGCACACGATGGTTTTCGGCCGGGCGGGACCCGGCGGGCCTGCGGGACGGCATCGGGGATCGGCAGCGGCGGTCGAGGCGGGGCTCCCGGCCGTCGCTGCTTGCCGGTTCGTGGGGTAGGAATGGGAGCTGTACGAACCGGGGGAGGAGTGCGGATGAGAGCGGCGCGAATCGCCGTGGTGGTGGCGGGCACGGTGGCGCTGGTCGCGGGGTGCGCTTCGGGAGGTTCCGGGGGATCCGGGGAGTCCGGGGGGATGTCGGCGCAGGCGCACGGCTACCTGTCGGAGGCGCTGGACCTGTTGCAGCGGGAGTCGTTGAACACCGCGACGGTGGACTGGCCGAAGCTGCGGGGCGAGGCGTTCGCACGGGCGGCCGGGGCGCGGACGACGGCCGACACCCATCGGGCGGTCGGCGGCGCGGTGGCGGCGCTTGGGGACGGCCACAGCCGGTTCTACCCGCCCGGCGAGGCGGCGGCCGTGGACGCCGACCCCGTGACGGTCGACGCCCCGACGGTCGAACAACTTCCCGGCGGCATCGCCAGGTTGAACCTTCCGGCGGTGAACGGCTCGGAGCGCACCTACGCCGAGTACGTCGCCCGCGGCCGCTCCGCCGTCGCCGGGGCGAGCGCCTGCGGCTGGGTGGTGGACCTCCGCCGGGAGAGCGGCGGCGGGATGTGGGCGCCGCTGGCCGTGGCGGCTCCGCTGCTCGGGGACGGTCCGGTGGGGGCCTTCGTCACGGCGGACGGCACCCGCAGCGTCTGGTCGGTGCGCGGGGGCGTGCCGTTCCTGGACGGGGCCCCGCAGGCGGAGCCCCCCGGGGCCGGCGCGGACGCGTGGCCGGGCGCGCCCGTCGCCGTCCTCACCGGCCCGGGGACGGGCAGCGCGGGCGAGGCCGTCGCCATCGCGTTCATCGGCCGCCCGGACACCCGTAGCTTCGGCGCGCGCACCTACGGGGTGCCCACCGGCAACGCCGCGCACCGGTTGTCGGACGGTGCGGTCGTCCTGCTCACGGGCGCCGCCGAGGCGGACCGCACGGGCCGGATCCACGCGGGGCCGATCGAGCCGGACGAGCCCGTGGACACCCGTAAGGAGGGGGATCCGTCACTCGCCGCCGCGACCGGCTGGCTCGGGCGGCAGGCGTCCTGCCGGAGCACCCCGTAGTACCCCGTTGTCCCGTGGTGGCCGGAGCGATCGTCCGTGTCCGTCATGGTGCGGCCGGGGCCGTACGGGACGCGCGGTGCCGTGCGCCGGTGACGACGAGGGAGACGTTCTGCCCGCCGAAGCCGAAGGAGTTGCTGAGCACGGCCTCCTGGGGGACGTCCCGTCGCTCCGCGACGATGTCGAGGCCGATGTCGGGGCCGATGCCGGCCGCGGTGAGGTTGCGGGTCGGCGGGATGACACCGTGCTCCACGCTGAGGACGGCGATGAGCGCCTCGATCGCGCCGGCGGCGCCGAAGAGGTGGCCGAGAGCGGCCTTGGGGGCCGTGACGGTGGCGCGGCCGAAGACCTCCCTGATCGCGTGCGCCTCGGCGGCGTCGCCGACCGGCGTTCCGGTGGCGTGGGCGTTGATGTGGCCGATCTGCCCGGGGGTCAGACCGGCTTGGGCGAGGGCCTTGCGCATGGCGGAGACCTGACCGGCACCGTCGGGGGCGGGCGCCGTGATGTGGTGGGCGTCGGCGGCGATGCCGGCGCCCGCGAGCACCGCGTGGACGTGCGCGCCCCGGGCGGCGGCGTGCTCGGCGCTTTCGAGCACCAGGACGGCGGCGCCTTCGCTGAGGACGAATCCGCTGCGGTCCGCCGCGAACGGCCGGGACGCCGAGGCGGGATCGGCGGTGTGCCCCGACAGTGCCTGGGCCCGGGCGAACCCGGCGACGGTGATCGGGGTGGTCGCGGCCTCGGTGCCGCCCGCGATGACCACGTCCGCCTCGCCGGCCCGGATGAGACGGGCCGCCAGGGCGATCGCCTCGGCCCCGGAGGAGCAGGCCGAGACGGGTGTGTAGACCCCGGCCCGCGCGCCGTACTCGATGCTGATCAGTGCCGCCGCCGCATTGGGCATGAGCATCGGCACCGTACGGGGAGAGACGCGCCGGGCTCCGGCCGTCTCCAGGACGTCGTCCTCCCTCAGCAGCGTGCCCACGCCGCCGATGCCCGTGCCGATCGCGGAAACGAGCCGGTCCGGGTCCACCTCCGGGGCTCCGGCGTCGGCCCAGGCTTGGGCCGCCGCGGCGAGGGCTGCCTGCTGCGAGCGGTCGAGCCGCCTCGCCTGTACCGGCGGCAGCAACGTGGCGGGGTCCACCGCCATCGTCCCCGCGACGGTGTCGGGGAGGCCGAGTCCCTCGTGGGCGCGCAGGACGCCCCCGCGGATGCCCGACTCTCCGGCGAGCAGGGCTTCCCAGGTGGACGCCACGTCGGCCCCGAGCGGGGTGATCGCGCCGAGTCCGGTCACGACGACTTCGGTCCGGTGCATGCTCCTCAGCCTTTCTTGTATGCGATACAAGTGAATGCGGGGCAAGTTGTATCACATACAATTCCGGGATGGAGAACGAGCGAGTGGAGAAGGGGCGCGTGGAGGAGACGGAGCGCGTGGAGAAGAAGCGAACCGGAGCCCGACCGGCCCCGGGCCGCTCGCGGGACCGCGGTCGCGCGACGAGGACCCGGCTGATCGAGGCGACCGCGGAGCTCTGCAAGGAGCGGCCCGGCGCCGAGCTGAGCGTCGCGGAGATCGCGGGCGCGGCAGGCGTCTTCCCCAACCAGGTCACCTACCACTTTGGTTCCAAGGACTCACTGCTCGTGCACGCCGCCTTCCTCGGCCTGCTGCACGACGCCCGACGGATCGAGCGCATCGGCCGCCAGGCCCCCGACGCGGCGACGTTCCGGCGCAACATCGCCCGCGCTGTCCTGGCCATGCCCTCGCTCCCGTCCGTCACGCGGGCACTCGCCGCCGGGATCTCCAAGCCCGAACTCGCCCCCGTGGTCGACCGGCACCTCCAGCTGCTGTTCCGGCAGTCCGAACGCTTCGTCGGCCAACTCGTCGACAGCCGCGGCTGGGCGGCCCGCCGACCGCTCGCCGTGGAGGCCCGGACGTTCTGGAGCACCGCGCTCGGCGCCGTGCTGCTCGTCCGCGCCGGAGCACACGGCACCGTCGCCGACCTCGACCTCGCCGGATCACTGACCATCCACGACGAGCCCGGTCCCGGCTGAGCGGGCGTGTCGGGACGGCTACGCCTCCGGACCATATGGAGACAAGCGGCCCGCGAGGCCTTCCCCGACGCCGGCTTCGCGGAGCCCGCCGACGCGTCGGTCCTGGCGGAGGCCGAGCGCAAGCTGGGGGAGGAACTACCGTCCGAGCTCAGGCAGTTGCTGCTGGAGAGCAACGGAATCGTCGGGCGGACCAGCGTGGACATGGTCCGGCCCGTCGAGCAGATCGCCGAGCAGAACCTCCACTTCCGTACGGACGGTTCCTTCGCCCGGCCGTATATGCCGTTCGACGCACTCCTGTTCTTCGGGGACAACGGTGGCGGCGACCAGTTCGCCTTCGTGCGGACACCGCGGAGGCCGGACGTCTTCGTCTGGGAGCACGAGACCGACAGCCGCCGCTGGGTGGCCGGCGGTCTCCGGGACTACCTCGGACGCTCACTCGCCGACGGCGGAGACGACTGGTACCGGTAGCCCTCCGGCTCACCGGGACATCGGCGTCCCGGCGCTTCTTCCCCAATGCCACCGCCCCGGCCTCCCGAGTGGTGGGAGGCCGGGACGGTGGTGCGGGTGTGCGGGTGTGCGGGTGCGCGGGTGTGCGGTGTCAGCGCGCGTCGCGCAGGAAGACGGACCGCTGGACGGACTGGTGGCCGTTCGACTCCGCGCTCACCCGGATGTCCACGTCGGCGCCGTACTTCGGGGCCTCCTTGAACGTGGCCCGGAAGGTGTACTCGACCGTGTTGCCGTCACGGACGCCCGGCACGTTCGGGTCGACCGTGACCAGGCCGCACTCGTCCTTCAGTTCGACCGGCTTCCACACGTCGCCGACCCGGGCCTCCACCGTGACGTCGTTCGGGGTCGGCCCCTCGGAGCTCCAGACGGTCACCCGGGGGCGCAGGCCCGCGGTGCCGTCCGGCGAGGAGACCCGGAAGCTGAACGGGATCGGGTCCGTGGTGATCACGCCCTTGGCCGGCGGCATCACCGAGAGCATCTCCGGGCTGTGGCTGTCGACGACCGTGGCGTTCAGCTCGGCCTTCGCCATGTCCAGGTAGTTCTTGGAGTGCGGCACGGGGGCGTCCGCCTCGATCGTGATCTGCCCCGGGCGGTTGGCCAGGGACAACCGCATCCGGAACTCGATGGTCCGGCTCTCGCCGGCGGCCAGGGTGAAGGCCGCGTCGTCGGCGGTACCCGCGTAGTCCATCCCGCCGCCCTGGCTGAGGTGGTCCAGCGTCTTCCAGCCGGAGGCGTCCTTGCGCTCCAGGGTGCCGTCCGCCATCGCGAGCACCGTGGTGCAGGGCGCGCCCTCGTACTGCTGGGTGGCCACCACCGGGGCCACGCTGCGGGTGCCGGTGGTGTCGTTGTTCTTCCAGGTGACGGTGAAGGGGACCAGGTCGTTCAGCCCGATCTTCCCGCCCTCGCTCAGGCCGCCGAAGGTGATGCCGATACCGCTTCCGCCGGAGGGGGCGGGGGCCTTCGGCGCGGTGGGCTTGGCCGCGGCCTTCGCGGCGGCCTTGACGTCGGTCTTGGCCGTCGCGGCCCCGGCGGCGGGGGCCTGCCCGGCCGGGGCGGCGGCGGTCGGGGCCGCCTCGGCGGTCGGCGCGGCCGGGGCGGGGACGGCCGGGACGGCGCCCGCGCCGGGGGTGGCCGAGGAGGCAGCGGCCGGGGCGGAGGCGGGAGCGGAGGCGGCGACGGAGGCCCCGCCCTCGGTCGGGCCGCAGGCGGTGACGCCGACGGCGGCGACAACGGCCAGCGGGACGATCTTCGCAATACGGGCGATAACGGACGCGTTCATGTGACAGTCCCCCCAAGGACATGGTGATGGTGGTGATCGAATGAGCGGGCGCCTACTGTCACGCCCCGAGGAGTCGGCCCGAGCCCCCCGGCTCCGCCGGCTCGCTCTCCCCGCCTCTCACCCTGATAGACGTCCATCCCGCCGGGGGGTTGCAGCCGGGTTCGAAGAAATTTTTCGCGGCCCCGCTCCCGCCCCCACCCCTGGACCGAGGGCGGCGTCCAACTCCCCGGCCCGCGACGCGTTCGCGCAGGTCCTGGACGCGGTGCGACCGGAGCCGGCGCTGATCCGGCTGCCGCCACCGCCATCCAACTGCCTGCGCGAGTTCGCCCTGACCAACCCTGCCGGGGGCCATCCGCCCAAGCACGGCGGTGAGTTCACCTTCGGCGCCCCCGGCACCAGGGGCGACGGGCAGGCTGTCACCGCCACCGCGCCCCACCGCCGTATGGAGGTCCTATGTCAGCCGGAGCACCGGAGCCTCCTCCGGTCTCTGAGCCTCATCGATGGCCGGGTCAAGTCTCGACGCCACCGGTTCCGGAACGCGCGCGCCCGGCGCCTCCCTGCGGGACGCCGGGCGAGCACCTGGGCCCCGAGGCTCAGTAGACCCGGTCACACCGCTGGGAGCCGTAGCCGAAGCTCCCGTCCGGATGCTTGTACATCATCTGGACGCACACGAGGCCCGCGCCACGGCCGCCGAAGGTACTCGTGTTCTCGAAGTCGTACCACCGCTTGGTCTCGGTGTCGGCGTGGAGCCCCGGGCCGCTGAAAGCGAAGAAGCCCTCGAAGGTGGAGGCGCCGGCGGCCGAACTGCGCTTGTAGGCATGCGTTGCGTACCCGTCAGGGCCGCCGGTGACGAACAGACACACCAGTTCGGTGCACTGCATGGACTCCGCCTGGGCCGGAGCGGACAGCAGCCCGACCGAGGACACCGCCACCAGTCCCGCCGCGGCCAGGCCGCTCTTCAACCTGGTTGACCACTGACGGAGGGCTGTTCGGGATGATCCAGTGCGCATCGCTCGTCGTCCTCTCCTGGACCCGGCACCGCAGTACCGGGAGGAAAGCCCTGCCTCGACGCGAAACAGGGCTCGGATCCTAGAAGTTGATGAATCGCCACCGCTGATCGGCAGGAGGGTTGGTGCTGTAGTCGCAGGTGGCCTGCAGGATCGGGACGTTCAGGTTCGTGTTCTGGGGGACCAGACACGTGCCTGTCGCCCTGTTCACGAGACGCTTCCACTGCGGGTCGGCCGCATTGATGGTGTCGATGTACCAGTCGGCATCCGCTCCGGCGGCCCCGCAGTCTATCTGGCGTGCCTCTTGTTGGGATCGTGCGAGCAGGCAGAGCCGACTGTTCACGTTGGCGAGGAAGTAATAGTTCTCGCCGAGGTACTGGTGCTTCTCCCACTTCTGGTCCGCATACCCGGCACACTCCACCTGTGCGAGGCCGGTCTCGCTTCCATGGCCGGGCCCGAGAATGCACCGCTCACTGTTGTAGTTCTGGATGTTGTACGGGGTCCAGGACGACACAGCCGCCGGAGCGGCAGCGGTCGTGCCGGGAACGCCGAGGACCGCCAGTGCCCCTGAACCGAATACTGCCAGTACCGCCGTGAGTCTCTTCATGACGTACCCCTTTCGGAAGGAAATCCGCCCGCCCGGCACGCCCGCGGAACCCGTCCGGTGCCCTTCCGGCACCGCGGAACCGTCCTTCGTAGCCGCCTCATCGAGCACGGGACTTGCCGGGCCATGGGCAGTCTCTCCGGGAACTCAAGGGAATCCCAAGGCGCAATCAGGCCAACGTGACAAGTCCTTTGCTTACGTTTCGGAATGACACCTAATCCCCGTGGGATGCAAAGTGGACCGAACCAGCGGGAGTAAGAGGCGGTGCAGGCGGCAGCCGTATGCGTGGCGCGCGATCAGCGCCCTGAGTAGACCCCGTTGGACCCCGGCACACGTGGTGGCGCCGCACGCCGCCGATCATCCGGTGAGGGCGCACTGCGTCAGTTCGCCCTGGCGAACTCCAGTCACCCGAACCACACGGTCCGGAGCCGTGTGCTGCCCGCCTGTCTACGGTGGCGTGACGCCAACGCCCGCCACCACGACGTCCCGGCCGCCCAAACACAAGGGGCGAGCCCGCATCCGCGGCGAGAAGGGCCTGCGCCGGGGCGGCAGGCCCTCCTCGCCGCGTGATCAAGCAACCCGGCGAACGAACTCGCAGTGCTAGAGCTGGCTCAGGATCGTCGGGTCCGTGATCTTCGTGTCCTCGGCCAGCATCATCGCCTTGCTGAGGATCACGGCCAGCAGGCGGTCGCCCTCGAAGGGGAGGTAGCCGGTCTGCGGGGCGGCCGCGGCGGACTTCGGGACGATGCACAGGTACTGGTCGTTCGGCGTCATCAGGATGTTCCCCGAGCCGAGGTGGATCTTGTACGTGTGGCGCTCGCCCTTCACGTGGAGGAAGCGGCCCTCAAGGGTGCAGCGGTCGGCTATCGCCAGCCGGGGCACGAGCCGCTCCAGCAGCATGCGGCGCGTCTCGGCACCCTGGCCGAGCTCACCGAAGCCGTACGACCTCCAGTAGTCCCTGAAGCGGCCCTCCGGTCCGCCGTCCTGCCAGGCCGGGTCGTTGCCGATGCTGGCCACGCCCACGAACAGGTCCACGTCGCGCAGGACTTCGGACAGCACGAGCGGCGGGACCTCGGCGAGCTGGACGGGCTCCACCGGCCCGGCGCCGGCCGCCGACCACATGCGGTACTCACTGCCGTAGCAGTCCGCCGCGTTCTCCGGCGCGTCGATCGGGTAGAAGCGGACCTGGTCGGTGGCCAGACGCAGGTAACTGCCCGACTCGGTGGTGTCGTCCCCGTACTCGTCGCCTTCCCCGTGGATCCAGTACTCGGCGCGCAACCCCCACTGCGGCAGCGCACGGGTGGCGGGCGGGGCCGAGTCGTCGACCATCAGGCGCAGCTTGTTGCGCCACCCCCGGGCCGACGTCAGGGAGTGGAACTGGTGCTGGCGCAGGACGTGCGCGGCGAAACGGTTGGAGTACGTCCCCGTCGCGCGCTCGGCGTCGGTCAGCAGGTACACCTCGCGGTGGGCCTGCTTGAACGGCTGGGTGATCTCGTGCCGCTCCAGCCAGTCACGCCAGGCCACGACCTGGGCGGGCTCGTGGCCCACCGGGTGCCAGAGCCGGACCTCGGCCCCTTCGCGCACCGGGTCGTCGGTGAGGGTGCGCAGCTCGCCGTCCGCGAATCCGACGGTCGTGCCGTCGACCGTCCACAGCAGCCGTCGGGCCAGGGTGCCGACCAGGGGGTGGTCGAGGTACCGCTCGCGCCAGGCGGTGTACGGCCAGGTGCGGCGGCCGAGGAACTGCCGGTCCAGACGCTCGCTCTGGGCGGAGAGCATCTTGTCGATGTCCTTGACCGCTGTCTTCAGCTCCTTGAGCTGCTCGGCGTGGTCGCGCTTGACGGCGGCGGGCACGCTCTTGACCTCCTTGCCCGCGGCGTTGCGCCAGCCGAGGAACACCCTGGTGCCCCGGACCTCCAGGACTGCCGTGGCCTCGCCCAGACGCGGCTCGGCCCGGCCGATCTCGGTCAGCCCGTAGGCGGGGACGGCGATCTCCTCGACCTCCTCGCGGGACAGGCCCAGCGCCTCGGCCCGGGTCCGGAGCGCGGTGTCGAGCAGCTTGAGCGTGCCCTTGTACGTCACGCGGGTGGCCAGGCGGGCGAGTTCGGCGAGGGCCGCTTCGCCGTCGATGCGGGAGAGCGCGGTCGTGGCGGCGTTGGCGACCTTCGGGTTGCGCGGGCCGAGCCCGGGGATCTTCCTGAGGGAGGTCTCGACCAGCGTGCCGAGGGCGCGGGCGGTGTCCGGATGGGCCGGCAGCAGGGCGAGCATCCAGGTCAGTCCGCGCAGGGCGTTGGCGTTGTACGGGTCGTAGGCGCTGTGTCCGTCGGACCCGAGGAGTTCATGGTTCAGCGCGAAGGTGCGGCGGCCGACGAGGGCGAGCCAGGGCAGCAGGGTGGTCCGGACGCGGTCGGCACCGAGGGGGAGGATCAGGCGTTCGGCCCGCTGCTCCCACGGGCGGGAGGGCTTGGCGGCTGTGGCGGTCGTCGCGTGCCGCAGGAGTGCCTGCCAGTCGGGGTCGTCCAGGGTGTCCCGCAGGGCCTGCTCGGCCCATTCCTCACCGACGTTGAGGACGGGCTCGGTGAGCGTGCCGGCGAACTCGACGAGCGGCTTCCTGCCGTAGGTGTCCAGGGCCGAGCGCCGGTAGACGGCCACGACCTCGGGAGTGAGGGGGCGGCCGGCCCCGAGCTCGGCCTCGGCGAGGAGCAGGTGACGGCCGCTGTGCACCACGGAGTTCTCGTGGCCGAGCTCGTCGAGCTTCTCCGTGCGCTCCGCCGGGAGCCGGTCGCCGGGCAGACCGTGCGCGACGACAGCCAGCAGGATCAGAACGTTCCCGCGGGCGACCGGGCCGGCCTCGGCCGAGTGGTACTGCCCGACCAGCGCGTCGGCGAGCGCGGTCCGGGCCTCGGACGGCAGCGCGCGCAACTCGGCGAAGGCGCCGTCCCACTGTCCCTCCCAGTAGCCGCTGTGCCTCCCTGTTCCCAGCTTCAGCAGCTCGACGGCGAGGTCATCCGCCTCTCCTGCGTACTGTCGGACCAGCTCCGTGATCTCCTGGAAGTCCATCACCGTCATCCCCCCACCAGCGGAACGAGCTTCAGGAACGTGACCTCGGTGCCGAGGCCGAGCTCGACCTCCTCCTCCGCGTCGGTGACCTGGCGTTCCCCCACCAGCACCAGGAAGCCGTTGCCCGCGAACGCCCGGAGCGCCAGTTCGCTCTGCGCCTCCGGATCGATCCGGCGCGGCGTGCGCAGCGCGTACCCGTTCAGCACCCGCTCGGCATCGTGCGGCCGCACCAGCCCCTGGAACACCTGTGGTGCCTTCGCGTTGTACTCGGCGACCTCCTGGAACACCCTGCGCCGGATCAGCTCACGCACGGTGAGCCTCTCCTCGAGAACCTCCAGTTCCCACCCGTCGCTCCGGTCCCCAGCCGTCGTCTCGTCGACGAACATCACGATTGCCATGCCGTGAACAGTACGGGCCCACTCTGACACTGACGTCCGGCAGAGTGGCGCGGGATTGCTGGAGCCGAGCCACCCGTGCCTTGGCCGGCAGGCCGCGGACCGGAGGGTGGGGCGCCCGGAGGGGTGCCCCACCCGTGCGGCCCGCTAGCCGGCGTGGAGGGCGAGGGTCGGGGAGAGGCGGGCGGCCCGGACGGCCGGGTAGAGGCCGGCGACCGTGCCGATGAGCAGGGTGGCGGCGAAGCCCCCGGTGACGGCCCACGGGGGGACCACCCAGGGCAGGCCGCCCGAGGCGGCGAAGGCGTAGGTGGCGGCCGCGCCCAGGGCCACGCCGGCCAGCCCGCCCAGTCCGGAGAGCAGGAGGGACTCCGTCACGAACTGGAGGCGGATCTGGCCCCTGGTGGCGCCCAGGGAGCGGCGCAGTCCGATCTCGTGGCGCCTCTCCAGTACCGAGATGATCATCGTGTTGGCGACCCCGACGCCGCCGACCAGGAGCGCCACCCCGCCCAGCCCGAGCAGGAGGTCGGTGAACGCCCCCTCGGTGGCGGCCTTGGCCTGGAGCGCCGAGGAGGGGTCGGTGACCTGCACGTTGTGCGGGTTCTGCGGATCGACGGTGCGGGGGATCAGCTCGCGGACCGCGCTGACCGTCCGGTCCGTCGACCGTTCGTAGATCTGGGTCGGGTGGCCGTCGAAGCCCAGCAGCGTGCCGGCGCCGTCCCAGCCGACCAGGGCGGCCCGCTCGATCTCGGGAGCCAGCGGCAGCGGGTCGAGGATGCCGATGACGGTGAAGTACCGGTCGCCGATGTGGACCTGCTGACCGGGGGCGGTGATGCCCAGGCGCTGGGCCGCGACGTGTCCGAGCACCGTCGACGGGTAGCGCCCGTTGGCCTCGTTGAGCCAGGTGCCCGAGCCGACCGCGCCGCGTACGACGTCCAGCAGTCCTTCGGTGGCGGCCTTCACGGTGATGCCGCCGGTCTCGTCGTCGGGGATCTTCTCGCTGCGCCGGACGGACTGCGCCAGGTCACCGGTCGCGCCGACCTGCTCGACCCCGGGGACGCGGCTCAGCATGCCGACCGACTCCTCGGGCAGCTTCACCTTCTCGCCGAACAGCCCCTGGCCGGGGGAGGCCACCAGCAGGTTGGTGCCCAACCGGTCGAGCTGCCGCAGGAGTTGGGCCTTGCTGGAGGAGGAGATGCCGACCACCGCGATCATGGTGGCGATGCCGATGGCGATGCCCAGCGCGGACAGCACCACCCGCAGCGGCCGGGTGCGCAGGCCGGCCGAGCCGACGTGGAGGACGTCACGGGGGCCGAGCCGGGCCGGGGAGAGCCGTGTGCGGCTCATCGCTCCCCACCCCGATCGGCCGGGACGGCGGCGCCGGTGCGCAGGTCCGCCACGACGCGGCCGTCGCGGATCCGGACCTGGCGGGGCAGGCTGTCGGCGATCTCGCCGTCGTGGGTGATCACCGCGATGGTGGCACCGTCGGCGTTGAGGTCGTGCAGCAGCTCCATCACCGCTTCGCTCGAGGCGGAGTCCAGCGCGCCGGTCGGCTCGTCGGCCAGCAGCAGGTCCGGCTCGCCGACCACCGCCCGGGCGATCGCCACCCGCTGCCGCTGGCCGCCCGACAGCTCGTGCGGCCGGTGGTGCATGCGGTCCGCGAGCCCGACCCGCTCCAGGGCCAGGGCCGCGCGCCTGCGGCGCTGGGCGCGCGGCAGGCCCGAGTAGAGCAGGCCCTCGGCGACGTTGTCCCGGGCGCTGACCCCGGCCACCAGGTGGAAGGACTGGAAGACGAAGCCGATGTGCCGGGCGCGCAGGGCGGACAGCCGGCGGTCGGAGAGGGCGGCGACGTCGTGGCCCGCCAGGGTGACGGATCCGGCGCTGGGCCGGTCCAGGGTGCCGACGATGTGCAGCAGGGTGGACTTGCCCGACCCCGAAGGGCCGACGATGGCGAGCAGTTCGCCGCTTCCGATGCGCAGGTCCACCCCCTGCAGCGCCACGACCCCGCCCGGATACTCCTTGGTGACCTGGTTCAACTCGACCACCGCGCTCATGACGTGGGCACCCCGACCTTCATTCCCTCGGCCAGGCCGGTCCCGCTGACCTCGACCCGGCCCTGTCCGAACATGCCGAGTTCGACCGGGACTTCGCGCACCTTCCCGTTCTCCACGACCTGGATGCCGAAGCCCCCGCCGGTCAGCGCGAGCAGGGCGTTGACCGGTACCGTCAGCACGCCCTTGCGGACCTCGCCCTCGAGCTCGACGGTGACCGGCGCCTGGTCGAAGCCCTCGGCCTGCCCCGGGTCGTCGAAGACCACCCGGGCGGTGATCTTGGCGGGCTTGTCCTGGGAGCCCTGCTCCTTGCCGTCCTCACCGATGGTGCGGTCGACGGAGGCGACCTTGCCCTTGGCCCTGCCGCCGCCGGGCAGAGCGACCTCGACCCGGGTACCGGGCTTGGCGAGGTCGGCCCGGGAGACCTCGATCCTGATCTGCACCTGCCGTTCGGAGCCGGTGGTGGTGAGGACCGGCTTGCCGGGAGCGGCCTGGTCGCCGACGGCCGCGTCGTTCTTCTTGATCCGCACCGGACCGGGCGAGAAGGCGATCTGCTCGGGGCCGATCTCGCCGGTCTGGGCCAGACCGTGGGCCTTCTGCCAGCGCTTGACCGCCTCCACGGTGCCGGGGGTGAACTCCTCGTCCGCGGCCAGCCCCTTGCCGTGGCCCAGGGCGCGGAGGTTCTCCTTCAGCTGTCTGACGTCCGGCCCCTTGTCGCCGGCCTTCAGCGTCCGGTACACGGGGCGCTCGCCGACCATGAGCCGGACCTTCCGGCCGTCGACCTCGTAGAGGACCCCGTCGCGCTCCACCAGCGCGCCGGCCTCCGGGAGCCAGGTGAGGGTGCCCGTCACACCGGCGTTGAACCGGCGCTCCTCGGCGTACCCGAGGGTCCCGTCCACCCGGGTCCGGCTGCTCAGGTCCTGCCGTTCCACCGAGCCCGTGCTCGGCGGCAGCCCGTCCGTGCGGTCCGTGCCGGCGCTCGCGCCGCCGCCGGTCTGCGACAGGGCCGTGACCCCGCCCACCAGCGAGACCGAGGTGACCAGCGCGGCGATCAGGTACGTTCGGCGGCTCCGCCCGCGCTCACTCCGCATTCTGACCACTGCACGCCTTGTTCGCCTTGTCGAACCTGTCCTTGTCGGGGCCCTCCGGGACCTTCATCGCCTGTCCCGACATCGCCGAGTCGCCGTCGAACTTCGGGTCCGGCATGTCCACACCGTTACCGCGCATGCACTGGGCGAACTTGAGAGCCCTGTCCTTGTCGGCCTGGGACATCTTCGCGCCGCCCGCGCCACCGGCTCCACCGCAGGCCTTGAGGGCTTCCGCCATCTTGTCCTGGCCGCCCTCGAGGACCAGGCCCCGCGGGTCCTGGCCCGGCTCCGGCTCCTTCACCTGGGCGCCGTGTTCGCGCAGGCACTTACGGTGCTCGTAGGCCTGGTCCGCCGCCGCGCCCCTGCCCGACGAGTCCGAGCCGGCGCCCCCGCCGGAGCCCGTGGCGCCTCCGCCACAGGCCGCGGTGAACAGCGCCATCCCCGCCACCAGCACGGCCGCCGCGCCGTACCTGTGGTTCCGCATGTGGTTCCGCATGGAATTCCTCCGAGTCCGATTGCGAGTGGCCGGCCACCGTGTCCGATACGTCTCCGATACCGGGTGACCGACGACGCAGAGGCTGGCACGCACCCGCGTTTCGCCGCTGTCAGCCGAGACCTTTACGGCGACGAAAGGTGGCTTTCAGGTACACCTGATGTCATGCGTGTACTGATCGTGGAGGACGAGGAATTCCTGGCGGACATGATCGCCGAGGGATTGCGGCGCGACGCCCTGGCCGTCGACGTCGTGTACAACGGCGCCGACGCGCTGGAACGGCTGCGCCTCACCGACTACGACGTGCTCGTACTCGACCGCGACCTGCCCGGAGCGCACGGCGACGAGGTGTGCCGGAGCGTCGTCGAGCAGCGGCTGCTGACCCGGGTGCTGATGCTCACCGCCGCCGGCACCGTCCGCGACCGCGTCGACGGCCTGGACCTGGGCGCGGACGACTACCTCACCAAGCCGTTCGCCTACGAGGAACTGCTGGCCCGGGTCCTGGCCCTCGGCCGCCGCACCCACCCCGCCCTTCCGCCGGTCATCGAACGTGCCGGCATCACCCTCGACACCGCCCGCCGCCAGGCCTTCCGGGAGGGCCGCTACCTCGCCCTGTCCCGCAAGGAGTTCGGCGTACTGGAGGTGCTGATGCAGGCCGAGGGCGCCGTGGTCAGCGGTGAGGACCTGATCGACCAGGTGTGGGAGCGGAACATGGGATACCGCACCAACGCGGTCCGGGTCGCCCTCAGCAAACTCCGCGCCAAGCTCGGCGAGCCCTCGGTCATCGACACCGTGCCCGGCCACGGCTACCGCATCGGCGTCCCGGCGTGAGGCGCTCCGCCCCGGTCGGCCCGAACCGCCTTCCGCTGCTTCCGCTGCCGGGCAGAGCACGCCGGCGGCTACCGGGCAGAGCACGCCCGCGGCTGCCGGGCGGGGAGCGGGGCCGGCTGACCATGCTCTACGGCGGGCTGCTCGTCCTCGCCGGGGCGATGCTCATCGTCCTGGTCAACTTCCTGGTCCGGGAGGGGCTGTACACCTCGATCAGCACGGCCGTCGCCGTCGAACCGCGACTGGCCACACTGGCGACCCCGGACCCGGCCGCCGCGGCGAAGACCCTCACGGTGGGAACCGCCGCACCCGCGAACGCCCCACCCGCGAACGCTCCACCCGGGAGCGCCCCCGCCGGAGCCGATCCCGCCGACGGCGGACAGTCCCACTTCCAGGCCGTCAAGGTCGTCACCCAGGCCGCCGAGCAGGCCGCCCAGAACCAGCTGCTGACCGTCTCCCTGATCGCTCTGGCCGCCTTCGCCGTCATCTCGATGGCACTGGCCTGGTGGATGTCGGGACGGGTGCTGCGCCCGGTGGCGGTGATCACCAACACGGCGCGGCGGCTCTCGGGCGAGAACCTGCACGAGCGGATCGCCCTCGACGCACCCCCGGGCGAACTCAAACAGCTCGCCGACACCTTCGACGACATGCTCGACCGCATGGAGCAACTGGTCGGTGCGCAGCAGCGGTTCGCGGCCAACGCCGCACACGAACTGCGCACTCCGCTCGCGGTGCAGCGGGCCGCGGCCGAGATCGGGCTGGCCACCGGGGACCCGGCCGCCGTCGCCCGGGTCCGCCGCAAACTGATCGAGGTCTCCGAGAGCAGCGAACGGCTCATCGAGGGCCTGCTGTTGCTGTCCGTCTCCGACCAGAGGCTGGACCACCGCGAACCGGTCGCACTGGACCGGCTGGCCCGCGCGGTGGCCGCCGAGTGCGCCGCCCCGGAGGAAGCCCGGGCGAACGGCGTCACCGTCCGGACCGACACCGCCCCCGTGTCCGTCGAGGGTGATCCGGTGCTGCTGGCACACCTGGTACGCAACCTGGTCGGCAACGCCCTGCGCTACAACCACGACGGCGGCCGGGTCGACGTCGACGTGCGCGACGGCGTCCTGGAGGTCGCCAACACCGGCCCCCAGGTGCCGCCGGAGACGGTCCCCTACCTCTTCGAGCCCTTCCGCCGCCTCCAGGAGCGTCGGCACAGCCCGCGTGAGGGCGCGGGCCTGGGCCTGTCCATCGTCGCCTCCATCGCGCGCGCCCACCACGCCACCGTCACCGCCGACCCCGGCAGCACGGGCGGACTGCGCGTCCGGGTCGAGTTCCCCACGGCCTGACCCGGCGGCCAGGGGCACCCGCAGGGCACGCGATCGGCCTCGCCCACCGCCCCGGCGCCTACTGGGCGCTGGGTTCCCGGGTCGCCGTGCGGTAGAAGTTCAGCGAGACCGGTCCCTTCGTGCTGGTCGCCTCCGGGCTCTTGCCCGTCATCTTCCGCTTCTCGGCAGCGTGGTACCGGAGGTCCTCGACGCTGTCCGCCGGCGGGACCGGATTGTCGGCCTCGAAGAGCTGGGAATGTCCCGAGTCGGCCACGACGAAGGTGTCCCCGTGCATGTTGGCCTGGCTCTCGCCCGCGTCGCCGAAGTTCGCCGCCACCAGGATGTGGACGCCTTCGTACGGTTCGTTCCAGAGGCTCTCCGCGGCGTTGTCCGAGCATATTTGGAGACGGACCTGAACGCCCTTCACGGTGGTCTCGAAGTTCTCCTGCCCGATGGCGAAGAAGCCTTGCTCCATCTCCTCCTGTGAACGGTCCGGAGCTCCTCCCCAGTCCGGCGCCTCGAAACGCTTCGTGTAGGTCTTCGGATCCTGGCCGCCCTGGAAGACACGCGCGTAGTTGTCGAACACGGTCACGTTGCCCGACCCGTCGGGGTCAGGTCCTTGCTCCCAGATCTCCTCCAGCTCCGCTACCGAGTCCTTCGCGTATCCGTTGTCGGCACCCATGTTCTCCTTGAGCCGCTTCCGGCCCTCCTGCTGGTCGGCGCGCGCCTGGTCCGATTCGTGCGCGTCGAGGGAACGTCGGCGGCCGATGGTTCCCGGCACCACCAGGTAGTTGCTGGGCAGGATCGCCAGGCGGTCGGCGAGCCACTCGTCCACGCCGGCCGCCTGGTCCCCGCTCAGGAAGTGGGTGCCCTGGCCGCTGAAGTAGTACTCCGGCGCGGTGAAGATGTACACCTGCTCGGGGTCGTACCGCTTGCTCCATTCGAGGAACGCGGTGTCCAGCGCCTCGCCCAGGAGCTTCTTCTTCTTATCCAGCTCGACGGCCGACCACTGCGCACCCGCTTTCATCACCTTGTCCGTGGGGGCCTGGACACTGGCGATGTGGACACCGGTCCTGTCCGCGCCGATCTCCGTGTCATGGGGATCGAACGTCTCGCGCGCCCACGGCTCGGTGCTCCCGAGGCGCCCGCCGGCGGCCTCCGCGAGGTTCGCCGCGACCTCGCGGTCCTCCTCCGCCGTCGCGCGCTGCACCGCTACGTCGGTACGGGTGCCGACGGCGGCTCCGCCCTCGGTCCGCGCCGGCGGAAGCACCGACCGCCGCATGACGCGAACGGCGTTGGCCTCGGCCTCGCGTTCGAAGCGGTCGGAGGGGTCGGAGACCTTCAGCCCGGTGCCGTCGTCCGTTCCGGCGACGGGGCCCTGGCGCTGCTGGATGACGTGGGTGAGTTCGTGGGCGAGGGTGTGCTTGTCGCCTCCGCCCTCGCCGATGACGACGTGGTGGCCGGAGGTGTAGGCGCGGGCGCCCACGTCCACTGCCGAGGCCCGCGCGGCGGCGTCCGTGTGGATGCGGACGTCCGAGAAGTCCGCGCCGAGCCGGCCTTCCATCTCGGCGCGCGTGCCGTGGTCGAGCGGATGCCCCGGGGAGCGCAGCACGTCCTGGACGGTGGAGCGCTGAACGGCGTGTTCGGTCTGCCCGTAGTCGAATTCGTCGCCCTGCCGGGGCTGTTCCTGAGCCCCTGGCCGTCCGGTCCGGCGGAGCATCCGGACGACCGCCGCGTTGCCGACGCTGCGCTGGAGGGCCAGGAGAGGCGGCGCGCCCCCGACTGCGGGCTTGCTCACCGGTGGACGGCTGCGCTCGGCCTCATCGGTCTTCGCGCTGTGCTGGGCGTGCATGGTCTCCCTCTCGCACGGCAGGCGGTCACCCTCCTGACTAACAGACGGGCAGGGGCTCCACCAGAGGCGCGAAGGCAGTCCGGGCTGCCTGATCGGGCATGACGCGCTGCCCGTCGCGCAGGCACGGCCACCGTTCGGCCGCACGCCATCGCCCTGCGTGAGGGCCTGCTGCGGCACCCGGCCGCCGGATCGGCCGCACTTGCCCCCGGGTGGGCTGCGGGACGAGGCTGGAGGGGAGAGGGAAACGGGTGCGGGAGGCGTCGCTCGTGGACGGAGACGAGCCTGCCGGCCGGTCCGCCGGCGGGCACCGGAGTGTGCCGCACACGGCCGACCTGCGGGTCGAGGCATGGGCGCCGACGGCGGAGGGCTGTATCGGCGAGCTGGTGCACGGCGTCGTCGGCAGTTTCGCCGACCTGGCCGGCGCGCGGATCGTCGGTGAGCGCGGCTGCACGGTCCTCGCGGTGAGCGATCCGGACCTGCTGGCGGGCGTCCTGGAGGAGGTCGTCTACCGGATGGACGTCGACGGCGAGCTGCCGGTGGCGGTGGCGGTCGGTCCGATCGAGGGCCTGGACGGCGCCCGTCGGGTGGCGGTCCGGTTCCGGATGGCCGACGCCGCCACGGCCGCCCTGGTCGGCGCCGTGCCGAAGGCCGTCTCACTGCACGACCTGGACCTGAGCGCCGGGCCGGACGGCTGGACCTGCCAGGCCACGGTGGACGTCTGAGCCCGGTCCCGGCGCGGTGGGCCGGAGCCGCGGGAGCGGGGTGAGCGAGGTGGAGATCGCACTGACCGAGGCCGGCCGGTACCGCTGGCGGATCGAACCGCGCCCGCCGATGCGGGTGCCCGGGGTGGTGTTCGCGAGCGCCGCGCTGCTGCCGCAGGCCGCCGGGGACAAGGCGCTGGAGCAGGTGGCGAACGTGGCGGCGCTGCCCGGGATCGTCCGCGCCTCCTTCGCGATGCCGGACGTGCACTGGGGCTACGGCTTCCCGATCGGAGGGGTCGCCGCGACCGACGTCGAGCGGGGCGGGGTGGTCTCGCCGGGCGGGGTGGGCTTCGACATCTCCTGCGGGGTCCGGCTGCTGGCGGCCGGGGTCGGCCGGGACGAACTCGACCCGGAGCGGATCGGCCGCCTGATGGACCTGCTGGACCGCACCGTCCCGCGCGGCCTGGGCCGGGGCGGCCTGTGGCGGCTCGGCGGACCGGAGGAACTGGACGAGCTGCTGATCGGCGGTGCCCGCTACGCCGTCGAGCACGGCCACGGCGTGCCGCGCGACCTGGAACGCTGCGAGGACCGTGGCGTGCTGGCCGGCGCGGCTCCCGGGGAGGTGAGCACCCGGGCCGTCGAGCGCGGGCTGCAGCAGGTCGGCAGCCTCGGCTCGGCCAACCACTTCCTGGAGGTGCAGGCCGTCGACCGGGTGCACGACCCGCGGACCGCCGCCGCCTTCGGACTGCGGCCGGGACAGGTCTGCGTCATGATCCACTGCGGTTCGCGCGGCCTCGGCCACCAGATCTGCACCGACCACGTCCGCGCCATGGACCGCGAACTGCACCGCTACCGGATCGAGCTCCCGGACCGCCAGCTCGCCTGCACCCCGGTCGACTCCCCGCGCGGCCGCGCCTACCTGGGCGCCATGACCGCGGCCGCCAACTACGGCCGGGCCAACCGGCAGCTGCTCGCCGAGGCGGCCCGCCGCGCCTTCGCCACCGTGCTCGGCGTCGGGCTGGAGCTGGTCTACGACGTCTCGCACAACCTCGCCAAGCTGGAGACCCACGAGGTGGACGGCGAGCTCCGGACGCTGTGCGTGCACCGCAAGGGCGCCACCCGGGCGCTGCCGCCGGGCGACCCCGACCTGCCCGCCGACCTGGTGGGGGCCGGGCAGCCGGTGCTGGTGCCGGGCACCATGGGCACCGCCTCGTACGTCATGGTCGGACTGCCCGGCAACGAGGCCTTCCGCTCCGCCTGCCACGGCGCCGGGCGGGTGCTGAGCCGCCACCAGGCGCTGCGCACCGTGCGCGGCGAGCGGCTGAAGAGCGAGCTGGAGGCGCGGGGGATCGCGGTGCGGCCGGCCTCCTGGCGGGCGCTGGCCGAGGAGACCCCCGAGGCGTACAAGGACGTCGACGCGGTGGCCGCCGTGACCGAGGCCGCGGGGCTCGCCCGGCAGGTCGCCCGGCTGGTGCCGCTGGGGGTGTGCAAGGGGTGAGACACCCTCCGTTTCGGCCGCGTCCCTCGACTCGCCCGGCCGGGCGCGCTTGGATGTCGGACGCGTCCGTCACCGGGGCGCGTCCGGCGACGGATCGCATCCCGTCGCTGGAGCCCGTCCGGCACCGTCGGGCGCGTCCCTCACAGGAGGTGGTCATGCCGGGAAGCCCGGATCCAGCCGTCGACCGCCGGGGCACCGGAGGCGGTCCGGTGATCGAACTGCGGGCGCTCACCAAGCGCTACGGCAGTACGGTCGGCATCGAACAGCTGGACGTGTCGGTCGAGGCCGGCGAGGTGTTCGGCCTGCTCGGCCCCAACGGCGCCGGCAAGACCACCACGCTGCGCTGCCTGGTCGGCCTGCTCGGCCCCAGCGACGGGCAGGTGCGGGTGCTCGGCCTGGACCCGGTGGCCGACCACGGCCGGCTCGCCCCCTCGATCGGCTACCTGCCCGGCGAACTGCGGCTCTACCCCGAGCTCACCGGGCAGCAGACCCTCGACCTGCTCGCCGCCCTCCAGGGCGCCCCGGTCCCGCGCCAGCGCGAGCTGTGCGAGCGGCTGAAGCTCTCCCGGGCCGACCTGGCCCGGCCGGTGGGGCAGTACTCGCGCGGCATGAAGCAGAAGCTCGGACTCGTCCAGTCGCTCCAGCACCGGCCGCCGGTGGTGGTGCTGGACGAGCCGAGCGAGGGGCTCGACCCGCTCGTCCAGGAGACCTTCTACGAACTGCTCGCTGAGGAGGCCGCGGCCGGGCGGACCGTCCTGCTCTCCAGCCACGTGCTGCCCGAGGTGCAGCGGACCTGCGGCCGGGTCGCCATCGTCCGCCACGGCCGGCTGGTCACCGTCCGCTCGGTGGCCGAACTGCGCCAGGCCCGGGCCCGCCGGGTCCGGCTGCTCCTCGACGACGGGCGGGGCGCCCGGCCGCTGGGCGCCGCCGAGCGGTGGTCGCCGCGCTGGGACGGCCCGCGGGTGGAGCTGCTGGTGCCGCCGGACGAGGTGGTCGCGGCGGTGCGCAGCCTGCTCGCCGAACTGCCGGTCGCCGACCTGACGGTGGAGGAGGCGGGCCTGGACGAGGCCTTCCTCGACCTCTACCGGTCCGTCGGGGCCGAGGAGCGATCAGCCGGTGGCAGCCGGCCGGAACCGGAGGAGCGGCCGTGAACCCGGGCACCGTCAACCGCCGCCTCCCGCTGGTCTGGCTCGCCCTGCACCGGCGGCGCCGGATGCTGCTCTCCCTGCTGTTCGGCATGGTCGTCTTCGAGGCCCTGATCGTGGTGATCGCCGGGACCATCCCGCCCGGCGACCTGTTCGGCGGTGGTCGCACCCCGCCCGGCGCGTTCAAGGCCTTCAGCGGTTCCAACGGCGACGTCTCCATCGCCAGCTACCCCGGCCTGCTCGGCGCCGGGCTCACCCACCCGTTCTGGATCGCCCTCCAGCTGACCGTGATCGGCTCGCTCGGCGCCGCCGCCGTCGCGGCCGACGTCGAGTCCGGCACCATCGAGCTGCTGATGACCCGCCCGGTCTCCCGCCGCCGGCTGCTCGCCGAGCGGACCGGCGCCCTGGTCGCCGCCTCGGTGCTGCTCAACGCCGCCGCCACGCTGACCCTCGCGCTCGGGGTGGCGGTCTCCGCGCCGCTGCGCGAGGCCGTCCCGGAGGGTGCGGTGTTCACCGCCGGACTGCTCGGCTGCGCCCTCGCGTTCTGCCTGACCGGACCGGTGCTGGCGGTCTCCGCGGTCAGCCGGCGGCGGGCCCATGTGGTCGGCGCGGCCGTCGCCTTCGGCGCGGTCGGTTTCGCGCTCAACTTCGTCGCGCTGGCCTGGTCCCCGGCCCGGCCGTTGCGCTACCTCAGCCCGTTCCACTACTACGCGCCGGGCGACGTGCTCGGCCACGGCGGGGTGCCGTGGGCGGCGTTCGGCGTGCTGCTCGGGGTGGGGCTGCTCGGGCTGGTGGCGGCCTTCCGGCTGCTGGAGCGGCGGGACCTGGCGGTCTGATCCCGGGGCGCGGTGTGTGGCTGGTGGGCGGCCGGTCGGCGGGGGCGCGGCCGGTCAGCCCCAGGTGCGGGCCGCGGCCAGCAGGTGTTCGCGGACCAGGGCCACGTGCGGGTTGGCCGAGCCGGCCGGGCGGCGCACCAGGTAGGCGGTGTTGATCGGCGGATCGGCCGGCTCGTGCAGCAACCGCAGGGCCCCGGAGGCGAGTTCGGCCCGGCACAGGTAGCCGGGCAGCACGCTCCAGCCCGCGCCCGCGGTCACCGCCGAGAGCAGCGCCCGCAGGTCCGGCACGGTGACCGCGGCCCGGGCGTGCAGCCGCCGGTCGAAGACGTGCCGCCAGTAGCGGCGGGCGATCGGCAGGTCCTCGGCGTAGCTGAGCAGCGGTGCCTCGGCCAGCGCGTCGGGCAGCTCCCGGCCGGCCAGCCGCTCGGCCCAGACCGGGGCCGCGACCAGGACGAACTCCTCGTCGGCGAGCGGTTCGGCGAGCAGCGTCCGGCCGCGCGGACGCCGGGTGGCGACCACCAGGTCGTGCTGCCCGGCGCGCAGTTCCGCCAGCAGCGGGTCGGTGAGCCCGCCGGTCACCCGCAGCTGGACGCCCTGCGCGACCAGCGGGGCCAGCTCGGCCAGCAGGACGGTGCCGAGGAACTCGGCCGGCCCGGCCAGGTGCACCGGCTCCGGCGCGCCGCCGCCGCGCCCGTCGGCGAGGCCCGCGAGCCGGTCCAGGGGCCCGGCCAGGCGGGCGGCGAGGTCGTCGGCGTACGGCAGCGGGCTGACCCCGCGGGCCCGGCGTTCGAACAGCTCCCGGCCGAGCCGCTGCTCCAGTGCCCGGATCTGCGCGGTCACCGTGGACTGGGAGAGGCCCAGCAGGTGCGCGGCCGCGGTGAAGGAGCCCGCCCGGTGTACGGCGAGGAAGGTCCGCAGCTGGTTGAGGTCCAGCGGGCCGGAGCCGGTGGCCGGGCGATCGCTCATGCCCGTGAGCGTACGGGATTCCGATGGCTCGGCGGTGGGCCCTGGGGTGGGCCCGATGGTGGATTCCGTGGTCGGTTCGGTGCTGAGCTTGGCGACCGGCTCGACGGTCCGGGTGAGGTATCGGAATTCCGATGCCTCGTATCGCGTGGCCCATTGGTTCCCGTGGGCCGGGCGCGTCTAGCGTCGACCGCGTGAGCGCCGCGGCGGACCGTCGTGGCGGAGACCGCGGCACCCCCGGAGGCACACCCCCATGGCCGACATCCTGTTCGTCCTGACCGGTTCGAAGGTCTGGACCCTGAACGACGGCACCGAGCACCCGACCGGCTTCTGGGCGGAGGAGGCGGTCGTCCCGTACCGGGCCTTCGCCGAGGCCGGCCACCGGGTCGCCGTCGCCACTCCCGGCGGTGTCGTCCCGGTCGCGGACCGGGCCAGCCTGACCGACCCGGCGATGGCCGAGGAACTGGCGGGGATCGCCGAGTTCCGGCGGCCGCTGGTGCTGGCCGAGGTCGACCCGGCCGACTACGACGCCGTCTTCTACCCCGGCGGCCACGGCCCGATGGAGGACCTGGCGGTCGACGCCGACTCCGGCCGGCTGCTCACCCGGGTGCTCGCCTCCGGGCGCCCGCTCGGAGTGGTCTGCCACGGCCCGGCCGCGCTGCTCGCCGCGCGGACCGAGGACGGCGGCTCGCCCTTCGCCGGGTACCGGGTGACCGGCTTCACCAACGCCGAGGAGACCCAGGCCGGCCTGGCGGACCGCGCGCCGTGGCTGCTCCAGGACCGGCTGGTCGGGCTCGGCGTGGACTTCGAGGAGGGCGAGCCCTGGGCGCCGCACGCGGTGGTCGACCGCAACCTGGTGACCGGTCAGAACCCGGCCTCCTCGGCCCTGGTGGCGACCGGGCTGCTGCGGCTGCTGAAGGACGCGGGGAAGTAGGGGAAGTAGCGGCGGAACGGCCGGTCCGTGCGGTCGCCCGTGCACGGGAGCTGCCTGAGCGGGTGAGGAGCCCACGGCGGGTACGGCGCGGGCATGCGCCCGCGCCGTACGGCCGTCCTCGGCACCCGCCCTCGGGCTCCCCGTCCGGCCGGGCCCCCGTCAGTGCAGGTCGTAGGCGGTGAGGGGGTGCCCCGCCCAGATCCGGCGGGCGGCCTGTTCCGGGTAGCGGACGGTCTCCGAGCGGGTGTCCAGGACGCGGGTGAGCTGCTGGTCCGGATCGAAGGCGGGCCACCCCGGGTCGCCGGTGGTGGCGAACCGGACCCAGGCCCGGCGCAGCTCCGCCGAGACCCGGACGGCCTCCGGCGGGGGCGGGTCGCCGAGCGACTGCCGCGCCGTCGGGCTGTCCAGGCTGCCGAACGCGAGCGGTACGTCCAGGCCGTGGCAGGCGCCGAGGACGCCGCCGAGGGCGGGGGCGGGCAGGGCGAGCTCGAAGAGGTACGAGGTGCCGCCGGCGGCCGCGTTGGCCTCGGCCAGCCGGAGGGACGGCACCCGGAACAGGGCGTCGGAGCCGACGGCTTCGAGGAGTTCGGAGGGCGTCGCGCCGGGGAGGGCGGACCGGTAGGCGTCCGGGCCGCCCGGCGTCGGCGCGAACGCCTTCAGCATGCGCTGCGCCTCCTCCTCGGTGAAGCCGCCGTGTCGGCCGCTGAGGACGCTGAACAGCCGGAACTCGTCCCGGGTGTGACCGACCAGCAGGTCCACGCCGGCGGTCAGCGCCGACCACGGGGAGCCCGGCAGGATCTCGCCGTCGACCACCGGGACGGTGGCGATGCCGCTCCGTGCCAGTCGGCCCCAGCGTGCGACGTGGTCCGGCAGCGCGGCATTCAGCTCGGTGACCGCCGAGGCCAGGCGCCAGGGGTGCACTTCGGCCAGCGCGGCGGCGGTGGGGACGGTGCCGAGCAGCTTCGCGAGCTCGGCGGTGACCTCGGCGGCCAGTGCGGGCGTGCAGTGGTTGCCCGGCACCGAGTGGGCGACGGCCCGCCGGAACAGGCCGCGGGCCGGGTCCATCGCCAGCAGGGCGGCGACCGAGCCGGCGCCCGCGGACTGCCCGGCGACGGTCACCCGGGCCGGGTCCCCGCCGAACCGGGCGATGTTGCGCCGCACCCAGTGCAGGGTGGCGATCTGGTCCAGGAAGGCCCGGTTGGCCGGGGCGCCCTCCAGCAGGGCGAAGCCCTCGGCGCCCACGCGGTAGTTGACGGCCACCACGACGAGCCCGGCGGAGGCCAGGGCGGTCGGGTCGTACAGCGGGTCTCCGGCGGTGCCGGACATGAACCCGCCGCCGTGGATCCAGACCAGGACCGGCAGCCCGGCCGCGCCAGGATCGGGCGTGCAGACGTCGAGCGTCAGCCAGTCGGTGTCCTCGGACGACTCGCCGGACCCGGCGGGCATCGGCCCGGACTGGGGGACGACGGGGCCGAAGGCGACGGCCTCGCGGACGCCGTCCCACGGCTCGGGCTCGGCGGGGGCGGCGAAGCGGAGGGCTCCGACGGGCGGTTGGGCGTAGCGGATGCCGCGGAAGACTGCGAGTCCTCGGCGGTCTCGCTGCTCGTGGTGCTGCTCCGAGTGCTGTTCCGGCTCGCGCCGCGGCTCCCAGCGGCCGCGGACGAGTCCTTCGGTGGTGCGGATGACGGGCTGCTCCGACATGTGGACGCTCCTCCCTCGGAAGGCTTCCCACGTTATAGGTCAGCTGTATTATGTCAAGCGTATGGAAAAGATCCCGCAGGGTCCGCTGTTTCCGCGGCCCGCGGGGAGTCCGAGGAGCCGCCGCCGATGCCCAAGCAGGTCGACCACCGGGAACGCCGCGAGACGATCGCCCGCGCGCTGTGGCGGGTCGTGGAGCGGCGCGGCGCCACGCACCTGACGATGCGCGAGGTCGCCCAGGAGGCGGGCATCTCGCTCGGGCAGCTCCAGCACTACTTCGGCTCCCGGGCGCAGATGCTCACCTTCGCGATGGACTTCGCCGGCGAGCAGAGCGGGTTGCGGGTCGGCCGGGCACTGGCGGAGCTCGGCGAACGGCCGCACCCGCGCGACGTGCTGCGGGCGATGCTGGTCGAGCTGCTGCCCCTGCACGCCGACGCGCGGGCGACCAGCCGGATGAGCGCCGCCTACGTGCTGGAGGCGCTGCACGACGAGGAGGTCCACGCGCGGGCGCGCGACGGACTGCTCCAGGGGCGGGCGATGGTCGAGGGGATCGTCCGGCAGGCGATCGCCGACGGGCAGCTCGCGGCCGACCGCGACCCGGTGGTGGAGACGGACCTGCTGCTCGCGCTCACCGGGTTCACCACGCTGCTGGAGCTGGACGTGGTCGAGCCCGCCGCCGTGCTCACGGCCGTCGACCGGCACCTGGACCGGCTGTTCGCGGCGCCGGGTGGTGCGGGCGGTGCGGGCGGTGCCGTCGGCGGTCGGTGAGGGGGCGGCGGTCGGTCCGGGGCCCGGGGGCCCGGGGCGGGGCGTGGCAGGCTACCCGGGTAGCACCGCCGCCCGCGACCAGGAGCACCGCCATGGACCGACCCGCCGCCCTCCGACCCGCCGCCCTGCGCCTCGACGCCACCGCCTCCGGACACCCGGCGGGCATCCTGGACGCCGCCGAGCGGGCCGAACGCCGGGGCACGGACCGGCTGGTGGTCGCCGAGACCGCGTACGACCCGTTCCTCCAGCTCGCCCGGGCGGCCGACCGCACCGAGTCGATCGAGCTGGCCACCGGCATCGCGGTGGCCTTCGCGCGGACCCCGATGACGCTCGCCTACCAGGCCTGGGGGCTGCACGCGGCCTCCGGCGGACGGGCCGTCATCGGGCTGGGCTCGCAGGTCAAGCCGCACATCGAGAAGCGCTTCGGGATGCCCTGGGACCGCCCGGCCGCCCGGATGCGCGAGTACGTGCACGCGGTGCGGGCGATCTGGCACAGCTGGCAGACCGGCGAACGGCTGCGCTTCCGGGGCGAGTTCTACACCCACACGGTGATGACGCCGGTGTTCTCGCCGGATCCGGTCCCGTCCGGGGTGCCGCGCATCCTGTTGGCGGGCGTCGGGCCGCTGATGACCCGGACCGCCGGGGCGGTGGCCGACGGCTTCCTGAGCCACCCGTTCTCCTCCACCGCCTACCTGGTCGAGCAGGTGCTGCCGGGCCTGACCGAGGAACGGGCCCGGGCCGAGGCGGAGGGCGCCGCGTGGACGGAGCGGCCGTTCGAGATCGTCGGCAACGTGCTCACCGCCACCGGCCGCACCGAGGAGGAGCTGGCGGCCAACCGGGCCGCCACCCGCGAGCGGCTCGCGTTCTACGCCTCCACGCCGGCCTACCGCCCGGTGCTGGCGCAGCACGGCTGGGAGGGGCTCCAGGAGGAACTGCACACCCACTCGGTTCGCGGGCGCTGGGCGGAGATGGCCGCGCTGATCGACGACGAGGTGTTCGACGCCTTCGCGGTCTGCGGTCCGGTCGAGGAGGTCGCGGGGGAGATCCACCGCCGCTACGCGGGGCTGGTCACCCGGCTGTCCGTCAGCCTCCCCGAGGACGCCGACCCGGAGCTGGGCCTGGACGTCCTGGCGGCGGTGCGGGCGCTGGGCCGACCGGAAGCGGACGCCGGATGATCGGGATGGACGGCCGACCGGGCACAGGGTGATGAAGTCCGGGCAGATTCGTGCAACGCGTTTCCGGTGGTGAGGGCGGGCGGCAGGATCGCGGTGGCAGGCAGGGCCGTCCCCGCGAGGACCGGCGGCCCCGGACCTGCCGCGTTGTGCGGGGCCTGTCGTGCCGTACGGACCGTTGCGCCGTACGGCCTGTCATGCCTCGGCCACCCGTTGCCGATCGTGGGGGTGTCCGCGTGTCCGTGTCCGACAACCGTCCGGCCGACTACGACCTGGCGGAGCGCTGGGACCCCGGAGCGAAGGCGTACGTCGACGCCCTGGCAGACCCGGACGAGTTCCTCCGCGTCTGCGCCGAGCTGACCGGCTTCGACGTGCCCGAACTGCGCTCCACCGGCATGGCGGACGAGCACCACCGCACCACGCTGGCCCACCGGGTCCGCGACGAGCACGCCCTGGTCCACCTCTGGTACGTCGGCGCCTGGCCCGGCGAGGCGCCCTCCTCCGCCCGCGCCCACGACCAGGGGCTGGTCTGGCGGACCTTCCACGCCGTCCCGCCCGGCGCCGCCGCCCCCGGGCACGGCAGCTGGGCCGGCGCGCCCCGGGGCGCCGAGGTTCCGGGCCCCGAGGTCCGGGGAGGGGCGGAGATCCTGGGCGGGGCCGCGACGTCGGGAGGCACCGCATCGCGGGGCACCGGGGCAGTGGCACCGGAGAACGGCGGTGAGGGCCGGTGACCGCCCGTTGGGACGCCGTCGTGGTCGGCGCGGGCTTCGCCGGGACACTGGTCGCCCACCGCCTGGGCGCACAGGGCTGGCGGGTCCTCGTCCTGGAGGCCGGACGGGCCGCGCCCACCGGCGCCGAGGCCGCCACCGCCCACCGAGCGGCTGGCGGCGGACCGCCCACCTCGCCCTACTCGCACAGCCCCGAGGCGCCGTCACCCGACGTCACCGACCTCACCGGGAACCCGGACGGCGGCTTCACCGCCACCGGCCACCTCCGCCAGTACGGGCCGCTGCCCTACGCCAGCGGCTACCTGCGCGCCAACGGCGGCACCGGGCTGCTCTGGACCGGACTCACCCCGCGCATGCACCCCGAGGACTTCCGCACCGGCGACCTCGGCCACGGCCGCAACTGGCCGATCGGCTACCACGACCTGGAACCCCAATACCGCGAGGCCGAACGGGAACTCGGCGTCGCCGCCGACGCCGAGGAGCAGCGCCGTGCCGTCGGACTGCCCATCCCGGACGGCTACGACTTCCCGATGCGGGCCATCCCGGCCAGCTACCTCGACCGGCAGCTGGCCCGGGCCCTCGACGGCCGGACCGTCCGCGATCCCGCCGTGCCCGGCCCCGCCCGGCTCGCCGTCACCGCCACCCCGCACGCCCGCAACGGCGTGCCGACCAGGCCCGGCTCCGCCGACGGGCCGCTCTGCGCGGGCAGTTCCAGCTGTGTCCCGGCCTGCCCGAGCGGGGCCAAGTACACCCCGATGCGTACCCAGGCCCGCTGGGCGGCCGGGGTCGAACTGCGAACGGAGGCCGTCGTCAGCCGGGTGCTGGCCGACCCGGAGACCGGGCGGGCCCGGGAAGTCGAGTACCTCGCCGGCGGCACGACCCACCGGGTGACGGCGGACCTGGTCGTCCTCGCCGCGCACGCGATCGAGAACGCCCGGCTGCTGCTCCTCTCCGGTCTGGCCGACCGCAGCGACCAGGTCGGCCGGAACCTGATGGACCACCCGGCCCTGCTCACCTGGGGGCTGATGCCCCGACCGGTCGGCCCCTACCGGGGGCCCGGCTCCACCAGCGGCCTGGAGGCGTTCCGCTTCGGACCCGGGCGGGACCGCCGGGCGCCGTTCCGGATCGAGATCGGCAACTGGGGCTGGTCCTGGGCGGGCGGCGCGCCGGAGGCCGAGGCGGCGTCGCTGCTCGCGGCGGGCCTCCGGGGCAAGGAGCTCCGGGAGCGGCTCGGCGACCGGCTGGGCCGTCAGTTCTCGCTCCAGTTCGAGCTGGAGCAGCCCGCCGACCCGGCCAACCGGGTCACCCTCGACCGGGACCGGCGTGACCCGCTCGGCCTGCCGAGCCCGGCCATCCGCTACGACGTCTCCGAGTACGTCCGCGAGGGCATGGCCTCGGCCCGGGCCGTCTCCGACCAGCTGTTCGCGCTGCTCGGCGCCGAGGACCACACCGCCTACCCGGCGGCCGGATGGCCGGGACGGCTCGAACACCGGGGAACCGTCCACGGCTACCGGGGCGCCGGCCACGCCGGTGGCACCCACATCATGGGCGACTCGCCCGCCAACTCGGTGGTCGACCACTGGCAGCGGTGCTGGGAGCACCCCAACCTGTACGCCGTCGGCTGCGGGTCGATGCCCTCTCTCGGCACCTCCAACCCGTCGCTCACCATGGCCGCCCTCGCGCTGCGCAGCGCCGAGCGGATGCACCGCGACCTGCTGGAGCTGCACCGCCCGGCGGCGGTGGCGCCCCCGGCCGCCAGCCGTGTCCCCGTAGCGCCCGTGTTCTCACCCGCGTTGACCCCGTCGTCGCCCCCCTTGCCGTTCTCCTCGCCGTCCTCCTCGTCCCCCTCGTCCCCCTCGTCCTCGGAGCCCTCATGACCGGCCTGCCGCTGCCGCCCGTACCGGAGCCGTACCACCTGCCCTTCCACTACGGTGCGTTGCACAACGTCGGTGTCGACTACCTGGTCGACCGTGCGCGGGCGAGTGAACTGCTCGCCAAGCGCCACCCCGGGCTGAGCGTCGCCGCCTTCGACGGCGGGGCCTGCGTCTCGCTCAACTTCCAGCTCTACTTCGCCCAGTATCCGAACGGCGGCGGCATCACCCAGGAGCTGGAGATCAACCTGATCGCCCACCCGGTCTTCGCCGAGGAGCGGATGCCGGTGGTCAACTACGGCCAGTACGCCCGGGGTTACGACCAGACCAAGCTGCTCGGCATCGCGCGGCTGCACGTGCTCTGCGACAACCCGCTCGCCATCGACGCCGGGCGCCGGCTGTACGCCGAGCCCAAGCACCCGGGCTGGTTCGAGACCACCCTGCCCTCCCTCAACGCGCCCGACGTGCGCGAACGCTGGTCGGTCTCCTGCCGTCGGGCCGCCCTCGGGCCGGACGGGCTGAGCCGCCACGACGAGGAACTCCTCGCCCTGGACGTGAACCTGGTGGGCCTCACCCCCGAGTCCGTCAACAACACCCCGATCACCGGCTACGGCACCGACGACGAGGGCAAGCTGCTGGCCGGACCGCTCAACGTCTACCAGCCCTACCGCTACTACGCGCTGGACGACCGCACCGCCGACCGCGTCCGGCTCGACCTCGGCAACCCCGCCGAGGAGTCCGCCCGCGACCTCGCCCACCTGATCGCCGACGCCCCGGCCGCCGGGGTCTGGACCTACCAGTCCCCGCCCGTCGCCGCCCACAACCGCGCCTACTACGTCCGGTGACGGCCCCGGGCTCGGCTCCCGTCTTCGCCCCGGGCAGCACCGCCGTACGGCGGGACGTCGCCCACGGCCGGGTCTGGTCGGCCATGCCCCACACCGTGCTCGCGGACAACGGCGACGTCCTGACCCTCACCGCCCGCCCGGGGACGGAGAGCCTGGCCCCGGCCAGCTGGACCGTCGCAGCGCACGCCGGAGACGACGCCCTGCGCCTGGACTGCGTCCACGACCTCGCCTCCGGCCGCTGGGAACTCGACCACTGGACCTGGCGCGACACCGTGGTGCTCAGCCGCTTCACCGCCGGAGTGCCGTTCAGCGTGCACCGTTTCCTGACACCCGACGGCCGGCCGCTGCGCTGGTACGTCAACTTCGAGCGCCCGTACCGCCGGACGGCCATCGGCATCGACACCCTCGACCTCTTCCTGGACCTCGTGATCACCCCCGATCTGTCGTCGTACAGCTGGAAGGACGAGGACGAGTACGCCCAGGCCCGGCGCCTCGGCGTCGTTGACGAGGCCACCCACCGACAGCTGGACCGGGCCCGGGAGCTCGCCCTCGCCCAGCTCCGGGACCGCACCGGCCCGTTCGCCCCCGACTCGGACGCCTGGACGCTGCCGCCGGAGGGACCGCTGCCCACCCTCCCGGCCACCGCCCTCAGCACCCCCGCCGGAAAGTGGAATGAGGGCGGATCAGTGGACTGTTAGGGTCGCGCCCCTGCACGAAGGACGGCGAGGGTGCTGAGGGCGGTGGCCGCGGCGGACACGACGGACGCGACGGACGACATGGAGGCGCTCAAGCACCTGCATGACGGCGGCGACTACCGGCGGCTCGCCGAACGGACCTCGAATCCCGACGTCCTGCGCCGGCTGGCCATCGGCGAGTACCCGTTCGTCTGGCACGCGATCGCCGACAACCCGGCCGCCCCCACCGACCTGCTGGCGGCCTTGGTCGGGCGCCGGCAGCAGGTGTGGAACGACAATCGCCTCCTTCGCTTGCTCGCGGCCCACCCCGCCCTCACGGGCGAGGCGTTGGACGGCCTGGTCGATCTCGTCGGGGACCGCCTGCGGGAGGGCGACCGCCCGTACGCGGCCGTCCTGGAGCTGGCCCGCCGACCGGAGCTGTCGGCCGAGCGGCTGCGCCCGCTCGGCCGACAGCCCGGGGCCTCGGCCAGGCTGCGCCGGGGGATCACCCGGGCGCTGGCGGAGCGCCCGGACCGGTGAGCGCGGGCGGGACCGATCCGGGCGCCGCGCCGCCCGCCGCCGCCCGCGACCAGCGACCGGCGAGGACGGTGCCGACGATCAGCTGGAGCTGGTGGTAGAGCATCAGCGGCAGCACCATCAGCCCGGCTTGCGCTCCGAACAGGACGGTCGCCATCGGCAGGCCGTTGGCCAGGCTCTTCTGCGAACCGCAGAGCACCGCCGCGATGGTGGCCGGCCGATCGAGCCCCAGCAGCCGGGCACCGAGCCCGGTGGCCGCCAGGGCGGCGGCGAGCAGGGCGAGCAGCACCGCGAGGAGCCCGAGCAGTGCCAGCGGGGTGGCCAGGCCCCAGATGCCCTGGGACACCGCCGCGCTGAACGCCGTGTAGACGACCAGCAGGATCGAGCCGCGATCCACCGGCGTGAGCACCCGTTTGTGCCGTGACAGCGGACCACCGAGCCACGGCCGCAGCACCTGCCCGAGCAGGAAGGGCGCGAGCAGCTGCAGCCCGATCCGCAGCAGCCCGTCGGCGGACAGCTCGGTGTGCGAACCCAGCAGCCAGGCCGCCAGCAGCGGTGTCAGCGCCAGACCCGCCAGGCTGGAGTAGGTGCCGGCACAGATCGCCGCCGGGACGTTGCCCCCGGCGGCGCCGGTGAGCGCCACCGAGGACTGCACCGTCGAGGGCACCAGACAGAGGAACAGCACCCCGGTTTGCAACGGCCCGGTGAGCGGGACGGGCGTGAGCAGTGCCGTGGCCACGCCGAGCAGCGGGAAGAGGACGAAGGTGGTGGCCACCACCAGCCCGTGCAGCCGCAGGTGGCGCAGCCCGGCCAGCGTCTCGCGGGTGGAGAGCCGGGCGCCGTAGAGGAAGAACAGCAGCGCCACCGCGAGGTCGCAGGCCACTTCGGCGACCCGTGCCGAGGCGCCGGAGGCCGGGAACAGCGCGGCCAGCCCGACCGTTCCGGCCAGCGCCGCCATGTACGGGTCCAGCCAGCGCGGCAGCAGTCTTCGGGAGCGGGGCCCGGAGCCGCGTTGCGTCTGCGCCCGTACCTCGAGCGCCTTTGCCCCGCGGGGCCGCTCCCCGCGCGCCCGGAGCCCTGGTGGCTGCTCCGGGCGCGCCAGGCCGTCGGTCACGGGCCGCCTCCCGTCACCGGGCGGAGGGCGGGCCCGGAGGAGGAACCCGGGCCGAGCAGGCCGCCCACCAGCGAGCCGGCGCCGTCGTGGTCGCTGCCCGCGGAGCCGCTGCCGTTCTGGAGGTTGGCCGTCCGGTCGATCTCCAGCCAGGAGTCGGCGTTCGAGTTGTCCACGACCGTGATCAGCCCGCCGCCGGCGGCCGCGGGCGCCGCGGCCCCCGCGAGCAGGGCGCAGGCCCCGGCCAGCCCCAGCGCGGTGGCCCGCAGGGCGGCGGCCGCCGAGGGCTGGGCCGACGAGGGCAGGGCGGGCGAGGGCCGGGCCGGCCTGAGCTGCCCGGCCCTCATGCCGTCACCGCCATCAGCCCCCTGGGGCGCGCGATGTTCCGCTCCAGCAGCTCGGTGGACTCCCGCACGCCGACCTGCTCACGCCCCCCGGACGGGGTGGGCAGCCGCCCGTCGGCGCTCTTCAGCTCGGACAGCGCCTCGTCCATCGCCCGGTGCGCGGCGAACAGGCACGGGGTGCTGTAGATGGCCACGTCCACCCCCAGGGCCGACAGCTCCGAGAGCGACAGCCGGGGCGACTTGCCGCCCGCGATCTGGTTGAACAGCAGCGGCTTGTCGCCGACCACCCGGCGGATCCGGCGGATCCACTCCTCGCTGCGCACGCCGTCCACGAGCACCACATCGGCGTCGGTGGCGGCGAGCGCCCGGGCCCGGCGCAGGATGTCGGCCTCCTCGGTGGCGTCGGTGCGCGCGACCACCACCAAGTCCGTCCGGTTGGCGAGGACGAGCTCCAGCTTCTCCAGGTACTCCTCCAGCGGGAGCACCAGCTTGCCGTCCGCGTGCCCGCAGCGGCGCGGCCGCTTCTGGTCCTCCAGGATCACGCCCGACGCGCCGATCCGTTCGAGCTTGCGCACGACGTGGCAGGCCACCTCCGGATCGACGTAGCCGTCGTCGATGTCGACCAGCAGGTGGTGCCGGGGAAAGGCCCCGCGCAGCCGTTCGACGAAGCCCACCATGTCGGGCCAGGCGATGAAACCGATGTCCGGCAGCCCGTAGTAGGAGGCCGCGAAGCCGAAGCCGGAGACGAACATGCCGTCGTAGTGCTCGGCCGCGATGGAGGCCGAGTACATGTCGTAGACGCCGATCAGCGGCGTCGCCCCCGGGCCCGCGATCTCCGCGCGCAGCCGCTGCCCGGGGCTGTCCGTTGCCGTGTTTCCGTGGAACAAGGTCTTCTCCTCACTGGGGATGACTTTGCCTGAACTTGGTGCTTGCCAGACCGAACTGAGGTGTCATCACTATGCGCTCTTTAAGGTTCCGTGGGCAAATCTTTAAGTGAGATTCACTCGCGAGAGTGAAGAAATGTCGAAGATATGAAAGATGCTGATATGTATATCGGCTAAATGCTGTGACGCTCCAGCAGGGTGGTCGGGGTCGGCGCCCCGGAGGCAGGGCTGTCGGAGTCGACTGCCGTCACGTGAATCGCCGGGCGAGCGGTTCTCAGGCCCGGTCGACCATTTTGCCCGTCATGAGCTGCCCTTTCAGCAAGGTGCGTACCCCGCCGCCGACGCTTGCGAATATGCCCCCATCGGCATTCCTGCGGACTTCCACCCGCAATCTGGAGAAGCCGAGTTCGGTGGTGCCCTGGACGATGTCGAACACCAGGGGCTTGTCGATCGGCCCCGTGTGCGCCAGCCATCCGGCCATTGCCAGTGCGGCCGAGCCTGTGGCGGGGTCTTCCGCGCAAACCGGCTCGGGAACGAAGACCCGAGCGCGGACTTCGGGCAGTTGCGGAACGAACACTGCCACCCCGAAAACGCCGGCCAGTCCGGGCACGCTCTCGGCGAGCGCCGCAACCCTGTGCGGCAGGGCCTCGGCCGACTCCAGATCGGCGGCGCTCACCGGGAGGCAGGCGAACCCGAGCCCGGCCGATGCCAATCTCACGGGCCCCACTGCCGCGTCCGGAGCGAGCCCAACCGCTTCGCATACGAGATCCGGAACGACGGGCGGACCCACCTGGCAGGCCCGTTCCTCCAGTACCGCACTTTCCCCTGTCGGCCCCACCTGCGCGTGAACGATTCCGCCCCGAGTGCGCAGCGCCACCCGGCCGGGCTGGGCCAGGCCCTGCCGCACCGCCACTGCGGCTGCTCCCACGAGGGGATGACCTGCGAAGTCCAGCTCGACGTAGGGGGTGAAGATTCGCACCTCCACCTCTCCTCCGTCCCCCCGGCGCAGGAAGACGGTTTCCGGCATGGCCAGGCGGGCCGCCAGGCGTTGCATCAGCGCATCGTCACATGAGGCAGCGCACGTGACCACTCCGAGTGGCCCTCCGGTCAGCGGCTCATTCCCGAACACTTCGACCAGTTCGAATTTCATGCACCCGTCATCGCCGGAGAAGGCCGAGTTGTCGCTCGCGAGTGTGGGGAGCGCAGGGGTGCCGGCGGAGTGGGTCGTCATCGCGGTTCTCTTTTCGAGTGGCTCTGCTGTCATCGGCTGGGCTGTTGTCCGTGGCTGCCGGGGCTGACGCTGAGCATGGTGATCATCGGGCCGGCGGGGTCGGTTCGTGGAGGACGTCCGAGGCGAGTGCGGAGTCCGGGGCGCCCAGGTCTGCACGCGCGGATCCGTGCGTGCGTCAGGGCTCCTCATGAGTTGGACGTTATATCCAGCCTGGACTAAGTGTCCACCAGAGTTGCCTTCTCGCGAACGGTCCGGTGCGAGAGCAAGGTCGATCACGGGGTGCCGGACCCCTGCCGGCAAGCCTGTCCGAAGTGCGCTGACCGACCCGGACCCGCCGAGCCCGGACGTCCGCACCGCCCACTCCGCGCGTCCACCCTCGAAGGGCACACCGCGGCCCGCAAGGGCAAGGACAGCGGCCGACCGCCCGTCATCACCGACGACACGGTGCACACCGTCCTGCGGCGCCGCGCGGGCGGCGGTCGGTCGAACAGATCCAGCCCGGCCTGATCATCCCCGCCGGCAAGCGGAAGGGGCGGAACCCCTCCGTCGCGAGCATCTACCGGGCGCCGCCCGAGCACGCCAAGCGCGAGGTGTGCCCCGAAGCCGTCGAACAGGCCCACATCGACTTCGCCGTCCTTCAGGTAGGCCAAGTCCCGGTGCCCGCCTCGCTGTCCCGGGCCGAGTGCCACTCCGACTGCAGAGCGCTGTTCCTCGCTTCGCCGTGGCTTCGGGGGAACAGGGCCGTGTACGGGGCGAAGCCGGCGCCGGGGCCCGGCCGGTGAGGTGCGGGCCCCGGTGCGTGAGGGTCAGGCGCGCGGGAGCGGGGGTGCGGCGCGGCGTTCGCGCAGTGTCCGGAGCATCCGGCGGGTGGCCTTGGTCGCGACCGGGGGCAGGAGCTCCAGGGCGAGCCGCCGTGAGGTGGAGCGCTGGATCGGGCCCTTGACCTGGTAGTTGAGGCGCATCACCCGGGCGCCGGCGATGGTGTCCTCGTCGACGGTGTACCCCTCGGCCGGCCAATCGCGCTTCCGCAGGACGGCCTGGGCGGCCGCCGCGTCGCCCCAGGTGCCGTAGAACTTCATCGGGGTGAGCAGGACCGGCCGCAGTCCGCCGGTGAAGACCGCCTCCCAGACCGCGGCGGAGACGCCCGGGGTGTGCTCGGAGCGGTAGTCGTCCAGGGCGACCACGCCGTTCTCGCCGAGCGCGGCCCGGGCCACCGCGATGTCCCCGGCGACGTGCTCGTAGAGGTGGGAGGCGTCGACGTGGACGAAGCGGCAGCTGTCCGCCCGGACGCGGCCGTCGGCCAGCACCGAGGTCGGGGCCTGCACTATCTCGGGCAGCTCGCCGTGGAAGGCGAGGTAGTTGGCCTCGAAGGCGCTGCGGGTGAGGGTCTTGCGGTAGGACATGTTCATCTCGGCGGCGTTGTCGGCGTCGCCCGCCTCGGAGTCGAACAGGTCGCAGACCGTCAGCCGCTCACCCGGCTGCAGGTGGTCGCCGAGCAGGACGGCGCTGCGGCCGAGGTAGCTGCCGAGCTCCAGGATGTCGCCGGTGACGCCGGCCGCGGTCTGGGCGGACAGCAGGTGGCTGAAGGCGGCCCGGTCGAGGCTGAAGAACCAGCCGGGAATGTCGTCCCGCTTCAGCGGCGCGGAGTGGACTGCGGCCTCGACCGCGGTCTCGGACATGGGCACGGCGGCCTCCAGGGGGACGGCGGGGCGCGGTGGCGGGTCACGCCCGCGGAGGGGGACGCCGAGGACGTGAGGCGGATCATCATAGCGACGCCGGGGCGGGGGAGAGCCAGATGCGGAACGGCCTAAATCCGGCTCTTCGCTCTGCCGTTCGGTAGGGGTTCACGCCTTCGTTTTCGCTCCCGAATCGCCTGGTCGGCCTGGGTCCTCTCTTTCGGATCATGCCGGGCGCACGACGCCGGAGCACGCACCTCGCCGCGTTGTCGTCGGTCGCCGATGCTCCGCATGGACTCCCTCCTCCGCCTTGCGATGCACGCACCC
>NZ_LIPD01000007.1:0-342113 GCF_001905545.1 Streptomyces sp. CB02056 | reverse complement strand
ATGCACGCACCCCGACGCCGCACGCTGATCCGACGTGATCCGAAAGAGAGGACCTAGCCTTCCGAGAGCTCCGCCCCGCCCGGTCGTTCCAGCTCCGCGACGGTCTCGGACAGCCAGGCCCGCTCGGCCGCCGTGGAGGCCCGGGCGACGAGCAGCATCCCGCGCCGGAAGGGGTTCGGCTCGCGCTCGGCGGTCACCGGCTGCCCCGTCCCGTCGTAGAAGAAGCTGCTCGGAGCGTCCAGGAAGGCCAGTCGGCGGCGGAGCACGGCGGCCTGCCGGGTCGGGTCGGCGAGATGGTGCAGGAACGTGGTGACGGTGAAGAAGCGGATCTGGTCGGTGATCTCGGCCTGCTCCGGGTCGGCCAGTCGGCGCAGCAGTTCGGCCCGCCCTTGCGCCGTCAGCTCCAGCGTCTGCCGCGGTGCGGCGCCGCTGCCCGGTTCGGTGCGGCGGTGCAGCAGTCCGGCCTTCTCCAGTCGGGCGATGGCGGGGTAGAGCGCGCCGTCGCTCACCGGTCGGACATGACCGGTCAGTCCGGTGATCCGGGACTTGAGCTCGTAGCCGTGAAGCGGCTGGTCGTACAGGAAACCGAGGATCGCGAGCGTCAACACGGCTGGAGCCCTTCGGTCGGAGTGCGCCCTGTGGAGTCGTCATGTTACCTCTTGTCGATGTGCCTCGAAACGATGTATCTCTATTCGAGGCAGGTCGAGAGGGCCGCAGCCGATCGAGGAGAGCCGAGGCGGGCCGGGGCCGGCCCGGTCACGTACGAGCACCACAGGGGAAGGGAGATTCCCAATGATGTTGTCAAGCCAGGGCGGTGACGCCTCGTGACTGCCTTACTGCGCTGGGGCGGCGTTCTTGGGCGCAACTGCATCGAAGGTGCGGCTGTCGCGTATGAGGGCCCAGAGCACGTTGAGACGGCGCCTGGCGAGGGCCAGGACGGCCTGCTTGTGGGACTTGCCCTCGTCGCGCTTGCGCCGGTAGAACGCCTTCGAGACGGGGCAGTGGACAGCGGCGACCTGGGCGGAGAGGTAGAACATCCGCAGGAGTCTTCGGCTGTAGCGGCGGGGTCGGCGGAGGTTGCCGCTGACCTTGCCGGAGTCGCGGGGCACGGGGGCGAGGCCGGCGACCCCGGCGAGGCGGTCGGGACTGCCGAAGGCGGCCATGTCGCCGCCGGTGGCGGCGATGAACTCGGCGCCGAGCATGTCGCCGATGCCGGGCATGCTGGTGATCACCTCGGCGTGGGGGTGCTCGCGAAACCGGCCCTCGATCAGGGCTTCGAGCTCGGCGATCTCCTGGTCGAGGGACATCACCTCCCTGGCCAGGGTGTGGACCATCCTGGCGGCGGTCTTCTCCCCGGGAACGGCGGTGAACTGGGCCTCGGCGGCCGTGACCGCGGCTTCGGCCGTGCTCTTCGCCGTGGGCGCGGTGCGCACGCCATGACTCTTCAGCCAGGCCGCCAGTCGGGCCCGACCGATGCGCCGGAGTGCGGCCGGCGTCCGGTAGCCCGTCAGCAGCACGAGGGCGCTCTTGGAGACGCTGTAGTCGAAGGCCCGTTCCAGGGCCGGGAAGTACTCCAGCATCTGGGCGCGCAGCCGGTTGATGGCACGGGTGCGGTCGGCGGACAGGTCCATGCGGCGGGCGGTGAGGATCTTCAGATCGACTGCGATCTCGCCGGCCTGGTCCAGCGGTTGCAGGTCGCGGCGCATGCGGGCGGTGTCGGCGATGACGAAGGCGTCCTTGGCGTCCGTCTTCCCGTTGCCCCGGTAGGCGGCCGAGGCGTGGTGCACGGTCCGGCCGGGGATGTAGAGCAGCTTCTGCGAGTGGTTGACCAGGAGCGCGATCCACAGCGCGGCGCCGCCCGCGTTCAGGTCCACCGCCCACGTCACCGGGTTGCCGTCGGCCAGCTCCAGGACGTCGCTGAGCAGTTCCAGCAGTTCGGCCTCGTTGTTCGGCACCCGGCGGGAGAGCACCGTCTTCCCGTCCGTGTCGATCGCCGTGCAGTGGTGCTCGGCCTTGCCCGCATCCGTCCCGGCCCACAGTTCGGGCATCCAATCCTCCTCGCTCGACGTGCCTGTTCACAGTCCCAGCAGACGACCTCGCCGACATGTCCATACGAGCGATCTTGTTCCGCGCATCCCAATCAGCGGCCGAGTCGTCGCGGGATGCCGGGCGGCCAATCTCCCTCAGCCACGGACGCGGCAATGACATGACAGCCACACCCGGCATCCCTGGGTGCCCTGATCTTACGAATGACCAGAACGATCCCACGAAGAAAGGTATGGAAGGGCATGCGCGGCCAGTTGCGCCGACTCACGGCATTGGCGGTACCCGTCTACGCGGAGCTGCTGTCCGGGGTGATCGCCTCGGTGATCGGGGCCCTCTGGGTGGCCGGTCTCGGCGGGGCCGCGGTCGCGGCCGTCACCCTGGCCGGCACCGTCGAGAACCTGCTGCTCGGCCTGGTCCTGGTGGTCGCCTCCGGTACCAGCGTCAGGCTCTCCCACGCCCTCGGTGCCGGCGATCACGCCGAAGCCGCCCGGACCACCCGCGCGGCCTGGCGGCTCTGTGCCGCGGTCAGCGCGGCGCTCGCCGTCCCCGGCTTCCTGCTGCGCGACCGGCTGGCAGGCGCCTTCCTGGACGGCGAAGCTGCCGAACAGGCCGCCGGTTACCTCGCCGTCGCGTTCCCGGCCTTCGCGCTCTTCGTCGGCCAGCGCGTCGCCGACGAGCTGTTCAAGGGCGCGGGCGACACCCGCACCCCGATGCGGATCGCCCTGCTCTCCAACGCGCTGCTGCTCCTCCTCGACCCCCTGCTGATCCTCGGCCCGGGGCCGCTGCCCGCCCTCGGCGTGCCGGGCGCCGCCCTGGCCCTGGTCCTCTCCCGGGCGATCGCCCTCGCCGTCACCCTGCGAGTGCGGCGCGGGCGGCGACTACGGAAGCCGGTGAGACGCGAGGAACCGCAGCCGCAGGACCCCGGCGGCACCGGGGGAGCGGGCGCGGCGGCGGTACACATCCTGCGCGCGGGCGCACCGTTCGGTCTGGACTTCACCGCCCGGATGGCCGTCGGAACCGCCCAACTCGGCCTGGTCGCGGGCTTCGGCGTCGCGGCGGTGGCCGGCTACGGCCTCGGCTACCGCGTCCTGCTCGTCGCCACCATGGCCTTCTACGCGCTGCGCCAGGCCGCCGCGATCGAGGCGGCACGGCTGACCGGTGCGGGAGAGGTCGCCGCGCTGCACACCCTGCGCCGCGCCACCGGACGCCTCGCCGCGCTGCTCGGTGGGGTGGCGGCGCTGCTCGCCGTCACGCTCGCCGTGCCGCTGACCGCGCTCTTCACCGAGGACCGGGCGGTGGCCGCGCAGTCCGTCGGCTTCCTGCGCTCGGCGGCCCTCTACCTGCTGCCGTACGCGCTGGTGGTGGCGGTCGGCGGAGTGCACCAGGCGGCGGGCGCCGGGCGCCCGCTGGTGGTCTCCGTCCTGCTCGGTCTCGGGACCCAACTCGCCGCCTCGGCGGCCCTGTCCGGGCCGCTGGGGGTGTCGGGGGTGTGGCTCGGGCCTGCGGTGGGCGCGGCCGTGCAGCTCGCGCTGCTCGCCACACTGACACGGTCGCGGAGTCCGCGCGGGACTGTCGGTGGTGTGTGCCAGGGTGGGGGCCATGGCACACACCCCGGACGGGCGGCCGATCCCGCCCCCGCACACCGATGAACGCACCACGCTGGAGAACTGGTTGGACTTCCAGCGGGCCACGCTCGCCCGGAAGGCCGACGGCCTCGACGACCACCAGGTGCGGCTGGCGTCCGTCCCACCGTCCACGATGACCCTGCTGGGCCTGGTTCAGCACCTCGCCGAGGTCGAACGCACCTGGTACCAGCGGGTGTTCGCCGGGCAGGACGTCCCGCCGGTGTACGGCGCGGACAACGCCGACGGCTACGGGCTGGCCCCGGAGCGCGGGATGGCCGAGGCGCTGCGGGACTGGCAGACAGAGGTCGACCGGGGCCGGGAGCTGACCGCGGACAAGCCGCTGGAGGCGGCCGGCCCGCTCTCCCCGCAGGTCGCCGCGGTGATCGGCGCGGACAGCGTCTCGCTGCGCTGGATCCTGGTGCACCTGATCGAGGAGTACGCCCGCCACAACGGCCACGCCGACCTGCTCCGGGAGTCCGTCGACGGCGCCACCGGGGTGTGAACCAAACCGGGGTCTGACGGCACGGGCGTTGCTCAGCGCCGGCCGGCGGACTCCGGCCGCGCGCCCGACGCCGGCCCGGCGGTCCGGTCGGCAGCCCCACCGGCCGTCGGTCCGGCCGCTCGTCCGGTCAGCCGCGCGGCGAGCAGCGTCCCCGCGCCGGCCACCGCCGCCATGGTCAGCGCGGACGGCGCGAGCGCCGTGCCGGGGTCCGTACGGCCGGCGGCGGCGGTGGCCAGGGCGATGCCCAGCGCCGGGCCGATGTTCAGCACGGTCTGCTGCAGGCCGCCCGCGACCCCGGCCCGGGCGGCGGCCGCGCCCCGGACCACCATCGTGGTGGCGGTGGCCATCACCGCACCGAAGCCGGTGCCGAGCAGCGCGAAGCAGCCGCCGATCGCGAGCGTCCCGGTGCCGGTGCCGGTGCCGGTGCCGAGAAGTGCCGTGAGCAGCGCTCCCGTGGTGATCAGGGCCATTCCCGGCAGCACCACCGCCCGCTCGCCGTGACGTTTCGCCAGCCAGGCGGAACCGGGCGCCGCGAGGATCATCGTCACCGCGAGCGGCACCGCCCGCAGGGCGCTCCGCAGGGGGTCGAGCCCGAGCACGTCCTGGAGGTAGTAGGTGGCCGGGAAGAGCGTTCCCTGGAGCGCGGCGGAGGCGGCGAGCAGGACGACGAGGGGCGGCGCGACGGCCGTGGAGCGGAGCAGCGCGGGCGGCAGCAGGGGGTCGGCGGTCCGGCGTTCGTGGCGTACCAGGACGAGGGCGAGGACTCCGGCCGCGGTGAGGCCGAGCAGTGGAACGGCCGGTCGGCCGGTGTCCGGCAGCGTCACCAGGCTCTGCACCAGGAGGGCCAGCGCGAGTGCGAGCAGGGCCGCGCCGGGCAGGTCGAGCCCGCTGCCGTGACGGCCGTCGTGCTCGCTGCTGTGCCGGTTGCCGCGCCCGGCGGCCGGGGATCGGGTGTCGGGCGATCCGGCTCCGGCCGGTACCGCGAGGGCCGCCAGGAGGGCGGCCGCGGCGGGCAGCAGGCCCAGCAGGAAGACCGACCGCCAGCCGAGGTGCGTGGTCAGTGCGCCGCCGACCAGCGGTCCGGCCGCCGCCGCGAGCCCGATGGCGGCGGTGCGGATCGCGATCGGGCCGGCCAGGCGGTCGGCGGGCCAGGCGGCCCGCAGCATGCCCAGGGTGGCCGGTTGCAACAGCGCGCCGGCCGCGCCCTGCAGGACGCGCAGCGCGACGACCCAGCCGATGCCGGGTGCGACGGCGATCCCGAGCGAGGCGGCGGCGAAGCCGGTCACGCCGAGCGCGAAGACCCGCCGGTGCCCGTACCGGTCGCCGAGGCGGCCGGCGAAGACCAGCAGGGCGGCGACGGTGACCAGGTAGCCGGTACTGGCCCACTGGACGGCGGCGACGGAGGCGTGCAGGTCGTGCTGGAGGGCCGGCCGGGCGACGGTCAGCGCGGTGCCGTCGACGGCGACCAGGACGGCGCCGGTGATGCTCGCGGCCAGGACGAGCCCCCGGTGGTGCCGTGGCGGGTTCATCGGGCCGAGGGGCCGAGGTGGGCGTCCAGCGTGGCGCGCAGCAGTGGCTCGACGGAGTCGTCGCCGGTGATGAGGCGCAGGCTGCCCCAGGTGCGCAGTTGGGCGAGGCCGTGCAGGTTGGACCAGAGGGCGGCGGTGGCGGCGGCCGGATCGTCGGACTGCGGGTGCACCTCGGTGACCAGGCCGACGAAGGTGAGGAACAGCGGCAGGGTGGTGCGGCGAAGTTCGATGCCGCTGCCCTCCAGCAGGTCGTGACGGAACATCAGCTCGAACATGCCGGGGTTGGCGGCCGCGAAGCCGAGGTAGGCGCGGGCGAGCGCGTCGAGGCGGGTGCGCGCGTCGGCGCCGGTGGCGGCGGTGAGGGCGTCGGCGCCCGCGAGGGTGTCGGTGAGCCTGCCGAAGCCCTGCTGGGCGATGGCGGCGAGGAGTTCGCGGTGGGTGGGGAAGTGGCGGCGGGGCGCGCCGTGCGAGACCCCGGCGCGGCGGGCGATCTCGCGCAGGCCGAGCGCCTGGACGCCGCCCTCGGCCACCAACTCGACGCCGGCGGCCACCAGTCGGGCCCGCAGGTCCTGCTCCTGTTCGGTCATGAGGACACTGTCTACCAGCTGCGCGTAGACAGTGTCTACTCGCGGCCGCACCGATGCCCGGGCAGAATCGATCGCGTGACCGATCACGTGGACGAAGGCGGCGAGCCGGCCTGCTGGCTGGACCGGGTGTGCCCCGAGTGCGGACGGTTGCGCGAGCGGACCGGCCCGGGCAGCTGCGAGAACTGCGGCGCGGACGGCACGGACGGTGCGGACGCGCAGGACGACGCGTAGGGCGACGGGTCAGGCGACTGAGACCGAGCCCGGCCCGGCCGGGGTCAGCCGGGCCGGCGCCCCGCGGAGCCGCCGCTACTGGGGCGGCTGGTCGCGGAACTGGTTCTTGAGCTGCTCCTGGGCGGCGTCGACCTGCCCGCTGTACTTGCCCTCGGTGCGCTGGTCGACGGCGTCGCCCGCCTTGTCGACGGCCTTGTCGGCCTGGTCCTCGTGGCCCTTCAGCAGGCTCTTGAGCTTATCCATCATGGACATCTGGTCACACTCCTGGATGAGACGCCCCCACCCCTCCAATATCGCCGCGTGCGCTGCGGTCCGCATCCCGCAAGGTGTGCGTAAAGGCTTGGCAACGGGATTCCGATCATGTCCAATCATGACCCTCACGGCCCGTCGGAAGGAGTCGCCCTGATGCTGCGCACCCGTCGCTCCACCTCGCCGCTCGACCGTTCCACCCCGTACGACCGCACCACCTCTCCAGGACGCCCGCGAACCGCCGCCACCCGGCGGAGCGCGGGCGCCGCCCTGACCGTCGCTGCCCTGGTCGCCCCGCTGCTGCTGGCCGGCGCCGGCAGCGCCTCGGCCGACCCGGACCCGGCGCGCAAGGGCGCCAAGCTGGCCTCCCGGCTGGTCGAGGCGAGCAGCGCCCGGGATGCCCGGGCCACGCTGGCCGCGCTCCAGCTGATCGCGGACCGCAACGGCGGTACCCGGCCGGCCGGTTCGAAGGGGCACGACCAGTCCGCGCAGTACGTCTACGAGCAGGCGCGGCGGGCCGGACTCAACGTGTCCAAGCAGGAGTTCGTCTACACCTACTTCGAGGCCCGCTCCGAGCACCTCGACGTGGTCTCCCCGAAGGCCGAGTCGGTGCCGGTGATCGCCATGACGTACTCGGTGAGCGGTCCGGAGGCGGGCCTGACCGCGGACCTGGCGGTCGCTCCGGTCGGTGCCACCACCGGCTGCACGCCCGCCGACTACCCGGCGGGCGCCTTCACCGGCAAGATCGCCCTGATCCGGCGCGGCGGGTGCAGCTTCGCCGAGAAGCAGGCCGCCGCGGCCGGCGCGGGGGCGGCCGGGGCGATCATCTACAACAACACCGAGGGCAGCCTCAACGGGACGCTCAGCGAGCCGACGGCGGGGAGGATCCCGACCGGCGGGATCACCGAGGCCGCGGGCGCGGCGCTGGCCGCCCAGGCCGCCGCCGGGCCCGTCCGGGTGACCCTGGACATCCGCACCTTCATGGAGCAGCGCAAGACCTGGAACGTCATCGCCGAGACCCGCGGCGGCGACCCGAACCACACCGTGATGGTCGGCGCGCACCTCGACTCCGTCCCCGAGGGGCCGGGCATCAACGACAACGGCTCCGGCACGGCCGGAATCCTGGAGGTCGCGAAGAACCTCAGCGTCCACCCGGTGAAGAACAAGGTCAGGTTCGCCTGGTGGTCGGCCGAGGAGTTCGGCCTCAAGGGCGCCGAGAAGTACGTGACCTCCCTCTCCGACGCGGAGAAGAAGAAGATCAGCCTCTACCTCAACTTCGACATGATCGCTTCCCCCAACTACGCGCAGTTCGTCTACAACGGCTCCGGCAGCGCCGGCGGGGACGCGGGCCCCGAGGGCTCGGCCCAGCTGGAGCGGGACATCAACGGCTACCTGGAGGGCCGGGGCCTGCCGCACGACCCGACCGCCTTCGACGGCCGCTCCGACTACGGTCCGTTCATCGACGCGGGCATCCCGGCCGGCGGCACCGACACCGGTGCCGAGAAGGTCAAGTCCCCGGAGCAGGCGGCCCGTTACGGCGGCACGGCCGGCGTCGCGTACGACCCGTGCTACCACAAGGCCTGCGACAACCTGGGCAACATCGACATGGGCGCCTTCGACGTCAACATCGACGTGATCGCGAACGCCATCGGCACCTACGCCTGGGACCTCTCCTCGCTGCACCGGCCCGTCCCGGCCCAGCGCCCGGCCGCGAAGGCGGCGCCCGGCGCCGGCGCGGGCGCGACGGGTATCGGCGGCACCAACGGCGACCGCTCCCACGGCGTGGCGGCCTGACGCCCGGGTGGGCCCACCGCCGCCCCCGGCCGGCGGGCCCACCCGACCGCCGTACGCGACTGCTCCATCCGGGACCTCCCTCCGTCATCGGCCCTGGTGGCCACGGGTGCCGTCACCGTAGCGGAGAGCACTGACAAATCCGGCCGCGGGCCGGTACGGTGCCGCGCGGGGCGCATCCGCCGAGACCCGGTGGGTGCGCCGAGCACGGTCCTGACACCATGGGACCGAGATCACGACACCGTGACACCCTCGGAGGAGTCAGCAACATGAGCACGCACTACGACGTCGTCGTCCTCGGCGCGGGCCCGGGCGGCTACACCGCCGCCGTCCGTTCGGCCCAGCTGGGGCTGAAGGTCGCGGTCATCGAGGCCAAGTACTGGGGCGGCGTCTGCCTCAACGTCGGCTGCATCCCCTCCAAGGCCCTGCTGCGCAACGCCGAGCTCGCCCACATCTTCACCAAGGAGGCCAAGACCTTCGGCATCAAGGTCGAGGGCCAGGTGACCTTCGACTTCGGCGAGGCCTTCCGGCGCAGCCGGTCGGTGGCCGACGGCCGGGTCAAGGGCGTCCACTACCTGATGAAGAAGAACGGCATCACCGAGTACGACGGCTGGGGCACCTTCGTCGACGATCACACCCTCCAGGTGGCGCTCAGCGGCGGCGGCTTCGACGTCGTCACCTTCGACCACTGCGTCATCGCCGCCGGTGCCACCACCCGCCTGCTGCCCGGCACCAGCCTGAGCGACCGCGTGGTCACCTACGAGGAGCAGATCCTCACCGAGCAGCTGCCGGAGAGCATCATCATCGCGGGCGCCGGCGCGATCGGCGTCGAGTTCGCCTACGTGCTGCACAACTACGGCGTGAAGGTCACCATCGTCGAGTTCCTGGACCGCGTGGTGCCGCTGGAGGACGTCGAGGTCTCCACCGAACTCGCCAAGCAGTACCGCAAGCTGGGCATCGAGGTGCTGACCTCCACCCGGGTCGAGTCGATCGACGACAGCGACCCGAACGCCAAGGTCCGGGTCACCGTCACCAAGGACGGCCAGCAGCAGGTGCTGGAGGCCGACAAGGTGCTCCAGGCGATCGGCTTCGCGCCGCGGGTCAACGGCTACGGCCTGGAGAACACCGGGGTCAAGCTCACCGACCGCAACGCCATCGCGGTGGACGGCCGCGGCCGCACCAGCGTCGAGCACATCTTCGCGATCGGCGACGTGACCGCCAAGCTGATGCTCGCGCACGCCGCCGAGACGATGGCCGTGATCGCCGCCGAGACCATCGGCGGGGCGGAGACCATGGAGGTCGACTTCGCCATGATCCCGCGCGCCACCTACTGCCAGCCGCAGATCGCCTCCTTCGGCTACACCGAGGCGCAGGCCCGCGACCTGGGCTACGACGTCAAGGTCGCCAAGTTCCCGTTCACCGCCAACGGCAAGGCGCACGGGCTCGGCCACCCGATCGGCTTCGTCAAGGTCATCAGCGACAGCACCCACGGCGAGCTGCTCGGCGCCCATCTGATCGGCCCCGAGGTCACGGAGCTGCTGCCGGAGCTGACGCTGGCCCAGCAGTGGGACCTGACCGTCCACGAGGTCGCCCGCAACGTGCACGCCCACCCGACCCTGGGCGAGGCGGTCAAGGAGGCCATCCACGGCCTCGCCGGTCACATGATCAACATGTGACGCGCCCTCCCCGAGCGCACGCCGCGCCCCGTCGAGCGACCGCTCGGCGGGGGCGCGGCGCGGTTCCGCCCAAGGGCCAGGGGTGCTGGAAAGGGCCCCGCGGCCGTCAGGCGTGCCCGGCGATCAGGCCGAGCCGGCCGTCGAAGCGGCGGTAGAGCACCCGGCCCCGGCCGCTGACCGGGTGGGCGAAGAACAGGAACGGCAGCTCCGCGCCCGTCAGCCGGTCGACGGCCTGCGCCTCCGTCAGCCGGGGCGCGCCGTACGGGCTGAGGGTGATCGGCGAGGTCCGGCGGCCGGGCGGACCGGCGGGGACGGTACGGGCGAGGCGGTAGCCGGTCGGCCCGACCCGGTAGACCACGGCGTCGGTCTCGGTCGCCGGATCGGTGAACAGGTGGATGTCGTAGTCCATCGCGTCCATGGTCCGGGCGGCGGCCGCCGGCGAGCACCACACCAGCGAGGGCTCCTTGCGGCGGACCACCCGGAGCTCGCGGACGGCCCCGCCGCCCGGCCCGCCGCCGCCCGGCCCACCGGAGTCCGGCGCACGGTGGCCCGGCCAGGGGCGCGGCGCCCAGGCCCCCGTGACGGCCCTGATCCTGCCGCGCAGCGCGTCGCTCACCCGGTCGATGGAGTCGCCCAGCCCGGCCGCGGCCTCCTGGACGCGGATCCGCCGACCGTCCACCTCGGCGTTCACCTGCGCCAGCACGCCCCCGGCGACGGCCGCGAGCCGGACCCGCAGGGCCTCCACCAGCGTCCCCACCCCCGGAGCCGCCGCCGCGGCGGCCACCCGGGCCCGCGTCTCGGCCAGGACCTCGCCGGTCAGCCCCTCGAACGCCCTCACCGTGACCAACTCGCCCATCCCCAGGCCTTTCCACTCCCAGCCGGCGCATACCGGCGACCAGGATCCCGGGCCCCCGGCCGCGCGGCCAGGGCCCAACGGCCCCACTGCGGGGGGCCGGGCGGACCAGCCGGGCGGTGGGGACGGCGACCCGTGCCGTAGGTGAACGGGACGGGAGAGGCACCGTGCCCGGGCTGGTAGGCGCCGGCACGGGGGAGCGCGGCGCGCGGCCGGCGTCGGCTGCTGACGGCGGACCGGGGGCCCGACGACGAGCCGGGGCCTGTGACGAACAGGCGCCGCGCCCTCACCCGCCGGGCCGGCCGCCCCTGCCCTGCTCCGGGCGCCGACCCCGGTCCGCTCCGCGGCCGGGCCGGTCGCCCGCCGCAGCGGCCTGCACCCCCGGGAGGCCGGGCGTGCCGCGGGTGCGCAGCTCGCCGAGCACCGCCCAGCCGACCGACACCACCGGCACCGCCACCACCGCGCCCAGGACCCCCGCCAGCACCGCGCCGCCGGCCACCGACACCGCGATCACCACCGGGTGGATGCGGACGGACCAGCTGAGCACCAGCGGATGCAGCAGGTGCCCCTCGATCTGGCCGATGACCACGATCAGCGCGAGCACCAGCAGCGCGATCACCGGCCCCCGGGCGGCGAGCGCGACCACGGCGGCGACCGCCAGGGCGATCGGGGAACCGATCAGCGGGATGAGGGTCGCCGCGAACTCCAGCACCATCAGCGGCAGGACCAGCGGCACCCGCAGGATCGCCAGCGCGATGCCCACCAGCACCGCGTTGGAGGCCGCCACGATCAGCACGCCCCGGGTGTAGCCCGCGAAGGTGAGCCAGGCGGCGCGGCCGGCGCGGTCCCAGGCCGAACGGCTCCGGACCGGCAGCTGCCGCTGCGCCCAGGACCACATCCGGTCGCCGGAGTGCAGGAAGAACACCGAGCAGAACACCGCGAGCGCCAGCCCGGTGACCAGCTCGACGACCCGGCCGGCGCCGCTCAGCGCGGTGCTGAGCAGGGTGGAGCGGTGGGCCGAGATGAACGCGCCGATCTTGGCCCGCAGGTCGGTGACGGTGCCGGGCCGCAGGTGGAAAGGGGCGCCGGTGAGCCAGTGGTCGATCCGGGAGAGGCCGCCGCGCAGCTCGTTGCCCAGCCGGCCCCACTCGTCGGCGACGGTGGTGCCGACCAGCGCCAGCACCCCGCCGACGGCCGCGAGGGCGCAGAGGAGGACGACCAGGACGGCGAGCGAGCGCGGCATGCCGCGGGCCAGCAGGTCGACCGGCGGGCGCAGCACGGAGGTGATCACCAGCGCCACGAACAGTGCGACGACCGGCAGTTCGAGCCGGGCGAGGACGTCGACGACCAGGTAGGCGGCGAGCCCGAGCAGCACCAGCCGCCAGGTGTAGCCGGCCGTCGTCCGCAGTCCGGAGGGGACGTGCTCCCCGGACGGATACGGGTCGGGGCCCGGGCCCGGAGCCCCCGTCCGGGTCCGGCGCGCCGACACCCGGGGGCGGCGGCTGCCCAGCGGCACGGGCCGCCGGTCCGGTCCGGCGCCGTTCACTCCCACGGGCGGTCTCCTCGGGCTCGGCCGGGTGTCGTCCTCTCACGTCACGATGACCCATACCGCGACGGTTCGCCCTGCGGCGGCGCCGGGTCCCGTCACCCGGACAGCGGCATGCCGACCGCGTCGGTGTGCGGGCGTGCCGGGCCCGGGCAGACACGGGAACGGCGCCGGTCGCCCCGGGAAGGGCAATGGTCCTCCGTGTACAAGCGGCCGGATGAGGGGAGAATCCATGGCGCAGGGAGGGGGGAGAAGGAGGCCGAGATGAAAAGCCTCACCCGCCGCTACGCGGTGACGCTCCCCGGCCCGATCGGCGGGCACGCTCCACCGTCCGTCGTCGTCGTGTACGAGACGCAGGCCGTGGGGCCCGGCGGGGGCCTGGTCTGGGAGAGCTCGGACGGCGACCTTCGGGTGGAGATCACCGGCGGGGTGGCCACCGTCCTGGCGGCTCCCGCGATCGGCAGTCGGCACCCCTGCCTGATGGCGGTGCCGCTGCCGTGAGCACCTCGTCGTGAACCGAGAGCGCGTCGTCGTGAACACGTGGGCCGTGAGCGCGTGGTCGTGGGCAGGTGGCCGTGCGCACACGGCCACGACGCGTGTCGAGAGGAAGAGGAAGGCGACGGAGGGCGGAGGTCGCAACGACAAGGTCACCGAGCGCTGGCGGCCAAGGCCTCGCGCACGGTGACCAGGCAGGGGTCGCAGTACCGGTCCGGCCCGGCCGCACCGGCGCCGTCGCCCACCGGGACGACGCGCTGGGAGGGCTCCAGGAACCGCCCGCACAGCGAGGAGCTCGCATCGTCCTTGGCCACCACGTGCCACACCACGGCGGGTGGGGAGACCGCCGGGTCGTGCTCGGCCCACATCTCGTACACGGCGCTACCTCCGGATCGCTGGGGGCTCGGTGACTCCATGCAAACCCGCGGTCTGCCGAACGGCCACCGGGCCAGACCCGGTGGGATGGTTGAGGCGCCGGCGACGGTTGGGCGGGCGACGGTCGGGGGCCGCACGCTCAGTCCCGCCGGTCGGGGCGGGGGTGTCCTGGAGGCCCCGGAGGCCTGATTCCTGAGGCCGTGGTCCCCGAGTCTGTGCTCCCCGGGCCGCCCGCCCGGTCGCGGCCCTGGCCGGCGGCCAGGCGGCGCCGGATCACCAGCAGGTCGAGCGCGGTGATGCCGGCGAACCCGGCGCACAGGGCGGCGAAGAAGGCGTAGGTCCCCTGGTTGGGCGCGGGGCCCGGGCCGGCCAGCGCGGCCAGCACGGCGAACGCCACCGCCCCGCCGAGGAACAGGACGAGGAAGACCCGGGAGAGCACCCGCCGCAGCTCCAGGTCCGATCGGGCGGTCACCGGCTCGGTGCCCAGGCGCACCGTCTCCTGCGGCCGGAGCTGGGGCATCGTCCGGCCGGGGCCCTGCGGGGTGTGCGGGAAGTCGTGGCGCTCGCCGCTCCGGCGGCGGGCCCCGCCCGCGTGCGGCAGGTCTGGGCTGGGTCGTACGGCCATGACGGCCCCCGAACGGATTCGGCCGGTTGTGTTCCGTCGGCGCGCCTACCCGGTTCCGGCGCCGGCACACGCCCGCGGGGCACCCGCCCGCACGGGCCCACCGTCGCCCACCGCCGCCCGCCGCCCGCCGCCCGGGCCCCGAAGCCCGGCGGATTCGGCCGCTGTTCACCGGGGCATGGCCCGCCCGATGATCTCCGACCAGTCCCGGTCCCTACCGTCAGGGCCCACACCACTTTCGGGAGCGAACATGCACGACAACCAGGCGACCGAGCACGAGTGCGGCTGCCCGCGGACGGCCGACCTCGACGGGGAGGGGCCGGCCGCGGACAGTCGGCGCCGGTTCCTGCGCGGGGCCGGTCTGCTGGGCGCGGGGGTCGGCACCGCCGGGCTCGGTCTGCTCGGCGCGGTGCCGGCGCAGGCGGCCGGGCCCGAGGCGGCGGGCGCGGCGGGTGCGGCCGTGAAGGCGCCCAAGAAGGGCAAGGGGAAGGGGCGGTGGCAGCCCGACCCGGACGCCCGGCAGTTCACCGTCGTGGTCATGCCGGACACCCAGTACCTGTTCGACCAGGACCGGATCCACCCGGCGCCGCTGGAGGCCTCGGTCCGCTACGTGCTGGACGGCGGGGTCAACCGGGAGGACGGGACGGACGACAACATCGTCTTCCTGGCCCACCTCGGCGACGTCACCGAGAACGGCCTGGCCGTCGAGTACGCCGCCGTCACCAAGGTGTTCGGCCTGCTGGACGACGCGGGCGCCGCCTACGGCGTGCTCGCCGGCAACCACGACGTCCGCTCCTCGACCGACGACCAGCGCGGCACCACCCCGTACCTGGAGACCTTCGGCAAGGCCAGGGCCGCCCGCACCTCCGGCTACCGCGGCTCCAGCCCGGACGGCTACAACACCTGCCACGTGTTCCGGGCGGCGGGCCGCGACTGGATGGTGCTCTCGCTGGACTGGCGGCTCTCCGACGCGGGCTTCGCCTGGGCGAACGGGGTGATCGCGGCGAACCCCAAGCTTCCGGTGATCCTGACCACCCACGACCTGGCGTACGCCGACGACGGCGGCCGCGCCGAGCTGTCCGACAACGGGAAGCGGCTCTGGGAGCGGCTGATCGACGGCAACGACCAGATCTTCCTGACCGTCAACGGGCACTACTGGCCGCCCGGGCGCACCGTGCTGCGGAACAGGGCCGGCCACGACGTGCACGTGCACATCACCAACTACCAGGACCGCTACTACGGCGGTGCGGCGATGATCCGGGCGTACCGATTCGACCTCGACCGCGGCACCGTCGACGTGTCGACCTTCTCGCCGTGGATCCAGCAGATCGCGGCCGAGGAGCGCAACTCGCTGGCGGCCCAGCACGTCGAGCTGACCTCGGACGTGGACCGCTTCTCGCTCGCGATCGACTTCGAGCGCCGCTTCGCCGGCTTCGCGCCCGTCCCGCAGCGCCCGGCGCGCCGGGCGGGCGAGCTGCTGGTCCGCGACACGGTGGCCTACTGGCGGTTCGACAACGGCGGCGCGGACGGTGCGGCCGTCACCCCGCAGCAGGTCGTCAAGGACCTGAGCGGGCAGGGCAACGACCTGCTCTGGCAGAGCGCCCCGGGCACGCCCGACGGCGCGCTCAGCTGGTCCGCCGAGCACCACCCGGACCAGCCGGGCCACGGCAGCCTGCTGTTCAGGGGCACCCGCTCGCCGGTCCGCGGCGGCTACCTGCAGACGGTGCCCACCGCGCCGGTGAACCGGGAGGCCTTCGAGCGCGGGTTCACCGTCGAGGCCTTCTTCAAGCTGCCCGCCGACTGGGACTCCGCGCAGAGCCGCTGGTCCGCGCTGCTCAGCCGCTGGGGGACGAGCGGAGAGGCGGGCAGGAGCGGGCCCGGGACGGACGCCGACGAGCCGGTCGCGACGCTCAGCGTCTCCGAGGCGCCGGCCCTCCAGTGGTGCGTCTACCCGCTCAACCAGACCGGGGCGTCTACCTGTTGGGGCCACCAGCTGCCGCTGGACCACTGGTGGCACGTCGCGGTGGTCAACGACGGGAAGCTCAGCCGGATGTACGTCGACGGCTGCGAGGTGGCGCGCAACCCGGCGACGCCCGCGGTCGGGCTGACCACGCTGGGACGGCCGTGGATGCTGGGCGGCTACGCGTACGCGGGGGTGCTGGACAAGGTCTTCCACGGGTACATCGGGGACGTCCGGATCGTGAAGCGGGCGCTGCGGGTGGGCGAGTTCATGACCGCCTGACCCGCGCTTCCGCGCGGCACGGACACCGCCGGGCCCTGGCACGGGCCCGGCGGTGCGGTCGTTTCCGGGACGGCAAAACGGCGAACCGGCAAAACGGCGAACCGGCAAAACGGCGAACCGGTGAAACGGTGAACGGCCGACGGCGGACGACCGCCCCGGAGCCGTCAGCCGAGCAGGGTGGCCTCGACCCCGGCGAGCACCGCCGCCAGGCCCTGCTCGAAGCCCTCGTCGAAGTCCTGGAACATCACCCGGCCCGATTCGGCGGCCAGCGGGTGGGCGGCCAGGCGCTCGGCGCGGGCGTCCAGGTCGTAGCCCTCCTCGCCGTCGAAGGGGTTGGGGCCCATCGCCTGCTCCTCGATGACGTAGCCGATGGTGTAGCTGTAGGCGGTCTGCCAGGCCCGGGCGGCGGCCACCGGGGTGAACCCGGACTCGACCAGCAGGCGCAGCCAGGTGTCCAGTTCGGCCGCGTAGCCGGTGTCGGTGAACCGGGAGCCGCTGTAGACCTTCGCGCCGTCGCGGTAGCGCAGCAGCTCGGCGCGCAGGGTGCGCATGGTCCTCAGGTAGGTCTCCCGCCAGTCGCCCGGGGCCGGGGCGCGACCGGCCCCGTCGGCCCCGCTGGCCGCGTCGGCCCCGTCCGCCCCGGCGCCCGCGTCCGCCGCCGCCCGGGCCGTCATGCGGCGCATCATCTCGGTCGCCATCTCGTCCAGCAGCGCCTGCTTGTCCTTGAAGTGCCAGTACAGCGCGGGCGCCTTGACGTCGAGCCGGGCAGCGATGGCGCGCAGCGTCAGGCCGTCCAGGCCGGCCTCGTTCAGCAGGTCCAGCGCGGTGTCGACGACCTGGCCGCGGTCGAGCTTGGGGGTTCTCTGGGGGGTCACGGTTGACAGTTTAACGCCGTTAAGTGCACGCTGTCGGCAACGGCTACTTAACAACGTTAAGGAGGTTGTCGTGGCTTCTCACGGCATGCACACGGACGTCCTGGTCATCGGCGCCGGGCCCACCGGACTGGCCCTGGCGCTCGACCTCGCCCGGCACGGCGTCGCCGCGCTGGTGGTCGAGCGCGGCGCCGAACTCTTCCCCGGCTCGCGCGGCAAGGGCCTCCAGCCGCGCACGCTGGAGGTGCTCGACGACTTCGGCGTGCTCGACCGGGTCCGCGCGGTCGCCGGGCACTACCCGCCCAACCTGTTCTGGCGGGACGGCGAACCGCAGGGCGAGCGCCGGATGTTCGACCCGACCGAGCCCTCCGAGGCCGAGCCGTACACCGAGGCGCTGATGCTGCCCCAGTGGCGCACCCAGCAGGTGCTGTACGGGCGGCTGCGCGAGCTGGGCGGCGAGGTCGCGTTCGGCCGGGAGCTGGTCGGCCTGGCGCAGGACGAGGAGGGCGTGACCGCCGAGTTCGTTGCCGGCGGCCCGGTCCGGGCGCGGTACGTCGTCGCGGCGGACGGCGGCCGCTCGACGGTGCGGCGACTGCTCGGCATCGGGATGACCGGCGAGACCGTCGACCCGGACCCGATGCTGGTCGCGGACGTCCGGATCGACGGGCTGGACCGCGAGCACTGGCACGTGTTCGGCTCCGAGGAGGGGATGCTGGCGATCTGCCCGCTCGGCGGCACCGAGGACTTCCAGCTGGTCGCCCAGTTCCCGGAGGGGACGGCCGTCGACCTCACCCTCGACGGGCTGCGCACGGTGGTCGCGGCCCGCTCCCACCTGGCCGCCGAGCAGGTCACCGAACTGCGCTGGATCTCCGAGTTCCGCCCGCGCGCCGCGCTCGCCGACCGCTTCCGCGCGGGCCGGGTCTTCCTGGCGGGCGACGCCGCGCACGTCCACTCGCCGGCCGGCGGGCAGGGCCTGAACACCAGCGTCCAGGACGCCTACAACCTGGGCTGGAAGCTGGCCGCGGTGCTGACCGGGCGAGCGGGGGAGGGGCTGCTCGACAGCTACCAGGAGGAGCGCCGCGGCAACGCGGCCGCGATGCTGGAACTGTCCACCAGGGTCCACCGCGGCGAGCAGCGCCGCGGCCGGGCAACCCAGCAACTCGACCTCGGCTACCGGGAGTCCGCGCTCTCGGTGGAGACCCGCCAGGACCTCCCGGCGGACGCGCTGCGGGCCGGCGACCGCGCCCCCGACGGCCGCCGGGGCGGCACCCGGCTGTTCGACGCCTTCCGCGGCCCGCACTGGACGCTGCTCACCGTCGGCACGGACACCCCGCTGCCCGCCGTCACCGCCCCGGTGGTCCGCATCCCGGCCTACGAGGCGTACGGCACCGGGGTGTTCCTGGTCCGGCCGGACGGCTACCTCGGGTGGGCCGGCGCTACCGCCGACGGCCTCGCGGCCTACGCGGAGCGGCAGGGGCTGCTCGCCCCCTGAGGGGCTCCGGGGGTCCGTGCCCGGGCCGGCCGGCGACGCCGGTGCGCCGGGCGCGGTGGAAGCGCGGACACCCGGCGGCCGTCCGGGGACGACCGGCCGGGTGCCGGATCAGTGCTTGCCCGCGTCCTTGACCTTCTCCACGGCCTGTTTCAGGTCGCTCTTCGCCTGCTCGGCCTTGCCCTTGAGCTCGGTCGAACGGTCGCCGGTGGCCTTCCCGGCCGCTTCCTTGGCCTTGCCGCTGGCCTTCTCCGCCATGTTGCGCAGCTTCTCCTCGGTACCCACGGCGGGTGCCTCCTCTCGTCGACGGGGCGAAGGTCCGCCCCGGGCGGCGTCTGCCCGGGGCGCGGGCTTCCATGCGCGGGGTCCGCGAGTCGGCCCGGCGGGACAGTCCGGCGAGTCGGTCGGGTCGGCCGGTCCTACCGGGTGCGGGCCTCGGCGGCGGTCTTCAGGTCCTGCAGCCACCCTTCGAGGCCCTGGCGGAGGATGTCGGTGGCGGCGGGGACGTTCGCGTCGACCTGGGGGCCGGTGTGGGTCTCCTCGGTGCGCACCAGGACGCCGCCGGGGACCTCGGTGAAGTTCCACACGTGGACGCCGTCGATCCGCAGCCCGGTCGCGACCGCCGGGCCGGTCCAGCGGATGCAGGCGCCGGACCGCAGCTGCCGGACGGTGGAGGTGATCTCCAGGACGGGGTCGGCCGAGGCGGGGTTCGGGGGCAGCGGGGTGGTCCAGTGGAACGCCGACCCCGGGCGCAGCGGGCCGCCGTCGAGGCGCTCGGCGCTCCGCACCGGCGCCTGCCAGTCGGGCCAGCGCGCCACGTCGGTCTGGAGTCGCCAGACCGTCCGCAGCGGTGCGTGGATCACCGCCTCCGTCCGGTAGCGGACGCGGGCGTCGGGGTCGACGCCCGCCCCGCCGCAGGTGAGCGAGGAGCCGGGGCGGTGGGCGGTGGCGGCCCCGGCCGGTGCGGCGGCGGCGCCGAGCAGCCCGAGGGCGAGCGGGAGGGTCAGCAGGGCGGTGCGGATGCCGGTGCCGCGGGTGGAGCTGCGCGTGGCGGACATGGAACTCCCCATTCACTGGTCGGCCGTCGGGACGGCTCGGACGCCTTGCGAGCTAGATGCTCATGCCTTCGTTAGAAGTTGTAACTCCATGAGGGCCGGGGCGTCAACAGGTTCCGTGATACCTTCTAACGGAAGCGTGAACATGTAGTCGGGCGACGCGGGGAGCGGGCGAGGGCCATGGCGAGGACGGGCGCGGACACCCCGCGCGAGCGCTACCGGGCCCAGGTGCGCGAAGAGGTCAAGGCGCACGCCTGGGAGCAGATCGCCACGGCGGGCGCCTCGGCGCTCTCCGTCAACGCGATCGCCAAGCGGATGGGCATGAGCGGCCCCGCGCTCTACCGCTACTTCGCCGGCCGCGACGAGCTGATCACCGAGCTCGTCCGGGACGCGTATCGCAGCCTCGCCGACACCCTCGGCGCGGCCGCCGCCGAGGGCGCCGACCTGGCCGGGCTCGCCCACGCCCTGCGCGACTGGGCGCTGGCCGACCCCCAGCGGTACTTCCTGATCTACGGCACCCCCGTGCCCGGCTACCGCGCGCCCGAGGACACCACCGCCATCGCCGACGAGGTCATGCGAACCCTGGTCGACGCCTGCGCGGCGCTCGCCCCGGCCGGAGCGGACGCCCCGGAGGCGCCGTTCACCACCCACCTGCTGGGCCACCGGGACTGGGCGGGCGAGCAGCCGGCCCCGCCCGAGGTGCTCCACCGCTTCCTGGCCTTCTGGACCCGTCTGCACGGCGTGCTGTCCCTGGAGCTCGCCGGACACTTCACCGGCATGGGCTTCCGTCCCGGGCTGCTCTTCGAGGCCGAGCTGGCGAGCCTGCTGACGCCGCGGTTCTGACCCGGCCGCCTCCCGGTCGCCGCCTGTCCGCCGTCGTCGCGCGGCCACGCCCCGTCGGTGCCACCGCGGCCCCGGGGCCCGGCTGGCCCCCGCCTCCGAGGTCGGCACGCGCGGGGTGCTGGGGCGTGTACGGCCGGTCGTGCTCCGGTTCGTACGGGTGTGCCGGGTGTGGCGCGTTCGCCGCAGCGTCACTCCGGGTAGTTGAAGGGCTGCACGGTGTTGGCGGAGGGGGTGGGGTCAGGGAGTCGCGATGACGGAACACGAGCAGCTCGGTGCGCCCGCCGGCCCGGAAGGACACCCCACCCGGCCCGAACGGGTGCCGCCCCAGGCCCCCGCGTCCGGGAAGCGCGGGGCGGGCGCCCGGCCCGGACCGGACGGTGACGGCACCGCGGTTCCCTGGCCCGACCTGATGCTGCCGCTGCTGCGCACCCCCACGGCCGACCGCCGGCCCGCGCCGGAGGGGGCCGGCGCGGACCCGCCGACGGGCGTCGAGCCGGCCCGGGTGCTGGACCTCGCGCTGCTGGTCGGCGAGCTGCTGCTGGCCAGCGGCGAGGCGGCGGAGGACGTCGAGGCCGCGATGCTCGCCGTCGCCCACGCCTACCGGGTCCAGCCCTGCGACCCGCAGGTGACCTTCACCCGGGTGGCGATCTCCTACCAGCCCGGCCCGTCGGAGCCCTCGCTGACCGCCGAGTGCTCGGTGCGCCGCCCGGCCGTCGACTACGCGCGGCTGGCCCTGGTGTTCCGGCTGGTCACCGAGATCGCCGTGGGCGGGATGGCCGTCCCCGAGGCGCACGGCCGCCTGGTGGCGGCCCGCCGGCGCCGCCGCCGGTACTCCGGCCGGCTGTTCGTGCTCTCCTGCGGCGGGATGGCCGGGGCCGCCACGCTGCTGATCGGCGGCCGGGCCGACGCCCGGGCCTGGCTGGTGTTCGCCAGCGCCGTCGTCGCCGCGCTGGTGGGCGAGCGCTTCTCGGCCCTGGTGGCGCGCCACGACCTCCCGGCGTTCTACCAGTTCGTGGTGGCGGCGGTGCCCGCCGCCGTGATCGGCATCCTGCTGTCGTTCAACGGTCTGCACCTGCGCGGATCGGTGGTGATCACCGGCGGGCTGTTCGCGGTGCTGCCGGGGTGGCCCATGGTGGCGGCGGCCCAGGACGGCCTGGCGGGCTTCTACCTCACCGCCGCCGCCCGGCTGCTCGAAGCGCTCTACCTGATGACCGGCGTGGTGGTCGGGGTGATGACGGTGCTCTACGTCGGCGTCAACAACGGTGCCGACCTCGCCGCCCAGGACGTCCCGCCCGGGGCGGTCAACCCCCCGCTGCAGCTCGCCGCCGCGGTGCTGCTCACCCTGGCATTCGCGGTGCTGCTGAACACCGAGCCGGCCACGCTGCCGGCGGTCCTGCTGAACAGCGCGGCCGGCTGGACCACGTACGGGGTGCTGGTGAACGCGGGCGGCGAGCCGATCCTGGCCACCGGTCTGGCCGCCGGGCTGGTGGGCCTGTCCGGCCAGCTCATGGCGCGTTGCCGGGGCAGCTCGGCGTTGCCGCACATCACCGCCGCCCTGGGGCCGCTGCTGCCCGGCTCGGTGCTGTACTTCGGGATGCTGGCCTTCGTCCGGGGCGAGCCCGAGATCGGGCTGAGCGGCATCGGGCGGGCCGCCGCGATGGCGATGGCCCTCGCCATCGGCGTCAACCTGGGCCGCGAGCTGGCCCGGCTCTTCCTGCCCGCGCCCCGGGTGGCCGCACCGCCCCGCCGGCAGGGCGGCCGCCACCGGCGCTGACGGGGGAGCGGCGGGGCGGTTTGCCCGGGCCGCGGCGCGGTAGACGCGGGGGGTGTGGAGACGGGCCGGGCAGGACGGGCCCCGATCCCCGGGGACGACCGCTGCGGCCGGTTCGAGCCGACCGGGCCGCCCCCGCCGACAGCCACCCACCAACCCGGGAGACCCTCGTGATACTCCTCGGAGTCATCCTGCTCATCATCGGCTTCGTCACCGGAATCTCGATCCTGTGGACCATCGGCATCGTGCTGGCCGTTGTCGGCCTGGTCCTGTGGCTCGCCGGAACGCTCGGGCACGCCGTCGGCGGCCGTCGCCACTACTACTGACCGGGCCTGCGCCCTGTTCACCGCCGTGCGCCACCCGTTCGACGCCCCGGGCCCGGCGGGCTCGGGGACGGTCGTTCAGGGACGGTCCTCGTGCAGCCCGCAGAGCCAGGCCAGTGCCCGGTGGACGCCGAGGACGTAGGTGTGGTCCGCCCCCTGGGTGCGGACGAGGTGGAGGCGGACGGCGGCGGCCTGGCACTCGGCCAGCAGCTGGGCGAGGCACGGGCCGATGGAGCCGGCCGTGGCGGCGGCGGTGACCGGGGCCGCGACCTGGGCGCCGGCGGCCCACCGGTAGGCGCCGAGCACGCCGTGCTCGAAGCCGGTCCAGGGCCGGGGCCGCCGGTTGACCTTGTCGATCGCGGCGAACACCTCGTCCAGCGGACGCACTCCCACGGCCGGGACCGTCTCGTCACTGGTCATGTGCGCAACCTACGTCCGCCCGCCACCGGCCGCCCCCGGGGAAGGCGGCCCGGTACGGCAGCACTGTCCCGAGCCACCCGGGCGGCCGAGGAGCCCCGCACACCGCGACCCCGGGGCGTGGCCGGGCGGCGGGAGCGGGACGGGTAGGCTGACCAGGTCGTGTCCGGCCGGAGAGGTGGCCGGGCCGGAGGAACGGGGCGGGCCGGCGGCCCGCCGGTGGAGACCCCTGATGACTCGTCGTTTTGACTGCTCGGACCCGTCGGAGCGCGCGGCCGGGCTGCGCGAGGCCGTGGCCGCGGTGCGCCGCGGTGAACTCGTCGTCCTGCCCACGGACACCGTGTACGGCGTGGGCGCGGACGCCTTCGCACCGCGGGCCGTCGACCGCCTGCTGCGCGCCAAGGGCCGGGGACGGAACATGCCCTCGCCGGTGCTGGTCGGCTCCCCGGAGGCGCTGGACGGGCTGGTCGAGGTGACGGAGCGCGCGCGGGACCTGGTCAAGGAGTTCTGGCCGGGCGGGCTGACCGTGGTCGCCCGCCACCTGGATTCGGTCGAGCTGGACCTCGGCGAGACCAACGGGACGGTCGCGGTGCGGATGCCCGCGCATCCGGTCGCCATCGAACTGCTCAACGCCACCGGGCCGTTGGCCGTCTCCAGTGCGAACCTGACCGGGCACGACTCGCCGCAGGACTGCGACGCCGCCCAGGGCATGCTCGGCGACTCGGTGGCCGTCTACCTCGACGGAGGCCCGACCGCGGCCGCCGTGCCCTCCTCGATCGTGGACATCACCGGCGAGGTGCCGGTCCTGCTGCGGGCGGGCGCGATCGGCGCCGAGCGCCTGCGCGAGGTGGTCCCCGACCTGCGGGAGCGCTGAGCCCGGACGCCCCGGAGCCCCGGCCCGCGTAAGCGAAGCCCCGGTCCGCGGGAGCGCCGCGCCCGGTCGACGGGCCGTACCGCGTGGCGCCCCGGCGGCCCGGGCCGCCGCCGCTAGGGTCGGCGATGGCGTGCGAGGGCGGGCCCTCCGCCGGGCCGGGGAGGGGGTCGGCGCCGCGACCGGGGGCGTCACCGGCTCCGCTGCGGAGGTTCCATGAACGCTTCGTCCACCGCGCCGCCCCCCGCGCGGGACCGCACCCGGGTGAGGGTCCGGCAGGGCAGCACGCTGCTGCGCTGGCTGTTCACCACGGACCACAAGGTCATCGGGAACCTCTACCTGGCGACGGCCTTCGGCTTCTTCCTGGTCGGGGGCGTGCTCGCGCTGCTGATGCGGGCCCAGCTGCTGGGGCCGGACACCGGGCTGCTGTCGAACGAGCGCTACAACCAGCTGTTCACCATGCACGGCACGATCATGCTGCTGCTGTTCGCCACCCCGACCTTCGCCGGGTTCGCCAACGCGATCATGCCCCTGCAGATCGGCTCGCCGGACGTCGCCTTCCCCCGGCTGAACGCCTTCACCTACTGGGCGTTCCTGCTGGGCGGGCTGACGGTGCTGAGCGGCTTCCTCACCACCGGGGGCGCGCCCTCCTTCGGCTGGTTCGCCTACGCGCCGCTGAACGGTCCGCTGTTCTCGCCGGGGGCGGGCGGGGACCTGTGGGCGTTCGGCCTGGTGGTGGCCGGCCTCGGCACCATCCTGGGCGCGGTCAACTTCATCACCACCATCACCTGCCTGCGGGCGCCGGGCATGACGCTGTTCCGGATGCCGGTCTTCACCTGGAACGTGCTGTTCACCTCGGTCATGGTGCTGCTGGCCTTCCCGGTGCTGACCGCGGCGCTGCTCTGCCTGGAGGCGGACCGCAAGTTCGGCGCGCACGCCTTCGACGCGGCGAACGGCGGGGCGCTGCTGTGGCAGCACCTGTTCTGGTTCTTCGGCCACCCGGAGGTGTACATCGTCGCGCTGCCGTTCTTCGGCGTCATCAGCGAGATCATCCCGGTGTTCAGCCGCAAACCGCTGTTCGGCTACCACGGGATGGTCGGCGCGACCATCGCCATCACGGCGCTGTCCATGTCGGTGTGGGCGCACCACATGTTCGCCACCGGCCAGGTGCTGCTGCCGTTCTTCGCGATGATGTCCTTCCTCATCGCGGTGCCCACCGGGGTGAAGTTCTTCAACTGGGTCGGGACGATGTGGAACGGCTCGCTCTCCTTCGAGACCCCGATGCTCTGGTCGGTCGGCTTCCTGGTGACCTTCCTGTTCGGCGGGCTGAGCGGGGTGCTGCTGGCGGCGCCGCCGATCGACTTCCACGTCACCGACAGCTACTTCGTGGTGGCCCACCTGCACTACGTGCTGTTCGGTACGGTCGTCTTCGCGACCTTCGCGGGCTTCTACTTCTGGTGGCCGAAGCTCACCGGGAAGATGCTCGACGAGAAGCTGGGGAAGGCGCACTTCTGGATCCTGTTCACGGGGTTCCAGGCCACCTTCCTGGTGATGCACTGGCTGGGGGCCCAGGGGATGCCGCGCCGCTACGCGAGCTACCTGGCGGTGGACGACTTCACGGCCCTGAACGTGTGCGCCTCGATCGGCTCGTTCCTGCTCGGGGTCTCCAACCTGCCGTTCTTCTACAACGTCTGGCGGACCACCAGGTACGGCGAGAAGGTCGCCGAGGACGACCCGTGGGGCTGGGGCCGGTCGCTGGAGTGGGCCACCTCCAGCCCGCCGCCGCCGCACAACTTCCACGCGCTGCCCCGGATCCGCTCCGAGTCGCCGGCCTTCGACCTGCACCATCCGGAGGTGTCCGCGGCGGAGTCGCCGACCGGCGACTCCGGTGTGCCGTACGGCCGTACCGGCGGACGGGGGAGCGGGCGGTGAAGGCGGAGGGGTGGCTGTTCGCGGTGATGACCGCGTTCTTCGCGGTGACCGGGCTGGTCTACGGCCTCTGGGCCCGCGAGCCGGCCGGCAAGGCGATCCTGGCGGTGGCGTTCCTGATGTCCGGTCTGGTCGCGCTGTTCTGGTTCGTCCAGTACCGGCGGTCGGGCGGCGGCCGGGCGCAGGACCGTAAGGAGGCCGAGATCGCGGAGGCCGCCGGGCCGGTGGGGTTCTTCCCGGCCCGCAGCGGCTACCCGGCCCTCGCGGCGGTCGGTGTGACGGTCTTCGCCCTGGGGCTGGTGTTCGCCCGCTGGCTGATCGTCGTCGGCGCCCTGGTGCTCGCGCTCGCCGTCGCCGGCTTCATCTTCCAGTACCGCGACCACGGCGCGGGCTGAGCCGGCGCAGCAGCCGCCGGAGCGGGCCGCCCGGGCCCGCCCCGGGCGCCGGGACGGCCGGGGGAGCGGGGTGGGCCGGGGCGGTGAGGACGGCCGCCATCCGCTCCGACTCCCTTGCGGTGGCTGGCAGTTCGACCAGGTCACGGTGGAACCAGGAGCTCGCGGCGGCGCGCACCCGCTCGTGCCGCGGCGCCCCCTGCGGGGCGGTGACCGGCTCCGCCGCGGCGCGCGCCAGCAGCACGTACCGCTCGGCTTCGGGCAGCGGGCGGCGGTGGCCGGAGAAGCCGCCGTCGTGGGCCTGGTCGATCCGGCCGGTCTCGTCGCCGTCCAGCAGCCGGTCGCGGTCCCGGGCCTGGAGGGCCAGGCAGAGGCGCCGGGTGAGCAGGAAGACCACCGGCGGCAGCACGACCAGCGCCGTCCGCAGCACCACGGTGAGCGCGTTGACGTCGAGCCCGAAGGTGTACGCGATCACGTCGTTGCCGCCGGCGACCAGCAGCACCGTGTAGACGGTGATCCCGGCGGTGCCCAGCGCGGTGCGGGTGGGCCTGTTGCGCGGGCGGTCGCACAGGTGGTGCTCGCTGGTGCCGGGGTCGAGCCACCGTTCGACGAAGGGGTAGGCGTACAGCGCCGCGAACAGCAGGCCGGGCACCACCAGGGCGGGCAGCAGCACGTTCCAGGACAGGGTGTGCCCGAGCACCCTGGTCTCCGCGGCCGGCATCAGCCGCAGCGCCCCTTCGATGAAGCCGATGTACCAGTCCGGCTGCGCGCCCGTGCCGACCACGTCGGGGCGGTAGGAGCCGTACCGCCAGACCGGGTTGACCTCGGCGAGGAACGCCGAGAGCGCCATCACGCCGCCCACCGCGAACAGCAGGCCCGTCGTGCGGGTCAGGAACTGGGGGAAGAACGGCATCCCCACCACGTTGCGGTTGGTACGGCCGGGGGCGGCCCAGTGGGTGTGCTTCAGCACCACCACCAGCGTCAGGTGCGCCCCGACCAGGGCCAGCAACAGGCCGGGGACCAGCAGGACGTGCACGGTGAACAGCCGGGGGATGACGTCGTGCCCGGGGAACTCGCCGCCGAAGACGAACAGGGTGAGGTACGTGCCGACCAGCGGCACCGAGAGCAGCACGCCCTCGGCGATCCGCAGGCCGGTGCCGGAGAGGGTGTCGTCGGGCAGCGAGTAGCCGGAGAACCCCTCCAGCAGCGCGAGGTTGAACAGCGTCACCCCGATCACCCAGTTGAGCTCGCGCGGGCGGCGGAACGCCCCGGTGAAGAACACCCGCAGCAGGTGCACGCCGATCGCCGAGGCGAACAACAGGGCCGACCAGTGGTGGATCTGACGGACCATCAGTCCGCCCCGCACCTCGAAGCTGATCCGCAGGGTCGACGCGTACGCCTCGGACACCCGGACGCCGTCGAGCGGCAGGTAGGCGCCCTGGTAGACGACCTCGTTCATGCTCGGCCGGAAGAAGAAGGTCAGGTAGACGCCGGTCAGCAGCAGCACCACGAAGCTGTACAGCGCGAGTTCGCCGAGCAGGAACGACCAGTGGTCCGGGAAGACCTTGCGCAGCAGCTCCCGGCCCGCCTCCGTGACCGGCAGCCGCCCGTCCAGGCGGGCCGTGACGCGCTCGCCGGCGGACGGCTGGTGCCCGTTCGAAGCCCTGGTTTCGTCCACGGCAGGAACCTAGTGGGCCGTACGGCGCGCGGGGCGGCCGAGCGCGGTCGGCGGCGGCAGAGCACTCCAACGGCGGAACGGGCGGCCGTTGCGGTGAGCCGCCCGGGACAGCAGCACGGCCGGCACGGTGCGACCAGGGAACGTCACCGACCGGAGGGACCTCGTGGAGATCGACCGGGGGACCTCGTGGACCGCCCAGCGGGATAGCCCAAGCGGGGCGCCCGCCGCAATGACGACCCCCGACAACCGCGGGCCGCAACTTCCGTGACGGCATGGCAAGGGCGGCGCCCGGCGACGCGGATAGGCTCCGGACGACCGACACCTTGATCACGATCTCCGGATCGGAGAGGGCGCCACCGCGTGAGCATCCAGCAGATCACCCCCAAGCAGCGGGGCTACCTGATCGTCAACTCCCACCCGGCCGGCAGCGAGGCCACCGTCGACCGCCAGTGGCGGCGCATCGAGCCCGCGGCCGCGACCGGCCGGGCCCCGGTCGTCCTGGTCCTCGGCGCCAGCGCCGGGTACGGCCAGGCGATCCTGCTCGCCGGGCTGCGCCGCCACGGCGTCCGCGGGATCGGCGTCGCCTACGAGGGCGCCGCCACCGAGCGGCGCACCGCCACCGCCGGCTGGTACCGCACCGCCGCGACCTCCGCCCTGGCCGAGGGCAGCGGGGGAGACGTCACCTTCGTCAATGCCGACGCCTACGCCGACGCCACCCGCGCCGAGGTGCTCAAGCTGCTCGCCGAGCGGTACGGCCCGGTCGACCACCTCGTCTACTCGCTGGCCTCGCCCCGGCGCACCGACCCGGCCACCGGCGAGGTCCACCACTCGGTGATCAAGCCGATCGGCTCCCCGTACACCTCGCCGTCCCTGCTCTTCGACGACGGGGCCCCGCAGGTCGGCACCGTCGACCTCGCCCCGGCCGACGAGGCCGAGCGGGCGGCGACCGTCAAGGTGATGGGCGGCGAGGACTGGGGGCTGTGGGTGCGGGCGCTGGCCGAGGCGGACCTGCTCGCCCCCGGCTTCACCACCGTGGCCCTGTCCTACGTCGGCTCCGAGATCACCGCGCCGGTCTACCGGCAGGGCACGATCGGCGCCGCCAAGGAGCACCTGGAGGCCACCGCCCGGGAGCTGCAGACCGGGGTGCTCGCCGACCGCGGCCGGGCGTTCACCGTCGTCGCCGGCGCGGCCGTCACCCAGGCGTCCACCGCCATCCCCTCCATCGCCCTCTACACCTCGCTGCTGCGCAACGTCCTCGGCGAGGACGGCTGGCGCACGACCGACGACCAGGCCGTGGACCTGTGGGAGCAGCTGACCGGCGCGAAGGAACCCGCCCTGGACGACCGGGGCCGCATCCGCCTGGACGGCTGGGAGCTCGACCCCGCCGTGCAGGACCGGGTGCGGGAGCTGTGGGCCGACCCGGCGGCCGCGCTGGCCGCCGACCCGGCCGGGGCCGCCTGGTTCTACAACCAGTTCCGGCAGCTGTACGGCTGGGACGTCCCCGGCGTCGACTACACCGCCGGTGTGGAGACCTCGGTGCCCTGGCCGGGGCAGCGGTAGCGGTCCTGCCGTCGGCGGACCGGGGCCGTCACGGACCCGGGTCAGGGGGTGCCGGGTTCGTCGAGCAGCAGCTCCAGGAGGGGCAGCGCCGCCTCCAGGGCGCGGCACTGCTCGGGGCTGAGCCGGGCGCTGCGGCGGGCCAGCAGGGCGGTGCGCTCGCGGCGGATCCGGGCCAGCGTCTCCAGCCCGAGCGGGGTGGGGGCGAGCAGCTGGGAGCGTCCGTCCTGCGGGTCGGGGGTCTTGGCGACCAGCCCGTCGGCGACCAGCGGGGTGACCGTACGGACCATGGACGGCACCGCGACGCCCTCGCGTGCGGCGAGTTCGCCGAGCCGCAGCGGCCCGTGCTGTTCCACCCGGGCCAGGGCGGAGAGCTGGGCGGCGGTGAGGTCCTGGTCGCCGGAGGCGCGGACCAGCTGGCGGTTGAGCCGGCCGATCGCCAGCCGGAGCCGGACGACGGCCTCGGCGGACAGGCCGCCGCCGTCCGCGCTCACGGCCCGGGCTCCTTCGTCGGCGGGGCGGCGGGCCGCGCGGGGGCGGGCGCGGTGGTGGCCGGTGAGGCACCGGAGGGTGAGGCACCGGAGGGTACGGAGCCGGACGGTGCGGAGGCCGGACGCGCGGCGGCGGGCCGGGTCCGCTCGCGCACCAGCGAGGTGGCCGCGGCGACCAGCGACATCGCGATCGCCAGCCAGAACACCACCACCAGCCCGTCGTGGAAGGGCCCCGAGATCAGCTGGGGGAAGAACTCCCGGCCGGTCAGCGTCCGGACGTTGTCCGCCGGCAGCTGCCCGAGCACCTGCGGGCCCAGCAGCTGCTGGATCGGGTTGTACCCGAGGAAGGCGGCGAACAGGGTGCCCACCGGCGGCAGCGAGGCGATGGCGTGCGCGTCGGCGGCGGGCACGCCCTGGGCGGTCAGTCCGGCGGTGAGCGTGTGCGGCAGCGAGCCCGCCAGGCCGGCCACCATCAGGGAGAAGAAGACGCCGATCGACAGCACCATGCCGGCGTTCTGGAAGGTGGCCCGCATGCCGGAGGCCGCGCCGCGGGCGGCGGCCGGCACGCTGGACATGATCAGCGAGGTGTTGGGGGCGGCGAACAGGCCGCCGCCCAGGCCGTTGACGAACACCAGCAGGGCGAACCACGGGTAGCCGAAGTCGGTGGGCAGCAGGAGCAGCCCGGCGAAGGACAGGGCCATCACCACCAGTCCGCCGGCGGCGAAGAGCCGGGCCCCGGCGCGGTCGGACAGGTAGCCGGCGACCGGTCCGGCGGCCAGGAAGCCGACGGTCAGCGGGACGAGGTAGATCCCGGCCCACAGCGGGGTGTCGGCGTAGTCGTAGCCGTGGAGCGGCAGCCAGATGCCCTGCAGCCAGATGATCAGCATGAACTGCAGCCCGCCGCGCGCGATCGAGCCCAGCAGGGTGGCCGCGTTGCCGCCCGCGAAGACCGGGTCGCGGAAGAGCGAGAGCGGGAACATCGGCTCGGCGGTGCGGGACTCGACCAGGCAGAAGACGGCGAGCAGCGCCACCCCGCCGAACAGTCCGGCCAGCACCCAGGGGTTGGTCCAGCCCATGGTGTGGCCGCCGTACGGCTGGATGCCGTAGGTGATCGCGGCGAGCAGGGCGGTCAGGCCGACGCCGAAGGTGATGTTGCCCCACCAGTCGATCCGGGCGGGCTTGCGCACCCCGGTCTCGCGCAGCGAGCGGTAGGCCCAGACCGTGCCGAGGATGCCGATCGGCACATTGACCCAGAAGATCGACCGCCAGTTCCACTCGGCCAGCAGCCCGCCCAGGACCAGGCCGATGAAGGACCCGGCGATGCCCGCGACGATATTCACCCCCAGGGCCGTGCCGCGCTGACGGGCCGGGAAGGCGTCGGTGATGATCGCCGCCGAGTTGGCCATCAGCATCGACCCGCCGACCGCTTGCACGACCCGCCAGCCGATCAGCCACAGGGCCCCGGGCCCGCCGTGCAGCGGGTCGAGGGAGAGCGCCACCGAGGTGAGGGTGAAGATCAGGAAGCCCGCGTTGTAGATCCGCACCCGGCCGTGGATGTCGCCCAGTCTGCCGAGGGTGACCACCAGCACGGCGGTGACCAGCATGTAGCCCATCAGCATCCACAGCAGGTAGCTGACGTTGCCGGGGCGGAGCGGGTCCAGGCCGATGCCGTTGAAGATCGCGGGCAGCGAGATCAGCACGATCGAGGCGTTGACGGTGGCGATCAGGGTGCCGAGCGTGGTGTTGGAGAGCGCCACCCACTTGTACCGGGGGTGCTCCGGTGCCACACCGTGGCCGGCCGGGTGCGGCCGCCCCGTCCTGCCGCCGTCGGAGAGTCGTGTCGCCACCGCTGCCTCCTGCTGGCCGGCCGGCGGGTCGGCGTGGGGAATTCGATAGCTTCCGCCAACTAACGATAGTCCGGCGGATGTTCGACCGGTAGACCCGGCCGGGGCACGGGGAGCGCGGGGGAGTGCCCGGGGCGCGCCGCCCGTCCGCCCTCCGTCGCCCCTCAGCCCTCGGCGGACCGGGAGGGTCCCCGGCGGCCGCCCCGGTCCAGCAGTCGGACGGCGAGCGCGGCCAGCAGGGCCGCGGCCAGCGCGTACACCGGAAGCCAGAGCGTGGTGGTCGCGGACAGGCAGTCGGCGACGGCGTGCCCGGCCTGTTCGCCCTGGGCGGCGGCGAGCGCGGCGCCGTCCCGGGCGGCCAGGTCGCCGAGGGAGGCCTGGGCCTGCAGCCGGGCGTATTCGCCCAGGCGGGGGCAGTCGCGGCGGGTGCCCGGCATCGGGAACAGCCAGGACCAGCGCTGCATCGCCGGGGCCAGGGCGAGGGCCACGCACAGTCCGATGACGAGCGTGTAGGCGGCCAGGCTCCGGGCGTAGCCGGCCCCGGTGTCGGTCGCGCGGCTCGGCGGGCGGGTGGAGGAGAGGACCACCGCGAGGAGGGTCAGCCCGAGGTAGGTGGAGAACCACTGCCAGGAGCCGGAGGAGAGCGAGAAGGCGAGGACGGCGGCCAGCGCGGTGCCCAGGACCCCGGCCCGCGAGGTCGTCCCGGGGGCGGGGGCGGGCCCCCGGGCGGCTCGGTGGCTGTGGTCGTCCATGCGCTCTCTCCCCTGGCCGGCGGCGGGCCACCAGTCTCCGGGCGGGGCCGTGCCGGGGCCCTCGCACCATGCCGGTCCGCCCGCCGCCTCGCCCGGTTGGCGGGCGGGGACGGTGGGCGGCACTGGCAGGACGACGACGGCGGGGCGGCTCAGGCCTGCTCGGCCTGCTCGGGCGGCCACGGGCCGTGCGCCGCGACCTGGGCGCGCAGCCCGCGCAGCGCCCGGGCGGAGGCGATCCCGACCGCGCCGGTGACCAGGCCGTCCCGGACGCAGACGGCGGCGAAGCGGTGCTCCGCCAGGCTGCCGTCGACCACCTCGAACCGCTCGGCGCCGCCGGGCCGGCCGAACACCTGGACCCGCAGCCCGTACTGGTCGGTCCACAGGTACGGGACCGGCCGGTAGGCCTGCCGGTCGCCGTCCGGGCCGGCCAGCAGGTTCCGGGCCGCGTGCATGGCCTGCTCGGTGGCGTTGGTGCGCTGTTCGAGGCGGTGGTGGCGGCCGGTGCGCGGGTCGGGCCAGGAGGCGGCGTCCCCGGCCGCCCAGACGCCGGGGCCGGCGGCGCAGTAGGCGTCGCAGACCACGCCGTCGTCCAGCGGGACGCCGCTGCCGGCCAGCCACTCGGTGGCCGGTTCGGAGCCGACGGCCATCAGCACGGCGTCGGCGGCCAGTTCGGAGCCGTCGGCGAGCCGGACGCCGACGGCCCGGCCGCGCCGTTCGAGCAGTCCGGTGGCCACGCCCCGGTGCAGCCGCACCCCATGTTGGCGGTGCAGGCCGGCCAGCAGCGCGGCCGTCTCGCTGCCCAGGACGGCGGCCAGCGGCGTGGCGGTGGAGGTCAGCCAGGTCACCTCGGCGCCGAGCCCGACGGCGGTGGCCGCCGCCTCGGCGCCGAGCAGCCCGCCGCCGACCACCAACAGCCGTACGCCCGCGCGCAGTTCCTCGCGCAGGGCGAGGGCGTCGGCGAGGGTGCGCAGCACGTGCGCCCCGGGCCGGGGAGCGTCGGCGCCCGGGAGCCGGCGCGGTCGGACCCCGGTGGCCACGATGACGGCCTCGCAGCGCACCCGTCCGCCGTCGGAGAGCCGGACGGTCCGCTCCCGGCGGTCCAGCCGCTCGGCCCGGACCCCGAGGCGCAGGTCGAGCCGGAGCTCCTCCAGCGCCTCGGGGCCGCGCAGGGCCAGGCGGTCGGGCTGCCACTCCCCGCCGAGCAGGTGCTTGGACAGCGGCGGCCGGTCGTACGGCGGTTCGGGCTCGGCCCCGATCAGGGTGAGGCGGCCGTCGTAGCCGGCCCGGCGCAGCGCCTCGGCGGCGTGCAGCCCGGCCGCGCCGGCGCCGACCACGGCCACGTCCCGCAGTGCGGTCACGCTTGGTCCAGGGTGATGGCCGAGGCCGGGCAGACCGCGGCGGCGTCCCGGACGGCCTGGTGGAGTTCGGCGGGCGGTCGGGCGTCGAGCAGGACGACGATGCCGTCCTCGTCGCGCTGGTCGAAGACGTCGGGGGCGGCGAGCACGCAGTGCCCGGCGCCGCAGCACTTCTCCTGGTCGATCCGGACGAGCATGGTCTTCCTTTCGGAACGGGCGCCCCGGCGGTGTGGACTCCGGTGCGGGGCAGGTGGGTTGGTGTGGTTCCGGGGGCTCCCGGGGGAGCCCGGGTCACCAGGCGATCGGCAGCTCGTGGACGCCGTAGATGAGCATCTCGCCGCGGAAGCGGACCTCCTCGAACGGTACGGTCAGGCGCAGTCCGGGCAGTCTGCGCAGGATGGTGGCCAGCGCGATCTGCAACTCCAGCCGGGCGAGCGGCTGTCCCAGGCACTGGTGGGCGCCGAAGCCGAAGGCCAGGTGGCGGCGGGCGTCGCGGGTCAGGTCGAGCTCGTCGCCGTCGGGGAACTCCCGCTCGTCCCGGTTGGCGGTGTTGACCATGCAGATGACGCCCTCGCCCGCCGCGATCCGCACGTCGCCCAGGTCGACGTCCTCGGCGGCGACCCGGGTCACGCCGGAGTGCACGATGGTCAGGTAGCGCAGCAGCTCCTCGACCGCGCCGGGCACGGACTCGGGGTGCTCGCGCAGGTGGGCGAGCTGGTCGGGGTTGCGCAGCAGGGCGAGCACGGAGAGCGCGGTCATGTTCGCCGTGGTCTCGTGTCCGGCGATCAGCAGCAGCCGGCCCATGTCGCCGATCTGCTGGGTGCTCAGCTCGCCGCGCTCCACCAGGCGGCTGAGGATGCCGTCGTCGGGGTGGGTGCGCTTGGTCTCGGTGAGCCCGATCAGGTAGTCGACCAGCTTGGCCTGGGCGTCGGCGACGTCCTCGGCGGCGGAGTCGCGGCGCAGCAGGACGCGGCTGCACTCCTGGAAGAAGTCGTGGTCCTGGTAGGGGACGCCGAGCAGCAGGCAGATGACCAGGGACGGCAGCGGCAGGGCGAACTCGTGGACGAGGTCGGCGCCGGAGCGTCCGTCGGTCATCCGGTCCAGCAGGTCGTCGGCGATCCGCTGGATCTCCGGGCGCAGCGCCTCGACCTTCTTGATCATGAACTCGCCGGTCAGCATCCGGCGGAAGTGGGTGTGCTCCGGGGCGTCCATCCGGATGATGGTCGGCCGCCCGGTGTTCAGCTGCCGGGCGCCCGCGCTGATGAACGGGTAGCCGGGCCGGGTGGAGTCGGAGCTGAACCGGGCGTCGGAGAGGACGGCCTTGACGTCCTCGTGACGGGTGACCAGCCAGCTGGTGGAGCCGTCCCACAGGGTGACGCGGCTGACCGGCTCCTCCTGCCGGGCCTGGTCGTAGGCGGGCGGCGGGGCGAACGGGCAGGTGCCGCGGGCGGCGGGGTGGGTGAATCGGGGGGTCTTCTCGGCGGTGGCCATCGGTGGATCCCCTTCCGGGAGTCGAGCCGTGGGCACCTAGTTACGTGCCCAAAGCAACTAACTGAAAGTCACGCTAACTCGCGTTCCGTGGTGGCGAAAGGGCGGATCGGGTGACGGCCGAAACTGTCCGAAACCCGGCGCCGCCTCCCCGTCCCGGCCACCGCCCGGACCGGATCGCTACAGTTCCCCCATGTCGGACGAAGAAGACGCCGAAGACGACCGGACCACCGCCTGCCGGCCGCAGGGCCCGAACGGCCTGGACGGCCTGGAGGACGTCCTGGCCACCCTGGCCTACCTGCTGACACGGTCACAGGAGCACGAGCGCCGCACCGCCAAGGCCGGCATCACCGCCGCCCGCTCGGACGTCTACCTGCTGCGCGCGCTCGCCGAGCGCGCGGAGGCCAGCCGGGTGAGCGACCTGGCCGACCGCCTGATGGTCAAGCCCTCCCACGTCACCCGCCAGATCGACCGCCTCCAGGGCCAGCAGCTGGTGGAACGCAGCCAGGACACGCAGGACCGGCGGGCCCGCCAGGTGGCCATCACCCGCGGCGGACGGGAAGTGCTGGACCGCCTGAAACAGGCCAACATCATCGGGCTCGCCGACGCGCTGGACGGCATCCCCGAGGCGGACGTCGTCACCACCGCCACCGTGCTGCGCCACCTCATCGACCGGTACGTGCACCGGGTGCGCGCCACGGGGGCCGACGACGACCCGCTCCCGGACCGGACGGACGGCGCCGCCGGCGCACCGGCTCCGGCCACGGGGCCCAGAACGGCCGCGTACCAAGGCGGTTGAGCCGGGGGAGCGCCCGGGTACGTCCTCCGGCATGTCGGACGAGAAGAACCGCGCCGTGGCCGAGGCGATCCTCCCGCTGGTCGGCGGCGCCGCCAACATCCGCTCGGTCGCCCACTGCATGACCCGGCTGCGGCTGGGCCTGGCGGACCGCGCCCTGGTCGACACCGAGGCGCTCCGGGCGCTGCCGGAGGTCCTGGGCACGGTCGAGGACGACACCTACCAGATCGTGCTCGGGCCCGCCGCCGTCGCCGGGGTCACCGAGCGGCTGCGCCGGCTCCTGGAGCCCCCCGGCCCGGCGGCCTCCCCCACCGCCGAGGACCTCGCCGGGCGCGGCGAGCGCATCCGGGCCCAGGCCCGGGTGCGCAACGCCACCCCGGTGAAGCTGGCGCTGCGCCGGATCGCGAACATCTTCGTCCCGCTGATCCCCGCCCTGATCGGCTGCGGGATCGTCGCCGGCCTCTCCGGGGCGCTCGCCAACCTCGGCTGGGCACCGGCGCTGGTCACCGCCCTGGGCCCGGTCTCCTCCGGGTTCATGTCGCTGATCGCGGTCTTCGTCGGCTACAACACGGCGAAGGAGTTCGGCGGCACGCCCGTGCTCGGCGGCGCGGTGGCCAGCGTGATCGTCTACGCCGGGGTCGCCAAGGTGGAGGCCTTCGGCCACCACCTCACGCCCGGCCAGGGCGGCGTGGTCGGCGCACTCGGCGCCGCACTGCTGGCCGTCCACCTGGAGCGCTGGACCCGCCGCCTGGTGCCCGCAGCCCTGGACGTCCTGGTCACCCCCACCGTCACCGTCCTGCTCGGCGGGCTGGCCGCGCTGTTCGGCCTGATGTACGTCGCCGGGGAGGTCTCCACCGCCATCGGCCACGCCGCCACCTGGCTGCTCGCCCACGGCGGCCTGCTCGCCGGACTCGTGCTCGGCGGCCTCTTCCTGCCGCTGGTGATGCTCGGCCTGCACCAGGCGCTGATCCCGATCCACACCACCCTGATCCAGCAGCAGGGCTCCACCGTCCTGCTGCCGATCCTCGCCATGGCGGGCGCCGGACAGGTCGGCTGCGCGGTGGCGGTCTACCTGCGGCTGCGCCACAACGCCTCGATCCGGGCCACCATCAGGTCCGCGCTCCCGGCCGGCCTGCTCGGCGTCGGCGAGCCCCTGGTCTACGGCGTCACCCTGCCGCTGGGGCGCCCCTTCGTCACCGCCTGCGTCGGCGGCGCGGCCGGCGGCGCCTTCATCGGGGTGGCCGGACAGCTCGGCGACGCCGTCGGCTCCACCGCCATCGGCCCCTCCGGCTGGGCCCTCTTCCCGCTCCTGGCCGGCCCGCACGGACTCCTCGCGAGCGCCGCCGTCTACGGCGGCGGGCTGCTGACCGGCTACCTCGCGGGCTTCCTCGCCACCTGGTTCTTCGGCTTCACCCGCGAGACCCTCGCCGAGTACAACGCCGTTGCCCCGGAGGGGGGTTCGGAATAGCCGCCGGGCCGCCGCCGAAGGGGATCGGCGGCGGCCCGGCGGTCAGGTGGCCAGGAAGCGCTCCCGGTGGACCTGTTCGGGCGGCACCCCTGCGGAAGCGGCGGTGCGCAGCACGGCGTCGACCAGGGGCGGCGGGCCGCAGACGTACAGGTCCGGTGCGGCGCCGCCGAGTTCGGGCAGGGCGGCGGCCAGCAGGTCGGCCGGGGTGCCGGTCGGGCCGGACCAGTCGGGGCCGGGCCAGCGGACGCAGACCTCGTACCGGAAGCCGGGCAACTCGGCGGCTACGGCGGCGAGTTCGTCCAGTCCGAAGACGTCCCGCGGCTCGTTGACGCCGAGGAACAGCCGGGCGGGTTGCGGATCCTGCCACTCGGCCATCCGGCGGACCATCGCCAGCAGCGGGGCCAGGCCGGTGCCGCCGGCCAGGAACCAGCGCGGCCGCAGGCCGGTCTCGTGCAGGCCGAAGGCGCCCTGCGGGCCGTGCACGGTGAGCCGGTCGCCTGGGCGGGCCCGGTCGGCGAGGTAGGAGGAGAAGTGCCCGCTCTCCCGCAGCCGGACGTAGAACTCCAGCCGGCCCTCCCAGTTGCCGGTGTTGGCGGGGGAGTAGGCGCGCTTCACCTCGCTGCCGGGTGTCTGGAGCTCCATGAACTGCCCCGGGTCGAACTGGCAGTCCGGGTCGTCGAGGCGCAGCTCCAGCCGCACGGTGTCCGGGGTGACCGGGTCCACCGCCGTGACGGTGGCCGCGCGGACCGGGACGGCGCCGTACAGGACGCGGGCCTGCTCGTACGGCAGGGCGGCGGTCAGCGGACCGCGCGGGAAGGTGCGGCAGAGCAGCACCTCGCCGCGCTCGCGCCCGTCCGGCGGGAGGGCCTGGTCGCTGTGCGGCCCGAGGTCGTACGGTCCGTCGGTGACGGAGGCGTGGCAGGAGCCGCAGGTGCCCCGGCGGCAGGAGGCGGGCAGGGCGGCGCCGGCCTCCGCCGCGGCCTCCAGGACGCTGCGGCCGGGGGCGCAGTCGAACTCCAGCCGGCCGCCGTCGGTGGTGGTGAGGGTGACGGGGTGGGCGTGCCCCGCGCTCACGACGCCGTCCGTTCGAGCGCGGCGGCCAGGTCGGCCGCCGGGTCGCCGGCCACCCGTAGGCCGAACCGCTTCACCAGCTCGTCGACCAGGGCGGGGGTCAGGAAGCCGGGCAGCGAGGGGCCGAGGTGGATGTCGCGGATGCCCAGCGCGAGCAGGGTGAGCAGCACCGCGACGGCCTTCTGCTCGGTCCAGGACAGCGCCAGGGTGAGCGGCAGGTCGTTGATGTCGCACTCGAAGGCGTCGGCGAGCGCGGTGGCGATCCGGATGGCGGAGTAGGTGTCGTTGCACTGGCCGAGGTCGAGCAGCCGGGGGAGGCCCGCGATCTCGCCGAAGTCGTGCCGGTTGAAGCGGTACTTGGCGCAGCCGAGGGTGAGCACCACGCTGTCGCGGGGCGCGCCGAGGGCGAGGTCGGTGTAGTAGTCGCGGCCGGGGGTGGGGCCGTCGCAGCCGCCGATCAGGAAGAAGTGCCGGATGTCGCCCTGCCGCACCGCGTGGACGACCTGGTCGGCGACCGCGAGCACGGCGTCCCGGCCGAAGCCGACGGTGACGGCATCCTCCTCGGCGGCGGTCTCCGGGAAGCCGGGCAGGGCGTGGGCGGCCTGGATCAGCGGGCGGAAGTCGTGGTCGGCGAGGTGCCGGACGCCGGGCCAGCCGACCGGTCCGGCGGTGAAGATCCGGCGGCGGTAGGCGGCGTGCGGCTCGATGACGCAGTTGGAGGTCATCAGGACCGGGCCGGGGAAGGCGGCGAAGTCCCGCTGCTGGTCCTGCCAGGCGCCGCCGTAGTTGCCGGCCAGGTGCGGGTGGGCCTTGAGCAGCGGGTAGGCGTGGGCGGGGAGCATCTCGCCGTGGGTGTAGACGTTGATGCCCTGGCCCCTGGTCTGCACCAGGAGGGCCTCCAGGTCCCGCAGGTCGTGGCCGCTGACCAGGACGGCCTTTCCGGCGACCGGGGTGGTGCGGACGGCGGTGGGCCGCTGGGGCCCGTAGGTGCCGGTGTTGGCGGCGTCGAGCAGTTCGATCGCCGCGAGGTTGAGCCGGCCGAGGCCGACGGCGCGTTCCAGCAGCTCGGCGGGGTCGGTCGGCTCGCCGGCCAGGTAGGCGAGGGCGTCCTCGACGCCGCCGAGCACCTCGGCGCTGCGGCGGCCGAGCACGTCGGCGTGGTGGGCGTAGGCGCAGATGCCCTTGAGCGCGTAGAGGTGGAGTGCGCGGAGCCCGACCACCTCGGGCCCGACCAGGGGGAGCCCGATGTCCACCCGGACGCCCGACGCCTGGCCGACCAGGGCGCCGGGGTCCGCGGCCGGGGCCCAGGCGGCCGGGCCGGTGAGCGTCTCCGGCTGCTGCCCGGCGGCGCGCGCGGCCCGCTCGTACCGGTCCCTGGTCCGGTTCCGGACGCCGACGGCCAGCTGGATCAGGGCGGCGAAGCGGGTGGGGTTGAAGTTGACGTTGGTGAGCGTGGTGAAGAGCGCGTACAGGACGAAGGCCGCCGCCTCGTCGTCCGGGTCGCCGAGGGCGCGCGCCTTGGCGGCGTACTGGGAGATGCCCTTGACCGCGTGGACCAGCAGGTCCTGGAGGTCCGAGGTGGGGGAGTCCTTGCCGCAGTTGCCGATCGGACCGGCGCAGCCGGGGGTGGCGCCGGTGCGGTCGGTCTGTTCGCACTGGTAGCAGAACATGCGGGTCCTCCGGGGACTGGTGGTGTCGTTCGGTGGCGGTGGGCGGACGGGGCCTCGACGAGTCCAGGATGGGGCCGCCGTTGACGGCGCGTCAGGGCCGGAGGGCCCCAATCCGGGGTCGGGAGACCCAGCCGCCCGGCGTCCGCCGCGTCCGATCGGGTGTACGTGTGCGGCGTTCAGACGAAACGGCTGGCGGGTCGCCGCTGCTCGGGGCTCCGGCGAGAACACTCCGAGGGTTGTTGTTCGGTTCATATGAGGAAAGGACTGTGGTGAAGCCCAGTCAGAATCAGGCGACCGCCGTCGGCTGGAGACGAAGGCTCGGCAGGGTGATGGGATCCGCCCTGGCCCTGACGCTCGTCCCCTTCGGCATGTCGCTCATCGCACCGTCGGCCGCCCAGGCGGCCGGCCTGCCGGGCGGCCTGGGGCCCTGCCTGGGCGCGGACTGTCCGGCGACGTTCCCCCCGGTCAACAACGGTCCCTTCGCGGGCCGCGACGCCGGGGTGAACGTCTTCGTCGGCGGCGACTTCAACGTCCGGGGCTCGGCCGCCGAGGCCGAGGGGCACGTGGTGACCCTCGGCAACTTCGACATGAGCAAGGCCGCCGGGGTCAGCTCCGTGTACAACATCGGCATCGTCGGCGTCGGCTCGCGCGTCCCCCCGCCGAACGGCGCGGACTTCCTCACCGCCGGCGGCAACGTCACCGTGGCCCCGGGGCAGTCGCTCCTGGCCGAGGGCGGCGTCGTCCGCTACGCGGGCGCCACCACGGGAACCGTCACCGGCACGAAGGTCCACGACCCGCAGGCCGTGGCCGCCTACGCGCCGCTGCGCGGCGAGCTGCAGACGGCCAGCGCGTGCTACGCCGGGACCGGCACCCCCCGCCCGGCCACCGGAACCGCCGTCAACCAGGGGTACCAGACCCTGTTCACCGGCGACGGCACCTCCGCCCTCCAGGTCTTCAACGTCGACTTCGACATCGTCGGCCGCGGCGGCGGGACCCAGGGGGTCACCTTCGCCGGCATCCCCGCGAACGCGACCGTCCTGGTCAACCTCGTCGGCGACGCCCGCACCATCAACACCTACAGCGGCAGCCTCGCGGACACCGACCCGTGGAACCAGCTGCGCGAGCGCCTGCTGTGGAACTTCCCCACCGCGACGACCGTCACCCTGACCGGCTCGGGGCAGTTCCAGGGCAGCGTGCTGGTCGGCAACCCGGCCAGCACCGCCACGATGAACCTGCCCGGCCTGAACGGACGGTTCTTCACCACCGGCTCGCTGCTGCACAACTCCGGTCTGGGCATGACCGGGACCGAGTTCCACGCCTACCCCTTCAACGGCGACCTCCCGGAGTGCGGCAACCCGCCGGCCCCCACCGCCTCGACCAGCGTGACCAAGGTCGACTCGGCCACCGGGCAGACCCTGGCGGGCGCCACCTTCCAGCTGTGGAAGGAGAGCAACGGCGTCGCCGGCCTGCAGACCACGGGCACCACCCCGGACACCAAGGTCGGCGCCCCCTGCACCACCGGGCGCAACGGCGTCTGCTCCACGGCCGACCTCCCGCTGGGCACCTACTACTGGGAGGAGACGGCGGCGCCGCCCGGGTACGACCTGCCCCAGCCGCCGGTGACGACCGTGGTCCTCGGCACGAACGGGCAGACCGTCCCGGTCACCGTCCAGGACACCACGAGCCCGGTCGTCGAGACCGGGGCCACCAGTGTGACCAAGGTCGACTCCGCCACCTCGCGGCCGCTGGCGGGGGCGACCTTCCAGCTGTGGCACGAGACCAACGGCGTAGCGGGCCTGCAGACCTCCGGGGCGACCCCGGACACCGCCGTCGGCTCCCCGTGCGTCACGCCCGCGTCGGGCGTCTGCTCGGCGTCCGGACTCCCGCTGGGTACCTACTACTGGCAGGAGACGGCGGCGCCGCCCGGGTACGACCTGCCCGGGCTCAACGTGACCACGGTCGTGCTGAACACCAACGGGCAGAGCGCCCCGGTCACCGTCGCCGACACCCCGGCCGCCGCTCCGACCGCCTCGACGAGCGTGACCAAGACCGACTCCGACAGCGGGCAGCCCTTGGCGGGGGCGACCTTCCAGTTGTGGCGTGAGACCAACGGCGTCGCCGGTCTGCAGACGTCCGGGGCGACCCCGGACACGGCGGTCGGCTCCCCGTGCGTCACCCCGGCCTCCGGTGTCTGCTCGGCGTCGGGCCTCCCGCTGGACACCTACTACTGGCAGGAGGTCTCGGCGCCCGACGGGTACGACCTGCCCGACCTCAACGTGAACACCGTGGTGCTGGACGCGAACGGGAAGAACGTCATGGTCACCGTCGCCGACGCCAAGACCATCGCTCCCACCGGGTCCACGTCCGTCACCAAGACCGACGCGGCCACCGGACAGCCGCTGGCGGGGGCGACCTTCCAGCTGTGGCACGAGACCAACGGCGTGGCCGGTCTGCAGACCTCCGGGGCCAACCCGGACACGGCGGTTGGCTCCCCGTGCGTCACGCCCGCGTCGGGGGTCTGCTCGGCGTCCGGGCTCCCGCTGGGTACGTACTACTGGCAGGAGACGGTGCCGCCGCCCGGGTACGACCTGCCGCAGTCCCCGGTGACGACCGTCGTCCTCGACACCAACGGGCAGGACATCCAGCTCCCCGTCCAGGACACCCACTCGACCGCCCCCACCGGGTCCACCTCCGTCAAGAAGACCGACGCCGCCACCGGACAGCCCCTGGCGGGCGCCACCTTCCAGCTCTGGCACGAGACCAACGGCGTTCCGGGCCTGCAGGCCACCGGCCCGAATCCGGACACGGCGGTTGGCTCCCCGTGCGTCACCCCGGCGTCGGGGGTCTGCTCGGCGTCCGGGCTCCCGCTGGGTACGTACTACTGGCAGGAGACGGTGCCGCCGCCCGGGTACGACCTGCCGCAGTCCCCGGTGACGACCGTCGTCATCGACCTGGGCCGGCCGAACGTCCAGGTCCCCGTCCAGGACACGCAGACGCCGACCGCCCCGAGCGGGTCCACCTCCGTCAGGAAGGTCGACGCCGACAGCGGGCAGCCGCTGGCGGGCGCCGTGTTCCAGCTGTGGCGGGAGAGCAACGGCGTGGCCGGTCTGCAGACCACGGGGGACAACCCCGACACCGCCGTCGGCCCGCCGTGCACGACCCCCGCGTCGGGCGTCTGCTCGGCGGACCACCTCCCGCCGGGTACCTACTACTGGCAGGAGGTCTCCGCACCCGAGGGCTACAACCTGTCGCGGCCCTCGGTGACCAGGGTCGAGCTGACCGGGGACCACGCGTGCGTGACGGTCACGGTCGAGGACAGCAAGTGTCCGCCGCCGCCGTGCCCGCCCACCCCCTGCCCGCCGGGCGACGAGTGGAGTCCGTACGTGCGCTTCACGCCCGTGCCGGGCTTCCTCTGGGGCGCGGACGCCTGACCGCATGACCGGCCCGTGCCCGCCGAAGCCTCCGCGCTTCGGCGGGCACGGGCCCGCCCGGACGGCGCCCCGGACGGCCCTGGGCCCTACGATGGCGCCATGAGCGGGAGCCTTCAGGTGTCAGGTGCGCACCATGCGCAGGAGCGACGGGACGACGAGCGGCTGGAGGCCGCGGCCGGCATCCTGGCGCTGCTCGCGGACCGCACCCGGCTCGCGCTGCTCCAGCGGCTGAGCGCCGGCGAGGCCGACGTGACCACGCTCACCGAGGCGGCCGGAGCCCCCCGGACGTCGGTCAGCCAGCACCTCGGCAAGCTCCGGCTGGCGGGCCTGGTCACCACCCGCAAGGACGGCCGGCGCGTCGTGTACGCGCTGCGCCACGGCCATCTGCGCCGGCTGGTCGACGAGGCGCTGAGCGTCGCCGACCACCAGATCGGCGAGCTCCCGCCGCACGACTGAGCGGATCCGTACCGGCCCGTGCCCTCCGGGGTGCGGGCCGCTTTCCCGGCGCCGCCTTCCCCTCGTCGCCTTCCGGGCCGCTTTTCCGGTCAACATGTGCACATGCGTGCACATGTTGACCTATCCTGGACGTGTCGTCCTACCGCGTCCAGTCCGAGCGGGGTCCTCATGCTCTCCGTGCTGCGCAACCGCACCTATCTGCACCTGTTCGCCGCCCAGATCGTCGCCCTGGTGGGCACCGGCCTCGCCACCGTCGCGCTCGGCCTCCTCGCCTACGACCTCGCCGGGGCGGGCGCCGGATCCGTGCTCGGCACCGCGCTGGCGATCAAGATGCTCGCGTACGTCGGCATCGCCCCGGTGGTCACCGCGCTGGCCCACCGCATCCCGCGCCGGCGGCTGATGGCCGCCTCCGACCTCACCCGGGCCGCCGTCGCCCTCACCCTGCCCTTCGTCACCGAGGTGTGGCAGGTCTACGTCCTGATCTTCGTCCTGCAGTCCGCCTCGGCGGCCTTCACCCCGGCCTTCCAGTCGGTGATCCCCGAGGTGCTGCCCGAGGAGCGCGAGTACACCCGCGCCCTGTCGCTGTCCCGGCTCGCCTACGACACCGAGAGCCTGGTCAGCCCGGTACTGGCGGGCGCCCTGCTCGCGCTGATCAGCTACAACTGGCTGTTCTGGGGAACCGCCGCCGGGTTCCTCGCCTCCGCGGCCCTGGTGCTCTCGGCCGTGCTGCCCAAGCCGCTGCGGCCGGAGCCGCTTCGGTCGGTGCAGGAGGGGGCCGGCGACGGCGTCCTCGCCAGGTCCGTCCGCGGCACCCGGCTGTTCCTCGCCGTGCCCCGGCTGCGCGCGATGCTCGCCCTGGACCTCGCGGCGGCCGCCGCCAGCGCCATGGTGATCGTCAACACCGTCGTCTACGTCCGCGGTCAGCTCGGCCGCCCCGCCACCGACGTCCCGATCGCGCTCGGCGCCTACGGGGCCGGGTCGATGGCCGTGGCGCTGCTGCTGCCCCGGGTGCTGGACCGGGTGCCGGACCGGATCGTCATGCTCCCGGCGGCCTTCGGCATCGTCGGGCTCTTCGCCCTGCTCGCCGTGCTCACCGCCGCCGGGCCGGGCGCCTGGCGCTGGCCCGTCCTGCTCGCCGTCTGGGCCGTCCTCGGCGCGGCCGGCTCGCTGATCCTCACCCCCACCGGCCGCGTCCTGCGCGACTCGGTGGCCGCCGAGGACCTGCCCGCCGTCTTCTCCGCCCAGTTCTCCCTCTCGCACGGCTGCTGGCTGCTCACCTACCCCCTGGCCGGCTGGCTCGGCGCCACCCTGGGCCTCACCGCGGCCTCCGCCGCGCTCGGTGCCGTCGCCCTGGCCTCCGGCCTGCTGGCCGCCCGCGCCTGGCGCGGGGTGCCGGGGGCGACGGCCGCGGCCACGGTCGCGGCGAGCGGGAAGCGCGGCGTCGCCGTCACCCGCTGACCGGACGGGCAGCCAGGGGCCGGGGTTCGCCGGGGCCGGTCGAGCCCCCGCGCGCTTTTGTCATGCGCAAGTTTGACGGGGTGTTACCAGCAGGTAGTCTCTGGGTGTCTCGTAGGCGAACAGCACGACGCCTGCCACGTTCTGAAGGATCCTCACGTGTACCGACCCGGCTCCCGCCGACCCCGCCGCGCCCTGCGCGGCGCCCTCGCCGCCGTCGCGGCCAGCACCCTGATCACCGTCCTGTCGGCCGCGCCGTCCCATGCCGCCCCCGCCCCCGCACAGGGCGCGGACACCACCCACATCGACGCCGTCGAGCAGGTGCTGCGCCAGCTGTCGCCAGGCCTGGAGGGCACCGTCTGGCAGCGCACCGACGGCAACGCCCTGGCCGGCGCCGACCAGGCCGGCGGCCCCGCGAACTGGCTGTTCCAGACGCCCGGTTGCTGGGGCGACGCCACCTGCGCCGACCGGCCCGGCACCCGCGCGCTGCTCGCGAAGATGACCGCCGACGTCTCCGCCGCCACCCGGACCGTCGACGTCTCCAGCCTCGCGCCGTTCCCCGACGGCGGATTCGAGGACGCCCTGGTCGCCGGGCTCAAGGCCTCGGTCGCCGCCGGGCACCGCCCGGTGGTGCGCATCCTGGTCGGCGCGGCGCCGCTGTACAACGCCAACGTGCTGCCGTCGCGGTACCGGGACGACCTGGTCGCGAAGCTCGGACCGGCCGCCCCGTCCGTCAGCCTCAACATCGCCTCGATGACCTCCTCGCGCACCGCCTTCTCCTGGAACCACTCCAAGCTCCTGGTGGTCGACGGACGCACCGTCCTCACCGGCGGCATCAACGGCTGGAGCAAGGACTACCTCGACACCTCGCACCCCGTCTCGGACGTCGACCTCGCGCTCACCGGCCCCGCCGCGACCTCCGCCGGCCGCTACCTGGACACCCTCTGGGAGTGGACCTGCGGCCGGACCGGCCTCCTCGACAACGCGTGGTTCGCCTCCTCGGACGGCGGCGCCTGCCGCCCGTCGATCGAACGCGAGCTCAACCCGTCCGCCCCCGCCGCCGGGAACGTCCCGGTGATAGCCGTCGGCGGCCTCGGCGTCGGCATCAAGGACGCGGACCCCTCCTCCGGGTACCGGCCCGGTCCCGTCCCCGGCGCGGCGGACGCCAAGTGCGGCCCGCTGACCCTGCACGACAACACCAACGCCGACCGCGACTACGAGACCGTCAACCCCGAGGAGAACGCCCTGCGCGCCCTGGTCGGCAGCGCCCAGCGGCACATCGAGATCTCCCAGCAGGACCTGAACGGCACCTGCCCGCCGATCTCGCACTACGACTCCCGGCTCTACGACACGCTGGCCGCCAAGCTGGCCGCCGGGGTCAAGGTGCGGATCGTGGTCAGCGACCCGGCCAACCGGGGCACCGTGGGCAGCGGGGGCTACTCGCAGATGAAGTCCCTCGCCGAGATCAGTGACGTCCTGAAGGCCCGGCTCACCGCGCTCACCGGCGACCGGGGCAAGGCCGACGCGGCCCTCTGCGGCAACCTCCAGCTCGCCTCCTTCCGTGCGGCCCCCACCGCCACGTGGGCCGACGGGCACCCGTACGCGCTGCACCACAAGCTGGTCGCGGTCGACGACTCGGCCTTCTACATCGGCTCGAAGAACCTGTACCCGGCCTGGCTGCAGGACTTCGGCTACATCGTCGAGAACCGCAACGCGGCCGCGCAGCTCGACCGCGACCTGCTCGGCCCCGAGTGGAAGTACTCGCAGGCCGCCGCGACCGTCGACTGGTCCACCGGGACCTGCCGCGCCTGAGGTCGAGGCCTGAGGCCCGGCGCCTGATGGCCGGCCGGCGGGTTCCCTGCTCGGGCCGCCCGGGGCGGGCGCTGCTCATGGCGGCGCCCGCCCCGCTCTGCTCTCACCCGGGGGTTACGCCCGTACGAACCCGTGGCTGCGCTCCACCTTCGCCACGTGCAGTGTGTAGCTCTCGTACCAGTCGGCCCGCCCGCGCTTCTGCGCGGAGCGGTGCTCGGCGTTGGTCCGCCACTCCGTGAGGGCGTCGGCGTCGCGGAAGTACCCGACGGTGATGCCCAGTCCGCCGGGCGTCTGCGCGTGGTCCATCCCCAGGTACCCGGGGATGTCGTTCACCAGCTCTTCCATGCGGGCGTTGGTCTCGCTGTAGTCGCTCTGGTCCTGCGTCCGGACCGTGGTGAAGACGGCCACGTAGTACGGGGGTTCAAAGGCCTGGACGGGTGCGACGGGTGCTTCGGAGTGATCACTCATGCCGCCACCGTAGGGCGGCACGCGTCCGGTGATCCAGTGTCTTTACCGAACGGTGGAACAAGGGTTCGGGATCTTGACCGAAGCCGTCCGGGCCCTCCCGCGGCGGCCCGGACGGCGCGGTACGCGGCTGCTCAGAGGCCGAAGCGGGCCCGGTGGGTGGCGGGGACCAGGTCGGCGTACTCGGGGTGCTTGGTGATCCAGCCGCGGATGAAGGGGCAGTAGGGGAGGACGGCGAGGTGCTGGTCGCGGGCCGTGTCCAGGGCGGCGCGGGCCAGTCGGCCGGCGAGGCCTCGGCCCTCGAAACGGGGGTCGATCTCGGTGTGGATGAAGGCGATCTCGTCGCCGGAGCGGTGGTACTCGGCGAAGCCGGCGAGTTCGCCGCCGTCGTGGATCTCGAAGCGGGACTTCTCGGTGTTGTCGGTGACGGTCTGCTCCACGGTTCCTCCTCGGGTGCGGCGGGTCGCCTCGGCGGACGACCGCTGGTGGCCGGCGCCGCTGGGAGCAGCATAGTTGAATCCTCAACATTTGTCTGCCGCGACGCGCGGGGCGGGTGGGTGTGGACGGTCTCAGCCCGAGACGGTCCGCCCGGTGCGGTACGGCGCCAGGAACGTCGTCAGGGCGGAGAGCATCGCCTCCGGGGACTCCTCGGCGGGGTAGTGGCCGCACTCGGGGAGGACCAGGGTCTCCACGTCGTCGGCGGCCAGCCGCATCGTCGCGCCGACCGAGGCGCCGAGGTTCGCCGCTCCGCCGATCGCCAGGACGGGGAGGGAGAGCCGTCGGGCCGCGCGCTGCCGGTTCTGGGCGATGGTGGTGTCCAGTGCCCGGTAGAACTCGAAGCTGCATCGCAGGGCCTGCGGATCGGCGGCGAGGATGTCGACGTAGTGCCGGACGGCGTGGTCGGGCAGGGGCTTCGCGGCCTTCGTGGCGAACTGGTGGCCGAAGTAGAGGTGCTCCCGCCCGGCGACCAGCTGCTCGTTGACGCCGGCGAGGCGGTTGAAGGCGAAGTGCCAGAGCCGGTCGTTGGCCTCCTGGCTGCCGAAGAGCGGCGGCGTGGGGGAGAGTCCGGGGATCGCGGCCTCGGCGACGGCCAGGCGTTCGAGCCGGTCGGGGTGGTCCGCGGCCAGGGCGTAGCCGGTCCACATGCCGACGTCGTGTCCGACCATGGCGAACCGGTGGTGCCCGAGCGCGTCCATGAGCGCCACCAGGTCGCGGGCGAGCGTGCCGGTGGCGTACCCGTCCAGGGGCTTGTCGGACAGCCCGACGCCGCGCGGATCGACGGCGACGACCTGGAAGTCCCGTGCCAGCGCGGGCATCAGGAGGCGCCAGGCGTACCAGGTCTGCGGCCAGCCGGCGAGCAGCAGCAGTGGCGGGCCCTCGCCGCCGGTGACGGCGTGCAGGCGCAGGTGCCCGGTGTCGACGTACCGGCTGGTGAAGGTCCGCGCGAATCCGGCCGGGAGGTTCGGTGCCCCGGCGACGGAGCCGGGGCCTTCGGGCGTGGGTGACTGGCTCATGATCTTTCCTTTCGCGGTGCCGGCTGATCTGGCCACTGGCCGTCACGGTAGCCATCTTGGACCGATCGGTCAAAGATTGTTTGACCGATCGGTCCAGGACGCGGGTAGGCTCATGGCAGACGGGTGAAACGGGAGGTTTGTGCGGTGTCCGGCCGGAAGCAGTTCGACGTCGGGGAGGCCCTCGACCGGGCCATGCGGGTGTTCTGGCAGCGCGGGTACGCGGACGCCTCGCTGGACGCCCTCGGCTCCGCCACCGGCCTCGGCCGGGGCTCCCTCTACGGCACCTTCGGCAGCAAGGACGCCCTGTTCCACCAGTGCCTCGACCGCTACGCGGCGATCTACGGCGCCCGGTACGAGCAGGCGTTCGCCGCTCACCCCGGTGACCCGGTCCGCGCCGTCGAGGCGTTCTTCGACGTCGTCCTGGAGCGCATCGCCGACCCGTCGGTTCCCGCCGGGTGCCTCGTCGCCCAGTCCGCCGCGCAGTCGCCGACGCTGACGGAGGAGAGCGGTGCGCGGGTGCGCGGCCTCCTCGACCTGCAGTACCGACGGGTCCGCGCCGCGCTGGCGGACTCCCCGGCCGACGCCCGGACGCTCGACGAGCTCGCCACCTTCGTCGTCGCCGTCAACCAGTCACTGGCCGTCCTGAGCCGGGCCGGCACCCCGGACGCCGAGCTGCGCTCCGTGGCCCGGCTGGCCTGCGCGACGGTGGCGGACTCCCTCGCCCGGGCAGCCGCCGAGGGCGACGCCGCGAGCTGACGGGTATCCGGGCCTGGTCGTCCGCTCCTGGCCCGGGCTGCGGAGGCCTATTAGCGCAGCGGCTGGTTGTTCGTCGGGGAAATGAAGAATGCATCACCCGAATGGACTAATCGACGGCGCTGGAGTCCGTCATCGGGGATTCGGCCAGCGAGGAGCCGTAATGCGCCAGATCCGGCCGACGCCCGGAGACCGTTCGACGAATCGGCTTTGATGATCCGGAACCCGGATGTCTACTGCCGGGACCGTTGGCGGAGGGTGGGCTATGGCTGACGCGGGACCGGTGAAAGCAAATCTGATGGTCGATGGTGGACGGTTGGACAATCCGTTCAAATCGAAAATCCAGGACGAGGACAGGGACCCGGACAATCTGGACCTGCGCAAGGTCGGCGGTGTGCCGTTGGCCCGCCACCACATCGTGCCGTGCAGCCGGTTGATCAATTTCTGGAACGGGGTCATCGAAAGGGAGTACAACGCCTCGAAGTCCGGCCTTCGGGATGCCCTGGTGGAACTGGTGGCAAGGCTTTCCGGAAACTATGACCAGTACGCGGACATGAGTTATGTCCAGGGTGATGTCGACAATCTCAAAGGCTTCGCGGAGATCTTCGGCACGGGCTTTGAACATGACGCGAGCGCGCCGGGTCCCAAGGGGCGGGACGATCTGGTTCGACTGTTTGAATGGATGCCGGGAAATCTCTTCGTCGGGCCGATTGGTAGCAAACGCTATGACGACCCCGAAGATAAATTCGAGGAGGGCTGTGCGAGGATCGTCAAATCGGATGCTTTCCACGTAAGGAAAGAGGCGAACAAATCCCTGGGGCGTTATCTCGATGACCCGGGTCTGTCGACGGAGGGGATCAGATTCCTGAAGCTGGCGGGCACGGGTATGGTTCCCCCGCCACGGGTGTGGCCCCTCAAAGCAGTTGACTGGCAACGGCAGGGCGGGTTGCCGAGCGACTACACGTTCGGTATCCGGAACACGCCCGCCCTGGCAAGCGCCAGGTCCGCGCTCCCGCGCGACGCCACCCCTGTCACTCAGATCACCATCAACGGCAGGACCCTGGACCTCGACATCTGGGACCAGGAGGACGACTGGACCCACACGCGGGGCAGCGCCCAGGACATCCCGATCGGCGACCTCCTCGGCTACCTCGCCGAGAACTGGGCGGGCAGCGAGATCCCGGGCGACCTGGCGGACCTCACGCTGCGGAACCTCACGCTCGAAGTCCTCACCACTTCCCAGGGCTCGGAGTGGACCTTCACCGTCGCCGCGGAGACGAAGATCGGCGGCGCGACCCCGGTCCTGCTGGTCAAGCTCAGCCGCTCCACCCTCGGCGACGACGGCAGCCCGCAGGCGGCCGCCGTCTCGCTGTCCGTCGAGGTCGGCATCGAGATCGGCGACTCCGGCCACATCTGGTTCGCCGGGGAGGTCGACCGTGCCTCCGGCGGCGGCTACACGATCGCCGCCTCCTGGAGCGCCGACGACGACGGGACGCTCTCCCTGCCCGAGCTGGCCACGGCCCTGGGCATCACCCTGCCCGACGGCGTACCGAACGCCCTGCTGCCCACCCTGACCTCGGCGGCCTTCCGCTTCGACACCGCAAGCCGTACGACGGTGCTCGCCGTGACGACCGAGCACACCCGGTCCGTCCTCGCCGCGGTTCCGGCCGAGGGCTCCGGCGCCACCGGCTACGTGTGGGCGGCCACGCTGGAGGCCGTCGTCACCGCGAAGGCGTCGGACCTGCCGCTCGTCGGACGCCTCCTCCCGGCCGAGGACGACATCCGGTTGGACGGCGCGGCCGTCTCGGTCTGCACGGGCCGGCTGACCCATGACCAGCTCACGGCCCTCAACGAGGCCGTCGCGGCCACCGAGACGGCTGCCGCCGGGCTGCCCCGCTTCCCCGCGCCCGCCGCCGGGCTGGAGGAGGGCGCCGCGCTCTCGGTGCCCTACGCGATCGGCGGGGTGGAGCAGGAGCCGCTGGTCGCGCTCTTCCCGACGTCCACGCCGAATCCGCCCGCCCCGCGCACGGGGGTGCGCGACGCGGCGGCCGGCGCCGCGACCGTCGCCTGGGTCCGGCTCGACCGGACGCTCGGGCCGCTGACCGTCGCCCGACTCGGGCTGACCTACCAGGACGGCACCGCGTGGGTGCTGGTGGACGCCTCGTTCACGGCCTCGGGCCTGGAGGTCGGCGCCGACGGGCTCGGGCTCGGGCTCGCCCTCGACGGCGATACCTTCGGGGTGCGCACGCGGCTGGACGGGTTGGGTGTGGCCTTCGACCACCCGCCGGTGGAACTGTCCGGGGCGCTGGTCGTGCGGCAGCCCGCGCCGGCCCCGTACGACCTCCAGGTCGAGGGCGGGCTGGTCGTCCGGACGCCGCCGGTCAGCCTCTCCGCCCTGGGCGCGTACTCCCACCGTGCGGACGGCTTCGCGTCGATGTTCGTCCTCGGACAGTTGTCCCTGGCGGGGGAGGGGCTCGGGCCGCCGCCGTTCCGGGTCAAGGGCTTCCTCGGCGGCTTCGGCTACAACAGCGACCTCAAGCTGCCGGCCCCGGACGGGGTGGACGCCTTCCCCCTCGTCACCATGATGACGGGCGGAAAGTCCGACGACCCGCTGGAACTGCTGGAGAAGCTCGACCAGGACGGGTGGGTGAGCCCCCGGGCGGGCGAGACCTGGTGTGCCGTCGGGCTGCAGTTCACCTCCTTCGAGCTGGTCGAGTCGCTGGCGCTGGCCGTGGTGGAGTTCGGTCAGGACTTCACCGTCGGGCTCCTGGGGCTGACGACGGCGGCGTTCCCGAAGGCGGGCCACGCCATCGCCCAGCTCCAGGTGGAGACGGAGGCCCTCTACCAGTCCTCGCAGGGGCTGCTGGCCTGGACCTCGACGCTGACCCCCGAGTCCTTCGTCATCGACCCGGCCTGCAAGCTGACCGGGGGCCTGGCCCTGCGCCTGTGGCTGGGTGGCGGGCACGGCGGCGACGCCCTGGTCACCATCGGCGGCTACCACCCCGCCTTCAAGCGGCCCTCCTGGTACCCGGACGTGCCGCGGCTGGGGTTCTCGTGGTCGATCTCCGACTGCGTGTCGATCCGTGGTGAGGCGTACGCGGCGCTGACCCCTTCGGCCGTCATGGCGGGGGCGTCGCTGAACGTGAACTTCCACGCGGGGCCGGTGAAGGCGTGGCTCACCGCCTACCTGGACGCGCTCGTCCAGTGGAAGCCGCTGTACTTCCAGGTCGACGTCGGCGTGGACGTCGGCGTGTCGCTCCACCTCTGGCTGTTCACCATCACCCTGGAGCTGGGCGTCGACGTCCATCTGTGGGGGCCGCCGGTCGGGGGCCGCGCCACCTTCCACGTGCTGTTCTTCCATGTGACCATCCCGTTCGGCTCCCACGGGGACACCGCTCCGGACCCGCTGACCTGGGAGGAGTTCCTACCCCAACTTCCGCCAGTGGCACAGGTGTTGCGGGTGACGGCGGTGGCCGGCCTGCTGCCGGGCGGCTCCTCCGTCGGCGGCGGGCAGTCCGGTGCCGGGGACGTCTGGGCGGTGTCCGCGCACGGCTTCGGCTTCACCGTGACCTGTGCCGTGCCGGCCTCGGAGCTGCTCCTCGACGACGCACCCTTCGCTTCGGGGGACGCGTTGGGCATCCGCCCGATGGCGAAGACCGGTCTGGTCTCCCAGCAGCGCCTCACGATCAAGCGCGGCGAGGAGACCGTCGACGTCCGCGGCGAGGGCTGGCAGGTCCAGGAGTCGCGGAGCAACGTCCCCAAGGCCCTGTGGGGCACTCCGCTGGACAGCCCGCCGCCCGTCCCGGTGGGCGGGCAGGACCTGGTGGCCGACCAGCTGACCGGCTTCACGGTCACCGTGCCCCCCGCGGCCCTGGCCCCGAACCCGCTCACGGCCACCGAGGAGGCCCTGTCGGCCGAGGACCTCGACCAGGGGCGGCTCCCGGTCGGCCCGGAGCAACAGCCCGTCGGCCCCGTCCCCCACCCGTGGCAGGACGGGGACCCGAGCGTCGTCGGCATCATCGCCGCCGAGATCGCCTCGGCGCCGGTGACCGCGGCGCGGAGCGGCCTCGACGCCGCGCTGGCCGCGCTCGGGGTGAGCCCCGGCACGGACGACCCGCTCCCCGGCTACGGAGCCTTCGCCGCCGCCGGCCTGTCCGCTGAACCCCTGTTGGTGCCGGCCCCGGCAGCAGCCTGACCTCCGGGAGACCCCTGTGAGCCTCCACCCCACCGAAACCGGGACGCCCGGCGCCCCGGACGAGACCGGGCGCCTCGTCACCTTCTACGACTCCTACCGGCCCGCCCTGCCCGGCGGGTCCTACCGGATCACCGTCACCCACACCGTCGCCGACGGCGGCACCACGCTGGACACGTTCGACGCCGCACAGGACTTCGACGTACGCGCCCCGCGCTTCAGCCTGGACCCGGGCATGGTCCACAGCTGCGGCCCGGCGGCCGGGGCCCGGGGCGACTTCGGCGACCAGCTGCCCCACCTCACCCTGGACCGCGCCACCCTGCCCTGGGAACAGCAGCTCGACGAGACGTCCCGGGCCCCCTGGGTCGCGCTGCTGCTGTTCGCCGAGGGGGAGCGCGGCGAGCAACCCCAGGACACCGGTACGGCGATGACGGTCCGGGCCCTGCTGGCCTCCGGCACCGAGCAGGTCCGGGTGCCCGACATCGACGCGGCCACGGTGCTCCCCGACGTCCTGGACAGCACCTGCCGCTGCGTCGACGTGCCCACCGGGGTGTTCACCGCCATCGCCCCCAGGCCGGCCGACCTCGACTTCCTCGCGCACATCCGGGAAGTCGGCGACCCCGCCTCGCTCCGCTCCCGGTCGGGGGTCGGGGCCGGTCTCGCGGAGGAGCTGGACGCCGGCCGCTACAGCGTGGTGGTCGGCAACCGCTTCCCCCGCACCGCCGGCGGCTACACCGCCCACCTGGTCTCCCTCGAAGGGTTCCGGGCCTGCCTCGACGGTACGCCGCCGAGCCAGGCGACCCTGCGGATGGTCTCGCTGTGGTCCTGGTCGTTCCGGCACGATCCGGGCACCCCCGACGACGACACGCTCTTCTACGACCTGATGACGAACATCGCCGCTCCCGGCAAGGACGACCCCGCCGCCCTGGCGTTGCGGCTGCCCCGGCAGAACAGCGCGGCCGTCCGCAGCGCCGTCGAGCAGGAGGCGGCCGACCGGCTGACCCACGGCTACGTGCCCGTCACCAGCCACACGCCCACCGGCGAGCGGACCTACGCCTGGTACCGCGGGCCGTTCACCCCGGTGCCGGCCCAGCCCGTCGACGCGATCCCCGCACCGCTCACCAGCGCGGACCAGGCCCTCGTCTACCTGCGCGAGTACGGGGTCTTCGACGTCGGCTACGCCAGTGCCTGGACCCTGGGACAGACCCTGGCGCTGGCCGACGCGGACACCGCCGCCACCGTCTCCCGGACGCGCCGCGAACTGCGGGCGGCCACCACCCGGTTCCTGCGCAGGGTCGCCGTCCACGGCGTACCCGAGCCGGGGCGGGCCCGGACCCTGTGGGACGGCCACCCGGCGCGGCAGCGGTTCCACGAGCTGCTGGCGGCCGACTGGGGCGAGCACGCCCTGCGCGGGCTCGCCGGTCCGGGCGGGAACGACCGGCCCGTGACCGCCCCGCCGCCGGTCCGTCCGTCGGCCGCCCTCCCCGGCCGGGACGACGTCCACGCACTCCTCGGCCGGGACGACGTCCGGGCCCTGCTCGGGGACCTCGTGGCCGAGCACACCGCTCCGCTGGCCCCCCTGACGGACCCGCTGAGCCTGCTGGCCGCGCTGCCCTTCGACGCGCTCGTCGCGGACGCCCGGATGCTGCCCGCGGAGAGCATCCGCTTCTTCCACGTCGACCCCCTGTGGCTGCGGGCGCTCGCCGACGGAGTCCTCAGCACCGGAGTCGTCACCAGCCTGGACGCCCACCTGCACACGGTCGTCCACGCCCGGCTGACCGCGGCGAACCGGGCCGAGGACGCGCCGAAGGCCGGCTTCCTGCTCCGCTCCCGCCTCGTCCGGGACATGCCCGGCCTCACCGTCGAGGGCAGCACCGGGGACGGGTCGTCCTTCGCCCCCGTGTACCGGGCCAACCCCGCGCCGGACCTCCTGCTGTGCCTGTTCGACGAGGTGCCCGACGACATCGTCATCGCCGAGCCCCACCACGGCCTCTCCTACGGCATCGACGCCGACGACCGGATCGGCCTGCGCTACCTCACCGGCCGGAAGGGGCAGCCGGGCGCGTCCATCCCGGCCGGTGAGTTCGCGAACGTCAGCCGGTTCCTCCGGAGCGGCGGCGCGGGCGTCCTCAACATCGCCGACGGCGACGCGACGACCGCCCTCGCCCCCGCGCTGGCCGCCAGCCTCACCGAACTCGGCGAACTCACCGGGAGCCTGACACCCGCCGACTACGCCCTCGAACTCCTCAACACCCCGTACCGCATCGCCTTCCGCCACTCCGAGGAGCGCCAGCCGTGACCCGCCCCCTGCTCGTCCCCGTCGAAGTCGAGGCCCTCCTCGTCAACGACGACATCCGCACCACCGAACCCTTCCAGCGCTGGCAGCCGGACTTCTACAACAACCTCGACAACCACCACGACCCCGAGCCGGCGCCCTTCGACACCGTCGACGACCTGGACACCGGCGTCTACCTCCAGTGGCAGCTGCCCGAGGCCCTGCGCTCCGGCTACGCCGAACCCGGCGCCGCGGACATCACCTTCCCCCTGGTGCCCAACCGGTGGCTGGTCGTCCGCTACGCCCGGCCCACCGGGCAGCCCGACGCCGACCCCGCCGTCACCGGCTGGATCGTCGACAGCGACTTCAACGACGGCGGGACAGGAGACGGCACCTCCCCGTACCTCGACCCGTCCTCCGCCACCCCCGCACCGGTGTGGATCGGCCGCTCCGTGAACCTGGCCGACGGCCCCTGGGCGGAGCCCACGGGACGGGAGATGTTCCTCACCGCCGTAGGCTGCGGGCTTCCCACCTTCTCGACGTACCAGCCCTACAACGAGAACGTCCTCTCCTTCCGTGACACCCTCGGCGACCTCACCGGGCCGACGGCGGACCTGAGTTACGCCGTGGTCGGCTGGTACTCCGACCCGGCCAAGGACGTCGTCACCGCGACCGGGACCGACCTCGCCGCGCGCCTCGCCGAACTGGGCTGGAGCCTGGCCGACGCCCCGGAGGCGGTGAGCCGCTCCCTGTACGTCGGCCACGTCCCGGGACTGGCCTGGGACAACAGGCCGAACGCCACCCGCCCGCCGTCCGGGCGGCCCACGGACTACACCGTGGACGTCGCCCTCGGCCACACCGCGGCCGACGCCACGAGCGCCCTCCCCACCACCGGCGACCCGGTGGACCACCAGCTCTGGACGGCCCTGCAGTACGGACTGCTGGACACCCTCGACATCAGCCAGGCCGCCTTCGACCAGGCCGCCCACGCCGCCTGGTTCGGCCCCAGCCCGCCCGGCTACACCTGGGAGATCACCGGCACCGCCGCGCTGCCCGAGGAGGACCGGGCCCGGCCGGAGGCCTGGCTGGGCAAGCTCAACGAGGACCAGCTCGCCCTCGACACCGCGGTCCGCGAACTGATCGCGCTCCAACGGCGCCTGTACGGCCTGTGGTGGCTGCGCGGCCTGCCCGCCGACGAACAGCCCGACGGCTTCGCGGCGGCCTGCGCCCCGGAGCTCGACCCCGCGCGGACGGACGGCCTCGCCGGACAGGTCGCCGCCCTGCTGGAGCGGATCGCCGCCCTTCCGCGCGTGCCCACCGGCGCCACCGCGCAGGAGCTCCAGGACGCCATCGGGGCGTACGCCGCAGACCACGGCCTCCCGGACGGCTGCACGCTCAAGCGCGTCGCTCCCGCCCCCTACTACCAGGTGCCCGACCCCTCCATCGTGCTGCGCAACACCGGCAACCAGCGCCACGTCACCCGCGACACCCCGCTGCCGTGCCGCACCCCCGACCAGCTGGTCACCGCGCTGAGCATCGCCGGCCAGTCCGTCCCGGCCCCCGCCGCGCCACCCGCACCCGACCTGACCGGCCTCCCCGAAGCCGACACCCTCACCCGGGTGCTGGCGGAGTCCGCCCTGCTCGCCCGCGCCGCCGTCACACCCGCGACCGACCCCGGCACGCACGCCACCGCCCTCGCCGAGGACCTCGCCGCGCCCGACCGGCTGATCACCGGAACCGCCGCCGAGTACACCAAGCCGTGGAACCAGCCCTGGACACCGCTGTACCTCCTGTGGGAGGTGCGGATCTACCCCCTGCCCTTCCGCACCGACGACACCGACAACTGGGCCTTCGACGGCACCCGCTACCGCTGGCAGGGCACCAACGCCGCCCCCGCGTACGACGTCGTCCAGGGGCGCAGCATCCTCACCGCCCTGCCCGCCTTCAACGCCGCCGCCCGCCTGGCCCACCACGCCGAGCGCCACCCCGACGCCCCCGTCGAGGCACTGCACCGGCTGCGCGACGGCGCCGCCGACCTGGACCTGGTCTCCCAGACCCTCGACGGCCTCAACGACTGGTTCCTGCACCGGCACACCACCGTCAGCCTGCCGCCCGAGGCCCCGCTGGACGTCCTGACGGGCGTGCCGCACACCCCGGTCCCCAACCCCGGCCCTCCGGACGGGAGCGAGCCCCGCTTCCAGCCCGTCCGCGCCGGCCAGCTGCACCTCACCAACGTCAAGCTGGTCGACACCTTCGGCCGCGCCTGCGACGTCGTCACCACCACGGAGCAGCAGTACGAGCAGCTGCGCCCCTTCCGGGCGTGGAGCGTCACCCCCGACCAGGGCAGGATCGCGAGCCCGGACGGCGACCCGCCGGCCTACTGCGTCGCGGAACTCCCGCCGCGCCTGCTGCAACCCGCCCGCCTCACCTTCGCCCCCGACCGGCCCGACCCCGCCGTCTGCGGATGGCTGCTCGCCACCCACCTCAACCGGGCCGACCGTTCCCTGCTCGCCTACAGCGACCTGGGCGAAGGGCTCGGTGAGCTCCGGCTCACCCTCGCCCCCGACCACAGCCCGCAGGTCAGCTGGCAACCGCTGCCCGGATCGCCGCTTCCCGACCTCGACGCCGACGCCTTCGCCGCGGCCCACCCCGAGCTCGCGGGCTTCCTGCGCACGCTCCGCGACCGGGGGCCCGCGTCGTTCACCGCGATGCTCGACGTCCTCGACGACACCCTCGGCGCGCTGACCCCCGCGGCGGGCCTCCAGCCCGAGAACTCCCTGGCGGACCTCGCCGGACGCCCGCTGGCCCTGATCCGCTCCCGGCTGCGGTTCGACCTCGACGGCCCGCCGCTGACCTCCGCGGACTGGGACCAGGTCCTGCGACCCGCGGCAGCGGACTACCCCGACTACCGGTGGAACATCCGCCTCGGTGACCCGGACCTCCCCACCGACGGACTCGTCGGCTTCTTTACCCAGGACGACTACGGCCTCTTCCACACCCACGGCGCGCCGGCCGACCCCGACCCGTACCTCACCCCGGTCGCCGGAGACGAACTCAGGCTGCCCGCACGGCCGTTCACCGAGCCCGACAGTGACGACAACTCCACCCATGTGGTCCTCATCGCGGACCCCTGGCTGGCCGTCCACGCCCTCACGGACATCCTCCCCGTGGTCACCCTCCGGCTTCCGGACGACATCGTCCGGACAGCCCTGACCCGGATGCGGGTCGCCTTCCGGATGACCGCCCTGCCGGCCGCCACCCGCACCGGCGCCGACGGGACCGACACCCTGGTCGTGCCCCGCCCCGCCGCCTGGCGCGGCAGCTGGAGCTGGGCCCAGCCGGAGGCCGCCGCCGGGGCGACGGTGCCCTCCTGGATCACCTATCCGCTCACGGCCGCCGATCCGGCCGCGCACCTGCCCCACCCCACACCGGCCGTCCGGAGCGGCTACCTGCAGCTCTCCCAGGGCCTCGTGGACACCGGCGGGCCCTCGGCGACCCCTTGAGCGGGAGCCTCCACGTGCACGCCACTCCGACTCACCCGAGGAACCCCATGAGCCCTGCCCTCCCCACGCTCCTGACCTACACGCTCCACCCGACGCCCCTTCCGGCCGGCGGACGCGGTGCCCTCCGGATCACGGTCGCCAACCGGCGGGCCACGCCGGTCACCTGTGACTCCGTCACCTTCACCCTGCCGGTGGGCAGCGCGCCCTCCGACTGCGCCACCACGCACGACGCGGAGTTCCGGGCCGTCGACGAGTCCCGCTGGCGGCTGCGCTCCGACGACTCGGCGAAGGACTCCGCGTCCTTCACCGCGACCCCCACCGAGCCGCTCGCACCGGGGGAGCGGCACACCTTCGAGATCTCCGGCATCGCCGTCGGCGAACAGGCCGGTACGGCGCGCCTCCGGATCACCGAACTCGCCCGCGGCGACGGGGAAGCGCCGCGAACGGCCGTCCAGGCCCGACCGGTCCGCAAGCTGACCGCCGACCTCGTCCTGAGCGACTTCACCCCCGACCACGCCGCGGTCGGCCACGACGGGACCGTGGTGCTCAGCTGGACGTGCACGCCCCCGCCGGCCGCCGACTACGTCCTCTACTACGGCGACAACCAGTCGGTGGAGGTGAACGGCGACATCGACGCGAACGGCAACGGGCGGTGGACGTCCCCGCCCCTGGACACCACCACCGCGTTCCTCATCCAGCAGTCGTCCACCTCCGGCGGGGACGTGGTGCAGCACACCCTCACCACGGCGGTCACCGTGACCAATCCGGACATGGAGGTCGGGAACCTCTCCGTCAACGGCACGACGAGCCTGCTCGGCGCGGTCCAGCAGTTCGACGCGGTCAAGGACCTGCCCCTGACCAGGACCGCCCCCACCGACGGCTTCCTGCACGGCTACATCAAGACCACCGACTCCGGCAGCCCGGCGACGCTCCAGATCGCCATCACGGCGCCCGGGGCGGACGCGCCGCTGCCGAGCATCTCCGTGCAGTCCACCGACCCGGCCGGAGGGGACAAGAACCAGGACGGGCGGGTGTTCACGCCCGTCCCCGCCGGAGCGCATATCCAGGCCACCGCGGCCTGCGACGCCGTCTACAGCGGCCAGCTGGTCTGGGTGCCGCTCGGCACCGGCGCCCTCGCGGGCTGACCGGCCGCGCGATCACGGACAGGAGCACCGACATGCAGAACAAGCCGTCCCCCTACGTCATCGGCGTCCTCAGCGTCCCCTTCGCGAAGGAGGCGCCCGCCACCAGCTACTTCTTCAGCAAGCGCGGCAACCTCGTGTACGACTGGACCGCCGACCACGGCCAGCGCATCGGCGTACTCCCGGACGCCTTCAGCGCGCTCCCCGAGGAGTACCAGGCCCATCCCGTGGCCATGGCGATCCCCGGCTCCACCTCGGAGGCGTACTTCTTCCACGGTGACCAGGTGATCCACTACGACTACAAGAAGAAGGCGGTCGTCCTCGGGCCCTTCCCCATCTCCAAGCAGGGCGAGGCCTTCGCGTACCTGCCCGATGCCTACCTGGGAGGGGTCGACGCGATCCTGCCGGCGGGCGACACCAGCGCCTGGTTCTTCAAGGGCGACCGGTGCGTCCACTACGACCTGGTCGACGAGGAGGTGGTGGACGACCAGGACGGCCCCATCGGCGACCTGTGGCCCGGCATCGACCCGGCCTTCGCCCAGGGGATCACCTCGGCCATGCACCACCCCGGAGCGGACCAGGGGTACCTCTTCGTTGCCAACAAGTACCAGCCGTGGACGCCGAGTACGGGCGTCCTCGGTGCCGTGAAGGCGACGTCCGACGGCCCCTGGCACGGGATCGAGCTCATCGCCCACGGGACGATGTACGTGGGCACCGACACGACCGTGGCAGAGGTCGACGTGGACGCCGGGACCGAGGTCCCGCACGACGACTACAACGCCCACGACTACAGGTTCGCGTTCAACCAGGCCCGCGACCACTTCGTCGTCACCGACGGGGTAGGGCTCAGCAAGTCCATCAGTACGGGGTTCGAGGACCCGGCCCCGAACACCTGGCAGGAGTGGTTCGGAGACGCCCGGGCCGTACGGTACGCCGACGAGGAGCACGTCCTCGTCATCGACGCCGACTCGCTCCAGGGGTACCCGACCGCCATCATGTGCATGGTGAATTCGGCGTCCGGCCCGGGCAAGAAGTCCTCGGTCAAGGTGGACGTCGACTTCACCGCCGGTGACATGACCCTCGTGCAGTGCTGGTTCACCGCGTCGCGCGCCTGGTTCATCGCCGTTTCCAAGGGCGACTGGTACGGGCAGATCATCGCGTCGTGCGACATCTCCCAAGGGGGAAAGCTCGACTGGGCGGCCCTGAACGGCGACCAACCGCTGTTGGTCTTCACCACGTCCGCCGCCGTGACAGCCGACGGGGCACACGGCCACGTTCCGACTGTCGGGTACCTGGTGGGCGTCACGGACGACGGGGAGTTCACGGTGTCCGCGATCCCCTCGTCGCACGCCCCGACTTCCGTCTCGGTCTCCGACGACGGCACGGTCGTGTGCGTCACCAACCCCGAGGAGACGCTGGTGTCCCTGGACAGCGGTGCCACGTGGAAGACCCTCGCCATCGGCGGGTACGACGTGGCGGTCCACCCCAATGGCGCCTCGTTCTACGTGGCCCATGTCGGCGGGATCCAAGCGGCCAGCACGGGGTTCGTCCCCGGAGAGTACGCCGGCCCCCTGGGCGAGCCGCTGCCGGTGCAGGCCACCGTGGGAGAGGGCGGGTTCGCCCTGGTGCCGCCGTGGAAGTCCTGACGCCCGGACGGCGGCCACCGGGGCACCACCCGGGGCCCACCACCCCTTTCCACCCCACGACGAGCGGTGAGATGTGACGAACCCCCAGCCGCGGGAACGCCTCGCGGGCACCCCAGTTCCCCTCCTCACGTACACCCTGACGCCCACCCCGGACCCGCTCCAGGTGAAGGGGCAGGACGGCCAACTGACGATCACCGTCACCAACGACACCGACGAGGTCGTCAGCTGCGGGCTGATCGCCTTCACCCTGCCCGTCGGCTCCGGTGCCGACGCCCTCACCGGGAACCCCGACAGCGTGCAGCTGACGGCTCCCAAGAACTGGCGGCTCCGGCAGCCGGAACCCGGGAAGGGGCGCTTCGAGGCGGCCCCGACCAGGCCGAAGGCCAAGCAGATCAGCCCCGGTGCGGAGAGCGCGCTGGTCTTCACCCTGACCCACATCGCGGTCGACGACGTCGTCGGCACCTGCGCGATCGGGGTCGAGGAGGACACCGCGAGCCCGCCCGCCGCGACCTCGCTGAGCGTGACAAAGGTGCTGCCGGGACTGACCTTCACGGACTTCCGGCCCGTCGCCGTGGCCGTGCCCCGGGGCACCCCGGCCACCCTGGAGTGGAAGGCCACCGCGCCCACCGAGGGCCAGGCCTCGTACACCCTGGAGTACGGCACGGTCGCGCCCTTCAGCGTCGACGACGCCCTCTCCTGGGTCTCGCCAGCGCTCTACGAGGACACCGAGTTCATCCTCACCCTGCACGCCGCCCAGGGCTCCACGCCGGTCGAGCACCGCCTCACGACCACTGTCACCGTGACCGAGCCCGACCTCCACGCCCATGACCTCCGGGTGACCGGGACCGCCCAGTGGATCAACCCGCCGCAGGTCGTCCTGAGCGGGCCCGTGGCCACCCGGAGGACCTGCACGGCGGAGACCGACGGCATCATCAGCGGCTGGATCTACACGGAGGCCGACCAGTCCCCGGCCACCCTCATCGTCAGGGTCGAACCGACGCAGGGGGCCCCGAAGTACACCACCAGCGTCCAGTCCTCCACGGACCCCGGCGTCGACAAGCGCACCTGGAAGTACATCTTCGTTCCGGTTCCGAAGGGCTCCAAGGTCGACATCACCACCGAGTGCTACACGCCGGAGCAGATGAACACCCTGGTCACCTGGCACCCGTTGGGGAAGGGCCGGCTCAACTCGGTGCGGTAGCGCGCGGGAGGCCGGACGGCGGCGAGCAGTCCCTTCGCGTGTCCGGCCGCCGGGCGGGAGGTGGTGCCGTCCGGCGGCCGGCTTCTCGTGCGGACGGGCTCAGCCCTTGACCGCGCCGACGGCGAGGCCGGAGGCGATCCTGCGCTGGACGAGGAGGAAGAAGACCACGACGGGCAGGGCGGTCAGGGTGGCACCGGCCATGAGACCGCCGTAGTCGGTCCCGAAGCTGGTCTGGAAGGAGACCAGCCAGATGCTGACGGTCTGCTTCTCCGGAGTCGACAGCAGGATGTAGACGAGGACGTACTCGTTCCACGCCTGGACGAGGGCGAAGACGGAGGTGGCGACGATGCCGGGTGCGAGCAGCGGGAGCACCACCCGGCGGAAGGCGCCGAGCCGGCCGCAGCCGTCGACCATGGCCGCCTCCTCGAGTTCCACGGGGACCCCGGCGATGAAGCCGCGCAGCATCCAGACCGTGAACGGCAGCGTGAACACCAGGTAGGTGAGGACCACGCCGGTGAGGCTGTCCGTCATCCCGACGTCGTTCAGCAGCAGGTAGACCGGGATGATCAGCGCCGTCAGCGGGACCATCTGGACGATGAGGATCACCACGACGAAGGCCTTGCGGCCCGCGAAGCGGAAGCGGGCGAGGGCAAAGGCGGCGAGCGCGCCGACGACCAGCGACACCAGGACGGTGCCGATGCCGATGACGACGCTGGAGCGGACGTTGGCCCAGAAGGTCTCGGTGCCCAGCGCCCGGGCGAAGTTGTCGAGCGTGGGGCGGCCCGGCCAGAACTTCGGTGGCAGGCTCAGGATCTCGGTGGCCGGCCGGAACGCGGTGAGCACCATCCAGTAGACGGGGAAGCCGATCACCGCGGCGACGAGCAGTCCGAGCAGGTCGTGGCCCAGCGACCGCCGTCGCCTCATTCGATCTCTCCCGTCCTGAGCATCTGACGCAGGTGGACGACCGATCCGGCGAGCAGCAGGACGACGGTCACGAGCGCGATCGCGGCCCCGGTGCTGTACCGGTTCACGGCGAAGGACTCGATGAAGGAGTAGACGCCCAGCAGGTAGTACTCCCGCTCGGGCTGGCCGCCGCGCATGAGCCAGATCTGGTTGAAGACGCCGAAGTCCCAGATGGCCGACAGCGTGGTCACCATGACGAGGACCGGTCTGATCACCGGAAGGGTGACGTGCCGGAAGACCTGGAGGGGCCGGGCCCCGTCGAGGACCGCGGACTCCTCCAGCTCGGGCGGGACCTGGGCCAGCGCGGCCCGCAGGGTGATCGCGGCGAACGGCAGCGAGCCCCACACCACGACGGCGACGATGACGGTGAACCCCTGCCAGGGGTTGGTGAACCAGTTGTGGCGGGCCAGGTCGACCCCGGGCAGGTTCGAGAGCAGCCAGTTCACCACGCCGTAGTCGGCGTCGAAGAGCCAGCGGAAGACCGACGAGGCGACCATGACGGGCATGGCCCACACGGTGACCAGCACCCCGGCGATGACGGCGCGCACCCACGGGGAGACCCGGTGCATCAGCCGGGCGGTGAACAGCCCGCAGAGCACGGTGAGGGCGACGCACACCGCGGTGAAGAGCACCGTACGGGCGACCACCGTCCAGAAGAACCCGTCCCCGAGGATCCTGCGGAACTGGTCCAGTCCGGCCCACGGCGGCGAGGTGCCGCCGAACAGCTGCTCGCGGGTCATGTCCTGGAAGGAGAGGACGACCATGTCCACGAGCGGGTAGCCGAGCACCAGGACGAGCGCGAGGACGGTCGGGCCGATCAGCAGGTACGGCAGCAGCGGACGCCGCCGCTGGCCCCGGTCAGCGCTCATTGATCACTTCGTCGATCCGCCGGTCCGCCTCCCGCGCGGCGTCCTGCACCGACGCCTTGCCGTTGGCGATCCGCTCCAGCATCTCGGGCAGGACGTTGGACTTCTCCACCGACGTCCAGCCGGGCGCGAACGGGGTCATCCAGCCCCCGGTCGCCGCGGCCTGGGCGGCGGGGCCGTTGATGCCGCCGGCGGCGACCTCGGTCAGCTGGGTGGTGTTGTTGGGCAGGGTGTTCGCGGCGATCAGCGTCTTCTGGGACTCCCGGTCGGTGAACAGCCTGATCCAGTCGGCGGCCAGGTCCTTGCGCGTCGACTTGGCCGGCACGGCCAGGGTGGAGCCGCCGAGGAAGGGCGGCAGGAGTTTGCCGGACGGGCCGGGGAAGGGGAAGGTGGCGAACTTGTCCTTCAGCTTCGGGTCCCCGCCGGAGCGCTCGTCGGCGGCGGCGCCGGCCTCCCAGGTGTTGCCGTAGAAGACGCCCACACGGCCCTGGCCGACGACGGCCGGCTGGTCGCCGTTGTCCTTGGCGCGGTCGCCGACGTAGTAGGCGTCGATCAGCCGCTTCCACTCGGTGAGCCCGGCGACGGAGTTGGGCGAGGACAGCGAGGCCTTCCAGCGGTTGCCGTCCTTCACCGCGATCTCGCCGCCCGCGTCCTTCAGGAAGGCCATGGCCGCGTACCAGTAGCGGCCGGGCATGTAGAGGGCGGAGAAGTTCGGGTCCTGGGTGCCGAAGGTGCTCTTCAGCCGGTCGAACGCGGAGAGGAGTTCGGGGTACGTCTTCGGGGCGCCCGGCACACCGGCCTGGGTGAAGTAGTCGGTGCGGTAGACACCGACCCGGGCCCCGACGTAGTAGGGCACGCAGTAGACCTTGCCGTTGTCGCGGCAGGCGTCGGCGAGCGCCGGCAGCCAGGCGTCCGACTGGTCGAAGCGGGCCGGGTCGAGGGTGGCGAAGGCGCCGTTGACGATGTAGTTGGTGGTCTCGCTGTTGCCCATCTCCACCACGTCGGGCACGTTCTTCCCGGCGAGGACGGCGTCCAGCTTCTGGTTCTTCGTCGTCCACTGCTGGTACTGGACGTCGACCCGGACCCCGGGGTGGGCCTTGGCGAAGCGGTCGTTGGTGGACTGGACCAGTTGTGGCCAGTTCTCCTGGGCGTCCACGGCCAGCCACACCGTCAGCTTGCCGCCGGCCCCGGAACCGCTGCCCGAGCCGGAGCCGCCGCATCCGGCCGCGGCCAGGGACAGGAGCAGGGTGAGGACCAGGGGGCGACAGGACGCGCGAATGGCCATGGGGTCTCCAAGTTCACTGTGGGGGTGACCTTTTGACTACCCTTCAGATCAGCTTGCGTCGCGGGGGAGCGGACATTCGGCCGGAAGACGTCCGACTCCGGGCCCGGCGGAAACCCCAACTTTCGGATGGGGCGAGGCCCTTCGCATTCGCACCTCCCAGGTCGACGGGTCGTGCGGCAGCGAGCCCGGCCGCCTGGGAGGAACAGTGAACGGCAGACCGGCGCCTGCTGTGACGACGTATTCAGGACAGATTGGAGTAGACCAATAGCGAGGCTCACCCGCCGGGCGTGCGGCGGGCCTCCGGGAGCAGGGCGCGGAAGGCCGCGGCCACGGCGTCGGGGTGTTCCTGCATGGCGACGTGGCCGACGCCGGGCAGGGTGAGGAGCCGGGCGTCCCGGAAGGCCGTGTAGGACCGGGCCGCCGTACGGAAGGGGACGAGGCGGTCCTCGCGGCCGAAGACGAGCAGGGTGGGGGCGGTGACCCGGCGGGCCTGGTGCCAGGGCGAGGGCTCGCCCGGCAGCCGGAGGTGGGCCCGGACGACGGCGCGCACGCCCTCCACCAACATCTGCTGGTTGTACGGGAGTTCGGCGCGGCGCAGGCGTTCGCGCACTTCGGTCGCCCGCTGTTCGGCGTTGACGCGGGACGGGTCGGCGTAGATCAGGCGGTAGAGGTCGTCGAGCTGCCGGTCGGGGCCCCGGGTGGACAGCAGTCGGGCGTACAGGCGGGCGGCGCCCGGCAGGCCCAGCAGGGAGATCCGCAGGGCCTGCGGCGGTGGGAGGGCGGGCAGGACCGGGGAGACGAGGGTCAGGGTGGCGACCAGCTCCGGGCGGTGGGCGGCGAGATGGAGGGCGGTCAGGCCGCCGAGCGAGTTGCCGACCAGGTGGACGCGGCGGTGCCCGGTGCGGACGAGGTGGCGGGCGACGGCCGCGGCCTGGCGCCCGACGGTGACGAGGCCGTCGGGCGGGGGCGTGGAGCGGCCGAAGCCCGGGAGGTCGAGGGCCAGGCAGTGGACCGACGACCGGAGGCGCTCGATCAGGGCGGCCCAGTTGTGGGTCCAGCCGCCGAGCCCGTGCAGGAACACGGCGGTGTCGGCGTCCGGGTGGGCGCCGGGTACGTACGCGGCGGAGAGCGGCTGGTGCATGACGGGTCCGTTCCTCGGTCTCACCCGCGCCCTGCGGCGGAGGACTCCGCCAGCGCGAGCCGGTAGTGGTCGACGAGCCGGTCGCCGACCGCCTCCCAGCTGCGTTCCACGACCGCGGCCCGGCCCGCCCGGCCGAACGCCCGGCGGAGTTCCGCGTCCCGGGCGAGCCGTTCCACCGCCTCCCGGAACCCGGTGCCCGCGCCGGGCGGGACGAGGAAGCCGGTGCGTCCGGGCTGGACCAGGTCGAGCGGTCCGCCGACGGCGGGGGCGATCACGGGCAGCCCGCTGGCCATCGCCTCCTGGAGGGTCTGGCCGAAGGTCTCGAACGGTCCGGTGTGCGCGAAGACGTCGAACGAGGCGTAGAGCCGGGCGAGTTCGTGCCCGGTACGGCGGCCCAGGAAGAGCGCGTCCGGCAGCGCGGCGCCCAGCCGGGCGCGGCTGGGGCCGTCACCGACCACCACCAGCCGTACGCCCGGGAGCCGGGACACCTCGGCCAGCCGCTCGACCTGCTTCTCCGGCGCCAGCCGCCCGACGTAGCCGACCAGCACCTCGCCGGGCCGGCCGAGGCGCCGGCGCAGGGCCTCGTCCCGGTGGCCGGGGTGGAAGCGCACGCAGTCGACGCCGCGCGGCCACAGGTGGACCCGGGGGACCCCGTGGGCCGTCAGGGCGTCGAGCGAGGCCCGGGACGGCGCCAAGGTCCGCGCGGCCGCCGTGTGGATGAGCCGCAGCCGGTGCCAGGCCAGCCGGGCCCCGGCGGCCCCGGCGAACGGCAGGTAGGTCCGGGCGTAGGCGGCGAGGTCGGTCTGGTAGACGGCGACGACGGGGACGCCCGCGCGCCCGGCCGCCGCCGCTCCGGCCGCCCCGAGGGCGAACGGGCCCGCCAGGTGCACCACATGGGGGCGGTGCTGCTCGACGGCGTCGGCCACCCGGCGCCCGGGGAGGGCGACCCGCACCTCCGGGTAGCCGGGCAGCGGGACGGACGGGACGCGGACCACCCGGTAGCCGTACGCCGACTCGTACGGCTCGCTCCCGCTTCCGCTCCCGCTGGCGTTCCCGCTCGTGCGGCGCTGGGCCGCGGGGGCCACCACCAGCGGGACGTGCCCCCGGGCCAGGAGGTGCTCGGCGGTCCGGAGCACGCTGTGGGCCACGCCGTTGACCTGCGGGGCGAAGGACTCGGCGACGATCACCACCCGCAGCCGCTCGCCGCCGGGGACCGGACCGGCCGCGGCGGGCGCCGCCGGCCGGGGCAGGACCCCGCTCACCGGGCGGCCTCCGCGGGTGCCGTGCTCTTCGTCGCGGCCGCGGCCTCCGGACGGGCCGGGACGGACCGGCCGACCATGCGCAGGTCCCGCAGGATCTCCCGGAAACAGGCGGTCAGACCCGCCTCGGCGTACGGCACGCCGATCTCCGCGCAGTAGGCGCGCACGATGCGCGAGGCCGGGCGCAGCGCCGCCACCGGCATGGCCGGGAAGAGGTGGTGCTCGATCTGGAGGCCGAGGCCGCCGAAGAGGAAGTGGACGAACCGGCCGGCCCGCAGGTTGCGGGAGGGCAGCACCTGCCGCCGGAGGTAGTCGGTGCGCTCGGCGCCGGGGCCGGTCATCGGCATGCCCTTGTGGTTGGGGGCGAAGATGCAGCCCAGGTAGACGCCGAACAGTGCCCCGAACAGCGCGGTGAAGGCGAGCGCCTGGAGCGGGGAGAGCACGAGGACGGTCAGGGCCGCCGCGACGGCGTAGTGCAGTACGGCGAGGGCGCGTTCCAGTGCCGGGTGCCTGACGGTGCCGCGGGTGAGGGTCAGGCCGGTGGCGACGAGCAGGCCGAGTGCCTGGAGGGACAGCAGCGGGAAGAACAGTGCCGCCTGGTGCCGTGCCACGAACCGCCGCAACCCCCGTGTCCGCTCGGCCTGTTGGGTGGTCCGGGCGAAGAGGAGGGAGTCGGCGGCCGGGTCCTGGCCCTCGCGGTTCGGGTGGGCGTGGTGCCGGTTGTGGTCGTCGACCCACCAGCCGTAGCTTATGCCGACCACCAGGTTCCCCAGCAGGATGCCCACCAGGTCGGTCGTCCGGCGGTCGGCGAACACCGCGCGGTGCGCGACGTCGTGGCCGAGCAGCGCCAACTGGCCCAGCACGAGGGCGAACAGCGGCGCCAGGCCGAGCTGCCACCAGTTCGCGCCGAGCGCCGTGAACCCGGCCAGCAGCCCCGCCAGCGCGGCCAGCAGTGCCGCGCTCCGGCACGCGTAGTACAGCGGGCGCCGACGCAGCAGACCGGCCTGCGCCACGCGCCGGTACAGTTCGGCGAACTCGCCGCGCCGGGCGGTCCCGGTGCTCGGGGGGTCCGGGATGTCCTGAACGGTCATGCCACCAATCCGGTCTCGGGCCGCCCCGGCCGGCCGTGTCCGTGCTGCGTGCCTGGGGCTCGAAGGCCCTGAGCCTTCCGTACCCGACCCGTCGGTGTCCCGCGCTGCCGGTGAATGCGACCCGATCGGGCGGGTGGCGGCCTCGGGCTGACGGCCCGCCGTTCGGAGGTCGGGAATCCGTACGGTCCGCCGCCGGGGGAGTGGGTTGTGGGGAGGCCGTCGACGCGATCGGGCACCTGGAGCCGTCCGTCCGGCAGGCGAGGGGGGTGTGACCGTATGTTGATCCGACCGGATGGCGGCCCTTCGCCGCGCGGCGCGCCGGGTCGTCGCCGAACCGGGCGTGTCCCGGTACGCGGGCTAGGTTCGGGTCCGTGACCGGCAACGACGCGGTCCTGGCGCTGATGGTCGTCACGGCGCTGGGCTTCGACTTCACCAACGGCTTCCACGACACCGGCAACGCGATGGCGACCTCGATCGTGACCGGCGCCCTCCCGCCGCGCGTCGCGGTCGCCGTCTCGGCGGTGCTCAACCTGGTCGGCGCGTTCCTGTCGACCGCCGTGGCGGCGACCATCGCCAACGGCCTGGTCGCCAGCGGGGAGGTGACCCTGACGGTGGTGTGCGCCGGCCTGACCGGCAGCATCCTGTGGAACCTGGCCACCTGGTTCCTCGGGATCCCCTCCAGCTCCTCGCACGCGTTGATCGGCGGGGTGGTCGGGGCGACGGTGGCGGCGGCCGGGGTCGGGGCCGTCAAGTGGCAGGGGCTGGTCTCCAAGGTGATCGTGCCCGCGGCGCTGTCGCCGTTCATCGCCGGCGGGGTGGCGGTGGTCGGCACCCTCCTGGTCTACCGCCTCACCCGGGACGTGCCCGAGGGCCCGCGCGGACGCGGGTTCCGGCTCGGCCAGATCGGCTCGGCCTCCATGGTCTCGCTCGCCCACGGCACCAACGACGCGCAGAAGACCATGGGCGCCATCACCCTGGCCCTGATCGCCAACGGCACCCTTCAGGCCGGAGCGAAGGCGCCCGACTGGGTGATCGTCTCCTGCGCGCTCGCGATCGCCCTGGGCACCTACATCGGCGGCTGGCGGGTGATCCGCGCGCTGGGCAAGGGGCTGGTGGAGATCGAGCCGCCGCAGGGGATGGCCGCCGAGTCGGCCTCGGCCGCGGTGATCCTCTGCTCCACCGACTTCGGCTACTCGCTCTCCACCACCCACGTGGCCACCGGGTCGATCCTGGGCTCGGGGATCGGGCGGAGCGGTGCCGTGGTGCGCTGGCAGCTCGCCCGCCGGATGGTGGCGGCCTGGCTGCTCACCCTGCCGGCCGCGGCGGGGGTCGGCGCGGTGGCCTACTGGACCGCGAACGGGATCGGCGGGACGACCGGGGTGGCGGTGATCTTCACCGTGCTGGTGCTGGCGTCGGTCGCCTTCTTCGCCGCCTCCCGCTACCCGGCCGTGACGCCGGAGAACGTCAACGCCGCCTGGACCGGTTCGGTGGCCCCGGAGCCCGTCAAGGACGAGGTGAGGTCGTGAACTCCTGGGTCAACCTGGACGCGGTGTGGAAGATCGTCGTGGTGGGCCTGGTCACCGGTGCCGGTCTGCCCGCGCTGTTCGCCCTCGGCCTGCGCCTGCTCAACCCGTCCGGTCCGTCCGGTCCGTCGGACCCGTCCGGCCCGGCCGACGAGGCGGCGGCCGTCCGGCCCACCGCCGGCCCGGTCGGCTCCACCCTGGCCGGACTCATTTTCGCGCTGGTGCTCGCGGCGATCGGCTGGGGCATCTACGTCATCGTCAACCACCGCTGACCGTCCGCCGCCCCGGCCCGGCCCGGGCGGGCCCCGCCGAATTCCGCTCCGGCAACCGGGTGAAATGGTACGGAGTCGCCTGGCGCGAATGGAAGCCGGGCCCGACGCTGCCAGAATGCAATTTCTCCGAGGGCCACCTGAACGGACGGGGCCACTGGACGGCAGGAGCGGAACATGCGACTCGTTCGACCACGCAATAGTTCGGAAAGCGCGCCCGACCTGGATGCGGCGCGTCTCCCGTGGACGTTGATGTACCACTCGGTGACGTCGGCGACCGAGGACCCCTATCTGATCACCGTCGACCCCGCGCGATTCCGCCGCCAGCTGCGCTGGCTGTCCGCGCGCGGACTGCGCGGGGTGTCGGTGGGCGAGCTGATGCGTTCCCACCGGAACGGAACCGCCGCGGGAAAGGTGGGGCTCAGCTTCGACGACGGATACCGCGACTTCGTGGAGGAGGCCCTGCCCGCACTGGCGGAGTACGACTTCACGGCGACGGTCTACGTGGTGGCCGGCCGGCTCGGCGGGTACAACGACTGGGACGAGCAGGGCCCGCGCAAGCCGCTGATGACGGCGGCCCAGGTCCGCGAGGCCGCCGCCGAGGGGGTGGAGATCGGCTCGCACGGGCTGACGCACCGGCGGCTGGCGGGCCTGGGGGCGCGGGATCTGGCGGCCCAGGTCGCCGACAGCCGCCACGTGCTGGAGGACCTCACGGGCCGGTCGGTCGAGGGGTTCTGCTACCCGTACGGTTCGCTCGACGACGCCGCCGTGGAGGCGGTGGCGCACACCGGGTACGGGTACGGGTGCGCGGTCAGCCCCGGTGTCCACGGCGGGGAGTTCGCGCTTCCCCGATGTTACGTCGGCGACCGGGACGGGCCGCTGCACCTGACCGCGAAGCTGGTGCGCGACCGCTGGCTGCGCTGACGGTCGCTCAGGGGGCGGTGGCGGCCGGCTCCAGGTGCAGCCAGGACTCGTGCCAGAGCAGGGCGCACCGCCGGTCGCAGCCGGTGGCGAGCGGCTCGCCACCGCAGCGCAGGCCGTCGAGGATGAACCAGCGCCCCCCGGTGGGGTGTTGCCACCAGGCGAGGGACCGGTGGCGCAGTTCGAGGGCGCTGTGACGGGTGCCGGTGTGGTGTTCCATCCCCGGCTGGAAGGGGACGCCGTGCAGGCGCCCGTCGGGGTCGAGGGTCGCGCGGATCTCCGCGAGGCCGCGTACGGTCGCCCACAGGGCGACGGGCCGGGGGGCGGGGACCGGCGCGGGCGCGGGCTCCAGCCATTCGTCGCGGAACAGCAGGGCGCAGTCCAGCCCGCAGCCCTGGGTGCCGTCGGCGCCGTGGCAGGTCGCGCCGGCCAGGGCGACGGTGCCCGACAGGCGCCGCACCCGGTAGTGGTCGTCGATCATGCGGCGCACGATGCGCTCGACCTGGTAGACGCCGCCGCAGAACGACCACTGGCTGCCGGTGAACCACAGGCCGCGGTGGCGGTCCTTGTCGTCGAGGGTGGCGCGCACCGCGGCCTCGTCCTTCACCCGGACCCAGTCCCCCTCGGCGAACCGGGAGGGCCGGCCGGGCGCCGGAATGTCGGCGCGGCGCTCGCGCAGGCCCTCGCGGGCGATCCTGGCGCGGCGCACGACGCCGAGTGGGGGAAGGTCGCGCAGGGGCAGGTTCTTGTACTGGCACCGGTTCGCGGCGGTTCCGCAGAGCGGCTCCGCGGTATGGGTGAACCGTGATTCCTCAACGGCCATCAGTGAAATCCCATCGGGTCGGAGATATCGGCACAGGCTAGCGCACCCGGTCTTTTACGCGCTGGCTCGTCGGACCCTACCGGCGCCATGTCGAAAGAAATAACACTAGACGCACTAAGAGCCCCATGGGGTGAAACATCGCCGTTCCCGGGGAATTCTGGTCAGGGTCCGTGTTCATGTGCGTGTAATGTTTCCATCGTTGTCGGGGTGGAGTGGCCGAGTGGCTAGGCGGCGGCTTGCAGGGCCGTTCAGATGGGTTCGATTCCTATCTCCACCTTTTACTTCCGAGTTCTTTCGAGACATTTCGATCCGTGTCGAAAGGCGCGCCCGGAACAGGACGAGCGGTGCGGTCACCTGGGGCTCCGGGGCACATCACCCGGCGAAGGGATCGCTCATGACCACCTCCCCCAGCGGCTCGGCCGCCGCGCTGCGCGCCGTCCAGGTCGCGGGGCCGGGTGCGGCCCCCGAGCTGGTCGAGGTCCCCCCGCGGGAACCCGGTCCGGGAGCCGTGCGGATCACCGTGGAGGCGTGCGGGGTCTGCCACTCCGACCTGCTCATCGCCGGCGGCCTGCTGCCCGGCAGCACCTTCCCGATCACCCCGGGGCACGAGATCGCCGGCCGCGTCGACGCCCTCGGCGAGGGTGTGGAGGGCTGGCGGGTCGGCGACCGGGTCGCGGTCGGCTGGTACGGCGGCAGCTGCGGGCACTGCGACGCGTGCCGGGCGGGCGACGGCCTGCACTGCGCGCGGGTCGAGATCCCCGGCGTCGCCTATCCGGGCGGGTTCGCCGACTCCGTCGTCGTCCCGGCCGTGGCCCTGGCGGCGGTCCCGAACGAGCTCACCGCGGTCGAGGCGGCGCCACTGGCCTGCGCGGGGGTGACGGTCTTCAACGCCCTGCGCCGCTCCGCCGCACGGCCCGGGGACACCGTCGCCATCCTGGGGATCGGCGGACTCGGCCACCTGGGCGTCCAGTTCGCCGAGAAGATGGGCTTCCGCACCGTCGCCATCGCCCGCGGCGAGGAGAAGGGGCCGCTCGCGCTCCGGCTCGGCGCCGCCCACTACATCGACAGCACCGCGGGCGATGTCGCCGAGGCCCTACGGCAGTTGGGAGGTGCGAAGGTGGTCCTGTCCACCGTCACCAACGCGCCCGCCGTGGTGGCGACGATCGACGGGATCACCCGTCGGGGCGAGCTCGTCATGGTCGGACTCCCGGCGGAGCCGCTGCAGCTGAGCGCCCTGCAGTTGATCCAGGGCGACCGGAAGGTCTACGCGCACTCCTCGGGCATCGCGGTCGACACCCAGGACACGCTGCGCTTCGCGGCGCAGACGGGGGTGCGGGCCTGGGTCGAGGAGGTGCCGCTGGAGCGGACCGCGGCGGCGGTGGAGAAGATGGCCGCCAACCGGGCCCGCTTCCGCATGGTCGTCACCACCGGCCGCTGAGCGGCGGTCATCGGAGCCGGCCCTCGGAGCCGGCCCTCGGAGCCGGTCCCTCGGGGCCGGCTCCCGGCGTGTCCGGGCAGGTGGACGGGGGTGAGCGGCCCTCCGGCGGCGCGGCGCGGGCGCGTACCCCTGGACTTACTAGGACGTCCAACTATATGGTCGACGGCAGGTCCGCGGTGTCAGGGAAGCCGGTGTGAGTCCGGCACGGTCCCGCCACTGTGACCGGGGAGTCCGTCCTCGCAGATGACGGCCACTGGCAGCCAGCCGGGAAGGCCTGAGGGCGTGCGGTGATCCGGGAGTCAGGATACCGGCCGCGGGTGGTTCGTGTTTTCCACGAGGATGGAGACGACACACATGACTCCGGGCTGCTCCCGTTCCACCGCGCCCGGCTGTCCCGTGCCGACGACCGCCGGGACGCCCGCTTCCTGACGTACCGTCACACCGCCGTACGCCCGTGCCGAGGGGCGCACCACCGTGCGCCCGCCGACCGGTGGCGGCCTCCATTCCTCCTCTCCCCACCCCTGTCGAGAGTAGGAACCGATGGTCCGAGAACTGACCCACTTCATCGCCGGCAAGCCCACCGCCGGCACCTCCGGCCGCTTCGGCGACGTGTACGACCCCAACACCGGCCGGGTGCAGGCCCGGGTGCCCCTGGCGAGCCGCGCCGAGGTCGAGGCGGTGATCGCCGACGCCGCGCAGGCCCAGCCCGCGTGGGCCGCCTGGAACCCGCAGCGGCGGGCCCGCGTCCTGCTGCGGTTCCTCCAGCTCGTCGAGCAGGAGAAGGACGAGCTGGCCCGGCTGCTCTCCGCCGAGCACGGCAAGACCGTGGCCGACGCCCACGGCGACATCCAACGCGGCCTGGAGGTCGTGGAGTTCGCCGCCGGCATCCCGCACCTGCTGAAGGGCGAGTTCAGCGACAACGCCGGGACGGGCATCGACGTGTACTCGATGCGCCAGCCGCTCGGCGTGGTCGCGGGCATCACGCCGTTCAACTTCCCGGCGATGATCCCGCTCTGGAAGGCCGCGCCCGCGCTGGCCTGCGGAAACGCCTTCGTGCTCAAGCCCTCGGAGCGCGACCCCTCGGTGCCGCTGCGGCTGGCCGAGCTGTTCCTGGAGGCCGGGCTGCCGCCGGGCGTGCTCAACGTCGTCAACGGCGACAAGGAGGCCGTGGACACCCTGCTGGAGGACCCGCGCGTCCAGGCGCTCGGCTTCGTCGGCTCCACGCCGGTCGCCCAGTACGTGTACGCCACCGCCGCCGCGCACGGGAAGCGGGCGCAGTGCTTCGGCGGTGCCAAGAACCACCTGATCGTGATGCCGGACGCCGACCTCGACCAGGCGGCGGACGCGCTGATCGGGGCCGGGTACGGCTCGGCCGGGGAGCGCTGCATGGCCATCTCGGTGGCCGTCCCGGTGGGGGAGGCGACGGCGGACGCCCTGGTGGCGAAGCTGGTCGAGCGGATCGGCGCGCTCAAGGTCGGGCGCTCGGACGACCCGGCGGCGGACTTCGGACCGCTGGTCGGCGCCGACGCGCTGGCGCGGGTGCGCGGCTACCTGGACCTCGGGGTCGAGGAGGGCGCCGAACTCGTCGTCGACGGACGGGACTTCCGGCTGGCGGGGCACGAGGACGGCTACTTCCTCGGTGCCTCGCTGTTCGACCGGGTCACGCCCGGCATGCGGATCTACCGGGAGGAGATCTTCGGGCCGGTGCTCACCGTGGTGCGTGCCGCCGACTACGAGGAGGCGCTGCGGCTGCCCAGCGAGCACGAGTTCGGCAACGGGGTGGCCATCTACACCCGGGACGGCGACACCGCCCGGGACTTCGCCCGGCGGGTGAACACCGGCATGGTCGGGGTCAACGTGCCGATCCCGGTGCCGATCGCCTACCACACCTTCGGCGGCTGGAAGCGCTCCGCGTTCGGCGACCTCAACCAGCACGGGCCGGACTCGATCCGCTTCTACACCCGCACCCGCACCGTCACCTCGCGCTGGCCCTCCGGGGCCAAGGAGGGCGCGAGCTTCACCATCCCGACGATGGGCTGAGGCGCGCCGTGCACACCCATCTGACCGACGACCAGCTCGCCATCGTCGCGACCACCCGGGACTTCGCCCGCGAGCACCTCGCCCCGCACGCCGTCGCGTGGGACCAGGCCAAGCACTTCCCGGTCGACGTCCTGCGCAAGGCCGCCGACCTGGGCCTCGGCGGCGTCTACGTGCGGGAGGAGTCGGGCGGCTCGGAGCTCGGCCGCCAGGACGGCGTGCTCGTCTTCGAGGCACTGGCGACCGGCTGCCCGTCCATCGCCGGCTACCTGTCGATCCACAACATGGTCGCCTGGATGATCGACCGCTACGGCAGTCCCGCCCAGCGCGCCCGGCTGCTGCCCGGGCTCTGCTCGACGGAACTGCTCGGCAGCTACTGCCTCACCGAGCCGGGCGCGGGCTCGGACGCCGCCGCGCTGGCCACCCGGGCCCGCCGGCACGGGGACCACTGGGTCCTGGACGGCGTCAAGCAGTTCGTCTCGGGCGCCGGCACCTCGCAGGTGTACGTGGTGATGGCCCGAACCGGCGGCCCGGGGGCCCGGGGCGTCTCCGCGTTCCTGGTGGAGCGGGACGACCCCGGCGTCTCCTTCGGAGCGAACGAGAAGAAGATGGGCTGGAACGCCCAGCCGACCCGGCAGGTGCTGCTGGACGGCGTCCGGCTCCCCGCCGACCGCCTGCTCGGCGGGGAGGGCGAGGGCTTCCGGATCGCCATGAACGGACTGAACGGCGGCCGGCTCGGCATCGCCGCCTGCTCCGTCGGCGGCGCGCAGGACGCCCTGGAGCGGGCCACCCGGCACCTGGCCGACCGGGAGGCGTTCGGGGCCGCGCTGCTGCACGCCCAGGCGCTGCGGTTCCGGCTCGCCGACATGGCCACCGAGCTGGAGGCCGCCAGATCGCTGCTCTGGCGGGCCGCCGCCGCGCTGGACCGGGGCGACCCCCGGGCGCCGGAGCTGTGCGCGATGGCCAAGCGCCACGCCACCGACACCGGCTTCGAGGTGGCCAACCAGGCGCTCCAACTCCACGGCGGCTACGGCTACCTGGCCGAGTACGGCATCGAGAAGATCGTCCGCGACCTGCGGGTGCACCAGATCCTGGAAGGGACCAACGAGATCATGCGCGTCATCGTCGCCCGCGGCCTGACCGGGGCCGCGTGATGGGTACGGACGAGGTGCTCGTCCAGCGCGAGGGCCGGGCGGGACTGATCGTCCTCAACCGCCCGGCGGCCCTGAACGCCCTCACCCACGGCATGGTGCGGAGGATCTCCGCCGCACTGGACGCGTGGGAGCGGGACGGCGACGTGGAGACCGTCGTGATCACCGGCGCCGGCGAGCGGGCCTTCTGCGCGGGCGGCGACATCGTCGCCATCCACCGCGCCGCCACCGGCGGCGACCCGGGCGCCGTCGAGGAGTTCTGGCGCGACGAGTACCGGCTCAACGCCCGGATCGCCCGCTACCCGAAGCCCTACGTCGCCGTGATGAACGGCATCGTGATGGGCGGCGGGGTCGGCGTCTCCGCCCACGGCAGCGTCCGGATCGTCACGGAGACCACCCGGGTCGCCCTGCCGGAGGCCGGCATCGGCTTCGTCCCCGACGTCGGCGGCACCTACCTGCTCGCCCTCGCGCCGGGGGAGTCGGGCACCCACCTCGCCCTGACCGCAGGGGCCGTCGGCGCCGGGGACGCGTTGCTGTGCGGGCTCGCCGACCACTTCGTGCCCGCCGAGCGGCTGCCCGCCCTGCTGGACGACCTGGCCGAACTGCCCGTCCACGACGCCCTGGAACGGAACATCGGGCCCGCGCCGGCCGGCGTGCTGGACGCGCAGCGCGGATGGATCGACCACTGCTACGCGGCCGGCACCGTGGAGGAGATCCTCGACCGGCTGCGGGAGAGCGGCGAACCCGAGGCCAAGAAGGCCGCCGACCGGATCGCCGCCAACTCCCCGACCGCGGTGAAGGCGACGCTCGCGGCCCTGCGCCGGGCCCGGGCACTCGGCCCGCTGGAGGCCGTCCTCGACCAGGAGTACCGCACCTCCTGCGCGGCGCTCGCCACGCCGGACCTCGCCGAGGGCATCCGGGCCCAGGTGATCGACAAGGACCGCACCCCGCGGTGGAGCCCGGCGACGCTGAGCGCCGTCGAACCCGCCGCCGTGGACCGCTACTTCGCCCCGCTCGGCGACCGTGAACTCGGCCTCGCCGCCACCACACCCCTGGAGCGCTGGTGACCCAGACGATCGGATTCATCGGACTCGGCAACATGGGCGGCCCGATGGCCGCCAACCTGGTCAGGGCCGGACACCGGGTGACCGGCTACGACCTGGCCCCGGACGCCCGGGAGCGCGCCGCCGGGAACGGCGTCGCCGTGGCCGCCTCGGCGGCGCAGGCGGTGGCGGCGGCCGGGACGGTCGTCACCATGCTCCCGGCCGGACGCCATGTCCTGGACGCCTACGGTGAGTTGACGGCAGCGGCGCCGAGCGGCGCGCTGTTCGTGGACTGCTCCACCATCGCGGTCGGGGACGCCCGGGTGGCCGCCGACCTCGCCCGGGTCGCCGGGCACCGGGCCGTCGACGCACCGGTCTCCGGCGGTGTGGCCGGCGCCGAGGCGGCCGGCCTGACCTTCATGGTCGGCGCGGACGCCGCCGACTTCGCCGACGTCGAGCCGCTGCTGGCGGCGATGGGCCGGCGGGTCGTCCACTGCGGAGGGTCCGGCGCCGGCCAGGCGGCGAAGATCTGCAACAACATGATCCTCGGCGTCTCCATGATCGCGGTCAGCGAGGCCTTCGTCCTCGGGGAGAGCCTCGGGCTCAGCCACCAGGCCCTGTTCGACGTGGCCTCCACCGCCTCCGGCCAGTGCTGGGCGCTCACCGCCAACTGTCCCGTCCCCGGCCCCGTCCCGGCCAGCCCCGCCAACCGCGACTACGCGGCCGGATTCGCGGCCACCCTGATGGCCAAGGACCTCGGACTGGCCGCCGACGCCGCCACCGCCTCCGCCGTACCGGCCGAACTGGGCCGAAGGGCCGCCGAGTTGTACGCCGCCTTCGCCCAGGACGAGGGCGCCGGGCTGGACTTCTCCGCCATCATCACCACCCTCCGGGAGGGCGCCGCATGACGTACGGGACGATCCGGGTCGAGCGCAAGGGCCGGGTGGGGCTGATCACACTCGACCGGCCCAAGGCGCTCAACGCGCTCAACACCCGGCTGATGAACGAAGTCGTCGCGGCCGCAACGGAGTTCGACCGGGACCAGGAGATCGGCTGCCTGGTGGTCACCGGCTCGGAGAAGGCCTTCGCGGCCGGCGCCGACATCAAGGAGATGCAGTCGCTCGACTTCGTCGACGCCTACCTCGGCGACTGGTTCGCCGCCTGGGACCGCTTCGGCGCCCTGCGCAAGCCCGTCGTCGCGGCCGTCGCGGGCTACGCGCTGGGCGGCGGCTGCGAGTTGGCCATGCTGTGCGACGTCCTGCTGGCGGCGGACACCGCGAAGTTCGGGCAGCCGGAGATCAAGCTCGGCGTGATCCCGGGTATCGGGGGCTCGCAGCGGCTGACCAGGGCGGTCGGCAAGGCGAAGGCCATGGAGCTGTGCCTGACCGGTCGGATGATGGGCGCCGAGGAGGCCGAGCGGGCCGGGCTGGTCTCCCGGATCGTCCCCGCCGACCAGCTGCTGTCCGAGGCGCTGGCCACCGCCGAGACGATCGCGGCGATGTCCGCCCCGGCCGCGATCATGCTCAAGGAGAGCGTCAACCGCTCGTACGAGACGACCCTCGCCGAGGGCGTCCGCTTCGAACGGCGGCTGTTCCACGCGACGTTCGCGACGGCGGACCAGAAGGAGGGCATGGCGGCCTTCGCCGAGAAGCGCCCGCCGGAGTTCCGCCACCGCTGACAGCCCGGCCGGTGCGCCGCCCCTCACCGGGGGCGGCGCACCACGGCCTGCGGGGGTGACCGCCAGGCGTACGCGTCTGGCCCCGGGTCATGAGTGCTGGCAGAACTCCGCGTCGGCGAGGTCCCGGGCCGCCGCGCCCTGGAGCGCGAGGCTGTCGGTGTTGAAGTAGACGGTCATCCGGTGGCGGGTGTCGCGGGTGGAGACCGCGAGGGCCTCGAATCCGTAGCCGCCGCCGCGGTACCCCCAGAGCTCGACCCCGCAGGAGGTGGTCATGCGGGCGATGCCGAGGCCCTGGTCGTCGATGCCGGCGGGCACGGTGGTGGTCATCTCCCGCAGCTGCGCCTGGGGCAGCAGCCGGCCGGTGAGCAGGGCGCGGTAGAAGTGGTCGAGGTCGTCGGCCGTGCTGATGATCTCGCCACTGGCACGGATCGCCGAGGGGTTGAACTCCGTGACGTCGACGCCCGGTGGGGGCAACTGGACCTGGGCGGTGGAGTAGTCCCGGCCGGACGGACGGGGCAGCGACTCGCGGGTTCCGGGCGAGTCGGTGCCCCGCAGGTGGAGCGGGTCGATGATGCGACGGCGCAGCTCGTGCTCGTAGGAGCTGCCGGTGATCCGCTCCACGATCATCGCGGCCAGGAGGTAGTTGGTGTTGGAGTACACGAACCTCTCGCCGGGGGTGGCCGTGGGTGGCTTCGACATCGCGACGGCCAGGAGTTCCTCGGGAGTCCAGGTGTCGTGCAGGTGCTCGAGCCAGATCGGCCCGATCTGGTGCAGGGCGGGGTCGTTGAGGTAGTTGTACACGCCGCTGGTGTGGTTCAGCAGCTGCCGGACGGTGATGCGGCGGCCGTCGTGGCCGTGGCCCCGGACCAGGCCCGGCAGCCACTTCTCCACGGTGTCGTCGATGCCGAGCCGCCCCTCCGCCTCCAGCTGGAGCACGAGCACGGCCGTGAACGTCTTGGTGATGCTGCCCACCCGGAAGTGGTCCGCCGGACGGGGCGGGCGTCCCGTCCTGCGGTCCGCCACCCCTGCCGTTCCCACCCATCGGCCTTCGCCCTCGGACACGGTGACGAGGACCCCGGGCGCACCGTCCCGTACCGCCCGCTCCATCGAGGCCCGGGTCCGTGCGTGCTCCGGTCGGCCGGCCCCGTCGGCCGGTGCGGCGGCGGCCGCTGGGGACGCCGGGACCGGCAGGAGCGCGGTCAGGAGTGCGGCGGCCACGGCGGCGAGGGTGGCCGGGCCTCTTCCGGTGGCCACGGGCATGGGCGTGCTCCCTCTCGAGGCGGGGATCATCCGTCCTCAGTCAAACAGAGGTGCCACCGCCCCGCATGCGGGGTGACCCGCCGGCGCTTGCCCCGTTCCGGTGAGGAAACCGCAGGTCACCGGGCCGCTGGGGGCGGACGGTGCGACCAGGCGGCGGGAGCGGACGACCGTGGCGCCGTCGCCGCGGAGGTTCGGCCCGGCGATGGCGTCGGCGACCTCCGCGGGGTGGGTGCAGGAGCGCCGCGTCGCGTCGGACAGTTGGTTCGGGGTACGGGTCAGGCCCGTCGCTACTCGCCGGCCGGGCTTCCAACGTCGGTGCGCGGAAGGCGAATCGACGTAAGCATCAGGGTTTCGTGTGGCGTGTTCCTGGCAAGCTATCCCAACCATGGGCTTGTCGCCGGTCGCCGGTCATCCTCCTGTCGCCGTCTTCCGTGAGCCCCGGGGCGGGCGGCCCGACCCGGTGCTGGGGCCGCGGGTCGCCGCCGAGGCGGGGCGGGCCGCGCGCGTGCTGGCCGGGGTGGCCACCCATGCCGGACCGGTCGAGCGGACCGCCGCGCTTTGGCAGGCCGCCGCGGCAGCGGGCGAGGTGGTGGCCGCGCTGGCGGCGCTGGCTCCGGCCCTGGCGGGTGAGGACGTGCCGGCGGAGTCGACCAGTCAGTCGTACTTCCGGGTCCGCGAGGTGGAGCTGTCGGACCAGCAGGCCGCCCTGCACGGCCTGTTGGTGATCCACCGCGGCCTGGAGGACCTCTGCGAGGCTCCGCTGTCGGGTGCCGACCTGGCGCTGGAGCTGGCCGGGATGCGGCGGTCGGTGCTCGACCTCACCGGAGTCGCGCCGGGCACCGAATCCGGGCCCGTTCCGGCGCCGGCCGTCCCGGATCCCGGTGCGGGGCCGTCGTTGGAGCGCGCGTGGAGCGCGCGCTGGCTCATCGGGCACCAGGTCCACGTGCTGTTCAACGTCTGCGCCGCGGTCGCCGTGGCCGACGCCACCCGCCACCTGCGCGACGGTGACGGCGATGCCGCGCTGGGGCGGCTGGCGGACGCGACGGAGTACGTGCGCGGCTTCCCCGCGGCCATGAACCACGCCAGTACGATCCCGGCCGACTACTACATGGCGGCGATCCGCCGGACCATGGCGCCGCCGTCGACGGACATCCCGCTCAGCGGGCGCCAGCACCGCGGGTACAAGCTCTTCCGGGCGGCGATGAAGGACCTGCTGACGCTGGTCCCCGAATCCTACGAGCAACTGGCGGACCGCGACCCCGAGTTGGCCGAGGCGCGGGACGCCCTCCTGGAAGCCGACATCGTGGACGCCGAACGGCACGTCACCCTCGCGTACTCGATGGTCCGGCTGCGCCGTTCCATCGCCCAGCGGCCCGAGGGCCCCGACAACGCCGTCGCCGAACTACGACAGATGCGCCACCGCCGCGCGGCCCAGTACGCCCCCCTGATCCGATTCGGGGACCACTACGTCGCCGACGCCGTGGCCGGCCTGCGCCACTCGTGAGTCCGCGCGTCCGCCCGTCCACACCCCCGGCAGGAGACCCGATGCCCGGCACCACCGACAACACCGCCGTCGCCGCGGACTGGAACCTGGGCCCGGCCGACGCCGACACGTGCGAGCGCCTGGCCCGGACCCTGTCCGCCGACGGGGGCGACCAGGTCGACAGCCCCGCGTGGGTGGCACGGGCCCGGGACGCCTGGGACGAACTCCCGCTACCGCTGCGCCGGGCGGTGCGCCGGTTCCGCCGGCACTCCGGCCCGCGCGGCACCCTGGTGATCGGCGGCCTGCCCGTCGACCGGGCGGCCCTGCCCCCGACCCCGGCCGTACCCGGCTCGGTCCAGCGGCAGGCGACCGTCCCGGCCGCGCTGCTCACCATGGTGGCCTGCGGGCTCGGCGAGCCGCTCGCCTACCTGGCAGAGAAGTCGGGGGCCCTGGTGCAGGACGTCGTGCCCGTGCCCGGGCAGGAGGCCTTCCACGGCAACGCCGGATCGGTGCCGCTGTCCTTCCACACCGAGAACGGCTTCCACCCCCACCCGCCGGACTACGTGGTCTTCCTGTGCCTGCGCGCCGACCACGACCGGACCGCCGGGATGCGCGTCGCCGGCATCCGCCAGGCACTGCCCCTCCTCACCCCGGCCGACCGGGAGGCCCTGTCCGCACCGGAGTTCCGCACCACGCCGCCGCCCTCCTTCGGCCCCGACGCCGCGAGCGGGGCCGGAGCCGAACCCCGGCCGGTGCTGTCCGGTGCGGCCGAGGACCCCGACATCCGCATGGCCCAACTCGTCACCGCTCCGCTCACCCCTCGGGCCGCCGCCGCGCTGGCCGCGTTCGGCCGGGCCTGCGAGGCGACCGCCCGTACCCTGCGTCTGACCCCCGGCGACCTGGTCGTCATCGACAACCGCGTCACCGTCCACGGCCGTACCGCCTTCCGGCCCCGCTACGACGGGGCGGACCGCTGGCTGCAGCGCACCTATGCCAGCGCCGACCTGCGCCGCTCCCGCGACCACCGACCGGATGACGGCCACGTCCTCGCCCGCTGACCGGCCCCCGCCCGCCGCGCGCGTACGTACGGCGCGCCTCGTCCCTCCGGCATCCGTTGCCTGCCGACCTCCTCGCCAGCTGATCCATTGCCCTGTCGCCGGTGGTTACTTAGCCTTGGGGGTGCGCGCTTGGGAGGGCGGATGAGCAACGATCAGGGGCAGGGCTACAGCGTTTCCGAGGCGCTGAACCGCAGCGGTCCGAAGAACCGCGCCAAGCGGCTGTTCAGTGGTGTGGCGCTCACGCTGCTCCTGCTGGCCATGGGGCTGGTCGTGCTGGCTGCGATGCTCCTCGTCACCTGGCTCGCGTTCCGGATCGCTCCGTGGCTCGGCATGCTGCTGCTCGCGATCACGGGGCTCGCGGGCTGGATCTCGCGCGGCCGGATCCTCGCCGAGGACCGGGCCAAGAAGGAGCAACGCCGCCGGGAGCGTCGCCAGTCCCGGAGCGGCACCCCGGGCCGCTAGCCAAGGGGCGTCCGGTAGTTGGTCTCCGGCCCGGAGCGGGGGAGTACCCCGCCCCGGGCCGGAGGCCGGAACCGCGGAACCATTGGTGCGTACGCCGGTGTTGTCCGGGCGCAGCGGCCTGAGCGGCCTGAGCGGCCTCAGCGGCAGAGGGCTGCTTCGACGACGTTCTCGACGTGCCTCAGGGCGGCCTTGTCGGTCGGGCGGGAGGTCACGGCGATGTTGGCCGCGGTGCTGCCGTCCTCGGTGACGCCGCCGCGGGTCTCGTAGCCGGGGAAGCTGCCGCCGTGGCCCCAGTAGAGGCCGCCGCAGGGCAGGGGCCTGCTCACGAGGCCGAGTCCGTAGGCGGCGCCGGGGCCGACGGCCTCGGCGGGGACGGTCTTCTTCATCTCGGCGAGCTGGGCGGGTGGGAGGAGGCCGCCGTGGAGGAGTGCGGAGAAGAAGTGGTTGAGGTCGGAGTTGGTGGAGATCATCTGACCGGCGGCCCAGCCGAAGGAGGGGTCGGTCTCGGTGACGTCCTGCTGGGGTGCGTCGGGGGTGTCGCGGTAGTAGCCCTTGGGGTGGGGCTCGCGGATGGTCGTGTCGCCGGGGGTGGGGAAGTAGGTGTGGCGCAGGCCGACGGGCTTGACGATGCGGCGGTCGATCTCCGCCGCGAGCGGGCGGCCGGTGACCCGTTGGACGATCAGGCCGGCCACGAGGTAGTTCGTGTTGCTGTAGTTGAACCGGTCGCCAGGGGCGAAGTCGGCCTTGAACCGCAGTGCGTTGTCGAGGAGGTCGCGCGGCTCGTAGTAGTGGAACGAGGCATCACCCCGCAGGTACTCCGGGAGCCCGCTGGTGTGCTGGAGGAGCTGACGGACGGTGATGTTCCGCCCGTCGATGCCGTCCCCGCGGACGAGGCCCGGCAGGTAGGTCTCGACGGGTGCGTCGAGGCCGATCTTCCCCTCTCCGACCAGTTGCAGCACGACCACCGCCGTGAACGTCTTGGTGTTGCTGCCCATCCGCACCTGACCGTCGACCGGGACCTTCGCCCCGGTGGCCAGGTCACCCACCCCGGCGGTGTAGTTGCGGGCTCGGCCGTGCCCCTTCTCGACGTTCGCCAGCGTGCCGACGATGCCGTCGTCCCGCACCAGTGCGTCGAGGCCCTGCTGGACGGTGTCCGGCTTCGGTGCCGCGAAGGCCGTGGTGGGGGTCAGTACCCCCGTCGTCAGGGCACCGACGGCCATCGCGGCCACCAGGACCTTCCTGGGGCGGGACGGGTGGACGGTCTGCTGCGCCTGATTGCGCATGCATCAACTCCGGTTGCTTGTCGAGGAAGCCGGCGGGTCACGCCGCTGCCCCAACCCTCTCCGGAGCGGACCACCTGCGACGATGCCGCTACCCACCCGGTCGTGGGTGGGGTTATCCCCCGGTATCCGCAGGAATGACGGGTTCACGGCAGTACGGCCACCGCCGCCACGTCCGCCGGCCGGTCGTCGTACCCGGGCACCGGGGCCTGCCCCTGCGCGCACGCGCCGGCCGCCGGCAGATCACCGGGGTTCGGCGACGAGCAGCGGGCCGCGTGGGCGGACGGTGGCGGCGGTGGCGCTCTCCCGGAGGGGGGTGGCCGTGGCCGGGCTGAGGCGCAGGCGGGCGAGGACGGCCGCGGTGACGACGAGCATCTCGGTCCAGGCGAAGGACTCGCCGACGCACTTGTGCCGGCCCGCGCCGAAGGGGATGAACAGCCTGGGTGGGGCGTGGCCTTCGGGGCGGCGCCAGCGGTCGGGGTCGAACCGCGACGGGTCGGGGTGGAGCCGCGGGGAGCGGTGCAGCGCGGTCGGGCTGAAGAGGATCTCCGCCCCCGGGGGCAGGACGACGCCGCCGTACCGGAGGGGCTCCACCGCCCGGCGCATCAGGATCCAGTTGGGGGTGTGGAGGCGGAGGGTCTCGCTGATGGCGTGCCCCGTGCGCTCCAGGAGCGGCAGGTCGTCCGGGGACACGGCACCGTCGGGGGCGACGGCGCGCACCTCCTCGCTCAGCTCGTCCTGGAGGTCCTGGTGCCGGGCGAGTTCGTGGAAGAGCCAGGCGAGCGTGGTGGCGGTCGTCTCGGTGCCGGCCAGGAGCAGCGAGACCGCCTCGTCCCTGACCTGGGCCGGTGGCATGGCGAGGCCGGTCTCCTCGTCGCGGGTGGTCAGCAGCAGGGACAGCAGGGTGCCGTCCGGGCCCTGCTGCGGGGCGGCGGCCTGATCGACGATCTCGTCCACGACGGTGCGCAGGTCGCGGACCGCCGCGTCGAAGCGCCGGTTGGCCGGTACGGGCAGCTTCTCCAGCAGCGGCGACGGGTAGAGCGCCCGCTGGACGAAGCCGGTGAGGACGACGGGCACGGCCCGGTCGATCCGGGCCTTCTGGGCGGCGCTCAGGCGGGTGGCGAACAGTGCCTCGACCACGATGTCCCGGGCGAGTCCGTGCATCCGCGGCTCGATCGGCGCGGGCCGCCCGGTCTCCCAGCGGGACACCGCCGCCGCTGCCAGCCGCGCGGCCAGGGCGGCGTACCGGCGGATGCCGTCGCGGTGGAAGGCCGGTTGCACCAGGCGCCGCTGGCGGAGGTGGAAGGCGCCCTCGGAGATGAACAGGCCGTTGCCCAGCAGGCCGCGGGCCTGGTCGAAGACGAAGCCCTTCTCGGTCCTCGCGGCGTCCTGGACGAGCAGCCGGTGGACCAGCCCGGGGTCGGTGAGGACGTGAACGGGCCTGCGCCACAGGTGGATCCGCACCACCGGGCCGTGGTCGGCGAGCGACTGGAGGAACGGCACGGGGCGGGTCAGCAGCGGGAGCAGGTGGCCGAGCAGGGGCAGGTGGCCGGGCGCGCGCGGCGCGCTGCCGGGCGGGGCGGCGTCCTCGCGCATCAGTGCCTCGCCGCGGGGGACGGCACGTCGAACCGGGAGCTGCCGCGCGACCAGTCGATGTGCCCGCGCAGCCACAGCCCGAGGCTGCGGGCGTACGCGGAGGCCGCCTCGCTGCCGTCCGTGCGGACGGTCCGGCTCAGCTCGACGAACGCGCGCATCTCGGCGTCGCGCATGGCGACGGCCGACCGTCGGGCCTCGGCCGGGGAGCAGCGGTGGTGGCGGGCGAGGACCTCGACCAGGTTGTGGCGGCCCTGGCCGCCGGCGGCCTCCTTGGCGTGGGAGTACAGGTCGTTGTCCCAGCTCACCAGGTTCGCCGTGAGGTCCCTGAGCCTGCGCAGCGACGGTCCGTCCGCCTCCGCGGCCGGCACTTCGTCGCCGGCCGCGAGGTCGACCAGGGCGAGGCAGGTGTACGTCGCCCCGGCGTGCCGGCGCATGGCCACGTACTCGGCCAGGCCCGGTACGGTGCCCGCCTCCCGGTTGGCGGCCTCCCACACCTGGGCGGAGAGGTAGTCGCGGACCGTGCACTCCCACCGGAACAGCTGGGACGGCGAGGCCTGCGCGGCGACCCGGTCCCGGATCTCCCGCAGGGCCGTCGCGTAGGCGCCGGCCGGTCCGGGCAGCTCGTCGCCGGGCGGCTCGGGGTCGACCACCCGGGAGAGGAGCGCGGTCGTACGGGCCAACGGCCCGGGGGCGGCGCCGCGTTCGCGGTCCTCGCAGTACCCGTCGTCGAAGGCGAAGAGCCAGACGTACCAGTCGGACAACAGGCGCAGCATCCCGGCGGAGACCTCGGGGTTGGTCCGTGCGGCCAGGTGGCCGCTGCGCTGGCGGCCGATCCGGTCGGACTGCCGGTGGCGCCCGTCCAGCAGCCGGTGGCGCGCCAGCCAGTCCAGGCTCTGCCGGTCGGCCTGCTCGGCGTGGGGGTTCGTCAGGGAGGGGAAGGGGCACCACAGGTCGTCCGGGGCGCTGGGTGGCTGCCCGTCGCGGGGCTCGGTCATGGGTGTGTCGGCCTTCGTCTGGTGTGGGGGCGGTCAGTTCCGGAAGGACGCGGTGAGGTCGGCGTGGCCGCGGAAGGTGAGGCGGTCGCGGCGGACCGCCGGGCCGGTGCGCCGCATGACGCTACGGCGGCGGGAGCCGGGGCGGTTGCGCGTCCGTGCACGGGGGATGGCCCGGGAGGGAACCAGCGGGCCGGCGGCGAGAGCCGGGGCCGGGCACGCTGCGCGCCCGGAGCAGTACCCGCCGTAGTGCCAGGGCGGGTTGACGGATTGTAGCCTTGGGTGCCCGGGGAGTGGGCGGTGAGAACCCGAGGGGGACGAGAGTGGTGGACGGCGGGCGGGTTCCGGACCTGGTCGGCCGGCAGCGGGAGACGGAGCTGCTGACGGCGGCGCTGGTCCAGGCCGTGGACGGTGCGAGCGGGTCCACGGTGCTGCTGCGCGGTGAGGCGGGGGTCGGCAAGAGCACACTGCTGGCCTGGGTGGAACGCGCGGCGCGCGAGCGCGGGTTCACCGTCCTGCGCGCGGTCGGCTCCGAGGCGGAGACGGACCTCGCGTTCGGCGCCCTCCACCAGGCCTTCTGGGCGCCGCTCCAGCGCTCCACCGCGCTGTCCGCCCACCAGCGGGAGGCCCTGGAGAGCGCGTTCGGCGTCCGTCCCGGCGCCCCGAGCGGCCTCGCCGTCGGTGCCGCCGCGCTGGCCCTGCTGGAGGAGGCGGCGCGGGCCGCCCCGACGCTGCTCCTCCTCGACGACCTGCACTGGATCGACTCGTCGAGCGCGACCGTCTACGCCTTCCTCCACCGGCGCTGCGCCGAGCAGCGGGTGGTGATCGTCGGCGCCACCCGCCCGGACGGGCCGGCCGCCCGGCTCTGGTCCGCCGAGGCCGTCGACGTGCGGGCGCTGCCCCGGACGGACGCGGCCCTGCTGCTGGGCTCCCGCTACCCCGAACTCGCCGCGCCCGCCAGGGACCGGGTGCTGGCGGAGGCGGCCGGGAACGCGCTGGCGCTGGTGGAGCTGCCGCGCCAGCTCGCGGCCGCCCAGCAGCGCGGGGCCGCGCCACTGCCGGAGCGGCTGCCGCTGGGGCGGAAGCTGGAGCGGATGTTCACCGAACGGCTGGGCGCGGTGCCGCCGGAGGCCGGCCGTCTGCTGCTGCTCGGCGCCCTGGCCGCCAGCCCGGACTTCGGCAGCGGCGAGTGGCTGAGCGCGGTCGCGGACGAGAACGCGCGGGAGATCCTGGAGCGGATCGAGGCCGACGGACTGGCCCGGCTCGACCCGGCCGGGCAACTGGTGTTCCGGCACCCGTTGGTGCGCACCGCCGTCGTCTCCGCGGCCTCCGACACCGCGCGCCGCGAGGCGCACCGCGCGCTGTCCGACGCGCTCGCGCCGGGCGACCCCCGGCGGCTGGTCCACGAGGCCGCCGCCGCGCTGCTGCCCGACGAGGACCTCGCGCACCGCCTCCAGGAGGCCGGCCGCGGCCTCGCCCGGCGCGGCGGCGACGCGGAGGGCGCGCTGCTGCTCGAACGCGCCGCCACCCTCAGCCCCAGCTCCTGCGAGCGCGCTCGCCGGCTCACCTGGGCCGCGGTGATGTCCGCCCACGGCGGGCAACTGCGGCACACCGCGGCCCTGGTGGAGGACCTGAAGGCCAGCACCGTGCCCGAGGACGCCGCCCCGCTGTTCGCGTACGCGGTGGTCTACGTCGACCAGAGCCACCACGTCGACTTCGAGTCCTCCTCCGCCCTGCTGCCCGCGGCCCTCGACGCGCTGACCGCGCCGGGCGCCGAATCCTTCGGCGGGCTGGTCGAACAGGCCTACTTCAAACTCCTCCTGGCCGCCAGCTACACGGACGACCCCTGGGCCTGGCAGGCCCTGGAGCGGCACCGGGAGAACGTCTCCGAGGCGGGCAGGCTCTGCCTGCGCGCCTGGACCGACCCGGGCCCGGACACGGCCGCCGCGCTCCGGGCGGCGGCCGCGGACCTCAGCGAGGAGCAGGAGGCCGGTGCCGCCTGGCTCCTGCTCTGGACCGCCTCGGCGCTCGACTGCCCCGAGGGCGACCTGTGGCGCCGCTTCACCGGGCTGCACGGCTACGCCACCCAGGGCTCGGTCGCCAAGGCCAGGTGCCACCAGGACTTCCTGCTCGGACAGTGGGACCGGGCGGCCGTCTGCCTGCGCGAGGCCGGGATCGCGGAGGAGCTCGGCTACCGCACCAACGCCCTGGTGTTCCGCCTGTACCACGCCCACTTCCTGGCCGGCCGGGGCGACGAGGACGGCCTGCGGGAGATCGAACAGGCCGTCCGGCCGACCGCCACCCGCGCCCGGATGCGGTACGTCCTGGACCGCCTGAGCCACCTGCGCGGCCTGGCCGCGCTCGCCCACCGGCGCTACGAGGAGGCGTACGCCCACTTCTGCGAGCTCACCCCGCCCGGACACCTGCCCGGCGGCCGGCCCTGGCACCACACGCTGGTCCTCGACCTGGTGACGGCCGCCGTGCACACCGGCCGGCACGAGGAGGCCCGGCAGCACCTCGCGGCCGGACGCGCGGCCCGCTCGGCGGAGATCTCCGGCCGCCACGCCTTCCTCTTCGCGGCCGCCACCGCCCTGGCCGCCGCCGACGACGAGGCCGACGCCGCCTACCGCGCCGCGTACGCCGTGCCGGGCGCCGAGCGGTGGGCGTTCGACCTCGCCCGGCTGCGGCTCGCCCACGGCGGGTGGCTGCGCCGGCGCCACCGCCCCGGGGCCCGGGAGCCGCTGCGCGCGGCCCACCACGTGTTCCGCCGCCTCCGGGCGGAGCCCTGGGCCCGGTGGTGCGAGGAGGAACTGCGGGCCGCCGGGGACTCCGCGGCCCTGCCGCCGGCCGGGCCTGCCGCCGGACCGTCCGGCCTGACCGGCCACGAGCTGCGCATCGCCCGGCTGGCCGCGACCGGCCTGACGAACAAGGAGATCGGCCGGGAGCTCCAGCTGTCGCCCCGCACCGTCGGGGCCCACCTGTACCGGATCTTCCCGAAGCTCGGCATCACTTCTCGGGCCGCGCTCGCCCATGCCCTCGACGGCGGTCGACCGGCCGGGACGGCGCTTCCTCCGACCGCTGTCGAACCAGGCAGTCAGATGACCTAACGGGCCGTTGCCGTCGAAGTCCAGGCTGAGTCGCGCAGGGCTTCGACGGGAGGACGGTCAGATGGGTGTGCGGGGGACGGCCGGGGCGGTCGTGGACGAGGGGAGGGCCGCGTTCCGGGGCGGTGCGGCGGCGCCGGTGCCGGTGGGGGCGCACCCGCTCACCGGGCGGCCGTTCGACGGGCTCCCGGTGTCGCACCGGCTCGGCTACGTGCGGATCTTCACCCTGGACGGGGACACCGCCCGGTTCTCCCGTAGCGCCGACCTGATCGCCCCGGCCCCGCGCACCGAGCCGCGGGTCGGGGTCGGGGTGCAGGAGTCCGGCCGGGCCGTGCTGGAGCAGGACGGGCGCCGCGCGGAGGTGCCGCCGGGCGGGCTCGTCCTGTACGACGCCGGGCGGCCGTTCGCCGTCGAGTACCCGGGGCGCTTCCGTACCCACCTGTTCCAGCTGCCGTGCAGGCTGCTGGGCGTGTCGGAGCGCGACCTGCGGCACGCGGCGGGTACGGCCGTCGGTCCGGCGGACGGCTGCGGGCCGGTGCTGGGGCCCTTCCTCGGCACCCTGGCCGCCTCCGCGCACTCCTACCCCGGCCCGGTCGGGGACCAGCTGGCCGGGCGGGTCGCCGACCTGGTGAGCGCGCTGGTCGTCCAGCTGGCGGCGGACGGCTCGGGTCCAGGTGGCCTCGGCGGGCCGAACGAGCACCTGGTCCGGCGGGTGCGGGAGTACATCGACCAGCGGCTGGGCGACCCGGAGCTGACGCCCGAGCGGATCGCGCACGCCCACCGGATCTCGGTGCGGTACCTGCACCGGCTGTTCGAGCACGAGGGAGTGACGGTGAGCCGGCTCGTCCGGCAGCGCCGCCTGGAGGCCTGCGCCCGCGAACTGGGCCGCCGCGGCCGGACCGCCCCGACCGTGTCGGTGGTCGCCCAGCGCTGGGGCTTCGTCAACCCGGCGCACTTCAGCCGGGCCTTCCGCGCCGCGTACGGGGTCTCGCCGCGCGACTGGCGCCCGCTCCGGACCGACGGGGCCTGCTGACGAGCCGTAGAACCAGCACGACTTGGGCCACCGCCGCCGAGGCACAATCCGGCGCGGTCGGGCCCGCAGACCGAACAGGAGCACAGATGTCCGTCGTCCCGTCCGCCGTCCTCGACACCGCCGGGGTGCCGGCCGCCGACCGCGCCGAGTACTGGCACGAGGCGGTCTCCCGTACCTTCATCCCGCTCGACGTCGTCCTGCGCGAGGACGCGCCCGCGCCCGCGACGATCACCAGCCACCGGTTGGGCGCTGCCCAGGTCTCCCTGGTCCAGGCCGGCCCGCAGCGGGTCGAACGCAGCGCCCGGCTGATCGCCCGCGGTGGTGAGGACCACCTCACCCTGGCGCTCCAGCACCGCGGCACCGCCCGGCTGCTCCAGGACGGCCGCCAGGTGGAGCTGCGCCCGGGCACCTTCGCGATCTCCGACGCCGGGCGGCCGTTCAGCAAGGAGCTGCCGGAGCCGTTCCTCTTCACGGCCTTCCACTGGCCGCGCTCGGCCGTCGGGGTCACCGAGGAGGACCTGCGGGTGCTCACGGCGACGGCCTTCGACACCCGCGAGGACGACACAGCCCGCCTGGTGGGCGCCTACCTGGACTGCCTCTCCCGCTCGGCCGGGAGCATGGAGCCGCCGGCGGCCGCCTGGCTCGCCACCACGGCGCTCGACCTGCTCGCGGTGCTCGCGCACGAACGCCGCGGCCGGTCCGTACCGGAGGCGCCCGAGGCGGCCCTGGCCACCCTGGCCCGGGTGAAGGACCACATCCTGCGGCACCTGGGGGACCCGGAGCTCTCGCCGGAGCGGATCGCCGAGGCCCACCACGTGTCCGTGCGGTACCTGCACAAGCTGTTCGGCTTCGAGGGGGTGACGGTGACCCGCTGGATCCGGCGCCAGCGGCTGGACGCGTGCCGCCGGGACCTCGCCCGTACGGCGACCCGTCCGGCGGCCCGTCCGGCGACCGGTCCGACGGGTGGCCCGGCGACCGTGGCGGCGGTCGCCGGGCGGTGGGGCTTCGTGAGCGCCAGTCACTTCAGCCGGGCCTTCCGGGCCGCCTACGGGGTCTCGCCGCGCGAGTGGCAGGCGTGCGCCCGGGCGGGCCTCGCCCAGGGAGGCGCGGCCCGCCCGGAGGGGTACGGCATCGCGGTGTGACCGCCCCCGGGCCGGGTCACCGGTCGCCGTGCAGCTCCGCGATGTAGCCGCCGGGGAACCGCACCATCGCGCTGTCCCGGCCGTCCGCCCGGACCGGGCCGGACAGCACCGACGTGCCGGCGGCCTTCGCCCGCTCCAGGGTGGCGCCGAGGTCCGCCACGCCGTAGCCGGTGAGCTCCCGGCCGAAGGGGTACGGCAGGTGGCCGTCCGTCACGGCGACCGTCGTGGTGCCGAAGCCGGAGGTGAGGCGCAGCAGCCGGTAGGCGGTGCCGGGCAGTCCGATCGCGGCGCCGTCGGCCCGGCGGTCGTCGGAGACGATCCGGCCGTCGGTGAAGGCGAGGAAGCTGCGCAGGAAGGCGCCCACCGCGTCCGGTGACAGGTAGAGCCGGTTCTCCGGCACGCTGGCGAGCCCGGGGTAGGACGGCGGGGTGGTGTGGACGTACAGCTGGGCGTTGACACCGCCGGGGAACTGGACGACGGCGTCCCGGCCGATCGGGTCGGCGAACGGCGCCACGGTGACGGCGGCCCCGTCGGCGCGGGCGGCGCGGACCGCCTGGTCGAGGTCGGTGACCAGCCAGCCGGTGCGCTCGGTGCCGAAGGGGTACGGGACGGGCGTGGTGTAGTCGAACACCGAGAGGGTGCCCACCGGGGAGACGACCAGTTCGGAGAGCGTCCGGCTGGGTGTGGGGGTCACCTGGGTGGCGTTCGGCCCGATCGTGCTGCCGCCGAAGGTGGCCACCCAACTGGCCGCGAAGGCCTGCTCGGTGCCAGGTTCGACGTAGACGTGGGTGGAGTCGTACTGGGGGCCGACGGCGAACTGCCGGTGCCCGGCGGTCGGTGCGGCTGGGGTGCCTTGGGCGGGCGCGGCGGTGGGGACGGCCGCCAGCGCGGCGACCGCCGCCACCAGCGGGACCAGGCGTCGGGTGAGGCGTCGGGTCAGGGGGCGTTGCACGGGGGTGACCTCCCGGTCGTGGTCGGTGCGGGTGCTCGGAGTGTCGGTGCGGTGGTCAGGCCGTCGGCGCGGCCCAGGGCGCGTCGGGCCCGTGGGCCGCCGAGAGCCGGTGGGCGGCCAGCGCCGTGCCCAGGAGCAGCAGGGCGGCCAGGGCCAGGGCCGTGGCGGTCCGCCCGTGCAGGACCAGTACCGCGCCCGCGAGGCCGCCGAGCAGCATCGCCAGGGCGGAGAGGATCCGGCGCCCCGGCCGCGGCGCGGTGCCCCCGGCCGGGGCCGAGTCGGAGGCGAGGCCGGTCAGGGTGAGGGTGAGGACGGTGGTGGTCAGGTCGGGTACGGCGAGCCGCCGGGCCACCGCGTTCTGCAGGCCCATGCCCAGGCCCAGCAGGACGATCAGGGCGTAGCGGGCGCCGGCGCCGTCCGCGAGCGCGGCGGTGACGGCGGCGCCGGCGGTCAGGGCGGTCTGGACGACGGCCGTCAGAGCCAGCAGGCGCCCGCGGTGGTCGGCGGACCGGCCGGTGAGCCGTCCGCCGGCGAGCGCGCCGGTCAGGAAGGCCGCGAGCGAGACCAGCGAGGCGGTGGCCGACAGACCGGAGGCGCCCGCGAGGGCGAACCCGAGGAAGACCACGTTGCCGGTCATGTTCGCCACGAAGACGTGCCCGAGGCCGAGGTAGCTCACCGCGTCGACCACGCCGGTGGCCACCGTCAGCAGCAGCATCAGCGGCGGCAGCGGTCCGTGCCGGTCGGTGCGCGGCGGGGCGAGCGTCCGCAGGGCGTCAGTCAGCAGGGCGCGCAAGGGCGGTGGCTCCTTCGGGCGTGGCCGGGCGGTGCAGGACGGCCCGGGTGAGCAGTCCGCTGGTGGGGCCGAGCACGACGGCCGCGACGGAGATCCAGAGCGGCCAGGCGGTCAGGCCGACGGCGTGGTCGACGGACCACCGGCCCGGGCCGGTGAGGGCGAGCGCCCCGGTGACGACGACCAGGACCAGCGGGTACTCGTAGCCGTCGTCCTGCACCCAGAGCCCGTGCGGCAGTTTGACGGTGATCGCGACCGTCATCACCCCCATGGCGACCATGGCCGCGGGCGGGGTGAGCGCGCCCAGGGCCAGGAACAGGCCCGAACCGATCTGCCCGGCGCCCGCGGCGAGCGCGGTGGGCGTCCCGCCGCGGAAGCCGTCGTGGTGGAACTCCGCCGTCCCGCCGGCGAGGCCGTGGCCCCCGAGGCGGTGGCTCACCTTCTGTACTCCGTGCCCGGCGATGAGCAGGCCCACCACCACGCGGAGGATCAGCAGTCCGGTATCCATCGTGTCCTGTTCCTGGTCCCTGGTCCCTGGTTCCTGTGCTTCTCGTGCGGTGCCGGCTCAGCCCGCGGCGTGCTCGCCGAGGAAGGCCTGGGCGTAGACGATCCCGAGGCCGTACGCGCCGCCGTGCTCCTTGACGATGTCCGTGACCACGCCGTACGTCTCCGTCCGGGCCCAGTCACGCTGGAGTTCGAGCAGGACCTGCACCCAGGTGACGGGCACCGCACCGGCCTGGGTCATCCGCTGGACGGCGTGCTCGTGGGCCTGCGGGGAGACGCCGCCGGAGGCGTCGGTGACGACGTAGACCTCGTAGCCCTGGTCGATCATGGACAGCACCGGCAGGACCAGGCAGACCTCGGTCCACAGCCCGGCTATCACGACCTTGCCGCGGCCGGTGGCCTTGACCGCCTCGACGACCGCCTCGTCCTCCCAGGCGTTCATCGAGGTGCGGTCGAGGACCTCGGCCTTGGGGAAGACCGCCGCCAGCTGCGGCAGCAGCGGGCCGGAGAAGGACTCGGCGGCGACGGTGGTCAGGACGGTCGGCACGTCGAAGGCCCGGGCGGCCTTGGCGAGGCCGACGGTGGCGTTGACGATCGCGGTGCGGTCGCCGCTGCCGGTGCCGAAGAACATCTGCGGCTGGTGGTCCACGAACAGCACCACGGCGTTGTCGGGGGTGAGCAGGTCGGGGCTGGGGGTGGCGCTGACCTGGGTGAGGTCGACCATGACGGGGTTCCCTTCGGTGCGGTGGGACAGGTCCTTCGCGCGGTGGTCCGCGTGAAGGCGGGGCAGGTGGATCAGAGGAGGAAGCAGGGGTCGAACGGCGCGCCCTGCTCGGCGGCCAGGCCGCGCGCGACCCGCCAGCGGTGGTGCAGCCCGGACTCGGCGACGGCCTCGCCGAGCAGCTCCGCCTGGCGGGCGCCCGCGCCGGGGGCGGGGCGGGCGGCCTGGTAGCCGCCGAAGCGGGCGACCGGGCTCCAGCCGGGGCTGACCGGCGGCAGCTCCTCGTCCATGCCCTCGTACTCGGCCGCGGCGTGGACGATCCGGCCGCCGACGACGGTCAGCACGGACTCGATGGACGGGATCTCCGGCTCCGGCACCGTGAAGTAGTCCTCGGACAGCACCGCCAGGTCCCCGTAACTGCCCGTCCGCAGCACGCCCTTGACGTCCTGCTCGCCGGTGAGGGCGGCGCCGGCCGTGGTGTACATCGCGAGCGCGGTCGCCCGGTCGACCCGGTTCTCCGGGGGCCGGATCGCCAGGCCGCCGACCGTGCGGCCGGAGACCAGCCAGTGCAGGGCGACCCAGGGGTTGTAGGAGGACACCCGGGTGGCGTCCGTGCCGGCGGCCACGGTCAGTCCGCGCGCCAGCATGGCGCGGACCGGCGGCGCCTCGGCGGCGGCAGCGGCGCCGTACCGGCGGGTGAACACCTCGCCCTGGAAGGACAGCCGGTTCTGGATGGAGAGCGAGCCGCCGAGCGCCGCGATCCGGTCCAGGCTGTCCGGGGAGGCGGTCTCGGCGTGGTCGAAGAGCCACCGGTTCCCGGCGGGGAAGAGCCCCTCGGCGGCGAGCCCCTCGAACACCGCGAGGTCGCGCCGGATCGTCTCGTCGTACGTCGCGTGCAGCCGGAAGCCCCAGCCGTGCTCGGTGAGCAGGCGCACGGCCTTGGCGAACTCCCCTTCGTAGGCGTTCAGTTCGGGGCGCGGCTCGGCGAAGTTCTCGAAGTCGGCGGCGGCCCAGGTGAGGTTCTCGCCGGCGCCGTTCAGCCGCAGCCACTCGTCGCCGTCCCCGGGCCGGACCGTCTCGACCCAGCGGGTGAGGTCGTCCAGCTCCTGGCCGGGGGTCTGCGGGAACAGGTGGTAGGCGATGCGGAGCGAGAGCAGCCCCTCGCGGGCGAGTTCGGTCACCGTGGCGTAGTTCTCCGGGAAGCTCTGGAACCCGCCGGCGGCGTCGATCGCGGAGGTCAGCCCGAAGCGGTTCAGCTCGCGCAGGAAGTGCCGGGTGGACGTCCTGCGCTCCTCGCCCTCCAGCGTCGGGGCCTTGGCGAGCGTGGAGTAGAGGACCAGGGCGCTCGGGGCGGCCAGCAGCATGCCGTTGGGCTCGCCGCCGCGGCCCCGGACGATCTGGCCGCCCTTCGGGTCCGGGGTGTCGCGGGTGTAGCCGACGGCGCGCAGCGCGGCGCGGTTGAGGACCGCCGACTGGTAGAGGTGGAGGACGAACACCGGGGTGTCCGGCGCCGCCTCGTTCAGCTCGGCGGGGGTCGGCAGCCGCCGCTCGGCGAACTGCTCCGCCGACCAGCCGCCGACCACCCGCACCCACTGCCCCCGGGGCGTCCGGGCGGCCTGCTCCCGCAGCATCGCCAGACCCTGGCGCAGCGACCGCACGCCGTCCCAGCGCAGCTCCAGGACGTAGTTGAGGCCACCGCGGATCACGTGCAGGTGCGCGTCGTTGAGGCCGGGCACGACGCGGCGGCCGAGCGCGTCGACCACCACCGTGGACGGGCCGACGGCCGGGGCGACGTCCGCGTCGTCCCCGACGGCCGTGATCAGGCCGTCCCGGATGGCGAGGGCGCCGGCCTGCGGGCGGCGGGCGTCCCCGGTGTGGATCCGGGCGTTGCGGACGACGACGTCGGCGGCGTGTTCGGTGACGTTCTCCGTGCGGGGGACCAGCCCGCCGACCGGCATTGCAGGCACCTCGACGGCCTCCAGTCATGGGTTCGGGCCGCCGCCCGGAGCGGGCGGCGGCGCGGCGCGGTCGAGCAGGACGAGCCCAAAAGGCCGTCCTGCTCGATCTCATGACGGAACGTTAGGCAGCAGCCCGGTGCCGGAATTGGCCGACAGCGCACCGGCACCGGTCCGGGAGCGCACCGGCCGGGTGGAGTGACGGCCGGGCGCGAGGCCGGTGTCCGAGTGTCGGCCGGGGGTCGAACCGGGGCGGCGCCCGCCGGTCAGCTCCCGGAGCGCCGCAGCAGGTAGGTGTCCATGATCCAGCCCTTGCGCTCGCGGGCCGACTCGCGCAACTCGCTGATCCGCGGGGCGGCTTCGGCCAGCGGCCCGGCGACGAGGATCTCGTCGGGGGTGCCGAGGTACGCGCCGTAGCGGATCTCCAGCCCGTCCGGGTCGATCCCGGTGAAGGCGGCGCGGCCGTCGAGCATCACCACGACGTCGTCCACGCCCTCGGGGAAGCCCTCGGCCAGCCGGCGGCCGGTGGTGATCTGCACCGGGCGGCCGACCCGGGTCAGCGTGGTGCGGTGGCGGGCGGCGAGCGCGGAGACGCTGCTGATGCCCGGGACCACCTCGTAGTCGCAGCCGACGGCGCCGCGGGTCAGGACGTCGTCCATCACGGCGATGACGCTGTCGTAGAGGCTCGTATCCCCCCAGACCAGGAACGCGCCCGTCTCGCCCTCGCCGAGGTGCTCGGAGAGCAACTGCTCGACCAGGTCGGCCCGGCGGACGCGCCAGTCGTCCACGGCGGCCGCGTACGCGGGGGTGGTCCGGTCCCGCTCCGCGTCCGGTACCTCGACCACCCGGTGGCCGGGCCGGCCGTGCTCGGCCAGCATCCGGCGGCGCAGCCGGATCAGGTCCTGCCGGTCCTCGTTCTTGTCGAGGATGAAGAAGACGTCCGTGCGGGCGAGCGCCTTGACCGCCTGCAGGGTGAGGTGGTCGGGGTCGCCCGCGCCGATGCCGATGACGAAGATGTGCCGCATGGGAGGCATTCTGCCGTCCGGGACGCCCTGGTCGCGTCGGCGGCCGGGAGGGGCGCGTCGCGATGTCGGGCGGCGGCCACCGTGATGTCACGTTCGAACCCTTGACCGGATCTTTTCCGTATCGCCATGATGGGCCGTCATGTTGTGACTCCGCCGCTGGGGGAAGTCCGGTTCGAATCCGGCGCTGGCCCGCAACGGTAGGCCGCCGGCTCCTGGTCGGCGGCGAGCCCGAGTACCCGTCGGCGGAGGCGTGTCGTCCCTCCTCCCGTCGTGGTCCGCGGGCCGGAGCCCCGAGGGCCGCCCCGGCTGTCGCCGCCGTCCTCCGGGCCCCTGCGCACGGGCCCGGAAAGGCCACCATGCCCACGCTCCGCCGCGCCCTCGGTCTGCTCGCGATACCCGCCGTGGCGCTCGCCACCGCGCTCCCGGCGGCCACCGCCGCCCACGCCGCGCCCGAGAACGCGCCCGCCGCCGCGACCTCGTCCCCGACGGTCCGCCCCGACGCCGCCGCGGGCGGCTGGCTGGCCCGCCAGCTCGTCGACGGCGACCACTTCGAGTCCGTCTTCAACGGGACCGCCTACCCCGACCAGGGCCTCACCATCGACGCCGTACTGGCCTTCGCCGCCTCGCGCGGCTCCGACGAGGCCGCCGCGAAGGCCACCGCCTGGCTGGCGAAGCCCGAGATCATCGGCGGCTACCTCGGCGACGGCACCACCGAGGCCTACGCGGGCGCGACCGCCAAGCTGCTGCTCGCCGTCGAGGTCCGCGGCGGGGACCCGACGGCCTTCGGCGGCGTCGACCTGCCGGCCCGCCTGCGGTCGCTGCAGACCGCCGAGGGCCGGTTCTCCGACCGCTCCCAGTGGGGCGACTACAGCAACGCCTTCGGCCAGTCCCTCGCCGTGATCGCCCTGCACCGCACGCCCGGTGGCGCCCCGGCGGCGGCCGTGGACTTCCTGGCGAACAGCCAGTGCGCGGACGGCGGCTTCCCGCTCTCCTTCGGCCAGGCCGCCTGCACCAGCGACGCCGACGCCACCGCGCTCGCCGTCCAGGCCCTCGCCGCCACCGGGCGTGCCGCCAAGGCGAACACGGGCCTGGGCTGGCTCACCGCCCACCAGAACGCCGACGGCGGGTTCGCGGCCGCCGGGGCGACCGCCTCCAACGCCAACAGCACCGGCCTGGCCACCCAGGCGCTGCTCTCCGGCGGACGCCTCGGCCCCGGCCTCAAGGCCTGGGGCCGGCTGGTGAAGCTCCAGCAGGGCTGCTCCGCCGACCCGGCGGTCCGCGGCGCCGTCGCCTACGACGCGACCGGCTTCAACGCGGGCACCGGCGCCCGGGCCACCGCGCAGGCCGTCCTCGGCCTCGCGGGCACCCCGCTGTCCACGCTCTCCGCCTCCGGGGCCGCCCCCGACGCCCCGACCCAGGCCTGCCCGCCGGTCCCGGCCACGCGCTGAACCACGTTGACACCGCGAGGAGTTCACCGATGAGCGACACCCCCACCCCGGCCCGCCCGGCCCGCCGTACGCTCGGGTCGATCGCCGCCGCGGCGGCCCTCACCGCCGGACTGCTCGGCGTCTGCGCCGTCCAGGCCCCGCAGGCGCGGGCGGCCGCCTGCGGCGGCACCACCGGCGTCACCGTCGTGGTCGACTTCACCGCCGTCGGCGGCGGCATCCAGACCGGCTGCGCGCCCGGCGACCCGGCCAGCGGCCTGGCCGCGCTCACCGGCGCCGGATTCTCGTACGCCTTCCACCCGCGCTACCCGGGCTTCGTCTGCACCATCAACGCCCTGCCGACGACCTGCACCAACCCGACCGGCAGCGCCTACTGGTCGTACTGGCACGCCCAGCACGGCGGCCCCTGGTCGTACAGCACCCTGGGCGCGGGCAGCTACGACCCGGCCCCCGGCGACGTCGAGGGCTGGTCCTTCGGCGCCGGCGCACAGCCGGGCACCACCGCGCCCTGACAGGCGGGGGGTACCGGCGCCCCGGCCCCTTCTCCGGAAGGGGCCGGGGCGCCGGTGCCCCCGTCCTGCGTCGCGTCGTGCGGTCAGCCGCCGTAGCGCAGCGAGACGGTGTCGCCGAGGTGGACGGTCGCGGCCCGGGCGGCCGGGGTGGCGGTGGCGCCGTCCAGGCTGAGCTTCCAGGTGGAGGAGCCGGCGTTGGCCGTGCCGTTGAGCGCGGTGACGGTGCCGCCGCCGGTGGACGGGGTGACCGAGGTGACGCAGCCGCCCGGGGTCGCGGTGGCGGCCGCGTCGAGGACGTCGCCGAGGGTCGCGGTGGTGCCGGTCGGGGTGAGGGTGACGGCGCAGACCCTGAGCGCGCCGGTGCCGTCGTCGACGACCAGCGGGAGCCGGGCGGCGGTGCCGGCGGTGAAGTCGGTGGTCGCGGCCCAGGCGGGCTCGCCCGCGGTGGTCGGGGCGGGCGGGGTGGCGGTGAACCCGGCACCGGCGACGGCGCGCAGGCCGTCGACGGAGGCGTAGGCGGACGGGCTGGTGTCGGTGGGCAGGTACTTGAAGCCGCCGCCGGGCTTGAACTGCTGGGAGATCAGGAAGTCGACCGGGGTCTTGCCGGTGCCGCTGGTGAAGTCGGTGCCCTGGGGGTTGATGCCGCAGGCGTTGAGGCCGGACACGACCCAGCCGTTGGAGTCGGTGTTCACCCCGAACATGGCGTTGAAGGCGCCGGAGGAGGCGAGCTTGCCCTTGAGGCAGTTCTTGGCGGCGACGACCGCGGAATCGGTGTTGGGCACGCCGGCGGTGCAGAGGGAGGCCATGGCGGCACCCGTCATGTCGATGTCGCTGCCCTGGGCGAGTGCCGTCGGGTCGCCCGCGGCCTTGCTGTAGTTCCAGCCGCCGTCGTTGTGCTGGTTGGCGCGCACGGCCGTGACGGAGGCGTCGAGCAGCGGCTGCGGGGCGCGCTGGGCGCCGGCCTGGGTCCTGGCGCCGGCGAGGGCGAGCAGGCCGAAGACGGTGCCGTTGAAGTTGGCGGACGGGCCGTAGTAGCCGGGTTCGGCGGTCTGCCAGTAGGCGGTGAGGTCGGCGAGGAGGTTGCGGCCGGGGCCGACGCGGGCGGGGTCGATGCCGGCCGCGTAGGCGTTGAGGACGGCGCGCTCGTAGTCCGTGGCCACGGGCGAGGTGCCGGGCCAGCCGGGGGCGGCGAGCTGGTTGCGGTAGACGAGGCGGGCGTTCCTGCTGCTGTCCCCGCCGGGGGTCACGTCGGCGGCGGCCGTTCCGGCGGCGGCGAGCGCGCTGAACGCCCACTCGTTGGAGAGTCCGCCGCCGGTGACGTAGCTGCCGTCGGCGGCCTGGAGGGACTTCAGGTACGTGACGCCGGTGCTCTTGGAGGTGGCTATCTGGGCCGGGGTGGCCGTCGCGTGGGCGGGGACGGCGGAGAGCAGCAGGGCGCCGGCCGTCAGCGCGACGGTGGTCGCCGAGGCGGCGCGGGACGAGGTGCGGAGGGGCACGGGACAGGCTCCTTGGGGTGGCGGGCGCCGACCCTGCCCCGGGACTCCCGCGTCCGCTCGGGGCGCGCGACTGCCGGAGCGGTCGCCGCCCGGATCGCGTGGGCCGGCATTCGCCGTGGTGCGTGGCCGGGCGGGCATTCGGGCTCGGGACGGCACGGTCACCGCCCCACACCGCTGCGCGTCAGCCCCGGGTTCGCACCGGGTTCCCCCGCTCGGCCACCGCGGACGCTTACGCACAGGTCCGTCGCCCGACGAGGTGATGTGATCGACCTGACGCCCCGTTGACTGCCCGTCGGTCAGCGTGGTCTGATGAACCGATTTTTTGCCCTCGGCATTCAGGGGAAGCCGGTCCAACTCCGGCGCTGACCCGCAACCGTGGACCCACCTGGGGGTGGGTGAGCCGGAATGCCTGGACCGGGGGTCTGTTCACAGAGCACTTGCGTCGTCGCGGACTACGACGCGGTTTCGACGGCCCCCGTGCCCGCGGGCGACCGTCGGCTGCGCCGTCGCCTCGCGTGTCGACCGACCAGGGAGTCGTCGTGAGGGTCAGCAGCAATCGCACACGTCACAGGAACCGGGACCTCGCCTCGCTGGTGGTCGCAGGCACCGTCGCCGTCGCCGCCTGCGGCACGGTCCTGCTCGGGTACCCGGGTACCGCCTCGGCCGACCCGATCGAGCGGTGCACGGCGACGACGGGCGCGATCGTCGCCGTCGACTTCACCCACTGGGGCGGCGGCGTCGTCCGGGGCTGCGACGCCCACCCCACGACGGGCATGAACCTGCTGCACAACGCCGGCTTCACCACGACCGGCACCGAGCACGACGGACCGGCCTTCATCTGCCGGCTCGGGACCGGGACCTTCAACAGCGGCGCCCAGTACCCGACACCGGCCGAGGAGCCGTGCGTCAACACCCCGCAGGCCACCGCGTACTGGTCGTACTGGATCGCCGAACCCGGCCAACAGGCCTGGTCCTACAGCCGGTTCGGGGCCGGCACGCAGAAGCCCAAGCCCGGCGAGGTCGAGGCCTGGGTCTACGGCGGTACGGACGTCGGCGGAACCAGCGGGGCGCCGAACTTCACCCCGGACTCCGTCCGCGCCAGGAACGGCGGCCCCTCGCCCTCCGCCTCCCCGTCGGCGACGGCGAGCCCGAGTACGACCCCGAGCCCCACCGGATCCCCCTCCGCCACGGGCGACCCGGCGGCCGCCGCGGCCTGGCTGGCCGGCCAACTCGTCGGCGGCGACCACATGGAGAACTGGGCCGCCCCGGGGCCCGACTACCCCCGGACCGCCCTCACCGCCATCGCGCTCGCGGCGGCGGGGACGCAGGACCCGGCGCTGCGCAAGGTGGTCGCCTTCCTCGACGCCCACACCGACGCGTTCCTGCACCCTGATGGGCCGACCGGCGCGCCGGACACCAGGGCCGCCGCCCTGCTGTCCCTCGTCGCCGAGAGCACCGGCCGCGACCCGCGCGCCTTCGGCGGCCACGACCTGGTCGCCGTACTCACCGACCACGTCTGCACGGGGGCGGGGGAGAACGGCAGGTGCACCGCCGCCGGGGACTTCCTCGGCGCGTCCTCGCCCTGGGTCCAGTCCCTCGGCGTCATCGCCCTGCAGCGCGCCGGCGTGACGCCGCCCGCCCCGGCCCTCGCCCGGTTCGCGGCCTTCCAGTGCGCCGACGGCGGCATGGCCGGTTCGATGATCGTCGCGGGTGACCACTGCGAGTCCGACCCGTCCGCCACCGCGATCGCCGCCCTCGCCCTGCGGACCGCCCCCGGCTACGAAGCGGCCGCCAGGAAGGCCGCCGACCAGCTCGCGGCGAGCCAGCAGCCCGACGGCTCCCTCCTCCCGTACCCCGGCGCCCCCGGCGACACCACCAGCACCGCGATCGCCGCCCAGGTCTTCCGGGCCACCGGCCAGGACGCCCACCGGGCCGCCGCCACCGCCTGGCTCGCCGCCCGCCAGGGCAAGGACGGCGGCCTCGGCCCCGACGAGTCGACCACCGACCCGGACGCCGTCGCCACCGAGCAGGCCCTCCTGGCCCTCACCGGCACCGACCTCACCACCGTCCGGCACAACCCGGACGGCCCCACCACCACGCCGACCCCGCCCGCGGGGAGGAAGCCCGACGCGGCCAGGGGGAGCGCCTACCTCACCGACCCGTCCCGGCTGATCGACGGCCACTACTACGAGGGCTTCCCGGCCTTCGCCGACTTCGGCCTGACCATCGACGGGGCCTACGCCCTCGCCGCGACCGGCACCGACGACGCCGCGCTGCGCCGGATCGTCGACTTCCTCGACCAGCAGGGCAAGGACGCGAGCGAGCGCACCGTCAACGACTGGACCGCGATCGGCACCGAGTACGCCGGCGGCGGGTCCATCGGCAAGGAGGCGCTGCTCGCCGAGGCCGTCGGCCGCAACCCGCGGGACTTCGGCGGCCACGACCTGATCGCCGCCCTCGCCGCACTGGTGTGTGCCAAGGCCGACGCGACCACCGGCTGCGCCGCCCCGGGCAACTACGCCTACGCCACCTCCGTCTTCTCCCAGGCGCTCGCCGTCATGGCCCAGCTCCGGGCCGGGGAGTCCACCAGCGTCGCCCCCGCGATCGCCTACCTGAAGGGCCTCCAGCACCCGGACGGCTCCTGGCCGAGCCTGATCCCCGCCACCGGCGACTCCGACGTGGACAGCACGGCGATGGCCGTCATGGCCCTCGCCCTCGTCCCCGGGGACGAGGCCGCCCAGGCGGTCGACCAGGGGCTCGGCTGGCTCGCCGCGCGGCAGCTGCCCGACGGCGGCTTCCCCGGCGCGTCCGGCGACTCCACCAACTCGGCCGCGCTGGCCGTCCAGGGCCTGACGCTGCGCCAGGCCGCCTACGGTGGACAGATCGCCAAGGCGCTCGACTTCCTCGCCGGGCAGCAGAACGGCGACGGCGGGTTCAACGTCGCGGCGGCCGGGCAGCGGGGGTCGGACGTCCGCGCGTCCACGCAGGTGCTGGGCGGTGCCACCGGCATCTCCTTCGGGACGCTGTCCCGCGACCTCGCGGGCACGCCGACGCCTACTCCCACCGGGACGCCGACAGGTACCCCGACGGGAACGCCCACCCCGACGGTCAGTCCCACCGGGACGCCGACCGGCACCCCGGCGGGCTCGCCCACGACGACCGTGCCGATCCCGGCCACCGACACCCCGTCGTCCGGCGGCATCGACACCCCGAAGGGTGACAGTGCCGCCGGGGCAGGGGGCGTACCGGTGCGGACCGGTTCAGGCGGCCTGGCCAGTACCGGAAGCCAGGCACTGGCACTGACGGCGGGAGCCGGCGCGCTGACCGCGCTCGGCGCCGGGGCCGTCCTCGTCGCCCGTCGCCGCACCGCGGCCGCCCCGGGGCGTCACCGGTGAGCCGGGGACTCGGCACGCGCCTCGCCCGGCTGTCCGGGGCGGCGTCGCTGACCTTCGCCCTCGCCTTCGGCGGCGTCGCCGCGGGCACGACCCCGGCCGCCGCGACCCCGTTGCCGATCGAGCAGTGCACCACCACCTCCGGTGCCGTACTCGCCGTGGACTTCGGCAAGTGGGGCGGCCCGCTGCTGCGCTCCTGCGGCACCACGCCCACCACCGGGTTCACCCTGCTCAACCAGGGCGGCTGGAAGACCACCGGCACCGGCCACGACGGTCCGGCCTTCATCTGCCGGATCGGCTACAGCGGCTTCCAGGGCGGCAAGCAGTACCCGACGCCGGACCAGGAGAAGTGCGTCCTGACGCCCCCGGCCACCGCGTACTGGTCGTACTGGCACGCCGATCCGGGCCAGAACGAGTGGTCCTACAGCCAGCTCGGCGCGATGCTCTACCAGCCGAAGCCCGGCAGCGTCGACCTGTGGATCTTCGGCGGCACCAACGTCGAGGGCACCGAAGGCCGTCCGACGATCTCGCCGGACAGCGTCCGGGCCCACAACTCCAGCCCGGGCGGGCAGCCGGCCGACCCCGGCCAGGGCACGACGGGCGGCTCCGGCGGAGCGGCGGGCGGTTCCGGCGGGACGGGCGGATCCGGTACGACGGGCGGCAGCGGCTCCGGTGCGACCGGCGGCTCCGGCTCAACCGGCGGCACTGGTTCAACCGGCGGCCGGGCCCCGGCCCCCGCCGCGCCTCAGCCCGGCGGAGCCCGTCCGCCCGCGTCCGCCGCGACCCCGGGGACGGACCCCGCCGCCACCCCCGAGGACGGCAGCACCCCGCCGGGCGCGCCCGACCCCACGCCGGTGCCGGCCGAGCCGTCCACCGCCCCGCCGACCGATGCCCCGAGCGACCAGTCGACACCGCAGACGGCCGCGGCCGAGGCCGGGCCCACGTCCGCGGCAGCCGTGCCCGGCGGGGTGGTGGACGCCAACCCGGTGGCCGACGCCCCGCACGACTCCGGGTCGATGGTCCCCGCCGTGCTCGGCTCGGTCCTCGTCGTGGCGCTGGGCGTGGCCACGGTGGTGGCCGCCCGGCGCCGCCGCCGACGGGCCGAGTGATCCGGTGGGCACGCTCGACACACGCGAACCCGGCTCCCCGCAGCGCGCCCCCGGGCGGGCCGCGGGGGGCCGGCGCGTCCCGCGCAACCTCCACCCGCTGGCCTGGTGGGCCTGGGCGCTCGCCCTGGCGACGGCGGCCAGCCGTACCACCAACCCGCTGCTGCTCCTGCTCGTCCTCGCCGTGCTCGGCTTCGTGGTCACCGCCCGCCGCAGCGAGGCGCCGTGGGCGCGCGGGTTCACCTACTACCTGTGGCTGGCCCTGACGGTGGTGGCGATCCGGGTGGTCTTCCGGTGCGTCTTCGCCACCGGTGTCACCCCGCACGACCACCTGCTCTTCTCCCTGCCGCACATCCCCACCCCCGCCTGGTACGCGGGCATCGAGATCGGCGGCCCGGTCTCGCTGGAGGCCACGCTCTCGGCGGCCTTCGACGGGCTGCGGCTGGCCTGTCTGATCTGCTGCATCGGCGCCGCGAACACCCTGGCGAACCCCAAGCGGGCGCTGCGGGTGCTGCCGGGGGCCCTGTACGAGCTTGGCGTCGCCGTGACGGTGTCGCTCAGCGTCGCGCCCCAGCTGGTGCAGAGCGTCCAACGCGTCGCCCGGGCACGGCGGTTGCGTGCCGGGCGGCGCAAGGGCGTCCGCGCCCTGCGCAGCATCGTGGTGCCGGTCCTGGAGGACGCGCTGGAGCGTTCGCTCAGCCTCGCGGCCGCGATGGACTCGCGCGGCTACGGGCGTTCCGGCACCGCCTCGCGCCGCTCCCGCCGGCTGACCGGCGCGCTGATGCTGCTCGGCATGTGCGGCCTGTGCGCCGGGGTGTACGGGCTGCTGGACGGGACGGCCCCGGCCGCGCTCGGCCTGCCCGCCTTCCTCGCGGGCGCCGTGCTCTGCGTGGCGGGCCTGCTGCTCGGCGGGCGGCGGGTGCGGCGCACCACCTACCGGCCGGACCGCTGGCGGGCCGCCGAGTGGGGCGTGGCCGGCTGCGGGGTGACCGCCGCCGTGCTGCTGTTCGCCACCGTCGGCTACGACGCCACCGACCTCAACCCCTCGCTGTACCCGCTGACTTGGCCGACTCTGCCGCTCGTCCCGGTGCTCGCCCTGCTGCTGGCGGGGGCGGCCGGTATCGTCTCGCCGCCGCCCGGCCGGACACCCGGACCCGCCGCCGGGCCGGGGCCGCGCCCGGCCGCACGTCCCGACGCCGCCCCCACCGACCGCACCGACCGCACGACCTCCGAGGTGAGCACGTGATCCGATTCGACCGGGTCGGCGTGGTGTACGACGGCGAGAGCACGCCCGTCCTGCGCGACGTCGACCTGCACATCCCGGAGGGCGAGCTCTGCCTGGTGGTCGGCCGCACCGGCGTCGGCAAGTCGACCCTGCTCGGCGCCGTCAACGGCCTGGTGCCGCACTTCACCGGCGGCACCCTGCGCGGCCGGGTCACCGTGGACGGCCGCGACACCGCCCACCACCCGCCGCGCGAACTCGCCGACGTGGTCGGCGTGGTCGGGCAGGACCCGCTGGCCGGCTTCACCACCGACACGGTGGAGGAGGAACTGGCGTACGTCATGGAGCAGTTGGCGATCCCGTCGGAGACCATGCGCAAGCGCGTCGAGGAGACCCTGGACCTGCTCGGCCTGGCCGACCTGCGCCACCGGGCCCTGTACGAGCTCTCCGGCGGCCAGCAGCAGCGCGTCGCCATCGGCTCGGTGCTCACCGCGCACCCGCGCGTCCTGGTGCTGGACGAGCCGACCTCCGCGCTCGACCCGACCGCCGCCGAGGAGGTGCTGGCCGCGATCACCCGGCTGGTCCACGACCTCGGCGTGACCGTCCTGCTGGCCGAGCACCGCCTGGAGCGGGTCGTCCAGTACGCCGACCGGGTCGCCTACCTGCCCGGCGACGGGACGGTCGTGCACGGCCCCCCGGCCGAGGTCTTCCGGGACACCGCGATCGCGCCGCCCGTCGTCGACCTCGGCCGACTGGCCGGCTGGCGGCCGCTGCCGCTGTCCGTCCGGGACGCCCGCCGGGCCGCCGCGCCGCTGCGGGAGAGGCTCACGGACCTGCCGGTTCCCCCGCCGCGCCGGGCAGCGGTGGCGGGGGAACCGGTGCTGGAGGCGACTGGGGTGGTCGTCCGGTACGGGCCGGTGGCCGCCGTCCGGGACGTCCGGCTGGAGCTGCGGGCGGGCGAGGTCACGGCGCTGATGGGCCGCAACGGGTCCGGCAAGTCCTCGCTCCTGTGGGCCCTCCAGGGCTCCGGGCCCCGCCAGGGCGGCAGCGTGAAGGTCACCGGCGCCGGGGGCGGCCCGGCCGCGGACCCCAAGCGGCTGCCCGCGGCCCGGGCCCGGCAGCTGGTCGGGCTCGTCCCGCAGACCCCCACCGACCTGCTGTACCTGGAGACGGTCGCCCAGGAACTCGCCCAGAGCGACCTCGAAGCCGACGGCGCCGGCGGGCCGACCGCACGGCAGGTCCTCGACCGCCTGGCCCCCGGGATCCCGGACGGCACCCACCCCCGGGACCTCTCCGAGGGACAGAAGCTGGCCCTCGTCCTGGCGATCCAACTCGCCGCCGCACCAAGGGTCGTGCTGCTGGACGAACCCACCCGGGGGCTCGACTACCAGGCGAAGGAGGCGCTCACCGGCATCGTCGACGCCCTCGCCGCCGAAGGCCGTACGGTCGTCGTCTCCACCCACGACGTCGAGTTCGTCGCCTCCGCCGCCGACCGCGTCGTGGTGATGGCCGAGGGCGAGATCGTCGCCGACGGGCCCACCGCCGAGGTCATCGTCGCCTCGCCCACCTTCGCCCCGCAGACCGCCAAGATCCTCGCCCCGCTCGGCTATCTGACGGTGCAACAGGTCGCGGCGGCCGTGGAAGCGGTGGAGGCCGCCCGGTGACCGCCGTCCGGATCCCCGGCCGGGCCCGTGTCGTCGTCGCCCTGGCCGCCCTCATCGGGCTGGTGGCCTTCACCTGGCCGTTCGTCGTCGCGCCAGGGCGGTTCGGCTCCAACTACGCGCCGCCGCTGATCTTCGGCGCCCTGCTGGTCCTGGTGCTCGCCGTCGTCATCGCGGAGATCTCCGCGGGCGGCATCGACGCCAAGGCCCTCGCCATGCTCGGCGTCCTGTCCGCCGTCAACGCCGGACTCCGCCCGCTCGGCGCCGGGACCGCCGGAGTGGAGACGGTCTTCTTCATCCTGGTGCTGGCCGGCCGGGTCTTCGGCCCCGGCTTCGGCTTCACCCTCGGCTGCACCTCGCTGTTCGCCTCCGCGCTGCTCACCGGCGGCGTCGGCCCCTGGATGCCGTACCAGATGTTCGGCTGCGCCTTCGTCGGCATGCTCGCCGGACTGCTGCCGGGGGCCGGGCGGCGCTGGGAGGTGCCGCTGCTGGCCGGGTACGGGGCGTTCTCCGGCTACCTCTTCGGCTTCCTGCTGAACCTCTCCTTCTGGCCGTTCTCCACCGACCCGAACAGCTCGATCGCCTACCTGCCGGGCCTGCCCTTCACCGAGCAGTGGCACCGCTACCTGCTGTTCGACCTGGCCACCTCGCTCGGCTGGGACACCGGCCGCGCCGTCACCACCTTCACCGCCGTGCTCGTCGTCGGGCCGGCCGTCCTCACCGTCTTCCGCCGCGCGGCGCGCCGCGCCAACTTCGAGCCCACGGTGCGCTTCGAGGCCCCGCCCGGCCCGGACGCCCCATCCGGCCCGGACACCACGGTGGGGCCGCCGACCGCCGCGCGGCCCACCGGCCCGGCGCACCCCTGAACCGAAAGGCCGACCATCGTACCCAAGCCCGCGAAGCACCGGACGATGACGCTGGACGGGGTCGAGGTCGTCGTCCTGACCCCGGAACAGCACGCCGCACTGGAATCCGCCCGCCGCCAGCTGGGCGGGGCGCAGGCGCAGGTCGCCAGGATGAGGTCCGACCTCCAGCGGGGACGGCGGCTGCTGGGCGAAGCCGAACGGATACTGGCGGGCATCCCGGCCGACCAGCTCGCGCGACTGGACGGCCGACTGGGTCCGGGATGTGGCCTGACCGGACTGCTCGCGGACATCCGCGCCGCCCTGCCGCGCACGCCGGACACCCCGACGCGGACCTGACCACCGGCCCCGCGAGCCGTGGTGGCGTTCCACCATCCGGACGGGTTCCGAGATTCCCGCGCCGGGCCCGGTGCTTTGCCCCTAAGCTGACGGTGCAGCTGGTTCGCCCTGTCCGCCAGGCAGGGCGTCGCAAGAGGGAACCCGGTGACGCCTTTCGACTGGCCAGTCCGGGACTGCCCCGCAGCGGTGAGTGGGAACGACCGCCGTCATACGCACTGGACCCGGGACGGGTCTGGGAAGCGACGGCCAGTAGGTGTCCGCCCTTCACGGGACGGACGCGCCCGCGAGTCCGAAGACCTGCCACTGCCCGCCCGCGGACGACCCGCGCGCGGCTATCCGGTGACCTCGTGGGCGGGTCGGCGACCATACCAGGCGGACCAGGCCCGTACGTTCCCGTGACGGCCGCCGCCGGGTACGTCATCCCTTCGCGCCTTCGTGCCGTCTCCGGGTACCTGAGGAGAACAGACTCGCGAAGGAGAGTCCCTTGACCACGAAGTCCGCAGCCGCGGCGAGCGTCGCCACCGCGTACGGCTACCCCCGCCAGGGCCGGGGCCGGGAGCTCAAGAAGGCCATCGAGGGCTACTGGAAGGGCTCGGTCACCGCCGAGGTGCTGCTGGCCACCGCCGCCGACCTGCGCCGGGGGAACTGGCAGCAGCTCGCCGACTCCGGCGTCGAAGAGGTCCCGACCGGTGACTTCTCGTTCTACGACCACGTGCTGGACACCACCGTCGCCGTCGGCGCGATCCCGCCCCGGCACCGGGCCGCCGTCGAAGCCGACCCGCTGGACGGGTACTTCGCCATGGCGCGCGGCAACCAGGACGTCGCCCCGCTGGAGATGACCAAGTGGTTCGACACCAACTACCACTACCTGGTGCCGGAGCTGGGGCCGGACACGGTGTTCACGGCGAACCCGGCCAAGGCCGTCGGCGAGCTGCGCGAGGCGCTGCTGCTCGGCCACGCGGCCCGGCCGGTGCTGGTCGGGCCGGTCACCTACCTGCTGCTCGCCAAGCCGGCGCCCGGGGTGGCCGCCGACTTCCAGCCGATCACCCTGCTGGACCGGCTGCTGCCCGTCTACGCGGAGCTGCTGGCCGGGTTGCGCGCCGCCGGCGCCGACTGGGTGCAGCTGGACGAGCCCGCGCTGGTCCAGGACCGCACCCCGGCCGAGCTCAACGCCGCCGCCCGCGCCTACCGCGAGCTGGGCGCCCTCACCGACCGGCCCAAGCTGCTGGTCGCCAGCTACTTCGACCGGCTCGGCGACGCCCTGCCGGTCCTGGCGAAGGCCCCGATCGAGGGTCTGGCACTGGACTTCACCGGCCCGGCCGCGGCCAACCTGGAGGACCTCGCCGCCGCCGGCGGCCTGCCCGGCAAGCGGCTGGTGGCGGGGGTGATCGACGGGCGCAACATCTGGATCAACGACCTGGAGAAATCCCTCACGACCCTGGCGACCCTGCTGGGCCTCGCCGACACCGTCGACGTCGCGCCGTCCTGCTCCCTGCTGCACGTGCCGATCGACGCCACCCTCGAACGCGACATCGACCCGCAGATCGCCCGCTGGCTGGCCTTCGCCAAGCAGAAGGCCGCCGAGGCGGCGCTGCTCGCCCGCGGCCTGCGCGAGGGCACCGGCGCGATCGCCGCCGACCTCGCGGCCAACCGGGCCGACCTGGCCTCCCGCGCGGGCTCGCCGATCACCCGCGACCCGGCGGTGCGCGCCCGGATCGCCGCCGTCACCGACGCGGACGCCCGCCGCGCCCAGGCCTACCCGCAGCGGGCCGAGGCCCAGCGCGCCCGGCTCGGCCTGCCGCTGCTGCCGACCACCACCATCGGCTCCTTCCCGCAGACCACCGAACTGCGCGTCGCCCGGGCCGACCTGACGGCCGGTCGGATCGACGGCGCCACGTACCGGGAGCGGATGGAGGCCGAGGTCCGTGAGGTCATCGCGTACCAGGAGAAGGCCGGCCTGGACGTCCTGGTGCACGGCGAGCCCGAGCGCAACGACATGGTCCAGTACTTCGCCGAGCAGCTCACCGGCTACCTGGCCACCCGGCACGGCTGGGTGCAGTCCTACGGCACCCGGTACGTGCGCCCGCCGGTCCTCGCCGGGGACATCTCCCGTCCGCACCCGATGACCGTCGACTGGTTCCGCTACGCGCAGGGCCTGACCGACCGTCCGGTCAAGGGCATGCTCACCGGCCCGGTCACCATGCTCGCCTGGTCCTTCGTCCGCGACGACCAGCCGCTCGCCGACACCGCCCGCCAGGTCGCCCTCGCCCTGCGCGACGAGGTCGTCGACCTGGAGGCCGGGGGCGCCGCCGTCGTCCAGGTCGACGAGCCGGCCCTGCGCGAGACCCTCCCGCTGCGGGCCGCCGCCCGACCGGCGTACCTGGACTGGGCCACCGAGGCCTTCCGCCTCGCCACCTCCGGTGTCCGCGCCGACACCCAGATCCACACCCACATGTGCTACGCCGAGTTCGGCGCCATCATGACGGCGATCGACGACCTCGACGCCGACGTCATCTCCCTGGAGGCCACCCGCTCCCACATGGAGGTGGCGGGCGAGCTGGCCGAGGCGGGCTACCCGCGCGAGGTCGGCCCCGGCGTCTGGGACATCCACTCCCCGCGCGTCCCCAGCACCGAGGAGGCCGTCTCCCTGCTGCGCGCGGGCCTGGCCGCGATCCCGGCGGAGCGGCTCTGGGTCAACCCCGACTGCGGGCTGAAGACCCGCGGCTGGCCGGAGACCCGGGCCTCGCTGGAGAGCCTGGTCGGCGCCGCCCGCCTGCTGCGCGAGGAACTCGCCGGCTGACGCGCCCGGGCGGGACTCCTCCGCCGGTTCGGGACGCCCGCCACGGCATGCGGGCCGCGTCGCGGCGCGGCCCGCATGCCCGTTCAGCCGGACCGGGGCAGGCCGAGGTTCTGGTAGATCTCGGTGGTGACCGTGGAGAAGTTCATGGTCATGAAATGCAGCCCGGGCACGCCTTCGGAAAGCAGCCGCCGGCACATGGCGGTGGCGTGCTCGATCCCGATCGAGCGTACGGCGGCGGGATCGTTTTGGTGTTCCAGCATGCGGTCGGAGAGGGCTGTGGGAATGGCAGCGGTGCTCAGGGTCGGAATTCGGCGCAGTGACCGGATGCTGGTCACCGGCATGATCTCCGGAATCACCGGAATATCGCATCCGGCCTTCTGGAGACGGTCACGGAAACGGAGGTATCCGTCCACCTCGAAGAACATCTGGGTGATCGCGTAGTCGGCTCCGGAACGGCACTTCGTGACGAAGTGCCGGATTTCCGACTCCCAGTCCGGTGACCTCGGGTGCATTTCCGGGAAAGCCGCCACCCCGACGCAGAAGTCGCCCGAGTCCTTGATGAGGTGAACCAGGTCGGCGGCGTACTCGACCCCGCCCGGATGCCGGACCCAGGCACCCAGCGGGTCGCCCGGTGGGTCGCCGCGCAGGGCCAGGATGTTCCGTACTCCCTGGTCGGCGTAGTGCCCGAGGATGTTCCTGAGCTCGCCGACGCTGTGGCCGACGGCGGTCAGGTGCGCGGCCGGGGTGAGGGTCGTCTCCTGGGCGATGCGGCCGGTGACGTTCACCGTCCGCTCCCGGGTCGAGCCGCCCGCACCGTAGGTCACCGAGACGAAGGTGGGGGAGAGTGCCTCCAGCCGGCGGATCGCGTTCCACAGTCCGGCCTCCGCCTCGGCGTTCCGCGGCGGCATGAACTCGAACGAATAGGAACGCTTTCCGGTGGCCAGGAGATCGCGGACGGTCGCCGCCCGGTCGGTGCGTGTGGAGGGTTTCCCGAGTGTCATGACAGGACGGTATACGCCCGCTCGGAATGGCGTGGTGGAAAGTCCACAGTGTGATACGCGGGTTTTCTCCGGCCGCGATCGAGGGCGGTCGGAAGTGGTCGCGAAACGGCCTCCGGAGGCTGCACAATAGGGCCATGGAAAGACATGCGTACGCCCTTCCCGGACTTCCCGACTGGGGTCGCTGCGCGGTCATGGGAATCCTCAACGTCACCCCGGACTCGTTCTCGGACGGGGGATGCTGGCTGGACCCGGGCCGGGCGGTGGAGCACGGACTGGCGCTGGCCGCGCGGGGCGCCGACATGGTGGACGTGGGTGGCGAGTCGACCCGCCCCGGCGCCCGCCGGGTGCCGGTCGAGGAGGAGCTCGCGCGGGTGCTGCCGGTGGTGCGCGGACTCGCCCGGCAGGGCGTCCTGGTGAGCATCGACACGATGCGCGCCCGGGTCGCCGAGGCCGCGGTGGACGCCGGGGCCCGGATCGTCAACGACGTCAGCGGCGGCCGGGCGGACGAGGCCATGGCCAAGACGGCCGCGCGGGCCGGTGTGCCGTTCGTCGTCATGCACTGGCGGGGGCAGTCCCAGGGGATGGACGACCTGGCCGACTACGGGGACGTCGTCGCCGAGGTGGTCGCCGAAGTGGGGCGCCAAATGGACGCCGTGGTGTCGGCCGGCGTCGACCCGGAGCAGGTCGTCCTCGACCCCGGCCTCGGCTTCGCCAAGGGCCGGGGCGACGACTGGGCGCTGCTCGCCGCCCTGGACGCCTGGGCCGTGCTGGACCGCCCGCTCCTGGTCGGGCCCTCCCGCAAGCGCTTCCTCGGCGAACTGCTCGCCGACCCGGCCACCGGCGAGCCCCGCCCGGCCCGGGAGCGGGACGACGCGACCTCGGCCGCCGCCGTCCTGGCCGCCGCGCAGGGCGCCTGGGCCGTACGGGTCCACGAGGTGCGGGCGGCCGCCGATGCCGTGCGGGTCGAGGCGGCCGTGCGGGCCCACCGGATGACCGTCGGCCAGGTACCGGTGTAGGCCTTCGCAACCATCCGGGGAAGAGAAGACCGGGGAAGAACAGAGAAGAGGGGTGCGTCGCACCATGGCACGTCCCGTCGGGCGCAAGATCTTCGCCCACGCCAAGCTGCGCCGGCTGCGCCGCGAGCACGGCATGAACCAGGTCGAGCTGGCCCACGAGCTCGGCATCTCGACCAGCTACCTCAACCAGATCGAGCACAGCCAGCGCCCGCTCACCGCCGCCGTGCTGCTGCGGATCGCCGAGGTGTTCGGCGTGGACCCGGAGTTCTTCTCCGAGGCCGACGAGGAGCGCCTCGCCACCGACCTGCGCGCCGCCCTCGCCGACGAGGCGTGCGGCGCCCCCGTCCCGGCCGAGGACGTCGCGGAGGTGAGCCGGGACCACCCCGACGTCGCCCGGGCGCTCGTCGCGCTGTACCGCCGCTACCGGGAGGCGGCCGCCAGGGTCGCCGATCTCGGCGACACTGCCGGGACCGCCGCGCTCAGCCCGGCCGAACCCCACGACGAGGTACGGGACTTCTTCTACACACACCACAACCACATCCCGGCCCTGGACGAGCAGGCCGAGCGCACCGCGACCGCGCTCGGGGCGACCACGGCCGGCGGCCTCGCCGCCGCGCTGGCGGCCGCACTCGGCGAACGGCACGGCGTGCGGGTGGTTGACGCGGACCACCGGCGGCAGGCGGAGATGCGCCGGTTCGATCCGGTGAGCGGCACCCTCCGCCTCTCCGCGTGGCTGACCGACGGTCAGCGGGCCTTCCAACTGGCCACCCAGCTCGCGCTGCTGGAGCACCGGCCGCTGCTCGACGCGCTGGTCTCGGCGGCAGGGCCCGACCTCACCTCGCCCCAGGCGGCGGACCTCGCCCGGATCGGCCTCGCCACCTACTTCGCCGGTGCGCTGCTGATGCCCTACTCGGCCTTCCACGCCGCCGCCGAGGAGCTGCGCTACGACATCGACCTGCTCGGCGCCCGCTTCGGGGTCGGCTTCGAGACGGTTTGCCACCGGCTGAGCACCCTGCAGCGCACCGGCCGCCGGGGCGTGCCGTTCTCCTTCCTGCGCGCCGACCGGGCGGGCAACATCTCCAAGCGGCAGTCCGCGACCGACTTCCACTTCTCCCGCCTCGGCGGCACCTGCCCGCTCTGGACGGTCTACGAGGCCTTCTCGGCGCCGGGCCGGATCCTCACCCAGATCGCCGAGATGCCGGACGGCAAGCGGTACTTCTGGATCGCCCGCACCGTCACCCACGGCGGCTTCGGCCACCGCGCGCCGCGCAGCGAGTTCGCCGTCGCGCTCGGCTGCGAGCTGCGCCACGCCCACCGCCTGGTCTACGCCGAGGGCATCGCCCTGGACGGCCGGGAGGCGGCCACGCCGATCGGCCTGGGCTGCCGGATCTGCGAGCGGACCGACTGCGCCCAGCGAGCCCGGCCCCCCGTCGGCGGCCGGCTGGTGGTGGACCCGGACCGGCGCACCAGGGTGCCCTACCCGGTCGTCGCCGAAGGGCGCGACGGAGATCGGGAGGGGCGCCGCTGACCGGTGCCGCCGAGACGTCGCACCGGCGGCGGGCGGCACCCGGGTGCCGCGGTCGGGGCCCTGTGGTCGGGGCGTCCCGGCCGCAGGCCGGGCGACGGCGACGGACCCGGCACCGTGCCGCCGACCGTGTGGCCCTGGGTCCTTCCGGGTGGTGATGTGGGTCCCTCGGGGTGAACGCCGGGAGGGGGCGTCAGGCCCGGGGGGACACCCAGAAAATGTCAGATCATCAGATTGTCTCGCGAAGGCTGATCCTGGCCGCGGCCGGGTTGTCGGTCCTCGGCGCCGCAGGGTGCGGGGGAGCACGGCGGGCCGGGGAACCCGGTACCGCGCCGAGAGGGAACGCCGGGCCGCCGCCCGCGGCCGCACCCCCGGCGGCCGCACCGGAAGCCGCACCGGCGGCCGCGCCGGAGGCCGCGCCTGAAACCGCGCCGGAGGCCGCCCCGGAAGCCCCCAGGGTGCTGACCGAGGCGGAGAGCCGGCCGCTGTTCGAACTCGCGGAGGAGGGGAAGGTGGTGGCCCTCACCATCGACGACGGACCCCATCCGCGCCACACCCCCGACGTCCTGGCGCTGCTGGAGAAGCACGGGATCCGGGCGACGTTCTTCCTGATCGGCGAGAACGCGGCCGCCCGTCCCGACCTGGTCCGGGAGATCGCGGCGCGGGGGCACCGCATCGGCAACCACACCTGGAGCCATCCGGACCTCCGTCACCTTCCCGACGACGCCCAGGTGCGGGAGGAGCTGACGCGCACCTCCGACCTCCTCGCCGGGATCACCGGCAAGTCGCCCGTCTGGTTCCGGGCCCCGGGCGGGGACTGGGCCCCGAGGACGCTCAGGACGAGCAGGGAGCTCGGGATGCGGCCGATGGGCTGGACGGTCGACCCGGAGGACTGGGCAGAGCCGGGGACGGACGTGATCCTCGGTCGGCTCACGAAGGAGATGCGCCCGGGAGCGATCGTGCTCACCCATGACGGCGGGGGCGACCGTTCGCAGACGGTGGCCGCTCTCACGCGCTTCCTCCCCTCCCTGATCGACTCCGGCTACCGCTTCACCACCCCGCGGGCCTGACCGGACGGCGGTGCCGGTCTCCTACGCGGAGGCCGGCACCGGCCGCTGTTCCGGGCCGTCGTAGGAGGCGAGCGGGCGGATCAGGGCGTTGTGGGCGAGCTGTTCGGTGATGTGGGCGGTCCAGCCGGTGACCCGGCTCATCACGAAGAGCGGGGTGAAGACCGGGGTGTCGAAGCCCATCAGGTGGTAGGCGAGGCCCGCGGGGTAGTCGAGGTTGGGGTGGATGCCCTTGCGGTCCAGCACCGCCTCGCGCAGCGCCGCGTGCAGGGCGGCCAGCCGGGTCGTCCCGGGGTCGGCCGCCAGGGCCACCAGGTCGTCGAGGGCGGCCTGCATGATCGGGACGCGGGAGTCGCCGTGCTGGTAGACCCGGTGGCCGAAGCCCATGACCTTCCGCTTCGCCGCGAGGGCGTCGTCGAGCCAGTCGGCGGCGCGGGCCGGGTCGCCGATCTCCTCCAGCATGTGCATCACGGCCTCGTTGGCGCCGCCGTGCAGCGGGCCCTTGAGCGCGCCGATCGCGGCGGTGACGGCGCTGTAGAGGTCGGAGAGGGTGGAGGTGACGACGCGGGCGGTGAAGGTGGAGGCGTTGAAGCTGTGCTCGGCGTACAGCACCAGCGAGACCTCGAAGCAGCGGACCACCTCGGGGGCGGGCACGGCGCCGAAGCACATGTGGAAGAAGTTCTCCGCGTACCCGAGGTCCGGGTCCGGTGCGATCGGGGCGAGGCCCCGGCGACGGCGCTGGTCGGCGGCGACGACGGTGGGCAGTTTCGCCAGCAGGGTCAGGGACTTGGCGAGGCCGGGCGCCGGGCGGCCGTCGTCCTCGGTCGGGTCCTCGGCGCCGAAGAAGCTGACGGCGGTGCGCAGCACGTCCATCGGGTGGCAGGTCTCGGGCAGTTTCGCGAGCAGCTCGGCGGTGGTGCGGTCGAGCGGGCGCAGGGCGCGCTCGCGGGCCCGGAACTCGCGCAGCTGGGCGCCGTCGGGCAGTTCGCCGTGCCAGAGCAGATAGGCGACCTCCTCGAAGGAGCGGTGGGCGGCGAGGTCCTGGACGGGGTAGCCGCGGTAGGTGAGGGAGTTGGTCTCCGGGATGACGGTGGAGATCCCGGTGGTGTCGACGACGACACCGGCGAGGCCGCGGTGGACCTCGGGTGCGGTGGTGGGCATGGCTGGTCTCCGGTGCGGGTCAGGTGCCGGGCGGGAGGGTGAAGTCGAAGACGGCCGAGTCGAAGGCCGAGTAGTCGGCGTAGCCGAGGAGTTCGTACAGCCGGGAGCGGGTCTGCATGCGCGGCAGCAGCGGCTCCTGGGTGCCCTCGGTGGCGATGGTGCGCAGCCCGTCCTCGATCGCGCCCATGGCGAGCCGCAGCAGGGTGACCGGGTAGAGGGCGATGTTGTAGCCGAGGCTCTCCAGGGTGCGGGTGTCCAGCAGCGGGGTCCTGCCGAACTCGGTGAGGTTCGCGAGCAGCGGCACGTCCACGGCCTTGCGGAACGCCTCGTACTCGGCCTCGTCGGCGAGGGCCTCGGGGAAGATCGCGTCGGCTCCGGCGTCGACGTAGGCCTTGGCCCGGTCGATCGCGGCGCCGAGTCCTTCGACGGAGCGGGCGTCGGTGCGGGCCATCAGCAGGAAGTCGGGGTCGCGGCGGGCGTCGACGGCGGCGCGCAGCCGGCGGACCATCTCCTCGCGGGGCGCGATGGTCTTGCCGTCGAGGTGGCCGCAGCGCTTGGGGTTGACCTGGTCCTCCAGGTGCAGCCCGGCCAGGCCCGCGTCCTCCAGGAGCTGGACGGTACGGGCGGCGTTCATCGGCTCGCCGAAGCCGGTGTCGGCGTCGATCAGCACCGGGAGGTCGGTGACCCGGGTGGTCTGCTGGGCGCGGGCGGCGACCTCGGTGGAGGTGGTCAGGCCGATGTCCGGCAGGCCGAGGTCGGCGGCGAGCACGGCGCCGGAGAGGTAGACGGCGTCGAAGCCGGTGTCCTGGATGAGCCGGGCGGAGAGCGGGTTGATCGCGCCGGGGACGCGCAGCAGCCGTCCGGAGGCGAGCTGTTCGCGCAGCGCCCGGCGGCGCTCGGCGGCGGTGGTGCGGGTGTGCAGCATCAGAACAGGCCCTTCGGCAGGGTGCGGTCGAACTCGCGGACGGCCTCGGTGTCGACGGCCGGGAACAGTTCGTCGAGGCCGGCGGTCGTCAGCTCGGCGAGGCCGGCGGCGGCGGTGAGGAAGCGGTCCTGGTCGGTGGGGGTGACGACGCCCTCGGTGAGGGTGCGGAACTTCCGCTGGTACGCGGGGCGGTCGAAGGGGCGGGCGCCGGCCGGGTGGGCGTCGGCGACGGCCAGCTCGTCCTCGATGACGGAGCCGTCGTCCAGGGTGATCACGATCCGGCCGCCGAAGGCCCGGTGCTGCGGGTCGGGGTCGTGGTAGCGGCGGGTCCACTCCGGGTCCTCGACCGTGCTGACCTTCCGCCACAGGGCGACGGTCGAGGGCCGGGCGGCCCGCTCGGGGGCGTAGGAGCGCTCGTGGTGCCAGCCGCCGTCCTCCAGGGCGACGGCGAGGATGTACGGGATCGAGTGGTCGAGGGTCTCCCGGTTGGCCGTCGGGTCGTACTTCTGCGGGTCGTTGGCGCCGGAGCCGATGACGTGGTGGGTGTGGTGGCTGGTGTGCAGCACCACCGAGCGCACCCGCTCCAGCGGCCCGGTCTTCTCGCGCAGCCGCCGGGCCAGGTCGATGACCGCCTGGGCCTGGTACTCGGCGGAGTGCTCCTTGGTGTAGGTGTCCAGGATCGCCCGGCGCGGTTCGCCGGGCCCGGGCAGCGGCACGGTGTAGTCGGCGTCCGGGCCGTCGAGCATCCAGGCGAGGAAGCCGTCCTCGCCCTCGTAGACCGGGGAGGGCGAGGTCTCGCCGCGCATCGCCCGGTCCACCGCCTCGATTGCGGCCTTGCCGGCGAAGGCCGGGGCGAAGGCCTTCCAGCTGGAGATCTCGCCCTTGCGGGACTGCCGGGTCGCCGTCGTGGTGTGCACGGCCTGCTGCACCGCCTGGTACACCGTCTCCGTCGGCAGCCGCAGCAGCGCGCCGAGGCCGCAGGCGGTGGCCGCGCTCAGGTGCGCGACGTGGTCGATCCGGTGGGCGTGCAGACAGATGCCCTTGACCAGGGCGACGTGGACCTCGTAGGCGGCGACGATGCCGCGCAGCAGGTCGGCGCCGGTGCGCCCGGTGTGCTGGGCGACGGCCAGCAGCGGCGGGATGTTGTCCCCGGGGTGGGAGTAGTCGGCGGCGAGGTAGGTGTCGTGGAAGTCCAGCTCGCGTACGGCGGTGCCGTTGGCCCAGGCCGCCCACTCGGGGGAGACCCTGGCCAGGCTGCCGAACACCCGGGCGCCGGGCGCCCCGTGGTGCGCGAGCGCCTGGGACCGGGCCACCGCCACCGGCCGGCGCAGCAGCGACGCGACCGCGACCGAGGCGTTGTCGACGACCCGGTTGACGGCCATGCCCACGGCGGCCGGGTCCAGCTCCTCGGTGGCGGTGGCGACGGCGGCCAGTTTCCAGGCCAACTGCTCCTCTCGCGGCAGCCGGTCGGCGCTGGGGTGGACGCGGACGTGGTGCTCGATCACGGGACTCCTCGGGAGCGTCGGGACCGCCCTGACGGGCTCGTACGCTCCAGGCTGCCGCGCCGGCGGGCGGGGATCCAGCAGGCCAATCCGCGGAATCCGGACAGCTCCGGGCTGCGAATCCGCGAATCCTGCGAATCCGCGGATCGTGCGAACCTGCAGAGCCCGCGAAACCGCGAATCCTGCGGACCGGTCTCGCGGGGCTAGGATCCACAGGGCCTCCTCCGCCGGTGATCACCGCACCACGCCGCCGGACCGGGCCGGCCCCGACCGCCCCCTGCCTCTGAGGTGATCACAGCGAACAGCCTGGTGTCCGAGCTGCGGCGACCCGCCGTCCTCCGGTCCGCGCGGTCGGAGGACGGCTCGTGTCGTCACCTGCTGGTGTGGAAGGCCGGCCCGGGCTGGCGGATGGTCAGCAGCGCCGTGCTGGGCGGCGGGATCGGCGAGCGCGGCTGGGTGGTGAACGCCCAGGTCCGGCCCGGCTACAGCCGGATGGACCCGGAGCGGCACCTGGCGGAGCTGGCGGAGGCCGAGGGCCTGCGCGGGCCGGGTGTCGGGCTGATGACCGCCGCGGAGGTCGACGACTGCACCTGGGGTGAGGACGGCGGCGCCGTCGCCCTGGTGACGACCGGCATCGGCGTCCCGACCTGGGCCGCGGCAGCCGCGGCACCGCCCGGTCCGTACGTCCCGGGGACGATCAACATCCTCGCGGTCGTGCCCGCGCCGGTGGCCGACGCGGGGCTGGTGAACCTGCTGGCGACGGCCACCGAGGCGAAGGTGCAGGCCCTCCTGGACGCCGGCTACTCGTGCTCGGGCACCCCGTCCGACGCCGTGTGCGTGGCCGTCCGCACCCCGGTCGACGGCGAGGCGGCCGACCCCTTCGGCGGCCCGCGGTCGGTCTGGGGCTCCCGGCTGGCCCGCGCCGTCCACCGGGCCGTCCTCGACGGGGCGGAACGCGACCGGGCCCGGCGGCGGGAGGGGCCGGGTGTGCCGCACCAGGGGCCCCGGCCGGACTGCCACCGGGCGGACGTCCTTTCAGCCGAAGGGGCTGGAGTGCCCCGAGCAACTGGAGCGCCCGGACGCGTCACCGTCTGAAACCACGCCGCCCCGCCGGTTCCCGGCCCTCCGCGACGGGAGCCGGGCACCGGCGGGGCGCGCTCGTCACGCCGAGGCGTGCGCGTGGAACCCCCGTCCGCTCTTGCGGCCGAGCAGTCCGGCCTCCACCATGCGGGAGAGCAGCGGCGGGGGCGCGTACAGCGGCTCCTTGTACTCCTCGTACATCGACCGGGCGATCGCCTCGACGGTGTCCAGCCCGATCAGGTCGGCGAGTTGGAGCGGCCCCATGGGGTGGGCGCAGCCGTGGACCATCCCGGCGTCGATGTCCTCGGGGCTGGCGTGGCCGGCCTCGGCCATCCGGATCGCGGCGAGCAGGTACGGCACCAGCAGGGCGTTGACGACGAAGCCGGCCCGGTCGCGGGAGTGGACGACGTGCTTGCCGAGGACGTCCCGGGCGAAGCCCTCCACCCGGTCGAGGACGGTCGGGGCGGTGTGCAGCGAGGACACCAGCTCGACCAGCGGCATCACCGGGGCCGGGTTGAAGAAGTGCAGCCCCAGGACGTGGGAGGCGCGGCCCGTGGTGATGCCGAGGCGGGTGACCGGGATGGCCGAGGTGTTGGTGGCCAGGACGGCGTCCTCGGCGACGAGCACCTTGTCCAGGGTGGTGAGCACCTCGGTCTTGACCCGTTCGTCCTCGACGACGGCCTCGACCACCAACTGGCGGTCGGCGAGCGCCTCCAGGTCGTCGGCGAACAGCAGGTGGGCCCAGGCGTCGGTGCGCTGCTCCTCGCTGATCCGGCCGCGGTCGGCGGCGCGGTGCAGCGAGCGGTCGATCCGGGCCCGGGCGGTGCGCAGGGAGTCCCGGCCGGCCTCGCAGACGACGGTGTCGAGCCCGGCGCGGGCGAAGACCTCGGCGATGCCGGCGCCCATCTGTCCGGCGCCGACGACCGCGACGCGGCGGATGTCGTTCATGGTGCACTGCCTCCGTGGTGGGGCGGCTCAGGCCGCGGTGCGGATCCGCACGAGGTGGCGGGCGTAGGCCTCGGTGGTGAGGAAGGCGGGCAGGTCGGCGCCGAGGGCGGTGTCCTCCAGGATCCGCACCGCGTCGTCCACCAGCGTCGGGTCGGCGCCCTCGGCGAGCAGTGTGGCGCGCTCCCGGTCGATCAGGCGCCGCACCATGTCCGGGGTGACGAGCGAGCCGCCGGTCAGCCGGGTGCAGTGGTGCTGCCACTGCCAGATCTGGCAGCGGGCGATCTCGGCGGTGGCGACGTCCTCCATCAGCCCGAAGACGGCGACGGCTCCGGAACCGCCGAGCCAGGCGGTGAGGTAGCGCAGGGCGACGGCGATGTTGGAGCGCAGCCCCTGGTCGGTCGGCAGGCCGGCGGACAGCCTGTGCACGCCGAGCAGGTCGGCGGCGGTGACCTCGACGTCCTCGCGGGTGCGGTCGAGCTGGTTCGGCCGGTCGCCGAGGACGTCGTCGAAGGCGGTGCGGCAGGTGGCGACCAGGCCGGGGTGGGCGACCCAGGAGCCGTCGAAGCCGTCGCCGGCCTCCCGCTCCTTGTCGGCGCGCACCTTGGTGAGGGCCACCGCGTTGGCCTCCGGGGCGCGTTGGGGGATGGCGGCGGCCATGCCGCCGATGGCGTGGGCGCCGCGCCGGTGGCAGGTGCGCACCAGCAGGTCGGTGTAGGCGCGCAGGAAGGGCTGGGTCATGGTGAGGGTGGCGCGGTCCGGCAGCACGTAGCGCGGGCCGTGCTGGGCGAAGTTCTTGATCAGGCTGAACAGGTAGTCCCAGCGCCCGGCGTTGAGCCCGGCGGCGTGCTCGCGCAGCTCGTAGAGGATCTCGTCCATCTCGAAGGCCGCGGTGATGGTCTCGATCAGCACGGTGGCCCGGATCGTGCCGTGCGGGATGCCCAACTCGGCCTGGGCGAAGGCGAAGACCTCGTTCCAGAGCCGGGCTTCGCGGTGGTCCTCCAGCTTGGGCAGGTAGAAGTACGGGCCGCTGCCGCGCTCGATCTGCCGCTTGCCGCAGTGGAAGAGGTAGAGGCCGAAGTCGACCAACGCGCCGACGGCGGGGCGGCCGTCGACCAGCAGGTGCTGCTCGTCGAGGTGCCAGCCGCGCGGGCGGACGACGATGGTGGCGGGGGAGTCGCCGATCCGGTAGCGCTTGCCCTCAGGGGTGGTGTCGTCGATCCGGCGTTCGACCGCGTCGACCAGGTTGAGCTGCCCGGAGACCAGGTTGTGCCAGGTGGGGGCGGTGGCGTCCTCGAAGTCGGCGAGCCACACCCTGGCACCGGAGTTGAGCGCGTTGACGGTCATCCGGCGCTCGGGCGGGCCGGTGATCTCCACCCGGCGGTCGGCCAGGCCCGGCCCGGCGCCGGCCACGCGCCACGTGCTGTCCTCGCGGACGGCGCGGGTCCCGGGGAGGAAGTCGAGGCTGCCGCCGTCCGCCAACTCGGCGCGGCGCCGGTCGCGTTCGGCGAGCAGCGCGGTGCGGCGGGCGGCGAACCGGTCGTGCAGACGGGCGAGGAAGGCGAGCGCCTCGGGGGTGAGGATCTCGTCGAAGCGGTCCTCGTGTTCTCCGAGGACCTCGATGCGGCTGGGCTGGCTCATCCGGTGCTCCAGGGGCGGGTGGAAGGCGCCCGGGGCCTCGTCCCTCAACGAGGCCCCGGGCGGCGGGGTGGGCGGCGGCCGCTCCCCAAAGCGGCTGCCAGGGTGGCTCGGTGGTGCTGTCCTTCCGGCTCGGCGGCCCGCTTCGGGCCCGGCGGCCTCCTTCGGACTCAGTGGAACTGCTCGGCCTCGGTGGAGCCGGTCAGGGCGAGCGTCTCGGCGTTCGGGTTGAGCGCGGTGGAGACCAGGTCGAAGTACCCGGTGCCGACCTCGCGCTGGTGCTTCACGGCGGTGTAGCCGTCCGGCACGGCCGCGAACTCGGCCTCCTGGAGGTCGACATAGGCCGTCATCCCGTGCTCGGCGTAGCCGCGGGCGAGCTGGAACATCGAGTGGTTGAGCGCGTGGAAGCCGGCCAGCGTGATGAACTGGAAGCGGTAGCCCATCGCCCCCAACTCCCGCTGGAACTTGGCGATCTGGTCGTCGTCCAGCGCGGCCTTCCAGTTGAAGGAGGGCGAGCAGTTGTAGGCGAGCATCGTGTCCGGGTGCTCGGCCTTGACCGCCTCGGCGAACTCCCGGGCCTGCTCCAGGTCCGGGGTGCCGGTCTCCACCCAGAGCAGGTCCGCGTACGGGGCGAAGGCCAGGCCGCGCGAGATCACCGGGGCCATGCCGGGCTCGACCCGGTAGAAGCCCTCGGCCGTCCGCTCGCCGGTGCAGAACCGGGCGTCGCGCTCGTCCACGTCGCTGGTCAGCAGGTTGGCGGCGAGCGCGTCGGTGCGGGCGACGATCAGGGTCGGCACGTCGGCGATGTCGGCGGCCAGGCGGGCGGCGTTCAGGGTGCGGATGTGCTGGGCGGTGGGGACGAGCACCTTGCCGCCGAGGTGGCCGCACTTCTTCTCGGAGGCCAGCTGGTCCTCGTAGTGGATGCCCGCCGCGCCGGCCGCGATCATGCCCTTGGTGAGCTCGAAGGCGTTCAGCGGGCCGCCGAAGCCGGCCTCCGCGTCGGCGACGATCGGCACCAGCCAGTCCGGGCCGCCGTTGCCCTCCGCCGCGTCGATCCCGTCCGCCCGCAGCAGCGCGTTGTTGATCCGACGCACCACCTGGGGAACGGAGTTGGCGGGGTAGAGGCTCTGGTCCGGGTACGTCTGCCCGGCCTGGTTGGCGTCGGCCGCGACCTGCCAGCCGGACAGGTAGATCGCCTGCAGCCCGGCCTTCACCATCTGCACGGCCTGGCCGCCGGTCAGCGCGCCGAGCGCGTGGACGTAGTCCTGCTCGTGCAGCTGCCGCCACAGCCGCTCGGCGCCGCGCCGGGCCAGGGTGTGCTCCTCGCGCACCGTCCCGGACAGCCGGACCACATCCGCCGCCGTGTACGTGCGCTCGATGCCCGCCCACCGCGGGTCGGAGGCCCACCGGGCGGCGAGCTCCGCCGCCTGCTGCTCCTGCTGCTGCCGGACCGACTGAGTCATGGGCCTGCTCCCCAGGGTGCTCGTTTGCTCGTTGCGAAGGATGTGACGCACCTCACCGCGAGGGCGAGTGGGCGGCCGGACGGTGCCGGGCTGCGGTGGCGCACCGCGGGACGTGGAGGCCCGGACAGCCCACCGGACCGCGAGCGACCTGGTGCTCTGCGGCTGTCCTGCGCACCTCCCGGCCGCAGCACCGACTCTGGCACCCCCGCCGAGCCGCCGTCACCGGTGGACCGCGGCCAACTTCTGCGAACGCTCATCGGTGAATCCGCGAAGGTTGCGAAGGGCTGACTGGCCGCGCTGCGGCTAGGCTGCCCGCGCCGGATCGACCGATGCGCACAGCGGGGAGAACGACACCATGGGAAAGGCCTTCGCCGGTGCCCGGCTGCGCCGCCTGCGCGAGGAGCGCGGCCTCAGCCAGGCCGCCCTCGCCCGGCTGCTCGACCTCTCGCCCAGCTACGTCAACCAGTTGGAGCACGACGCCCGTCCCCTCACCGTGCCCGTCCTGCTGCGCCTCACCGAGGCCTTCGGCGTCGAGGCCGGCTACTTCGCCCCGCCCGACAGCGCCCGGCTCACCGCCGAACTGCGCGACGCGCTCGGCGAGGAGGTCACGGCCGGCCGGATCACTGGCGGTGACCTCGACGAGCTCGCCGCCCGACTGCCCTCCGTGGCACGGCTGTTGAGCGACCTGGCCCGCGGCCGCCGGGACGCCGCCGAGCAGCTCGCCGTCCTCGCCGGAGACCGCGGCCTCGGGGTCGACACGCACACCCCGCACGAGCAGGTCCGCGAGTTCTTCTACCGCCGCCGGAACTACCTCCACGAACTCGACACGGCCGCCGAGGACTTGGCGACATCCATCGGCCTGCGGCGCGGCGAGGTCAGGACGGTGCTGGCCGAACGGCTCGCCACCGGGCACCGGGTCCGGATCGCCACCGGAGGCGGACAGCTGCACCAGTACGACGAGCCGACCCGGACCCTCCGGCTGTCCGACCGGCTGCGCCCCGGCCAGCAGGCCTTCCGGATGGCCACCCAGCTGGCCTACCTGGAACACGACTCCCTGCTGTCCGAACTCGCCTCCCAGGACAGCCCGGAGGGCTCCACCGCCTTCGCGCTCACCCGCATCGGCCTGGCCAACTACTTCGCCGCCGCCCTCGTCCTGCCCTACACCGCCTTCCACGCCCAGGCGGAGGCGGCCCGCTACGACATCGAGCACCTCGCCGACCACTTCGGCGTCGGCTACGAGACGGTCTGCCACCGGCTCAGCACCCTCCAGCGCCCCGGCCTGCGCGGCGTGCCGTTCTCCTTCGTACGCGTCGACCGGGCCGGGAACGTCTCGAAGCGCCAGTCCGCCACGCCCTTCCACTTCTCCCGCACCGGCGGCACCTGCCCGCTGTGGAACGTCTACGACGCCTTCGCCACCCCCGGGCGCGTCCACGTCCAGGTCGCCGCCATGCCGGACGGCCGCCGCTACCTCTGGACCGCCCGCGCCGTCACCCGCTCGCCCGGCGGCTGGGGCCGCCCCGGCAAGACCTTCGCCATCGGCCTCGGCTGCGAGATCCGGCACGCCGGCCGACTGGTCTACTCCGCCGGCCTGGACCTCGGCGACGAGGCGGCCGCCACCCCGATCGGCCTCGGCTGCAAGGTCTGCGAACGCCCGGCCTGCCCGCAGCGCTCCGCCCCGGCCATCGGCCGACCGCTGGCCGTCGACGAGCACACCAGCACCTTCGTCCCGTACGCCGCGCTGCCCGGCCGCCGGGACTGAGGGCGCCCGGACGGCTGGGGCGGCACGCTCAGTCCCTGATGCCGGAGACCGCCAGCGGCAGGTGGCGGGGCCCGCGCAGGATCGGGCTGCGGCGGTACACGGGAGGGTCCTGGAGCAGGCGGGGGTCGTCGAGGCGGCGGACGAGCGCGGTGAGGGCGATCTGCCCCTCGACCCTGGCGAGCGGCGCGCCGAAGCAGCTGTGCACGCCGCTGCCGAAGCCGAGGTGCTGGTTGTCCTGCCGGGTCGGGTCGAAGTGGTCCGGGTCGCGGAACCGCCGCGGGTCCCGGTTGCCGGCGGCGAGGACCAGGACCAGCGGCGCGCCCTTGGGGATGGTGACGCCGTCGACCTCGACGTCGGTCAGCGCGGTGCGCTGCGGCAGCAGTTGGACCGGGGGCTCGTAGCGCAGCACCTCCTCCACCATGCCCGGCATCAACTCGGGCCGTTCGCGCATCATTTGGAGGGCCTCGGGATGGCGCAGCAGGGTGAGCACGCTGTTGGTGACCAGGTTGACGGTCGTCTCGTGCCCGGCGATGAGCAGCAGGACGGCGGTGGCCATCAGCTCCGGCCGGGTGAAGCCGCCGTCCGGGCCGGGGTCGTTGACGAAGGCGGAGAGCATGTCGTCGGAGGGCCTGCCGCGGCGGCTCTCGGCGAGTTCGCCGAGGTAGAGCCCCATGTCCGTCCGGGCCTGGAGGGCCACCCGCTGCCGCTCGGCCGGGTCGGTGCCGGGGGTGGGGTCGAAGCCCTCGATCAGGGTCTCGGACCAGGCGTGGAAGCGGGGTTCGTCCTCGCGCGGCACCCCGAGCAGCCGGCAGATCACGGTGACGGGGAGCGGGTAGGCGAAGTCCTCGACGAGGTCGATCCGGTCGCGGCCGCGCAGCCCGTCGATCAACTCCCCGGCGATCGCGGTGATCTCGTCGTGCATGGCGTCGACCCGGCCGGGCGCGTGGGGCGGGCCGAAGGGCCGCATGGCCAGGTTGCGCAGCCGTTCGTGCTCGGGGTCGTCCCGGCCGATGAAGGCGACCGGGACGACCGGCACCTCGTCCGGGTCGGTGCGGTTGCGGCGGTCGGAGCTGATCCGCGGGTCGTGGAGCAGCGCGGCGACCTCGTCGTAGGTGCCGACCAGGTAGCCGCCGTCGTCCTGGCGGGCCACGCCGTGCTCGCGCAACTCGGCGTAGAGGGGGTAGGGGTCGGCGCGGTTGGCGTAGTCGGTGATCCGGCGGTACAGGGTGCCGGCGGAACCGGTGCCGGTGCTGGTGCCGGGGGTGTCGGTGGTGGCCATGGCGGGCTCCTCGGGGGTGGCGGCGGCGGTCCGCGGCGCCGGGACGGTGCTCAGCCGTCCCAGCGCCGAAAGGTCAGCCGCCGGTCGGGCAGGTGACCGGTGAGCGCGACGGTGGGACCGTGCGAGAGCACCTTCGGATCGGGCACGTCGGACGGGACGGGGGTGCGGGAGGGCGGTGGCTCCACGCCGACCCAGGCGGGCGGGAACGGGGCGGCGGTCTCGATCAGCCCCTGGTAGTGCTCCAGCCACTTGGCCCGGTTCACGCTCACGGCGGCCGTGATCCGGCCCCGGTACCCGTAGACCGCGACGAACCGCCGCTCCTCCGGCGAGCCCTGGGCGACCACCACGTGGTCGGAGAAGGTCGGCACGCCGACGGACTTGATGTTGAGGCCGAACTGGCTGGACCAGAAGGCGGGCACGCTCAGGTGCGGCAGCCGGCGCGGCCCCGGGTTGACCATGTTGTGGGCCGCCACCGCGGCCTGGGCGACCGCGTTGCCCCAGTGTTCGAGGGAGAGCAGCTGGTACTCGAAGAGCGGGTGCGGGAAGCGGGCGACGTCGCCCGCGACGAAGACGTCGTCGGTGACGATCCCGTACATGTCGAAGGCACGGCAGCCGGCGTCGCAGGCGATGCCGCGTCGACCGGCGGCGAGCCCGGAGTCGGCCAGCCACTCGGTGTTGCGGACGGCCCCCAGGGCGACCACGGCGACGTCCGCCTCGATCCGGCTGCCGTCGGAGAGCTCGGCGCCGGTGAGCCGACCGTCCCGGCCGTGGAGCGCGGTGACGGTCACCCCGCAGCGCAGGTCGACCCCGTGGGCGCGCTGGACCCTGGCCGCGAAGGCGCCGAAGGCCCCGCCGAGGGCGCCGACCAGCGGGGCGGGGCCGCGCTCCGCGACCGTCACCGCCACGCCGCGTTCCCGGCAGGCGGAGGCGATCTCGGAGCCGGTGAACCCGGCACCGATCACCAGCACCCGCCGAGGGCCGGCCGCCAGCCGCTCGGCCAGCCCGGCCGCGTCGTCGGCGGTGCGCAGGGTGAACACCCCGTCGAGGGCGGCCTGCGCGGGGTCCGGCCAGGGCCTGGCCCGGGTGCCCGTCGCGATCAGCAGCCGGTCGTAGGGCAGCCGTTCGCCGGTCGCGAGCAGCACCTGCCTGGCCGCCCCGTCCACGCCGGTCGCGCGGACGCCGAGCCGCCAGTCCGCGTCCACCTCGCGGCGGCGCGGCAGCGCGGTCTCCTCGGCGCGCACCCGCCCGAGCAGCACCTGCTTGGACAGCGGCGGACGGTCGTACGGGGGGCGGCGCTCCTCGCCGACCACGGTCAGCCGCCCGGCGAAGCCCTCGTCGCGCAGCGTCTCCGCGGCGCGCAGCCCGGCCAGCGAGGCGCCGACGACGACGATCCGGCCGCTCCGGAGGTCACCGCACACCGGACCGGCCCTCCCCGCCCGGGCTGTCTGGACCGGCGGCTTCGGCCCCGGCTTCGGCGCGGTCCTCGACCAGGATGGCCTGCACCGGACACGCCGCCGCGGCCCGCAGGACGCGCTCCCGCTGCTCGACGGGAGGCTGCGGGGTGTACATCAGGGCCTCCTCCCCGTGCAGCTCGAACACCCGGGGCGCGAGGAACGCGCACTGCGCGTAGCCCTGGCAGCGGTTGAGGTCGACGACGATCTTCACGGACACTCCTCCCGGCCGGGTCCGTATCCGTCCTACCGCCGCCGCCCTGGCCGCGCGCCCGGGGGTGCTCCGCCGGAGGGGTCGCGGAGCGTGGCCGCCCGCGCCGGTGCGCGGCGTCGGCAACGACGGGAGCGACGGTCCGTACCACGCGGTACGGACCGTCGCTCCCGTGGTCGACGTCGGCCGAGCCCGGCAGGCCGGCGCGGGCACGTTGCCGTGGGCCGGGAACGGAGGTCCCGGGCCGGTGGCCGCGGTCAGTCGTCGTGGTGGTCCGGCTGCTGCTTCCGGTGGCGGGGGAGCCGGTGGGACTCGAGCGGTCGTCCGCCGGCGAGGTGCTCGGTGACGATGAGGGCGGCGGCGGCCGGGTCGACGTTCCCGTACCAGACGTCGTCCGGCTGGACGCTGATGACGGGGGCCTGGTTGCAGGGGAACTGGCAGCCCGTCTGGGTGACGAGCACGTCGTCGTCGCCGAGGCCCTGCTCGGTCAGTCCCTGGACCAGGGCGCGCAGTCCTTCCTCCACGCCCTTGGCCGCGCAGCGCGGGCCGCGGCACACCATGACCTGGTGCCGGTGGCCGGGCACGTCCTCCCAGGCCGCGGACATGAGGCCGGGCTCCGCGCCGGTGACGGCCTTCGTCGCCGCGGCCACCGTGGCGACCGCGTCCGGCGAGTCGGCGAGGCGGGTGGCGACGAGGAGTTCGGGACGGTGGCCCGCGCGCTCGCGCCACCAGTACGCGGCGATCCGCCGGAGCCAGGACTGGCCCGGGCCGGAAGCCGTGAGGCGGACGCCGACCAGGACCACGGTCTCGGTGCCCGCGTCGGCCAGCCTGGTCAGCTCGGCCGACAGGGACGGGTCCGCCAGCTGCAGGAACGCGATCGAGGCCCGGTGCGAGGCCGCCGCCCGGAGGAGTTCGTCACGACGGACGGCCTCCCCGGCCGACATGCCGACCAGGACCACGGCACTGCGGGGGGCGGGGGCGTCCGGGGCGGGGGAGGTCATGGCGTCGTCCTTTCGTGGAGCAGTCCGTTCCACCGGATGTGCGGTCTGTCGTGCCGGGGGTGGCGTTCCACGGTGACGTCGACGCCGTAGACCTCCGCGATCGTGCGTGAGGTGAGCACCTCGGAGCCGGGCCCGTGGGCGACCAGCCGGCCGTCGAGCAGGACGGCGACCTCGTCGCAGTAGGCGGCGGCGAGTTCGAGGTCGTGCAGCGCGGCGACCGTGGTGATGCCCAGCCCGCGGACGGTTTCGAGGAAGCCGAGTTGGTGGCGCAGGTCGAGGTGGTTGGTGGGCTCGTCGAGCAGCAGCACGTCGGGTTCCTGTGCCAGCGCCCGGGCGAGCTGGACCCGCTGCCGCTCGCCGCCTGACAGCGTCGGCCAGGAGCGGTCGAGCAGGTGGCCGACGTCGGCCGCGGCGACGGCGTCGGCGACCACGGACCGCTCGTGGGCGTCGGCGGCGGAGTCCGTCGGCACGGGCCAGCGGCCGCGGTGCGGCGTGCGGCCGAGCTCGATGACCTGACGGACCGTCAGCGACAGCCGGGTGTCCGCCTGCTGTTCCATGAAGGCCACCCGTCGTGCCCGCCGGCGGGCCGTGAGGGCGTGGAGGTCCTCGCCGTCCAGGAGGACCCGGCCCGCGCTCGGCCGGGTCAGTCCGGCGACCGCGCGCAGCAGGGTGGTCTTCCCGGCGCCGTTGGGCCCGAGCAGGCCCGTGATCCGGCCGGGGCGGAAGGCGATCGAGACCGCGTCCAGCAGGGTGGCTCCGCCGACGCGGACACCGAGTCCCTCCGCGCGCAGCCCGACAGGCGTCGTCGTCACTGCGCCCTCCCGTCGGCCCGCCCCTGGCGCCACAGCAGCCAGGCGAAGAACGGCGCTCCGAGCCCGGCCGTGACGACGCCGACGGGGATCTCCCGGTCGGGGAGGACCGAGCGCGCCACGACGTCGCTGCCCACCAGGAGGGACGCGCCGACCAGCGCCGACACGGGCAGCAGGAGGGCGTGGCGCGGGCCGCAGACGAGGCGGACCACGTGCGGGACGACCAGGCCGAGGAACCCGATGACGCCGGTGTTGGCGACCAGGCACGCGGTCACCAGCGCGGCGGTGGCGACGAGGACCCAGCGGGTGCGCTCGACGTGGACGCCGAGGGAGCGGGCGGCGGTCTCGCCGAAGGCGAAGGCGTCCAGGTCGCGGGCCGAGGAGGCCAGGACCGTGACACCCACCAGCGCGACCGCCAGCAGGAAGACGGCGGTGGGCCACCGCACGCCGGCGACCGAGCCCAGCGTCCACTCCATGACACCGCGCGCCGCGTCGCGGTCCCCGAGGACCATCACCACGAACGAGGTGTAGGCCCCGCACATCTGGCCGACCGCGATGCCGGCGAGCACGGTCCGGGCGGTGGGCAGCGACCGGGTTCGGGCGCCGGCCAGGGCCAGGACGACGGCGGCGGCGAGCAGGGCGCCGGCGAAGGCCGCCGTCGCCACCGCGCCGGTGCCCACGGCGCCGGTCACGCCGACGCCGAGGACGATCACGGTGACCGCGCCGGCGGCGGCTCCGTCCGAGATCCCGAGCAGGAAGGGATCGGCCAGGTCGTTCCCGGTCAGCGTCTGCAGCACCGCGCCGCAGACCGCGAGGCCGGCGCCGGTGGCGGCCGCTCCCAGCACCCGGGGCAGCCGCAGCTGCCAGACGATCTGGTCGTCCAGCAGCGTCACAGGCGGGTCGCCCAGCCCGAGACGGCGCGCCACGACCTCGATCACCGTTCCGACCGACTCGTGCTGCGAGCCCACGGCCAGGCCGAGGAGCAGGGTGCTCAGGAGCAGGGCCGCGGCGACGGCCAGGGCCGCCGTCGCGCGGCCCGGACCAGCGGGCCGCACGACGGGGTGGGGCGCGGTGGTCATGAAGCCGGGTGCAGTCGGCCCAGCCCGTCGGACACCCGGGCGGCACCGTCGGCGAGCAGCACGCCGGGGGTCGACTCGGAGAACGGCACCGTCACGAAGGCCTTGCGCTGCACGGCGGTGAGCCTGCTCAGGACCGGGTCGTTCTCCAGGTAGTCGATCTTGGACTGGGCGGTGTCCCAGTCGGCGTCCGCGACCACGATGGCGTCCGGGTCCGCCGCGACGACCTTCTCCCAGCTCACGTTCTGCCAGCTGCCGGGCAGGTCCCCGAAGACGTTGCGGGCGCCCACGGCGTCGAGCACGAGTTGGGGGCCGCCCTGGCCGGTGCCGACGTACGGCGTCTTGGTGTCCGAGTCGAACCACAGGACCTTCAGGCCCTTGCCCGCGGCCGTCGCCGTGAACTGCGCCAGCTGCTGCTCCTGCTGCCGCTGGATCGCGGCGGCCCGCTCCGGGACGCCGAAGACCTTGGCGACGTCGTTCAGCTCGCCCCACGCCGCCTGCCAGGTCGTCGGCGGCACCTGGTTCTTGTCCGAGCAGCCGAACGGGGACAGGTACGACGGGACGCCCTGGCCGCGCAGCTCCTCCCGGGTGCCCGCGACCTTGTCGGTGAACGCGGTGGAGTAGGAGGCGTACAGGAAGTCGGGACGGGCCGCGAGGAGGTTCTCCTTCGTCGGGTACTTCTTGGAGAGCACCGGGACGGAGTCGTAGGCGGCCTTCCACTTCTCCGGGACGGAGTCGTCGAGGTAGGCGGTACCGGCCATGCGGGACTGTAGGCCGAGGGCCAGGGCCACCTCGGTGGCACCCTGGTTGAGCGTCACCAGCCGCTCGGGCGGCGCGCCGACCGTCACGGTGGTCCCGCAGTTGTCCACGCTGACCGGCGCGGCACTTCCGGTCGCCCCGCCGGACGCGGCGGGCGCGGGGGCGCCCGCGCAGCCTCCGAGCACGCCGACGAACAGCAGGGCCGCGACGGCCCGGCCGACGCGTGTCGGACCTGTGGGACGTACGGGATGTACGGGACGCATGGAGCGCGTGGAACGTATGGATCGGACCGGATGCGGGTACGGCTGACCGCTGGGCACGTGTTCTCCAAAACCCTCGTGGAACATGTCGCGCCGTGGCCGGTCTCCTGGCTTCCGCATCAACACGCCGCGACCGACCTTCCCGAGCGGCTCTCCCAGCCCGCCCAGTGGCCCTGACCGCTGGCGAAAGCCGGTCAGCGAGGGCCGCGGAACTCCGCGGCAACAGTGGCGAGGGCCGCACCGGACTCAGACCGGTTTCCCGAACACCACGGCGATGGCACGCTATCAGGCGTGGTCAGGTCGGTGGCGACCGGCCGGTGGGATGATCGTTTGGATCGTTTGCGGGGATGGGGGAGGGAACGGCCACGGGGTCGGCCGGCTCCGGAGGGACGGGGGATCACCCCGGAAGGCGGAAGAAGGAGCGGTAGAGCGGCAGCTGCTCGGCGAGCATGTGGATGCCGGGGTGGGTGGCGAGGCCGAGGGCGGCGGCGGTGCGCAGCAGCGGGGTCTCGGCGGGCGTCATGATGATGTCGGCGACCAGCGCGCCGGGCGCCAGTGGTCCCGGGTCGAAGGGGAGCGGGTCGGCCGGGTCCAGGCCCAGCGGGGTGGCGTTGACCGCGAGGTCGACGCCGGAGGGCGGGCGCGGGGCGGCGGCCACGCGGCCGGGCCAGCGGGTGCCGAGCCGCTCCAGCAGGGCGTCCACCCGGCCCCGGTCGGGATCGGTCACGGTGAGTGCGGCGGCCCCTTCGGCGAGCAGGGCGGCGGCGATGGCGAGCCCCGCGCCTCCGGCGCCGGCCAGTGCCACCCGCAGCCCGGCCGGGTGGTGCCCGGCGGCGGCCAGGCCCCGGACGAACCCGGCGCCGTCGAAGTTGTCGCCGTACCAGCGGCCGTCCGGCTCGCGGCGCAGCGCGTTGGTGCTGCCCAACAGGGCGGCGGCGTCGCTGAGTTCGTCGGCGTGCCCGCACATCGCCAGCTTGTGCGGGACGGTGACCAGCAGCCCGTCCAGGTTGGCGACGGCCTTCAGCCCGCGGACGACCTCGTCCAGCCGGTCCGCCGGGGCGTGCACGGGGACGAGCACGGCGTCCACGCCGCTCGCCGCGAACAGCGGGTTGAGCAGGGCGGGCGCCTTGGCCTGTGCGACCGGGTCGCCGAGCACCGCGAACAGCCGGGTGCGGCCGGAGATCGGCGGGCGGGCGGCCGGCGCGTCGGGTGCGTCGGGGGCCGGTACGTCGGGGGTCGGCAGGTCGGGGGTCGGCAGGTCGGGGTGAAGGGACATCTCAGGCCTCCCCGGCGGCGGCGCGCGGCATGGCGTCCAGCGTGCGGGCGACCAGCGGCTCGGGGACGTCGCTGACGAGTTCGGCGCCGCGCGGGCCGTCCAGGACGAAGGAGAGCCCGTCGACGGCCTTCTTGTCCAGCCGCATGAGGGCGATCAGCGCCCCGGTGCCGACCTCCGGCGGCAGTGCGGTCGGCAGCCCGTAGTGGGCGACCACCTCGTGGTGCTCGGCGACCCGCTCGGGGCCGATCCGGCCGAGCGCCCCCGCCAGCCGGCCGGCGAAGACCGTGCCGACGCCGACCGCCTCGCCGTGGCGCAGCCGGAAGTCGGTGGCGCGTTCCAGCGCGTGGCCCAGGGTGTGGCCGTAGTTGAGGATGTGCCGCAGCCCGGTGTCGCGCTCGTCGGCGGCCACCACGGCGGCCTTGCGGGCGACGCTCGCGGCGATCTGCTCGGGCAGGGGCAGGTGGCGGAGGTCCCCGGCGCCGATGAAGTGGCAGCGGGCGATCTCCCCGTAGCCGTTGACGCGTTCGCGCGGCGGGAGGGTGTCGAGGTAGTCGGTGTCGCAGAGCACGGCGGACGGCTGCCAGTACGCGCCCACCAGGTTCTTGCCCTCCGGGAGGTTCACCGCCGTCTTGCCGCCGACGCTCGCGTCGACCTGGGCCAGCAGCGAGGTGGGCAGGTGCACCACGGGCACGCCCCGGTGGTACAGCGCGGCGGCGAGCCCGACCGCGTCGGTGGTGGTGCCGCCGCCGCAGGAGACCACGGCGTCCGCCCGGCCCAGGCCGAACGCGGTGAAGCGGCTGCACAGTTCGGCCACCCAGGCGAGGGACTTGCCCTCCTCGCCGTCCTTCGCCTCCACCACCAGGGTGTCGAGGCCGGTGTCGGGCAGCCACTCGGCGGGCCGGGCGCTGACCACCGCGACCCGGCGGGCGCCGATCCCCGCGAGCACCCCGGCCAGCCGGTGGCGGGCGCCGGGGCCGATCAGCACCGGGTAGCCGCGCTCACCCAGCTCCACGTCGATGCGCCGCAGCCCTCCGTCCGTACGGACGAGGGTTTCTGTCGTGGTCAACTCGGCTCCCAGGGCTGGTCGGTGAGGTGGTGTGCGGTGCGGTGTCGCTCGGTGGGTGGGGGGCACGGGCACGGCTTCAGGCCGCAGGCTGCAGCCGCGCCAGCGCGAGGGCGCCGTGCAGCGAGGACAGCCCGCCGAGCACGGCCGGCCGGATCGCGGGGACCGGGCCGCCGGGGCGGGCCAGCGCGGCGGCGTGCGCCTCCACCCGCGCCGTGAAGCCGGGCAGCCCGTCGGCGAACCCGCCGCCCAGCACGGTCAGTTCGGGGTGGAACAGCTCGCCGAGCGAGACGGCCGCGGCCGCCAGCGCGGCGCAGGTCTCCTCGACGGCCTCCACCGCCCACGGCGCGCCCTCGGCCAGCCCGGACCGCAGCTCCGGGTACTCGACCGGCGCGCCGCGCAGCAGTTCCGCGCGCCGCAGGGTCGCCGGACCGGAGGCGGTGGCCTGCAGGCAGCCGCGCCGCCCGCAGTCGCAGACCGGGCCCCGGCGGTCGACGATCAGGTGCCCCGCCTCGCAGGAGCCGCGCCCCGGGCCCGGCAGCGGCGCGCCCCCGTGCACGACACCGCCGCCGACGCCCGTCCCGACACCCAGGTAGACCACGTGCCCGGACCCGGCGTGCACCGCCTCGGCGAGCGCGGCGAGGTCACCGTCGTCCGCCCAGGCCAGGGCGGCGGCGGGGAAGAGCCGCCGCAGTGCCGGGACGAGGTCGAAGCCGCGCCAGTCGGGGCGGCCGGGCCAGGCGAGCACCCGGCCGTCCGGGCCGAGGGTCGCGGGCACGGCCACCCCGACCGCCGCGAAGTCGCCCTCCCAGCGCTCGCGCAGGTCGGCGACCGTGCCGGCCAGCGCTGTCCAGTCGGCGTAGGCGCCGGCCACCCGGGCGCCGGGCCAGCGCAGCACGGCCTCCTCGGTGCGGACCGGCCCGCCGGGCGGGCCGTCCTCGGCGCGCAGCGCCACCTTGGTGCCGCCGATGTCGATGCCGAGCACGCCCCGGGCGGCCGTCAGGGCCTGAGCCGTGGGGGCCTGCGGCGTCGGGCCCTGAGCCGCGGGGCCCTGAGTCGTTGGGCCCTGAGCCGTCGGAGCCTGAACCGCGGGACCCGGCGCCGCCGCGGTCCGCGTCGTCGTCGTGGTGCCCCCTGCCGGGGCGCCCGTCGCGAAGCCCATCAGGACGCCGGGACCTTCGCCAGCAGCGCCTGCGCGGCGAGCCGGTAGCCGAGCGCGCCGAGCCCGACGATCACGCCCGAGGCGATCGGCGCCAGTACCGACTCGTGCCGGAAGGACTCGCGCGCCCAGACGTTGGACAGGTGCACCTCGACGAACGGTCGCGGGTAGGCGGCGAGCGCGTCGCGCAGGCCCCAGCCGGCGATCATCAGCGCGCCCGGGTTGACGATCGCCCCGACGGAGCCGTCCCAGGCGTCCTGCACCGCCTCGATCAGCTGACCCTCGGACTCGCGCTGGACGGAGACCACCTTCCAGCCCCGGCCGGCCACCTCGGCGGCGACCGCGGCCTCGATGTCGGCCAGGGTGTCGGTGCCGTAGACCTCCGGCTCGCGGCGGCCGAGAATCCCGAGATTGGGGCCGTTCAGCAATAGCAGTTCGCTCATATTCCGGTTATAGCAGCGAATTCCCCGGACGAAACCGGAGAGGGTTGCCGAACTGCAGGACAAGGGCTTTGTAGGGGGGTGCGTAGGGGAGGTGACGGGCCGGATTTCCTGGGTTAGCGTCCCGTTCCACGGTCCCCCCGACAGGAAAGGCTGCGCGGAATCATGAGTGCCCAAGGACGTCCGGCCCCGGAGTTCCCGGTCTGGCCCCAGTACGACGATGCCGAGCGCGAAGGACTGCTCAGGGCCCTGGAGCAGGGCCAGTGGTGGCGGATGGGCGGCAAGGAGGTCGACACCTTCGAGCAGGAGTTCGCCGAGTACCACGGCGCCGCCAAGGCGCTCGCCGTCACCAACGGCACCCACGCGCTGGAGATCGCCCTCCAGCTGCTCGGTGTCGGCCCGGGCACCGAGGTCATCGTGCCCGCGTTCACGTTCATCTCCTCCTCCCAGGCCGCCCAGCGGCTCGGCGCCACCGCGGTGCCGGTCGACATCGACCTCGACACCTACAACCTGAGCCCCGAGGCGGCCGCCGCCGCGATCACCCCGCGGACCCGGGCGATCATGCCCGTCCACATCGCCGGCCAGATCGCCGACCTGGACGCCCTCGACAAGCTCGCCGCCGACTCGGGCGTCTCGATCGTGCAGGACGCCGCGCACGCCCACGGCGCCCGCTGGCGCGGCCGCCGGGTCGGCGAGCTGGGCTCGATCGCCGCGTTCAGCTTCCAGAACGGCAAGCTGATGACGGCCGGCGAGGGCGGCGCCGTCACCTTCCCGGAGACCGCCCAGTACGACGAGGCGTTCCTGCGGCACAGCTGCGGCCGCCCGCCGACGGACCGGAAGTACTACCACCAGACCTCCGGCTCCAACTTCCGGCTCAACGAGTTCTCCGCGAGCGTGCTGCGCGCCCAGCTCGCCCGCCTGGACGGCCAGATCAGCGTCCGCGAGGAGCGCGCCAAGCTGCTCAAGAGGCTGCTGACGGAGATCCCCGGCGTGGTGCCGCAGGGCCACGACGAGCGGGCCGACCGCGTGCCGCACTACATGGCGATGTTCCGGGTGCCCGGCCTCGGCGAGGACCGGCGCAACGCCCTGGTCGACGACCTGATCGCGCGCGGCCTGCCCGCCTTCGTGGTCTTCCGCGCCATCTACCGCTCGGACGGCTTCTGGGAGTCGGCCGCGCCCGACACCACCGTCGACGCGCTGGCCAAGGCCTGCCCCAACAGCGAGGCGCTCACCGCCGACGGCATCTGGCTGCACCACCGCACCCTCCTCGCGAGCGAGCGGGCGATCGAGGACACCGCCCAGATCATCGCCGACGCCCTGGCAGCGGTGTGAACGCGCGGGTGAGCACCGCCGGACGGGGGCCGGACGCCCCGGTACGGGTGGCCGTCGTCGGCCTCGGCTGGGCGGGCCGCACCATCTGGCTGCCCCGGCTGACGGCCCACCCGGCCTACCGGGTCACCGCCGTCGTCGAGCCCGGCCCCGGCGGCGCGGAGCACGTGCCGGCCGGCGCCGCGCTCCTCGCCGACGCCGACCTGCTCGGCCCCGACGTCGACCTCGCGGTCGTCGCGGTGCCCAACCACCTGCACACCCCCGTGGCCGAACGCCTGCTCGCCCGCGGCATCCCGGTGTTCCTGGAGAAGCCGGTCTGCCTCAGCTCCGCCGAGGCGGACCGGCTGGCCGCCGCCGAACGCGCCGGCGGGACCGTCCTGTTGGCGGGCAGCGCCGCCCGCTACCGGCCGGACGTCGCCGCCCTCACCGAGCTGGCGGCGGACCTCGGCCCGATCCGCCACGTCGACCTCGCCTGGGTCCGCGCCAGCGGTGTCCCCGACGCCGGCGGGTGGTTCACCAGCCGGCGGCTCTCCGGCGGCGGCGCCCTGGTCGACCTCGGCTGGCACCTGCTGGACACGGCCCAGGCCGTGCTCGGCGGCGACGTCCGGTTCCCGTCGGTGCTCGGCTCGCTCTCCGCCGACTTCGTCAACGACGGCAGGCGCGGCGCTGGCTGGCGCGGCACCGAGGGGCCGGACGGCGCGGGAGACGTCGAGGACACCGCCCGCGGCTTCCTGCTCACCGACACCGGCGTCTCGGTGGCGGTGCGGGCGAGCTGGGCCTCCCACGAGTCCGTCGACACCACCCGGATCACCGTGGAGGGCGCCACCGGTTCCGCGACCCTGGAGTGCACCTTCGGCTTCAGCCCGAACCGCCGGGTCCCGCGCCTCACCCGGACCCGCGACGGCGTCACCACCGAGGTCCCGCTGCCCGGGGAGAACGTCGGCACTGAGTACGTGCGCCAGCTCGACGAGCTGCCCGCCGTGCTCGCCGACCCGGCCTCGCGCGGCGCGGCCGTGAAGCGCGCCCACCACACCATCTCGGTCATCGAGCGGCTCTACGCGGCGGCCCGCGCCCCGCGGCCGCGGCTCGCCGACGAGGCCGCGGCACTCGCCGTCTGACCGTCGTCGGCGCCCGACCGCCGTCCCCGCCGTCCCCGCCGTTCCCCGCCGAGCCGCGGCTCCACCCGAGCAGCCCCGTGCCCCGGCCCCGGAGGCCGTGCCCATCCCCTCGGCCCCGGGGCGTCAGGCCCGGTCACCCGTCCGGGCAGCCCCTCGTCCCATGGAGATCCCATGCCGATCGACCAGCTCGCAGCCACCGCCCCGACCACCGGGCCCGACGGCCACGCGCTCGCCGCCCGCTCCCCGCTGCGCGCCGTGGTCTTCGACCTCGACGGCGTCATCGTCGACAGCTTCGACGTGATGCGCCGGGCGTTCCTCACCGCCTACGAGGAGGTGGTCGGCGACGGCAACCCGCCGTTCGAGGAGTACTGCCGCCACCTCGGCCGCTACTTCCCGGACATCATGCGGATCATGGGGCTGCCGCTCGCCCTGGAGGAGCCCTTCGTCCGGGAGAGCTACCGGCTCGCCCCTCAGGTCACCGTGCACGCCGGGGTGCGGGAGCTGCTCGTCGACCTCAACCGGCGCGGCATCCGGCTGGCCGTGGCCACCGGCAAGAGCGGCCCCCGGGCCCGCTCGCTGCTCGACCAGCTCGGCCTGCTGCACCACTTCGACCACGTGCTCGGCTCCGACGAGGTCCCCCGGGCCAAGCCCGCGCCCGACATCGTGCTGCGCGCCCTGGAACTGCTCGACGTGCCGGCCGAACGGACCGTCATGGTCGGCGACGCCGTCACCGACCTGGCGAGCGCCCGGGGCGCCGGGGTCGGCGCGATCGCCGTGCTGTGGGGCGAGAGCGACGAGGCGGCGCTGCTCGCCGAACGGCCCGACGCGGTGCTGCGCCGGCCCGACGACCTGCTCGCCCTGCTGCCCGAACCCGTCCCGGCCCACTGACCGGCCGCGAGCCCGCCCCACCCGGCCGCCCCACCGGCCGGTCCGGGCCGGTCCGCCCTCCCCGCCCCGCCGCGCCCACGCCCGGCGGGGCGGCGCCGTTCCCACCCACCGCTCAGCCGCCGGCCGCGCCCGCTACCCCTGCCCCGTCCACCGTGATTAGGGCCCGTATAGGGGGTCGGATAGGGGCGGCCCGGAGCCCCCGCCGCACGAGACTGTGACCGGCGGGAATTCGCGTACGGCCGCCCCGGAAAGGCCGCCCGGCAATTGCGCCGGCCCCGTACCGCGACATTCCGGCCAGGAAATGCAAGCCCCATTCCGCCGCCGCCCACCCCTGGTGCCGGGCGGAAATCGAATGCCCCCGCCCGAGGCCCGAACCGGGCCGACCGGAACAGACCCCGAACCAGCCCTGAACCGACCCAAGGAAGTGACGGCATGTTGCGCACCGAGCTGATCCGGCCGCTGCCCGAACTGCTGGCCGAGCACGCCCGCGACAGCTCGGACAAGACCGCGTTCCGCGACGCCGTCCGCGGCGTGACCTACGGCGAGCTCCACGCCCGCACCGGCCGGATCGCCGGCCACCTCGCCGACCTGCGCCTCCAGCCCGGCGACCGGGCCGCGATCCTGCTCGGCAACAGCGTCGAGGTGGTGGAGGCCTACTTCGGCATCCTGCGCGCCGGCGCCATCGGCGTCCCGCTCAACCCGCACGCCACCGAGGCCGAACTCACCCACCTGCTGGACGACAGCGGCGCCCGCGTCGTCATCACCGACGCCGCCCGCGCCGCCGGCCTGGACGCCCTCGCCCGCGGCCGGGCCGACCTGCGGGTGATCGTCACCGGCGAGGGCCCCGTCCCGGCCGGCACCCTCTCCTTCGAGACCCTGGCCCGCACCGACCCCGCCACCCCCGCGCGCGACGACCTCGGCCTCGACGACCCAGCCTGGATGCTCTACACCTCCGGCACCACCGGCCGGCCCAAGGGCGTGCTGTCCACCCAGCGCAACTGCCTCTGGTCGGTCGCCGCCTGCTACGTGCCGGTGCCCGGCCTGAGCGCCGAGGACCGGGTGGTCTGGCCGCTGCCGCTGTTCCACAGCCTCTCCCACATCGCCTGCGTGCTGAGCGTCACCGCGGTCGGCGCCACCGCCCGCATCCTCGACGGCTTCGCCGCGCGGGACGTCCTGGAGGCCGTCCGCGAGGAGTCCGCGACCTTCCTGGCCGGCGTGCCCACCATGTACCAGCAGCTGGTGCGCGCCGCCCGGGAGGACGGCTTCACCGCGCCGGCCCTGCGGATGTGCCTGGTCGGCGGCGCCATGACCACCGCCGCGCTGCGGCGCTCCTTCGAGGAGGCGTTCGGCGCGCCGCTCATCGACGCCTACGGCTCCACCGAGACCTGCGGCTCGATCACCGTCAACTGGCCCACCGGCGCCCGCGTCGAGGGCTCCTGCGGCCTGCCCGTCCCCGGCCTGGGCGTGCGCCTGGTCGACGTGGAGACCGGCCTGGACGCCGCCGACGGCGAGGAGGGCGAGGTCTGGGTGCGCGGCCCGAGCGTGATGCTCGGCTACCACAACCAGCCCGAGGCCACCGAGCAGGCGCTGCGCGGCGGTTGGTACCACACCGGCGACCTCGCCCGGCGGGACGGCTCCGGCTACTTCACCATCACCGGCCGGATCAAGGAACTCATCATCCGCGGCGGCGAGAACATCCACCCGGCCGAGGTCGAGGAGGTGCTGCGCGGCGTGCCCGGCGTCGCGGACGTCGCCGTCGTCGGCAAGCCCCACGAGGTGCTCGGCGAGGTGCCGGTGGCCTTCCTGGTGCCCGGCCCCGGCGGCCTCGACCCGGAGGCCCTGCTGGCCGCCTGCCGGGAACGGCTCTCCTACTTCAAGGTCCCCGAGGAGCTGTACGAGACGGAACGCATCCCGCGCACCGCCTCCGGCAAGATCACCCGGCACGTGCTGCTCGACGCGCCCGCCCGGCTGCGGGCCGCCGGCGGCAGCCACTACGAGCACCTCTTCCGCGTCGACTGGCTGCCGCTCTCCTCCGTCCCCGGCGCCCGCTCCGCCGCCGGCACCTGGGCGGTGCTCGGCGCGGACGCCTTCGGCCTCGCCGACGCCCTCGGCGCCGCCGCCCACCCCGACCCGGCCGCGCTGGCCGCGGCCGGCCCGCTGCCCGATGCCGCCGTGCTCGGCGTCGGCGCCGGCCTGCGCACCCCTGGGCCGCTCGCCGCCGACGTCGAGGAGGCCGTGCGCGCCCTCGACGGGCAGCTCACCGCCTGGCTCGCCGAGGAACGGCTCGCCGACACCGCGCTGGTCGTCGTCACCCGGGGCGCCGCCGGCCCCGGCGGCGCCACCGACCTCGTCCAGGCCGCGCTGCGCGGCGTGGTCCGCGCCGCCCGGGTGGCGAACCCCGGCCGGTTCCTGCTGGTCGACCTCGACGCGGAGGAGAACGCCGCCGACGCCCTGGCCACCGCCGTCGCCTCCGGCGAACCCGAACTCGTCGTCCGCTCCGGCGTGGCGCTGCGCCCGCGCGCCGCCCGGGTGTCCGCCGCGCTCGCCCACGGCGAGCCCGGCGCCCGCTTCGACCCGTGCCGCACCGTCCTGGTCACCGGCGCCGACGGGCCGGCCGCCGCCGCCGTCGCCCACCACCTGGTGGCCGGACGCGGCGTGCGCCGGATCCTGCTCACCAGCCCGCACGGCCCCGCCGACCGGGCCGCCGCCGAACTCGCCGGACGGCTCACCGCCGCCGGCGCCGAGACCACCCTCAGCGCCCTCGACCTCGCCGACCGCGACGCCCTCGCCGACTGGCTGGCCGGCCCGGGCACGCGCTTCAACGCCGTCGTCCACACCCCCGGCGCGGCCTTCCCCGGCCTCGGCGCCGCCCTCGCCGCCGCCGTCAACCTGCACGAACTGACCGCCGGCACCGAGCTGTCCGCCTTCGTCGTGCACACCCCCACCGTCGGACCGCTCGGCACCCCCGGCGCCCCCGGGGAGGCCGCCGCCGCGGCGTTCCTCGACGCCCTCGCCCACCACCGCAGCCGCCACGGCCTGCCCGGCCTCGCCCTCATCACCGGCCCCGCCGACGGGGACGGACGCCCCGTGCCGCCCGGCCTCGGCCGGCTCACCGCCCAGGAGAGCGCCGCCGCCTTCGACGCCGCCCACCTGGCCGACCACACCTCCCTGCTGCTGCTCCGGCTCGACCCCGAAGGGCTGGACGCCCTCGCCCCGCAGGACGTCCCGGCCCTGCTGCGCGACCTCATCGACACCCCGGCCGGCCCGAGCGCCCCGGACACCGCGACCGCCGCCGCGCTGCGCCGCCGCCTGGCCGGCCGCCCGGCCGCCGACCGGCAGCGCAAGCTGCTCGACCTCGTCCTCGCGGAGACCGCCGGGCTGGCCGGCGACGGCCCCGACCCGATCCGCCCCGACGGCCCGTTCAAGGACCTCGGCTTCACCTCCGCCACCGCCGTCGAACTGCGCGGCCGCCTCACCGCCGCCACCGGCCTGCGGCTGCCCGCCACCCTCGCCTTCGACCACCCCAACCCGACCGCCGTCGCGGCCTTCCTGCTGAACGCGCTGACCGGCCGTCCGGCCACCGCCGCCCGGCCCGCGCCCGTACCGTGCACCGTGCCGCCCGCCGAGGACCCCGTCGTCATCGTCGGCGCCGCCTGCCGGCTGCCCGGCGGCGTCGCCTCCCCGGCCGACCTGTGGCGGCTGGTCGCCGAGGGCACCGACGCGATCACCCCCTTCCCCGCCGACCGCGGCTGGGACCTCGACGCCCTCTACGACCCGGACCCGGCCGTCCCCGGCACCTCCTACGCCCGCCACGGCGGATTCCTGCACGACGCGGGCGAGTTCGACGCCGCCTTCTTCGGGATCTCCCCGCGCGAGGCGCTCGCGACGGACCCGCAGCAGCGGCTGCTGCTGGAGACCTCCTGGGAACTGCTGGAGCGCGCGGGCATCGACCCGACCTCGCTCAAGGGGCAGCCGGTCGGCGTCTACGCGGGCCTGATGTACCACGACTACGCCACCGACCTCGCCGAGGTCCCGGACGGCCTGGAGGGCTACCTGGGCACCGGCAACGCCGGCTCGGTCGCCTCCGGCCGCATCTCCTACACCCTCGGCCTCGAAGGCCCGTCGGTGACGGTGGACACCGCCTGCTCCTCCTCCCTGGTGGCCCTGCACCTGGCCGCCCAGGCGCTGCGCGACGGCGAGTGCACGCTCGCCCTGGCCGGCGGCGCCGCGATCATGGCCCGGCCCACCTCCTTCGTCGAGTTCTCCCGCCAGCGCGCGCTCTCCGCCGACGGCCGGGCCCGGGCCTACGCGGACGGCGCCGACGGCACCGCCTGGGCCGAGGGCGTGGGCCTGGTGCTGCTGGAGCGGCTGTCGGACGCCCGGCGGCTGGGGCACGAGGTGCTGGCGGTCGTCCGGGGTTCGGCCGTCAACCAGGACGGTGCGTCCAATGGCCTCACCGCCCCGAACGGCCCCTCGCAGGAGCGGGTGATCCTCGCCGCCCTCGCCAACGCCGGGCTGACACCCGCGGACGTCGACGCCGTCGAGGGGCACGGGACGGGGACCTCGCTGGGCGACCCGATCGAGGCGCAGGCGGTGCTGGCCACCTACGGCCAGGGCCGTCCGGCCGAACAGCCGCTCTGGCTGGGGTCGTTGAAGTCCAACATCGGCCACGCCCAGGCCGCCGCCGGCGTCGCCGGCGTGATCAAGATGGTCGAGGCGCTGCGCCACGGCGTGCTGCCGAAGAGCCTGCACATCGACGAGCCCAGCACCAAGGTGGACTGGGAGTCCGGTGCGGTCGCCCTGCTCACCGAGGAACGGGCCTGGCCCGAGGTCGACCGGCCGCGCCGGGCCGCCGTCTCCTCGTTCGGCGTCAGCGGAACCAACGCCCACGTCGTCCTGGAGCAGGCCCCCGCCCAGGAGCCGGCGCACCGGGCGGTGCCCGCCGGACTCGACGGCGAACCCGACGCCGGCTCCGGCACCCCGGTGCCCTGGCTGCTCTCCGCCCGTTCCCCCGAGGCCCTGCGCGAACAGGCCGAACGGATCGCCGGGTTCACCGAGGCCAGGCCCGTCGCCGAGGCGCCGGCCGTGGCCCGCGCGCTCGCCGGCTCCCGGGCCGCGCTGGAACGGCGGGCCGTCGTGGTCGCCGCCGACCGGGCGCGGGCGCTGAGCGGGCTGCGGGCCCTGGCCGAGGGGGAGGCCGTGGCCGGGCTGGTGTCCGGTCGGGCGGAGGTGAGCGGTCGGTCGGTGTTCGTCTTCCCGGGCCAGGGTTCCCAGTGGGCCGGGATGGGGCGTCGGCTGCTCGCCGAGTCCGCGGTGTTCGCGCGGGCTCTGGAGGAGGCCGCGGAGGCACTGAAGCCCTATGTCGACTGGTCGTTGCTCGATGTGGTGAACCAGGTGCCGGGTGCCGCTTCGCTGGAGCGGGTGGACGTGGTGCAGCCGGTGTCGTTCGCGGTGAACGTCGCGCTGGCCCGTCTCTGGGCGTCGCTGGGTGTGGTGCCGGACGCGGTGGTGGGTCACTCGCAGGGGGAGATCGCGGCGGCGCACGTCGCCGGGATCCTCTCGCTGGAGGACGCGGCCGCTGTGGTGGCGCTGCGGTCGCAGGCCATCGCCCGTGGTCTGGCCGGACGCGGCGGCATGGTGTCGGTCGGGTTGCCGCTCGCCGAGGTGGCCGACCGGCTCCCCGCCGGGGTCGAGGTCGCGGCCGTCAACGGCCCCTCCTCGGTCGTCGTCGCCGGTGATCCGGCCGGCCTCGACACCGTGGTGGCCGCCTTCGAGGAGCGCGGCGCCCGGGTGCGCCGGATCCCCGTCGACTACGCCTCCCACACCGCCCACGTCGAGTCCATCGAGGCCGAACTCGCCGAGCTGCTGGGTTCGGTGAAGCCGCAGCCGGCCGTCGTCCCGTTCCTGTCGACGGTCGAGGGCCGCTGGCTGGAGGGCCCGGAGCTGGACGCCGGGTACTGGTACCGCAACCTGCGGCAGACCGTCCGCTTCGCCGACGCCGTCGAGACCCTGGCGGGTGAGGGCTTCCGGGCGTTCGTCGAGGTCAGCGCCCACCCTGTGCTCGCCCACGCCGTCGTCGAGGCTCTGGAGGAGGCCGTCCAGGCGCCGACCGTCGTCAGCGGCACGCTGCGGCGCGAGGACGGCGGCTGGGACCGCGTCCTGCTCGCCGCCGCCGAGCTCCACGTGCGCGGCCTGCCCGTGGACTGGTCCACGGCCCACGCCGGGGCCGACACCGTCCGCCCCTCCGAACTGCCCACCTACCCCTTCCAGCACCAGCGCTACTGGCTCCGGCCGGGCCGCTCCGCCGGCGACCTCGCCGCCGTCGGCCTGGACAAGGCCGGCCACCCGCTGCTGGAGACCGAACTGCGGCTCGGCACGGAGGAAGGCGCCGTCTTCACCGGCCGGATCACCGAACGCACCCTGCCCTGGCTGGCCGACCACCGGGTCGGCGGCGCGACGCTGCTGCCCGGCACCGCGCTGCTCGACGCCCTCGCCCACGTCGGCCACCGGCTCGGCGCGCCCACGGTCGAGGAACTGACCGTCTCCGCCCCGCTCGTCGTCCCGGACGGCGGCGGCCTCGACCTCCAGGTCCACGTCGGCGAGGCCGAGGACGGCCGCCGCGCCGTCCGGCTGCTCACCCGCACCGGCCCCGGCCTGCCCTGGCACGCCAACGCCACCGGAACGCTCGCCCCCGAGGGCCCGGAGCCCGCCACCGCCGACGACCTGACGGTCTGGCCGCCCGCCGGAGCCCGCCCGCTCGACACCGACGGCCTCTACGACCGGCTCACCGTCGCCTACGGCCCCGCGTTCCACGCCGTCGAGGCCGCCTGGCTCGCCGACGGCCGCCTCTACGCCCAGCTCCGCCTCCCCGATACCACCACCGACGCCGCCGCCTACGGCCTGCACCCCGCCCTGCTGGACGCCGCCCTCCACCCGCTCGGCGAGGCCGGCCTCCTCCCCGGCGCCGACGTGCCCAGGCTCGCCTTCTCCTGGGCCGGCGTGCGCCTGCACGCCACCGGCGCCGAGGCGCTGCGCGTGGTCGTCACCCCCGCCGGCCCCGACACCCTCACCATCCGGGCCGCCGACGACACCGGAGCCCCCGTCGTGGACGTCGAGGCCCTCACCGTGCGGCCGGTGGACCCGCGCGGCCTCACCGCCGGTCCGGCGGACGACGCGGCCCTGTTCGAGGTCGACTGGGTCCCCGCACCCGAGGCCGCCGACGCGCCCGCCGACGGGCCCGCGGACTGGACCCTCCACGGCGACCTGCCCGAGGACGGCGCCCTGCCGCCCCTCGTGGTCCTGCCCGCCGGCGTGGGCGCGCCCTCCGACACCGTGCCCGAGCGCGCCCACGCCGTCGGCCACGACGTCCTGCGGGCGCTCCAGGCCTGGCTGGCCGACGACCGGACGGCCGACTCCCGGCTCGTCGTCGTCACCCGGCGCGGCGAACTCGTCCAGGAACCCGTCCGGGGCCTGGTGCGCACCGCCCAGTCGGAGAACCCCGGCCGCTTCGTCCTCGTCGAGGCCGACGACCCGGCCGACGCCGCCCGGGCGGTGGCCGCCGCACCGGACGACGAACCGCAGCTGGCGCTGCGCGACGGGCGACGGCTGGTCGCCCGCCTGCGCCGCCCGGCCGCCCGGCCCGCCCCCGCGCAGGACGCGCCGTCCCCGCTGGCCGGCGGCACCGTCCTGGTCACCGGCGCCAACGGCGGCCTGGGCCGCCTGGTGGCCCGTCACCTCGCGGCGGTCCACCGCGTCGCGGAACTCGTGCTCCTCTCCCGCTCCGCCGTGCCCGCCGACCTGCTCGAAGAACTCGCCGCGCACGGCACCCTGGTCCGTGCCGAGGCCGTCGACACCGCCGACCGCACCGCGCTGGCCGTCGTCGTCGACACCCTCGCCGACCGGCTGACCGGCGTCGTCCACGTCGCCGGGATCGTCGACGACGGCGTCATCGAAGCGCTCGACGCCGCCAAGTGGCACAGCGTGCTGCGCCCGAAGGTCGACGCCGCCTGGCACCTGCACGAGCTCACCGCCGGCCTCGACCTGGCCGCCTTCGCGCTCTACTCCTCCGCCTCCGGCGTCCTCGGCGGCTCCGGCCAGGGCAACTACGCGGCCGGCAACGCCTTCCTCGACGGCCTGGCCGCCCACCGGCGCTCGCTCGGACTGCCCGCCGTGTCGCTCGCCTGGGGCCTGTGGGCCGAGGCCGCCGGCATGGGCGGCCGGCTCAGCGACACCGACCTCGCCCGGATGGCCCGGGTCGGCACCCGCCCCCTCTCCGCCGACCAGGGCCTCGCCCTCCTGGACGCCGCACTCACCGGCGAGCCCGCGGCCGTGGTGCCGATCAGGCTCGACGTCACCGGCGTCCGGACCGAGGACCTCCCGCCGCTGCTGCGCGACCTGGCACCCGCCGCCCGCACGCCCCGCGCCCTGCGCCGGGCCGCCGCCCGCACCGCCGCGGACGGCGCCGGCACCCTCGCCCGGCGGCTCGCCGGACTCTCCGCCGCCGACCGCGACGGACTGCTGACCGCCCTCGTCCGCGACACCGCCGCCGCCGTCCTCGGCCACGGCTCGGCCGCGGCACTGGACGTCGACAAGGCGTTCAAGGAACTCGGCATCGACTCGCTCACCGCCGTCGAACTCCGCAACGCCCTCGGCACCGCCACCGGCCTGCGCCTGCCCGCCACCCTGGTGTTCAACTACCCGACGCCCAAGGCCCTCGCCGCCCACCTCGCGACCGAACTCGTCGGTGAGGAACCGGCCCCCGCCGCCCCCGCCACCCCCGCGGCACAGGCCGCCGGGACCGAGGACGACCCGATCGCGATCGTCGCCGTCGGCTGCCGCTTCCCCAGCGGCCTCGACTCCGGCGAGGACCTCTGGCGCTTCGTCGCCGCCGGCGGCGACGCCGTCACCGGCCTGCCCGCCGACCGGGGCTGGGACCTCGACGGCAGCTACGACCCCGACCCCGACGCCCCCGGCCGCACCTACGTGCGCGGCGGCGGATTCCTGCCCGGCATCGCCGACTTCGACGCCGCCTTCTTCGGCATCAACCCGCGCGAGGCCCTGGCGATGGACCCGCAGCAGCGCCTGCTGCTCGAAGTCGCCTGGGAGACCCTGGAGCGCGCCGGACTCGACCCCACCGCCCTGCGCGCCACCCCGACCGGCGTCTTCATCGGCACCCACGGCCAGGACTACGGCACCCAGGGCACCGGCGGCGCCGCCGACGAGGGCTACCTGGTCACCGGCAACGCGGGCAGCGTGCTCTCCGGCCGCCTCTCCTACGCCCTCGGCCTGGAGGGACCCGCGATCACCGTCGACACCGCCTGCTCCTCCTCGCTGGTCGCCCTGCACCTCGCCGCCCAGGCGCTCCGCGCCGGGGAGTGCACGCTGGCTCTGGCCGGCGGCGCCTCGGTGATGTCCACGCTCGAAGGCCTGGTCGGCTTCTCCCGGCAGCGCGGCCTCGCCGCCGACGGCCGGAGCAAGGCCTTCGCCGACGCAGCCGACGGGTTCGGGATGTCCGAGGGCGTGGGCCTGCTGCTGCTCGAACGGCTCTCCGACGCCCGGCGGTTGGGGCACGAGGTGCTGGCGGTTGTCCGGGGTTCGGCCGTCAACCAGGACGGTGCGTCCAACGGTCTGACCGCCCCGAACGGTCCCTCGCAGGAGCGGGTCATCCGGGCAGCGCTCGCCAACGCCAGGCTGACGGCCGCCGACGTCGACGCCGTCGAGGCGCACGGCACCGGCACCCCGCTCGGCGACCCGATCGAGGCACACGCCCTGCTCGCCACCTACGGCAAGGACCGCCCGGCCGAACAGCCGCTCTGGCTCGGGTCGGTGAAGTCCAACATCGGCCACACCCAGGCCGCCGCCGGTGCGGCGGGCGTGATCAAGATGGTCGAGGCGCTGCGCCACGGCGTACTGCCGCGGACCCTCCACATCGACGCGCCCTCCTCGCACATCGACTGGTCCTCGGGCGGCATCGCCCTGCTCACCGAGCGGCGGGCCTGGCCGGAGGCCGACCGCCCGCGCCGGGCCGGCGTCTCGGCGTTCGGGGTGAGCGGGACGAACGCGCACGTGATCCTGGAGCAGGCGGAGCCGGCCGACGGCGCCGAGCCCATCGACGGAGCAGCAACGCCCGCTGACGCCGGGGAGAACGTGGTCCCCTGGGTGGTCTCGGCCGCCTCGGAGGCGGCGCTGCGTCAGCAGGCCGCGCGGCTGGCGGCCTTCGCGGAGGGGCAGCCGGCGCCGGACCTCGCCGCCACCGCCCGGGCACTCGTCACCGCGCGCACCCGGTTCACCGAGCGTGCCGTGGCCGTCGGCGCCGACCGGGCCGCGCTCGTCGCCGCCCTGAAGGCCCTGGCCGAGGGGGAGGCCGCGGCCGGGCTGGTGTCCGGTCGGGCGGAGGTGAGTGGTCGGTCGGTGTTCGTCTTCCCGGGTCAGGGTTCCCAGTGGGCCGGGATGGGGCGTCGGCTGCTCGTCGAGTCCGCGGTGTTCGCGGAGGCGCTCGGTGAGGTCGACAAGGCTCTGAGGGCTTATGTCGACTGGTCGTTGCTGGATGTGGTGAACCAGGTGCCGGGTGCCGCTTCGTTGGAGCGGGTGGACGTGGTGCAGCCGGTGTCGTTCGCGGTGAACGTCGGCCTGGCGCGCCTCTGGGCGTCGCTGGGTGTCGTTCCTGACGCGGTGGTCGGCCACTCGCAGGGCGAGATCGCGGCGGCGCATGTCGCGGGCATCCTCTCGCTGGAGGACGCGGCGGCGGTGGTGGCGCTGCGGTCGCAGGCCATCGCCCGGGGTCTGGCCGGACGCGGCGGGATGGTCTCGGTCGGGCTGCCGCTCGTCGAGGTGGCCGACCGGCTCCCCGCCGGGGTCGAGGTCGCGGCCGTCAATGGCCCCTCCTCGGTGGTGGTGGCCGGTGACCCGGCGGGTCTGGACACGCTCGTCGTCGCGTACGAGGAGCAGGGCGTGCGCGTGCGGCGGATCGCCGTCGACTACGCCTCGCACACCTCGCACGTGGAGTCGATCGAGGCCGAACTCGCCGAGCTGCTCGGCGCCGTGAAGCCCCAGCCCGCCGCCATCCCCTTCCTCTCCACCGTCGAGGGCCGCTGGCTGGAGGGCCCGGAGCTGGACGCCGGGTACTGGTACCGCAACCTGCGGCAGACCGTCCGCTTCGGCGACGCCGTCGAGACCTTGGCGGGTGACGGTTTCCGGGCGTTCGTCGAGGTCAGCGCGCACCCCGTGCTCGCCCACGGCATCGTCGAGGCCCTGGAGGAGGCCGTTCAGGCGCCGACCGTCGTCACCGGGACCCTGCGCCGCGAGGACGGCGGCTGGGACCGCGTCCTGCTCGCCGCCGCCGAACTCCACGTGCACGGCCTGTCCGTGGACTGGTCCACGGCCCACGCCGGAGCCGGCACCGTCCGTCCCTCCGAACTGCCCACCTACGCCTTCCAGCACCAGCGCTTCTGGCTGGAGCCCGTGGCCGCCACGGGTGACGTGACCGCGTTCGGGGTCGCCGCCGCCGAGCACCCGCTGCTCGGCACCCTGGTCGAACTGCCCGACGGGGGAGAGGTGTTCACCGGACGGCTGTCGGTCCGATCGCACCCGTGGCTGGCCGGCCACGCCGTCTCCGGGACGGTCCTGCTGCCCGGCGCGGCCTTCCTCGAACTCGCCCTGCGGGCGGGGGAGCGGACCGGTCTCGGCCGACTCGACGAGCTGGTCGTCGAGGCGCCCGGGATCCTGCCCGAGCGCGGTGGCCTCCAGGTCCGTGTCACGGTCGACCCGGCCACCGCCGACGACGACCGCCGGGCCGTCCACGTGCACTCGCGGCCCGAGGACGCGGAGGGCGGCGTGTGGACCCGGCACGCCACCGGCTTCCTGGCGGCCGAGACCGCACCGGAGTTCGGCTACGAGGCGTGGCCGCCGGCCGGCGCGGAGCCGGTCGCCCTGGACGGATTCTACGAGCGGCTGGCCGAGGCGGGCTACGAGTACGGCGACGCGTTCCGGGGCCTGCGGGCCGCCTGGCGGTCGGGCGAGGAGGTGTTCGCCGAGGTCGCGCTGCCGGAGGAACTGACGGACTCCGCCGGGCGGTTCGGACTGCACCCGGCCCTGCTGGACGCGGCCCTGCAGTCCGCCAACCTGGGCGCGGCGCCGGTGGCCGGACCGGGGGAGGTGCTGCTGCCGTTCGCCTGGAACGACGTGGCCCTGTACGCGTCCGGGGCCACCGCGCTGCGGGTGCACTCCCGCCGGGAGGGCCCGGACAGCGTCTCCTTCGCGCTGACCGACCCGGTCGGCCGGCCCGTCGGTGCCGTCGGGGCGCTGGTCCTGCGGCCGGTGGCGCCCGAGCGGCTGTCCGCCGCCCGGGACACCGCCGCCGAGCACCTGTACCGCGTCGACTGGGCGCCCGCCGACCTGCCGCGGGCGGCGGACCGCCCGTCCGGGGACGATGTCCTCGACTTGACCCGCGTCCCCGAGGGGTTGCCGGTGCCGCAGGCGGCCCGGGCACTCGTCGGCGCCGCGCTCGGCGGGATCCAGGAGCACCTGGCCGGTGACTCCGCCGGCCCGCTCGCGGTCCTGACCGCGCACGGCGCCGGGGACCCGGCGGCGGCCGCCGTCCGGGGCCTGGTCCGCACCGCGCAGCTCGAACACCCGGGCCGGATCGTCCTGGTGGACACCGACGGCTCGGCGGTGCCCGCCTCACTGGTGGCCGACGCGCTCGCGTCCGGCGAACCCCATGTCGCCTGGCGCGACGGGACCGCGGTGGTGCCGCGCCTGGCGCGTGCCGAGGCGCCCACCGGCACCGGCCCGGTCCTGGATCCGGCGGGGACGGTGCTGGTGACCGGTGGTACGGGGACGTTGGGCGGGTTGGTGGCCCGGCATCTGGTGGAGTCGCACGGGGTGCGGCGGCTGCTGTTGGTGAGCCGTCGCGGCGTGGCGGCGCCGGGTGCGGCGGAGTTGGTGGCCGGACTCGAGGCGCTCGGTGCCGAGGTGGAGGTGGTGGCCGCCGATGTGTCGGACCGTTCGGTGGTCGACGACCTGGTGCGTCGGGTCCCGGTGGAGCGTCCGCTGACGGCGGTGGTGCACACCGCCGGCACGCTGGCCGACGGCGTCTTCGAGACGCGGTCGGCGGAGGAGCTGGGGGAGGTGTTCGCCCCGAAGGCGGACGCGGCCTGGCACCTGCACGAGGCGACCGCGGGCCTGGGTCTGGCGGCCTTCGTTCTCTTCTCCTCCGGCGCGGGCGTGTTCGGCAGTGCCGGGCAGAGCCTGTACGGGTCGGCGAACGGCTTCCTGGACGGCCTGGCCGGGTGGCGCCGTGAGCGGGGTCTGCCGGCGGTGTCGCTGGCCTGGGGCCTGTGGGCTCAGGCCAGCGGCCTGACCGGGCACCTGGACGAGGCCGATCGCGCCCGGCTGGCCCGGGGCGGCCTGGCGGCCATGGCGACGGAGGAGGCGCTGGCGCTGTTCGACGCCGCGCTGCGGTCCCCGGAGGCGCTGCTGGTCCCGACCCGGCTGGACCGCGACGCGCTGCGCGGGCAGGCGGCGGGCGGCGAACTGAACCCGCTGCTGCGCGGCCTGGTCCGCACCCCCCGCCGCACCGCCGCCACCGCCGGGGCACCGGCCGGCGACGGCCGTGAGGTCCTGTTCCGCAGGCTCTCCGCGGTGGGCGAGACCGAACAGCTCCGGCTGCTCCTGGACCTGGTCCGGGCCAGCGCGGCCAAGGTGCTCGGCCAGAGCATCGACGAGACGGTGAAGCCCGCTCAGGCGTTCAAGGACGTCGGCTTCGACTCGCTGACCTCGCTGCGGATCCGCACCAGCCTCACCGAGGCCACCGGTGTCCGGCTCCCGGCGACCCTGGTCTTCGACCACCCGACCCCGGCCGCCGTCGCCGAGCACCTGCGGGACCGGCTGGGCCTGGCGGGCTCGGTGGCCGTGCCGCCCGTCCTGCTCGAACTCGACCGGCTGGAGCAGGCGTTGGCGGCCACGGCCGGGACGGCCGGCGCGTCCGGGGCGCCCGACGGACTGCGCGCCCAGGTGGCCGCCCGGCTGGAGGCCCTCACCGCCCGCTGGGCGGAGTCGGGCGAGGAGCCCGAGGCCGAGGGCGTCGACCTGGGCGCCGCCTCGGACGACGAGCTCTTCGACCTGATCGACAACGAACTCGGCCTTTCCTGATGACGGATACGAGGAAGAACCCCATGTCGAACGACGACAAGCTGCGCGACTACCTCAAGCGCGTCACGGCCGACCTCCAGCAGACCAGGCGCCGCCTGCGCGACGTCGAGGCCCGGCGCACCGAGCCGATCGCCATCGTCGGGATGGCCTGCCGGCTGCCCGGCGGCGTCGCCTCCCCGGCCGACCTGTGGCGCCTGGTCCACGACGGCACCGACGCCATGGCCCCGTTCCCCCGCGACCGGGGGTGGGACGTGGACGGCCTGTACGACCCCGACCCGGACGCCGCCGGGAAGACCTACGCCGAGGAGGGCGGCTTCCTCGCCGACCCGGGCGGCTTCGACGCCGCGCTCTTCGGGATCTCCCCGCGCGAGGCGCTGGCGACGGACCCGCAGCAGCGGCTGCTGCTGGAGGCCTCCTGGGAGGCCCTGGAGCGGGCCGGCATCGACCCGGCCTCGCTCAAGGGGCAGCCGGTCGGCGTCTACGCGGGCCTGATGTACCACGACTACGCGCACCACGTGCTCAACCTCCCGGAGGGCCTGGAGGGGTACTTCGGGATCGGCAACTCGGGCTCGGTCGCCTCCGGCCGGGTCTCCTACACCCTCGGCCTCGAAGGCCCGTCGGTGACGGTGGACACCGCCTGCTCCTCCTCCCTGGTCGCCGTCCACCTGGCCGCGCGGGCGCTGCGCGACGGCGAGTGCACGCTGGCCCTGGCCGGCGGGGTCGCCGTGATGGCCACGCCGGAGGTGTTCGTCGACTTCGCCACCCAGCGCGGCCTGGCGCGCGACAGCCGCTGCAAGGCGTACGCGGACGGCGCCGACGGGACCGGGCTCGCCGAGGGAGTCGCCGTCCTCCTGCTGGAGCGGCTGTCGGACGCCCGGCGGCTGGGGCACGAGGTGCTGGCCGTGGTCCGGGGTTCGGCCGTCAACCAGGACGGTGCGTCCAACGGCCTCACCGCCCCGAACGGGCCCTCGCAGGAGCGGGTGATCCGGGCGGCCCTCGCCAACGCCCGGCTGACGGCGGCGGACGTCGACGCCGTCGAGGGCCACGGGACGGGGACCTCGCTGGGCGACCCGATCGAGGCGCAGGCGGTGCTGGCCACGTACGGGCAGGGCCGTCCGGCCGAACAGCCGCTCTGGCTGGGGTCGTTGAAGTCCAACATCGGCCACACCCAGGCGGCGGCCGGTGCGGCCGGTGTCATCAAGATGGTGGAGGCGCTGCGGCACGGCGTGCTGCCGAAGAGTCTGCACATCGACACACCCACCTCGAAGGTCGACTGGGACTCGGGCGCGGTCGCGCTCCTCACCGAACGCCGCGACTGGCCGGAGGTCGACCGGCCGCGCCGGGCCGCCGTCTCCTCCTTCGGCGTCAGCGGCACCAACGCCCACGTGATCCTGGAGCAGGCCCCGGTCGGGGACGCCCCGCAGCCGGACGCCGAACCGACCGGTGCCGCACTGCCGTTGGTGCTGTCGGCCGCCTCCGAGGACGCCCTGCGGGCCCAGGCCGGCGCCTGGGGCCGGCTCCTGGCCGAGCAGCCGGACACCGGCCTGGCCCGTACCGCCCGCACCCTCGTCACCGCGCGGGCCGCGCTGGAGCAGCGCGCCGTGGTGGTGGCCGCCGACCGCGCGGACACGGTGGCGGCGCTGGACGCGGTGGCACGGGGGGAGGCCGCGGCCGGGCTGGTGTCCGGTCGGGCGGAGGTGAGTGGTCGGTCGGTGTTCGTCTTCCCGGGTCAGGGTTCTCAGTGGGTGGGGATGGGTCGTCGGCTGCTCGCGGAGTCGGCGGTGTTCGCGGAGGCGCTCGGTGAGGTCGACAAGGCTCTGAGGGCTTATGTCGACTGGTCGTTGCTGGATGTGGTGAACCAGGTGCCGGGTGCCGCCTCGTTGGAGCGGGTGGACGTGGTGCAGCCGGTGTCGTTCGCGGTGAATGTCGGTTTGGCGCGGCTGTGGGCGTCGCTGGGTGTGGTGCCGGACGCGGTGGTGGGTCACTCCCAGGGGGAGATCGCGGCGGCGCATGTCGCGGGCATCCTCTCGCTGGAGGACGCGGCGGCGGTGGTGGCGCTGCGGTCGCAGGCCATTGCCCGGGGTCTGGCAGGACGCGGCGGCATGGTGTCGGTCGGGTTGCCGCTCGCCGAGGTGGCCGGCACGCTGCCGGACGGCGTCGAGGTCGCCGCGGTCAACGGCCCCTCCTCGGTGGTCGTGGCCGGTGACCCGGCCGCGCTCGACACCCTGGTGACCGGGTACGAGGAGCAGGGCGTGCGGGTGCGCCGGATCCCGGTGGACTACGCCTCGCACACCTCGCACGTGGAGTCGATCGAGGCCGAACTCGCCGAGCTGCTGGTTTCGGTGAAGCCGCAGCCGGCCGTCGTTCCGTTCCTGTCGACTGTTGAGGGCCGCTGGCTGGAGGGTCCGGAGCTGGACGCGGGGTACTGGTACCGCAACCTGCGGCAGACCGTCCGCTTCGCCGACGCCGTCGACACCCTGGCGGGCGAGGGCTTCCGGGCGTTCGTCGAGGTCAGCGCACACCCCGTGCTCGCCCACGGCATCGTCGAGGCCCTGGAGGAGGCCGTCCAGGCGCCGACCGTCGTCACCGGGACCCTTCGGCGCGAGGACGGCGGCTGGGACCGCGTCCTGCTCGCCGCCGCCGAACTCCATGTGCACGGCCTGCCCGTGGACTGGTCCACGGCCTTCCCGGACGCCGCAGTCCTCCCCGCCTCCGAGCTGCCCACCTACCCCTTCCAGCACCAGCGCTACTGGCTGGAGACCCGCCCCGCCACCGACGTGGGCGCCGCCGGGCTGGCGCCCGTCGGGCACCCGCTGCTGGGCGCGGCGGTGCAGCTGCCCGAGGGTGGGGCGCTCCTCACCGGGCGGCTCGACTCGAAGGACCACCCGTGGCTCGCGGACCACGCCGTCGCCGGCACAGTCCTCGCCCCGGGGGCCGCGCTGCTGGAGCTGGCCTCGCGGGCCGGCGACGAGGCGGGCACGCCCACCGTCGAGGAACTGGTGATCGAGGCCCCGCTGCTCGTCCCCGGACGCGGCGACCTGCAGCTGCACCTGCGGGTGGACGCGCCGGAGGACGACGCCGCCGACAGCCGGCGGCCGTTCGCCCTGTACTCGCGGCCCGAGGACGCGGAGGGCGGCGTGTGGACCAGGCACGCCACCGGGTTCCTGGGCGGCGAGCAGGCGCCGGACACCGTCGCCCCCGGCGCGTGGCCGCCGGCCGGCGCGGAGCCGGTCGCCCTGGACGGCTTCTACGAGCGGCTGGCGGACCGCGGCTTCGGCTACGGACCGGCGTTCCGGGGGCTGCGGGCCGTCTGGCGGCTCGACGGCGAGGTGTACGCCGAGGTGTCCCTGCCCGCCGGCCGGGCCGCCGAGGACTTCGGCATCCACCCTGTGCTGCTGGACGCCGCTCTGCAGGCCACCAACTTCCTGGGCATCGCCGAGCCGGAGCCGGGCCACGTCCTGCTGCCGTTCGCCTGGAACGACGTGGCCCTGTTCGCCACGCGTCCCACTGCTCTGCGGGTGCACGCCCGGCAGACCGGCCCGCACGCGTTCTCGCTCGTCCTCACCGACCCGACCGGCGGACCGGTGGCCTCGGTCGGTTCCCTGTCGCTGCGGCAGGTGCCGGTCGACCGGCTGGCCGGCCTCGGCGGGGCCGGAACCGACCACCTCTACCAGGTGGGCTGGACGCCTCTCGTCCTGCCCGCCGGTGCCGCCGGTGTCGCCGCCCCGGCGGTGCTGGACCTGACCGCCGGGACGGCCGAGGGGCCCGAGGGCGCCCGGGCGCTGGTCGGCCGGGTCTCGGAGTTCCTGCACCAGGGACTCACCGATCCCGACCGGAGCGGGGCGCCGCTGGCGGTCGTGACCGGGCCCCCGGACGCGGACCCGGCGGTCAACGCGGTGTGGGGGCTGGTCCGTTCGGTCCAGCAGGAGCAGCCCGGCCGGATCGTGCTCCTCGGCGGCGAGGGAACGGGCTTCCCCGCCGCGGCGGTGGACCCGTCGGTGGTGGGCGGCCTGCTGGCGTCGGGCGAGACCCAGGCGCTCTGGCGCGACGGCGGTGTGGTGGTGCCGCGTCTGGCGCGTGCCTCCGCTCCGGCCTCCGCCGACGGGCACGGCGTCCTGGATCCGGCGGGGACGGTGCTGGTGACCGGTGGTACGGGGACGTTGGGCGGATTGGTGGCCCGGCATCTGGTGGAGTCGCACGGGGTGCGGCGGCTGGTGCTGGTGAGTCGTCGTGGTGCGGCGGCGCCGGGTGCGGCGGAGCTGGTGGCCGGGCTCGAGGCGCTGGGTGCCGAGGTGGAGGTGGTGGCCGCGGACGTGTCGGACCGTTCGGTGGTCGACGGCCTGGTCCGTCGGGTCCCGGTGGAGCGTCCGCTGACGGCGGTGGTGCACACGGCCGGTGCGCTGGCCGACGGTGTGTTCGAGGGGCAGCCCGCAGGGCGGCTGGGGGAGGTGTTCGCGCCGAAGGCGGACGCGGCCTGGCACCTGCACGAGGCGACCGAGGGCCTGGGTCTGGCGGCCTTCGTCCTGTTCTCCTCCGGCGCCAGTGTGTTCGGGAACGCCGGGCAGAGCCTGTACGGGTCGGCGAACGGGTTCCTGGACGGTCTGGCCGGGTGGCGTCGTGAGCGCGGTCTGCCGGCGGTCTCACTGGCCTGGGGCCTGTGGGCTCAGGCGAGTGGGCTGACCAGGCACCTGGACGAGGCGGACCGGGCCCGGCTGGCCCGGGGTGGTCTCAAGGCCCTGGCGACGGAGGAGGCGCTGGCGCTGTTCGATGCCGCGTTGCGTTCTCCGGAGGCGGTGCTGGTCCCGACCCGGTTGGACCGTGAGGCGCTGCGCGGGCAGGCGGCGGGCGGCGAGTTGAACCCGCTGCTGCGCGGCCTGGTCCGCACGCCCCGGCGCACCGCCGCCACCGGTGCGCCCGCCGACGACGCGGCGGACTTCGCCGCCCGGCTGGCCGCGCTGCCGGAGCGCGAGCAGCACCGCGAGGTCCTCGACCTGGTGCGCTCCGCCGCCGCCGCCGTCCTCGGGCACCCGTCCAAGAACGCCGTCGCCGCCGCCCAGGCCTTCAAGGAGGCCGGGTTCGACTCGCTCGGCGCGGTGCAGCTGCGCAACCGGCTGGCCCGGGCGACGGGCGTCCGACTCCCGGCGACCCTGGTCTTCGACCACCCGACCCCGCTCGCGCTCGCCCGCCACCTGCGGTCCGAGCTGCTGCCGGAGCCGGTGGCGGGCCCGGCGGCCGTGACCCCCGAGCCGCGCGCGGCCGGCCCGGACGCGGGACCGGTGCCCGTGGACGGGCCCGCCATCGCGGACCTGGACATCGACGGCCTGGTCGCCCGCGCCCTGCGCGGCCGCGGCTGAACCGCCCACCCGACCGCGCCCGACCCGACCGTGCCCGACCCGTCCGCGCCCGACCCGACCGCGCGGACCCACCGCGCAGACCCACCGAGCCGACGCACCGCGCTCACCGACCCGCGCCCGTTCGTCCGCGCTCGGCGCCCGGCGCACCATCCGAAAGGCTGACATGACCACCACCACCAACGACGGCGCGGCCGCCCTCGACCAGACGGCGAGGCTGGTCGAGGCACTGCGGGCCGCGCTCCAGGACAACGAACAACTCGCCTCCGAGAAGGCCGCGTTGGAGGCGGCGGCCGGTGAGCCGATCGCCATCGTCGGGATGGCCTGCCGGCTGCCGGGCGACATCGCCTCCCCGGCCGACCTGTGGCAGCTGGTCGCCGACGGACGCGACGGCGTGGCCGAGTTCCCCGAGGACCGCGGCTGGGACCTCGACGGACTCTTCGACCCCGACCCGGACCGGGCCGGCCGCTCCTACGTCCGCGAGGGCGGATTCCTGCACGGCGCCGCCGACTTCGACGCCGCCTTCTTCGGGATCTCGCCGCGCGAGGCGCTCGCCATGGACCCGCAGCAGCGGCTCCTGCTGGAGACCTCCTGGGAGGCCCTGGAGCGGGCCGGCCTGGACCCGGCGGGCCTGCGCGGCACGGCCGTCGGCGTGTTCTCCGGCGTCATGTACCACGACTACGCCACCGGACTGCGAAGCGTGCCCGCCGGGCTCGAAGGCTTCCTCGCCACCGGCACCTCCGGCTCCGTGGCCTCGGGCCGGGTCGCCTACACGCTCGGCCTGGAGGGGCCCGCGATCACCGTCGACACCGCCTGCTCCTCCTCGCTGGTCGCCGTCCACCTGGCCGCCCAGTCGCTGCGCAGCGGCGAGTCGACGCTGGCGCTGGCCGGCGGTGTCGCGGTGATGTCCCAGCCCTCGCCGTTCGTGGAGTTCTCCCGGCAGCGCGGCCTGGCGACCGACGGGCGCTGCAAGGCCTTCGCGGACGCCGCCGACGGCACCGGCTGGGCGGAGGGCGTGGCGGTCCTCGTCCTGGAGCGGCTGTCGGACGCCCGGCGGCTGGGGCACGAGGTGCTGGCCGTGGTCCGGGGTTCGGCCGTCAACCAGGACGGCGCGTCCAACGGCCTCACCGCGCCCAACGGGCCCGCTCAGCAGCGGGTGATCCGGGCCGCGCTCGCCAACGCCCGGCTGACGGCGGCGGACGTCGACGCCGTCGAGGGCCACGGCACCGGCACCCCGTTGGGCGACCCGATCGAGGCGCAGGCGGTGCTGGCCACCTACGGGCAGGGCCGACCGGCCGAACAGCCGCTCTGGCTCGGGTCGTTGAAGTCCAACATCGGCCACACCCAGGCCGCCGCCGGTGTCGCCGGCGTGATCAAGATGGTCGAGGCGCTGCGCCACGGCGTGCTGCCGCGGACCCTCCACGTGGACGCGCCGACCACCCAGGTCGACTGGTCGGTCGGGGAGGTGCGGCTGCTGACGGAGGCCCGGCTGTGGCCGGCGGCCGACCGCCCGCGCCGGGCCGCCGTGTCGGCCTTCGGGGTGAGCGGCACCAACGCCCACGTCATCCTGGAGGAGGCGCCCGCCGCGGAGGCGCGGACACCCGCCCCCGAGCCTGCCGCCGTCCCCTGGCTGCTGTCCGCCGCTTCCGCCGGCGCCCTGCGTGCTCAGGCGGAGCGGCTGCTCGACTACACCGAGGCACGCGGCCCGGCACCCGCCGACGCGGCCCGTACGCTGGCCGAGGCCCGGACCCTGCTGGCGCACCGCGCCGTCGTGGTGGCCGACGCGCTCGACGGTCACCGCACCGGCCTGGCCGCGCTCGCGGGCGACGCCGCCTCGCCCGCCCTGGTCACCGGCACGGCGGATGTCGCCGGGCAGACCGTCTTCGTCTTCCCGGGGCAGGGTTCCCAGTGGGCGGGGATGGGGCGTCGGCTGCTCGCCGAGTCCGCGGTCTTCGCGGAGGCGCTCGGTGAGGTCGACAAGGCCTTGACGTCCTATGTCGACTGGTCGTTGCTGGATGTGGTGAACCAGGTGCCGGGTGCCGCCTCGTTGGAGCGGGTGGATGTGGTGCAGCCGGTGTCGTTCGCGGTGAACGTCGGCCTGGCGCGCCTGTGGGCGTCGCTGGGCGTGGTGCCGGACGCGGTGGTCGGTCACTCGCAGGGCGAGATCGCGGCGGCGCACGTCGCGGGCATTCTCTCGCTGGACGACGCGGCGGCCGTGGTCGCGCTGCGGTCGCAGGCCATCGCGCGGGGTCTGGCGGGCCGGGGCGGGATGGTCTCGGTCGGCCTTCCCCGGGAGCGGGTGGCGGGCGCGCTGCCGGACGGCGTCGAGATCGCGGCCGTGAACGGTCCGTCCTCGGTGGTCGTCGCCGGTGACCCGGCCGCGCTCGACACCCTGGTGACCGGGTACGAGGAGCAGGGTGTGCGGGTCCGCCGGATCCCGGTGGACTACGCCTCGCACACCTCGCACGTGGAGTCGATCGAGGCCGAACTCGCGGAGCTGCTGGGCTCGGTGAAGCCCCAGCCCGCCGCGATTCCCTTCCTCTCCACCGTCGAGGGCCGCTGGCTGGAGGGTCCGGAGCTGGACGCCGGGTACTGGTACCGCAACCTGCGGCAGACCGTCCGCTTCGCCGAGGCCGTCGAGACCCTCGCCGCCGCCGAGTACCGGGCGTTCGTCGAGGTCAGCGCCCACCCCGTACTCGCCCACGGCATCGTCGAGGCCCTGGAGGCGGCCTCCGTGCGCGACGCGGCCGTCACCGGGACCCTGCGGCGCGACGAGGGCGGCTGGGACCGCGTCCTGCTCTCGGCCGCCGCGCTGCACGTCCGCGGCGTGGAGGTCGACTGGTCGGCCTCCTACGCGGGCGCCGGCACCCTCCCCGCCTCCGAACTTCCGACCTACCCCTTCCAACACCGGCACTACTGGCTGGAGTCGGTGCCCGTGACGACCACCCCCGCAGGAGATTCCCCGATGGCCACCGAGACCGAGCCCGACACCACCACCGAGGAGGCGCCCGGCGCCGTCCTCGCCCGCCGGCTGGCGGACGCCGACCCGGGGGAGCGCCTGGCCGTGCTGGTCGACGTGGTCCGCACGGAGGTCGCGGCCGTCCTCGGGCACGAGGGCATCGACGAGATCGGGGCGGACGCCGTCTTCTTCGACATCGGCTTCGTCTCGCTGACCGCCGTCGAGCTGCGCAACCGCCTCCAGAACGTCACCGCGCTCGAACTGCCCGCCCTGCTCGCCTTCGACCAGCCCACCCCGGAGCGGATCGCCGGCCACCTCCTCTCCCTGCTCGACGAGACCGTGCCCGACGAGACCGTGCCCGCCGAGACCGTGCCCGCCGAGACCGTGCCCGCCGAGCAGCGGACCGAAGGGAAGTGACCGCCGTGTTCGACACCGCCGCCTACCTCAAGGCCCTCGACTACGACGGCCCGCTCGACCCCACCGCCGACACCCTGCGCGAGCTGCACCGGCGCCACCTGATCGCCATCCCGTACGACTCCTCGCTCAACACCGCCCGCGGCGAGGCCCTGTGGGCGGGCGTCGACATCGACGTCGACGCCGTGTTCGACGCCGTCGTGCTCGGCGGCCGGGGCGGCGTCTGCTACGAACTGAACGGGCTCTTCCTCGCGCTGCTGCGCGAACTCGGCTACGAGACCGGGCTGTTCTCGGCCGGGATCCGGCAGGTGGACGACAGCTTCGGGCCGGACCTGGAGCACGTCCTCGGCTTCGTCCGGCTGGACGGCGACCTCTGGCTGGTCGACGTCGGCTTCGTCGGCCCGTCCTACCTGGAGCCGCTGCGGGTGGTGCCCGACGAGGTGCAGCCGCAGTTCGGCACCGACTTCCGCGTCGTGCGCGCGGACACCGGCCACCACGTGGTGCAGCGCCGGGGCCGGGTCGGCGACTGGCGCGCCGTCTACCGGTTCCACCCGCGGCCGCGCGCCTTCGCGGACTGGCTGGTCCCCTCGCCGGAGCTGGACCGGTTCGCCCGGGCCCTGGCCGGCTCCGGCATCGTGGTGCGCGGCCGGGCCTTCGAGGGCGGCCAGCGGATCCTGATCGGCACCCGCCTGGTCGTCGTCGAGGACGGCACCGAGCGGCTGCGCGGCCTCGCCGACCCGGAGGAGCACGCCCGGGTGCTCGCCGAGATCCTGCGGAAGAACGCGGCCACCGCATGAGCACCCCCGTTCACACCGAGACCGCCGCCGCTGTGGGAGACGGCGACGGCTTCGACACCGACGTCGCGATCGTCGGCTACGGGCCGGTCGGCCAGACCGCCGCCCTGCTGCTGGCCGCCCGCGGCCACCGGGTCACCGTCCTGGAGCGCTTCCCCCGGCCCTACCCGATGCCGCGGGCGGTCTCCTTCGACGGCGAGTCCGCCCGCATCCTCGCCGCCACCGGCGTGGGCGCGGCCCTGGACGAGCACGTCGAGTCCTCCCGGGACTACGTCTGGCACAACGCCGACGGGCAGACCCTCTTCCGGGTGGACGTCGAGGACGCCGGCCGCTCCGGCTGGCCCGACTCCAGCGCCGTCTACCAGCCGGGCCTGGAGGCCGCGTTGGCCGCCCACGGCGAGCGGTACCCCACGCTGCGCGTCCTGCGCGGCCACCGGGTGACGGCGCTCGCCGACCGCGGCGACGCGGTCACGCTCACGGTCGAAGGACCGCGGACCGGCCCGTCGGGCGGCCCGCTCACCGCCCGCTGGGTGATCGGCTGCGACGGCGCCAACAGCGTGGTGCGCGAGGAGGCCGGGCTGACCGCCACCGACTTCGCGTTCTTCAACGACTGGCTGACCTGCGACGTCGTCCCGCACGACGGCCGGGAGTTCGTCCCCAACAACCTCCAGGTCTGCGACCCGGCCCGGCCGCGCACCGCCGTCTCCGCCGGGCCGGGCCACCGGCGCTGGGAGTTCATGCGGCTCGACCACGAGTCGCCCGAGGAGTTCGGCGGCGAGGCCAACGTCTGGAAGCTGCTCTCGCTGTTCGACATCGACCCCGGCAACGCCACCCTGCTGCGGCACGCCGTCTACACCTTCCAGGCGCGCTACGCGGACCAGTGGCGACGCGGCCGGGTGCTGATCGCCGGGGACGCCGCCCACCTGATGCCGCCGTTCGCCGGGCAGGGCATGTGCTCGGGCCTCCGGGACGCCGCCAACCTCGCCTGGAAGCTGGACCTGGTGCTCACCGGCCGGGCCGGCGAAGGGCTGCTGGACAGCTACACCGCCGAGCGGCGCGAGCACGTGCGGCACGCGCTCACCATGTCGATGGACCTGGGCCGGGTCATCTGCCAGACCGACCCGGCCGCGGCCCGCGACCGCGACACCGTCATGCTGGCCGCCCAGGAGCGGGCCCGGCGCGGCGCGGAGGTCGGCGCGGCCCGGCCGCGCACCCCGGTCCAGCCGCTCACGGCGGGCCTGCGGCACGGAGGCGGGCCGGCCGGCGACCTGGTCGTCCAGGGGCGGGTGACGGCGGCCGGCCGGCCCGCCGGGCTCTTCGACGACGTGGTGGGGCGCGGCTTCGTGCTGCTCACCACCGAGCCGCCGGAGAGCCTGCTCACCGCCGGGGACCGCGCCTGGCTGGCCGACCTCGGCGGCCACGCGGTGAGGGTGCTCGCGGCCGCCGACGAGGAGCCCCCGGCGGGCGCGGTGGGCGACACCGACGGGGTGTACCTGCCGTACCTGGCCGAGGCCGGGGCGGTCGCGCTGCTGGTCCGGCCGGACTTCTACGTCTACGGCGCGGCGGCGGACCGGACGGAGCTGGCAACGCTCCTCGAAGCGCTCCGCACCGACCTCGCCGCCTGACGGCCCGTCCGCCGTAACCCGCCTGAACCCGTAGGGAGTTGACCGACCCCTCCCGCGCACGTGCTGACGGCCCGCTCCCCCTCCGCGTGGAGGAGCGGGCCGTCGGTCCGGGTGGGCGGTCCTCAGACCGCCACGGGCGCCCGCCGGGCGGAGTGCTCCAGCAGGATCTCCGCCACCACGCGCGCCAGGTCGAGGCTCTGGCGCCCGTTCAGCCGCGGGTCGCAGCCGGTCAGGTAGCGCTCGGGGAGCTGCTCCTCGCGCAGGTCCTCGCGACCGCCGAGGCACTCGGTCACGTCGTCGCCGGTCAGTTCCAGGTGCAGGCCGCCGGGGTGGCTGCCTATCGCCCGGTGCACGGCGAAGTACCCGCTCACCTCGGCGGCGATCCGGTCGAAGCGGCGGGTCTTCAGCCCGCCGGCCGCCGTCTCGGTGTTGCCGTGCATCGGGTCGCAGAGCCAGACCACCGGGTGTCCCGCGTCCGCCACCGCCTCCACCAGCGGCGGCAGCACGTCGGACACCCGGTCCGCGCCCATCCGGCTGATCAGCGTCAGCCGGCCGGGGACGCGGTCCGGGTCCAGCGCCTCGGCGTAGGCGACGGCCTGCTCCGGGGTGGTGGACGGGCCCAGCTTGAGGCCCAGCGGGTTGGCGATCCGGCGGGCCAGGGCGACGTGCGCGCCGTCGAGTTCGCGGGTCCGCTCGCCGATCCACAGGAAGTGGCCGGACAGCGCGTACCCGTCGCGCACCAGCGGCACCTCGTAGTCGAGCAGCAGGGCCTCGTGACCGGCGAACAGTTCGGTGCGGGTCGCGTCGGCCACCGAGTCCAGCACGTCGAGCGCGGCGCCGGCGCCGTCGTACGCGATGAGCATCCGCCGCGGGTCCGGTGTGCGGGCCTCGGCCGTCGCCGCGAGGCCGTTGACGATGTCGCCCCGGTAGGAGGGCAGCCCGTCCGGGCCCGTCGGGCTGGAGCGCGGCTTGGCGTACTGCCCGGCGACGCGTCCGACCGGCACCACCGGCAGGCCGGAGGCGACCTCGAACAGGGTCGCGCAGTGCAGCAGGGTGTGCAGGTTGGCGCGCACGTGCTCGGGGGTGTTGCCGGCGAAGGTCTCGGCGCAGTCCCCGCCCTGGACGACCAGGGCCCGGCCGAGCGCGGCCTCGGCCAGGCGCTCCCGGAGCCGGTCCACGGCGGCGGGCTCCACCAGGGGCGGCAGGGCGCCGAGCGCGGCGCGCACCTCGCGCACCCGTTCCTGATCGGGCCACTGCGGTTGCTGGCCGGCGGTCAGGCCCGCCAGGGCCCGGGCGAGGTCGGGCCCGGTGCCGTCGTGCACCGTCAGGCTGGTGGCGGTCGGCGTGGTCATCGGCGTCGTCATCCCGTCTTCCTCAGGTTGGCCCACAGATCGGCGGGCAGGTCCTTGCGTCGGCGTACCCCGAGCTTGCGGTAGACCCGGGTGAGGTGCTGTTCCACGGTGCTCGCCGTGACGTACAGGCGTCCGGCGATCTCGCGGTTGGTGTAGCCGAGTACGGCGAGCGAGGCGACCCGCCGCTCGGACTCGGTGAGCGCGTCGACCCCGCCCGGCTCCCGTGCGTCGGCGGCCGGGCCGCTCTCGCCGAGGTCCGCCGAGACCGACAGCAGCTCCTGGACGAGCGGCTGCAGGGCGCACATGTTCGCCACGTGCAGGGCCTGGCGCAGCAGCAGCCGGGCCCGGCGCCTGTTGCCGGAGCCCTGGTGCACCCGGCTCAGGTCGGTGAGCACCCGCACCTGCTCGTAGCGGTCGCCGGAGGCCTCGGTGAGGTCGACGGCCTCGGTGAGCAGGGGGCCGCGCCGCCCGGCCGGCCCGGCCGCGGCGAGCAGCCGCAGCGCCGGGCCGCGGTTGTGCGGCAGGTCGGCGTCGGCCCGGCTGAGCTGTTCGTGGATCAGCCGCCAGGCGCGGTCCCGGTTGTCCAGCCGCAGCCAGGCGTCGGCGGCCTGGGTGCGCCAGGGCACCACCCCGGCGCCGTCCAGGCCCCAGGTGCGCAGCAGTTCGCCGCAGGACAGGAAGTCGGCGAGTGCCGCGTGGCCGTGCCGGGTCGCCTGGTAGTGCTCGCCGCGGGCGAACAGGTAGTGCAGCCCGTACAGGCTCTGGAACATGGCCTCACCGACGGCGTGGGTGAGGTGCTTGGCGGCCGAGCGGTGCTCGCCGGCGCGGCTCTCGGCGATGACCAGCGTGCCCAGCGGCAGGCCCACCGCGATGCCCCAGGAGGTGGGGCTGAGGTGGGTCAGCGCGGCCCGGCTGTGCTCGGCCGCCGTGGTCGGCTCGCCGAGCCGCAGGGCCGCCTCGGCGTGCGCCGCCGAGTACAGGGCCGTCGCGGTCGGGGCCTCGCGGCGCGCGGCGGTGCCGAGCAGCCGTTGGCTCCAGACCGCCGCGGTGTCGGCGCGCCCGGCCTGGAGCAGCACCCGCAGCGCGAGCAGCGCGGCCTCCTCGGCCCACGCGGTGCGGCCGTGCAGGTGGGCGTCGTGCAGCACCTGCTGGGCGTGGTCGACGGTCTCCGTGGCCCGTCCCCGGGTGAGCGCCCCGGCGAGCGCGGCGGCGGCCCGCAGCTGCGGGTCGACGTCCGGGGCGACCGTGTGCCGCAGGTCGGCGGGCAGCACCGGGACGCGGCGGCCCCGGGCCAGGCCCGGGTGGGTGTAGGCGAGCCAGGTCTCGACGTCGCGCAGCGCGCCCGTCTCGGCGGGGGAGGCCGGTCCGGCCGGTCCGGTCCGGGCGCGCAGCAGGTCCAGGACGGCCAGCGCCTCCTCGCCGCGGCCGTGCCACAGCAGGTACCGGACGAGGACGAGCGCCTCGGCGAGCCCGAGGTGCCCGGCCCGGACCGCGGCGGTGAGCGGCACCAGGTGCCGGGCCGCCGCCGAGGGGTTGAGCTGCCACTCGGCCTGCGCCAGCCGGTGCCGGAGCACCGCCCGGTCGTTCTCCTCGGCGGCCTCCTTGTGGGCCAGGCTCAGGCAGGCGACGGCGGTGCGGTGACGGTGGTCGAGCAGGGCGTGCTCGGCCGCCTCGGTCAGCGCGGCGACCGCCCACGGCGCGGGCGCCCGCCCGGCCTCGACCAGGTGCTGGGCCACCTCGGCGGCGGGGCTGCCCGTCTCGTGGGCCAACTGGGCGGCCCGCAGCCGCAGTTCGGTGCGCTCGTGCGGGGCGAGGTCCTCCAGGACGGCGGCGCGGGCGGCCGCGGTGCGCAGCCGTCCCTCGCCGTCCAGCAGTCCGGCGGCGGTGAGCGTGGCGCGGGTCCGGGCGACCGCGTCGGCGCTCTCCCGCTCGCCGAGCAGCCGGGCCACGTCCTCGGCCGGGGCCTCCTCGCCGAGCACGGCCTGGGCCTGGACGACCCGCAGCACGCCGGGGCCGGCCCGGTGGAGGCAGCTCAGCAGGGCCGGGCCGTAGCGCGGTTCGGGCTCGTCGGCGCGGTCGAGGTGCTCCTCGACGAGGGCGTGCAGCAGCAGCGGGTTGCCGCCGGCCACGTCCACCAGGCCGGGGCCGCGGTGACGGGCGTCCTCCTCGCCCAGGCCCTCGGTGACCAGGCGCAGCGCGCCGGCCCGGGACAGCGGGGCCAGTGCGAGGCGGTGCGCGTGCGGGTGGCGCAGCAGTTCGGCGTGCAGCCGGCGCCGCGCGGGCCACGGGGTGCTGCCGTCGGTGAGGACCAGCAGCACCCGGCTCTGCGGCAGGTGGCGGACGAGGTGGCGCAGGAAGTGCAGGGACGCCTCGTCGGCGTGGCCGATGTCCTCGACGCAGAGCAGCACCGGGGTGTCGGCGGCGGCCGCGAGCAGGGCGGTGGTCAGGTCGCGGCAGGCGCGCAGCAGCGCCGGCGACGGTGGGCCGGCCGGGTCGCCGACCGCGCCGGTGCCGTTGAGGGTGCTGTCGTTGAGAGCGCTGCCGTTGAGGGCGGTGCCGCCGGCACTCCCGGCCGGCTCGGCGAGGACGGCCGGGTCGGCCAGCGCGGCCAGCCGCTCGGCGTGCTCGGCGGGCCAGCCGGGGGAGTGGGCGATCCGGTCGGCGATCCCGAAGGGCAGGTCCCGCTCCTGGGCGGAACAGCCCGCGCCCACGACCAGGACTCCGCGCTCGGCGGCCCGGGCGGTGAACACCCGCAGCAGCTCGCTCTTGCCGCTGCCGAGGGGTCCGTCGACCAGTGCCACCCGGCCCGCGCGGCCGAGACATTCGGCGAGCAGGTGGTCGAGTCTGTCGATGTGCGCGTCACGTTCCAGCAGGGAAGGCACCGGGTACCCCCGACCTCGTCTCTTGTAGGCGTCCGGCCGCCGGTCCCCGGCGGCTCCCCGAGGCGGTGGCGACGGCCGCCCGCTCCCGGTCGAACCCATCATGGGGACATCCCGCCCATCGCCCGGGAACTGATCGCTCATGGGCGGGCCACTGCCGCCGGGGCGGCCGGGTGGGCAGGGCTGGTCCAGGGTCCTGACGATCTTTCATCGTCCCTGCTCAGGGGCGTGGAGGAGGCCGAGTGGGCGGCTGGAGGCATGGCGGAGGCCGGCCTCGATGCCGGTGCGGCGGTGGTCGCGGAGGGCGTTGATCGCGAGGTCGCGCGGGGTCGCCGTGCTCCCGGGCCCGTGGCCGGTGCTGATCTCGGGGGCGTCCTGGCGGAAGGCGGTGTCGCGGACGGAGCGGAGCCAGGGTCTCGACCATGCGGATCACGCGGTCCACGGGGATCACGCGGACCACGGGGATCCACCGGTGACGCCGGCCGGTCCACCGGGCCGGCGCCGTTACGACGCCCCCGTGGCCCGCACGCCTGCCCGGTCACCGCGACGTCGAATCAGCCCGGCCGGGCGGCGGCGAATTTGCCTCGGTGAATACCGGCAGGGGGGTCGCCATCGATAGCGTAGATCGAAGTCGACGTGCGGTCAACGGAAGACCCCGGATCGATCTGATGTACCATCGGGCACATTCTCCGGAATGGCTTTCTCCGGAATCGCAGGGAATCAAGGGGGTAGGGGTGCGATTCAACGTTCTGGGGCCGCTTGAAGTGCTCTCCGACGGCACCGACGTGCCCATTCGCGGCCTGCAGCAGAGGGCCCTGCTCGGTGTTCTGCTGCTCCGCGCGAATAGCGTGGTGGGTATCAACGAGATAGTCGCCGCACTCTGGGGCGATGACCGTCCGTCCACGGCGCGGAAAATGGTGCAGAACTCGGTGGCCGGGCTGCGCCGCGCATTCCAGGCGGTCGGGGAGCCGGCGGACGGGAAACCCGCGCTGAATACCACTGTGCCCGGATACGTGCTCAGAATCGAGCCTGAACAGCTCGATCTCACGGAATTTCATGAGCTTGTCACATTGGGCCGGGCCCGACTGGCGGCCGGCGACTGGACGCGGGCCTCGGAACTGCTGCGCCGCGCCCTCGGCCTGTGGCGCGGTCCGGTGCTCGCCGACGTGAGCGACGCCGGGCTCACCTGGCCCGAGCTGGCCGCCCTCCAGGGCACCCGGCTCGCCGTCCACGAGGACTGCATCCAGGCCGAGTTGGCGATGGGGCGGGACCGCGAGCTGATCGGCGAACTGGAGTCCATGCTGGAGGCCGAGCCGACCCGGGAACGCCTGGTCGCCCAGCTGATGGTCGTCCTCTACAACTGCGGGCGCCAGTCCGAGGCGCTGGACCGCTACCGGCGCACCCGGGACCTGCTCGCCGACCGCTTCGGCCTGGAGCCCGGCCGCGACCTGCGACGCCTCCAGCGCGCGATCCTCAGCCACGACCCGGCCCTGGCGCTGCGGCTCACCACCGCCCCGGGCGGCGCGGCGGACTTCCCGCCCCCGGCCGGACCCCGCCCTGCGGCCGCAGCCGCCCCGCAGCCGCCGCGCCCCCGGCCGGCCCCCACCCCGCCCGCGCGCGCCGACGACCGCGCCGACGGCAGCCGCGCCGACGACAGTGGCGCCGGCCGCGCCGGGACCGCCGCCGCCCCGGCCGCCGAGCACGCCTTCCGCGCGTCCTGGGAACGGGTCGAGCGGCGCGCGGCCAGCGTCGTCATGGTCCGCGCCCAGTGGACGGCCGACGGCGGCGCCCTCGCCCCCGAGCGGGTCGACCACGCCGTCAAGGAGCTGACCGCCGACATCCGGCGCGAGATGGCGCCCTTCGGCGGACACGTGCGCCGCGCCTTCGGCTCGGTGTGGCTGGTCGTCTTCGGCGTCCCCCGGGCCCACGAGGACGACGCCGAGCGGGCCCTGCGCGCCGCCCTCGCCCTGCACCGCCACTTCGAGGCGCCCGGACCGGCCACCCCCGGGGCCACCGCGGCCGGACCGGTGCCCGGCAGCGGGGCCGCCGCCACCCGGCCGGTCACCCACCTCGTGGTCGGCACCGGCGAGGTGGTGGTCACCTACGACGACAGCGCGCCCGAGCCGGTGGAGGTCACCGGCGAGGTCCTGGACGCCTGCCACCACCTGCTGCTGCAGGTCCCCCGCGGGGAACTGTGGGCCGCCGACGCCACCGTCGAGACCGGCGGCGCCGACCTCGGCTTCGCCCCGGTCCCCGGTGTCCCCGGCGTCCACCGCCCCGCGCCCGCCCGCCCCGAGGGCCGCGGGCCGTCCGGGCACCCCGCCGAACCGCCGTTCCTGGAGCGCACCCACGAGCTGAACCTGCTGCGCGGCGCCTACCAGGACAGCGTCCGGCGCCAACTGCCGTACCTGGTCACGGTGCTGGGCGAGCCCGGCATCGGCAAGACCCGGCTGATCGGGGAGTTCGCCGCCGCGCTGCGCGACGGCGCCGGACCGCCGGCGCCCCGGGTGCTCCACGCGGGCACCCCCGCCTTCGACGCCCACACCCCCTACGAGCCGCTGGCCGGCCTGGTCCGCGCCTACACGGGCATCCGCGCCGGCGCGCCGGCGGCCGTCGTCCTGCCCGCACTGACCAACGTCGTGCGCGGGCTCCTCCCGCACGCCGACACCGGACCGATCGTCACCGCGCTCGCCGCCTGCCTCGGCCTGCCCGCCCCGGCCGCCTCCGCCGAGGGGCCGGACGGCGGCGCCGTCCCACGGGAGGAAGTCCTCGGCGCGCTGCGGCAGTTCCTGGAGGAGGCGGCCGCCGAGCGCCCGCTGGTGGTCGTCCTGGACGACCTCCACCGCGCCGCCGACTTCGTCCGCTCCTTCGTCGAGGACCTCACCGTCCGGCTCGGCCCGGTCGCCCTGCTGCTGATCGTCGGCGCCCGTTCCGAACTGCTGCACACCAGGCCCTCCTGGGGGTGCGCCAAGCGCCGCTCGGTCCTGCTGCACGTGGCACCGCTGTCCACCGCGGCCACCGCCACCGTGATCGGCGCCGCCTCCGGCCGCCGCCACCCGACGCCCGCCGACGACCGCCGCGCGGCCCTCGCCGACGGCAACCCGCTGTTCGCCCAGGCCTACGCGCGGGCGGCGGACGCCGGCGCCGACCACCCGCCGGCCGTCCTCGCCGTCGCCGCCGCCCAGCTCGACGGCCTCGACCGCACCACCCGCTCGGTGCTGCGCGACGCCGCCGTCGTCGGCGGCACGCTGTGGCGCGGCGCGGTCGAGGCCGTCAGCCAGCGCGACCCCGAGGAGGTCGGCCGCAGCCTGGAGCTCCTGGAGTCGCGCGAACTGCTGCGCCGGGTGCGCCGCAGCGGCGTCCCCGGAGACGTCGAGTACGCCTTCCGGTACGCCGTCAGCCGCGATGTCGCGCTCGCCCAGCTGCCCGGCCGCGTCCTGGTCGAACGCCACCTGCGGGCGGCCGACTGGGCCGCCCTGCTGGACGTGCCCCGCCCCGGGCTGCTGGCCTTCCACCACGACCGCGCCATCGCGCTCGCCGAGGCGGACGGCACCCCGGTGGAGGCGATGGAGCGCCGTGCCTGGGAAGCCCTGGTCGGGGCGTCCGCCCGGGCCGCCGCCGCGGGCGACGACGCGCTCGCGGTCAGCTGTCTCGACCACGCCCTGGACCGCTGCCCGCCCGGGGAGCCCGAGCGGGTCTGGCTGGTCACCCACCACCGCCGCATCCGCGACAGCCTCGGCGCCCGCGTCCATCGCCGCCGCCCGGCCGTTACCGGCTGACCCCGGCGGGGACGGGCAGCGCCGGGGCGAGGTCCCGCACGCGTTCCAGCGAGCGGATCTTCTCCTCGACGTCGGTGACGTTGTTGGTCACCATCAGCTCGTCCGCGCCGGTGCGCTCCAGCAGGTCCGTCAGCGCCCGGCGGACCTCCTCGGCGTCGCCGACCGCCTGGGTGCTGAGCAGTGCGTCGGCGGAGGCCCGCTCGGCCTCCGTCCACGGGTACGCCGCCGCCTCCTCGACGGTGGGCAGCGGCGCGATCGGCGAGGCGCCGTTCAGCCGCAGCACCGGGAACAGCGCCGGCGCCGTCAGCCGGCGCGCGTGCTCCGTGGTCTCCCCGCACACCGTGTAGGCGGTGACGATCGCGTGCGGCCGCTCGGCCCGGGCCGAGGGCCGGAAGCTCTGCCGGTACGCCCGCAGCGCCTCCTCGGTGCCGCGCGAGTTGAAGAAGTGGTGGGCGAACGCGTACGGCAGCCCGCGCCGGCCCGCGTCCACGGCGCTGCGCACACTGGCGCCCAGCAGCCACGGCCGCGGAGGCCGCGGCGGCTCCGGCAGGGCCTCCAGCCGCTGGTAGACGTGCCCGTCCGGGAAGCCGCCGTCGACGAAGGCGAGCAGCTCCTCCAGCGCCGCCGGGAAGTCCTCGTCGGGCGCCCGGCGCAGCGCGTGGGAGAGCAGCGGGTCCGCGCCCGAGCGGCCGATGCCCAGGTCCACCCGGCCGGGGAACAGCGCGGCCAGCGTCCGGAAGGACTCCGCGACGGCGTACGGCGGGTGATTGGGCAGGATCACCCCGCCCGCGCCGATCCGGATCCGGCTGGTCCGCTCGCCGAGCGCGGCCAGCAGGACGGCCGGCACGGAGCCGGCGATCCCGCGCGAGTTGTGGTGCTCGGCCACCCAGAACCGGGTGTAGCCCAGCTCGTCGGCGGCCGCCACCAGCCGGCGGGTGCCGACCAGGGTCTCGGCGGGGCTGCCGGCGGAGTCGATGGACGATATGTCGAGGACGGACAGCGGGACGGTCGGGGAACTGCTGGTCATGCGGGGGTGCTCCTTACTCGGGGTGTCACGCGTACCAGGTGGGGCGGGGGACTTCGCCGTGCAGGAGGTGGCGCCCCACCACGCGGGCGCGCCCCGGGTCGTCCTCGTGCACCCGTCGCGCCCGGGTGTCCCGCCAGTAGCGGTCCAGCCCGGCCGCGGCCTCGGCGCCGCCGGGGCAGGCCGCCCCGAGCACGCCGGCGGTGACCGCGTCGGCGGCCGCGCCGGCCTGCGCGGCCAGCGCCGCGACCCGGACGGCGTGCCGGCCGCGCTCCTCCTCGGTCACCGTGCGGCGCCGGGCGTGCAGGGCGTCCGCCTCGGCGCCGACGGCGTCGGCGAACGCCTCCACCGCCCACAGCGCGGAGGCCAGGGCGCCGTAGTGCCGGGCCGCGTCCGCGGCGGCGGCCTCGGTCAGCGGCGCCTGCGACCACTGCTCGCGGGCGTGCCGGGCGGCGGCGTCCAGCGCGCCCCGGGCCGCACCGATCAGCGCGTTGGCCTGGGCGAGCTGGAAGGCCGGGGTGAGGAAGGTGTTGTAGACCCGGGGCACGAAGGTCTTGTCGACGTGGCCGAGCGCCCCGGTCCACGGGATGTTCGCGCCGTCGGCGACCACCGTCCCGGCGGCCAGCGACCGCAGCCCGAACTCCTCGGCTCCGGGCTCGAAGGACAGCCCCAGGTGGTCGCTCATCGCGAGCGCGCTGATCGGGGTGTCGCCGTCCTCCAGGAAGCCCTCCAGGATGGTGATGTCCGACACCGGGTGGCCCAGGACGCGCTCCAGCCGCCCGTGGAACAGCATCTCGCGGCCGGTGTCCTGGATCACCAGGGGCGCCGAGCGGGGCTTCGAGGACCCGCTGTAGAACCACCGGGCCCGGGCCGACACCTCGGCGATGTGCTGGATCTTCTCGTCGGTGCCGATGAACTCGGCGATCGACACCCACACGTAGTGGTGGGCCAGCAGCTCGCCGACCGAGGCGTCGGCCGCCGCGACGGTGCGCACCACCCGGAACGCGGTGGACCAGTCCTGGCCGGCCCCGCCGTACTCGACCGGCCCCAGCAGGGTCACCAGGCCGGACTCCTTCAGCAGCCGGATCTCCCGCACCGGCGGGGTGCCCTCGCGGTCGCGCCGGGCGGCGCCGGGCGCCAGCAGCGCCGCGACCTCCTCGGCCCGCCGCAGCCACGCCTCGGCGGCCTCGGGGACGGCGTCCGTCGTCGTGTCAGTCATGTCTCCCACTTCGTGACGTGCTCGCCGTCCTGCCCGGCGACGTGTTCGGTGTCCTGCTCGGTGTTCCGCTCCGGGGCCTGCTGCGGGTCCTGCCGGGGGTCGTCGCGGCCGGTGACGTCGGCGCCGTGCGCCCCGCCCGAGCCGTCCGTACTGCCCGTACTGCCCGTACTGCCCGCGCCGTCCGCACCGTCCGAGCCGGGCAGCCGCAGGACGGCGTCCAGCAGGGCCCGGGTGTACGGGTGGGCGGGGGCCTCGAAGATCCGCTCGGTCTCGCCCTCCTCGACGACCGACCCGCCGCGCATGATCAGCACCCGGTCGGCGACCTGCCGCACCACGGCCAGGTCGTGGGTGATGAACAGCAGGGCGATGCCCCGCTCGCGCCGCAGCCGGTCCAGCAGCTCCAGCACCTGCGCCTGCACCGAGACGTCCAGCGCCGAGACCGGCTCGTCGCAGACCAGCACCTGCGGACGGCCCGCCAGCGCCCGGGCGATGGCCACCCGCTGGCGCTGACCGCCGGACAGCTGGTGCGGCCGGCGGGAGAGCAGCTCGGCCGGCAGGCCGACCTGGTCGAGGAGTTCCGCGCACCGCCGGGCCCGCTCGGCGCGCCGCAGTCCCGGCAGCGCCTCGCCGATGATCCGCGCCACGGTGAACCGGGGGTCCGCCGAGGCGTACGGGTCCTGCTGGACGAACTGGATCGCCGAGCGCGAGGCCCGGCGCCGCCGCTCCGGCAGCGCCGACCAGGGCCGCCCGTGCAGCAGCACCTCCCCGGCGTCGGGACGGGACAGACCCATCGCGACCCGCGCCAGCGTGGTCTTGCCCGAGCCGGACTCGCCGACCACGCCCAGCGCCTCGCCCGCCCGCAGGGTGAACCCGACCTCGTCGAGGGCCCTCGGCCCGCCCGGGGCGAAGGACTTGACCAGCCCGCGCCCGGTCAGCACCGGGGCCGCCTCCTCGGCGTCCGGTGCCTCGGTGTCCGGTGCCCCGGTGTCCGGTGCCTCGGCCGGTGCCGGGGCCTGGGCGGGACGGGCCGGCGGGCGGCCCGAGGGCACCGCGTCCAGCAGCATCCGGGTGTACGGGTGCTCCGGGGCGGACAGCACCCGGCCGGTCGGCCCGCTCTCCACCACCTCGCCCCGCCGCAGCACCAGCACCCGGTCCGCCAACTGCGCCACCACCGCCAGGTCGTGACTGACCAGCAGCAGTCCCCGGCCCTCGGCCTTGAGCCGGCCGAGCAGCGCCAGGATCTGCGCCTGGACGATCGCGTCCAGTGCCGTGGTCGGCTCGTCGGCGATCAGCAGCGGGGCGTCGGCGGCCAGCGCGGAGGCGATCAGCGCGCGCTGGCGCAGCCCGCCGGAGAGCTGATGCGGGTACTGGGTGCGCCGGGCCTCCGGCTCCGGCACGCCCACCGCCGTGAGCAGTTCCACCACCCGGGCGCCGACGTCCGGGCCGGCGGTGCCGCCGAGGCGGGCCGCCTCGGCGATCTCGGCGCCGACGGTGCGCAGCGGGTCCAGCGCGGTCAGCGCGTCCTGGAAGACCACGGCGACCCGCCGGCCGCGCACCGCGCGCCACTGCCGTTCGCCGAAGCCGGCGGTGTCCGCCCCGGCGACCTCCAGGGTCCGGGCGGAGACCCGGGCCCTGGCGCCGGCCAGCCCGATGAGGGAACGCGAGGTGACGGACTTGCCCGAGCCGGACTCGCCGACCAGCGCCACGCACTCCCCGGGGCCGATGGCCAGTGACACCCCGTCCACGGCGGGCCGCGGCGCGCCGGGGAACGACACCCGCAGCCCCTCCACCCGCACGAGCGGGCCCGGCACCGGCGCACCGGTGTCCCCGGCCGTCGCCTCCGCACCGGTCGCTTCCGTTGTCGTCGTCGTCATCGCACCGCCCTCAGCTGCAGCGAACGGCCGATCAGCGTGGTGCAGACCACCACGACCGAGACGGCCAGGCCGGGTGAGATCGAGATCCACCAGGCCGTCTGGAGGAAGTCCTTGCCGTCGGCGACCATCGAGCCCCAGTCCGCCTCCGGCGGGACGGGGCCCAGGCCGAGCAGGCTGAGTCCGGAGCCCGAGATGATGGCCGAGCCCAGCCCGATGGAGGCCAGCACCACCAGCGGGCCGCCGACGTTCGGCAGCACGTGCCGCAGCACCGACCGCCAGGCCGGCACCCCCAGCACCCGCGCCGCCTCCACGTACTCCGAGCGCAGCACCAGTCGTGCCTGGCCGCGCACCAGCCGGGCGTAGTGGGGCACCCCGGCGATGCCGATGGCGATCGCCACGTTGACCGTGCCGCCGCCCAGAACCGCCACCACCACCAGCGCGAGCAGCAGTTCGGGGAAGCCCAGCAGCACGTCCACCAGCCGCATCAGGACGAAGTCGACGCGCCGTCCGCCGCAGCCGGCGACCAGGCCGAGCAGCGCGCCGCCGCCCACCCCGATCAGCGTCGCGCCGACGGCGATCAGCAGCGACAGCCGGGTGCCGTGCACCAGCCGCGACCAGACGTCCCGGCCGAGTTGGTCGGTGCCCAGCCAGTGCTCGGCACCGGGCGGGCGCAGCGCCGCCGCGACGTCCGTCGCCGCGGGGGAGTGGGTGGCGAACACCCCGGGGAAGGCCAGGACGAGCGCCACCACGGCCAGCAGGACCAGCGGCGCCAGGCGGGCGGGCGAGCGCAGCAGCGCGCCCCGGCGGGCGGCGGCCCCGGCCGGCCGGTCGAGGAGGGCGGTCACGGTGCTCATGCCGCTCCTCCCTCGCGCAGCCGGGGGTCGATCAGCGGGTGGAGCACGTCCACCAGGGTGTTGATGACCACGAACGCCGCGCTGGAGATGACCACCAGGGCGCTGACCACCGGCAGGTCGCGCGAGCCGACCGCGTTGGCCAGCACCCGGCCCAGGCCGGGCCGGGTGAAGATGTTCTCCACCAGCACCGCGCCGCCGAACAGGCTGCCCAGCACGAAGCCGGCCAGCGTGGTCAGCGGCAGCAGCGCGTGCCGCAGGGTGTGCCGCAGCAGCACCGCCGTCGCGCCCAGGCCGCGCGAGCGCGCGGTCAGCACGAACGGGCGGCCGTCGGCGCTCTCCAGCTCCTGGCGGATCACCTGGGCGAGCACCCCGGCCAGCGGCAGTGCCAGCGCCAGTGTCGGCAGCACCAGGGCCGCCGGCCCGTCCGCCCCGATCGAGGGCAGCGCGTGCAGCCGGTAGGAGAACACCGTCAGCAGGATGATGCCCAGCCAGAACGACGGCATCGACACCATCAGCAGCTCGGCGACACCGGCGGCGGCGCGCACCGCCCGGCCCCGGCCGGCCGTCAGGGTGGCCGCCAGCACCGCCAGCACCAGCGCGGTGACCAGCGCGGACACCGCCAGCTCGACGGTCGGGCCGAGCTGGCTGCCGAGCAGCCGCTCGATCGGCTCGTTGAGCTGGTACGACCAGCCGAGGCCGCCGCTCGCCAACCGGGCGAGCTGGCGGCCGTACTGGACGAGCAGCGGGTCGTTCAGGCCGTTCTCGGCGATCACCTGGTCACGCAGGGCCGGGGTGCCGGCGGCGCCCGGCCCGATCAGTCCGTCCACGATGTCGCCGGGGGCGAGGTGGAGGGCGAAGAACGTCACCGTGAGCGTCCCCCACACCACCACCAGCCCCGCCGCGAGCCGCCGGGCGACGAACCTGGCCCAGGGCGGCACGTGCCGGGCACTGTTCGACACCTCAGGCCACCCCGATGCCGTAGAAGTCGGTGTTGGCGTCGACGTCCAGGACCAGCCCGTTCACCTTGCCGTGCCGGGCGACGTCCATGGTGGCGATGTAGGCCGGGAAGGAGTACGCCTGCTCGACGATCTTCCGCTGGACCTTGCGGTACAGCTCGGCGCGCCGCTCGGCGTCCACGGTCGCCTCGGCCTCGTCCAGCCAGCCGTCGATCTCGGCGTCCTTGACCCGGCTGCCGTTCGCCCCGCCGCCCCCGAACTGGGACTTGGAGTGGTAGAGGCTGCCCAGCAGGACCGGGTCGGAGCCCTGCCAGGCGAAGGCGAACACGTCGTAGTCGCCCTTGCCGGTGCGCCCGATGGAGCCCGCGGAGTCCAGCGGCACCAGCTTCAGCTCGATGCCGACCTGCTTCAGCGCGTCCTGCACGCCCACGTCGAAGGTGTGGTTCTGGGCCGAGACGAAGGTCTGCACGTACGGCTGCTCGGCGCTGAGGCGCTTGCCGTCCCTGGTTCGGTAGCCGTCGGCGTCCCGCCCGGTCCAGCCGGCCTCGTCCAGCAGCTTCTCCGCCTTCTCCTTGCTGTACTCCCAGGCCGGCTTGGCGAACGAAGGCTCGGCGCCGGGGGTGGAGGGCGCCAGCGGCCCCCAGGCCTGCTCGTACTCGCCCTGGAAGACGCCCTTGACGATCCCGGCGAAGTCGATGGCGTGCCGGACGGCCTGCCGGGTGCGCGGGTCGTCGAACGGCGCGCGGGCGGTGTTGAGGTAGTAGGTGTAGGGGACGCCGGGGACCGCCTTGCGGACCACCTCGACGCCGTTGCGGCCGCGCAGGCCGGCCAGCCGGTTGGCGGGGATCAGCTCGGCGGCGTCGACCTGACCGGACGTCAGGGCGCCGACCCGGGAGGCGTCCTCCTTCAGCAGCAGCACGACGATGCTCTCCAGCTTCGCCGGCCCCTGGTGGGCGGCGGTCGGCGGGGCCCAGTCGTAGTCGGACCGGCGCTTGAACACCGCCTGCTGACCCGGCGTCACCGACTCGAAGGTGAACGGGCCGGTGCCGACGACGAACGCGCCGCCGGAGGAGAGGTCGCCCGCGTGGTCGCGCAGCGCGACGGGGGAGTGGAAGCCGAGGAAGGTGCTCCCCGCCGAGTTGAGGAACGAGGCGTGGGGGGCCGTCAGGTGCACGGCCACCGTGCGCGGGTCGACCACCTCGGTCTCCTTGTAGGGGCCGAGCAGGCCGGCCGCCCGCTTGGACGCCGTCTTCGCCGCCGTGACGTGCTCGAAGTTCGCCTTCACCGCCGCCGCGTCGAACGGGGTGCCGTCGCTGAAGGTCACGCCGGTGCGCAGGGTGAAGGTGTAGGTGAGGCCGTCGGGCGAGACCGTCCACGACTCGGCCAGCCACGGCTTGACGGTCCCGTCCGGAGCGATCGCGACCAGCGACTCCAGCACCGGGCGCAGCAGCCGCCCGGTGACGGCAGTGGACGCGGCGTGCGGGTCCCAGCTGTCGGGTTCGACGGCGGCGCCGTAGCGCAGGGTGCCGCCGCCGGCGCTCTTCGCGGAGGGCGGGGCGGAGGAGTCGGAGCAGGCCGTGAGGACGGCGGGGCCGATGACGGCGGCGGCGGTCAGGGTGACCGGGAGACGGAGGAAACGGCGTCTGGTGTACATGGGTTCTTTCTCGATCCTGCGCGAGGCGGGGAACGGTGGGCGGCGTGAGGCCCGCCCACCCCGCGGGGGAGACGCTGATGGACCCGGCCGCGGACGATGCGACGAGTCTGCTGGCTCCGTCCGGATCCGACCCCCCTGACCGTCCCCCTAAGCGGGCCCTTTCCCGGGGCCCGCGGGTTTCGCGGTGGGATCCTCGTGGGTGTGCTCGGCCGGTGTCTCGGCCGACGTGTTCCGACGCGGTGCTCCGACGTGGTGCCGAGTGCGGTGCGGCCCCGGCGGCGGTGCGCGCCGTCGGGGTGGTGCGGCCGTTCCGGGAGGCCCTCCGGAACGGCCGCACGGGGACCGTCAAACGTGCGGTACGGGGGTGTCCGCAGACTTGAGGTCCGACTCGGGGGCGCTCTCGGCGCCGTCCGCGGGGCTGCGCAGGACGAAGGCGGCCACCAGGACGCCGACCGCCACGAACAGGGCGCTGAGCCCGTAGGAGAGGTGGAAGCCGCCGGTGAGCGCCGCCACCTTGCTGTCGCCCTCGCCGAGCAGCGTCGCGGTGCGGGAGGCGGCCACCGTGGCGAGCACGGCGGTGCCGATCGAGGCGCCGACCTGCTGGGTGGTGTTCACCAGGCCGGAGGCGATGCCGGCGTCGTTGGGCGAGGTGACCGACATGGCCTGGCCGATCAGCGCCGGCATGGCCGCGCCGAAGCCGAGGCCGAGCAGCACGAACGGCGGCACGATGTCGGCGAGGAAGCTGCCGTCGCTCGGCACCCGGGCCAGCAGCGCGAGCGCCGCGGCCACCAGCAGCAGGCCGACGACCAGCACCCGGCGGGGCCCGAACTTCTGGTTCAGCTTGACCGCGAAGCCCAGCGAGACGATCGCGATGGTGACCGGCGCGGGCAGGAAGGCGAGCCCGGTCTTCAGCGCGTCGTAGCCCAGGACGTTCTGGAAGTAGAGCGCGGTGCAGAACTGGTAGCCGAACAGGCCGGCGACCATCAGGACCATGATGCCGTTGGCGCCGGAGACCGCCCGGGAGCGGAAGATGTGCAGCGGCAGCAGCGGCTTGGCCGCGTACGCCTGGCGGACCACGAAACCGACCAGCAGTACCAGCGAGCCGGCCAGCAGGCCCAGCGTGCGGGCGTCGCCCCAGGTGTACTCCTCGGCCTTGATGATCGTGTAGACCAGCAGCATCAGACCGCCGGTGGCGAGCACCGAACCGATCAGGTCGGCGCCCTCGCGCAGCCCCGCTCCCTTCCCGCCCGGCACCACGCTCTGCGTCAGCACGAGCGCCACCAGGCCGATCGGCACGTTGACGTAGAACACCCACGGCCAGCTGAAGCTCTGCGTCAGCACGCCGCCCAGGATCAGGCCCAGCGAGGCGCCGGCCGCGGAGACGAACGCGTACGCCGCCAGTGCCTTGGCGCGCTCGCCGGCGTCGGGGAACAGGGTGATGATCATGCCCAGGACGACGGCCGAGGCGAGCGCCCCGCCGACCCCCTGGACGAACCGGAACACCACCAGTGCCGTCGAGGAGGAGGACAGGCCGCAGGCCAGCGAGGCCACCGTGAACAGGCCCAGGCCCGCGCTGAAGACGCGCTTGCCGCCCAGCAGGTCGCCCAGCCGGCCGGAGAGCAGCAGCAGCCCGGCGAAGGCGATGAGGTAGGCGTTGACCACCCAGGCCAGGCCGGACTGGGTGAAGCCGAGGTCGGTCTGGATGGTCGGGAGGGCGACGGTCACGATCGAACCGTCGAGGATGATCATCAGGTTGCCGGTGCAGAGGAGCCCCAGTGCCAACCAGCGTGACCTGGAAGGCTGGAGGGACGGCGGGGCTTGCGTGGTCATCGGAGCAGTCCTTCGGGGGAATGGCCCGGGAGGGGCGCCCGGTGGCGCCCGCGCTCCCTGAGGGCACTTCTTGTTACAGCGACCATCATGTGTGACCATCAAGTCCACCGTAAGGAGGCACTTTCATGTTCCTGGGGAACAACGATGTGATCGAGGACATCGACGAGACCGGCGGCCTCGACGACCCGGCCCCCGCCCGCGAGGCGTGCACCGTCCTGGAGGCGCTCAACCGGATCAGCGGCAAGTGGGCGATCGGCATCCTGCTCAACCTCAGCCACGGCCCGGTCCGCTTCACCGAACTCGAACGGTCCGTACCCGGAATCAGCCGCCGCATGCTCACCCTGACGCTGCGGAACCTCGAACGCGACGGACTGATCGAACGCACCGTCTACGCGACCGTGCCGCCCAAGGTGGAGTACCGCGGCACCGAGATGGCCGCCGAACTCTACGCCTCCCTCAAGGGCCTCACCGCCTGGGCGGAACGCCACCGCGACGCCATCGCCCGCTCACGCGACTCCTACGACCGGGAGCAACTGGCGGCGGGCACCGGAGACCTCTGAGGCCAGGCCCTCCGCTACGCGAAGGGCGAGCCCGTCATCACGCTCGACGGGCTCGCCCGGGTACTGCACGTCGACCGGCAGGAGATCGCCGGCCGGGTCCTGACCCCAGCCGTTCGGCGCGGCGGCGCCCGAAGAACTGCCGGATGGAGCAAGGACGTTGGTGGCAAGCAGGGCTCGGTCTGACCGCCACGATCCCGGGCTACGTCAGCTTGTAGGCCATCTCGGCGAGCTCGAGTGCCTGGCGGAGCGTGTCCTCGTCCGTGATCTGCACGCTCACCCGGTAGGCCCGGTGGCCCTTGGGGACGAGATAGGCGTCCGGTGCGATGCCGTGAAGGGTCGCGGCGTCGCTGTCGTAGTTGAGCCGCAGGTTGACCACGCCGGTGTCGGCGTGGACGTACGCGAACCCGCCGAGCTGGCTTCCCTGCCGTCGCAGGCGCAGGTAGTCGCTGTAGTCGAGGGGTTCTCCCTCCTGGTGGGTCTTCCGCTTGACCCCGTGCAGCGCGGCGTTGGGCCACGACGTCGTCTCCTCGAGGAACGCGACGAACTGCTCCGCGGCGGGGTTCCGGGTCAGCATCTTCCTCACCTCCGCCTGGCCCTCGGCCGCGAGGCCGGGAATCGGCAGCGACTGCCGGCTGCCCCCGACCGCCGCGTCCTCCCCTGCGGTGGGACGGCTGGCGGGCGTCGGGCCCACTCCCATCGCGGCGATGAGCTGCCTTCCCACGTCGGACGCGTCCAGCTCTTCTGCCGTGCCCTCCACCTGGATGAACGTGACCTTCACTTCAACCCCTCCCTGAGTTGCATCGGTACATGGAAAGTAGCATCAACTCCCAATGTATGAAATGTACTTAGGAGGCCCTGGAGTAGGAGGTGCCGGGTGCCGGAATGGGTCTTCGTCGTGCGCCCGAGGCTCCGGACCAAACCGTCCGTTCCATGAGAACCTCCAGCCACGCGACGACCGAGGCCGGTTCGCGTACGGGAGGGCGTCGCCGAGTATGTCTCCTACACCTACCGCGGCGGGGCCGGCCCCGCGGATCCGGCCGGTCGGGTGCGGTCCGGGGCGCGGCGGATCAGCCGTTCCCGGTCCTCAACCGTCTCGTCATGAAGCCCACAAGCCTTCTGCTGGGCCTGTCGGTTGTGCATCCTCGCTTCGATTGTCACGCCGGAGAGGAGTTTCAGATGAGCCGACCCGGCCAGGGCCGCCTTGCGCTGACACACCACGCCTGATCATCCCTTCTGGAGGGACGATCAGGCGTCAGCGGGGATCGACTCGGCAGCATGCCTGGTCAGACCGTCGATCGTTTGAGGCAACTCCGAAGGCTGCTTCAGCTGTGTGCTGTTCTGGGGATGTGATGTCCGAACGGGTTTCCTGCGGGTGGGACCGGGTCCGGCGGGGAGGCTTCGAGCACCGCCCGGGCGTCGGCGAGGGCGGCCTCCAGCTGGTCGCGGAGGGGCTCGGGGAGGGTGGCGGAGCCGAGTGCGCAGGCGGCGAGGGCCTGTGCGAGTTCGGCCGTCCGGCCGGTTCCGAGGCGGTCGCGTACACCGGGGTGGGCGAGGAGATCGCGCAGTGCGTAGCCGTCGCCCGTTTCACCCGCTCGGTGGGAGAGCTGCTCGATCAGGTCTCGGGAGGCGGGGGTGTCCGGGCCGGCGGCGTCGATCGCGGTCAGGGCGAGGCGGGTGGTGAAGACGGCCAGGCCCTCATCGGGTTCGAGGGCGAGGCAGTGGTCGATCGCGGTTTCGGCGGCGGGCCGGTCGCCGGGGTGGCACAGGGCGGTGAGGACGGCGGTGACGGCGTTCTCCCAGGGCGCGCCCGGCTCGGTGTCGGCCAGCAGGGCGAGGGCGCCGGGGAGGTCGCTGGCGGTGGCGTGGGCGAGGACGGCGACTTGGCGGCCGTCGAGGATGCGCCGGCCGATGCCGCGGTGCTGCTCGATGTGGCGCAGGGCGTCCGTCCAGCGGCCGGCGGTGGTGAGGGCGCGGGTGTCGTCGGCGATGAGGACGCGCCACAGCCACCGGCGGACTTCGCGCTGTTGCTCGGTGGTCTGGGTGAGGCGGGTGGGGATGGTGATGCCGTCGAGGGTGGTCTCGGTGGCGGTGGTGACGGCTCGGTAGAGGTCGAGGAGGAGCTGGTGGCCGTGCTGGTGGTGGCCGGCGCGGATGTGGAGGCGGGCGAGGTTGACGACGGGTTCGAGGAAGTGGATGGCGCTGGTCGCGGGGAGCGGGCCGCGGGTGAGGTGGAGGGCGGCGTGGCGGTGGCAGAGCTCGCGGGCGTAGCCGGGCAGGGCGAGGTCGGAGGCGAGGAGGGCCGCCTGGTTGAAGACGGCGGAGGCGAGGCTGGGATCGTCCTGCCGGGAGGCTGTGTCGGCCAGCTCGGTGAGCCGGCCGACACGGGCGGTCAGGGGCAGGCACGCGGGCCGGTGGCGTGCGACCAGCGGGAACCGCCGGGCGATCGGTCCGGTCGGGTGCATGCGGGTTACTCCCAGATGACGGTGATCGGGTGGTGGGGGCGGTCCAGGAAGAAGCGGCCGGCGGCCGGGTCCGCGGTGGCGGGGGTGTCCGGGAGTTCGAAGCGCGGCCTGCGGCTGCGGTAGCCGGTGTTCCAGGTGCGGATCTGGTCGGTGACGAGGTCGGCGAGGGCGGCGCCCGTCGGGCCGTGGCCGATGACGCCGGTCTCGTAGGTCTTGCGGCCGTCGGTGTCGGGTGGGCCGGGGCGCAGAGTGAGGTAGGCGAGGGAGGCGGCGTCCACGGTGGCCATGGCGCCCCAGCCGAACATCGGGTTCACGCCGCGTTCGCGGGCGGTGCCGGTGACGGCCATCCGCATCAGGGAGTTGGGGAGGGTGAGGGCCAGCCACAGGTCCTGGTACTCGTAGGTGGTGCCGGCCGGGATGGTGACGCCGGTCCAGACGTCGTGGCGCTCGGTGTCGAGGACGCCGAGCAGCAGGTCGGCGTGGACCGCGTCGCTCTGGTCCTTGTGGACCTGGAGGGTGACGTCGCCCTGGTGGGTCAGGGCGACGGTGCGGCGGGCGTCGTCCATGCTGCCGCGCAGCGGCATGAAGACGGCGAGCTGGTCGTCGACGGACACCCAGCCGTTCTCGCCGCGCTCGAAGGCGATGGTGCGCGAGGCGGTGCCGCGCAGACGCAGCGGCAGGACGATCCGCCCGGTGGGCTTGACCTGCCGGAGCCAGGCGGTGGGCACCTCGCTGGTGCTCACGGTGGCGATCAGTCGGTCGAACGGGGCGCCGTCGGGGTGACCGAGCGCGCCGTCGCCGAGGACCACGTCGGCGTTGGTGATCCCGGCGTCCGCGAGGTGCTTGCGGGCGCCGTCGACGAGGTCGTCGTCCACGTCGACGGCGACCACGTGCCCGTCCGGGCCGACGATGGTGGCCAGGTAGGCGGCGTTGACGCCGGTCCCGGCCCCGGCCTCGAAGACGCGCTGGCCGGGCCGGGCGTCGAGCTGCTCCAGCATCAGGGCGACGATGGCGGGCTGGGAAGCGGCGCTGATCTGGGTGCCGGACCCGTCGGTCTTGGTGTAGGTGGGGTTGTCGGCGTAGGCGGCCTCCAGAGGGAAGCCGGGCAGGAAGTGCTCGCGGGGAACGGTGCGGAAGGCACGCTCCACCGAGGTGCTGGTGATGTGCTTCTGGGCGAGCAGACGGTCGGTAAGGCTGTTGCGCAGCTGCTCCGCGGAGGTGGCGGCGCTGTTGCTGAGAGTAGTCACGTCGGCGACCCTAGTGGTTGTGCGGATGGTGGGCTGCGAGGACGTGGGGCCCTCGCCGAAATGGAAGACGGTTTCCAACGCGCGTGCAGCAGTGGCGGATTGGTGCTCGACGGGCAGGCCGGCGCGGTTGGCGTGGAAGATCATCAGGTGGGCGAGGACGGCGCGTAGCCCGCGGGTGAGGCGGCCGTCGCGCGCCAGGCGGACGAGGTCCTGTCCGGCCTTCTCGAAGGCGTCGACCCAGTCGGATTGGCCGGCGAGCGGTTCACCAGGGTGGGTGAGTCGGCGGGTGTCGAGGGTCATCAGGCGGCGCATCGCGGCGGTCAGGGGGGCTGCCAGTACGGGTGCGAGGGCGGGCGGCTCGGGTCGCAGTTCGGCGAACTTGGCCCAGACGTCGCCCTGTTCGTACCAGTCGAGGCCGGCGGAGCGGAGCATGGCGGAGACGAGGACGACGAGGGTCTCGGTCCGGCCGAGTGCGGGCGGGTCGGGCTCGGCGGTACGGGCCATCAGGTGCCGGCTGTCGGTGTGGAAGAGCCGGTGGGCGATCTCCATGGCGTCGGGGCCGCCGAACGCCTCGGTTTCCGGTTCGTAGATCACGGTGGCCCAGCCCGTGAGGAGTCCCTCCTTGGCGAGCACGTCGAGGAGCGCGGTGATGACGAGGGCGGGGTCGGCGGCGCGGTAGCGCAGTCGCAGCCCCTTTTTGCGGATGTACCACCAGCCGTTCAGCGCGCCGGAGTTCTGGCCGTAGGCGAGGACGGGGGCCAGGCGGTGGGCGGTGATCTGTTCGACGGTGGCAGGGTCGGCGAAGGTGAGGTCGTGCTGGATCCAGCCGGTGGTCATCGAAACGGTCCTTGGTCAAGCGGTCAGGCGGTCAGGAGGCAGACGCCCGGAGCGAGAGCGCGAGGCGGCGGGGGTGGGGTGCCGTTCAGCGTGCGGAGCGGCACCCCACCGGGATCACTGGCCGGAAGCCGCCCAGATCGGGAGGCTCTCAGCGACGGAGGCGGTCCGGATCAGCCAACCCATAGAGGTGTTGGAGGCAGGGTGACGACGCCGGTGACGAGGGCGACGGCAGCGGCGTGGGTGCGGCTGCCGCGCCACGAGAGCGCACGGACGACCCTGGCCTCGACGGTGCGGGCCTCGCGCAGGCTCAGTCCGGCGGCGTTCGCCCCGGCCTCGCTCATCGTCCCGGTGCAGATCAGCGTGAGCACGGCTCGCCCCGCCTGATCCAGCTCGGGCACCCGGTCGGGCAGCCCGGCGCGCAGCCGCTCGGTGCCGATCAGCTCCGTCGTGATCAGGCGGACGGCCAGGTGCGCGTCGTCCACGGCGCCGGCGCGTCGGCGCAGGTCGGCCAGGCGGTGACGGACCAGGTACTCCCCGGCATGGACCCGGCCGCTGATCTCGGCGATGGTCAGCCCCTCGGCGGCGAGTTCGGCGATCCGCCGCTCCAGCCCGTTCAGCTCGGGCGCAGGGGCACGTCGTGGCTCCGTCCTCGGAACGAAGCTCGTGGTCGCCAGGACCCGGCGAAAGCCGGCTTCCCCGGCCACGGGTACTTGATCGGCGGTGCACGCGAGCAGGAGGTCGTCGGCCGGTGCACCGAGGCGGTGGGCGGCGGCCACGTAGGCGGCGGTGCCGTTGTGCGCGCCCTGGCGTACGGCGCAGGACCAGGCCGCTCTCAGCCCGACCACTCCGACGGCACGGTCCGGATCGACCGCCACGGCAGGAAGCACCAGAGCGCACGGGAGGCCGAGGGCCAGCGCCTGGTGCACCAGCCGGACGACGGTCGGCGCGCCCCCGCGAGGCGCGGCGCCGGCCAGAACCTCCGCCAGCGACGGCACTTCCGGAAGGGCGGCCAGCGCGCCGAGGTGTACGACCAGACCGCGCGTGGACCGGAGCATCGCGACGGCGCGCTCCACCGGATCGGAACGGTGGCAGAGCTCTGCCGGGGTCGTCGCTACGGGTCCGGACGCACCGGCCGCTCCCTTCGTCCGGTGGTGCCTGGTGCGGCCCTGGCCCGAATCGGCCGCCATGGGTGTGGTGAGCCCGGCCAGGGTGTCCCCGGCCGGGTCGATCAGCTGGTGTTCCAGTGCTCGGCGGACGGCGACAACGCGCTTGCGCGTGCCGAAGACGTCCAGCACGGCGTCCTCGTAGAGCTCCGCCGCGCGCTCCCGGACCTCCAGCGCGCGGGCGACGTCGAGGCGGTTCCCACCCGCTGCCCAGATCCGCAGGATCAGCGTCTGCTCGTCCGTGAGAGCCGGCGGAGCACCCGTCGGGGCCGAACGCGTGAGCAGGCCGGACTGCCACGCCCAGGTGAAGGCCTGGACCCGGTTCGCCGTCCCCAACCGGTCGTACGCCTGGCGCAGGTGGTACTTGACGGTGTCGACACTCAGATCCATGGCCGTGCCGATCGCCGCGTTCGTCATCCCGAGACCGACCCTGTCCAACACCGCGACGAACTGCGCGGCCGGCGCCGTGGACGCCACTTCCGTACGCATCAGCACGCTTTCGCCCGCTGCCGAAGCCTGCTGAGCTTCACGGCCGGCCAACCGACGCCGAGTGCCCGCAGCGGTACCAGGTCGCCGAGAACGGCCGCGGCGCTCGCCTGCTCCCGCGACCGGGCCCCGAGCGTCCTCAGGACGGTCTGGGTGTAGGTCTTCACCGTGTTCACGGCCAGGCCCAGGCGCTCGGCGGTGACGGTCGCGTCCTCGCCGCCCACCAGCCCGGCGAGGACGGCGATGTGCTGTGCCGACAGCGGGTTGCCGATGGGGTTCATCAGGTGCACCTCCTGCACCAGGCCCCATCCCGCGCCCAGGGCGGTGGCGTGGAAGCGCGACTTCGCTCCGATCTTCGGCAGCAGAGTGAGGGCGGCAGTACCGACCCTGGCCCGCTCGATCCCGGTGGCCCGGCTGATCGCCCCGTACAGGGCGCCGCGGGCCAGCTGCTGCAGGAGGAGGACGTCGGCCTCGGACAGGTCGGGCTTGACGGGGCGGGAGGTGGGCATGGCGGATCTCCAGCAGAAGCGGGGGAGGAGGGGAGGCTACGACCGGTCGAGGGCGGCCAGCAGCGAGGGCCCGATCCGTCGGGCGGCGTGGGGGCCGATGGTCAGGACCAGGTCGCCCCGTCGGACGAGGGAGGCGACCAGCGACTCGGGGCCCGGCTGGTCCAGGCCGGGCTCGTAGCGGATCACCGTGCCCGCGGGACTGGCGGTGAGGATGCTCTCGCCGCCGTCGACGCGGTTGTGGTGACGGGGGAACGTCGAGTGGACGGGCAGCAGCACCGTCCGGTCGGCGGCCGTCAGGGCGTCGGCGATCAGGCCGGCGAGCGTGTTCGACCGCAGATGCCCGGAGGGCTCGTACACGGCCACCACCGCGCCCTCGGTGAGCATCCGGGCGCCTTGGAGGTCGGCCTCGATCTCCCTCGGGTGCACGGCGATGGATTCCACGACGTCGATTCCACCCCTCGTGCCGAGCCGGGTCAGCGACCGCTCGACGCCGGCGAACGCGCCGAGCCCGTTGACGAGTTCGTGGCCGGGGACACCGAGCGCCCAGCCCGCGGCCCAGGCCGTCGCCACGGCCATGGCGGAGTTCGTCCCCGCGACCGGCACGGTGAAGGTGTGACGCTCGCCGCCGGCCTGGACGGTGACCCGGTGCTCCTCACCGGTCCAGAACCTCCCGAGGACCTGCACGTCCATGTCGGCGCCGCGACCGACGGTCACCACCCTCGGGCCCCGGCGCCGGCGCAGCCGGTCCGCGAGCTCCAGGCAGCCGGGCTGGGCGGCCCACAGCACCGCCGTGCCGCTCCGTCGGGCGAGGGCCTCCATCTGGTCCAGCGCCTCCTGCTGGTTCCACCAGCTCGGCGGTGCGGCGTCCGCGGCGGTGACCAGCGTCACGGCCGGGTCGAGGCCTTCGCCCAGGGACCGGAAGTGCCAACCGGGCGGCGAGGCGTCGTGGCCGGAGCTGTCCGGGCACAGGTCCACCACCAGGAGCTCTCCGCCGCCGTCGTAGCCGGCGGAGTCCCCTTTGGGTGCCTCGGCGAGGATCCACCCCGGGTCGCGGCTGACGAGCGCGCAGGTGAGCGCGGCGGCGGTCATGGTGGTCGAGTGGCTGCCGGCGACGGCGACCGTGGTCGGCGCCGTGGCGGCCAGCAGCTCGACGGCCCGCCCGTAGCCCAGTATGGGAAGGCCTCGGCCGACGGCATGGTCCAGGACCTCGTGGACCACGGTGTTGTCCCCGCCCCAGATCAGCGCGGCCGTCCCGGGAGTGGCCGCCCGAAGGCCGACACCGCACCGTTCAAGCCTTTGGAGCAGGTCGGGGCGGGAATCGGGGCGCGGCGGCGAGACCGTCACCCGAGCGTGCCTCCGGGCCAGATAGGAGGCCAGGCCCGCGATGCCGGGGGTGTGGGGGTCGAGGATGTGGACGGCCGAGAGGAGGCCGGGCAGCGGCAGGGGCCGTCGAGGCGCCTCGGTGCTGTCGGCGTCGGCGGTCGCGTTCACGCCGCCTCCGTCAGAGCGAGCCCCTTGGGGCTGACGTGGATGTCGGCGAGGACGCCGGCGGTGCCGATCAGGTCGCTGACGACGGCGCTGAGGATGCAGGGGATCATGGCGAGTCTCCGCAGATGAGCGGGTGGATTCGAGCCGGCCGATTCGATCCGGTCGAACCGGCGGAGACTCAGAATGCCGGTGGGGAGGGGGACATGATCAGGCCTGAGCTGGACGTCTTGGGACGTCCTCGGTATTCTCCTGGAGTCTCAATACGTCCCAAGACGTCCCATTCGGGGGTGCCATGGCGAACGAACGCCTTCGGTCCGCGCTGGTCGTCCGCGGAGTCACCGAGCGGGAACTGGCGGAGCACTGCGGAGTCGATGCCAAGACGGTGGAGCGCTGGATCCTCAAAAGCCGTGAACCGTACAGGCGGCATCGCCAGGCGGCGGCGGCCAAGCTGCAGACCGACGAGGACTACCTCTGGCCGGACGCGAAGTCGGAGACCCGGCGCCTGGACGAGGCCGACGCCGAGATCGTCCATGTATACCCCCACCGCTCCTCCGTGCCACCGGAGTTGTGGTTGCAGTTCGCTCAGCGCTCGGCTTCCGACATCGGCGTGCTCGTCCATGCCGGCGTCCATCTCGCCGAGAACCCGCGCTGGCACCGGGCGCTCGCCGAACGGGCTCGGGCGGGCGTCCGGATCCGTCTGCTGCTAGGTGACCCGGAGAGTACGGAGGTCGCGCGACGGGGCGAGGAGGAGGAACTCGGCGAGGGCGTCGCGTACAAGGTGCGCGAGGTCATCAAGCTCTACCGGCCGCTCTACGGAACGCCCGGCATCGAGTTCCGGACGCACCGGTCCACGCTGCACAACTCCTTGTACTGGTTCGACGACGAGATGCTGGTGAACACCCAGATCTACGGGGTGAGCGCACCGCTCACCCCGGTGCTCCACCTGCGCCGCGTCGTCGGCGCCCAGCTGGTCTCGACCTACCGGCAGAGCTTCGAGAAGGTCTGGGCCGGTGCTGTTCCGCTACCAAGGCAGGAATCGTGAGCCGGACCGACTACTTCGACGATCCGAAGGCCCCGGAAGCCCAGCGAATCGTGCCCGCCGTCACCGCGTTCGTGGTGAACGAGCGCGGCGATCTCCTGTTGGAGCGGCGCTCCGACAACGGCCGCTGGGGTATGCCCGGCGGGGTTCTGGAGATCGGCGAGAACCTTCCAGGGGCCGTCGTGCGCGAGGTGCGGGAGGAGACCGGTATCGAGGTCGAGGTCACCGGCCTCGTCGGCACGTACAGCGACCCCGGGCACGTGATCGAGTTCTCCGACGGGGAAGTGCGCCAGGAGTTCTCCCTGTGCTTCCGGGCGCGGCCGGTCGGCGGCCGCCTCACGGCCAGCTCCGAGTCCTTCGAGGTCCGCTGGGTTCCGCGAGCGGAACTCGAAGGGCTGGACATCGCCCCGACGACCTGGCTCCGCCTCGACCACGGCTTCCGGAACGAGCCGGCCCCACACCTCGGCTGACTCAGGCGCTGGCGGACTCGGCCAGCCGCTTCGCGACCCGGTCGACCACGGCCAGCAGCGCCGGGCGAGCCGCGGAGGCGGCACGGTGGACGACGTGGCCGGTGCCGTACCGGTGAAGGACCTCGTCGAGCCGGGACACCGGGTCGACCACGGTGCCGTCGGGTCCGCTCGTGAGATCGCAGTACGTGATCGCGTCCAGCAGGTCCGACGGCGGCCGGCGAAACTCCGCGAGCGCGGCCGACAGTCCCAGTTCGGCCGCTTCCCACTCCGAGGACGAGTGGTAGGCGACGAGCGAGCAGACCTCGGCATGGACACCGATCCGACGCAGGTACCGGGCGCCGTCGATCATGTGCTGGCCGGTGTCGACCGCCGAGGGCGCGTACCCGACATCGTGAAGAACTGCGGCGACACGCACCAGCTCCTCGTCGCCCCCGAGCGTCGGGCCGAGGAGCCGGGCCTGCTCGAAGACCTGACGGGAGTGCGCCCACCGCAGGGGGATGTCCGCGAGCAGCGATTCGGCGGTCCGGTACGCAAGGCTCAGGTTCATCGCTCAAGGCTAGGCGACGCAGGACGTGGGCCAGTGACCGGTGGTGCGAACCACCCGACGGCGGAGGATCCGGTACCAGCGTGAATGGACGGGATCGCCGAATCATCCAGCCTTGTCAGCAGCATTAAGTGTCACAATAAGCACTAACTCGCTGTACTCAGTCATTGCTGACTTCGCTCGCTCTCGGGACAGGGTTCGTCGACGGGGCCGATTCTCGGCTCACCCCTGATGGTTGGTCGGGTGGCCTTCGGAAACTCGGGTGCGCGGGCGCCAGTGCCGCGAGGATTGATGGCGCGCCGGTGCTTGTGATCAGGGTGAGCCGATGAGTTCGGATATGGCCGTCGCGTTGGCCGGTGAAATTCGGCAGGCGTGTGCTACACCGGGGGAGCTCGTACCTGGAGGGGGCGGTGCCCGCCCGAAGCATCCCACTCCTTGTTGGTGCAGACAGACGTATATGCGGATAGTCGTGTGGGAGATGGTGGATGCGATCACTGCAGCCGGCGGAGCGGGAGGACGTCATTCTCGGTGTTCCTCCAGAGAATGATCAGAGGATTTGGGAGCGGCTGGCAGAGGAGGACGCGGTCTCGGCCGGACTCGTGGGGAGCTTGACGGCGGATGCCGGAACGGACGGCGGGTCAGTGCGTGCACACCTGGAATCGGCGGCACACGAGAAATCGGCAGGCGCTTGGGAGGTGCAGACGGATCAGTTGCCCTTGTGGCCCGAAAAGGGAACGGCTGAGTCGGCAGGTGCTCGGCTGGTGACGGACCAGGTCGGGCTGCCCGATCTCAGGGTGCAGCTCCGTGAGGTGATGGAGGCCTGGAAGGAGATCGTGCCCGCGGGGCGCAGCACGGCCGACGATCTGCGAGTGATCCTGGAGGCCGATGTCGAGGCGCTGCGGGTTCGGTGGCAGCAGGTTGCCGCGAAGTCGGGTGGACCTGTGATGCGGGACGTGCAGGGGCCGACGGTACTGCCTGCCGCAGGGTACGGCGCGGAGGCCGTCAACGCAGCTCTTCGCGATGCCGAGCGATGCGACCCAGACCTTCGCGGACTGGAGGAATGGCGCCAACTTGGGGCCGTACGGGAAGCGGTTGGCCGACTGTGGCGAACTCTCGCGCTGAGGGCAGGTGAATGTGCCGGTCGGCTCTTCGCCGACCACCGTGTCTCCGAGTTCCTTCGCAATGTGTCGATCCGCGCCTGCGAGACGATCGCCCGGCTCGCCCAACTGGCCTCTGACCGGCTGCGCCGCGGCCAGATCGGGCTGCCGAGCGCGGAGGCCCTCCTGGTTCTCGGCAACGCGGCAGGTGCCTACAGCATGTCCGCGCGGCGTCAGGATGGAGGTCCCGCCGCCGGGACTCCGTCCATCACCGTCGATGTTCCCGAGCTGCGGCGGATGGGCGAGGCGCTGCAACGGCCTGGCCCGACGGCCGCGCAACCAGGAAGCGTCTCGGCGAGAGCGGCCACGGCGCGGTCGGCCCGTACGTCCCCGAGGCGGCCGACCGCCGCTGCGGGTGAGCGGCCGGCGCACCTGCGACGCGGCGGATCGTCCGTCCAGCCGGGGCGCACGCCCAAGCAGAGGTGAGCCGAGGCCGGGAGCGAACTCGGCGAGTTCATCCGATCCGGTGAACCGCCCTGCTGTCAGGCCCGTGTTTTCCACAGCAACCCCGGTCGGTACCCCGAACCGGTGCGAGCTGTGCTCGTCTGTCTCCGCACCGCCATCCCATCGGAGGACCGAATCATGAACCCGAACCCGAACCAGCCGGACGTCGAACAGGCGGCCGCCACCGCCCTGAGGACGGCCGCCACTGCCGCACACGCGCTCGCGGACCTGGCCGTCCGCGACGACCGCTACGACCAGCTGGCCGCCCTCACCGCCGCCTCCTACGCCACCGAGGCGACCATCTACCTCCCACTGCCCGACCGCGACCCCGAGGGCGGCGACCGCCTGGCCGACCACGACCTGGTCGACCACCTGGCCGGCCTCGCCGACGCACTCGACGAGCTCGCCCGGCGCTCGCCCGACGTCCGGCGGATGCGGGACCGTCACATGGCCGCCCTCCACGCCCGGGACGCCGCCGCCGCACTGCGCGATGCCCTGCCGGTCGAGCAGGGAGCGGCCGGATGACGGACGTCACCTGGGGTGATTTCGTCACCCTGGCCTTTTCCAGGATGGAGTACGCCCTGGCGGCCCTCACCCTCGCCGACGCCGATAGCCCGAGCACACCAGGTCAGCACGCCGCTCGCAGCGAGGCGCTGGCGGACGTCTTCCAGCTGCTCCACCGCGGCACCAGCCGATTCGGAGCCCTCGCTCCCGACCCGCTCGGCATCGCCGAAGGCGACGTGGCCCGACTGCACAGCAACGTGGAGATCCTCGGACGGTTGCTGCGGGACGAGGCCTTCTACGCGTGGCCCGAGCCCGACCCGGCAGCGTCGCACCTGGCCGAAGCCGTGGGCTTCCTCCGCTTCGCCGGAGACTTGCTCGCCAGCCACCACGGGCCGGACGGAGAGCCCCGCAGCCCCTACACCGCGTACCTGGACAGCTCCGGGGTCGCGCGCCACGTGGTCGCCCAGACGGCCGAACTCGCCAGCGTCGCCGGGCGGGTGGCCGTGCGGATCGGCCAGCTGTGCCCGTCCGACCGCCGGGTGATTCGCAGCCATGACGTGGCCTACCGCCTCAGGGAGCGCGCGGTGCTCATCGAGCGGGCGGCGATCGGCATCCAGCGCCAGCTCCACTCGCCCCGCCCGTCCGTCCCGGCTCCCGGCCTCACGCACCTCCCGCAGGCCGCCACGGCGCCGCCGCCCCCGGTCAGGCCGGGCGAGTCGCAGTACGAAGCGCTCCGGGCGGTCGGCGGAGGTTTGGAATGGCTGGCCGCCCACGTGGCGCAGCAAGCGTCCCAGCGCCTCCCGGACGCCACCGTCGCCGAGTTGTCGATCGCCGCCGACCACTCCGCGGTGGCCCACCTGCTCACCGCCCGTCTGATCGAGCACACCCGGGATCTCCTCACATCCGACCCGGTCGCCCAGGGCGTCGTGGAAGTGGTCGGCGGCGCCTTGCGAGAGGCAGCTCAGGCCTGGCAACAGGCCGCGGCCAGTTGGAAGTCGGGCCTCGGCAGCGCGCCCGCGGCCTCGAACCCGCGCCTCGTCCGCGAGGCGGAGTTCGCGGTGGTCCGGCTCGGGCGCACCCTCTTCTCCCCGGGCTGGACCCGCCGCGACACCGGGCGGCGCGCCCCCAGGGCCCCGCACGAGATCATCACGGCGCCGGGCGACGCAACCCACCTGCTCGCTGCCGCCCACGCTGTCCCCGCAGCCGGACAGATCCTCGCCGAACACGTTCCCCGTATCGGCTCCGCCCTGGTTCAGCGCGGAGCACTCCTCAGTTCCGATCCCGCCCACAACCCTCGCGGCAGCGCACCCTCCGACCAGTTCCGGGACGGTTGGACCAGGTGGTACCCGGCCTCGCCCGAGCAGATCCGCCACATCACGATCGCCTACGACAGCGCCCGTCAAGCGTCCGCCGCAGCGCAGATCGCCACCGCGCGCGCGGCCGAAGCGGTCGGCAGCCCCCTTCGCCGGGCCGTGCTGGAGGCCGACCGTCGGAACACGCTCGGCTTCACCGGTGACCCCTCCCACGACACCCGCCGGGTGAAGGCCGCCGCCGCCCGTGCCCGCAGCACGACGGTGGCCCGCCCGTCGGACCCGGCGCGCCTGCCGGCCCACCGCGCGTCCGAGCTGTCCCGAGAGGTCGGTGCGCTCCATCCGCGGAGGAAGACCCGGTAGCGTCGGCCGGTCAGCTGTCGTCCTCGGTCGTGCACCAGGCGCTGGGCACCCTGCCGGGCAGTCGGTGCCCGGTCCGGTGTTCGCCCTTGGTGCAGCCGGCGAACGGCCCTCCCGGACCGCGCAGGTCGGCGATGTGCGGCCGGTAGTGGTCGCGGTACCAGACGCTGGGCCCGGTGTAGCCGCAGGTGGCGGGATCGGTGAGTTCCTGCCAGGCCAGCCACATCGCGTGCAGGACACCGACGGCGTCCCAGTGCTCGATCCACAGATGGCACCACCGGGATTCGGCGGATGCCTCGCCGAGGCAGCCGGGGACGAGGACGCCTTCGACCCACTCCGCGAGCAGCCTCAGCTCCGCGTCGCGCTGCTCGCCTTCGAGGAGGAAGAGGAAGGGCGGGTACTGCCACTCGGTGCTCTCCTCCTGCTCTGCCTCGGCGTCGTCGGTCTCACCTTTGTGATCCGCCGATCCAACCCCGCCCGAGCCGGACTCCCGGAGGTCCCGCAACTCGGCCTGAACGGCCTGGAGCATGGCCTTGAGATCGTCCACGTCCTCGGTGAGCACCCGATCCGCGGCTTCGTCAGTCATGGCGAGCCGACCTCCGGGCCTCCCAGGCGACGGCGGCACGCTTCGCGATGAGAGCCTCCTCGGTCTTCATCGCGGGGCCGAGGTGGGCCATGGCCTGCTCCTCGTACCAGGGGCGCAGGGCGATCTGGGCGACGGGCATGCCGGTGGACAGCAGCAGGGCGGTGCCGCGCTTCATGGCACGGACCTGGGCCGGTTCGAGGATCTGCTCGCGGTGCTCGCTGAAGGACGTCGAGCCGCCGTCGCGGCTCCTGGAACGGGACTCGCGGATGACGTCGTGGTTGCCGATGAGGGTGGCGATGTCGTTGACGAAGCGCGGGTCGTCCAGGCCGACGCCAATCACCTTCTTCGTGGCCGCGCTCCACAGGGCGTCCATGCCGACCTCTCCCCAGGCCCGTACGCCCTGCCGGTAGGACTGGAGGATCGTGCAGGGAGTGATGCCGCGTGAGCCGAGGTGGCTGTAGAGGTCGGGCAGGTCCTCGATCCGGCAGATGTTGGCCGCCTCGTCCAGGACCGCGCGCATCGGCTCGGGCAGGCGTCCGCCGTGGCGCTCTCCGGCCTCGGAGGCGGAGGTGAACACGGAGTCGGCCAGCGCGGCGACGACGGCGGAGGCGGCGCCGCCCTTCCTGCTGAGCAGGTAGAGGGTGTCCCGACTGAGCGCGAACTCCTCCGGCCGGAACCGGGGCCGGTGCCGGTCGGGGAGCAGCCAGGCGAGCACCTTCTCGTCGCGCAGCGCGCTGACGGCGGTGCGGGCGTTCTGGTAGATGCCGGACTGGGTCTCCTCGGCGATGTTGATGGAGCTGTCGACCTGTTCGGCGAGGACCTCCTCGTGCTGGTAGAGGATCCGCAGCGGCGCCCGTTCCTTGGGGTCGGCCAGCCACTTGAGTACGTGCCGTACGGTGGCGCCGTCCCACCAGGCGGCGCGGAACATGCCGACCAGCAGGTCGCCGGCGCCTTGAGACCAGAACGGGTCGGCGACGTCCGACTTGACCTGGTTGACGAAGTGCCCGGCCAGGCGCTCGGCGCGGTCGAGCGTCTCGGCCTCGGAGATGATGTCCCACCACCATGCCCGCTCGATCCGGGCCACGCCCTGGGTGTCGAACGCCCAGACGTTGCCCGCCTTACGGCGGGAGGCCAGGGTGGCGGCGTAGACATCCGGCTTGTTGCTGGTCAGCAGCAGGGCCGCCGGGGCTTCCTCGGCGACCGGGATCGCGATCGTCGAGGACTTGCCGGCCCGGGGTGCCATCAGGGCGAGGTAGGTGTCCTCGTCGGACCCGCGCAGTTCCACGCCGGTCGGCAGGTGGTCGCCGATCAGCACACCACGGTCGTGCGGCGCGACGGCGCGAGGCCTGACACCGTGGAGGGAAGCGCGCAGCCGGATGGCGGTGCGGGCTGCGCGCTCGGGAGCGAGGTCGCGTACCTGGTGGAGGGTGGCGAGGTGGGAGGCGTTGTGGAACCAGCGCAGTCCCGTCCGCAGGCCCCAGAGAAGGCCGGCGAGGACGACCAGGTCGAGGAGTACGGCGCCGATGGCACTGGTGGTGGGGGAGTTCGGCCAGACGGAGTGCCAGTCGCGCGTCATCTCGAAGACGGTGAAGGGGCTGAGCGGCGGGATGTCGGCTCCGGCGATGGCGGCGCAGACGGAGGCACCGGTCCAGGTGGAGGCGGACAGGACCACCGAGCCGCCGGCGAGGGCGCCGCCGGCGAGCCACGCCCGGTCGTTCTCGGTCATCATCGGCGGGCTCCTTCGGGTGCGTTCCCGGCCGTGTCGGTGTGGTAGAGCCGGTGCTCGGTGGAGGTGAGTTCCATCGCGGCGGCGATGCCGGGCCTGGTGCCGAGCTTGATGAGGTACTTGCCGCGGCCGGGATGGACGTGGTCGGAGGCGTCGAGGCCGGTGCTGGTGGCCGAGGCCCAGGACGTGATCAGCAGGCGTTCCTGTTCGGTCAGGGTTCGTTTGCCGGAGACGCGGCCGAGTTCCTCGTCGGTCGAGCCGCCGATGACCCAGGTGTCGCACCGGTCCATCAGGCCTCTGGCTTTGGCCCGGTCCTCCTCGGTGGGCAGGGCTTCCATGTCCTGGAGCGAGTGCGTGACGTAGATGGTGACGTCGTCGGTGGTGCGGTTGAGGCGGCTGATGGAGTCCATGGCGTCGACCAGGCCGGGGCCGGAACGCAGGGCCCGCCACATCTCGTCCATGGGCAGTACGAGTCGGCGGCGGATCACACCGAGGCTGCGGGCGCTGTCGATGGTGTTATAGGTGTAGGCCCAGCTGGCGATCATCCCGGCGGACACGACGTCACGGCCCCGGGCCCGCAGGGCGTCGATGTCGACCGACACCGCCGGGGCGTCCAGGTCGAGCGGCGTCGTGGTCGGCCCGTCGAACATGCCCTTGAGCGGCCCGTCGACCAGGTTGTCCAGCCCTGCCACGACCGAGCGGGTCAGGTCGAGGTACGTGTCGCCCTCGGCCGCCAGCTTGGCCCGCAGCGCCTCGGGGGCCTGGCGCAGGACGGTGGTGACGTCGGGGATGACCGGGTCGGTGCCCGGCGCGGCATCGGCGGCGAGCTGTACGGCGGTGGTGAGTGCGGAGCGTTCGATCTCGTCCGGCTGGCGGCCGAGCCCGCACCGGGTGGCCAGCAGGGCGCCGAGGGTCTCCAGCCGGCGCCCGTTGAGGACGTCGAGCAGGGCGCCGCGGTCGGCGGCGGGCAGCGAGGCCGATCGGCCCAGCAGAGGGCCGGAGTCGAGCGGGTTGATCCGGTCGGCCCCGGTGCCGATCCTCAGCACACTGCCGCCGAGTTCGCGGATCATCGCGGTGTACTCGCCCTTGACGTCGGCCGGCACGCACATCATGCTGCCGAACGCGACGTAGACGAGGCAGATGCGCTTCACCAGGGCGCTCTTGCCGACGCCGGGCTGGCTCATGACCCACACCCCGGGATTGGTGGTCAGCTTCCCGGTCCAGCCGGACGGGTCGACACACACCAGCTCGCCGGTGAGCACGTCCCGGCCGACCGGCACTCCGCGAGGCGGCAGCCCCGAACCGAGGAGGAACGGATAGATCGCGCCGGCCTGGGTGGAGGGCCCGGTGTAGACGGTGCCGGTGTCCTCCACCGCTGCCCGGCCACCGAACAGGCCGCCCCAGCCCAGCCGCGGAGCGTAGGTTCGCCGCCCGCCCGGTACACCGCGGGCCTTCCCGCGCTCCGGCCGGCCGTCGTCCGGGTCGGGGTTCCAACGCGGCGTCAGCAGCTTCGGCTGTCGCATGCCGACTCCCTACTTCACCAACGGCTGGTAGCCGATCGGCAGACCGGCCGCGAACGTGGACGCCTGCGCGCCGTAGGCGGGGCGCATCCGGATGCCCTTCGTCGCCTTCACCGCGCGTTCCAACTCCTGCCGGGCGTCGGGGAGTTCGGCGGCGGAGCGGGCGGTGGCGGTGACCCTCAGCGTCCATTCGACGACCTGGGCGCCGCTCGCCGCCTGGTGGGCGGCCTGCTCGGCACGCTGGTGGTCGGCCTTCTGGCTCCACCTCGCGCGTCCCCGTACCTGTGCGGTCGCCTGCGCGCGCTGTTCGGCGTTGGAGATCTCACGTTCCAGGACCGCCTCGCCCTCGTACGGGTCGAGCACCCGGTAGGAGAGGGTGACGCGGCGCTGGAACCGCCCGGGGCTCAGCAGCGGCAGCAGCACGCTGTAGGGGATCGGGCGGCGCGGCATCTCCCGCAGCACCCAGCTCACGGAGACAGCGCCGTCGTGCGCGTAGGCCTCCAGCAGGTCGTCGGCGGCGACCGGGCCGCACTCACCCCAGGTCAGCTCGGCGAAGTCCTCGTCCCGGGCGTCGAACACCGCCGGATCGTAGGCGGAACGTACCAGGCGGCGAAGGTCGGTGGGCGTGCTCCGGCGCACGATGTCGGTGCCGGTGCCGTTCAGGTCGAGCGTGTCGACCACCCGGAGGGCCTCGGCCACCTGCTCGGCCAGGTCGGTCGGTGGGTTCGCCCCCGCGGTGGGGTCGACGATGACGCTCATCCACGGTGCCACCGAGGCGGTCGCGCGCGGCGTGGTGCGCACGAGTTCGTCGATCGTGTCGAGCGCCAGGCGCGGGGCGTCCGGTCGACGGCGGTCCTTGACGTCGTCGGCGAGCGCTTCGCCCGCGCCCGGGGTGATCTGGACGGTGACGGCGGCGCCCAGGATCTGCTCGTCGGTACTCATCGCGTCCAGGACCGCGCTCCAGCTGCGCAGGTTGCCGCGTACCGCGCTGGTGGTGGCCATGAGCGTCCCGCCGGGGGCGAGCAGGGTGGTGACGGTCATCGCTCCGCTGGACCGGTTGTGGACCACCCCGACCGGACGGCCCGTGGTGGGGTCGTGGGCGGCGATCAGCACGGAGCTCGCCCCGACGCCGGGCAGGTCCAGCGCGTAGGGCTGCGGCAGAAGGACCTGGCGGTAGGAGGTGCTGCCCGAACGGTCGGCATGCCGCCAGGCGAGCACGGCCCAGTAGTAGGCCAGAGCCGGCATGCCCTGACGGCGCGCGGCGGCCAGCCCCGCGAGGGTGATGGTGAGCGGCATGGTGACGAGCAAGGTGCCGGGGCAGCGGGCGCCGACGATGCCGTCGGCGATCAGCACGACGGCGGCCAGGATGGTGGCTTCGCGCGACATTCCGGCGAGGCCGAAGCTGCGCCGTGTACGGAATCCCTGCACCCTCAACCCGTCCGGGACTTCAAGCGTGGTCACAGGTGTCCTCCGTTTCCGATCTCCCCGGCACCTCGTTGAACGGCCTGGTCGAGTCCGTCCAGGACCTGGATCACGGGGCCCGCCCCGGTCGCTACCCCGGCAACCCCGGCGGCACCCGCCGCACCACCGGCTCCCGCCGAGCCCCCGGCACCGGCTGCGGAGCTCGCACCGTCTCCCGGGGCGGTCGGGTTCGGGACCAACCCGGCACCGGTACGGGAGGCCTGAGCGAGGGCGTCGCTGCCGCCGTCCTGTTCGTCGTCGGCGGCCTTGCCCCTGGATCTGGCCTGTTCGACGCGCTTGGCGTGTTCCACGGCTGTGGTCGGCTGGCTTCCCCCGGCCCCCTCGGCCCCGCTTCCGGCGATCTCACCGCTTCCGCGCCCCGCCATCGCACCGATCGCACCCATGGCTCCGACAGCGCCGGAGCCGGCCATGCCCGACCCGAGCTCCTCGCTCAGGGAGGCGAAGATCCGGGTGAGCGGTCCGGGGGCGAGGATGCCGAGCATCAGGGTGGCCAGGCCGCGCAGCCACGCGGCGAAGCCGTCCGACTTACCGAACTCGGTGAAGCCCGCACAGATGATGACCGCGAGGACGGGTTTGTAGGCGATGCCGACGAGGATCGAGGAGATCAGCTTCGTCACCCACTTCTGGGTGGCGTCGCCGCCGACCCGTCCGGCCCCGGCGATCGGCAGCAGCAGGCACTGGATCGGGATCGCGCTGTTGCGCAGGAAGACCAGCATGAGCTGGACGAAGCCGACCAGGATGAGCACCACGGCGCCGCCGGCCACGATCACGGGGTTCACGATCCCGTTGGGAACCATGGTGGTGATGATCTTGTCGAAGGCGGTCGTGTCGTCATGGAAGACGCCTTGGACCAAGCCGTCGGTCAGCGCGTCACCGGCGGTGAGCAGCAGCGCCACCAGCGATACGCCGAAGACGCTCAGCATCGCGTTCTGCCCCCACCCCGAGGCGGCCCGCAACAGGTGTTTGGCTTGGCCGGTGACAGCCATGCGCCCGGCCTGCCACATGAATCCGAACACGGAGATCAGCAGGCCGAGCCACGCCATCATCCCGGCCAGTACGGCGTTCCCGTTCCACAGCCCGGTGTTCTCCAGCTTCAGCGACGGTCCCTTCAAAGCGATCGTCAGCGTCGCCGCCATGAGCGTTCTGCAGAGTTCGACCGCCGCCTTGAGCCAGTCGCCGACGGCGGACTCCCAGATGGAGTTCCACTCCTCCTTGACCGCCTTGTCGGTGGCCTTCCCGGCCGACTCGCACCAGTCGGTGTCGAAGATCCGTCCGACCAGGCCTACAGCGGTCTGCTCGCAGCCGAAGTCCACGATCGAGCCGACGACGCCGTCGTCCGCGGCGGCCGGTGGCGCGATGGCCGTGGTGCTGCCGAACACGACCGCCAGGGACAGGAGGACGGCGGCGATCCGACGCCTCACGACGCCTGCCTGATCGCGGTCCAGCCTGCCGCGTTGAAGGCGGCGTCGCCCGGCGCCGCGATGGGCGGCTTCCGGTCGGCCTGCGCCGCCGCGTCCTTGATCGCCTGTCCCGACAACTTCCAGTCGCCGTCCTGCCAGACGGCTCCGAGGATCCCCACGCTGTAGACCGTCTTCTCCGCGGCCGTCTCCCCGGCCTTGTCGGTGACGTTCATCAGTACGTAGGCGGTCACCTGGGCGGGGGTGACCTGGATGGGCTTGACCCCGATCATGACGGTCCGCATGAACGCGCCGCCCGGCAGCGGCCCGCTCTCTGGCAGTCCGAGGGCTCTGCGGGTCGCGGCGTCGGCCCGCTCCGCGCCCTGGCGCACCTTCGTCTCGGCCGTCGGGGACTGATCGGCGGGCAGCATGTAGGCGCTGTAGACGGCGAGTTGCTGCTCCGCGAGGGTGCCGGCGCCTTCGACGTCCATCGCGGAGGCGGCCACCATCATCCCGATGGCGCCGTCGGTGGTGTTCGGGAAGCCGGTCTCCCGACCGTTCGCCGCCTTTCGCGCACCCCTCGGCGCGGCGAGCCAGCGCTCCGGCTCGGTCCAGGTCGGCGGGACGCTGTACGTGGGCGCCGGCTGCGGCGCGGTGGTCGCCGCCGATGGCGACGACGTGGACGCCGGGCCGGCGTGCCGGGCCGCCGGAACGTCGTCGTGACCGGCCAGGGCCGCGTACCCGGTGAGCCCGACCACGGCGGCCAGCATGGCGCCCGAGCCCCACAGCACGGTCCGGGACAGGGGCAGGCCTCCCCTCGACTTCCTCATGTCAGCCCGCGATGCCGTTGAGGATGGAGATCAACGAGCCGGCCAGCAGGACGGCCGCCACTCCACTGCCCATCCACTTGAACGGCTCGGACCCGCCGCCGTGACGGGACTTGTCGGACATCGCGAGCTTCCACACCCCGACACCGGCCGCGACGACACCGGCCAGGAGCAGGATCCACAGGCCGTAGCCGAACAAGGTGCTGACGGTGCCCTCCATTCCCGGGATCTTGGTCGGCTTGGCGGCGGGAATCAGTCCCGAGTTCTTGGGATCTTCGGCGAGGAACATCAGTCACTTCCCTTCCATCTGGGTGCGCAGCCGGGCGGCCGCGCGCGCCACGGCGGCGTCGGCCAGGGCGTCTTCGGCACGTGCGACCGAGCGAAGCGCCGGCAGGTAGGGCAGGAACACCGTCCCGGCGAGACGCCCGCCCAGGGCACGGAGGCGGTAGCGGGCCGCGGCCGCAGGCTTGGCGGGGACGTCGGCCACCACGACGAGCCACGGCTTCGGAACGGTGTCGGCCGGCCAGCTTCGGACGATCGCCTCCACCTGCACGGTGCCGTAGACGGTGCTGGGAGCGACCAGCACCGGCTGGACGCCGTACGGCACCGGTTCTCCCGGTCCGAGCCCGCGGGCCGGTAGGCCCCGTCCGTCGCCGCCGTTGAGCATCTGAAGCACCACGGCGGAGGCGATGTCGTATCCGTGAACCGGCATCAGCCCGTACGTCGGGACGGTGCGTGCCTGCTGAACAGGTACCACCGGATCGGGTGCCACGTCGCAACCTCCCCCAGCAACTCGCGTTGTCAGAGCGGCCTTTCGATCAGGAGCGAGGAACTGATCGTTTGACCACGTGGCGTAACGCCCCTGGCGGTACCGAAGGCACGCCCATCCGCCCATTCGGGCCTATAGACGCACCTCACAAGGGGGTCTCCGTGAAGAAGGGTCCGGTCTGCTGCGCGGTGCTCCTCGTGCTGCTCGGTGTGGTCGTCGCGGCGTTCGTTCCGGTGGTGACGGCGGGAGCCGCCGGGACGGGCAGGACACCGGTCGCCGGGCTGCCCGAGGAATACCGGCCATGGGTGCTCAAGGCCGCTGAAGCCTGCCACGACCCGGCGCTGACAGCCGCGTTGCTCGCGGCCCAGCTGTTCGAGGAGAGCGGCTTCCGTGCCGACGCCCGCAGTCCGGCGGGCGCCGAAGGGCCGGCCCAGTTCATGCCGGGTACCTGGGCGACCTGGGGGAGGGACGACGACCGCAGCGGTACGGCTTCGCCCTTCGAGATCGGAGACGCCGTGATGGCGCAGGGGCGGCTGATGTGCAGTCTGCTCGGGCAGGCGGCCGCGTCCGGCATCGCCGACGACCCCCGTCGTCTGGCGTTGGCCGCCTACAACGCGGGGTGGGCCGCCGTGGAAGCCAACCGAGGCGTGCCGCCCTACGCCGAAACCCGGCGCTATGTGGCGGACATCATGGGCAGCGTGGCCCGCTTCCAGGGCACCGGCCCGTTCTCGGAGATCACGGGCCACGGCGCCGGCGCGGACGCCGCCCGCCGGGCCGCCACCCAGCTCGGCGTGCCCTACAGCTACGGCGGCGGCAGCCCGACCGGCCCCGCCCGGGGCTACTGCGACGGCGACGGCGGCTACCGGGACGGACAGTGTCTGGCCGGCGTGACGGTCGGCTGGGACTGCTCGGCCCTCGTCCAGTACGCGTACTGGCCCGCCCGCCGGCTCCCCCGCACCGCCGCCGAGCAGTACTCCGCCACGGCGGACCGTCCCGTTGCCCAGGCCGAACTCCGGGTAGGCGACCTGCTGTTCTGGAGACACGGCGGCAACGGCCACGTCTACCACGTGGCGCTCTACATCGGCGACGAACACATGATCTCAGCGCCGAAGACCGGCGACGTCGTCAAGAGGGCCCCCGTCACGGACATGCCCGCCTCCGACTTCGCGGGCGCCACGCGACCGTAGGAGCTGTGTCAGAGCGGGGCTTGGGGCGGCTACCGGGACCGTCCGGCGGTGGGCTTCGGGATGGGAGCATGGTGGGCGGTGCGTTTGGGGCTGGGCTTCGCGCCCCGCGTCCATGACGGGGGCTGTCCCGCCGTGGCCGAGGAGGCCCGGGCCGCGTCGGTCACCACCGTGGCCGCGGTGACGGCGTCGTTCGCCGGCCTGCGCAGTGCGTCGGCGGTGGCCTGGACGAGGCGGGGCACGAGGTAGGAGGCGGGGCCGGCTTCCCAGCCGCGATCACGCATCAGCCGCGCCAGGTGCTCCCGGACCGGCTTGCCACCGTCCTGCATGTGCGCCATCCGGGCGGCCAGCAGCGGCCACGGGCGGGAGTTCACCAGCAGCGCCGCCTCACGGTCCCGGCCGGGCAGCGCCTCGTAGACCCAGCGTACGAAGGAGGCGTTCTCCGCCTGGCTCACACCCAGCTGCGCCAGCGCCCTCCGGCGGTCTCCGAGGTCGAGATCCCTCGGTAGGTCCAGCCCTACCGTCAACGGACCGTAGGAGCGTACGGAGTCCCGGCTCGGCCCGCTCGCCCGCCGCTGAGCGGCGTCGAGCCCGCGGTCGACCGCCTGCCCGACATCGGTCCCCTCGGCATAGGCGGCCGCCAGGATTCTTCGGACGTCGACGCCCCGTTCCAGCAGTTCCTGCATCGTCGCGGCGATCTCCGGCCAGGTGGGGGAGGCCAGGATCGCCTCGCGCACCGGGCCCGCCGGAAGGGTCTCGCGGAGCAGCCCGGCCCACTCCTGGGTCTGCTCGGCCGTGATCCGCGCCGAGTCGGACAGGACGGCATCCCGCACCGACACCGCGATGTCCCCGACCCGCGGCAGGAAGTGCTCCAGGTCGACACCGGCCCGCCGCAAGGCGACCAGCTGCTGCGCCATGATCGGCCAGTCCGGACCGGACATCAACATCCAGGCGACATCGGGGGCGAGCAGGGCCTTGAGATCCCCGGCCGCCTCGGTGAGCGCCAGGTCGGTCGGCGGCAGCGGGTGCTCCCGCCCCGACCTCCGCTGCGCCCCACGGCGGACCGCGTCCGCGACCGCGAGCACCAGGCGCACCGCCGCCGTCGACGTCTGTACCGCCTCGCCGACCGCCTCGGCGAACGGTTCACCCGGGTAGGGCATGGTCATCGTGATCTCCTGTCGCTCAGCGGCCCCGTCTGGGGCCTTCCGCACCGTTGCCGGGAACGCGATTCGTCTCGGCCGAAGGACCGGCGGTCTTCTTGGCGCCTGCGGTCGGTGGCGCGGTTGTCGCTGCCCGCGTATCCAGAGCCTCGCCGCGAGCGCGAGCCCAGCCGTCCAACCTCCAGACGAGAACCTGGGCGATGGACTCCGCCGAGCCGAGTTCACGCCGCGTGGCGACTGCGGCGAGAACCGATGAGGGGTCGAAGCCCAGTCGCTCCAAGGCGATGAGGCGCCTGCGCAGGACAGGCCAGGCGGGATCCACGAGCACCGCCGACGCATGACTGGGCAGCGCCCTCGTCACGACGTCGGTCAGTAGCGACGATCGGCTGGGCACCGGTGAGGCGGGCCCCGGCCGTCTCGTGCGTGACCGAGAGCTGGTTTCGACGGACGCTCCGGTGCTCAGCTCCACAGCTTCCAGGAGCGACCGGCCGGTCCTCCTCGCCGCGTCGGCCTGGAGACGGTAGCCCTGTTCCTCGTGCCAGAGCTGCGCGGCCGTGACGGCTGCGACCAGGGCCAGGAGGAAGCCCAGGAAGGCGGCCGCGTCGTTGTGCCCGGCCGACCTGGCCGACGACACGAGGAGGCGGGCCGAGGACCGAAGGAGCATTCGCGCTTCGCCGTCCAGGTCGCGTCTGCCCGGGGCTCTGGCGGCCCGCTCGAATTCCGCCGCCGAGGCTCGCAGGTTCGGTTCGACCAGGGGAGGTGCGGCCGCGGACATCAGGACGAGAAGGTCGCCGAGCGCGGCGACGTCGCCGGCCCCTGCTTGCCGTCCGCCGGAGCCGAGCGAACCCGACGCCGTGCTGAGGTTGTGCTGGAGCGTCTGCCAGAACGCATGCGGCGGCACGTCCGGCTCCGGGATCGGTACCTGCCAGCGCTCGCGGACCCGGGGGAGCGACAGGTCGTAGGCCAGACTCGAGCCCGCGAACCACACGGCCCGGTCGCCCCGGTCTCGGTCGCCGGGGAGCGCGACCGTGTAGCCCGTCGGGGCGCTGCGCCCCGGGCCGGAACGCTGCGCGACCCGCAGACCGGAGGACCGGAGCCGGGCGAAGAAGTCGTCCTCGCCGGCTGCGGCCGCCGCTGCCGCACGGACCGTTCGCTCAAGCTGCTCACGCGCACTTTCGGGCAGGTGACGGCGCGAGGCCTTTCGCGTCTCTCCCGTCGTCGGCCACCGCTTCGCGGTCCGATCCCCCGACGTCAGCCGACGCAGTCCCCACCGCACCTCGAACCGTCGGGCGAGCTGTTGCATCCGCACGATGTCCTGCCGCAGATTCGGCTGGATCCCGTCCTGGCGGACCTTCGTCGCGACGATGTGGATGTGGTCGCCAGCATGCCGGACCGCCACCCATCGGCAGCCCCATCTGTCGCCCTGCGGGGCGACACCGGCGGCGCTCATCATCGCCCGGGCGACCGAGCCCCACTGCTCGTCCGTCAGGAGCGGATCCTCGGGTGCCAGACGCACCGCGACGTGGTAGACGAGTTCGGCCGGGATGGTGCCCCGGGAAGCGTGCACCGGAGCGTCCAGGAGCAGCGCGAGATCCCCGACCGTCGTCTCCGCCGACCGCGCGGGGTCGGGCACCCATGACGCCCAGGCGGCGACCATGCGCGGGTCCTCGTGCTCGTCCCGCTTTCCGGGGCCGTACAGGTAGAACAGCAGCCCGGCGGTGTCGTTTCCGCCCTTCGCTCTTTTGGGGATCACCAGCGCGACGCCCGCTCCCGCATCAGCTGCAGCGTCGCGCGGTCGACTCGCCGAACGGCCTCTTCGATGAGGCGCGTGCCGGGCTCGCCGTCGCAGGGACCGGTAGGCCCGGCCGACTCGCCGATTCGCACCAGCTCGCCGCGCGATCTGATGAGCTCCGCCAGCACTTCCCGGGCATCCGCGGATACCGGCACGAGCTGGGACTTGGCCACTGCCAGTGCCTTTCGGGCCACCCACGCGGACACGGCCATACCGTCGCGTTTCGCGGCCTCTTGTACGATCGTCAGCTCGGCATCGTTGTACGCCAGATTCACCCGGTTCGACCGCGGCGACTGCATCTGCCGTTCCCGTCGCCGGGCGCCCTCCGTGGCACTCACCGTCGGTCCTCCTCGGTTCCGCTGGCCGGGGGTTCGGGCGGCAGGATCGCAGGTGTCCCTGGCCGTGCCGCCCTGCTGCGCCACCTTGCTTGGTCATCGAATTGACGGCCAGCGGATACGCCGGATTGGCAGCCGGAAATCACCGACACGGGTGAGGCGCGCGGGAAGATTCGAAACCGTCGGGGGCGGTGGCTCTACGATCCGCTGCATGACGAGGGAAGACGATTTTCTGAGGCGAATGCGCGAGATCCAGGACGACCGCGAGAAGGCCATCGTGCCGCTCGCAGCCGTCATGGCGGAGCGAAAGAGCCTGAAGGACCAGCTGGCCGAAACCGAGGTCCCGTACGGGAGAGCCTATGCAGCCGCCGAGGCAGCCGGTTGGAGCACGGAGGAGCTCGCGAGGCTGGGTGCGGAGGTGCCGGCGCGCCGCCCCAAGGGCAGGCCGCGGAAGCATGCCCTGGCCACCAGGACCACCGTGCCGGGCCCCTCGTCCGGCGACGAGGAGAGCCTCGACGACGCAGGCGTACAAGCCGGCTGAGCAGCGGCGTAGACATTCACGGCCGGTCGGTGGTGAATGTCTATAGCGAGTTAGTGGTCATTGTTCCATCGACTCTGAGGCGAACCTTTCGGGCGTTCAGCCGCGGCAACCCCTGCCACTGGGACGAATACGGTGTCGTCTTCCTTCTCGGACAGTCAATCCCGAGGCTTGGGGGGTAGGCGTTGCGCCAGAGCGGAGGTCCACCGATCGCTGGGTTCGCGAGTCGGCTACGAGGACTCGGCCACGGGGTCGCCGCCCAGGAGGAGCGCCGGGACCGGCCGCACCACCTGTTCGCCGAGGCTGACACCCAGGACAACATCCGGGGCACCCGTTGGGCCGCCCTTCAGGCCGTCGTGGAGTTCGAGGACTACTTCCGCACCGTCAAGGCCCCGAGGCCCTGACCGGGCAGGAGCACCGCGCCAACCTGGCGATGACCACGCTGCTGCACGACCAGAAGGGCCCGCTCAAGGATGCGACGAAGGCCCTGCTGCTCGCGGCCCAACCCCCGGCGGCGCCCCGGCCGACCGCCAGCCGCTCCACATCGTCTGGGCCGCGCCGCCGCCCGCGCGGCCCCACCTTCCCTGGAACGAGGAACCGTCATGTCCGACAGCAACAACGCGCCCGTTGCCGTCGAGGCGGCCGACCTGGCCGACTTCGTGGCCGGTGCGCTCGGGCGCGAACCGGCCGGTCGGATCGCCGTCGCCGAGTTCGGCGACCCCCTGCGGGTGTACCTCGCGGACATCCCGGAGGGCCGGTGCGGTCGGCCCGCTCGTCGGCCTTCGCCCGCGCGTTCATCGGCGACATCGCCGGGATGCGAGCCACTGGCTGCGGGCAGCGCGATGTCGCGCTGCTCATCTACGCCCGTGACGGCCACGGCTTCAAGGACGTCCACCCCTGCAGCTCCGTGTGGCTCAACCTCACGGTCGTGTGCGAGCGGCGCGGACTGAACGTCGTCGCGAGCCAGTTCATCATTCCCACCCGGTGGTGGGGCCTTCCGTCCATCGGCGAGACCGGTCCGGGGGAACGCCTCGCGTTGTCGCGCGGCGGACGGCCGGCAGGGCCCCCACGGTCGGGGCGTTCAACCGACGCAATGCGGCCGGTCGATCCGACAGTATGTCGGCTTGACCGGCCGTTTTGCTGTTCGGATATGCCGAGGGCTCCTCACGAAACCGTGAGAGACCCTCGGCGTTTGTGCTGGTCAGGATGGGTGTGTGGGGTGGGGTGAAGGGTCAGGGTTCGGTGCTGTGGCCCCTGGGGTCCAGTTGCCGGGGTTGTTGGGGGTGTAGCGGTTGGTGGGGCGGCGGCGGGCGGGCTGGGGCGGCGCTGGGGCGGCACGATCCACGTGGTCCCGTCCGGCGCGCGGTGGATGCCGTCCGCGTCCCCGGTCGCGTTTGCGCGGTCCCCGCCGGTACCGGGTGCCGGCCCGCCCGTGCCGCGGGTGCCGGCGCCGGGGTGCTGCCTGGCGTCCGGGGCGGGGGCGTCCAGGCCGGTTCCCACCCCCGTCGCACACCGTAGTCGATAGGGTGCGGAGCATGATGATCCGGGGCGGACGGTGGGCGGACGCCACCACCGAAGTCGAGGCCCTCGTCGATGTGGGTGATCCTCGTCCCCGACGGAACCGTTCGCACACCCCCGCGCACCCGGCGCAGGCACCGGCGCACCCGGTGAGCCAGGTGTCCAAAGCCGGCCCGGGTTCCGTCGAGACGACCAGGGTAGGCTGCCACCGAACGGGCAACAGACCGGCGGGCGGTGAGTGGGAATGGGCAGCGACGACGGGGACGTGAACGTCACCAGCCGGATCCATGAGAGCACCGTCCACGGCGGCGTCGTCCAGGCCGGTATCGCCAACTTCCATCCTCCTCAGCCGCCGCCCTATCGACGGGCCCTCTGGATCGGCCTGCTCGTCCTCGCCGTGCTGGTGGGCCTCGGATCGGGCCTGCTGCTCGTCCGGGGGCGGCAACAGGACGCGAACCTGGGGCAGGACGGCCGATCGTCGGCGCCGCCCGCCTCTCTCGCGCCCCTGGCTCCCTCGTTCCCGACGCCGACACCGACGCCGACATCCGAAGAGCTGTTCGCATCGGTCCAGTGGCACGGGAGGCTGACCCTCGGCGCCGAGGCCAGGAGCGGGACGACGAACTCCGGGTACGAGCTGGACCTGATGCCACCGCGGAGCGCGGACGGCGGAGACCTCTCGGTCCACTGCGCCGAGAAGTGCGACGCGAACAAGGTCTCGGGCAAGACGGTCATCCCCTGGACCGGGTCGGAGGAACCCAGCCGTGAGGACTGCGTGAGGCAGCTCAACACCCCCCCAGGGGGGCAGAGCATGACCGTGCGGGCCGGATCCATGGCGTGCTTCGGGACGGCACAGATGCGGGTCGGCTACTTCACGGTGCTCAGCGCCGGAGGCGACGGCCCGATCGCCCTGGACGTGACCGTGTGGGGTCTGCCCCCTTCGGTCCTCGAATACCACCCGTAGGCGCGGTCCGCCGTCACCAACGGACCGCGCCGAAGTCCACGGGCCCGGGCCGCGGCGTCCGGCACCGCCCGGCGAGCGCGCGCAGCCGACGGTCCGCCTCCTTCGCGGGCATCCGGCGCTGGTCGCCGTGGCCGGGCAGCAGCGAGGCGGCGAGCTCCTCGATCGAGCACCAGGTCACCGACTCCAACACCTCGACGTCCCCGGTGGTGCGGGACCAGTACAGGCTGCAACACGGCGTCCACAACCAGCCGACGCGGGAACTTCAGCCGACGGCCCGCCCGGCGCGGATCCCGAACCGGCAGCAACGGCTCGATCACCGCGCACTGAGCGTCCGTCAACGACGAGTCGTAGGACGGCTTGCATACACAGGCACACATAGCGGTGATCTTCGCGGACACCTCGACCGCGGAGATCACCGCCAGCAGATCACGCCATGCAGCCGATCAATTACCCAACACTTTCTCAGTCAGTGCCGTCGACTGCTCTCGACGGCGGTCGGGACGACCTTGCGCACGTGATCCGCGTCGAAGGCCCGCGGGGAGCTCTTGAACCCGGCCGCCGCCACGACATCGGCACGGGTCACCTTTGCTGGGCCCAAGAGCTTCGGCTTCTTCGGCTTGATGCGTTTGGGCCGATACATCGAGGGGTCCGCCACAATCTTCCGGGCTCTCTTGATCGCGGAGGTGCGGTTCTGCTGCCGCGTCTCCTTACAGAGCAGGCGAACCAGGTCCTCGCGCCTGAACACTTCCTGGCCCGACAGCGAGCCTGGTGGCCGGCCCTTCGCCAATGTGTCGTACTCCTCCAGAGCCGCCCGAATGCGTCGGACGGCAGCCCTGGCGGCTGCATGCTCCCAAGGCTTCATGGGTGCTGAGGCTACGCTCGCCCAACTGCCCAGAACAGGGGGTGCGGCGGCGGACGGTGTGGGAGCGGTCGGCGCAGGTGACCTGGAGCTCGACCTGACGGCTGGTCTGGCGGGAGGCGCGCAGGCGGGTGCCGAGCTCGCCTGCGAGATCGAGGAGGGCCCGGCGGATCAGGTCCGGCTCCAGGATGTCGCGCTCGAACCGGCGGGTCGCGGCGATCGCGGCGGGCGGTCCGCCGACGGCAGGCCGGGTGCGACGAGGAGGCCGGCGGCGTGGGACATGGGGGTGGTGATCAGGAAGTGGGTGTCCGGCGGCCAGGCCCAGGTGGAGCAGGCCCAGGCGTTGGCGAGCAGGGAGCGGTCGCACAACATCACGCCCTTGGGCTCGCCGGTCGTGCCGCCGGTGTAGAAGAGGTACAGGGCGGGGCCGCGTGGGTCGCCGGGGCCGGGGGCGGTGTCGGCGGCAAGGCTGTCGATTTCGGCGAGGGTGACCGTTCCGACGCCCTCGGGGCGGGCGCGGGAGGCGAAGCGGGTCTCGTCCACGACCAGGCAGCCGGAGGCGCTGTCGCGCAGGACGGTCCGGTCGGTGTCGGCGGTGGCCAGCGGGTGCAGGGCGGTGTAGCGCAGTCCGGCCAGGCAGGCGGCGGCCATGACGGTGAACGCCCGCGGGTCCGGGCCGCACAGCAGGGCTAGTCCGTCGCCGGGTGCGAGACCCAGCCGCCCGAACGCGGCCGCGGTGCGCTCGATCCGGTTCGCGGTCTCACCGTAGGTCCAGGTGTGCTTGGCCCCGTCGTCGTCGGTGAAGCGGAAGGCGGTGCGTTCGGGCCGTCTGCGCAGCGCGGAGAGGATCAGGTCGGCGTAGCCGGGGCTCATCGGGCTCTCCCCAGGATGGTCACGGCGGCGACCGCCTCCTCGATTCCGTAGAGGCCGCCGCCGTTCTCGGCGATGGCGACGCGCGCGCCGGGGACCTGGCGCTCGCCGGCCCGGCCCCGCAGCTGGGTGACCAGTTCGAAGACCTGCGCCAGCCCGGTGGCGGACACCGGGTGGCCGCGCGATTCGAGTCCGCCCGACGGGTTCACCGGAAGGGAGCCGCCGAGTGCGCTCGCGCCCGAGGCCGACCAGGGGCCGCCGTCGCCGATCGGGCAGAAGCCCAGGTTCTCCACCTGCTGGATCTCGCCGAAGGCGGTGGCGTCGTGGACCTCCGCCACGTCGACGTCCTGCGGCCCGAGTCCCGCCTTCTCGTAGGCGGCGAGCGCGGCCCGGCGGCCGATGTGCCGTCCGGCGTCGTCCGCCGCCCGGTCGGTGCCGGACAGCAGGACGCTGCTCAGCACCGCCACGGCCGAACCGTCGTGGGGGAAGTCGGCCCTGGTCACGACGACGGCGGCGGCGCCGTCGCTGACCGGTGAGCACATCGGCACCGTCAGCGGCCACGCCACCCGGCGCGCCGCCAGGACCTGGTCCGCGGTGAACGGCTTGCGGAAGTGGGCCCAGGGGTTGTGGACGGAGTGTGCGTGGTTCTTCGCGGCGACCGCGGCCAGCTGGGCTTCGGTGGTGCCGAAGCGCTGCATGTGGGCGCGGGCCAGGGAGGCGTAGATCTCCATGAACACCGAACGCTCGCCCTCGGGGACGGACAGCTCGGGCGGCAGGGGCTCGGACAGGGCGGCGAGCGCGGCGAGGGCCTCCTCGCGGTGGGCGACGTCCATGGCTCCGTCGAACACCGCCAGCCCCTGGGCGGGGTCGGCGCAGACCAGCTTGTCCACGCCGACGGCCAGGGCGACGTCCGACAGGCCCGCCCGGACGTGGGCGATGGCCAGCCACAGCGCGGTGGCACCGCCCGCGCAGGCGTTCTCCACGTTCACCACGGGCACGCCGGCGAACCCGTGCGGGCGCAGCGCGACCTGGCCGGGGATCATGTGCTGCCCGTCGATGGCCTTCTGACTGACCGTGGCGTGGAATACCGCGCCGACGTCGGCCGGGGTGAGTCCGGCGTCGCGCAGCGCCTCGTGGGCGGCCTGGCCAGCGAGGTCGCCGGCGGTGCGGTCGAGGTGGCGGCCGAAGGGGGTGGCGCCGACGCCGAGGACCAGTGCTTCGCGGTTCATGACACCACCCGGTTGCGCAGGATGCCGAGGCCGGACACTTCGAGTTCCACGGTGTCGCCGGGTTCCAGGAAGCGACCGTGTTCCAGCCCGCAGCCGGTGGGCACGGTGCCCGAGCCGAAGACCTCGCTGGCGTGCAGCCGGGTCGACCGGGAGGCGAAGACGATCATGTCGGCGAAGGTGTGGTGCATGTCGGCGGTGGTGCCGCGGCTGACCTCCTCGCCGTTGACGCGGGCGGTCATGGTGAGCTTGTAGGGGTCGCCGACCTCGTCGGCGGTGGTGATCCACGGGCCGAGGACGTTGGCGTCGGTGAAGTCCTTGCTCTTGCTCAGGCCCAGGCCGGTGGCGATCTCCTCCAGCTGGGTGTCGCGGGCGCTGAAGTCGTTGAAGACCGTGTAGCCGAAGATGTGCGCGGGGGCGTCCGCGGCCGTGATGTCGGTGCCGCCGCGGCCGAGCACGCAGGCGAACTCCAGCTCGTAGTCCCGCACCGAGGAGTACGCGGGCCAGGTGATGTCGCTGTCGTGGCCGGTCACCGAGAGCCGGTTGGTGAAGTAGTACAGCGGGCGTTCGAGCATGATGGCGGGCAGCTCGACCTGGTCGGCCGGGATGCCCTCGATCCGGGCGCGGGCGTTGCGGAAGTGGCCAGGGAAGGCGCCGAAGTCCCGGATCTGCACGGGCCGGGGCAGCGGGGAGAGCCAGCGCACCTCGGAGGCGGCGGCCACGGCTTCCTCCGGGGCCTGTTCGGCGAGCCGGTCCAGGGTCCGTCGTACGGGGTCGCCGCCCTCGACGATCAGCTGCATGGTGGCCAGCGCGGGGGCGTGCTCACCGGTCGTCAGGTGGTGGGCGCGGTCGAGCAGCAGCAGGCGTGCGCCCCGGTCGAGGACGAGGGCGGTGCGCTCGGCGCCCTCATGCTCCACGGTTGCGAGTTTCACGGTGGGTTCCTCTCCTCAGCGGGGTCCAGCAGGGGTCCAGCGGGGTCCGGGCTCAGACGAAGGCGACGACGCGGGCCGGGGCGGCGCTCGCGCGGGCGATCTTGATCGGGAAGAACGCCACCCGGAACCCGGACGGCGGCAGTGCGGCGAGGTTGGTCATCTGCTGGACGATGAAGACCTCCCGCTCGCGGCCGGCCCGGTGGCCGTCCCACAGCACGGAGTTGTCGCCGCTCTCGTGGAACTTGCGCGCCATCACGGAGAAGCCCAGGTCCCAGCCCCCGGCGTCGGTGCCGAGCACCTTGGCTCCGAGGCCGGCCAGGAAGAGCGTCGACTCGTGGCTCATCCCCGGGTAGCGGAAGAACTCGGGGTCGGACAGCCCGTAGCGCTCCTGGCCGGTGCGCAGCAGGATCGCGCCGCCGGCCGGGACCGGGGCGCCGTTGTCGGCGAGGGCGGCCTCCAGCGCCTCGACGGTGATCGGGGCGTCGAGCTCGCAGCGCCCCCGCAGGTCCAGCACGAGCGCCTCGCACCACAGCTCGTCCAGGGCGATGTCGGTGATGGTGCGGGCCGGCTTGCCTTCGCAGGTCGAGCCGTAGTGCAGCGGGGCGTCCACGTGGGTGCCGAGGTGGGTGTTGAAGTCGGTCAGCGTCTCCGCGCCCCAGCCCTCACCGTCGGGCAGGTCCTCGACGCGGCAGTGCAGGGCGGCGGCGAACTGCTCGCGGCCCTCGCCCGCGGGGTGGGCGTAGGCGATGGAAGGCGCGATCACCTCGGCGAACGGACGCAGCTGCTCGGGGAGCAGCTCGCGGTCGGCGGGGTCCAGCGTCCTGGTCAGGTCGATCAGTTCCATGATGACTCCCCTTGGTTATTGGACGTTCAGCATAGAACTGGACGTTCAGCATAGGCAAGCGGTCGCCGTCCCGGTGCCAGCCGATCGGCGTGACAGAATCGGCCGCGTCAGACGGCCATGACCTTGGGAAAGGACGCCGCGTGGGTGCGACCCGCAAGCAGGAGATCTCCGCCGAGACCCAGCGCCGGCTGGTGGCCGCCGCCTGGGAACTCGCCGCCGAGGGCGGAGCCGCCGCGGCGTCCGTCCAGGCCGTGGCGGAGCGCTCCGGCATCAGCCGGGGCTCCGTGGCCTGGCACTTCGGCTCGAAGGACGGGCTGCTGAAGGCGGTCGTCGAGGAGGCGTTCCGGTGGGGCGCCGACTTCCTGCGCGAACGCCTCGCCGCCGCCGGGCCGGGCGCCGGTGTCGAGGTGCTGATCGAGGCGAACTTCGCCCTGATGTCCCGGCCCGAGGCACGCATCTTCTCGACGCTCCTGATCGAGGCGGTGAGCCGCGAGTCCGCCCTGCGCGCCACCTACGCCGAGGAGTACGCCAAGATCCGCGTCCTGTACGCCGACCACCTGCGTGCGACGGGCGCGCACGTCGCCGACCCGGAGGCCGTCGCGGCAGCGCTGCTCGGCGGCACCCTGGGCGTCAACATCCAGCACCACCTGGACCCGGATCTGGACCGGGCACGAGCCGTGACGGCGATGACCGGCATCTACACCGACGCGCTGTCCGGCATCGGACCGCACGCCCCGTCCGGCGCCTGACCCCCGCCTGGACGGGGGAGGCACCTTCGCGGCTGAGGAGGACGGCTTGCCGGGCGCGGCCGGTGAGGTCGCCGAGTTCGGCGTACTCCACTGCGGCGAGTTCGGTGGCGGTCCCGGTGAGGACGGCGTCGGTGAGGTCCGCGTCGCCGATTGCGTGCAGGGCACGGCCGGCGCGCTGGGCGGATTCGGCCAGGAGGCTGTATTCGACGTCGAGCATGCCCCCAACGAGTTTGTCGAGCAGCACCTTCTGAAGCTGGAACCGGCCGGCGCCGTTCGCGACGCGGGGGTGGCTCGCCGAGCTCGAAGTCGGTGTCGTCGAGGGCACCGAGTCCTCATCTTCCGGAGCGCGTCCACCGGCTGAATCCGGTGAATCCGGTGAATCCGGTTTCCGCGACCCGGTCGACGCCTCCCGATTTCGCATGTTTGAATTGCCCGGACGTGTCGGTGGACGCCGACCGGGACGGGGGAGGAAATGGCCAGGGCACGGAGGGTGGAAATCGATGCCGGCGCGGGTGGCTCAATGGCCGTCGAGTCGAATCGTTCCATCGAGCGGACAAATCCGTCGGCCCGGCGTGATTTCCGCTGGTACTGGCTCGGCCAGACCGCGAGTGTCGTGGGCCATCAGGTGGCGATCTTCCTCTTCCCCACCACCGCCATCGTCCTGTTCGACGCTTCCGATGTGGGCGTCGGTCTGCTGAATGCGGCGGGCACCGCCCCGTACCCGGCTCTGGCGCTCTTCGCCGGCGTCGCGATGGACCGTCGGCGGCGCAGGCCGGCCATGATGCTGTCGACCGTGGGCATGATGCTGGCGCTCGCCGCGATTCCGCTGGCCGCCGCCGCGGGGGTGCTGGGAATGGCGGAACTGTGTGCGGCGGCGCTCCTCGCCGGTTCGTTCGGCGTCCTCTACGACGTCGCCAACCAGTCGCACCTGCCGACCCTGCTGCCGAGGGACATGCTGCCGCGGGCGAACGCCAGGCTGGAGGTGTCGACCTCGCTCGCCATGCTCGGCGCACCGGCCCTGGGCGGTCTGCTGACTCAGTTCCTCGCCGGTACGACGGCCCTGGCGGTGGTCGCCGCCGGTTTCGTCATACCGGTCTTCACGCTCATGAGGCTTCGCACCCCGGAGCCTCCGGCGCCACGGCGGCAGGGGGGTTCGATGTCCGCCGAGATGAAGGAGGGGGTCGCGGCATTGTGGCGGCACCCGCTGCTGCGTGCCACGACGGTGGCCGCCGTGCTGCGGAACCTGGGGAACGCGGCCGCCTCGACGGTGTCGCTGCTCTTCGCCTACCGGGCCCTCGGTCTCCCGCCCGGCACCGTCGGAGTGCTCTTCACCCTGGTGGGCCTCGGCGGGGTGGGCGGCGCGTGGATGGCGGACCGGATGCTGGCCCGCTTCGGTCTGGGCGCGACCCTCGTCACGGCCTGCGCCTCCGGAGCGGTGTGGGCCGCGGCCCCGCTGGCGCTGTGGTTGCCGGCCGTTCCGACCCTGGTGGTGGTCGGGGCGGCGGCCTCGGTGTGGGTGCCGGTGTGGAACGCCACGATCACCACCTTGCGGCAGTCGGTCACCAGGGCGGATCTGCTGGGCCGCGTGCACGCGACGTCGCGGACCATCAACTTCTGCGCGATGCCGCTCGGGGCCCTGCTGGGCGGGGTGGCCGTCGATGTCCTGGGCGGCGCCATGGGCCCGGAGGCCGGTACGGGGTGGGCACTCGTGCTGACCGGGCTGGCGTCGGCGGCCGCGACCGTCGTGTTGCTCCGCTCCGGGCTGCGTTCGGTGCGGGAGGTTCCCGGCGCGGGGACCGAGGGGGCGGCGTGAGCCGCCGGCGGCGGAGGCGCCGGGTACGGACCGGGGAACGTCCCGCGCCGTCGCGGGACGTTCCCCTGGTGGTCAGCTCTTCTTGACGGCGATCGCGTGGGTGACGGCCGTTCCCGCCGCGAGCAGAACCGCGGCGGCGGCGGCCAGCACGCCCGTGGAGCCCAGGACGTCCGCCGACTTCGACGCGTGCTGGAGGTCGGTCAGCAGGATGTTGACCGGGGACACGCCCTTGCCGAGCATGGCGGCCAGCAGGAGCGCCAGGGCGACGACGAGTGCGTAGCCCTGCCGCCGGAACACCAGCCGTGAGCAGACGAATCCGATGGACATGCCGGTGAAGGCGCAGGTCAGTTGGGCCTCCGTGCCGAGGGCCAGATCGGCGGGGCCGACGGTGTGGGTTCCGAACAGCAGCGGCAGTGCCAGGCCGGCCCCCGTCAGCAGCAGGCACCAGACGGCAGCGGTCGCGACCGATCCGAGCACCATTCTCAGGTGGCTGCCCGCGCTGACGACCACGATCGAGCGATGCGGCGGGTCTTCCAGGCCGATCAGCGTCATGGTCAGCCAGGTGGAGCACAGCAGCATGGCGCCCGCCACCGCGGAATACGTGGCGGGGAGCGGGCCGGTGTCGCTGCTGGTCAGCACGGCGGCGAGGCCGATGAACACGAGCAGCGGCGCGAGGTAGCGCTGGGAGAGCAGCAGAACCGTGAACATGTAGCGGACCAAGGGGATCACCGGGCAACACTCCCGGCGTCGGTGCGGGAGCCGTGGTCGTGCGCGGCCCTGGCCACCGCGTCCACCGACCACCGGTGCTGCAGCGCCGTCATCAGTACGGCGTCGGAGTGTTCCCGGGTCACCCGCAGGATCGTGTCCTGGCCCCGGCGGGCGGCGTTTACCACGCCCGGGAGCGAGTACCAGTCCGGCTCGGCCGGGACCGCGCCGTCGGCCGGCACGGTCAGGACCAGTTCGACCACCGGGGCGGGGCCCTCGGCGTGCGTGCCGCCCCGCCAGACGACCCGGCCGTCGGTGATGGCGTAGGCGCCGGTGGCGTGCGTCCCGGTGATCGCCTCGCGGTGGTCGGTGAAGACCACCGCGCCGCGTCGGGCGGCCACTTCGTCGATGAACTCGCCCAGGACGCCGTGGGCCGAGGCGTCCAGGCCCGACCACGGTTCGTCGAGGACCAGCAGGTCGGGCCGGACGAGCAGGGCCTGGGCCAGCGCGACCTTCTGTGCGTTGCCTTTGGAGAGTGTGCGCAGCGACGCGGTCGGGCCGCCCACGAGGGCCAGCCGGTCCAGCAGGTGGCCTCCCCGCGCGCGGGCGGCGGAGGTGGACATGCCTCGGATGCGTCCCATGTGGGTGAGGTAGGAGATCGCCGAGATGCGTTCGTGCGCCGTGAAGCGGTCCGGTACGTAGCCGATGGTCGGCGGTCGGCCCGACACCTTGCCGGACGTGGGCTGCGACAGCCCGACCAGGATCTTCAGCAGGGTCGACTTCCCGGAACCGTTGGTGCCGACCACGGCGACCACCTCGCCGGCGGAGACCTCCATGTCCACATCGGTGAGGATCCACCGTCCTCCGCCATAGCGTTTGCAGACAGCTTTGCAGTGTAACAAGTCAACTCCCGGCTGTGATGTCCATACTCACGCTACTACAGTGAGGCATCGGGTCGGCGCGGATGTCAACAAGACGCACGCCGCGGTCGGCGAAAAGGGTCGCAAGCCTGTTCAGTCCTTCTTCCAAGTGTTCACCGGAGAGGGAACTGCAGGACAGTCGGAGGTGGTTCCGCCCCTCCTTCCCGGCATGGAAGTGCAATATCGGCGTAAAGAGCGCGCCGAATTCCTGGCCGGACCTTTCGAGCAATTCGTCGCCGACGGTGAACGGCACATCGACGACGACGAAGAAACCGCCGTGCGGGGTTTTCCGGGAAACGTCCGGGCACCGCCGGAACGGCGATTCCGGACCGCGAAGGTGGTGGGCCGGATCGCGCTGGTGGATCCGCCGGTCGCCGGAGGTCGCCCGGGTCGGGCTGAAGCCCGCCTCCGGCAGGGCGCCCCCGACGACGGCCTGCGAGATCGGCGCGGTATTCACGGTGACCGGCACGTCCACGGTCGCCACGAGGGCCCGGCAGCCGAGTGGCGCCGCCCGGTCCGCCGGCGCCACCGCGTCGAAGGCGGCCCGGTCCGCGGACAGCGTGTCGTCTCCCGGCCGCTGCCGCCCTCGACGAAGTCTCACTCCTCGGGCGCCGTGGCGGCGTGCGCCGCGCTCCGCAGGCCGATCAGGCCGCCCAGGCCGGGCGGCGCCGCCCGGCCTGGTCCGGCGCGTCCGTGACGGTCAGCCCGTATCCGCGGACGAACCCGGCGGTCCGGGTATCCAGGTCGGTGACGCGCGGAAGCGGATGTGGTCGACGGTCAGGTTCTTGAAGGGGCTGCGGTCGGTGTTCACGGCGTGGCGCGCCCACCCGCCGCGGCGTCCATCGCCGCGATCAGGCTGTCGGGACGCATGTCGGTCCAGTGCTCGTTCACGTGGTCGATGCAGGACTGGCGGTCGGCCTCGCCGTGGACGGCCTCCCAGCCGGCCGGCACCTCGGCGAACGCGGGCCACAGCGAGTACTGGCCCTCGGCGTTGCGCAGCACGAGGTAGGTGGCGTCGTCGTCCTCGAAGGGATTGGTCATCGGTCGGTTCCCCCTGTGTGTTGTGTGGGTGCGGTGAGTTCCCGGAGCCGGTCCGCGAGTGCCGGGCCGATCACGCCGAGGGCCTGTGGCCGGGTCATCTCCTCGTGCCCGCAGGCGACTTCGTGCGTTCGCAGCGGGCCGTCGAGGTGCGGCTCCCAGAGCTTCGCCTCGAGTCGGTCATGGTCCCGGTCCTGACCCCGGTCGTGGGCCCGGTCCCGGTCGTGGGTCGCGGCGAAGTGCAGCAGCTCCCCGTTGAAGACGCCCGGGGTGAAGGCCTGGGCGGCCCGGGCGACGCCCAGGTACACGGCCGCCAGGTTGTCCCGGACCCGGTCGTCGAGCTGCAGGCCGGCGGTCTCCCGCCGTACCGCCTCGGCGACCTCCTCGGGCGACGGGGCGGCGACCGGGGCCAGGCCGGCCAGCGGATAGCCGTCCAGCACCGCGAGCAGACCCACCTGTTCGCCGGCCGCCTGGAGCTGCACGGCCATCTCGTGGGCGATCAGACCGCCCGCCGACCAGCCGAGCAGGTGGTACGGACCCTGCGGGGCGACCCGGCGGATCTCGGCGACGTACGCCGCCGCCGCGTCGGCCACCGTCGCCGGGAGGCGGTCCGGCCCGCCCTCCAGCCCTGGCGACTGCAGCGCGTACAGCGGGTGGCAGTCGTCCAGGTACCGGGCCAGCCCGGCGAATGACCAGCCGAGGCCGGCGGCCGGATGGACGCAGAACACCGGTGCGCGCCCGCCGCCCGGCCGCAGCGGCAGCAGGACGTCCCAGTCGCCGCCGCGCCGGGACCCGTCCGCGGCACCGTCCAGGGCGGCCGCCAGCTCCGCGACCGACGGGGACTCGAACAGCAGCCGCAGTCCGAGGTCGAGGCCCAGCACGGTGTGGACCCGGTCGATCAGCCGGGCGGCCAGCATGGAGTGGCCGCCGGCGTCGAAGAAGCTGTCGTGGACCCCGAGGTCGGGAGCGCCGAGGACCTCCGCGAAGAGCTCGCGCAGGACCGCTTCGCGTGGGCTGCGCGCGGCGCGGTCCGGCTGTCCGGAGAAGTCCGGCTCCGGCAGCGCGGCACGGTCCAGCTTCCCGTTCGGCGTGACCGGAAGCGCCGGCAGGACGATCACCGCGGCCGGGACCATGTGGGCGGGCAGCAGCCCGGCCGCGTGCGCGCGCAGTTCGGCCGGGTCCGGCGCGTCACCGTGCGGTACGGCGTAGCCGATCAGCCGCGGCTCGCCCCGGCCGTCCTCGCGGACGGTCAGCACGGCCTGGGCGACGGCCGGATGGTCGAGCAGCGCGGCCTCGATCTCGCCCGGCTCCACCCGGAACCCGCGCACCGAGAGCTGGTGGTCGGCGCGGCCCAGGAAGTGCAGCCGGCCCTCGCGGTCCCAGCGGACCAGGTCGCCGGTGCGGTACATCCGTGAGCCCGGCGGGCCGAACGGATCGGGCAGGAACCGTTGCGCGGTCAGCCCGGGCCGGCCGAGGTAGCCGCGGGCCAGGCCGGGACCGCTCACGTACAGCTCCCCGGCGACGCCCGGCGGCACGGGCCGCAGCCGCTCGTCGAGGACCCGCACGCCGGCGCCGCCGATGGGACGGCCGATCGACGGGCGGTCCTGGCCGGTCAGCGGCTCGCTCATGGTGGCGCAGACGGTCGTCTCGGTCGGACCGTACGCGTTGATCAAGCGCCGTCCGGAGCCCCACCGGTGCACCGCGTCGGCGGGCATCGCCTCGCCGGCCACGGCCAGGGTGCGGACCGTCGCCAGCCCGTCCGGCGGCAGGACCGACAGCGCCACCGGCGGCAGGGTCACGTGGGTGACCCGGTGCCGGGCGATCAGCTCGGCCAGCGGGCGGCCCGGCATCAGCTCCTCCCTGGTGGCCAGCACCAGTTCGGCACCGGACAGCAGCGCCATGCACAGTTCGGAGAAGGCGGCGTCGAAGCTCGGCGAGGCGAACTGCAGCACCCGGTCCGCCGCGGTGACCTGGAAGCGGTCGATCTGACGGGCCGCGAGGTTTGCGATGCCCTCATGGGTCACCACCACCCCGTTCGGGCGGCCGGTGGAGCCCGAGGTGTGGATGACGTACGCCGGATGGGCGGTCAGCAGCGCGGCGGTGCGGTCCTGGTCGGCCGGGTCGGTGTCCGGTGCCGCTTCGAGCGTCCGCGCGGTGAGCGGGTCGTCGAGCACCAGCGCGGCGGCCGGCTCCGGCAGCCGGTCGGCCGTCGAGCGCAGGGCGAGCACCCGGGACGGCCGGGCGTCGGCCAGCATGTGCCGGATCCGCTCGGCCGGGTAGTCCGGGTCCACCGGCAGGCAGGCGCCGCCCGCCTTGAGCACGGCCAGCACGGCCGTGACCTGCTCGGGCGAGCGCGGCAGCAGCAGCGCCACGGTGCTCTCCGGGCCCACCCCGAGCGAACGGAGGTGGTGCGCCAGCCGGTTGGCCCGGCGGTTCAGCTCCGCGTACGACAGGGTGTCGGCGCCGTAGCGCAGCGCCGTACGGTCCGGTGTGCGCGCCACCTGCCCCTGGAACAGCTCCGGCATCGTTCGCGCGGGGACCGGCGGCTCCGGAGCGCCGGACCACTGCTCGAGGTCGAGCCGCTCGGGCGGCAGTAGCACGTCCAGGGAGCCGATCGGCGCCCGCGGGTCGTCCGCGACAGCGGCCAGCAGGGCCACCAGGCGGCCGGCCAGCGCGGTCACGGTGGCCTCGTCGAACAGGTCCGCGTTGTAGCGGATGCTGCCCTGTACGCCCGCCGTCAGGCCCTCCGGTGTGTGGCTCTCGCGGAGGGAGACGTCGAGGTCGAACCTGGCGGTGCCGGCGTCCGTCTCCGGCTGGGTGATCGTCAGGCCGTCCAGGTCGAACCGCGGCGGCTCGGTGTTCTGCAGCACCAGCAGGACCTGGAACAGCGGGTGCCGGGACACCGAGCGGGTCGGGCTCAGCACCTCGACCAGCCGCTCGAACGGCACGTCCTGGTGGGCGTAGGCGGCCAGCGCGGTGGTGCGGACCCGGTGCAGCAGCGTGACGAAGTCCGGATCGCCGGAGGTGTCGGTGCGCAGCACCACGGTGTTGGCGAAGAAGCCCACCAGCCGGTCGAGGGCCTGGTCGCCGCGGCCCGCCAGCGGGCTGCCCACCGGGATGTCCGTCCCGGCACCGAGCCGGGTGAGCAGCGCGGCGAGCGCGGCCTGGAAGACCATGAAGGTGGTGACGCCCTCACGCCGGGACAGTTCGGTCAGTTTCCGGTGCAGCCGCGCGTCCAGGTCGAGCGGCACGTGGCCGCCCCGGTGGCCGGGCGTGGTGGGGCGCGGACGGTCGGTGGGCAGCGTCAGCTCCTCCGGCAGGTCCGCCAGGGCATCCTGCCAGTGGGCGAGCTGCCGGGCGATGGCGCTGTCCGGGTCGTCCTCGGTGCCGAGCAGTTCCCGCTGCCAGAGCGTGTAGTCCGCGTACTGGACCGCCAACGGCTCCCACCGCGGGGCGCGGCCCGCCGAGCGGTCCCGGTAGGCGGTGGTGAGGTCGCGGGCGAGCGGGGCGTACGAGGAGCCGTCGCCGGCGATGTGGTGCAGCACCAGGAGCAGGACGTGCTCGGTGGGCGAGATCCGGAACAGCGCGGTGCGCAACGGCGGTTCGACGGCGAGGTCGAAGCCGGTGCGGGTGGCGGCGGACAGCGCGGCGGGCAGCTCCGCGGCGGTGACCGGCACGGTGACGAGGGCGACCGGGCCGTCCTCGGCCGCGAGGATCCGCTGGTGCGGGTCGCCGTCGTGGTCCGGGAAGACGGTGCGCAGGGCCTCGTGCCGTTCCACCACGTCCCGCAGCGCGGCGTCCAGCGCCGCCGGGTCGAGCTCCCCGGACAGCCGCAGGGCCAGCGGGATGTTGTAGGCCCCGGAGCCGCCGTCGAGCCGGTTGAGGAACCACAGCCGCTGCTGGGCGTACGACAGCGGGATCACCGCGGGGCGTTCGGCGGGGACGAGCGCCGGGCGGGCGGTGTCCGCGGTGTCGAGGCGGGCCACCAGGCCGGCCGGGGTCGGCGTCTCGAAGACCGCACGCAGCGGAAGTTCGACCCCGAACGCGGAGCGGACGGCGTTGCCGAGCCGGGTGGCCAGCAGGCTGTGCCCGCCGAGCGCGAAGAAGCCGTCGTCCGGGCCGACCGAGGGCACCGCGAGCAGCTGGGCGAAGAGTTCGCCCATCAGCTCCTCGCGCGGGTCGCGCGCCCGGCCGCCGGCGGCGCGGGCGGTGAGGTCGGGGGCCGGGAGGGCGCCGCGGTCGAGCTTGCCGTTGGCGTTCGTCGGCAGCGCGTCCAGCAGGACGAACGCGGTCGGCACCATGTACTCCGGCAGCGTGGCCGCGGCGTGCGCGGCGAGTTCCGCGCCGGTCACGCCGTTGCCCGGGCGCAGCGCCACGTGGGCCACCAGGCGCCGGTCGCCCGCCGGGTCGGCCGCGGCGCTGACCGCGGCGCCGGTCACCGCCGGGTGGCGGGTCAGGACGTTCTCGATCTCGCCCGGCTCGATCCGGAAGCCGCGTACCTTGACCTGGTCGTCGGTGCGGCCGAGGTAGTCCAGGGCGCCGTCCGGGCGGCGGCGCACCAGGTCGCCGGTGCGGTACATCCGGGCGCCGGGCCCGCCGAAGGGGTCGGCGACGAACCGCTCGGCGGTCAGCGCGGGACGGCGGAGGTAGCCGTGGGCCAGGCCCGGGCCCGCCAGGTAGAGCTCGCCGCGGACCCCGGTCGGGACCGGTCGCAGCCGCTCGTCCAGGACGTGGGCGCGCACGTGCGGCAGGGGCCGGCCGATCGGCGGCGCGGCGCTCTCCGCACCGCTCGCCTCCTCGTCCTCCGAGTACCAGGCGGTCGCGTAGACGGTGGCCTCGGTCGGGCCGTAGATGTTGGCCAGCCGCGTGCCGGGCAGCAGGCGGCGCACCTCCCGGACCAGGTGCTCCGGCAGTGCCTCGCCGGCCATCACCAGGGTCCGGGCGGAGAAGGCGGCCTCGCCACCGGCGAGGAGTGCGGCGAACACCGACGGCACGCCGCTGACCAGGCTGCCCGACCAGGGCCGTTCGGCCAGTTCCAGCAGGTCGCGCACGATCTCGACGTGACCGCCGGTCAGCAGCGGAGCGAACAGCTCGAACACCGAGACGTCGAAGGAGAGCGAGGTGGCGGCCAGGACGTCCGCCAGCCCCTCGGCCCCGAAGCGGTCCGCGGCCCAGTCCAGCAGCCGGGCCATGCTGCCGTGCGAGACCACGACGCCCTTGGGCCGCCCGGTGGAGCCGGAGGTGTAGATGACGTACGCGGGCGAGTCCGCCGCGATCGCCGCGCACCGCTCCTCGGCGGAGCGGGCGTCGGCGTCGGCGGGGGTGCCGGCGAGGGCGTCCCGGACCGCGGGGTCGTCCAGACGGACCCGGGGCAGCACGGACGGCTCGGGCATCCCCGGTACCGGCTCGCCCTCGGTGAGCATCAGGATCGGCCGGGCGTCGGCGCAGGCGAAGGCGATCCGCTCGGCCGGCTGGGCACGGTCCACCGGAAGGTACGCCGCGCCGGACTTCAGCACCGCGAGCACCGCGACCAGCATCCGCTCCGAGCGCGGCAGCGCCACGGCGACCACGTGCTCCGGACCGGCGCCGCCGGCGACCAGCAGCCGGGCCAGGCGGTCGGCCTCGGCGTCGAGTTCGGCGTAGGACAGGGTGCGGCCCGCAGAGCTGACCGCGGGCGCCGCGGGCGTGCGTCGGGCCTGCGCCGCGAAGCGCAGCGGCACCGGGTCGAAGTGCGCCGGGCCGGACGGCTGCGCGTCGGCCGGCCGGGGCCGCTCCTGCGGCGTCAGGATGTCGACGTCCCCGATCGGCAGGGCCGGGTCGGCGGCCAGCGCGCTCAGGAACCGGATCAGCCGGTCGGCCAGCGCGACCGCGCTCGCCTCGTCGAACAGGTCCGCGCAGTAGCCCAGGGTGCCCTCGACACCGGCCGGTTCGCCCGCCGGTGAGCGGGTCTCGCGCAACTGGACGTCGAGGTCGAACTTGGCCGTCCGCTGCGGGATCCGCTGCCCGGTGACGTCGAGCCCCGGCAGGGTCACCGCCTCGCCGCCGCCGGGCTGCAGCGCCAGCATCACCTGGAACAGCGGGTGCCGCGCCAGTGACCGCGGCGGCGCCAGCACCTCGACCAGCCGCTCGAACGGGACGTCCTGGTGGGCGTAGGCCTCCAGGTCGTCCGCGGCTACCCGGCGGAGCAGGTCACCGAAGGCCGGGTTGCCGCTGGTGTCGGTGCGCAGGACCAGGGTGTTGACGAAGAAGCCGACGAGCCCCTCGAGCGAGGCGTCGGCGCGCCCGGCGACCGGGGTGCCGATCGGCAGGTCGGTGCCGGCCCCCAGCCGGGTCAGCAGTGCCGCGAGGGCGGCGTGCAGGACCATGAAGAGGGTGGCGCCGTGCTCGCGGGCCAGGCCGAGCAGGTCCGTGTGCAGTTCGGCGGGCAGCCGGAAGGCGACCTCCGCGCCCCGGTAGCTGAACTCGGGCGGCCGCGGCCGGTCGGTCGGCAGCTCCAGGCCCTCGGGCAGCCCGGCCAGCCTGTCGCGCCAGTAGGCGATCTGGCCGCTGATCCGGCTGTCCGGGTCCTGCTCGCTGCCGAGCACGGCGCGCTGCCACAGCGCGTAGTCGGCGTACTGGACGGGCAGCGGCGGGAACTCCGGTGCCCGGTCGGCCAGGCGCGCCGCGTAGGCCGTGCCGAGGTCGCGGGCCAGCGGGTCCATCGACCAGCCGTCGCCGACGATGTGGTGCAGTACCACGAGCAGCACGTGATCGGTGGGCGTCAGCCGGAAGAGCGTCGCGCGCAGCGGGAGTTCGGCACCGAGGTCGTGGCCGCGGCCGGCCTCGGCCAGCAGCGACCGTTCGAGCGCGTCGGCGTCGGTGTCCACCACGGCGAGGCCGGGCCGGGCCTGCGCCGGGTCCAGGATCCGCTGGACCGGCTCGCCGTCCACCTCGGCGAAGACCGTGCGCAGCGACTCGTGCCGCACCACCAGGTCGCGCAGGGCCGAGCGCAGTTCGCGCTCCCGCACGGGGCCGGACAGCCGCAGCGCGATCGGGATGTTGTAGGCGCCGCCGTGTTCCTCGAGCCGGTGCAGGAACCACAGCCGGCGCTGGGCGAACGACACCGGCAGCGGGTCCGGCCGCTCCATCGGGACCAGCGGGGCCTGCGCCGGGGCCGCCCGGTCGAGCCGCTCGGCGAGCGCCGCGACGGTGGGGGCCTCGAACACGGTCCGCACGTCGAGTTCGGCGCCGAACGCGGAGCGGATCGCGTTGACCAGCCGGATGGCCAGCAGGGAGTGTCCGCCGAGCTGGAAGAAGTCGTCCTCGATGCCCGCCTCGGGCAGCCCGAGCACATCGGCGAACAGCGTGCAGAGCGCCTCCTCGCGCGGCGAGCGCGGCGCGCCCGAACCGGCCTGCACCTCCCGGTCGGGTTCCGGGAGGGCCGCGCGGTCGAGCTTGCCGTTCGCGGTGACCGGAAGGCGTTCCAGCACCATGAACGCCGCCGGAACCATGTACGCCGGCAGCCGGGCGCCGACGTGCGCCCGCAGGGCCTTGGCGAGCCGCCCGGCCTGCTGGAACAGCAGCGGCGCGTTGGTGTCGCGGGCCGTGTCGTCCTCGGGGGCGGGCTCGGCCCGTCCGGTCGGCAGGAGCGGGCCGACGGGCCCGGAGGCGTCGGCGAAGACCACGTCGAGCAGGCCGCCGGGTCCGGACGGCGACCAGGTGACGGCCGTCCGGTAGCCGAGCCGGTCGCCCAGCTCGTAGAGCAGCGCCGGGTCGACGCCGACGGCCTGCGCCAGCCGGGCCCGTACCCGGGCGAGCGGTTCGCCCGCGTCCAGGGCGGCGGTGGCCGCCGCCTCCGGCCCGGTACGGCCGTCCGGCACGCCGGTCACCCGCAGGCTCGCCGGCCGGTGCTGCGCGAGGTGGGCCTGGAGGTCCGCCAGGTCGGTGAGGTCCTGCGTCCAGTGCAGGGTGGTCGCCTCGACCGGCGGCACCGGCGCGTCCACGGCGGCGTGCAGCACGACGTCGTAGCGGTAGCGGGTCAGCTCGTTGTGGGCGTGGCCGCGCTTGACGCGGACGTCGGCGCCGGCGAGGCCGTCGGTGGCCCGGGCGAACGCGTGGAAGTAGCGGGGCGCCACCAGGAGTTCCTTCTCCCGGTCCGCCCGGCGCCGGGCCCGGCGCCGGAGCTCGGAGGAGTCCTCGGCGTCGTCGGCGCGCGCCAGTTCGACGCCGGTGTGGAAGGTGTGCAGCAGGTCCAGGTTGCGCACGTCGCCCACGAACAGCGAACCGCCGGGGGCGAGCAGGCCGGTGAGTGCGGTGAGCACGCGCCGCAGGTAGTCGGCGTCGGGGAAGTACTGCACCACCGAGTTGAGGACGATCGTGTCGAAGTGCCCGGCGGGCAGCCCGGTGAGGTCGTCCGCGGTCTGGGTGCTCAGCCGCACGGTGGGGTGGGCCCCCAGGTGGGCACGGAGCGTGCGGATCGCCTGCTCGGAGAAGTCGGTGGCCCAGTACGACTCGCACTCGGCGTACAACCGGGACAGGATCAGGCCGCTGCCCACCCCGACCTCCAGCACGTGCCGCGGGCGCAGTTCGCGGATCCGCTCGACGGTGGAGCGGCGCCACTCGTCCATCTCGTCCAGCGGGATGGGCCGGCCGTCGTAGCTGCTCTCCCAGCCGGAGAAGTCCGAGCCGAAGGCGGCGGAGCGGGCGCCGTCGTACATTCCGTCGTAGATCTGCCGCCACTCGGCGACGTGCTGGACCGCCCCGGTCTCCTGGTCGGCCGGCCGCAGGCCGCCCGCGACGACGTAGGCGACCAGCTGCCGTTCGCCGCGGTGGTCGGTACGGGCCAGCACCTCGGCCTCGGACACCTCGGGGTGGTCCGCCAGCACCGCGGCGACTTCTCCGGGCTCCACCCGGAAGCCGCGGATCTTGACCTGATCGTCGCCGCGGCCCATGAACTCCAGCTGCCCGCTGCCGTTCCAGCGCGCGAGGTCGCCGGTGCGGTACATCCGGCTTCCGGGCGCGCCGAAGGGATCGGCGACGAACCGCTCGGCGGTCAGGCCGGGCCGGTGGAGGTAGCCGCGCGCCAGACCGGTCCCGGCCAGCCAGGCCTCGCCGGTCACTCCCGGCGGGACCGGCCGCAGCCACTCGTCCAGCACGTAGACCCGGGTGCCGGCCAGCGGCCGCCCGAGCGGCACCCGGACGTCGGCGGTGTACGGCGACCGCAGCTCGTGGTGGGTGGCGCACAGCGTCATCTCGGTGGGCCCGTACAGCTGGCGCACGACCGCTCCCGGCGCGTGCTCCAGGACGCGCTGGACCGCGATCGGCGAGACGACGTCGCCGCCGGTGAGCACCTCGCGGACGGTGGCCAGGCACTCGGGCGCGTCCTCGGCCACGACCCGCAGGAGCCCGGCGGTGAAGTGCACGGCGGTGATCTTCTCGTCCGCGATCAGCCGGGCGATGGCGGCGGTGTCCAGCGGCCCGGGAGGGGCGAGCACCACCTCGTTCCCGGCCAGCAGCGGCACCCACAGCTCGTAGTCGCTGATGTCGAACGCGTACGGGGCGTGCATGAGCACGCGCTCGTGGTTGCCGGAGTCCCAGCACGGGTCGTCGGCGAGGGCCACCACGTCCCGGTGCGCGACGGCCACGCCCTTGGGCAGACCGGTGGAGCCGGAGGTGTACATGATGGTGGCGAGCTGGTCCGGGTGGACGACCGGCAGGTCGGGGCCGGTCGCGGCGGCATCCGCCGGCACCTGGTCGGCCCCCACCACGACGACCCGGGCCTCGTGCCGGAACTCCCGGGCGAGCATCGCCCGGTCGGTCAGCAGTACGGACGCCGCGGTGTCGGCCATGACGTATTCGAGCCGCTCCGCCGGGTAGGCCTCGTGCAGCGGGACGCAGACGCCGCCGGCCTTCCAGACGGCGAGCATCGACACGACCAGTTCGGGGGAGCGCTCCAGGAAGACCGCGACCCGGCTCTCCGGTCCGACGCCCCGGGCCGTCAGGGAGCGGGCCAACGCGTCGGCCCGCCGGTCCACGTCCCGGTAGGTCAACTCCCGCTCCCCGGCGCGCAGGGCGACCCCGTCGGGGTGCTCCGCGGCCGTGCGGGAGAACCGGACGTGCAGCACCTCCTCGGCGCCGGTGACCAGCGCGGGGGTACCGGCGAGCAGCCGACGGCGTTCGTCCTCGCCGAGGATCTCCACGGCTCCGATCCGTCGGCGCGGGTCGGCCGCGACGGCCCGGAGGAAGCGGGTCAGCCGCTCGACGACGGTCTCGACCGTGGTGCGGTCGAAGATGTCGGTGCGGTACTCGACGGTGCCCTGGACGCCGTCCGCGAGCCGACCCTCGCGGAACCGCTCGGAGAGGTTGAACGCCAGGTCGAACTTGGCCGACGGCAGCGGCTCCTCGGCCAGGGTCACGTCCAGGTCGGCGAAGCGGAGCTCGGCGTCGGGGGTGTTCTGCAGCGCGAGGAAGACCTGGAAGAGCGGGTGCTGGGAGAGCGAGCGCTCGGGCTTGAGGATCTCGACCAGGCGCTCGAACGGGAGGTCCTGGTGGGCGTAGGCGGCCAGGGCGTTGTCCCGGACCGCCGTCAGCAGCTCGGTGAAGCGGGGGTCGCCCGACGTACGGGTGCGCAGTACCAGGGTGTTGACGAAGAAGCCGATCAGGTCCTCGAGGGCGGCGTCCGTTCGTCCCGAGATGGGCGAGCCGATCGGGATGTCGGTGCCCGCGCCGAGCCGGGTGCACAGGGCGGCCAGCGCGGCCTGCAGCACCATGAAGAGGCTGGCGTTGTGCCGGTGGGCGAGGTCGAGCAGCTGCTGGTGGAGTTCGGCGTCCAGGCTGAGGCCGACCGTCTCGCCGTGGAAGCCGGCCTCGCGCGAGCGCGGCCGGTCCGTCGGCAGCACGGTCTGCTCGGGCAGTGCGCGCAGCGCGTCCTGCCAGAAGCCGGTCTGCACCGCGAGGACGCTCGCCGGGTCGTCGGGCCCGCCGAGGACCTCGCGCTGCCACAGGGTGTAGTCCGCGTACTGGACCGGGAGCGGACGCCAACCTGGCTCCTGGCCGCGGCTCCTGCTGCGGTAGGCCTGGGCGAGGTCGCGGGCGAGCACGGTCAGGGACCAGCCGTCGGCGGCGATGTGGTGCTGGACGACCAGCAGCACGTGCTCGGTCGGCGACAGTGCGAACAGGTGGGCGCGCAGGGGGGCTTCACGGGTGAGGTCGAAGGCCTCGGCCGCGGCGGCGCGCAGCCGGCCGGGCAGGTCCGCCTCGCCGGTGTCCGTCACGGTCAGGACGGGACGGGCCTCCCGCGGGTCGAGGACGAGCTGGTGGGGCTCGCCGTCGACCTCGGGGAAGACGGTGCGCAGGGCTTCGTGGCGGGCGGCCACATCGGCGAGGGCCTCGGCGAGCGCCGCGCGGTCCAGTTCGCCGCGCAGCCGCAGCACGCTCTGCATGTGGTACGCGGAGCCGTCGTCCGCCAGTCGGTTGATGAACCAGAGCCGGCGCTGCCCGAAGGACAGCGGGATCCGCGCGGGTCGTGCGGCGGGGGCGAGGGGCGTGCGCGCGCCGGCCGAGCCGTCGATCCTGGCGGCGAGGGCGGCGACGGTGGGCGCCTCGAAGAGGGTGCGCACCGGGATCTCCACGCGCAGCCGCGAGCGCAGGGCGTTCACCAGGCGGGTGGCGAGCAGGGAGTGGCCGCCGAGCTGGAAGAAGTCGTCGTCCAGCCCGACCCGGGACACTTCGAGGACCTCGGCGAACAGCTCGCAGAGGATTTCCTCCTGCGGGGTGCGCGGCCTGCGCCCGGGCCCGGCCGGGCCGAGGTCGGGGGTCGGAAGTGCCTTGCGGTCCAACTTGCCGTTGGGGGTGAGCGGCAGCACGTCGAGCACGGTCAGGACGGCCGGGACCATGTGGCCGGGCAGCCGGCGGGCGAGGTGGTCGCGCAGCGCGGCCGGGTCCGGAGCGGTGCCGGGGACGGGCACGGCGTAGCCGGTCAGGGCCGGCCCGCCGGAGCCGAGGTCCCGGACCACGACGGCGGCCTGGGCCACCTCGAGGTGGTCGGTGAGCGCGTGCTCGACCTCGCCGAGCTCGATCCGGAATCCGCGGACCTTGACCTGGCCGTCGGTGCGGCCGAGGTACTCCAGGCTGCCGTCGTCGCGCCAGCGGACCAGGTCGCCGGTGCGGTACATCCGGGATCCGGGCGGGCCGAAGGGGTCGGCCACGAAGCGTTCGGCGGTCAGCCCGGGCCGGTTCAGGTACCCGCGGGCCACGCCGGCGCCCGCGATGAACAGCTCGCCGGTGGCGCCGGTGGGCGCGGGGCGCAGCGCGCGATCGAGTACGTAGGTGCGGGTGTTCGCGAGCGGGCGTCCGATCGGCGGACGGCCGGGAAGCGCCGGGTCGACGGTGGCCGCCGTCGACCAGATGGTGGTCTCGGTCGGGCCGTAGACGTTGGTGACCTCGGCGGCGGCCTCGCCCAGTTCCCGGGCCAGGCCCTCGGGCAGCGCCTCGCCGCCGACCAGCACCTTCAGTCCCGTCAGGCCGTCCGGGCCGTGGTCCAGCATGCTGCGCCACAGTGTGGGCGTGGCCTGGACGGCCGTCACTCCGGCGTCGGTGATCAGCTGCTTGAGCGTCTGCGGGTCGTGCGCGCCGTCCTGCCCCGCGAGGACCAGCTCGCCGCCGGACAGCAGCGGCAGCAGCAGTTCCAGGTTGGCGATGTCGAAGCCGAAGGTGGTGACCGCGAGCATGCGGTCGTCGGGGCCGAAGTCCAGCCGCTCCTGGAAGTCCGTCAGCAGGTTGACGAGGTTCTCGCCCGGGATCACCGTGCCCTTGGGCAGTCCGGTCGAGCCGGACGTGTAGATCACATACGCGGGGCTGAGCGGGTGGGGGCGGGTGGGACGGTCATTCGCCATGGGATCCCTCGCTGAGGACGGCAGGGTGGAGCACAGAGCGGTGCGGGGGCGCCGGGCCCGGGCCGGTCGCGGCCCGGGCCCGGCGGGGTCAGCCGGCCTGGGTGGCGCGGCGCACGGCGACGGGCAGTCGTACCGGGCCGAGGACGCCGATCGAGGGGTGGAACCGGATGCCGGATTCCGGAAGCACCGCGATCCGCTCGAAGCGCTCCAGCAGGGCGGTGAGCGCGATGCGCGCCTCCATGCGGGCCAGCGGCGCGCCCAGGCAGTAGTGGATGCCCTTGCCGAAGGCGACGTGACGGCCCTGGTTCGGCCGGTGGATGTCGAACTCCTCGGCCCGGCCGAAGTGGGCGGCGTCGCGCTGGGCGGAGAGCAGCCATACGCACACCATCGCGCCGGCCGGGATGCGCTCCCCGCCGAGCTCCGTGTCGCACGCCGTCACCCGCTGGTCCCGCACCAGCGGCGGGCGCCAGCGCAGCACCTCCTCGACGACCTTGGGCAGGAGGTCCACGTCGGAGCGGACCTCGGCGAGGACCTCGGGGTGGCTGTCCAGACTCATCACGGTGTTGCCGACGAGCACGGAGGACGGCAGGTGTCCGGCGATCACGAACATGCCGATGACGCCCACGATCTCGTGGTCGTCCAGGCACCGCCCGTCGACCTCGGCCTGCGCCAGGGCGCTGATCAGGTCGTCCCGGGGTTCGGCACGGCGCTGGTGGATGATCTCGAGGAGGTAGGCGGAGGCGAAGCGGACGAGCTCGCCCAGTTCGCGCACCGCGGACTCGTCGGCCCGGCCGAGCTCACCGGCCGGCCGGGCGCCGAGCAGCGCGTCCGCCCAGACCGTGAACATCCCGTGGTCCTTCTCGGGGATGCCGAAGAGCTTGGCGATCACCCGGGCGGTCAGCGGGGCGGCGTAGTCGGCCACCACGTCGAAGGCGCCGGTGCCGTCGGCCGACAGCTCGATCCGGTCCAGCAGTTCGTTCGCGGTCTCGGTGATGATCGGTTCGAGACTCGCGACGACGTTGGGAGTGAACGCGCGCCGCACCAGTTCGCGCATCCGGGTGTGGTGGGGCGGGTCGACGCCGAGGAAGTTGCCCTGGGCGGCGCTGGCCAGCTCCCGCTCGTCCTCGGGGATCATGTCGTTCATGTCACTGGAGAAGGTGCGGTGGTCGCCCAGCACCTGGAGCGCCTCGTCGTAGCCGAACACCTCCCACACACCCGGCTGGTAGCTCTTGGCCACCGGACCGGCGGCGCGACCGCGGTCCAGGTACTCCAGGAACGCCTTGGTGCGCTGGTCGTAGGAAAGGCTCGTCAAAGCTGCGAGATCGGTCATGAGATAGCCCCCGCGAGCAGGAAATGGTTAACGAGGGCTGGTGACGAAAGGAGCTGGAAGCGGCCGGCATCCGTGCTCGCCTGGCCGCTCAGACGGAGTCCCCCGTACCGCCCTGAATCGTCGAATTCGAGTACCGGAAGGGGAAGCCCGAATTGACGCCGACGGAGCTGGAGCCTAGGTAGCCCGTCTCGGCAGTGTCAAGAGTGATCTCCGACGGTGCGTCAGGACCGCGCGTCGGCCCGGGGGGTCTGACCTGGGTGAACGTCGCCGGCGGTGCCGTCTGCGCCGGGTTTCGGACCGGAGGGCACGGTTTCGGCCAGAAGGGCGGCGTTCCGGTTGGGCCTTTGCGATCTCTAGAGGTCGGGGTACGCTGCGGAACAGTGCCTGCGGGACTGTTGTTCGAGAGCATCGGGGAACAGGGCGCACGGCACGAGACACGGGGACGGGGGATATGCACGTGATCGTGCGGTTTTTTCGATGCCGGGACCGCGCTGGGCCTTCGCGCTGAATCTTCGCTGGAACTCGCGGGGATCCCGAAGGAAACAGCCGGACGCGCGTGCCCGCCGCAGCGCGGTACCGCCATCCAATCCTCGGGACCTCGCCTGTTCGTGAGTTGACTTCAACCGCCGACAGCTCTGCGAAGGACTCTGCATGCCCGCAACAGCGCGTCAGGAATTCGCTCTCACTTCCGCGCAGACCGGAATATGGCTGGCCCAGCGTTTCGCGCGGGACGGCCTCGACTACAGCGTCGCGCTGTACGCCGACATCGTCGGCCCGCTCGATGTCGACCTGCTGGTGCGGGCGGCTCGCGGGGCCTTCGCCGACACCCCGACCATGCGGGCCCGCATCGTGGCCTCCGGCCCGGAGCCGGCGCAGGTGGTCGACGACGCGGCCGAACTCGTCATGCCCTGCCTGGACCTGCGCGACCAGGAGCAGCCACACCGGGCGGCGCTGGCCTGGATGGAGGACGAGCTCGCCGTGCCGCTCGCCCCGGACAGCGGCCGGATGCACTCCTTCGCGCTGCTGCGGATCGGCGAGGACCGGTACCTGTGGTACCTGCGGGCCCACCACGTGGCCATGGACGGTTTCTCCGGCGCGTTGTTCGTACGGGAAATCGCCGCCCGGTACACCGCGCTGGCGACCGGCCGGGACGCCGTGAACGGCCTCGGGCGTTTCGGGGAGATGTTGCGGTCGGATCGTGCCTATCGCGAGTCCGTCGCATTCCACACGGACCGCGCGTACTGGATGGAGAAACTGGCGGACAGCCCGGCGCCGGCGACCTTCGGACAGGCCGAGCCGAATCGTCGGGGCGGCCGGACCCGCGAGACGGTGGAAATCGAAAGCGGGCTGAGCGAGGCACTCGGCAGACTGGCGCAGCGTTGCGGCGTGACGCCCGCCGCTGTTTACGCCGCCGCCGCCGCCCGTTACACCGCACGACTCACCGGTGAAACGGACGTCGTGCTCGGACTGCCCGTCACCGCCCGGTTCGGCAAGGCCATACGCGGTATTCCCGGAATGATGTCCAACGTGGTGCCGCTGCGCGTTTCGGCCGGACCGGAGCTGCCGCTGTCCGGATTGCTGCAGAACGTCTCCGCGGAAATGCTGCTCGGCCTTCGGCACCAGCGCTACCGATATGAGGACCTGCGCAACGACCTCGGCGCGGGAGAGGAAAGCAGCCCGCTGGTCGGGCCGCACGTCAACCTGCAGTTCTTCGACCAGGATGTGGATCTCGCCGGATGCGCGACGACGATCCACAACCTGACCAACGGACCGGTCGACGACCTGGCCTTCGTGTTCTACGGAGACGTCCGGCGGGGCAGCGGACGGATCGACGTCGACGGCAACACCGAGCTGTACCACCGCGCCGATCTGCGGGTGCACGGCCAGGGCCTGCTGCGGCTGCTGGAACAGATGGCCGAGGCGGACCCGGACACCCCGTGCCGTGGACTCGACGTCTTCCGGCCCGACGACCTGGAGCGGCTGCTCGTCGGCCGCAACGACACCGGGCGGCCGGTCGGCCCCGAGACCGTCGTCGATCTGTTCCAGGCCCGGGCGGCGGCCACTCCGGACGCCCCGGCCGTCTTGCACGGGCCGCACGGCCTCTCCTACCGGGAGCTGAACGAGCGGGCGAACCGGCTCGCGTCGCTGCTGCTCGCCCGCGGCCTCGGCCCAGAGGACCTCGTCGCTCTCGCGGTGCCGCGGTCCGTGGACCTGGTCACCGCTCTGCTGGCCGTGGTCAAGTCCGGCGCCGCGTTCCTGCCGGTCGACCCGGACTACCCGACCGACCGCATCGCGTACATGCTCGACGACGCCCGGCCGGCGCTGCTGATCACCACACAGGACACCGCGCCCCGGCTGCCCGGGGCCACGGCCACCCCGCGGCTGCTGCTCGACGACGCCGACCTGGCGGCGGCCCTGGACGCGGCGCCCGACCGGGACGTCACCCAGGCCGACCGCCCGCGCCCGCTCTCGCCGGACTCGCCCTCCTACGTCATCTACACCTCCGGCTCGACCGGTCGGCCCAAGGGAGCGGTCAACACCCACGCCGGCCTGGCGAACCGGCTCCTGTGGATGCAGGACCGCTACCGGCTGACCGCGCGGGACCGGGTGCTGCAGAAGACCTCCTGCGGATTCGACGTCTCCGTCTGGGAGTTCTTCTGGCCCCTGGTGAGCGGCGCGACCCTGGTGATGGCCGACCCCGGGCTGCACCGCGACCCGGGCTACCTCGCCGCGGTGATCCGCGAACAGCAGGTCACCACCGTCCACTTCGTCCCCGCCATGCTCCAGGCCTTCCTGGTCGAGCCCGAGACCGGCCGGTGCACCAGCCTGCGCCGGGTGATCTGCAGCGGTGAAGCGCTGCCCGCCGAACTCGCCGCCCGGTTCTTCGCCGTCCTCGACTGCGAGCTGCACAACCTGTACGGACCGACCGAGGCTTCCATCGACGTGACGTCCTGGCAGTGCGACCCGGCGCGCACCGGCGCCCCGCCGATCGGACTCCCGATCGCCAACACTCGGGTGTACGTGCTGAACCAGGCCCTGGAGCCGGTGCCCGACGGCGTGCCCGGCGAGCTCTACCTGGCCGGCACCGGCCTCGCGCGCGGTTACCTCGGCCGGCCGACCGTCACCGCGGAGCGCTTCGTGGCCTGCCCGTTCGGCCGGCCCGGTGAGCGGATGTACCGCACCGGTGACCTCGCCCGGTGGGACGCCGACGGGCAGCTGGCCTACCTGGGCCGGACCGACGACCAGGTGAAGATCCGGGGCGTGCGGATCGAACCCGGCGAAATCGCCTCGGTCCTCGGCGAGCACCCCGAGGTCGGCGAGGCGGTGGTGGTGGCCCGCGACGACCGCTCGTCCGGGAAATACCTCGTCGGGTACGTGGTGCCCGAGCGCGACCGCCCGGCCTCCGTGCGGGAGCGGGCCGACGGCGAGCACGTCGACCAATGGCAGCAGCTGTACCAGTCGATGTACGGCGCACCGTCCGAGGCCGCCTTCGGCGAGGGCTTCGCCGGCTGGGACAGCAGCTACACCGACCGCCCGCTGCCGCTGGAGGACATGCGGCAGTGGCGCGACCGGACGGTGGAAGCGATCCGCGCCCTCCGGCCCCGCCGGGTGCTGGAGATCGGCGTCGGCAGCGGCCTGCTGCTCGCCCGGCTCGCGCCGGACACCGAGCGCTACTGGGCGACCGACTTCTCCCCCGCGGCGGTCGCCGCGCTGCGCCGGCACCTCGGCACCCGGCCGGACCTGGCCGGGCGGGTGGAGCTGCGCACCCAGCCGGCCGACGACCTGGCCGGGCTGCCCGAGGGCTTCTTCGACACCGTGGTCATCAACTCCGTGGCGCAGTACTTCCCCACCGCGGAGTACCTCGGGACCGTCCTGCGCGGAGCGCTCGGACTGCTGCGCCCCGGCGGCGCCGTGTTCCTCGGAGACGTCCGCGACCTGAGGCTCCGCCGGATCCTCGCCACCGGTGTGCAACTCGCGCACAGCCCGGCGGACGCGGACCCGCAGGCCGTGCGCCGGGCCGTGGAACAGCGGACCCGGCAGGAGAACGAACTCCTGGTCGACCCGCGGTTCTTCACCGCGCTCCAGCAGGAGAGCGCCGACCTCGCCGGCGTCGACATCCGGGTCAAGCGCGGCGACTACGACACCGAACTGATCCGCTACCGCTACGACGTGGTACTGCACAAGCACTCGGAGCACCGGCCCGTCTCGCTGCTCGACGTGCCGGGCGCGCACTGGGGCACCGAGGTCGCCGACCTGACCGCGCTGCGGGACCGGCTCGCCACCGAGGCGCCGGCCCGGCTGCGGATCACCGGCGTGCCCAACGTCCGCCTGGTGCCCGAGGCCTCCGCCACCCGGCAGCTGTTCGCCGGGGCGCCGATGGCGGATGTCCGGCGGGCGGTGGACGGGGACGGCCCGGCCGGCCCGCTGCCCGAGAGCTTCCACGAGCTCGGCGAGGACCTCGGCTACCGCACGGTGGTCACCTGGTCCGGCGAGGGCACCGACGGCGAACTCGACGTGCTCTTCCTGAGCTCCCGGACCGACCCCGCCACCGCGGCCCTGACCGACGTCTTCCTCCCGGCCGCGGCGGCGCCGCAGGCCCTGACCAACAACCCCGCGGTCGGCCGCGAGGCCGGGCGGCTCGCCGCCGCCCTGCGCGAGCACCTGCGGGAGAACCTGCCCGACTACATGGTCCCGGCCGCCGTCATGGTGCTCGACGCACTGCCCACCACGGCCAACGGGAAGCTGGACCGGCGCGCCCTGCCCGCACCGGAGTTCCGCGCCACCGGCGGCGGCCGGCCGGCCCGGGGTCCACGCGAGGAACTGCTGAGCCGGCTCTTCGCCGAGGTCCTGGGCCTGCCCGGAATCGGTGCCGACGACAGCTTCTTCGACCACGGCGGCGACAGCATCGGCGCGATCCAGCTGGTCAGCCGCGCGCGCGGCGCCGGAGTTCTGTTCACCCCGCGCGAGGTCTTCGAGCACCGGACGGTCGCCCGGCTCGCCGAGGTGGCCCGTACCCAGGACACCCAGGCCCCGCCGCCTGACACCGGAGCCGGTCCCGTTCCGCTGCTGCCGATCGTCCACCGGTTGCGTGAACTCGGCGGCCCGGTCGGCCGGTTCAGCCAGTCGATGCGTCTCGACGTGCCCGCCGGACTGCGCCTGGAAACCCTCGGCGACGCCCTGCAGACCGTGCTCGACCACCACGACGCGCTGCGCCTGCGGCTGGCGCGGGACGGCGACGAGGCGTGGTCGCTGACGGTACGGCCGGCCGGCGCCGTCGACGCCGCCGGGTGCCTGCGACGGGTGGCCGTCGCCGAGACCGGCGAACCCACCGAGGCGGAGCTGCGGGCCTGGGAGGAAGCCGCTCTCGACCGGCTCGACCCCGACGACGGCGTCCTGGTGCAGGCCGTCTGGTTCGACGCCGGCCCGACCCGCCGAGGCAGGCTGTTCCTGGCCGTCCACCACCTGGCCGTGGACGGGGTGTCCTGGCGCGTGCTGGTGCCCGACCTGGCCGACGCCTACGCCGCCCTGGCCGAGGGCGGGCGCCCCGCACCCGCCCCGGTGGGCACCTCGCTGCGGCAGTGGTCGCGGCAGCTGGTCGAGCGGGCCGGCACCGCCGAGGTGGTCGGCGAGCTCGACCACTGGCGGGAGACGCTCACCGGTGCCACCGCCCCGCTCGGGGCACGCGCGCTCGATCCCGTCCGGGACGTCCTCGCCACCCGGCGCACCCTGGTGTCCTCCGTCGACGCCGACACCACCGCGGCGCTGCTCACCGAGGTGACCACCGCCTTCCACGCCGGCGCGAACGATGTCCTGCTCGCCGCCCTGGCCCTGGCCCTACAGGACTGGCGCCGGCGGCGCGGGCACGGGGCCGCGCCGGTGCTGGTCGACCTGGAGGGGCACGGCCGCGAGGAGGAGGCCGTCCCGGGCACCGACCTGTCCCGCACCGTCGGATGGTTCACCAGCCTCTTCCCGGTGCGGCTCGACCCCGGCGTGACCGACCCGGCCGAGACCTGGGCCGCGGGCCAGGCCGTCGGAACGGCGCTGCGCACGGTCAAGGAACAGCTCGCGGCGGTGCCCGGCAGGGGACTGGGCTTCGGGCTGCTGCGCCACCTCAACCCGCGGACCGCCACGGCCCTGGCCGGCCTCGGCAGCCCCGACGTCCTCTTCAACTACCTGGGCCGCTCCCTCACCACCCGGGGCCAGGGCACCTGGACACCGGTGCGCGACGGCAGCGCACTGGCCGGACACACCGACCCCGGAACGCCCTTCGCCCACACGCTGGAGATCAACGCGCTCGTCCACGAGGACGCGACGGACGGCGGGGAGAACGGGGAGAACGGGGAGAACGGCCCCCGGCTGTCCGCCGAGTGGTCCTGGCCCGCGGGCCTGCTCACCGAGGACGAGGTCCGGGACCTCGCCGACACCTGGTCCACCGCCCTGCGCGCGCTGGCCACCCACGCCCGCCGACCGGGCGCCGGCGGCCACACGCCGTCCGACTTCCCGCTCGCCCGGCTCGAACAGCAGGACATCGACGAGATCGAGGCCGCCTGCCCCGACGTCGAGGACGTCCTGCCGCTGACGCCGCTCCAGGAGGGCCTGGCCTTCCACGCCGCGTACGACGACCACGCACCGGACGTCTACCACGTCCAGATCGCCCTCGACCTGGACGGCGAGATCGACCCCGGGACGCTGCGCGAGGCCGCCGAGGCCCTGCTGCGCCGCCACCCGGTGCTGCGCACCTGCGTACGGAACCGGGCGAGCGGCGGCCTGGTCCAGGTGGTCCGGGCCGAGGTCCCGGTGCCGTGGCGGTACCTGGACCTGAGCGGGCTCGACCCCGAGCAGCGGGCGGCCCAGGCCGAGGCGGCGCTCCGGGACGACCTGAGCCGCCGCTTCGACCTGGCCGAAGCACCCCTGCTGCGCCTGACGCTGCTGCGCCTCGGCGAGGGCCGCCACACCCTCGCGGTGACCAACCACCACATCGTCCTGGACGGCTGGTCGATGCCCCTGCTGCTGCAGGAGCTGTTCGCCCACTACGGCACCCGGGGCGCCGACACACCGGCGCGGCCGGCCGGCTCCTGGCGCACCTACCTGGACTGGCGGGCCGGCCAGGACCGCACCGCGGCCGAGCAGGCGTGGCAGGCGGCGCTGCGAGGACTGGACGCGCCGACCCGGCTGGCTCCGCACGGTGACGCGCACGCCTCCGTCCAGCCCGCCTCCCGCTCCGTCCTGCTGCCCGAATCCCTCACCGCCGCGCTGGCCGGGCGGGCCCGGGAACACGGCGTCACGCTCAACACGGTCGTGCAGGCCGCGTGGGGGCTCCTGCTGAGCCGGCTGACCGGCAGCGAGGACATCGTCTTCGGCACCACCGTCTCCGGACGGCCGCCCGAGCTGCCGGGCACCGAGACGATGATCGGCTGCTTCATCAACACCGTCCCGGTGCGGCTGCGGCTGCGCCCCGACGAGCCGATCGGCGCGCTGCTGGCCAGGCTGCAGGACGAGCAGTCCCGCCTCGCCGCCCACCAGCACCTCGGGATCGCCGAGATCCGACGCCTGACCGGAGTCGACGGCGAACTCTTCGACACGCTCACCGTGTTCGAGAACTACCCGCTGGACCCGGACGCCCTGAACCAGGGCGCGCGGACCGGCCCGCGGGTGGGCGCAGTCCGCACGCACAACGACGTGCACTACCCGCTGGCCCTGATCGCCACCCCGGGCCCCTCGCTCGACCTGCAGTTCACGTACCGGCCGGACCTGTTCGCGGCCGCCGACGCCGAGCAGGTCGTCCGGCGGTATACCCGGCTGCTCCAGGAGATCGCCGAGGCGGGCCCGGACACCCGGGCGGACCGCATCGAGGCCCTGGAGCCGGCCGAGACGCGGCAGCTCACCGAGGAGTGGAACGACACCGGCCGCCCGGCGGCCCCGGTCGCCGTGGCCGACGCCGTGCGGGACTGGGCGGCGCGGGAACCCGGCCGCACCGCGGTGGTCTGCGCGGCCGAGGAGCTGACCTACCGCGAGCTCGACGAGCGGGCGGACCGGCTGGCCCAGCAGCTGCGGGCCCGCGGCGTCGGACCGGAGGACCTGGTCGCGGTGGCGGTGCCGCGCTCGGCCGAGCTGATGGTCGCGCTGCTGGCCGTGCTCAGGACCGGCGCCGGCTACCTGCCGCTGGACCATCGGCACCCCGCCGAGCGGACCGCGTTCATGATCCAGGACGCCGCGCCGGCGCTGGTGCTGACCAGCGGCGAGGAGGTGCCCGGGCTGCCGCCGGCGGACCGGCTGGCGCGGCTCGCGTTGGACGGACCCGGCACGCCCGGCACGCCCAGCGACCCGGACGTCCCGGCCGGCGCCGTCCCGTCCGGTGCCCTTCTGGCCGGCACCGTCCCGGCCGCGCCCGACGGTTCGCTCGCCTACGTCATCTACACCTCCGGGTCCACCGGCCGACCCAAAGCCGTCGCCGTGTCGCGCGCCGCCATGGACGCGCTGGTGGGCTGGGCGGTGGAGCGCTTCGGCGGCGACGGGCTTCAGCGGGTCCTGGCCGCCACCTCGCTCTCATTCGACGTCTCGGTGTTCGAGCTGTTCGCCCCGCTGGCCGCCGGCGGCCGGCTGGAGATCGTCCGCGACCTGCTGGAACTGGCCGAACGGCCCTGGCAGGGCTCGCTCATCAGCGGTGTCCCGTCAGCGCTGGCCGGGCTGCTCGCCGACCCGTCGCCGAGTTTCGCGGCCTGGCGGCTCGTCCTGGCGGGCGAGGCCCTGCCCGAGCCCCTGGTACGGCGGATCCGGCAGTCGCTGCCCGGTACGGAGATCGTCAACCTCTACGGGCCGACCGAGGCGACGGTGTACGCCACCGACTGGACGTGCGCCGACGACGAGGTGCTCGCCCCGCCCATCGGCCGTCCGCTGCCGCACACCCGGGCCTACGTGCTGGACAGCTGGCTGCGCCCGGTCCCGGCCGGCGTGCCCGGCGAGCTGTACCTGGCGGGCACCGGTGTCGCGCGCGGCTACCTCAACCGGCCCGCGCTGACCGCCGACCGCTTCGTCGCGGACCCGTACGGCGCCCCGGGAAGCCGGATGTACCGCACCGGCGACCTCGCCCGCCGGCTGCCCGACGGCGCGCTGGACTACCTGGGCCGCACCGACAACCAGGTAAAGGTCCGCGGCCACCGGATCGAACTCGGCGAGGTCGAGACGGTGGTGGCCCGCCATCCGGACGTCGCCCAGGCCGTCGTCCTGGCCCGCGACACCTCTGCGGGCACCACCCGGCTGATCGCCTACGTGGTCCCGCGGCCCGGCGCCGAACCGGACGTCACCGACATCGCGGAGCGGACCGCGGGCGAACTGCCCGGCTACATGCTCCCGGGCGGCTACGTCCTCCTGGACCGGCTGCCGGTCACCGCCAACGGAAAGCTGGACCGGGCCGCCCTGCCGGCGCCGGACCCGGGCGAGCACGCCCCGGGCACCGGCCTGGTCCCGCGGACCTCGCGCGAGGAACTGCTGTGCGGACTCTTCGCGCAGACCCTGGGCGTGCCGCTGGTCGGGCCGGACGAGAGCTTCTTCGCACTCGGCGGGGACAGCATCACCTCGATCCAGCTGGTGAGCCAGGCCCGGCGCCAGGGCCTGGAGTTCACCCCCCGGGACGTCTTCGACCACCGCACCCCGGCGAACCTGGCCAGGGTGGCGCGCGAGCAGGCCCACCCGGTGGCCGAGAAGGACACCGAGGCCGGTCCGGGGCCACTGGCACCGACTCCGGTGATGGAGTGGCTGCGCGAACTGGGCGGCCCGGTCGACCGGTTCAACCAGTCGATGTTCGTCCGGCTGCCCGCCGGCATCGACGAGCCGACGCTGACGGCGGCACTGCGGTCGCTGGTGGACCGTCACGAGGCCCTGCGGCTGCGGCTGCGCCGCAAGGACGACGACGCCCGCTGGGACCTGGAGATCACCGAGCCGGACGCCGACCTCGCGGACCGGTTCGCCCGCCACGATGTCGCCGGGCTGACCGGGGACGCGCTGCGCGAGGCCGCTCGGCACCAGGCCGAGCTCGCCTGGGACCGACTGGCTCCCGAGCACGGCACCGTGTGGCAGGCCGTGTGGCTCGACGCCGGCCCGGCCGACCCCGGGCACCTGCTGCTGGCCGTGCACCACCTCGCGGTGGACGGCGTCTCCTGGCGCATCCTGCTCGGCGACCTCGCGGAGGTCACCGACGCGCTGCGGCGCGGCGCCGACGCCGCGGTGGCCCCGGTCGGCACCTCGCTGCGCCGTTGGTCGAGGCTGCTCGCCGAGGAGGCCGACAGCGACCGGCGGACGGCGGAACTCGGCTTGTGGACGGCGATGCTGGACGGCGCCGACGCGCCGCTCGGCCGCCGGGCGCCGGACCCGGCCCGGGACGTGGTGGCCTCCCGGCGCACCGTGGAGCTGACGCTGCCGGCGGATGCCACCAAGGCGCTGCTGACCGACGTGACCACCGTCTTCCACGCCACGGTCAACGACGTCCTGCTCACCGCGGTGGCCCTGGCCGTGCAGGACTGGTCCCGTCGGCGGGGCCGTCCCGCCGGGCCGGTGCTGGTGGACGTCGAGGGCCACGGCCGGGAGGAGGACGCGGTCGGCGGCGTGGACCTGTCCCGCACGGTGGGCTGGTTCACCACCGTCCACCCGGTCCGGCTGGACCCGGGCGCGGTCGAGTGGCCGGACCTCTGGGCGGCCGGTCCCGAGGTCGGACGGGTGCTGAAGCGGGTCAAGGAGCAACTGGCCGCCGTCCCTGACCACGGTCTGGGCTACGGACTGCTGCGCCACCTCAACCCGCGCACCAGGCAGGTGCTCGCCGGGCTGGCGGTGCCGCAGATCGGCTTCAACCACCTCGGCCGGTTCGGCACGCCCGCCGAGTCCGGCGCGTGGGCGCCGGCGCACGAGGTCGGCGGGTTCACCGGCGGCGCCGACCCGGGCCTGCCGCTGGCGCACGCGGTGGAGGTCAACACGCTCGTCCGGGAGGACGACGGCACGGAGCCGGTGCTCGTGGCCGAGTGGTCCTGGGCGGCGGAGCTGTTCACGGCGGCGGAGGTCGAGGACCTGGGAGCCACCTGGTTCCGCGTCCTGCGGGCCCTGGTCGACCATGCCCGACGACCCGACTCGGGGGGCCAGAGCCCCTCCGACCTGCCACTGGTCCTGCTCTCCCAGGACGAGATCGACCAGTTTCAGGAAGAACTGGCCCTGGAGGGGGACCTGTGACAACGGCGACGAAGCGCACGCCCAGGATCGAGACCGTCCTACCGCTCACGCCGGTCCAGGAAGGGCTGGTGTTCCACGCGGCGTACGACGAGGACGGATCGGCCCTGTACAACGTCCAGGTGGTGCTGGACCTGGAAGGACCGCTCGACGCCGCCGTGCTGCGGCGGTCGGTGGAGGCCGTGGTACGGCGCCACCCGACTCTGCGGGCGAGCTTCCGGCGCCGGGCCATCGGCGACACCCTGCAGGTGGTCCAGTCGGAGGTGCCGCTGCCGTGGGAGGAGGCGGACCTCACCGCGGTCGCGGACGGCGACCGCGAGGCCGAGGTCGGGCGGATCACCCGGGAGGCCCGCACCCGCCGGTTCGACCTGGCCGCGGCGCCGCTCGTGCGGTTCACGCTGATCCGGCGCCGGTCCGACCGGTTCCGGCTGGTGCTGACGAACCACCACGCCGTGCTGGACGGCTGGTCCACCGGGCTGCTGCTGCGCGAGCTCTTCGAGGTCTACGGCGCCGGCGGCGACGCGTCGGCGCTGCCGGCCGCCGTGCCGCTGCAGGAGTTCTTCGCCTGGCGGGCCCGCCAGGACGCTCCGCAGGCCCGGACGGCGTGGCGCACGGCGCTGACCGGCCTGGAGGAGGCCACCCGGGTGGCGCCGAACGCGGACAGCCGTACGGCGGTGCCGACCGAGCAGGTGCTGGTCACCGTGCCCCGGGACCTGACCGCGGCCGTCGCCGAACGCGCCAGGCTGCTGGGCCTGACCGTCAACACCGTGGTCCAGGGCACCTGGGGCCTGCTGCTGTCCCGGCTGACGGGCCGTGACGACGTCGTCTTCGGTACCACGGTCGCCGGCCGGGCACCCGAGCTGCGCGACGTCGAGGCCATGGTCGGGATGCTGGTCAACACCGTGCCGGTGCGGGTCCGGATCGACCCGCGGGAGACCCTCGCCGGGCTGTTCGGGCGGCTCCAGGAGGAGCAGTCCCGGCTCGGCGCTCACCAGTACCTCGGACTGACCGAGATCCAGGGCCTGTCGGAGATCGACGGCGACCTCTTCGACTCGCTCGTGGTGTTCGAGAACTACCCGCTGGACCGGACCGTCGACTCCGTCGCCGGCGTGCGCGTGACGGGCACGGAGGCGCACAACAGCATCCACTACCCGCTGAGCCTGATCGCCCACCCGGGCGAGACCCTCGTGCTCTGCTTCGGCTACCGGCCGGACCTCCTCACCGGCGCCGCGGCCCGGCGCGTCGCCGACCGCTTCGTCCACGTGCTCGGCGGCTTCGCCACCGGTGCGCCGGACGCCGCCGTCGGCGACATCGACGTGCTGACGGCGGAGGAACGGTACCGGCTGATCGTCGGGCTGAACGATACGGCCCGCCCGGCGCCGGACCGCTCGGTGGCCGAGCTGTTCGCCGCACAGGCCGCCGCCACGCCGGACAGCGTCGCCGTCCGGTACGGTCAACAGACCACCTCTTACCGCGAGTTGGACGACCGGGCGAACCGGTTGGCAGCCGACCTCGGCAGCTGGGGCATCAGGCCCGAGGCCATCGTCGCCTTGGCGGTGCCGCGGTCGACCGAGATGGTGGTGGCCATGCTCGCCGTCCTGAAGACCGGCGCGGCCTACCTGCCGATCGACCCCGGCTATCCGGCCGAACGCATCGCGTACATGCTCGCCGACGCACGTCCCGCCCTGCTCATCACCACGACCGGCCTCGTCGAACGCCTCGACGGCAGCAGCCCGGAAACGCCCCGGCTCCTCGTCGACGACGCGCACGCTTCGGAAGGGAACCTGCAATGAGAGTACTGTCCATGGCCGCCCCGGGCTCCGGCCTCTTCCTGCCCACTGTCCCACTGGCCTGGGCGCTGCGGACCGCCGGGCACGAGGTCCTGGTCGCCAACAACGGCCAGGCCGCCGAAACGCTGGTCGCGGCCGGACTCCCGGCGGTCGACGTGTGCCCCGGCCGCGACGTGTTCGGCGAGTTCATGGCGGCCAGCCACGCGATCAACATGACGCCGCCGGGCGAACCGCGGCCCCGACGCGGCGGGCTGGGGTTGTTCGGCGAGGAGATGGCCGAGGGCCTGCTGAAGGTCGCCGAGGAGTTCCGGCCGGACCTCGTGCTGTCCACCCTGGAGCAGGGCGCCGGACCCCTGGTGGCCACCGCGCTCGGTGTCCCCTACGTGGAGCAGAGCGTTCGGCTGGCCTGGGCGGGCAGCGACGAACAAGCGGTGACGTACCGCCATTCCATAGCCCAGTACCTGGAACCCACACGGGCCAGGCTGGGCTTGGCCGAGTCGGCCGCTGCGGCCGCGACGATCGACGTCCGGCCGCCGAGCATGGGGGGCCACGACGACGCGGCTGAGTGGTCGATGCGCTACGTGCCCTACAACGAGAGCCGACTGCTGCCCGAGTGGGCGCTGGCGGCGCCGTCCCGGCCACGTGTGTGCCTGACCCTGGGCAGTGTCCTGCCACTGTCCGGCGAGCTCGGCGAGCTCGCCGCGTTCCTGCAGAAGTGCGCCGGGCTGGACGTCGAGCTCATCCTCGCCATGGGGGCGGACCAGGCGGCGGCCCTGGGCCCGGTGCCCGACAACGTGCGCGTGGCCGGCTGGGTGCCGCTCAGCGCCCTGCTGCCGACCTGCGCCGCCATCGTCCACCACGGTGGGGCGGGCACCGCGCTGACCGCACTGGTCCACGGCGTCCCGCAGCTGGTCGTGCCCCGGCTCGCCGACCAGCCCGCGAACGCGGCCGTGATCGCGGCCCGGGGCGTCGGACTGGCCTGCTCCGCGCACGAGGCGACCGCGGCCGCCGTGCAGGACGGCCTGCTGCGGCTGCTCGACGTGCCGGACTACCGGCGGACCGCACGCGAGGTGCAGGCGGAGATCGCCTCCCGGCCCAGCCCGGCGGCGCTGGTCTCGCGGCTGGAGGAGCTGGTCGGCGAGCGCTGACCGGGAGCAGCCGCGGCTCCTGGCCGAAGAACTCCGCGCCGCCTTCAGGACGCTGAGGTGACACGGCGCGGTGGTGCCGGGCCCCGCACCACCGCGCGTGCCATCGGCTGACCGCCGCGCGCCGGTCGTGACGGAACCCGTGCGACTCGGCCGGCCCCGCCCTTCGTAGGATGGGTGCAGCTCCTCCGGGAGGAACTCTCCCCGGAGGTGCCATGCCGCAGTCCGCGAACCACCAGCTCATCGGGCGTACCCGGGAGGTGGAGGTGCTGGACCGTCTGCTGCGCGAGGTGGGCGACGGGCGCAGCCGGGTGCTGGTGCTGCGGGGTGAGGCGGGTGTCGGCAAGTCGGCGCTGCTCGACCATCTGGCCGGGCAGGCGGGGCAGTGGCAGGTGGTACGCGCGGCCGGTGTCGAGGCCGAGGCCGAGTTCGCCTATGCGGCCCTGCAACGGCTGTGCGCCCCGCTGTTGTCGCACCTCGGCCGGCTGCCGGAGGTGCAGCAGGACGCGCTGCGGGTCGCGTTCGGCCTGAGCACGGGAAACCCGCCCGAGATGCTGCTGGTGGGGCTCGCGGTCCTCGGTCTCCTCGCCGAGGCGGCGGCCCGGTCCGCGCTGGTGTGCCTGGTCGACGACGCGCAGTGGCTGGACCTGATGTCCCGGCGAATCCTGGCGTTCGTCGGGCGCCGGCTGGACGCGGAATCGGTGGCGCTGGTGTTCGCCGAGCGGATCACCGACGGGAAGGCGGAGGACGAGGGCCTTTCCGGTCTGCCGGACCTTCCGCTGGGCGGGTTGGCCGATGCCGACGCCCGGGCGCTGCTGGACGGCGTGCTGCCGGGGCCGGTCGACGCCCGGGTACGGGACCGGATCGTGGCCGAGACCGGCGGGAATCCGCTCGCCCTGCTGGAGCTGCCCCGGGGCCTGTCGCCGGCGGAGTTGGCGTTCGGCTTCGGCGGGCCCGGCGCCGGCCCGCTGGCGACCCGGCTCGAGGACGGCTTCCGCCGGCGCGTCGACGCCCTGCCGGCCGACACCCGAGCCCTGCTGCTGGTCGCGGCGGTCGAACCGGTCGGCGACGGGCCGCTGTTGTGGCACGCCCTGCGTCTGCTGGGCATCGGGCCGGAGGCCGTGGCGCCGGCCGAGGCCGCGGACCTGATCACCCTGGGAGCCGCTGTGCGGTTCCGGCACCCGCTGGTGCGTTCGGCGGTGTGGCGCGGCGCGGATGCCGCGGCGCTGCATGCGGCGCACGCGGCCCTGGCCGAGGCCACCGACGCCGAGCGCGACCCCGACCGGCGGGCCTGGCACCTGGCCCACGCCGCGGTCGGGCCGGACGAACAGGTGGCGGCCGCACTGGAGAGCTCCGCCGACCGGGCCCTGGCACGCGGCGGCAGGGCGGCCGCCGCCTCTTTCCTGGAGCGTGCCGCCGCGCTCACCCCTTGTCCGGAGGCGCGGGCGCGGCGCGCTCTGGCGGCCGCGGCGGCCCATGTCGCGGCGGGCGTGCCGGCCCGGGTGCCCGACCTGCTCGCCGCCGCGGAGCTGGGGCCGCTGGACCGGCTGCAGCAGGCCCATGCCGGCCGGCTGCGGGCCAAGGCGTCGTCCATGACCGACTCGGGGAGGGGCGCGGTGCAGCCGCTGCTCGACGCGGCGGGTCGGCTCAGGGACCTCGACCCGGCCCTCGCGCGGGAGACCTGCCTCGCGGCGTACGACGCGGCCATCTGGGTCGGCCGGTACGACGAAGGCGCACTGCGCCGGGTCGCCGAGGCCGCTCGGGACCTGCCGCCCGGCGACGAGCCGGCGGGAGTCTTCCTCAGGGCCCTGGTCGCCCGGAGCGTGGACGGGCCGGCTGCCGTCTTCCCGCAGCTGGCACGGGCGCTGCGCTCCCTCACCGACGAGGAGGATCCGTCCGTCCTGTGGGCGGCCGCGAACGCCGCCGCGGAGCTGGGCGATCTCCAGGGCTGGCTGGACATCGGCGGCCGGGCGGTCCGCTTCGCACGCCGGACGGGAACCCTGTCGCTCCTCTCGACGGCGCTGCCCTATCAGGCGTCCGCGCTGGGCTTCGCGGGGCGTTTCTCCCCAGCGGGCGACCTGCTGGCCGAGGCCGCGGCCCTGGACAAGGTCACCGGCTCGGTGGCGCGCACGGCCACGGCGGCCTTGATCAGCGCGTACCAGGGACGGGAACGACCGGCCCTGGAAGCGATCGAGGCGATGGAGCACGAGGGCGAGCAGCGCGGCCTGGGCCGACTCGTCGGCGTAGCCGCGTGCGCGAGGGCTGTGCTCCACAACGGCCTGGGCAACTATCCGCTCGCCATGGAAGCGGCGCTCCGGGGCGGGGAGTACCAGGACCTCGTGGTGCACGTCTGGACGTGCGGCGAGCTGGTCGAGGCCGCGACCAGGGCCGGCGAGCCGGCCGTGGCGGCCGGGGCGCGCGAGCGGCTCGCCGACTGGAGCCGGGCCGGCACGCCCTGGGCCCTGGGCGCGCACGCGGTCGCCGAAGCCCTGACCGGAGCACCCGAGCAGGCCGAGGACCGCTACCGCGAGGCCGTCGACCACTTCGGCCGCGGTGGGCTCGGCGTGTTCGAGACCCGGGCCCGACTGCTGTACGGGGAGTGGCTGCGCCGCCGGAACCGGCGCGCGCAGGCCCGTACCGAGCTGCGGGCGGCGTACGAGGCGGCCGGGCGCACGGGTATGGAGGGCTTCGCCGAGCGGGCCCGGCGTGAGCTGCTCGCCACCGGTGAGACGGTTCGCAAGAGGACCGTCGGCGCGCCGGTCCTGACCCCGCAGGAGGCGCGGATCGCCCGCCTCGCGGCCGCCGGGCACCCGAACGCGGAGATCGGCGAGCACCTGTTCCTCAGCCCCCGTACGGTCGAGTGGCACCTGCGCAAGGTCTTCGCCAAGCTGGGGATCTCCTCCCGTCGAGAGATCGACGGCGCCCTGTCCGTGCGGTGACGGCCGTGCGGTGACGGCGATGCGGTGACGGCCATGCGGTGACAGCCGTGCGGGATCAGCAGGGGTCACAGATGGTCGGCGTCCACCACGGCCTGGGCGAACGCCGTCGGCGCCTCCTGCGGCGCGTTGTGGCCGATGCCGGTGAGGACGCGGTGCTCGTAGGGGCCGGTGAAGAACTTCCGGTACCCACTGCCGTCGGTGGTGGGCAGGAACGGGTCGAGGGCGGGGTCCACGGCGATGGCCGGCACCGTGACGGGCGGTCGGGCCGCGAGTAGCCGCTCGTAGTGCTCGTAGCGGCGCTCGCCGTCGGCCAGGCCCAGACGCCAGCGGTAGTTGTGGATCACGATGGCGGCGTAGTCGGGGTTCTCGAACGCCGCCGCGGTGCGTTCGAAGGTGGCGTCGTCGAACCTCCAGGTGGGGGAGGTCTCCTCCCACACCAGTCGGCACAGGTCGTGCCGGTTCTGCCTGGTCTCCATGGCGACGCGGCCGCGGTCGGTGGCGAAGTAGTACTGGTACCACCAGGTGCGCTCGGCCTTCGGCGGCAGCGGGTTCTTCTGCGAGGGGAGGTTGACGATCAGGTAACCGCTCACCGCCACCAGGGCCTTGACCCGCTCCGGCCACAGCGCCGCGACGGTGCCGGCGGCCCGCGAGCCCCAGTCGAAGCCGGCCAGCACCGCCTCGGGGATCTTCAGGGCGTCCATCAGGGCGATGACGTCGAGGGCGATCGCGGACTGCTGCCCGGTACGGACGGTCGTCGGGGACAGGAAGGTGGTGGTGCCGTGGCCCCGCAGGTACGGCACGATCACCCGGTAGCCGGCGTCCGCCAGCAGCGGCGCCACGTCGACATAGCTGTGGATGTCGTAGGGCCAGCCGTGCAAGCAGATGACCACGGGCCCGTGCTTCGGCCCGGCCTCGGCGTAGCCGATGTCGAGCACGCCGGCCTGGACCCGCTTCAGGTCGGTGAACGTGGTGTGGGTGCCCGCGGTGACGGCCGGGACGACCGGGGCCGGGCGGCCGGGCCGGTCGGAACCGGCCGCGAGGGCGGCAGGCGCGTTCGAGACCGCGCCGACCGACACGGCCGTGGCGCCCACGCCGAGACCGACCGCTTTGGTGAAGGCACGCCTGTCGATCATGTCTGATCCTTCCTGGAGACCCGCTGGTGCCTCCACTGTTCTCCGGCCGCCGGCCGGACGCATCGGTCACATGACGTCGAGACGCGGGAAGACGCCCGCGGACCCGCGAAGGGTCTGTCGGGCCGCCGGATTCAGTCATTCGACTGTGTCCGCCGGCCTGCCGCTCGGTGATCCTCGATGGAGCGCCGTGATGCCGGCGGATCGTCGTGCGTGCAATTCGGAAGGTCTGGCCGTGAAACAAACCCCCGTCGTCCTCATCCACGGTGCGTGGTTCCACATGTCCTCCTGGGAGGGCTGGGCCGAGCGGTTCACCGCGTACGGTTACGCGGTGTGCGTCCCGGGCTGGCCCGGCGAAGCCCACACCGTCGACCAGGCCCGCCGCGATCCCGGCCCGCCGCGCGACCTCGGGCTCGCCGCGCTCGTGGCCCACTACGAGCAGGTCGTGCGCGGCTTCGACGACCCGCCGGTCCTCATCGGGCACTCGGCCGGCGGCCTCATCGCCCAGCACCTCCTCGGGGCCGACCTCGGCCGCGCCGCCGTCGCCCTCGCGCCGCTGCCGGCCGGCGGTGTGCCGCCGGCCGACGGCCGGTCCCGGCCGTGGCCGCTGATGTCGGCCGGCCCGACCCGGCACCCGGGCTTCGGGCAGCTGCCGCGCGCCCGGTTCCGACACCTCGTCGTCAACACGGTCGGAGAGGGGGAGGCCGAGCAGCTCTTCGACCGGTACGCCGTCCCGGCCCCGCTCCGGCTGCTCGCGGACCTCGGACTCGACGGCACCGCCACCGGGCCGGCCGGCACCGTCGTGGACACGGCCAATACGGCGCGCGGACCGCTGCTGCTGGTCTCCGGCCAGGAGGACCGGATGGTCCCGGACGCCGTGACCCGCTCGGTCTACAAGCTCTACGGCGACTCCTCCGCCGTGACGGACCTGAAGCAGTTCGCCGATCGGGGGCACTCCCTGGTGTTCGACAGCGGCTGGCGTTCGGTCGCCGACCACGTCCTTGGCTGGCTGGCCGCCAACGGCGTCGAGGCCGTGGCCCCACAGGGGTGAGCGCGGGCATCAGACCTGCGCCGCGTCGGTCCGGCTCAACGCGTCGCGCAGTGCCGCCCGGGCCGTGATGCCCAGCTTGGGGAAGACGCGGTACAGGTGCGAGCTGACGGTACGCGGCGACAGGTGCATCCGCGCGCCGATCTCCTTGTTCGTCAGGCCGCCGGCGGCCAGGTCGGCGATGCGGCGTTCCTGCCAGGTCAGCGGGGCCACGGTCAGCGTCGGGACGCGGGGCGGGGCCCCGGTGGCGCGCAGTTCGGCCCGGGCCCGCTCGGTCCAGCCGGCCGCGCCCAGCCGCTCGAACACCTCGGCCGCCGGGACCAGGTACTGCTGCGCCGGGGCCGGGCCCTGGACGTGGCGCACCCGGATGCCGTGCGCCAGCCGGATCCGGGCCAGCTCGAACGGGAAGCGGGTGGCCTCCGGCTGGGATTCGGCCCGCGTGAACATCTCGGCGGCCTCCCGCTCGTCCTCGGCGGTCATCGCCAGCGCGCCGTAGGTGATCAGCCCCAGGCGGGGCGACACCTCCGGCAGACCGGCGTCGCGGGCGGCGAGGGCGTGCGCCCGGGCCTGGTCGACGCGTCCGGTGTGCCGGGCGGCCTCGACGAGATCGAGCAGGGTGCGCGAGGCCTGGTAGGCGTAGGGCCGGAACTCACCCGGCTGGGTGATGCCGATGGCGTAGAGGTACGCGGTCTCGTAGTCGCCGGAGCTCAGCGCGGCGGTCGCGCCGGCGGAGTCGGCGACCTGGGTCAGGAATCCCAGTCCGCGCGGGCGGGCCCAGGCGTCCACCTCGGCCTGCAGGTCCCGGGCCCGCCCGACCTGTCCGCGCAGCGCCGCGAGCTGGGCCAGGTACGCGCGGCTCTGGGCGGCGAACAGCTGGTGGCCGTGCTCGGTCGCCAGGTCCAGGCCGCGTTGTCCGGTGTCCTCGGCCTCGGCCCATTCTCCGACCGTCAACTGGTCGAGCATGATCTGGTGCAGCATGACCATGCCGGTTGCCACGGCCCCGGTCTCCAGCTCGCGGTCGACGACACGCTGCAGGTGGGGGCGGTAGTGGCTCAGGAGGTCGAGGTGGTACGCGGCCGCGCCGAACTGCGTGACGTCCCAGGGTTCCAGGTCCGGCAGGGTCGCGGCGGCCTGTCGCACCGGCCCGGCGAAGCCGGCTCCGTGCCTGGTCACGTCGCTCCAGGTGCCGCTGTAGAGACGCGAGCGTCGGGTGAGGAGGCTGCCCAGGGAGGCGAGGAGTTCGTGCGTGCTCTCCCAGGCCGCGCGGTCCCCGCTGTACTGGCTGATCGTCAGGAGCAGGACCACCAGCCGGGTGAGGACCTCGTCAGGTTCGGCTTCGCCGACGGTCGACGCGACGGCCGACCCGCCGTCCCGGAGCTTCTCGATCGCGGCCGAGACCTGGCGGTGCGTGGAGCGGACGTCCCCGTCCTGGTGGAGCGCCCGGTAGGCGGCCGCCAGCACCGAGGCCGGCGACCCCGTCGAGCCGGGCGTGAGGTCCGCCTGGACCAGCCGGTGCGCCTGGCCGAGGCGGGCGGCGTGAGCGGCGACGAAGGCCGCGTCGGCCAGGCGCCGGGACCGGCCGGTGTGGGTCTCGCTGAGCTCGGCGGCCCGGGTCAGCCAGGCCACGGCCGCCAGCGCGCCGCCGCGCCGGGTCGCCGACTCGGCCGCCGCCTCCAGGATGTCGGCGACGTCCTCGTCCGGATCGACCGTTGCCGCCGCCAGGTGCGTCGCCCGGCGTTCGAGGTTCTCCCGGTGAACCTGTGCCAGCGCCAGGTGGGCGGCGCGGCGCTGGTTGGGAGTGGCCATCCGCACGACGGCGGACCGTACGAGCGGGTGCCGGAAGACGAGATCGCCGGTGACCACCTCGATGTCCAGCAGCCCCGCGGCCACCGCCGTGTCGGCGTCACGCATGCTGTAACGGGTGCCGGGGACGGTGTCGGTGCCGCTCGGGGCCCCGGCGCCGTCGAGCGCGCCCATCAGCAGCTCGGTCCGCACCCGCTCGTCGAGGGCGGCGATGCGGGTGCCGAACAGCCGTTGCAGCCGTCGGGGCAACGGCACGCCGTGCTGACCGATCAGGTCTTCGACCGGGAGATCGCTCGACCGGCCGGCGAAGTGGGCGGGCAGCTCCAGCAGGGCCAGCGGGTTGCCCCGGGCCCGCTCCAGGACGATTCGACGGACCTGTCGGCTCAGCTCCGGGTACCGGTGGTCCAGCAGGCGGGCCGCGTCCTCGTCGGTGAGGGCGGTGACCGGCAGTTCGGGCAGTGCGGCGGTGTCGAAGCGGGACGTGATGTCGCTGCAGACCGCGACCAGCATCTTCGCCGGGCCGCCGGCCAGGCGTCGGCCCACGAAGCCGCAGACGTCGGCGCTGGAGTCGTCCAGCCACTGCGCGTCGTCGAGGACCAGCAGCAGCGGCCGCTGCGCGGCGGAGAGCGACAGCAGGCTGAGCACGGCGATGCCGAGTGCCATGACCGACGGCGGATCGCCCCGCACTCCGCTGAACACGGCGTCGAACACCGCCCGGGTCCCGTCGTCCAGCCGCGCGACGTCGGTGAGCAGCGGATGGAGGACCTGGTGCAGCCCGGCATAGGGCAGCTCGGACTCCGCCTCGACACCGGCGGCCCGGATGACGACCTGGCTCTCCCGCTCCGCCAGCGCGGCGGCGTGGCTCAACAACGAACTCTTGCCGACCCCCGTCTCCCCCCGCAGGACCAGCGCCTGGCCCGTCGCGGCCGTCACGAACGCCGCGAGCTCCGCCTGCTCGTCCTCGCGGCCCACCATCGCCGTGGTGACGCCCCATCGCTGGAACCCGGTCATGTCCCCTTGCCCCTTCCTGATTTCGTTCCCACCGCGCGGCAGCTCCCGCAGCGCCGGCGGGTTGACGCGTGCTTCGACGACGATCGCGTCCCGCACGCGGGGGTGCACCGGACCGGGCGGCATCGAGTCGAGCAACGTCCGGGCGTCGTCGTCGCGGAGCCCGTCCACCCGTGGTTCCGGCAGGCCGGCAAGGCGCCCGGCGCTGGTCGGCGTGCGGGCCCCAGGGCGGTCGTGCCGACGCCGGAAGCCCCTGCCAACAGGCCCCACCCCCGTCAGCTCCTTCGCGGCCGTGGAAGCCGTGCGGCGTCCACCGACCACGATCCCGGGACCACGGGCCCGTCGAGCCAGTGTCGAACCCTGGCCAGTACCCTGGCCGGGGGCGGCCGGTGTCCGGCACGGGCGCGGTGGGGCCGGCATCCTCCTGGCCCCCGGGTGCCTGCTGACGGGACGCCACGCCGACGCCCGCCACCACCCGTAGACGCCCGCCGCGCGACGGGTTCCCCTCGTGTCGACGGGCGCGGAGGAGTCCGGGGCCGACGAACACCGACCGAGCGCCCCACCCGCACAACGGAAGCAGAGACATGAGCGATCAGCACACCATCGGCTGGGACGACGCGACCTGGCTCAACCCTCCGCTGGACGCCGTCCACGACGGCTCCGGGCTGCTCGTCACCACCCGGGACCGCAGCGACTTCTGGCGCACCACCAGCTACGGCTTCGTCCGGGACGACGGGCACGCGCTGCTGACCCCCTTGCCGGACGCCAGCGCCGTCGAAGTGACCTTCGTCGCCGACTTCGACGCCCTCTACGACCAGGCCGGACTCATGGTCCGGGTGGACGAGCGGACGTGGATCAAGGCCGGCGTGGAGATGACGGACGGCGTCCCGCACCTGGGCGCCGTCGTCACCCGCGGGCAGTCGGACTGGTCCCTGGCCCCTGTGCCCGACTGGAGCGGGCGCCGCATCACCGTCCGGGCCAGCCGCGTCGGCGATGCCCTGACGATCCGGGCCCGCCGCGACGACGACCCGTGGCGCATGGTCCGGCTCGCCCCGCTGGCACCGGAGGCGGTGGCATCAGCCGGCCCCTTCTGCTGCTCCCCGCAGCGCGAGGGCCTGCAGGTACGGTTCACCGGCTTCCGTCAGGGGCCCGCCGACGCGTCGCTCCACGACCCGGGCGCGGCGTAGACCGAACGTGCCCCGGCCCCCGCACTTTCCCTGAGTCAGGAAGCATATTTGCGAAAACGGCAAGTCTGTTTGCCGCCTCCGCGATTGCGGGCGCACCCTCGGAGCTGAGGTTCGAGCGCCGCCCCGGTCCCGGTCCGGTCCCGCCGGGAGCGGCGCTCGTGCGCGAACGCACCGGAAGAGGAGAGCCCCGCCATGGCCGCAAAGTCCACCCGCTTCGTGGAGAGTGTCACCGAACAGACCTTCCCCGCCCGCGTGTTGAAGGCGGAGCACCCCGTCCTGGTCCAGTTCTGGGTCGCGTGGTGCGGGCCGTGCATCAGGGTCACTCCCATCGTCGAGGCGTTGGCCGCCGAGCACGCGGGTGTCCTGGACGTCGTCAAGATCAACGTCGACGAGGAGCCCGGACTGGCGGAGCGGTACGGGGTCACGTCGATCCCCGCCTTCGTGGTCTACGCCGACGGCGCCGTCTCGACGGCGTGGACGGGTGCCGCGCCGAAGCCGGTTCTGGAGCGCCAGCTCGCCCCCTTCCTCCGCTGAGCGCGGACCCGGACCGACCCACGAAGGAAGGCATGGACTCATGAACCCGCAGCACGACCAGGACCTCGGGTGGGACGCCTCCGGCGCGCTCCGGGAACGCGAAGCCGGCGTGCACGCCCCCGCTCTCCTGCGGGCCGTGGAGTGGTTGCGGGGTCTGCTGCGGATCGGCGGCGGCGGACACGCCCCCGTCCACCGGGTGCTGGACGTCGGCAGCGGGCCGGGCGTGGTGACCTGCCTGTTGGCGCGCACCTTCCCGGACGCCGAGGTCGTAGCCGTCGACCGGTCGCCCGGCCTCCTGGAGCAGGTCCGTTCGCGTGCGGCGGCTCAGGGGGTGGCGGACCGCGTCGTCACTCAACTGACGGACATCAGCGGCGAGTTCGACGCGCTGGGTGCCGCCGACCTGATCTGGAGCCGTCACGGCGTCCAGCAGGTGGGGGACCAGCAGGCGGCACTGCGCTCCCTGGTCGCCTGCCTGCGGCCGGGCGGGCTCCTCGCCGTCGCCGAGAGCGGGCTTCCCCCGCGCTTCCTGCCCCGCGACATCGGCACGGGGCGTCCGGGCTTGCAGGCCCGCCTGGACGCGGCCGCCGAGGATGCCTTCGGCGCGATGCGCGACCAACTGCCGGGCGCGGCCGCGACGGTGGAGGACTGGCCGGCCATGCTCGCCCGTGCCGGGCTCGTCCCCAGCGGGACGCGCAGCTTCTTCACCGATCTCACGTCCCCCCTCGGGATGTCGGCGCGGGAGTACCTGCACCTGCGTCTGACCCGGCTGCGCGACCGGATCGGTGACCGGCTGGATCCGGAGGACCGCGCAACGCTGGAGCAGCTCCTGGACAGCGACACGTCCGCGGGCATCCTCGGACGTCCTGACGCCTTCTACCTCACGGCCGACACCGTCCACACCGCCCGGCTGTGCCACGGCGGCGTTCGGCACTGAAACGCTCCTCACCGTGACGAGGCCGCAGCTCCCGGGCTGCGGCCTCGTCGCTCGTCGTGGCCGGTCCGGACCCGGTGTCGGCGTCGGTGACGCCAACGGGATCGTCAGCCGTTCTCGCAACGATCGGGAGCGGGGGCCGCAGGCCGCTCCATCTCGCGCAGTCGTGCGAACGGCGCGGCCGTGGCGAGAGCGAGAGCGATCGCTCCCATGAGCAGGAGGGCGAACCAGCCGCCGGACCTGTCGATGACGACTCCGGCCGCGGCGGACGCCAGCGAGGCGCCGAGGTTCACGGAGGTGTTGATCCAGGTCGACGCCTCCGTCCGGCCGGACTCCGGGACGACGGTGTCGGCGATGAGGTACCCGGTGATGAGGGAGGGGGCGAGGAAGAGGCCGACGAGGGCGAGGCCCACGGCGAAGAGACCGAGCGGGTGCAGCTGGGACACGAGCACCGCGGCGAGCCCCATGCCGGTGCACAGGGTGAACAGCCTCGCGCCGATGCCCGACGTGAGCTTCAGCTGCCCGTAGAGGAACCCGCCGAGGGCGCTTCCGCCGGCGAAGGCCGCCAGGAGCCAGCCCGAGGCCGCGACGGCGTCACGCTGCGCGGCGACGGCCGGCGCCGCGATCTCCGCGACGCCGAGCACGCCGCCGACGCCCACGAGGACGGTCAACACCCGTGCGAATCCCGGCTGCTGGAGCGGGCGGTCACCCCGCGCGACACCCCCTCCGGTTCCGCGCAGCGCCCCCGACGACGCGCTGGACGTCATCGCCGCGGTGCCGAGGAAGACCGTGGCGGCGGTCACCCAGAGTCCGGTGGCGGGAGACGTGGCCACGATGACCGCGGTGATGACGACGGGACCGCCGACGAAGAGGAGTTCCTCGCAGACCGCGTCGATGCTGAACGCCTTCGTCCGCTGGTCACCGGCGGTCGTGAGCGACGCCCAGATCATCCGCATCGCGGCTCCCAGGGGCGGCGCGGTCAGGCCGACCACCGCGCCGAGGACGAGGAACCAGGCATCCGGGACGCCTTCGGTTCCCGCGATGAGCGCGAGGGCGACGAACCCCGAGGCCTGGCCTGCCGCCATGGCGGTGAGCGCGATCCGCTGCCCGAGCCGGTCGACGGCCCGGGCGCGCCAGGGGGCGGCGACGACGTTGGCGATCCCGAACGTCGCTGTGGCGAAGCCGGCCTGGGAGTACGAACCCGTACTGGCCTGGACGGCGAGCAGGAGGGCCAGGCCGCCCATCGCCAGGGCGGACCGGGCGACCAGGGCGGGGAGGAAGGCGCGAAGCGCGCCGGGAAGGAGAAGCACTGCGAGCATGAGGAGGCTCCGATGATGCGCGGCCGGAGTCGTGTGCGCGGCCGCCGACGTCTGACGGTGATCGAAGTCCGGAGGGCATGCGGAACCGCACCCTCGACGGATCAGAACCTGGGCGGGAGGGACCCAGGACCGTCAGATGAACATCACGATGAACACCCGCGGAGCCTAACAGGCGGGCAGCGGAGAGCGGCCGGAATTATCGCCCCGCCGGTGCCGCCCGGGTCCTCGACGTCGGCCTCGCGGCCTGAGACACCACCGGGCCCGGGCCCGGGGCATTGGTCCGTGCCGGTGAGCGGTCCCGTCGCGTGCCCGGGGATGGGCGGTCCGGCGGGTCGGGCGTGGTTCAGTGGCGCGGACGGCGGTGACCAGGGGCTTCGGATGGTGGTGCGGATGTCGGGCGAGGGCGGGTTCCCTTCCCGCGGCGTGTGGCGGCGCCCGGCACTGCGCTGGGTGGACGTGCTGGTGACGGCGGCGCTGGTGGGGCTGCTGTACGGCCTGCTGCGGCTGGCCCCGTCGCTGGACGCGCCGTTCCTGCCGGAGCAGGCGCCGTCCACGGTGTCGACCGACCCGTCGGACCTGCCGTACTACGCGGTGCGGTCCCTGCTGCGGATGTTCGTGGGGCTCGTCGTCTCCGTGCTGTTCACCTTCGTCTACGCCACGGCCGCGGCCCGGATGCGGCGGGCGGAGAAGGTGCTGCTGCCGGTGCTGGACGTCCTCCAGTCGGTGCCCGTGCTGGGGTTCCTGTCGGTGACCGTGACCGCGTTCATCAACCTCTTCCCCGGTTCCACGCTGGGGCTGGAGTGCGCGTCGATCTTCGCGATCTTCACGTCGATGGCGTGGAACATGACGTTCGCCTTCTACGCCTCGCTGACCAGCCAGCCCGGGGAACTGGACGAGGCGTCCCGGGTGATGCGGCTGACCAAGTGGCAGCGGTTCTGGCAGCTGGACGTGCCGGGCGGGATGATCCCGCTGGTGTGGAACGGGATGATGAGCTTCGGCGGGGCGTGGTTCTTCCTCGCCGCGTCCGAGTCGATCAGGGTCCTGGGGCACCAGTACGCCCTGCCGGGCATCGGGTCCTACGCCGCCGCCGCGATCCAGGAGGGGGACCTGGGGAAGGTGGGCATCGCGATCGCGGTGATGGTCGTGATGGTGGTCGGGGTGAACGTGCTGTTCTGGCGGCCGGTGGTGGCCTGGTCGGAGCGGTTCCGGGTGGAGGAGTCGGAGGCCGCCGAGCGGCCCCGCAGCGCCGTGCTGGACCTCCTGCGCCGCTCCAGCGTGCCGGAGCTGCTCGGACGGCCGCTGCGGCCGGTCGGCACGGCGCTCGACCGCGGCACCCGGGCCTTCGGCCTGGCCGAGCACCCGCTGGCCCCTCCGGCGGCGCGCGAGCGGACCGGGGACGTGTTCTTCGCGGGCGCGGTGACGGCCGTGGTGCTGCTCGGCACCTGGCGGGCCCTCGACTACGTCGACGCCACGGTCGGGCTGGGCGAGTTCGTGCACGCCCTGTGGCTGGGCGCGGTCACCTTCGGCCGGGTCGTGGTCCTGCTCGTCGCGGCGACCGTGGTGTGGGTGCCGATCGGCGTGTGGATCGGCATGAACCCCAAGGTCACCCGCTTCGCCCAGCCGGTGGTGCAGGTGCTGGCGAGCTTCCCCGCGAACTTCCTCTTCCCCTTCGCCACGGTGCTCTTCGTGGCGGTGGGCATCTCGCTGAACGTCGGCGCGGTGCTGCTGATGGCCCTGGGCGCGCAGTGGTACATCCTGTTCAACGTCATCGCCGGCGCCTACGCGATCCCCTCCGACCTGCGCGAGGCGATGACCGGCTTCGGGGTGGGCGGGACGCTGCGCTGGCGCGCGTTCATCCTGCCGGCGGTCTTCCCGTACTACGTCACCGGCGGGATCACCGCGGCGGGCGGCGCGTGGAACGCCTCGATCGTCGCCGAGGTCGTCGACTACGGATCCCACCACCTGACCGCGACCGGGCTCGGCGCCTACATCACCGCCGCCACCGCCACCGGCGACTTCCCGAGGATCCTGGTCGGGATCAGCGTCATGAGCATCTACGTCGTCGCCCTCAACCGCCTGCTGTGGCGCAGGCTCTACCGGATCGCCGACACCCGCTACGCACTCTGACCGAGGGGCCGAGGGACCGAGAGACCGAGGGGCGGCGAGACAGCGGGACGGCGAGACAGAGGGACCGAGAGGCCGAGGACCGAGGGAGCGCGATGACCACCAGCACCGTCCACACCCCGATCGTCGAGGCGGTCGGCGTGACCAAGACCTTCACCACCCCCGACGGGCGGGCCCTGCCGGTGCTGGAGGACATCGGCCTGCGCCTGGTCGAGGGCGAGATCGTCGCCCTGCTCGGCAAGTCCGGCTCCGGCAAGTCCACCCTGCTGCGCTGCCTGGCCGGCCTGATCGCCCCGTCGTCCGGCACCGTCTCCTACCGGGGCGATCCGCTCACCGCCGCCAACCCCGGGGTGGCGATGGTCTTCCAGTCGTTCGCGCTGCTGCCGTGGCTGACGGTCCAGCAGAACGTCGAACTCAGCCTGCGGGCCCGCGGGGTGGGGGAGGAGGAGCGGCGCCGGCGGGCGCTGGACGCGATCGACCTGATCGGGCTGGACGGCTTCGAGGGCGCCTACCCCAAGGAGCTGTCCGGAGGCATGCGGCAGCGGGTCGGGTTCGCCCGGGCCCTGGTGGTCGAGCCGGACGCGCTGTTCATGGACGAACCGTTCTCCGCGCTGGACGTGCTGACCGCCGAGAACCTGCGCTCCGAGCTGGTGGGCCTGTGGGAAGGGCACGAGGCGCCGGTCAAGGCGATCCTGATCGTCACCCACAACATCGAGGAGGCGGTGCTGCTCGCCGACCGGATCCTGGTGCTCTCCTCCAACCCCGGTCGGATCCGCGCCGAACTCACGGTGGACCTGACCCGGCCCCGCGACCGCCGCACCCCGCAGTTCGAGGCGCTGGTCGACACGGTCTACGGCATCCTCACCGGGCGGGAGGAGGGCACGGCTGCCGGCGCCGGACCGGCCGCCCGTCCGGTCGAGACCCCGATCACCGTCCCGCTGCCGCAGGCGAGCGTGGGCGGCCTCGCCGGCCTGCTGGAGATCCTGCTCGCGATGGGCGGGGAGGAGAGCCTCGCGGAGATCGCCGACGAGCTCAACTTCGAGGTGGACGACCTCCTGCCGATCGTGGACGCCGCCGTCCTGCTGGGCCTGGCCACCACCATGGCCGGCCGGATCGCGGTCACCGGCGTCGGCCGGGAGTTCGCGGCCGCCGACATCCTCGCCAGCAAGCAGCTCTTCGCCCGGCTGGCCGCCCGCCGTGCCCCGCTGGTGCGCGCCATCGTCCAGTCCCTGGCGGCCACCGAGGACCACACCCTGCGCGAGGGCCTCTTCCTCGACCTGCTGCGGCGCGGCTTCGACCCGGTCGGCGCGCGACGGCAGCTGGAGACCGCCATCGACTGGGGTCGGTACGCGGAGCTGTACGACTACGACGCCGACGACGCCGAGTTCGAGCTCGAACCCGGGGCGGAAGCCGCGCTGTGACGCGCCCGGCGCCGTCCGGTCAGGGGGCCGAGGCTTCGACGAACTCCAGGAGGTTGCCCACGGGGTCGGTGGTGTAGAAGCGGCGCTGGGGCGGCAGGCTGTCGTCCCAGACCACGTGCGCGCCGAGTTCGGCGAGCCGGTGGGCGAAGTCGTCGATCTCGCAGACCGCGAGGCCGGGGTGGGCCTTGGTACTGGGGCGGAAGCGCTCCTCGACGCCGAGGTAGAGCCGGACCCGGCCGCCGTCGGCGGCGAACCAGCAGCCACCGCGGCCGGTCAGCGGCCCGGGCTTGGGCAGCTCCGCCATCTGGAGGACGTCGCCGTAGAAGGCGCGCAGCAGTGCCTCGCTGCCGGGTGGTGCGGAGAGCTGGACGTGGTCGAGGGCCGTGATCACTGCGGTGTCCTCTCGGTCGGGGCGGTCGGGGTGGTTTCGACGGGCGGCTGGGAGTGGGCCGCTTTCAGGCGAGTGCCGGCTCCGCCGCTGTCGGATGCCCGGCTGTCGACTGCTCGGCGGCGTCGCGGCCGTCGTCGAGGTGCCAGTGCAGGTCGCGTACGCCGGGCTCCAACGACAGGCGGGTGACGACCTGTTCGAGTGCCGGGGCGATCTGTCGGGTGATCGCGACGGTGGCCCGCAGGCTGGTGGCGTCGCCGTTGTCGGTGCGGCGGGCGCGCAGGCCGGTCGGGGCGAGTCCGGAGGCGGCGAGGGCCTGGAGCAGCAGGGCCCGGATGTGGGTCTCGGACTTGCGGTCGCATTCCAGGTGGACGGTGGCGCGGGTGGTGGAGTCGGGGTCGCTGCTGGCCTGCGGGGCCCGGTCGAGGAGTCGGCCGGCGGGGCGCAGGACCAGGTGGACGACGAGGACGGCGAGTGTGCCGAGGACGGCGAACCGCAGTTTGCCGGAGGCGGCGAGCACTCCGACGGCGGCCGAACACCAGAGTGTGGCGGCGGTGTTGAGGCCGCGTACGCCGGCGCCGTCGCGCAGGATGACGCCGCCGCCGAGGAAGCCGATGCCGGAGACGACGTAGGAGGCGACCCGGGTGGGGCTGGCGGCGTCGCCGACGGCCTCGCTGTAGAGCACGAACAGGGTGGCGCCGGCGGCGACCAGGGCGTTGGTGCGCAGGCCGGCCATCCGGGCCCGCCACTGGCGTTCGACGCCGATCAGCGCGCCGCAGGCGACGCCGGTGGCGAGCCGTACCAGGAAGTCGACGGTGGTCAGGGTGTGCACGACGGCACCTCCTTCACGGGAGGAGGGGGACGGACGGTGGCACGCGGTCGGTGCCCCCGGCGCGGTGGGTCAGCTGCCCGGGGCGGTCCGGACGATCGTGATGACGACCACGACCGTCACGATCGGCGGGTAGGTGCGCGGGGCACCCGTGCCGATATCGCAACCGGTGGAGACCGCGCTGCGCGCTGCGAGGACGCGACGCCGCAGGGCACGGCGAAGCCGTCGGGCGGGCGTGACGCAGCGGCGCGTGTGCGCGCGGGGAAGGTGGCTACCGCGTGCCGGAGGTGTACGAGGGCAGGCGCGGGAAGGGCCGACTGTGGCCCGGACTACTGCAATCCATGTCTCTCGCCTCCTCCCGGTCGACGCACCCCGTGGTGCGTGTGATCGACACGGCAAGGAGTTCGCCGGCGCGCGGAAACAGCGGCCGACTCACCCCAACTCGTCAGAGCTTTGGCACTCCACGGCGTGTCCGGCCGCATAGGCCGGAAGCCACTTCGGATCAACCCTTAGGTCGGGAGGATCTGTCCTGACCCTGGGCGTCTCTCGACGTCGTCGGATCAGTGGCCTGTGTCCGTGAAGAAGCCTCACCGAACGAGGTGCCTTCTTCAAACCTCGAAAAGCATAGTCCTCCGCCCCTGGCATACTTGCACACTTGGTAGAATCTTTACCTTTCGGCTCATGCGGAGAGTGGGGCCACGTGACGGCCGCCTGACCCCTCACCTCGCCAATCCCGGGCACCCACCGCGCCGGGCGGTGATCCGGTCTAGCGTGAACGGTGCTGACGACGAGGACGAAGGAGGTGGCGGCCGTGCGGCTGGAGATGCTGACGGTTCCGCAGTGCCCGAACGAGTCGGTGCTGGCGGAGCGGCTCGCCGTGGTGCTGGCCGACCTGCCGGGCGTCGGGCTGGTGCGGCACGTGGTCGAGGACCAGGAGGACGCCGAACGCTTGGGCATGCACGGCTCGCCCACCCTGCTGGTCGACGGGAACGACCCGTTCGCCGCCCCCGGAACACCGCCGAGCGTGTCCTGCCGGCTCTACCGGAGTGCGGACGGCCGGGTGGACGGGGCGCCGAGCGTCGAGGAGCTGCGGCGGGTGCTCGGTGCCCCGGCCCGGTCCGCCACCCGCGAGGTCGGATGACGTGCTCCGCGGGGACCGACCCGCGGGCTCGTGCCGACTCACGGTGAGGCGTCCTGGCTCGCGGGCGGTGGCCAGGCCCTCGCCTCGGTCCGGTCCGCGAGGCCGGCTCGACACCTTGCTCCTATAGCGTGCGCCGGAACCGAAGTCCGGAACGGCCGTGCGCCGTGGTCGAGGAGCGAGCGATGGGGACACCGGCAGTGGCCCGGGCCGGGGAGCTGGGGCGCCACCTGGGCGTGTTCGACGCCGTGGTGATCGGGCTCGGGTCGATGATCGGCGCGGGGATCTTCGCCGCGCTTGCCCCGGCCGCCGGCGCGGCCGGGTCCGGTCTGCTGCCGGGCCTCGCCCTGGCCGCGGTGGTGGCGTACTGCAATGCCACCTCCTCGGCCCGGCTGGCCGCCCGCTACCCGGAGTCCGGCGGCACCTACGTCTACGGCCGTGAGCGGCTCGGCGAGTTCTGGGGCTACCTGGCGGGCTGGGGCTTCGTGGTCGGTAAGACCGCCTCCTGCGCGGCGATGGCCCTCACGGTGGGCTCCTACGTGTGGCCCGGACAGGCGCACGCGGTCGCGGTCGCCGCGGTGGTGGTGCTCACCGCGGTGAACTACGTCGGCGTGCGGAAGTCCGCGTGGCTGACCCGGGGGATCGTCGCCGTCGTCCTGGCGGTGCTCGCCGCCGTGGTCACCGCCTGCCTGACCGGCCCCGCCGCCGAGGGCGCTCGGCTCGCCGTCGGTACGGACGCGACCTTCGGCGGGGTGCTCCAGGCCGCCGGCCTGCTGTTCTTCGCGTTCGCCGGCTACGCGCGCATCGCCACCCTCGGCGAGGAGGTCCGCGACCCGAAGCGGACCATCCCCCGGGCGATCCCCACCGCGCTCGCCATCACGCTCGTCGTCTACGCGGCCGTCGCCGTGGCCGCGCTCGCCGTGCTCGGGCCCGACCGGCTCGCCCACACCGCCGCACCGCTCACCGAGGCCGTGCGTGCCGCCGGCGTCCCCGCGCTCGCCCCGGTCGTGCGCACCGGGGCGGCCGTCGCGGCGCTCGGCTCGCTGCTCGCGCTGATCCTCGGGGTCTCGCGCACCACCCTGGCGATGGCCCGCGACCGGCACCTGCCCCACGTCCTGGCCGCCGTCCACCCGCGCTTCCAGGTGCCGCACCGCGCCGAGCTCGCGGTCGGCGCGGTGGTCGCGGTCCTGGCCGCCACCACGGACGTCCGCGGCGCGATCGGCTTCTCCTCCTTCGGTGTGCTGGCCTACTACGCCATCGCGAACGCGTCCGCCTGGACCCTCACCCCCGTGAAGGGCCCCGTGCGGATCGTGCCCGTCGTCGGCGCCGTCGGCTGCGTGCTCCTGGCCTTCGCCCTGCCGCCCTCCTCGGTCCTGTGGGGAGCCGCGGTGATCGCGGCCGGTGCCGCCGCCTACTGCCTGCGCAGGGCCGTCGCCCGCGCCTGACGGACGGGAGCACCGTCCCGGCGGCTGGGCAGGGCCCCGGGAGGTGGCGTTACGCCTGGGCCCGGCTCAGGACCCAGACGCCGTAGGCGTCGTTCGCGGGGTGCAGCTGGTAGGTGCCTGCCCGCAGGTCGACGCGCAGTCCGGCGGCGGCCAGGTCCGCCTCGAACTCCGCCGCCGGGTAGGTGCGGGCGTGCGGTGGCGGGTCCTGGAGGTGGAAGCCGACCAGGATCCGGCCGTTCTCGCCGAGTACGTCGCGCATCGCGCCCAGTGCCCTGCGTTCCGTGTCCTCGGCGAGGAAGACGATGACGTTGCCCACGCAGACGACCAGGTCGAACGGGCCGTCGTCGGGGCCGAGGTCGAGGATGTCGCGCTCCTCGATCGCCAGCCCGGGGTAGGTCTCCCGGGCCTGCCGGACCAGGGCCGGGTCGGGCTCGATCGCGACCACGTCGTGCCCCCGCCGCAGCAGCGCCGCGGCGACCCGGCCCATGCCGGCGCCGGCGTCGAGCACCCGGGCGCCGCGCGGCAGGAGCGTGTCGGCGAGCCGGGCCTCACCGTCGACGTCCTCGCCGGCGGAGATGAGGTCGGCGAACCGCTTGCCGTAGTTCCCGCTCTGCCCCGCCTCTTGCCAGCGGGTTCGCCGCGTCGTCGGTATGGGCTCTCCGTGCGGCGGCGTGGTGCTGTTCATGTCCCGCATCCTAAGGCGAGACCGTCGGCGCTGGTCACGGCCACCGAACGCCCGGCCGCGGGCCCTGGCGCCGCAGGCCCTCCCGGGGCCTCGGGCTCCGCGAGACGACCGGACGATCATGTGTCGGACCGGCCCGGCCGTCACAGGTCGGCCGACAGGCTGATCGCCGAGGCGGGGCACAGGGCGACCGCCTCGCGCACCGCGTCCAAGGCCTCGGCGGGAGGGTCGGGTTGCCGTACGACCGAGGTGCCGTCGTCCTCGCGCTGGTCGAAGACCTCGCCGGCCGTCAGGGCGCACATTCCGGAGCCGATGCAGCGGTCGACGTCCACGGTGATCCTCATCGGTCACGCGTCCCAGGTGACGGGGAGGCTCTTCACTCCGTAGATGTCCGCGAGCTCCGGGCGCAGGGCGACCTCCTCGGGCGGTACGGCCAGCCGCAGCGTGGGGAAGCGGCCGAGCAGCGCGGGGAAGGCGACCCGCATCTCGATGCGGGCCAGCTGCTGGCCCAGGCACTGGTGGATGCCGTGGCCGAAGGCCAGGTGTCCGCCGTCCTGCCTGCTCAGGTCGAGCACGTGGGGATCGGGGAAGCGCTCGGGGTCGCGGTTGGCGGTGTTGAAGGAGAGGATCAGCCGGTCGCCGGCCTTGACGGTCCGGCCGCCGAGTTCGACGTCCTCCAGGGCCGTCCGCATGAAGGTCTTGGCGACGCTCAGGTAGCGCAGCAGCTCCTCCACGGCCCGGTCGGCGAGCGCGGGATCGGCGCGCAGCGCGGCCAGTTGGTCCGGGGTGCGCAGCAGCGCGAAGGTGCCGAGGGCCAGCATGTTCGCGGTGGTGTCGAGACCGGCGGCGAGCAGGATCAGGCTGATCCCCTTCAGCTCCTCGTCGGTCAGGTCGCTGTCGGTGAGGTCGCTGAGCACGTCGTCGGTGGGGTTGGCGCGCTTGGCGGCCACCAGTTCCGCCAGGTACTCCTGGGTCGCGGCGTAGGCAGCCATGAGGTCCTCGTCGCTGGTCTCCCCGTTCATGAACGAGTCGACCTGCTCCTGGAAGGAGCCCCGGTCCTCGTACGGCACCCCGAGCAGTTCGCAGATCACGATGGCGGGTATGGGCTTGGCGAACGCGGTCACCAGGTCGGTCGGAGGCCCGGCGGCCTCCATGGCGTCCAGGCGGGCGGCGGTGACCTGCTCGATGCGCTCGGTGAGCAGCCGCATGCGCCGGACGGTGAACTTGCCCGTCAGGGGCTTGCGGTAGCGGCTGTGCTGGGGCTCGTCCATGAGGACGAACTCCCCGGGCGGCGCCGGCGGGATCTGGAAGTCGCCGTAGTCGATGGTCGGGTGGAGCATCAGGTCCTTGCGCGAGCTGAACCGGGTGTCGGCCAGCACCGCCCGGACCAGGTCGTAGCCGGTGACCAGCCAGCCGGGCTTCCCGCCGGGGAAGGTGTAGCGGCTCATCGGCCCGTGCCGGCGGGCGTCGATCAGCTCGGCGGGCGGGTCGAAGGGACAGCCGGGGCGGCGTGCCGCCGGCATGGTCGTGACGGTGTGCGGGGATTCCCCCATGGCCGTGCCTCGTTTCGCGTTGCCGCACGTTCGGATAACTGGAAAGCTACGGCTTTTCCTGACGTGGCGTCAATCGCATGAAAGGCATTATGCCAGCTCAGTAGCGGTAAACTGATGCAATGACGCTGACCTCGAACGCAACGCCCCGTTGCAATGGATGAAGGTTAAGGCAAACTCGCCGGGCGTCACGGAGCAGGCTGTCACCCGGCGGGCCGGTTGGCGCGGTTCGCTGTGGCGTGCACGGAGCCGAGCAGGCTGAGTGCCTCGGCGCTGGGGCTGCCGGGTTCGGCATGGTAGATGATCAACTGCTGGCCGGGGGCGTCCCGCACGTCGAACGCGTGGTGGGTGAGGGTCATGCCGCCGACGTCCGGGTGGTGGACGTTGCTTGTGTTCGCGGGTCTTGCCGCGCACGGTGTGGGTGTTCCACAGCCGGGCGAAGTCCGTGCTGCGCGTGCTGGGTTCGCCTACGAGAGCCCGTAGGCGCGGACTGCCCGGGTCGACGCCGGACGCCTGGCGCAGGTGCCCCACCACTGTCTCCGCCGTCCGGTCCCATCGGGGGTGGAACGGCCGACCTGCCGGGTCGAGGAAGACCATGCGGGCCAGGTTGTCCATCGCTTCGAAGGGGGAATACAGGGCCTCGGCCAGGGCGTTGGCGGCCAGGACGTCCAGGGCCGGGTCGATGACGAACGCCGGAGTGCCGGGGTAGCCGTCCAGCAGGACGCGCAGGGCGGGGGCGACCCGGTCGGTGGCGGCGACGGGCCGCCGGGACGGTGCGGTTCCGGACAGGTGGTGAAGGTGCGCCCGGGCGTCGGTGTCCAGCAGCAGCACGCGGCTGAGCGCGTCCACCACCTGCGCGGACGGGTGGCGTTCGCGGCCCTGTTCCAGCCGGGTGTAGTAGTCCGCGTTCACCCCTGCCAGTACGGCGACCTCCTCGCGGCGCAGCCCGGCGACCCTGCGCACGCCATGGCTCGGCATCCCGACCTCGTCCGGCCGCACGGCCGCACGGCGTGCCCGCAGGAACTCACCCAGCTGGTTGTCGGTCATGTGCCCACGCTATGCCGAGGGCCCGGTGTGCTGCCTGGGTGTACCGCACCCGGGCAGCACACGGCCTGGGCCGCCTGGAACACCTCGCCCAGACTCGGTGCCCTACCGAGAGATGAGGGGCAGTCATGCACGACCGGACAGTCAAGGTTGTAGCGATCACCGGTGCCAGCAGTGGGATCGGCGAGGCGACCGCCCGCCGGCTCGCCGCCGACGGCCACCGCCTGTTCCTGGGAGCGCGGCGCACCGATCGCCTGGAGCGACTCGTCACGGAGATCACCGCCGCGGGCGGCACGGCGGCGACCCGGCGCCTGGACGTGACCGGGGCCGCCGACGTGCGGGACTTCGTGGCCGCGGCCGAAGAGCGGTACGGCCGCGTGGACGTGATGGTCAACAACGCCGGGGTGATGCCGCTGTCGCCGCTGGAGGCGCTCAGGACGGAGGAGTGAGACCGCATGATCGACGTGAACCTGCGGGGCGTCCTGCACGGCATCTCCGCCGCCTTGCCCGTGCTGCGCGCCCAGGGCGGCGGGCACATCGTGAACATCGCCTCCGTCGGCGCGCACGAGGTCTCTCCCACCGCCGCCGTGTACTGCGCCACCAAGTTCGCGGTCCGTGCGATCTCCGAGGGCCTGCGTCAGGAGTCCGCCGGTGACGTCCGGGTCACGCTGGTCTCGCCGGGCGTCACGGAGTCCGAACTCGCCGACGGCATCGCGGACCCGGCCGCCCGGGCGGCCATGCGGACCTACCGCGCCGTGGCCCTGCCGGCCTCCGCGATCGCGGACGCCGTCGCCTACGCGATCTCCCAGCCGCCGTACGTCGACGTGAACGAGATCGTCGTACGACCCGCGGCGAGCGCCCAGTGACGGAAGATCCCGGAATGCTGTCGGCACCGGCGCTACGGCACCGGGCCGGGGCACGGCAGGTGCCGCGCCCCGGCCCGGTGCCGAGGGAGTCTCAGACGAGGCTGTTGAAACGCAGGACGATGTCACTGTTCGGGATGCTGCTGAGGGTCCCGGTGCTGCATTTCGTGATGTCGGCCCCCGGGTAGAGGGTGCCGGTGACGGTGGCACCGGGCAGGACGGTGCTGTCGAGGGAGACCACGCCGTTGAGGTTGTTGGTGATCTCGTTCTTCGAGGCGTCGGCCTGGACGCGCTGCATGCCGTCGGCGTTGATGGTGGAGACGCCGGCCGAGTTGCCGCTTCCGTCGGACCAGTTGACGACGATGGTGCCGGTGAGCTGGCCGACCTGGCTGCACGAGAGGGTGGCCGCCCCGGTGAGCGAGACCGTTCCGGCGGACAGCTCGGGTCCGCCGTTCTGCGTCAGACACCTCTCGACGACGCCGTTGGTCATGGAGATGTCGACCGAGGTGGGGGTGTTCGTGACCGGCTGGGTGCTCTGGATCGTACCGTTCGCGCCGCACATGAGCTTGAGCAGGGGGGTGGCCCGGGGTTTGGCGACCTCATTGGCGCCGTCGGTCACGACCGGCGTGTCGGCGGCCGAGGCGGGGGCGGACTGCTGGAGCAGCACGGCCGAGGTGGCGGCCACGGCGGCCAGGGCGAGCGGGACGACGGCCAGGTGCCACCGGCGGGGCTTGGGGGGCGTCGTTTCCCGCGTCGGGACGGGGTCGGAGTCCCAGGAGTGCGAAGGCATGGTGTTCCTGTTCTGTGAGATCGGGCGGCTGGGAGAGGAGGGGTCAGAGGAGGGCGGAGAACGCGGCGTCGTGTTTCACGGTCATGCTGCTCAGGCCGTTGGAGCAGTTGCTGATGTCGCTGGTGGGCTCGAAGGTGGCGACGACGCCGGCCCCCGGCAGGACGGTGCTGCCGAGGGACACCGTGCTGTCGGTCGAGTCGAGGATCTCCTCGTGCGCGGGGTCGCCTTCGACGGGCTGTGCGCCGTTGGTGGTCACGGTGGAGGTTCCGACGACGCTGCCGGTCTGGTTCAGTCCGCTGTACCAGGTGATGGTCTCGGTGCCGCTGAACGAGCTGGGGGAGGAACACGAGATCGTGCCGGAGCCGGCGAAGGTGAACGTCGCCGACAGGACGTTCGCGGGCCCGCCGTTCTCGGCGAAACAGTCGTCGTAGGTGCCGACCGCGGTGATGGACACGCTCGTGGGGGCGTCCGTGATCGGCGCGCTGGTGGTGACGACCGCCTGCCCGGAGCAGCTGAGCTTGGTCAGGAGCGTGTCGCGGTGGCCGGTGGAGCCGCTGGCGGCGGCCGGAGTGGGGGCGGTCTCCTGGATGAGCAGGCCGGCACCGGCGACCGTGGCGGCCAGGGCGAGCGGGACGGTGGCGAGGCGCCAGCGCCGGGTCGAGGAGTTTCCGGCGTGTGGACCGGACGGGGTGTCCGCGGCGGTGGGCTGAAAGCCCATAATGTCCTCCTTTTGATTGTGTATACGAACTGCTGGTGCCAGGATCACCACTGGCGTGGAACTGCGCGATCCAGGCGGGACCGGATTCGCCTTTACGGTGCGATATTGATCCGACTGTCGCAGCGTGTGGGAAGAGTCATGAATGGGTTGACTTTTGCCGCTAAAGATCGCTGACGATCTTTACTGTCCGGCAGTCGGGGGATAGCGGCGTGCGCCTGCCGGGTCTTCCGCCGGCGTCGGGCTACGTTCTGCGGCAGACCTTTCAGCGCCGGCCCGCCGGGCCGCCGACGGACCAGGGGAGACCCCCATGCTGCCCAGTCGACCTCGTCTGCCCGGCTTTCCGGGTACGGAGCACTGGCGGCGCGAGGAGGAATCCGGATTGCACTACGTCGACCAGGGGTCCGGCGACGTCGTGCTCATGCTGCACGGGAACCCGACGTGGGGATATCTGTGGCGGCGCCTTGTCACCGCGCTGGCCGAGGACTTCCGTTGCGTCGTGCCGGACCAGCTGGGCATGGGCCTCTCCCGGCGGAGCGCCGGCGCCGCCCCTATTCCCTTCGTGGAACGGCTGGAGCACCTCGACGTGCTGGCGGCCCACCTGATCGAGCGGTGCGGGGCACCGTCGGAGGGTTGGACCCTGGCGGTGCACGACTGGGGAGGGCCGATCGGTCTGGCCTGGGCGAGACGGCATCCCGGGCTGGTGACCCGGCTGGTCGTGCTGAACAGCGTGGGCTTCCGCTGGCCCGAGGGCTACCGGCTGCCGCGCTCGCTGGCCCTGCTGCGCGACATCGGGCCGCTCGGTGAGGCGGCGCACCTGCTGAACGCCTTCCCGCGGGCGGCGCTGCGGGCCGGGGTGGTCCGGCCGCTGCCCGCCGAGGTCCGTTCCGCCTACCTGTGGCCGTACCGCGGCGCGGGGCGGCGGCGGGCGGTACGGGACTTCCTGCGGCAGATCCCGCGCAGCGGCGAGGACCCCGCCTGGTCCCTGGTCGATCCCGGTGGGGACAGCGCCGACCACGCCGGGCTGCCGGTGTTCATCGGCTGGGGCCTGCGCGACCCGGTGTTCACGCCGCTCGTCCTGGGGGAGTGGCGCCGCAGATTCCCGCACGCCGAGGTCCACGCCTTCGCCGACGCGGGCCACTTCGTCCTGGAGGACGTCGGCGAGGCCCTGGTCGGGCCGCTTCGGCGCTTCCTGTCCGCGCGGTGACGACCTATCACAGAGAGGTACCCATGCCCTCGCCCCACAGCAGGATCGGTCTCGTGCGGGTCCATGTCCCCGAGGCCCGCCAGAGCTCCCGCGAGATCGAGGAGGAGCTGTGCCGGCAGAGCCCCGGGGCCGCGCTGCCGACGGGGCTGCTGGAGCACATGTTCGGGCTGCGCGAGCGGTGCGTGGCGGCGCCGGGGGACCTGCCCTCGGACCTGGCGGCCCGGGCGGGCGCCGCCGTCCTGGAGGACGCCGGCCTCCCGCCCGAGGCGATCGACCTGCTCGTCTACACCGGGATCACCAAGGACCTCGACGAGCCGGCGACCGCGAACGTGGTGGCCGCCAAACTCGGTGTCACCGCACCGGTCTTCGACCTGATGAATGCCTGCAACGGCGTGCTCAGCGCGCTGGAGAGCGCCGATGCGCTGATCAGGCTCGGCTCCTACCGGCGGGTGCTGGTGGTCACCGGGGAGGCGCCCAGCCGGCTCACCCGCTGGCGCGTCCCGGACCGTGGCCGGCTCGCGTCGGCGATGGCCAGCCTCACGCTGGGCGACATGGGGGCGGCCGTGCTGGTGGAGGCGAGCGAACGGCCCGGCATCCTCGGCAGCCGGTTCTTCGCCAACCCCGCCGCGTGGCCGAGCGCGGTACTGCGCAGCCCGTACGCCACCGGCCGGATGCACGAGTTGGAGGTCGACGACGCCGCGTTGACGGCCTCCTTCGCGGGGCTGCGGGAACAGACCGTCAAGGCCGCGGGCGAGCTGATCGGTGCCGTGGCCGACTGCGCGCTGTTCTGTGTCCACCAGCCCTCGGCGGCCATGACCCGCATCCTCTGCTCGACCACCGGTATCCCCGAAGAGGCCGTGATCCCCACCTTCGCCCACCACGGCAACGTCGCCACCGCCACCATCCCGCTGCAGCTGGTCCTCGCGCAGGAGCAGGGCCGGCTGCGCGAGGGCGATCTGGTGGGGATCGTCGGCCTGGCCAGCGGCACCAGTGTCGGCGTCATGGCGCTGCGGTGGTGACCGTGGACTCCGGGGCCGTCCGGGCGGACGGGGCCCGGCCGGAGACGCTCGCCGCCCGCCTGGCCGGCTGGGCCGACCTGCAACCGGACCGTACCGCGCTCGTCTGGCCCGCTCAGCGCGGGCGTTGGCACACCGTCGACTTCGCCACCCTGGAGGCCGCCTGCCGCACGCGTGCCCGGGAACTGCGCGAGGCGGGGGTCGGAGCCGGGCAGAAGGCCGTGGTGATGGCCCGTGACCCGTACGACCTGGTGACCACCGTGTACGGGCTGCTCGCCCTTGGTGCGGTACCGGTGCTGATCGACCCGGCGCTGCCCCGGCCGGCCCTGCGGGCCTGCCTGGAGGAGACCAGGCCCGAGGTGTTCATCGGCGACCCGCTCGCCCACCTGGCCCGGCTGCTGTTCGGCTGGGCCCGTCGGCACGTCACCACCACGCTGGTCACGGGACGTGCGCGGCGCGGCCCGCGGCCGGACCCGGCCCGGCCGGGTCCGCCGTGGCCGAGCCCGCCGCCCGCGGCCTCGCTCGCGCTGATCGCCTTCACCTCCGGCTCGACCGGTCCGCCCAAGGGCGTCGAGTACGAGCACCGGCAGCTCGCCGCTCAGGTCCGCTCCGTCGCCGGGCTGCTGGAACTGGGCCCCGATGAGGTGCTGCTCGCCGGGTTCCTGCCCTTCGCCCTGTTCGGGCCCGCCACCGGCGCCACCACCGTCGTCCCGGCCGTCGACCACCTCAGGCCCGCGCGCACCCGTGGCGCGGACCTGGTCCGCGCCGTCGCCGACCACCGCACCTCGGTGGTGTGCGCCTCCCCCGCGGTGCTGCGGGCACTGACCGAGGGGTGCGAGGGCGGCCGCCTGCCGCTCGCCCCGGTACGGCGGATCTGCTCCTTCGGCGCCCCGCCGCCCGACCGGCTGGTGCGTGCGCTGCGCCGGGCGCTGCCGGAGGAGGCGACGCTGCTCAGCGCGTACGGCGCCACCGAGTGCCTGCCGGTCAGCGTGATCGACAGTGCCGAGCTGGCCGCCGCGCACGCCGATCCGCTGCACACCCACCGCGGGGTCTGCCTGGGCCGCCCGGTGCCCGGCATGGCGGCCCACGTCCTGGCGCCGGCCGGCCGGTCGGCCTCCGACCGGCCGATGGCGCGAGGGAGGTACGGAGAGATCACGGTCGGCGGCCCGCAGGTCAGCCGGGCCTACCACGCCCGCCCGGAAGCGAACACCGCCGCCAAGGTCGGCACCGGTGAGGACCTGCTGCACCGCACCGGCGATCTCGGCTGGCTGGACGAGAGCGGCCGGCTGTGGTTCCTCGGGCGCTCCGCACACCGGGTGCACGGCACCGGGTTCGTGCTCGACACCGCCGTGGTCGAGCGGATCACCGACGCGGTGCCCGGCATCGGCCGCACCGCGCTGATCGGCCTCGGGCCCGTCGGCCGCCAACGGCCGGTGCTCTGCGTCGAGTTGGCGCCATCGGCGGCCAACTCCGGGACGGCTGTCCGCCAGAGTCTTCGGCAGGCCCTGTCGGCGGTGCCGGGCGGGCACCGGATCGCCACCGTGCTGGTCCACCGCCGGCTGCCCACCGACCCGAGGCACAACTCGCGCGTCGACCGCGACCGCCTGGCCCGCTGGGCCCGCCGACAGCTGCGCCGACGAGGCCCGGGCGGCGTGCTGGGAGGCGGGCGATGAGGGTCCTGGTCACCGGGGGCAGTGGCTTCCTCGGTCTGGAGCTGTGCCGGCGCCTCGCCGGGCGTGGCGACATCGCGGTCTCGCTGCACCGCCGCTGGAGTCCTGAGCTGGAGCGGCTCGGGGTCCGTCAGCACCTGGGCGACATCGCCGACCGGGGTGCGGTCCGGCGGGCCCTCGCCGGGTGCGAGGCGGTGATCCACAACGCGGCCCTGGCCGGAGTCCGGGGGCCCGAGCGGCCGTACCGCGCGGCCAACGTCGAGGGCACCCGGAACGTCCTGAGCGCCTGTCGCGCCCTCGGCGTCCCTCAGCTGGTCTATACCTCCACCGCGAGCGCGGTCTTCACCCCTGACGGCATCACGGCAGGGGACGAGTCGCTGCCCCGGCCCCGGCGCCATCTGGCCGCCTACCCCCGCACCAAGGCCGAGGCCGAGGCGGCCGTCCTCGCCGCCAACGGCCCGGACCTGGCCACCACCGTGCTGCGGCCCCACCTGATCTGGGGGCCCGGTGACCCCCACTTCCTGCCCGCCCTCCTGCGGGCGACCGAAACCGGACGGCTGCTGATGCCGGGCCGCGGCGGCAACCTCGTCGACACCTGCCACCTCGCCACCGCCGCCCACGCCCACCTGCTCGCGCTGGACCGGCTGCGACCGGGCCACCCGGCGGCCGGGCGGGCCTACTTCGTCGCCCAGGGCGAACCGCGGCCGCTGCGCGAGGTGGTGACCGGGCTGCTCGCCGCGGCCGGACGCCACACGAGCTGGCACCCGGTGCCCTACCCCGTGGCGCTGGCCGCCGCCGTCCTGGCCGACGCCACGACGGCGACGGTCCGCCGCCACACCGGCCACGGCCTGAGCCGGTTCCTGCTCCACCAGCTCACCCGGCCGCACTGGTTCGACCTCACGGCGGCCCGGCGCGACCTCGGCTTCGAACCGCCCACCACCTTCGACCAGGGCATCGCCGAACTGACCCGCCACCACCGCACCACCGGCAGCTGAGCCCGCCCCCTCGCACTCCGGAAAGGAACCACCATGGACACGACGCTCTCCGTGGACGCCGTCTGCGACACCGCCCAGACCCTGCTCGTCGAACGGTTCGGCGTATCCGCGGACGCCATCAGCCCCGACGCCACGTTCGAGGAGATGGAGGTCGACTCGCTCGCGCTGGCCGAGTTCGCCTTCGTCCTCCAGGACGAGTTCGGCATCCTGATCAGCCAGGAGGACGCCGACCGGCAGAGCACGCTCACCGACATCGCCCGGATCGTCCAGGCCCGCCTCGGCGACGCGACCGAACCCGTCGCGTGAACCGCCCCGAGATCGCCGTCACCGGCCTGGGGCTCGTCACCCCGGCCGGGGTCGGCACCGAGGAGACCTGGCGGCGGGTCTGCGCCGGAACCCCCACCGCGTCACCGGACCCTGACCTCGACGCCGCCCCGGTGGCGTTCTCCTGCCGCATCCCCGCCACGGACCTGGACACGGCGGTCGGGCGCAAGAAGGCATGGCGGATCGGACGGTTCGGAAAGCTCGCGCTGCTCGCGGCCCGGGAGGCCGTCCGGAACGCGCGGCTGGACACCGGCGGGTGGGACGGTGCCCGGGTCGCCGTCGTCCTCGGGGTGGGCTTCGGCGGCGCGCCGCACTGGGAGGACCAGCTGCGCCGATTCCAACAGCGCGGGCCGGCCCACGTCTCGCCGACACTGGTCCCGATGGTCATCGGCAACATGGCCGTCGGCGAGGTGGCCCAGGAGTTCGGCGCGCGCGGCCCGACCCTCGCCTGCGCCACCGCCTGCGCCTCCGGCGCCACGGCGCTGGCCGTCTCCCACGACCTGCTGGTCGCCGGGTCCTGTGACATCGTCCTGGCCGGTGGCACCGAAGCCGCCCTCAGCCCGCTGGTGGCGACCGGATTCCACCGGATGGGCACCCTGTCGGCACGCGGACACGACGTACCGGGCGCCTCCCGGCCGTTCGCCGCCGACCGGGACGGCTTCGTCCTGGCCGAGGGCGCCGCCGTCCTCGTCCTGGAGCGCGCCGCGGACGCGAAGGCGCGCGGCGCCCGGGCGCGCGCCGTGCTCGCCGGACACGGCGCCAGCAACGACGCCCACCACCCGACCGCGCCGCCCCAGGGCGCAGCCGGCGCCGAGCAGGCGCTGCGCACCGCGCTGCGCACCGCGGACCTGGGCGCCGGCGACGTCGACCACGTCAACGCCCACGGCACCTCCACCCCGCTCAACGACGCCGCCGAAGCCGGCCTGATCTCCCGCGCCCTGCCGCACCGGCCCAGCGTCACCGCCCCCAAGGGCGTGCTCGGCCACAGCCTCGGCGCGGCCGGCGCGATCGAGGCGGCGCTCACCGTGCTGACCATCGAGCACGGGCTGGTACCGCCGATCGCCAACCTCACCCCCGACCTCGCCGAGTTCGACATCGACTGCGTCACCGGGACCGCTCGCCGACAACGCATCGACGCGGCGCTCAGCAACTCCTTCGGCTTCGGAGGCCACAATGTCGTCCTCGCCCTGCGCCGAAGCTGACCTCCGGGCGAGCACGGCCCGGGGCGCCCAGGCGCCGCCGGACGGCGCCGGGGCCCGGCTCGGCGCACTCGTCGCCCGCCACCGCTGGGCGGTGCTGTGGACCACCGCCCTGCTGCTGGCCGTCGCCGCGGCCGTCGGGGCGGGGCTGCCCGCGCGGCTGTCCCACGGCGGCTTCACCAACCCCGGGGCCGAATCCGGCCGGGCGCTCGAAGCCGTCGAACACCACTACAACGCGGGCGGCACCAGCATGGTCGTGATCTTCCGCAGCGAGACCCTCACCGTGCACGACCTGGAGTTCGGCGAAGCCGTGCGCACCGCGCTCGGCGACGTCCCCAGGACCGTGATGGCAGGCGCCCAGCACTACTGGAACACCGGCAAGCGGGAACTCCTCTCCGCCGACGGGCACGCGGCCTGCGTGGTCGTCGGGCTGGCCGGCACCGGCGACCAGGCCAAGGACGCCTCCTACGAGCGGCTGCGCCAGCTGCTGCACGTCGACGGGTTCACCGTCGCCTACGCCGGGGAGGTGCCGCTCCAGGTCGACCTGGACCGCACCGTCGACGACGACCTCACCCGCGCCGAACTCTACGTCTTCCCCCTGCTGTTCCTCCTGCTGCTGCTGTTCTTCGGCAGCCTCACCGCAGCCCTGCTGCCGCTGGCCGTGGCCGGCACGAGCCTCGCGATGTCCTTCGCGGTGCTGCGCCTCCTCTCCCCGCTGGTGCCGGTCAGCTACATCACCCGCAACGTCGTCGTCATGATCGCCCTCGGGCTGTCGGTCGACTACGCCCTGTTCGTCGTCGTCCGCTTCCGGCGCGAGCTGCGCCACCGGGGCGACCCGCACCGGGCCGTCGCCGCCACCATGGCCACCGCCGGGCACACCGTGCTCTACTCCGCGACGGCCATCTCGCTCGCCGTCCTGGGCCTGACCCTGCTTCCGTTCCCCATCACCCGCTCCCTCGGCATCGGCGCCGCCGTCACCGTCGCGCTGGCCGGCGCCGCCAGCCTCACCATGCTGCCCGCCGTGCTGGCCGTGCTCGGCCCGCGTGTCGAGGCCGGGTGCGTCCGGCTGCCGGGCTTCGGGCGGGCCGGTCTCGGCCGCGCCTGGGCCGAGGGCGAGGAGACGGGATTCTGGTACCGGCTGGGCCGGAGCGCCGTCACCCACCCCTGGGCCTGGCTCACCGCCGCCGTCGCGGTGATCGCCGTGCTGAGCGTCCCGGTCGTCGGGCTGCACCTCGCGGCGAGCGACCTGCGGACCCTGCCCGCCGGGGCGGCCAGCCGCAGAGCGCAGGAACTGCTGCACGAGGACTTCCCGGCGGCCGGGCTCGACCAGCTCCAGGTCGTTGCCCTTCTGCGGGACGACATCGGCGGCGAACCGGGCAGGGACGCACTGGCCCGCTGGCAGCAGCGGCTCACCGAGCTGCCGAACGCCCAGGACGTCCGACTTCGCGCCACCACCGCGCACAGCGCGCTGATGAGCGTCACCGCCCCCGCCGCCCCGGACGCCCCCGTCGCCGAGGAACTGGTGCGCGCGGTGCGGGCGCTCGACCCGCCTGACGGCGACCGCGTCCTGGTCGGCGGACCGGCCGCCGTCAACGTCGACGTCCTGGACACCCTGAAGGCCAGGCTCCCGGCGCTGGTCGGGTACCTGCTGGTGGTCACGTTCGGCCTGCTCTTCCTGGCCTTCCGGTCGCTGCTGGTCCCGCTCAAGGCCGTCGTCACCACGACGATGTCCCTCGGCATCGCCTTCGCGGCCGTCACCTGGACCGTCCAGGACGGGCACGGCGCCCGGCTGCTGGGCCTTCAACCCGCCGGGTACGTCGGAGCGTTGGAGTCCGCCATCATGCTGATGTTCGTCTTCGCGCTCTCCGTCGACTACGAGCTCTTCCTGATCGCGCAGATCCGCGAGCTCCACCGGGGCGGCATGGACAACGCGAGCGCCGTGGTGACCGGTCTCGGGCGCACCGGCGGGCTGATCTCGGCCGCCGCCGCTCTGATCGTGCTGGTCGCCGCCGCCTTCGCGACCAGCCCCGTCCTGACCGTGAAGGAGATCGCCATCGGTGTCGTGGTGGCCGTGGCCGTCGACGCCACCGTGGTGCGCATGCTGCTGGTCCCCGCCACCATGCGCCTGCTCGGCGAACTCAACTGGTGGACACCGCGCCTACGGCGGCGGACGGCACCGAGAGGGCCTCGTCCGGAGCCGTCGCGGGACCTGGGGGCGGTCGAGTGAGTGCGTGAGCGACGTGGCCCGGCCCCGTCTGCGAGGCCGGTGCCGAACCGGTGGAGCGCCGCTGTCCAGACGGTGATGAGGCCGACGATGTCGGCGTCGCGGTCACCGGGCGGGGCGTCGCGGTGGTGGGCCGGTGGTTCCGTAGCCGAGGGCGAGTCCGCCGGAGTGCTGTCCGGCGCTGGAGGCGTGGGTGGGGCGTGCGGTTGCGCGGGGCCCGTCGTGACGGTGTGGAGCGGGTAGTTCCCCTCCCGAGGCCGGGTGTTCGTTCTCGCGTGGCAGGGCTGGTCGGCGTGATCGTCGGGGCTGGTCGGCCCGGTGGCGGGTGGGACGGGGCGCGGGCGGCGCTGGTCGTGTTCGGCCGCCCGGCTGGAGCCGCCCCGACGGAAAGGGAGAAGACCTGTGAGGACACCGTTCACTTCCCTGGGCCGGGGAGGGCCGCGGCGGCTCCCCGCCGCGCGCGCGGCCTTCGTGGTCCTGGCGGCCACGGCGAATGCGTTCACCGCGCCGTTCCCCGCGGGGGCGGCCGACGCCTCGCGGGACGTCTCCCGAACGGTGCTGCAGAGCGGTCAGAAGGCTTTCACACCGGGCGTCTACCTCTTCGTGGTCCCGGCTGGGGTGACCCGGATGACCGTGCGCGTCTGGGGCCGTGGCGGCACCGGGGCGGGCGGTGGCGGGGGTGGGGGAGGCGGTGGCGGTGGTGGTGGCGGAAGCTACCCGCCCCTGACCGCGAACCCGGTCGGCGGTGGGGGCGGGGGCGGCGGTGCGGGCGGCAGTGGCGGGGGCGCGGGTGGCAGTGGCGGCAGCGGCGGTTACACGGAGTGCACGACCGCCGTCACGGCGGGAGACAGGTTCGAGGTCTACGTGGCCGGGCCCGGCAGGCCGTCCGGGGGCGGCGGTGGAGGTGCGGGCGGCCTTGGAGGCGCGGCCGGCACCATCGCGACCAGCGGCCGGGCCGGCACCGCCGGCGCGGGCGGCGGCGGAGGAAGCGCCGACACCACCGGACCGATCACCGGCATCGCGGGGCTCAGCACGCGGGTCTTCGCGAAGCCCGGCGGCAACGGGAGCGCCGGGGGCTCCGGCTCCGGCGGCGGTGCGGGACAGGGCGGGGAGAACGGCAAGATCGGCGCGTCGGGGGGCGCGGGTGGTGCCGGAGGTGTGTCCGGCACCACCGGACGAGGGGGTGCGGGCGGCGGGTCGGCGTCCGCCTCCCCCATCACGCGCTGTTCGGGGACGCTGACGCAACTGCCCGGTAATCCCGGGACCGCCGGCCAGTCCGGTGCTGCGGGCGACGACGGCATCACCGGCGGCCAGGGTGTGGAGGGCAGCCCCGGTTCGGGCGAGCGCGGCGGTTCGGGCGGTGCCGGCGGAACCGGTTCCACCGGCGCCGCGGCCCCGGCGGCCTCCGTCGCCCCGCCCGCCGGCACCGGTGTCGGAGGAAGCGGCGGCAACGGCAGCGCCGGCGGCACGGGAGGCCAGGGAGGGAACGGCGGCGCCCCGAGCCCCAACCCCGGCTCGCAGCCGGGCGGTTCCGGCAGCGGCGGCGGCACCGGTCGGCAGGGTGGCGCGGGTGGCCCCGGCTACATCCTGATCACCTGGTAGCACATGTGCTGCCTGACTCCGCCCCGCAGACCGTCCGGGAGGCCGCTGCGGGGCGGAGTCAGGCGAGGCTGAGGGAGACGTCCTCGCGGCTACGTGGGGGGCGCACTGCCTGATCCGGAACGCCACCTTTGCGGCGGGGGCCAGGCCCGTGCGTGCGGCGGCGGCCCCGTCGGGCGGGGCTCAGACCTGGATGAGACTGAAGTCGAAGAAGTTGTCCCCGGTGAGGGCTGTCACCCCGCCGGGGTCGGTGCACGAGCCGGTGAAACCGGTCGGCGCGAAGCTGCTGTCGTAGTTGTTGAGGGGTGCGACGGTGCTGGTCGCGTTGGTGATACCGGTCTCGTGGTTGGAGATGTCGCCGGAGGCCGAGGTGCCCTTCCCGCCGCCCTGGAAGGAGACTGTGGTGGTGCCGACGCTCCTGTTGGAGGCGTCGTACCAGGTGAAGGTCGCGTTGCCGTTGAAGGAATCAGTGGCGCCACAGGAGAGCGTTCCGGAGCCCACCGCGACGACGGTGCCGTGGTCGACGTTCGGATAGGCCCCGGACATGCTTTCGCAGTTGATGAGGTTGCCGGTGAGCGTGTAGCTGTTGGCGGCGGGGGTGTCGGTCACCCCCTTCGCGAATGTCAGCGCGGCGTCCTTCGCCTCGCAGGTGAGGTTGTCGACCAGTGACGTCGCGTGCGCGGTACCTGCGCCCGCCGCGCACAGTGCGGCCAGCAGACCGCCGGCCGTGCTCGTGGCCATGAGGCTTCTCATCATCGGATCTTGCTCCTTCTGCTGAGTTCGGTTGTGCGATCCGGCCGCGTCCGGCCTCGGCGAGACTCGGAGGGCCAACTTGCCCTTCCGGCCGACCGGTTGTCGGGATGATCGGGGTACGGTGACCGCCGGTCACGCCCTCCCGAGGTGTTCCGCGGGTGGAAGACCTGCGGTGGGAGGCCGGCTCTGGCGCGGTGGTTCCAGAGGCGGAGTGGTGCTGTTGCCCGGTTCAGGACTGCGGTGCAGTTCGGCCTTGGCGGCCGCGGCGACACCGATCCCCTGACTCAGGGAAGTCGCGCGACTACAAAAAGTCCGCATGCGTCCTATATGCCATGCCTCCGCTCCCGCCGCCACGCCGGCGGGGCCTTTGGGGTCGACCGGTCCTGCATTCCAGCGGTAAAGGCAGCACGACCGTCACCGTGTCACGGCTGGCGGGTGGGGAGCTCCGCCCGTTGGCCGACCCATTGGAACGACCCACCCGAACGAGGTAGTTCGCATCGAAAGCACAGCGGTGCCATGGGAGTTGGCACACGATGCAGCCATGAGACTCCATGGTCCCCTCGGTTCCCGCCCCGGCGGGTTCCTTGTGTCATCGCCGGTGTCGGCCTCGGGTGGTGGGCCCGCTTCCGGGCGCGCTCGCCGGCGGGCCCTGCTGTGCGTGCCCGCCGCACTGTGCTGCGTCCTGGGTGTGACCGCTGCCCCCGCTCAGGCCGAGGTCGGCAGAGCCGGGCTCCGGGCGGTGGTCGATCAGCCCCACGGCCAACAGGCGTACTCCCAGGCCGGCAAGTACTCGTTCACCGTGCCGGAGGGCGTCAGCACCGTGACCCTCTACGCGCTCGGCTCCGGCGGGGGCGGAGCCGCCGGGGGCGGAGGCGGCGGTGGGGGCGGCGGTGGTGGGGGCGGGAACTGGACCATCCTGGGCCACGCCACGGGCGGCGGTGGGGGTGGCGGAGCAGGTGGCGGAGGGGGCGGGGGAGGAGGAGGTGGTGGCGCGGGGGTGTTCGTGACCTGCGCCGTGTCGGTCACTCCCGGAACGGTCCTCTCCGCCACGGTCGGCAAGGGCGGCCCGCCGAGGAGGAACAACTCCCAGGGCGGTACCGGCGGTGCCGGGGGCCGGGAGGGTGCCACCGCGCGGCCCGCCAAGCCCGGTGCCGCGGGCACCCCGGGCAGTGGGGCCAGCCTCTTCAGCCCGGACGGAAGCTACACCTACGTCCGCGCGAGCGACCGCTCCGTCGAACTCCTCTTCGGCGGCGGCCACAGCGGGTTCCCCGGTGAGCCGGCCGGCGCGGGGCGGGGCGGCCGGGGCGGGGAGGCGTCCACCGGCTCGCTCGGTGGCGCGGGCGGAGGCGGCGGGACCGGAGCTGCGGGTGGTCCGGGCGGCCGGGGTGGGAGCGGCGCCGCGTTCAGGGCGTCCCCGAAGACCTGTGGCAGGAACACGGTCTCGGTGAGCGTGGCCCCGGGCGGTTCCGGGGGCTCCGGCCGGGTCGGCGCGGCCAGCGGCGACGCCGCCCCCGGCGGACACGGCGCCAACGCGCTTCCCCCCGGCGGCCGCCCGGGCGGCGGCGGCAATGGATCCCGCGGCGGTCAGGGTGGCACCGCCGGCGGTGCGGGCGGTATCCCGACGGTTGCCCTGCCGCCCGGCGCCACCCTGCCGCCCGGTGCCGGGCGGGGCGGTACCGGCAGCGACGGCACCGACGGCGGCGCCGGCGGCTCGGGCGGCCACGGTGGCGAGAACCCGCCCGGTGAGGACGACGTCCCCGGCGCCGGCGGGGCCGGAGCCCGGAACCCGTCCGACGCGGCCGGCGGCGGCGACGGCTACATCCTCATCGCCTGGTAGTGCCCGCTGCCCCGCGCGGCGGTGTTCCGATCGGGGTTGCCCCCGGCGCCGCTGCGAGGACATGAACCTGTGCTCACCCCGGCGCCGTGAACGGCCCTTCCAGGTGGCGCCGGGCGCAGGGGATGACCCGTGCGGTGCGCCCGGTCGAGTGCCTCGGCCGGTTGGCTCAAGGCTTCGAGCTGACCCGCCGATGGGGCGGAAGGGCCGGAGAGGCCGCCTCCACCTTCTGGTGGAAGCGGCCTCTCCGGTCTGTGGAATCATGGTCGGGAAGGTGTAAACCCGCTAATTCCTCGCTGTCTTGACGGTTCGTCAGGTTGTCAGACGACCGGAAGGCGCGGGGTGCGCGGCGGCTCCGTGCGGCGGTGCCCGGTCGACTCGAAGGCGGCGGCGAGTCGGAGCAGGCTGTTGTCGTCGTAGGAGCGGCCCGCGAAGGTCAGCCCGACGGGCATGCCGGTGTCCGCCATGGTGCCCATGGGCACGGTGACCGTCGGGATGCCGAGGTGGCGGGGGGCGAGGTTGCCGTTGGCGACCCAGACGCCGTTGCGCCAGCCGAGGTCGGCGGAGGCCTCGTTCACGTCCATGTCCGCGGGGCCGACGTCGGCGACGGTGGGGAAGACCACGGCGTGCAGGCCGAGTTCGTCCATCCACGTCTCCAGGTCGATCCGGCGGGTCTCCTCCAGGCCGCGCAGGCCTTCCTCGAGGTGCGGCATCTCGGTGATCGACGCGTAGGGGTTGTCGCGCACCAGCCGCGGGTAGTCGGCGATCCCGTCGTCGAAGCCGGCGTAGCGGTCCGGCAGTTCGCCGGGGTGCTTGGGCCAGATGAGCGCGCCGTCGACGTCGGCGAGGGTCGCCAGCGAGGGGTCCCCGTTGGCGCGCAGGAAGTCGTCCCAGGCCCAGGCGGAGAGGTCGAGGATCTCGTGGGTGAGGAAGTCGCGGCTGACCAGGCCTCGGGTGAGGAGCGACGGCGCGCCGGGGCGGTCCGACTCGTAGTTGGTCACCACGGGGAAGTCGACCTCGACGACCTCGGCGCCGGCGGCCTCCAGGTCGCGGCGGGCGGCCTGCCACAGGGCGATCACCGAGGCGCGGGTGTCGATCGGCTGCCCGGTCTGGCCGCCGATGCCGCCGTCGGGGTTGGTGCCGGCGTCGGGGTCGGCGTTGATGTACATCCGGGGGACGCCGACGCGCCGCCCGGCGAGCGTCGCGCGCGCCGCTGCCGCGTCCGCGGGGGCCAGCGCGGGGTAGGAGGCCGGACGGACCTGGGACGGCGCGGGCAGCGGGATCCAGGGCTGGGCGCGCCACAGGTCGCCGCGGGTGTCCGGGTCGTCGGCGACGATGACGTCGAGCAGTTCGAGCAGGTCGGCCATGGTGCGGGTGTGGGGGACGACGACGTCCATGGTCGGGACGAGCGGCCAGTTGCCGCGTACCGAGATCACGCCGCGGCTGGGCGTGTAGGCGCACAGCGCGTTGTTGGAGGCGGGGGCCCGGCCCGAGGACCAGGTCTCCTCACCGAGGCCGAAGGCGCCGAACGAGGCGGCCGTGGCGGTGCCGGAGCCGTTGGAGGAGCCGGAGCCGTAGGCGCTGGTCAGCCAGTCGGCGCTGTACGGGCTCTCCGCGCGGCCGTACACGCCGCGCTGCATGCCGCCGTTGGCCATCGGCGGCATGTTGGTCAGGCCGATGAGCACGGCCCCGCCGGCGCGCAGGCGCTCGATGGCGAAGGCGTCGCGCTGGGCCACGAGGTGCTCGAAGGCCGGTGAGCCGGCGGCGGCGGTGAGGCCCTCGGCGAGGTAGCTGTCCTTGGCGGTGTAGGGGATGCCGTCGAGGGGGCCGAGGGTCTCGCCGCGGGCGCGGCGGGCGTCGGAGGCCTCGGCCTCGGCGCGGGCGCGGGGGTTCGTCACGACCATCGCGTTGAGCGCGGTGGCGGTGCCGGGCCGGTCGTAGGCGTCGATCCGGGCGAGATAGGCGTCGAGCAGGCCGACCGCGGTGGTCTCGCCCTTCTCCAACGCCGCGCGCAGGTCGGCGATACCGGTCTCGACGACGTCGAATGCGCGTGTCATGCGGGTGCCTCCAGGGTTTTCGGTTGAACGGTCCGAGGTGTCGGGCCTCGAAGGTGCGGCGCTGGGCCGCTGGTGGGACGTGACCCCGCCCGGGGGGTGGGATGCAGCTTCGCACGCGTCGGCCGAGCGGTGCCGCCCGGGCCGACGCCGGCTACAGGACGGCGGGGGCGAGTTCGGCGGTGTGCGGGTGCTCCTGGTCGGTGTCGGTCATGCGGCGGTCGGGGCGGCGCGCCAGCAGGTAGGCGAGGCCGGCGAGGGTGACGGTGCCGACGCCGAGCGGCGCCGCCCAGATCTGGTACCAGGGCGCTCCGGCCGGGGCGAGGATGGTGCGCGGCCAGCAGATGTTGACCAGTTCGAAGCCGGTCCACAGCACCGCGAGGACGTTGAGCGGGGTGCCGAGGCATCCGTAGCCGACCGCTCCGGCGGGCTTCCAGGTGCCGCGCAGGCGGGCGACGAGGGCGACGAGGGCGAGGATGAAGAACGGCACGAAGATGGCGGCGCTGCCGAAGGTGATCAGGCTGCCGATGGCCGAGGTGTTCAGGCCGAGCACCAGCGCGGCGCAGCTGACCGCCGTGGCGGCGACGAGGCCGCCGATCGGTGCCTGGTGCCGGTTGACCTTGCGGACGTGGCGGGAGAAGGGGAAGACGTCGTCGCGGGCGAGGGAGTAGAGGCCGCGGGCGGCGCCGCCCTGGGAGGCCATCAGGCAGGCCGTGAAGCTGATCAGGACGACGAGGACGAAGGGCTTCTCGGCCCAGCCGCCGAAGGCGTGGGTGACGGCGGTGGTGACCGGGTCGAGGTCCTTGACCGCGACGACGTCGGCGGGGTCGGGGTGGGCGAGTTCGACGGAGACCGCGTTGAGGATGACGACGAGTCCGACGCTGAGCAGCGACCACCACATCGCCCTGGGGACCTGTCGGGCGGCGTCCTTGGTCTCCTCGGCGGTCGACACGCAGGCGTCGAAGCCCATGAAGGCCCAGCCGGCGACGGCCAGGGCGGCGAGCAGGGCACCGGTGTCGCTGATGCCCAGCCCCTTCGGCGCGTTCAGGAAGTCGGTGAGCAGGGAGAGGCCGTGCTGCCGGAAGACCAGCAGCAGGGTGAGGCCGACCAGGACGGAGGCGACGGCTTCGGCGGCGATGCCCAGGCCGACGAACCAGCGCAGGAAGTTGATGCCGTAGGCGTTGACCAGGGTGCAGCAGAGGATGAAGCCGGCCGAGACGAGGACCTGTTCGGCGGGCGTCGGGACGGCGCCGAAGAGCGCGAAGAGCCAGGGCGAGGCGAGGTAGGCGACGGTGGTGTTGCCGAACATCACGGCGAACTGCCACATCCAGCCGCTCAGCCAGGCGACGGCCGGTCTGGCCAGGCGTCTGCTCCACTGGTAGGCGCCGCCGGCCAGCGGCCACTGCGAGGCGAGCTCGGAGTAGACGGCGACGACCAGGCACTGCCCGAGCAGGCACAGCGGCAGCGCCCAGACCCAGGCCCCGCCCGCGACGCTCATGCCGACCTGCACGGCGGCGTACAGCCCCACGACCGGGGAGACGACGGCGAAGCCCATGGAGATGTTTCCGAGCACGGTCAGGCTGCGCCGCAGCTCCTGCTGGTAGCCGAGCGTGGCCAGCCGGTCGGCATCGGTCGGGGTGGTCTCGGCCACGGGCTGCGCCTTCCAGATAAAACTAACTTTGTTAGCAACCGCTGTTGATCTGGCACGATAGCCTCCGGACACGGGGAGCGGAAGAGGGGATTTTTCTGTGGGCCGACCGAGCAGGGCAGTGCTGACCCGCGAGCGGATCGCGCTCGCCGCGCTCCAGGTGGTGGACGAGGACGGCCCCGACGGCCTGACCATGCGGGCGCTGGCGGAGCGGCTCGGGGTCAAGGCGGCCTCGCTCTACAACCACATCCAGAGCAAGGACGAGCTGGTCGACGCGGTCTCCGGGCTGGTCAACGACGAGATCGACCACACACCGCTGGGCGATCCCGACTGGCGGGCCGGCCTCGCGGCGTACGCGCGCGGCTACCGCGCGGTCTTCCTCAGGCACCCGAACGCCATCGCCCTGCTCGCCCGCCGCCGCGTCGAAGCGGCCAGCGCGCTGCGCGGCTACAACGGGCTGCTCGCCCTCCTCGGCCGGGCCGGCCTCGGCCCCGCGGACGCGGCGGAGGTCGCCGCGGCGGTGGACTACCTGGTACTCGGCTCCGCGGTGGAGACCTTCGCGGCCGGCTTCACCCGGGCACCGGCCGAGTACCGGCCGGAGTACCCGGCGCTCGCGGACGCCCTGGACAGCTCCTTCGCCCGCGGCGGCGGCGCGACGGGCCTCGACGACCGCGGGTTCGAGCTGGGGCTCGGTCTGCTGCTCGACGGCGTGGAGCGGCGGACCCCGTAGGGCCGGGGCTGCTCGTCGCTCCCCGCAGGAGGGGACTGAGGCTCGTCGTTCCCGACACCAGCGTGAGGGCACCGGCCCCGAGCGCCCCGCAACCGGACGGACGGACGGGACGTCGGCGGAGTCGTCGGACTGGCGTGCCCTGCGGTAGGTGCCGTCTCGTGTCAGGCCCTGGGGCGCCGCTGCCGCTGTGAACTGTCCGTCGCCATCGGGAGGTTGCGCAGTGTCAGCGCGGCCGGCGGAGGCAGCGGTCCGTTGGCCGCGTCGGCGCGGAACGACTGGAGCAGGTAGGCCACCAGGCGGCGGGACGCCGCACCGTCGTCCGGCAGGGCGGTCACCAGGGCGCAGTGTGCCAGCAGGACCACGGTGAGGTCGGAGGGGTGGAAATCGGCCCGCAGCGCGCCCGAGGCCTGGGCCCTGCGCACCAGGGTCGTGAGGTCCCGCTCGGCTCGTCGCCGGGACGGCGCGTGCTCCGGCGTGCTGTCCGGGAAGGCCGTGACGAACGCGGCCGGGAAGCCGCGTTCCTCCCGTTGCAGGGCGCAGACCGTCTCGACCAGCTGCTGGAAGCCCTGCCACGGGTCGGGGGCGGCCAGCGCCTCGGTGAGCGCCCGCGAGCAGGTCTCCATCTGCCGCGCGAACGCGCCCCGCACCAGGGCGTCCCGGGTCGGGAAGTGCCGGTACAGCGTCGCCACGCCGACCCCGGCCCGACGGGCCACGGTCGCCATCGGGGCGTCGATCCCGTGCTCCGCGAAGACCGCACGGGCGGCGACGAGGACGCGCTCCCGGTTGCGCCGGGCGTCCGCCCGCACCCCGTCCCGGGCTGTGATCCGAGAGGATTCCGCCATCACTGTCTCTCGCTTCCGGTCGAAACGGACGATTGCGTCCACTTGAGAGCCTACGGTCGCTGCCAGATCCCTACGGCCCCCGGCGGCAAAGGCGGAACGATGAACGACCGCATGATGAAGGCAGTGCTCTACGACCGCTACGGCGGCCCCGACGTGCTCTACACGGGCCGCGTGCCACGTCCCGAGCCGGCCCGCGGCGAGGTCCTTGTGAAGGTGCGCGCGTTCAGCGTCAACGGCGGCGAACTGGCCGTCCGCTCCGGCCGTCTCCGCCTCCTGAGCGGCCGAAAGCTCCCCAAGCGCGTCGGCCTGGACTTCACCGGCGAGGTCGCCGCACCGGGAGCCGGAGTCACCCGGTTGGCGGCCGGCGACCGCGTCTGGGGAGTCCTGGGCCGCACCTCCGGGTTCGGCAGCGCCGCCGAGTACGTCACCGTGCCCGCCGAGCGGGTCGGCCGGCTCCCCGACGGCCTCGACCCGGTGCACGCCGCCGCGCTGCCTGTGGCCACCGCCGTCATCACCGCCCTGCGGGACAAGGCCGGGCTGCGCCCCGGCGAACGACTCCTCGTCCGGGGCGCGGCGGGCGGTGTCGGCAACGCCGCCGTCCAGCTCGGACGGGCGTACGGCGCCGAGGTCACGGCCCTCGCCCGCGCGGCGAGCCTCGACTTCGTCCGCGGGCTCGGCGCGCACCGGGCCGTCGACCATCGGACCGTGCGCTCGGCCGAGTTGGGCCGCTTCGACGTGGTCCTGGACGCCGTGGGGACCGACCTGCGGGCCTTCCGGCGCCTGCTGACCCCCGGCGGGCGCATGGTCGCCCTCGCCTTCGACCCGAAACGGCCCGCTGCGACGTTCGGCTACGTCGCGGCCAGCACGGTCCACGGACACCGCCGGGTCCGCTTCTTCAGCGGCGACCCCAAGCGGGCGGACTTCGACGACCTCGCCCGCCACGTGGCAGAGGGCAGGCTGCGCCCCGCGGTGGACACGGTCTTCCCCCTGGAGGAGACGGCAGCGGCGCACCGGGCGCTGGAGGCGGGCGGCGTCCGGGGCAAGTACGTGGTCAGGGTCGCGTAGGAGCCGGTGGAGGCGCTGAGCGCAGTCACCCGTGCGGGTTCGTGCGGCCCCGTCTGAGCAACGGTTTCATCCGGCTGACCAGGGGTTGTAGGACCAGTACGTCCACGTTCGGCGCAATCGCGGGTTGGGGCCGGTTGGCGGTGTCAGGCTGCGCCTCGTTCTTGATCGCGGCAGTGTCGGAGGCCCGGGGTTGTCGTCGCGCGTGGCGGTCCGCCGCCGGTCGTCATCGCCCCGTTCGCCGCCGTCGCCGGCCGCTTACGGCCCTCAAGTCGAAAGGCCCAGCATGACGCAGAGCACCGCCCAAGCTCCCGCTTCCACGGGGCCCTGGGGTCCCGACAGCCTGCCCGGACAGCGCGGCGCCGATCCGGCACCGGCCGGCGAGGCGGCTGCCGCCGTATGACGGGCCAAGGAGATGCCGAGGACCAGGACCCCACCGTCACCGACCCTGACCTCTACCGCATCGTCTTCGAGAACGCGCGCGTCCGGGTGCTCGAGTACCGCGACACCCCGGGGGTCAAGACCGGGCTCCACTACCACCCCGACAGCGTCATGGTCGTCCTGAGCACCTTCCGACGCCGCATGACCGAGGGCGACACCGTGGTCGAGGTCGAACGGAAACGGGCACCTGAGGCGAACTGGCTACCGGCCCGGACCCACGTCGGCGAGAACATCGGGACGACGGACACCCACATCATCTTCGTCGAACTCAAATGACCGGCTGACAGGGTCCCGAAGCCGACCGGGCGGAGGGGAGGTGTTTCGCCCGGGTGGTACCGGCAGGGCTCGGCCGCCCGGGCCCTGGACGTCTCGCACGACCGGGGGGGTGACCTCGCGCGACCGTCCGGCTAGTGAAGGCGTCGCAGACCCTCGCGCAGGGCGTGGGTGATCGGTTCGACGGCCTGTGGGGAGGCGAGGAAGTGGTGGGGGACGGGGAGGACGTGGTGGGTGAGGGGGTGACGGGTCATCGGCTGCCAGCGCGGGATGGAGGCGGCCGGGACGATGGCGTCGTCGCGGGCCGTCCACACGGTGACGGGGTACTCCAGCGGCCTGGGGTGCGGGCCGTACGCGTAGGTGTCGATCAGGGTGAGGTCGGCGCGGACGGCCCGTAGCGCTTCGCGTCGGTCCGCCTCGCGATCCTCGGCGGGCAGTGGAATGGCGAGGGTGGCGGTGAGCTCGGTCAGGGCGTGGTCGGTCAGGGACCGGCCGGCCACGTCGAAGGCGGCGTACTCCGGCGGCGAGAACGCGGCGCACACGTGCAGGGCGAGGGCGGGCCGGCCGCGCTGCTGGAGGCACCACGCGACCTCGTAGCCGATGACGGCTCCCATGCTGTGCCCGAGGATCACCAGGGGTTCCGTCGTGTAGCGGGCCACGGCGTCGGCCAGTTCGGCGGCGAGGCCGGCGAGGCCGGGGGCCTGGGCGGCGCCCGGGTCGGCCTTCCGGCCGGGGTAGCGGGCGGTCAACGCCCGTACTTTCGAGGTGAGATGACGCGGCCACAGGGAGAAGTCGGTGAAGCCGCCGCCCACCCCGGGAAGCAGCAGGACGGCGACCTCCGCTTCGGTCCATCCCCCTCCGGCCGACAGCTCCCACAGCGGGCCGTCGCCGAGCATCGTGCCCCTCACGCCACCCTCCCTCCCCGTGCGCACCCGTTCCGGTGAGGCAGCCTTCCCCGGACGGGGCACACCGATAGCCGGAACCACCCGATCGTGGTAACTGCGGGAGGCCGACGTGTCCCCGCGCCCGGGCTGGGCAGGAACGGGCGGAAAGGCCTGGTCAGGGCGGGAAGGAGGCGGTTGTGCGGAGTACGGAGAACGTCTGCGGGGGCGGTGGCGTCCAGGTGCGGGACGTGGCGGTCATCGGCGTCTCCTGCCGCCTCCCGGGCGGCCTGAACGACCTCGGTTCGCTGTGGTCGGCCCTGATCGAGGGCCGGGACGTGGTCACCCGGATGCCTGCCGAGCGCTTCGACGAGCGGGAGTTCACGGATCCCGATCCGCGTCGCCCGGGCCGGAGTTACACGGCGGCGGCCGGGGTGCTCGACGACATCGCGGGCTTCGACGCGGAGTACTTCTCGATCTCCCCGCGCGAGGCGGCCCGGATGGATCCCCAGCAGCGGCTGCTGCTGGAGCTGGCCGTCGAGGGCCTGGACGACGCCGGCCTCGACCCGGCGGCGCTGGCCGGCTCCGGCGCCGGGGTCTTCGTCGGGGTGTCCAACCACGCCTACGGCAACCTCCAGCTCAGCCGGCTGGAGACGGTCGACCGGCACACCATGACCGGCCTGGCGAGCGGCAACACCGCGGGCAGGCTCTCGCACGCCCTCGACCTGCGCGGTCCCAGCCTGGCCGTGGACACCGCCTGTTCGTCCAGCCTGACCGCCCTCCACCAGGCCTGCGGGTTCCTCGCGTCCGGCGGGGAGCTGGCCCTCTCGGCCGGGGTCAACGTCCTCATCGGTCCACACGAGTTCGTCGGATTCTCCAAGGCCGCGATGCTCTCGCCCACCGGCCGCTGCCGGGCCTTCTCCGCGGCCGCCGACGGGTTCGTCCGGGCCGAGGGCGGGGTGGTGCTCGTCCTCAAACCGCTCGATCGGGCGATCGCCGAGGGCGACCGCGTCCACGCCGTGATCGCGGCCACCGGCGTCAACAGCGACGGCCGCACCGCGGGCCTGGCCCAGCCCAGCGTCCAGGCACAGGCCGCCCTGCTGCGCCAGGTGTACGGCGGGCCCGGCCCGGACGCCCGCGAGCTGGTGTACCTGGAGGCGCACGGCACCGGCACCCCGGTGGGCGACCCGTTGGAGCTGGAAGCCGTCGCGGCGGCGCTGGCTGGCAGGTGCGCGCCGGGCAGGCCGCTGCCGATCGGGTCGGTCAAGACCAACCTGGGGCACCTGGAGTCCGCTTCGGGGCTGGCGGGGCTGCTCAAGGCGGTGCTCGTCCTGCGGCACCGCGTCATCCCGCCGTCCCTGCACGGCCTGCCCGTCACGTCGGCCGTCGACTTCGCCCGGCTGGGCCTGCTGCCCGTGCCCGCCGCCCTGCCGCTGCCCCCGGGCCCGGGCGGACTGGTCGGCGTGAACTCCTTCGGGTTCGGCGGCTCCAACGCCCACGCCGTCCTCGCCCCCGCGCCCGAGGCGGCCCCTCGCGGCGCTCCGCCCGCCGGATCCCACCCCGTCCTGGTCAGCGCGCGCGGCCCCGCCGCCCTCGCCGCGGCCGCCACCGAACTCGCCGACCACCTCGACGCCTTGGCCGCGGACGGCCACGCGTTCCACGACGTCGCCCACACCACGCTCAACCGGCGCGGCAGACAAGCATTCCGCGCCGCTGTGATCGCCTCCGACGCCCGGACCGCCGCCGCCCGGCTGCGCGCCGTGGCCGACGCCCCGCCGGTGCCGGTCCTGGCGAGCGGTGCGATCGGCTTCGTCTACAGCGGCAACGGCGCCCAGTGGGCCGGCATGGGACGCCGGTTGCTGACCTCCCCGGCAGCAGGAGGCGCGAGCGGCAGCCCCTCCGGGACGGCGGCCTTCCGGCACGCCGTCGGCGAGGTCGACGCGGTGCTGTCCCCGCTCCTCGGCTGGTCCGTGCGCGAGGAACTGACGCACGGCACCGACGCCGCCCGGCTGGCACGGACGGAAGTGGCGCAGCCGCTGCTGTTCACCGTGCAGGTGGGGCTCACGGCCGCGCTGGCGGCGTACGGGGTGCGCCCGGCCGCCGTGGCCGGGCACAGCGTCGGTGAGGTCGCCGCCGCCCACGCGTGCGGTGCCCTCGACCTGGCCGCCGCCGCGCAGGTGATCGCCCACCGCAGCCGCGTGCAGGCCCGCACGGCCGGCAGCGGGCGCATGGCGGCCGTGGGCCTGCCCCCTGACCAGGCGCGGGAGGAACTGGCGGCCTTCGGCGACGCGCTGGAGCTGGCCGCCGTCAACAGCCCGCAGGACGTGACGGTCGCCGGAGACGAGGCCGCCCTTGTCCGGCTGGCCCGTCGGCTGGCCGAGCGCGGCGTCCACTTCCAACGGCTCGATCTCGACCACGCCTTCCACACCGCCCGGATGGACCCGGTCGAAGCGGACCTGTGCGCCGCCCTGGACGGGCTGCGCCCGGGCCCAGCGACGGTGGCGTTCGCCTCCACGGTGACCGGCACCCTCCGGCAGGGCGAGGACCTGACGGCGCGGTACTGGTGGGAGAACGTCCGCCGGCCCGTGCAACTGCCGCCCGCGGTCAGGGCGTTGGCGGCGGGCGGCTGCGACGCCTTCGTCGAGATCGGCCCGCATCCCGTCCTCGGCCACTACCTGCGCCGCACCCTCGGCGCCGACGGCACGGCCCCCGCCCTGGTCCTGCCCTCCCTCTCACGGGACCGGGACGGCGCCGAGGACATCGAGCGGACGGTCGCCACGCTGCTGGCCGCCGGCGCCCGCACGGACACCGGCGTCTTCTTCCCCGTGCCGGGCCGGGTGCGCAGCCTGCCCACCCGCCCCTGGCAGCGCGAGCGCCACTGGCACGGCGCTCCGGACTGGTTCGGACGGGGCTGCGGCGACGGAAGGCACCAGCACCCCCTGCTCGGCGAACGCACCGCCCACGCCGAGCCGTTGTGGCAGCTGCGGATCGACCCCACCCGGCACCGGTGGCTCGCCGACCACGTCGTCACCGGAGCCGTCGTCGTCCCGGCCGCGGCCTTCGCCGAAGCCGCCCTGGGCGCCGGCCGGGTCCACCACCAGGGCCCGGTGCAACTGGAGGACCTCGCCGTCGAACGCGCGCTCACCCTGCCGTTCGACAACCCCGCCATGGACATCCGCCTGCAGACCTCCCTGGACACGGCGGACGGCACGGTGCGCATCGCGAGCCGCGACGGCACCGGTCCCTGGCGCACCCACGCCCGCGCGGTGGTCCGCCGCCTCCTGCGGGAGCGGCCTGCGGCGGAGGACCTCCGCGCGCTGCGAGACCGACTGCCCACGAGGCTCCGCGCGGACGACGCCCGGGCCCGGGCCGCCGACGCGGGCATCGTCTACGGCCCCGCCTTCCGCGCCCTCATCGCCCTGTACGTCGGGGACGGCGAGGTCCTGGCCCGCTACGAGCTGCAGGAAGCCCCGGAACCCGCCGAGGCTCCGGACTCCGCCGCGGCTCCGGACAGCGGCGGGGCTCCGGGCGGAGGGGCTCCGGACAACGGCGGGGCTTCGGGCGGCGGCGGGGGGTACGTCCTGCACCCCGTGCTGCTCGACAGTGCCCTCCAGGCCGGCGCGCCCTTGCTCGCCCAAGGGGGTGAGGCGCCCGACGCCCTGTTCCTCCCCTCGGCCGTCGCGGCCCTGCGGGTGTGGGAGGAGGCACCCGCCAAGGGCTGGGTACGGGTACTCCGCCGCGACGCCGGGCCCCGCGAAGTGTGTTGGGACGTACGGCTGCTGGACGACCAGGGCCGGGTCACCGCCGAAGCGGACGGCTGCCGGCTGCGCAGCTTCGACGCCGCCCGCACCGCGCCGGCACACCTCGCCACCGTCCTGCGCGCCTCGCCCGGCCACAGCGGACCCCTCCCGTCCCCGGCCGGCATGCCCGCCCTCCGCGACCTGGTCCGCGCGGCCCGGCACTCGCTGGACGGCCCCGCCTGGGACGCCCGCCGGTACGCCGGGGCCGCCCTGCTGGCCGACCGGCTCAGCGCGCACTTCACCCTCCGCGCCGCCCGCACCGTGGCCCCCGGCGCCACCTCGTACACCCCCGGGAGCCTGATCGCCGCCGGGGTACTCCCGGTCTACCGCCGGCTGCTGCACGCCTCACTCCGCCAGGCCGAACGCGTGGGCGTGCTACGGCGCGACGCGGACGGAGCGTGGACGGCGGCGGTGCGCCCCGATCCGCACGGCGCCCTCGCCGAGCTGGTGCGCGCACACCCGCAGTGCGCCACGGAAGCGGTGCTGCACTCCCACTGCGGCACCGTGCTGCCCGACGTGCTGCTCGGCCGGCGGGACGCCGTGTCGGTGCTGTTCGACGAGAACACCCGTCACTGGGTGGAGAGTTACTACTCCGGTACCACCGTCACCCGACGCTGCAACGCCCTGGCCGCCGCTCTCGTCCGCCGGCTCGTCCGGCACTGGCCCGCCGCCCGCCCGCTGCGCGTCCTGGAAGTGGGCGCGGGCACCGGAGGCCTGACGGCCGCGCTCCTCGACGCGCTGCCACCGGAGCGCGCCCACTACACCTTCACCGACCTGTCCGACGCCTTCCTCCCGCGCGCCCGCGCCCGCTTCGCAGGCCACGACACCCTCGCCTACCGGCCGCTCGACCTGGACCGCGACCCCGAATCCCAGGGATTCCAGCCCGGTTCGTACGACCTCGTGGTGGCCGGCAACGTCCTGCACGCCACCGCCCGGCTGCGCGAGACCACGGGGCGGGTGGCCCGCCTGCTCGACGAGGGCGGGCACCTGGTGGCCGTCGAAACCCACGCCCTCGACCGCCTCCTGCCCTGCTTCGGCCCCCTGAAGAGCTTCTGGAACGCCGACGAACCCGACCTGCGCCCCGATTCGCCGCTGCTGACCGCCGCCCAGTGGCAGGACCTGTTCACCGCCCACGGCTTCGCTGACTCGGCCCGGCTCGGTGTCGAGGCGGCGAGGGCCGGCGCATCGGAGGCCGACTACTCCGTGCTCGTCGCCCGGCGCGGCGCCGTACCGGGCGGGCAGCCACGCGAGCCGCGCACCGTCACCGCCGTGCCCCCGACCGTCGCGACCTCGACGGCCGGAGCCGGTGCCATGGAGCAACCCGGTGCCATGGAGCAACCCGCTTGCCGGGGTCCCGCGACGTCGTGGGTCATCGCGGCCGAGCACCCCGAGGACCCGCTCACCGAGCCCCTCGTCGCCGCACTGCGCGCGGCCGAGACCGGCCCCGTCACCGTCGTCCGGGCCACCGCCGACTCCGCCGACTGGCTCGACGGCCTCCGCGCCGACCCCGTGCGGCCCGTCCTGGTGCTCCTGCTCTCGGGCAGCGACACGTCGAGCGGTGACACCTCGGGAAGCGACACGTCGAGCGGTGACACCTCGGACAGCGAGGAGGACGCCGGTCGGCAGGTGCTGGCGGCCGCCGTGACCCGCACCGCCGTCCTGCGCGCCGTGGCCGAGGCCTGCGCCGTGCTCCCGCCCGCCGCCGACCCCGTGCTGTGGCTGGTCAGCCCCCCGTCCGGTGCGCTGCCGACGCCAGGTGCCCGGCTGTTCCCGGCGGACTGCGTGCCGTGGGCGGTGTCGCGCACCCTTGCCAACGAGAAGCCCAGGCCGGCGGTCCGGAGGCTGGTCCTCGAGCCAGGGCCGTCGTCCCGGCTCGACGCGCGGCGGCTGGCCGACGAGTTGCTGAGGCCCGGAGCGGAGGACGAGATCGTCCTGCGGCCCGCTGGCCGGTTCGTCCCGCGCCTGCGGGACCTGCCCGCGCCGACCGGCCCGGCGGGTCGGCGCCCCTACCGTCTGCGCCTGCGCCGGCCGGGGCTCGGCCACGCCCTCGACTGGGTCCCCGCCCCCGAGCCACCGCCGCCGGGCCCCGGCGAGGTGGTGATCGAGGTCCGGGCGGCCGGGCTCAACTTCCGTGACGTGCTGCTGGCCACCGGTTCCCTGCCGTCGGGTGCCGAGCCCGCCGTCCCGGGCGAGTACCGCCTCGGTCTGGAGGCCGCGGGCGTCGTCGCGGCGGCCGGGGAGGGAACCACGCTCCGGGTGGGGGAGCGGGTCTTCGCCTGCGCGCCCGGGGCGCTGGCCTCGCACCTCCTCGTACCCGAGGCGGCCACCGGGCGGATGCCCGACGGCATGATGTTCGCCGAGGCCGCGACGCTGCCCGTCGCCTTCTTCACCGTCCAGCACTCCCTGGAGCATCTGGCCCGCCTCACCGCGGGCGAAACGCTGCTGGTGCACGGCGCCGCCGGCGGTGTGGGCCTCGCGGCCCTGCAGTACGCGCGGCAGGTCGGGGCGCGGGTCATCGCCACCGCGGGCAGCCCTGCCAAGCGCACGCTGCTGGAACTGCTGGGCGCCGAACACGTCCTGGACTCCCGCACGCTCGCCTTCGCCGACCAGGTGATGGAGCTGACCGAGGGGAAGGGCGTCGACGTCGTCCTCAACTCCCTCGCGGGTGAGGCCCTCGCCCGCAACCTCGACGTGCTGCGGCCCGGCGGCCGCTGCGTCGAACTCGGCAAGCGCGACATCCACACCGGAGGCCGACTGGCGCTGCGGGCCTTCCGCAACAACCTGTCGTTCCACGCCGTCGACGCCCTCCAGATGTTCGTCCGGCAGCCGGAACTCTCCGCCCGCCACTTCGGCGACCTCGCCCGGCGCGTCCACCAGGGGGTCTACCGCCCGCTGCCGCACCATCTCCACCCCGCCGAGGACGTCGCGGACGCGTTCACCCTGCTGCGGCGCTCCCACCACGTCGGCAAGGTGGTCATCGCCCTCGACCCCGCACCGCGCCTCACCACACCTCCCCGGCGCCTGGCCTGCGACCCCGCCGCCAGCTACCTGATCACCGGCGGACTCACCGGTCTCGGCGCCGAGGTCGCCCGGTTCCTCGCCGACCGCGGAGCCCGCCACCTGGCCCTGGTCTCCCGCCGCGGCGCCGCCACCCCGGGCGCCGACGAGCTGCTCGCCGCGCTGGCCCGCCAGGGCGCCACCGCCACGGCGTACGCCGCCGACGTCGCCGACCCCGACGCCCTCGGCGACGTCGTCCGCCGCATCACGGCCACCGGGCATCCGCTGCGCGGCATCGTCCACTCCGCCGTCGACGTGCGCGACGCGCTGCTCACCGAACTCGACGACGCGACGGTCGAATCGGTCCTCGCGGCGAAACTCCGCGGCGCCCTGCTCCTGGACCGGCTCAGCCGCGGCCTCCCGCTGGACTTCTTCGTGGTCCACTCCTCCGTCTCCGCCACCGTCGGCCACCGTGCGCAGGCCGCCTACGCCGCAGGCAACCTCGCCATGGAGGGCGTCGTCCGCGACCGCCGAGCCGCCGGTCTGCCGGGCCTGTCCATCGGCTGGGGCCTGATCGGCGAGGTCGGCCTGGCAGCGGACGAGGAAGTCAGCCGGGTCCTGGAACGCATGGGCCTCGCGCCCATGCGCACCGACCGGATCCTCGCCGCGATGGAGGACCTCATGACGCGCCCGCACGGCGGCCACGGGGAAGGCGGGGACGGCGGGGGTGACGGGGAAGGCGGGGAACCCGTCGTCCTGGTCGGCCACTTCGACTTCGCCCGCCTCGCCACGCTGCTGCCCACGGTACGAGCACCCCGCTTCACCGCCGTCCTGCCCGCCGAGGAACCCGACGCCGTCCGGAACGCCGTTCGGCGCCCCCTCGGGTCCGGCAGCGAACCCGCTCCCGGCACGGCCGACCTCACCGACCTGCTCGCGACCCTCGTCGCCCGCATCACCCACCGCGCGTCCGACCGCATCGACCGGACCCAGGGGCTCGACACGCTCGGCCTGGACTCCCTCATGGCCACCGAACTGGTCGTCGCCCTCCAGGGCGAACTGGGCGTCGACATCCCCACCATCGAGGTCGTCAACGCCGGCAGTATCGACAACCTCGCCGTCCGCGTGCTGACTCTCCTGGACCCGGCCGCCGTCCGCCCGTGACCGCGGCGCTGCGCGACCGGTTGCTGCGCCGTGCCGGCGCGGGGGTTCGGACGGCCGAGCCAGGGTGCCGCGGCAGAAGATGATCTGACGTGCAGTCATGTCCATGAGGCGAGCCGCCGGATGCTTCCTCGATGACCGACGGCGACCTGAAATTCCGTAATAAGTTGATTGCTGCTTCATGGGTGATCTGCGGCATACGGTCGTGTCAGCGCGGCCAAACCGCCTCCGCACGCACCCGCGAAGGAGCGCCACCCTGAACGCCCACGACGACGCCGACGGACCCCACCGCCCGCAACCCGGCCCCGAGCGGGAGCCCGGGCCGGTTCCGGCACCGCAGCCCTCCGCGGGCAAGCCGGTCGCCGGACCTCCGCCACCGCTCCCGCAGCCCTGGCAGCCCGAGCAGCCCCCGGCGCCGCCGCGCGACCACACCGCGGAGGGACGGCGACCGGCCCCTCACGCGCCGACGCGTACAGCCCCCAAGCCCAGGGGATCCCGCCTGCGTGCCGGGCTCGCCGCCGGCCCGCCGCCCGGGCCCGCCCGCCCGGAGTTCTGGCGCAGCCCCTTGCGCGGCCCCTGGCTCACCTCGGTGTTCGGCCTGGTGCTGCTGCCCGGGATCACGGTGGTGTTCGTGACCGGGCTGCTGTCCTACGCCGCCTACAACCCCGACCTCGCCGCGGTCAACGACCAGACCCCGGACAAGGGCTGGCTCGGCTTCTACCTCTTCTCCTGGCCGACCAGCCCCAGCTGGCTCTACCGGCTGAACCAGGGGATCCACGTGACCCTCGGCATCGTGCTGGTCCCGGTGCTGCTGGCCAAGCTCTGGTCGGTCATCCCCAAGCTCTTCGCCTGGCCCCCGCTCCGCTCGCCGGCCCAGGCGGTCGAGCGCCTGTCGCTGCTGCTCCTGGTCGGCGGCGCGCTGTTCGAGTTCGCCACCGGCATCCTCAACATCCAGCTGCACTACATCTTCCCCGGCTCCTTCTACACCCTGCACTACTACGGTGCCTGGGTCTTCATCGGCGCCTTCGTCGTCCACGTGGTGTTCCGCGTCCCGGTCATGGTCCGGGCGCTGCGCAGCCGGCGCCTGCGCACCGAACTGCGCACGGGCGCCGCCGACACGCTGCCCGAGCCGCCCGACGACACCGGTCTGGTCTCCCCGCGCCCCGCCCCCGCGACCCTCTCCCGGCGCGGAGCCCTCGCGCTGGTCGGTGCGGGCTCCCTCGCGCTGTTCGCGGTGACGGTCGGTCAGAGCATCGGCGGATGGTGGCGCAGGACCGCGCTGCTCGCCCCGCACGGCCAGGAGCCCGGCGACGGCCCGAACGGCTTCCAGATCAACAAGACCGCCGCCGCCGTCGGCATCCGCCCCGCCGACATCGGCCCCGACTGGCGGCTGACCGTCCGCGGCCCCGGCCGCGAAACCGTCCTCACCCTGGACCAGCTGAGGAGCCTGCCGCAGACCACCGCGGCCCTGCCCATCGCCTGCGTCGAGGGATGGTCCACGCCCGACCAGGACTGGACCGGCGTCCGGCTGACCGAGCTGGCCGCGCTCGTCGGCCTGACCGACAGCCCACCGGACGTCTTCGTGGAATCCGTCGAACGCGGCGGGTCCTTCTCCTCCACCGTCCTGCGCGACAACCAGGTCCGCGACGTCCGCTCCCTGCTGGCCCTGCGCGTCAACGGAGCCGACCTCTCGCCCGACCACGGCTACCCGGCCCGGATCATCGTTCCCGCCAACCCCGGTGTCCACAACACCAAATGGGTCACCCGCCTCACCTTCGGAGCCACCGGATGAAGCGCCGCAGCGGCCTCCGCGAGCGCTACGGCGCATCCCCCCTGCACCTGCTCCTCCTCCTGTGTTCCTTCGCCCTGGCCCTGTACGCCGGGATCCGCCTCCTCAAGGGCGATCCGCTCGGCGTCGTGATCTGGTTCGTCGGGGCCGCGCTGCTCCACGACCTGGTCCTGCTGCCGCTCTACACGCTCACCGACCGGGCCGCCCAGGCCCTGACGGGTGTCCGCCAGGCTCCCGCGGGCGGTACGCACCGGATGCCGGCGGTCAACTACGTCCGCGTCCCCGCGTTCCTCTCGCTGCTGCTGCTGGTCGTCTGGTACCCGCTCGTCCTGCGTCGCGTCCCCGGGTACCGCTCTGCCACCGGCCTGGACCCGGACGTCTTCCTCGGGCGCTGGCTGCTGCTGACCGCGGCGTTCTTCGCCGTCTCGGCGCTCTGCCTGCTCGCCGCGACCGCCTGGCGGGGACGGTCGCACAAGCCCCGCCGCGGGCCGGCGGCGCGGGGACGTTCGTGATCCGTAAGGCATGGTGCCCCGGTTCCGGCCCGGTCCGTTCCTAGAGTTGGCCGGGAGGCTGTTCCCGAGAAGAGAGGTGGACCGGGATGACGGTCGACCAGGACGTCCCGCCGAGCGCCGAGGTGGGCGTCATCGGTGGCTCCGGGCTCTACGAGCTGCTGGACGACGTGACCGAGGTACGGGTGGACACCCCGTACGGCGAACCGAGCGACGCGGTGTTCGTGGGAGAGGCGGTCGGCCGCCGGGTCGCGTTCCTGCCCCGGCACGGGCGCGGCCACCGGCTTCCCCCGCACCGGATCAACTACCGCGCCAACCTGTGGGCGCTGCACACGCTGGGTGTGCGGCAGGTGGTCGCGCCGTGCGCGGTGGGCGGGCTGCGCCCGGAGTACGGGCCGGGCACGCTGCTGGTGCCCGACCAGTTCGTGGACCGGACCTCGGGGCGCCCGCAGACCTTCTACGACGGCCTGCCGCTGCCGGACGGCACGGTGCCGGAGGTGGTGCACGTGTCCATGGCCGACCCGTACTGCCCGGCGGGGCGGAAGGCGGCGCTGGAGGCCGCCCGGGAGGCGGCCTGGGAGCCGGTCGACGGCGGCACCCTGGTGGTGATCGAGGGCCCGCGCTTCTCCACCCGCGCCGAGTCCCGCTGGTTCACCGCCAACGGCTGGTCGGTGGTCGGCATGACGGGACATCCGGAGGCCGTCCTCGCCCGTGAACTCGGGCTCTGCTACGCCTCGCTGGCCCTGGTCACGGATCTCGACGCCGGGGTGGAGAGCGGCGCGGGCGTCACCCACGGCGAGGTGCTGAAGGAGTTCGCCCGCAACGTCGACCGGCTGCGCACCGTGCTGTTCAAGGCGGTGGAACGGCTGCCGCTGGTGCGCGAGTGCCCCTGCCCGCACGCCCTGGACGGTCTCACGACCGGTCTTCCGGGGGTCCCCGGCGTCTGACGCCCCACCCCGGCGAGGGAACGCCGGGGCCGCGAGACTTCATCACCGGGAGGTTGGGCAGGATGATCGACCGTACCGTTCCGTCCTGCGCGCTCGCGCTCGCGGCCCTGGTCAGCGCTCTGGCACTGACCGTCACCGACGGCGGCTTCGTGCCGCTCGCCGTCTGGTACCTCCTCGACACGGCCCTCTTCGCGGTCGCGGTGGTGCTGCTGCGCAGGGTGCCCGGTCGGCTGGTCGCGCCGCTGGTCCTGGCCGGCGCCGTGGCCGTCGCCGCCGTCGGGCTGCTGGCCCCACCCCGCACCAGTGACGACGCCTACCGCTACGTCTGGGACGGCCGGGTCCAGGCGGCCGGGATCTCGCCCTACGCCCACACCCCGGACGATCCGGCGCTGGCCCGGTTGCGTGACCCGGGGCTCTTCCCGGTCGGTGACGGCTGCACGGGCTGGGACGAGCGGCGCACCACGGCCGGGGACTGCACCCGGATCAACCGGCCGGCCGTGCACACCATCTATCCGCCGGTGGCACAGGTCTGGTTCGTCGTCCTGCACCCGTTCGGCGGCGGGGTCCGCGGGGTGCAGGCCGGCGGTGCGGTGCTGGCGGTGGCGACGACCGCCCTGCTGCTGAGGGTGGGGCGGGAGCGGTGGCGAGCCGCGTTGTGGGGGTGGTTCCCCGGCGTGGCCGTGTGGGCGGTCAACGACGCGCACGTGGACACGCTCGGAGCCCTGCTGACGGTCGCCGGACTCGGCTGCGCGGCGCGCGGGAGAGCCGTGCGAGGGGGGCTCCTCCTGGGCGGCGCGGTCGCGACCAAGCTGCTGCCGGCCCTCGTCCTCCCCGGCGCGCTGGCGGGCCTGTCGGCCCGGCGCCCTTCCCGGAAGGACGTCCTGCTGGTCGGATCCGCGCTCGGCGCCTTCGCCCTGTCCTACCTCCCGTACGTCGTGGCCTCGGGCACCTCGGTCCTGGGCTACCTGCCGGGCTACCTGAAGGAGGAGGGCTACGAGCAGGGCCACATCGACCGGTTCGGGCTGCTCAGGCTGGTGCTGTCCGACCGCCTCGCACCGTGGGCGGCGGCGCTCGTCCTGGCGGCCGTGGCGGTCCGGGTCCTCCGCCGGGGCGACCGGAGTGAGCCGTGGGCCGGCGCGCTCCTGGTGACGGGCACGGCGCTGCTGCTGGTCGCGCCCTCCTACCCCTGGTACGGGCTGCTGGTGGTCGCGCTGGTGGCGCTCGACGGCCGCTGGGAGTGGCTGGCCGTCCCGGCCGCCGGGCAGGCGCTCTACCTGGTGCAGGGCCCGGCGGCGCAGCAGTTCGCCTACGGCACGGCCCTGTGCGTCGTCCTCCTGGTCCCGCTGCTGCGCCAGCTCCGTACGGGGCGGGTCGCCGCCGTGGCGGGGGCCGGGAACTGACGGAGTCTGACGGGGTCTGACGGGGTCTGACGGAGCGGCGCGGGTCGGATCGTGAGTGCGGGTGAACCGGTCGAAGGGCGTAGGGCGAGAGAGGTCGGCCGACGGGTGGTGATGGCGGGCACTCTCAGCGGGCGGGCGCGGTGCGGCGGCGCAGGGTGAGGAAGCGTCGGCCGTGGGAGGTCCAGCGTTCCGCTTCGACGAGCCCGGCGCCGTAGGCCCGTCGTGCGGCGGCCCTGGCGCCGAGGCGTGCCCAGGCGAAGGGCGGGCCGAGCCGGCCGTCCGGGCCCTCGACCCGGACGGTGACGCGTTCGTCGACCTCGCGCGGCTCGACCTCCACCAGCAACAGCCCGTCCGGCGCGATGAGTTCGGCCGCACGCCGCAGCAGGGCCTCCGGGTTCCCGCCGATGCCGAGGTTGCCGTCCGCGAGCAGGGCCGCACCCCAGCGGCCCTCGGCGGGCAGCCGGTCGAACACCGACCGGCAGAGGGCCGCGCCGCCGAGGCCCAGGGTACGGGCGACGGCCGCCGGGGTGACGTCGACGCCGAGGGCCGGGACGCCCACGGCGAGGAGCGCGGCGACCAGTCGGCCGGGTCCGCAGCCGAGGTCCACGACGGGCGCGGACAGGTGGAAGCAGCGCATCAAGAGGCTGTGGTCGCCGCCGGCGGCCGGTGCGCACCAGCGTTCGATGTCGAGCGGGATCCGGCGTCCGTCGTCGCCGCGCAGCCACAGCGGACCGCGTCCGGTGCGGACGGCGTCGGCGAACGGGTCGTCGATCCATGCCGTCGAGGTGCCGGTCAACCCGCCACCTCGGGGACGGTGCGGAACGAGCGCAGGCGGGCGGCGAACCGGCTCCGCGGCGCCTGGGAGGCGACCAGCAGGGCGTCCTCGACGGTGTCCACGTCGGTGGCTTCGGGCAGGGAGCGCACCGTCAGGCCGGCCGCCCCGAGCCGGTCGAGGAGCACCTGCCCCGTGTCCGGGGTCGACATCGGTACCCCGAGGAGGAGCCGGCGGGCGAGGTCCTCGGTCGGCCGGGCCAGGCCGAGGGCCCAGAAGCCGCCGTCGGTCGCGGGCCCGTACCAGGCGTCGGCCCCGGCCCGGCCCGCCGGGGAGAGCGGCTCGGCCAGGGTGGCCGCGCTGAGCTGCGGGGTGTCCATGCCGACCAGCAGCGCGGGCGCGTGCGGGGCCAGCCGGGCCGCGTGGCCGAAGGCCGCCGCCAGCCGGGCGTCCAGTCCGCCGCCGCTCTGCGGAAGCACCTGCCACCCGGGCGGCAGCCAGCGGCCCGGTTCGCCGTCCAGGACCAGCAGGCGCCGTCCGGCCGGCACGGTGGCCAGGGTGTGCAGGGTGTCGGAGAGCGCGGCCTCGGCCAGCGCCGCCGCCTGCTGGGGCGTGCAGGCCGGGGTGAGCCGGGTCTTCACCCGGCCGGGTACGGGCGACTTGGCGATGACCAGCAGGGTGGGCGGCGGGGCGGCGAGCACGGCCCGCATGTCCCGGATCGCCTGCCGGGTGCCGCGCACCGTGCCGGTGACCTTCGAACGGCCCGCGCGCGGCAGGTAGTCGACGGAGGTCTCGGTGATCCGCATGCCGGCGGCCGAGGCGGCGAGCACCATCTCCAGCGGGTATCCGGAGCGGCGGTCGCCCAGGCCGAGCGCCAGCAGGCGTTCCCGTCGGGCGGCCCGCATCGGGCCCAGGTCGTGCAGCGGGGCGCCGGTGCGGGCCCGCAGCCGGCGGGCCAGCACGGTGTTGGCGAGCCGTGCGTGCACGGGCCAGGCGCCCGTGCTCACCGGCCGGCGGCGGCCGAGGACGAGGTCCGCCGTGCCGTCGGCCACCGGAGCGGTGACCCGGGGCAGTTGGGCGGGGTCGAGCGAGCCGTCACAGTCCAGGAAGCAGACCAGCTCGGCGGTGGCGGCGAGGAGCCCGGCGTGGCAGGCGGCGCCGAACCCGCGCCGGGACTCCTCGACCACGGTCGCTCCGAGCGATCGGGCGAGTTCGGCCGAGCCGTCCCGCGAGCCGTTGTCCACGACGATGGCCCGCCAGCCGGGCGGGATGCGCCCGAGCACCCAGGGCAGCGCCTCGGCCTCGTCGAGGCAGGGCAGGACGACATCGACACCGGACGAACGAGGGGTAGCGGAGGTCACGTCGGCCACGCTAAGGGCGTGTCGGCCCGGGACGGTGGTGCCGCAGCCTTACGGAAGCCGAACGTCGCGCCGACGGCCCACCGGTGAGCCGTCGGGGGCCGCACCGGTGCGGACCGGTGTGCGGACGGGTGTGCGGACGGGGCCCAGGATCTTACGGAGGTCGAACGGGGGGACGGCGGCGGCGTCGGCACCGGCGTCCGGCGCCTATTCTCGGCGGGGTGAACGAGCCCTCCGCCAACGTGCCCTCCGCCATCGCCGGGCCGTCGGCCGCCGGCCGCATCCTGGTGATCGACGACGACCCGACCGTGGCCGAGGTCGTCGCCGGCTACCTCACCCGGGCCGGCCACCGCGTCGACCACGCCGCCGACGGTCCGCGGGGGCTCGCCCTCGCCCGGGCCCACCAGCCGGACCTCGTGGTCCTGGACCTGATGCTCCCGGGCATCGACGGCCTGGAGGTGCTGCGGCGGCTGCGCGGCCAGGCCGCCGGCGGGGAGCTGCCGGTCGTGCTGCTCACCGCCAGGAGTGACGAGGCCGACCGCGTCCTCGGCCTGGAGCTGGGCGCCGACGACTACGTCACCAAGCCGTTCAGTCCACGCGAACTCGTCCTGCGGGTCCAGTCGGTGCTGCGGCGCTCGCGCGTGGCGGCACCCGCGACGGGCGCCCCGGCCGGGCCCGTCCGCTCCGGGGACATCACCCTCGACGGGCCGGCCCGTCGCGCTCACCGTTCCGGGAGGGAACTGTCCCTGACGGCACGGGAGTTCGACCTGCTGGCCTTCCTCCTGCGGTTCCCCGGGACGGTGTTCTCCCGCCAGGAGCTGATGGCCCGCGTCTGGGGCTGGGACTTCGGTGACCTCTCCACCGTCACCGTCCACGTGCGGCGCCTGCGCGAGAAGATCGAGGACGATCCCGCCGCCCCGCGGATGATCAGCACGGTGTGGGGCGTCGGCTACCGCTACGACCCGGTGCCCGGTGCCGGGGAGGACCGCGAGTGAAGGACCTGCTGCTGATCGCCCTGTTCGCCGCGCTCGGTGCCGGCGGAGCGGGCCTGCTCGGCTGGCCGGCCGTCCGGCTGCTGCGCAGGCGCTCGATGGCGCTCTCGCTGTTCTGCGTCGCCGTCGTCACCGTGCTCGCGGTCGTCTCCGGCACCTTCGCCGTCGCGCAGGCCATGTTCCTCTCCGCCCACGACCTCGGCGTCGTGATAACGGTGCTCGCCATGGCCGCCGTCGTGTCCCTGGGCACCGCCGCTCTGCTGGGCCGACAGGTGGTCGCCGGCAGCCGGGCCCTGACGGCGGCCGCCCGGACCGTCGGCAGCGACACCGGCTTCACCGCGCCCGTCCACCCGCTGGGCCGCGAACTGGCCCAGCTGAGCGAGGAACTGTCCGCCACCAGCGCCCGGCTCGCCGAATCCCGGGGCCGTGAACAGGCCCTCGAACAGTCCCGGCGGGAGCTGGTCGCCTGGATCTCCCACGACCTGCGCACCCCGCTGGCCGGGCTGCGCGCCATGGCCGAGGCTCTGGAGGACGGCGTCGCCGAGGAGCCGGACCGCTACCTCCGGCGGATCCGCACCGAGGTCGAGCGGCTCACCGGGATGGTGGACGACCTCTTCGAACTCTCCCGCATCCAGGCCGGAACGCTCGCCCTCTCGCTCTCCCGGGTCTCCGTCTACGACCTGGTCGACGACGCGCTGGCCGGTGCCCACGCGCTGGCCCGGCAGCGCGGCGTCCGGCTCGAAGGCCGGCAGGTGGAGCCCGAACCGGTCGAGGTCGACAGCCGCGAGATCACCCGGGTCCTGGGCAACCTGCTGGTCAACGCGATCCGCTCGACCCCTCAGGACGGCGTGGTCACGGTCTCCGCGCGGCGGGAGGCGGACGAGGTGCTGCTCTCGGTCACCGACGGCTGCGGGGGCATCCCCGCCCAGGACCTGACCCGGGTCTTCGAGACCGGCTGGCGTGGCACCGCGGCCCGCACGCCCAGGCCGGCCGATCCCGGCGGGTGGTCCGACCGGCCCGAGGCCGGCGGCAGCGGTGCCGGCCTGGGCCTCGCCATCGTCCGCGGCATCGTCGAGGCCCACGCCGGGCGGGCCCGCGTCCACAACGTGGCGGGCGGCTGCTGCTTCGAGATCGCCCTGCCGTCCGCCCGGAGCTGACCTCAGACCCGCAGCGGTGCGGCGGCGAACTCCGCCATGCCCCGGTCGAACGGGACGCGCGGCAGCCAGTCCAGTTCGGCGCGCAGCCGGTTCGAGTCGGCGGTGACGTGCCGTACGTCGCCGAGCCGGTACTCGCCGGTCACCGTCGGCGCCGGACCGCCGTGGGCCGCGGCCAGCGCGGCCGCCATCTCACCGATGGTGCGCACCTCGCCGCTGCCCACGTTGTACGCCCGGACGCTGCCCGGCGGCCGGTCGCCCACGGCCGCCAGCGCCGCGAGGTTGGCGGCGGCGACGTCCTCGACGTGGACGAAGTCCCGGCGCTGGCGGCCGTCCTCGAAGACCCGGGGCGCCTCGCCGCGGGCGAGGGCGGAGCGGAACAGCGACGCCACCCCCGCGTACGGGGTGTCGCGCGGCATCCCGGGGCCGTACACGTTGTGGTAACGCAGCGTCAGCACTGTTCCGCCGCAGGCGCGTGCCCAGGCGGCGGAGAGGTGTTCCTGCGCGAGCTTGGTCACCGCGTAGACGCTGCGCGGGTCGGCGGGTGCGCTCTCCGCGACCAGGCCCGGCCGCAGGGGAGCGCCGCAGACCGGGCACGGCGGCTCGAACCGTCCGGCGTCCAGGTCGGCGGGCCGCCGCGGCCCCGGTGCCACCTCGCCGTGCTCCGCGCAGTGGTAGCGCCCTTCCCCGTAGACCACCATGGATCCGGCCAGGACCAGCCGTCGGACGCCGGTCCGCGCCATCGCGGCCAGGACCACCGCCGTGCCGAGGTCGTTGCAGCCGACGTAGTGCGGTGCGTCCTGGAGGTCCAGTCCCAGGCCGACCATCGCCGCCTGGTGGCAGACCGCGTCCACCCCGGCGAGCGCCTCCTCGACGGTCGCCGCGTCCCGGACGTCCCCGCGCCGGAAGTCGACACCCGCGGGCAGCGCGGGCGGGTTCCCGGTCGGATGGACCGCGGGCAGCAGGGCGTCCAGGACGCGCACGTGATGCCCGGCCGCGACCAGGGCGCGCACCACGGACGCGCCGATGAAGCCGGCACCGCCGGTGACCAGGATTCTCATGCCGCCGACGCTAGCGTCCGACCGGGCCCGCGGCCGGTCGACACGGGGCGGCGTCACGGACCGGTAAGACGCGCACTCCCGGGCCCGCCGAAGGCGAGGACGCCGTCCTCGATCGGGTCGGACAGCAGGACCTTCCGGTCGTGGTGGTAGTCCATCACCATCCGCCAGGGGAACTCGCGCCCCTGGCGCGGCATGACGTCCTTCGCCCGCCGGATGTAGCCCGAGGTCAGCTCGTCGACCACGCCCTCGGCGGTCGCGTTGGCCGCGTGGTCGACGGGCACGGCGACGGTGCGGCCGGTGGCGTCCAGGTGCCTGAGCAGGCGCACCAGGTAGGCGGCGGCGAGGTCGACCTTCAGGGTCCACGAGGCGTTGGTGTAGCCGAAGACCCAGGTCAGGTTGGGGATGCCCTCGAGCATGACGCTCTTGTAGGTGCAGACGTCGTGCAGGTCGCGCGGTTCGCCGTCGACGCTGATCGTGGCGCCGCCGAAGGCCTGGAGGTTCAGGCCGGTGGCGGTGACGACGACGTCCGCGGCGAGTTCCCGGCCGGAGGCGAGCCTGATGCCGGTGGGGGTGAAGGTCTCGACGGTGTCGGTCACGACGTCGGCGCGGCCCTCCCGGAGCACCCGGAAGAGGTCGCCGTCGGGGACGGCGCACAGCCGCTCGTCCCACGGGTCGTAGGCCGGGCTGAAGTGGGTCATGTCGATGCGCGGGCCGACCGCCCGGCGCACCCCGGCCAGCAGCATCCTGCGCGTCGCGCGGGGGAAGCGCCGGGCGGTCCGGAAGAGGGCGCGCTGCAGGCCGATGTTGCGTCGGCGGGTCATCCTGGCGACCAGCGGACCGGGCAGGAACCGCTGCTGCCAGGCGGTGATCCGGTCGACCGAGGGCACCGAGAAGACGTACGAGGGCGAGCGCTGGAGCATCGTCACATGGGCCGCCCGGTCGGCCAGCGCCGGGACGAGCGTGACGGCGGTCGCGCCGCTGCCGATCACGACGACCCGCTTCCCGGTGTGGTCGAAGTCCCGCGGCCAGTGCTGCGGGTGGATCCGCACGCCCTCGAACCGCTCGGCGCCGGGGAACTCGGGCAGGTGGCCCCGGTCGTAGTCGTAGTAGCCGGTGCAGGTGACGAGGAAGGAGCAGACCCAGGTCTCCCGCTCGCCGGTCGCCTCCCGCAGCGCGGTCACCGTCCACCGCTGGTGCTCGCTCGACCAGTCGGCGGCCAGCACCCGCAGTCCGTGGTGGATCGCCTTGTCGACGCCGTACTCGCGGGCGGTGGCGGTCACGTAGTCGCGGATCGACTCGCCGTCGGCGAGCACCCTGGTCCCGTTCCAGGGGCGGAACCGGTAGCCGAAGGAGAACATGTCGGAGTCCGAGCGGACGCCCGGGTAGCGGAACAGGTCCCAGGTGCCGCCGATGCCGGGGCGGCGTTCCAGGATCGCGAAGTCACGGCCGGGGAGCTCCCGGCGCAGGCGGCAGGCGACGCCGATGCCGGCGACTCCGGCGCCGATGACGAGGACGTCGGTGCGGTGTGTGGTCATGGGTCCACTGTCGTGGTTCGCGGGGCGGCCGTATCGTCTTTTCCCGACAAGCTTTCGGCATTGTGCGACAGGGGCGGGCGACCGGCAGTCCCATCCGGGCCACCTCGGTCCGTCGCCGGCTCCGCGACCTGCGCGCAGGACGGTTCCACCGGCGGCGGCCCGGGCCGTGTGGGCGGTCCGTGTCGGCTCGAACGCGATGGTACGGCGGGCGGTACGGCGAGGGGTCCCACTGGCGGGTGGGACCCCTGCGGGTGGGTGGGTCAGCCCGTTGCCTCCGTCGTCGGTCGGACGGCGATCGCGTCGATCTCGAAGAGCATCCCGGGCAGGGCGAGCGAGGCGACTCCGCTGAGTGTCTGTGCGGGCAGGCGGTCGCCCCAGGCGCCGGCGAGGGCTTTGCCGAGGACGGCGAGCTTCTGCGGGTCGTGGTCGACGATGTACGAGCCGAGTCGGACCACGTGCTCGAAGCCGAGGCCGACTCCGGCGAGTGCGGTGCGCAGGTTGGCGAGGGCGAGTTCCACCTGGGCGGTGAAGTCGCCGGGTACGACCTGGCCGTGGGCGTCGGAGGCGTACTGGCCGCCGATGAACACCGGTTCGCCGGGTGCGGAGGCGGCGTGGCTGTAGCCGAACGGCGTGGGGTCGTGCAGGCCGGGCGGGTTGGTGATGGTGCGGGTGTCGGTCACGGGTTTCCTCTCCTGGTGTCGGGCCGGGCTCGTTGCCGGGCGGTCTACGGCTCGGACCGGGCGGCTTCCTCCCGGACGTCGCGCCAACTCGGCGACTCCAGGAAGTGGTTGTCGAAGAGGTCCTGCTTGGCGAGCAGTTCCTCGACCGTCGCCTCGCCCGCGCGGATCCGCTCCAGCAGGCGGAAGTAGTCGAAGCGCTCCACGCCGGGGGTGATCACGATCAGCAGGTCCGCCCCGGAGTCCGGCGCGGCCGCGAAGGCGTGCGGCAGGTGGGGCGGTACCACCACGAGGTCGCCGCTGCGGGCGGTGACGACGTCGTTCCCGACCAGCACCTGGGCCGAGCCGTCGACGACGAAGAACAGCTCCGAGGAGCCCCCGTGGTAGTGCGGGGTGGCGCCGTCCTTGCCGCGCCCCAGCGTGACGCGCAGGGTGCTCAGGGCGCCGCCGGTGGCGCTGGAGTCCGCCAGCAGCCGCCCCGTGCCGCCGAGCATCGAGACGGTCTCGGCTTCGTCGCCCCGCACGACCACGGCTTCCGGTCCGATCAACGTCATTGGTCTCTCCCCACGGTGAGCACTCCGATAGTTCCTCAGCTGATAGTACTACGTCTAACTATCTCCCATCGAATAACATTCCCCCATGGATCACGTGGACGTCATGCTCGACCAGTGGAGCCGGGAGCGCCCGGACCTCGACCTGGCGGCGGTCGGCACCGTCGGCCGCCTCGGTCGTTTCGCGCTGCTCGCCGGCCGGGTCGTCGAAGAGGTGTTCAAGCAACACGGCCTCCAGCGCGGCGAGTTCGACGTTCTCGCCACCCTGCGCCGCTCCGGCGCGCCGTACGAACTGATGCCCTCCGAACTTGCCGCGCTGCTGCTGATGTCGCGGGCCGGCATGACCAGCCGGATCGACCGGCTGGAATCGGCGGGCCTGGTGGAACGCCGCACCGACCCGGCGGACCGGCGCAGCGTCCGCATCGCCCTCACCGCGGCCGGACGCGCCCTCGTGGACGCCGCCTTCACCGACCACGCGGCCAACGAGACCGCGCTGCTCTCCGCCCTCTCGGGCGAGGAACGGGCCACCCTGGACGGGCTCCTGCGCAAACTGCTCGCCGACGTCGAGGGCACGGAGACCCCGGCACCCTGACAGCCCCGCCCGACGCCCCCACCCGACGCCCCCACCCGAGGTCCAGCCACCCGCGACCGCTCCGGGACGCCGTCGGCCGCCGTACAAGAGGAACGCGTACGGCGGCCGACACCCGGTGTGGTGTGCCGTCCGTGACGACTGCCGCACCCTGACGTACTCCGCCTCCGACGCGGCCGCGGCCGTCGGTCAGGCGGCGATCGGGTCGCCCAGTGGGCGCGTCCCGTCCGGGATCCTCCCGCCGCGCATTCACCGGCGCGGCGGGCCCGACCGTGGTGCCGGCGCCCAGCGTCGAGCCCGGCGGCACGATGCTGCGCGGGCCGGTGGTGGCGCCCGCCCGCACCCGCAAGGCCTGGCTCCTCCGACCAGGGCGTGTCTCAGAAGTGGACCAACAGCCGCTTCACTCCTGACGAAGCGAAGCGAGCCAGCTCGCGTCCTGGAACTCGGCCGGGAGCTGGTCTTCCCATGGATCGATCCCGCGACGCTCCAGTTCGTCGAACCAGCGATCCCGCTGGGACTCGGGGAGGCGCTGTCCACACCACGGGCAAAAGTCGATCCTGATGATCGATGCACCACCGTCGTGGATGATCAACCCGTAGTCCTGGAACTTGGTGCTGAAGCGAATCAGCGCGTCCGGGCAGGCGAAGGGGTCGTCGTGCTGGTCGCAGTGCCAGTTCACCTGGCCCGTCATCGCCTCGCAGCAGTGGTCGGTCATAGCCTTGGCTCCTCATCGATCAGCAGGACGATCGGAAGTAGATCACGGCCTGAGATGATCTTCGGATGGGGCGGGGAGATCTGACGAACGCGCAGTGGGCGAGGCTGGCGGCGATGTTGCCGGCAAGCAAGAAGCCAGGACGGCCTCCGGTCTGGTCAAGCGGCAGCTGATCGACGGCATACGGTGGGGGCGGTACGGGTGCGCCGTGGCGGGACGTGCCCGCCCGGTACGGCGAGTGGGGGACGGTCTACGGGCTCTTCCGCCGATGGCAGCGCGACGGCACGGGGACCCGAATCCTCACCGGTCCCCGCGGACCGGGTCCGCAGCCGGAGGAAGCTCGGTTCTCACGGCGGTCGGCCACCCACGTTCTGCACGACCGACTACCGCGGGCGCCGCGCGGTGTCCCGGAGTCGGGTGCCCGTCAGGCCCGGAGGACCGCCTTCCCCCGGATCGCAGCGTCCGACTGATCGTCATCTCCCGTGCCTTAACGTCGACTTTCCCCTTCCTTGCGTGAGAACGGGGCGGGGATCCTGCTGTGCGGCAGGCTCCCCGCCCCGCTACGGAGGGTCGGGCTTCGGCTGGCGGCTACCCCCTGCGGCGGCGCCGCGTCCTGGGCCCGGAGACCCTGTGCCACGGGTAGCGGCGCGGGACCGGATCCGGTGAAACCGATCCAGCCGATCCAGCCGTCAGCCGATCGGTCCGAGGAGGAAGTTGCCCGGCGCGGCGGGGTCGTCGCTGAGGTAGAACTCGATGATCGCCTCGCGGAACTCGTCGAGGCTGATCACCCCGTTCCCGTCCCGGTCCAGCCGTGGGAACGCCTGCTCGGAGTGCACGCGGGGCACGCCCAGCTGCTCGTACATGTGGACGTACTCCTCCTTGCTGAGGACGCCGTCGCCGTTGGTGTCGTAGGCGTTCAGCAGGGCGTCCGCGATCGCCAGCACCGTGCCCTCGAAGTGCGCGGGCGTGGTCACGTCGGCCTTCATGACGGCGAGGAACTCCTGGCGCGAGACCTGTCCGTCGCCGTCGGTGTCCCCGTGCTCCAGCAGGAGGTCCCACCAGCGCGCGAAGGCGTCGTGCAGCGCCCGGATGGTGGCCTGGTCGTCCCTGGTCGCGGTCCGGGCGAACACGTCGGCGGTGCCGCGCAGGTCCTCCTGGGACAGCTGTCCGTCCCCGTTCAGGTCGAACCAGTCGAACAGGGTGTTGAACTTCTTGCTCTTCACGGCCGACGTCATGTGGTCCTCGATTCCCTGGCCGCGCGGGCGGCGTGTGGCGGCATGCGGCGAACGGTAGAAGGGGCGCTCCGGGGGACGCCCCCGCAACGCGGGGAAGCCACCGTCGCGGGTGACGGCGGGAGGGCGGCGGTGCGCCAGGTGGCTCAGCCCGGCCCGGTGAGGGCGTGGAGGGGGACCTCGACGCGCTGGTCGTGCTTGTCGACGAGCCAGCGGTCGATGTCCAACAGCCACCAGCGGTCGACCTCGACAGTGTAGAAGCGGCGGGGGCCCGAACCCCGGAAGTCGGATGCGGGCAGGAGCCATTCGCTCCGCACGGCGGGGTCGGGGAAGTTCAACTCGTAGTAGAGCCGGTGGTGTTCCGCCACGCCCTGGTCGTCGGTTGCGCGGCAGGTGCCGGTGAACTGGGCCCCGTCCAGGCCGAGTCCGGGCAGGCCGGTCAGGTAGAGCGAGCCCGCGACGCGGGGGTGGCAGCCGATGTTGCGGGAGTGCAGGGCGGTGCGCAGCGAGTAGTAGAGCAGTCGCAAGGGGGCGCCGGGAGCGCGCAGCGGCACGAAGTTGACGGTGGAGGCCCACGGTTCGGTGCCGTCGGTGGTGGCCAGGGTCATGAACCGGGCGTGGGTGAGCAGGTGCCCGCTGCGGCGCAGGAGTTCGTCGGTGCCGGTCACGGGGTGCGTCCCGGTGCGGGGGTGCGGTCGAAGCCGAGGGGGACCGGGGGGTCGCTGAGCAGGGTGGCGTCCAGCAGGGTCCACCAGCGGGTCTGTTCGGTGCGGCGGTGTTCCCAGTCCGGGTCGCGGCCGCGGTCGGCGACCTGGCGGCGGTAGCGGCCCCAGCCGGCTTCGTCGGCGAAGCTGACGGTGTGTTCGATGGTGTGGACGTGGGCGCCGACGGTGCGTACCGCCCACCGGGTGCGCAGGACGGTGTCGAGTCCGTCGTAGTACCAGGACTCGCGGGCGCGGACCCACTCCCAGAAGGCGTGCGGGTCCGTCTCCGCGTCCGGCGTGGGCTGGATCAGGTAGACCAGGTGCAGCACGGCGGGTCTCCTTCCGATGTCGGCGGCGGTCAGCCGGAGGCGGGAGCGTCGGGGCCGTCCTGGGCCCAGTCGTTCCACTCGGGTGCCAGGGCCCAGGGGCGGGCGGCGCACCGGCCGGTCCAGAGCCGGGCGGTGTGGGCGTTGTGCCGGGCCGCCGTCCGCCGGTCGCAGAACCGCCCGTGCAGGGGCAGGACGACGGCGGCGAGCGGGGAGAGCACGGCGCCCTGCCGGATCTTGATCTGCCAGGCGGAGACGGCCAGGCGGTAGCGGTGGAAGCCGCCGGCGGCCGCGTAGTCGACGGGGGCCTGGTAGCAGAGCACGAAGTACTCGCTCCGGGGCTGGGCGGCGCGGTAGTCGAAGCCGAAGTAGCGGCCGTAGAGCCGGTCGTGGTGGGTGTAGCAGACGTTCACGGCGACGGGGCGGCCGTCGCGGACGGCGAAGCAGCCGACGGCCCGGTCCAGCACGCCCGTCGTGGCCTGGGCGGCGAAGGAGCGGAGCATCCAGGCGGGGTCGCTGGTTCCACCGTGCCGGGCACGGGTCTGCGTCACCAGGGCCGCGGCCTGCCGGGCGACGTCCCCGTGGGCCAGGGGCCGCCATTCCACGGTCGTGCCGCCGCGCTCGCAGGCGCGGCGTTCGGCCCGGCGGTGGGTACGGTCGGGCTGGCTCATCCGCGCCGACTGCTCGGCGTAGCCGCCGGCCGGGACGGCGACGTTGGCGTCCGCGTCGTGCAGCAGGGCGACGGCCCGGGGGTGGATCCGGGTGAGCTCCCGGGCGTCGCCGGCGGCCAGGTAGGGCAGGACCACGCCGTCGAGGCCGCGGTCGCGGGCCAGCCGCAGCGCCCCTTCCAGCAGGACTTCCAGGGCGCGGTCGCGGTCCTCGCCGCGGGTGCGGACCAGTTCGTTGTAGGTCGAGCGCCGGGCTCCCAGCCACAGCCATCGCGCGGACCGGGCGGCCGCCAGGTCCGGGAACAGCGTGGGCAGGTGGAACAGCCCGGGTTCGTCGTTCTCGCCGGGCCAGACGGACAGGGCGCCCAGCAGCCGGCCGCCGGAGGCGGCGGTGAGCGCGCCGGTGTCGCCGTGGGCGAGTTCGAGCGCGCGCACCCAGGCGCTGCTGTTGTAGAAGTTGTCCGGGCCGATCAGCCGGTCCCACCGCGCGGGGTCGACCGCCGCGGGGGACGGGGGGAATCCTGCCTCGATCGGGCCGGGGCGGCGGTGGTCCCGTGGTGTGGTCGCCATGGTGGTGTCTCTGGGATCGGGCTCCGGGGGTCGGGTTCTCCGGGATCAGGTCCTGGTGCAGCTGATGATCGCCGCGTGGGGGCAGGCGAGGTACGGCCGCCAGAAGTCCTCGCCGTGGCGGGCGGTTCCTTCCCCTGAGACCCGGAAGGCGGGCCAGGAGATCGAGGCGAAGCCCGTCTCGCGCAGGGCCCGTTCCAGGGTGGCCCGGCTCCAGTACCGTGCGGTGATCCGTTCGTCGTAGCGGCCGAAGCACAGTTCCAGCGTCACCCGCGAGGCGTCGTGGCGCGACTCGGTCTCCACCAGGCGCAGGCCGTAGCGCTCGTAGTAGGTGCGCTCGCCGTGGAAGTCCGGGTTCACCGGCAGGGTGACGAACCGGCCGCCCGGGCGCAGGGTCCGTGATGCCAAGGCGCACAGGGAGAGCAGTGCTCCGTAGTCCTCCGCGTACGGCAGGACGTACACGGCCAGGCACGCGTCGAAGGCGCCGTCCTCGACGAGGTCGCGGCGCTCGGTGTACTCGATGCCCAGCGGCTCGGCGCGTTCGGCCCGCCGCGCGACGTCGAGCATGCCGCCGGAGACGTCGTACCCGACCACCCGCGCCGCGCCGCGTCGCTTGAGCTCCCGGCTGTACAGGCCCGTACCGCACCCGATGTCCAGGACGCTGCGGCCGGTGACCGTGCCCAGTGCGGCGAACACGCTGAACGACTCCAGGTGTCGGCGCCAGGGCAGGAGGAACATCTCCTCGTACATGTCACCGAGGGTGTCGAACCGGTCCGCTCCGCCCATGCCTCCGATTGTCCGCCCGATCTCCGGGGCGTGCCCGGCCCGCTACCGCCGCGGGTCCCGAGACCGCCGCCGGCCGGGCTACCGCCCGCTCCCGGCCGTCGCCCGCCCGCGCAGGGAGACCCCGAAGCGGGTCCGGAGCCGGTGCACCTCCCACCACGCCACCGCGGTCACCGTCGCGGGCCCGCCGACCACGGCGGCCAGCCGGACGGCCGGCGGGCCGGGCGGCAGGCCGCCGAACACCAGCCCGATCAGGGCGAGTTCCCAGACCAGGACGCCGGTCAGGACGGGCGGGAACACCGGGTGCACCCGGTCCATGGTGAAGGCCGTGCGAACCACCGTCGGCGAGGCGAAGGCCACGAACATCAGCACCCAGATCGGCAACGCCAGGACCAGCAGGTTGAACAGCGGCCCGAGGAACAGCCCCTGGACCGACCCCTGCGCCTGACCGGCGAGCCACAGCAGCACCGGCACCGCCGCGCACGCGCCCAGGTACTGCGAAGCCATCAGGACCGCCGGCCGCACCTGGGCCCGCATGGCCGGGCGCGCGGCCGGCCCGGCGAGCCGGAACAGCACCCCGACCACCACGGGCGCGGTCACCAGCACCAGCAACGGGGTGACCGTCAGCCGGGTCTCGAACTGGTCGTCGAGCTGGTCCCAGTCGTCCGCCGTCCCGTACACGAGCAGCACCACGAGCGCCGCCCCGAGCGCCAGCCACCCCCGTATCCGCTGCACCCGCAGCACCACCTCGTCGGTGATCCCCCGGGGCCCGGGCACGATGAACACCCGTCGTGCCAGCCGCCGCGCCGACCTGGCCATCGGATAGAGCGTCAGGAAGACCAGGAACGGCCACAGGCAGAACAGCAGCGGCACCAGGGCCCACCACCTGGCCACCCGCCGCGCGGGCGCCAGCAACTCCCGCAGGGTGGGCCACTCCTCGCCCCGGAACCGCTGCCACAGCGGGACTCCGGCCGGTCGCGGCCACTGGCGGGGATCCCGCGGGTAGGGGCTCCGTGGGAACGAGCCCTGATCTCCGTACGTCACGCCGAGTTCCTCACGCCTCTCCGTGTCACTGCCGACACTCCGTCAACCCGTCAGCGCCGCACCCTACTGCCCTGCTCCCGTGCTTCGTCCACCCCCTGCCCACCACCCGTCCGGCCGACGGCCGTTCTCGGTTCGCGCTCGGACCAGGCCGGTCACGCGGCCTCGGGGCAGCAGGCGGACTGATCATCGGATCCGACGGCGGCTGGCAACTCCGCTACGACCCCGCCACCCGCAAACTGCGCCTGGCCCGGCTGCCCACCGGACAGCAACTGCGCGCCCTGGCCGAAGCCCTGCGCGAGGCACCGTGACCACCACCCGGACGGCCGCTGAACTGTTCCTGCTCCTCGCCGTCACCCGGCAGGCCTCCCTCACCCTCGCCGACTGCCGCACCATCGCCCGCCGCTACCCCGGGGGCCGCGCCTACTGCCCGGGCCGCGGCTGGACCGCGCCCGCCGAACTCGCCGTCCGACGCCGCCTCGCCCTGAACGTGCTCACCGGCGGCGTCCTGATCGACAACCTCGCCTACAACGCCGTCCAAGCCGCCGCCGGAAACCGCGACTTCCCCGCCTGGCCCAGCCTCGGCGCACTCAGCGCCATGCTCACCCGGCCGTCCCTGCGCCGCCTCTGTCGCGCCGCCGCCCTCGCGACCGCCACCACCGAAGTCACCCTCGGCCTCGCCGCCCTCGGCCTCCTCCCGGCCCCCGCCGCACTGACCCTCGCCGTCCTCGTCCACGGTGCCTTCCTCCTGATCAGCCCCCGGCGCATCGTCCCCTTCTCCATGGCCTCCCTCGGCCTGCTCCTCCTCGCCACCACCCACCCACTGCTGCCGACTTGAGGCGTCGGGTGGTGGGGCGGCCGTCCCGGCGGTAGCGGTTCGTCGAGCGTCGGACGAGCCTGCGGAGTGTGACGGGAGTGGCGGTGGGGCCGCCGCGCAGCGGCCCCATCCTTCCGCCATGGCGCCATGGCGGCGGTCTCCGGCTGATGGGTTGTGGGCTCTCGACAAGGTCCTGGGCGGGCAACGGCGTCCGACCCGTGACGGCCGAGACCCTGGTGGGTCGTCCCGCGCACCGGACGCTCCTGCCGGTCCTCAACGAGGGGAACTCCGGGGCGAAGGCGGCGCTTGCGCACCGTCACGCCGTCCGTCCGCCGCGGCGAGCAGGACCTCCGCCGCCTCGGTGCGCACGTACAGGACGTACCGGCCGCTGCGGTGGGCGTCGACCAGGCCGGCGGCGCGCAGGGCGGTCAGGTGCTGGGAGACCCCGCCGGGCGTGATCCCGGTGCGGCGGGCCAGCTCGGTCGTCGAGGCGGGCGTGTCGAGGTCGGCCAGCAGCCGGGCCCTGGAGCGGCCGACGACCGCTGCCAGGGCCTGCGGGACGGTGACCTGCCGTTCCCAGAGCGCGGCCACCCCGCGCGGCGGATAGCGCAGGGTGGGCTGCCAGTTCGGGCTGACGACGGAGAAGACGCGGGGCCAGACGAACACCGACGGCACGAGGAGGAGGCCGCGCCCGCCGAGCCGCCGGCTGCCGTGGACGTAGTGGTGCCCGACGCGCAGGGTGTCGTCGTCCCAGGTCACGACGGATCCCAGGTCGCCCAGCAGTCGGTCCGCCCCGTGCTCGGCGAACAGCCTGGCACGGTGCAGCACGTCCCCCTCCAGCAGCGAGCGCATGCGGGGCCAGTACGGCGCAAGCGCGATCTCCCAGTACGACGCGATGAGGTCGGCGAGTTCGGCGAGGCCGCGGCGCGGATCGCCGCGCAGCCGGTCGACGCGCTCGGAACGCGGCGCGCGCGGAGCGCCGAGGCCCGACCGGACCTGCTCGGCGGGCGTGGCACGCAGGACGGCCAACTCGCTTTCCAGATCGGCGGCCGGGCCCGCCGGCGGCGGCGCGAGGAAGATCGGGATCGACCCGGGCGGATCCGGGACCAGATCGGCGAGCAGACGCCAGTCCAGCCCCGAGGCGGCCAGCCGGCGTCCGGCCTCGCCGCTCCACGGGCGGTGCAGCGGGTGCTCGGCCGGATGCTTCAGCACTCTGACGCTGGCCACCACTTCCCACAGCGGCGACAGGGTGAACCTGGTGCGGGCCAAGTCGCGGACGGAGAACGCCAGATCCAGCACGATGCCCCCTCGACGGCGGAGGACCCAGCGGCCGGTGGCCCGGGATTCAGTACAGCCTAAATTCCTCGCCCGCCGGCCGGTGCGGCGGGAACCTCGGCTCATGACCAGCACCGATCTTCCCCAGCGGCCGGACACGGCCGCGCCCACCCCCGATCCGTTTCCTTCGGTCCTGCGGGACCCGGGCTTTCGCCTGCTCGTCGGCGCCGCCGCGGTGAGCAAGCTCGGCACCGCGGTGAGTGCCCTCGCGATACCGCTGACCGCCGTCCTGGCCCTGCACAGCTCGCCCGGACAGGTCGGCCTGCTGGCGACGCTGAGCACCCTCGCCTTCCTGCTGATCGGCCTGCCGACCGGGGCCTGGGTGGACCGGATCCGCAAGCGGCCGGTGATGATCGCCGCCGACCTGGCCCGGGCCGCCCTCCTCGGGTCGGTGCCGGCCGCCTGGGCGCTCGACTGCCTGACGATCCAACAGCTCTACCTGGTGGTGCTGTTGACGGGCGTGGCCACGGTCTTCTTCGACGTGGCCACGCTGACCCAACTGCCCGACCTGGTCGGGCGCCACCGGCTCACCCAGGCCAACGCCCACCTGGTGACGGTGGACGCCCTCGCCCAGATCGGCGGGCGCAGCGCGGGCGGATTCCTCACGGCCCTGCTCTCCGCCCCGGCGGCGATCGTGGTCGACGCGGTCGGCTACCTGTGGTCGGCGCTCCTCCTGCTGCGCATCCGCCGGCCGGAGCCGCGTCCGCAGCACCGGCCCGACACGGGGCTCGGCCGCGAGATACGCGAGGGACTGCGCTTCGTGCTCGGTGACCCGATCCTGCGGGCCGTCGCGCTCGCCGGAGCACTGACGAACCTGTCCGTCCAGCTGTGCCAGACCATGGTGCCGGTGTTGTTCGCCCGGGAGCTCGGCCTCTCCGGCAGTGTCATCGGCCTGTTCTTCGCCGTCGGCGGTCTCGGCGTGCTCATCGGTTCGATGTCGGCCCGCTGGTCGGCCCGCCGGTTCGGCGCCGGGCGGCTGCTGTGGTCGGTGGGCCTGGCCGTCGCACCGTTCGGCGCCCTGCTGGCCCTGGCCGCCCGAGGACCGGCCCTCTGGCTCGCCACCGGAGCCTGGCTGATCACCACGTACAAGATCGGTGTCGACAACGTGATCCAGGTCAGCTTCCGGCAGAGCGTCACCCCCGACCACCTGCTCGGCCGGATGAACGCCACCATGCGCGTCCTGTTGACGGGCTCACTCGCGATCGGCGCGGCCCTGGCCGGCCTGCTGGGCGAACTCGCCTCCGTCCGAACCGCGTTGTGGGCCGGGGCCGCCGGACTCGCCACGGTCTGGATACCGATCTTCTTCTCGCCGCTGCGCACCCGGCGCGAACTGCCGGGCACCGGCGCTCCGCGATGAACCGGCAGCCGGGCGATCGCTCCCGCGCCGTCATCACTCCGGCAGCGGGCGCGGGCGGGTAGGCCGGCACCGGAGCGGGAACCGCCTCCGTCCACAGACGGCCGGCGACGGTGACCGGCCCGCGCCCGGGAAGGGGAGCAGCATGCCGAAGGACCGTGCACCACGCGCCAAGGTCCGCCTCATCGCCTCGGAGGACACCGACCCACAGGTCCACGTGCCCCCGGGGCAGACGTACGAGACCGTCACGGCCACGATCGTCGACTCGCAGCTCAGCGACATCGCGGAGGAGACCTCCAGCGGGAGAACCCTCAGCCCAGCGCGGCTGTGCGGCAGCCGCTCGACCTGCGTGGCCATCCTGGAAACCGAGTAGACGGCATGACCGCCCCTCTCGCCACCTCCCGGTACACCCTGCGAGTGCCGTTGACCGAGGGCTACGCCCTCTTCAACACCAGTACCGGCAGCGTCATGAAGTTCGACGGACCGCAGGCCGAGGAGGCCACGGCGCTGCTGAGCGGGAACCGCCGGCTGGTCGCCCCGGACTCCGCGCTGGAGGAGACGGCCAGGAGCATGCTTCCGCCGCAGGCCCGGGACACCCAGGACATCGTGGGCGGATTCCCGCACCCGAAGACGTCCGTGTGCGGGGCCCTCGCGGAGGGCTCGGCCGTCGTCGGGGCCGACGGGCTGGAATACCGCTGCGGTCTTCAGGTGGGCGAGCAGCACCGTGCCGTAGGCCGGTTGAGGGCGCTCCCCACGGCGACGCTCCCGTCGGCGGTGCGGGCCTCCGCTGCTCGCGTCTCGCCCGGGCGGCTCGGGGTGCGGACGGTGGCGCTCCCCACGTCGCCGTCGCCGGACGGGCCGGGAACCGGGTGGCCAGGAGGCGCCGAGGGGTGTGCGGCGGGGCCGCCGGGCCCTGCGGGTCCTCACGCGGCCCGGACCCCTGAAGCGTCGCGGGTCGTCACGCGGCCCGGACCGCCGCGAGGGGGGAGAGTGCCGCGTACTCCAGGGGTGCGGAGGGGTCGATCGAGAGGTTCATCGGGGACGGGGCCGCGCCCGAGCGGACCAGGAGGTCGCCGATGGCCGCGATCATCGCGCCGTTGTCGGTGCACAGCCGCAGTGGCGGCACCCGCAGGGTGATCCCGGCGGCGGCGCAGCGCTGTTCGGTCAGCGCGCGGATGCGGGAGTTGGCGGCGACGCCGCCGACCACGACGAGGGTGCCGATCCCGTGGTCGGTGCAGGCCCGGACGGCCTTGCGGGTGAGGGTGTCCGCGATGGCCTCCTGGAGAGCCGCGGCCGCGTCCGGGACGTGCGGCTCGCCGCCGGCGGCCCGTTGGGCCTCGACCCAGCGGGCGGCGGCGGTCTTGAGGCCGGAGAAGGAGAAGGCGTACGGGGGATCGTTGGGCCCGCTGAGCGGGCGGGGCAGGCGCACCGCGTTCGGGTCGCCCTCGCGGGCGGCGCGGTCGATGGCGGGCCCGCCGGGGTAGGGCAGGCCGAGGATCCGGGCGACCTTGTCGAAGCACTCGCCGGCGGCGTCGTCCAGGGTGTCGCCGAGGTGGACGATCGGGTCGCGGGCGAGGTCGCGCACCAGCAGCAGGGAGGTGTGCCCGCCGGAGACGATCAGGACGACGCACGGGTTCGGCAGCGGCTCGCCCTCCAGGGCGGCCGCCGCGACGTGCCCGGCGAGGTGGTGGACGCCGTAGAGGGGCACGCCGAGCGAGAAGGCGTAGCTCTTGGCCGCCGCGACCCCGACCTGGAGCGGACCGGAGAGGCCCGGCCCGGCGGTGACCGCGACGGCGCCGACGTCGGCGAGGGTGAGCCCGGCCCGGTCGAGGGCCTCGCGGACCACGGGCGCCATCGCGTGGACGTGGGCGCGGGCGGCGATCTCCGGCACGACCCCGCCGTACCGGGCGTGCTCGTCCATGCTCGACGCGACCGCCTGCCCGAGCAGGACCCCGTCCCGGACGAGACCGGCACCGGTCTCGTCGCACGAGGACTCGATCCCCAGCACCACTGGCGAGGTCGGCATCGCACCCACTCCTTATTGCTCCTCGATATGCAACTGCAATTATTGTGCAATAAGGCACGGGAAGGGGGTCCGGCGGGGTCCGGCTTCCCGGACGGTGCGGCCCGCGGTGCTGGGGGCGGGCCGGAACAGCCAGCTCTCGGTCTGCTGGACGATGCCGATGCCGGTGAAGCAGTGGACGGTGAAGTCCGGGTTCGGTGCGGAGACGGGTGCCGGCACCGGATCGTCGGTGACGGCCGCGGTGGCGGCTGCCGGAAGGAGGACGGTTGCGGCGGCGAACGGCAGCGGCGGCGACGGCCTGATCGGCGGGACCTACCTGGCGTAATGAGCGGCACTCCATCGGATGCACCATCCTGATGGCGCTGCGCACGACGCGGGGCCGGGCAGTCCTTCGGCCCCGCGCACTGCCCGGGTTCTACTGCTGCGTGTTGAGTGGGTCCAGCAGCACCGGGCCTCGCGTCGCAGGTGTTCGAGCGGCTGAGTCAGTGCGGCCCCATGGTGGTTGACCGCCTCGGCGAGCGCTGCGATCTGACCACCGACCGGGCTGGTGCCCCCCGAAGCCGTCTTCAGCACCTTCGCAGCCTGGCCCGAGGTTATCGGCTTGCCGGTGGTGATGAAGGCCCGCAGCTCTTGGGCGGCGGAGAGGGCCCACCGCGGACCGTCGGCGGCAGTTGCCGGTGCCAACTTGGGGAGAGGAGCCGGCCGGCGCCGGCTGCGGTCGTAGACGTGCAGCTCCGGACCAGCCTGCTTGCAGAGACGTTCCGCTGTTGCCCGGGTCGCGTCCGGCACCGTGTCGACTGCTGCGAGCAGGTGCACATCCGCGCCGAGCTTGCGACTCAGGGCGACGTCGCGCTCGAGTCGCGCGTCCGTGAACTGCAACGCCGAGGTCATGACTTCGCCTGCGAGGACCTGTTCGTCCCAGATCCCGAAGATGTCCACCTCCTCCGGGGTCCGACGCTTCTCCCGCAGCGTCTATGCTCGTCGACCGTGCTCGTTCGATTACGGCGGGCCATGGAGCTTCTTGGGGGAGAGCAGCCGATGTCCGACTCGGTGGGGTACACCGTCCAACCCGACGCGCTGGACCACGTGACCACGGGACTCAACAACGTCGCAACCGACCTGGCCTCGGCCAACCAGGCCTACACCGCTCAGAAGCCCTACCAGTCCGCCGACTTCGGTGAGTTCGGTGTGGACCGGGCGTGGGCGGGCTTCGACACCAACTGGAGCCAGGAACTGCACGTCACCCAGCGCGCCGTGGGGCAACTGGTCCAGAAGATGTCGGCCACCAGCGCCAACTACCGCGCCGCGGAAACGACGGCCGCCGCATCGCTGACCCCGGCGCAGACCCGATGAGCAAGGTCGCGGACCTGCAGAAGGCACAGCAGTCCATCACGCACCCCGGTTCCGGCTTCTTCATCGGCGCCGCGATTCTCGGCGCGATCGGCAAGGCCCTGGCCGTGGCCGGGCCGGCCGGGAACCCGGGCGTGATACGCGAGCGGGCCAAGGCGTACGCGGAAACCGCCAAGGCCTATGCCAAGGCGTCCACCGACCTCGGGGACGCCGCCGACAACCGGCTGCCGAACGCCTGGACCGGCTCGGTCGCCGAGAACGCCGCCCAGTCGATCCGGGCGCTGGCGAACGAACTGACCGTCTCCCAGAAGTCCTTGGAGCAGGCCGCCACCGCGCTGAACGCCTGGGCGGACAACCTGGAAGGCGCCCAGAGCACCGACGCGCAGGGCGTGACCGCCCTGGAGAACGTGCAGAAGTCACTCGCCCACGACGCCTTCGACATGAGCAAGGCCGTCGCCGCCATCGAACCGGCCAACACCGCGGTGGGAACGAGGATCTTGGCCGCCCAGCGGGCGGAGAGCAGCGGCACTCGCGCCGCGAGCATGCTCAACCAGCTCGCCGCCAAGGCCCGGACCGAGCGCGCCGGACAGGGGCCGATCGATCCTCTCGCGGCGCTGGTGCTGGCGAACGAGAAGGGCCCCGGAGGTGAGGCGGACGGCGACTACATCCTGACGGCCGGCCAGCTCGACCGCGCCGAGCAGTTCATGTCCGTGATGAACGGCGCCGACCAGCTCGCGTTCCAGAAGCTGCTGTCCGGCGCGAAGTCACCGGAGGAGGCCGCCTACCTCTGGAAGGCCCTGGCGGCCGGCCACTCGGTGGCCGACGTCCAGCAGTTCGACGCGCTGATCCACCCCCACGGCGACGACCCGCGCTGGCTGTCCGAGCACCTGGTTCCGGCGCTCGGTTCGGACGCCCTGCAGGGGGAGTCCACCACCCACGCGACCGGGCTGACCTACAAGGGCGCCGAGATCCTCGACGGCTACGACGTCTACAGCCAGCGCGACGTCAACGACTGCGTCGCCGCCTCCACGGTGGTCGCGAGCCTCAAGCTCGACCCGGTGACGATGCTCCAGCTCACCACCGGCAACATGACCGACGTCCCGGGGGCCGACTCGCCCGAGTACTTCAAGCAGCGCCTCCAGCAGCTCTTCATCGGCCAGTACCAGCAGGGCCAGCTGGCCGACGGCGGCCAGAAGATCTACCCGCAGAACAACGGCGGGATCGGCCCGAAGGGCAACACCTTCCTCGCCAACCAGAACCTCGGGAAGGGCACGGGCTCGACCTACGAGTACGTCAACCTGGACACAGACGATGACCGGCGCGCGGCCGTCACCCGGATCGAGAAGGCCCTGGACGAGGGCACGCCGGTGCCGTTCTGCGCCTTCGACGAGGCCAGCGCCGCGAAGGGCGAGAACGGCAACTACCACCAGATGGTGATCGTGGCCCGGGACGGCGACCGGCTGCAGGTCTACAACCCCTGGGGCCAGTCGGTGTGGGTGACCGAGGACCAGTTCATCCACAACCACCTGAACGACGGCGGCCTCACCGGCACGACGAACATCAACCGGCCCTACGGAGCGGAGCTGCCGAAATGACCGACATCCTCCCGGACACCGAACTGATGACCGGCTACGACGTCGAGGCCGCCATCACCCGCGGCCTGCTGATCGACGGAGTCCCGCGCCGGGTGTTCTTCGGCGAGGCGGCGATCGCCGCCTCCTACCAGGCCGAGGCCCTGCACATGGGCCCGCACCCGCTGGGCGTCCTGGCCCAGTACGTCCGCGCCGGCGGCTTCGCCGGTGCGCTCGACCTGCCCGAGCCGGTGATCGGCCGGGAACCGGGCGAGCTGGTCCGCGGCTGGCTGCGTGCGGCCGCGGCCGGCGGGGCCGACCTCGGGCGCGAGGTCCTGTTCGCCCGCTGGCTGGCCGAGGTCGCGCTCCTGATCACCATGCGGCGCCGGGTCCGGGAAGAGGGCAGCTGATGCGCCGAACCGTCATCACCAGCGTGGCGGCGCTCCTGGTCGGCGCCCTGCTGCTCGTCTCCCACCTCGCCGGCTGGTGGTCCGACTCCGGCCCGGCCGGCACCACGGTCGCCTCCACCCCCCGACCGGAGGTGGAGGTGCCCCTCCCCGAGAAGGCGTCGAACGCCACCTCTCCGTATCCGACCAGCACGGTGACCCTGACGGTCGGACAGCGGCTCGGCGTCAGAACGACCGGGGGCGCCCTGCAGAAGAAGTGGTACCTCTACTCGGCGGGCGACGGCAGCGTGCTGCGGCCCGGCAAGGACTTCGTCATCAGCCCCTGCCCCACGGACCCGCCGATGGCGGGCTGCGGCTCCGAGTTCGACCTGACCTTCAGCGCATTGTCGCCCGGAACCACCACACTGACGTGGTTGTTCGGGGAGGGGAGTTGCGATGCCGGCGTACCGAAGTACAAGGGGGACCGGTGCGACATCTCCAAGAGCATCCAGGTCACCGTCCGCTGACCATCACACGGAACCTCGACGGCCCCGGCCGCCCCGCCCAGCACCTGTCTCCCCGAACCGGGAAGGCGGGAGCTGATGCGGTGCGCCCTCGCCGCTGCGACAGGTGATCCTGGCCGCCGTCGGCGAGCGGCTCGGCGTGCCCGCCGGGCCGGAGAGCGTCACGGCCGTGACGCGGGAACCCGTCGTGGCGAGCGATGGTGTCCTGCTCCGGCGTCGGCCGGACGCCATCACCGTCTCGGGGAACCGCGGCAGCGTGGCGCCCACACGGTCCCAGGTCTCCCTGGTCCGGCGGGCGCCGGACACCCGCGCGAGATCGGGCGTGACGCCGGAACCCGCGAGCCATCGTCCGGCCCGGGAGGCCTCTTCCCGCCCCTGCCCGTCGAGACGCCGTTCCTTGTCGACCGTCGACTCCCGCCCGGCTTGCGCATGACGGATCAGGACGATCCTCCGGCCGGTACCCGCGATCACGTCGCCTCCTCTTGTCCGCCGGCCGTGGTACGGCCCGGCGGAATCGCTTGATCCTTTGCATTCGAACACTACCCAGCACGGGTTTCGGCGCCCACGTCCGTCGGAGCCGCTGCCGGTTGGGCGACGGCCATGTCGGCCTGCTCGCAGCCGTCCGGATAGAAGGGAGGGCTACCAGCGCGTTCGCAGACGTGACCACCACGTCGGCGAACTCCTCGAACGGTGGCACGGGCGAGGGGCTCAGCACGGGACGTCGCCGACGCAGCGCCAGAGGGTTTCGCGGTCCGGGTAGACGTTGGCGCGCGGTGAGAACAGGTGGCCGGTCCACTGCCGGCCGTCTCCGGCGGCGGCGAAGACCTCCGCCTGGTAGGCGAGCGGTGTGCCGCGGCGGGGGGTCACGCACTCCTCGGGGTCGCTGGTGAAGGTGGCGCCCGGTGCGATGGTGGTGTGCACGACGGAGCGTCCGGGGTCGCAGGAGTGCTGGATGCCCGACCAGGAGCCGGCCACCTTCGTGGTCACCTCGACCGGTGTGTCGGTCGGATTGTCGATCCGGACCGCGAACAGGACCTGACGGGGCTGCACCATCGCACAGGCGCGAAGCCGGGTGCCGGACGGCCCGGGCTTCGGGGCCGAGCAGCGGCTGTCCCCGCCGAGCGCGCCGACCTCCACCTCGTGGGCGAATCCCTCGGCCAGGTCGGCGGGGGTCGCCGTCGGCTCCCGTCCCGCCGCGCTGCCGGACGGTGCGACCACCGATGCGGTGTCGGCGGTCGCGTCGTCGGACCCCCTCGCCCAGACCGCCGCGCCGAGCACGGCCGCGAGGGCCAGGACCCCGAGTGCCGCACCCCACCGGTGCGGCCGGCGCCAACGCGCCGCCCGCCCGGTGACTGACGGTTCGCCGGTGGGCTCGGGGCGCGCCGGAACCGGTACGGCCGTGGGCGTGGGCGTGGGCGTGGGCGTGGGCGTGGGCGTGGGCGTGGGCGTGGTGGCGGCGCGGCACGCCGCGCGGCGGTCGCGCAGCTCGTGGTCCGCCGCCTGCTTCGCCTGCCGGTGCCAGTGCTGCCAGCGGTCCAGTTCCGCCGGGTCGGTGCGGAAGATCCGGGCGAGTTCGGCGAGGACGGCGGGGTCGGGCAGTTCGGTGCGGTCGGGGTCGAGGTAGCGGCTGATCGACGAGGTGCTCAGCCCCCGGACGGTGGAGGCGTCGAGCCGGGCCCGCAGTCGGGCCACCACCCGGTCCAGAGACAGGCCGCACTCCGTGAGTCCGTCGTTCAGCGCGCGGACGAGCAGGGTCCGGGGGCGGTCCGTTCCCCCTGCCGGGTGCCCCGGGGTCTCGTCCGGCGGTTGGTCATGCATGCGGTGTTGTCCCATCGCTGTCCCAGCGTCCGTCGTTTCCGCAGGTCGGAGCAGTGGGACGGGAAGCGGGAGAGCGCTGGGACGCCGCCCCGGCCGGAGGACCTGGTGACGTCCGGCGCCGGTCCGCAGGATGGATCCCGCGACACCGCACCGACTCGCCGACTCCCGCCGCGCCACCACCTCTCGGCCCTGGCATGCCCCGGCATGCCCGCCGACTGTAGGCGAACCGACCGGGCGGCGGTCAGGGTCCGTTCACCCCAATGGAGGAGCTCTCATGAAGCTGTCCCGGCGCACCGCCGCCGCCGTTACGCTGACCGCCCTCACCCTGCTGCCGCTCGGCGCCGCCACGGCGCCGGCCTCGGCGGCCGCCACCGTCCGGGACCGGATCGTCTCGGTGGCCCGCGGGGAGATCACCCCCGCGGGCACCTCGCCGGAGAAGACCGGCTCCTGCGACAGGTACTTCGCCTACCACCGGGGCTCCGGCTCCTGCGCGAAGACCCCGTGGTGCGCGGCGTTCGCCGAGTGGACGTGGCACCGGGCCGGGATCGACGGGACGGTCGACGACCTGGCCGCGCGTGGCATCGGCAAGTGGGGCAAGCAGAAGGGGCTGTTCCACCAGCGGGGCACGTACACCCCGAAGCCGGGCGACCTGGTGATCTACGGGGAGCCGGACGGCGGCACTCCCGGCCACGTCGGCGTGGTCGCCGCCGTCCACGCGAACGGAACCCTCGACACCGTCGACGGCAACCTCGGCGACAAGGTCGCCCTCCGTACCCACCTCGACCCGTCGACGGTGATCACCAACCACCAGCACGTCTCCGGCTACGTAAGCCCGCCCGGGGCCTGAGCCTCGCCCGGAGCCCGAGCCCGCCCGGAGTCCGGGCCCCGCCCGGCCTGGCGCACACCGTACAACCCCCACCGGAAGGACAGACCGTCATGGAACGCACCCGTAGGCACCTCGGCCTCATCGCCTCCCTCGCCGCAGCCGCGGCCGCTCTGCTCGCCGTCCCGCAGCCCGCCCACGCCGCCCTCGACCCGTGGTCGTGCGTGGAGGGGCGGGTCTGCGTCTACAGCGGCCCCGACGGGACGGGCAGCGTCTGCGCCTGGCCCTACGACGACCCGGACTGGCAGTCCGGTGACCGCTGCAGCTGGTCCGCCACCACCAAGGTCCACTCGGTGTACAACCACGGCGGCTCCGGCAGGCCGGTGGCGTTCTACCCCGGCGCGAACTACACGGGCCAGCGGGTGGTGTGCACGGCGGCGGGCGCGAGGGGCAACTTCTCGCAGAACGGCGGCACCGGCGTCCACCTCCGCTCCCACCGCTGGTCCTGCTAGGGCCTGTGTGATGTTG
>NZ_LIPD01000006.1 GCF_001905545.1 Streptomyces sp. CB02056 | reverse complement strand
ACAACATCACACAGGCCCTAGGACACCGGGGCCGAAGCGGGCGGCCCGGTCGGCGGCGGCCCGCCGCCGTCACGCGCCGATCAGGGCCCGCGGGTCGAAGCCTTCGTCGTCCCAGCCGTAGGTGGAGAAGCCCCTCCCGCCGGAGAGGTGGTGGGTGAGGGCGGCGTGGGCGGTCGGGAACATCGGCAGCGGGAGCCCGTCGGCCGGGGACCAGACCGCGTCGAGGTGCTTGTCCGGCTCGGTGTTCGTCAGCTCGCCGCGCCACGCGGTGGCGAGGAACACCGACAGCAGGAACGGGTGCTCGCCGTCCCAGCCCGTGCGGACCTGGACGGTGTGCACGAGCCGCAGGTCCGCCGGCTCGACGAGCAGCCCGGTCTCCTCCCGCAGCTCGCGCGCGGCGGCCTCGTCGAGGCGCTCACCGACCTCGACCTTGCCGCCGGGGATCGTCCACGCCGACGCCGTGATCCAGCTGTTCGCGGCGTAGTGCAGGGTCGCGACCAGGTTCCGGTCGCGGTCGTGGGCGATCACGGCCACGGCCTGGAGAAGGCTCTCCACGGTGCTGCCTCCGGGGTGGGTGAGCGGACAGTGGTCGGGGCTTGAGGAACATCCATGCCAATGCCGGCCCTGTCCGAGCCACCGACACGGCGTCAAGCATCATCGCGCCGCCACGGCGCCACCTTCAACGGTTGGACTGTCCGTCATCCGCTTCGAGCTCGGTCGCCGGCGCCTGGTGGGTGGCCGCCCACGAGGCCAGGAGCGCCAGATTGTCAGCGGTCGGTGTGCCCGCGGGTGCTGTGTAGACGTTGAGGAGCAGGCCGGGTTCGGCGGGCAGTTCCAGGGACTCGACGTCCAGGTCGAGCCGGCCCACGATCGGATGGCGAACACGCTTGCGGCCGGACCGGTGCAGTCGCACGTCCTGGGATGCCCACCGCTGCCGAAACAGCTCACTGCGCGTTGACAGTTCGCCGACCAGGGCGATCAGCTCCTCGTCGTGCGGATCGCGGCCGGCTTCCATGCGCAGCTTCGCGGCCACGTCACCGACGATCTGGTCGTAGTCGATAAAGAAGTCCCTGGCCGCCTCGGGGTTCAGATAGACGAACCTCGCTGTGTTCGCGGGCCGTCGCGGGTCGGCCAGCACCGGTGAGAACAGTGCGCGAGCGAGGTTGTTCGTGGCGAGCACGTCATAACGGCCGGTACTGATCCAGGCCGGTGCGTCGGAGATCGCGTCGAGCACCTGCTGCAGCGTCGAGCGCACCGTCACGGCGGGCCTACGCCGGCGTGGGCCGCCGGGCGCCCTGGATCGGCGCGCGAGGTGGAACAGGTGGTCGCGCTCGGCCTCGTCGAGTCGCAGGGCGGAGGCCAGCGCGTCCAGCACGCCATCGGAGGCACCGGCGAGGCTGCCGCGCTCCATGCGCACGTAGTAGTCGACCGATACCCCCGCCAGTAGCGCCACCTCTTCGCGGCGCAGACCTTTGACCCGACGGTTGCCGCCGTAAGCGGGCAGGCCCGCCTGCGCGGGTGCGATGCGGGCGCGACGCGAGCTGAGGAACTCCCGGATCTCGGTGCGTGGATCCATCGTGGCCGTCTCCTCACCGTAAGTCCGTCCCGCAGTCTAGGGGGTACCCGATGCGGTCGTCGCGATGCCGCCGTCCACCGGGATCACGGCGCCCGTGAGGTAGGAGCCGGCCCGGCCGGCGAGGAACACGGCGATGCCCGCCATGTCGTCGTCGCGGCCGATTCGGCGCAGAGGGGCCGCCGCCGCGATCGTGTCGCCGATGGCATCGAGTGCGGACGCCGTCATCCGCGACGGGAACACTCCCGGTGCTACCGCGTTCACCGTGACGTGCTGGGGGCCCAGCTCCCTGGCAAGCACTCTGGTGAGTTGATGGAGTGCCGCCTTGCTGCTGGCGTACGAGTAGTTGGGCGACTCGGCGACGTGGATGGCGGCGATACTGCCGATGTTGATGATCCGCGCGGGATCATCGGCGGTGCCCGCCCTGCGAAGTGCGGGGAGCAGCGCCTGCACCAGCCAGAACGGCGACTTGAGGTTGAGGTCGATCACCGCGTCCCAGGCCTCGTCCGGGAACGTCGCCAGCGGCTCGCGCCACATCGCTCCCGCGTTGTTGACGAGGATGTCCAGGCGTTCCGGGTCGCCCTTGACGAGATCGGCGAGGCGCTGACACTCGTCGTGCCTGGACAGGTCGGCGGGGATTGCCTGAACGTCGCCGAATTCGGACAGTAGACGCTGTGCCCCCGCGCACCTGTCCGCGTCGCGTGAGCTGATGACGACGCGGGCGCCCGCCTGGAGAAGGCCGCGCGCCATCATCATCCCGATGCCACTGGTGCCGCCAGTGACGAGGGCGTACTTCCCACTCAGATCGAAAAGCTCTGTGTGAGTGGTGAATTGCTTGTCCGCCATTGGTCTCCGTCCCCTTCTGTCGTGGACGAACGCGCCGACATGGTCGCGGATACGGGGCAGCTGAATCGACCTGATGGAGGTAGAGCTGCGGTGCGTGTCCATGGAGTGGTGTCGGCGCGTTCGACTCAACCAGGTTGGCAGGCGTTTCGGACGTCTGGGAGGCCCTGGTGATCCAGGTACTGTGAGAACCCCCGATGCTCGGCGACGGCCGGGCCCGCCGGTCAGTCGATGCCTTCGATGATGCGGAAGTCGCGCTCGACGCTGCCGGAGAGGGCCACCAGCGCCTCCTGGTACGCCTCGCTCTCGTAGGCCGCGACGGCCTGTTCGAAGCTGTCGAACTCGATCAGAACGACGCGTTGCGTGATTCCGGCCTCGTGGGCGACGACCCGACCGTCAAGGGACAGGAGGCGCCCGCCCCCGGCCCGGACTGCCGGACCGGCCAGCTCCGCGTAGGCGGTCAGCCTCTCGGGGTCGGAAACGGCGGGGTAGACACTGACCCAGTAGCCCTTGGCCATGGAAACCTCCTGTGTTCGGCCGGGCACGTCCGACGTCGGACCGACAATCGGATCGATCGATCCCGGCATCCGCAGGCTAGGGCTTGACGGGCGGTCGAGGGAAAGACCGGTACGGACTAGGCTCAGAACGGATCGTTATCAATCGGCGGGGAGGGCGCGTGGCGCCGGACACGGTGAGCCTGCGGTACTTCCTGGTGCTGGCACAGGAGTTGAACTTCACCCGCGCGGCCGCACGGATCGGCATCGCACAGCCCGCACTCAGCGCCCGGATGCGCCGGTTGGAGGCGGAACTCGGGACGGCCCTGCTGGTCCGCACCACGCGCAGCGTCGAACTGACCACGGCCGGTGCGGCTTTGGCGGAGTCCGCTCCGCCCGCGCTGGCCGCGCTGGACCGGGCGTGGGACACCGCCCGGAGCGCGGCGGCCGGCGCACTGGGCACGCTGCGCATCGGATACAGCCTCAGCGCCGGGGCCGAGACGGCACCGGCCCTGGTGGACAGGCTGATGCGCGACAACAGCGGACTCGAGGTCGGCGCGGTCCCGATGGCGACACCGGAGATCTCCCCGGCGGTCGCCGACGGCCGCATCGATGCCGGGATCACCCGCGGTGAACAACCGGGCGATGGCGTGCGCCGGTTCCTGCTGCGGCGTTCGCGCATCGGGGTCCAGCTGGCGCAGCACCATCCGCTGGCCGAACGCGCGGAGATCGAGATCGCCGACGCGGCCGCGTACCCGCTGCGGCTCCCGGACCGTGCGGCCAACCCCGTGGTCCACGATCAGCTGTCCGCGCTGTTCCGGGACACCCGACCGCACCCCCGGTTCCACACGCCCGCTGTCGCTTTCGACCTGTCCCAGCGCGACCTGCGGGACGGGGTCACCCTCGCCCCGGCCGGAGAAGCCGCGGCCACGGTGCAACCGGCCGGTCTCACCTGGCGACCGCTGCGGGGCGCGCCCGGCCTGACGCTCCACCTGGTCCTCCCACGCGAGCAGTCGCCGCTGCACCGCCGCATCCGCGCCGCCGCCGAGGCCCTGGCACACGAACTGCACTGGCTGCCGGACTGACGCACGGGAGGTCAAGCGAGGCGGACCTCCGCGGCTGGTCGGTGCGAGGGGGTTCGGTGGTGCCGGCGTCACACCGGCCAGCCGTGGGCGGAGAGCCGGTTGCCGTGGGCGATCTCGCGGAGGGCGTGCGCGGTGTAGGGCACGGTGTCGGCCGGCAGCCCGTCGAGCGGCCACCAGCGCAGTTCCGCGCACTTGTGCGGCTCCGCTTTGCGCACCTGACCGGTGTGGCGGGCCGGGCGGAAGAACAGCTGGAGGCGGCTGTGGTCGGTGTCGAGGTGGTGCAGGGTGTGGACGAGTTCGAGGTCCTCCTCGGCGATGGTGATGCCGAGTTCCTCCTCGGCCTCGCGCGTCATGGCGCGGGTGACCGGCTCGCCCCGCTCCATGTGCCCGGCCGGGAGGTGCCACAGCCCGTTGGCGTAGCTGGTGTTGCGGCGCCGTCCGAGCAGCACCGTGCCGCCGTCGAACAGGACGAGGTGGACCCCGACGACCAGCATGAGCGGGTCCGTACCCGGTGCCCCGGCGGCCGTGTCCGCGAGGTGGCCGGTGTGGTCGGTGGGGTCGGTGCGGTTCATGCGGTGCTCCCGGTGGACTGGTCGGCCGCGGCGGCGAGCAGGGGCAGGTAGTGGTGCAGGTAGGGCGGGACCTTGAGGCCGAGCACCTCGTCGAGGGGGACCATGCGGACGGCCAGGCCCTCGTCCCCGAGCCGCAGGTCGCTGTCGGGGCCCTCCCAGACGGCGTGCAGGACGCGGGTGAGCGGGAGGCCGTGGTCGTGGTGCGGGTCGGGGAGGGGCCGCAGGCCGGTGATCTCGAGGCCGGCCTCCTCGCGGACCTCGCGCACCGCGCTCTCCCGGGCGCTCTCGTCGGCCTCCCGCCAGCCGCCGATCGGAGTCCAGTGGCCGGGCCAGGCCATGCCCGGCCTGTCTTCGCGCAGGTTCATCAGCAGCCGACCGGCGCGGTCGGTGACGAAGACCAGGACGCCCTCGAAGTCGTCGTCGGCCGGCGTGGGGCGCTCCAGGTAGAGCGGGACACCGGAGCGGTGGGCGCGCAGCACCTGCCGGAGCCGCTGGTACCGGGCGGGGGTCATCCGGGCGTGCCAGTCGTGGGCCGTCTCGAACCGCCACTCGGTGTGCTCGGCCGGATCGAGGCGGATCCGGGCCTGCTGCTCGCGGGTCAGGACGCCGCCGTCGAAGACGAAGCCGCAGGCGGGGACGGGCTGCTCGGCGCCGGCCTGTTCGTGGATGACGGCGACCAGGCGCCTGCGGGCGACGGCTTCGGGATTCTCCGCGGCGAGGTCGAGGCCCAGCTCCTCCCGGGCCTCGCGCAGGGCGGTGGTGAAGGGGGTCTCGCCGTGCTCGACGTTGCCGCCGGGGAAGTTCCACACACCGGGGTCGACGGCGGAGCGCATCCCGAGGACGCGGCCCCGCGGGTCGGTGACCAGGAAGCAGCCGTAGGCGCTGGGTCGGGCGACGGTGGTGAGGTAGCCGCCGGCCGGCCGCCAACCGGGTACGGCCAGACGGCCGGTGAGCCACTCGATCACCGCGCGCTGCCCTTCGCCGGTCGGCGGCAGCCGCTCGGCGTCGGCCCACTGGTGGCCGTCATGGTCGGGCGAGAGGACGACCGGGGTGCCGTCCGGCACGACGGCGGTGAAGACGAACTGGCGTACGCGCAGGCCCCGTTGGCTGCTGAAGTCCAGGTGCCGCGCGTACTCCAGCGGCAGGCCGGTGAGCCCGGTCTCCTCGGCCAGTTCCCGCGCCGCCCCGGCAGGCACGGGCTCGCCGTCCTCCCGCCCGCCGCCCGGGTACTCCCACAGGCCGGGCAGGACGTCGTGCGCGGCCCGGCGGATCATCAGGATCCGGCCGGAGGCGTCGCGGACCACCACGCCGACGCCGATCCGCTCGACGCCCTCGCGGAAGGCCAGCTCGGTCAGCACCTGGAAGTCGATCACCTGGCGGACTCCTCGGACTCGCGGGCGGGCGCGGGGGACTGCTGCTGCGGCACCGCTCTCGTCAAGACGCATACCCGGAAGTCGAGTTCGGGTATGTGCCGGGGACGTCGCAGGCAACCGATGATGGAGCTGTTCGAATCCGGCGTTCAAGTGGATCGGCTCCGGGCGAGCCCGGGTCGAACGGGGAGTTTTCGAGCATCCACGGCACAGGGCAGGGCAGCCTCCGACCGGCCTTGTCCCTCATGACCGGTCTCAGAACCGGTGGCATTCCCCCGTGAGGGTGAGGTCGGATCAGGCGGTTTGCCAGTGTCGGCCGAGTACACCAGGCTGAGCTCGAAGCACGAGGACTGCCGGCGAGCCCGGATCGCGCACCGATGAGATTCCCGAGCCGCGCTGGTCCGTACGCCGGACACCCACGGACGGAAGGCTGGGCCATGCGGAAACTGGTCTACGGCATGAACCTGACCCTGGACGGCTACATCGCCGCGGCCGGCGACGACATCGCCTGGAGCGGACCGCCGAGCCCCGAGCTGTTCCAGTGGTGGCTCGACCAGGGGCGGGCGAGTGGCCTGTCGCTGTACGGGCGCAAGCTGTGGGAGACGATGAGCTCCTACTGGCCGACCGGCGACCAGCAGCCCGACGCCACCCCGGCGGAGGTCGAGTTCGCCCGGAACTGGCGGGACACGCCGAAGGTGGTGTTCTCCTCGACGATCAGCGAGGTCGACTGGAACACCCGCCTGGTCACCGGCGACGCGATCGCCGAGATCGCCCGGCTCAAGGCCGAGGACGGCGGCCTGATGGACATCGGCGGTGCGACGCTCGCCGGGGCGGCCATGCGCGCCGGGCTGATCGACGAGTACGTGATCGTCACCTATCCCGTCCTGGTGGGCGGCGGCACGCCGTTCTTCACCGCGCTGGACAGCTGGGTGAACCTGAACCTGGTGGAGACGCGGACGTTTCCCGGCGGCGTGGTCCTGACCAGGTACGAGACGAGGCGCTGAGCAGCGCCACCCACGCGCTGGTCTCGTATACGACACGGTCTATGGATGACGACATCAGCCGCGCGCCGCCGCCTGCGCGGCCGCCGCCCATCAGCGGCCGGGGTGGGCGGTCACGGTCACGGGGAGGGGCGCGGGGCCGAGGGTGGCCGCCGCGACCGGCCGGGGGCGGCTCCCCGGGACCGGGTCCAGCTGCCAGGTGGCCGAGACCGCCGCCGTCAGCAGGGCGAGCTCCGCGAGCGCGAAGTCGCCACCGGGGCAGCCGTGCACGCCGGCGGCGAAGGGGAGGTAGGCGCCGCGCGGGGGATCGGGCTGCCGTTGCGGGTCCCAGCGGTCGGGGTCGAAGGTGCCCGGGGCGCGGTACCAGCGGGGGTCGCGGTGCAGGGCGTACGGGCTGTAGAAGATCTGGGCCCCGGGGGCGAACCGGTGGCCGCCCAGTTCCACGGTGCCGGTAGCGCGGCGGGGGAACAGCCAGATCGGCGGGTAGAGCCGGAGGGTCTCCCGGACGACGCGGTGGGTGAGGACGAGCGCAGGGAGGTCGGCCGGGTCGACGGGGCGGTCGCCGACGACCCGGCCAACCTCCTCGCGGACCCGGCGGCGCAGTTCCGGGTGGCGCGAGAGCAGGATGAACAGCCAGGCGGCGGCCGCGCCGCTGGTGTGGGAGCCGCCGATCAGCAGGGAGGTCACGTCGTCGTGGAGCTGCCGCCGGTCGGCGCCGGCCGACAGCCGGGTCAGGCCGGCGTTGTGCGGGTCCGCGTCGATGAGGGCGTCCACGACGCCGTGGATGTCGTCCAGGGCGGTGCGGTAGCGCTCCCGCTCGCGGCCGGGCAGCCGGTCGAGGAGCGCGGCGGCGGGCCCGTAGGCCCTGCGGCCCACCCCGGCGACGACGACCGGCAGGGCCCGGTGGACGACGGCGGCGAAGCCGGCGGGCAGCGGACGGCCGAAGAGGGTCGCGGCCACCACGTCGATGGTCAGTCCCGCCATCTCGGCGTTGAGGTCGAGCCGTTGGCCGTGGTGCCAGGAGGCGGCGCGGGCGGTGGCCAACTCGGCCATGGTGTCCAGGTATCCGGGCAGACGGGCGGCGCTCAGGAGGGGCTGGACGATGCGGCGACGGTCCCGGTGGTGGGCGCCGTCGGCCACGGCGACGCCGGCGCCGAACAGGGGGCGGGCCTTGGTGAAGATCTCGCCGCGGTCGAACCGCCCTCCGGGCCCGGTCAGCAGGGCCATCACCAGGTCGGGGTGGTTGAGGAGGTAGGCGGGCCGCGGGCCGATGCGGAACTCGACCACGTCCCCGTACCGGCGCTGGGCGTCCAGGAAGGCCAGCGGCGCCCTGGCCAGGCGGAGCGCGTGCCCGAGGAGCGGGACGGCGCCCGGGGCCCGGGGCGGACGACTGCCGGTGGGGTCACCGGAGGCGTCGTCCGTGGAGGTGTCAGTGGGTGTCGGCATGGGGATCCTCTCCCGTCGTGATCGTTCCAGACCGGTACCGGGGCGTGCCCAGGCCCCACTCCAGGTGGCCCCGGGCCCAGCCGAGGAGCGCCTCGGCGCAGTGGTCGGCCTGCCGCCGCGGGCCGGGCGGCACGGCCAGCGCGCGGGTGAGGTCGGCCAGCTCCCGGCGGGCCCGCGCGTGGGCGTGCAGGCGTTCCTCGAAGGCGTCCGTCACGAGGAGGGCGGCGGCGTGCCGGTCTGTGCCGCCGTGGTGGGCGGTGACGAGTACCAGGTTGTGGGGGTCGCCCTGGGCGGCCTCCTTGTCCACGGTCATCAGGTCGTTGGTCCAGCACACCAGGTCCGCCGCCGCGACGAGGAGATCCTGGAACGGACGGGAGTAGTACAGGGACGGGGGCAGGACACAGCCGTCCGTCCGCTCGACCAGGTCGAACGAGGGCATGATCGCCCCGAAGGCCCGGCGCCAGGCGGGGAACCCGTCCAGGCGCGGGACGTGGGAGGCCTGCCGGTGGGCGGCCTGCCAGACACAGGCGGACAGGTAGTCGGCCACGTGGCGGCGGAACCGCAGGGCCCAGGGGGCGGGCATGCCGTCCGAGGCCCGCCCGACGATCTCCGCGAGGGCCCGTCCCACGGGCGAGGTGGGCTCGGAACCGCACGAGACGATGCCGAGCGGCTCCCGCAGGTACCCCTCCAGGAGGTCGGCGTCTCGCCCCAGTTCGCCCTCGTCGATCCGGTCGTCGAGGAGGAACAGCCAGGCCATCCACATCGCCACCAGCACGCTGTCCGGCCGGTCGGCCCGTGGATGGCACCACGCCGCCAGCAGCCCGGGGCGGATGCGTGCGAGGTTGCGCAGCTCCGCCGGGGTGTCGCAGAGGCCGGCGGCCTCGGCCCAGCGCAGAGCCTCGGCGTCGGCCGCGTCGGCGTGGGCGCCGCGGTGGGCCGTGACGTCCCGGATCGCGGATTCCCTGAGCGCGTCGGTCCTCACGCGGGCTCCTGGTCCGGCTGTTGTGCCGTCTGCTTCGGTCGGTGTGTCGTCCGGTCCGGCCGTTGTGCCGGCGGGCGTACGCCCCACATCGCGACCATGGCGTGCGCCGTGTCGACGAACCCGGGGCGGCGCAGGTGGGTCAGGGCCTCGGCCCCGTCCGCCTCCGCGAGGACCCCGGTGTGCGCCATCGCCGGCAGGAGATCGGCGATCGACAGCGCCCACGCCCGTCCCGCCGCGTTCGTCGCGGTCAGCGTCGGACAGTGCACCCGCATCCCCACATCCACGAGCCCCAGGCCCCGCAGTGGGGCGGGGAACGACCGGGCCCAGGCCGACACGTCGCTGCCGAGGGTCGTGGCCAGGGTGGTGGTGACGGCGGTCCCGAGACGCCGTACGACCGGGTCGGGGGAGGAGGAGGCGGGGAAGAACGAGGGGTCCTCGATGTACAGGCGGCCGCCCGGCTTCAGCCAGGACGCCATGCGCCCCGGCAGCGCGGCACGCTCGGGCAGGTGGCACAGGACGCTGCGGGCGACGACGAGGTCGAAGGTGCCGGGCGGGAACCCGTCGGTGCGCACGTCGTGCCGCAGCACGCGCAGCGCCGGGTGGCGCAGGCCCGTCAGGAAACGGAGGTCGGTGTCGGTGGCCGTCACCTCGCCATCGGGGTGGCGGCGGGCGAGCCACAGGGCCAAGGTCCCGGCCCCCGCCCCGATTTCCAGGCAACGGGCGTCGGCCGGCAGGTCCCAGCGCGCCAGATCACCCGTGGTCGCGGGGTCGCAGGAACCGGCCAGGGCGTCGAGACGGTCCGTCTGCGCGGGGTGGGCGAAGGCGAACACCTCCTCGCCGTACGCCGGGAGTTCACGTTCTTCCGGCGCTTCCTTCCGCATGCGATACCTCCTTTTCCCTTTTGATATGACCAACGCCTTTCGATTTGGGCCAGCAGGTTTTGACCAGACCGGCGCCCTGCGATCGGACCGGCGGTTTTCCGATTGGACCAGCGTTCTCGCGTCTCCCTCTTGACGACACGCCAGGGCGCTCAGTGCGGCGCACCGGATTTCATGCTTCGCTGTGCGCGCGGGAGACAGCGGCGGGCGGCGCTGGGCCGTGGATACGGCGAGGCGGGCAGCAGATCGAACGGCCAACTCCACGCATTTCCACCGCATTCCAGCCCGAGCAAAAGAAACCCGGGTGACCGGGATGTCCGAGGAGGCGTCACATGGCCGAAACCGCCACCGAGAACCGGGTGATCGTGGTCGGATCCGGAATCGCCGGAACGGCCGCCGCCTTCCGGCTGCGCCAGGCCGGCCGCGACGTCACCCTGCTCGAAAAGGAGGACCACGTCGGAGGCCGGATGTCCTCCCGCGAGGTTCCGGTCGGAGACGTCCGGTACCGACTCGATCGCGGCGCGAGCTGGCTGTCCCGGAACTACGCCCCCATGATCCGGCTCCTGGAGGACGCGGGGATGGCGACCCGCATGCTCCCGTGCTCGGACGAACTCGGCGTCCTGCGCGACGGCCGCGTGCACCGCCTCTCCCTCGTCAAGACCTCGGGACTCCTGAGCACCGGACTGCTCGGGTGGCGCGCCAAGCTCAAGGCCGTCAACCTGCTGCGCGACCTCGGGGCCGCCCGCCGCCGACTGCGCTGGGAGGACCTGTCCGGCGCCGCCGGGATCGACGGGGAGAACGCCCGGGAGCATGCCCTGCGCCGACTCGACCGGGAACTCCTGGACTACCTGATCGAGCCCCTGTGCAGCACCCAGTTCCTCGTACCCGCCGAGGAGGTCGCCGCCGTCGGCGCCTTCTGCATCATGTGGGGCACCTTCGGAGCCGCGAGCTTCACCTTCGACGGCGGGGTCGGCCGCCTCCCCGAACACCTCCTCGCCACCCCCGTGATGCGCTCCCCGGGCACCCGCCTCGAACTGGGCGCCCACGTGACGGAAGTGCGGGCGGAAGGGACCGGGGTCGAGGTGGTGTGGGAGCGGGACGGCGAGGTCCGGACCGAACGGGCCCGCGCCTGCGTGGTGGCCGTACCCGCCCCGGCCGCGGCCCGGATCGTCACCACCCTCGACGCGGACCAGCGCCGGTACCTCGACGGCGTCCGGTACGCCAGCGACGCCCACGTCACCTTCGGGCTGCGCCGGGCACCCGTCGAGACGGCACTGGGCGTCGCCGTACCGTGCCGGGAGCACCCGGACCTCTGCGTCGCGCTGTACGAGCACAACCTCGGCCCCGGCCGGGCGCCCGTCGGCCGGGGCCTGGTCACCCTGGTCTTCCGGCACCACTGGAACACCGCCCGGATGCACCTCGACGACGAGACGGTGATCGCCGACGCCCGCAAGGCCGTGGGCGAAGCGCTGCCGGACCTGGCCGCCCACATCGACGAACACCGCGAGATGGCGGTCGTCCAGCGGTGGGAGCACGCGGTCCTGGCCCGCCCGGCCGGCGGATACCGGGACCTCGCCGCCTTCACCGCGGGCCTGGACCCGGCCTCGCCCGTCCAACTCGCCGGGGACCACTTCGCCTACAGCACCACCAACTCCTCGCTGGCCACCGGCGAACGTGCCGCCCGCCGCATCCTGGAGCTGCTCTCCGCGCGGTGAGCGGGCGCGGCGGGAACGCGAAGGAACGCGAAGGAACGCGAAGGAACGCGCGGGAACGCGAGAGGACCCGGGAGCGTAGCCTGCTCCCGGGCCCCTGTTTGCCGCCCAATTGCGCACACCGGCACGTTTAAGGGTCGCGGATCAGGTTGAAATCGACGCGTTCTACCTTTGAACTACCGTGCCACGGAGCGGCACAGACAGGACTTGAACCTGCATTCGTCGATATTCGTCCGCACCCGGTCGATCCGGTGTTCGGCGGCGAATGCTGAGACTGGAGCGAGAGTCTGAGATTGACAGGGCCTGCCTCTGCCTGATTGGGCTACCCCGGCCGGTGGTGCCGGGGGGAGGGCTCGAACCTCCACTGTGACCCCTGGTCAGCTTCAACGTCAGTGTCAGCTTTTCGCACCGCGCACGGGCCCACCCATCCGGCTTCCCAGGCAGGGGACTTGTCGCGCTCGGCGCACCCGCCCGGCTCCCCGGGCGGGCGATCATGAGGCTACCGGAACAGGTAGCCGAAGACGGCGTCACCCACCCGCTGGTCGGTGACCTCGACGGCGTTGGCCTCCTCGCGGGCGAACTTGACGGCCTGCTGGAGCTTCTCCACCCGCTCGGCGAGCTCGTTCACCCGGCGGGCCGGCAGCGCACCGGAGAACTTGACCGTGGTCCAGTAGCCGACCGCGACGTCCTCGTAGTAGACCTCGACCTGGGCCGGGTGCTTCTCGGTGGCCTCTGCCTTGACGTGGTTGCGCGGCACCTTCTTGGTCCGGATGGTGCGCACCGGCTCGGTCTTCCAGGCGTCGGTGGACGGGTCGAGGTTCCAGGACTCGGAGGCGTCCAGCACCGGGAGCTTCTTCACGAAGGTGAACAGGTCGGTGAGCTGCTTCTCCAGGAAGAGCAGGTACGGCACCGGCACCCGGGAGAGGAGCACCTGGCCGTCCACCACGACGTCGGCGCGGGCGTCGATGTTGGCCCAGTCCTTGGTGGCCGTCACGTCGAAGAGCCGGGTGAGGGTGTTTGCGGTGGACCGCAGGATGTCCTCGGCCTTCAGCTGCACCCGGGTCGACTCCGGCGGCAGCTGCTCGCCCTCCTCGTCCTTGGGCTGGTAGGCGCGGGAGATCCCGGCCAGCAGCGCGGGCTTCTGCAGGTCCTGATGGGCCTGCGTCAGCTCCTGGAAGGACTTGGACTTGACGCCCTTTTCAACGGCGATGATCTGGTTCAGCTTTGCCACGTCCGGGACGCTACCAGTCCCGGACTGATCGGCGACACCCAATTATCGACCGGGTGTTCGGCGCTCCCGCGGGCTGCCTGACCTGGCGCCATGGTGCCGGATCCGCACGAAGGTTGAGCCGATCGCCGGCCCTCATGGCCTGACGGTCGGCCCGGAGCCCATGCATCAAGTGGACTTGAGTCCAGATTAGTATTGCAGTACACATTGATGCTCTGGCGTACCGATCGGGGGATCGGCTGATGAGCGTCCTCCTCCCGGCCGAGATCGCCTCAACCGGCAGTCCTGCCACGGCGGGGCCACTCCACACCTGAAACGGACCCATGGATCCACAACGTCCATCGATCAGACAGAACACCCGCGCCCGGAAGGTTGCCGGACAGCGCGACCGACGGCCCGATGACGCGGCGACCGCAGGTGTGACGCTCCCTCACGCCCGGGCGCTCCTGCGGACCGGTTCCTTCCTGCTGTCCCTCGCGCTGCTTCTGGCCGCCCTCATCCGCCCCGCCCACGGTGCGGCAGCCGAGCCGGAAGCCGGCTACAGGGATCGACTCGCGACGGTCATATCGAATCTGCGTCAGGGGCTGCACGGAACGCCCCACGACTACACGGTCACGGTCGGCGGGACGACCACGGAGGTCAGGAACGTCGAGCTGACGGGCACCGGCATCGCACTGCTCGACATCACTCCTCTCGGGCCCGAGGGCGTGGGAGGCGTCCAGCTGATCGTGAGGGAAGCCAACTCCTACGTCATCGGATTCCACATCGACAGCCGGTACTTCTATCTCCGCAAGGACGGCGGCGCTATCGAGACGGACGGCCCTGGAACCGGTTCCCAACGGGTCGACCTCGGTTATGAGGGCAGGTACCAGGACCTGAGGAAGCTCGAAGATCCGGACTACACCGTCGCGGAGTCCGACATCGAGAGAGCCGTGCAGGCGCTTGCCTTCGCGAAACCGGCGGGTGGCAAGGAACCATACGGCACTCTGCGGGGACCGCTGGGCGTCCTCGTCGTGGCAGTGGCTGAGTCGGCCAGGAACAGGGTGGTCGAGAAAGGCGTGCTGGACGCCCTCGCCGATCCATCCGGGAAGGGGCCCTTCCCCGTACGCGACTACAAGGACCTGATCCTCGAGTGGGGCAAGATGGGGAAGGCGATCGATGCCGGCGCCACCTACAGGGTGATGGGTCCGAACGGGAAGCAATTGGTGATGAACACCGACTTCCTGCGACGGATGCTGGCCATGAAGCGCCCATGCAAGGTCGCATCCCAGCTGTCCGTCCGCGCGGGCTCGGTGTGCTCGGACGATTCCGCCGCCATCGTGTCCATGGGCGACAGCTACATCTCCGGTGAGGGCGGACGCTGGGCCGGAAACGGGGACGCCACGGGCTCCGGATCCAGCCTCGGTACCGACCGCGCCGCGACGGACTGCACCGAGGACGTCGCCGGGGCGGAGGCCTGCCGCTACGACCTGACGAAGGTCTACGGTGACACCTCCTACCAGGGCGGCAACGGGTGCGACCGCTCGGACACGGCCGAGATCAAGGGCGCCGACCTCTACGGCGTCCCGCCGGGGAACCGCTTCAACATCGCCTGCTCCGGTGCCGAGACGAAGCACGTCCGCGGCGAGGGATTCAAGGGCGAGGCGCCGCAGGTCCAGCAGCTGCGTGAGCTGGCGAAGCAGCAGGACGTCAAGGTGATCGCGCTGTCCGTCGGCGGGAACGACCTCGACTTCTCCGGGATCCTGACGCGTTGCGCCCGGCGGTTCATGCTCGGCCAGGGCGCCTGCCACGACGGTGAGGACGGTCCGCTGAAGAGCAAGTTGGCGGGTCTTCAGGGCAGTGTCGAGGGCACGGTCGACGACATCCGCGCCGCCATGCGGGACGCGGGGTACGAGGACGGCGACTACACCCTGGTCGTCCAGTCCTACCCGAGCCCGTTCCCGCAGCCCCTGGGCATGCGCGAGACCGGCGACACCTACGACCGGTACACCAAGGCGGGCTTCCCCTTCTACGACGAGGACGCCGCCTGGACCAACCGCACCGTCACCCCGGCGATCTCCGACGCCCTCAAGAAGGCCGCGGTCGCGAAGAAGGCCGTCTTCCTCGACCCGCGGTCCGCCTTCGCGGGGCACGAGCTGAACTCCAAGGACGCCAGGACGGCCGGGGTGGAGAACTCCCCGCGGTCCCCGCTGGCCGCCGACGCCGCCGAGTGGGTGCGCTGGGTCGACCACCTGCCCGGCGTCCCGAGCACCCGCAAGCAGGGCGAGGCGCAGGAGTTCGTCCACCCGAACGCCTTCGGGCAGCAGGCCCTCTCGGAGTGCCTGAGCCAGACGGTGCGGCAGCACGACGCGCACCCGCAGTACGGCACCTTCGCCTGTGACGGACGGGCCGGGGCGGCACCGGGTGCGGTGACCGTCCGGCACACAGGGCTGGAGAGCCGGGACCCGTGGGACGTGCCGAAGCTGACGGTGATGCCGCTGGGCGACTCGATCACCCAGGGCGTGGGCAGCGCCAACGACAGCCTGGGCTACCGCAAGGAGCTGTGGCAGGCGCTGAAGGACCACACCGGCAGCCTGGACTTCGTCGGCTCCCTCAAGCACGGTGACGGCGGCTTCGACGGCGACCACGAGGGCCACTCGGGCTGGCGGATCGACGAGTTGACGGACAACGCGGGCTACCGCGAGGGGGACCTCGACACTTGGCTGCCGGCGGCGAAGCCGAACGTGATCACGTTGATGGCCGGCACCAACGACCTCAACCACGGCGCCCCGACCACACCCCAGGACGCGCGCGACCGGATGGACACCCTGCTGGGGAAGATCCACGCGATGGCGCCGGACGCGACGGTGGTGCTCGGCTCGGTTCCCCCGACCGACCCCGCCACGCCGTGGGCGCGCTTCCAGCCCCTGTTCGAGGCCTACAACAAGCTCCTGCCGCCGCTGGTGGAAACCTGGCGGGGCAAGGGCATGAAGGTGGGCTTCGCGGACATGGGCGCCGTCACCGCGGGCGACATGAGGGGCGGCGACGGCCTGCACCCGACCCCGAGCGGCTACACGAAGATCGCCGACGCCTTCTACGAGGGTGTCGCCGCCGCGGCCGCCGACGGCTGGATCACCGAGAACGTCGAGGTCAAGCCCGCCCCGTACAGCGGGGGCGTCCTGGGCGACGGCCCGGTGGACATCGACGGTGACGGCAAGGCCGACTACCTGGTGGTCGGCGACGACGGCTCGGTCCAGGCGTGGCTGAACCGGGGCACCGACGCCAAGGGCGGCGGAGGCTGGCAGAGCGTCGGAAGGATCGCCGCCGGGGTCGCGCCGGGCGGCAAGGTCCGCTTCGCCGACCTCGACGGCGACGGGAAGGCCGACTACCTCGTCCTGAACGACGACGGCTCGGTGCAGGCCTGGCTCAACCGGGGGACCGACATGCCGGGAGGCACCGGTGCCCCCGGCGGCGGCGGGGGGATGGACCCGTCGACCGGCTCCGGCGGGACCACCGGCACGGGCACGCCCGGTGGAGGCGGGGGCATGGACCCGTCCGGCGGACCGGGCGGGACCACCGGCACCGGCACACCCGGCGGAGGCGGCTGGCAGGCCATCGGCACCGTGGCGGCCGGCGTCGCCCCCGGCGGCAAGGTCCGCTTCGCGGACGTCAACGGCGACGGCAAGGCCGACTACCTCGTGGTCGAGGACGACGGCTCCGTCTCCGCCTGGCTCAACACCGATGGCCGGGGCGGCTGGACGGGCGTCGGGCGGATCGCGGCCGGAGTGGCCACCGGGGACAAGGTCCGCTTCGCCGACTTCGACGGCGACGGCAAGGCCGACTACCTGGTGGTCGGCGACGACGGCTCGGTGAACGTCTGGCTGAACAAGGGCACCGACATGCCCGGCGGAGGCGGCTGGAGCGGTCTCGGAAAGGTCGCCGCAGGCGTCGCGCCGGGAGGCAAGGTCCGCTTCGCGGACGTCGACGGCGACAAGCGGGCCGACTACGTCGTGGTCGGCGACAACGGTTCGCTGGACGCGTGGCTCAACAACGGAGGCGACACCGCCGAGCGCGGCTGGACCGAACTCGGCCAGGTCGCCACCGGTGTTGGTCTGCCGAGCAAGTACGTGTGGCTGGGCGACTTCGACGGGGACAGGAAGGTTGACTACCTCGCCAGCAAGGGCGGTGGGGTTTTCGACCAGTGCATGCTGTTCAACCGGGGCGGTGACGGGCGCGGCGGCTGGGAGGACCCGGTCCCGAAGGATCCCGCCTGTGACCGAGGTTCCGATGAACTCCCGAACTCCACCTCGTACTTCACGGACTTCGACGGCGACGGCAAGGCCGATCACCTGGAGGTGATGCCGGACGGTCGGGTCATGTGCTGGGCGGGTACCGGGAAGGGCGGCTTCCGCAGCGGTGGCACGGTGGCCGCAGGCGTCGCCCCGGCCGCGAAGGTACGACTCGCCGACTTCGACGGTGACGGGAAGGCCGACTACCTCGTCCTGGAGGACGACGGCTCGGTGAGCGTCTGGCTGAACAAGGGCGGTGACGGGTACGGAGGCTGGGAGGCCATCGGCCGGGTCGCCGCCGGCGTCGCCCCGAGTGGGAAGGTGCGCTTCGCCGACGTCAACGGCGACCGACGCGCCGACTACCTGGTCGTGGAGGACGATGGCTCGGTCAAGGCGTGGATCAACAACGGCGGTGACGGGCACGGTGGTTGGCGGGAACTCGGGCAGATCGCCGCGGGCGTCGCCCCCCGCGACAACGTGCGGTTCGCCGACTTCGACGGCGATGGCAGGGACGACTACCTCGTCCTGGCGGACGACGGCGCGATGAGGGTCTGGCTCAACCATGGCGGCGAGGCCCCGGGCTGGATCGAAGCCGGCCGGATCGCCGCCGGTGTGGCTCCGGCCAACCGGGTCCGGATCTGACCCCTCCGGGCTCCGGATCTGACCCCTCCGCCACGACGACCACGACGGCCCCGGCACGGTACCGCCCGTGCCGGGGCCGTCGTCGTGCCGCCGCCCGCCGGGTGGCATCAGCGCTCCGGCGCCGGGAATGTATGAGGGGTTGTCCGGCATCGGGCCGTGACGATCCGGAACCGGCCCCGGACTCGGCCGGGGCGGTACGAAGGAGCGGCGGCCATGGGCGAACCGGACGGCAGGACGGCACTGGTGACGGGCGGGTCGCGCGGGATCGGGCGGGCGGTCGCGCTGCGGCTCGCCGCCGACGGGGCGCTGGTCGCGGTGCACTACGGCGGCAACGAGGAGGCCGCTGCGGAGACCGTGGAGCTGATCGCCAAGTCCGGTGGCCGGGCGTTCGCGGTGCGGGCCCGGTTCGGTACCAGCGGCGCGCTGGACGAACTGTTCGAGGGCCTCACGACCGGGCTGGCGGAGCACGGCGAGGACGGCCTGGACGTCCTGGTGAACAACGCGGGCGTCCACCTGGCCGGTTCGATCGGGCAGATCACCGAGGAGGAGTTCGACCGGGTGATGGCGATCAACGTCCGCACGCCGGTCTTCGTGATCCAGCGGGCCCTGCCGCTGCTCCGGGACGGCGGGCGGATCGTGAACGTGGCCTCGGCCGCTGCCCGGATCGGCTCGCCCCTCCAGATCGGCTACAGCGTCAGCAAGACGGCACTGGTGGCCCTCGCCGCGCCCCTCGCCAACGAGCTCGGCCGGCGCGGGATCACCGTGAACACCGTCAACCCCGGCGTGATCCTCACCGACATGACCTCCGCGTGGACGAGCGCCCCGGAGGCGATGGCCGGACTGGAGTCCATCACCGCCCTGGGCCGGATCGGCCTGCCGGAGGACGTCGCGGACGTCGTGGGCTTCCTCGCCGGCCCGCAGGGCCGCTGGGTGACCGGCCAGGCCATCGACGCCTCCGGCGGCACCTACCTCGGCCCGATCCCACCGGCGTGACAGGGACCGGGCCCCCTTCGGGGACGTATGGGCGGTCCCGTCACCTGGGCGGGTGAGGGGCGGTCCGTTCGTAGACGGCCCCTCCGGGGATGAACCATCCTGCCTTCTTCCGGACGGCCGGGCTCGGGTCCTGCGCGGAGGACGTGCGCAAGGCGGCGACGGCTCGGGCATCGGTGTGGGCGAACTTGCCGACGAGCTCGGCGGCCATCGCCCTGGCCCGCGGGTCGGGGTCGGAGGCCAGGTGCCGCAGCGCTGGCTCGAGGACCCGGTCCGCGCCCGGTGCGCACGTGTCCCCCTTGCACCGGTCGCACGCCAGGGCGTGGAACGCGGCGATCCTGACCCGGGCGTCGGGATCGTCGGCCATGGTGATGAGCTCGCCCATGGACTCGGTATCGACCAGGTGGTCCAGAAGCCGGCAGCAGCCTTCCCGTACGGCTGCGCTCTCGTGGGACAGGCCGGCGCGGATGGCACCGAGCGCGTCCTCCGCGCGCCGCAGCAGCTCCCGGTAGGCCGCTACGGCACGTTGCGGGTCGCCCAGGCACGAGACGAGGGCTTCGTTGTCGGTCCTGACGAATCCGAGCATGGGCTCAGTGTCGAACCACGCGAGGCGGCCGGGCAAAGGGATTTCGCCTCGGCGGAGGGGCCGTCGGGCTCAGTGGAGGGGCTGCTGGAAGAGGACCTCCGGGTACGCCGTCGACGGGCGGTCGAGCAGCCGCTGGGGGATGCCCTTCAGTTGCAGGTCGAAGAAGGCGCCCACGTAGGACCGGGTGATCTTCTCGGCGCGCAGTGGGGCGAGCGTGGCCTCGGGGTCGGGCAGGCCCGCGCGGGCGCCGATGAGTGGTGCGTCGGTGAAGCTGCCGTGGTCGGAGCCGGTCACGGACAGCCAGCGCTTCCAGCCGTCCGTGCGGGCCCAGGCCTCGTTCCAGGTGGTGTCCCAGCCCGAGGGGTTGTGGACGGACTGGGTGCCGAGAAGCAGGAAGGGCCGTCCGTCCAGGCCGCCGGTGGGGAACGGGTCGAAGAACTTGCCGTCCATGTTGACGCCGGCGCGGATCCGCTGGTCGGCGGCCATCGTGCTGGCCGCGGAGTTGCCGCCGATGGAGTGCCCGGCCATGCCGATCCGGTCCCGGTCGATCATGCGGGCGTGCGGCCAGGCGGGGCGGGGGCCGGTCAGCTGGTCGAGGACGAAGGAGATGTCCTTGGCCCGGCTCGGGGGGACGGCCGCGATCTTGTCGTCGTTCAGGTCCTGGCAGACGGCGCAGGTCAGGGTGCGCCCGTCCGGGAAGGTGGTGCCGGAGGTCTCGTAGGTGTGGTCGACGGCGGCGACGACGTACCCGCGGCTGGCCAGGTCCTCGGCGAGGCCGGTGAGGGTGCCGCGGGGGAGCGTGAACCCGGGGGAGAGGACGACGAGCGGGTACCTGCCCGGCGCCGGGCGCGCGTCGGTGCGGGCCCACGGGTGGAGGCCGGTGGCCGCCTCGGGCGGTATGGTGCCGCCCGGCACCTGGAAGTCCAGCAGCAGCCGGGCCTCCTCGGCGGTCAGGTACGGGGTCGCCGGACCGCCCGTCCCGGGCCGGGCTGGGTAGTACATCGACACCATCAACTGCCGCGCCCCCGCGGCCGGCACCCACGGGTCCGGGCGGTCCCGGTCGACGAGGTGCAGCGTGCTGCGGCCGACGGCCTGCGACCCCGTCGGCCGGGGCAGGTCGAGCTCTGCGGCGGACACCTCCGCCGAGGAAGCGGCGGGAGCGGTGGCGGTGGCCGCGAGCGCCGAACTCGCCCCGGCGATCGGCACCGGCAGGACGAGGGCGAGCACGGCGGCCACGGCGGTGCGACGGAGTCTGGTCATGTGAGAAACGGTAGGTCGCGAACTCCGATCCGACCTCGCCGTGAAGACTGAGACACCGTCATCTCCGCGGCGTAGCAACGCATCACCTCCGCGGATGACAGGAGCCCGCGATTCCCGGCCGGACGGTGGGCAACCGGGCAGCGGGCGTACTGCGCATGCCGTACCACGGCAGCCGTTCAAGGTGTTGCGGGCGAAGGCGTTCGCCCGCGCCCGAGCGAGGGCGGTCGCACCGGCCGGACCGGTTGCCGGTGCTCAGCGGCGGTACGCGGCCGTCGCGATCTCGACGAAGGACCGGATCAACGGGTTGGTGTCGCCCTCGTTCCACGCCGCCACCACGCGGCTCGGCGCCATGTCGGTCAGCGGTACCACGGCCAGCTCCGCGGGCAGGTCGTGTCCGAGCGGGGCCAGGCCGACGCTGCCGTTCCACAGGACGGCCTGCTGGCACTCCTGGACGGTGCGCACCACGGCGCCCTCGCGCGGCCTGCCGCCGTTCCAGTACGACTGCCAGACGGGGTCGGTGCCCTGGGGGAACTGGAACCAGCGGCGGTCGTCCAGCTCGGCGAGCCGGAGTCGGCCGCGGCCGGCCAGCGGATCGTCGGCGCGCAGGACCACGCCGACCGGGTCGCTGCGCAGAGTGCGCACCGTCAGGGCGGTCTCGTCGAACGGTGCCCGGGTGAGGGCGACGTCGACGAGTGCGGCGCGCAGCCCGCAGGTGGGGTCGGTCAGATCGGTGTCGCGGACGCGGATGTCGATGCCGGGGTGGCGTCGTCGGTAGGCGGCAGCCAGCCTGGTCACGCCGGGGTCGGTGAGGTTGCCGAGGATGCCGACGGTGATGGTCGCGGCGCCGGCTGCCGAGCTCACGCGGGCACGGACGCGGTCGGCGTGGTCGAGCAGGGCCCGCGCCTCGTCGAGCAGCACCGTGCCCACCGGGGTGAGCGAGACGCCGGCGGGCGAGCGGTCGAACAGCCGGGCCCCCACCTCGGCCTCCAGCTGCTTGATCGCCCGGCTGAGCGGCGGCTGGGTCATGTGCAGTCGGGTGGCGGCCCGGCCGAAGTGGAGTTCCTCGGCGACCGCCACGAAATACCGCAAGGTACGAAGCTCCACGCTGGAACGATACCCGCCGGGTATCGATACCGCAGGACGGGTCTTGGACACCCGTGAGGCCCCGGCGGTGCACTGGTGGACATGAGCGAAGAGACCACGCCCGAAGAAACCACGCCCGAAGAAACCACGACCGAAGAAACCACGACCGAAGAAACCACGACCGAAGAAGCCATGGCCGAAGGAACCAGGACCGAGGAAACACGGAGCAACGGACCGCAGGTCGGCCCCGCCCTCTCGGTGGTGGGCCCCGGCGGCGGCGAGACGATCGTCCTGGGCACCACGCGCATGCGCGTCCTGGAGGACGGCAGCCACACCGGGCACCGCCTCGCGATCGCCGAGTCCGTCCTCGCCCCGCACACCCAGGGACCGCCGCAGCACCGCCACGCCCGGCACGACGAGGGCTTCTACATCCTCTCCGGCACCGTGCGGTTCACCGTCGGGGACGAGGACCACGACGCCACCGCGGGGACGCTCGTGATGGTCCCGCCCGGTACCCCGCACACCTTCGCCAACCCGACCGACCAACCCGCCACCATGCTCAGCACGTTCACCCCCGACCTGTACGTGCAGTACTTCCGGGACCTCCAGCAGGTGCTCGCCGACGGCCGGCCGCTGACGCCGCAGGCCAATGCCGAGGCGATGAGCCGCTACGCGACCGAGCCCGCCACCGACCTCGCCTGAAGCAGTCGACCGGTCCCCGTAAACCGGTGACACGTGAACAGGAACACCGAACGGAAACCATGAACACCGCCTACTGGATCCTCGCGGGCCCGCTCGCCCTCTTCTACGCCTACGCGGGCACGCTGAAGGCGACCCGCAGCCCCGATCAGCTCCGACCGATGATGGCCTGGGTGGACCGCGTACCGTTGCCCGCCCTCAGGGCGCTGGGGACGGTGGAAGTGCTCGGCGCGATCGGCCTGGTCCTGCCGCCGCTGACGGGCGTCGCGCCCCCGCTGGCACTGGCCGCGGCCGTCGGCCTCGTGCTGCTCCAGGCCGGCGCGGTCGCCGTCCACCTGACCGGCGGCGACCGCCGGATCGCGCTCAACCTCGGGCTCGTCAGCACCGCGGCCGTGACCGTCTGGCTGGCCGCCGGACTCTGGTAGGGCACTGCCCTCCACCAGTGCAACCGCTCAGATCGGCAGGTCCCAGCCCGGGCCGTCCTCCGTACCGATCCACACCCGTTGTCCGGCCGCCGAGACGGTGATCCCGAAGCCTTCCTGGTGCGGCTCGCCGGCCCGCTGCCACAGCCGTACGGCCTCTTCGACGCGGTCCCACAGCCGTAGCGGGCCCCGTTGGGTGACGGTCCATCCTCCGTCGGGGCGGGGTGCGGTGCGGGCCTGGGAGCCGGTGGCGACGTCGGAGAGGATCTGGGTCGCGCCGGTGCCCATGCGTTCGGCGGAGGGGGCGGCGAGCTGGGCGACCCAGCTGCCGGTCCAGGTGTCGACGACGGCCGGGTCGATCAGGCTGGGCCGTTCGTCGCCGGGCAGCATGGCGAGGGTCGAGCGGGGCGGGCGGTCGTGCGGGCGGGCGATCATGAAGCTGGTGTAGCCGGGCAGGAACCGGCCGGTGGCTTCGCCGGGGCCGGTCACGGTGAGCTCGGCCAGGCCGGAGGCGTAGCTCCAACCGGACAGGGTGACCAGGATGCGGCCGCTCGGCTTCACCTGGTGCAGCCAGGGCATCGGCAGGTAGCGGACCGAGCAGGTGGCGATCAGCCGGTCGTAGGCGCCGCCGCCGGGGTCTCCGCGCAGTCCGTCGCCGACGAGGAGGCGGGGCCGGTAGCCGGCGGTCCGGAGTGCGGCGGCGGCGCGTTCGGCGACCCGTGGGTCGTACTCGATGCTGGTGAGGTTCCCGTCCCCGAGCCGGTGGGCGCCGAGGGCGGTCGAGTAGCCGGTGCCGGTGCCGATTTCGAGGACGCGGTGTCCGGTGTCCGTGCCGAGTTGCTGCCACATCCCGAGGACGAGGGACGGCAGGGTGGAGGAGGACGACGGGGCGCCGACCACGGGTTGTCCGTCCGCCTCGTCCGCGCCGGTGTGGCCGTCGAGTTGGGTGATGAGCGTCCGGTCGGTGTAGATCCCCTCGAGCCAGCCGGGGTCGCCCTGCCGGACCGGCCGGTAGGCGGTCGGGTCGCTGCCCTCGACCGGGAGGAAGTACGCCCCGGCGAAGGCTTCGCGGGGGACCGCTTCGGCCGCCTTGATCCATGCCGGGTCGGACAGCGCGCCGTTCTCGGCGAGGTCGGCCGTCAGGGCGGCGCGCAGCTCTTCGGACGTGCTCATGCGTCGGGGCCTCTCTGCAGCTCGTCAGCGAGTGCGTGTGCGATGCGGTCGGTGGTCTCGGGCGGTTGCCAGGCCCACTGGCCGTTGGGGTTGCATTCGAGGAACGACCAGGTGCCGTCCGGCGTGACGGCGAAGTCGAACGCGCCGAACACCAGCCGGAAGTGGCCGAGGTAGTCGGCCACGGACCGCGCGACCGGTTCGGGTACGGCGATCGGCGTGCAGGTCATCAGGTCCTGCCGGTGGCGCCAGTCGAGGTCCGGGCTGTCGATCCGCACGCCGAACAGCCGGTCGCCGACGGCGGTCACCCGGGCGTCGTACGCCTTGGGGACCCGGGCCTGGAACAGGTGCGGGCAGGCCCGGACCGCGTCCGTGATCTCCTGCGCCCGGACGTCCCGCACCCACACGGCCCGCGGTTCGCCGTCGACGGAGTACGGGGTGTTCCACACGGGCTTGTAGACCGCTCCGGCCCGCTGGAGGGCCACGAAGTCCCGTGCCTCCTGCGGGTCGTTGGTGATGAGGGTGTCCGGGACGGCGAATCCGGAGCGCTGCGCGGCGGCGAGTTGTGCGGGTTTGTGTTCGGCGGCGCGGTTCGCCCACGGGTGGTTGACGTAGTGCGCCCCGGGGAGGGAGGCGAGGATGCCGCCCGCGCCCCACACGGACTGCGAGGCCGCGAAGCGGCGTTCCGGGCCGTCGAGGTCGGCCGGCCCCTCGTAGGGCGAGGCCCGGCGCACCCACACGGCCCCCACCTCGGTGAGGTCGAGCTCCCGGCTCGCGGTGCGCAGGGTGCCCCGCCGACCGTCCGTACGGAACGAGGCGGTCAGCGAGGCGCCCGTGTGCAGGTCGGTGCCGGGGTCGAGACGGACCACGGGGGAGCGGCGGTGCGCGAGGACGCGCAGGACCACGTCCGCGGTGACGTCGTAGGGGTTGGTCAGCACCAGCACCGGCCGACGGTGTCTCGGCGTCAACTGCCGCTCTGGTCCTGGTCGTAGGACTCGGTGCTGTCGGCGTCGGTCGCACCGCCCGGCGCGGCCCCGTCGCCGGGGCGGGTGCTGGTGGGGGTGAGTCCACTGGTGCTGGTGCCGTGGGAACCCAGTTCCACCGTGCGGCCGTCCTCGTCCACGACGACCGCGATCTGCGTCTCGGGGTCGATCACGGGCGTGAGCGCCGGGAGCGTGGCAGTGGTGGCCGCGTACGGCGTCATCCTGCCGATGCCCCACGGTACGGGCGTCTGCGTCATGCATCCTCCTCGTATCGATGGTGCCGGTTCACTGGCGACCACTTTGCTGGTGCACGAAGGTGCTTTCAAGCCCGTTCCGGCGGACGGAATATGCCAGGTTGCGGAGGCGATCTCCCGGGCCCCGCCCCGACGGCCACGGGGCGTGGGCCGTCGGCGTCGCCGGCCCGGGGCCCGTCTGCGAGCGCTGCACCGGGGACCGGTCACGGCCGCCGTCGGGCGGGTGGCCGTCGGGGCGGCGCCCCCGGCGGGCGGTGCCTGTGGTGTTCCGTCCGGGGCAACGGTTGGGGCGGCTTGGCGGGTTCACCGTTTCGAGTAGAGAATTCCGGAAAGAGAAGTTGCCTGGTCAAGGGCGTGCGGTGAAGCCGGAGTTGTGAAGTGCGCATGGCATTTCGACGACTTGCCGCCGGCCCGGATCCCGCCAATGCAAGGAATTCGCTCAGTGCTTAGTTGATTCGTGCGAATCCCTTCCGTTCCTCGATCGAATCTGACAGCATCGTCCGCTATCCGGCGACCGATTGCCGGTGATCAGTGCGCCGCACGCGACCGCGATCGCGGCCGCCCCTGCTGCTGTCGGCCTTCCTCATCGGACGCCGCCGTCGAGACGTGGCCGCCCGCCCGCGCCACGTGGAGGAGATGTGACCACCCAGGCCGGCACCCGCGTGCCCACCCCCGACACCGCCCGGCGCCCCGCGCGCTGGGTCCGCACCAGGCTGCGGGCGAACCCGCTGGCCGCGCTGCTCATGGCGGCCCTCGCGTTCGTCACCGTCTTCCTGGCGGCGGCCTTCCCCCTCGTCATGGACCGGGGCGCGGACACGGCGCTCCAGTCCTTCGTCAGCGAGAAGGGCGTCAACCCGACCAGCCTGCGGACCACCTCCAAGACGCGGGAGGACGACAGCATCGCCGAACTCGACCGGGTGCAGCGCCAGCTCGTCGAGCAGGTCGACGGGCGGCTGACGCTGTCCCCGTCGGGTCAGGCCTACGGCGCCCGCGCCCTGGCCGACCGCTACATGACCAACCCGGGGTACGCCCACCTCTCGGACAAGGAGCCGTACCCGGCCCTCAGCCTGCTCTACCTGCACGACCTGGCCGCCCGGGCCACCCTCACCGACGGCACCTGGCCGACCCCCGGCGCCGTCGGCGATCCGCTGCCGATCGTGGTCAGCAAGAAGGCCGCCGAGACCATCCGCATCAAGCTCGGTGACGTCATCGACAACGGCGACGAGGGCGCGGGCGTCCGGCGGACCACCGTGGTGGTCGGCCTCTACGAGGTCAACGACCCCCAGGACCCCTTCTGGGACGACCTCGGCTGCCCGGCCCGCGCCTGCCTGAACACCGACGCCGAGCACGAGCACTGGACGACCAGCGGGTTCGTCGACGGCGGCAGCCTGCCCGCGTTGGTCCACTGGGGTTCGAACGCCGAGAACTTCTGGCGGCTGCCCGTCGACCCCGCCTCGCTGCACGCCGACCAGCTCGACCGTACCCGCGGCGTCATCACCTCCTTCCTGACCGGGCACGACGCCACCGTTCTCCACGACGCGATCGGGCGCCCCGACCTGCACACCGTCTCCGGCCTGCGCGACGTCCTCACCAGGGCGGACGAGCGCTACCGGGCCTCGCTGCCGCTCAGCGTGATCGGACCGGTCGGCGTCGCGGGCGTCGCCACCGTGGTGCTGTTCCTGGCCGCCGCGCTCACCACCGACCGGCGCGCCGCCGAGATCCGGCTGCTCCGGGCCCGCGGCGGATCCGTCGCCGGGGTGCTGCGGCGGTTGATCGGCGAGGGGGCGGTCACCGTCCTGCCCGCCGCCGTGCTCGCCACGACGCTCGCCCTGGTGCTGCTGCCCACCCCCCGGTGGGACCGCGCGGTGCTGGCGGCCCTGGTCGCGACCCTGATCGCCCTGCTGGGCTTCCCGGTCCGCGCGGCCCTGCTCTGGGTGCGCCGGCGGCCGGTCAGCGGACGACGCCGACTGGTCGGCGAACTCGCCGTCCTGGCGGTCACCGCCGCGGCCGTCGCGGAGGTCCGGCGCCGGGGCGTCGGCCACCCCGGGGCCGGAGTGGACCCGCTGCTGGTCGCCGCGCCGCTGCTCCTCGCCGTCACCGGCGGACTGCTGCTGGCCAGGATCGAGCCGGTGGTGGTCGGCCGGCTGGCCGCCCTCGTCGGCCGGGGCCGCGGCCTGATCGGCTTCCTCGGCCTCTCCCGGGCCGCCCGCGACGCCTCGGGCCGCCGCAGGCCCTCCGTGCTGCCGCTGCTCGCCCTGCTGATCGCCGTCACCACGACCGGCTTCGGCGCCACCGTGCTCGACACCGTCGACGACGTGCGGACCCGCGCCGCGCGCATCACCACGGGCGGGGACATCGGCGTCTCCCTCCCGGACTACGCCACCCTGACCGAGCCGTTCACCAAGGCCGCGGCCGCCCTGCCGGGCGTCCGGACCTCGACCGGAGTCTGGATGGAGACCAAGGCCCGGGTCTTCGGCGGCGACCAGGACTACACCGAGGCCAACCTGGTGGTGGTGACCGATCCGATGGCGTACGCCGAGATCGCCCGGGCCCTCGGGGTCGGCGAGTTCGACCCGGCGAAGCTGGCCGGGACGCCAGGCGGCCGGGACACCCCGGTGCCCGCCCTGGTCAGCCGCGACCTGGCCCAGCACCTGGCCGCGGGGCCGTCCCGGGTGCGCACCCTCAACGGCAACGACCTGCGCCTCACCGTCGCCGACACCGTCGGTGCCACCCCCGCGCTGCCGGACCCGGGCAAGCCGTTCGTCGTCGTCCCCGCCGGCCCCACCTGGGAACGACTGCCGGACGCCAAGCGGGTGAACCAGTGGTTCGCCGTCGGCGACATCGACCCCGACCAGGTCAGGACGGCCCTGCGGGACAACGGCGGAGCCAGGCCCGTCGGCCTGGCCAAGCTCATCGCGGACGGCTCCACGGCCACCGGCAAGGACACCCACGGCCTGCCCGCCGGGTACACGGTGCACAGCAGCCGGGAGACCGCCGCCGCGCTCGGCGCCGACCCGCTGCAACACGCCGCCGAGCGGCTGTTCTGGTACGCGGCCGCCGCCGGAGCCGGATTCGCCCTGCTCGCCGTCCTGCTGACGCTCTTCCGGGCCGCACCCGACCGCACGGCCGTGCTCGCCCGGCTGCGCACCATGGGCCTGCGGCCCCGGGACGGGCTGGCGCTGATCATGACCGAGGCGCTGCCGCAGACCCTGGCGGCGGCCGTCGGCGGCGGCCTGGTCGCGCTGGCGGCGGTCGCCCTGCTGGGCGGCGCCTTCGACATCTCGACGCTGGTCGGCGCCAAGGTCGGGGACGTCATCACCCCCGTGCTGCTGCCGGTGCTGCTGCCCACCGCGGGCCTGGCCCTGCTGGTCGGCCTCGGGGTGGTGCTGGAGACGCTGGTCGCCGGCCGGCGCCAGATCGCCACCGAGCTGCGGGCGGGGGAGCAGGCCTGACGGCGGGGCCGGCGCCGGGAAGCCCCGTCGTCGGCCCATCGCCCGGATCGGTCGGCCCGTCAGCCGGGTCACTCGGCCCGTCACCCGGATCACTCGAAGAGGCGATTTCGGTGCGGTGACGCCATGGGGGCGCGGACCGGCGGCCGGGCCGGGCGGCGCCTTACCGGAGCGGCCCGAACGCCGGAGGAGTTCCGTGGACCGGTCGGTGACGATTCACCCGATGGGCTGACAGGGCACCGGCCCGGGGTGGCTCCGACCGGTATACGTGACGTCATCCATCGTTCGGAGAACCACCTGCGAGGGGCCCATGACCGATACGGCCGACACGTCGTCAAGGACGGCCGCCGAGAGGCTGCCGGCCGCCTACGCGCCCCGGGTGGCCCTGATCCGGGGCGCGATGGAGGCCGGGAACACGGCCCTCGCGACCCGCCTGGCCGAGGAGCTCCACCGGTACGTCGCCCTGGAGCGCGGCGCCCTGCACCCCGAGACGCTGCGGGCGCAGGAGGTGCGGGCGTACGTCGCGGCGGTCGGCGGCGACCCCCTGCGGGCGGCCGAGCTGTTCGCCGTGGCCGCCACCGCGTGGGCCGGGCTGGGCGCGTCGGAGCAGTGGGCGGCGTCGCGCAACGCGGAGGTCTGCCGGCGCCGGGCGGAGTCGGCGGCGGCCGCCCCCTCGGCGGTCCCTCTGGTGGTCCCCGTCGGCCGGCGGCCGCCCGGCTGCCCGTCCCCGGTCCGGGCGTTCGGGCGCGGCACGGTCGTCGCGGTCGTCCTCGCGACGGCACTGCTCTCGGGAGCGGCGGACGCCGGCCCGCGGGCCTACCTCGGGATGGGCCCGCGACCGGTCCCCGACGACCAGCCGGCCGCCCCCGCCGTCGTGGGGGTCCTGGAGCGCTCCGCGCCCTCGGCCTCACCGGTGCCGGTCCCCGTGCCGTCCCCGTCGGAACTCGCGACCGCGCAGCCCGTCCCCGCGCCGGACGCCGGGCCCGCCGGCGACCAGGAGGACCAGGCCGCCGACCAGGGCGACGGCGGGCCAGGGCGCACACCGGTGCCGAGCCCGGGGCGGCGACCGGGCTTCCCGGCCGCCGGCTCCCGGCCGCGGCCCGCTCCCGACGCCGGGCGGCCGTCCGGCGGCCCGGCCGCCGACGCGGACCCCTGCGCCGCCGCAGGCGCGTACGGCGGCCAGTTCCTCGGCTCCCTCGTCGAGCTGTGCCACCGCGCCGCCGGGGTGTCGGGCAAGCGGTCACCGGCCCCCTGACCCCGTCCTCCGGAAGGGAGACGAGCCGCGGAAGCCCGGCAGCGGGCAGCGCGGCTCGTCCACGGCAGCGCGGCCACGGCTCCGGCGAGGTCAGCGGTCGAGGGCCCACAGGTCGTCATCGCACAGGCCGGTCCGGCAGCACACGGGCAGCCAGTCGGCCGCGAGCTCCCGGACATGGTGCAGGCGAGCCCTGTCGGGCTCCACCACCGTGAGGATCTCGAAGGCGGTGCCCGCCCCGACGAGGGACCGATTCGCCATCACCTCCCCGTAGAGCAGCCAGAGACCTTGCGCGGCAACGTTTCTGCACAGCTCCGGAAGATCGAGTCCTCGTCGGGCGGACTCCGCGTCCGTGCCCTCGCCCGCCACCAGGCACTGAAGGAGCTCGAGGAACCGCGCGCGGGCCGCCGGTGCGACGTCATCGGCCAGTGCCGCCAGCGCAACGGACGCCACCGCGGGAGCCGGCTCCCACAGGACGACCGGGGACCAGACATGCCATTCGAGGTCGACCTGGCCCGGCTCCGCCCCGGATCCCCCGCCCGCGAGCCGCAGCAGATCCCGGGCCAGGTGCTCCGCCGAACCGCCGCAGCCGCACAGCATGCCCTTCCAGTCCTGCCGGGCTGTCTCCATCTCGACCAGTCGCATAGCTCCCACACCCTAGACGCGCTCGCGAGGCCCGACGACACGCGGGGCGCCTCGGCCCCGTGCCCTCCGGCAGCTGCCCCGTCCGTCCTCTCGGCGTCCCCTCGGCGTCCCATTCCGGCGTTCCAGGCCGGCCTCGTTCCCGCTGGTCAGAGCCCCCTTCGCCGTCCCACCCTCCCTGGTGCCGCGCCAGACGTGGCGGCTGGGACGGACCGTCGCGCAGGCTTCGGCCGTCCGACCGACGCAGCACCCGAGCCCATGCCGAAAGGGGCGCGACCACATGTCCGTCCGTACCTCCCGCACCCGTCTGGTCAGCGCCGCCGCGAGCCTCGTGGTCGCCGCCTTCTCGCTCACCGCGTGCAACGACAGCGGGGTCATCGATACGGCGACCGGCCCCTCGCTCAGGGCTGCGGCGCCCGCCGCTGCGTCCGCCTCGACCTCCATGGCCCCGTCCGTCGACGCCGGTGGCACCACCGGGTCCGCCAGTCAGGAGCCGGCCGCCGCACCCCGGCCCACCGCCCCGAAGCCCGCCACCGGCACCCCGACGCCGAAGACCCCCGCCGCCCCCGCGGCCGCCAAGCCGGCCACCTGCGAAGGCTCCAACACCGCGACCACGGCCGCCCCGCTGAACCGCCCCGTGAACCACCTGCTGCTCACGGTCACCAACACCGGCTCCGGCACCTGCTACCTCTACGGCTACCCGGCCGTCCGCTTCGGCGAGGCCCAGTCCGTACCCCCCGTCATCACCGACTCGAAGCCGCAGGCCGTCGTCACCCTCCAGCCCGGCGAGTCCGGCTACGCCTCCGTGAACCTGTCCTCCACCGACGGCACCGACGGCTCGAACGGCCACACCGTGAACTCCCTGACCGTCTACTTCCACGGCCCCTCCGGCAACGAGAGCGTCGGCACCGGGGCCCACCCGTCGCTGCCCGCGGAGGGCGCCTACGTGGACGACTCCCTCAAGGTCGGCTACTGGCAGCAGTCGCTGGACGACGCCGTCTCCTGGTGACCCGGGCAGCCTCCGACAAGCCGACAGCACCCTACGAGAGCAGGCACACCAGCATGCGCAGCACGCCCCGCAGGATCGCCCGGCTCCTGGTCGCCTACGGCGGCGCGGCCTTCCAGGTCCTCGTCCTGGGCCGTCAGGACGGTCCGGGCCCGGTCCCGTCGAGGAAGCCGCCGTCACCCGGTGCCGGTTCCTGACGCCCCGTCGCAACCCGCCGACCTCGGCAAGCGGGCCCGGATTCCGCGCGCCCGCAGAACGCTGTTTGGAGTCCCCATGGCCCTACGGATAGCCGTCACCGCCGAGCCGATACCGTCGCACGTGTCCGCGCTCGACTTCGTCATCGGCCCGCGCGGTCCGGCGCACCGTCGCGGCGTTCCGGACCACCGCCCCCGAGCGGCCGGACCGTCCCGACTCCTCCCGCCCGCTCGTCTACGTGAGCCTCGGCACCCTGACCACCGCGATGTCCGGTCTGCGCGGTGTCGTGAGGAGCGTGTACCGGGAGGTCATGGCCGCCCTCTCCGCGACCGGCCGCGACGCGATCGTGTCCGCTGGACACCTCGCGCGGGACCTGCCGAGCGCGGACCCCCGCATCACGGTCGTCGAGCACGTCCCGCAGCCCGCGCTCCTGCGTCAGGTGGACCTGTTCGTGACGCACGGCGGACGGGCCTCCCTGCTCGACGCGGTGCAGGCGACGACACCCGTCCTGGGCCTGGGCGTCCTCGCCGACCAGCCCGGCAACACCACCGCGTTCGCCGGGCACGGCCTCGGCCCTCCTCGCCGACTCCCGCTACGCCGTCGCCACGGCCGCCGCCGACGCCGAGCTGTCACGGCTGCCACCGCTGGACATCGCGGAACTGCGGGCGTGTGTGTGAACCGTGGGCCTCAGCACGCCGCGCGCTGCGGGGACGACGTCTGGACCTCGTATCCCCGGATCGCGAGGGGGGAGTACGCCGGATCCGTTCGTCCTTGACGGGCGGTCACCGTCGGCTTCCATCCGAGCGGCTCGCCGACCCGGCTGTGCCCGCTCTCCCGCGTCATCCCGTGGGGGCTTCCCGGCGTGCGGCGCAGACGGTGCCCCGGTTGTCGACGACGGCGCAGGCGCGGGCGTCGGCGGGGCGGGCGGCGCGGACCATCTTGCTGTGGGCGTCGTGGCCGGACTGCTGGCGGTACTCCTCCTGCTCGGGCGGGGTGCCGAAGACCTGGACGCGGTCGCCGGGGGAGCCGCCGCTCATCTTGGCCCAGGCGGCGTGGCAGGAGGGGCTGTAGCGCAGTTCGATCAGGACGCCGAAGTCGCGGTCGGCCGCGGCGGTGGCGGCGTCGCGGTCGCAGACGGTGCCGACCGGGTCGACGTGCAGGCAGGACGCCCCGTCGCAGGAGGCGGCCGCCGTCGGTGCGGGCATCGCCTGCGGGGCGGGCGCGACGGTGGCGCCGGTGTCCGGGCCCGCCAGGGCGTAGAGGAGCGCGCCGGCGGCGGCCGCCGCCACGGCCGCGCCCCCGGCGGCCCACGCCGCCCGGCGCCATCGCCCGCCACGGGGTTCCTGACCGGCCGTCGGTTCGGCACTGGGCGCCGGTGCCTCCGGTGCGGTGGCCGCCGCAGGCTCCGGGACCGGCTCCGGTGGCGGCGCGTCGCCCGTGCCGCCGTCGATCGCCGCCCTGAGCCCGAGCGCGCGGACGAGCGCGCCGTCGGCGACCGCGTAGTACGCGGCCAGGGAGTGGAGCGCCGCTTCCGGTGCCGGGTACCTGCCGTCGGGGTTCTCGTAGCGGGAGAGGGTCGTCTGGGCGATCGCGGTGCGCCGGGACACGGTCACCTGGGTGGGGTTCCCGGCCTCCTGACGCCACCTCCGCAGCGTCCGGGCCAGTTCGGCGCGGGCGGCTGCGGCCGTCGGCTGGTCCGGTTCATCGGCTGCCTGCGGCGGCCGGTTGTGCGTCATCGGCTCGGTCCCTCTTCCCTCGGCTGTGCGTAGGCCCAGGTCAGGGCCGTACGGAGGCGCTCCGCATATGCATGGGTAACCAGGCGTTCACACAGCGTAGGAGTCCGGCGGTCGGGCGTGCAATCGTGGTGGTCGGCCGGAGGACGCATCCCCGGCGGAAACCCCACCCCCTCCCGTGTCCCGGGCAGGCCGCGGCCTGCCCGGGGTGGTGGAGGGCGCATCCAAGGAGAGATCATGAACATGACACGCTCGCGTCTGCTCGCCGCCCTCGTGGGCCGCGCCGGAAGGACCGCCGCCGTCGCCCTAGTGGCCGCCGGGACGCTCGGCGGCCTCGGCACCGCCGCCGCGGCCACCATCGGCCCCCTCCCGGCCGGTGCGCACGCCGTCCGGACCACCACCGACACCGACTCCGCGACCGACTCCGCGACCGACACCGCCACCGTGTCCGACGGCGCCACCGCCCGTTCCGCGCTGCGCGAGCGGATCGTCTCCATCGCCCGCGGCCAGATCACCCCGGCCGGCCAGGACCCCGAGAAGACCGGCACGTGCGACAAGTACTTCGCCTACGCCGACGGGACGGAGAAGCAGAGCAAGTGCGCCAAGACCGCCTGGTGCGCCGCGTTCGCCGACTGGACCTGGCACCAGGCGGGTGTGAAGCCCGCGCCGACCACCCTGTCCGGACGCGGCGTCGGCAAGTGGGGCCAGGAGCACCACCTCTTCCACAACCGGCAGCCCGCGCGCGGCGAGCGCCCCTACACCCCCGTCCCCGGAGACCTCGTCGTCTACGGTCCGCCCGCCTACGCCAAGGGTGGCCACGTCGGGGTCGTCGTCGCCGTCAGCCACGACGGCACCATCGACACCGTCGAGGGCAACGTCGGGGACAAGGTGACGCACCGCCACGTCAAGCCCGCGGACGCCCGCGGCGGTGGGCAGAAGCTCCACATCTCCGGCTACGTCAGCGTGCCCGGCGCCTGACCGGCCCGCCTCCACCAGCGCCGGGGCCCGGGCGGATCATCCGTCCGGGGCCCGGCCGTCGCCGCCTGGCCGTCGCTGCCCGGCCTCGACCGGTAGGTTCACCGTGGCGCGTTCGAGCACGTTCGACGCACTTCACGAGGGGGAGACCACCGGTGGACGTACTGGCGATCATGGAAGCACTGGCCGAACAGGGCATCACCGTGCTGCTCAAGGCCGACGCCGAACGGATGGCGGAGCAGCGCAAGCCGTGGACGTTCGTGGCCAGCGGCGCCCCGCTGCGTGACGACATCCTCGTGCGCACCGATGCCGCCTCGGTGGAGCAGTGCCTCGAAGCCTGCCTGCCCCGCCTGCGGGAACTGGGCATTTCGCTGCCGGAGTGACGAGAGCGGCCCCGCTCCGGTCAGTCGCCGGCCGGTCGGTCGGCGGGTGCGGCCGGGTCGTCATCGACGAGGAGGATCGGCCCGCCGCGGAGAGCGCCGTGTGGGTCGCCTGGGCCGCGACCCTGCCCGCCGACGGGCCCACCGGCGGCGTCTTCTACGACGGCGAGCGCCTCGCCTGACAGCGGGGGCCGGCCTGCCGCCGTGTTCAACCCGGTGTCCCACCGCTGCCGTTCGGAACGGAGTCCACGATGAAGTCAGTACGGTTCAGCCGTTTCGGCGGCCCCGAGGTCCTGGAGGTCGTGGACCTTCCCGACCCGCACCCGGGCCCCGGCCGGATCCGCGTCGCGGTACGCGCCGCCGGCGTCAACGCCAGCGACTGGAAGAAGCGCGCGGGCCTGATGGACGAGGAACTGCCGCAGACGCTGGGACACGAGGCGGCCGGTGTCGTGGACGAGGTCGGCGAGGGCGTCACCGACGTGTCCGTCGGCGACCGCGTCGTCGGCCTGTCCGAACACGGGGGCGCCCAGGCCGAGTCGGCCGTGCTGTCGTACTGGGCGCCGCTGCCCGCGTCCGTCCGCTTCGCCGACGCCGCCGCCCTGCCCGCCGCCCTCGAGACCGCGGCGCGCGGACTCGACCGGCTGGGCGTGGTCGGCGGCACCGTGCTCCTCGTCAACGGCGCCTCGGGCAACGTCGGCAGCGCCGCGGTCCAACTCGCCGTGGCCCGCGGCGCGCGGGTGATCGGCACCGCCGGCCCGGCCAGGCACGCGTACGTCCGGGCGCTGGGAGCCGAACCCGTCGCCTACGGCCCGACCCTCGTGCCGGCGGTCCGCGCGCTGGCGCCCGGCGGGGTCGACCGCGCACTCGACGTCGCCGGCAGCGGAGCACTGCCCGGCCTCATCGACCTCACCGGCGGCCCCGAGAGCGTCGTCACCCTCTCCGACGTCGTCGGCGCCCGTGAGCATCGGGTGGCGTTCAGCCGCGGCGACGACGGCCGGGCCCTCTACGTCCTCGCCGACCTCGGCGAGCTCATCGCCACCGGACGCCTCGCGCTCCCTCAGGTGCACACCTTCCCGCTCGACCAGGTCGCACGGGCGCACCACTTCGGCGAGAGCGGCCACGCGACCGGCAAGATCGTCCTGGTCAACGCCTGACAGGGGTCGTACGCCGGGTCTCCGCAGAGGACGACCTGATCCTGCGGGGCCCCGGCCCGCGCCCTCGGTGGTCCGAATCATCCGAACTGTCCGGGGCGTCCGGTCCCGCCTCATGGGATACGACACCGCAGGTGGGGGCGGTGATCAAGTCCGTCGGAGCCCTCGTCATAATTACTCTGCCTGCGATCCACGCGGCCTGACCCACCCGACCGGGCCCGTGCCCACCAGGTCAGACTCCTGTCCCTTCTCGGAGGACCGCACCGTGCGCCCCAACCGAACCAAGGGCCTGCTCGCCGCAGGCCTCGTCACCGTGCTCGGTGGCATTCCCACCGCCGCCACCACGGCTTCCGCCGCCACCACCGGCTCCGCCGACGACGCGCCCGGGGTGCTGCGGGTCGACGCCTGGGACCCGGCGTGCTCGGACTCCGGGACGGGGACGGCGGCGAAGCCGTTCTGCTCCGTCAACGCGGCCGCCGCGGCGGCGCTGCCGGGGCAGACCGTCGAGGTGGCCCGGGGCACGTTCGGCTCCGGCACCGCGGTCACGAAGTCGGGTGAGCCCGGCCGGCCCATCACCATCCGGGGCGCGGCCGGCGGCACCGCGGTGGGCGGCGACGTGCGGCTGTCCGGTGTGCACGACGTCGTGGTGGAGTCGATGCACGCCCGGGAGGTCCTGGTCACCGGTTCCAGCCGGGTCACGGTGGTCCGCACCGAGGCCTCCGGGATCAAGGCCGTCGACAGCCCCGGGACGACCCTCACCAACAACACGGTGGCCGACGGCTGCACGGCCGGCATCGAGCTGGCCGGCGACTCCTCCGGGTCGAACCTCTTCAACAACGTGGTGCGCAACCACTTCTCGCCCTCCGCGCCGTACTCCTGCCCGAACCCCGAGGGTGCGGAGATCGTGGTCTCCGCCGCCTCGGCGAAGGACACCCGGGCCGGCTCGAACACCGTCGCGCCGTACTGGACGAACTCCGGCAACGGCACGCCGTACGTCTGGGCCGGCACCCGGCACCAGACGCCCGAGTCGCTCGCCGCCGCGACCGACGGCCGGGCCGGCAAGCACGACTACGTGGTGCCGCGCTGGCAGTCCGGCAGCGCGCTGAACAGCGAGGTCGTCGACTCCGCCGACGAGACCGCGCCGGGCTTCGTGCCGGCCGCGCACCCGGCCGACGACCCGTCGCGGCCGAACCTCGGCACCGGCCTGGGCTACCACGACCGCGGCGCGACCGAGCGCCAGGAGCCCATAACCTCGGCCCAGTTGACGGCCGACCAGCAGCGGGCCCCGTACGGCACCGAGATCACGCTGACGGCGACCACGGGCCCGGAGAAGGCCCACTGGCCGACCTCCGTGATGACCTACCGCTACGACTTCGGCGACGGCACCCCTGCGGTCACCTCGAACTCCCCGGTGGTCAAGCACACTTACACCAAGCCGGGCACCTTCTCCGCGAACGTCACCGTGGACACCGGCGGCGGCCAGCCGTTCACCGGCGGGTACGGCGTACAGGTGCAGGTCACGACCCCCGGGCCGCTGACCGCCGGCGCCACCGTCCAGCAGGTCGTCCCGGACCGGTTCGATACGGCCGACGCCCCGCCGCTGGGCGTGCGGGTCGACCCGTCGGGGACGTCCTCGCCGTGGCAGGTCTCCAAGGTCGTGGTGGACTACGGCGACGGGACCCCCGCCGTCACCCGGAACACCCTGGACGCGGTCGTCCACGGGTACGCCTCGCCGGGCGACTACACGGTCACGGTGACGGTCACCGACACCGCCGGCCGCACCAGCACCGCCGCGTACCCCTTCCGGGCCGCGTACGCCCCGACCGGGTTCCTGCGCACGGAGGCGTACCGGCTCGTCGACACCCGCCAGGACCCGAACCTGGACCTCCGGGGCGGCGCCGAGGTGCCCTTCACGGTCCCGACCGGCAGCGCGCCCGGGGCGAACGGCGTGCCCGGGAACGTCACCACGGTCGTCCTGAACGTGACCGTCACCGACGCCACCGAGGACACCCACCTCACCGTCTGGCCGACCGGCCAGGCCCGCCCGATCACCTCGAACGTCAACGTGGCGGCCGGCCGCACCTCGTCCAACCTGGTCACCGTGCCGATCGGCGACGCCAAGCGGATCAGCACCCTGCTCAACTCCGGCCGCGCCGAGGTGATCGTCGACGTCGTCGGCTTCTACCGCCCCAACGGCGGCGACCTGTTCACCCCGCTGGCGCCGAGCCGGCTGGTGGACACCCGGGAGAGCAGCAAGCTCGGGTCCGGCGAGACGCGTGCGGTGAAGGTCGCGGGCGTCGGCGGCGTCCCGGCGGACGCCACGTCCGTGGTGCTCAACCTGACCAGCACCGACACCGCCACCGACACCCACCTCAAGGTGTACGCGGGCGGCGGGACCAAGCCGGTCAGCTCCAACCTGAACCCGGAGCCCGGCAAGGACAAGGCCAACCAGGTCATCGTCCCGGTCGGCCCGGACGGCACCGTCAACGTGTACAACCACAACGGTTCCACCCACGTGATCCTCGACGTCTTCGGGTACTACTCCCCGAACGGCAAGGCCACGTACACGCCGACCGTGCCCGTCCGCCTGACCGACACCCGTACCGGCCCGTTCGCCAAGCCGGGCCCGGACAGCACCACCGTCGTCGGCGGCATCCCGGCCGGCGCCCGGGCGGCCGTCCTCAACGTGACGTCCACCAACACCACCGAGGACAGCTACCTCACCGTGCACGCCCACGGCGCCCCGCGCCCCGGCACCAGCAACCTCAACCTGCTCGCCGGCCAGACCGTGCCCAACCACGTCACCACGCCGGTCGGCGCGGACGGCAAGGTCGACATCTACAACCACGTCGGCAGCACCGACATCATCGCCGACCTGTTCGGCTACTTCACGGACGCCTGGCCGCAGTCCTGACGCCGTAGCCCTCTGACCGCTGGTGGGTCCGCACCCGAGCCCGGGTGCGGACCCACCGGCGGTCCGCCGTCGGACGGGTGACGGTCAGGGCGAGCAGCGGCGACGAGCGTGGTGCCCTGCCCTGTGGACTGCCGGAAAAGGTGTTGCTCGCGCCCCCGGGCCCCGTGGCACCCTGACCCGGTGCTCAACACGCTCCACCCCACAGACCTGACCTGGGACGACGTCGACCCCGCCGACCACCCATTCGACCCCGCCTCGGTGGCGGGGGTGATCCGCTCCCTCGGGCCAGCGCGGCGGGTGCCCTCCCGGCTGGACCCGGCCATCGATCTGACCAGGGTCAACTGGGCCTGGGAGGTGGCCAAACCCTGGTCCGACGCCATGACGCACGTGCTGATGGAGCGCTACGGCCGCTGGGCGGCCGGGTGGCGCTGGTCGCTCGGCGAGGGGGACGTCGACGGCGGGCCGGTCGGGAACTGGTGCTGCGGATCGCACTCGATCACCAACCCGGAGCAGACCCTCGACCGGGTCGTGGCGGCGCTGTGCGAGTGGCGTGACTGGCTGGAGCGGCTCGCGGAGTGGTTCGAGGCCTACCCCTTGGACCCGGAGACCCTGGACGCGGACCGGATCCTGTGGGAGCGCGCCGCCCGCAACCTGATCCTGCAGGTGGCCGACCGGACGGGCGCCGAGAGCGGCTGGTACGGGCACTGCCGGCAGGTCCTGGAGTGGTTCCTCGGCTACTGGGGCGTCGCCCCCGAGCCGGCCGAGCGACTGGTTCGACAGGCGGTCGCCGGCCGGTTCAAGAGCTGGACCGCACCCGACACCGTCCTGGCCGACGAGGTCGCGGAGCGACTCGTCGGCCCACTGCGTCCGCAGGACATTGACTGGTCGCCGGACCCGGGCGAGCTCCCGGACCACCTGGAACGCTGGCTCGCCGTGCGCGAGAGCGTGCCGTGGTCGGACGGTGCCGACGGCGAGGACGGCACGGACAGCGGGCCGGTGACTCCCGCCCGCGACGGAGCGGCGGAGGACTTCCGCTTCTTCGACGCCGCCGTGGACCCCGCCCGCGCCGCCGGCCTGCTCACCGCACTGGAGCTGGTGCGGGCCGACGCGGCGCGTGGTGCCGTGCTCGACTTCGAGCTGCTGCGCGGCTGGCAGCAGCACGTGCTGGGCACCCCCGAGCCGCCGCCGCTGCGCACCCGCCCCGCCTTCGCCAAAGGCGGCGAAGAGCGCTACGGGATCGGCCCGGACACCCGTGCCCGCCTCGACGCGTGCCTGGCGCAGGCCGCCGACGGCCGGATCCCGCTGGCCGCGAGGGCGGCCCGGGTCTACCTGGATGTCTGCTTCTTCCACCCGTTCGACGACGGCAACGCCCGCGCCGCCCTGCTCACCCTGCTGTTCGTGCTGGCCCGCGCAGGCGTCACCCTCGACTCGGTGCTGCTCATCCGCCGGTTCGGCTACCGGGCCGACGACCCGCACGACGCGCTGAGCCTGTGCCGCTCCGTCGAGATCCACCTCAGGCAGAGCCGCGCCGCCGCTCAGTGACCGGCGGCCGTTGACACGGGGCCCAGTGGGGGCGGCTACAGGTCCGCGAGCCAGGGGTGCCCCGGGTGTACGCGGGCGAGCAGGCCGGTCAGGGTCTCGCGCTGAGCCGGGGTCAGGTGCGGGACGGTCGCGTCGAAGTCCGACTGGTCCTTCTCGCGGACGTGCTTGGCCTTGAACAGCAGGACCAGTTCGGGGGCCAGATACGGGATGCCGTCCCGGGTGTGGTGGATGATCTCGCGGTAGGGGAGCCGGATCGTCTCGTCGCGCCGGCAGATCCAGGTGTCGCCGTCGTGCGGTTCGCGGAACACGTCGAGCAGGTAGTCGCCGGTGGCCGGATCGCGGAGCCAGGTCTGGTGGACGGCGGCCAGTACCTCCGGCGCGGCGTCCGCCCAGATCCGGCCGCTGCCCGCCGCGTCGAAGGCGTACCCGGGGAAGCGGTCGCGGACCTCGGGGAAGCCCGCGGCCGGAATCCCGATCTCGATGTCGCCGTGAGCGCGCGTCCGCCTGCCGCGGAACAGGTCCAGCGCCCACCCCGCGGCCACGTACCAGGGCGTGCCGATCCCGGCCAACCGCTGCGCGACCTCACCCGGAGTCCAGCAGGACGACCACCTGGCGGGGAGGGCCTCGATCTCGTCGGGGGACAGTTCGACGCCGCCGTCGGGCAGTTGCTTGCTCATCGCTGGAACCTATCAGTGGAGGGCCCGCCGTGGCCGTGGGCGGCGTACGTCCCGCGACCGATCCGCTCTGCCACGGCCCCGCACGGCCCGTCAGCTCACGGGCCGCCGCGCCCAGAACAGGACGTGGCCGCTGTCGCCCTCGGGGACGAACTCCTCGTGCGCCACCTCCAGGCCGGCGCACAGCAGCCAGGACCGGTTGGTCGCCGCGTCCGCGTGACTCCACCACATCGCGGCCCCGCCGCCGAGCCAGTCCTCGTCGGTGCCGGTCCAGGCCTGGTGCCCGGTGGTGACGAGGAGCCAGCCTCCTGGCCGCAGCCACGAGGCGATCCGCCCCAGCAGAGCCGGCTGCTCCCCGACCGGAATGTGGATCAGCGCGTACAGGCAGACCACGGCGTCGAAGGCCTCCGGCGGGAACGCCAGGGTCGTGGCGTCCGCCCGGATGAACTCGGCCTCCGGCACCAGCTCCCGTGCCCGCCGGATCTGGACGTCGCTGATGTCGACGCCCGTGACACGGCGCCCTGTTGCGGCGAGGGACCGGGCCACGGGGACTCCGGTCCCGCACCCCACGTCCAGCACCGTGCCCGCTTCCGGGAGCCGCCCGAGCAACTCCTCGATCCACGATCCGTACTTCGTCTCGCTGTTGAACGCGCGTTCGTAATGCGCGGACAGCAGGTCGTATCCACGCCGGACCAGGTCCTTCGGGTCTTCGTCATCCACAACGGCGCACCGTAGCCGTCCCTGACCGGCGGAGCGACAGCATTTCGGCTGCCGTCGGCCTCGACGGGTGCCCTCCCCCCGGCAGCGCTCGGGAGGCTGACTGTGCGTGCTGACAGTGTTACGCTCCCAGTAAAAGAGAGTTGACTCTCACTTGTCGGCCGGAAGGGCACTCGTCCGCCCTGGTCCGGACGGGCAAGGAGAGCACGGCTCCGTCAAGCGTTCACTGCTCTTGTGGCCCTTCGGCCGGCGAGGAGAGACCATGACCGCCCCCGCACCGCAGTTACCCTTCGAGCGCCCCAACGCCCTGGACCTGGCGCCGCTGCTCGCGCGCCTGCGCGAGGAAGGCCCGATCGCCCGGGTGACGACACCCGCCGGCGACCCGGCCTGGCTGGTGACCCGCTACGAGGAAGCCCGGGAGATCCTGAGCGACACCCGGTTCTCCCGGCTGCGCCCCGACACCGAGGGCGCCCCGAGGATCTCGTCCTCGGCGCTGCACACGCGCCCCGCCCCCTCGCCCGAGGAGGAGGACCGGGAGCACACGCGGATGCGCCGGATGCTGGCGCCCGCGTTCAGCGCGCCGCGGATGCGGCGGCTGGGCGAGCGGATCGGGGAACTCGCCGCGTCCTGCCTGGACGCGATGGACGAGGAGCGTTCGCGGGATCCGCGACGCGCCGTCAACCTGCACGACCACCTGTCGTTCCCGCTGCCGGTGATGGTGATCTGCGAGCTGCTGGGCGTGCCGGTCGAGGACCGTGGCCTGCTGCGCGGCTGGTCCGAGCGGATCGCCGCTCTGTACGGCGGGGCCGACGGGGCCGCCGCCATGGCCGAGTTCGAGGCGTACGTGTCCGCCATCGCCGAGGAGAAGCGCAAGCGGCCGGGCCAGGACGTGATCAGCGACATCCTGGCCGTACAGGCGCAGGACCCCTCGTTCACCGAGGAGGAGATGGCCCGCCTGGCGGTGGGGCTGCTGTTCGCGGGCCACGAGACGACCTCGGCCCGGATCGACCTGGGGGTCCTGTTCCTGCTGAGCGACACCGGTCGGCGGGACCGCTTCGCCGCCGACCCCGAGGGGTCGGCCCGCGCCACCGTGGAGGAGGTCCTGCGGATGGCCGCGCCCGGCGCCCTGGGCCTGACCCGCTACGCCCGCGAGGACGTCACCCTCGCGGGGACGGCGATCGCGAAGGGCGAGGCGGTGCTGGTGGCGATCAACGCCGCGAACCGGGACGGGCGGGCGTTCGAGGAGCCGGACGCCTTCGACCCGTCGCGTTCCCCCAACGCGCACCTCGCCTTCGGGCACGGCGGCCACTACTGCATCGGCAACGCGCTGGCCCGCACCGAGATGCAGATCGCGCTGACCGCGCTGTTCCGGCGCTTCCCCGGCCTGCGGCTGGCGGTGGACGCGCACAGCCTGCGCGACCACTCCGAACGGCTGGCGGGCGGCCTCGGCGAGGTCCCGGTCCTGTGGTGAACGGGGAGCGGCAGCGCGAGCAGGCCACCGCGCGGGTGGTGGCGGACACCTCGCGGTGCGTGTCGTCGGGGCAGTGCGCGGTGACCGCGCCGTCGGTGTTCGACCAGGACGAGGCCGGGCAGGTCGTCGTGCTCGCCGCCGAGCCCGTCGGACGGGCGGCGGAAGAGGCCCGGGAGGCGGCCGCCAGGTGCCCGGCCTCGGCGCTCCGGCTGGATCCGGCGCGCTGACGGCCGGTGGTGTCGGCGGCCCGGCGGGGCCGCCGACACCAGGCGGGGCGTCAGGGCGTGCGGGAGTGCAGTGCGGGGGCGGGGCACGGCAGTGGGCGGGCCCCGGCGGGGGAGAGGCCGTCGAGGACCAGGGCCAGGTACCGGCGCCAGCCGTCCTCGCGGGGGTCCATCGTCCACAGCACCGAGACCAGCATGACGACGATGCGGTGCAGGTCGTCGGGCACGAGGTCGGCGCGGATCACGCCCGCGCTCTGACCGCGCGCCAGGAGGGCGTCGAGAGCGGCGAAGAACTCCTCGCCGGTCGCCGGGGTCAGGACGCCGGCGGCGCGGGCGGCGGCCAGGACGTTGTAGTCGCCGGCCACCGACTCCAGGGCCGCCGCCAGCACCCGGGCCAGCCCGGACGCGGGGTCGGGGTCGTCGGCGGCGGACTGGATGACGGGCCGGACGCGCTCGCCGAAGCCCTGGTCCAGTACGGCCCGCAGGAGCGCGGCCTTGTCGGGGAAGCGGCGGAACAGCGTGGCGGCCCCGACACCGGCCCGGCGCGCCACGTCGTCGAGGTGGGCGTCGGGGCCCTGTTCGGTGAAGACCTCCCGGGCGGCCCGGATGATCTTTTCCGCGTTGCGGGCGGCGTCGGCGCGCAGCAGCCGGGGGGCGTCGGGGATCATCCCGGCAGCCTATCCAAGAGTGGGTGGACCGCCGCCGGCCGTCCGGGACGCGTGCCCTGGCCGGGTGTCAGACCGTCCAGGGTCAGCGGCCGGGGTCAGCGTCCGGGGGCCTCGGCGAGCCGGGCGACGTGGGCGAGGACGGCACCGGCGCCGTCCTCGCCCGCCATGAGCCCGGCGACGGCGGCCGCACGGCGGCGGACCGGCTCGGCCAGAGCGGTCGTGATCGCGGCGGCGAGGCGCTCGGCGGTGAGGTCGGCGAACGGCACGGGCTGCGGGGCCACTCCCAGCCGGTGCAGCCGTGCCGCCCAGAACGGCTGGTCGGCCATCACGGGCACCGGTACGGCGGGGACCCCGGCGCGCAGCGCGGCGCCCGTGGTGCCCGCCCCGGCGTGGTGGACGACGGCGGCCGTGCGGGGGAACAGCCAGTCGTGGGGCACGTCGCCGACGCAGAACACGCCGTCACCCGCCGCCTCCAGCCCGGCCCAGCCCGCCTGGACCACCGCGCGCACCCCCGCCTGCCGTACCGCGGCCGTCACCAGCTCGCCGAGCCGCTCGCCCTCCCCGGGGGCCATGCTGCCGAAGCCGATGAACACCGGGGCCGGACCGGCCTGGAGGAAGTCGACCAGGTCGCCCGGAGGCTGCCAGCCCAGCGGCCGCGCGGGCCACCAGAAGCCCGCCACGTCGACCGGGGCCGGCCAGTCCGCCGGGCGCGGCAGCAGCACGGGGCTGTAACCGTGGACGACCGGACGGGTGTGCCCGAGCGGTTCCGGCGACGTCCTGCCGGGAAGGCCGAGGCGCTCGCGCATCCGGTCCACGGCGCTCGAGAACATTCGGTCCGCGCCCCGGAGCCGCTCCTGGCCGGCGGCGAGATTGCCCTCCGGTCCCAGGTCCGCGCCGCCGGCGGGGCCGGGCAGCGGGAACTCCGTGGTGGCGAAGGCGGGCGTGAGGTACGTGCCGAGGACGGGCACACCGTACGCGTCTCCCGCCGTCAGGCTGAGCGGCGACGGGGCGAAGGCGGTGAGCAGCAGGTCGGCCCCGCCCGCGACGGCGTCCGCCACGCCGTCGGCGAGCCCGTCCACGAACGCGGTCATCAGCGCGCGGATCTCCTCCGGGGAGGTCGCGCGGGCCCTGGCCCGGATGAGCTCCTCCGGATCCCCCGGCAGCGGCCGGTGCTCCAGGCCGCAGGACTCGAGCAGCGCCGCGAAGGTCGGATGGGCGACCACGGCGACCCGGTGCCCGGCGTCCACCAGACGCCGGCCCAGGCCCGTGAACGGTGCGACGTCCCCGCGGGAGCCGGTGGTGACGATCAGAATACGCATGGGGCAATTCTCCACGCCGGGGCCGGTGTTGATCCAGGCTTGGCCCCGGAGGGGGAGCCTCCGTCCACGTGGGGCCGGTTCGTCCGAGCCCGGCCCAAGAGGGCGTATCAGGAGAGAGCCATGCCCACCGCACCGATCACCCCCGGCGACTTCCCCACCAGCCCGCTCGCGCTGCGCTTCGCCGACCCGGCCCGGCAGGCCAAGGCCCGCGCCTTCGCCTCCGAGCAGGCGGCCGCCGCCACCGAAGCGGCGGACCTGCTGGCCCAGTTGTGGGACACCGCCCCGGGTCGGCCGGCCCGGGCGGCCGCGCTGGCCGCCGTCCACGAGCGGCTGGTCGACTGGCGCTACCGTCTCGCCGTCGCGATGGGCCCGCCTCCCGGTCCTGCCGGTGCCTTCTTCAACCCGGAGCGCTTCCGTACCCCGATCCGGGAGGGCGACACCAACTTCGACCGGCTCGGCGAGGTCGGCCGTCTGCGCGAGGGCGCGGAGTGGGACCAGGCCACGCGCGCCTACACCGGGGGCCGGGCGACCCCGGCCTCGGAAGCGATGCTTCGCTACGGCCGTCTCGCCGAGCGGCGCTTCGCCGCCGAGGGCGTCGAGGGCGACACCCTCCAGAACTGGGTGCTCCTGCCGGACGGGCGGCGGATCGCCGGCAACCGCCTCCTGCGGGGCGAGGCCGCGTACCGCGCCGACGCCGAACTCGTCGCCCGCTACGCGGCCCGGGGCCTGGACGCCTCCCGGATCGAGACCGGCGGCAGGCCGGTCTACTCGGCCACTCCCACACCGCGGGACAGCGCCGTCCTGCACTCCGCCGCCCTCGACCTCCTCGCCCGCCCCCACCTCACCGTCGCTGACTACCTGGCGGCCCGCTACCTGCTCTTCCAGGCCCCACAGAACAAGAAGGGAAGCGACGCCGTGACCAGGACGTTCATCGTCACGGTCGGCGCCGTCGCCCTTCCCGGTGCCGTGCCCGTCCTGCCCGAGGACGTCGACCTGCGCTGCTACGTGCTCGGCCAGAGCCCCTGCCATCCGTAGCCGGGCAGAGCCCGGTCGGCCCTAACCGGCCCGCGCTACGGCCGCCAGCGCCCGCCGGAGAGCTCGGCGAGCGCCTCGGTGAGGTCGGGAGGCAGGGTCCGGACGACGTTCATCGGTTGCACCAGGTACCACCCGTCCCGCCCCCGCCAGCGGGCCGGGGGCAGGGGCGCTCCCGTCCGCGGCCGGACGTGGATGCCGTGGACGGGGGTGTCACGGCCGCGGAGGTGCACCCGGCGGACGGCGACCTCGTCCACGTCGCGCCACTCGTAGCGGCAGCGGTGCCGGCCCGTCCGGGCGGCGATGAAGGTGTCGGTGATGTGCAGTTCGATGTGCCGCCGGCGCAGGAGGCTGATCAGCATCACCAGCAGGCCGAGGGCGGGCACGCCGACGATCGGCTTCCAGGAGTCGAGTCGGTCCCAGGTGCCGCTCACCGTGATCCGGACCAGGTGTAGGCCCAGCAGGGCGCCGAGCGGGCCCCAGTGCGCGAGCATGACGGCGCGGACGCGGCCGGTGAGCAGGTACGAGTTCGGGTCGCGCCGTACGGTGAGGCCGCGCCAGGTCGAGGCCGGGGGGCAGGGTCAGGTCGGCGAGGGGACCGGTCGCGACCGTCGTCGCTCCGTCCGGCGTCGCCCGGGGCACCGGGACCCCTGCGGCCCCCGAACCTCCCTGACCTCCCTGGCCTCCCGAGCGGGGCCCGGCCTTGGCGGCCAGGTGCTGCTGGAGCCGCAGGTTGCGGAAGCGGTACGTCCCGGCGGTGCGCTGGAGCAGGCCGGCCCGGTGGGCGTCCCGCAGGAAGGTCATCAGCGTCCAGGGCAGTCGGCCGACGAGTGCCAGCGAGCACCGGGCCAGCAGCCACCGGCTCCACGGGCTGAGCAGCAGGAACGTCGCGCCCGCCCCGCACCAGGTCGCCAGCGGGTAGGACCAGTCCACCTGGTGGTACCGGTAGAGGTGGGTCCGCGACCAGTCCATCAGCCCGATCCCGGCGGCGAGCAGCGGTGCGAGGACCAGCAGCGTCACCAGGACCGAGGTCCGCTCCGAGCGCAGCAGCGAGTCGGGGGTCGCGGCGTCCACGGTGTCCGAGGGGGCCGCCAACGCGACCATCAGATAGGCGGACAGCAGCACCGCCGCCACCAGTGCGAGACCTTCCTCCGCCGGTGCCAGGAGCTGGAGCACGACCAGGGTGAGGATCACCGGCGGCCCGCCGATCACCACCATGAGCCGCCAAGCCCGGCCCAGCCTCCCGTTGCGGCCGGCCGAGCGCAGGGCCCCGGCGAAGCGCAGCGGGTTGACCCGCCGTCGGGGCGTCGAGGTCTCGTCCCCGAACCAGCCCTGCCCGGCCGTGCGGACCAAGCCCGCGAGGGCGACACCGAGGCCCACGGCGGTGCCGAAGCCGAAGGGGTGGCCGGAGCCCCCGACGGCCCCGAGCCCCAGGTCGATCAGCACCGACAGGGCGATCCCCACCACGATCAGCGCGGGCGCCGCCAGTGCCCGCGGCAGTGGCGCGCCGAACAGCCGCCACCAGGCCAGCTCGGCGGTCTCCTGGCGGTTCATCAGCCGGGCCAGGAAGGACAGCCAGGCCCGGGCCCGGTCCGGTTCCCACCGCCGGGGCGGGTGCAGGCGGTCGGGCGCCGGCGGCAGCGCCGGGAACGAGGCGGGCACGATCCGGTCGAGCAGGTGCTGCTCCACCTGCCAGGCGGTCGCGAAGCGCCCGCGGTCCAGCAGCTCGCCCGGGTCCGCCGGGGCCCGCTCGTACCCGCGCCGCAGCAGCCAGACCATCAGCGGCGTCGACAGTGCCCGGCTCACCGGGCTGCCGGGCGCCGCGCGGAGTTCGGCGAGCAGCGGCGCCCACTGCGCGGCGCGCGAGGGCTGCCGGGCCCGGTGCAGGTAGGAGGCGACGTCGCCGGGGGCCAGCGGCAGCGCCTCGATCGCCGAGTCCACCCGGAGCACGTCCCGCTGGGTGGCCACCAGTTCGCGGTAGGGCTCGGTCCGGCAGATCAGCACCACCCCGCCCTCCTGGCCCAGTTGGCGCCCGAGGGCGCCGAGCACAGCGGTCCGCCGGTGCTCGGGCAGTTCGTCGAGGCTGTCCAGGACGGGCAGCAGGCGGCGCTCGCTCACCAGTCGGCGGGCGGGGTGGAGCCCGTCCACCCGGGGCAGACCGGGGTGCTCCTCGGTGATCCGGCCGGCCAGCCAGTCGTGGAAGTTGACCCGCTCGGCGTCCCAGGACTCCAGCGAGAGCATGACGGGCACCGGGACGTCCTCGCCGCGGGTGAGCCGGCGGGCGAGCAGCTCCAGGGTGAGCAGCACGGCGAGGGTCGTCTTGCCCGCGCCGGCCCCGCCGAGGATCAGCAGGCGGCGGTGGTCGAGTCCCAGCAGAGCCTCCGCCATCGTGCCGACCCGGTCGCCGCGCCCGCCGAGTTCGGCCCCCGGCGCGAGCGCGGTGCGGCTGTGCACCCAGCGGACGGCCAACGGTTCGGGGTCGGCCATGTCCCAGGCGTCGGCCTCGGCCCGCCACTGGTACAGCAGGCTGCGGGCGAGCCGCTCCTCGGCGAGGCCGAGCGGTGTCTCCGCCGCCACGGCCCGGGGCGGCACGGTGAGGTGCAGCTCCCCGTTGAGCACACCGATCTGCACCAGGTAGTGGACCGTACTGTCGGTGACGACGTTCCGGATGTTCGTGGGCCCGTGGCCGTCTTCGAATTCCACCACTCCCCGGCTCCGCCCCTGTGTCGACCGCTGCCGCGCGAACTCCCTTTCTACCAGGGCCCGTCCGACCTGTTCGACGGACCGTCGGTTCTCTGGCGGTTCCGGGCCGGGCGGACGGGCCCGGCCCGAACCGGTACTCGGCCGGAAGAGCACCAGGCCGGCCGGTTTCACCCAGCCCGTGCGCTCGGCACTCCGGCCCACGGGTCTGTCACAGCCCCCTGCGATGATCACCGGCAGTGTCGACAGAACCGGAGCAGAGCATGGCCGAGCAGGTGGAGCAGGGCGTCGCGCGGGTGGCCGAGAGCATCGCGGCGAACGCACCCGAGAGTTGGACGGAGGCGGTGCTGGCCAGCCGCCAAGGCCTGTTCGGCCTGGGCGTCTCCGGTCGGTACACGATCGCCGGTGAGAAGCCGCGGCCGGTCCACGGGGTCGCGATCTTCCAGGGCCTGGACGACGTGACGGCGGCGGTGGGAGCGGCCCGCGGTTGGGAGCGCACGAATCTGGAGATACGGTGCCGGCCGTCCGGCGAGTTCGCCCTGACGGCGTCCCGGCAGGTCGTCTCCCGACTGCACGATGCCCGTCCCGGGTTCCTGGCCGTCCTGGACCACGACTGTCGGCTGTCCCAGCCGGGTGTCGCCCAGGAGGAGAGCGGCGCCGCCCCGGCGGGCGATCCGGATCTCGCGGTCACCCGGCTGCGGGCCTACCTGGAGCGGCGTGCCGACATCCTGGGACACGCCGAGAGGCTGCCACCGCCGGTGACCACCACGGCACTCGACGACGCCGAGCGCCGGCTCGGCCGGCCGCTGCCCGCCGACCTGCGAGCGCTCTACCTGATCGCCGACGGCAGTGGGGACGAGGCGATCGGCCTCTTCGGCAGCCTCGCCTGGATGCCCCTGGCACGCCTGGTCGCCGTCAACGCGAACCTGTGGGAGCCGGTGTGGTCCGGCTGGGAGACCTCCTGGGACTCGGTCGTGCTCGACGCCGAGCCGCTCGACACCGTCCGGCGCTGCCACGAGCACCCGGGCTGGCTGCCGTTCGCGACCGCCGACGACGGCAACTACCTGGCGGTCGACATGTCCCCGGCCCGGGCCGGACGTCCCGGCCAGGTGATCCAGATCGGCCGCGACTACTACGACGGGCCGCTCTACGTCTGCGACTCCGTCACCTCACTCCTCGCCCGCTACCTGGACCTGCTGGAGCGGGACGCCTACGAAGTGGAGGAGGACGAGGTCGACTACATCGAGTTCGTGGAAGGCCCACGTGAATTCGGCTCCAGCCCCGAGCTGGTGGCGGACGGAATTCCTCAGGACGTCCCACCCGGCGTCCAGACCGTCCTGATCCACTGCAACGCCCCCAGTGGGCTCATGGACCTCACCCCGCTCACCGCCGCTCCCCACCTGCGGCGCCTCGAACTCCACCGCCGCCCTGTCGACGACCTGTCCCCGCTTCGGGAGCTGCCCGTCGAGTTCCTGGGCGTCACCCTGCACGGCGGCGACCTCGCGCCGCTCGCGGGCCACCGGTACCTGACCGCCCTCGACCTCGCCACATCCGGGCCCGTCGACATCGCCCCACTGCGCACCGTCCCGAACCTCCGCGGCCTGGACCTCTCCCGGGCGGAGGTCCGGAACCTCACCGCGCTCGCCGAGTGCCCCGACCTGCGCTACCTGGCCCTCACCGCCGGCCAGTGGGCCGTCCTGCTGGACCAGGGCGCACTCCCGGCCACCCTGGCCGCCGCCCGCCTGGCCGGAGCGGAGGTGCCCGATGAGGTGGCGCTGGCCTGGGCCGAACGACTCGGCCGGTTCGTCGGGGAGCCGTTCACCGTCACCGGGACCCTCGCTCCTGACGGCGGGTGAGAGCGGCCGCGTGCACATCCACCGGCTGCGCAGGATCCTGCGCATCGGGGACAGCCCGGACTCGGTGATCGAGCACGACCGGGGCGGCTACCGGCTGGTCTCCGGCGCCGCCGAGGTGGACCTGGCGCGGATGGAGGACCTGGTCACCGCCGGGCCGTGGCCCGCGGCGCGACATCCTTGAACGGCTCAACTCGCATATCAGCTGAGCTGATTACCGATCTCCTTCGTCCGTTCGGGTTCTCTTTCCGGACGGGCCGTGATTCCCGGCCCCGCCCCGGCGGGCCCGGCCGAGACTGGCCAGGAATTCTGCCGGATCGTCACCGATCGAATGCCATGACGGAGGAAAGCATGCTCGGAGATCTCACGGGCGCAGTGACCGACGCCCGCTACCGTGCCTCGTTCGGGCGGGTCGCCGGTTACCTGCCGAAGGACCGCCGGGCCGTCGACGTCTGGCTGGCGGACCTCGCGGACCGCGCCCAGGCGCGAACGGGGCCGCACAGCCCCGCCGTTGCGGCCATGGAGAAGCTGATCGAGACCGACAGGAACACCCGGTCGCTGGTGGCCGGCACGCTGGAGCAGCTCCCGCGCGCGCTCCAGCCGATCCAGGGCGTCGGCCACCTGCTCCAGTGCGTGGACCTGATCATCACGACCGCGCCCGAGTACCGCGCCAAGTCCGAGGAGCGGATCCTCTTCCCGCTGTCCGCGCTGTTCGCGAACCTGGCGCTGACGAAGGCGGGCGAGAGCCTCCTGCGCACCCCGGCGTTCAACTCCGCGCTCCAGCAGGTCCTCCGCGAGTGGTGCGTGTTCCTGGACAGCCCCGCGAGCCGCTCCGTGCTGACCGAGGCGGACAACGGCTGGCTGTCCCCGTACTCCGTCGAACGCCACCGGCTCGACGACTACGAGATCCCCGACCGCGGCGCCGAGCACTGGGGCTTCGCGTCGTTCAACGACTTCTTCCACCGCAAGCTCAAGCCCGGGGCCCGGCCGGTCTCCACCGACCCGACGGCGGTCCTCGCGCCGAGCGACGGCACCCTGGTGCGCCACGAGCGGAAGGTGGGGAAGAACGCCGGGTTCACCCTCAAGGGCCAGACCTTCTCCCTGGCGGAGACGCTCAACAACAGCAGCTACACGGACCGCTTCGTCGGCGGCGACGTCCTGCAGTTGGTGCTCCCCGCCACCGGCTACCACCGCTGGCACGCGCCGGTCGACGGCGTGGTCCGGCACGTGGAGGTCGTCCCCGGCCTGGTGTTCGGCACGGCCGAGCTGGACGGGTCGGGCCCCGCGCCTCAGGGGGTGTCGTTCGGCGGCGCGGCGGCGTCCAGTACGCGTGCCCTGGTCTTCATCGAGAGCACCGCTCCCCGCATCGGCATGATCTGTCTGGCCGCCGTCGGCATCGGCGAGATCTCCTCGGTCACGCCCGTGGTCCGCGAGGACCAGGAGGTGCGGAAGGGCGACGAGCTCGGCTACTTCAGCTACGGCGGATCCACCCACTTCATGGCCTTCGAGCCGGGCAGCGACGTGGAGCCCACGGTCGAGCCGAGCGAGGACGTCGACCCCGAGGACGACCCCCAGGTCGCCACCAACGCCCCCCTCGCCAACGCTGGTTGACCCCCTCGGGTGTGCCGACCGGTCGTTCGCGCCCGGTCGGCACCACCGGCCCGCCAAGACCGAGAACACCACCGAGGAGCCCCCGTTGCGGTCGACGAACCCCCACCGTGCACGCCACCGGTCCACCCGGTCGGCCGCCGCCTTCGCGGTCCTGGCCGCCGTGGCCCTGACGGGCGCACAGCCTGCGGACGCGTCCGCCCACACGCCCCCCGGCGCCGTACGGGCCGCGGGCGCCGGAGCGCTGCTGTCCCCGCAGGAGCACGCCGAACTGCTGAAGGAAGCCGCCCGGATCGCCGTCGAGCTGGCGAAGGCGCTGCACCTGGACCCGCGCGAGGTCCTGCAACCCGTCGACGCCGCCCAGGACGCGGACGGCACCGTCCACTTCCGCTACAACCGCACCTTCGCCGCGCTGCCGGTCCTCGGCGGCGACCTGGTCGTCCACCGCACCGCGCAGGGCGCCCTGTCGGACACCCGCGCCCACCGGGCGTCGATCGGCGTGCCGAGCACCACGCCGGTGGTCCCGGCGGCCCAGGTGGCGCAGTCGCTCCACACCACGCTGCCCCCACGCCTGGTCGTCTGGTCCGCCGCCGGAACCCCGTCACTGGCCTGGGAGTCGGTGCTGGAGGCGACGCAGGAGGACGGAACCCCGAGCGAACGGCACGTCGTGACCGACGCGACCACGGGCGGGCAGCTGTACGCCTACGAGGCCGTGCGCACCGGCATCGGCCAGGGCCAGTACAACGGCACGGTGCCCCTGGGCACCACCCACACCCTGCTCGGGTACGAAATGAACGACACCGCGCGCGGCGGCCACCGCACCTACGACATGCACCATGAGGCCAAGGGCCGAGGAGACCTGTTCACCAACCAGACCGACCGGTGGGGCAGCGGCGACCAGAGCAACGACGAGACCGCGGGCGTCGACGCCCACTACGGCGCCGCCCAGACCTGGGACTACCTCCAGGACGTCCACGGCCGCACCGGCATCCGCGGCGACGGCGTCGGCGCCTACAGCCGGGTCCACGCCGGCTCCAACTACACGAACGCCTTCTGGAGCGACAAGTGCTTCTGCATGACCTACGGTGACGGGCCCGGCAACGCCAAGCCCCTGACCGAACTCGACGTGGCCGCCCACGAGATGATCCACGGACTCACCTCCGCTACCGCCGGCCTGGAGTACACCGGGGAGTCCGGCGGCCTCAATGAGTCCACCAGCGACATCTTCGGCACCGCGGTCTCCTTCCACGCCGACAACCCCACCGACGTCCCCGCCTACCTGATGGGCAAGCACCTCGACCTCGACGGCAAGGGCACCCCGCTGCGCTACCTGGACCAGCCCTCCAAGGACGGCCACTCCCCGGACTACTGGTACGACGGCATCGCCGGCCTCGACGTCCACTACTCCTCGGGCCCCGCCAACCACTTCTTCTACCTGCTGGCCGAGGGCAGCGGCCCCAAGACCGTCAACGGCTACGACTACGACAGCCCCACCGTCGACGGCCGGGTCGTCACCGGCATCGGCCGGGCGGACGCCGAACGGATCTGGTACCGCGCGCTGACCACCTACATGACCTCCACCACCGACTACTCCGGCGCCCGCGCCGCCACCCTCCAGGCCGCCGCCGACCTCTTCGGCCCCGACAGCGCCACCGTCACCGCCGTCGCCGACACCTGGTCCGCGGTCAACGTGAACAGCTGACACCATCCGAGAGGCGGCCCCGGATGACCGCTCCCCCCGTACGGCCCGCCGGTCCCGAGGACGCCGACGAGCTGCTGCGCCTGCGCGTCGCGGTGCTCGACGGCGCCCGGCCCGCCGACGACTGGCGGGCCGCCTTCCGCGACGAGATGCGCGCGCGGCTCGGCACCGACCCGGACCTGCTCGCCTTCGTCGCCCCCGCCGACGGCGGCGCGCTGGCGGCCTGCGCCATCGGCGTCGTCCACCGCTGCTACCGGGGCCCCAGCCACCCCACCGGCCGGTGGGCCCGGATCCACACCGTGGTCACCGACCCGGCCCACCGGCGCCGGGGCCACGCCCGCGCCGTCACCACCGCCCTGGTCCGGGCGCTCCGGCTCCGCGGCTGCGGCTCGATCGAACTGCGCGCCACCGAGGCCGGCGCCCCGCTCTACCGCGCCCTCGGGTTCCACCCCGTGGACGGCTACATGATGCTGCGGCCCGGCCCGGCCGAGCTCTGACCCCGCCGGTTGGTCGGCGTCCTCACGGGAGGACCGAGCCGCGAACGCGACCGCTCCCTCGCGACGGGCGCCGACGTCGCGCAGGCACTGACCACCCTCGGATACCGGATCCGGGTGCTCGACACCATTGATCCCGCGTTCGCGGACCAGGTGCGCGCGGTGGACGTGGCCTTCCTGGCGCTGGCGGGCCGGCACACGGAGGACGGCAGGCTGCAGGGCTTCCTGGAGACGAGCGGCATCCCCTACACGGGCTCGGGAGTCCGGGCCAGTGCCCTCGCCATGCACAAGCCCACCGCCAAGATCGTGGCCGGCGCGGCGGGCGTGCCCGTGCTGGCCGGAGTCCTCGTGCCGGACACCCAGGCCGCCGCCGCGGCCGCCGAAGACGTCCTCGCCCGGCTGGCCGCCCCGGTCATCGTCAAGGCGCGCGCCGAGGGCAGCTCGATCGGCATCGCCGTGGCCCGCGACCGGAGCGGGCTGACGCAGGTGCTCGAGGACCTTCGCGCCGCCGGCCACCGCCTGTTCGTCGAACCGTTCGTCGAGGGCCGGACCGTGACGGTCGGAATCCTGGAGTCGGACGGCGACCCGGTGCCCCTCCCCGCCGCGGAGGTCCTCACCGCCGGCGAGTTCTACGACCACGCGGCGAAGAACAGCCCGGACCTGCACTCCTTCAGGTGTCCGGCCGACCTGCCGGACGGGACGGCACGGGGGATCAGGGAGGCCGCCCGGCGAGCACACACCGCACTCGGCTGCTCGAGCCACTCACGAAGCGACTTCGTCATCGCCCCGGACGGGGGCTTCCACTGGCTCGAACTCAACACCCTGCCGGCGCTGCGCCGTACCGCCACCCTCCCGCTGACGGCCGCAGCTGTGGGCATCGGCTACGAAGAGTTGGTCGAGCGGGTCCTGCGCGGTGCCTTCGCACCGCGCGACTGAGGAGGGAAAACGATCACCTGTCAGAGGTGCTGGACGAGGCCGACGCCCAGGGCGATGAGCGCCGCGGCGAGGAGGAGGGCTCCGCCCCGGGTGAGGTGGGTGCCGGGGGAGGAGTGGCCTTCGGTGCCGAGGGCGAGGTGCAGGAAGAAGCCGCCGGACTGGGCGAGCACTCCGGCCAGCAGGAGGATGCCGAAGAGCCACTCCGTTCCGGAGGAGAACCCCGCGCGGGGCAGGTAGAGGAAGTAGACCAGCGACAGGATCAGCAGCACGCCGGCGTGGGCGTGGCCGGCGCGGAAGGACCGCTCGCGCAGCGGGGTGAGCGTGCCGTTCTGGACGGTGGTCAGCTGAAGCAGCGCGTGTCCGCCGAACTCCACGGTCACCAGCGAGAAGACGGCGACAGCCGGCAGGAGTGTGGACGCTTCCATGGTGGGCCGCCTTCGAGGTGTCGGGCCGGGCAAGTGGTCGCAGGCTACGGGGGCATCCGCCGGGCTCCCGCCGGTCGCGGGCGGGGCCCGGTACGGGTCCACCCGGATGCGGGGCGCGAGGAGAGGTCGAGGGCCGGTAGGACCTGCTCGTGGCCGCCTGCGCGGCGCCACCGGCAAGGCTGGTCACGGACGGTAATCTGACGGTCACTTGCTTGTATTCGCAGTACTCGCACCGCATGACGAGGGTGGTACGACAGTGACCGACGTGATCAAGACGCCCCAACCGCTCGCCGAGCAGGCCCCGAGCGCACTGCTCCTGCTGGCGCACGGCAGCCTCGCTCCCGAGGCGCAGGAGTCCACCCGGGCGCTCGCCCGCGCGGTCGAGGCCTCCCATGGGAGCCGGGTCGAGGTGGCCTTCCTCCGGCACGCCGGCCCCACGGCCCGTGAAGCGCTGGGCGCGCTCGCCGACGCCGGGCACGAGGAGGTGGTCGTGGTGCCGCTGCTGCTGACCGCCGCCTTCCACGCCCGGGTCGACCTGCCCAAGGCACTGCTCGACCCGCCGGGCAAGGCGCCGATCGTGGCGCCGGTGCTGGGCGGTCCCACCGGCGTGCCCGACGGACGGCTGGTCGCGGCGCTGCGGCGCCGGCTCACCGAACTGGACGTCGAGTTCGACGCGGTGGTGCTGGCGGCGGCGGGCAGCGTCGACGCCGCCGCGTCCTCGTCGGTGGCCGCGATGGCGTCCGCGCTGGGCACGGAGCTCGGCCTGCCGTGCCGGGCCGCTTTCGCGTCGGCCACCGAGCCGACCCCCGGCGAGGCGGTGGCGGAGCTGCGCCGGGCCGGGGCCCGGCGGATCGCGGTCGCGTCCTACTGCTTCGCCGCCGGCCTGCTGTTCCGCGTGACCGTCGAGGCGGCTACCGTGGCCGGCGTGGTCGGCGTCTCCCAACCGCTCGGCGACGCGCCGGAGTTGGTCGAACTCGTCCTGGAACGCTTCCACCAGGCCCGCGACGCGAAGGTCTGACCGGCGACACCTCCGCCCGGCCGGTGAGCCGCCGCTGAGCCCGCTCGGCGGCGGATCACCGGCCGGAGGGGAGCGGGACGCCCGGGTGCCGTGGATCGCCGGCGGGCGCGCCGCAGTCCGGGGCGGGAGCCAGGAGATCGCCGTGGTGTCGGTGGAGGAGGCGTTCGTGCTCCGCGCTGAAGTGCTCGCGCCAGCCGCCCACGGCGAGTTCGCCGCTCCCGGCGCCGGGGGCCTCGGGCAGGGCGGCGAGGGCCGCCGCCGGGCCGGGGTGGCCGGTGGCGGTCAGGAGCCGGCGCAGAGCGCGGTCGCGGGCCTCGGTGGTGCCGCCCTGGGCGGGGCCGGCGAGTTCCTCGTGGGTGAGGACGCAGACGGCGGGGTGGCGCAGCAGCCACTGGCACTGGCGGGCTTCGCGGATGCCGGGGAAGCCGGGGTCGGTGAGGGCGAGGGTGATCCTGGCGTCCATGGTGGGCAGGGCGCTGACGATGTCGCGGTAGACGAGGTGGTCGGGCAGGGAGCCGACGCGCCCGGCGGGTTGGGAGAGCAGGTGGATCTGCTGGACGACGCGGTCGCGTACGTCGCGGTGGTGGTAGACGATCGGCGGCCGCGTGGTGGCGTGCCAGGTGCGCAGGAGGCCTGCGTCGGCGCGTTCCAGGTCCAGGCTGTTGACGTACCAGCAGCCGTGGCCCGGCAGGAGTCGGGGCAGGTCGGTGTCGGGGACGCGGGTGAGGCGCTCTTCGAGGGCGGGGTCGACGGGTGAGGCGGCGGTGACGGGCTGGCCGAGCCGGGTCCACCACACCCGCCACAGGGCGTTCACGGCCTGCTGGAAGGCGGCTTCCAGGTCTTCCCGGTGGTCGCGCTGCCCGCGCAGCAGGCGTGCGGCCTCGTCCTGGCCGTAGGCGGCGCGGAGCAGGCGGGAGACCTCGCCGGGGCCGGGCCGTTCGCCGTTGTCGGGCTGGGTGCCGCTCATCGTGCCGTAGGGGGTGTAGCCGAGCGCGGTGGTGATACGGGCCAGCAGGGGGGTGCCGCTGCCGCGCGGCGAGACGACGATCAGCTGGGGTACGGCCATGGCGGATCTCCCGGAGAGGCTGCGGGGGCGAGGAGGAGGTCCTCGTAGGTATGGTGACGGCGGGTGGTGACGCGCTCGTGCAGCAGGGTGGCGGCGCGGGCGTGTTCGCCGGTGTCGATCAGAGCGCGGGCCAGGGTGTCCTGGACGATCTCGCGTTCCACCCGTACGCCGCCGATCCGTTCCACCCGCGCGCCGAGGCGGGTCAGGAGGTCGACGGCCGCCCGGGCGCGGCCGGCGGTGACGTGGGCGAGGGCCTGGACGACCGGGGTGAGGACCTCGCGGTAGTCGGGGCGCTCGTCGGCGGCCGTCCGTCGGGCCAGGGCCTCCAGGTCCTCGGTGGCCGCCTCGACGGCCAGCGCGAGGGCCAGGTTGAAGGTGTGGAAGACCTCGGCCATGCCGCCCGGTCCGGCCAGCAGGCTCCGGACGTGGTCGAGGTCGCAGCGGCCGGCGGGTCGCTGCCCGGCCAGCAGCAGGCGCCAGTTCGTCGCTGACCGCATCCCCACGTCGGCGCGGCTCAGGACCTCGTCGGCCCGGCGGCGCGCGTCCGTGAAGTCCCCGCAGGCCAGTGACTGCAGGGCGGCGTGCCAGGTGAGGTGTTTGAACTGCATCGCCTGCGGGTCGACGGCCAGCCACCGGTCGAGGAAGGCGGTGGAGGCGGGGCCCGCTCCCAGTTCGTGCTCGGCGTGCGCGCGGGCGTGCGCGGCGAGCCCGGAGCGCGGGTAGCGGGCCAGGGCGTGCCCGGCCAGTTCGAGCGCCTCCTCGACGCGCCCCTGCTCGGCCCGGGTCCACGCGAGCCTGCCCGTCCACGGCCAACTGTCCGCGCCGGCCAGGGCGTACTGCTGTTCGGCCAGCGCGTCGCCGTGCGCGCGGTAGCCGGCGTCCCCGCAGGCGTGGAAGGCGTCCAGCATGAGGGAGGCCACCTCGTCCCCGGGCCACCGCGCGAAATGCGTCACCAGGTGGTCGGCCGTCAGCCGGAACTGTCGGTGGGTGTAGAGGAAGACCCCGTACACCAGGCTCGCCGACCGCGCGTCCGCCGCCTGGGCGTCCCGGTACGCGACCACCAGCTCCTCCCGCAGCGCCCCATCGCTCAGGCCCCCGGCCGTCGCCAGCACGAGAAGCGCCCGTGCCACCCCCAGCCGTGGACGCTCGGCCACCCAGTCCCGTACCAACGGCACCGCGCGCCCGCTCATCGCCGCCAGCTCCCGTACGGCGGCGTTCTCCAGCGACACGCCCGCCGCTCCGGGGCCGGCCACGACACCACCGCCTCGCATCACGTCGGGCCCGCCGGATCAGTACGGGGACATGAACACGGCGGTGCAGACGATCCCGCTGCTGCCGCAGTGGTTGCGGGGCAGGCTCAGCGGCAGGCCGAGCTGGTTGCCGCTCGCCGTCCCGCTGTCGGAGACCGTGCCCCCGAGGGCCTGCGCGCCGACGTCGTGGTTCTCACAGGAGTTGCCGAACACCGCGTTGCCCACCCCGACGACGCCGGCCTGTGCGGCGCCGGCTGGGACCAGCACCGCCCCCACGGCCGTACCCAGCACCGCCATCCGCTTGCCCGCGGTGCGCGCACTGCTGCCCGCGCCCTGGCGCTCCGTGCCCGCCACCCTGCTCATCGCACTCCCTCCTCGCGCGGGCCCGGCGAACGCCGGTGCCCGTGCAGGCCAGGTCCCGGGCGAGCGCCCGGGACCTGGCCTGGTCAACGACGGAATCTCGCTCCGGATACGCACTGTCGAGGCGGTGCACCCGGCTTGGGGACCGTCGGGACGCCGTGCGGACCGGTTGCCGGCCGCGGTCGTCCCGTCGCGGAGTCCGGAGGCGGTGCTACAGGTCGTCGGTGAACAGCAGGAGGTTGGGGGTGCCCTCGCGCACGTCGGTCAGGACGTCCGGGGTGGCGGTGTACTGGAGGAAGTCGGAGACGTCGATCGGCTCGGCGTCCGGGTGTTCCGCGAGGTAGAGGGCGGCGGTGCCGGTGACGTGCGGCGCGGCCATGGAGGTGCCGCTGAGGGTGGTGCTGCCGCCGCCGAGCTTGGCGGACAGGATCGCCTGGCCGGGGGCGTGGAGGGCGACGCAGGAGCCCCAGTTGGAGAAGTCGGCCTCCTCGTCCCGCCGGTTGGTGGCGGCGACGGTGACGACCCCGTACGCGGAGGCGGGGGAGACGGTGCAGGCGTCGACGGCGTCGTTTCCGGCGGCGACGACGGGCAGGACGCCCTGGTCGGAGAGGGCGGTGGCGGCGTCGTTGACGGCCCGGGAGCGTTCCTCGCCGAGGGAGGCGTTGAGGACGGCGGGGTACCGGGCGTTGCTCGCGACCCAGTCGAGGCCGGCGATCATCTGGGCCTTGTCGCCGTTGCCGGTGCAGTCCACGACGCGGACCGAGACGAGGCGGGCCCGCGGGGCGACGCCGTAGGTGCGGCCGGCGACGGTGCCGGCGACATGGGTGCCGTGGCCGTGGCAGTCGAGGCCGTCGCGGCCGTCGCCGATGGCGTCGAAGCCGGGGACGGCGCGCCCGCCGAACTCCGGGTGGGTGTAGTCGATGCCGCTGTCGAGGATGTAGGCGGTCGCGCCGGCGCCGTGGCCGCGGGTGGTGAACTGGCCGTCCAGGGGCAGGTACCGCTGGTCGATGCGGTCCAGGCCCCAGGTGGCGGCCGGAGCCCGGATGGTGTGGCTGGGCCGGTCCGCACCGTCGACGGGGGTGGGGAGGCGGAAAGCGGTGTTCTCCTCGACGGCCTCGACGGCGGGACTGGTCCGTACGGTGTTCAGCAGGAGCGGGTCGAGGGCGGCGGCGAAGCCGTTCAATGCGGCGCCGTAGATGAACCTGGGGGTGATGCCCAGCGCTCGCAGGACCTCACCGGGGTCGCGGCCGTGCTTGAGGGTGACGATGTACTGCCCGGGTACGGCCCGGGCGGAGTGCGCCACGGACACGGCGGAGGTGGGTGGTTGGGCGCCGTGCGCGGCGGCGGTTGTGGCGGGCAGCAGGGCCAGCAGCAGGGCCGCTGACGCCCGGCGGAGGTGTAGGTACACGGATGTGCTCCGATCGGTCGGGATCATGGTGGCGAACGCGGACTACCCGGACGGGCGTCAGGTGCCCGAGCGGACGCGGGGTGCGGGGTGTTCCTCTCGGCCCGTGCCGCCCGCGAGTCGGAGGAGGAGGTCGGGCAGATCGGTGGCGGCGTAGCGCGGCTGGACGCGGGGGAGGCGGGTGGTGTCGGAGAGGAGGAGGACGGGGCCGTCGTCCGGGTCGTCGGGGAGGCGGCCGTGGCTGCCGCAGACGTGGGTGGCGTCGAGCGGGACGACGGACAGGGTGGAGCGAAGGCCGAGCCGGCGGCGGGCGAGGGCGGCAGCGGCCCGGAGTCGGACGAGGCGGTCGGCGGGGTCGAGGAGGAGTTCGGCGGGGTCGTAGCCGGGTTTGCGGTGGATCTCGACACAGCGGGCGAAGTCCGGGGCGCGGGTGTCGTCCAGCCAGTAGTAGTACGTGAACCAGGCGTTGGTGGTGGCGACGGCGACGAGTTCGCCCGTGCGGGCGTGGTCGATTCCGTACGCGGCCTTGCCCGCGCTGTCGAGGACGCGTTCCACTCCGGGTAGCGCTCGGACGAGCTCCGCGACGCGCGGCAGGTCGGCGGGGTCGGGCACGTAGAGGTGGGCCACCTGGTGGTCGGCGACGGCGAACGCCCGGGACGTGTACGGGTCGAGGTACTCCATCCCGGCCTGGGTGTACACCGTGAGGAGGCCGGCCGCGCGCAGCGCGCGGTTGATGTGGACGGGGTGGTCGACCGCGGTGATGCCGTACTCGGACAGCGCCACGACGGTGGTCCCGTGCTCCCGGGCCAGGTGGAGCAGGGGCGCGAGGACGGTGTCGAGGGCCCTGGCCGCGGCGGCGGCCTGGGGTGCGGCGGGGCCGAAGCGCTGGAGGTCGTAGTCGAGGTGCGGCAGGTAGGCGAGGGTCAGGTCGGGTGCGGCGGTGCGGATGACGTGCTCGGTGGCCCGCGCGATCCACCTGCTGGAGGCGATGGAGGCGCGGGGCCCCCAGTAGTCGAAGAGCGGGAACGGTCCGAGGGCGTCGGTCAGTTCGTCGCGCAGGCCCGGTGGGACGGTGTAGCAGTCGGGGGACTTGTGGCCGTCCGCGTGGTAGACGGGGCGCGGGGTGACGGTGATGTTGGTGCCGGCGCCCATGGCGTACCACCAGCAGATGTTGGCGACGCGGTAGCCCGGGTGGCGCCGCCTGGCGGTGTCCCACACCTTCTCGCCCTCCACCAGCAGGTTGTGCTGGCGCCACAGGAGCACCTCGCCGAGGTCGCGGAAGTACCAGCCGTTCCCGACGATCCCGTGTCGGCTCGGGGGGAGCCCGGTCAGCAGGCTGGCCTGGACGGAGCAGGTGACCGCGGGGAAGACCGGTTCCAGCTGGGCGCCGTGCCCCTGGGTGTCGCCGTCGGGTTCGGCGACGGCCCGCAGGTGCGGCATGTGGCGCAGGAGGCGGGGGGTGAGCGCGGCGACGTTCAGCACCAGCAGGGGCGTGGGGCGGCCGGTGGTCACGAGGTGTGCTCCCGCAGTCCGGCGGCGAGCAACTGCTGGCGGGTCCAGGCGAGTTCGGCGGCGATGCCCGCGACCAGTGCCTCGTCGTCGGACGGCCGGTCCCGGCCCGGGAGCACCGACCAGGTGTACGTCTCGACCTCCAGGTGGTCGGTGACGGGGTGCGGGCCGTGGACGAGGGCGCGGATGGCGTCGGTCAGCACCGGCCCGGTCGCGGTGAGCGGCGGTTCCGGGTCGGCGTGCACGGGGACGTGGAAGTGCACCCGCCACGGGCGCGGATCGGCGCCGTCGGCCGGGGAGCGGAGCGCCAGGTCGAGGTCGTCCCACCGCTCCGGGCGGGGGCCGGCGGGCTCGGCGCGGGTCTGGTGCAGGAACCGCGGCTCGGCGAAGCGCGCGAGCGCCCGCCGTACGGCGGGGTCGGAGGGATCGTCGGCCTGGAGGGCGCTGGAGAGCTGGGCTTTGACGACGGGCAGGCCGGCGTCGGCCAGGCCGCGGAGGGCGGACGGCGGGTCCTCGAAGTCGACGGCGAGGTGGCAGACGTCCAGGCAGACGCCGACGCGCTCGGTGTCGAGCCCGGTGAGCCGTGCGCAGGCGTCGCTCACGGTGGAGACCACGCAGCCCGGCTCGGGTTCCAGGCCGACCCGGACGCGGCGGCCGGAGTCGGACTCCGACTTGGCGAGCCCTTCGGCCAGTTCGTCCAGGCCGCGGCGGGCGCGGTCCTGGTGTCCGGGCGTCCAGCCGGCCCGCCAGCCCAGGGGGAGCGTGGAGATGCTCCCGCGGGCCGCGTCCTCGGGCAGCAGTGCGGACAGCACCCGGGCCAGGTCGAGGGTGTACGCCAGGCGGGCCGGGTCGCTCCAGTCCGGCCGGTAGACGGCCCGTTTGACGACCGGCTCGTGGAAGCCGCGGTAGGGGAAGCCGTTGAGGGTGACGACTTCGAGTCCCCGGGTGGACAGTTCACGGCGCAGCCGGTCCAGGGCCGTCGCGTCCGTCGCCAGGGTGCGCGCCACGTCGTGGGCGAGCCACAGGCCCAGGCCCAGGGACGGTGCCGCGAGCCGTTCGCGGACGGGCTCGGCGTGGACGGCGAGTTGAGCCAGGACGCCGTCGAGGTCCTCCGCGGGGTGGACGTTGGTGCAGTAGGCGAGGTGGACGGTGCTGCCGTCGGGGTGGCGCAGGCGCATCGGGGGCGGTCTCCTTGCTCCGGGAAGGGCTACTCGCCGCGGGCGATGGAGTTCCCCAGGTACACGGCGTCGCCGGGCCGCTCGTGGGGCTCCTCGCGGTGGTCCGGCGTGTCGGGATCGTCCACCGGCAGGGTCAGGCGTCCGCTCTGGCCGTAGAAGGCGACCGGGTTGCGCCACATCACCTCGTCGACCTGGTCGGCGGTGAAGCCGGCTTCGAGCATCGCCTCCGCCGTGCGCCGGGTCGCCAGCGGGTCGCTGCGGCCCCAGTCGGCCGCGGAGTTGACCAGCACCCGGTGGGTTCCGTGGCGCTTGAGGAGCTGCACCAGGCGGTGGGGGTCCATCTTGGTGCGCGGGTAGACGGAGAACCCCGTCCAGCAGCCGGTGTCGGCGACCTCCGCCACGGTCAGCTCGGTCAGGTGGTCGACCAGGACCAGGTCGGGAGCGATCCCGCACTCGCGGAGCACGGCGAGCGTGCGCCTGGTCCCGACGGCCTTGTCCCGGTGCGGGGTGTGCACCAGGACGGGCAGTTCGTGGTCCATGGCGAGCCGGACCTGGGTGGCGAGCGCGTGGTCCTCCTCCGGGGTGACGGAGTCGTAGCCGACCTCGCCCACCGCCACCACCGCGTCCTTGTCCAGGTAGCGGGGCAGCACGTCGAGGACGGCGGTGCAGCGGGGGTCGTTGGCCTCCTTCGGGTTGAGGGCCAGGGCGCAGTGGTGGCGGATGCCGAACTGGGCCGCCCGGAAGGGTTCCCAGCCGATCAGGGAGTCGAAGTAGTCGACGAAGCTGGCGACGTCCGTGCGGGGCTGGCCCAGCCAGAACGCCGGTTCCACGACGGCCCGGATGCCGGCGTCCCGCATCGTCTGGTAGTCGTCGGTCGTCCGCGAGGTCATGTGGATGTGGGGGTCGAAGATGCGCATCAGGTCCCGGCAGGGTGAGGGGGCGGAAGGGGGTCGGTCGCGGCCGGTCGGGGGCCGGCCAGCGCGCGCACGTCGCCCGGTACGGGGCGTCCGGCGCTGGTGAGTTCACGGGCGTGCGTCGCGGCCATCCGGGCCAGTTCGGCGTCGGTCCGGTGGGGCAGCCCGGCCACGGCCTGCAGGGGGAGGGAGCAGTGCAGGCACTTCAGGACGGCCTCCCGGTAGGCGGGCGCCGGCAGGTGCCGCGCCCCGTAGGGGCCCAGTGCGGCGGCCAGCAGCCGGGGGTCGTTGGTGCGCAGCGCGTCGGACACCAGGGGGACGGCGTCGTCCCGCAGGCCGTACGGGGCCAGCAGGTCCAGCGGGCCGAGGGCGCGGAGCACGCCGCGCCGTTCCGCGGCGTCCCCGTGGCGGTAGACGGCGGACGCCCGGACGGCGGGGCCGTCGGCGGGGGCCGGGGCGGCGGCCAGCAGCAGGGCCCGTACGGCGTCGTCCACGGTCCAGGCCAGCGCTTCCGCGGGGACCGCGGGCGCCGGGTCCTGATGCGGTGCGGGGGCCGCCGCCAGCAGTGCCCGGCCGCCCCGGCGGCCCGCCTCGGCGAAGCGCCGGGGCAGGGCCTGGTCGGGTTCGGCGGCCACCTCGGTCAGAGCCGTGGCCAGCCAGCGGGCGGCGTCCGGTGTGAGCTGCCGGTCGAGGGCGGCGCGCAGGTCGCGGACGGTCACCCGGGCGGCGTTGCCGAAGCTCATCGCGGTGTCCGGGTGCCGTGCGCCGTGCCGGCGGCGGCTCGCAGGAAGGCCAGCGAGCGCGCGGCGAGCTGCGGCGCGGCGTGGCTGTGCCGCGGCAGTTCGACGCTGACCAGTCCCGGGAAGCCGGTGCGGCGCAGCGCGTCCAGCACGGGCGGGAAGTCGATCTCGCCCTGCCCGAACTCCAGGTGCTCGTGCACGCCCCTGCGCATGTCCTCGATCTGGACGTTGACCAGGTGCGGCCCGGCCCGTACGACGCAGTCGGGCACCGGGGCGGCCTCCAGACAGCGGCAGTGGCCGATGTCGAGGGTCAGCCCGAGAGCGGGCGGATCGCCGAGGCGGCGGCGCAGCAGCTCGTAGGCGTCCAGGGTGTCGACGAGCATGCCCGGCTCCGGCTCGAAGCCCAGGACGACGCCATGGCGGTCCGCCTCCGCCACCGCCCACCCGCAGCCGTGGACCAGTCGTTCCCACGCCACCCGGGACGGCACGCCCGGGGCGGGCACGCCGCTCCACAGCGACACGGCCCCCGCGTTCAGATCGGCGGCCACCCGCATCGCCAGACCCAGGTACTCCAGCCGACGGCTCGGATCCTCGTCGATGAGCGTGGGGGCGTGCTTGGTCCACGGGTCGAGCAGGTAGCGGGCGCCGGTCTCCACCACGGTCTCCAGGCCCGTCTCGGCGAGTCGCCGGGCGACCCGCGCGACCCGCCGGGACAGCCCGGGGGCGAACGGGTCGAGGTGGCAGTGGTCCAGGGTGAGGGCGATCCCGTCGTAGCCGAGGTCCGCCAGCACGGCGATGGCCTCGGTCAGGCGGTGCCCGGCGAACCCGTTGGTGCCGTAGCCGAACCGCAGCCCCGTGTCCGCGCGTACGGCGTCCGTTCGTACGGGGCCGGGCTGCGCGTGGCCCTGGTCGGTGACCGTGCCGGTCATGTGGGGGACAGCTTTCGGAACAGGCGGCGGGCCACCGGCGCTGCGGCGAGCAGGGACAGGGCCACGGGCAGGGCGTCGGCGCGGCAGGCGCACGCGGCCTGGAGGGGGAGGACGGCGGCAATGCCGGCGGTGACGGCCTGTTGGAGGCGTCGAGGGTCGAGCCGGCCCGCCGCGGCTTGGGCGCCGCCGAAGCCGGCGACGTACACGGCGAGGGCGGCGAGGGCGGCGAGGCGGACCGCCCGGCGACCCGGGGCGCCGCCTGCACCCGTGGCGGCGGCCACGGCGACGGCGCAGGTGGCGGCCGCGGTGGCGGGGAGGAGCAGGCCGTCCGCGCCCCGGACTTCGTGGCGGCTGAGCGCGCAGACCACCAGGGTGTGCGCGCCGACCACCGCGGCGGCGGGCGCGGTCGCGCGCAGCCCGTGGCCCCCGGTGCCCAGGAGGACGTCGAGGCCGCGGGCGGCGGCCATGGTGACGGGCCCGGCGACGGGACGGCCCTTGAGGCCCAGGTCGTAGCTCCAGACCACGGCCGCCAACGGCACCGCGACGGACAGGGCCCCGCGCCCACCGCCCGCCGCGGCGAGGGCGAGCCCCGTCCCGGTGAGGCCGGCGGCCAGCGACAGGGCGACCGAAGGCTCCACCCGGCCGGAGGGGATCGGACGGTGCGGACGCTCGACCGCGTCGGTGTGCCGGTCGGCGTAGTCGTTGAGGGCCATGCCCGCCCAGTAGAGGCAGACCGAGGACATGGCCAGCAGTCCGGTGGCCGGTCCGAGCGGGCGGCCGGCCAGCGTCGCCCCGACCAGGGGGTCGCCGGGCACGGTGATCGCGGCCGGTGCCCGGACGAGTTCGGCGACGGTGCCGAGGGCCGGGATCCTCATGTGCGCGGCCCGCCGCCCGCGGTCGCCGCCGCGGTCTCCGCCGCGAACGCCCGCAAGGCCTGGTACTGGTCGGTCAGGGCGTAACCACCCGAGCCGACCGGGTCCTTGAAGAAGAAGCCCAGGGCCCCGAGCGGGCCCGAGACGCCCGCCGCGTGCGCGGTGGCGGTGAGCCGGACGAGATCCAGCACGAGCGGTGCGGCCAGTGCCGAGTCGCAGCCCTGCCAGGTGAACTGGAGGCTCATCCGCGCCCCGAGGAACCCTTCGAAGGCCACGTGGTCCCAGGCGGTCTTCCATTCGCCGAGCGCCGGTACGCAGTCGATGTGCACCGAGCCCTCCACCGGGTGCCCCAGCATGCGGCCCAGGCCCCGCCGCTTGGACGCCGTCTTGCTGGCGGCGGCGCCCGGATCGGCCAGGGTGGCGCCGTCCCCGCCGCCCAGCAGGTTCGTGCCGGACCAGGCCCGCACCTCCAACGCGCGGACGGCGAACATCGGTGCCAGGACCGACTGCACCAGCGTCTCGCCGGTCTTGGCGTCGCTGCCCGCGTACGGCAGGCCGCGCGCGCGGGCCAGGGCGTCCAGCGCGGGCAGCCGGGCACCGGTGGAGGGGGTGAAGTCCACGTAGGGGCAGTCGGCGGTGAAGGCCGCGTAGGCGTAGAGCGAGCTGGCCGGCAGGACGTCGGCCGGGCCGCGCAGGGCCGCCTCCAGCAGGTCGAGGTCGTGGTGTTCGGGGCGGTCCGGCACCGGCGCCTCGGTGGAGGCCACGTTGACGACCACGACGCGGTCCAGGCCCAGGCGCCGCCGGAAGCCCTCGATGTCGACGGCGAGCGCCCGGGCCGCCACCGCCTGGGGCAGTCCGCTCCGACCGGTGGCGTAGCCCGGGCGGATCTCCTGGTCGGCGGCGACGACGGCCTTCTCCAGCGGTTCGAGCAGCCGCTGCGGCACCACCCCGGCCTCGGCCAGCTCGGCGGCCCGGACGGGCAGGGGGACGGAGCCGGTGTCGTGCCCGCCGAACACCAGGGCGCCGAGCGGCGGCAGCCGGGCCCCGGGGAAGTCCTCGCTCGCGGTGACGCACCCCGTCGGCTCGGCCAGCCCCGCACCGACCGCCGCCGCGCCCACCACGGTGGTGGTGGCCACCGAGCCGCGCGCCCCCACCAGCCAGACCCCCGTCCGGGGCCCCGCTCCCGGTTCCGGCATGTGTCAGGCTCCTTCCGCTCGCCGGTCCGCGGTCACTCTCCGTCGATTCGGCGGAAATACCGCAGGACCCTATCCGTTGTCACGTCGTCAACGATCCATCTATGCCGACGGCGGACGTTCCACTCACATCGGTGCGGCAGGAATCACCCGAATCGGCCTGAGCCGGAATCATGCGATCGCGGGGTGACTGACGCCGAGTGAACACCCTCGGCTGTCCGGGTCGAGGCGGGCTAGGGATCAAGGTGCGGTGGTACATCGCTGGCGGCTTCCCGCCAACCCCCTAGGAGGTGCTGTGAGCGTCCTTTCCGTTCCCCGGGTTTTCTTCCGGGGTCAGATGACCTTCAATCCGGCGACCATGAACAACAACGGCCTGTTCCCGACGTACGACTTCCGGACGGCGGAGCTGAACTGGAATTATCTCAAGGACAAGAAAATCACCCCGGACAATTTCCGGGAGGCCTTTCCGAAGTGGGCGTTCAGCATGCAGACGGGCCAAGGCCCGGACGGGAAGGAGACGGAGGAGCCCCCTTCGGGGTGGAGCGCCTACGGCGGCAACGACTGGTGGCTCCACGTGCAGCCCCGCGACGCGCCGGACGGCAAGGGCGTCCTCACGACCGTGACCGGGGGGCAGACCGCGTACGGAGCGGATCCGTCGATCCCGGGCGACCCGCTGCTCGGCGCCGTCGTCAACCTGGCCGGGGACTCGTTCCCGATCGCCGACCTCACCCCGGAGGAGCAGGCCGGCGACGGCCACTTCCCCAGGGCCGCGTTCCACACCAGCGCGAGCATGGCGGACAACAACCCGGATTCGGTCTGGAGCCCCTGCTTCTTCGCCAGGCGCATCCAGATCGGCAGCAGAACCAGCCCGGAGGGATTCTTCTACGGCGACATCGAGGACGGCCTCCAGCTGCCGGCGCGCTGGCAGAATTTCAGCCGCAATCTGAATCTGAAAGGGGACGTCTACCGCGACGGGGTCGGCGCCACCGTCGTCCAGGCGTGCGTGGGCCGGGACAATCTCCACTTCACCTCCGACAAATCGCCACTGCTGAACGCGCTCAAGAAGGAGATGGATTCCCAGAAGGCCCGCGGAATCATGATGCGGTACTCCGTCTATCTGACCCACTACTTCAACGCACTCGAGTTCGCCGGCTGCAAGACCCAGAAGGAGCGGTTCGAGAAACTGCTGGACCTGTGGGAGCAGGACCGAAAAGCGGGGAATCCGCCACGTCGGAACACCTGCCTTTCCCGGGTGGTCGGCACGATCGGCCTGTGGCACGAGAGCGAGCCGGCTTCGGTACCCGGCGGGCGGTTCCTGGCGCCGGCGAACTCGGTGAAGGTCCTCGATTCGGAGAAGAATCCGGTGGACGCTTGGTTCGGGCCGGCGGTGGCGGAGGTCAACCGGAATGCCGGGGGCACCCGCTACGTCAGCCTCGACCTGGGGGCCACGATCCCGGAGAAGGACGCCAGCGGTGACAAGGAGACGTCCTTCGGAACTCTGGAGCTCGTCGTCGCCGGCGCCGCCACCATCGAGACCGTGGCGGAGATCAAGCCCGATGTCTACGACAGGAGCGGCTACGAGCTGACCTCCGGCATCATCGACGTGCCGGTCGACGGCAAGGTGACCGACGCGGACCTGGCCGACGGGGTCCTGGGCATCCGGTGCAAGCCGAATGCCGAGCAGGTCACGATGCTGACGGAGAAGGTGCTCACGGCCCAGACCGAATTGCGATCGATCTACGTCGACCAGAGCGACAAGGACCGGGTGGTGGTGGTCGAGGTCCGGGACCGGGGTGCGATCCCCACCCGCAAGGTCGGGCTGGTCGTCCAGCAGTACCTGCCGGACCCGCCGCCACCCATGCAGAACGGCTCCTTCTGGAAGAAACCGGAGAAGAAGGAGGAGGAAGTCCTCACCATCACCAAGGTCGGGCCGGTGGTGAACGGCCGCGCGGAGATCGGGTTCACCGTGGTGAGCGGTCTCGAAGCCCCCAACCTCCCGGTCATCGCCTTCTTTCCCTACTATCTCGACGGGAGTCCGGACGTTCCGCCGGAAAGGGTGGGGTTCGTGGGAGCGCCGTGGTCCTTCGTCTCGGCGTTCTACTGCTGTGTGCGGATGCTGCCCTTCGACGACCAGCTCCCCGAGGACTTCCGGAAGTACTGCGAGGAGCACCACAACGACCCGGTCGCCGCCTGGGACTACGTCTACAAGAGGGTGCTCTACGTGTACGACATGATCTTCCCGGTCATGAAGTACTACGCCGCGCTCGACCTGGGGGACAGGACGGCCGTCGAACGGAACATCGACCAGATCCTGGAACTGTCCTCGGTCTCCATGGCGAACTCCTCGCTCTACATGCCCGTCACCAGGGACCTGTCCAGCGGCAAGCGCAAGGTTCTGGAGATGTACCGCACCCTGCTCAGGACCGGAAAGCCGAAGGAGGTCACCTCATGACCTTCGAGGACGACATCAAGAAACTGCGGGAGATGCTGCAGAGCGCCTGCCTGGTCGAGTTCTCCACCATCCCCGCCTACCTGACGGGCTGGTGGTCGATCAAGGACCGTCGGAGCACCGCGGCCAAACTCATCCGGGAGCTGGTGACCGTCGAGATGCGGCACCTGTCGATCGCCGCGAACGTCCTGATCGCCACCGGTGCCGACCCCGACATCAAGGCCGTCGCCTCCCTCCCCTATCCCCGCTTCTTCAGTGCCCCCGGCCCCATGGAGATCCAACTCCAGCCCTTCGGGGACTCCTTCCTGGCCATGGGCATGTGCATCGAGTCCCCGGGGCTCGTCGACGAAGGGACCCTGCCGGAGGGGCTCAGGGCCGCACTGCCGGTCACCGCCGAGTTCGACCCGCGACTGCACACCCCGATCCTCCCCGACCCGGGTGAGACGATCGGGCAGTTCTACCGGGACCTCATGCAGCACCTGAAGGACTGCGTCCACCTGTACGGGGAGAAGGCCGTGTTCCCGGCCGGGCGCCTCGACCGCCAGTACGCCTACTTCGGGCAGGACTGCATCACCGTGGAGGGCCTGGACGACGCGCTGACGCTCATGCAGGACATCATTTGGGAGGGCGAAGGGGACGGCGGAGGAATCCTGGACTCCAACCGCGATCTGTCGCACTACTTCACGTTCCACGAGCTGAGCGTCGGAAGGTTCTACCAGCAGGACGACAAACCGCTCGACCCCACCGGCGACGGCTTCCACGTCCCGAAAGGGGACGAGGTCGTGAACACACTCGTGAACCCCAAGCTGGCGAATTACGAGGAGAGCCCGGACGCCCTCAAGGCCGCCCTCGGCTTCACGGAGCTCTACCGGAAGATGATCACAGACCTGGATGCCGGGTTCCGAGGACGCCCGGCCCTGATCGACGTGGCGATCGGACGGATGCGCCAGCTCCTGGCCCGCGCCGACGAGGTGCTGGTCTGCAAGCTGAAGGGCATGGACTACTACGCGGCCCCGACCTTCGAGCTGCCCGACCAGTGAGCCGGCGGTGCGGCGGACCCCCGGCTCCTCCTCCAGGCTCCCTCCCGCCGTTGCCCGGCGGGCCGTCACCCGCCGGGTGGGTGGCTCGTTGAGCCGGGTGCGCCGCCCCGCGTGCGCAGTGGTAGTCGGAAGCGGCCTGAGGGAGTCTGCGGTGTCCACCGTCACCAACCCGTTCACCGGTGGCTACGCCCCGGTGGAGGAGGAAGTCACGGCCTTCGACCTGCCGGTCACGGGGACGATCCCGGCCGAGCTCAACGGCCGGTACCTGCGCAACGGGCCCAACGGGATGCGGCCGGAGGACCCGCGGCCGCGGCACCTGTTCGCCGGGTACGCCATGGTTCACGGGGTGCGGCTGCTCGACGGGCGGGCCCGGTGGTACCGCAACCGGCTGGTGCGCAGCGCGGCCGTGGCCGAGGCGCTGGGGGAGCGGCCGCGCCCCGGCGCCGTGCCGCGGATCGCCGACGTCGCGCCCAACACCCACGTGATCGGGCACGCCGACCGCACCCTCGCGCTGGTCGAGGGCGGCTTCCGCCCGTACGAACTCTCCTACGAGATCGAGACGGTGGGGGCCGGCGACTTCTGCGGCACGCTGCCCGACGGGTTCGCCGCCCACCCCAAGCTCGATCCGGTCACCGGCGAGCTGCACGCGATCACCTGGCAGCGGGACGACAGCGAGCGGCTGCGCCACCTGGTGGTCTCCCCGGAGGGCGTCGTCGTGCGCGCCGTGGACATCCCGGTCCCGCACCGGCCGGTGGTGCACGACATGGCGCTGACCCGGAACTTCGCCGTCGTCCTCGACCTCGCGGGGCGCGTCAGCATGCCTGACAACCTGGCACGCAAGACGTATCCGGCGGTCTGGGACAAGACCCGCGGCGCGCGGGTCGGGCTGCTGCCCCGCAACGGCACCGAGGTCCGCTGGTTCGAGGTCGAGCCCTGCTTCGTCTTCCACACCCTCAACGCCCACGAGGACGGCGACCGGGTCGTCGTCGACGTGGTCCGCTACCCGAGGATGTTCGCCGGCGGCGCGGTGGACGGGCAGAGCAGCCCCACCCTGGACCGCTGGACGGTCGACACCGTCTCCGGCACGGTCACCGAGACCCGGCTGGACGACCGGCCGCAGGAGTTCCCGGCGGTCAACCCGGCGGTGGTCGGCGGTGCCCACCGCTACGGTTACTCCACCGTGGCCACCCCCTTGCTGCGCCACCTCGCCGCGACGGCCGACGACCTGGACGCGCTGCCCCCGGAGGCCGCCGGGGACGCGCTGATCAAGCACGACCTGCGACAGCAGTCCAGCACCGTACGGCAGTTCGGCACGGGACGGTACACCGGTGAGGTCTCCTTCGTGCCGAGGGAGGGCGCCCGCGGCGAGGACGACGGCTACCTGCTGACCTACGTCCACGACCCCGAGCGGGGCGCGAGCGACCTGGTCGTCCTCTCCGCCGAGGACTTCACCGGCGCCCCGCTCGCCACCGTCCACCTGCCGGTGCGGGTGCCGGCCGGCTTCCACGGCAGCTGGATCCCCGACCCCGTCCGAGAGGACTCCCAGTGAACACTCCGGCTGTGACCGCGCCCTCCGTGACCGCGGCCTCCGTATCCGCCCCGGCCGAGACCGTCGCCCGGCTGCGCGCGGCCTTCCGCACCGGCCGCACCCGGCCGCTCGCCTGGCGCACCGAGCAGCTGGCCGGGCTGCGCGCCCTGCTGACCGGCCACCGCGAGGAGATCGCCGAGGCCCTCCACGCCGACCTGCGCAAGCCGCGCGCCGAGACCGACATCGCCGAAGTCGACTTCACCGTACGGGAGATCGACCACACCCTGCAGAACCTGGAGCAGTGGCTGCGCCCCGAGCCGGTGCCCGCCGCCGCGCTCACCCGGCTGCCGCCGGGGACCAGCGCCCACAGCGGCCACGCCCCGCTCGGGACCGTCCTGGTGATCGCGCCCTGGAACTACCCGGTGCAGCTGCTGCTGGTGCCGGTGGCGGGCGCGATCGCCGCCGGCAACACGGTGCTCGCCAAGCCGAGCGAACTGGCCCCGGCCTGCTCGGCCCTGCTGGCACGGCTGCTGCCCCGGTACGTCGACCCGGCGGCGATCGCCGTGGTGGAGGGCGGCGGGGAGACGACCACCGCCCTGCTCGCCGAGCGCTTCGACCACATCCTCTACACCGGCAACGCCCGCTTCGGCCGGACGGTGCTGCGGGCCGCCGCCGAACACCTGACCCCGGTCACCCTCGAACTGGGCGGCAAGTCACCGGTGTTCGTGGACCGCGGCGTCGACCCCGGGGCGGTCGCCGCCCGGCTGGCCCGCGCCAAGTTCGCCAACGCGGGGCAGACCTGCGTGGCCCCCGACTACCTGCTGACCGACCCGGCCACGGCCCGTGCGCTGGAAGGCGCCCTGGCGCGCGCCGTCACCGAGCTGTACGGGCCCGACCCGGCGCGGTCACCGGCGTACGGGCGCATCGTCGACGAGCGGCACTTCGACCGGGTCGTCGCTCTCCTCGACTCGGGCCGTACGGTCTTCGGCGGGCAGCACGACCGGGCGGACCGCTACATCGCGCCCACCCTGCTGGCCGAGGTGGAGCCGGACGCCCCGGTCATGCGGGAGGAGATCTTCGGCCCCGTCCTGCCCGTCGTCGAGGTCGCCGGCCTCGACGAGGCCATCGCCTTCATCAACGACCGGGACCACCCCCTCGCCCTCTACGCCTTCACCGGGGACGGGCACGCACGCCGCCGCCTGGCCGAGGAGACCGCCTCCGGCGCCCTCAACTTCGGCCTCCCGGTGGCCCACCTGGGCATCCCGGAACTCCCCTTCGGCGGCGTGGGGGAGAGCGGCTCCGGCCGCTACCACGGCCGCTGGTCCCTCGACACCTTCAGCCACCGCCGGGCCTGCCTGGACGCGCCCCTGGTGTGACCGGCCGGGTCCGGATCTCCCCGGCTAGTAGTCCCAGGACATCGTGGCGGTGATGGCGGTCAGGACCAGCCAGCCGATGAGGGGGAGGGCGATGGTGAGGGCGAAGGGCCACTGGGCGGTGATGAGGATGATGCTGCCGAGGACGGTGAAGAGGACCAGGAAGGGGAGGACGGCGAGCGGGAGCGCCCAGCTGACGAGGCGGCGCAGGAGGAGGCCGTAGACGGCGAGGACGGTTCCCGTGCCGATCAGGAGGGCGAGTTTGAGGGCGGTGAGCCAGGGGGTGCTCTGGACGGTGGAGCGGTGGCCCTGGTGGGAGAGCTCGACCACGCGGCCCCGCCAGAGGGTCAGGTCCACGTTGACGCCGTTCTCCAGGCTGTCGTAGAGGCCCTCGGTGACGCTGTAGGTGGCGGTGGGCACCGTCTCGCGGGAGACGGTCAGGCCGTAGGTGGTGGAGTCTCCGTTCGAGTCGGTCTTCTTGGCCGTCACCCGGCCGGTCTCCTGCCTGGTGCAGTCCGCGCCGGGTGCGGTGGCGGGGGCGCCGCAGACCGGGGCGCCGCGGTAGGCGAGCGCCTCGTCGTAGGTGTCGACGAACCAGGAGAAGCCGAGGGCGACGGTGGACAGGCCGATGACGACCAGCAGGGCCTGGGCCACGATGCGGGCGGCCGGGGCGGCGGACCGCCGGCTGTGGTGCCGGGGGTGGCGGGGTGGCGGGGAGGCTGTCCGGTCGGACGGCGGAGTCGGGACGCGGTCGGTCGGCGGCTCACTCATCGTCGTCGCCCAGCGCCGGCCCCGCCAGCTCGCGCTCCCGGTGCAGCCAGTCCCGGAGCTCCGCCGTCTCCCGCAGCCCGTCGCCGCCGGCGACCCTGATCCGCGCGTCCATCGCACTCCCTCGGCTTCGCCCGGGCGCCTCCCGGGTTCAGTCGGGATGATGGCAGGGGCCGGCGGTGGCGGGGGAGTGGCCTGGCGAGCTTGTGACCGACTTGTGGAACTCGGCCGGGGCGTGGGGCTGGTGGTGTGCCCGGTGGTGGGTCAGGGCAGCAGCAGGCCGGCGAGTTCGTCCAGCAGTTCGGTGACCCTGCGGGCCTTCTCCGGGTCCGGGACAGCCTTGGCGATGACGGGCTCGGCGGGCCGGGTGACGTGGGCGCGGATGGCGTGCCGGGCCGACTCGGAGACGGTCAGCAGGGTGCGGCGCCCGTCGGCGGGGTCGGCGGCGGCGTCGAGCAGGCCGCGTTCGCGCAGCCGGGCGACGGAGACCGAGACGTGGCTCTGGGCGAAGCCGGTGCGGACCCGGATCTCCTGGACGGAGGTGGCGGGGTGGCGGTACACGTCGGAGACCACGGCGATCTCCCCGGCGCTGAGGTGCTCGGCGGCCGGGTCGGTGATCATCGCGCGGCCGAGTTCCGTCAGCCGCTTGCCGAGTCTGAGGAGTCGCACGCCGTCCATGCCCGCAAGAATACATCTTCACCGATATATCTCCACCAATACATCTTCACTGATGCATCGGTGCCGATGTAGATTGCCGAGCATGACGACCTCCGAACCGCTCAGCCCGGTCTCCCGCACCGCCCTGTCCGTCGCCCGGGTGCGGGCCTACGAGAGCTCCCGACCCGACCCGCTCTTCGTCGACCCGTACGCCCTCGCCTTCGTGGACGCCGCCGGCCTCGAACCCGCCCTCTCCGGCCCGGTCAGCAGCCTCGCCAAGGCCCTCGTCGCCCACGGCATCCTGCGCACCCGCTTCTACGACGACCGGCTGCCGGCCGCCGGCGCCGACCAGGTGGTGGTGCTGGCGGCGGGCCTGGACACCCGCGCCTACCGGCTGGACTGGCCGTCCGGCACCCGGGTGTTCGAGCTCGACCTCGGCCCGGTGCTGGACTTCAAGCAGCAGGTCCTGGACGGCCTCGGCGCCGTGCCGAAGGCCCGGCGCACCGCCCTGCCCGTCGACCTGGTCGACCCGCGGTGGCCCGAGCGGCTGGTCGCCGCCGGCTTCGACCCGGCCCGGCGCTCGGTTTGGCTCGCCGAGGGGCTGCTGGTCTACCTCGCCCCGGACGAGGCGGCCGGGCTGCTCACGGCGGTGGCCGGGCTGGCCGCCCCGGGCAGCCGCCTCCTGCTGGAGCAGGGCGGGGACGTGAGCCGCACACCGCAGGACCCGGCGCTCACCCACCTCACCGGGCTGTGGCGCGGCGGGCTCGGCCCGGGCACCGGCGACTGGCTGGCCGGGCACGGCTGGACGGTGGAGACCACCGCCCTGACCCGGCTCGCGGAGACGTACGGGCGCCCGCTCCCGGACCCGTCGACCACGAGGGCGTTCATCGAGGCGGAGCGGCGTACCGCGGACTGACGCCGTGGCCTGACGGACCGTCACTCCGGGCCGGCGGGCTGGGGCGGCCAGGTGTCCGGGGCCAGGACGCCGGTGGTGTAGGCGCGGGCGACCAGGGCGGTGCGGTTGGGGACGCGCCAGCGGCGGGAGAGCCGGGCCAGGTGGTAGTTGACGCCGTCCGGGGTGATGCCGAGCGCCCGGGCGATCTGCGCGGTGGTGTCGCCCCGGGCCGCGGCGGCGAGGATGCGGGCCTCGACCGGGCTGGCCTCGGCCCGGGGGCCGGACGGCGGGGCCTCGGCCGCGGGCTCCGCCGCCTGCAGCGACAGCAGGAGGTTCGGGGTCTGCTCCGGGGTGTCGCTGACCAGGTCGACGGTCATCTCGCCGTGCCGCTCGGTGCCGCCGGCGGGCGTCCAGGAGACCCGGGCCGGGTACTGCGAGCGGCGGTGCAGCCGGACGGCCTCGGTGAGCGCCTCCAGCGTGCCGGTGTCCCGCAGGGTGAAGAACTCCAGAATCCTACGGTGGCGCAACTGGCCCGGCAAGCAGCCGAATTCGGCTGCCATCGCGCGGTTGACGATCAGGATCTGCCCGCCGAACTCGCACACCGCGATGGGCATCGGCACGTGGTCCATCAGCCGCAGCGCCCGGTTGCGCCAGATCACCGCCGGGTCCAGGCGGCCGCCCGGCAGGGGGGCGCAGTCCTCGGTCGATCGCATCGGTGGTTCTCCTCTCCGGGGCCAGGGCTGACGGTTCGTGGGCAAGCCCGTCGGAGCCCCTGGTACTACACAATCATGTAGTGATCGGGGTCTGACCTTCCGCCCGGTGGGCGCACAGTGGTGGAAGACCGAAGTTTTCCTGCCGTGGGAGGGGCCACAGCGATGACCGAGACCGTGGAGAGCACGACCGAGGGCCAGTGGACGGCCGAGGACGGGTGGACGGACGGCGGCGAGCGGGCGGACGGGGCCGGGAGCGGTCGGGCCGTCCCCCTGGTGGACATCTCGTCGGCGCCGCCGATCGCCGCCCCGATGCTGCGCACCATGGAACTGGCCAGAGAGCACGGCCCGGCCTTCGTCCAGCGGCTGCACGGCCGGGACAGCCTGATCGTCAGCGGGCTGGAGCTGGTCGAGGAGCTCGCCGACGAGACCCGGTTCACCAAGTCGATCGGCCCGGGCCTGGAGAACGTCCGCCAGTTCACCGGCGACGGCCTGTTCACCGCCTACAACGACGAGCCCAACTGGGCCCGGGCGCACGACATCCTGATGCCGGCCTTCGCGCTCGGCTCGATGCGCACCTACCACCCGGTGATGCTGCGGGTGGCCCGCCGGCTGGTCGACTCCTGGGACCGCCGGGAGGCCGCCGGACTGCCGGTGGACGTGCCCGGCGACATGACCCGGATGACCCTGGACACCATCGGACTGGCCGGCTTCGGCTTCGACTTCGGCTCCTTCGAGCGGGACGAGCCGCACCCCTTCGTCGAGGCGATGGTGCGCTGCCTGGGCTGGGCGATGAACAGGCTCACCCGCGACCCGGAGGCCGACCACCGCGAGCGGGACACGGCCTTCCGGGCCGACGCCGACTACCTGGCCGCCGTGGTGGACGAGGTGATCGCCGCCCGCTCCGCGGAGGGAACCGCCGGGGAGGGAGCTGTTGGGGAGGGCGAGCAGGCTCCGGCCGAGGACCTGCTGGGCCTGATGCTCGGCGCGGTCCGCCCCTCGGACGGGACCCGGCTGGACGCCGAGAACATCCGCAACCAGGTGATCACCTTCCTGATCGCCGGCCACGAGACCACCTCGGGCGCGCTCTCCTTCGCGATGTACTACCTGGTCAAGCACCCGACGGTGCTGCGCCAGGTGCAGCGGGAGGTGGACGGGCTCTGGGGCGACCAGGCCGACCCGGAGCCCTCCTACGAGGACGTCGGACGGCTGCGCCACACCCGCCAGGTGCTCAACGAGGCGCTGCGGCTGTGGCCGACGGCGCCCGCGTTCAGCCGGGAGGCCCGCGAGGACACCCTGCTCGGCGGCCGCATCCCGCTGCGCGCCGGGGAGACCGTCTTCGTCTCCACGCCGATGCTGCACCGGGACCCGTCGTGGGGCGACAACCCGGAGCTGTTCGACCCGTCCCGGTTCGACCCCGAGTGCGAGGAGGCCCGCTCCCCGCACGCCTTCAAGCCCTTCGGCACCGGCGAACGCGCCTGCATCGGACGGCAGTTCGCGCTGCACGAGGCCGTCATGCTGCTCGGCATGCTGGTCCACCGCTACCGGCTGATCGACCACACCGACTACCGGCTGACCATCAAGCAGACGCTCACCATCAAGCCCGACGACTTCACCCTCGGCCTCGCCCGGCGCACGCCCGGCCGGGCCGCGACCGCCTCCGGCTCCACCGCTGCTGCCACCGGCATTGCCGAGCGGCCCGGGACGGCCGGGCGGGTCCGCCAGGGGACCGGGCTGCTGCTCCTGCACGGCTCCAACTACGGCGCCTGCCGGGAGTTCAGCCGGCAGCTCGCGGAGGCCGCGGCCGACCTCGGCTGCGAGACGGAGACCGCCCCGCTGGACGCGTACGCGGACGGGCTGCCCACCGACCGGCCGGTGGTGATCACCGCCGCCTCGTACAACGGGCAGCCGACCGACGACGCGGCCCGGTTCGTCCGGCGCCTCCAGGAGAGCGGTGAGGGGCAGGAGCGCGGGACGGCCGACGGCGTCGAGTACGCGGTGCTCGGCATCGGCGACCGCACCTACGCCGCGACCTACCAGCGCGTCCCGGGGCTGATCGACGACCGGCTCGCCGCGCTCGGCGGCACCCGGCTGCTGGCCCGCGCCGAGGCCGACGCCTCCGGCGACCTGGCCGGTACCGTACGGCAGTTCACCGCCGAGCTGCGCGAGACCCTGCTGGCGCGCTACGGGGACGCCGACGCCCCCGCCGAGGCGCGGCCGGCGGCCGCCTACTCGGTGACCGAGGTGACCGGCGGCCCGCTGGCCGCGCTGGCCGCCCGGCACGGCATGGCGGAGCTGACCGTCACCGCCGTCGGCAGCCTGACCGACCCCGCGTACCACCGGGTCAAGCGGCTGGTCCGGCTGGCCCTGCCGGAGGGCACCGGCTACCGGACCGCCGACCACCTCACCGTGCTCCCGGCCAACGACCCGGCGCTGGTCGAGCGCGCCGCCAAGCTGTTCGGCGCCGACCTCGACACGGTGCTGGGCATCGTGGCGCACCGGCGCACCGGACTGGCCGTCGACCGCCCGCTGACGGTGCGCGAACTGCTCACCCGCCACGTCGAGTTGCAGGACCGGCCGAGCGCCGAGCAGCGCGCCGCCCTGGCCGCGCTCAACCCCTGCCCGCCCGAGCAGGCCGCGCTGCGGGCGCTGCCCGAGGACGACCCGCGCACCCTGCTGGACCTGGTCGAGGACCACCCGGCCCTCCAGGGGCGGCTCGGCTGGCCGGTGCTGCTGGAGCTGCTGCCGCCGATCCGGCCGCGGCACTACTCGATCTCCTCCTCGCCCGCCGGCGACCCGGGCCGGGCGGAGCTGATGGTCTCGGTGCTCAGCGGGCCGGCCCGCTCGGGCCGGGGCACCTTCCGGGGCACCGGCTCCGGCTACCTCGACCGGGTGGCCGTCGGCGACACCGTGCTGGCCCGGGTCCAGCCCTGCCGGGAGGCGTTCCGGATCGGCCACCGGACCCCGGTGGTCATGATCGCGGCCGGCACCGGCCTGGCGCCCTTCCGGGGCGCCGTCGCCGACCGCCGGGCGCTGCTCGCGGAGGGGGCCGGGCTCGCCCCGGCGCTGCTGTACTTCGGCTGCGACGACCCGGACGCGGACTACCTGCACCGCGGTGAGCTGGAGGCGGCCGAGCAGGCCGGCGCGGTCTCGCTGCGGCCCGCCTTCAGCGAGCGGCCGCGGGACGGGCGGCGCTACGTACAGGACCGGATCGCCGCCGAGGCGGCCGAGGTCTGGGAGCTGCTCGAAGCCGGTGCCGAGGTGTACGTGTGCGGCGACGGCGCCCGGATGGCGCCGGGCGTCCGGGAGGCCTTCCGGACGCTGTACCGCGAGCGCGTCCCGGGCGCGGACGAGCAGCGGGCGCAGGCCTGGCTGCAGGGGCTGATCGAGGCCGGGCGGTACGTCGAGGACGTGTACGCCGGCTGACGGCTCACCCCTCCCGAGACGGCCGTGGGCCTGCCGCACCGGTGCGGCAGGCCCACGGCCGTCTCGGGAGGGGACGGCGTCAGTACACGCTGACCTGGTACGCGGAGAGCGCCGCGTTGACGGGCTGGTAGAAGGTCGTCCCACCCGAGGTGCAGTCGCCGCTGCCGCCCGAGGTGAGGCCGAGCGCCTTGGCCCCGTCGTACAGCGGGCCGCCGGAGTCGCCCTCCTCGGCGCAGACGTTGGTCTGGATCAGGCCGCGGACGGTGCTGCCGTCGGTGTAGCGCACGGTGGCGTTGAGCCCGGTGACGGTGCCGCCGTGGGTGCCGGTGGTCGAGCCGGTGCGCTGCACCGCCTCGCCGACGACGGCGTCCGGGGCGGAGGTGAAGCCGCCCGGGTGGCTGAGCGCGCTGTTGTCGTAGCGGACCAGCGCGTAGTCGTGGCCGGGGAAGGTCGAGCCGATGGTCGGGCCGATCAGGTTGGCGTGGTTGACGTCGGTGTACCAGTTGGCGGCGACGTTGCCGCAATGCCCGGCGGTGAGGAAGTAGTAGGTGCTGCCGCTGACCACGTTGAAGCCGAGCGAGCAGCGGTACTGGCCGCCGTAGATGGCGTCGCCGCCGGCGAGCAGCGGGGTGAACGCGCCGGGGACGCGGTGGACGGTGATGGTGGACGCGTCGGCGCCGGCGGAACTCATCAGCTTGGCGAGCGAGACCGGGGAGACGGTGCTGTCGGCGGTCACCACGACGTGTCCGGCGGCCTCGTCGACGTACCAGGCGGTGCCGTTGACCTCGGCGCCCAGGATGGCCTCGCTGACCGCCAGGAGCTGTTCCGGTCGGGCGGTGGGGGCCGTGGGGACGGTGGGGGCGGTGGGGATGGGAGCGGCTGCGGCGCCCGGCGCGGCGACCGCGGTGGCGGTCAGCAGGCCCAGGGCGGCGGCGAGCAGGCGGAAGCGGCGCGTACGGCCGGTACGGCGGGTGGTGCCGGGTGTGGTGCCGGTGCGGGGCGTGGGGCGCATGGTCCTCACCGATCTCCTCCAGAGGGGGGCGACGGCCCTGAGGGTTGGGGCCGTGAAGCGCGGTCAGGCGATGGGCGGACCCCGGCCGGTGCTCTCCGGAAGCACGGCGGATGATCAGCTCCTGACCGGCGCTGACCGGAAGTATGAGGAAACGGACCGTTCGGTACAAGCTTTCTGATGGGGTGTCGGCGGACCCGCAGGCTCAGGAGTGAGCCCGCGGGTCCGCCGTTCGGCGGCTGCCGTGCCGCTCCTACACGGCGGGCACCGGTTCGGACCCGGCGAGCCGGCGGCCGCGGTGGAGGGCGCGCAGCGAGAGCGCGCACGCCGCCCCGAGGGCGCACAGCGCCAGCCAGGGGAGCGCGGCGAGCCCGGCCGCGCGGGCGGCGTCCAGGGCCGCGCCGGTCAGCAGGTTCCCCAGGGTGATGCCGACCCCGCAGACGGTGTTGTAGAGCCCGTAGTGGGTGGCGACCAGGCGGTCCCCGGAGAGCCGGACCACCGTGTCCATCTCGAACGGGTACGCCAGCACCGTGCCCAGGGCCAGCAGGAACGCGGCCAGCGCCGGCGGCCCGGCGGCCAGCGCCCAGCGCCCGGGGCCCGTCTCGGGAACAGGCAGGGCCGAGGCGGCGAGCAGCGGCAGGAAGGCCGCGCCCATCACGGCCACCCCCGCGACCAGGGCCGTCCCCGGCGCGATCCGGGCCCGGCACCAGGCCGTCACCCTGGTCTGGAGCAGGATCGTGCCCAGCCCGGACACCACGAACAGCAGCGCCGTCGCCACCGTCCCGCCGGTGCCGCCGCCGCCCAGCCGGCGGACCTCCAGCGGCAGCGCCAGGTACACCTGGAAGGACAGCACGTACGAGCCGGTCATCGCGCCCGCGAAGAGCAGGAACGGCCGGTTGGCCAGCACCCTGCGCCACTGCGCGAGGACACCCGTACGCTCGTGCCCCTCGTCCGGCCCGGAGCCCCGGCGGGCCGGCAGCGACCGGATCTGCACCGCGCTGAGCACCGCGAACACCCCGGCCGCGACCAGGCAGGTGGTGCGGAAGTCCACCGCCGTCAGCGCCATGCCGACCAGCGGGCCGAGCAGGACGCCCGCCTGGTAGAAGACGTTGAACAGCGCGAACGCGGCCATCCGCCGCTCCTCGCCCGCGTCCCGCGCCAGGTACGCCCGCACGGCCGGGTTGAACAGCGCCCCGGCCAGGCCGGTGGCCGCCGAGGCCGCCACCAGGGCGGGCAGCGAGGAGGAGAGGCCGAGCGCGGCGAAGCCGGCGGTGCGCAGCAGGCAGCCCGCCACGATCAGCGGCTTGTAGCCGAACCGGTCGGCCAGCGTGCCGCCGACCAGGAACATGCCCTGCTGGGTGAAGTTGCGCACCCCGAGCACCAGCCCGACCGTCCAGCCGGCCAGGCCCAGGCCGCCGGACAGGTGCGCGGCCAGGTAGGGCATCAGCATGTAGAAGCCCAGGTTGATGGTGAACTGGTTGACCATCAGCAGCCGGACGCTGCGCTCGTGGCCCCGGAACTGGGCGGTCAGCCCCCTCACGCGGCACCGCCGGGGGCGCCCGGGAGGGTCAGCGGGTCGACCACCTCGGCGCAGCGGGTCCAGCGGGTGACCTCCCGCTCGTCCGGCCGGGCGAGCTCGTCCGGGCCGTCCGCCGGCGGGTGGTCCAGCAGGTCGTGCGCGGCGCCGTACTCGTCGTCGTAGACGGTGCCGAGGTAGCGCTGCGGTCCGTCCGGGAAGATCGCGGCGATCCGGGTACCGGCGGGCCGGGTACGGGCCAGCCAGCCGGCCACCAGGGCGACCGCGCCGACGCTCCAGCCGCCGGTGGCGTAGTGCGAGGCGGCCAGCCGGCGGCAGGTCCAGACGGCCTCGGCCGGGGCGACCCAGTGGACCTCGTCGAAGGCCTGGTAGGCGACGTTGCGCGGGTAGATGCTGGAGCCCAGGCCGCGCATCAGCCGGGTCCGGGCGGGCTGGCCGAAGATCGTGGAGCCGACGGTGTCCACCCCGACCACCCGCAGCCCCGGGTAGAGCTGGCGCAGGACGCGCGAGGTGCCGGCCGAGTGCCCGCCGGTGCCGACGCTGCACACCAGCACGTCCAGGTGGCCCAGTTGGGCGGCGAGCTCCAGCGCCAGCGGGGTGTAGGCGGTGGTGTTGTCGGGGTTGTTGTACTGGTCGGGGCACCACGATCCCGGGTGGCGGGCCAGCAGTTCGGCCACCCGGTCGCGCCGGGCCTGCTGCCAGCCGCCCCGCGGGTGCGCACTGGTGACTGCCTCCACCTCGGCGCCGTACGCGGTGAGCAGCCTGGTCATCGTCGGCTCCAGCCCCGGGTCGGTGACCAGCGTGACCGGGTGCCGGTACACCATGCCGGCCAGCGCGAGCCCCAGTCCCAGCGTGCCGCTGGTGGACTCCACGATCCGGCCACCCGGGCGCAACTCGCCCCGGGCCCGCGCCCGTTGGACCATGTGCAGGGCCGGGCGGTCCTTGATGCCACCGGGGTTGAAGCCCTCCAGCTTGGCCCAGAAACCGCGGCCCGCCGGGGCGAGCGGCTCGCCGATCCGCAGGACCGGGGTGTTGCCGACCAGGCCGCTGAGGGCCGCGTGGTCGTCCGTGCGATGGGTGAGGGACGTCATGTCTCGTCTCCTGTCGGGAAGTTGGCGGAAGGTACGGCAGCTCGGACGGACGCCGAGCCGCTATATCCGCCACCGACCGGTGACCAGCAACGGGCCTCTCGGCCCGGACGTACGGGCGGCGCGCCCGGCGGCGGCCGTCGGGCGGGGCGCGGCAGGCTCCGCCCGGTCCCCGCCGGGGGCGGTGGCAGGGGACGGAGCGGGCAGCGCCGTCGACCGGACGGACCGCTGCGCGGGCGCGGCGGCCTCCCCGGTCGCGCAGTGCCGCTCCAGGGAGTCGGCGGGGAAGTCGCCCGGCTCGGCCGGGGCGGTGGCCGCGGCGGGGGAGCGGAGCGGATGGGCGTCGAGGTGCTGCTGCGGGCAGCCGACGGGCAGCAGGGAGAACAGGCCGAGCAGCAGCGCGGCCAGGAGCCTGATGGGCATGACGGGACTCCGCGCGGCCGCGCGGGGGCGGCAGCGGATCGCGGGGACGGAGGGGGCGGACGCGGGTGACGGGCGCCGGCCCGCGCGCCGCGAGGCGGGCGGGGGCGGGGCGCGGCCCGGGGCCGGTCTAGACCCTCAGCCGGGCGATCCGGTGCGGGGGTTCGAGTGTTCCGGGAGCGGTGCTCCCGGCTCCGGCGTCTCCGGTGCCTCCGGCCGTCGGGCCCGTCGGGTCGGGCGCCGGTGCGGCGTCCCCGAGGGTGGGCTGGGCGGCGACGGCCGACCAGGCGGCCTCGGCGTCGGGGCCGTCCTCGGGCTTCCCGGACAGGCACTCGCCGCCGGGGTGGTCGGCGTCCTCGCCGTGCTCCTGCTGGTGGGCGGGCCGCGTGGGCTGCGGAGCCTTCGGGGCGTTCGGAGCCTGGGGGCTGTCGCCCGCCGCCGTGGCGTGGGCGGACCAGACGATCCGGATCGGATCGGTGTGCCCGGCGCCGGTCTCCGCGCTGAACCCGTGGGACGCGAACACGGCCATCAGCAGGGCGCCCAGCCAGAACAGCCGCGCCGCCACCCCTCGGGGGTGGGCGCGTCGTGTACGCAACGGCGACCGGGCGGTGACCATGCCGTGATCCTAGCCCGACTTCCTGCTCCGCCATAGCGCGCCTCAGATGGTGTGATGAATCGTCAACTGGCTTCATCCGGAGCGCGATCGGAAGAGTCGGAAGAAAGTGTTATCGGCGAGGGCGGGGAGGGTCTCCTGGGCACGGGAGTGAACGCGCGATGCCGTGGGTGAGGTCCATGGCGGGAACGCGGAGCGCGAGATGGGGCGCTCCGCGCGGAGCCAGAGGTCTCCGACCGCGTCCGCCCCCGACGCGCCGCCGGACCGTCCCGTCCGGCCGGCGCACCCGGCGGTCCGCACGCTCCCCCCTGGCTGCGGACCGCCGGGGTCACCGGGTTATTGAGCCGAGGCCCGTTCCTTGGTCAGTCGCCAGACCAGTTCCTCCCCGGTCTCCGCCGGGGCGAGCGCCTCCGCGGGACGGCGCAGGTGCTCGGTGAAGCCGAGGCGGGCCGGGACGGCGCCGCTGGCCCGGTTGGCCGGGTCGTGGACGATCTCGACGGCCTCCACCCCGGGGAGGCGGAAGGCCTCGTCGGCCAGGGCCCGCGCCGTCCGGGTGGCCAGCCCGCGCCCGGTGACGGCAGGGTGCAGCCAGTAGCCGATCTCGCGGACCTCGTCCGGGGTGTCCTCGCGCCGGAACAGCCCGCAGGCACCGACGATCGCGCCGTCGAGCACGATCGCGTACGTGAAGTCCCGCCCGTTCGCCCAGAGTTCCGCGCGGCCGGCGAGGAACTCGGCGGTCTTGGCGCGGCTGTGCTCGCCCACCCAGGGCATCCAGGGCCGCAGGTGCTCCAGCGACTCCTCGATGACGGCGAAGAACTCGGGCAGGTCCGCCTCGCCGTCGAAGCGGCGCAGGGTGGCCCCGTCCAGGGCGATGACGTGCTGGGGATGGGTCATGGCAGGAGGATGGTCCGTGCACGCCTCGCCGGGCAAACGGGTTTTCGGGCCGGGGCCGTCCGATCGTCAGTCCGGGCCGTCCGTCGGGGTGCGCCGCTGCAGCAGGACGGCCGCCTCGCGGTCGGTGACCTCGTGGAACTCGCCGTACCAGGGCCCGGCGGCGTGCGCGTAGCGGGGCAGGTGCAGGCAGACCACCGCGTCCACGTCCCGGCGCAGGTCGGCCGCGATCCGGGCGTCGCCGACCGGCGCCGCGAGGATCAGCCGCTCCGGGTGGTCGGCGGCCAGGGCGTGGAGGGCCGCCCGGGCGGTGAGCGCGTCGGTCAGCCCGTCGGAGACCAGGACGGCGATGCGCCCGCACAGCGGGAGCCGGGCCCGGCCCGGGCGGTAGAGCGCCTCGCGGCGGTGGACCTCGACCCGCTCCCGTTTGACGCTCGCGTCCAGCTCGGCCGAGGTGATCCCGAGGCTCTCCAGGGCGTACCGGTCGAGCAGCGGCGGGTCGCCGTCGGCGATCGCGCCGACCGGGCGGTCGTGGCCGGGCACGGCCAGCGGCCGGACCACCGTGGCGTCGAGCGGGGCGCCCAGCGACTCGGCGACCTCGGCCGCCACCGGCAGCCCGCCGGGGGCCAGGCCGAGGACCACCAGCTCGGCACCGGCCCGCCCGCCCAGCAGCGGGGCGAGGCTGAGGGCCAGCTGGTGGCCGGCGGCGCTGCGGTCGAGGAATCTCACGGGCCCCTCCTCGTCCTCCAGGTGTTCGAGCGGCTCGGCTGGGACCGGGGTGGTGCGGACGGGCGAGCGGCCCGCGGGCGCCGTCCGTTCCGCCCCGTCACCGGGGCGGCTGCCCCGTTGCGGCGGGCTCTAACGTCCGGGCGCGATCCGGGCGCGGTACGGAACGGACGGCGCGTGTGCACCGGCGGGGAACGGGCAGGCGCGGGGCATGGACGGCCGACGGACGGTGCTCCCGCTCGTACCAGTGGTGAGGCCCGCCTGGCACCGTGCACCCGGTGACGGCCCCGCGCCGTCCCCGCCGGACCACGAGCCGGACGCCCGGCCGGAGGCGCGATCGGCGGCTCGGACGGCCGGGCCACGGCTGCTCGCGAGAATCGGGGCCGACCGCGTGCCACGGCTCCACCCCGGCCACCAGCGCACCGGCCGGGCCGAACCGAGGTGAGGAGGCAGGCCGTGGACCGCCCCGGGAACGGTGGGCCGCCAGGCCGGGAGCAGGTCAGGCGACTGGCGCTGGAAGGCGGCCCCGGCACGGTGCGGCGCAGCCGCGAGTTCAGCCGACGGGCGCTGGTGTCCTGGCAGTGGCTGCCGGCCGTCGACGAGGACCGGCGGGCCGCCGCCGAGGACGTCCTGCTGATGGTCGCCGAGCTGGTCGCCAACGCCTGTCTGTACGCTCCCGGCGGCCCGAGCGAGCTGCGGCTCCACTGGGACGGTGCCCGGCTGCGGGTGGAGGTCGCGGACGCCAGCCCCGTCCCGCCGTGCCTGCGCCCGTCCGCCGGTACGGGCCGCCCGGGCGGGCACGGACTGCGGGTGGTGGACCGGCTCTCCGCCGCCTGGGGCTCCCGGCCCGAGGCCGGCGGGAAGCTGGTCTGGCTGGAGGTGTCGCGCCCGCCGGCCCTGACGGCGGCCGGTGCGGACGGGCAGCCGGAACGGCCGGGCTGATCGCGCTCCTCCTCGTCCTCGCCCCGGGTGTTTCCGTCGCTCCGCAGCCGGCGCGCGGCACCCGGCGAACTCCGGGGCCCGGCGCGCCCTTTCCCGTTCCCGTGGCACCGCCCCCCGCTGCCCGACTACCGTTGCCCGGCATGACCGACACCGGGACCGACATCACCGCTGAGCTGGTCCGCGCGCTGCTGCGCGACCAGCACCCCGACCTGGCCGACCATCCCGTGACGCTCGGCGCGCGCGGTTGGGACAACCAGCTGTGGCGGCTCGGCGACGACCTCGCCGTCCGGCTGCCCTGGGCGACGACGTCGGCGGACGAGCTGCTGCGCAAGGAGCACGCCTGGTTGCCCGCCCTCGCCCCGCACCTGCCGCTGCCCGTCCCCGTCCCACAGCGCTTCGGCGAGCCCTCCGAGCGGTTCCCGCGGCCGTGGATCGTCACCACCTGGGTGCCGGGCGAGCCCGCCGACCGCGCGCCCGCCACCCGCGCCGCGCGGGCCGCCGACACCCTGGCCGCCTTCCTGACCGCCCTTCACCGCCCCGCCCCCGACGGTGCGCCCGCCGGTCGCGGCCGCGGCGGACCGCTGGCCGACCACGCCGAGGGCTTCGCCAGGCAGCTCGCCTCGGCCATCGAACTGGGGCTGCTCCCCGACCCGGAGGCCGTCCGCGCGGTCTGGGAGGACGCCGTCACCGCGCCGGAGTGGACGGGCCCGGACCTGTGGCTCCACGGCGACCTGCACCCGGCCAACGTGCTCACCGCCGACGGCACCTTCTGCGGTGTGATCGACTTCGGCGACCTCTTCGCCGGTGACCCGGCCGGTGACCTCGCCGCCGCCTGGATCCTGCTGCCGGACGGCGCCGCCGACCGCTTCCACGCGGCCTACCGGCCCGCCCCGGACCCCGCCACCCTGCGCCGCGCCCGCGGCTGGGCGGTGCTGCGCGCCCTCTCCTGCCTGCGCATCGGCCACGCCGGTGACCACGGCCGCCCCGGCGGCAAGCCCACCTGGGGCCCACCCGCCCGGGCCGCCCTGGCCCGCCTCGTCGCCACGGCGGGCCGCTGACAACGCGCTGCCACCGTCATGCGCTGCCCGTGCCGGCGACGGCGCCCCCCGCCGCCCCCGCCGACCCCCGCTACCGCTCGGCGAGCCCGGGCAGCACCGGCTTCACGTCCAGCACCGGGGTGCCGTCGATCGCCTCCAGTCCGCTGACCCGCAGCCGCGGGCCGTCCACGGCCAGGACGGTGACCCGGTGCAGCCCGATCGGGTTCGGCCGGTCCGGCGAGCGGGTCGCGAACACCCCGGTCTCCGGCCGGGAGCGGTCCCCGCGCGGACGCACCGCCAAGATCTCCCGGTCCGCCCGGTGCAGCCAGGTCAGCAACAGCACCTCCTGCCCGGCCACCAGGTCCCGCAGCCCCCGCTCCACCTCGGCCTCGAAGGCCACCCACGCCTCCGGCGCGCCCTCGTCCCCCTGCCTCGGCGCCCCCGCCCGCTCCAGCAAGGGCGACTCCACCCACCCGATCGCCCGCACCTCGAACCCGCGCTCCCGCTGGTTCCGCTCCCGCAAACCCCTGTCCGTCATTGCGCCCTCCGTGCACCCTCGGCTCCGTCCGGCAGCACGGTAGCGGGCTCGGGTGTCGGTGCCCCGGTGCAGACTGGAAGTTCCCTCTCGTGGTTGATGGCAGAGATGAGACGCCATGAACGAGTACGACGGTGAACTCCCTACGCGCAACCTGGTCTTCAACACCGACCTCGACCGCCTCCTCGACCTCGACCGAGACGACCTCGGTGTCCCCGAACAGCCCGGCCTGTGGCACCGGCTGCGCGCCGACCGGCGGCCGGTGGCCCAGCGCGGGCTGCTCTGCCCCACCTGCCGGGACGCCCGCCCCGAGCAGCCGGAGTGGATGTACCTGTCGTTCCGGCGCGGTCGGCGCATCGCCTCCCACCACAACCCGCACCGCCGGGCCCACACCGCTGCCCAGGACGAGCAGCGCGAGGCCTACCAGGAGCGCTACGCCCGGGCCGCCGCGAGCGACGGGCACGCCGTCGAGATCGGGGCCGGGACGGCCGACGGGCGGCGGCCCGCCGTCCTGGTCACCGGCGCGGACGGCCGCCGGTTCGGGTTCGAGCCCCAACTCTCCTACGTCAGCGCGCAGTCCGTCCGGCGTCGGAACCGGCTGGCGCGGGAGGACGGCATCACCGCGGTCTGGCACACCGTCGACCCGAACGCGCCGCTCATCGACCAGGTCCACTGGGTGCGCACCGACAACCTGCCGGCCCGGGCCATCCGCGAGGACCGCGACCTGCTGCTGCGCGGCGGGGTGCGGACCCTCCAACTGCTGAAGTGCGACCGCGTCAGCCCGCGGCCCTGCCAGGTGCGCGGCGGCGGCCGCTGCGGGCGGTGGCACCCGACGTGGGCGGTGCTGGTCCCGCGGATCGACGACTTCGTGCGCCGGGTCGCCGGCGGCGTGTATGTGCCGATCACCCAACGGACCCGGAACGGCGGCCCGCTGCGCTTCTGGGCGCCCGAGGCGGACCGGCGCCGCTTCCTCGCCAACGGCGGGGTGCTGGCGGACCGGACGGACCGGCCGGTGGTCCCGCGTCAGCGCGGGGCCGACCAGCCGCGGGTGCCGGAGCGGCGCCGCGCTCCGCACCGCCCGCCGCATCGGCTGCTGCTGCCCGGGGACCCGTACGACCCGGTGGGTGAGCCGCTCACCTCCGATCGGGTGATCCCGCCGGTGCGGCGGGAGATCTGCTCGGCGGGCCGGATCCCGTGCGGAGCGTCGGGAGCCCGGCTGTATCCGGGCGGCTGGTACTGCGACGCCCACCGGCCGGGGGCGCCGGGGTGACGGCGCGGCCCGGCCCCGGGCGGTCGGCGCCCGGTCCGGCGGCGACGGCGCGAGGGGTCTCACCGCGGCAGGCAGGACTCCTCGCCGATCGCGACCAGGAGTTCGAGCGGGAACTCCCGGTCGGCCTGCCCGATGATCAGGCCCACCCAGCGCCCGGTGGACGGCACCCGCCACACCGGCAGGTGGAAGACGAGGGAGGCCAGGGAGACCAGCGGCTCGGGCCCGTCGGTGTCGGCGAAGTCCGGCTGGTCGTACCCGAGGTGGGACCAGAGGTCGATCGTGTCCGGGGCGCCCCAGCGGTCGGTCAGGACGGCGGTCAGGGCGGTGAGGTCGGTTTCGAGTTCGTCCTCGGCCTCGGTGACGGTTTCGGGGCCCGGGTCGTCCCAGAAGTCGCGGCTCGCCCGGAGCACGGCGAGCTGGTGCCCGGGGCCGCCCCAGCCGTGCTCGGTCCTCGTGTCCGCGCGCTCGGGGAACGGGGCGGCGAGGAGGGAGTCGAGGACCGACAGCTGGTCGTCGACGGAGCCTACGGAGTGCGGCAGTGACATGGCCCGGAGTGTAGGGCCGGCCCCTGACAGGCCCCGCTACGGCGACCGGACGGGGAGGACCAGCCAGGACGGTTCGAGCGGGAGCAGGTGCCCGGTGAGGGTGTGGACGTCGGTGGGGACGGCGGCGCGGGGGAGCAGGGCGGGGAGGTGGTCGGTGGTGTAGGCGTGGTGGGCGGCGGGGGTGGTCCAGAGGGTGGTGACGAGGTAGCGGTCGGGTGCGAGGCGGGTGACGGCGCCGCCGAGCATGCCGTCGGCGGCGGCCATGCCCGGGGCCCAGAGGCGGCGTTGGACGTCGAGGAAGTGGTCGGCGCGCCCCGGGCGGAGGCGGCAGTCGGCGGCCCGCAGGACGGTGGCGCGGGTGAGGGCGTCGGGGAGGGACGGGGAGCCGCCCGGCATGGTGAGGACGACCGGTCCGGTGGCGACCTCGATCGCGCTGTAGGCGGAGTGCTGGGCGGCGGCGGCCCGGTCGTGGCGTTCGCGCAGGAAGCGGGTGTAGGCGGGCTCGTCGGCCCACAGGGCGAGCAGGAGGGCGCGGTCGCCGTCCGGTGCCCAGCCGCCGGCCTGGCCGACCAGGCCCGGCTGGTCGGAGATCGCCGACCAGCGGCGCTGGCCGGCGGCGAACGCCTCGTGTGCTCCGGGCCGTACCCGGCAGTCGATCCACTTGCCCCACATGCGGGCCATCCTGCCGCCGGGAGGCGGAGGAGGGTCAATCGGGCGCTGGTCGCGGGGGCGGTACGGCCGGGGGCGTAGGTCCTCTTTGTCGGATGAGGGCCGATGGCTGGATCTTGCAGACTCCCGTCATTGCCGCCAGAGCCGCCTCCGGGCGAGGGTGGGGGCATGGACGACGCACTCCGCCTGCCGCATCTGGTCGTGGTCCCGGTGTTCCCCGGGGTGAACGCGCTGGACGTGGCCGGGCCCGCCGAGATCTTCGCGCTGGCCGGCCGGCTGCTGCCGCCCGGGCGGCCCGGGTACGAGGTGCGGGTGTGCGCCGAGCGGAGCGGGCCGGTGGAGACCTTCTCGGGGGTGCCGCTGCACGTGACCGGGACGCTGGCGCAGGCGCGGGTCCGCGCGGACACGGTGCTGGTGCCGGGCCGGGTGGACCTGGGGCCGGACGGGCCGGTGCCCCGGGTGGACCAGGCCGTGGTGGCCTGGCTGCGGGAGGCCGGGCCACGGGCCGGACGGGTCGCCTCGGTCTGCGCGGGCGCGCACGTGACGGCGGCGGCCGGGCTGCTGGACGGGCACCGCGCGACCACCCACTGGGCGACCGCCGAGCGGCTGGCCGCCGACCACCCGGCCGTCGAGGTGGACGCCGATCCGGTGTTCATCCGCTCCGGGCGGATGTGGACCAGCGCCGGCCTGAGCACCTCGATGGACCTCACCCTGGCGCTGGTCGCCGAGGACCACGGCGACGACCTCGCGCTGGAGATCGCCAGGATCATGGTGATGTACCTGCAACGCCCGGGTGGCCAGAGCCAGTTCAGCGTGCCGCTGGCCCACCACCCGGGCGGCCGGGTGGACCTGCGGGACCTGCGCCGCTGGATCGGCGAGCACCTGGACGGCGACCTGTCGGTGCCCGTACTCGCCGGCCGGCTCGCCATGAGCGAGCGGCACTTCGCCCGGGTGTTCCGTACGGAGACCGGTACGACGCCCGGGGCGTACGTCGAGGGGCTGAGGCTGGAGGCGGCGCGCCGGCTGATGGAGCGCACCGACCACCCGCTGCCCGGGGTCGCCCGGGCCTGCGGCTTCGGCTCCGTCGAGACCCTGCACCGGGTGTTCCGGGACCGGCTCTCCACCACGCCGGGGGACTACCGGAGCCGCTTCCGCGTCCGGGCCGAAAACTGATTGACCGTCAATTCACCGCTAGGGAAAGAGCACTGTGAAGATCAAGGCCACCCACATCGGCACCGCGACCGTCCTGCTGGAGGTCGGCGGGCTGCGGCTGCTCACCGACCCCGTCTTCGATCCGGCTCCGGCCGAGTACCGGCACGACCCGGTGGTCCTGCGTAGCACCGGCGCCCCGGCGATCGGTGCGCACGAGCTGCCGCCGGTGGACGCCGTGCTGCTCAGCCACGACGAGCACCCCGACAACCTGGACGCCACCGGCCGGACCCTGCTCGCCGGGCGGCCGGTGCTGACCACCGTCAGCGGGGCCGCCCGGATCGGCGGCGGCGCGCTCGGGCTGGCGCCCTGGCAGAGCCGCACCCTGACGGTGGACGGCCGGACCCTGCGGGTGACCGGCACGCCGGGCCTGCACGGTCCGGTCGGGGACGTGACCGGCTTCGTGGTCGAGGTGCCCGGTGAGGAGGAGGCGCTCTACATCTCGGGTGACACCGTCCACATCCCCGAACTGGACGCGGTGGGGCGGAAGTTCCGGATCGGTACGGCCTTCCTGCACCTCGGCGCGGCCCGGATCGGGGCCTTCGGCGGCGGTGCGCTGATCACCATGGACGGGGCGCAGGCCGCCGCGCTCACCGCCTCGCTCGGTGCCCGCCGGGTCGTCCCCGTCCACTACACCTCGTGGGAGCACTTCACCGAGGGGCGGGCGGAGACCACCGCGCGGTTCGAGGCGGCCGGCCTGGCCGACCGGCTGCACTGGCTCGCCCCGGGCGTCCCGGAACTGCTGGGCTGACGGGCCGGCTCGAACGCGGCGCCCGGGGCAGGCGGCTCAGAACGCGGCGACCGGGGGCAGCCGGTGCAGGATGCGTTCCATGCCGCCGGTCCAGTTGGCCTCCAGCGCGGCGACGGCCTGGTCGATGTCGCCGTCCAGCAGGCACTGGGCGATCCGCTCGTGCTCCTCGGCGGCGCGCTCCAGGATCTCGTGGTCGCCGACCACCACCCGCTCGTAGCGGTGCAGGGTGAGCTTCAGCGAGTCGATCATCTCGCGCAGCCGGGCATTGGCGCAGCCGGAGAGCAGCAGGGCGTGCCAGGCGTCGTCGTGGCGCTCTATCGTGCCGTGCGGGGCCTGCGGGGCGGAGAAGGCGCGGGCCTCGGCGAGCAGCCGGGGGGCGATCTCGGCCAGGTGGGCCGGGTCGGAGGTGCGCAGGGCCAGCGACTCCAGGGCGATGACGATCGCGGTGAGGTCGAGGAACTCCTGTTTGCCGGTGGGGGCGAAGCGGAAGCCCTTGCCGCGTTCGCTGGTGATGATGCCCTCGCGCTCCAGGCTGATCAGGGCCTCGCGCAGGGGGGTTCGGCTCACGCCCAGTTCCTCGGCGAGCTGGACCTCGTTGATCGACTCGCCGGGGGTGAACCGGCCGCGGCCGAGCTGCTCCAGGAGTTCGTCCTTGACCTGCTCGCGCAGCGGACGCCGCTCGATCGCCATCGGGCTTCCCTTCTTCCTGGTCGGTAGCGTACCGGCCGGGCGACCGGCACCGGTGGCCGGGCGGCCGGCCACCAGCGGGCGGGCGCCCGGCCGTCGGTGCCCGACCGCCCGGGCCGGGTCCTGGCGGGTGGTCGGTCAGGCGGTCAGGCCGTACCGGCGCCGTCCACGGCGATGACCGCGCCGCTGACGAAGGCGGCGGCGTCGCTGGCCAGGAAGGCGACGGTCTGCGCGATGTCCCGGGGCTGGCCGATCCGGCCGAGCGGGCGGTCGGCGGCGTCGGTGTAGAAGGCGTCGGGGCTCTCGCCGAGTTGGCGGGCCTCCTCGGCGAGCATGCCGGTGTCGGTGTCGCCCGGGCAGACGCAGTTGACCCGGATGTTGTCCGGGCCGTGGTCGATGGCCATCGCCCGGGTCATGTTGACCACGGCGCCCTTGGAGGCGCAGTAGGAGATGGCCCGGCCGCCGCCCTTGATGCCCCAGCCGGATCCGGTGTTGACGATGCTGCCGCCGCCGCTCGCGGCCATCAGCGGCACCACCAGCCCGCTGAGCAGCATGATCGAGCGGACGTTGACGGCCATCACCAGGTCCCAGTCCTCGTCGCTGATCTCGGTGACGGTGGAGCGGCGGATGATGCCCGCGTTGTTGAACAGTACGTCCACGCCGCCGTGTTGCTCGACAGCGGTGCTGACGGCCCGCTCGCAGTCGGCGCGCCGGGAGACGTCGCAGCGGACGAAGGTGCCGCCGATCTCCTTGGCGGCCTGTTCGCCGCGCTCGGCGTCGAGGTCGAGGAGGACGACGGCGGCGCCGAGTTCGGCGAGCAGGGCGGCGGTGGCCCGGCCGATGCCGGAGGCGGCGCCGGTGACGATCGCGCGCTTGTCGTGCAGGTCGATCATGGGGGGCTCCTCTGTGGGTGGGAGGTCAGGCGGAGAGGCGGTACACGGCGCCGGAGCGGCGGCCGGTGATCACCCGGACGTGGCCGGAGAGGGCGTCGTCCAGGTCGGGGTCGCCGGTGTCCAGCAGCAGCGGGCGGCCCGCCAGGGCGGCGAGCTTCGCCTCGGTGGCGAGCACCAGCAGCCGTTCCCGGCCCGCGGCGCGCAGCAGTTCGGGGGTGAGCTGCTGGTTGCCGCGGCCGAGCAGGAAGCCCTGGCCGCCGATCGGGGAGAGGGCGATGCAGGGGGTGGTGGGCAGGGCGCGCAGCTGGTCGGCCCGGGCGTCGCGGATCAGGAGGCGGGCGGCGGTGGCGAGGCCGTCGGCGTGGCCGGGGCCGAGGGCGCTCGCGGGGCCGAGCCGCAGCAGGTCGACGCCGGTCAGGCTGGCGCCCGGCGCGCCGAGCGCGGTGGCCACCGCGTAGGTGGTGCTGCCGGGCCCGAGGAGCAGCAGCCCGCCGGGGCCGACGCGTTCGGCGACCTCGGCGGCGAGGCCGGCCGGTGTCCCCGGGTCGGGCCCGGAGCTGCCGGTCTTGCGCTGCTGGACCCGGGCAGGCAGCACGGGGACGGTCAGTCGGCCGTACAGCCGGGCGGAGACCCGGCCGGCCCGCAGCGCGGCCTCGTCCCGGTCCACCACCTCGGCGGCCGTCAGCCGGACGCCGCGGCCGGCCGCCCAGGCCGCCGCGACCTCGGCGGCGGCCCGGGGGTGGACGGCGAACACGGCGGAGTGCATCTTGACCCCGGCGGGGATGCCGAGCACCGGCACCCGGGGCTCGGGCCCGAGTGCGTCCAGCACGTCGCGGGCGGTGCCGTCGCCGCCGCAGAACAGCAGCAGCCCGGCGCCGGCCGCGACCAGGGCGCGCACCGCCGCCCGGGTGTCGGCGGCTGTGCTCGGTTCCCCGGTGCCCGGTGCCCCGGCGGCCCGCGGCCCGGTGCTGTGGTGGACGACCCGCGCGGGCCGGCCGGCCGCCCGCACCGCGGCGGCGCCCATCGGGCCGTCGACGGTGATCAGTTCGACGTCCGGCGGAAGTTGACTGATCGTCAGCGAGGCCCGGGCGACGGCCTGCGGCCGGGCCCCGAGCGCCAGGGCCCGCCGCTGGACCTCGGCGCCGTCGCTGCCCTTGAGGCCGACCAGGCCGCCGAGGCCGGCGACCGGGTTGACCACCAGCCCGATCCGGGCGCCCGGGGCGGAGGTCACGGCCGCTCGCCCAGGACCTTGCGGCGGTAGGCGCGCCAGCTGACCGCCCAGACCGCCGGGTCGTCCAGCGGCTCGTGCCGGATCCGGTGCACGGTGGAGTTGTGCGGCGCGGTGCGGACGGTCTCCGGGTCCTCGTACGCCTCGCGGGCGACCTCGGCGAGGATCGCCGCGTACTCGTCCAGGTCGGCCCGGGAGTAGGACTCGGTGGGCTCCAGCGTCATCGGCTCCGGGACCACGTACGGGTGATGGCTGGTCCAGTAGTGGGTGCCGAAGTCGGCGGCGCGGTAGCCGAGGTCCTCGCTGTGCAGGCCGGTGTCCTCGTTGAGCTGCTGCCAGCTGTAGCGGACCTGCTCGACCCGGGGGCGGCCCTCGGCGTACGGGACGGAGACGCCGCGGATCCGCCGCACCCGGTGCAGCAGGTAGTTGTTGTTGAGCACGGCGGTCTCGGCGGCCTCGCGCAGCCCCTCGGCGCCCAGGGCCGTGATCCAGGCGTAGGCGCGCACCAGGTTCGGCACGACGCCCAGGTAGGGGCGGATCTTGCCGACCGAGTCCGGCCGGTCGTCGTCCAGGACGTACCGCTCGCCGTCGAACTCGACGGTGGGGCGCGGCAGGTAGGGCGCGAGTTCGGCGGTGACGCCGCAGGCGCCGGCCGCCGGTCCGCCGCAGGCGTGCGGGGTGGAGAAGGTCTTGTGGAGGTTGAAGTGGCACAGGTCGAAGCCGGCCTCGCGGGCCCGGGTGATGCCGAGGATGCCGTTGGCGTTGGCCTGGTCGTAGGCGCACAGGCCGCCGGCCTCGTGGACGATCCGGACGAACTCGGCGATCCGGGGGTTGTAGATGCCGGTGTCCTCGGGGTTGGTGATGAGCAGCGCGGCGGTGCGCGGGCCGACGGCGGCGCGCAGCGCCTCGATGTCGGGGTAGCCGTCGGCGTCGGGGTGCAGGGTGATCACCCGGAAGCCGGCGGTCTTGGCGCAGGCGGCGTTGGAGGGGTGGGAGAAGGCGGTGGTGATGATCTCGTCGCGCTGCTCCAGTTCGCCGCGCGCGGCGTGGTGGGCGCGGATCACCGAGACGTTGGTCCAGATCGCCGCCGAGCCCGCGCCGGGCTGGAGGCTGACCCGGTCCATGCCGGAGACCTCCTTGAGCAACTGCTCCAGCCGGTGGACGAGTTCGAGCACGCCCTGGACGGTGGAGGGGTCCTGCGCGGGGTGCAGGGCGGCGATCCGGGGGTCGCGGACGAAGGTGTCGTTGACCTTGGGGCTGTACTTCATGGTGCAGGTGCCCTGGCCGACGTCCACGTTGAGGTCGGCGCCGAGGTTCTCCTGGGAGAGCCGCAGGTAGTGCCGGAGCACCTGCTGCTGGCCGAGTTCGGGCAGGGCGGGCGGTGTGGCGCGGCGCAGCGCGGCGGGCAGCCGTTCGGCCGGGTCGCCGACGGCGGCGGTGACGGCGGCCTCGGGCAGCGGGGGCAGGACGCCGCGCTCGCCGGGGGCGCCGAGCTCGAAGACGAGCTTCTCGTCCCAGCGGGCCTGGTGGAAGCGGCGCAGGGCGGGTTTGGGGGCGATCCGCGGGTCCACCGGCTCGCTGTTCTGACGGTTCGTCACTTCGCGATCTCCTCAAGTGCGTCGGCGAGGCGGTCGATGTCGGCCCGGGTGTGCAGCTCGGTCACGCAGTAGCGGCCCTCACGGGCGCCGGCCTCGTCGGCCCCGACCGGGGTGCCGCCGTGCAGGCCGCGGGCGAGCAGGGCCTCGGCGATCTCCGCGGCGGTGCGCTCGCCGGTGTAGCGGACGGTGAAGTCGGCGAAGTGGACGGCCCGCGGGTCCGCGAGCTCCACGCCGGGGACCTCGGCCAGCCGCTGCCGGGCGTAGGCGGTGTTGGCGAGGATCGTCGCGCCGATCTCCCGCATGCCGTGCGGGCCCATCAGCGTGAGGTAGACCCCGGCGGCGATGCCGTGCAGGGCGGCGGCGGTGCCGACCCACTCCTTGCCCTCCTCGCGCACCGCGAAGGAGGTGCGCTCGTACGCGACGTCGCCGAAGCCGTACTCGCCGGGGACGTCGGTGGGGACGAGGCCGAACAGCCGGCTCGGGTACTCGGCGACCAGGCGCTCGTCGTCCGGGCTGCCGATGAAGCCCGCGTTGCCGCCGCCGTAGCTCGGGTGGATGCCGAGCGGCTGGAGGTCGCCGCAGGTGAGGTCGGCGCCGAGCTCGGCGGGCGGGGTGAGCACGCCGAGGCTGAGCGGGTTGACGTGGGCGACGGCCAACGCGCCCGCCTGGTGGGCGAGTTCGATGTAGCTCGGCAGATCCTGGTCCACCCGGCCGTCGTGGTCGGTGAGCTGGGCGTAGACGGCGGCCGCGTCGCCCTCGGCGAGCGCGGCCCGGACGGCGGCGGGATCGGCCGGGACGAGGACGAGCTCGTGGACGCCCCGGACGTAGTCGCGGATCCGTGAGATCCGGTCCGGGTCGATCGCGCCGACCAGCACCAGCCGGCGCCGCCCGGTGGCCCGTCCGGCCATCCGCAGCGCCGTCGCGGCGGCCTGGAACCCGTCGTACGTCGGCACGTTGACGACGTCGACGGCCAGCAGCTCGGCCATCAGCGACTGGTACTCCCACAGTGCCTGGAAGCGGCCGTGGTCCTCGTACGGCTCGCCCGCGTAGGCGGTGAGGAACTCGCTGCGGTTGACGATCTCGTCCACCACGGCGGGCACGTGGTGGCGGTAGCAGCCGGCGCCGAGGAAGCTGCGGCCCGGCGGGACGGCGGTGTTGCGGGAGAGCAGCTCCTCCATGTGGGCGACCAGCCGGGCCTCGGAGCCGAGCGGCTCGGGCAGCCGCAGCGGGCGGTCCAGCCGGAGGGCGGCCGGGATGTCGGCGTAGAACTCCTCGACGTCCTGGGCGCCGACCTCCGCCAGCATCGCTTTCCTCACCTGCGGGGCGGAGTTGGGGATGTACGGGTGGGTTCGGGGGACGCGTGTGCTCATGCTGGCACCTTCCGCGATTTCAGTCACAAGCCTTGACGGGGTTGTGAATGCTGAGTTCTGTATACAGCATTCGGCATTCACCAGTCGGGAGGCAAGATGTCCGCACGAACCCGGCACAAAAAAGATCCCCAACCAGCCCGTGACCAGGGCGAATTGAGATCAGGTCCGGCACGGCGCCGGATCCTCTCCGCCGGACTCGCGGGCGGCGCGCTGCTGATGGCCGGCGCCACCGGCTGCGCGACCGGCGGCGCCGGCGGCACCAGTGCCAAGCAGCTCACCGGCAGCCCGGGCGCCGCCCTCTCCGGCAAGGTCGTCATCTGGTCCTGGGACGTCGCCGCCAAGGCCATGCAACGGCTCGGCAAGGCCTTCGAACAGGCCCACCCCGGCACCACCGTCGACGTGGTGGACATCGGCTACGACAACGCCTACGACAAGATCTCCGTCGGGTTCGGCGCCGGCAGCGGGCTGCCCGACATCCTCACCGTCGAGGGCCACAAGCTGCCCACCTACATCGGCAACTTCCCGAACGGCCTGGTCGACCTCACCAGTCGCGCCGCAGGCCTCAAGTCCCAGTACGCTGAGGCGTCCTGGCGGACCGTCACGGATGCCAAGGGCAAGGTCTTCGCGCTGCCCTGGGACAGCGGGCCGTGCGCCCTGTTCTACCGGCGCGACCTGTTCCAGCAGGCCGGCATCGACCCGGCCGGCCTCGCCACCTGGGACGACTACCTCACCGCCGGCACCGCGCTCAAGGCCGCCACCGGCAGGAAGCTGCTCATCCTGGACGCCAAACAGGACAGCTTCTTCGCCATGCTGCTCCAGCAGCAGGGCCAGCGCTGGTTCACCGACGGCAAGGTGGCCGTCGCCACCCCCGCCGCCGAACGCGCGCTCACCCTGCTCAAGCAGCTCGTCGACCGCGACCTGGTGGACTTCGAGAACGGCTGGTCCGGGCTCGTCTCCGGCACCCACGACGGCAAGGCCGCCACCACCCCCACCGCCGCCTGGTGGGACGGCACCCTCACCAGCGACATGGCCGACCTCGGGGGGAAGGTCGGCGTCGTCCCGCTGCCCGCCTTCACCCCCGGCGGCCCCCGCACCTCCAACAGCGGCGGCTCCACCCTGTGCGTCACCGCGCAGAGCCGGAACCCGGAGACGGCCTGGGCCTTCCTCTCCTTCCTGCTCGCCGACAAGGCCAACCAGGCCTCGATGATGCAGCACGAAGGCCTCTTCCCCGCCTACCTCCCCGCCCTGGACGACCCGTACTTCCAGCAGCCCGCCCCCTATTACGGCGGCCAGCCGGCCATGCAGCTGTTCGCCGGACTCACCCGCGCCATCCCCACCGTCGAGCTCACCGCCGACGACTCCAAGGCCGGCGACATCGTCACCACCGCCGTCAACCAGGTGCTGCACAACGGCGCCGACCCGGGCACCGTCCTGCGCTCCGCCGCCCGCCAGATCGCCACCGCGACCGGCCGCCAGACGGTCGGGTAGGCGGGCCCGATGACCAGCAGCCTCCCGGCCACCCTGCGCAAGCCGTCGGCGACCACCCAGGCCGCCCCCGCCCGCCGCCGACGCTCCCCACGCACCGCCGCCTGGCTGTTCGCCGGGCCCACCACCGCGCTCTTCGTCGCCTTCTTCGCCTATCCGCTCGGCGCCAGCCTCTACCAGAGCTTCACCGCCCGCCGCGACGGCGCCGACGTCTGGGTCGGCCTGGACCAGTACCGGCGGATGCTGCACGACCCGGCCTTCCTGCACTCCCTGGTCAACACCGGTCTGATCCTCGCCGTCCAGGTGCCCGTGATGATCGGCCTCGCCCTGGTGCTCGCCGTCCTGCTCAACCAGTCGTGGCTGCGGTTCCGGGCCGGCTGGCGGGCGGTGTTCTTCCTGCCCGCGATCACCACCCTGGTCGCCTACGCCGTGGTCTTCCAGGTCCTGCTGCGCACCGACGGCGGCCTCGCCAACCAGCTCCTCCAGGCGCTCGGCCTCGGCCCGGTCGACTGGCTCAACTCGCCCACCTGGGCCCGGATCTCGCTGATCGGCTCGGTCACCTGGCGGTGGACCGGCTACAACGCCGTCATCCTGCTGGCCGGACTGCAGGCGATCGGCCGCGACCAGTACGAGGCCGCCGCCCTCGACGGCGCCGGCACCGTGCGCACCTACAGCGGCGTGATCCTGCCGCAGCTGCGCCCGGTGGTGCTGTTCTGCGTCATCACCTCCACCATCGGCACCCTGCAGCTCTTCGACGAGAACTACGTACTGACCCGCGGCGGCCCCGGCGACGCGACCCTCACCCCGGTGGTCTACCTCTACAAGGTCGGCTTCCAGCAGCTCGACTTCGGCTACGCGGCCGCCATCGCCTGGGTGGTCGTGCTGATCATCGCGGCGGTCTCGCTGCTCCAGTTCCGGCTCTACGGAAGGGAACGCCGCCGATGACCACCGCCACCCCCACTGCCGCTCGCAGTGCCGCCACCACCGCGCCGCGTCGCGGCGGCCGCGCCCCGCTGCCCGCCCGTCTCGGCCGGATCGCCGTCCTCGCCGCCCTCACCCTCGGCGCCGTGCTCAGCCTGGTGCCCTTCGCCTGGATGCTGATCGCCAGCACCCACAGCAGCTCCGAACTGTTCCACTCCCCACCGCCGTTCCTGCCCGGCGGCAACCTGCTGCGCAACCTGGCGCACCTCCAGGAGACCATCGGCTTCGGCCGGGTCATGCTCAACAGCCTCGGGATCGCCGTCGTCTACACCGCGCTCAGCTCGCTGCTGTCCGCGATGTGCGGCTACGGGCTGGCCAAGTACCGCTTCCGCGGCCGCGGGCTGCTGCTCGGACTGGTGCTGGCGACCATGATGATCCCGTTGCAGGTGCTGCTCGTCCCGCTGTTCCAGATGATGGCCAGCCTCGGCTGGATCGACAGCTACCAGGCGGTGATCGTCCCCTTCCTGGCCAACTCCTTCGGCATCCTGCTGATGCGCCAGGGCTTCCTGGACTTCCCCGACGAACTCCTGGAGTCGGCCCGGATCGACGGCTCCGGCGAGCTGCGCACCTTCTACCAGGTCGTCCTGCCGTGCGTACGGCCGCAGTTGGGCGCGCTGGTGATCTTCACCTTCATGGGCCAGTGGAACGGCTTCATCTGGCCGCTGCTGATGCTCAACACCGAGGACAAGTACACCGTGCCGGTCGCGCTCAACACGCTGACCGGGCTGACCCACGTCGACTACTCCGGCCTGATGCTCGGCTCCTTCCTGGCCACGCTCCCGCTGATGGTGCTCTTCCTGCTCTTCCAGCGGCAGTTCGTGGCGGGCCTGCTGGGCGGAGCCGTGAAGGGATGACCGCGACCGTGACCACCGACCGCCTGACCGTGACCACCGACCGCCTCACCCGGGTGCCCGGCCTGCTGTACGGCGGGGACTGGAACCCCGAGCAGTGGCCCGAGCAGGTGTGGGCCGAGGACGTGAAGCTGATGGCCGAGGCCGGGGTCAACCTGGTCACCGTCGGCGTGTTCTCCTGGGCCCGCCTCCAACCCGACGCCGACAGCTGGGACTTCGGCTGGCTGGACCGCCTGTTCGACCTCTGCCACCGGCACGGCGTCGCCGTCGACCTGGCCACCGCCACCGCCTCCCCGCCCGCCTGGCTGGTCCGAGCCCACCCCGAACTGCTGCCCGTCACCGCCGACGGCGTCCGGCTGGAGTTCGGCTCGCGCCAGCACTACTGCCCCTCCTCGCCCGCCTACCGCGAGGCCGCCGTCCGGCTCACCCGGGCGCTCGCCGAACGCTACCGCCACCACCCCGCGCTCGCCCTGTGGCACATCCACAACGAGTACGGCGACCACGTCCAGGAGTGCTTCTGCCCCGACTCGGCCGTCGACTTCCGCCGCTGGCTGCGCGAACGGCACGGCGGCATCGAGGAGTTGAACCGCTCCTGGGGCACCGCCTTCTGGTCGCAGCGCTACACCTCCTTCGAGCAGATCGAGCCGCCGCGCACCGCGCCCGGCCCGGTCAACCCCACCCAGCTGCTGGACTGGCGCCGGTTCTGCTCGGACGCGCTGCTCGCCCTGCACCGCGCCGAGAAGGCCGTCCTGGACGAGGTCTCGCCCGGCGTCCCCGTCACCACCAACTTCATGTCGATGCTCAAGGCGCTGGACTACTGGGAGTGGAGCCGGCACGAGGACCTCGTCTCCGACGACGCCTACCCCGACCCGGCCGACCCGCGCGCCCACGTCAACGCGGCGATGAACTACGACCTGATGCGCTCGCTCAAGGGCGGCCGCCCCTGGCTGCTGATGGAACAGGCCCCCTCCGCGGTCAGCTGGCGGCCGGTCAACGTGCCCAAACGCCCCGGCCTCTACCGCCTCTGGTCGCTCCAGGCACTCGCCCGCGGCGCCGACGGTGTCCTGCACTTCCAGTGGCGCGCCTCGGTGGCCGGAGCCGAGAAGTTCCACAGCGCGATGCTCCCGCACCGGGGCACCGCCGCGCGCGGCTGGCAGGAGACCGTCCGCCTCGGCGCCGAACTGCGCCGCCTCGGCGAGATCGCCGGCAGCCGGCTGCGCGGACGGGCCGCCGTCCTGCTCGACTGGGACAGCTGGTGGGCGCTGGAACTCGACGACCACCCCTCCGCCCGGATGCGCTGGCCCGAACTGCTCCGTCCCTGGTACGCGGCGCTGCACGAGCGCGGCGTCACCGTCGACTTCGTCCCGCCCACCGCCGGGCTCGACGGCTACCCGCTGGTGCTCGCCCCCAACCTCTACCTGCTCGACACCGCCACCGCCGACCGGCTCACCGCCTACGTACGGGACGGCGGCCGGCTGGTCTGCGGCCCGTTCAGCGGCATCGCCGACCGGCACGACCACATCCACCCCGGCGGCCACCCCGGGCCGCTGCGCGAACTGCTCGGGATCGTCGTGGACGAGCACTGGCCGATCCCGGACGGCGCGACCACCGCCGTACGGCTGGACGGCGCCGCGCCTGACGGCCCCCGGTCGGACGGCGCCGAGGCGCACGCCGAGCCGCACGGCGCCGACCTGCGCGCCGAGCGCTGGAGCGAGTGGATCGAGACCGAGGGCGCCGAGACCCTCGCCCGTTACGCCTCCGGCACGCTGGCCGGCCTCCCGGCCGTCACCCGCAACCGGCTGGGCGCCGGCACCGCCTGGTACCTCAGCTGCCATCTCGGCGCCGACACCGGCCGGGTGCTCGACCTGCCGCTCGCCGAAGCCGGCGTGGGCGCCGAACTGCCGGACCTCCCGGCGGACGTCGAGGCCACCCGCCGCCACGCCGCCGACGGCCGCCAGTACCTCTTCCTGCTCAACCACGGCGGCGTCGAACGCCGGGTGCCCCTCGACACGCCCGGCACCGACCTGCTCACCGGCGCCGCCACCGGCGACGCCGTCACCCTCGCGCCGCTCGGCGCCGCCGTCCTCCGACTCCCCGCCGCCGAGGAGCGCCCGTGAACCCGCTGACCCGCCGCCACTTCCTCGCCGCCTCGGCGGTCGCCGCCGCCGGCACCCTGGCCGCCCCGGCCGCCGCCCACGCCCAGGATGGACCGGACACGGTCGACGGCGAGCGCTACGCCGACGTCCTCGACCTGCACGGCACCCCCGCCCAGGCCTACCCGGGCGACGCCCGCGGCAACAACCCGATCACCGTCTTCGCCGACCTCGGCGCCTGGCACGCCTACGCCCTGCCCCGCCCCACCGACCCCCAGGGCGGCTTCACCGGCCCGCTGTACCTCGCCCAGGAGTACCCCTGGTGGCTCAGCGACGGCCTGACCCGCCTCCAGCTCACCGAACAGGGCCGCCCCCTGGACCTCACCGCCGGCGCCCCCGCCCGCGGCACCTCGCTGCCCGGCCTGCTGCGGCTCACCCACGACCTCGGCGGCGGCCTCGCCCTCACCCTGGACCTGCGCTTCGCCGGCAACCGCACCGCCCTGCTCCGCGCCCGGCTCGCCAACACCGGCCCGGCCGTACGGACCCTCGCCGCCGCCTGGACCGGCCGGCTGCTGCGCCCCGCCACCGGCCCCCAGCGCGAGGCACCGAAGCTGGTCGCCGCCGAACGCGGCGTGGAGGTGCGCTTCGCCAAGGTCCGGCAGACCTGGGACTACCTCACCGACGGCACCGAACGCTTCGCCGTCCGCCACGCCCGGCCCGTCCGGGTCGTGCTGAGCGCCGACGGCGACGGCCACCGCACCGAACTCGCCGAGCCCGTACGGCTGGCGCCGGGGGAGACCCGCAGCCTGGACTGGACCGAGAGCTACACCTTCACCGAGGCCGAGTACGCCCGCGCCGCGAAGGAGGCGGACGCCGCGCTGCGCACCCCGGAACGGGTCGCGGCGGAGGGCACCGCCCGCTGGCACGGGTACCTCGTCCGCGCCACCGAGGGCGTCCCGGCCGCCCGCCGCCGTACCGCCGCCAAGTGCGTCCAGACCCTGGTCACCAACTGGCGCAGCCCGGCCGGAAGGATCCGGCACGACGCCGTCACCCCCACGCTCTCCTACAAGTGGTTCAGCGGGGTCTGGGCCTGGGACACCTGGAAGCAGGCCGTCGGCACCGCCGCCTTCGCCCCCGGCCTCGCCGCCGACCAGATCCGCGCCGTCTTCGACCACCAGGTCCCGTCCGGCTCCGCCGAGCGCCCGCAGGACGCCGGGATGGTCCCCGACTGCGTCTTCTACAACGACCAGACCACCGGCGGCGGCAACTGGAACGAGCGCAACTCCAAGCCCCCGCTGGCCTCCTGGGCGGTCTGGGAGGTCTACCGGCGCAGCGGCGACCGCGCCTTCCTGCGCGAGATGCTGCCCAGGCTGACCGCCTACCGGGACTGGTGGTACCGCACCCGCGACCACCTCGGCGAGGGCCTGTGCCAGTACGGCGCCACCGTCGACCCGGCCAACGCCACCGCCGAGGACTGCCGGGAGGCGGCGGCCTGGGAGTCCGGCATGGACAACGCCCCGCGCTTCGACACCTCCGCCGTCGTCCCCAACCGGGACGCGCACGGCACACTGCTCGGCTGGTCGCTCGACCAGCGCTCGGTCGACCTCAACGCCTACCTCGCCGCCGACCACCGCCACCTGGCGCTGATCGCCGCCGAACTCGGCGACCGGCCCGCCGCCGACCGGCTGCGCGCCGGCGCCGACCGGATCGACACCGCCGTGCGCGACACCATGTACGACCCGGCCACCGGCTGGTTCCACGACACCGACCTGGGCACCGGCGCCCGGCTCACCGCCCGCGGCCGCGGCATCGAGGGCGCGATCCCGCTCTGGTCCGGCACCGCCACCGCCGCCCAGGCCCGTACCGTCCGCCGGCTGCTGCTCGACCCGGCCGAGTTCGGCACCGCCATGCCGTTCCCGACCGTGGCCCGCAGCTCGCCCTCCTTCGACCCCGGCGGCTACTGGCGCGGACTGGCCTGGCTCGACCAGACCTACTTCGCGATCGAGGGTCTGCGCCGCTACGGCTGGGAGCAGGACGCCCGGCGCACCGTCGAGCGGCTGCTGGCCACCGCCGCCGGACTGGCCGGCGACGGCCCGGTGCGGGAGAACTACGACCCGCTGACGGGGGAGGGGCACAGCTCGACCAACTTCAGCTGGTCGGCGGCGCTGCTGCTGCCCCTGCTGCGCACCTGAGCGGCTTTGTCTCCGGGCCGTCCGACCAGGCATGATCGGGGCATGGTCGAACGAGTCATTGCAGCGTGTGACGGAGCAGCCAAGGGCAACCCCGGGCCGGCGGGCTGGGCCTACGTGGTCGCGGACGCCACCGGGGCGCCCCAGCGCTGGCAGGCCGGCGCGCTCGGGCACAGCACCAACAACGTGGGCGAGCTGACGGCGCTGCGGCAGCTGCTGGCCGCGACGGACCCGGCGGCGCCGCTGGAGGTGCGGCTGGACAGCACCTACACCCGCGACTCGGTGACCAAGTGGCTGAAGGGCTGGAAGCGCAACGGCTGGAAGACGGCGGCCGGCAAGCCGGTCGCCAACCAGGAGCTGATCCAGGCGATCGACGCCCTGCTGGAGGGCCGGGACGTCACCTTCGTGTACGTGCCGGCCCACCAGGTGGACGGCGACCCGCTGAACGCCATCGCCGACAAGGCCGCCAGCGACGCCGCCCGCACCCAGCAGGACGCCTCCGGCACCGCCGCCGACCTGCCCGTCCCCGACCCGGCCGCCGCCTCGAAGGCCCCCAAGGCGCGCAGCACCCGTACGGCATCCGTGTCCTCCACCGGCGGCACGGGCGCCGCCAAGCGGAGCGGCGGCTCGCGCACCCTGAACGCCCGCTTCCCCGGCACCTGCCCGTGCAGCCGCGGGTACGCCAAGGGCGACAAGATCACCAAGGTCGGCAGCTCCTGGGGCCACCCGGAGTGCGCCGCCGCCCACGCCTGACCCGCCGCCCCGTCCGACCGCGAGTACGCCGACGCCGCCGGGTGAGTATCCGTACTCATGCGGTGGCCCGGCCCGGCGGTGGACGATGGTGATCATGAGGAATCGCGCAACGAAGGACGGGCCTGGCCGCCGCACGGCCGTGCGGGTCACGGCGGTGGCCGGGGCCGCCGGGGCCCTGGTGCTCGGCACGGTCGGGTACACGGCGTACGGGGCGGCGGAGGCGGTCTGGACGGGCAAGCCGTACCCCGTGGCGGACCCGGCGGCCGTCGCGCGGCACCTCGACGCCCGGACGCAGACCGTCTACGAGGCCCTCGCGCTGCGCCCGGAGGCGACACCGGCTCCCGACCACCGCGGCGACGACGGGATCACGGCCCGGATCTACGGCGCCTGCTCCGCCCGGGGCCTCTCCCACCTCCTGGAGAGCATGAACGACACCGGCGCCGACCAGCCCCGCACGGCCGCCCTGCGCGCGCGGTTTACCCTCACCGGGGTCACCCGGCCCGAGTGGGAGGAGGCGGTCGGACGGGCCCGGCAGAGCCTGACCGCCCAGGGCTGGACGGTCGCCTCCTCCGACGAGTCCGCCCCGGTCCCCAGCCTGACGCTGACGCCGCCGGACACCGGCCCGGGCTCCCTCGCGGAGAGCGCCTCGCTGCGCTTCGACCCCGCGTACCACACCCTCGAGGTGAGCGCGGGCAGCGAGTGTGCCAGCTACCCCGACGGCACCGCGGTGGACCAGGAGGGCCGCCCGGCCGACCTGCCGACCGGCACGGCGCCGACCCGGCCGCCCGGCCGGTGACCGCGGCCGGCTCCGGCCGGAGGTGAACAGCCGGGCGCCGCGCACCGTACAGACGAGTGGGCGGGGCCCGAAGGGAGGTGAGCCCGGTGATCGTCTCGGAGACGGCGGAGTTCCACGTCGGGGACAGGGTGTGGGTCTACCGCGAGTCCTCCTACGCCGCGGTCGAGTGCGCCGTCGTGGTCGGCGCCCCGGCGGACCGCAGCCTGCGGCTGGAGTACGGGGACGGTCACCGCGGCCACCTCCGCGAGGGCCGGGTCGAGCTGCTCGACCCGCGCTCCCGGCGGCCGTCGGGCGGCTGACCGATGAGGCGCGGCCGGGAGCACGCGGCCGGAAACGCGCGACCGGAAACGCGCGACCGGCCGACCGCTCGGGGGCGGTCGGCCGGTCGGGTCGGTACGGCTACGCCCCGGCGGGGGCGGTCGTCCTGGCGATCTCCTTGATGTCCTGGAAGGTCAGGCCGGCCTCGTTGTAGACGCGGGCCCGGACCTCCGGGATGCCGAGCGCGGCGAGCTCCTTGAGCTGGGCGGCGGTCAGCGGAGTGGCGGCGGGCAGGTCCTCCGGGTCCTCGTCGTCGGAGTCGTCCCCGGCGGTGGCCAGGCCCAGCACCGCGTCCATCAGCTGCTCGTCGGTCACCTTGACGGCGTCGGCCGGGGCCTGGACGTTCGGGGCCGCCTGGCTGAAGGCGAGCTTCACCGGGAAGTTGACGCCCGGCTCCACCTTGTCGGCCAGCTGGGCGAGGTCGAAGGTGGCGGAGGAGAAGGCGCCGTCCTTCAGGTAGAGGTCGACGCCGATCCTACGGTCCGGCACGTCGCTCGGGGCCTGGTCCGGGAAGTCGCCCAGCTGCTTGGGGAACTTGGCGGACAGCGGCTTGACGGCCTTGAACATCTCGTCCACCAGCTGCCGGGCCGGGGCGCTCACCCAGAGGTGCTCGGTGCCGTCCTTCTTGCCCTTGTCCTCGTACGTGACGGTGCGGCCGATCACGTCCTTGATCGAGTTGAGGAGCTGGTTCTGGAGCTCCGGGTCGAGGGTGGGGGCGGCGCTCGGGGCGGCGGCCCTCTTGCCGTCGGACTCCTTCGCCTGGTCCGCGAGCGACTGGAGGTCGAAGGAGACCCACTTGCCGGCCAGCACGTCCCCGACCGGCTTCAGCTGCTCGGGCATGCCCTTGCGCAGCTCGTCCACCACGGACGGGTCCTCGCCGGCCAGCTTGACCAGGCCCTTGGCGTCGGCGTGCAGGTACCCGGTGGCGTCGACCTGACGGTACTCCAGCAGCGCGGTGCCGCTGCGGTCGGCGAGCACGTAGGAGACGCGCACCGACTTGTCGAGCGTCAGGTCGGTGTTCTTGTCGGCCTTGGCGGCGTCCCTGAAGGCCTCGACGTCCTTGAGCGGCTTGTCGGCCGAGATGGCGACCGAGACGGAGAGGCCGGAGATCGCCTTGGCGGTCTTCTCGTCCATGTCGCCGTCGCCCCGGGCGGCACCGATCATGCCCTTGCCGCCCTTGTGCTCACCGGAGTTGGCGAACGCGGCGACCTGCTCGGGGGTGGCGTCGATGGACAGGGTGAAGCCGGCCGACTTGCCGTCGCGGATCTTGTCGAAGGCCTTCGACACCTTCTGCGCGGCGGACAGCTGCTGGACGGTGCCGCAGGCGGTGAGGCCGGTGGCGAGCACGGAGGCGGTGACGGCGACGGGCACGGCCCCACGGGCGGCCTTGCGGATGGCGGTGTTGATGGTGCGACTCCTGTTGATCAGGCCCGCCCGGTGAGGCGGACCGGTCCCTCCCCTGTGACGCACAACGCCACAGCGCCCACACATGTGATCACATTTTCGGCAAGAGGTCATTCGATTATTTGGCGTGGTCTTTAACCAGAACGGCCAAAAACATGACCAAAACCCGGAAGTCGGGCCCGAGGAGCCTTCCTGATTCCCGGAATCCCGCACGCGGACGGGCCGCCGTTCGTACGATCGGCTCCGTCCGGGACCGGCGGGAGCCGCTGCCGGCCGAGGGAACCGGTGGGAGGGGGAGCGATGGGGCCCGTGGGCTGGATCCTGACGGTCGTGCTGGTGGCCGCCGGAGCGGTGGCCTGGCTGATGCTGCGCTACCCCGGGGGCTGGCGGTGCGCCTTCGGCCCGGAGTACGCCGAGCACCGGCGCGACCTGGACGCCGCCCGAGGGAAGCTCCGCGACCTGAAGCGCGAGGCGGGCCGCGAACGCGGCAGGGCCCGCTCCGCGGTCGAAGCGGCCGAGCGGGCCCACGCGAGCCGGGTCGGCGAGGCCCGGGCGCACCTGGACCGGCTCCGGTCCCCGGACCGGGGGTCGCTGAGGTCCTCCCTCGGGGACAGCCTGCGGCTGTACGACCCAGGGCCTGTCTTCGAACTCGCGTCTGCGGGGCGACGCCGGGGCCGCACCTCGCCGCGTTGTCGTCGGTCGCCAATGCTCCGCAGTGGCTCCCTCCTCCGCCTTGCGATGCACGCACCCCAACGCCGCCCCGCCCGCCCTCCGGGCGGACGACGCGAGTTCGAAGACAGGCCCTAGTACTGGAAGTGACGGCCGAGGGCCGTACGGCGGAGTACCCGCTGCACGAGGTCGCGCTCCTTGACGAGTACTCCGGCACCGACGGCCACGTCTACGTGGCGCTCCCGACCGGCCGTCGGCAGATGGTCTCCGTCCCGCTGGACGGGACGCCCGAGGCCGAGGTCCGGAAGTTCGTCGTCGAGGTGTTCAACGCCGCCGCCGACGCCAAGGCGGCCACGGCCGAACGCCAGGCGCTCGTGCCCCGGGCCGAGGCCGACCTGCGCGAAGCGGTCGAGGACACGGCCGAGCAGGAGGAGGCCCGGCGCCGGCTCGCCGACGTGCTGGCCCGCCAGAAGGCGGACACGCGCATCCCCGGGGCCCGCCGCGAACTGGACGAGGCACGGGACCGGTGGCAGAGGCTCACCGGCCGGCGGCCGGTGTAGCCGGGCCGCCGCCCGTCAGGCCCGGTGCACGCCCTAGCCTTCGACGACCTGGACCTTGTCGGCCTGCATCCCCTTCTGGCCCTGGACCGCCTCGAACGTCACCCGCTGGCCCTCGACCAGGGACTTGAAGCCGGCCCCCTCGATCGACCTGAAGTGCACGAACAGGTCCGGGCCGGACTCCGGGGTGATGAACCCGTAGCCCTTCTCGTCGTTGAACCACTTCACGGTGCCGTTCTGGCGGTCGGCCATGTCCACTCCTTGCACAGGGATCACACTGACCGCGCCAGTCTCTCACGCAGCGGAGCCGCTCCGACGCGAAGCGCAGCGGCGGCCGCCGGGACGTTCGCGGTGACCGTGCCCCCGACCTCCGGTACGGCCTACTGGGTGGCGTCGCAGTCCTGACAGCGGCTCGTCGCGGAGCGCTGGGTGTTGCCTCCGGTGGCGTGCAGCGGGTTGGAGGCGGAGAGCCGGCGCCACGCCCCCGGCGAGGGGTCGAGCACCCAGCCGTAGACCGGCGGTTCGACGTCGGCCGGGAGGATGTGGGGGCAGCCCGGCAGATGCGCCTTCCGGCTGGCGTGGACGATGATCGCCGACGGCGGCCAGCCGTCCCACTCGGTGCCGGGTGCGCCCTCGCGGGGCTGCGCCCGCGGAGCGCAGTCCGCGCAGTTGCTCAACTCGTGGCGGCAGTAGTCCATCGGTCCTCATCCCGTCCGGCTCGCGCCCGAGTCTACGGGTGTGTGAGTGGCGGATCGGCCTGAGCCGGGGAGGCCGGCCGCCCGCTCTGCCGACGGCTAAGTCGGGCCCGGGCGGGGGCCGGTCCTCACTACAGTCCCGTTCCATGACGATGGTCACCACGCGTACGGTCGAGTACCCGGCCGACGGAATGACGATGATCGGGCACCTCGCGCTGCCCGCCGGAACCGGCCGCCGGCCCGCGGTCCTGATCGGGCCCGAGGGGCCCGGCCTGAACGACTTCCAGCGCCGCCGGGCCGACGCCCTCGCCGAACTGGGCTACGTGGCACTGGCCTTCGACCTCCACGGCGGGCGCTGGATCAGCGACCCGCAGGAGATGCTGGCGCGGGTGATGCCGCTGCTCGACGACCCCGACCGGATGCGGGGCATCGGCCACGCGGCCCTCGACGTGCTGCTCGCCGAACCGCGGACCGACCCCGAGCGGATCGCCGCCATCGGCTACGGCACCGGGGGCGCGATCGCGCTGGAACTCGGGCGTGACGGCGTCGACCTGCGGGCGATCGGGACGGTCAACGGCCTGGTCACGGGCCGCCCGGGGGAGGCCGCCCGGATCCGCTGCCCGGTGTGGGCCGGGGTCGGGTCGGAGGACCCGATCATGCCGCCCGAGCGGCGGGACGCCTTCGCCGCCGAGATGCAGGCCGCGGGCGTCGACTGGCGCCTGGTGGTCTACGGCGGCGCCCAGCACGCCTTCCACCACCCGACGGTCGGCCACGCCGTGCTCCCCGGCGTCGCCCACCACCCGCGGCAGGCCCAGCGGGCCTGGCGCGACATCGTCGGCCTGCTCGCCGAGTGCCTGCCCGTACAGGAGTGAGCCCCGGCCCCTGCCCGTCGACCGACCGGGTCGACGGGCAGGGCGGGCACCGGGGCGGGGCCCCTTGCCGGCGGACGTCCTACAGGTGGACGTCGGAGACCTCGAAGGTTTGCACGGTACGGGCGTTGAAGTAGGACCAGAACCGGGTGCCGCGCATCACGGTGTCCGCGTGCTGCTGGTAGCGCTCACCGCCGGCGTCCGTCCCGGTGGCCCACCGCTCGACCAGGGCACCGTCCTGTCCGGGCCTGCCGAACCGGGAGAGGTCGAAGTTGATCCACTGTCCTTCCCCGTAGTTCACGGCGACGATGACCAGCTTGTGGTTCACGCTGTCGTAGGCCGCGACGGCGTCGGGGTGGCCCGCGTCGATGATCGTCATGCCGGGGCGGATGTGCCGCATGTACTGGGCGAGCAGGAAGTACTTCGGGTTGACGGCGCCGATCACCCCGTTGGTGAGGGTGATCGCCCCGTAGTTCTCCCAGTCGAGGATCTGCCAGATGACCCATGCCGTGGGGTGCAGCCAGCGCAGGTCGAAGTTGAGGTTCCGGGCGAGCTGGAGGCCGCTGGTGTCACCGTCGCCGTACTCGGACATCCAGATGTTCTTGCCGTCCGCCGCCACCATCTTGTACAGCGCGTCGCGGTCACCGTCGACGTCGTAGCCGTGGACGTTCACCCGTCCCACGGCCGCGCGGGTGGCGGCGTCGAAGTCGGGGTTGTCGTGCCAGTTGTACGCGGCGCTGCCGACGCCCCAGTCGTCGAGGCCCGCCACCATCATCCAGTGCAGGCCGCGCGCGTCCAGCTGGGTGCGGGTCTGCCGGATGATCTCGGCCAGTCGGGGCCGGTCGTAGTGGCAGCCCTCCTGTCCGCCGACGAAGTCCGGCGAGTATCCACCCCAGTTGGCCCCCGGCTCGTTGACCGGTTGGACGGAGGTGAAGTCGATGCCCCAGTGGTCGTGGGCGTACCGGGCCACCGTCGCCATGTACGCCGCGTGGCGGCCGAAGTTGTCGTCCCGCAGGTTGCAGCTCCAGCCGTCCGGCGCTCCGCGGGGGTCGTCGTTCTTCAGCATCCACCACATCGGCGAGTTGCTGAAGAGCTCGAACCTGTCGGCGCCGCGGTCCCGGGCCAGCCACATCATGTCGCGCTGGTGCGCGTCGGCGTTCCAGTTCCAGCTGGACGACTGCGGGTCCGCGGAGGCCCAGTCGAGCTGGTAGCCCTCGATCTGCTTGAAGCCGTCCAGTGTCGGACCGGGCTTCATCGTCCTGCCGCCGATGCTGTTCGTTCCCGAGCCGCCGACGTTGTAGCGGACCACGTTCATCCCCAGCCCGGGTACCGTCTGCCCCTGGAACCGGACGGTCTTCCGGCTGAACAGCACATCGGCCAGGTCCTCCCGGGGGCCGAGCTGGTTGGCCCACCAGGCCAGCGAGGTGCCCCACCCTTCCCAGGTCCCCCAGTTGGCCGACGGATTCACCGTCGTGGTGAAGTCGGCCCAGGCCGGTCGGGCGGCGGAGAGCACCGCCATCGCTCCGACCGGCAGGCCCACCAGTCCACGCAGAACCGTACGACGTTCCATCAAATCCCCCTGAACGGAATCCGCGCGCCCGGATGTGGGGCGTGCGCGAAGCGCTCAGTCTGCACCACCGGCGAGAGGCGGAACCAGTGTGGTGTTGATCACTTCCCGGCCCTGTGGTCTGCCGGTCTCACGGAGCTGTGGTGTCCCCGGATTCCGGGCCGAGGGGCTGGGTGAGCCGCAGGGCGGTGTCGATCAGCGGGACGTGGCTGAAGGCCTGGGGGAAGTTGCCGACCTGGCGCTTGAGGCGCGGGTCCCACTCCTCGGCGAGCAGGCCGACGTCGTTGCGGATCGACAGCAGGCGCTCGAACAGTTCGCGGGCCTCGTCGGTGCGGCCGATCAGGGCGAGGGCGTCGGCGAGCCAGAAGGAGCAGGCGAGGAAGGCGCCTTCGTCGCCCGGCAGGCCGTCCACTCCGCCGTCGGTGGGGTAGCGCAGGACGAAGCCGTCCTCGGTGGACAGTTCGCGCTGGATGGCCTCGATGGTGCCGATGACGCGCTTGTCGTCGGCGGGCAGGAAGTCGACCTGGGGGATCAGCAGCAGGGAGGCGTCGAGTTCGGCTGAGCCGTAGGACTGGGTGAAGGTGTTGCGGTCCGGGTCGTAACCGTGCTCGCAGACCTCGGCGTGGATGGTGTCGCGCAGCGCGCGCCACCGCTCCAACGAGCCCTGTTCGTCGGTCCGTTCCAGCAGTTCGATGGTGCGGTCGACGGCGACCCAGGCCATGACCTTGGAGTGGACGAAGTGGCGGCGGGGGCCGCGGACCTCCCAGATGCCCTCGTCGGGGTTCTGCCAGTGGTCCTCGAGGTAGTCGATCAGGCGCAGTTGGAGCTGGTGGGCGTGGTCGTTGCGGACGAGGCCGGTCATGTGGGCGAGGTGGAGGGCTTCGACGACCTCGCCGTAGACGTCGAGCTGGAGTTGTCCGGCGGCGCCGTTGCCGATGCGGACGGGCTGGGAGCCCTCGTAGCCGGGCAGCCAGTCCAGCGAGGACTCGGTGAGTTCGCGTTCGCCGGCGATGCCGTACATGATCTGGAGGTTCTCGGGGTCGCCGGCGACGGCGCGCAGGAGCCATTCGCGCCAGGCCTTGGCCTCGTCGCGGTAGCCGGTGCGCAGCAGGGAGGAGAGGGTGATGGCGGCGTCGCGCAGCCAGGTGTAGCGGTAGTCCCAGTTGCGTTCGCCGCCGATGTCCTCGGGCAGGGAGGTGGTGGGGGCGGCGACGATGCCGCCGGTGGGGGCGTAGGTGAGGCCCTTGAGGGTGATCAGGGAGCGGATCACGGCTTCGCGGTAGGGGCCCTGGTAGGTGCACTGGTCGGCCCAGTCGTGCCAGAAGTCGGCGGTGGCGTCGAGTGCCTGGGCCGCGTCCGGCTGGTCGGGTGCGGGGAGGTGGGAGGCCTGCCAGGTGAGGGCGAAGGCGATCCGCTCCCCGGCGGTGACGGTGAAGTCGGCGTAGGTGGTGAGGTCGCGGCCGTAGGTCTCGGCCTCGCCGTCCAGCCAGACGGAGTCGGGGCCGGCCACGGCCACCGTGCGCGACTGCCCGCCCTCCTCGACGCGGCGGACCCAGGGGATCACCCGGCCGTAGGAGAAGCGCATCCGCAGTGCGGAGCGCATCCGCACGGTGCCGGAGACGCCCTCGACGATCCGGATCAGCTGCGGGGCGGCGGTACCGCGCGGGGGCATGAAGTCCACCACCCGCACGGTGCCGCCGTCGGTGTCCCACTCCTGCTCCAGGATCAGCGAGTCGCCCCGGTAGCGGCGGCGGTCGGCGGGCACGGCCGGGGCGGCGGTGTCGCCGCCCGGGCCGAGCCGCCAGAAGCCGTGCTCGTCGGTCCCCAGCAGGCCGGCGAAGACCGCCGGGGAGTCGAAGCGGGGCAGGCAGAGCCAGTCGACGGAGCCGTCCCGGCCGACCAGGGCGGCGGTCTGCATGTCGCCGATCAGCGCGTAGTCCTCGATGCGGGCGGGCACGGGCGTTCTCCAGAGTGGTGCGGAAGGGATGGGAGAGGGGAAGAGCGGGGGCTAGCCCTTGGACGAGCCCGAGTTGGCGTCGCGCACGAAGTGCCGCTGGAAGCAGAAGAACAGCAGCGCCACCGGGAGGGTGGAGACGAGCGCCGCCGCCAGCTTGAGCGGGTACTGGGTGCCGGAGCCGAGGCCGCCGGCGACGAAGTGGGCGAGTCCGGTGGTCAGGGTGTCGTGGTCGCTGGACTGGGTGGAGACCAGGAAGTGGGTGAACTCGTTCCAGGAGCCCTGGAAGGAGAGCACGGTGAGGGTGATCAGGGAGGGCCGGGACATCGGCAGTACGACCGACCAGAAGATCCGGAAGGTCCCGGCGCCGTCGATCCGCGCCGCCTCCTCGATCTCGCGCGGCACCGACTCGAAGAACTGCTTCATGATGAAGATCCCGGCGGCGTCGACCAGCAGGGGCAGGACCATCCCGCTGTAGGTGTCGAACATGCCGAAGCTCTTCAGCACCAGGAACTTGGGGATCAGCAGCACCACGCCCGGCACCGCCATCACGGCGAGCACGAAGCCGAAGAGCAGCCGCCGGCCGGGGAACCTGATCCGGGCCAGCGCGTAGCCCGCCATCGAGTCGAACAGCACCCGGCCGGCCGTGACCAGGACGGTCACCACCACGCTGTTGCCCAGCCAGCGCAGGAACGGGACGTTCTCCACGCCGTCCGCCAGCCCGAGCAGCCGCCGGTAGGAGGCGAGGGTGCCGCCGTCCGGGAGCAGCGACATCGGGTGGGCGGCCGCGTCCGGGTCGGTCTTGAAGCTGTTCACCAGTTGCAGCAGGAACGGCAGCAGGTAGATCAGCGCGAAGCCGGCCAGGGCCGCGTAGCCGAGGAGGCGCAGCGGTCGGGGGAAGCGGCCGAGGACCGGCCGGTCCTCGGCCCGCGGGGCGTCAGTGCGCGGCACGTCGGGCTCCCTTCCGCCCCGGCTTGCCGTCCCGTTCCCGCAGCACCCACCGCTGGACGGCGGTGAGCAGCAGGATCAGGCCGAGCAGGACGAAGGCGATGGCGGCGCCCTGCCCGTAGTCGGCGTTGTCGAAGCCGGAGGAGTAGGACAGGTAGGCGGGAGTGAGGGTGGTGTTGCCGGGGGCGCCCTTGCCCATCACGTAGACCTGGTCGAAGACCTGCCAGGTGGAGATCAGGCCGAGGGTCAGGACGAGGAACAGGACGGGCCGCAGCGCGGGCAGGGTGACGTGGCGCAGCAGTTGGCCGCGGTTGACGCCGTCCAGGGCGGCGGCCTCCTCCAGTTCGCGCGGGATGTCCTGGAGGGCGGCGAGGAAGATCAGCATGAAGGTGCCGGAGGTGGTCCAGACCGCCATCAGGATCAGGGTGGACATCGCGACCGAGGGCCCGGCGAACCACTCGGACCAGGAGAGTCCGAGCGGCCCGCCGGCGGTCGGCGCGGGCTGGTCGACGCCGAACCAGCCGAGGACCAGCCAGACCAGTCCGCGCGGGTCGGCGAACCAGTTCGGCCCCTGGACGCCGAGCCAGCCGAGCATCCGGTTGACGGCGCCGCTGCCCTGGAAGAGGAAGAGGAAGACCGTCGAGACGGCGATCGAGCTGGTGACGGACGGGAAGTAGAACACCGTGCGCAGGGCGCCCCGGCCGCGCAGCATCCGCTGGTTGACGGCGATGGCGAGGAAGAGCGCCAGCCCCGTCTGGAGCGGCACGGTCAGCACCACGTAGTACAGGGTGTTGCGCAGCGAGGTGGCGAACAGGGTGCGGTCCAGGCCGTCCTGGGTGAACAGCCGCCGGTAGTTGTCCAGGCCGACGAAGTCCGCGCTGCCGCTGAAGGGGTTGGACTGGCCGTCCCAGTGCAGCAGGCTGACCCACAGGGCCATCGCGATGGGCAGGACCATGAAGAGCCCGAGGACGAGGACCATGGGGCCGGTGAACAGCCAGCCCCACGCTCCCTCGCGCAGGCCGCGCCCGGCCTTCGTCCCGGCGGTGCGGGCCGTACGGGCGGTGCGGTCGGTACGGGCGGCGCTCTTACTTGGCATTCTTGAGCGCCTGCTCGCCGTTGCGCTGGAGGCTGCCCAGGACGGCCGCCGGGTCTCCGGTCTTCAGCGACTGGAGGTCGGTGTTGAACTGGGTGAGCACCTGGTTGAACCCGGCGATGGTGACCGGCGGCTGGGAGGTGGCGACGCCGTCGACCCAGGCCTTGGACTCCGGGTACTGCTGGGCGTAGGTGGCCAGCGCGCTGGTGCGCGAGGGCATCACGCCGAAGGCCTTGGAGAACTCCAGCTGCTGGTCGGCGCTGGTCAGGTGCTTGACCAGGTCGACGCCGGCGGCCTGGTGGGTGCTCTTGGCGGCGATGCCCCAGCAGTTGCTGAAGGCGAGGGTACCGGGGCCGGCCGGGCCGGCGGGCAGCGGGAGCACCTTGTACGGGACGTTCGGGAAGTCCTTGGCCATCGCCCCCTTCAGCCAGTTGCCCTCGATGGTCATCGCGGCCTTGCCCTTGCCGAGCGCCTCGCCGCCCCAGCCGGCGTCCACCTCGGCGACGTACTTGGCGGAGCCGGCCTTCATCATGGACTGGAGGTACTCCAGTGCCTGCTTGTTGGCCGGGCTGTCGGCGGTCATCGTCTTCTGCTCGGGGTCGGTGATCCAGCCGCCGGCCTCCTTCAGCAGGGCGCCGACCCGCTGGTAGTCGGGGGCGGTGACGAGGCCGGTGACGCCGTCCTTGGTGAGCTTGGCGGCGTCGTCGGACAGCTGCTGCCAGGTGGTGGGGTAGTCGGCCTCGGTCAGGCCGGCCTGCTTCCAGAGGTCGGTGTTGATCGCCAGGCCCAGGGTGGAGCTGTCCTTGGGCAGGCAGGTGAGCTTGCCGTCGTTGCTGAAGGCCTTGCGCAGCTGCTCGGAGAAGTCCGCGGCGTCGGGTATCTGGTCGCCGTAGGCGTAGAGCGAGCCGCCCTTGGCGTAGTTCGCGAACTGGTCGGAGTTGACGTAGAAGAGGTCCGGCGGGGTGCCGCCGGCGAGGGCCTGGCCGAGCTGCTGGTTGATGTTGCTGGCGATCTGCACCGTGACGGTGTTGCCGGTCTGCTGTGCCCAGGCGGCGGTGGCCGCCTTGACCGCGGCGGTCTCGGCCTCGCCGGAGGTGGCGATCAGCACCGTCAGGTCCTGCTTGCCGCCGGAGGACTGCTTGGCCGTCGAGTCGCCGAAGCCGCCGGAGGAGGAGCAGCCGGTGACGGCGCCGAGGGCGACGGCCGCGCAGACGGCGGCCGCGGCGAGGGTGCGGGAGGTGGCCATGCGTGATCTCCTTGCGAGGGTGGGGGATGGGTCGGAGACGGCTCGGGGGAGCGGTGTCACACGCTTTCGCGGAGCACCAGTTCCGGTTCCAGCAGGACGTGTTCGGTCGGCCGTTGCCGGTCGCCGAGCCGGTCGAGCAGGAGCCGCATGCACTCGCGGCCGACCGCGTCGAGCGGCTGGGCGAGGCTGGACAGCGAGGGGAAGAGCAGGGGGGCGATCGGCGAGTCGTCGAAGCCGATGACGGCTGCCTCCGGGCCGGGGGTGCGGCCGTCGTGCCGCAGCGCCTGGTACCAGCCGAGGGCCAGGGTGTCGCTGGCGGCCACGACCGCGGTCGCGCCGGCCGCGAGCAGCCGCTCGGCGGCCTCGGTGGCGCGCTCCGGGTCGTCCGGGCTCTCGGCCCGGCGGCCCCGGGTGGGCAGGCCGAGTTCGCGCATCGTGCTCTGCCAGCCGCGGGCGCGGTCGTCGCCGACGCCGGAGCCCTTGGGCCAGCCGAGGAAGCCGATCCTGCGGTGGCCGAGCCCGGCGAGGTGCCGGACGGCGGCCGAGGTCCCGGCGGCGCCGTCCACGTCGACCCAGTCGCCGACGTCCCGGCCGCTCCAGGTGCGGCCGAAGGCGACGTACGGGACGCCCTGTTCGTGCAGCCAGCCCTGGCGGCGGTCGCCGCGGTCGGTGCCGCTGAGCACGAAGCCGTCCGCGCCGTGCTCGTCCAGCAGTTGCCGGTAGCTGGTGAGCTCGTCGTCCCCGGGGGCGACGGCGAACAGCACCACCCGGTAGCCGGCCCGGTCGGCGGCCTCGGAGAGCGAGTGCAGGAACCGGTCCAGGACGGGGGTCGCGACGCCGGTGCTGCTGGAGCGGATGCCGTAGCCGATCAGCCGGCTGGCCCTGGTCTTCAGGGCCTGCGCGGCCCGGTGCGGCCGGTAGCCGAGCTCGTCGATGGCGCGCCGGACCCGCTCCAGCGTCTGCGGGCGCAGCAGCTCGGGCGAGTTGATCGCGTTGGAGACCGTCTGGCGGCCCACGCCGGCCCGGGCGGCGACCATTTCGAGGGTCACGGCGGACCCTGTCCTGGGCCGGGGCGATGAGTGTGCATGCATGACGGCGATCCTAGGTTCTGTCTCCATCGACATGAATGTTGGAGCGTTCCAATCCGGGGTTCCATCATCCCCACCAGGGGGGTTAATGTCTTGGAACGCTCCAACGGCAGAAAGGTTGCGCCCGGGTGGAAGCAACTGTCAAGCCCCCAGCAGAGGATGAAGAGACCATGTCAGCGATGGAAGCGATTGACCTGCAGCCGTTCCTGCACGACGCCCGGCTCTCCGTGGCCGCCCCGAGCTTCTGCGCCTCCCGCCCCGACGGCCGGTTCGCCAGGGGAGCGGACGGCTTCTTCCACGGGGACCGCCGGATCCTCTCCCGCCTGGAGGCCACCGTCCCCGGCGTCCCCAACGCCCCCGTCGCCACCGCCGAGGGACCGGACGGCAGCACCACCTTCGTCACCGTGCTGCGCGGCCTCGCCGAGCGGACCGCCGACCCCGCCACCACCCTGGAACGCCGCCGCGAACTCGCCCCCGGACGCCTCACCGAGCGCTACACCGTCCACAACGGCGGCGACCTCACCGCCCGGCTGCGCCTGGACCTGCGCGCCGAGAGCGACTTCGCCGCGATGGACACCGTCAAGGCCGGCCGCGCCGACACCCCGCTGACCGCCGGCGCCGACGGCGACGACGCACTGCGCTGGAGCCGGGGCCCGCTCACCGCCGTCCTCGCCCTCACCCCGGCCCCCGACCACCTCGACCCCGCCACCGGCACCGCCGGCTACGACATCGAACTCGCCCCCGGCCAGTCCTGGCACGCCGTCCTGGAGTGCACCGCCGAACACGCCGAGGGCGACCTCTTCCCCGCCCCGCCCGCCGACGCCGCCCCCTGGCACACCCCCGAGGTCACCGGCCGCGAACACGACCTCGGCCACTGGCTCGCCCGCTCCCACCAGGACCTGCGCGGCCTGCTGCTCACCGACCCGCTGAGCCCCGCCGACACCTTCCTCGGCGCCGGCGCGCCCTGGTTCCTCACCCTGTTCGGCCGCGACTCGCTCTGGGCGGCCCGGATGCTCCTCCCGCTCGGCACCGAGCTCGCCGCCGGCACCCTGCGCACCCTGGCCCGGCGCCAGGGCCGCGCCGTCGACCCGGCCACCGAGGAGCAGCCCGGCAAGATCCTGCACGAGGTCCGCCGCGCCGAGCAGCACCTCGACACCGGCGCCCACCTGCCGCCCTGCTACTTCGGCACCGCCGACGCCACCCCGCTCTGGCTCGTCCTGCTGCACGACGCCTGGCGCTGGGGCCTGCCCGCCGACCAGGTCGAGGACCTCCTCCCGCACGCCGAGGCCGCCCTCGACTGGCTGGAGCGGTACGCCGACGCGGACGGCGACGGCTTCCTGGAGTACGTGGACAGCACCGGCAGCGGCCTGTCCAACCAGGGCTGGAAGGACTCCTCCGACAGCATCCGCTTCCGCGACGGCCGGATCGCCGACGCCCCGATCGCGCTCAGCGAGGTCCAGGCCTACGCCCACGAGGCGGCGGTCAAGGCGGCCGACCTGCTGGAGGCCTTCGGCCGCCCCGGCGCCGAGCACTGGCGGCAGTGGGCCGAGCGGCTGCGGGAACGCTTCCGCGACAGCTTCTGGACCGAGGACGGAAACGGCCGCTACCCGGTGGTCGCCCTCGACGGCGACAAGCGCCGGGTCGACTCGATCGCCTCCAACATGGGCCACCTGCTCGGCACCGGCCTGCTCGACGCCGAGGAGAGCGCCCTGGTCGCCGCCCGGCTCACCGCCCCGGGCATGGACAGCGGCTACGGGCTGCGCACCCTGGACGCCGCCGCGGCCGGCTTCAACCCGCTCGGCTACCACACCGGTTCGGTCTGGCCGCACGACAGCGCCATCGCCGTCCACGGCCTCGCCAAGGCCGGACTGCACGAGGCCGCCGAGCCGCTGGCCGCGGGACTGGTGCGCGCCGCCGCGGGCTTCGACCACCGGCTGCCCGAGCTCTTCGGCGGCCATCCGCGCGAGCACTACGCCCGTCCTGTCCCGTACCCGGCGTCCTGCCGCCCGCAGGCCTGGGCCGCCGCCTCCGCCGTGACGGTCCTCCAGTCGCTGCTCGGCCTGGAGGCCGACGCACCGGGCCGTCGGCTGACGGTCCGGGCGCGGGTGCCCGCCGGGTACGAGTCGCTGCGGATCGACGGGCTGACGGTGGCCGGACTGCCGATCGAGGTGACCACCGACCACACCGGCGCGGTCCGGCTGCGGGCGCCCGAGGGCTTCACGGTCACCGTGGTCGACTGACCGGCGGCACCGCGGTGCGCCGACGGCGCTTCGGTCGCGCGGAACACAGGTCGGCTCCGGCTCCCGGGTGGGAACCGGAGCCGAACCGGGAGTTCCGGTGGTTACCGCAGGACGTCGACGAGGATGACGGCACCGAGGACGACGGAGGCCAGGAGCCCGACCTTCACCGGCGTCAGCCGGTCCCGCACCTGGGCGCCCGGCCGGACGCGCTCGCCCGGCTCGGTGCTGAGCTCCCACCAGTTGACGACCCGGCGGAAGTCCGTGTCGAAGTCCGCCGACGGGTAGAAGGTGCTGCTCTGGAGGGCCGGAAGCGAGCGGCGCCGGCCGTCGACGGTGTGGATCCGGGCCGCGCGCGTGCCCTCGCTCATGCCGAAGCCCTTGGTCTCCCGCACGTCGATCCAGGCGATCTGCTGCCAGGAGTAGGTGCGGCCACGGCCGAGCCCCCAGCAGAGGGTGATCCCGTCGGCACCGACCCGGCTCCAGCACCGCATGGTGGCGTAGCGGCTCGGGACGGCGATCACCAGGGTCCCGGCGACGATCAGGAGCGTCGGGACGAGGCCGAGCCTCTTGTAGCCGATGACCAGTTGGGCCGCGAGGATGATCGCGAGCAGGCCGAAATCGGACCAGGACGGGCGGAACTTGTCTTTCCCCCGGAAGATCAGTTCGTTCACAGGGCGCACCCTACGCCCCGGTCGCCGGGCCCCGACAGGGCGGGGTCCCCGTGACGGGGCCCGGCGGACGGGACGTCACGGCAGGTAGTACGTCAGCAGATCGGACGTCAGCGGCGGGAACAGCGCCCGGTGCAGCTCCTCGTCCCCACGCCCGTACACGTCCGGCCGGATGCGGCTCAACCCCTCCAGCCCGTACGGCCCGAAGAGCAGCGCCGCCAGCGCGTCCGGCGCCACGCCCACGCCGCCGCCCGGGCCCGTGCCCTGCATCGTGCCGCCCGTGACCACCGAGCCCGGATCCCGCTCGCCGAGCGGGATCCGGTAGTGCGCGCGGTAGGTGGAGAGCAGCAGTTCGCCGTCGGCGCGGTCCAGGCCGGCGGCGGCGAGGCGTTGGCGGAACAGGGGGCGCAGCCGGTCGAGCAGCACGGCCGGATCGGGGACGCGGACGTAGTACTGCTCCGCCTCGGCGCGCGGGGTGTCGTCCAGCAGCCCGTGCCAGACGGTGGCCGGCAGGGTGCCGGGCCGGTGCACCACCTGGAGCCGCGCCTCGGGCGCCAACGCCGCCACACCGGCCAGCAGTTCGCGCGCCGCCCGCTCGTCCGCGGCGGCCGCCTCGACCAGGTGGAACTCGCCGTCGTCCACCGGGGTGGTGCGGCCCACCGCCACCACCTCGCCCGCGCGCTCGACCACCCGCAGGGTGCTCGCCTCGTGCGCCAGCAGCCAGCGCCAGCGGGCGGGGGCGTGGCCCATCGCGAGGTCGAAGCCGCGCTGCGCCTGCTCCTGGAGCGTGGCCAGAGCGGGCAGGTCCGCCGCTCGGGCGGTGCGCAGCGCGGGGGCGTCCCCGGCGCCGACGGCGGGCGGGGCGGTGAGCAGCGGCCGCGAGACCGGGATGTCGATCGCGTACTCGTAGCCGAACAGCCGGTAGAAGTACGGGATTCCGATCATCACCTGGACCACGTGCCCGCGCGCGGCGGAGCGTGCGTGCGCCCACCGCAGCAGGGCCCGGACCAGGCCGCGGCCCTCGTACTCCCCGTCGGTGGCGACCATGTCGACCTGCCCGGCGGGCAGTCGGACACCGCCGAGGCGCAGCTCCTCGTCCAGCAGGGTGGCGGTGGAGACGACCCGGTCGCCGTCGACCACCACGGCGCTGGCCGACCGGCCGGCGTCCGGGTCCTCGACCACCAGGCGGTGGTCGAGCGCGTCCCCCGGGTCGCCGCGCTCCGTGAGCAGCGCGCCGATCCGCTCCTCGTCCTCCGGCCGGGACTCGCGCAGGAGCAGGCCGCCGGGCAGGGCCGTCGGCAGGGCAAAGGGTTCGTCAACGGTCATTCCCGGACCCTCGCACCGGTGGCCGCGCGCGGCCAAGGGGTTTTTGCCGAACCGGCAAGGAAGAGCGGGAACACGCCTGATGTGGAGGGGAGTTGGCGAGATCGTACCCGTCTCGGGCGTGGTCGGGTTGACCGTGGCCACGACCGGAGGGTTGGCTTCCTCCTGGGGGACGGGGGAGTGCGGGGGAATCCACGAGGAATCCAAGGGGAGGGGAGCCCATGAAGACGACGACGCTCCGGGTGGTCTGTGTCCTGGCGGCCGCGCTGCTGGCAGGCACCGCGGCACCGGCGGCCCACGCGCGGCCCGAGCCCGCGGCCACGCTCACGCTCACGTCCGCATCCGCGTCCGCGAGCGGTGACCCGGTCCGGGTGAACGTGAGCCCCGACGGCGCGCCCGCCGACGACTGGTCCGAGCCGCTCGGGCTGAGCGCCGACGGCCGGTACGCCCTGTTCACCTCGCTGGCCTCGAACCTGGTGCCCGGGGACACCAACCGCCTCTACGACGTCTTCGTCCGCGACCTGTGGACGCGGCACACCGAGCGGGTCAGCCTCGCCGACGACGGCGCCCAGCTGGACGGCTCCACCAGCCAGGCGGCGATCAGTGCCGACGGCCGCTACGTCGCCTTCAGCAGCGACGCCGCCAACGCCGTCCCCGGGAACGGCAGCGGCCGCACCGACGTCTACGTCCGCGACCGCCTGACCGGCCGCACCGAGCTGGTCACCGCCGGCACCGGCGCCGGAAACTCCGTCAGCCCCGCGATCAGCGCCGACGGCCGCTTCGTCGCCTACTCCTCGGACCGCGCCGACCTCGCCCCCGGGGCGGGGGCCGGCACCGCCAACGTCTACCTGACGGACCGCCGGACCGGCGGCACCCGGCTGGTCAGCACCGGGCAGGGCGGCGCCCCCGCCGACGGCGGCTCGGTGGAGCCCTCGCTCAGCGCGGACGGCCGGACCGTCGCGTTCCGGTCGAAGGCGGCCAACCTGCTGCCGGCCGCCGCGACCGGCCCGACCGCCCGGCCCGCCGAGCCCGCCGTGAAGCCGCCGCCCGCCCGCCAGCTCTTCCCGCTCTACGTCTACGACACCCGCACCGGCCGGATCGAGGGCGCGAGCGTCGACGCGAGCGGCACCCTGCGCGACGCCGTGCGGCAGAGCCGGCTGAGCCCCGACGGCCGGTTCGCGCTGTTCCGGGTGTTCGAGCCCGGCCAAGGCGCCACCCGCGTCCCGCTCCTCGCCCGCGACCTGCGCACCGGGGCGGTCACCGAGGTGGCCCCCGCCGGCACCCAGCCGGGCGTCATGACGGCGGACGACCGCTGGGCCTACTTCGTCTCGGACGACGCCGGCCTGGTGCCCGGCGACACCAACGGCGCCCCGGACCTCTTCCGGCGGGACCTGAGGACCGGCCTGGTCGAGCGGGTCGCCGAGGGCGTCGGCCCGTCCTTCGCGCCCGCCGTGGACGCGTTCGGCACCACCCTGCTGTTCGGCGCCCTGAACGGCACCGGCTCCGACGTCCTGGTGCGCTACCTGCCGCCCCGCTGACCGGCCGCGGCGCCCGGATCCCGCAGGGTGCGGCGCGCCGCGACCAGGGTGAGCAGGCCCCACAGGACGGCCAGCGCCGCGGTGACGTAGACGCCGCCGCGGCGGAACGGGAGGTCCTCGTCCAGGGAGACCGGCGGGGCCCAGCCCGCCGGGTCGACCAGGACGTTCTCGGTGTCGCCGACGGCGTACGCCGAGCAGCCGAAGCCGCCGACCCGGGCGTGCGGCAGCGGCCGCCCGTCGGCGCGGCGCAGGTCGCAGGTCCAGCTGACGGTGCCGTTCTTGTCCTTGGCGCTGTGGGCCGCGGTGACCACCACCGCGGTCTCCACCCCGCGGTCGGTGAGGATCTGCGCCCGGATGCTCCCCGCCGGCAGCGCCAGCAGCAGCACGCCGAACAGGACGGCCGGCCAGATGACCAGGCCGCGGGGCCGGACGAAGCCGAGCCCGATGACGCCCGCCGAGAGCACCACGAACGCCAGGATGCCGCAGGGGAGTTCGTAGTCCGGGTTGCTGCCGAGCACGGCCAGGCCGACCATCAGCACCGGGGTGAGCACCCCGACCGGCCAGGCCGTCCGGCGGACCGCCTTCGGCGACAGCTGCGGCTCCGGGCGCCTGCGGACCCGCTTCGGCGGCCGGACCACCCCCTCCGCGAGCGGCCTCTTCTGCTTCTTCCTGCGGGCCATGCCTTCCCCCGTCCGTTCTTCCGTGGTGCTGGGGACAGTCTGACCGCCGCTCCCGGCACGCGGTACGGAGGGGCGGGGCGGTGACCGCCCGTCAGGCCCTCGACGCGGGTGTTACCGACGAGTTCATCACATGCTCGCCCGCTGTCTTGCGGGCCGTGCGGGGAGCCGAGTTGGATACACAACATCCCTTGACCCGACGGGTCCACGACAACACCCGCGATGCCCTCCTGGAGGCCCGATGCCCCTGTCGTCCGTCCGCCGCACCCTCGCCGCCGGTGCCGCCGCCACCGTCCTCGCCGTGCTCGGCGCCGCCCCGGCCTCGGCCGAGACCGCCCCGACGACCGCGCCCCCGCTCGACGTGCTGACCTACAACACCTTCCTGATGAGCACCTCGCTCTACCCCAACTGGGGCCAGCAGTACCGGGCGCAGGCCATCGCCTCGGCGGACTTCTTCCAGGGCCACGACGTGGTCGTGCTGGAGGAGGCCTTCGACAACGCGGCCTCCGACGCGCTCACCGCCAAGGCCTCGGCCGCCTACCCGTACCACACGCCGGTGGTCGGCCGCTCCACCAGCGGCTGGGACGCCACCTCCGGCAGCTACAGCTCCACCACCCCCGAGGACGGCGGCGTCACCCTGCTCAGCAAGTGGCCGATCCTGCGCAAGGAGCAGTACGTCTTCAAGGACGCCTGCGGCTCGGACTGGTTCTCCAACAAGGGCTTCGCGTACGCGGTGCTGGACGTCAACGGCCGCCGCACCCACGTGGTCGGCACCCACCTCCAGTCCACCGACTCCGGCTGCGCGAGCGGCCAGGCCGCGGACATCCGGGCCAAGCAGCTCACCGCGATGCGCGCCTTCCTGGACGCCAAGCGGATCCCGGCCGACGAGCCGGTCCTGGTCGCGGGCGACCTCAACATCGACTCGCACGGCTCCGAGTACCAGGCGCTGCTGAGCAACGGCAACCTCGCCCCGGCCTCCGCCCGCACCGGCTGGCCGAACTCCTTCGACACCGTCGACAACTCCATCGCCGCCTACCGCTACCCGGGCGAGCCCAAGGAGGACCTCGACTACGTCCTCTACCGGGCCGACCACGCCCGCCCGCAGCAGTACGTCAACGAGGTGGTCCGGGTGCACAGCGCGCCCTGGACGGTCAGCAGTTGGGGCAAGAGCTACACCTACACCGACCTCTCCGACCACTACCCGCTCGCCGCGCACTGACCGGCCGGATCCCCCGGGGGTGTGGGATGCGTCACCCGTGACGCCGCGCGGGCGGTTCGGCCCCTTACGATCCTGAACGCCGAGGTCGGGCGCCGTCGTACCCCGGCGGCGCCCGCCCGGCAGCCAGCGATCCGGCCCGAGGAGAAGCGCACGTGACCACCCCCAACGCCGCGCCCGACAGCTACTACCAGCGCACCGGCGACCACACCTACAAGCCCACCGTGCAGGCGCAGGGCGCCTGGCACCCCGACGAGCAGCACTTCAGCCCGCTCGGCGGCCTGATCGTGCACGCCATCGACCGGTACCGGGCCGACCAGCGAAGGGCCGACCAGCAGGGGGCCGGCCGCCCCGCCGACGGCCTGGCGCTGGCCCGGATCAGCTACGACATACTCGGCCTGATCGCCCTCGACGAGTGCGAGATCACGGTGGAGACCGTCCGCCCCGGCCGCACCATCGAGCTGGTCGAGGCCACCGTGACGATCGGCGGGCGCGCCGTGGTCCGGGCCCGCGCCTGGTTCCTCGCCGAGCTGGACACCACCGCCGTCGCCGGCACCCACGACGAGCCGCTGCCCGCGCCCGAGGAGTTCGAGCCCTGGACGATGCGCGGGGTCTGGGGCGGCGGCTACATCGCCTCGATCGACGTCCGCCGCCGGGAGAGCGCCCCGGGCCGCGCCGCCGCCTGGCTCTCCACCCCGGTCGAGCTGGTCGCCGGGGAGCCCAGCGGCCCGCACGCCTCCTTCGTCATGCTGGTGGACACCGCCAACGGCATCGCCGTGCGGCAGAGCCCCACCGAGTGGATGTTCCCCAACACCGACCTGACGATCCACTTCCACCGCCGCCCCGAGGGCGGCTGGACCGGCCTGGACACCAGCGTCAGCTTCGGCCCGGCCGGGCACGGCGTCACCAGCACCGTGCTGCACGACGTCCGCGGGCCGCTGGGCCGGGCCGAGCAGATCCTCACCGTCCGCCCGCAGCACGCGGGCTGACGGCGCCCGGTGGTGCGGGCGTCGCGGCCCGCACCACCGGGGCGGGTCCTCAGCCGGTCAGCGAGTCCATGAAGGAGCTCACCGAGAACACGGCCTTGCCGGGGCCCGCCGGGCCGTACCCGGGCGGGGAGGAGAGGCCGAACTCCTCCAGGGTGCCCCGGTAGGTCTGCAGCAGCCGGATGTGGTACTCCAGCGGCGCGCCCTGCGGGTTGGCCTTGCCGAGCGGGGTGGTGGGCTCGGGGCACCAGGTGGTGAAGCGCGGCACCACGCCGCGGGACATGAAGAAGCGCAGGCCCTCCTCGGTGGAGGCGATCGCCTCGTCCACCGTGGTGAAGCCGAAGGGCTCGGCCATCTCCACGCCCGCGACGAAGTTGGGGATCACGTTCTCCGGGCCGAACACCTCGGTGGAGTCGAGGATCCGGCGGTGCCACTCGTCCCGGCCGACGTAGCGCTCCTTGCCGGGGCAGTAGAGCTCGAACAGCCGCTTGTCCCATACCTCGAAGTTGGGGTGGTAGATCCGCACGCCGTAGTCGTGGAAGCGCTGGACGTCCTCGCGCGGCAGCGCCTGGGCCACCACCTTGCCGATCCAGCGGCCGGGGAAGCGCTCCTCGATGGCCTTGGCGTACTGCCCGTAGAAGTCGGCCTCGTCCCGGCCGCCGACGTGCGAGGTGATCGCCCCGCCGGTGAGGGTGTACGCCTGGGAGGCCCGGGCGGTGTCGTGCCGGTCGATGATCGCCAGCGCCTCCAGCACCTCCTCGACCGGCTTGACCCCGGTGTACGGGCGGCCGGCCGCCTTGTGCTGGCGCCAGTTGTGGTTGATGTCGCAGTACTGGCACTCCTCCTTGGCGCCGAAGTACTGGCAGACCCGGAACACCGTGAGGTAGATCAGGTAGCCCCACTGGATGGTCGGGGCGACCTCCATCACCGACTTCCCGTTGGCCAGCGTGTGCCGGTAGTAGTCCGGCATCGGCGGCAGGCCGACGTCGGCGATCCGCGCACCGTCCAGGTAGAGGCCGAGCGTGCCGTCGTCCCCGGCGCCGACCCGGTACGGCGAGTCGGGGTTCACCCGCACCGACACCACCGTGCGGCGCAGCCCGTACGGCCCGCCGGTCAGCACGACCTCCTCCGGTGGCCGGTTGAGCGCGGCCGCGCCCAGCTCGGGCAGCGTGCGGTGGTCGAAGGAGAAGATGAAGTACGACTTCGGCTTGACCTCGCCGCCCCCGTCGGCGCCCGCGCTGCCGCTCAGCGCGGACTCGTCGAAGGCCATGCCGCCGCGCAGCAGGTCCTCCTTGATCACCGCCTCCCGGGGCACGTCGGGATAGCGCTCCATGAGCTGCTCCACGAGTGCGGTGCGGCTGCGGGCCTGGCTCTCCATGCGCTGGTCTTCCTTCCTGGCCCCGCCTCCTCGACGGCGCCGTGCCCATTCTGTCCCGCCTTACGCGCCCGGCCGCGCACCGGGCCCGGCCCGGGACGATCGACCGGCCCCCGGCGGGCGGCCGTGGGTGATTTCGTTTCGCGTTCGAACAGCCCGCGCCACGAGCGGGACGACGCGGCCGGCGGGAGCGGGACACGCGCGAGTGGCGGCAAGTTGACGCGCGGACGGGCGGCTCGGCGGGCGGGTTCGCGGCGGGAGTGCGCAGGTGCGGGGCGGGGTGATGCACGACGGGGGCGTGCCCAAACACCCGCATGGGGAACGTTCACCCTATCGGGTGATGAAGATCGTCTGGTGCGATGCGGAACGCGCCTTCGCGCCTACGGTGGTGAACCGAGCGAGACGGGGCCGGAGACCGGAGATCCCGTTCGAGGCGGGTGGGATGACGACCCGTCATATTGTGCGACCCCCTTCAGAGGAGGCTCCATGCCCCTGTGCGCCAGGCCGGACACACCATCCGGGCCCGTCACCGCCCCGGTGGTGGGCCCATGAGCTCCCCCGCGATCGAACGGATCCTGCGCGGGCCCAGCGGACTGGGCACCTCCGGGCTGCAGTTCAGGCCGCAGGCCCCGGCGGACGAGGTCTCGGCGCCCCAGGCTCCGACGCCCGAGGTCCCGGTCGAGGTGGTCCCGGCCCCCGAGGCGACCGCGACCGTGACCGAGGCCACGACGGTGACCGAGACCGCGGCGGCGACGCCCGGGTTCCGGGTGCCGTCCGCCCACGTCCTGCCCGTCCCGACCGCCGCGACCCCGACCCCGGCCGCCGCCGGGTCGGCCGCCGAGGCGCCGAGCGGCGGCAAGCCCCGGAGCGGCGACCCGATCCCCGGCCTTTACCACCACCCGATCGCCGAGCCCGACCCGGTGCGGGTGGAGGCGCTGAGCGCGAAGCTCAAGGCCTGGGCGATGGAGGAGATCGAGCTCTACCCGCCGGAGTGGGAGAAGGACTTCAACGGCTTCTCCACCGGGCGCTACATGGTGGCCTGCCACCCGGACGCGCCGAGCGTCGACCACCTGATGCTCGCGGCCCGCCTGATGGTGGCCGAGAACGCGGTGGACGACTGCTACTGCGAGGACCTCGGCGGTTCGCCGATCGGCCTGGGCAGCCGCCTGCTGCTCGCGCACACCGCGCTGGACCCGCTGCACACCACGTCGGAGTACCACCCGGGCTGGGAGGCCTCGCTGAGCTCGGACGCGCCCCGGCGCGCCTACCACTCGGCGATGGAGTACTTCACCCGGGCCGCCACGCCCTCCCAGTCGGACCGGTTCCGGCACGACATGGCGCGGCTGCACCTGGGGTACCTGGCCGAGGCCTCCTGGGACCAGGCGGACCACGTCCCGGAGGTGTGGGAGTACCTGGCCATGCGCCAGTTCAACAACTTCCGCCCCTGCCCGACGATCACGGACACCGTCGGCGGCTACGAGCTGCCCGCCGAGCTGCACGCGCTGCCCGCCATGCAGCGGGTGATCGCACTGGCCGGCAACGCCACCACCATCGTCAACGACCTGTACTCGTACATGAAGGAGCTGGCCAGCCCCGGACTGCACCTGAACCTGCCGGTGGTGATCTCCGAGCGCGAGGGCGTCTCCCGCAAGGAGGGCTACCTGAAGGCGGTCGAGGTCCACAACGAGCTGATGCTGGCCTTCGAGGCCGAGGCGGCCGCCCTGGCCGTGTCCTGCCCGGTGCCGACACTCGTACGGTTCCTGCGCGGTGTGTCCGCGTGGGTCGACGGCAACCACTACTGGCACCAGACCAACACCTACCGCTACACCCTGCCCGACTTCTGGTGACACCGGCCCCTCCGGGGGCACCACCTCCCGTCGGCAGCGCACTTCCCTTGATGACCGACCCCTTGACCATCCGCTAGGAGCTGACCCATGTCCGTGACCGACGACATCACCACCCCCGGCAACACCATCCCCGGCCCGGCGACTCCGTACCAGGGCGACATCGCGCGCTACTGGGACCACGAGGCCCGTCCGGTCAACCTCCGCCTGGGTGACGTCGACGGCCTCTACCACCACCACTACGGCATCGGCGCGATCGACCAGGCCGCGATCGGGGACCCGGCCGACGCCGAGCGCGAGAAGAAGGTGATCGCCGAGCTGCACCGGCTGGAGTCCGCCCAGGCCGACGTGCTGCTCGGCCACCTCGGCGACATCCGCGCCGACCACACCCTGGTCGACGCCGGCTGCGGCCGTGGCGGTTCGATGGTGATGGCCCACCAGCGCTTCGGCTGCCGGGTCGAGGGCCTGACCCTCTCCACCCAGCAGGCCGACTTCGGCAACAAGCGCGCCGCCGAGCTGGGCATCGGCGGGTTCGTCCGCTCCCAGGTCGCCAACATGCTGAACATGCCCATCGAGACCGGCTCGGTCGCGGGCTCCTGGAACAACGAGTCCAGCATGTACGTCGACCTGCACGACCTGTTCGCCGAGCACTCCCGGGTGCTGAGCGTCGGCGGCCGGTACGTGACCATCACCGGCTGCTGGAACCCGCGCTACGGCCAGCCCTCGAAGTGGGTCTCGCAGATCAACGCCCACTTCGAGTGCAACATCCACTCCCGCCGCGAGTACCTGCGGGCGATGGCCGACAACCGCCTGGTGCCGCAGGCCGTCATCGACCTGACGCCGGACACCCTGCCCTACTGGGAGCTGCGGAACACCACCTCGCTGGTGACCGGCATCGAGGAGGCGTTCATCGAGTCCTACAAGGACGGCTCCTTCCAGTACGTGCTGATCGCGGCCGACCGGGTCTGATCCGGTAGCACCGCACGACGGCGGCCTCCCCGTACCCGCGGGGAGGCCGCCGTCGTTCGCACGAGGGCCGGCTACGGCCGGGTGAAGGTGAGGTGGGTGACGCCGCTCGGGCTGCTCACCGCCTCGGTGCGGAAGCGCTGCTCCAGCCCTTCGAGCCCGTCCCAGAGCCGCTCGCCCCGGCCGAGCAGCACCGGCACCACGACCACGTGCAGGTGGTCGACCAGATCGGCGGCCAGGAAGGCGCGGACGCTGCTCGGGCCGCCGCCGATCCGCACGTCCAGGCCGCCGGCCGCCTCCCTGGCCCGGCGCAGCGCCTCCTCGGGGGAGGCGTCCAGGAAGTGGAAGACCGTCCCGCCGTCCATCTCCACCGAGGGGCGCGGATGGTGGGTGAGCACGAAGACCGGGGTGTGGAACGGCGGGTTCGGCCCCCACCAGCCCCGCCAGTCCTCGTCCTGCCAGGGTCCGCGCTGCGGGCCGAACTTGTTGCGGCCCATGATCTCCGCGCCGATGCCGTCGGCCCAGGTGCGGGCGATCGCGTCGTCCACGCCGGTGCTGCCGCCCTCCTCGCCCTGCATCCGCCGGAACGTCCGGGTGCCGAAGAACCAGCTGTGCAGCCGGCCGCCGGCGTGGCCGAACGGTGCGTCGAGGCTCTGGCCCTCGCCCGTGCCGTAGCCGTCCAGGGAGATCGAGAAGTTGTGGACCCGGACCAGGGACATCGCAGCCTCCGCCGCTCGGCGCCTCGGCGCGCACCGGTCGGCCGCGCCCCGTTTCGCGGGCCACGCTAACCCGCGGCTCCGATGCCATGACGTTCCGTCACCGTCCCGGGCGTGGCGGGTGGGACGGGTGCGGAGCGCGTGGAGGAAGGGGAGGGGAGCGGGGGAGAAGCGGTGCAGCCGTCACGCTATTGTCGTGCCTTCTTCATCCTGAGCACGCCCGGGCGGGCGATGCTTCGTCAGGCTGCCCGGGAGCAGGGCGGCCGGCATCCCACGACTTGGGGGACCGTTCCGATGACCGTACGCCGCACCCTGACCGGACTCCTGGCCGCCGGCCTGATCGCCGCCGCGGCCGCGCTGATCCCGACCGCCCCGGCGGACGCCACCACGGCCGGGCCGGGCGACCTGCCGTTCGGCTCCGCGACCACCGTCGGCCTCCACAACACCTACGACCCGGCGGCCTTCCCGTACCTCGCCCAGGGCCTGGACACCGGCACCGGCATGATCGAGCTGGACCTCTGGCCGAACATCTTCACCAAGCGGTGGCAGGTCAGCCACTCCAACCCGTTCGGCAACTCCAACAACTGCACCGCCGCGAGCACCCCCGCCCAGCTGTACGGCGGCAGCACCGACCAGTACCTGGAGAACTGCCTGGACGACGTCCGGGTCTGGCTCGCCGCGCACCCGGGCGCCGGGCCGCTGGTGATCAAGCTGGAGCTCAAGCCGGGCTACTCGGCCGACCTCGGGATGGGCCCGGACCAGCTGGACGCGCTGATCGCCGACCACCTGGGCTCCGCCGTGCTGCGCCCGGCCGACCTGTTGGCCAAGCCCGGCGGCGGCTCGTACGCGAGCGTCGACGAGGCGGTGCGGGCGGGCAACTGGCCGCGCCGCTCGGCGCTGGCCGGGAAGGTGCTGCTGTACGCGATCCCGGGCACCGTCGAGCTGGGCAACCCCTTCGACACCCTGCACACCGACGTGGAGCAGGGCCGGCACCTGCGCGACCTGGCGGCGGCGGGCCGGATCGGCCAGGCGCAGGTCTTCCCGTCCGTGCTCGGCGCCGCCACCGGCGACCCGCGGAGCCAGTACACCGGCGCGGACACCTCGATCCGGCCCTGGTTCGTGGTCTTCGACGGCGACGCCTCCACCTTCGTCAGGACCATCGACACCGCCTGGTACGACAACGCCCACTACCTGCTGGTGATGACGGACTCCCACCTGGTCGCCCCGGAGATCAGTGCCACCGACCCGACGGCCGACCAGGCGAGGGCCCGCACCGAGCAGCTGGCGAAGGCGCACGCGAGCATCGTCTCCAGTGACTGGCGCCGGCTGGCGTCGGTCCAGTCGCTGGTGCTGTCGCGCGGCTGACCTGGTCAAGTCCTGGGAGGGTCGGCGAAGTTGACCGGAGGTGAAGAGTTGGAACGGGGCTTCCGGAGGGCCCGGAGGATCGCCATCCTGGTTGTCATGACCCGAACTCTACGCGCGTGGAAGACCCGCGTCGCCGCCACCGCCACCGTCGCCCTGGTCACCCTCGCGCCGATCGCCGTCGCCACCGAGGCGCACGCCGCGGTGAGCGGCTCGGTGTGCCTGTCGGCCCTGCCCTCCCAGGCCCACACCACCCTCAACCTGATCGCCTCCGGCGGTCCCTTCCCGTACAGCCAGGACGGCGTCGTCTTCCAGAACAAGGAGCGCGTGCTGCCCGCGCAGGCGACCGGCTACTACCACGAGTACACCGTGGTCACCCCGGGCTCGCCGACCCGCGGCACCCGTCGCATCGTCACCGGCAAGCAGTACCACGAGGACTACTACACCGCCGACCACTACGTGACCTTCCGCAAGGTCGACTTCGGCTGCTGACCCGGCCACCGCTCCACCGGACAGCCCCGGGCCCCGGCGCCGCACCCCGCGCCGGGGCCCGGGGTTTGCGCTCGGGGCCCGTCCGGTAGCGTCGGCGGCGTCCCGGCAACGACTCCCGGAGGTTCCCGTGCCGCAGATCCTGGTCGACCACTCGGCCGAACTCGACTTCGACCGGACGGCGCTGGCCGCCGAGGTCCACCAGGCGATCACCGAGGTGATCGACACCACGGTGGCGGACTGCAAGACGCTCTTCCGCCCCGCCGGCGGCCACCGGGTCGGCGACGGGACGAGCGGCGAGGCCGCGGTGCTGGTCGAGGTGAAGATCCTGGCCGGCCGCAGCGCCGGGCAGCGCGCCGAACTGACCGCCCGGGTGCTCGCCGCCCTGCGCGCCCGGATCGCCGGGCCCGCCGCCATCGGCGTCCAGGTCACCGAACTCGACCGGGACACCTACCGGTTCGTCCACCACCCCGGGCACTGACCCGGAAAGCGGCGACGGCGCCGGGCCCGCGGGCCCGGCGCCGTCATCGTGCGGGACGGATCAGTCCGTCGGGCAGCGGATGCCCGCGGCCGGGACGGTCCCGTCGAGCAGGAAGGCGTCCACCGAGGCGCGCACGCACTTGCTGGCGCCGTACCCGGTGTGGCCCTCGCCCTCGCGGGTGACCAGGACGGCGTTGCCGAGTTCGGCGGTCAGCTTCTCGGCCCAGGCGTACGGGGTGGCCGGGTCGCCGGTGGTGCCGACCACCACGATCGGGGCGGCGGCCGTGTTCTTGACCGCGTGCGGCCTCTCCGTCGAGGCGGCCGGCCAGATCCGGCAGTCCGGGTCGAACAGCGCGGCCATCGGGTCGTGCTTGCTGACCAGCGGGGCCTTGGCGGCGAGGTCGGTCAGCGCGGCCTGCAACTGCTCGCCGGCCGGGGCGTCGGTGGCGCCGTCGGCGCAGTGGATGGCCGTGTAGGCGTCCGCCGAGGGGCGGTACTTGCCGTCCTTGTCGCGGCCGTTGTAGCCGTCGGCGAGGTCCAGCAGGTAGTCGCCCTTGCCGCGCACCATCGCCCAGCCGATGGAGTTGCGCAGCCCGGTCCAGGCCTTCTCGCCGCCGTAGAGCCGGCTGAGCACGCCCGTCCAGGCCGCGCTGGAGGTCAGGGTGCGGCCCTTCTCCGTCTTGAGCGGCTTGTCCTTGAGCCCGTCGAGGAACGCGGCGAGCTTCTGCGCCGCCTGCTCGGGGTCCTTGCCGAGCGAGCAGGCGTCCTTGGTGACGCAGTCCGCGGCGAAGGCCTTCAGGGCCCGCTCGAAGCCGCCCTGCTGCTCGATGTTGTGCTGGACCAGCGAGGTGGAGGCCGAGGTGGCGCCGTCCAGGACGAGCCGGCCGACCTTGTCCGGGAACTCCTCGGCGTACAGCGAGCCGAGGTAGGTGCCGTAGGACAGGCCGAGGTAGCTGAGCTTCTGGTCGCCGAGGGCGCCGCGCAGCACGTCCATGTCCCGGGCGCTGTTGCGGGTGCTGACGAAGGGCAGGAGCTGGGCGTACTTGGCCTGGCAGGCGTCGGCCAGCTGCTTGCCGTGGTCGGCCGCGGGCTGGTCGGTGGTCAGCCAGTCGTCCCGGGTGCGGTCGTCCAGGCAGTTGAGCGGGCTGGTGCCGGCGGTGCCGCGCGGGTCGAAGCCGACGATGTCGTAGCGGTCGTGCACCGGGCCGTCGAAGCCCTTGGGGTCGTAGGTGACCATCCCGACGCCGGAGCCGCCAGGGCCGCCGGGGTTGATCAGCAGCGAGCCGATCCGCTGGTCGGGCTTGGTCGCCGGGTTGCGGACCACGGCGACGTCCAGGGTGCCGACCTCCGGTGCGGCGTAGTTCAGCGGCACCTTGAGGGTGGCGCACTGGAGCGCGGAGATGTCCTCCTCGTTCTGCGGGTCCTTCTGGCAGGGGCCCCAGGCGAGTTGCTGGCCGTAGAACGCCTTGAGGGCGGGGTCGGCGGCGCCGGTGGGCTTGGGCGTCGGGGTCGGGGCGGCGCTCGGCGTCGCGACGGCGGCGGCGTCCGGGGAGGCCGAGGGCGCGGCGGCGGTGCCGCCTCCGCTGGTGCAGCCGGCCAGCAGAGCGGCGGTGGCGAGGGCTGCGACGGCGGCGGGCAGGGCGCGCCGCGGGGTCCGGGTGATCATGGAATGCACGGCACAGGAATATCACCTGCCTGTCACATCAGTCACATGGGATTCTCAGAGTGCTCTGCGTCAACGGGCCGGAGCACGCCGCCCACCGGCCGCGAGAAGTGATTCCGCGGCGGTCCGAACGGTGCCATGCTGAGGTCATGACAGAAAGCAGTGCGGTGGCACCGCTCCGTCACCAGGCGGAAACCGGTGGGCGGCGGCGGGAGTTGGCCGCGGCGACGGTCGGATCGGTGGTCGAGTCCTTCGACTGGAACATCTACGCCGTCCTCGCGCCCTACTTCGCGGCGGACCTCTTCGGGCACGGCAAACACGGCGTCAGCGGCGTGCTCGGCGCGTACGTCACCTTCGCGGTGGGCTTCGTCGCCCGGCCGGTCGGCTCGTACCTGATCGGGCGGCTCAGTGACACCCGGGGACGGCGCTTCGCGCTCAGCCTCGGCATGGCGGTGATCGCCGTTGCCAGCCTGGGCATCGCCGCCGTCCCGGGCCAGCGGAGCATCGGGGTCTGGGCGGCCGTGCTGGCCGTGCTCGCCCGGGTGGTGCAGGGGCTCGCCTTCGGCGGGGAGGCGCCGAGCGTTGCCGCGTACGTGACCGAGACCGCCCCGCGGCGGCACCGCTTCGCGTTCAGCTCGGTCTCCTACGGCGGGATCATCCTCGGGTCGCTGCTCTCCTTCGGCGTGCTCACCCTGCTGATCCACACCCTCGGCAAGTCCGGCCTGGAGAACGGCGGTTGGCGCTGGGGCTTCGTGGTCGCCGCGCTGCTCGGGCTGGCCGCCGTCTGGGTGCGGCGGTGGGCGCCGGAGAGCGCCGAGTTCCACCGCGCCCGGGAGCGGGCGGGCCGCACCGCCCGCCCGCCGTTCCTCCGGACGCTGCGCGAGCACCGCTGGGCGGTGCTCACCGTCTTCCTCAACACCCTGGGCGGGACGGTCGGTTACTACTTCGCGCTGGTGTACCTGCCGCAGTACGCCGCCGCCTACCACGTGATCGGCAAGGAGGAGGCGGCCTCCTTCATGACCGTGGTGCTCGGCGTGGTGCTGGCCACCATGCTGCTCACCGGCGCCGCCGCCGACCGCTTCGGCCTGCTGCCCGTCGCCCGGATCGGCTTCGGCCTGCCGATCCCGCTGGTCGGGGTGCTGCTCGCCGGGCTGCGCCAGGGCTGGCTGCCGTTCCAGGTCGTCGCCGTGCTGCTGGGGATGCTGGTGGCCACGGTGCTCGGCACGCTCAACGTCTTCACCGGGCTGCTGTTCCCGACCGAGGTGCGGGCGGTCGGCCTCGGCGTGGTCAACGCGGCCACCATCGCCGCGTTCGGCGGCACCTTCCCGCTGCTCGCCGAGTGGCTGAGCGGCCGGCACTGGCTGGGCGTGATCCCCGCGTACGTCACCGTGTGCACGGCCGGCCCGGCCCTCGCGCTGCTGACGGCGATGAAGGTGCCCTCCTTCGCCGAGGCCGTCCGCGAGACGGAAGGAGCGGTTCAGCGGACACCCGGAACCGCCTGACGGACAGTCATCGGCTGTGGTTGAGTGGTCCGGACCACTGCTGAACGGGGAGGGCTGGCGTGGGCATCGACGCACCGGGTACCGACATACCGGACACCAACGCAAGGGACGGCGACCTGCCGGAGGACTGCGGGCCCGACGGCTGCGGCTCGGACGACTGCGCGCCGGGGGGCCGCGTGTCGGAGAGCTGGCTGACCGAGGCCGGGTTCGAGGAGCCGCCGCCGGTGGACCTGCGCACCGACCGGGCGCACTCCGCCCGGGTCTACGACTACCTGCTCGGCGGCAAGACCAACTTCCCCGCCGACCGCGAGGTCGGCGACCGCGTCCTCGCCGAACTGCCCGGCGTGCGCGAGGACGCCACCGCCGCCCGCGCCGTGATGCGGCGGATGGTCCGCCGGCTCGCCGGGGTGCACGGCGTCCGCCAGTTCCTGGACGTGGGCACCGGCATCCCCACCACGCCCAACCTGCACGAGATCGTCCAGGCCGTCGACCCGGCCTGCCGCGTGGTCTACGTCGACAACGACCCGATCGTGCTCGCCCACTCGCGGGCCCTGCTCACCAGCACCCCCGAGGGCCGTACCGCCTACGTCCAGGGGGACCTGCGCGAGCCGGAGCAGTTCCTCGCCGACCCGGGGGTGGCCGCCACCCTGGACCTCCGCGAGCCGGTCGCCCTGACGCTCATCAACATCGTCCACTTCCTCTCCGACGAGGTCGCGCACCCGCCCGTCCGCAAGCTCCTGGACGCCCTGCCGGCCGGCAGCTTCCTCGCCCTCTCGGCCGGGACCGCCGACATCGCGCCGGAGCGCGCCGGGATCGCCACCCGCCGCTACGCGGAGGCCGGGATCGACCTCCACCTGCGCTCGCGCGAGCGCGTCGAACGCTTCTTCAGCGGGCTGGAACTGGACGACCCGGGCGTCGTCCTGGTCGACCGCTGGCACCCGGATCCCGCCGGGGACCCGGTGCCGGGCGAGGGGAAGGTCGGGGTGTACGGGGGAGTCGGCCGCAAGGCGTAGGCGCCCGTCCCTGCGAACGGGCCCTGTGGACGGGCCCTGCGAACGAGGCCTGAGAACGAAGCGTGCGAACGGAAGCTGCGAAAACGATCGTCTTTACGTGCACATGTCATTAAAGTGACTGCCTGTCGAACCCCCACTCGGCAGGCGGAGTCCTCATGACCATTGCACGCAGGTCCATCCTCAAGGGCACCTCGGCGGCCGGAGCCGCCCTGGTGGCCGCGGCCTCGACGGCGGGCGCGCAACCCGCGGCCGCCCAACCGGCCGACGACGCGCCCACCAGCCCGCTCCTGCAGACCACCCCGCACCGCTCCGGAACGGCCGCGGTGTCCGGGCTGCACCTCCAGTTCGGCACCGACGCCGGCACGGAGATGACCGTCTCCTGGCTCACCCCGCAGTCCGTGCGCCGTCCGCAGGTGCGGTACGGCTCACCGGACGGCGGCCTCGGCCGGGTCGTCCAGGCCGAGACCCGCACCTACCGGGACTCGATCGACAAGGTCGAGGTGTACGTCCACCACGCGCGGCTCACCGGCCTGCGCCCGGGCACCACCTACCTCTACAGCGCCGGCCACGACGGGGCCACCCCCGAGACCGGCACCTTCACCACCGCCCCGCGCGGCCGGGCCCCGTTCACCTTCACCAGCTTCGGCGACCAGGCCGCGCCCAACCTCCGCCGCCGGATCACCTTCCCCGACGGCATGCCCTCCCCGCTCGGCAAGTACCCGGTGTTCATGAGCAGCCAGGTCGGCACCGCGGCCTCCGCCGACATCGTCGCCGCGGTCGAACGCGTCGGCCCGCTGTTCAACCTCATCAACGGCGACCTCTGCTACTCCTCCTACGCCGGCCGCCACGGCCAGAGCCGCACCGCGACCTGGGCCGACTGGTTCATCAGCAACAGCCGCTCCACCCGGCTGCGGCCCTGGATGCCCTGCGTCGGCAACCACGAGAACGAGGGCGGCAACGGCCCGATCGGCGCGCTCGGCTACCAGGCGTACTTCTCCCTCCCCGACTCCTCGGCCTCCTCCGACGAGGAGACCCGGGGCCTGTGGTACGCCTTCACCGTCGGCTCGGTGCGCTTCATCAGCCTCGCCAACGACGACGAGGCCATCCAGAACTCCGGCGACGTCTACCTGCGCGGCTTCTCCGGCGGAGCCCAACGGCGCTGGCTGGAGCGGGAGTTGCGGGCTGCGCGGAACAACCGGGCGATCGACTGGATCGTGGTCTGCATGCACCACCCGATGATCTCCAGCTCGAAGCACGGCTCCGGCAGCGACCTCGGCCTGCGCGAGACCTGGGGCCCGCTGTTCGACGCCTACGGGGTCGACCTGGTGGTGTGCGGCCACGAGCACTACTACGAGCGCTCCCACCCCGTCCGCGGCACCCTGCCCAACGACGCCCACACCCCGGTGCCGACCAGCACCCGCACCGACATGGTCGACACCGGGCGGGGCACCGTCCACATGGTCATCGGCGCCGGCGGCAACGCCGCCACCACCCAGGACGACCTCTTCGAGCAGCCCAAGGGCCGGGTCGTCATCGGGCTGGAGGACCCGAAACCGGGCGCGCCCTACCGGGAGTCGATCTGGCTCACCGAGGACGCGCCCTGGGCCGCCGTCCAGGACCGCGAACACGCCCACGGCTTCGCGGCCTTCGAGGTCGACCCGGGCGACCGGCGCGGCGGCACCACCACCATGAAGGTCACCTACTACACCTTCGACGGACCGCACGGGGACCTCACCCCGGTGGACACCTTCACCCTGTACCGGCGCCGGACGGACGGGCGCGACGGCTGACCGCCACCGTCACCGCCACTGACCGACACCGGCGCCGGTGTCGGTCAGCGCCGGAACAGGCCGGTGAGCACGTCCCACCAGCCGCGGCGCTGCGCCGGGATCGTCGGGGCCGCCGGGACGCCCCGCTCCGGCGCCGCCTTCGCCTGTTCCGCCCCTGTCTCCACCCCTGCCCCTGCCTCCGCCTCCGCCTTCGCGTCGGCCTCCGCCAGCTCCGCCTCCGCCACCGAGAGCGGGTCCGGCTCGATGTCGCGGGCGGTGAACTCCACCGGCAGCGCCGTCAGGTGCCGGGAGATCCAGGCCGAGCTCCAGACCAGCTCCTCCTCGGGCACCGCGAGCCGGACGTCCGGCAGCAGGGTGAGCAGGATGTCGATCCCGGCCTCGGCGACGTGCCGCCCGATGTCCTGGCCGGGGCACTCGTGCGGCCCGGCGCCGAAGGACAGGTGGGAGCGGTTGCCGTACAGCGGGGCCGCCAGGTCGGGGCGGACCACCGGGTCGACGTTGGCCGCCGCGAGCCCGAGCAGCAGCAGGTCCCCGGCCCGGACCTGCTGACCGCCCAGCTCGGTGTCGGCGGTCGCCCAGCGGCCGGCCACCAGGGACATCGGCGGGGAGTCCCAGAGCACCTGGTCCAGCGCCTCGCCCAGGGTCATCTGGCCGCCGGAGAGGTGGGCCCGGAAGCGCGGGTCGGTGAGCACCATCTTCAGCGAGTCGGCGATCAGGTTGACGGTCGTCTCGTTCGCGGCGAGCAGCACCACCCGCAGGTGCTCCATCACCTCGTCCTCGGTCAGCCCGGCCGGGTGCGCCAGCAGACGGCTGGTCAGGTCGTCGCCGGGGTGCTCGCGCTTGAGGGCGATGGTCCGGCGCAGACCGGCGACCACGTACTCGTTGCTGGCGATCGCCGTCTCGGTGCCCTTCATCAGGTCCCGGGCGGCGGTCACCAGCTGCGGTCCGTACTCGTCCGGCATGCCGAGCAGCTTGGTCATCACCAGCATCGGCAGGTGCTCGGCGAACTGGGAGATCAGCTCGGCCTGGCCGGTCGGCCCGACCACCTGGACCAGGTCGGTGGTGAAGCGGCGGACGTGGCGGCGGATGCCGCGCCGGTCGAAGCCGTTCAGGCCGTCCAGCAGGGCCCCGCGCAGCCGGCGGTGCTCGTCGCCGTCGGCGAACACGCAGATCGGCTGCCAGGCGACCACCGGCAGCAGCGGGGAGTCGGGCGGGACCTCGTTGTTGCGGAAGGCGTTCCACAGGCGCGAGTCCCGGGAGAACAGCGTGGGGGTGCGCATCACGGTGATGTTGGTGCCGTGGCCGAGCACCAGCCAGGCCGGGTGGTCGCCGTGCAGCAGCACCGGGGCGACCTCGCCGTGCTCGGCGCGCAGCTTGTCGTACAGGACCGTCGGGTCGGCCTCGGCCTCCGGGCCGTACAGGCGGCGCAGGCCGCCGGGGCCGGTCGGGGCGATGCCGCCGCCCGCGTGGGCCGGGCAGCCGGGCGGCGGGGCGGTGGCCGGCGCGGAGCCGACGGATTCGGGGCCGGCGGGTTCGGGGATCGGGGTGGTCACGGGGTCTCCGGTCGCGGGTGGGGTTCGGTGACGAGCGGACGGGCTCGGGCGGACGGTGGGTGGCCGGCGAGCGGGCGCGGGAGCCGGCTCAGCGGGTGGCCGGGACGGCCAGCTCGTACAGGTAGTGCATCAGGGTCATCAGGGTGTCCCGGCTGGACTCCCGGCTGCGCGCGTCGCAGCTGACGATCGGCACCTCGGACGGCAGGTCCAGCGCGCTCCGCAGCTCGTCGAGCGGAACGGCCGGGGCTTCCGGGAAGCTGTTGACGGCCACCACGAAGGGCACACCGCGCTCCTCCAGCCGCCCGATCACCTCGAAGCTGACCTCCAGCCGCCGGGTGTCCACCAGGACCACCGCGCCCAGGGCGCCCTCGAACAGGCCGTTCCAGAGGAACCAGAACCGCTCCTGGCCGGGGGTGCCGAAGACGTACAGCACGAGCCGGTCGCTGATGCTGATCCGGCCGAAGTCCATGGCCACGGTGGTGGAGGTCTTCTGCTCGACGCCGGTCGGGTCGTCCACCCCGACCCCGGCCTGGGTCATGGTCTCCTCGGTGGTCAGCGGGCGGATCTCGCTGACCGCGCTGACCAGCGTCGTCTTGCCGACGCCGAAGCCGCCGACCACCACCACCTTGACCGCCGTGGTGACGGAGTCCGGCAGCAGGTCCGCCCCGGTCGGCCCGACCACCGAGTCAGAGCCGCTGAAGTCCATGGATCACCGCCTCCAACAGGGCACGGTCGGGGAGTTCCGCCGCGGGCACGGCGGCGCTGCGGGCCTCGATCAGCCCGTCGTCGAGCAGGTCCGCCAGCAGCACGGTGACCACGCTGACGGGGAGCTCCAGGTAGGCGGAGACCTCCGCGACCGAGAGCGGGGAGCGGCACAGCCGCAGGATCGCGGCGTGCTCCGGCTGGTGGGCGGGGGTCGGCTCCGCGCGGGAGACGATCAGGGTGACCAGGTCGAAGACCCCCGGCCCCGACGGGCCGCTGCGGCCCCGGGTGATGACGTACAGCCGGTCGGGCTCGGGGCCGTCCCAGCCGCCCTGCGCGGCCGTCATGCCACCGCCTCACTGTGCTCGTTCATGTGCCCGTCCCGCCGCCGGAGCTCGGCGCGGCAGGGCGGGACGGGTGGCGGTTCACGCGACCGCCTCGGGGTTGCGCGGCGGCGTGGACAGGTGCTCGCCGATCCGGGCGACCAGGTCGCGCATCTGGTGGCTCACCAGCCCGGCGTCCACGCCCTCGTCGGCGAGCACCGCGAGGTAGGCGCGGTCACCGGCGGCCATCAGGTAGAAGTAGCCGCCGTCCACCTCGATCACCACCAGCCGCATCGAGCCGTCGCCGTGCGGGAACTCGTGGCCGATCGCGCCGGCCAGGCTCTGCAGCCCGGCACAGGCGGCGGCGAGGCGGTCGGCGGTGTCCGGGTCGGTGCCGTACTGGGCGATCCGCAGGCCGTCGGCGGACAGCACGATGACGTGGCGCACGCACGGGACGCTGTGCGCGAGGTCGTTGAGGATCCAGTCCATGTTGCTGCGGTGCGGAATCACTGCTCGCCTTTCCCTGCCGTCTCTTCACTGGTGTGTGCGGCGCTGGTGCGTCCGGCACCCGACTGCCCGGCGTCCGTTCGTCCGGCACCGGTCTGTTCGGCGTCCGTGGCGCGCCCGGCGCCCGCCGGTCCGGACGGGCTCGGCCCGGTCCCCTTGATGCCGTCCATGAACGCCTCCAGCCACAGGCCCGGCTGCTTCGGCTCCTTGGCGGGGCGCGACGCCTGGGCCGGCGGGCCGGCCAGCGGACCGGGCGGCTGCGCCGTCGGCCCGCCGGGCTGCGCGGTGCCGCGCTGGGCGGGGCGCGCGGCAGCGCCGAAGCCGCCCCGGGGCATCATCGGACGGCTCCGCCGGCGCTGCGGCAGGCCGTTGGGCGTCCACTCGGTCACGATCACCTCGTCGTCCCCGGCGCCCGGGCCGGAGGGCCCCCACGGGTTGGTCGAGCCGTAGGACGGCCCGACGCCGGCCGAGGTCGTCCGGGTGCCCCAGGGGCGGCCCGCGGCCGCGTGCCGGGGCGGGTTCGCGGGCAGCGGGCGGGGGCCGGAGAAGGCGCCGATGCCGTGCGCCCGCCCGGTCGGCGGCGCGGTGGTGAGCAGCTCCTGCGGCACGACCAGCACCGCCCGCACGCCGCCGTACGCGGAGCGGCGCAGCGAGATCTGGAAGCCGTACGCCTGGCAGAGCCGGCCGACGATGGCGAAGCCCAGCCGGGGGGACTCGGTGAGGTCGTCGAAATCCTTGGAGACCATCGCCTCGCGGATCGAGCGCTCGGCGCGGAACCGGGCCTCGTCGGTGAGGCCGAGGCCGCCGTCCTCGATCTCGATCGCCATCCCGCTCTGCACCTCGGAGGCGCTCAGGTGCACGTGGGTGTGCGGCGGGGAGTAGCGGGTGGCGTTGTCGAGCAGCTCGGCGACGGCGTGGATCAGCGGCTCGACGGCCGGCCCGGTGACGGAGATCTGGGCCACCGGGTGCAGGTCCACCCGCTGGTACTCCAGGATCCGGGACATGCCGCCGCGCAGCACGCTGTAGAGCGCGATCGGACGGGTCCACTGGCGGCCGGGGCGGGCGCCGGACAGGACGGCGATGCTGTCGGCCAGGCGGCCGCTCAGCGCGTTGCCGTGGTCCAGGCGCAGCAGGTCGTCGAAGACCGCCGGGTCGTTGCCGTGCCGGTCCTCCATCTCCCGCAGGTCCTTGGCCTGCCGGTGGATGATGGCCTGGACCCGGCGGGCGATGTTGACGAAGGCCCGCTCGGCCGAGTCGCGCCGGCTGACCTCGTCGTCGACGGCCTTGGCGACGGCCTCGGTGACGGCCACCAGGGAGCGGCGGAACCGTGGCGAGACGGGCGCCTCGCTCTCCTCGAACGGGCGGGTCAGGACGTCGAAGGAGTACCCGTACCGGGCCCCGGCGACCACCCTGCGCATCTCCACCCGGGCGAGCCGGTCCAGCTCGTCCTCCTGCCCGGCCAACCTGCGTTGCCACTCCTCCACCTGCCGGGCGTGCAGGTCACGGGACTCGCTCAGGGCCCGCCCCCGGCGGGCCGACTCGGCGGCCACCACGGCCACCAGCACGGTGCCCGTCGCCCCGCACCACAGCACCCCGGCCCGGGCCCCGGCGGACACCGCCACCGCGGCGACCGCCACGGCCGCCGCCATCACGGCCGTCGGCAACAACCAGCCGAGCAGGGGCGCTCGGCGCCGTCTGGCGGGTGACGATCCAGCTCGAAGCATTCAGCATCCTCAAACGATCGGAACAGTACGGACAAAAGCGGGGGGAGCGGCTCCGGAGGCGTGGTGGTGCAGCATAGCCAAGTTCAGGACATCCTGACCGAAAGTCAAAAATACCGTCCCGCAACCGACTTGTGGCAATCTGCCGGACAGTCCCGACATTTCGCACGCCAGTCGCAACCGGAGCGGCCACCGCCCACCCACCAGGCTTCTCGTCGCGCCGCCCGCGCGCCGCCGACCCGCGCCGGATTCGCTCATGCGAAGGGTTTCCGCGCCAAGTCCCCGCGTCTCGCGCCGAGTTCGTGCTAAGCGCGGTGACTCCGGTCAACCGGAGGCGCGGCAATCACCCGGAAGGGGAACCGCAGCCGGGCCCGGCGAGCCGCACCGCGCGAGCCCGATTCCGCTGCGTCCGGTGCGCCGCCCCTCCTAGGGTCGTCGCATGAACGATCACGACAGCCGAACACCGGCCGCACTGGGTCGGACCCTGCGCCACCTCATGGGCGACGCGGTGTGGGCGGGCATGCTGGAGGAGGCCTTCGAGCGCCGGCACCCGATCGGCGCCACCCTGCTGCGCCAGGGCGAACCGGGCACCCACGTCCTCGCCCTGCGGACCGGAGTGGCCAAGGTCAGCCGGCGGGAACGCAACGGGGACGTCCGGCTGCTGGCCTTCCGCGGCCCGGGCGAACTCCTCGGCGAGGTGGCCGTCCTGGACGACGGCGTCCGCTCCGCGAGCGTCCAGGCGATCTCGGACTGCACGGTCGCGGTCCTCACCAAGGAGGCCTTCCTGCGCTTCGTCGCCGAGCGGGGGCTGTTCCCCGTGATGGTCCGCTACGCCATGGGCCGACTGCGGGAATCCGACCTGGCCCGGATCGGCGGCGACGTCGTCCCCCGGCTGGCGGCCGCCCTGGTCGCCCTGGCCGACCTCTCCACGGGCCTCGCGCAGACGCCCGGCCGCCGGATCGAACTCGCCCTGACCCGGGACGAACTGGCCCAGCACCTCGGCGTCTCCCGGAACACCGTCACCGCGGGCCTCACCGCCCTGGCCGCCCACCGCGTCGAAGCCGGCCGCAAGTCCATCGCCCTCGACGACCTCCCCGCACTCCGGCGCGCGGCTGACGTTCCACGCGACTGACGCTCCGTCCCAGCACTCCTTTGACCCGCGCGGCCTCGAATGTGACATCCGTCACTCGCGTACCGCACCGAGCGAGCACACCGCGCGACGCCGGATCGCGAAGCTTGGTGGCGCAAGGTCAGCACGGGAACGACAAGGAGCAGAGAATGACGGAGTTCGACCAGCCGATGCCCGAGGCCAGCGCCCTGCCGTACAGCCGCAGCCGGCACCTCCCGCCGTACCGGGGCATCGTCGCCGTCGACGCCAAGGACTTCACCGGGTACCCGGCGATCGAGCACGGCACCATCAGCGCGAACGTGCCGCAGCTGCTCCGACTCTCCTTCGAGCGGGCCGGACTGGGCGAGGTCTGGAAGGACCGGCGGTTCCCCAACTCGACCGGCGACGGGTACGTGTTCGGCTTCGACCCGGCCTGGATGCCCTTCCTGATCCACCCCTGGCTGAACACCCTCCAGGAGGTGCTCACCGAGTTCAACGTGCACTCGGTCGGGACGGTGCGCATCCGGCTGCGGGTCAGCCTCAACATCGGCCCGCTCCCGGACGACGGCGGCGAGTTCGACGGCAACGGCACCCCGCGCAACGACACCCACCGGCTGCTCGACTCCCGCCCGGTGAAGGCCATGCTGGCCGCCTCCAACGCGAGCATCACCCAGGTCGCCGCCATCCTGTCCGACCGCTGCTACCAGGACGCGGTGGCCGGCGGCTTCACCGGGCGCCACCCCGACCACTTCATCGAGGTGCCGGCCACCGTCGAGGGCAAGCGCTTCGACCAGCGGGCGTGGCTGTACGTGCCCACGCCGTCCGGGAACCTGTACGACCGCAGGATCCTCGGCGACGCGGTGGTGGAGGAGCAGGAAGGACGGGAGGAGAAGGAGGGACGGGCGAAGCGGGCGGCGGACGGAAGCGGGGAGCAGCGCCGCGCGCCGCGCACGGCGGTGAACCAGCGGGGCAACGGCAGCAACCTGAACGCCGGCACGGTGCACGGCAGTCAGACCGTCACCAACGTGCGCGGTGACTCCTACGGCGGCGACCGCGTGGAGGGGCACAAGGTGGGAACGGTCAACGGCAACCTGGGCGACATCGTCCACGGCGACAAGAACGAGCACCGCCGGTGAACCCCGACGAGCGCCTGGCCATCGAGGGGCCGTCCGGCGCACCGGGTGACCGTGACCGGGGCTACGACCGAGGCCTCGACCCCGACCTCGACCCCGACGACCTCGAAGGCGATTTCACGGACCGGTTCGCCGCGTGGGGATCGGACCGCCCGTTCATCTACGCGCCGGGTGGCAACATCAACACCGGCTCCGTGTACGGGGACCAGCGCGTCGAGAACGGCGCCGCCGGGGCCGCCCCCGGTGGCGGCGAGCGGGTGGAGGCGCAGGACGGCCCCATCTCCGGGATGGAGGTCCTCGCCGCCCGGACGGGATTCGCGAGGCCGGACTGCTTCCCCGAGGCGCTGCGCACGCTCGGCACCCGCCTGCTCTTCCTCGCCGGTGAACCCGGCACCGGGCGCCGTACCACCGCCCTCAACCTGCTGGTCGAGAGCAGCGGGAACAGCCTGGCCCTGCGCGCGCTCGACAGCGACTCGGACCTGTCGTCCTGGCGGCCGACGCACGCCGAGGCACGCGGTTACCTGGTGCACGGCCTCTCGCCCACGGTCCGGCTCGGACCGGCCTCGATCGCCAAGCTGCGCCAGCGGCTGGAGGACACCAAGGCCTTCATGGTGGTCATGCTGCCGGACGACGCCGACCGGCTGCGCGGCGTGGCCCGCGATCTGGACCTGAGCCCGGTGCGCTACAGGCCTCCGTCGCCGCGCGCGGTCTTCGACGCGCGCCTGGAGGCCGTGGTGCCCCACGAGGGACGACGCCGGGCGCTGCTCCAACGGCTGGAAGCGGACCTGGACGAACTGCTGGCGCCCGAGCTGATGCCGGCCCAGGTCGCCGAACTCGTGGACGAGGTGAGCCGGTCCGGAGATGACGGCCCCGACCCGGCCGACCTCGGCCAGCGGCTCAGCTTCCTCGCGGAGACGGAGGTCCCCGACCTCCTGAAGGAGATCCGCGAGGACCCGGACGCGCTGGCGTTGCTGCTGGTCACGAGCGTCCTGGAGGGCCTCGACCACCGGATCGTCCGGAACGAGACCGACCGGTTGCTCAAGCTGGCCGACGGCCGCCTGGACGCGGTGCTGAGGTCGGGTGCGGAGGGGGAGGGCGAGCAGAGCCGGCCGACGCGGGGCGAGCCCCCGCGGCCGAATCCCCGATTCGTCTTCCGGCGGTCTCTGGACGAGTTGTTGGCGATCATCCGGGCCGAGTACGCGCCGGGTGGGACGTGGAGGACATCGAGCTACTCCTACACGGTGGAGCCGATCCGCTTCAAACGGCACCGGCAGGCGGAGACGGTTCTGCGGCACGTGTGGCGGCAGTACGGGGAGGTCTCGGGACTCCTGACCGAGTGGATCAACACGGTTCCCGGTACCGAGTCCGACCTGGCCGAGCCCATGGGCCGAGTGGTGGGGCTCGCCACGGGGTGGAGCGGCGGCCGTCAGGCACTGCTTCACATTCGCAGGTTGGCCAGGTCCGAGCACACGCAGAGCCAGAGCATCGCCGCCTACGCGTTGGGGATCGCGGCCCAGGACCCGATTCTCGTCAGCGAGGTGAAGCACCGCCTCGACCGCTGGAGCTTCAACGGCGGCTGGCAGCTCCGGTCGACCACGGCCGCTGCCTGTGGAGGAGACTTCGGAGCGGCCCGACCGGAATTCGCGCTCTCACTGCTCCGGCGCTGCTATCGAGGGGAAGAGGAGGCCGAGCGCACCGTCGCCGTGAACGTTCGCTGGGCACTGGGGAGCCTCTTCGCGGGAGGAAACCAGGCGGCCGTTTTCCGCAAGCTCATGGAGTGGGCGGACCAGTCGAAGAATGACGCCGCGCTCGCGTACACGGCCTTCCTCGATCTCCTTCGAGACCCGTCGTGGTTTCAGCAACAGCTTCCCGTGCAAGGCGAGTTCAGTGAGCCGGTGATCGCCTTCGTCCGGCACTGCCTCAATGACGAGGCCCTCTTCCAGCGTTCGTGCACGTGGCTGCTCGCTTGGTGCCGTCGGGCGGTCTGGGACGAACCCCTCCGCACCGGGGTGGAGACGCTGCTCGCGGCGCTCGCCCGGGAGATGCGCCCCGGCGAGCTGAGGCTGATGGTCGAGATCGACAGCAGTGACAACCCCGACCTCGTCGGCCGCGACATCGCCCACCGCGCCCTGGAGGCCTGGCGGCGCGGCGAGCCGCAGCCGTTCCGCTCCGCCCCTGCCTTCGGAGGCCCCCGATGACCGTCGACACCGACCCGCCCGTCTACACCCAGGCCACCCGTGCCCCCTGGCGGGAGATCCTCCGGCACCGGTGGTCCGGTCGGCGCGACTGTGCCCTGGTGCTGGGGGACCGCCACGGGCTCTACCAGCAGCTGGGGAAGGGCCGCCCGCGACCGTCGGGCATGGGGGCGGAGGACGGGGTCGCCGCGCGGCTGGGGTTGCGCGGTTTCGACCAGGCGTACCTGGTGGACCTCAACGAGCGTCCGGGCGTGCGAACGGTCCGTCTCCGCACCTCGTACGGCACGGAACCGCTGGAGGTCCACTTCCTGTGGTGGGTCCACGACGCCGCGCGGGTCGTGCAGACCCGGACCAACCGGGGCGGGCTGCCGGTCCGCAAGGACCTCGACGTCCGACTGCGCCAGCTCAGAGAGCAGTTCGCCGCCTCGGGCACCAGGTTGGGCCCCGACGAGCTGGTGCAGTACCTCGCGGCTCCGTACGTGCTGCCCCACTACGGCCTCGGCTACCGCGTCACGGACGTCTCCGCCTCCGAGCATGGCAATGAACTGCGTCTCGGGGAACCGGACGTGACGGACGTGCCCTTCGACTGGACGGTCAAGAGCGAGGAGGAGTACGCGTTCTGCCGGCGCCAGGTGCAGGAGGGTCCGGTCGCCCTCGCGGCCCTCTGGTTGGCCAGGAAGCCCGATGAGGTGAGCGACGTCCTGGACTGGGTGGTCAAGAACGGCGACCTGCTGCGGGGCGAGACCACCTGGGAGGACCAGATGGCGCTCATGCTGGGCAAGTTGACGGGGCAGGAGCAGCAGGAGCTGTCCAAGATGCTGCGCGACCGCCTGGTCGCCCTCGGACGGCAGGTCCCCGGGCCCGCCTCGTACCCCTCGCAACCCCCGCAGCCCCCGGGGCCGGGGCCGGACTTCGTCAAGCTCCCCACGCACGTCAACGGCTGGTCCGGCGGTGTGCCGAACGGGAGTCCGCGGTGACCGGGGCGGCGCGTGTGCGGATACGTGTGCGTCGGCCGCCGTCGCGGCGGCGCACGGTCGCCGGGCCTCGCGGGCGCTCCAGGGGCAGGAGCCGCCGGCCGACCGCGCCGACGGCGGCGTCCAGCCCGCCCTCGGTGTCGGCGATGGAGCGCCTGATGGCGGCCAACAGCGCGGAACTCGTCCGGGCCGACACCAAGGCCGCCGTGTTCCTGGCGTTCACCGGTGCGGTGCTCGCCACGTTCATCCCCTTGGGCGGCGGCGCCGGTGCCGGCTCCCTGGCCTGGCTGGTCCCGCTCCTGCGGTGGAGCGCCACGGCCAGCGCCCTGCTGGCCGTCGGCTGCTTCGCCTCCGCGCTGGTGCCGCGCCACCGCAAGGGGCGGCGGGGTGGTGCGGACGGTCCGGGGTACTTCGAGCACATCGCGCCGGGGGCGGGCCCCGAGCGGCTGCGCCGTGCCTTCGAGCGGGCCGGGCACGACCCGGCGGGGCCGCTGTTGTCGGCGCTGGCCGGTACCAGTGCGATCATCCGCGCGAAGTACCGCTGGATCGAGGCCGGCACCGCCCTGCTCCTGCTGACGCTTCCGCAGTTCGCGCTCACCCTCCGGCCGCTGTGACAGCGGGCGGCTGACGGGCCCCGGCCGCACCCCGGCCGGGGCCGGTGGCGCGACCGGAGGCAACAGATGTTGCGCCACCAGGCAATAGCTGTTGACGACCTCCGCCGAAGCTCCGTACAGTGCCGGGCCATGGAGACAGGTGATCTAGGTCGGCGGGTGGCGGAGGACGTGGCCGGTGGCGGCGGCGTGGAGGGGCTGCGGCGGTTGTCGGGGGTGATCGAGGCGCTGGAGGGGCGGCGGACGGAGCTGGTGGAGGAGCTGCGGCGCGGGCGGGAGGCGACCTGGGAGGAGATCGGGCGGGCCTGCGGGATGACGCGGCAGGGGGCGACCAGGCGGTGGGCCGGCAGGCTGCGGGCGCGGTCGTTCGGCGTGGCGGCGGACGCGTACCAGCACGGTCGGCCGGGCTACCCCCGGGCGCTGGTCGGCTCGGCGGTGCCCCGGGAGGCCCGTCGGGTGCTCGACCTGGGCGCCGGGACGGGCAAGTTGACCGGGCTGCTGGTCGAGGCGGGCCTGGACGTGGTGGCGGTCGAGCCCGACGAGGGGATGCGGGCCCGGCTGGCCGCAGCCGTGCCGAAGGCGGCCGTCCGGGCGGGCTCGGCCGAGCGCATCCCGCTGCCGGACGGCAGCGTGGACGCGGTGGTGGTGGCCCAGGCCTGGCACTGGTTCGACCAGGCGGCCGCCGTGCCGGAGATCGCCCGGGTGCTCGCCCCCGGCGGGACGCTCGCGCTGGTGTGGAACGTCCGGGACGAGTCCGAGCCGTGGGCGGCCGCCCTGGGCGTGCTGATGCACCGTTCGGCGCCGCAGCGGATCGACACCCGGCCGGCCCTCCCGGCGCCGTTCGGAGCGCCCGAGCGGTTGGAGATCCGCTGGGAGCACGTCACCACCCGGGCCGGGATCGTCGACATGGTCGCCTCGCGCAGCTACGTGATCGCGCTGCCCGAGGACGAGCGGGTCCGCCTGCTGGCCGACGTCGAGCAGCTGCTCGCCACCCACCCGGACCTGGCCGGCCGCGAGGAGATCGCCCTCCCGTACGTGACGAGGTGCACCCGTGTCCGCCTCGGCTGACCTGATCACCCTCCGCCCGCTGGGTGTCGCCGACGCCGAACCGTACCGGCGCTTCCGGCTGGCCGCGCTGCGCGAGACACCGAGCGCCTTCACCTCCAGCCACGCCGAGGAGGCCGGCAAACCCCTGGCCGCGACGCTGCGCCGCCTCGCCGAGGCCCAGGACGGGCCGGGCACCCTGATCGGCGCCTTCGACAACACCGCTGCCGCACGCGGCAGAGGCGCATTGGTCGGCACCGCCGGCCTGAAGGTGCCCCGCCGCGGTCAGGAACGGCACAAGGCCACCCTCTACGGCATGGCGGTGGCCCGCGACGCCGCCGGCCGGGGCATCGGCCGCGCCCTGGTGCGCGAGGTGCTGCGCACGGCGGCCCGGGACGGGCGGCTGCGGCAGGTCCTGCTGACCGTCTCGGAGGGCAACGAACCGGCCCTGCGGCTCTACACCTCCTGCGGCTTCGAGGTGTGGGGCCGGGAGCCGCAGGCCGTCCTGGTCGCCGGCCGGCCCGTCGCGAAGCTCCACATGGTGTGCCTGCTGGACGGGGAACGGGCGGCGGCGGCCGGGCGCTGACACCGGGTCGGTCGGTCCCGACCGCCAGGATCCCGCCCATGGATCCCACCCGCCCTCGCCGGTCTCGACGCTCACCCCTGGGCGGCCGTGCCGTACCTGGCCCGGATCGCCGCCGCCTGGGCGGTCGGCCGGACGGGGGAGGGCGGGGCGGTGCGGGCCCAACCGCTCGACCTGGCCGGTGACCACGAGGCCGCAGTCACGCACTGTCGCGCGGCCGCGGAGCAGACCACCAGCCGCTCCGAGCGGGAACACCCCCTTCGACAGGCCCACCGAACCTCCTGTGCCGGCACGCTGGACGATGCTCGGCCGCAGCCGCAGCCGCAGCCGCAGCCGCAGCCGCAGCCGCAGCCGCGGGCTCCAGGGCAGTCGCCGCGGCACGGCCGGCTTCATGCCGCTGACCTGGACGTGACGGCTACGGCACCTCACCACGAGCGGAAATAAGATCGCCACGAGCGGAGTTCGGTGAGGGAAGTCTGCCGTTTCAGGAGGGGTCATGCGAGCGATTCAGATGTCCGAAGTGGGCGGTCCCGAGGTGCTGCGACTGGTCGATATCGATCAACCGACGCCGGGCCCGGGCCAAGCGGTCGTGGAGGTCGCCGCAGCCGGGGTCAACTTCCTCGACGTCTACCACCGTGAAGGCCGGTACAGCGTCCCGCTGCCCTTCACCCCGGGCGCCGAGGGCGCCGGAACGGTCGTCGAAGTCGGACCCGGCGTCGCTGACGTCGCAGTCGGGGACCGGGTCGGTTGGGTGGAGATTCCCGGCGCGTACGCCGAGCGGGCCGTCGTGGACTCCTCCCGGCTGGTGCCGCTGCCCGACGACATCGGCTTCGAGACAGCCGCCGCGGTGCTCCTCCAAGGCATGACCGCGCACTATCTCGTCAAGGACGCCTACCCGGTTCAGGGGGGCGACACGGTGCTCGTGCATGCGGCTGCCGGTGGCATGGGGCTGCTTCTGACCCAGCTCATCACCCATCTCGGCGGCAGGGTGATCGGCACGACGTCGACCACGGCGAAGGCCGAGCTGGCGAAGCGTGCCGGGGCCGCCGAGGTGATCCTCTCCTCCGCGGTCGACGATCTCGCAGCCGAGGTGAGGCGGCTCAACGGCGGTCAGGGACTGCCGGTTGTCTTCGACGGCGTCGGCGCGGACACCTTCGATGCGAGCCTCGCCAGCCTGCGAACCCGCGGCCATCTCGTGCTCTTCGGCGCGGCAAGTGGTGCCGTGCCGCCGTTCGATCCGATTCGGCTCGCCCACGGCGGTTCGCTGACCCTGATCCGGCCCAGCCTCGGGCACTACATCGCCGATCGGTCCGAACTGCTCCGACGGGCCGCCGATGTGTTCGAGTGGGTGCGCTCCAAGGCGCTCGAGGTCACCGTGACGGGCCGTTACGCACTGTCCGAGGCCGCCCAGGCCCACAGCGATCTGGAGGCTCGGCGTACCACGGGCAAGCTGCTCGTCGTACCCGATGCGGCCGCTGTTTGACGCCGCGAGGAGACGCAGAGCTGATCGAGGGCGACGAGGTCGGGGATCTTGGAGGCTGCGCCCTCCTGGCCGACCCGGGCTGACCTCACGGGTCCCGCCCGTGACCGGAGCCGATTGTCAGTGCCCGGTCGTAGCTTGTGGGGTGTCGGCGGGCGGGTCCCGCCGGCCCCCGCTTCCCTTGCCCGAAATCTCCGTCGCCCGAAAGGGGACCGCGCCGTGTCCGTCGCCGTGGAAGAGCAGGTCACGTACCTCGAACTGTCCGAGGACGAGGGGAGTGCGCACAAGTTCTACGAGGTGCGGCTCGTCGGCCAGGTGGTGACGGTACGGTACGGGCGGATCGGCGAGCCCGGGCAGAGCAAGGCGACGACGTACCCGAGCCCGGAGAAGGCGGCCTCGGCGGCGGCGAAGAAGATCGGCGAGAAGGTCCGCAAGGGCTACGCCCCGGCCGTCCGGGGCGTGCGCCAGCGCCGGGAGGTGACCAGGCGGCAGATCGTCAGCAGCCGCTCGACCGCCCGCCAGGCGCCGCTGCTGTGGCGCTTCCGCTCCGGCTCGCCCGCCTTCGGGATCTTCGTCGGCGAGGAGCACGCCTGGGTCGGCAACGAGCGTGGCGACGTCTACACCCTCACCCACGACGGCGAGGTGACGGCCCGCTACGGCCTGCCGGACGGCGTGAAGTGCATCGTCGCGGACGACTGGTGGATCTACGCCGGCTGCGACGACGGCAAGGTGTACGACCTGGGCGGCAAGATCCCGCGGGTGGCGTACGAGATAGCCCAGGACGTGGACATCTTCTGGCTCGACATCCACGACGGCGTGCTGGGCGTCGCCGACGAGCGCGGCGGGCTGACCACGGTGGACCACGAGGACGAGTTCCAGTGGCGCCGTCAGGCCGACGGCCGGTCCGGCTGGATGGTGCGCTGCGACGCCGACGGCGTCTACCACGGCCACTCGCGCGGGGTCGCCCGCTACGACAACCGCAGCGGCGACCAGCGCTGGTACACCCCCACCCGGGGCGGGGTGCTGTTCGGCTGGCAGGAGGCCGACGAGGTGTTCGCCGGCACCGGGCAGGGCTGGGTGCACCGGCTGCGCAAGTCGGACGGCGCCGAGGTGGCCGCCTACCGCTGCGACGCCGGCGTGTTCTCCTGCGCGGCCTCCCCGGACGGCGAGTACGTCTTCGCGGGGGACAACCACTCCTCGGTGTACTGCTTCGCCGCCGACGGGACGCGGCTGTGGAAGCTCGCCACCGGCTGCGGCTCGGCGTACAGCATGCAGTACCGGGAGGGGCGGCTCTACCTGGTGACGACGGACGGCTCGCTGGCCTGCCTGGACGCCGGCGAGCAGGCGGTGCGGGCGGCCGAGGACGGCACGCTGCCGAAGACCGCCGAGGTCAAGGGCGCGGGCTGGGAGCCGGTGCGGGCCGGCGCCGGGCTGGAGACGGTCGCGGTGGCCACCGCCCGGACCGGCGGCGAGGTCGAGGTCGAGTGCGTCCAGGACGGCACCCGGCTGCGCGTGCGGGTGCTCTCGCAGGGCTACGACCCGTCCTGGCGGGTGCAGTTCCCCAAGGACATCCGGATCCCCGGGGCCCGCTACTTGGTCGCCGAGGTCCGGGAGTCCGCCTCGGGCGGCTTCTACCGGGCACGCGGCGAGATCAAGCGCCTGCTCTGACCGGCGACTTGATGCCTGGTGACGGTGATCCGGCTCGGGGCGGCGGCTTCCCGAGGTTGTCCGGTTTTGGCGGGTAGGTCTGGTGGCGCGTGCATATGCGGCGGTGTTACCCCGGTAGTCTTTCCGCCGGGCAGCCCCTGAGCGTTGAGACCAGCGCCGGACAGGAGAGCACTACGTGAGCACAGCGCACATCGGCCCGGGCGACTACAGCCACGTGCCGAACCCGGAGCAAGCCCTCAAGTATGCGATTCAGCACATCGCGGGTGAACGCGTTGAGATCGTTGAGGGTGTCATCACTCCCGTGTCGCCGTCCTGGGAGCATGAGAACACCGTCGATCTGATCCGCTTGCAGATCGGACCCCGCCAGCGCGAACTCGGATTGCGTTCAGGCTCGGGCAACCTCGACCTGCCCGGTACCGAGAACTACTACATCCCGGACCTGGCCCTTGTGCCGGTGAAACTGGCGGTGAACAACCCCGGTGCGTTGCTTCCCGATCAGACCGTCCTCGTGGTCGAGGTCACGTCCCCGTCGAACGCCGACACCGACCGGACGGTGAAGCGCCGCCGCTACGCCCAGTTCGGTGCGCCGCTCTACCTCCTGGTGGACCGGCAGGAGCGGGCGTGCACGCTGTTCTCCCAGCCGGGTGCGCTCGGTTACACCAGGGTGGAGGGGCCGCACCCGTTCGGGGTGCCGGTGCGGCTGCCCGAGCCGTTCGAACTGGACGTGGACACCAGCGAGTTCTGAGCCGTCGGCGGTTCACGAGGTGGCCGTAGCCGCCGGCCGTGTCGAGGGTGTCGACGTCCATGGTGCTCCCCCGGGAGTCGTGCGGTCGGTCAGTCCTGGCCGGGGGTCCAGCCGAGGGCGGGGCCGAGGCGGGTGGCCAGGTCGGTGAGGATCTGCGTGTAGTCCTCGTGCTCGAAGGTGAACGGCAGCGCGAAGGCGACCTCGTCGATCTCGCGGTAGCCGGCGTGGGCGTGCAGCCGCTCGACGAGTTCCTCGGTCGTGCCGACCAGGTCGGGGGCGAACAGCAGCCGGGCCGGGCCCTGCGGGGCGAGGGTGCGCGGGGCGCGGGCGAGGGCGTAGGCCTGGTACTTGGCGCGCTGCTCGGGGGTGGCGCTGTCGGTGGGGATGACCACCAGGCCCTGGGAGACCCGGGCGCGGTCGCCGTCGGGGTGGCGCTCGCGGAAGGCGCGGATCTGGGCGGCCTGGATGGCGGCGAAGTCGAGCGGCTCCGCGTCGTCGCCCTCCGCCTTCACGACGCTGCTGGTGAGCAGGTTGAGCCCCTGCTCGCCGGCCCAGCGGGCCGAGCGCAGGCTGCCGGCGCCGTACCAGAGCCGGGAGGCCAGCCCGGGGGAGTGCGGCTGGACACGGCGGGAGTACACCTCGATGCCCTCGGTGCCGGCGAAGTCGGAGGCGTCCTCGCCGCGGACCAGGGCGAGCAGCCGCTCGGCGCGCCGGGGGCTGAAGTCCTCCTGGTCGCCGGTGTCGGGGTAGAGCGCGTCGCGCAGGTGCGCGTAGTGGGTGGGCGGGCCGACGCTGAAGCCGGGGTTGAGCCGCCCGCCGGAGAGCACGTCCACGGTGGCCAGGTCCTCGGCGAGCCGCAGCGGGTTCTCCCAGCCGAGCGGGGTGACGGCGGTGCCGAGCTGGATGCGGCTGGTGCGCTGGGTGGCGGCGGCGAGCACGGCGACCGGGGAGGAGATGCCGTACTGGAGGTGGCGGTGGCGCAGCCAGGCGCTGTCGAAGCCGAGCCGCTCGCCGAGGGTGATGAGGTCGAGGGTGGACTCGTGGCCGCGGCGCGGGTCCGTCTCGTCGAAGAGCCCGATGGTGAGGAAGCCGAGTTTCCGCAGCGGTCGGGGGTTCGGCGACATGGTGGGCTCCGCGGGGTGAGGGGCGGCCCGGGGGCGGGCCGGTCGGGTGGTGCGTTTCGAACGTACGCAGCCGCCGCGCCGCCCGACAAGATCGACGCGCGATCCGGACACCGGCCCGCAACGGCCCGCAACGGTGCGCAACACGGCGACACGTACGGCGGCGGCTCCCACCCCGTCGGGCCGGGTGGGAGCCGCCGCTACGGGGCGCCGTCAGCAGCTGCGCAGCTCCGGGCTCTGGTTGCGGATCTGGTTGTGCAGCGAGGTGAACTCGCGGTACGCCGCGCCGTCCTCGGTGCCGGGGCGGAAGGCGCCGACCCGGTGGCAGTTGACGAAGGCGAGCTTCACCCCGAAGTGGTTCTCCAGGCTGCCGCGGATCGCGTTGCTGGCGAGGGCGCGCAGCAGCTGGGCGCGCTGCTCGTCGCTGGGCGTGGTGTTGTCGGTGGTGAACTCCGCTTCGCCGGCCGCGAGTTCGGTGCTGAGCCCGGCGACGACCTGGTAGGCGTACGGGAGCGAGGCGCGCACGGTGTCGAGGAACTCGGCCTCGTCGACGCGGCCCTGCTGGGCCTGGGCGAGGAGGGCGGGGGAGACGTCGAGCGACATGGGTGTCCTCTTTCGGGGGGTGCGTCGGGGTTTCGGGAACGGGTCGGGCTTCGACCCGTGGCGGGCAGGGGTCACCCGCAACGGTTATCGAAGATGAAAACCATTACGGGGAAGACTCTCCCGGTCACCCTGACGCCCTGTCAAGCACCTCCCCCCGAAGGGCTGACGGCGGGCGGCATCGGCACCCGGCTGACCTTGATGACGAACACCGCGATCGCCACCGCCAGCGCGGCGAACACCAGGCCCAGCTGGAAGGCGGTGGCGATCCCGTGCACCAGCACCTGCGAGGAGTAGGGCTCCGGGAGCCGGCCGGTGGCCCGGAACTGGGCGGCCTGTTGCGGGGTGGCCTGCCGGAGGAAGGCCCCGGCCTGCTGCCGGGCCTCGGCGCGGCTGGCCGTGCCGTACACCGTGACCAGGATCGACAGGCCGAGCGAGCCGCCGACCTGCTGGGTGGTGTTGAGCATGCCGGTGGCGGCGCCGGTCTCGTGCGGGGCGACGTGGGAGACGACGGTGAGGGTGGCGGGGACGAAGATCGAGCCCATGCCGAAGCCGAACATCATGGTCGGTCCGAGGATGCCGCCGATGTAGCTGCTGTCGATGTCGATCTGCGTCGCCCAGGCGACCCCGCCCAGCACCAGGAGCGAGCCGGCGACGAGGAAGGGCTTGGGGCCGAAGCGCAGCTGGTTGCGGGCGGCGAACTGGGCGGCGCCGACGATGGCCACGCTGATCGGCAGGAACGCGAAGCCGGCCCGCAGCGGGCTGAAGCCGAGGATCTCCTGGACGAACAGGGTGATGAAGAAGAAGATGCTGAACATCGTCGCGGCCACGCAGAGCAGCAGTCCGTACGCGCCCGAGCGGTTGCGGTCCCGTAGGAGGCGCAGGGGCATGATCGGCTGGCGTGCGCGCCGCTCGTTCGCCACGAACGCCGCGACCAGGACCACGGCGAGGCCGAAGGCGGTGAGCGTCACCGGGTCCGTCCAGCCGTGGTCGGAGGCGCGGATGAAGCCGTAGACCAGGGAGACCATGCCCGCGGTGGCGGTGAGGGCGCCGGGCAGGTCGAAGCGGCCGGGGTGGCGCTCGGACTCGTTGATGTAGAGCGGCGCCAGCAGGGCGATCGCGATGCCGATCGGCACATTGACGAAGAGCACCCAGCGCCAGGACAGCCAGGAGGTGAGCATGCCGCCGAGCAGCAGGCCGATCGCGCCACCGGCCCCGGCGACGGCGGAGTAGACCCCGAAGGCCCGGTTGCGTTCCTGGCCCTCCTTGAAGTTGGTGGCGATCAGCGCCAGCGCCGTCGGCGAGGCGATGGCCCCGCCCACGCCCTGCAGGGCCCGCGCCGCCAGCAGCCAGGCGGAGGACTGCGCGACGCCGCCGAGCAGCGAGGCCAGGCTGAACACCAGCACGCCGACGACGAACACCCGCCGCCGCCCGAGGATGTCGCCCGCCCGTCCGCCGAGCAGCAGCAGCCCGCCGAAGGTCAGGGTGTAGGCGTTGATGACCCAGGACAGGTCGGTGGTGCTGAACTTCAGCGCCTGCTGGATGTGCGGCAGCGCGATGTTCACGATCGTGATGTCCAGGACGACCATCAGCTGTGTCGCCGCGATGACGGTGAGTGCAATCCCCGGGTGCTGGCCCCGACGTGCGGTCGCGGGCGAAGCCTCGGCCAGGGCGCGCGAGGTGGCCATGGCGGTCCCCCAAAGGGTTCGGGGGTGAACGACGGGAAGGGGACGGATTCGTTCACCACTACCGACGGTATCCCCGGGGCATAGGGAACACAATCGTTCATTACGGACAGGCACCTGCTTCCCGGTCGCTCCGTGCACCGGCGCGAGGCCGGGGCGCGGTGGAGGCCGGGGTGGGGCGGAGGCCGGGGTGGAGCGGCGCGGGGGTCAGGGCGTGTCGTGGGGCCATCCGTCCTCCGTGCGCCGGGTGGCGGCGACGGCGTAGCCGGTGAGCAGGGCGGCCAGGATGTCGGTGAGGCGGGGCTCGACGTCGACGACGGAGTGGGAGAGCTCGGGGTCGGTCTCGTAGAAGGCGCGCAGGCGGGTGCCGGGGGCGGCCATCTGCCACAGGGCGCCGGCCATCGAGGTGGCGGTGGTGACGACGCTGCGGGCGTGGTCGGCGCCGAGCGGGGCGATGGAGCCGAGGGTCGCGCCGACCGCGTCCACCTCGGCGATGGCGCGGACCTTGAACGCGCGGACCGTGTCGAGGGAGACGTTGCGCTCCAGGTTCAACGGGGTGTGCGCGAGCAGGTCGCAGAAGAGCGGGCGGGCCACCAGCGACTGCGCCAGGACGCCCGCGATCGAGTGGGCTCCGTGGGCCCATTCGGGGTCCGCGGCGGTCTCGCACGGGGTGAGGGCGGCGAGGCGGTCGCGGACCTCGGCCGACCAGTCCTGCCAGGCCTCGGCGGCGAGCCGCAGGAAGATGTCCTCCCGCGTCTCGAAGTAGCGCAGCATCGCGGACTTGTGCATGCCGACCTCGTCGGCGATGGCGGTCACGGTCACCTCGCGGACGCCGTTGGCGGTGGCCAGGCGTGCGGCGGCGGCGAGGATCGCGTCCTCGCGGGCGCGCTTGGCCTCGGGGGTGCGGGCGCGCTGGAAGTCGGAGTCGGTCACGCCGTCGAGTCTAGCGAAACGTGGTTGCGCTAATAACGATCCGGCGTTGCGTTATTAGCGCAACGGTGTTTCACTAAATCCATGAGCACTCACACCGACACCCGCACCTGGTTCATCACCGGCTCCTCGCGCGGCTTCGGCCGCTCCCTGGCCTCGGCCGCCCTGGCGGCCGGTGACCGGGTCGTCGCCACCGCCCGCAAGCCCGAGCAGCTCGACGACCTGGTCGCCCGCTACGGCGACCGCGTCCTGCCCGTCGCCCTGGACGTCACCGACCCGGCCGCGGTCCAGGCCGCCTTCGCCGCCGCCCGTACGGCCTTCGGCTCCGTCGACGTCGTGGTCAACAACGCCGGGTACGCCAACCTCGCCCCGGTCGAGACCGCCGACGAGGAGGACTTCCGCCGCCAGTTCGACACCAACTTCTGGGGCGTCTACCACGTCTCCAAGGCCGCGATCCCGCTGCTGAAGGAACAGGGTGGCGGCATCGTGATCCAGTTCTCCTCCGTCGGCGGGCGCGTTGGCGCCACCCCGGGGCTCGGCTCCTACCAGGCGGCGAAGTTCGCCGTGGACGGCTTCACCCGCGTCCTGGCGGCCGAGACCGCGCCGCTGGGCATCCGCTACCTCGTCGTCGAGCCCGGCGGGTTCGCCACCGACTGGGCCGGGGCCTCGATGGAGGTCGACGACGTACCCGCCGACTACCGCGCCACCGTCGGCGCCCTCGCCGACCTCCTGCGCGGCGGCGGGGCGGCCGTGGGCGACCCCGACCGCGCGGCGCAGATCCTCGTCCGGATCGTCCACGCCGACCGGCTGCCCACCCACCTGCTCCTGGGCGCCGGCGCCGCGGACATGGCGCTGGACTACTCCCGCGGCCAGCTCGCCGAGGCCACCGTCTGGCAGGCCGTCTCCGCGTCCGCCGACACCGGCGCCGCCTACCCCGTCGACCTGCCGGCCAACGGCTGAGACGCCCGCCGCGAAGTCCCGAAGTCCCAAGGTCCCGAAGGGAGAACCCGGACATGCGACCGTTCCACGGCAAGGCCGCACTGGTCACCGGCGCCGGCTCGGGCATGGGCCGCGCCACCGCGCTCCTGCTGGCGCGGCGCGGCGCCGCCGTCACCGTCGTCGGCCGCCGCGAGCACCGGCTCGCCGAGGTGGTCGCCGAGATCACCGCCGCGGGCGGGCGGGCCCTCGCCGTCCCCGGTGACGTCAGCCGCCCCGAGGACAACGAGCGGGCGGTCGCCCGCACGGTAGAGGCGTTCGGCGCGCTGCACTACGCCGTCAACAACGCCGGGGTCTCCGGCGACTTCACCCCGCTGCCCGACATGACCCCCGAGCAGTGGCGGCGCACCGTCGACATCGACCTCAACAGCCTCTTCTACGGCATCAAGTACGAGATCCCGGCGATCCTCGCCTCGGGCGGCGGCGCGATCGTCAACGTCTCCAGCGTGTTCGCCGACCGCGGCGGCCCCACCGCCGAGTACTCCAGCGCCAAGCACGGCATCCGCGGCCTGACCCGCACCGCCGCGATCCAGTTCGGCGGCCAGGGGGTGCGCGTCAACGAACTCCAACCCGGCGTCATCGACACCGAGATGACCCGGGCCAACCCCGAGGGCACCAGGCGGGTCGCCGGGACCGGCATCCCCATGGGCCGGGTCGGCACCGGGCGCGAGATCGCCACCGCCATTGCGTTCCTGCTGTCGGACGACGCCGCCTACGTCAACGGCAGCCACCTCGCCGTCGACGGCGGATTCCTCGCCTGACGGGACGAGGCCCGCCGCGCCCCGGCCTGCCTGCTTCAGGGGGTGCTGGGGCGGGTCTCGGTCCAGTCGACCATCAGCCGTCGTTCGGCGAAGAACCACTCCCCGTCGCGCTTGACGAACCGGTCCAGGTAGCGGATCGAGGCGATCATGATCGACCGCTCGGCGTCCGTGCCGTAGGAGACGTGGTGGGCCAGGCAGTAGCTCTCGCCGCTCGCCCGGTCGCCGTCCAGGACCACGGTGCTCTGCCCGTTGAAGTGGGTGGTGGCCCGGTAGGTGTTCAGGTTGTCGAAGACCGGGGCCAGGGCGTCGCGGCCGCGCAGTTCCTGGGTCGGCTCGGCCGCGGTGGCGTCCATGAAGACCAGGAAGCGGGTGTCCTCGGTGAACAGGGCCATCTGCCCCTCGGCGTCACGGCGGTCGGCGCAGTGCGCGTAGGCGTCGACGAGCTCCCGGATGGCCAGCCGGTCCGCGGCCTCCTGGGGCGGGATCGGATCGTGGGGCGACACGGTGACTCCCTCCGGACGGGTGCGACACCTGAATCAGAGCACCGGAGGCCGGGCTCCTCAACCGCGCCCCGTCCGCCACGAGGACACCGACCAGGAGACGTGGTCGACGGCGCGGTCGCCGCCGGTACCCCCGCCGACTACGCTCTGGTGCTGCGCCGGCTCACCGGGCGGCCCTACGACAACCGCTTCGTCTCCGTCGTGACCGTCAGGGACCGCAAGGTGGCGCACTGGCGCGACTACCTCGACCCCACCGCCGTGTTCGACGCCCAGGGCTGGCCGCACAGCGGCCGCGCGTAGGAGCCACCGGACCCGCCTCGCCGCCGGGAACCCCACCACCCTCGACCGGGTGGCGTCTCAGGCATTCGGGCTACTGCCCGACAACCTCCGGGGCATCCGAGGAACACCTGACCCCTACATTCGCGGAGAGGAAGGCTGAGGAACATGACCACCGCAATCGTGGGCGTGGGCAACATCGGCGGCGCTGTCGCCCGGCACCTGGTCGCCGGAGGAGAGCACATCGTCCTGACGGGGAAGAGCGCGTCGCGGGCCCAGGAGCTGGCGGACGAGCTCGGACCGCTCGCGCACACCGCCACCGTCCGGGACGCCGTCGCCGAGGCCGACACCGTCGTGTTCGCCGTCTGGCTCGACACCATCAAGGAGCTGATCCCGCAGGTTTCGCCGCAGCTCGTGGGCAAGGTCGTGGTCGACCCGTCGAACCCGATCGCCTTCGACGACCAGGGCCGGATGGTGCGGTCCCTGCCCGACGGGCAGTCGGCCGGGTCCGTCGTCGCCGCGCTCCTGCCCGGGGGCGCCCACTACGTCAAGGCGTTCGGCACCCTCGCCGCCGAGGCGCTCGCCGCGAGCGCGAACCGCACCCCGCAGCGGGCCGCGCTGCTCTACGCCACCGACGACGAGCACGCCGCGGCGGCCGTCGAGCGGCTGATCCGCACGGCCGGATTCGACCCGGTGAAGGCCGGCGGCCTGGCCGACGCCGGACGCATCGAAGCCCCCGGCGGGGACCTGCACCAGTCCGGCCTCGACGGCGAGGTGGTCGGCGCCGACCAGGCCCGAGCGGCGATCACGGCCGACCGTTGAAGGACCGGCCGTGACAGACTGTCCCGCCAGGGGCGGCGACATCGTCGGCCTGTCCGTCACCCTGGCTCCGGCCCGGGGCGTGTGGAAGCTCTTGGCCGACCACGCGCCTGCGGGCCTGCTGCTGTTCTGACGGCCGGCGATCGAGAGTAACGGGGGCTTAGGGGTATGGGCGAGGATCCACTCATCTCGGCGGTGCGGAGAGGGGACGAGAACGCGGTCAGGATGCTCCTGGAGGACGGGGCGGATCCCAATGCCGTCGACGAGCAGGGAACCCCTGCACTCTGCCTGGCCATCGCCGCGTTCGACTCGTTGGCAGCCGACTGTCTGGTGGAGGGCGGCGCGGATGTGGACCGTCGGTTGCCCGATGGGACCACCCCGCGGCTGCGGGCCGTCGACAGCGGCTCCGTCGGTCTTGCCCACGGCCTGCTCGGCGAGGCGGCGCTGCTCGGTGAGGACACTCGCGCGGAACTGTTGGCACGTGCCCGGCAGTGGCACGAGACGGGCGCGGTCGGCATGCTGCGGGAACGGACCGGCTCCTCGGGTCCGGTCGAGTGGGTCCGGGTCCGGGACAGGGAATGGTCCACCGACTACCACGAGATCCGACTCGGCGAAACGACCGTCCGCGACGGCCACACAGGAATCCTCACTCTCCTCGAGAAGCATCTCGGACTCCGCTTGGGAGTCGACGAGTTGGCCGGCCGCGCGTGCGCCCTCGCGTACCCCGACCGGGAGCACGCCGTCTGGGGGGAGATCATCAGCACGCTTGCCGAGAGGCAGGACGACGAGACGTGGGAGGCCGCGGTGGCACTGCGGTCCCACCCCGATCCCCTGCGTCGCCGCTTCGGTGCGGAGCTCCTGACATCCCTCTTCCTCGGTGACCCCATGTCCGCCGACCCGAGCCCGTTCGAGCAGCGCACGCTGGAGTTCCTCCTCGACTGGGCGGCGGAGGGGGACCACGCGGACGTCCTGGCCGAGGTCTTGGTCGGCCTGAGCCAGCACGAGGACCCGAGGATCGAGCCCCTCGGCCTGTCCTTTCTCGCGCACCCCGCCTCGAAGGTGCGCGCCCGAGTGCCCGCGACCCTGGAGCACACGGTCGCGGACCGTTCGGGGCGGTGGACCTACGCGTCCGAGGGGCTGGATGCCATGCGCGTACTGGCTCGGGACAACGACGCCGCTGTTCGCCGACTTGTCGCCCATCAGCTCGCGGAGAGCGGGGAACCGGCGAGCGCGGTCGGCGAGGTCCTCGCCGAACTGCTCGACGACGAGGACCAGGTGACCCGCATCTGGGCCGTCTTCGGACTCGCCGAACGGGACGATCCGCGCTGCGTCGACGGCGCCGCCCGGGTCGGGACCGTCGACGAGTACGAGGCCTGGTCCTGGATACTCGGCGCGCCCTCGCGGTACGAGCAGCGCCGGAAAGAGTTGGAGGCGCCGGCCACCGCTGGGTAGGGAACGCCCGCGCGGGACCTGTTGGATCGCCGCCGCTCCGTACCCTTGTGTCCGGGCGGGCCGGGTCAGCCGAGGTCGAAGGTGTTCGGCAGGCCGAGGCGGTAGCGGGCCTCGTCGACCAGCTTGAGGGGCTCCAGCTCAGGGGGACGGAAGAGCAGCTGGATCCGGCAGCGTTCGGCGGGCGAACCGTCGGCGTCCAGGAGGGCGTTGACGGCGCGGCGCGCGGACTCGTTGGCGCCCTCCATGGTGGCCAGGTCGACGTCGGTGCGGACGTAGTCGCCGGCCAGGAAGAAGTTGCCGACGGCGGTGGCGGCGGAGGGCCGGTGGTAGAGCGTGCCGGCGGGGTGGACCAGGAGTTGCTCGCGGTTGGCCGGGGCCGGCCCGCCCAGGCCGGTGACGGCCGGGTCGAGGAACCACGAGTGCACGTCCGCGTCCGTCGGCCAACCGGCGCCCGGCCGGTCGAGGGCCCGCCGGCACTGCGCCCAGACCTCGCGGGCGACCTCCTCGCGGGTGCACTCCTTGGCCGTCCTGCCGTAGAGGATGCCGGGACGGTCCCACTCCGAGACGCAGACCGAGAGGCAGTCGCGCACCGTGCCGTCGCCGTAGGCGGCCGCGAAGTCGCGGTCCCAGAACTGCGCCTGGTTGACCGTGGTGAGCGACCACGGGGAGTCCAGGCAGATGGCGTGGCCGTGCACCAGCCGCAGCGGGCGGCGCAGGTAGAACTGGATGCCCGTCATCCAGTCCGTGCCGATCGCGTCGCAGCGCGCCAGTTGGGGATCGGCGGCGCGCAGGCGCGGGCCCCAGGTGGTGCGGGCATGCTCGACCGGCAGTGCGCTGAGGTAGTAGTCGGCCCGCACCGTCTCGGGGGCGCCGCCGCCGGCCGGTGCCACCAGGACCCCGGTGATCCGGCCCTCGCCGTACAGCACCTCCCGGACCTCGGTGCCGGTCCGGAACTCGACGCCCAGTGCGGAGAGGTGGGCCGCCCACGGGTCGATCCAGGCCTCACTGGTGGGGCCGTTGAGCACCCGGTCGAGCTGTCCGTCGACGCCGCGCCCGAGCAGCCCGTTCAGCAGGAAGGCCTCGATGATGGTGCGGGCCACCGTACGGGTGCTGGCCTGCTCGGCCCGGGTCGCCACCAGGTCCCGGGACACGCCGACCCCGAGGAGGCGCTGGTAGTCGTGGGACATTCGCCCGGCCCTGATGAAGTCCCACCACGGCACCCGTTCCCACTGCTGCTCGCGGCGCAGGTCGCAGCTGGTCAGGTGGACCAGGACCCGGTCCACGAAGTAGGCCAGCTCGTCGGCGGGCAGGTGCAGCACCTCGTCCAGCGCGCCGGTCAGGGTCCGCCGCAGGGCGTCCGGGGCGAGGTCGCCCAGGTCGAGCGGGCGGCGGGTGAGGGTCCGGAACGGGAGCAGCAGGCCCGGGCGCGGGGCGTCGAAGGACAGCAGCGCCTGGGTGGCGTCGCGCAGGTTGTCGTGGACGCCGCCGGGGTTGCCCGGGTAGGGGATGCGGCGCAGGGTGTCCGGCAGGTTGCGGTAGAAGCCGGGGAAGAACCGGAAGCCGTGCTCGCCCGGCAGCGCTCGGCGTCCACCGCTCGCGCCGCCCGGCACGTCCATGCTCCGGGCCTTGCCGCCGAGCGCGGCGTAGTACTCGTACACCGTCACCCGGTAGCCGCGCTCGGCCAGTTCGTGCGCCGCGCTCAGCCCGGACACCCCGCCGCCGAGGACCGCCACGGTCCGCCCGGCGCCGCCGCGGGCGATGGTGCCCGCGCCGCGCGGGAGCGAGGCGGCGCCGGCGGCGGGACCGACCGCCAGCGCCCCGCCCAACGCGGCGGCGCGGGTGAGGAACTGGCGTCGGGTCCGCCCGCTCACCGCATCCTCGTGCGAACCGTCCTGTGAACCCTCGGCCAACCCCATGCTGCGCGCACCTCCGGCTCCTTGGTCACCCCGAGCGGTTGGGATGACCCCCCGGTGTGCAACGAGCGGGACGGGTGCCGGTCACCCGTCCCGGGCCAGGGTGGTGGAGGGGTGTTCGACGGGGTGGGCCCGTCCTACGCCTCGTCGTTCTCGAAGCGTGGGAGCGGCGTGCCGCGCCGGGCCATCTCGGCCTCGAAGAGGCGCTGGAACTCCCGCGCGGACTCGTCGAGGACGATCGGCTCGTCATCGTCCTCGTCGGGGACGATGCCCTGCGCTCGCAGCTTCTGGTCCATCACCAGGATCGGATCCTCGGGGTCGTGGTCGGAGGGGCGGGGGCCCTCGGGTCCGTCCGGGCCGAAGCGGACGGCGCGTTCCACCCGGATGATCCGCAGGAGCCGGTCCTCGACGGTGAGTTCGAAGCCCTGCTCGGCTTCGAGCCGGTCCGCCGCCTCGGCGTAGCGGGCCCGTTGCCGGTCGCTCAGCCGGCGTTCGACCGGCTCGGTCACGCGCAGCCGCATCGACAGGATGTCCCGGGCGCGGAAGGGGGTGGGGGCGTCCATGACGCCGACCGGACGCCACCGGCCGTCGACCCGTTCCGCGACGCCGAAGGCGGCCGGCAGCAGCACCACACCCGGGTGGGTGGTGCTGGAACGCAGTGCGTCCCGGCGGACCTCGGGCGGGAAGTCGCGTGCGGTGGGCACCAGTTGGATGAGGTCGGTCTTGAGGATGCCGGTGGAGAGCCCGGTCGGCAGGGCGGGGTCCATGACGAAGCCGGCGGCCGGATCCAGGGCTTCGGCGAGCGGGCGCTTGCGGTGGTCGTCGGGGTCGGTGGAGCGCGGCGGCTCCGGGCCGTCCGGACCGCTGCGGATGTACCGTTCGGCCCGCACCACGCGGTAGCGGACGTCCAGTTCGACCTCGTCGAGCTTCTCCCACTCCAGCCGCCCGGCCGCGGCCAGGTAGCGCTGCTGCGCCGCGGTGTCGCCGGCCCGCTCCGCCCGGCCGGCCTGCTCGCGGCAGACCATGCCCAGGTCGTCGCGGGCCGACTGCGGGTAGACCTCGGCCATCGAGGTGCGCAGGGCCCAGCCGCCCGTGGGCAGTTCACGGGCGACGCCGAAGGCCCTGCTCCCGGCCGACAGGATCTGCGGATAGCTGTCGCGGGCCGTCCACGCCTCGACGTCCGCCATCCCCGCCACCGGCTCGGTGGGGGCGGCCATCCTGATGGAGAGGTAACCGGGGACATCGTCAGGGAAGTTCACCATGCGCACATGATGCAACCGGTCGGCCACCGAGCGCAGTCAAACGGCCCCTCCTGTCACTCCGAAGGGGCGGGTCACCGCTGTGCCGCTCCGGGTGGCGCGCTACTCGGGTACGAGCACCGCGACGCCCGTCACCCGGTCCGCGGCGAGGTCGGCGAGCGCCGCGTCCGCCCGGCGCAGGGGGTAGCGGCTGACGTGGACCACCGGGCGGGCGCGGGCCGCCTCCGCCAGGAAGGCCAGGCCGTCGGCCCGGGTGTTGGCGGTGACGCTGCGCAGCGTGCGCTCCTGGAAGAGGTGCCGCTGGTAGTCCAGCGACGGGATGTCGGTGAGGTGGATGCCGGCCACGGCGAGCGTGCCGCCGCGGTCCAGCGCGGTGAGGGCGGCGGGCACGAGGCTGCCGACCGGGGCGAAGAGGACGGCCGCGTCCAGCGGCTGCGGGGGCGGGTCGTAGGAGTCGCCGGCGAAGGCGGCGCCGAGTTCCAGTGCGAGCCGTCGGGCCGCCTCGGAGCGGGTGAACACGGCCACCCGGGCACCCCGGGCGAGGGCGATCTGGGCGGTCAGGTGCGCGGACGCGCCGAAGCCGTAGATGCCGAGCAGCCCGCCCGTCGGCAGTTCGGCCCGTTCCAGGGCCCGGTAGCCGATGATCCCGGCGCACAGCAGCGGGGCGAGTTCCTCGGCGGGCGGGCCCTCGGGCAGCCGGTAGGCGTAGCGGGCGTCCGCGGTGACGTGCCCGGCGTAGCCGCCGTGCCGGTCCCAGCCGGTGTACCGGGAGTCGGGGCAGAGGTTCTCGCGCCCGCCGCGGCAGTACCCGCAGCCGCCGCAGGTCCGGGCCAGCCAGGCCACCCCGGCCCGGTCCCCGACGGTGAACTCCTCGACCTCGGACCCGGCCGCCAGCACGTGCCCGACCACCTCGTGCCCGGGTGTGCGCCTCGCCATCCTGGGGGAGAGGTCCCCCTCCGCGAGGTGGAGGTCGGTGCGGCACACCCCGCAGGCCTCCACCTCGACCAGGATCTCCTGCGGCCCGGGCGGGTCGAGCGGTCGGCGCTCCCACACCAGCGGGCCCGGTCCCGGCCCGCCGACCGGCCCGGGGCGGTCCACCACCCAGGCCCCGGTCTCCGTCGGTAGGGGTTCCCTCGTGGTCATCGCGGCCTCCTGCCGGTCCGCCGGGCCCACGGATCGCCCGGCGTCACGCTCCGTATGTACCCACGGTGCCCCACGCCCCGCCAGGCCGCGTACGGCGTGGCCGGTCAGCCCCAGTACCCCGTGTGGACGGCGGAGGCCTCGTCGAACAGGTGCGGGCCGGAGGCCTCGACGGTGTTGCCGCCGGCCGCGAAGACCAGGCGGCAGGGCAGGTCGAGCACCGGTTCGTCCGGGTCCGCTCCCGCGATGGCGTTCAGTTCGGTGGCGGCGAGCGCGTAGACCACCCGCCGGATGCCGCTCCAGTAGATCGCGCCGGCGCACATCGCGCACGGCTCGGTGCTGGTGTACAGGACGGTCTCGGTGAGCTGGTGCGGGGCGAGGGCGCGGCAGGCCGCCCGGACCAGGTTGGTCTCCGCGTGGGCGGTGACGTCGTGGTCGGTCAGCACGGTGTTCTCGGCCGTGAGCAGGACGCCGCCGGACGCGTCGGTCAGCAGTGCGCCGAAGGGGTGGTTGCCGTGGGCGCGGGCGGAGGCCGCGAGTTCGATGGCCGCGAGCAGGTGGGTGCGGGTGTGGTCGGGCATCGGCGTACTCCTCGGGCGTGGAGCGGGCGGGGTGGAGCGGCTGGGGCGGGGCGGGCGGGAGGCCGACGAGCCGGCCCGGCCGTCCGCCCACCTCCATGGCACCACCGAACCCGGTCCCCGGCCCAGTCCGAGGAACGGACCGGGCCGGGCCGGGCACGGCAGCATCAGGACCGGACGGCCGCCCCCGCCCAGGAGCGGTTGCCGAGGAGGGTCTTGACGTCCGAGGCGAGCCCGTTGTCCGGGTTCACCCGGAACCCGAGCTCGTAGAGGGTGTCCTTGTCCCAGTTGGTGGTGCGCAGCCGGACCGGGACGTCGCCGGGGTGGTTCTGGAGGGCGAGCTTGAGCTCGGCGACCACCTGGGGGTTGATCCGGGCGGCCGGGACGGTGATCTGGACGGGCGGCTTGGTGCCGAGCTCGGCGGAGGAGACGTCGAGGGTGGTGATCTCCTGGCCGAAGACGCTCAGTGACCCGTCGCGCTCGTTGAGCCGGCCGCGGATCGAGATCACGTTGTCCTCGATCATCTGCTCGGCCATGAGGTTGTAGGTCGCCGGGAAGAACAGCACCTCGACCGAGCCGTCGCGGTCGGCGAGGGTGATGATCGCCCACGCGTTGCCGGCCTTGTTGATCCGCCGGTCGACGCCGGTGATCAGCCCGGAGAGCCGGACCTCGCCCTCGGAGCGGCCGGAGTCGAGGAGCTGGGCGATCGAGCTGTCGCGGTTCTGGGAGAGGATGTGCTCGGCGCCGTCCAGCGGGTGGCTGGAGACGTAGAGGCCGAGCATCTCGCGTTCCAGGGCCAGGAGTTGGCGCCGGGGCCACTCGTTCTCGGTGAGCTGGAAGTCGAGTCCGATGCCGGGCCCGCCGCCCTCGCCGGCGTCGAGGGCGCCGAACAGGTCGTCCTGTCCGATGGCCTGCTGCTTCTTCAGCCCGGTGACGGCGTCGATCGCGTTCTCGTGCACGCTGCTGAGCGAGAGCCGGGTGTGGCCGAGCGAGTCGAAGGCGCCCGCCTTGACCAGGGAGTCGACGGTGCGCTTGTTGCACACCACCAGTTCGACCTTGTCCAGGAAGTCGGCGAAGGAGGTGTACTTGCCCTTCTCCTCGCGGGTGCCGACCAGGGACTCGATGACGGGCACGCCGACGTTGCGCACCGCCTTGAGGCCGAACCGGACGTCGCTGCCGACGGCGGTGAAGTCGACCACCGACTCGTTGACGTCGGGGGAGAGGATCTTGATGCCCATCTGCCGGCACTCGGCCAGGTAGATCGCCATCTTGTCCTTGTCGTCGGCGACGGAGGTGAGCAGGGCGGCCATGTACTCGGCGGGGTAGTTGGCCTTGAGGTAGGCGGTCTGGTAGGAGACCAGCCCGTACGCGGCGGAGTGCGATTTGTTGAACGCGTAGCCGGCGAACGGGACCAGGACGTCCCAGACCGCCTGGATGGCCTCGTCGGAGTAGCCGCGCTCCTTGCAGCCGGCGTGGAAGGGGACGAACTCCTTCTCCAGGACCTCCTTCTTCTTCTTGCCCATCGCGCGGCGGAGCAGGTCTGCCTGTCCGAGCGAGTAGCCGGCCAGCACCTGGGCGGCTCGCTGCACCTGCTCCTGGTAGACGATCAGGCCGTAGGTGGGGCCGAGGACGTCCTTGAGCGGTTCCTCCAGCTCGGGGTGGATCGGGATGATCTCCTGCTGGGCGTTCTTGCGCAGGGCGTAGTTGGTGTGCGAGTTCATGCCCATCGGGCCGGGCCGGTACAGCGCGGAGACGGCGGAGATGTCGGCGAACTCGGTGGGCTTCATCAGCTTGAGCAGGGCGCGCATGGGGCCGCCGTCGAGCTGGAACACGCCGAGGGTGTCGCCTCGGGCCAGCAGCTGGTACGTGGTGGGGTCGTCGATCGGGATCTTCTCGATGTCGACGTCGACGCCCCGGTTGGCCTTCACGATCTTGATGCAGTGGTCGATGATGCCCAGGTTCCGCAGACCCAGGAAGTCCATCTTGATCAGGCCCATGGCTTCGCACGACGGGTAGTCGAAGCCGGTGATGATCACGCCGTCCTTGTCCCGCATGTGCAGCGGGATCAGTTCGAGCAGCGGGGTGGAGGAGAGGATGACGGCGGCGGCGTGCACACCGGTGCCGCGGATCAGGCCCTCGATGCCCCGCCCGGTGTCGATGATCTTCTTGACGTCGGGCTCGTTGTCGTAGAGCGCCCGGATCTCGGTGCCCTCGTTGTACCGCGGGTGCTTGTCGTTGAACAGGTCGGCCAGCGGCACGCCCTTGCCCATGACGTCCGGCGGCATCGCCTTGGTGATCCGGTCGCCCATGGCGAAGGGGTAGCCCAGGATGCGGTTGGCGTCCTTGACGGCGGCCTTGGCCTTGATCGTGCCGAAGGTGTTGACCTGCGCGGTGTAGGCGGAGCCGTACTTGTCGGTGACGTAGCGCACCATCTGGTCGCGCTGGCGGTCGTCGAAGTCGATGTCGACGTCCGGGGGGTTGATGCGCTCGGGGTTGAGGAACCGCTCGAACAGCAGGTCGTGCTCCAGCGGGTCCAGCTGGGTGATGCCGGTCAGGTAGGCGACCATCGAGCCGGCCGCCGAACCACGGCCCGGGCCGACCGGGATGCCGTTGTCCCGGCCGTACTGGCAGATGTCGGCGACCACGAGGAAGTAGGCGTCGAACCCCATCGGGGTGATCACGCCCATCTCCAGCTCGACCCGGTCCAGCACCTCCTGGCTGGGGTTGTCGCCGTAGCGGTGCTGGAGGCCGGCGGCGATCTTCTGGCGCAGGAAGGAGGCCTGGGTCTCGCCCTCGGGGACGTCGAACTGCGGCATCCGGTCGACGTAGGTGAAGACCTCCTCGTACGACTCCACCCGCTCGGCGATCGCCAGGGTGTTGTCGCAGGCCTCCGGCAGCTCGCGGAAGAGCTCGCGCATCTCCTCGGCGGTCTTGACGTAGTAGCCGCTGCCGTTGAACTTGAAGCGGTTCGGGTCGTCCTTGTTCTTGCCCACGCCGACGCAGAGCAGGCTGTCGTGGGCGTCGGCCTGGTCGGCGGTGACGTAGTGCGAGTCGTTGGTGGCCAGCAGCGGGATGTTCAGCTGCTTGGCCAGGCGCAGCAGGTCCTCGCGGACGTCCTGCTCGATGGAGAGCCCGTGGTCCATCAGCTCCAGGAAGTAGTTCTCCTTGCCGAAGATGTCCTGGTAGGCGCCGGCCGCCTTGACGGCCTCCTCGTACTGGCCGAGGCGCAGCCGGGTCTGGACCTCGCCGGAGGGGCAGCCGGTGGTGGCGATGATGCCGGTCGCGTTGGCGGCGATCAGCTCGCGGTCCATGCGGGGCTTCATGTAGTAGCCCTCCATCGACGCGAGCGAGGAGAGCTTGAAGAGGTTCCGCAGGCCGGTGGCGTTCTGCGCCCACATGGTCATGTGGGTGTAGCGGCCGCCGCCGGAGACGTCCTTGCCGCCCTCGCCGTCGGAGCCGGTCGGGCGCTGGCCGCCGGGGGACCAGAACACCTGCTTCTTCAGGAAGCGCGACGCCGGCGCGACGTACGCCTCGATGCCGATGATCGGCTTCACCCCGGTCTTGGCGGCCGCGTGGAAGAACTCGTACGCGCCGAACATGTTGCCGTGGTCGCTCATCGCGATGGCGGGCATGCCCTGTCTCTCCGCCTCGGCGAACAGCTTGCCGTTCTTGGCGGCGCCGTCCAGCATCGAGTACTCGGTGTGGACGTGCAGGTGCGCGAAGCTGTCGGACACGGCGCTGTGCTCCTGGGGCGGGACGCGGACGGGGAAGCGGTCCACCCTATCGGGTCCGCGACGCCGACGCGCAGCCCCGCGGGCCCGCCGCCGCGATCTTGACGGGGCCCTGTCGGTTCCTTGACGGGGTCATGGCCAGTGCGGCCGGCCCTCGCTCCGGTCAGCCCGCGGTGCGGCCGACGGGCAGCGGCGGCATGGTCCGCAGGGCCTGGGCGACCTGGGTCAGCCAGCGGGTCTCGGCCTCGAGGCCGGCGCTGGGCGGCAGGGACGGCTCGGCCTGCGGCGGGTCGGCGGCCTCGGCGGGCGTGTCCGCCCGCGCGCGGGCGCGGACCAGGGCGGCGGCGATCCGGGCGGCCTCGGCCCGCGCGGCGGCGTCGGTGGCCCGGGCGCCGCCGCCCCGCGGCTGCTCCGGCCCCGCCGGGGGCGTCTCGCCGGTGCGGTAGCGGCGGAGGATCAGCAGCCCGTCCCGGATCTCGATGACCCGGCGGTAGAGCGCGAGCTCGGCGTCGGCGAAGGGCAGCGGGCCGGCGGCGAGGGCGATCTGCGGGAAGACCGCGTGCAGGGCCCGCCACAGCGGGCCGAGTGACCGGTAGCTGCGGTACGCGGCCCGCCAGCGCCGGGCGGCGCGGCCGGCGCGCGCCCACAGCAGGGTGGTCGCACCGGCCAGCAGCAGCACCGCGCACAGCCGCCCGAGCGCCAGCGAGACGGGGTCCTCGGTGCTCTGCTGTCGGCCCGAGCGCAGGGCGCCGAGGACGTCGTCCAGCCCCCACGCCGTCCAGAGCAGTCCGACGGCGGCGGTGAGCGTGATCAGGACGAGGGCCGTGCGCAGGGCCGCGGTGTCGGCCTGGCGCGTCCAGGACAACGTCTGGCGCAGCAGCGTGACCAGGCAGCCGACCACGTAGCCGACGCTGACCAGGTCGTAGCCGGCCAGCGCCGCCGGGCCGGCGCCGCCGGTGGCCACCAACTGGCCGTCGACCTCCGTGATCCGGGCGAGCAGGAACAGGACGGTCGCCACGAGGACCGCGAGGGCGACGCCGGCCTGGCGGCGGCGCAGGGCCCGGGCGTCGGCGGCGGGGCGGCGCAGCGAGACGGCGGCCAGGGCGAGGAAGCCGGCGGAGCCCATCTTGAGGTGGTCGGTGAGCATCCAGGACAGGCCCGCCAGGCCCGTCCCGTGGTCGATGTCCGCCCCCGTCCGGCCGGCCATCAGCGCCAGGGAGGCGCCGAAGCACCAGGCGAAGCAGCAGGTGTAGCGCAGGGCCGGCGTGGTGCCGCGGTGCCGGCCGGCGAAGAACCGGTACGTGCTCAGGCCGAGCAGGAAGACCGCGGCGCAGGCGAGGACGGGGTCAGTCATGCGGGCCCGTCGGGCGGCGCCGGCCCAGCAGCGGGGAGAGCCGCTGCGCCCACTCGGCGTCGCGGGACTGGGCGTTGGCCGCCCGGCCGCCGGGCAGCAGGGCGCGTTTGAGGATCAGCGAGGCGAGCAACTCGGCCTCCCGCTCCTGGGGTTCGAGGTAGACGGTGCGGCCCAGGACCTTCCCGACCAGGGTCGGGGACAGGTGCGGCAGCAGGCCGCGGGTGAGCCCGGGGTCGGGCGAGGGGCCGTCGGCGTGGCCCAGCAGGAGGTGGGCGTACTCGTGCACCAGGATGTGCTGGCGGTGCACCTCGCTGGTGTCCTCGGCGTACACGATGTAGTCGGCCTGGCCGGTCGTCACCAGCAGCCCGCAGGGCGCCCCGGGCCGTGCGGGCACGGCGATCAGGTCGATCGGACGGCCGCGGGCGCGGGCGAGGCGGGCGACGAGCTCGGCGGCGTCGAACGGGTCGGGCAGGTCCAGTGATTCGCTGATCGCGCGACATCGCCGCATCAGTCCGCCGTGGCGTCGGATCCATCGCAACGCGCGCCTCCCCAGTCCGCCGGGGCCGACGTGGCCGGTCAGCCGTTGCGGGTGTCCCCTCGGCGGCACCACGTCGTGCTCACGGGGAGGGCTTCCCCCTGGCAGCCTCCCGGCGAGCGATAGTCTCGATCACATCGGAGACGGTGTCCAGGGCTTCGGGCGAGAGTTCCACCGCCCGCAGCGCCATGTTCCGTACGCCGGCGTCCCGCAGCGCCTCCAGCAGGGCGAGTTCGGCGACGATCTCCTCGGAGCGGTCGTCGAAGAAGTAGGCGGGGGAGACGTGGAAGAACCCGGCCAGCGCCTCCAGGTGGCGCTTGGTCGGGTTGTCGCGCTTGCCGGTGCGCAGCTGCCACAGGTAGGTGGCCGAGAAGGTCTCGCCGGTGGCCTCGCGACAGGCGCGCGCCACGTCCTCGTTGCTGTACTGCTCCCGGTTGGGGCGCCGGACCGTGCGAAACAGTGTCTCGATCTTCTCGGCGAGCGTGCTCGCCCCGGGTTCCGCCATCTCCGCCTCCTGCGCCGCCACTGCCGGTCCCGGCGGCACTGGAACGCGGGGCCGGCCACCGGGTAACCATCGTAGCTTCGGGCGTCGCCCCGGCGTCGGGCGGTGCCGTCCCCGGGGGACGAACGCGGGTCCGGCCCTCGGGGGAGGGCCGGACCCGACGCCCGGTGCGGGATGGTGCAGGGTGGTGCGAGGCGGTGCGCGGGTCAGCAGCAGCCGTAGCTGAAGCTGCCGCAGGTGCCGCACCAGCTCTGGTCGGTGCTGCTGCAGAAATCGTTGTTGGTGAAGGCCTCCTCACCGCCGCTGAGGGCGGTCAGGTCCGGCTCGCCCAGCGGGTGACCGGGGGCGGTGCGGGCCGTCTCGGGGTCCTTCCAGGACCGGACGGTCTCCTCGTCGCTCATGGTCCGACTCCCTCCGGGCCGCTCAGCAGCAGCCGAGGGTGAAGGCGCCGCAGGTGCTGCACCAGCTCCGCTCGGTGTTGTTGCAGAGGTCGTTGTTGGTGATCTGCTCCTCGCCGCCGCTGAGGGCGGTGAGGTCGGGCTCGCCCAGCGGGTGTCCGGGCGTGGTGCGGGCGGTCTCGGGGTCCTTCCAGGACCGGACGATGTCCTCGTTGCTCATGGTTCGACTCCTTCGGGGTCGTTCGGCAGGGGCGTTCAGCAGCAGCCGAAGCTGAAGCTGCCGCAGGTGCCGCACCCGGTCTGGTTGGTGGTGCAGATGTCGTAGACGGTGATCTGCTCCTCGCCGCCGCTGAGGGCGGTGAGGTCGGGCTCGCCGACCGGGTGGCCGGGGGCGGTGCGGGCCGTCTCGGGGTCCTTCCAGGACCGGACGATGTCCTCGTTGCTCATGGTTCGACTCCTTCGGGGTCGTTCGGCAGGGGCGTTCAGCAGCAGCCGAAGGTGAAGCCGCCGCAGGTGCCGCAGGCGGTCTGGCCGGTGCACATCTCGAAGACGGTCACCGGCTCCTCGCCGCCGCTGAGGGCGGTGAGGTCGGGCTCGCCCAGCGGGTGGCCGGGCGTGGTGCGGGCCGTCTCGGGGTCCTTCCAGGACCGGACGGTCTCCTCGTCGCTCATGGTTCGACTCCTTCCGCTCCGGGTCGGGGGGTACGGGCCGTCAGCAGTGGGTGCCGGTGGCCCAGGTGGGGCAGCAGCCGCCGGTGCCGAGGGCCTCGCTGCCGCCCTCCTCGTCGGACAGGCCGCCGACGAACAGGCCGAGGTCGACCTCGCCGGACGGGTGGGCGGGGGCGACGGCGCGGGCCGCGTCCTCGGGGTCCTTCCAAGCACGGGCGGTGCTGTTGTCGCTCATGGCGTTCCTGCCTCTCGGTGGTGGTTCCTCGACCGGACGGCCGGGCGGCCGACCGGGGTTCGTGGGGACGGGCGTCGAGCGGCCCGTCGGAACGGTGGTCCGTCGGAACGGTGGCCCGTCGGCTTCAGCGGCTCGCGGCGGGGCGCACGTCGGTGTCGGCCGCGCCGAACAGCAGGCGGTACGCGCCCTCCTGCTCGATCAGCTCGTCGTGGCGGCCGCGTTGGACGATCCGGCCGTGTTCGAGGACGAGGATCTGGTCGGCGTTGCGCACGGCGTTCAGCCGGTGGGAGACGACGATCCGGGTGACGGCCAGCTCCGCGAGCGCGCCGTCGACATGGCGTTCGGTCTGCGGGTCGAGGTGGCTGGTCGCCTCGTCGAGCAGCAGCAACCGCGGCCGGTGCACCAGGGCCCGGGCCAGGGCGACCCGTTGGCGCTGGCCGGCCGAGAGCGCCGACCCGCTCTCGCCGACGGGCGTGTCGTACCCCATCGGCAGGGCCAGCACGTCCTCGTGCAGCCCGGCGATCCGCGCGGCCCGGACCACCTCGGAGTCCTCGGCGTCGGGCCGTCCGAGGGTCAGGTTGTCCCGGATGCTGCCGCCGAACAGGCTCAGCTCCTGGAGGACGGCGCCGCAGTGGGCGCGCAGGTCGGCGAGGTCGAGCCGGTCGATCGGCACGCCGTCGTGGCGCACCGTCCCCTCGTCGGGCGGGAGCAGCCCGAGCAGCAGCAGGGCCAGGGTGCTCTTGCCGGACCCGGTGCGGCCGACGATGCCGAGCTTGCCGCCGGCGGGGACGGACAGGTCGATCCCGCTGAGGGCCGGCGGGCCGGACGCCTGGTAGCGGAAGGTCAGCGCGCGGACGTCCACCGAGGTCGCCTTCCGGGTGGTGAGCCGCAGCCGGCCGCCGGTCTCCGCCGGGGCGTCCAGGACGTCGAAGAGGCGTTCCACCTGGGCGTTGACGGTGAGGTAGAGCTGACCGGTGGTCGACAGGGTCTCCAGCGGCGCCAGGACGGACAGCACCAGGCTGTTCGCGGCCAGCATGGTGCCCAGGGTGGAGCGGCCGGTCATGACCATCCAGGCGCCGACGCCGAGCATGAGCAGCGGCCCGAGCGAGGTCATCGCCCGCTGCGCCCCGGAGAGCCCGGCGGTGGCGCGTCCGCGCCGCAGCATCGCGCCCTGGTAGCGGGTGAACAGCCCCTGCCAGTGCTCCACGGCGCGGCTCTCCACGCCGTTCGCCTTGAGCGGCAGGATCGCCTCCAGCGCCTCGACCAGGTAGCTCTGCTCCTCCGCCTTGGCGACCAGCTCCAGCTGGGCGAGGTTGCGCAGTCGGCGGTGGGCGTGGACCACCAGGAGCAGCTGGAGCAGGAACAGCGGGGCGACGGCGAGCAGGTAGAGGGGCTGCAGCAGCACGACGGCGACCAGGTAGCCGACCAGCAGGACGCCGTCCAGGGCCACGGTCATCAGCTGCTGGGTCAGGGTCTCCCGGGTGCTGGAGACGCTGGAGGTGCGCATCAGCAGGTCGCCGCGGCCCCGTTCGAGGAAGAACCGCAGCGGCAGCCGGAAGAGGTGTTCGACGAAGGAGCGGGTGAGCACCAGGTCGCCGCGCCGGCGCAGGGCGAGCAGCGCCAGTGCGCGCAGGGCGGTCAGCAGTCCGGTGAGCAGGGCGATGCCGACGGCGGACAGGGCCAGCAGGACGGGCAGGTCGGTGCGGTGCTGCGGGAGGAGCGAGTCCACCACGGTGCGGGTGAGCAACGGGACGGCCAGGCCCAGCAGTTGCAGCAGTCCGGTGACCAGGGCGGTCAGGGCGAGCAGGGAGCGGCCGCCCGGGGCGGCCAGGAAGCGCCGCAGGTAGCGGACCATCGGGCGGTCGCGCAGCGGGGTGTGCCGCTCCTCGAAGGACTCGCCCGGCTCCAGGGCGACCGTCACGCCGCCGTACAGGCCGTCGAAGTCCTGCCGGGAGATCTGGCGGCGCCCGCCGGCCGGGTCGACCAGGCGGACCGACCGGCGGTCGACCCGCTCCAGGACGACGAAGTGGTGGGTCCGCAGGTAGGCGATGACCGGGCCGCGCAGCGGCTGCTCCAGCGCGGCGGGGCCGCGGTCGACGCGGACGGTCAGCCCGGCCTGCCGCGCCGCGTCGACGAGCACGGCCGCCGAGGCGCCGTCGCGTCCCGCGCCGAGCAGCGGGCGGCAGTCGGCCACCGTGGAGTCCCGTCCGTAGTGGCTGAGCACCATGGCCAGGCAGGCGGCGGCGCACTCGGTCCGGGTGAACTGCAGCCGCTGCGGCACCCGGTGGGCGCGCCGCCGGGAGCGCTCCCGGGCGGGGGCGGCCGGCCGGGCGGGGTCGGACGCGGCGGTCACGGGGCCTCCTGCGGGGCGAGCAGCAGCACGGGGGCGACGCGCTCGGGCGCGGCGATCCGCAGCAGTCCGTGGCCGATGCCGGCCAGGCCGGTCATCAGGCCGGGCGTGACGATGCCGCCCGGGGTGCCGCAGACCGGTCCGCGCTCCTCGATCGCGGCCAGCAGGGCGTCGCGGGTCCGGGAGTGGTCGTCCCGGGCCCGGGCGACCCCGGCGCGGGCCGCCGCGGCGAACAGCTCCAGGTTGCCCAGGGTGCCGTGGCAGAGGCTGTCGTCGCCGATCTGGCTGGCGTCGGCGGTGGACCGCACGGCGCGCAGCAGTGCCCGGTCGCTCGACGGGGTGCGGACCCCGGCGGGCAGGTCGGCCCGGAGCAGTCCGATGCCGGGGGCGCCGTGGCACCAGGCGTGCACGGCCGCGAAGGTGCCCGGGGGAGGCGTGGCCCGCCAGGGCCGGGGGGCCTGCTCCCGGTAGTCCGGCCAGTTGTCGACCTCGGGGTCGTAGCCGGCCTCCTCGTAGGCGAGCGCGGCCCGGCCGGTGCGCAGCGCGGCCGCGTCCCCGGTGCGGGCGGCGTGCCGCAGCAGTGCCCAGCCGATCCCGCCGGCGCCGTGGGACATGCCGAGCAGCGGCCGTGCGGCGGGCATCGCGGTGCGCCAGGCGACGGTGCCGCCGGGGTGCGCCTCGGCCTTCTCCACCAGCAGCCGCGCGCAGCGCCGGGCGCAGTCGTGCGCGGCGGCGCCGTACCGGTGCGCCAGCGCCTCGGCCACGGCGAGGCAGCCGGCCGCCCCGCCGATCAGGTCGAGCTGCCGGTCGTCGTCCAGGGTGCCGGCCGCCGCGGTGAACAGGCCCGGTACGGGCTCCGCCAGGGCGGGGTCGTCGAGCAGCACGGCGGCGCAGTCGAGCGCGTACGCGGTGCCCGCGAGGCCGCCGAACGCCCCCCAGGAGCGCTTCGGCGTGTGCCGCAGCACATGGGCCAGGTGCTCCGGGAACGGTGCCAGGATCCGCCGCGCCCACCGCGCGTAGCGCTCCTCCCCGGTGACGGCGGCGAGCTGGGCGAAGAACAGCGCCGTCCCGGGGTAGCCGCCGTACAGGTCGTCCCGCAGGGCGGTGACCCGCCACTGGTCCCGGCTCAGGTCGAGGCCGAGCCAGCCGGCCCGCCCGCCGTCGCGGCGCGCGTCGGCCAGCAGCCGGTCGGCGACGGACCGGGCGAGGCGCAGGGCGCGTTCGCCGGGGGAGCGGTCCGGGCCGGTGGCGGGCCCGGCCGGGCGCGGGTCGGTGCCCGCGGGTGCGGCACCGTCGGCTCCCCCGGTGGTGGCGCGGGCGGCGAAGGCGGCCCGGATGATCCAGTCCTGGGTGGCCAGGTCGTGCTCGTCCATGGCGGCGACGATCCGCCGGGCCCGGTCGAGCCCCGACTCGGGCAGTGCCCGCGGCAGCGACCGGCCGCGGTGGGTGCGCAGGTCGCGGGAGCCGACGACGGAGCGGAACAGCGGGACGTCGCCGCTCCAGAGGTCCTCGGCTTCGAGCCGCAGCAGCGGCCGCTGGGCGGGGTTCCCGGCGGACTGGGCGAAGATCAGCCCGAGCACCCGGTCGCGGTCGAGGGCGTCTCGGGTGACGTCCGGGTGGGTGCTCTCGCCCAGCAGGTGGGCGTAGACCCGGGTGGCGCGGACGATGGTGCGGCAGGTGTCCTCGCGGAAGCGCTCCAGCGGGCCGTCCGGTGCGAGCAGCGCCCCGCGGTGGGCGGCGATGGCGCGGTAGCCGGCCTCGAACCCCGCCCGCAGGGACGCCAGGTGGTCGGCCGGGTCGACGTCCCGGCCGTCCAGTCGCGGCCGGTTCGCGCTGCCCTCGAAGGCGCGCTGCACCCGGGTCAGGCGCATCTCGTCGGTGCCGTCGCCCTCCCAGGTGGGCGACTTGAAGGGCATCACGGCGCCCTTGTCGGCGCCCATCCCGCCGACGTCCAGCACCGCGCCGCCGTCGCCGACCAGTACCGAGGGCAGCAGGCCCACCCGTTGCACCGAGTGGGCGAGCAGGTGCTGCGCCGGGTCGTCGTCGATCAGCGGGCTGCCGGTCAGGTGGGGCACGCCGACGTGGAACAGGGACTCCAGGTCGACGGCGACCGGGTGCTCCCCGACGGCGATCACGTTCTCGAAGTGGAAGTCGGTGGCGGCGGTCGCGTAGAGCAGGGCCAGCAGCGCCCCGAGGCGGTGGTAGAACCGCTCGGCGGCCGCGTGGTCGGCGCACGGCGCCGGTTCCACGTACTCGATCCAGCCGTACCCGCCCCGGTCCCACACCGCCACGGTGCCCGGGCCGGGGCCCGGCAGGACGGTGTCGTACCAGTCGACCAGGGCGTTGAAGTGCTCGTGGACGGCCAGCGGCCGGGGTTTGTACACCAGCCGCGCGCCGGAGGAGAAGGTCAGCAGCGCGACCGAGCGGCCCGCCTCGTGGCCGTCGCCGCGGCCCGTGCGCACCTCGGTCAGCTCGCCGGGGTCGCGTCCGGCGAAGAGCCGCTCGACCAGTGCGGGCCGGTCGGCGGTGAAGCGGTCGAGGAACTCCCGGTGCGCGTGGACGGCGTTCCGGGTGGCGCACGCCAGCAGCCGGGCCAGGACGGCGTACTCGTCCAGCAGCGCGGCCAGCCGCTCGGGCTCCCGCTGCCAGGCGATGAAGGCGTGGAAGCGCTCCTGCGGGGTGTCGCCGCTCAACTGGCCGGACAGCCGGGCCACATGGAGTTCGAGGACGAGGGTGCGGCCGAGGACGGACACCAGCTGGTCCCGCAGGCCGGCGGTGAGCGAGCGCCGGACCGCCGCGAGGACGGCGGCGGAGGGCTCGGTGGCGTCCGCGGTGCGGGCGGGTGCCTCCAGCAGGTGGAGGGCCTCGGCGAGGAAGGGTTCGACGACGGCCGCGAAGTCGGCGAAGCCGTGCCGGTGCGTTCCGTCGTGCCCCTCGGCGTGTTCCGTGGTGTCTTCCCCGTCGGGCGCCGGGGGCAGCCGTGGTGCGCGGGCGACGACGTCCTCGACGAACCGGGCCCAGGCCGGTTTGGCGGTGCGCGCGGCCAGGCTGTCGGGGTGTTCGGCGAGCAGCCGGCGCAGCAGGGGCGGGTCAATGCCGAGCGCGCGGGCCTGGGCTTCGGCGGTGTCCGGCGCGTGGTCGGTGAACGCCGAGCGCCAGCGGGCCAGTCGGCGGTCGGCGCGCCAGCCGAGGCTGCCCTCCGCCGGGTTGTCGGCGACCGGGGCGGGCGGGTCGCCCTCGCCGCTCAGGCGTTCGGCCAGCCACAGGCCGCGGGCCCACCAACTCCCGGTCAGGGGTGCGCGGTTGACGCGCGACCAGGGCGGGGCGGCGGCCGCGGCATCGGGCGGGGTGTTCGAGGGCATGCTGGACTCCTGGGGCGCGGAGGACGGGCGATCCGGAGGCGGGCAGGCGGACGCTGCCGGGAACGGGCAGGCAATGGCAGCTGGTGTGAATGGCTGTCTTTCAAGGATTCATGTCAGCTGGTGCCGCGATGCGAGTCTGCTCGGCTTGCGGCGGCCCGTCAAGTGGTGTGAACGGCAATGCCCAAGTCATTCATCTCAGCTGCCAGCAGGGGCAGGCCGGTCGTGCCGTGAAGGCCGAACCGTGCCTCACGCTTGGGGTGTTGAGCGCTGCCCACGCCTCTGCGGCGGGCCGCACGGGTGCCGTCGGCCCAGGGTGCGCGACCCGGCGCCGATGTCAGCGGGTGGCGGTGCCGACCGGCTCGTCCGCGTCCTGGGGGTCGTCGGCGTCGCTGAGGCCCAGGCGCAGGTGCTCGATGTGGTAGACGGCCTGGTCGAGCAGTGCGGCGACGTGGTTGTCGTAGAGCGCGTAGACGACCTGGCGGCCGTTGCGCCGACCGATGACCAGGCCGAGGTTGCGCAGCAGGCGCAGCTGGTGGGAGCAGGCGGACTGCTCCAGGCCGACCTCGGCGGCGAGCTCGGTGGCGGCGCAGGGGCCCTCGCGCAGCCGGGAGAGGATCAGCAGCCGGGAGGGTGTGGCCAGGGCTTGCAGGGTGGTGGCCACCCGGGCAGCGCTGGTGGCGTCCAGGCGCGTGTGCGGGACGGCGGTGGCGGGGGTGGCTCCATGACCCATGCGGGCAATACTACAACTGATAGATGAAGGGGCCTTCATATGTTCATGTATCGTGAGTGAGTCACCGGCCCCGCCCTGCCCAGGCCTGCCCCGAAGGGTCCCGTCCGCCATGTCCTCCACCACCCTGACCGAGCGCCCCGCGTCCCCGGGCGCGCCGCGTCCGGACACCGCGCCCCGGCGGCGCACCCGGGTGCTGTCGCTGCCCGAGGCCCGCTGGGCCGCCGCCGCGACGGTGCTCTTCCTGGTCGCGCTGCCGCTCCAGCTGACCGGCGCCCCCGCCTGGACCTGGGGCCCGCTGTACGCCCTCGCCTACGCCACCGGCGGCTGGGAACCCGGCTGGGCCGGGCTCCAGGCGCTGCGGGAGAGGACCCTCGACGTCGACCTGCTGATGATCGTGGCCGCGCTCGGCGCCGCCGCCGTCGGGCAGGTCATGGACGGCGCGCTGCTGATCGTCATCTTCGCCACCTCCGGCGCCCTGGAGGCGCTGGCCACCGCCCGTACCGCCGACTCGGTGCGCGGACTGCTCGACCTCGCCCCGGCCACCGCCACCCGGCTGCTGCCCGACGGCGGCGAGGAGACCGTGCCCACCGAGCGGCTGGCCGTCGGGGACACCGTGCTGGTCCGGCCCGGCGAGCGGATCGGTGCCGACGGGCGGGTGCTCGACGGCGCGAGCGAGGTCGACCAGGCCACCATCACCGGCGAGCCGCTGCCGGTCGCCAAGCAGCCCGGCGACGAGGTGTTCGCCGGCACCCTCAACGGCACCGGGGCGCTGCGGCTGCGGGTCGAGCGGGATGCCTCCGACACGGTGATCGCCCGGATCGTGCAGCTGGTCGAGGAGGCCTCCGAGACCAAGGCGCCCACCCAGCTGTTCATCGAGAAGGTCGAACAGCGCTACTCGCTCGGCATGGTGGCCGCCACCCTCGCCGTCTTCGCCGTCCCGCTGGCCTTCGGCGCGGCCTTCACCGGCTCGCTGCTGCGGGCGATGACCTTCATGATCGTCGCCTCCCCGTGCGCGGTGGTGCTGGCCACCATGCCGCCGCTGCTCTCCGCCATCGCCAACGCCGGACGGCACGGCGTCCTGGTCAAGTCCGCCGTCGTGATGGAGCGTCTGGGCCAGGTCGACGCCGTCGCCCTCGACAAGACCGGCACCCTCACCGAGGGCACCCCGCGCGTCACCGACCTCCGGCCGCTCACCGGCTCCGGCCTCGCCGAGGCGGAGCTGCTGGCGCTGGCGGCCGCGGCCGAGCACCCCAGCGAGCACCCGCTCGCCCGCGCCGTCGTCGACGCCGCCCGCGACCGCGGCCTGACCCCGGCCGCCGCCGAGGACTTCGGCTCCACCCCCGGCGTCGGCGTCACCGCCACCGTCGACGGCCGGGTGGTCGCGGTCGGCGCGCCCGCGCGGCTGATCAACGGCCGTACCGACGCCGCGTGCGCCGAAGCCGCCGCGCTGGCGGCCGAGTTGGAGGAGGCCGGCCGCACCGCCGTGCTGGTCGAGGCGGACGGCGTCCCGGTCGGCGTGCTCGGCATCGCCGACCGGCTGCGCCCGGACGCCGCCGCCACCGTCACCGCGCTGACGGCCCTCACGGGTACCGCGCCGATGCTGCTCACCGGCGACAACCCCCGCGCGGCCGCCCATCTGGGCGCCGAGGTCGGTATCACCGACGTCCGGGCCGGGCTGCTGCCGCAGGACAAGGTCGCCGCTGTCCGGGAGCAGGAGGCGGCCGGACGGAAGGTGCTGGTGATCGGTGACGGCGTCAACGACGCGCCCGCGCTGGCCGCCGCGCACACCGGCATCGCGATGGGCCGGGCCGGCTCCGACCTGGCGCTGGAGACCGCCGACGCGGTGATCGTCCGTGACGAACTGGCCACCGTCCCGGCCGTGGTGGCGCTCTCCCGGCGGGCCCGGTCCTTCGTGGTGCAGAACCTGGTGATCGCCTCGGTGTTCATCACCGTCCTGGTGGTCTGGGACCTGGTCGCCACCCTCCCGCTGCCGCTGGGCGTGCTCGGCCACGAGGGCTCGACCGTGATCGTCGGCCTCAACGGGCTGCGGCTGCTGCGCGAGGCCGCCTGGACGAGGGCGCGCGCCCTCTGACGGGTCCGGAACAAGGTCGGAACGAGGCCGGCGCGTCCCTCGGCGGGGCGCGTCGGCCGAGGCCGTGCGGGGGCCGGGTGCGGATGCGGGGCGGCCCCCACCGGCCTAGCGTGGCCCTCATGGAGCTGTTCCCCCCGATCCCGCTGGCCCAGTGGCAGGACTCCAAGGCGACGGTCCACCGCTTCGCCCAGGTCGTCGGCAAGATCCGCCTGGCGTGCAGCGTGCGGCGCAACCACTGGTGGAACGTCCCCTACCACCTCACCGGGCGCGGCATCACCACCCGCCCGATGGCGGTGCTGGACGGGGGCGGGACCTTCTGCGTCGACTTCGACTTCGTCGACCACCGGCTGGTGGTCTCCTCCTCGGACGGCCGCACGGCCTCGTTCCCGCTCACCGGCCAGTCCGTGGCGTCGTTCTACCGCCGTACGCTCGACTCCCTCGCGGCGGTCGGCGTGCCGGTCACGGTCTCGCACCCGTTCCCGTTCGACCTGCCCGACGCCGGCCGGCCGTTCACCGAGGACACCGAGCACGCCGCCTACGACCCGTTCTGGGTCAACCGCTACTGGCAGGTGCTGAGCCAGGTCAACCTGGTGCTGGAGGAGTTCGCCGCCGGCTTCTGCGGGAAGATCAGCCCGGTGCACCACTTCTGGCACACCTTCGACATCGCCGTCACCCGGTTCTCCGGCCGGGTGATCGAACAGCCGCGGACCGTCGACCCGGTGACCCGCGAGGCCTACTCCCGCGAGGTCGTGAGCTCCGGTTTCTGGTTCGGCGACGACTCCTTCCCGAACCCGGCCTTCTACTCCTACGCGGCCCCCGAGCCCGCCGGCCTGGCCGACAGCCCGCTCCGCCCCGGCACCGCCGGCTGGGTCGAGCGCAGCGGCAGCCACCTGGCCGTCCTGCCGTACGACGAGGTCCGCGGCCGGGAGGACCCGCGTGCCGTGGTGCTGGACTTCTACGAGTCCGTCTACGAGCCCGCGGCCCGCCTGGCCGGCTGGGACGTCCGGGGCGAGGCCTCGCCCGGCGGCATCACCGACCCGGTGGCGGCCGGGAACGGCGGCTGACGGGAACGGTGACTGACGGCGAACCAGGGCGGCTGTCCTCGGTGCGGAGTTTAGGTTAGCCTCACCTAAGCTGCGGTTCGCGTCGACGACGAACGGACCGGCACGGCCGCGGCGTCCGCCCGTTCGCTGGAAGGAGCCCGCCCTGTCCACCGTCACCGCTCCCGCCCGTTTCGCGCTCTTCCCCCTGCGCGTCGCCCGCACCGCCGGGCTCACCCCGCACCTGGTCCGCGTCACGCTCACCGGTGAGAGCCTCGCCGGGTTCGTCAACGGCGGCCTCGACCAGCGGATCAAGCTGCTGCTGCCGCTCCCCGGGCAGTCCGAGCCGCTGATCCCGCCCGGCGACGGCGACTTCGGCTGGTACCAGAGCTGGCGGGAGGCCGACCCGCGGGTGCGCCCGGTGCTGCGCACCTACACCGTCCGCGGCCAACGCCGCGACCCCGACGAGATCGACATCGACATCGCCGTGCACGGGGACCTCGGCCCGGGCTCCCGGTGGGCCGCCACGGCCGCGCCCGGCGACCGGGTGGTGGTCTGCGGACCGGCCGTCGAGGAGGCGGGCGGCGTGGAGTTCCGGCTGCCCGCCGACCCCGGCTGGGTCCTGCTGGCCGGGGACGAGTCGGCGCTGCCCGCCATCGCCGCGATCCTGGAGGAACTGCCCGCGCACCTGCCGGTCCGGATCTTCGCCGAGGTGGACGGGCCGGCCGAGGAGGCCTACCTCCCGGCCCAGCGCGCCGGGGTCGAGACCGTCTGGCTCCACCGCCGCTCCGGCGCGCCGGGCCTCACCGGGGCGGTGCGCGCCACCGACCTGCCGGACGGGCGGCCGTACGCCTGGATCGCGGGCGAGGCGGCCTCGGTGCGCGAGCTGCGCCGCCACCTGGTCGGCGAGCGGGGGATGGACCGGCGCGCGGTCTGCTTCATGGGCTACTGGCGGGCCGGGCGCACCGAGGACCAGCGCGCCGAGGACGGCCCGGGGGAGGGCGGCGAGGACTGAGGCCGGGGCCGCCGGGGCGAGGACGCCGAGGACCGAGGCCGGGGCCGCCGGGGAAGCGCCGCCGCATGCACCCTCCCGGAACATGAGGTTCCGTCATATTGTCATTCTCGCCGACGGCGCGCCCGAGCGCCGGGTGACGGCCCGAGCCACCTCACCACAGCGGGGATGACGATGAAGAGTCTCGCGGCGCGCCTGCTCGCCCTGGTCGCGGCCCTGCCGGTGCTCGCCGTACTGGCGGCGGGCCCTGGCATCGCGGCGCCGGACGGCGGGGCCGGGGCCCGGCTCGCCGCGTCCTGGACCGGCCCGCTGAGCACCCGGGGGCGCTACATCGTCGACGCCGACGGCGACCGCTTCAAGCTGAAGGCCGCCAACTGGGCCGGAGCCCAGGGCACCTGGCAGGGCAGCGGGAACACCGACGACCCGGCGAACAACCAGGCCGACCAGGTGTCGCACAACCTCCCGCTGGGCCTGGACCGGGTGCCGGTGGCCCGGCTGCTGGCCGACTTCCACGGGCTGGGCCTCAACAGCGTCCGGCTGCCGTTCGCCAACGCGATGATCCACGACACCGCCCCCGTGCCGGACTCCGCCGTCGCCGCCAACCCGCAGCTGCGCGGCCGGACCCCGCTCCAGGTGTTCGACGCCGTGGTGGCCGCGCTGACCGCCGACGGCTTCGCGGTGATCCTCAACAACCACACCACCAGCTACCGCTTCTGCTGCGGCCTGGACGGCAACGAGCGCTGGAACAGCGGCCAGTCCACCGCGCAGTGGGAGGACGACTGGCTGTTCATGGTGAACCGCTACAAGGCCGACAAGCGGGTGGTCGGCGTCGACCTGCGCAACGAGGTCCGCCGGGACGTCTGGGACGACCCCAACTGGGGCCTGGGCGACGCCCACGACGAGTACGCCGCCTTCGAGGAGGCCGGCAACCGCGTCCTGCGGGCCGACCCGGACCTGCTGGTCGTCATGGAGGGCATCAACTGGTACGGCATCCCCGCCGCGGGGTTCAGCCACGGCCGCCCGATGCTCACCCCGGTGCGCAACCTCTCCCACACCCTGATCGACTCCGGCAAGCTGGTCTACGCCGCGCACTTCTACGGCTACACCGGCCCGGCCAACACCGGTGCGGGCAGTGGCCCGGGATCCACCAGTGACCCGCGCTACCAGGACTTCACCCCCGAGCAGCTCGCCCAGGTGGTGGACGACCAGGCGCTGTTCGTCACCCGGGCCGGGCAGCACTTCACCGCCCCGGTGTGGATCAGCGAGTTCGGCGCGGGCGGCCGGGGCTCGACCGACGCCAAGGAGCAGGCCTGGCTGCACGCGTTCACCGACATCCTGGTGCGCGGCGACACCGACTTCGCCGTCTGGCCGCTGGTCGGCTGGGCCGACGCCGCCGGGCGGCCGCAGGACAGCTGGGCGCTGCTCTCCTACGGCCCGGACGGCGCCCGGACCGGCCTCACCGACCCCGGCGACTGGCGGGCCGCCGACTGGACCCGGCTGGTCGGCGCGCCGGCCGCGAGCGGCCCGGTGCCCGCCGTCGACCACTGGAGCATGCTCGCCCTCGACCACGCCGACCAGGTCCTCTCCCGGCGGATGCTGGCCCGCCCGGACTGGAGCCCCGGCAACCGCAAGGGCGACTGCCCGGACGGCCTGCGCCTGACCGCCCTCGCCCGCGGCGACAGCCGGGCCCTGTGCACCGACGCGGGCGAGCCGGCCGCCGGCGGCGGCGACTGGACCACCGTCACCGACGAGCGCTACGTCACCGCGGGGGACTGGGCGTCCGGCTACGACAAGCTCCAGTGCCCCGACCGCAGCCTCGCGGTCGGCTACAGCGTGCGCGCCAACGCCGTGGCCGCCCTGCTCTGCGCCCCGGCGGCCGGTCCGCTGCCGCTGACCGGCCGCACGGTCTGGTTCGACCGGGGCGACAACCGGCCCGCCACCGGCGGCTCGGTGGCGAGCGACTGGGCGCCGGGCCGCTACAAGGGCCAGTGCGCGGACGGCGAGTACCTGGCCGGTGTCGCGTCCACCTGGCAGCGCCTCCAGTACGGGGCCCCGGCCGCGCTGCTCTGCCGCCCGCTCGGCTGATCCGGCGGCGCCCCGGGGCCGAATCGGCGGGCCCCGGGGCTGATCCGGCGGTGGCTGCTGGGCCGCTCCGGCGACGGGCGCTCAGCTGATGCGGCGACGGCCCGGACCCGATTCGGCGAGGGCTCCGGGGGTCCGGGGGCCGACGGCGGGAGCGGCCGCCCGTTGAGACGATGACGAACGATCAGAAGCCCGCCCCCGTGGTCGCATTCCCGCAGGTTGGACGCGTTCATGACGTCTTTCCTGCGGGTCGGAACGACCCTTGACGGCGCAGGGCTTCTCTGCCAACCTCTCGGCAGGTCTGGACCATGATCGGCCTCTTCGACGGGGAGAGGACCGACGGCGCTCCGGCGGTGCGCAGGGGGGATCTGCGGGCCGGGCAGGTCGAGGCCGGGGGGCGGCCCGTCGGCCGCGTCGCCAGAGCATCCGCGGCGTCGGCCACGTCGGCGCCCGGCCACGGGGAACGCACCATTCACCGACTGCCGAATCGAGCCGCACATGCCACACTCCCTCCCCCCGCACGCCTCGCCCTTCCAGCGGGGCATCTGGGTCACCGAGCGCCTCGGCGGCCACCACGGGGTGTTCCACATGCCCGTCCTGCTCTCCTTCGACCGGGTCGACGCCGACGCCCTCGCCCGTGCCGTCTCGACGGTGACGGCACGACACCCCGTGCTGTCCCAGGTGTTCGTGGAGCGCGGCGGGAGCCTCGTCGCGGAGCCCGGCACCGCCCCGGTCCTCGACGTGGTCGACGCCTCCGAGGACTGCGCGCAGAGCCGGGAGAAGCGGCTGGCCGAGGACGCGGCACGCCCGTTGGACCTCCAGGCGGGCCCGCTGGCGCGGTTCACCCTCTACCGCGGCCGCGGTGAGGCGGCGGAGCTGCTCGCCGTCGTGCACCACGCGGTCTTCGACGGGGAGTCGAAGGACGTCCTGGTGGCGGACCTCGCCACGGCCTACGCGCAGGCCCTGGGCGGGCCCGCGCAGGCCGCCGACCGGAGCCCGTTCACGCCCCCGTCCACGCCCCCGGCCCCGCTCGACCCCGACCCCGACCTCGTCCGCCGGGCGGCGGACCGGTACGGCCCGCGGTGGGCCGCGGCGACCGAGCCCGTCCTCCCGGGACTGCCGCACGCCGTCACCGCCCCGGCCTCCGGAGCCTGCGAAACGTGGCGGACGGACGCGCGCGGCCGGGCCGCCGTGGCCGAGGCCGCGGAGCGCTGCGGCGTCACCGTCTTCGAGTTCCTGCTCGCCGCACTGCACGCACTGCTGCTGCGCTACGGCGGCGAGGCCGTCCCGGTCTCCGTGCCGCTGTCCGTCCGGACGCCCGAACAGGCCGGGGAGATCGGGCTGTTCGTCAACGAGCTGCCGGTGCACGCCCCGGCCGGGGTGGGCACCGGGACGTCCTTCGCCGAGTACGCCCGGGCCGTGCGCGCCGAGGCCCGCGGCGGGTACCCGTTCCGCCCCGTGCCCTTCGGCGCGGCCGTCGGCGGCCTCACGCCGCGCGCCGGGCTGGCCCCCGTGTCGTTCGGCTACCGGCGCGCCCGCGCCGTGGACCCGGTGTTCCCGGGGAGCACCGTCCGGGTGGACCGCACGGTGTTCAACGGCGCCGCCCGCAACACCCTGCACCTCCAGGCGGTCGACACCGCCGACGGGCTCGCGTTCTCGCTCCAGTACGCCCCGGCGGTCCTGTCGCCGGACGCCGCGGACCGCGTCGCCGGGCACTACACGGCGCTGCTGGAAGCCGCGACGGCCACGCCCGAGGCGCCGCTGAGCGCCCTGCCGGTGCTGGGCGCGGAGGAGCGGTACCTGGTGACGGACGGGTGGAACGCCACCGCCCGCTCCTACCCGCGCGAGCGCACCGTGCTGGACCTGGTGCGGGAGCGGGCCGCCGAGACGCCGGACGCCCCCGCCGTCAGCGCGGGCGCCGCGAGGCTGACCTACCGGGCGCTGGTGGCGCGGACCGAGGAACTGGCCGCCGTCCTGCGCGGGGCCGGGGTCGGCCGGGGCGACGTCGTCGCCCTGCACCTGGAGCGCTCCGCCGACCTGCCCGCCGTCCTGCTCGCGGTGCACGCCGCCGGGGCCGCCTACCTGCCGATCGACCCCGGACACCCCGCCGAGCGGCTCGCCTTCGTGCTCGCCGACTCCGGCGCGGCCCTGCTGGTCGCCGACCGGGAGCCCGCCCCCGACGTGGTGGCGGCGGCACCGGCCGTCCTCCGGCTCGGGAGCGCCCGCGCCGAGCCGGGGTCCGCGGCGGCGCCCACCCCGCCCGGCGACCTCGCCTACGTGCTGTACACCTCCGGCTCGACCGGGCGGCCCAAGGGAGTGGAGATCGGGCACCGGGCGCTGGTGAACCTGCTGACCTCCTTCGCCGAACGGCTGGGCTCGGGGCCCGGGGACGTCTGGCTCGGCCTGACCTCGCTCTCCTTCGACATATCCGGGCTGGAGATCCTGCTGCCACTGGTCACCGGCGGTCGGCTGGTCCTCGCACCGGAGGGCGCCGCCCTGGACGCGCCCGGAACGGTCGGGCTGGTCCGGCGCGAGGGCGTGACCCACCTCCAGGCGACCCCCGCGGGCTGGCGCGTGCTGCTCAGCGCCGGGCCGCTGCCGGCCGGGCTGACCGGGATCGTCGGCGGGGAGGCCCTGCCGCTGCCGCTGGCCCGCGAACTCCGCGGCTCCCTCGGGCGGTTGATCAACGGGTACGGCCCGACCGAGGCGACGATCTACGCGACCTGCGCCGACGTCCCGGCCGGACCGGAGGCCGTGGTGATCGGCGGGCCGGTCGCCAACACCCGGGCGTACGTCCTGGACGCGGACGGCCGGCCGCTGCCGATCGGGATCCCCGGCGAGCTCCACCTGGGCGGCGACGGCGTCGCGGACGGCTACCGCGGCCGCCCCGAACTGACGGCGGAACGCTTCGTCGAGGACCCGTTCGCCGGAACCGGCGGCCGGATGTACCGCACCGGTGACCTCGCGGCGTGGACGCCGGACGGCGAACTGGAGTTCCACGGCCGGATCGACGACCAGGTGAAGATCCGCGGCCACCGGATCGAACTGGGCGAGATCGAGGCCGCGCTGCTCGGCCACCCGGCGGTCGCCGCGGCCGCCGTCGCCGTGTGCGGGCAGGCCGATGGGGAACCCGCGCTCGTCGGCTACCGGGTGGCCGCACCCGGCGGCGAACCGCCGTCCGACGCGGACCTGCGGGACCACCTGCTGCGCACCCTCCCCGCGGTCATGGTGCCCCGGCAGTTCGTGGCCCTCGACCGCCTGCCGCTCACGGCGAGCGGCAAGCTCGACCGGCGCGCCCTGCCCGCCCCGCCGCGCACCGCCGCGGCCGGTCCCGTGGCGGCCGACGAGGTCACCGCGGGCGTCCTGGCGATCTGGGAGGAGGTCCTGGGCGCCTCCGGCATCGGCCCGGAGGACGACCTCTTCGACCTCGGCGGGCACTCGCTGACGATCATCCAGATCACCGCCCGGATCCGCGCCGCGTTCGGGGTCGAACTCGACTTCGACCTGTTCTTCGACGCCTCCACCCCGGCCGCCCTGGCCGCCGTCGTGCGAGAGCGGCGTTGACCGCCGCCGACCGCCCTTCCGCGACCGCCCCGCTCCACGCCCGAATGGACTGCCGATGACCGACACCCGGGACCTGCCCGCAGACTGGTCCGCCGCCAAACGATCCCTCCTCGCCCAGCGCCTGCGGGGCGCCGCGGCCCCGGTGCGGGTGGTCGAGCCCCGCCCTGCGGACAGCGCGCCGCCACTGTCCAGCGGACAGGAACGGCTCTGGTTCATGGACCAGTTCACGCCCGGCGCGACCGCGTACACGCTCGCCCCGGCCCGGCGGCTGCGCGGGCCGCTGGACCGCCCGGCGCTGGACGCCGCCCTGGCCGCCCTGGTGGAGCGCCACGAGGGGCTGCGGATGACCTTCCCGGTCACGGAGGACGGCAGGGCCGAGGTCCTGGTCGCCGAACCGGGCCCGTTCCCCGCCGAGTTCGTGGACGCCTCCGACGACCCCGACCCGGGACGAAGAGCCGCGGACGAGATCGGCGCGCTCGCCGCCAGACCCTTCGACCTCGCGAGCGGCCCCCTGCTGCGGGCCCTGCTGGTCCGGCTCGCCGACGAGGACCACGTCCTCGCCCTGGTCATGCACCACATCGTCGGCGACGGCTGGTCGATCGACATCCTCAACCGCGAACTGGACGCGCTCTACGCCCGGCACGCCCACGGCACCGACGCCGGACTCCCGCCGCTCCCGGTGCAGTTCGGGGACTACGCGCGCTGGCAGCGCGACCGGCTGGACAGCGGCGCCCTGGCCGACTCCCGCGCCTACTGGCGCACCGAACTCGCCGACGTCCCCGCCCTGGAGCTGCCCGCCGACCGACCCCGGCCGCCGCTGCTCGGCTACGACGGCGCGGCCGTCGAACTGCACTGGAGCCCGGAGCTCGTGCAGGCCCTCGCGGAGTGCGCCCGCGCCCGCGGGGCGTCGACGTACATGGTGCTGATGGCCGGGCTCCAGGCACTGCTCGGCCGGCACGCCGGACAGCGGGACTTCGCGGTCGGCTCGGCCGTGGCCGGCCGGCTCCACCGCGAACTGGAGGGCGTGGTCGGCGCGTTCGTCAACATGCTGCCGATCCGGGCGCGGCTGGAGGAGGGTCTCACCTTCGGGCAGCTCGTCGGCCGGGTGCGGGAGACGACGCTGAACGCCTACACCCACCAGGAGGTGCCGTTCGAGCAGATGGTCGCGGACCTGGACATCGAGCGGGACGTCAGCCGCTCGGCGGTGTTCCAGGTGACCTTCGCCTTCCAGAACTACGGCGACCGCGCGGCCTCCGCCGCGCCCGCCGCCACCGCGGAGGGATTCGGGCACGCGGCCACCACCAGCCACGCCGACCTCGCGTTCTACCTCCGGGAGAAGAAGGACGGCGGGCTCTTCGGCCTGATCACCTACCGCACCGACCTCTTCGACGCCGACACCGTGCGCCGGCTCACCGAGCGCTTCGAGGTCCTGCTCACCGCGGCCGCCGCCGATCCGGACCGGCCCGTCCAGGACCTGCCGCTGCTGACCGCGACCGAGCGCGCCGACGTGCTCGACCACTGGGCGGCCGGCCCGGACCTCCCCGACGGCGGCCCCCGGACGCTGACCGCGCTGCTCGCCGCCGCGGCCCGGCAGGCGGGCGACCGCCCGGCCCTGGTCTTCGAGGACGCCACCGTCACCCACCGCGAACTCGACACCAGGGCGACGGCCCTGGCCCGGCGGCTGCGGGCGCTGGGCGTCCGGCCGGACGACCGGGTGGCGGTGTGCCTGGAGCAGTCGCCGGACCTGGCGGTCGCGCTGGTCGCCGTCCTGAAGGCCGGCGGCTGCTACCTGCCACTGGACCCGGAGCAGCCGCCCGCCCGGCTGTCCCACCTGGTGGCGGACGCCGACGCGCGCGTCCTGGTGACGGACTCGGCGCTGCGGGAACGCTTCCCCGCGTACGGGGGCGCGGAGCTGCTCGTGGACCGCGCCGCCCCGGCGCCGGACGGCGCCCCGGACGACGCGCCGCTCCCGGAGGCCTCCGGCCCCGACGACCTCGCGTACGTCATCTACACCTCCGGATCCACCGGGCAGCCCAAGGGCGTCGCGGTGCAGCACCGCGAGATCCTCAACTACCTGGCCGGCGTGCGGGACCGGCTGCGGATCGAACCCGGCGCCCGCTACGGCCTGCTGCAGTCCCTGTCCTTCGACTTCAGCATCACGATGCTCTACCTGGCGCTCACCACCGGCGGCCAGGTCCACCTGCTGCCCCGCCGCATCGCCGGCGCCGAACTCGCCGGGCACATCGAGGCGTCGCGGCTCGACTACCTCAAGATGACGCCCTCCCACCTGGCCGCGCTGTCCGCCGACGCCCCGCTCGAGAGCCTGCTGCCGCACCGGGCCCTGGTGCTCGGCGGCGAGGCCTCGTCCCGGGCCTGGGCCGCCGACCTGGCCGGCCTCGGCCGGTGCGCGGTGTTCAACCACTACGGCCCCACCGAGGCGACGGTCGGCGTCACCGTCCACGAGGTCCACCCGGAGGACCACGGCCCGGGGAACACGCCGATCGGCACCCCGCTCGCGGGCGCGCGCTGCTACGTACTGGACGGCGCCCGGCGGCCGGTGCCGCCCGGCGTGACCGGGGAGCTCCACCTCGGGGGGCACCGGCTCGCCCGCGGCTACCTGGGCCGCCCCGACCTGACGGCGGAACGCTTCCTCGACGACCCGTTCACCGCGACCGGCGGCCGGATGTACCGCACCGGAGACCTGGCCCGCTGGCGGACGGACGGCACGCTGGAGTACCTCGGACGCGCCGACGACCAGATCAAGGTCCGCGGCTACCGGGTCGAGCCCGGCGAGATCGAGGCCGCCCTCACCGCGCTGCCCGGCGTCACCCAGGCCTTCGTGACCGTCCGGGGCGAGGGGATCAGGCAGAACCTCGTCGCCTACCTCGAGCGCCCGGGCGGCGGAACCGCCCCCGCCCCCGCCGAACTGCGCGCGGAGCTCGGCGCCGTCCTGCCGGACTACATGGTCCCCGCCCGGTTCGTCGTCCTCGACCGGCTGCCGCTGCTGGCCCACGGCAAGGTCGACCGCAAGGCCCTGCCCGAACCCGAGGACGCCGCCCCGGCCGCCGGCCGGGTGGAGCCCGAGGGCGAGACCGAGACGCTGATCGCCGCGATCTGGGCCGAGGTGCTCGACGTCGCGACGGTCGGCGCCCTGGACGACTTCTTCGAGATCGGCGGGCACTCGCTGCTCGCCACCCAGGTCGTCGCCCGGCTGCGCCGCGCCTTCCCCGACCTGCCGACACCCGTCGGCGTGATGGACCTCTTCCGCTTCCCGACCGTCCGCCAACTCGCCGCGCTCGTCGCCGACCCGGCCGCCGACCGGGGGCCGCGGGGCCTGCTGCACCGCCTCACCCCCGAGCGGCGCCGCACCACCGGAAGCGTCGTCTGCACGCCCTACGGCGGCGGCAGCGCCCTCATCTACAAACCGCTCGCCGACGCCCTGCCGGAGGACTGGGCACTGCACTCCGTCGCCGTCCCCGGACACGAACTCGGCGAGCAGCCGATGGACGTCGACGAGGTCGCCGACCGCTGCGCCCGCGAGATCCTCGAGAACGTCGAGGGCCGGATCGTGCTGTACGGGCACTGCGGGGTCGGCGTGCGCCTCGCCGTCGAGATCGCCCGGCGGGTCGAGGCCGCCGGCCGCGACATCGACGCCGTCCACCTCGGCGGCATCTTCCCCTTCGCCCGGCCCAAGGGCCGCGGCGCGGCGGTCGGGGAGCGGTGGGCCGAACTCCTCGACCGGCTGCGCAGCGACCAGGACATGATCAACGGGCTGGCCGCCGCCGGCCTGGACACCGACGAACTGGACCCGGAGCAGCTGCGGCTCATCGTCCGCAACCGCCGTACCGGCACCAAGGACGTCGAACGGTACTTCACCCGGATGTTCGCGACCGAGGGCGGCCGGATCAAGGCCCCGGTGATCGCGGTCTGCGGCGACCGCGACCCGGCCACCGAGTTCTACCAGGAGCGCTTCCGCGAGTGGCACCGGATCGCCGACACCACCGCGGTCGTCGTCCTCGACGAGGCCGGCCACTTCTACCTCAAGTACCGGGCCGCCGAACTCGCGGCCGTCGTCACCGGCGTCCACCGGTCGATCGCCGCGGGGGAGGAGGACCGCCACCGCCGCACGGACAGCGCGACCTGGTGGCTGGCCGGGCTCTCCCGGGACGCCGGACGGCCGGCCTCGGACGGGGACCGGGCGTCCGTCCGCCCCACCATGCGCCGCTTCCTCACCGTCGCCTCCGGGCAGCAGGTGTCGATGATCGGATCGGCGCTCACCGAGTTCGCCCTCCCGGTCTGGATCTACCTGCGCACCGGCTCCCTGGCCCAGTTCGGACTGCTGGCCGCCTGCGGCCTGGTGCCCGGCATCCTCGCCGCCCCGCTCGCCGGCGCGGTCGTCGACCGGGGGGACCGGCGCCGGACCATGCTCCTCGGCGACCTCGCCGCCGGACTCACCCAGGCCCTCCTGCTCCTGCTGTACGCCACCGGCGGCCTCCAGGTCTGGCACGCCTACGCGCTCATCGCCGTGCTGTCCGCCGCCCTCTCCTTCCAACGGCTCGCCTGGAACGCGGCGGTGCCGCAGCTCGTCCCCAAGCGCTACCTCGGCCGAGCCAACGGCGTGGTCCAGATGGCCTTCGGCCTCGCCCAGTTCCTCGTCCCGCTGTTCGCCGTCGGGCTGCTCGCCGCGATCGGACTCGGCGGCATCCTCGCCCTCGACGTGGCCGGCTACGCCGTCGCGGTCACCGTCACCCTGGCCGTCCGGTTCCCCGACCTGATGGGCTCCACCCGCCGGGAGAGCATCGCCGCGGAGATCCGCGAAGGCTTCCGCCGGGCCCTGGGCAGCAGGCACTTCCGCGCGATGCTGCTGTACTTCGCCGTCCTGAACGTCTTCCTCTCCCCGCTGTTCCTGCTCACCACCCCGCTCGTGCTCTCCTTCGCCCCGCTCTCGGCGGCCGGCTGGGTGTCGACGGCCGCCGGCCTCGGCGCCGTGCTCGGCGGGATCACGTTGGTGGCCTGGGGCGGACCGCGCCGCCGGAAGCTGCGCGGGGTGCTGCTCGCCACCCTGGTGGTCGCCGCGGCCTGCCTGCTCACCGGGCTGCGCCCGTCGATCTGGACGGTCGCCCTCGGCGCGTTCGGCATGACCTTCGCGCTCGCCCTGCTCAACGGCGCCTACGCGACCATCGTGCAGACCAAGGTGCCGCTGCGCTTCCACGGCCGGGTGATCGCCGTGAACACCATGGTCGCCTGGTCGACCCTGCCGGTCGGCTTCGCCGTGGTCGCCCCGTTCGGCCCCGGACTCCTCCAGCCGCTGATGGACCACGACGGCGCCCTCGCCGGCAGCGTCGGGCGGCTCATCGGCACCGGCGACGGCCGCGGCATCGGACTGCTCTACCTGCTGTTCGGCCTCGCCATGGCGGCCCTCGCGCTGGTCTGCCTGGCCGTGCCCGTGCTGCGCCACTTCGACCGGGACGTCCCCGACGCCGAGCCCGACGACCTGGTCGGCCTCCAGACCATCCAGGACCGGGCCGCCGACGCCGCCGCGCCCACCCTCCCGCACCGCTCCGAGACCGAGGTGACCGTCCGGTGACCACCACCGCCACCGCCATCCACCCGCTGACCGCCGAACAGCGCCGGCTCTGGTTCCTCCAGCAGGTCCACCCGGACGACGCCGGCTTCAACATGTACCTCAACCGGCGCTGGACCGGGCCGATCGACCCCCGGGCCCTGCGCACCGCGCTGGACCGGCTGACCGCCCGCCACGAGATCCTGCGCACCCGCTTCGCGCCCGAAGGACCCGACGAGGCGGAGCCCGTCCAGCTGGTCCAGCCCCCGGCCGCGACCGACCTGGTCACGATCCGCCTGCCCGAGGGCGCGACCGAGCAGGACTTCACCGACGCCTGCCGCCCGTACGTCAACGCGCCGTTCGACCTCGCCGCCGCGCCGCCGCTGCGCGCGACCCTGATCAGCGCCGGCGAGCGGGAACACGCGGTCAGCGTCGTGGTCCACCACATCGTCGCGGACGGCTGGTCCTTCCGCACGATGTGGCGCGAACTGCTCGCCCTCTACCGCGAGGCGATCGGCGAGGCACCCGCGGAACTGCCGGAACTCGCCCTGCAGTACGGCGACTTCGCCCGCGCCGAACGCGCCAGGACGGGCGGGGAGGCGGGCGAGGAGGCCTTCCGGTTCTGGGCGGACCGGCTCGCCGGCACCGGAGCGCTGCGCCTCCCGTTCGACCGGCCGAGACCCTCCAGCCCCACCAGACCCGCCGGTTTCGTCACCGTCGACCTCGGCCCCGAGCTGACCGCCGCCCTCGACCGGACGGCCCGGCAGGAGCGGTGCACCCCGTTCATGGTGCTGCTGGCCGGCTACCAGAGCGTGCTCGCGCGCTGGACCGGCTGCCGGGACTTCGTGGTCGGCACCCCGCTGGCGGGCCGTACCGAGGCGGCGCACGAGGCGCTGCTCGGCTACTTCAACCGCACCGCGGTGATCAGGTCGGACCTCACCGGCGAGCCCGGCTTCCGCACCGTGCTGAAGCGGACCAGGTCCGCCGCACTGGCCGCGCTGAGCCGTCCCGACGCCCCGGCCGAGCGGCTCGCCGCCCACCTCGGCCTGCCCGCGGACACCGGAGCCGGACCGCTCTACCAGGCCGTCTTCGTCCACCAGAGCCAGAACGACCTGGCGGTCGGCTCCGGCGAGCCGGCCCTGCCCGAGGGCGTCCGGACGACCGGCATGGACTCCGGCTTCGACCAGGCCAAGACCGACCTGCTGCTCGACAGCTGGCGCACCCCCGACGGCGGGATCACGCTCTCCTTCTGCTACGACCGCGAGCTGTTCGACCGGGGGACCGTCGAGGCGCTCGGCGACCGGTGCCGCGAGCTGTACGCGCGGATCGTCGAGGACCCGGAACTCCCCCTGCACGGCGACTGGTTCGTCGGTGCCGAGGAGCGGGCGGCGCTGCTCGCCCTGGGGGCCGGCCCGGCCGCTCCGGCCGCCGTACGGACGGTGCTGGAGCGGTTCGCCGAGCAGGCCGCCGCCCGACCGGACGCGCCGGCCCTGGAGTGCGACGGACGGACGCTGTCCTACGCCGAACTCGACCGGCGGTCCACCGAACTGGCCCGCCGGCTCGGCCCGGTGGCCGACCGGGTGGTCGCGGTGTCGATGGCGCCCTCCTTCGACCTGGTGGTGGCCCTGACGGCGGTCTGGAAGGCCGGTGCCGCCTACCTCCCGCTCGACCCGGCCCACCCCGAGGAGCGCCGCGCCCTGATGGTCCGGGAGGCCGACGCCGTCCTCACCCTCACCGGCACGGACCTGCCGGGGGCGGGGACCGCCGACCTCGCCCCGCCCGACCCGCGGGCCCTCGCCTACGTCCTCTACACCTCCGGGTCCACCGGGGCGCCGAAGGCCGTCGCGGTCGACCACCCGGCGGTCTCCGCCCGGGTCGACTGGATGGCGGGCCCGGACGGCTACGCGCTGGGCCCCGACGACCGGATCGTCCAGTTCGCCTCCCTCGGCTTCGACACCCACGTGGAGGAGCTCTGGCCGGCCCTCGCGGCCGGGGCGTGCGTGGTGCTCCTGCCCGGCGGCGGCCGGACCCTGCCCGACCTGCTGGCCGGTCCGGCCGGCCGGACCGTCACCGTGCTCGACCTGCCGACCGCGTACTGGGAGGAACTCGTCGGCCTGGACGACGGGACCAGCTGGCCGGACGCGCTGCGCCTGGTCGTCATCGGCGGTTCCGAGGCGCGCGCCGGTACGGTCGCCCGGTGGCGCCGGCGGCACGGGGACGCGGTCCGGCTCGTCAACACCTACGGCCCCACCGAGGCCACCGTGATCGTCACCGCGGCCGAGCTGACGGCCGCCGACACCGACCGCCGGCCCTCGCTGGGCCGCCCGCTGCCCGGCGTCAGGCTCCACGTGCTGGACGAGCACGGCGGACTGCTGCCCCGGGGCTCCGAGGGCGAGCTGTACATCGGCGGCAGCGGCCTGGCCCGGGGCTACCTGGGCCGGCCCGACCTGACCGCGACGGCCTTCGTGCCCGACCCCTTCGCCGGCGGCGTGATGTACCGCACCGGAGACCGGGCCCGGTGGCGGGCGGACGGCCGGCTGGAGTTCCTGGGGCGCGGCGACGCGCAGCTGAAGCTCCGCGGCTACCGGATCGAGCCCGCCGAGATCGAGTCCGCGCTGACCGCGCACCCGGGCGTCGCGCAGGCCGCCGTGCTGGTCCGCGACGGCCGTCGGCTGCTGGCGTACGCCGTCCCGCGCCCGGGGGCCGAGCCCGGGCCGGCCGAGCTGCGCGAGCACCTCGCCGTACGGCTTCCCGCCTACATGGTCCCGGACGCCGTCGTCACGCTGGCCCGGCTGCCGCTGACCCCGAACGGCAAGCCCGACCTCGCGGCCCTGCCCGACCCCGGGCCGGCCGCCGGGTCGGGCTACGTCGCGCCGCGCACCGACGCCGAGCAGCTGGTCACCGAGCTGTGGCAGGAGGTCCTCGGAGTGCCGCGGGTCGGGGTGTTCGACGACTTCCTCGCGCTCGGCGGGGACTCGCTCCTGGTCACCCGGGTCGCCGCGCGGATCCGGGCCGGGATCGGACTCGACATCCCCATCCGCGAGGTGTTCGAGAGCAGCACACCGGCCGCCCTCGCGGCCCGGATCGAGGCGCTGCTGATCGCCGAGATCGACGCGCTCAGCGAGGAGGAGGCGGCCGGGCGCCTCTCCGGCTGAGCGGGCGGCCGAGTGGTCCGGGGGTGCGGCCGGTGACGGCCGCACCCCCGCTTGCCTCCTGTCAGATGCCGGCCGCCCCGGCCAGCGCCGCGGCGAGGTCGTCGGCCAGCGCCGACACCGTCGCCGCCTCGAACGCGTGCTCGTTGTACCGCAGCCAGCACCGCAGCGCGCCGTCCGGCTGCTCGGTGACCGCCAGCTCGGGGACGTGCCGGTCACCGCCCGGCAGCGGGTACGGCACGGTGGCGTTGCGGGGCAGCTCCCAGGCCGCGCAGGCCACCCCCGGCAGCTGGGCCGGCGCGCTCCAGTTCTCGTACCGCAGCCAGGCCGCGAACGGCACCAGCGGGCTGAACTCCGCGAACGGGTACAGCTGGTGGTCGAGCGCCGTGGTGGCGGCGGACCGGACGCGGTCGAGCAGTTCGGCGAACCCCGGCGCGCCCGAGACGTCCACCCGCACCAGCAGCGACTGCACGAAACAGCCGACCGCCCGCTCCGCCTCCGGCCTGGTCCGCCCGGGCACCGGCGTCATGAGGACGAGGTCCGGCTGTCCGCTGCGGGCGGCCAGCAGGCCGCTCCAGACCGCCGCCACCGCGAGGAACGGCGTGGCCCCCAGCTCCGCCGCCCTGGCCCGCAGCGCGTCCGCCGCCGCCGGGGGCACCGTGAACGCGTGGGCGGCGCTCAGCACCACCTCGGTGTGCCGGCGCCCCGGGAAGGGGTCGATCGCGGCGGGCGCGTGCGCGAGCGCCGTCCCGAAGTGCGTCCGGGACGCCGGCCAGTGGGCGTTCGACCACTCCACCAGCTCGCCGTACTCCGGGCCGGGCCGGGCGGCCGGCACCCGGCGCCCGTGGCACAGCGCCGAGTACGCCACCCCCAGCTCGCGCAGGAGCACCCCCAGCGACCAGCCGTCGCTGACGAGGTGGTGGACCGCCAGCAGGACGACGTGGTCCGCCGGCCCGCGGCTCACCACGGCCAGCCTGGTCATCGGCCCCGCGGCGACGTCCGTCAGCCGGTCGCGCACGGCGACCAGCCGCGCCGACACCTCGTCGTCGCTCGCGCCGGGCGCCTCCACCAGCACCACGTCCGCGTGCGGTTCGTCGTCCAGGACGGCCCGCAGCACCCCCGGTTCGGCGCCGGGCACCGGGACGAACCTGGTCCGCAGCGCGGGATGGCGGCGGATCGCCTCGTGCAGGGCGTCGGCGAGGACGTCCGTCCGCAGGCCCTCCGTCACCCGGAACATCACCGCCACCGCGCCGACGTTGCGGCCCGGGGCCTCGGCCATCCAGCGCAGGAAGTTCTCCTGCTGGGAGGTGAGCGGCAGGTCGTGCGGCTGCGCGCGCAGCGAGCGGAGGAAGTCCGACACCTCGGCCCCGGACCGCTCCGCCGGCTCGGCCGGGGCGACGTCGGCCCGTTCCAGCCAGGCCGCCTGGGCGCGCAGCGAGGGGCGCTCGAAGACCAGCGCCGTACGGGCCGCCACACCGAACTCGGCGGAGATCGCGGCGGCCAGCTGGACGGCGCGGAACGAGTCCCCGCCGAGGGCGAAGAACTCCTCCTCCACCGCCCGGACCGGCCGGCCCAGCACGGCCCGCCACAGGCCGGCCAGGGCGAGCTCGCGCTCCGTCTCCGGGGCCCTTCCGGTCGTCGGGGCGGGTTCCTCGAACGCGGCCCGCAGCTCGTGCTTGAGCACCTTGCCGCTCGGGTTGCGCGGCAGGGAGTCCAACACCAGGACGCGCACCGGCAGTTCGGGCCTGGCCAGCCGCTCGCTCAGGAACAGCCGCAGGCCGTCGAGGTCGATCCCGTCCGGTCGCGGGACGACAGCGGCGACCGGCACCTGTCCCATCACCGGGTGCGGCAGGCCGAGCGCGGCCGCGTCGGCGACCTGCGGGTGCTCGTGCAGCACGGCCTCGATCCGCAGCGTCGAGACCTTCAGCGCACCGGACTTGACGATGTCGCTCTCCCGGTCGACCAGGTGGAGGTAGCCGTCCCCGTCCAGTCGGCCGAGGTCGCCCATCCGCACCCAGCCGTCGCGGAAGACGGTGTCGGAGGCCGCCCCGGCGTACCCGCGCGGCGGGCCGGGCTGGCGCAGCCAGATCTCGCCGGTCCCGCCGGTCGGCACCGGCTCCCCGGCCTCGTCCAGGATCCGCAGGTCGGCCGGGTCGGTCGGGCGGCCCAGCGAACCCGGACGGCCCGGGTCCACCACCGCGGAGATCTGCGCGGGGGCGGCCTCGGCGGAGGTGTAGGTGTTGACGACCGTCGCCTTCGGCAGGGCGGCGGACAGCCCGGCGGCGACGGCGGGCGGGAGCGCGGCGGCGGTGGACCCGACCAGCCGGACGCTGCCGAGGTCCCGGCGGTCGGCGACCCCGGAGTTCAGCAGTTCCACCGCCATCGACGGCACCAGGAAGACCGTGCCCGCGCCGGACTCCTCGACCACCCGCCCGAACTCCTCGGCGTCGAAGCGCGGCAGGCAGATCGTCGTGGGCTGCGCGGTCAGCGCGTTCACCAGCACCGCCTGGGCGGCGTTGGTCCCGATCGGGAAGGCGTGCACCGCGTGCCGTGAGTGCGCGTACGGGCGGGGGCGGGGGTCGAGGACCAGCCCGGCGGTCAGGCTCGCGTGCGCGGCCCGGACGCCCTTCGGGGTGCCGGTCGTGCCCGAGGTCCCGATGACCTGGGCCAGGTCCCCGGGGGCGACCCGGTGCGGCGGCTCGTCCGGCGTGTCGAGACCGCCGAGGCCGTCGAGGCCGTCGAGCGCGAAGGTGGGCAGCGCGGTGCGCGGACCGCTCCCGGCGACCGCCCAGCGTGCCCCGGCCGCCTCGACCAGCCGCTCCACATCGGCCGGGGCCAGGTCCTCGCGGATCACCAGCCCGGCCGCACCCGCGTAGTGGGCGGCCAGGAACGCCACGGCGTACGCGTCCCACTCCCGGTTGGTGAACAGCAGCGCCACCGTGTCCCCGGGCCGCACGCCGGCCCCGGCCAGCCCGTGCGCGGCCCGCACCGCCCGCTCGCGCCACCGGCCGTAGGTGAGGCTCCCGCCGCCGGGCACGAGCAGTGCGGTGCGTTCGGGATGGAGCGCCGCCCGGTGGTCCAGGAGCGCCGGGAGGGTGAGCGGAACGGAGGCGGGTCGGGCGCTGATGACGACTCCCGGAGGCGTTCGGAGCGTGGCGGAACGATGCCACAGGAAGATCGCCCGCTGATTGGTCCAGACCGTATCGGACTGGTCGAGGCGTGCGCCAGATCCGTCTCACAGATCGTCACGACCCGCTGTGCGAGCGCCCGGAGCGCCCGCCCCGCCTGGGTCAGGAGGGCGGCCCCGGCTGCTCCGGCCAGCCCGCCGTCAGGCGCCCGCGCTCCTGCCACTGCCGTACCCCCGGCCCGCCCGGGTCGCCCCGGCGGCAGAACTCCTCCAGCCGGGCGCACCGGGCGAGCATGGCGGCCCGGCGCCGCGGCCAGGGCGGCACCGGCTGCCCGTACGTGTCGAAGAGGTGGTGCAGGGCGCCCGCCCGGGCCGGGTGGTGCATGCGGACGATCCACTCGCACCAGGCCAGGTCCTCCACCGGCTCGCCGAGATGGGCGAACTCCCAGTCCAGCAGGCCGGTGACGGCGAAGGTCGCCGGGTCCAGCAGCAGGTTGTTGGGCCCGAAGTCCCCGTGCGCAAGCACCGAACCCGGGGGCGCCGGACCGTCGCCGGCCACGCCGGGGTCGACAGCCTGGAGCCGTCGCAGCACCCGCCCGCAGGCGGCCAGGACCTGCGCGCCGTGCCCGGCGTCCAGCAGGACCTGCGCGGGCACTCCGGGCAGGTGGCCGAGCGTGATGGCGCCCGGCTCGGTGCCGAGCACCGGGGGAACCGGCAGCAGCCCGTGCAGCAGGGACAGCAGCCGGTGCTCGCGCCGGCGCCGCTCCTCGGCGTCCGGCCCCTCGTACCGTTTCACGACGACCGTGCCGTCGCCCGCGGTGCGGTTGGTGTAGCCGTGGGGGAGGGGCCGCAGCCCGGACGGGCCGTCGCTCACCCCTGCCACTCCTCGGCCAGCAGCCCGAGTACCAGCTGGTCCACGAACTCCCCGTACGCCCAGGCGGCTTGGCGCAGCCGCCCCTCGACGGTGAAGCCGGCCGTGGCGGCGGCCCGGAGCATCGGGGTGTTGTCCGCCAGGGTCTCCAGCTGGAGGCGGCGCAGGCCGAGCACCGGGAAGGCGTAGTGGCAGAGCACCCGCAGGACGTCCGGGGCGAGCCCGCGCCCCCGGTGGCCCGGCAGCAGGGCGAGGCCCAGGTGGGCGCTGCGGTTGTGGGCGTCGATGCCCCACAGCAGGGCCTCGCCGGCCAGCTCGTCGGAGGCCGTCTCGACCACGGAGAAGCAGGCGGCCTCGTCGGACGGCCCGGGAACGACGTACGGGGAGTCCGCCGAGCCGGGCGGGATGGGCCGCCAGGGCCGGGTGTCGGCCCGGGCGCGGGTTGCCACGTCGTCGTACAACTCGGCCAGGAGGACCGGGAGGTCGGCGTCGTGACGGGCCCGGAGGGTGATGCGGATGCCTTGTAACATGTCACATGTTTACCATCGGCGGGACTGTCGCACCCAACGGGTTTTCCGGTGCCGACCGGCTTGCCGGGGCCGGAAGCCCCCTCCGGGATCGCGAGGCCGGGCCGACGGCCGGTCAGGTGGCTCGAGCGGCGGGGGCCACCAACCCCCGTGCTCTCGGGGCGGGTTGATGATTCCCACTCGACGGTGGCGTGCTCCCGCCCCGCACGGTTCACCCGGACGGCGCCGTGTGTTGCCCCTCGGGAGGAACGCGGCTCGATTACAAGGTTTGTATGAGAAACATCCACTACGGAACCGGTGGAATCGCCGCCTCGGCCGCCCTGGCGGCCCTTCTCGTCTGCGCCCCGCACCAGGCGTCTGCGGCCCCCGGAATCCACACGTTCGACTACAAGGGCGCGCCCGAGCAGTACGTGGTCCCCGAAGGGATCTGCGAGCTGGTGGTGCGGGCCTCCGGCGGTGCGGGAGGGAACGCCGTCTACGGGTCGCCCGGCGGGAAGGGCAGTCAGGTCCGAGCCACGGTCCAGGTCACGAGCGGTCAGGTGCTGACCGTCGACGTGGGGCAGGCGGGCAGCGGAGGAGACCTCTCCGTCCCCGGCAGCCTGGCCTACGGCGGGTACGGCGGCGGCGGCCAGGGCGGCTCCTCCAACACGGAGCACCGGCCCGGCAACGGCGCCATCGGTGCCGGCGGCGGAGGCGCCACCACCGTGACGACGGGTGGCAGCGCGCTGATCATCGCGGGTGGCGGCGGCGGAGGTGCCGGCAGTTTCACCAACGACGGAACCGCGTCCGGCGGCGCCGGCGGGCAGGCCGGAACCGACGGGGCCGACACCGGGCAGAGCGCGGCGGGCAAGGGCGGCAAGTCCGGCGGCAACGGGGGAGCGGGTGGCGCGGGTGGAACCGCCACCACCGAGTTCGACCACGACGGCTTCGCGGGCGGCAGCGCCACCGGCACCAAGGGCGGCGACGCGGCCGTCAACATCGGCGACCCCCACATGGGCGCCGGCGGCGGAGGCGGCGGCGGGGCCCACGGGGGCGGTGCCGGCGGCTCCTCCACGGCGACCACGCTCGACGGCGGCGGGGGAGGCGGCGGCTCCAGCCTCGGCCCGGCCGCCGCGACCTTCACCACCGGAGCGCGCAGCGGCAACGGGGAGGTCGTGATCGAGGAGGTCGCCTGCGCCTCCCCCTCGCCGTCCCCGTCCCCGTCCTCCTCGCCCTCCCCCTCGCCGTCCCCGTCCTCCTCGCCGTCCTCGACCGCCTCTCCCACCCACTCGCCGTCCCCGACGGCTTCTCCCACCCACTCGGCGTCCCCGACGACCGGCCCGAGCCACTCGGCGTCCCGCGGCCCGTCGCCCACGGGCGGCCCGAGCCACCACCACTCGCCCGGTCCGGCGCCCGGCCACGGTGGGGGCCAGCTCCCCGAGACCGGGAGCAGCACACCGGCCCTGCTGATGAGCGCCCTGCTCTGCGTGGGCGCCGGTGCCGCCGTGTTCCGTCTCGCCCGCCGGAACGGCCGCCGACGCTCCTGACGCCGGCGTGGCCCATGGAGCCCACCCGCTGCACGGGAAGTCGGCCGGTCCGACTTCCCATGCAGCGGAAGCCCGTTGTGCTGATAGCGGTCCTCCGCGTCCGTCGCCTCAGGTCGTCGGGCCGAGGCCCTCTGGGAGGGCGACGGCCTCATCCGGCGCCCCGGTGCGCGCGACCGGCTCGCCGCGGGTCCGACGCCTGTGGCCTCGTCGCGTGTTCGCCTCGATCATCGCGACTGGATCCCCTTGCTCAAGTCGGCTCGTCGAACCGGATGTTCCAGGTCTCTTCCGGCGGGCATCCGATCTCCCCGCGCCATGTGGTCGGTTGTCATTTTCCGGGGCCGGGGCTGCGCCTCGGGTCACACGCCGGTCGTGATCCCCACCGCCTCGGCGAGCTCCAACGTCTCCGCTCGCATCGCGCGCGGCGACTTCCGCCACAACTCGGCCGCGACCGAACGAGCCTGGGGTGTGAACCGGACCGTCTCCGGGCTGATCCGCAGCGCGATCCCCATCACGTGCAGCGCGGCGGTCCGGTCGCCCCGATGCATGTGCGACCGGGCCGCATCCACCCACAGCCTGGTTCGGCGCTCCGTCGACGGGATCGAGTCCGGGTCGATCTCGTCCGCCAGCGACAGTGCCTTGCCTGAGCTCCGCAACTCGGTGGAGACGCTGACCGCGTGCAGGTCGACGTTCGCCCGCCCGAACACCGTCGACAGCTCGGTGTACCCGGCCGGCAGTGACTTCGCGACCTTGTCGGCCGTGTCCCAGTGGTTCCACGCCATCCCGTCCCGTCCGTCCCGCGCCTCGGTGATCGCCGCGTGCAGGTGCAGCGCCCCGTACAGGCCCCGCCAGTGCTGCGGTCCGTCGGCGAGGTGCGGGCGCAGCCGGTCGGCTGCCGTGGTCACCATCAGCATGGCGCCTTCGTGCTCACCGACGGCGCGCATGGTGTTCGCGAGGTTCCATGCGGCGGCGCCCATGGCGGCCGGGTCGTCGGCGTCGGCGGCGGCTGCCATGGCACGGTCACCGAGCATCCACACGGCCTCTGCCGGGCCGATGTACGCAATCACCTGCTGCGCGAGCCGGTACGCCGAGGCGAGCCCCACCAGTGCGGTGCGGCGGTCGTCGCCGCCGGCCGAGCGGGCCAGCGACTCCCCGTGCCGGATCAGGTCCGGGGCGATGTTCCCGACGGCGGTCCGGTTGTTCGCCGCGTGGTGCCACAGGCGCCACCCGGCATCGACATCGGCGGCGTAGGTCGCGGCCGTCATCCCCGCCGGGACCGGTGCCGGCGGCCGGGTTCCGCGTTCGAGGAGGGTCGACCAGATGGCGGTCGACGCGGGGTGGAACAGCCGGCCGGTGCTGACCGGCTGCGCGGCCCCGGCCGGTCCGGTCAGCACTGACAGATCGGTCACGTCGAGTGCGAACGCAAGTTTGAGCAGTATCGCGTGACTGCTGATCGCGCGTTCTCCGCTCTCGATCTTCTTGAGCCAATCAGTGCTGCGGCCGACCAGGCCGGCGAGCACGGGGCGCGTCATCCCGCGACGCTCGCGCATGATGCGGATGCGCTCACCGGGGGTGAGTTCCTCGGGCAGATCGGACATGTGCATCTCCTCGGCTGGGCGCCGCCACCGGGAAATTGCCTCAACCGGACGAACACCCGGTGGCGACAGCCGTTCCACGGTAGGGCGGCGGGCAGTTGGGGCACCAGGCTCCGCTGCGGGTGAACGCCGGTACACGGTGGGTGAGGGGGACAGGGTGTCCCCCTCACCCACGAGTCGTCACCGTACGATTTCGTTGCGTCACTCAGAGCAGTGCGGGTGTTGTCCGCAGGGAGGGGAGCCCGGTCCACGGACTGGCGTCCCGTGTGCGGCCGTCGGCACGACCACCGATCCTCGCCCCCTGGGAGGACCGGTCCGAACGAGAACGAGGGAGCGCCACCATGTCCGTCCTGACCGACCGACTGCCCACCCTGAACATGGGCATCGACACCGAGCCGTCCGGCCCGCTCGCCACCCGACCGTTCGGGCTCGACGCCGTCACCAACCCCGTGACCGTCATGCCGCTGCCCCCCGTCACCGTCGACCCGCACACGCAGCTGTCCCTGATCGACGGTCGCGTGGCCCTGGACATGCCGACCATGGAAGGGTCGGGGTGCCAGACCGAGAGCGACGGCCAGACCGTGATCAGCGTCGACTTCGACCAGAACGACGACTGATGACCCACGGCACCGGGAGCACGCGGGGCGTCCCGCCCCGCGTGCTCGTCATCACCCACGATCTCGACCCCACTGCCGACTACGTCCTGCGTGAGCTCAACGCCCGAGGCGTTCCGTTCTGGCGCACCGATGTGGCGGACTTCCCGCAGCGCATCACCATGCGTGCCGAGCTGCGGCCCGACGGTGCGTGGGGCGGCGCCGTCGTCGGGCCCCTGCGAGGGATCGACCTGTCCGAGCTCACCTCCGTGTGGTGGCGCAAGCCCACCACGTTCCGGTTTCCCGACAGCATGTCCGGCCCGGAACAGCGGTTCGCCGCAGGGCAGGCGAAGCGCGGGTTCGCCGGCGTCCTCGGCTCCCTGCCACAGGTGTTGTGGGTCAACCGTCCCGAGCGCAACGCCGACTGTACGAAGCCCGCACAGCTCACCGCCGCCGCGGAGTCCGGCCTGCAGGTCCCGGCGACCTTGGTGACCAACGACCCCGCCGCGGTGCGGGACTTCGCGGACCGGTGCCGGGGCCGGATCGTCACGAAGGTGCTCGGCGGTATCGTCCACACCGAGAACGGGCAGCGCGGGCAGATCTACACCACCCGCGTTCCCGCCGACCGGTGGGACGACCCGCGGGTGGCCCTCACCGCGCACCTGTACCAGCAGGAGATCACCGACAAGGCCTACGAAGTCCGCGTGACCTGCGTGGCCGGCCGACTGTTCCCCGTCAGGATCGACGCCCCGGACGGCCCCGGGCGGCTCGACTGGCGCACCGACTCCAAGCGCCTCGCATACTCCCCGATCTGCCTCCCCGTGCCCATCCGGACGGGCATCCTGGACATGCTGTGGCGCCTCGGACTCGTCTATGCCGCTGTCGACCTGATCGTGGACCAGGTCGGAACGCACTGGCTGGTCGACGTGAATCCGGGTGGGCAGTGGGCGTGGATCGACTGCACCCGTGATGCCATCACCACCGCCTTGGCCGACCTGCTCCAGAAGGGCACTCTGTGACCACCACCACCACCGCCGAGCCGACTGCCGACGCCCTGCGTGCCGCACTGGTCGACGCGCTCACCGCCGACGGCTCCCTGGTCGACCCCGCGTGGCAGCGCGCGTTCCGCGACGTCCCCCGCCACTTGTTCGTGCCGTACTTCTACCGGCAGGGCCCTGACGGCCGGCAGCAGCGGATTGCCGGCGACGACCCCGACCACGCCGCCGGGTGGCTGCGGGCCGTCTACGCGAACCGGCCCCTCGTCACCCACCTGATCGGCGGGAACGCCGCGTCGTCGTCCACACAACCGTCGCTGATGGCCGCGATGCTGCAGGCGCTCGGCGACGATGTCGACGGCCCGGTGAAGGAGATCGGTACCGGCACCGGTTACAACGCCGCACTGCTCGCCCACCGCTACGGCTCCGATCGGGTCGTGACCGTCGACGTCGACCCGGACGTGACGGCCGAGGCCCGGCGCCGGCTCGACTCGACGCCCTATCGGCCGACCGTGGTCACCGCCGACGGGGCCACCCTCACCGATGCGGGTGGCCCGTTCGGCGCGATCATCGCCACCTGCGGGCTCGACCACATTCCGACGACGTGGCTGCAGGCGCTCGCGGGGGGCGGTGTGATCGTCGCTCCGCTCGGCGCGGGCGTCGTCCGCGCGGAGAAGAGCGGTGCCACCGAGGCCGGCGGCCGGTTCCTGCCGACCGGCGCCTACTTCATTCCGTTGCGCACGGTCGGGGGCAGCGGCGTCATCCGCCGCCCGGCCCTGCCCGCTGTCGGCGCACGCCCGTCGGAACTCGGCCCCGACGTCGTCGTGGACGAGCACTTCCGGTTCCTGGTGAGCATCGCCCTCGGCCCGCTCGGATGGAACTACGACCTGGACGACGGGCGGCCGGTCGGCGCCTGCCTGTGGGACGGCGCGGGATCGATCGCAGAGCTGCGGCCCGACGGCTCCGTGGCCGAGGCCGGGCCGCGCCTCCTATGGTCCGAGCTCGAAGCAGCCCACCGCCTGTACGCCGCGAACGGCCGCCCGACCCGCGAGCGTTACGGGTTCAGCATCACCAGCAGCGGGCAGCGGGTGTGGCTCGACCGGCCCGACGGACCGTACTGGCCGCTGAACCCGGGGTGCTGACTGGCGTCCCCCGAATGCCCGGAGGCCCCGGTGGGCGGCGTACCGCCCACCGGGGCCTCCGGGTCCGTCGGGTCACCCGAGCGGGACCTCCAACTGCCGGGCCAGGTCCGCGACCAGGGCGTCCAGCCAGCCCCGGACGGTGCCCGGGTCGAACAGGTCGGCGTCGTACTCGACCTGCCCGAGGTAGCCGTCGGCGTCCGGGGTGAGCGAGAACGCGCAGTCGGCGCGGGCGGAGTGGCCGGGGATGTCCTCGATCTCGGCGGTCAGGCCGGGGAGGTCGAGGCCGATCGGCGGGGTGCTCTGGACGGCGAGCACGACCTGCGGGTAGCCGACGGGCATGGGGACGCCGCGCTCCCGCAGCGGTTCGACCAGCAGGCCGAACGGCATCAGGGAGTGGTCGAGGGCGGAGGCGATCGCCTCGGCGGCGTGGTCCACCAGGGCCCCGAACCCGCTCTCGCTCCGGGTGGGCACCAGGATCGGCATGCTGCTGGTGAGCAGGCCGACCACCCGTTCGTCGGCCGGCCGCCTGCGGTTGGCGTTGGAGAGCAGGATCAGTGTCTCCGACGCGCCGCTGAGCGAGCCGAGCAGCCGGGCGAACGCGGCCACGACGACGGCCGAGGCGGTGGTGGAACGGGCGGCGGCGTAGCGCCCGACCGCCTCGGCCACCGCCGCCGGGACCCGGAACTCGGCCGTCTCGCCGAGTCCGGAGCGCTGCTCGGGACGCGGCCGGTCGGTGGGCAGGTCCGCCGCGAGCGAGGCGCCGCCGAGGACCTCGGCCCAGTGGTCGGCGGCCGCCGCCATGGAGGCCCGGTTGACCACCGTCCGTTCCCAGCAGGCGTGGTCGGTCATCCGGCCGGCCTCCCCGGGCAGCGGCCCGCCCGTACGGTAGAGCGCGCTCAGGTCGGCCAGCACGGTGGCCAGCGACCAGCCGTCCACCGCGATGTGGTGGATGGTCAGCAGCAGCACCCACTCCTCCGCCGCCGGGCGCAGCAGCCGGGCGCGCAGCAGCGGGGGCGCGGTCAGGTCGAACGGGCGGGCGACCTCGGCCTCCAGGGCCGCGGCGAGGGCCGCGTCCCGTTCGGCGGGCGCGAGCCCGCGCAGGTCGTCGACCGGGACGTCCAGCGGGGTGTTCGGCAGCACCTGCTGGAGCCCCCCGAGCTCGGTCTCCAGGAACCGGGTCCGCAGGCTCTCGTGCCGCTCGGTCACCGCCGTCAGCGCGGCGGCCAGCCGCTCGGGCTCCAGCGGCCCGCGCAGGGTGATCCGGTGGGTGATGTTCCACACCGCCGGATCGGCCGCCGCGCGGTGGGCCTTGCGCAGCCGCCACTGGGTCACCCCGGCGGGGGCGGCGAACAGCGCCGCCCCGTCGCCGGTCAGGATGGTCAGCAGCCGGTCGCGGTGGGCCCGGACGAGGCCGGTGACCTCCTCGTCCATCGCTCCCGCGGGGGCCAGGTAGCCGAGCTTCTCACCGGTGGTGCGCAGCACGATCTCGCGCTCGTCGAGCAGCTTGAGCAGCCGCGCCCACCCTTCGTCCGTCTCCTCCGCCGTGCTCACATCCGTTGTGCTCACAGGGTGCCCTCCTCGAAGGCCGGGGCCGGGGCCTGCTCGGCGGCCGGCTGGTGGGCGGCCATCGCGCGGATGGTCGGGCGGCGGAAGAAGTCCAGCACGCCGATCCGCACGCCGGTCTCCTCGCGGACCCGGTTCAGCAGCCGGGTGGCGGCCAGGGAGTGCCCGCCGAGGTCGAAGAAGGAGGTCTCCACCCCGGCGGGGCGGCCGAGCTCCTCCTCCCAGAGCTGTTGCAGGGTGCGCTCCAGCCCGGTGGCCGGGGCGGCCTGCGGCTCGTCCGCGCCGAGCGGGCGCGGCTCGGGCAGGGCGGCGGTGTCCAGCTTGCCGTGCGGGGTGAACGGCAGGGTGTCGACGGTGGCCCAGAGGCTCGGGACCATGTAGTCGGGCAGCAGGTCGGCCAGGCGGTCGGCGATCCCGGGCAGGTCGGCGGCCGCGCATCCGACGTACCCGGCGAGAACGGTGCCCGCCGGGGTGCGGCGCGCCGTCACGGCGGCGGCGTGCACGCCGGGCAGGCCCAGCAGCACGGTCTCGATCTCGCCCGGCTCGACCCGGTAGCCGCGCACCTTGACCTGGCGGTCGGCCCGGCCGAGGTACTCCAGCCGGCCGTCCGGGCGCCAGCGGCCGAGGTCGCCGGTGCGGTAGCTTCGGCCGTCGGGGGTGTCGGTGAAGACGGCGGCGCTCTCCTCGTCGCGGCCGATGTAGCCGATGCCGACCTGGACGCCGAGGGCGTGGATCTCGCCGACCGCGCCGGGCGGCACCCGGCGTCCGGAGGCGTCGAGCAGCACGATCCGGCTGCCCGGGGTCGGGCGGCCGATCGACGCGTACTCCGGGCCGTCCGGTTCGATCTCACCGGCCGTCAGCGCGTGGGTCTCGGTCGGGCCGTAGTGGTTGACCAGCCGGCAGCCGGGGTTGCGGCTCAGGAAGGCCCGCAGCCCGGGGGTGAGCAGCACCTGCTCGCCGCCCGAGATCAGCTCCCGCAGGTGCGGCACCGGCTCCTCGCCGAGCGCGTCGGCCAGTGCGGCCAGCGGGGTGTACGGCAGGTGGACCCGTTCGGCCCGGGTGGCCCGGACGACGGCGGCCAGCGCCGTCACGTCGTAGCGGGTCTCCTCCTCGATCAGCAGCAGGGTGCCGCCGCCGGCCAGCGTGGTGAGGATCTCCTGGACGCTGACGTCGAACCCGCAGGAGGCGTACTGGAGGGTGCGGGCCGCGGGGTGGTCGGCGACGTTCCAGGCCACGAAGTGGGCCAGGGCCAGCGCGTGCATCAGCACGCCCTTGGGGCGGCCGGTGGACCCGGAGGTGTACAGCAGGTACGCGGGCGCCTGCGCCGAGGGGGCGGGCAGCGGGGGCAGCGCGGCGGGGTCGGCGTCGGCCGGGGCGGTGCCGGTGAGCACCGTCGGCACGGTCAGGCCGAGCTCCTTCGGGGCGTCGTCCGTGGTGGTGAGCAGCACGACCGGAGCGCTGTCCTGGACGATCAGCCGGCAGCGCTCGGGGCCCTGCAGGACGTCGACCGGGACGTGGACGGCGCCGAGGCGCAGGATGGCGAGCAGCCCGGCCACCAGGTCCAGCGAGCGGGGGAGCAGCACGCCCACCCGGCTGCCCTCGCGGACGCCGGCCGCGAGCAGCCGGCCGGCCAGGTCCTCGGAGCGGGCCAGCAGCGTCCGGTAGTCCGTCTCGCTGCCGTCGGCGGCGACCACCGCGGTCTGTTCGGGCCGCTCGGCCGCGGTCGCGGCGATGGTGGCCAGCGGGTGCTCGGGGTCCTGGGCGGCGGCCGGCCCGCACTCCAGGGCGGTGTCGGCGGGCGCCACCGCCAGTTCGGCGAGCGGGCGCTCCGGGTCGGCGACCGCGGCCGTGAGCAGCCGCTCGAAGGCGCCGAGCAGTCGGTCGACGGTGGCCCGGTCGAACAGGGTGTCGGCGTACTCCACGTGGCAGCGGATGCCGTCGGGCAGGCTGGTCAGGAAGAGCGTCAGGTCGAAGGCGGCGCGGTCGGCGACGTGGTCCAGCGGACGGGCCGTCACCCCGGGCAGGTCCAGCTCGAAGACCATGTGGTTCTCGAACTCGACCATGACCTGGAACAGCGGGTTGCGGCTGGTGTCGCGCTGCGGGTTCAGCTCCTGCACCAGCACCTCGAAGGGCAGCTGCTGGTGCTCGTAGGCGTCCAGCGCGGTGGAGCGGACCCGGCCCAGCGCCTCGGCGAAGGCCGGTTCGCCGGACAGGTCCAGGCGCAGCGCCAGCGTGTTGACGAAGAACCCGACCAGGTCCTCGGTGCCCTCGGCCCGGTTGGCCACCGGGGTGCCCAGCACGATCTCGTCCTGGCCGGCGTAGCGCTGCAGGACGCCGGCGAAGCCGGTCAGCAGCACCATGAACAGGGTCGAGCGCTTGGACCGGGCCAACTCCCGCAGGCCGTCGGAGAGTTCGGCGGGCAGGTGGTGGACGAAGGAGCGGCCGCGACCGTCCGGCACCGCGGGGCGCGGCCGGTCGGTGGGCAGGGCCAGCACCGGCAGGTCGCCGCCGCCGAACACCTTGCGCCAGTGGGCCAGGCTCTCGTCGTACTCGCCCTCGGCGACCCGGGCCCGCTCCCGGGCGGCCTCGGCGGCCGGACCGGTGGTCAGTACCGGCAGGTGGGCGGCCCGGCCCTCCTGGGCGGCCAGGTACAGCTCGCCCAGCTCGCGGGTGATCACCACGGTGGACAGGGTGTCGATCACGATGTGGTGCATCGACAGGACCAGGACGTGCCGCTCGGCCGCCTGCTCCAGCAGCAGGGCCCGGAACAGCGGGCCCTCGGCCAGGTCGAAGCGGTGCGCGCCCTCGGCGGCGACCAGGTCGGCGACGGCGTCCTCGGCGGCCGGGTCGGCCGTGATCCGCTGAAGGACCGGGCCCGCGGGCGGCGCCAGCACCTGCTGGAACGGTTCGCCGTCCTGCTCCCGGAAGACGGTGCGCAGCGCCACGTGGCGTTCGACCAGCCGGCGCAGCGCGGTGTCCAGCGCCTGGGGGTCGAGCGGGCCGTCCAGGGCGATCGCCTTGACCTCGTTGTACTGGCCGCCGTCGGGCAGCATCCGGTGCAGGAACCACATCCGCTGCTGGGCGTACGACAGTTGGGCGCCGCGCAGGGTGTCCCGGCGCAGGACGTCGAGCTGCGGCAGCCCGGTCGCCACCAGTTCGGGGGAGAGGCCGAAGTCCACGAAGGCGGCGATCTCGTCGGCGCCGGCCGCCCGCAGCTCGGACAGCACCCCCTGGACGCTCTCCGGCGTGCCGATCAGCGCGCGGGAGGCGCAGTACCGCTCGTACGCGCGCTCCAGCACGTACTCCAGGTCCTCCTCGCGGGCGTTCGCGAAGTCCAGGGTCAGGCCCAGGCTGTTGGCCATCTGCCCGAACAGCGAGAGCGAGGAGCGCAGGTAGTGGCAGAACGGCCGGTAGGCCTGCTCGCGGGCGGTGGCCAGGTCGGTGCCCAGGTAGGTGTGCACCAGCACGACCACCCGGCCGGCCTCGGGGTCGAGGCCGTGCTCGGCGCGGGTGCGCCGGTAGACCGCGATGTTCTCGGCCAGCTGGGCGACGTCCTGGGTCATCAGGTTGGTGATGACGCCGAGGTCGTGCCGGGCCGCCTCGCGGAAGCTGTCCGGGTTGCCGACGATCGCGGTGAACATCGGCGGCAGGTCCTGCAGCGGGCGCGGGTGGAGGGTCACCTCGATCGGCTCACCGTTGCCGTTGCGGCCCTGGTACGGCTCGCCGCGCCACAGCGACCGGACGGTGTCGATCTGCCGGTGCATCAGCTCCTTGTGGCTGCCGTAGCGCTCGGGGAAGAACAGGAAGTCGTTGGGGTGCCAGCCGCTCGCGCACCCCAGGCCGACCCGGCCGCCGGACAGGTTGTCGACCACCGACCACTCCTCGGCCACCCGCACCGGGTGGTGCAGCGGCAGCACGGCGCAGCCCGCGTTCAGCCGGATCCGGCTGGTCTCCCGGGCCAGCGCGGCGGCCAGCACCGAGGGGTTGGGGAAGATGCCGCCGAAGGAGTGGAAGTGGCGCTCCGGCAGCCAGACGGAGTGGAAGTCGTGCCGGTCGGCGAAGCGGGCGCTCTCCAGGACGATGCGGTACTTCTCGTCGTCCGGGGAGTCCAGCGGGTAGTCGCCGAAGAAGTAGAGGCTGAAGTCCACCGGCCGCTGCGGGTCGCTGACCGGCTCGTACGGGAGGGCCTGGGCGGGGGCGCCGCCCACCGTCTCGGCGGGCACGGTCGCGGCGGGCGCCGGGAGTTCGGCGGCGGGCCGCGGGGCCGGCAGGCGGACGCCGGGCGAGCCCGGGAAGAAGCCCCCGCGCCGCAGGTCGCGCAGCGACTCGCGGACCGCGTCGGCCACGAACTCCAGGTCGCCGTCGGTGTGGGCGGTGGAGAGGAAGAAGTTGCGCCACTCCCACACGTAGACCCCGCGGGTCAGCAGGTGCGGGAAGAGCAGCTCCATGTCGGCCCGGGGCTCGAACCGGAAGAGCGAGCCGAAGTGGGCCAGCCGCAGCGGGAACTCCTCCTCCTCGAAGAAGGTGTTCAGGGTGGTCGCCAGCTCGTCGGTGCGGGCGTTCAGCCGCTCCTGGAGGCCGGGGCCGGCCGCCTTGAGGTGGCGCAGCACCGCGCCCGCGGCGGTCATCGCCAGCGGGTGCTGGATGTAGGTGCCGCCGAAGAAGGTGGTGTCCTTGGGCGGGTAGCTGTCGTCCCCGTAGTCCCAGTGGCCGCCGTCGATCCCGTCCATGATGTCGGCCCGTCCGGCGATCGCGCCGATCGGGTAGCCGCCGCCCAGCACCTTGCCGTAGGTGGACATGTCCGGGGTGACGCCCCAGAAGCCCTCGGCGCCGCGCAGGTGGGGGCGGAAGCCGGTGAGCATCTGGTCGAAGACCAGCACGATGCCGAGCCGGGTGGTCAGTTCGCGCAGCGAGCGGACGAAGTCGACGGGCTGGCGGCCGGGGTGGCGGCTCTGCACCGGCTCGACCAGGACGGCGGCGATCCGGTCGCCGTGCTCCTCGATGACCTTGAGGCTCTCCGGGTCGCCGTACCGCAGCACCAGCAGGTCGGCGACCGCGCTGCCCGGGATGCCGATGGACACCGGGACGGTCTCCCGGTCGGCGCCGCGGCCCAGCGTCCGGCCCAGGGTCTGGTCGGAGTGGCCGTGGTAGGAGCCCTCGAACATGACGATCTTGTCCCGGCCGGTGTGCGCGCGGGCCAGCCGGATCGCCCCGGCGTTCGCCTCGGTGCCGGAGTTGGCGAAGGCGACCCGCTCGGTGCCCGTCAGCTCGGCCAGCAGCTCGGCGGCCTCGCCGGTCTCCGGGCCGCGCGGGCCCAGCCGCAGGCCCGAGGACAGGTGCTCGCGGACGGCCTCGGAGACGAACTCCGGGTCGTGGCCGAAGAGCAGGACGCCGAAGCCCATGGTGATGTCGACGTACGGGTTGCCGTCGACGTCCTCCAGCCGGGAGCCCCGGGCCCGGCGGGCGGCCAGCGGGTAGAGCATCTCCTTGGTGCCGGAGCGGAAGCCGACCACGGCGCGGCTGTCCGCCAGGGTGCGGCGGTGGCGGCGGGTGATCGCCTTGGAGGCGGTGGTGCGGGCGGTGAAGCGGGCGACCAGCTCGTCCACGTGGGCGCGCTGCTGGTCGGTCAGGCCGCCGGCGGCCATGCCGGACTCGCGGGAGACCGTCACCCGGGGGCCGTGCACCTGCGGGGCGGCCGGGGCCGGGCTCTCGGTGGCGGGTGCCTCGGCGGCGGGAGCGACGGCAGTGGGTGCGGCGGCGGGCGTCGGGACCTGCGCGGCGGCCGGTACGGCGGCCGGGGGCAGGGCCGCGGGCACGGGCGCCGGGGGGAGCGCGGGTGCGCCGCCGGCCAGCAGGCCGAGCTGGTCGCGCATCAGGTCGGAGAACTGGCCGAGCAGCGCGAGCTGGCGCTCGATCAGGCCGGTGCCGTCGGTGACCGGGGGCAGTGCGGCGGGGGCCGCCGGGGCGGCGGGTACGGGTGCGGCGGGTACGGGCTGCGGAGCCGGGGCCTGGACGAGCGGCTCCGGTGCTTGTACAACCGGTGCTTGAGCAGCCGGGGCCTGAGCAGCCTGGACGACCGGGGCGGTCGGGGCGGGAGCCGCCACCGGCGCTGCCACCGGCTCGGGCACCGCCACGGGCTCCGGCTCGGCGGCCGGCAGCAGCGTGGCCAGCACGGCCGGCTCCAGCCGGGAGGCGATCAGCCCGGCCAGCCGGGCCGGGGTGTCGGCGTCCTCGAACAGCTCGCGCATCGACACCCGGACCCGGAACGCGCGCTCCAGGTCCCGGATCATGTTGATCATCGACAGCGAGTCGGCGCCCAGGTCGAAGAAGGGCTCGTCCGTGCCGACCGATTCCTCGTCGTAGCCGAGCTGGCGGGCCGTCTGCTCGACGACCTCCCGCAGCACGGCCTGCCCGGCCAGCTCCTCGGGGCTCGGCGTCGGTGAAGCAGCGGGTGTAGCAGCAGGTGAGGCGGCAAGTGCGGCGGCCGGTTCAGCGGCCGGAGCGGTCTGCTGGGGTGGGTCCTGGCGCATGGCGGGGTCCTCGGTGGTCGGCCGGTCGGGGGCGGTGAACCAGTGGCGGCGGCGTTGGAAGACGGTGGTCGGCAGCGGGACGCGGCGGGCCGGTCCGTCCGGCCAGTCCCGGGCGGCGGCGAAGCCGGCCCAGTCGAGCGGGACGCCGTACGACCAGAGCGCGGCCGCGGCGGCGTCGAACTGCTGCTCCGGGGAGGCGCCGCGCCGGCCGCCGGCGACGAAGTGGCGCTCCGGCAGCTCCCGGCGGCCCATGCCGGTCAGCGTCGGGTGCGGGCCGATCTCCAGGAAGAGCTCGTGGCCCTGCCCGTCCAGCGCGGCGAGGACCTGGTCGAACCGGGCGGTCTCCCGGGTCTGCCGGAGGAAGTACTCGGGCGTCGGGACGGTCCCGGGGGCCAGCACCTCGCCGCCGAGGTTGCTGACCAGTGGGACGGCCAGCGGCCGCAGGCGCAGCCGGGCCAGCTGGTCGCGGAAGGGGTCGAGCATCGGGTCGAGCAGGCGGGAGTGGAACGCCCGGTCGCTGGCCAGCCGTTCGGTGGTCACCCCGTCGGCGGCCAGCACGGCCTCGGCGGCGGCGATCTCGCGGGGCGGGCCGGCCAGCACGCACTGGCCCCGGCCGTTGACCACGGCCAGGTCCACGCCGGGCAGCCAGTCGCCGAGCCCGGCCAGCCGGTCCAGGCCGGCCGAGACCACCGTCATGGCGCCCGGTTCGGTCAGCCGGTGCATCAGCCGGCCGCGCAGCGCGGTCAGGAACATCCCGTCGGCCAGGTCGAGCGCGCCGGCCGCGTGGAAGGCCGCGTACTCCCCGGCGCTGTGTCCGGCGACGGCGGCGGGACGGAGCCCGAGCTCCTGCCAGAGCCGCAGGTAGGCCGCCTGGAGGGCGAACAGCGCGGGCTGCGCCGCCTCGGTGGTCCAGCCGTCCTCGGTGCCCTGTGGTGCGGGGTCGAGCAGCAGCGGCAGCAGCGGCTCGCCCCAGTTCTCGCGGTGCAGCCGGTCGCACTCGTCCAGGACGGCGCGGAAGGCAGGGAAGGCCCGGTACAGCTCGGCGGCCATGCCCCGGTACTGGGCGCCCTGGCCGGTGAAGAGCAGCACCGGCAGGACCTCGCCGCGCCCCACCTCGCGGTGGGCCGCGCCGGCGGTGGTCCGGCCCGCCAGGAAGGCGTCCAGGCCCTTGCGCAGGGTGGCCGGGTCGGGGCCGGTGACGGCCAGCCGGTGGCGCAGCGCGCGCCGGCCGGCGCCGAGGGTGAGCGGCAGGTCGCCGGGCGCGAGGGCGGGTTCGGCGTCCAGCCGGTCGCGGAGCAGGCCGGCCAGTTCGGTCAGCCCCTGGGCGGTGCGGGCGGACAGCGGCAGCACGGTCGGCGCCGGTCGCGGTTCGACGGCCGGGGCCGCGGGCGCCTGCTCCAGCACCAGGTGGGCGTTGGTGCCGCCGACGCCCAGCGCGCTGACCCCGGCCCGGCGCGGGGTGGGGCCGTCCGGCCAGTCCCGGCGCTCGGCGGCGAGCCGGAACGGGCTGTCGGCCAGTTCCAGCGCGGGGTTGGGGCTGGTGAAGTTCACCAGCGGGGGGATGGTGCCGTGCCGCAGCACCAGCAGCGCCTTGATCAGGCCCGCCATCCCGGCGCAGGTGTCCAGGTGGCCGATGTTGGGTTTGACCGAGCCGAGCGAGCAGAACCCGGCGGCTTCGGTCCGGGCGCGGAAGGCCTGGGCCAGTGCCCGGAACTCGATCGGGTCGCCGAGCGGGGTGCCGGTGCCGTGGGCCTCGATGTAGCCGATGCTGTCGGCCGGCACGCCCGCCAGGTCCAGGGCCCGGCCGACCACGGCCGCCTGCCCGTCGACGCTGGGCGCGGTGTAGCCGACCTTCCGGCCGCCGTCGTTGTTGACGGCCGAGCCGAGGATCACCCCGTGCACGGTGTCGCCGTCGGCCAGCGCCCGGTCGAGGCGCTTGAGCAGCACGGCGGCGACGCCGTTGCCGCCGACGGTGCCGCCCGCGTCGGCGTCGAAGGCCCGGCAGGCACCGTCGGGGGAGAGGATCGACCCCTCCTCGTAGCGGTAGCCGGCGGCCTGCGGGATGTGCAGGGCGGCGGCCCCGGCCAGGGCCAGTTCGCAGTCACCGGAGAGCAGCGACTGGACGGCCAGGTGCACCGCGACCAGCGAGGTGGAGCAGGCCGTCTGCACGCCGATCGCCGGGCCGGTGAGGCCCAGCCGGTAGGCGACCCGGGTGGCGGCGAAGTCGGCCTGGTTGCCGATCGCGGTCTGCAGGGCGGCGACCGGCTCGGACGGGTCGGCGGTGGTGGCCAGGGTGTGCTGGTAGTAGGTGCGCAGCGCGTAGAGGGTCATCCCGGTGCCGGCGAAGACCCCGACCCGGCGCTCCGGGTCCGGCGCGTCGTAGCCGCCGTCCTCCAGGGCCTGGCGGCAGATCTCCAGCAGCAGGCGCTGCTGCGGGTCCATCAGGGCCGCCTCGGTGCCGCTGATGCCGAAGGCCTCGGCGTCGAACTCGTCGGTGCCGGTGAGCGCGCCGGTGACCGGGACGAAGTCGGGGTGGCGGTACTCCTCCGGGCGCAGTCCGGCCGCCGCCAGCTCCTCCTCGGTGAACCGGGTGGTGCTCCGGACGCCCTCGACGATGTTCCGCCAGTACTGCTCGGGGGTGTCGGCGCCCGGCAGGCGCATCGCCAGGCCGACGATCGCCACCCGGCGGTCGTCGCCCGGCCCGGCGACGGGGGCGGCGGCCGCGGCGGTGGGCGTGGCCGGTTCGGCGGCCAGGTGGGCGATCAGGGCGTCCACGGTGGGGTGGCGGAACAGCTCGGTGGGCGCGGGGGGCGTGGGCAGCGCGGCGCTGAGCGCGCCGTGCACCCGCATCAACTGGAGGGATCCGATGCCGAGTTCGGCGAGCGGGCGGCCCGGGTCCAGCGGGGTGTCGAGGACGGACTCGAAGGCGTCCAGGACCAGTCGGCGCAGCCCGGACGGGGCGGTGTGCCCGGGGCCGGGCGCCGCGGCGGGCCGGGCGGCCGGCTCGGCGGTGGCCGGCGTCGGCGCGGCGGCGGCCACCGGGCGGGGCGCGGTGGCGAGCAGGCGGCGCCGGGCGGCGGGGGAGCTCGGGTCCGGACCGGCGTACCGGTGGCCGGGGGCGCCCGCCAGCAGCAGGGCGGCCAGCCGGCGGCCGTGCGCGGCGCTCAGCACGGCGATGCCCCGGCCGGCGGCGGCCTGCTCGTTCTCGGTGTCGCGGTTCATGCCGACCCCGCTCCACAGGCCCCAGGAGATCGTCCAGGCCGGGGTGCCGGTCTCCCGGCGCAGCCGCTCGACGGTGCTCTCCAGGTAGCGGTTGGCGGCGGCGTACCCGGTGGAGCCGACCGCCTCCTGGAGGCCGATCATCGAGGAGAAGGCGACGAACTGGGCGCCGGGGCGCTGCCGGACCAGCTCGATGAGGTGGTCGGTGCCCTCGGCCTTGGTCCGGACGGCCTCGCGCCAGTCCTCGGTACCGGTGTCGGCGAGGAGCGTGAGCCGGTAGCCGCCGGCCAGGTGGAGCACGCCGTCCAGCGGTGCCTGCCACTCCCGCTCGGCCTCGGCGAGCACCTCCGCCAGCTGCTGATGGTTCGTCACATCGGCCTGGCGGTAGGTGACCTGACCACCCTGTGCGGCCAGTCGGCGCAGCGCGGCCCGGCGTTCGGCCGCCTCGGCGGTCGGGGCGTCCAGGTCGCTGCGGCCGACGATCAGCAGCCGGGAGCCGTACTCGCGCAGCAGTCCGGGCAGCAGCTCGGCGGCGATCCCGCCGAGGCCGCCGGTGACGAGGTAGCGGGCGCCGGGGGTGAGCAGTGAGCAGCCGTCCCCGGCCGGTTCGGGGGCGGCCTCGGCCGGTGCCAGTCGGGGGGCCCAGGGGCGGCCGGCGCGCCAGGCGGACTCGGGCTCGGGGCGGGGGTCGGCGAGCAGGGCGAGCAGCGCGGCAGCCTGCTCCGCGACCGGCGCGTCATTCGGCAGGTCGAGGTGCCGCGCGCCGGGCACCAGCTGCTCGGCCCGTGCCCCGGCGGTCAGTGCGGCGGTCAACGCCGCCCGGGGGCTGGGGAGTTCACCGGGGAGAACGGCGTGCAGCCCGGCGCTGACGGAGACCAGCTCGCGGACCGGGGCCCGCGTCGGCAGCGCCCGTAGCAGGGCGAGCAGCGCCTCGTCCGGCGCCTGGTCCGGGGCGTCGGCCGTCGCGCTCCACAGGTAGACCAGCCGGTCGGCGGTCCGGTCGCCGAGGGCCCGCAGCCAGTCCTCGGGGTCGGCGGTCGGCGGGCGGTCCACCACCAGGGCGTTCGGCAGGGCGGCGGCCAGGGCCTCGGTGAGGGTGCCGGGGCCGGACGGGCCGAGCAGCAGGATCGTTTCCTCGGCCAACGAGGCCGCCGAAGAGGCCTGGTCCGCCGCCACCGGGCGGGCCTCCCAGCCGAGCTGCCGCACGCAGTCCGGCAGCGTCCGGGAGTTGGCCTCCGCCAGGTCCAGCGCGACGATGTGGTCGTCGAGTTCGCCGTCCAGCAGCCTCCCGCGCAGCGCGGTGCGCTGGATCTTGCCGCTGGTGGTGCGCGGGAAGTCGGCCGCCGGGACGGGCAGCACCAGGGCGGGGGCCGGCTGCCGGCGGGCCGCCAGCAGCTGCCGCACCTCGGCGGCGACCGGCGCCGAGGGCGCGTCCGGGGCGCTCTGGACGTAGGCGATCACCAGCTGCTCGGTGCCGGTGCGTTCGTCCGGCACCCCGAAGGCCGCGACGTGCCCGGAGCGCACCCCCGCCACGGAGGCCACCACGTCCTCCAGCTCGTGGCAGAAGTAGTGCACGCCGTTGACGATGATGATCTCCTTGCGACGGCCGGTGAGCACCACCTCGCCGTCGACCAGGAAGGCCAGGTCCCCGGTGTCGAACCAGTCGTCGCCGACGAAGGCCTCCTGGTTGGCCGGCGGGTTGTTCAGGTACCCCGGCGTCACCCGGCCGGAGTGGACCTGGAGCCGGCCGACGCGGAGCTCGGGCAGCGCCCGTCCGGCGTCGTCGGCCACCCGCATCCGGGTGCCGGGCGCGGGCCGGCCCATGCTGAGGAAGGCGGTGCCGCGCTCCGCGGAGGCCGGGTCCGCGGGCTCCAGCCGGCCGGTCAGCGAGTCGGTGCGCACCAGGCGGCGGGCGCCGTCCTCGTCGTAGCGCTTGTAGGTGATCGCCGTGCAGGTCTCGGCCATGCCCCAGGCCAGCAGCACGTGGCCGGGGCGGACGCCGAACGGGGCGGTGGCGGCCAGGAACTCGTCGATCACCGCCTCGGTGCACTGCTCCCCGGCGTTGATCAGCGACTTGACCGAGGACAGGTCCCAGCGGCGGTCCGGCCCGGCGGCCCGGACGGCCTCGGCGACCAGCCGGAAGCCGAAGTTGGGCGACCAGGAGTGCGCCGCCCGGTGGCGCTCCAGCGCGTCCAGCCAGACCAGTGGGTCGGCGAGCACGAGTTCGGTGGGGATCTGCACCTGGTCGGCGGCCAGTACCACGTCGCGCAGGTGGAACATCAGCAGTCCGGCGACGTGGTCCAGGGGCAGCCAGTTGACCGTGCCGTCGCCCGGCTCGGTGCCCTGGGCGACGGCCCCCGCCACGTACTCCAGGATGCCGCGGTGGGTGATCTGCACCGCCTTGGAGCGTCCGGTGCTGCCGGAGGAGAGCTGGAGCATCGCGACGTCGGCGGGGACGGGGGCGTGCTCGGGGGCGGGGCCGTCCGGCAGCCCGCCCTCGGCGGGCCGGTCGACCGCGATCACCCGCAGGCCCGGCGCCGGGTACAGCTCCCCGAGCCGCTCCAGGCCCGCCACCGCGGGCCCGCAGACGAGCACCGGCGGCTCCTCCAGGGTCTGCCAGGCGTGCCAGAGCTTCTCCAGCACGGGGTTGCGCTCGTGGTAGTCCGGCGGGCGGGCGACCGTCACCGGCTGCATCCCGCCCAGGAAGCAGGCCCACAGGGTGGGGAAGTAGTACTCGGGCTCCGGGACCTGGAGGATCACCCGGTCCCCGGCCCGCAGCCCGGCGGCGGCCAGCACGGCGAGGATCTCGCGGGAGCGGCCGAGGAGTTGACGGTACGTGATCCTGGTGGCCTCGCCGCCCGCCCGGATCAGGTGCAGTCCGCGGTCGGGGTGCAGTTCGGCGGCGCGCAGCAGCGCCTCGGGCAGTGTCCGGGGCGCGTCCGGCCCGGGGGCGGGCAGCGGGGCGCCGACGGCCTCCGTCCCGGGGTCCTCGGCGTCGGGGTGCTCGGAGTCGGCCTCCCCGGGGGCGGCCGTGGGCTGCGCCGGGGCGGCGCCGGCCGTCGCCGGGCCCTCCCCGAACGGCCGCCAGCGGTCGGTGAGTTCGCGCAGGTGGCGCAGGGCGGGGCCGGGTTCGGTGGGCGGCCGGGTGAGCGCCGCGGCCAGCGCGGCGGCGTCCGGTTCGCCCTCGGGGGTGCGGACGATGCCGTCCAGGAGGTGTACTTCGGCGCTCGGGTCGGCGTCCAGCAGCGCCGCGGCGGCCCGGCGGCGCAGGGCCTCGGGATCGCCGTCGACGGCGGGGACCAGGTAGGCCAGCAGGCCGGGGCGGCCGTTCTCGTGCTCGACGGGCAGCAGCGCGCAGTCGGCGATCTCGGGGCGTAGCAGCAGCCGGGCTTCCAGGGTGCGCAGCCGGCCGTGGTCGGGACCGGTGGGACTCATGATTTCGGCACCTTTCGGATCGGTGCCGGGGCGCGGGTGTGGGCCGCCCCGGGTCAGGGAGGGGGAGCGGAGGTGAGTGGCGCGTACGGCGCGGGGGCGCCGGGTGTGCGGAGGTGTGCGGGTACGCGGGTGCGCGGAGGTGTCCGCGGACGTGCGGTGGTGTGCGGTGGTGGGTGGAGGTGTGCCGTCTGCTCAGCGGCGGCGGCGGGCGCGGGCGACCATCACCAGGAAGGCGAGCGCCAGCACGATCGGGACGGCGTGTGAGACGCCGACCACGGTGAGCGGGCTGAGCACCGCGAGCAGCGAGCCGCTCAGCAGCATCCCGGTGCCCATGCCGACGTTCTCGGCGGAGGTGAGGATGCCGAAGGCCTCGCCGCGCCGCTCGTCGGCGAGGGCCTGGATCCGGGTGGTGTAGGAGATCTCGGTGAAGCCGTCGCCGAGGCCGGCGCCGATCGCGACCAGCAGGAAGAGCGGGGTCGGCAGGTCGGTGAAGACCAGGATGAAGCAGGCGGACATCAGACAGGTGCCCAGCGCGAAGCCGCGCTCGCCGGGCTCGATGCCCCGGCGCAGCATGAACCGGGAGACCAGCTGCTGGGCGCCGAGGTTGCCGATCGCCCAGGTGGCCCAGAAGGTGCCGAGCAGGGCGGCCGGGTTGTCGGGCGACGACTGGTTGGCGAAGACCGGCAGGCTGATGTTGTGGGCGGAGGAGCCGAAGGCGTCCAGCAGCCGGATCCCCGCCATGGCGCCCACCACGGGGGCGGCCCGCAGGACGACCAGGGCCTGCCACCGGGGGCGGCGCTTGCCGGTCGTCGGGGCGGGGTCCTCCGGCGGGGTCGCGGGCTCCTCCGCCTTCGCGGCCCGGGTGGGCAGCGGCAGCCGGACCACCAGCGCCCCGAACAGGACGAAGCTGGTCGCGTCGATGAGCAGCGCGGCCCGGAATCCGGCCCAGGCCACCACCACGCCCGCGGAGGCGAAGCCGAGCACCATCGCGGTGGAACGGCAGCTCGCCATCAGGCTGTTGGCGCGGGCGCGGCGCTCGGCGCCGACCATCTCGGGGATGCTGGTCCGCAGGGCGACGGCGGCCACGGCGGCGGCGCCGCCGAGGACCACGGCGAGCGGGTAGAGGACGGGGATGCGCAGCGAGGCCGGGACGAGGGCGACGACGACCAGCGCCAGCGCCTGGGCCAGGGCGCAGCCCGTCATCAGCCGCCGGCGGTCCAGCCGGGCCACCAGCCGTCCGGCGACCAGCCCGCCGGCGAGGCCGCCGGACAGTCGCAGGACGAGGTACCCGGCCGTGCCGAGCGCGTTCCCGGAGGCCTCGTAGGCGAACAGACTCAGCGCGACGAGGTCGAGCTGGCTGCCGTAGGTGTTCAGGGCATCGCCCGCGGCCAGCCGGTAGAAGGGCCGGGGCAGCTTGGTCGTGGCGAGTTGCGGTGCATCCAGTGCGGTGTCCGGCACGGTATTCCCCCCGGGGACGCCGTAGGGCGGCTCAGTGTGACATTGCACCGCAACCTAGAGGTGACCGGTCCGTAGATCAATACCGAGATCGTCTCCTGTCCGAAAGATCGTGAACTCGGCCGACTTACTGTCACCTTTTACGCCACGCTGGCCAGTTGTTGGCGTACGGACGGGAGTGCGCTCCGGGTGGGGGCGGGCGCGGGGTGGGATCAGCTGCGGCCGAACAGCCTGCCGAGCCAGCCCTTGCCCTTGCGGCCCTGCTCGGCGCAGTCGCACCGGGCGGACTTCGGCACCCCGGCCAGGACCTGCTCCACGTGCATTCCGCACCCGGCGAAGCCCGGCTTCCCGCAGGTGCGGCAGGCGACTCGTCGGCACATGTCGTGCTCCGTTCTCCGGGCTCCCAGGGGCGGAGCCATGCCGCCAATATACCCCACCCCGTATTCGTGATGTCGGATTCGTCCGGCCGCCGGGGTCGGAGCGGCGGCGGGGCGAAGCCGTGGCGCGGAGAGCGGAGGGGAGGGGGCCGTCAGGGGGTCTCGGGGCGGGCCGGCGGGATCGCGTAGGTCAGCGTGGCGCTGGCCACCAGGACGTCGTCGGCGTCCAGCAGTTCGGCCAGCACCACGCACAGCCGGCGCCCGAACTTGGCCGTCCTGGCGTGCACGCGCAGCGCTCCGGGCCGCGGCCGGTTGAGGAAGCTGATCTGCAGCGAACTGGTCAGCGCCATCAGGGTGGGCCCGAGCCGGGCGTTGATCAGGAGGAACGCGGCCAGGTCGCACAGGCCGGCCTGCTCCGGGCCCGAGACGGTGCCGCCCGGGCGGGTGCGCAGCCGGTCGCCGTCCACGGCCATGGTGAGGGTCCGGCCGTCCACCCCGGTCACCCGGCAGGCGGCGTAGTCGGGGAACTGGTCGGTGATCAGGTCATTGAGCTGATCGGGGCCCAGGAGGACGTCGACGGTGGCGACCGCCGTGTTCGAGTCGGTGGTCATGGGGCTCAGCGTAACCGTCTGCCCGGTGGTGCGCCCGGGGCGGTCCAGGCCCGCTTCCGGCCAGCTTCGTTTGCCGTGGTCAACCGCCAAGATCCGTTGCGGCCATGATAATTGCGCATGTCCTGGCGGTGTCGTGGCGGCCGGAACCGGCCGCTCCGGTGCCGCCCGGTGGCCGAATCCGCTCGGCACGATTCGTAAGGGACCTTGTTCGGCCCAAAATGCAGCACCTACTCTCCGAGGAAGTTCAGCGGAGCCGATGCGGAACTCCGCCGGCCGCTGGGGGGCGGCGTCATTTTCCTTGTGGTCGTCAGGGGCCTCGGTGGAAAACGGGCCCCCACCCGTTCATGCCCGACCATGTCCTGCTTCAGAGTCCTGCTTCAGAGACGGGGTGTTGCGCCATGGGTATTTCCATTCTGGACGACGAGGCGGTGGTGGTCCGTACTCCCGACGAGTTCCTGGCGATGCCGGAGGAGTACCGGGAGATCGCCATCCGCGGCATGGTGGTCAACACCGAGGGGGAGCTCTCCGGCGGCGACGACTACGTGCAGGTCTTCCTGCCGCTGGCCCCGGACGCGGAGGAGCGGCAGGTCTGCGCCGAGCGCGCCGCCGAGGAGTACGACCACTACAAGATCGGCAAGCGAGTCCTCGCGGAGGTCGGCGTGGACACCACCTACATGGAGAAGCAGACCCTGGCCGATCGGAACCTGTTCCGCGCCCAGGAGTTCCACACCTGCACCACCTGGGCCGAGCGCGGGATCTTCTCCTACATCGGCGAGGAGACCGCGATGGTGATGATCTCCGAGTTCGCGCAGAGCAGCTACCGGCCCTGGGCCGACGCGGTGCGCACGATCATCCTCGACGAGAAGGTGCACATCGCCCACGGCGCCCGGGTGTGCCGCAACCTCGCCGCCACCGACGACGGCCGCGAGCAGCTCCAGCAGGCCCTGGACCGGCTGTGGCCGACCTTCATCCGGATCTTCGGCAGCCCGCGCTCCGAGCGCGCCAAGCTGGCCGTCCGCTTCGGCCTGCGGCAGACCACCAACGGCGAGGCCTGCGACCTGTGGCGGGAGAAGGTCACCCCGCGCATCAAGAACCTGGGTCTGCGCCTCCCGGAGTAGCGGGAACAGCAGCACGCCGATCCCGCCACTCCCGAGGAGCCCATCGCCATGGCAACACCCGTCACCATCGAACAACGCCCGCTGAGCCGACGCGAGGCCAAGGCGCGCACCGCCGAACTCATCGCGGACCGGCCCGACCTGGCCGAACGCCTGCACCGGCTGCGCCGGCTGGGGCGCGAGGTCCGCTCCTGCGAGGTCCACCTCACCAACACCTGCAACATCCGCTGCAAGGGCTGCTGGTACTTCGAGGGCGGCTTCGACACGGCCGTCAAGGAGCTGTCCGACCTGGACCGCATCCGGGCCTTCGCCCGCAAGCTGGCGGACGACGGCGTCAACCAGGCCACCCTGATCGGCGGCGAGCCCACCCTCGTCCCGCGCCGGGTCGAGGCCTTCGTCGAACAGCTGCCGTACATCACCATCTCCACCAACGGCCTGCGCCCGATGCCCAAGCAGGGCTTCGAGAAGATCGCCATCGCGGTCAGCATCTTCGGCGGCGGCCCGCTCGACGACGACCTGCGCGCGATCCGGGTCAACGGCTCCAAGTTCACCGGCCTGTTCGACACCGCGCTCAAGCACTACCGCGAGGACCAGCGGGTGCTGTTCATCTACGCGCTCTCCGAGGCCGGGGTCGAGCACATCGAGCCCACCGTGCGGAAGATCGCCGAGAACGGCAACATCGTCACCTTCAACTTCTACAGCGAGCACGGCACCGAGACCCCGCTGAAGATCGCCAACGAGCAGCGGGTGCTGGACGAGGCGCAGCGGGTCAAGGACCTGTACCCGCAGGCGGTGGTGAGCCACCCGTACTTCATCCGGACCCTGGTCACCGGCCGGACGCACTGGGGCGGCCGGTTCGGCTACGACGTCTGCCCGAGCCTCAGCGTCGACGCCCCCGAGCACGAGGACCGCGTCGCCAACGGCAACCCGGTCATCCCCGGCTTCAACGTCTGGGGCGCCGACTACGAGTCGCTCCAGTTCTGCTGCACCTCCGGCGACTGCGGCGGCTGCCGGGACAGCCAGGCCGTCTACAGCTGGCTGGTGGTCAGCGCCAACCGCTTCCTGGACGACGCCGCCCGGCTGGAGCAGTGGCTGGACATCGCCGAGAGCTACTGGCAGCAGTGGCACTGGGCGCCGTACCACGCCAGCAAGGCCGGCCCGGCGCTCTGAGCCCGCCCCCCTGCCCGCCGCCCGTACGGCACCGCCCGTACGTCCCCCGCACCGCCACCGCCGCCCCGCGCGGACGAGGAGAGCCATGCCCGACACACTGGACCGCACCGCCATCGAGAACTTCGTCGTCGACGCCCTCGTCGACCTCGGCGTCGAACGCGAGGGCATCGTCGACGACGCCGCCCTGGACGAGCTGGAGATCGACTCGCTCGACATGGTCGAGCTCAGCCAGTCCATCCGCAAGCAGCTGGGCATCCCGGTGAAGCCCAAGGACTTCGACCAGCTGTACACCGTCGGCGAGGTGCTCGACCTGTGCCGCCGGAAGGCCGGGCTGGAGTGAGGCCCCGGGCCGTCGTCACGGGCCTGGGCGCGGTGACCCCGCTGGGCGTGGGCGCCGACGAGCTGCACCGGCGGGCGGTGGCCGGCGAGAGCGGGCTCGCCGACGGGCTCGGACTGTGCCGGGACTTCCGGCCCGCCGACCACCTGTCGCGCCAGCAGATCCGCCGCACCGACCGCTTCACCCAGCTCGCGCTCGTGGCCGCCGCCGAGGCCCTGGCCCAGGCGGGATGGACGGACGGCCCGCCGCCCTACCCCGCCGAGCGGGTCGCCTGCGTGGTGGGCTGCGCGCTCGGCGGGACGGCGAGCTTCGAGACCCAGGCCGAGGTGCTCCGGCAGCAGGGCGGGGAGTTCGTCTCCCCGCTCATGGTGCCCGCCATGATGGCCAACGCCGCGGCCTCGCAGATCGCCCAGCGCCACGGCCTGCGGGGCGAGGCGCTCTGCCTGGCCTCGGCGTGCAGCAGCGCCACCCAGGCGATCGGCACCGCCCTGCTGCTGCTCGCCGCCGGAGCCGCCGACGCCGTGGTGGTCGGCGGCGCCGAGGCCTCCACCTCCGAACTGGTGCGGGCCGCCTTCCGCACCGCCGGGGCGCTCTCCGAGAGCGGCCGCTCGGTGCCCTTCGACCGCGACCGGGACGGCCTGCTGATCGGGGAGGGCGCCGGAATCCTGGTCCTGGAGACCGAGGCCGGCGCCGCCGCCCGCGGCGCCACCGTGCTCGGCGAGGTGCTCGGCTACGGCTCCACCTGCGACGCCCACCACCTCACCGCCCCGGACCCGACCGGCGAGACCGCGGCCCGCGCCGTCACCCTGGCGCTCGACGCGGCCGGCGTCAGCCCCGGGCAGCTCGGCTACCTCAACGCCCACGGCACCGGGACCGTCCTCAACGACAGCTCCGAGTGCGAGGCGCTGCGCCTGGCGCTCGGACCGGCCCTGGACGCCGTCCCGCTCTCCTCCACCAAGTCCTGCACCGGCCACCTCTTCGGCGCGGCCGGCGCCGTGGAGGCCATCGCCACCCTGCAGGCGCTGCGCCACGCCACCGCCCCGCCCACCGTCGGGCTGCGCGAGCCCGACGAGAAGCTCGGCCCGCTGAACCTGATCCGCCACGCCACCCCGCTCGCCGCCCCCGCCCTGCCCGGCGGCCGGCGGGCCGGGCTCTCCACCTCCTTCGGGTTCGGCGGACACAACGCGGCCCTGGTGCTGGCGGCGGCCGACGCACCCGGTACCACCGGTACGACGAAAGGCCAGGAGTGATGCTCGGCTTCCACGGACGCCGCTATCTGATCACCGGGGTGCTCAACGAGGACTCCATCGCCTGGCACACCGCCAGGGCGCTCCAGGAAGCGGGCGCCGAGGTCCTGCTCACCGGCTTCGGCCGGGCCCGGCGGATCACCGAACTGGCCGCGGACGTCCTGCCCCGCCCCGTCGAGGTGCTGGAACTGGACGTCACCCGGCCCGAGGACTTCGCCCGGCTGGCCAAGGAGCTGGAGCAGCGCTGGGGCGGGGTCGACGGCGTGCTGCACGCCGTCGCCGCCGCCCAGCAGACGGCGCTGAGCGGCAACTTCCTCACCACCCCGCCGGAGGCCGCCGGCCTCGCGCTGCGCACCGCGGCCGTCTCCCTGCACTCGCTGGCCACCGCGCTCGCCCCGCTGCTCAGCGCGGACGGGCGGCGCGGCAGCGTCGTCGGACTGGACTTCGACGCCAGCGGCGCCTGGGCCGGCTACGACTGGATGGGCGTCAGCAAGGCGGCGCTCGGCGCGGTCTGCCGGTACCTGGCGATGTACCTCGGTCCGTCCGGCATCCGGGTCAACCTGGTGGCGGCCGGCCCGGTGGAGACCGTCGCCGGGCAGGCGATCAGCACCTTCGACCGGATCGCCGACCGCTGGCAGGCCGAGGCCCCGCTCGGCTGGGACCGCACCGACCCCGCCGTGGTGGTCGGACCGGTGCTGTTCCTGCTCTCCGACCTCGCCGCCACCGTCAGCGGGGAGATCCTGCACGCCGACGGCGGGATGCACGCCGTCCGGATGGGCACCGGACCGGCCTTCGCGGAAGGAGGCGCGGCATGACGCCCGCCATCGTCGGGGTGGGCGCCGCCCTGCCCGAACGCGTCGTCCCCAACGCCTACTTCGAGCGGATCGGCGCCTCCCCGGAGTGGATCGTCAAACGGACCGGCATCGAGGAGCGCCGCTTCCTCCCGCCGGACGGCCGGCTCGCCGACCTCGTGGTGGCCGCCGCCGAACAGGCGCTGCGCAGCTCCGGGCGCACCGCGGCGAGCATCCGGCACGTCGTGGTCGCCACCATCACCCCCGACCGGGTCACCCCCGGGGTGTCGGTGGAGGTCGCCGCCCGGCTCGGCATGCCGCAGGCCACCGCCTTCGACCTGCACGCGGCCTGCGCCGGGTTCGTCTACGGCCTGGACCACGCCGCCGCGCTGATCGAGACCGGCCGGGCCGGGGCGGTGCTGGTCTGCGGCGCCGACGCGCTGACCCGGATCACCGACCACGAGGACCGCGGCACCGCGGTGCTGCTCGCCGACGGCGCCGGCGCCGCCGTGGTCGCCGACGTGCCCGGCGCCCCCGAGCCGTGCTTCTCGCTCGGCAGCGACGGCGAGCAGATCCCGCTGCTCTACGCCGACCGGGACGACCGCAAGCTGCGGATGGACGGCCGGGAGGTGTTCGACCACGCGGTCGAGAAGATGTCGGAGGCCACCCGGGAGGTGCTCACCCGGCGCGGCCTGACCTGCGAGGACCTCGACCTGTTCGTCGCCCACCAGGCCAACGCCCGGATCGTGCGCGCGGTCGGCAAGGAGGTCGGACTGCCCCCGGAGCGGCTCTACCTGAACGTCCACCGGGTCGCCAACACCTCGGCGGCCTCGATCCCGCTGGGCCTGACCCACGCCCGCGAGGAGGGCCTGCTCGACGGCCCGAAGCTGCTCGGCCTGGCCGCGTTCGGCGCGGGCATCACCTGGGGCGCCGGGGTGATCGGCTGGCGGCCCGGCGCCGGCGGGGAGGCGGCGGAGTGAAGACCCCCCGGTTCCCCGTGATCGCCGAGATCGCCGCGCCGGACGGGGCCCGGATCACCGTCCGGGCGCTGGCCCGGCCGGAGCCGGCCGCCCCGGTGGTGGTCGTCCTGCCGGCGATGGGGACGGCCGCCCGGCACTACACCCCGCTGGTCCGCGCCCTGCACGCGGCCGGCCTCAGCGTGGCCACCTGCGACCTGCGCGGCCACGGCGAGAGCCGGCCGGTGCCCCGGCACGGGGTCGCCTTCGGCTTCCGCGAGCTGGTGGAACAGGACTTCGGGGCGGTGCTCGACGCGGTGGCCGGGGCCTTCCCGGGCGCGCCGCGCCTGCTGCTCGGGCACAGCCTGGGCGGGCAGCTGGGCCTGGTGCACTGCGGGGTGTTCCGGCCCCGGCTGGCCGGCGCGGTGCTGGTGGCCAGCGGATCGGCCTGGTACCGGACCTTCGGCGTACGGGCGGGCCTGCGGCGGCTGGCGCTGAGCCAGTTCTCGATCGTCGCCTCGGCCGTGGTCGGCCACTGGCCGGGCGAGCGCTTCGGCTTCGGCGGCCGGGAGTCGCCCCGGCTGATGCGGGACTGGGCGCGGCAGATGCGCACCGGCCGCTACCGGGTGCGCGGCGCGGTCACCGACTACGAACGGGCGCTGGCCCGGGTCGACCTGCCGGTGCTGGCGGTGGACGTGCAGGGCGACGAGCTCGCCCCGCCGCGGGCCGTCGACCACCTGTGCGCCAAGCTGCCCTCGGCCCGGGTGGAGCGCTGGAGCTACACCGCCGAGCAGGCGGACGGCCGGGCGCTGGACCACTTCCGCTGGATCCGGCACAACCGCGGCCTGGTGGAGCGGATCGCCCCGTGGATGCTCGCCGCCGCCGAGGCCGCGGGCGGTGCCGCGCCCGCCGAAGCCGGGGCGGACACGGCTCCGCACGGCGGCGTCCGCCCGACCGTATAGGGACCAGACCGAGGAGTGCCCGCATGTCCGTCGTCCCCGCCCCGTCCGACCGCAGCGCCGACCTGCCGCCCGGCGCCCCCGGCCTTCCGCACGGCATCCCCGAGCTGCTCACCGCGACCGCCGCGCGCTGCCCGGCCCACCCCGTCCTGCGGCTCGACGAGGAGGTGCTGAGCTTCGCCGACCTGGAGGCGCGCAGCGCCCGGGCCGCGCACTGGCTGGCCGCGCTCGGCGTCGCGCCCGGCGACCGGGTGGCCGTCCTGCTGCCCAACGTGCCGGAGTTCGCGGTGCTGTACTACGGCATCCTGCGCGCCGGGGCGGTGGTCGTCCCGATGAACCCGCTGCTGAAGGCCCGGGAGATCGAGCACTGCCTCGGCGACGCCCGGCCCGCCGTGCTGCTCGCCTGGCACACGGGCGACGAGGAGGCGGCCGAGGGCGCGCGGCGCACCGGCACCCGGCTGGTCGCCGTCGAGCCGGCCGCCCTCGCGGCGGCGCTCGCGGAGCAGCCGGCCGACCCGCCGACCGCCGCCGGGGGCCGCGGGGGAGAGGACACCGCGGTCATCCTCTACACCTCCGGCACCACCGGGGCGCCCAAGGGCGCCGAGCTGACCCACCGCAACATCGTGTGCAACGTGCGGGCCGGTATCCAGGTGCTGGGCCTGGTCGAGCGGGACGTGATCTTCGGCGGGCTGCCGCTGTTCCACTCCTTCGGCCAGGTGATCGGGCTCAACTGCGCGGTGGCCGTCGGGGCCTGCCTGACCCTGGTGCGGCGCTTCGACCCGCTGGCCGCCCTCGCGGTGATCCAGCGCGACCGGGTGAGCGTCTTCCTCGGCGTGCCGACCATGTACACCCTGATGCTGACCCACCCGCGACGCGCCGGGCACGACGTCTCCTCGCTGCGGGTGTGCCTGGGCGGCGGCGCGCCGATGCCGCCGGAGGTGCTGCGCGGCTTCGAGACCGACTTCGACTGCGTGGTGCTGGAGGGCTACGGGCTGTCCGAGTCCTCGCCGCTGGCCTGCGCCAACCGCAGCGACCGGGAGCGGATCGCGGGCACCATCGGCATCCCGGTCGAGGGGGTGCGGATGCGGATCGTCGACGAGTCCGGCCGGGAGGTGCCGGACGGCACGGTCGGCGAGGTGGTGATCCGGGGCCACAACGTGATGAAGGGCTACTGGGGCCGCCCGGACACCACCGCGCGGACCGTCCGGGACGGCTGGCTGCACACCGGGGACCTCGGCACCCGCGACGAGCGGGGCGACTTCCGGATCGTCGACCGCCGCAAGGACGTCATCATCCGCGGCGGCTTCAACGTCTACCCGAGGGAGGTGGAGGACGTGCTGTACGAGCACCCGGCGGTGGCCGAGGCCACGGTGATCGGCGTCCCCCACCCCACCCACGGCCAGGAGGTGGCCGCCGCCGTGGTGCTGCGCGAGGGCGCCGCGGCGACCCCGGAGGAGATCCGCGGCTTCGTCCGGGAGCGGGTGGCCCCGTACAAGTACCCGCGGCTGGTGTGGACGGTCGACGCGCTGCCCAAGGGGCCGACCGGGAAGATCCTCAAGCGCGAGGTCGTGGTGCCCGCTGCCGAGCCGGGCCGGCCCGGGAGCTGAGCGGGCCCGGCTCGGCTGACCGGTCCCGCCTTGGCTGGTCGGTCCCGCCGGACCGAGCGGCCCCGGCGGGGTGGGCGGCCCGGTCGGGGCCGCCCACCGGGAGGTCAGACCACCCGGCGCATCCAGCCGTGGACGTCCTCGGCGCGCCCGTACTGGATGTCCAGCATGTGCTCGCGGATCGCGAGGGTCTGCTTGCCGGGCGTGCCGGTGCCGATGGTGAACGCGTAGCCCTCGCCCTTGGACTCGCCCTTGAAGCCGACGATCGGGGTGACCACCGCGGCCGTCCCGGCGGCGAACACCTCGGTGACCGTGCCGTCGGCGGCACCGGAGCGCAGCTCGGAGAGGGTGATCGGGCGCTCCACCGGCGTCAGCCCGAACTCGCCCGCCAGGGACAGGATCGAGTCCCTGGTCACCCCGTCGAGGATGTTGCCGAGGGCGGGGGTGACCAGCTCGCCGGCCGAGGTGACCAGGCACAGGTTCATCGTGCCGGACTCCTCCAGGTCCCCCTCGCCGCCGGTGTCGTCCAGGAACAGCACCTGGTCGCAGCCGTTCTTCCGGGACTCGATCTGCGCGGCCAGGCTGGAGGCGTAGTTGCCGCCGCACTTGGCGGCGCCGGTGCCGCCCCGCCCGGCGCGGGTGTAGTTGCTGCTCACCCAGAGCGTGATGCCGGTGACCCCGCCCGCGAAGTACGGGCCGGCCGGGCTGGCGATGACCGAGTAGGCGATCTGCTCGGCGGGCCGGACCCCGAGGAAGGCCTCCGAGGCGAACATGAACGGCCGCAGGTAGAGGCTCTTCTCGTCCGGGGAGCTCGGCACCCACGCCTCGTCCGCGCGGACCAGCCCCTCGACGCTGGTGAGGAAGTCCTCCTCCGGCAGCACCGGCAGGGCGAGCCGCTCGGCGGAGCGCGCGAAGCGGCGGGCGTTGAACTCCGGGCGGAACAGCCAGACGCTGCCGTCGGCGTGCCGGTAGGCCTTCAGCCCCTCGAAGATCTCCTGGGCGTAGTGCAGCACGGCGGCGCTCGGGTGCAGCGAGTACGGCGCCAGCGCGGTGACCTTGTGGTCGTGCCAGCCCTCGGCGGGCGTCCAGGTGGCCGAGGCCATGTGGTCGGTGAAGAACTTGCCGAAGCCCGGCGCGGCGAGGATTGTGCGTCGCTCCTCCTCGGAAACGGGACCGGTCGTCCGGGACAGAGGGAAAGCGCGACTCATCGTCAACTCCTCAACACCGCTGTGGATTCTGTGCGAACCGACGCCAACGACCGGCGTCATACCCGTCATGCTAACGGTCGTCAGCCGGACGTGATACGGCGCGGTCCGGTCGGGTCCGGAACCGTCGCCCTCTCCGGAGCCCGCGGCTCCGGAATTCCCGTCCTACCGGTGGCCGCCGTGGAGGTCGCCGACCAGGCCGTCCAGGGTGCCGCGCAGGGCCCCGGAGTTCGCCTGGTCGAACCAGGTGGTGCGCACCCGCTCGTTGCTCCCGCCCGGGGTCTCGTGCTCGGCCGCGAGCCGCTCCAGCGACCGCGTCCCGTCGGCCAGGGAGCGGCCGACGTCCTGGTAGAGGCCGCGGACGAAGCGGTCGGCGTCCGCCGCGGGGATGCCCTGGTCGGTGGCCCAGGAGACGAGCGTGGCGAGGAACGCGTAGTGGGTGGTCTGGGTCGAGGTGACCGCGGACAGGACGTTGAGGGCCGCCTCGTCCGCGACCGGCAGCGCCCCGCCCAACAGCTCGAACAGGGCGTCCGCGTCCGGGTGGGAGGGCTGGACGACGGTGAGGCAGCGGCGCTCCCGGACGGTGGGCAGCGGGATCGCGTGGGTCAGCGCGGCGTCGGTGGCCAGCACCCGGCGCAGCTCCTCGGAGGCGACGCCCGGGATCACGTTGACCACGACCCGGTCGTCGGGGACGACCAGCCCGGTCAGGGCCGCCCGCCAGTCCTGGCGGCGCAGGGCGACGATCACCAGGTCGGAGCCGTCCACCACCTCCTGGTTGTCGGCGCACACCCGCACGCCCTCGTAGCGTTCGGCCAGCTCGGCGGCGGTGCGGGCGCCCCGCGGGGAGAGCAGGACCTCCGGCCCGGGCTCCTCCCCGTGGCGCAGGCCCATCACGATGGCCCGGCCGATCTCGCCCACTCCGATGATGCCGATGCGCTGCACGGTGACTGCCTCCGTCGTTGGTGATGGTCGGACGGAGCACCTTGTCATGCCCGTCGCGATCTTCTCCGCATCAGTCTGACCGCCGCGGCACCCGGTGGCCAGGGGCCCCGGTCAGCCGTGCGGGACGAGGGCGACCGGGCACCGGACATGGTGGATCGCGGCGTGCGCGACCGGGCCGAGGTGGGCGCCGAGGAGGGTGCGGCGGACGCGGCGGCCGACGACGAGCAGCCGGGCCCCGGCCGCCGCGTCCACCAGGGCGACGGAGGCGCTGCCCTGGATCAGGTCGGCGGTCACCGACACCTCGGGGTGGCGCTCCCGCCAGGGGGTCACCTGCTCGGCGAACCGGGCCCGGTCGACGGAGGCGAGTTCGCCCAGCCCGCCGACGGCCTCGAGTGCCGTGTACTGGCTGGAGACCGGCGGCGACCAGACGTGCACCACCCGCAGCGGCGCCCGCCGCCGGGCGGCCGCGTCGAAGGCGAAGGCCAGCACGTCGTCCATCGGATGGGCGAGGTCCAGGCCCACCAGCACCGGGCCCTCCGACTCCTCCGCCTCGGCCCGGACCAGCACCACCGGGCAGCCCGCCCGGCGCAGCACCTCCTGGCTCACCGAGCCGACCAGGAAGCCGCGCACCGCGCCCAGCCCGCGCGAGCCCAGGACGAGCAGGGCGGCCGACTTGCCGACGGCCTCCAGCGCCTCGGCCGGGTCGGTCGGGACGATCGCCGAGGTGACCGGCCCGTCGCCGGCCAGCGGGCGCAGCTCCCGCGCCCGCAGCTCCAGCCGGTCCAGGGCGTCGCGGTACGTCTCCTCGCTGCCGACCACGTCCCGGTGCGGCCAGGGCCAGGCCTCCAGGAGGTCCAGCGGGCAGCCGCGGCGCCGCGCCTCCCGGGCGGCCCACTCGGTGGCGGCGAGGCTCTCGGGCGAGCCGTCGAATCCGGCGACGACGGGTGCGGTCATGGTCTGCTCCTCATCCGCGCAGCGTGTCCAGGGCGGCGTTCAGCCGCCGCGCCGCCTCGTCCGCGACCTCGCCCAGCCCGCCCCCGGACCCGGCCAGGGCGACCATCGTCTGCGGGTCGACGGCCTCCACCACCGTGGCGTCGCCGTCCGTCCGGACCACCACGTTGCAGGGCAGCAGCAGCCCGATCCGGCGGTCGGCCTGGAGCGCGCGGTGGGCGAGGGCGGGGTTGCAGGCGCCGAGGATCAGGTAGTCCTCGACCTCCGCGCCGATCTTCTCGCGCAGCGTCGCCCGGACGTCGATGGTGGTCAGGACGCCGAAGCCCTGCTCCTTGAGCGCGGCGGTGACCGCCTCCACCGCCTGCGCGAACGGCCGGTCGAGCCGTACGCCGAGACCGTAGTCCATGGTTCCTCCGGGGGTGTCGGGTGGCCTGGGAGGTCGCGGCCCCAGTATCGGCGGACGCCGCGCCCGCCGCCTCCCGGGGCCGAGCCGCGGCGGTGCCGGCGGTGACGCACGGCGAGGACCGCCGGGCGGTGGCGGCGCGGGTCGGCAGGACCGCCGGGCCCGCGCACGGTCCGTCAGGCGGACGCCGCCGAGGCCCTCCGGCTGTCACGGGGGCCGGCGGGGGGCCGCTGCCTCATGCACCCGGGACAACGGGTGGAGCAGACTTCAGGGATATGCGGGAGCCCGACGACGAAGGGGCGGACTCATGGCTGCGGAGAGCGTGCGAAGAGCCTGGTGGCGGCCTCGGTCCGGTCCTGCGGAGCGACAACTGGCCGCGGCCGGGCTGTGCGCGCTCGTCTGCGTGGTGGCCGGCGGGCTGTGGGTCGGGTACGTGCTGAGCCACCTCGGCGCGCCCGGGGTCTCGGTGCCCACCCACGACCTGGCGGTGCTCGGGTACGGCCTCGCCGCCGTCGCCGGTGGAGTACTGCTGCACGCCCACCGGCCGGGGAACCGGCTCGGCTGGGTGCTGCTCGTGTACGGGGCGGCGACGATCCTCCCGGTCGCGGCCGAGGCCCCGATCTGGGTCGAGGGGGGCGACCCGCGCATGGTCGGGGCGGTGGTGGTGCTGTCCTCGCTGTGCGACACCGTCAGCGGAGCCCTGTGGCACGCGCTGCCGCTGTGGCTGCCGTTCGGGACGCTGCCGAGCAGGCGGTGGTGGTTCGCGATCGGCGCCGTGGCCCTGTGGCGGCTGCCCCCGGCGAGCTACTACGTCTCCGAGCCGACCGTGTTCGGCCGGCCCAACCCGTTCGCGGGCAGCGGCCTCGCGCACCTGCTGCAGATCTTCAACGACCGGATGCTCGACACCCAGCTCGTCGTGTACGTCGCGCTGACCGTCCTGGTGGTGCTCGTCCCGCTCGCGCGGATCCGCGGGGCGTCCCGGCGGCGCCGGCAGAACGTCCTGATCGGCCTCGGGGTGTACCTGCTGTGGGGCGGGGCCGAGCTCGGCTACTACTTCGACCAGGGCACGGCCGCGTACACCGCGTTCGCGGTCACCTCGGCGCTGTGGACGCTCACCCTGGCCGCCGTGGTGGTCCGGGACGGGTCCTGGCGGCTCGACCGGGCCGCCCGGCGGGTGCTGACCGGCCTGCTGGTGGCCGCCGGGCTGGCCGTGGCCTTCGTGGTGGTGGCCTGCCTGCTCTCCACCATGCTGATGCCCGGGACCGGCCTCGGGGCGCTGGTGGTGGTCGCCGCGGTCTTCCTGCTCGCGACCGGCCTGCCCCGGGGCGTGCGCTGGGCCTCCGGCGTCGTCGACCGCTGGTACTACGGTTCGCGCGCCCAGCCGTACCAGGTGCTGCGCAGCCTCGCCGGGAGGGTCAGCCAGACCGTCGACCCGCAGGAGGTGCCGGCCGTGCTGTGCCGCACCGTCAGTGAGGAACTGCTTCTCCCCGGCGTGGAGTTGACCGTATCCACGCGGAGCGGCGAACGGTCGCTGGCGGCCGTCGGGGAGCTCTCCGGCGGCGGCGAGGGCTTCCCGCTGGTGCACCGCGGGGAGCGGATCGGACGGCTCGCCGTCGCCCCGCGCCCGGGGCAGCGGGCGCTCGACGACAGCGACCGCGACATCCTGCGCTCGCTCGCCGACCAGGCCGCGCCCGCCGTCGCCTCGCTCCAGCTGATGGCGGACCTGCGGGCCAGCCGCGAGCGGATCGTCGCCGCCCGCGAGGAGGAGCGGCGCCAGCTGCGCCGGGACATCCACGACGGCCTCGGCCCGCTGCTGGCCGGGCTGCGGCTGCGCCTCCAGGCCGCCGCCGCGGTGGACGACCCGGCGCTCTTCTCCGGCGTGCTGGACCGGGTCGCGGACGACCTCGCCACGGCGGTCCGGGAGGTCCGGCGGATCACCGACCGGCTCGGGCCCACGGCGCTGGGCGACTACGGCCTGTCCACTGCGCTCGGCCGGCTCGCCGAGACCTTCAGCGGCCCGGACCTCGCCGTCGCCACCCGGCTGGAGCCCGACCCGCTGCCGGGGCTGCCCGCCGCCGTCGAGGTCGCGGTCTACCGGATCACCGCGGAGGCGCTCAACAACGTGGTGCGCCACGCCCGGGCGAGCAGCGCCACGGTGTCCGTGCGGGTGGACGCCGGGCACCTGGAACTCGAGGTCGAGGACGACGGGCGGGGCCCGGACCACGGGCTCGCGGTGCACCCGGGGGTGGGGCTGCAGTCGATGTCGGAGCGGGCCGCGGAGATCGGCGGCAGCTGCACCGTGGACGCCCTGCGGCGCGGCACCCGGGTGCACGCGGTGCTCCCGCGCAGGCCCGCGAGCGGCTGAGGGGCTGGTCCTTCCCGGCCCGGGGCCAACGAAGAGGCCCCCGGCGCGACGGGTGACGGCCGGGGGCGGGATCGGTGCTTCCGAGGATGGGGAGGACGAGGGGGTCAATGGCAGTTGGGGGGAGTGCAGCCGTGGGGGTGGCTGCCGGGGGACGAGCTGCTGCTGGGGCCGGGACGGTGGCTCCGTCCCGCCTCCGAGGCGCTCTCGCCGCCCCGGACCGGGCACTTGCACGCCCGGAGGGCGGCGGCGATGCTCACCGCGGCGAAGACCGCGGCGACGCCGGCGGCCATCAGCGCGGTGTTGGCCGTTCTGTCGGTCATGGGGTCCTCCACGGGGTTCCGCAGGCGGTCCGCTTCAACCCGCACCCCCATGCCACCGCCCGTCCCGCCCCAGCCGCATGAGGCCACGGTCCTGTCCCGGTCCCGACGTGCGGGAACTCCATCGGATCGAACGCATGATCGAAATTCTGTTATGCGGCGTCGGCGGGAACGGGTTCGTTCACTAACATCGACAGTGGCCCCCGCGATGTCCGTGATATACGAAATGCTTCACCGTGCGCGCGGCCGACCAGGGATTTCCCGGAGATCCGCGGGCGAATGCGGGGAGCGACGGGGATCGAGGAAAGGCGATTGAAGAAGGTGCGAAACCATGACCGCTGAGACGGATACCGGACACGGACCGGTGACGGGCGCCCCGCTGCGGCGGCGCGGCGAGGCGCTGGAGAGCGCCATCTACGAGGCGGTCCTCCAACAGCTCACCACCGACGGCTACGCCCGGCTCACCATGGAGGGGGTGGCCGCCGCCGCCCAGACCGGCAAGGCCGCGCTCTACCGCCGCTGGTCCTCCAAGGAGGAGGTGGTCATGGACGCGCTGCGGGCCAGCCTGCCGCCCTCCGGCCCGGCCCCCGACACCGGCAGCCTGCGCGGGGACCTGCTGGAGGTGGTGACCCGGCTGCGGGCGGCGATGGTCAGCGAGCTGGGCGCCGCGGTGCGGGCCATCATGAGCGAGCTCGACCACCAGCGGGCGCACGCCTTCGTGGAGATCGTGCTGGAGCGGGTGGTCGAGCCGACGACGGCGCTGCTCGCCGAGGTGCTGGACCGCGGCACCACGCGCGGCGAGGTCCGCCCCGGGGCGGTCACCCCGCTGGTCACCGACCTGGTGCCGGCGCTGATGCTGTACCGGATCAAGATGTGTGGCGGGGAGGCGACGCAGCTCGATCCGGCGGAGATCGTGGACGAGCTGCTGCTGCCGATCGTCCGCCCCTGACGGGGGCGCTCCCGGGTACGCCGGGAAATCCGCGGGCCGCCGCCGGAATCCCACGGGTGTGTTCCTGTGTTCCGGGGGGAATTCCCGTGCGATTCGGCGACGGCGGTGGCGGTCCGTGCCGGGCCCGGGCTCAGGCGCCCGGGCCCGCCGCGGCTCAGGCCCCGCTGTGGCGGAGCATGGACTCGCGCTCGACGACCTTGACCCGCTCGCGCTGCTCGGCCTCGCCGAGCGCGCGCTCGTGGGCGTCCAGCAGCTTCCAGCCGTCCCAGGTGGTGAAGCGGACGCCCTGCGCGCGCAGGTGCTCCTCGACGGCCGCCGGCTCCGGCTCGACGGCGCCGGGCAGGCGGTCGGCCGCGTGGTCGTCCAGCAGGCAGGCGACGGTCTCGTTGGCGTCGCCCTTGGTGTGGCCGATCAGGCCGACCGGGCCGCGCTTGATCCAGCCGGTGACGTACGTGGCGGTGCGGTGCGAGCCGTCGCCGTCCAGGACCCGTCCGGCCTGGTGCGGGACGGTGCCCGAGGCCGGGTCGAAGGGCAGCTTGGGCAGCTCGTCGGAGTAGTAGCCGACCGCGCGGTAGACCGACTGGACGTCCCAGTCGGTGAAGGCGCCGGTGCCGCGCACGTTGCCGGTGCCGTCCAGCTCGGTGCGCTCGGTGCGCAGGCCGACCACCTTGCCGTCCTCGCCGAGCACCTCGACCGGGGACTCGAAGAAGTGCAGGTACACCCGGTGCGGGCGGTCGCCGACGTCGCGGATCGCCCAGTTCTCCAGCGTCGAGGCGACCAGGTCGACGTGCTTGACCGCGCGGCGCTCGGCGATCGAGCCGTCGTCGTACTCGATGTCCTCGGGGGCGACGATCACCTCGATGGTGGGGGAGTGGTCCAGCTCGCGCAGTTCCATCGGGCTGAACTTGGCCTGGGCGGGGCCGCGGCGGCCGAAGACGTGCACCTCGACGGCCCGGTTGCGCCGCAGGCCCTCGTAGACGTTCGGCGGGATCTCGGTGGGCAGCAGCTCGTCGGCGGTCTTGGCGAGGACCCGGGCGACGTCCAGGGCGACGTTGCCGACGCCGAGCACGGCGACCTTCTCGGCCTCCAGCGGCCAGGTCCGGGGCACGTCCGGGTGGCCGTCGTACCAGGAGACGAAGTCGGCCGCGCCGTAGGAGCCGTCGAGGTGGATGCCGGGTATGTCCAGGGCGCGGTCGGCCATCGCGCCGGTGGAGAAGACCACCGCGTCGTAGAAGCGGTGCAGGTCGTCCAGGGCGAGGTCGTTCGGGTAGTCGACGTTGCCGAACAGCCGGACCTGGGGCTTGTCGAGCACCTGGTGCAGGGCGGTGACGATGCCCTTGATGCGCGGGTGGTCGGGGGCGACCCCGTAGCGGATCAGACCGAACGGGGCGGGCATCCGCTCGAACAGGTCGATGGAGACACCGGGGTCCTGGGCGGCGTCGGACTTCAGCAGGGCATCCGCGGCGTAGATGCCGGCGGGGCCGGCTCCGACGATCGCGACTCGGATCGGGCGGGGCATGACGAGTGGTCCTCCGGTCGGGCGCGATGCAAACGTGGTCTGAACCTTTGTAGCAAACCCTACGGATGACCTGGGAAGTAGGTGGTGATGATCTATGAGGTCATAGGGCTGGCCTATGGCCTCGGCGCGGGTCCGACCGGGGCTCCGACGGCGTCCCGGCGGTGTCCCGGCGGCTTCGGCGGGGCCTACCGGTGGCTGGTGCGGGCCGGTAGCGTCGCCGGGTGACCACCACCACCGCCTCCGCGGCGGGCTCCGGCCGCGCCCGGCCGCCGTTGGTGACGTGGGCGCTGCTGGTGCGCCTCGTCTCCCTCTTCGGCTGCACCACCGGGTTCAACCTGCTGCTCTCCGCCGTCCCGCTGTACGCCCAGGAGTCCGGCGGCGGCGAGCACGCGGCGGGTCTGGCCACCGGCGCGCTGATGTTCGCCACCGTGGTCGGCGAGCTGGCCACCCCGTCGCTGACCGCCCGGTTCGGCCACCGCTGGGCGCTGGCGGCCGGGCTGGTGCTGCTGGGCGCGCCCACCCTGGCGCTCGCCTGGACCGGCGGCATGGCGGCCGTGGTCGCGGTCTGCCTGCTGCGCGGGCTCGGCTTCGCCGTCGCGCTGGTCGCGGGCGGGGCGCTGACCGCCGCGCTGATCCCGGCCGAACGGCGCGGCGAGGGGCTCGCCCTGGTCGGGCTGGTCTCCGGGCTGACCGCCCTGGCCGGTCAGCCACTCGGTGTCTGGCTGGCCCAACACGTCGGCTGGGGCTGGGTGTTCGCGATCGGCGCGGCGGCGCCGCTGGCCGCCGTCGTCTCCGTCCCGGCGCTGCCGGACCGCACCCGGGCCGACGGGCCGACGGTGGGCCTGCGGGAGGGGCTGCGCAGCGGCGCGCTGCTGCGCCCGGCCGTGGTGTTCGGCGCGACGGCGCTGGCGGCCGGGATCCTGGTCACCTTCCTGCCGCTGGCCGTGCCGTCCGCCGCCGCCGTCGCGGCGGCGCTGCTGGTCCAGCCCGCGGCCGCGACGGCGACCCGCTGGCTGGCCGGGCGGTACGGGGACCGCCGGGGCGCGTCCGGGCTGGTGCTGCCCGCCCTGCTGGTCTGCGCCGGCGGGGTGCTGCTGCTGGCCTCGACGGGCAGCCCGGTCGCCGTGGTGGCCGGGGCCACGGTGTTCGGCGCGGGCTTCGGCGTCGCGCAGAACGCGACGCTGACGCTGATGTACGCCCGGGTGCCGCCCGCCGGGTACGGCACCGTGACGGCGCTGTGGAACGTCGCCTTCGACGGGGGCATGGGCGTCGGCGCTGTCGCCTTCGGCGCGGTCGCGGGCGCGACGGGCTACCCGTGGGCGTTCGTGCTCACCGCGGCGGTGATGCTCGCCGCGCTCGCCCCGGCCTGGCGCGACCGGAGGACCAAGGGGTAGCCGGTCCCGGACCTCACTCCCGCGGGGCCGGACGGGCCGGTGCGCTCAGACCGCTTCCCAGGGGATCACGGCCCAGGCGCCGGCGAGGGCTTCGGCCAGGGCGCCCCCGTCGGCGGGGAAGGACGTGCCGTCGATGGCGGCCAGCGGCTGGCAGGGGCAGATCGAGTTGGTCGCCGCGGCGGCACCCAGGCCCGGCAGGTCGTCGGCGGTCACGGGCCGGACCTCCCAGGGCAGCCCGACCCGCGTCAGACCGCGCCGCAGCAGCTGCATCGTGATGCCGGGCAGTACGTCCGCCTCCGGCCAGACGACCTGCCGGCCGTCCCAGAAGGCGACGTTCCAGATCGAGCCCTCGCTCAGGCGCCCGTCCCGCCCGACGAACAGGACGTCGTCGAAGCCCGCGGCCCGGGCCTGGAGGGGCTGGTAGCTCAGGCCCATTGTCGCGAGGTGCTTGACGTGCGGCAGTTCGCGTTCGTACGTCACCGTGCGGACGCGCGGCGCGGGTTGGGGCGCGTCGGGGACGGGGTCGGAGACGGCCACCATGACGTCGGGCGACAGCGGGTCGTCGAGCCGCGCGGCGACGGTGACCCGGACCGACGCGTCACGGTCCGCGCCGAGCGCCCGTCCGATCAGCCCCTGGACCGTTCCGCCGTCGCACGCGATCCCCTCGCCGAACAGCGCGCGCGACGCCGTCTCCAGCCGCTCCAGGTGCAGGTCCAGGCCGCGGACCGCCCCGTCGCGCACCTGCATCGAGGTGAAGTGCCCGAAGTTCCGCGTCGCCACCCGGTACACGCTCTCCGCGTCCGCCCGGCGGCCGTTGATCTCTATGGTCAGCACCCGCGCCATGCTTCCACAGCGGGGCCCGTCCGGCCCCGGGTTTCCGCTCCGGGGCAGCGGTGGCACGGGGGCGCGGACCGACACGCACGGGGCCGGGCCGTTGCTCGACTTGCCGGCGGCCGGGCGCTTGGATGGATCCGCCCTGGTCAACGCCCGGACGCGGCCAGACGGCCCCCGGCCAGCCGAGGAGTCACCACCGTGAACGACACCCCCGACCCCGCCGCCGTCGCCCGTCGGATCGCCGAACGGCGCGAGCAGCTGGGCCTCAGCGAGGAGGCCCTGGCCAACCGGGCCGCGATGGCCCCCCGCTACCTGCGGTGCCTGCTGGAGGCGGGGCCCGGCTTCGACCCGGCGGGCTTCGTCCGGATCGCCGCCGCCCTCGACACCACCCCGGGCGAGCTGCGGTCCGGCCGTGCCGACGCCGCGCCCGGCCAGGGCGGCCCCGGCCCGCGCCCCCGGCTGCTCGACCTCACCGAGCCGGAGTGCTGGCAGCTGGTCGGCGGCCACGGCATCGGCCGGATCGCCCTGCCGGTCGAGCCGGGGCCGGTGGTGCTGCCGGTCAACTACGTGGTGGACCAGGGCTCCTTCGCCTACCGCACCGGCGAACACGACGCCGCCGCCCCGGTGGAGGGGGCCGCGGTCTCCTTCCAGGTCGACCACATCGACGAGTACCTCGGGCGCGGCTGGAGCGTGCTCGCCCTCGGCCCGGCGCACTACGTGGACGACCCCGCCGAGCTCGACCGGCTGGCCGGGCTGCCCGGCGCGGCCCCCTGGGCGGGCGGGGTGCGGCCGCGCTGGGTGCGGATCCGCCCGGAGGAGGTCAGCGGCCGGCGGCTGGTCACGGGGTGAGGCGGGGCGGGACCGGGCGCCGGTACGGGTCGTGGGCGAGTGTCCGTACGGGTCGGGAGCGAAGGCCGGTACGGCCCGTGGACGGGCGGCCCCGATGACTGGTAAGCAGGCCGGAGACGGCCGGTCCGTCCGGGCCGCCGTCCGGGACGTACCACCAGGAGAGCAGGGGCGATGCGCAGAGTTCTGATCGTCGGCGCAGGGCAGGCCGGACTCCAACTGGCTCTGGGGCTACAGGCGCACGGCTACGACGTGACCGTGCTGACCGACCGCGGCCCGGAGGAGGTGCGCGGCGGCCGGGTGATGTCCAGTCAGTGCATGTTCGACTCCGCGCTGCGCACCGAGCGGGCCCTCGGCCTGGACCTGTGGGCCGACCGGGCGCCCCGGATCGAGGGCCTCGGGGTGTCGGTCGCCGGGCCGGAGGCGGAGCGGGCGGTCGACTGGGTCGGGCGGCTGGACGCCTACGCGCAGTCCGTCGACCAGCGGCTGAAGATGTCCACCTGGCTGGAGCTGTTCGCGGAGCGCGGCGGCCGGGTGGAGCTGCGCCAGGTGACCGCGGCCGACCTGCAGAACCTGGTCGGCTCGTACGACCTGGTGCTGGTCGCCTCCGGAAAGGGCGCGCTGGCCTCGCTGTTCGAGCGCGACCACGAGCGCTCCCCGTACGAGCGGCCGCAGCGCGCGCTGGCGGCCAGCTATGTGCACGGGCTCGGTCCGCGCCCCGAGCACGACTACCCGGCGGTGCGCTGCAACCTGGTGCCGGGTGTCGGCGAGCTCTTCCTGGTGCCGGCGCTGACCGAGGCCGGCCCGTGCGACGCCATGGTCTGGGAGGCGATTCCCGGCGGCCCGGCGGACGCCTTCGACGGGATCCGCGATCCCGCCGAACACCTGCGGGTGACGCTGGAGTTGATGAAGGCCTTCACGCCTTGGGAGTACGACCGCACCCGTTCCGGCGTCGAACTCACCGACGCCGGAGCGACGCTGGCCGGGCGCTTCGCCCCGGGGGTGCGCCGTCCGATCGGCGAACTGCCTGGCGGTGGCACGGTGCTGGGCGTCGCGGACGTGGTCGTCCTCAACGACCCGATCGCGGGCCAGGGCTCCAACAACGCCGCCAAGTGCGCCGCCGGCTACCTGGCGGCGATCCTCGCCCACGGCGACAGGCCCTTCGACCGGGCCTTCCAGCAGGCGGCCTTCGACGGGTTCTGGCGAACCGCCGCCCCCTCCACCACCTGGAGCAACGAGCTGCTCGCCCCGCCGCCCCCGCACGTCCTCCGGATCCTCGGGGCGGGCGGTTCGCTGCCCGCCGTGGCCCACCGGTTCGCCAACGCCTTCGACGACCCGGCGGACCTGGAGGAGTGGTACTTCGACCCGGCCAGGGCGGAGGCCTACCTGGCCTCGGTCGCGGCGGAGGACTGAAAGGTCAAGTTCTTCCCAAGTTCCGTACAAGCAAACGCCCTTCGTGGTGGGTTCTTCTCGCCCCCACCCGAGGGGCGCCTCCGGCCCGGTACCACGGGCCGGGCGGGCGAAGCGGACACCAGGAGGAGAGCCAGTGGCGGTCGACGGGGGCAACATGGCCCAGACAGTGATCGATACGGCGTACAACGAGCGCAAACGGCTGCACACCGGGCGCAGCCGGACCGTCGCCGTGGTCCTGTTCGGCCTGCTGATCGCACTCGGCTTCTTCCTGGCCCTGGTGGTCGGCAAGGCGGACCCGAACACCCCGCCGACCTGCGACGGCAAGACCATGACCCGGCACAGCGAGTGCCGGATATGGTCCAGCCGCGGCGGCGGGGGCACCTACTCGTACGACGAGATGATCGACCGTCGGGAGTCCGGGAACGGCGTGTGGCGGGTGGTCGGCTTCGGCGGCGCGGGCGTGGCCGCCGTCCTGATGGTCGTCTCGATCGCCAAGCTCAACCCGAACCGCCCGTGGGGCCAGCCGGTCGGTGCCGCCTGCCCGCGCTGCCGGGAGCTCAACCTGCGCGAGAAGCACACCGTGCACAGCGTCACCCGGGGCCGTACCACCCACCGCTACAGCGGCATCGTCACCCTCTGCACCCCGGCCTGCGGATTCTCCGCGATCCGCCAGCGCTGACCGGCGCCCCTGGGCCCTGCGGTCCGGCGCCGCGGGGGCCGCGGTCCAGGACCGCACGGTCCCGGGAGCCCGAATAGGTCCTCCCGCTCCCACCGGCTACGCTCGACCCCCGTCGAACAAACGATGGGGTGGACCGAGTGGGCAGGTGGGAGCGGGCGCTGGACGCGGCCGGGGTGCGGGAGGCCGGGCTGCGGGCCGACTACGGCCGGCAGCGGGAGCAGGTCGCCCGGTACAAGCGGGAGGTCGCGCTCGCCGCCGACCTGCTGCTGCCCGCCCGGACGGTCCCGCACGTGATCGCCGCCGCCGCCTTCATGCACCGCACCGACACCCTGCTCGACAGCGGCCCGCTCGCCGAACGCCGGGCGGCCTCCGCCCGCTGGCAGCGGCTGGTCACCGACAGCCTCGCCGCGGGCCGCACCGACGACCCCGAGCTGCGCCCCCTGCTGAACAGCGTCGCCGCCCACCCCGTGCTGCGGGACCGGGTGCTGGACTTCCTCGCCGCGACCGGGGCCGACCTGGACTTCACCGGGTTCGCCACCGAGGAGGACCACCAGGCCTACATCGACGGGTACTCGCTGCCCGGCTTCATGGTGGTCGCCGCGCTGCTCGGCCCCGACGGGGACCAGGGCGACTACCGCGCCGCCTGCCGCACCTTCATCGACGGCAGCCAGCGGCTCGACTTCGTCAACGACCTCGCCGAGGACCTCGCAGAGGGCCGCCTGACCATCCCCGAGCAGACCCTCCGGGAGCACGGCGTCACCCGCGCCGACCTGGAACAGGCCCGCGACCTGCCCGCCGTACGGGCCCTGCTCGCCGCCCTGCTCGACCGGGCCGACCGCAGCCTCGCCGAGGGCCGGGCCGTGATCGACCGGGTGCCGCCCGCCCACCGCCCGATGGTCCGCTGCATCGTCGGCGTGGAGGAGCTCACCAGCGCCGCCGCCCGCGCCGACCTCGGCGCCCTGCTGCGCCGTTCGGCGGGCCCGGCGAAGCCCGCCGCGCTGCGCCTGCTGGCCCGCGAGTACCTCCGGGCCCGTCGCCTGCGCGGCTGACCGGCTCGTGTCGTCCCGGTGGGCGCGGGCGGGAGCCGGCGTCCACAAACGGAACCTCCCTTTGTCGTAGTCGATCCGGCGGGTCCGTCAGCTCCCTGTCCCGGGTCGGGTGGCCTGGCTAGCATGAGCGCGCTCAGCACGCAGGACCCAACCACCTGAATGATTGGGAGGACCCCCATGAGTGCCCTGCTGACCGACATCCGCGACGCCGGCCCGCTGGAGATCGACGAGGACGCCATCGTCTTCGAGGACGAGTTCGACGCCGACCTCGCGCCCGCCGCCTGCCTGGGCGAGCCGTGGGTGACCTACGTCCCGACCCGCTTCCCCTGTGAGTTCAACGCCTGATCCACCCGGATCCGAACGAACGGCGGACCACGGCGGACCGGGGGAGGACGGAACCATGAACGCACCGCCCGACCCCGGCTCCGCCGAGGCCGCGTACCGGGACGCACTGCGGGAGCAACTGGGCGGCAGGGTTGAGCAGTTGGCCGCCCGTGCGCCCGGCCCGCACCGCCCGCTGCGCACCGACGGCCAGTGGTGGTACCTCCGGGACCCTCGGATGCCGGAGCTCGCCCACGGCTGGAAGCTGCACCTCTCCGCCCGCCCGGACGGCTTCGAAGCGTTGCTGGACACGGCGCTCCCGATCCTGCTCGGCCGGGTCTGCGACGTGAAGTTCGCGGTGAGCACGGCCGCGCTGTGGGAGCTCAACAGCGGACGGCACGGCGCCGCCGCCGTGGGCAAGGCCGTCACGGTCTACCCCCGGCCCGAGGAAGTCCGGGCCCTGGGGCTGGAGTTGGCGCAGGCGCTGGCCGGCCGGGAAGGCCCCGCCGTGGTCAGCGACCGCCGGGTCCGGCCGGACGCCCCGGTGCACTACCGCTACGGCCCGTTCCGGGTCACCGACGACGAGGCCCAGGCCGGCATGGCCGGCCCGGACGGCGCGCTGTTCCCCGGCCTGGCCGAGGCCCGCTATCGCCGACCGCCCTGGGCGAGCGACCCGTTCGAGGCGCCCGGCGCCCCCGCCCGCCCGGCGACCACCCGGGTCGGCGACGGCCGCTACCGGATCACCGCCGGCATCACCCGCGCGCCGAGCGGCCACGTCTACCGCGCGGTCCACCTCGCCACCGGGCGCGAGGTGGTGGTCAAGCAGGCCCGGGCCTTCGTCGCCGAGGACGGCGCGGGTGTCGACGCGCGCGGCCGGCTGCGGCACGAGCGCCGGGTGCTCGACGCGCTGGCCGGGGTCCCCGGAGTGCCCGCGCTGGTCGACTACTTCCGGCACGGCACCGACGAGTACCTGGTCAGCACCGCCTGCGGGCGGACCGACCTGCGCCGCGAGGTGCTGACCCGCGGCCCGTACGACGCCGAGGCGGGAGACGCGGGCGGCGCGGGTTCCGCTGGCGGCCCGGGCGGGCGGGACTGGTGGACGCTGGCGCGCGCGTTGCTGCGGGTGCTGGACGCGGTGCACGCGCGCGGCGTGGTGGTCTGCGACCTCAAGCCCGCGAACGTCGTGCTCGACCGGGACGGCCGGCCCGCGCTGGTCGACTTCGGCGTGAGCGCCCTGGACGGCGACCGCCCGCCGGGCGCCACCGCCGGGTACGGCCTGCCCGGCGCCACCGAGGAGGACCCCACCGAGGACCACTACGCGCTGGGCGCCACCCTGCACCACGCCCTCACCGGCCTCGACCCGGTGGTGATCGACCCCGACCCGGCGACCAACCGCGACCGCACCCTGGCCTGCCTGCGCGCCGCCCTCCCGGAGCCCGGGCACCCGGCCGCGGAACTCGTCGAAGGCCTGCTGAGCCTCGACCCGGCGCGGCGTGCGGCCACGGCGGCCCGGCTGCGCGAGGGGACGGTGCCGACCCGGCGGGCCCGCCACGCCCGGTGGAACGCGGAGACCCGGCGGAGCGTCCTGGACGGCGCGCTCGACCACACCGTCACCACCTGCGTCCGGATGGCCCGCGAGCTGCTCGCCGCCGACCCGGGCGTCGAGCGGCCCCGGACCCTGCTCTCGCTGTACGACGGCGCCGCCGGCCTCGGCCTCGAACTCCTCCAGCACCCGGACCGCCCGGACGCCCGCTCCGCCGCCGCCGACCTGGCCGCCTGGACGGCCGCCCACCCGGCCCTCGACCACCTGGACGGCTCGCTCCACCAGGGCCGTACGGGCGTCGACCTGTTCCTCGCCGAGGCGGCCGCCGCGCTGGGCACCCAGCCCCCGGCGCCCCGCCGGTACGAGGGCACGGGCGTCGACCAGATTGCGGGGACGGCCGGGATCGGCACCGGGCACCTGCTGCTCGCCGGGCTCGCCGGGCTCGGCCCGGAGACGGGAGCGCACCGGGCGGCGGCGGCCGACTGCGCCGCCGAACTGGTCGGCCGTCCGCTGGACGACCTCGGGGAGGAGCCCAACCCCGGCACCGCCGCCCTCGCGGAGGGCTTCGCGCACGGCCGCGCGGGCGTCGCCCACTTCCTGCTCGCGATGCCCGATGAGGCGTCCCGGCGCACCGCCCGGGAGATCGTGGACGGCCTCGCGGCCGACCTCCCCGGCATCATCGCCGCCGCCCGCGCACCCGGGGCGACCCGCCGCTACCTCTCCTGGTGCCGGGGGCTGGCCGGGCTCGGCACCCTGCTGGTCCAGGCCGGCCGGCAGTACGGCGACGACGCGCTGACGGCGCTGGCCGCCGACGCCGCCGACACCTGCCGGACGCTCGCCCCGAGGACCGCGCAGGTCTTCCGCTGCTGCGGCCTCGCCGGCGTCGGGGACCTCTGCGTCGACCTCGCGGTGGCCACCGGCGAGGCCCGGCACTGGGCCGCCGCCCAGGAGGTGGCGGAGCTGGTCCTCACCCGGGCGGGCGGCACGCCGAACCGGCCGCTGCTGCCCGGCCGCCGACCGGACACGGAGGCCCGGGCCTGGGCGGTCGGCACCCCCGGCGTCACCACCTTCCTGCGCCGCCTGGCCCGGCGGGGCGGCCCGGTCCCGGGGCTGCTGCCGCTGCACTGAGCGGCCCCGGGGGCGCGAGTCCGAAGGCAGGCCCACGTCCCGCCCCCGGCCGGGCTTCCGCATGCCGTTGAACGGGCGCCGCTCGACGCGGGATCCAGGACCGGTCGAGAAGCCCCGCAGGACGTCCTGGGCCGGATTGCGTACGAGCACGCCCCGACCACGGGTGTCGATCGTGCCGAGGGCCGTTGTTCCCACCCGTGTCGTCGCACGGCCGGTCCTCCCCGGCGAGCCCCGCCGACGAGTTCGCGGACCGGACACAGGCCGGACGGACGCCGCGTGGATCCGGCGCCGGTCGCGCCCGGGCCGGGCCGTGGTCGGGGGCCCGTGGGGGGCCGCTGGAGTGCCGCTTGAGCCGGACCGGTCTTGAGCCGACGGGGTACGGGCTCCCGGCCAAGGTGCCGGTCGGCCGTACCGCCGGGCGCCGCCGGGTGCCTAGATTCGTTCTCGGGCGGCGCGAAGCCCGGGTCCGAGCGGCCCGAGTGCGGCGCACCCACGGGGGACCCGGCACATTCCGCAGCACCCGCTCGCAGGCACACCTTCCGGTCCGACCGGCACGCCTGCCCATCCGAGGGAGTTCGCCATGTCCGACACCACCACGTCCCGTACCGCTGCCACCGAGGGCCTCGACCTTCAGGACCTCGACCTCAGCGAGCTGACCGTCACCTCGCTGCGCGACACCGTCGCGCTGCCGGAGAACGGCGCGTCCTGGGGCTCCTGCTCCTGCCAGGGCTCGTCCTCCTGCGCGCAGCCGCAGCTGCCGGACGTGCCGACCGCCTGACGTCCTAGGGTCCGGTTGTACGCCGGGCCTGCCGGCCAGGCCTTCCGGGGCCGGAGCCAGCGCACCAGGACGGAACCCGGCGCGTCCACCCGGACGCGTCGGGTTCGTCCCGCGTACCCAGGCCCGTCCCGGTCGCCGCAGCCGACCAGTCCCACGAGACGCGCCGCCAGGCCCCGTCGGAGGGAACCGCCATGCCCAACCGAACCGCCCTGCCCCGGGACGCCCGCGTGCCCTCGCCCTCGCCCGCGCCCTCGCCCGTGAACGCACCCGCACCGGCCCCGGCCGCGTACACCGCGCGCCACGCCCTGGTGCGCTCCACCGTCCTCGCCCGGCCCGCCCAGTCCGCCGCCTCGGCGGGCGCCCGGGCGCTGCTGGGCGGCCTCACCGCCGCCGAGGCCGCGGCCGAAGCCCTGCGGCCGGCCCTCTGCGACGACCTGTACGCCAGCCGGGCCGGGCACGACGAGGAGTTCCACCGCCGCGTCGTGCTGCCGCTCCGCCGCGACCTGCACAACGGGCGCCCGCCGCGGGCGGCGCTGCTCGACCGGCTCGGCGACCTGCCGCGCCGCGTCCCCCGACTCGCCGAGTGGCTGGAGCTGCGCCGGCTGCGGGCCCGGCTGCTGGCCGCGCTCGCCGATGCCGTCCCGCCCGCCCTGGCCGCCGAACGGGCCTCCCTCGCGGGCATCTGCCGGGAGCCGGCCTTCACCCGGGCCGTCGCGCTCACCAGCGCCGACCTGCTGCGCGCGGTGGCCCACACGGCGGGCGCGACCGGGGAGCCGCGCGGCCGGGCCCGCAAGGAGGAGGCGGCCGTCCTGCGGCACGCCCTTCGGGCCACCGCCAAGACCAGCCCGCTGTCCTGGTTCACCGCCGTCGGCTGGACCTCCGACGTGACGGCGGAGGATGCGGAGGCGGAGGAGGCGGCGGACGGCCCGCGCGCGGTCGTCCGGGAGAACCGGGCGCTGGTCGCCGCGCTCGTCCAGGCCCTGCTCGACGACCCCCGCCGCAGCCGTACGCTGCCGCACCGGATGACCAGCGCCGCCCGGGTCGCCGACGGCCGCGCCCGCTACGCCCGCGCTGAGGTGGTGTTCGCGGGCGGGCGCTACCTCGTCACCCGGGAGGAGGAGGTCGAGCTCGCGGCCCGGCCCGAACTGGCCCTGCTCGCCTCGCTCGCGGCCACCCCGGACCGGCCGGACCGGCTCGCCGCCCGGCTCGCCGAGGCCCTCGGCCGCCCCGGCGACGACCCGGCCGCGCACCGGTTCGTGGGCCGGCTCCTGACGGCCCGGCTGCTGGTGCCCGCCGAGCCGGTCGACCCGCAGGACCGGCGGCCGCTCCGCAGCCTGGCCGACTGGCTGCGGCAGTGGCCGGAGGACGCCGCACTGGCCGAACGGCTCGACCAACTCGACCTGGCAACAGGCTCGTTGGTGGCGACCCCGGGCGAGCACCGCCCCGCCCTGCTGGCCTCCCTCGCCGACCACTGGCGGCGACTGCTGGCCGACGCCGGACGGCCGGTGCCGGACGAGGCCGCGCCGCTCAGCGTCCTCAGCGAGGACGTCCACACGCCGGCCGCGCCGTGCCCCCGACTGAGCGCGGCCGACCGTACGGTGCTCGCCGAACTCACCGCGCTCGCCGAGCTGTTCGACCACGGCCACCTGATGCGCCGGGCCGCCCGGGACCGCTTCGTCGCTCGCTACGGCGTCGGCGGGGTGTGTGACGCGCCCTGGGACTTCGGCGCCGAAGCGGCGGACGCCTGGGCGGATACCGGCCTGCCGGACGAACTGGCCCTGCTGCGACAGGAGTTCGCCCACCTCCCGGAGCTGGACGGCGAACTCGTGCTCCCCGCCGAGCGGGTCAGCGCCCTGGCCGCCCGGCTGCCCCACTGGACCGCGGCCCGGCCGCTCAGCTACTCCTGGTTCCTCCAACGCGACCCCGTGGACGGCCTGGTGTGCGTCAACCACGTCTACGGCGGCTGGGGGCGCTTCACCAGCCGGTTCCTCGACGGCCTGCCCCCGCGGGCCGCCGCCGAGGTCGCCCGGCAGCTCCGCTCCGGGCTCGGCGCCGGCGCCCGCGCTGCCCAGGTCCGGCCGGTCGGCGGCTTCAACGCCAACCTCCACCCCCGGCTGCTCGCCGACGAGATCGGCCCCGACCGGCGGTGGACCGGCCTCGCCGAGGCCGACCTCGACCTCGTCCACGACCCGGCCGACGACCAGCTCCGGCTGCGGCTGCGCGCCACCGGCGAACTGCTCGACGTCCTCTACCTGGGCTTCCTCGCGCCGGTCATGCTGCCCCGGCGGCTCGGCCCTCTGCTCGCCGACCACCCCAACGGGGTCGTCGACTTCCGCCCGCTGCTGCCGCGCACCACCCTGGCCGCGCCTGGCGGCAGCGTCCTGCGCACCCCGCGGCTGCGCCACCGGCACGTCGTCCTCGCCCGCCGCCGCTGGCAGCTTCCGGCCGGGGTGCTCGACGCCCTGCGGGCCGAACTCGCCGCCGACCAGGGCCCCGACGGGGTCCCGGCCGCGACCGTCGCCCGCTGGCGGGCCCGGCTCGGCCTGCCCGAACAGCTCTTCCTCCACCCCGCACCGGCCACCGCCGACGGCGCGGGCACACCCGCCGACGCCTTCGTCGCCCACCTGCGCGCCCCCAAGCCGCAGCCCGTCGACCTCGGCAACCCGCTGCACCTGCGCCACCTCGCCAAGTGGCTCACCCGGCACCCGCGCGGCGCGGTGCTGGAGGAGGCCCTGCCGGGCATCGCGGGGCAGCGGGAGCCGACCCGGGCCGTGGAACTCGTGGTGGAGACCTACCGGCCGGGCCGGGACAGCGCGGCGGGGGCCGCTGCCCGCGACTCCGTCCGTACCGCCCGAGCCGTCCGGACCGCCCGTACCGCCATCGCCGAGGAGGCGCCCGATGAGTGACCCGGTCGACGGCCAGGGGCCCGTGACCGCCTGGGACGTGGTCCTGTACCACTACCAGCCCGACAAGGCCCGTGCGCTGCGCGAAGCCGTCCTGCCGCTGGCCCGGCAGGCGGGGGCCGAGGGGCTGGCCGCCCACGTCGAGCGGCACTGGCGGTTCGGTCCGCACCTGCGGCTGCGGCTGCGCGGCCCCGAGGCGCGGGTGTCCGGGGCGGCGCGGCGGGCCGCCGAGGCGCTGCGAGCGTGGGCGGCCGCCCACCCCTCCGTCGCCGACCGCTCGGACGAGCAGCTGCTCGCCGAGGCCGCCGCCGCCGGACGGGCCGAGCTGGTCGCACCGCCGTACGGGCCGTTGGTGCCGGACAACACCGTCGTCGCGGCGCCCGTCAACCGGTCCGCCGAACAGGCTCTGCGGTCCCTGATCGGCGCCGAATCCGCCGAGCTGCGCGAGGAGTTGCTGCGGACCGGCCTGCCCGCCCTGGACTCGGCCTGCCACTTCCTCGGCGCACACGGCGACACGCCGCAGGCGCGGGTGCAGCTGGTGGTGACGGCGCTCGCCGCGCACGCCACCGCGCACCCGGACGGGCTGGTCGGCGCGCACTACTCGGTGCTCTCGCACCTGGAGGACTTCCTGGTCCACGAGGACCCGGACGGCAGCCTGCGGGCCGGCTTCGAGCGCCGCTGGGAGCGCACCGGCCGGGCGGTCACGGCGCTGGTGGGCCGGATCACCGAAGGCGGGGCGCGCGACTGGGAGCGGGACTGGGCGCACTGGTCGGCGAACGCCTGGAGCCTCGCCGAGCGGCGGCTGGCGGCCGGAGCCGACCTCGGCGGCCGCCACGCCGCGTACCGGGAGCGCGCCGAGGCCCTCGGCGACCGGGCCACCGCCGAACGCTGGAACGCCGAACTGCGCACCCGCTACAGCGAGTTCCACCGGCTGCTGCACCGCAGCGACCCCGACGGCGCGATGTGGCACCGACCGGACTACCTGATCAACCGGACCGGCACCAACGGCCTGTACCGGCTGCTCGCCATCTGCGACGTCCGCCCGCTGGAGCGCTACCTCGCCGCCCACCTGCTGGTGCGCAGCGTGCCCGAGCTGACCGGGCACCGCTGGCAGGCGCTCCTCGGCGCCCCGGAGGCGGCGGGGGCCGGGGCCGGGACCGGCCAGGCGGGCACGGACGGGACGCGCATGAACGGGACTCGCACCGACGGGACGTACATGGAGGGGGCGGCATGACGGCCGAACCGGAGACCCACCGGCCCCGGCTGCGCCCCGGGGTGGCGGTGACCCCGCTGCGCGAGGGGCTGCACCTGCGCGGCCGCGACACCAGCCTCACCCTGGAGGGCAGCCGGGCGCTCCCGGCGCTGTGGCAGGTGCTCGCCGCCCGGCTCGGGCCGGACGCGGAGGCCGCCGGCGCGGCAGCCGACGCCGCCGTCGAGCCGAAGGTGGCGGCCGCGCTGGCCACCGTCACCGCCCGGCTGCGCGAGCACGGCCTGCTCGTGGACCACCCGGACGGGGAGCGCCTGCCGCCCTGGCCCGGCTCGGTGGCGGACGATCCCGGCGGCGCGGTGGCGGCCCTGGCGGCCGCCCGTCCGGTGGTGGCGGCCGCCGACCCGGACGGCCCGTCGGCCCGCGCGGTGGCGCGCGCCCTCGCCCGGGGCGGGACGGCGGCCCCGGCGGTGGTCGCCGAGCCCGGACTGCCGCCCGGCCGGGTGGTGGCCGCGGCGGACGATCCGGCGGGCCGTGCGGTGGCGGTCGCGGTGCAGTGCGGCGCGGACGGCGGCTTCGTTACCGAGCCCGCCGACCCGGCCCGCGCCCGGGCGGACGCCACGGCGCTCGCCGCCCGGCTGGGCCCCGCCGCCGCCCCCGCTCCCGGTGCCGCGCCCCCGCCCGTTTTCCTCGCGCTGCTCGCCGCCGCCGGTGCCCAGCGGCTGCTCTGCGCCGTCGCCGGCCTGCCGGACCCGGGCGAGCCGGCCGAGGACCCCCGGCTGCTCGCCGGGCGTCCCGCCGTCCTGATCGCCGAGGCCCGTCCGCCGCGCGCCGACTACCACCCGTGGGCGGCGGGCCCCGGGGCCGTCGCCGCGCCGCCCGGAGACCTCGCCGAGGCGCTGCGCCGGGTGGACGCCCTCGGCGACGCCCGGCTGGGCGTGCTGGACGCGCCGTCCCCGGGCGAGCTCCCGCAGCTGCCCGTGGCCCTGGTCTCCTGCGGCACCCCGTCCGGCCCGCTGGCGGCCGGTGCGGTGCGGACGGACCTCGCCCGGCTGGCCGCCGCCTGCCGGTCCGTCGAACTGCACCTGGCGGCGGTGGGCGGGGGAGCCGTACCGGTGGTCGGCGTCGACCCGTCCCACGCGCTCGGCCGGGCCCTGCGCTGGGCCGTCCTCGGGCGGCCGCTCCGGGGCGACCGCCCGGTGCCGGAGTCCGCCTGGCGGGAGCACCCGCAGGCCGGGCACTGGTACGGAGCCCTGGCCCGCCGGCTCGGCCGCGCACCTGATCTGACGGTGCGTCAACTTGCCTCCGAGCAGGCGTACCTGGCGCAGGCCGAGGGGGCCAGGGCGGTCGAGGCGACCCCCGCCGACGCGGTCGCCCATGCCGCCCTGGCCGCCCTCACCCGCCTGCTGGCCCGGGACGGCGGCCTGGCCGCCGCCCACCACGCCGCCCTCTCCGGCGCCGCGGCCCCGCTCGCCGCCGCCGGGCGCACCCCGGCCGCCTGGGCGGACCCCGGCTGGGCCGACCACTGGCTCGCCGACGTCGCCGACCGGGAACCGGACCTGCACGCCGCCCTGGTCCGGCTCACCGGCCTGCGGACGACCCGCTGGCAGCCCGCCACCCCCGGGGCCCGCCCGATCGCCGACGCCCTGGACGGCTGCGGGTTCACCGCCCTCGTCACCGGGGAGGGCCGCCCATGAACGGGCTGCCGGTGCTCACCCCGGCCGAGGCCCTGGCCGCCACCGGCGGCACCGCCGTCGTCCACCTCGCCGAGTGGACCCTCGGTCTGGCCGAGCAGCTCAGCCGACACGCCCTGGCACACCCCGTACGCCTGGTGCCGGTGCGCGAGGACGGCGCGCTGACGGTGGTCGGGCCGGTCCTCCGTCCCGGGGCGCCCGCCTGCCTGAGCTGCACCGAGGTCCAGCGGCTCGCCACCGCCGGCGGCCGGGTGCCCTGGCAGAGCCCGGCCCTGGCGCTCGGCGGCACCGGCACCCCGGCCTTCGCCGAGGCGGTGACCGCCCTCGCCGCCGACCTGGCCGCCGAGAGCGCCGATTCCGTCGCCACCGTCCATGTGGTGCACGGCGGCCGGGCCACCTGGTCCACCCACCGGGTCCGCCCGGTCGGCGGCTGCGAGGTCTGCCACCCGCTGCCCGCCGACACCCCCGAGGCCGCCCGGCTGCCCGCCACGCCCCGCCCACTGCCCGACCCGGCCGTCCTGCGCGGCCCCAACGACCGTACGGAAGCGGGGCAGTTGAGGGCCGAACTGTACGACGAGCGGTTCGGCCCGGTCCGCCGGCTGTTCCGCACCGAGGACTCGGCCTTCGCCCTCACCACCGCCTGGGTGACGGACGGCCGGGCGCTGGACGACGGCGGCTACGGGCGGGCGGCGGACTTCCACGCCAGCGAACGCGTCGCGCTGTTCGAGGCGGTGGAGCGGTACGCGGGCATGCGGCCGCTCGGGCGCCGCACCGCCCTGCGGGCCTCGTACGCCGACCTGGTCGCCGAGCGCGGGCCCGGAGCCGTCCTCGACCCGGCCCGGCTCGGCCTGCCCGACGACGCCCCGCCGGGGCACCCCGCCGTGGCCACCGTCCCGTACACCCCGGAGCTGGTACTCGACTGGGTGCACGGCTGGTCGCTCACCCAGCGCCGCCCGGTCGCCGTCCCGGAGCACGTCGCCTACTGGGACGTGCCCGGGCGCGGCCGCCCCCGGGTGGTCTACGAGTCCTCGAACGGCTGCGGACTCGGCAACAGCCCCCAGGAGGCCGCGCTCTACGGCCTGTTCGAGGTCGCCGAGCGCGACGCCTTCCTGATGACCTGGTACGCCCGCACCCCGCTGCCCGGCGTCGCCGTCCCCGCCGAGGACCCGCGGATCGCCGAACTCGCTGACCGCGCCCGGCTGTTCGGCTACCGGCTCACCCTGCTCGACGCCACCAACGACCTCGGCATCCCCGCCGTGCTCGCCCTCTGCCGCCACCGCGGCGACCACCCCGACGCCCCGCGCACCTTCCTCGCCGCCGGAGCCCACCACGACCCCCTCGCGGCGATCCGCTCCGCCGTCGCCGAGGTGGTCACCAACGTCCAGGAGGCGCCGCACCGCGCCACCACCCCGGGCGGGCCGCGCGACCTGCGGCGGCTGCGGCCGATGCTGGACCGCCCCGACCTGGTCGTCACCCTGGACGACCACGTCGGCCTCAACGCCCTGCCCGAGGCGCAGCCCCGCCTCGACTTCCTCTTCGCCGGCCCGCCCCCGGTGCCCTGGACCGAGCGGTGGCCCGGCGCCCCCGCACCGGTCGGCGACCTCACCGCGCTGCTGGAGCGGACCGTCGCCCGGTTGGCGGGGGAGGGCCTGGAGGTCCTGGCGGTCACCCAGGACGAACCCGGCGTCCGCGACCGGCTGGGCCTGCACTGCGCCAAGGTCGTCGTCCCCGGCACCCTGCCGATGACCTTCGGCCACGCCAACCGCCGCACCCGCGGCCTGCCCCGCCTCCTGGAGGTCCCGTACCGCCTCGGCCGCACCCCGGCGCCCCTGCGGCACGACGAACTCCCGCTCCACCCGCACCCGTTCCCGTAGCCGCCCGTTCCCGTAGCCGCCCGGAAGGACCGCGATGACCACCCAAGCGCCGCCCGCCGCCCGCTGGCACAGCCTGCACCTCGCGCTGCCGCTGACCGCCCCCGAGGCCGACGCCTTCCTCACCGAGGACCTCGCCCCGCTGATGGCCGGGCTCGCCGGCACCGACTGGTTCTTCATCCGCTACGGCGAGGGCGGCCCCCACCTGCGCATCCGCCTCCGCGGCCCGGGCCCGGCGCCCACCCACCTGACCGACCTGGCTACCGAGCTCACCCGCCGCGCCGCCCGCCGCACCCCGCCCGACGGCCCTTTCGCGGGCGGACACGGCGAGGTCACGGAGGTCCCGTACCAGCCCGAGACCGAGCGCTACGGCGGCGCGGCCCTGCTGCCGATCGCCGAGGAGGTGTTCACCCACTCCACCCGCACCGCCCTCGCCGCCCTGGACGCCCTCCGCGCGGCCCCCGGGGACCGGCTGCCGCTCGCCCTCGACCTCGCCCACACCACCGCCCACGCCCTGGGCCTCGACGAACTCGCCGCCTCCCGCTGGCTGCGCCGCCACGCCGCCTCCTGGCGCTGGGTCACCGAGTTCCAGCCGCTGCCCGGGGCCGCCGTGCACATCCGGGTCAACACCGTGTTCGCCCGGCAGCGCACCGCGCTGGCCCACCGGGCCCGGGCCCTGCGCACGGCGCTGGACGCCGGTACGGCCGCACCCTGGCTGGCCGACTGGGCGGCGCGGGTCGCCGGGGCCGCCGCCCGGATGCGGGCGGCCGTCCCCGCCTCAGCTGACGCCGAGGAGCGCCTCTCCTGGGTCTGGGCCTCCCAGCTGCACATGCTGTTCAACCGGCTAGGCGTCGGCCCCGACGAGGAGCGGGCGGTCTGCCGCCTCGCCGCCCGCACCCTGCTGGAGACGGGGCAGCCGTTCACCTTCTTCCCCGCCGACCACCACGCCCCGGACCACCAGTACCTGGAACGCAGCAAGTTCCAGATCGGCCGCCCCGAGGACACCGCCCTGCGCGACCTGCCGCACCACCCGGCCCCGCGCCCCCGCCCCGGCGACCTCCCGCTGCCCGCCGACCCGCTGCCGCCCGTCACCCTGGCCGACGCCCTGCGCACCCGCCACTCCACCCGCGGCCCGCTGACCGGCCCGCTCACCGCCGGCACCCTCGGCGGACTGCTCTGGTCCGCCTACGCCGCCAACCCCGACACCGGCCACCGCCCGTACCCCAGCGCGGGCGCCCTGCACACCGTACGGCTGCGCCTGCTCGCCCTCGCCGTGGACGGCCTGCCCGCCGGCACCTACCAGTGCCTCCCCGAACACCGCAGCCTGCGCCCGATCGGCCCGGCCCCCGCCCTCGACGACCTCAAGGCCCTCTCCTCCTACCTCTCCCGCCCGGCCGACGACCCGGACGCCATCGGCATCGACCAGGCCCCCGCCGTCCTCGCCGTCCACCTCGACCTCGCCCACCTCCGCCGCCGCTACGGCCTGCGCGCCCTGCGCCTCGGCCTCCTCGAAGCCGGCCACCTGACCCAGAACCTCCTGCTGACCGCCGCCGCCTTCGGCCTCGGCACCACCCCCCTCGGCGGCCTCCAGGACGACCTGGCCCACGAACTCCTCGCCCTCGACGACCTCGGCGAACCCGTCCAGTACCTCCTCCCCCTGGGCCGCCCGGGGACCGCCCGGACGGGCACGGAGTGAGTGCCCCCGCCCCGTGACCGATCGCGAAGGGAGCGGTGCGCTTCCGTACCCGGGAGCCGGGCCAGGAACGCGGGCCGTCCGTTTCGGTCTCAGGTACCGGCTCGGACCGAAGTGACCGGCTCCGGCGCGTGCTCGTCGGGCAGGGGTACGGCGACGTCGAGGCGGCCGATCACCTGGCGGGCCGCTTCGGCGAGTTCTGGCGGGCCTTCGACGGTGAAACGGCGGTCGAAGGTGATGAGGAAGCCGATGAGTGCCGACCAGGACCACGCCCCCATCCGGATCCGGGTGATCCGCTCGTCGATCGCTTCGAAGCTCGCCGCGCCCGGGGCCCACTTCGCCACCAGCGTCGCCGGGCACTCCATCAGGACGGTGCCCCAGCACGGCCAGGTGTCCGCGGTGTCCCCCCGGTCGGGCTGGCTCTGGACGAAGCGGGTGATGTCCGCCTCCGGCACGTCCCGAGGACCGAACCGCCAGGCGGTGGAGGTCAGTTGCCCGATGCGGTCGAGCCGGTAGGTGTGCCAGGAGTTCCTGCGCTGGTCGTACGCCACCAGATACCAGCGCCCGGACCAGACGACGAGCCGATGGGGTTCGGCCAGCACCTCGTCGTCCTCCACCGGCCCGCGGTCGATGGACCGGTAGGCGAACCGCACCAGCTCGCGTTGCTGCGCGGCGGCGCTCAGCTGAGCCAGCAGCGCGGGATCGACCTGCGGCGGGGCCAGCTCCCAGGCGTTCTCTATCTGCTCGATCGAGAAGGTCGCCAGCCTGCGGGCCAGGTGGGGAGGCAGGAGCTCCTTGATGGAGTTCAGCGCCCGCTTCGTGGCGTCCCCCATGCCGGCCACCGAGGCCGGAGCCGTCTGCAGGGCCAGCGCGATGGCGACGGCCTGCTCGTCGTCGACTATCAGCGGGGGCAGCCGCGCTCCGTGGGACAGCCGGTAGAAGCCGGAGGGGCCCTTGCGCGCCGTGACGGGATAGCCCAGTCCGCGCAGCCGGCTGATGTCGCGCCGGACCGTCCGCGGGGACACCCCCAGCCGCTCGGCCAGACCGGCGCCGGTCCACTCCTTCTGGGCCTGAAGCACGCTGAGCAGCTCCAGTGTTCGGTTGGCGGTCACGGACTGCCCTCCGGATCTGTGTGAGTAGAGGTCAGATTACGTCCTCTTCCTCTGGCACGGTGCCAGTGGCTCGGAGGCGGAACGCCTCCCCGACACCCCCAGTACCTCGCCCTCGGCGACCGAACCGGGTGCATCCCCATCGAACAGAACGGAGGAACGCTGTGTCCGACAATCCGGCTCGGCCCTCACCCACCGACCGGGACGCCTGGTTGGGCCTGGTCGCCATCTCCCTCGGTGTCTCGCTGGTGGTCGTGGACTTCACCATCGTCAATGTGGTGATGCCGCCGATCATCGACGACCTGGAGATCTCGGCCTCCGGCGCTCAGTGGATCCAGGAGTCCTACGCGATCATCCTGGCCGCCCTGCTGCTGGCGATGGGCCGCTTCTCGGACATCCTGGGAGCGCGCAGGCTGTTCATGGTCGGGACCGTGATCTTCGGCCTGGCCAGCATCGCCGCGGCGGTGTCGCCCACCGGGGAGCTGCTGATCGCCGGCCGGTTCGCGCAGGGTGTCGGTGGCGCGATCATCATGCCGACCTCGCTGGCGCTGCTCAATCTGACCTTCCGGGGCCCGGACCGCGGCAAGGCGTTCGCCATCTGGGGATCGACGATCGGGGCGGCCGCCGCGGTCGGACCGCTGCTGGGCGGCTGGCTCGCCGACTACTCCTGGCGGTGGGCCTTCGGCATCAACATCGCGGTTGTCGCGCTGATCCTCGTCGGCGTCATGAGGTTCCTCCGGCCCTCCCCCCGCCGGCCGGGACGGATCGACGCCGTCGGCGCGGTGCTGTCGGTGCTGGGCCTCGGACTTCTCGCGTTCGCGCTGATCGAGGGACGCACCTACGGGTGGTGGGAACCGCGTAAGGACCTCGGTCCCTTCGGGGACGGTACGGGCCTGTCGGTCATCCCGGTCGCCCTGGTCGTCGCGGTGGTGTGCCTCGCCCTCTTCCTGTTCCTCCAGGTGCGACTCACCAGGGGCAACGGAACGGCGCCGCTGATGGACACCTCGCTGTTCGGCATCAAGTCCTTCAGCACGGGCAACATCGCGACGCTCGTCATCGCCCTGGCCGAGTTCGGCATGCTCGCCGTGCTGCCGCTGTGGCTCCAGTACGCCCTGGACTACTCCCCGGTCCAGACCGGACTGCTGGTCTTCGTCGTCGCGGTCGGAAGCTTCGTCGCGAGCGGCGCGAGCTTCGGCATGGCCGAGAAGACCGGCCCGGTCGGCCTGGTCCGGATCGGCCTGGTCTTGGAGGCCGCCGGCCTGCTGATGTTCGGCCTGCTGGCCGGCAGCGACTCCCAGTGGTGGGTCATCGCCATCGCCCTGTTCCTGTACGGCATGGGGGTCGGCTTCGCCACCGCCCAGGTTACCAACGTGGTCCTGGCGGACGTGCCGCCGCAGCAGGCCGGCCAGGGCTCCGGAATCCAGAGCGCCGCGCGCCAACTCGGCTCCGCACTCGGTATCGCGGTCCTGACCTCGACGTTCTTCACGGCACTGGCCTCCGACCTGTCGGACCGGCTCGTCGAACAGGGAACGCCCGAGGCCAGCGCCGACCAACTGTCCTCGGCGGTCTCCGACAGCGCCGGCGCGATGATCTCCGGGCTGGGCGACAACCCGCGGACGGCGTCCGCCGCCGAGGCCGCCCGCGACGCCATGTCCCACGCGATCCAGATCGACGGCTACACCTGTGCCGCGCTGCTCGCCCTCGGCATGCTGGCGACCTTCCTCATCCCCCGGCCCAAGCAGGGGGCCCAGCAGTGGGGAGAGGGCAACGCCGCCGACGCGGCACCGGACGCCGGGATCAACGCCGACCGGACCCACGCCCGGTAGTACGTTGCCGGGTTGATCTGATCGTGTGGGTTGTGGCGGTGCGAGCTGCGCCGCAACCTGTGGACTTGGCGAGGTGGAAAGGCTTCGCGGGGACCTCGGCGACTTCGTGGCCGAGGTCTTCGCGTTCCGTGCGCGCGAGGACCGGCGTCGGCGGGGGAATCGCCACCTTCGCGGGCTGCCGAAGGCTCCTCAGTCCGCCAGGCCCAGCGGGTCCGGGGCGGTGTCCAGCAGGTGGGGGCCGTTGTTGCGGACGCTGTTGACGGTGGTGGGGACGGCGCGGACGCGCAGGGTGTCGTCGGCGGGGCTGTGCAGCAGGTGGTGGAGTTCGGCGGGGTCGGTGTGGGCGGGGGAGAGCCAGGTGGCGAGGTCGTCGGGGGCGATGGTGAGGGGCATCCGGTCGTGGACGCGGCCGGCGGAGTCGGTGGCGTCGGTGGTGATGACGGTGGCGGTGGCCAGCCAGGCGAGCGGGTCGTCCTCGGGGCGGGTGGGGTCGCGCCAGAACTCGTAGAGGCCGGCCATCAGCATCAGGCCGCCGGTGCTGAGGAAGTAGGGCTGCTTGTACTTCTTCCGGTCGGCGGCGGCGGGGACCTCGCGCCACTCGAAGTAGCCGTCGGCGGGGATCACGCAGCGGCGGGTGGTGAAGGCCTTGCGGAAGGCGGGCTTGGTGTCGACGGTCTCCGAGCGGGCGTTGATCAGGCGGGCGCCGCCGGACGGGTCCTTGGCCCAGGACGGGACCAGGCCCCAGCGCAGCGGGCGCAGTTGGCGCAGCAGTTCGCCGGTGTCCCGGTCGACGCGTTCCAGGACGGCCGGGACCGGGTCGGTCGGGGCGACGTTCCAGCTCGGCGCGAAGGTCTCGGCCGGGTCCCACCGGAGCTCCCCGAGCAGGGAGACGAGGTCCTGGGGCGTGGTGGTGGAGACGAAGCGGCCGCACATGCCCCCAGCCTGCCACGCGGTACGGACAACGGCGTTCAGCGCGGCGTGCGCCCGCCCGGGGTGTGTCCGAAGGCGCGGCGGTACACGTCGATGAAGGCGCTGGCGGAGGCCCAGCCGCAGCGGTGCGCCACGGTGGTGACGGGCAGGCCCTCGGCGAGCAGTACCAGGGCGTGGTGCAGCCGCAGCTGGGTGCGCCACTGGGGGAAGGTCATGCCGAGGTCGGTGCGGAACAGCCGGGAGAGGGTGCGGTCGCTGGCGCCGACGGCGCGGCCGAGTTCGGCGAGCGTACGGCCGTCGGCCGGGTCGGCCTCCAGCAGCGCGCACAGGGCGCGGAGCAGGGGCGTGGCGGGGGTGGGGAGGTGGAGCGGGCTCTGCGGGGAGGCGCGCAGCTGGTCGAGCAGGACGGCGCGCAGCCGGGCGCGTTCGGGGGTGTCCTGGTCGGGGGTGCGGGTGTAGGCGACGATCAGTTCGCGTAGCAGCGGGCCGACGGCGAGGACGGTCGGGCGGTCGAGGCCGAGCGGGTTGTCGGCGGCGGGCAGGCCGACCAGGTGGAGTTCGAGTTCGCCGTGGGCCTGGTGGGCGTGGACGGTGCCGGCCGGGATCCACAGCGCGCGGTCGCCGGGGGCGACCCAGGAGCCGGCGTCGGTGGTGATGCCGACCACGCCCCGGGCGGCGTAGGCGATCTGGTGGTCGTCGTGCCGGTGCGCGTCGATGGCGCCGCCGGAGGGCAGCAGGCGGGCCTCGGTCGACGCGACGGGAGTGTGGCGCGAGGCGACGGGATTGTGGCGGATTCTCGGCATCGGATGGCAGGTTATCGGAAGTCCGACAGCGGGTGCGGGCCCGAGGCTGGCGGCATGCCGAAACGATCCTTCGACCGCAGGTCGATCCTCCTGCTCTCCGTCGGGCACTCCTGTGTGGACGTCTACCAGGGCGCGGTGGCGGCCCTGGTGCCGTTCTTCGCGGCCGAGCGCCACTACGGCTACGCCGCCGTGTCCGGGGTGGTGCTCGCCGCCTCGCTGCTCTCCTCGGTGGCGCAGCCGCTGTTCGGGGCGCTCACCGACCGCCGGCCGCTGCCCTGGCTGCTGCCGGTCAGTACGCTGCTGGGCGGCGCGGGCATCGCGCTCAGCGGGGTGGGCGGCTCGTACGGGCTGACGCTGGCCTTCGTGGCGCTGTCCGGGGTCGGGGTGGCGGCCTACCACCCGGAGTCGGCCCGGGTGGCCCGGCTGGCGGCGCGGCGGGCGGGGGACGGGCGGCGCGGCCTGGGCACCCACCGGGGGATGGCCTGGTTCTCGCTGGGCGGCAACCTGGGCTTCGCCGCCGCCCCGCTGCTGGTCGCCGCCGTGGTGGGGACGGGCGGGCTGCGGCTGACCCCGCTGCTGGCGCTGCCCGCGCTCGCGGGCGCCTCCCTCTGCCTGCCGGTGCTGCGCGAACTGGAGCGGCGGCGGGCGGCCGGGGAGGCGCGCGAGCCGGTTCCGGGGGCCGACGACCGGGCGGCCTTCGTGCGGCTGTCGCTGGCGGTGGTCTGCCGCTCGGTCGCGTTCGTCGGGCTGAGCACCTTCCTCTCGCTGTTCACCGCCCAGCGCCTGGGCGGCGGTGCGGCGGCGGGCACGGTGGCGCTGGTGGTGCTGTACGCGGGCGGCGCGGTGGGCTCGGTGCTGGGCGGCGCGCTGGCGGACCGGTGGGGGCGGGTGGCGGTGGCCCGCTGGTCGTACCTGGTGGCGGCGGTCGCGGTGGCCGGGGTGCTGCTGGTGCCGGGCCCGGCGCTGTACCTGTTCGTGGCGCTGACCTCGGCGGGCCTGTACGTGCCGTTCTCCCTGCAGGTCACGCTGGGGCAGGACTACCTGCCGTCGCGGATCGGTACGGCGAGCGGGATCACCCTCGGGCTGACGGTGAGCGTCGGCGGGCTGGCGAGCCCGGTGATCGGCGCTCTCGCGGACGCGACCTCGCTGCGTACGGCGCTGCTGCCGCTGGTGCTGATGCCGGTGCTGAGCTGGGCGCTGTTCCGGACGCTCCCGGAGCCGGTGGTGTCGGAGCGGGTGGCTCCCGAGGCCGGGACGGCGCCGGTCGGGCGGTGACCGCCTCCGGGTAGGCGGAGGTAAAGACGAGCACCTCATTGTGTTCATATCTGCTACGGTCGTTTTCGAAACGAACGATTGGTGAGTGAACGCTATGAAGATGTTCGGCAGGCGCCGGTGGCTCTGGGGCTCACTGCTGTCCGTGGCCGTGCTGCTGGCCGGCATGGGCGGCTGGGTGGTCTACCAGAACGAGTACGACCTCACGGAGGAGCGGGTCACCGTCACCGGCGGCAGGCAGCCGCTCCAGGGCGTCCTGGCCCGCCCCACCGGCGGCCACGGGCCGTACGGACTGGTGGTCTTCGTCCATGGCGACGGGCCCGTGGACGCCACCCACGACACCTTCTACCGGCCGCTCTGGGAGGCCATGGCGAAGGCCGGGTACGCGACGCTCTCCTGGGACAAGCCCGGCGTCAACAACGCCCCCGGCGACTGGCTGGACCAGAGCATGCAGGACCGCGTCGACGAGACCCTCGCCGCGATCCGCTGGGCCAAGGCCCAGCCCGGCATCGACCCGAACCGGATCGGGCTCTGGGGCGCCAGCCAGGCCGGCTGGGTGATGCCCAAGGCCGCCCGGCAGTCCCCGGACGTCAGGTTCGTGATCGCCGTCGGCACCGCCGTCAACTGGCTCCAGCAGGGCCGCTACAACCTGCTCGCCGAGCTGGGGGAACGGCACGCCTCGCCCGCGGAGACCGCGGCCGCCGTCGCCCGCAGCGACCGCAACCTGGCCGCCCTGCGGGCCGGTTCGACCTTCGAGGAGTACCGGGCCGCCGGCGGCGACGTCGACGGGCTGACCCCCGAGCGCTGGGCGTTCAACAAACGCAACCACCTCTCCGACGCCACCGAGGACCTCGCCGCCCTCCGGGTGCCGGTGCAGCTCGTCCTCGGCGGCCGGGACGTCAACGTCGACAGCGACGACACCGAGGCCGCCTACCGCCGCCTGGTCACCACCCCGGGCCTGCTCCACGTCCTGCGCTTCCCGGATTCGACCCACAACATGGTGCCCAAGGACGTCGAGGACTCCGAGCTGCGCAGCACCTTCCTCGCCGTCGCCGCACCGCGCTCGCTGTTCACCCCCGGCTACCTCGACGGCATGCGGAACTTCCTGTCCTCGCTCGACCCGGCCTCGCCCGACCACCCGAAGGGGTGACCCGCGACGAAACGTGGAGCTGTAGGACCACTCAGCGGCCGTGCGGTTCGCGCTCCGGCTCGCGCGTCGGCTCGTGCGCCGTCCAAGGGCGCAGCTTCTCCGGGTTGCGGACCGCCCAGACGCGGGTGATCCGGCCGTCGGCCAGGTCGAAGGCCGCCACCGTCGCGGTGCGGCCGCCGAGCCGGGCGACCAGGCCGGGGCGGCCGTTGACGGTCCGTTCGAGGAGGGTGAGCCCGGGGGCGAGGTCGGCGAAGTGGACCAGGTACCGGGCGATCCGCTCGCCGCCCACCACCGGGCGCAGGGCGGCGCCGGCCAGGCCGCCGCCGTCGGCGGTCATCGTGGCGTCGGGGGCGAGCAGGCCGACCAGGGCCGCGATGTCCCGGGCCTCCCAGGCCCGCTTGAAGTCCCGTACCAACCCGGCCTGCGCGCCCGTCGGGGTCGCCGGGGCCTGGGCGGCCCTGATCCGGCGGCGTGCGGAGGAGGCCAGCTGGCGGCAGGCCGCCGGGGTGCGGCCGACGATCCCGGCCACCTCGGGGAAGGGGTAGCGGAAGACGTCGTGCAGGATGAACGCCACCCGCTCCGCCGGGGTCATCGCCTCCAGGACGACCAGGAAGGCCATGGTCACCGACTCGTCCAGGGTGACCCAGTCCGCGGGATCGGCCGGCCCGCCGCCGTCGGTCGGGCCGCCGATCCACTCGCCGCGGTCGGGCAGCGGCTCGGGCAGCCACTCGCCGACGTAGCGCTCCCGCCGGGCCCGCGCCGACCCGAGCTGGTCCAGGCAGACCCGGCCGGCCACCGTGGACAGCCAGGCGCCCGGCGAGGCGATGGCCTCCTGCTGCTCCCGGGACAGCGCGTACCACCGGGTGTACGTCTCCTGCACCGCGTCCTCGGCCTCGGCCAGCGAACCGAGCAGCCGGTAGGCCAGGTTGATCAGCTGCCGCCGCTCGCCGACGACCACGCCCGGGTCCGGTACGGAGGGGGTGCTCACGGTCGGGGCCGCTCCCCGGGTCTGCTCGTCTGTCATGGACCCTCGCCTCACACTTCGTCGACCTGTGTCGTCGGATGAGCGGGACACTATCGATCAGCTGCCGCGAGGCAGAAGAGGGGAGCGCGTCATGGCCATCGGGACGACGGCGGAGGCGGCCACGGGCACCAGGGGCACCACGGACACGGCGGCGGGGCTGCGCGCCCACACCTTCCTCCGGGCCTCCGTGGCGCTCCAGACCGTGGCGGTCCTCTTCCAGGCGGTCACGGCCGGGCTGCTGCTCTCCACCTCCTACGGCGAGACGCTGCACAGCGTCGGCGCGCGCGTGATGTACGGGTCCTCGATGCTGTACCTGCTCGCCGCCGTCCTGGCCTGGCGGCCCGGCGGCGGCTCGCCCCGTCCGGTCCTGTACGCCACCGGGTTCCTGGTGCTGGCCTCGGCGCAGGTCGTGCTGGGCGTCGCGCACGTGCCGTCGGTCCACGTCCCGCTGGGCGTGGTCGTCTTCGGGCTGAGCATGGCGGTACTGGTCCGGATGCCGGCCGTCCGCGCCACGCGGCGGACGGCCGGCACGAGGGGCTGAGCGGGCCCTCAGGACCCGAGGGTCCAGCGCTGGCCGGTGGCCGGGCGGGTGGTGACGGGGGTTCCGGCGGTGCCGGCGCCCGCGTCGAGGGCGAGGCCGGTGGCGACGTTGGTGACGGTGACGGAGCCGGTGGCCTGGTCCTGGGCCAGCTTCCACTCCTGCCAGGGGTTGCCGGGCGACAGGTCGAGCAGGTAGGCGCTGTCACCGGCCGAGGCCCCGGCGGAGAGCACGGTGTGCCGGTGGGTGCCGGTGGCGCAGTTGTCGCTGATCCGGATGGTCCCGTCGGGGTTACTGGTGAAGGTCCACTGCTGCGCCGGGTCGCCGGGGCGCGCGGGCTCCAGGTCGGTGATCGAGCCGAGCGGTGCGGTGCAGGAGCCGAGCAGGGACAGCGCGAGGCCGCCGCTGCTCAGGGAGTGGTACGCACCGTCGTCGACCACGCCGGACGGCCCGCCGGTGCCCTGCTTGGCCAGCCGGTAGAGGGCCGCGCCGTGCGGCGGGAGGGAGGCGCTGATCGGGCCGGTGACGGTCGAAGCCGAGCCCGTCCACAGCTCCTTGGCCTGGTAGCCGGAGCCGCCGAGGCCGAGTTCGGCGAGGCTGGTGGCGACGGTGCGGCCGGCCGACGGGTCCTGGTTGACCAGCAGCACGGCGGTGTCGCCGTTGGCGAGCTGCCGCTTGAGGACCACCGGGGCGTGCCCGTCGGCCGGCTTGGCGCCGACCAGGGTGGCGGGCTTCGCCAGGCCGTCCTGGTCGACGGCGATGACCTCCTTGTTCTTCAGGATCGCCAGGCTGGTGTCGTTGATCCCGGTGGACCAGGTGTAGCCGTCCGCGCTGTGCTGCGACTGCGCGGCGGTGCGCAGGTCGGCGCCGGAGATCATCGGCGCGGCGAGCATGGCGAGGACCGAGGCCTCCGTCCGCGACTCGTCGTCGGTGAAGGGCTTGTGGCAGGTGCAGGTGTCCGTGGTGCCCCACAGGCCGTAGACGTCCTGCCAGCCGGTGAACATCATGTCCAGGTCGTTCCAGCTGCCCGCGCGGACATTGCCCGGGTACTGCAGCGCGGTCTGCAACTGCCCGTTCCAGAGCACCCCGTCGAGCTCGCTGTCCCGGTCGCCGCCGATCCGGCAGAGGTTGGCGACCTGGCCGCACCAGATGCCGGTGGGCGCGTAGCCGGGGGCGTGGAAGGGGGCCGTCCCGGCGGCCTGGACCACCGGGTCGGTGCGGGCCGGGTCGTCGGCGGCGAGCAGGTACGGGACCCCGCTGTGGACGGGCTGGGCGGAGACGCTCAGGGTGACCTTGGGCTTCCCCTGGGCGGCGGAGGCCGCGTCCAGGGCGTGCTGGAAGGTCTGCACCCGGGCGTAGATGGAGCGGGTCAGCTCCTTGCCCTCGCCCTGGGTGTAGTAGTTGTGCCCGTCCGGGCCGACGATCTGCGGGCCGTACGGGCAGTCGTCGTACTTGACGAAGTCGACGCCCCAGGAGACGAAGTCGGCGGCGTCGGTGGACTCGTGGCCGAGGCTGCCGGGGTGCATCTGGCAGGTGAGGTAGGTGTCGGTGGCGTAGAGGCCGAACTTCATGCCCTTGCTGTGCGCGTACTGGGCGAGGTACGCGATGCCGTTGACGGTGTGGCCGTCGACGGTCCGCTCGGGGAAGTGGTCGGGGCGCGGGACCAGGTGGCCGGAGGTGGGGTCGTTGCCGGTGCCGTCGGTGCCGCTGACCGGGTTGCCGGCGTTGTCGTACAGCTGGAGGCCGCCGTCGGCGTTGCGGACCAGGTCGGAGCTCTGGCCGTCGCGGTGCCAGAGCGACCAGCCGTCGTCGATGGTGACGGTGTCGTAGCCGGCCGCGACCAGGCCGTTGGCGGCCATGAAGTCGATGGTCTGGACGACCTGCTCCTGGGTGACCTCGGTGCCGAGGGAGTTCCAGGAGTTCCAGCCCATCGGCGGGGTCAGGGCGTTGCCGTTGCCGAGGCCGGGGCCGGTGCCGATCGCGGTGGGGGTGGGGGTGGCGGTGGCGGGAGCGGCCGTGCCGAGGCCGACGGCTCCGAGGCCGGCGGTCGCGAGCGCGAGGGAGAGCAGGGATGCCGCGACACGGCGGCGGGTTCGGCGCATGAGCGCCCTCCTGAGGGGTGGGGGATGGTGAGATGACGAACCGTCAGGAAGCGAGGGGGTGCGGCCGGCCGGGTGGGGCCGGCCGGCCGCGGTTGTGCTGTGTGGGGGTCAGTCGGTGACGGTCGCGGTCGCGGAGCGTCCGGGCGCGAGGGTCACGGTGATGGAGGTGTAGGTCGTGCCGTCGACGGTCGTGGTGCGGGCCGCCCGCTGCTCGCCGTCGACGGTGGCGCGGGCGTGCTGACCGGGGAAGCGGGCCTCCCAAGTGACGGGCTCAGTACCGGTGTTGGTGACGGTGCTGCGCTGCGCGCCGTCGTGGCGGACGGTCACCGTGCCGCCGCCCACCGGGATGCCCGCGACCTGGAGCCAGCCCATCGAGGCGGGCAGCTGCGGGGTGGTGGAGAGCGCGTGGCCGGCGGCGTCGGGGGTGACGCCGAGCAGGCCCTGGACGGTCTGGGCGAGCAGGGTGAACGGGACCTCGGGGTAGTCGCCGTTCAGCATCGCGCCGCTCACGTGCGGCTCGCCGACGCTCTCGTAGACGTGCCGCATCCACTTCCAGGCGGTGCTGCGGTCGTGGTTGGCGAAGAAGGCGTCCGGCAGGTAGGTGTAGGCCTCCAGGTTCGCCGAGCGCTCCGGGCCGGAGTCGGCGGCGTCGATGGCGGCGAGCTGGGCGTCCCGGCGCGGGCCCGGGTCGAGCAGCCCCTTGACCGGCATCAGTACGCTCGCCTCGTAGCCCCAGCCGGTGATCGGCTTGCCGGCGGTGTCGTAGCCGTGGACGACCTCGCCGGGCTGCGAACCGTCCACGCTCCAGGTGGAGTTGACGTACGTGCGCAGCTGATCGGCGGCCTTCCGGTAGCCGGCGGCGGAGGCGGCGTCGCCCCGGGCGTCGGCCAGCGCGGCGGCGGAGAGGTAGGCCTGGTACTGGGCGCCGACCGCGTCCCCGGCCTCGGCGTAGGTGCGGGTGGCGTTCTCGGCATAACTGGCGGTGCCGGCGAAGATGCTGCGGCTGGTGGCCTGCGGGATCGGCACCCCGCCGTTGTCGATCGGGCCGGGGCGGGCGGCGATGAACGGGCCGAGGGTGTTGCGCACGTACCGGCCCAGGTCCGGGTCCTCGGCGTAGTCGCGGTCGCCGGTCCAGCGGTAGGCCTCGCCGGCCTGCTGGACGAGTTCGAACGGCGCGGGCAGCTCGCGGACGAAGCGGTCGGGGCTCCGGTAGTCGATGGCGCCGTAGCTGCGGGCGTCGAAGTTGAGCGCCCAGACCGGGTAGAGCTTGTTGACCTCGGTGGCCGAGGCCGCGAAGCCGCGCAGCATGGTCTTGTTCTCGGCGTCCAGGCCGAGCAGGTGGGCGCCGACCAGCTGGTGGGCGAAGTCGCGGCTGTAGAAGGCGGAGCGGAACGGGTAGCCGGCCCAGTAGGTGGCGTCGTAGGTGGTGGTGCCGGTGCCGCCGGGGTGGTTCTCGTCCTGGTCGAGCACGCCGGTGGCGCCGGCCTGCTGCACCCAGCTGTTGGCCTTGGCCTTGGCCCAGTCGAAGAGGGCGACGGCCTCGGGGTCGGAGGAGCTGATCACCGGGTCGTTGGGGGCGGCCGGGGCGACGGCGGCGTCGTCCACGTTGATCCAACCCGTGGGGGAGGAGCCGATGGTGAGGGTCAGCCGGTCGCCGGGGGCGACCCGGACCCGGGGGAGGGTGTACTTCGCGTAGAGGGACTGCTCGGGCAGCGGGAGGGAGCGCACCACGGTGCCGTTGACGCTCACCGAGAGGCTGCCGCCGGCGCCGCCCGTCGCGATCCAGGCGGACAGGTCGTAACTGCCCGCGGTGACGGCGGTCACCTGCTGGCTCACCGCGTAGCCGGGGCCGGCGTCGAGGTAGGCGAGGCGGGTGCCGCCGTGCGGGTTGTTGGTGGCGGTGCCGGTGTGGGCGGTGAAGGTCCAGCCGCCGGAGGTGCTGCGGGCGGTGGCGGCGCCGTTCGTGCCGCTCGTCCCGTTCGTGCCGCTCGTGTCGCTCGTGTCGCTCGTGTCGCTCTGCTCGAAGCCGGGGTCGGCGAGGACCAGCGGCTCGGTGCGGGTGAGCGTCCAGCGGTGGGCGGGGCGGTTGTCGCAGTGGTGGGCCACCGGGGCCGGATCGGCGGTCAGGCAGCCGCCGGTGCCGCGGGTGGTGAGGGTGTAGGTGCCCTGCGGCGCGCGGGAGACGGTGAAGCGCTCGGCCTCGGGGGAGCTGCCGCAGTCGGCGGTGGCGGGGCGGCGGTCCGGGCCGCCGAGGGTGAGGCAGCGGCCGCTGGCGGCGTTCACGAGCAGGTAGTCGGTGCCGGCGCGGCGCAGCTGCCAGCGCTGGCTGAGCAGCCGCCCGCAGGCGGCGCCGACCACCGGGGTGCCGGGGGCGGGCTGGGCGTACTGCGGGCCGAGGCAGCTGCCGTCCAGGGCGGAGCCGAGGAGGTAGCCGCCGCCGTCGACGAGCGGCGTTCCGGCGGCCGCCGGGGCCGGGGCGGCGCCGAGGGCCTGGGCGGCGAGGACGGTCAGGAGGGCGAGACCGGTGGGTAAGGCGCGGGGGCGGGGCGGCATGGCGGAGCTACCTCCGGTCGGGTGGCGGGGCGATGGCGTTTGAACGTTCAAATCGGATGGGTGGTGTGCGTTACGATGCATCGCATGTGATGGGTGACATTTCACATGGTGGGCTCGGTCACGTCAACGGGATGCGCGGTGACGGCTTCCGGGAGACAGCTGGGAGAAGAAGTGAAGGCCTCTGCCCGACGGGGGTGGGCAGGGGCCTTCACGATCTGGGAACGGTCGCGGTTCGGGCCCGACCGTCGAGGGGTCCGGACCGTGATTGGGCTCAGTGGCCCGAGGGGCTCAGCCCTTCGGCTGGGCTCAGCGCTTCAGGGCCGCGAGCGTCTCGTCCAGGCTCGGCGTCCCGGGGCGGGGCCGGTTGTACGGGAGCTTGGAGAGCATCGAGCCCATCGCGCAGGTGTTGGTCAGCGCGGAGAAGGCCAGCCCGCCGCCGACTGCGGCGGAGACCCAGCGGGCACCCGGCAGCGCGAGGTCGACCAGCACGCCGGCCAGCACCAGGGAGCCGGCCACCATCCGGACCTGGCGGTCCAGCGCCCACACCCGGCGGGCGCCGGCCACCTGGTCCAGCGGCCGCCCGGCGCTCGCCCAGGCGTTGGTGCCGCCGGTCAGGGTGAGGGTCGGGATGCCGGCGTCGGCCAGCACGCGGCAGGCGTTGTCGGCGCGCGGCCCGGCGGCGCAGACCACGGCGATCTCGCCCTGCCCGGCGGCCTCGCGCAGCGCGGGCAGGGCGCGGTCGAGCTGGTCGAGCGGGACGTTCAGGGCGCCGGGGATGTGGCCGGCGGCGTACTCGCCGGGGGAGCGGACGTCGATGAGGGTGAGCAGGCCGAGGCGGGGTTGGAGCTGCTCGACGGTCAGCGGCGTGGTCATGGGGGTGGGGGTCCTCTCGGATGGGGGTGGGTGTCGGTGGTGATGCGGGGAGGTGCGGGGAGGCTCGGGGGCAGCTCGCCGTGGTGATCAGCCCACCGTGGTGATCAGCTCACCGTGGTGATGAGCATCAGCGCGGCGACGGCGAGCAGGGCGACGGCGAAGGCCTTCTGGAGGGTGCGCCCGCTGAGCTTGTCCGCCAGCCGCTTGCCGTCCCAGGCGCCGAGGATCGCCGCCCCGGTGAAGGGGGCGGCCACGGCCCAGTCGATCGCCCCGGCCGAGCCGAGGCGGGGCAGCAGGGCGGCGAGCGAGTTGGCGGTGATGACCAGCAGGCTGGTGCCGACGGCCTCGGCCATGGTGAAGGCGAGCACCGAGACCAGGGCCGGTACGGCGAGGAAGCCGCCGCCGACGCCGAGCAGTCCGGTGACGGCGCCGAGCCCGGCGCCCGCCGCCGTGGAACGGCCGACTCCGGCGGCGGAACGTTCCTGCGCGTTCTTCGCGGGCGGCTTCAGCATCCGCCAGGCCGCGAGCGCCGCCAGTACCGAGAAGGCACCGGTCAGCAGCGCGCCCGGCAGATGGGCGGACAGCGCCCCGGCGGCCATGGCGGCGGGCAGTCCGGCGGCGGCGAACAGCGCGCCGGTGCGCCACCGGACCCGGCCCGCCCGGGCGTGGGCGAGCAGCCCGGTCAGCGAGGTCGCGGCGACGATCACCAGGCTGGCGGTGGTGGCCAGCGCCGGGCTGAAGCCCAGCAGGTAGACGAGGGCGGGGACGGCGAGCATGCTGCCGCCGCCGCCCAGCCCGCCCAGGGCCAGCCCGACCACCGCACCGGCGGCGAGCGCCAGGATCAGCGTGGTCATATCACGTGCCCGGCGCCGCCGTCGGACGTGGTGACCGGCAGCCCGGCCAGCGCCCAGGCACCCATGCCGCCGACCACGTTCAGCGCCTCGACGCCGCGCCGCGCGAGCAGCTCCGCCGCGCGCCCGGATCGGTTGCCGGAGCGGCAGATCGCCAGCACGGTCCGCCCGGTCGCCCCGGTCGGCAGCGGGACACCGGCGGCCAGCCCGATCAACGGCTGGTGCAGCGCGCCGGGGGCGTGTCCGGCGGCGAACTCGGCGGCCTCCCGGACGTCCAGTAGGACGGCGGCGCCGGTGCGGGCGAGCTCGTGGGCCTCGGCGGGGGTGGCCCGCCCGGGGGCGCCCGGTCCGTGGGCGTCGGGCCGGTGGGCGTGGGGCCCGTGGGCATGCGGCAGCAAGGGCATGAGGTGTCTCCAGTGGTGCAGACCGGACCGCAGTGGTCCGGCGGGTCGGGGGCGGCGCGGGCGTCCGTACGGGCCCGGTGGCCCGGTGCGGGTGGTGTGCCGGGTGCGTGGCACGGCCGGTGCGTCCTCGGCCCCGCCGGCACCTGGCCCGGCGGCGGTGGCCGGCCCCTCGGTGCCCCACCATAGTACCCCCGGGGGTATTATCGAAATCACTCGGCGATACCCCGTCCCGTATCGGCTCGGGCAGCCGTATGCTCGCAAATATACCGAGGGGGGTATCAGAACGGCGCTGCGGCGCCCGACACCGCCCAGGCCTACGAGCCGCCCACCCCCGCACCGCCCGGCCCCGAGCCGCCCAGTCCTATGCCGCCCAGGAAGGTCCCCCGTGTACTTCGCCCAGTTATCACGAGTCTGACGTTTCTGCCCAGCTCAGGGGCATGATCGACCATCCGGGGTCAGCAAAAGGTCAGCAGGACTCCCGGAGGTACCAGCAGATGGCGACCACAGGCCTCACCCGCGGCATGGGCAGCTTCTTCAAGGAGTGCGAGCATCCGGAGTCCCGCTGGAGCAAGTGCTCGCACGAGTACAAGATCAGGTACCGCAACGCGGCCGGGCGGCAGACGGAGGAGTCCGGCTTCGTCAACCAGGAGAAGGCGAAGGCCCGCCTCGCCGAGGTCTACCACGCGCGGAAGAACTCCCCGCAGAGCCAGCGGAAGGCGGAGCGCATCAAGAAGTACGGCGGGATGCAGTTCTCGGTCTACACCGCCGAGTGGCTGAAGGGTCAGCGTCACCAGAGCCCGACCTCGCTGCGGAACATCGACTCCATCCTGAAGAACCACCTCCTCCCTGCTTTCGGCAGTCGCCGCATGGGGACGTTCGACCACAAGGTCGTGGAAGCGTTCGTCGAGACCATGGAGCGGAACGGCGTCGGGCTGGCGGCCCAGACCAACGCCTTCGTCAGGCTCAAGACCATCCTGTTGGACGCGCACAGGCTGGGCCTCTACGAGGACAGCCCGATGAACGGCGTCCAGCCTCCTCAGTACGACCCGGAGCGGGTGGTGATCCCCTCCCTCGCTCAACTGCAGGAGATCCGGAGCGCCGGCGACGACGCCTTCCGCCTGGTTGCGGAACTCATGAGCGGCTGCGGTCTGCGCAACGGCGAGGCATTCGCCGTCAACATCAACAACATCGTCGCCGATGACGTCTACCGCGTCACCGAGCAGGTCAACCAGGCGACCAAGACCTACGCGCGCCTGAAGCACCGCAAGGTCGGCGAGTACCGCGACGTGCCGCTGCCGACGCGCACCAAGCAGGCCATCGAGCGGTACGCGGACACGTACGGGACCGTGGACGGCTACCTTCTGCGCAACCCCAAGGACATCGGCCTGGCTATGCCGCATCACGTCATCCACAACCAGTGGCAGAGGATCAGGGCCTCCGGGCAGGTCGACATCCCCGAGGGCATGGTCCTCTACGGCCTGCGCCACTTCTTCGCGTCGAACTGCCTCAGCAACAACATCCCGATCACCGACGTCGCGGAGTGGATGGGCCACCGCAACATCGAGATCACCTTCAAGATCTACCGCCACCTCATGCCCGGCTCCATCAGCCGCGCGGCGCAGGTCCTGGATCTCGGTCTGGCCGCGTGAACGAGTGCGGGTCTGCCCGTCACGGGCAGACCCGCACTTGCACCGCCGGCTCAGGCGCCGGACAACCGCTGCTGCCTCACCCAGGCATGCACCTCCGACACCTTGAACTGCAACTTCGCGTTCCGCCCACCACCGAATCGGTAGGGAACGAGTCCCACCCGAGGCGCGTCCCGGTATACCCACGCTACGGACATGTTCAGGTACTCGGCAGTCTGCTTGACGCTCATGAAGTGCTCGGGCACGGGCTCCTCCTGGGTGATCGGTCGAACTCGCGGAGCCTGAACTATCCATGGAGAAAGGCAGTTTGGCCGCGCCGTCGCCGCGTGATAGCGCCTGAAGGAGGGCCGCTTCCAGTGGCCTGGGGGCAGTGGTGTCAGAGTTCACGCGGCAGATCGCGAGCGCCTCGATTGCGTCGATAAAATACCCCCGGGGGTACACTCGGACATAGAGCCAGCCTGTCAGACCCGACGAGGAGAAATCCCGTGATCTTCAGCCAGTACTACCTCGACTGCCTCTCCCAGGCCTCGTACCTGATCGCCGACGAGCGCACCGGCCAGGCCGTGATCGTCGACCCCCGCCGGGACGTCGACGAGTACCTCGCCGACGCCACGGCGCGCGGCCTGACCGTCGTCGGCGTCATCAACACCCACTTCCACGCCGACTTCCTCGCCGGCCACCTCGAACTGGCCGATCTCACCGGCGCCTGGATCGGGTACGGGCGCCGCGCGGAGACCGACTACCCCATCCGCAAGTTCGCCGACGGCGAGCGGATCGAACTCGGCGACGTCACCCTGCAGATCCTGGAGACCCCCGGGCACACGCCCGAGTCGATCAGCGTCCTGGTCTTCGAGCAGCCCGACGACGCCGTCCCGTACGGCGTGCTCACCGGGGACGCGCTGTTCATCGGCGATGTCGGCCGCCCCGACCTGCTCGCCTCGGTCGGCGTCACCGCCGCCGAACTCGGCGCGATGCTCTACGACAGCGTGCACCGCAAGCTGATGGGCCTGCCCGACGAGACCCTGGTCTTCCCCGCCCACGGCGCCGGCTCGGCCTGCGGCAAGAACCTCTCCACCGACCGCCAGTCCACCATCGGCGCGCAGCGACTGACCAACTACGCCTGCCAGCCGATGGACCAGGACACCTTCGTCCGCATCGTCACCGCCGGCCAGTCCGCCGCCCCCGCCTACTTCGGCCACGACGCCGCCCTCAACCGGCAGGACCGCCCGCTGCTCGACCGCGCGAACGCCACCCGCCCCCTGTGCCCCGAGGGCTTCAGGGAGGCCCGGACCGCGGGCGCCGTCGTCCTCGACGCCCGCAGCCCCCAGGACTTCGGCGCGGGACACCTCCGCGGCGCCGTCAACGTCCCCGTCGACGGCCGCTTCGCCGAACAGGCCGGCACCGTCCTCACCCCCGACAGCACCATCGCGATCATCGCCCCGCAGGACCGCGAGGACGAAGTCGTCACCCGCCTCGCCCGCATCGGCTTCGACCACATCGCCGGCTACCTGCGCAACCCCGACAACGCCCTGCCCGCCCTCGCCGACGACCTCACCCCCGCCAGCCGCCTCACCGCCGACCAACTCCGCACCACCCTCACCGCCGAACAGCCCCCCACCGTCCTCGACGTCCGCACCTGCGGCGAACGCGAAACCGGCGCAATCGAAGGATCCCTGCACATCACCCTGGCCGAACTCCCCGGCCGCCTCGACGAGATCCCCACCGACCGCCCCCTCGTCGTCCACTGCGCCAGCGGCCACCGCTCCTCCATCGCCGCCAGCCTGCTGCGCCACCACGGCCACACCGACGTCTCCGACCTCCTCGGTGGCTACGGCGCCTGGCACACCCTCACCCACCCCGCCCGGGCCTGACCCCAGCCGTCCCGGCCCGCCCCGGCTGGGCCGCGGGCTGGGAAGCGGAACGTGGCCGTGGTGGGGCGCGGGGAGGTGGGTGTCGGTCACTGCTGCGGCAGCGCGAGTAGTCGGGCGTGCAGGCGTTATACATCCCGGCTGCTGGCGATGTTCCGGTACTGGTCCTTGCTGGCGGATTACCAGCTGGCGGCAGCCTCGGGCAGCCTGCGACGTTCGGGGTTCCTGATGCGTCGAGGGGGGAGGCGGCTACAGGCGGACGGGCAGCGCGAGGCGTTCGATGCGGGCAGCGAGGTTGGGGTCGCTTTCGGTGCGGCCGAGCCGGCATATGGTGGTGGTGCGTACCGAGGTGGCCTTGACGCCGCGCATGCTCATGCACAGGTGCTCGCCGGTGGTGAAGACGGCGACGTCGTCGGTGGCGGCGGCCTTGGCGAGATCGTGGGCGACGTCGCGGGTGATGCGTTCCTGGAGCTGGAGGGCGTGGGTGTGGGCCTCCAGGTGCCGCACCAGTTTGGACAGGCCGAGGACGGCGGTGGCCGGCACGTAGGCGATGGAGACGTCGAGGCGGAAGGGGAGCAGATGGTGCTCGCAGACGCTCCACGCCTCGATGCCGGTTAGCAGGACGAAGTCGCCGAACCGGCCCTCCTGGGCGAAGCTGGTGTCGAGCCTGCCGGGGTCGTGGTCGAGGAACTCGCCCCACCAGTCGGCGAACCGGCGGGGCGTGTCCTTGAGACCGTCACGGTCGGGGTCTTCGCCGAGGGCAAGCAGCAACTCGCGGGTCAGCTCTTCGACGCGCGGGCGGTCGACCGGGCGGCGGCGCTGGGCTTGCACGGGTATGGACGTCATGGTCATCCCTTGGGGTGAGTTGACGGTAGGTGGGCCGCGAAGTGCGGCGTGTCAGAGGTGGGCGGCGCTCGGCAGACAGCCGAGGATCGGTACAGCGGTGAACGCCTCGGCGTACTGGGTTCCGATGCGGGCGCCCCAGAGCCGGCCGAGGTTCTCGGCCATGGGCCCGAAGTGCTGCTCGATCGGCTGGCTCACGTGCTCGCGCAGCGCGGCCATCTTGGTGTCGAAGGTCGCGGTGGCGTCCACGATCACGTCGGCGCGCACGGGGCCGTCGAGAGTGAGCGAGTTGTAGGTGTCGCAGGTGTAGAAGCGGCTCGGTCGGCCGGTGGCGATCCGAGGCTCGGGCACGGCCGCGAGCACGGCGGCGGCGACGGCCCGGTGCTCAGGGTGGACGTCGTGGAGCGGGTGGGTGATGACGACGTCCGGCTCTGCCTCCAGCAGCACTTGCTGCATGGTGGCGTGGTCGAGCCGGGGCACTTGGCGCAGTTCGGCCCCGAGGACGGCGGCGCTCTTGCGGGCCTCGGCGTCGCGGACTTTGTCGCGGTGCGGGACGACGATGGTGACGGCGGCGCACCGGGTGTGGACGGCGAGGGTGGCGCCGGCCCAAAGTTCGGCGTCGTCGGGGTGGGCGAAGGCGGCCAGGACCGAGCCGGGCACGGCACCGGTCACCACAGCCCCAGTTTCTCGACGACGTCGGCGGGCTTCGGCAGCTGGGGGCTGGCCTTACCGCGGACGGTGACGGGCACGTCCAGGTCGCGACGCACCGTGATCATCGCCTCCCAGCGCAGCACGTCGGCCCAGGCGGTGGTGATCGCCGTGCCCTTGGCGCCGGTCAGCCGGCCGGAACCGGGCAGGTCGTGCAGCCGCATGCCGTCGCGCAGCAGGGTGGCGGCGATCTTCGGCCCGACGCCGCGGACACCGGGGATGTTGTCGGACTTGTCGCCGGTCAGGGCGCGGAAGGCCGGCCACTGGGCGGGACTGACGCCATACCGGGCGATGACCTCGTCGGTGGTGATGATCCGCCGGGAGGACTTCCGCGAGCGGTTGAGGATGCGCACGCGGTCGTCGAGGAGCTGGTAGAAGTCCATGTCCCGCGACATCACCAGGACCGGCCGGGAGGCGGCGGCCCGGGTGGCGAGGGTGGCGATCACGTCGTCGGCTTCGGCGTTCTCGATCTCGACCCACCGGATCCCGTACGCGTCCAGGCCGTCCTTCACCGGGGCGAGGAACTGCAGCGGCTTGAGCGCCTCCGGTGTCGCCTCCCGGTTCGCCTTGTACTCCTGGTCGGCGGCGACGCGCTCGGACGTACCGTGCTCGCCGTCGAAGACGACCAGGACCTCGGGCTGCGCGACGTCGAGGTCGTCGCGGACCGTGGCGCGCAGCAGGGCGAAGAAGGCGAACAGGCCGGTCAGTTCGCGGGTCTTGTCGCGGGAGAAGATCGGGGCGGGGAAGCCGAAGGTGCCGGCCCACAGAAGGTTGAACCCGTCGACGAGCAGCAACGGCGCAGGGGTTACAGGGGTTTCGGGCATCACGACACCGCCTCCAGGAAGAAGTCAGCGATTCGGCGCGGCTCGAACTCGGCCGCTCTCCGATACACGGTCTGTGTAGTCGCGGCGTACAGTATGTCATCTTCCAGCAGGGTTTGTGCCGCCTTCTGGAGAGCGGTCGGGCCGTCGTCGTGGTCGACGAGGAGGTGGTCGCCGTTGCCGGTTGGGCTGATCAGGGCGGGCAGGTTGCCGACCCGGTAGGCGACGACTGGGGTACCGACGCTCATTGCCTCCAGTGCGACCAGGCCGAAGGTCTCCTTGTGGCTGGGAACGATGACCACCGCCGCGCCGGAGAGCCAGGGAATCACCTCGTCCCAGGCCAGCGCCCCGCGCAGACGGACGTTCGGGGTTCGGGCGGCTGCTTTCCTGCAGGCGTCGAGGAGTTCCGACTGGGATCCCGTACTGTCCTCGAACCCCGCTTCGGCGAGGGCTACCTCGAGGGGCCGGTCCCAGTCGGAGGTGGCCTCCAGTAGGTCGAGTACGCCCTTCTCCGGCCCGAGCCGTGCGAGGACGCGTACCGGGCCGCTGCGGCGCAGTTGCTCGCGGAGCTCCGGTGCTGGTGGGGCCACGGTGGGGTTGGGCATGAGTGCGTTGGGAACGACGCGGAGGTTGCACGGGCCCCAGCCGGCCAGCTCGTCGCGTACGACGGCGGAGGGCACCAGGACGCGGGTGGCGCGGGCGAGCGCGGGCCCGGCGTCGAGGCTGTGCGGTTTGACGTGGGCGGCGAGGGCCCGGCGGACGTGGCCGGGGATATCGCCGCGCAGGCGGCCGAGGCCCCACAGCGCGTCGGTGAACAGGACGGTGTCGATGCGGTGTTCGGTGATCAGGTCCCGGATCTGGCGGGTCAGCCTGGTGTCCTGGTAGGTGACGGCGCGGCGCAGCACGTCGTCGTCGCACGGGAACTGCACGTCGTCGAGGCGCAATCGGGCGATGATGACGCCGGGGAGGCCGGGGCCTTCGGGCTGGGGTGCGGCGGTGGCGATGACGGGCCGGTGGCCGTTGCGGGCGAGCCCGAGGGCCAGTGCGGCCGTCGCGCGTTCGATGCCGGCCGGGGCGTCCGGGGTCCAGGAGACGAGGACCAGCAGAACGCCGCGGGAGGAGGGGCGGGTGATCACCGGGCGCTCACCCACTTCAGGGCGGGGACGGGCTGGGTCTGGCCGCTGTGCGGCCTCTCCCAGGGGAAGACGACCCAGTCGTCGACGCCCCAGGCCCACCGGTCGGGGGTCTGCGCGCACCCGCGGTTGCGGAAGAGTGCCGCCGTCATGATCTCGGCGGAGTAGTCGAGCCGGTCTTTCAGCGCATCGGTCACGGCGGTGAACGTCGCTCCGGTGCCGGCGATGTCGTCCACGAGGAGCACTGTCCCGGACAGGCGCCCGGGCAGGGAGTCGGCGAGCTGGACCTCGACGTCGCCGGTGGCCTGCTGGAACGGGGCGTCGCTCTTGTTGTGCCTGGCGGCGACGGTGTGGAAGGGCACTTTGAGGTAGTCGGCCATGAGGCGGGCCGGTTTGATCCCGCCGGAGGCGACGCCGATCACGCAGGTCACGTCCGGGTCGATCCCGACGACGGACTCGGCGATCAGGCGGGCCGCGTCGAAGCACTGGTAGTGAGTCGGCGCGTACGGGACGCGCTGTGCGAAGACCCGCCTGCCGGTGCGCGAGGAGTTGGTCACGAGGTGCTCCCGGACGTGGGCAGGCGCAGGTCGGCCGGGCTGGTGACGGGGACGGACGCGGAGATGCCGGTGGCGCCGTGGGTGTTGCGCCAGGCGTAGCCGTCGGCGCGCAGGACGGTGAAGCCGTGCGCGCTCGTGCGGGTACGCAGCCGGATGCGGACGCCGTCGGGGATGGCGAGCGGGCCGACGATGTCCTGGGCCTGCTCGTCGGTGAGCATCTGCTCGGCCGCGAGGGCGGCGCCGTCGCCGATGGGGAGCATCTGGAGGAACGTCACCCCGCCGGCACCGAGTTGGGCGGCGCGGTCCAGCAGTTCCTGGGCCTCGTGCTGGTTGGACTGCATGAGGACCATCTGGAGCTGCACGAACAGGCCTTCGTCGACGGCGGCGCGGATGCCCGCGACGGCGCGCCGGTAGCTGTCCTGGCCGCGCCAGCGGTCGTGGGTGGCCTCGGTGGCGCCGTCGAGGGAGACCCGGATCGCGTCGAGGGAGTCGGCGAGTTCCTCGGCACGGCGGGTGAGGTGCCAGCCGTTGGTGGTGCAGCTGACCACGCTGGTGCCCTGGCGGCGGACCGCGCGGGCGAGCTCGGGCAGGTCGCGCAGCAGCAGCGGCTCGCCGCCCGAGATGTCCACGCCCAGCACCCCCGAGGCGGCGATGTGGCCGGCGAGGACGCGCCGCTCCGCCGTGGTGGACTCGCGCACGCTCTTGTCGTCGAGGCACTGCGGGCAGTCCAGGTTGCAGCGCACGATCGGGGACCAGCACATGCTCAGCGGGTATTCGAGCGCGAGCGTCGAGGGATCCGCCTCGGGCCAGGCGGCCACCTGCTGGTCGTCCAAGGCGACGCAGCCGGCGGGCAGGGGCTGGGGCGGCAGGTGGTTAGTGCCCACCGCGGGGTCGTGCACGACGGTGGTGCCGTCGAACGTGGCGGCAGCGAAGGCGCGGATCATCGGGTGATCACCTCGGCGTCGGTCAGGTGCTTTCCGGCGGCGGCGACAAAAGCGTCGCCGCGGTCGGCGGGGGCGGGGAGGGACAGCAGCTGGCGGTAGTGGGCGAGCGTCGCGGGCCAGGAGGCGAGCTTGGCCTGCCACTGGGCGGCGGCGTCCGGCGGGTCGAGATGGAAGCCCACGGCTTGACGCAGCGGGACCACGAGGCAGCCGGAGGCGATCAGGGCCGCGCCGAGGTGGGTGTCCTCCATGCCCCAGCCCAGCGCCCCGAACTCCTCGTCGAAGCCGCCGACGTCGACCAGCTGCTCGCGCGGTACGGCCAGCAGCGCGGTGACGACCATCCGCGGCAGGTCCCAGTCGTAGTAGGACCGGCCGTACCCGAGGGTCTGGAAGTCGTTGGTGGCATCCAGCGGGCGCCCATCCAGCGCGTCGGCGAGCGTGAGGCCGGAGTACGGCAGGACCTTGCCCACCGGGGGTTTCCAGGTGACGCGGTGGTCAGCACCGAGGAGCGGGGGCGCCTTGGGCAGCAGCGGCTCACCGCAGGGCGACGCACGATAGGCGACGTTGTGCCGGAACCCGGTCAGCACGGTGTCGGCCTCGGCGCGCACGGAGACATCGGCGAACACGTGCGGGGGCAGCACCATGTCCGCGTCGACGAACAGGACGGTCGGTGCCTGGGCGAGGAGGGCACCGGCGTTGCGCGCGGCCGCCGAGCCGCGTCGCTCGGCCAGGCGTACCGCGGTGGTGACCACGGGGTGCTGGCGGGCGATCTCGAACGTCGCGTCCGTGGAGGCATCGTCCACGAGGATCACCTCCACGTCGGCCGCGTGCTGCTGTGCGCCGAGCGCGTTCAGCACTGTCGGCAGGGCGTAGGCGGTGTTGCGGGCCGGGATCACGACCGACATCGTCCGGCCGGCGGCGGCCTGCGCGGGGGTGGGCTGGTGCCAGTTCAGGCCGGTGCGCTCGGTGAACCCGGTGGTGAAGTACCGGTGGGCGTTGGCCTGGGTCTTGAGCGCGTCCGCGAGGCTGATGTGCATCACGGCCACCTCCATTCGTCGAGCACGGCGGCGGCCTGGGGCCAGCCGTGGGGGTCGGGGATCCAGTGCAGGACCGGTCGCTCCGGCAGGGCCAGGAGGTCGGCGAGCAGGACCAGGTAGTCGGGTTCGAGGACCAGCAGCACCCGCTGCGGAACGCCGTTGGCGGTGAAGTCGCGCCGCAGCTGCCCGTTCACGATCAGGCGCAGCCCCTCGACCCGGTCGGAGTCGAGGCGCTGGTCGTACGAGGCGATCAGGTCGTCCGCACGCACCAGGCCGAAGGCCGCGGACAGGAAGCGGATCCGACTGCGGGCGTGCGGGTGATCGGCGAAGCGGGCGTGCAGTTGCGGGGCGATGCCTCCTGCGTAGCGCTCGAGGGCGGGCAGGAGGCCGGCCTCCAGCGCCTTGCGACGGGAGCAGCCCGCGATCACCAGGTCGCCGATCACGCCGCCCTCACGACCCGGAAGCCGATGCCCGGCGAGCCGAGCTCGGCCGGCGCGGCGTTGAGGAATGTGCACCGGGCGTACAGCGGCAGTGAGTTGTAGGAACCGCCGCGGATCACGAAGCCGTCGCCAATCGTCTTCGAGGCCGTCCACTCCCAGCAGTTGCCCGCCATGTCCCACAGCCCGGCCGGGGTCCGACCCCGAGGGTGGGAGCTGACCGGGGTGAGCCGTCCACAGGAGTTGCGCAGGTTCGCCCGTCCCTCGGCCGGTTCCTCCTCGCCCCACGGGTACCGGCGGCGTTCGGGCCCGGAGGCCGCCCACTCCCACTCCTTCGACAGCGGCAGCCGGCCGCCCAGGTCAGCCGCGATCCGGGCCGCCTGCGCCTGGGCGACCCCGACCAGCGGCCGGTGGTCCGGAGCGAGTCCGAGCTGGGCGGGCGTGACCGGGGTCGCCGTCCACTCCAGGTCGACCACCTTCACCGGCTTCCTCCGGTCGCCGAACAGGCAGACGCCGCCCGGCACTGGCACCCAGGCGAGCCTGTGGCCGATGAGGTTCGTCGTCATCGATGCCCCCTTCATCCGGCGATCAGGAACAGGTCTTCGGCGTTCACGCCGGCCCAGACCTTGGATTTGGCGAGGTTGGGCCGCAGCCCACAGCGGGCCAGCGCCCCGGTGATGGTGTCGAGGGCCTCTCCGGCCTGCTCGGCGCCGCCGCAGAAGACGCAGTAGTTGTCCGCGAACCGCACCGTGCGCAGCCCCGCGAGCCTCGCGTCCGCCCGCGACAGCCGTAGGTTGATCAGCAGCGGCGCGAGCGCCGTGCCCGGGACGAGCGGACACGGCAACGGCTCCAGCACCCGTTCGAACAGCCGCAGGAACGAACCGTCCGCCACGTGCTCGGCCAGCCAGTCGGTGACCTCGGCCGCGCACGACCCCTCCGACACCCGCCGCACGTCCACGTCCGCCACCCACCGGAAGCCTTCCCGTAGGTGCCGGTCGGAGTCGCGCACAGCGGTGACTCGGTTCCGCCCAGCCCGGTAGCCCGAGACCCAGTCGGCGAACGCCCGCTGTTCCAACACCGGCTCGATCGCAGACCGCATCGCCCGTTGGACGACCCGGTCCGCGACCGTCGGGATCACCGAGGGCATCGCCTTGCCGGTGTAGGTGGTGATCGCCACCTCGCGCAGCGGACCCGGCGTCCAGGAGCCCGTCCGAAGTTCCTCGGCCAAGGCCTCCAGCCGGCTGTCCAGGCCCTGACGGAACTGTGCCCAGCTCATTTTGTCGGCGCCCGGCGATCCGGCACGGCGCATGCAGGCCCGTGCGGCGGCCTTGAGGTGACGGGGTTCGACGAGGAGCGGCATCAGCGAATGTGCGCGCGGAGGGCGGGAGTTGGCTATAGTTGGCTGTGCCTGGACGGCATGCAGGATCCCGCTCTCCTCCGCACCGAATGCTTGGCCGCTACCCAACACGCGCGGCCTCGGGGAGCCGGAACGACCGCGCCGTCCAGGCGCCTTCTTGTCCTCATCGGCCACGTTCGTCCTCCCAGAGCAGCGTGTGCAGTCGCGGGGTGAGGTTCCAACCGCGCTCCAGGACTTCGTCCGCCAGCTCCCGCATTCCGCCGAGGACCGTCTCGCTGCTCGTTCCCTCCGGCATGATCCAGACGTCGGGAAGCGAGAACGTCTCGACCAGGGAGGCGACTTCGTCGAGCTCGGCGGCCTCGTGGACGACGAACTTGAACCGGGCCTTGCCACAGGCCGCCAACGCCTCCAGCGCCTTCGGGACGATCCGTCGGTCCCCGGGCGCGGCGAAGGCTTCCAGTTTCGGCGACACGTTGAACGCCGCGACCGACTCGACCAGCTCCGGCCGCGGGACGACGGTGCCGTTCGTCTCCACCTCCACGCGCCGCCCCGACAGCAACTGCACCAGGTCGACGAGCTGGGGCTGCTGGAGCAGCGGCTCACCGCCGGTGACCACCACCAGCCGCGGCGAGCGGGCCGTCACCCACGCTGCCAGGTCCTCCACGCCGCGCCGTGTGGACACCTCGCGCAGGTCGAACCGGCTCCAGTCCCACGTCTCCGGGGTGTCGCACCCCGGGCAGTGCAGGTTGCACCGCGACAGCCGGACGAACAGGGACTGCTGCCCGATGCTGGGGCCCTCGCCCTGGAACGTCGGTCCGAAGCACTCCGCCACCAACAGGCCCTTTCCGGCGGCGACCTCACCGCCCAGAACGCTCACCGCTCCTCCAGCACGAACTCGGCCCAACTGCTCGCCGTTTCCGACACCCGCACCGACGCCAGCCGGCCCGGCAGCGAGGGTTCCACGTGCTCCACGAACCAGTCGGCCAGCCAGGTGGCGAGGTTCTCCGACGTCGGCGCGACCGGCAGGACGTCGTTCAGCGTCCGGTGGTCGAGGGTGGTGTCGATGAGTTTCTTCACCGGGGCGAGGTCGCCGAAGTCCGTGACGAAGCCGGGCGGCACCAGCCGGTCGGCGGTGAGGACGAACTCCACCGTGTAGGAGTGGCCGTGCATCCGCGCGCACTGGTGCCCCTCCGGCAGGTCGGGCAGGGAGTGGGCCGCCTCGAACCGGAACGTCTTTCCGATCCGGTGCCGGCCGGGCATGACGACCCCGTTCATCGGGCCGCCCCGGTGGGCGCGGTGGCGTACTCGGTCGGGTCTTCGACCTCGGCGAGCGCGAACGCCTTGATCCGCTCGGTGCACGTCCCGCACGTCCCGCAGTGCAGCTCGCCGCCGCGGTAGCACGACCAGGTGTCCGCGAACGGCACACCGACCTGACTGGCGACCCGCACGATGTCCGCCTTCGTCTGGTCGATGAACGGCGCCAGCAGCCGGAAGCCCTCGGCGATGAACCCCTCGTTGCCGACCCGGGCCACCTCGGCGAACACGTCGAAGAACTCGGTGCGGCAGTCCGGGTAGACGGCGTGGTCGCCGGCGTGGGCACCGAACGCCACCGCGTCCGCCCCCGCGGCGACCGCCGCACCCACAGCGACCGAGAGCATGATCGCGTTTCGGTTCGGCACCACGGTGCTGCGCATGCTCTCGGCGGTGTAGTGGCCGTCGGGCACCTCGACGCACGGGTCCGTCAGCGCTGATCCCGACAGCAGGCGGCCGAGGCCGCTCAGGTCCACCACCTCGTGGCGGGCGTGCAGACGGTCGGCTGCCTGCCGGGCGAAGCCGAGCTCCTTCCGGTGGCGCTGCCCGTAGTCGAAGGAGAGCAGCGTGAGCCGGCTTCCGCTGTCGGCGAGCCAGTACGCGACGGTGGTGCTGTCCAGCCCACCGGAGGCGATCACCACCGTGTGCTGCGGGGGAGCGTGTTCAGTCATCTCCATACGTCTTCCTCGTAGTCCTCCGCTGCCGGAGGTCGGAGTGAGTCCGGCTGTTGCACGCCCGTGATGGGCCAGCCGATGGGCCGGCGATGCACGGACGGGCCGTAGCCGGTTTGGACGCGAGGACCTCGCCCCTGACGATCCAGGGCGGAGCCGTTGTCAGATGGTGGGCAGAGCAGGCGCGCGACTGCGAAAGCGAAGCAGCCCGCCCACCACGTGAATTCCGCGGTGATGTCCCGAAGCCGCTTGGCTAGGTCTCTCCGACGTCGGGCGCGGAGCGGGTGGGGGCCTGCCCATGCGCGACGCCTTGGTGCTCCACCTCGTGGTCGACGAGCATCCCCACGAGGGCGATCACGAGGACGTTGCCCAACAGCCACAGCGTCCACATGAACGTCTCCACAGGGTCGCCGGGCTCTGCGCCCCGTGCCCTGGTGGCCGGACCGGGCGGACGCCGAGGCGATTTCGTGGTCGGCGCATCCGTGGCGAGGTGCGAGACGGGCCCGCCCTTGAGGTCGGGAACGAGCCTGACGTCGGAGACGTCGACGGACGGATCCGCCGGGGCCCGTCGCGGTGCGGCCGGCTGGGGAGCGGGCACGGGACCGGTCGGGGGAGAGAGGATCGTGGTCATCGGCTTCCTTGTCTGGAGAGCTGCTGAGCCGGGTGGTGGTGGTGCCCCGGGCACAGCCGGAATGCGCGAGACGCCGAGGTGCGTCCGGCTGCGGCAGTGCGGAGGGTCAGCCCCGATCCAAGGCGGGAAATCCTTGGGGCTCATACGGAAGCACCTGCCAAGCCCAGTGCAACAGTGCAGACTTGTGGCAACGTGTAGCAGTGATGTTGAAAAGGTGCCGATGACCTGGGCAGTTGGCGGACCGGGAACTCTTGGGGGAATGCGATGACACGATGGGGACGGCTCGCCGTGCAGCGCAGGGCGGCCGGCTACACCCAGGAGCAGTTGGCGAGACTGATGGACGTCGACCGCACAACAGTCCATCGCTGGGAGAAGGGCACGGCGACGCCGCAACCGTGGCAGATGCCGAAGCTCGCGAGACTGCTGAAGGTCTCCGCGACCCAGTTGCGCTCCCTGCTCCCCGGAAGCTCGGATACTGTCGACGAGCTGGCAGTCACCCCGAGGGAGGACGACGGTCGAACGGAAGTGGTCCACCGGCACAGTCAGGGTGAGCAGACGACGGCGCCCGTCGCGTCTCCTTTGGCACAGGCGGACGGTCTGGTCGCCGACTGGCTGTCCGTCAGCTCCCTGATCGAGGGAACTGCAACGTCGCTGCCGGTGACCGAAGCCGATATCGGTGCCGCCGAGGGAATACTCGATCTGTTCCGTCAGCTCGACCACACGCACGGGGCTCGGCAGTACCAGCGACAGGTCAGCTCCTACATCGACAACGAACTCGAAGCGCTTCTTCGCCGCCAGGCCGCGGACGAATCGGTCGCTCGCCGGCGTGCAAGGCTCACGGCCGGATTCTGCGAGCTCGCCGGATACCAGGCGGTCGACACCGGAAGCCCCGACCAGGCCCAGGCGTACTACCGGCGCGCGCTCACCCTGACGGCTGTGACCAATGACCAGGCGTACAGCGCCTACCTCGTGGCGGTGAACCTCGGGCACCTCGCGCTGCACTGCGGCGAGCCGGAGACCGCCCTGCGTTGGGCGGCCTCGGCCCAGGCAGCGGCCGGGACTGCCGCGAGCCCGGCAACCCGGGCTGCCATCACCGCGGTCGTGGCTCGCGCGAACGCCAGGATGCGCAGGGAGACCGAGGCGACCAAGCTGATCATCCAGGCCGAGAAGCTGCTCGACACTGCTGACCACCAGGACGAGCCCACCTGGATCCGCTACTTCAACCACGCCTACCTCGCGGACGAGGTCGCCCACTGTCTCCACGACCTCGGTCGCGCCCCGGCCGCGAGGAGCCAACTCGCCGAGGCCCTCAGCGGTGTCGGCGAGGACCGGGTCCGCCGGCGAGCGATCGATGCCGCCCTGCTCGCCGCCACCTGGCTGCGTACCGGGCACCTCGACCGGGCGTGCGCGGCCGGCCGGGACGCCGTCGCCTATGCCGCCAGGACAGGGTCAGGCCGGTGCATCGAGCGGGTGGCCGGCGTCCTGGCCGACCTGCGGGCCCACGACGACTACGCCCCGGCCCGGGAGCTTCGCGAGTTCGCCCGGGTCGTGCTGCCCGAAGCCGACGGCATGGCCGTCACGCTCTCGGGCGGCTCATGAGGCGGCGGTAGAAATCGAGTTCGGCGCGGAGGGCCTGTTCCCGGGCGGCGGGCGCTGACAGGTAGTGGTCGCCGCCGTCCAGCATCAGGCTGTCGTGGCCACCGCCGAGGGCGGCCAGGTCCTGGGCGAACTGCATGGCCTCCTTGGCGGACGTGATCGTGTCAGCGGTTCCGTGGATCACTAGCACGGGACAACGGATCCGTTCCGGCGTCACTGCTCCGGCAGGCCCCCGCAGCACGGCCGAGTGGGGACGCTGGAACTCCGGGACGGACAGCTCCCACCGTGCGGGGTCGATGATTGCCGAGGTGGCCGTCGCGCCGGCGAACGGCCCGGGACGACTCGCTGCCTGGAGCGCCGTGTACCCGCCGGCGCTCGCGCCGCTGATGAACATCGCCCCGGGCAGTGCCGCGCCGGTCGAGCGCAGGTGCTCGGCCACCGCGGCACAGTCCTCGACGTCGTACTCGCCCCAGTGGCCGTGCAACGCCCGCCGGAACGCACGACCCCGGCCGGTGCTGCCCCGGTAGAGGACGTCGGCGACGGCGAATCCGTGACTGACGAAGAACTGGGTCGTCCAGTCCAGCCGCAGGGGCACATCGTCCGTCGGGCCGGGGTGTGCTCGGACCAGAAGCGGCACGGGTGCTGCCGTCTCTGCCGGTCGGTGGAGCAGGAAGCTCACACGGCCGTCGCCACCCCGGGCGGTGTCCATCGACGGCGGGACGGGCGACCAGGGCGGGGCGGGCACGCACCCAGTGCTTATCGGGACAGCCGGGGCGTCGGCTTGTGCCGCGAGGTCGAGCGACCACAAGCCCGGGGCGGACGACGGGGTGGAGCCGATCACGGCAAGCCGGCCGTCGTCGACCGCGATGTACGGCTTCACCGAGGTGAGGTTCGGGCCGAGCCGGCGCCGACTGCCTGTGGGATCGACAGCGACGAGTTCGGTGGAGAACCCGTTCAGTAGGGTCAGCACGACGGTGCCGTCGGGGGCGAATCCGTACGACTGGTAGCCCGCCTCCCAGGGTGCCGGCGCACAGTCCGCATCGGTGGGCAGGACCGCCGTCACCGTGTCGTCGCGAAGCCGGTAGAGGTTCCACCAACCCGTTCGGTCGGACATGAAGTACAGCAGTCCGTCGGGCCCCCAAGACGGCTGGACCACGGACTCCGAGGAGCCGCCTGCGACGACCCGACCCGCTCCGGGGCGGCCGGATCGGATGTCGGCCAGCAGGAGGCGGCAGCTGTCCCAAGGCATCTGGTCCCGGCCCCACTCCAGGTACGCCAGGGCGTCCCCTGCAAGGCGGGGACAGGAGAGGAATTTGGAGGAGCGAACCAGGATCTGAACGTCTCCGGCCGGAGTCACCGCGACGATCTCGTCCGCAGCGCCGTCACCACGGACCGCGAACACGCTGCCCTCGGGGCCCGGAGTGAGGTCGCCGTAGTGCTCGGAGCCACGGACGGGAACGATCCTGTCCGGCGCGCGGCCGAGTGGTTGGCGGAAGAGGGAACCGCGGTCCCCGATGAACCACACCGCGCCCTCCACCACGGCGAAGCTGCCGCCGCCGTAGGCGTGGAGCTCGCCCCCGACGGAGAAGTCGGACGGCGTCACCGCGGAGGCATTGCCGGATCGCTCCAAACACATCACGCGCCGGACCCCGCCGTGATCGGGGTCGGACTGCAACCACCACAGCGATCCTGCCACGGCCTGGAGTTCGTCGTACGCTACGACCTTCCGCGCGACCCACGCGGGTGACAGCCCTGTGTCCTGAGACCTCATGGGAGGGATCCTGCCGAATCACGCCGGTAAGTGCCACCGCCGTAAAGTGACCGGTACACGACGTTGGGACGCCCGGTCCGAGTTCGGAGAGAGGCTGGGAGGGTTCCGGAATCCTCAGCGCTGCCACCCGGTTCCGTTCACGGGTGGCAGCGCTGGGCAGGCTCGGCGGCTGTGGGCTACATGGCAGCCGCGATCGGGCTCGTGGTCAGCTCGCTGATGCTCTCGGCCGCCTTGCGGGTGTGGTAGATCAACGGGCGCAGGTCGGTGGGCATATCGGCGGAGCGCCGAAGCAGGAGGACGGAGCCCATGATGGAGTCGTGCCACAGGACCGGGGCGGAGACGGAGTCCCAGCCGGGCATGCACTCCTGACGGCCGACTCCGAAGCCGAGGTGGCGGATCTCGTCGAGGGATGCGTTGAGGGCGTCGTTGTCGCGGATCACGCCGGGGCCGGCGGTCGGCGGGACCTCCTCGGCGAGCACCAGGTCCTGGATGGTCTGGGGCAGGTAAGCGAGGATGACTCGTCCGGAGGCGCCGGTCCGCAGAGAGCGGGAGACGGAGACGACGTCCTCGGCGGACATGCCGACTTCGGCGGGATCGATGTCGCCGATGACGTAGTCGGTGCACAGGCGCTTCGCGCCGCCGAAGGGGGAGAGGACGTAGAGCAGGGCGAGGCCGTCGGTAGCGGCGTGGAGGCGTTCGAGGATGGTGTGGGTGGACGCGGCGCTGGGGGAGTGGGCCATGGCCTGGACACCGGCGCGGGCGGTGCCGGTCCCGAGGCGGTAGCGGCCGCGGCCGATCTGTTCGAAGACGCCGCCGGTTACACCGGTCTTGAGGATCCGATGGGTGGTGGCGTCATCCAGGCCTGCGGTAGCAGCGATGGAGCGCAACGAGTGCACCTCGCCGGAGAGCTGGGTAAAGGCCCGCTGGACGGCGAAAGCGCGGGCCGCGAGTGAGGACGGCGGCTTGCTCGGTGCCTCGTCCTGGTGCTGCTCGGGCACCGCGTCGGGCGCGGGCGTGGTAGTGCTCGTCATGTTCGGCTTCCGGGGGATCGTCGCGTCGTCCGGCGACGGCGCGAGGGGGACGTTCCGCGGTAACCCGCCTGGGGCAGGCGTACGGGAGGGCAGCCGGTCAGCGGTCGACGTCAAGGACGATCTTGCCGGTGGTGAGGCGGGCGGCGAGGTCGTGGTGGGCCTGACGGGCCTGGCCGAGCTTGTACACCGGGCCGTTGAGCGGCTTGAGCCAGCCTTCGGTGACCGCCGTGAACAGCGCGGACATTGAGTCGTTGATGTGGGTGCGGGAAGGGTAGAGGTTCGGCAGCCAGAAGCCGCTGACCGCCTTTGACCCGGCGAGCAGGCTGGTGATGGGGACGAGGCCGTTCGCACCGGTCACCGAGCCGAAGACCGCGAGGCGTCCGCGGGGGGTGAGGGCGGCGAGGGTGGCGTGGACGACGTCGCCGCCGGTCATCTCCATCGCGGCGGTGACGTGGCCGCCGGCGGCGTCGAGGATCCGTTCGGTGAGGTGCTCGGCGGTGGAGGAGTCGACGACGGCATCCGCCCCCAACTCTGCGGCGATCCGGCGCTTCTCCTCGCTGGAGGCCATGGCGACGACCTTGGCTCCGGCGTGCTTGGCGAGCTGGACGGCGAGCGAACCGACCCCACCCGCTGCGGCCGGTACGAGGACGGTGTCCCCGGCGGTGACTCGCAGGTCGGTGAAGAGCAGGTGCCAGGCGGTGTTGCCCTGGAGTGTGAGGGCGACGGCGTCGTGGTCGGCGATGCCGTCCGGAACCTCGAAGGCGAGCTTCCGGTGAACGACTGCGGTTTCGGCATAGCCGCCGCCACGGCTGAGCGCGATGTAGCGGCGCCCGTCCTCGGCGATGCCGAGCACCTCGTTGCCCGGGATGAACGGGGCGGGCATGGGCGCGGGGTACGAGCCTTCGCGCAGGTGGACGTCGGCGTAGTTGACGCCGGCCAGCCGAGTGCGGAGTCGAATGTGGCCGGGACGGCTCTCCGGTTCGGGCAGTTCGGTCGGCTCCAGGACCTCTGGGCCACCGAACTCCCGGACGGCTATTGCGCGCATCTTTATCAGCCCCAAGTATTGCATGTTGGATTGTCGGCGAGTTCCCGCTGGCGGGTCGCTCGGACAGCGAATATACCTGCCACGGAACGCCGGATTCTGTTTGCGCATATAGGGGTCAAGTCCATTGCTTAGATGGAGATTCTTGGCGAGTGGTATTCGTCACGTGACGCTGAGTATCGATGCCGGGGTGCTTGCTCACTGTGAGGATGCGGGGGAATTTTGCTACGCGTGACTGACTTCTCTGCTTGCGGAGCGTTGCCTTACGCTTCGTGGGAAGATCATTTCTCAGTCTCCGAAAAAGCCTTCGTTCTTCCCGCGTAGATACCCTTGATTTGTTGACCTGTATCCGGGTCGCTACTTAATGTCTCCCTGTCGCCGCAATCGCGGGCCGCCTGCTTGATGGGGAATTAGGTAATGGAGCTTCAGCTTCCTCCGGCTGTGATTCGGGGCCGGGCCGACCGGTGCTTCCGGGCCTCGCAGCCAAGGGCAGGGTCACCGCGAGTGAGATCAGGCGCCCATTCATTCCCTACGTACGGTGACCCCGGCTGTCGAAGGCCTGGGGACGGCGACCGGCTTCGGGCACTGACCGTCACGGGCGGAGGCCACCTGCCTGCGGGCTCTGCCGGAGCCTCGACCGCGTACGGAAGAACGGGATGGATCTGTCGGCCGCGTTGCCCCTATGGTGCTGCTCCCACCGCACGGTCAGCCGGCGGCCAGGGGAGGACGGGCGGCTGAGCGCCGGCCCGGTGGGCCCCACATGAGACCGGCGTCCCGGAGCTACCAACTCCTGGACGCCGGACCCGACGCCCCGGAGGGTGTCGATTCACTACCACGCGCGCAGCGGGACTTCTTCGCACGAGGGCCGCCGCGCGCGCTCCTACGAAGCAGGGAGTATTGCATGCCCGCCACACCCAGCGGAACCCTGGCCGGCCCGGACACGGACGCACGCCCACGCCTCGCCGCCAGGCTCGCGGACATGATCCCGGGCGCTGCCGCGGTCACCGTCGGCTTCACCGACCCGGTGACCCAGTGGCCCCACGCCTACGCCCGCGCCACCGACGCCGCCGGCCGCCCGATCCGGCTGAGCCCCGTCGCCAGAAGGATCGTCGCGCGGTGGATCGTCCGGGCCCACCCGGACGCAGACTGGACGCGCCCGCACCTCCTCGACCTCGCTGACGGGCAGCTCGCCGTCCGCACGGACAGCCCGGTCCGGGGGCGCTGACGTGGCACGAATACGGTCCGTCAAGCCGGAGACCTGGGTCTCCGAAACGCTGTCCGAGGTCTCCATCCCGGCGATGGTCACCTTCCTCGGCATGACCAACCACGCCGACGACCACGGCCGCCACCGCGACAACGCGGCGATCGTCTACGGCCTTATCTGGCCGATGCGCGACGAGATCAACCGTGCGGACGTCGAGGACCACCTCCAGCAACTCGCCGCCGTCGGCGCGATCTGCAGGTACACCGGCTGCGACGGCCGCAAGTACTTCCACTACCCGACCTGGCGCAAGCACCAGAAGATCGACAAGCCGAGCCTGTCCCGGCTGTCCGCGTGCCCGCACTGCGAGCCGGAGCGGTGCGGCGTCTGCAAGGGCCCCTGCATCCAGCGGGCCACCCTCGCGAGCGCTCCGGGAACGACCGCCGAGGCCGCCGCGCACGCTCCCCGGGGGTTCGCCGAAACCTCGGCGAACCCTCCCGCAGCCCTGCCGCAGCCGAACGAACCCTTCCCGGCATCCGCCATGCCGACGGCTCCCGCCGCTGCCGACGTGGCGGACCCGGCGATCGACGCCGAGCGCAAGCCGGTCCCGGTCCCCCGTAAAACCGCAGGTCAGGCGGCATTCGGTGAATCCTCCCCGAAGGTTCGCCGAAACCTCCCGGAGCCCTCGGCGCCTGGATCTAGGATCTTGGATCCTGGATCTTCTTTTCCTACGGGGCGCCAGGCGCCCGGCGCAGACACCGTCTCGGTGAACGGGCTGATCGGCGAGTACGTCGCCGCCTGTGCCGAGCGTCCGCCGGGAAGTGTGCTCGGCCACCTCGGCAAGGTCGTCAAGACCCTGCTGGACGAGGGCATCGCCGCCGACCACGTCCGCGCCGGACTGCGGCGGTTCGCCGAGATCCAGGGCCACCCGTCCCGGCTGCCGAGCCTGGTCAACGACGCCATGAACGCACGGGGCGCCGGTTTGGTCCGGCCGGGAATCCGGCCTAGCGTGCCCGCTCACCAGGCGTGGACCAACCCGGTCGACGCCGTCGCCGCCTATGCCGAGGAGCTGTGATGCGCACCCACCGCGACCCGCAGACCCTCGCCGACGCCCCCTCGGTGCTCGACCGGATGGCCCGCATCCTCGCCGCCCGGGGCATCGACCAGCACACGGTCGACGCCCTCCCGGACGAGCCGGAGCCGTACTCGGCGGAGCAAGCCCTGTCCGCCGGGCTGCCGCCGCGCTACCGCGACGCGATCGCCCAGCACCCCCAGGTCCTCGCCTGGGTGCGGCAGGTGGCCGCCCTGACCGCCGCCCCGAGCCTCGGCGCCCGCCGCCAGGTCACCACCGGCCCCAGCCTGCTGATGGCCGGAGCCGTCGGAGCCGGCAAGACCCACGAGGCGTACGGCGCCATCCGGGCCCTCGTCCAGGCCGGCATCGGTGTGCGCTGGCGCGCCACCACCGCCGCTGACCTCTACGCCGAACTCCGCCCCAGCGCGGACACCGACGCCGAGCGGGTCCTCGCCGCTTACAGCCGGGTGCCGCTGCTGCTCCTGGATGACCTCGGCGCCGCAAAGAGCTCGGAGTTCGTCGAGGAGCAGACCTACCGGCTGATCAACCGCCGCTACAACAGCCTGCTCCCGACCCTGATCACCACCAACCTGCCGATCAAGGACCTGCGCACCTGCCTCGGTGACCGCGTCACCTCCCGGCTCGCCCAGATGACCACCCGGGTCAGCTTCGAGCCGGTCGACCGCAGACGCCTCCCGCGCGCCGCCTGAGCCGCCGCCGCGCCCGGCCGCCCGCAATCACGGCGAGCCGCCCGACCTCCACCGACCCAGCGCACCTCTCCGCCGACGCTGACCTCGCGCGCGGAGAGCGATCGGAGCACACCCGCATGACCACCACGACCCGCCCTGCCCGCCATCGCGCCCTCGGCGACCAGACCTGGCAGGACCAGGCCGTCTGCACCCCGAGCGAGTACAACCCCGTCGACCCGGAGACCTTCTTCCCCGGGCCGGAGGACGCCGACAGGATCGCCACGGCCAAGGCCCTGTGCGCCCAGTGCCCCGTCGCCCGCGCTTGCCTGGACGCCGCCCTCGAAGCCGGCGACACCCACGGCATCCGGGGCGGCCTCACCGAGGAGGAACGCGAACCCCTGCACGTCAAGATCAACGACCGCCTCGACTACAGCCGCGTCAACGACACCCTCGCTGGACGCGACATCCACCTCACCCGTGCCGAACGCCGGGCTGTCGTCCTCGCCGGATACCGCCAGGACGTCCCCGTGGAACGCCTCGCCTGGCTCCTCAAGATCACCGAAGAGCACGCCCTCAAGCTCTACCGCGAAACCCGCCGAGCCATCCGCCACCGGCAGATTGCCGAGGAAGCCGCCCGCACCGCCTCGGGCCGAACCGCCTCGGCCGGCACCGAGCAGCTGGTCCGCGACGCCTTCGGGACGGCCGCATGAGCACCGCCACCACGACCAACCCGACCACCGCTCACGTTACCGGCTGGGACCGGGCGGTCGTCATCGCCCTCGGCGCCGCCGGCTGCGCGCTCTCCTACGACGCGCTGCAGCAGATGGCCATCGCCATCCACGTGAGGGGCCTGCTCACCTACCTCTTCCCGATCATCGTCGACGGCTTCATCGCCTACGGGGTGCGCGCCCTGCTCGTCCTGCGCACCGCACTGCTGAGGGCCCGCGCTTACGTGTGGACGCTCTTCGGCGCGGCCACCGGGACGAGCCTGTGGGCCAACGCCCTGCACGCCGTCCGGCTGAACGAGCAGAAGGCCACCTCGGGCCTTCGGCTGGGCGACACGGTGGTCGCGGTGCTGTCTACCATCGCCCCGCTCGCCCTGGCCGGCGCCGTCCACCTCTACATCCTCATCGCCCGCGGGCCGGTCGGCCCCGCTGACCGGGGCGGTCACGGGGACCGGCCGGCCGAGGCCGACGCCGGTCAGGTCACCCCTGACCCCGGACAGGTCACCACCGAGGAGGTCGCACTGACCGAGCGGCTGGCGGTGCTGACCGTCGGTCAGGACGGAGCCGGTCACCCCGCCCCCGGTCAGCCGGTCAGCCGCCCGGTCACCGCCCCGACGCCGAAGCCGCAGCCGACCCCGGTGAGCGCGGTCAGCCTGACCAAGCGCTCTGACCTGGGCGGTCACCCGGACACCGTCCGGGCGGTCAATGACCGACCGCAGGTCGAGCCGCCGGTCACTGCCTCTCCGGTCACCGACCGGGACGGCGACCGCCGCCCTGACCTGGACACCGAGGACCTGCTGAAGATCGCCCGGCAGGCGGTCAAGGAGGAGGACAAGCTGACCCGCCGGGTGGTCGCCGAGGCGATCCGGGGTCAGCAGATACCGCTGTCCAGCGCGACCCTGACCCACCTGATGGCCCAGCTGCGCGAACAGCACGGTCAGCCGGTCACCGCCGACCGGAACTGACCGACACCAAGCGCCGGGGTGACCGACCAGGTCACCCCGGCCGGTCACCCACCCGCGTCACCGTCGAACGGGAGTACCCCACCATGCGCACCACCCCCGCGACCTGGGCCGAGGCGGACGCCTGGCTCGCCGTCCTCACCCGGCGCGGCCATCTCCATCGCGTCGAAGCCGGCCCGGATGGCGTTCGCAGCGTCCAGCATGGCCAGCACTCCCGGCCTTGGACCCTCCACCACCCCGTCCTCGCCCTCGACTTCATCGAGGAACTCCTCGTCGACATCCGCCAGCACGACACCGAGGCCAGCCGATGACCACCTACGCCCAGGACAGCACCACCCCTGGACCGGAGCGTGACCGCAACAGGGCTCCTGGCGGAGCAAGTTGTGGGGTAAGGAGTCCTTGCCCCGCCTGCGCCCCGAACGGAGCGCAGGCACCCCGGTCGGCGGCAGACCCAGGGGGGCCTGCCGCCGACCGGGGAGTCGGCCCAGGGGTGCCGATCACGGGGGAGGACGAGCAGCAGCCGACCGCTGCCCGCGCCGCGCCGCGCCGACGCCTTCGCCAGAGCGTGCCGCGCGCCAACCGCGTCTGTCCCCGCTTCAGCGACCCCGAGTGGTCCCTCCTCCAGCACGCCGCCGCCCGAGCCGACGTCGCCCCCGGCGGCTACACCGCTGCCGCCGCGGTGGCCGCCGCCGCCAGCACCGACCCCAGCGCTGCCGTCGCTGACTACCGGCGAGGCATCCAGGAACTCATGGAGTCCAACCGCCAGCTCGGCGCCGTGGGCAACAACCTCAACCAGCTCGCCCACTACGTGAACGCCGGCGGCCAGCCGGGTGCCGAGCTCCGCCAGCTCCTGGCCCGCGTCGAAGCCTCCATCGACGCGGTCGATGACGCCGTCGACTGGCTCATCCGCCGGTGATCCCCAAGATCCGTACCGGCACCGACCGCGCCTTCCCCCTCATCGACTACCTCTTCGGCCCCGGCAAACACGAGGAACACACCAACCAGCACCTCGTCGCCTCTTGGAACAACTTCGCCCCCGACCCCGGCCCCAACCCGGATCGCCACCAGGTCGCCAAACTCGCCAACCAGCTCGACCAGCCGGTCAAGGCCCTCGGCCAGCAGGCACCGGCCACCAGGATCTGGCACTGCTCGCTCCGAACCGCCCCCGGCGACCGGCGCCTCGACGACGCCGAGTGGGCCACCATCGCCCGCCGCATCGTCCACGCCACCGGCATCGCCCCCGAAAGCGACACCACCGCCTGCCGCTGGATCGCCGTCCGCCACGCCGACGACCACATCCACATCGCCGCCACCCTCGTCCGCCAGGACGGCCGCCTCGCCAACCTCTCCTTCGACAAGCGCAAGGCCCAGGCCGAAGCCCGCCTCATCGAGAAGGAGTACGGCCTGCGCCAACTCAACCCCGGCGACGGCACCGCCGCCAAGAACCCCACCAGCCAGGAACACTTCAAGGCCGAACGCACCGGCCGCACCGAACCCCCACGCGAAACCCTGCGCGAAGCCGTCCGCCAAGCCCTCGCCGGAGCCGACAACGAGCAGGAGTTCTTCACCCGCCTGCGCGAAGCCGGCCTGCGAGTGAAGCTCCGCCACGCCCCCTCCGGCGACGTCCTCGGCTACAACGTGGCTCTGCCCGGCGACCGCAACCGTGCCGGCGAGCCCATCTGGTTCCCCGGGTCCAAACTCGCCCCCGACCTCTCCCTGCCCCGAATCCGCCGCCGCCTCGACGCCGCACCCGCCACCGCAACCCCGGAGCCGGACGACCGCCCGGCCCGCGCCGACCGCTCTGCTCCCGCCCGCCGCCGCCGGGATGCCGCCGGTATCGCCGAGCGAACCCTCGCCGTCCTCGACCAGGACGACGACGAAGCCGCCGCGCAGCTCGTCGGCGCCGGCGAACTCCTCGACGCCCTCGCCCAGACCTCCCCGGCCGCCACCCGGACCGAACTCCGAGCAGCCGCCCGCGCCTTCGACCGCGCCACCCGCAGCCACGTCCGCGCCGAGAACGCCGACATCCGCGCCCTGCGCTCCGCCGCCCGCGGAATCGTCCACGCCGGCAGCGCCCTCGGCCGCGGCGAGGACGGCGGGGCCACCGCCATGGTCCTGTCCACCCTCGTCATGGTCACCCTCGCCGCCGCCCGCTGGCACTCCGCCCGAGGCCACGCCCAGCAGGCTGCCGCCTCCCGCCAGGCCGCCGACCACCTGTGTATCGCCTACCAGCAGGCTGCCGCCAGCCCGATACGCACGATGCGCGAGGCCGGCCGCATACTTCCCGCAGCCGAACGCCGACGCCACGACACCACCATCCGCACCGTCCTCGGCGACGACTGGCGGCCGTCGGCACCGGGTCGCGACGCCCTGGCCGCGGTCCTCGCGGAAGCCGAGAGGGCTGGCCACGACCCGAAGGCCCTGCTGGAGGAAGCCGCCTCCTGGCGCGAACTCGACACCGCCCACAGCCGCGACGGCGTCCTGGTCTGGCGCATCCGCCGTGTCGCCGACCTTCCTGCGAGCCCTGAGCCCCCGCTCCAGGCTCCGACAACCACCAGGAACGGCGCGAAGCCGGGCCGTCCTGCACAGAACCCCGTCCCGCCGGAACCGGCCCAGCCCGCGATCGACCCGCACCGTCCGACCCCGCGCCGCTAACCCCACCGGCCCGGCGGGCACAAACCCCTCGACACCCGGTCCCACCAGGTGTTACGCAAGAACCCGAGCACCGAATGGAGAGCCCGTGACCAGAACCGACGAGCGCACCACCACCCCGAACCCGATCACCACCACCTCGGCCGCCTCCGACCCCCTCCTGCAGCTGGAGTACGACAGCCGACCTCCGAGCGGCCCGGACGCGGTGTGCCTCGTGAAGTGCCCCACCGAACTGGCGCTCCGCGGAGTGCCCGTCATCTGCCCCACCTGCCGAGCGCGCCGGGACTGGCTGCTGATCAACCACCGCCGCCACGTCTGGATCGGCTGCCGCTGTGGCATGGAGTGGCTGGAGCCGGAGATCACCCGCCGGGATTTCGACGCGATGATCGCCGACCCGACCTGGACGCACTACCGCACCCTCGATGAGGCCCGCAGCGTGCTGGGGTTCGACGGACTCTTCGCCGGGCTCTACCTGGAGTAACGAGCGGTATTGCATCGGATGCAACATCCGGCATGTGCTGCGCATGGTGGTGAGCTGCGACTTTACCGGGGGATCGGCTGGGGCCGGTCCCCCGGTTGGCGTTCCTGGCGGGGCGGGCGCAACCGATGCAACGATGTTGCGTTGGATGCAACGTGAACAGAGTGCTGGACCTGCCGGGAGCAGCCCATCCGGTGCTGGCCTCCGGGGTCGCCTATCTCGATTCGGAACCGGCTGCCTTCGAGGCGACGCTAGAGGGCTCGGCGCTGCAGCAGCGGGCCCGGTTTCTGGATGTTGAGCGGACGATCGCGCCGCGGCTGCGGCTGGTTCGGTGTTTCGCGGAGTACACCAACGAGTACCCGTGGCAGTGGACACCGTTGGAGACGGAGCCGTTCATCGACAGCCTCCGATCGCGCCGGCAGGGTCTGGCTGTGTCGACGGGGCGGAGATACCAGGACGCGCTGCGGCTGTTATGCGGCTATGCCACCGATGGCCGGTACGGGTGGCTGGCTCGGTATCTGGACCTCTTCGTACGGTGCCGGTGCTGTTCAATGCGGCGGACGGACGGGTGGAGGAGACCCGGGCCCGCCGACGCAAGGGCGCTCTGGCCGCGCTGCGGGACGCGGTCGCATTGAAGACGGTGTACGCCTTCGGTCTGCGGCGCCGGAGAACGCGCGGGTTCGCCGATTCCCGGTCTCCCGGCAATAGGAACTCGAGCGTTGGCTTAGTGGGCTGTCGGAGCTCGGGTTCAGTGGTGTCTGGAGGTTGCCCAGCGGGGGCGTGGCGTTGGTCAGTGCTCCGCTGTCTGGCGAGGAGGGGCACCAGCTTCCTGCGTAGCGGCCCAGGTGGCGAGCAGGCGTAGGCCCTGTTCGCTGGGTGAGCCAGGTTCGGCGGTGTAGATCGTGAGGGTGAGGCCAGGTTCGGCGGCCATGTTGAGTCCTTCGTAGGCGAGAGTGAGGTCGCCGACCGCGTGGTGGTGGAAGCGTTTGGTGCCGGTGCCGTGGTGGCGGACGTTGTGGGTGCCCCAGCGGGTGCGGAACTCGTCGCTGCGGGTGGAGAGCTCACCGACGAGGTCGTGCAGGTCCTTGTCGTGGGGGTCGCGCCCGGCCTCGGTGCGCAGGATGGCCACCGCAATGTCGGCGGCCTGGTCCCAGTCGGGGTAGAAGTGGCGGGAGGCCGGGTCGAGGAATTGGAACCGGGCGAGGTTCTTCTGGTTGCCGGGGACGTCGTACACCTCGGCGTAGAAGGCGCGGGCGAGCTGGTTGGCGGCGAGCAGATCCATCCGACCGTTGCGGACGAACGCGGGGCCTGCAGTGACGGCGTCGAGCAAACACTGCAGGCTCCGGTGCGCCTTCCACTGGCGGCTGGTGCGCCGGCGGGGCCGGGCGAGGGTGTCGGAGCCGTCGGCTGCCTGGGCGAGGTGCAGCAGGTGGGCACGCTCGGCGTCGTCGAGCTGGAGCGCGCGAGCTACGGCCTCCAGGACCGCAGGTGAGACGCCGGCGAGGTTGCCGCGCTCCAGTTTGGCGTAGTACTCGACGCTCATGTCCGCGAGGGCGGCGACCTCGCTGCGGCGCAGGCCGGGCACCCGGCGGCGGCTGCCCGTCGGCATGCCGGCCTGCTCGGGGCTGATCTTCGCGCGCCGCGAGGTGAGGAACTCGCGGACCTCCTGGCTGTTGTTCACGCCTTCGACGGTACGGGCCGCCGGGCCCGGGAGGGATGTACTGCCGGTACACCCCTTGATGGTGACTCGCTGCGCGCACCGGAAGCGCCTTTCCTGGAGACGTGGCGCTCCCCGGCCAGCCCCGCCGGCCTCGGGCCCGCGCCCGACACGCATTCGGCAGTGGCCGGCACGCCCGGCTGTCCGCCCCGGAACACGAAGGAATCCCTCTCATGCGCGGCGCAGTCATCCACGCCCCCCGGGACGTCCGCTTCGAGACACTGGACGACCCGAAGATCCTCCACCCCACCGACGCGATCATCCGAACGGCCGTGACCTGCGTGTGCGGTTCGGACCTGTGGCCCTACCGCGGGGCGGAGCCGGTCGGCGACCCGCACCCGATGGGGCACGAGTATGTCGGCTTCGTGGAGGAGGTCGGCTCCGCCGTCACCTCGCTGCGGCCGGGCCAGTTCGTGGTCGGCTCGTTCGCGACCTCCGACAACACCTGCCCGAACTGCCTGCGCGGCTTCCAGTCGAACTGCGTGCACCGCGAGTTCATGTCCACCTGCCAGGCCGAGTACGTCCGTATCCCCAATGCCCAGGGCACCCTGGTCGCCACCGACGGCACCCCGGGCGAGGAGTTCTGGCCGGGTCTGCTGGCGGTCTCGGACGTGCTGGGCACCGGCTGGTGGGCCGCCGACGCGGCCGAGGTCAAGCCCGGCTCGACCGCGGTGGTGGTCGGTGACGGCGCGGTCGGCCTGTGCGCCGTGATCGCCGCGAAGGAGATGGGCGCCGAACGGATCATCGCCATGTCCCGCCACGCCTCCCGGCAGAACCTCGCCCTGCAGTTCGGCGCCACCGACATCGTCACCGAGCGCGGCGACGAGGGCGTGGCCCGGATCAAGGAACTGACCGGCGGCATCGGCGCCGACAGCGTCCTGGAGTGCGTGGGCACCGCCCAGTCCATGCGACAGGCCCTGCACTCGGCCCGACCCGGCGGCAGCGTCGGCTTCGTGGGTGTCCCGCACGGGGTCGCCGTCGACGGCCAGGAGCTGTTCTTCTCCCATGTGGGCCTGCGCGGTGGCCCCGCCCCGGTGCGCCGCTACCTGCCTGACCTGATCGAGCGCGTCCTGGCCGGCAGCATCGACCCGGGCAAGGTCTTCGACCTCACCGTGCCGCTGGACCAGGTTGCCGAGGGCTACCGCGCGATGGACGAGCGCCGCGCCATCAAGGCCCTCCTCAAGCCCTGACCGCGACGGTCGAACCGGCCGGGGCCCGGCGGCGGGCCACCGCCCGCACCGGGCCCGCAGGCCCCGGCCACCCGAGCCCCAGGACGACACCCATGCCCGCCCCGCTGCGCCACGCCCTGCTCCGCCTCGCCCCGCCGGCCGCACTGCTGTCGCTGGTCCTCGGCCACCTCGACGCCGACCCCGGCCGCCTGGCCCGCGCCGAGAAGATCACTCTCGAAGCCACCCCCTGACCCGCCCCCGCCCACGGAAAGAAGCCCGTATGCCCCGCCCCGTCGGCCCCGCCACCGGCAAGCTCCCCTTCGTCGTGTGGGTGCTCGCCGCCGGCACCTTCCTGATGGGCACCACCGAGTTCGTCGTCGCCGGGCTCCTCCCGGAGATCGCCGGTGACCTCGGCGTCGGTGTCTCCCATGCCGGACTGCTGATCACCGCCTTCGCCGTCGGCATGATCGCCGGCGGCCCGACCATGGCCCTGGCCACCCTGCGCCTGCCCCGGCGGCGGACCCTGGTCCTCGCCCTGGCCGTCTTTGCGCTCGGCCACGTCGTCGCTGCCCTCAGCACCGACTTCACCGTCGTTCTCGCCGCCCGCCTCGTCACCGCGCTGGCCACCGGCGCGTTCTGGGCCGTCGGCTTCGTCATCGCCACCGAAGCGGCGGGCCCCGGCCGCTCCATCCGCGCGGTGGGCGCCATGATGGGCGGCCTGACCCTGGCCAACGTCGTCGGCGTTCCCCTCGGGTCCGTCGTCGGGCAGGCCACCGGCTGGCGCGGTCCCTTCTGGGCCCTGGCCGTCCTCGCCGCCCTCGCCGCCTCGACCGTGGGCCGCCTCGTCCCCGACACCGGGCACCGGGCCGAGGTGTCGGCGCGTGCCGAGGTCCGGGCACTGCGGCAGGGCAGGCTGTGGTTGGCACTGGCCGCCGCCGTCCTGATCATGGGCGGCGTCCTGGCCACCTACACGTACATCACGCCGCTGCTGACCGGCCGCGCCGGCATCCCGGAGAACGCCGTGCCGCTGGTGCTGGTCGCCTTCGGCGCCGGCGCGCTCGGCGGCAACACCATCGGCGGGCGGCTCGGCGACCGCCGCCCCATGGCCACCACGATCACCGCCGCCGCGGCCACCGCGGCCGTCCTGCTGCTGCTCGTCCCGTTGTCCACCAACCCGGCGACGGCCGTCGCCCTGGTCTTCCTCATGGCCCTGACCGGCTTCGCCGTCAACCCCGTCGTCACCTCGCTGGCCGTCCGCTTCGCCGGCGACGCCCCCATCCTCACCTCCGCCCTGACCACCTCCGCCTACAACACCGGCATCGCCGCCGGCTCCGCACTCGCCGGCCACGCCCTCGGCACCGGCCTTGGCCTGACCGGACCCGCCCTCGTCGGCGGCATCCTCGCTGCCCTCACCCTCCTGCCGCTGGCCGCCCTCGCCCTTCGCGGAGCCGCCCGGCCCGCACCGGGCCCCGCCCCACGGACCGGCTCCGTGCCGCCACCGGCCGCCCCGCACGCCGCCGGCACACAGATCCCCGTCGGCCGGTGAACCCCGAACCTGTTGGGAGAACACCGCGATGAACCCCGTCTACGACTTCACCGGCCAGGTCGCCTTCGTCACCGGCGCCTCCTCCGGGATGGGCCTGGACACCGCCCGCGCCTTCGCCGCCGCCGGCGCGGCCGTCGCCCTCGCCGACCTCGACCGGCCCGCCCTCCACCAGGCCGCCCGCGAACTGGCAGACCAGGGCCACCAGGTCCTGGCCCTGCCCTGCGACGTCACCGACGAGCAGCAGGTCGCCGCCGCCGTCGACCGCACCGTCGCCACCTTCGGCCGCCTCGATGCGGCCTACAACAACGCCGGCATCCAGATCCCGCCCGCCGACGCCGCCGACGAGGACGCCGAGATCTTCGACCGCGTCCACGCCGTCAACCTGCGCGGCATCTGGGCGAGCATGAAGCACGAGCTGCGCCACATGCGCGCCCAGGGCAGCGGCGCGATCGTCAACTGCTCCTCCCTCGGCGGCCTGGTCGGCATCCCCGGCCGCGCCTCCTACCACTCCTCCAAGCACGGCGTGATCGGCCCGACCGGCAGCGCCGCCCTCGAATACGCCCCCCGCGGGATCCGCATCAACGCGATCTGCCCCGGCACCATCGACACCCCGATGGTCCAGGACATGATCGCCAACGGTGAGCTCGACCGCGCCGAAGCCGAGGCGAACCAGCCCATCGGCCGGCTCGGCACCGCCGAGGAGATCGCCCAGGCCGTCCTATGGCTGTGCAGCCCCGGCGCGAGCTTCGTCGTCGGCGTCGCCCTGCCCGTCGACGGCGGCTACGTCGCCCGCTGAACCCCCGAGCACTGCCAACACCTGAGAAAGGCCGACCGCCATGGAACTCGTCCAGCCCCAGCCCACCAGCAAGGCCCCCGCCGACTGGTTCACCGGAGACGTCTGGTGGGACGTCATCGTCGCCGGGCAGGAACCCTCCCGGATGCGCGCCAACCTGGTCCGCTTCGCCCCCGGTGCCCGCACCCACTGGCATGCTCACGCCGTCGGCCAGACCTTGCACGTCGTCTCCGGCACCGCCCTGATCGGCACCCGCGACGGCACCCTCTTCGAGGCCCGCCCCGGCGAGACGGTCAGTTGCCCGCCCGGCGAGGAGCACTGGCACGGCGCCGCCCCCGACCGCTTCATGGAGCACATCGCCATGTGGGAGGCCACCGCCGACGGCACCCCCGAGACCACCTGGGCCGAACCCGTCACCGACCAGCAGTACAACGGCCCCCGCACTCGCCAGCGGTAGCGGGCACCCCGCCGCCAGGCCGCCCTGACAGGCCGGCGACGGGGCACCTCGCCCAGGCCCGTGCCCCAGTCGGTATCAGCTCTCCAGACGGCGCTTGCTGAGCCAGGCGACCATCTCAGGGTCGTGGTGGTCGAAGAACAGGGTCTTGCCGGTGTCGAGAGCCGCGATCTGCGCCAGCTCCTCGTCGGTGAGGGCGAAGTCGAAGACGTCGATGTTCTGCGCCATCCGGTCGGGGTTGACGGACTTGGGGATGGTGACGATGTCGCGCTGGACCAGCCAGCGCAGCACGACCTGGGCGACCGACTTGCCGTGCGCCTCGCCGATGCCGGCGAGGACGGGGTGGGTGAACAGGTCGTTCTTGCCTTCGGCGAAGCCGCCCCACGCCTGGTGCTGCACCCCGTGCTCGCCCATCAGGGCCTGGTCGGCGGTCCGCTGAAAGAAGGGGTGGGTCTCGATCTGGTTGACGGCCGGGGCGGTCTCGTTGTTGAGGATCAGGTCCAAGAGCCGGTCGGGGTAGAAGTTGGCGACGCCGATTGCCCGCGCAAGGCCCTCGCGGTTCGCGGCCTCCATGGCGCGCCACTGACCGTAGACGTCGCCGTAGGGCTGGTGCATCAGGTACAGGTCGACGTGGTCCAGGCCCAGCTTGGCCAGGGAGGTCCCCAGCGCGCGGCGGGTGTTGTCCTGGGCGGGGGCGTCCTGGACCCACAGCTTCGTGGTGACGAACAGCTCCTCGCGCGGGATGCCGCTGTTCTTGATCGCGTGGCCGACGGCCTCCTCGTTGCCGTAGGCGGCGGCGGTGTCCAGCAGGCGGTAGCCGGCCGCGAGGGCGTCGGTGACGGCCTGCTCGGTCTGGTGGGCGGGGATCTGGTAGACGCCGAAGCCGAGGATCGGCATCTCGACGCCGTTGTTCAGGGTGACGTGCTGCACGGTGTTCTTCCTTCGCTGTGCGGGGTGTGTCGCCGGTCGCCGGACAGAGTGCGTCCGGGAGCGCGTGGTCAGGGGGTGAGGAGGGCCTTGAGGACGTGCCGGTCGGCCATGGCGCGATAGGCGTCCGGGGCCTGCTCGATCGGGAAGGTGCGATCGAAGACGCGGCCGGGCCGGATCGTGCCGTCCAGGACGTCGGGCAGAACCTGGTCGATGTAGTGGCGGGCGGGGTCGACGCCGCCGGTCAGGGTGATGTTCCGCATGATCATTTCCATGCCGATCGGCCCGTCGGTGTAGCAGGGGACGCCGACGCGGCTGATCACGCCGCCGTCGCGGACAGCGGCGAAGGAGGTGGTGAGGGTCTGCATCGAGCCGACGCACTCCAGGACGGCGTCCGCGCCGCGGCCGACGGTCAGCTGCCGTACCTGCTCGGCGCCCTCGTCGCCGGTGGCGAGGACGACGCCGGTGGCGCCGAACTCGACACCGAGGTCGGTGCGGTCGGTGTGGCGGCCCATAAGGATCACCTGCTCGGCGCCCAGGCGCCGGGCTGCGAGGACCGCGCACAGGCCGACCGCGCCGTCCCCGACGACCGCGATGCTGCTGCCGGGGCTCACCTGGGCGGTGACGGCGGCGTGGTGGCCGGTGCAGAACACGTCGGTGAGCGTCAGCAGGGAGGGCAGCAGCGCCTCGTCTACGGCGGCGGGGATCTTGACGAGGGTGCCGTCGGCCTGCGGGACGCGCACGGCCTCGCCCTGGCCGCCGTCGACGCCGTCGAAGCCGTACCGGCCGCCGTGCGGGCAGGAGGTCTGCAGGCCGTGCTCGCACCACCAGCAGGTGTTGTCCGCGTAGGTGAACGGGGACAGCACCAGGTCGCCGCGTTTGAGGCCGGTCACCTCGGGGCCGACGTCCTCGACAGTGCCGAGGAACTCGTGGCCCATCTGCCGGCCGGTGCCGCTGGCGGGGGCGGAGCGGTAGGGGTGCAGGTCGCTGCCGCAGACCGCGGCTCGCAGCACCCGCACGATCGCGTCGGTGGGGTTCTTGATCACCGGGTCGGGCACGTTCTCGACACGCACGTCTCCGGCTCCGTACAGCACGGTTGCTCGCATGGGTCCAAATCTCCTTGAGCAGGCCGGCGGCGGCGATCAAGCCGGTGCGCATGCCGGCGGTGAAGGGGCCAGCGGTGACGAGGGCGCCGTAGACGGCGACGGCCACGGTCCCGCCGACCTGGCGGAGGGTGTTCAGCACGCCGGAGGCCAGCCCGGCCCGCTCGGCCGGGACGGAGCCCAGCATCAGGCCGGTCATCGCGGGGACCGCCAGCGTGCCGCCGAACGACACCGGCACCAGCGCCAGCGCGACCACCCACACCGGCACGGTGGCCGGCAGCAGGCACAGCACCACCAGCCCGGCACCCATCGCCACCTGCCCGGCGACCATCGTGGCCTTGGCGCCGAAGCGGAGGGTGGCCGCCGCTTCGGGACGAAGGACACGCCCACGCTCTGCAGCGTCATCGGCAGGAACAGCAGGCCCGCGACGGCCGCCGACATGCCCCGGAAGGTCTGGAAGTACAGGCTGAACAGGAACGTCACCCCATAGAAGCCGACGTTCAGCGCGAACCCGGCCACCAGCGAGGCCACCACCGGGCGGGAGCGGAACAGGTCCAGCGGCATCATCGGTGCCCGCCCCCGCGCTTGGCGGACCAGGAACACGGCCGCCGCCACCGCGAGCACCAGCGCCCCCACGATCCGGGCGCTGCCGAACCCGGCCTGGCCGCCCTCGATCAGCGCGTAGGTGAGCGCGCCCAGCGCCGCCACTGCGGCGACCTGGCCGACCACGTCGAACGGCACCGACCGCCGCGGGGAGGAGGGCGCGCGGCCCAGCAGCACGAGTGCCAGCAGGCCGACGGGTAGGTTGATGAAGAAGATCCACCGCCAGTCCCACCCGGCCAACGCCCCGCCGACCAGCGGGCCAGCGGCGGAGCCCACCGACCCGCCCACCGCCCACAGCGCCAGCGCCCGGGTGCGCCGCTCGGCGTCGGGGAACGCCTCGCGGATCAGCGCCAGGGTAGCCGGCATCATCACCGCTGCCCCCGCGCCCTGTACGAGCCGGGCCGCCACCAGCACCCCCAGCGTCGGTGCCAGCCCGCACACGGTCGACGCCGGTAGGAACAGCACCAGGCCGAGGCCGAACGCCCGCTTCGCGCCGATCCGGTCCGAGACCGACCCGGCAGAGAACAGCAATGCGGCCAGCATCAGGGTGTAGCCGTCCACCACCCACTGCAGCCCGCTGATTCCGCCGCCCAGGTCGGAGCCGATCGCGGGCAGCGCGACGCTGACGATCAGCGCGTCCAGCGTGATCACGAAGAACCCCAGCAGCGCCGCCCCGAGCGCGAACCGCGCACCCGGCACCGGAGCCGGGCCGGTGACAGGCTGCCGGCCGTGGGCGTGGGCGGGAGCGGTGGCGGGAATCGAGGCGTCTGTTCGGGTGGTCGGATCGGTCATGCCCTCCAGACAACCGCGCCCCGGGCGTCAGCGGGGCGGTGAAGCAGACCCTGACAAGGACCCCCACGCCTGTGTCCCGTGAGGGGTGCGGCCGTAGTGTCGAGGGCATGGACCGACGCAGCGAGATCCGCGACTTCCTCACCACCCGCCGGGCCCGCGTCACCCCCGAGCAGGCCGGCCTCACCCCCTCCCCGCTCGACCGCACCCGCCGCGTCCCCGGCCTGCGCCGCGAGGAAGTCGCGCAGCTCGCCGGCGTCAGCGTCCCCTACTACACCCGCCTCGAACGAGGCGACGCCCGCGGCGCCACCGACGCCGTCCTCGACGCCATCGCCCGCACCCTCCTGCTGGACGACGCCGAGCGCGCCCACCTCTTCGACCTTGTCCGCGCCGCCAACGCCACGGCGATCGGCGCAGCGGGAGCGGCCCGCCCCGCCCGCCAGGCCGTCCGCCCCGGCCTGCGCAACCTCGTCGAAACGATCAGCGGCGTTCCCGCCTACATCCGCAACGCCCGCCTCGACCTCCTGGCCGCCAACACCCTCGCCCGCGCCCTGTTCGCCCCCATCTTCGACAGCCCCGCCCGCCCGGCCAACGCAGCCCGCTTCACCTTCCTCGACCCCGCCGCCACCGCCTTCTACCCCGACTGGGCCGCCGTCGCCGACCAGAACGTCGCCACCCTGCGCGCCGAATCCGGACGCAGCCCCCACGACAAGGCCCTCACCGACCTGATCGGCGAACTCTCCATCCGCGGCGGCGACGCCTTCCGCCAGCGATGGGCCCGCCACGACGTCCGCCGCCACCGCGCCGGTGCCAAGCGCATCCACCACCCCCTCGTCGGCGATCTCACCTTCACCTACGAGACCACCCAACTCACTGCCGGCGACGGCCTCTACCTCATCCTCTGCACCGTCCCGCCCGGCAGCCGCGACGCTGAAACCCTCGACCTCCTCGCCAGCTGGAACAGCCCCCAGCCCACGCAGAGAACCCAGTGAGATTGCCCAACACTGGACGAATGCGACACTCCGGGAATAAGCACTCTCTGCCGGTATAACGCGCGGTATTGCAGCGGATGCAATATTCGGTGCCGTGCGTGAACGGCCGTGACCAGGGATTCCATCGGCCCAGCCTGTGACTCCAAGCCCGTACGGACGGTCTCGCCGAAGGCCGCGGGATGACGGTGGATGTGGCGAGCCGCAGGTCGCTTGCCTCGCTGAGGTCGACGAACGTGGCGGCTGAGGTTCGTTCGTGCGGATCGAAACGTCGGGCGCCGATCGGAGCCGATGTTCCAGGACACACGGTTCGGGCCCGGTTCCTGAAGGAGTCGGGCCCGTCCTGGAGGCTCGGGTAGTCAGACCATGAGGGCTGCGTCCCGGGTCTTCAGGTTGTCCAGCGTGGTGAGATGCCGTCGGAGGCCCAAGGCTGCGGCCCCGAACCGCAACTCCTACCAGCTGATCAGGGCGTAGGCGGGGCCGCCCGGGCTGCCCTGCTGGGCGCCAGTGCCGCTGGCGCCGGTGAAGCCCGACTGCGGGCTCGGGTTGGGGTTCGGGCCGCCGCCGTTTCCTCCCTGGCCTCCCGTGCCGCCGGTGCCGCCGTTGCCCCCGCTGCCTCCGGCACCGGTGCCGGCGGGCGGAGTGACAGTCGTCGTCGGCGGCACGCCCCCGGCGCCGCCCGCCCCGCCGGCGCCGCCCGCGCCGCCAAGCTCGCCCGAACCGGGCCGACCTGCCGTGCCTTGACCGCCGGTGACACCGCCGGCACCAGCGGCACCTGCCGGGCCGGTGGTCCCGGAACTGCCGGGCAACGCCGAGCCCGTGCCGGAACAGCGCCCCGCGTCGCTGCGGCCCCCGCCGCCGGCACCGCCTACTCCGCTGAGGCCGCCGGAAGCGCCGCCCGAACCGCCCGCGCCGCCCGAACCGCCGAACTTGCCGTTCTCCCCTCCTTGCCCGGCACCGCCGCCGGGGCCCGGGCGTCCGGCGCTCCCGTTGCCACCCGCGCGAGCGGTGACCCGGGCGCTGGGCCCGGAGACCTGGGCGAGCGTGATGAAGGTGTCGGCACCGCCCCCGCCGCCGCCCGCGCCGGCGGTACCGGTCTGGCCGCTGGCGAAGGCGGTTCCTGCGGCGCCGCCGCCACCGCCCGCTCCACCGCCGCCACCGACACTCCGGCGGCCGGATCCGGGGACGAGGACGCGGAAGGTCTGGCCCGCTGCGACGGTGGCGGTGCACTCCGAGTAGCCCCCGCTTCCGCCCCCACCGCCCCCGCTGCCGCCGCTGCCACCAGCGCCCCCGCCACCGCCCATGACCGGGCTGGTGACCAGGATCGCGTAATAGCCGCCGCCACCGCCGCCCCCGCCGCCGCCTCCGCCGCCTCCGCCCGCCCCGGCGCCGCCGCGGCCCCAGACCCGGATGGTCATCTGCGTGACCCCGGACGGAACCACGAAGGTGTAGATCCCCGGGGTGAAGGCCTGCTCGCCGTGCGGCACCGCGGCGGGAACGACGGGCGAGGCCGCCACGGCCGGGCTGCAAGGCAGCACGGACATGACCGCCACAGCACCGACGGCGCCACGACTCAAAGAAGTCATCCGACTACGGAAAGTATGCATGTCTCTTATCATCCAGACTCCCCGCCTCCACGGCTACGCCGATCGGTTGCTCAGCGCCGACGCGCACCCTGCCCGCGATCCATCGCGCCCCATTTCGGAGCGCGACTTCTTGGAACCCGGCCAGGCGGGATACAGGAGCGGCCAGGGCGCTGTCGGGGCGCTGACACCGGTGAGAAAAGCGTGGCGCACCATGGCTCGGTCTCTGCGGTATAGCCGAACGAGGCGAAGGGCCGCTAGAAACGCCGGTTCTTCGCCTCGTTCCGGTCAGCTTCCAGGGTCAGCGCCGTGGCGGGCTGACGGAAGTCGGTCGGCGGCGTCCAGTCGGTGGAGGCTGAGTCGTGCAGCGGCTGGGCGCAGGCCGAGGTCCGCCGCGATGGCGTCCGGTCCGGCGCCGGGATCGGCGCGCAGACGGTCGCGGACGGCTTCATCGGTCCGGCGTTCGGCCGCCAGCGCGGTGCGGTACGCGGCCAGTGCGCCGCCGGCCAGTATGAGCAGGCCAACAGCGCACACCCCGTACCGGCTGTCGATGGCGCCGAGGACGGCGGTGACAGCGCCGGTCGCTGCGACGGTGCAGAGGCCGATCAGTAGTCCGGGACGGTGGGTTGGGTGAGCGGTCATGGGTGGGGCGTCCTTTCGTTCCGACAGGGGCCCGCTGCTACCACCGGCCTCGGAAGTCGCAGCCGGGGCAGGCGCCTTCGCCTTCAACGTGGCCCTCGTAGCAGCAGTCGACGGCCGCGTGCAGGATCGCCTGCTCGACGGTGGCTGCACCGGTGTGCACGGCGTTGGCGACGATCAGCTGGAGGACGGCGGAATCCGGGGCGAGGAACGGAGGCGAGGGCATCGGGGTGCCGGTCATGATGGCACGTCGGTGCGGTCGGTGTGGAGGTCGCTGCGGTAGCCCTGGCCACGGGGCTTCCAGATCTGAAGGTGCTGGGCCTCCAACGCGGGCGGTCCGGGACGCCGTCGTCGGGGACGGGCAGAGCACCTCTGCTCTTGCGCTTGCGGGCGGCGCCGACGCTGATGCCCAGGTGCGCGGAGACCTCGGTGTAGCCCCAGGGTGGCTGGCCGGCGGCCATGGCAGTTGTCCTTCCTCGCTGCTCCGGTGATGAGTGTATGTAGCGGCGGGTAGGTGGGGGTACAGCAAGGCCGCCCCGGCCGGATCGGCGCAGGGGCGGCCTTCGTCGGTGGCAGTCAGGAGTCGGCGAGCCGGTTGGCGAGTTCGAGTGCGGCGGTCGCCACGGTGAGGGCGGAGCACAGGCCGGTGACCTCGCGCAGGGTGGGGCGGACGAGGCGGGGCCAGTCGTCTCCGGCGGCGGGCCAGGTGGCGAGGGGCACCACGGTGGTGGCGAGGCCGAGGCGGGCGGTGACGTCCCAGCCGGCCTCGGGGGCGGGCTCCCAGCGCAGGAGGATGCGGCCGAAGGGGAGCCGGGGCGCGGTGTTCGGGACCCAGAGGACCTTGATCGGGTGGCTGGTATGGGCGGGGACGCTGTGGACGAGTGCTCCGCTTGCCCACGGTGGTACGGGGTGGAGGGCGAAGCGGTCGAGCGGGCGGGGGCGGTGGGGGCGGTAGCCGGTGGGGATAGGGCTCTCCTTCGGTCGGCGGCGAGGGTCAGGCCCAGGCGAGCTGGTCGCGGACGTCGGACGGGAGGTAGTCCTCTTGGCCGTCCTCACTGATGTAGGCGATGCCGTTCTGGACGACGACGTCCGTGCCGACGTAGTGGGCGAAGGGCCAGTCGGGGTTCACGGCGAGGCGGACCCGAAGGTTCGGGTCGAGGGCCTGGAGCTTGGCGACCAGGTGGCCGACGGTGAGGTACTGGGGCATGGCGGTTCTCCAGGAATGGACGATGCGGTGAGCGGGTGAAGCGACAGCGGTGGTGGTCACGAAAGGTGGAGGCGGGGCCGGATGAGGAGGAGGTCGTCGGCGGGCCACGGGTCGCAGGTGTCCCACGGGTAGCCGGTGGTGAGGACGACGGTGCCGTTCGGGCCTTGGACCTTCGGCAGGCCGCACACTCCGCAGCCGCAGCCCGGGTGGTAGGGCCCGGGACGGGCCGGGTAGGGGCCAGAGGCGAAGTAGTCGGCCCGGGCAAGGCGGCCGGGCACGGAGGGTTGGAAGGCGGAGACGATCAGGTCGTCGGGCCGGACCTGGTCGGCGCGGACGATCCGCAGGTGGGGACTTGTGAGGATGCGGCGGCTCGCGCAGTGCTCGGTGGTGGCGGTGACGACCACTGGGTGGAAGTCGACGTGGTGGGTACTCGTGGTGCCTCCTTCGGGGCGCGGGTGATCAGTCGGCGAGGCGATAGGAGCGCAGGGCCAGCGGCTCGCCCTCGGCTTCGAGCGCCACCAGGCCGTCGGTGACCAGGCGGTCGAGCGATCTGGCGACCGCGTGGTTGCGCAGGCCGAGGGCGGTGCCGATCTGGCCGACGCGGGCGCCGCCGGGTCTCTTGGCGAGGTGGGCGACGACCAGCGTGTCCCGGCGTAGGCCGTCCTCGTGGACGTCGTCGAAGGTCAGCAGCAGGCCGCTCAAGCTGAGGGCGAGGCTGAGCACGAACGTGGCTGACCCGGTTGGGACGGAGAAGGCGTTGGCCAGGCCGAGCACGGCGATGGCCGGGCCGGGGATGCGGGTGAGATCGATGGTGATCGTCAGGGTGGTGCCCTTCGGCGAAGTCGATGGTGGGAGCCGCCGGTCAGCTGCGTTGGCTGGGAAGGAGCCGGGCTTCGCCGCCGTGGGATTCGATCAGGTCCCGGACCAGGGCGCCGGGGACGTACAGGTACACGGCCTCGGTGGGGTCATCCTCCTCGGACCCCGGGTCGAGGTAGGTGCGCCAGGTGTCCCACGGTTCGGGACGGAAGGTGGGGAAGCCGACCTCCAGGGTCAGGGCGGGCAGCAGGAAGACGTCGACGGGGTCGGGGGCGATCACCGAGAGGCAGAAGCTGTCGGCACAGACGATTCGGCTGTCCTGTACGGCGAGGCCGAGCGGGTCGCGGGGTGTGCCGTGGACGATAGCGCGGTCCAGTCGGGGTGTGGCCAATTGGTGCTCCGTTCAGGGGTGTTGGGTCAGCGGGTCGGGTTGGCGACGAGCGCGGCGAGGAATCCGGCGACGGCCTCGGAGGGTGTGTGGACGCCGAACTCCTGGGTCCAGGCGGCGGCGTCGGTGGGACGGACCTGCGCACGCCAGACGATGCCGCGGTGCCAGGAACCGGGGTCCTCGGGCAGCCAGCCGACGTAGACCCGCCCGTCCGGGCTGGTGCAGTGAAGGTTGGCCCCGGGGGTGTCCACGATGGCCCAGCCGAGGCCGTCGAGCAGGGCGAGGACCGGCTCCGCGCTGTGGTCGGAGGAAAGCCAGCCGCGCTCCTGGACGGCGGGGCGGACGGGGCGGACGGGGCGGGTAGGAGGCTTCCGGACGTGCTCATAGGGCCGGATCCCTTCGTTGACCTGCGGTTTCGGCGACATGAGTACGTTGACATGCGACCGGCCGAAGCTCGTAGTCGTTTCCGGCGGCTACCGGTCTGCCGTCGGCGAACCGACGCGGGAATGGATCGGCAGGGCTCGGTGCTGTAGCGGGGCTACGGCGCGGGGCCGTACGCAGGTCTGAAGGGGGAAACGGCGTTGGAGCCAAGCAGAGGTCGCGACATAGCGGCGCTGGAGCGCAAGATCCGCAGCGCGGGCCGGGCATGGACGAGAGGCGACATCGCCATGATCGCCGACGGCCAGTGGGCCGTGAGCACGACGAGCCGTGCCGAGCGGGCGCAGGCCGAAGCGGCGCGGGCCCGGCTGGTGGACGGCCGACGCGTGGAGCTGACGCTGGAGGAACTGGCGCGCGTGGTGGGCGCCGCTGACCCGGGCGCCCACCACGACCGTGCCGCAGACTGACCGGCCACTACCGCCGGTTCGCGGTCGCGGCAGCCGGAGCGGCTGCGGCTGGTGGGGCGGGCCGCTCTGCGGGAAGAGCCAGCGGGCGCGGAGCGTGCGTGCTGCGCGCGCTGGCGGCCTTCACGCGCTCGGCGTCGGGACCGTGCTGGGCCTGTAGGGCGAGTTCGCGGGCGTCGACGACGTGGCGGATTGCCTGCAGGGCAGTGTTGCTCTCGGCGTGGGCGGTCCGCAGGGCACTCGCCGACTCCGTGATCCGGTCGAGGTCGTAGAAGGCGGGGACGTGACCGGGCTGGGTGAGTGCGTGCAGCCGTTCTTGGTGCACGGCAACGGAGTTGGAGACCACGGTGAGGTAGCCCCTGATGTGCATGGCCGCGCGCAGCAAGGGGTCCTCGACGGGGCGGCGGATCGCGGCCTTCTCCAATTCGGCGATCGGCTGGCCCCAGGCCTTCTCGATCATCGTGTCGGCGTGCTCCAGAGCGGTGGCGTTGGGCACGGGGTTCCTCCGGGGTGCGGGTGGTCAGCGGGAGCGTCCGGCAGACGCGGCCGGGGGCGCCGGAGGGCGGGTGGCGGTGCTGTAGGCGAGCGCGGACGGCGCGGTGCGGGGAACGGAGAGCGAGCGGGAGGTGGCTGCCCGGACGCGCGCTACCTCCAGGGGGCTGGGCGCCGTCGGCGTCGCGGTGGCGACGGCGGGCAGGTGCTCCAGGTCGACGCGCCGCATGTACCGGTGGACCGGGACGGGGTCGGTGACGGCAGTGGTGAGGGTCTGGAGCAGGTGCTCGGGCAGGCGCGAGGAGGCGGTGGCGTACCAGATGCCTCGGGCCGGGCCGACCTCGAACAGCCAGCGCTCGGTGTCGGCGGCCATCTCGGCTTCGTGCCGCAGCGGGTCGTCCCGCCGGTGGAGCTGGATGAGGCGGTCGGGCGACTGGTAGCTCAGGAACGGGGTGGCGGGGTCCAGGCGCCAGCCGTCGGCCAGGAGCCGGAGGGTGGTGGCGGCTCCGGAGGTTCGGCCGCCGTCGCCCAGGTAGGCCTCGGGGCCCTGCGTGTAGGCGGCGGCGAGCGCGGCGGTGAAGTCCTCGACGACCTCGGGTGGTGTGCGGTTGTCGAAGGTGACCAGCCACTGCGGTGGGGCGAAGGCGTCCGACCCCGCGCTGATCTTCCACAGCGTCGAGTCCTCGCCCTCGGGCAGGAAGGCCAGGCGGGCCCGCAGGTCCGGCGCGGTGACGAAGGTGTTCGCCAGCTCGTCCCTGCTGAGGGCCCAGCCGGCGTCCAGGAGGCGCTGGATGGCCGGGGAGCCGTTGGCGTCCCCGTTGGCGAGGTAGCGGGGGATGATCCGGTACTCGAAGGGCTTCTCGGGGGTGTACGACATTGGATCGTCCAGGGTCAGCGGCGGCGTGCGGCGGTGGGCACGGGTCGGGCGGCGGACGGGGTGGCGGGCGCGGCCGACCGACTGCGGGGTGCCGGGTGGGCGCCGGCGGCTTCGGAGGGTGGCCGGGCGGTGAGGTGGGGCAGGTGGTGGGCGGGGATGTCGCAGCGTTGCCGCTCCACGGGTGCGGGTGAGCTGACGAGGAGAGTGGCGCGGACGAGGGGGTAGAAAGGCACGCCGATGGTGAAGTCTGCACGCCAGGAGGGGTTTCGCAGGTTGCCCGCGAGCATGCTCCAGGCCGGCGGGGTCCGGCCAGCGGCTTCGGCGTCGGGCGGCTGGTGGCCCACGCGGTGCCGGTAGACGGCGGTCAGGTCGGGTGAGACCTGGTCGTGGAAGCCCGGGGGGCTCTGGTCGGGCCGCCAGCCGCGGTCGGCGAGGACGGAGGCGGGGGTTCGCGGGAGGTGGTGGGGGCCGCCGTGCAGGAAGTCGCGGTGGCCGCTGCTCAGGCCGTGGACGAGGGTGGTCATGAAGGCGGCGGTGATCTCGGCGGGCGTGCCGGGCGCGAACGACGCACGCCACAGCGGGGCGGAGCCGGGCGAGCGGTAGCCGTGGACGGTCCAGGCGCCAGGGCGGCCGGTCGCAGGTCCGCCGGTGATGACGGCGGTTCGGCAGGGGCTGGTGAAGCGGAGCGTTCCGTCGGACGAGCGGTCTCGGCCCCAGCTGGGGGAGGCGTTGAGCGCGTCGATGATGAGCCGTTGGTCACCGGGGCCGGCGAGACGAAGCGGGTGGACGAGCAAGAGGGAGGTGGAGAGCACCGGGAGGATCCTGAACGGGGAGCGGGCCCGCACGCCGTCGGGGGCGAGGACGGGTGCGGCGGTGTGCGGAGAGGGGAGTCGGAGATGGGGGAGGGGTTCTGGGGCGGGTGTTCACGGCGGTCACCGCCCGCGGGAGGGGCGGGAAGCCGCTGTCACCGCTGTGGGGACGCGGGGCTGTGGGGCGGGGGCGTGGCTGAAGAGATTGGTGGGGGCGGGGCTTCGCCGCAGTGCCGCCGCGGTTCGTACGGTGTCCGCTCCGGTGATGAGGGTCCGGGTGGCGGCCGGCACCCGAACGGCCGGGGCGGCCGAGTGCCGGTTGTCCCACTGCTGCACGGCGGTGTACACGGGGGCGAGGGCGCGACCGGCGTCGGTCAGGATGTAGGGGTCGCCGTGTCGGGAGCCGGTGCGGGCGACCAGGCCGTCGGCCTGCATGCGGTTGAGCCGGGTGGCGATGAGTTGCTCGGAGACGCCGACGCGCTCCCCGAGGTGGCTCACCCGCGTGCTCCCGTGTTCCGAGAGCAGCCGGACCACCTCGGTGGTGTCCACCAGGTGCAGACGGCGCAGGGCGTCCTCGATCCGGTCGGACCGGCCCTGCGGTGCGTGGTCGAGGTGTTCGGAGGACCATTGGGCGACCGTGCGGTAGAGCGGGCCGAGCGTCCGTGCGCCGACGCTGAGCCGGTACGGGGCCCAGCGGTCGAAGGCGTTGTCGCGGTTCAGTAGACCGGCGTCCGCCATGGCGGCGAGGCGTTTGCTGACGTACGGCTGGTTGACCGCCGGGTGGTGGTGGGCGATGTCGCGTACGCGCATCTCCGGGCCGTACTTGGCGATCGTGTGGACGAGGTGCGTGGTCCACTTCGGGGCCAGTTGGCGCAGGACGCTCTCCACGCGTGTCGCGTCGGCGGTGGTCATGGTGGTGGTCGGCTGGGCGGGCATGGTCGGGGGACTCCTGGTCAGCGCGTGCGGGCGGAGGACGAGGTCCGCGCCGGGGAAGCGGCAAGCGGTGCGGAGGCGGCTGGAGGGGCAGCGGCGGGGCCGCGCTGCGGTAGAGGGCGGCGGCCTCGCGCAGGCGGGCGGCAGGGGAGGCTTCCAACGCCTTCCGGCCCACCGGGGTGAGCGAGACCATGCGCCCCACCCGGGCGGCGTCCGTTGCGGTGTCGGCCGCGATCAGGCCAGCGGCGACCAGCGGCTCGACGGTCTCGGCCTCGACCGGCGCTTCGCGGCCGTTGCCGTGGATGACCTCCTTGCCGCAGAGCACGTTCTCGCGCATCCACAGATCCCCGAGCTGCACCTCGCGCAACGCCCTGCGTGGGGTGCCCTGTTCGTCCGTGGGCTGCCCGGCGTACTCGCCGCGCTCGACGGGCGACAGCGTCTCGACGGCCGTCTTCGCGGCGGCGGTCAGCTCGCGGTGGACGCCGTCGATGGCGGTGACGGACGCGGCGAGGTACCAAGCGAGGCTGGCCTCGGGGCTCTCCTCGGGGTCGCGCCGCAGCAGGGTCCAGACGTCGTCCACACCGAGCCGCTCGTAGACGCGGTGCGCGGCGGGCTTCGCCAACTGGTCGCGCGGGTTCACTCGGTCGTCTCCATCCGGGCGATGAGGGAACGGACCAGGGTGGGCAGGCTGTCCGGGCCGTTGCCGCCCAGGCGAACGAAGCTGACCGACTCCTTGAGGAGCTCGTGGGCGTCCTCGGTCAAGGCGCCGACGATCTCCATGCAGGCGTCGGTGAAGTCCGAGGCGGCGCCCTCGGCCCGGCCCAGGACCTGGAGGTAGAGGCCGGGCGGGAGCGCGGCTTCGGCCGCCAGGGCGGTGACCGTCTCCTGGTCGCGAGGGGTGTAGCCGGAGAGGTCGAAGCCCTCCAGCTCCCCGGGGACGGTGGGCGCGGTACCGGGGAGCGGCGGAAGGCCGGCCATGGTGGCCAGGACGTCGACGGCCTGCGTCAGTTCGGAGAGCGACTCGGTGAGCCAGCCCAGGGCGGAGGCGTAGGAGGCCAGGGTGAACAGGGTGGCCGGGGTGGTCGGCAGCTCCTCGTCGAGCAGGTCCTCCATGCGGTTCGCGAGGGCCGTGAGCACCTCAGGCCCGGCGGTGAGGGGGCTGAGGACGGGGTGGAGGTAGGAGCGGGAGAGCGGGGTGGAGTGCTGGGTGGTGACGATGCCGGAGACGGCTTCGGCGGCCGCGACGAGCCAGGTGGCGAGTTCCGCGTGGGTGGGGGTGGTGGTCATCATCGGGCCTTTCGGGCAGCGGGGGTGGTGGCGTAGCCGGGGGAGGTGGTGGTGTAGGCGGCGCCGGGAGCAGCCGCGGGTGCCGGGCGTGTGGAGCGGGCGCGGGCGGCGCGCACCCGGGCGTCCTCGGCGGGGCTGAGGCCGGCGGGGAGGTTGAGGCCGGTGCGGCCCAGGCGGTTCTGGGCGGAGCGGTAGACCGCGTAGTCCAGCCGTGGGCCGGCGGCGACGAGGTGGACCTCGCGTGCGTGCTTCGAAGCCGGCGGGGCGTCGCGGAACTGCACGACCAGGCGGTGGCTTGCCCACTGGTCGCCGACGCCGAGGTAGATCTTGTGGCAGCCCTCCAGTCGGCCGTCGAGGCGCTTGGCGACGCGCTCGCCGTGCACGAGGTCCTGCAGGTGCAGCAACGCCTGGTCGCGGACGGCGTCGGGGAGTTGGCGCAGGTCGGCAATGGCGTCGGGGTGGGCGGAGAATCCGAACTTCGCGCGGCTCACAGCGACCGCCCCCGATCGGGCTGTGCGACGGCTACGGCTGCGGGCGCGGCGGCGAGAACGTCGGTGGCGGTGACGGCGGCCGGGGCGGTGGTGCTGCGGGCGAGGGCGGCGCGGGTACGCAGGGCCGCTGCATCGAGGCGGTACTCCGGCGCGTCGGGCAGCGGAGTGGAGCGCTGCTCCAGCCAGTTCTCGGCGGCGGCGTGGTTGGCGAACGCCCCCTCGCGCACCGTGTAGGTGTACTGGTCGGGCTGGAGCGTTTCCAGGAACAGCCGGACGGGCAGCTCCTTGTCCTGGCGGTCGACGGCGATGCTCCAGCCCTCGACGTCGGACCCGTCGATGACCTGGTAGTCGACGACCGCAAGGCCCTCGCCCGAGCGCCGGATGCGGTCCTCGACCTGGACGGTCAGCTCGTCGGCGGGCTTGGCGACGTCGATGGTCGGCGCGAGCGCGTCCGGAGGGCAGCCGCGGTTGACGAGCCAGTTCTGCGCGAACGAGAAGGTGGCGTGCTTGGACCTGTGCATGCTGAAGATCGCCTGGCTGCTGTCGCGCACGAGATCGAAGGAGGCGATGTTGGGCATGTTGGGGTAGCCCCAGGTGGCCGAGGCATCGAAGGCGATGATGAAACTGCGGTCGCCCACATCGTGCTGGGAGATCGTCTTGAAGTCGCTGACCCAAGTGGAGTCGTACAGTTCGGCAGTGTGCTCGTCGGAGGGTTCGAAGTCGTCGAGCCGGAAGTCGGTGTCCTTCATGCGGCGAGTCCCAGCTGGTCGGGGGTCGACAGGATGCGGTGGGCCGGCCGGGAGGGGCTCGTGGTGCACGCGGCGAACGGGCCGTCCGGGGAGCGGAGTTGGGCGATGGCGTGGTCGAGGTGGTCGCGATGCCACGTCGAAGGGCCGCCCTGGCCGGCCTCGGCGGCGGTCAGCTGCTGCCAGGCCAGCCACAGCGCGTGGAGGCGGGCGACGGCCTCCGGGTGCTCGTGCCACTTCGCGCACCAGGGACGGGTGGAGCCGATCTCCCGGCCGTAGACGGGCAGCAGGATGTGGGTGACCCAGAACGAGAGCTCGGCCAGCTCGGCGGCGTACTGGGCGCCGCCCATCGCGAGGATGAACAGCGGCGGAGCGGCCTCGGGCGCGTCCTCGCTGCCGGGGTCCGGCTCGATGGAGCCGGGCCCTGTCTCGTCGTCGGGTTCGGAGCCGAGACGGTCGAGGATCACGCCGTGCTGGCGGACCTCGGCCATGGTGCGGTTCAGGGCGCTGACGAGGTCGTCGAGGTCCTCGTCGGGGATGCGGATCGGCTCGGGCTCGGAGGCGCCCGGCAGCGGATCGGACTCGGACATGGCACATCCAGGAGGTTCGGACGGACGGGGAGGTCGGGGTCGGAAGGTCTTCTTCGGGTCACGGCAGGGCTCCGGTGAAGCAGTCGTTGAGGGAGATGGTCCGCAGGAGCGGCGGCTTGGTCCGGCCGCCGATCGGTGCTAGGCGCAGGCCAGTTGGGTGCTGTGGCCCTGGACGAGGCGCAGGCCGAGGGCGACGGCATCGGCGAGGGTGTCGGTGAGCGGGTGGCCGGAGGCGGCGAGCTTGGCGGGGTGGTGTAGTCCGCCGGTGTGCAGCACGGCGTGCGCGCCGTTGGCGTGGGCGGCGGTGGCGTCGTCGACGGCGTCGCCGACCAGCAGCACCCGGTGAGCCCGGTCGGTGAGGCCGAGGGCCTGCAGGTGGGCGGCGAGCGGGGCGGCCTTGGTCCCGCCGGAGGGTCCGGTGCGGCCCTCGTGCCGGGTGAAGAAGTGCCCGATGCCGGCCTGCTCGACCTCGCGGACCAGGGTGTCGTGCGGGCACAGCGACAGCAGCGACTGGGTGTGGCCGGCCTCGTGCAGGGCGGTCATCAGCTCGGTCGCGCCGTCGCGCACGCGCACCGGCTGGGCGCGCAGGTGGGCCAGGAAGGCGTTGTCGCTGGAGATCCACTCCTGCTCGGTGATCGTGCGGCCGAGCAAGCGGGCATAGAAGTTGGGGATCGGGACGGTGTGCTTGGCCCGGTAGGTCTCCCGGTCGACCGGGGCACCGCCGAGGGCGGGCAGCGTCGCGTTCAGCGCGGCGACGTGGTCGTCGAGATCGTCCTTGACCGTTCCGTTCCAGTCCCAGACCAGGTGTATGCGGGTGGCGGGAGTTGCGGCGGCGAAGAGGGAGGTGTCCACGGCGAGTCCTTCGGGATGAGCGTGGTGGTCAGGAGGAGAGGCGGTCGTTGAAGCGGTGCAGCAGCCACAGCGCGGCACCGGCCCCGGCGAGCGGGACGAGCGCGAGCAACTGCGGGCCGAAGGTGGAGGCGAGGGCGGTGCCGGTGGCCTGGCCGACGCCGATGCAGGCGATCAGCCAGGCGAACGCCTCGGTCGCTTCGCCTTCGGGAGCGAGCCGGTCGACGGTGAGGAACGCGGCGGTCAGCAGCGGCGCGAGGAAGGTGCCGGGCAGTACGGCGCCCAGGACGGCGACGGCGGGCGCGGGGTCGGGCAGCAGCGACAGCCACCCGGCGGCGAAGCCGATCGACGCGGCGACCAGGTGCTTGGCGGGGGCACCGGGCCAGGCGTGGCGGCCGTAGGCGAGGCCGCCGAGCATGCTGCCGATGGACAGCGCGGCCGGCATCACCCCGGCCAGCCACCCGGCGTGGTGGCGCTCGGCGGCAGACAGCGCCAGGACGTTGACCGCGCCGAGCGCGACACCGGTGCCGATCAGCGCGGCGAACAGCACCCGAAGACCCGGCACGCGCAGCGGACCCGTCCAGTGAACCGCCTCGGTGAACTCGGCCGGCGTCCAGGCGCGGGAGGGGCGGGCGGTGACGACCAGGCCGGTACCGAGCAGGCCGAGCGCCGCGGTCGCCACCAGCGCGGTGGTCGCTCCGGCACCGGCCGCGAAGCCGGTGGCCAGCAGCGGACCCGCGACGAACACCAGGCCCTGGGTGCTGCTGTCCAGCGAGAGCGCGGTGCGCTGGTGCCCGGCGTCGGGCAGCAGCACCGGCCACAGTGCCCGGAGGCCTGCCTCCAGCGGCGGCGTCGCCAGCCCCGCCGCCACCACGGTGAGCGCGGCGAGCACCGGGTGGCGCGTCGGGCCGGTGCACGGCAGCAGCAGGAACGCCGTGCTCGCCGTGGCCGTGGCAGCGACGAGGACCTTGGTCTGGCCGTGGCGGTCGACCAGGCGTCCGAGCAGCGGCTGCCCGAGCGCGGAGGCGAGGCCGTACAGGGCGCCGAGGGCTCCGGCCAGGGCGAGCGGGCCGTGCTCGGCGCGCACCAGCAGCAGGATCGCGATCGGTGCCATGCCGGTGGGCAGGCGGCCGATCAGGGTGCCGCCGAGCAGGCGGGTGACGTGCGGCGAGCCCAGGACAGCGCGGTATCCGCTGTCCTGGGCAGGGCCGCAGGCGGTGGTGGTGCTCAAGGAGAAGGTCCTTCGGTCGTACGGCCGGCGGCGCGCGGGCGCGCCGGACCGGGGCATGCGCAGGCATGACAGCCCTCGGTTCGGTGCGGCTGCGGAGAGAAGAGTCCGCGGATTCCGGGATTTGGTACGGCCGCAAGAATGAGATAGAAGCCTCGTAGTCGGACACGGCGCTCTGGGAGAAGGCGGAGCCCGTTGCTCTGGGGAGTGGACGGCCTGCTGGAACCCAACTCCGTTGTCCAGAGCGGCGAGTTGGGTCGGCCGACTTCCGCAACGGCGGCTACCCAACCCGAGTCCGTATTGATCCCATGTTCATCGGCATGAAGACCTGAAAGGTCCTCCATGACTGCCAAGAGAAAGACGGCGTCCTGCACCACGCGGTGCAGGACGCCGCCTACTTGTGCAATCGAATCCGAAACGTATGGCCAGCAGGTCGGGCCACACCCCTACCTATCCAGCCTGGGCCTTTTGCAACAAGAGATTTAGCCGAAAGACATGTTGACCGAATCGGAGAGCCCGATCGCTCTGAGGTCTGCTGAGAGCCAGTTGTAGGCAAGAGTCGTAGCCGGGCTCTCCCCAAATATCCACAGGACCTCGTGGACGGTGCTTCGCCCGGACCAGGCAGCCGCTTCGGGGCGAAGGCGGCGAAACTCGGCGTGGCTATCGATGGATCCGAACCAGTCGGGCCAATAGTCGGTCTCGGCGCTGACGTCTTCCACCTCCGTTACATCGACCTGGGACGTGGAACCAGGTGTCAGCGGGAGGACGGTACGCAAGAGAAGGGGCCCCATATCTACCCGGTCGGTCCCGATAGGAGGCCAGCTGATCTTGCAGGCGAACCGCACCGGCAGCGCGCCGCCGAGTTGCAGGGTCCGTCGAATAGGCGACAGGTACTCCGTGACGATGCTCTCGTAGATGGACAGCGCGCCGGAGTAGACCTGTCTGACCATGTCGATCAGTACATCAGGGCTGTAGGCAGCAGAGACATCACATGAGGTCCTGTCAGGCCCTGGGACGTCCGGCACGGGGTATGGACAATGGATCATTCCGTCACGAGTGATCAGGAGACGCTGGCCGACGCACTGGTCGCGGAGCCTCGCCAGCTCCGACCGCAGTACGACAGCGCCACCTCGAAATCGGACCAGGGCGATGTTCGGCGTCTCCCGGAAGATCTCGTCGACCGCCGAGATGACATCGGTGAGCGGGATGGGGAGGCGTGACCCGAAGCCGACCTTCCCGGTCAGTAGCCTGGCGATGTTCCAAGTTCGTTCCTGGACAGCAGTCACGTTCTCGGGCAAGGGAAAGGCTCGGTGCGTGAGCACTTGCGCCATGCTCGCCTTCACCCAGGACAGAGACAATTGCCACGGCCAGGCGGGGACATCAGAAGGGACGGTCGCTGGTCGGAGCGAGAGGATTCTGTAGCCCGCTATCTCGCCACGTTCTAGGTCTGGCCGTGCGGTGACTGCGAAGAAGCGCTGCCGGTCTGCAGGTACTACGGGAGCGGCGAACATGACGCCGATATTGGAACTACCGGCGTCTGATCCGACCCCGATAGGCAGGCCACGTCCGGCTTCGTCTGAACAGCTGAGCAGAGATGCTGCGTGACCGAGTCCGCTGAGCCAGTTGTCAAGCGTCGTGGACAGGCGCCGGGCGCATTCGAGATCCTCGGGAAGGGCCGCCGTCGACGCGAGGGGGTTCTTTGGAACGGCCTTGTCGATGATCCACGAGGCCAGACCGGGGTCGACTGCCGTGAGGTCGCGGAGTAGGGCCGTCACCCGGTCCCACGATCCGTTGGAGACGGCGAACGTAAGAGCGTCTCTCCACCGGTCCCGGCGCTGTGGCGTGAATCCCGAGAGTTCCGGTAGACCGTTGTCCAGGATGTACTGGCCACCGAAATACTGTCCCAGTACTGGGAGAGCGAAGGAGAGCGTGCGGTTTCGGTGGACGACCAAACGGGTCCGAACAAGGCTCTGCAGATCCTCCCTGTTGCCAGCCTCGCTGGCCGCGATGGATCCTCCGGCGTCCAGGGTGAGACGGCCGAGTCGGGCGAGTAGGGTGTATGTCTCAAGACCAAGGCCTGCGGACCGGGTGAGAGCCCGTTCGACGAGGGCGGCAAGGAACGCTCCTCGCGAATGCGGTACCTCGGATCCGGACCGATGGCAGTCGGCAGCGATCAGCGCGAAGAGCGGGCGGTGCAGAGCGTCGCGGATATCAGCGTTGGAATGCCACGCCAGGTCCTCTGGTGCCTCCACACGATCGAGGAGTTCCTGGAGCTCGGCATCCGAGAGTGCAGGCAGGGTGAAGAAGTCGGCGCGGAGGTTGGGGTCCGGGCGGCTGGTGGCCAAGACCTTCCGGCCAGATGCGCTGTAGAGCCAGGACCAGAGTTCGTCGATAACTTCGGCCGTGCGTTCGGCTCCGAACTCGTCCAAGCCGTCGAGGAACACCGTCACCTGATGGTGCTTGCTGGGAATGCGTGTGAGCCGTTCGTCGAGCGCCCGCAGAAGGTCGGGTCCGGCTGACCTAGCCGTGAAGTGGATCGGTAGTGGCGCATCGGGGTCGTCGATGGCCCGGACCGCCGCCTTTTGGTACTCCCGTTCCAGGGCGACGGTCTTGCCAGAGCCGAAGTCGCCTGTCAGAATCGCGAATTTGCGCCCGATGTGGAACTGGGTGAAGTTCTGACACACACCGATCTCATCGTCGTTGGCCAGGCCCTCGGCTTGTTCGGGAGTCAACCCCACTGCGATCCAGCGAGTGATGAGTCGGCCTCGACTGGCGGATAGGCCGGCGAGCAGGGCGTCCCGCCTGTGCCACTCCTCCGGCGTCCCATCCGAGGGTTCCCGTCGCCGGTCGATGGCGTCCTCGTGCGCACGCTTCATGGCCAGGAGGTCATTGACGGGGAAGTGGCGCCCGTGCTCCTTGTCGATCAGCGTGTGATGCGTAGGGCAGAGCAGTATGAGGTTGGTGTACGAGTTCCGGTCCGAGAGCGGGAGGCCGGGATCGCCCCTCGGTCCGTCGTCCTCCCTGGCAACGATGTGTGCCTCTTCCCCGAGCACGACCGGGTTCCGCGAGTCGGGATCGGCGCCCACGTCGTCGGTGAGCCTCTGGCGGCAGTCCGGGAACGCGCACTCGTTCCCGGACCTGCCCCAGAGAATCTTCCGGTCCGGGTCCTTGATGGCCATCGGCCCCCGTTCGTCGATAGGTGGTGTTGCCCAGTCTGCCTGCTGGAGCCCCAAGCTGCGGTCTACCGGTCGCGATCAGCTCCCGCGCTCCGATGCTTGTCCCATAGGTGACAAGAAGCCGTGTTGAGTCCGGCGGGACCGGCCGGGAGTTCAGCGCGAGCGTACAAGAGACAGGGACACAGGCGCTGCCACGACGGAAGCCTGAGCGAACGGCGTGGATTGCGAGGGAACGTGGGCCGAGCGGGCTCGGGCGGCTTCGACCCGAGCCTGTTGTCCATCGATGATCGAGACCGTCGTCCGGATGGACCGCTGGGCCTCCGCCAACTCGCTGTGAGCGGTCGAGACCGCTTCCTTGATGACCTGGCCGGCGGTTGCCAGGGCCTGGTCGACGTCGGGCCGGCCGCGCAGGGGATCGAGGTGGGCGACCGTCGCCAGCTGGTCGGTGGCCGCGCCCAGGGCGGAGACGGTCTGGCCCATCCGGTCGGCGACCTCGCCGTAGGTCCAGGCCGTGCGCAGAACATGCTCGGGGACGGGCTCCACGGCCACCCGCGCTTCGATGGCCTGACCGATCTCGGCGATCAGGTGGCCGAGTTCGGTGATCTGCCGACCGACGGAGGAGGCTTCGGCGAGCCGGGCCGGCGGGCTGGTCACGGCGGGCAGCTTCGCCTCCTGTGCTTTGACGCGAAGGGCCAGGGACTGCAGGGCGAGGGATTCGCTGACGGGGGTGTTCACGAGGAGCTCCGGTGGGGGCGGGTGGGGACAGTGGGGGCAGTGACCACGCACGGGATTCGGGCGGAGGCGGCACCGGGCATCGTGCGGCCGGCGGCTCGGGTGGGGCTGCGGGCGAGCGCGGCGCTGACGCGGGCGGTCTGGTCGGCGCGCGGCCGCGGTTGCGAGTCCGGCGGGGAGGTGGCCGTGCGCCAGCGCTCCCGCACCTGATCGACCGGGCCGAGCGCATGCAGCGCCTGGCCGATGAGCTGACCGGGGGCGAGCCGGTCGCCGTCGGCCTGAGCGGCGATCTGCCGGGCTGCGACGGCCGCGGTGCGGTTGAGGGAGCCGCGCAGGAGCTGCTCGCCGAGCCACTCGGCCGAGCCGGCCGCGCCGTTGCCGAGCACGGCGGAGAGGCGTTCGCCGGTGAGGGTGCCGTTGGCGAGCAGGCCCCGCCGCTGCACTTCCCACAGCGCGGTGACCGGGTCGATCGGCTCCCCCCGGTGGTGGAGCGCCCCGAGGCAGCGGTAGAGGTGGCCGTGGCCCCGGTCGGCGAAGTCGCCGGGCCGCAGCCAGCCGAACACCTCGCCGATCGCCCCGTCCTGGTGGACGAGCAGCGCGAGCAGGAACCGCTCGTCCTCGATCTGGCCCGCCGCAGGTGCGGCAGCGACGACGGCCGGCGGCACGGCAGGGCCCTGCGGCCTCGGCGGGGTTCCCCAACGCCGGGCGAGGTCGACCAGGACGCCCACCAGGACGTCGGATTGGGCGACCGTGCCGTCGGCCTCGTGCTGCCGGGCGCCCTCCTCAGCGACCGCGAGCAGGCGGGCGGCATGCTCGGCGACGGTGCGGTGGATGGAGCCTTCGAGCACCATCCGGCCGTAGACCGGCGCGTTGGCCGGGCGCGGACAGGCCGCGATCAGGGCATGCGGGTAGGAGGCGGTGAGACCTTGGACGTGCCGACCGGCTTCGGCGAGGCTGTCGTTCAACCAGGCCAGCGGCACGGCACCCCCGGCGGCGAGCGCGGGGTGCCCGGCACCACCGAGGGTGCGCAGAGCGCCGAACAGGGCTTGGTGGGCCGGGCGGTAGAAGTCGCGCGGCTCCAGCCAGCCCAGGCGATCGAGCTGGCGCGGATCGAGCAGCACCGCGCCGAGCACGGCCTGCTCCCCCGTGAGCAGCGGGTCCATCACGCTGCCCCGTCGCCCTCGGCCCGCAGACGGGTGACCTCGCGGTCGGCGGCGGCCCTGGCAGCGGCGAACCGGTCCAGCTCACCCGTGAACACGGGATCGGAGGCGAGAAGGGAACCGGCCCCGGTGACCAGCCACCAGTGGCCCCCGCGCCGGAACACCGGCGCCCCAGACAGCGGAGCCGATACGCGCGGGCGCTTGACGGCGTTCGGATCGGACATGCAGAACTCCCGGAGAGCAAGGGGAATCGAGGCGAGGTGGGGAAGGACGTGCGGCGCCGGCTGGGGGTGCTGTCGACCGGCGCCGTCGGGCGGGGTGCTCAGGCAGAGAGGGTGAAGTCGTCGCGGCTGTGGGCGGCCTTGGCGAGCGCGCGCTCGGTGATGGCCTTGGTGGCGCGGGAGGAAGCCGGGCCGATCTCCTTGGCCGAGCGCTCCTTGTACCAGGGCTTGAGGTCGAGCATCGCGACCCGCATGCCGGTGGCGAAGAGCAGGATCTTGCCCTTGGGGAGCGCGCGGATCTCGTCCGGCGGCAGGATGCGTTCGGTGCGCATCGAGACCGAAGTCGACTTGCCGCTGTCGGAGTTGGAGACCGAGACGGTCTGCACGTCGTGCTCGCCGATCTGCCGCGACAGCTTGTCCGCGAAGTCGGCGTCGTCGATGCCGCTGCCGATCACCTTCACAGTGGCGGCGGACCACAGGGCATCCATGCCGGCCTCGCCCCAGCAGCGCTGGCCCTGGCGGTAAGACTGCAGGATGGTGATCGGGATGACGCCCCGGCTGCCGAGGTGGGAGTAGAGGTCCGGCAAGTCCGAAATCTTGCAGACGTTCGCCGCTTCATCGAGTACGCACAGGGCGGGCGGGTCGAGCCGGCCGCCGTTGCGTTCGGCGACGATGACGGCCGCGCGCATCACCGCGTCGGCCGCCGCCGCGATGATCGCGCTGGCGGAGCCGCCGCCGTCCTTACTGAGCAGGAACAGCGTGTCGCGGGAGGAGGCGAAGTCGAACGGCTTGAACTCCGGTACGCCCTTGGTGGGGGTGACCCAGGCGGCGATCTCCGGGTCCAGCAGGCAGCTGGCGTACTGCCGCGCCGTCTCAAAAATCCCATCCCTGGTCTCGGTGGCCCCGGTGACGGTGCCCTGGAGCTGGGCGGCGACCGCGTGGTGGCCGGCGTCGCCGAGCAGGTCGACGGGGGTGCGGTCGGAAGGCGAGGCGAGCCAGGCCAGCACATCGGTGATCGGACGGCGGTGGCTCGCGGCAGCCAGGAACAGGGCCCCCAGCGTGTTGCTCGCGGCAGTGGACCAGAAGTCGGAGCCGCTGGACTCGTCCACGCTCGCCGTGACGAAGTGCCCGGCCAAGCGCTTGGCGCCGGCAAGGTCGCGGGCGTCGGCGAGGATGTCCCACCACATCTCGCGCGGGTGATGCGCGATCTGCTGCGGGTCGAGCGTCCAGACCTTGCCGACCTTCGCCCGGGCGTCCACGCACGCCGTGTAGGCGTCGTTGGCGGCTTTGTTCGAGGTCAACAGCACGGGCCCGGGCGCGGCGAGGATCGCGGGGATCGCGATGCCGCTCGTCTTGCCAGAGCGCGGCGCCATGATCGCGACCATCACGTCCTCCCAGCTCGCGCGGACCTCGGCCTTGCCCGGGGAGAGCGTGCCGATGGGGATACCGCGGTCGGCTGGCGCGACCTCCTTCTCGTCCTTCAGGCTCGGGCGCAGGCTGCGGGCCTTGTCCGTGACTTCCTCGTCCAGCAGCGGTGCGATGTCCGCTGCCCGGGCCAGACCACTCTTCGTCCCGGCGCGGTGGCGGAGCCACAGGGCGAGCACGGTGACGGTGGAGGCGAGGGTGAGCACGCCGGGGACGAGGCGGGCGCCGACCAGGACGGCGGCGGGGCCGAGGTGGGGCCACAGCCGGTTGGGGTGCAGCAGGGCGTTGGTGGCGTTGAACGATGCCCAGGGGCCGGAGCCGGCCAGGGCGTTGGTGAGGTTGCCGGTCAGCCAGGCGAGGGAGCCGAAGGCGAGGACAGCGCCGAGGACGCCGAACAGGAGGTAGAGCAGCGCGTCCGTGCCGGTGGTGGTCGACGGCGCGCTCGTGCGAGGGGCAGGCAAGAGGAGGTCCAGGGAGGTACGAGCGGGCGGTGGGCGGGGCGCGCTCGGCTCTGGTGCGGATCACGGTGCTCTCCACGGGGCTTGGCTGGCGGAGCGATTCAGCGGGCTCGGGCGGCAGGCCGGGCCGATGTAGCTGATGCGGGCGGCAGCCGGGTGGGGGCGGCTGCGGTGGACATGCCGGGGGTGGTGCTGCGGGCGAGGGCTGCGCGGGTTCGCAGGTCGTCGGTGCCCCTGCCGTCGGTGGCGCCCGGCGCGCGGGACCCGGCGCGCCGGACCTCGTCGACGGCCCCGTCCAGTTCGGCCTGGACCTCGACGAGTTGGTCGGACGAGGACCCGAATCGGTCGGAGAGTTCGACCTGGTCGGGGTCGAGATCGGTGATCTGTTCGGAGGCGGTCTCCAAGGCCTCCTGGAGGCGCACGAGCATCCCGTCGTCCGGGTCGAGGAGTCGGTCGAGCACGCCGGCGAGCTCGGCGAAGTCGGTGCTGCCGCGCAGCTCATCGCTGAGATCGAGGATCTGCTGGCCGGCGGTGGCGAGCGGCTGGACGTCGAGCCGGGGGTCGAGGTCGACCTTGTAGCGGGCGGCGCGCAGCATCTCGGCGGCGTGGGTGGCGCAGGCGGCTGCTTCGTGGTTGGGCGTCGTGGTGGGCAGCCGGTGGCGGCGGCCGTGCCAGTCGTCGATCTGCTTGAACCCGGCGTGGCGGAGCAGGGTGGCCGAGAGGTCGTCGCTGGTGCCGGTGGCGACGACGCTGCCGCTGGGCCCGGCGCCGATGGTGATGGCGGGCATCCGGTGGTCCTTGGAAGTGGTGACGGTACGGGTGAGGTGGCCGAGTTCGGCGGCGATGCGGGTGCACTCGGCCTGTATGTGGAAGGGGTCCCGGTAGGTGCCGTGGATGTATCCGTCCTCGCGTACGACGGTGGCGACGACGTGCACGGACCGGTCGCCATTGCGGATCGCGGCCCACCGGCAGCCGTTCCGGTCGTCGACGGGGGCGAGTCCGGTCGCGGTGACCAGGCGCCGGGCGACGTCGGCCCACTGGGCGTCGCTCAGGTCCGGTTGGCGGGGGTCGGAGCGCACCGAGCACATCCACACCGGGAGTTCGGGCGCCCGGGAGCCGATCCGCAGGGCCGGGGCGTCGAGCACGCCGCCGCCGAGGACCTCGTGCGGGTCGCCGAACAGGGGTAGCTGCAGCTGTTTGTCGGCGCCGCGGTAGTCGGCGCCGATCAGCCTGGGGCGCAGCCGTCCGCGTGGGTCGTCCAGGCCGTAGAGGGTGGGGATCAGCGCGGCCGTGGTGGTGGCGCGCTGCAGGTGGGCGATCACGGCGTCCCCTCTCGGACGGGCGGTGGGGCCCGGCGGGCGGGCTGGGAGACCGAGAATCCGCGGATTCGGCGGTTTGGCCGGGCTGGAAGTCGGTGGTAGGAGGCGGCTGGGCCCGGCCGGGGTGTTCCGCGAGCGTCAGCGAGGTGCGGCGAGCGGATCGGTGGTGTCCTCGGCGCGCCGGGCGCTGCGGTGCAGGGGGCTGGCCGTCGTGGTGCTCTCGAATCGGACGGCGAGGAAGGGGAGTTGGTTCGGTGCCCTGCCCGCAGGGGCAGGGCACCGGGGGTTCACACGAAGGGGTTCTCGGTCGGCCGGTCGGTGTCCAGCGCCGCGTCGAGCAGCTCGGGCAGATCGGCGGGCTCGGAGGCGCGCTGGTCGATCCACCAGCCGGCGCGGGTGATCGTGCGGGCCTGGTCCTCGATCTGCTCCCACTGCGGCTCCGGCATGCTCCCGTCGAGGACGAGGGCGGTGTAGGCGGCGGTGAGGACCTGGTGGCGGCACCGGATGCCCCAGGCGATGCCGCGGTCGGTGCCCTCCAGTGGTGGCATCCGGTACTGCTGGGACCAGGCTTCCGACTCAGCCTGCTCGGCGGCGCGTTTGGCCTCCAGCCACTCGGCCTTGCCCGTCTCGTCGTCGCCTTGGGCGGCGCGCCAGCAGTCGGTGCAGTCCTGCCTGGCCAGCCACTCGGCGAAGCCGGCTCGCCGGTCGGCCGGGCGGGCGCCGAGGTCGCGTTCGGCCTCGTGCCCGCACGCGTGGGTGATCGTCCAGACCTTTTTCACTGCCATGCTCGTCTGTCCCTTGTTCGTGGTGCTGGTTGGTCAGCGGTGGTGGTCACCGGTGGTGGCACAGGTGAGGACGGTGTCCGCGAGGGCGGGCTCGACGGCGACGGTGTACCGGCCCCGCTGGAGGCGGATGGTCGCCTCGGTGACGGCGTCGAGGCCGTCGCCGGGCGCTCGGAGGATGTCGAGGTTCGCCAGGTGGAGCCATCCCGCTTCGGTGAGGAGTTCGGCCGGCTCGCGGGGCAGGTGGTCGCGGAGAGCGGCGACTATGCCCAACTTGGGGTGGACGGCGAAGGCTACGTCCGGCTCCTGGGAGAGGCGCGGGAGCGGGGGGTGCTGGGGCGGTGGAGGAACTGGGTGTCGTCGGAGGGGGTGCGGGGTTGGTCAGCGCGTACGGGCGAAGGCGATGCGGGGGTCGACGGCCGCGGGGGGCCTGCTGGTGCCGACTGCGGCGGCAGGAGCGGGCTGGTGGGTGGGGCCCTTGAGCGCGGCCTCGTCGACGCGGAACTTGTGCGTGGTGAACGCCTGCCGGACCTCGGCGCGGTGCGCGGCGACGTCCTCGGCGAGCCGGGGCTCCAGGGCGACCTGGAAGTTGCCGCGTCGCAGTCCCGTGACGGTGTGCGCCACGATGTCGAGCGACTCCGCCCGGGTGCCGGTCGGCGGGAAGTAGACGTCCAGGTCCCGGTGGTGGCGCCAGCCGTCGGTGTCCAGGAAGATGCCCGGATTGAAGGGCAGGTGGTCGTTGACGGCGGCCACGATGCCCAGCGTCGGATGCTCGGCGAAGGCGACGTCCGGACCGGTGTCCGGTTGGTGGCTGGGCGTCGGTTCGGCGGCGGCCGTCCGTTCCTGTGCCCGTTTCTGCCGACCGGTGTTCTCGGAGGCCAGGGCCATGTCGGTGTCGACGCGATAGCCGGCGTCGGTGAGGAGCTTGGCAGCCCACGCTGCGCGTTCGGGGGCTTGGAGGTGCTGGTCGGTGAGTGTGTAGAGGGTGGGGTGGCCGGGGAGGCGCTCGAAGTCGAGGCGCTCCAGCATCCACTGGGCGGCCGGGGACTGGGTGGGCAGGGAGGCGACGATGCCGTGGTTCGGGTGGTGCCCGATGGCGACGTGGGGAAGCTGGGTGGGTTCGGCGGCAGACACGGTGGGGCTCCGCTTTGGTGGTCGGACGGTGGGAGCGGTGGGCGGAACGCGGTCTGCGGCGGCGGGGCACGGCGGTTGTCCTTCCCGGGCAGGGGTTCAGCGGCGCGGACCCGCGGAGCGGACGGCGGCCGGTGCGGCGAGGACGGCTTCGGCCGGGTGACCAGTGAGGGTGCGTACGGCGGTGGGGGAGGTGGCGACGGCGGCGAGCACCCGGGTGTCGAGGCGGGCCGGGACCCGGGGTGCGGGCCGGGCGCGGCTGGGGTGAGCGGCGTGCCGATCGGCGAGGTCGCCGCGCATCGCCCGGATCTCCCGCACGTAGCCGTCCGCCATGTCCGCGATGTGGCGCAGACGGGCGGCGTAGTGCGGATCGGAAGCGCCGCCCAGGCCCTCCCACCAGGAGGCGCTTTCGTGGAGCACGCCGACGACCTGGTCGAGGACGCCGTCGCCGGGAGCGGTCAGTTCGCTCAGCGCGTCGGCCACCTCGCGGGTGTGCCCGGCTGCCGAGACGGCCTCGCCGACCTGGGCCAGCGACCGGGACGGGGGCAGCGTCGGCGAAAGGCTGTGGTCGATCAGGTCCGCCGGGCAGGTGAAGCGGTAGCCCGCGGCGCGCAGGTGGTCGACGGCCCGCGTCACGGCGCTCCGGCGCTCGCCGGGGTCGACCATGGCGACGGGAAGCCGGTGATGGGTCTCGTGGACACGGACGACGGGGATGAACCCGGCGCGGTGGAGGGCGGACTCGGCGCCGGCACGTACGGCCTGGACCTGTTGGCGGGACGGCACGCCCAGGCCGTCGAGGTACTCGTCGACGGCGGCGAGAAGCTCGGGCACGTTCCCCCGCTTGCGGGCGTCGGGCCCGCCAGGCCTGCTGTCGTAGAGGACTTCGGGCAGCTCGGCGTTGCCCGGGGCGTACCGGCTCACGAGCCACGCGTCCGGGAAACCGGGGACTTCGGGGCGTCCGCCGTCCGGCGGGGGTGAGATCGACAGGAAGGTGCCGTCGTGCAGCTGCGCGACGACGACATGGTCGTCCGCTCCGAAGTCGACCCCGGTCTCAAGGCCCCGCTGCGCGAGGGGTCGGGTGACGTGGGCGTAGTGCCGGCCAGGACCGGTGGTGTCGCGGCCGGGCGGGGTGTCCGGGCCGTAGACGTGGGCGGTGACGCCGAAGCCGTTCTCGGCGAACAGGACGGTCAGCTGGTCGGGTTGCATGGCGTGCTCCTGCGGGTGCGCGGACGGGCCGCAGCGGGGCGGGGAGCTGATGATGCCGAAGACCGGGGAGTTGGTCCGGCTGCGAAGCCGTGCTAGACGCTCACCGCGCGCACCGGAGTGCACCCGGCGTCGGCGGGACCGGTGACGTTGCCGCCGCAGTGCTGGGGCCGTGAACCGGGCCGGTGCGCGCGAGTGCGGCCTTGACCTGCTGTTCGCGGTTCGGCTCGGGCGAACCGATCCTTGGTGCGACGTGTGCTGCCAGCGCGGGAAGCGGGCCGTTCGTGAGCGGCGCGGCACACTGCCACGCCTCCTGATTGCGCAGGTCCTCGGCGCGGTCCCGCGCTCGCTCGGCGGCGGCGCGGTCTCCGGTGATCGCGGCCATGTCGGCGCGCCAGCCGTCCCGGACCTCTCGGAGCCTGTCGAGCGCGGTCTCGGTGACGTGGAGCTGTCGCAGGTCGGGGCCGATGGCGGGGTCGAGGTGGTCCTCGATCGTCGCTGCGGAACGGATGCCGGCCACGAGGTACGGGCCCTGGTCGATGAGCGTCTCGGTGTACGGCCAGGCGGCGCGGTTGCGGCCCTCCTGGGAGTCGAAGGAGCCGATCTCGCCGTGGCCCCAGGGGTCGCCGGGGGCCGGGATGTAGGCGGTGCTCAGACGGCGCAGGGCCTCGACGGCGTGGGTGGCGGCGCTCGCGCGGGCCTTCCAGGCGGCCTGCTGGCAGCGCGGCCCCAGGGTGGTGGTGAGCTCGGCCGCCACGGCGGCCGGCGGTGCGCCGGCGGGGAAGGCGACGGGCGTGGGCAGGTGCACTGCCCTGGGGTCGTAGGCGGGCACGTTGTCGGGCCGGGCAGCGCCGACGAGGAGCGGGGCGTCCACGCCGGTCCGCACAGCGAGGAGGCGTTCACCGTTCGGGCCGGTGAGGGTGAAGGCGGTGTGCGGAGCGGAGACGGTGTTCCAAGGAAGCCGTCCCCAGCCCCAGGCCTGGCGGCGGAGTTCGGCGAGGTCCCGGCCGGGGGCGAGCGGGTTGGGCTGGACGGTCCAGCCGGGCAGGTGCTCGACCAGCTCTGCGGCGAACGGAGGGACGGGCGCGGGGCGGTGGGGCTGGTCGGGCAGGGCTCGGCCGTTCTCGTCGAAGTACACCCGCACGTACGTCTCGTCGTCGGGCGTCGGGGTGCCGAAGGCACCGCCCGGGCGGAACAGCGCGTAGGTGGACTCCCACCGCCCGTCGCCGCCTCGGCCGCTGGAGCTGAGTACAAGGTGCCAGTCGGAATCGGTGTACGGGCGGCGGTCGCGTTGGGCGGCGAGCAGCTGCTCGAACGCCGTGAAGTCGGCTGCCGTGAGGTGGGAGTGGTCGAGGTAGGACTCGATGTCGGTGCTGGGCATGTGAGTTAAGGATTCTCGGAGGGCCGGGGCGGTCAGGCGGCCATGCGGAAGTCGGTGTCGTACAGCTGCTTTTCCATGGGGTGGAGGAGGTGCTGAACGATGAAGGAGAGGGCGGCGACCTTCCACAGGCCGCGGCCGCGGGTGAGGGCGGCGATGGCTTGGGCTTCGACGCCGGTGAGGCCGAGCAGGGCTATGGCGGCGGGGATCTGGTCGGGTTCCTGGCGGTAGATGATCCGGGTTGAGCAGTCGGCCAGGAGGCCCTCGGCGAGGACGCGACCGCGCGATCCGGCGTCGCCCGCGGACAGCAGGTCGGACAGGCGGTGCAGGATCAGCAGGTTTGCGATTCCCAGCCCGCGAGAGAGCTTCCACTGCTGCTGCATGCGCTCCAACAGGCCGACGTGGCGCATGATCCGCCACGCCTCGTCGTAGACCACCCACCTCCTGCCGCCGGCGGGGTCGGTGAGAGCGGCCTCCATCCAGGCGCTCGCGCAGGTCATCGCGAGGACGAGGGCGGTGTCGTCGCCGCTGCTGCCCAGACGGGAAAGGTCGATGGAGAGCATCGGCGCGTTCGGGTCGAACGTGACGGTGGACGGGGCGTCGAACATGCCGCTCAGGTCGCCGTGGACCAGGCGGCGCAGGGCGTGCGCGAGGTCGTCGGTCGCGTGGCCGAGGCCGCCTCCCTGGTTGCCGAGGGCGGCGTCGAGGCGCTCGGGACGGCCGAGGACGTGGGCGATGTCGCCGAGCAGCGGCACCGTGCCGGCAGCTTCGGCATCGGCGACGACCAGGTCCAGGGCGACGTCGAGGCCGGTGTGCTCCATCGGCAGTAGATCGCGCTTGAGCACGGTGGCCGCGAGGCTCGCCAGCAGGAGCAGACGGCGCTTGCGGACCTCGGTGCTCCAGTCCTCCTCGCTCACCTCCGCGGGCCGCTCCGGCGCGTCCAGAGGGTTCAACCGTCCGGGGAGGCCGGGGCCGAGGGCGATGGTCTGCCCGCCGAGGGCCTGGGCCAGCCCGGTCCACTCGCCCTTCGGATCGCTCGGTACGTAGATCTTGTAGCCGTGGGCGATGGAGCGGGTGGCGATGGACTTGGCGAGCGCGCTCTTGCCCATGCCGATGACGCCGCACAGGATCGCGTTCGGGTTCGTGAACCCTTCTATTCGACCGGAGTTGTAGAGCGCGAAGGGGTCGAAGCAGAAGGAGCCTTCGGCGTGGAGGTCGCGGCCGATGAAGGTGCCCTCGGCGCCGAGGCCGGCCTCCGCCAGGAAGGGGTAGGCGCCGCCGGCGACGGCGGTGGTCAGGCGGTGCTTGGGTAGGCGGAGCTTGCCGCCGCGGGCGGAGGCGGGACCCGGGCGCCCGGAGGCGGGGTAGGTGGGTCGCAGGTCGGGGTCGGGCCCCTCGTGTTCGCGGCGTCGGGCGGGGGCTTGGGCGGAGCGGGCCTTGGTGCGGGCCTCGGCGAACTCGGCGCGGGCGGCGCGCTGCTGGGCGCGGGTGGTCTTGCGGGGGACGAAGAGCGGGGAGGCGGTGGCGCGGTTCCTGGACATGATCACGGGTTTCGGAAGTCAGTGGCGGACGAGGCCGGTGAACGGGGAGTGCAGGTCGGCGGGGGTGGCGCGGCGGCGCACCAGGTGGGCGGTCTGCTGGTGGCGGCGGCAGATGGTCAGTTCGGGCGCGCCCTCGGGCCGGCGGGTGCGACACGCCTCGGGAGCAGGGACTTCGCCGGTGCCGGGCCGGGGCGCGCTGTGGTACGCGGCGTGGAGGTGGTCGGCGGCCTGCCACAGGCGGGTGCGGGCGGCCTTGAGATGGTCGCCCTCCCCGGGCAGCAGCGGGCTGGTGCGCTGGGCGTGTGCGTCGAGCAGGGCGTGCAGGGCGACCAGGTGCTCGTGCAGGGAGTCGAGTTCGGCGCGGGAGGCGACCAGCGGGCCGGTGGGGATGTTGAGCGCGCGGTGGAAGTCGATCGCGGCGGTCGCGTACGGGACGAAGTCCTGCACGACAGGGGTGGTGGCCGGCATCGGGGTGCTCTTTCGGAAGGTGGGAGGGCCGGCGTCAGGCGGCGAGAGCGAACGGCAGAGCGGAGGCTGTGAACGCCTCGCCCTGCTGCCAGGTGAGCGGGCGCAGGTCGAGCTGGGCGCCCACCGCGGCGGTCTCCACCACGGCGCAGGCGGAGCGCAGTTCGTCCTCGGTGTCGGCCGAGACGGTCAGCAGCCCGGTGAGGGCGACGTCGGCGTGGCCGGCGATCAGCTGTCGCTCTCGGTTCTGTATGTCCTGGTACTCCACCGAGTCGGCCTCGCTGGAGACCTGGCCCTTGCGGGCACGCTCGGCGGAGTCGGCGATGACGGAGGCCTTCTTGCGGCGCACGTCGCGCATCGCCGAGTCGAGGTCCTGCGGCTCGTAGGACAGGGAGACGGTGCGGCGCACCCCGGAGGCGAACAGCACCTGGTGCAGGAACCCGGGGTTGACCTCGGTGCGCGGCCAGTTTTCCACCCAGTAGGTGGCGTGGTGGGCGGAGTCGGTCGAGATGTGGTCGGCCTTCTCCACCACGACCACCGGTCCGGCGGCGGCCGGGGCTGCGCCGGGGCGTCCGTCCTCGGACCAGCGGTCGAGGGCGGCGCGGGACTTGGGGTCGTAGGCGGTGCGGGCGACGGCGGCGATCTCGGCGGTGGAAAGCCAGCCGGTCGGGTTGAGGCCGGCGGTGCGGGCGGACTGCTCGAACGAGCTCGTCAGCTGGGCGAGGACGGCGAAGGCACCGGTGAGGCCGCCGCCGGCCTGGGAGATGAGCCGCCGGGCGCCCTTGAAGTCGAGAGCGATGGCGACGTAGGCCTCGTGCGGGGCTGCGGCCGGACCGGCGTTCTGGATCAGCTCGCCGTAGAGGGCGCCGGCCAGCGGGGCGTCGGGGCGGCCGTGCTCCTCCCAGTAGCGGCGCAGCGCGTCGCCCGAGTCGGGGACGGTGCGCTCGATGACCTGGACGCGGGCGACCTGGCCGGTACGGGCGAGGGCCGCCAGCGCGCGGCCCCAGCCGGTGACGTTGGCGTTCTGGGTGCCGGGGTCGAGCAGGGCGTAGGCGCGGCTGCTCACCTTGACGATCGCGGTGAGGGTGCCGGCGTGCGGATCGTGGACGGCGCCGTACCGGCGGTCAGGGGCGGTGACCACACGCAGGCTGGCCGCGCTGCCGGGAAGGTGCAGCAGGCCCTCGCGCACCGGCCGGGAGGAGGGGCGGGCGAGCCAGAGCAGCTGCCCCCGCAGGCGGCGCAGCGCGTAGCGGGCGGCGACCGGCGCCCAGTCGGCGAGGGTGCGACCGCGGTAGCGGACGAACACGGCGGCGGCGACCGTGGCCCAGACAGGTATGAGCTGGAGGGCGCCGGTGACGCCGCGGGTGGTGAGGACGGCGAGCAGCAGCAGGCCGGTGGCGGCGGAGGCGACCAGCTGCGGGGCGCTGAGGCCGAGCAGGATGCCGCGCTTGGAGCGGTGGGGGAACTTGACGGACGCGGGGGTGGAGTCGGACTTCGGAGTGGAGGACATCGGGGTTCCAGGGAGGCGCGTGCGGGCGGCGGGCGGGGGCGCGGCGCTCTTCTGGACGTCATCGCGGGGCTCCTTCGGGGATGGTGGGCCCGGGGCGGGCGGCGCTGGGCCGCCCACCCCGGGGAAGGAGGATACTGGTCAGGACCCGGGCTCGGCGGTCCGGTTCGGGTAGACGAAGCGTCCCGGATCCGGGCCTCCAGCCGGGCCCGGACTACCAGCAGCCGGTGCCGGCAGCGGGGGAACGGCGGGGCCGACCGGTGCCGGAGGAGCGGGAACGCTCGGGGCCGAGGCCGTACCGGAAGCCGGAGAACTCCCGACAGCAGACGGAGCGACGGAGTCTGCCAGGTTGGCACCCTGGACACGCGGGGCGGCCGGGGCCGGGGCTGCCTCGCCGCCGTCGGACTTCGACCGCTCGGCGCCGCCTCCGGCGGACGCCCGGGTAATCAGCGACGGGATGCCGGGCCGGGTGACCAGGGCGCGGCCGCGGTCGCCGCCGGCGTTCGGGTCCTCGCCGAAGCGGAACTTCGTCGGCTGCTGCGCGGGGCCGGCGTCGATGCCGTCCGCGCTGATCCGGCCGGTCGGGTCGATGCCGGAGGCAGCACCGCCGCCGCCGACCCCGGGAACCTGGGGCGGTCCCTGTGGCGCCGGCATCCCCATGCCGGACTGCATGGCCAGGGAACCGGCGGTCTTCGCCGCCCCGGCCACGGTCGCCATCCCGGCCATGCCGGTGCGGTGCACGTCGTCGTGGCCACCGCCGTCCGTCGCCCAGTGGACGAACTTGTAGACGGCGTACGGGCACAGCAGCACCATGACCATGATCACGACGCCGGCCAGGGCGTCGGACAGCGCGGCGATCCCGTCCTTGGCGTCCGTCTTGCCGAGCGCGGAGACGCCGACGAGGAATACCACCGTCATCAGCAGCTTGCTGACGATCAGGGTGGCGGTGGCCTCGATCCAGCCGCGCCGCCAGCGCTTGGCGACCTCCCAGCCGCCGCCGGCACCCGCGAACGCCGCGAGCGCCACCAGCACCAGGACGCCGACCTTGCGCGCGACCATCACGCACCAGTAGAGGAACGCCCCGATCGCGCTGCCGACCGCGACCAGGGCGGGAATCGCCCAGCCGAGCGGGAACATGGCGCCGAACTGGGTGACCTTGATCATGCGCCTGACGGCGTCGGCCACGCTGGTGTGCGCCGCTTGGAACAACCCGGCCGACAAGGCGTCGACCGTCGTCACTGCTACCGCGGTGAAGCTGATCGCCCCGAAGGCGAACAGGACACCGGTCATCGTGCCCCACGCCGCCTTGGCCAGCGCTCGCTCGTCCCGGCGCCAGGCGGCCAGGATCAGCTGCGCGCAGAAGGTGCCCACGGTCAGGATCAGCCCGATTGGCAGGATCAGCTGGTAGTTGTCCCTGAACCACGGCGCTGACAGGTCGATCGCGGTGGTCTCGTCGACCGCCTTCGCGCACAGGTCGACGGCGCTGGCCGCCAGCTCACCCATCGACTTGGCGATCCACGCGCCGATGCCGTCGGTGATGCTCTTGCCCGGGTCGCTGACGAAGTTCATGCCGTCGACGACGGTGCAGACCTGGGCGATCATCGGGAGGTTGCAGATGTCCACGAGTACCTCCCGGGCTCAGGGCGCCACGGCCGGCAGCACACCGGCCAGAGCACACGGGCGGTCAGGACGGCACTGGACGGCGAGAGTGGCCGAGCGGTCCTCGGCGCCGCCGGCCGGGGCACCGTTCCAGGAGATCGACTGCTTCCCGGAGACCGTCACGGCGTAGACGTACGCCTGCGAGATCGCCCCCGGATCCGCCTGCAGCGCCCGGGTGAACGACTCCGGGAAGTGCGCCTCCGCCGCGGTCGCCGAGGCGAACTGCCCGGAGTCGGCCATCCGCCCCCAGAGCAGGGGCGACGGGACCAGCCGGTCGACCGAGTCCGCGTCGGCGTACTGGCCCTCGTCGGTCAGCCACCGGTGAAGGGAGGCCACCAGCTCGGGCTGGGAGGACGAGCGGGTGTCGTACGACCACAGCGCCACCGCCGCCGCCTTCGCGAACGCGATCGGATCGTGCGTCGACGGCGGCCCGGGCAGCGCGGCCGAGCGCGCGCCCGGCGAAACCGAACCCGACGGGCCTGGCGCGGGCGAGCTGGCCGCAGCAGCATGTTCGGGGGAGCTCCGGCCGTCCCGGGTGACGTAGGCCAGGATCCCGGAGCAGACGACGAGCACCACCAGGACGGCCGTGCCCAACAGCACCCGGCGGCGCACCAGCGCGCCGCTGGAAAGACCACCGCGGGCGGCATTGAATGAACGTTTCTGCATTACTTGACCTGACTTCCGAGCGTCGAGAAGAAGCTCACCACGCCGTTCGCGGCGCCCAGCAGGAGGGCGGCGCCGGCGCTGACGAGCACGCCCTTCTTGCCGTTGGCCTCGGCCTGGTGACCGCCGCTGTGGTGGCCCCAGGCCCACACACCGGCGCTCACGGCCAGGGCGCCGACGACCGCGATGATGCCGAACAAGTTCAGCGAGCCCATCACCTGCTTGAGGACCGAAAGGCCGGGCAGGCCACCCTCGTTGGGGGTGATTCCGGGGTCGTAGGCGAGCTGTACGACGGCGTCCGCGAGATACAAGATTGAACTCCAGTTCGAATCAAGGCATGCCAAGGCAGCCCGGAGAAAAGGGGAGAAGAGGGAGGGGAGGAGAGTGCGGGTCAGACGACCCGGCGGGCCGCGAGGATCTCCGCCCGCCACGAGGCGAGAGTCGAGATCTTGACCACGTCGCCGGTCTTCGGGGCGTGCACGATCAGCCCCGAGCCGATGAACATCCCGACGTGCTCCGGCACGGCCGCGGTGCCCCGGGTGAACAGCAGGTCACCGGGCTTGAGCGCGTCCGCCGAGACGGCGGTGCCCTGCTTGACCTGGTCGTAGGTGGTCCGCTCCAGTGAGACCCCGCCGGTTCGGTAGGCCACCTGCATCAGGGAGGAGCAGTCACACCTGCCCATCGGGTCCGCGCCGTGCGAGTTCGCGCACGTGCCGCCCCACTGGTACGGGGTGCCCAACTGTCCGAGCGCCCAGCGGATCGCGGTCTGTACCGGCTGAGGCGCGTCCGTCGGGATGTTGTATCCGGCCGGCAGCGAGCCGGGCGGGATCGTCCCGAAGTCGGTGCCGTCACCACCTGCCGTCGGTGTACCGCAGCCCCCACTGCTGGGCGTCGGGCTTGGGGTGCTGCCCGTCGTCGGCGTCGGCGCTGGGGTGGGCGAGGTGCCGGTGGCGGGGGAGAGCAGCGGGGCGATGGCCTTCTGCAGGGCCTCCGCCAAGGGCTGCCACTTCGCGTAGGCGTTGGGGAAGCCGGAGCGCTGCACTGCCTGGGCGGCCTGGGTGACGGTCATCGACTCCCAACCGTTGACCTCCTGCAGTGCCGCGTAGAACTTCGTCGAGGCGTACACCGGCTGCATGATCTGCTCCGGCGTGCCCCAGCCCTGCGAGGGCCGCTGCTGGAACAGGCCCAGCGAGTCCCGGTCGCCGTAGCGGATGTTGCGAAGCTCGCTCTCCTGCATCGCCGTTGCCAGCGCGACGACCTGCCCCCGGATCGGGATGTGCAGGGCGACACCGGTGGCCTGGATGGTCTTCGCGTTGGGGATCTGCTCGTCGGGCTTGCTCAGCCCCGCCACGCTCGGGGCGCTGAGCGGACTGGAACCCTTCAGGATCGCCTCGACCTGCGCCGCGACGGCCGAGCTGTCCACACCCTGCGGACCGCCGCCGGGCGGACACGAGGCGGACGTCGCCGAGGCGTTGCCCGCGCCGGCGATCACCACCGGCAGGGCCAGCATCAGCGGGCCGCAGGCGACGGCCCCGACGAGTGCGCTGACCGCCTTCTTCACGGTGCCCGCCGATCACCGAACCGGAACCGGGCCAACGGCGGAGGCGGATGAGGGCATGGGTGTGCCAGGGCATGCTGCATCGCAGCGGCTCCTTGCGGGGTTCGTAGGAGAGCGCGGTGCCGGCTCCTCGTGCGAAGAAGTCGCCGGCACCGCGCTGGTGGTGAAACCGCCGTTCAGGGCGGGTCCGGGTCGGGGGAGTTGGTAGCTCCCGGACGCCGGTCTCGGGTCACGCGCGGCAGCCGGCCGCGCTCGTAATCTCAGCTGGAACACGAGGCACCCCTCGGGCGTAGGGAAGATTCGCGCACTCCGTCGCGCGGTCTCGCCTGGGCGGGACAGCGCGGGCCAATGCGCCTCGGGCCGGGCCGACTTGGCCCGCTGCCCGGTTGGCATGGCGAGACAGTAGACGCGAACTCCGGCCGCACCAAACGAGCCCCGACCAGCCCCGACGTCCTCGTGCTGTCCGTTAGGCACGGCTGCCGATCGCGGCTACCGTCCCCTGCACCACCGCTCCCGGCGGCTGCCACGGCGCGCCGCCCGGAGCCGGTACACCCCTGCCCGAGGAAGGCCCCCGTGAACGACTTCACCCTCCACCGAGGCGACGCCCTCGCCGTACTGAAGAACCTCCCCGACGAATCCGTCAACGCGGTCATCACCGACCCGCCGTACAACAGCGGCGGCCGGACCAGCTCCGAGCGCACCAGCCGCGACGCCCGCGCCAAGTACGTCACCAGCGGCTCCGCCCACGACCTCAAGACCTTCCCCGGCGAAAACCGCGACCAGCGCTCCTATCGCGCCTGGCTCACCGAACTCCTCACCGAGGCCTACCGGGCGAGCACCGAGCACTCGGTCGCCATGGTCTTCTCCGACTGGCGGCAGGAGCCCACCACGAGCGACGCTCTACAGATGGCCGGCTGGACCTGGCAGGGCACCATCCCCTGGATCAAGCCCGCCAGCCGCCCGAGGAAGGGCGGCTTCAAACAGTCCGCGGAGTTCATCACCTGGGGCGTCAAGGGCACCCTCGACAACGGCCGCGACCTCTATCTGCCCGGCCACTTCATCGCCAGCCAGCCCCGCAAGGACCGGGTGCACATCACCCAGAAGCCGCTGGAGATCATGCAGCAGCTCGTCCGGATCTGCCCCGAGGACGGCACCGTCCTCGACCCCTTCACCGGCAGCGGCTCCACCGGCGTCGCCGCCCTGCGCGAAGGCCGGCGCTTCGTCGGAGTCGAACTCTCCCCGCACTACGCCGAGATCGCCGAACAGCGACTGCGAGCAGAGCAGACCCAGGACGACTTCACCCTCGCCGGACCGGAGGCGTGAGCATGAGAACCGCCGCCACAGCGATCGTCCGAAGACGCGAAAGGGCGGCCGGAGCACCACGCTCCAGCCGCCCTTCCAAGGCCCTCAGGACTCCTCGACCGCCCGCCGGATCAACGGCACCGCCTTCTCCACGTCCGCCGACGAGGCGATCCGCACCTCCAGGTCACCCGTCCCCAGGTGACCGATGCCGCGTACGTCGCGGGTGAAGCCCTCCTCCAGCTCCACCGAGTCCGGGTTCAGCCGCAGGTACACCAGGATCGCCCTGTGCGACACGGAGGGCCGGAAGATCACTGACGCCACGTTCAGCAGCCGCCGGTAGGCGATGTAGTGCTTGAGCAGCACCACCTCCAGCTCGCCCGCCGCGGTCAGCGCCTCGTCCAGCTCGCCGTACAGCTCCCGCAGGCACCCCGGCACCTCCACCTGCGAGGACCCCGACGGTACCGCGACAACGTCCGGCTCGTCGTCCGCAGCTTCGCCCGCACCGGACGGCATCGGCGCGAACCCTGCGGCGGAGAAGCCCGGGACGGTCTCGACGAGCTGCAGCGTCAGCAGGTCGGGACCGAAGACCCGGTAGCGCACCAGGTCCACACGGTAGTCCCGCTGGTAGAGCGAGGCGGCAGCCCGATCATGGCGGGAGAACTCGCCCGCGACACAGATCACCCGAGGCCGTCGCCAATCGACCGCCTCCGCCACATCGGCGCCCAGACGTCTACGCACCAGCGCCTCGAACTCGTGCCGGTGCGCCAGCAACCAGACCAGGTAGGACGCCGCCTGGGTAATCACCCCGGCATCCCGCCGGCGCTTGAACTCGATGATCACCGGCACGCCGTCCTCGTCCAGCCCGAGCGTGTCGATCCGCCCCTGGTGCCACGGCCCCGTCACGTACTCCGATGCCAGGAACCGCACCCCAAGCATCGGCTCCAGCGCCGCCTCGACCCGTCGCTGCAGTTCCTGCTGCTCCCGCGCCACCGTCGAACCCTGCAGCTCGACATCCCGGCCATCGGCACCCCGCCGGAACACCTTCAGATCGGCCACCCTTACCCCCTTCGCACGACCGTATGCAAAGACCAATCAGGAAGAGGAGCGGCCTATTCCTGTTCCCCTCTCTGTCAAGATGAGACCGGAAGAGGAAGGCCCGGCTGTGGTTGACGGGCCGGAGCTGCCAGGGCAGGTCACAGCCGCGCGGTGAGGCTGACCAGCAGTGCCGCGAGTCCCGCGGCCAGCCACGCGACGTAGTGCCCGAGGAGATCCCAGGCGTCCTCGTTGGCATAGGTGACCGGGGCGCACATCGGCACCCGTGCGCCGGCCGGGCGCCCGGCCGGCGCACTTCGTGCGGTCAGCCGGCGGCGCGCAGCCGGGCGAGAGTGGCGTCGATATCAAGGTGGTCGGTTTCCGAACCTGCGGGCACCAGCGTGAACGAGTCCGTGAGGAAGGCGGCCACGACGTCCTCCGGGGCGCTGAGCACCGCCCGGCCGTCGGGGCCCTGCAGGGTGATGAGGACTTCGCCGACCGGTCCGGGGCTGATCTTGACGTCCCCGGTGCCGCTGGGGACGTGGCGCCCCTCGTTCAGTAGATCCCGGCTGAAGTACCAGCACACCTCGGCGTCGGAGCCGGTGCAGCCGCACGGGGTCAGCGGGAACACCAGGCATGCCGCATACGGAAGGGCCGTGTCGAAGCGGAGCTCCACGTCGACCGGGACGTCGGGCAGCGGGCTGTCGGGGAACGTGACGGGCATCGGGCGGACAGCGGACTTCTGCATCGGATCACCCTCCTGCGACGGCTGTGTGCGTCGGCCTCCGGTGGGCCGACGCATGCCAACGCGCCTACCCCAGCGCCCACGCGCCAGTCGGCAGGCCGGAGATCTGCACAACTCCCTTGCTTTCGAGGAGTGTTGCATGTCGAAGCCACATGGGTGGAGCTCGGCAGGCCGGACAGGGACGAGCGCGCCGACGCCCTCCGCAACGTGATTCTCCGTCTGCCGGGAGCGCCAGGAGCACACGGCCGGCGCGGACCACCGGCCTGTCCGGCAGGTATGCGTACCGTGCGGGGCAGGTCCTCCGGCGGGCGGCTGCTCATCACGGACCTGTGGGAAACGACGGGCCAGAGCCGCCGTGCGGATCGTCTCCGACGATGCGTGGTGGCATGCTCGGATGATCGCGTCCCGTGTACGGAGGGAGTTTGCTGATGCTTGTGCCGTCCGCGTCGGAGCGGCACCCGGGTGGGTCACGGTGAAGGGCTGGGTGACCGGGGCTGTCGGCGAACCGGGCGAGTGGAAGCGGTTGCTGGTCGTGCTCACCGACGGTCGGCGGCTGGTGACCGGGGAGATCTCCGAGCGGGAGCGGGTGGAGCTCGGGGCGTTGGTCGCCGGGCTGCTTCGGCAGCCGCATCCGGGCGCGCGGTCGGTGGTGCGCTGGTTGCATCCGGTGCTGGCCGTCGTCGTCGAACTGGAGGCCGGGCAGGTGCGCCGGGTTGCGTTGCCTGCGGAAAGCGACTGAGCGATCCGCCGGGGGCAGCGCTCGGTTGTGCTCTGGCGCCGCCGCAGCGCGAAAGCGCCGTTCAGAGTGGGGCCGCGGAGCGTTCGAGGGGGCTTGGCGCGGGACCGCCGAGGCGATGCCGCGTTCGGCTTTTGGGCCGCCGCCTGGCAGGGGGTTCACTCGGTTGCGCCGGATCCGATGGCCCGGAACCCTGCCGGTCCACTATCCGGCGGTCGGGCCCGGCGGCGAGTGGCTGCGAGTCGTCGTAGGTTGCGGGCATGACCAGTGACGAGACGACGATCCCGGCGGTGGGGGTGCGCCCGCTGGACGAGGTGTTCGACGCGATCGAGACCGCCAATCGGCGCCCCCAGCCCTGGGGCGGGTTCGACCACGGGGTTCTGGGGGCCTACCGGTGGGCCACCGGAGCCCAGATCGCGGCACCGGTCACCGCTGTTGCCGCGCTCGGGGCCACCGGGCCGTGCCGGGCGCAGCTGCTGGCCGAATGCCAGGCCGCCGCGGTCCATCTGCGCGATGCCCTGGAAGAACGCACGGACCCCGCGTACGCCCTGGGCACCTATCAGGCGCTGGCGTGGCTGTGCGGCCATCACGAGGACCGTCCCTGACCTGCGGCTCTCCTTGACCAGTGCCCGTCCTGGCCGCTGCCCCACAGGAGCCGCCCGGTGCCCAGCCTGATCACCCGCTCCGGTGGGAAAGTCGGCACTCCCGCCCCGACGTGCCGGTGAACGTCGTGCTCGGCGACGTGGAAAGCGCCATCAGGTGCTTTTCCTCTACTGACCCTGCTCCGGGTCGCCGCCGCCTTCACCCTGCTCCATCGCGCCCCACGGGGAGGAACTGCTGCGCGTACGGGTCCGCACCAGCCGCCACAAGGACCGCCTGTAGGCGGGGAGGATTCGTTGACGAAGAACGACGGCGCACCGGGTCGGGACGAGACGCCCCAGCAACGGGCCGACCGGCTCTGGAGCGAGATGCTCCAGGAAGTCCGCGTGTGCCAGACCGGCGCACAGATCCTGTTCGGATTCCTCATCGGCGTGGCCTTCACCCCGCGCTTCGCCGCCCTGCCCGACTTCGACAAGAACCTCTACGTCGCCACCGTCGTCCTCGGCGCCGTCGCCACCGGAGCCCTGATCGCGCCCGTGGCCTTCCACCGCTTCCTCACCGGCCACGGCATGAAACCCGAACTGGTCCACGTCGCCAGTCGCCTCATCGCCGTCGGACTCATCACCCTGGCCCTGACCATCGCCGCCGCGCTGCTGCTCCTGCTGCGCACCGCCACCGGCAACCCGGCCGCCGCCTGGGGCCTCAGCGCCGCCTGCCTGATCTGGTTCGCCACCAGCTGGCTCGTCCTGCCCCAGGTCGTGCTGCGTCGCACAGCCGCCGCGCGCCGGGCTGCCGTATCCGGGCTCGGTGCCCCCCGCGGCGGTGGCCGCCCCCCGCAGTGACAGCCCCTGCAATCCCGGCCTACCCGGGCCGCGGGTCCCGTCCGCCCGACGGCGTCACGCCGTCGCGCCCCCGCCCGGGTCGGACAGGGCAAGCTGGGCGCGGGCCAGGGCGGGGCGCAGCAGCCGGCCGGTCAGGGCTCCCTGGGCGCGGAGCGCGGCGCGGGCGGCGTTCGCGCCGCAGGCGCCGTGCACGCCACCGCCCGGGTGGGCCGAGGCGGAGGCGAGGTAGAGGCGCTGGATGGGGGTCTCGGGCCGCCCCGTGCCGGGTAGCGGGCGGAGCAGCGCCTGTTGGTGGAGGGCCGCGGTGCCGCCGTTGATCGCCCCGCCGACCAGGTTCTGGTCCAGGTGTTCCAGCACCGGCGGGGTGAGTACGCGCCGGGCCTGGATCCGGTCGGTGAAGCCGGGGGCGAAGCGTTCGACCTGTGCTTCCATGCGGCGGGCGATGGCTTCGCTTTCCCTGTCGTCCCAGGACCCGGTGATGCCGTCGGGCCCGAGGTCGTCGGCGATGTGCTGGGGGACGTGGGTGTAGATCCAGGCCGATTCGGTGCCCGCGGGTGAGCGGGACGGGTCGGCGGTGGTCATCTGGCCGAGCAGCCCGAAGGGGCGGGCCGGTAGACGGCCGGTGCTGACCTGGAGTGCGTAGTCGCTCAGTTCCGTCCAGTCGGCGCCGAGGTGGACGGTGCCGGCCCGGTGTGCCTGCTCGGCGGTCCAGGGGATCGGCGCATCGAGGGCCCAGTCGACCTTGACGGTGGCGAAGTCCCACTGGAAGCGGCGTACGGCGTCGCGGAATCCGGGCGGCAGGTGTCCTTCCCGGACCAGGCGGCCGTACAGGTGCGGAGCGGGCACGTCGGCGAGCACGGCTCGGCGCGCGCGGACGTAGTCACCCTGGGCGGTGCGGATGCCCAGCGCCCGGCCGGCGCGGACGACGACCTCGCTGACCGGGGTGCCGCAGCGGATCGTTCCCCCGCGCGATTCCAGACGCCGCACCAGGGCGCCGCTGAGGGCGCTGGCTCCGCCGACCGGTACCGGCCAGCCGTACTGCTCGCCGAGCATCGCCATGAGCCAGCCGAAGGCGGCGCTGCCCGGTGATTCGGGCAGTAGATCGGCGTGCAGCGCGCAGCCGGCCAGCAGCAGCCCCGGGCCGTCCCGGTCGAACTCCTCCTCGGCCAGTCGCCGTACGGGCAGCGCCGCGAAGCGGGCCAGCCGCAGCAGGCCGGGCGCCCGGAGACGCGCGGCCAGCGCCAGGCCGGCGCGTACCGGCGGGAACGGCGCGAACATCGCCCCTACCAGGCACGGGTCCAGGTCCTGCCAGAGCTGTGACAGCCGTCGCCAGGCGAGCGCGTCCGGCCGGCCGAAGCTCCGCCCGACGTCGTCGATGTTCGCCTCCGGTCCGCGCCGCAGCAGTGCGCAGCGGCCGTCGGGCAGGGGATGGGCGAGCACGATCGGCGCGTGGCTCCAGGCGAGGCCGTGCTCTTCGAGGCGCAGGGCCGCGATCACCGGCGAGGCGGCGGCCAGCGGGTAGAACGAGCTGAACAGGTCGCTGACGTAGTCGGGGTGGACGCCGCGGTCGCTGCGGACAGCGCCGCCGGCCTGGTCCTGGGCCTCCAACACCTCCACCTCCCAGCCGGCGTCGGCCAGCACGTTCGCGGCGACCAGACCGTTCGGCCCGGCCCCGATCACGACGGCGTCGGCCATGACGGACCTCCCCCCGACGCGGACGCTTCCAGGTCGGCCGCCCGGGGCGCCTGCTCGACCGTGCGGGCGAGGCAGGCGAGCAGTCGGCGGTGGCGCAGATCCAGCACCAGGTCCGCGGGCGCCGTGTGGAGGCTCCCGCCCAGGCCCCGCAGCGGGTGCTCGTCGACGATCACCAGGGTGGCGTCGCCCCACGCGATCAGCTCGATGGCGATCCGGACGGTGCCGAGCCGCCCGGCGAAGGCCTCCAGTTCCAGCCGGTGCCCACTGTCGGACACACGTACGACGGTGTGGCCTTCGAAGCGGAACGGGCCGGCGCTGACGGTGTAGCGCAGGCTCGACCCGACTGCGGGCCACCGGCCCTCACCCGGGCGGGTCCGCTCCGTGCCGGGCACCCACCGGCCGTACGCGGCCGGGTCGCCCAACACGCTCCACACCGCCTGCGGAGCCCGCTCTATCAGGACGTGTCTCACAGCCATCGGCTGTGCCTCCTCGTGTCCGGTCCCTGACGAATCACCCGTACCTCAAAAGGCGCATACCCGGTTAATTCCCCTGAACGCGAGACTCGCAGCGGCCCGTTCTCCGCCGTGGGGCAGGGCCACCCGTTCCACCGGAACCTCGACTGGTCGCCGCCGGGCCCCGTCCAGGGCAGCGTCTGTGCCGAGCCCGGCATGCCCGCCCACGGCCTGCGGGCCGGCAGGTGATACCGCACGGACACCGGGCGGTATCACCTTCGGCGGTTTCATCGCGGCGCGAGCGGTTAGCCGCTCTCCGGGCCTCGTTCGCCCACCAGGAGCCACGCCCGCGCTGTGGAGGAGTTCGGTGATGAAGGTTTCCGACTACGTGCTGGAGCGCCTGCGTGACTGGGAGGTGGAGTACGTCTTCGCCTATCCCGGGGACGGCATCAACGGGCTGCTCGCGGCCTGGGGCCGGGCGGAGGACCGGCCGCGGTTCATCCAGGCCAGGCACGAGGAGATGGCCGCTTTCCAGGCCGTCGGGTACGCGAAGTTCTCCGGCCGCACCGGGGTGTGCGTGGCCACCTCCGGACCGGGCGCGATCCACCTGCTCAACGGCCTCTACGACGCCAAGCTCGACCACGTCCCGGTCGTCGCGGTCGTCGGGCAGACGGACCGCAGCGCCATGGGCGGCTCGTACCAGCAGGAGGTCGACCTGCTCAGCCTGTACAAGGACGTGGCCTCGGAGTTCTGCGAGATGGTCACCGTGCCGGCTCAGCTGCCCAACGTGCTGGACCGCGCCATGCGCATCGCGGCGACCCGCCGCACGGTCACCGCGGTGATCATCCCGGCCGACGTCCAGGAACTCGACTACGAGGCGCCGGCGCACGCGTTCAAGCAGGTCCCCTCCAGCCTCGGCGTCCCGCACTACGCCCCGGTGCCGGCCGAGGCGGACCTCGCCCGGGCGGCGGAGATCCTCAACGCCGGGGAGAAGGTCGCGATGCTGATCGGGCAGGGCGCCCGCTCGGCCCGGCCCGAGGTCGAGCAGGTCGCCGACCTGCTCGACGCCGGGGTGGCGAAGGCCCTGCTCGGCAAGGACGCGCTGCCCGACACCCTGCCGTACGTCACCGGCTCGATCGGCCTGCTCGGCACCCGCCCGTCCTACGAGATGATGCGCGACTGCGACACCCTCCTCGTGGTCGGCTCCAGCTTCCCCTACACCCAGTTCCTGCCCGAGTTCGACCAGGCGCGCGCGGTGCAGATCGACCTGGACCCGTCCATGATCGGGCTGCGCTACCCGTTCGAGGTCAACCTCGTCGGCGACGCCGGCTCGACGCTGCGCCGGCTGATTCCGCTGCTGGAGAGCAAGGCGGACGGCACATGGCGCAAGACGGTGGAGGACAACGCGGCGCGCTGGTGGGAGGTCATGCAGCGCCGAGCCGATGTGTCCGCCGACCCGATCAACCCCGAGTACGTCGTCCACACCCTCGACGCGCTGCTGCCCGACAACGCGCTCCTGGCCGCGGACTCCGGGTCCGCGGCGAACTGGTACGCCCGCCACCTGCGGATGCGCGGCGGCATGCGCGGCTCGCTGTCGGGCACGCTGGCGACCATGGGGCCGGGGGTGCCGTACGTGATCGGCGCGAAGTTCGCCCACCCGGACCGGCCCGCGATCGCGATCGTCGGCGACGGCGCCATGCAGATGAACGGCCTCGCGGAGCTGATCACCGCAGCGAAGTACTACCGGGAGTGGGCCGACCCGCGCATGGTCGTCGCGGTGCTGAACAACCACGATCTGAACCAGGTCACCTGGGAGATGCGGGCGATGCAGGGCGCGCCGCAGTTCGAGCCCTCGCAGAGCCTTCCGGACGTGCGCTACGCCGACATCGCCCGGACGTTCGGTCTGGGCGGGGTACGGGTGGAGAAGCCGGAGGACGTGGAGCCGGCGTGGCGCCGGGCACTGGCCGCGGACCGGCCGTTCGTCATCGACTTCCGCACCGACCCGGCGGTGCCACCGATCCCGCCGCACGCCACCTGGGACCAGATCAAGGCCGCCGCCCTGTCGGTGCTCAGGGGCGACAGTGACCGGGGATCGGTGGTCCAGCAGGGCGTCAAGGCGAAGGTCCAGGAGTTCCTGCCCGGCAGTGGACGGAGCTGACCGGTGTCCGGGCGCCAGGAGGTGGACCTGGCCGCACTCGAGCCGGCCCTGCGGACCGAGGTGGACGGTGAGGTCCGCTTCGACGCGGGCAGCCGCGGCGCGTACGCCACCGACGGCTCCAACTACCGTCAGGTCCCGCTCGGGGTGGTCGTGCCCCGCACGGTCGAGGCCGGCGCTGCCGCGGTGGGCGTCTGCTCCCGGTTCGCCGCCCCGGTGCTGTCCCGCGGAGGCGGTACCAGTCTCGGGGGACAGTGCACCAACGAGGCGGTGGTCGTCGACTGGACCAAGTACTGCAACCGGCTGGTCTCGGTGGACCCCACCGCGCGGACCTGTGTGGTCGAGCCGGGCATCGTCCTGGACGAACTCAACCGCCGACTCGCTCCGCACGGGCTCATGTTCGGGCCGAAGCCGTCCACGCACAGCCACTGCGCGCTGGGCGGCATGATCGGCAACAACAGCTGCGGAGCGTCCGCCCAGGCCTACGGCAAGACCGCCGACAACGTCCACCGCCTGGAAGTCCTCACCTACGAGGGCACCCGGTTCTGGGCCGGCCCCACCAACGAGGACGAGTACGCGCGGATCGCGGCCGAAGCAGGACCGCGCGCCCGCCTCTACCAGGGGTTGCGGGACATCACCGGGCGCCACCTGGCCGAGATCCGGCGTGGCTACCCGAAGATCCCGCGCCGGGTCTCCGGCTACAACCTGGACGCCCTGCTGCCGGAGAACGGTTTCGACGTGGCCCGCGCCCTGGTCGGCAGCGAGGGAACCCTGGTGACGCTCCTGCACGCCGAACTGCACCTGGTCGAGGTGCCGGCGGCGGAGGCCCTGCTGGTCCTGGGCTTCGACGACATCTACCAGGCCGCCGACGCCGTCCCCGACCTGCTCGCGCACAGCCGCCCCACCCAGCTGGAGGCCATCGACGGGCGCATGGCGCAGCTGATGCGCGAGGAGCACGCCTACCTGGACTCGCTGGAGAGCCTGCCCGAGGGCGACAGCTGGCTGCTCGTCCAGTTCACCGGCGACACGAAGCAGGAGGCGGACGCGCGGGCGTTCGAGCTGCTGCGGGCGATCGGCCGCGAGGAGGACGACCCGTCGGTGGCGCTGTCCGACGATCCCCCGAGGGAGCGGGAGATGCTCAGGGCCCGCGAGGCGGGTCTGGGCGTGACCGCCCGCCCGCCGGACGGCTCCGAGACGTGGGAGGGCTGGGAGGACTCCGCGGTCGCCCCGGAGAAACTCGGCGACTACCTGCGCGACCTGGAGCGGCTGTTCGGCCGGTACGGCTACCAGCAGGCCTCCCTGTACGGGCACTTCGGGCAGGGCTGCGTCCACACCCGGATCCCGTTCGAGCTGCGCGAGGGCAAGGGCGTCGAGGCGTTCCGGGCGTTCCTGTTCGACGCGGCCGACCTGGTCGCCTCCTACGGTGGTTCCCTGTCGGGTGAGCACGGTGACGGGCAGGCCCGCGGCGAACTCCTGCCCCGCATGTTCGGCCCCGGGCTCGTGGAGGCGATGGGCGAGGTCAAGGCCCTGTTCGACCCGGGCGACCGGATGAACCCCGGCAAGGTCGTCCACCCCCACCGCGTCGACGAGGACCTGCGCCTGGGCGCCGACTGGCGGCCCCGACCGCTGCGGACGCACTTCGGGTATCCCGACGACGGCCACGACTTCACCCGCGCGGTGCTGCGCTGCGTGGGCATCGGCAACTGCCGCACCCACCAGGGCGGGGTGATGTGCCCCTCCTACCGGGCGACGGGCGAGGAGGAGCACTCCACCCGCGGCCGGGCACGGCTGCTGTTCGAGATGCTCGGCGGCCACGACGACTCCCCGGTCACCGGCGCATGGCGCTCCACCGAGGTCCGCGACGCACTGGACCTGTGCCTGGCCTGCAAGGGCTGCAAGTCCGACTGCCCGGTCGGCGTCGACATGGCCACCTACAAGGCAGAGTTCCTCGCCCACCACTACCAGGGCCGTGTGCGCCCGGCCGCCCACTACGCGATGGGCTGGCTCCCGCTGTGGGCACGGCTGGCCCGCACGGCGCCGGGCCTGGCCAACGCGGCCTTGCACGCCCCCGGCCTCGCAGGGCTGGGGAAGCGGCTGGCCGGCATCGACCCGCGCCGCGCCGCACCCCTCTTCGCCGCCGAATCGTTCCAGGAAGCCCGGCACCGGCAGGGCTGGGCGGAGCCCGACCCGCGCGACCCGCGCACCGTCCTGCTCTGGCCGGACACCTTCACCAACCACTTCCACCCGCACGTCGCCGACGCAGCCGTCCGCGTCCTGGAGGACGCCGGCTTCCACGTCGCCGTACCCGAGGGGCCGGTGTGCTGCGGCCTGACCTGGATCTCGACCGGGCAGCTCGCCACCGCCCGTCGCGTCCTCGAACGCACCATCCGGACCCTGCGCCCATGGCTGGAGGCCGGAACCCCGATCATCGGGCTCGAACCCTCCTGCACCGCGGTCTTCCGCGCGGACGCCCCCGACCTGCTCGACGGTGACCAGGACATCGCCCGCCTGGCCGCGCAGACGCGCACCTTCGCCGAACACCTCGTCAACCACGCCCCCCACGGCTGGCAACCGCCCCGGATCGGCCGGGCGGCGACCGTGCAGACCCACTGCCACCAGCACGCCGTCCTCGGCACCGATCCCGACCGTGAACTGATGCGCCGCGCCGGGCTGGACGCGAACGTGCTCGACGAGGGCTGCTGCGGCCTGGCCGGCAACTTCGGCTTCGAGCGGGGCCACTACGACCTGTCCCAGGCCATCGCCGAGCAAGGCGTCCTCCCGGCCGTGCGCGACACGGCCCCGGACGCGTTCGTCCTGGCCGACGGCTTCAGCTGCCGCACCCAGATCGAACAGTCCTCGACCGGACGGCTGGCCGTGCACGTGGCCGAGGCCCTCGCCCTGGCACTGGACGGGCCGCCGCCCGCCGACCATCCCGAGAAGACGATCCCGCGCCCGCAACCCCGCAACGCGGTGGCCGGCCTGCTGACCGCAGGTGTCGCGGGCGCGATGACAGGCCTGGCCGCGGCCGGTGCTGCCGCCGCGCGGCGCCACCGCGCCAGGAGGAGGTAGACCATGCGGTCCCTGCACGAGCGGCTCCACCGCGAAGCCCGCGCCTACACCGGCGACAACGACCGCCCGCTCGCGGCCTACACCGGCCTCATGGCCCTGTACGCCACCGCGGTACTCGGCACCGCCGCAGCCGCCCGGGCCTTTCGCCGAGAGCTGCCCCACCCGACTCCGTGGGACGTCGCCCTGAACGCGCTGGCCACCCACCAGCTCTCCCGCCTGATCGCCAAGGACCCGGTCACCAGCCCGCTGCGCGCGCCGTTCACCCGTTTCGAGGGCACATCCGGCCCGGCCGAGCTGGAGGAGGACGTGCGCGGCACCGGAGCCCGCAAGGCCGTCGGCGAGCTGGTCACCTGCCCGTTCTGCACCGGCCTGTGGGTCGCCACCGCGGGCACTGCCGGGTCCGTCTTCGCTCCGCGCGCCACCAGGCTCGCCACCGCGACCCTGGCCGCCCTGGCCGGCGCCGACTTCCTGCAGTTCGCCCGCGCCGCCGCCCAGCACGCGGCCGACGAGACGCCATGACCGTCACCGCCACCGTGGAGTCCCTGCACGTGCAGGTCCTCGACGTCCCCACCGACGCTCCGGAAGCCGACGGCACTCTCGCCTGGGACTCCACCACCATGATCCTCGTCCGTGTCCACGGCGGGGACACCACCGGCCTGGGCTGGACCTACGGCGCCCCCGCCACCGCCCAGGTGATCACCGGGCACCTTCGGGACACGGTCATCGGCCGCCCGGCGTTCGACGTCCCGGCCGCCAACGAGGCGATGAGCCGCACGGTGCGCAACATCGGCCGCCCGGGGCTGGTCGCCGGCGCGATCTCAGCCGTCGACATCGCCCTGTGGGACCTCAAGGCCCGCCTGCTCGGCCTGCCCCTGGTCGACCTGCTCGGCGCCGCCCGCCATGAGGTCCCCCTCTACGGCAGCGGCGGCTTCACCACCTACACCGACCGGCAACTCGCCGAGCAGCTCGCGGGCTGGGCCGAACAGGGCTTCCACCGATTCAAGATCAAGATCGGCGAGAGCCGCGGCAGCCGGGAACGGCGCGACCTGGAACGCACCGAGCAGGCCCGGCGGGCGGTCGGCGACGACGCCGCCCTGTACGTGGACGCGAACGGCGCCTACACCCGCAAACAGGCCGTCCGCGTCGGACAGACGCTGGCCGGCCTGGGGGTGAGCTGGTTCGAGGAGCCCGTCTCCTCGGACGACCTCACCGGCCTCGCCCACGTCCGCGACGCCGTCACCTCCGACGTCGCGGCCGGCGAGTACGGATACGACCTGCCCTACTTCGCCCGCATGGCCCCGGCCGTGGACTGCCTGCAGGCGGATGCCACCCGCTGCGGAGGCATCACCGTCTGGCTGCGCGCAGCCGCCCTGGCCCAGGCCCACGGGCTCCAGCTGTCCGGACACTGCGCCCCGCACGTCCACGCACACGCCGCGGCCGCCGTGCCGAACCTGCGGCACTTGGAGTGGTTCCACGACCACGTCCGGATCGAGAACCTCCTCTTCGAGGGAACCCTCGACCCGGACGGGGGACTGGTCCGCCCGGGCCACAGCGGGGAGCCAGGCCTCGGCCTGGCCATCCGCACCGAGACGGCGGAGCGCTACCGTGTCCGCGCCTGAGGAGATCCGGCCCGCTCCCGACGACGGCCGTCGGCCTCCGCGGACCGTGCACGTTCCCGGCGCTCCGCGTCCACCCGGCCGCGGACACGCGGCCCGCACCGCCGTACCCCAGGAGGCGAGAACGTGACCGCCCCCATCGCCGGCTCTCCCGCCCCTCACGCGCTGCGTGACTACGCCCTGCTCGCGGACGGCGAGCGCGGCGCCCTCGTCGGACCGCGCGGCGACATCGTGTGGATGTGCGCACCCGGCTGGGACAGCGACGCCGTCTTCGCCGCCCTCATCGGTGGCCCCGGCTGGTACACCGTCACCCCCACCGACCCGTTCGTCTGGGGCGGCTACTACGAGAGCGGCAGCCTCATCTGGCGCAGCCGCTGGATCACCACCGGCGGCGTCGTCGAATGCCGCGAAGCCCTCGCCTGCCCCGGTGACCGGCACCACGCGGTGGTGCTGCGCCGGATCCTGGTGGTCGACGGCGACGCCCGCCTCGACGTCCACCTGCACCCGGCGCCCGGATTCGGCACACACCGGCTGCGCAAGGTCCGCAGGGACGGGCAGGGGCGTTGGACGGCCCGGGCCGGAGAACTGCACCTGCGCTGGAGCGGAGCGCCCGACGCCCGGCCGGGCGATGCGGCGCTGTCCACCACGATGCGTCTGGAGACCGGTGAGCACCACGACCTCGTCCTGGAGATCTCCGATCGGCCCCTGCCCGAACCGGAGACGGCCGACGTGCTGTGGCGGTCCACCGAAGCGGCCTGGACCGCGCGCGTGCCCGCCCTCGCGAACACGCTGGGCCGACGCGACGCCCGGCACGCCTACAGCGTCCTGGCCGGCCTCACAGGCCCCGGCGGCGGCACGGTGGCAGCGGCCACCACCAGTCTGCCCGAACGCGCCGAGACGGGCCGCAACTACGACTACCGGTACGTGTGGATCCGCGACCAGGCCTACATCGGCCAGGCCGTCGCCGCCGCGGGGCCGCACCCGCTGCTGGACGACTCCGTACGGTTCGTCACCGACCGTCTGCTCGAACACGGCCCGGCTCTCGCGCCCGCCTACACCGTGACCGGTGCGGCGGTACCCGACCAGCGCACCCTCGACCTGCCCGGCTACCCGGGTGGCTTCGACGTCGTCGGCAACCACGTCAACCGCCAGTTCCAGCTCGACGTGTTCGGGGAGAGCCTGCTGCTGCTCGCCGCCGCCGCCCGCCACGACCGGCTCGACCCCGACGGCTGGCACGCCGCGCTCACCGCCGCCGACGTGATCGCCACCCGGCATCGCGAGCCGGACGCCGGGATATGGGAGCTGCACGACGACCGGTGGGCGCACAGCCGCCTGATCTGCGCGGCCGGTCTGCGGGCGGTCGCCGCCGCAGCACCCCGGGCGAGCAGCGGACGCGCCGCCGGCTGGGAGGCGCTGGCGGATGCGATCCTCGCGGAGACCTCCGCCGACTGCCTGCACCCCACCGGCCGGTGGCAGCGCTCCCCTGGCCGGACGGGCGTGGACGCGGCCCTGCTGCTGCCCGCCATCCGCGGCGCCCTGCCTGCCGAAGACCCGCGCACCGTCGCCACCCTGCGAGCGGTGCGCGCCGATCTCGCGCAGGACCACCACGTCTACCGGTTCCGCCACGACCGGAGACCCCTTCAGGACGCCGAGGGCGCCTTCCTGCTGTGCGGATTCGTCATGGCCCTGGCGGAACACCAGCAGCACAACGACGTCGAAGCCGTGCGCTGGTTCGAACGCAACCGTGCCGCCTGCGGTCCGCCCGGCCTCTATGCGGAGGAGTTCGACGTCGCCCAGCGCCAGCTGCGCGGCAACCTGCCCCAAGCGTTCGTCCACGGGTTGATGCTCGAAGCCGCCGCGACGCTCGCACCCGGTCACTGAGCCCGTTGTGATCCGCCGCACCCGCGTGTCGGAGCAGCAGCGACCGCTGCGGGGTCTCGCCCGCTCGGCCCTGCCTGGCCTACTGCCCCGCGGTTGTGCGAGCGCGCATGGCGGCGGTGTTCGCTTGCGTACGGCTTCGGGCTGCAGGACTGCCCCGGCGCCTCCAGGCTCCAAGCCGGGCGCGAAGGTTTGAGCCGTTGTCCGGCGGGCAGCCGCGCCCCACAGCGCGGGCGGCCGTGAGCCGCCTCGCACCGACCTCAGGACGGAGGGCTTTGAGATGACCACCAATCCCGGACCGCCTGGAGGACGCCCCCAGCCGCCCCCGGTCACGGAGGCTCCCCATCCAGGCCCTCCCTCGGGGGGCGAGCGCGATGCCAAGGACATCGCGCTGGACGCCTTCCGGGCCCCGGAGCCGGACGGTGCGCTCACCACCGATCAGGGGATTCGGGTCGACGACACCGACAACTCCCTGACCGTGGGCGAGCGTGGCCCGACGCTGTTGGAGGACTTCCACCTGCGGGAGAAGCTCACCCGCTTCGACCACGAGCGCATTCCCGAGCGGGTGGTGCACGCCCGCGGTGCCGGCGCGTACGGTTTCTTCGAACCGTACGAGTCGCTGGCCGAGTTCACCTGCGCCGACTTCCTCCAGGAGGCCGGCCGCCGGACCCCGGTGTTCGTCCGCTTCTCGACCGTCCAGGGGCCGCGCGGCTCCGCCGACACGGTGCGCGACGTCCGCGGCTTCGCCACCAAGTTCTACACCCGGCAGGGCAATTACGACCTGGTCGGCAACAACATGCCGGTGTTCTTCATCCAGGACGCGATCAAGTTCCCCGACTTCGTGCACGCGGTGAAGATGGAGCCGCACAACGAGATCCCCACCGGCGGCACCGCACACGACACGTTCTGGGACTTCTGTTCGCTGCAGTCCGAGTCCACCCACATGCTGATGTGGGCGATGTCGGATCGGGCGATCCCGCGCAGCTTCCGGATGATGCAGGGCTTCGGCGTGCACACCTTCCGCCTCGTGACCGCCGACGGGCGCGCCACCTTCGTCAAGTTCCACTGGAAGCCAAAACTCGGCGTCGCGTGCCAGGTCTGGGACGAGGCCCAGATCACCGCCGGCCGCGACCCCGACTTCCACCGCCGGGACCTGTGGGAGGCGATCGAGGCCGGCGAGTTCCCGGAGTGGGAGCTCGGCGTCCAGCTGATCCCGGAGAAGGACGAGCTCTCGTTCCCGTTCGACCTGCTGGACCCGACGAAGCTGGTGCCGGAGGAACTCGTGCCGGTGCGGCCGGTCGGCCGGATGGTCCTCGACCGGAACCCGGAGAACTTCTTCGCCGAGACCGAGCAGGTCGCCTTCCACACCGCCAACGTCGTTCCCGGCATCGACTTCACCAACGACCCGCTGCTGCAGGGCCGCAACTTCTCCTACCTGGACACCCAGTTGATCCGCCTGGGCGGCCCCAACTTCTCCCAACTGCCGGTCAACCGTCCGCTCGCCGAGGTGCGCACCGACCAGCGTGACGGCTACGGCCAGCAGGTGATCCACTCCGGGACGAGCTACGCGCCGAACTCGGTCGGCGGCGGATGCCCGGCCACCCTGGGCGGCGGGCGCCTTGCCGAGGGGGTGTTCGAGCACTATCAGGAGCGTGTCGACGGGCAGGCGATCCGCCGGCGCAGTCCGAGCTTCGCCGACCACTACGGCCAGGCCGCGCTGTTCTGGCGCAGCATGGCCGGCTGGGAGCAGGAGCACATCATCGCCGCGTTCTCCTTCGAGCTCGGCAAGGTCGGGGACCAGGCCGTGCGGCACCGGATGGTCGCCAACCTGGCCCGTGTCGACCAGGAACTGGCTGTGGAGGTCGCCCGCCGCATCGGCGAACCCGAGCCCGCGCCCGAGCCCGCACCGGACCGGCCCACCGGCGACCGCGAAGCCGGAGCAGTGGGGGAGCGGGTCTCGCCCGCGCTGAGCCTGGAGAACCTGCACGGCCACGGCATCCGTACCCGCAAGGTCGCCGTCCTGGTGGCGCAGGGCGTGGACGCCGCCCAGGTGCGGGCGGCGCGCACCGCCCTGCGGGCCGAGGGCGCCACGGTGGAGACCCTGGCCCGGTACGGCGGGAGCGTGGCCGGCAGCGACGGCCAGGACGTGGAGGTCGACCGGGCGTTGGCGACCACCGCCTCGGTGCTGTACGACGCCGTGGTCGTCCCGGACGGCGCAGAGGACGCGCTCGTCGTGGAACCGGACGCCGTCCGGTTCGTCAACGAGGCACTGCGGCACGGCAAACCGGTGGCCGCGCTCGGCACCGGCACGGCGCTTCTGCGGGCCGCAGGGGCCCGCGAGGCGGAGCAGCTCGCCGGGGTCGCCCTGTGCGGCCCGGACCGGCAGCCCGGCGCCTCGTTCTGGGAGGACTTCGTCCACCTGATCGAACAGCACCGGTTCCCGCAGCGCTGAACCCGAGCCCGAATCGCCCGCGCGACCTGCCCAGGAGGACGAGGTCGGTGGGCCCTGCCCCGTTCGCCGGCTTGGCCCGTTCGCGGTCGAGTCCGTCGGCCTGGTGGTGCTGTCAGGGAGCACTCGAAGGACCTTCGGCCTAGCGTGGTGGCGACAGTGCCCGGGGGCCGCCGCCGCCCGAGGCGGGGGAGGACGTTCACGAAGGAGCGGATTCCGATTGACCGAGTACGGCTACTTCCTGTCGTGTGAGGAGTTCACCCCCGCGGAGCTGATCGACCAGGCCCGTCGCGCGCAGCAGGCCGGGTTCACCCGGTTGGCGGTCTCCGATCACTTCCATCCGTGGAACGACGCGCAGGGCAACAGCGCGTTCGTGTGGTCGGTGATCGGGGCGCTGTCGCAGGCCGTCTCGCTGCCGGTCACCACGCTGGTGACCTGTCCGACGGTGCGGCTGCATCCGGCGGTGACCGCGCAGGCCGCCGCGACCTCCAGCGTTCTGCTGGGTGGGCGTTTCGCTCTCGGTGTCGGGACGGGGGAGGCGTTGAACGAGCACGTTCACGGCGATGCGTGGCCGTCCTTCGAGGTACGGGCCGAGATGCTGGAGGAGGCCGTCGAGGTGATGCGCGAGTTGTTCACCGGGGAACCGGTCAGCCACCGCGGCCGCCACTACACCGTCGACAACGCCCGCCTGTACACCGTCCCCGACCAGCCGCTGCCGGTCTACGTCTCGGCGTTCGGGCCGAAGGCCGCCGAGCTGGCCGGCCGGATCGGGGACGGGTTCGTCACCATGACCCCGGACGCCGACCTCGTGGGCGCGTTCCGCGAGGCCGGGGGCCAGGGCAAGAAGGTGGTGGGCGGCGTGAAGGTGTGCTGGAGCAGCAACCGGGAAGCGGCCGTGGACGTGGTGCACCGGCTGTGGCCGACCGAACTGCTGCCCGGCGAGCTCGCCCAGCTCCTGCCCACCCCGGCGCACTTCGAACAGGCAAGTCGGCTCGTCACCCGCGACATGGTCGCCGACGCGGTCACCTGCGGCGACGACGTGGAGCAGCACGTGGAGACCGCGCGCGCATTTGCGCGCGCCGGGTTCGACGAGGTCTACGTCGGACAGATCGGCCCCGATCAGGAGGTCTTCTTCGACGCCTACCGTGAGCTGGTCCTGCCCGCCCTGAACCGCTGACCCGGGCTGTCCGACCGATGGCCGCTGACGCCGCGTCCGCTTACGGGAGAGGCCCCGCTACAGGGTCCGGCCCCGGCAGGTGGCCCCTTCGGGCGCAGACGCTCTCGAGAGGCAGTGGTGGTTGCGGCGGCACGGCACGGTACTTCGCGGCGCCGGGGCGTTCGGCGCCGGTCGGATGCCCCGGGTTCTGGCACCTGACCGGCGTGCGGAGGCGTGCCCTGTGAGAACGGCCTGGCACCGGTTGCGCTCTGTGTGCGGGCGGGCGTGGGGGCGCGGGCGGGAGATCGAGCTGATGCAGCGTTCGCTGGCCTTCGCCGCGCTGTTCTTCGTGACCCTGGTGCCGTTGCTCATGGTCATCGCGGCGGCTTCGCCTGCCCGCGGCAACGGGATCGCCCAGTGGATCACCGACGGCCTGGGGCTGTCGCCGCGCGGCGGCCAGGCCGTCGAGACGCTGTTCAGTTCACGCGGGCAGGTCCTCAGCACGACCACCGGGTTCAGCCTCGCCGCGCTGGCCTTCTTCGGCGTCTCGCTGACGGGTGCGATGCAGGGCGCCTACGAGCGGATCTGGGGCCTGCCGCGAGGACCGTGGCACCGGGTGGGGCGCCAGGTCGTCGCGCTGGCCGGACTGACCGGCTACCTCGTCCTCGCGGCCTGGAGCGGCGTGCCGTGGCAGCACAGCGCCGTCCAACCGACCCTGCGGATCCTCGCCACGGTGCTGGGCGGTCTGCTGCTGTTCTGGTGGCTTCCGCGCTTCCTGCTCGGGGCCCGTGCCCCGCGGCGAGGGCTGGTGCCCGGGGCGGTGGCCACGATGGTCGCCCTGGCCGGCCTCCGGCTGTTCTCCCGGCTGGTCTTCGCCCCGCTGCTGGTCTCCAACGCCGTTTCCTACGGCACGGTCGGCGCAGTCCTGGTGGTCCAGTCCTGGCTGATCGGGGTGGGCTTCACCGTGTACGGCGGAAGCCTCGTGGGGTGGGCGCTGTCCGGCGGCGACCGGTCAGCCGCGGGTGACGGTGGTGAGGGGGGCCGCGGCATACCGGAAACCGGTGAGGGGCCGGCTGGCGGGGCGCCAGGCGGAACACCACCCGGCGAAGCGGACGACTGATCCGGTGCGGCACGGGACCAAGGCCGCGTGAGATGCGCGCGGCACCGGTAGCCGGGGCCGTCCAGCAGCAGTGGCACCCGGAACGTGATGCCCGCAGGCGGGCGAGGTCGGGTCTAGAGAGCGGGGCGGCGGGCCGCCACGAGGTCGGATCCGGGGGCCTGCACAACGTGCAGTCCTGCGGCTTCGAGTTCCTCGGTGAGCCGCTCGGGCGGGGCAGGCCACATGTCGAACGCCTCCCGGGCCTCGCGCAGGAGCTCCTGCTCGCGTTCGACGCGGTAGGTGAAGACCACACGCAGGACGCCGCGGTGGGGCCGGCGGGTGACGTCGGCGCTGTACAGGTCAGGGCCCACCCGCACCGGACCGATCCGTCCCACCGCCTCGCATCCGCCGGGCAGGTCGGCGGGCGGCGGATCGAACAGGAGTAGGCCGCCCGGTAGGAGGGCCGCGGAGATCGCCCTCCAGGTGGCCCGCCTGGTCGGGGGATCCAGACAGGCGATCACGTTGGAGGCGACGGCCAGGTCCGCCACGGCCGTCAGGCCTGCTGCCGCGAGGGGCTCGGGGTGCACGGTGACGCGAGCGCGTTGGTCCGCCCCGAGGCGGGCCAGGCGCGACAGCAGGGCGGCGCGCATGGCCGGGGCCGGTTCGACGGCGTGGACGGGCACGCCGGAAGCGTGCAGCAGGACCTCGGTGACGATGCCGGTGCCCGCTCCGACGTCCAGGACCGCTCGGCGGGCTCGCTCGGCCGCCTCGGTGAAGCGCCGCTCGGCCAGACGGCGGTCGGTCTCGGCCTGCAGGAGATCGTAGAACTCCGCGGAGACCGCGTACCCGCCGTCGGGGGAGTCGTCCACGGCCGCGCGCTCAGCCGCGTACGGGCTGGAAGTGCGTCGGGTCCGCGAGGGCGCTGGAATCAAGGCGGGCAAGGAGTTCGCCGACATCGGTGTGGACCTCAAGGGCTCCCGCCGAGCGCAGGGCCCGCTCGCCGAAGCCGCCGGAGAGCACCGCCGCGCAGGTGACCTGGGCCCCGGCGGCGGCTTGGACGTCCCATGAGGTGTCACCGACGAACAGCGCCTCGCCCGGCCTGGCGCCGGACGTGACCAGAGCAGTGTGGACGCGGGCCATCGCCGGTGTGCGGCCGAACCGGGCGAGCGCCTCGGTCCAGGCGACGGTGTGCCAGTAGCTGGTGTCGAGAAGTGTGCCGTCGACATCGAACAGCGCTGCGGCCGGCATCGAAGCCTCCCTCACTCACGCCCCCGGCATGTCCACCCTGTCGACGCTACGGCCCGACGACCGGCCACGCACGCGGCGCGGCGCCGGGCCGTTTGCCCCGCTGTTTCCCGGAAACCCGAAGCAGTATGGAAACTGCCTGCCGGACCATCGTCATCACCGGGGCCAGCGGTGGCATCGGCCGCGCGACCGCCGAGGCGTTCGCCGCCCGCGGAGACCGGCTCGCGCTGATCGCCCGCGGCCGGGCCGGCCTCGAAGCGGCGGTGCGCGAGGCCGAGCGGGCCGGCGCTGCCAAGGTCATCGCCATCGAGGCCGACGTCGCCGACGCACACGCGGTGGAGGCCGCCGCCGAACGGGCCGAGGAAGAACTCGGGCCGGTCGACGTGTGGGTCAACGACGCGTTCGCCTCCGTCTTCGCCCCGTTCACCGAGGTCTCCCCGGAGGAGTTCCGGCGCGTCACCGAGGTTACGTACCTCGGCTACGTCTACGCCACCCGGGCCGCCCTGGCCCGGATGCTGCCCCGCGATGCCGGGGTGATCGTGCAGGTCGGCTCGGCGATCGCCTACCGCGGCATTCCGCTGCAGAGCGCCTACAGCGGCGCCAAGCACGCCATCCAGGGCTTCAACGAGGCGCTGCGCTGCGAGCTGCTCGCTTCCGGTACTCGGGTGCGGACCACGATGGTGCAGATGCCGGCCGTCAACACCCCGCAGTTCGACTGGGTCCGGTCCCGCCTGCCCCGTCGGGCGCAGCCGGTTCCGCCGATCTACCAGCCCGAGGTCGCTGCCCGCGCGGTGCTGTTCGCCGCCGACCACCCCGGGCGGAGGGAGTACTGGGTGGGCGGCAGTACGGTGGCGACCCTGGTGGCGAACGCCGTCGTGCCCGGGCTGCTGGACCGCTACCTGGCCCGCACGGGCTTCGACTCCCAGCAGGAGGACCGTCGGCGCCGCGCCACGGACCCGGACAACCTGTTCGAGCCGGTGGATGCCCGGCGGGACTTCGGGGCGCACGGCCGGTTCGACGGCCGGGCCCGGGATCGCAGCCGCCAGCAGCAGGTGGCGCACGCCCTCGGCGGCCTCGCCGACGCGCTGGGGCGCGCGGCTGGACGGGTGCAAGCCGGTTTGCCCGGTGCTGGTAGCGGGTTCCCCTCACGGATGCGGGGAACACGCACCCCGCAGTCATCGGACAGGAGTGTGTGACCATGCCTCGCGGATCGAGTCCCAAACGGGAGCGGCAGTACGAGCACATCAAGGACAGTGCGCTGGAGCGTGGTGAGAGCGAGAAGCGCGCCGAGGAGATCGCCGCCCGCACCGTGAACAAGGAGCGGGCCCGGCACGGGGAGTCGAAGACCGCCAGCCGCAGCTCGCTGAAGGACATGTCCTCCTCCCGTCGCGGTGGGCTGCGGTCGCACAGCGGCGCCCAGGGGCCGACGAAGGAGCAGCTCTACAACGAGGCGAGGCAGCGCAACATCCACGGGCGCTCGAAGATGAACAAGAAGGAACTCGAACACGCCCTGGGCCGATAGGAGCTGGTCACCGTGGGTACTGTTCCCGTGCCGCCCGACCCCGATGTCACCCCGGTTCCGCCGTCGCCCAGCCCGCCGGAGCCGGTGGAGCCACCGGTGCCGCCGGATCCGCCCGCGCCTCCCGGAACGCCCGAACCGCCCCCTGAGCCGCCGGCCCCGCCCGGCCCGGGCGAGCCCGCGGAGCCTGCCCCTCCGGAGCCCGGGCACCCCCGCCCGTCGGAGCCTCCCGACTGACCCGGAGGCCATGACACGGCCGGGCGGTGGACGGCGTGCGCGGAGGCACCGCCTGCGCCGCGGAGTCGCCAGGTGGCCGGGAACCGAACAACGACCCGGAGGACTACAGGAGGTCAGGTGCTCACCCGGCTGGTGGAGATCGTGGTGTGGGGTGCTGCCCTGACGGGGCTGACGGTGGTGTTCATCAGCTCCGTCTCGCCCGTCGAGCTGCTGGTCGCCGTTCTCGCCGCGTCGGGCGGGGCGGTCGCGGCCCGCAGGATGCGTCTGGCCGCACACGTCCGCGTCGGAGGAGGGCGTGGCGCGGTGCGTGCGCTCCTCGCGCTGCCGGGCTCGGTCGTGCGCGGTCTGGCCGTGCTGACGGCCGCGATGGCCCCCGGTCACGGAGACGGGAGGGTACGGCGCATCCGGCTGCGCCCCGGAGCGGGAGCCGGGTGGGCCGGCACGCTGCTCGCCGCCTCCCCGGACACCTGCGTGATCGACGTGCCCCGCGACGACGAGGTCGTCGTGCACGCTCTGCGCCCGACCCCGGGACCGGTCGAGGAGGCCGTGGCCCGCACGGACGGCGCGCGGTGAACGCCTGGACAGCGGCGGCCCTGGTCCTGCTGGCGATTCCCGCGCCGACGTGCCTGTGGGTCGCGGCGCGCGGCACCGCGGTGCGCCGACTGCTCGGGGCGTCGATGCTGTCGACCGTGGCCGGCGCGGTGTTCCTGCTGCTCCCGATGGCGTACGACCGGTCCTCCTATCAGGACCTCGCGCTGATGCTGGCCGTCCTGGCCCCCGCCGGCACCCTTGTCTTCGCCCGCTTCGTCGCCGGCCGCCGCCACGACGCCCACCCGTACGGTTCCACGCCCGAGAACTGACGAGACCCCGCCCGGCCGGCCAGACCGGGGGTGGGGGAGGGAGTTCGGATTGACGCCACGCCATGTGATCGTGCTCGTGCTGCTGTGGGCCGGCGTGGGGTGCGTGCTGCTGTCCGCGGCCGCGGTGCTGCGGCTGCGCGGAGCGCTGGCGCGCCTGCACGCCCTGGCCCCGGCCTCGGTGGCCGGTGTGCCGCTGATCGCCGCGGCCGTGGCAGTCGACCAGGGACCGGGCCGGGGGGCGGCCAAGACGCTGTTCATCGGCCTGGTCTTCGCCGTCGGCGGGACGGTCACCACGATCGCCGTCGGTCGTGCCACCCGCCAAGCCGAGGCCGAAGCGGTGAGCAGGCCGTGAACGCATGGCTGATCGGATTCGTCGTCGCCTTCGTCGTCCTCGCCGCCACCACGGCGGTCCTCACCCGCGACCCGGCCCGCCAGGCGGTCGTCCTCTCCGTGCTCGGTCTGGGCCTGGCGATGCTGTTCGCGGTGCTGCAGGCGCCCGACGTGGCGCTCTCCCAGCTCGCCGTGGGCACCGCGCTGACCCCGTTGCTGATCCTGCTGACCGTACGCAAGGTCACCCGCCGACCCACCCGCACCGACGACCGGGCCAGCGCCGGCGACAACGGGCGGGAACGGAAGTGACGGCCCGCGCCCGGCTGACGATGTTCCTGGCAGCGGCCGCCGTCATCGCCGCGTTCTTCACGGCCGCGTGCACTCACCTCCCGCCGTTCGGCACGGACAGCCACCCCTATGGGGACCAGGCGGTGGCGGCGGCGCTGGACCGGCGCACCGCCAACGTCGTCTCCGCCGTCAACTTCGACATCCGCGCCTTCGACACCCTCGGCGAGGAGTCCATCCTCTTCGGCACCGTGCTCGGGGCGACCCTGCTGCTGCGCCGGGCCCGCGACGAACGCCACCGCCGCGCCGAAGCCGAGCGGGTCATGCCCACGACCCGCCTCTTCGGCGCACTGCTGTTACCGGTCACCCTGGTCGTGGGCGTCTACATCGTCGCGCACGGCCAGTTGAGCCCCGGCGGCGGCTTCCAGGGCGGCGTCGTCCTCGCCACCGCTCTGCACCTGGCCTACGTGGCCGCGGACTACCGGGCCCTGAAGCAACTGCGCCCGCTCGCCGCCCTCGACGTCGCGGACTCGCTCGCCGCCGCCTCCTACAGCCTCGTCGGCCTGGCCGGCCTGATCGCAGGCGGCGCGTTCCTCAAGAACGTGCTGCCGCTGGGCACCTTCAACACCATCACCTCCGGCGGCACCGTCCCGGTCCTCAACGCCGTGGTCGGCGTCGAGGTCGCCTGCGGCCTGATCGCCCTGCTCGCACACTTCCTCGACCAGGCCGTCGAACTCACCGAACCCGACCACCAGAGAGACGGAGACACTTGATGGGAACGTGGGTCTTCCTGGCCGCCGGATGGGTCCTGCTCATCGCCCTGTACGGCCTGGTCACCAGTCGCAACCTCATCCACGCCATCGGCTGCCTGGCCGTCGCCCAGTCCTCCACCTACCTCCTGCTCCTCGCCGTCGGCTACCGCCGCGGCGCGACCGCCCCCGTCTACTCCGACCTCACCCCCGGAACCCGCCCCGTCGTCGACCCCGTCGTGCAGGCCCTTGCCCTGACCGACGTCGTGGTCGGCGCGACCGTCACCGCGCTGTTGCTCGCCCTCACCATCCAGTTGCGCAAACGGCACCACACCGTCGACCCGCAGGCCCTCACCGGCCTCAAGGGCTGACCGTGACCGAAGCAGCCCTGCTGCCGCTCGCGGTGGCCATTCCCCTGCTCGGCGCCGCACTGCTCGCCGTCGCCGGCCGCAGACTCCCCCGGACCGGTTGCGACATCCTGGCCACCACCTGCGCCGGTGCCGAGGCAGCGTGCCTCGCCCTGCTCTGGGCGCGCACCGTCGGGCGCCTCGTCACCGCCGACCTGGGCGGCTGGCCCGCCCGCCTCGGCATCGTGCTCGCCGCCGACCCCATCGGCGCCGGACTCGCGCTGCTCGTCGCCGTCCTGGTCCTCGCGGTCGTCGTCTACGCCTGGCGGTACTTCGACGAACCCACCGGCGAGCACGCCGGCGCCTTCCCCGCCCTGATCCTGCTGTTCGAAGCCGGCATGGCCGGCTTCGCGCTCACCGGCGACCTGTTCAACGCCTTCGTCTTCTTCGAACTCATGGGAGCCGCCGCCTACGCCCTGACCGGCTACCGCATCGAGGACCCCCGCCCGCTCCAGGGGGCACTCACCTTCGGCATCGTCACCTCCTTCGCCGCCTACTGCTCCCTGCTCGGCATCGGCCTCCTCTACGCCCGCACCGGCGAACTCAACCTCGCCCGCCTCGGCCGGCAGCTCGCCGGCCACCACACCGACGTGCTGACCGTGGCCGCGTTCGCCCTGATCGCCACCGCCCTGCTGGTCAAGGCCGCCGCCGTGCCGTTCCACTTCTGGCTGCCCGACGCGCACGCGGTGGCGCCCACCCCGGTGTGCATGCTGATGTCCGGCGCCATGGTCGAACTCGGCGTCTACGGCATCGCCCGCGTCTACTGGACCGTCTTCGCCGGCCCGGGCGGCATCCACCCCCAGGCCTTCCGCACCACCTTCACCGCGATCGGTGTGCTGACCGCACTCCTCGGCGCCCTGATGTGCTGGCAGCAGCGCCACCTCAAGCGCCTGCTCGCGTTCTCCACCATCAGCCACGTCGGCCTGTTCCTCATCGCCGTCGCCCTGCTCACCCCCGACGGCGCCACCGGCACCGCGGTGTACGTCGCCGCGCACGGCCTGGTGAAGGCCGCGCTGTTCGCCCTCACCGGTGTACTGCTGGACCGCTACGGGAGCGTCGATGAACACGGCCTGCACGGCAAGGCACGCGACCTGCGCACCGTCGGGGTGCTGTTCGTGGCCGGCGCCCTGGCCCTGGCCGGCATGCCGCCGTTCGGTACCGGCCTTGGCAAAGCCCTGAGCGAGGAGGCCGCCGGCCACTGGCAGCCGTGGCTGCCCGCCGTGTTCGTCGCGGCCTCCGCCGCCACCGGCGCGGCCGCTCTCCGCGCGGCCCTGCGGATCTTCTTCGGCATCGGCCCGGCCCCACACAGCCGACCGGACGAGGACGAGACCACCGGCGAGGGCGAGGAACCCGAAATCCGCTCCCCGCAGCGCGCTTTGCCGCAAACCATGACGATCGTCCCGGCCGGTCTGATCGGCCTCGCCGTCCTCGTCGGTTCCCTACCCGCCATCCCCGCTGCCCTCGCCCGTGGCGCGGCCGTCTTCACCGACCCCGACGGCTACAGCGCCGTCGTCCTCACCCACGCCAACACGCCGCCCGGACCCGTGCCGGCCGCGGACTGGACCGTGACCGGGATGCTGCTGGGCCTGCTGTCCGCAGCCGTCGCCCTCGCCCTGGCCACGGCCGCCCTCCACCGGCCCGCCGCCGACCGGCACGCGGCTGCCCGAGCCGTACGGGCGCTGCGCCGCCTGCATTCCGGACACCTCGGCGACTACCTCGCCTGGCTCGCCCTCGGCGTCGCGGTGCTGTGCGTCGCGATCGCCGCCCAGACCTGAATCCTCCCCGGTCCCTACAGCCGCTCCTCCATCCCGATGGCTGCCTTCAGATCCTCGTAGGCCTGACCGCGCTTGCCTTCATGCTGCTCCAGCATCGCCCGGACGATCGCATCCAGCTTGCGCTGGATGGCATGCTCGGCCCGTCGCTCGGAGTTCTTCAGCATCGCCAGCAGCAACAGCGTCACCGCGCCCATCGCATCGCCCACCAGAAGCTGCCATTCGATCGGCAGCCCGGCCACGTGCACCGCGACGACCGCGCCCACCAGGCACAGACACAGCACCGCGAACAGCGGCGAGCTGGTGAAGTTCGACGCCAGTTCCGCGAACTCCTCGAACCGCCCGCGCCGACCGTTCCCATGCTTACGAGCAGGATGCTGAAACGTCATGCCGACGCCCTCTCCGTCCGGTGCGCAAAGACAGCCGCCTCCACTGTCCACCGACACCGTCCCCGGTGGGCCGCGGGCGCGGCAACACGCCACACGGTGCCCTCCGCAGACAGCGATCGCCATCAGCCCGTCGCCGTCGCCCACGGCGTTGCCTGCGGACAGCCGGAGCGGGGAGGCCTCCGGGCAACGGGCATGCGGGTTGGTGGGTTACCCGCGACTGGCGCGGTGATCCTCAAGGGTGTCGCCGAGCTGGTCGAGCGGGCGACTCCGGCGGCCCCGGCCGATGGATTCCGAGCTCATCGGCCGGGCAGGATCACAAGCGGACAGCTTCCCTCACGTGAGGAGGCCGATCATGTCCCCCGATCACCGTCCGCTGAGGATGTCCGCCGGACCGGCCGCCGCCGCAACCGCCCTGGTGTCGGCCTCTCCGTTCCCCCAGACCCGGCGCCTGCGGCAGATCACCGGCGCAGACGAGGTCTTCACCGTCCGCGACACCGTCCGCGCCCCCTCACCGACGCCGGTGCCCCCTGCAGAATGAGGCCCGCCATGGACACCCCCGAGCGCTACGCGATCACCCTGCCGGGCCCACCAGGCGCGCACCGTCCGCCCGAGATCGTCGTTGTCCACGCCACCAGTGACAGGACGCCCGACGGTATCCCGATCTACGCCGACGACACCGGAACCTTCCGGGTGGAGATCCAAGCCGGTGTGGCCAGGCCCCTGGACGTCGCCACAGGGCCGGGCCAGCACACCTGCTTGCGCGCCACCCCGCTCCCCTGAGCGCAGCATTGCCGGCCAGGTGTGATCGGCATCTCCGGTTCGTAGTCGTACACGTCGTCGTCCGGGAAACAGCCGTAGCGCTTCCGGACCGCGTCCCGACGCTCCGGAAGGAAGCGCCGCAGGGAAATTCAGGCATTGGATCCCCCGGTCAAAGCCCCGGGGCGTAGGGGGCGATCCCGATGATGAGGATGTCGCGGCGCCCTTCGTTCCCGTCGTCGCCGAGGCGGACCGGGCCGACGTAGTGGCTGACGCGTCGGTCGTGGACGCCGTAGCCGTCCAGCGGCTCGGTCAGCACGAAGCGGTCGTGGATCGCTTCCGGGGGCAGCGCGTCGGGTTGTCGGCCGGCGCTCTCCGGGGTGGCGATGACGTTCTCGCCGCCCTTCACGTTCCGGCGGCCGATCAGGTGGGCGAAGGTGAAGGTGGCCGGTGAACCGCCGTCCTGATGCAGGCAGTTCGGTGAGGACACCGCCTCCTGGTCCTGGTCGTGGATGCCGAGCGAGATCAGGTGGATGCCGACGTAGACGGGGACGCGGCGCAGGTCCTCCAGCCACAGGGCACGGTCCAGGTCGGCATGGACGAGGGCGTCGAGCAGCCGGTTGCGGTGCAGGGCTTCCGGGATGTCGGGCAGCCGGCGCCGCACCCGGGGGTACTCGGGGTTGTGCTCGTCCTGCCAGTACTCCGTGACGGTGCCGAACTCCTCGTCGGGGGTGCCCGGGATGTAGGAGAGCTCGCCGGTCCAGGGCAGGTGGACGGCGTGCGAGTAGCGGCGGAAGCGGTGGGTCTCACGGGCGTACGGATCCGGCGGCAGGTCCTGGTAGGAGTCGGCGAGCCGGGTGAAGTCCTCGGCCAGGGCCACGGTGTCGATGCCGAGGTCGGCGGCGTTCAGGCGGGCGTACCCGTCACGGCGCACCCGCCCGCCGCGCTCCGGCGGGCGTCCGTGCTGCTCCGGTCTGTCGTCCATCGGCTTCTCCGGGTGGTCGCGGGCGTCCGTGGAGATGGGGCCGCGTGCCCCTCCGGCTTCCTCCACGCTGGCACACCCGTCGGGGTCGCGCCCCTGGGGTGACCGCTGTGCGGATGACCGGGGCGGGACGGCCTGCGGGCTGGTCATGCAGGTCGCGAGGTCGTCCACGACCGCTGGCAGGCCGCCGGCCCGGTGTGCGGCGCGCTGGCGGTGGGCGCCGCTGCCCCGGGCGGCCAGCCGGTCGACGAAGGCGGTGACCCGCTCCAGGTCCCCCAGCTCCTCCAGCGCGGGGCCGATGTGCTCGACGAGCCGCCGTGCGCGTTCCGGGGCGGGCAGGACGCGTCCGGTCAGCGCGTCCGCTCCCGGCCCCGGCCAGCCGTCGCGGGTCGCGTACCAGTACGAGCCGCGCAACAGCTCACCGCGAAGCTGCGGTCCCTTGTCGCCGCGCTCCGCCAGGCGGGCGGAGGTCACCACCAGGCCGCGCACGACAGCCGCCAGGGCCACCGAGTCGGCGGACTCGGCCGGAACGTCCATGCACCGCACTTCCAGCGTCGGCAGGCGCGGGTGCGGGCGGGTGTCCCAGAACGGCAGGTCGGCGAAGGAGCTCCCGCCGACCTCCGCCATCGCGGCGGCGACGCGCCGGTAGTCGTCGAAGGACTCGACCCACGGTGGCGGTCCGAGGGAGGGGAAGCGCAGCCGCAGCACCGAGCGCCAGCTCGCGTACCGGGTGTCCCGTCCGGCGTGGAAGGGCGAGTTGGCGCTCATCTCCACCAGCAGCGGCAGCCACGGGCGCAGATGGTTGCCGACCAGGGCCGCCACCTCGCGGTCGGGCAGGCAGACGTGGACGTGCAGGGCGCAGACGGCGAAGTCGTCCATCAGGCTGCGGAACAGTTCCACCCCGTCCAGGTACCGGGGGTGGTGGCCCACCGGCACCACGCCGCCGCCCCCGATCACGGGCGTCGCACTGGGGCACACGGCCAGGCCCTCGGCCTCGGCGCACGCGGCGAGCTCGCGGCGCAACCGGGCCAGCTGGGCGGACAGCTCGCGCATGGTGGCGCACGGCGGTGTCCGCACCTCGACCTGGAGGTCCGTGAACTCACCGGACACCAGGTCCCCCAGCACGCCCGCGGCGCGGGCGGCCAGCCGCGGGCCCGCGGGAACCACGGCCCGGGACACGGGGTCCACGACGAAGTGCTCCTCCTCCAGGCCCACCGTCGGCGTCGGCCCCCGGCCACGGCCCGCAGTGCCTGCCACGGGCTGCCGGGCTCCTCGCGCGCCCGGGGCGCCGCTGCCGTCCACCTGACCAGAGTCCCTTCTCCCGGCCACGTCGGCATCACGGATCCGGGGTCCGGCCCGAAGACGAACGCTCGGGGCGGCTGGACGCGAGCGGACGCTCGGGACATGTCCCGGTACGAGCCGCCGTGCGGCAGGTGTGAACCGTGCCGGGCCGGGCAACCGCTCGGCATGCTGCTGATCCGCCCGCCCGGGGTCTACGCGCCCCAGGGCGACACCGAACTGCTGGCCGCCTGTGTGCGCCGGGAGCCGCTGGACGGCTCCAGCCGGGTGCTCGACCTCTGCACCGGGACCGGGGCCGTCGCGATCACGGCGGCGCGCAGCGGGGCCCTGGTCACGGCGGTGGACCTGTCCGCCAGGGCGGTGGCCACTGCCTGGTGCAACGCCCGGCTGCATCACGACCGGGTCCGGCTGCGCCGGGGCGACCTCCTGGCGCCGTTGCCCGGTGAACGCTTCGACCTGGTGACCGCGAATCCCCCGTACGTCCCGACGGACCCGGACGGCGCGGTTCCCGGCCGGGGCGCCGAGCTGGCCTGGGACGCCGGACCGGACGGACGGCTGGTCCTGGACCGGATCTGCCGGACGGTTCCCGGGGTGCTGGCCGAGGGCGGCGTGCTGCTGGTCGTGCAGTCCGCGCTCGCGGGCGTGCCGGCCACCCTGGCGCTCCTGCGCGCGGCCGCGCTGCGCACAGAGGTGGCGGCTCGGCGGCGGCAGCCCTTCGGGCCGGTGATGACGGCCCGGGCCGCCCTGTTCGAGCGGCTCGGAGTGATCCGGCCCGGCGAGCGCGAGGAGGAGTTGGTGGTGGTGCGCGGTGTCCGCGGGCGCTGATCGCTACGCCACCCGGGTGGTCGTCGTGCCGGGCGGCCCTCTGCTGGTCGAGGGCCCGGTGGAGGTGGTCCTCCCCGACGGCACCCGGAGGCTGTCCGAGCGCCCCGTGGTGGCCCTGTGTGCCTGTCGGCGCAGCCGCACGTACCCGTTCTGCGACACCAGCCACCGGCGGCACGGACGGCCGCTGCGGGCCCGGGAGCAGGGCCCGCGCGACTCGGACGGTGCGGCCGGTGGGAGGTGAGCGGACGGACGGTCCGCACCGCTCACCGCGGCCGCCGCGCCGGATGCCATCGCGCCGGCCGCGGCGGCGACGAACGCGGCCCCGCCGACGGCTGGTAGGGGGAGCCCCACAGCTGGGCGCCGTGATCACGGGCTTCGTCGTCGAAGCGGCCGTGTGCGCCGCAGTCGGCCTCCTGACATGCCGTCCCCGCCCGGCGCGCGCCGGTCCGGGGAGGAGCGGCGCGGGCTTGCCGGGCGGCCACGATTCTCCCTAGGGCGCCACGGTGTCCGCCGCCGGCGGCTCCGGTTCGTCGTCGTCCGAGTCGGCCTTGCGCCGGACGTCGGCCGGGGTGGGAGCCGTGATCCCGCGCTCCTCGGCGGAGCGCTCGCGGGCCCCGACGATCCCGTCCGCTTTCGCCCGGACGTCGGCCGGGGTGGGGGAGGTGATCGAACGCTCCTCGGCGGAGCGGTCCCGCGTTGTCTCGTTCGGCTGGGTGCCCTTGTCGCCGGACTTCGTCATGGCGGGCTCTCCTTCGTGAGTCGTTGCCGGTGGGATACCTCGCGGGTGCCCGGGAACTCCGGGCCTGAACCGACGAAGGGCACCTGATCCGAGTCCCTTCGCCGTCCGGCCGCCGCCTGCACGGTGGATGCCGGGCCCTGCGGGGGCATGGCGGCTCCGCGGTGACGATCTCCGGTGCCGGGTGTTTCGGGTCTGGTGGGGTCGCGTTCAGTGAAGTAGCGAGCTCTGCCCGTCCTACTACCCTGTGCGCACAGGCGTGAGGATGCACGTGCAGCCGGCGCTGTCAGGTCGGGCCCGCTGTTTCAGGCGACGGCGGCCAGGTCGGCGCGGCCGAACAGCAGGGCGTAGCCGCGGGGTAGGTGGGCGAGGAGGCGGTCGGTGAGGGTGTCGTCGGTGAGGGTGGTGAGGGCGGCCAGGACGGAGGAGGCATCCCAGCGGGCGGCGGTGAGGCTGGTGCCGAGGGTGTGGGCGAGGCTTTCGACGAAGGCGGGGGCGGTGACGGGCGACGGGAGGGGGATCTGGGCGGCGAGGACGGCGCGGGCCCGTTCGGGCAGGGCTGCGGCGAGGTCGCAGCGTTCGTCGCCGGTGAGCTGGGAGCCGAGGAGGGTCAGGACGGCGTCGAGGGCGCGTTCGGCTTCCTCGTCGGTGGGGTAGCGGCCGAGGTTGCGGACCTGCTGGAGGAGGTGGCGGTAGCGGGTCATGACCGTGGGGCCTTCCTGGGGCCGGCCGCCGGGCGGGCCGGCGGCGTGTGAGGGGTGGTCAGGGTCAGGGCCGTGTCCTTGCGGTCGGGCGGCCGAACAGCAGGTCGTAGCCGGGCGGCAGCTGGAGCAGGACCTGGTCCATGAGGTCGTCGCCGGCGGCGTCGGCCACCGTGGACAGGACGGCGCCGATGTCCCACGGGGCCGTGGCTTCGGTGGCGCCCTCGATCCAGGCCGCGGTCGCGCGGACGAACCGCTCGGTGTTGAGCGGCTCGGCGGCCTGCAGCGGGTTGAGCAGGATCAGGGCCATGGTCTCGGGCAGTCGGGTGGCCAGTTCGGCGCGCACGTCGCCGACCAGGTGGGCGCCGAGCAGGGCAAGGACCACCCGGGCGGCCCGCTCGGCCTCCTGCGGGCTGTCGTACTCACCGCGCTCCCGGACCTCCTCCAGGAACGCCTCCCATCGAAGCGTCATCGCGATTCTCCCTCCGTCCCGAGGCCCGGCACGCCCGGGTGGCCTCAAGGCTCGACGGCCAGGCGCCGGTGCAGACCGGTCAGCTTGAGCAGCCGCACGACGCGGCGGCCGGCCCCGCGCAGGACCAGGCGGGCACCGCACCGGTCGGCCTGGGCGCGGGCCCGGACCAGGGCGCCCAGGCCCGCGCAGTCCATGAACGTCACCTCCGACAGATCCAGCACCACCTCCCGGTGCGACTCGAGCGCGGTGGCCAGAGCACGGCGCAGCGAGGGTGCGGCGTCGAGGTCGATCTCGCCGTGGGCTCGCACGATGAAGGGCTGGTTGCTGCTCTGGCCGTTCATGGCGTTTCCGCGTCGCTGCGGGTAGGCCGGTCCGGGTAGGCCGGCCTGACGGTCGGGGGGTGTTCCGGCCGCCCCTCTCGATCGAGGGGGAGAGATCGGGGGGCGGCCGGAACGGCATCGGGGATCGGGTCAGGCCCGGATCTGCTTGCGGCTTCCGCTGTGGCTGATCTCGATCTTGCGGGGCTTGGCCTTCTCGGCGACCGGGATCTTCAGGGTCAGGACGCCGGCGTCGTAGTCGGCGGTGATCCCGGCGGGGTCGAGGGTGTCGGAGAGCATGACCTGGCGGGAGAACACGCCGAGCGGGCGCTCGGACAGCTCCCACTTGATGCCCTCGCCGTCCTGGCGCGGGCGGCGCTCGGCCTTGACGGTCACCATGTTCCGTTCGACGTCGATGTCGATCGCCTCCGGGTCGACCCCCGGCAGGTCGAAGCAGATCACGTACTCGTCGCCCACCCGGTAGGCGTCCAACGGCATCGGCGTGGGACGCGACCAGGTGCCGGTCGTGTTGAGGAACTGCTGGGTCAGCCGGTCCAGCTCGCGGAACGGGTCAGTGCGCAGCAGCATTGCGAAACACCTCCATGGATCGAATGGGTGCCAGTGCGCTTCACCTGAGTCCTTTCTAGCGCGTCATCCATCCGATGACAAGTTGCCGCGTCGCCTATAGAGTGACGGCATGAGCGAGAAGTCCCGCAAAGCCGCCCCCGACGCCTCCCCACCGGTCGAGCCCGTCTCGTTCCTGGCGGCCGCGGCGGCGCTGGCCGCCATCGACGACGCCGTCCGCACCGCCCAGAACCCCGCGTCCCGGCCCCCGACCACCCCTGACGAGCACGGTGGCCCCGAGCAGGCCCTGGCCGCACTCGTCCTGCTGCGCGAGCTGCGCGGCCAACTCGCCGGCTGGGAGGCCGGCCTGGTGGAGAGCGCCCGGGAGGCCGGCGCCACCTGGGCCGACCTCGCCCACCCGATGGGCGTCGCCAGCCGCCAGGCCGCCGAGAACCGCTACCTGCGTCTCAAGCCCGCCTTCGCCGACGCTTCGCGGTCCGGTACCGGCGCGGAACGGGTCAAGGCCGTCCGCGACCGGCGGGCCGCCGACCGATCGGTCACCGTCTGGGCCCGCGACCACGCCGCCGAGCTGCGGGTCCTCGCCGCGCGGATCACCACGGCCGCACTCGCTCCCGGCGCCCGTCCTGCCCAGGCCGCCCTGACCGCCGCCCTCGGCGCCACCGAACCCGCCGACCTGATAGAGCCCCTCGCCGCCGTCCGCCCCCACCTCGGCTCCGGCCACGGCGACCTCGCCACCCGCCTCGACGCCCTCACCCACCACACCACCCAGATCCGCGATGACAGTGACCGACGCCGCGCCTGACCCTGTCGCCACCGCCGAAAGGCGCTGGCAGGACCTCCTGGACCGGATCCACGGCCTCGAAGCACGAGTGGCCGCCACCACGAGCACCGTCAACGCCGCCCTCGACCACCACCTCGCCCGCCTCGACGCCCTGCGCCGGCACCTCGCCCACCCAGACTGGCCACTGCCCGCCCCCGATCCGGACAGTCACCCAACCGCGCCGACGGACAACGGGCCGGCCTGACGAGGCCGGGAACCACCGCAACCACCCCGGCCGTCAGAACCGGCTCCTGTGTCCCACTGGCGCGCCCAGGGGGCCGGTCAGCGCTGGTGGTCTCCGGAGACGTACCGACTCCGGGTAGCCCCTTGTCCGTCGCGGCCTGCTCGGTGGTGAAGTCGGTGTAGCCGAGCGCCTTCGCGGCTACAGGCGGCTGTGTGTAGGCGACGAACCGGCGCAGCACCTGGGCGCGGCCGGTGCCGGGCGCGGTGCCGGCGTTCCTCAGGATCGCCCTGGAGGGCCCGTGCCGTCATGGGCTGGTCGGCATGGCGCCCAGGAAAGAGCTACCGCCGGTTTCGCGCACTGACGTGGGGCCGGCGCCGGTGACCGGCCGTGTCCTGGACGGCCCGCCGGCCGACGCCGACCTCGCGGTGGAGGAGCGTGCGGCGATCGAGCTCTCGCGCGACCGTGACCGCCCGGGCCCCGAGCGCGTCCGGGCGGCGGGCGCGGCCCGCGCCCTGGGCTGGATTCTCGGCTTCGCGCCGATCAGCCGCTGACCGCGGCCTGACGTCCCGCCCCGTCGTGGTCAAGCCCGGCTATCTGTGTGCGCTGCGCCGCCTCGCCTCCCAAGAAGCTCACGCCCTGTCCGTGGCCGTCCGGCCGCCTCGGCGTTGCCGTCGGCTCTCCGTGCCGTCGGTGGGCATCAGCGCAGGAGGGTGGCGAGGAGTTCGGCGATGGTGGGGCCGGCGTCGGCGGGGTGACGCAGCTGCTTGCTCGTGACGACGCTGTAGTGGTTGGTGCGGCCGTGGCGTTCGTGGCTGAGGTATCCGGCCTGTTCGAGGTCGGCGATGATGCGTTGGACGGCGCGTTCGGTGAGCAGGCAGCGGGCGGCGATGTCGCGCACGCGGATGCCGGGGTCGCGGGCGATCTGGACCAGCACGCGGGCGTGGTTGGTCAGGAAGGTCCATCGCCGTTCGGTCGTCGTGCCGTTGTCCATTCCTCCACGATAGGACTCCTGTTTCACGACTGCCGATACACGACAGGAGATTCGTGCAATGGTTGACATGTCTGGCGGACGGGCGAAGAGTGGAAGGGCCGCACTCCGCAGTGCTTCGCCGCGGATTCCCCGGCGGCTCTGCTTCTGGAGATGGTTCCATGGACCCGATGAGCAGGCACGGGCTGGAACGGCTGAGGTCCCGGCTGGTCGACTGCCTGGGGCCGCCCCGCGAGGGCGGTCGGGACCCCCGCACCTGCGGGGAGCCGCTGTGCCGGCAGGTGCGCCACGCCGTCACCGGCGTCGACGCCTACCTGACGGCCCTCGAAGAGGGCAGCCGCACCGCGGCGGGGCTTCACGAGCGGGCCCTCGACCTGTGGCAGGACCTCGAACGCATCGCGTCCCTCCAGCCCGGGCGGGCCGCTGTCGACGGCGGGGCCGGCGCGGCCGTGCGGTGCGGCTCCCGGCCCGAGGAGTGGGCCGTTCCGCCCTGCCTGAAGGCGGAGACCGTCCGGGCCGGTGACGCCCTCGTGTGCTCCTTCACCGGGGACATGGTCCTGGACAGCGAGCCCGTCGCCGCCCGGGCACTCGATGCCGCGCTCGTCCGGCGTCCCGCCCTGCTCGCGGTCGACCTGGCGGGTGTGGAGCTGTTCACCTGCACCGGGCTCAACCTGCTCCTCGCCGCCCGTCGGCGCGCGCTGGACATCGGCATCCCCCTCGTGCTGGTCGCCCCCTCCGGGCGGACGCTGCGGGTGCTGGAGCTCACCGGGACCGCCGCGCTGTTCCCCGTCCACCCCACCGTTGAGGACGCCTTGCGGCACCGCCCGCTTCCCGCCCCGCGCCCCGACGGAGGATGACCATCCGAGCGGGACGGTTGAGCCGGCAGCGGACGGGCAGGCGCACGGTCGGCCGGGAAATCCCCGGCCGTACCGTGGGAGGAGGACCGGATGAGCATGGTGAAGGAGTCCGTGGACGTGGACGTCCCCCTGCACACCGCCTACAACCAGTGGACGCTGTTCGAGGAGTTCCCGCGCTTCATGGAGGGGGTCGACTCGGTGACCCAGCTGGACGACCGCCACAACCACTGGCGGACCAGCATCGGCGGCGTCACCCGTGAGTTCGACACCGAGATCGTCGACCAGCAGCCCGACGAGCGGATTGCCTGGCGGACCACCGGCGGCGACGTCGACCAGAAGGGCGTGGTGACCTTCCGGCAGCTCGACCAGGACCACACCCGGGTCGCCATGGCCATCGACTTCCGGCCCGAGGGCGTGGCGGAGCGGGCCGCCGATGTCACGGGTGTGGTCGACCGCCGGGTGAAGGGGGACCTGACGCGGTTCAAGACGTTCATCGAGGAACGCGGCCGGGAGGAGGGCGGCTGGCGGGGCCGGATCAGCCCTGGCTGAACCCGCTTCCGATCGTCCGCGCCACCGGCCGCCGGGACACCCGCCCGGCGGCCGGTCCACGCCCCGCGGTGACGTCGGATCGGAAACGGCTGATCAGGCGTGGCCCAGGGTGCGGCGGGTACCCGCCGAGCCCGGGGCGCGCGTTCGCGCACCCGAGGCATCCCGCGGACCAGGAGGAGAAATGACCCAGCACGGCAGGGCCCTGGCAATCGTGACGAACTACGGCGTCGAACAGGACGAACTGCTCGTCCCCGTACGGCACCTGCGCGAGAACGGCGTCCACGTCGACATCGCAGCCCCCACCCGGGCCGACGAACCGCTGGTCACGGACGACGCCGGCAACTGGCGGCTGGTGACTTCACGCAACCCCGGTGACCTCGAACACTTCCTCCGGGGAGTCGATGCCGCGCTGCGCACCCGGCCGGGGCCGCTGGCGCGCGCTGAGCGCGGGCCACGTGCGACGACTGTTTGGCTCCGGGGCTCCCGGGGACACGCAGGGGCGATGGAAACCCGCCCGACGGAGGCGGGGCTTCACCGCACCGTCGGGCTGACCCCCGTAACCGGCAAGGACAGAGAACGGAGCGTCCGCCGTGCACCACGACGAAGACCTACTGGAGCAGCTGACCGCCGACCACCGGTCCGTGCTGGTCCACTTCAGCGAACTCAGCGGCATCCCCAGTGGGGACCCGCAGCGCAAGGACCTGGCCGACCTCGTGACCGATCAACTGGTCCGCCATACCCGGGCCGAGGAGCAGCATCTCTATCCGCTCGCCCGTGACCGGTTGGCCGACGGGCAGGCCTTGGTGGAACGCGAACTCGCCGACCACCGAGGGGTGGAAGCGTTGCTGGAGGAGCTCCGCCCGACCCATGTCACCTCGCCCCGCTTCGATCGGCTGGTCGCCCGGCTGATCGAGGAGGTCACCCGGCACGCCGGCGACGAGGAGGGGCGACTCTTCCCGGCCGTACGGGCAGTGTCGAGCGAGGCCGAGCTGCGTGACCTCGCGATCAGGGCGCGGGAGACCAAGGAGTCCTCCACCGGCCGGCCCCGCCACCAGCCGCCCACCGCACGCCCGGCGGACCGCCTGCCGTCCCCCGAGCGCTCAGCCGCCGAGCGGGTGCGGGACTTCCTGACCCCGGGCGGGCCGCACTGACCCCGGGCGGCACCCGAACCCCCGGCCGTGGTGCGGTCGGTCCCGACCGGTGCCGATCCACACGACCAGCTGACGGAGGGGCAGTCGACCTGCCTGGCGGCCGGCTACGATCAGCCGCCGGTCCGACCCCCTCCAGGTCAGGAGTCGTTCGCGGGGCCGGGCGGTGATCAGCGGCGCGCGTTCCGTCCCGTGGACGTGTAGCCGCGACCCGCTCGGGCAGGCGCTGGGCATGGCCGGACCGGGCCGAGGAGAGGAGGCCAGGCATGGACCGCTTCCGGCAAGTGCCGCTGACAGGGCCGATCGGAACGGCAGGCCCGGTCGGAGTCCCGGTGAACCCGGGGGCTCCGGGCGCGGGGGAGACCAAGCGGTTCGTGTTCTCCGGTCGGGAGGGCGCCGTGCAGGCGGGCCGTGATTTCAGTCGGGAGGCCTTGCGGTCCTGGTCCTGGCTGCCGACCGCGGACGAGGAACGGCTGGGGGTCGCCGAGGACCTCCTGCTGATGGTCGCCGAACTGGTCGCCAATGCCTGCCTGCACACCTCCGGTGGGCCGGGCGAACTGCGGCTGAGCTGGGACGGGCGCCGTCTGCGGGCGGAGGTCACGGACACCAGCCCGGTGCCGCCCGAGCTGCGCCCGCACGCCGACCCGGGCCGACCGGGCGGACACGGTCTCCGCGTGGTGGAGCGACTTGCGGGGTCTTGGGGCTGCGCGCCCGAGGGCGGGGGCAAGGTGGTCTGGCTGGAGATTGGGTTCCCGCCGGGTCCGCCGAACCACCGAGAGTGCTCGGCCTGAGGACCGGGCCCGGGACGCTGGGTGGCCATCCGAGGTCGGCTCGGCAAGAGAGAGCTCGGATCCTGAGTCGGGAACCGATTCCGGGGTAGAAGCCTCAGAGAGCGGCCGTGATCCGTCCGGCTGCCGCAGCACCGTGGACGGTGCCACCGGGACCGCGCTTGAAGAAGCCGGGCACAGGTTCTGGGAAAGGAGTCCGCGACGCATGGGGTGTGAGCCCCACACGTGTCGCCGGGCGTGATGCCGATGCCCTGGAGATCCAGTGTCTATCCGTGTGGAAACCACCGATCGCGAAGCCGTCCCTGCGGGTCTGCCGCCCGATCTGCCGCGACGGCCCACGGCGGCTGAACTCCGCCGTATGGGGAAGTCCGAGGCGCGGGAGCTGAGCGACGCGCTGTTCGGGCGGCTGGCCGGGCTGGCCCGCGAGAGCCGCGCCTACAGCTACGTCCGCGGCACGATCATCGAGCTCAACATGCCGCTGGTGCGCTTCATCGCCGCCCGCTACCGGCACCGGGCCGAGGACATGGAGGACATCCTCCAGGTCGGCACGATCGGCCTGATCAAGGCGGTCGACGGCTACGACCCGCGGCGCGGCCTGGAGTTCGTCACCTACGCGATCCCCACCATCACCGGCGAGATCAAGCGGTTCTTCCGCGACACCTCCTGGCCGGTGCGCGTCCCGCGCGGTACGCAGGAGCTCTACCTCGCCGTCGTCCGCGGCTCCGACCGCCTGGAGCAGGAACTCGGCCGGCAACCGCGGCCCGAGGAGATCGCCGAGGACCTGCACCTCACCGTCGAGCAGGCCGCCGAGGGGCTGCTGGCGGGCCGGGCCTGCCGCCCCAGCTCCCTGGACGCGCTGCGCGATCAGGAGGCCGACGAGACCGGCAGCGCCCTGCTCGACCGGCTCGGCGGTTGCGACCCCGGCATCGAACTCGCCGACTTCCGCACCGCCGTCCGCCCGCTGCTGGCCCGCCTGCCGGAGCGCGAGCAGACCGTCCTCAAGCTGCGGTTCTGGGACGGCTGCACCCAGTCCCGGATAGCGGACCGGATCGGCGTCTCCCAGATGCACGTCTCCCGGCTGCTCAGTGCCACCCTCGCCCTGCTGCGCGAGCAGTTGGACGACCTGGACGCCGACGGCTGGGCCGACGGACCGGAGCCGGAGGGAGTCGGCTGAGGCCGACCAGGCGAGCCGCGGTTCCGGCGTGCGGCTTCAGGCCGCCCGCCCTTGAGCCTGTCTGCTGGCCGTCCGGCTTCGGGCGGGGCCGGGGCGTTAGCGAACGCGGAACCCGGGTAGCCGCAGCGGCGGACCATGGGGACGGCGGCGCGAGGAGGCGGACGGATGGATCGGCGTGAGCGGGTGGAGCTGCGCGGGATCGAGCGGGGGCTGCGCCGGGACCACGTCCTGGAGCTGAGGCTTCGCGTCGTCGGGTTCCGCCTGCGCGGCCGGGCCTGGGACGTGCTGCGCGGCGTGCGGCCGCGGACCGTGCTGGCGCTCGCCCTGCTGTCGCTGGGCCTGCTCGGGGCAGGCCTGGGGACGTCCGAGGCGCCGTTTCTGTGGGTCTTCACGGGCTGCTGGGCCCTGACCCTGACCATCGCCTTCGCGGTGCTCTGTGCCTGCGCCGAAGGCCGCCAGGAGGAAGGGTGAACGCGCTGCCCGCGTCGCGCGGTCCGCTGTCGGCGGCGTTGACGGCCCTGCTCACCTCCGGACCGCCCGGAGCGGGCTGTCTGCCCACACCGCCCGGCCCGTTCGACGAGCCGTGGGGCGAGGACCATCAGCTGGCCCTGCACCTCTGCTACGAGCTCCACGACCGCGGGCTGCCCGGGGTCCTGGACGACTGGGAGTGGGATCCCGAACTCCTGAGATTCCGCCAGGGGTTGGAGCGCTCGTTCCTGGCCGCGGTGCGTGCGGAGGCGGAGCCCGCGCCGCCCTTGCGGGACGCGTTCGAAGCACTGCTCACCGAGCCGCCCGACGGCACCGGCCCGTCGCACTTCCTGCTCGCCGAGGGTGAGCGCCGGCACGCCCGCGAGTACCTGGTGCACCGATCGGTCTACCACCTCAAGGAGGCGGACCCGCAGCTGTGGATGCTGCCGAGGATCCATGGGCCCGCACAGGCGGTGCTGACGGCGATCCTCTACGACGAGTACGGCGCCGGACGGCCGGAGCGGGCCCACGCCCGGCTCTTCGAGCGGATGATGGCCGCCTTCGGCCTCGACCCCGGCTACGGGCACTACCTGGACTTCGTGCCGGCGCCGACCCTGGCCGTGGTCAACCTGATGACGCTCTTCGGCCTGCACCGGGCGATGCGCGGGGCGGCCGTCGGGCACTTCGCGACCGTCGAGATCACTTCCTCGCCCGGCTCCGCCCGCTTGGCGGCGGCGTTGGAACGGCTCGGCGGCGGCCCGGACGGCACCCTCTTCTACCGCGAGCACGTCGAGGCGGACGCCGTCCACGAGCAACTCGTGCGCCGCGGGGTCATCGAGGAACTGGTCGCGGCCGAGCCCGAGTTCGCCAGGGACGTGGCGTTCGGCGTGGCCGCGGCCGGGGTGGTCGGCGGGCGCTTCGCGAACCACTTGCTCGACCACTGGAGGGCCGGACGCAGCTCGCTTCGCTCACCCCTCCCGGACGGCACGGGCTGAATCGAGCCCGCCCGCGACCTCGCGCGGTCCGACCGGGAAGGATGGTCAGCCAGCTGCGGGGAGCCGGATCTCCAGATGCCCGGAAAGTACTCGGGTCTCCATGACCGGCTGGGGTGCGGTGGCCGGGCCGTGCACCACTTCGCCGTCCCGGAGCCGGAACGTGCTGCCGTGCCAGGGGCAGCGCAGACAGCCCTCCACGAGGGAGCCCTCGGAGAGCGGCCCGGACAGGTGGGCGCAGCGCTCGGCCAGCACGTGGCAGCGGTCGCCCTCGCGGACCACGACCACGGCCAGTTCGCCGGCCGTCGCCCGCACGGGCTTCCCCTCCGGGAAGTCCTCCACCGCGCCGAGGGAGACCCAGTCCGCGGGCGCCAGGCGAGGCACGGCGGCGGCCCGGTCGGGGCCGGCGGCCTGCCGGTAGGCCAGGTGCCCGCCGAGCGCGGCGGCGGCTGAGACGACGGTCGCCCCGGCCAGGCCGAGCAGCCGGCCGCGGGCCCGGTGCCCCCGGCAGCGGGCCACGAGCGAGCCGGCGTAGAGCAGCACACCGGTGGTGTTGCCCAGCGCGTGCACCAGGCCGGTGCGGCGGCGCGGCGGGTCGAGCCGGGCCCAGTCCACCCAACCGGTGAGGGCGGTGGGCCCGGCGGTCAGCAGCCCGGCCGCCACCAGGGTGTCGGCGGACCGGTGGCCGCCGGGGAGGTAGTCCAGTACTGCGGCGGACGTCCAGAAGCCGATCGGCAGCTGGACCAACGCGGGGTGGAGCGGGTGGCCCAGCCACACGCCGTGCAGCGCGTCTCGATAGGGCCCGAGCGGGAGGGCCTCGACCGCTTTGGCGAGAGGGCGGGCCGGAGCGTCGAGGAGGTCCCAGTGCTCCGGTGCGTCCAGGGCTTGGCGCAGTCGGCGGGACCACCGGCGGGTGTGCAGGGGTGTGTTTTCCATACCAGAGCGGCTAGCCAGGCACCGGACCGGCAAACCCGGACGGCGGGGTGTGTCCGGGAACCGGTCCGGGCAGGCGTGCGAGGGCGGCAGGCGTAACGCCGCCGGGCCCTGGCTCAGGAGACCGTGGCGACGCCGTCGGGCCGCGCCGAGACCGTTTTTCAGAACAGGGCGGCCTGGCGGAGCGCGGTGACGGTGCTGGCTCCGGTGATCCGGCCCGGGGAGACATCGATGTCCCGGTCGTCGCGCATCCTCTTGAGGAGCGGTATGACCTGGGTGGGGCGGTAGACGGTCTCCAGGAGGGCGTACTTCTTGAGCTGGTCGACGCTGCGGGCGGCGGGGGCGGTGCGCAGGTGGTCGAGCAGGATGCGGCGCAGGGGGCCGGTGTCGGGTTCGAGTTCGAGGTCGAGGGCCTGCTGGTTGGGGTCCTTGGGGTCGCGGTAGCGCACGCCGGAGGTGGTGTCGACGACCCACATGGCCTCCTTCATCTTCTCCACGCCCCGCTCGTGGCGGGTGCCGAAGATCAGGTAGAGGAGGTGGCCGGCCTCGTCGATCATCTCGAAGACCAGGGTGTGCTGGAACCCGGCGCGTCCGAGGGACTCGCGGTAGCGGTCGCGCAGGTAGGCGGCCTTCGCGGAGGAGGGCTGCTGGAAAACGCCGTGCCAGTCGCTGTCGCCGAAGAAGGCGTCGCCGGCCGCGCGGTGGCGTTCGTCCTTGCCGGCGAAGCGGACGAGGAAGGCGGGTTGGAAGGTGACCATCACCTCGCTGCGGCGCTGGGTGGCGATCCGTCGCAGGAGGGGGAACGGGATCTCCGGACCGCCGAAGCCGTCGAGCAGGACGAACATGGGGTGGATCAGACTGCCGGCTAGGGCGAGCTGCTGCAGCAGGTCGGGATGGCACCGGCCCTGTGCTACGTGCACGTCCAGTCGGCCGCTCCGGGGCCCGTGGGTGCCTGCGGCCGCCTCGATGCGGCGTTCCAGCTCGGTCCTGCGCCGGGCGTCCTCCTCGACCAGTACCATATTCACGCGCCGGGGGCTGCGCCGAAGCGCTCCGGAGAAGACCTGGTGGGCGACGACAGGGGAGCCGGGTTCGCCGTCGCGGTAGACGCCGGGGCCCGCGAAGCCCTCGGCATAGGTGATGATCTCGTTGCGGCTGAGCATGATCGGTGCCCAGGCCTGGAGGTAGCGCCGCAGCAGGGCGTGCTTGGCGGCGGTGTGCGGGTCGCGTGGCCAGATGACGTCCTTCGGTGCCGCCATGTGTCTCCCCGGTGCGGTGAGCCGTCGCTGCCGGAGGCAGGATCACACAATCGTCACGGCGCGAACAGAGGGCGTGCACGGCGCACTGGATCAGGGCGCCACGAGCGGCCCCCGTACGGGCATCTCGTCCCAGGTACGGCCGTTGAGGTCACGGCCGCGAGCCTTGGGGTTGCGGCCGCCCCACTGCTTGAAGAAGAACGGCACGCCGGCCGCCTGGCAGGCGTCGCGGACGGTGGCGACCCACGCGGGGTCCATCGGGCGGTGGCCGGGGCCCGACTCGCCGCCGACGATCACCCAGCCGATGCCGTCGAGGTCCAGTTCCGGCAGCGGTCCGAGCAGCGGCTCCAGGGAGAGGAACCGGACCGCGGCCGGGACGGCTCGCAGATCGTCGATGCGATCCAGCTGGCTCTCGTCCTCGACCGACACTCCCATCCACAAGTTGTCCGGCCACTTCAGTCGGCCGGCGGCCCGGCGAAGGCGCACGGAGCGCTTCGTCAGCACCTGGTAGGTGTGCTGGGGGGTGTCGGCGATCACCTGGAACACGTCCCGGACGAACGGGAGCGGCACCCGGGCATGGAAGAGGTCGCTCATCGAGTTCACGAACACGACCCGGGGGCTGTGCCAGCGCTTCGGGACGTCGAGCGCGTCCGGATGCAGCGCAAGACCGAAGCCGGGTCCGGACGTTCGAGGGTCACCGTCCGTCTGGTACTTGGCGGCGCCCATGGCCTTCAGCCGCTTGGCCAGGGTCAGGGCGTAGCAGTTGTCGCAGCCGGCGGAGACCCGGTCGCATCCGGTGGTCGGGTTCCAGGTCGCTTCCGTCCACTCGATTGCGCTTCGATCGCTCACTGCCGCTCCTCACTGCCGTGCCGGGCCTCGCGCCGACCGTTGTCCGGCGAGGGCCGCCAACCGCCTACCTTCCTCCGCCTACACCACCGGTGTCGAACCCGCAGGCCAGGCCGATGGCTCCTCCGGCCGAGCCGGCGGAACGGAGTTCGGCCGGTGCCGGAGTACGTTGGCGACTCCCGGGCTGATGCCGTCCGTCGGCCTCGGCGCTGTGGCTCGGGGGCGGGAAGGCGGTCGGCAGGGAGGTCGCGATGCGCGGCAACCGGAATGGAATCCCGAGCTGACGCATGATCAGACAAGGTCAGCAAGAGGTCAGCATCAGGATGAGTAGACCCTGCTGTACACGCGGACACATGAGAGCACTCGTCGACCATGCCGAGTCGCCACGGGACGCCCGGAGGCCTGCCCGCAGCTTTCCTGCGCGAGCTGCTCAAGAGCGTCCTGTGTTCGCCAGGCGGCAGCCCTGACAGTAGATCGGGGGAGGCATTTTCGCAGGTCAGCATAGTCCTGTCCGGGGTGTCAACCGCATGCTCCGCACTGCTTGTGCATACCTGGGCAGCGGCTTGATCGCGTACCTGGCCCGCACCCTGCCCCCCTTCCCCAGCCTCTCCCTCGCCTATACGATCTCCCTACCGGATCGGTTGACATAGTTCGCCCAGTTCTACCTCGACTGCCTCTCCCAGGCCTCGTACCTGATCGCCGACGAGCGCACCGGCCAGGCCGTGATCGTCGACCCCCGCCGGGACGTCGACGAGTACCTCGCCGACGCCACCGCACGCGGCCTGACCGTCGTCGGCGTCATCAACACCCACTTCCACGCCGACTTCCTCGCCGGCCACCTCGAACTGGCCGACCGCACCGGCGCCTGGATCGGGTACGGACGCCGCGCGGAGACCGACTACCCCATCCGCCACCTCGCCGACGGCGAACGGATCGAACTCGGCGACGTCACCCTGCAGATCCTGGAGACCCCCGGGCACACGCCCGAGTCGATCAGCATCCTGGTCTTCGAGCAGCCCGACGACGCCGTCCCGTACGGCGTGCTCACCGGGGACGCGCTGTTCATCGGCGACGTCGGCCGCCCCGACCTGCTCGCCTCGGTCGGCGTCACCGCCGCCGAACTCGGCGCGATGCTCTACGACAGCGTCCACCGCAAGCTGATGGCCCTGCCCGACGAGACCCTCGTCTTCCCCGCCCACGGCGCCGGCTCGGCCTGCGGCAAGAACCTCTCCACCGACCGCCAGTCCACCATCGGCGCGCAGCGACTGACCAACTACGCCTGCCAGCCGATGGACCAGGACACCTTCGTCCGCATCGTCACCGCCGGCCAGTCCGCCGCCCCCGCCTACTTCGGCCACGACGCCGCCCTCAACCGGCAGGACCGCCCGCTGCTCGACCGCACGAACGCCACCCGCCCCCTGTGCCCCGAAGGCTTCAAGGAGGCCCGAACCGCGGGCGCCGTCGTCCTCGACGCCCGCAGCCCCCAGGACTTCGGCGCCGGACACCTGCGCGGCGCCGTCAACGTCCCCGTCGATGGCCGCTTCGCCGAACAGGCCGGCACCGTCCTCACCCCCGACAGCACCATCGCGATCATCGCCCCGCAGGACCGCGAGGACGAGGTCGTCACCCGCCTCGCCCGCATCGGCTTCGACCACATCGCCGGCTACCTGCGCAACCCCGACAACGCCCTGCCCGCCCTCGCCGACCACCTCACCCCCGCCAGCCGCCTCACCGCCGACCAACTCCGCACCACCCTCACCGCCGAACAGCCCCCCACCGTCCTCGACGTCCGCACCTGCGGCGAACGCGAAACGGGCTTCATCGAAGGAGCCCTGCACATCCCCCTGACCGAACTCCCCACCCGCCTCGACGAGATCCCCACCGACCACCCCCTGGTCATCCACTGCGCCAGCGGCCACCGCTCCTCCATCGCCGCCAGCCTGCTGCGCCACCACGGCCACCCCGACGTCTCCGACCTCCTCGGCGGCTACGCCGCCTGGCACACCCTCACCCACCCCGCCCGGGCCTGAACCCAGCCGACCCGGCCAACCCCGTCCGGGCCGTGGGCGCGGAGTCGCCCGCCGGCCGACGATCTCCGCGAAGTCATCCGCCCGTGACCAGCTCAGTGAGTTCGTGTGCCGCCCAGTGTGATGGTGTGTGGCATGCCGCTGTCGGAGCAATCGGGGCACAAGGGCCGTCCGGTCGTCACGCTGTCCCTGTTGATCACGCTCCGGAGCAGGGACACCACCGCTGCACGGGGCGCGTGATCCAGCACCCCGAAGTCTCACCTCAAGCCGTCACATCGGGAGACAGCAGTGATCAGACACCATGCCCCAGGACATCCCGTCGCCGAAGGAGAGGCAGGTGCCCAGGCTCGTGCGCGGTGGTGGCAGGCCGGTGTCGTGGCAGGGGTGTGCGTGGCACTGGCCGGGACCGGGCTGAGCCCCGCGACCGCCGCGGCCACGGGGTCCGCGCCGGCCACCGCCCCGGTGCGGACCCGAGGGGCCGACCCGGTGGTCACCTTCGGTTTCACCGGTGCTCCGCAGAGCCTCACCATCCCGGCCCAGGCGGTGGTCACGATCACCGCCGACGGCGCGGGCGGTGCCGACAACACCGGCACCTCCTGTTCCGTCACGGGGACGGGCGGGACGGGGGCGCGGGTCGTCACCACTCTCCCGCAGACCACCGCGCCGACGACGGTCACCGTCAACGTCGGCGGTACAGGCGGCAAGGGCTGCAACGGCACGGGTACGGGGGGTGCCGGCGGGTTCAACGGCGGTGCTTCGGGTGGGGGCATCCCGGTCACCGGTTTCCGGGCGGAAGGGCCGGGTGGGGGCGGTGCTTCCAGCGTCAGCGTGGGCTCCTTCCTGGTGGTCGCCGGGGGCGGCGGTGCCGCCGGGGGCACCGGGAGCGGCCTGGCGGGCGGCAACGGGGGCAACGGCGGGACGACGCCCGATGCCACCGGCGGTACCACGGGAAGCGCCACCGGCCCCGGGGCCGCGGCGGGGCACGGCGGGGGCGGCGGCAGCACCAGCACGACCACGGGCGGTGCGGGCGGGGCCGCCGGCGCCGCCGCGCCCTGTAGTGCCACGTCGGGTGGGCCGGGGGGCGGGTTCGTCGGCACCACGATCGGCACCGGCGGGAACGGCGGAGCGATCGACGGCGGCTGTGCCGCCACCGCCACCGGTGCGGGCGGGGGCGGTGGCGGCGGGTACTTCGCCGGCGGGGGCGGCGGCAGCGGCGCCGTCAACAACACCGGCACGGAGGCGAGCGGCGGCGGTGGCGGTGGGGGAAGCAGCTTCGCGACCCCGTCGGGCACCGGGACGTCCTATGCGGCCTCGACGATCGGGACGGCGAACCACAACGGCCAGGTGGTCATCAGCTACACCGTGGGCAAGCCGATCACCACGACCCTGACCGCGATGCCCCAGCGCACCCGGACCGGCTCGCCGGTCGTGCTCAGCGACATCGTCTGCCCCGGCGCGGGCTCCACGACCAGGCCCACCGGAACCGTCACGTTCACCGACACCACCACCGGGACGACCCTCGGCACGGGACGCCTGATCCTCTCCCTCGGCACCTGCGCCGCCGGCGGGACGGTCACCGCCTTCCGCACCGCGGGCACCCACACCGTCACCGCCGTCTACAGCGGTGACCCGGTGTACCAGGACAACAGTGCCAACCCCGAGACCATCACCGTGACGGTGGACCCCTGATCAGAACGCCGCGGCGGCACCGAGGGGCACACCCTCGTCAGCCGCGACAGGCACTGCTGCCGACGCAGGTGACAGCGTGACACCGGGCGGGGCTCGCGAGGACGAATCGCGGGCTCCGCCGCCGTCGTGCCCGAGGCCCGGAAGGACGACAACTCTTCAGTCTGCGGCCGAACCGGTCGGAAGGCCATGACAACTATCAGCCCCTACCGGCACCCGGTGCGCCGCGACGAGACTCTCCATCACCCGGGCCGCGGAGGCATCACGGTCCGGGCCCGTGCCGGCTGCCGGCCGGTGCGCATCCCACCCTTGTTGCGCGTCCCGCGCACGTGATCTCCCAGGAGACGACCCTGATGAGTGTCCTCAAGCTCCAGAACATGGAGGCCCGCGTCAAGTTGAGCGCCGTGGCCATCGTCAGCCTGACGAGCAGCACCGGCCGCTGCTGCACCACCCCGCCGAAGCCCGGCGAGTCGTAGCCCGACGGGTCCGTGCGGGGGTGCGCCGCGCCCCCGCACGGACCCCGCCGCTCCCACCGGCTGCCCGCGGACGATCACAGAGGCTGACATGCGCAACGAACGATGGGTCTACCGCTTCCTCTTCGCGTGGAACGACACGCTGTTCTTCGACCCGCTCGACGTCTCGTACGAACCGAGTGCGGACCACTTCCTCGCCGGGCTCGACGAGCCGCTGAGGGCGCGGTTCGTCCGCAGCGGCATCTGGTGGAGCCATCGGTCCAGCCCGGACCTGCCGGCGCAGGGCTGGAAGATCCACGTGTCGGCGAGCTGCCGTCACGTGCGCGAGGTCGCCGCCTCGGTGATCGGATATCTGACGGAACGCGGGACCGATTTCAAGATAGCCCTCGACCTCAACGTCTTCGAGATGCTCAACTCCAAGGCCATGTCCCGGGGGAGCGGCGGCAAGTTCGTCACCGTCTACCCGCGCGGTGACGACGAGTTCAGGAAGGTCCTGGCCGACCTGGCCGGACTCCTGGAGGGCTACGAGGGCGCCTACGTCCTGTCGGACCTGCGCTACCGGGACAGCAGGGCGCTGTACTTCCGCTACGGCCAGTTCCTCGACACCCACACCGTCGACGTCCTCGGCCGGCGGCACCCGCGAATCCTCGGACCGGACGGTCCCGTCCCCGACGACCGGAGCGTGGGGAACGCCCGGCCCGACTGGGTGCCCTGGCCCTTCGACGACTGGAAGCCCGAGGACGAGGACGAGGACGACGGCCTGGTCGGGGGCCGGTTCCGGGTGACCGGGGCGATCCAGTTCTCCAACAGCGGCGGCGTGTACACGGCCGAGGACACGGCGCACGACGACCGGCCGGTGCTGCTCAAGGAGGCCCGTCCGCACACCAACATCAACCCCCGTCGGAACCACGACGCCGTGGACATCCTCGACCGCGAGTGGATGTTCCTGAACCGGCTGGCGGACATCGGCTCGTACCCGGCCCCGATCGCGAAGTTCCGCCACTGGGAGCACCACTTCATCGCCGAGGAGTTCGTCGACGCCTCCGACCTCCGCTCGGTGCTGCTCGAACGCAACCCGCTCGCGCGGCCGGGGTTCGACATCGAGCAGTCGCGGGAGTACCTGCGGATCTTCCTCGCCGTCTTCCGCGGGCTGGCCCGCGCGATCCAGGCCGCGCACGACCGCGGGGTGATCCTCGCCGACTTCACCGCCTCCAACCTGCTCGTCGACCCGGACACCCACGAGGTGACCATCGTCGACCTGGAGGCCTGCCGGCTGGCCGGGACCGACAGCCGCGGCGGGAGCGGCGAAACGGAGTTGGAGCAGCCCGTCGAGCTCTACACACCGGGGTTCAGCCTCTCGCGCGACGGCTTCAGGGAATTCGGGCCGGAGGGCGACCGGTACGCCCTGGCGTCCACCATGGCGTACTTCGTCTTCCCGATCGCGGCGATGTCCTACCTGCGCGAGGACGTCCTCGACCTGTACCGGATCCACATCACCGAGGGCCTGGGCTGGCCGGAGCGCGTCCACCGGTTGATCACCGACCTGGCCGGGGACCGGATCGGCCTCACCGACGTGCTGGACGCCCTGGAGGACGAGGCGGAGCTGCTCGACCAGGTCGAGGCCCTCCCGGCGCGGCCGGTCGTCGAGGAACGGCTCGGACTGGTGGAGGCGGAGGACGGAGTGGCCGCGTTCGTCGAGGCCGTCGCCGACCCCGGCCGGGGCACGCTCTTCCCCGTGGACCCCTTCGCTCACGTCACCAACCCGCTGAGCCTCGGCTTCGGGGCGAGCGGCGTCCTGTGGGCGCTGCAGTCCTCCGGCATCGCGATCCGGCCCGAATGGCGCGACTGGCTGGGCGGCGAACTGGCCGGCATCGACAGCGCGGAGTACCCGGACGGTCTCATGAACGGCCTGGCCGGCATCGCCTGGGCGGCCGACTCGCTCGGGTTCGGGACCGAGGCCAGGCGCCTGTTGGCCCGGGCCAACAGGCGCGCGCTGGAGAAGGGCGACTACACCTTCTACTACGGCCTCGCCGGCGTCGGGATGACGAACCTGCGCTTCTTCCTGCAGGGCCGCGACCCGCGCGACCTCGCCGCGGCACGGGACTGCGCGCAGGCCCTGCACGACACGGTGCGGCACGACGGCGGGCGAGCCCACTGGGTGAACGAGTTCGCCACCGAGGGGCCGCTGACCGGCCTCGGCTTCGGACAGGCCGGCGTCGCCATGTTCCTGCTGCGCATGCACCAGGTCACGGGAGAGGATCACCACCTGCGGCTCGGACGGCAGGCGCTTTCCTGGGAGATGGCCCACGCCAAGCCCCTGAACGACGGGGGCCCGGTCATGTTCGAGCACGAAGGGACGATGGAGCCGTACATCGAGGTGGGGTCCGCCGGCGTGGCGCAGGTGCTGCTGCGCTACGGCGACCTGGACGCGGCGCGCACCGTCCTGCGCGGACTGGACGTCCGCTACTCGGTGCTGCCCGGGTACGGCTTCGGCATGACCGGGATCGCCGACGCGCTGCTCGACGCGGCCGAGTTCACCGGGGACCGCTCCTACCGCGACAGGGCGCTGACGCAGCTCGACACCGTCCGGAGGGTGTTCCTGTTCGAGCCCGCCGAGCGCTTCGGCCTGCCGCGCCAGGACGGCCGTACCCTGCTGGGTCTTCCCGGCGAGGGGCTGCTGCGCTGCTCCTGCGACTACCTGACCGGGTCGGCGGGGCTGCTGCGGGTGCTCCACCGCGTGAACACCGGAGGCACCGCCGACTTCCTGCTGGACGAGGCGGCGCGGTGAACAACCGGCTGTGGCGTACGCTGCGGGGCCACCGGGCCCCGTTCGTGGTGGTCCTCGTCGCCGAGGCCGCCACGGGCGGGCTCGAGGCCCTGCTGCACCCCCTGCTGCTCAAGGCCCTGTTCGACCAGGCGATCCTGACCGCCGACTTCCGCAGGTTCCTCGTCCTCGGCCTCGGGTACCTCCTGCTCGGACTGACCCTCAACATCACGGGCTACGCCGTCGCCTGTTGGCGCAAGCGCCTCGAGAACGCGTTCACACTGGTGCTGGAGACGGAGTTGCTGAGCCGCACGCTCGGCCTGGACGGCCGAGAGGTGGCGAAGGCGGGAAACGCCTCGTACGTCAGCCGCATCCACAACGACGTCTCCCAGGGCGTCCTGCCGGCCATCGACGTCTCCCTCCGCATCGCGCGACAGGCGGTCGCGTCGGTCGCCTTCCTCGGCGTGCTGTTCTACCTGTCCTGGCAGGCCAGCCTCATCCTGCTGGTGATCGTGCCGCCGCTGGTGCTCGTGAGCAACCGGCTCGGCAGGCGGATCGAGCAGAACACCGGGCCCGAACGCGAGGCGGAGGCGCGGTACATCAACACGCTGACCCGCACGCTGGAGTCCTTCCCCGCCCTGCGCGGACTGCCGTCGCTGCTGCCGGGCACCCGCGCGGTGAACCGGGACGCGTTGCGCGGGTTCCTCGACCTCACCTTCGTCAACTTCCGTCTGTCACAGCGGCAGCGAGCCCTCAGCGACCTGGTGATGAACCTGTCGGACACCGCCTCGATGATCATCGGAGCCTTCTTCGTCTTCGCCGGGCGGATGTCGTTCGGCAGCTTCCTCGCCTTCGTGAACTCGCTGTGGCGGGCGGTGACCGGGATCTTCGACCTCGTCAACATGATTCCGCAGGCCCGCCGGAGCAGCGCGGTCCTCAAGCGGATCGAGTCCCTGCGGGACTCCGGGCAGGCCCCGTACTACGACGAGGGGGCCCTGGTGCGGGTCCGCGGAGTCCGGGTCGGGTACGGCGAGGAGGCCAGGGTCTCGATCGACGAGTTCGACCTGCGCGTCGGTGAGCGCGTGCTGCTCCGCGGCCCCAACGGTTGCGGCAAGACCACGCTCCTGCACGTCATGGCCGGGACCCTCGCCCCCGACGCCGGGGCGGTCACCCTGCCGCCCCGGGTGGCGAGCCTGACCGCTCCGGTGCACCTGCCTCCGCTGCCGGTGCGCGAACTGGTCGCCGACGAGCGGCTGCGCGCCGCGATGGGTCTGGACGCCCTGGCCGACCAGCTGCCCTCGGACCTGTCGTCCGGCCAGCGCCAGCGGGTCGGGGTCGCCGTGCTCCTGCACGAGGACGCGGACGTGTACCTGGCTGACGAGCCGTTCGCGAACCTCGACGACGGCGGCCGGGAGCTGGTGTTCCGGGTGCTCCGGGAGCGGACCGAGGGGCGCGCCCTGCTCGTCGTGCACCACGGGGACGAGGCCATCGACGGCCGCTTCGACCGGGTGGCGACCCTCACCGGGCTGCGTTAGGCGCCCCGAGCGGTCGGGGCGCGGGTGTCCGGACCGGCCGACCTGGAATCCGGTTCGGCAGAGGCCCGGGCGGCGGGCGCTCCCGCCGGGTCAGGAGGCTTCGAACGGTTCGTCGTGCCATCCCCGCCTCGCGCCGTGAGCGGGGCCCGGCGGCCGGCCGGAGCGGTGCACCCAGCCGGCGACACCGACCCGCGAGGAGCACTGCAACCGCCGCATCGCCTCGCGGAGGTGGTTGACCACGGTCCACTCCGAGATGCCCAGGCGACGTGCGATCTGGTGGTTGCTCAGTCCGTCGGCCACCAGCAGCGAGACCTGGAACTGGCGGTTCGTCAACTTCCGCTTCGACGGTGTCCCGGTGGAGTCCGACTCGCCGAGGGAGCGGAGCAGGTCCGGGAGCGAGGTGGCCGCGCCGGCCGCCAGTGCGTGGGTGAACTCGTCCTCGGTGAGCCGGCGGCGGATGCCGGGGAGCAGCCGGGCGGTGGCCAGGTCGGGATCCGCGGGGTCGCCGGGAATGCCGGCCCGCCCCGGGTAGAAACTGCCCAGCAGTCGGGCGGCGTCGGTCGCCCGGGCCGGTGCGGGGCGCAGCGGACTCGCGGCCAGGCCGACCAGCGCGCCGAGCGTGGCGACGGCGCCGAGCGGGCGCAGCCGGGCCAGCCCCTCGACGCAGCGGGCGCGGGACGCGGACGGATCGCCGTCGGCGGCGGCGAGCAGACCCAGGTGGAGCAGGGCCGCGCCGGCCAGCAGCGCGTCCCCCCGGTGCCGCGCGGCGGTCAGCACCCGGTCCGCCAGCGCGCTGCCGGGGCCGGTTCGACCGAGCCGAAGCTCGGCCAGGGCGGCCTCCAACTCGACGCGCAGGGCCGCCGGTTCGTCGTCGGCTTCGCGGAGGAGCCCTGCCGCCCGAGTGAGTGCGGCGAGGGCTCGGGAAGGGTCACGGTCGCACCCGGTCAGGCCCCGCAGTCGCAGGAGACGGGCCGCCGTGGAGGGGGCATCGGGTTCGGTCCGACATCGGTCCGACGCGTCCGCGGCCGCCTCGGCTTCGCCCAGCAGGGCGGTAGCCGACTCGTCGTCGCCGTCGAGCAGCCGGGCTTCGGCGCGGATCAGCGCCAGCCGGACGCGTGCCCGTTCACCCGTGGCGCTGGTGGAGCCGGGCAGCGCGGTGTCCCGGTCGGTCCAGGCCGGGCCGAGGCCGACGACGCGGGCGTGGGCGAGCAGCCGCTCCATCAGGTCGAGGGCCTCGGCAGTGGACCCGTGGTCGGTCAGGGTGTCGACCGCCGATCGGAGGTTGGCCTCCTCGACGCGCAGGGCGAGCAGGGCTGTCGGCTGGTCACCGGCGGCCAGCCGACGGCCGGCCCCGGCCGCGAGCCGGGCGTAGTAGCGCGCGTGGCGGAGCATGAGGACGGTGTGCCTGCCGTCGGCGGGCCGGGCCTCGGGCAGGCCGTCGAACGGCACGTGAAGTCGCGTTTCGGCCGCACCGTCCAGTCGGCCGGACGGCCGGTCCTCGAGCGTCAGCGACTGCCGGCCGAGCAGGGCTTCGAGCGCCGCCGGGAAGGCGCTCGGCGTGATCCCGGATACCGCCCGGAGCGCCTCGGGTCCGAATCCGCCGGCGAACAGCGGCGCGCAGGACATCAGCCGCGTCTCGTCGGCGCCGAGCGGGCCGCTCCGCCCCGCCGGTCGCCTCGCCGCTCGTCCCGGCGCCCCGTCCGCCGGCCGGCCCGCCGGCGGCACGCGCGGCCCGGGGCAGGGGGCCACCGGCCGGTTCGGATCGGCCTCCACCCCGCCGTCGGCCGGAAGCCCCCCTCCTGCGGGGGCGCTTCCTGCGGCTCCGTCTCCTCCCGCCCCGCCGAGTGCGGCCAGCACGGCGCCGATGCCCTCCAGTGCCGCCATCCGGGCCGCGACCACCAGCGCACCCGGCAGGCCGCGGAGTTCCACGCAGATCCGGCCTACGGCCTGCTGGTTCCGGGCGGTCACCGTGAAGCACGGGCTCCAGGCCCGCCGGGCGGCCGTGAAGACCTGTACCGAGGGGATGCGGCAGAAGGCGTCCAGGTCGATCGGTGACCAGTCCACCGGAACGGCCAGTGGGTCCACCCGGTACGCCACGTCGGCGCCGGTGGTTGGCAGGCGGCCGGTCGCGAGCAGCTTCGCCCCGGTCGAGGCGCACCGGGCCAGCAGTGCCGGGTACTCGTCCGGCTCGACCTGATCGACAGTCAGCAACGAAGCCGGGCGGGGAGTTCCGGCGGATGGGCCCGCCGCTCGGTACTGCTCGGCGACCGCGGACGCCAGCCGGGTCTTGCCGCTGCCCGGAAGGCCGTGCAGCAGCACGCCCGGCACGGTGGGGTCGGCGAGCAGCCGCAGCAGCTCGGCCGTCTCACGTGCCCGCCCGAACAGCTCGCCCGCGACGGCCCGGTGGTCCGCGGGCTCCGGCTGGGGGACGGTGGACTCGAACAAGGTGGTCATGGACGGCTCCAGAGCTGGCTCCACTTACGCGGCGCCCGTGCGCCGGCGGGATCGTCCGTACTGATGCTGGGTGTCGGCCGCTGCCGGCGGTATCCTAGAGTTCTGGGATACCGCCGGGGTATCGCGGACCGCGGTGGTGTCCGCCGGGCGTTCGAGGGCGAGCGGTACGGGACTCCGTGGTGTCGTCTCCGCCGGGGCCGGCGGTGGCCGTCGTGCGGGCCGTCGCGCGGCGGCGGTCGGGGACGGCGAGGGTGCCGGACTCGCTGACGCGGTCGTGCTTCGCCATCGTCCGGCAGGTCCGGTTCCGCCGGGAAACGCTGCACAAACGACGCGGATGGGCTATCGGTGCTGAACCGCTGCACCGTGGCCGCGTGACCTCGCTCATCCGAACCCGTTCCGGCCTGGATCCCCGCGGCAGGCAAGTGCCGACCGCCGCGGACCCGGGTCGTCTCCTGGACCTGCCGGCGCCCGGCGACGAAGGCGCGTCCGAGGTGCTCCACCGCGCGGTTGCCGCACCCGTGTACGGAGTCGCCTGCCGCCGGCGGCCTCCGGTGGTCCGGTCCGTGCCGGTGTTCCATCCAGGGCGGGTGGACCTGTGCGCCGTCGACCGGGAGGCTGTGCGCGTGACCATCGCCCGACAGCTTCCCGCCCGGGAGCGTCCCGCTCCCGCGAGCCCGCCCGCCCAGACGCCCGAGCGCGAGGCGTCGAGGTGCGCGGGCATCTCCACTCCGGGGTGGGCCGAGCCGCACACGGCCCGGTCGGGCCGGAGCCCGCAGCCGGTCATCGCCGCCGTGGCGGTGTGCCGCGCGGGGCTCGCCGCGGGGAGGACCGCGGGATGGTGACCCCATCGGCCGGCCGAGACCCCGGCCGGCGCATCGGAGTGCGATCCGGAGACCCGGACCCGGCACCCGAGCCGGTGGACGATGCCGGGCTTCCGACCGGCCGGGTGGCCCAGCGGCTGGGTGTGTCACCCACGACGGTCCGCTCCTGGGAACGCCGCTACGGCATCGGCCCGGCCCGTCGGGAGGCCGGACACCACCGCCGCTGGAGCCCCCGGGACATCGCCGTCCTGGAGACGATGTGCCGGCTGACGGCACGCGGGGTGCCTCCGGGCGAGGCGGCACGGGCGGCCCTGGCCGAGCGCGACGTCTCCGTACACGAGGACAGCCCGCGACGCGCTCTCCCCGAGCCGCGAACGGACTCACAGGGCGGCGGGCGGCTCGGGCACGGTCCAGGCGGAAGCCACGCCTCGCGGGTCAAAGCGGTGCGCCCTGAATGCCGGGGCCTGACCCGGGCGGCGGTGCGGCTGGACGGGCCGGAGGTCGCCCGGATCCTGCGGGAAGCGGTGGACGCGCTCGGGGTGGTCGACGCGTGGACGGAGGTCATGATGCCCGCACTGCGCGCCGCGGGCCGCAGGTGGGCGGCGGACGGCGAGCAGTACGTCGAGGTCGAGCACCTGCTGTCCTGGCACGTCTCCAGCGCTCTGCGGGGCGTGGCCGTCGGCGGGCCCGCCGCCCGCCAGGTGAGGCCCGTCCTCCTGACGGCGACGCCCCTCGAACTGCACACCCTCGCCATCGAGGCCACGGCCGCGGCGCTCACGGAGCGCGGGGTCCCCTTTCGCATACTGGGCGCGGCCGTCCCGCCCCGGGCCCTGCTCGACGCCGTCCACCGGATCGGGCCGTCGGCCGTGATGATCTGGTCCCAGGACCAGCACACCGCGGACCGCGAGCTGGTGCGCAGGGTCGGCGACAGGGTGTGGGGCCCGCGCGGAGCCCGCGGCGGAGCCCTGGTCGTGGCCGCCGGTCCCGGTTGGGCCCGCGACCAGCCCCGGGCCGGCGCAGCCCGCCCTCGCACCCTCGCGGACGCCGTCGACCTCCTGGAGCAGGCCGTCACGGCCTGAAGTCCCACCACCGACCCACCGTCCCGTCCCCTGTCCCGGGCCTGCTCGGCGCGCAACGGCCCGGCCGGGCCGAGTCCGCGGCCCGCACCGGCGGGTTCGCGCCCCTGCCACGCGCCGACACCCGACCACCCCGACCGCACTCCCTGCGAGGCACCGCCCGTGACCGTCTCCATCGCCCTGTTCACCCAGGACCTGCGGCTGCACGACAACCCGGTCCTGCACGCCGCCCACACCGCGGCCGACCAGGTCGTGCCGCTGTTCGTCCTCGATCCCGCCGTCGAGGGCGCCGGGTTCGCCGCCCCCAACCGGCTGGCCTTCCTGGCCGACTGCCTCGCCGACCTGGACGCCTCGCTGCGCCGGATCGGCTCCCGGCTGGTCGTGCGGCGCGGCGAGCCCGCCGAGCAGGCGGCCAGGGTCGCCGCCGAGGCCGGTGCCGCCACCGTGCACGTCGCCGCAGGCGTCAGCGCCTTCGCGCACCGGCGGGAGGAACGGCTGCGCGAGGTGTTCGGCGACCGCCTGCACGTCCACGACGCCTCGCTGACGGTCGTCCCGGCGGGCCGGATCACCCCGGCCGGCCGCGACCATTACGCCGTCTTCACCCCGTACCACCGCGCCTGGCAGCAGGCCCCCCACCGCAGCGTCCTGGCCGCGCCCCGGGTGATCCGCACGCCGGACGGCATCGGCAGCGAGAACCTCGTGTTCAGGGGCCCGCTCTCGCCCTCCCTGCCGCACGGTGGCGAGAGAGCGGGCCGGGAACTCCGGCGTCGCTGGGACGTCGACGCGTACGCCGACGTCCATGACGACCTGGCGGCCGACGCCACCTCCCGGCTCTCCCCGTACCTGCACTTCGGCTGCCTGTCGGCCACCGAGCTTGCGGCAGGCGCGCTCCAGCGCGGCGGGCCCGGAGCGGAGGCCTTCGTCCGGCAGCTCGCCTGGCGCGACTTCCACCACCAGGTCCTCGCCGCCCGCCCCGACGCCGCACACCGCGACTACCGCACCCGGGACGACCACTGGCACCACGACGAGCACGAGGCCGAGGCCTGGCGGCAGGGCCGCACCGGCTACCCGATCATCGACGCCGGGATGCGCCAGCTCGCCGAAGAGGGCTGGATGCACAACCGCGCCCGCCTGCTGACGGCAAGCTTCCTCACCAAGTCGCTCTACCTCGACTGGCGGATCGGAGCCGCCCACTTCCTCTCCCTGCTCGTCGACGGCGACATCGCCGTCAACCAGCTCAACTGGCAGTGGGTCGCGGGCACCGGCACCGACACCCGCCCCAACCGGGTGCTCAACCCGCTGCGCCAGGCCGACCGCTACGACCCGGACGGCGCGTACGTCCGCCGCTGGGTGCCCGAACTCGCCCACCTGCCAGGGCCGTCCATCCACCGCCCCTGGCTCCTCGACGGAGACTACCCGCCCCCGATCGTCGCGCCCGAGGACCTCACGGCCCGGTTCCAGCACGGCCGGCCGGTCCTCGGCGCGGGCGAACGCCAGGACCGGCCGACGCGCCCGCCGGTCCACCCGGTCGCGGGCTCCGGAAGCAAGGCGGGATCCTGGTCCCGTCGGTCCGGGCACCGGCCGGACCCGACACCCTTGACGTCGGACGAGGAGCCGAGATGAACGCCTTGCGACCCGACTCGAAGCGCTGCCTGGTGACCGGCGCGAGCGGCTACATCGGCGGCCGTCTGGTGCCCGAACTGCTCGCGCGCGGGCACTCCGTGTGCTGCCTGGTGCGAGACCCCGACCGGCTGCGGGACCAGCCGTGGCGGGCCGACGTCGACGTCGTCCCCGGCGATGTGACCCGGCCCGAAACCCTCCCGGGGGCCCTCGCCGGCGTCGACGCCGCCTACTACCTCGTGCACTCCCTCGGCACCGGACCCTCCTTCGAGACCACCGACCGGGAAGCCGCGCGAGCCTTCGGGGCCGCCGCCGCGGCCGCCGGCGTCACCCGGATCGTCTACCTCGGCGGCCTCGTGCCCACCGCGGTGCCGGAAGCGGACCTGTCACCCCACCTGAGGTCCCGCGCCGAGGTCGGCCGGATCCTGCGCTCCAGCGGCGTCCCGACCGCCGAGCTGCGCGCCGCCGTGATCATCGGCTCCGGCAGCGCCTCCTTCGAAATGCTCCGCTACCTCACCGAACGCCTGCCCGCGATGGTCACCCCTCGCTGGGTGTCGACCCGTATCCAGCCCATCGCCGTCCGCGACGTCCTGGGCTACCTCGCCGCCGCCGCCGATCTGCCACCCGAGGTGAACCGCACCTTCGACATCGGCGGCCCCGACGTCCTCGACTACCGGCAGATGATGCGGCGCTACGCCCGCGCGGCCGGACTGCGCCGCCGCCTCGTCGTCCCCGTGCCCGTCCTCACCCCCCGCCTCTCCAGCCACTGGGTCGGCCTGGTGACCCCGGTGCCGAACTCCATCGCCCGCCCCCTGGTCGAGTCCCTGCGCCACGAAGTCGTCTGCGGCGAGCACGACATCGCCGGGTGGATCCCGGACCCGCCGAACGGGCTGACCGGCTTCGACCAGGCCGTCACGCTCGCCCTGCGCCGCATCAAGGACGCCGACGTCGCCACCCGCTGGTCCTCCGCCTCCCTGCCCGGCGCCCCGAGCGACCCCCTGCCCACGGACCCCGACTGGGCGGGCGGCAGCCTCTACCAGGACATCCGGGAACGCACCGTCACCGCGTCGGTCACCGCCGTCTGGCGGATCATCGAAGGCATCGGCGGTGACAACGGCTGGTACTCCTTCCCCCTCGCCTGGGCCCTGCGCGGCTGGCTCGACCGCGCGGTCGGCGGCGTCGGACTGCGCCGGGGCCGCCGTGACCCGGCCCGGTTGCGGGTCGGGGACTCCCTCGACTTCTGGCGGGTGGAGGAGATCGAACCCGGTCGGCTGCTCCGCCTGAGGGCCGAGATGCGCCTACCAGGGCTTGCCTGGCTCGAACTCTCCGTCACACCCGACGGCGAGCGCGGCGCGCGCTACCGGCAGCGGGCCCTGTTCCACCCGCACGGCCTGGCCGGACACGCCTACTGGTGGGCCATCGCCCCGTTCCACAGCGCCGTCTTCGGAGGCATGGCCCGCAACATCACGGAACGCGCCCTCCGCGCCGATTGAACGGCTCTCCACCAGTCCACGACCAGCCGCACGGCGGTCGAACCGGCCGGACGCCGGGACGCTGTAGGGGCCCCGGGCGGCAGGCGGCGGACGGGCGTCACATCCGGCGGACGCGCAGGACGCTGGTCAGCATCGGGAGGATGAACTCGCCGTCGCCGGTCTCCGGTCGGGCGGCGAGGTAGGTGCGGGTCGCCGCCAGGAGGGCCTCGCGTTCCTGCTCGGGCATGACCAGGACGCCGGCCTTGGTGGCGAGGGTCGAGACGAGGGAGTCGGCGGTGCGCCGCTGGCCGTGGGGGAACTCCGCCTGCTCCGGTGAGTCGAACCAGGCGTCGGCGCCGCCCGACGCGGGCAGGTGCATCCGGGCCGTCTCGGTGCGCCAGCTGCCGGGCACGTCGCGCGGGCCGATGGCGGCGGGGCCGGTGACCCTGGCGAGGCCGGCCACCCAGTCGACGCCGTCGTCGAAGACGTTCCACAGGCCGGCCAGGACGCCGCCGGGCGCGAGGACCCTGGCGATCTCGGGGCCTGCGGCGGCCATGTCGAACCAGTGCATGGCGTTGCCGGACACCACGGCGTCGACCGACCCGTCCGGCAGGGGGATCGCCTCGGCGCTCCCCTCCAGCGCGCGGACGTCCGGCAGTGTGCCGCGCAGTTCGGCCAGCATCGCCGGGTCGGGTTCGACCGCGACGACCTGGTGGCCCAGTGCGACCAGCGTGGCGGTGAGCTTGCCCGTTCCGGCGCCGAGGTCGAGCACCCGCGGGCCGGGCGCGGCTTCGAGTGCCCAGTGCACGGCGGCGTGCGCGTAGTCCGGGCGGTGCTCGGCGTAGGCGACCGCCGCCCGGCCGAACGACGAGCTGTGCAGCCGTCGTTCGTCCTGCGCCGGCACCTGTCCGGTGGGCGCGTGGCCGCGGGTGGCATCCCGGTGGTGCTCCGTGCCGTGGTCGGTCCCCGTCATCGTGGCTCCTCGTGGTCGGCGGGCTGTGCCGGGTGCACAGCGCGCGGGCGTCCGCCCGGGGTCGACCGGCCCCGGGGGCGCGAGCTATCGGTTCGATGTATCGGATCGATATATCGGGAGGGTAGGCGCTGCCGCTTTGCGGGACAAGGGACGAGGGACAAGGCCCACGTCCGCTGACCGGGGATCAGAACGGACGTACGGTCCGGTGATCGTTACCCTGGCGCGGTGACGATCGAGCTGCGCGTGCTGTCCACGGTCTCCTGCCGGGGTGAGGAGGTCACCGCGCCCGGGCTGCGGGGGCTGCTCGCCCTGTTGGCCGGGGAGGTGCGGGCCGGGTGCGGCCGGGGGCGGCTGGTGGACGGGCTGTGGCCGGAGGAGCGGCCCGAGCGGCCGGAGAAGGCGTTGCAGGTGCTGGTGTCGCGGGCCCGGGCGAAGTTCGGGGCGGAGCTGATCGCCAGCACGCCGACCGGGTACCGGCTGGGGCTCGGGGAGGAACGGGTGGACGCCTCGGCGGTGCTGCTGCACGCCGCCGCCTGCGCCGAGAAGGCCCGGGCCGGGGACCATGCCGGGGCGCTCGCCGAGGCCGAGGCGGGGCTGGAGCTCTGGGGCGGGGACACCGCTCCCGCGGAGCCCGAGGGGACGGACCCGGCCTCCGCGCTGCGCGCCGAACGGGCCCGCACCCACCGGGTGTTGCGGCGGGCCCGGGCGCTCGCGCTGGCGCGCACCGGGCGGCACGCGGCGGCCGTCGAAGCGCTCGCCGAGGAGGCCGCCGGGCAGCCGCGGGACGAGGAGGTGCTGCTGGAGCTGCTGCGCTGCGAGGCCGGGACGGCCGGGGCGGCGGCCGCGCTCGGCCGGTACGACCGCTACCGCCGCAGCCTGCGGGACGCCCTGGGCGCCGACCCGGGGCCCGAACTGCGCGCACTGCACCAGGAGTTGCTGCGCGGTGCGGCGGCTCCGGTGCGGCGCGGGGTGCCGCACGAGCCGAACCCGCTGGTCGGCCGGGAGGCCGATCTCGCCGCCGTGGCGGAACTGCTGGGCGCCGCCCGGGTGGTGTCGGTGGTCGGCCCCGGCGGGCTCGGCAAGACCCGGGTCGTCGCCGCCGTGGCGCGCGGGGCGGCGCAGCGGGTGGTGCACCTGGTGCCGCTGGCCGGAGTGGCGGCCGACCAGGACGTGGCCGGGGCGGTGGCCGCCGCCCTCGGCGCCGGCGACCGGGCGGGGATCGCCGGTGCGCTCGCCGCCGGGCCGGTGCTGCTGGTACTGGACAACTGCGAGCAGGTGGTGCGCGGTGTCGCCGACCTGGTGCACGCGCTGGTGGCCGCCCGCCCTGACCTGCGGGTGCTCACCACCAGCCGCACCCCGCTCGGGATCTCCGCCGAATCGGTGTACCTGCTCCCGGAGTTGGACCGGGCATCCGCCGTCGAGCTGTTCACCCAGCGGGCCCGGGCGGCCCGCCCGGACGTCGAGCTGCCGGCCGGCCCGGTCGCCGCGCTGTGCGCCCGGCTGGACGGGCTCCCGCTGGCCCTGGAGCTGGCGGCGGCCCGGGTACGGGTGCTGGCGGTGCCCGAGATCGCCGACCGGCTGGCCGACCGCTTCGCCCTGCTGCGCGGCGGGCCCCGGGACGCGCCGCAGCGCCACCGCACCCTGCAGGCCGTGGTCGACTGGAGCTGGAACCTGCTGGACCCGCCGGGCCGGGCCGCCCTGCGCGCGCTCTCCGTCTTCCCCGGCGGCTTCACCGCCCGCGCCGCCGGGCGACTGCTCGACGACCCCGACGTCCTGACCGTCCTGGAGGACCTGGTCGACCAGTCGCTGCTGCGCCTGACCGACACCCCGAGCGGGGGACGGTTCCGGATGCTGGAGACGGTCCGCGAGTTCGGCGCGGCCGAGCGGACGAAGGCGGCGGAGGACGAGGCCGTCACCGCCCGGTTCCTGGTCTGGGCACGGGAGTTCGGCATCGACCACCACGACGGCCCGTTCGGCCCGGCGGCCGTACCGGAGTGGCGGCTGGTCCGCGCCGAGCAGGACAACCTGGTCCGGGCGCTGCGGCTGGCCCTCGCCGCCGGGGACGGGCCCGCCGTCGCCGCGGCCGCGGCCGTCCTCGCCGGGCTGTGGACCACCGAGGGCAACTACGTCCGGCTGCTCGCCCTCGCCGAGGACACCGGCGGCCCGGTCTCCCGGCTGCGGCCCGGGCCCGACCTGCTGGAGCCGGTGCGCACCCTCGCCGCCCTGAGCACCGTCAACACCCTGCTCGCCGCGGGCGGCGGGCTCGGCACCGGCACCGGCGCGCTGCGGCTGCTCGCCGCCCTGCGGCGGCTGCCCCCGGCCGCGCCGGACACCCCGGTGCGGGCCATCGCCACCGTGATGGCGGCCGTCCCCGAGGTGCTCGGCCCGAACGATGGCGAGGTGGGCGCCCCGGGCGGCGGGCTGTTGGCGGCCCTGTGCGCCGCCCCCGAACCGCTGCTCGCCGGTGTGGCCGAGGCGGTGGCCGGCTACCGCTGGGAGGCCGCGCAGGAGATGGAGCGGGCGACCGCCTCGGCGCGGCGGACGCTGGCGGCCTTCGAGACGCTGCCGGTGCCCTGGCTGCGGGTGCTGGCGCTCGCCCGGCTCGGCGAGCTGCATCTGCAGGGGGAGCGGGGCGCCGAGGCCCTGCCGCTGCTGGGCGCGGCGATGGCGGAGCTGGACCGGCTCGGCGACTGGAACGACATGCTGGGCCTGCGCTGGGGCATGGTGATCGGCAGCTTGCAGGCGGGGGACCCGGACGGCGCCGAGCACTGGCTGGAGCTGGCGGTGCGCCACCGGCCCGCGGAGGCCGCCGAGCTGCCCGCCCCCGAACTGGGCCTCCGGGCCGAACTCGCCCTCGCCCGGGGCGAGGTGGACGCCGGTCTGGCGCTGTGGCGGCGCTCCGCCGAGCTGCTCGCCCGCGCCGCGGAGCCGCCCGCCGAGCCGTCCTGGGCGCTGGAGCCGATGGCGGCCTGCGTGGCCGCGCACGCCCGGTACGGCGAGTCGGAGCGGGTGGCCGCCCTGGCGGCTTCCCTCCCGGAGCGGCTGGTCGAACTGCTGGGCCGGCCGGCCGCTTTGGTGGAGGGCCCGCTCGCGGGGGCGCTGCTGCTCGCGCTCGGCCTGGTGGCGCTGGACCGGGGCGGCCGGGAGGGCGATCCCGAGCGGACTCGGACGGGCGTACGGCTGGTCGTGCTGGCCGAGCGGTTCCGCTGCCTGCGCACCTTCCAGCCGACCATGGGCTCGGCGGCGGCCCGGGCGGACGCGGAGCGGGCCGATCCGGCGGAGTACCGCCGGGCGGTGGCCGCGTACGCGGCGCCTGACCGGTCCGCCCTGGCGGCCGAGGCGCGCCGGCTGGTGGGCGGCTGAGCGCAGAACCCAGAACGGGCCCCGGCGTGCCGCCGCCCGCTCAGAGCCGCACCGGCAGCCGCAGCAGGTGGAAGCCGTCGGCCGGCCAGTGGCCGAACTCCAGCCCGTCCCGCGCGACCCCGAGTGCCGCCTTCGGTCGCCGGATCAGCACCTGGTCCAGCACCACCGAGGTGACCAGCCGGCCGAGGGCCGCGCCCAGGCAGTAGTGCGCGCCGTGGCCGAACGCCAGGTGGCCGTCGCCGCGCCCGAACTGCCGGGCGATGTCGAGGCGTTCGGGCGCCTCGCCGTACTCCCGCGGGTCGTGGTCGGCGGCCAGCAGGGCGACGGTGACCGGGTCGCCGGTGCGCAGCGCCGTCCCGGCGAAGGTGAAGTCCTCGGCGGCGTACAGGGTGGCGCCGATCCGCACCAGGGTGACGTACCGCAGCAGTTCGGGCACGGCCCGCTCCAGCAGCTGCGGCTCGGCGCGCAGCCGGGCCAGCTGGTCGGGGTGGTCGAACAGGGCGAGCAGGCCGTGGGCGAGGAACAGCGCGGGCGGGGTGATGCCGGTGTTGATCAGCAGGAAGACGGCCGCGACCAGGTCGTCCTCGTCCAGCGGCTGCTCGCCCTCGCGGGTGTCGTGGGCCAGGGTGGAGACGAGGTCCCCGGTGGGTTCGGCGCGGCGGCGCGCGATCAGCTCCTTGACGTGGTCGACGATGCCGACCAGGCCCTCGACCGTGCGGCTGCCGTCGCCGTACGCGAAGTCGCGGATCCAGCCGCAGACCCGGGGCCGGTCGGCCTCCTCGACGCCGACCAGCTCGCAGATCACCTGGGTGGTCAGCGGGTAGGCGAACTCGCCCAGCAGGTCGGCCGGTTCGTCCCGGGCGGCGAGGTCGGCCAGCAGCTCGGCGGCGGTGCGCTCGACGAAGCCGCGCAGGGCGGTGATCCGGCGGGCGGTGAAGGCGCGGGTCAGGGGCGCGCGGCGGCGGGCGTGCTCCTCGCCGTCGAACAGCGCCAGGTGGCCGGAGAGGTAGCCGGCGTACTCGGCGGGGAAGCTGTCGAAGGCCGCGGCCAGCAGCTCGTCCTGCGGGTCGGATCCGGCGTCGGCCGGAGCGGCGAGCCCCGCCCGGTCCCGGACCAGCCGGGGCTCGGTGAGCGCGGCCTTCACGTCGGCGTAGCGGGTGACCAGTCGGACCGGGGTGTCCAGGCCGGGCAGGACGACCCGGGGCAGCTCGGTCTGCTCGCGGAAGCGGGCGTAGGCGCCGACGGGGTTCTCGACGTCCTCGGGGGTGAGCCGGACGGGGGTGGTGGTCATGGCGGGTCTCTCCTTCGTCACACGGCTGTGCGGCTTTCGATGCCCCGGAGCTTGCCGGGGCCCGCCTTCAGTGCGGTTTCACCGTGGTTTCAGTCGTCCGGGCGGTGGCGCGGACGGTGTAATTGAACGCGTTCAGAAGCTTGGGCTAGGCTGGGCTCCCAGGAACCGGGGGCAGGAGGGGGAAGCCATGAAGGTCGTCATTCCCGGCGGATCGGGGGCACTCGGGGCGCTGCTCGACCGGAGCCTGACCGCCGCCGGACACCAGGTCGTGGTGCTGAGCCGCAGGCCCGCCGGGCCCCGGCAGGTCGGCTGGGACGGACGGACCCTCGGCGCCTGGGCGGCCGAGGTCGACGGGGCCGACGTCGTGCTCAACCTCGCCGGGCGCAGCGTCAACTGCCGCTCCACCGAGGCGAACCGCCAGGAGATGATGGACTCGCGGGTGCAGTCGACCCGGGTCGTCGGCGAGGCCGTCGCGGCCGCCCGCCGCCCGCCCGCGCACTGGCTCCAGATGAGCACCGCCACCGTCTACGCCCACCGCCACGACGCCCCCAACGGCGAGCGGGACGGCCTGATCGGCGGCAGCGAGCCCGACGCCCCGGCCGCCTGGCGGCACAGCATCGACGTCGCCCGGGCCTGGGAGCGTGCCCAGGCGGAGGCCGACACCCCGTACACCCGCCGGGTCGCCCTGCGCACCGCCGCCGTCCTCGGCCCCGAGCGCGGCGGCTCCCTCGACGCGCTCTCCTGGCTGGCCCGGCTCGGCGCCGGCGGCCCCGTCGCGGGCGGCGCCCAGTACGTCTCCTGGATCCACGAGCGCGACTTCGCCCGCGCCGTCGAGTTCCTGATCGCCCGTGAGGACCTCACCGGCCCGGTCAACCTCGCCGCCCCGAACCCGCTGCCGCAACGCGCGTTCATGCGCGAGCTGCGCACCGCCTGGGGCATGCCGCTGGCCCTGCCCGCCACCCGCTGGATGGCCGAACTGGGCGCCTTCGCGCTGCGCTCCGACACCGAACTGCTGCTGAAGAGCCGCCGCGTCGTCCCGACCCGGCTGCTCGACGCCGGCTTCACCTTCGACCACCCGAGCTGGCCGGAGGCCGCCCGCGACCTCGTCCGGCGGCTGCGCGGGCGGTAGCGCTGTCCGGAGCGTGGTGGGCCGGGTTCGTCACGGGGCCGTCACAGCTGCCCGCCGGTGCTTGCCCGGGCCCGGCCGCTGCCGGGAGCGTGGAGCCCACACGCAGGGGACACCAGGGGGCGGGATGCGGACGGTACGGCTGTCGTACATGCGGCGGCGGGTGGACATCATCGGCGTCGGCTGCCTGCTGGCCCTGGTGACGGTGATCGTGCTGGGGGAGTCCGGTCTGGTCGGCCCGGGGACGGCCGTGCTCGTCGGCGCCGTGGTGGCCGGCGCGGTGGCCGTCGGAGTGCCGCACACCTTCTGGCTGCGGGAGGAGGCGGACGGCCTCACCGTGGTCCGGCTGCTGGTCCCGCGCCGCTACGCCTGGTCGGAGATCCGCGGCCTGGCCATGGAGTTCGACGAGGAGGAGGAGACCAGCGTCCACCGGGTCACCCTCCGGCTGCGCCTGGTGGACCCGCCGGGCCGGTTCTGGGGCCCGCTGCTCGGCCGGTTCGACGTCACCGACGACGACCGGCCGCGCGGCCTCGAACCGCGCGCCCTGGCCGAGCTGTTCGCCCTCTTCGGCCGGCACGGGCTGCCCGTCGACCGGCCGGAGTTCGCCGACGACGTGCTCCATACCCGAGGGCTGCCGCCGACGCCGCCCCCGGCGGTGCGGAGCGTGCCGGCCGGGCCGGTGCCCACGGCGGCGGAGGCGTACGCGGCCGCCCCGGGCGTAGCGGAGGAGGAGGCGTACCTGGCGGCCGGCCGGAACACCGCCAAGAGCCCGCCCCGCAAGCGGCGTGCCCACCTGCTGCGCGCCGCCGCCCAGGCCGACCGGATCGCGCTGGCGGGCGGTGACGCGGACCGCGAGCAGGTGGTGTGGGCGCGGATCTCGGCCGGCTACCTGTGCGAGCACGACGGCGTCACCGCCGCCACCGACGACGACGCGCGCTCGTACGTCCGCCAGCAGTACCTGGACTGGCGCCGGGCCTCCGCCGACCCGCGGCGCGGCCGTCGCGACGGGGGCTGACCCGGGGGCCCGGCGCCGGTCACCGGCGCCGGGCCCCCGGGCGTCGGGTGCGCCCTACGGCAGCCGGGCGTGCTCGGCGCGGCTCTCGGCGATCCGCCGCGCGGCGAGGTCGCGGGCCCGGGCGCGGTCGTTGCCGGTGAGCCGGGCGAGGATCGCGGCGAGCGGCCTGACCTTGCCGAAGCCGCCCCAGTGGCCCTCGGGGATCTCGGTGGGGAACACCCAGATCCGGCCGGGGTCGCGCGGCCAGGCGCCGTCCTCGGCGTCCAGGATCGCCTCGGTGACGTCGGCGATGACGCCCGCGCGCTTGCGGGCGTCGAGCTGGCCCTCGGGCACCGACGGGACGACCTTGTAGCGCGGCGCGTCCGCGAGCTCGCCGCCGACGTAGACGGCGGCGGGCCGGTGGAGGAAGAGCCAGGACACCGAGCGGGTGACCGGGTCGGCGGGGTCGAAGCCCTCGTGGCGGATCAGGATCTCGGTGATGCGGTTGAGCAGGGCCGCTTCCGCCTCCGGGCGCAGGGCGCCGTCGGGGATGTGGACGTCGAGCATCGGCATGGCCGTCGCCTCCTGGATTTAATTTCTCAACTCAGGTGGCCCGGAGCCTAGCCCGGGCTGAGTACGGATTGTCAACCCAGGTGGGTCGGACGGGCTAGGATCGACCCATGGCGGAGCAGCGGCGGCGGATCGACCCGGTGAACTGTTCGATGGGGCGCGCCCTCGCGGCGGTCGGCGAACGCTGGTCGCTGCTGATCGTGCGGGAGGCGCTGGACGGCGTCGGCCGCTTCGGGGAGTTCCGCACCCGGCTCGGCATCGCCAGCAACCTGCTGTCCACCCGGCTCGACGGCCTCGTCGCCGCGGGCGTGCTGCGCCGCGTGCCGTACCAGGAGCCCGGCGACCGGCAGCGCTTCGAGTACCACCTCACCGAGAAGGGCAGGGACCTGCGGCCCACCGTGATCGCCCTGCTGGAGTGGGGCGACAAGTACCTCGCCGACGAGGAGGGCCCGTCGGTCGTCGTCCGGCACGGCGGCGGCGAGGAGCACGACTGCGACGAACCGGTCACCCTCGTGCTGGAGTGCGCGGGCGGCCACACCCACCTGCCCCCGGACTCCGTCTACCGCAGCCCGGGCCCGGGCGCCCGCTTCCTGCCGTCCTGAGCGGCCGGGCCGCTACAGCCCCAGCAGGTGGTCCAGGACCCGGCCGAAGACCAGGCGCCCGGACCGCGCCAGGACCGGATCGAGCAGCGGATCGAGCGTCCGGGGCAGGCCGGCGACCGTCAGCTCCTCCGTCCAGACCGCCGCGCTGCCGCCGCCCACCGCCCGGACCCGCAGCTCGGCCCAGCCGTGCACCGGGTGGCCGCGCTTGACCAGCCGGCACCGCCCGTCCCGGCCGGGGCCGGGGACGACCAGCTCGGTGAGCTCCATCGGGTCGTCGAAACGGAACGGCCCGAGGGCCGTCCGGGCCAGGACGACGTCGCCCGCCTCCCGGCCGGAGCCCCGGACCACGCGGACCCGGGTGAACGGCACCCGGTCCCCGTGCCGGGACCAGTCCGTCAGCCGCTCCCAGCACTCGGCGGGCGGCAGCGGCGTACGGCGGATCAGGACGAAGCGGGCCACGGTCGCCACCCTAGGCCCTCTCGAAGCCGCGCCGGTCCTAGCGGCGCCGAGGCAGGCCCCCCAGCAGGCCCGCCACCGCTGCCAGGTCGCCGTCCCCGTCGAGCAGCACCACCAGCGGCGGGTGCGCCGGCGAACCCAGCCGGGCGATCCCGCACGCGGTGGCCCCGAGCCCCGGCGGGGCGACCAGGGCGACCGGCGCGCGGGACTCCAGCAGCGGGCCGAGCACCGGTCGGTACGCGGCCGGGGGCGGGTCGTCCCCGGCGGGGCGCAGCACCCCGAGGGCCTGCGGGCCGGGCCAGTCGCGCGCGGCGCCGGGGTAGCGGGTGTGCGGGGCGTCGGGCGGGGGCAGCAGCAGGACCCAGCCCGCGCCCGGGTGGGCGGCCCGGCGCAGCACGTCCAGGCGCACCGCCGGGGCGGCCGGCTCGGTGCCCTCGGCGGCGCCGGCCGCCGGCTCGCCCAGCCGGGGCGCCGGCTGTCCGGCCAGGGTGGAGCGCAGCACCTCGGTGGTGCCCAGCCCGCTCGGCAGGTCGGGGAAGCTGCGCAGCAGGTGGGCGCTCTGGTCGAGGAGTTCGGCGGCGTCCCGGTCGGCGAGCAGGGCACGGTCGTGGGTGGTGGTGAGGACCAGCCCGCCGGTGGCGTCGTAGTGGGCGGCGAGCGTGATCGGGTACGAGGTGAGGGTGCCGGCCGGGGCCGGACCCTCCACGTGGATGCCGTGCGCGGCCAGGTCGGTCTCCAGCCGCAGGTGGTGCGCCGCGGCGGGCTGGTGCTCCAGGACGACCAGGCTGTTCGGCCGCTGCCCGCGCGCGCCGGGCGTCCAGCGGTGGGCCTGGCCGGGGGAGACCCACTCGTACGCGGCGAGGTCGAGCACCCCGTCGCGCAGCGCCGCGAGCAGCTGCGGCACGGTGGTGCCCGGCTGCACCCGGACGGAGATCGGCAGCGGGTTGCGCAGGGCGCCGGGCAGCCGCTCGACGCCGTCCAGCGGGATGCCCCGGCCGGAGACGGTCACCGCGAAGCCGACCCGCACCGCGCGGGCCGGGCGGCGGGGCCGGTCCGTCTGCTCGGCGCGGTACAGCAGCAGCGCCCAGGCCGCCTGGAGGGCGCTGCTCTCGCCCGCGCCCCAGGCGGCCGCCCAGCCGCGCAGCCGGACCGCCTCGTACGGGGTGAGCCGGCGCCGGGCCCGGCCGCTGCCGCGCCGGCGCGGGTCGGGGGCGAGCGGCAGGACGGCGGTGGCGGGGGGCCGGGTGGACCAGAACTGCCGTGCCGCGTCGGTGCTCCGGCCGGACAGCCAGCGGGCGTGGTCGCGCAGGTCGGGGCGGCGCTGGCCGCCGGCCAGCACGCCGCCGGTCAGGTAGGCGCGGTAGAAGGACTGGAGCAGCAGCCGTACGCTCCAGCCGTCCAGCATCGCGTGGTGGTAGGTGAGCAGGACCCGGGTGGCGGGCCCCTCCCCGGCGTCCGGCGGGGCGTCGACGAGGGTGGCGCGCAGCAGGGCGGGGCGGCGCAGGTCGAAGCCGCGCCGACGGTCGGCGGCGAGCAGGTCCTCCCAGTCGGCGGCGCCGTGGCGGTGCCGGGTCACCTCGGGGACGGCGTGCTCGTGCAGCACCATCCAGGGGTCGTCGGGGCCGTGCTCGTCCCAGTCGAAGGCCGCGCGCAGCACCGTCTCGTGGTCGAAGACGGACTGCCAGGCCGCGGTGAAGCGCTCGGTGTCCAGCGGCCCGTGCCAGTTCCAGGACAGCTGCTCGACGTGCCGCCCGCCGGGCTCGGACTCCCCGATCACCTGGCGCAGCAGCTCCCGCTGGAGGGCGCTGGTCGGTACGGTGACCGGCTCGGGCGGGTGCGCCAGGGCCTCGCGCAGCTCCTCCAGCACCCCGGCGGCGCGGGCGAGCGGGCCTTGGGCGACGCCGACGAAGAGCCGCCGCCCGCCGTCCGGCGCACCGTCCCCGGTGGTGTGGCGCCCGCCGTCCCCGGTGGCGTCGCGCGCGTCCTCGACCAGGACGGCCCGCAGCCGGGGGCCGCCGGCCAGGCTGCGCCCCAGTTCCACCAGCACCCGGTCGAGCCCGTCCGGGCCGTCCACCGTCCGCTGCCAGAGCAGGTCCGCCGCGGGCCCGGCGGGGTCGTCGGCGAGGACGCTGCGCAGCGCGGTGCGCAGCGCCTCCGGCGGGTATCTCCGGTGCAGCTCGACCAGGACGAACTCCGGTGCCCGGGCGGGCCGTTCGGGGGTCCGCCGGGGCCGGGGGGCGGCGCCGGCCAGCGCGGCGCGCACCGCCCCGGCGTCCAGCGGCCCGGGCGGACGGCCGGCGGGCAGGCAGGGCTCGGGCGCGGGAGCGCCGGCCACCAGCAAGGTGACGGGTGCGCTGGAGAACTGACGGTTCGTCATGGCTGATCAGCGGGCACCGGAGCCCTCATCCTTCCCGTGGCCGGCCGGGATCGCGCCGGGGTTACTGGGTGGCGAGCCCGCCGCAGACGTTCAGTGCCTGGGCGGTGATGCTGGCCGCGGTGGGGCTGGTGAGGTAGCCGGCCAGCGAGGCGACCTCCTCGGGCGTGGTGTAGCGGCCGAGCGGGATGTGCTGCTGGAAGTGCTGGTGGATGGTCTCGGGGGTGGTGTTGTAGGCGGTCGCGTACTCGTGGTGGATCCTGGTGGTGTGCGGGGTCTGGACGTACCCCGGGCAGATGGCGTTGACGGTGGTGCCGGTCGGCGCCAGCTCCTTGGCCAGCGCCCGGGTGAAGCCGATCACGGCGTGCTTGCTCGCGGTGTACGGGGCGCCCAGGGTGACGGCCTGCTTCCCGGCGGTGGACGCGATGTTGATGATCCTCGGGTGGGCGGTGCTGGTGATGTGGCCGTGCCGGAGGGTCTCCCGGGTGACCAGGAAGACCGCGTTCAGATTGGTGTCGATGACGTCGTACCAGAGGTCGTCTGTGGTGGTCGCGGTCGGCCCGCCGCCGGTGCGTCCGGCGTTGTTGACCAGGACGGTGATCGGGCCGTACTCGGCCACCGCGTGCCGGATCAGTTCGCCGACCTGGACGGGGTCGCGGACGTCGCAGGTGAGGCCGTCGGCCTGGTGGCCCTCGTCGCGCAGGGTGGCGAGGGCCTGGTCGATGTCCCGGGCGGTGCGGGCGCAGATGAAGACACGGTGGCCGCGGCTGCCGAGTTCGCGGGCGATGGCGAGGCCGATGCCGCGGGTACCGCCGGTGATCAGGGCGAGGGGTTTCTCGGGTGCGGTGGTCATGACGCGTCCTGTGGGTGAGGGCTGGGAGCTGGGAGAGGTCGGCGGGGACGGCCGTCCGGACGGGGCTCAGGCCGAGTACAGGTTGTAGGTGGTCGGGTGGGCCGTGGTGGGCGTGTTGAGGGTGGGGTCCAGGGTGAGGATCGCGTGCTGGAGGTGCTGGAGGTGCGGCGAGGGCTGGATGCCGAGCTCGGTGGTCAGCCGGTGCCGCAGGTGGTGGTAGGTGGTCAGGGCGCTGGTCTGCCGGCCGGCCCGGTAGAGCGCGACCATGGCCTGGGCGTGCAGGCCCTCGTGGTGCGGGTGCTGGTGGGTCAGGTGGGTGAGCTCGGGGATCAGCTCGTTGTGCCGGCCGAGCCGCAGGTCGGTGTCGATGCGGCGTTCCAGGGTGATCAGCCGGCTCTCCTCCAGGCGCATGATCTCGATGGTGAGGATCGGCCCGGGCCGGACGTCGACCAGGGCGGGGCCGTGCCAGAGCGCGAGGGCCTGGCGGAACTGGGTGGCGGCCTGGTGGTCCTGGCCGTGGTTGAAGGCGTGCTGGCCCTGGGTGGTCAGCAGGTTGTAGGTGTGGACGTCCAGGTTGTCCGGGTGGGTGGTGAGCTGGTAGCCGCCGTGCCGGGTGGTGAGGATGTCCTTGGCGGTGGCGTGCGGGGTCGGCCCGAGGGCCTGGGTGATCCGGCGGCGCAGCTGCAGGATGTACGTCTGCATCGTGGTGAGCGCCTGTCTTGGCGGGTCGTCGCCCCAGATCTCCTCGATCAGGGTGGCCGTGGGCAGGATCCGGTTCGGGTAGAGCGCGAGGAGGGCGAGGATCTGGCGCTGCTTGGCGGCGGTGGGGACGACGGAGATGCCGTTGAGGTCGGCGGTGAGGGGGCCGAGGACCCTGAGGTGCATGGCGGTTCTCCTCTCGTGCGGGTGAGTGGGGCTCGGAGGATCGTGAGCCCGTGGATTCGTGGGGCTGTGGACCCGTGGACCCGCGGGTCCGGTGAACTGTGCGCTGCTGGTGCGGAAGTGTGTTCGAATCAGGGGGATGGTGGGGTGGATGCGTCGCACCCTAGCGGCGCCACGGAGGGGCGGCCGGATTCCTCAAGTGCCCGTCGAGCGGGGTTCCGGGCGATCTGGTGGGGGCTTCCGGGCAGCCGGAAGCGGCGGGGCGGCCCCCGGGGGAGTGGGGGCCGCCCCGCCGTGTGAGGAACCGGGGGTGCTTCTTCCCGCTTCGTTGTTGCGGATCTGCGCGACCGGGTCGTTGGTCCGGCCCTGGGTGATGGTGATCGCGAAGTCCGGCTTGACGAAGGTCTGTTGGCTGCCCAGGGTGCCCTGCCAGGCGCCGAGGAGGGTTCTCGCTCTCCGGAGCCGGCACGCCCGTTTCCAGGTCGGGACGACGGAGCTGGGCGGAGAGGGGCGGCGGGTGGCCGGGGCCGGCTCAGCTCCGGGCGGCTCCGCTGGGGGCGGTGCCGGGGGCCTCCGCCGGGGTGCGGCTCGGGGCGGCGTCACCGTCGGGCGTGCTGCTCCCGTTCGGGCCGTGCCCGTTCGCAGCGCCGTCGGGCGTGCTGCTCCCGTTCGCGCCGGGCCCGTCCCGGTCGGTGAGGGCGGCCGGCCCCGGGAGGTGCGCCTGGTGGTCCGGCGGGTAGAACTGCCGGGCCCAGTGCCGCATCGCGCCGATCGGCCCGTCGCCCGGGGCGAGCTTCGGCGGCGACATGTACCGCTTGGTGGACCAGATCGGGAAGTCGGCCGCGGTGAACTCCAGGTTGCGCTTGAACATCGGGCCCGCCAGCAGCCTGGTGACCGCCCGGCTGACCGTCCGGGCGACGACCGGCGGCAGTCCGGACGGCTCCGACATGACGAAGCGGCTCGCCTGCCGCAGCTGCATCCGGCCGGGAGCGACCTGGGTGGCCATGACCAGCGAGCAGATCTCCAGGCCCAGCGAGGGCGTGTGCACGTCGGTGTGCAGGGCGGTGAGGCCGTACCCGTCCACCTCGACCTGGACCTCGCGCAGGCCGAGCAGCGGGAAGGTCTCCCGGACCAGCATCGAGATGTGGAAGGTGGTGCCGTCGAACTCCACGGGCTTCACCAACTCGCCCTGTGGCCAACCGTGCAGGGTGACGAAGTGGCCCAGGTCGAAGGAGTTCTCCATGACGTCCTGGGCGTAGCCGGGCATCTCGAAGGAGGTGTACCGCAGGGGCTGCCGCCCGTCGTCGATCCGGTGCCAGGCGGGGATCTCCCAGTCCGGCTCCCGGCCGTCGTGGTGGCGCCAGACGAAGACGGCCTCGTTCACCTCGCGCACCGGCAGCGGCGTCAGTGCCGCCTTGGGCGGCGGGGTGCCGTACCCGGTGCGCACGCAGCGGCCCTCGGCGTCGAAGGCGAAGCGGTGGAAGGGGCAGACCAGGTGGTCGCCCTCGACCGCGGCCAGGCCGAGGTGGGCGCCGAGGTGCGGGCAGTACGGGCGGATCGCGCGGAGGCGGCCGTTGCGCAGCCGGTACAGCACGACGTCCTCGCCCGCGAGTTGGCGGGTGAGGACGGTGCCGGGCCTGAGCTCGGCGGAGAAGGCGAGTGCGGACCAGCCGTCGGGGTAGGGCAGTGCCGGTGGCAGGGCGACATCGGCCGCGGTCGGGCGGCTGCTGACGGGGTGGACGTGCTTGGACACGCGCATGAAGAAGTCTCCTGTCGGTCTGTCCGGCGCCGCCCCTCCCAGGCGATTAGCGCTCGAACAGAATGGATTTCCGATGCTAGCCATGGAACGGGAGCCCGTGCACGGACAATCTCCCTAACTCACAACAAGTCTGATGATCCGTCGGGTAGACCGGTTCAAGGATTCGACAGGTCCCAGCCAATCGCCCGGCCCCGGGGCCACGGGGGTATTCGGGCAGGTCGGCGCGGCCTCGACGCCCGAGCGGGGCCGAAGGGGGGTCGGCGGGGCGGCGGGCCGCATCCGGGGCGGAACAGGGCCGCCCGGCCCGGACGATATTCGTACGGGCCCGTACCGTGGGGCGATCGGCGACGGCGACGGATTCCGCGGTCCCGGCGTGACGGGAATGCGGATCCGGCCGACCGACGCGGTTCCCCCGGATTTCCCCTCGGCCCTTTGCGGACGCACCGCGCGGTGATTGCCCCACGCGGTCGAGGAGGGGTCGAGAGGTGCTGGAAAGGGCTTTCTGCCGGGGGTGGGGTGTGTTGTGGTGGGTGGCAGGGGAGCCCTGGCCGCGGACGGCTCGACGGCCGTGGGTGGGCGGAGCGCCGCTGGTCGGTGACGTACCGGTGGCGTAGACGCTCGCGCATGGAACTGAGAGCGGCGGCTATGGATCGCCGGGCCAGGGGGGATTTGAATTGGTGCCACGACGACGAACCGATCGGGCGCAACCGGCGCCTCCGAAGGACCGGTCGTCGGTGATTCCTCCGAGTCTTGGAATGAGGGTGTGTGTGATGGCTGGTGTGGTGGATCTCGCGGTCGAGTCCGGTGTCGTGCTGGTGGTCGGTGGGACGGGGAAGACGGGTCGCCGGGTGGCGGACCGGCTGACGGCCCTGGGGTACGGGGTGCGGGTGGGGTCGCGTTCGGGTGCGGTGCCGTTCGACTGGCACGACGAGGGGACGTGGGAGGGGGCGTTGGAGGGTGTGAGTGCGGCGTATCTGACGTACTACCCGGATCTGGCGTTCCCGGGTGCGGTGGAGGCGGTGGGGGCGTTCTCGCGGTTGGCGGCGGAGCGCGGGGTGGGGCGGCTGGTGCTGCTGTCGGGGCGCGGTGAGGAGGCCGCGGAGGCGGGGGAGAAGGCGGTGATGGAGTCGGGGGCCGCGTGGACGGTGGTGCGGTGCGCGTGGTTCAACCAGAACTTCAGTGAGTCGTTCTTCCTGGAGCCGGTGCTGGCGGGGGAGTTGGCGCTGCCGGTGGGTGGTGCGGTGGAGCCGTTCGTGGACGCGGAGGACATCGCGGACGTGGCGGTGGCGGCGTTGACGGAGGCGGGGCACGCGGGGGAGGTGTACGAGCTGACGGGGCCGCGGCTGCTGTCGTTCTCGGACGTGGCGGTGGAGCTGTCGGCGGCGACGGGGCGTGAGGTGCGGTTCGAGGCGGTGTCGGAGGAGTCGTACCGGGGGGTGCTGGAGGCGGCGGGGCTGCCGGCGGACTTCGCGGAGCTGTTCTCGGTGATCCTGGACGGCCGCAATGCGTCGCTGGGCGACGGGGTGCGGCGGGCGTTGGGCCGTGAGCCGCGGGACTTCGCCGACTACGCCCGCGAGGCCGCCGCCTCGGGCGTGTGGAACGTGTGAGCCGACCCGTCCGGGGCGGCTCCGACCGCCCGTCTCCGGGCGGGCGCTGGTAGGGAATCCGAACGGACACTGGAGGTCTGGTCATGACGGACGGCACAACGGTCTGGTCGACGGAGCAGGGGCTGCGCGCCCTGCCCGAGCAGCTCAAGGGCTTCGGCCTGATGCACGTCGCGATGCGCCGGGACGCGGCACGGCTGACCGCCGCCGCGCAGCGCGGCTCGGCGGGCTCCGCCGCGGCGCTCGCGGAGTGGTTCGGGCGGCTGCGCTCGGTGATCGACTGGCACCACCACAGCGAGGACGAGATCCTCTGGCCGTACCTGCGTGGCCGGGTGGCGGGCTTCGACGGCAGCGGGGTCCTGGAGGAGGACCACGAGGCGCTGGACGCCTCGATGCGCCGGGTCGCCGGGGTGCTCGGCTCCGGACTGCGCGCCGAACTCCCGGAGGCCGCCCAGGCGTTCGAGAGCCTGGTGCGCGAGCACCTGCGGCACGAGGAGCCGGTGGTCTTCCCGGCGCTGGCCGGCCTGTCGGTGGACGAGTACCTGCGGGTCGAGCGCCGGATCATCGGGAGCGCGCCGACCCAGGTGATGACCTACCTCCAGCCCTGGATGTTCGACGGCGCGGACGCGGCCTCGGTCCGGGCGGTCTCGGCGACCATCCCGGCCCCGGTGCGGCTGCTCGGGCGGACGGTCCTGGACCGGCGGTACCGGCGCGGGCTGGGCGCGGTGCTCTGAGCCGGCCTCTTCGCCGTGTTCGCCGGGGCGGTGAGGTGCGCCGGCCCCGGCCGGGCGCGGCACCGCCGGGTGCCGCAAGTGCCCTGCCGGGGGCCGGGGTTCCGGTTGTCGCGGTTCCGTTGCGCGGTGCGCCGCACGGTGGGCGGTGTCGAGAGTTCCACGTTCGTCGGCGCCGCACTCCGCGGGGCCGGAAGATTGAGAGGGTCCAGGGATGCGTTCGGATCAGACCGCGGTTCCGCTGTCGTACACGGCGCCGTCGGCCATCGGGAGTGCGGGGGTGGGGAGTTCGGTGCGGGCTGTCGGACAGAGCAAGGCCGCGGGGCCGCTGCTGGTGGGTTCCACCGTGGCGATGGGCCTGATGGCGGGGCTGTTCTTCGCCTTCGACGTGTCGGTGATGCCGGGCCTGGCGGCCGGGGACGACCGGACCTACGTCACGGCGATGCAGCACATCAACAAGTCGATCGAGAACGGGCTGTTCGGCCTGGTCTTCGTCGGCGCCTTCGCGGCGACCGGCCTGGCGGCCTGGCTGCTGCACAAGGCCGGCCGGCGCCAGGCGGCGCTCTGGGCGGGCCTGGCGACGGCGCTGTACGTGGTGGCGCTGATCGTCACCATGGGTGTCAACATCCCGCTGAACAACGAGCTGGCGGCGGCCGGCGACCCGGCGCAGATCCACGACTTCGCCGCCGTGCGGGCCAAGTTCGCGGACAGCTGGGTGCCGGTCAACATGCTCCGCACCGCGCTCTGCACCGGCGGTCTGCTCGCGCTGACCCGCTCCCTGGTGCTGCACGGCCGCGGCGGCCGCTGAGCCCCGGCCCGCCCGGTTCCGCGCATCGCCGCTGTGCCCGTCCGCCTCGTGCGGGCGGGCACACGCGCGTTCCGGGGCCGTGCGCCCGCCGTCGTGGCCGGGCTGCCGGGGCCGGCCCGGTGCGCTGGGGCGTGCGCCGGTGCGCCGGTCCGGTGCGTTCTCCCAATTCACTTGGTGAGACACCGAGTTGGCGAACCGGTCCGATGTGGTGGAGCATAGGCCGGGCCCGGTCCGTTGCGGTGCGCTTGCGCCGCGGCCGAGCACCGTACAGCTGCTGGGGAGGAGGCGGTTCCGGTGACTCCGGTGGAACGTCCGTTTCTGGTGCGGGGGAAGGCGGTACCCCTGGCCAGATATCTGGCGGAGGAGGCCATCGAGGGCCTGGTGGCCTGCTCGTGCATCGGGAACGAAGTCTGCATCGACCTCGCCGACACCAGGATCCTGGTGAGCCTGGTCGACGTCGCCGACGTGCTGCGACTCAACTTCCACATGGTCCAGGACGGCCCGGCCAAGCCCCGCTCGTGGTCGCGACGGCTGCCCGCCGGCACCGGCCCGCGCGAGACCGCGTCCCGGATAGCGCTGGACGTGCGGGCCCTGGAACGCGAACTGGCGCCCTTGCGCCGGCGTCCGCCCCGGCCGGTGCCGGGGGCGGCGCAGCACCGCCCCGGCTGAGCCGGGGTCGGCGGCGAGGGCGACACGGACGACGAGGACCGGCCCGGGTCCGGCAGCGGGGGCGCTGCCGGGCCCGGGCTCCGTGCTGTTCCTGTTGTTTCGGTGAATCAACAAACGCTCAAAAGGCGGCAGTTGACCGCCTGAATCCGGAGCAGAGTCTCCCACTTGTCGCGCGTAGAAACGTTCTTCCGCCGTACGTCTGGCCGTTGCCCGACGCGACCGGTAGGGATCTGGTGGCACTGCTAGAACCTCAGCGCCCCACTTTCCCATCCGTGGTCACAACCGTCGGGCCGCGCGCCCGGACGGTGGTCAGGAGTCAGCCTCATGCGGAGCACCCCGAACCCCCGGATCAACCCGAGAGCGCCGCGGTTCCGGCGCCGGACGCTCGCGGCGGCCTCCGCCGCGGCCGTGGTGGCGGCGCTGGTGGCGCTGCCCGGCGGCGTGGCGCAGGCCGCGTCGCCCGACATCGTGATCAGCCAGGTGTACGGCGGTGGCGGCAACTCCGGCGCCCCGTACGCCAACGACTTCGTCGAGCTGTACAACCGCGGCACCGCGCCGGTGTCCGTCACCGGCTGGACGGTGCAGTACGCCTCGGCCGCCGGGGGGAGCTGGTCGCGGACCACCCTCTCCGGGACGATCGCGCCCGGCCGCTACTTCCTCGTCCAGGAGGCCGCCGGAGCCGGTACGGGCGCCGCGCTGCCGACGCCGGACGCCACCGGAACGATCGCCATGTCCGCGACCTCCGGCAAGGTCGCCCTCGTCACCAACGGCACGGCGCTGACCTGCACTTCGGGCTGCGCGAGCCAGTCCGGGGTGAAGGACCTGGTCGGCTACGGCAGCGGCGCGAGCTCCGCCGAGGGGACGCCGACCGGCAACCTGTCGAACTCCACCGCCGCCCTGCGCACCGGCGGCGGCGCCACCGACACCGACAACAACGCGGCGGACTTCGCGATCACCGCGCCCGTGCCGCGCAACTCCTCCTCCACCGGCACCGGCGGCAACCCCGCCGGCACCCGCATCCACGACATCCAGGGCGCCGCCCGCACCTCCCCGCTGGCGGGCAGCGCGGTCAGCGCCGTGCCCGGTGTGGTGACGGCCGTCGGCCCCAACGGCTTCTGGTACCAGGACCCGCAGCCCGACAACGACCCCGGCACCAGCGAGGGCATCTACGTCTACACCGCCGGCGCGCCCTCGGTCGCGGTCGGCGACTCGGTGACGGTTAACGCCACCGTCACCCAGTACCGCCCCGGCGGCACCGGCGGCACCACCAACCTGTCGATCACCGAACTGACCGCGCCCACCGTCACGGTGGTCGCCCACAACGTCGCGCTGCCCGCCGCCACCGTGGTCGGCCAGGGCGGGCGGGTGCCCCCGTCCGCGGTCATCTCCAGCGTCACCTCCGGCGACGTCGAGGCGGCCGGGAACTTCCAGCCCGCCACCGACGGCCTGGACTTCTGGAGGTCGCTGGAGGGCATGCGGGTCGAGATCGACAACGCGGCCGTGGTCGGCCCGACCAACAAGTACGGCGAGCTCGTCGTCGTCCCGCCGGGCAGCACCACCCGCACCAACCGGGGCGGCATCCTGCTCCAGGCGAACGACGGCAACCCGGAGCGGGTCGTCCTCGGGAAGGCGCTCGCGCCCACCCCGACCGCCAACGTCGGCGACACCCTGAACGGCGCCACCGTCGGCGTGCTCGACTACGCCTTCGGCAACTTCACCCTCCAGGTCACCGCGACCCCGGCGGTCACCTCCGGCGGCATCGCGCCCGAGACCACCGCCGCGCCGACGGCCGGGCAGCTCGCCGCGGCCACCTTCAACGTGGAGAACCTCGCCCCCTCCGACCCGCAGAGCAAGTTCGACGGCCTCGCGGCGGGCATCGTGACCAACCTGCGCTCGCCCGACCTGGTCGCCCTCGAGGAGATCCAGGACAACAGCGGCGCCACCGACGACGGCACGGTCAGCGCCACCCAGACCCTGGCCAAGCTCACCGCGGCCATCACCGCGGCCGGCGGCCCCTCCTACTCCTACCGCGAGATCGACCCGGTGGACGGCCAGGACGGCGGGCAGCCCGGCGGCAACATCCGCCAGGTGTTCCTGTTCCGCACCGACCGCGGCCTCTCCTTCACCGACCGCCCCGGCGCCGGATCCACCACCGCCGACTCCGTGGTGAACGCGGGCGGCACACCGCAGCTCGCCTACTCGCCCGGGCGGATCGACCCGACCAACTCGGCGTTCAACTCCAGCCGCAAGCCGCTGGCCGGCGAGTTCCGCTGGAACGGCAAGCCGGTCTTCGTGATCGCCAACCACTTCAACTCCAAGGGCGGCGACCAGCCCCTCTTCGGCCGCTACCAGCCGCCGGCCCACCCCTCGGAGACCCAGCGCCACGCCCAGGCGACCGCGGTGAAGGGCTTCACCGACCAGATCCTGGCCGTGGACCCGAACGCCTCGGTCATCGTGCTCGGCGACCTCAACGACTTCGAGTTCTCGCAGACCGCCGACATCCTCACCGCCGGCGGCTCGCTCACCGACCTGCCGCGCACCCTGCCGCTGCCCGAGCGCTACACCTACGTGTACGAGGGCAACTCGCAGGTGCTGGACCACATCCTGATCTCCGGCGCGCTCGCGGCCACGTCGTACAGCTACGACATCGTGCACATCAACAGCGAGTTCAGCACGCAGCTCAGCGACCACGACCCGCAGGTGGTGCGCATCCCGCTGCCGTAACGGCCGGGGACGACGGTGCCGGTCTCCCCGTTCGTGGGGAGGCCGGCACCGGTGGTCCGTCGCCCGATCGTCCTGACCGTCACAGCCGTCCGGCGTAGTCCGGCAGCCGCAGGTCCGAGTGGGCGGCCCGGGCCGCCCGGGCACTCGGCGTCGCCAGCTCGCTCGCGGCGGATTCCGGATCGCGCACCACGGTGTTGCGGGCCTCCAACTGCTCCCGTGTCCTCGGCGCCACCGACGTGCCGCCTCCGGTGGCCAGCGCCTGGTTGCGCTCGGCGAAGGGGCGCATCCGGCGCTCGTAGGCCGCGAAGGCGGCGGTGTGGTCGGAGCGCGCGGCCAGTTCGCCGGCCAGGACGTACGCGCCGACCAGGGCGAGGCTGGACCCCTGGCCGGACAGGAACGACGTGGCGTGCGCGGCGTCGCCCGCGAGGACCACCCGCCCGCGCGACCAGCTGGGCAGGTGGATCTGGCTGACGACGTCGAAGAAGAGGTCCTCGGCGTCCCGCATCGCCGCCACCAGGCGCGGCAGGTGCCAGACCCGCTCCGGGAACCGCGCGGCGACCAGCTCGCGCTGGGCCCGCGGATCGCGGAAGGCCTCGAAGGGCGGGTCGTCGCGGGTGAAGGTGAGGAAGCCGTGGAGCCGGTCGGCCGGTTCGTGCGCGTTGAGGACCGCGCCGCGCCCGACGTCGTTCCAGACGACGGCCTCGCGGACGAGGCCGAACTCGTTCGGGAGCGTGAAGCCGGCGAAGACGTGCCCGAGGTAGCGGTGGAAGGCCTCCTCGGGGCCGAGAACCAGCCGGCGGGTGTTCGAGTGCAGGCCGTCCGCGCCGACCACGAGGTCGAAGCTGCGGCTGGCGCCGCTGTCGAACCGTACGTGGACGGCCTCCCCGTCGTCCTCCAGCGCGGCGATCGAGTCCTCGAAGAGGAACTCGACCCGGCCGCGCAGCGGCTCCTGGAGGGCGTCGGCCAGGTCGCCGCGCCGGACCTCCAGGTCGTGGCCGGCCGCGCCGCCGGTCAGCTGTTCCGGGCGCAGCGAGCCGACGGTCCGCCCGACGGAATCGACGAAGGTGATTCGCTGGCTGTCGACGTGGACGGTGCGCAGGCGAGGCAGCAGCCCCATGCGCTCCACGACCTCGCGGGCGGGCCCGCGAACGTCGATGGCGTAGCCGCCCCCGCGCACGGCGGCGGCCTTCTCGACGACGGTCACCTCGAATCCGTACCGGTCGAGCCAGTACGCGAGCGCGGGCCCCGCGATGCTGGCCCCGGAGACGAGGACGCGACGGGCGGGGCGTGACACGGTGTTCATGGCCTCTCACTTCCTTCCCGGCGGGCATCCCCGCCGGCACGTCGGTGGTACGCACCTGGACGAGCGGAAAGATACGTACCTCAGGTATCTTTATGGAGGTCGCACGTCGCCCTCGCGGGCGGTGGCCACCCCCCACAATACAGATACCTAACTTAGGTATGCAACATGGAGGCGCCATGCCCGCTGAGATTCCTGAGCCCGCCGAGACCCCCGGGTTCCCCGAGGCGCCCGACTCCGTCAAGGCTTCCGATTCCCCCGAGGCCCGCGAACCGGGGGAGCCGCGGCCCGACCTCCTCGCCGCGCTGACCCGGATCTCCCGGCTCAGCGCCGCCCTCACCCGGGGCCGCCTCGTCGAACGCGCCGTCGAGGAGGCGGGCCTGGGGCGCGACCGGCCCGCGGTGGGCGTGCTCGTCACCCTGCGCACGGCCGACGGACCCCTGCGGATCGGCGAGATCGCCGACCGCATGCAGGTCGTCGGCCCGCACATCACCCGCCAGGTCCAGATCCTGGAGAAGCACGGCCTCGCCCGCCGCATCCCCGACCCGTACGACGCCCGGGCCCGCCTCATCGAACCCACCGAGGCCGGCGCCGAGGCCGTCAACCGCTACCTCGCCTTCCTGCTCGGCTGGTTCACCGACGCCCTCGGCGACTGGCCCCGGCAGGACCGCGACGACCTCGTCCGGCTCCTCGCCCGCTTCGCCGACGATGTGACGACCCGGCTCGCCAGGCTCGACGAGGAGGAGTAGGGGCGGGCCGCGCTGGCAGGGGCGAACGTGACGCCGCCGTCCCGCCCCTGTCGACCAGTGGGCGGGACGGCGGCATCCTGTCGTGTTGGCGCCTCCCGGCGCGTTCCGGCGCCTTTAACGCGCTTAGCGCGTCACCGTCCAGGACAGGCTCGCGGTCAGCTTCGCGCGCAGCGCCGGGTCCGCGACGGCCGGGGTCGGGTCGGTGGCGACCGCGGTGAGCACGTGCGGCCGGGAGCGCGGCCCGGTCAGCTTGAGCTCGGCCAGGTCCAGTGCGGTGCGGCCGCCCAGTCGGGGCAGCTCCTTCCCGTCCAGGTACCAGCGCAGCCGGGTGCCGGCCACCGGCAGATCGACGGTGAGGCGGTCCGCGGCGGTGAGCCGACTGCCGTTGGCGGTGGGGCTGGTGAGCGGCGTGGCGTGGCGGTAGAAGCCCGCGATCATCGCCTCGCGCCCGGGCAGGTTGAACTCCCGTCCGAGCGAGCGCATGATCGAGTTCTCGGTCGGCCGGTAGAGCCCGGTCGGGTAGTAGCCGCCGCCCTCGTACGCGCCGACCGTGCCGCCGTCCGGCGAGGCCTGGCCCAGCCAGCGCGACCACTTGGTGCCCTGCTGGCGCATTCGGTCGGCGGTCAGGGTGCTGATGTTGGCCTCGGTGGGCTCGCTGCCCTGGTACGTCCCCTGGCCGTCGTACGCGTACTCGTCGGCCAGCTTGCCCAGCGAGTGCCCGGTCTCGTGCACCGCGATCTGCCCGGACTTCGCGTTGCCGCCCGCCACGGTGGCGATCCCCTCGTAGCCGAGCGGGGACTTGACGTCGTTGTAGCCGGCGCCGCCGTACTTCGCGCTGTTGGCCACCACGAGCACCAGGTCCGCCTGCGGGGCCTTCGCCGCGTACGACTCGACCGCCTTCTCGTCCACGCAGAGCAGCCGTTCCACGCCGTCGCACCAGAAGTACGAGCCCAGCGCGGTGTGCCGCACCGTCCCCTGGTCCGGATCCCCGGTCACCCCGGACTCGGGCGATATCGCGGACACCGCCCAGACGTTGAACAGCGCGCGGTAGCTGGCGTAGGGCTCCACGGCGGTCATCTCGCGCCACTTCTGGGCCGCGTCCGCGCGGAACTTGTCCTGCTCCTGCGCGGTGTACCCGTCGCCGATCACCACCACGTCCAGCTTGGCGGCCGGCTCCCCGTTGCGGACCAGCGCCGTCACGTCGCCGTCGCCCCGCATCGGGGCCACGCCCTGGGCGCCGTCGGCGAGATAGGGGGAGACGGCCGGGGCCTGGGCCCGGGAGATGCCGCCGTCCTCGGCGAACACCTCCACCTGACGTGTCGACGGCTTGTCGCCCGCCGGACGGTTGTCGCCCGCCGGACGGGCCCCGGCGGGCGCGGCCCCCAGCACCGCACCGGCGAGTACGGTGGCGAGCAGGGCGGTGGCGGTTCTGACGGTGGTGCGGTGCACGGGGGTCCTTCCGGAGGGAACGGTCTGTGGCCTGCTCCCTTCCCATGGCGATAACCTGACAATCCTGCGTCAGTGCAAGCCGATTCCCGAACCCACCGGTCACGCACAGGCCCGGGCCGGCCCGAAGGACAGGCGGCCGACCACCGCACAGGCCGCGACGGTGCTCAACCAGGCCAGGACGGCGACCGTGATCGTCACGGGGAACGACCACTGGAACGCCCCGATGAGGACGAGGGAACCGGCGAACGACCCGACGGTGAACACGATGCTCCCGACCTGCACCACGTCCCTGAGGCCCTCCCGGGACCGGTGCAGACCGTGGACGACCGCCGCACTGCCGACGCCGATCAGCAGCGCCACCCCGAGGACGGGCAGCCAGGGCAGCTGAGGCTTCACCGCCCGGTGGCCGCGGTACGAGATCTGCACCACCTCGCCCTTCCAGACCCCCACGTCGATCGCGGTGCCGACCTCTACGTCCTGGAAGAAGGGCTCGCCCACGTCGTACTCGTCGCCGCCCGCGGTCTCGCGCACGACGACCAGCTTGTACGAACTGAGGTCGTTCTCCCGGTCGGTGTCCACCTTCTTCCTCACGACCCGCCCGCTCTCCAGCCGCAGGCAGTCCGCACCCGCCCCGGCCGCCGACGTCCCGCACACCGGGGCCGTCCGGTACGCCACCGTCACGTCGTACGTGCGCACGAAGAGGAGGAACCCGGCCACGACGGGCACCAGCCCCGCCAGCACGATCAGCACCCGCCCCGCCGCCCGGAGCCGCGCCGCCCGCCTGCTCGGCTTGATGACCGGTTCCGTCCCGACACCCATCGCGCCCTCACCCACCCCACGACACCTGCCCGTTGCAGCCGGTGCTGGTTCCCGGCCGCGGACCGCATGATGCCAGGGAGCACCGGCGGGCGCCTCCGGGATGCCGGATCGACCGGGGCGCCGGAGTAGTGGGCTTCGAGCCCGTGTACGTCGAGCTTGACTGGTACGACGGTCCGCGCAAGGCGCTCACCACCGTCGATGGCGTATCCCACTAATTCCAGTGCCGCGACGCCGCCTTCACCGTCGCCCCGACCTCTACCACGCATGGCCCGCGGACGAGCGCGCGATCGCCATGGAACGTGAACAGTGGGCCGCCTAGGTCGAGGGGCGTGAGGCTCCGGCACCTGTACGGGGCCGCGAGTTCGGACGGATAGCGCGATGAGCCGGAAGCACGTGAAGTGCCCGGCTCATTCGCGTTTTTAGTCTTCGTGCGGTGCGTGCTCTTTCTCTCTTCCCAGGGCCCGGGTTTCCGGCTCGGATTCACGGACTGGTGTCCGCTTTTCCGATCCCGGGTCTCGTGTTCTCTTCTTCAGCTTGTTTTTTGTGTGTTAGGGGAA
>NZ_LIPD01000005.1:289266-480397 GCF_001905545.1 Streptomyces sp. CB02056 | reverse complement strand
CTTCTCCCAGACGACGGCCGGGGCCTTCCACGGCAAGGGCACCGGCGACCTCGTCGCCCGCGACGACTCGGACGGGCACCTGTACGAGTGGGCGGGGCGGGGAGACGGGTCCTTCGCGGCCAGGACCGACCTGACGGCCGGCTGGGGCGCGTTCTCCCAGACCACCGCCGGTGATTTCCGGGGGACGGGTCATGCGGATCTGATGGCGAGGGAGGACGCGACGGGCAACCTGTACATGTGGCGGGGTAACGGGGACGGTACTTTCGCCGGTCGTGTGCTCGTCACCGACGGGTGGGGTCCGTTCTCGCAGACGGTCGCCGGTGATTTCCGGGGGACGGGTCGTGCGGATCTGATGGCGAGGGAGGATGCGACGGGCAATCTGTACATGTGGCGGGGTAACGGGGACGGTACTTTCGCGGGCCGTGTGCTCGTCACCGACGGGTGGGGTCCGTTCTCGCAGACGGTCGCCGGTGATTTCCGGGGGACGGGGCACGCGGACCTGATGGCGAGGGAGGACGCGACGGGCAACCTGTACATGTGGCCCGGTAACGGGGACGGCACCTTCGCCGACCGGGTGCTCGTCACCGACGGGTGGGGTCCGTTCTCCCAGACGGTCGCCGGTGACTTCCGGGGCACCGGCCGCGCCGACCTCATCGCCCGCGACGACACCTACGGCGTCCTCGACGAATGGACGAACACGGGCGGAGCCTCCTTCTCCCGCGCCTTCCGGCTCACCGACGGCTGGTGACCGGCCGGTCGGCCCCGTCCAACTCCTCCGACTCGTCCTGCCCGGCCAATGCGCTTGCACGGGACCACCGTTCGCAGCGGCGGCCAACCGGGCGGGGCGGCTCGCCGACGGCGAGGAGGGCGGCCACCACCGCACCGACCCCGGCGCGGCGGTGGCCGCCCTACGCCCGACGTGGAACGGGTCGCCTCCCAGAGGAAGGCCCTGGCGGACCTCCAGAGCAAGGCGGGACGCGTCCTGTCCGGAGAGAACGCCGACCGCCTGGCCTCCGCCGTACAGCACCTGGTCGCCGTGCTGACCGCCGCCGGCATCGACTGGCGGCCGCCCGAGCCCCCGACGGGCGAGAGCAAGAACCTGGCCACGGCGGCCCTCAAGCCGAACGAGATCGGCGCGGTCCTCGCGCTGTTCGCCGGTGCCCGGGCCGAACCGAGTTGGTGATCGCCGACTGGTGCCGTACAGTCGGGACCACGACGCGGGGTGGAGCAGCTCGGTAGCTCGCTGGGCTCATAACCCAGAGGTCGCAGGTTCAAATCCTGTCCCCGCTACCACGAATGCCGAAGGGGCGGACACAGTCACGTGTCCGTCCCTTCGGCGTTCCTCGCGCTCTACTGAAGGCGCCGGTTCTTCGGTGCGCCAGCACGCCGGTTGACCTGTTGATCGGGGGATTCCAGCCGGTTCCGGACGCGGCGCCGGAGATTGCCGATGGCGAGACGCCGAGCCGCTCGGCCAGGTCGGTCGGCGAGTGATTGCCCCGGCCGAGCTCGTCGTTCCGGTAGGTGTCGCGGGCGATCGTTCCCAGGTCGACAATGGCCCACGTCGCCAGTACCCGGTAGCCCTCCCGCACCCGGAACTGGGCTTCGATCGCCCGGATTCCCGAGGGTGCGGCCGGCGGCGAACGGGGTTCCGGCGGCGTCGGGAGGCGCCGTGAGCGGGCGGTTGCGCTGGACGCTGCCGCCGCGACCGGGGAGGAAGCGGCGGCCGGCTCCCGTGCTCGGGCTGCGCGACATCGGCCGGTTCGCCGTGGCGGGTTGCGGGTACCGGTTGACCTGCTGCGGCGGGAAGAGTGCCCTCCCTCCGAGGGGCGGTGGCGAGGTGTGCCCCGGGCGGGCCGGGGCACACCTGCGGGAGTCCGGTGTCAGCAGGCCACCACGGTGGAGACGGTGGCGGTCGAGGCGGGCCAGCCGGGCTGGTTCACCGAGAAGGTGTTGCTGACGGTGGCGCCGCACGGGGCGCTGGAGAAGACGCTGCCGACCTGGTTCGAGCCGGCCTGGACGAGGACGGTCGGGTTGACGGGGGCGAGGGGGGCGCCGCCGACGACCGTGCCGGAGACGGCGAAGCCGACGGACTGGGGCTGCCAGGACGGGTCACCGGCCGTGGCCACCCCGTAGAAGCGGACCTGGTTGCCGGTCACCTCGACGCAGGCCCGGGTCAGCAGTGGACCGGGCGCGCCAGGGGTGCCGCAGGTCACGACCGCGCCGACCGGCCCGGCCGGCGCGGCGGCGGCCCCCTGGGCGGTGGCCAGGGTGGTCAGGGTCGCGGCGGCGGCAACGACGGCGATGACGGTGGTCTTCATGGGTGTCTCTCCTCGGGGCAGGGATAGGAGGATGGGCGGAATGTGAAATGTCACATTCCGCTGGTGCCAGCATGGCAGCCCCCCGCACCCTGGGGTGCGGCATCCGGGAAGAAGGCGACCTTCCGCGGGTATCGGCCACCGAATGACCGGAATGGCCTGTCGGTGATCGCGCAAACCCCTGGCCCGACCCGCCCGGGCGGCCGAACCCCCTACCGGGAAAGCAGGGTTCGGCGCCGACGGGTGCGGGGCACGTAGCCCTCTCGCACCCGCACTGCACCGCGGCCGGAGCGGGCGCCGGCGACGGCGGTAGCCGCCAGTGTTCAACTCTCTTGCTTAGGAAGGGACTTGCCGGCCGGGCTGGGCATCGCCTTGCGAGATCGCCGCGTACAAGTCCGCCGGCCGCTCGGTGCCCGGCCGGCTCGCGGCCAGCGCCGACCCCACCCCGTACGACGGCTAACTGCGCGGGTACATGGCCGCGGTGGGCGTCGCCCGCGGTAACGGCGGGGGAGTGGTGGTGGTGTGAGAGTCCCGTCGGATCGGCGCCGCCCCCACGGCCTGCCCGTCGTCCGGGAGCCGCCTGTCCAGACCGATGCCTGGGCATCGCGCTGCACCCGGTCCGGGTGAGGGTGGCATGAGGGGTCAGGGGTCGGACGGTGCCGGCCGTGTTCCCCCGGGATTTGCGAAGGCCGGGGCGCCGTCGAGGGCGGCGTGGCAGGATCGGCGGCACAGTCACGTTGAGGGAGGGTTTTGTGGCTCTGAGTCACGATGAGTGGGTGCTGCTGGAGGCCGTCGCTGCCGAGAGTTCGGGCTGGCTGGCCGGGGAGCTGCCCCTACAGCGCCGGATCGCGGAGCACGGGACCGTGCGCCGGCTCGTCGGAGCGAAGGTGTGCGAGTTCGCGAGTCCCGAACTGCTCGACGGTCTCGCCGTCGGCGAAGCCCGCCCGGCGTGGGCGGTTCGCGTAACCGGCCTGGGGCAGGACCTGCTGCGCTACCGGGCCCTGCGGGACCGTCCAGCCGAGCAGCCCGTCGTACCGGTGGACGACTGCGTGCCGGACACCACGATCAGCGTGCGTGCCTTCGACATGCCCCTTCTCCACGCCGTCCGCGAGGACGCGAAGGCCGGCCTCCTCCCTGGGGTCGACGCCGACCTGCTGGGCGCGGCGATCGCCAGGGCGCGGACCGTAGAGGGCTCCAGCCGGCGCAGCGTGGACGTCACCGAGGCAGAGCTCGCCGTGATCCTGAAGGTGTTCTATCTGGAGTCCCTGCGGGGCGGCGGTGCTGCTGGCTACCGGCACGTCCTGCGCTCGTCGCCTCTGGCAAACGCCTTGAGGCCCGATCCGTACCGCCCGGAGGCGACCGTTGTGCGGCCTCGCGCCGCTGATTCCGCCGCGCTGGCCCGCTAGGGCCGGGTGGGTTTCTCCGTGATGCCGATGCCGGTGGCGACCCGGGCGAGGACGTCTTCGGCCTGGTGGTCGCCGACGTAGGCCGGGACGGTGGTCGCCGCGTTCCGGACGGGTGTGCCCAGGTCCTCTCCCAGGCCCTTCGCGGTACCGCGGATGCCCGCAGGTCCGCTGGTCGGACCGGCGGGCACGGGTGGAATTCAAACAGAATGCCGGACCCTGTTGACCGTGGGACTGATGTTATTCGAGGCTTTTATTCGCCGATTCTAAACATTCGCACCGGTGTTTAAATTGCCGCTTCCTGTTTCTATTCTCCGGATATGGCGAACGGAGTTTTCCACACCGCGTACGGCATCGAGATCAACCTGACCATGCCCGACCTCGGCCATCCGGGTCGGCCCGGCCTGCTGGAGGAGGTCACCACCCCGATCGACCGGCGCGAGCGCGAGCTCCTGGAGTGCCTGGAGCACCACCGCGACGGCGCCTGCCAGGCCGAGGAGGACGGCCGGTCCCCGTGGATGACGATCCGCCGCCGGACGGTCGGCGGCCGCACCGTCTGGGTGGCCGCCCACCTGCCGGTGCGCCACACCCCCACCCCGGAGGAGAGCGCGAAGCACCAGGCGATGAAGGAGCGGATCGCCCGGGCCGCCGAACGCCACGGCCACCGGGCCGAGATCGGAGCCCGCGCGACCGACGGCCGGATCCGCACCGACGTCCTCGTCACCGGCGACGACGGCCGGCGGATCGGATGGGAGGCCCAGTACTCGCCGATCACCGCCGACACCGTCCGCCGCCGCTCCCGCGCGGCCGCCGAGCACGGGATCGTCCCGCTGTGGGTGACCGACACCGACCGCTCCGCCGTCGTCGAGCGGGCACCCTGGGCCCGGGTCGACGACTTCAGCTGGAAGGAGATCGCCTCCCCGCTCGCCATGGTGGTGCGCGCCGGGGTGCGGCACCTGCAGCAGTGGAAGTGCCTGCCGAGCAGCGTGCGGCCCTGCCCGGTCAACGGCAGCTCCTGCGGGCGCTTCCACGCCGAGTGGTTCCTGCCCGCGCTGTGCCTGCCCGCGAAGGCGCCCACCGAGGTCGACCAGCTCGTCGTCGCCAGCGCGGACGGCGAGTTCGTTCCGATGCGCATCCCCGACCAGCGCGACCCGCGCTCCGTCTCCCGGATGTGGGTGCCCGCAGTCGATCGGGACCGCTGGCACGACATGTTCGGCCCCGACGAGGACGAGGACTCCCCGGCCGAACCCGGGGCCGGGGACGCCGGCATCACCTACACCCGCCAGGAACTCGACGCGACCTGCCGCTACGGCGAGGAGACCTTCACCTTCAACGACCCCCGGCCCCGGCGCGGGAACTCCGCGGGCACCGGCCTGCACACCTTCGACGAGGTCCCCGAACGGCTGTTCACGGTGCCCCGGCAGGACCGCCGGCTCGACGCCACCGAGACCCAGCGCCGCGAAGCCGCCCTCGCCCACGGCTGCGAGCCCTGGCAGATCGGCCCGTGCGCCGGCTGCGGGACACCGATCCGCCGCTACGGCGACACCGGCGTCCACGCCTGCGAGGCCTGCCGGGCGAGGACTGCCCGACGGTGAGCACCAGGACCAGCACGGTCGGCTTCCACAGGACCGCCCGGGGACTCGGGGGCACGGGGCGGGCGGGGCGAGGCCGTCCCTCCGCCACCCGCCGCCCGGTACCACCAACCGGGCGGCCGGCCCCCTCGGACGGGCCGTAGTCGCCGCCGGTGCGGGCGACGCTCTCCCGGGCCCCGCGCCCGCCGAGCAGCGCGGCCCGGGTGGCGAAGTCCGGCAGCAGCAGGCGCAGCGCCCGGCGTCAGTACAGCGCGGTCAGCAGTCCTGCCCCGTCGGGCCCCGGCGGTGTGCCACCTGGCGCTGCCGCCGCGTTCAGGGGGTGTCGGCGGCGCAGCTCGCGCAGCAGTCGGTGTCCGGCGAGGGTGCGGGCCGGGGCGCAGAGCAGTCGAGTGGGAGTACGTGGTCGGTGACGGAGCGGTGCGGTATCCGTGAAGTTCGACCTCCCGATCCCCAGTAGCCATCGGACGATAGGGTTCCGTCCATGGAGTTCCAGGTCCTCGGCCCCGTGTCGGTCAGCGGGAGCGACGGGCCGTTGCCGCTCGGGCCCGCCAAGCGGCGCAGCCTGCTCGCGATGCTGTTGCTGCGGGCCAATGTCGCGGTCTCGGTCGACACGCTCACCGAGGCGCTGTGGGACGACGAACCTCCCCTGCACGCGCGCACCGTGATCCAGGGCCATGTCTCGCGCCTGCGGGCACTGTTGGCGGGCGTCGACGCATCGGCGTACGGCGTCGAGCTGAGCACGCGCGGCTCCGCGTACCACCTGGAACTGCCGGAGACGCTGCTCGACGCCCACCGCTTCGACGGCCTGGTGGCGCTCGCCCGCCGTGCCACCGACCCCGGTGACCGGGCCGCGCTGCTCACCGAGGCGCTCGCCCTGTGGCAGGGCCCCGCGCTGGCCGGCGCCTACCCGTCGCCGCTGCTGCGCTCCGCCGCGCACACCTTGGACGAGGCGCGGCTCGCCGCGGTCGAGCTGCTCGCCGACACGTACGTCGCGGGCGGCGAACACGAGCGCGCTGTCCAGCTGTTGCGGCCGGAGACCGGGGCCCATCCGCTGCGCGAGCCGCTGGCCGCCCGACTGGTCGAGGCGCTGCACCACGCGGGGCGTTCCTCGGAGGCCCTGGACGCCTACCACCGCGCCCGCCAGGTCCTCGCCGACCAGCTCGGCGCCCGCCCGGGCGCCGAGCTGACCGCCGCCTTCACCGTCGCTCTCGGCCCCGAAAGCGCCCCCGCGGTCCGGGCAGATGCGCCCCAACCCGTCCTGGAGTCAGTGCAGTTCCGGCCCAACCTGCTGCCCCGTACCCCGCGCGGATTCCACGGCCGCACCGTCGAGAGCGCCGCGCTGACCGCGGCCGCGGCCGGACCTGACGGGCCGGTCGTCGTGGTCACCGGGCCCGCCGGAGTCGGCAAGACCGCGCTGGCCGTGCGCTGGGCGGCCGACCGGCACTCCGACTTCCCCGACGGGACGCTCTACGCCGATCTGCGCGGGTTCAGCGACACCTCGGACCCCGAACCGGCCGAGCTGCTGCGGGAGTTCCTCGTCGCTCTCGGCGTTCCACCGCGCCGGATGCCCGAGTCGGCGGACGCCGCCGGTGCCCTGTTCCGCTCGCTCACCGCCGAACTGCGCCTGCTCGTCGTCCTCGACAACGCCCGTACCTCCGCCCAGGTGCGTCCGCTGCTGCCCACGGGACCCGGCTGCGTCACCGTCGTCACCAGCCGTGCCCGCCTCGCCGGTCTCGTCGCCTCCGACGCCGCCCGCGTCCTCGCCCTCGACGTCCTCGCCACCGACGACAGCGTGGCCCTGCTCACCCGTCTCCTCGGCGAGCACCGCACCGCCGCCGATCCCCAAGCGGCCCGGCGTACAGCCGAGTTGTGCGGCGGGCTGCCGCTCGCGCTGCGGGTCGCCGCCGCTCGGCTCGTGGAACTCCCCGCCCTCGGCCTCGCCTCCTTCGCCGACCGGCTCGCCGACGAGCGCCAGCGGCTCGAGCTGCTCGCCGCCGAAGACATCGGCGTCGCCTCCGCGCTGCGGCTCACCACCGCCCACCTCCCCGCCGACGCGGCGCAGCTGTTCACCGCGCTCGGCCATCACCCGGGCACGCACGTCGACCGGTTCAGCGCCGCCGCGCTCGCCGGCACGACCCCGCCGGACGCGGCCCGCGCCCTCGACTGCCTGGTCGCCGCGCACCTGCTCACCGAGACCGCCCCCGGCCGCTACGTCCTGCACGACCTGGTCCGGCTCTACGCGCGTGGCCAGAGCCGCGACCCGGCCGCCCGTGCCGCGGCCCGGCTGCGCCTGTACGACCACTGCGTGGCGACCGCGCTGTCCGCGTCCGAGGTCGCGGAACCTGGCGGGGAGCCCGCCTTCGTGCAGCCCGATGACTTTCAACAGCCGCCCGCAGTACGGGACTTCACCAGCCGGGAGGAGGCGATCGGCTGGTTCGCCGCGGAACGCGACGACCTCGCCCTGATCGCTGCCGCGGCCAGCGCCGAGGACCGGCCCGAGCGGGCCTGGCGGATCGCGGTGACCCAGTGGCCGCTCGTCGTCTGGCGGGTCCTCGCCGACTGGGCGCCCACCCTGGAGGCCGCCCTCGCCGACGCCCGCTCCTGCGCCGACCCCTATGCGGAGGCCCGCGTCCTGACCCTGCTCGGCTGGGTACTCGCCGAGGAGGGCCGCACCGCCGAGGCCGTCCGGCACCTGCGCGTCGCACCCGAACTCGCGGCCTGCGCAGGCGACGTACTCGGCGAGGCCACCGCCCTGGTCAACCTCGCCGCGGCCCTCCCCGACGACGAACCCGGCGCCGCCGAAACGGCCTGCACCCGAGCCCTCGCGCTCGCCACCGAGGCCGACGACGCACACACCCGGATGCTCGCGCTCCAGCACCTGGCCCGCATCCACCTCGGCGCGGGCCGCCACCGGCAGGCGTACGAGGCGGCCGAGGTGGCGCTCGGCCTCGGCCCGGAGCACGAGGCGGTCGCCCGGCGGGTGCTCCTGCGCACCTGGCAGGGCGAGGCGCTGGCCGGGCTCGGCGACACCGTGGCCGGGCGGCGCTGCCTCGCGCGGGCCGCGCTCGAGGCCGAGCGGACCGGCTACGACGCGGGCGCCGTCACCGCGCTCGATGCCCTGCTGCACATCGCCGACCAGGACGCACTGCCCGAACTGCGGCGCCGGCACGCGGCGGCACACGCCAGGATCCGGGCGCGTTAGCCAGGCGTTAGGACCGCCGCCGCGCTCGTTAGTGATCTGCCAGCGCGCCGCAACACCCTCGTTCCTGCAAGGGGAAGCGACCTCGTACAGGATCGCGACCCACGAACGAGAATCGGGGGAACCAGCCATGCGCACCACCACCCGTCCCACCCTGCTCGCCGTCGGCGCCGTCGCCGCGCTCGCCCTGTCCCTGACCGCCTGCAACGACGTCAGCGGCACGCAGGACAGTGGCGCCGCCGGCACCAGCGCGTCAGCAGCCGCCCCGTCGGGTTCCACCTCGGCGTCGGCGTCGGCGCCGGCTGCGGCCTCGGCATCGGCTGCGGCCTCGGCGCCGTCCGGGGGCAAGACGAGCACGAGCGGTGGAGGCAAGACGTCCTCCGGCGCCGGTAAGGGCGGCGTCACCGCGGCCTGCACGACCAAGAACACCTCGGTGGCGTTCCTCCAGTCCTCGGGCCACGCCAGTGACGCGCAGCCCGCCGCCGCGACCCTCAAGATCACCAACAGCTCGGGTGCCCCCTGCACCATCGTCGGCCCGACGACCGTGGTCGCCGCCGACGACCAGGGCAAGGCGAGCCCGGTCTCGGGGGACAACTCCACGGCCGGCTCGGCAGCGGTCGACATCCCGGCGGGCGCCGCGGTGGTGGCGGACGTGCTGTACAACGACGTGAACGGCGAGGGCACCGCGTCGGCCCGTTACACCTGCCCGGTGCAGGCGTCCCACGTCAAGGTCGCGCTGCCCAAGGACGCGGGCACCACGGTGAACGTCATGAAGGCGAACGGCTCGCCGGGCGGCGTCTTCAGCGTCTGCGGCACCGAATTCAAGGTCGGGGCCTTCGCGGCACGGTAGGGCCTGGCGCGGCCCCGTCCGTTCGCGCGATCCTCGGCATGACGGCGTGGATCAGGCGCCGGTGTAGGCAGGTGCAGGTGCCAGGCCGGGGCCGGCCTGCTCGTCGGGTGGCGGGGGAGAACCGGCGGGCCGTGCCGGCGTGATCGGCCGGCGACGTACGACAGGGACAGGGCGGGCGGGATGAGCGAGCACGGCCGACGACGGCCGCACCGCACGGTGGACCGGGTCGTGTGGATCCTGGAGGCCGCCGCGCGGGCTCCGGGCGGGGTGACCGTGGCCGAGTTGGCGCGGGCGGCCGGGGCGCCGGCGAGTTCGGTGCAGGACCTGGTCAACGGGCTCGTCGCGACGGGGTTCCTGCTGGAGCAGCGCCGGCGCTACCGGCTCGGGCCCGCCCCGCACGTCCTCAACCTCATCGCCGGCCGGGTCGTCCCGCGGATCGGCCAGGCCGAGCTCAACGAACTGAGCCGCGTCGCGGGTACCCCGGTGCTGCTCACGGTGCGGGTCGGGCTCGACGCCGTGCACCTGGCGCGCGGCGGCGAGGACGAGATCCCCCGCCTCCTGCCGCTGGCCGACGAGCACATGGCCCGGCCGCTCCTGCGCACCGCCGCGGGCCGTCTGCTGCTGGCCCTCACCGACGAGGCGGAGCGCCGCGGGCTGCTCGACGAGCTCGCCCGCCACGACCCCGAGGCGGTCGCCGAGTTCCGCCGCGCTCTTCCGGGGATCCGGGCGTCGCGGATCAGCCGCAGCGAGGGTCTGGCCGATCCCGAGGTCAGCGCGCTCGCGATCCCCGTCACCGACGGCCCCGTCGTCACGGGCGCCCTCGTCCTGACGCACCGGCGTCGTGGCCGCTCGGAGCGGCTGAGTCTGGACCGGGCGGCGGCCCGGCTCCTCGCGCACATCCAGGAGGGGCGGACGTGACGTCCGCACCGGTTCACGGATATCCGTGAACGCGGGCGCTCGTGCCGTGTCGGGAACGAACATCCCGGCATGACTTCGAACCCGCTGACCACGGCCGGGCCGACGCCTCCGCCGTCCACCGCCGAGATCGTCCTTTGGCTGCTGCACACGCTCGGCGACCCCGATCCGGCCCGGGGGGCCGAGGACGTCACCGTCGTCGGGGCGGATCCCCTGGTGCCCTCGGTGCACCGCCTCGCCGACGCCATGTCCGCCGCGATCGGTGTCTTCGGGCGGCAGACGGCGGCGGTCGGCGAACAGCGCGGCCACCCGCACCAGAGGGTCGAGGTGCAGGCCGGGGCCGCGATCGACCAGCTCATGGCGACGTACCACACGACGCTCTCGGGACGCCCGCTCCTCTCCCTCCTCGACGACCCGACCCTGCTCGGCAACAGCGACTTCTACCGGGCGCGCGACGGCCGGTGGATCTTCATCATCACCACCTATCCGCATCTGCGGGACGCGGTCCACTCCGTGCTGAGGTGCGGGCTCGACAAGGTGGGGATCGCGCAGGCCGTGGCCGGCTGGGACGCCTTCACGCTGGAGGAGGCCGTCTGCGCGCGGGGCGGCGTCGCCTGCGCGGTGCGCAGCCGGGACGAGTGGCTCGCGCACCCCGCGGGGCGGTACGTCGAGCAGCGCCCGGTCGTCGAGATCGAACGTGTCGGCGACGGACCGGTCCGGCCGCTGGAGCTGATCGGTGCGGCCGACGAGGCGCTCGCGGGCGTACGGGTGCTCGATCTCACCCATGTCATCGCAGGCCCCGTCGCGGCGCGGCTGCTCGCCCAGTTCGGCGCCGACGTGCTGCACCTGTCGCGTCCCGACCGCCCCGACCCGATCCCGATGATCGCGATGACCGGCGGCGGCAAGCGCAACGCCTACTGCGACCTGCGCGACGACCACGACCGTGCGGCCTTCCACGACGCGCTCCAGGACGCGGACGTCTTCGTCCACGCCTACCGGGGACTTGCCCGGCACGGGGCGTCGACCGAGGAACTCGTCCGGCGCCGCCCCGGACTCATCACCCTCGAATACCACGCCTGGGGCGCCGACGGTCCGTGGGGCGAGCGCGGCGGGTTCGACCAACTCGCCTGCTCGGCAACCGGATTCGCCATCGAGGAGTGGACCGACCGGCCGTCGCTGCCGCCGACGTACCTGCTCAACGACTACCTCGCCGCCTACCTCGGGGCCGCCGCCGTCGCAACCGTCCTGCGCCGGCGTGCGGCGGAGGGCGGCTCGTGGCGGATCCGCGTGACCCTGGCCGGGGTGTGCCACTGGGTGCGAGAACTCGGTCTGCTCGCGCGGGAGGACGTACTCGGCCTGCCCCGGCCCGGGCGCGCGCCGCTCGCCGCGCTGTCGACCACGGAGACGGACTTCGGCCCGCTCACCGAACCGGCGACACCGTTCGCGTACAGCGGGCGCACGGTCCCCCAGCCCGGCCGGCGGACCCCGCTCGGGTCCGCTGCGCTCCAGTGGCGCTAAGCCACTTCTACGCGACCAGCCCTGGCAACCGAAACCGCCGCCCCCTGCCGACCGATGCGGCGAGTCCTTTCGCATCCGCCTCGTCGGCGCCACGCGTCCGCCGCCGCCCGTACCGCACCACCGTTCACCCACCCCACCCGACACCCCAGGAGGCACAGCCCGATGTCCGAGCAGCCGAGCGGCCCGTCCGGCCGCCGGCGCCCCGGTCAGCGCCCACTGGGTCTCCGACCGGCAGGCCGGCCCGTCCGTCCTCCAGCACGGCACCGAGGAGCAGCGCCGCTTCTTCCTGCCCCGGATCGCCGCAGGGCAGTGCTTCTTCTCCATCGGCATGAGTGAGAAGAGCAGCGGCTCCGATCTCGCCTCGGTCGCCACCCGTGCCGAACGGACCGCCGACGGCTGGCGGTTGACCGGTACCAAGATGTGGACCGGCGGCGCTCACGTCAACGACTACGCCATCGTCCTCGCCCGCACCGATGAGGCCGAGGACAGGCACGCCGGCCTCAGCCAGTTCATCGTCGACCTGCGCGCCCCGGGCGTGCGGGTCGAGCCGATCCGGCTGATGAGCGGCGAGCACCGCTTCAACGCCCTCCACCTCGAAGGCGTCGACGTCCCCGACGGCATGCTGCTCGGGCAGCGGGGCGACGGCTGGAAGCAGGTCACCGGCGAACTCGCCTTCGAACGCAGCGGCCCCGAACGCTACCTGTCCACCTTCCCCCTGCTGGTCTCCCTGCTCCGCGAACTGGAGCGGCGCCCCGCGACAGCCGAACAGCTCACCCAGGTCGGCGTTCTGGCGGCGCGTCTGCACGGCATCCGCCGACTGTCCCTCGGTGTGGCCGCCGCCCTGGACACCGAAGCCTCGCCCGACACCCAGGCCGCCCTGGTCAAGGACCTCGGCACCCGCCTGGAGGGCACCCTGGTCGACACCGTCCGCAGCGTCCTGCCGACCACCGCCGACCCGCACGCCACCCCCGGCAGCCACCCGGAACTGCTCGCCTTCGCCCTGCTGCACAGCCCCGGCTACACGCTGCGCGGCGGCACCAACGAGATCCTTCGCGGCATCATCACTCGCGATCTGGAGCAGCACTGATGAACACCCACACGATCGACACCAGCACCCCCGTCATCTCCGCCGACGCCTACGACACCACCGCCTTCCACGCCGACGCGGACTCCATCGCCGCCGTCACCAACACGACCGCCCCGGACGCCGTGGCCCTCCCCGCCCCGGACGCCCCGACCGCCGAACTCCTCGCCGCCGCCCAGGAGGCAGGACGCCGCGCCGTCCCCGCCCCTCTCGCCGAGACCGCCCTGGTCGCCCGCCCGCTGCTGCGCCGGGTCGGTCTCCCCGTCCCCGACGGCCCGCTCAGCTACGCCATCGCGCCCGAGCTGACGATCCGCTACGCCCGTCCGGCCGCCTCCCCCGTCGGCTCGGCCGGCTGCCTGGGCGACGACGACACCCTGCTGGTCACCGGCACCCTGCGTCGCGTCCCCTGGGCCCGCACCGCCACCGCCGTCACCGTCCTGGCCGCCGCCCCCTCCGGACCCGTCCTGTTCACCCTCGCCCCCGACCGGGCCGTCCTCACCCCCGGCGGCAACCTCGCCGAGGAACCCCGCGACGACCTGCACCTCCCCGCTCTCGAGATCCCCGCCTCGCAGGTCCGCCGGATCTCCCCGGAACTGCTCGACGAGGCCCGGCTCCGCGCAGCCCTGGCCCGGGCCGCCCTGATCGCCGGAGCCGCCGAACGCTGCGTGGAACTGACGGTCGCCCACACCACCGCCCGCACCCAGTTCGGCCGTCCGCTCAGCCGCTTCCAGGCGGTCAAGCAGGAGGAGGCGCGGCTCATCGAGGAGGCCGCCCTGGTACGCGCCGCCGTCCAAGCCGCGGCCACCCCCCTGGACACCGGCGGGGTGGCCGCCCACTTCGCCGTCGCCGCCGCCAAGACCCAGGCATCCGCCTCGGCCGCCGAGATCGCCCGCATCGCCCACCAACTCCACGGCGCCATAGGCATCACCCGGCTCAACCCGCTCCACCTCGCCACCACCCGCCTGTGGTCCTGGCGTGACGAGGACGGCGACGAAACCACCTGGGCGCCCGCCCTGGCCCGGTCCGTCACCGCCGCCACCCTCTGGCCCACCCTCACCGCCACGCCCTGACCCCTCGCCCCGCGCCTGTCGTCATTCGCGGTGGTCGACAGGGTGGAGTGCCGCCCACGACTCGTCCCGTCTCCCCGTCGAGCACGGCGTCCGGGGCACCGCCGGAGTTGCCGACCAGCACCGGCAGGCCGGCCGCCGCCGCTTCCAGGAACACGATGCCGAGCCCCTCCACGGGGAGGGCGTTGTCGAAGGCGGCGGCGCCCGGGGTGGAGGACGTGTAGACGACGACGCCGTCCGGGGCGAAGCGTTCCGTCATCGCGTGGACGAAGGTCTTGATCCCTCCCTGTCGGGGCGGGAAGTCGTTGGTGACCACGAGTGTGCGCGGCACGGTTCAGGCCCGGCGGCCCAGTCGCCGGAGCAGGGCGTGGGTCCAGCGCAGTCGGCGTCGGGGGGCGTGACGGCCGGTGGGGTGTTGCCGGGGGACGGCGACGGTGCGCATGCGGTCTCCTGGATCGAGGGAATCCGGGCGGAGCCGGACCCAGCCGACCAGGACGAACGGCACCACGAGGTAGCCGAAGCGGGTGGCCGGGGCCAGACAGATGGCGAGGGCCAGCCCGAGGGCCAGCCGGTCGGAGGCGGCGACGACGGTCCGGGGCGGGTGGGTCAGGAGCGAGGTGCCCACCGCGGCCGCGGCCAGCGCCAGGAGGGCGAGGGCGAGCGCGCGGCCCCCGGGCACGTGGGCTGCCAGGAGATGACCGGGCAGCGGGCTGTCCGCGGGGGAGGCGGTGACGCCGGCGCCGGTGGGGAACAGCACCGTGTGCTCCAGGAGGGCATTCGGGGTCGCCAGTACGGACGGGATCACCACCGTCCCGGCGACGGCGACGGTGACGGCGAGGGCCCGCAGCGCCGCGCTCCGTCCCCGGACCGTCGCGAGCAGTACGAGCGCGACCGGGACGAGCGGCCAGGCCGTCCACTTCAAGGAGGCCGCCGCGCCCAGCGCCAGTCCGGTGCCGCCCGGCCGCCCGGTCCCGGCCAGCGCCAGCGCCAGGCACATCAGCGCGCTCACCGGCAGGTCCACCCCTCCGACGGCCAGTGGGAGGGCGACGGCGGGGAAAGCGGCGAGTGCCGCCAGCCCCACGCTTCCGCGACGCCCCGCGGTGATGCGGGCCGAGACGGCGATCACCGCGAGGAAGGACAGCGTGAACCACCAGCGCGCGTCGCCGGCGACCACGTCGCCCAGCAGCGCGTGTGGCAGGCCGAAGACCGCCATGCCGGGAAGGTAGGGGTTGTAGTCCGCGAGGGCGGCGGGCCGGTCGAGGTACGGAACGCCCGTGGACAGCAGTCGCTCACCCGAGCGCTGGACGACGTCGAGCTCCAGTTGCCCCTGGCCACGCAGGACCAGCAGGACCAGCGGGACCAGGACCGACCCGGCCGCGGCCACCTGGACCGCCCGGCGCCGCCACACCCCCTGCCCGAGTCCGCTGAGCAGTGCGGCCGCCAGGTACCCCCCGGCCGCGGTCGCGCCCCACACCCGGTGAGGGCCGAGGGTCGATGCCAGGCCCAGTCCTCCGGCGAAGAGCGCGCACAGCGTCCAGGCGACGACGGGCGGCAGCCGGTGTGCCCACCAGGCACCGGGCTCGGACGCGGTGGTGGAAACGGTGCGGTGCGTCAGCAGACGTGGTGCGCTCAACCGGCCCAGCCTCCTTGGTCGGGATGTGCACACCAGTCTCGGGATCCGGGAGGCCGGGATCGTCAAACCGGGATGCGATCCCGGGCGTCAACCCGTGGTATGACGCCGACCCCCGCTATCAACCCGTCAGTTGACGACGATCACCGTCCTCTCCCGCAGAATCGGGGCATGAGTCCCGTGTGGCGCTCCGCGTTCGCCCACCTGCAGGCCCGGAGCCGTTCGGCCGCGTTCCCGTATGCCACCGGGGTAGTACCCGCGGTGGTCGCGGTCGTCGAGATCACGTCCGCCGGCATCGGCTCCATGACGGTTCTGGTCACGGCGGCGTGCGCGGTGGCACCGTTGCCGTGGCGCCGCAGCACCCCCGGCTCGCGCTCGTCCCGATGGCGGGGTTCCTGTTCGACTTCCTCTTCCGCCCCGAGCTTCTGCTGTCCGTCGCACTCGCCGGTCTGATGAGCCTGTATGCCACGGCTCTCGACGACGACCCCGACGACACCGTGGCCGACCCGCACGGCACATCGCCGGCCCACCGCGACGACTACGACTTCGGCGCCGGCACGGACATGTTCTTCCAGGACACCGACGTCCTCATGCTCTACAGCTCCCGCTTCGACGGCATCGAGGACCCCGACGGCGACGCCAACCGGCAGCCCGGTGTGGGGGACCTGCGCGCGGGGGCGTGGTTCGAACCGTTCGGGAACGTCACGGCCCGCGACCCCCACCGGGGCTTCCGCCGCTGAACGGCCGGCCCTGTGCCCCGGCTCGGGGGTGCGGTGGACCCGGGCGCCGCACCCCCGATTGCGTAACGCGCGGGTCAGCGGGCGTTTCCGCGGGGCTTGAGGGGGAGGCCGGGGAGTTCGGGGGCGGGGAGGCGGTCGCCGGGGTAGCCCTGGACGGCGCCGAAGCGGTCGGTGGCGGCCTGCCACTCGTCGCGGGCCTGGACGATGTCCTCGTGGGATCGGCCGATGAAGTTCCACCACATGACGATCTGCTCCTCGAAGGGCGTGCCGCCGAGCAGGACCAGGCGGGCGTCGGTGTCGCCGGTGTTGGTGAGGGTGAGGGTGTCGCGGCCGGGGGCGGCGTAGCCGAGTTCGGCGGGGCGCAGCGGGGTGTCGAGGAGACGGACGTGTCCGCTGTCGACCAGCAGGCCGTGTTCGAAGGCGGGGTCGACGTCGAGGGTGACGGTGGCCCCGGGGTGCAGGGTCAGCTCGGCGCCGAGCAGCGGGGTGAAGGTGGGGACGGGGGAGGTGTCGCCGGCGAGGGTGCCGAGGAAGACCCGGGCCTCGCCGCCGTCCAGGGCGACGGGGGCGGGCACGTGGTGGTGGAAGTCGCGCCCGGTGTGCCGGTGCTCCTCGGGCAGGGCGACCCACAGCTGGACGCCGTGGAGGACGGTGGTGGCCGGGGTGGAGACCTCGGAGTGGGCGATGCCGCGGCCGGAGGTCATCAGGTTGACCTCGCCGGGCCGGACGTACGCGTGGACGCCGAGGCTGTCGCGGTGCTCGATCTCGCCGGTGAAGAGCCAGCTCACGGTCTGCAGTCCGGTGTGCGGGTGCGGGGCGACGTCCATGCCGCCGGTGCTGGTGACGTCGTCGGGCCCGTAGTGGTCGACGAAGCACCAGGCGCCGATCGTGCTGCGGGAGCGCTGGGGCAGGGTGCGGCGTACGGTCATCGCGCGCGGGCCGCCGAGCGGCACGTCCCGGGCGGGCAGGACCTCCACCCGCGGGTCGGCGGCGGGGGTGGCGGCGCGGTCGGTCTCGGCGGTGCTCACGGGGGGTCCCTCCCAGGTGCAATTAGTTCTATATTCAACTATCATGCCATGGCAGAGTGGCGCACGACAGCCTGATCAGCCTAAGGAGTCCAGGTGAGTGATGTGGCGGCGGTTCCGACGGACCGGCGGGTGTTCATCGACAAGCAGAGCCCCCAGGCGTACAAGGCGTTCCTGGCCGCCGCCGAGGCGGCGCGCGAGGTCGCGGCCGCGGCCGGACTGGACCGCCGGCTGATCGAGCTGGTCAACCTCCGGGTGTCGCAGATCAACGGCTGCGCCTACTGCCTGCACGTGCACACCAGGGCCGCGATCCGCGAGGGCGAGACCGCCCAGCGCCTGGGCGTGCTCGCGGCCTGGCGGGACACCGAGGTGTTCAGCGACCGCGAGCGCGCCGCGCTCGGGCTGGCCGAGGCGACCACCGCCCCGGCGGACGCGGCGCTCCAGGAGGCCGCGTACGGCGTGGCGCGCGAGGTGCTGAGCGACGAGGAGATCTCCGCGGCGGTCTGGGTGTCGATCGCCATCAACGCGTTCAACCGGGTGTCGATCCTGAGCAAGCACCCGGTCCGTCCGGCCCCGGCCCGGTAGCCGCGCGCGGTGGCGGCGCCGGCGGGGATGTACGCCTTCCGGTGGACGCCCTCCGTTGTCCGGTGTACGACCGGCTCCTCCCGGCGGGGGATGACGGACCGTCAACGGTGCGGCGAGGCTGGGCGACGAAGGCGAGGAGCTGCTCGCCGACTGCGAAGGTGGGTCGCATGGCACGTCGTACGTTTGTTTCCGCGCTGGTGGGGGCGGTCTGTCTGACACTGGCCGGGCCGGTGGTCTCCGCGGGTGCCGCCGGGGCCTCCGGGGCCGCCGACGCGCGGCCGGGCTCCGGCGACCCGAGGGCGGCGGCCCTGCGGGCGGTCACCGGTGCGGGCGCGGTCGGGGCGATCGCGGAGGTCAGGGACGGGAACGGGGTCTGGCGCGGAGCGTCCGGCGTCTCCGACCTGGCCACCGGCGCGCCGGTCCGCGCCGACGGGCGGTTCCGGGTCGGCAGCGTCACCAAGGTGTTCGTCTCCACCACGGTGCTCCAACTGGTCGGGGAGGGGCGGATCGGCCTGGACGAGCCGGTCGAGCGGTACCTGCCCGGGCTGGTCCCGAACGGCGACCACATCACCGTCCGTCAACTGCTCAGCCACCGCTCCGGGCTCTGGGACTCCACCAACGAGAAGGGCGGGGTGTTCCCCGACTGGACGGACGCGGCGGTCGTCCGGAACTGGCTGGACCAGGGCGGCCTGACCCGGCAGATCACCCCGGCCCAGGTGGTGGCGGCCTCGCTGGCGCACGCGCCCGACTTCCCGCCGGGCACCGGGTACGGCTACTCCAACGTCAACTACACCCTGCTCGGCATGATCATCGAGAAGGTGACCGGGCACGCCTACGCCCAGGAGGTCACCGCGCGCATCCTGCGCCCGCTCGGCCTCACCGACACGTACTTCCCGGGCACGGCCACCGGCATCCGGGGCCCGCACGCGCACGGCTACTGGACGGTGCCCGAGGGCCCCGGCCCGGCGGACCACAGCGACCGGGACGTGACGGTGGCGAGCGTCACCTGGGCGAACGCGGCCGGCGAGGCGGTCTCCACCCTCGGCGACCTGAACCGCTTCGACAAGGCCCTCCAAGGCGGCCGGTTGCTGCCGCCCGCGCTGCTGAAGGAGATGAACACGACGACCCCGATCGAGGTCGAGGGCGTGCCGAGCGGGCTGGGCTACGGGCTCGGGATGGCCAGCTGGCAGCTCTCCTGCGGTCCGATCTACGGGCACAACGGCTCGGTGTCCGGGTACAGCTCCGAGCTGTGGAGCTCGGGCGACCGGCAGGTGTCGATGTCCGTCACCCCGCGTGGTGGCGATGCGGAGCTCGTCGCGCAGATGCGGGCGGAGGTCGGCTTCCTGGAGCAGGCCTTCTGCGGCACCGGGAAGGCGACGGGCTCGGCGGTGCAGGGGCCGGCCGCCGTGATGCCGAAGCTGGGCTGACCGTCTGCCGCCACGTGGTTCCACCGCTCCGGCTCGTCCGCGCAGGTCCTCGACCGGCGTCGGCGGGTCGGAGCGGTGCGGTTTCCGCCGTGCGCCGTCCGGAAGCGCCCTGACTCGGGCCGCGCGGCGCGGTTCCGTCGGGTAGTCGTGGACGGGTGCGGCGCGGCGCGGCGCGGCGGGGCGAGGTCGGTGGGGAGGTGGCCGGCCCTGACGGTTTCCGTCAAGTCCCGGCCGGATCGGCCGTGGGCGTCGACACCGGTGCGGACGCAGGTGCGGACGCGGGCACGACAGCGCGGGCCAGGCGGCGCAGGGCCTGTTCGTCGTCGGAGCCTGGGACGGCGGTGTACACGGCGATCACCTCGTCCGGGTGTCCTGCGACGTAGAGGGCCTCGGCGGAGAGGCTGAGGCGGCCCACCGGCGGGCAGGCGAGCAGGAGCTTCGTGTGGTTGGTCTCCTGCACCACCTGCTCGTCCCAGAGTCGGCGGAACACCGCGCTGCGCGCACTCAGTTCGCCGATCTCCCGGGCGAGGCCGGGGTCGTGCGGCCACCTGCCGACCTCGGTGCGCAGATAGGCCACGGTCTCGCGGGCCTTCTCCTCCCAGTGCACGTACAGCCGCCGGGCGCGCGGGTCGGTGAAGACCAGCCGCCCAACGGTGCGGCGGTCCGGGCGGACACGGGAGAAGTCGGCGAACACGGCTGCCGCCAGCCCGTTCCAGGCCAGGATCGTGCCACCCCGGCCGACCAGGTAGGCAGGCGTGAGAACCATCGAGTCCAGCACGTGCTGCATGTTCGACCGCCGGTCCGTGGGGAGGGCGGCCTCCTCGATGCCGACCGGACGCGCAAGACTGCGCAGGTAGCGGCGTTCCCCCGGGCTGAGCCGTAGGACATCGGCCACCGCGGCGAGGACGGCGTCCGAGACCCGCGACGCCTGTCCTCGTTCCAGCCGCGTGTAGTGCTCCACGCTCATGGCCGCCAATGCGGCGACCTCCTCGCGGCGCAGGCCGGCCACTCTGCGGACGCCGTGGGCAGGTAATCCGACCTCCTCGGGGCGAAGCCGCGCCCGGCGGGAGACCAGGAAGTCACGAAGAGCTTCGGCGATGTCCATACCGACGATTGTCAGCATGCCCACCACGGTCCGCCCATACGCCCCGAGACCGACACCGTCCGGCGGGACTCCGACCGTAGCGGTACCCGACCCCTACGGCGGACGGCCCTACGGCGGACGGCCCGACGGCGCCGGGGCCGCGACCGGTCGCACAACCACGGCCGGTCCGCCAGGGCACACTCTGCCCTCCCTCGGGGGCGAGGCCGCGGCGCATCCTCGTCCTACGCCCTCCGGCCGGAGGGCGCAGGGGCGGCGGAACCCACGATCGGGGACGCACTCCTGCCTCGCATCACCCAGCCGGCACAGCCTCCTCGGCGAGGCCGGCCCACAGGAAGAGGAAACCAGCCATGGCCACCAGGACCACCACCGCACGCACCGGTAAGCGGCGCGCGGCCACCGCGCTCGCCGCACTCGTCGCGCTGGTCGGCATCACCGCGGGAACGGCGGGCACCGCCTCGGCGTCGGTCGCGCACAAGAAGTGCACCATCGAGGTCTGGTACGAGGACCACTGGGTCACCGTCTCGACCGCCTGCTGACACCTCCCCGGACCTGCGGCCCCGCCGTCCTCGGATCTCGGGCGGAAATCATCCGGGCGAGGTGGGGCCGCCGGTCCGGTCAGGGGGGACAAACAACACAGACCTTGGAGGTCGGCATGGCTCGGCAGGGGGCGCTTCGGCGCGGGTTCGGTGCGGTGGCGGTAGCCGCTGCGATGGCGATGGGCACGGTGACGGCGGCCGCGGCGGCCGATGTCCAGGGAGAGCACGGCGGCGGGCACGGTGCGACGCGGACCGCGATGGCGGACCTCGTCCGGGCCGAGAGCCTCCCCGGGACGATCGCGGGCGTCCGAGAGGGTGACGACAACTGGTCGGCGGCCGTCGGGACGGCCGACACCGCGACCGGACAGCCCCGGTCGCCCCGGGAGCGGTTCAGGATCGGCAGCGTGACGAAGACCTTCACCGCGACCGTGGTGCTCCAGCTCCAGGCCGAGGGCCGGCTCGACCTGGACGACACGGTGGAGAAGTGGCTGCCCGGCGTGCTGCAAGGGGTCGGGAAAAAGGGATCGGCGATCACGATCCGGCAGATCCTCGGGCACACCAGCGGACTGTTCTCCTTCGATCAGGATCCGCTGATGCTGAAGCGGCTCGCCTCCCCGGACTTCCTGAACCACCGCTACGACACCTACCGGCCCGAGGACCTGGTGCGGCTCGCGGTCCGCCACCCGCTGCTCTTCAAACCGGGGAAGCAGGTCAAGTACTCCAACACCGACTACCTCCTGGCCGGGATGATCATCGCCAAGGTGACCGGCCGCCCGTACGGCGAAGCGATCGAGCAGCGGATCATCCGACCGCTCGGCCTCTCCGCGACGAGCCTGCCCGGCACCGCGGTCGACCTGCCCCGGCCGCACGCGCTCGGCTACTCCAAGCTGTTCGGCGGCTCCACGACGCCAGTGGAGACCACCGAACTCAACCCCTCGTGGGCCGGGGCGGCCGGGGAAATGATCTCCACCACCGCTGATCTGACCAGCTTCTACTCCGCCCTGATGCGCGGACAGTTGCTGCCGAAGGCCGAGCTGGACGAGATGCTCCCCGCCACCGCCACCGGCGGCCCCGGGCTGGGTATCGGCGATGTGAAGCTCAGCTGTGGGATCACCCTCTGGGGCCACACGGGAGGCATCCACGGTTCGTCGACGGTGGCACTGACCACCCGGGACGGACGGCACGCGGCGGTGTTCAACACCAACGCCGACTGGGTGGACGGCGAACGCAAGCTCGCGGAGGCCGAGTTCTGCCACTGAGCAACGGGGCAGTCGGCGACGGGCAGTACTGCCGCGAGTACGTCGCCAGGCTCAGGACGGTGGCCGGGCTGGTGGCCGCGCTCCACCTCCCGTCCGCGATCTGACCGGCGGTCCGGCGGCCGGCGGCCGGCAGTCGGAGCCCCGCCCGCCCTCGACAACAGGGGGTCGGGCGGGCTACGGAGTTCCGGTGGGCGGCTCGGGTGCGTACGGTGATCCACACAGATCATCGGAGAGGGGTGCGCGCCATGGCGGGGACGGAACCGGGCTCGGAGACGGTGCTGACCACCGAACGACTGGTGGTGCGTCAGTGGACGGTGGCGGACCAGGAGCGCGCGTTCGACATCTACTCCCGCTGGGAGGTCGCTCAGTGGCTCGGCCGGACGCCGCGCGCCCTGGCCCACCCCGAGGAGGCCCGCCAGTACATCGAACACTGCCGTGAGCGCTCCACCGGCCCCCGGTACGGGGTCTGGGCGGTCGAACGGCGGGACACCGGCGTGGTCGCGGGAGCGGTCCTGCTGCTTCCCGTGCCGGACGGGGACGGCGAGGTCGAGATCGGCTGGCACCTCCACCCGGACAGCTGGGGCCGGGGCATCGCCACCGAGGCCGCCCGGGCCGTCCTGGCCAAGGGCTTCGCCGACGGCCTGACCGAGATCCGCGCCATCCTCGCCCCGGACAACACCCGGTCGGCGGCGGTCTGCCGGCGCCTCGGGATGACCAGTACCGGACTGACCGACCGCTGGTACGGCCGGGAGCTGGCGGAGTTCCGCATCGGCCCGGCCCAGGGCGGGCAGGCATGACAGCGGGGGGAGGAGCGGCGGACGTGACGCTCAACCTCTGGCGCCGCCCGCTTGATGAGGTGCCGGCCGAGGTGTGGGACCGGACCGAGCTGACCGTGCTCATCCTCGCCGAGACCGGCATCCGGGAACTCCCGCCCGGCATCGGTCGGTTGACCGGGCTGCGGATCCTCGACCTCGGGCACAACCGGCTCGCCGCGCTACCGGTCGAGCTCTGCGACCTCACCGGGCTCCGGGACTTCCTCTACCTTCACGACAACGCGCTGACCGCCCTGCCCGAGGAGCTCGGCCGGCTCACCGCGCTGCGCTACCTCAACGTCGGTGAGAACCGGCTCACCGAACTCCCCGCCACCATGGGCGAATTGGCCTCGCTGGTCGAGCTGCGCGCCCAGCAGAACCGGCTCACCGCCCTGCCGGAGTCGATCGGCGGACTCGGTGCGCTGCGTGAACTCTGGCTGCGCGGCAACGAGTTGACCGGACTGCCGGACTCGGTCGGCGGCCTCGTGGAGCTGCGCGAGCTGGAACTCCGGGAGAACGCCCTCACCGAACTGCCCGCCGTGCTCGCCGGGCTTCCCCGGCTGCGCCGCCTCGACCTGCGCGGCAACCGGATCACCGAACTGCCCGACTGGCTGGCCGACCCGGGGGCGCTGCCCGCGCTGGAGAAGCTGGACCTCCGGTGGAACGAGGTGCGGCCGTCGGCCCGGCTGCTGGTGGCGCTGGCCGCACGCGGGTGCGTCACGCTCTTCTGAGCCGCCGGGCCGGGATCCGGGCCCCGATCCCGCTTCGGAAAAGATCACCGTCGGCGGACCGGAGCTGTTACCGTGGAACGTATGAAGCGCGCTGCACTCGCCACGACGACGCCGGAGAGAGTCCCGGCGCGCTGACTGCTGACCTAGTCCGAAGCCCCGGGGCGAGTGCCCCGGGGCTTCGCCGTTTCCGGTCCCACTCGCCCGCAGACCGAGTGGAGACCACCATGCGTAACCAGCCCTCGCACGACAACGCGGCCCACGACCACCGCAAGCTCGGCCGTGAACTCGACCTCTTCGACACCGACCCGCTGATGGGCTCCGGCCTGCCGTACTGGCTCCCCGACGGCGCCGCGATCCGGCACTCCCTGGAGGAGTTCATCCGCGACCGCGAGCGCCGGGCCGGCTACCGCCACGTCTACTCCCCGGTGCTCGGCAAGCGCGAGCTGTACGAGATCTCCGGCCACTGGGCGCACTACCGCGAGGACATGTTCCCGCCCATGGAGCTGGGCTCCGAGGAGATGGTGCTGCGCCCCAGCCTCTGTCCGCACCATGCGCTGATCTACCGCTCACGCTCCCACAGCTACCGGGAACTGCCGCTGCGCATGGCCGAGTTGGGCGGCATGTACCGGTCCGAGCTGTCCGGGGTGCTGGGCGGGCTGACCAGGGTCCGGGCGATCCAGCTGAACGACGCCCACATCTTCTGCACCCCGGAGCAGGCGGCCGACGAGGCCGTCGCCGCACTGGAGCTGATCCGCGAGGCGCACCGGGCACTGGGCGTCGTCCCGGTCCGCTACCGGCTCTCGCTGCCCGGCGCGGGCGGCAAGTACGTCGCCGACCCGGCGCTCTGGGAGCGTGCCGTCGCCCTGCTCACCGAGGTGCTGGAGCGCTCCGGGGTGCCGTTCGAGGCGGCGGAGGGCGAGGCGGCGTTCTACGGTCCCAAGATCGACGTGCAGATCGCCGACGGCGCCGGGCGCGAGTTCACCCTCTCCACCGTGCAGATCGACTTCCACCAGCCCGAGCGGTTCAACCTGCACTACATCGGCGCGGACGGCGCCAAGCACCGCCCGGTGATGGTGCACCGCAGCGTGATCGGCAGCGTCGAGCGCGTGGTCGCCCACCTGATCGAGCTGTACGGGGGCGCGTTCCCGGCCTGGCTGGCACCCGTCCAGGTGGTGCTGCTGCCCGTCTCCGAGGCCGAACTGCCGCAGGCCGAGCGGTTCCGGCAGCGCTGCCTGGACCTCGGGCTGCGCGCCGAGGTCGCCGGTCCCGAGCACGGCAGCCTCGGCGCCCGGATCCGCGCGGCCCGGCTGGTGCCGTACCAGGCGGTGATCGGGGCGAAGGAGGCCGTCGACGACCGGGTCGCGCTGCGGCTGCGCGACGGCCGCCGGCTGGAGCCGCTGCCGGGCGAGGAGGCGTGGGCGCGGATCGGCGCGCTGGTGGCGGCGTGCGACGCGGAGCTGTGGCCGGAGGGCGCCTCCGGGCGGCCGGAGAGCTGATCGCCGGGGCGGCGGCCGGGAACGGGGAGGTGGCGGCCGTGATCGAGGGGGTGGCGGCCGTCGGCTCCGTCGGCCGCCGCGCCGGTGGCGTACGTACGACTAGTGCGGTGCACGGTGTGTCGGCCGGGCCGCGGGTGGCGGCCGCCCGTCGAATGGGCCGGGCGGCCGAGTTCACCGCCGCTGTCCCCACCCGTCCGGAGGTACCCCGATGCGCATTCCCCGCGGCCTCGCCGCTCCCGTCCTGGCCGGCTCGCTCGCCCTCGCCGGGGCGGTGGCCGCCACCCCGGCCGGCTCGGCCGAGCTGCGGCCGCTGCCCAGCCCCGCCGTCCAGTACTGCGCCGCCGTACTCGGGCACGTCCCGGGCGCCGATGCCGCTTCGCAGGCCCTCGGGCGGGCCTGCTCCTCGGACTACCGGGCCGAGCAACTCGCCCAGGCCGAACGTGACTTCGCGGCGTCCGGGCCGGCGGACCGGCCCTCGCTGCCGATGGAGTAGGCCGGGCCGGGGCGTTCCGTCGACCGGCCCGCGCCGCAGGAGTCCGAGGCCCCGCGCGGCGCGGGCCGGTCAGTAGGACTGGAGCTCGACCAGGCGGCCGTCCGGGTCGCGCAGATGGGCGCTGCGCAGGGTGGGGCCCCACTCCGGGCGGTCGGTCGCGGGTGCGAACGGGGTGCCGCCGTGGCGCAGGCAGAGATCGAGGGCGGCGTCCACGTCGGCCACCCGCAGGACCAGCATCGCGGCGTCCTGCGCGAGGGCGGCGGGCGCGGCGGGTGAGCCGGTGTGCCCGGGCGGCTCGGCGGCGCCGAGGGCGGCGGCCATCGCGGAGCGGTCGAAGAGGGCGAGCAGGGCCTGGTCGGCGAGGTCCCAGTTGGCGTACGGGCCCTCGGGCGAGCCCTTGACCAGGGTGGCGCCGGTGAGCGGCGGGAGGACGGCGCGGTAGAAGCCGAAGCACTCGGCGAAGCGGGTGGCGAGCAGGCGGGGGTACAGGGCGTCCACGGGCGAACTCCTGGCAAGGGGACGGAGGATGCTGATTAGTGGGTTGGCACCCACTATAGGGATGGACCCTAGACTGTCGCCATGGCCTCTGAGAACCCCCAGCCCGCCTCTGTGAACCCCCAGTCCGCCGCCGGGCTCCCCCCGACCCTGCTGGACCTCACCACCTACCTGCTCTCCCGGGTCGGCAAGGCGGCGCGCGGCCGGTTCGCCGAGCGGCTGGCCGAACGCGGCCTGCGGCTCTGGGACATGGCGGTGCTGGCCGCGCTCGCCGACTTCGGCCCGCAGGCCCAGCGGGACCTGGTGCGGCGGCTGGCCATCGACCCGAGCGACCTGGCCAAGGTCGCCGACCAGCTCGCCGCCGCCGGGTACGTCGAGCGCGCCAGGGACCAGGCCGACCGGCGGCGGGTCTCGGTCTCCGTCACCGACGCCGGACGGGCGCTGCTCGCCGAACTCGACGCGCAGGCGCGGGCGGTGCGGGACGAGGTGCTCGCGCCGCTGGACGCGGGGGAGCGGCGGACGCTGCAGGAGCTGCTGCTGCGGGTGCACCACGGGATGGGGGAGCGGCGCGGCGGCCTGTGAACAGCCGGTCGGCTTGACCGGCTCAGGCGGTGGGCTGACCCGGGCGGCGGGCACCGGCGAACTCGCCCGCCCAGCGCGGGACGTCGAGCACGTTCTCGACCCGGGCGACCAGGGTGCCGGTCCGCTCGGCGTGGATCATCGCGCCCTCGCCGACGTGGATCCCGACGTGGTGCAGGGGGGCGTCGGGGCGGGAGAAGAAGAGCAGGTCGCCCGGGGCGAGCGCGTCGCGCTCCACCGGGGCGCTGAGGTTGAACTGGGCGACGGTGTAGTGCCCGAGCTCCACGGTGCCGTGGCTGGCCCGGTACCAGCAGTAGAGCGACAGGCCGCTGCAGTCGAAGCCGACCGTCTTCTCGCCCATGCACACGCCGTTCAACCAGCCGTTGTCCTCGTCGCAGAAGCCGAGGCTCGCGCCCAGCCGGTCGCCGCCACCCCAGGCGTACGGCACGCCGAGCTGGCTCGCGGCCACGGCGGCGACCCGGCGGCCCAGCGCTGCGGCCGGCAGTGACCCGCCCGTCTCCGGCGGGGTGTCGGACGCCGCCTGGGCCGCCGGACCGAGCGCCGGGACGAGGCCCGCCCCGAGCGCGAGTCCGAGCATGCGGCGCCGACGGACTCCGGAAGCCTGGTCGCGGCCGGACGGTTGGGGCTCCATGGCGGTGCCTCCCGGGGCTGGAGGTGGATGAGCGCCCGGGGGCGTGGTCCCCGGGCGCAAGTACCAGGATGGCGCTCCGGCGGGCCGGTCCGCCATCCCCCGCAACGGTGAATCGTGGACGCAGGAGGCCCGGAACGGAAGGGAGTTCACCGGTTAAATGGTTTGACGGTCGCTCAGGAGAGGCCAACGATGGGCGCGAACGTTCGGTCGGGACCGTCGGAGGACCACATGAGCAGCGCCGTCAAACTGATCCGCACCACGCGGCTGACCAGGGCGGTGGACTACGCCTACGCGGCGGAGGTCGACGCCCCGGTCCGCTCGCTCTGGCTGGCCGGGGCCTGCCCGCTCGACGAGGAGGGCCGGACGGTCGCCGTCGGCGACTTCGAGGCCCAGGCCCACCAGGTGATGCGGAACCTGATAACCGTGCTGGAGGAGTCCGGCGCCTCCCTCACCGACATCGCCCGGACGACGGTCTACGTGGCCTCCGCCGACCAGGCGGACCTGGTGAAGGTGTGGAACGTCTACCGCGCCTACATGGGGGAGCACGACGCCCCGAGCACCCTGCTCGGCGTCGCCGTGCTCGGGTACCACGACCAGCTGGTGGAGGTGGAGGCCGTGGCCGTCCTGCCCTCCTGAGTCGTCCTCATCCGACCGGAGTCGACCGGTGCCGACCGGAGTCGACGGGGCCGGCGGGCCCCGACCAGCCGTCCCGGCGGAGGAGGGCCGCGGCGGCACCGGGGCGCCCGCGGCGTTGTCAGAGCGGCTTGGCAGGATGCTCCCCATGCTCCTGACCCGTTCCGACCAGCGCCGTGACGACCGGCCCGCGCCTCCCGACGTCCGGGGCGACTTCGAGGTCCACCTGACCGTGGAGCCCGGAGCCGCCGAGGCGCTGGCCGCGTGGGCGCGGGGCCACGACGTGAAGTTCACCCACATCCTGCTGGCCCGCGGTGCGGCGCCCTCGCAGCCGATGCTCACCCTGCGCGCCGACGGCACGCTGGCGGAGGTCGCCGCGGTGACGTCCCGGACGGCCGAGGGGCTGGCCCGAGCAGGGTTCACCGTCCTGCGGGCGAAGATCGAGGCAGCGCCGTGGGCACACGGCGTCCCGGCCTCGGACGAGGACGCCGTGCCGCACGGAGCCGGCCGGTACTTCGAACACCACGTCAAGCTGCTGCTCCCGGGCCCGGTGCCCGAGGCGGACCACGCGCGCCTCGCCACCCTCACCGAGCTGGCCGTCCGGCACGGTGCGCACCTGTCGCGCAATCCGCGCCGGGTGCGCGCGGACGGCCGGTACGAGTGGTTCGTGACCCAGCGGTGCCGCTCGGTGGGCCTGGACACCGCTGGCCGCCGGCTGGAGGCGCTGCTGCGGGACCTCGCCGCCGACGGCCGCGAGGTGGTGTCCGTGGAGCGTGAGTTCGTCGTCGTGGACAGCCACGAGGACCTGGACGCGGGATGGATCAGCGAGCACGGGCACGGCGCCCGGCCGTACGGAGACGGAAAAGGAGAGCAGGGATGACCGAGGGCAAGTCCCCGTCGCCGGTGGCGTGGGAGGAACTGCAGTGGGGGCCGTGGCAGAACGTGGTGCTGCCCAAGCGGCCGCCGTCGGAGGACGTCCGTGAGGACCGGGACCTGCCCAGGACCATCCGGCCGGTCGACGACGAGGCGGTCAGCCAGCAGCCGGTCTTCGACCCCGCCCTCGCCGGGTACGCCCGGGCCCTCCGGCCCAGCGAGCCGGCCTTCGCCGACCCGCGGCTCGCCGAACGCTGGCTCGCCGCGCGGCGCGAGGCGCTGGCCACCGTGCTCTCCGCCGTCGCCGACTCGCCGTGGGCCGACCACCTGGTGCTGCGCGGCAGCGTCCTGCTGCGCGCCTGGTACGGCGAGCAGGCGCGGGAGCCGGGCGACCTCGACTTCGTGGTCCGCCCGACGGACTGGGAGCTGGCCGACGAGCGCACTGGCCGGATGTTCCGGGAGCTCGCCGCCGGCGCCGAACGGCTCTCGGGCACCGTGCGGGTGCACGCCGACCAGGCGGTCAGCGACGAGATCTGGACCTACGACCGGGTGCCCGGGCGCCGGCTCGTCCTGCCGTGGACGGCCCCCGGTGTCCCGGGTGGGTCGGTCCAGCTCGACTTCGTCTTCACCGAGCACCTGCCCGTCCCGCCGCAGCCCTACCTGCTCCCCGGCGTCACCGGCCCGCTGCTCGGCGCCACGCCCGAGCTCTCCCTCGCCTGGAAGATCCTCTGGCTCGTCTCGGACATCCACCCGCAGGGCAAGGACCTGTACGACGCGGTCCTGCTCTCGCGCACCGCCGAGGTCCCCTACGAGCTGCTCCGGGAGGTCTTCACCCAGTCCGACCCGAACTGCCTGTACTGGCCGGTCTTCCCGGAGCAGATCACCGGACTCGACGTCGACTGGGACGAATTCGCCAAGGACTACCCGCAGTTCGCCGAACCCGTCGAGGAGTACCCCGCGCAGCTCCTCGCCCGGCTCCACCCGACCTTCGCCGACCACGGCGAGTACGCGCTGCGCGCCCGCTGGCTCGCCCCGCTGACCGAGGAGCTGCGGCAGACGCTGGCGGACGTCGGCATGGACGAGGTCCAGCGGCGGATGTCCGGACGCCGCATGCTCCCGGACAACACCCTGGTGATCACCGGCGAGCTGCTCGGCGGGGACCTCGACGGTGCCCACCGCATCGTCTCCGGCCACCTCGGCAGCCAGGTGGACCGGATGACCCACCAGCTCGCGGAGGCCGCCGACCGCTACGCCGCCGAACTCGCCGACGGCCACGGGACGGGAGGCGGTTCCGACAGCTGACACCCCGCCGCCACCGCCGCCTGACACCGCGCCGAGCCGTACGACCGACCGTCAGGACAGGCCGCCCGGCCGCCGGGGCCGCCGCACGGGACGCGGCCCCGGTACGGCCGGTACGGCGGCAAGGCCGGCGCGGCCCGCTCCGCGGTCAGTCGATGTAGCCGGCCGTGCGGTAGCCGCCGCGGGCGGTGCGGTCCACCTCGTCGGCGCCCCAGGTGTGCGGCACGGCCAGCTTCCAGCGGGCGCGCAGGACGGCGTGCTCCTCACGGTTCCTGGTCACGTACCACTGCCCCATGCGGCACCAGGCCAGCGGCTCGTCGGCCTCCGTGGCCACCGCCCGCACCAGCTGCGCCGCGTGCCGGGCCACCTCGCCCTCCAGCGCCTCCAGGTACTGGTTCATCCGGTAGGTGGCCTGGTCGCCGTGCTGGAACATGGCGTACTCGGAGCCGCCCGCCATGTGCAGCCGGCCGTGCTCCATGGCCACCTTGCCGCTGCGCACCACCTCGCCCTCCTGGGCCGTCCCGGCGATCCCGGCGTTGAGCCGGTCCAGCAGCTTGGCCTTCTCCGGGGTGGCCTCCGGGATCTGGCCGCCGCCCGTGCCGCCCTGCGCGGAGTAGACCTCGTGCAGGTCGTAGTCCCCGGTGTAGAGGTAGCGCTTCCAGTGCGGATCGGCCTTCAGCTGAGTCAGCGCCGGGCCGCCGTCCTGTGTCCGTAGGTCGATCGGCACGTACTGCTCGCCCCCGGGGCCGGTCTGCACGATGCCCAGGTCCAGGACGGACTGGGGCGGGCGGTCGATCCGGATGCCGGCCAGGCCCTGCTCGTTCCAGTGGCCGACGAAGCCGCTCAGGTCCTGGGCCTGCAGCCAGCGCAGCACCGTCGCCGGGTCGCCCTCGGCCTGCCCGGGCCCGGTGCCGTACTTCTTGCGGACGGAGGAGGGCTTGATGGACTTCTCCAGGATGGTGTGCGGCTTGGGCTTGGCGCCCTCCGCGATGCGCCGGATCGAGTGCTCCCCGGTCTCCCGCACGGCGATGGTGTACTTGTGCTTCCGGCACACTTCGGAGATGGCGGCCCAGTGGTCTTCCCACACGATGTTCCGCAGGTCGGCCGCCCGTCCGCCGGAGGCGGCCTGTCCGTCGGGCGTGGCGGCCTCGCAGATCCTCAGCACGTTGTTCTGGTCCAGCTGCACCCGGGGCCGGCGCGGGGCGGCCTGGTCGCCCGGTGCGCGCTGGAGTCCCACGGCCGCCCGGCGGTCGTCCCGGCCGGTGCCGTCCCGCTGCTCCGCGATCATGCGCGCCGTCGCCGCGTTGCCGACGGTGCGCTGCAGGGCCGCGGCGCCCCGCGCGGGCGCGTCCCCTTCGGAGCGTGCTCCGGTGCCGGGGCGCCGGGCCGGGCTCGCGTCGCGCTGAGGCTGCCCGGCCTTCTGCGGCTGTTCCCTCGAGTGCATGCTGCGACCTCCTCGGTCCCCTCCGTCCCTTTATACAAGGGGAGTTCGCCGATGTCGGAGGAAAGCTCAGACGGTGCCCTCCCGGTCCGCCGCCCCGGGCCCGGAGGGCCAACCGGTCGTGCACTCCAGGACCCGGCCGTCGGCCGTGCCGACGAGCAGGCGGCCGGGCCCGGTGGCGGTGAGCGCGGTCGGGACGACGGGGACACCGGCGACGGTCAGCCGGTGGCGCCGGCGGAGGGCGCCGGTGCGGAGGTCGAGGGCCAGGAGTTCGCCGTCGCGGTAGGCGACGTGGGCGGTGTCCGGGTCGGTGTCGAGGTCGAGGGCGACGTGGTCGGTCCGGAACACCCAGCGCGGCGTGCCGTCGGTGCCCGAGCGGCGGACGACGAAGGAGCCGCCGGGCTGCAGTCCGTGGCCGCTGTAGACGGTGCCGGCGTACACCAGGTCGCCGTCGGCGGTCTCCACGCCCGGGCCGGGGAAGTGCGTCTCCCCGGGCTCCCAGGAGAACGGGAACAGGGGTTGGAGGTCCGCCCCGTCGGGGGAGCGCACCGAGAGCACGTACGGCTCCGTCTCCCGACGGCCCGGCGGCGGGGCCTGGTTGACGTAGTCCCGGCTCCCGCGCCGGATCCGCAGGCGGTCGTGCACGTCGAGGTACGGGACGGTGCGGTGCCGGAGCAGCAGGCCGTCGGGGAGCGTGGTGCACCCGGGCTGCTCCGGGGCGTCGTCCTGGTCGCCCTCCTCGTCGTCCTCCTCGCGGGCGAGGGTGGCCAGGACCGCGCCGTCCGGTCGTTCCTCGACGGCGAGGACGTGCCGCCGGGGCTCCCAGTTGGGGCTCAGGGCGGAGAGCGCCCGGTGGGCCTCCTCGCGTCCGTCGGCCCGCGGGGCCGGGACCCGCGGGCCGGCCAGGTCGTCGAAGGTGAGCGAACGGGGCGCGGCGGTGCGCCAGTCGGGCCGACGTACGACGGCGACGTGGCCCTCGACGTGCGCCTTCCGGTCCTTCCAGTCGTCCGGCGGTGACATCAGCACGCGCAGGGCCTGGTCGTCGAGCCAGGTCAGTCCGAGGACCCTGCGGCCGAAGTCGTGCTCGATGAGCGAGGTGGTCGTGCCCGTCTCCCAGTCGAGCAGGAGCAGCTCGCCCTCGAAGAAGTAGCCGCCGTCGTACGCGCCGGTGCCGACGGCGAGAAGGGGCGCGGTGGGGTGGAAGGCCAGCGCGTGTACCGGGAAACGCGTCCGGAGCACGGCCCGGCAGCCGAGGTCCCCCGTGCCGTACACCCCCACCGCCGCGGTTCGGGCGAACGCGCGCTCGCCCGCGACGGCGAGCAGGCCGCGCGCCTCGTCGGGCACGGCGAGGACGGGGCGGCCGACCTCGGCGAACGGGCGGTCGCCGAGGACCCGGAGGACGCGGACGGGGTGGAGCGGGGAGGTCATGCGGAGATTCTCCCAGTCGGCGGCGACGGTCCCCGGGCGGGTCCAGCCGATCGGGGCGGCGGCCGCCGCAGCGTCAACGCCGATTGACGCCTACCATGCCCAGCGGGCCGTGTTTGCAAGGAAGTTGGCCGGTCCGCCCCTACCCTTGGGCCATGAAACAGCACATCGTCACGCTGGTCCTCGCGGGCCTCCTGCTCGGCATCGTCGCGTTCGGTGCCGGCTGGTTCGCGGCGGACTCCCGGCAGACCGCTCCGGCGCCGACCTACATCACGGTCACGCCGGAGCCGGTCGCCACTGGCGCGGTCTCGCCCCCGGCCTCGGCTGCCTCGGCCGGTAGCCGGTAGCGGGCGGTCGTTGTCCGGAGGCGGGGGCGGCCGTTACTGCCGGACCGCCCAGAACCGGTCGGCCATGTTGTCGTACGCGACCGACGCGGACAGTGACTCCGCCGGCTCCTTCCAGAGCATCTGCCACTGGCCGTCGCCCGGGTCGTTGTCCACGATCACCTCCAGGCCGCGTGCCGTGTTCACCCAGCTGCTCGCCTGGTCGCGGAAGCCGTAGTCGGTGAAGTACACGGCGGCGTCCTCGTGGAAGAGGTTGAACTGGAGCCGGCGGCCGCCCCAGTTCCGGTCGGAGTAGAAGCAGTAGTAGGACGGCTCGCTGACCGGGGTGGGGCAGTGCTTCCAGTCCGGGCTCCGGACGGTGCGGCGGCGGTGGTCGCCGCTCCACGGCGGCGCCTGCGCCTGCCCGGGCAGCGGGAGCACCAGCACCGCTCCGTCCGGGAAGGTGATCTCGTTGGCGGCGGTCTGCCGACCGCCCTTGCCCGCGGCGAGCTGGGCGTCCACCGCCTGCTGCAGCACGTCGCGGTCGCCGTCGCTCAGGGAGGTGATGATGGCTCTCTGGTCCCCGGCCTGGCTGGGCGCGGCGGCGGCCTGCGCCCCGAGGGGAGCGACCAGGAGCACGAGGGCCCCGGCGGTACGGACGAGGAGTCGGCGGACTCGAGAGTGCGTCATATGCCAAACGTAGCCGCGCACATACCGCCGGTAACCTTGCTTTCTCGATCAGACGGCGCGTACGCGGCAGCGGTGCGCCGGTGCGTACGCGCCCCCGGATCGGGCGTGCCCGCGACCCGCTACCCGTCACCCGCTACCTGCTACCCGCTACGCCTCGCCGAGCGGCCCCCGAGGAGCACGGTCGGCGGGGCCCGGCACGAGGGGCGCGGTGACGCGCTGGGTCGGGGCGGTGCTGTCGTTGTCGTCGCTGTCGTCGTCGTCCGAGTTCACCGAGGCGGTGATCGAGCCCGTCAGCGAGGAGGCCAGCCCGAGGAGCAGGAAGAGGACGAGCAGGCCGCGCGCGGCACCGCCCAGGACCAGCGGGCGGGTGGCCGAGATCGGGCCCGCAGGCTCGCTGCCCGGCTCGTCGCCGAACAGGCGCTTGGGGTAGGCGGACGAGATCATCGTCAGATAGGCGGTGTAGCGCACCCGGTAGCGCAGGATCGCGGCCGTCGCCTCGTACAGCGGCTGTGGCATCCGGCCGAGGACCAGCACCACCAGCCAGAGGACGAACGACACCGTCCACCACCCCGCGTACACCAGGCCCTGCACGATCGAGGCCGGGATGACCAGGATGATGCGGAACAGCACGGCCAGCCGGTTCAGCTCGCCCGGCCGCAGCTCGACCTGCACCGGGTACTCGGGCACCTCGAACCGGAACGGCGGATAGCGGTCCACGGTGAGCATCAGGTACGCGGTGACGCGGGTGTCGTACGGGACGAACACGGTGAGGTAGTCCGCCACGAAGTCGGGCAGCCGGCCGAGCACCAGCGCGCCGAACCAGCCGACGACGGTGACGAAGAACGCCACCACCGACAGCACCCAGACCACCACGAACTGGGGGATCAGCAGCAGCGCGCGCAGCAGCACCGTCCAGCGGTTCTGCGGGGCGGGCGCCGGCATGTCCAGCACCGGGAGCCACTCACGGCTGACGGGGGCGGGAGGAGCCTGCCACATCCGGGCCTCCACGGTCTCGGGACGACGGGACCCGGCCGTCGGGCGGCGACCGGGTGCCCTCCGAAGATCGCAGCACCCCGCCCGCGGCGCGCGCCACGCTGCGCCGGACGGGGCAGCCGCAGGAGCGGCGGGGATGCTCCAGCGGCTGTCAGGCGAGCTTCGCGCAGAGCGGTTCGGCGGAGCCGTGCCTGAGGGTCAGCGTCTTGTAGCCGGTGGAGCTGATGTCGATGGTGTAGACGCCGTCGACGAGGTAGAGGTCGCGGGGCAGGTTGCCGCCGTTCGGGCCGACGCCGAGCAGGACCGGGCCGTGGGCGTGCCAGGTCTGGGACCTGTCGGCGCGGTAGTCGACGACGGCCCGGCCACCGGCGTCCGCGACGTACGAGGCGCCCGTCGTCGTGTTGGTGATCCGCAGGACGAGGGCGCCCCGGAAGGCGGCGCGCCGCACGGTGGTGCCGTCGGGGGCGTACTCCAGCACCCGCCGCTGCCCCTCGTCGACGACGGGCTCCAGGTGCACGGGGAAGTCGCAGCGGGAGCCGGCCGGGAGGTCGGAGGCCGGCGTGGGCCACGCCTCCCACCCGCCCTGACCGGCGACGGCCCCGGGCGCGTCGGAGGAAGCGGCGGAGGCGGGCGGGACGGTAGCGGCGCCGGCCGGAGCGGCCGCCAGACCCGTGACGGCGGCCAGCGCCGTGGCCGCGGCAGTGAGCAGGATTCGTCGCATGATCGGTCCTCCTGGCGAGGTGTCGGACGTGCGGGGGCCCAGCCTGGCAGGCGCCCCCGACCGGATTCTCACCACGATCCCCGGGCCGCCGCCGCCCGAAGCCTCCCGCTGGGCGATCCGTGTCCCGAGCCAGTGCTCGCTCTCCGGTTGTTCACCCGTGGGGCAGGAGGGACGGCGTCAGGTCCATCGGTAAGCGTTTGACGACCTCCTCCTGGACGCGAGCGGCCGGCGGCGCCGGTGCGGGTTGGCGACCTGTGGGGTCCGTCGGGCCTTCTGGTTCGCCCGTGCCGGCCGTCGCCGGATCGCGGGCTTTCCGATGTCTTGACGAACCCATGACACTGGCGGACCATCAAGCTGGCGCGCGCCGAACCTCCTCCACCGTTCCGCCCCACACGGACCCCCACAGGAGGACAGTCATGCGACTGCCCCGCCGAGGGAAGCCCGCCGCGGCCACCGCCGTCCTGCTGGCCCTCGCCCTCGCCACCCCGATCACCGCCAGTGCCGCCGACGCCGGCACCCCCGCCCCGTTCACCGTCGGTGCCGCCGACAACGACGGCGCGCGGCAGTACCGGCTCGACGGCCCCCGCACCGTTGCCGAGCGCACCGCCGTCGCCGCGACCGGTGCCTCCGTCGACGCCGTCCTGCCCGACGCGGTGGTGGTCACCGCCACCCCCGCCGAGGCCGCCCGGCTGCGGACGCTCGGCTGGTCGCCCGTCGCGCTGCCCGGCCCCCGCTACGGCGACGGAGGCGGCGCGGGCCTGGCCGGGCCGGAGTACGACTTCCCGCCGGCCGACTCCGGCTACCACAACTACGCCGAGGCCACCGCCGACATCGACGCCGTCGTCGCCGCGCACCCGGACATCATGAGCAAGCGCGTCATCGGCACCTCCTACGAGGGCCGACCGATCGTCGCGGTGAAGATCAGCGACAACGTCGGCACCGACGAGGACGAGCCCGAGGTGCTGTTCACCGCCCACCAGCACGCCCGCGAGCACCTCACCGTCGAGATGGCGCTCTACCTGCTGCACGAGTTCGGCGACAAGTACGCCACCGACAGCCGCATCGCCAACGCCGTCAACAGCCGCGAGATCTGGGTGATCCCCGACCTCAACCCGGACGGCGGCGAGTACGACATCGCCACCGGCCGCTACCGCAGCTGGCGCAAGGACCGCCAGCCGAACTCCGGCAGCAACAGCGTCGGCACCGACCTCAACCGCAACTGGAACTACAAGTGGGGCTGCTGCGGCGGCTCCTCCGGCTCCACCTCCAACGAGACCTACCGGGGCAGCGCCCCGGAGTCCGCCAAGGAGACCAAGGTGGTCGCCGACTTCGTCCGCAGCCGGGTCGTCGGCGGCAAGCAGCAGATCACCGCCGCCATCGACTTCCACACCTACAGCGAACTGGTGCTCTGGCCGTTCGGCTGGACCACCGCCGAGACCGTCCCCGGCATGACCGCCGACGAGTACAACACCTTCGCCGCCATCGGCCGGGACATGGCCGGCACCAACGGCTACACGCCCGAGCAGTCCAGCGAGCTCTACATCACCGACGGCGCGATCGACGACTGGCTGTGGGGCGCCCAGCGGGTCTTCGCCTACACCTTCGAGATGTACCCCGGCCCGAACGGCAGCAGCGGCTTCTACCCGCCCGACGAGGTCATCGGCCGCGAGACCGCCCGCAACCGCGAAGCGGTCCTGCGTCTGGTGGAGACGGCCGACTGCGTCTACCGCGCGATCGGCAAGCAGCAGCAGTACTGCGGCGTCTCCGCCTGAGCAGCCGCCCTCGGCACGCGAGCTCCGGGTGCCACCGCCCGGCGCCGGCTGCGGGACCACCCCGCAGTCGGCGCCGGGCCGGCCATCTCCGTGAGGGAGCACACCGGTTGACCGATGACCCGGTGGCTGCATGACGCTTCCCCTCGCGGAACAGGCTCAGCCCCAGAACTCCCGCAGGGCGGCGTTGACGGCGGCTGGCTCCTGGGTGTGCGGGTAGTAGCCGGGCACCCGCAGGAGGCGGCCGTCGAGGGAGTCCGTGAGGGACTCGGCCACGGCCATGAGGGGGAGCCCCACGTGCTCGCGGTACGCGGCCGGCGCGTGCTCCCACGTTCCGCAGATCACCAGGACCGGCAGGGCGGCTCGCCGGATCGGCTCCAGCGGGATCCGCGCCTCCCAGACGGGCCGTTCCCCCATGGAGGTGGCGACGGCACGGAGCCGGCGCGGTGTGGGCTCGGGCATGGCCATCCCCAGGCCCTCGGTGGACGCCCGCAGGTACTGCTCCGGCGTGACGTCGTCCGGGATGCCCGGGGCGCCGTCGCGCACCCGGCCGAGGAGTTCGGCGACGACCGGGTGGTGCGCGGCGGCGGTGAAGGCGGAGGGCTGGACGAGGGTGAGGGAGCGGACCAGGTCGGGTCGGCGCGCGGCGGCGATGAGCGCGGCGACGGCGCCGTTGCCGTGCCCCACGAGGTGGGCGCCGCCGAACCCCGCGGCGGAGGCCCCGTCGCCGAGCAGCCCCTCGATGTCCTGGGCGTCGACGTCGAAGTCGCCGCGCGCGGTGTCCGGGCTGTCGCCGTAGCCCCGGCGGTCCATCAGGAGGAGCCGCCGGCTGTCCGCGAGGGGCCGCTGCCCGGCGAACCCGTACGCGGGGTCGCTGCCCCAGGTGAAGATGTTGTGGACGAAGAGGGCGGGGACGGCCGTCGGGGCCGCCGGGGCCTCCGAAGCTGTCGGGGCCCGGCCTCCGCCGACCCGGTCGCGGTCATCCCAGACGGTCACGTGCACGGCTGCCATGGGGCATCCTCCCGAAGCCGAGGAACGTCAACTCCCGTGAGCCTAGACCTCGATCCACTGTTGACGCCTGTGCCGGGGTGCCACGGGGCAGCGTGCCGTGCGGCGCGGGGAGGCGTGCGCGTGCGGTGGGCACTCGGCCAACCCGCCCGGCGTCCGGTAGATTCTGCGCCCGGTTGATCGGCACACGAAGTGGCCGGGTGCCGTGGGTTCGACGCAGGGGGGCGACGGGTGCGGAGCGGGGACGGGCGCGTGGGGGGTCTGCTGGAGTGCTGGCGGGCCGTTGAGTTGTTCAGTCCGCCGCCGATTCCGGAGGTGCCGCGGAAGCGTCGGGCGGGTCGCCCTCGGGCGTCGGACGCGGTCGTCGTCGATGTGACGCCGGTGGCCGGGCAGGCGGCGGTGCTGTTGCCGTGGGCGCCGGAGCACCCGGAGACGGCGGCGCGGCGGGCGCCGCGGGGGATGGTGTGGCGGCACGAGGTGTACGGCGGGGTGTACGACCTGGAGCTGCTGCGCCAGGCGATGATCGCCGTGCTGCCGGAGGGGACCGACCCCGATCCGGGGGTGCCGGACGAGGAGTTGGTGCTGTCGGGGCGGAGCGCGATGTTCGCGCTGGTCCTGGACGAGCACGGGCGGCCGGTCGAGGACACCTCGGTGGTCTCCGCGTGCGGCTGGGCGGCGGGTCGGCTGTTCGACCCGGGGCCGTCGGTGGCCGGGTGGCTGGACGGGTTCGAGGAGTTGGGGGAGGCGTTCGAGGTCGCGGTGGGGCGGCTGACCGCCACGCCGATTCCGTACGCGCCGGGGCCCTCGCCGCTGCCGAACCCGGTGACGGTGGGGGAGGAGGCCGTCCGCGGCTGGCGGCAACTGATCGCGGAGATCCTGGGCGGCGCGGCGGTGGCGGCGGTCGGTGCGCTGTTCGGCGAGGTCGCCGGGGCGGCGGTGCGCGGGGCGACGGAGCCGCTGGTGCGGCGCGTCGCGGACTGGTCGGCGGCCCGTCGTCCGGACGAGGAGAGCGCGACGGGGGAGCCCGCGCCCGTGCTGCCGGAGCCGCCCGCTGACGAAGTGGCGCAGGATACTGGCCCGCGCCCGGTCGGGCTCGCCGACCTGGTCGCCCTGACCGCCCAGATCGCCCACCTCTGCGGTGTCGAGGAGCACCTGGACCCGCGGGTGATCCGGGTCCGCAGCCGGCTGGTCCACCGCCCGCGCGACCCGAAGGCCAAGCCCGCCGCCGCGCAGCCGTTCCTCAACAGCCTGCTGCCGCCCGACCTGGCCCGGGTCCGCGCCGCGCTCGACGACGGCCTCGGCCCCGCGCTGGAGGCCTACCTGACCGGCCGCCGGGACATCCCGGTCGGCGCCCGCACCGATCTGCGCGAGGACCGGCTCACCGTCCTCGACGGCGTCCACCCGGCCCTCGTCCCCGCCGGGCGCTGGCCCGCCAAGGCGCGGTACCCGCTCGCGCTGAGCCAGCAGTTCGCGGTCGACCGCATGCTCGCCGACCGCACCGCCGCGGACGCCGACGCCGGCGGCCTGTTCTCCGTCAACGGCCCGCCCGGCACCGGCAAGACCACCATGCTGCGCGACCTCGTCGCCGCCCTCGTGGTCGAACGCGCCGCCGTGATGGCCGGCTACCGGCGGCCCGAGGAGGCGCTCGTCGGCCGCCCCTGGCGGGGCAAGGACCGCCAGGGCGTCCACGCGCGCTTCGTCTCCGCCCTCGACCCGCGGCTCACCGGCCGCGAGATCGTGGTGACCTCCTCGAACAACGGCGCCGTGGAGAACATCACCGCCGAACTGCCCGGCGCCGACGCCTTGGACGAGCACTGGCACGACGGCCCCGACCACTTCTCCGACCTCGCCTCCGCCCTGCTCGGCGGCGCCCCCGCCTGGGGGCTGGTCGCCGCCGTGCTCGGCAACAAGTCCAACCGGACGAGGTTCACCGAGCGCTTCTGGTGGGGCCGGCTGCCCGAGGACGAGACCGCCGCCCGCGACGCCGCCGGGCTCCCGCCGCTGCGCGGCATGAACGCCGTCCTCGGTGACTGGGTCCCGCCCAGCACGCCCAGACCGGCCCGCACCACGAGCGACCGTCGCGCCGCCCCGGGCACCGGTACGGCCGAGGCCACGACCGCACCCGCCGCCACACCCACCGTCCCCGCCACGCCCGCCGCCCCCGCCCAGCCCGTCCCCTCCTGGCCCGAGGCCGTCGCCGCCTTCAAGGCCGCCCAGGCCGAGGTCGAGCGCCTGCGCGCCGAACGCGTCCACCTCGCCGCCGCCCTGGCGGAGGCGGCCTCGGGCGAGGCCCAGCACCGCCTCGACGCCCTGCGCGCCGCCATCGCCCGCGCCGACGACCGCGCGGCGGCCGCCGAGGCCCGTCAGGCCGCCGCCGTCACGGCCGGCGAGACGGCCCGCACCGCCACCCGTGCCGCCGAGGCCGCCCACCGGACCGCGGTCGAGCACGTCCCCCGGGCCCGCGAGGCCCTCGCCGACGCCCGGGCCGCGCTGGCCGCCGCCCGCGAACACGCCGACGGGCACCGCCGGCAGGTCGACGTGCTGACGGCCCTGCACGACGAGCCGCCCGGCGCCCAGCCGGGCCTGCGCGCCGGGCTGCGCCGGCTGCTCCGGAGCGGCGCCGAACGCGAGGCCGCCGAGCAGCACCGCGAACAGAGCCGGGGCGAACTCCTCGCCCAACTCGTCCAGCAGCGCACCGTGTTGGAGGCCGCCCACGCCCACATCGCCCGCTGCGCCCAGGCGGAGGACGCCGCGGCCGGCCTGGACACCCGCTCCACCTCGGCCGTCATGGAGGCCGAGGCGGCCGCCGGCCGCGCCCGCGCCCAGGAGGCCGCCGCCCGAGCCGCGGAGTCCACGGCCCGTACGGACGCCGAGCGGGCCCGGCAGGAGGCGTGGGCCGCCCGGCGCGAACTGGAGGACGCCACCGCCGAACTCGGCGCCGCCCACCAGGCTCTGCGCGCGGCCGCCGCCGACCTCCCGTCCCTGCCCCTCGACTGGCCGCGGCTCCCCGACCACGAGCAGGAACTCGGCGCCCCCTGGGCCGACGAGGCCTGGAGCACCGCCCGCAGCGACCTGTTCCTGCGCGCCCTCGACCTGCACCGCGCCCTCGTCGCCAACACCGCGAAGCGGATCCGCGGCAACCTCCAGGTCCTGGTGGAGCTCATGGCCGGCAACAGCGGGCCCGTCCCCGAGGAGCAGGTCCTGCACGCCTGGCAGACCCTCTTCCTCCTCGTCCCCGTCGTCTCCACCACCTTCTCCTCCATCGGCAGCATGTTCGCCCGCCTCGGCCAGGGCTCCATCGGCTGGATCCTCGTCGACGAGGCCGGCCAGGCCACCCCGCAGGCCGCCGTCGGCGCCCTCTGGCGGGCCCGCCGCGCCGTCCTCGTCGGCGACCCGCTCCAGCTCGAACCCGTCGTCACCATGCCGACCGCCCTGCAGCGCCGACTCCTGCTCGCGTACGGGGTCGACGAGGAATGGCTGCCCTCGGCGACCTCCGCCCAGGCCGTCGCCGACCGCGTCAACCGCTACGGCACCTACCTGCCCGCGCCCACCGGCGCGGAGGAGGACACCGTCTGGGTCGGCTCACCGCTGCGCGTCCACCGCCGCTGCGAGGAGCCCATGTTCACCGTCAGCAACGAGGTCGCGTACGGCGGCCTCATGGTCCACGGCACCCACCCCCAGCCCTTCCCCGACCCCGACCACGACGGCCTCCTCCCCAGCCGCTGGCTCGACACCCCCGACCCCGACCGCCCCGCCGACGCCCCCTGGGGCGAGCGCGACCGCCGCGCCCTCACCTTCCTCCTGGGCCGCCTCGACCACCACGGCGTCACCGTGGAACGCCTGCGGATCATCGCCCCCTTCCGCGCCCTCGTCGCCGAGGCCCGCGAAACCTGCCGCACGCTCCCCGGCTGGACGGCCGAACTGCTCGACGAGCGCTGCGCCACCGTCCACAAGGCCCAGGGCAAGGAGGCCGACGTCGTGATCCTGCTCCTCGGCGCCGGCCGCCCCGGCGCCCGCGCCTGGGCCGCCGGCACCCCGCACCTCCTGAACGTCGCCGCCAGCCGCGCCAAACGCCGCCTCTACGTCATCGGCGACCGCGCCCTGTGGGCCCCGCTGCTCCACTTCGACGTCCTGGCCGCCGAAGTCCCCGCCTACGACCACGTCCACGACCGCGCCACCTGGCCCCTCGACGGCCCCGCCGGCTGACCCCGGCAGCTGCGGGGAGGAGACGGACGTGCGGGCGCGCGAGAAGTCGGATCGGCCGACTTCTCGCGCTGCCCCGGAACGCTCAGCGGTACCAGGTACGGATCGCGGCCGCGGTCTCCCGGACGTCGGCGTCGCCGGCCCGGATCCGGGCGGCCAGCTCGACGGCCTGCTTGGGCTCGGCGGTGACGATGACCCCGGAGGCGCTGAGGTAGGAGGCGGCGACCACGGCGGCGAAGTGCTCGTTGGCGGAGTCCAGCGCCGGGACGCGGATCAGCTGGTGCATCAGGGCTGCCGCGCGCTGGTGCGCGGCCCCGTACACCGGTACCTCCATGACGGTGTCGGCGTGCCGGGCGACGGCGGCGGCGAGGGTGCCGTAGTCGGTGACGTCCGGGTCGCTCGGCAGGAACTGGTGGGCGATGTCGAGCAGCCAGGCCCGGTCGATCCGGAGGATCACGCGGCGTCCGCCTCGGCGGCGCGGGTGCTCAGGGGATAAGGCCCGAACTCCTCCTCGAAGGCGGGCCCCCAGGTCTGGGCGAAGTGCGCCGCGGCGGTCAGGAACCGTTCCCTCCGCTCGTCCGCCTCCTCGGCCAGCACCTTGCGCGCGTAGTCCGGCAGGCTCATCCCGGCGGCCTCCGCGCGCTGCTCCAGGGCCTCGTGCACGGTGTCGTCCAGTCGGACGTTCAACTGCTTCATACCGGCGAGCGTAGCGACTGGTAGGGGGTGCTACAAGAGCAGGGCCCACAGCGGGCCCCCGCGCCCGGGTGTCAGAACACCGGGGGCCGCCCCAGTCGGGTCATCCGCCAGACCGTGGCCCAGCGCATCGGGCGGCGGGGTGGGCACGGGGTGCGGACGCCCTCCAGGAAGCCGGAGTACCAGGCGCGCAGTCCGGCGGCGGGTGGGTGGCGGGAGAGGGTGTACACCGACCGGGAGGCGAGGTACGGCGGGACCAGGACGGCGGGCAGTCGGCGTTTGGTCGGCCAGACGCGGTTGCGGGCCGTCAGCCGGTAGTAGGCGGCGTGCCGGGCGGGCTCGGTCCGGGGGTGCTGGAGCAGGAGGTCGGCCCGGTAGCGGATCGACCAGCCGGCGTCGAGGACGCGCCAGGCGAAGTCCGTCTCCTCGTGGGCCTAGAAGAACCGCGAGGGGAAGCCGCCGACCCGGTCGATGGCGCTCATCCGGATCGCGTGGCCGCCGCCCAGGAAGGTGGTCACCTCGCCGGAGCGCAGGGCACCGGAGGAGCCCGGGCGCGGGACGTGGCGGCGCTGGGTGTGCCCCGTCCCGTCGGCGACCCGGAAGCCGACGACGCCGAGGAGCCGCTCCCGCTCGAAGGCCTCCCGGACGAGCCGGAAGGTGTCGGTGCGGGGGAGCAGGCCGTCGTCGTCCAGGTTCACCACCACGTCCACGCCGCCGAGTTCGCGCAGTCGCCGGGCGCCGAGGTTGCGGCCGCCGGGGATGCCGAGGTTCTCCGGCAGTTCCACCGCGTCGACCCAGTCCGGGAGCGGCGGCAGCCGCACGCCCTGCCCGATCACCACGACCCGGGCGGCCTCGCCCTCCTGGGCTGCCACCGAGTCGAGGAGCGCGCCCAGCTCCCGGGGCCGGTCGCCCATCGTCAGTACCACCACGCCCAGCCTGAGGCCCATCCGCACCCGCTTCCGTCGAGGAATCCCGCAGATCCGGTGCAACGACCGGCCCGGGTCGGAGGTCACGTACGGATGGGAGCGAATGTTGGTACGAAGGCGAACGCCTGGAAGAAACCGTTCGTTCGGTATTTTGGGTGCGGGAGGCGGTGCGCCGGAGGTCGATCCACCGGGGCGGTGGGGCCTGACGGGGTGTGGGGAGGGGGAGTGGTTGGCGGGATTCCTCGGCATCGTCTTGTCGGTCGTGGGTGGGGCGAAGCTAAGATACGGGGTGTTTGGTTTTGTTTTCCGGGAGCTCAGGGCGGGGTGGTTTCGGTGGTACGGCAGGAACGGGCGCTCCGGACACGTCGGCTGATCCTGGAGGCGGCGGCCTCGGTCTTCGACGAGTTCGGGTACGAGGGCGCGACCATCGGCGAGGTGGTCTCCCGGGCCGGTGTGACGCGCGGTGCGGTGTATTTCCATTTCGCCTCGAAGCGCGATCTGGCGCAGGGCGTGGTGGAGGAGCAGTTCGTCCAGGACGGAGTTCCCGAACGGAGCTGCAAGCTCCAGGAGTTCGTGGACACCGGGATGGTGGTGGCGTACCTGATGCCGCGCGACCCGCTGCTCAGCGCGGGTGCCCGGCTGTCGCTCGGGCAGGACCTCTTCGACGATCTGGGCGGCGGCGCCATCCCCGGCTGGATCACCCGGTTCGAGACGCTGCTGGTCGCGGCCGGCGAGCGCGGCGAGCTGCTCCCGCACGTCGTGCCGGCGGACACCGCGTGGCTGCTCGTCGCCGCGTGGACGGGGGTGCAGATCCAGTCCCAGAAGCTCTGCGGCCGGGCCGACCTGGAGCTGCGGGTGTCCGCGCTGTACCAGCACCTGATGCCGAGCATCGCGGTGCCGGGCGTGCTCGGCTCGCTGCAGATGGGGCCGAACCGCGGTGCCCAGGTGGTGGCCGAGGCGGCGGCGGCCCGTGCGGCGGCGGAGGGCGACTCGAAGGGCGACTCGGAGGGCGGAGACCTCGACGGCGGTCCGGATGGTGCGGGCGGCGCCGTGCGCGCCGAGGTGCAGACGGAGGTCGGGGTGGGCTGACGGCGGCTCACCGCCCGACCCACCTGCGGGAATCCGGGTGGGCGAGGGCGGCGGGGGCGGGCGAATCGGCGGCGACGGGACCACGGGGGTCCGGCGCCGCCTTTGGTTTGCCCGGGCCCGGTCACGCGGCGCGGCGGTGGCACTGCCGAGGGTGGCGGGCCGCAACGTCCGCGCAAAACAAACAGCACGTTCGGTTTTGTATTGACAAACCGCGCGTCCTGTTTTTGACTGGTAGCAGTTGACCCAGGGTGTCGACCCGGGTGCCGGCCGTGGCCGTGGAGGCTGCGGCGTTCCGTGTGATTGGGGTGGTCATCGTGGAAATTCGGGTGCTCGGGGCGCTGGACGTCCGGGTGTGCGGGATATCGGTGGTGCCGTCGGCGCCGAAGCCGCGGCAGGTGCTGGGACTGCTGGCGCTGCGGGCGGACCAGGTGGTGTCGGCCGGGGTGCTGGCCGACGAGCTGTGGTCCGGCCGTCCGCCGCGCAGCGCACGCACCACCGTGCAGACGTACGTGCTCCAGCTGCGCGACCTCATCGACCGGGCGCTCGCGACGGCCGGTACGGCGCGGGGGGTGTCCTGCGCCAAGGACGTCCTGGTGACCTCGCCGGGCGGCTACATGCTCAACAGCGGCGGCGGACTGACGGACCTCCGGGAGTTCGAGCGCCTGGCCGGCACCGGCTACCGGGCGATGGACGCCGAGGACTACCCGGGGGCGGCCCGGCTGCTCGGCGAGGCGCTCGCGCTGTGGCGCGGGCCGGCCTTCGCGGACGTCCCGGTCGGCGGCCAACTCGCCGTCGAGGTCAGGCGGTTGGAGGAGACCCGGCTCTGCGCGCTGGACCAGCGGATCGAGGCCGACCTGCGCCTCGGCCGGCACCGCGTACTGCTCGCCGAACTCACCGTCCTGGTCGACCGCTACCGCACCCACGAGAGCCTGCACGGCCAGTACATGGTCGCGCTGCACCGCTCCGGCCGCCGGGGCGAGGCGTTGGAGGCGTACCAGCGCCTGCGGAACACCCTGGTGCGGGAGTTGGGCATGGAGCCCTCGGTCGGATTGCGGCGGCTCCAGCGCTCCATCCTGCTCGCCGGTCCCGAGCGTGTGTCCGAGCGCGGGTCGGAGCGTGCGGCGGATCGCGAGCCCGCCGGTGTGGCCGTCGGTGCGGCCGCCGGGCCGGAGGCGGCGGCCCGGTTCAGCCGGGCCGGCTGAACCGGCCGGTTGTCCGGGTCGTGGGCCGGGCCGTCCCGGTCGGTGTCGCATCGGCGGCACCGGCCGCGGACGGCCGTCGGAGGCCGGGGCGTCCGTCGTGGGGCGGCCGCGGTCTGGTCGGAACCTGCTTGTCGTTGTGAGGGGTTGTGGGACGGGTGGTCCAGGAGAGGTCGGAACGGACGCGCGGGCGGCTGGTGGAGGCGGGGGCGGCACTGTTCGACCGCCGCGGCTACGCCGGTGCCACCCTCGGCGAGATCGCCGCGGCCGCCGGGGTGACGAAGGGGGCGCTGTACTTCCACTTCGCCTCCAAGGAGGAGCTGGCCAGAGCGGTGTCCGTGCAGGCCGAACGCTCGCTGCGGTCGGCCTGCGTGGAGCTGCGCGCCGCGTCGTCCCCGCTCCAGGGGCTGATCGACGCGGGCTACTGGCTGGTCGAGGCCCTCGGGACGGACCCGGTGATCCGGGCGGCCTTCCGCCTGGGCCGGGAGGACGGCGGCTGGCAGGTTGCGCCGACCACGGCTGCGCCCGCCACGGTTGCGCCCGTACCCGCGACGACCAGGCCCGCCGCGGCCGACCCCGGGCAGCAGGCCTTCGCCGACATCCGCGGCTTCCACAGCGTCTGGGCCGGCGTCGTCCGCGACCTGCTGGCCGGCGCCCGCCGCGCGGGCGAGCTGCGCGACCGCTCGGGCGGCCTCGGCCCGGAGACCCTGGTGGTGGCCGCCGCCTGCGGCCTGGAGGTGGTGTTCGCCGACGGCTGCCCCGCCGGGGAGCGCGCCCGCCGGGTCGGCGCTCTCTGGGACTGGCTGCTGCCCTGCCTGGTGCCCCCGGGCCGGGGCGGCGGCTACCGCACCAGGCCGCCGGCCCCGCAGCCCGCCTGAACCCGGTCCGATCAGGGTGGCAGCCCCGGTCCGGACACGGAACCGCCCTCGGTGCCCGCAGGCACCGAGGGCGGTCCGTCGACCGGTGGACGGCGGGGATCAGGCGGTGATCGGGGCTGCTATGCCACGAACCGACCGGCGGCCGCGCGCCGCCGGGCCCGGTAGAACAGCGCCCCACCGAGGGTCACCAGCCCGCCCCCGGCCAGGCCGAGGACGGCGACCGGCGCTCCGGCCTGGGGCAGCTCGCCGCCGGGGCCGCCCTTCTGCGGCGGAATCGGATGGTGGCCCGGACGGCTCGGGCAGCCCTTGCCCCCGCCGCCCTTGTGGTCGTGCCCCTTCGGCGGGCAGGGCGCGACGGAGATGCAGAGCTCGACCGGCGGGCTCTGTACGGTCTGCCCCTGCGGGTCGCGGGCGGAGGCCTGGGCGGTGTTGGTGACGCTGCCCGCCTGCGCGTCCGCCTCCGTCACCGTGTACGTGCCGTGGCAGGTGGTGCTCTGCCCCGGGTCGAGGGTGGTCTGCTCGCAGGTCACCTGCCGGACGCGGTCGTCGCCGACGGTGAGGCCGGTCAGCGTGGTGCTCCCGGTGTTGGTGACGGTGTACGTGTAGGTGACGGTGTCGCCCGGGTACACCGTCCCGGCGGCGTCGGACCGCTTGGTGACGGCCAGCGAGGAGGTGGCGGTACCGACCGTCACCGTGGCCTGGACCGGCGCGCTCTGTACGGGCCGGCCCTGGGGGTCGGTGCCGTCGGCGTGGGCGGTGTTGGTGACGTGCCCCGCCTGGGCGTCGGCCGCCGTCACGGTGTACGTCCCGTGGCAGGTGGTGTTCTGGCCGGAGGCGAGGGTGGTCTGGTCGCAGGTGACGGACGAGACGTGGTCGTCGCTGACGGTGATGCTGTTGATCACCGTCATCCCGGAGTTGGTCACCGTGTAGGTGTAGTGCACCGTGTCACCGACCTGGAACGGGCCCGCGCTGTCGGCCTGCTTGGCGATGATGAGCGCGGACACCGGGGTGACGACGTCGACGGTGGCCTCGACGGGCGGGCTCTGCACGGGCTGGCCCTGGGGGTCGGTGCCGTTGGCGTGCGCCGTGTTGGTGATGTGCCCGGCCTGGGCGTCGGCCGCCGTCACGGTGTACGTCCCGTGGCAGGTGGTGTTCTGGCCGGGCTCCAGGGTCGTCCGGTCGCAGCTCACGGACGAGACGTGGTCGTCGGCCACGGTCAGGTCGTCGATCACCGTCGTCCCGGAGTTGGTCACCGTGTAGGTGTACGCGACGGTGTCGCCGACGTGGAACGGCCCGGCGCTGTCGGCCCGCTTCGTCAGGTCGAGCTTCGGGACGCCCGCCACCGGCAGCGTCACCTGGGCGATCGGGCTCTGCACCAGCTCGCCCAGCGGCCCGGTGCTGTCCGCCTGGGCCGTGTTGGTGACGTGGCCGAGCTGCTCGTCGGCGGCGGTCACCGTGTAGGTGCCGTGGCAGGTGGCGGCCTGCCCCGCGAGCAGGGTGGTGTGGTCGCAGGTCACGTTCTGGACGTGGTCGTCGGCCACGCTCACGTCGGTCAGCGTGGTCGTGCCGGTGTTGGTCACCGTGTAGGTGTAGGTGACGGTGTCCCCGGCGTGGACCGGACCAGGGGTGCCGGCCTGCTTCGTCAGGGAGATCGAGGACGGGCCGATCACCGTGACGGTGGCCTGGGCCTCCGCGGTGACCGGCCGGCCGTCCGAGGTCCCGTTGGCCGTGGCGTGGTTGAGGACCTTCCCGTCCTGGGCGTCGGCCGCCGTCACGACGTAGCTGCCGTGGCAGACCGTGCTGTCCCCGGGGCTGCCGGCCGGTGCCAGGACGGTGGAGTCGCAGGTGATCCCGGTGGCCTTGTCGTCCGTCACCGAGAGCGCCGTCACCGGGCTGCCGCCGGTGTTGGTGACCACGTAGCTGTACGGCACGGTGTCGCCGACGTGGAACGGCTCGGGCGCGTCGACGTGCTTGGTCAGCGTGATGCCCGGCGGCGCCACCACCGGCAGGGTGACCGTGTCGGGCGGCGACGTGACCGGGCCGACGTCGGTGGTTCCGGTGGCCTGGGCGGTGTTGGTCACGTGGCCCTGGGCGGCGTCCGCGGCGGTGACCAGGTACGTCGCCGTACACGTCACCGTCTCACCGGGCGCCAGGGTGCTCACCGGGCAGGTGACCGGCCCGACCGTCGGGTCGTTGACGGCCAGGTTGGTGATCGGCACGTTCCCCGAGTTGGTGACCACGAAGTCGTACGGGATCGGGGTGCCCACCGTCAGCAGCCCGGGCAGCGGCTCGTGCGGCTGCTTGACCAGGTTCAGCTCGGGCAGCGGCTGGTCGGTGTAGATCACCACGTTGCGGATCAGGTGGACGTCGGTGAACAGGCCGGTGGAGCCGGCGAAGCCGAACTTGTAGGTCGAGGGCACCGGTTCCGGTGCGGGGGTCTGGAGCACCTGGTGCGAGCCGGTGCCGTCGTTGAAGTCGACGGAGACCGTCAGCACCGGGGAGGGCGCCGGCGTCAGGTGCACGTTCACCCGGCGGCGCGAGGGCTCCAGCAGGGTCTGGGCCTCAGCTGGGGTCACCCCGGCCGGCAGCGTGGTGAGCGGGCCCTGGAGCTTGCCGGGCAGGGTGGAGGGCCACGGGCCGTTGGTGGTGAAGTTGCCGGTCGTCGCGGTGAGGAAGCAGTAGCCGGTGGTGCCGTCGCCGGGGCCGCGGACGGTGACCATGTTGGCGCCGGGCGCGGGCACGCGGAAGGACGTACCGGCGGGGGAGCGCTGGGAGCATCCGTTGCCGCGCTGCTCCCAGTCGCCGAAGTAGTTGCCGAGCACGTCGAGCCCGACGCCGAGGTAGCCGCGGTCGACGCCGGACAGGAAGCCGAGGTTCGGGTTGTCGTCGGGCAGCTTCTGGGCGTAGCCGAGGCTGCCGCCGAACGCGCCGGGGTGGGTGAGCGAGACGTCGCCGTTCACCAGGAAGAACGAGATGCCGTCGGCCGGGGTGTTCGGCGTGGTGCTGCCGTACTGCCACTGGTCGAAGGTCACGTCCAGGCCGTTGCCGGCGGGCAGGGCCTGGTCGAAGAGCACCGCGCCGCTCTGGTCGTTGCCGGAGTCGGTGATCCGCAGGTAGCCGAGCGGCGCGGAGTCCAGCGGCGGCACCGGGCCGGTCTCGGCGGCGGGGCAGCCGCCGAGCGGGTGGTCGCCCGGCCCGGGCTGGGCGGGGGCCGCGCCGGTGAGGCAGGCGGAGCCGACGGCGATGAAGCGCGAGTCGGTGGTGGCACCGGTGAAGGCCTCCTGGAGCAGGGGGGTGCCGGTGGCCCGGACCCGCTCCGGCAGCGGCGCGGCGGGGTGGTGCGCGGGCGTGACGGCCTGGGCGAGTGGGGCGAGCGGGGCGGCGAGGCCTGCGCCGAGCAAACCCAGCGTGGCCGCGGCGCTGATGAAGCGGGCCGTTCGGGCGCGAAGCCGTGACGCTCCGCGGGATTGTCTCGTCATAGCGTCACTATGGGTGGCCATCGCGATCCGCTACAAGCTGTGTACTGTCAGTGGAGCTATCGAATAGCTCGGATGAACGAGCGTGAGGCACGGCGCGCGCCAGGGCGGGTTCGGCGGGGCCGGTGGACATTGTTCGACCGTTCCCGACTGACGGTGCGGTAGGGTGGCCGACGCCGAGTATGACCGCGACTCAGGGAGGTGAGCCCCATTTACGGAATGTCCGAGCGGGTGCTCCCGGAGCGCGGCCGCGTGGGCGCCTCGCGCGCATAGCGCGAACGGCGCGCCGATGCGGTGTCGGCCCCCGCGGGAGCCCTGACGGAGTCGTCAGCTCTCCCGTCTTCCCCCAAGGGGTTTCTCTTGTCGGTCTTCTCCTCCGCCTCCCTCCGTTCCTCGGTGGTCTCCCGGCTGCGCGCCGCCGGGTGCGTGTTCGCCGAGGACGAGGCGCGGATCCTGCTCTCCGCCGCCGCCTCGCCCGCCGACCTGGCCGCCATGGTCCGCCTCCGTGCCGACGGGCGGCCGCTCGAACACGTCGTCGGCTGGGCCGAGTTCGCCGGTCTGCGGATCGCCGTCGACCCGGGCGTCTTCGTCCCGCGCCGCCGCAGCGAGTTCCTGGCCGCCGCCGCCACCGCGCTGACCGCCCCGGGTGCGGTGGTGCTCGACCTGTGCTGCGGCAGCGGCGCGCTGGGCGCCGCCGTGGCGGCCGCGGCCGCGCACCCGGTCGAGCTGTACGCGGCGGACATCGACCCGGGCGCGGTCCGCTGCGCCCGCCGCAACCTGGCCGGCGTCGCGGCGCGGGTCTTCGAGGGCGACCTGTTCGCCGCCGTCCCGGTGGAACTGCGCGGCCGGGTGGACGTGCTGATCGCCAACGTCCCGTACGTCCCGACCGGCGACCTCGGCCTGCTGCCGCCCGAGGCGCGGCTGCACGAGGCGCGGCCGGCGCTGGACGGCGGGGCGGACGGGCTGGACGTGCTGCGGCGGGTGGCCGCCGAGGCGCCGCGGTGGCTGGCGCCCGGCGGGTCGCTGCTGTTCGAGACCAGCGAGCGGCAGGTGTCGGCGGCCCTCGCGGTGACCGGGGCGGCCGGGCTGGCGGCCGTGGAGAGCCGGCAGGAGGACCTGGACGCCACCGTGGTCACGGCGACGCTGCGCTGACCGGCGGCGTCGGTCCGAGGCGCTGACCGGGTGCGTTGACCCGAAGCGCTGACCGGGTGCGTCGACTCGCTGCGCTGAACTCCCCGGCTCCAGAAGGGGTTTGCGGCCCGGCCACCGTTCCCCCGTGACGGTGGCCGGGCCGGGCGGGGCCGGTCAGATGCGGGTGCCGTACACGTGGTCGACCGGGATGGTGAGGAGCACCCGGCGGTCGGCGACCATGGTCTCGCGGTACTCCGTCCAGTCCGGGTGCTCGCCGGCGGCGCGTCGGTAGTAGTCCACCAGCGCCTCCACCTCCGGCCCCTCGGGGTCGGTGCCCGGCCCGGTCAGGGTGGCCACGCCCTCGGCGGTGGTCCAGGAGCGGCCGTCCGGCCCGGTCACCTCCAGGCTGACGCGCGGGTCCCGGCGCAGGTTGGCGGTCTTGGCCAGCCCGTCCCGGGTGGAGACCAGGATGGCGTTCGCCTCCCGGTCGTAGAACGGCATGACGGGGGAGAGCTGCGGCCGGCCGTCCGCCTTGATGGTGGCGAGGATGCCGAGGCGGCTCTGCGCGAGCAGCTCGTACGGGTCGAAAGGAGTGGCGGTCATGGGAGCATCATCGGCCTTCACACCGGTGTGAGGGCAAGGTCCGCCACGCGTGTTGGGCGAGGAGGCCGCGCATGGTGGCACGGGCCGGCGGGTCGGTACGGGATGTTCGGAAATCGGCCGTGGTGTCCGGTGCGAGCCGATAAGGTCGGTGGCGAGAACGGTGACGGTGTGTCAGTGTGCGTGCACCGTCCGAGCCGAGGGGAAACGCCGCACGATGGCACGCGTACGCAAGCAGGTGGAACTGCTGGAGTTCGCCGACGACCTCCACACCGACGACGTCTCCCCGCTGCGGGCCTTCCTGGCCGCCCGCATGAGTGAGCTGGTCGAGGCCCAACCCGAGGGCACCAGCGCCCGGTTGGCCGCCGCGCGACTGGCGGAGGTCACCGCCAGCGACTGCATCTTCCTCTCGGACGTCCTGGTGGCCTGGGAGGAGGTGGTCCTGGAGGGCCGCAAGGACGAGCCCGGCTGGACGCAGCGGATGCGCCAGGACGCCATGCTGTGGTGGAGGCGGCTGTGCGTGACGGCGGAGATGTTCGGCGACCACCCCGACCACCGCTCCCGCTGGCGCCCGCTGCGGTACATGAACCTCGCGCACGCGGAGCTCATCGCGGAGCTCACCGACGAGGCGGGCGGCGTGTACGGGGACGGGGCGCACCCGTGAGCCCGGACGGCTGGGGGCAGTGGCCGTAGGGCTGTCCCGCCACCCTCGCGGTTGTGTCGGTGGCGGCTGGTACGGTCCCGCGCATGAGCAATCGTGTGCCCTTCACGGGTGGGGAGAAGGAAAGCCTCCGGGCGGCGCTGGACCGGCACCGCGAGGCCGTGCTGTGGAAGCTGGAGGGGCTGGACGACGAGCAGCTGCGTCGTCCGATGACGCCCTCCGGGACCAACCTGCTGGGGATGGTGAAGCACCTCGGCGGTGCCGAACTCGGCTGGTTCCGGGGGACGTTCGGCCGGGAGATGGGCCCGCTGCCGTTCGACATCGAGGCCGATGACGACTCCGACATGCGGGTGGATCCCGGCGAGTCGACGGCGGACGTCCTGGCGTTCTACGCCCGGGCCAGGGCCGACGCCGACGAGACGATCGGGGAGCTCGCGCTGGACGACCTCGGCACCTCCTGGTTCGGCAACTCCGTCTCGTTGCGCTGGGTGCTGATCCATATGACCACGGAGACGGCGCGGCACGCCGGGCACATGGACATCCTGCGCGAGCTGATCGACGGCGGGACGGGGGACCACAAGCGGAGCTGAGGCCGACCCGGAGCCGGTACCGGCCGGAACTGACACTGGCCGGTGCCGGCTCCGACCGGTGCGTCCGCTCAGGCCGTCAGCTTCCGGACGGCCCGGTCCAGCGCCTCCGCCGTCCGCCGGACGTCCGCCCCGGTGGTGCGCCAGTTGCTGAACGCCGCGCGCAGGGCGGGCCGTCCGGCGTAGCGGGTGGGCGTCAGGAAGGCCTCGTCGGCCAGCTCGGCGGCGAGCGCGGCCAGCCGCTCCGGGGTCGGGTCCGCCGTCAGCGAGAAGCAGACGACGTTCAGCCGGACCGGGGCGAGCAGCTCCAGCCCGTCGATCCGCGCCACCTCCGCGCCGAGCGCCCGGGCGCCGGCGACGCAGCGCTCCACGATCTCCCGGTGCCCGGCGCGGCCGTACGCCCGCAGGGTGAACCAGGCGGCGAGGGCGCGCAGCCGGTGGGAGTTCTCCGGCGTGAGGTGGACGAGGTCCGGGTGCTCGCTCAGCGGGCCGAGGTAGGCGGCGGCGTTCTGGAAGACCCGGGCCTGGAGGTCCGGGCGGCGGGTGAACTGCACGGCGCTGTCGTACGGCACGTTGAGCCACTTGTGCAGGTCGACGCAGACCGAGTCGGCGAGGTCCAGCCCCGCGACCAGCTCCGCGTGCTCCGGGGACAGCGCGGCGAAGGCGCCGAACGCGGCGTCCACGTGCAGCCAGAACCCGTACCGTTCGCGCAGCGCGGCGATCGCGCGCAGGTCGTCGAAGTCGACGGTGTTGACCGTCCCGGCGTTGGCCACCACCACGCACGGCCCCGGGGCCTCCGCCAGCGCCCGCTCCAGCGCGGCCACGTCCACCGCCTCCCGTCCCGGCAGGACGGGCACCGTCCGCAGCGCCGTACGGCCCAGGCCGAGCACCGACAGCGCCTTGGCGACACTGGAGTGCGCACTGCCCGACAGCACCCGGACCGGCCCCAGCGCGCCGACCCCGTCCTCGGCGACGTCCACACCGAGCCGCTCGCCCAGCCACTCGCGGGCGATCGCCAGCCCCACCGTGTTCGACATCGTCGCGCCGCTCACGAAGGTGCCGCGGTGCGCCGCCGAGAGCCCGAACAGCTCGCCCAGCCAGCCGACCGTCTCCCGCTCCAGCTGCTGACCGGCCGGGTCCAGCGAGGAGTTGGAGTTCTGGTCCACGGCCGAGGTCAGCCAGTCGCCCGCGAGCGCCGCCGGCGTCGCCCCGCCGGTCACGAACCCGAAGTAGCGCGGCCCGGCGCTCGCCGAAAGCCGGGGCTCCCAGCGCTCCGTGAACTCCGTGAGCGCGGCGTGCGCCCCGCCGCCCTCCTCGGTGAGCGGGGCGACGGCGGGCGGCCCGGCCCGCTCGACCACGGGCCGTTCGTCGAGGCCCGCCAGGAAGGCGAGCGCGCGCTGCCGGGTCTCCTCCAGGATCTCGGGCAACCGGCCGAGGTCGGCGGCGAGTTCGGGGTGCATGGGGGCTCTCCGTTGATCGACTGTGCGGTGCGGCCGAGGCTAGCCGCCGGGGCGGACGGCGTCCCGGTCCAATCCGGTCCGGGTGGCCTGGAACGCGGCTTCGGGGAACATCGGTACAGCGGTGGCCGATGGAGGTCAGGCCGGAGCGCGGGTCCACGCGGGCGTCGGAGGGCCTGCGCTGGATGACGGCCCAGCGCATCGAGGTCTCCGGCGGCGCCCTCCTCTGAGCGACCGGGTGGTGTTCCCCGGGGCCGGAATGCGCGGGCGGTGGGGGAATTCACGCCGTGCGGCTCAAAATCACCCCGGTGGTGCAATTCCAGCCGATCCCTTGACCTCTCCCGATCCGTCGGACGATGATCACCGTGCACCGCGAGCGAATGAACGTTCCAATACCGGGCTGATTTCCGGTCCGAGACTTCAGGGAGGTGCGGGGCCGTGCGTTCCATCAGCGCTTCCACGACGGCGCCCGTGGCACGGGGGTGGGTTCCACTGCTCGGCCACCTGCCGCAACTCGCCGTCAAACGGGTGGAGTTCCTCCAGTCGATCCGGGCGCAGGGCGGCATCGTCAGGATATTCCTGGGCAATCGGCCGGTGTTCGTCCTGAACTCGCCCGAGGCCGTCCACGAGGTTCTCCTGACGCAGAGCCGGAAGTTCGGCAAAGGCCTGCTGTTCGACGTCGCACGGCCTTTCATTGGCAACGGCATCATCACCTCCGAGCACGACGTCCACCTCCGTCAACGGCGCGCGCTCCAGCCCGCGTTCCGCCGGGACACCATCGCCGGCGGCGTCGCCACGATGACCGGCATCGCCGAGGAACAGGTGTCCTCCTGGCGCCCCGGCGAGGTGATCGCCATGGACGTGGTGCTGCGGCGGACGGTCACGGCCATGCTCGTGGCCACCCTGTTCAGCACCGAACGCCCGGACGGCGCCCGGGCCGTCGCCGAACTGGGGGAGCGCGTCGCCGAGCACCTGAACACGGTGATGCGCGGGGTCCTCGTCGGCACCCTGCTGCCCGCTCCCCTCGCCTCCTCACCCGCACTGGGGCACCGCCGGTACCTGGCCGCGGCCACGGCGCTGCGCGAACTCGCGGACGCCGCCGTCCGGCAGGCCCGCCAGGACCCGGCCGACCGCGGCGACCTGCTGTCGATCATGTTCACCGCTACCCCGGGCAATCCGCGGGGGATGACCGACGTGGAGGCCCGCGACGAGCTGCTGTCCCTGCTCATGGCCGGTGCCGAGACCACGGCCACCACCCTGGCCTGGGCGCTCCACGAGATCGGACGGCGTCCCGAACTCACCGAGCGGATCAAGGCCGAGTGCGACGCCCTGCCCGCCGACGTCCCGCCCGGCGCGGCGACGCTCCCGTTCACCGAGCGGTTCCTCCGCGAGGTGCTCCGGCTGCACCAGCCCAGCTGGCTGCTGATGCGGCGCGCCCTGGGGCCCGTGCGGGTCTGCGGGGTCGACCTCCCGCAGGGGGCCGAGCTGATCTACAGCGCGCTGACGATGCACCGGGACCCGGCCCACTACCCGGACCCGCTGCGGTTCCACCCGGACCGGTGGCTCGACCGCCCCGAGAAGGACCTGCCGCCGGGCGCCTACGTCCCGTTCGCCCTGGGCAACCGGAGGTGCATCGGGGACCACTTCGCGATGACCGAGATGCTGGTCGTCCTGCGCGCGATCGTCTCCCGGTGGCGGCCGCGACCGGTGGCGGGCCATCAGGTCCGGCCGGTGGCCCACGCGCTGATCCGGCCCAACGCGCTGCCCATGCGCGTCTCACCCTGGCCGGGCGACTGAACCAGCCCCGTTCCGTACGGCTCCGATCCGTACGGCCCGGTTCCGCGCGGCTCCGTTCCGTACGGCTTCGTTCCGCGCTGCCCCGACCCTGACCCGGCCCCGTTCCTGTTCCCGTTCCCGGAGGTGCACCTCACCATGACAGCCACGGCGGAGACCCTCTCCCCGGGCCCGCAGGCCCCGGCCCCCGACCCGATCCCCTTCCCGAGCCGGACCAGCCCGGACTTCCGGGCCGCCCACGACCGCCACCTCGACTGGCCGCGGTCCTTCGGCTTCCTGGCCACGGACGCGGAGCGGGACCACCACCTCAAGGGCCAGTTCCCGCTGATCGCGGCCATGTTCTACCCGAACGCGACCGGGGCCGAACTGGACATCGGCGTCGACCAGCAGAGCTGGTACTTCCTGTTCGACGACGAGCTCGACGAACAGTGGGGCGGCACGCCCGAGCGGGTCCGCCACCTCGTCGGACTCGTCCAGGAGGGCGTCACCGGGCAGGCGTCCCCGCTGCCGCTGGCCGCCGCCTTCGCCGACATGCGGCGGCGCAGCTGCCACGGCATGCCGGAGGACTGGATCCGGCGCTCGGCGGCCCACTGGTCCTCGTACCTCGACCACCACGTCCACGAGGCGCGCAGCCGGCAGTCCGGTGCGCCGATGCCGTTGAGCACCTACCTGCGGGTCCGGCGCCACACCATCGGGGTGGCACCGGTCGTCGACCTCGCCGAGCGGCTGTCCTCCTGCGTCCTGCCCGACCACCTGTACGCGCTGCCGCACCTGTCCGTCATGCGCGAGATGACGAAGACCTTCATCATCTGCGACAACGACATCGTCTCCCTGGAGAAGGACGCGGCTCAGGGGGAGCGGAACAACCTGGTGCTCTGCCTGGAACGGGAGCACGGGCTCTCCCGGGCGGAGGCGCTCGACCGGGCCCTGCGCCGCCGCGGCGAAGCCCTGGAACTGTTCACCGGCGCCCACCGGGCCCTGCTCGCCGGCTCGGCGGCGGACCACCTCACCCCGGCCGAACGCGACCTGCTGCGGCGCTACTGCACCGAGGCGCTGCAGACCACCATCCGCGGCGCCCACGACTGGCACCACGCCTCCACCCGGTACCACGGCTAGTCCGACGCCTCCCCTTCCCCTTCCCTGTCGCGCGACCGCGCCCCCGGACCGATCCAGCTGAGGAGCCCGCACCATGCCCGATCACCGCTCGGCGTCCTTCGTCGCCTCCGAACGGGACCGGACCTGCCCGTTCGACCCGTCGCCGGACCTCCGCCGGATGCGCGAGGAGGACGGCCTGCCGCGGCTGCGGGTGACCCATCCGGTGCGCGGCGAGATCGACGCCGTCGTCATCACCCGGTACGGCGACGTCCGGGCCGCCTTCGCGGAGGAGCGCCTGGTGACGGGCAACGGCATCGACCCGGCACTTCCGCGCACCCTGTTCAACCACCCGGGCTTCCTGCCCGCGTACAGCGGCCCGGAGCACGCCCGGCTGCGCCGGATGCTCACCGGCAGCTTCACCGTCCGTCAGGTCGAGCGGCTGCGGCCCGCGATCGAGGCGATCGTCGCCGAGCACCTCGACGCCATGGTGGAGCAGGGGCCGGTCGTCGACCTGGTCGAGGCCTTCGCCCTGCCGATCCCCTCGGCGGCGATCTGCGAACTGCTCGACGTCCCGTACGGGACCAGGGCGATGTTCCAGCGCTGCTCCCAGGTGATCATGGACGGGACCGCCGAAGCAGGCCAACTGGTCGCCGCCTCCGACGAGTTGAACGCCGCCATGGCGGACATCGTCGCCCGCAACCGGGCCGCCCCCGGGGACGGCGTGCTGGGCGCGGTGGTGCGGCAGCACGGCGCGGAGCTCACCGACGCGGAGCTCATCGGCTTCGGCATCACCCTCCTGGTCGGGGGCCACGAGACCACCGCGACCCAGCTCGCCCTGAGCGTGCTGGCGCTGCTCCGCCACCCCGACCAGCTCGCCGCCCTGCGCGACGACCCCGCGGTCACCGGTACGGCGGTGGAGGAACTGCTGCGCCATCTCGCCATCCCCGCACCGCTCCTGCGCACCGCCGTGGCCGACGTCGAGGTCAACGGCCACCGGATCGCCGAGGGCGAGTACGTCCTGCTCTCCCCGCTGACCGCGAACCGCGACCCCGAGCTCGTCCCCGAACGGCCGGACGACCTCGACCTGCGCCGCCGCCCGGTCGCCCAGCTGTCCTTCGGCTTCGGCGCCCACCAGTGCCTTGGCCAGCAGCTGGCCCGGCTGGAACTGAAGGTGGCCCTGCCGGCCCTGCTGCGGCGCTTCCCGGCCCTGCGCCTCGCCGTTCCCGAGGCGGAGCTCCGCTTCCGAGAGGGGTCGACGGTCTACGGCGTCGAGGCGCTCCCGGTCACCTGGTGACGGGTCGGCGGGGTCTGCCGGGCCGGTGTCCGCACCCGGTGCTGGGGGCTCAGCGGGAGGCCGCGCGGGAGAGTTCGGCGCGGGGGAGTTCCGCGCGGCGGACGGCGGGGGAGGCGAGGGCGAGGGCGGCGCCGAGGCAGGAGAGGGCGCCGCAGCCGACGAAGACCGGGGCGGTGCCCCAGAGGCCGATGGCGGCGCCGACCACCGGGTAGCTGAGCGGGGCGAGGCCGACCAGGGTGAGCATCACGACGGAGGTGATCCGGCCCAGGTAGGCGGGGTCGGCGCTGGTCTGGATCAGGGTGCCGTTCAGGCTGCCGAAGACGCCCGCGCCCAGGCCGGTCAGGGCGGCCAGGACGGCGGCGGTCCACAGCTGCGGCACCAGCGCCATGGCGGCCGCGCCGATGCTGCCCGCCAGCAGGGTGACGGCCATGGTCAGACCGGCCCGGGGAATCCGCCCGACGACGGCGAGCAGCGCGGCACTCGCGGCGGCCCCGGCGCCGAAGCAGCCGACGATCCAGCCGTAGCCGGACGGACCCCAGCCGCGTTCGGCGTTGAGGAGGACCAAGCCGACGTTGAGGGTGCCGGTGAGGCCGAGTTCGCAGACGGCCCCGACGGCGACCAGCGGTCCGATCAGCGGGTGGCGGCGGATGTAGCGCAGCCCGTCGAGGAGTTCGGCGCGCGCGGTGCCGGGCCGGGGCGGGGTGCCGGCGCCGGACGGGGCGTCACCCGGAGGGGCTTCGAGCGGACTGATCCGGACGGAGAGCAGGAGCGGCAGGGAGAGCGCGAAGAGCAGCCCGGCGACGGCGAAGGCGGCGGCCGGTCCGCCCAGGCCCATGGCCAGGCCGCCGAGCGGCGGTCCGGCGATCTGGCCGAGGCGCACCGCAAGCGAGCGCAGGCCGGTGACCCGGGCCAGCTGGTCGGGGCTGGTGATCCGGGGCGGGAGGGCGCCGACGGCGGGGACGAACAGGGCGTCCACGGCGCCGAAGACGAGCGCCACCGCGACCAGCAGCCAGAGCGCGGGCGTGGTCAGCGCGATGGCGGCGGCCACCGAGAGGATGAGCAGACAGCGCACGGCGTCGCTGCCCAGCACCACCCGGCGCGGGTCGAGTCGGTCGGCCAGGACGCCGCCGCCGAGCATGAGCAGGGCGCGCGGGGCGGCGCCGGCGGCCATGACCAGGCCGACCTCGGCGGGGCCGGCGGACCGCTGGGCGGACCAGCCGAGGGCGGCGAAGTACACGCTGTCGCCGATCAGCGAGGCGGTGTAGGCGGTGAGCCAGCGCAGCACGTTGCCGTCGCGGTGGGCGGGCGGCGCGGCGGCCCGGCGGGAGAGGGGCGGTTCCGTGAGGACCATGGGGACTCCGGAGGTCGGGACACGGCGGCGCCGGCGGCCGGGGACCGGCCTGCGCCGGTGCTCGGGGCCGGCCTGTGCCGGCGTCAGGGGCGGAAGGGGAACCCGTACAGGTGGACGGACACGTGCTCGCGGCCCGCGGTGTCCCCGGCGGCCTTGGCGGCGTTGCCGCGCTCCCGCCAGCGTCGGGCGAGGGCCTGCAACTCCTCGCCCAGCTGGGCGAGTTCGTCGGGCCTGAGGTCGAGCAGCCACTCGGAGCTGAAGGCCGCGTCGGTCCACTCCCCGCCCCAGGCGGCGGTCTGGTCGAGGTAGGCGCGGTACTGGGCGACCCGGGAGTCGACCAGGCCCCTGGTCACGGTGCTGACGGCGGCCGCGCCCTCGGGCGTGCCGGCGAGGTCGGACGCGCGGAAGCCCCAGCCCTCCTCGGAGGCGACCTGCCACCACCGCTCCCGCCCGTCGGTGCTCCGGCCGCTCGCCGCGGTGACGAAGCCCTGCTCGGCGAGCTTGCGCAGGTGGTAGCTGACCAGCGACGGAGCCTGGTCGACCTGTTCGGCGAGCTGCGAGGCGGTCGCGCTCCCGGCGGCGAAGAGCAGGCGGTAGAGCTGCATCCGCAGCGGGTTGGTGAACGCCTTCAGGCGGGACAGGTCGGTGATCCGGTCGGGCCGGGGCTTCTCGGGCATGCGTCGACGATAGATCTGAAGGAAAAATTGCGCAATAAAAATTTCAGATCTTCATGTCGGATCGTCAGGACGGCTGCGGCTGTCAGTGAGAGGCGTCAACGGTCCTGTACCCGCCTGCCATTGTCGAAGCCGGTTCCGACGGGAGAGCCCCGATCAGGTCAGGAGTCCTGGACGAGCAGCCTGCCCTGGGCGCCGTCCTCGGACACGAAGGCGAACAACCTCGGCGACGAGCCGAGGTTGAGGTGGAAAGGCACCCAGTTCGAGTCCAGCTGCAGCAGCAGCCGCCAAGGGCCGCCTTCCGGCCACTCGTCGCCCTGGAAGAACAGCGGTGTTCCGCCGATCTTGTCGCCGTCCATCAGCTCGATGCAGCGGTCCCGGTCGGCGGAGGGCAGGGAGTCGAGTTCCTCGTCCGTCATGGAATCGGGCTCGTCGGCGGGGCGGAGGTCGACGGTGAACTCCACCTCCGACCCGTCGACTCCGTACAGCCCGGGGCCGGTCAGCAGTGGGCGCACCGGGCCGGCATAGCCGCCGCCCGGCTGCACGATCACCGCGTTCTCGCCGCCGTCGGGGTCGATGATGTCGGGGTCGAAGAAGTGCTCCTCGTGATCGGCGTGGGTGACGAACACGTAGGCGACCTTTCCGTCGCCGGCCGCTCCGATCACCGGGCCCAGCTCGATCTGACCGACGAACCGCATCGGCCGGTCCCATGCCGCGCTGATCGGCCACTGCGGGCCTGCCAGCCACACGGGCTGGCCGCCGAACTTGGTGGTCGGCGTGGAGATCGGCCGGCCGGTCGCGGAGAAGCCCTTGATGCGCTGTGTTCTCACCATGCCGGGCATCATGCCAAGTGACAGCGACATCACTGCCGCAGGTTGCCTGGCCCGCCGCCGCGGGGCCGTCGCCCGGGTCCCGGTGCTCACCGGCCGGGTGCCCGGCGGCCTGGTCCAGGCCCTGCTGAGCATCAACCGCGAGCCCGTCAGGTGAACGGGGCCGCGGTCATCGGGGCCCCGTACTCCTTCGCCGTCTCGACCATGCCCCGGCGTCGTCCCGCAGAGGCGAGTCCGAGGACAGGCCCTACGCCAGGCGCGCCGCGGCCAGGGCCAGGGCGCGGTCGAGTGCCGTGTCGGCGGCGCAGGGGACGTCGGGCTGGACGCCGACGCCCTCCCAGTTGGTGCCCGAGACCGGGTTGACCGCGCGGGCGAAGGGCACGCTGAGCTCCAGGTGCGGGTGCACCGTAAAGCCCTCGCGCGGGTGGGCGCCGCCGCGGGTGACCTCCCCGACGACCTCGGCGCGGCCGAGCTGCTGCAGGTCGTAGGCGAGTTCCTCGCCCCCGGAGAAGGTGTCCGCGCTCGTCAGCACGTAGATCGGCTTGGTGCCGCCGAAGCGGGCGCCGGGGACGAACGGGGGCGTCCAGGACTGCGCGCCCACCTCGTCCTTCCGCGAGAACATGGTGTTCAGGTGGGTGCGGCCGTCGAGCAGGTAGGCGCAGACGAAGGCGACCGTGTTCGGGTCGCCGCCGGTGTTGCGGCGCAGGTCCAGGATGAGGCCGCGGGCGGGGGCCACCAGGGAGAGCGCCGCGGTCAGCGGCGGTGCCGCCCAGTCCAGCGGGAACAGCTTGGGGCCGATCTCCAGGACCGCGACGCCGTGGTCGAGGAGTTCCACGCGGGGAACGCCGTTCAGGAAGGTGTCGAACTCCCTGCGCACCATGGCGAGTACCGCCGCGCCCGGCTCCGGCGGCACCGGCACGGCGTGGTACTTGAGGCCCAGGTGCAGGTCGCCGTTGACGGACCGCAGGTCCGCGGTGACCGCTTCGGACAGCTCCTCGGCGGATTCGGTCCGGTAGGCGCCCTCGGCGCTCCGGCGCCTCAGCAGGTCCGCCAGCTGCCCGGCGACGTCGGGGAAGACGTAGTTCTCACGGACCAGGTCGGCTATCGACTCGACGAGGGTGACGGTGTCCAGGGCGGACGGCGTTGTGGTGGAGGTCATGGAGAGGCAGTAGACCAGCGACTTGCCAAAGCGTCAACCGTACTTAACGCTTGATCAGATGAGTCACCGACCGGACGAGACCGTCCAGCAGATCAGCGCGCCGCTGCAGCACGCCGCGCTCGCCCACCCCCTGCGCCAACGCCTGCTCTTCGCCCTGAGCAGCCGTCCGTCGACGATCAGCCGGCTCGCCGCGCAGCTCGGGGCGAACAAGGGCAGCGTCTCGCACCACCTCAGGGTGCTGGGCGAGGCGGGGCTGGTCCAGGACGCGGGAACGCGACGGGTGCGCGGCGGCACCGAGAAGTACTACCGGCGGACCGCCGATCGCTTCTTCGTCGCCGAACCGCAGGTCGAGGGGACGGCCGCGCTGTTCGGCGCCGTCGCCCAGGAGTTGGACCGCTCGCCCGTCGACCACCTCCTGGCGCTGCGCCACCTCCGACTCAGCCCGGCTAAGGCGGCGAGGCTCGTCGAGGCGCTGGCCGGACTGGTCGACGAGACGGAGGAGGACGCGGAGGGCGAGCCGGTGTACGGCCTCCTGGTGACGCTCTACCAGCAGGCCGGGGTGTAGGGGCGGCCCGCTCAGGCCAGGAGGGGGCGAGGGGCCGGGGGGCCGTCAGCGCAGGGTGACCTCGCGGGGGCCGTTGAAGGGGGCCAGGGACAGGACGGTCTTCGGGGTGCGCAGCGCGTCGTGCTCGGAGAAGAGCCGGCGGACGGCGGGGAGGTCGACCGGGCCGACGGTCAGGTGGGCGACCTCGTCGTACGGGGCGTGGGGGGTGTTGGTGGAGCCGGTGCCCCAGGTGTCCCAGAGGAGGGTCTCGACCTTGTTCAGGGCCGCGAGGTCGAGCCGGGTGGAGTGGGCGACGAACCACTCGCCGTTGAGCGGGCCCTCCTCGGGCGGGTGGACGCCGAAGGAGCCGGCGGTGGACCGGTCGGCGCGGATCGTGCGCCAGGCCCGGCCGGCGACCAGGAAGCGGTCGCGCGGGACGTCCATCGGGTCGAAGTCCACCCGCCAGGCGGCGGCGACCTTCGGGTCGGCCAGCTGCGGGTCGGCGAGCAGCCAGCCGCGCCGGTCGTCCCAGTACTCGGTGGCCACGTGGTCGCAGTGGAAGCCGTCCGGGCCGAGGTAGCCGGCGAAGCCGCAGCGCAACCGGGCCGGTACGCCGACGTGGCGGAGGAAGGAGCAGAGCAGCAGCGCCAGGTCCCGGCAGACGCCGACGAAGCGGTCGGCGGGCGCGCGCGGGTGGTTGAGCGGGGCCGGGTCGCGGTCGGTGATCAGGTGCAGGATGTCGTCGAGGTAGCGGGTCTCGGCGTCGTGGTGGAGCCGGTTCGCCGGAATGGGGTGGTGGAACAGCCAGCCTTCGAGGCGGTGGATGATCAGGTCGCGGGCGATCCGGGCGAGGCGGCGCGGATCCTTGGGGAGGTCGGCGTAGCGGGGGAGGTGGGCGCCGGGGTCGGAGAAGGTGCTCTGCCCGAGGTAGAAGGCGGGGAAGTCGGCGGAGGGCACGGGGAACTCCCATGGGGCTTCGGCCGCATGATCGATGACTGGGCCGCTGGTCCTCACCGTGGCAAATTTCGGGGGCGATTGTCCAGAAGAGACCGATGGGCAGGGGTGGTTCGGCCCATCGGGGTGGTCGGGTCGGTCCAGCAGGTGGGGGTGGTCCAGGCGGGAGGGGTGGTCCAGGCAGGAGGGATGGTTCAGCGGGTCGGGGTGGGAGCGCCGCCGCCGTCGACGTGCTCGACCCGGACGCCGGGCAGGGCCCGGGACCAGGCCTTGGCGAGCGGGGCGAGCCGGGCGGCGGAGAGCGGGTCGGGGCCGAGGCCGATCGGGAGGTGGAAGCGGCCGTCGGCGGTCCGGTACGGGTGGGGCCAGGCGTGCAGCCGGGTGGCCCCGGCCTCCTCCAGGGCGGCCAGCAGGGCGCGGACGCGGCCCCGGGCGAGGCCGAGCGACTCCTCGTCGGCGCTGACCACGGCCCAGGCGGCGTGCCGGCGGTGCAGCGGGGGAGCGGCGAGCAGGGCGGGCCACGGGGGTTCGGCGGCACCGGGCGTCTGGGGTGCCTCGGGCGCGTTGGGAGCCTTGGAGGAGCTGGCGGCCTCGGTGGCCTCGGTGGTGAGTTCCCAGGCGCGGTAGAGCTCCTCGGTGAGCAGGTCACGGGTGTCGGCGCTGACCTGGGTGGTGCAGCTGCGGACCGGGGCGGAGGGGGTGAGGACGGTGAGCGGGCCGGAGGAGGGCGGCGTCGGACCACCCGTGAGGACGACGGGCCGGCGCCAGTCCCAGCCCGCCCAGGTCTCGGTGAAGCGCTGGAAGAGGTCGTCCTCGGGGCCGTCGGGCGCCTCCAGGACCGTCCGGGCGGCCAGCACCGACCAGGCGAGCGAGGGCAGTTGGCCGAAGGGTGCCGAGTCCAGGCCGCGCGCCCGCGCCCAGGCCTTGACCTGGCGGGCCAGTCGGATGAAGCGGGCGTGGCGGTCGCCGAGCGCCGCCAGGACCGCCTCGGCGTCCGTGACGGCGCTCAGCGCGACGGCCTCCGCCTCGCCCAACTCCCCACGGTGGTCTACGGCTTGGGCCGGATCGAGGGCGCCGGTGAAGACCACCACGAGGTCGACGGACAGGCCGTCGGCGGTCAGCCGGAGCCCCGGCACCCGGGCACCGCGGACCTCGCGCAGCCGCCGGGCCTCCGGCAGCGCGGCTGCAACCCGGGCGCGGACGGCGGGCAGATCGGCGGCGCCGGGCAGCGCCACCACCAGGTCCAGGTCGCCTCCGTCCAGCTGGCAGCCGAGCCGCCGGGAGCCGACGGTGTGCACCACGCCCTCGGGCAGGGCCGCCGCGATCCGGCGGGCCAACTCCGTTGCTGCTGAAGCGTGTTCGGGCGGCTCCGGGGCCGGTGAGGCGAGCGGTTGCTCGGGCACCGGCCGCACCTCGCCGGTCCCCAGTGAGACCACGGCGCGCGGCCGCATCGGCTCGGTGCCCCGGCGGGAGAGCACCACCAGCTCGCCGACCCGGGCCGAGGCCCCGGTCAGCCGGGCCGCGCAGTCGGCGGCCACCCGCTGCGGGGCGGCGCTGCGCCCGAGGCTCAGGTGCGGGGTGAAGCCCTCGGCCCGACCGCGGCAGCGCGGGAAGCGCCGTTCCAGCGCGTGCCGCAGCGCCGACCAGGGCGCGGCGGAGGCGGCGGCCGGGTCCAGCCAGACGGTGGCGTCCTCGCGGTGCCCGAAGGTGTGCACGCCCTCCAGCCGGGCGGTGAACGGCGCCACCTCGGCGGCGGCCGCGCCCAGCAGCGGCAGGGCGCGGTCGAACTCGGCCTCCGGGACGAAGCCGAACAGCAGGTTGACGTGCGGGGGCCAGCGGCGCACCTGCGGGTCGTACGCCTCGCGCAGGCGCTGGATCGGCGGCCAGAGCTCCTCGGGCGGCAGCCAGGCGACGGCGGTGCGGGCGGTGGGCGCGGCGTCGAGGGCCGCGGCTCCGTCGCCGTCGCCGCTTTCGAGGAGGAGGTCGACGGCCACGCCGTAGTGGTCGGAGGGCAGGAGCCCGTCCTCGTCCGGGCGGTCGCCGAGCAGGACGGCCGCGGTGGCGCGGGTGCCGTCGGTGCGGTGCAGGACGCGGTCCAGCCGGCCCGGTCGGCCGGTCAGCGAGGAGACCGCGGCGAGCGGGTTGGCCGTCGGGTCGAAGGTGGGGGTGTCGTCGCCCGGCCCGTGCACCTCGGCCCAGGCGTCCCGCAGGCCGAGCGCGGCGGCCGGGCCGGCCGGGCCGGAGCGGCCGTCGTTGAAGTCCCCGAGCAGCAGCAGCTCGCCCTCCACGCCCGCCAATCCCTCGGCGAGCCGGGCGAGTTCGGAGCGGCGGCGGTCGGCGCCGTCCGGGGAGTGGTCGCTGCTGAGGTGGACTGCGGCGACGGTCAGCGGAGCGCCGGAGGTCCGTACCGCGAGGGCCGTGACGGCCTTGTGCGGGCCCAGCGCGTGCCGCCCGGCCGCCAGCACCGGCAGCCGGCTGAGCAGCAGCAGGCCGTGGTCGTCGACCTCCGGCCCGAGCGGGTCGGCGCCGAGGGTGTACCCGGCGCGGACCCAGGGCGCTGTCAACAGCAGGGCGATCAGCTCCGGCTCGACCTCCTGGAGGGCGATGACGTCGGCGTCGGCGGCCGCCAGCGCGGCGAGCAGCAGCGGGCGGCGCCGGGCGGTGGCGATCCGGTCGGCGTCGTAGCGGTCCCACAGGGTGTTCCAGGTGACCACGCGCAGGCCGGTGGTCGTCGGGGTGCCCTCGGCGGTCTCGGTGGTCTCGCCGGTCCGGGCCGGCCGCCAGCCGCCGTCCGGGTGCCAGGCGTACGGGGTGGTCGCGGTGAAGAAGGGCGCGGGCAGGAGCGGCGGGTCGGTGCGGCGCCCGGCCTCGGTGCGGTCGAGCAGGTCCACGCCCGAGGCGCGGTCCCAGACCCGTACGCCGTCCGCCTCGACCCAGTGCACCCGGTGCCAGGGGATCTCGCCGGAGGCGGTGAAGGCCTCCAGCGGGACGCGCTCGGTGCGGTCGTCGCGGTGGCGCACGCCCAGGGAGAACCGCGCCGGGTCGAAGCGGGCGTCCCAGCGGATGCGCTGGCAGATCTGTTCGATGGGGCGCATCAGTCCTCCTGCTCGTCGAGCGTGCCCGCGGTGTCCTCCACGGTGCCACCGGGGCCGACGTACCAGGTGCGGTGCGCCTGGCCGGGGTAGGGCGGGCCGAAGCGGTGCAGCTGCGCGGTGAGCACCTGGCCGGGCACCGGGTTCGGGCGGACGGCGTTGCGGCGCAGCAGCTCCTCCTCGCCGACCACCAGCACCACCTGGGTGACCAGGGCGTCGCGGCGCTGGGCGACGGCGTGGACGTGGGACCGCTGCTGGCGGTTGAGCGAGGTGGCGTCCCAGACGGCGGTGGCGCCGGTGGATCCCGCAGGGTCACCGGTGGATTCTCCAGGGCCGGGGGCTGGTGCGGCGGCCAGGGCGGCGTCCAGCCGGGCCAGGCCCTCGCGCAGCACGTCGGCGTTGTCGCGCTGGTCGGCGCGCGAGCCCCGGGCGGCGCGCAGGTCGTCCAGGCTGATCCGGGCGGTCACGCCGGTGAGCCCGGCGGCGAAGCTGCTCTTTCCGCTGCCGGAGGGGCCGCACAGGTGGACCAGCCGGGGGAACCGGCCGTCGCGCCAGCGCCAGGTGGCCGCGACGGCCTCCTCGGCGGTGGCGATCCGGCCGAGGGCGTACGCCTCGCGGGCCTGGGCCCAGCAGCGGTCGGCGGCGTCGTGGTCCAGACCGGCCAGCGCCGTCCGCAGCTCGGCCCGCAGCCGGGCGAGCGGCGCCTCGGCGAGCAGCCCGGCGTCCTCGGCGTACAGCGCCGACCAGGCGACCTGCTCGTGCTCCGCCCGTCCGGGGGCGGCGGTCGCCGCGACGGCGTGCAGCACTCCGAGGTCGGCGGCCGCCGAGAGCCGGACCAGCCCGGCGCGGCGCTCCTCGTCCGGGTACGGGTGCTGGAGGGCGGGGTGCAGCCCGACCAGGTCGGCGACCCGCCGGGCCAGCGGCAGTCCGAGCGGCCCGGCCAGCAGCGGTGCCAGCGACTGGCGGCGGGCGGTGCGCAGCGCGGTGGCGAGCACGCCGGCCAGCCGAGCGTCCCCGCCCCGGCCCAGCTCGTCCAGCCGGGCCGACACCTCGGCCAACTCCTCCGGGGAGCAAGATAGTTCGGGTATGTCCAAGGCCGCCGCGAGGGCGGCCGGCTCGGGCAGCGCACCGGAGCGCACGGCCCAGAGCGCGGAGCCCGGGGCGAGCCCGTTCTCCACCACCGCGGCGTGCATCCAGTGGGTGTCGGTACGCACGTGCCGCGGGCGGACCCACTTGGCGACCCGCTCGCCGAACTCGGCCCGGGAGAAGCCCCGGACCGTCCGCACCACGTACCCCTCCTGCCGGTCGAGGTCCAACCGCAGGGCGCGCAGGGCCCGTTCGTCGTAGCGGCCGCGCCACAGCACCCGGGGGACGGGCACGCCGAGGCGGCGCAGGAAGCGGACGGTGTCGTCCCAGTCCAGGCAGTGGTCGCCGTCGAGGTCCCCGCCGTCGGTGCCGCCCGTCCAGACCGAGAAGCCGTAGAACCAGCTCTCCAGGTCGGTGTACGGGATCGAGTGCCGGGCGAACAGGTTCTCGCCGCAGATCCGCCAGCCGTCCGGGACGCGCGGGGCGATCCGGCTCTGGAGGCCCTTCACCCAGGCGCGGGAGGGGTGGTGGGCGGAGTCCAGCGAGCGGGCGTGCAGGCCGTCGCGGTAGAGCGTGGTGTTCTCGCCGTCGAGCTTCTCGGTGACGACGACCTCGGCACCGGCCAGCGCGGACAGGTCCCCGGCCCGTACGTCGTCCGCCGCGGCGCCCGGTGACCAGGGCAGATGCGGCGTCCGGGGGTAGTGCACACGCATGTCCGGCTCCCTGGGCGTTCTTGATCAGGCGGACACTGTAGGAGCCGCCACGGGCGCCGGGCCACCGATTAAACGGGGCCTGGCGGTCGCGGAGCGGCGTGGACGACACGCGGGCAGGAACGTCCCTGCACCCCCGCGCCGCCGCCCCGGGGTGCAATGGGCGCCACCTGGCACACCGTCAACAGGGGAGGCCGACAGGTGGAGACGACGACGAGGGACGCGGACCCGGTCCGGGTCCTGGACGTGACGAGCGCCGACTACCGCCGGGCGTTCGAACTGTTCCTGGCCGGGACGGACGAGAAGCCGATCACCCACGCCCGGCTGAGCGAGATCGTGGCCACCCTGCCGCACCGCCGGGTCCTGCTCGACCTCGGCGCGGGCGACGGCCGCACCACCGCCCACCTGAGCCGCTCCTTCGACCGCACGATCGCGGTGGAACCCAGCGCCGCGATGCGCGAGAAGCTGGGTGTGGCCTGCCCCGACGCCCTCGTCCTCCCGGAACCGCTCGACCGGGTCCACCCGCCCGAGCAGGCCGACCTCGTCCACCTCTCCCACGTGCTCTACTACGTGCCCGAGGCGGACTGGTTCGGCACCGTCAGCCGCGCCCTGGACTGGACGGCCCCCGGCGGCACCCTCCTGGTCGTGCTCCAGAACCCGGAGAGCCCGTGCATGCGGATGGCCGCGCACTTCACCGGCGTCCGCTACGACCTCGCCCCGCTCGCCGACCGCCTGCACGAGCGGCACCCGGAGCACGACTACGCCCTCGAAACCCTCGACCTCCACTACCGCGCGCCCGACCTCGCCGAGGCGGTGGACGTCGCCGAGTTCATGGTCAACGTCGCCGACCTGGCCACCCTCGACCCCCGCCCCTCCCGCGCGGCCCTGGCCGCCTACGTCCAGGAGCACTTCGCCCTTCCCGGCGGCGGCTACGGCATCGGCCACACCCAGGACATGCTCGTCATCCGCCGGGCCGACCGGGTCTGAGTCGCTCCCCCCCTCTGCCCTCTCCCGGCAGCCCTCGTGTGTGACGATCACTGCGGGCAGAACGACCCGCGCGGCGGGTGGCGCCGCGACACCACGGGAGACCCCGCATGGCCGACCACTATCCGTACCGCATGGCGACCAGGAGCGGGGACCTGACGGTGATCTGGCGGCCCGGCGAGGGCGACGCACCCGATGAGCTCCTCGTCGACGACCTCGGAGGACTCCTCGTCTTCCGGGACATCGAAACGCTGCGGGACCACTGTGACCGCAACGGCCGGGAGCTCGTCTGGGAGGGCGAGGGCACGCTCGATCTGGCCGCCGTACGGCGATGGGTCGAGCACCCCGAGCCCGGCCCGGTGCCGGCAGGACTGCTGCTGGAGGCGTGGAACTTCTTCGAAGACCTCGCCCACAGCGTGACGGCCGGCCCGCCCCTTCCCTCCCAGGGGCCGGTCCACGACAGCGCCTACGAGAAGGTCTTCGGCGGCGACACCCTCGAACCGGCCGCCGACGAGGAAGCCCTGACGGACGAGGAGACCGCGGCCGTACGTGGACTCCTGCGAGCCGGGCTGGACCTCTGGGAGGACGCCGTGCGTCGGTCCGGCGCCGGCTGACCGGTGGGGTGGTGGTGGGCCGCTCAGGGCCGTCCGGAGGGCGCGTCGAGCACCGCGATGCCCGTCGGGGTGGCGACGTGGGCGGCCGTCTGGCGGTCCCGGTGGGTGGCGATCAGGCCCGCGTTGCGCAGCGTCGTGGCGTGCTCGCTGGCGCTGGCCATGGAGATGCCGACGAGCGCGGCGAGCTGCCGGGTCGAGCAGCCCGGGTGATTGGCGACGGCGCCGAGCACCGCAGCCCGGGTGTGGCCCAGCAGGGATCCGACGGCGCCGACCGCCGGCGGCGACTCCCGATGGCCGCCGGACGGGAGGGCCGGGAACAGCGGCGTGGCCGCACCCTCCTGGAGCCGGGCCACCGGATAGGTGAGGACGGGCTGCGGTACCGCGTCGAGGTTGACGATCGGGGCCTCGACGGCGAACACCGACGGCTGGAGCAGCATCCCCTGCCCGGCCAGGTGTACGTCGGCGTCCAGACCGGAGACCGTCGCGATCTCCAGCACGGGCGCCCGCCAGCGGACCCGCCGCGGGTTGACGCGCGCGAGCAGCGCCTCGACGCCGCCGCCGAGCAGCTGGCGGGACCGCACCGCCGCGTCGGCCGCCGTCAAGGCCTCGACCTCCCGCCAGTGCGGGACGAGGGCGTGGCCGGCCACGTGCTCCAGGCTGTCGCACAACTGCCGTAGCAGCAGCGGGTCGTCGGGCAGCCGGCGGGCCCACGAGGGCAGGGGCTGGTGCCTGGCCGTGTTCTCCAGGCTGGCCCGTACGCGGCTCCGGGGTGTGGCACGGATCTGTTCGATCAGCTCGGCGGGCGTCGCGGCGTTCGCGCCGCTCAGGAAGTCGGTGATCCGCCCGCGCGAGGGCATGAGGGCGAGGACCATGCGCGAGGCGGGCTGCAGGGCGGACAGGGTGCGGTGGCGCCAGGCCCCGAGCCGTACCGGCTGGGTGCGCTCCTGCAGCTGCCGTGCCGCGGTGCTCAGCTCGATGCAGGGCGCCGGTCCGTCGGCGACGCGGGTCCGCGCGAGGTCCTCCATGGTGAAGTGGATGCGTAACGGCACGTCGTCGCCCTCTCCCCAAGCCCGACCGGCGCCTCCGCCGGTGCTGCCGTCCTCCTGCGCTCGACGGCCATCCTCGTCGAGGGCGGGCACGCGGGCCAGTAGGGGGACGGGCCGGAACCGGGACCGGGTCGCCGGCCCCGAACGGTTGATCAGGTGCTGTGCCGTCAGGCGACCGGCCCAGTTCCGCGAGCGCCCAGGAGGCCGGACTGGTGAGCTGTACCGGGAGTCCGCGGCCCGACCGGCCTCCCGCCGCCCCTGGAGGAGGAATCCGTGCCGGACCCGACGACGTCCTACGCCGACCTGCGCGCCCTGGTGATCAACTGCACCCTGAAGCGCTCCCCGGAGCGCAGCCACACCCAGGGACTGATCGACGTCAGCACCGGCATCCTGGAACGCCAGGGTGTCGCGGTCGACGTCCTGCGGGCGGTGGACATCGACATCGCCACGGGCGTCTGGCCTGACATGACGGAACATGGCTGGGAGACCGACGAGTGGCCCGTCATCTACTCCCAGGTGATGGCCGCCGACATCCTCACCCTGGCGGGGCCGGTCTGGCTCGGCGACAACTCCTCCGTCATGAAGAAGGTCATCGAGCGGCTCTACGCCTGCTCCTCGATCCTCAACTCCGAAGGCCAGTACGCCTACTACGGCCGGGTCGGCGGCTGCCTGATCACCGGCAACGAGGACGGCGCCAAGCACTGCGCGATGAACGTCCTCTACAGCCTCCAGCACCTCGGCTACACCATCCCGCCCCAGGCCGACGCCGGCTGGGTCGGCGAGGCCGGCCCCGGACCGTCCTACCTGGACCCCGGCTCCGGCGGCCCCGAGAACGACTTCACCAACCGCAACACCACCTTCATGACCTGGAACCAGCTCCACCTGGCCCGCATGCTCAAGGACGCCGGCGGCATCCCGGCCCACGGCAACCAGCGCTCCGAATGGGACGCCGGCTGCCGCTTCGACTTCGAGAACCCCGAGCACCGCTGAGCCGCCTGTCCGGGAAGGGCGACATCGTCGTGTTCTCCGATGGTCGGTGTGCAGTGACACGAGTGCTAGGTTCGTCGGTGCCGTGGACTCGGGAGCCCACCGTCGATCCGACGCCTGATCGTTGGCTGCAGCCGGTTCGGCAGCGTTCCGGACCGGCCGACCTCAGGTGGAGTCGAGGGCTGATCGGCTGGCAGGTTCGGATGACGAGGGGCCCGCGCGGAACGCGCGGTGGTGGCCTGGACATGCTCGACGGTCGGGGCGCTCGCGAATGTGTACTCGCGAGCGGCGGCGACGTGGCACGGATGGCCTGGAACGCGGTGGGGTTCTCGGCGTAGGCGGTCTGGAGCGCGCTCGCGGTTCGGGTGATCCGGTCGAGGTCGTCGCAGGCCGGGACGTGGCCGGGCCGGGCCGGGCGACTACATGCAGACGGTCCTGGTGTACGGCAGTTGAGTTGGACACCACGACGAGGTGGGCCCGCAGCCTGTGATTCGCTATGCGAAGGGCAGTGGGTTCTCGACCGGGAGACGGACCGAAGCCTTCTCCAGCTCGTCGACGGGCCGGCCCCAGGCTTCCTCGATCATCGTGTTCGCGCTGTTGAGGCGGGGGTATAGGGCTGACTTCCAGGGCGCCGGTGGTATAGCTGGGTTGATGGTAGCCAGTGCCGTGCAGAGCGGTCCTGTCGGATCCAAAGGACGAGCAGGACCGCTCTGGGCTTATCGATCGTTTCAGAAGGATCTTTGGAGTCGTCGGAGGCAGATGATGCGGGCGGCGAGTTCGAGTGTGGCCAGACGCCGGCCTTGGTCCAGTCCCGAAGCTGGCGCCAGGCAGTCACCCCTGAGCAGCCCACGGCGTCCGCGGGAACGTCGTGTCAGACGACACCGGTTCGCAGTAGGTACATCACACCCGCGAGTGCTGTCCGGTCCGGAACGCGCAGTTGCCGGGGATGGCGCCGGCGCCGCTCGGGAGGGGGTGGCAGCAGCGGAGCCACACCCTCCCACAGATCGTCCGGAACAAGATCAGCACGCACCTGGCTGCCCTGCCGACCAAGACCGCCCGAGCTCAAAACCTTGAGCCGAAGTGATTCTGAAACGATCAGTTAGTGCGCAGAGAAGAGCTGGTGGAGTGGCACCACTGCCAACGCCCCGGTCGGCACCGCGTCGATCAGCCAGGTGGTGCCCCCGGCGTAGCGGCATTCGAGGCCGTGGGCGGCCGGGTCGTGGACCGACAGTAGTACGGCGGGACCGTGTCGCCGTCCGGCGAGAAGCGCCGTTCGAGGATGGGTAGTGAGGTGGACGGCCTTGCGTGCCATCGGCCGAAGGCCCTGGCGGAGTTGGAAGATGTCGCGCAGGTTCACCGATGCTGTGGCGTGGTACAGGACGCCGTCCGGTGTCCCGACTGCGTGGTCGTCGGGTGCGGTCGTGGTGTGGCCGTAGCGAGCGCGGATCAGGTCGTCCCAGACTTCGAAGCGCGGCTCGTCCAAGGCCTGGGCGACGGCCAGTACCTCTGCGGACGACGCGGGTTGCCCGGTCTCCGAGAGGGCGGACAGGAGGTCGTCGAGTCGAGCCCAGCCCTGAGGGTTCGTCGGCAGGTGCGGGTTGTGACGCAGTTGGTAGGCAAGAGCCTTGCTGATTCGCCGTTTGCGTCCGAGGTTGAGCTCCCGCAGTGGCGCGCCCCCTGGGGCGCCGCGCCGTTCAGCCCAGGCGTCGCGCAGGGAGACGGCCACCTCGTGGACGGATCCCCACTCCGGGTGGGCGCTGATCTCGTCCAGCAAGGCCTCGCCGTGCCGACGGAGCGCGGGGTCGCCCGTTCGATCCGTCAGACAGCGCACCGCCCTGACGACAAGGGAGGCGCGATAGACGGCCCAGATCCGTTTGACCTCCGCATCATCGTACGGCTCACCCGTGCACTCGCGCAGCGCTTCGACGTAGCTTTCGAACACTTCACGGCGAAGGTCCCAGGACCCGGGTGACAGGGCTGGCACGTCGTCCGTCAGCTGGGCCAGTTCACACCCGACCGGTTCGTGGCCTGTTGCCTCCAGGTCGATGGCGACGATCTTTCCGTTGTCGGTGACGAGCCAGTTGAATGCGTGTGCGTCCCGACGGGGAAGTGTGGGTGCGTCGGCCAGCAGCGCCCACCAGCTGTCGAAGGCCTGGTCGACAAGTTTGTCCGCGCCTTTGGGGAAGACGTCGCGGAGCCACATCCGCACCCGACCGCGCACCTTGGCACGCACCTTGGTGGGCTTGGCATCGCCTGGCCGGGGAGCGGCGTGGATGTAGGCGAGGAAGGAGGCCGCCTGCTTGAGCAGGTCCGCGGATGCGTCTTCAGTCTCGGGGGAGAGCAGCTCGGCGAGTACCTTTCCGTGCTCGAACCTTCGGACGGTGATCACGTTCACGCTGGATGCGAGGCCGGAACGGCTGCTCAGCTTGTCCGCGTCCAGGGTGGTGATCAGGTCACTGGTGCGGAAGCGGGTGCTGGCGCCCACGCGGTCGAGCGTGGTCTGTACGGCCTGCGCTGTACGGGTGTCGCGTTCGACGTTGTCCGTGTGCGTGGGCTTGAAGACCAGGGTCGACGAGGCGAAACCCAGGTGGTCCTCGACGGTGACTACATTGCTGCGGCCGCCGAGGTTGCGCCGGGTCACGTCTGGGCTGGTCATTGCGCGGGTGGCCGCCCGAGTGTAGTAGAAACCCGAGTCACCGTGGGCGAGTGCATGGACCCAGGAGGCGGGATCCGAGACGAGGCCAGTCAGACGGGCTTCCAGCGTGGCACGGTCGGCGGGACTGACACTCCGCCGGAGTTCGGCCTCCCGGCCCAGGACGACCAGGGGCACACATGTCGACGGGTCGTCGGCAGCCTCCCGCACGAGCCGTACCACCCCCTCGGTCCAGTACTGGGGCGAGGCGCTCAGCGCCGCCACATGGAGCAGATCGTCGGCGTACCGCATCCGGCTCGGGGTGTCCGTCAGGGCGGTACCAGCCGTGCGGCCCTCCAGGAGGTCGAGGACCGTACGGCGCAGTTCGAGCCGGGTCGGGGTCGGGTGCTCGACGAACTGTGCGCACGCTCGGTGCCAGTCGGCGAGAAGACGCCTGATCAGCGGCTCTCCTGAGCTGTTGAACCGCTCTGTCAGGGCTCCGAGGACCAGCACCGGGAACGACGATGCCGGGGCCCCAGCAGCGACGAACCGCTGTACCTGCTGTTCGAACCCGAACTGGCTCGGCAGGCCCCGCAGCGCGAGCTGGACGGTCGCCGATTCGGGTACCGCGCGTGCCTGGGCGACGATGGTCAGCAGGAGTGTGTGGCGTATGGCCTCCCCACTGACGAAGTTTCGGATGACGTCTAGGGTGGCGACAGCCTGATCAAGGTAGTGAGCGGTCCGTTCGTCCATTGGGCGCCCGTCGGCCAGCCGCAGCCACGCCTCGGCGACGTGCAGCCGCCAGGCAGCGCTCTTCTCGGCGTCGGTGAACTCCCGGTGCGCCTCGATGATCTGGCCCAGGTACCTGCGGTCGCCAGTACTGTCGTGCAGGCGGAGGAAGCCTTCCAGCAGGTACGGCACGGCGTCGGTGACCTTGTTGCCCTCCTCGATCGAGCGTCGGATCAGCCCGACGGACCGCGACAGCTCGGCCGTGCCGACTGGTTCGAACCTGCTGAGCAGCACCGCGCCCTGGCCGAGTCGTCCGCTGAACTGGTGGCGGGCGTTCGCGCTGGTCAACTCGCTGTCGCTCACCACGGCGTCCAGGTACACCTCGGCCAGACGCAGCGCGCGTGAGAACACCGTGGGCCGCTGCCAGGTCACGTCAAGCGCGTGCTGGTGCAGCTTGGTGCCGATCCGCTGCCGGACCACGTGGAGCGTCTTCGCGAAGTGCATTCCGGGTGGAAGCCCCTGCGACGTCGCGGCCGGCCGACAGAAGCCGTGCTCGAACACCAGCAGCTCGAGTAGCGGACGGCTGTCATCGCCGAGGAACTCCTGCCAGAGTTCGAAGATCCGGCGGGCCGGCGTCTGCAGGTTCACGATGGTCGACACCCACGGTGCTCCGCGGAATTGGATCCACTCGGAGAGCGTTTCGTCGAGCGAGCACCCGAGCCAGTGCAGAAGGGTGACGAGCTCGGGACAGTGCTTCTCCAGCGCGAGGCGGATCTCCGCCTCGGAGAGGCCAGACACCGGAGGCGGCGTCCGGCGTGCAAGGTCCAGCGGCGTGACTCTTTTATCCACGTTCACCCGGGGAGTCTAATCGGTTCTCCTGACAGATCGTCGGATGGGCTGCAGGTCCTCGGCCAGTGAGCGCGCTGGCGGTCAACACCGCCGATCAGGAAGCATGTTGACGGCTTGGGCCGGTCGGTGAAGCTTGAGGAATCCGTCGGTTCCGGTAGAAGGGGCGTCCTGGTATGCGCGTTAGCTTGTGCCCGACCTCGTACGCGCGAGCTCTGGGCGTCGGGCTGCTTCGGGCAGGACCCTGTGGTGTTCACATGAGAGCGTGTTCGCCGGGCGCGAGGCGGAGCCCGCGGCGCTGCAGGTGACACTGTGCATCAGCTACAGGCCGTACGGTCGTTGCCGGGCCCGCCAGAACCACGGTGACCGTACAGCGGAGCTGTTTCGCCGTGGGCGAGGGCGCTCGTTGCCAGCCCGGGCCGGAGGGGTCATCGGCGAGTGGCTTGCCGCACGCTGTGACGTGGATCGGCGGCCAGTAGTTCCAACACAGTCCGCACATCGTCCGGCGAGCATGCGGACGCGCGCATCGCTGCCGCTGCCAGGGTGCGGCGTACCCGGAAGTCGTCGTCGTGAGCAAGACGTAGAACCGTACTCCGGTGGAGTCCTGGTCTGAGCATGCACAGAATCGCGCTGGCCTCGCGCACGGCGGAGTCGCCATGCGTGGACAGCAAGTCGACATCTACATGCTCGGTGGTCTCCTCCGGAAGTCGCGCGAACACCGAAGCTGCCGCACGAACCTCGGCCGGGTCATCGCTGCGGAGCAGACCCACCGCTCGCTTCGCAACCCAGGCATGCTCTTCATCGGTTGTTGCGGCCGCCCCAGCGAGTTGAAGTCCGTGCCCCTTCAGTGAGGCCGACCCTAGGCTGATCTTGAAGGAGCTGAGACGGTGCGCTTTGCCGGTGAATTTGTCCTGAGCGCTTCCGTTGCGATCACCGACGACGAAGCTCCTGCTGGCCAGGAATACATCGCGCTTCACCGGCTTGCTCTGCTGCGTCACGAGATTACGAAGTGCCGTCAGAGCATCCTGCCTCGTCGAAGCTGTCTCCCGGTTGTCCTCGGCGATCGTCTGCAGCTTGGCGAGGCAGGCCTTCTGGTCCTCAACGCCAAGGCTGCAGACCAGATAAGAGTCAGTGACGATCGCGGTACCGAATTCGGTGCGGCAGGGATCAGGCTCGGGTCGATCCAGAATTCGATCACGTGCCTGCTCTGCCTGCTGGTGCGCCGACAGATGCTCCGGATTGAGCTCGTGGCGGATGACGCCTGCGAGATAGTGGCCGCGTGCGTCCAGTCCGAGTGCACGGACGTGGAGCGCGGTTCGCTGGTCGTCAGTCAGTGAGATGCTTTCGTCCCCTAGCCGATGGGCAGAGCTGTCCATTCGCTCCACTCCCAACGAGCTCAGGACACGATCGTCTAGCGTGATTGCGACAGCTTTCTCCACGCCGAGATCGGCAAGGTCGAGAAGGCGGGAGAGTGCTTCCATCGCCACGTTTGGGTGGGCCAAGGCGATCTCAAGGCAAGCGGCGGCGTGTTCGTCATCCGTCACCTGAAAATGGTTCGGCTCGCGAGGTACGTCAGGAGAGAGCAGCTCGAGTAGGGTGCGAGCCTGTTCCGGTGTGCCGCGTCCGGCAAGGGCGCAGGCAGTCTTCGCAGCCTGCGTGGTGAGGGCGAGGATCGGGGAATCCGTGAGCTCACCGCGTCGGCCGCGGGAGGCGAGCTCGGTGAGTTCCTCCAGTAGCACCGGGGCCGAATCGTCGTCGACCAGGTCCACTTGGGCTGAGACGAGGACGGCACGGGCACGCAGCTCCCACCAGGGCCCTTGGCTGAGGGTCTGCACCGCGAGAAGCCGGTCCCCGGCCGCAGCGGCCAATTCCTTCACCTTCGCGGTGTCGCCCGCTCGCTGGTAGTACGTCGCGGCGAGAGCCGGTTCGGAGCTCTCTGCATAGCGGTCGCCGAGGAACGAGAGGGCCGAGAACTCGTCCGACCAGCTTCCGGTCACCACGCTCTCAGTGAGCCACCTCCGACCCGCGTGCACGGCCTCGACGGGTCTTTCGGCCACCAGAGCGGACATCGCCCGTTCCCGAGGATCGCGCACGTGGTCGAGCAGACGAGCTGTCGCGGTTCCCCGGAGAGCCTGCGCGAGGCGGTGCTCCTCGTCGATCTCCGTGGTCAAAGGGCCGTACTGGACGTTGAGTGCACGAATGGCGTAAAGCCAGTCTGCAGCTTCTTCGGAAAGTCCGGCCAGAATGGCGTCGGAGACGGCCTCGCGCCAGTACTCCAAAGCCTCCTCGGCTCGTGCACCTAGCGCCAGACGCCGAGCTTCACGCGCATAGATCAACGCCCGGTGACGGCCTCCAACCTTACGGAGCCGGGCTGATCGCAGAAGCGCAAGCCGCTCGTCGGTGTTGTACTCAGCCCGCACGAGCCGAAGGCGGAGCGAAATCTCCTCCGCGCCGGCCCCCAGGCCAGCCCCTTCCTGGATCTGGCTCACAGCACGACGGAGGAGCGGATCCAGACTCTCGACCTGATCGGGTTCGGTGGCCAGCGTGGCCTCGGCGAGGTTCAGGACCAGGAACGGCCGGTACCCGTCCTCCTTCGGATGCTCGTCGTTGAGAACAGCACGCAGATGCGAGGACTCTCCGAACGGATGCCCGTCGTGCTGGATCGCGGCGTTGACCAACCAGATGTCGCGCTGTACCAAGGGGGCCTGTACCAGGTCCATCTCGGTCGCCGTTCGGGACAACTCCTGCAGCACGTGGAGAAGCCGCCTCGCCTCGTACCAGTCCGCGTGGTGAAGTGCGACCGCGGCCAGCTTAGCAGCAAGCCCAGCCGCCTCTTCCAGCTGTCCCGCCGTTCTGAGCGCGTCGAGCTGTCGACCGGTCAGCGCCATCGCGTGCCCCCGGAAACCGGCCTCGGTGAAGCGAGAGGCCAAGAGTCCGTATAGTCGGGCGGCTTCGGCTGGCTCAGCTGTCTGCTTTGTCTCAGCTTCCCGGAGAAGCGGTTTCACATCCTCCGTGTTCAGCGGGCCGAGAAGGATGCGGTCGGCCTGCGCCTGCCGATCAGGAGGAGGCGCCGGAACGCCGGGTAGAGGCGCCGCTGTGGAGAACACCGCTGCCGTCTCACGAGTCCAGAACCGGGCGACGACATCACCCTGGTAGCGTAGGTACTCGTTGATCTGTTCGGCCCCCCAGAGATCCAGATCGAGATCCGGATGCTCCGTCCGCAGGGTCGCAAGTTCCTCCGCGACCTGTGTGGCCAGGGTCGGGGCGGAGGTCGCAACGATGAGGCGGTCGGCACCGAACGGCCGCACACCACTGGCAAACAGCTTGACTGCTGCACGCAGGTCGGTCGCTGTGAACCGTTGGTAGTCCTTGCACTGGACTACGGTGTAACTTCCGTCGGGTTCACGCCCTGCGAGATCGATGCCGTGCTGCGCCTGCCCCTGCACCCCGTAACGGCGGAACCTGGTTTCACGCAGACCGCGGGCACCCTGCACAACCGCCAACAAGAGTTTCTCGAAGCGGTCCCACCCGATTCTCAGGCTGAGGTCCTCCCCTGGTGGCACGTTGCCTGGAGTCCCGGGGGCCGGCGGCATCCGGAGGTTGGGGTCAGCGGAGATCCGACTCCACTGGTCCACGACCGCGTCGGTTGCATGTTCAGCTTCCTTCATATCAACCTCGACTCCCAGGCGCTATCCATCACCGGTGTCCAATTGTCGCAAGCTGGTTGCGCCAGGCACGGCACCAGGGACCACGTCAACAAGCTGACCGAGCTGACCGCGCCGGACCTGCTGGGCGCAGTCCTCAGGGCGGTGGTATCCGACGAGCATGTCGGACGCCTCGTCTGGGCCACGCTCTACCAGTGGGTCGATACGAGCAGCAGTGCGCCCGTCGTGGTGTCCACCTGCCGCCTCGTCCTGGCCGACCCCGAGGCGAGCTCCGCCGTCGCGAAGATGGCGGTGGTCCGGTTGCGGCGGGTGGCCCAAAGAACCGCTGACCCGGCCGTACGGCAGAGCGTGCTCACGGCTTTCGAGGAGCTCGCCCGCCAGCCTGCCGGCCAGGCACGGCTGGCCACCGAGGTTCGGAGCTGGCAGCAGGCGAAGGGCTCGTCCTGGAGTGGGATCCTGGCCTTCCTCGCCCTGATGTCGGTGGACGGCCCGGGGTTGCCGTGGTTGCTCCTGGGCGACCCGCCGGAGATAGATGTGCATCGGGCCTTGGCAGAGCGGCAGGCTCGGATGCAGTGCGCGCCCGACGAGGTCGAGTAACTCCTCCAGCGCCATCTCCAGGAGACGGAGGTCCGTCGGCCTGAGCCGTAGAGACGGGTCTCCATCCCGGACGGACGGCGTTGGGGTCATGTCAGGCGGACACGGTTGGCGGAGGCTCATTGGTTGCGTCCTGTTGCCTGCGGCAATTGGGACGCAGTCACGAGCGTCCGAACGCCCGGACAGGGAAGGGCGTTGGACCTGTCCGACATAGTGGCTGGTCAAATAGGGTGCCAGAGTGTTCCGCCGATCTGGCTCGGCGACAACTCCTCCGTCATGAAGAAGGTCATCGAGCGGCTCTACGCCTGCTCCTCGATCCTCAACTCCGAGGGCCAGTACGCCTACTACGGCCGGGTCGGCGGCTGCCTGATCACCGGCAACGAGGACGGCGCCAAGCACTGCGCGATGAACGTCCTCTACAGCCTCCAGCACCTCGGCTACACGATCCCGCCCCAGGCCGACGCCGGCTGGGTGGGGGAGGCGGGCCCCGGACCGTCCTACCTGGACCCCGGTTCGGGCGGCCCGGAGAACGACTTCACCAACCGCAACACCACCTTCATGACCTGGAACCAGCTCCACCTGGCCCGCATGCTCAAGGACGCCGGCGGCATCCCGGCCCACGGCAACCAGCGCTCCGAGTGGGACGCCGGCTGCCGCTTCGACTTCGAGAACCCCGAGCACCGCTGAACCGCCGTCCACGGCTCGGCCGCGCGGAACGCGTGCGGGGTAGGCCCTCGTGGGGCGAACGATCCTCGCCGTCGTGAAAACGTCCTCAGCACAGCCGATGCAACCGCACCCGGGCCCGATCCTCGCATGGTTTGAACTGCGGCTTCGTGCTCCGGCCGGCATCGACCCCATGAGGACGAGCCCCGCGCTGTGCGCCGGCGCGGGGTAGCGGGCTCCCTGCCGCACCGGGAGCACGGGAAGTCGACCGGTCCGACGTCCCGTGCCCCCGCACGAACGGGCAAGGCAGGGCGAGGCGGCCGGCGGAGCGGATCCGCCGGACGTGGAGCCGGTAAGGTGCGCCGCCACCCCCGCCGATGGGCGGGGTGGGACCCGGGAGTACGGTGCCGGGCGAGGGTGGGAGCGGGAGTGCGGTCCCCGTTCCGGTGGGTGACGCCGGGTGACGGGTGGGCTCTGTAGCGTCGGGGGCGTGACCTGGTGGTTCGTCCGCCGTCACCGTCGACTCCCGTTTCCCGTGCCGCCCCGTGGGGCCGCTGTCCAAGGAGCCTGCCCATGGCCGATCGTCACTTCCTCCACCGCTTCGACTCCTCCGCTGCCCCCGGCGACGGCGGGCCGGGGTACGGGCCGGCCCGGTGGGGCCGGCAGGAGGCGGCAATGGTGGACAACGGAGGGGCGGGTCTGTCCCGGCGGCGGGTGCTGACGGCGGGGGCGCTGGCCGGGGCCACGCTCCTGGGTACCGGTCTGTCGGGGGGCAGGGCGTCGGCCGCGTCAGCTCCGGCGATCTTCTACTCGCCGCACCAGGACGACGAGGCGCTGGGTCTGGCCGGGTCGATCCTGGAGCACAAGGCGGCCGGACGGCCCGTGTACCTGGTGCTGGTGACACGGGGTGAGAACGACGGGCTGGCGAGGCGGATGAACACCGATCCCTGTCCGATGACCACAGAGGACCGCCGGCATCCGTGCGTGGCCCGCGGCCACCACGGGCTGAACTGGCCGACCATACCTGCGAGCGCCAGTGACAGCGTGATCGTGCCCGCCCGGACCGCCGAGTTCATGGCCTCGGCGGCCCGCCTCGGCGTCGACAAGGTGATCAACCTCAAGCTCCCCGACTCCGCGTGGGGCGGGGACGACGCCTTCAAGAAGTTCACCAGCACGGTCAAGTCGAAGATCGCGTCCATCGCGGATCAGTACCCGGGCGCCTCGCACAAGTTCACCGCGGGCTGGCTGGAGGTCAGCGCGACCCACAAGGCGATCACCGACGCGGCCGTGCAGCTGGCGAGGGAGGGCAAGCTCACCGATGTGCGCTTCAACTTCGTCTACGCCTACGACCACGAGCTCCCCGACCGCAGCAGGGGCGCCGCCTACGTGTTGAACATCCCCGACGCCCACATGAAGACCAAGCTCAAGGCCATCGCCTGCTACAACAGCTGGGATCCGTCCAAGAACCTCTACGCGCTCGGCTACCACAGCGTCCCGGAGAAGCTGGAGGGCGCAGCGGCCGACCCGCACGAGTACGTCTTCGCCCTCCCCAACAACAAGTACCAGTACGGGGACATCGGCCTCGAGGACGGCCCCTACGGTGCCAAGCCGCAGTGGGGGTGGTCCTGACGGGGCCGCCGGGCGCGGTCCGGCGCCCGGGACGGTCGGTCGCCGACCGCCCCGGGCGGTTCGTTTCCTGACCGCCGGTCGGGACTGCGAGGTGATGATCGCCGACCCCGGTCGGACGCACTGTCGCACCCTCGACGAGGCCCGCGCCGTGCTGGGGTCCGCCTGGCTCTTCGCCGGGCTCTACCTGTGTCACGAGCGGTGTTGCAGACTCAGTGGCGGATCCAGCCCGGGATCCCCCCTTCGGCGTTGCGGCCCTTCTCCAGGAACGCGATGTTGCGGTAGAGGTGCATTCCGGCCAGGGACGGACCGACTCCGCCGGTGGTCTTCAACGGCTGCTCCTCGTAGTGCAGGTCGTCGACGAGCCGTTTGACGAGGCCGAGCGTGGTGCTGTCGCACGCCTCCGGGTCCTCGTTTCCGCCGAAGCCCGGGGCGTAGGAGGTCCACAGGTCCTCGATGACGTAGAGGCCTCCGGCGCGGACGTGGGGGAACAGCGCCCGGAATGTTGTCCTGACGTGTTCGTTGATATGACTTCCGTCGTCGATGACGATATCGAACGGACCGTGCTGTTCGGCGATTTCGATCATCTGGGCGGGGTCGCTCTGATCCGCCTTCAGTGTGTGCAGGCGCTGTTGATCGAGGCCGCTCTTGTCGTACAGGTCGACGCCGAATACCAGACCGCGCGGGAAGTAGTGTTTCCACATCTTCAATGACCCGCCACCCAGGGTGGGGTGGTCGTATCCGCCGATTCCGATTTCGAGCACTCGGACGGGTTGGTCGCGCAGCTGACGCAGGTGGCGTTCGTACAGTGCGGCGAACCAGTGCAGGCCGCCCCACTTGTCCGAGTCGTGGCGCAGGGCCAGCCGGGCGAGTCCGGGGTGGTCGGAGGAGCAGCCGGTGAGGATGGTACTGGCCGCCGCCATGATCGAGCCGAGCGGGCGAACACCCTCCACTGTCATGGACTCCGGGACGAACCGCAGCTCGGTCCGTCGGTTCGCCGGCCCGCCGGGCGCGAATGGCCCGAACAACTCCCTTGCCAGGTCGAGCACATCGTATTCGATGCGGAAGAGTGCGGCCGGGCCGTCCGCACCGTGCAGGCCGACCGGTCGACCGGCTTGGACGAGAAAGGAGGTGCTGACCCGCTCCTCGCCGCGCGTGACGTCCAGGACGACGGTGACCGGATCGGCGTTGCCCGGTGGATCGCAGCGGAACAGGATCTCGTCGACCAACACGGCCGTGAGGTCGGCCAGTTCGAAGGAGTGGACGACGGAGTGCAGGGAGCGGGTGTCGTCTCCGGCCAGCCTGAGACATTCGATGGGTGTGGCCGAATCGACTTTCCTGTCCGCCATGGGATCCGAGAATGTGCTCATCACATGAAATCCCTTTGTCCGAACTCTGTTGGAATGACCGTCGCGTGACACGTTCTCGTGTCCGTTGCTTCCGGTCAAGCTCCCCCGGAATGCGCGTGCCAGGAAATCCGGTGCGATCGGTCCCGGGGTGACGGTCCCGGCCCGGCGTACTTGAATACGGTGCGGCCGAGCTGGACAATCCCAACGAATCACGCCGAATTCGGCGGTCCTCGATGCCTCCAGCCGGTTAGGAGCACTTCGTGCGCATCTTGTTCGTGGTGGCACCCGGGGTCGGCCACCTCATGCCCGCGGTGCCCACCATGTGGGCGGCGCAGTCGGCCGGCCACGAGGTACTCGTGGCCGCGACCGGACCGAGCCTGGACATGGCCGCGCGTTCGGGCCTGGCCGCCGTGGACGTATCCGACGGCGACGCCGCCGACGCCTACCACCGGCTCGGTGTCCGGGTCACGAAGAACCGGCCGGACCGGTACGACCTGTCCGACGCCTGGCGCCGGTTCACCGGTGCGGCGGACCGGCCGGGCCCGACGGCCGCCGATCGGCCGGACCCCGCGCGCGAGGACGTCGCCGCCCTGGTCCTCGGGGTGGGAGGCCGGATGGTGGACGGCACCGTGGACCTGATCCGCCGGTGGCGCGCGGACCTCCTGGTCTTCACGACCTTCCTGGCCGGCGGTCAGCTCGCCGCCGAGGCCACCGGAATCCCCTGTGTGATGCACGGGATCGGGCTGCCCTACCCGTCCTTCGCCGCGGTGCTGAGCGCGCTGGAGGACGTGCGGGCACGCCACGGGATCACCGGTGCGCTCACCGGTCCGGTGGCGACGGTCGACCTGTGCCCGGAGAGCCTGCGCCCTCCGGACGCCAAGGCCGGATGGCCGATGCGGTACGTGCCGTACAACGGCGGTGCCGTGCTTCCCGACTGGGTGAGCGCCGCGCCGCGGCGCCCACGCATCTGCGTCACCTGGGGATCGGTGCTTCCCGCGGTCGGTGGAACCCCGGTCCTGCGGGACGTGGTCGACGCGCTGGCCGCCGAGGACGCCGAGGTCGTCCTCACCACGGGCGGGGCGGATCTGTCCGGCCTGGGGCCGCTCCCGCCGAACCTCCGTGCCGTCGACTGGGCGCCGCTCAGCGCTCTGCTGCCCAGCTGCGCCGCCGTCGTCCATCACGGCGGGTCGGGCACCACCTTCACCGCACTCGCCAACGGGGTGCCGCAGCTGGTCCTGCCCCAGGTGGCGGATCAGCCGGTGAACGCACAAGCGGTGGTGGAGCGGGGGGTGGGGGTGGCGTTCCCCGACCGGGACATCGACCCCGCGGCACTCGCCGACGGCATCCGCCGCGCACTGACCGACCGGCGGATCCGAGAGGCCTGCCGGCAGGTCCGGGAGGAGATCAAGGCCATGCCCGGCCCCGAGCAGGTCGTCCGGCAGCTGGTCGAGGCCGCGTCATGACCCGCACCGGACCCGGCCCGGTCGGCGCCCCGACCTCGGCACCGGCCGGCGACGCCCCCGCGGGCGCGGCGGCCGGCCCCGGCTGGCCCGCGATCGAACCGCTGCTGCGCGCGGCGGCCGACGAGCACCGGCTGGCGCGGGCCGTCGCCGACCTCGGGCTCGACCGGGTCGCGGAGGTCGTCGTCGAGGAACTGGCCGTGCGGTGCGATCCGGTGCCGGTGGACGGCGCCGCGCACCTCGCCTTCGAGCTCACGTCGGGCGGTGAACGGGCCTGTCGCCTCCTCACCGTCGACCGCGACGGGCTGACCTCGAAGCGGGACGGCTGGCAGGCGGCGCCGGTGCGGATCACCCATGACGCCGTCGACCTCCTGCGCGGCCTCTACGGCCCCGGCACCGATCGTCGGACCAGTCGGCGGGTCACCACCTGCGCCGAGCTGAATGCTCCAAACCCGGCCCCCGGTGGGCTCACCGCGATCGTCCGCGAACGCCAGCGGCTGGCGGTCGCGGTCCAGGCGGTCGTGGCCGCCTGCCAACGGCACCCGGTCGACCTCGGCGGGCTCTCGACCCGGTTCGGCTCGGACAAGTGGGCCGACCTCCACTGGTACACCCAGCACTACGAGCGGCACTTCGCCCGCTTCCGGAACGCGCCGGTCCGAGTGCTGGAGATCGGGATCGGCGGCTACGACGCACCCGACCAGGGCGGCGCGTCACTGCGCATGTGGCAGCGCTACTTCCCGGCGGGACTGGTCCTCGGGCTCGACATCGTCCCCAAACCCGGTGTTCGGGGCCCCCGCATCGCCACCGCCGTCGGGGACCAGGGCGACCCCGGACTCCTGGACGACCTCGGCCGTCGGTTCGGGCCGTTCGACATCGTCATCGACGACGGCAGTCACCTCAATGCCCATGTGCGAGCCTCCTTCACCGCCCTGTTCCCGCACGTGCGGCCAGGCGGGCTGTACGTCGTCGAGGATCTCCAGACCGCCTACTGGCCCGGTTACGGCGGCACCGCCGGCCCCGTCGCCGGGCCCGGAACCTCGGTCGGCCTGCTCAAGCAGCTCGTCGACGGCCTGCACCACCGGGAGTGGGTGCCACCGGCGGCAGCGCCCGGACCGTCCTACGCCGACCGGCATGCCGTGGCTCTGACGGTCTACCACAACCTCGCCTTCGTCGAGAAGGGCGTCAACTCCGAGGAGGGCGCTCCCGACTTCATCGACCGCGGGTGGTCCGCACCACCAGCGTGACGTCCGCCAAGCCCTCCGGACCGATCCAGACCGATCCGATCCAGACCGATCCGGACCAGAACCGACCTGCCAGGGAGACAGCCAGTGGATGACTGCGACAGTGACGGGCACCTCTACCTGGACCTCATGAAGAAGGTCCTGACCAATGTCATCTACCAGGACGGTGGGCTCACTCCGGACGGACCGACCGGCTACCAGGCCGAGGAGCGGCACGGAGGGTTGGACTGGCCCGCTGCCGCGCACACGATGATCGGAAGGGAGCGGCTGGACAACCTGCACGACTGCCTGGAGCGGGTCGTCGCGGACGGCGTCGACGGCGATCTCATCGAGACCGGCGTCTGGCGCGGCGGGGCCTGCATCTTCATGCGTGCCTTCCTGAAGGCGCACGGCATCACCGACCGCCGCGTGTGGGTGGCCGACTCCTTCACCGGCATCCCCGAGGTGGGCGCGGACGGGCACCCCCTGGACCGCGAACTGGCCCTGCACGAGGCCAACGGGGTACTCGGCGTGCCCGAGGAGGAGGTGGCGGAGAACTTCCGCCGCTACGGGCTGCTGGACGACCACGTCACCTTCCTCCCGGGCCGGTTCCGGGACAGCCTGCCCCAGGCGCCGGTCGAGAAGCTGGCACTGCTCCGGCTCGACGGCGACCTCTACGAATCCACCTGGGACGCCCTGACCCACCTGTACCCCAGGCTGTCCACCGGAGGGTTCGTGATCATCGACGACTACGTCATCCCGGCGTGCCGGGCCGCTGTGCACGACTTCCGTGAGGAGCAGCGGATCGACGACCCGATCCGACGGATCGACGTCTGCGGCGCGTACTGGCGGCGGAGCCTGTGATCGCGGTCCCGGCGGAAGCCGTCACGGTCCACCCGCTCAACGAGCAGTCGCGGGAGATCCTCGACACCGGTGAGGCCGCGGTGTTCGGACTGAGCCCGTTCAACGGGTTCTACCGGCCCGCGACCGTCGAGACCCTGCTGGCCTGGGCCGCCGGAAGGTTTCGGCACGTCGAAGCCGTCCTGCCCGGCTACGAGACGGCCTTCGGCCTCATCGCCTGCGGGCGGGCACCCCGGGAGGCCGCACAGAGCGCGACCCGGGCCGTGCGCAGGATGCGCGCGGCGGCACGGCGCGCCCTCCACGCCTCCGGCCCGAACCCGCACGACCGGGTCAACAGCTGGACCCGGCTCATCAACCGGAAGCGCTACCGCGAGCTGCGCGCGCAGGTCGAAGACGCCTTCCGCTCGGACGGCCGGTTACGGGAACTGTGCCGGGAAGCGTCCCGCGGCTACCTCATGACGGTCCTCGGCGGCGAACCGACCCCGGCGCAGATCGAACTCAACCTCGGCTACGTCCTCGCCGAACTCCCGCTCGTCCTGGACCTGCCCGGCATCACGGGGACCCGGACCGCCCTCCTCCTCTACAACCGTCCCTGGCCCTTGCAGCTCGCCCTGTGGAACGGCGAGGTCCCGGCCCTGGCGCCGGCGCCGGGCCACGGCTTCGCCACCATCGCACTGGCCGTCGAGCCGGCCGTGGCACCGGCCGTCGAGCAGGCCGCGCCGCCGAACGCCGGTACCAGAGGAGCCCAGTCGTGACCCTGTCGGACACCGACATCCTCCAGTGGCCGCTGCCCGCGGGGGAGCACGGGACCCCGCCGCCGCTGTACGCCACGCTGCGGCGGGAGCGCCCGGTCTGCCCGCTGCGCATGCCCAGTGGGCAGACCACCTGGCTGCTGACCCGCCACGACGACATCACCGGAGTCCTGACCGACCCGCGCTTCTCCAGGGACCTGGTCTACCCGGGCGCGCCGCGACTGATCGGTGAGGACTTCAACTCCGTGCCCGGGGGCATCTTCAACCTGGACCCGCCCCGGCACACCCGGGTGCGGCAGATCCTCAACCCGCTGTTCAACCGGCGAGCCGCCGAACGGTACTCCACCGCCATCGCGGCGCACGCCGAGGACCTGCTGACGGCGATGGCCGCGGGAAGCAACCCCGCGGATCTGGTCAGCGCCTACACGGCTCCCCTCGCTCTTCGGGTCAGCTGCGGGCTGCTCCGCATCCCGGCGGACCGGCGCCAGGCGCTGCACGGCTGCTTCCGTGAGCAGACCAGCCAGAACGCCGACCGGACGGACGTCTCGGCCGCCACCGAGCAGATCGGCGCGCTGGCCGCCGAGATCGTCGCGGACAAGTGGTCCGCCCCCGACCCGACCGAACCGATCGGCGCCCTGATCGCGGCCCGCCAGGCCGACGAGATCACCTCCGACGAGCTGCACGGCACCGTCAGCTACCTGCTCGTCACCGGGATCGAACCGCTCGTCTCCTCGGCGTCCACGGGCATCGTCACCCTGCTCAGGCACCCCGAGGAGCTGCAGAGCGTCCTCGAAGACCCGCGGCTGTGGCCCGCCGTCGTGGAGGAGGTCCTGCGGTTCCACCACAACGGCTACCTGTCCAACCCGCGAGTCGCGTTGGAGGACACCGAGATCCGCGGCGTGCCGATCCGCGCGGGGGAGTCGGTCGTCACGCCGATGATCGCGGCGACCTGGGACCCGGATCACTACAAGCACCCCCACCGGTTCAACATCCACCGCCGTACGGACGGATCGAGGACCTTCGGCGCCGGCCCGCACTTCTGCCTGGGCGCCTCACTGGCCCGGGCGCACCTGCGGATCGCTTTCGAAGCACTCTTCACCCGGTTCCCGAGGCTCATCCTCGCGATCGACGCGGACGAACTCCCCTGGGACGAGGACAACCTGTTCACCCGCCCGCTCGTCCTGCCGGTCGCCTGGTGAGGGGGGCGACAGCGCACGGGCCGGGGTCGGCGGACGACCAGCGCGTCGTGCGGGTTCGAGCGGACCGCGACCGGCTCGGTCACGGTCCGCTCGGAGGCCCTGGGCGGGGGAGGGCGTAGCACCGATGCCGCACCACGGCCCGGCGTCCGGGGCCCGCATCGCGCAGTGCGCGGCGCGGGCCCCGGACGGTGAGGCGGGCCCGGGATCAGGCGAAGGTGTTGGTGGACCAGATGGCGTTGCCGATGCCTTCGCCGCCGTCGGCCTTGTAGACGACGAGGTTGCCGTCGTCCTGGAGCTTCAGGAAGGCGCCCGCCGACCAGAAGGTGCCGGAGGCCCAGAGGCTGCGGCTGCCGTCCGCGGAGTAGACGACGGCGTTGCCGTCGGGCTGGATCCGGAGGAAGGCGTTGCCGTTGCCGGCGGTGTTGCTGTGCCACAGGACCGCGTTGTCGCTCAGGCGGTAGAGGATGAGGTCACCGTCCCACTGCATGGCCAGGCGGGTGGTCTTCGCGTACACCTGCTGGCCGGCCACGAGCTGGGTGCCGGAGCGGAAGGTGGTGGCGCTCCAGACGGTGTTGGCGACCGTCTCGGCGGCGTTCTTCTTGTAGAGCGCGAAGGTGCCGTCGTCCTGGAGCTTGAGGAACGCGCCGCTCTGGCCCCAGGTGTTGGAGCCCCACAGGGCGCCGGTGCCGGCGGCCGGGTTGCCGTCGCTCTTGTAGAGGACGAAGTTGCCGTCCGTCTGCACGTACGCCCACGCCCCCTTGTTCCCGGAGGTGTTGGTGTTCCAGGTGGGCTCGGCGTCGGCGCGGCGGTAGCGGACCAGGTTGCCGTCCGCCTGCATCTCGACCACGGCGGTCTGCGACTGGAACCACTGACCGGGCTTGATCTTGGTGTCGCTGTTCAGCTTCTGGTCCAGGCGGATGGTGCCGGCGGACCACAGGACGGAGCTGCCGTCGGCCTTGACCATGGCCACGTTGCCGTCGTTCCGGAGCTTGAGGAACGCGCCGTTCTGGCCCCAGGTGCCGGAGGCCCACAGGGCGCCGGTGCCGGCGGCCGGGTTGCCGTCGCTCTTGTAGACGACGAGGTTGCCGTCCGGCTGGATGTACGCCCAGGCGCCGTTGTTGCCCGAAGTCCCGCTCGACCACAGGATCCCGTTGTCGACCTGCTTGTGGGTGACGACCAGGTCGCCGTCCGGCCGCATGGTCAGCTTCAGGTCCGCGCCGACGATCGACTGCCCGGAGGTCAGCTTGGTGTCCGACTTGACCGACACGCCGCCGGCGGCCACGGTCGAGGAGACCCATCCGCCGAGGTCGTCGACGCGGGTGGCGGTCGCGCCGGTGCGGGTCTCGGTGGCCGGGGTGTCGAGGCAGCCGCCCTGCCAGGAGCGGGAGGCGACGGCGACGAGTTCGGCCTTGCCGCCCGTCTCGCGGATCGTGGGGGCGCCGGTGTCGCCCTTGCAGACCGCCGCGCCGCCGGTGCCGGTGACGCTGATGCCGGTCGCGCTCACGGTGCCGAGGGTGAAGGAGCCGGTGTGGGGCTTCAGCGGGGCCCACTCGTCCTTGGTGCGGCCGTACCCGGCCACCCGCAGGTTCTCTCCCGAGGTGGGGGCGGTCGTGGCGAACGCCGGCGGGGTGATGCCGTCCACGGCGGTGGCCAGGCGGGCCATCACCAGGTCGCGCTCCTGCCGCGGCACCAGCTCGGCCACGTCGGCGGACTTGGCGCCCACCGTGACGGTCGTCTTCCACTTCGGCGCGCCGGCCGCCAGCGCCTGCGGCTGAGCGGGGTCGTCGGAGAAGCAGGACGCGGCGGTCAGCACCCAGTAGTGGTCCACCAGCGTGCCGGTGCAGCCGCGCAGGGCGTCGCCGACGACGATCCGGGCGGTGTAGGCGTACGAGCCGTCGGCGGCGGCGTCGCCGGTCACCGCGCCGGCCGGGGTGAAGGAGGTCATCGTGCCGGCGGCCGCGGCCGCGGCCGCTACCAGCACGCCCGCTCGTCGGGAGCGGGGCGAGGAGTTGCGAGGCATGAACAGGGTTCCCAACGATAAGAGGTGAATTCGGGTAGCGATCGGTCCGACGTGGTCCGGCGGGTTTCCCGCCGGCGTCTTCGCCGACGATCGCGAAGCGCTGTCCTGGAGCGCGGAGGGCCTGCGGGGCAGGTCAGCGGTGAGGCTGACCCGGCAGTTCGGGCCCGTGGTCGCAGAGGCCGGGGACGAGTGAGCCGCCCGCGTCCGACGGAGTCCGCGATCGTGCGGCCTCTGATGGGCCGCCAGGCCGTCGCCCTGCACCCGCTCGGCGGCCTGGAGCGGTACGAGCGGCAGGCCTGCAGCCGGCTCGCCGGCCTGTGCGGCCGGTGGCCCACCGCCGAGCGACGGCAGCCGGTTGCCGAGGAACTCGCAGCGCAGGCACGGCCGTTCGGCGTCCTGGCGCTCGGAGTCCCGCTGTGCGGCCCCAGTGGACTTCGTGGCGTCGGCCGCCGTCTGCGGGGTGGACGCGGAGGGCGTTCGCACCGCTCGCGGGCCGCGGCGATGCGGGCCGCTCGGATGGTTCGGGTCCCGCTGGTCCCGGTCCCGCCACTCGCGCGGCGGGGCCGGGGCCGGGGGATCAGGCGTGCGTCAAACCGCCTGATCGGAGCCTCACTTGGAGGTGGTGAGCTCCAGCAGGGTGAACGGGCGCTGCTGCGGGTCGGTGAGCTCGCCGACCTTGTTCCAGGTGTTCGGCTTCAGGTCGTGGATCTTGGTCTCGGTGCCGTTCACCATGACCACGTGGACGGAGTAGTCGGAGGTGGAGACGGCGTAGGTCGACGGCAGCTCCAGGCTGAGCCGACCGGACGTGCCGGTGGTGGTGAAGCAGAAGCGGCCGCCGCCGACCTTGTCGGTCTCCGCCATGTTCCGGGCGTCGACCTCCAGCAGGCCCGGGGCGCAGGGCACGAGGACGATGTGGCCGTCACCGCTCTTCAGCCGGATGCCACGGTCCGCGAAGATCTGGTCCGCGCCGGGGTAGGCGAAGTCCTCCACGGCCGGCGGCGGAGTGTCGTCGGCGGTCAGCGCCTTCGGAGCGGCGGCGGTGCCGCCGGGCGCGGCGGCGCTGCGGTCAGCCGCGACGGCGCCCACGATGCCGGACACCGCGACCGTGCCGGCGACCGCGCCGACGATGACCATCTTGGTGATGGAACGCATGAATAAAACCCCCTGATTAGCCGTCAATTGCTGCTGGTTCGCAGCGGACCTGCCGAGTCGGTGCACGTACCGGCAACCTGGTCGAATGGCGTTTCCGGCCACCCCCGGCCACCCCCGGCCCCGACCGGCACCATTGCTATCACGAGCGGGTCGACTTCCGGAAGATCGTTTCCCGCTTCGGAAGCATCTGGAATTCCACTATGTTCGCATACGGTCTATATGGCCGGGGAGAAGGTTGTCGCGGGCGGGTGAGCCGTGGACCGAGCCGCTACCGGGTGGTCCAGATCGCCGCGGTCCCGAAGACGACCAAGGACACGAAGACCTGCGCCATCATGGCGGGCGGCCACGTGTTGTCCTCCGACTCGCCCCTCTCCTTCGCCTCCATCAGGCGCTGCGCGAACTTCCTGCGGTGGCCGACCATTCCCACCGGGAAGGCCACCACCGCGAACGAGTACATGGCGAGCACCGCGGCCGCGTCCATGTGCTTCGCGTAGTAGCTGCCGAGGCCGAAGACCACCATCGCGGCCGGCGCCAGCGCCATGCTGATCCGGTGCGTGCGCGTGGGCATTCCCGGTACCAGGACCGCCCAGAACACCGCGGTCGCCAGAATCGCGAGCCACCACCACGAAACGACACCAAGCCCCAACGGATACACCGCACACCCCCCTCGTTCCGGCTGTGGAGCCCGCGTCGGACGCGGGCTCCACAGCCACTGTTCTGTCACGGCCATTCGAACACGGCCGATCACTCACTGCCTAGCGATCACGTGATCAGTCGTCGCTCGAGAACCAGCTGACGACGGACGAGACGGCACTGTGTCCGGCCTTCACCAGCCTCTCGCCGACCTTCTCGGTCACCTTCACGCCGAACTTGGCCGCTTCCGCCGCGCCCTTCTCGATCGCGCCGACCACTCGGCCACCGATCAGGGAGAGGCCGACGGATGCCACCGAGCCGATGAACTTGTCGCTGCTGAAGCCGTAGCCGATCCCGGTGTACAGGGCCGAAGCCACACCCGTCACCAGCGAGAACGTGCCGACGGCGGCCGCGAAGGGCTGACCACCCGGAATGAGCATCAGGCCGGCCGCGACGAACCCGCTCCAGGTGCTGACACTGCCCAGGAAGTCTCCGTAGTCCTTGAACAGCTGCTTGTCGTCCTTCGGCGGAGAGCCCGGAGCGGGCTTCTCGGGAGCCGGAGCCGGAGTGGTCACCTTGTCGTTGGCCGGCGTGTTCACCGGGTCGACGTGGTTGGCCTCGTTGGCCTTCGCCTGGGCCGCCGCGGCGGCGGCAGCGGCGGCCTGCTCCTGCGCCCGCTTCTGGGCGGCGATGGCGTGGGCGTCGCTCGCGGCCTGCGACGCCGTGGCGGCGTCCTTGCCCGCCGCGCTCGCGCTGGCCGCGGCCTGCGCCGCCGAGGCCCTCGCGCTCGCCGCCGAGTTCACGGCCTGGTTCGCGGAGGTGGTCGCCTGGGTGGCCGAGTAGTTGGCCTGCCGGTTGGCCGTCTGCGCGGTCGCCGCCGCACTCTTGGCCTTCTGCGCCGAAGCGGCGGCGGCTGCCGCGGAGGCGTCGGCGGCGGCGGACTTGGCCTTGGCGTCGTCCGCGTACCCCTTCGCCTGCTGGGCCGACTGCCCTGCCAGGCTCGCCCAGTGCGCGGCCTCATCCGACGCGTGGCGCGCGTCCGCGGCGATCTGGTACGCCCGCTGGGCGCTCTCGCTCGCGGTGGCCGCGTCCTTCGCGGCGTTGGCGATCATGCTCAGCACGGACGACACGTGCGCGTCGGTGTCCGCGTCCTTCTGCGCCGCCGTGAACTGGGTCTTGCGGACGAACTCGTGCTGCATCCAGGCCGGTCCGGCCAGGGCGACCGCGCCCGCGGCCTTCACGTTGGGCCCGCCGCCGTCCGTGGCGACCACCACGGCCACCCGGTCGTCCTCGGCCAGGGCCTTGGCGTAGCCGTTGGACAGGAAGGCGGCCAGGACCGACACCCGGCCGTCGGCCAGTGCGGCGCCGCCGTCCCGCTGGACGGCCTTGCCGCCGTCCGAGACCAGGGAGACGGTCCGCACCCGCAGGTCCTCGGCCTGGGCCTGGAGCGCCCCGCCGCTGAGGAACTTCTCGACCGCGGTCGGGTCGGTGCTCTCCAGCGTCTTCTGCGCCTCGGTCGCCAGCTTGGCGTTCGCGATGCTCGTGACGGCCAGGATCTTCTCCCGGTCGTCGAGCTGCAGGCTGCGCTGGTAGTCCGACTTGGCCCAGGACACCACGGCCTCGTCGGTGCCGGAGAGCGCGGCCTGCGCCGACGCCCGGGTCCAGGAGCCGGTGGACTTCAGCAGGTTGACCGCGGCCTTGCGGCCGGCCTGGGCGGCCGTCGCCGTGGCGGTTCCGGTCGCCGCGGCCTGCTTGACCAGGTCCTTCGTCGCGGCGTCCTGCGAGGCGGCCTCGGTCTGCTGCTGGTTGAAGTCCGCCTGGGTGGCCTGATCGTCCTTCAGCAGCAGGTCGGCCTGGGTGACACCGAGCTGCTTGTCCGACTCCAGCTGCACGGCCTCGGCGTCACGGGCCAGCTTCTCGAGCGTCTGGGCCTTCGCCACCGCCGAGGCCGCGGTCTCGGCGGCGACAGCGGCGGCGTCCGCGTGCTGCCCCGCGATCTTCGCCCAGTCCTGGGCCTGGCCCGCGGCGGCGGCCGCGGCGTCGGCTGCCGCGGCGGCCTTCTCCGCGTGGTCGGCGGTGCGGTTGGCCAGATCCTTGGCCTCGCCCGCCGCGGCGGCGGCCGCGGTGGCGAGGTTCTGGGCGCGGGTCGCGGCCGTGCTGGCCGCGTTGGCCGCGTTGCGGGCGGTGGTGGCCGCGTTGCGGGCGCGGGCCGCCTGCTCGGTGGCCTGGCCGGCGGAACCGGCCGCCTGGGCGCTGGCCTCGGCGGCAGCGGCGGCGTTGTTGGCGGCGCGGGCCGCGGCGGAGCCGGCCTGGCCTGCCCGGGCGCTCGCGTCGGCGGCGGACGAGGCGGCCGACGCCGCGTCCCGCGCACCGGCGGCGGCGTTGCGCGCCAGCACAGCGGCGTCGCTCGCCGCCTTGGCCTGGGACCGGTCGCCCGCGGCGGCGGCAGCGGCGTTGTACGCGCGGCTGGCGGCCTGGCCGGCGGCGGCCGCGGCCGAAGCGGCCGAACGCGCCGCCGTGGCAGCCGTCTTGGCTGCCGCCACCGCCGTGTTGGAGGCGTCGATCGCGGTCTTCGCGGCCTCCGCCGCACCCTGGGCGGCCTCGGCGGCCCGGTTGGCCGCGGCGCCCGTCTTCTCGGCGTCGTCCTTGGTCTTGGCAGCCTCGTCCGCGGCCGTCAGCGCGGCCTGCTTGGCCGTCTCGGCGGCCTTCTCGGCCCGGGCGCCCGCCTCCTGGGCGGCGGCCGTCTCCTCCAGGGCCCGCTTGGTGGCGTCCTTCGCGGTCTGGGCGAGCTGCTTGACGTCGAGCGTCTCCTGGTCCCTCGCCTGGGCGAGGAGCTGGCCGTTCTCCAGGAACCCGCGGATGTCGGCGGGTGTGCCGCTGAGCGCCCGGCCGGCCTGCTTGGTGAACTCCGGGCCGGTGTAGACGTCCATCAGTCGCAGGACGGCGACCCGGTCGTCCTCCTCCTGCGCCTTGAACCGGCCGGTGGTCAGGAAGGCGTCCATGGCCTCGGCGGTGCCGTCGCCGAGCGCCTTGGTCCCGGCCGTGCGGACGGCGACGTCGGCGCCGTCGACGATGGTGACGATCGCCGCCCGGCGGTCGTCCATCATCGGGTTCTGCCAGCCGCTGGTGACGAACGCGTGGAGGTCGGCGTCCGACCCGCTCAGCGCCTTCGTCGCGGCGTCGCGCACGCCCTTGCCGGTGCTGCTCAGCATCTTGATGACGGCGAAGCGCTCGTCCGACGCCTGAGCACGGCTCAGCGTGCTGGTCAAGAACGTGGTGATGTCGGCGTCCGAGCCGACCAGTGCCCGTGCGGCCGCGTCCTTCACCGCGGTGCCGCCGCCCTGCCAGGCTTCGACCACCTGCGCGCGGTAGTTGGCCGGCAGCGGCTCCGGGGCCGTGTCGGACGGAAGTGCTTGGGCGACCGTCGTCCCCATGACGGTCGCGGCCAGCATCATGGCCGTGGCGGACAGGATCCTGGCGCGTGAGCGCCGTGCCGACCCTGCCCTCATTGGCGAGTTCGCCATTTCCCCCTCTTCTTCCCCAATCTCCTGGCCCGTCAGGGCCAGTGTTCACCAGGACAGTTGTCCTGATGCCGCAGGAATCCTAATGCCGGAGAAGGCGGATCGACGGGGCGGAATGATTTTGTCTGGATCGCATGCCAACTGGCTGAATCCCCGTCGGTTTCGGCCACCGATCGCATAGGCCTGCAATGGATTCACCCAAACGGCGGCAAAGGACCGGTTCATCACCCTCGTCCGGTTCACGTACATCCCCCCTGCGCCCCGAATGTCAGAGTGACTGACCGTCAGTATGGCGGCCAGTCACTGAAAGTGATGGCAGGATAGGGATTTGCCAAACCAGGAAAAATACAGGAAGGGCACAGGAAGAACACAGGAAGAGTGCCGCTCCGGGGGCGCGAGCATCCGATCCACCGGGGAGCAGCGAACACCACCGTGGTGTTCGCCGAAGCTCGCGAGGTTGCTGAAGGTTTCCGGGGTCGAGTCGATCGGTGCGCCGGCCGCTGTTCCGGAGAAAGGGCGACGGCCGGGCGCGGTGGCGCATCAACTAGCGCACGCCGATGGGTATTTCGGCGGGGTGTCGTCCTGCTGGGCGGGCGGGAATCCGTCATCACGCACCTGTGTTTCCGTGATCACGTGGTCATCCGAGGGTGGTGTGTCGATCCTTGGGTTCGCCACCGTTTGCCGTGAGGGAAGCGGTTCGCCGGCGTGCGATCGACGCCTTCCAGGCCGCCACCGCACTGGCCTGCTTCCTCCACGTTCCCGATCTCGCCGCGCGCTTCTCGAAGGAGGACCGCGGCGGCGGGTGGCGGCTCCCCGAGAACCCGGCGCCGACGGGCGCGGTCCGAGAGGGCGGCATGTGGCGTGAGGGAACGTGTGGGATCGCCGCAGCTCGGCTGTCCACGGAGGCGGTCACCCGGCGGAGTGGAGAATGGGCGAATCCCGGGCGGGGGCGCTCCGGCGGGCAGTACGGTGCCCGCATGACCGTGCTCGTCCGCCGTCGTCACATCGACTTCGGCCGCATCCACTCCACAGGCTGTCCGGTCATCGTCTGATCGCCCGTTCCAGCCGCCCGGCCGTGTCGTTCCGTTGCGCTCTTCCGTTGCGCTCCGTTCCGAACGGCACCGCCGTGGCGGCCGTCGTTCGCTGCCGCCGCGAGGGTCGGCCGTCGCCCCGGTCGACGGACCCTCCGAGCGGCGCTCCGGACGCATCCGGCGGGACGCGCTCACCCGCTGCTCCGTGCCGCCCGCTCCGTGCTGCCCGCAGCACGCACCCGCGGGTGGGACGGGGCGCTCCCGCGCGTCCCGGCCGACCACGATCCGACCGCACCGAGAGGACAGCCGTCCACCATGACCGACACCGCCACCGACCACTACCTGCGCAACAACGCCGACTACGCCGCGGCCTTCGACGGGCCGCTCCCGCTCCCGCCGGCCCGTCGCACGGCCGTCCTGGCCTGCATGGACGCCCGGCTCAACGTGTACGGCGCGCTCGGCCTCGCCGAAGGCGACTCGCACGTGATCCGCAACGCCGGCGGGGTGGCCACCGACGACGCCATCCGCTCGCTGGCGATCAGCCAGCGGCTGCTCGGGACCCGGGAGATCATCCTCATCCACCACACCGACTGCGGCATGCTCACCTTCGGCGACGACGCCTTCCGCGAGTCGATCCGGGAGGAGACCGGCGTCAAGCCCCCGTGGGCCGCCGAGGCCTTCGCCGACCTGGAGACGGACGTGCGCCAGTCGGCCGCCCGGATCCGCACCAGTCCCTTCGTCCCGCACACGGACGCCGTGCGCGGCTTCGTCCTCGACGTCGCGACCGGCCTCCTCAAGGAGGTCGTGCTCTGACCTGACGGCGTCCCGGTGCGGCGGTCGGACGGGGCCGCCGCACCGGGGCCCGGCCGGCCCGTACGGGAGAGTCGAGGGCGGCGCCGGCCGTCGACTACCCTCCCCCCTCGTGGACGATCACCCCGATTCCCGGACCCTGCGCGTCTTCGTGGCGCTCGCCCCGCCCGACGACGCCAAGGACGAACTGGCCAGGGCCCTGCGACCCGCCTATGCCGGCTACCCGCGGCTGCGGTGGAACCGGATCGAGGACTGGCACATCACCCTGGCCTTCCTCGGCGAACAGTCGTCCGCGGCGGTGCCGCTGCTGCGGTCGGCGCTGGCCGCCGCGGCCCCGTCGCGCCCCGCCCTGCGGCTGGGCCTGCGCGGCGGCGGCTACTTCGACCAGCGGCTGCTGTGGACCGGCGTCGACGGTGACCTGGAGGGACTGCACCGGCTCGCCGCCGACGTCCGGGACCTCGCCAGGTCCTGCGGGATCGACTTCAGGGAGCGGCCGCTGAACCCCCATCTCACCCTGGCCCGCTCCCGCCGCGACGACTCCGTCAGCGTGCCGCTGGCGGCGGCCGGGCTCACGGGGTTCGTGGGCCGGCCGTGGCGGACCGAACGCCTCCACCTCGTCGGCAGCAACATCGGTCGCGGCCCCGGGCCGATCCACTACCGCGACATCGAGGCGTGGCGGCTCGGCATCGCCGCGGCCCCGGCCTGAGGCGCCCGGGGGGCCGGGTGCCCGTACCGGTCGACGGGTACGTGCCTACGGGTACAGCTCCGTTCGATGTCGCACGGTTTTCCGCCGTCCGTGATCGATCGACGGATGTGACATCGGCCACACGCGTGCCGGCCGTCGGTCGGCCCTCGTTCGCAACACGCCGATCCGCAGGTCGAATTCGCGACTCGGAGTCCCCGGCGCGCCGGGTGGGCGTCCGAAACGATCTCGCTGCTGACGGTGGATTGGCCCTAGCCTGCCGGGCATGTCCCAGAACACGAACATCCCCGGTTTCCCCGGGGGGCCGACCGCTGCGGTCGGCGACTCCGCCAAGGTGCAGCGCCAGGTACGGCAGCAGGCGGGCGTCGGACCGGTCTACGGTGGCGGCGGCACCCTCTTCTCCGAGCCCGTCCTGGTGGTGAACCAGAAGGCCAAGCTGATCGAGCTGACCAACGAGTACTCGGTCTTCGACCAGCAGGGCGCCACGCTGGGCTCGGTGGTCCAGGTCGGCCAGAGCGGCCTGCGCAAGGTGGTACGGCTGCTCTTCTCCATCGACCAGTACCTGACCCACAAGCTGGAGATCCGCGACGCGCAGGGCACCCCGGTGCTGCTGCTGACCCGTCCGGCGAAGTTCATCAAGTCGCGGGTGATCGTGCAGCGTCCGGACGGCCAGGAGGTCGGCCAGATCGTTCAGCAGAACGCCATCGGGAAGATCAACTTCTCGCTGGAGGTCGGCGGTCAGAAGGTCGGCGCGATCAAGGCCGAGAACTGGCGGGCCTGGAACTTCTCCATCGTCGACGGCACGGACACCGAGATCGCCCGGATCACCAAGACCTGGGAGGGTCTGGCGAAGACGATGTTCACCACGGCCGACAACTACGTTCTCCAGATCCACCGTCCGCTCCCCGACCCGCTGCTCAGCCTGGTCGTGGCGACCGCGCTGACCGTGGACACCGCGCTGAAGCAGGACGCCCGCGGCCTCGGATAGCCGCGAACCGGGGAAACCGGGGACTGACGGGCAGGCCGCCCGAGCGTTGCGGGCGGCCTGCCCGTCCCCGGGTTCCGGGTGGTCCCCGGTGCGTGCACTCCGGGCGGGAGGCACCCGTAGGCGATGCCCGGGGGCGGGCCGCCCCCCGACTCAGACGAAGGCGATGACGAGCAGGACGGCCGCCAGCAGGAGAACGACCGTCAGCGCCGGGGCGCCGGTACGCCCGCCGGCCTCGGAGGTGACGGCGATCAGCGAGACGGCGGGGACCGCCAGCGAGAGGAAGACCGCCAGCCACCTGACGGTACCGATGGGAACCCCGGCGACCATGGCCCCCCAGACGGTCGTGAACATCACCGCGAGCCAGCCCGTCGCGGTCAGCGCCGCCCAGGTCGCACGCGCGGTCCACCGCTCGACCGGGTCGGCCGAGCGGAAGTTGGTACGGGTCATCGTGAAGATCCGGGTCAAGTTCGCCACCTGAGCATCCTTTCGAACAACGCGGCCGGGCACCAGCGACGGAAGCACACGGCGACCCGGCGTCCGGGGGTGCGGGTGACGTCGCGTCGGGCCAGGTCGGCGTGGACCCTCGCCGGCGCGGCCGTGGGGGTCCACGCCCGTGGTCAGCGGGTGACGCTCCAGACCAGGCTGCGGGTCAGCGCCGGGGTCAGGGCCGGGTCGATGACGGCCGAGGTGGGGTCGTTCGCCACGGCCTTGAGCTCGTGGGCCGCGGGCTTGGAGCCGGTGGGGCCGAGGTCGGAGACGGCGATCGACTTGTGGTCGCGCAGGGCCGTCACCTCCTTGCCGTCGAGGTACCAGCGCAGCTTGGTGCCGGAGACCGGGAGGTCGACGGTGAGGTGGTCGGTCGCGGTCAGGCGGGTGGTGACCGGCGTGCTGCTGGAGAGGGTGGAGGCGTGCCGGTAGAAGCCGGCGATCATCGCCTCGCGGCCGGGGAGGTTGAACTCCCGCCCGAGGGAGCGCATCACGGAGTTGTCGGTCGGCCGGTTGAGGCCGGTCGGGTAGTTGCTGCCACCCTGGTACGCGCCGACGGTGCCGCCGTCGGGCGAGGTCTTCCCGAGCCAGCGGTACCACTTGGCCTTGTCCTGGCGCATCCGGTCGGCGCTCAGGGTGGTGATGTTGGGCTGCGGGGGCTCCGCGCCCTGGTAGGGCCCCGCCCCGTCGGCCCAGTACTCGTCCGCGAGCTTGCCCAGCGAGTGGCCGGTCTCGTGCACCGCTATCTGGCCGGACGCGCTGTTGCCGCCCGCGACGGTGGCGATGCCCTCGTACCCGAGCGGCGACTGGGTGCTGCCGTAGCCGGCGCCGCCGTACTTGGCGGTGTTGGCGACGACGATCACGAGGTCGGCCTGCGGGGCCTTGGCGGCGTAGGTGTCGACGGCCTTGATGTCCACGCACAGCAGCCGCTCGATGGAGTTGCACCAGAAGCGCGAGCCGAGGGCGGTCTTGCGGACGGTGTCCTGCTTCGGGTCGCCGGAGACGCCCGACTGGGCGGAGACCGCGCCCACGGCCCACACGTTGAACAGCTTGCGGTAGGTGGCGTAGGGCTCGACGGCGCTGATGTCCTTCCACTTCGCCGCGGCGTCCTTGCGGAACTTGTCCTGCTCCGAGGCCGTGTAGCCGTCGCCGATCATGACCACGTCCAGCTTGCTGTCCGTGCTCCCGTTGTTGACGATCTTCGTCACGGTGCCGTCCGCCGCGGCGCCGGCCGCGTTCATGACCGGCGCGCCGACGAAGGGGGAGGCGGCAGGGACCTTGGTCCGGCTGATGGCACCGTCCTCGGCGAAGACCTCCACGTCCTGGACCCCCGGGGAGACGGTGACGGAGGCCGGGTCGACCGGGTCGGACGGAGCGGCGACCGCCGGGCCGACGCCGACGGCGAGAGCCGCTAGTGTCATGGCGCCGGCCAGGGTGACCGAGGTGAACCTGCTGGTGCGCAAGAGGGTTTCTCCGAAATCTATGGGCGGCGAAAAGTGGTGGAGCGCGGGGGAGCGCGGCCCCGTGGCGTGCTGCCGCCGCACTCCGCCAACACGGCTGCACGGAGCCGGAACTGACGAGGTGACACTGTCGGGTGGTCACCTCATCGGTGGATACGGCCCGCTGCCCACGAACGGTTCACACGGGCTGTCGCCGTCTCGCCGGTGAGCGAGCTCCTGGCGGCTTCGGGATCATCTCGTCGTCTGCCGGCGCGTTCCGGGGGCCGGCCCGTTCTCCGGGGAGTCACCGGCGGGCGGGTGCCCGCTGAGTCAGGAGGACGGCGGCGGCCAGGGCGGCGACCGCGGCGGCGAAGACGGTGGTGGCGGTGCGCAGTCCGACGGCGCCGATCAGCGCGCCGACGCCTACCGCCGGGAGGGCCAGCATGGTGTACAGGGCGGCGAAGAAGGCCGAGACGGTACGGCTGCGGGTCCCGGGCGGGGTGCGCGCGCCGATGAGCGCGATCCCGTGGCCGACCGCGACGCCGGTCGCCAGGCCGACCGTCAGCGCCGCGCCGAGCAGCGGCAGGAGGGAGGAGGCCGCCACGGCGGCGGCGATCAGCCCGGCCGCGACGATCAGCCCGGCGCACGCCGCGGGCAGGGCGGCGCGCCCCAGTCGTGCGGCCAGGAGCTGGCCCGTGCCGGTGCAGGCGAAAGCGAGGGAGACGGTTGCCGCGGTGGCCAGGAGGTCGTGGAGGTGCGCGACTTCGGCCAGGAACAGCCCGGTCACCGCGGTGAGCACGCCGAGGACGGCGAATCCCGCGCCCGCGGCGAGCGCGGCGTGCCGGAACTCCCTGCGGATGGCGGTCGGCACACGGGGCGTGCGGGCGACCGAACCGGTTCCCCGCTCCCTCGGCGTCACGGTCTCCGGGGCCACGGCGAGTGCGGCCAGGGCTGCCGTCAGCAGGGCTGCGGCGGCGACCCAGACGGCTCGCAGCGGCCAGCCGGTGGTGTCGGCGAGCAGGGCCGCGAGCAGCGGGCCGCAGGCCAGGCCGCCCATGTTCGCGGCGAGGGCCAGCCGCCCGGCACGGAACCGGCCGTCGGCGGGCGCCAGTTCGGCCAGGTGGGCGGTGGCGGTCCCGGTGATGAGCGCGGCGGCCAGCCCGGACAGCACCCGTCCGACCAGGAGGGCGGCCAGGTTCTCGGCGAGCAGGAACACGACGGCGGCCGCCAGGGCGGTGAGCAGCGCCGCGGCGGCGACCGGACGGCGGCCGTACCGGTCGGAGAGCCCGCCGAGCGCCAGTAGTCCCGCGACCACGGCCAGCGCGTAGACCGCGAAGGCCACGGTCACGGCCAGCGGTGAGAAACCGAAGGCGCGCTCGTACAGCGGGTAGAGCGGGGTGGGCACCGTCGTCCCGGCCGTGACGGCCCAGAAGGCGCCGGCGACCGCCCAGGTGCCGATCCGCCGTCTGCTGCCCGGGGCGCCCGCCCCGGGAGTGGCGGCGGGCGCGGCGGCGGGCGCGGTCGGCGGGGCGGGTATCGGGGAGGCGTGGGGGTCCACGTGCGGGGTTCCTTCCGCGTGGGCGTTCCGGGAACGGGAAGGGTCAGTGGGCCTGGAGGAGTGCGGCTCGGCGCAGCCAGTACCGCCAGCCGGCGTCGATCTGGCTGTCGGGCCAGGCCACCGCGTCCTTCTCCAGGCATTCCTGATGGCCGGTCCAGTGCCGGAGCTCGCCCGCGGCGCGGGCGGTGAGCTGGGTCCGGCAGGCCCGTTCGAGCAGGATCGCGTACATGACCGCGTGGGGGGTGTCCCGACCGACCGCCGCCAGGCCGTGTCCGGGCATCAGGCAGGCGCGGGCGCCGCCGAGGTCGGCCGCGAGCGCGCGGCCCAGCCCGGGGGTGCGGACGAGGTTGTCGGTGGCGGTGTACCGGGGCAGGCCGTGTTCGGCGAAGACGACGGCGTCGTGGCTGAGCGCACGGAGCGGTTCACCGAGCGCGCTGAAGGCGTTGACCGTCGGGGAGTGGGTGTGGACGCTGGCGCGCACGTCGGGACGGGCCCGCATGAGTTCGGTGTGGAGGTGGTGTTCGAGGTGGACGCGTCCGGTTCCCGCCAACCGCTCGCCGGTCCACGAGACGAGCAGGACGCGCTCGGGGGTGATCTCCTCCAGGCCCCAGCCGGCCGACTTCATCCACACGCCGCGGCCGTCCGGGTCGCGGACCGCCAGGTGTCCCCACACCATGTCACCGTGCCCGGCGGCGGCCAGCGCCCGGCTGCCCAGTGCGACCAGCTCGACCGGGTTGTCCATCGTGTCGTCCGTCATGGGTGGTGCTCCTTGATGTCGTGTCCGGGATGTCGTGTCCGGGCCCGTTCTCGGGCTGCTGTGGCCGCCGTCTCCCCTCGTACGCGGGGGGTTTCGGACCGTGCGTCCGGGGCGTCCGGGGCTGCATCCTGCGGCGGTGCTCACGACCCTAGGAGCGGTCGCGGATTGCGACCAGTGAAAAGAATGCAAGTGCTATTTTCACTTGGTGAAAGTCACGTCCCTCGACCTCAACCTCCTCGTCATCCTCGACGCCGTACTGGAGGAGGGCAGCGTCACCGCGGCGGCCCGCCGGCTGGACCTGTCGGCACCGGCCGTCAGCAGGGCCCTGGGCCGGCTGCGGACCGCCTTCGGCGATCCCCTGCTGGTGCGCTCCAGCCGCGGACTGAAGCCGACCGCGCACGCGCTGGCGCTGCGTCCGCGGGTACGAGCCCTGGTCGAGGACGCCCGGAACCTGCTGGGGCCCGCGGAGGAGGACGCGCCGGCCGCCTGGTGCCGCAGCTTCACCGTTCTGGCGCCCGAGGACCTGATCGGGTGCTTCGGTACGGACCTGCTGGCCCTCGTGCGCGCCGAAGCCCCCGGCGTCCAGCTGCGCTTCCTCGGCGAAGGGCGGGCGGCCGACGAAGGCGCGGCGGTGCGCGAGGGCATCGCGGATGTCGCGATCGCGGTCAACGCCTCCAAGGAGGCCGACCTCCGCTCGGAAGGGCTGGTCCGCGAGCCGCTGCTCGGCGTGGTCCGCGCCGGTCACCCGCTGAGCAGCGGCGAGGTCACGGCGGCCCGCTTCGCGGCGTGGGAGCACGTCGTGGTCTCCCGTCACGGCCGCCTGCGCACCGCGGTCGACAGGCTGCTGGAGGCCGAGGGCGTGCGGCGTACCGTCGCGGCCTCCGTGCCCGGCTTCACCACGGCGCTGCGCCTGGTAGCCGCCGGCGACCTGGTCGGGATCGTGCCGGCAGCCCTGGCCGGCCGTCTGGCCGACCCGCTCGAACTGGTCACCTTCCCGGTGCCGTTGGACGCGAAGCCGCTGCGCGTCAGCATGCTGTGGCACCCTCGCCACGACGACGACCCGGCCCACCGCTGGCTGCGTGCCCGCGTCCGCGAAGCGGCTGGCCGGCGGACTGCCCCGTGACGCGCGCCGCCCCGCCCGTCCGCACGGGGCGCGGACGGGCGGGGCGGTCAAGTGCCATGGCACGGACAGGCCCTGGACCTGCGGCAGGCTGCCGGCGACGGTGAGGCCGAGGGCGCGTTCCTCGGCATGGTCCGGCGCCGTGACGGGCCCTCGGTCCCCGTCACGGCGCTGCTTCCTGATCCGGAAAGATCCCGGGGAAGGCCCGGGGCGGCGTCAGTAGATGAGGACGTCCCAGTGGCTGCCCTCGTTGCAGTACAGGTTGCCCGACGCGGCCTGCCACTGCGGGTAGCCGTCGCCCCGGAGGCCGATGTAGGTGAAGCTGTTCTGGACGTAGCTGTCGATGCAGGAGCTGCGGGCGATGTCGACCTTGTAGCCGTTGTAGTGGCTGTAGGTGCCGGAGGCGTGGCCGACCTCGGTGCCGCCCGTGATGTTGATGGCGCAGCCGCTGGCCTGCTTGAGGGTGATGACGGCGCTGACGGTGCCCGAGTTGATCTGGTCGAACGAGGTGCAGGTGGAGTTGGACCTGGTGGTGCAGCCCCCGCTGGAACTCCACGTGATGCCGGCGCCGCTGAACTGGCCGGCGGCCGCGGACTGCGACAGCTTGGTGCCGCTGGCGCTGGCCGTGGGCGCCGAGAGGGCGAGGCCGGCCAGGGCCAGGGCGACGACGGTGGCTGCGGTGCGTGGCTTCATCTGCATCTCCCGGTGAGGATGGTGTGCATCCGACTCGACCCCCGCCCTCCTGCCGCGCCTCGCTGGGAGGGCGGGAGGTCCGGCGCCGGGCCGACGGAAACGGCCCGGACGTAGGGGTCGTACGCAGTGCTGTGACGCGACAGTGCTCCGGCACGAGGGCCGACCGATCCCTCCGGCGCCACCGCCTGCCGCTCCCGGGTTACGGGGGCGACGGGCTTCGGGCGCCGGCATCGGACCAGGATGCCCCATCGTTGTCTATGCGAGTAGACCCCGGGCTGTGAATTTCGCGTGACCGGGAGCGGCCTTCAGTGCGTCGAAACGCTCAGGCGAGCGGTCCGGCGAGCGGTCCGGCGGAGTACGGTGTCGCGGCGGCTTCGGACGGGACCGCCGACGGCGAGGAGGCCGACGGGCGGCTGCCGCAAGTGCCCGCGGAGTACAGGGCGTTGGAGGTCCTCAGCATCGCGGCATGGTCCGACAGGTCGTACCGGTTGATCGAGGTGGCGAACTGCCGCTTGCCGGTGACCTCGCCGACCAGCAGGGTGTTGTAGCCGGGGATGCCGCCGTCGTGTCCCCAGAACTCGCCGCAGGGCGTGGACAGCCGCTGGAGCCCGAGGCCGTAGCCGGCGGCCGCGTTCGGGCCGCTGGTGTCCTTCATCGCGGTGAGTTCGGCCGGGCCGAGCAGCTGCCCGCCGAGCAGGGCGGCGATGAAGCGGGTGAGGTCCGCGGTGGTGGAGATGCCCGCCCCGGCGGCGGACGCCATCGACGGGTTGAGCAGCGTCACGTCGGCGGGGCCGGTGGGGAGCTTGTAGTAGCCGTGCGCGTGGGAGCCGGGGATGAAGGGCGAGTAGAGGGGCATCGAGGTGCCCGTCAGGCCCAGCGGCCGGATGATGCGGCGGTCCACCTCCTGCGCCCAACTGCGCCCGGTGAGGCGCTCGATGATCATGCTGATGAGCACGTAGTCGGTGTTGGAGTAGTGCCAGCCCTGACCGGGGGCGAAGTACGGCGGGTACGTGTTGGCGATGTCCACGAGCTGCTGCGGCCGGTAGGACGTCCAGCGCCCACCCGCCAGCCACTGCCGCAGCGTCTCCTCGTTGCTCGCGTCGAACGCCGGGTCCTCGGTGAAGTCGTGGATGCCGCTGGTGTGGTTGAGCAGTTGGCGCACGGTGATGCCGGTGCCGTTCGGCACCACGCCCGGCAGGCGGCTCTCGACGGAGTCGTCGAGGCCGATCCGGTGTTCCGCGACCAGTTGGAGGACCACCGTCGCGACGAAGGTCTTGGTGACGCTGCCGATCCGGAACCGGCCGTCCGGATCGGCGGGCGCACCGGTGGCCAGGTCGGCCACGCCGGCCGCACCCTTCCAGACCGTGGAGCCGTTCTCCCGGACGCGGGCCAGCGTCGCCGCCGCCCCGCCTTCCCGCACCATGGCCCGGACCACCGCGTCCAGGGCCGCCCCGTCCGCCGTCCGCTCACCGCCCGCCGCCGCCACCCGGTGGGGCGCCGCCGGGGCGCCCGCCGCGCCGGCGGCCGGGGCCAAGGCCGCCAGCAGGCCCGCACCGGCGAGTGCGACGACCGCCGACCGCCCGACCGGGCGCCGCCACTGCCTCCCCTTCGAGCCGAGTCTCCCGCGCCTCGGATCCGCCGTCCCGTCCGCCATGCCGTCCTCCCGAAGTCGACCGACCGGATGCGATCAACACCCGTCACAACAAAGACAATTGACAGAGTGTCAGTCGGCAGCGTTACGAGGCGTCCACCTCAGGTCCGGAGCATCTCCGCCCCGGGACCCATCTTCCCGCCCGGAGGACTCCGCCTCAGGTCGAAGGCCGCCCCCGACGGATCCCTGAGGCCTCGGTGGATCGAGTGGCCGGCAGCCGGGATAGGGGCTGGCGCACGCCGTCCACCTCGCCCTGGTGGTTCACCCTCACGGGTGAACTACGGGCCCATCCGGCCCTGTGACCAAGCCGGGGCCGGGGAGGCGCCGAAGGCCGGGAGGAAGCGGTCCGGCATTCGGCCGGGCCGACGAGCCGAGACGGGACATGATGGCCAGCGAGCACATCGACACCCGGCTGCTGGAAGAACTCGCCGAGCAGTCAGAGGACTTGAACAGTGACGCGCTGCGGGTCACCCGCACCGCGCTGACCGACTTCGAGCAGGGCGCCGAGCCCGCGCGCCGCTGGTGGCAGCGTGGCACGGCGCTCGCGGGCCTGGCGGGAGCGGTCGGCCTGGCCGGCCTGACCCGGGCGGCGGCCTCCCCGTCGGCGACGGCCTCCGGGGACGACATCCGGGCGCTGCAGACCGCCGCGTCGATCGAGAACCTGGCCGTGGCCGTCTACCGGGCCGCCGCGGGCCTGCCGTTCATCAAGGACGGCAACCGGACGGTGGCCGCGTTCATCGCCAGGACCACCGAGCAGCACCAGGCCCACGCCAAGGCCTTCAACACCGCCGCGACCGCCGCCGGCGGCAAGGCGCAGAACGACCCCGACCCGAAGTACAAGGCCGTCGTCGACCAGGCGCTGCCCACCCTCAGGACCCCGGCGGACGTGGTGAAGCTCGCCATCACCCTGGAGGACGTCGCCGCGCAGACCTACACCAGGAACGTCGGCCAGGTGGGCAGCGCGGACCTGCGCAGGCTCTTCGCCTCCGTCGCCCCGGTCGAGGCCCAGCACCGCGCCGTCCTGCTGGCCGTGCAGGCGCTGCTGGCAGGCGACGCCGCCGACCTGGTGACCATCCCGGTCGACCCGGCGAAGCTGCCCGCCGCGGCCGGAAGCGTGGGCTTCCCCGACGCCTTCCAGACGACCGAGAACGCCTCCCCGATCGCCGAAGGGGCTGTGAAGTGACTGCCGACCGTACCTGGGAGCCCGCCGTCGGCGAGGCCGAACTCACCCGTCTGACCCGGGAGATGAACGAGGCCCACCGGGCAACCCTCCCGGCCATGCGGGCGACCGCCCGCGAGCTGGTCGCGGACATCCGCGCCACCGGGCGGGTCGACGTGGGCCGCCGCCGCTTCCTGCTCGGAGCGGGCGGGGCCGCCGCCGGCCTCGTCCTGACCGCGTGCTCCAGCAGCCGGAGCCGCACCAACCCCGTCCCCGGCAGCGGAGCCTCCACCACGCCGGCTTCGGCCCAGGCGTCCGGGAGGTACACCGGCGATCTGAAGGTGGTGGCCCTGGCCACCGCGCTGGAGAACCAGGCCGTCGGTGCCTACCAGGCCGCACTCGACGCCGCGAAGGCCGGCAGGCTCGGTGCCGTCCCCCCGGCGGTGGCGACGTTCGTGACCGCCGCGATGGCCCAGCACGCCGACCACGCCAAGGCCTGGAACGCCGTCCTCACCGGTGCCGGCCTGCCCGCGATCACCGACGTGCCGCTCTCCAACCAGCCGGAGACGCTGGCCGCGCTGGGCAAGGTCGCCTCCGTCGGCGACGTTGCCGAGCTCGCCCTCCGACTGGAGGACCAGGCGGCCCAGACGTACCTCTTCGCGGCCTACAACGTCGCCAGCCCCGCCGGCATCGCCACCGCTGCCGGTATCGCCCCCGTCGAGGCCATGCACGCCGCGATCCTCAACTTCGTGCTCGGCCGGTACCCCGTTCCGGACGACTTCCTGCCCACCGACAAGGCCGCCGCGCCCACCCTGCTCACCGTCTGACCCCCCAGCAGGCGCGCGCCCGGCGATCCGGACCGACACCCCCCGGCCCCGGCGGGCGCGCGCCCCATCCCGACCGACGCCGATCGACCGGTCCTGCCCGCCGCTCGGCCCAGGAGGCCCTCATGCATTGCTACCGTTCGCACGGCAGGCCCGGACGGTCGCAGCCGGCCGGATCCGACAACGGCCGCGGAAGGAGGCGGGGGTGAGCTCCGTCGTGTACCTTCCCGCTCCCCGCTTCCGCGGCCCGGATCTGAAGGAACTGGTCGCCAGGACGGCGTTCGGCGACCAGGAGGCGTTCGCCCGGCTGTACGACGCGGTGGCCGGCCCGGTGCTGGGCCTCGTGCTGCGGGTGCTGCGGGATCCGGCGCAGTCGGAGGAGGTCACCCAGGAGGTGATGTTCGAGCTGTGGCGCACCGCGGACCGGTACGAGCCGCAGCGCGGCGAGGTGATGGCCTGGGTGCTGACGGTGGCCCACCGACGCGCGGTGGACCGGGTCCGGGCCGCGCAGGCCGCCACCGACCGGGACCAGAGGGCGGCCGCCCGGGCACGTGTTCCCGCGTTCGACGAGGTCGTCGAGCAGGTCGAGGGCCGGCTGGAGCGCGAGCAGGTCCGCCGATGCCTGCGGTCGCTGACGGAACTGCAGCGTGAATCGGTCACCCTGGCGTACTACCGGGGGCACACCTACCCCGAGGTCGCCCAGCTGTTGGGCATCCCGCTCGGCACCGTCAAGACCCGGATGCGGGACGGCCTGATCCGCCTGCGCGACTGCCTGGGAGTGGGATCATGAATGCGGTACCCGATGCGCACACCCTCACCGGTGCGTACGCGGCGGACGCGTTGCCGGACGGGGACCGCGTCGCGTTCGAGCGCCACCTCGCCCAGTGCCCGGCCTGCGCGCGGGAGGTCTCCGAGTTCCAGGTGACCCTGGCGCGGCTCGGGGCCGCCGAATCGGTGGAGCCGCCGCAGGAGCTCAAGGCACGGGTGATGCGAGGCATCGGCCACGTCCGCCAGCTCCGGTCGACGGCCGGGCCCGCGGCGGCGCGACCGCGGTACACGTCGCGCCTGGCACGGCAGTGGCCCAGGGTGCTGCTGGCGGCGTGCCTGGCCCTGGCCGCGGGGGCCGGTGCCATCGCGGTGCGACAGCACGGCGAGGCGGGCCTGGCCCAGGCCCAGGCGAGCCGGCTGCGCGACCAGCAGGCGGCCGTCGCGAGCCTGCTGTCCGCTCCGGATGCACGAACCTCCACCGCGGTCTCCGGCCCGGCCGCCGCCACCGTGGTGTGGTCGGCCGGCCGCGGGCAGGCCGCGTTCCTCGTCACCGGCATGCCCGTCCCGCCGCGAGGGCGTGCCTACGAGCTGTGGTTCGACGATGGCGGCACGATGAGGCCGGCCGGCCTGCTGCGGGCCGGCGACGGGCAGTTGCTGCTCACCGGGAGCATTGGCGGCGCCGGCGGGGTCGGCGTGACCGAGGAACCGTCCGGCGGATCGGACCACCCCACCGGGCGGCCCCTCATGATGCTGCCGCTCGCCTGATGACACCCCGATGGGTGCCGGAGGCCCCGTGACATCAAAACGTAACGCTTCCGTGGAAAGTCGCCGGGCGTAAAGTCTTCCCCAACTCCTGCTAAATCTGGCATGTTTCCCTCAATTCCCGTGCGATCCCCCTCACGCACGGTCTGAATCGGAGGATACGTGTCACCCCTGATATCCCGGCGGCTCGGCCGCCCGGCCGCAGCCCTCGCCGTGCTCTCGGCCATGGCGCTCGCCACCCCCACCGCGTTCGCGACCGCCGCCACCACGACCACCACCCCCACCGTCCCCGGCGCCGTCTCCGTGCCCGCGGCACAAGCGCCCGCCACGCAGGCCCCCGCCGCCCAGGCCCCCGCCGTTCCCGCCGCCGCGGGCGGCGCGGCGGGCTGGGCCGCCGGCACCCGCGCCTACCTGGTGATCAGCGCCCCCGCCGACATCGCCGCAGCCAAGGCCGCCGTCGCCGCCAAGGGCGGTACGGTCTTCTCGAGTTACGACCAGATCGGCGTCATCGTCGCCCACTCCACCAGCGCCGGCTTCGCCGCCGCGCTGCGCACCGTCACCGGCATCCAGCAGGTCGGCGCGACCCGCACCTCCGACGTGCCGGCCGACGCCTACAGCCCGGCGCTGCCCGCCAACCCGGCGCAGGCGACCACCACGCTCACCGAGTCCAACCGCTGGGACATGACGCAGATCAAGGCCGACCAGGCCTGGAGCGTCAGCACCGGCTCGCCGTCCGTCAAGGTCGGCGTGCTCGACACCGGCGTGGACGACCAGCACCAGGACCTCGCGCCGAACTTCGACGCCGCCGACTCGGTCTCCTGCGCCTACGGCAAGCCCGACGCCCGCACCGGCGCCTGGCGGGACGTGGACACCCACGGCACCCACGTCGCCGGCACCATCGCGGCCGCGAAGAACGGCAAGGGCGTCATCGGTGTCGCACCGGGCGTGAAGATCGCCTCGGTCCGGATCGCCGAGCCGACCAGCACCCTGTTCTACGCCGAGAACACCGTCTGCGGCTTCGTCTGGGCCGGCGACCACGGTTTCAAGGTCACCAACAACAGCTACTACACCGACCCCTGGCAGTTCAACTGCCCGAACGACCTCGACCAGGCGGCCATCATCGAGGGCGTCAAGCGCGCCCAGGAGTACGCCGAGGGCAAGGGCTCGCTGCAGGTCGCGGCGGCCGGCAACGCCAACTACGACCTGGCCAACAAGACCACCGACACCGAGAGCCCGAACGACTCCACCAAGGTCACCCGGACGATCACCAACGCCTGCATCGACATCCCCACCGAACTCCCCGGCGTGGTGACCGTCGCGGCCACGGGCAGCGGCAGCGGCAAGGCCTCCTACTCCAACTTCGGCCGGGGCGTCATCGACGTCGCGGCGCCCGGCGGTGACGGTGCCACCGGCGTCTACTCGACCCTGCCCGGCGGCAAGTACGGCACCAAGAGCGGCACTTCGATGGCCTCCCCGCACGTCACCGGGGTGGCCGCGCTGATCGCGAGCGCGAACCCCTCGCTCACCCCGGCCGACATCCGGGCCCGGCTGGCGAGCCAGGCCAACGACCTGGCCTGCCCCGCCTCCGACAGCCGCTGCACCGGCACCACCGCCAACAACTCCTTCTTCGGCGAGGGCCAGGTCGACGCGCTGAAGGCGGTCGGCGGCGCCACCCAGCCCACCGGCACGTACTTCGAGAACACCGCCGACGTGGCGATCCCCGACAACACCACGGTGGAGAGCCCGATCACCGTCACCGGCGTCACCGGCAACGCCCCGGCGACGCTCAAGGTCGGCGTGGACATCAAGCACACCTACCGCGGCGACCTCGTTATCTCCCTGGTCGCGCCCGACGGCACGGTCTACCTCCTGGAGGACTTCCCGAACAGCGACAGCACCGACAACGTCGCCAAGACCTACACCGTCAACGCCTCCGCGAGCGCGGCGAACGGCACCTGGAAGCTCCGCGTGAAGGACGGCGCCTCCGGCGACACCGGCACGATCGACGCCTGGAACCTCACCTTCTGATCCCGCGGTTCCGCCCGGCCGACCGACGCCCGAGCGCGTCGGTCGGCCGGGAGCGTGCGCAGGCCGCCGACCACCACCGGGGCGGGCGGCTCACCAGGCCCTGCTCCTATCTGCCGTCCTCGTCGGCCTCGTCGGCGTCGGGCGCCAGGCCGACCTCCTCGCGGTCCTCCTCGGTGCGCTCCTCGAGCTCGGCCTCGTCGGGGCGTCGCGGCAGGCCGCGGCCGTGGCCGGTGTCGGGGTCGCCCTCGACGTCCTTGTTCGACTTGTGGTGCGACATGGTTCCTCCTGGGCCGGACGGCCCGCGGGCGGGTTCGCTGTTCTTCCCCCTCCTATCACCGCCCCTGGTCCGGCAGTCCGCAAGTCGGCTGGTAGGCCCGCGGCCGCGGGGCGGGACCGGTAGCCGGTGCGGAACCGGGTCGGCCCCAGAGCTCCCGCAGGATGGCGTTGACGGCGGCGAGTCCCTGGGCGTGCGGCCTCCGCCGGCCCGGTCGCGGTCGTCCCACACGGTGACGTGCACGGCTGCCACGGGGCATCCTCCCGAAGCCGAGGAAGATCAACTCCCCTGAGGGCAGGATTCGGTGGTCAGCTCGACATCGACCGTGTCGAGCGGGGGCGGTGTCCGGGCGTCACGGTGCCTCCGCGCCGCTGCCGCGGGAGGTGGCGGCGACCAGGTCGCGGGCGATCCGGGCGGCGCCGTCCGCCTGTCGGGCGGGGGTGGCGGTCGGCCGGGCCCGGGTGCCGGACGGGCCGTTGAGGGCTTCGGCCAGGGCCCGGGCGATGGCGTGCTCCTCGGCGTCGGCGACCACCACATTGGGGCTGTCGGCGGCCTTGAGGTGGACGCGCTGGTCGTCGAAGTCGCGGACGCCGGGGACGGCCACCACCGGCACGCCGGAACGGACCAGTTCCTGCACGGTGTTGTACCCGGCGTGGGTGATCGCGGCGTCGGCGTGCCGGTACACGTCGTACGACGGCCCCAGGTACGGGCGGACCCGCACCGGCCCGGGCAGGCCGGGTGGCACGAGGACGGCTCCGTCGAAGTGCGGGCCGGTGAGCACCAGGACGTCGACGCCGGCGGGGCGTCCGCGCGTGAACGCGCGGATGCCGTGCAGCGCGGCCGTGAGGAAGCCGGGCGCGTCGTCGTGCCCGCCGCCGCCGGCCACCACCGCGACCCGGAGGGCGCGGGTGTCCTGGGGCCAGGGCGACCGGTCGTCGAGCAGCGGCCGGACGACGTGGGGCACCCCCAGCACGCGCACCCCGTGGACGGTCTCCTCCGGTCCGGGCTCGCCCAGCAGGTAGATCGTGCCGATGGCGGGCGTGTGGCGGGAGACCCAGTGGGGCGGGTCGGGGCGGTTGCGCTGGAAGCGGTGCACCAGGAACTGGGGGCAGCCCAGTCGGGCGGCCTGGTCGTACAGTTCCCGCTGCACCGTCACGTCGTGCAGCACCACGTCGTCCGGTCGCAGCACCCAGGCGACCATGGCCCGGGCGAGACCGTGGTCCACCGCGGGGCCGGTCCCGTGCAGTGGCTCGCCGACCAGGCTGTCGGCGTCGGTGGGCAGGACGGTCTGGGCGAAGCCGTAGTCCTCGATCAGCCGTTGGGGCCGTTCGGTCAGCAGCAGGGAGTCCCGGCCCAGCCCGCGCAGTTCGCGGTGGACGGCGATCTGGCGGGAGACGTGGCCCAGCCCCCGGCCCCAGGTGAAGGAGACCACACGGCCGTTCACGGCTTCAGCCGCCGATCATCGACATGCTGCGGTCGGGCCGGACGAAGTCGGGGTGGTTGATCTTGTGTCCGGGCCACTTGTGCCAGAGCGCCTCGCGGACCAGCCGTTCCAGTTCGGCGTCGTCGGCACCGGAGCGGAGCGCGGTGCGCAGGTCGGTCTCCTCCAGCGCGAACAGGCAGACGCGGAAGGCGCCTTCGGCCGTGGTCCGCATGCGGTTGCAGCTGTCGCAGAAGGGCTTCGTCACCGAGGGGATGAAGCCCAGGACCCCCGGGGCCCCGTCGGCGAAGCGGAAGGAGGTGGCCGGCTGCGGCGCGTCCTGGACGACGGGGGCCAGGTCGTAGGCCGCGGAGACCGCCGCCAGCGTCTCGGCGGCCGGGACGACCTTCTCCCGCTCCCAGGTCCGCTCCGCGTCCAGCGGCATGTACTCGATGAAGCGCACGTCGTAGCCGCCTTCCCGCGCCAGGCGGGCGAAGTCGACGGCCTCGTCCTCGTTGCTGCCGCGGATCACCACACAGTTGATCTTGATTGGGTCGAATCCGGCCTCGCGGGCCGCCTCCAGCCCCGCGGTCACCTTGTCGAAGGCGTCCCGACGGGTCATCTCGGCGTAGCGGTGCCTCATCAGGGAGTCGCAGGACACCGTGATCCTGCGCAGCCCCGCCTCCCGCAAGGGGCGGGCCAGACGGTCCAGCAGCAGCCCGTTGGTGGTGATGGAGACGTCCACCCCCTCCAGCGCGCACACCCGGGCCACGATCTCGGGCAGTTCCCGGCGGACGGTCGGCTCCCCGCCGGTGATCTTGAAGTCGCGCACCCCGAGGGAGTGGAAGAGCCGGGCGAGCCGGTCGATCTCGTCGACGGTGAGGAGCTCCTCCTTCTCCAGCCAGGGCAGCCCCTCGGCCGGCATGCAGTAGGTGCACCGCAGATTGCACTTGTCGATCACGGAGATCCGGAGGTCGCCGCCGACCCGGCCGAACGTGTCGATGAGCGGGCCGCCGGTCGGAGCGGGTCCCGGATTGCGCCAGTCAGCCTTGGGCTTGGTCATGTCGGTCGGTCCTTCGGTCGGTGGAGCCGGTGCGTGCGGGGAGCAGCTCCTCGAAGCGCGCCAGCACCTGGTCGGGGTTCAGCTCGGAGGTGTCGAGGTGGTGGACGGGGATCCGCGGGGCGAGCTCCTCGGCCACGTCCTCGAAGCACTGGGCCACCAGGGACACGTAGGAGCTGGTGAACGAGCGCTCCAGGACGCGGTCGCGGCGGCGCAGCCGGCGCATCAGCACGTCGGTACGGGCGGTCAGGTGGACCACCGCCTCGGGCGGCGGCAGCGCGGAGGTGATCAGGTGGTGGTAGCGGTAGTACGTCTCGTACTGCTGGGCGTTCAGGGCGCCGCTCAGCCGGAGCGCCTTGGCGTAGGCCAGCGAGCTGTGCACGTCCTGGTCCATGACGCCGCTCTCGCCGGTGCGGAGGTTCTGCAGGACCCGCAGCAGCAGGGTCTCCATCTGGCAGAAGAACCCCGAGGTGTCGTCCCCGCGCAGGTAGCGGGTCAGGTAGTTGTCCGGGCCCGGGCCCGGGCCCCGGTCCCGGTCCCGGTCCCGGTCCCGGTCCCGGTCCCGGTCCCGGCGCACCGGGACGATGTCCCGCACGTGCTCGGTGTCCGGGGCGCGGGCGGTGTGCCGCTTCAGCAGGGTGCTCTTGCCGACGGCGGGCGGGCCGATGACCACCACGCGGGCCGCTCCGTCCCTGCGCCACAGCGCGGGGACCGGATCGATCAGCCGCCGCGCCTCGTCCTCGATCTCGGCCACGGCACGGATCCCGCCGTCGTCCGCGGCGTCGTCGGGGCGGTGCCGCAGCAACTCGCCGACGCAGTACGCGGATGCCGCGTCGAGTCCAAGGCCCTCCCCGGTACCGGACTGCGGCGGGCTCCAGCGCAGGTCCGGGCCGGGTGCGGTACGCCGGGAGGCGCCCGCGTACCGGTGGACGAACACCCGCAGGTCGTGGGGCGCTTCCCCGTGGGGGCCGGGCGGGAGGTGGAGTTCGGTGAGGTAGCGCAGCCGGGTCGGGGCCACGCGTTGGCGGCAGGCGTGGCGGGCCACGTCCGCGGCGGTCTCCCGAGCGGTGCTGCCCGGCGACACGACGGCCCAGGGCAGGCCGGGCCGCTCGTCGGCCGACCGCGGTTCGGTGAGCAGGACCCGGTCCTGCCCGTCGAGGATGACGCACGCGGCGCGGAGGTGGTCCGGGCGGTGCCGGGGCGGTAGTTCGGAGAGCATCACGGTCCTTGAGGTCGGTCGGAAGCGGCCGGGGGCGGTCGGGGTCAGCCGGTGCCGGCCGGTGGCGGCCCGGTCCTCGGGTACGCCCGGCGGGCCAGTTCCGCGAGGGCGAGCAGGGCGACCCGCTCCGCGAAGGCGACCGGGTCCACGGCCCGCCCGGCCTTCCGCACGGTCTCCCGGGGCGGCAGCAGCCAGGAGAACCGCACGTCACCGCCGAGCAGTGCGTGCAGGACGGCGTCCGGTGGCGGCGACGGGCGGGACAGCGCCGCCCGCACGCGGAAGTCGGGCTGTTCCACTGCCGGGTCCTCCGGCCCGGGGGCGGCCTCGACCAGACCGTGGAGCCGGCACCCGGGCGACTCCTGGAGGACCAGGGCCCGCCGGCCGTCGGACGGCCCCTCCAGCGGGGGCACGCCGAGCCACCAGCAGCGCTCGGCTCCCCCGGTCACGGCGGGGTCGGGACCGACCTGGCCGAGCAGTTCGCCGTCCCAGCCCCGGCGGGCCAGGTCGGCACGGAGCCGCTCGGCCGAGACGGGGAACAGCGAGGCCGCACGCCACCGGGGCACCCGCACCCCCGGGGGAAGCGCCGCGGCTACCCGCCACCGGCGGACGGGAGAGCGCTCGATGTTCGCCAGCAACCGCCGGTAGGAGGAGTCCGGGAACCGCACCCCGCCACCGAGGTGGGGTTGGGCGTCCAGCAGGCTCGTGAGCACGAGCAGCCCCACGCCGTCGTCCGGCCCGGGCCCGGGCGCGGGCCACTCGCCGCGCCCGAGCACGCCGAGGTAGTGCGTGCGACCGGCGTCGGTGAACGTCCCGGACGCGGCGGACGGGTCCTCGCCCCGCGCCAGGCAGCGGGCGACGCGCGGCCAGAACCGGGGCGGCTGCTCCCCGGCCCGCGGCTGCGGCCGGACGACCGGGGGAAGGGTACGGGCCGGCGGCGCGGAGGGCGGAAGCACCGGAAGCACCGGACGGTCCGGGAGCCGGGCGTCGAGCTCGTGGTCCAGTTCCACCAGTGCCGAACCGAGCCGGGCGCGCAGCAGGATCGCGAACAGCCCGGTGCCCGACAGCATCACCGCCCCGGTGGCGGGGACCGGGTCATGCCGGCTGGTGACGACGGCGGGGCCGGCGTCGGGATCGGCCGCCGGCCCGGGCCGCACCTCGCGCAGCCGCCCGCCGTACTGCGCCGCGGAGTAGCCCAGGCGCCCGTCGAGCAGGTCGTCCAGATCCCGGACGGAGACCGCCAGTTCGACGTCCGGCACGCTCGCCGACGGCAGGGCGGACAGCGTGCCGTCGACGCCCAGCCGTACGGTCCGCTCCGCGAGCGGCTCCGCGCCGGCGCCCACCGTGACGAAGCGGTACGCGGTGGCGCGGAGCCGGCCCCGGGCGGCCGCCGCGAGCTCGGGCAGGCCGGGTACCGTCACCCGGCCGGAGGGGGCGTCAGCCCCGGGAAGCCCCGGGAGCCCGGGGAACACCCGGTCCAGTGCCGCCGCTCCGCTGTGGCCGTCCGGCGCGCTCCGGCCGTCCCCGGCGGCGGGACCGGGGCCCGCGGCCAGCCGGCCGATCCAGCTTCCCGGACGGTAGCTGCGGTCGCGCGGCTCGTCGGTGGCCCGCACCCACTCCACGGCGGCCTCCTCCCACCGCACGGTCCCTCCCGCCACGGTGAGCCGGTCTCCCGGGCCGGGGCGCAGCACCCGGCGGTCCGGGTCGTCCGCGCGCAGCGCCCGGTCGACCAGCCGGGGCGGTACGGGAAACTTGTGCCCGTTGAGCCAGGCCGCTTCGCCCAGCCCGTACTGCCCCTCCGGCAGCGGGACCACGTGTGCGGGGCGGACCTGTGCCATCAGCGCCGTCAGCGGGTCGGACCAGTCCGGGTCCACTCCGGGTGGGACGCCCTCCACACTGCGGGTCTCCTCGATCGGCTGGCAGGGAGCCAGCAGGACGTCCGGCGGTGGTCCGTCGGCGAGCAGCCGCCGCACCCACGCGGGCGTGACCAGGCTGTCGACCATGTGCCAGACGAAGGCGTCCCGGGTGCGGACCGAGAGCCCGTGCTCGGGGACGGCCATCGTCGAGGGCGTCCAGGTCAGTTCGACGCCCCGGCGCGGGCTGAACGCCGTCCAGTCGCGCACCACGACGGTGTCGCGGAAGCCCAGCCGGCGGAGGGCGTGCGCGATCCTCGGGTCGTCGGGGTGCAGGACCGGCAGCGCCCGGTCGAGCCGGGCCAGGGAGGCGAGGTCGAAGTGGTCGCGATGGGAGTGGGAGATCCACACCGCGTCGGGCCGGGGCAGCGCGTGCGGCAGGACGCGTCGAGCGGGGGCGAAGCCGAGGAGGCCGCCCCGGTAGCTGTCGTGCAGGTGGGGGTCGCAGAGCAGGGTGAAGGCGTCCGCCCGGATCAGGACCGTCGCGTGTCCGCCGAGCTCTAGCGCGACCGGCATGCCGCGCTCTTCAGGGAGGCGGCCAGGCCGCGGAACGCCCGCCCCCGGCAGTACAGCCGGGCCTTCTCGGCCGCGGTCATCTGGCCGAGCGTGCGTCCGTCGCCGTCGTCGGGCACGAACACGGTGTCGTAGCCGAACCCGCGGTCGCCGAGCGGGCGTTCGGTGATCCGGCCCCGGGCGACTCCTTCGCTGACCACCCGCCGTCCGTCCGGGTAGCAGAGCAGCGCCACGGTGCGCACCCGGGCTCCCCGGCCCGGGGCGGCGACACCCGCCATCTCGGCGAGCACCTTGGCCACGTTCGCGGCGTCGCCCGCGCCCTCGCCGGCGTAGCGGGCCGAGAACAGCCCGGGAGCGAGGCCCAGGGCGTCCACCTCCATCACGGTGTCGTCGGCCACCGCGGGCAGGCGGGTCGCGAGGGCCACCGCGGAGGCCTTGAGGTAGGCGTTCTCCTCGACCGTCGTCCCGTCCTCGACGGTCTCGGGAAGCCACCCGGGCCGGGGCAGCAACTCCAGGACCCCGTGGAGCAGTTCGACGATCTCGGCGGCCTTGCGGGGATTGCCGGTCGCCAGTACGGCGTGCATCATGCGGGCGTCCCGTCCACGTGCCGGGAAGGGGCCCGGTCGTCCCTGCGCCCCGGCAGCACCTCGGGTTCCGACCTGCTGTGGCCCATGGCGAGGTAGCCGCCGTCGACCGGCAGGTCGGCGCCGGTGATGAACGACGCGCCGGGCCCGCAGAGGAACAGCACGACGGCCGCGACCTCCTCCGGCTGCCCCACCCGCCGCAGGATGTGGTGGTCGCCGAGCACGGGCCCCCAGCGCGCCCGGTCGCCGCCGGTCATCCGGTCGGTCTCCGGGGTCCAGATCAGGCCCGGCGAGACGCTGTTGACCCGGATGCCGTCGTCCGCCAGGTCGAGCGCCTGGCAGCGGGTCAGCGCGAGCAGCGCCCCCTTGCCGGCGCTGTACGTCCACTGGCGGGGCTGGGCGATGTGCCCCGAGACGGACGCGACGTTGACCACCGAGGCCCCTCGCGCCCTGCGCAGCACGGGGGCCAGCGCCGACGTCATCATCGCGCTGCCCTTGACGTTCACGCCCAGGCTCCGGTCCCAGTCCGCGGGGCCGGCGCCCTCGCCGAGGGCCAGGAAGCTCGCCGCGCAGTTGACCAGCGACCGGACCGGCAGCGCCGTCCCCTCGGCCGCCCGCGCGGCCTCCAGGCAGTCCGCGTGCCGCGAGATGTCGCCCACCACCACGGAGGCCGCCGGGCCGAGTTCTCCGGCGACCCGGCGCAGCCCGTCGGAGTCCCGGTCCACCAGGACGGCGTGGGCTCCCGCGCCGACGAAGGCGTGGGCGACGGCGCGACCGATGCCCGACGCGCTTCCGGTGATCACACAGGTCGTGTCCGCGAGACCCGGACGAGGTGCGGAACGAGGCTTCGCGGGGTCGGGGTGAGGGTGGGGCGCCATGTCCCGCCTCCTCGGCTTGGAGCGACGGCGATCAGTCGTCGGACGAACCACCTACCTGTGACTTATGGTGCACGTGGCGATACGCACCGCAACCCAGCCCCCTCGCCTTCCCTGCCCGCCCCGCCCGCCGCCTGCCGGAGGAACGCCCGTGCACCCGCCCGTGACGACCGGATTCCCGGTGCCTCCCGAGGACCGCCGGCCCCCGCCGCGCACCGGCCGGACGCGAGCCCATTGGGAGGCTGCCGCCGACCGCCCGCCGGAGGCTCTGCAGCCCCTCACCCGCCCGGGCGGGGCCGCGGTGAACCCGCCCGGCACGCCCCGGTCGGTCGTCGGAGGTCCGGATGTCCTCCCCGGGTGAGCTCTTCGCCTCCGGCGCGTCGCACTACGCCCGCTACCAGCCGCGGTACCCGCGGGAGCTCTTCGACTTCCTCGCCGAGGCCTTCGGGCTGAACGGGACCCAGACGGCCCTCGACCTCGGATGCGGACCAGGCATCCTCGCCCTCCCGCTGTCCCGGCTGGTCGCCCACGTCATCGCCGTGGACCCGGAACCGGGCATGCTCGAAGAAGGCCGGTCGATCGCCGAACGGCAGAACGTCGGCACCATCCGGTGGAGGCGGGGAGACTCCTCGGACCTGCGCGCGCTGGGCCTTCCCCCGCTGGACCTCTGCGTCATGGGCAGGTCGTTCCACTGGATGTCCCGCGAGCAGGTCCTCGCCGACCTCGACGGCCTCGTCAACCCTCGGGGCGGCGTGGTCATCGTCGCCACGGAACCGACCGGGACGGCGTGGTCGCGCGCCGTGGACGAGGTACGGGAGGCGTACCGCACGCTCCCCGGCGGCGGAGACGACGGCTCCCGCCCGGAACAGGAGGAGTCGAACCGCGAGATCCTCCGTCGCTCCCCCTTCCCCCGCGTCACGGCCGCGCACTGGACGTACCGCATCGACCGCACCCTCGACGAGGTCATCGGCCTCCAGTTCTCGCACTCCTCCTTCACCCCCGCCCGGCTCGGCGGCCGGAAGGACGCCTTCGAACGGGACCTGCGGACGGCGCTGGCCGGCATCAGCCCGGACGGCCGCTTCGAACAGACCGTCCGTACCGAGGCGTTGACCGCGACGCGGCGGCATCGAGGCCTCCGCCCCGGGTAGGTTCTGTCATGAGCGGAGCCGTACGACCAGTGCGGTGCCGCCCGGGAGACCGGGCGGGGGACGCCCGGACGGTGCCGGTCCGGCCGGAACCGGTCGTCGAGGTCGCCTTCGACGGCCTCCGGCGCGGCCCCCGCCGGGCCGGCCCGGCGGTTCGCCCGGGCGGTGCGCTGCCGGCCGGACAGGAGCGCCGCCGAGGCCGACACAGTGGCCTCCGTACGGGAGTTGGCCACCGCCGAAGGCTTGTGAGGCCGTCCGCGCGGCCGGGTCCGCCGACTCTTCCGATGAAGTACCGCGGGTTGAACGCATTGTGCGGCCATGGGGGTTCACGCACAGGGGCCGATTCAGCCGTTCTCGGTCCGGCCACCGTACCCGTCCGTAAGCGGACCGGCGACGGCTAGTTTGACCGTGACAACGAGAGGCGGCCGCCGGGCAGCCGGCGCCGCCCTGGCGAAAGGTGCCCGACATGCAGGTGAGCGTCGACCGGGACCGTTGCTGCAGCTCCGGCATGTGCGTGACGAACGCCCCCGCGGTCTTCGACCAGGACGAACGGGACAGTCTGGTGAGACTCCGTCAGACCGTCCTGCTGCCCGAGCAGTTCGACGACGTCAGACTCGCCTCCGAGCTCTGCCCGGGCCGGGCGATCACCGTCACCGGGGACGAGCCCGCGCGGACCGGGGCCTGACGGACCCCCGCCGCAGGCCGCCGGGAACCCTCCCGGGCCCCGAACCCCACGAGAACACCCGCGACGTGAGGAGACCCCCGCCGTGACCACCGCACCCACCACCCCCGTCCTCCCACTGCCGGCCCGGCACTCCGGCGGCTGCCCGTTCGGCCCGCCGCCCGCGTACCCCGAGGCCGCCGCCGCCGGGCCGGTGACCAGGGCCGTGCTGCCCGACGGCGACCTCTGCTGGCTGGTCACCGGCATCGCCGAGGTCCGCACCGTACTGTCCGACCGCCGGTTCAGTGCCGACATACGCCACCCGACCTTCCCGCTGCTGATCGCCGGCGCTCGCGAGCTGATCACCGACAATCCGGACTTCCTGCGGCTCGACGACCCCGAGCACGCCCGCCAGCGCCGCATGCTCACCGGGGAGTTCCTGGTCAAGCGGGTGGAGGCGCTGCGCCCGGAGATCCAGCGGATCGTGGACGGGGCACTGGACCGGATGACCGAGGGCCGGACCACGGCCGACCTGGTCACCGACTTCGCGCTGCCGGTGCCCTCGCTGGTGATCTGCCTGCTGCTCGGCGTGCCGTACGAGGACCACGACCGCTTCCAGCGCCTGAGCCGCACGATGCTCAACCGGGAGAGCACCGTGGAGCAGCTCCGGGAGGCCCAGGAGGAGGTCCATGACTACCTGCGCGACCTGACGGCCCGCAAGCGCGCACAGCCGGAGGACGACGTCCTCAGCCGACTCGCGGCGCGGGACGACCTGACCCCGGTCGACGTGGCCGCCATGGGCGTACTGCTGCTGGTCGCCGGGCACGAGACGACCGCGAACATGATCGCGCTGTCGACCGCGCTGCTGCTGGACCACCCCGAGCAGATCCCCGGCCTGGCCGACCCGGCCACCCTGCCGGGCGCGGTGGAGGAGCTGTTGCGGCTGCTGACCATCGTGCACACCGGCCTGCCCCGGGTGGCGCTGGAGGACGTGGAGCTGGGCGGCGTCACCGTCCGGGCCGGGGAGGGCGTGATGGCGATGCTCTCCACCGCCAACCGGGACGAGGCGGCGTTCGGCGGCGCCGGCCACCGGGCGACGGACGAGCTGGACGTGTACCGGGACGCCCGGCGGCACCTGGCGTTCGGCTTCGGCGTGCACCAGTGCCTGGGCCAGCCGCTGGCCCGCGCCGAACTCCAGATCGCCCTGGAGACGCTGTTCCGCCGGCTGCCCGGGCTGCGGCCGGCCGGCGAGCGCGAGTTCCGTACCGAGTCGTTCATCTACGGGATGCGGTCACTGCCCGTGACCTGGTGAGCGGGGCCCGAGGGAGAACTCTCACCGGAGTACCGGCCGGATCCCTGGCTAGTTGAGGTGGGGGAACGGCTCGTCCGGGACCGGCACGCCGAGGAACGGGGCGAGCCGTTCGTACCCCTCGCCCCCGACGACGTCGAGGACGAGCAGGTCGTCGGCCCGGTCCGCGAAGTACCGGGCCACCTCGGCGACATGCCGCCGGTACACCCCGCGGAACCGCTCCGCGTGGAACGCGTGGCAGCCGTACACCGCGGCCCGCAGGAAGCGCTGGAGGTCGCTTTCGAGACGGACGTCCCGGCCGTCGCCCCGGTCCGGCAGCGGTCGTTCCCAGTGCGTCCGGCAGGACCGCAGCCAGCTCTCCTCCTCGCGGACGGTCAGCACGAACCTGCTGCCCGGCCAGGCGAGGTCGAGGTCCTGGTAGTACGGCACGACGGTGATGTCGGTGAGGCCGTCGTGCGATTCGAGCAGCGGGAACCGCGCGCTGCCGGCCAGCAGCGTCCGGTAGGTGGCCCCGTCGACCGGGTAGTGGACGACGTCGAATCCCAGGACGCCCAGGGCCGCGGTCAGGGAGCGCGTGCCCGTGCGCGTCAGACCGAGGCCGAAGACCTTCGGCGGGCGCGGGCGGCCGCCGTCGCGCTCGGACGGGACCGGCTGGAAGCGCTCGGAGGGGACCGGCTGGAAGGAGGATGCGCTCACATGGGAACCCAACGACGCGGAGCCCGGCGGGGGTACGGAGCCGCCCGGCATCGTGTCGTCACGGCGCCGGCCTCGTTCTAGCGGGTGTGAACGATCCGTCCCGCCCCGTCGCCTCCCGCGAGGGCCTCCCCGGGGCCACGGTCTGGCTGACCGGCCTGCCCAGCGCCGGCAAGTCGACGATCGCGTGGGCCCTCGCCGCGCAACTGCGGGCCGAGGCCCGCCGGATCGAGGTGCTGGACGGGGACGAGATGCGCGGCCTGCTCTCGGCCGGCCTCGGCTTCTCCCGGGCCGACCGGGACACCAACGTCCAGCGGGTGGGCCTGGTGGCCGAGTTGCTCGCCCGCAACGGCGTCCTCACGCTGGTGCCGGTCATCGCCCCGTACGAGCAGGCCCGCGAGGCGGTGCGCAGGCGGCACGAGAAGTCGGGGACGGCGTACCTGGAGGTCCATGTCGCGGCGCCGGTCGAGGTCTGCGCCCGGCGCGACGTCAAGGGCCTCTACGCGCGGCAGCGCGAGGGGCTGCTCACCGGCCTGACCGGGGTGGACGACCCGTACGAGGAACCGGAGCGGCCGGACCTGAGGCTGGACACGGACCGGCAGAGCGAGGCCGAGTCGGTCAGGGCGCTGCGCGCGCTCCTGACCGACCGGGGACTGTGCGCGCCGTGACGGCCGGCGGCGCTCCGGCCGACGGACCGGGCACGGGCCCGCCCGGCCTCTCCCAGCTCGACCTGCTGGAGTCGGACGCCGTGCAGATCATCCGGGAGGCGGTGGGCGAGTGCGGGCGGCCCGTGCTGCTCTTCTCCGGCGGCAAGGACTCCATCGTCCTGCTGCACCTGGCACGCAAGGCGTTCGGCCCCGCGCCGCTGCCCTTCCCGCTGCTCCACGTCGACACCGGGCACAACTTCCCGGAGGTCCTCGCCCACCGGGACAGCCTGGTCGCCGCCCACGGGCTGCGCCTGCACGTCGTCTCCGTCCAGGAGTTCATCGACGACGGGCGGCTGCGGGAGCGGCCCGACGGCAGCCGCAACGTGCTGCAGAGCGTCCCGCTGACGGCCGCGATCGAGCGGCACGGGTTCGACGCGGTGTTCGGCGGGGCCCGCCGGGACGAGGACCGGGCCCGGGCCAAGGAGCGGGTGTTCTCGGTCCGCGACGGGTCCGGCGGCTGGGACCCGGGGCGCCAGCGTCCCGAGCTCTGGCGGCTCTACAACGCCCGGTGCGGCCCCGGCGAACACCTCCGGGTCTTCCCGCTGTCCGACTGGACCGAGTTCGACGTCTGGCAGTACATCGAGCGCGAGGGCATCGGCCTCCCCGCGCTCTACTACGCCCACCGGCGGACGGTGTTCGCCCGCGCGGGCATGTGGCTCACCCCCGGTGCCTGGGGCGGCCCGGGGGAGGGCGAGCGGCTGGAGACCCGGCTGGTCCGCTACCGCACGGTCGGCGACATGTCCTGCACCGGAGCCGTCGAATCGGACGCGACGACCCCGGCCCAGGTCATCGCGGAACTCGCGGCCTGCCGCTCGACGGAGCGCGGCGCCACCCGTGCGGACGACCGGCTCTCCGAGGCGGCGATGGAGGACCGCAAGCGGGAGGGGTACTTCTGACGAACGCCCGCCGCTGCCCCCGGGCCCCCGGGCCCCCGGGCCTCCGGGCCCGGGGGCAGCGGCAGGCGCGCCCCTGGTCGTCGCCGGGCTCCGGGTCCGGCGGCGGGAGCGGCGGTCGTTCAGCGGTTGACCGCCCGCATCCCGTCCTCGTCGTAGCGCTCGCCCGCGACCTCGGGCAGCTCGGCCTCGATGCGGGCCAGGTCCTCGGCGGTCAGCTCGACGTCGACCGCGCCCGCGTTCTGCTCCAGGTAGCTGCGGCGCTTGGTGCCCGGGATCGGCACGAGGTGCTCGCCGCGGGCCAGGACCCAGGCGATCGCCAGCTGGGCCGGGGTGACCTGCTTCTCCGCGGCGATCTCCTTCACCTTCCCGGCGAGCCGGAGGTTGGCCGCCAGGTTGGCCTCGGTGAAGCGCGGGTTGGTGCGGCGGAAGTCGTCCTTGTCGAGCTCGTCCGGGGAGCTGAAGCGGCCCGCGAGGAAGCCGCGGCCGAGCGGGGAGTACGGCACGAAACCGATCCCGAGCTCCCGGCAGGTGGGGAGGACCTCGGCCTCCACGTCCCGGCTCCAGAGCGAGTACTCGCTCTGGACGGCGGTGACCGGGTGGACGGCGTCGGCGCGGCGGATGGTCTCGGCGCTCGCCTCGCTCAGTCCGATGTACCGCACCTTTCCCTCGGCGACCAGTTCGCCGAGCGCGCCGACGGTCTCCTCGATGGGCACCTCCGGGTCGACCCGGTGCTGGTAGTACAGGTCGATGCGGTCGGTGCCGAGCCGCGCGAGCGAGCCGTGGACGGAACCGCGGACGTGCTCGGCCGAGCCGTCCTGGCGGCCCACGGTCGACATGTCGCCCGGAACGGCGCCGTCCATGCGGTAGTTGAACTTGGTGGCGATCACGTACTCGTCACGGTGTCCCCGGACGGCCTCGCCGACCAGGGACTCGTTGGTGAGCGGCCCGTAGACCTGCGCCGTGTCGAGGAACGTGATGCCGAGGTCCAGGGCGTGCCGGATGGTCGCGACGGCCTCGTCCTGGTCGGCGGTGCCGTAGAAGGCGGACATCCCCATGCAGCCGAGGCCGATGGCCGACACCTGGAGGTCCCGCAGACTGCGCTGTTGCATGTGACGTGCCAGCCCTTCGTCCCGATCTTCCCGCGGCCCGACGCCTTCCGGCGCCCCGGTCCGGGTGACCGGTCGGCCTCGTCTTCCGGAGAGGACCTTACGGTGCCGGGGCCTTCCGGCGGCGGACCGGCACGGCCGGGTGGGGGACGCTTGTACGGTGCCGCGCCGCGACGACTTCCGCGGTCACGGCCCCGGCTACGCGGACAGCGGCCCCGCGCCCGGGCCGGGCGGTGTCCCGTCCTCGGCCGCCGCCAACGCGCCGCGCGCCGCGAGGAGTTCCCGGAGCCGCTGGTGGGGGAGTGCGGGGGAGCGGTGGCCGTCGCGGCCGGTCGTCTCCTCGGCGGTGACCAGGGCGTTCAGCACCGCCTCCTCCACGGCCTGGACGACGGCCTCGTAGAAGGGGTCGATCCGGCCCCAGGGGACGAACCGCAGGGTGTCGTAGTCGGTGTCGCCGGGCTCGCCCCGGGGGAAGGAGCTGCCCAGCGCGCCCGGGTTGGCGGTGGAGAAGGCGAGGAAGACGTCGCCGGAGAAGTGGCCCCCGCTGGTGCCGGTCCGGGCCAGGCCCAGCGGCACCCGGCGGGCCAGTGCCTTGCACTGGCCGGGCAGCAGCGGCGCGTCCGTGCCGATCACGACGATCACCGAGCCGGCCCCGCCGGGGGCGAACCAGTCGTCGTCCTCCATCGGGTTGTCCGCCGACAGCTCCCGCCCGACCGGGACGCCGCAGACCACGAGTTCGCGCCGGTCGCCGAAGTTGGCCTGGACGAAGGCGCCCACGGTGTAGTCGGCGGAGCCGTAGCGGACGACCCGGCTGGCGGTGCCGGAACCGCCCTTGAAGCCGTAGCAGTTCATCCCGGTGCCGCCGCCGACGCAGCCCTCCTCGACCGGCCCGGCCGCCGCCGACTCGATCGCGGCGATCGCGTGCTCGGCGCGGACGTGCGGTCCGTTGATGTCGTTGAGGTAGCCGTCCCAGGTCTCGGCGACCACCGGCAGCAGCCACTGCCGGGCCAGGTCGGGCCGGTGGGTGGCGGTCCAGTCGACGACGCCCCGGTGCACGGTGCCGACGGCGTGGGTGTTGGTCACCATGACCGGGCCGTTGAGCGCGCCGGTCTCCTCGATCCAGGTCGTCCCGGTCATCTCGCCGTTGCCGTTCAGCGCGTACCAGCCGGCCGCGCACGGCGTGCCCACGCCCTCGCGTCCGCGCGGGAGCACCGCGGTGACGCCGGTGCGGACGTGCTCGCCCTCGACGAGCGTGGTGTAGCCGATCCGCACGCCGGGGACGTCGGTCAGGGCGTTGGCGGGGCCGGGGGTGCCGTCCAGGAGCAGGCCGAGGGCACGGGCCCGGGGGCGTCCGGACGGGGTGGAGAGCGTGGTCATGTGGATCCTTCCTCGCGGGGCAGGGCAGGGGCTGGGGCGCGGGAGGTCAGTCGCGGGGGCGCGCGGCCGGGCCGTCCACCGCCCGGTCGGGGCGCAGGTCCGGGCAGCCGGTCGCCGTCCGGGCGTAGCCGAGCAGCAGCTCCAGCGAGCGCTCGGGGGTGAGCGAGGCGTTGCGGGAGACGATGTGCAGGCCGTAGCCGTCCTCCAGGACGACCAGGTTGGCGGCGAGGTCGAGGGCCGGCCCGGTGGGCTCGAAGTGGCCCTGGGCCCGGCCGATCTCCAGGATGCTCGCGTAGAGGGCGACCTGACGGTCGAACAGGCTCTGCGCGAGTGCGGAGTAGACCGGGTTGTCGTGCGTGGCCGAGCTGAACTCGTACAGCACCAGGGCGAGTTCGTCGTCAGGGCCGTCCGGGAGGCCGAGCCGGGCGCAGGCCACGAGCTTGTCGCGGGCGTCCGGCAGCGCGGCCGCGACGGCGCTGCGGCTGGTGAAGAAGCGGTCGGCGGCGCGCTGGTAGACCTGCTGGAGCAGCTCGCCGATGTCGCTGAAGTAGTAGCTGACCGAGCCCCGGGCGACGCCGGCGGCGTCCGCGATGTCGGCGACGCGCAGTTGCGCCAGGCCATGCCGTCCGACGGCCTCGGTGGCCGCGAGGACCAGCTGTTCGCGGCGGGCGGCCTGGTTCTTTGCTCGGGCCATCGCATTCCTTGTCACTGATGTCGGATCACGTCGTACCTCTTGACGTGGAACTATCGCAGAACTTTGACTTCTGTGCCAAAGAACTCCGACGAAGTTTCATGGACTCGGAAGGAGCACGATGGCCGATCCCCGCGCCACCGACCCCGCCACCGTAGATTCTGGCTCCGACGGCCCGGGCTCCGCGCCGTCGGCCGGCTACGCCCAGGACCTCTCCCGCTCGCTCAGCCTGCGCGAGAACATGCTGATCACCCTCTCCTCGGTGACCCCGGCCTCCAGCGTGTTCATCGTGATGCCGGCGGTGATCCGGGGCCTCGGCGGCGCGGCGGCCGTGGCCTTCGCCCTCGCGGCGGCGGTCGGCGTGCTGATGGCGCTCTGCTACGCGGAGCTGTCCAGCGCCTTCCCGGTCACCGGGGGCGAGTACGCCTTCGCGGCGCGCACCCTCGGTCGGTCCACCGGGTTCGCGCTGTTCGCGCTCAGCCTGCTCGGCGGGGTGCTGGTCACCGCCGTCATCGCCCTCGGCACCGGCAGCTACCTGGGCGTGCTCTGGAGCGTGCTGGACGGGAAGGGGACCGGGCTGGCGGTGATCGCGCTGGCCTCGCTGGTCGCGGTGCTCGACATCCGCACCAACGCCTGGGTCACCGGGGTCTTCCTGCTCCTGGAGCTGGCGGCGGTCGCGGTGCTGGCCGTGCTCGGCTTCGTCCACGTCGACCAGCCGGTCTCGGTGCTGTGGACCCCGCAGGCGCTCGGCGGCGCCGGCGGCGACGTGCTGGTCGGGGCGTCCTGGGGGCTGGTCGCCTCGTTCACGACCACCGCGATCTTCGCCTACAACGGCTACGGCACCGCCGTGTACTTCGCGGAGGAGACCAGGCGGGCGTCCTCGATCGGCCGGGTGGTGCTCTGGTCGCTGGGGATCACCGTCGCCGCCGAGTGCCTGCCGCTGGTCGGGGTGCTGCTGGGCGCGCCGAGCATGAGCGGACTGATGTCGGCGGCCTCGCCGATGAGCTACTTCCTGCTGGAGCGGGCCGGCTCCACCGTCAACACGGTGGTCAGCCTGGGCATCGCCGTCGCCGTCGTCAACGCGGTCATCGCGATCATGCTGCAGAGCGGACGGCTGCTCTTCTCCTCGGCCCGCGACCGGGCCTGGCCGGACCGGGTCGGCGCCCCGCTCGCCTCCGTCCACCCCCGGCTGCGCACGCCCCTCGCGGCGACCCTGACCATGGGCGTGGCCACGCTGCTGGTCGGCTGGCTCGTCTCGCTCGACACGCTGATCCTGGCCACCGGCTCGACCCTGGTCGTGGTCTACGTCCTGGTCGCGCTGTCGGCGCTGTCCGGCCGGATCAGGGGGACCACCGCCACGGCCCCCTACCGGATGCGCGGCTGGCCGTACGTCCCGCTGGGCGTCGTCGCGATCATGCTCTACGTCGGCTACGAGTCGGTGCGGGCCGACTGGCGCCCGATCGCCATCGCGGTCGGGATGACGGCCGTCGGCTACGCCTACTACTACGCCTACCTCCACCCCCGCCGCGCCGACCGCTGGACCATGCCCGACCCGGTCCGGGAGGAGGACGGCGGCGCCACCGGCTGAGGCCCCGGGCGGGTTCCGCCGGGGCCGGGACCGGCACCGGGGCGCGCGGCAGCGGCGCCGAGGCCCTCCGCGGTGACGTACCGCGGAGGGCCCGTGCGGGTTCAGCAGCCCAGGTGGTCGCCCGGCACGGTGCCGAGCAGCTGGGTGAAGCGCTGGTAGGCGTCGATCCGGCTCTGCACCTGCGCGGGGTTGCCGCCGTTGCACTCCAGCGAGCCGTTGATGCTGCGGATCGTCTCGCCGAAGCCGTAGCCGTTGACGATCGCGTTGTGCGGGGTCATGGTGCCCGGCCCGTTCTGGGTGTTCCAGTACCAGAGCGCGGTCTTCCAGGCGACGGCCGGGTCGGTCTGCACCAGGTTGGGGTTGCGCAGCAGGTCGATGCCGAGAGCGTCGCCGGCCGCCTTGTAGTTGAAGTTCCAGCTCAGCTGGATCGGGCCGCGCCCGTAGTACGCGGACTGCCCGGCCGGGCAGCCGTACGGCTGTGAAGTGTCGCAGTAGTGGGGGTAGTTGGCGGTGTTCTGCTCGACCACGTAGACCAGGGCGCCGGTCTCGTGGTTGACGTTGGCCAGGAAGGCCGCGGCCTCCTGCCTGCGGACGGTGTCGCTGCCGGTGGCCGCGAAGGCGGGGTAGGCGGCGAGGGCGTCGATCAGGCCCTGGTAGGTGTAGAAGGCGTTCCGGTTCGGGAACATCTGGTTGAACTGGGCCTGGCTGACCGGGAATCCGCCCGGGTTCGGGGTGCCGGTGGACGTCGGCGTGGCGGTCGGGCTCGGGCCGGTGCCGCAGCCGCCCTGGTCGGACCAGACGCCGGAGCCGCCGGTGCTGGGCGGCTCGTTCTGGGTCCACCACTTGGCGAGCCAGTTGTGGCCGTTGTAGGAGACGGCGGCGCCGCCGGTGTAGACGGCCGAGGAGCTCCAGGGCGTGGCGCAGACGGCGGCGCTGGCGTTGGTCGCGGGCAGCAGCAGGAGCACCGTCAGTGCTGTGGCGACGGCGGAGAGCAGTGCGAGCAGGCGTTTCGTGGACACTTGATCACCCCTTGTGCGGTGTGGGGCCGCACGGTCGTGGAGGTAGGGACGTCGGGGCAGGGGAGCCGGGCCCCGCGGGGTGGGGGCACGTCGTGGGGGACGGGCCGACCGGGGTGCGGGCCGGTGCGGGGCTGCCCCAGACTCAAGCGGAGTGGTCTATACCTGTCAAGGGGTTCCGGGCAAAAGACCCGCCCGCGAGCGGCGCGGTGGGCGGCGCCGGGGCGGCGGGGCGTGCGGAGGCCGGCCCGGGTGGTCACAGGTCCGCGAGGTCCGCGAGGTTGGCGATCAGGTCGGCGAGTCCGGCGTCCAGCGGGATCAGCGGGCGCCATCCGGTCGCGGCGCGGAACCGCGAGGAGTCCGCGACGGTGCTCCGCAGGTCGGTCGGCAGCGCGTGCTCCGGCGGGGGGACGGAGACCACCGGCACGGCGGGACGGCCGGTCCGCACCGCGACGCCGTCGGCGATCGCCCGGAAGACCCGCCCGAGCGGCTCCCCGTGCCCGGTGCCGAGCACCCAGTGCCGGCCGGCGACCGCGTCGGGCCGGTCCAGGGCGGCCAGGAAGGCCCGCCCGGTGTCGTCGACGTGGAGCAGGTCGCGCCGTACGGAGCCGTCGTGCCACATCGTCAGCGGCTCCCCGGCCAGGGCGCGGCGCACCATCGTCGCCAGCACCCCCCGGTCGCCCCGCCCCGCCGGTGCGCCGCGGCCGTAGACCGTCGGCAGCCGCAGACAGGCGCCGCGCACCGCGCCCTCGGCCGTGGCGGCCAGCAACTCCCGTTCCGCCGCCGCCTTCTGGCGGTCGTACGGGCTGGCCGGGGCGTCGGGCGCGGACTCGTCGACCGGGATCGGCGCGTCCGGCCCGGCCTGCGAGGTCGAACCGGCGAACAGGACGACCACGGGGGCGCCGCCGCGCCGTGCGCGCTCCTGCCGGAGGGCCGGCAGGAGCGAGCTCATCACGCCGGCGTTGGTCCGCCCCAGGGCCTCCTCGGGCTGGCCGGTGCCGCGCCACCCCGCGCCGTGCGAGACCAGGTGGACGACCGCGTCGGATCCGGCGACGGCGGCCCGGAGGGCCTCGGGGTCCGTCACGTCGGCGGCGACCACCTCGACCTCGGCCCGCCCGGCGGGCGGCACGGCGACCGCCCCCCGGGCCACCGCGCGCAGCCGGAGCGGCCGTTGGGCGAGCGCCCCGAGGACGACGGAGCCGACGAAGCCCGAGGCGCCCAGCACGGTGACGCGGGGGCGGCGCGCCGCCGCGGCGGGGCCGCTCACGCCGCGCCGGCGCCCGCGCCAGCGCCCTCGTCGGGGCCCGCGCCGGGCGCCGTGGACCGCCGGTACAGGGCCTGCCAGTAGTAGCTCCACGGGACGGCCCCGCCGTCGGCGACGGTCTCCCAGTGCGGCCCGGGGCGGTAGGACGAAAGGAACTTCGGCGCCAGCGCCTCGACGGCGCGGCTGTCGTGGATGTCGAGGACGTCCCGCAGCAGCCCGGTCGCCAGGGCCATCCGGACGACCTCCTCGCCCTGGGCGTGGTTGTCCAGCTCCTTCTCCAGGTACTTGCCGACCGGGTTGTTCACGTAGAGCGCCGCGCACCGGCGGTCGACCAGGTCGAGGTAGTTGAGCACCGTCCCGGGCGGCATCTCCGCGAACGAGTCGATGTTGAGGCAGAGTTCGAAGCGGCTCCCGCCGAGGGCCCGGTCCAGGTCGTCCGTGTCGTCGACCGGGACGAACCTGACGCGCGCGAAGTCCTCGGGGGCGAGCACCCTGCCGAGGTACGCCCGCGACAGCGAGAGCACGCGGGCCAGGTCGACGATGCAGTACTCCTCGACGCGGTGGTTGGCGAAGATCGCGTGGCAGGTCCGGCCGTAGCCGGCGCCGATCTCCAGGACGCGGGCGCCGTCCAGCGGGAGGTGGCGGGAGATGAAGTCCAGTTCGTGGACGGCGAGCAGGTAGTCCATGCAGACCCGGTCGCCGTCGTGGGTCACGGTGATGGGCGAGCCGAGTTCGCGGCCGCGGATCCGGCGCAGGCGGGACCGGTTCTCCGGCGTGAGCCGCGTGGCGAGTTCGAAGATGAGCGCCTTGAGGTAGCGGACGCCGTTGACCTGCGGATCCCAGAGGGCGAGCTTGAAGTTCACCGGCTCGGACTTGAAGGATCCGAGCTCGGCCACGCCCTGCTCGGTCACCTTGACGGAGTTGTTGTATTCCCACAGTGCGCTGGGGGCGTACCTGTCATCCATGGCTGCCGATGCTAGGAGGACCGGCCGACGGGGGCTTCCTCGATCGTGCTGTTCCCGGCCGGCCCGGCCGTCCGCCGCCCCCGCCGCCCCGAACACAGCACTCCGCGAGAAGTGCGGCCGTCCGCCGCGGTGCCAGAATCACCGGGATTCGTCCGAGCTCGGAGGGCCCGTTGCGCGTACTGTTCGTCACCGCACCGTTCCGCTCGCACCTCTACGTGCAGACGCCGCTCGCCTGGGCGCTGCGCACGGCCGGCCACGAGGTCCGGGTCGCCTGCTCGCCCCGCCTGACCGAGGACGTGGTCCGCACCGGGCTCACGCCCGTGCCGATCGGCGAGGAGGTCGACCTCGGGGACCTGATGGCGCGGTCGGAGCCGGAGCGCGCCCCGGCGGCGCCGGCCGGGGGCCGGAAGTCGCACCAGAGCGACTACCCCCTCGGCGACCCGACCGCCGAGCTGGCCTCCAACGCGGCCGGCTGGCGGACGCTGTTCAACCCCGACTCGTCCTTCGACGACCTGGTCGCGTTCGCCGAGCTGTGGCGCCCCGACCTCGTCGTCTCCGACACCTTCGTCCTCTCGGGCGCGCCCGCCGCCCGCCGGGTCGGGGCGGCGCACGCCCGCATGCTGTTCGGCGCGGACGGGCTCGGCCAGCTGCGCACCGCCTGCCGCGCGCAGTGGCGGGCGCAGGGCTCCGACTGGGACGGCGTCGATCCGCTGCGGGAGTGGCTGGAACCGGTGTTCGGCCGGTTCGGCGTGGAGTTCGACGAGGAGGCGGTCCTCGGGCAGTGGACGGTCTTCCCGATGCCCACCTGGGTCTGGCGCCCGGCCGGGATCCCGTACGTCCCGATGCGGCACGTCCCGTTCAACGGCCCGAGCGCCACGCCGTCCTGGGTGTACCGGCGCCCGGAGCGGCGGCGGGTCTGCTTCACCCTCGGACTGGCGCACCGGGAGGGCCGCGGCCACGGGGTGTCCGCCTCGCCGCGCGAGGTCTTCGAGGCCATCGCGGACCTCGACGTCGAGGTGGTCGCGACCCTCGCCCCCGGTCAACTCCCGCCGGGGCTCCGCGTTCCCGACAACGTGCGGGTGGTCGACTTCGTCCCGCTCAACGACCTCCTGCCCACCTGCGCGGCCGTCATCCACAGCGGCGGGGCGGGGGCCTTCGCGGCCGCCGTCGAACACGCCGTCCCGCAGCTGATCGTGCCCAACGTGTACTGGAGCGAGAAGTGGTGGGGGCCGGTGGCGATGGCCTCCGGGCTGGAGGAGCAGGGCGCCGGCCGCTACGTCGCCGACGCCGACGGGCTGACCGGCGAGCTGCTCCGCTCCGAGCTGCGGCGGGTCCTGGAGGACCCGGCCTTCCGGGAGGGCGCCGCGCGGGTGTCCGCGCAGTCGGCCGCCCTGCCGAGCCCGCACGACCTCGTCCCGGTCCTGGAGGGGCTCACCGCCAAGCACCGCTACCCGGCCTGACCCCCGCACCGGCCCGCCGGGCCGCCCCGTCCCCGCACCGGCCCGCCCCGGGGCCGACGGCTCACCGCCGGGCCGGGCCGCCCCGGGACCCGCCCGGCTGACGGACCCGCTCCGCCTGCGCCAGCAGGTAGCGCCGCTCGGGGTCGCTCTCGGTGCGCCGCGCCGCGGCCTCGTAGGCGGCCCCGGCCTCGGCGGGGCGGTCCGCGAGTTCCAGCAGATGGGCCCGGACGGTGTCGACCCGGTGGTTCTGCGCCAGCGCGGGGTCGTCCGCGACCTCGGCGAGCACCTCCAGCCCGGCGAGCGGGCCGTGGACCATGGCCGTCGCCACCGAACGGCTGAGCGTGACCACCGGGCTCGGCGCGATGCGCTCCAGGATGCGGTACAGCATCAGGATCTGCGGCCAGTCCGTCTCCGCGACGCCGGGCGCCTCCGCGTGCAGGGCGGCGATCGCGGCCTGCAAGCGGTACGGGCCGGGCCCGAAGCGTTCGAGGGTCCGGGCCACCAGGGCGACCCCCTCCGCGATCGCGTCCCGGTCCCACCGGGTCCGGTCCTGGTCGGCGAGCGGGACGAGCGCGCCGTCCGGTGCGGAGCGGGCGTCCCGCCGGGCCTCGGTCAGCAGCATCAGCGCGAGCAGCCCCGCCACCTCGCCCTCCTGCGGCAGGGCGCGGTGCAGGTCGCGGACCAGGCGCAGCGCCCACGCCGTCAGGTCCGGGCGCACCACGTTCGACCCGCTGGACGCGGTGTGCCCCTCGTTGAAGATCAGGTACAGCACCTGGAGGACCACCTGCACCCGCGCGGCGCCCTCCTCGCCGACGGGCATCCGGAACCCGCCCCCGACCTCCTTCACCCGCTGCTTCGCCCGCCGGATCCGCTGGCTCATGGTGGCCTCCGGCACCAGGAAGGCACGGGCGATCTCCGCGGTGGTCAGCCCGCCGACCGCACGGAGCGTCAGCGCGGCCTGGGCCTGCGGCGAGAGCTCGGGGTGGCAGCAGAGGAACAGCAGGCGCAGGGTGTCGTCGGTGTCGCCCGGGCCGGCCTCGTCGGCCGGGGGGACGGCCGGCTCGCCGGCGGCCGACCGGGCCACCACCACGGCCTCGCGCCGGTGCCGGGCGCTCTCGCTGCGGATCACGTCCTGGAGGCGGCGGGTGGCGACGGTGAGGAGCCAGGCGACCGGGTCGTCCGGCACCCCGTCCCGCGGCCACTGCACGACCGCGGCGAGCTGCGCCTCCTGCATGGCGTCCTCGCAGTGGTCGAACTGCGTGGGGTGGCGGCGGGTGAGCAGGCCGAGCGCGCGCGGCGCCGACCGGCGCAGCAGTTCCTCGACGACGACCGCCACCCGGACCTCCCCAGCGTTGCGGTCCAGGCTAGCCGATCACCGCCCTCCGGACCCGGCCCGCCGGCACTCCCGGTAGTCGGGCAGCAGCCCGGCGGAGCGGGCCTCGGCGAGCGACGGCGCGTCCCGGTCGCGCGCCGAGAGGAGCGTCCGGGACGCCTCGGGGACGGGCAGGGCCAGCGCGGGGTCGAACGGCGACAGCGCCAGCTCGTTGCGTGGGACGTACTCCTGTGACAGCAGGTAGGACACGACGGTGTCGTCCTCCAGCGCGAGGAACAGGTGCCCCACGCCCACGGGCAGGTACACGGCGCGGTACCGGTCCGGGCCGAGCTCGACGGAGTCCCACCGCCCGAAGGTCGGGGACCCGACCCGCAGGTCGACGACGACGTCCAGGGCCCGCCCGCGCGGGCACGTCACGTACTTCTCGCAGCCGGGCGGGGTGGCCGTGTAGTGCACCCCGCGGAGCACCCCGCTCCGCGACCGGCTGTGGCTGGCCTGTCGGACGGCGAACAGCGTCCTCCCGGTGGCCGCGCGGAAGTCCGCTTCCTGGTAGCCGGACAGGAACTCCCCCCGGTCGTCGGGGAAGACGCGCGGGGTGAACTCCAGCGCGCCCTCGACCGCCAACTCCCGTACGTCCATGGCACTCCTCTCCTCGCGGTCCGGCCGGGGAAGGGCGTTCCCCGGCCGGGTGGGCCGCGGTCAGTCGACGCGTACCTCGGGGACGTAGCGGATCCACCGGCCGCCGGCCTCGCGGAACGCGGTCTCCTTGGCCATGATCTCGTCCGCGTGGTTCCAGGCGAAGAGCAGCGCACAGTCCGGGTACGGGTCGGCGAACGCCTCGGCGGGGCGCACCGGGATGTGCGTTCCGGGGGTCAGGCGGCCCTGCTTGGCCGGGGTGGTGTCGCAGACGAAGGAGACCAGGTCGGGGCCGATGCCGCAGTAGTTGGCGACCGTCGCGCTCTTGGCGGTCGCGCCGTAGGCCACCACGGTGCGGCCCTCGTCGCGGAGCCGGGTGAGCAGCGCGAGCAGGTCGTCCCGGACCGCCGCCACGGCGTCGGCGAAGCCGCGCAGGGTGTCCGGGGCCGCGAGCCGCCGCTCCTCCTCGTGGGCGAGCAGCTCGCCCACGGCCGGCGAGGGGCGCCGGGTGCCGGGCCGGGCGAGGGTGTACCTGATCTCCCCGCCGTGCACCGGCAGTCGGCGGACGTCGACGAGCTCGAAGCCGAAGCGTTCGGCCATCGCGTGGACGGAGCGCGCGGTGAAGAGGTAGAAGTGCTCGTCGTAGATCTGGTCGAAGGAGGTCTTCTCGACGACGTCGCCGAAGTACGGGTCCTCGAAGACGAAGACGCCGTCGGGCGCGAGCAGCGCGTCGACGCCGCGGAAGACGGACTCCAGGTAGGGGATGTGACAGATGGTGTTGGCCGCGTAGATCACGTCGGCGGGGCCCTCCGCGCGCCGGACGTCGGCGGCGGTCGCCTCCTCGAAGAAGTCGCCGCGCACCCGCACGCCGGCTGCGCGCGCGACCTCGGCGACCTTGCGGGAGGGTTCGAAGCCGAGGTGGCGGACGCCGGCCTCGCCGACGGTCCGGAGCATCACCCCGTCGTTGCAGCCGATCTCGACGGCGAAGGCGCCGTCGCGGGCCAGTTCCGAGGCCAGGAACTCGCCGGCGGTGCGGGCGAAGTGCTCGCGCATCACGGCCGACCCGGACGAGTAGTACGGGTAGTCCTCGTGGAACATCCGCTCCCTGGGCACCTCGTCGACCAGCTGCACCATGGTGCAGGCGGTGCAGCGGGCGACCCGGAGCCGGTAGAAGAACTCGTCGGCGACGGGCGTCCGCGCCGGGAAGGCGTCGGAGAGCGGTTGGCGGCCGAGGTCGAGGAACTCCTCGGTCGCCGCGCCGCAGATCCGGCACGGGTGCGGTGGGGTGGGCGGGGCGGGCGGCGCGGTGTCGATCCGGTCGGTCATCGTCGGGCCTCCATCGTCATCGTCGTCGGCACGGCTGCGGCTGCGGGCTCGGGGGAGCGGGAGGTCAGAGCCCGGCCAGGACCTCGCGCAGGGCCTCGATCACCCGGTCCTGGAGGTCCGGGGGCAGCGAGGGGTACATCGGCAGCGAGAAGATCTCGCCGGCGAGCCGCTCGGTCACGGGCAGCTCGCCCTCGCCCACGCCGAGGTGGCGGAACCCCTTCATGGTGTGGACGGGCCACGGGTAGCTGATGTTCAGGGCGATGTCGTGCCGGAGCAGCTCCTTCAGGACGAGGTCGCGCCGCGGGTGGCGCACCACGTAGAGGTAGTGGACGTGCTCGTTGCCGGGCGTGGTCCGGGGCAGCACCAGGCCGTCGGGGGCGGCGAGGTCGGAGAGCGCCTCCTCGTACCGGCGCGCCACGCTCCGGCGGCCCTCGATGTACGCGTCCAGGCGGGTCAGTTTGCGCCGGAGGATCTCGGCCTGCACCTCGTCCAGCCGGCTGTTGTGGCCGGGGGTGTCGACGACGTAGTAGGTCTCCTCCATCCCGTAGTAGCGCAGCCGCCGCAGCGCGCGGTCGGTGTCCGGGTCGCGGGTGACCACGGCCCCGCCGTCGCCGTACGCGCCCAGCACCTTGGTCGGGTAGAACGAGAAGGCGCCGGCGTCGCCCATGGTGCCGGCCGTCCGGCCGCGGTGGCGTGCCCCGTGCGCCTGGGCGCAGTCCTCCAGGACCGCCAGGCCGTGTTCGCGCGCCACCCGGAGCACCGCGTCCATGTCGACGCACTGGCCGTAGAGGTGGACGGGGACGATCGCCCTGGTGCGGTCGGTGACGGCCGCCTCGAGCAGGTCGGTGTCCATCAGGCAGTCGTCCTCGCGCACGTCGACGAAGACGGGCACCGCCCCCACGGCGTCGATCGCGACCACGGTCGGGGCGGCCGTGTTGGACACCGTGACGACCTCGTCGCCCGGCCCGACGCCGAGCGCTTCGAGCCCGAGGACGATGGCGTTGGTGCCGTTGTCGACCCCGACGCAGTGGTCCAGCCCGTGCCAGGCGGCGAACTCCGCCTCGAAGCCGCGCACGCTCGCGCCGAGCACCAGCTGCCCGGAGCCGAACACCGTCTCGACGGCGTCGAGCAGGTCCTCGCGTTCGTTCCGGTACTCCGGAAGGTAGTCCCATACCCGCGTTGTCATCTGCGCCCTCCTCGGTGGGTCAGCGCCGCCCGGCGGGGCGGGCGGCGCGGGTGCTCATGTAGTCGTCGTCCCGGTCGATGCGCAGCGCCCGCGCACTGAGGTGGTCGACGGCGTCGGGGTAGGTGTAGGGCTGCATGAACCACCCGGCCCGGACGTCCCGGTAGAGCCGGGCCAGGCTCGAACTCCCGGCGTACGAGGCGCCGCCGACGATGGTGAGGCAGTCGTTGACGATGTCGGGCGCGAGCCGGTTGAGCGTCAGCTTCGCGCACTGGAACGCCGTCATCATCCGGGGGCCGCGCACGGCCGGATCGGGCACGCCGGCGGTCAGCGCGTCGGCCTCGGCCAGGGCCGCGGCGGTGGTGGCGCGCGCCGCGTACAGGCGGGCCTCGACCTCGGCGACGAGCGTGCGGACGGCGGCGGGCGCGCCGGGGCGCTCCCGCTGCCACTCCACGGCGGCGTCCCGCGCGGCCCGGGCGACGCCCAGGTAGATGCCGAGCATGGTGATCGAGCTGACGGTCTGCCCGGCCAGCGCGGCGTCGCCGCGTTCCCCGACCGGGCCCCGCACCAGCACGTCGGCGTCCGGTACGGGGCACCGGTCGAAGGCGATGTCCCAGGTGCCGGAGGCGCGCATCCCGAGGCCGTCCCAGGTGTCCAGGACGGTCAGGCCGGGGGTGCCGAGGGCGACGAGGGGCGCCGCGAGGCAGGTGCGGCCGTCCGCCTCGACCAGGGCGTAGGCGAAGAAGTGGGTGGCCACCGGGGCCATGCTCACCAGCGTCTTGCGGCCGGAGAGCAGCCAGCCGCCGGAGCCGTCCGACTCCAGCCGCGTCACGGTGCCCGGGGGGTCCTTGACGGCGCCGCACACCCGCGCCTCGCCGGTCGCCATGGCGCGCAGCACCCGCTCGGCGAGCGCCGCCGCCTCCGGCTTGCCGTTGCGCCACTCGTACGCCAGCGTCAGGCCCCGGCTGAACTGGACGTGCAGGGCGAGCGCCGTCGAGGCGTCGGCCCGGGCCACCTCCTGGAGCGCCAGGGCGACGTCGTGGAGGCGGTCCACGCCGAGCCCGCCGAGCTCCGCCGGGACGGTGCCGCCGAGCACGCCGGCGCGTGCGAAGCGTTCGAAGACCTCGACCGGGAAGGTGCCGGTCCGGTCCCGTACGTCGGCGTCGGCGCGGATCGCCGGCACCTGCTCGGAGACGAGGCCGAGCAGCCTGCGGCCCGCCTCGCTGACCGGCGCGGACAGGTCCGGGCGCGCGGCCTCGTTCGCGGCCTCCGTCAGCACAGTTCGCCTCCCGTTTCGTTCCGGCCGGTCATCGCGCTCGCACCGGCGGTTCAGAGGTACTGGGTGTTCGGCGCCTGGCCGCACAGCAGCCGGCCGTAGAGTTCCAGGTTGGTGTTCGGGTGCATGACGGCGTGCAGGTGGAGGGTCCGGACGTCCCGCTCGATCCGCTGGATCGGCACGTCCAGGTAGACCGAGGACGCCCCGCTCGCGGTGGCCAGGATGTCCACCGCCTCCTTGACGCGCGCGCAGACCGCGCCGGTCTCCAGGCGGGCCAGGGCGCGCTCCTCCAGCGTCCAGGGCTCGGCGGCGGCGTTCTTCGCGTCGACGAGGTCCGCGAGGCGGTAGCAGTGGAACTCCGCCTCGTCGATCTTCACCGCGGCCTCCGCGACCTGGAGGTGGGTCAGCGGCGCCTCGCGCTGGTCGGTGTAGTCGGTGTAGGTGATCCGCCGGTCGGGGAGGCGCTCGAAGAAGGCGTCCTTCGCGGCGATCGCGAGGCCGAGGGCGGTCGCGCTCACCGTCGCGCAGGCCGTCGGCATGATCGGGGCCCGGTAGATCTCCGAGCCGGCGTTGCTGCCCGCCCCGCCGCCGCCGATCATGACCGGCTCCATCGGGATGTAGCGCTCCGCGGGGACGAAGACGTCCCGCGCGACCGTGGTGACGCTGCCGGAGCCGCGCAGCCCCACGGTGTGCCAGTCGTCGACCACCTCCAGGTCGGAGACCGGGATCAGCGTCATGATGGGCCGGGGGGCCGCGTCGGGGGTGAGCAGGACCGCCGCGTTGGTGTCCCAGGTGCTGTGCTGGACGCCGCTGTTGAACTTCCAGGAGCCGTTGACGAGGATGCCGCCGTCGACCGGGACGGCGGTGGCCGTCGGGCTGATGATGCCGCTGACCAGGGCGTCCGGGGAGGCGAGGACCCGGTCCTGCACCTCGTCCGGGAAGAGAGCGGCGACCCAGGCGCTGATCGACCAGACGCCGGCCGTCCAGGACGCGGCGCCGTCGGCGCGGGCCAGCTCCACCAGGAGCTCGGCCTGGGTGCGCATGTCGACCTCGAAACCGCCGAGGCGCCTGGGGATCCGGGTGCGGAGCAGGCCGGCGTCCGCCAGGACCGAGACGGTCTCCTTCGACAGGCGCCGGTTCTCGTCGCCCCAGGGCGCGTTGTTCCTCAGGACCGGCGCCACCTCGCGCGCCCGGCGGAGGATCTCGGCGCGGTCGGGGACGGCGGTCGTTGCGGTGGTGTCCGTCATGACGTGCTCTCCCTGGTGAAGGACGGGGCAGCGGAATTCGGGGCATGGCGGGGGCGGGTCCGCCGGTCGCGCGGTGGCGGTCCCGCACCCCGTGGACGGCGTCGCGGGGGGATCGGAGCCGGTGGGATCAGAGTCGGACGGCGCGCGTGGTCAGCGCCGAGAGCAGGGTGCGGGCCTGGACGTTCACCCGCCCGCCGCGGGTCACCAGCGCGGAGAGCTGACCAGGCGTCACCCAGCAGTACCCGGGCGGTGGTTGGGACGGCGCCTGCGCTCCGTCCGCCTCCACGATGGCGTAGCGGCTCACCGCGTTCAGGAAGCGGCCGCCCTCCTCGGAGTGGAGGGCCGAGTAGCGGACGCGGGAGGGCGCGGCGGTCTCGACGACGTCCAGGAAGTGGTGGCGGGGCCCGCGGGGGCGGCCGCGATGGTGCTCCGGGGTGCACTGCACCGTCGGCGCGAGTTCCGCGATCTCCTGGAAGCCGACCTCCACGCCGGCCCGGGCCAGCAGGTGCGGCACGCCCGAGAAGTACCGCAGCACGAAGGCGCTCAGCCCCAGCCGTACGGGTTCGACCAGCGGCTGCGTCCACTGGGCCACCTCGCGGCTGCCCGCCTCGACGGCCACCGCGACCACGCGGAAGTGGCGGTCCGGCACCCGGCGGATCGCGTGCGCGGTCCGCACCCAGCCCCCGGTGTCGCGCAGCGGGACGCGCCGCACCCGCAGCGAGCGGCGGGCCCGCTCCGCGGCCAGCCAGCCCTCGATGTGCTCCACGGAGATCAGCCCGCTCGCTCCCGAGGCGGGGAGGGGGAGGCAGGAGAGCACCGTGCGGGCGTCCATGTTGACGAGGTTGTCGCGGTGCAGCAGCGCGGCGATCCGGTCGAGGGTCAGCCAGCGGAAGTTCTCGGCGACCGGCACCTCCTCGTCGACCAGCACGATCGTGTTCCGGTTGAACTTCCGGTTGAACCAGTCGCCGTGCTCGGACTGCAGCACGTCCGCGACGGGACGCCCCCGGGACGGATCGAGGAAGTACTCCAGGTAGGCGACCGGCGCGCCCTTGTGCACGCCGGTGTAGTTGCTGTGGGTCGCCTGCACGGTGGGGGAGAGCTGGACGATGTTGGGGTTGCCCGGCTCCATCTTCGCCTGCATCAGGTAGTGGCGCACCCCGCCGAAGTCCTTGGCGATGATCCCCAGGATGCCGACCTCGGGCTGGTCGATGATGGGCTGGCGCCAGGTCGGCACCGGGCCGTCGGCCGTCTCCACCTCGACGCCCTGGATCGAGAAGAAGCGCCCGCTGTCGTGCACCAGGTCGCCGGTGTCCGGGGCGAAGGACCACCCGCGGAGCCGGTCGAACGGGATGCGCTCGACCCGGAAGCGGTCGGCCCGCACCCGGGCGGACAGCCAGTGCGCTATCTCGTCGGCCGAGGCGCCCGGACCGTCCCGGCCCGGTGCCGCGACGGGGCGCCGGGTGAGGGCCGGAAGCCGGGTTCCGATGCCTCCACGAACCGTACCGATGGTGCTCAACTCCACGTCCTTTCAGGGGAATCGGCTGTCACGGGAATCGGCGCGGAGGTCACCCCGGGGGGCCGGCCCCGGCCGGGCGGCGCGAACCGCCCGGCCGGAACGCGCTAGGACGGGAGTTCCACCGACATCGCGTGGCGGAAGACGTTCCCGGGGTCGTACCGCTTCTTGACCGCCTGCAGCCGGGCGTAGTTGTCCCGGTAGTACAGCGTCGTCCAGGAGACCCCGGAGTCGTTCAGCTTCGGGTCCAGCAGGTCGACGTCGGGGTAGTTGATGTAGCTCCCGGAGTTCCGCTCGTCCGGGAGCGGGACGCCGCCGGTGGCGGCGTAGACGTCGCGGTAGAAGGAGCGGACCCAGTCGAGGTGCTCGGCGCCCGAGCCCCCCTCCCAGTTCCCGGTGGAGTAGACGGCCTTCACGATCGCGTCCCGCTGGGCCGTGGCGGTGGCGTCGGCGGGCAGCGCGTTGACCTGGCCGCCGAACCCGGAGAGGCCGAGGTTCGCGGCCGGGTTGTGGTAGTCGGTGCTGCTCAGGTACCTCCAGATGACCGCTATCTGCTCGTCCGTGTACCCCTTGCGGAGGTCCCCGGCCTTGTGCTTGTAGTTCCCGGACGGCTCGTAGGGCCAGTTCTGCGGGGACATCCAGGGGATGACCTGGTCGGTGTCGATCACGGGCGTGGCGCCGACCCCGGCGGTGAGGAAGTCGACATGGGTGTTCAGTCGCTCCGACGCGCCCGGGAGCGCGTCGTCGATGACGGAGATCAGGCCGAGCATGCCCCCCGAGCGGTGGAAGAGCTGGAGGACCCCCCAGATGTCGCAGGCCGGCGTGCCGGGCTCGCTGTTCCGCTCGTACCAGGTGCCGTAGTTGCGGATCAGTGTGCCGAACGACGCCTCGTCCATGCCGTCCCAGGAGTACATCACCGTCCGCCGGCGCGCGTTGCCGGGGGCCTTCGGCAGCAGGTCCGCCGGCCGGTCGGAGCGCACGCCCCGGCTGCGCAGCCAGAACCGGGTGACGACGCCGAAGCTGCCGCCCCCGCCGCCGGCGTGCGCCCACCACAGGTCCCGGTTCGGGTCGCCCTCCTCGCGGGTGGCGACGACGGTGCGGGCCCTGCCCTTCTCGTCGACGACCACCACCTCCACCGCGTACAGGTGGTCCGCCACCAGGCCGTCCCGGCGGGAGAGGTGGCCGTAGCCGCCGCCCGTCAGGTGCCCGCCGATCGCGACGTCCATACAGGCCCCGGCCGGCAGGGTGACGCCCCACTCCTTGAAGAGGGTGCGGTAGACGTGCCCGAGCGTGGCGCCCGGACCGATCGCGAAGGCCCGGCGCTCCGGGTCGTGGCGGACCTCGTCCAGCAGCGACAGGTCGATCAGCGTCTCGACCTCCGGAGCGAAGGTGAAGCCCTCGAAGCAGTGGCCGCCGCTGCGCACCCCGATCCGCTTCCCGGCCCGCACCGCCTCCTCGACGACGGCGACGACCTGCTTGGTGCCGTGCACCACGCGCACCGAGTCGGGGCGGCCGACGAACCGTTGGTTGTGGCCGATGGTCAGGCTGCTGTACCGGGTGTCCTCGGGGCGGACGACCGTCCCGTCGGCCCGGGCCGGGGCGAGACCTCCGGGATCCGTCACATCACTCACGTACTACCTCCGGAAACAGTGGGCGGAGTTGTCTCCCCGGCGGCTCTCGGCGAAGCCTCCGCACGTGGGCGCGGACCGGCGCGGTGACCGGGGCGGCCACGCGGCGGCACGTCGAGGCCCGGGGGTTCGTTCGACGAACTCCGTCAGCGTACAGGTGAGTTGACGAACCATGAGATCGACCTGATCGGACCCCGGACGCTGCGGACCCGACCGGTCCCCGACACCGTCCAGCACAGCCGTCCCTCCTCGCCCGTCGCCCCGATCGGCTCCAGACGCATCGTCGTCCGTCGCAGCGGCCCCTGTCTTCTCGTGGATTGCGCAGGAGGGACAGCAAGCCGGGAGGTGCCGTCCGGCCGCTCGGTTTGTGAAGCTGGCGGCCATTCGTCACCCGGGCGGGGAAGGACACCCATGGCTCAGCAGACCGACAGCACCGCCACCGCCGCGCTCCCCGAGTCCGGCCGGCGCCGCGACTCCGGCGGGCGGGACGAGTCCGGCGGAGGGGGCGCGGACGGCGGGCGGGGCGCGGGGCGGGCCTCCGCCCGCCGGTGGGCCGCGCTGCTCGCCCTGCTCGTCGGGCTCTTCCTCGTCGACGAGCTCCCGCCCTACCTGCGCTTCGATCCGGCGAAGGCGCGCATCAACCTGGACCCCCAGGTCCCGTGGCACTACGCGGTCCTGGTGGCGCACATCGCCTTCGGGTCGATCGCGCTGGTCACCGTCGTGCTCCAGCTGTGGCCCGGGCTGCGGCGGACCCGCCCGCGGGTGCACCGGCTCAGCGGCCGGCTCTACGTGTACGCCGGCGCCCTGCCCTGTGCCGTCACCGCGCTGGTGATCATGCCGCTGATGCCCGAGTGGCGCGGCGACATCGGGATCGCGCTCCAGGCGCTGCTGTGGATCGCGACCACGGTGGCCGGGACGGTGGCGGCCCGCCGGCACCGCTGGGCCGAGCACCGCCGGTGGATGCTGCGGAGCTTCGCGCTCGCCGCCGGCGTGCTGTGGGGCCGCGCCATGGTCGACGTCATGGTCCACACGGGAGCGCCCGTCCCGCTCGACTACCTGTTCGAGGTCGCGCGCTGGCTCGGCTGGATGGTCAACCTCGTCCTCGTGCAGCTCTGGCTGGACCGGAAGCCGCGGCGACGGCTCCCGGTGTCCGCCTGAGGGAAGGGCCGCCGGGCCCCTCCGGTCACGCCTCCGGCCCCACCATGGGCCTGATCTCCACCCGGGCCAGCCGGGCGTCGGGAATGCGGGCGGCGATCTCCGCCGCCCGCTCCATGCCGTCGCAGTCGACGATGTCGTAGCCCGCCAGGTGCTCCTTGACCTCGGCGAACGGACCGTCCACGACCTGCACCGCGCCGTTGCGGACCCGCACCGCCCGGCTCCGCTCCGGGGGAGCCAGCACCGAGCCGCCGACCCACTCCCCGGACGCCTCCAGTTCGCCGATCAGCGCCGCGTGCTCGGGGCCGAGCGAGGCCCGCTCCGCCTCCGTGAGCGCCTCCCACACCACCGGGTCGCTGTAGATCAGCAGCATGTACTTCACGCACGTCCTCCGCGGCCTGTTCCGGAACTTCGTGGACGACGATAGCGAAGCGGATGTCGGATCGCAGGCCGCGGCTCCGACCCCGGGGTGACGGACGCCCTCCGGGGGCGGTCCCGTCCCGTACAACCCGACTCTGGAGGACGTACCCATGACCTCGCCGACGACCGCGGCCTCCCCGCCGCGAGCGGGGCGCCGCGAGTGGACGGGCCTGGCGGTTCTCGCCCTGCCCACACTCCTGCTCGCGCTGGATCTCAGCGTGACCTACCTGGCGCTGCCCAGCCTGACCGACGACCTCGGGGCCGGCGCCACCGAGCAGCTGTGGATCACCGACGTGTACGGCTTCCTGACGGCCGGCTTCCTGGTCACCATGGGCACGCTGGGTGACCGCGTCGGCCGCCGCAAGCTGCTGCTGTACGGCGCGGTGGCCTTCGGGATCGCCTCGGCGGTGGCCGCCTGGTCGACCAGCCCGGGCATGCTGATCGCGGCGCGCGCCGCGATGGGCGTCGCCGGGGCCACCCTGATGCCCTCCACGCTCGCGCTGATCAGCAACATGTTCCAGGACCCGCGGCAGCGCGGCATGGCCTTCGCGGTGTGGATGAGCTGCTTCATGGGCGGCGCGGCCGCCGGGCCGGTCATCGGCGGCGCGCTGCTCAGCCACTTCTGGTGGGGCTCGGTCTTCCTGCTGGCCATCCCGGTGATGGTGCTGCTGCTGGCCGTCGGCCCGGTGTTCCTGCCCGAGTACCGCTCCCCGCAGGTCCGCGGCGCGGACCCGCTGAGCGTCGCCCTGTCCCTGCTGGCGATGCTTCCCCTGGTCTACGGCATCAAGGACATGGCCCGGGACGGGGTCCAGCCGCTGGGCGCGGCCGCGGCCGTCGCCGGCCTGGCCTTCGGGGCCGTGTTCGTGGCGCGGCAGCGCCGGCTCGCCGACCCGCTCCTCGACGTCCGGCTCTTCAAGCGGCTCGCGTTCACCGCGGCGCTGGTGATCCTGATGCTCGGCGTGGCCACCCAGGGCGGGGTGATGTTCCTGATCAGCCGGTACCTGCAGTCGGTCGAGGGGTTCACCCCGCTGCACGCGGGCCTGTGGCTCGTCCCGTCCTCGCTGGCGATGGTGGTCGGGAGCATGCTGGCGCCGCTCGCCGCACGCCGGTTCACCCCCCGGGTGGTGATCGCCGCCGGCATGGGCCTCGCCGCGGTCGGCTTCGCGCTGCTCGCGGTCCTGGACACCTCGGACGGGCTGTCCCAGCTGGTGGGCGGCATCATCCTGGTCTTCCTCGGGATCGGGTTCGTGGGCGCGCTCGGCCAGGACCTCGTGGTGGGTTCCGTGCCCCCCGCGAACGCCGGGGCGGCGGCGGCGCTCTCGCAGACCAGCGGCGACTTCGGCATCTCGCTGGGGGTGGCCGCGCTGGGAAGCATAGGAGCCGCCGTCTACGGTGCCCGGATGGACGGCTTCAGCCCGTCCGGGGCCCCGGCCGGCGCGCTCCCCGACGTCCGGCAGAGCGTCGAGGCCGCCGCGCAGGAGGCCGGGCGGCTGTCCGGGGACGCGGGCGCGCGCCTGCTCGAGCACGCGCGCGACGCGTTCACCTCGGGCCTGAACGCCGCCGCCGTGGTCAGTGCCGTCCTGGTCGCCGCCCTCGGTGTGCTGGCGCTCGGCGCGCTCGGGTCGCGCTCCGCGGCCGGGGCGGTGTCCCCGGCGGCGGAGGAGTCGCCCGCACCGACGGCCACGGCCGTGGAATGACCCGCCGCAGCAGAGCGCCGCGGAACACCGCGGCCCGGAACACCGCCGTACGTAACACGGCAGTACGGAACACCGCAGTACGGAACACCGCACCGCACGAGAGGAAGAACGGCACCATGGACACGGAACCGCAGTCGGAGCTCCCCCGGGTCGTCGGGCGGGAGGAGTGGCTCGCCGCCCGCCGGGAGTTCCTGGTCAGGGAGAAGGAGTTCACGCACGCCCGGGAGGCGCTGAGCGCCGAGCGCAGGCGGCTCCCGATGGTCCGGGTCGAGGAGGACTACGTCTTCGAGGGCCCCGACGGCAAGGCGTCCCTGGCCGACCTCTTCGAGGGGCGCCGGCAACTGATCGTCCATCACGTGATGTTCGACCCGGAGTGGGAGGAGGGCTGCCCCAGCTGCCGGTTCCAGATCCGGGAGATCGGGTACCTGCCGCACCTGCACGAGCGGGACACCACGCTGGTGCTGGTCTCCCGCGCGCCGCAGGAGAAGATCCGCCGGTACAAGGAGCGGATGGGCTGGGACATCCCGTACTACTCGTCATACGGGAGCCGCTTCAACTACGACTTCCACGCCACGCTGGACGAGTCCGTGACCCCGCTCCTGATCAACTTCCGGACCAGGGAGGAGCACGAGGCCGCCGTCGGCCCCTGGGACATCTGGGGCCACGAACTCCCCGCGGTCAGCGTCTTCCTGCGGGACGGCGAGGAGGTCTACCACACCTACTCGACCTTCTCGCGCGGGCTGGACATCCTCCTCGCCGTCCACAACTACCTGGACCTGACGCCGTTGGGCCGCCAGTTGGGATGACCGCGCCGGTGCGCCGCCGGCCCCGCGTCACGGACGCGGGGCCGGCGGCGCCGGAGCGGAACCGGTCAGAAGACGTCGAAGTAGTCCCCGATCCACAGCCCCCGGCCGGCGTCCACCGTCCGCAGGTCCGAGGCGCGGTAGTCGGCGAGCCGGATGCAGCGGAAGTCGAAGCTCACCCGGGTCGAGTCGGTGTCGTTCACCTTGTTCCCGTGGTTCCAGCCGACCGCGTCGAAGACCAGCAGCTGCCCCACGTCGAGTTCGGTCGCCGCGTAGTCCTCCGACCCCTGCTCCCGCTCGACCCACACGGAGTTGGTCCCCCAGGCCCGGGTCAGCGGCAGCCAGAAGTTCACCTCGCCGTCGGCGTGGTGGTAGTCGCCGTCCTTGTGGAACTCGCCGACCGCGACATTTCCCGGGAAATGGATCCGGAAGGTGGGAACGCGCTGGAAGCAGAACTCGTCGGTGCCGAGCACGTCCGGCACGAAGGATTTCACGAAGCCGCGGTACAGGTCCCGGAGCCTGGGCTCGAACTCCCGGTAGAAGGCGGCGTGGAACTCCGTGGACTGGTCGGTCCGCCAGGTGAGCAGCTCCATCGGGGCGTCCGGCCGCAACGCGCTCAGGTCCTCGGTCCGGTAGATCGACCGCACCGCCGCGGCGAAGTCGAACACGGCCGGATCGTACTCGTAGGTCTTCGGCTGCATGCTCTCCCACACTCCCCGAATTCTCCTGGCGGATGGCGGACAATGCCTCCTGTTCGAGAAGCTAGCGCAGCGGCCCTTCTCCACCAAGACGTTCCGAACGGCAAGAGCACGACGGGAGAAAGCGGTCCGGAAGGAGTTCGGGTGCCCGGCGCCGGACTATTCCGGCCCCGCCGCGTCCACCACCGGCACCACCTCCTCCCGCAGCCGCCGGGCCGAGGCCGCCACCGATCCGGCGGCGGCCTCCCGGGTGTCGCCGACACCGACCATCAGCCCCACCAGCTGCGCCTCCAGCAGGCGGTCGGCGTCGCAGGGCTCGATCAGGTAGCCGCCGAGCTCCAGGACGACCAGGCCGTGCACCGCCGACCACATCTGGTGCGCCACCAGTTCCGGGTCCGCCGGGCGGAACCGGCCCGCCCCGACGCACCGGGCCGCGCACTCGGTCACACCGGCCAGCGTGTAGCGGCCGTACTGGCGGTCCTCCTCGTCGAGCGAGAACCCGGCCAGCGAGGAACCGCCGAACATCACCGCGTACAGGTGGGGGTTGGCCAGCGCGTTGCACCGGTAGGCACGGCCCAGCAGCGCGAGGTCGCACACCGGGTCGTCACTGGGCCGCACCTGGGTGAAGTGCTGCTGGAGCCGGGCGAACCCCTCGTGGACGATGGCCCGCGCCAGCCCGCGCATTCCGTTGAAGTGGGTGTACAGGGCCATCGTCGAGGTGCCGACCTCGCTCGCGATGCGGCGGGTGGACAGTGCCTGCGGCCCCTCCTCCGCCAGCAGCCGGGCGGCGATGGTCACCAGCCCCGGGCGGGCACGGGGATCCGAGCGACGCGGACTCATGTCCCCAGTCAACCAAAACGCCGTGGTGCCGGAACCGGTCGCGGGTCCACAACTCCCGATCCCAGCACACTGCGAGAAGCGGCCCTCAGGACGCCCGGCGTAGCTTCCCAGTCACCCGGCGCGACCGCCGCCCCCGACCGAAAGGCCGCCCCGTGTTCTCCAGACCCCTCGGCGCCGCGATGCTCCTGTACGCGGGCAGCGCGATCGTGCTGGTCTCCTCCGCACTGGCCTTCCACCACGCCTTCGCCATGGACCCCGCGATGCCGATGCCGATGCCGATGGAGATGGCGCACGCCCCGGCCGACGCCGGACGGAAGCTCAGCGGCATGCCGCTGGCGGAGATGCCGGAGATGTTCACCGCCTTCGCCGGACTGCTGCTCGTGGTGGCCGGCGCCGCCCTGCGCGGACGGCCGCGCTCGGCCCCGACCGAACTCCGTGCGGGCCGGCGCGGCCGGCTGCTGATCGCCGTCATCGGTACGGCCGCCCTGACCGTCGACATCAGCAAGACCTCCACGCTGGGCTTCGTCATCCCCGGCATGCGGGCCGACTACGGCCTCGACCCCCGGACGGCCTCCCTGCTGGCGGTCTGCGGACTGACCGGGACGGCGGCCGGGGCACTGCTGTTCGGCGTGCTCACCGACCGGATCGGGCGCCGCAGCTCCTACCTGATCGCCACCCTCGGCTTCACCGCCACGAGCATGTGCGGCTCGATGCCCTCCTTCCGTGGGAACCTGCTGATGTGCGGGCTGATGGGTCTGGCGGTCGGCGGCCTCGCCCCGCTGCTGATCACCCTGCTCACCGAGGCGGTCGGCGGGCGGGTCCGCGGCTCGGTGGTGGTGGCGCTCTCCGTCGTCGCCACCGCCGTCGGCTACCTGATCGCCGCCGGCTCGGCCCTGTGGCTGGAGCCGGTGTTCGGCTGGCGGATCCTCTGGCTGATCGGCGCCCCCACCGGCGCCGTGCTGGCCGTGCTGACGCCCTTCGTTCCCGACTACGTGGCGCTCTCCGCCCCGGCGGCGCGGAGCGCAGCGGTCCCGCGGCGGGACTCACGGTCCGCGCGGGCCCTCACCCACGGCCTGCAGCGGGCGTTCGCCACCCTGATCGGCCTGCTCACCTTCGGCCTCACCACCTGGGTGCCGAGCCTGGCCCGGATCGGCGGTGTGCCGGTGCGCACCGCGAACCTGATGCTGACCGTGGCGGCGGTGGTGATGGTCCCGTGCGCCCTGCTGCTGATGCTGGGCTACCGCCGGTTCGGCCCGACCAGCATGGCGGCGGGCCTGGCCACCGTCACCGCCGTGCTGCTGCTGGCGCTCACCGCCAGCGGCGCGGTGGCGCAGGTGGGCTGGATCTGCGCGGGCGCGCTGGTGGCGGCGCTGTTCTCGGTGAACTCGATGGCCGCGATCTTCCTGCCGATCGCGGCCGACCTGGCCGATCCGGAACGGCGCGGCCGGACCACCGGCTGGGTCTCCTTCTTCAACCGGCTGGGCGGCCTGTGCGGGCCGCTGCTGCTGGCGGGCCTGGTGTCCTCGGCCTCCGACGTCCTGCTGGCGGTCTCCGTGCTGGCGCTGCTGTGCGGCGCGGCCGCCTGGTACATCAGCCGCCGGAGCCGGCTCGCGGCCCCGGCGCTCGGCGCGGCGTCCGAGTGACGGGGCGCGGGTGACAGGGGCGCGGGTGACGGGGGCGAGGGTGCGGCCGGTGGCAGAGCACGGGCGGAGAAGCCCGCCGATCTCCGGGAGCAGATACTGGATTCGCCCAACTCGCCATGGTTCGAGGCGGATTGGGAGTGCGCCGGGCATCCGGCCGGTTCCGCTCAACGGAAGGAAGAGGCATGGTCGACCGACAGGACGTGATCTCCGCGCTGGTGCTGGACGGCGAGGCCGTCGACGCGCTGGTGGCGAACCTGCCCGAAGCCGACTGGGCACGCCCCACGCCGGCCCCCGGCTGGACCGTCGCCCATCAGGTCGCCCACCTCACGGCCACCTTCAGGCTGGCCGGACTCGCGGCGGGCGACCCCGAGGCCTTCCGGGCGGTCGCCGCCGGCATCGGGCAGGACATGGACGGCGCGGTGCAGCAGGCCCTCAAGCCCTACCTGGCGAAGGCGCCGAAGCTCCTGCTGGAGAGCTGGCAGACCGAGCGCCGGGCCGCCGAGGAGGCCCTGGCGGCCGTTCCGGCGGACCGGCCGCTGCCGTGGCTGGTCCGCCCGCTGACGGCCCCCGTGCTCGCCGCCGCCGGCATGATGGAACTGTTCGGCCACGGCCAGGACATCGCCGACGCGCTCGGGGAGCGCCGCGAGCACACCGACCGGATCCGCTACCTGGTCGAGTTCGCCGTCCGCACCTGGGACTTCGGCTACCAGGCCCGCGGGCTCACGCCGCCGGAGACAACGTTCCGTTTCGAGATCACCGCTCCGTCGGGCGCCCGGTGGGAGTTCGGCCCCGCCGACGCGGAGCAGCGCGTCAGCGGACCCGCCGTCGACTTCTGCCTGCTGGTGACCAGGCGCCGGCACCGCGACGACCTCGCCCTGACGGCCCGTGGCGAGGACGCCGAGGCCTGGCTCGACCTCGCCCAGGCCTACCGCGGCCCGGCCGGTCCGGGCCGCACGCCCGGCCAGTTCCGGTCGACCGGGCACTGACCGGGCACTGACCGCAAGCGCCACCGGGTCCGCGGCACCGGGCGGGGGTGCCGCGGACCCGCGCGCACGCGCGCTCCGGGCGAAGGCCGACAGCGCGGCGGCGCACCAGCACGGGGACCGCCACCCGTCCCACACCCGACAGAAGGGACCGTCATGGGCACCCGTACCGACGAATGCGCCGTGGTTCTCGGCGGAAGCATCGCAGGCCTGCTGGCAGCGAGGGTGCTCGCCGAGTCCTATCCCCGGGTCGTCGTCGTCGAACGCGACCGGATCCTCGGCGTCCGCGGGCCGCGGCGCGGCGTCCCGCACGGCAACCACGCCCACGGGCTGGTCGCCCGCGGCCACCAGATCATGGAGTCGCTGTTCCCCGGCCTCACCGACGAACTGGTCGCCGCCGGGGTGCGGCCCGGCGACTTCAGCGCCGACATCCGCTGGTACTTCAACGGGCTGCGGCTGCGGCCGGCGCACACCGGCCTGCCGTCCGTACCCGCCACCCGGCCGGTGCTCGAACACCACCTGCGCGAGCGGGTACGGGCGCTGCCGGAGGTGACGTTCCTGGAGGAACACGACGTCATCGCCCCGGTGACCGACACCACCAGGCGCCGGGTCACCGGGGTCCGGGTGCAGCGGCGCGCCCCCGGGAGCACGGAGCGCACGCTCTCCGCGCACCTGGTCGTCGACACCACCGGCCGCGGCTCGCGCACCCCGCGCTGGCTGGCCGACCTCGGGTACGAGGCGCCCCCCGAGGAGCGGATCGAGATCGACCTGGCGTACACCACCCGCCACTACCGCCTCAAGGGGGATCCGTTCGGCAGCGACATCGCCATCATCCCCGCCGCCACGCCCTCGCACCCGCGCGGGGCCTTCTTCTACCGGGTGCCCGGCGAGGACAACCGGGTGGAGCTGTCGGTGACCGGGATCGTGGGCGACCACCCGCCCGTCGACCCCGAGGGGTTCCACGCCTTCGTCCGCTCGCTGCCCGTCCCCGAGATCCACGAGGCGATCCGCGACGCCGAACCGCTCGACGAGCCCCTGCGGTTCCGCTTCCCGGCCAGTGTCCGCAGGGACTACCACCGGCTGGAGCGCTTCCCCGCCGGGCTGGTCGTCCTGGGCGACGCGGTGTGCAGCTTCAACCCGGCCTACGCCCAGGGCATGACCTCCGCCGCGCTGCAGGCCCTGGTGCTGCGGCGGCACACCGCGGGGCGGCGGCTGCCGAACCCCCGGGCCTACTTCCGCGACGTCGCGCGGGAGATCCGGGCCCCCTGGTCCTTCGCCGCGGTGACCGACCTGGGCTACCCGGGCGTCGCGGGCCGCCGCACCCCGCAGACCCATCTGGTCAACCGCTACGCCGCGCTGGCCCAGCGGGCGGCGGTCCACGATCCCCGGATCACCGAGGCACTGGTGCGGATCGCCGGACTGGTGGCCACCCCGCAGTCGCTGATGCGCCCGCGCACCCTGCTGCGGGTGCTGCGCGCCGCCCGCCGACCCGTCCCGCCTCCGGCCGGCGCCCACGCGGGCGCTCCGGAGCTCTCCGGCCGGAACTGAGCCGTCGGCGGCCGATCGGAACGGGCCGCCCGCCGGAACAGCCGCGCCCGCCGGTACGGCCGCCCGCCGGAACGGCCGCGCCCGGCACCGGACCCCCGGTGCCGGGCGACTCCGTGGACGGTCCGCTCAGCGGACCCGACGCGCGAACTCCCGGACGTCGTCGACGAACAGCCCGGGCTGCTCCAGGGCGGCGAAGTGCCCGCCGCGGTCGAACTCGGACCAGTGGGCGAGGGTCGGGAGGATCCGTTCCGCCCAGCGCCGGATCGGCCGGACCGCGTCCTCGGGGAACACCGCCACCCCGACCGGTGCGGACAGCGGCCAGGGGCCGGCCCAGGTGCGGAGGAAGTCGGCGTCCAGCCGGTTGGACTCGTAGTAGAGCTGGGCGCTGGAGCCGGCGGAGGCGGTGAACCAGTAGATCGCCACGTCGGTCAGCAGCCGGTCCCGGTCGACGACGTCCTCGGGAACCGTCCCGGCCGCCGTCCACTCCATGAACTTCTCGACGATCCAGGCGAGTTGGCCCACCGGCGAATCGGTCAGGCCGTACGCGAGGGTCTGCGGCCGGGTGGACTGGATCTTCCGCCAGCCGGCCCCGTCCTGCTCGAAGTACCCGGCGAACTCCAGCCGGGCCCGGTCCGCCGGGTCCAGCCGCGCGAACTCGGCCGGGTCCTGCGGCGGGAAGGTGGCGAGCATGTTGAGGTGGACGCCGGCCACGTGCTCCGGGTCGGCCAGGCCCAGCTGCAGCGAGACCGGCATGCCCCAGTCGCCGCCCTGGACGAGGTACCGGTCGTAGCCGAGCCGGCGCATCAGCTCGGCCCAGGCCCGGGCGACCCGGGCGGTGTCCCAGCCGGCCTCCCGGGGGTGGCCGGAGAAGCCGTAGCCGGGCAGCGAGGGTATGACCAGGTGGAACGCGTCGGCGGGATCGCCGCCGTGGGCCCGCGGATCGGTCAGCGGGCCGATCACGTCCAGGAACTCCGCCACCGAGCCGGGCCAGCCGTGGGTGACGACCAGCGGCAGGGCGTCCGGCTCGGGCGAGCGGACGTGCAGGAAGTGGACGTCCACGCCGTCGACTTCGGTCAGGAACTGCGGGAAGGAGTTGAGGTGCGCCTCGGCCTTGCGCCAGTCGAAGCCGGTGCGCCAGTACTCGGCCAGTTCCTTCAGGTAGCCGAGCGGCACGCCGCGCCGCCAGCCGGCGCCGGGGACTTCGCCGGGCCAGCGGGTGGCCGCGAGCCGGCGGTCCAGGTCGTCGAGGGCTTCTTGCGGGATGTCGATACGGAAGGGACGCATCCGAGTCCTCTCAGCGGGACCGTGCGCCGACCCGGGCCGGCGCCGGAGGGGTGGCGGCCGGCGTACCGGCCGGTCCGTGCGGGGGTGCCGCAGCCGTACGGCACCGTCCTGCACGGCACTGTACCGGCCGCGCGGCGCCCCGGAGCGTCGATCGGCCGGGCCGCCGGGGGAGGGCCGGCGGTCGGTGCGGAGCCGGGGCCGCCGCGCGCTCTCCGGCGGGGAGAGCGGGCGACGGCCCCTCGGCTCCGACTCCGGGCTCAGGCGGCGACGGGGGTGTTCTGGTACGAGGCGATCCGCCAGTCGGCGCCCTGCCTGGCCAGCACCCAGGTCGCCCGGATCGCCCGCTCGGGCGTCACCTCGGTGTCCCCGGGGGCCAGTACGCCGCCCTTGGTGACCAGGACGGCCACGTCGTCGGCCAGCGGGCGGACCGACTGCGGCTCACCGGTGACCTGGGTGCCCTTGAACGGGCCGGCGAACGCCTGCGCCATGAAGGCGCGGATCTGCTCGCGGCCGGTCAGGTAGACGTCCCCGGGCAGGATCAGCGTCGCGTCGTCGGTGAAGACCGCGGCGAAGCCGTCGGCGTCGTGCCGTGCCCAGGCCGCGATGATGAGTTCCGGGACGGCGCGCAGCGCGGCGACGTCGGCGGCGGTGGGCGGGGGAGTGGCGGACATGGCTCTCTCCTTATCCGGCGGTTCCCGGCCGCGATCACCACGGCCCGGTGACGGCCAGCGTCACACCGGGCCGTCGGCCGCCGCATCTTCCCGATTGCGCTGGGCGGCCGCCCCGCCGCCCGGCGGGGGGACGCCGCAAGCCGGGAGATGCGGGCGCCCCGCGCGGGTGCCAGCCTCGACAGGGCCGGTCAACGGCCCTGGCCCCGCTGCCGCGTGGCCCCGCGACCCGGCGACTCCGTGACTCCGCCCGCGCCCCGCTCCGACCGCCTGGAGGCTTCCGTGTCACTCCCCGCCCCCGTCGTCATCGACCGAGCCGGACGTGACATCCACGCGGAGGGCGCCCGGATCCGGGCGAACGGCCCGGTCGCCCGGATCGAACTGCCCGGTGGCGTACCGGCCTGGTCGATCACCGGCCAGGACGTCGCCCGGCTGGCCCTGGCCGACCACCGCCTGTCCAAGGACCCGCGCCGGCACTGGGCGGCGTTCGCCGAGGGCCGGATCGGCGCGGACTTCCCGCTCATCGGCTGGGTGCTGATGGACAACCTCACCACCCGCTACGGCGCCGACCACACCCGGCTGCGGCGGCTGACCGCCGGCGCCTTCACCCCGCGCCGGGTCGAGGCGATGCGGGCCGAGGTGGAGAAGGCCGTCGAGGAGCTGCTGGACGACCTCGGCCGCCTCGCGCCCGGCGAGGTGGTCGACCTCAAGGCCCGCTTCGCCCATCCGATGCCGGCCCGGGTGATCTGCGACCTGTTCGGCGTGCCGGCCGGGGACCGTGAGCGGATGCTGCGCGGCGGCGAGGTGAACGTCGACACCACCATCACGCCGGAGGAGTCCGCGGCCAACGTCGAGCGGTGGCACCGGGAGATGCTGGAGTTCGTCGAGGGCAAGCGCCGCGACCCCGGGGACGATCTGACCAGCGACCTGGTCCGGGCCCAGGCAGAGGACGGATCCCGGCTGAGCGACTCCGAACTGGTCGGCACCCTGCACCTGCTGCTCGCCACCGGGACCGAGCCGGTGATGAACCTGCTCGCCAACACCGTCCGGGCCGTGCTCACCCACCCCGACCAGCGGGCGCTGCTCCGGTCCGGCGCGGTGGGCTGGGCGGAGGTGATCGAGGAGAGCCTGCGCGCCGAGGCGCCGGTCGCGCACCTGCCGTTCCGCTTCGCGGTGGAGGACATCGAGCTCGGCGGGGTCACCATCGCCAAGGGGGAGCCCGTCCTGATCAACTTCGCGGCGGCGGGCCGCGACCGCGCCGTCCACGGGGAGGACGCCGACGCCTTCGACGCCACCCGGGCGAACAAGGAGCACCTCTCCTTCGGCCACGGCGTCTACCGCTGCATCGGCATGCCGCTGGCCCGGATGGAGGCCGAGACCGCCCTCGCCGCGCTGTTCCGGCGCTTCCCCGACCTCGAACTCGCCGTACCCGCTGAGGAGTTGGCACCGCAGGCCACCTTCATCATGAACGGTGTCCAGACCCTCCCGGTCCGGCTCGGGCCGCGGAGCAGTTGACAGGAAAGGTGGTTCGGCCGATGTGGGCAGCCGTCGTACCCGAGGCCAAGGCGCGCTGGGAGCTTCGCGAGATCCCCACCCCGAGGCCCGGTCCCGGCCAGGTGCTGATCCGGGTCCACGCCTGCGGGGTCTGCCACAACGACCTGCTGGTCAGTCAGGGCGTGTTCCCCTTCCCGGCGTTCGCTCCGGTGGTGGTCGGACACGAGGCCGCCGGCGAGGTCGTCGAGGTCGGCGCCGGGGTGACCGGCCGCCGGGTCGGCGACCGGGTCGGCGCCACCTGGGTGCAGGCGACCTGCGGCCGGTGCGCGTACTGCCGGCTCAACCTCCCGCTCTCCGGGCAGTCCGGGATGAACTGCCCGGAGGCCGTGATGAGCGGCCTCACCGTGCAAGGAGGACACGCGGAGTACGTCGCGGTGGCGGCCGCGAGCACCGTGCTGCTACCGGACGCCGTCCCGTACGAGACCGCCGCCCCCGTGCTGTGCGCGGGCTACACCGCGTGGAGCGCGCTGCGCGCCGCCGATCCCGGACCGGGTGAACGGGTCGCGGTGCTCGGGATCGGCGGACTCGGCCACCTCGCCGTGCAGTTCGCCCGGGCCGGCGGCTTCGAGACCGTGGCCGTCACCAGCTCGCCGGACAAGCACCGGCTGGCCCGGACCCTGGGCGCGGACCACGTGGTCGCCGACGGTGACGGGCTGCGGGCGATCGGCGGCGCCGACGTCGTCCTGGTGACCGGCACCTCCTACCGGGCCGCCGCCGGGGCCCTCCAGGGGCTGCGGCCGAACGGCCGGATGGTGCTGGCCACCATCGACCCGGTCGAGCCCTTCGCCATCCCGCCGACCAGCCCGTTCTGGGCGCAGCGCCAGCAGGTGATCGGCGCCACCCACAACGGCCTCGACCGGCTCACCGAGGCCCTCGACCTGGTCGCGTCCGGGGCGGTCACGCCGCTGGTCGAGACCTTCCCCAAGGAGCGGGTCGCCGAGGCGCTGGACCGGGTCGAGCGGGGTGAGGCGCGCTTCCGCGCGGTCGTCACGTACGCCTGACCGGTGAACCGGTGAACCGGCGGACGGGAGAAGCCATTCCCCCCCGGAGGTCATCCCTTGAGTTCTGGAAGCGCCCTTCCGCGGCACGTGCGCGGGAGGGCGCTTCGTCGTGCGGTCGCGGGCCGGCCGATGTTCCCGGCGGCGGCCGCAATTCCTCCCGCTGAGCAACGGGGAAGTAGCGATTCCGAGTGCTTTGCGTACATCCTCGTACAGTAGACCCGCGCGTGACGTGCCTATCGCCGGCGCATTTCGGGTCGTGAATTCCGTCATCCCGAACCGTCCTGCCAGCAGGGGGTTTTGGCCGCGTCCTGCACTCGGCGCGGGCACGGGGTCGTATTCGATCCGTCGAGAGGGGAACCCGGTGGCGTACCGTGAACGAATCCGCAGACTGATTCCAGGCCTGGTGGTGATAATGGTGGCCACCTCGCTGTTCTTCGCCGTACGGACCTCGGTCGCGGCGGCCGGGGCGGAGGAGGTCGCGAAGCAGTACGGCTTCAAGGAACTGCCCATCGCGATGCCGCCCGGCTACGAGCAGCGGCCGATGCGGACGGTCCGGACCGTCAACCCGGCCTACCAGAAGATCCGTTCGTGGATCTCCTCGGTCGGGGCCAGCATCGCGATCAACGACCTGACCGGGCACGGCGTGGCCGACGGCATGTGCATCGTCGACACCAGGACCGACAGCGTGATCGTGACGTACACCCCGACCGCCCGGCCGGCCGACCGCTTCACGCCCTTCGTGCTGGACGGCAGGCCGCTGCCGATGGACGACACCATGGCGCCCACCGGCTGCACGCCCGGCGACTTCAACGGCGACGGCCGGATGGACCTGCTGGTGACGTACTGGGGCCGCACGCCGATCCTGTTCATGGCCAGGTCGGACGCCACGACCCCCGCCGCGGCCTCCTACGTGCCGCGCGAGCTGGTGCCCTCGGAGTCGCTGGACGGGAAGTACCACGGCCCGCGCTGGAACACCGACGCGGACTACGTCGGCGACATCGACGGCAGCGGGCGCCCGTCGATCGTGATCGGCAACTACTTCCCCGACTCCGACGTGCTCGACCCGAACGGGCTGAACAACGTCGTGATGAACGACTCGCTGTCCAGCGCCAAGAACGCCGGCGGCGACCACGTGCTGCGCTGGCAGCAGAGCACCGCGGGGACGGAGCCCACCGCGTCGTACGTGGAGGAGAAGGGCGCGATCCCCTACGACGCGTCGACCGGGTGGACGCTGGCCATCTCGGGCGCCGACCTGACCGGTGACGGACTGCCCGAGCTGTACATCGCCAACGACTTCGGACACGGGCACCTGCTCTACAACCGGTCCACGCCCGGGCACATCGAGTTCAGCGAGGCCAAGGGCGAGCGCACGCCGACCACGCCCAAGTCCTTCGTCCTCGGGAACGGCTCGTTCAAGGGCATGGGCGTCGACTTCGGCGACATCGGCCGCAACGGCGACTTCGACATGATGGTCAGCAACATCACCGTCGCCTGGGGCCTGGAGGAGAGCAACTTCCTCTGGATCAACAAGGCCAAGGACGAGGCCGACATGCGCCGCAAGCTCGCCGCCGGCATCGCCCCGTTCACCCAGGAGGCCCAGGAGCACGGCATGGCCTGGACCGGGTGGGGCTGGGACACCAAGATGGGCGACTTCCTCAACAGCGGCGACCTCGCGGTGCTCCAGGCCACCGGCTTCGTCAAGGGGAAGATCGACCGCTGGCCGTGGCTCCAGGAGATGGCCATGACCAACGACGACCTGCTGTCCAACCCCGCGATGTGGCCCAACGTCCAGCCCGGCGACGACATCGCCGGGGACGAGGCGATCGCCTTCTACGCCAAGACCCCCGACGGCCCGTACGTGAACATCAGCTCCCGGCTGGGCATCGCCGTGCCGACGCCGACCCGCGGCCTCGCCACCGGCGACACCACGGGCACCGGCCGGCTGGACTTCGCGGTGGCCCGCCAGTGGGGGCCGCCCGCCTTCTACGCCAACACCGCGCCGGCGCTGGGCAGTCAGCTGAACCTGCGGCTCTACCGGCCGACCGGTGAGGGCGCCGCGGGCCAGGGCCTGGTGAACACCGGGGCGCCCGCGTACGACGCCACCGTGCGGGTCACCACCCCGACCGGCACCCAGATCTCCCGGCTCGACGGCGGGGGCGGCCACGGCGGCTTCCGCAGCTTCGACGTGCGCTTCGGCCTCGGCGCCCACCAGGGGCCGGTCACCGTCGACCTGAGGTGGCGGGACGCCGCCGGGGGACTGCACGAGAAGAGCGAGCAGCTCAGCCCCGGCACGCACACGCTCGTGCTGACCGACCAGGTCCAGGAGGTCCCGAACCGATGAGCGCGAGCGTGCAACCCCGAGCCGGCGGCGCCCCGGCGGCCGCACCGGCCGCCCCCGCGAAGCCGAAGGACCCCCGGTACCTCGCCCTGCGGAACTTCGCCCTCTCGATCAGCGTGTTCAACATCTTCGGCTACACCCTGCTCGGCTTCGAGCAGCCCTGGCTGTGGCCGTTCGTCGCGGTGTTCACCGCCTACGCCTGCGAGATCGCCTTCGAGCTGATCAGCGCCTGGGCCCAGCGCCGCGCCCCCCGCTTCCGCGGGAACGGGTTCCGCGGCGTGTACGAGTTCCTGCTGCCGGCCCACATCACGGCGCTCGCGGTCAACATGCTGACCTACGGCAACAACCAGCTGCTGCCGATCGTCTTCGGCGTGGTCATCGGCGTCGGCGGCAAGCACGCCCTGCAGGCACCGATCGCCGGCCGGATGCGGCACTTCATGAACCCGTCCAACTTCGGGATCACGATGTCGCTGGTGTGCTTCGGCTCGTGGTTCAGCATCGCGCCGCCCTACGAGTTCACGGAGAACGCGAACACCTTCTTCCGGGTGATGATCCCGCTGATCATCGCCACGGCGGGAACCGTGATCAACGCGCTGCTCACCAAGCGGACCCCACTGATCGTCGGCTGGCTCGGCGCGTTCGCCATCCAGGCGTTCCTCCGGCACTGGATCTGGGACGTCGCGCTGTTCTCCGCGCTCGGCCCGATGACGGGTGTCGCCTTCGTGCTGTTCACCAACTACATGATCAGCGACCCGGGCACGACGCCGGTGAAGGGCCGGGCCCAGTTCGTGTTCGGCAGCTCGGTCGCCTTCGTGTACGCGATCCTGATGGTGTTCAACGTCGTCTACACCCTGTTCTTCGCCACCACGCTGGTCTGCGCCCTGCGCGGGCTCGGGTGGTGGGTCGTGCACCTGCGCCAGCGCTCCCGGCGGGCGGACGCCGCCGCCGGGGCGTCCGGGGGCGGAACGGCCGTCCAGCCGCAGCAGAGCCAGGTCGGGGCGGCCGTGGCGTGAGGCCGCGGCCGGTCCGCCGCACCACGACCGCCGCGTGACACCGTGACCCCTCCGTGGCGCCGCCCGCTCGGGCGGCGCCACGGAGCCGTTCCGCGGTCCGGGCGCTACCGCGCGGCGACGGCGGCCTCCACGGGCCGCTCCGGCGGCCGGAACGGCCCCCAGGTGAACGCGGGCAGCCAGGCCTCCGGCGCGGTGCTCCAGGCCAGGCCGGAGACCTGCCCGACCGTCCGCCGGCCGGTGAGCGAACGGAGCAGGTCGTGGCGGTGCCCCTGGAGGACGGCGGCCGGCTCGCCGTCACCGGCCTGCCACTCGGCGCCCGCCGTCCGGATGCGCAGCGCCGGAAGCCCGTGGGAGCGCACCGAGTTGGCGAAGCCCCGGACGACCAGGTCCAGGGCCGAGGGGTACGACGGCTGGTCCGCGACCACCGGCGCCCGGAGCGCGCCGCGCAGGTCGAGCTCGTGGGTGAACGCGTCCATCATCATCATGGTGTGCCGCAGCTGCGGCGTGTCCGAGAGCACCCGCTCCACCGGGCCGTCCAACCGCGACCACTCCTCGAGCAGGCCGGCCAGGCCGGTGCCGGACTCGGCGTGCGGCACCTCCCACAGGTTGCCGGGCACGTCGGCGGCCACCGTCCGGCAGACCTCGACCAGGTGGCCGAGCAGGTCCAGGACGGTCCACCCGGGACAGGCGGGGACCGGGACGCCGGCCGCCCCGGGCCGGGCGGCGAGCAGCAGTTCGGTGATGTTCCGCCGGGACCGGCGGTAGGCCACCCAGTCGGGCGCCCGGTCCCAGAGCGGCTCGGGCGGGGCCTCGTCCTGCTGGTGACGCGTGTTCATGCGCGCACTCCTTCGATGGGACGGCCTGGACGGGGAACGGACCCGACGGCGCCGGGGACCAGCTCCCGCACGGCCCCATTCCACCGCGCCGCCGGGGATTTCGACAACACGGTCCGCGGCACCCCCGGGCGCGGTTTCCGAGGCCTTTCGACGGCCTGGCCGAGGAAACCTCAGGTGAGGAAAGGCCGCTTGGTGAAAGGGAGTTCGGGTAGCGACGGTCGTCCGGCCGAAAAGAACGCAACCGCGGAGATGCGGCCGCCCCCGCCGCCCCCGGAGCATGGAGGGGCCGTCATTCAGGACGCTGGGCTGGGAGGGATCGTGCCGACGACCTTCGGATCACTGCGCCGACTGGTGCTGACACCGTCACTGGCCTCGGTGGCCTTCGCCGGAAGGGGCTTCCCGGTGACCCCCACGGCCGCCACCGAACGCCTGGAGGCGGTGCCCCAGGCGGTGGTCTGCGGCTTCGAGTGGGGCATCGACGCCCGCAACCAGTGGGAGGTCGAGCGCCGGCTGCGCCTGGTCGACCCGGAGCAGCGCGGATTCGCCTACGAGGGCGCCACGATGGCCTTCACCGTCCTGGACGCGACGGGCCGGGGCAGCCGCACCCGCGACCTGCTGGCCGGGCCGGGGCAGCCGCACATCTTCCTGGCGTACATCGGCATCGGCTTCGCCATGGCGCGCCTGCCGCGGCCGCTGTGGCGCAAGGTGCTGCCGGACCTGGCCGGGACGCCGTACCACCCGACGATGAGCTGGCTGGCGGTCGACGGGTACGGCTTCGACCTCGCCTACTTCGGCACCCGGCGCTGGGTGGACGAGCAGCGCGAGGTGAAGCCGTACCCGTGGCAGGGCGCGCCGGAGTACTTCCGGCGGGCCGTCGACCAGGGCATCGGACGGGCGCTGTGGTTCATCCACGGCGGGGTGCCGGAGCAGGTGGCCGTCGCGGTGCGGAGGTTCCGCGCCGACCGGCGGGCCGACCTGTGGAGCGGGGTGGGACTGGCCGCGACCTTCGCCGGCGGCGCCACGGCGGACGGCCTGGCCGTCCTGCGCGGGGAGGCGGGGGAGCACCGGGCGGAGCTCGCCCAGGGGTCGGTGTTCGCCGCGAAGGCGCGCGCGTACGCGGGCTTCGTGCCCGCGCACTGCGAGGCCGCCGCCACGGCCCTGACCGGCCTGTCGGTCGACGGGGCCGCGAAGCTGGCCGACGACTGCGCGGTGGACGAGCCCGCCGCGGCCGGCCGAGCCCCGGGCGCCGCCGCCGGACCGCCGGCGTACGAGCTGTGGCGGGCCAACGTGCGGACGCACTTCCGCACCGCCGGGCAGCCGGACCGGCCCCGGCCGCCCGCGGCGGCCCCCGCGAACTGAGCAGGTGCGGAGAAGCCCCGCCGGAGCCGGCCGGGCACCATCCGCGTGGCAGCACACCGACGTGAGGAAGACCTGAGAGGAGAATGGCGTGCCCAGTGCATGGCGAACGCTCCGACGACGCGTTCTCACCCCGAGCACCTCGGAGACCCTACTGGAGAAGCGCGGCTTCCACCGGAAGTCACCGGACGCCCAGCACCTGCTGGAGTCGGTCGGCGGGCGGTTCCTGGAGGGCTACGCGTACGCGATGGAGGCCCGGGACCCGGCGGCGGCGGAGCTCCGCCTGGAGGGCGTTCCGGCCCCGTTCCGCGGCTTCGCCTACGAGGGCGCCGGCATGGGCTTCGCCGTGCTCGACGGGCTGCCGCTGTCCGGCCGCGGCTCGGTGGGGCGCTTCCTCGCCGGGCGGGGCGCGGACCACGTCTACATGGTCTACGTCGGGATCGGCTGGGCGATGGCCCGGCTGCCGAGGTTCCGCTGGCCGGACGTCGACGGGCTCGACCCGCTGCTGCGCTGGCTCGTGCTCGACGGGTACGGGTTCCACCAGGCGTACTTCCGTACCGCCCGGTACGTCCACGAGCAGTACCGCGAGCCGGCCTTCCCCTGGCCGGCCGGTGACACGCCGTCGTACGCCGGCCACGCGATCGACCAGGGCATCGGCCGGGCCCTGTGGTTCGTCGGCGGCACCGACGCGGACCTGGTCGCGACCATGATCGAGAAGTTCCCGGAGTCCCGGTGGTCCGACCTCTACAGCGGGGCCGGACTGGCGGCCACCTACGCCGGGGGCGCGGACGAGGCGGAGCTGCGGGCGTTCCGGGACCGGGCCGGACCGCACCGGGCCATCGTCGCGCAGGGCAGCGCGTTCGCGGCCGAGGCCCGGCTGCGGGCCGGCCTGCTGGTCCCGCACACGGAACTGGCCACCCGGGTCCTCTGCGGCATGGGACCGGAGGAGGCGGCCAGGGTCACCCGGGACATCCGGCCGGCCGGGCCGGTGCCGGGCGCGCTGCCCGCGTACGAGGTGTGGCGCCGGGCCGTCGCCGACCGCCTGGCGAACGACGGGGGGTGCTAGCCGTGCCCGCGACCCGCCGGGTGCCGCCAGGACCGCCGCGCCGGGCCGCCCCGGTCCTGCTGCGCAGGCTGGTGGGGGACCGGCTGGAGCTGATGCGCTCCGCCGCGCGGGAGTACGGCGACGCGGTCCGGATCTCCATCGGCCCCAAGACGCTCTACTTCTTCAACCACCCCGAGCACGCCAAGCACGTGCTCGCGGACAACGCGGCCAACTACCACAAGGGAATCGGCCTGGTGCAGGCCCGACGGGCCCTCGGCAACGGCCTGTTGACCAGCGAGGGCGAGCTCTGGCGCAAGCAGCGCCGGCAGATCCAGCCCGCCTTCCAGCACAAGCGGATCGCCCGGCAGGCCGGGGTCGTCGCGGAGGAGGCGGTCAAGCTGGTCGGCCGGCTGCGGGCGCACGAGGGCGGCGGGCCCGTCGACGTGGTCCACGAGGTGACGGCGCTCACCCTCGGGGTGCTCGGCCGCACGTTGCTGGACGTCGACCTCGGCGCCTTCGAGGCGGTCGGCCACGACTTCGAGGCCGTGCAGGACCAGGCGATGTTCGACATGGTCACCATGGGCGCGGTGCCCGCCTGGGTGCCGCTCGCCAAGCAGCTGCGCTTCCGGCGGGCCCGGCAGGACCTGCAGCGGGTGGTCGACCGGCTGGTCGCGGACCGGACCGCCCGCGACGGCGGGCGGAGCACGGGCGACGACGCGCTGTCCCGGCTGATCACGGCCACCGCGGAGGAGCCCGACCCGCGGGTCGGCCGGCAGCGGATGCGCGACGAACTGGTCACCCTGCTGCTCGCCGGCCACGAGACCACGGCGAGCACCCTCGGCTGGACCTTCCACCTGATCGACCGGCACCCCGAGGTGCGGGAGCGGCTGCACGCCGAGGCCGTCGAGGTGCTCGGCGACCGGCTGCCCGAGTTCGAGGACCTGCACCGCCTCCGGTACACCTCCAGGGTGGTGGACGAGGTCATGCGGCTCTACCCGCCGGTGTGGATCCTCCCGCGGCAGGCGCAGGCGGACGACGAGGTGGGCGGCTACCACGTGCCGGCCGGCGCCGACGTCCTGATCTGCCCGTACACCCTGCACCGCCACCCCCACTTCTGGGACGCGCCAGAGCAGTTCGACCCGGAGCGCTTCGACCCGGACCGGGCCACGGACCGGCCGCGCTACGCCTACATCCCGTTCGGGGCGGGGCCGCGCTTCTGCGTCGGCAACCACCTCGGGCTGCTGGAGGCCGTCTTCACGATCGCCGTGGTGGCCCGGGACCTCCGGCTGGTCAAGGTGCCCGGCCACCGGGTGACGCCCGAGCCGATGCTGTCGCTGCGGGTGGCGGGCGGCCTGCCGATGACCGTGCACCCGGCCGGCTGAGGCACACCCTCCGTCGCGGCCCGGATCCCCCCGCAGAGGACCTCCGCGGGGGGATCCGGGCCGTAAGGACCTCGCCGTCCTGTCGGGCCTTCACTGTCCTGTCCTCGCCTGTACTGTCCGGGCCGGGGCCGGCGGCGGCTCAGGCGCTGTCGGCCCGGGGGGCCTCGGCGACCTGGGACAGCTCGTTGAACGCCGTCGACCGTACGTCCAGCAGCGCCAGCAGGACCGGTGGGTCCAGGGCCCGGATCGGGCGCAGCCGCAGTTCCATCGGCAGCAGCGGCACGTCCGGCCGCACCTCGATCGGTCCGACCGATCCCACCGAGACCTCGCCGTCGCCGGTCAGCACCTCGTCGAAGGAGACGGGGACGGAGTGCGCCAGCAGGTACCAGGTGCCGCTCGGCACCCGGTCGAGCAGGAAGGCCCCGGGGCGGGGGAGGACGCAACAGGCGGCCGGCCGTCCCTCCGGGATCCGGGTCGGGAAGAGTCCGACGAACACCCGGCCGAGGTCCCCCGCGACCGAGGCCCGGATCTCGCCCCGGAACGTCGAGAGTTCCGCGCCGCGGCCCCGGCCGTGTAAGTCGACCTCGATCCGGGGAGTGAAGCCCCGGAGCTGACGGAACATCGTGGGGGAGGCGCCGACGCTGCTGGTGAACCGGGAGCTGAACGTGCCGACGCTGTTGTACCCGACCCGGTGGCTGATCTCCGTCACGGTGAACGTCGTCTCGATGAGGAGGCGTTTCGCGGTCTCCAGGCGTATGGCGGAGAGGAATCGCCGTGGCGAGACCCCGGTCATCCGTTGGAACTCACGGGAGAAATGGAATTTGCTGTACATGGCCGCCTGCGCCATATCGTCTATGGTCAGCAGCTCGCCGATGTTCTCGTGCATGGTCTCGATGGCCCGGGTCACGGCTTGCTCGATGGCAGATTTCATGATCGACTCCAGGTTCTCTGCTGTACATGCGAATGAACAGAAATTCCGCCCGTGCGATGGTCGGGTACGAAAGTCGCGGCCGTGGTTTCCGGGCCGGCGGTCAGAGAGGCCATGGCATGCGAAGGCGTCCCCCGCCGGAAAGGGGAGGACGAAAGGGGGCCGCCGCCATAACGAGAGACGACGTTATCAGTTGGTGCATGACAAGTGCAATGGCGCGTTGGCACATTCCGTTGGCATGTCTGAAAGTTGGGATGCCGGGGGGGTTCGTATGTTTGAACCCGATTGTCAAGGGCGATTGCCGGAACGGGCGGGATCGGGTGCGCACCACTGCCGACCCGCGGTGGGGGATGGTGCGCTCACGGGTCAACGCCGCCGCGCGGCCGCCGGGTTGAGGCCGCCGAAGCCGATCAACGCTCCTCAGCAACGCAGGAGATGCGGAGGTGGAGGTATTGCCCGGACGATGCCAAAGTCGCGTATGCGAATCGGGGTCGGCCGGTGCGTCGGGCCCGTTTTTTCGACGACCACCTGAGGAGATGCCGGTGGGCTCGCGTATCCCAGATCAGCAGGATTACCGCACCATGACGCTCGAGGCGTTCGCGGACACGATCGTCCCGGGGGAGAAGCGCTCCCCCGACGACCAGGCCGTGGCCGGCGCCTCGACCGGAGGCGGCGCGGTGCAGGCAGGCGCCATCGAACTGCTGGAGACGCCCGCGACCGGGCTCTCGAACGCCCTGGACGACTACGAGCAGGCGCTCAACCGCCACGCCCGCGCCTACGCGGAGGAGCACGGCCTGCCGCTCGACGACGCGGTGCCGCCGTTCGTCGCCCTTCCGTTCGCGGACCGGACCGGCCTGGTGCGGACGCTGACCGGCCCGGACCACCCGGAGCGCGAACTGTGGGTCCTGCTGGCGCTGTTCAGCAACATGGCCTACGACACCGCCGCCCACCTGCACACCGCGGACGCGATCGCGGCGGGCCACCCCGGTCTCACGGCGATGGGGTTCATGGACCCGGACGCCGACGGCCTGTGGCGGTTCTCCGACTTCTCGTACCGGCGGCAGCTGGCCGAACCCCACCCGGGCACCACGTCCACAGGGAGCCCCGCATGACGAGCACCGAGAGCACCGACGTCCTGATCGTCGGCAGCGGCTTCGGCGGCGCCATCGCCGCCTACCACCTGGCGGCCGGCGGCGCGCGGGTCACCGTGCTGGAGCGCGGCCCGTGGCTGGAGGCGCCCGACTTCGAGCACGACTTCCTGCTCGGGTCCTCGTACACCCGCATCTTCGACTTCGTGGTCGGCGACGGCATGAGCCTGCTCGGCGGGAACTGCGTCGGCGGCGGCAGCGTGGTGTACTTCGCCGCGATGCCGCGCGCGCCCCGGTTCGCCTTCGAGCGCCGCGGCGGCATCGGCCGCCGGATGTGGCCGGCGGCCATCACCAGGGACACCCTCGACCCCTGGTACGACCGGGTGGCCGAGGCGCTGCCGATCACCCAGCAGGACTGGAACGACGTCACCTACGCGGGCGGCCTGTTCGCCGCCGCCTGCGACCACGCGGGGCGCACCGCCAACCCCGTCCCGGCCGCCATCGACCGGGCGAAGTGCACCAACTGCAACTGGATGATGTCCGGTTGCCGCTTCGACGCGAAGCGGTCGCTGCTGCTGAACTACCTGCCCGCCGCCCTCGCGCACGGGGCCGAGATCCGGCCGTTGCACGAGGTGCAGCGGCTCTCCCGGACGGACGGCGGCGGCTACCGGGTGCACTACGACGTCGTCGACGACACCGACTACCGGGTGCACGTCGGCAGCGGCACGATCGACGCGAAGATCGTCGTGCTCGCGGCCGGCGCCGGCGCCACCCCGGTGATCCTCCAGCGCTCCGAGGCGGACCTCGGCACGATGCCCTCCGCCGTCGGCCGCTACTTCTCCGGCAACGGGGAGCGCCTCAACACGGCCGTCGTCGACGAGGACCGGGCCCGCGACCTGCTCGGGCTCAAGCGCTCCGACGGCCTGGCGTTCAGGGCCAACCAGATCGGCAAGGGGCCGGTCGTGGCGAGCTGGGACAACCTCGACGGCTCGCTCCCGGAGCACTCGCGGTTCTCCCTGGAACAGCTCTACTTCCCGCCCGGGTTCGGCACCATCCTGGCGCAGGTGCCCGACGCGACCGGCCCCGGCTGGTTCGGCGTGGAGAAGAAGGAGATGGTCCGGCGGTGGCAGTCCTGGCTGACCGTCTTCACCATGGTCGAGGACGACAACGAAGGCGTCTTCGGCCCGCCGCCGGCCACCGGCAACGCGGACCGGATCTCCCAGCAGATGCTCGGGCGCGGACCGATCAGGTACCGGCCGACCGAGAACACCCTGCGCGGCTGGGCCGAGTCGGACGCCGTGGTGAAGGACATCCTGGAGCGCGACGGCCTGGCCCGCGTCATGCCGTGGACCAACGACCTGGTCGGCGCGTACACCGTGCACCCGCTGGCGTCCTGCCGGATCGGCGACGACCCGGGGACCTCGGCGCTCGACGACCGGCACGAACTCCGCGACCACCCGGGCATCTTCGTCACCGACGGCTCCGCCGTCCCGGGAGCGCTCACCGTCAACCCCGCGCTGACCATCTCCGCGCTCGCCGAACGCGCGGTCCCCGGCATCGTGCGCGCAGCGCGGGAGCGCGGCGTGAACGTCCGGTACGGCGCGCCTTCGCCGGACGGCGGGACCAGCGGACGGCGCGGGGTGCGGACGCAACTGCCCGGCCTGACGCGCCCGTAGTGCGCCACGGCGACAGATCGAGCCAGAGAGGAGGAGACCGATGGTGATACCGCTGCTGCGGCCGGCCCTGCGGCCGCTGGCGCAGATCCGCCGGGTCGCCCCGGTCCGCCCGGCCGACGCGGGGAAGGAGGTGGCCCGGGTCTACGCCGAGGTCGAGCGGGAGTTCGGCCTGCTCGCACCGCCGATCGGCCTGCACGCGCCCTCGCCGGCGGTGCTCGCCGCCTCGTGGGTGATGCTCCGGGAGACCCTGCTCGCCGCCGGGCGGGTCGACCGGGCGCTCAAGGAGGCGGTGGCCGTCGCCGTGTCGGAGGCCAACGCCTGCCCGTTCTGCACGGAGGTGCACGGCGCGACGCTGGCCGCGCTGCGGCCCGGACCGGGGGCGTCCGCCGGGGCCCGGGCGGCGGCGGGGAGGGAGCGGGAGGTGGCCGACTGGCTCCGGGAGACCGGGGACGGCGCGGGCGGCCGGGGTGCGCGACCGCCGTTCCCCGCGGACCGGGTGCCCGAACTGGTCGGCGTGGCGGTCACCTTCCACTACCTGAACCGCATGGTCAACCTGTTCCTGGAGGAGAGCCCGCTCCCGGCCGGCCTCCCGGCGCCCGCGCGGTCGGCGGCGACGGCCGTGCTCGGCCGGCTGATGCGCCGCAGCGCGCGCGGCACCCCGCCGGCCGGCGCCTCGCTGGACCTGCTGCCCTCCGCGCCGCTGCCGGCGGACCTGCGGTGGGCGGCGGGCACCCCGAGCATCGCCGGCGCGTTCGCGCGGGCCGCCGCCGCGATCGACGAGGCGGGGGCCCGCTCGGTGCCGGACGGCGTCCGGCGGCTGGTGACGGCCGGGCTCGCCGGGTGGGACGGCGGGCCGCCCGGGACCGGCCGCGCCTGGGTCGAGGACGAGGTGTCGGCCCTGCCCGAGGAGCAGCGCCCGGCGGGCCGGCTGGCGCTGCTGGTCGCCAAGGCCTCGTACCGGGTCGACGACGGTCTCGTCGCCGAGTTCCGGCGCGGCCGGCCCGGCGACGCCGCGCTGGTCGAGCTCGCCTCCTGGGCCGCCCTGGCGGCGGCCCGGGAGCTGGGCGCCAGGCTGGGGGAGCGCGCTCTGACGGGCGGTCACGGCTGACACCGAATCCGCCCGCGGCACTCCGGACGCACCGAGGCCCCCGCCCCGCGGCGGGGGCCCCGGTGCGTTCACGGCCGTCGGCTCCGGTGGGCCGCGCGGAATATCACGGCGTTATGGAATGCGAACGCGGGGAAATAACGCCGTTATTGAAAGAGCGCGACCCGCGCGGGTGGTAAAGCAAACTCGGAGAAGGCATTTTCCCGGCCTTGGTCGCACGCTTGACCGATGGGTGGACTGCCGGGTTGGCGAAGGGATTCGCCGTCAATTCATCTCCATGGGTGGTGGATACATGAGCAGTGAACGGATCGCAATCGTGGGAATCGGCCTCCGCTATCCGGACGCCAATTCCCCGGGCGAGTTGTGGGACAACGTACTGGGCGGCCGCCGGGCCTTCCGGAGGCTGCCGGACGAGCGGATGAACCAGGCGGACTACTGGTCGGCGGACCGCACCGCGCCCGACCGGTACTACGCGACCAAGGCCGCCGTCCTCCGGGACTACAGCTTCGACCGGGTCGGGTACAGCGTCGCCGGCAGCACGTACCGGGCGACCGACCTGACCCACTGGCTGGCCCTCGACGTGGCCGCCGAGGCGCTCGCCGACGCCGGGTTCCCGGACGGCACGGGCCTGCCGCGGCAGGCCACCGGCGTGGTGGTCGGCAACAGCCTCACCGGGGAGTTCTCGCGCGCCAACACCATGCGGCTGCGCTGGCCCTACGTGCGCCGGACGGTGGCCGCCGCCCTGGCGGGCAAGGGCTGGTCCGAGGGCGACGTCGCCGCCTTCCTCGGGGAGCTGGAGCCGCAGTACAAGGCGCCCTTCCCGCCGATCGACGAGGACTCGCTGGCGGGCGGCCTCGCCAACACCATCGCCGGGCGGATCTGCAACCACTTCGACCTGCGCGGAGGCGGGTACACCGTCGACGGCGCCTGCTCCTCCTCCCTGCTGTCCGTGGTCACGGCCGCCGGGGCGCTCTGCGACGGCGACCTGGACGTGGCCGTCGCCGGCGGGGTCGACCTGTCCATCGACCCGTTCGAGGTGATCGGCTTCGCCAAGACCGGCGCGCTGGCCACCGGGGAGATGAAGGTCTACGACCGGGACTCCAACGGCTTCTGGCCCGGCGAGGGCTCCGGCATGCTGGTGCTGATGCGCGAGCGGGACGCGGTGGCGCAGGGGCGGCGGATCTACGCGAGCATCAGCGGCTGGGGGGTCTCCTCGGACGGCAGGGGCGGCATCACCCGGCCCGAGGCGGGCGGCCACCGGCTGGCACTGGACCGCGCCTACCGGCGGGCGGGCTACGGGGTCGAGACGGTCTCGTACTTCGAGGGCCACGGCACCGGCACGGCCCTCGGCGACGCGACCGAGATCGAGGCGCTGTCCTCCGCGCGCCGCGCCGCCGACCCGACGGCCCGACCGGCCGCGCTCGGGACGGTCAAGGGGAACTTCGGGCACACCAAGGCCGCGGCGGGCGTGGCCGGCCTGATCAAGGCCGCCCTCGCCGTACACCACCAGGTGATCCCCCCGGCGACCGGCCACCACGACCCGCACCCCGGCCTGCTCGGCGAGACGGCGGCCATGTACGTGCCGGGCCGGGCCGAGCTCTGGCCGGCCGACCAGCCGGTCCGGGCGGGCGTGTCGGCCATGGGCTTCGGCGGGATCAACACCCACGTCGCGGTCGCCGAGGGCCCCGGGCGTACCCGGCGCGAGGCGCTCGACGAGCGCACCACCCGGCTGGTCGCCGGACGCCAGGACGCCGAACTGCTGCTGCTGGACGGCGCGGACCCGGCCGCGCTGCGCGCGGAGCTGGGCCCACTGCTCGACCTGGTGCCCCGACTGGCCCAGGCCGAACTCGCGGACCTGGCCGGAACGCTGGCCGAGCGGCTCTCCGGCGCCCCGGTCCGGGCCGCCGTCGTCGCGACCTCGCCGGACGACGCCGCGCGGGCCCTCGAACGGCTGGCCGCGCTGCTCGACTCGGGCGCGCGGGAGGCGTTCTCGGCCGCCGAGGGGGTCTTCCTCGGCCGGGCGCGGACCGCGCCCCGGATCGTCTACCTCTTCCCCGGGCAGGGCTCGGGACACGGCGCCGTCGGCGCGATCCGGCGCCGGTTCGCCACCGCGGAGGAGGTGTTCGGCGCGGCCGGACCGCCCGCCGGTGCGGACCAGGTCGCCACCGAGGTGGCCCAGCCGCGCATCGTCACCGGTTCGCTGGCCGCCCTCCGGGTGCTGGACGGACTGGGCATCCGGGCCGGGGCCGCGGTCGGGCACAGCCTGGGCGAGCTGACGGCGCTGCACTGGGCCGGGGCGATGAGCGAGGAGCAACTGGTGCGCCTCGCCACGGTCCGCGGCCGGGTGATGGCGCGGGCGAGCCTCGGCGGCGGCGCGATGGCCGGCCTGGCGGCGACCCCGGAGCGGACCGCCCGGCTGTCGGACGGATCGGACGTCGTCGTCGCGGGCTACAACGGCCCCCGGCAGACCGTCGTCTCCGGCCCCGCCGGGGCGGTCGACGAGGTCTGCCGCCGGGCGGCGGCCGAGGGCGTCACGGCGACCAGGCTGCGGGTGTCGCACGCCTTCCACTCGCCGCTGGTCGAGCCGGCCGCGGCCGCGATGGCGGCCGAACTGGCCGGGTTCGAGCTCCGCCCGCCGGTCCGCCCGGTCGCCTCCACGGTCACCGGCCGGCTGCTGGACCCGACCGCCGACCTGCGGGAGCTGCTGCGCGCCCAGGTGCTGCTCCCGGTCCGGTTCCACGAGGCCGCCGAGGCCGCGGCCGCCGACGCCGACCTGGTGGTGGAGGTCGGCCCCGGCCGGGTGCTGTCCGGCCTGCTGGCGGAGATCGCGCCGGACCTCGCGGTGCTGGCGGTCGACACCGACAGCGCCTCGCTCGGCCCGCTGCTCAGGGTCGTCGGCGCCGCCTACGTGCTCGGTGCGCCGGTGCGGACCGCGGCCCTGTTCGGCGACCGCCTGGTCCGGCCGCTGCCGCCGGAGAGCGAGCCCACCTTCCTGGCCAGCCCCTGCGAGGCGGCTCCGGCCATCGGCGCGGCCCTGGTGGCGCGGGCCGGCGGGGCGGACGACGGGGCGGAGGACGGAGCGGACGGCGCCGAGCGGTCCGGGCGTCCGGCGGGCGCGGACACCGGCACGGGCCCGGTCTCCACCCTGGAGCTGCTGCGCCGGCTCGCGGCCGAGCGGGTCGAGCTGCCGCTGGACTCCGTCACCGCGCGGACCCACCCGATGGACGACCTGCACCTGAGCTCCATCACGGTCGGCCAGATCGTCAACGACGTCACCCGGGCGCTGGGCCAGCCCGCGCTCGCCGCCACGACCGGCTTCGCGACCGTACGGCTGGGCGAACTCGCCGAGCTGATCGACCGGTTGGCGGACACCTCGCAGGCCGGGGCGGAGCCGGCGGGCGAGGTCCCCGGGGTGGCCCCGTGGGTGCGCCCCTTCGCGGTCGAGCACGTGGCGGCTCCCCTGCCGGCCGGGCCGCACCCCGGCTCCCGGGCGTCCGATCCCCGGGCCGCGGCCGACGACTGGACGGTCTTCGCCACGCCGAGCCACCCGCTGGCCGCACCGCTGCGCACCGCGCTCGCCGCGGCGGGCCTCGGGGACGGCGTCCTGCTCTGCCTCCCGGACGAGTGCGGCGCGCGGGACACGGAGCTCTTCCTGACCGCCGCACGAGCCGTCCTGGCCGCCCCCGAGGGCACCAGGCTGGTCGTGGTCCAGCACCGCCTCGGGGCCGCGGGCCTGGCGAAGACCCTGCACCTGGAACACCCGTCCGTCCCGACCACGGTGGTCGAGCTGCCCGACACCGCCCCCGAGGGGGCCGCCCGCGACGAGGCGGTGGCCCGCGTGGTCGCCGAGGCTGCCGCCACGGCCGGCTTCGCGGAGGTCCGCTACCAGCGGGACGGCCGCCGCACCGTCCCGGTGCTCCGCCCCCTGCCGCGCCGCCCGGTGGCGGAGGGGGAGTCACCGCTCGACGCGCGGGACGTCCTCCTGGTCACCGGCGGCGGCAAGGGCATCACCGCCGAGTGCGCCCTGGCGGTCGCCCGGGACTCCGGGGCGGCCCTGGCCCTGATCGGCCGCGCCGACCCGGCCGCCGACCGCGAACTCGCCGGGAACCTGGCCAGGATGGACGCCGCCCGCCTGCGCTACCGCTACGCCCGGGCAGACGTGACCTCGCCCGAGGAGGTCGCCGCCGCCGTGGGCCGGCTGGAGCGCGAACTCGGCCCGGTCACCGCGGTGCTGCACGGCGCCGGCCGCAACGAGCCGGCCGCCCTGGACGCGCTGACCGCCGAGGACTTCCGGCGGACCCTGGCGCCCAAGACCGACGGCCTGGCGGCGGTGCTGGCGGCCGTCGACCCGGACCGCCTGAAGCTGCTGGTCACCTTCGGCTCGATCATCGGCCGGGCCGGGCTCCGCGGCGAGGCCCACTACGCCACCGCCAACGACTGGATGACCGAGCTGACCCTCCGCTTCCGGGACCGGCACCCGCGGGCCCGGGCGATCGCCCTGGAGTGGTCGGTCTGGTCGGGCGCGGGGATGGGCGAACGGCTCGGCGTCGTCGAGGCGCTGATCCGGGAGGGCATCACGCCGATCTCCACCGAGGACGGGATCCGGGTGCTCCGCGAGGTGCTCGCGGACCCCTCGGCCGGCCCCGTCCTGGTGGTGAGCGGACGGGCCGGCGGCCTGCCCACCCTGGCCACGGTCCAGCGCGAACTGCCGCTGACCAGGTTCGTGGAGCGGGTGGTCGCCCACCACCCGGAGATCGAGCTGATCACCGAGGCCGAGCTGTCCGAGGGCAGCGACCCGTACCTGACCGACCACCGGCTCCAGGGCGACCTGCTCTTCCCGGCCGTCCTGGGAATGGAGGCGATGGCCCAGGTGGCCGCCGCGGTGAGCGGGCACCAGGGCTCGCCGCTGCTGGAGGACGTCGAGTTCCGCCGCCCCGTGGTGGTCCGCCCGGGCGGCTCGACCACCATCCGGATCGCCGCGCTGGTGCAGGCCCCCGGGACGGTCGACGTGGTGCTGCGCAGCGAGGACACCGGCTTCACGGCTGACCACTTCCGGGCGAGGCTGCGCTACCCCCGGCCCGAACCGCCCGGCACACCGCTGCCGCTCGGGTCCGGCCTGCCGACGGTGCCGGTCGACCCGGTGACCGAGCTGTACGGCGGCGTGCTGTTCCAGGGCAAGCGGTTCCAGCGCCTGCTGGAGTACCGGCGGGCGAGCGCCCGGCACGCCCTGGCGGAGATCTCCACCGCCGCCCAGGCGCCCTGGTTCGCCGCCTTCCTGCCGCAGGAGCAGCAGTTGGCCGACCCGGGCACCCGGGACGCGATGATGCACGCCATCCAGTGCTGCGTGCCGGACGCCATCCTGCTGCCGCAGAGCATCGAGCGGCTCTGGCTGGCCGACCGGGCGGACCAGGACACCGGGTTCGTGGTGCTCGACGCCCGGGAGCGCTCCCAGGACGGGGACCGCTACGTCTACGACCTCGTCGTGCGCACGCCCTCCGGAGCGGTGGTCGAGCACTGGCAGGGGCTGACCCTGGTCGCCGTGCGCCGGCGCGACGGCGCCGGCCCGTGGGTGCCCGCGATGCTCGGCTCGTACCTGGAACGCAGCCTGGAACGGGTCCTGGGCGGCAGCCGCGCGGTGGTCGTCGAACCCGCCGCGGACGGCGACGCCGGGCACCGCGACCGTCGGGCCCGCACCGCGACCGCCGTCGGTCGGGCGCTGGGCCGGCCGGTGGAGCTGAACCACCGGCCGGACGGCAGGCCCGAACTCGGCGGCGGGCCGGGGCTCGAGGGCTGGACGGTGTCGGCCTCGCACGACGGCGGCCTGACCCTGGCGGTGGTGGGCCGGGGGCGCCTCGCCTGCGACGCCGAGTCCGTCCTGGAACGGACCCCCGAGGACTGGGACGCGCTGCTTGGCCCCGGCCAACACGCCCTGCGGGACCTGCTGGCGGCCGAGGCCGCCGAGGCCCCGGAGGTGGCCGGCACCAGGGTCTGGAGCGCCCTGGAGTGCCTGCGCAAGTCCGGTGCGACCACGCAGGCGCTGACCCTCGACCGCGTCCACCCGGACGGCTGGGCCGTCCTGTCCGCCGGCGACGCCGCCGTCGCCACCTGGGTGACCACCGTCAACGGACGGCCCGGGCCGGTCGTCTTCGCCGTACTCGCCGGAAAGGAGAACTGATGTCGGGCTACTACGAGCTGCGCCACACCGTGGGGTTCGAGGAGACCAACCTCGTCGGCAACGTCTACTACGTGAACTACCTGCGCTGGCAGGGGCGTTGCCGGGAGATGTTCCTCAAGGAGAAGGCGCCCGGGGTGCTCGCCGAGCTGCGGGAGGACCTGAAGCTGTTCACCCTCAAGGTGGAGTGCGAGTTCTTCGCCGAGATCACCGCGTTCGACGAGCTGTCGGTCCGGATGCGGCTGGAGGAACTGACCCGGACCCAGGTCCAGTTCAGCTTCGACTACCTGCGGATCGACGGCGGTCAGGGGAGCCCGGTCGCCCGCGGCCGCCAGCGGATCGCGTGCATGCGCGGGCCGAACACGGCGACCGTCCCGGCCCCGGTGCCGGAGGAGCTGCGCCGGGCCCTGGCGCCGTACGCCGAGGACGCGGTGGCCGCCCGGGTCCTGGCGGCGCCGGCCCCGCCCGGCCGGCCGGTGGGCACGGGGAGGGCGCGGTGAGCGACAACGGCCGCGCCCTGGTCGACGACCCGTCACCGTCCACGACCTCGCCGTCCTCCCGGCACGCCGCCGTTCCACCGGACGCGCTGCGCGAGACGATGGCCCGGTTCGCCACCGGGATCACGGTGCTGACCACCGGTGGCGAGCACGTCCACGGGATGACCGCCAACGCGTTCAGCTCGGTGTCGCTGGAGCCGCCGCTGGTGCTCTGTTGCGTCGCCCGCACCGCGACGATGCACCGGGCGATCACGGCGACCGGGTCCTTCGCGGTCTCCGTCCTGGGGGCCGAACAGGAGCCGCTGGCACGGTACTTCGCGGGCCGCGGCCGACCGCGCGGCGCCGCCCAGTTCCACGGCGTCGACTGGCGGCCCGGCCCGTTCACCGGCGCCCCGCTGCTGTCGGGCTCGCTCGCCTGGCTGGAGTGCAAGCTGGCCGCGCAGTACGACGGCGGCGACCACTCGGTCTTCCTCGGCAGCGTGCTCGGGTCGGGCTGGACGGAGGGCCGGCAGGCGCTGCTGTTCTACGGCGGAGGCTTCCACCGGGGCGTCGGCGGTGCCGGCGACGGGACCGGCTGAGCGGAGGGGTGGTCCGATGTTGGTGAGCGTGACCGGCGGCACCGGGTTCGTCGGCATCCACTCGGTCGCGGCGATGGTCCGGGGCGGGCACCGGGTGCGGATGCTGGTGCGCGACCCGGCCCGCGCGGAACGGGCCCTCGCCCTGCTGGAGGTGGACCCGGGCGCCGTCGACCTGGTCGTCGGGGACGTGACGGACGAGGGCGGAGCGGCCCGCGCGGTGCGCGGCGCCGACGCCGCCCTGCACGCGGCCTCGGTGTACTCCTTCGACAGCCGGCGGTACGCGGCCATGCGCCGGACCAACGAGCGGGGGACCGACCTGGTGCTGGCCGCGGCCCGCCGGTCGGGCGCCGATCCGGTCATCCACGTGTCGAGCATCGTCGCGCTGCTGCCGACCCGCCGGCGGCCGCTCCGGGAGGACTCCCCGGTCGGCCGCCCCCGGGAGACGTACATGGCCACCAAGGCCGCCGCCGAGCGCGTCGCCCGCCGCCACCAGCGGGACGGCGCACCGGTGGTGATCAGCTACCCGCCCGCGCTGCTCGGCCCGCTGGATCCGGGGCCGGGCGACCAGAACACCCGGCTGCGCAACACCCTGCGCGGGCTGATGCCGGTCTGGCCGCTCGGCGGCTTCCCGGTCGGCGACGTCCGCGACACCGCGCGGCTGCACGCCCGACTGCTGACCGCGCCGAGGACGGGCCTCGACCGCCACTTCGCCCCGGGCCGCCAACTGGCCACCCGGGAGTACGTGCGGACCCTGCGGGAGGTCACCGGGCGGCGGCTGCCCGCGGTCTTCCTGCCCGCCCGCGCCATGCTGCCGGTCGGCGCCCTGGCCACCCTGGTGCAGCGCGGCTGGCCCTGGCACATCCCCGCGGAGTACGGCGCCGTCTACACCTGCGCCTGCGCGGCTCCCGTCCACCCGGCCGCGAGCACCTGCGGACTGCTGCCGAGGCCGATCGCGGAGACCATGGCCGACACGGTGCGCTGGCTCCGTACCGAGGGACTCCTGACGGACCGGCAGGCGGGCCTCCTGGCGGACGGGAAGGGCAGGTGAGGGGCCCGGCTCCCCGGGGGTGAGGCGCGCCGGGGGCGGCTCCGGCTCGGGGGAGGGGGCGCGTGCGAGGCCGCCGCGCCCCCGCGCGCCGTACGGGATAGCCGCCGGTGTGCGCGGTGGCCCGGGGCCGGGGGTATCGGGAAGGGGATACCGGATGATCACGGGAGGTTCCATGAGCGAGCAGGACGTGCCGCCGATCTCGATCTTCTACCGTCGCGACGGGTTCGACCCGGGCCCGGCCCTGGGCGAGGCCCAGCGCGGGGACCCGGCCCGGCGGGTCCGGGACTTCTGGCTGCACCGGGTCGGCGAGTACCGGCTCGTCACCCGGCACGCCGACGTACGGCGCGTCCTGGCCGACCAGGAGACCTTCGCGATGTACGACCCGGAACGCGCCCCGGTCCTGCCGAACGAACTCCTCAACATGGACCCGCCGGAGCACACGCGGCTGCGCCACGTGCTGACGCCGGAGTTCACCGGGAAACGGATCCGCTCCCTGGAGCCGATGATCCGCGCCCTGGTCGGCGAACTGCTCGACGCCATGGAGGCGCGGGGGCCCGCGGCGGACCTGATGGACGCCTTCGCCCTCCCGCTGCCGCTCGGGGTGATCTGCGCGATGCTCGGCGTCCCCGACCCGGACCAGGGGGACTTCCACCGCTGGTCCCGGACCACGCTGGACCTCGGGCTCCCCATGGAGGAACGGCTCGCGGCCGGCCGGGAGTCGCACGCGTACGTGGCCTCCCTGGTGGCGGAGAAGCGGCGCAGCCCGGACGACGGGATGATCGGCATGCTCGTCCGGGAGCACGGCGGCGCGGTGTCGGACTCCGAACTGGTCGGGGTCTGCGAGCTGCTGCTGCTCGCCGGCCACGTCACGGTGTCCAACACGATCGGCCTGGGCGTGCTCGCCCTGCTGTCGCACCCGGAGCAGGCCGACCGGCTGCGCGACGCGCCCGAGGGCGATCCGGTGGTCGACGCCGCCGTCGAGGAACTGCTGCGGTACCTGTCCGTGTCCAGCACCGCGCTGGCCCGGACGGCGCGGTGCGACACCGAGATCGGCGGCGTGCCGGTCAAGGCCGGCGAGCAGGTCGTCTGCCAGCTGCCGGTGGCCAACCGGGACCCGGCGCTCGGCGCCGGGATGGACCGCCTGGACATCGGACGCGAGCCCGTGTCGCACCTGACCTTCGGGCACGGCCCGCACCACTGCCTCGGCGCACCGCTGGCCCGCGCCGAACTGCGGATCGCGCTGCCCGCGCTGCTGCGGCGACTGCCCGGCCTCGCGCTCGCGTGCCCCGCCGAAGAGGTGCCCTACCGGGTCAACAACGAGGTCTACGGGCTGCACGCACTGCCCGTCACCTGGTGACGGCGGCCCTCGGCCGGTGAAGGGGGCCCCGGCACGTCCCGCCGGCTACGGGGCCCTCCTCCGCAACGCCTTCCGCACGGCCGTCGCCAGGCCGTCCGCCACTCCCCGGGACCGGGACCGGGACCGGGACCGGGAGCGGGGCCGGGACGCCGGTGGCTCGGGCCAGGGAGCCCCCGACGCCGTGAAGTCGTAGGCGGTCTCGGCGTGCTCGGTCTGGTCGATGCCGACCACCTCGACCTCCTCGGCGACCCGGAAGCCGATGGTCCCCTGGATCGCCCGGCCGAGCAGCCAGGAGAGCACGAAGGAGTAGCAGGCGACCACCACGACTCCGACCGCCTGCTTGCCGAGCTGCCCGAAGCCGCCGCCGTAGAACAGGCCCCTGGCGCTCTCGCCGACGTGCCCGGTGGCGAGCAGGCCGATCAGCAGCGAGCCGATCGCCCCGCCGACCGCGTGCACGCCGACCACGTCGAGCGAGTCGTCGAAGCCCAGCCGGTACTTGAGGCTGACCGCCGCCGCGCAGACCGCGCCGGCGACCAGCCCGATCACGATGGAACCGAGCACCGAGACCGACCCGCAGGCCGGGGTGATGGCGACCAGTCCGGCCACCGCGCCGGAGGCCGCGCCCAGCGAGGTGAAGGCGCCGTTCCTCGCCCGTACGTAGGCCAGCCAGCCGAGCATCGCGGCGGCGGTGGCGATCTGGGTGTTCAGGAACGCCGCGCCGGCGACGCCGTTGGCGGCCAGCGCCGAGCCCGCGTTGAAGCCGAACCAGCCGAACCAGAGCAGCCCGGAGCCGAGCATCACCAGCGGCAGGCTGTGCGGGCGCATCGGGTGCTTCCGGAAACCGACCCGCTTGTCCAGTACCAGGCAGAGCGCCAGGCCCGCGACCCCGGCGTTGACGTGCACCGCGGTGCCGCCGGCGAAGTCGATCACGCCCACCCGGTCGACCAGCCAGCCGCCGTGCCCGTTGTCGGTGCTGAACACCCAGTGCGCGACCGGGAAGTACACCACCGTGGCCCAGACCGTGACGAACAGCGTCCAGGCGGTGAACCTGGCGCGGTCCGCGATCGCGCCGCTGACCAGCGCCGGGGTGATCACCGCGAACATCAGCTGGAACACGGCGAACACGGTGACCGGGATCGAGCCGTGCAGCTCGTCCCGCCCGATGCCGCGCATCCCCAGGTGGTCGAGATTGCCGATCAGGCCGTGGAAGGCGTCGGAGCCGAAGCTGAGCGAGTAGCCGTAGAGCACCCACAGCACGCTGACGATCGCCAGCACGACGAAGCACATCGACAGCATGTTCAGCGTGCTCTTGGCCCTGACCATGCCCCCGTAGAAGAAGGCCAGCCCTGGGGTCATCAGCATGACCAGGGCCGCACTGATGAGCACGAAGGCGGTGTCGCCCGCACTGAAACCGGCCGGCATCGGTGGCTGGCTCAGCCGAGCCGGGTGCCGGTGCTCCGGTGGACCGCCGTCCTCCCGGACGGCCCGGGGTGGCCGCGCACCCGGAGCCGCCGGGCACGGCGGTCGCGAGCAGGGTGAAGGTGCGTACTCATCGCGAAGCTCCTCGGAATCTCCTGCGGGCGGCCCCCTGCTCCACCGGAATGCTAAGGCGGCTCCTCGATCGGTGCCCGCTGGGGGAACCCGCGGCGGTAGGCGGGCGGAGAACGGTCCGGTGGGCGAACGCGTGGTGTACTGCTGCGATGAGTGCTGAGTACGAGCTCGGTCGGGTCGTCGCCAGTCGTGAGCTGGTCTTCACCGCTGCGGACGGCACGCGGGTGCCGGTGCTGTTGGAGGTCGGGGTGCCGTCCCGCGATCCGGAGGGGCCGGACTGGTACTGCCCGTACCGGATCACCGGGCACCCCGGCATCGCCGACCGCGTGACGGCGATCTTCGGCATCGACTCGCTGCAGGCGCTGCAGCTCGCCCTCACCTGCCTCCCCGACGAGTTGAGCGACGCGGCCGGGCTGACCTTCCTGGGCGGGACGGACCTGATGCTGGGGAGCGGGGGTCCGTGAGGGCGGAAGCCTGACGGATCGGGGGCCGGGCCCGGGCGGTCAGGACGGTACGGCCGCCGAGGAGGCGACGGCGGCGGCGAAGTCGGGGTGCACGCCGAGCTGGGCGAGCATGACGCTGAGCCCGACGTAGCAGTTGAACTCCTTGACCTTCCCGTTCTCGACGTACCAGAAGTCGGCGGTGGGGATGCTGAGCCGGGCGCCGGGCGCCCGGACGGTGCCGGCGGGCGTCTCGAAGGGGCCGGTGACGGTGCCCTCGATCGTCAGCTCGACGGCGACCACGTCGCCGATGACGTGGACCCGGTGGAGTTCGCGGTGGATGTCGGGTGCCAGGGCTGCCATGAAGACGACCTGGTCGCCGAGGTGTTCGCCGCGGTAGCTCTCGCCCGCGACGACGTTGTTGAACACCCCGTCCTCGGCGAACTTGTCGATGAAGCCCGGTACGTCGAGGACGTGGCCCTCGGCCGCGTGGTAGGCGGCCCGCACCACGGCTTCCGCGTCGGTGGTCATCGCACTTCCCCTTCCATGAAAGCAATCAAATGCTTGCTTGAAATTATGGGAGCGTCATGGCGAGTGGTCAAGCATTTGCTTGAATGGTTCTGGTCGGACGGGGGTCCGTGCAGGTCAGCCGGGGTACGGCTGCCCGTGGAACGCGCCGGTCAGGACGGGCAGCAGCTGCCGCTCGATCCGTTCGGCGGGCTCGCTGGCCAGCTCGGCGCCGATGGGGGCCAGGGCGAGCCAGTTCAGCAGGCCGGCGGCGCAGCGGGTGCGGAAGACGAGTTCCCGCTCGTCGGTTCCGGGCAGGTTGGCCGTCAGCACGCGGACCGCGTCCTGACGAGCCTGTTCGAACTTGCCGCTCAGGCGGTCCCAGCCCTGGGGCGGGTCGATGCCGACCCGGGCGACGGTGCGCATCACGGCCAGTTCCGGTCCGCCGGCGGCCAGTGCCCTGATCATCGGCCGGGCGAACGCCGCCGCCAGCTCCTGGAGGGTCGCGTCGGGGCCGAGCGGGTCGAGCGCCTGGATCTGGGCGTCCAGGTACCGCTCCAGCGCCTGCTCGATCGCGGCGTCGCAGAGCGCCCTCAGCGAACCGAAGTGGTAGCTGACCGCGGCGACGTTGGCCCCGGCCCGGTCGGTGACGTCGCGGAGCTTCACGCCGTCCTGGCCGCGTTCCGCCAGGAGGTCCAGGGCGGCGGCCAGCAGGCCGTCCCGGGTGCGCCGGCCGGTCTCCCGGCGCTGGTCCGTCTTCTCTGCCCGTGCCATGGTCCGGACTCAAGCAGGGGCTCGCGATGATTGTCAAGCGACTGATTGAGTTCCTGCCGCCCGGGCCCGGCCGTACCCCCTACAGCGTGGCGGGTTGGGGTTGGGTGGGGACGACGATGACGGTGGTGGTGTCGGCGGTCAGGGCCGTGGTGAACTCCCGTTCCAGGTCCTCGGTCGTCTCTACGTCGACGGCGTGGCAGCCGAAGCCGCGGGCGAGTGAGGCGATGTCGAGGCCGGGGAGGTCGAGTGCGGGGACGCCGGGGGTGTCCTCCAGCCGGGCGAAGGACTTGAGGATCGCGTACTCGTGGTTGCGCATGACCACGTAGACGATCGGGAGGCGGTGCCGGGCCGCGGTGTAGAGGGCCTGGACGCAGTACTGGAAGGAGCCGTCGCCGATCAGGCCGACCACCGGGCGGCGTACTCCGCGCTCCCGGTCGGCGAGCGCGATGCCCACGGCGGCGGGGACGGCCCAGCCGATGCCGCCGCTGGCCGTGGAGAAGAAGGATCCGGGGCGGGTGGTGGGCAGCCATTCGAGCTGCTGGGCCATGGTCGAGGTGGACTCGTTGACGATGACGGCGTCCGGTGGGCGGACCCGGCTCAGGGCGGCGTAGACGGCGGGCGGGGGGAGCGGGAGGGTCGGGGAGGCCGGCAGGACCCGGGGCCGGGGCATCGGGTCGGGGGCGGTGCGGGCCGTGCCCTCCTGGACCAGGTCCAGCAGCTCTTCGAGGGCCAGCCGGGGGTCGCCGAGCAGGCTGTCGCCGGCCCGTGCGGTGGCGGCGGCGTGCGGGTCGCCGGTGAGCTGGAGCAGGGCGGTGCCGGTGGGGAGGTAGTCGCCCGGTACGTACGGGTAGTAGCGGAAGACCTCCGCGCCGATCACGGCGACCAGGTCGTGTCCGGTCAGGCGTTCGCCGACGGCCTTGACCGACAGGCCCAGCGGGCCGGCGTAGAGCGGGTGGTCCTCCGGGAAGGAGGTGCGCTCCGCGAGCGGGGGGCCGTAGACGGTGGCGCGCAGCTTCTCGGCCAGGGTGACGGCCGCGTCCCAGCCGCCGCCGCGGTCGACCTCGGGTCCGAAGACGAGTGCGGGCCGGCGGGCGGCGGAGAGGCGTTCGGCGAAGGCCCGCAGCCGTGCGGGGTCGGGGGCCACCCGGTGGCTGACCGTCCGCACCCGGGTGAAGGCGGACAGCGGCTGCTTCCAGTCGTCCAGCGGGATCGACAGGTAGACCGGCCCGGCGGGCGGCTGGAGCGCGTGCGCGTAGGCGCGCATGACGGCCTCGGGAACGTCCTCGGCGCGGGCCGGTTCGTAGGACCACTTCACCGAGGGCAGCGGCAGCAGGGTCGCCTCGCGGTTGGCGAGGTACGGCTCGCCGATCAGCAGGTCCCGGTGCTGCTGGCCGGAGGTGACGATCAGGGGCGTGTGCGCGTGGGAGGCCGACACCAGGTTGCCCATGGCGTTGCCGGTGCCGGCCGAGGAGTGCAGGTTGACCAGTGCGGGGCGGCCGGTGACCTGGGCGAAGGCGTCGGCCATGGTGATCGCGGAGGCCTCCTGGAGCGCCAGGACGTAGCGGAAGTCCGCGGGGAAGTCCTGGAGGAAGGGCTCCTCGGTGGAGCCCGGATTGCCGAAGACCGTGGTGAGTCCGAGCGTGCGCAGCAGGTCGTACGTCACGGTGCGGACGGTGGATCGCTCGGCCATGGGGGCCACCGGCTTTCCCTCGGGGACGTCGGGGCGATTCGGCTCCGGCCGTCGCACGGCCCGACACCAGCAGGAGAGCACCGGCCCCGAGGGCCCCGCAACCGGACGGGCGGGTGCGGGGCCCTCGGGGCCGGACGGATCCGGCTACTTCGCGAGGAAGGTCAGGAGGGCGGTGTTGACCTCTTCGGCGTGGGTCCACAGCAGGCCGTGCGGTGCGCCCTCGATCTCCACGTACTCGGCGGAGGGCAGGGCCCGGTGGAACGGGCGGGCGGTGCTGTCGATGGGCAGGATGCGGTCGCCGGTGCCGTGCAGGATCAGGGCCGGCACGTCGATGCGGGGGATGTCGGCGCGGAAGTCGGTGTACCAGGTGGAGGGTGCCGCGGCGGCGGCGTACCAGCCGCCGGCCGCCGCGACGTTCCAGCTGTTGCGGACGGCCTCCTCGCTGATCCGGGTGCCGAGGTTCTCGTCGAGGTTGTAGAAGTCCTGGTAGAAGGCGGTGTAGTAGGCGTACCGGTCGGCCTTCACAGCAGCCACGATGCCGTCGAAGAAGTCCTTCGGGGCCGCGCCGTCCGGGTTGTCGTCGGTCTTGAGGAGGTAGGGCTCCAGCGAGCCGAGGAAGGCCACCTTGGCGACGCGGCCGGAGCCGTACGCGGACACGTAGCGGGCGACCTCCCCGGTGCCCATCGAGAAGCCGACCAGGACGGCGTCCCGCAGGTCGAGGGTCTCCAGCAGGGTGTGCAGGTCGGCGGCGAAGGTGTCGTAGTCGTAGCCGGTGGTGGGCTGGGAGGAGCGGCCGAAGCCGCGGCGGTCGTAGGTGACGACCCGGTGGCCGGCGTCCAGCAGTGCGGCGCTCTGCCGTTCCCAGGAGTGCCCGTCCAGCGGGAACCCGTGGATGAGGACGACCGGCTGCCCGGAGCCGTGGTCCTCGTAGTAGAGCTCGACGGGGGCGGAGTTCTCCTGGCCGACGGTGACGAAAGGCATGGGCGCTTCCTTTCTCTCGGGCAGCGTCAGGGCTGCGGTGGGTCACACGCTAGGGCGTGTCTGACAATTGGCGTCGGATCAGCGCGCGGCGTTGGGGTGCGTGC
>NZ_LIPD01000005.1:248584-289246 GCF_001905545.1 Streptomyces sp. CB02056 | reverse complement strand
GGCGACCGACGACAACGCGGCGAGGTGCGTGCACCGGCGTCGCGCGCCCGGCGGGAATTGTCAGACACGCCCCCGGACCGGCCGGGTACGAATGGTTGCCGCTGCGGGCACCGCGTGTCGTCCGGGAGCGGCGTCGGGAGTCCTACAGCTCGCGCATCTCGCGCCTGGTCAGCGCGTATCCGAAGGCGCCGATCAGGCACAGCCCGGTGGTCGCGAACACCCACCGGCTGCCGAAGGCGTCCACCGCCGCGCCGGCCGCGATCACCGAGACCGGGAAGACCCCCAGCGCGCAGAAGGTGACGGCCGCCATGACCCGGGCCAGCATCGCGGGCGGGGTGCTCTTCTGCACGCCGGTGACGACCAGGACGTTGGTCACCGTGCTGGCGCCGCCCGCCACGCAGAGCAGCAGGACGGCGCCGACGAGGCCGGTGAACGGCACCAGGCCGATCGCCGCGCCCATCACCAGGCCGGAGAGCATCGCCGTGCGGCCGCGGGAGCGCACCTCGGTGAGGCCGGCCGCGAACAGGCCGCCGACCAGCGCGCCGCCGGTGAACGCGGCGAGCAGCAGGCCCAGCCCGGCGGCGCCGGCGGAGAAGCCGTGGGTGGCCAGGGCCGGCAGGGCGACCCGGGTGGCGCCGCCCACCGTCAGGTTCGCGATCGCCGTCACCGTCAGCACCGCGCGCAGCAGCGGCGATTCCCGCAGCAGGGTGCGGAAGTTCCTTGGTACGGAGGCGCGTTCGGAGATCGGGCGGGCCGGTGCGACGAGGCCGCCGCGACCGATCAGCAGCAGCGTCGCCGTCGACACGGCGAAGGTCGCCGCGTCCACGCCCAGGGCGGTGGCCGGGTTCAGCCAGGCGACCAGCGGGCCGGCCACCGCCGGGCCGAGCAGGCCGGCGCCGAAGGTGACCGTGCTGTTCAGGGCGTTGCCCGCGTGCAGGTCCTCGGCGGGCAGCAGGGCCGGGGTGATCGCCCAGGCGGCCGGCAGGAAGACCCCCGCCCCGAGGCCGACCAGCAGGGCGAGTCCGCCGATCAGCCAGAACGCGGCCGCCCCGCCGGCGGCGACCGCGCAGAGCCCGGCGGTGGCGAGCAGCCGGCCGAGGTCGGCGGTCAGCATCACCCGCCGGGCGCCGAACCGGTCGGCGAGGATCCCGCCGAGCGGGGTGGCGGCCAGCCGTCCCGCGCCGTAGGCGGCGACCACCAGGCTCAACTGGCGGGCGCCGCCGCCGAGGGAGTAGACCAGCAGCGGCAGGGCGACCACCTGGAACGCGTTGCCGAACTCCGAGGTGGCCTGGCCGATCACCAGCAGCCGGAAGCCGCGCGAGCGCAGCGGGGCGACGCCGAACCGGGGGCGGAACCGCAGCAGGCCCGATGCGCCCGCTGTCTTCGCGCCGTCCGCCTTCGCGCCGCTAGCCATCGAGCGAGACCGGCAGCGACTCCAGGCCGCGCAGCATGATCGTGTTGCGCCAGGGCAGGGTCTCCTCCGCGGCGGCCAGCTCGATCCGCGCGAAGCGCTCCAGTAGGCCGGTCAACGCGACCTCGCTCTCCAGCCTGCCGAGGAAGGAGCCGAGGCACCGGTGCAGGCCCTGTCCGAAGGCCAGGTGGCCCGGATCGCCCCGGTCCAGGATCAGCCGGTCGGGATCGGTGAAGCGGGCCGGGTCCCGGTTGGCCGCGCCGAGCGAGAGCAGCACCAGCTCGTCCGCCGGGATCTCCACGTCGTCGACCATCACGTCGGCGTTGGTGAACCGCAGGGTGGCCATGCTCACCGGGGACTCGTAGCGCAGGAACTCGTCGATCGCGACGGGCATCGCCGCCGGGTCGGCGCGCAGCCGGGCGAGCTGGTCGGGGTGGTGGAGCAGGGCCAGGGTGGCGGTGCCGAGCAGGTTGACGGTGGTCTCGTGACCGCCGATCAGCAGCAGGAAGACCATCGAGAACACCTCCTGCTCGGTGAGTTCGCCCGCGTCGCGGGCCCGCACCAGGTCGGTCAGGACGTCCTCGCCCGGGGTGGCCCGTCGGGCCGTCATCAACTCCCGGAGGTAGTCGTTCATCTCGGCGGTGGCCTGGTCGAAGGTCATCTCGCCGCCCTGGGTGAGGATCGCCGTCGACCAGGTGCGGAAGGCGTGCATGTCCTCCGGGGGGAAGCCCAGCAGCTCGCAGATGACCATGATCGGCAGCGGGAAGGCGAAGTCCGCCACCAGGTCGGCGGTCTCCCGTCCGCGCAGCCCGTCCAGCAGGCCGTCGGCGATGCGCTCGACCATCGGCCGCATCAGGTCGACCCGTCGGCGGGTGAAGACGCCCTGGATCAGGCGGCGCAGCCGGGTGTGGTCCGGCGGGTCGCTGTTGAGCATGTGGACGACCTCGGAGCCGAGCGTCAGGCCGGAGCCCCGCCCGCTCGCGATGGCCTGGCTGCGGCGGACGTCCTGCCCGAAGCGCGGGTCCATCAGCGCCGCCCGGACGTCCTGGTAGCGCGTCACCAGGTAGACCGGCAGGCCCTCGCCGAACTCCACGACGGAGACCGCGCCGGCCTCGCGGATCCGGGCGAGGGTGGGGTAGGGGTCGCGGATGAAGGCGGACATCCGCCCGGCGGCGTCGTCGACCGCGGTGGTCATGGATCTCTCCTCGGGCTCGGAACTCTCGCGGTTACGCGGTTGCGCGGCTACACCGTCAGCGACGGGAAGGGCCAGCGGCGCACCCGCATCGGCAGGAACCAGGCGCGGCCGGCCTGTTCGGCGATCAGACCGGCTTCGGCGAAGTCCCGGTGGACGGCCTCCGGCAGCCGGCCGACCTCGACGCCCTCGGCCAGCGCGTCCACCTGCGCCAGGTGGGCCGGTTCGTCGATGGTGAACAGCTCCAGCGTCCCGAACCGGCGGTCGCGCACCTCGACGAAGCCGGGGCCGCGCCGGAAGACGCACTTGCTCGGGTAGTACGTGGCGCGCCAGTCGGCGACGACCTCCTCCGGCCCGCCGGTCAACCGCTCCGGCGGGTACAGGTGGTGGAACCGGCGCCGCGCGGCGCAGCCGTCCGTGCAGACCGCCTGCCAGAGCACGGCCAGCCCCTGCCCGGTCGCCTCGCGCAGCAGCATCAGCGCCCGTGCGGAGGCCGCGGGCGCGTCCGCGCAGAGCCGCACCGGCTCGGTCAGCCGCAGGCAGCGGACCCCGGCGCGGTGCAGTTCGGTGACCTCCTCCTGCGCCGGGCCGGACAGGGTGCGGCGGCCGAGGGCGAAGCCCGGCAGCTCCCGGGCGGCGGGGTCGTAGTCGAGCCAGAGCTCGACCTCCGGGCCGGCCGCGCGCCAGGCGGCGTCGGTTGTTCCAGCACCGGTCCTTGCGGCGTCCGTCCTTCCGGCATCGTTCCGTTCAGCCGATCGCGACGGCATCGGGCACCTCCTCGGTGCGGGGGAGGGCGGTGGCGGGGCCGTGCCGGTGCCGCATCCGCATCAGCACCTGGTTGTCGGACTCGACGGCGACCTGGAGGTAGCCGGCCCCGTCGTGGAACAGCAGGCCCAGCGCGGTGAAACGCTCCAGCACCGGTTCGACCGCCGCCGCCCCGCCGGGGACCTTGGCGGCCAGCGCGGCGGCCGAGCGGGGCTGGACCAGCAGCCGGAAGACGGCGAGCTCCACCGGATCGGTCAGCTCGACCACCCGCCAGTCGTACCCGGGACGGGTGTTGACGAGCACGACCCGTCCGCCCGCGTCCCGGTAGCTGAGCCGGCTGTCGGGGAACCGCGCGAGCCAGGTGTCCACCGCCGCGCCCAGCCGTTCCGCGAGCCCGCCGCCGATCCCGCGCGGCGGTGCGGTGAACACGTAGGCCAGTTCGTTGAGTTCACTCTCCGGCAGGAGGTACGTCGCGCGGTACTGGAAGGCCGGCCGGGTGATCGCGAAGCCCAGTTCGGGGCGGTCGAAGTACGGGCTGAACCGCTCGATCGCGATCCGCCCCGCCCCGGTCGGCGGGTCCAGGTGGTGCAGGACGGGCAGTTGGCTGATCACCGACTCGTAGTCCTCCGGCTGTTCGCCGGGGAAGCCGTAGAGGTAGTTCCAGGTCACCGAGACCCCGGCGCTCTGCGCGTCCCGCAGCGCGCGGACGTTCTGGCAGCCCGTCACCCCCTTGTCCATGATCCGCAGGACCCGGGTGCTCAGGTTCTCGATGCCGGGCTGCACCTGGGCCGCGCCCGAGTCGCCGAGCAGCTGGAACTGGTGGCGGCGCAGGTTGGCCTTGATCTCGAAGTGCAGCCGCAGGTCGACCGGGAGTTCGGCCAGCGACTTCAGGACGGTGTCGAAGTAGCCCATGTCCAGGATGTTGTCGACCACGTAGACGTCCAGCAGCTGGTGGCGTTCGGCGAGCGCGAGCACCTCGGCGAGGAAGTCCGCCGGCGGCTTGGAGCGGAACTCCATCGAGGAGCCGTTGAGCCCGCAGAAGGTGCAGTGGTGCTTCTCGCCCCACCAGCAGCCCCGGGAGCCCTCGACGACCAGCTTGGGATCGACCCAGCCGGCCGCGACGGAGGCGTCGAGCCGCTCGAAGAAGCCGTCGTAGCGGGGCGCCAGGATCGCGGAGGGCGGCAGCGGGCGCCTCGTCATCGCGTTGGCCGTCGACGTCCCGGAGCCGTCGCGCCAGCACAGTCCGGGGATGGTGGAGAGGTCGCCGCCCGCCGGGAGGCCCGCCAGGAGCGCCGGGAAGGCGGCCTCGCCCTCGCCGCGAACCACGTAGTCCAGAAACGGGAAGTTGCGGTGCAGCGCGGCGCCCTGCGGGCCGTCGCAGTTCGCGCCGCCGAACACCGTGCGCACCTGCGGGCAGCGCTGCTTGAGCAGCCTCGCGGCGGCGAGGCTCGCGGTGTTCTGCTGGAAGGTGGTGGTGAAGCCGACCAGGTCCGGTGGGTCGGCGGCGAGTTCCTCGACCAGGCGGGCGATGAACGCGGGGGCGATCGCGCGGGTGGCCCTGGTCAGGGCGATCTCCTGCTCGCTCGCGCCGTTGGCGGCCAGGTACTCGAAGTAGCCGGTGCTGTCGTCGCCGCCGTCGTCGCCGTACAGCGCGCCGGCGAACGCCCAGTCGCCCGCGCCCTGGAAGTAGGACTTCTCGGAGAAGTACTGGTAGTCGTCCGCGCCGAAACCCGCGGTCTCGGCGGCCCAGTCCACGAAGTCCAGGTTGGCGTACCGGACGTCGACCTGGTGGCCGGCGCGTGCGGCGGTGGTGTGCAGGATCCCGAGCGCCAGCGACGGCACGTCGATCGCGCCCCAGGGCATGTGCAGAAGAACGATACGCATGGTGGCCAGTTCCGTCGGTCGCAGGCGGTCGGTCAGGGGTGTCGGCGGGGTGTCGCTCCGGGGCACCGCGGGCGCCCCGGAGCGACGGGGGGTCACTTCTTCGCTTCCGGCTTCGGCTTCGGCTGCCCCTTCAGGGCAGGCGCGACCGGCGCGGCCTTGGTGATGTCGAGCGCGAAGTTCTGGACCACCACGGCGCCCCGGTCACGCTCCGGGGTGCTGATCGGGTCGTTCTGGATGCTGCGTCGCTTCATGGCTGTTCACCTCCTTCCATCGACTCGGCGGGAACCCCGGGGCGGTCGCCCCGGGGTGGCCGGGGGAGCGGTGGCGGCCAGGCGTGTTCGGCGAACCGGACCATCGCGGCCAGCACCGATCGGTGGTCGGCGGTCCGGCGGCTGTAGTGGCCGCCGTCCACCCAGAGCAGCTCGTGCGGCACCGCCAGCCGCCGAAGGTCCGCGGCGTACCCGGCGACCTGGTCGGGCGGGCACCGCTCGTCGGTCCGCGAGGCGACCAGCAGGACGGGCGAGCGGACCTGGTGCACGTACGTCCGCGGGTCGGCGGCTCGGTAGCGTTCGGGCACCTCGTCCGGGGTGCCGCCGAAGAGCTGCCGGTCGAGCTCGCGCAGTGCGGGGGTGGTGGTGCGGTACGTGGCGGGGTAGTCCGCGATCGGCTGCGCGGCCATGCCGAGCGACCACAGCTCCGGCTGCGCGCCCATCGCCAGCAGGGCCAGGTAGCCGCCCCAGGAGAAGCCGCACAGGCCGGTGCGGTCCGCGAGCGCCGTACCGTCGGCGACCAGCTCCGCGCGGACGGCGGCCAGGTCCTCGATCTGCGCCAGCCCGACCCGGTGGCCGTACTCGTGCTGCCAGCGGGCGCCGTAGCCGGTGGAGCCGCGGTAGTTGGTGCGCACCACCGCGTAGCCGCGGTCGACCAGGGCGTTCACCCGCGGGTCGTAGGAGTCCCGGTCGTGGGTGGCGGGGCCGCCGTGGACCAGGAAGAGGGTCGGCCACGGGCCGGGGCCGACCGGGGTGCTGACGAAGCTGTGGATCCGCCCGTACGGCCGGGGCGTCCAGCGCCGGGTGCGGGAGGTGTCGCCGCCGTCCGGGTCGGGGTGGTCGGCCGTCGCCGTGCCGGGGCGCAGGACCAGCGGGCGGGGCGGGGTCGACTCCCGGCTCCAGACGCAGTGCAGGGTGCCGTCCGGGGCGCAGGACAGGTCGTGGATGGTGCCGCCGGGGGTGCTGATCTCCTGTACGCGCGGCTGTGCGTGCGACTGTACGCGCGACTGTGCGTGTGCCTGTACGTGCGTCTGTACGCGCGTCGCCTCCTGTCCCGTCGGCGGGTCGAGGTCGGCGAGGAGGAGCCGGCTCCGCCCGGCCCGCTCGTGCTGGATCAGCACCCCGCGCGGCCCCTGGTACCAGCCGGCCGAGATCTGCGAGTCGAAGGAGAGCCCCGGGTGTCTTCGCAGGCCCGTGCTCGCCCGCCAGGTCGCGACGGTGTACCGCTCGTCCTCCTCGGCCACCAGGAGCAGCTCCGGTTCGTGCACCGCGAGCGGGTTGAACTCGATCGGCCAGAGCCGCAGTCGGCGGTTCCCGGCGAGCCGCAGCGGACCGTCCACCGGGGTGTCGTGCTGGGCGTCTGGCCGGGTGTCCGTCGGCCAGAGGACCACCGAGTCGTCCCCGTCGGGGCGCCCGCCGAGGGCGAGCAGCCGGCCGTCCGGCGACAGGTCGGCCAGGCTCAGGTAGCCCGGCGCCGAACCGACCAGCCGGGCCTCGCCCGCGGGCGGTCCGACGTAGCAGTGCGAGGCGCCGTCGACGCCGACGGCCACCGCCGCGAGCGCGCCCGTCCGGTCGAAGGCGACGCCGTAGGCCCGCCCGGGCGGCACGCCGTGCAGCGCCGCGCCGCCCGCGCTGCCCGTGCCGTCCGTTCCGCCCGCGCTGCCCGTGCCGTCCGTTCCGCCCTCGAACGGCTCGCGCCACCACCGCCCCTCACCGGCGCTGTCGGCGTCGAACCACCAGATGGCCTCGCCGTCCGGTTCGATCTCGCTGAGGTGGACGCCTCCCGGTCGGTCGGTGACCACCCTGCGCTGCCCCGTCCCCAGATCCCAGGCGACCGCCTGCCAGCGCTCCTCGACGAGCCGGGTCTCGACCGCGCGGTCGGCCGCGAGCGCGGCGAAGCCGGGGGACTGGAACGCCTGCGTCATGGACCCGGCCCTTCCGGCTCGACGGCTCGATGGTGGGAACAGGCTGCGCTGAACGTCCCGGGGCTGGTGCGCCGGTGTGAAGGTCCGGTGAACCAGCGTGAAGAAAGGGTCACTTGCGGAAGATTGCGGCCACTCTAGGGAGACGCCGTGGCGGCGACCAGACCTTTCGCACAGTTGGCCGAAAGACGGCTGAAGTGACCGCCGGAAGGCGGTGATGCGGATGCGCCGGCAAGGCGCGGAGGCCACTGGCAACGGCCGTCCGCCCACGGGCCCGCCCCGACCCCGACTCCGACCCCGGCCGCGCGGCTGCGCCCGTACGGATGCGAGGCTGGGCCCCGTGAACGAGACGATCATGGCAGCCGCCCGCGAACGAGCCGCCGGACACCGGCGCCGGTTCGACCTCCGCTTCGAGGCCTACTTCGCCGCCCTGCCGGAGCGCCTCGACACGCCGCCGCTCAGCCGCTTCACCCCGCGCTGCCTGGAGCTGCTGCGGGACCTCTCACTGCGCGGCGGCAAGCGCCTGCGGGTCGCCCTGCTGTACGAGGCCGCCCGACTGGTGACCACCGACCCGGTGCCCGGCCTGGCGGAGGCCGCGCTGAGCATCGAACTGCTCCAGACGCACGGGCTCGTCCACGACGACATCATCGACGACGCGCCCGTACGCCGCGGCGGCCCCTCCACCTACTACGCCTACCGCCGGGAGTTCCCGGAGGCGGACCGCACCGCCCTCGGCCTGGCCGTCCTGGCCGGTGACCTCGCCGCCTTCCTGTCGATGCGGGTCCTGCTGGAGGCGGACGTCCCCGCCGAGCTGCGCCAGGCGATGCTGGAGGTGCAGCTGAACGCGGGCGCCGAGACCGTCACCGGCCAGATCGTCGACCTCGAACGCGATTTCCGGTCGCTCCCGGACGAGGAGTTCCTGCACACCGTCTGCGAGTACAAGTCCACCCGGTACTCGGTGCTCGCCCCGCTGCGGCTGGGGCTGCTGGCCGCCGGCGAGGACGTGGCCGCCCACGACGCACGGCTGCGCCGCTACGCGACCCTGGTCGGCATCGGCGGCCAGCTGCGCGACGACTACCTCGACCTGTTCGGCGACGAGGACACCACCGGCAAGTCCACCGGCGCCGACCTCCGCGCGGGACGCCGCAGCTACGCCGTGAGCGCCCTGCTCGCCGCCGCGGACAAGGCCCAGCGGGCCGTGGTGGAGTCCGCGCTCGGCGACCCGCAGTGCCCGGACGACACGGTCGAGCGGGTTCGCGAGCTGGCCCGGCGGCTGGGCGTGGACGGCAGGCTCCGCTCCGACATGCGCCGCTGCGCCGAGGCGGCCCGCGCCGAGGCCGAGGGCTGGCGCCCGCACTGGCGGGAGGAGGCGGTGGCCTTCTTCGCGGGCCTGCCGCTGTCGAACGTGGTGCCGGACTGACCGGACTGACCGGACTGACCGGACTGACCGCGCTGACCGGGCGGGTGCGGGCCCGCGTCCGAGGGAACGCCGCTCAGACGCGGGCCGGGAGCCAGCCGTGCTGGACTGCGCGCACACCGGCCTCGAACCGGCTGCGGGCGCCGAGCCGTTCCATCAGTTCGGTGGCGATCCGCCGCGCCGTCCGGGGCGAGACGCCCAGCCGCTTGGCGATCGCCTCGTCGGTGTGCCCCTCGGAGAGCAGCCGCAGGGCGGCCGACTCCTGGCCGCTGAGGCCCCGGGAGTCGCGGACGGCGGGGCCCACCAGGGGCCGCGCGGCGTCCCAGACGTTCTCGAACAGGGCACACAGGGCCGTCAGCGTGCCGTGGCCGGTCAGCACCACGGCCGCCGCCGCCGTGTCGTCGCTGTTCACCGGGATGACGGCGGTGGCGCGGTCGACCACGATCATCCGCGTCGGCAGCGACGGCACGACCCGCACCTGTCCGCCCCGCGCGGCGAGCCACGCGGTGTAGGCGACGGTCGGAGCGCTGTTGCCCGCGCTCTCCAGGTAGACGGTACGGATCTTCACGCCGCGCCCGAGCAGCTCCTCGTCGAGCGGACGGGCCGCCTCGATGCTCTCCGGCGTGTGGGCGCCGTCGGGGGCGAAGGTCATCACCTCGTCCCTCACCTCGCGGGTGAGGGACGCCAGCCGGTCACGGATCGAGTCCAGGCCGACCAGGTGCTCGACCCCGGCGTGCGCGGTGGCCGGACGGAGGTCCGAGAAGTCGGCGATGAGCTGCGCCGCCGCGACCCGGGAGGCCTCGATCCGCTGCTGCTGGACCGCCAGTTCGGCCTGTTGGCGGGCCATCAGGATCTCCATGCCGACGTCCGGCGAGACCGCGCGCAGCGCTCCGTCCCGCTCGTGCGAGGGCCGGACCAGGGCGAGCTCGCTGAGGGTGTCCAGCGCCGAGCGCACCTGCGCCTCGGTCAGTCCGACCGCTGCGCAGAGCCCCAGCACACCGTCCTGGGGACGGGCCAGCATGGCCCTGTACACGGCTTCCGAAGCGGTGTCCAAGCCCAGAACAGCCAGCATTTCCTACCCCCCGGTAGCGGTCCTGTGAACGATGCGCGCATGATCATCGCACGAAGATCCGCAGCTGGACCAGGGTTATCCCGTGGACCGTTCCGGCCACGGCCCGAAGCGTCCCGGGCGACCCCCTGTGCTCCGTCCGCGCGGCCTGGGAACGTCGGAGGCATGTACCTGATCCACGTTCAGCTGCTCGCCCCGGACGGGGCACCCCTGCCCGACGGCGTCGCCGACCTCGTCCGGTCCGTGGCGACCCCCGCGGACCGGCTGGAGCACGTCGCCGTCCATCCGCACGCCGTCCCCGACCCGGTGCTCGGCCTCTACCTCCTCGCCGACGGCCTCGCCGACGCCGAGTCCCGGGCCGCCGGGCTCTGCGAGCGGGCCGTGGCGTCCGCCGCACCGCTGCACGGCTGGTCCGTGGCCCGGGCCGGCGCCCCGCTCGTCTCCCCGTTCTACGAACTGGAACTGTCCCGATCCGGCCCCGCTGGACGGAACCGGCAGGGGACGTTTCCGTCCACCTGACATCCCTTCCGCCAGCCCCGGGCCCACGGCCAAGGTAGTGATCGCCGGCCGGGAGCACCGACCGGCAAGGCCACCAGGACGAAGCGTCACCGCGGGACGCACGGTCCGGCCGCCCCCCACTCGCCCCACCTCCGTGGAAGGACCCCACCATGCTGCGCACCTGTCTCGCCAAGGCCGCCGCGGTCGTCACCCTCGCCGTCGCCGCCGCCCTGCCCGCCGTCGCCCTGTCCGTCGCCGGGCACACCACCGCCTCCGTCTCCCGCGTCGAGGCCGCCGACGTGCACGACGAGAACATGATCTGGCAGTAGCCGGCACCGCCGCGGGCGCCCCCGACCGCTGCTCCTGCAGGGCAGCCGTCCCGCCCCGCGCCCACTGAACACCGGTCCCGGTCTCCGGCGGGCCGGCACGGTCTCCGTGCCCGTCGCCACCGCCCGACCCGCGGACCGCCCCTCACCGTCGCACCACGCCTGTCCCCGCCATGCCCGAAACAGGAGAAACCCACCATGCGCAAGCGTTCCCTCCGCACGCTGGTCACCGCGGCCTTCGCCACCGCCGCGGTCACACCCGTCCTCATGCTGACGGGAGCCCAGATCGCCGTCGCCAGCGTCGGGTCGAACATCGTCGGCACCGCCGAGGCCAACCTGGGCCACGGCGCCTGCGACACCAACAGCGCCGGCGGCAGCGGCTACTACACCAGCTGCGGCGAGTCCTGGTGCGCCGACTTCGCCCGCTGGGTCTGGGCGCAGAACGGCGTCAACGTCTCGGGGCTGACCTCCGGGGCCGGCAGCTTCGGACAGTACGGCTCCGGTCTGCACTCGACTCCCCGCGTCGGTGACGCCGCCGTCTTCAACTACAACGGCTCCGACTACGCGGAGCACGTCTCGCTGGTCGTCTCGGTCAACTCCGACGGGTCCGTCGGCACCATCGGCGGCAACCAGGGCAACAGCCAGGTCACCCGCGGCACCATCACCGCCGGCGGGATGTACGGGTCGAAGCACGTCAGCGGCTACGTGTCGCCGATCGGCGGCCGGGGGTCCTCGGCCGGTACGGAGTCGGGTGGGGCGGGTCGGGTGCGCTGGGCGGACTTTGACGGTGACGGCCGCGCGGACTACGTCATCCTGAACGACAACGGTTCGGCGCGGGTGTTCCTGAACAAGGGCGGTGACGGGCACGGTGGTTGGAGTGACCTGGGGCAGGTCACGACGGGGATGACCAGCGACCGCAGTCGGGTGCGGTTCGCGGACTACGACGGTGACGGTCGTGCGGACTACATCCTGATCAACGGTGACGGTTCGGTGCGGGTGTTCCTGAACAAGGGTGGTGACGGGCACGGTGGTTGGAGTGACCTGGGGCAGGTCGCGACGGGGCTCACCGCCAACCCGGCCCAGGTGACCTTCGCCGACTTCGACGGTGACGGTCGTACGGATTACGTCATCACCCAGCCGGACGGTGCGGTGGGTGTCTTCCGCAACACCGGTATCGGGAGCTGGAGCGACCTGGGCAAGGTGGCCGGCGGTGTCACCAGCGACACGTCGCGGATCAAGTGGGCGGACATCGACGGTGACGGGCGCGCGGACTACAACATCGTGAACCCGGACGGCAGCATCACCAGCTACGTGAACCACGGTGGTGACACCGGTGGCGGCTGGACCCTGCGTTCCAAGATCACCACCGGTCTGACCAGCAACCAGAACACCGTCGACCTCGCGGACATCAACGGTGACGGCCGTGCGGACTACCTCGTGACCACCGGTCCGACCACCGCGTTCCTCAACAACGGCGGAGACGACCGGAACAACCCCGGCTGGATCGACTACGGCCAGATCGCCGCCGGCGCCTGAACCGGTCCCACCCGAGGCGGGGCGCCGCGCGCCGGGTGCCCGCGGCGCCCCGCCACCCACCTGATCGATCGCCCTTAGTGAAGAGAGTGAATCCTTGAACCCGCGCCGTAGCATCCCGGTCTCCCTCGCCGTCCTCGCCGCAGCCTGCGGACTCGGCGCGGGCACCGCCAACGCCGCCTCGGTCAGCACCTGGGACAAGGTCGCCCAGTGCGAGAGCACCGGGAACTGGAGCATCAACACCGGCAACACCTACTACGGCGGGCTGCAGATCAGCCTGGCGAACTGGCAGCACTACGGGGGCACCGCGTACGCGGCCCGCCCCGACCTCGCCACCAAGCGGCAGCAGATCCTGATAGCCGAGAAGATCCTCGCCGACCAGGGCGCCGGTGCGTGGACCTGCGCGCCGGGCACGGGTCTCGCCACCGACCACGCCAACCCGTACCCCAGCGGGGCCGGTACGGAGTCGGGTTGGGCGGGTCGGGTGCGCTGGGCGGACTTCGACGGTGACGGCCGCGCCGACTACGTCATCCTCAATGACAACGGTTCGGCGCGGGTGTTCCTGAACAAGGGTGGTGACGGCCACGGTGGTTGGAGCGACCTGGGGCAGGTCACGACGGGGATGACGAGCGACCGTAGCCGGGTGCGGTTCGCGGACTACGACGGCGACGGCCGTGCGGACTACATCCTGATCAACGGTGACGGGTCCGTCCGGGTCTTCCTGAACAAGGGCGGTGACGGCCACGGTGGTTGGAGCGACCTGGGGCAGGTCGCGACGGGGCTCACCGCCAACCCCGCCCAGGTGACCTTCGCCGACTTCGACGGTGACGGCCGCACCGACTACGTCATCACCCAGCCGGACGGTGCGGTGGGTGTCTTCCGCAACACCGGTATCGGGAGCTGGAGCGACCTGGGCAAGGTCGCCGGCGGTGTCACGGCAGACACCTCGCGGATCAAGTGGGCGGACATCGACGGTGACGGGCGTGCCGACTACAACATCGTGAACCCGGACGGCTCCATCACCAGCTACGTGAACCACGGTGGTGACACCGGTGGCGGCTGGACCCTGCGTCCCAAGATCACCACCGGTCTGACCAGCAACCAGAACACCGTCGACCTCGCCGACATCAACGGTGACGGCCGGGCCGACTACCTCGTGACCACCGGTCCGACCACCGCCTTCGTCAACAATGGCGGAGACGACCGGAACAACCCCGGCTGGATCGACTACGGCCAGATCGCCGCCGGCGCCTGAACCGCGACCGGAAACAGGGAAGGAACCCCGTGAAGCGCACCACCACACTCGCCATGGCCGCGGTGACCGCAGTGGCCGCACTCGCCGCCGTGGCCCCCACGGCGTCCGCCGCCGCACCGACGCCCGCCCCGGTCCTGCGGGTGATGCCGCTCGGCGACTCGATCACCGCCGGGTACCGGAGCACCACCGACGCCGGGTACCGCGGACCGCTCGCCGACCTGGTGGCCCAGCAGAACCGCTACACCGTCGACCTGGTGGGCTCGCGCGGCAACGGCGCGGTGCTCGACCCGGACAACGAGGGCCACAGCGGGTCCATGGTCAACGACCTCCTCGCCGGAGTCGACGGATGGCTGGCCGCCGCCCAGCCGGACGTCGTCCTGCTCCACATCGGCATCAACGACCTGGATCGGGGCACCGACAAGGCGCACACCGCGGACCGGACGTCGGCGCTGATCGACCGGATCCTGGCCGACCGGCCGGGGGTGACCGTCCTCGTGATGGGCCTGATCCCGACCACGCCGAACCTGACCGCCCAGGTGGCCGACTACAACAGCGCCCTGAGCCAGGCCGTCCTCGCGAAGCAGGCCCAGGGCCGCAAGGTCCGCTACACCGCCGCACCCGCGCTGACCCCGGCCGAGATGGCCGACGGGCTGCACCCCGATGACCTGGGCTACCAGCGGCTGGCGCAGACCTTCGATCAGGCGCTGGACCGCGCTTTCACGGACGGCCTGGCCGCCCCGGCCCCGGTGCACCACGCCGGTACGGAGTCGGGCGGGGCGGGCCGGGTGCGCTGGGCCGACTTCGACGGCGACGGCCGCGCCGACTACATCGTCCTCAACGACGACGGCTCGGCCCGGGTCCTCCTCAACAAGGGCGGTGACGGCCACGGCGGCTGGAGCGACCTGGGGCAGGTCACGACCGGGATGACCAGCGACCGCAGCCGGGTCCGCTTCGCCGACTTCGACGGCGACGGCCGCGCGGACTACATCCTGATCAACGGTGACGGGTCCGTCCGGGTCTTCCTGAACAAGGGCGGTGACGGCCACGGCGGCTGGAACGACCTCGGCCAGGTCGCGAGCGGGCTCACCGCCGACCCCTCCCAGGTCACCTTCGCCGACTTCGACGGCGACGGCCGCGCCGACTACCTCATCACCCAGCCGGACGGCGCCGTGGGCGCCTTCCTCAACCGGGGCGGCGACGGCCACGGCGGCTGGATCGACGACGGAAAGGTCGCCGGCGGTCTCACCACCGACCGCGGCCGGGTCCGCTTCGCCGATCTCGACGGTGACGGGCGTGCCGACTACAACGTCATCAACCAGGACGGCTCCATCACCACCTTCCTGAACAAGGGCGGCGACGGCCACGGCGGCTGGACCGACTACGGCCGGACGGCGACCGGGCTCACCACCGACCAGGCCACGGTGGCGCTGGCCGACATCAACGGTGACGCCCATGCCGACTACCTCGTCACCACCGGCCCCACCACCGCCTTCCTCAACAACGGCGGTGACGGCCACGGCGGTTGGACCGACTACGGCCGGATCGCGGCGGGCGTCTGAGCCGGCGGGTCGTTGATCGACCCGCGTGGCGCGATGCGCGGGGCGGTGGTCTTCACGGTGGGGAACTCCGCGAAGACCACCGCCCCGCGCGTTCGCGCCCGTACGGCCGCGGTCGGCGGCTACCGGCGGGCGAGCGTCGCCGTGACCGCGTCGCGGGCGGCGTCGCGCGGGTCGGCCTCGGTGGAGAGCCAGGCGAGGTGGCCGTCGGGCCGGACGAGGGCGGCGGTGACGCCGGACCAGGCCGGGCGGTGGCCCGCTGGGCGGTCGCCGGCCGGCGGGGCGGTGTGGACGTCGAGGCCGGGCGTCACGTCGTGGGCCAGCGGCGCGAGCGGTGACGGGGCGTCGGGGGCGGTGGCGAGGTCGAGCAGGACGTAGCGGCCGCGGCGCAGCAGGGGCAGCAGCGTGCCGCCGCCGTGGACGGCGAGGTCGGGGGCGCGGGTGCCGGTGAGCGGGTGGGCGCCGGACGGGTCGGCGGGCGGGTAGGTGACGGCGAGCCCGGCGGAGCGCAGGGCCAGGGTGTCGGAGAACTCCGGTACGCGGGCGATGAGTTCGCCCAGCAGGTCGCGCATGGCGAGGTTCTCCGGGGTGTAGGTGGTCATCAGGCCGGTCTGCGCGCGGGTGCTGCGCAGCAGGTCGGCGCCGACCGGGTGGCGTTCGGCGTGGTAGCTGTCGAGCAGGCCGTCGGGGGCGGTGCCGGCGAGGGTCTGGGCGAGCTTCCAGCCGAGGTTGCCGGCGTCCTGGAGGCCGACGTTGAGGCCGGGGCCGCCGGCGGGGAAGTGGGTGTGGGCGGCGTCGCCGGCGAGCAGGACCCGGCCGTGGCGGTAGCGCTCGGCCTGGCGGGTGGCGTTGCCGAAGGTCGAGATCCAGCGCGGGTCGCGCATCCCGAAGTCGCCGCCGGTGATCCGTCGGACCCGGGTGCGGAGCTCCTCGACGGTGGGGGTCTCGGGCCGTTCCCGGACGCTCCGCGCGTCGTTGCCGACCACCCGGTGGAGGCCGTCGGGCAGCGGGAAGACCATGACGGTGCCGTGCTCGTTGGAGACGGAGTGCGCGGCCGGCGGCGCGTCGAGGACGACGTCGGCCATCCAGGCCCAGCGGGTGGCGGCGGTGCCGGGGAAGCCGATGCCGGCGGCGCTGCGCACGGTGCTGCGGCTGCCGTCGCAGCCGACCAGGTAGGCCGCGCGCAGCCGCCGGGGCCCGGCCGGGGTGTCGACGTCGACGGTCACCGCGTCCTCGTGCCGGGTCAGACCGGTCACCCGGTGCTCGCGCAGCAGGCGGACGCCGACGGCCTCGGCGTGGGCGGCGATGAGTTCCTCGGTGCGGGCCTGCGGCAGGGCGAGGGTGAACGGGTAGGGCGTGTCCAGCCGGGAGAAGTCCATCCGGTTGGTGAGCGAGGCGAAGTGTCCGCTGGGCACCCGCAGGCCTTCGGCGAGGAACGGCGCCACCAGCCCCCGGGCGGCGAACAGTTCGAGGCTGCGCGGGTGGACGGTGAGGGCGCGGGAGTGCGGGTCGGGCTCGGCCCGGGTCTCCAGCACGGTCACGTCCACGCCGTGGAGCCGCAGTTCGCAGGCGAGCCAGAGGCCGACCGGTCCGCCGCCGGCGATGACGACCTGGTGCGTGGTGTCCGGTGCGGGGGCGGGGGCGTGCGTGCTGGTGTGCGTGGCTTCGGACATGGCGAAGCCCCCTTTCTTGGTCACTGACCAATGATGGCTCCTCCAGTACACTTGGTCGGTGACCAAGAATCAACCCCGGGCCACCGCGCGGCCCCGGCTCGACCCGACCGCCGTGGTGAACGCCGCGCTCGAACTGCTCGACGAGAAGGGCGCCGACGCCGTGTCCCTGCGCGGCACGGCCGAACGCCTCGGCGTACGGATGAACACCGTGCTCTGGCACGCCAAGACCAAGGCCCGGCTGCTGGAGCTGATGGCCGAGGCGATCGTCGCCGAGGTCCGGTTCTCCGACCTGCCCGAGGCCCCGGCCGAGCGCGTGCGCGAACTGGCCCGCCGCTACCGCCGCAGCCTGCTCGCCCACCGCGACGGCGCGGCCGTCGTCGCGGGCACCTACGCCGCCGAGCCCGCGACCCTCGGCTTCGCCGACCACGTCGTGGCGGCCCTGCTCAGCACCGGACTCGACGAACGCCGGGCCGCCTGGACGTTCTGGAGCATCCAGTACCTGACGCTCGGCCTGACGCAGGAGGAACAGGCCCTCCGCGCCTCCGACGAGGAGCACAGCCTCGGCCCCGCACTCGCCGACGGCGGCTACCCCGCGCTCGACCGGGTGGCCCGGCACATGGAGGACACCGCGTTCGACGAGCGCTTCGAGTTCGGCCTCGACCAGCTGCTGCGCCCCCTCCGGGAGGCCGAGGAGGGGTGACCCGGGCTCCGGGCGGCGGGGCCCGGACACGACGACCAGCAGGCCGTCCGGCTTTCGTCATGCGGCACGGACTCGACCCGGCGCTCCGGTGGACGCCGGTGGTGAACGCCCGCCCGCTGCGCCGGGTGCGCGCCCTGGTGCGACGGCGGCGGGCGTCGCACACTGGCGGGGCGACAGTAACCCCGGGTAACGCACGCGCCACCGTCAGCAGGGGGATGCCGATGGAGTACGTACCGATCCTGCGTGGCAAGGCGGGCGAGTTCATCGCCCTTCGCAACATCAGCGCCGACGTCCAGGCGCGCATCCGCCCGCTCCTCGAAGTCCACCCCGACCAGCGCCTGGCCGACGTCGTGCAGACCTTCGCCGACCACGCCGGGGACCACCTGCCCGGCAACCTCACCGTGACCGTCGACTGCGGGCAGCTCTGGCAGTACGGCGCCGTGGGGACCGGCTTCCGCGGCCACGCGATGCGCTGGCTCAGCGACGCCTTCCGCGAGTGGCTCCACACGCTCGTCCCCGCCTTCCGCACCACCGACCCGGACGGCTCCCTCGACGAGACCCGCCAGGCCCAGCTCGCCCACGGCGCCGGAGGGTGCCTGCGCGTCGACCTCAACCACCTGCCCCACGGCCCCCGGGAACTGACCGAGGACGTCCGCCGCACCCTCGACGCCGTCGTGCTCAAGCCGCCGGACACCGACCTGCTGCTCGACGCCGGCTACCTCCCCGACGCCGACACGGTCACCGGCCTCGTGCCACGGGCAACCGAGGTCCTGGCCTGGGCCCGCGCACTGCCCTGGCGGCGCATCGCGCTCGCCGGCGGCGCGTTCCCGCCGTCCCTGCGCCGCGTCACGCCCCACGTCCTCACCGCGCTGCGCCGCCACGACCTCGACCTCTGGGAGCGCGTCGCCCGACGGGCCGGAGGCCGACCGCCCGACTTCGGCGACCACGGCGTCACCCACCCCGAGCCGCCCGCTCCCGCCCGCGTGCGAGCCGCACCCGTCAACCTGCGCTACACCAGCGGGCGGCACTGGCACGTCGTGCGGGCCGTCGGCATGGCGGGGATCGACACGCTCCGGCTGTGCCGCGAACTCACCCGGGCCGAGGTCTGGTTCGGCGGTCGGACGAACGACGAACTGTCCTGGGGGGACGGTGAGATCCGCCTCCGGGCCGACGGCCTCGCGGCCGGTCCCGGCGGCCCCAGCCAGCGGCGCGCCTGGGAGACCTCCCACCACCTGGCCGCCGTCACCCGGTCCATCGCGGAGCGGGGACGGCCCTGACGGTGCCGCCCGCACGCGGGGCCGTGACGCCTACGGGTGACGCCTACTGGCCGACGTCAGGACGGCAAGGCAATTTGGACCGAGCAATGCACCCGCTCGGTGATCATTTGTCGGACAGGCTCCAGCCCTGCCGCTCCAGCCATTCCGAAATCACCTGGTTGGTTTCTTCCGGCATTTCCTCCTGGATCCAGTGACCGCAGTCCAGGCCGACCACTTCCACGTTGGGCACGAACTCTGCCAGTCTTTCGAACCTCGGGATCGAGAAGTCCTGGTCGCCGTAGATCATGAGGGCGGGCTGCTTGATGACCGGGTCCGCGTCCGCCAGCTGGTGCCAGTTGCGGTCGAGGTTCCTGTACCAGTTGATGCCGCCGGTGAATCCCGACGTCTCGAACGCGGCGACGTAGACGGCCAGGTCGCTGTCGCTCATGGCGGGCTCACCGAGTGCTGTTTCCGCCTTGGCGAGGTTGATGAACGCCATGCCCGGTTCTGGGGATGCGGGGGGCACGTTCTTCCGGTAGAGGTTGCGGAGGAACCGGGAGGTGTTGGCATCGAATGCGGCGTCCGCGACGCCCGGCTGCCGGTTGAAGTGGACGAAATAGAAGTCGCCGCCGAGGAAGGTCTCCATGACCTCGATCCACGGCGTTTCTCCGCGCTCCTGGTAAGGCAGGCTCAGGTTGATCAGCTTGTTCACCCGGTCGGGGTGCAACAGGGTCAGCCCCCAGACGACGAACGCACCCCAGTCATGGCCGATGAAGGTGGCGTCCTCGTAGCCGTAGTGGTCCAGGAGCGCGACGAGGTCACCCGTCAGGTGTTCGATGTCGTAGTCCGTCACCTCGGTCGGGCGGGATGAGTTGCCATAGCCCCGCTGGTTCGGTGCGATGACGTGGTAGCCGGTCGCTGCGAGGACGGGCATCAGGTGACGCCAGGAGAAGGCGTGCTCCGGCCAGCCGTGGCAGAGCACGATGGGCTTGCCCTTGTTCTCTCGGCCTGCCTCGAAGACTTCGAGCTCCACACCGTTGACCTGGACGAGGGTGGGCTCGGGAAATTCTGCTGGATTGAACACTGCATTTCCTCTCTGGGGCGTTCGCCGGCGGTCGACCTCCTCGATGAGGCCATGTCGCCATCGTGCTCCCCAAACCGGTCACCCCATGACCGGTTTCCATGAGACTTTTGTCAGCATGCGATCCGATCGGCTGGTGGCCGTACTCCTCCTGCTCCAACGGCGCGAGCAGGTGACAGCCGCAGAGGTCTCCCGAGAGCTGGACGTCTCCGAGCGCACCGCCCGCCGCGACCTCGACGCCCTGGCCATGGCCGGGGTGCCCGTGTACTCCGTACAGGGCCGAGGTGGCGGCTGGCGCCTCGTGGGCGGCGCTCGTACCGACCTGTCCGGGTTGACCGCCAGTGAGGCCCGCGCCCTGTTCCTGGCCGTCGGTCCGGCCTCGGATGCGACGCCGGCGATGAAGGCAGCCCTGCGCAAGCTCGTCCATGCCCTGCCGAAGCCCTTCCAGGTGCAGGCCGAGGCAGCGGCGGCGTCGCTGGTCGTGGACCCGCAGCGATGGGGGGCGAGCCGGATCGAGCACCGGCCGCCGCGCTTCCTCGACGAACTCCAGGACGCGGTGATCAGCGGCGTCCAGGTGTCGCTCGGCTACGTCGACAGCAAAGGCGTCGAAACCCGGAGAACCGTCCACCCGCTGGGCATCGTCGCCAAAGGTCCTGTGTGGTACCTCGTCTCCAACACCGGGACCGGCCGACGGGTCTTCCGGATCGACCGCGTGTCGTCCGCTGACCCGACCGGCGACCCTGTGCACCGACCCGGGGACTTCGACCTTGCCGAGAGCTGGAATGAGATCGCCGAAGAGGTCGATCGCAAACGAACGCCGCTGGAGGTCCAGGCGGTATGCACACCCGACGGGATAGGCATACTCCGGATGGCGCTCGGCGACCGGCTCGACGTGGGAGGTTCCACGGCCGATGGCCGCATCGAGGTCGTGATTCGCGGCCCCAACGAGTGCATCCTCGCCGGCGAGCTCTCCGGGCTGGTCGAATGGGTCGAGGTGACCGGCCCTCCGGGCGTGCGAGACCACCTGGCCTCGATCGGCAACGCCCTCGTCGAACGATACGGCCGGCCGCGCACCCGCGGAGATCTTCACCCGTCTTGAAGCGGACGAGGCAGGGCTTCGCGAACAGTTCCGTTCAACAGGGTGGGTTCGTCCGTTCCGGCAGTCGCCTGGTCACGAGTCGGCGGGCCTGCCGGGCCCTCAGGTTCCGGGGCGCCGGAACGGCTTGAGCCGCACCCCCTCCAGGCTGTCGGCGATCAGCTGGTCCAACCGCCGCTCCCGAGTCTCGTCCCGCTTGGCACTGATCACATGGTGGATCGCCGACTTGCGGTAGGACGGCGCCTGCCCGCTGAACCACTCCCACGCCCGCGGTTCCGCTTGGAAACGAGCCAGCTGCGCCGCCTCGAACTCCCAGACCGGCTTCTCCTCGCGGCCCCGGTCACGGGCTTCGAACACCGCGATGCCGGCCGGCCGCATGAGCCCCTGCGCGGTCAGCTCCTCGATCTTGCGGAGGTTGACCAGGCTCCAGTTGCCGCGCGGCCTGCGCGGGGTGAACCGGATCGTCCAGGAGAAGTCGTCGATCGGGCTCTGCCGGCCGTCGATCCAGCCGTAGCACAGGGCCTGGTCGACCGCCTCCGACCAGCTCAGGGTGGGCTTGCCCGTTCCCTTCTTCCACATGCCCACCCGGCATTCGGAGGCAGTCGCATGGTGCTCCTCCAGCCAGTCCCGGAACTCCTCAGGACTTGAGAAGAAGGTTGGTTCCATGCGCGGTGCTCCCGTCGGTCGACTCGTCGGTTCCATTGAACCTGTCGGGTGCGACAATCCGAGGCCTGGGCGAAGCTGCTGGAACACGTCCAGGTCGACGATGCGGTGGGCCGGGTGGAGTGGACGGTTGCCGTGGACTCCACGGTGCAGGGGTGCGGCCCGCGTGTTCAGGCCATTCCCGGGTGCGGGCGCCCGAACCCGTCGCCCCGGCGGGCAGGATGGCCGGCAGCCCGCGCCCCGCCCGGCCGGGCCTCGACGACCGATCGGAAGGCAGGAACCAGCGATGCCGAAGAGCCCACGGCGATTCACGGCGGCGGCCACCGTCTGCGCCGCACTCATCAGTGCGGTGGGCCTCCTCGCACCGACCGCGCAGGCGCAGGCGCGGACAGGGGCACCGGCGTCGGTGCTCGCCGCACCGGACGCGGAGACGGGCCTGCCGAGGGACACCGGAACTCCCCCGGGCACCGAGGGCCAGTCCACCACGGTCACCCGTCCCGACGGCACCCAGGCGCGGTTCGCGGTCTTCTCGACCGACTACGCCACCGGCCAGACCATCTGGTACCGGACGCAGTCCGCCCCCGGCGGCCCGTTCGGCGCCTGGAGCCAGGTCAACGGCATGAGCCTCAACTTCCAGAACCTGGTGCTCACCGCCGCCGCGGACGCCGACGGCGCCCTGGAGGTGTTCACCATCGGATACCAGTCGTCGGTCCTGGTACGGATCCACCAGGCCGGCCCGGACGGTCCGTGGTCGGCGCCCGAGCCCTTCGGCCCCGCCGGGGCGGGCGTGCCGAGGTTCTTCGGGCCACCGGTGGCCTTCCAGCGGGCGGACGGCACGCTGGCCTTCTTCGAGGTCTACCAGGGCTCGGGCAGCCCGCGGTTGTACGTCAACGAGCAGAGCGCCCCCGGGGTCTGGGGCTCCTGGAACGACCTGGGATCCGGCCCGCTCCCGGCGGGGGTGGCCACTCCCTCCTCCGTCACGCAGTCGGCGGACGGGCGGCTAACGGTGCTCGCGCACATGTGGAACGCCACGTCGTGGACGGCCCAGATCTCCGAGCAGGCTCCGGGCGGCCCCTGGGGCCCCTGGCAGGACTGCCGGAACGGCGGCTGCGCCGCGGGCTGACCCCGGCACCCGCCACCCGTATCCGAGCGGCGCCCCGCACGTGAACCCCTCCTGGCCTCCCGGGCGTTGCGTGCGGGGCCCGCCGCGTCCCCGCTCCGAGGCCGGTCCCGAAACCGGTCGACCGGCGGACTGATACGACGTCATGGAGCTCCCGTAGTACGGTCGAGGACACAGACGTCGACACGAGGGGGCTCGGATGCTGTCCGAAGCGTTGACCGCACTGGCCGCGGCAGGGGGAACGGCGGTGATGACCGCCGCCGGTACGGAGGCCTGGGAGGGCTTCCGGCGCAAGGTGGCGGACTGGTTCGGCCGCGGTGACGGTGGGCGCGAGACCGTCGAACTGGAGCGGCTCGACCGCACCGCTGCCGAGCTCGCCGGCGCCGAGGCCGGGCAGCTGGAGCGGCTCCGGATCCGTCAGGAGGCCTCCTGGCAGGCCAGGTTCGAGGCCTTCCTGGAGGCTCTGCCGGAGGAGGAGCGGGAGCGGGCCGGCGAGGCGCTGCGGGCTCTGCTGGAGGAGGCCGCGGCCCGGGGTTCCCAGGTCTCGGCCGGGGCCGGCGGGCTGGCCGTCGGCGGGAACGTGCAGGTCAGTGCCGATCGCGGCTCGGTCGCCGCCGGGGTGATCCACGGGGGTGTGTCCATCGGCCGCCCTTCGGTGCCGGATCCGACCGAGGGCTGAACGGACCGGCGGAGCAGAGCCCAGCAGCGCCGTCCGGCGCCGAGGTGCGGGCGGAGAACCACAGCGTCGCGGTCGGCCACGCGGACCAGGTGTCGTACTTCACCGGTCGTCGGGCGCCCGCGGGTTACCCGCTCCAGGTCGGCGTCGTGCCGAACGCCGCGCACCGCTTCCAGCACCGGCCCCTGCCCGACGCACCGGCGGGATACCGGGTCCTGCTCGGGACCGCCGGGGTCGGCAAGACCCAGCTGGCCGCGTACGAAGCCCGCACCGCCTGGCAGCAGGGGCGGCTCGACCTGCTGGTCTGGGCCGCCGCCGGTAGCCGGGCGGCGATCCTGGCCGCCTACGCCCGGACCATGGCCGAGCTGAACGGCACCGAACCGGGCGACGCCGAGCTTGGTGCGCGGGAGTTCCTCGCCTGGTTGCGGCCGGGCGGAGCCGGGCAGACGGTGCGCTGGATGATCGTGCTGGACGGCCTGGCCGACCCCGAAGACCTGCGCGGGCTCTGGCCACCGGACGACCCGCACGGGCGGACCGTGATCACCAGCTGGCGCCGGGACGTGGCGCGCGAGGGGTCGGACCGGCACGTGGTCACCGTGCCCGTGTTCAGCCCCGCCGAGGCCCACGACTACCTCACGGCGGTGCTGAACACCGCAGACCGGGCCGAGTCGCCCGGGCAACTCTCGGTGCTGGCCGAGGAGTTGGGTCGCCTTCCGCTCGCCCTCGCGCAGGCCGCCCGGTACCTGACCGGCACCGGGCTGAGCTGCGCGGAGTACCTGGACCGGCTGCGGGACGGGGAACACCGGCTGGCCGACCTGGTGCCGGCCCCGGGCAGGCTGCCGGACGGACAGGGCGAACCACTCCCGCACATCTGGGACCAGGCCCTGCGACAGGTTGATCCGGCTGCCCGGCGGCTGCTGGAACTGCTCGCTCCGCTGGACCCGGCGGGAGTACCCCGGCCCGTGGTGGACAGGCTCACCGGGCAGGCCCTGCGACAGCCCGGGGAAGAGGCCAAGGAGACCGGAAGCGACCGGCTGCTCGACCTGTTGCACCGGTGCTGCCTGGTCGAGCACGACCCTTCGAACGAGCAGCGGAGGGTCCGCGTCCACCCCCTGGTGCAGCGGGCAGCCCACGAGAGCGTGCCGGCGCACCGGTCGGACGAGTCGATCGACCTCGCCGTCGAGGCACTCCTGGCCGGGACGGTGGTGAACCCCGAGCGCGGTTGGGAGCCCAGGTACGACGCGTTCTACGGACAGGCGCTCAGAGCGGAGGAGGTCGAGTCCTTGCTCTCCGGGGTGAGGAGGGCGAACCCGCCGAGTCCGCCCGAGGTCTCGGCAGCGACACTGCACGGGAACCTCGGGGCACTGCTGCGCGGGCCGTACCGGCGCAGACTGGGCTACCGGGAGAACAAGCTGGCCGTCCGGATGGGCGAGACCCTCGTGGCGGAGGGCAGGCCTGAGCAGGCGGTGGCCTACCTCCGATCGTTCTTGGCCGGGGTTTCCGAGGAGGCGGGCGCGGATCATCCTGGGACGGGGGAGGTCAGGGCCGCCCTCGCCGAGGCCTGCGCGGCAGCTGGCGACCTCGCCGGCGCCATCGCGGAATACCGTGGCGTGATCGACGTCCAGGTGCGCGAGTCGGCCGCCGTGCCGCCCGGGTTGTACGGCATCCTGTGGCCCGCGAGCGCCGAACGTGTCACCAAGCTGCGTCGGCGTCTGGCCCATTGGCTGGCGCAGAACGGCGACCTGGTCGAAGTCGCCGCTGTCTTCCGGGACTTGGTCGACGACGAACAACACGGCCAGGACCACAGGCAGGTCGACGTGTTCGACGAATACGCCTTGCGGGCCGAGGCCGCCGACTGGCTGGGTCGAAGCGGCGATCCCGCGGGGGCCGCACTCGCCTACCGGCAGATCGTCGAGGCATCGTCAGGCAGGTTCGGGCGGCGGTTCGCGGCGTTCTTCGACCTGCGCTACGGATACGGACACTGGCTGGGGGAGTCGGGCGACCCGCGCAAGGCCGTCAAGGTGCTGGCCGGCCTGCTGAGGGACCAGCTCCACGTACTGCACGGCAGACCGGAGGAAGACCCGTACGGGCGGTACCTCCGGACTCCCGATCACCGTCCGGTCACCTTCAAGACCCGGGCGGCGTTGGCCTTCTGGCTCGGTCGTTCCGGCGATGTGCGCGCAGCGGTGGCAGCCCTGGAAGAGCTTCTGGACGAGCAACTGCGCCACCTCGGTCCGGACCATCCGGACATCGCCGCCACACGGCAGAACCTCACCCACTGGCGGCAGCAGCAGCAGAAGAGGAGGTGGCGACGTTACTGAGGTTCTCAGGGCGGAGTCGGTGGGGCGAATGACAGACCGGTACCGGTCAGGCCTCCCTCGATGAGGGTCGGCTGGAGCCGGATGTGTCGCAGGCCTCGGCGGAGGGACACGTGGGGCCGCCGACCCGGGTCGGCGGCCCCACGTCCGTCGTCAGGCGGTGGCGCCCTGACGGCGGGCGAGGGCGTCGGAGGCCTTGGCGGTGGCGTAGAGGGAGACGCCGAGGGCCAGCACGAGGGCGGCGCCGGCCGCGAAGACGGTGCCGGAGGAGACGGCCTTGGCGTCCGCGGCCTCGGCGCGCGCCGATCCGGTGATGAACGGGACGACCGCCAGGACGGCGACGCCGAGGGCGACCTCTCCCCACACGACCTTCGGGAAGTGCCGCAGCGTGAGGTGGAGCAGGGAGGAGGTGTCGTCGGTGCGCCGGGCGTGGGCGATGCGGGGCATCAGCCAGAACTGGTTGAAGGCGCCGGCGGTGACGAGGCCGAGGACGAGGAGGACCTTGACGAGCAGGGCGAGGCCGTAGCCGGTGGTCCACAGCTGGGAGACCGCGCCGACGTGCTTCCAGCTGAGCCAGAGACCGGAGACGGTGACGGCGGCGACGCAGACCATGGCGACCAGGCTGAAGCGGCGCCACAGGTCCGCCCACACCAGGCCGGCGCCCGTGCCGAGCCGGCCGCGGGTGCCGGCGAGCGCGACGAGCAGGGCGAGGCCGCCGAGCCAGACGGTGCCCGAGACGATGTGCGCCTGGTCGAGGAGGAGGTCGAGCCAGCGGTCGAGTCCGGCGGGGGTGGTGGTCGGGACGGCGGCGATCAGGGTGACGGCGAGGGCGGCCGGCAGCGCGGTGAGCGCTATCGCGTCGACGTGGCGGCGTACGGCCGGGACGAACAGGGCGGCCAGCAGGACGGCCGTCGCGGCCAGGACGGCGTTCTGGACGAGGTGGACGGTGCCCTGGGCGATCCAGGCGCCCTTGGCGGCCGGGGCCTGGAGGTAGTCCCAGAGCCTGCCGGGGGCGAGGGCGTCACCGAAGGGCATGCCCTTGCCGGCGCGGGCGAGGCGGGCGGCGAGCTGGAAGTAGCCCGCGACCAGGAGGACCACGCCGGACACGGCCAGGCAGGTCGCGGCCCTGGCGCGCAGGACCCTGGAGTCGTCGGGGTCCGCGCCGCGCAGGGCGGGGCGGACGGTGGTGGCGTAGGTGACGGTGGTGCCGATGGCCGCGCTGAGGCCGAGGAAGTAGCCGGCCTTGGTCAGGACGCGCCACAGCGGGGGCAGGACGTACGGGGTGGCGGTGGCGGCGAGCGAGGCAGCGTGCATGGGGGAGTCTCACGTGGTGGTGGGTGGATGCGGAGCAGGGTGGTGCGCCGGAGGACGGGCGGGGGTGGCACCCGCCCTCCGGCACCGCCGACGGGCTGTCAGGCACCGCCGACGGGCTGTCAGGCTCCGGCGGCGACGGCGTCGGGTGCCGTGGCGGCCCTGGCGGTGAGGGCGCGGCCGTAGCGGCGCAGGAGGAGGACCGCGGTGGTGGCGAGGCCGATCAGCAGGCCGAACCAGAGGCCGCGGGTCTCGCCGCCGAGGGGGTAGGCGAGGAGCCAGGAGGCGGGCAGGCCGACGGCCCAGTAGCCGACGAGGGTGATGCGGAAGCCGCTCCTGGTGTCGTCGAGGCCGCGCAGCAGGCCGACGCCGATGTTCTGGGCGCAGTCGAAGAACTGCAGGACGGCGACGACGACGAGCAGGCCGGTGGCGATCTTCAGGCCCTGCTGGTCGGTGGGCGCGTTCGGGTCGAAGTAGGGGCGCAGGACGAGATCCGGGAGCGCGAGGTAGAGGGTGCCGACGACCGTCATCACCACGGCGCCGCAGGCGAGCGCGGTGTTCTTGATGCGGCGGGCGGCGGCGTACTCGCCGAGGGCGAGTTCGCGGCTGACGTTGATGGACGCGGCGTGCGAGAGGCCGACGGCGACCTGGAAGACGATGTAGATCAGCTGGTTGACGGCGGTGTGGGCGGCGAGCGCGGCGGGGCCGAAGCTGCCGGCGAGCAGCGCGGTGACGGAGAAGAACCCGGCCTCGGAGCCGTAGGTGGCGGCGATCGGCGTGCCGAGGCCGAGCAGGCGGCGGACGGTCGCGGCGTCGGCGCGCCAGAAGTCCAGGCCCAGCAGCGGTGCCAGCCGGTCGTCGCGGCGGGCGGAGGCGTAGAGGGCGAGGAAGGACAGCAGGTAGACGCTGCTGGTGGCGACGCCGATGCCGGTGAGGCCGAGCCGGGGCAGGCCCCAGGTGCCGTGGATGAAGGCCCAGTTGAGGGCGGCGTTGACGGCGACGGAGGCGAGGGTGATCCGCAGCAGCGCCTGGGGGCGGCGCATGCCGACGGTGAACTGGCGGATCGCCTGGAACCAGAGGCAGGGTACGAGGCCGGGGGCGAGGGCGGCGAGCATGCCCTGGGCGCGGTGGGCGACCTCCGCGTCCTGGCCGAGCCAGGTGGCGGCCTGGCCGATGAGGACCATCAGGACGGCGCCGGCCAGTCCGGCGAGGGTGGCGACGGCCATCGCGGCCCGCACCAGGCCCCGGACTTCCTGGTCGGCGGTGTCGGTGTCGGCGTCGGCGGCGGTTCCAGTGGGCTCGGCGGTTCCGGCGCGTTCGGCCCGGGCCGCCGCGGCCGCCACCTGGTTGCCGACGGAGGTGACCAGCCCGACGCCCATGGTGCGGAGCTGGTTGAAGATCACCAGGGCGAGGCCGCCGGCCGCGAGGGCCTCGGTGCCCAGGACGCCCATCATGATCGTGTCGGTGGTGGTGAGGGCGACCTGGGCGAGCTGGGTGAGGGCGAGCGGTACGGCGAGGGCGGCGAGCGCGCGGCTGTCGCGCGCCAGGGTGGTCAGCTGCTGCATGGTGGGTGTCACGTCTCTGGGTGTCACGTCTCTGGGGGTGTCAGGGCCTGCGGAGTTTGGCGAGGGATTCGTCGATGCCGGTCTCGACGGCCTCGTCGAGGAGGTCGCGGGCCGTCATCCAGTCGTCGTTGAAGACGGTGTCCAGGTACTTCTCCCCGCCGTCGTTGATGAACGCGACCATAACGGCGTCCGGCGGCAGGGTCGTCAGGCGGGCCAGGGCGTCATGGACGACGCCGCCGGCGGAGCCGCCGATGAGCAGCCCGGTGCGGCGGGCGACGACGCGGGCGGTGGCGAAGGCCTCGATGTCGCCGACCTTGACGCCCTCGTCGATGAGGTCGTAGTCGACGAGCAGGCCGATGGTGGCGCCCTCGGGGGTGCCGGTGCCGGACTGGTAGTAGTCGTGGGCGGGCGGGCCGAAGGCGATGGAGCCCTTCGGCTCGACGCCGACGACCGTCACGTCCGGCACGTACGCCTTGAGCTCGCGGGCGGTGCCGCACAGCCCGCCGCCGGTGCCGACGGCGCCGACCAGCACGTCGACCCGGTTGTCCAGGGCCTGGGCGATCTCCCGGCCGACCGCGTGGTAACCGACCGCGTTGCTGGGGTTGTTGTGCTGCTCGGTGAAGAAGGTGTTGTCCCTGCCGCGGGCCATCTCCTCGGCGCGCTCCTCGCGGGCGGCGGTGTGCAGCTCCTCGCCGTCGGTGTCCGCGTCGACGTACACCAGCTCGGTGCCCATGGCCTTCATGCCGCGCAGCTTGTCGGCGGCGGCGTGGTTGTCGACGACGGCGGTGAAGCGGTAGCCGCGTTCGGCGGCGACCACGGCCAGCCCGAGGCCGGTGTTGCCGGAGGTGGACTCGATGATGTGGCCGCCCTCGCGCAGCTGTCCGCGCTCCTCGGCGTCGAGGACCATCTGCCGGGCCATGCGGATCTTGGCGCTGCCGGTGGGGTTGAACATCTCCAGTTTGAGGAGCAGGCGGGCGCCGTTGTCGGCGCGGGCGAGTTCGAACAGCGGGGTGTAGCCGATGAGGTCGGAGATCCGGGTGACCACCGGGGGGCGGTGCAGGGCGTCGGTCATGGCGGGGGGCTTCCTGGTGAGCGCGGTGGGTGGCGTCGGATCAGTGGGATCAGAGGGCGGGGCGGCGGTCGAGGCGCCAGCGCGGTCGGCCGTCCTCGTGCTGGACGACGACCTTGGCCGGCAGGGGGAGGTCGTGGAAGGGGGACTCGTTGGAGTCCATCTGGTAGCCGGCGGTGTTGGGGTAGACGAGGAGGTCGCCGACCCGGGGCCGGGCGGGGAAGGGGATCTTGCGCCAGGTCAGGAGGTCGGAGTCGAGGCAGCTGGCGCCGCCGACGCACGCCCGGTACTCCTCGGCCGCCTGGCCGGGAGAGCGGGGCAGGAGTACGGGCTCGGGCAGGTACTCGCTGTTGAACCACTGCTCGGACAGGCTCAGGCTGGTGCCGTCGACGGTGACGATGCCGTATCCGGCCCGGTCCTTGACGCCCTGGACGACGAAGACGGAGGAGCCGGCCCGGTCGAGCAGCGCGCGTCCGGGTTCCAGCAGCAGCGTCACGCCGGCCTCCCGCAGCCGCTCGGCCAGGTCGGGCCCCTGCCCGCCCGGGCGGCCGGTGAGGATCGAGCGCAGCGCGTCGGCCCCGGCGACGGGGGAGTGGTAGGGGTAGAAGTCGCCCGTGGTGAACGTCCGGCCGCCGTGGTAGTGCCCGGGCTCCTGCTCGGCGAGGAACAGCTCCCAGGCGTCGGCGGGCACGTAGTCGACGGCGAAGCCGCCGCCGATGCTGATCCGGTCCGCCGGCAGGCCCATCGTCCGGGCCTTGAGGCACAGGTCGACGAGTTCGCCCGCGAGGTCGGTGCGCGGCCGCACCTCGTAGCCGGACAGGTGGAAGCTGAAGCCCTCCATCCGGACCCGCTCACCGGCCGCGGCGCAGCGCGACAGCGCGGCGTCCAGCTGGTCGTCGTCGAGGCCGAAGCGGCTGCGGGGCTGGGCGGGCGGGTGACGGCGCAGCAGGAGGCGGACGGGCCGGGGGACGTCCAGGTGCAGGACGCGCTCCAGTTCGTCGAGGGCGTCGACGGCGATCAGCGCGCCCTGGAGGGCCGCGATGCGCAGCAGGGCCTCGGACTTGGCGGGGCCGGTGACGACGAGGTCCTCGCCGCGCACGCCGTGGCCGAGCGCCTCGCGCAGCTCGCCGAGCGAGGCGACGTCGACCCCGGCCCCGGTGGCGGCGCAGCGTTCGACGAACGCGGCGGCCTTGTTGGCCTTCTTGGCGAAGTAGACCCGCCCGTCCACGCCGGTGTCGGCGAGGACGGCGCGGAACGCGGCGAGGTTGGCGTCGAAGCGCTCGGGCAGCAGGTAGTGGAACCCTCCGCCGAGGCCGTGGGCGAGTTCGTGGAGCAGGCCGCTCGCGTGGAGGCGCTCGGCGAGTGGGTCGGGGTGGGCGGGCAGGGTCAGCGCCACAGGTCCACCTCGGTGCCCAGGCCCTGGTCGGCGGCGAGTTGGGCGAAGCGGTGGCCGAGCGCGATGTCGGTGACGACCAGGCCGCTGTTGTAGGCGAAGATCCGCTGGTCGGGCGCGGTACGGGCGTTGGAGGCGCCGGAGATGGCGGCGGGCAGTTCCAGGTCGACGGCGGGCAGGGTGCCGTCGGCGTCGGCCATGTCGGTACCGGTGACGCGCATCTGGGCCTCGCTGGTGGCGATCACCCGGTCCGCGCGGTGCAGCGTGGACGGGGCGAGGCCGTGGCCGACGAGGATCGCGGTCGCGCCGGGCTTCAGCCAGTCGGCCTCGACGGCGGCGGGGGTGTGGCCGCCGGCGGTGGCGACGATGACGTCCGCGTCCCGGGCGGCCGCTTCGAGGTCGGTGACCAACTCCAGCTCGCGGCCGGGGAAGTGGCGCTCCAGCTCCTGGCGGACGGCGGCGATGCCGTCGGGGTGGGTGCCGGAGAGCAGCAGGCGCTTCAGCCCGGGCAGCGTGGTGAGCAGGAACGGCAGCGCGAGGCGGCCCTGGGTGCCGGTGCCGATCACCAGCGCGGTGGCGGCGTCGGGGGAGGCGCACTCGCGGGCCAGCAGGGCGGAGACGGCCGGGGTGCGCAGCGAGCCGATGCGGGAGCAGTCCATCATGGCGACCGGCAGGCCGGTGACGTCGTCGTAGACGGTCAGCGTCGTGTAGTAGTGCTGCTCGTCGCGGCCCTTGTCCAGGCCGTGCTTGTACGAGGTCTTGAACGCGACGACGTTGCGCACCCCGTCGCGGCCGAGCATGGCGTAGGAGACGGAGTGGCCGTCGGCGGGCCGGACGGTGAGCTTGCGGGGGTTGTCGGACCGGCCGGCGGCCAGGGTGCGGTAGGCCTGTTCGACGGTGTCGACGACGTCGGCCAGGGTGATGTCCAGGCCGGCGAGGTCGCTGGTGGAGAGTACGCGCAGGGTGGTGTCGTCCCGGTCCACGCGGGTGCCCTTTCGGTTCGGTGAGGCGGCGTCTGGAAAGCAGGGGGGAGAGCGGGCGGTCAGGAGGCCCAGGCGGTGAGGGCGGCCTGGCCGTAGCCGTGCTCGTCGTGCTCGGCGAGCGGGCGGGTGGGGCGGTCCTGGACCCGGACGGAGGCGCGCTTGAGCCAGCGGTCGGTGCCGTCGTAGCGGGCCCGGAAGGGGACGCGGCCGTGGACGACGAGGTCGTTGTCGACGACCAGGACGTCGCCCGGCTCCAGGCTCACCGCGACGGACACCCGGGCCAGCTCCTCGCCCAGGCGCTCGTAGGCGCCGCGCCAGGCCTCGTCCGTCCCCTCCAGCGGGGTGTAGGCGGGGTCGTAGCGCATGGTCAGGCCGTCGGGGGAGTCGAAGAGGGTGGGCACCGGGGCGGGCCGGCCGGGGAACTGCTGGGCCTGCTCGTAGGCGTCGTCGGGCAGGATCGGCGCGACGGGCCGCTTCAGTTGGTCCAGGTCGGCCTGGGCGAGCGCGGTCAGCCGTACGCCGGCCGCGGTGGTGGCGATCCGGTCGTGGTTGCGCATGCAGCAGAGCAGCAGCAGGTGGGCGCGGCCGGGGTGGAAGGCGTCCTCGGTGTGCGGGGTGAGCAGGACGGAGCTGGAGGCGCCGGTCTGCTCGCTCTCGTGGCCGGGCGAGGGCACGATGTTGTGCACGAACCGGCCGTCCTGCTGGCCGTCCCAGGCGATCGGGGTGCCCATCAGGGCGGAGACCAGCAGCAGCGTCACGTCCCACAGCGCGCCGGCGTCGCCGACGGTCGACCAGTGGCCGGGGGTGGGGCCGAGTTCGGTGTCGTCGGGGCGCAGGCCGCGCAGCACGAACAGGCCGTCGGCGGTGTCCACCGGGCGCAGCGCGTGCCGGAGTTCCGCGCTGAGCCGGGTGCGTGTCGCGGGCAGGTCGGCCAGCAGGTCGGGGCTGGTCGCGGAGCCGTGGCGGGCCAGCAACTCGGCGGCGGTGTCGGTCAGTTCCTGGGCGGTGGCGGTGTCGAGGCGGCGTACCGGGGCAGGGCAGGTGGGCACGGCGGGACCTTCCGGGGGCGGGACGGGAGAGGTGTGCGAGCACGCGGCATCACCGCACCGGTGTGGGACGGGCGGGAGCAGCGCGTGGGGCGTGGGGTCCGGGGCGGCTCGAACGGCCGGACGACATGAACGTAACAACGACTTCGAAGTAAGGCAAGCCTTACCCAAATCGGATGTCTACATTTACGTAGTCTCGGCTTCCGGCGGCGGCGCACAGGCCGCTCAGGGTCAATTCTGCTGCTCACGAGGCGTTTTGGGAGCGAGGGGCGCACGGCCGGAACGAGGGTGCGCTCCGCCGGGCGGCTTGCGGGCGGCCTCGAACTTAGGGTAGGTAAGCCTAAGCAAATCGAGCGCAATCCGAATCGAGGAACGAACGTGCGCGTCACCCGACGACAGCTGCTGTGGGCCGGTGCCGGTATCGGGGCGGCCGGTGCGCTGGCCGCCTGCGGCAGCGGCACGGGCGGATCCAAGGACGCCGCACCGGCCGGTACGGCGTCCGCGCAGCCCCGCGCCGGGGGAACGCTGAAGGTCGGCGCCCTCGGCAAGGCCTCGGCGATCACCCGTGACCCGCACGGCACCCAGGCCAACGAGAGCGACTACCTGATCATCAGCCTGCTCTACGACACCCTCGCGATACCCGGGGACACCGCCAACACCGTCCCGCGCCTGGCCGCCTCCTGGAAGCCGTCGGAGGACCTGACGACCTGGCGCTTCACGATCGCCGACGGCGCCGTCTTCCACGACGGCACCCCCGTCACCGCCGCCGACGTCGTCTGGTCGCTGCGGCGCCTGCGCGACACCCCGGCCGGCAAGAGCCGCCTGCCCGGCATCCAGCCCGAGGGCATCAGGGCCGAGGACCCGAAGACCGTCGTCCTGGTCTCCGACTACCCCAACGCCGACCTGCCGCTGCAGACCCGCCTCACCACCTTCGTCCTCAAGAAGGACACCAAGGACGACGCGATCGCCGGAGCCCCCGGCACCGGCCCGTTCAAACTCGACTGGTACCGCGACGGCAACGCCCGCCTGGTGCGCAACGACCAGTGGTACGGCGGAAAGGTCCTCCTCGACGCCGTCGAGGTCCGCCTCTTCGAGAGCCCCCAGGCCATGGCGAACGCCCTGCTCGCCGGGCAGATCGACGTCGCCTCCAACGTCGGCGCCGTCGCCGCCCGCACCGCCGAGGCCCGCAAGGACGTCCGGATCCTGCGCCGCCCCAACGACATGGCGATGCCGATCGTCATGCGCACCGCCGACGGCCCCTTCGCCGACCCCCGGGTGCGCGAGGCGCTGAAGCTGGCGGTCGACCGCGACGCGATGGTCAAGCAGGTCCTCTCCGGCTACGGCAGCGTCGCCAACGACATCCTCGGCACCGGCGACCCCGCCCTCGCCAAGGACATCCCCCAGCGCACCCGCGACCTCGCCAAGGCCAAGCGACTCCTCGCGGACGCCGGATTCGACACCTCCCGGACCTACGACCTCATCACCACCGAGGACATCTCCGGCCTGGCCGAGTCCGCGACCCTGTTCGCCACCCAGGTCCGCGAGGCCGGCGTGAAGATCAACGTCGTCAAGCAGGACTCCAAGGTGTTCTGGGACGCCACCTGGCTCAAGGGCACGCTCTACACGACGTACTGGGGCACCAACGACTCGGTCGTCTTCTTCGCCGCCAAGACGATGCTCTCCGACGCCGGCCAGAACGAGTCCGGCTTCAAGGACCCCGCCTTCGACGAGGCCTACCGCACGGCCATGGGCACCGCTGACGCCGCCGCGCGCGGCACGCTGCTGCACCAGCTCCAGGAGATCGAGTTCGCCAGGTCCGGCTACCTGCTGTGGGGCATGGCCGACGGCATCGACCTCGCCGGCGCCGCCGTGCGCGACCTGCCCAAGCTCCCCGGCTACGGCCGCGTCCAGCTCGAGAAGACCTGGCTGTCCCGTTGACCACCCTTCAGCCGCACGGCGTCCCGGCCCGCATCCTCCCCGGTGCGGGCCGGGTCGCCCGGCAGGCCGCCCGGCGCCTGGCCATGCTCGTCGTCCTGCTCGCCGGCGTCTTCGCCGCCGTCGAGCTCCTCCCCGGCGACGCCGCCGGCGCGACCTCCGACCGCGGCGTCACCGCCGCCGACCTCGCCGCCCGCCGCACCGCCCTCGGACTCGACCGCCCGGTCACGGAACGCTTCTGGGACTGGATGACCGGCCTGCCCACCGGCGACCTCGGCACCACCGCGCGCGGCCAGCACGTCACCGACGTCCTCGCCGGCCCCTTCCCCAACACCCTGCTGCTCGGCACCCTGGCCCTCGCCCTGAGCACCATCGGCGCCCTCGCGCTCGGGAGTTGGGCCGCGCTGTGCCCCGGCGGGCGCACCGACCGGGCCGTCGACGCGCTCTCCACCGCCGCCTTCGCCCTGCCGGAGTTCGTCGTCTCCGTCGCCCTGCTGCTCCTGCTCTCCCAGTGGACCGGCTGGCTGCCCGCCGTCACCCTCACCGGCCCCGACGGCGCCCCCGAATCCTGGACCATGCTCGTCCTGCCACTGCTTTCCCTGGCCGTCCCCCAGATCGGCTGGAACACCCGCATCGTGCGCGGCGCCCTCGCCGACCAGGCCGCACTGCCGCACGTCCAGGCCGCCGTCCTCGACGGCCTGCCGCGCCGGCGCGTCCTCGGCCACCACATGCTCCCCGGCGCGCTGCCCGCCATCGCCGTCGGCATCGCCACCTCCGCCGGCATGCTGCTGGGCGGCACCGTCGTCGTCGAGACCCTCTTCAACTACCCCGGCATCGGCGCCGTCCTGGCCGGAGCCATCACCGACCGCGACACCCCGCTCATCGCCGGCGTCGTGGCCGCGGCCGGCGCCGCCATCAGCCTGCTCCTGCTGCTGGCCGACCTCGTCCGCACCACCGCCCTCGGAGAGGAGCGCCGATGACCGCCGACGCCCCGACAGCAGCGGCCCCCGCGCCCGCCACCCGGCGCACGGCGCGCGCCCTCGTCCGCGCCGTCCCCGCGCTGCTCCTCGTCCTCCTCGCCCTCGTGGGGCCGTTCCTGGCGCCCCACCCGATCGACACCCCGGTCACCTTCCCGTACGCCGGGGCCGGCGCCGACGTGCCGCTCGGCGGCGACCAGCTCGGCCGCGACGTCCTCAGCCGCCTGCTGACCGGCGGCGCGCCCCTGATCGCCACCGCCCTGGCCATCGCCCTCGTCGTCACCGCCGCCGCCACCGCCCTCGGCATCCTCGCCGCCCTGCGGCCCCGGCTGGGCCGGTGGATCGAACGCCTCGCCGACCTGACGATCCTCCTGCCCTCCGTCCTCGCCATCATGCTCATCGCCCTGGCCTGGCCCGCCGGAGGACGCCTGGCCGTCGCGGCCGCCGCCGTCCTCCTGGGCATCCCGTACGCGGTGCGCATCGTCGCCGCCGCGGCCGCCCCCATCGCCGCCACCGGCTACATCGAGGCGGCGGCCGCGGGCGGCGAACGGCTGGGGCACCTGATGCTCCGCGAGGTCCTGCCCAACCTGCGCTCCACCCTGCTGGCGCTGTTCGGCCTGCGCTTCGTCGAAGGCGTCTACATCGTCTCCGTCGCCGCGTTCCTCCAGCTCGGCCCCCAACCACCCGAGGCCGACTGGGCGCTGATGATCCGCGAGAACGCGGCGGGCATCACCCTCAACCCCTGGGCCGTCGGCGCGCCCTGCCTGGCCATCGGCCTGCTCGCCATCAGCGTCAACCTCGCCGCCGAAGCCCTCGCCCCCGCCCGGCCCACCCCGGAGACCCCGCTGTGAGCACCCCCGCTGTGAGCGCCCCCGCCCCCGCCGCCCGCGCCACCGGCCTGACCGTCATGCTCGGGGACACGCCCCTGCTCACCGACGCCGACCTCGCCCTCGTCCCGGGCCGGGTCCACGCCATCACCGGCCCCTCCGGCGCCGGCAAGACCACCCTGCTGCGCGCCCTCGTCGGCGCCCTCCCGCCCGGCGCCCGCGTCAGCGGCGGCGGCGTCGACGTCCTCGGCCAGGACATCCTCGCCCTGCCGCCCGAGGAACTGCGCCGCCTCCGCCGCCACCGGCTCGCCTTCGTCGGCCAGGACCCGGGCTCCGGCCTCAACCCGCGGATGCGCGTCGAGCGCCTCGTCACCGAGACCGCCGCCGACCGCCGCCGCACCTCCGTACCCGAACTGCTGCGCACCGTCCGGCTGCCCGCCGACGAGCGCCTCGAACACCGCCGCACCGCGGGGCTGTCCGGCGGCCAGCAGCGCCGGGTCGCCCTCGCCCGCGCCCTCGCCCGCCGGCCGGAGATCCTCCTGCTCGACGAACCCACCGCGGGCCTCGACGCCGCCCTGCGCGACGACATCGCCGAGCTGCTGCGCGCCATCGCCGAGCGCGACGGCATCGCCATCGCCTTCACCAGCCACGACCCCGACTTCGTCGCCCGCTGCGCCGACGACGCCCTCGCCCTGTGGCCCGCGCAGGCCCCGCCGTCCCCGCCGTCCGCGCCGGCCCGCCCGGCGGCGGTGGTGGCCGAGAGCGGGCCCCGGCCTGCCGAGGGCGGCGGCCCCGTGCTGAGCGTGCGGGCGCTCGGCGCCCACACGGGCAGCGGCCGCACCCGGCGCACCGTCCTCGCGGACGTCGACCTCGACCTGACCCCGGGCACCCTCACCGGAATCGTCGGCCCGTCAGGCTGCGGAAAGACCACCCTGGTGCGCACCCTCGCCGGACTCCACACTCCCGACACCGGCACCCTCACGCTCCACGACCAGCCGCTGGCCGCCTCCTACCGGCGCCGCACCCGCGACCAGCGCCGCCGCATCCAGCTCGTCCCGCAGAACCCCCTCGGCGCCCTCAACCCCGCCCGCACCGTCGGCGCCACCCTCACCCGGCCGCTGAAGCTGCACTTCGCCCTGCCCGCCGCCCGGTGCGAGGAGCGCGTCGCCGAACTGCTCGACGCCGTCGGCCTGCCCGCGCGCTACGCGGCCCGCCACCCCCACGAGCTCTCCGGCGGTCAGCGCCAGCGGGTCTCCCTGGCCCGCGCCCTGGCCGCCGAACCCGACGTGCTGCTCTGCGACGAGGTCACCTCCGCCCTCGACACCGACACCGCCGCCGCGCTCATGGACCTCCTCGACGGCCTGCGCACCGGCCGGGGCCTGGCGGTCGTCCTGGTCAGCCACGACCTCCCCCTGGTCACCGGCCGCGCCGACCGCGTCCTGCCGCTCGGGGGGCCGTTGTCCGCACCGTCCGTGACCAAGCAGCCCGCGGGCAGCGTGCGCTGACCCGGCGCCGCACCGGCTACGGGAGCCCCGCCGGTCACGGCGCCGTGCTCACCGGCCGGGCGCGGCCCTGTCCGGGCGCGCGGCCGCACCGGCGGCGGCGTCCTGCTCGACGACCCACCTCCGGCGCTGTCCGCCGGTCAGCACCCAGCGGGGGCCCGACCGCGCGGGCGTGCGGCGTCCCGCGCCGCGGCCGGCCGCCGCGCACACCCGCCGCAGCAGGGAGTTGAGCTCGGCGCGCTGGCCCTTCGTCAACGGGGCGAGCAGGTCCTCCTGGACGGCGGAGGCGTCCTCGTGCAGCACGTCCAGCGCCGCCTGCCCGGCCGGGGTGATCGTCAGCACTTCCTGCCGTCCGCGGATGTGGACGACCATGGAGTGCACCAGGCCCGCGGACAGCAGGTCGTCCAGTGCCTGGTCGGCGTCGGTCCCGGTCGCGGCGGCGCGCTCGACGAGGTCGTGGCGCCCGTGCGGCCCCAGCTGGGCGAGCGCGGACAGCAGCGTCTGGTGGGCGCGGCCCATCCCGCGCGAGCCGAGGCGGTCGGCCAGCAGGCGGTCGGCCGCCCGGCCGGCCGTCGACAGGAGGTAGACGGTCTGTTCGAAGGGGCTCGTCGACCCCGTCCTCCCGTCGTACACAGCAGGTCCAATCGTCCGGGAAGGCCGCCGTGTTCTCGGGCCGGGGGCCACAGGGGTGGCATCCGCACGGGAGCGCCGGGCCCCGGGACCGGGTGGACACGGTCCCCGACGGACGGCTGACCGTCGGCGGACGACGGCGGCACGGCCCGCGCGCGCAAGCCGAGGCTCACCATACCCGGGCCCGAACAGTTGGTCTACATCGATGTCGTCAAACGGTGCCGTGCGCCAGCAGGGCCCGGGCCGCGTACTCGACGTACTCGTGCAGCCCGTAGGCCAGGCCCACGCCGAGCAGGGCCGCGACCGCGACGGCCGCGAGCAGGGCGACGGCGGCCCGCGCCCGGTGGCCGGTCGGCCGGGCGGGCGCGGGGCCCAGGAGCGCCTGGACGCGCTGGGGCACCGGACCGGAGCTCACCGACAGCAGCGGGCCCGTGGCGTGGCGGACGGACGGCGACCCGGCCAGGGCCGCCCGGGCGATGGCCGTCGCGGCGGTGCGCCGGTCGGCGACCGCGCGGGCGGCCTGCTCGTCGGCCCACCGCTCCAGGTGGAAGTCGAGGTCGGCCCGCAGCCGGCCCAGCGCCGGGTGGACGGCGGCGGCGAGGTCGGCCGCGGCCGAGAGCAGGTGGTGGCGCCCGCGCAGGTGGGCGCGCTCGTGGGCGAGCAGCACCGCCCGCTCCGTCGGCCCCAGCGCCCGGAGCATGCCGGCCGAGACGACGACCCGGCCGGGACGCCCCCGGTGGGCGGGCAGGGCGAAGGCCTCCGCCTCCTCGCCCGCCACCACGAGCAGGTCGCCGTCGCTGGTCGCGCCGCCGGTCAACTCCCAGGCGCGGGCCAGCAGCGCGCGCTGCCTCCGCCACCGCCGCCCCAGCCGTACGGCCTGGACGGCCAGCAGCACCCCGGCGGCGCCGGACACCGGCACCACGGCGGGCCACCGGGCGAGGACGTGGGACAGCGGCAGGTGCTCCAGGCCCGCCAGGAACGGGACGTGGAACAGGCCGACGAGGGCCGCGGCGGTGCCGCCCGCCAGCAGGACGGCCGCGCCGGCGAGGGTGAACGAGGCCTCGCGCGGCGGCAGCAGGACGGCCAGGCGGCGGGCCGCCGGCACCGCGGCCCAGGGGACCAGCAGCGCCAGGGCGACGAGCACCAGGACCAGGCTCATGCGCGGTCCTCGGGTTCGGCGGCTGCTCCAGCAGTGGCCTCGGCCTCGGGGCGGGCGTCGAGGAGCAGGCGGCGCAGGACGTCCTCGTCGTCCTCGGACAGCGAGGAGACGAACCGCTTCAGCACCAGGTCGCGCTGGGGCTCCTTCTCCAGCTCCCGGCGCATCCGCCCGGCGGCCAGTCCGGCGGCGTCCTCCACGGGGGCGTAGGCGAAGGACCGCCCGGGGCGGGAGCGGACCAGGGTGCCCTTCTCGTGCAGGCGGGTGAGGATCGTCGCCACGGTGGTGCGGGCCAGCCCCTGGTTCAGGGTCTCCTTGACCTGCTGGGCGGTCAGCGGCTCCCCGGCCGCCCACAGCACCGCCAGCACGTCCGCGACCAGCTCCCCGTGCGGACGTCTGGCGTCCCGACCGCCACCCAGCATCTCCACTCCCGTTCTCGCAGCTCTCCGGCAGGCACACCGGAGCGGGCCGCGCGCGCCGGGATGTGAGGTCCGTACCGCCGCCGCCCGCGCCGAGGGCGAAGCGCCCTCGATATTAGGTGTGCCTAAGCTAACTTTACGGGCCGCTGACACCGCGCTGCCCGGGGGA
>NZ_LIPD01000005.1:0-248539 GCF_001905545.1 Streptomyces sp. CB02056 | reverse complement strand
TCCCCCGGGCAGCGCGGTGTCCACGGAGTGCCGTCAGGCCGAGCCGTTCGGACGGCCCCGGGGGCGGGGCTCAGCGGGCGAGGACCGGGTCGAGTGGCGCGACCACGTGCGTGTGCGTGTTCGTGCTCGCGTTCGTGCCCGGGTGCGGGTTCTTGAAGCACTGGTCCGAGACCGTGGCCCCCTTCGGGTAGTGGCAGGCCGTCAGCAGGAGGCCGCCGCGCACCCCGCCCACGTAGCCGAGCTCCACCGGTTCGGCGGGCGTCGGATCCTTGGTCGGCTTGTTCAGGAGATCGGTACGGAAACCGTGCGCGGTGTCCAGGAGCTGGTAGACCCAGCCGCCCGCCTTGGCCTCGCTGACCAGCTCCTCCGCGTCCGACTTCGCGCGGAACCCCGGGACGGCCGCGCCGACGGCCAGGGCCTCCCAGCCGTGCTCCAGCACCGACGGCGTCGGCTTGTTCAGGACGTGCTCCTTGAACAGGCCCAGCCACGGAGCCGTCCCGACCCGCGGCTTGAGGCCCTCCCGGAAGGCGTCCTCACCCTGGAAGGGGTTCAGCGTGTCGGTTCCCACCGCCCAGGCGATCCCCTCCTCCGAGACCCACGGCAGGGCCCCGGCGTCCTGGGTGGGCCACAGGCGGGCCCAGTCGATCGTGACCGCCGCGACGTCCTGCGGCTTGTCGGCGCCCGAGGGGTCGTAGTGCGGGTTCGACTGGCACGCGCCCCCGTCCCTGGGGCAGGCGTCCTTGATGAACCGCGACTTGATGCCGCCCGGGAAGGTGATCTCCTGCTCGCCGCGGTACAGGCCGAACATGGTGGTGTACGTGCCGGACGCCTCCTGGTCGATTCCCCAGGGTGCGTGGACCTCGTAGATCCAGGCGCCGAAATCCACTGCCACACTCTGGTCCCGTGAGGCGCCCGAGAACACGGTCTCGGGCGTCGAACGGTCGACCTGGCTGACCCAGTTGTACTGGCGCTGGTCCTCGGATGTCTTCTCCCCCTGTGGTCGCAGCCCGTCGGCGAAGATGACCTCGGGGGTCCGGTTGGACCCCCGCCAGAGGACGTCCTGGTCCGAACGCCAGGTCAGTTTCGGTCGTGTCTCTTTCACCGGTGCGTCGGGATCGGCCGTGGTGTTCTTCCACTGGGTGTACCAGTCGTCGGCGAGCGGGGCGGGTACGGCCGGCAGCGGCTGGGCGGGGGCGCTGTGGGCCTGTGCCGGAACCGGTGTCCACCCGGCGGCCACCGCGACGACGACGGCCGCGACGACCTGGGCGATGCGACGGCCGGTGATGGTTGCTGCCATGTGCGGGCATCCTTTCGTTCGGGAGGCGTTGATCGGGAAGGTGGAGCCTCCGGACCGAATGGTGTGAAGACGCCGGGCGCGCCAATCCCGGCCGCCCGGCGCACCCTCCTTTCCGGGCACCCCGTACGGGCCACCCGGCGCACCGGGAGCCGGTCCCGACGGCGCGGCGGTATCCGTCGCCGGATGCGCGACCCGGTTCGAGGCGCCACCGGAGCGTGGTGCGAGCGGGGGCCGGGTACTACGGTCTCACCGGGTTGTCGCTGTGATGGAGGGCATCGCACATGCGCCTGCTGTTTTGGTCAACGGCCTCGGCCTGTACGGGTGTTGCGGTCGCGCTCGCGCTGTGGGCGGTGCTCGGGGACGCCGCCGGGGCCGAGCGGGCGAGCGCCGTCGTCGGGGCGGTCGTCGGACTCGCCGGGCTCGTCGCCTCGGTGTACGCGCTGCGGCGTAGCGGGCAGGACGACGACGGCGCCGTCCGGGCCGGCGGACGCGGTGCCGTCGCCGCCGGGGGGAGCGTGACGGGCAACGCGATCGGCGCCGACAGCAGGGTCACGGGGACGCTGGCGGCCCCGCGCGGGGTGTCCGGGCCGGGGCGGGCCGTGTCGGCCGAGGGCGAGGGAGCGGTGGCCGCGGGGGGCGATGTCGCCGGGAACGCGCTGGGCGAGGGCGGCGAGGTGGCCGGCTGATGCCGGGGTCGCGCTTCCGGCGGCGCAGGCCGCAGGACCCGGGAGAGCCGGAGCGGCCGGCCGAGCACGTGGAGGTGCGGGGCGGCGGGGTCGGTGCCGGGGCCGACGTCGCCGGCAACGCCATCGGCCCGCGCAGCTCGGTGACGAACAACTTCAACTACTACGGGCCGGCGGAGTCCGACGCCCACCCCGGCGCCCCGGCGTCGTCGGGCACCGCGCCGCTGCCCGACACCGCCCCTGACGAGCGCCGCTACCAGGTGTTCGTGAGCTCGACCAGCCTGGACCTGAAGCAGCACCGCGAGGCCGTCATCGACGAGCTGGTCAAGGAGGGGTACATCCCCTCCGGCATGGAACTGTTCGACGCGCGGGCGGAGGGCGCCTGGGAGGTCGTCGAGCGGGTGATCAACGACTGCGACTACCTCGTCCTCATCCTCGGAGCGCGGTACGGGGACGTCGGCGCGGGGACCGTCAGCTTCACGGAACGGGAGTACGACCACGCCCGCTCGCTGGACAAGCCCATCCTGGTGTTCGTCCACGCCGACCCCGTCGAACTGCACACGGACAGCTGGCAGCCGACGCCGGAGGACGCGCAGCGGCTGGCCGTCTTCCGCGAGAAGGTGCGGCGCGAGCGGCTCTGGAGGTCCTGGCGCACCGTCGCTGACCTGCGCAACGACGTCACCAGGGCGCTGCGGCTGGCGGTCCGGCACACTCCCCAGCCCGGCTGGGTCAAGGGCAATTCGATCGCGCACACCTTCTCCGCCGAATGGCAGAACCTGGTGGCCCCGGGGACGCAGATCGGTGTGGCCCGGATCAGCGTGGACGGGCAGGCCGGCAACGCCCTGAGCGAGAACCTCGGGAAGGCCTCGTCGATCGGGATCATGTCCACCAGCGGAAAGCGGCTGATCGAGATCCAGACGCCCTACCTGACGAAGGCGCTCGCGGCCGGCTCCCGGATCCGCGTCCTGGTGCCGACGCCCGACGGGCAGTTCCTCGCCGACGTCGACGAGTCCGAGTCGCTGTGGGACCAGCGCTCGCCGATCGCGGCCGAGGTGCGCGAGGTGGAGGCCCGGCTGCGGTCGATCGTGCGCGAGGCCGGGGCGCGCAGCACGGCCGCCGGATCGATCGAGATCGGGTTCTTCACCACGCACCTGCGGTCCACGATGATTCTCTGCGACCGGACCTGGGGATGGGTCACGCTGACCCTGCCGCCGGCGCGGGCCCCGGAGACCCCGTCCCTGGAACTGCGCGGGACGCGGGACTTCGGTCTGATCGACGCCTGCTGGAAGCACTTCGACCGGACCTGGGCCATCGTCGAGGAGCGCGGCGAAGTGAGGACGATATCGTGAGGCGGTCTGCGATGGACTTACGTGACACGGCGGCCCTGTCCCCTGCTACAGCGGGGCGGTGGCGCGAGCGGCTCTCCACGGCCCAGGCCTTCATGCGGGCCCGGCGCCACCTGCCGGGCGTGCTGATCGAGGTGGCCGCCCAGCACCCGCTGGCCGACCGGGCCGTGCCGGGCGAGGAGTTCGAGGCCCGGCTGCGGCGCGGCCACGAGCTCTACCGGGGCTACCTGGAGGCCGGGCGGCCGGTGGAGGTCTACGTGCCCGGCAGCCGCCACCGGCACCTCGGGGTGGAGGACGAGAACAGCCTCAGCCGGGCCGGCGGGGAGTTCCTGGAGAAGCTCGGCGTGCCGGCCCCGGCCGTGCGCGGCGACGACCTCAACGAGCGGTACAAGGGCGAGGCCGGCGTCTACGGCTCCGCCGACGAGTGCTTCGTCGCCGCCTCGTACTTCAGGGACGGGGAGTTCGGCACGCTCGTCTCGGTCTGCTCGCCGGCCCAGATGATGCGCAAGACCCTGCACTACCTGCAGTTCGGGGTCTACCCGCTGACCCACACGGCGCCGACGCCGGAGGGCTTCCACGACTTCCTCTACGAACTCCTGGTCGCCGTGCCCGAGGTCATGGGCACCGACGACACGCTCCAGGACCCCGGCTCGGACGGCGCCGAGCGCCTGCGCTCCGACCGCCGCCCCTCGGCGGGCTGACGTCCGTCGACGGCGGAGCGGGCGGCTGGAGCTGCGGGCTCCGGCCGCCCGTCCGCCGGTGGGGTCAGTCGGGGCCGGTGGTGAGGAGGAGGTCGCTGACGCGGTCGGGGCCGGAGGTGACGGTGACCCGGTAGAGGCCCGGGCGGGGGAGGGTGACGGCGGCGACCAGGGTCACGTCGCTGAGGAGCAGCCGGGGTGTGGCGACGGTCGCCCCGGTGGCCTCGTCGGTGATGCGGCAGGCGGCGTCGTCCGGTGACGCGCCGTGCACCATGAGCGGCCAGGGCTGGCCCGGGACGGTCGTCTCGGGAAGGGACAGGCCGAGGCCCGGGCGCTGGAGGGCGTGGCTGACCGGGCGGGGCCGCACGGCGGCCGGCCGCCGGTCGGTCAGGACGGACCGGACGAGCTCCAGGACGTGCGGATCGGAGCAGAGGGTGCCGTGTCGGCCGGACACGAACAGCACGGCGTTCGAGGCGGAGGGCGCGGCGGCGTCGCGCGGGACGAGGCCGTCCCCGCCGCGGTCCCAGCGGACGGCCTCACCGGACTCGCTCCGGTACGGGCGGCCGTCGTCGTGGGCGCGCGGTGCCGTCAGCACCGGTTCGAGGCCGTCCCCGGCCAACCGCAGGCCCTGCACGGTCGGTTGGCCGATGCCGACCACGGCGCGGGTGCGGGGGAGGAAGGCCGCGCGGGACTCCGCCGCCCGCGCCGCCATGGCGGCGGCGGCGAGCTCCGGATCGCCGCCGAGGCGGCGGACATCGTCGAGGTCCAGCCGGCGCAGCGCGTCGTCGGTCTCGACGCAGCGGAAGGTCGGCAGCAGGTCGTACACCCCCGGCAGGGAGGCGGCCAGCCCGGACAGCGGGCGCGGGAGAAACCGGCGGCGGCCGCCCAGCATCTCGGCGACCGCGGGGGTGCCGTGGAAGGGCGTGGCGATGGTGACCAGGTCGCGGGTGAGCGCCGCCAGCCGGGAATCGGCCGCCAGCGCCGCCCGGGCGACGAGTCCGCCGGTGGAGTGGGCGACGAAGACCAGCCGGGGTTCCTCGTCGGGCACCCCCGCCCGACGGCGGTGCGGGCTCGCGCGCCAGGCCGCCAGGTGGCGGTGGGCGGCCTCGGCCAGCAGACGCGCGTTCACCTCGGCGGAGAGCCGCCAGTCGTAGGGGAACGGCAGGACGGCGTCCTCGTGGAGGACGGTGGCGTGCAGGGCGTCCAGCAGGGGCTGGTAGGTCTCCAGGCCGCCGAGCGCCGAGAGCCAGGCCGGGGCGCGCAGCAGGCCGTCGGGGCGCAGGCGGCCGGTCCGGCCCGCCCGCTCGTCGGGGGTGAGGCGCAGCGAGGAGTCGTCGGTGAGGCTCAGCCGGAGGAGGGTGGTGGGTCTGAGGTCGCCCCAGACGTGCCGGCCGGTCTCGGTGTCGAGGAGCGAACTGCCCATGTGGCCGGGGAGGAGGACGACGGCGTCGTGGGTGGTGTCGCGGGCGGGGGCGGAGGGAGCGGCGAAGTCCACCTCGTGCCGGAGGTTCTCCACCACGGCGTTGTTCAGGGCCTCGGCGTGCTTGCCTCCCGCGCCGAGGTAGGTGTTGATGGCATCGCCGAAGTCCACGCTGGTGAGTGCGGGGCCCGAGGGTTCGGTGTCGGCGTCGTCCGTGGGGATTGAGACGTTGACGCCGGTGGCCCGGGTGAAGTCCTGGAGCTCCTCCGGGGTGAGGGATTCGAGCAGGGCGGCGTCGCCGCCGTCGGATAGGCCGACGCCGGACTGCCGGGCGGTGAGAGCGATCAACTCGGGCGCTTCGTCACCGACTTCGGCGGCAATGAGCCGGATGAGTTCAGGATCCTGAGCGACGTCGTGCAGGTTCAGGTCGTCGACGAGCGCGAGTGCGCGGACGCGCAGCTGCCGGGCGTCAAGTGAGTCGAGGGAACCGCCATCCCTGTGCAGACGCAGGTGGGTCACAATGATCCCGAGAGTGATCATTGTGTTCTGAATGACGTCTGCCGCCCGCAGGGCCTGGTTGAGTAGATCATGGGCCGAGCTGAAGTCTCCACGACTCATGGCACTGTGGGCACGCAGCGTGAGTACCGCTGCTGCGGTGACCGGAGTGGGGTCGGCGGCGAGGATGTCGTCTGACAAGGCGTCCACCTCGTCCCAGCGGTGCAGGATGGCAAGGGCCCTGATGCGCAAGCCGGAGGACCGGATGTGAGGTCGTTCCCGGAGGAGTGCCAACACCTCCTCCGGGCGGTCGTCCACGAGGAGCTGGTCTCCGGCCCGCACCGCCTGCCGGAGCCAGGTCAGGTCGTCGGCCTGCGCCCGGAGTTCCGCAGGGGCGATGTTCCCCATCCGCTCGGCGAGGTAGACCTGCGAACAGGGCGGCAGCTCGTCGTTGGCCGGCTCCAGCAGCCGGCCCGCCTCCTCCTCCCACCGGGCGTCCAGGGTCGCGGTCGGTTCGCCGAGGGCGAGCCGGTGGTACAGCTCCTCGACCCGGTCGCCGGCGTCCTCGTAGTGGGCGGCCGCCCGCCGGTGGATCAGCTCCACGACCCCGGCGTGGTCGCGGCGGAGCAGTGGCAGCATGACGGCGCGCACGTCGGCCCGGTGGAGGACCGCGTCCTGCCCCGGTACCTCCTCGACGAGGGAGACCTCGTCCCGGAAGCGGTGGAACAGGCCCCACGCGCGCTCCTCGTCCACGGCGCCGAGCCCGCACGGTTCGGCCAGGACGTGGCGGATGACCTCCGGCGTGACCTTCCGGACGATCAGGCCGGGGCTGGCGATGCGGCGCAGGTCCGGGTCCTCCAGGTGGTCGAGGATGCGCCGGTACAGCACGCCCTGGACGGTCTCGGCCTCCAGTTTCCGCCGGAGCTGGTCGTGCAGCGCCGGGTCCCGCAGGGCGTCGGCCTCGCGGCGGAGCAGGGCGGCGGCCAGCTTGAGGTTGAGCGGGCTCCGGCCGACGGTGTCGGTGACCAGGTCGAGGTCCTCGTCGGTGCGCCCGGCGAGTTCGGCGACCTGGCGGCGCAGGTATCGGCGGGCCGTCGGCGGGTCGAAGCCTTCCAGCGGGAGGGAACGGAAGCGGGGGTCGTCGACGGGCGCGCGGCCGGCGGCGATGACGCGCAGGTTCGGGCAGCTCCACCGCAGGTCGTCCAGGGCCTGTAGCAGGCGGCGCTGGGCGTACTGGCCGCGACGCTGGACCCGCTCGAAGGTGTCGAGGACGAGCAGCGGCGCCCGGCCGCCGTGGTCGGTCCCGAAGGCCGCCAGGAAGGTGCCGACCCGGTGGAGCAGCACGTCGGTGTCGTGGCGGCGTGAGGTCCGGCGCCCGGAGGAGGAGCTGCGGTCCCGCTCCGATCGGAGGTCGGCGGCGACGGTGCGGCGGAGGGAGTGCTCCAGGGTGTCGGCCCGCTCGCGCATGGCCGGTGCCAGCAGGGCGACCTGGCGGACGGCTTCGGCCAGGACGGTGAGCGGGCGTTCCGGCGCCAGCTCGGGACGCTCGAAGGTCAGGTAGACGTGGGCGACCGACTCCGCTCCGGCGCGGTCCAGGAGGAAGCGCGACAGCAGGGTGGACTTGCCGACGCCGCCCGGCCCGTGCACCAGGAGCCAGGGGGAGTAGCCGTTCTTGGCGTCGACGTAGTCGGTCAGCGTGCCGAGTTCGTCCTCCCGCCCGGTGAAGCTCTCGTCGGCGAGGGCTTGGAGCGGCTGCAGCAGCCGGGCCCGCTTGAGGTGGTGCTGCACCTCGTCGCCGGACGGCAGGTCGAGTCCGTGGTCGGCGAGGGCGGCCCGGGCGCGGGGGGCGTCGCGGAACCAGCCGACCACGGTGAGGGCCGCGTACAGTTCGTCGAAGTCCTGTGCCTCCAGCGGAGGGTTCCGCGCGGCGAGGAACCGTTCGGCCCAGTCGCGTGCGGCGTCGCCCTCCGTACGGGGTGCGGTGGCGAGGGTGGCCAGCAGGCGTTCCGGGCGGCCCAGGGTCTCGATGGTGTGGCTGCGGACCTCGGGGGTGAGCCGCCAGCGGCGGCCGTCCCGGGTGGTGACCCGTTCGCAGTCCTGGGTGAGGAAGTCCCGCAGGAGCGCGCCGGGTTCGGCCGCGTCCGCGCCCGGGGTGGTCGCCGCCAGGCTCTCGGCGGTGAACGCGCCCAGCAGGACGGTCCGTTCACGGTAGACGGCGTCGGGCATCGGGGCGAGGGTCTCGGTCACCGTCGTCAACATCCCTGGTAGAGGCTTCGGCCGAGGCCGGCGGCCGTGTGCTGGATCGCGGTGGTCAGGGGGAGCGGGCCGTCGGGGAGGCAGCCGTCGTGGCCGGTCTCGCTCAGCACCTTGGCGGCGAGGCCGCGGGCCGTGTCGGCGTCGATCGGGCGGCCGGCTTCCGCCGCGACCGTCCGGAAGAAGTCGTGGAGGTCCTCGATGCCGATCGGGCCCAGCTGTTCCCGGGCGGTGTACCCCTCGACGTCCGGCGGCAGCCAGCCGTCGTAGGCGAGCAGCACGATCCGCAGCCGGTCCGCCATCTCCTCCTCGACCACCGCCTGCACCAGCCGGACGACGGCGCGCAGGGCGGGTTCGGTGAAGCGGACGGACTCCGAGTCGTCGAAGACGAGCCAGTGCCGGGGCTGCGCCGGGACGGACCGCCGCTCCTCCCGCATCCGGCCCCTGAGCTGGCTGACCAGCCGGTCGGCCTGCTGGTCCTCGGAGGAGTGGTGGTCGATCCGCACGCTCCACTCCCGGAACTCGTCGTTGAGGAAGCCGGTGAGTTCGGCCACCCGGACCGGCTCGGTGTACTCGCTCATCCGGATCCGGCAGGGGTGGATCCCCTGGCTCGCGAGCACGTGGTGGATGAGGAACCAGGTGAAGGTCCGGCCGGTCCGCGGACCGCCTTCGACGGTGAGCACGCGGTGGCCGCGGTCGAGGACCATCTCCCGCAGCCGGGAGCGGAGGGACGTCCGGTCGAAGAAGGCGCGCTGCCGGTCGTTGATCAGCCCGTGGCCGAACGGGTCGGTGGTCTGTTCGGCGGGTCGCGAGGTGCGCTGCTCGGCGAGCAGGTACGCGAACACCGGTGAGGCGGCCCGGGAGTTCGGGTCCTCGGCGACGACCTCGACGAGCCTGCGCAGCCGTCCGGTCGCCGCGGCCTTCTCGACGATGTCCGGCCAGACGTCGAGCATCGCCCCCTGCCAGGCGATCTCGGCCTCGGCGATGCCGGCGCGGGCGACGACCTGCCGGGCCGGCTGCGGGAGGCCGTACGTGTACATGAGGGCCCTGAGCAGTTCCGCGGCTCTGGGGTCCTCGTTCGGGAACGCGTGCAGGTCCAGCAGTGCCACCGGCTCACCTCACCCCGGCGGCGGCCAGGCCCTCGGCCACCCGCTCGACCCGGAGGCCCTCGTTGCGGAACTCCGAGGCGCTGAGCCGCTGCCCGATGCGGACGTGGCCCCGGTGCAGGGCGACCAGCCGCCAGCGCTCGTCGAAGACGGGGGCGCCGGAGGAGCCGTACTCGGTGTCCGTCCAGTACTGCACGACCTGCTCGTCCACGTGCCGGACGACGTTGTGCCGGGCGGCGAGCTTCTTCACCAGGCCGTGCGGGTGCTGGATGATGCAGACCCGGTCGCCCTCGGCGACGGTGGCCCGGTCGGGGATCGGCACCACCAGGGCGTCCTCGGGCAGGGGCTCGGCGGCGCGGACCACGGCCCAGTCGCCCTCGGGCCGGCCGACGGCGGTGGCGGGGTCGCAGCGGACGGTGCGGTACCTGAGCTCCCGCCCGTCGAGGTCCTGCTCGTAGCCGAACCAGGCCTCGACCGCCTCGGCGGGCCGGCCGTCGGAGTACAGGACGTGGTGGTTGGTCAGCAGGAGGTCGGGCCCGATCCGGAAGGCGGTGCCGTAGCAGGACTGGCCGTCGGCGTGGGTGACCAGCAGGCGGCAGACGGCGGTGGCGAGTTCGGCGCCGCGGCGCAGGAACGCGACGTCCTGGAACCCGGAGGCGCGGAAGATCTGGCGTTCCAGCTCGTCCGGGTCCCGGAAGGCGGCCCAGGTGCCCGCCGGAAGCTCCGGTTCGGGGGCGGGGAGTACGGGCCGGGCGGCGAGCAGTTCGCGGATGCGGGCGGCGAGTGCCTGGTCGGGGCCCGCGGCGATCCGGTCGAGCAGGGGGCGGAGCTTCTCCTGTTTCCGGGCGACGGTGATGAGGTCGAACCAGACGAGGGACATCGGCTGGTCCCAGTTGACCTCGGCCGGGGCGATGCCCGCCTGCTGGGCCAGCTCCAGCACCGGGTTGACCCGGAAGTGGACGGAGGCGAGCAGGTCGCGGAGTTCGACGGCGCCGGGGTCGGTCCACCGGAAGGGGTAGCTGTCCAGGAAGTGGGTCGTTCGCGGTGCGGGGTTCGTCGTCACCATGCCCTGTGTGCTCGCTCGTCGGAGAGGGGGAAGTCGTGCTGCGAGGATCGTTACGGCTGGAAGGCCCAGTACGCGCCGTCCGGGTGCGGGACCCGGGCCAGCCCGTAGCGCTGGGACGGCCGGTGGCCGTGGCGCAGCAGCCCGTACAGGTCGGAGAGGACGGACCGGTGGTCGCCCGGGTAGGAGTGGCCCGTCAGGCCGGTGTCGAGCTCGGAGACGTCGACGGTGTCCAGGCCGGGCGCGACCACCACGCCCGGGCCGGCCTGGCCCGCCCGGGGGTGTTCGGCGAGGAGGCGGGAGGCGGCGAGCGCGCGGTCGTTGGCGGAGACGTAGAGGGTGCAGCCGCGCGCCTGGTTGACGATCCGGGGCACGAGCTGGCGGAACACCTCGGCGTCGACGTCGGGCGCGGTGAAGACGACCTGCCCGAGCCGGCCCGCGCCCTCGGGGAGCGCGGTGGTGTCCAGGTCGGCCAGCGCGTCGACGACCACCCGGTTGCCCATGCTGTGGGCGACGACGTGCAGTTCGTCGACGCCGGTGTCCGTCAGCACGTGCCGCAGGAACTCCTGGAAGTACGGGACGGCCCGGCGGGCGGCGTTGCCGTCGGCCGCGTAGTCGGTGACGGAGGCCTTGGACGGCCAGCTGTACAGCATGGGGAGGCCGGTGAAGTTCAGGTCGTAGGCGATCTGGGCGGCGCGGACGGCGGCGTCGGCGAAGGAGACGTTGTAGCCGTGGACGAACACCAGTGCCGATCGGGGGGTTTCGCCGTCCCCGGGGAGGTGGTGGCCATGGGCCCGCTCGGCGAACCCGGCGGCGGTGAGCGGGCTGACGTCGCCGAGCTGGGTGTCCCGGGCCGGGTTGGTGCGGAACCGCAGCCGCCACCAGCGGGGCTTCTCGACGGTGCCGATGCGGTGGTCGTCGGGGACGTTCACCAGGGCTTCCCCGTACGACAGTTGGCCGCGGTCGCCGCCGTAGGCCGCGCTGGTGCCGCTCCCGCCGGCCGGCGCGCGGTCGGTGGCGTAGAGGACGGGGACGAGCAGCGAGCGCAGCGCCGTGCCCCAGGAGGGCGGGGGAGCGTCCGGGCCGAAACGCTCCTGGCCTTCGACGAGCGCGTCGAACGCGGCGACGAGGAGGTCGCCCAGGGGCGGGTAGGCCTCGAAGGCGGCGGCCACCGCCTGGGCGGCCTCCTCGACGGGATCGGCCCCGTCGGCCCCTTCGGTCCCGGCTGACGGCACACCGCCGCGCGCGCTCTCCAGGGCGCGCAGCGCCACCAGGACCTCCGCCTCCAGGCGCTCGCGCTCGGCCTCGGACAGGCTGTCGGGCACCCTCGGCCAGACCCGGGCGACGGCCGGCTCCAGCACCTCCCACATGTCCACCATCGTCCCCCACCTGGCTTGTTCACGACGTACCCGACGGCGTGACAACGCGACAACACGTGTCGAACCGGATCGCTCGCATCATAGGTCGTGGAGGGCCGCGCGCGGGCGGTTCGCCCAGGTCCGGTGCCGGATCGGGCCACTGTCACGAACGCGTACCGGGGAGGATCTGAGGATGTATCAGAAATCGGAGCACGCCTGACGGTTGACAGGGCCGCGTGTTAGCTTCCGATCGTGTCCCCATCAACTCCGCTCCCGCTCCCGCTGGCCTTCGACACCGCCGGCCTCGAACCGCTCGACGAGGGCCGGTGGTTCGTCCCGGACACCTGGAACGACGTGGTGGTGCTGAGCGTGCGCGAGGCGCTGCCGCCCGCCCCCGTCTGGCTGGACGGGATCGAGGCGCTGCGGGTGACCCTGGCGCGCGGCCACGCCGCGGCCGGCGGCTCGCTGCTGGAGGCGGCGGCGGTGTCGCTGGGCGGTGTTCCGGCGCTCTACACCCTGGTGTCCGAACGACTGCCCGGCTCCCGCACCGGCTTCCGGTTCCGGGGCTCGTTCCTGCTCGCCAGGTCGACCGTCACCGCCGTGCTGACCGGCCAGTTCCAGGAGTCGGGCGTCACCGGCGTCCGCGAGTCGATGGTGCGCCTCAGGCTCGACCCGGCGGGGACGGACAGCGGCGGCCACCCGTACGACCCGGAGCTGCCGTACGAGCGCAGCCACGCCGCCGACTGGGACCCGATGTTCCCGAGGCACGCCCTCTCGCTGGCCCGGGCCTGGGCCCGGACGGTGTGCCGGACGGCCGTGGTGGCACCGGCGTTCGCCGCGCTGCCGCCGTACCGGGCCGCCTGAGGTGTCCGGACCGGCCGTCGGGGTTCCGGCGCCCTGGTCGGTCGGCGAGGTGGTCGCCGACCAGTACCGGGTGCTGCGGGTGCACACCGAGGGCGGCATGGGCGTGGTCTACCGGGTGCGGCACCTGGAGTGGGGCGTCGACCTGGCGGTGAAGTGCCCGCGCCCCGAGCTGTTCGGCACGCCGGAGCAGCAGGAGCGGTTCGTCCGCGAGGCCGAGACCTGGGTGTCGCTCGGCCTGCACCCGCACGTCTGCGGCTGCCACTACGTCCGCGTCCTGGACGGGCTGCCACGGGTCTTCGCCGAGTACCTGCCGGGCGGCAGCCTGCGGGAGTGGATCGACGACCGGCGGCTCTACGCGGGCGGCCCCGCCGAGTCCACGGCCCGCATCCTGCGCCTGGCGGTGGAGACCGCCTGGGGGCTGCGGCACGCGCACGGACGCGGCCTGGTGCACCAGGACGTCAAGCCCGCCAACGTCCTGCTGGACCTGGACGGCACCGCCAAGGTCACCGACTTCGGGCTGGCCCAGGCGCGGGCCACGGGCGGTGAACGGGTGTCCGGCGGCGGGATGACCATGGCGTACGCCTCGCCGGAGCAGGCCAGGCGCGAACCGCTGGACCACCGCACCGACCTGTACAGCTTCGCGGTCTCGGTGGTGGAGATGTTCACCGGCGAGGTGACCTGGCTGATGGGCCCGGTGGTCGGCGAGGCGCTGGCCTCCTACCGGTCGGGTGGCGGTCGCGGGTTCACGCCCGGCTCGACCTGGCGTCCGGAAGGGGACGGCCCGCCGCCGCTGCCGGAGCCGGTCGCCGAGCTGCTGGCCCGCTGCCTGCGCGAGCGGCCGGCCGACCGGCCCGCCTCGATGGCCGAGGTGGCCGACGAACTCGCCGACATCCACCACCGGTTGACGGGCCGGGCGATCGACCGCGGAGAGCCGCGCGAGGCCGAGCTGCGCGCCGACGAGCTCAACAACCGGGCCGTCTCGATGCTGGACCTGGGCCGCGTGCCGGAGGCCGAAGCCGCCTTCGGCGCGGCCCTCGCGGCCGACCCGCGCCACCCGGAGGCCACCTACAACTCCGGGCTGATGCACTGGCGGCAGGGCGGACTCACCGACGAGGACCTGCTCGCCGCCCTGGACGCGGCCAGGGCGGACGGCGGCGCCGCGCGGCTGGGGCCGCTGATCGACGCGGTGCAGCGCGAGCGCGGCGCCGTCGGCCCCGCCGCCGAGCCGACCACCTGGACCGTGCCCTGGTACGAGTACGAGCGCTGGACGGATTCGCCCTGGGACGGTGGCCGGACCCGGCGGGCGGCACCCGACATCGAGATCCGGCCCACCCCCGACGGCCGGCTCGCGCTCACGGCCTGCGACGGCGCCGTGAAGCTCTGGGAGGTGGCCACCGGCCGGTGCCTGCGGGAGCTGGACGAGCTGCGGCACACGGTGGACCTCGACGCCGAGGCACGGCGGGCCGTGGGCGTCGGCTCCGACGGCCTGGTCCGGCTGTTCGACCTCGGCGACGGCCGCTGCCTGCGGGTCTTCACCCCGTACTACCGGTCCGGCAGCACCACCGTCCGCTCGCTGCGGCTGCTCGCCGAGGCGGGCCTGGTGGTCGGCGGCACCAGCGACGGAACGGTCCTGGGCTGGGAGCTGACGACCGGCCGGGCCCGCTTCATCCTGGACGGCTTCTCGGGCGGCACCGTAGAGGCGACCGCGGACGGCCGGCTGCTGGTCTTCGACGGCCCCGAGGGAGTGGTCGCGGTGCGCGATCCAGCTGGCGCCGGTGAACAGACCCCGCTGCTGGAACGCCGCTACGCGCACGAACCGTGCTGTCTCAGCCGGGACGGCCGCACCGTGGCCGCCGCCGTCGGCGACGGGCTCCGGGTGCACGGCCCGGGCCCCGACGCGGAGATCGCCGCCGGCCACGGAGCCGGGCACCGCCTCGCCCTGAGCCCCGACGGGCGGCTGCTGGCCGGCGGGGGCCTGGACGGCGCGGTCCGCCTCTGGGAGCCGGACACCGGCCGGTGCCTGCGCACCTTCCGCGGGCACCGGGGCCACGTCGACGCCGTGGTGTTCCTGGCCGACGGCAGGCACCTGCTCTCCGCCGGGCGGGACGGCACCGCCCGACGCTGGCCGCTGCCCGAGCCCCACCCGGCCGCGGCCCGGCTCAGCCGCCCCCGTCGGCACGCCGAACTGGACGACCTGAGCAGCCGGCTGGCCGCGCTGGTCGAGCGGGCCGGGCGGGAGCACGCGGCCGGCCGCTGCGCCGCCGCCCTCGACCTGCTCATCCGCGCCCGGGCCCTGCCCGGCCACGAGCGCGATCCCCGGGTGCTGACCGCCTGGCAGGAGCTGGCCCGCGACCGGCGGGTGACCCGCACCGGACTGCGGGCGGCCTGGCCCGCCCGGGTGCTGTACGACGGCGCCTGGGGCGCGCCGGCCCTGGCACCGGACGGCCGGACGGTGGCCGTCCGGGTGTCCGGGGGCATCCAGCTGCTCGCTGCGGAGACCGGTGAGCGCGGGCCGCTGATCGAGGGCCTGTCGCGGGTGCACGGCAGGCTCCGCTTCACCGGTGACGGCCGGACGGTGCTGTTCGCGGGCGGCGACGGGACCCTGGGCTCCTGGTCCGCGGCGACCGGTGCCCGCCTCAGCTCGGCCCGGCTCGCCCTGGGCGCGGGGACGGCCTCGTTCACCGCGGACGGGCGGTTCGTCCTGGCCCGTGGCGCCGACGACGGGATCCGGCTGTTCGAGACGGCCACCGGCGCCTGCCGCCAGACCCTGGAAGGCGACCACGGCCGGGGGCCCAACCTCTGGGGGCCCGCGCTCTGGCTCTCCCCCCACGGGCGCACCGCCGTCACCGCGGGCCCGAAGCACTCCATCGGGCTCTGGGACGTCCCCACCGGCCGCCGCCTGCGGGAGTTCCACGGCCACACCGCCACCGTGACCGAGCTGCTGGTCGACGCCGACCGCGGACTGCTGCTCTCCGGCTGCGGCCAGGACCGCGCGATCCGCGTCTGGGACCTGCGCACCGGGGCCTGTCTGCGGGTCCTCGACGACCAGCCGGACGGCACCGGGGCGCTCCGGCTGAGCCCGGACGGGCGGTTCGTGCTGTCGCTCGGCAAGGACGACGGCGCGCTGCGGGTCTGGGAGCTCGGCACCGGCCGCTGCCTGCGGGTGCTGGCCGGCCGTCCGGCCGGCTTCTCCGGGGTCGAACCGGGCCCGGACGGCGGCTCGGCGGTGTGCGTCCGCGGTGACGGTTCCGTTCAACTCTGGTGCCTGGACTGGGAGCTGGCGGTCCGTCGGCAATCATGACGGGAGCGTCGAGGAGAGAGGGGAGGCCGTCGTGTGGTTCGGCCGTAAGCGCAACAAGAAGGCGTCCGAGAAGGCGTCCGAGAAGGCGTCCGCGAAGGCGTCCGGGAAGGCCGGGAGCGACCTGGCGCCGCTGACCCGGGCGATCATGGAGCTGAGCGGCGACCCGGGGCTGGACAGCCGGGTCGCCCGGCAGGAACGGCAGGCCCGGTCCGGCGATGCCGAGGCCCTGATCCGTCTGGGGGCCCGGCTGCTCGACGAGGGCCGTGACGCCGAGGCCGAGCAGCAGTTCCGCCGCGCCGCCGAGCTCGGCGAACCGCTGGCCATGCACAACCTGTCCGTGGTGCTGGGGAAGGCCGGCCGGGCCGCCGAGGCCGCGTCCTGGCAGCAGCGCGCCGCCGAACTCGACTGCGCTCCCGCCATGGTCGGCGCCGGCTTCCGCGCCGTCGACGAGAACCGCCTGGCCGACGCCGAGCGGTGGTTCCGCGGAGCGGCGGAACAGGGCGAGGACCAGCCCGCGTACATCCTGGGCGTGCTGCTGTCCGAGGCGGGCCGCACCGCCGAGGCCGAGCGGTGGCTGCGGGCCGCCGCCGACAAGAAGAACGCGGAGGCGATGTACTCGCTGGCGTACCTGGTGCAGGGGGCCGGACGCGAACCCGAGGCCGAGCTCTGGTACCGGAGGGCCGCCGACGAGGGGCACCCGCAGGCGATGAACAACCTGGGCACCGTCCTGCGCTACAGCGACCGGGTGGCCGAGGCCCAGGAGTGGTTCCGTCGCTCGGCGGAGGCGGGCGAGCCGATGGGCATGCTCAACCTCGGCGAACTGCTGGAGGCCGGCTCGCCCGAGCGGGCCGCCGAGTGGTACCGGCAGGCCGCCCGACGGGGATCGGCGAAGGCGCAGAGGCATCTGACGCGCATGGCGGAGCAGGGCCCGGGGCGGCCCGCATGAGCGAGGCCACGGTCGTCCTGCACCAGGTGGGCGGTCCCGGCACCGGCGACGAGCACGTCTTCACCGAGCGCACCACCTGCCTGCTCGGCCGTGCCGCCGAGTGCATGCCGCGGCTGCCGGACGACGAGCGCCACCGCACCGTCTCCCGGCACCACTGCCTGCTCGACATCAACCCGCCCGACATCCGGATCCGCGACTTCGGCAGCCTCAACGGGACGTACGTCAACGGGAGGAAGATCGGTCAGCGCGCCCGGAACCAGAGCCCGGAGGAGGGCGCGGCACTCGACCTCCCCGAGCACGACCTGGCCGACGGCGACGAGATCCGGATCGGCGACACCGTCTTCCGGGTCGGCCGGTCCGCCCCCACCCTGCGCCTGCGACCGGCCCGCTGCGCCGCCTGCGGCCGGGACACGGCGGACGAGGCCGACGGCCGGGACGGCAGCTACGTCTGCGCGACCTGCCGGGCCGAGCCCGGCATGGTGCTGCGGCAACTGCTCGCGCTGGCCCGCCAGGGCGGCGGGGCGGTCGCCTCGCTCGCGGACTACGAGCTGTCGGCCCAGCTCGGCCGCGGCGGGATGGGCACCGTCCACCTGGCCCGCCACCGGGGGACCGGTCGGGAGGTGGCACTGAAACTGATGCTGCCCAAGGTGGCGGCCAGCACCCGGGCGCGGGCCCTGTTCCTGCGCGAGGTCGCCGTCACCCGCACCCTGCACCACCCGAACATCGTCACCCTGCACGAGGTCGGGTTCGCCGGCGGCACCTTCTTCTTCACCCTCGAGTACTGCCGCGGCGGCAGCGTGGAGGACCTGCTGGGCCGACGCGGCGGGCGACTGCCGGCGGACGAGGCAGTACCGCTCGCCCTCCAGGCGCTGGCCGGACTGGCCCACGCCCACGCGGCCGGCGTGGTCCACCGCGACCTCAGCCCGGGCAACCTGCTGCTCGACCACGGGCCGGACGGCCGACCGGTGACGAAGGTGGCGGACTTCGGCCTGGCCAAGGCCTTCGACCAGGCGGGCCTCAGCGGCCTGACCCGCACCGGCACCACGGCCGGCAAGCCCTCCTGCATGCCCCGCCAACAGATCGTCAACTTCCGCTACGCCACCCCGGAGGTCGACGTCTGGGGGCTGGCCGCCTGCCTCTACAGGATGCTGACCGGCCGCTACCCCCGCCCGTTCCCGCCCGGCACCGACCCATGGCAGGTCGTCCTGCAGACCCCGGCCACCCCGCTGCGGGAGGTGGCGCCGCACCTCCCGCGCCGCCTCGCCGAGGTGGTCGACCAGGCCCTGCGGGAGCAGCCGGCGATCGGCTTCCCGGACGCCGCCGCCTTCGCGGCCGCGCTCCGGGAGGCGCTCTGACCGGCCCGCCCCCGACACCCGGGGCGGCCGCCGGGCGCGCTACCGCTCGTAGACCATCTCGGGGAAGCGCGGCGACGGGCCGTCCAGGAGGTGGTCGTCGTGGCCGCGCAGCCAGCGGTCGAAGAACGACGCGACGTACGAGCGGGTGGCCAGCACCGCGCGGTCCGGGGGAACGTCGCCGACGGCGCCGGTCAGGTCCGTCCCGCTGATCGCGCCCTGGCGGGCGAGCTGGGGCAGCAGGGACTGCGCGTCGGTGTAGGAGCCGTGGCGGGAGCCGGTGAGGGTCACGTCGGCGTGCCAGCCGGTGCTGTGCCGCCACAGGGCGTCCCAGCCGGGCTGCCGGTGGTAGCTGCCGGATTCGGGGTCCTGGGTGCCCATGAGCAGGAAGGGCCGGGTGAGGCCGTCCTCGGCGGCGGTGGGCAGGGGCAGCTGGACCCCGGAGCCGTCCGGGTTGGAGAAGTGCAGCTGGCCGTCGAGGTTGACGCCGGCCTTGAGGCGCGGATCGTCGTGCATGGTCTGGAGGGCCGCGGAGCCGCCGCCGGAGTGGCCGACCATGCCGATCCGGTCGAGGTCGAGGGAGGCGGCGAGGCCGGCCGGCAGCCGCTCGTCGTGGCGCAGCCCGTCGAGCCGGTCCAGGACGGAGCGGGTGTCGTCGACCCGGCTCTGCAGCATCCTGCGCAGGAGGGCGCTCATGTCGAGGCCGGGCTGGGCCAGCAGCGCGGGGAAGACGGAGGTGGCGAGGTCCCCGTCGGGGAAGGCGACCTCGGAGGCCTCGTAGGTGTGGTCGACGGTGACGACGACGTAGCCGCGCGAGGCGAGGTCCTCCACCAGGCCGGTGCCCCAGGTGCGCGGGTCCCCGAAGCCCGCCGAGTACAGCACGACGGGCCGCTTGCCACCGGGGAGGGCGGGCGCGTCGGCGCGGGCGTGGGTGCGGATGCCCGCCCAGTCGGTGCGGCCGGGCTCGAACCGGTAGTCGCTCTGGCCGACGCTCCCGGCGCTGCCGAAGTGCTCGGCGGCGGCGGGGACCATGTACGGCGCGCGGTCGTCGCCGGTGGCGGCCCGGGTGGTCGGGTACCAGAGGCTGATCATCAGCTTGCGGTGCTGCCCGGGCTTCCAGGGATCGTCCCGGCGGTCGTCCGTGAGCTGCAGGGACGTCGTGCCGACCGGGTACGGCCCGGTGGGCTGCGGCAGCCAGGCCCTGGCCTGCTGCCCGGCGCCCGGCCCCGGCGCCGCCACCGCGCCCGGCGCGCCGACCACGCCCAACGTCACCGTCGCCGCCAGCAGCACCGCCGCCACGGCCCGTCCTCGCCCGCTCATCGTGGTCTCCCCCTCGTTCGGTTTCCGTCGTCGCTTTCGACACGGGCGACGGTACGGGCGAGGCGGGGCGGACGCCGTCATACAGGGGTGCCAAGTCCGCTGTGCTACCCCGGTATGACGGTTTCCGGTGCCACCGGTACGTCCAGCCCCTCGGGTCGGGTACCCCTTACCGGCTGAGGATCGCCTTGACCTTGTCGGCGACCTGCGTCGCCTGGATGTCGCGGCCCTTCTCATTGGGGTGCAGATACCACGGGAGCGTCGTGTCGCCGAGCTTGACCAGGGAGGGCTCCAGCAGGCCGCCGATGCCCCGGTCGGCGCCGTCGCACGCCGTGTTGCCGCCGGTGTGGGCGTAGAGGTCCACGAAGTCGGCGCCGCCCTCGGCATCGGCGACGGCCTTCTTCATGACGTCGTCCAGCCGCTTCTGGATCTGGTCCAGGACCGGCAGGGCGTCCTGCGGGATGTCGGCGAACGGCAGCTCGGTCTGACCGGGGGCCGCGGTCAGGCACTTGGCGGTGTCCGCGGGCACGAGCCTGGGGTAGCCGACCAGGACGCGCTTCGCGTCGGGGGAGAAGTAGCCGATGCGGTCGAGCAGTTCCTCCAGCTCCCACCCGACTTCCTCGAACTGCCGGTCCAGCCACTGCTTTCCGTCTCCGGACGTGAAGAACTCGCCGCACGTCGCGGCCGGCACGTCCTCGTCCACCGGTGTTCCCGGCAGCAGGACCCCCTCATTGCCGCGGAGCTTGGCGGAACACTGCTTCAGGATGCGGTTGAAGCCCACCGTGTTGCCGCCCAGGCTGCCCACGACCAACTGGGTGTCGGGTTTGAGCGCGTCCTGCTGCGGCGGGACCTCGCCGAGGTTGAAGGGCAGCTCCTGCTTCTCCCAGAAGTGACGGACGAGGGCCCCTCCGCAGGAGACGTCCGACTGGACGTCGAGCGTGACGCCCTTGTCCGCGAGGAGCCGGGTGGCGACGGCGGGGTAGTTCTCCTTCGCCTGGAAGCAGAAGACCTGTGGGCTGTCCTCGTGGTTCAGGGGGGCGATGCCGTAGTTGGCGGTGTAGGAGTCGCCGAAGAAGACGGTCGGTACGGGGACGGCGGACGCCGCGCCGGCGCTGCCCGCCGGACCGGCGAGCGCCAGGCAGCTGCCCAGCGCGGCCGCGGCGGCGACCAGCCGCCGTACCACTGGAGTTCCCGTCGTCTTGCGCGTGGCCGAAGGCATGGCTGTGCCCTTTCATCGGAGCCGAGGTGAAGGAAACGGAACGATCCGTATTCATTCACATGCGGAGCGCGATGGTCCGGTGGATGCCGGCCGCAACCGGGTGTGTTCCCGCATCACCCCCTGGCGTGCGTCCGTCGAGCCTGGTCAACCAGGGGAGGCGCGGTCGACGGGTCCGAAGGCGATCGTCACCCGGACGGCGGAACCCGCCGGCCGCCACCCGGGCGGGGCGTCAGGCGGGGCGGCCGGTGACCTCGGAGACCGTGCCGTTGCCCGTCCCTGACGCCGTGCGGGGGAGGCGTACGGTGAACACCGAGCCGGTGCCGGGGGTGCTGGCCGCGTGGACGTCGCCGCCGTGGAGTTCGGCGAGTTTGCGGACGATGGCGAGGCCGAGGCCGCTGCCGCCGCTCTGGCGGTTGCGGGACTTCTCGGCCCGCCAGAACCGTTCGAAGACCAGCGGCAGGTCCGCCGGGGCGATGCCGTTGCCGGTGTCGGCGACCTCGATGAGCAGGGCGTCGGCCTCCGGACGGGTCCGCAGGGTGACGGTGCCGCCCGCCGGGGTGTGGCGGACGGCGTTGGCCACCAGGTTGCCGACCATCTGGCGCAGGCGTACCGGGTCGGCGGACAGCTCGTACTCGGCCGTGGCGGTGTCCGTGTCGACGACCAGGGTCACGCCCGACGCCTGCGCCAGGGCGCCGTGCGCGGTGGCGGCCTGGGTGAGCAGGTCCTCGGCGTCCACGGGCTCGCGGTGCAGGGCGAGTTCGCCGGCGTCGGCGGCGGCGAGGTCCCGCAGGTCGTCGATCAGGTGCTGGAGCAGCAGGGCCTCCTCCAGCAGCGAACTCGTCAGGGCGCCGTCGGCGGTGACGACGCCGTCCTCGACGGCCTCCAGCCAGCCGCGGATGTTGCTCAGCGGGGTCCGCAGCTCGTGCGCGATGTCGCCCACCATCGCGCGGCGCAGCTCCTCCAGCTGTTCGCGGCGCTCCGCCATGGCGTTGAAGGCGGCGGCGAGTCCGGCGATCTCGTCCCGGCCGGTCGCGGTCACCCGGGCGGAGAGGTCCCCGTCGGCCATCCGCCGGGCGGCCCGGGTGAGGGCGTTCAGCGGCCGGGAGAGCCGCAGGCCGACCGCCGTGGTGATCGCCACGGTGACGGCCAGCACCAGCGCGGCGACCTCGACGACCCGGCCGCGGTGGGGCGCGGACAGGACGGGGGCGGGCTCCGCCGTGCCGGAGGGCGCGCCGACGAACAGCAGCACGGGCGGAGCCACGTACCGGACGAGCTGCTGGCGACGGGAGTTGGCGAGGCAGGCGGAGACCACCTGCTCCTGCTCCCGGTCGAGGGACGGGGTCCATCGCAGGGACAGGGACAGCTGGACGGGCCGGATCCGCTGGCGCTCCAGGCAGGCGTTGACCAGCCCGGTGAGGTCGGCGAGAGCGGCGCTCTCGGTTTGGGTCGGCGCTTCCAGCACCTGCGGCGAGGCGCAGCGCGCGCCGGGGGCCTGGCCGCCGGGGACGTTCACCACGGGGTGCCCGGCGGCGTCGTCGGTGACGGTCGCCTCGACGCCCAGGGCCGACCGCAGGCAGTCGGCCCGGGTCCGGGCGGCCTCCTCCATGGCGGCGCGCTCGGCGGCCGTCATCCGGAACGGGCCCACGGCGCGGGCGTCGATCCGGTCGGCGGGGGCGTCGGGCAGCATGGCGAGGTCGACCGAGAGCGGGTCGACGGTGGTGGTGGGCGTACGGGGCAGGGTCGTTCGGCCGGCGGCGGTGTCCGGGGCGGCGGTGTCCGGGGCGGCGGTGGCCGAGGGGGCCGCGGCGGGTGTGGCCGCCGCCGAGTCGATGACCGGCTCGAAGCGCGGCGTGGCCAGCAGGATGCGCTGCCCGGTGTCGGCCGCGAGCCTCCGGACGGTCGGCTCCGCGCCCGTCCAGTCCGGGTGGGTCGCGGCGTAGCCGAGCAGTTCGTGGTAGATCCGGACCTGGTCCGCGAGGACCTGGTGCTGCTCCTGCCGGATCGCGCCCGTCGTGGTGCGGGCCGTCAGCCAGGCCGTCGCGCCGATGGAGCAGAGGGAGACCAGGGCGGAGAGGGCGAGCAGCCGGAGCAGCAGCGTCCGGCGGGGAGGGGCGTCACGACGCACCGTGCGGCTCCTCGGCGAGCTTGTAGCCGATGCCGTAGACCGTCAGGAGCCGGGTGGGGCGCCGTGGTTGGGGCTCGATCTTGCGGCGCAGGTTCATCACGTGGGTGTCGACGGTCCGGGTGGTGATGTACCGGTCGATGCCGTGCAGGTGCTCCAGCAGCTGGGCACGGGTGAAGACCCGGCCGGGCTGGGCGGCCAGCACCTCCAGCAGCCGGAACTCGCCGGGGGTGCAGCTGACGGGCCGTCCGTCGGCGGTGATCTCGTGGCGCAGCGGGTCGACGGTGAGGGCCCCGGTGGTCAGCACGCTCGGCGGCGGCGGGGCCGGCGTGGCCGGGGGCGTGGCGGAGTCCAGGGGCAGGGACTGGGGGAGGGGTCGGGAGCCGCGGCGCAGCAGGGCGCGGACCCGGGCGACGAGTTCCCGGGGGCTGTACGGCTTGGTGAGGTAGTCGTCGGCGCCGAGGTCGAGGCCGAGCAGCAGGTCCTCCTCGGCGGTGCGGGCGGTCAGCATCAGCACCGGGACGGCGGATTCGACGCGCAGGGCGCGGCAGACGTCGAGCCCGTCCATGACGGGCATCATCACGTCGAGGACCAGGAGCTGGGTCGGGCCTCGGCGGGCCTCCTCCAGCGCGGAGCGGCCGTCGTGGACGACGACGACGTGATGACCCTCCCGCTCCAGGTACAGCCGGACCAGGTCCGCCTGCTTGGGATCGTCCTCGGCAACCACGACGTGTGCGCACATGACCATGATCGTAAAGCGCCTTCGGAAGGCACCCCCCACCGGTTCGGGACGGCCTCCCGACAAGTTCCTGACATCTCCGGACCAGGGTGGGGGAATCCGCCGGGGCACGTGCCCCGGACCCTGCTGCGAAAGGCGCCCGCCTGATGCCCTCTTCCCGTCCGGTGTCCCTCACCGCCCGCGCCCTCGGGGCGGCCCTGCTGCTCTCCACCGTCCCCGCCGTCGCGGCGACGGCCGCCACCCAGGGGCCGTCCCCCGTCGCGTCCGCCGCCGCGCCGACCGTCACGGCGGCGGAGGTGATGCCGCACCTCCAGGCCCTGCAACGGATCGCGGACCACAACGGCGGCAACCGCGCGCACGGCACCCGGGGGTACGCGGAGTCGGTGGCGTACGTGAAGCGGGCGCTGGACCGGGCCGGCTTCCAGACGCAGCTGCGCCGCTTCTCCCACGACGGCAAGGACGGCTACAACCTGGTCGCCGACTGGCCGGGCGGCGACCCGAACCACGTGCTGCTCTCCGGCGCCCACCTGGACAGCGTCCCGATGGGCCCGGGGATCAACGACAACGGCTCCGGCTCGGCGGCCGTCCTGACCACCGCCCTCCAGGTCGCCAAGGCCGGGCTGAAGCCCGAGCGGCACCTGCGCTTCGCCTGGTGGGGAGCCGAGGAGGCGGGGCTGGTCGGCTCGGCGGACTACGTCAAGAACCTGTCCGCCGACGACCGCAAGGCCATCGATCTGTACCTCAACCTCGACCAGGCGGGCAGCAAGAACCTCCAGCAGTACCTCGTGGTGAAGGACGAGAAGAACGGCGGGGCCGCGGCCTTCAAGGCCTTCGAGAACTGGTTCGGCAGCCGGGGCTTCGCCACCTTCGACATCCCGCTGGACAGCTCCGACACCGAGTCGTTCGGGAAGGCCGGCATCCCGACGTCCGGCTTCAGCAGCGGCGTCTCGGACTGCCTCCACAGCGCGTGCGACGACCTCGCCAACGTCGACCCCGCGACGCAGGCGACCAGCACCAACGCGCTGATCGGCGTGGTGTGGCAGTACGCCACCGCCTCCGCCACGGCGCGACCCTGACCACCCGTCGTCTCCAGGAGCCACAGATGCGCGCACCACTGAGCCACCACCGCCGCAAGGCCGCCACCCTGGTCGCGGCCGCCACCGCCCTCGGCGTCGCCCTGACCGCCGTCCCCGCGGGAGCGGCCGGCATCGGGGACCCGTACTTCCCCGAGGACGGCAACACCGGCTACGACGTGGCGAACTACGACGTCCGGATCGCCTACGACCCGGCGCACCCCGACCGGTTGGACGGCGACACCACCGTCACCGCCCGGGCCCTGCGCCCCCTCGACCGCCTCTCCCTGGACCTGAAGGGCTTCCAGGTCGCCTCGGTCACCGTGAACGGCGCCCCGGCCAGGTCGTTCTCCCGCTCCGGCGAGCACAAGCTGGACATCGAGCCCGCCCGCCGGGTGGCCGGCGGCGCCACCTTCGCCGTACGGGTCGTGTACGCGGGCAAGCCCGACCCCGAGGGCTGGCACCAGCTGGTGTCCGGCGGCGTCAACGCGATGGGCGAGCCGCACGGCGCGACCTCCTGGTTCCCGTCCAACGACCACCCGTCCGACAAGGCCACCTTCTCGCTCACCGCGACCGTCCCCGACGGCTGGACGGCCATCGGCAACGGCCGGCCCGGCCCGACCACCGGCAAGGACGGCTCGACGACCTTCCGCTGGCGCGAGGACAAGCCGATGGCGACGTACCTCAGCACCGTCGCCATCGACAGGTTCACCGTCCACCGCTCGGAACTGGCCGACGGGACACCGGTCATCACCGCCTACGGCCCGGACGTGCCGATCGACGACGTGGCCAAGGCGACCGAGGCCCAGCAGCCGGAGATCATCGCCTTCCTGGCCTCCAGGTTCGGCCCGTACCCGTTCTCCTCCGCGGGCGCCATCGTCCGCAGCTGGACCAAGGAGTCGGGTACCGGCGCGCCGGACCTGGAGACCCAGAGCCGGCCCACCTACACCAACTACTTCTGGGACGCCGCGGCGGTCCACGAGATCTCCCACCAGTGGTTCGGCGACAGCGTCTCGTTCACCGACTGGCGCGACGGCTGCATCGCCGAATGCGTCGCCCAGTACGCCAACCAGCTGTGGGACGAACACCAGGGCAGCGACCTCGACACCGGCTTCTACGCCCCCACCGTCCAGGAGAACCGGAACAAGCCGGAGTTCTGGTCCACCAAGCTGTACGACCCGGGCCAGGGCAAGGAACTCGCCCCGGCCCTCTACTTCAAGGGCTCGCTGATGATGCACGCCCTGCGGCGCACCGTCGGGGACGACGCGTTCTTCGGCACCCTCAAGCGCTGGACCGCCGACCACGCCTACGGCAACGCCTCCTTCCCCCAGTTCGAGGCCCTCGCCGCGAAGGTCTCCGGCAAGGACCTCAAGGGCTTCTTCGACGCCTGGGCCCACGGCACGACGATCCCCCCGCAGCAGTACCTCTACCCGGGCACCCTGGCCCCGCTGGCCGGCCGGTAGGAGCCCGCTGACGACCGTGCCCGCGGAGGGGCTGTCCCGCTCGGGGACAGCCCCTCCCGCGTTGCGCGGCAGCCTGCTCCGGGCCGTCGGCGACGCCGAGGCCGGCACCCTCACGAGCATGGCTCCCTCGTTCGGGTGAAGTCGATCGAACACTCCTCTGCGGCCGAACGTAGTAGGGCATACCGCGGGTGACGGCGATGCCGGGTGCGTCAACTCCCGTGCGTGTCCGCGATGTCGTCGCGGGAGAGGGGAGTGGCTCATGGCGGTGCAGGACGGGCGGGGCGGGCGAGCGGTGTTCGGGGCGTCGGCCGGTCGGTCGCGCCGGATCGCGGGCTGGCGCTCGGTGGCGGTCACCAGCGCGTTGACGCTCGCCGGGGTTTCGTTGGGCCTGCCGGCGCCGGAGGCGGCCGCGGCCTCGGGCCAGCAGAGCTTCACGCGCTCCGGAAGGTTCACCGTGCCCGCGGGCGTCACCCAGGTCACGGCCTACGCGTGGGGTCCGGGCGGGGCGGGCGGGGCGGGCGGCGGCGGTGCCGGTGGCGGAGGGGGCGGTGGCGGAGGGGGCCTGTCCCTCGCCACGAACGACCGGGCCGGCGGCGGTGGCGGCGGAGGAGGGGCGGGAGGGGCCGGCGGGGGCGGTGGTGGTGGGGGCGCCGCGGGTTTCTACGTTCAGTGCACGCTCACCGTCAATCCGGGTTCCGTTCTGGAAATCGTGGTGGGGAAGTCGCGGGCGGTCGGCTCTCCCGGCAGGGGCGGAGCGGGCGGGCCGGGCGGGGCGACCGGCGGAACCCTGGGAAGCGGCGATGCGGGCGTCGCGGGCGCGTCGGGCGGCAGCGTGCCCGCTGTCACGACGGCCCGAGGCGAGTCGACGTACCTCGTACGGCCCAGCGACAGTCCTCTCTTTCCCGCTGTCGCCGCCGCGTACGGAACCCCGGGCGGCACCGCCAAGGCGGGTGTTGGGGCACGCGGTGGTACAGGGGGAGGTTCCGGTCGTGGTGGTAAACCCGCCGGGCTGGGAGGCCTGGGCGGGGGCGGAGGGCTGGGCGGCACCGCGGGGCCCGGCGGGTCGGGCGCCGGCGGGGCTCCCGTGTCGGGCGGCGCGCGCTGCGCGGGAAGCGATGTCCGGACGGTCGCCCCCGGAAAGGGGGCCCCGGGAACAGCCGGCTTGGCGGGGCAGCCCGGTGTCACCGGGGGGCCCGGCGCCATCAGGCACGGCGGCAAGGGAGAGATCGGTGGCGCCGCTGGTGGGGGCGGTGCCGGCGGCCAGGGGTCCGCCGCCGTCACCGGCGGTGTTCCCCTGCCTCCCGGGCTGAGTGCCGGCGGTGCGGGCGGCACCGGCGGTGCGGGAGGCCGGGGCGGGGGCGGAGGCGACGGCGACACCCCCGGAGGGAAAAGCGCCTTCCCCGGCGCTTCCGGGGCGCCGGGTGCCGCCGGGCAGAAAGGCGAACTCGGTGGAGGGGGCTATCTCGTCCTCAGCTGGTGACCCCGGACGGCCCGCGCACCGGGATCGCCGGTGACGGTCGCGCCGGGAAGGACGGTGCCGTCGAGGAGGCGGAGCCGGCCCGGCTTCGTCACAGGGCGGTCAGGGTGAGGGTGGTGGGGCCGCTGGCCCCGGTGATGGTGCCGCCGCCGACCGGGCACAGCTCCGGGTTGGTTCCGGTGAGGTCGGCGGCGTCCACGACCTTCACGGCGGTGTCGCCCGTGTACCGGCCCGCGCTGACGGTGCCCGTGTAGGTCGCGGCGGTGCCGGTGTCCTCCACGGAGGTCCAGTGCACGGTGCTGGTGCTCCGGTCGCTCCAGGTGATGGTCTCGTCGAAGGGGTTGAGCGTGTGGATCAGGTTGACGCAGGTCTCGCCCGGCTCGTCGGCCGTGGTCGCGCTCGTCCCGGGAAGGCCCGTCTCGCACGTCGCGTAGGAGTTCTGGGACGTGACGCTGATGTCCTGCGGCTGGTTGGTCAGCGCGGGCGTGAACTCGCTGGTGAACGTGCCTTCGCACTGCACGTCCACCACGCCCTGGGCGTGGGCCGGTGCACCGGCCGGGAGCAGCAGGAGTCCACAGGCCAGCGCCATGGCCCCGGCCAGGCGGCGGGGCAGCGGGAATCGGGACGGAACGGTGTTCATCGAGCCTCCAGGGGAGAGCGATCGGTCGGGGCTTGGCCGTCCGACCGGTGCGAGGGTGGTGATCGGTGCGGGTGCGCGGGGGGATCCGGTGCTCCGGTCGGCTTCCGGTGACGGGGGGCCATGAGCACCGCCGCCCCGCGCCACGCGCGTGACTGATCGTGTACTCACCGTGTGTGCCTACTGGCCGCCGCGCAAGCCCGGACGGCCGGTCGGATGCCGTTCACGAGGCGGGTTCGGGTCAGGCGGGTGGGCTGTTTTCTGCCACATTGGTCTCTACCATTGCCCCGAATCCGGGATTCCGGAAGGCTCGCCGCCGAGCGCCGGGAAGCGGACTCCGGCGTTCTCGCCCGAGGGAGGATCCACCGAGATGGCATTGCGCACAGCGGTTTCCACCATGGCCCTGGCCGGACTGCTGACGGTTGCGGGCGGCCTGGCGGCCGCTCCCGCCGCCCAGGCGTCCACGACGAGGACGACCGGATACACCTACATCGGCATGTACCCGAGCGGCGCCGCGTGCGACGCCGCCGGCCGGGCCTACGTGGCCCGCGGGGAGGCGGTCAGCTACTTCTGCGACGTGGCCCCGACCACGGCCCGGCTCTCGGTCTGGTTCTACTGAGACCGCCTGCCGGGTGCCGTACGGGGTCCGGGGTGACGTCCGCTGCGGCGGGTGTCCGGCGGTGTGACTCCGGCTGAACCGGCAGGTCCGGGTGAGCAGTCGGGGGCGTTCGCGGCGGAGTTCTTCGCTCCGCCGCGGCGCTCGACCTCCGGCGGTGGGCCCGCCGCCGGAGCGGCAGCCGTACCCCCTGGCCGTTTGCCTGTTCGGGTGGCCTTTTACCATCGTGTCGGATTCTCCGACGGACGGTGCCGCCCGCTCGGCCGCTGCGGCCGGGGGCTCGCCGTCCGACACCCACACGGCACCACGACTCCACCGCAGACGCTGGAGTCGTGCATCTAGGAGGAACGTTCATGCAAGCCCGGAAGATCGGCGCGGTCGCCGCGACAGCGGTGGCAGTCCTGGCGGCCCGCGACCTCGTCCAGAAGAGGCACGCGCTCCTCCGGAACTTCCCGGTGGTCGGCCACGCCCGCTACCTCCTGGAGACGATCGGGCCGGAGCTGCGGCAGTACATCGTGACCTCCAACGAGGAGGAGCGCCCCTTCAGCCGTGACCAGCGCACCTGGATCTACGCGTCGGCGAAGGAGGAGAACAACTACTTCGGCTTCGGCACCGAGGTCGACGTCGAGCACGTCCAGGGGCACGCCTACCTGAAGCAGCGCACCTTCGCCGGTGCTCTCCCCGACGCCCACGACCCGCAGGCACCGCTGCCCTCGGCCAAGGTGCTGGGCGGGCCGCGCGGCCGCGCCAAGGCCTTCCGGCCGGCCAGCGTGGTGAACATCTCGGCGATGAGCTTCGGCTCGCTCTCCGGCGCGGCCGTCACGGCGCTCAACAAGGGGGCGGCGCTGGCGGGCACGATGCACAACACCGGCGAGGGCGGCCTCTCGCCGTACCACCGCAACGGCGGTGACCTCGTCCTCCAGCTGGGGACGGCGTACTTCGGCTGCCGCGACGAGAACGGCGCCTTCAACCTCGACAAGCTCAAGGAGGTCGTCGCCGGGGCCCCGGTCAAGGCGATAGAGATCAAGCTCTCCCAGGGCGCCAAGCCGGGGCTGGGCGGCATGCTGCCGGGCGCGAAGGTGACCCCGGAGATCGCCGGGATCCGCGGCATCCCGGTCGGCCAGGACTGCGCCTCCCCGTCGCGGCACACCGCGTTCGGCGACGTCGACTCGATGCTGGACTTCGTCGAGCTGATCGCCACCGAGACCGGCCTGCCGGTCGGGGTCAAGAGCGCGGTGGGGGAGCTGGGCTTCTGGCAGGAGCTCGCCACGCTGATGGCCCGCGGCGACCGCGGGGTCGACTTCGTGACGGTCGACGGCGGCGAGGGCGGCACCGGCGCGGCGCCGCGGATGTTCGCCGACTCGGTGTCGCTGCCGTTCCGGATGGGCTTCTCCCGGGTCTACGGCACCTTCGCCGAGCTGGGGCTGACCGACGACCTGACCTTCATCGGCTCCGGCAAGCTCGGCCTGCCCGAGAACGCCGCGGTCGCCTTCGCCCTGGGCGCCGACATGATCAACGTGGCCCGGGAGGCGATGCTGTCGATCGGCTGCATCCAGGCGCAGAAGTGCCACACCGACAAGTGCCCCACCGGCATCGCGACCCAGAACGCGTGGCTCGCCCGCGGCCTGGACCCGACGTCGAAGGCCGACCGGGCCGCCGCCTACCTGCGCACCCTGCGCAAGGAGCTGCTGAAGGTCTCGTCGGCCGTCGGCGTCGCCCACCCGGCGCTCATCACCGCCGACGACATCGAGATCCTGAACGGCGACTACGAGGCCCGCACCCTGGCCGGCGTGTACGGCTACAAGGAGGGCTGGGGCGAGCTCGGCCCGGAGCTGGCCGAGGAGATCACGGCGCTGATGACCGCCGGGCCGACCGTCTGACCGACCCCCGTCGCCCGCCCGGTCAGGGGACCGACGGCCGCCCTACCGGCGGCGCCGGTCGGTCGGCCGGGCGGGCGAAGTGGTGCTGGAGGCGGGCGTGGCGGAACTGGTAGACCGCGCCGGCCTTGCGCAGGACGCCCCGCTGATGGGCGTCCTCCAGGAAGGTCATCGCCGCCGGGGGCAGGTGTCCGGTCAGCGGCAGCCAGATCCGTGCGAGGACCGTCCACTGGCCCCACGCCGTCAGGCTGAGCGCGATGCCGAGCCCGCCCCCGAGGGCGGTGAGGACCCCGAATCTGAGCCCGTCCGCGACGTTCCACACGAGGCCGATTCCCCACAGGGAGCTGTCGAGGAACTCGACGGTCAGCCTGCCCCCGAGCCCGACCACGACTCCGAGCGGTGGTGCGAGCATGAGCCACTGCAGGAGCAGGGTCCTGCGGTTCAGGGCCAGCAGGTCGCGGGGGTCGGGTGCCGACTCGATGGCGACGGGGGCTTCGCACCAGGCCATCAGCCCGCCCGCGAGCGCGCCCGCGAGGCCGAACAGGAACCCGTAGAGCGGTGCGTTCACCAGCCCGACCCGGAGCCATGCCGGGTGCCCCGAGAGGAGGGCACTGGCGAGCGCGGTCAGGAGCGCGATCCCGGGCCCGACGGCCAGGCCCGCCGCGAGCCCGATCCCGGCCCGCGCGAGGATCTCGGGACCGGACCTGGCCGCCAACCTCCCTGCTCCGCCGAGGCGGAACCGGATGCGCGACGGCTCCAGCGCCCCGCCCCGGAAGACGTACCCGATCCCGTGCACGAGGGCGAAGACCACGGCGGAGGGGAGAGCGTTGACCAGGGCGTCCACGACCATGGTGACGAACCCGTCCACGAGACTGGGCCCGAGGCCCTGCGCCGACCCGATCTCGACCAGGGCGGCGGTGATCCCGTCGAAGGGCCCGATGAGGACCGCGACGCACACCCCGGTCACCAGCCCGGTGAGGAGCATGCGCGGCACCAGCCGCATGGTGGTGCCCAGTTCCCACCACGCGAGGTCGGGCGTACGCCGCTGTTCGAGGTGCCGGGCGAGGAAGCGGAGCCACCGGGACACCCGCTCCGGATCCCGGCGCCGGTTCTCCCCGGGCCACCTGCGTGCCGCCTTCCGGCCGAGGAGGGGCGGCGGCGGAGGACCGGTGGGGTAGACCGACGGGACCAGGGAGTCCAGCAGGTGGCTCTCGACCGTCCCGGCGGTGGGGAAGCGCTCCCGGTCGGCGAGCTCCCCGGGGTCCCGGCCCGAGGCCGGGCGCCGGTAGGCGGTGCGGCGCAGCCACAGCATCAGCGGAACCGTCAGGACCTCGGCCGCGGGGCAGGGCGGGTCCCCGGTCAGCGTGTCGGTGAGCGGGCGCCAGCGGTCCTCGTGCTCGCGTGTGGCGGTCCTGAGCAGGTACCGCGAGACCTCCTCGGCGGTCAGCGGTTCGGCCTCGACCACGGCGGCCTCGCCGAGCACGGCCTTGCCACGGGCAGCTGCGGCGAAGTCACCGGTCCGGCAGGTCAGGACCAGGGGATCGCCGTCCTGGAGCGCGGAGTCGAGTGCCGCCAGCGCCTCCGGCCGCTCGGCGACGGGCAGCTCGTCCAGGCCGTCGAGTACGGGCAGGACGCGTTGATCGCGGCGGAGGGCGCCGACCGTCTCCGGGTCCAGCTGGGGGTACTCGTGCAGCAACTGCCGTTCCAGCCACGTGTACAGGTGCTCCGCCCGTGGCCGCCAGGAGGCGAGCGGCAGCAGGACGGGCACGGGATCCCGGTCCTCCATCCGCAGCAGCAGCTCGATGACCAGCAGCACGGCCAGGCTGGTCTTTCCGCTGCCCGCCCCGCCCAGCACGACCAGCCTGCGCTGTGGCAGGCGCCGGAACGTCTCGACGAAGGACGCCAGGTCCGTGGCGTCGCCGTCGACGGGGGCTCCCGGCGGAGGGGAGCGGTCACCGGCCTCTCCGGGGTACCGGGCGCGCCAGCGGACGGGGATCCGCTCCGACCCGTGCAGGCCGCGCAGACGGGCCTCCTGCCGCCACTGCGCCAGCACCACTTTCCCCAGCGTCTCCGCTGCCGCCTCCACCGGGTCGGGGGAGAGTACCGAGAAGTAGTTGTTCTGGACGTTGTGGTGGCCCACCACCACGCCGGCCGGGCCGTGGATGACGATGGCCGGCTCATCGTCCGACGGCTGCGCATCGGTCACGGGGAGCCGAAGTGGTTGTCCTGTCGGCCGTGGTCGCCCATCACGATCGCGGTCGGCCCGTTGAAGGTGTTCCCGCTCAGCGCGGGCCCGCCGTGGCCCGGATCGGCGGCGTGCAACGCCTCGACGGCCTGCCGCAGTGTCGCGGCGAACGCGGCGTCCTGAGCGGCGGCGGTCCCCAGGGACCGCTCCAACTGCCGCCGGGTGTGCGGGGTCGGCTCCGTCAGGCCGGCGTCGGCCTCCTCGGTCATCCAGTCCAGGGCGGGCTCGTCGTCCAACCGGGAGACCACCACCTCGTGCAGCCGGTCCATCCCGGCGTCCAGCGCCTGGTCGACCTCCGCGTCCATCCGGCCCGCCACCCGCCGCGCCTTGCGCACGGCCCATGCGAAGAGATAGCCGACTGCCAGCTCCGCGCCCACCATGTTCGCTCCTTCCGCAGGACACGTTCCTCGGTGCGTCGACCCTAGCCCGACGGGTCCGGCCGCGTGGCGCAAAGCCCAAACCCCTTTCCCCATAGGGCGGTTGCCGGATTTCCGTCTTCCGACTTCCGGCGTCCGCGCGCGGGGGCGCGGCGGTGCGGCGCGCCCCCGGGAAATTGGTCCAGACCTTAAATGGTCCAGACCTATTGACGGGCCCTGCCGCTCCTCCTACGATCCGGACCGGCACAGCCCCACATGTCCCCCACCTCACCCAAGCCGGGCGTCGCGCCCCCACGCGTCGGTCATGTCCATGGCGCTCGGCGGGAAGGGAGCACCACATGTTCCGTCGAAGGCCGAGTCGTCCACGCCCGCAGCAGGCGCCCGTGGAACGCGCGTCGCAGGCCCCCCGCACCGGCCGCGCCCGGCACGGGTCGAGCGTCCTGACGCGTTCCCTCGCCGGGGTGAGCGCCGCCGCCGTGATCGGCGCCGGCATCGCCGTGGCGGGCACCGTCACGGCCGGCGCCGCCACCCCCAACCTGGTGTCCAATCCCGGGTTCGAGAACGGGCTCTCCGACTGGACCTGTTCCGGCGGCTCCGGCGCGGCCGTCGGCAGCCCGGTCCACTCCGGCGCCTCCGCGCTCCAGGCCACGCCGACCGGCCAGGACACCGCCCAGTGCACCCAGACCATCAGCGTGCAGCCCAACTCCCAGTACACGCTGAGCGCCTACGTCCAGGGCAGCTACGTCTACCTGGGCGCCACCGGCACCGGCGTCACCAACGCCTCCACCTGGACGGCGAGCAGCCCCTCGTACAGCCAGCTCAGCGTCGGCTTCACCACCGGGGCGAACACCACCTCGGTGACCGTCTTCCTGCACGGCTGGTACGGGCAGCCCGCGTTCTACGCGGACGACGTGGTGCTCACCGGCCCCGGCGGCAGCAGCCCCAGCCCCACCCCGACCACCGCGCCGCCGACCAGCACGCCTCCGACGACGACACCGCCGACCAGCACTCCGCCCACCACCACGCCTCCGACGACGACGCCGCCCACCACGACGCCGCCGAGCGACACCTGCCCCACGAAGCCCAAGCCGTCGGGCAAGGTCATCCAGGGGTACTGGGAGAACTGGGACGGCGCCCTGAACGGTGTCCACCCCGGCATGGGCTGGGTCCCCATCACGGACAGCCGGATGGCCGCGCACGGCTACAACGTCATCAACGCCGCCTTCCCGGTGATCCTCTCGGACGGCACCGTGCTGTGGCAGGACGGCATGGACAGCAACGTCAAGGTCTCCACCCCCGCCGAGATGTGCCAGGCCAAGGCGGCCGGGGCGACGATCCTGATGTCGATCGGCGGCGCCGCCGCGGGCATCGACCTGAGCTCCAGCACGGTGGCCGACAAGTTCGTGGCGACCGTCGTCCCGATCCTCAAGAAGTACAACTTCGACGGCATCGACATCGACATCGAGACCGGCCTGTCCGGCAGCGGCAACATCAACACGCTGTCCGCCTCCCAGGCCAACCTGATCCGCATCATCGACGGCGTACTGGCCCAGATGCCCGCGGGCTTCGGCCTGACGATGGCCCCCGAGACCGCGTACGTCACCGGCGGCAGCGTCAACTACGGGTCGATCTGGGGCGCCTACCTGCCGATCGTCAAGAAGTACGCCGACAACGGGCAGCTGTGGTGGCTGAACATGCAGTACTACAACGGCAGCATGTACGGCTGCTCCGGCGACTCCTACCAGGCCGGCACCGTGCAGGGCTTCACCGCGCAGACCACCTGCCTGAACAACGGCCTGACCATCCAGGGCACCACCATCAGGGTGCCGTACGACAAGCAGGTGCCCGGCCTGCCGGCCCAGCCCGGCGCGGGCGGCGGCTACATGGACCCGGGGTCGGTCGGCCAGGCGTGGAACGCCTTCAGCGGTTCGCTGAAGGGTCTGATGACGTGGTCGATCAACTGGGACGGCTCGAAGGGCTGGAGCTTCGGCGACAACGTCAAGCGCCTCCAGGGGCATTGATCCCCGGCTGAGCTGACGACGGCCTCCCGCGGTCCGGGCCGTGGGAGGCAGTCGTCAGCCGGTGAAGCGGTCGGCGTGCCGCCGGACGACGCGGCCGGCGGCCCCGGTGGCCAGGATCGGTCGCACGGCCCCTCCGAAGGGGTCCGGACCGGCCCGGCCGGTCGTCAGATGGTGGCGGTGTCGATGACGAAGCGGTAGCGGACGTCGCTGGAGAGGACCCGCTCGTACGCCTCGTTGATCCTCTCGGCGCCGATCAGCTCGATCTCGGCCGCCACGCCGTGCTCGGCGCAGAAGTCCAGCATCTCCTGGGTCTCGGCGATGCCGCCGATGCCCGAGGAGCTCATGCTGCGGCGCCGGCCGCCCAGCGCCCGGATGTCGACCTCCAGCGGCTCCTCCGGGAGGCCGACGTTGACCATCGCCCCGTCGGTGCGCAGCAGGGAGAAGTAGGCGGCGAAGTCGATCGGCGCGGAGACGGTGTTGAGGATGAGGTCGAAGGTGCCCGCGAGGCTCTGGAAGGTCGCCGGGTCGCTGGTGGCGAAGTAGTGGTCGGCGCCCAGCCGCAGGCCGTCGTCCTTCTTGCGCAGCGACTGGGACAGCACGGTGACCTCGGCGCCGAGCGCGTGGGCTATCTGCACGCCCATGTGGCCGAGCCCGCCGAGGCCCACCACGGCGACCCGCTTCCCGGGGCCCGCGTTCCAGTGCCGCAGCGGGGAGTAGGTGGTGATGCCCGCGCACAGCAGCGGCGCGGCCTTGTCCAGCGGCAGCGCCTCGGGGACGCGGACCACGTAGTTCTCGTCGACGACCACGGTCTTGGCGTAGCCGCCGTACGTGGGCCGGCCGTCCTTGCCGACGGCGTTGTACGTCCACACCGGGCCCTCGTCGCAGTACTGCTCCAGGCCGGCCCGGCAGTTGTCGCAGGTGCGGCAGGAGTCGACCATGCAGCCGACGCCGACCCGGTCGCCGACCGCGAAGCCGGTGACGCCGGGGCCGACCTCGGCGACGACGCCCGCGATCTCGTGCCCGGGCACCATGGGGAAGACCGCCCGGCCCCAGCCCTCGTGGGCCTGGTGGATGTCGGAGTGGCAGATGCCGGCGAAGGCGATGTCGATCAGCACGTCGTGCTCGCCGACCGCGCGGCGCTCGATGGTCGTACGTTCCAGCGGGGCCTTGGGGGCCGGCACGGCGTAGGCGGCGACGGTGGTGGTCATGGGAGTTCGTACCCTCTCTGCGGATGGAGCCGGGCCGGTCGGGTCGGACGGACCGGGACGGTCGAACAGCACACCCACGGTACTCCTGGGGCCGGTGCGCCCTGCTGGGGCGGTGCCCGCTCCGGGGGGTGACCGGCACGGGTCGGAGGGCCGCCGGTTGTTCGGTGTTTTGTTCAATGACCGAGCGCCGAACCAGAACAACCCCGGTGCGCTACACCGGTAGCGCACGCCACACCCGTGCCGCACGTGGGACCAGGGCCGCAACAGCGGCGAAGGCCGGAAGGGTTCACCAGATGACGACGCTCTGCATCGCGAACAACCGCACCGAGGAGATGGTCGGGGACCTCGCCGGGACGCCGCCGGCGGAGCTGCTGTTCGCCGGGTGCGGGGCGCAGCGGATGCTCTGGTGGGCCGAGGACGGGGACGTCCTGGTGCTGCCCTGCGGCCCCGACCCGGAGTACCTGGCGTACGTCACCGGGCTGACCGGCGTACGGGCCGACAGCCTGGCCTTCGTGGTGCCGCCGCCCGGCGCCCACGGCGACCAGGTGCTCACCGCCGACCGGCTGGCCGACCCGGGCTTCCGCGCCGAGCTGCGCCGCGCGCTGGACGGGCGCACCGTCGACGAGGTGCTGGCCGTCTCGCCGAACGGCGCGGTGGCCGAGCTGGCGGAAGCGCTCGGGATCGCGCACGCCATGCCCGGCCGGCCCTTCGCCGCGCAGGGCGGCAACGCCCTGGTCAACAGCAAGGCCGGGTTCCGGGCGCTGGCCGCCGGCGCCGGGGTGCCTATCCCGCCCGGGCGGGTGGCCGGCTCGCCCGCGGAGGTCGAGGCCGCGATCGAGGACCTGCTGGCGCGGGGGCACAGCGTGATGGTGAAGGTCGAGTACCAGGCGGGCGGCCTCGGCAACGAGATCCTCGCCCGGGACGAGAAGGCGGAGCCGGTCGGCGCCGAGCGGGTGGTGCCGCTGCCGGACCGGGCGGCGGTGGCCGCGTACGTGGCCGAGCGGTGGACCTGGCTGACCGGCGGACGCGGCCAGCGGGTCGTGGTGGAGCGGTACTTCGCCGACTCGGCGCCGCTGTACGCCGAGTTCGTCATCGGGGACACGGGCGCCGTGCTCTCCGGCTGCGGCGAGATGGTCATGCGGCCGGTGGTGGTCGGGGAGATCACCCCGCCGGTCACCCCGGACGCCGGCACCCGGGACGAACTCGTCCGCGAGGCCGCCCGGCTGTGCGAGGCGCTGCGGGTGATCGGCTACCGGGGCACGGTCAGCGCGGACGCCGTGCTGACCCCCGAGGGCGAGATCTACTTCCACGAGACCAACGCGCGGCTCACCGGCTCCAGCCACCTGCACCACGCCTACGCCGGCCGCCTGCTGCGCCCCGAGCACCGCGGCTCGCGCCACCTCCTGGAGCTGGCCGGCCTCAAGGTGCCGTCCTTCGCCGAGGCCGTGGCGGCGATCGGCGCGGCCGGGCTGGCCTTCGACCGGGAGCGCGGCACCGGCGTGCTGTTCAGCTCCGACTTCGGGCCCGCCGACGGCTCGGTGATGTACTGCGCGGTCGCCGAGGGCCCGGAGGCCGCCCGCGCCCTGGAGGGCGCCCTGCTCGCGCTGTTCGCCGGATGAGTCCCGACCTGGAGGAGAACGGAATGATGCGCGCCGCGCTGATCCACCGCTACGGCGGCCCGGAGGAGCTGAGCGTCGAGACGGTGCCGGAACCGGAGGCCGGCCCGGGCCGGGTGCTGGTCGACGTCGCCCTGGCCGGGCTCAACTACGCCGACCTGGAGTGCCGCACCGGCGAGTACCTCAGGTTCCCGCTGCCGGCGGTGCTCGGCGTCGACGTGGTCGGGCGGCGCCGGGAGGACGGCCGGAGGGTCGTCGCGCTGCTGCGCACCGGCGGCGGGTACGCCCACGTGGCCGCGCCCGAGGCGGCGCACACGGTGGAGGTGCCGGACGGCGTGGACGACGAGCAGGCGCTGGGGTTGCTGGAGCAGGGGGCGACGGCCTACGGCGCGCTGACCCTGGCCGGGCGGCTGCGGCCGGGCGACGCCGTCGGGGTGAGCGCGGCCGCCGGCGGGGTCGGGCACCTGGCGGTGCAGCTGGCCAGGGAGCTGGGCGCGAGCCGGGTGGTCGCCCTGTCCTCCACCCCGGAGAAGCGGGAGTACCTGCTCTCGCTGGGCGCCGACACCGTGCTCGACCCGGCCGACCCCGACCTGGCCGGGCGGCTCGCGGAGTCGGGCGGGCTGGACCTGTTCCTCGACTCGGTCGGCGGCCCGGTGCTGCGCGCCGGGCTGGCCGGACTGGCGCCCTTCGGGCGGCTGGTGTCGGTCGGGGCGCGCGGCGGGGTGGAGGACGCCTTCACGATGGGCGAGCTGACCGAGCGCTCGGCGGGCGCCCAGGGCTTCTGGCTCAAGCACGTGCTGACGGACCGGGCGCTGTTCGAGGGCGTCGCCGACCACCTGTTCCGGCTCGCCGCCGAGAAGCGGGTGGTGGCGCGGATCGACCGGACCGTCCCGCTGTCCGGGGTGGCCGGGGCGCACTGGGCGATGGCCGCGCGGGAGACCATCGGCAAGGTGCTGGTGGACGTCCACCGCGAGGAGTGAGGGCCGGGATCAGCGGAGCGCCTCCTCCGCCTCGCCCGGGGCCAGCGGCAGGCTGGCGGCCACCCGGTAGCCGCCGGTGGCGAGCCCGCCGGTCTCCAGCGTGCCGCCGTGCAGCGTGACGCGTTCGCGCATGCCGATCAGGCCGTGCCCGGACCGGGCCGCCGCCCCGGCGGTGGCCCCGCCCGCGGCCCCGGCCGGGCCCGTCCCGGTGCCCGCGCCGTCGTCGCGCACCTCGACGGTGACCCGGTCAGGACGGTACGTCAGCCGGACGTGGGCACTGGCCGGGCCGGCGTGCTTGCGGGTGTTGGTGAGGGACTCCTGGACGATCCGGAAGACGGTCAGGCCCACCGTCGGAGGCAGCGGTCGCGGGCGGCCGCTGACCTCGAACTCGGTCGGCAGGCCGGCCAGCCGGGACTCGTCGACGATGCGGTCGAGGTCGTCGGCGCCGGGCTGGGGCGGGCTCGGCACGGTCTCCGGATCCTCGTCGGCCCGCAGGACGTCGAGGAGCTGGCGCATCTCGCGCAGGGCCATCCGCCCGGAGGACTCGAGGGTCACCAGGGCGTCGCGGACCACCTCGGTGTCGCCCCCGAGGTTGGCCCGGGCGCCGCCGGCCATCAGCTGCATGGTGGTGATGTGGTGGGCCACGATGTCGTGCAACTCCCGTGCGATGCGGCGTCGTTCCTCGGCCACCGCACGGTCGGCGAGCAGCCTGCGATGGGCCGCCACCTGCTGCTGCCAGCGGTTGACCACGACGGCCGTGCCGACCACGACCGCGACCGCGAGAACGGCGGAGAGGACGTTCGCCCCCGTGGGGAGCCGCCCGTGGCTCTGGTTCAGCAGCGTCACCACCGCCGTCGCGCCGGACATCAGCGCCGTCACCGCGGCGGTGCGGACCCTGGCCACCGAGTACAGGGCCACCGAGAGGGCGAAGCCGAAGTGGGTCGACGGCGGTGCGGAGAGGTTCTCCGCCGCGCCCAGGGCCAGTACGGCCGCCAGCGCCGACACCGGGTGGCTGCGCCGGAAGAGCAGCGGCAGGGCCGGCAGCACGATGAGGACGACGCCGAGCGCCGTGGCACCGCCGCCTCCGGGCCCACCGTCGCCACTCACGCTGCCGAGCGAGTAACCGACCAGGTCCAGGGCGGCCGCGGCGACGGCGACCAGCGCGTCGTCACGCGTCCACGGCACCGCGTCGCCGCCCTTCGGCCTGTCGGCGCCCGGCAGCCTGTCGGAGGCCGGCGGCCCGCCGGAGATCGGCTGCTCGGGGTGTCGGCGCCGGCGCATCTGTGCGTCTCCCTGCTCGTGGCCCGCCGGACCGGTGCGGCGCGGCCGGGCTGTGGTGATCGACCCATTCTGGCACCGGCCGACCGGCCGCGACGGGGCCCCTGAGGCGGGTCCGGGACCGGGACCACGGTCCTGGTCCCGGACGGCTGCCGGACCCTGGGGCCCCGCCTCCGTTCATCCTGTGCCCGGACGAATCCGGGGGGTGCCGCGTGATCGTCTGGAGACCGGCCGGGAACCCGGTGCCGAGTCCACCCGCAAGTCGACACGCAGGAGAACACTTTGATCCGCGCCCTGACCGGATTCTCGACGAGAAACCCATGGAAGGTCATCGCCCTCTGGACGGTGCTGGGTGTCGCGCTGACCGCCCTGAGCGGGGCGCTGATCTTCCGCGTCACGCAGACCCGGGTCGGCGACTTCCTGCCCGCGAGCTACGACTCGGCCGCCGCGCTGAAGATCGCCGAGGACAGGTTCGGCGTGAAGCCCGACGCCGACACGGTGACCGTGCTGGTCGCCCGCTCGGACGGCGGCCCGCTCAGCGCCGCGGACCACCAGCGGATCGGCACCCTGGCCGAGAAGCTGGGCCGGCAGCGGGTCACCATGCCGAAGCCCAAGGAGGAGGACGGGCCGTCCTTCCTGGCGCGGGACCACTCGCAGACCCCCGCGGTCTCCCCGGCGATGGTGGCACCGGACAAGAGCTTCGAGCTGCTCTCCGTCGGGTTGGTCGGCAACCCCGAGGAGCCGGGGATGCAGGACCTCTTCCGGGCCTTCCGGGACTCGGCGCGGGCCCAGTTCGACGACGCTGGGCTGCGCACCGGTTTCACCGGCGGCCTGGCCGGCACGGTGGACACCAAGGACGACGGGAAGACCATGGCGAAGGTCATGGGAGCCCTCACCATGGGGCTGATCGTACTGCTCAACGTGCTGGTGTTCCGCAGCGTGCTGGCGGCCCTGCTGCCGCTGCTCGCGGTCGCCCTGATCGGTGGCGTGGCACTGGGCGCGGTGGTCGGCGCCGCGATGCTCACCGGGATCAGGATCGACCCGAGCACCCCGTCGCTGATCCAGGTGGTCCTGATCGGCATCGGGATCGACTACCTGCTGTTCCTGCTGTTCCGCTTCCGCGAGCAGCTGCGGGCGCGACCCGAAACGCCCGTCCGGGTCGTGGCCGCGGAGGTCTCGGGGCGGGTGGGCACGGCGATCACCTCGGCGGCGCTGACCATCGTGGCCGCCTTCGCCACGCTCGGGGTGGCGAGCTTCGGGCAGTTCCGGGTGCTCGGCCCGGCCATCGCCGTCTCGGTCCTGGTCATGCTGCTGGGCAGCCTGACGCTGATGCCCGCCCTGCTGGCGGCCTGCGGACGCGGGATGTTCTGGCCCTCGCGTGCGCTCCAGAGCCGGCCGCGCGAGGGCGTGTCGGCCCGGCTGGGCGGCCTGGTGGCGCGCCGGCCGCTGGCCCTGGCGGTGGCCTCCGTCGCCGCACTGGGCGCGCTGGCCCTCGGGACGGTCGGGATCAGGATGGACTACGGCCAGGGCGCCGAAGGCCCGCGCACCGCCGCCGCCGCCACCGCGGCGGAGATCTCCCGCGCGCTGCCGGCCGGTGTGTCGGACCCGACCACCGTCTACCTCACCGCCAAGGACGGCGGCACGCTCAGCGCGGACCGGTTCGACGGCCTGTCCCGCGCGCTCGGCCAGGTCGCGGGCGTGGGACAGGTGGCGGGGACCGCCCTCGCCGACGACCGGCGGGCCGCCCGGATCGACCTCTACCTGACCGCGGACCCGCAGTCCCAGCAGGCCCGTGACGTGGTCTCGGGGCCGCTGCGGGCCGCCGTCGCCGCGCACACGCCCGCCGGGACGACGGCCCACGTCGGAGGCACCCCGGCGGTCTTCGCCGACATCTCGAAGGCCGTCGACCACGACCTGCGGCTCGTCTTCCCGGTCGCGGCCGCGCTGATCGCGCTGATCCTGCTGATGCTGCTGCGCAGCCTGCTGGCGCCGGTGGTCCTGATGGTCTCCGTCGGCCTCTGCTTCGCGGCCACGCTCGGCGCCTCGGCGCTGCTCTTCCAGCACGGCCTGGACAAGCCGGGCGTCAACTTCACGCTCCCGCTGGTGCTCTTCCTGTTCGTCGTCGCGCTCGGCACCGACTACAACATCCTGATCAGCGACCGGATCCGGGAGGAGATGGAGCAGCCGGGGCCGGCCCGCGCGGCCGTGGCCCGGGCGGTGCGGCACACCGCCCCGGCCATCGCGACGGCGGGCCTGGTGCTGGCGGGCTCCTTCGCCACCCTCGCCGCCACCCCGGCGAGCCGTCAGGTCGGCTTCGCGCTGGCGCTCGGCATCCTGCTGTCCGCCTTCCTGCTGTCGGTGGTGCTGGTGCCCGCGCTGGCCGCGCTGTTCGGCCGCGGCATCTGGTGGCCGGTCCGCCCGGGGCGCGCCGCGGCCCGCCGCCACCCGCAGGACGGGGCGTACGAGCCGGAGCCGGACATGGGCTCCGCCCCGGACCCCTACCGGCTGACGCCGGGCCGCTGAGGGCGCCCGCCGGTAGCTCCGCACCCGATCCGGACCGGACGTCCGGAGGCACCGGGCCCGACGGCTTCAGCCGCCGGGCCCGGTGCCGCGCCACGACGGGGCACGGCGTCAGTACCCGGCGACCTCGTCCAGGCCGTGGCCGCGCAGCGGGACGAGGAAGCTGCGGTCGAACACCACCACGGGCTCGCCGGTGGACTTCGTCCCGGTGGTGCGGCAGCTCACGATGCCCTGCCCGTCGCGGCTCTTGGAGAGCCGCTTGGCGAGGGTCTCGGTCTCCGCGTAGAGGGTGTCGCCGGTGAACACCGGGTGGGTCATCCGGATGTTCTCCCAGCCCAGGTTGGCGATGGTGCGCCCGCTCGTCGAGCGGGCGGTCATCCCGCCGACGATGCTGAGCGTCACCAGGCTGGAGACGATCGGCTTCCCCCAGGGGGTGTGGGCGCTGTAGGCGGCGTCGATGTGCAGCGGGGCGTCGTTCATGCTCAGCATGCTCATCAGCACGTTGTCGAGCTCGGTGACGGTCCGTCCGGGGCGGTGCTCGACCACCTCGCCGACCTCGAACTCCTCGTAGTAGCGCCCGACCACCTCGCGGTAGCGGCGCTCGCCGATCCGCCGGTAGCCGGCGGGTTCGGTTCCTTCCATGGCGGTTGCTCCCGGGTCCTAGAGGTCGGCGGTGAGTTCCTTGACGTGGCCGGCGAACTCGCGGATCAGCCGCTCGTCCATGTCGGCGCGCAGCATCAGCCGCAGTCCGGCCTCGCCCTTGGGCACGATCGGGAAGAACACCGCGGAGCTGTAGAAGCCGCGCTCGAAGAGCTGGGCGGACAGTTTGACCGCCCGCTCGGCCTCCCCGACGTCGACCCGGCGCACCGGCAGGCCGTTGCCCGCGAAGGTGGTCGGCAGCAGCTCGTCGAAGAGCTCGATGTTGCGGGCCAGCGCGCCCTGGAGCTCGGCCAGTTCGGGGGAGCGGTGGATGGCGGCGCTGGCCAGCGAGGCGCCGACCATCGGCAGCGGGATGTTCTGCGACCAGCCGATCGGGCCGGCGTGCCGGTGCAGGAACTCGAACTGCTCCCGGTTGCCGAGCATCGCGACGCCGCCGCTGGTGCCGAAGGCCTTGCCGAGGCTGGCGGTGATCACCGTCAGCGGGTTCATCTCCAGCCGGGAGCGGACGTAGCCCTCGCCGCGCTCGCCCGCGATGGACAGCGAGTGGGAGTCGTCGATGTAGAGGAACAGCCCGTAGCGGTCCTGGAGTTCGAGCAGCCCGTCGAGGGCCGCGGTGCCGCCCATCGAGTAGGCGCCGTCGGCGACGTAGGCGACCCGCGGGTACTTGCGGCAGATGTCCTCCAGGTAGTTCAGGTCGTTGTGCGGGCAGGTCAGCACCAGCGACTCGTCCGCGCAGATCGGCTTCATGTACGCCATGCAGAAGTGGCAGAAGCGGTCGAAGACCATCACCCGGGGGCCGCCGCCGCCCTGGCAGGTGCCGTCCAGGTGGCCGGAGGCGATCAGCGGCAGGATGCCGGCGGTGAGCGTGGTACAGGACGCCCCCGGCAGGATGTTCGCGCCGAACAGCTCGCCGAGCTCCTCCTCCATCCGCACCAGCAGGTTGTGCCGGATCCTGGTGGTGGAGAGGACCAGTGAGGTGCCGCGGGCCTCGGTCAGCGCGTCCACCGCGCCGGCCAGGACCGCGGGGTGGTTGTTCAGGCCGAGGTACGAGCAGGAGACCATGTTGGCGAACTCGTGGCCGGTCTCGCGGACCGTCAGCCGGTTGTTGGACTCCGAGTCCACCGTGACGCCGATCAGGCCGTTGGCGGCGGCCGCCTGCCAGACCGGGTCGGCGCTCGCCAGCATGGCCTCGGCGTTGCGGTACCGGCGCGGGCCGAGGATGGATTCTTCGGTCATCGTCACTTCTCCGTCGTGTGGTTCGGGGTGTCGGTGGGCGCGTGGTGCTGCGGGTCGTGCGGCCCGCCGGGCCGGGGCGGGTCGAACTGCTCGATCAGGCGCTGCGAGGCCTCGAAGAACGGCATGCCGACCATCACGCCGTCCACCACGGTGACCGAGCGGCCGTTCTCCAGGCCCGCCGCGACCACCCGGCGGGCGCGTTCCAGCAGCTCCTCGTCGGGGCTGAACGTCGCGTTGATCAGCTCGAGTTGGCGCGGATGGACGGCGATCTTGCCGCTGAACCCGAAGTCCCGGGCGAGCCCGGCCTCCCGGCGCAGCCCGTCGAGGTCGGTGACCTCGAAGAACGGCGCGTCCATCGCCTCCACCCCCGCGGCGCGGGCGCTGTTGACCACCCGGGCGCGGGCGTGGGCCAGGGCCTCCCAGGAGAGCCGGGCGCCGACCGCGAAGGCGTAGTCGGCCGAGCCGAAGACCAGCCCGCGCAGCCGGTGCCCGGCGGCCGCGACGGCGGGCGCGTTCTCGATGCCCAGCGGGGTCTCCACGACGGCCAGGAACTCCGTCTCCGGGCAGTCCGCGCCGAGCGCGCCGGCGGCGATCTCGATGTCCCGGGGGGACTCCGTCATCGGGATCAGGACCAGGTCCGGTTTGACCCGGTACCGGGCGATGGCGATCAGGTCGCGCAGACCGTCGGGCCCGGACAGGGTGTTGATGCGCACCGCGCTGCGCGCGAGCTTGGTGGACGGGAGGGCGAAGAACTCCTCGGCGAGCCGGCGGGCCTCCTCCTTCCGGGTGGGTGGGACCGAATCCTCCAGATCGACCATGGCGATGTCGGCCCCGGACTGGTGGCTCTTGGTGTACCGCTCCACCGCCATCGCGGGTGTGGACAGGAGGGAACGGCAGTACCGCGTGAACCTCATGGATGTCTCCGAAGTCAGCGAGGGCTGCGGGTTCCGGTTCTATCCCACCGGCTTTGTTCGGCGCCGTACGGCTGGACATTGAACATCAACTCGGAACAACCGACCCGTACGCACCATTGTTTGACGCCAACGGTCCTGTGCATGATGAATCAACGGGGGGATGGACACGAGGCGCACGCGGCGCGTGTGGCGCGTGGGCACTCAAGGTTTCAGGACACCGCTTCAACGGAGAAGGGGGGCCGTCGTGCCGCGTCGGGAAAGTCCACTGGACCCCGGGGACGGGCCGCTGCTGCGCTTCGCGGGCGATCTGCGTGCCCTGCGGGAGCGCGCCGGACGTCCGCCGTACCGTCAACTCGCCCTGCGGGCGCACTGCTCGGCGGCCAGCCTGTCGGTGGCCGCGGGAGGGCGGCGGCTGCCCAGCCTCGCCGTCACCCTCGCCTACGTGCAGGCCTGCGGCGGGGACGTGCGGGAGTGGCGGCACCGCTGGCAGCTGCTCGCCGCCGAACTGGCCGCCGAACAGTGCGCCCGGCGGCGCGCCCAGGACGTCGGACGGGCCCCCTACCCGGGCGCGGCCGCGTTCGAGGCGGCCGACGCCGAGCGGTTCTTCGGCCGCGAGGCGCTGCTGGACCGGCTGGTCGCCCTGCTGGCCGAACGACGGCTGGTGATCGTCTCCGGGCCGTCCGGGGCGGGCAAGTCCTCGCTGGTCAGAGCCGGTCTGCTGGCCCGGCTCGGCGCGCCCGCCGCCACCGGTGCCGTCACCGGCGCCACCACCGGGAGACCCGGGGCCGGGGGCGGAGCGGGCCGGCCCCCGGCCGACGGCGGTGTCCCGGTGGCGCTGCTGACCCCCGGTGAACGACCCATGGAGGCGTACGCGCTCGCGCTCGCCCGGCTCGGGCAGCGGGCCGGGGAGACGAGGCGCGGCGGGTCCGGACCGACGGCCGGGGACCCGGTCCTGGTGGTCGACCAGGCCGAGCAGCTGCGCACCCGCTGCCGGGACGCCGCCGAGCGGGCGCGCTTCCTGGACGCGCTGGTGGCGACCGCCGCGGGCGATCCTGACGGGGCGTCGGACGGGCTGCCGGTGGCGGCGCCGGCCCGGTGCCGGGTGGTGCTGGTGGTCCGCTCCGACCAGTGCGGCCCGCTGCTCGCCGAGCACCCGGGGCTGGCCGAGGCCGGCCGCCACGGGGTGCTGCCGGTGGGGCGTCCGGCGCCGGACGAGCTGCGCCGGGCGATCACCGAACCGGCGTTACGGGCCGGCTGCACCGTCGAGGGCGCCCTGCTGGCCGTCCTCATCTCGACCGCCGCGCAGCAGCCGGGCGCGCTCCCGCTGCTGTCCGCGGCCCTGCTGGAGACCTGGCGGCGGCGCAGCGGCAACGCGCTCACCCTGGCCGGGTTCCAGGCCACCGGAGGGTTCGAGGGCGCGCTGGCCCGGACGGCGGAGGCGCTCTACAACGGGCTGGACGCGCCCGACCAGGCGCGGGCGCGGGCGGTGTTCCTGCGGCTCGGCGGGGAGCTGCTCGGGGCCGGCGAGGACGCCGCCGGCGGTCCGGCGGCCCTGGGCGACGGGCTGGCGCCGGGCGGTGGGCCGCTGCCCGGCGGTGAACTGGTGCCGGGCGGCGACGAGGGCACCCGCAAGCCGGCCCGGCGGGCCGAGTTCGACGATCCCGGTGTGCCCGAGGTGATGGAGCGGCTGGTCCGGGCCCGGCTCGTGGTGGTCGACCGGGACACCGTCGAACTGTCCCACCAGGCGCTGCCGCAGGCCTGGCCCCGGCTGCGGGACTGGTTGGCGGAGGGCCGGGAGGCGCTGGGGGAGCAGTGCCGGCTCACCGCGGCCGCGCGGGGCTGGGCCGCCGCCGACCAGGACCCGGAACTGCTCTACCGGGGCGTCCGGCTGGAGGAGCTGGTGCGGCGGGTGGCGGCCGGCGAGCTGGCCGCGGCCGGGGTCGAGCGGGCCTTCCTGGCGGCCTCGTCCCGGGCGGCCGTCGCCGACCGGCGCCGGGCGCAGCGCCAGAACCTGGCGGTGGCCGGGGTCGCCGCGGCGGGCGGGGCGCTGCTGGCCCTGGCGGGCGGGAGCCGGATCCGCCGGGCCTGGCGGTGGTGAGCGCCGGTCCGGCGAGCGGGGCCTCCCACCGGTGTTGATCAGCGTCGGAGGGAGCGGGTCGAACAACGGGCGGCCGGTCGGCGGGGTGTTCCCGGTGCCGATCACGGTCCTTGCGTCGCCGTCGGTCGTCCGGGTAGCTTGACGATCGATCCCGGCCCTTCGTAGCGGCGAACTCGGTTGCCCCGCCGGTGATTTCCCGTACGCCGCGGCCGGCCGGAGCCGGTCCGGCGCATCCGTCCGCACGGTTCCAGGCCGTCGCCTCCGCCGTCGTCTCCGTGTTTCCCCCAAACCCGTGTCAAGGGAGAGTCATGTCCGATTCGGCCCGTCCGGTCCAGAGCTGGGACGAGTTCACCACACTGCGGGAGATCGTGGTCGGGACCGCCGTCGGCGCCCGGCTGCCCGAGCAGACCGAGCCGTCCTCCTGGCTGTCCTGCTTCCCGAAGACCAACGCCGCCGACCTCGCCTCGATCGAGGCCGGCCCCTACTCGCGGCAGGTCGTGGAGGAGACCGAGGAGGACCTGGACGACCTGGTGGCCACCCTGCGCGGCCTCGGCGTCACCGTCCACCGGCCCGATCCGGTCGACCACGCGGCCGAGTTCGCCTCCCCGCTCTGGAACGCCGACGGCGGCTTCCACTCCTACTGTCCGCGGGACCTGACCCTGGTCGTCGGCGAGACGCTGATCGAGGTGGCGAGCCCGATGCGGCAGCGCTACTTCGAGGCCTTCGGCCTGCGCGGACTCTTCCAGGACTACCTGCGCCGCGGCGCGCGCTGGCTGGCCGCCCCCCGGCCGCAACTGGGCGACGAACTCTTCGAGTTCGACGAGGCGGGCCTCCCGCTGCTGGGCGAGGCCGAGCCGGTCTTCGACGCCGCGAACGTGCTGCGGCTCGGCCGGGACGTGTTCTACCAGGTCTCCCGCAGCGGCAACGAACTCGGCCTGCGGTGGCTGGAGTCCACCCTCGGCCTGCTCGGCGACGGCGGCCTGCGGCTGCACCCGCTGCGCGACATCTACGGCTACACCCACATCGACAGCACCATCGCGCTGCTGCGCCCGGGCCTGGTGCTGCTCAACCCCGAGCGGATCAGCCCGGAGACCGTCCCGGAGCCGCTGAAGGGCTGGGACGTCCTGTGGTGCCCGCCGGCCGAGCCCACCGGCGACGCGCCCGAGCACGCGCTCAGCGAGAGCTGGATCAGCATGAACCTGCTGATGGTCTCCCCGGACACGGCGATCGTCGAGTCCGAGCAGGAGGGCCTGATCAAGCTGCTGGAGCACGCCGGGATCACCGTCCTGCCGCACCGGCTGCGGCACTCCCGGGTGCTCGGTGGCGGCTTCCACTGCGTCACCCTGGACACCCGGCGCGACGGCGGACTGGAGGACTACCTGTCCTGACCCGCCGCCGCTCAGGGCTTGCGGGCCAGCGCGCAGGAGATCAGCCGCTCCCACACCGACAGGTCGCCCTCGTCCGCCGGCACCCCGCCGGTGCCGGCGGGCTCCGGACGCCACAGCGGGCAGGGCACCAGCCCCGGTTCGAGCAGGTCGAGGCCGTCCAGTAGGCCGAGGATCTCCTCGTCGGTGCGCCAGCGGCCGCGGCCGAAGCTCTCCCGCAGCTTCCGTTCGGCGCGCCGGCGCTCCTCCGTCCCGGCGGAGGTCCTGCCGGAGTTCCCGACGGATTCTCCGCCGGAGTTCCCGACGGAGCGGAAGTGCGAGACGTAGACCAGGCTGCCCGAGGGCACCCGGTCCACCCACCAGCGCACCAGGTCGGCGGGCCGCTCGGCGTCGTCGAGGTGGTGCAGGACGGCGCTGAAGACGACCCCCACCGGCTCGTCGAAGTCGATCAGCCGCCGCACCTCAGGGTGGCGGCGGATCTCCTCCGGCTCGCGCAGGTCCGCCCGGACCAGCGTGGTGCGGGGGTCGGCGGCCAGCAGGGCACGGCCGTGGGCGAGCACGGTCGGATCGTTGTCGACGTAGACGACGCGGGCGCCGGCGTCGTGCCGCCGGGCGGCCTGGTGCACGTTGTCGGCGGTGGGCAGGCCGCTGCCCAGGTCGACGAACTGGCGGACGCCGTCGCCGGCCATCGCGCCCACGGCGCGGATCAGCGCCTGCCGGTTGGCGAACGGCAAGGCCACCGAGCCGGGCAGCTCCCGGAGGAAGAAGTCGCCGACCTCGCGGTCGGCGGCGAAGTTGTCCGTGCCGCCGAGCAGGTAGTCGTAGACCCGGGCGATGCTCGGCTTCGACCGGTCGATCCCGGCAGTGCTGTCGTCGGTCATGGGAACCTGCCCGTCCCTGGGGTCCGTTGTCGCCTCGATCGTAGGAGAACCGTCGCGCCCCGGCCCGTCGGCCGGGCGGGGACCCTACGGCCGTGTTCCCGGGGCGTCGCGGGTCCGCAGGGCGGCGGCCAGGAGGTCCGCCACCAGGGCCGCGGTGGGATGGTCCGGGCCGACCGCCCCGGTCAGCCCGGCGAGAGCGGCCCGGTACCCCTCGACGGCCCGGTCCAGGTCGCCGGAGGCCTCGTCCACCCGGGCCAGCGTGGCGCGGCTGCCGAGGGTGTCCGGATGGTCCGGGCCCAGCAGCCGGGTGCGCTGCTCCAGCACGGTGGTGATCAGCGACCGGGCCCGCTCCAGGTCGCCGGCCGCCCGGCAGGCCGACGCGAGGTTGTTCCGGCTGAGCACGGTGTCGCGGCTCTCCGGGCCGAGCAGGCGCTCCTGGGCGGCCAGCACCTCCTCGAACCGGAGCACGGCCCGGCGGTGGTCGCCCAGCCGGTGGTGGACGGCCGCGAGGTTGCCGCGGCTGCGCAGCGTGTCGGGGTGGTCCGGGCCGAGCACCTCCAGGCGCAGCCGGAGGGTCTGTTCGAACAGGGGGAGCGCCAGTTCCGGCTCCCCGGCCGCGGCGTGGGCGGAGGCCAGCATGCTGAGGCTGACCAGGGTGTCGGGGCTCTGCGGGCCGAGCACGCCGGTGCGCTGGGCCAGGACCGTCCGGCAGAGGTCGAGGCCGGTCCCGACGTCACCGGTGGTCAGGCAGAGGTAGGCGAGGTTGCTGCGGCTGAGCAGGGTGTCCGGGTGCTCCTCGCCGAGAGCGGCCGCACGCCGCGCCAGGACGTCCCGGTAGATCCGCCCGGCCGGTTCCAGGTCGCCCGCCGACTCGTGGGCGTAGCCGAGGTTGCTCAGGCAGCTGAGGGTGTCGGGGTGCTCGGGGCCGCAGAGCTCCTCCAGACCGGCCAGCGCCTCCTGGTAGAGCGCGACCGCCCGGCGGTACCGCCCCACGTTCTCGTACGCCCCGGCCAGGTTGTTCCGCAGCCGCAGGGCGTTGATCCGGAGCATGCCCGGGGGCAGGTGCTCGTCGCCGGTGACCGCGGCCTCCCGGCCGAGCAGGCCTTCGTAGATCGCGATGGCCTGGTCGGCCCGGCCGAGGGACCCGTGGGCGCCAGCCAGGTCGCTGAGCAGGCTGAAGGTCCTGGGGTGGTCCGGGCCGAGGGCGTCCCGGCTGTCGGCGGCGGCCCGCTCGTACTCCTCGACGGCCCGCTCGGCCCGCCCGCAGGCCTGGTGGGCGTCGGCGAGGCTGCTCCGGAGGTTGAGGGTGGTCAGGTGCCCGGGGCCGTGCACCCGCAGGCTCCGCTCCAGGAGCGGTTCGAGCAGGCCGAGGGCCTGCTCGGGGCGGCCGGTCGCGAGGTGCACCCGGGCCAGGGCGGAGCCCGCCACCAGCGCGAACTCGTGGTCGGGCCCGAAGCCGTGCCTGATCTGGGCGTCGTACGCCTCGTACAGGGGCAGCGCCCGGACGCTCTGCCCCTCGGCCTCCAGGAGCAGGGCGGTGGCGGCGTAGAGGGTGAACACCGCCGGGTCGCTGTCGTCCCCCGGGTCGGTGGCGGCCAGGGCGCGGACCTGGCCGGCCAGGCGGGTCAGCTCGGCGGTGTCGCGCTCCTGCTCCCTCCCGGCCGGGTGGACGGCCGCCAGCACGGCCCGTTCGGCCTCGCGCCGGCCCCGGGGAGCGCCGCCCGGAGGGCGGGCGGCGAGGGCTTCCGCCCGCAGCGCGCCCTGGACCAGGCGGTGCACCCGGACGTCGCGCCAGGCGTAGCCGATCATGCTGTAGGCGTGCAGGACGCCGAGTGCGTCGTCGGCCGCGAGCTCGTCCGGGGCGAGCCGGGACACCAGGTCGCGCGGGCAGCCGTCGGCGTCGAGCCAGGCCAGGGCGTGCAGCACGTCGGCCGCGACCGGGTCGTCCCCGGCGACGGCCGCCAGGGTGACCTGCCAGACCCGGGCGACGGTGCGCTGCGGGTCGCGGCGGGTCGGGGCGCCGGACGGTCGGAGCCCGAGCCGGCGGCGGTAGCCGGCGACGGTGGTGCGGGTCCGGCGCAGGTAGGCGCCCGCCTGCTCCAGGGCGAGCGGCAGGCCGCCGAGTTCACGGGCCAGCTGCCCGGCCTTCCAGTGCGACCCGTCGGATCCGTCCCACTCGGCGACCCAGGACCACAGCAGCTCGGTCGCCTGCTCGTGGGGGAGCACGTCGAGGGCGAGCAGCGCGCCGTCGGAGGCGGCGCCGAGAGTGTCCCAGTCGTCGGCGAGCCGGGTGGTGACCAGGTGGTGCCCGCGGGTGAGGCTGCCCAGGAACGGTTCGAGCAGTGCCGGGTCCTCGACGTCGTCGTACACCAGCAGCCAGCCGGTGTGGTGTTGGAGCCAGGCCAGTGCCCAGGCCGCCAGCTCCGGCGGCCGCGCGGTCCCGGCCCAGGCGGGGCTCAGCCGCCGGGCGATCCCGGTCAGGGCCTCCTCGACGCCGCCCGGGGAGGAGGCGTCGATCCACCAGACCAGGTCGTACGCCGTGCGGAAGCTCTGGGCGTACTGGAGTGCCAGGGTGCTCTTGCCGACCCCGCCCAGGCCGTGCACGACCACCGCCGCCGCACCGGGCCCGGGCCGTTCGGCGGTCAACGCCTCGCGCAGCGCGGCCAGTTCCCGTTGGCGGCCGGTGAAGCGGGCGTTCGGCCGGAGCAGGTGGACCAGCCCGCCGGCCGGGGTGTCGGCCGCCGAGCGCAGCGCCTCGGCGGGCAGCACGACGGTGGTGGTCTGGGTGACCATCACACCGTCGTTGCTGCTGTTGATGTTGGAGATCTGCCCGGCACCGTGGAAGTGGTGGACGGACGACGTCACCGGGCGCCGTCCCCGTGGACGACCGTCCTGGTGCTCATCGTGCCCTCGTTGGTACCGGTGTTGACGATGGAGCCCTGGCCCGACACCACGACGGTGACCGAGGAGGGCTCCGGCCGCGGCAGCGCGGCGGCCAGCTCCGCCAGCAGTTCGGGATCCTGGCGCAGCGTGCGCCGAACGGCCTGCCGCAGCGCCGCCTGGGCGTCCGGGTTCGCGCAGTCCTGCACCGCGTCGGCGACGTCCGACTCCAGCGCCTCGCGCTGCCGCTCGTCGCGCCGGCGCCACACCCGCTGGAGGATGCGGGTGCCCAGGCCCACGGTGGCGCTCGCGGCCGCGTCCTCGGCCCGGGTCAGCACCGAGTCGCCGTACGCGGCGAGCGCGGCGCCGATCGGCGGGCCGGCCAGCTCCATGAACGCGTCGAGTTCCATGGCTCCCCCTCGAAGTCCCGTGCCGTGGCGGCCGGACGGAGTGAATCGGCCACAGCGTAGGGAACCGGCGGCGGCGGTGGGCCCGGTATACGCGAAACGGTCGGTCTCGATCCGGTGTCGGTGGGCCGGCAGTGCCGGACGGCGGAGTTCCGCCCGGGAACATCGCCACCACACCGCGCAGTTGGGACGGACGGGTCCGCCGCCCTGGTCGGGTGCCGGGGCCTGCCCGTCACCCCGGCGGCTGGGCCGGGCCGGCGCCCCGGGCGGGATATCGGGAGCGGCCGCCGGTCTCCGTGACGCAGACTGGGGCGAGTATTTTTCACACCGGAGGATGGATTTTCATGGCTGACCGGCCTTTGACGCTGATGGCAGTGCACGCCCACCCCGACGACGAGGCGAGCGGGACCGGGGGTGTGCTGGCCCGGTACGCGGCGGAGGGCATCCGCACGGTGCTCGTGACGTGCACGGACGGCAGGTGCGGCGACGGCCCGGGAGGGGTCAAGCCCGGCGAGGACGGGCACGACCCGGCGGCCGTCGCCGCGATGCGCAGGAAGGAACTGGAGGCCAGCTGCGAAGTGTTGGAGGTCGGCCACCTGGAGCTGCTGGAGTACGCCGACTCCGGGATGATGGGCTGGGAGAGCAACGACGCGCCCGGCTCGTTCTGGAACACGCCGGTGGCGGACGGTGCCGCCCGGCTCGCCGAACTGATGCGGCACTACCAGCCCGACGTGGTCGTCACCTACGACGAGAACGGGTTCTACGGCCACCCCGACCACATCCAGGCCCACCGCATCACGGTGGCGGCGCTGGAACTGGTCGACCTGTCGCCGAAGGTCTACTGGACGACGGTGCCGCACTCGGCGGTGCGGCGGTTCGGGGAGGTCATGCGGGAGTCCGGCCCCGACGGGGAGCAGTCGGAGCCGGTGGAGCCGGTGGAGGCTGCCGAGCTGCCCGAGATCGGCCTGCCGGACGAGGAGATCAGCACCTGGGTGGACACCACCGCCTTCGGCGGCAAGAAGTTCGACGCCCTGGCCGCGCACGCCAGCCAGGGGGACAACATCTTCTTCCTGCGGATGGGCAAGGAGCGGTTCACCGAGCTGATGGGCGTGGAGACCTTCGTCCGGGTCAGGGACACCACCGGCGCGGCCCTCCCGGAGAACGACCTCTTCGCCGGCCTGCGCTGACCACCGGGGCAGTGGTGTGCCGGCGGCGGGGCGGATCGGCCCCGCCGCCGGCACGGTACGGACGCGCTGTCCGTGGGTGGGCCCCGTCAGAGCAGCACGCTGGCGGCGATCGGGGCCACCGTCTTGACGATGTCCCAGAAGCTGTCGGCCTCGACGCCGGAGGCGTCGCCCAGGGCGCCGCCGCAGCGGCGGGTGCGGTCGACCGGCGGGGCCAGTCTTGGGAGCTGCGGGGTGGGGGACCACGCCCGGCGCTCCTCGCGCACGTCTTCCATGGTCATGGTCGTTCTTCCCTTCGTGTGTGCCGGGACGGCGGGTGAGGGTCAGTACAGGCCTCCGATGACGGGGGGCGGTGGCGGCACGCAGCCGGGGGTGGGGGCACCGCCGCAGACCCAGGGGGCCGGGTCCGCGAAGCTGGGGCCGTAGAGTCCCCCGGGGCCGTCCATGATCAGTATGATCGCGGTCCCGGTGGGGTCCGCGCCCGCCTCGTCGGTGTCGGCCACGGCGCCGGTCGGTGTCGAGTGGCCGGTGAATCCGACGATCACATGGGTGGCCGACATGGTCGAGTGCAGGCCTCCGCCGACATCGACGGTTCTCCTGTACACGCTCAGATAGGGGTCGTACCCGACTGTGCGGTCGATCGGTGGCACCTGGGGCGGCGGCTGCTCGTACATGGTCCTGTCTCTCCTGTCCGGTGCTCCGGTGGCCCGCCGTGCGTGGCGGTGTCACCGGGCGGGGTGGCCGGCGGCGGACCGTTCGGGGCCCGTCGCCGGCGCGGGTGCCTCATCACGCGGGGTACCTCGTCAGAAGAAGTTCGGGATCGAACTCAGGACGCCGCCTGCGAGCTTGGCCCAGTCGATGTCGGCTTCGACGCCAGGGGTGTCGCCCAGGGCGCCGCCGGTGCGGCGGGTGCGGTCCACCGGCGGGGCCAGCTTCGGGATCTGCGGAGTGGGGGACCACGTCCGCTGCTCCTCACGGAATTCTTCCTTGGTCATTTCTCCTCATCCCTTCTCGTCGTGCTGGTTGCACTCCGACGTTCGTCGGGCCCGTCGGGGCGGGCCGTCAGAGGGCGGCGTAGCACATGCTCCGGGCCGGGCCCGTGAGTTCGGCACAGGTCGACCGGGCCGGTGTGACACCCGGGCCCTCGGCCGGCCGGCCGGCTTCGTCCCGGCCGTCCCGGCGGACCGGTGCGGCGAGGACCGGCAGCCTGGGGGTGGGCCTGGGGGGTGCTGCGGGGGTTTTCATGGTCCGCCTCCTCCTGGAGGGTGGCGTGGGGGCGTCCCGTCGGCGGGGGCACCGTCGGTGGCGGGTGCTCAGGACTCGAGGAACTGGTGGGCCGGCGCCAGGGTGACGGGGAACTCGTCGCTGACGTCGATCGTGAACAGCATGCTGACCCGCGCGTGCCGGTCGTCCTCGGGGTCGAAGAAGGTCACCTTCACGTCCTGGCAGTCCGATCCCATGCGGCAGTACGGGCTCTTCTCGACGGAGATGGTGTCGATGCAGTAGAGGGAGACCGGGCTGCCGGGCTGCGTCACCGTGCTGGGGATGCTCTGGCCCAGCAGCATGGCCTTGCTGATCGGCCCGGCGACCGAGAAGGCGTTCGTCCCGGCGGAGTTCAGCGCCCGGTCGGCGGAGGTCTGCCCGAGGTTGCGGAACTGGTAGTAGACCTTGTCGAGGAAGGCGTCCATGGTCTTGCGGACGTAGTCCTTGTCGATCGTCAGCGACTCGTGCTCGGCCTGGTCCAGGACGGCCTGCACCACGGCGTCCACCAGCTGCTTCTGGTACCAGATGTAGATGCCGCGGCTCTTGACCTCGACGACGGGCACGATCTGTCCGGAGAACAGCCGGACGGTCCGGTCGGTCAGCCGACCGGGTATCGAGATCCGGGAGATGTAGCCGTCCTCGTCCTGGGAGTACTTGTACTGGCCGAGGTACGCGTCCCGGAACGACCGGTAGACCGTGGACACCGGCGGAGCGGGCGCGGCGAGTGCCAGCAGGGCGTCGGCGAGCTTGGACCGGTCGTTGACGATCGCCTCCACGTCGTCCTTGGACCCGAGCTGCACCAGCGGGTTGCTGGTCCAGTCCATGCCGGCCGCGGGCTCGGCCTCCATCGCGTAGAGCGGCGTGCTGTCCAGGTTCAGCGTCCACGTGACCTTGTCGGAGGCCCACGGGTTGGCGGTCAGGTACCGGTGCAACTGCTCGGCGTCGTAGGGGTTGGCGGGCAGTTCCTTCGTCACGCCGGTCTGGCCCGCGACCGCCTGTTCGACAGGGTCCATCAGCTGGCGGAAGCTGTCCCGGCGGGCCTCGGTCAGGAAGTCCACGCCGACCTGGCCGATCGCGTACACCAGCGGGCGGTTGTTGGTGGAGGCGCAGGAGGGCCGGACGCCGCCACCCGACGGTGCGCCGCCCGACGGTGCGCCGCCCGACGGTACGGACCCCGACGGTACGGCCCCCGGCAGCCCGGCCCCCGAGGGCCCGCCGCCCTGGCACGCGCAGGGGGCCGCCGGGGCCTGGCCGAGCGCCGTCGCGCCGGTGGGCGGCGCGGGCGCGGCCGGGGCGGGCGCGGGCGGGGGTACTGGCGGCGGGACGGCGATGGCGCCCGTCACCCCGGCGGGGGCTCCGGCCGGGGTGACGGCTTCGTACGGTGCGCTCTGTGCGGCCGGGACGGCCTGGGCCGCGGCGGGCGCCTGCGCGACCGGGGCGGCCTGCGCGGACTCTGCGGTGGCGGCGGGAACGCTCTGGGTGTCCATGGTGCTGGCTCCCTCGTGCGAGTCGTAAGGGGAGGTCCCGAGCAGTGCGGGTGCGCCGGCCGTGGCGACCCCGACCTCGGGGGAGAGGGTGGTGCGGCGGGCGCCGTCCGCCGTGTTCCCGGCTCGGGCCGGATCTTCCGTCAGGTCTCCTCGGGTGATCAGCTCGTACGCCCGGGCCGCGTCCAGGTGGCCGGTCAGCCGCCGTCGGCACTCCGGTGCCTCGGCGGGTGCGCAGGGTGCGGAGCGCGCGCCCCGCAGCAGGGCCTGGCCGGCCGCCCGGGGGTCGGGCGGGAGGCCGGCCCGGAGCCGCGCGGCGACCAGCAGGGCGGCGACCCCGGAGACCAGCGGGGTGGCGAAGCTGCTGCCGGTCAGGGCCGCGGTCCCGCCGCCCGGGGCAGCGCCCTCGATGTCGCTGCCGGGGGCGAGGACGCCGTGGGCGGCGTACGCGGAGCCCCAGTTGCTGATGTCGAGCGGCTCGCCGTCCGGCCCGGCCGCGCCGACGGCGAGCACCGTCGGGACGGCGGCCGGCACCTGGGCGCAGTCGCAGCCGTCGTTGCCGACGGCCGCGACCACCAGGACCCCGCTCTGGTCGCACAGCCGCAGCGCCCGTTCCAGCATGGGGTCCGGCTGGGCGTCCCCGCCGGGGTCGCCACCGCTGATGTTGATGATCTGCGCCCCCTCCTGCACGGCGCGTTCGACGGCCCGGGCCAGGTCGAGCTGGGGCACCCGGCCCGCGCCCGCGTCCGTGAAGACCGGCAGGATCAGCCCGCGGCAGTGCGGGGCGATCCCGGGCAGCGGGCTGTCGGGCCCGCCGAAGAGCAGGCTCGCGACGTGGGTACCGTGCAGCGACATCGGCCCGGTGCCGGCCGGTTCGGAGACGAGCGTGTCCAGCCGGGTGAGGTCCGCGCCCTCGAAGCAGGGGTGCGAGAGGTCGACGGGGCCGTCCAGGACGGCGATGCATACCGCCGGGTCGCCGAGGAGTTCGCCCTCGGGGGCGCGGACGTCGCCCAGGACCGATCTGGCCTTCATGCGGCATCGCCTTTCCCGTGTCGGGCGGGGGCACCGGGTGCGCCCCGCCGGGCGGTGTGTACGCCGCGGCCGGACGGTTCGCACCGCGCTGGGAGGTGGTCGCCGGTCGCTCTGCTGCGAAGGCCCCGCTGCAGGTGGTGCCAGTCAACGGGCCGACCGTCGCGGGCGTGTGCCGGGGGCCGTCGCGAACGGCGGGCGGGCGGCGTCGCGGGCGCGTCGCGTCCGCGTGCCGGAACCGGTGCGGCCGTCCCGCCCGCTACCGGCCGGTGGCGGTACGCACGGTGACCGCCGTCCGGGCCGCGGACCGGAGCGGGTGCCCGCGGTGAACCGGCGGCCCCTTCAACACCCGTTCGGTGGCGGCCCATTGGAGTGTCGGACGGCCGGCGGCGGGGCGCGGCCGTGACGGTCGGCGACGGTGGCCGCGACGCCCGGGCGGCGTCAGCGTGACGCCGCCGCAACGTCCCTGCGACGCGGGCGCGACGGTGATCCGGGGCCGGACGGACACGACCGTGACGGGCCGGGGCCGCAACCGTGGCTCGCCCGAACGGGTGCGGGTGACGGCGTGACGCGACAGAGTGGGGGTGTGTTGTGGGACGGTCCGCGCATCGAACTGCTGCGGGGTTTCGAGGCCACCGGTGAGGGACACCGCATCGCCCTCCCGGTGAGTGCGCAGCACCTGCTGGCCTTCCTCGCCCTGCACGACGGCGGTGTGCCGCGCGGCGCGGTCGCCGAACGGCTCTGGCCGGACTGCACCCAGCGCCGCGCGGCCGCGAACCTGCGCACCGCCCTCTACCACGCGAGGCTGCGCGGGCGGGCGATCCCGGTGGAGAGCCCGGGGCAGTGGCTGCGCCTCGCGCCGGCGGTCCGGGTGGACCTGCGGTACGCGCGCCGCTCGGCGCGCCAGGTCGTGGCCGGGCTGGACCGGTTGCCGGTCAGCTGCGACGCCATCGTGGACGACCTCGCCGCCGAGCTGCTGCCGGGCTGGGAGGAGGAGTGGCTGACCCTGGAGCGCGAGCGCTGGGACCAGCTGCGGCTGTACGCCCTGGAGGGCCTGGCCCACCAACTCTGCGACGCGGAGCGCTACTTGTCGGCGCTCCAGACCGCGCTGGCGGCGATCGCCATCGACCCCGTCCGGGAGACGGCCCACCGGATCGTGGTCGAGGTGCACCTCGCCGAGGGGAACCTGGCCAGTGCGCTGCGCTCCTACCAGCACTACCGCTCGTTCCTCCAGCGGGAGTTGAACGTCGCCCCGTCGCCGAAGATGACCGGCCTGGTGCGCAACCTCCAGCGGATGTGACGGCCCGGCGCGGCGCGCGGGTCGCTACAGCCCGCGCAGCACGGAGAGCAGCAGGTCGACCTCCTCCGGGGAGTTGTAGACGTGCAGGCTGACCCGCACCGAGCTCTCGCTCTCGCCGGCCCGCGCCTGGCAGTGGCCGTCGGCGCGCACCATCAGGCCGTGGCTGGCGAGGATGAAGCCCAGGTCGTTGGAGCCGATGCCGCGGTGCCGGAAGGTGACGATGCCCTCGCGCCGCTGGACCTCGGAGTCGGCGGCCAGGCTCCGCTGGCAGCCGAGGACCTCGTACGGGGCCAGGGTCCGCAGCCCGTCGGTGAGCCGGGCGGCCAGCGCGCTGTTCCACCGCCGGATGCGGTCCGGCCCGGCGGCGTCGAGCCAGTCCAGGGCGGCCTCCAGGCTGGCGATCCCGGCGGTGTTGGGTGTGCCGGCCCAGCCGCCGGGGGTGAAGGCCGGGCCCCGGGTGTTGCGGGCCCACACCGCGCCGGTGCCGGGCAGGGCCAGCGCCTTGTGCCCGGAGAAGACCACGAAGTCGACGTCCAGGGTGCCGACGTCCACCGGCAGGTGGCCGACGCTCTGCGCGGCGTCCAGGCAGATCGGCACCTCGGGCCCGACCGCGGCCCGGATGCGGTGGACGTTCATGTCGGCGCCGTACACGTGGTGCACGTGGGTGGCGGCGACGAACGCCGTGCGTTCGGTGACGAGCCGGGTCAGCGCCCGGTGGTCGTAGTCCTGCGAGGCGGGGTCGTACGGCAGTTCGCGTACGGCGACGCGCACGCCCCGGTCGGCCAGCAGCTGCCGGGCCTCCAGCCAGGGCAGCGCGTTGGCCTCGTGGTCGGCGAAGGGCACGATGATCTCGTCGCCGTCCCGCAGGTGGTGGGGGAGCCAGTCCCGGGCCACCGCGCGCAGCCCCTCGGTCGCGCCGCTGACGAAGTGGACGCCGGAGCGCTGCCGGGGGGCCGGGTCGCCGAGGAAGCGGGCGACCCGGGTGCGGGTGCGGTCGACCAGCGCGGTGGTGGCGTTGGCCCAGGTGTAGGTGCCGCGGCCGGCGTTGGCGTTGGCGGTGGTCAGGTAGCGCTGGACGGTGTCGAGCACCGCCCGGGGCTTCTGCGAGGTGGCCGCGCTGTCCAGGTACGCCTGGTCGGGGTGGCCGGTGACGATGGGGAACTGGTCCCGCAACGCGCGGTGCCAGTCGTGGAGTTCGCCGAGGGTTTCGTCGGGGGTGGTCATGGCCGGCCCCGCTCAGTCCCGGACCAGCGGCGCGCCCGCGTCGCGCCAGGCGATGACGCCGCCGGCCAGGCTGCGCGCGTCCCGGTGTCCCATCCGGGTGAGCAGCGCCGCGTAGACGGCCGACTTCTCGCCGACCGGGCAGGCCAGCAGCACCGGCTGCCGGGTGCCGAACGGCAGGCCGCCGTGCAGGAGTTCGTCGAACAGCTCGTCGACGATGTTGACCGAGCCCTCGATGTGCAGCGCCGCGTACGCGGCCGGTCCGCGCAGGTCGACCACCAGCGGCCGCTCCTCGGCGATCCACTTCCGGGCGGCGTCGACCTCGACGACCCGGGCGGCGGCCAGTTCGGCCGGTGTCACGGTGGCCACCGTGTTCGGCCGGGCGGGCTGGTTGAACAGCTCGGGCCGCCGTTTGCGGATGTAGCTCAGGTAGCTCTCCACCCGGTCGCAGACGATGAACACGGCGGTGCGCCGCTCGCCCGAGCCCCGCTGCGTCAACTCCTCGTCCACGGAGCGGAGGTGGCGCAGAGCGCCGAAGAAGGCGCCGCCGCCGGTCGGGCCGGCCGGCAGGCCGCAGCGGCGCACCAGGGTGAGCATGCCGTCGATGGCCTGGTCGGCGGTCACCGTCGCGATGGTGTCGTAGGTGGCGGGGTCGAACAGCCCGACCTCGTGCACCTCGTCGATGGTGCGGATGCCCGGGATGAAGTCGGACTTGTGGGCGACCAGTCCGAGCACGTCGACGGCCGGGTCGTGGGCGCGCAGCACGGCCGCCACGCCGGTGGAGGAGCCGGCGGTGCCGACGCAGGCGATGAAGTGGTCCGGGGCGCGGCCGTCGAGGTCCCGGACGATCTCGGGGCCGGTGCCGGTGAGGTGGGCGTCGAGGTTGAGCCGGCTGTAGTACTGGTCGGTGTGCAGGTAGCCGGACTCCGCCTCGGAGAGCATCCGGTGGATGCGGGTGAGCGGGTCGTCGGTGTCGGTCGGGTCGAGGCACTCGGTGCGGCCGGGCAGCTCCTCGATCTCCGCGCCGAGCAGCAGGAGCAGGTCCTTGATCTCGGGGACCCGCATCCGGTTGGTGACGCTCTTGAACGGCAGTCCGTGCAGGCCGGCGATGAGCGCGAGCGCCTTGGCGGTGTTGCCGCTCGACAGTTCCACGACGGTGTCGCCGCGCTCGACGGCGCCGGGGATCGCCTCGCGGGTCATGTTCCAGGCGGCGCGGTCCTTGACCGAGCCGAAGGGGTTGAGCAGTTCCAGCTTGGCGTACAGGTCGATGTGCCGCAGGCCGGTGACCGCCGGGTCGATCCGGACCAGCGGGGTGTTGCCTATGGCGTCGGTGATGCTGTCGTACCTCATGCGTGTCCGTCCCCCCGGTGTTCCGCGCCCGCCGTCACGTCGACGGGCCAGTACTGCTCGTCCAGGCGCCACCGCCAGGCGCCGTCCTGCCGGTACGCGGCGACCTTGCGCGCGACGGGCTGGCGCAGCGCCGAGCCGGCGCTGAAGTCCATCAGGTAGCCCGCGGTGTTGGCGAAGGCGAGCAGGTCGCCGGGGGCGGGGAGGCGGGGCAGGAAGACCGTCCGGCGGGTGATCAGGTCGGTCTCCAGGCAGAGGTTGCCGATCAGGTACACCCCGACCGGGCCGTCCGGCGAGTCCGGGCCCTCCGAGCCGTCCGGCGCGGCCGGGGAGCCGGGGCGGGGGACCAGCAGCGGGTCCATCAGCACCCCGTGCTCCTCCAGGCCCACGTCCCGGGCGTTCATCTCCAGCCGCACCAGGCGCTCGCCGGCCGGGGTCTGCCGGACCTCCAGGACGCGGGCGAGCGTCGCCCCGCACTGGTCGGCCAGCGCCCGGCCGGGCTCCACCGCCAGGTCGTAGAGGTTCTCCAGCAGCAGCGTGCCGAGCGGCCGGCCGAGCGTGGGCGCCGGGGTCGAGAGCAGCTCGTCCAGGTAGGCCTCGGCGGCCACCGGGCGGTGCGCCGGGTAGAGGCCGAGGGCGCCGCGCAGCCGGCCGGACTCGGCGCGCAGCCCGTAGCCGTGGCCCTGCCAGGTGAGGGCGGGGCGCTGGCCGAGGACGGCGTCGGTCAGCTCGCTGGTGTACCGCTCCCACTGGGCGGCGTCCGCCAGGTAGCTGACGCCGAACCCGCCGCCGATGTCGATGGTGCGGGGGTTCAGGCCCCGGCGCCGGCACTCGTTCAGCACGGTGACGCAGGTCTCCAGGGCGACGGCCTTCTCCGGCACGCCGGTGGTGTCCAGGTGGTAGGCGACCCCGGTCGTCTCGACGGCGTCCCGGTGGCGCTCCAGCGCGTCGAGCAGGCCGTCGAGTTCGGCGACGTCGGTGCCGAACCGGCTCGGCCGGGTGAGCACCGTGGTGCCCGGCGCCCGGAAGCCCGACAGCCGCGGCATGACGGGCACCGGGGGCAGGGCGTGCGCGCGCACCAGGCCGGCCAGGGCGTCGAGTTCGGCGCGGGAGTCCAGGTGGACGGTGGCGCCGGTGCGGGCCGCCAGCCAGAGGTACTCGCGGTTCTTCGGGCCGGTCGCCATGATCCGCTCGGGCGGGCAGCCGGCCCCGAGCACGTGCTGGAGCTCGGCGAGCGAGGCGACGTCCAGTCCGGCGTCGGTGGCGGCGAGCCGGCGGACCAGGGCGCTGGAGCGGTTCGCCTTGTGGGCGAAGTGGATCCGGCCGGTGAGGCGGTGCTTGCGGTAGACGGCCCGGAAGCGTGCCAGGTTGTCCGCGATCTGCTCGGGCAGGAGCAGGTTGAGGGGGGAGCCCAGCGCGTCGGTCAGGGTGTGCAGGAGGTCGCGTTCCGCCAGGAGGGACCGGAGCGGGGGCTCCAACCGTGGTTCGAGATACAGCGGTGAGGACCGCATGCGAAACCAGCTCTCCGTGAGAAGTCGGCGTGAGGCGTGCGCGGCAGGGACGTCGGCGACCGAGGGAAACGGTAACTGTTTCCCTGGGTGATCAACAGGGCGCTTTCTGTCACGCCCTCGCAAAGACTGTGCCCATGCGGAACCCGGCTTCCCGCATGGGCACTTGGGGCGGGGTCAGCGCAGGGCCACCAGGACGGAGCTGGTGCCGTACTGCCACACCGGTCCGGCCTGGCGGAAGCCGGCCTCCCGCAGCAGTTCGCCGTGCCGGGCGGCCGACAGGCCGTTGCCGGGGCCGTCGGTCGGGGGCAGCTGCCGCTCTCGGGCCGTCAGCAGGTCGGCGAACTCGGGGACCCGCCCGGCCGCGGCCCACCACTGGGACCAGTCCTCGGCGGCGCCGGTGCCCTTGCGCTGGGCGCGGCGGCGGCCGATCGCGAGGGCGAGTTCGGCGAGCGGCGGCTCCTCGGGGATGAGGTGGTCGCCGTTGACCAGGACGCCGCCGGGCCGCAGCGCGCCGGCGAGGTCGCGGTAGATCCCGAGCAGGGCGTCCGGCGGCGGGTAGTGCAGCGCGGTGGTGGAGACCACGGCGTCCAGCGGGCGGTCGAGGGCGAGGTCCCCGATCCAGCCGGGGCGGCCGATCAGGGTCTCGACCCAGCGCGCGACGCGGGGGTGCCGGGCGCGGCCGAGGGCGAGCAGCAGCGGGTCGATGTCGACCGCGATGATCTCGGCGTGCGGCAGGCGGGCCGCGACCCGTGCCGACAGCGAGCCGGGGCCGCTGCCGAGGTCCGCGACGAGCGGCCGCGCGCGGTGGCCGACGGTCTGTTCCAGTACGTCGGCGATGACGGTGAACCGCTCCTCGCGCTCCACCGCGTACCGCTCCTGCTGGCGCTCCCAGCGGTCCACCCAGGTCCCGGCCAGAGCGGCGTCCACTCGCATCCCGACTCCCGCCGTGTCCGTGCGCATTCGAGGCTTCGCCTTCCGCCCATGTTTGTCATGTTCACCAGGCTCCGCAACCGGTCCGGCGCGGGCCCGGCGGATCGTGCCCGGCCAGCGAAACGATATCCGTTTTCATGTGAAGGTTTCCACCCGGTGCACCCGCAGGACGCTCGCAGGACCGCCACGGCGCGGGCCGCTGCTGTTCCGCCGGAGTTCAACCGGGCGCACCTGACGGCGCCCGGTCAACCCCCTAGGTTCCCTGGGGAACCGCGAGAAGGAGCCATGACGGAAAACCAACCTGCCGTACGCGCACGGGCACTGACGAAGTGTTTCGGCGACGTCGTCGCGCTCGACGCCGTCGGACTGGAGCTCGCGCCCGGGCGGATCCACGGACTGGCCGGGCCGAACGGCGCCGGGAAGACCACGCTGCTCGGGCTGCTGCTCGGACTGGCCGCCGCCGACGAGGGCGACCTGGAGGTGCTGGGCAGACCGGTCGGCCGGGCCCGGCCCGCGCCGCCCGGGGTGGCCGGCTTCGTGGACGGGCCCGGGCTCTACCCGTCGCTGACCGCACGGCGGAACCTGGCCGCGCTGGCGACGCTGCGCGGGCAGGACGGCCGGGCCCGCCGGATCGACGAGGTGCTGGCCGAGGTCGGGCTCAGCGACGTAGCCGACGACCGGGTGCGGGGCTTCTCGCTCGGCATGCGGCAGCGCCTCGGACTGGCCGCGGCGCTGCTCACCGAACCCCGGCTGCTGGTGCTCGACGAGCCGTCCAACGGCCTGGACCCGGCGGGCAAGCAGCACGTGCACGGGGCGCTGCGCCGGCTCGCCGCCGACGGCGTGACCGTGGTGCTCTCCAGCCACCGGATGGACGACCTGGAGGCGCTCTGCGACGAGGTCACCATCCTGGCGACCGGACGGGTCCGCTTCTCCGGTCCGCTCGGCGAGCTGGCCGCGGACGACCGCGCGCTCGACCACCGGCTGCTCACCTCCGATCCGGCCGCCGCCCGGCGGGTGGCCGCCCGGGTCGCCGGGGTGCGGGTCGCGGCGAAGGCCGGGACGGGACGCGCGGCCGGGGCGCTGGTGGTGCGCGCGCCGGGCCCGGCCGTCGAGGAACTGGTCGCGGCGCTGGTGCGGGCGGAGGTCCGGGTGCGCGAGGTCGCCCCGGTGGTGCCGCCCCTGGAGGCGGCGTTCCTCGCCCTGACCGAGCAACAGGAGGACGGACGATGAGCGAGCGCGGCGAGGGAGTCGTCGAGCGGGGCGGGCGGACGAGCACGGTCACGGCCGGACGCGCGGCGGCCGCCGCCGGGGTCGCCCCCGGGGCGCGCCCGGTGCCGGTGGGCCGGGTGTACCGCTTCGAGCTGGTCAAGCTGCTCTCGCAGTGGCGGATCAGGCTGCTGGTGCTGGCCTGCTGGAGTACGCCGGGCCTGTTCACGGCCGCCGTCGCCCAGCAGGGGACGCTGCCCTCCGACACCCTGTTCGGGCGCTGGATGCACGCCACGGGCTGGGCCGGGCCGCTGGTGGTCCTCGGCTTCGCCGGTTCGTGGGCGCTGCCCCTGCTGACCTCGGTGGTCGCGGGCGACGTGTTCGCCGCCGAGGACCGGCTCGGGACCTGGCGGCACCTGCTGGTGACGGTCCGCTCGCCGCGGCGGATCTTCGCGGCGAAGGCGCTGGCCGGCGCCACCGTGATCGTGCTGCTGACGGCCGGCCTGGCGGCGTCGAGCACCGTCGGCGGGCTGGCGGCGGTCGGCGACGAGCCGCTGGTCGGCGTGGACGGTCACCTGCTGGCGCCGTCGGACGCGGCCGTGAGCGTCCTGCTGGCCTGGGCGTGCGCGCTGGCGCCGACCCTGGCCCTGGCGGCGCTCGGACTGCTCGGCTCCGTCCTGCTGGGCCGCTCGCCGATGGGGCTGCTGGTCCCCGCGCTGGCGGCGGTCGCGATGCAGCTCGCCCAACTGCTGCCGCTGCCGGTGGCGCTGCGCCTCGCCCTGCCCGGGTACGCCTTCGTCGCCTGGAACGGGCTGTTCGCCGACCCGGGCCGGCTCGACGAGCCGCTGATCGCCGTCGCGGTCGCCCTGCTCTGGGCCGCGGCTGCCACCGCGGCGGCCTACCTGCTCTTCGTCCGGCGGGACTTCACCACCGGCAGCGAGGACGGGGTGGGGCGCCGCACGCTCCTCGCCGGGGTGCTGCCGCTGGCCGGGCTGCTCGCGCTGACCACCGGCGCGCTCGCGGTGGCCACCCCCTCCAGCGGCTCGGGGATCACGCAGGCGAAGGTGCAGCAGGAGGTCGCCACCGTGTTCGCGCACCTGTACCGGCTGCAGACCGAGCAGCTGCACCGCCCCGCCGTGACCGAGGCCGACCTGCGGGCCACCGCGGACTGCCGGCGGGGCGACGGCCAGGTCGAGCCGGAGGGCCCGGGCAACGACTGGCGCTGCGTGGTCACCTGGCACCTGCCCGGCACGGACGCGCCCGGGACGGCGGTCTACCAGCTCGACGTGGCCTCGGACGGACGGCTGACGGCCGACGGCGACGGCCCGAAGGAAGTGAACGGCTACTTCCTGGTGCGCACCCCGACCGGGGACGCGCCGAACCCGCTCTGGCAGTTCGACGGCCAGGTCGCACTGCTTACTTCCCCCACCAGCACGACGAACTCAACGAAGGGCTGACGCCATGCAGGTAACGCGTCGTCGACGCAGCCGGAACGCCCACGTGGTCCTCCTCGGCCGCCGGGTGGGCCGCAAGGCCGCACTCGCCACCGCCTGTGTCACGGCGGTGGCCGTGGCCACCGGCACGGCCTTCGCGAGCACCCACCAGTTCGACGAGGACCAGGTCGGCCAGACCACCGAGAACGGGCTGGTGATCTCCAGCGACCAGTACCTCGCCCCGTACGGCAGCCGTCAGGTCCTGGACAACGGCAAGATCATGGGCTCCACGGTCAGCCCGGACGGCGCCCACCTGGCCGCCGCCGTCACCGACGGCGACGCGGCGCTGGTCGTGGTGGACCTGAAGACCGGCAAGGTGAAGCAGCGCGTCGGCACCAACAAGGCGGACGAACTGCGCATCCCCAACGGCTCGGTCGGCCAGGAGTCCCCGGTCTACTCGCCGGACGGCAAGCAGCTGTGGCTGGGCCAGCTGGACGGCTACACCCGGTTCACCGTGCAGCCCGACGGCACCCTCGCCGCCCCGGTGGCGGTGAAGATCCCGGCGGACGGCGAGAAGCACGCGCTGGCCTCCGGGGCGGTGTTCTCCGCCGACGGCTCGACGGTGTACGCCGCCGTCAACGGGCAGAACCGGGTGGTCGCGATCGACGCGGCGACCGGCGCGGTCCAGCGGAGCTGGACGGTCGGCAACGCGCCGCGCGGCGTCGTCCGGGTCGGCGGGAAGCTGTACGTCTCGAACGAGGGCGGGCGCACGGCCACCGCCGGGGACACCACGATCAACTCCTACGGCACCCAGGTCCCGGCCGACCCGGCGACCGCCGCCACCACCACCGGCACGGTCAGCGTGATCGACCTCGCCGACCCGGCCGCCGCCGTCGGCACCATCGCCGTCGGCCTGCACCCGACCGCGCTGTACTCGAAGAACGGGGTGCTGTTCGTCGCCGACACCGCGAGCGACGAGGTGTCGGTGATCGACACCGCGCACGACAAGGTCGTCCAGACCGTCTCCACCAAGCCGTGGCCGGAGGCCTCCGTCGGCTACGAGCCCACCGCGGTGACGCTCACGGAGGACGGCCGGCTGCTGGTCACCCTCGGCCGGGCCAACGCGGTGGCCGTCTACCGCTTCGCCGGCGCGCAGGAGCCGGTGAGCTATGTCGGCCTGCTGCCCACGGACTACTTCCCGGCGGAGGTCGCCACCGTCGGCTCGGAGGTGATCGTCTCCAACACCCGTGGCATCGACGCCCGGCGGCCCAACAGCACCGGCGCCCACAAGACCCACGACACCACCTCCAGCCTCACCCGGTTCACGCTGCCGAGCGACAAGGTGATCCGCGCGCAGACCGCCAAGGTGTTCCAGCAGAACGGCTGGACGAACAACGCGGTCAAGCTCGCGAACGGCCACAAGGCGAAGGAGGAGGTGGTGCCGAAGCGGATCGGCGACCCGTCGCCGATCAAGCACGTCTTCCTGATCGTCAAGGAGAACCGGACCTACGACCAGGTCTTCGGCGACGTCGCCGAGGGCGACGGCGACCCGAAGCTGGCCCAGTTCGGCGCCGCCGTGACGCCCAACCAGCACGCCCTGGCCGAGCAGTTCGGGCTCTACGACAACACCTACGACATCGGCACCAACTCCGCCGAGGGCCACAACTGGCTGATGCAGGCGGACAACCCGGAGTACACCGAGTCCTCGGCCGGCGAGTACGAGCGCAGCTACGACACCGAGGACGACGCCCTGGGCCACCAGCGCTCGGGCTTCCTGTGGACGGGCGCGCAGGCGGCGGGGAAGACCGTGCGCGACTTCGGCGAGTTCCACCAGTTCCTGGACAAGCCCGCCGACGCCACCTGGCAGAACCTGTACTGCGACGCCAGGACCATGGACGCGACCGGGCAGGGCAGCGCCTACGCCCTCAAGTCCTCCTCGCCGATCCCCTCGCTCAACAGCGTCTCGGTGCCCGGCTTCCCGAGGTTCGACACCGACGTGCCGGACCTGTACCGCTACCAGGTCTGGAAGCAGGACTTCGAGCGGAACGGCCCGGCGAACCTCAACATGCTCTGGCTGTCCAGCGACCACACCGGCGGCCCGGCCAGCCCGGCCGCGCAGGTCGCCGACAACGACCTGGCGACCGGGCGGATCGTCGACGAGATCACCCACAGCCCGTACTGGAAGGACTCGGCGATCTTCGTCGTCGAGGACGACTCCCAGGCGGGCCTCGACCACGTGGACGGCCACCGCGCCCCGATCCAGATCATCAGCCCCTGGGCGCAGCACGGGGCCGTGGACAGCCGCTACTACTCGCAGATCACGATGGTCCGCACCATCGAGCAGATCCTCGGCATCCACCCGATGAACCAGAAGGACAGCGCGGCCAGCCCGATGACCGGGGCCTTCACCGACCGGCCGGACTACACGCCGTTCACCGCGGTGCCCAACCGCACCTCGCTGACCGACGGCCTCAAGACGCCGCCCTCCTGCGGCCTCGACGTCCCCGGGGAGCAGGACCTCCGGGCGGCGGCGCCGGTCACGACCGCGCCGCCGGCCGCGCAGCAGCCGGTCGTGGACCGGTGGGAGGCCTGGAAGTCGCACCAGCGGCTGACCGGCCCGAACGCCGTGGCGGACCACGCCAACCCGGCGCAGATGGAGCACCTGGTCTGGTACCAGACGCACAACTGGACCGCGCCGTACCCGGGGGAGAGCACGATCCTCGCGCCGGACGACGTGCCCGGCGCCTACCTGCCCTCGCCGGAGAGCGACGGCTGATCCCGCCGCGCCCGCACCGGGCCCCGGGCCGCTTCCCCGGCCCGGGGCCCGCGCGTCAGGCGAACAGGACGGTGGACGCCGCCGGGACGGCCAGCGAGCCCGCCCGGCGGGGGACGCCCGTGGCGGCGTCCAGGTCGAACCAGGTGACGTCGCCGGAGTGCTGGTTCGCCGCGTACAGCCGGGTGCCGGTGGGGCCGAGCACCAGGTCGCGCGGCCAGCGGCCCCCGCAGGGCACCGAGGTGACCACGTGCGCCCGCTCGCCCGTCGCGTCGAGGGCGAGCACCACGATGGTGTCGGTGCCGCGCTCGGCCGCCCACAGGAACCGGCCGTCGGGGGAGACCACCGGGGCCGACGGCGAGACCGGGCCCTCGACGCCGTCCGGGAACAGCGGGACCTCCGCGACCGGTTCGAGCGCCCCGGCCGCCGCGTCCCAGCGGCAGACCGTCACGACGGGGCGCAGCTCGCCGAGCACGTACGCGTGCCGGCCGGAGGGGTGGAAGGCGAGGTGCCGCGGCCCGGTGCCGGGCGGCAGCGCGGTCTCCGCGTGCACGGTGAGTTCCCCCGTCGCCGGGTCCAGGGCGAGGACCCGCACCGCGTCGGTGCCGAGGTCGACGGCGAGCACCCAGCGCCCCGACGGGTCGGGGAGCACCTGGTGGGCGTGCGGGGCCCGTTGGCGGTCCGGGTGCGGCCCGCTGCCCCGGTGGCGCAGCACGGTGGCCGGGGGCCGCGGGGTGCCGTCGTCGGCGAGCGGCAGCACGCTGACGCTGCCGGAGCCGTAGTTGGCCGTCAGCAGGTGGCCCCGGCTGAGGCTCAGGTGGGTGGGGTGGTCCCCGTCCACCGGGACGGGGGCGCCGAGCGGGCGGGGCACCGGGGCGGCGAGGTCGTGGGCGGTGGCGGCGCCCGGCTTCGTCTCGGAGACGGCGTAGAGCACCGGGCCGCCGGCGGCGAGCCCGAGGGCGAGGTAGGACGGGTCGACGGCCTCGACGACACCGGTGGCGGTCAGCGCCCCCGAGTCCGGATCCAGCGATGCCAGGACGATCCCGCGCCCGCCCTCCGAGGTGAACGACCCGATGAAGGCCCGCTCCGCGCCGCTGTCCGCCACCGCAAACCTCCGTCGTCCACCGTCCGCCGTCCGGGCTCGAACGCTAGCAGGTGCGGGGTCCGGGCTCTTTCGCCGGAGAGCGCTTTTTCACTGGAAAGCACCGCTGCCGGAGCGGCCGGATCGCGGACCGGCCCGATCCCCGGGAACGTGGGAGCCGTTGGCCGCGCGGCCGGGTCGCCGTCGGCCCGGCGGTCCGCACCGGGACGACGCCCCTTCGACCACCCCCCTTGGCGCTGCGGAAGCGAGGCGGCATGTACGACCCCGACCCACCGTTCCGGCCGGTCCGCCGCCGGAACGGCTACCCGCCGCTGGAGGACCTCGGCCTGATCGGCAACGGCGCGACGGCCGCGCTGGTCGGCCTGGACGGCGCCGTCCCGTGGCTGTGCCTGCCCCGCTTCGACTCCGAGCCGCTGTTCTGCGGCCTGCTGGACCACGCCCGGGGCGGGCACTTCACCCTCGCCCCGGAGGGCCTGGTGGAGGCCAGGCAGCGCTACGAACCGGACACCGGCGTGCTGGTCACCGAACTGCGCGGCCCCACCGGCCTGGTGCGCGTCACCGACGCGCTGACCCTGCGCTCCGGCGCCGACCTCACCGACGACGCGCCGGCCGACCGGGGCGAACTCGTGCGCTCGGCCGTGGTGCTGGACGGGACGGTCCGGCTGCGGGCGGAGCTGGAGCCGCGCGGCGGCGCGCAGGCCCGCGCCCTGTTCAGCGGACTGGAGGTGCGCCCGCACCGGCGCCCGGACCTGCGGCTGCACCTGCGCTCCAACCGCCCGCTGACCGGTCTGCACAGCACTTACGAACTGCGGCAGGGCGAACGCCTGGACCTGGTGCTCTCCTGGGGCCGCTTCCACCGCCACCACCGCTTCGACACCGACGCGACGCTGAAGGCCACCGCCGAGGCCTGGCGCCGCTGGATGGGGCACTTCGCGTACGACGGTCCCCAGGAGCCCCTGGTCCGGCGGGCCGCGATCACGCTGAAGCTCTGCGACGACTGGGCCAACGGCTCGCTGGTCGCCGCCCCCACCTCCTCGCTGCCCGCGCCGATCGGCGGGATCCGCAACTGGGACTACCGCTACAGCTGGATCCGCGACGCGGCGTTCGCCGTGTTCGCCCTGCGCCGGATCGGCTTCGGCGGCGAGGCCGACGCCTTCCTCGGCTGGGTCCTGGACGCCTTCGAGACCAGCCGGCGGCCCCGGATCATGTACGACCTGCGCGGCGGCCCGGTGCCGGACGAGGTCGTGGACGGCGAACTGGAGGGCTACCAGGGCTCGGCCCCGGTGCGCTGGGGCAACGGCGCGACCGACCAGCGCCAGCACGACGTCTACGGCGAGATCCTGGACTGCGCCCACCAGTGGCTGCGCTCCGGCGGCGAGATCCAGCCCGCGCTCTGGGCCGGCCTGGCCGAGCTGGCCGACGCCGCCCGGCAGGCCTGGCGGGAGCCGGACCAGGGCATCTGGGAAGTGCGCAGCGAGGGCCGGGTGTTCACGTACTCGGCGGGCCTGTGCCAGGTGGCCCTGGACCGGGCCGCCCGGATCGGCGAGCGGCTCGGCCGGTCCGACGGGCCGGACCGCTGGCGCGCCTCGGCCGAGGAGCTGCGCCGGCTCGTCCTGGAGCAGTCCTGGGACGAGGAAGCCAAGACCCTCAGCGCCCACCTGGACGGCGGCGGCACGCTGGACGCGAGCCTGCTCGCGCTCCCGCTGCGCCGGGTGGTGCCGGCCGGCCACCCGCGGATGGTGGCGACCGCCGCGGCCGTCGCCGAGCGCCTGTCGGCGGGCGGCGGGCTGCTCTACCGCTACCTGCACGAGGAGTCCCCGGACGGGCTGCCGGGCGACGAGGGCGCCTTCGTGCTGTGCAGCTTCTGGCTGGTCGACAACCTGGTCGGCCAGGGCCGGACCGACGAGGCCGGGGAGCTGTACGCCTCGCTGTGCTCCCGGGCGAGCCCGCTGGGGCTGGTGTCCGAGCAGATCGACCCGTCCACAGGAGAGTTCATGGGCAACTTCCCCCAGGCGTTCAGCCACATCGGGATCATCTCCAGCGGCGTGAACCTGGCCCGGGCGAGGGCGGGGGGACGGGCATGATCGACCGGCTCGCGATCCTCGGCGCGACCGGGGACCTCAGCGCCCGCTTCCTGCTGCCGGCGCTGGCCGCGCTGCGGGCGGCGGGGCACACCGGCGACGCGCTCCGGGTGACCGGGGCGAGCCGGGAGGACTGGGACACCGGGCGGTACCGGGCGTGGGCCGCGGAGCGGCTCGACCGGCACGGCGGCGCCCTCCCGGCCGGGGCCGGGGAGGCGGTGGTCTCCGCCCTCGACTACCGGCGGGCCGACGTCACCGACCCCGCCGACGTGGCCGCGGTCGTCGCCGGGGAGGGGCCGGTGGCCGTCTACCTGGCCCTCCCGCCGCAGCTCTTCCCCGCCGCGGTCACCGCCCTGCACGCGGCGGGCCTGCCGGAGGGCAGCCGGATCGTGCTGGAGAAGCCGTTCGGCGAGGACCTGGCCGGCGCGCGGGAGTTGAACCGGCTGCTCGCCGAACTCCTGCCGGAGCGGGCGGTGTTCCGGGTCGACCACTTCCTGGCCATGACGACCGTCCAGAACGTCCTCGGCAGCCGGCTGGCCAACCGGGTGCTCGAACCCCTCTGGAACAGCACCCACATCGCCGAGGTGGACATCACCTGGGACGAGACGCTGGCGCTGGAGGGCCGGGCCGGGTACTACGACCGGGTCGGGGCGCTCAAGGACATGGTCCAGAACCACCTGCTGCAACTGCTCTGCCTGGTGGCCATGGAACCGCCGCTCACGCTCGGCGAACGGGACCTGCGCGACCGGAAGGTGGACGTGCTGCGCTCCGTACGGCCGCTGACCGAGCACGACGTGGTGCACCGCACCCGGCGGGCCCGCTACCTGCCGGGCCGGATCGGGGACCGCGACGTCCCCGCGTACGCCGAGGAGGAGGGCGTGGACCCGGCGCGCGGCACCGAGACCTTCGCCGAGGTGGAACTGGAGCTGGACAGCTGGCGGTGGGCCGGGACGCGGTTCCGGCTGCGCAGCGGCAAGGCCCTGGGGGCGGACCGCAAGGAGGTCGCGGTGCACTTCCGCCCGGTGCCCCACCTGCCGTTCGGCCACGGCGGGAGGAGCCACGGCGGGAAGGGCTCCGGCGGGGAGGGCCACGGCGGGGAGGCCCGGCCCAACGTGCTGCGGTTCGAGCTGGAGCCGGAGGGGCTGGCCCTGGACCTGACGGGCGTCGGCGCCCACGCCCACGAGCTCGTCCCGCTCTCGCTGACCGCGCGGATGGAGCCGCAGGACCTGCCCGCGTACGGGCGGCTGCTGCTGGACGTCCTGAACGGCGATCCGGCGCTGTCCATCCGCGGCGACGAGGCCGAGGAGGCCTGGCGGGTGCTCGAACCGGTGCTGTCCGCCTGGGAGCGGGGGCTCGTCCCGCTGGACGAGTACCCGGCGGGCTCGCAGGGGCCGCCGCCGCACTGGTGGTAGCCGCGCCGGTGCCCGGGTGACCGGCCGGTGAGGGGGGCCGGTCGGCCGGGGCCCGGGCGCTCGGGCCCCGGGCAGTGCCACTCGCGGCCCGCCCGGTGAATTCCGTCGCATTCCGGCACAGCAATCCCAGGCATCACAGTCACCACATTCGTCACAGGCGCCCGGTAAATCACTCGGCTATTTCGACGAATGACTGTTCGAGTGGCTGGTGGGATCCGAACCTCATATTTTCGGCCAAAGAATTCGCGCCCGTTCTCGGGCGTTCCGGGCGCGGCCGGGAGTCGCACCTGGGATTTTGGCGTTCCGATTACCGACGGCGGTCGCTCTCCGTTCAATCGGAAGGGGTTGCGAGCGGCTGACCCGCCGTGAAGACTGTTGCGCGTTCGTCGTCCGGACGTTCGGGACGACAGGGATTGTGCGACTCCCCGACCGTGTCGGCGCGTTCCGCGCGGCGGTTGCGGGGGTGGATCGCCAAAAGGGGGAATGGGCATGCCGGGTACGGCCGTTGCGCAGGTGGGGGCCGGGAGAGCGGCCGGCCGCCGGGGGACGGTTTTCTGTTCGAACGTGCCGGCGGGGTAAGAGTATTCGGAGGCTCGCGGTTCACCGCGATCCGGTCCGCCGTTCATCGCGCGGAGGGAAATCCGGATCGTATTCGCACCGCCCGGTCCGGGCGCGCCGACGTGACCGCGGAACGGCTCCGCGAGGGCGGGTGCGGTGCCCGGCCGCGGGCGTCCGGGGATTCCCGTTCCCGGGGCCGGACGGCCTCCGCCGGCCGGGCCGACGCCGATTCCCCCCGTTCCCGCGCGTCCTGAAGCAGGCGACGACGGCCGGGAATTCCCGCTGTGCCGCCTCCCAATCCGCGATTCCACCGCGGGCGCCCGGCGCGCCCGCACCCGAGATCCAGTCAACGGGAGTTCCGCCATGCCGTACGCCAGTCCGGCGCCCGCCCGCGAGCGGTCGCCGCTCCTCCTGCGCGGCGAGCTGCAGCACCGGCTCGACACGCTCGCTCGCGCCCACCGGGTGCCCGGCGCCCAACTGGTGCTGGACACCGGCCCGGAGGCCGTCGTCCTGCACACCGGGGTGGCCGACACCGGCACCGGGGCACCGTTCACCGAGGACACCGCCGTTCCGGTCGGATCGCTCACCAAGCCCTACACGGCCGCCCTGGTGATGCTGCTCGCCGACGACGGTGACCTCGACCTCGACGAGCCGGTCGCCGAGCACCTTTCGGAGTTCCGGCAGCTGCCTGAAGTAACGATTCGTCACCTGCTGAGCCACACCGGCGGACTGCCCACCGGACCGGACTCCGACGCCGCCGCCCGCACCACCGCGACCCGCTACCTGTCCGCCGTCTGCACCGCCCCGGACGCGCTGTTCCCGCCCGGGACGGACTTCTCCTACTCCAACGCCGGCTACGTCGCCGCCGGGCGCCTGGTCGAGACGGTGACCGGGATGCCCTGGCACGAGGCGGTGCGTGCCCTGCTGCTCGAACCCTTCGGCACCGGGCCGGTGTTCGTCGACACCGCCGCCCCCGGACGGCCGGTCGCCGCCGGGCACGCGCTCAACGCCGCGACCGGCCTGCCCCGGGCCGTCCGGCAGAACCTGGCCCCACTGGAGGCCCCGGCCGGCGCCCTGCTGGCCAGCGCCGCGGACCTCGCCGCGCTCGGCGCCGCCCTGGTCGGCCGCGCCAAGGTGCTGCCCCCGGACACCGCCGAGCTGATGCGCCGCCCGGAGCCCGGCGCCCGGCCGGGAGCGCTCGCCGACGGCTGGGGTGCCGGCGCGGCGCTCTACCGGCAGGACGGGCGGCTGTGGTGCGGCCACGACGGCAACGCCATGGGCACCTCCTGCCATCTGCGGGCCGACCCGGACAGCGGCCTCGTGGTCGCCTTCACCGGCAACGCCGGCGCCGCCACCGCCCTCTGGCGCGAACTCGCGTCAGACCTGGAGGAGTTGGCCGGAGTACGGGTGCCCGCGGGGATCGAACCGGTCGGCGCGGGCGGACCCGTGCTGCTCGCCGCCCCGGCGGCCCTGGCCGAGTGCGCGGGCGACTACCGCAACGGCGCCATCCGCTACCGGGTCGAGCCGGCCGGCGCCGGACCGGCCACCCTCTCGGTCGACGGCGACCTCCCGATCCCACTGCGCTGCTACGCCGACCTCTCCTACGACCTGATCGCCCCCGACACCGGGCGCCCCGAACCCGGCGGGCGCTTCCACCGGGACCCGGCCACCGGCCGGATCGACCGGGTGCAGGTCTCCGGGCGCACCGCCCGCCGGGCCGCCGCCGACTGAGCCGACCGGCCCGGCCGCCGTACGCCCACCCCCGCACCGACCCCACCCCCCCCGCACCGAACCCGCACCGTTCCCCGGGTCCGAGGGCCGGCCACCGCCTGCCCCGCCGCCCTCGTCGTCGCCCCCCTCGGAAGGACCTTCCGCCATGGCCGACCGGCCTGCCCAGCCCGTGCGCCCGACCGCCCCGCCGCAGGCGCCGGCCGGTGGCACCACCGCACCGTCGGCGGCGCCCCGGACGCTGGACGCCCTGTTCGCCGCCCAGGCGGCCCGTACGCCGCACGCGCCCGCGCTGACCGACGGGCGGCGCAGCTGGACCTACCGCGACCTGGCCGAACGCGTCGAGCGGCTGGCCCGCGACCTGCGCCGGCGCGGCGCCGGGCCGGAGCGGACGGTGGCCCTGGTCCTGCCGCGCTCCATGGAGCTGGTCGCCGCCGAGCTGGCCGTCGTCCGGGCGGGCGCCGCCTTCCTGCCCGTCGACCCGGGCTACCCCGCCGAGCGGCGGGCGCTGATGCTCGCCGACGCCGCCCCCGCGCTCGTCCTGGACGACCCGGCCGCCGTCCGCGCGGCCCTGGAGACGGAGCGCCCCGAGGACCGGGACCACACCGACCTCCCGGCCGCCGACGGCACCGACCACCCCGCGTACGTGATCTACACCTCGGGCTCCACCGGGACGCCCAAGGGCGTGGTCGTCACCCACCGGGGGATCGCCGGCTTCACGGCGGCGGCCGTCGAGAACTACGCGGTCGGGCCGGGGGACCGGGTGCTCCAGTTCTCCTCGCCCAGCTTCGACGCCTCCGTCCTGGAACTGTTCGTCTCCGTCCTCACCGGCGCCACCCTGGTGATCCCCCCGGACGGCCCCTGGCTCGGGGAGGAGCTCGCCGCCGTCCTGGACGGGCAGCGCATCACCCACACCCTGATCCCGCCCGCCGCCCTGGCCACCGTCCCGGCCGGCGCGGGCCGCCACCTGCGCACCCTGATCGTCGGGGCCGAGGCCTGCTCCGCCGAACTCGTCGACCGCTGGGCGCCCGGGCGGCGCATGGTCAACTCCTACGGCCCCACCGAGGCCACCATCGTCGCCACCTGGACCGGCCCGCTCACCGCCGGCACCGGCGCGCCCACCATCGGCGGCGCCCTTCCGCACGCCCGGGTGTACGTGCTCGACGAGGCCATGCGGCCCCAGCCGACCGGCACCGACGGCGAGCTGTACCTCGGCGGCGAGGGCGTCGCCCGCGGCTACCTCGGCCGCCCCGGCCTGACCGCCGCCCGCTTCGTCGCCGACCCCTTCGGCCCGCCCGGCGCCCGGCTCTACCGCACCGGCGACCGGGCCCGGTTCACCGCCGACGGGGAGCTGGAGTTCCTCGGCCGGCTCGACCGGCAGGTCAAGGTCCGCGGCTTCCGGATCGAGCCGGGCGAGATCGAGGCCGCGCTGCGCGCCCACCCCGCCGTCGACCAGGCCGTGGTCGTGGTCCGCGAGGACGAACCGGGCCGCACCCGGCTGGTCGGCTACGCCACGCCCGCCGACCCGGAACTGCCCCCGGACCCGGCCGCGCTGCGCACCGCGCTGGCCGCCGCGCTGCCCGCCCACCTGGTGCCCGCCGCCGTCGTGGTGCTGCCCGCCTTCCCGCTCACCCCGCAGCTCAAGATCGACCAGCGGGCGCTGCCCGCGCCCGCCCGGCAGGGCGCCGCCGGCGGGCTCGCCCCGCGCACCGAACGGGAGCGCGCCCTGGCCGCCGTCTGGGCCGAGGTCCTCGGCCTCGACGCGGTGGGGGCCGAGGACGACTTCTTCGACCTCGGCGGCGACTCCGTCCTCGCCGCCCGCACCCTGGCCCGGATCACCGAACGCCTCGGCGTCCGGCTCACCCTGCGGGACGTGTTCACCGCCCGCACCGTCGCCGCCCTCGCGCCGCTGCTCGACCGGCCGGCCGCCGCCGCGCCCACCGGGCCCGTCCCGCCCGCCCCGCGCGGGGAGCCGCTGCCGCTCTCCAGCGCCCAGCGCCGGCTCTGGTTCCTGGAGGACCTCGCCACCGGCGGCACCGGCAACCACACCGGCGTCGCCCTGCGGCTGCACGGCGACCTCGACCGGGAGGCCCTCGGCCGGGCCCTGCGGCGGCTCACGGCCCGGCACGACGCGCTGCGCACCACCGTCACCGCCGTCGACGGGCGGCTCGAGCAGCACGTCGCCGAGCGGGCCGACCTGCCGCTGCGCACCGAGGACCTCGGCGCCCTGCCCGCCGGGGAGCGCGCCGAGGCGGCCGACCGCCTGCTCGCCGAGGAACTGGAGCGGCCCTACGACCTGGCGCGGGGCCCGCTCAGCCGGGCGCTGCTGGTCCGGCTCGCCGCCGACGAGCACCTGCTGCTGTTGGCACAGCACCACATCGTCACCGACGGCTGGTCGGTCGGCGTCCTCACCCGCGAACTGGCCGCCCTCCTGCGGGCGGAGGCCACCGGCGAACCCGACGGCCTGCCCGCCCCCGCCCTCCAGTACCCCGACTACGCCCACTGGGAGCAGCACCGCCCGGCCGACCACGCCCCCGAACTCGCCTACTGGAAGCGCGCCCTGGCCGGCCTGCCCACCCTGCGGCTGCCCACCGACCGCCCCCGGCCCGCCGAGCGCGCCGGCCACGGCGCGGCGCACCGCCACCACCTCCCGGCCGAGCTGGTCGACCGGCTGCGCCACCTCGCCGCCGGCCGCGGCACCACCGTGTTCACCCTGTTCGCCGGGGCGTCCGCGCTGCTGCTCTCGCGCCACTCCGGCCAGCGGGACGTGGCCTTCGGCACCGTCGTCAACGGGCGGGAGCGGCGCGAGCTGGAGGAGGTGACCGGCTTCTTCGTCAACACCGTGGTGCTGCGCGGCGACGTGGACGAGCGGGCCACCGTCGACCGCTTCGTGGAGTCCATGCGCACCACCCTGCTGGACGCCTTCGCCCACGCCGAGGTGCCCTTCGACCGGGTGGTCGAGGAACTGGCCCCGCCCCGCGACCCCAGCCGCACCCCGCTGGTCCAGGTCGCCGTCGTCCAGCAGACCCCCGCCGCCCCGGCGCCCGCCGGCGGGCTGCGCTTCACCGACCACCCGCTGCCCCGCCCGGCCGCCCGCTTCGACCTGGTGCTGGAGTTCACCCCCGACGAGGCCGACGGCGGCTGCACGCTGACGGTCGAGTACGACACCGACCTGTTCGACCGGCGGACGGTGACCGCGCTGGCCGCCCACCTGCACCGGCTGCTGGCCGGGATGGCGGACGGGCCGCGGCGCACCCTCGCCGAGCTGCCGATGATCCCCGAGGAGGAGCAGCGCGCGCTGCTCGCCTCCCGGAAGCCGCCGCGGGAGCTCCCGGGCACCGACCCGGCCCGGCCGTCCGGGTGGAGCCGGGTCCACGTCCTCGACCGCGCGCGGCGCCCCCAACCCGTCGGGGTGCCCGGCGAGTTGTACCTCGCGGGCTACCTCCCGGACCAGCCGGACGAGCGGCTCGTCCCCGACCCGTACGGCGCGCCGGGGGAGGCGATGTACGGCACTGGGGAGCTGGTGCGGTGGACCGCCGACGGCGGACTGGAGCACCTCGGCCGGGTCGAGGAGCGGGCGAAGCCCCGCGGCGGGGAGACCGACCCGGCCCCCGCCCCCGCCGCGGCCGCCCCCCGCCACGTCGCCCCCCGGACCCCCGCCGAACGCGCGCTGGCCGGCATCTGGGCCGAGGTGCTGCGGCTGGAGCGGGTCGGCGCCGACGACAACTTCTTCGACCTCGGCGGCGACTCCATCCTCGGCATCCAGGTGGTGGCCCGCTCCCGGCAGGCCGGACTGGCGGTGACCTCCCGGGACCTCTACCGCCACCAGACGGTCGCCGCGCTCGCCCTGGCCGCGGAGGACGCCGAGGCGCCCGCCGCGCCCGCGCCGGTGGCCGCCACCGGGGAGGCCGTGCTGACCCCGATCCAGCGCTGGTGGTTCGAGCGGGCCGCCGGCCGGGCCGGCCACTTCGCCCAGGCCGTCTCCCTGCTGCTGCCCGGCGACCTCGACCGGGCGGCCCTGGAGGAGGCCCTGAACGACCTGGTCGCCCACCACGACGCGCTGCGCTCCGCCTTCACCGCTCCGGACGGCGCCGGCGCGGTGCGCTGGCGGATCCAGGAGCCGACGGCCCGCACCACCCTGGCCCGGCACACCGGCCCCGAGCAGGACACCCCGCACTTCGGCCCGTACGACCTGGCCGGCGGCGCCCCGCTGATGCGCGCCGTCCTGCACGAGCGCGCCGGGGGCCGGCCCCCGGTCCTCCACCTGGCCGTCCACCACCTGGTGGTCGACGGGGTCTCCTGGCGGGTCCTGCTGGAGGACCTCGACACCGCGTACCGGGCCCGCCGCGAGGGCCGGGACGGCGCGGCCGCCCTCCCGGCGAAGTCCTCGCCGCTGCGGCAGTGGGCCGAGCGGCTGAGCGCCTTCGCCGCCGGGGGCGGCTTCGAGGACGAGTCCGCGTACTGGGCCGGGGCCGTGCCCGGGCAGTCCGACGACGAGCCCGGGAAGCCCGCCGCCGAGCCGTTCCCCGCCGAGCCCTTCCCCGCCGAGCTCGACGGCCCCGACAGCTACGCCACCGAACGCTCCGTCACCGTCCGGCTGAGCCCTGCCGACACCGCCGCCCTGCTGCGCACCCTGCCCGACACCTACCGCACCCAGGCCAACGACGTGCTGCTGAGCGCGCTGGGCCGGGCGCTGTGCGGGGCGAGCGGGCTGGAGCGGGTCGTGGTGGACGTCGAGGGCCACGGGCGCGAGGAGCTGTTCGCCGACCTCGACCTCGGCCGTACGGTCGGCTGGTTCACCACCCGCCACCCCGTCGCCCTGGCCGTCCCCGCCGGGGCCGGCTGGGACGCCGTCCTCAAGCAGGTCAAGGAGCAGCTGCGTGCCGTCCCCCGGCGCGGCCTCGGCTTCGAGGCGCTGCGCCACCTCGGCCGCCCCGGCACCGCGCCCGAGGTGCCGGCCGCCCGGATCAGCTTCAACTACCTGGGCCGCATCGCCCTGCCGGACGACCCGGACGGGCTGTTCCGCGGCACCTTCCGGCCGCTGGAGCTGGACGCCGACCCGGCGGTCGAGCGCCCCCACCCGCTGGAGGTGGTCGGCCGACTGGACGGCGACGCGCTGGAGTTCACCTGGTTCCACTCCGCCGCCGTCCACGGCAGTGCCACCGTCGAGACGCTGGCCCGGCGCTTCGCCGAGGAGCTGGCCGACCTCGCCCGCCACGCGACCACCCCCGGCGCCGCCGGGCGCACCCCGTCCGACTTCCCGCTGGCCCGGCTCGACCAGCCGGCGGTGGACCTGATCACCGGCGCCGACCCGGGCGCGGTGGAGGACGTCCTGCCGCTCACCCCGACCCAGTCCGGCATGCTCTTCCACGGCCTCGCCGAGGAGGACAGCGGCGCCTACTTCCAGCAGCTGGACTTCGTCCTCGACGGGGTGCCCCACCCGGCCCGCCTCGCCGAGGCCTGGCAGTGGGTCACCGACCGCACCGCGGTGCTGCGCGCCCACGTCCGCTGGCAGGAGGTGCCCGAGCCGCTGCTGGTGGTGCACCGCCGGGTGGCCGTGCCGGTCGGCCACCTGGACTGGCGCGCGCTGCCCGAGGAGGAGCGCCGCACCCGGCTGGCCGAACTGCTGGACCGCGACCGGGCCCGCGGCCTCGACCTCGCGCGGGCCCCGCTCCAGCGGCTGCTGCTGATCCGCCTCTCGGACAGCCGGGTGCGGGTGCTCTGGTCGTTCCACCACCTGGTGCTGGACGGCTGGAGCCTGTTCCAGGTGCTCTCGGACGTCTTCGCGGTGCACGCCGCCCTGGCCGCTCCCGGAGCGGAAGTCCCGTACGGCACCGTGCCGGAGCGCCGGCCCTACCGCGACTACCTGGCCTGGCTGGGCGGGCGCGACCACGCCGAGGCCGAACGGCACTGGCGCACCCGCCTCGCCGGGCTGGTGGAGGCGACGCCGCTGCCGTACGACCGCGAGCCGGTGCAGAGCCACCGCGCGGAGTCCACCCGGGCGGTGCCGTTCACCCTGCCCGCCGCCGCGACCAGGGCGCTGGAGGACCTCGCGCGCGGCTCCGGGCTGACCCTCAACACCCTGGTCCAGGGCGCCTGGGCGGTGCTGCTGGGCCGCCAGGCCGGGCGGGCCGAGGTGGTGTACGGCACCACCTCCTCCGGGCGCCCGCCCGAGCTGCCCGGCGTCGAGTCGATGACCGGCCTGTTCATCACCACCCTGCCGACCCGCACCACGGTGCCCGCCGAGGGCACCCTGCTGGACTGGCTCCAGGCCCTCCAGCGGGAGCAGAGCGAGGACCGGCGGTACGGCTTCGTCCCGCTCACCCGGATGCGGGCCGGCACCGGACTGCCCGAACAGACCGGCCTGTTCGACAGCCTGGTGGTCTTCGAGAACTACCCGGTCGACGAGGACGCGGCCGACGCCCACGGCCTGCGGCTGCGCGACCTGGACGGCATCGAGACCACCAACTACCCGCTCGCCCTGCTCGCCTACCCCGGCCCGGAGCTGTCCCTGCGGCTCTGCTACGACCCGCGGCTGTTCGACGAGTCCACCGTGCGGCGGCTGGCCGGCCAGCTCACCGCCGCGCTGACCGGCCTGCCCGCCGGCGCCCACCGCCCGCCCGCGCGGCTGCCGCTGCTGACCGCCGAGGAGCGGCACCGCGTCCTGGTCGACTGGAACGCCACCGCCGCCGAGCAGCCCGCGGCCGACATCGCCGAGCTGTTCGCCGAGCAGGTGCTCCGCACCCCCGGGGCGGTCGCCCTGGAGGCCGGCGAGCAGCGCCTCACCTACCGCGAACTGGACGCCCGGGCCGCCGAGTTGGCCGGGCACCTGGCCGCGCACGCGGTCCGGGTGGAGCAGCCGGTCGGGGTGCTGATGGAGCGCTCCGTCGAGCTGGTCGTCGCCCAGCTGGCGCTGGTCCGCACCGGCGGCGTCTTCGTGCCGCTGGACGGCCGGGCGCCGCGCGAGCGGCTGCACCGGATGCTGGCCGAGGCGGGCGCCGAGCTGCTGCTCACCGACGCCCGCTGGGCGGAGACCGCCGCCGAGCTGCGCCCCGCCGAGCGGGTGCTGCGCGTCGACCGGCCGGACCGCACCGGGGTGCCGGCCGCGCCCCCGGCGGCCGTCCACCCCGACAACGTCCAGTACCTGATGTTCACCTCGGGCTCCACCGGCACCCCCAAGGGCGTCGCGGTGCGCCGCCGGGACGTCGCCGCGCTCGCCCTGGACCGCGCCTTCACCGGCCACGACCGGGTGCTGGTGCACTCCCCGCACGCCTTCGACGCCGCCACCTACGAGCTCTGGGTGCCGCTGCTGCGCGGCGGCACCGCCGTCCTCGCCCCGCCGGAGGACCTGGACGCCGCCGCCGTCCGGCACGCCGTCACCGAGCAGGGGGTGACCTGCCTGTGGCTGACGGCCGGGCTGTTCCGGCTGCTCGCCCAGGAGGACCCGGGCTGCCTGCGCGGCGTCCGCGAGGTGTGGACCGGCGGCGAGGCGGTGCCCGGCGCCGCCGTCCGCAAGGTCCTGGCGGCCTGCCCCGGCCTCACCGTGGTCGACGGCTACGGGCCGACCGAGACCACCACCTTCGCCACCCGCCGGGCCTTCCGCGAGGGCGACGAGCTGCCCGCCTCGCTGCCGATCGGCCGCCCGCTGGACAACACCCGGGTGTACGTCCTGGACGGCGCGCTCCAGCCCCAACCGCCGGGCATCACCGGTGAGCTGTACATCGCCGGGGCCGGGCTCGCACGCGGCTACGCGGGCCGCCCCGGCGAGACCGCCGCCCGCTACCTCGCCGACCCCTTCGGCCCGCCCGGCGCCCGGATGTACCGCACCGGCGACACCGTCCGGTGGAGCGCGGACGGCGAACTGCACTTCGTCGGCCGCGCCGACGACCAGATCAAGATCCGCGGCTTCCGGATCGAACCCGCCGAGATCGAGGCTCGGCTCACCGCCCACCCGGCCGTCGCCGAGGCCGTGGTCTCGCTCCACCAGGACGCCGGACGCAAGCGCCTCGCCGCCCACCTGGTGCCGGCCGAGGGCGCCGAGCCGCCCGCCGCCGCCGAGCTGCGCGCCCACCTGGCCGCCGACCTGCCCGACTACATGCTGCCCGCGGCCTTCGTTACGCTGCCCGAACTCCCGCTCACCGCCAACGGCAAGGTGGACCGCCGCCGGCTGCCCGCCCCCGACTGGTCGGCGGCGGGCGGCGACCGCCCCCACCGCGCCCCCGGCACCGACCGCGAGCGGCTGCTCGCCGCGATCTGGGCCGAGCTGCTCGGGGTCGAACGGGTCGGGCTGGACGACGACTTCTTCCTGCTCGGCGGCGACTCCATCCTGAGCATCCAGGTGGTCTCCCGGGCCCGCGCCGCCGGCCTCGGGCTCTCCCCGCGCGACCTGTTCCGGCACCCCACCGTCGCCGCCCTGGCCGCAGCGGCCGGCAGCGCCGTCACCGTCGCCGGCACCGAACCGGTCGGCGGCGAGGTCGGCCTGACGCCGATCCAGCACTGGTTCCTCGACCCGAACCCGCCGTACGCCCACCACTTCGACCAGTCCCTGGTGGTGGAGGCCCCCGGCGCCGTCGACCCCCGGGCCCTGCGCCGCGCCCTGGCCGCCCTGTGGGCCCACCACGACGCGCTGCGCTCCCGCTTCACCCGCGCCGAGGACGGCACCTGGCGGCAGCACTGCGCCCCCGCCGAGGAGGCCGCGCCCGAACTGCTGGAGGTCCACGGCCACGGCGCCGAGGAGGCGGTGACCGCGGCCGCCCACGCCTCCTTCCGGCCGGCCGACGGCCCGCTGCTCACCGCCCGCCTGTTCAGCGGCGACGCGGACCGCCCCGACCGGCTGCTGCTGGCCGTCCACCACCTGGTGGTCGACGGCGTCTCCTGGCGGGTGCTGCTGGAGGACCTGGAGACCGCCTACCGGCAGGCCGTCGAGGGCCGCCCGCTGCGGCTGCCCGCCCGCACCAGCTCCGTCCGGGAGTGGGCCCGCCGCCTGGCCGCGCACACCGCGGCCGGCGGTTTCGACGGGCAGCGGGACCACTGGGCGGCCGCCGCCCGGGCCTGCGCCACCCCGCTGCCGGTGGACGGCGACGGTACCAACACCGCCGCCGACCTGCGCGAGGTGACCGTCCGGCTGGACCGCGACCGCACCGACGCCCTGCTGCGCCAGGTCCCCGCGGTCTACCGCACCCGGATCGACGACGTGCTGCTCACCGCGCTCGGCCGGGTGCTCGCCGACTGGACCGGGCGCGGCACCGTCGCCGTCGGCCTGGAGGGCCACGGCCGCGAGGACCGGCTGTTCGACGGCCTCGACCTGTCCCGCACGGTCGGCTGGTTCACCTCGCTCTTCCCCGTCGCCCTCGACGTCCCGGCGGGGGACTGGGGCACCGCCCTGAAGGCCGTCAAGGAGCAGCTGCGGGCGGTGCCCGACCGCGGCCTCGGGTACGGCGCGCTGCGCCACCTCGCCGGGGACGCGGCGCTCGCCGACGCGCCCGCCCCCGGCGTCGCCTTCAACTACCTGGGCCGCTTCGACTGGTCCGCCGACGGCGCCGCCCTGGTCCGCGCCGTCCCCGGCGGCCTCGGCGGCGCGGAGGCGCCCGGCACCGAGCGCCCCCACCTGCTGGACGTGGTCGCCCGGGTCGAGGACGGCGAGCTGGAGATCGGCTGGTACTACAGCGCCGGCCGGCACCGCGCCGACACCGTCACCGGGCTCGCCCACGCCATGCGGGGCGCCCTGGAGGAGATCGTCGCCCACTGCGCCGAGCCCGGCGCGGGCGGCCGCACCCCCGCCGACTTCCCGCTCGCCCGGCTCGACCAGGCGGCCGTGGACCGGATCGCCGGGGACGGCCGAACGGTCGCCGACGTCTACCCGCTGACCCCGATGCAGGCCGGGATGCTCTTCCACAGCCTGCTCGACCCGGACGGCGACACCTACGTCAACCAGGTCCAGCTGGTGCTGGACGGGGTCACCGACCCGCACGCGCTGGCCGAGGCCTGGCAGCGGACCGCCGACGCCAACGCGATCCTGCGCACCCGGCTCAGCTGGCAGGACGGCGCCGAACCGCTCCAGGTCGTCCAGCACCGGGCCGCCGTCCCGGTCGCCCACCACGACTGGACCGGCCGCCCCGCCGAACAGGTCGAGCGGGACACCGCCCGGCTGCTCGCCGAGGACCGGGCGGCGGGCATCGACCTCGGCGGCGCGCCGCTGCTGCGCCTCGCCCTGATCCGGCTGACGCCGACCCGGGTCCGGGTGGTGTGGACCTTCCACCACGTGCTGCTCGACGGCTGGAGCGCCGCCCAGGTCTTCGACGAGGTGTGCGAGCGCTACGCCGCCCTGACCGCCGGACGCCGGCCCGCCCCGGCCGAACGGGCGCCCTACGCCGACTACCTGCGCTGGCTGGCCGGCCAGGACGGGGCGGAGGCCGAGCGGTACTGGCGCGACACCCTGGCCGGCTTCCCCGCCCCCACCGAACTGCCCCGGGACCGCCGCCCGGCCGGCGCCCACCGCGCCTCCTCCTCGGCCTCGGTGCGGGTCGCCCTCGGCGCCGAGCTGTCCGAGCGGCTGCGCGACACCGCCCGGCAGGCCGGGCTGACCGTCAACACCGTGCTCCAGGGCGCCTGGGCGCTGCTGCTCTCCCGCTACGGCGGCGGGGACGACGTGGTGTTCGGCACCATCGTCTCCGGCCGGCCCGCCGAAGTCCCCGGCGTCACCTCGATGGTGGGGCTGTTCATCAACGCCCTGCCCACCCGGGTGCGGATCGACCCCCGGCGCCCGCTGCGGGAGCTGCTGCGGGAGGTCCAGGACCACCAGTCCGAGGCGCGCCGGCACGACGCCGTCTCGCTGGCCCAGCTCCAGGGCTGGAGCGAACTGCCCGGCGGCACCGCCCTGTTCGACAGCCTGGTGGTCTTCGAGAACTACCCCTTCGACGCCCAGTCGCTGACCCGGCACGGCCTCGGCGTGGAGACCGAGCAGGTGCTGGAGCCGACCAGCTACCCGCTCAGCGTGGTGGTCGCGCCCGGCGAGTCCATCGAGGTCGGCCTGGACCACGACCCGGCCCTCTTCGACGCCGCCACCGTCGAGGGGCTCGGCGCGGGCCTGCGCACCCTGCTCGCCGGTATGGCGGCCGGCCTCGACCGGCCGGTGGGCGAGCTGCCGCTGCTGGACCCGGCCGAGGGGCGCGCACTGGTGGCACGCCTCGGGGGAGCGTTCACCGAGGCATCGGACGGCACCCTGCCCGAGGCCTTCGCCCGGCAGGCCGCCCGCACCCCCGACGCCCCGGCGGTCCGCTCCGGCGACGAGCAGCTGACCTACCGGGAGCTCGACGAGCGCTCCAACCGGCTGGCCCGGCTGCTGATCGCGGCCGGGGCCGGCCCCGAGCGCTTCGTCGCGCTCGCGCTGCCCCGCACCGTCGAACTCGCCGTGGCACTGCTCGCGGTGCTCAAGAGCGGCGCCGCCTACCTGCCCGTCGACCCTGGCTACCCGGCCGAGCGGATCGCCTACCTCTTCGAGGACGTCCGGCCCGACGCCGTCGTCACCGGCACGGCGACCGCCGACCGGCTGCCCGACGGCCCGTCCACCCGGATCGTGCTGGACGACCCGGCCTGCCGCGAGCGCCTGGCCGCCGCCCGCGCCGACGCCGTCCGCGACGAGGAGCGGCACGGCGCCCTGCGGCCGGAGCACCCCGCGTACGTCATCCACACCTCCGGCTCGACCGGCCGCCCCAAGGGCGTGGTGGTCGCCCACAGCTCGGTGCTCGCCCTGACCGACTGGGCCGCCGCCGAGTTCGCCGACGGCGGCCTGGCCCACGTGCTCGCCGCCACCTCGCTCAACTTCGACGTGTCGGTGTTCGAGATCTTCGCGCCGCTGCTCTCCGGCGGCCGTGTGGAACTCCTGCGCGACCTGCTGGCGCTGGCCGAGCGCCCCGGCCCCTGGCGGGCCGGCCTGCTCAGCGCGGTGCCCTCGGCCCTCGGCGGACTGCTCGCCGACGGCGCCGTGCGGCTCGCGGCGGACACCGTGGTGCTGGCCGGCGAGGCACTGCCCGCCCGCACCGTGCGCCAGGTCCGCGAGGCCGTCCCCGGCTGCCGGGTGCTGAACGTCTACGGCCCCACCGAGGCCACCGTCTACGCCACCGCCCACACCTGCGACCCCGCCGACCCGGACCGCGACCCGCCGATCGGCCGCCCGGTCGGCGGCGCCCGGGCCTACGTCCTGGACGAGCGGCTGCGCCCGGTGCCCGTCGGCGCTCCCGGGGAGCTGTACCTGGCCGGCACCGGCGTGGCCCGCGGCTACCTGCGCCGCCCCGGCCTGACCGCCGCCCGCTTCCTGCCCGACCCGTACGGCCCGCCCGGCGCCCGGATGTACCGCACCGGCGACCGGGTGCGCTGGAGCGCCGACGGCGGCCTCGACTACCTCGGCCGCGCCGACGACCAGGTCAAGGTGCGCGGCTTCCGGATCGAACTCGGCGAGGTCGAGGCCGCGCTGGCCCGCCACCCCCGGGTGACGGCGGCCGCCGCCCGGGTGGTCGACCAGGACGGCCACAAGCGGCTGGTCGGCTACGCGGTGCCGCGCGACGGCGCCCTGCCCGACCAGGCCGAGTGGCGGGCCTTCCTCGGCGACACCCTCCCCGGCCACCTGGTGCCCGCCCTGGTGGTGCCGCTGGAGCGGCTGCCGCTCGGCGCCACCGGCAAGCTGGACCGGCGCGCCCTGCCCGAGCCGGTGTGGGCCGCGCCCGCGACGGAGGCCGGCCGGCCCCCGCGCACCGACACCGAGCGCGCCCTCGCCGCCATCTGGCGCGAGGTGCTCGGGGTGCCCGACGTGAGCGCGGACGACAACTACTTCGCCCTCGGCGGGGACTCCATCCTCGGCATCCAGATCGTCTCGGCGGCCCGCCGGGACGGCCTGGCGCTGACCCCCCGGCACCTGTTCGCCCACCAGACCCTGGCCGAACTCGCCCGCGCCGCCGAGCGCTCACCGCGCCCCGAGCCCGCCGCCGACCAGGGCGCGGTGGTCGGCGAGGCCCCGCTCACCCCCGTCCAGCACTGGCTGCTGGACACCCTGGACGGCGACCCGGCCCAGCTCACCCAGTCCGTCTCCTTCACCCTCGCCCCGGACACCGACGAGGAAACCCTGCGGGCCGCGCTGGCCGCCGTCCTGGACCACCACGACGCGCTGCGGCTGCGCTACGAACCGCTCGCCGACGGCCGGTGGCGCCAGCACGGCACCGCACCCGGCCAGGCCCCCGAACTGCGCCCGCACGAGCTGCCCGCCGCCGAGGGTGAGCAGCGCGCGACCGTCCTGCGGGACCTCGGCGAGCGACTGGCCGAGGGCTTCGACCTGGCCGCCGGACCGCTGCTGCGGGCCGCGCTCTGCCGCTTCGCCGACGACCCCCGCCCCGTGCTGCTGCTGGCCGCGCACCACCTGGTGGTGGACGCGGTGTCCTGGCGGATCCTGCTGGAGGACCTGGAGCGCGCCCACAACGCGCTGAGCGCGGGCGAGCGGCCCGACCTCGGCGCCAAGAGCACCTCCTTCCGGGCCTGGGCCGAACGGCTCGCCGCGCACACCGCGGCCGGCGGCTTCGACGCGGAACTCCCGTACTGGCAGGGCCTGGTGGACGACGACCTGCCGGTTGACCTGGACGGCGCCAATACGGCCGACACCGAGGAGTCGCTGACCTTCGCCCTGGACGCCGAGTCCACCCGCCGGCTGCTCCAGGACGTCCCGGAGGCCTACCGCACCCGGGTCAACGACGTCCTGCTCTGCGCCCTCGGCCGGGTGCTGGCCCGCTGGACCGGACGCGGCCGGGTGCTGGTCGCCCTGGAGGGCCACGGCCGCGAGGAGCCCTTCGACGGCGTCGACCTCTCCCGCACCGTCGGCTGGTTCACCACGATGTACCCCGTCGCCCTGGACGTGCCCCCGGACGCCGACCCCGGCACCGCCCTGAAGGCCGTCAAGGAGAGCCTGCGCGCCGTCCCTGGCGGCGGCCTCGGCCACGGCGCCCTGCGCCACCTCAAGCCGGAGCCGGGCCTGGCGCTGCCGCGGATCGGCTTCAACTACCTGGGCCGGCAGGACTGGACCGCCACCCCCGGCGGCCTGCTGCACGCCCCGGCCGGCCCGCTCACCGGCGGCATGGACCGCACCGCCCGCCGCCCCCACCTGCTGGACGTGCTCGGCCTGGTCGCCGAGGGCCGGCTCTCCTTCACCTGGTCCTACTCCCGCGCGGTGCACCACAGCGGCACGGTCGCCCGGCTGGCCGCCGAACTGCTGGACGAGCTGCGGGAGCTCGTCCGCCACTGCGCCGAGCCCGGCGCCGGCGGCCGCACCCCCTCCGACTTCCCGCTGGCCGGCCTCGACCAGGCCGGCGTCGACCGGCTGGCCGGCACCGGACGGGAGGTGACGGAGATCCAGCCGCTCACCCCCACCCAGACCGGCATGGTGGTGCACGGCCTGGACGAGGCCGAACACGGCCTCTACGTCGAGCAGATCACCTTCGTCCTGGACGGCGCCCGTGACCCGGGCCTGCTGGCCGCCGCCTGGCAGCACGTCGTCGACCGCACCCCGGTGCTGCGCACCTCGGTGGCGCTGCGCGACGTGCCGGTGCCGCTCCAGGTGGTCCACCGGCAGGCGGTGCTGCCGGTCGCCGAGCACGACTGGAGCGAGCTGGGCGAGGCCGAGCGCGCCGCCCGGCTGGAGGAACTGCTCGCCGAGCAGCGGGCCCGCCCGCTGGTGCTGGACCGGCCCCCGCTGCTGCGGCTCGACCTGGTCCGGCTCGGCCCGGAGCAGGTCCGGGTGGTCTGGGCCTTCCACCACGTGCTGCTGGACGGCTGGAGCGTCTTCCACGTCCTCGCCGACGTGCTGGCCGCCCACGCCGCCCTGGCCCGGGGCGAGCGCCCCGAGCTGCCCGAGCGCCGCCCCTTCGCCGAGTACGTCCGCTGGCTCGCCGCCCGCGACACCGGTGCCGCCGTCGAGCACTGGCGCGGCGTGCTGGCCGACCTCGCCGCCCCCACCCCGCTGCCCTACGACCGCCGGCCCGCCCAGGGCGACACCGCCCGCTCCGGCGACTGGCTCTCGCACCGGCTGGACGAGGCCGCGACCGCGCGGCTCCAGGAGTTCGCCCGCCGCCACCGCCTCACCCTCAACACCGTGGTGCAGGGCGCCTGGGCGCTGCTGCTGTCGCGCTGGAGCGGGGAGCAGCGGGTCTGCTTCGGCACCACCGTCTCCGGCCGGCCCGCCGACCTGGCCGGCTCCGACGGCATCGTCGGCCTGTTCATCACCACCCTGCCCGCCCGGGTCGCCGTCGACGGCCGGCAGCCCTGCGCCGACTGGCTGCGCACCCTCCAGGAGGAGCAGGCCGAGGACCGCCGCTTCGACCACCTGCCGCTCGCCCGGATGCACGGGCTGAGTCAGGTCCCGCCGGGCACCGAGCTGTTCGACAGCCTGGTGGTCTTCGAGAACTACCCGGTCGGCGACGCCACGGCCGGCGCGTACGGCCTGCTGGTACGCGACCTGGACGCCCGGGAGGCCACCAACTACCCGCTCACCGTGGTCGTCTCGCCCGGCGAGCGGCTCGCCGTGGAACTCGGCCACGACCCGCGCTTCCTCGACCGGCGGACCGCCGGGCGGCTCGCCGACCAGCTGCTGCACACCCTGAACGCGCTGGCCGCCTCGGACGGCGCCACCCCGCTGGACGGGCTCGACCTGCTGCCGCCCGGCGAACGGGAGCGGCTGCTGCACGGCCCCGCCCGCCCGGCGCTCGCCCCGGTGCCCCCGGCGACCCTGCCCGCCCTGGTCGAGGCCGCCGCGGACCGGTGGCCGGAGGCCGTCGCGCTGAGCGCGGACGGCCTGGAGCTGATCTACGCCGAGGCCGAGGCGCACGCGAACCGCCTCGCCCACCGGCTGATCGCGCGCGGCGCCGGCCCCGGGGAGACCGTCGCCCTGCTGCTGCCCCGCTCGGCGGACACCGTGCTCGCCGAACTGGCGGTGGCGAAGACCGGCGCCGCCTTCCTGCCCGTCGACCCGCACTACCCCGAGGAGCGGATCGGGGCGATGCTGCGCGACGCGGCGCCCGCGCTGACCCTGGACGCCAAGGAGGTCGCCGAGCTGCTCGCCGCCGACCCCGACGGCGCCCCCGGCCACCGCCCCACCGACGCCGACCGCACCCGCCCGCTCGACCCGGACGACCCCGCCTACGTCATCTTCACCTCCGGCTCCACCGGCACCCCGAAGGGCGTCGTGGTCACCCACCGCGGCCTCGCCGCCTTCGCCGCCGCCGAGGCCGCCCACTACCAGGTGGCCCCGGGGGACCGGGTGCTGGCCTTCGCCACCCCCAGCTTCGACGCCTCCGTGCTCGAACTGTGCCTGGCCCTGCCGCACGGCGCCCGGCTGGTGGTGCCCGAGCCCGGACCGCTGCTCGGCGCCCACCTGGCCGGACTGCTCCGGGCGGAGCGGATCACCCACACCCTGCTGCCGCCCGCCGCCCTCGCCACCCTGCCGGCCGACACCCCCGGCAGCCTGCCCGCGCTGAAGACCCTGATCGTCGGCGCGGAGGCCTGCGGCCCCGACCTGGTCGCCCGCTGGGCCCCGCACCACCGGATGGTCAACTCCTACGGCCCCACCGAGGCCACCGTCGTCGCCACCTGGTCCGCGCCGCTCACCGCCGACGGCGCCGCCCCGCCGATCGGCCGCCCGCTGCCCGGCACCGGCGCGTACGTCCTGGACGCCCGGCTGCGGCCGGTGCCCGACGGCGTCCCCGGCGAACTGTGGCTGAGCGGACCGGCCCTGGCCCGCGGCTACCTCGGACGCCCCGGGCTGACCGCCGCCCGCTTCACCGCCGACCCGTACGGGCCGCCCGGCGGCCGGATGTACCGCACCGGCGACCTGGTGCGCCGCGACCGCCACGGCGAACTGCACTACCTGGGCCGCACCGACCACCAGCTCAAGCTGCGCGGCCACCGGATCGAGGCGGGCGAGGTGGAGGCCGTGCTGGCGCGCCACCCGGCCGTCCTGGACGCGGTGGTGAGCATCCGGGAGGACGAGCCCGGACTGCCCCGGCTGGTCGCCCACCTGCTGGCCGCCCCCGGCGCCGAACCGCCGACCGCCGCCGAACTGCGCGCCCTGGCCGCCCGCGCCCTGCCCGGCCCCATGGTCCCCACGGCCTTCGCGGTGCTGGAGCGCTTCCCGCTCACCGCGAGCGGCAAGACCGACCGCGCGGCCCTGCCCGCCCCCGACCCGGCCGAGGCCGAGCCGGCCGGACGGGTGGCCCCGCGCACCCCCACCGAGGAGGCGGTGGCGGAGATCTGGGCCGAGGCCCTGCGCACCGCCGTCGGCGCCACCGACGACTTCTTCCAGCTGGGCGGCGACTCCATGCGCGCCCTGCTGATCGCCTCCCGGGCCAACGACGCCTTCGGCGTCACGCTCACCCCCCGCGACGTGCTGGTCTCCCGCACCGTGGCCGCCCTGGCCGACCTGGTGGAGGACCTGGTGCTCAGCGAACTCGAAGCCGCCGCGCTGGACGGCCCCGACGAACCCGCCGCCCCCGGCAGCCCCGACGATGACGAACGGTGAGGACCCGACGACCATGACGCCTTCGACGCCTCCGACGCCCTCGAAGCGGGACCGCGCCGCGGCCCTGCCCGCCGACCTGCGCGAAGCCCTGCGCCGGCGGCTGGCCGGCCGGTCCGGCGGCGACGGGGCCGCCGCCGAGCGGGCCATCCCGCGCGCCGACCGCGGCCGTCCGCTGCCGCCGTCCTTCGTCCAGCAGCGGCTCTGGTTCCTCGACCGGCTGCGCCCCGGGGACCCGCGCTACAACAGCGCCGTCGCCCTGCGCTTCACCGGCGAGCTGGACCGCACCGCGCTCGCCGCGGCGCTGACCGCCGTGGTGGCGCGCCACGAGGCGCTGCGCACCACCTTCGCGGAGAGCGACGGCCGGCCGGTGCCGACCGTCCGGGAGCCCGGGCCGGTGGAGCTGCCGGTCCGCGAACCGGCCGAGGGCGAGAGCCTGGACGCCGTCCTGCTCCGGGAGTACTCCCGGCCCTTCGACCTCGAACGGGGGCCGCTGCTGCGCGCCCTGCTGGTCGCCGAGGCGCCGCACGCCCACGTCCTGCAGCTGACCGCCCACCACATCGTCACCGACGGCTGGTCGATGGGCGTCGTCCTGGACGAGCTGTGCACCGCCTACGAGGCCCTGGCCCGTGGCGCCGACCCCGCACTGCCCGAAGTCGCCGCCCAGTACCCGGACTTCGCGGCCTGGCAGCGCGAGCAGCTCGCCGGCGACCGGCTGGAGCGGCAGCTCGCCCACTGGCGGGAGAAGCTGGCCGGCGCCGTGCCGTCCGACCTGCCGCTGGACCACCCGCGGCGCGGCGAGGAGGCCGGCCCCGGCGGCCTGCACACCTTCACCGTCCCCGCGCCGCTCACCGCCCGGCTGCGCGCCCTCGCGACCGAGCAGCAGGGCACCCTCAACACCGCGCTGGTGGCCGGCACCCAGGCGCTGCTCGCCCGCTGGTCCGGCCAGGAGGACGTCACCGTCGGCTCGCTGATGGCCGGGCGCACCCGCACCGAGCTGGAACGGGCCGTCGGCTGCTTCGTCAACACGGTGGTGCTGCGCACCCGGGTGGCGCCCGACGCCTCCTTCCGCGAGCTGCTCGCCGCCGCCACCGAGACCGGCAACGACGCCCTCGCACACGGCGACACGCCCTTCGAACGGATCGTCGAGGTGGTCGGCGCGCCCCGCGAGGCCGGCCGCAACCCGCTGTTCGACGTCCTGGTGCTGCTGCACCCCGCCCCGCCCACCTCCGGGGACCGGCCCGGACTCGCCACCGCCCCGGTCACCGTGCCCCGGCAGGCCGCCACCTTCGACCTCAGCGTGGAGTTCGTCCCCGACGGCGAGGCGCTCACCGGCGTCCTGGAGTACCGCGCCGACCTCTTCGACGCCCCCACCGCGGGCCGGATGGCCGAGCAGCTGCTGCGCCTGCTGGAGGGCGCCGCCGCCGAACCGGACCGCCCGCTCGCCACCCTGCCGCTGCTCTCCGCGCGGGAGACCGAGCAGGTCACCCGGGGCTGGAACGCCACCGAGCTGCCCGTCGAGGCCGTCGGCCTGCCGGAGCTGCTCCGGCGCCGGGCCGAACGGACCCCGCACGCCCTGGCCCTGGTCGCGGGGGAGGAGCGCCTCGACTACGCCGAACTGGACGCCCGCGCCGAACGGCTCGCCCGCCGACTGGCCACCACCGGCGCCGGCCCCGAACGGCTGGTCGCGCTGCGACTGCCGCGCACCGCCGACCTGGTGGTGGCCGTCCTCGCGGTCTGGAAGGTCGGCGCCGGCTACCTGCCGCTCGACCCGGCGCTGCCCTGGGAGCGGGTCGTCTACGTGCTCGAGGACGCCGGGCCGGCCCTGTTCCTGGACGAGGACACCCTGCGCGACCTGTTGGGCAACGACGACCCGGTCGACGTCGTCCTTCCCACGCCGGACCTCGCGACCCCCGCGTACGTGCTCTACACCTCCGGCTCCACCGGTCGCCCCAAGGGCGTCAGCGTCCCGCACCGCGCCCTGGCCCACCTGCTCGCCGCCCACCGGGCCGGCTTCGTCGCCGACGCGGGCGGCGGCCCGCTGAACGTCGCCCTGACCGCCTCCTTCTCCTTCGACACCTCGCTGGAGGGCCTGCTGCTGCTCGCGGACGGCCACCCGCTGCACCTCGTCGACGAGACCACCCGGATGGACCCGGCCGCCCTGGTCGAGTACGTCGTCCGCCACCGGATCGACTTCCTCGACCTCACCCCCTCCTACCTGCGCCAACTGCTGCCCGCCGGGCTGCTCGACGACCCCCGCCACCGCCCCCGGGTGCTGATGCTCGGCGGCGAGGCGGTCGCCCCCCGGCTCTGGCGCGAGCTCGCCGCCCGCCCGGAGACGGCCGCCTACAACTACTACGGCCCCACCGAGTGCACCGTCGACGCCATCGCCTGCCGGATCGACGGCGGGGACCGGCCGCTGATCGGCCGCCCGCTGCCCAACGTCCGCGCCTACGTCCTGGACGGCCGGCTCCAGCCCGTGCCGCCCGGGGTCAGCGGTGAGCTCCACCTGGCCGGCGAGCAGGTCGCCCGCGGCTACGACGGCCGCCCCGGCCTGACCGCCGCCCGCTTCACCGCCGACCCGTACGGCCCGCCCGGCACCCGGATGTACCGCACCGGCGACCTGGCCCGCTGGACGGCCGACGGGCGCCTGGAGTACCTCGGCCGCGCCGACGACCAGGTCAAGGTGCGCGGTCACCGGATCGAACCCGGCGAGATCGAGGCGGCCCTGCTGGAGCTGCCCGAGGTCCGCGCCGCCGCCGTGGCCGCCGTCCCCGACGCCCACGGCCACCACCGGCTGGCCGCCTACCTGGTCTTCGCCGACGGCGCCGCCCGCCCCGCCGCCGACCTGCGCGCCGCCCTGCGCCGGGTGCTGCCCGACCACCTGGTGCCGTCCTCCTTCACCGTGCTCGACGCCCTGCCGCTCGGTACCAGCGGCAAGCTCGACCGCCGCGCCCTGCCCGCCCCCGAAACCGACGTCCGGGAAGGGGAGTTCACCGCCCCGCGCACCCCCGAGGAGGAGACCCTCGCCGCCATCTGGGCCGAGGTGCTGGGCGTGCCCAGGGTCGGCGTCACCGACAACTTCTTCGAACTCGGCGGCGACTCGATCCTGAGCATCCAGGCCGTCTCCCGGGCCCGCGCGGCGGGCCTGCGGATCGGCTCCCAGGACGTCTTCCGCCACCAGACCGTCGCCGACCTGGCCGCCGCGGCCCGCACCGCCGAGCCGCCGGCCGCCCCCGCGCCGCGCCACCACCAGGACGGGCCCGCCCCGCTGACCCCCGTCCAGGAGTGGTTCTTCGCCGCCCACGGCCCGCTGCGGCACTTCACCATGTCGATGCTGCTCGACCTGCCGTACGGGCTGGACGAAGCCGCGCTGGACCGGGCGCTGGGCGCGCTGGTGGCGGCCCACCCGGCGCTGCGCACCCGCTTCACCCGCACCGGGGACGGCTGGCGGCAGGAGCCGGCCGCGGACGCCGGAGCGCTGCTGACCGCCCTCGACCCGGCCACCGGCCCCGCCGGCGACCGGGAGGCGGAACGGGAGGCGGCCGCCGAGGCCGCCCGCGCCGAGCTGGACCCGGCCACCGGGGCGCTGCTGCGCGCCGTCCTGTTCCGGCCCGCCGAGGGCGCCCGGCCCCAACTCCTCCTGACCGCCCACCACCTGGCCGTCGACAGCGTCTCCTGGCGGGTCCTGCTCGCCGACCTGGCACAGGCCTACCGGCAGGCCGCCGAGGGCCGCACCCCCGACCCGGCGCCCGAGCCCACCGCCTTCACCGACTGGGCCCACCGGCTCGCCGAACTCGTCCGGACCGGCGGCCTGGACGCGGACCTGCCGTACTGGACCGCCGAGACCGCCGCCCCCGCCGGGCCGCTGCCCGTCGACCTGCCCGGCACCCCCACCGCCGGCTCGGTGCGCACCCTGCGCCACCGGCTCGACCGGGCCACCACCGAGGCGCTGCTGCGGAAGGTCCCCGAGGCCTACCGGACCCAGGTCAACGACGTGCTGCTCAGCGCGCTGGGCCGGGCCCTCGCCGACTGGACCGGCACCGGGCGGGTCGCCGTCGCCCTGGAGGGCCATGGCCGCGAGGACCTCTTCGACGGCCTCGACCTCTCCCGCACCGTCGGCTGGTTCACCACCCAGTACCCCGTCACCCTGGACCTGCCGGAAGGGACGGACTGGGCCGCCACCCTCAAGCGGGTCAAGGAGCGGCTGCGCGCCGTGCCCAGCCGGGGGCTTGGCTACGAGGCCCTCGCCCGGCTCGGCTCGGCCGCCGCGCTGAGGGACCGTCCGCTGCCGCAGGTCTGCTTCAACTACCACGGCCAGTGGACCGCCCCCGAGGGCGGCGACTTCGCCCCCGCCGGGCAGGCCCCCGGCCGCGACCTCGCCCCCGACGAGCCGCTGGACCACCTGCTCGACGTCTCCGCCGTCGTCGCCGACGGCGAGCTGGAACTCACCTGGCACTACAGCGACCGGGTGCACCGGGAGGAGACCGTCCGGGCCCTGGCCGAGGCCACCGCCGCCGCGCTCACCGGCATCGTCGAGCACTGCGCGAGCCCCGGCGCCGGCGGCCGCACCCCCTCCGACTTCCCGCTGGCCGGCCTCGACCAGGCCGCGCTGGACCGGCTGGTCGGCGACGGCCGGGAGGTGACGGACCTGCTGCCGCTCACCCCGCTCCAGGAGGGCATGCTCTTCCACCGCCTGGTCGGCGGCGAGGACGACGTCTACCTGGACCAGGCCGCCCTGCTGCTGGAGGGCGTCGCCGACCCGCACGCCCTCGCCCTGGCCTGGCAGCGGGTCGCCGACCGTACGCCCGCGCTGCGCACCTCCGTGGTCTGGGAGGGCGTGCCCGCCCCGCTCCAGGTGGTGCGCCGGGGCGTCCGGCTGCCGGTGACCCACCTGGACCTGCGGGCCGTCGACCCGGCCGAGCGCGCCGAACGGCTGGAGCGGCTGAAGGCCGAGGACCTCGCCCTCGGCCTGGACATCGCCACCGCCCCGCTCACCCGGCTCACCCTGGTCCGGCTGCCCGAGGCCCGGGTCCAGCTGCTGTGGACCTCCCACCACCTGGTCCTGGACGGCTGGAGCCTCGCCCAGGTGCTCACCGACGTGTTCGCCGAGTACGCGGCGCTCACCACCGGCGCCGCCCCCGCCCCGGCGGTGCGCCGGCCCTTCGCCGACTACGTGCACTGGCTGGCCGGGCAGGACGCCGGGGCCGCCCGGGCCCACTGGCGGTCCGTCCTGGACGGCTTCGCCACCGCCACCCCGCTGCCCGCCGACCGGGCGCGGCGCGAGGCCCACCAGGCCCGCTCGGCGGGCAGCCTCAGCGCCGCCCTGTCCGAGCAGGTCTCCGAGCAACTCGCCCGCACCGCACGGCAGTCCGGGCTGACCCTCGGCACCGTGGTGCAGGGCGCCTGGGCGCTGCTGCTGTCCCGCTACAGCGGCGAGCCGGACGTGCTGTTCGGCACCACCGTCTCCGGCCGGCCCGAGGAGCTGCCCGGTGTCGAGTCGATGATCGGCATGTTCATCAACACCCTGCCCACCCGGGTCCGGGTGGACGGCGAGCGCACCGCCGCCGACTGGCTGCGGGAGCTCCAGGCGGACCAGGCCGAGGCCCGCCGGCACTCGGCGGTCTCGCTCGCCGAACTCACCGGCTTCAGCGACGTCCCCGCCGGCAGCGCGCTGTTCGACAGCATCGTCGCCTTCGAGAACTACCCCTTCGACGACGCCCGCGCCGCCGGCACCGGAGTTCGCCTGGCCGAGGTCTCCTCCCGGGACGCCACCAGCTTCCCGCTGGTGCTGCGCGCCTACCAGGGCGGGCAGGTCGGCTTCGACCTCGCCTACGACCCGGAGCTGTTCGACGCCGCGACGGTGGACGCCCTCGCCGGGCGGCTGCGCCTGCTGCTCACCGAGCTGGCCGCCGGGCTGGACCGCCCGCTGCGCGCGCTGGCCTGGACCACCGAGGAGGAGCGCCGCCGGCTGCTGGTCGACTGGAACGGCACCGCGCAGGGCCGGCCCGCGCGCACCCTGGTCGACCTGTTCGAGGAGCGGGCCGCCCGCACCCCGCGGGCCGAGGCCGTCACCTGCGGCGGGGAGCACCTCGACTACGCCGAGCTGGACGCCCGGGCCGACCGGCTCGCCCACCGGCTGGCCGGGCTCGGCGCCGCCCCCGAGCGGTACGTCGCCCTGGCGCTGCCCCGCACCGCCGAGCTGGTGGTGGCCGTCCTCGCCGTCCTCAAGACCGGCGCGGCCTACCTGCCGCTCGACCCGGGCCTGCCCGCCGAACGCCGCGCCGAACTGCTGCGCGACGCCGCCCCGGTGGCCCTGGTCACCCTGGAGCCCCCGGCCGATCCGACCGGCGTCGAGGTCCCCGTCCTCGCCCTGGCCGACCCCGGGGTGCGCGCCGACCTGGCCCGCCGCCCGGCCGGCCCGCTCGGCGCCGGCCACCGCCCGCTGCCCGACAGCCCCGCCTACGCCATCTTCACCTCCGGCTCCACCGGCCGCCCCAAGGGCGTCGTGGTGCCGCACGCCAACGTGGTCCGGCTGTTCGAGCAGACCCGCGAGCTGTTCGGCTTCGGCGCCGAGGACGTCTGGACGCTCTTCCACTCCTACACCTTCGACTTCTCGGTCTGGGAGCTGTGGGGCCCGCTGCTGCACGGCGGCCGGCTCGTCGTGGTGCCCGAGGACACCGCCCGCTCCCCGGAGGACTTCCTGCGGCTGCTCGCCGAGGAGCGGGTCACCGTCCTCAACCAGACCCCGTCCGCGTTCCACCAGCTGGCCCGCGCCGACGCCGAACTCCCGGACATATCAGCCCGCTTGGCGCTGCGCACGGTGGTCTTCGGCGGCGAGGCGCTGGACGTCACCCGGCTCGCCGACTGGTACCGGCGCCACCCCGAGGACGCGCCGCGCCTGGTGAACATGTACGGCATCACCGAGACCACCGTGCACGTCACCCACACCGCGCTGAACCTGGCGACCGCCACCGCCGGCGGCCCCGGCCCGATCGGCACCGGCATCGCCGACCTGCGGCTGTACGTGCTCGACGGCGACCTCGCCCCGGTGCCCCCGGGCGCCGTCGGCGAACTGTACGTGGCGGGCGAGGGGCTGGCCCGCGGCTACCTCAACCGGCCCGGCCTGACCGCCGGCCGCTTCCTCGCCGACCCCTTCGGCGCCCCCGGCACCCGGATGTACCGCACCGGCGACCGGGCCCGCTGGCAGGCCGACGGCACCCTGCGCTACCTGGGCCGCGCCGACCAGCAGGTCAAGATCCGCGGCTACCGGATCGAACCCGGCGAGATCGAGGCCGCCCTCCAGACCCACCCGGGCGTCGCCCTGGCCACCGTCGGCGTCCACGAGGACGCCACCGGCACCCGCCGGCTGGTCGCCCACCTCGTCGGGGAGGACCCGGCCCGGCCGCCCGGCGCCGCCGAGCTGCGCGCCCACCTGGAACGCCTGCTCCCCGCCTACCTGGTGCCCGCCGCCTACGTCCCGCTGGCCGCCCTGCCGCTCACCCCCAACGGCAAGCTGGACCGGCGCGCCCTGCCGGTGCCCGGCCCGGACGGCTTCGCGGCCGGCCGCGAGCGCACCGCGCCCCGCACCCCCGCCGAGCGGCTGGTCGCCGAGGCCTGGGCGGAGGTCCTGGACACCGGCGCGGTCGGCGCCGAGGACGACTTCTTCGCCCTCGGCGGGGACTCCATCCTCGCCGTACGGGTCACCGCCCGGCTGCGCGCCGCCTTCGGCGCCGCCGACCTCTCGCCCCGGGTGCTGTTCACCCACCCCGTGCTCGCCGACCTGGCCGAGGCGCTCGGCGCCCCGCGCCCCGGCGCCGCACCGGCCGTCATCCCCGCCGCCGACCCGGCGGCCGACGCGCCGCTCTCCTACGCCCAGCAGCGGCTCTGGTTCCTCGACCGCTTCGAGCCCGGCAGCACCGAGTACACCTCGCTGTCCGTGCTGCGGCTGCGCGGCGCCCTCGACCGGGCCGCGCTGGGCGCCGCCCTGGACGCCCTGGTCGAGCGGCACGAGGCGCTGCGCACCACCTACGCCGAACGGGACGGCCGGGCCCGGCAGGTGGTGCGCCCGCCGCACCCCGTCGAGCTGCCCTGCGCGGACGTCCCGGCGGCGGAGCTGGACGCCCACCTGGAGCGGATCGCCACCGCCCCCTTCGACCTCGCCGAAGGCCCCGTGCTCCGCGCCCACCTGGCCCGGACGGCCGCCGAGGAGCACGTCCTCGCCCTGGCGGTGCACCACATCGCCACCGACGGCTGGTCGATGGGCGTACTCGGCCGCGACCTCGGCGAGCTGTACGCCGCCGCCCTCGAACGGCGGAGCCCCCGGCTGCCCGCGCTGCCCGTCCGGTACACCGACTACGCGGCCTGGCAGCGCACCCGCACCGCCGCCGCCGAGGCCGACCTCGACCACTGGCGCCGGGCCCTGGACGGCCTGGCCCCGCTGGAACTGCCCACCGACCGGCCGCGCCCGGCGGTGCGCACCCGGGAGGGCGCGCTGACGACCTTCATGCTGCCCGCCGAGCTGACCGCCCGGCTGCGCGAGCGCGGCCGCGAGGCCGACGGCACCCTCTACACCGTCCTGCTGGCCGCCTGCCAGGTGCTGCTGGCCCGCTGGTCCGGGCAGCGCGACGTCGCCGTCGGCACCGTCACCTCCGGCCGCGAGCAGGGCGAACTCCACGACGTGGTCGGCATGTTCGTCAACACCCTGGTGCTGCGCGGCGACATCCGCCCCGAACTGACCTTCCACGAGCTGCTGACCGCCGCCCAGCACACCGTGCTGGACGCCCTGGCCCACCAGGAGGTGCCCTTCGAACGGCTGGTGGACGCCCTCCAGCCGGAGCGCGACACCAGCCGCACCCCGCTGTTCCAGGTGATGGTGGCACTGCACAACCTCGGCGCCGAGACGCCCCCGCTGCCCGGCCTGACGGTCGAGCCCGTCACCCCGCCGGTCCGCAGCGCCGCCTTCGACCTCTCCTTCGACTTCGCCGAGCACGACGGCGGCCTGACCGGCTACCTGGAGTACAGCACCGGGCTGTTCGACGCGCGGACCGCCGAGCAGCTGGCCCACCGGCTGACCACCCTGCTGGCGGCCGTCGCCGAGGCGCCCGGGACGGCCGTCGGCGAGCTGCCGCTGATGAGCGGGGACGAGCGGCGGCAGGTGCTGGGCCAGGGCCGGGGCGAGCCGCTGCCCGGGCCGGACACCACCTTCACCGCCCTGTTCGAGGAGCAGGCCGCCCGCACCCCGGACGCCACCGCGCTGGTCGCCCGGGACGCCACGCTGGACTACGCCGCCCTCAACGCCCGGGCCAACCGGCTCGCCCGCCACCTGGCGGCCCTCGGCGCCGGCCCGGAGCAGGTGGTCGCCGTCCGGCTGCCGCGCACCTCCGACCTGGTGGTGGCGCTGTTCGCGGTGCTCAAGGCCGGGGCCGTCCTCCAGTTCGTCGACCCGGACCTGCCCGAGGAGCGGGCCGCCCTGCTGCTGGCGGACACCCGGCCGCGCACGGTGCTGACCGAGCGGGACCTGCGCGAGGTGCCCTGGGACGCCCTGCCCGGCCACGACCTGACCGACGCCGAGCGGACCGCCCCGCTGCGGCCCGGGAACGCCGCCTACCTGATCCACACCTCCGGCTCCACCGGCCGCCCCAAGGGCGTGGTCGTCGAGCACCGCCAGCTGGTCAACCTCTGCCGCGACCACCGGGAGGGGATGCTCGCCCCGCACACCGCCGACGGCGCCCGGCTGAAGGTCGCCCTCAGCGCCTCCCTCTCCTTCGACACCAGCTGGGAGGGCCCGCTGCTGCTGGTCTCCGGCCAGGAGCTCCACCTGATCGACGAGGACGTCCGGCTGGACCCGCAGGCCTTCTGCGCCAGGATCGTCGAGCAGCGGCTCGACGTCGTCAACGTCACCCCCTCCTACCTGCGCGAACTCACCGCCGCCGGACTGTTCGGCCCCGCCCCGCACCACCCCCGGCTGCTCCAGCTCGGCGGCGAGGCGATCCCCGCCGCCACCTGGCGGGAGCTGGCCGAGGTCCGGGCCCGACTCGGCGTCACCGTCTACAACCTGTACGGGCCCACCGAGTGCACCGTCGACGCCGCCTACGCCCGCTGCGCCGACCACCCCGGGCGCCCGGTGATCGGCCGGCCGGGCCGCGGCGTCACCGCCTACGTGCTGGACGGCGCGCTGCGCCCGGTGCCGCCCGGCATGCCGGGGGAGCTGTACCTGGCCGGACGGCAGGTCGCCCGCGGCTACCTCGGCCGGCCCGGGCTCACCGCCGGCCGCTTCCTCGCCGACCCGTACGGCGCCCCCGGCACCCGGATGTACCGCACCGGCGACCTCGCCCGCTGGGACGCCGCCGGGCAGCTGGAGTTCCTCGGCCGGGCCGACGACCAGGTCAAGATCCGCGGCTTCCGGATCGAGCCCGGCGAGGTCGAGGCCGCCCTGCTGACCCACCCCGACCTCGCGGACTGCGCCGTCGCCGCCCGCGAACAGGGCGGCCGCACCCTGCTGGTCGGCTACCCGGTGCCGGCCGGCGACCGGGTGCCGCCCGCCGAGGAGCTGCGCGCCTGGCTGCGGCGCACCCTGCCCGACCACCTGGTGCCCACCGCCTTCGTCCCGCTCGCCCGCGTCCCGCGCACCACCAGCGGCAAGACCGACCGGCGCGCCCTGCCCGCCCCGCCCGCCCAGCCGGACCGCACCACCCCGTACGTCGCCCCGCGCCCCGGCACCGAGGAGCGGCTCGCCGCGATCTGGGCCGAGGTGCTGGGCGTGCGGCGGGTCGGCGCCCGGGACAACTTCTTCGCGCTCGGCGGCGACTCCATCCTCAGCATCCAGATCGTCTCCCGGGCCCGCGCCGCCGGACTCGCCCTCACCACCAAGGACGTCTTCCGCTACCAGAACGTCGCCGAACTCGCCCTCTGCGCCGGGGAGTCGACCGTACGGACGGAAGCGGAGGAGGCCGAGCCCGCCGAGGCCCCGCTCACCCCGATCCAGCACTGGTACCTCGACGGGCGCCGCCCCGGCGAGGCGCTGCGCTTCACCATGACCCAGCGGCTGGTGCTGGCCCCGGACACCGACCCGGCCGCGCTGCGGCAGGCGGTGCTCGCGCTGGTGGAGCACCACCCGGCGCTGCGCACCCGCTTCCGCCACGGCGAGGCCGGCTGGCACCAGGAGGTCCGGGAGCAGGCGCCGGACGGCGTCTTCACCCACCACTGGACCGTCCTGGAGACGGAGGTGCAGCGGGCCGCCGAGGAGGCCCAGCGCTCCCTCGACCCGCTCCAGGGCCGGATGCTGCGCGCCCTGTACTTCGACGGCGGCGCCGGCCGGCCCGGCCAGCTCGTGCTGACGATCCACCACCTGGCCGTGGACGGCGTCTCCTGGCGCATCCTGCTGGCCGACCTCGAAGCCGCCCACCAGGCCGCCCGCGGCGGCGCGCCCGTCCGGCTGCCGGAGCCGGGCACCTCCTACACCCGGTGGGCCGCCCGGCTGGAGCGGCACACCCGCTCCGGCGCCCTGGACGGCGACACCGCGTACTGGACCCGCACCGGCGAGGCCCCGGCCGGACTGCCCGCCGGGCGCCCGGGCGCCAACACCCACGGCAGTGCCGCCACCGTCACCGTGACGCTGGACGAGGCGACCACCGGGGCGCTGCTGCGCCGCGTCCCGGAGGTCTACCGCACCCAGGTCAACGACGTCCTGCTCAGCGCCCTCGGCCGCACCCTGGCCCGCTGGTGCGGCCGGGACACGGTGCTGATCGGGGTGGAGGGCCACGGCCGCGAGGACCTCTTCCCCGACCAGGACCTCTCCCGGACGGTCGGCTGGTTCACCGCCGAGTTCCCGCTCGCCCTGCGCGTCGACCCCGAGGCCGGCTGGCACCGCACCCTGCGTTCGGTCAAGGAGCAGCTGCGCGCCATCCCGCTGCGCGGACTCAGCCACGGCGCGCTGCGCCACCTGCTCCCGTCCGCCCTCCCGGAAGGCGCGGCCGCGCCGCAGGTCGGCTTCAACTACCACGGCCAGTGGGACACCCGCACCGGCGCCGACGGGCTGCTGCGCGGCTCGCTGCCCCCGGCCGGGCGCGACACCGACCCCGACGAGCCCCGCCCCTACCTGCTCGACGTCATCGGGGCCGTCCAGGACGGCCGGCTCGAACTGGGCTGGACCTACCCGGCGGAGGTCTACGAGGAGGCCGCCGTCCGCGCCCTCGCCGAGCAGACCCTCCAGGCGCTGCGCGAGCTGGCCGAGCACTGTGCGGGCCCCGGCGCCGGCGGCCGCACCCCGTCCGACTTCCCGCTGGCCGGCCTCGACCAGGAACGGCTGGACGGCCTGGTCGGCGACGGCCGCGAGGCCGCGGACCTGCTGCCGCTGACCCCGCTGCAGTCCGGCATGCTCTTCCACGGCCTGGTCGACGAGGACGGCGCCTACGTGGACCGGATCGCCGTCCGGCTGGCCGGCGTCGGCGACCCGGCGGCCTTCGCCGCCGCCTGGCAGCAGGTCGCCGACCGCACCCCGGCGCTGCGCACCGCCGTGCACTGGCGCGGCCTGCCGCACCCCGTCCAGCTGGTCGCGCGCCGCGCCGCCCTGCCCGTCCGCCACCTCGACTGGCGCGCCCTGACGCCCGAACGGCGGGCCGAGGAGACCGAGCGGCTGCTCGCCGAGGAGCGGGCCGCCGGCCTGGACCTGGGCACCGCGCCGCTCACCCGCCTCGTCCTGGCCGCGCTGCCCGGGGAGGAGGTGCTGCTGCTCTGGTCCACCCACCACGTGATCCTGGACGGCTGGAGCACCGGCCAGCTGCTCACCGAGGTCTGCGAGGAGTACGCCGCGCTGACCGGCGGCCCGCAGGCGCCCCGCCCCGTCCGCCGCCCGTTCGCGGACTTCCTGGCCTGGCTGCGCGAGCAGGACGGGCGGGCCGCCGAGGAGCACTGGAGCGCCGCGCTCGCCGGGTTCACCGAACGGACCGCGCTGCCCTACGACCGCCGCCCCGCCGGCGCCCACCGGGCCCGCTCCACCGCCGCCGTCCACCGCGTCCTGGACGAGGCGGCCTCCGCCCGGCTGCGGGAGAACGCCGCCGCCGCCGGACTGACCGTCAACACCCTGGTCGAGGGCGCCTGGGCGCTGCTGCTGGCCCGCTACGGCGGCACCGCGGACGTCGTCTTCGGCACCACCGTCTCCGGGCGCCCGGCCGAACTGCCCGGCGTCGAGACGATGATCGGGCTGTTCATCAACACCGTGCCCGCCCGGGTCCGCATTCCGTCGGGCGGCGTGCTGCCCTGGCTGCGCGACCTCCAGGACCGGCAGAGCGAGGGCCGCGGCCACGACCACCTGGCGCTGACCCGGATCCAGGGCCTGAGCGAACTGCCCGCCGGGGAGCCGCTGTTCGACAGCATGCTGGTGTTCGAGAACTACCCCGTCGACGAGTCCGCCGCGGACCGCACCGGCGTCCGGGTGGTCGAGGTGCGCGCCGACGACGCCACCACCTTCCCCTGGTGCCTGCGCGCCCACCTGAGCGGACAGCTCGCCTTCGACCTGGCGTACGACCCCGCGCTCTTCGACCAGCGCACCGCCCGGGACGCCGCCGACCGTCTCGCCCTGCTGCTGACCGCCCTCGCCGACGGCCTGGACGGCGACCTCGCCGCACTGGACCCGCTCACCCCGGCCGACCGCGACCTGCTCGCCTCCTGGCACGCCACCGCCCGCCCGCCGGAGCCGCGCAGCCCGCTGCGGGTCTTCGCCGAACAGGTCCGCCGCACCCCCGACGCCCCCGCCGTGCGCGAGGGCGGGCGCGAGCTGGACTACCGCGGGCTGGACGACTGGTCCGACCGGCTGGCCGCCCGGCTGCTCGCCGACGGCCTGGCCCCCGAGGACCGGGTCGCCCTGGCGATGGACCGCGGCACCGAACTCGTCGTCGCCCAGCTGGCCGTCCTCAAGGCCGGCGGCGCCTACCTGCCCGTCGACCGGCGCGCCCCCGAGGAGCGCCGCCGCACCCTGCTGGAGCGGGCCGGCGCGGCCGCGACCCTGACCGCCGGACAGGTCGCCGCCGCCCGCGACGGAGCGGCCGCCCCGGACCTGCCGCCCGCCGACCCGGACCGGCTGGCGTACGTGATGTACACCTCCGGCTCCACCGGCGAGCCCAAGGCCGTCGCCGTCCGCCACCGCGACGTGGCCTCGCTCGCCACCGACAGCCGCTTCACCGGCGGCCGCTGCGCCCGGGTGCTGCTGCACTCGCCGGTCGCCTTCGACGCCGCCACCTTCGAGGTCTGGGCGCCGCTGCTGAACGGCGGCTGCGTGCTCGTCGCCCCCGACGGGCCGGTGGACGCCGCCCTGCTGCGCCGCCTCGCCGGCCCCGACGGGCCGACGGCGCTCTGGCTCACCGCAGGGCTGTTCCGGCTGCTCGCCCAGGACGCGCCGGACTGCTTCGGCGGCCTGCGGACCCTGTGGACCGGCGGCGACGTGGTGCCCGCCGCCGCCGTGCGCCGCGTCCTGGCGGCCTGCCCCGGGCTGACCGTGGTGGACGGCTACGGGCCCACCGAGACCACCACCTTCGCCACCGCCCACGCCCTGTCGGACGCCGCCGCGGTGCCCGACACCGTCCCGATCGGCCGCCCGCTGGACGACCGCCGGGCGCACGTCCTGGACGCCCGGCTGCGGCCCGTCCCGCCGGGCTGCGCGGGCGAGCTCTACCTGGCCGGCGAGGGCCTGGCCCGCGGCTACCTGGGCCGCCCCGGCGCGACCGCCGCCCGCTTCCTCGCCGACCCCTCCGGCCCGCCCGGTGCCCGGATGTACCGCACCGGGGACCTCGCCCGGCGCCGCCCGGACGGCACCGTGGAGTTCCTCGGCCGCGCGGACGACCAGGTGAAGATCCGCGGCTTCCGGGTCGAGCCCGCCGAGGTGGAGGCGGCCCTGGCCGCCCACCCGCTGGTCGCCGACGTCGCCGTGGTCGTCCGCGAGGACCGGCCCGGCGCCCGCCGGCTGGTCGCCTACGCCGTCGGCACCGACGGCGCCCCCGACCCCGGCGAACTGCGGGAGTTCGCCGCCCGCGCCCTGCCCGACTACCTCGTCCCGGCCGCCTTCGTCCCGCTCGATGCCCTCCCGCTGAGCCGCAACGGCAAGGTCGACCGCGCCGCCCTCCCGGCCCCCGAGGAGCGGCCCGGCGGGCGCCGCGAGCGGGTCGAACCGCGCACCGCGGCCGAACGCCGCACCACCGAGCTCTTCGCCGAGGTCCTCGGCATCCGCCCGCCCGGCACCGACGAGGGCTTCTTCGACCTTGGCGGCGACTCCATCCTCAGCATCCGGCTCGCCGCCCGCCTCACCGAGGCCTTCGGCACCGAGCTCGGCCCCCGCGCCGTCTTCGACCACCCCACCCCGGCCGGCCTGGCCCGGCTGCTCACCGAGGAGTCCGCCGCCCCGGCCCGCCCGCCCGTCGTCCCGGTGCCCCGCACGGGCGCCGCCCCGATGTCCCACGCCCAGCAGCGCCTCTGGTTCCTGGAGGAGTTCACGCCCGGCGTCTCCGAGAACGTCGCGCTCGCGCTGCGGCTGCGCGGCACCCTCGACACCGGCGCCCTCGGCGCGGCCCTGGACGCCCTGACGGCCCGGCACGAGTCGCTGCGCACCACCTTCGACAGCGTCGACGGCCACGGCGTCCAACTGGTCCACCCGCCGCACGCCGTGCCGCTGCCGCTGCACGACCTCTCCGGGCGGCCCGCCGACGAACGGCCGCGGGCCCTGCGCGACCTGCTCGCCGCCGACCGCGCCCGCCCCTTCGACCTGCGCCGCGGACCACTGCTGCGCGCCACCCTGGCCCGGCTGGCCGACCGCGAGCACGTGCTGGCGCTGACCCTGCACCACATGGTCACCGACGGCTGGTCCACCGGCGTGCTGCTCACCGACCTGGCCCACCTCTACCGCGCCGAACTCGGCTCCACCGGAGCCGAGTTGGCACCCCTGCCGGTGCAGTACGCCGACTACGCCCACTGGCAGCGCACCGCCGGGGCGCCCACCGGGGACCAGCTCGCCTACTGGAAGGGCCAACTGACCGGCGTGGTCCCGCCGCAGCTGCCCACCGACCGGCCCCGGCCCGCGGTGCGCACCGCCAACGCCGCCAACGCCGCCACCGTCCGGCTGGAGCTGCCCGCCGACACCGCCCGCCGGCTGGCCGAGGTCGGCCGGCGGCGCGGCGCCACCCTGTTCACCACCCTGGTCGCCGCCGCCCAGGCCTACCTGGCCCGGCTCTGCGGGGACAGCGACATCACCGTCGGCACCATCACCTCCGGCCGGCACCGGCCCGAGGTCCAGCGGCTCGTCGGATTCTTCGTCAACACCCTGGTGCTGCGCTCCCGGGTCGAGCCCGGACAGCCCTTCGACGCCCTCCTCGGCGAGGTGCGGCAGACCGTCCTCGACGCCTTCGCCCACCAGGACGTGCCCTTCGAGAAGGTGGTCGACGAAGTCCAGCCGGTGCGCGACACCAGCCGCAGCCCGCTGTTCCAGGTCCACGTGGTGCTCCAGAACGCGCCGTCCGCGGAACCCGACCTCCCGGGCCTCGACGTGACCGGCATCGAGCCCGACGCCGTACGGACGCCCTTCGAGCTGGTGCTGGAGTTCGTCGAGACCGCGAGCGGCGCCCTGCACGGCCTGTTCACCTACGACACCGACCTGTTCGACCCGGCCACCGTCGAGCGGATGGCCGGCCAGCTCGCCACCCTGCTCACCGCCGTCGCCGAGGACCCGTCCCGCGCCGTCGGCGCGCTGCCGCTGGCCGGCCCGGAGGAGTCGCCCGCCGAGCCGCACGGCGGCTTCCGCCCCGTCCCCGAGGCGACCCTGCCCGAGCTGTTCGAGCGCCGGGCCGCCGCCACCCCCGGGGCACCGGCCCTGCTCGACGGCGAACGGGAGCTGAGCTACGCCGACCTCGACCGGGCCGCCAACCGGCTGGCCCACCAGCTCATCCGGCGCGGCGTCGGCCCCGAGCGGCTGGTCGCCCTCGCCCTGCCCCGCTCGGCGGCCATGGTGGTCGCCCAACTCGCCGTCGCCAAGGCCGGCGGCGCCTTCCTCCCCGTCGACCCCGACTACCCGGCGCCCCGGCGGGAGTTCATGGTCCGCGACGCCGCCGCCCACCTGCTGCTCGACGACCCGGCCCAGGTCTGGGCCGCCGAGGGCCCGGACACCGCGCCCACCGACGCCGACCGCACCAGCGCCCTCACCCCCGCCCACCCCGCCTACGCCGTCTACACCTCCGGCTCCACCGGAACGCCCAAGGGCGTCCTGGTCACCCACCGCGGCCTCGCCGTCTTCGCGGCCGCCGCCGCCGAGCAGTACGCCGTCGGCCCCGGCGACCGGGTGCTCCAGTTCGCCTCGCCCAGCTTCGACGCCTCCGTCCTGGAACTGTGCATCTCGCTGCTCTCCGGCGCCGCCCTCGTCACCGGCGAGGAGGGGCCGCTGGTCGGCGAACGGCTCGCCGAGGCCCTGACCGCCCGCCGGATCAGCCACACCCTGATCCCCCCGGCCGCCCTGGCCACCCTGGAACCCGAGACCGCCGCGGCCCTGACCGGGCTGCGCACCCTGGTCGTCGGCGCCGAGGCCTGCCCGGCCGACCTGGTCGACACCTGGGCCCCTGGCCGGCGCATGGTCAACTCCTACGGCCCCACCGAGGCCACCGTCGTCGCCACCTGGACCGGCCCGCTCGCCCCCGGCAGCGGCAGCCCCGCGATCGGCCGCCCCAGCGGCGCCACCCGCGCGTACGTCCTGGACACCGCCCTGCGGCCGGTGCCGCCCGGCGTCACCGGGGAGCTCTACCTGGCCGGCCCCGGCCTCGCCCGCGGCTACCTCGGCCGCCCCGGCCTCACCGCCCGGAGCTTCCTCCCCGACCCGTACGGCGCCCCCGGCGAGCGGATGTACCGCACCGGCGACCTCGCCCGCCGCGCCGCCGACGGCCAGCTCCGGTTCGCCGGCCGCGCCGACGAGCAGATCAAGCTGCGCGGCTTCCGGATCGAACCCGGCGAGATCGAGAGCGCCCTGCGCCGCAGCCCCCTGGTGCGCGACGCCGTCGTCACCGTCCGCGCCGACGGCCCGGGCGGCGGCCGGCTGGTCGGCTACGTCGTCCCCGCCGACGCCACCGCCGGCGCCCCAGCCCTCGACCTGCGGCTCCACCTCGCCGAGACGCTGCCGCCGCACCTCGTCCCCTCGGCCTTCGTCGCGCTGGAGCGGCTCCCGCTCACCCCCAACGGCAAGCTCGACCGGCGGGCCCTGCCCGACCCCGGTCCCGCCCAGGCCGCGGCCGGCCCCGGCCGGGCGCCGGAGACCGACCTCGAACGCCGGATCGCCCGGATCTGGGCCGACGTCCTCGGCCTCGACGAGGTCGGCGCCGACGACAACTTCTTCCTCCTCGGCGGCGACTCCATCCTCAGCATGCAGGTGGTCTCCCGGCTGCGCCGCGACGGCCTGCACCTGGCCACCCGCGACCTGTTCAGCCACCAGACGGTGGCCGAACTGGCCACCGTCGTACGCACCGCCACCGAGCGCGCCGACGACGGCCCGGTGACCGGCGGCGTCCCGCTCACCCCCATCCAGGAGTGGTTCCTGACCACCCCGCGCGCCGCCCACCACCACTTCAACCAGTCCACCCTGCTCGAACTCTCCGCCGACCCCGACCCGGCGGCGCTGCGCACCGCGCTCGACGCCCTGCTGGAACACCACGACGCCCTGCGGATGCGCTTCACCCGCGACGAGGCCGGCTGGCACCAGTTCAACCCGCCGCCCGCCCCCGCCGAGGACCTCCTGGTCCACCACGACCTGACCGGGCAGGACGCCGGGGCCGCCGACGCGGCCATGGCCAAGGCCGCCGACGAGCTGCACGCCGGCTTCGACCTGGCCCGCGGCCCGCTGCTGCGCGCCGCCCTGTTCACCGGCCACCCGGAGCACCCGGCCCTGCTGCTCCTGGTCGCCCACCACCTGGTCGTCGACGCCGTCTCCTGGCGGGTGCTGCGCGACGACCTGGAGAGCGCCCACCGCCAGGCCGTCCAGGGCGGGCCGGTCACCCTGGGGGAGCGCGGCACCTCCTACCGGGAGTGGGCGCAGCGGCTCGCCGCCCATGTCGCCGAGGGCGGCCTGGACCACGAACTCCCGTACTGGGAGGAGGCGGTGAGCGCCCGGGCGGCCCTGCCCGGCAGCCCGTCCGGGACCGGCGGTCCGTCCGATCCCGGCGGTGCCGAGACCGCGGCGGTCACCGTCGAACTCGACGAGGCCGACACCGAGGCGCTGCTGCGCGCCGCCCCCGCCGCCTACCGCACCCGGGTCAACGACGTGCTGCTGGCCGCCCTCGCCCTCGCCCTGGCCCGCTGGAGCGGGCAGCAGCGGATCGGCCTGGACCTGGAGGGGCACGGCCGCGAGGACCTGCTGGACGGCGTCGACCTGTCCCGTACGGTCGGCTGGTTCACCACCGTCCACCCCGTCACCTTCCACGTCCCCGACCCGGCCGAGCCCGGCCCGGACCGCGACTGGCGGGCCCTGGTGAAGTCCGTCCGCCGCCAGCTGCGCGCGGTGCCCGGCAACGGCCTGGGCTTCGGCGCCCTGCGCACCTTCGGGACGCCCGAGGTCCGCGAGCGCCTCGCCGCCGGCGGCCACGGCCAGGTCGTCTTCAACTACCTCGGCCAGTGGGACGCCCGGCCCGAGGCCGCCGGCGACGGCCTGGTCCGCGCCGAACTCGGCTCCTTCGGCCAGGACCACGACCCCCGGGACGGCGGCTCCCACCCGCTGGAGGTGGTCGGCGCGGCCCAGCACGGACGCCTCGCCTTCACCTGGCACCACCGGCCCGCCGTCCACGACACCGGGGCCGTCCGCCGGGCCGCCGAGGACTTCGCCGCCGCCCTGCGGCAGATCGCCCGGCACGCCCGGGAAGGACGGTGACGACCCCGCCCACCCGTACCGACCCCGCCCACCCGTACCGACCCCGCCCACCCGTACCCACCCGTACCGACCCCGCCGAGACCGACCGACGATGACGAAGGAGCCCGACATGGACGAGAACACCCGCTACCAGGTGCTGCGCAACGACGAGGAGCAGTACTCCCTCTGGCCCGCCGACCTCGACGTCCCGGCCGGCTGGCAGCCCGTCGGCACCGAGGGCACCGAGGCCGAGTGCACCGCCTACGTCGACGAGGTGTGGACCGACATGCGCCCGAAGAGCCTGCGCGAGCGCATGGAGAACGCCCGAGCCTGACCGGCCGCGGGGACGGGGCCGCCGGCCGCGCCGACCGGCCCCGCCCCATGGCTGCCGCACCACCGAACCACCACGACCCAAGAGGAGAGCGGCATGACCCCTCAGCTGCGCACCGAGCACCTGGAGTTCATCCCCTACCGGCCCGAGGACGAGGACGCCTTCGTCTCCCTGCTCCGCAACGCGGACGTGTGCCGCTGGATGGGCCAGGACCTCGTGCCCGAGCCGGACATCCGCACGCTGTTCCGCGCGATCCTGACCGACGTCTACCCGCAGCACCTCTTCGACATCTGGGGCCTCTGGCTGGACGGCGCGTACGCCGGCCACGCCGAGGTCAAGCGCACCGGGAACGTCGACGGCCACGAGCTGGTCACCGCGCTGGCCCCGGAGTTCTGGGGCCGGGGCCTGGGCGCCGAGGTGGTCCGCGGCCTGATCCGCTACGCCGGCGACGAACTGGGGCTCAAGGAGGTCTACGGCATGGTCGGCGCGGAGAACACCCCGAGCCTGGCGATGTGCCGGCGGCTCGGCTTCCGCCACCTGCGCGACGTGGTCGGGGACGACGGCTCGGTGACCAAGCTGCTCGCCGTCTCCACCACCGACCCGGCCTGAGCCGCCCCGGGCCGCGGCGCGCCCGGCCGTACGGTGAGGGTGCCGGAGCCGCCGGCACCGTCGCCACCAGGAGGCCGCCGTATGCGGGACCGACCGACCGCGGGGCTCGACCTGCCGCCCGAGGACCGGGCGGGCGCGCCGGTGACGGGCTGGACCCGTCGGCACTGGATCGCCGTCGCGGACCACCTGCTGGCGTCCCTGCGGCCCTACCGCAGCCCGCTCGGGGCGCGGATCTCGCCGCCGGGGCGCGGCAGCTGGTCGGGCGGCGACACCGACGGCCTGGAGGGCTTCGCGCGGACGGCGGTGCTGGCCGCCGTCCGGTTGGCGGCCGGCGACGAGCCGGCGCGCGGCCGCCTCGGAGAGCTGGCCGACCAGGTCACCGCCGGGCTGCTCGCCGGCACGGACCCCGGCGGGCCGGAGAGCTGGCCGGCCGTCACCGACTACTCCCAGCAGATCGTCGAGGCCGCGTCGCTCGCGGTGGCCCTGCACGAGTCCCGCCCGTGGATCTGGGAGCGGCTGACCCCCGGTCAGCGCGAGCAGGTGGCGGGCTGGCTCGGCGGGACGGTCGGCCGGGGCGTCCGGGAGAACAACCACGTGCTCTTCCAGGCGGTGGTCGGCGAGTTCCTCGCCTCCGTCGGCGCCGGGCACGACCGGTCCGAGATCGAGGACCGGCTGGACCGGATCGAGCCGTGGTACTCCGGCGACGGCTGGTACCTGGACGGGCCGGAGACCCGCCACGACTACCGCTCGGGCGGCCCGCGGGAGTTCGCCGTCGGCCCGGAAGCGGCCTACGACGCCGGCCGCCGCTTCGACCACTACAACGCCTGGGGGTTCCACCTCTACCCGCTGCTCTGGGCGCGGATCGCCGGGGAACGCGCCGGGGCCAGGGCGGCGCTGTACCGCGAACGGCTGCACCGCTTCCTCGCCCAGTACCGCTGGCTGTTCGGGCCGGACGGCGCGGTGCTCCACCAGGGTCGGTCGCTGAGCTACCGCTTCGCCTGCCTGGCCCCGTTCTGGCTCGGGGCGCTGGACGGCGCGACCCCGCTCACCCCGGGGCAGACCCGCCGCCTGGCCTCCGGCGTGCTGCGGCACTTCACCGAGCGGGGCGCGCCCGACCCGCGCGGCCTGCTCCCGCTCGGCTGGTACGGGGAGCAGAGCGCGGCCGCCCAGGTCTACAGCTCGCCCGGCTCGCCGTACGCGGCGGCCATGGGGTTCCTGGGGCTGCTGCTCCCGGCCGGCCACCCGGTGTGGACGGCGCCCGAGGAGCCGCTCGCGGGGGAGCGCGCCGACCTGACGGCCGCGCTGCCCGTCCCCGGCTTCCTCGTCCACCGGACCGCCGCCGACGGGCTCGTCCGGGTGCTCAACCACGGCTCCTGCTACCTGACCGCCCCGCCGGCCGTCGAACGCGACGAGCCGCACTACGCCAGGCTCGCCTACTCGACCCGCACCGGGCCGGTGATCGGCCCGGAGGCGCCACGGATCGACAACCACCTGGCGCTGCTCCTGCCCGACGGCACCGCCACCCGCCGCGAGCGCATCCACCGGCTCGCCGTGACCGACCGGTACGCCGCCTCCTGGCACCGGCCGCTGCCCCCGGGCGGGCCCGTCCCCGGCGCGGCCCCGCCGCCCGTGGTGAGCGTCTCGGTGCCGGCCGGGCCCTGGGAGATCAGGGTGCACGGCCTGCGCCGGCCGCCCGGCTGGGGCCTGCGCGAGGGGGGCTACGCGCTGGCGGCCGAGGCGGAGCCGGAGACGGTCTTGCGGGAGCTTCCGGGCGCGGCCGTCCGGACGGCACCCGGCGCGAACGGGCCGGGGCTGGTCAGCGCGGTGCTCGGGCTGCACGGCTGGACGGCGGCGGAGGTGCACCGCCGCGAGCGGGCGAACGCCTTCGGCCACCGCTGCGCCGTTCCCCTCCTCGTGCTCCCGCCCGCTCCGGCACGGGTATGTGACGAATCGTCAGAACGGATCGAGGTGGTGGTCGGCGCCGTGCTGCTGACCGGCGCGCCGGGGGCGCCCCCGGCACCGGAGGTGACGGTCCGGGTGGCGGGCACCGAGGTTCGACTGACGTGGCCGGACGGGCGGGAACTGCTGGTCCGCCCGGTCCTGCCGTGGCAGGCTCCGGTCGACCGCGGTCCGGCGACCTGAGTTCAGGGCCGCCGAGGTCGCCTCCGAGGCCTGGGGGTCAGCGGTTCTTGAACTCCTCGATGGCGGTCCGGGTCGCCTGCCCCATCGCCTCGCTGCCGGCGTGCCCGGAGTCCTCGATGATGTGAAGCCGTGCCCCCGGCCACGCCTTCGCGAGCTCCCAGGCCGTCTGCACCGGGCAGCCCATGTCGTGCCGGCCGTGGACGAGCACACCCGGGATGCCGGCCAACAGGTGGGCGTCGCGCAGCAGTTGGTCCTCCTCCAGCCAGGCGCCGTGGCTGAAGAAGTGGGCGCAGATCCGGACGAAGGCGATCCGCGCGTCCACCTCGCGGTCGCTGTACATGCCGGGCGAACCGTTGGGCTCGTTGGAGACGACCGCGTCCTCCCAGGCGAGCCAGTCGGCGGCGGCCTTCTCCCGGACGGCGCGGTCGGGGTTCTCCATCAGCCGCGCGTACGCCGCCAACAGGTCGCCGTCCCGCTCGTCTTCCGGGACGCCGTCGCGGAACCGGTCCCACGCCTCCGGGTGGAACCGCCCGGCACCCCGGTAGAGCCAGTCGATCTCGGCCCGCCGGGCCGTCGTCACGGCCGGGATGACGATCTCGGTGACCCGCCCTGGATGCCGCTGCGCGTAGGTCAGGACGAGGGTCGACCCCCAGGAGGCGCCGTTCAGCAACCACCGCTCCACGCCGAGGTGTTCGCGCAGCCGCTCCATGTCGTCGATCAGGTGCCGCGTCGTGTTCAGGCTCATGTCCGCCGCCGGGTCGCTGGCGTGCGGGGTGCTGCGGCCGCAGTTGCGCTGGTCGAAGCGGATCACCCGGTAGCGCTCCGGGTCCCAGGCCCGGGTCGGCCGCTGCGGCGCCCCCGCGCCCGGGCCGCCGTGGACGTTCAGGGCGGGCTTGCCGTCCGGGTTGCCGAGCTGCTCGTAGTAGAGGCGGTTGCCGTCTCCGGTATCCAGGAACCCGGTGTCGTACGGCTCGGTCGGAGGATAGAGGTCAACCATGACCGCCGATCGTACGCGGGGGCCGCAACGGGCGGAAGGCACCGCTGGCGCTCCGCCCCGGGGCCGGTTCGCACTCGACTGGCTTCGGGTCAGGTCCGCTTGCGGCTCGCGATCTCGTCGGAGAGCCGCTGCACGTGGGCGGGGTCCGCGTCCCGGGCAAGGGCGACGTAGTGGTCCATGACGGCCGGCCGGTAGCGCACGGGAAACGTCTGCCCCGGGGCGAGTCGGGTGATCTCGGTGATCGTGAGGTTCTCGTCCGCGATGCCGCGGAACGAGATGCCGTCGGCGGTCTCCACGTCGAGCATCAGGGCCACGCGTGGGCTGCCGCCGCTGCTGATCTCCCGCCAGTCGACGAGAACGCCGAGCGCGAGCGCCCCCGTACGCAGTTCCGCATTGCGCTTCCGTGCGTCCCTGCTCAGGACCGGGTTCGGGGCGATGCCCGGGAAGTCCGGCCCGACGCCGAGCGCTTCCCGACTCAGGTCGGGCCTGAGCCTCGCCGCCATGTCGTTGAGCTTCTTCTCCGAACCGAACATCCTGTCCCCTCCCTCACGCCGGTGCCGGAATCCCGGCCCGGCGCTTCGCGTTGGCCGCGATTGTACGTCGCGGCCGTTCCCGGCCTCCGGCGCATCACCCCGCCCCGACGGGGTCACCGTGGACGCGACACATCAACATGCGAGCTCACCAGTCTCGACCCCCGAGGACCGGAGGCCTCAGCGGGGGCCGCATCGGCTCGCGGCCCTCGGCGAGGGTGCGCTGTCTGGTGACGGTGACCGGCATTCATCCGAACAGGTGGTTTGAATGTGCCGTGATCTAGTGGGCGGGGTTCCGCACCGCACACTCGACGAGCCCCCCCGGCTTGGGAGGGCGTCGTTTTCAGCGGCACGTGAAGGGGCTCGAATGATGCACGGGATCCGCCTCGCCCTCGCAGGGGTGCTGGCAGCCGGCGCGGTGTTAGCGGCAGGGCCGTCCGCCGGGGCGGTGGACGGGCCCGCCCCGGCAGTGAAGATCGTGGCCTCCGCCTGGTCGCAGGACGGGTGGATCGCCAAGGCCACCTGTCCCAGCGGCTACGGCCTGGTCGGCGGCGGGCAGGACGCCAACCTCTACGCCAACGCGACCTTCAAGACGGTCGTCGACAGCGTCGAGGCCAACGGGCCCGCCCCCGACAGCGCCAACACCTGGATGGTCCAGGCCAGCAGGGGCCAGGCCCGCGCCTTCGCCGTGTGTGCCCAGGGCGCGCCCGTGCCCACCGTCGTCGCCTCCGACTGGTCCCAGGCCGGATGGATCGCCAAGGCCACCTGCCCGGCGGGCCAGCGTCTGATCGGCGGCGGCCGGGACACCCGGCTGGAGACACTGATCAACGGGGACGTCAACGACGACATCGAACTCAACGCCCCCGACGCGACCGTCTCCGACACCTGGTCCGCGCAGGCCAAGAAGGGCCAGGCACGCGCGATGGCGCTGTGTGCCGCCGGAGCCCCCGCGCTGACCATCGTCGCCTCCGACTGGTCCCAGGCCGGGTGGATCGCCAAGGCCACCTGCCCCAGTGGCTACGGGCTGGTCGGCGGCGGCCAGGACGCCCGCATCGGCACCAACTTCACCGGCGCGCTCAGCGACGGCGTCGAGGCCAACGGGCCCGCCCCTGACAGCGCCAACACCTGGATGGTCCAGGCCAAGAGCGGCCAGACCCGCGCCTACGCCATGTGCGCCCAGGGCGCGCCCGTTCCCACCGTCGTCGCCTCCGACTGGTCCCAGAAGGGCCAGGTGGCCCGCGCCACTTGCCCCCAGGGCACACAGATCGCAGGCGGCGGACGGGACAGCCGTCTGGGCCTCGACGGTTTCGGCGCCATCGACGACGAGATCGAGCTGGACGCCCCCGACCCGCAGAACGCCAACTCCTGGACAACCCGCTCCCACATCGGCCAGAGTCGCGCCCTGGTCATGTGCAGGGCCTGACCAAGCCCACCCTCCGCCCCTCTGTGACACCACTCCGTCAACAGGAGCGGCGCCGCAGAGGGGCGTTCCGGTGCGGAGGCGTAGCCACATCTCCGCCTCCGCGCTCAGCCGCCGCCTCGCCGCCCACCACATCCCCGTGAGGCCGGGTCGCACCACTGCGCTGGTCCAGCTCGCCCAGGACCTGCCCCCGACCGTCCTCGCCCCGACGCCGAAGCCGCCGGGAAGGCGTCCTTCCGGCACAAGGACTGACCCCGGCCCGCCTCTCCGCCCCGCGGGATTCCCCGGGTCGTGATCCCCGTGCGAGGCCGGCGCCAAGGCGTTCACCGGGCGTAGTCGACCTCGGGGAAGTCGGGGGAAGGGCCGTCGAGCAGCCGCCCCTGGTCGCGGAGGTGGAGGTCGAAGAAGGCTCGCGGGTAGGCGCGTTGGAACGCCTGCGCCCGGTGCCCGGGAATCGTCCCGACGTCTTCCTCCAGATCGGACGCCGACCTGCCCAGGAGAGGGGCGATCAGCGGCAGGATCAGCACGTCGTCGCCGAACGACTGGTGCGCGGCTCCCCGTACGGTCAGGTGCAGGCGCCAGCCGCGCAGGTGCGACCAGAACGCGCGCAGGGCGGGGTTGTTCTCCATGCCGCCCTTGCCGGGGGTGTCCACGACCAGGAACGGACGGTCGAGCCCGGCGTCCACCACCGGGCCCGCCGCGCCCCCGTCCAGGCTCATGCCCGCCGTGATCCGCCCGTCGGTGAGCATCGTCGCGGCGGTGGTGGCGCCGCCCAGGGAGTGGCCGAGCATCCCGACGCGCCGCGGGTCGAGCGCCCCGCGCAGGCCGGCGGGCAGCGGGGTGCGGCAGACGCCGGGGTGGCCACCCGCGCGGAGGACGGCGAGCCGGTCCAGGACGAAGCGGATGTCGTCGGTACGGACCGCGAGGGCCTTGGCGTAGTCGCTGATCCCGCCCGTCGGGTTCGTCTCGACGCGTCCGCCGGGGAAGGCGACCGCCGCCGCGTCGTAGGTGTGGTCGACGGTGACCACCACGAAGCCGTGGCTGGCGAGGTCCTCCACGACGCCGGTGCCGAACGACCGTGACGCGTCGGCGCCGGGGGAGTAGAGCACGACGGGCAGGGGGCCGGGTGGGCCGCCGACGGGAGCGCCCTCGTGGCCGTGGGTGGCTCCCAGCCGTACCCGGCCGGGAGGCAGGCCGAGGATGCTCAGGTACCGGTCGGCCGCCGCCGGAGGCATCCAGGGAACGGTGGGGCGGTCCGCGCGGCCGCGGGCGGGGTACCAGATGCTGATCATCAGCTCACGGCAGGGGCGGGAGGGCACCCAGGGGTCCGGCCGCGTGGTGTCGGCCAGGTGCAGCGCGACCGTACCCAGCGGGTACGGGCCGTTCGGGGCGGGCAGCTGGAACCGCACGGGTTCCTCCTGCCCCGCTTGCGCGACGGCCGCCGGCGCGAGCGGACCCGGGATCAGGGCGGCGGCCAGTGCGGCGCCCGAGGACAGCAGTGTTCTCCGATTCATGCGTTCCACTGTTCCGGCCGACGAGCCGGGCGGCTTCGCCCCCGGGGAGGAACCCGGTGTCAGCCCAGGAGGGTACGACGGGCATCGGTCGTGCGGATGACTCAGCCCGTGAGATGACGTCCTCCGGGCTGACGGGCCCTGGGCCCCGCTTGGATAGCGTGGCCGGCATGGGTGACGGTGAGTCACGGCCGCTGGTGGCCGGACGTCTGCGGGACGGACAGTGGCAGGGCGTGGACACGGTCGCGGCCGTGCTCCTCGCCCTGGCGTTCGGCGTGAGCGAGACGCTGAGCGGTGGCTGGGGCGCGGGGGCCGTGGCGGCGGTGGTCTGGCTGCCGGTCGCGGTACGGCGCAGGTGGCCCGTCCGGGTTCTGTACACGGTTCTGGCCGGAGCGGTCCTCGCCGTGTTGTCCACCGGATGGGAGGCGTCCTGGGTCCCGGTCGGGACCGCCCTGTACACGGTGGCGGCGCGGGAACCGCGGCGCCCGTCCGCGACGGCGCTCGGCTGCTCGCTGGGCGCCGTCGCGGCGGCCATGGCCCTCGGGCCGCGACCGGTCCCGGCCTCCGAGGTCGCGGGGGGCGTCGTCTTCGCGTCCCTGATGATGGCCCTGCCCTGGCTGGTGGGCACCGCGCTGAGGGAGCAGCGGTCGTACGCGGAACTCGCCGCCCGGCAGGCCGTGACGGACGAGCGCCTGCGGATCGCCCGCGAGCTCCACGACGTGGTGGCCCACCATCTGACCGTCATCACGGTCCGGGCCGAGGTGGCCCGCGCGGTGGCCTCCACCAACCCGGAGGAGACCGAGCGGACCCTCGCCCTGGTCGGGACGGCGGGCCGGACGGCGCTCACCGAGATGCGCCGCATGCTCGGCGTGCTGCGCTCACCCGGTGACGGAGCCGAGCTCGGGGCCGCCCCCGGTCTGGCGGACCTGCCCGCGCTCGCGGCCGGCGCGGGCCCGCGCGTGGAGCTGTCCGTCGACCCGGATCCACCGCTCCCCCCGGGGGTGGAACTGGCGGTCTACCGGATCGTCCAGGAGGCCCTCACCAACGTCGTCAGGCACGCGGGATCGGCGGACTGCCGGGTGAGCCTGTCCCGGGTGGATCCCGAGGCGGTCGAGATCGAGGTCGTCAACGACGCGCCGGCCCGGCTCCCGCACCGGCTCCCGTTCCGGCGTCTCGGCGGCGGGCACGGACTCGTCGGGATGCGGGAGCGGGCGGCCATGTGCGGCGGGACCTTCTCCGCCGGCCCCCTGGAGACGGGCGGGTTCCGGGTGCACGCGCGGCTGCCCTGCGGATCGGAGGCGGCACGGTGAACCCGCCGGTCCGGGTCCTCATCGCCGACGACCAGGCGCTGTTGCGGACGGGCTTCCGCCTGCTCATCGAGAGCGTGCCGGACCTCGCCGTCGCGGGCGAGGCCGCCGACGGGGAGCAGGCCGTCGAACTCGCCCTGCGGCTGCGGCCCGACGTCGTGCTGATGGACATCCGGATGCCCGGCATGGACGGTCTGGAGGCCACCCGGCGCATCTGCGCGGACCCGGACGCCGTCGGCACCCGCGTGCTGGTCCTCACCACCTTCGACCTGGACGAGTACGTGTACGCGGCACTCCGCGGCGGAGCCAGCGGGTTCCTCCTGAAGGACATCCTCCCCGCCGACCTGCTGGCGGCCCTGCGGGTGGTCGCCGCCGGCGACGCCCTGCTCGCGCCCGCCGTCACCCGCCGGCTGATCCGCGAGTTCGCCGGACGCCACGAGCCGCGCCCGCGGCTCGCCCGGGAGCTGGCGGGCCTGACCCCACGGGAACGGGAAGTCCTCCGACTGGTGGCCCGGGGACTGCCCAACCGCGGGATCGCCGAGCATCTGGGGCTGAGCATCGCGACCGTCAAGACCCACGTCCGGCGGCTGCTGGCCAAGCTCGACGCCCACGACCGGGCCCAGCTGGTCGTCATCGCCTATGAGACGGGCGTGGTCACCGCGGGTGGGAACCCCCCGTCCACGGGCTGACGCCTCACCGGCCGGGACGGTGGACCTGATCTTCATCAAGAGCTCCGACCCGTTCCTCGCAGCCGACCACGAGCACCGTCGACGTGAGGACCTTCCCGGCGGCCGGGCCCGGGGGCCTGTCGTCACACGAGTCCGGCGATGCGCACGAGGTCCGCCATGTAGAACGTGCCGGGGTCCTTGCCGAACGTCGGCTTCCACGGGTTCGCCGAGTTCCTGCTGTTGTGGCTGAGGTACGAGCCCGGGTCGGCCTTGATCAGTGCGGCGATCACCTCGCCGACGATGGCGCTGCCCAGGGTGCCGAGTTTGAGGCTGCCCACGTCCGACTTCTCCTCGAGCGCGCCCTCGCCCAGGACGTAGTACCAGGGCGGTACGTGGTCGAAGTCCTGCAGCCCGAAGTCCTTCGGCGTGTAAGGATCGTGGCCTGAGCTGTACTTCGCGTACACCTCCTTGGCGAGGTCCTCCCCGGAGGGCAGCCCCTTGGTGCCGTCCTTGCGGACGAAGGAGTTCGCGCGGCGCAGGTTCCGAATGGCGATGGAGAGCAGCGGCGAGTAGAGCTGGCCCTGGTACGGGTTTCCGTCCGGGAGCCCTTCCTTCTCCGTGGAGTCCTCCAGCCACGTCAGGGGGCTGTCGATGGGCGGCGGCATCTGGAGGAAGGCGTGGATGATCTTCCTGTCGAACCTCTTCGCGTACTGGGGTTGCTGCGTGGCCCCCGGGATCACGAAGAACTGGTGCCAGTCGATGACCTGTTCGGTGCGCAGCGGTGAGAACGGTCTGCGGAAGTTGAAGAGGTGGCCGGTCGTGGTGTTGTTGAGGCGGTACTCCTCGACCGGCAGCGAGTGCAGCCGGTAGGCGGCGGTGGTGAATTCGAGGGGCAGTGCGACCGGCTTGTCCTGCGGGGGGTTGAAGAGGAGGAAGGGGGCTTCCTTGTTCTCGGCCACCGCCTTGACCTTCGCGTACACCGAGTCCTTCACGATCCTGGGAAGCCAGTCGTTGAGGATCATCCACTGGTAGTGCCAGACGACCTGTTGCTTGGCCGTGTCGAAGAGGGCGACGTCCGGGACCGAGCCCTTCAGCATGTCGACCACGGCGTTGTGGAACAGCATGAAGGCGTGGTGGATCTGGATCGAGATGATGGTGTTGTCGTTGCGCGGGTCGGCGATGACCGGGACGCCCTGGGGGTTGCGGGGCACGTCGTAGTCGCGGTTCGGGTCGATCCAGAACTTTCCGACGTCGAGGTTGTCGTAGAACGCGAACGACTGGGTCTTGGGACCGAGTCCGTAGACGTGGGAGAGGTCGACCCTGGCGCTGCGGAAGTTCGTCGTGTCCCCGATGGTGTTGCTGTCGAAGGTCACGTCGGCCTGGAAGGTGATGTTGTGGTCGAGGAACTGGCCGAGGTAGGTGTAGCCCGCCGGGATGCCGGCCTCGGCCGGGGCCGTCGACGGCTTCGGCGGCTTCGCCAGGTACTTGTCGTCGATCTTCTCGCCGAGTTCGGCGCACTGCCGCTTGTCGAACGGGAGCGGGGGGTTGAGGTCCATCTGGCCGCCGGGCGCGCCGAGTTCCTCGATCAGATCGTCGCCGGGCACGTACCCGTCCAGTGCGGGGAACAGCCACGTGTACGTGCCGGTCTCCACCACCGTGTCCCGGAACGCGACCGGGGTGTGCGGCTCCGCGGGGCGGGTGCCGTCGCCCAGGTCCAGGCGCAGCGGACAGCCGTGGCCGGTGAAGGTGGGGTCGGCGACCCGGAGGCCGTCCGGATTCAGCGCTGCTTGTCCGTCGTGGCCCAGGAGTTGGTCGAGGAGCCGGGCGCGGGCCTCCTCCCGTCGGGTGGCGACGTCGTCGGCGGGCGTGTCGGCCGTCGTGGTGTCCGTGGTCATCGGAGGACTCTTCCTTCCGTCGTCCGGGTGACGGCGCCGGGGGCGCTCTCACCCGGGGGCTTCACGGCCGACTCGGTCACGGCCGCTCCGCACGCATGCCCGCACTCCGCCGTGCGGGTAACCCCGGCCGCCGAACACCACCGCAAAGGCCCGGTGCCTTGACCCGGGCAGCCCGCCCGGGGTGGTGGGCGGTCACCTGTCGGCCCACGATCGGACCGGACACGGCACTTCGGTCCGGAGTTCCTCGGGGCGTGAGCCCGCGGGCCGGTCGCTCCGGGTAGTCGTGCCGCACCGGGTTGCGATCGTGGACGGGATGGTGTGCGCTGGGAAGTGTGCGAACCGTTGGCCGGCCGGGCCGGACCCTCGCTCCGGGCCCCGGCGGCGCCGAAAGCGGGACGAGGGCGAAGGAGGCGACGGACACCTCGAACGGGGGCAAGCCGGCCGTGACGGACTGACCGGCCGGCGGTCAGGATCCGCAGGGCGAGTCCGGAGATCAGATCATGGGAATAGAATTCACGGTCGTCGATGCCGTCCCATATGAGCACGGCCGCAGCACGGAGCCATTGATATGGCATGGTACTGCCACCTTCAGTCACCCCGTGAAGAATGCCGAAGCCGCTATCCAGGCGTTCTCCCTTGAATTCCTGAGGGGGCCCTACAATCCCGGTGAAGCCCCCTACGGCAAGGAGCACGTCGATTGCTCCGTGGGGAAGCTGACCGGTAATACCGCCGCGGTCCAGGTGACATTCCTGCTGCGTCCGCGGGACGCCGGCCCCGACTACAACTTCCAGGCCTCGGCGCGGATCCTGGTCATCGCCGAGACGGGTGGGATGTAGCGGGAAACGGGAAGGGAAGACAGTGGCCGGAGTGAGTGTGGCGCCGATCATCCAGGTCGAGCAGTGCCATTTCGAGTTTCCGCGGTCCAGCGACGCATCCGTCAGGACCCTGACGCAGCAGTTCTCGTTCGAGCAGTGCGTCAACAGGGTGGTCGCCTTCGTGTCCGGCTACTCCGGGCACTACACCGATGATCCGAACCTGAACATCGGAAAGATCCATGTGAAGGTGGAGGCCAGCCTGGAGGACGCCCAGAAGGGTGGGGTCCTGGTGACGTGTGAATGGGCATTCGATCCCCAGGACAGTAACTACCCGTCGGCCGGGGAGGTCTGGGCGACCGTGCTGGGCTGGTGAGCGGTGTGGAGACCGGAGGCAGCGGCGGCCGGCTGGACGTGACGGCCGAGGACGTCCCGGCCGACCCGGGTTCCGTGGTCACCGCCGCGTTCCGGGTGGTCGACGCGCGGGAGGGGGTCGCGGGAGCGGACCTCGTCCTCACCGCCGATCCGGGGCTGACATTCGAGGAGGACGTCGTGGGGTTCAGCCGGAACGGAGGCCGGCCGGGGACCTTCCGGGGCGAGCGGTCGCCGGGGAATTCCACCCTGAGGTGCGCGGGCGCCCACCTCGACGTCTACGACAGCGGGGACCGGATCGACCTCGATGTCGCCGTCCGCGTCGGCAGCGGGCTCTCCTCCGGCGATCCCAAGGTTCGGCTGGCCATCACGAGCCCGCCGGACTGCCCACCGGAGACCTACGGGTCCGGAGACGTGACCGTTCACGTCAAGCGCCTCGTTCCCCGCATCGACAGGGTCGACCCCCCTGATGTGGAGGAATGGGGGCCGGTCACTTTCGAGGGCAGCAATCTCGGCCTGGTGCGCTGGGCGGTATTCGCGGACGAAGACGGCAGGACGGTCATCACGGATGCCAAGGGCGGCGATGTCGGCTACCTGGCGACGTCGAGGCGCCCGCCGGGGCTGGCCAACGGGCGCGGAAAGGTCTGGCTCTCCACCGCCGATACGCAGAACGAGATCGCGCCGGGCAACACGAGCAACAGTCTGGACATCGTCTTCGAGAATCCGTAGCGGCATCGCGTGTCCCGCCGGAGCGGGTTTCTCCCGGGCCGTGCGCAAGGGGGAGTGCTGTGCCCACGTCCCGGCAGGGTCATTTTATCAATGATTCGTCAGCGAATCATCTTGGTGGTGATGTTGTTGATGCATCTCCGTGAAACCGTGTTTCCCGACCGAACGGGGTTGCCCGACCGTCGTTGGGCTTTTAGATTGGATTCAGGTCTTGCTCCACCGGGGCTAATTCCGACCGACGGCACACGTGAGAGAAGAGGAGGCGAGACAGGATGGGCATGCACATTACCACCGTTTACCCGACCCAGGTCGAGGCGGGCGGACCGGTTCATCTGGAGGGCAGTGACCTCGGCCTGGTGCGCTGGGCAGTGTTCACGGACGAAGACAGCAAGCACAGCCTGACCGTGCCCGCGAATGGGGTGGACGTCGGCAGGGCGGCAGACTCGGTATGCCCCGACGGTCTGAATACGAGTGAGGGGACGATCGCCCTCTCGGACGCCAAGACGAAGGACAAGGTCAATTCTTCGAACACCAGCAATTCGGTGCCCCTCGGCTTCGTCGGGCGGTGACACCGCGCGCCTGCGTACGAAAAGCGCAGGAGCGACACGAATCCGCCCGCCATCCTGTGATGACGGGCGGATTCGACCTCGGACCCGTGTCCAAGGCATCGGCAAGCCGAGGTGCTCGTAGAACCGCGCGTACGCCTCGCTAGGCCCGCCGGAGTCCGAGGGCCGCGCGGATGCGGCCGACGACCGCCCGCAGGACGGCGAGGTCGTGGGTGCCGGGCAGGGGCGGGGCTGGTTCGCCGCGCTGGGTGGCCCGGTGGCTGTCGAGGAGGTGCTGCTGCAGTGCGTTCATGCCCTCACCCTGCGCCCGGCGCGCCCCTCCCGTCCCGCCGATTGACGGTACTGGTCAAACGACGGGACGGCGCCGCCGCCCGATCCGGCACCATGGTGGGGTGAGCGTGACCATTGACATCACCGGACTGCCGCACGAGCGGATCATCTTCTGCCCCTCGCCGCTGGCCGAACTCGGCAACGCCCTGCACGCGCTGGCCGAGCCCGCTCACCACCCACGCCTGCACGCCTGGACGACGGCGACCTCCGCCACTCTCGAACCGGAGCTCGCCGACCGGCTCGTCGAGGCCGACTTCATGTGGCGCTCGACCCGCTCCGACTTCCTGATGCCGCCCCGGCCCCGGGAGACGCTCGCCGAGGAACTGGACGACCTCGACCAGCTGGACGACGAGACCTTCGTCGGCTCGGCCCTGGAGATCTCCTGCAACAGCAGCCGCTACTCGCAGGGCATGCCCTCGCCGCTGACCGACGGCCGGTCGCGGCGCCGCGCGCTCGACCTCGCCGCCGCGCGCGGCCCGCGCCAGGCGGCCTTCGTCGAACGGACGCTCGCCGACCCCACCGGCACCCGCGCCTGGATCCGGCGCCTCCTGGAGGACTGCGACCGGGCGTTCTTCGCCGACGCCTGGCGCCGCGTCCAGGTCCAGCTCGCCGCCGACGCCCGGCACAAGACCGACCTGCTGCGCCGCAAGGGCCTGGCGGAGGCGCTCGCGGCGACCTCCTCCGTACTGAGCCTGGAGGAGGACGGGCACGGCACCCGCATCGTCGTCGACAAACTGGTGCACGGCCGCACCGAGGCCGGCAGCACGGGCGTCACCCTGCTGCCGACCGTCTTCGGCTGGCCGCACTTCTTCGCCCTGTACGCGCCGGGCTGGCAGCCCGTGATCCAGTACCCGGCCGCCGCCCACGAGGTCGGCGGCGCCGAGTCGGTGGAGACGGTGAAGCTGCGCCTGGAGGCGCTGACCCACCCGATGCGGATGAACCTGTGCCGCCACCTCGCGCGCGGGGCGTACTCGACGAGCGAGCTGGCCGACTCACAGGACATCACCGCACCGGAGGTCTCCCGCCACCTCGCCGTCCTGCGCAAGGCCGGGCTGCTCACCACCCGCCGCCGGGGCCGCTACGTCCTCCACCAGCTCGACCTGTCGGTCGTGGCCCGGATCGGCAGCGACTTCCTGGAGTCCGTCCTGCGCTAGCTGTACTGACCACGGAGGTCAGGCCCGGGCGGCGCCGACCAGCGGGCGGTGGCAGGCCACCGTGCGGCCGGGTGCCACTTCCCGGTGGCGGGGCTCCTCGGTGGCGCAGCGGGAGTCGGCCAGGGGGCAGCGGGTGCGGAAGCGGCAGCCGCTGGGCGGGGAGGGCGGGTCGGCGGGGAGCAGGCCGGTGTCGCGCAGCGGGCGGCCGGGTTCGGGGACGGCGGCGAGCAGGGCGGCGGTGTAGGGGTGGGCCGGGGCGGCGAGGACGGCCTCGGTGGGGCCGCGCTCGCAGACGCGGCCGAGCTGGAGCACGGCCACCTCGTCGCTCACGGCCCGGACCACGCCGAGGTCGTGGGAGATGAACAGGCCGGCCAGTCCGCGCTCCTCGGTGAGCCCGCGCAGCAGGTTGAGCACGGTGGCCTGGGCCGAGACGTCGAGCGCGGAGACCGCCTCGTCGGCGATCAGGACGCGCGGCCCGGCGGCCAACGCCCGGGCGATGGCGACCCGTTGGGCCTGTCCGCCGGAGAGCTGGTGGGGCCGGCGGTCGCCGAACAGGGCGGGCGGCAGGCCGACGGCCTCCAGCTGCCGGGTGACGGTCTCCTCGCGGTCGCGGTCGCGGGCCGGATCGGGGTGGGCGTCGAGGGGCTCGGCGACGAGGTCGCGGACCCGGCGGCGCGGGTTGAGGGAGGAGAGCGGGTCCTGGAAGACCATCTGGAGGCGGGGCCGGACGGCCCGCAGGGCGCGCGGGGAGAGCGCGGCGAGGTCGGTGCCGTCGAGGGTGACGGTGCCGGTGGTGGGCGGGGGCAGCCGCAGCAGGGCCTTGGCGATGCTGCTCTTGCCGGAGCCGGACTCGCCGACCAGGGCGAGGGTGCGGCGCGGGTACAGGGCCAGGTCGACGCCGCTGACGGCGTGCAGCGGGCCGGAGCGGGTGCGGTGGACGACGCTCAGGCCGGTGGCCTCCAGGACGGGCTGTCCCGGTGTGGCGGCGTCGGGGCCCACGGCTTCGGGGGAGGTGGTCATGCCGCGGGCTCCAGTTCGTCGGGCGAGGGTACGTCGGCTTCGGTGAGCGGGAAGTGGCAGTCGGCGGTGTGGCCGTCCGCCGAGGCGTGGGTGGGCGGCGCGGTCGTGGTGCAGAGCTCCGTCGCCCGTTCGCAGCGCGGGGCGAAGGGGCAGCCGGGGGTGGGCCGGGTGAGGTCGGGCGGCGAGCCGGGGATGGCGGGCAGGGTGCGGCGCAGCGGCCCGGTGACCCGGGGGACGGAGCGCAGCAGGGCCGCGGTGTAGGGGTGCCGAGGGGTGCGGGTGACGGCCTCGGTGGGGCCGGTCTCGACGATCCGGCCGCCGTACATGACGGCGATGCGCCGGGCCCGCCCGTACAGCAGGCCGATGTCGTGGGTGATCAGCAGGGTGGCCAGGCCCCGTTCGACCCGGTGCTGGTCGAGCAGGTCGAGGACGGTGCGCTGGACGGTGACGTCGAGGGCGGTGGTGGGTTCGTCGGCGAGCAGCAGCGCGGGTTCGCCGGCCAGGGCGGCGGCGATGCCGACGCGCTGGCGAAGGCCGCCGGAGAGCTCGTGCGGGTGGGCGCGGGCCCGCCGGGCGGGGTCGGGGACGTCGACGGCGGCGAGCAGTTCGGCGGCGGTGCGCAGCCGTTCGCGCCGGGAGAGGCGGCGCCGGTTGGTGATCGACTCGGTGACCTGGTCGGCGATCCGGACCACCGGGTTGAGCGAGGTCATCGGGTCCTGGTGGACCATGGCGATGCCGGTGCCGAGCAGTTCGGCGCGGCGGGCGGGGGTGGCGGCGAGCAGGTCCTCGCCGTTCAGCCGGATCTCGCCGGTGGCGACGGCCCGGGTGGTGCGGGACTCGACGCCGAGGACGGTGCGGGCGAGCACGGACTTGCCGGAGCCGGACTCGCCGACCACGCCGAGGCACTCGCCGGCCGCGATGCTCAGGCCGACGCCGTGCAGGACGTGCAGGGCGCGGCCGTCGGGGGTGTGCAGGACGGTGTCCAGCGAGCGGACGTCGAGGACGGGGGCGGAGGTCATCCGCGCACTCCCTTCGTGGTGGGGCGCTTCGGGGCGGTGGGCTTCGGGGTAGTGGGCTTCGTGGCGGTGGGCTTCGCGGCGGCGGGAGCGCCCGAACGCAGCTGCTCCCCGAGGTAGTTGAGGGCGAGGACGGTCAGGCAGAGCACCGCCGCGGGCGCCAGCGAGATCCACGGCGCGCTGCCGAGCGCGGTGCGGCCCTCGGCGATGATGCCGCCCCAGGAGGGCTCCGGCGGGCGCAGCCCGAAGCCGAGGAAGCTGAGCGAGCCCTCGGCGACGATGGCGACAGTGGTGGCGGTGAAGGCGAAGGTGAGGGCGACCGGCACGACGTGCGGGACGATCTCGCGGCGCAGGATCCGCAGCGGGGCGGTGCCGATCATGCGGGCGGCCTGGACGAAGCCGCGCTCGCCGAGCGAGAGCACGACGGCGCGCACCACCCGGGTGAAGTGCGGGACGGTGAACAGCCCGATCAGGGTGCCGATCACGGTGAGGCTCGGGCCGCGCAGCGAGACCGTGATCATCACCAGGATCAGGCTGGGCACGGACATCAGCAGGTCGGTCGCGAAGCCGATCGCCTTGTCGACCGGGCCGCGGAACCAGCCGGCGGCGAGGCCGAGCGCGCCGCCGCCGAGCAGGCCGACCAGGATGGTCAGGGCGGCGACGGTGAACGAGGCGCGGGCGCCGGCGACGGTGCGTTGCAGGACGTCCCGTCCGGCGGCGTCGGTGCCCAGCCAGTGGCCGGGGCCGGGGGCGGCGGAGGGGTGGGCGAAGTCGCCGTGCAGCGGGTCGAAGCCGGGCAGCAGGGGAAGCAGCAGGGCGGCGAGGGCGACCAGGGCCAGCCAGGCCGCGGCGGCGAGCACACCGGCCGGGGGCCGGCGCCGGGCGGTGCGGGCCTGACCGGCGGTCACAGCGACGGTCTCGGCGGTGCTCAAGGGCTCAACGGTGCTCATGGGCGATCCTCGGGTCGATCGTGCGGTACAGCAGGTCGACCGCGAAGGTGGCCGCGACCACGCCGAGGGCGCTGACCACCACGACGGCCTGGACGACCGGGAAGTCCCGGCCGGCGATGGCGGCGGAGGCCAGGCTGCCGACGCCGGGCACCGCGAACAGCGACTCGACCAGCACCGACCCGCCGAGCGAGGTCCCGATGCCGATCCCGATCAGCGTCACCAGCGGCAGGCTGGACGGCCGCAGGGCGCGGCGCAGCAGCAGCCGGGTGGTGCCCATGCCGCGGCTGCGGGCGGCGGCGATGTACGGCTGGTCGAGGGTGTCGAGCAGTTGTCCGCGCAGGGTGCGGGTGAACACGGCGGCCTCGGTGAGGCCGAGGGTGAGTGCGGGCAGCACCAGGTGGCGGAGGTTCTCGGCCGGGTCCTCGGTGAACGGGGTCCAGCCGGTGGCGGGCAGGACGCGCAGCTGGACGGCGGCGATCCAGATCAGCAGCAGGCCGAGGGCGAAGCCGGGGACGGCGAGCCAGCCGAAGGTGCCGGCGGTGGCGATCCTGTCGAAGGTGCCGCCGGGCCGCCAGGCGGAGAGCAGGGCGACGGGCACGGCCAGGCAGAGCGCCACCAGCTGGGCGGCGAGGAAGAGTTCGAGGGTGACGGGGATGCGGTCGGCGAGTTCGGTGGTGACGGCGGCTCCGGTGGACAGCGAGTGGCCGAGGTCGCCGTGCAGGGCGTCGCCGATCCACTGCCAGGTGGCGGCGAACAGGTTGCGGTCCAGGCCGAGCCCGGCCTCGTAGGCGGAGATCTGCTCGGGGGTGGCGGTGGGGCCGAGGGCGGCGACGGCGGGCGAGCCGGGCATCAGGTGGGGCAGGGCGAGGGCGGCGACGGTGACCAGCAGCAGGACGGCCGCGGCGCGGCCGACCCGTCCGCCGTACCGCAGGGCGGTCCGGGTGCCGGGGGTCATCGCTTCACCCACAGGGTGGCGGGGGAGACGTTGAGGACGGTGCGCTTGGAGAGGTCGGGCAGGCCGCCGACCTTGGCGGTGGAGAGGAAGCCGACGGTGTTCTCGGTGAGGAAGGCCATCGGCGCCTCGTCGACGACCCGCCGGGCGGCCTGGCCGTAGGCGGCCGAGCGCTTGGCGGGGTCGGTCGAGGCACGGCCCTCGGCGATCGCCTTGGCGGCCTCCGGGTCGGTCCAACCCATGAAGTTGTACGGCGAGTTCGGCAGGTAGAGGCTGCCGAGCGCGGTGTCGGTGTCGCCGAACATGCTGGTGATGAAGTCCAGCACCTGGAACTTGCGCTGGAGCATCGCGGTGCCCAGGCTCGCGTTGTCCATCGGCTTGATGGTCATCCTGATCCCGGCCTCGCCGAGCATCTGCTGGAGCACGGTGGCGCGCTGCTGGGCCTCGGGGCGGCTGTCGACGAGGTAGTCGAAGGCGAGGTCGGGGTGGCCGGCCTCGGCGAGCAGGGCGCGGGCCTTGGCCGTGTCGTGGGCCGGGTACGCGCCGGCGGTGCGGTACGGGGAGCGGGAGCCGATCGGGCCGTCGGAGACGGCGCCCTGGCCGAGGAAGACGACCTTCTCCAGGGCCTCGCGGTCGATCGCGTACTGCACGGCCCGGCGGACCCGGACGTCGTCGAAGGGCGCGGCCTTGGTGTTGAAGACGACGGTGCTGGTGGAGCCGGGCCCGGTGGCGGTGCGCAGCCCGTCGGCGGCGGCCTGCTTGAGCTGGCCGGGCGTCTCGGTCCAGATCAGGTCGGTGTCGCCGGAGCGCAGCGACTGGTAGCGGCTGTCGGCGTCGGACAGCACCCGGTAGACGAGCTTGTCGGCGTGGCCCTTGGTGCCCCAGTAGGCGGGGTTGCGGGCGAGGGTGACGGAGACTCCGGGCTGCACGCTCTCCACGGTGTACGGGCCGGAGCCGACGGCGGGGGAGTCGCCGGCCGGCGCCTCGGAGACGTACCCGAGGGAGCGGGTGAACAGGTTGGGGAAGGCGGCGTCGGGGGCCTTGAGGGTGAAGGCGACGGTGGTGGGGCCGGTGACGGCGGTGGTGGCGATGGCGGCCGCGTCGAGGGCGCAGGCGCACTTGCTCTCCGGCTTGGCGAGCCGGGCGACGTGGTCGGCGACGGCCTGGGCGTCCAGCGGCTTGCCGTCGCTGAAGGTCACGCCCTCGCGCAGGTCGAGGGTCCAGATCGTGGCGTCGGTGTTGGGCGTGAAGGACTTGGCGAGGTACGGCTGGACGGTGCCGTTGTCGCCGTTGACCATCAGCGGGTCGTACAGGGCGTTGGCGAGGACCATCATCGGCATCTGGATCAGGGTTCCGTCGGCCGGGTCGAGCTTGGCGAACGGCCGGTCCAGGCCGATCTTGAGCGTGCCGCCGTCCACGGCCGGCCCGTCGGCCGCCGCGCCGGTGTTCCCGGCGGCGCCGCCGGTGCCGGACAGCGCGTCGTCGGAGGCGGAGCAGGCGGTGAGGGTGAGGGCGGCGGCGAGGGCCGCCGATGCCAGGAGGTAGTGCCGCTTCATGGTTCCTCGGTTCGGGGGAGTGGGGGCGGCCAGGGGGAGTGCGGCCGCCGACGCGACACACCATTCCGGAAGTGGCAGGACTGCCAAAAGGCAGTTGTGCAAATTCCGGATGACGAAACCCGGAAGAGTCGGCGCTCGCCTTGAGCGGGCCCGGCCGGACGTGGTTCCGTACTCATGGCCGCCCCCTCGGCGGCCCCACCCACCGACACGACCGACACTCAACTCACCGAACGGGAGCGGAAGAACGATGCAGGGGACGGACACCGCGGCGGAGCAGGGCATGCGCGACCGGAAGAAGGCGCGCACCCGCGACAGCATCCGCAGCGCGGCGCTCGACCTCTTCGAGGAGCAGGGCTACGAGCGCACCACCGTGGACCGGATCTGCCGCCGCGCCGACGTCGCCCACCGCACCTTCTTCCGCTACTACCCGGCCAAGGAGGCGCTGCTGTTCGGCTGGGACTTCGGCCAGGTCGTCCTCGACGCCTTCGCCGCCGCCCCCGCCGAACTCCCGCTCTGGGCCGCGCTCGACCACGCGCTGACCGTCACCGGCGGACGGCTGGAGGAGCCCGTCGAGCACACCGAGCGCCGCCGCCGGCTGCGCCGGGGCCTGCTCGACGTGCACTCCGTGCGCAACTACGCCCTGGTCGTCATCGACGCCTTCACCGAACGCACCGTCACCATCGCCGCCGAGCGGCTCGACGTCGACCCGGCCACCGACCTGCGTCCGACCGCGCTCGGCGCGATGTTCGGCGGCATGGTGCGGCGCCACGTCCTGATCGGTTCGGAGAGCGGCACCCTGACCGACTGGGTCAGGGCCTACCGGGACGTGCTCGCCACCGCGGGCTGACCCGACCCCGTACCCCGTCACTCCCGGGCGCGCCGCCGGCCGCCCGGACGGCACCGCACGCCCTCTTCCCCTTTTGCACACCCTCCCGCACGACCCGAAAGGCCTCCGCATGTCCCTGGTCAACTTCCGCGACCCCGCAGCGCTCGCCGACCCCGCGAGCCGCTGGATCCGCCCCGGCGCCCTGTTCCGCTCCGCCCAGCCCTTCCCCGCCGCCGACGCGGCCGTCGTCGCCCAGCTGGGCGAGCACGGCATCACCACCGTCGTCGACCTCCGGGGCGAGGCCGAGACCGGCCCCGAGGACTGGGCCGCCGCCGAGGCCGCCGGCATCGCCGTCGTCGCCGCCCGGATCGAGCCGACCAACGACGAACTCGCGCGGGCCATGCGGACCATGACCACCGCCGAGGACCTCGGCGCCTTCTACCTGCTGATGGCCGAGTCCGCGCCGCGGGCCCTCGCCGCCGCCGTGGAGGCCACCGTCCGCCCCGGCGGGGTGCTGGTGCACTGCGCCGCCGGCAAGGACCGCACCGGGCTGCTCACCGCGCTGCTGCTGGAGCTGCTCGGGGTGCCAGCCGAGGAGATCGTCGCCGACTACGCCCGCACCAACGAGGCGATCCAGCAGATCTGGGCCGGGCTCGCCGACCGCAACCGTGCCGCCCTCAACGAGGTCGAGGCCGGCCGGATGGTCGTCCCCGCCCCGCTGCTGGAGGCCCCCGCCGGGGCGATGAGCGCCTTCCTCGACCTGGTCCGGGCCGGGCACGGCGGCGCCGCCGGCTTCCTGGCCGCCTGCGGGGTCACCGCCGAGACGATCGAGGCCTTCCGCGCCAAGGCCGCCGCGTCGAACACCGCCGAGGTGACGGCATGCTGACCGTCCTGCACCACACCGACGGCACGCCCTTCCGCGACCTCAACCACAACGGCACCATGGAGCCCTACGAGGACCCGCGGCTGCCCGTCGAGGAGCGGGTCGAGGACCTGCTGGCCCGGATGACCCCGGAGGAGAAGGCCGCGCAGATGCTGCACGGCCGGATGCTTCCCGGCGACCAGGGCCCGTTCCCCTCCGGCGCCGGCCTGATCACCGAACGCGGCCTCACCCACTTCGCCATGATGGCCGTCCCCGACCCGCGCGCGATGGCCGCCTGGAACAACCACGTCCAGGACCTCGCCGCGGCCGCCCGGCTGGGCATCCCCGTCACCCTCTCCTCCGACCCCCGGCACGGCTTCACCGCCAACCCGGCCACCGCCCACACCGGCGGCGGCTTCAGCACCGGCCCCGAGCCGATCGGCCTCGCCGCCACCGACGACCCCGACCTGGTGCGCCGCTACGCCGACCTGATCCGCCGCGAGCTGTGCGCCGTCGGCATCCGGGTCGCCATCCACCCGATGGCCGACCTCGCCACCGAGCCCCGCTGGGCCCGGATCAGCGGAACCTTCGGGGAGGACCCGGAGCGCGCCTCGCGGATGATCACCGCCTACATCGAGGGCCTCCAGGGCGGGCCGATCGGCCCGGACAGCGTCGCCTGCATGACCAAGCACTTCCCCGGCGGCGGCCCGCAGGCCGGCGGCGAGGACTCGCACTTCGCCGCCGGACGCCGACTGGTCTACCCCGGCGGCGAGTTCGAGACCCACCTGCGGCCCTTCGAGGCGGCCTTCGCCGCGGGCACCGCGCAGATCATGCCCGCCTACGCGATCCCGTCCGGCAGCGGCCTCGCCGAGGTCGGCGCCAACTTCAACCGGGACGTCATCACCGGCCTGCTGCGCGGTCGTTACGGCTTCGACGGCGTGGTCTGCACCGACTTCAACGCCATCACCGGCATGGACGTCCCCGGCGTGGTCACCCTGCCCCCGCGGCACTGGGGCGTCGAGGAGCTGTCCGTCGCCGAGCAGGTCGCGCTGACCCTGGACGCGGGCGCCGACCAGCTCGGCGGCGAGACGGACCCGGAGCTGATCCTGGCGGCCCTCCGCTCCGGCGCGGTCACCGAGGCCCGGCTGGACGAGTCCGTCCGCCGCATCCTGCGCGACAAGTTCCGCCTCGGCCTCTTCGACGACCCGTACGTCGACCCGGACGCCGCCGCCGAACTGGTCGGCGCCCCGGAGGGCCGGGCGCTCGGCCTGGAGGTCCAGCGCCGCTCCGTGGTCCACCTGGCCGGCGAGCCGCGCACCGCCACCCGGCTGTACGTGGAGGGCGTCGACCCGGCCGTCGCCGCCCGGTACGGCACCGTCGTCGAGGACCCGGCGCGGGCCGACCTGGCCGTCATCCGCCTCGCCACCCCGTACGAGCGGCGCGAGGGCCTGCTGGAGCGGCACTTCCACAGCGGCTCGCTGGAGTTCGAGCCGGCCGAGGCCGACCGGCTCGCCGCGCTGGCCGCCGTCGTCCCCACGGTCTTCGCGGCCCAGCTGGAGCGGCCCGCCGTGCTCACCCCGCTCGCCCCGCACGCGGCCCTGCTGATCGGGGAGTTCGGCGCCGCCGACGAGGTCGTCCTGGACGCCGCGCTCGGCCGCGCCCCGATGACCGCGACCCTGCCGTTCGACCTGCCCGCCTCGGACGCCGCCGTCGCCGCGGCCCGCGAGGACGTCCCCTTCGACACCCGCGCCCCGCTCTTCCGCCACGGCCACCGCGCCGGCGCCGGGAGCTGAGCCGTGACCGCCGCGGGGCCGGTGCCGGCCCCGCGGCGGTCACGGAGGCGCTGTCAGATCAGGCGGTGCGCCCGGAGGTCGGCCACGTACTTGGTGATCAGGTCCGGTGACAGCCGGGGGATGTCGTTCCCGTCGCCGAGGGCCGCGGCCCGGACCGCCGCCCGGAACCGGTCCGCCGGCAGGGCGGATCCGGCGACCGGCTGGGCCGGCTCGGCGAAGGCGTGCAGCAGCGGGAGCAGCGAGTGCTGCCGCCGGCGGTCGGGCAGGCCGTGCAGGGCGGTCTCGAAGCGCTCGATCCACTCGGCGTGGTCCTGGACGCGGGTCAGGGGGTGCCCGGCCGCCGCCAGCCAGTCGACCACGGTGTCGAGCGAGATGCCGTCGTCGTGCGGGTTGACCACGTTGTACGTCCGGTAGCCCTCCCGTGCGTCGTCGCCGAGCGCGGTGACGGCCCGCGCGGTGAAGTCCACCGGGAGCGCGTCGTAGTGCGGGCGGCCGTCGCCGGTACCCCGGGCGTAGAAGCTGCCGGGTGCGACGCCCGTCGCCAGCAGGCTCAGCACGAGGCGGGTGAAGACGTCCGGGACGTTGAGCTGACCGCGGTAGCGCGGGTGCGCGAGGATCATGTTCGAGCGGAAGACGGCGACCGGCAGGCCGAACCTCTCGTGCGCCTCGCGCAGCAGCACCTCGCCGGCCCACTTGCTGGCCGCGTAGCCGTCGGCGTAGTCACCGTCGAGGTCGCGTACCCCGCCGGCGGTGCGGATGTCCGCCCACTCGTCGGCGGCCGCCGCGTTCCCGAAGACGACGGCGACCGTCGACAGGTAGGTGAACCGCTTGGTCCGGGAGGTGACCGCGAGCCTGATCAGTTCGGCCGTTCCCAGCACGTTGGGGCCGAAGAGCTGGCCGTAGGGCAGGACGTGGTTGACCTGTGCCGCCGGGTGGACGATCAGGTCCACGGTGTCGGCCAGCCGCTGCCAGGTCTCCTCGTCGAGTCCGAGACGCGGCTCCCCGATGTCGCCGGCAACCACCCGGAGGTGCCGGGCGGCGGCCGCGCGGTAGCGCGCCACGAGGTCCGGGTCGCCGCTGTCGAAGGCCGCGTCGAGCCGGGCCCGGGCCTCCTCGGCGCAGGAGCCGCGGACCACGCACACCAGCGTGCCGCCGCGCTCCGCCACGCGCTCCAGCCATTCGAGGCACAGGAAGCGGCCCAGGTAGCCGTTGGCGCCGGTCAGCAGGACGGTCCGGGCCTCGGGCAGCGGACCGGCCGGCCTCCGCCCTTCGGCCTGCTCGACGGTCCGCGGGTCGAGGAACGCCTCCAGCCGCAGCTGGGCCGCGTCGAGCCGCGTCGCGTCCGGGCCGTGGACGCTGTCGGCGGTGGGACGGCGGTGGTCCGCCGCGAGCGCCCGCTCGACGTGATCGGCCACCTGCCGCAGCGAGTTGACCGGGTTGACGATCACGTCGACCGGGACGTCGACGTGGAAGATCTCCTTCATCAGCTGGGAGAAGGACAGCGCCGTGAGGCTGTCGCCGCCGAGTTCGAGGAAGCGCGTGTCGGGCTCCACGACACCCTCGTCCAGCCCCAGGAGCGCCTGCGCGGCCCGGAGCACGGTCGCCGGCAGCGGCTGGTCGGTGCCGGCCTGACGCAGCGTCCGGAGCTCCTCGGCCTCGCGGTCGGACAGCTCGGTGTACAGCGCTTCGAGACGCTCGCCGTACCGCTTCGTCAGGGCCGGCCGCAACGGCTTGCGCACCCCGGAGAGCAGCCCGTTCTCCTGGGTGAACGGCTCGGTCTCGACGAGCAGGTCCCGGGGGATCTCGTAGGAGTTCAGCCCCGCCCCGGCGGCGGTCTCCCGCAGGGACTCCCGCAGGACCGCCCTGAGGCGCCGGGCGTCCCCGTCGACGCGGTCGAGGGCGTCCCGGGTCGGCACGACGACCGCGAGCAGGTAGGCGCGGGCGCCGCTGCCGTACAGGAAGACCTGCCGGACGGCCGGGCTGCCGGTGAAGAGCGCCTCCAGGCGGGAGACGGCGACGAACTCGCCCTGGGACAGCTTGATGACGTTGGAGCGGCGGTCGACGTACCGCAGTTCGTCGGGGCCGAGCCGGGCCATGATGTCGCCCGTGTGGTAGAAGCCGTCCTCGTCGAAGACCTCGGAGGTGGCGTCCGGGCGCCGGAAGTACCCGGGGACGAGCCGCTCGGACCTGATCAGCAGTTCGCCCCTGGGGTACGGCGTGTCGGTGCCGAAGTATCCCAGCTCGGGCACGTCGACCAGCTTGTGGTCGGTCACCGGCGGGCGCTGCACCCGGCCGTCGAGGAAGACGACCCCGCCCTCCGTCGACCCGTAGCCGTCGATCAGCCTGACCTGGAAGCAGTCCTGGACGAAGGCCGTCGTCTCGGCACTCGGCGGGGCCGAGGCGCTGACGGCCGACAGGAGGCGGCCGCCCATGACCTCCTCCCGCAGCTCCGCCATCACCTGCCCGGCGCTCACCTGCTCGGCCGCGTCGCCGCCGGTCCCGGCCCGGCGGGACAGCTCCGCCCGGTAGTGCTGGAGGAGCAGGTCGGAGATGCGGGGCACCATGAGCAGCTCGGTGGGACGGACCAGGGAGAGGTCCTCGAGGAGCGTCGACAGGTCACTGGACGCCGCGAAACAGGCGAGGCCCCCCTTGGCGAGCGTCCCGAACAGCGCGCCCCTGCCCATCACGTGGCTCAACGGCAGGAAGTTGAGCACGATGGCGGGCCGCACCGGCCGGCCGGGCACGTAGTCGAGCCAGAAGCTCCGGACCAGACGCTCGGTGTACACGGCCCCCTTGGGGGTGCCGGTGCTTCCCGAGGTGTAGATCAGCGAGCTCAGCGTGTCGGGCGCCGACCCGTCAGGGACCCGGGGGAGCGGCGGCAGCGCCCTTCCCCGCTCGACGGTCGACGCCAGCGTGTCCAGGGCCACCCCGCGGCCCAGCGCCGCGAGCCGGGTGCGCGCGGACTCCAGTGCCTCCTGGTGGGCGGTGGCCTCGGGCCGGTGGCCGATGACCACGATCCTGCCCAACGAGGCGGCGTTCGCCGCGAGTTCGAGCGCGACGTCCAGCTGGTCGACGTCCACCACGAGCAGGCGCGGTGCGGTCTGCTCGACGACGGGGGCCAGGTGCGCCGCCGCAGCCCCCGACTGGAGCGGGACGGACACCGCACCGGAGCGGACACAGGCCAGGTCCGCCACGGCGTACTCGGCGCTCGTGGGCCCGAGGAGGGCGACGAAGTCGCCGGGGCCCAGCGGATGTTCGGGGTGGTGGCGCCACTCGGAGGCCACCGCGCCCACCCGCTCCCGGAGTTCGCCGTAGGTGAGCGTGTCGAACCGCGGCAGGAGGCGCAGCGTGGTGCGGCCCGTCTCCGGGTCGGTGACCGGCTCGGTGGCGCGCTCGCCCAGGGCGGGACGGTCGGCGTAGGCCTCCAGCACGGTGGCCACCAGTTCGGCGAGCGGCAGGTCGGGGCGGCGGATCGTCTCGGTGACGGCGTCCAGGGGCGCGGTGTCACGGAACTGAGGGTCGGTCGCGTACAGGTGGGCGCTTCGTCGGTCGGTACGCGCGTCGAGTTCGTCGGCGGGGAGGTGCGAGAGGGACACGAATGATCTCCTATGCAGCCGAGAAAATCCTGTTCAGGTGGACGGTGGTGCCGTTCGTACGGGGTGATCGGATCAGTCGGGAGGGCTGCGGGCTCAACGCTCCTCGGCCGCACGCGAGTCGGCGATCTCGTGGTCGCGGGTGAGCCGGACGATCGCGGCGGCGGCCTCGCGGGCGCCGCCCTCGTCCCGGGTCTCGATCGCGTCGACGAGCCGCCGGTGCAGGCCCCCGTGCTCCTCGGCGTGGGCGGCGTTCCAGGTCGGGCCCCCCAGGTGCGAGGTGAGCGCCGTGCCGAGGTAGTCGTACACCTCGATCAGCAGCTCGTTCCCGCTCGCCCGGACGACGGACCGGTGGAAGAGCGCGTCGACGTCCGTGGCCGCGGACGCGTCCTCGCCGGCGGCGGCCGCCTCGGCGTCGGCCAGCAGCTCCCGCAGCTGCCGCACCTGCCCCTCGCTGCGGCGCAGGGCCGCGGCGCCCGAGGCGTACTCCTCCAGAACGGTCCGCAGCTCCAGCACGTCGTCCCGCTTCGCGGAGCCCGCCCGCCGCACCATCACCGACTGGAGCTCGCTGGCGGAGCGCACATAGGTGCCGTCACCGGCTCTGGGCTCCAGCAGGCCGAGGTGCACCAGCGCACCGATCGCCTCCCGCAGCGTGCTGCGCCCGACCCCGAGCTCCTCGACGAGGGCCTGCTCCGGCGGGATCCGCGTCCCGACCGGCCAGCCCCCCGTCTCGATGTGCGAGCGGAGGCTCTCCACGAGCTGGGCGGACAGGCTGGCCGTGCGCCGCGGCGCGCTGATGCGTGTCATGGGAGGACCATATACAAACATCAGACATTTGAACATCGTCTCTTCGGCCCGGGGCCCCGGGTACGGAGCGTCACTCCTGGTAGCAGCACCCGCCGTACTCGTCGCAGTCGTACTCGATCCCGCCGTCGGAGCTGTGGGTGCGGCTCAGCCTCCGGTCGTCCACGGGGCAGATCGGGACGAAGGACGGATTGACCTGGAGGAAAGTCGAGTCCTTCAGGGAGAATACGGAATTGACGACGTCGAGGCCGTGTTCGCGGATCCCCTGCTGAATGAAGTCGAATGCGTCGTAGACATGGCCGCAGCCGCACGTGATCGGGGTGCACCTGAAATTCTTCACCCTGACGCCCAGCTCCACCCTGATCCTTTCGGTTTCCTCGGGGGATATCGGGCGGAGTCCTGTGCGGCGGGTCCGCTCCGGAGTCCAGAACCGCTCCTTGACGAGCGCGGCCTGGGCGCGGGTCAGGTAGAACGAGGCCGTGGTGCCACTCGTGATCGTGGCGAGGACGATGTCCGCGACGGCTTCGTCGTTCGCTGAGGTCACCACCTTTCCGGTGGCGACCATTCTGTCGATTTCCGCTAGCAGCTTCATGGTGTCCACTTCCTTATTGTCAGTATGCGACCTCCCGCAAGTGCTCACAAGCACCAGGAGAATTACCGGCCGGCCGGTAAACGGGTTGCGGAAATCCCGGACGGGGTGTCAGATTCCGGCTATGACGATTGTGCTGGGAACGCCGACCGCGGGCGGGGTGCGCGAGGCCATGGGCGCGCTGCGGGAGTGGCAGGACGACGGAGCGCCGATGCAGCTGCACGCGGGGGACATCGGCTGGAACTGTCGGTTCGGCACGGCTGAGACGGCCGCGGTGGTGCGGACCTGGAGCCGGGGCGGGCGGATCCTCGCCGTCGGGATGCTGGACTCGCCGACGGTGCTGCGGATGACGGTCGCTCCCGACGCCTTCCGGGACGAGGACCTGGCGCGGCGGCTCGTCGAGGACGTCTCGCTGCCTGAGCGCGGCGCGCTGCCGGAAGGCGCGGTGTCCGTCGAGGCGCCGCCGGGCCTGCTGCTCCACGACCTGCTGACCGAGGAGGGCTGGGGCGTCGACGAGCCGTGGACGCCGCTGTTCCGCGACCTCGCGCAGGCGGTGGAGGACCCGGGCGTACGGATCAGGGCGATCGGCCCGGAGCAGGCGCAGGACTTCGCCGACGTTCTGCGGTCGGCGTTCGGCACCTCGCGGCCGACGCGCGCGTACTGGCACGCGATGTCGGCGGGGCCGTTCTTCGCCGACGCCCGCTGCCTGGGCGCCTACGACGACCGGGGCAGCCCGGCGGCGGTGGTGACGGTCTGGTCGGCCGGCCCGGGGAGGCCGGGGCTGGTCGAGCCGATGGGCGTCCACGAGGACCACCGCGGTCGCGGCTACGGCCGGGCGATCACCCTCGCCGGGGCGGCCGCGCTGCGGGAGCTGGGCTCGTCGAGCGTTCGCGTGTGCACACCGAGCTCCAACCTCGGTGGCGTCGCCACGTACCGGGCGGCCGGGTTCGAGGCGCGGCCGGAGATCGGCGACCGGATCCGCAAGGCCTGACGCCGCTACGGCCGGGGCCCTTCGGCCGAGGCCGACGCCGGGGGCGCACCCGACCTGACGGCCGCCGAGACCAGCTGGGTCCGGGCGTGGGCCGGTTCAGCGGTCCGCCGCGGCCTGCCGCAGGGCGCGGTGGCTGGGGGAGCCCTCGGCCGCGGTCAGGACGACGAGTTCGAGATTGTGGGTGCCGGGGATGACGTAGGCGGTGTAGTCCAGGTCGAGCTGGCCGGCCCGGGGGTGGTGGAAGCCGTGGCTGCCGGTGGCCGGGCCGCGGACGTCGTGTTCCTCCCAGAAGGCGGCGAACCGGCTGCTGCGCGCCGTCAGTTCGGCCACGAGGCGGTTGCCGCGTTCGTTGTGGGGGTCGGCGGCCAGGGCGTGGCGCAGGCGGTGGACGTTGCCGCGTGCCGTCTTCTCCCAGTCGGTGAGGAGTCGGGGTGCCCGGGGGTCGCAGAAGACGAACCAGGCGAAGTTGCGCTGCTCGGGCCGGAGTTCGGCGTAGTCGAGGAGCAGCCAGGCCTCGGCGTCGTTCCAGGCGAGGATGTCGCGCATGGGGGTGACCACGTGGGCGGGCCACGGGGTGATCGAGGCGAGGAGCCGCAGGGTCGCCTCCGGCACGTCCGGGGCCACGGCGGCCGGGCCCGCCTGGTGGACGGGGTTTCCGGTGGCGAGGTGGTGGAGGTGGCGGCGGGCGTCGGCGTCGAGCTGGAGGGCGGTGGCGAGGGCGTCCAGGACCTCGGGGGAGGGGCGGCGCTGACGGCCCTGTTCGAGCCGGGTGTAGTACTCGGGGCTGATGCCGGACAGGGTGGCGACCTCGGCTCTGCGCAGTCCGTTCAGCCGGCGGGTGCTGGTGCGGGGCAGGCCGGCGGCCTCCGGGGTCAGTCGGGCCCGGCGGGTGCGCAGGAAGTGGGCCAGTTCGGGGAGTGCCGCTGATGGTGCCATGCGGCGAGTATCGGTCGCCTGGCGGCGCGGGGGGTAGCCCTGCCAGGGCCACCCCCGGCGGGGCCTGCCCGCGGCGGTGTCTCGTCGCGGTGCGCGCGGCGGCGCAGAGTGGCTGCCGGGGGCGCCGCGCGACGCGGGCGGCCCTGGTCGCCGACGGGCCGGTTCCGGTGTGTCGGCGCGTTCGCGCGTCCGTCGTTCCCGGTGCGCGTCCTTCGTCCTTGGAGTCCGTCCATGCCCGCACGTCCCGGCGAACCGTTCTCGCCTGCCCCGCCCATGCCCGTACGGCCCGTACGGCCCGGGGGACCGGAGTCCGCCGGGCCGGGGCCCGAAGCCCCGCCGTCCGTCCGGTACGCGCCCCTGGCGGTGCTGAGCGCGGCGGCGGGCCTGGACGCCGGTGGTGTCGCCGTCCTCAACAGCGCCCTGCCCTCGGTGGGCGCGCGGTTCGGAACCTCGGCGCAGAACCTGTCCTGGGCGGTGACCGGCTACGCCCTCGCGTTCGCGGGACTGCTGCTGTGCGGCGGGGCGATGGCGGACCGGCTGCGGCGTCGGCGGGTGCTGGTCGGGGGCCTGGTGACGGTGGCGGCGGGCGCCGCGCTGGCGTTCGCGGCGCCCGCGTTCTGGGCGGTCGTGGTGGGGCGCGTGCTGCAGGGCGCGGGGGCGGCGATCACCATGCCGGCGGCCACCGCCCTGCTGACCTCGGTCTATGCCGACGGGCCGATGCGTTCGCGCGCGCTGGGCGTGTTCTCCGCCGCGCAGGCGGGCTGTTACGGGGCCGGTCTGGTCCTCGGGGGCGTGGTCACCGGCGCCTTCGGCTGGCGCTGGGTGTTCGCGCTGCAGGCCCTGGCGGCGGCGGTCACCGCCGTCGCCGCCGTGCGGTGGCTGCCACCGGGTGAGCGGCACCGCCGGGGCTCCCTGGACGTGACGGGGGCCGGGGCGCTGGTGGCGGCGATCGCCCTGACCGTCTTCAGCGCGGACCTGGCTTCCCGCCCCGGCGGCGGCCCGCTCGCGGCCGCGCTGCTGGCGGCCGCCGTGGCCGGGGGTTGGCTGTGGTGGCGCCGCGGGCGCACCCGGGGCGGGGACGCGGTCCTGCTGGACCGGGACCTTCTGCGCACGCCCGGCGTGCGGACCGCGGCGGTGGTGGCCGGCGCGTTCTACTTCTGCGTCACCGGGTCGCTGTTCCTGCTGCCGCTCTACCTCCAGCAGGTGCGCGGCATGCCGCCGGCCGTCTCGGGCCTCGCGGTCCTCCCCGTCAGCCTGGCCGTGGCCGCGGCCGCCCTAGTCTCCGGGCGGCTGATGAGGACCCGCGGACCGCGCCCGCTGCTGGCCACGGGCCTGCTGCTCACCGCCGGCGGCGTGCTGCTGTGGTGCGCGGCGGGGGAGCACAGCCCGTACCTCGGACCGGTGCTGGCCGGCCTGGTCGTCACCGGCATCGGGCAGGGCCTGGCCTTCCCCGCCATCACCGTCACCGGCCTGCGCGACGTGCCGGACCAGGCCCACGGCACCGCCTCGGCGGTCACGGCCACCGCCCTGCAGATCGGCAGCGGCATCGGCCCCACCGTCCTCGCCGGCATCGCCCAGAGCGTCGGTGCGGCGGGCCACGGCGAACTGTCCCTGGGCGGCCACCACCTCGCCTACGCGGCGGCGGCCCTACTCCTGCTGCTCGTCGGCCTCCCGGCCACGGCCCGTCTCGGCAGGCGGGGCGGCTGACGGTGCCACGGTGCCGGGCGCCGAGTGCCGGGTGAACCCGAGGGGAAGGCCCCGCCCCAGCGCGGTGAAGTCTCGGTGGTCGTGACCCGGGATTTGCATGAACCAGTCAACAGGGCTGTCCGTCAGTGTTATGTTACCCGGCGGTTCGAGAGTCTGTGCGACGACTCCGAGCTGTGCGTCCCGCCACAAGTCACCACTGCCTCAGCACCGTTGACCCCGAAGGGACCCTCCACGTGACCGTGCGCAAGCTGACGCTGTCAGCCGCGGCGACAACCACCGTGCTCCTCCTCTGCGGCGCCGCCCTCACCGGGGCGGCGGCCTCACCGGCCGCCGCGAGCACCACCGCGACCACCTCGACGACCGCGCCCTCGACCACCGCGCCGACCGCGCCCACCGACCCGTCCGCCTCGTCCGCCGACCCGAGCACGTCGGCGACGCTGGCGCCCCCGACGTCCGGCACGGCCGCGGCCACGGTGGCGGCCCCGGCGCAGGGCAGCGCGCCGGCGACCGCCACCACCGCTCCCGTCCTCGCGCTCTCCTCCTTCGACCCGAACAGCGGCACCGCCGTGCTCGCACCGGCCACCGCCGGTCCGCAGTCGCTGTCCGCCCAGGCCACGGCCGCTGACGCCGCGTCCGCCGTCCAGCCCGGACAGCTGATCGACAGCCCGCCCACCCCGGCGGCCCCGCACGGCGCGCTGGTCGCCGTCACCGGTGTGCAGTCGACCGCCGACGGGAAGGTGGCCGTCACCACCCGCCCGGCCACCCTCCCCGAACTGCTCGGCGGCACCAGCACCAACCTGCGCAGCGCCGTCAGCCCGAGCAGCTTCGAGGTCCACCCGCAGATCGGCGGCGTCAAGGTCGTCACCGACTTCGGAGCGACCTCCGGCCAGGGCTCGGTCTCCGGCAGCCTGGGGCTGAGCGCCGACGCCACCGTCCCGCTGCCCGACGGCAGTTCGGCGAAGCTGTCCGGCTCGGTCTCGCTCCACCCGGCGATCGACTTCTCCTACCAGGGCGGCCTCGGCCTCATCGACCCCCAGCAGGCCCGGGTCGGCTTCACCCTGGGCGCGCACGCGGACTGGCGGGTCAGCGCGAACCTCACCGCGAGCACCGGGCCGGTCCGGATCCCGCTCGCCACGTACAGCGCCAGCCCCGTGGTGATGGTGGGCCCGCTGCCCGTCGTGATCAACCTGGCCTTCACCCTCTCCGCCGACGTCAGCGCCGACGGCACCGTCACCCTCGACGCCGAGCAGGCCTACGACGGCCAGTGGGGCGTCCACTCCGACTACGTCAAGGGCCCGGGCTGGACCACCACCACCGACCCCGGGAACTCCACCGTCTCCCCGCTGCGCCTCGACCTGAGGGGCTCCGCCTCGGCGAAGGCCGGCCTGCTCGCCGAAGGCTCGATCGCCCTGTACGACACGGTCGGCGTGAAGGCCTCCATCGAGCCGTACCTGCGGGCCGCCGTCAACGGATCCGTCGTCCTCGACGGCACCAGCACCACGCCGACCGTCAACGGCACGGCCGCCCTCTACGGCGGACTCGACATCAACGGGGCGCTGATGGCCCGGCTCGCCATCCTCGGCACCCCGATCCTCGAGGCCGACCTGCCCTTCCTCGCCTTCCACCGCGAATGGCCGCTCGTCTCGGTGGGCGCCGGACAGTCCCCGGTGCCCCTGGTGAACTGGACCGCGCTCAGCGCCGGCCTGTTCGACGACAACCGCTCCGCCTACCTCAAGACCCGGCCGGACTGGGACCCGCGCGCGCTCAAGGCCTCCTGCCCGGACGGCACCCGGCTGATCGGCCTCAGCCACGGCGGCGACAACGGCCTGTGCACGGACGTCACGAAGCCGGACCTCTGGGACGCCGGCCACGCGTACGTCGTCGACCACGGCGGCACCTACGTGACCACCGACTGGGCACCCGGCTACGCCAAGGCCCAGTGCCCGGCCGGCTCCGTCCTCACCGGCTACAGCCGCAACGGCCGCACCATGGGCGCGCTCTGCGCCAAGTCCGCGGCCCCGCTGGGGACATCGACCCGCACGCTCTGGTTCGACAAGGGCGACAACCGCCCCACCGCGGCCGCCGGCGGCGACTTCTCCTACGGCTTCGCCAAGGGCCAGTGCGCCAACGACGAGGTCGCCGCGGGCCTGGCCTACACCCAGCCCTGGTGGCAGCTCTGGGCGGCCCGGCCCTACGCGCTGCTCTGCCAGAAGCTCGCCTGACGGTGCGGACGTGACGTGGTGATGCCCGCCGGGGCATCACCACGTCACCCCGCTGTCCTGTGTTCGGGGCGGGCACGACCATCACGGTGATCGACATGTACGGCAAGGTGGTCTCCCTCAGCCCGTAGAAAGAGGGAGGGACGGAGATGGCGATCTCCTACAGCCTCGACCTGGTGACCACGTGGACCACGGCCGAGGTCGCCCGGAGCCTCGCCGACGCCGCCCGGCCGATGCGGCTCTTCGATGCCACCGCAAGCATCGACACCCTGCTCGGAGACGGCGCGCTCACCGTGCACGGCACCTGGATCCGGGTGACCCCTTGCAGGCCCACTCCCTGGGGGGACCCGCGGATCGGCGGCCGCGTCTTCACCCCGACCGTCTCGGTCGCGTTCCGGCTGGGCAAGCACACCGACATCCCCGGCCAGCAGGACGACATGGCCCGCCTGACCGACGGCCTCCTCGCGCAGGTGCCCGGTGACGCGGTCCTGCACCTCGACTACGAGGACGTCTGGCTGGTGCGCCAGGACGGCGTGCTGGCCCTCAGCGAGAACCCCGACATGTGGCCGCCGAACCGCCTCGCCGCCGTCCCGGGGCCGTACCGCCGTCGGACACACGAGTTCACCGACTGGGACTGAACCCCGTGGGATCGAACTGAAGGAGTGCCATCACTCCAGGGGTGCAAAGCGCCCGAAGATCACCCGTTCGAGTGAAGATCCAGAATCGAGCAAACCGAACTGACTGGCCGTCATCGACGATGCATGCGGAACAGGTCGTTCAGCGCTCCGCTGGTTCGGCGAGGGCGACCTGCGTTCGTACGCATCGTGTGCACTGAGGGGATCCACGTCATGAGTGAGCTGGTCAACGCCACCGACCCGGGTATCGACGTCAACGGCACGGCATGGGGCAAGGGCGCGGCCGAGAAGACCTACCAGGCCAACGGCTTCGACCCGGCCCGGGAGGACAGCAAGCTTTCCTACACCCCGCGCCGTGCGGCGAAGACGGTCTTCAACACCTACCAGGGCGGCAACGGCCTGACCCTGTCCGGGTACGTGGCCGCCGACGCCGCCCACGACTCCCGGTACGGCACCTCCGCCGCCGGCACCGGCGTCGACTACCGCCAGGGCGGGCCGGGCGCGGATATCGCGCGCATCCCCGCAGACGCCTTCGACGAGATCGTCATCGGCGGCGTCGGCATCATCGGCGACGAGGGCGAGCGCAAGGACGCGATCGACCGCGCCGCCCGCGACTTCAAGCTGGCCGGCCAGCGCGGCCGGGCCACGTTCACCGACAGCCTCGGCGCCGTCCTCGCCTCCATCGGCTACGGCTTCGACGGCGCTCCCAGCGGTGACGCCGCCGCCGACTTCACCCAGGACAAGGCCCACGGCCTGCTCGGCACGGTCGCCGCCCTGGCGAAGAGGAACCCGAAGCTGAAGGTCGGACTCGACGTCGGCGGCTGGGAGTTGAGCGAGGCCTTCCACCACATCGCCAAGGAGGCGAAGTCCCGGGAGGCGTTCGCCGACTCCCTCGCCCGGATCTTCCAGGCCTTCCCCATGTTCACCGCCCTCCACCTCGACTGGCAGTACCCGGGCGCCACGGGCAACGCCGCCAACGCCTACGGCCCCGAGGACCCGGAGAACTTCGCCCAGCTCATCCGCGCGGTCAAGCAGAAGCTCCCGAACGCCACCATCGCCATCAGCGCCCCCGCGGCCGTCTACAAGATCAAGGACATGAACATCCCGCTGCTCGTCGCCTCCGGCGCGCAGCGCATCAACCTCCTTGCCTTCGACCTCTTCGGCACCCCGTGGGCCGCCGGCCTCGGGCACCACGCCCCGCTGCGCCACGACCCCAACGACCCCGAGGGGAACAGCGTGGACGCCGCCGTGACGTACCTGGTCGAGGAGCTGAAGGTCGCCCCGGGCCTCATCCACCTCGCCTGCGCCACCCACACCCGCAACGCCCAGCGGGCGACGGTCAGTGCGATCTCGCCGCTGCGGGGCGCCTACGAGCCGAACTGCGACGGCACGACGGTCGGTTCGTTCGAGTCGGGCAAGAGCGAGCAGGCGGACGTCCTGCGCAACTACCTCGACCTGGAGGGCGGCAAGGGCCGCAACGGCTTCACCCTGTATACCGACACCCGCGCCGACGCCGACTTCCTCTACAGCGAGCAGAGCAGCGTGTTCATCTCCCTGGACACCCCGCGCAGCGTGAAGGCCAAGGCCGAGTACGCCCGCGCCAACAAGCTCGGCGGCCTGTACGCCTACCGGGCCGACGGCGACACCGGCCTGCTCGCCAACGCCGCCCGTGAAGGCCTCGGCCACACGGTGACCGCCACGGTCGTCGACATGAAGCCCCTCTACGTCACCGGGCGTAGCTGACCCACGCGCCGCCCGCTCAGGAGTGGGCACTTCACACAACGAGAGGGCCCAGCCGCAACCAGCGGCCGGGCCCTCTTCGCGTCCCGTGGAACCCCAGGCGCCGGGTGGCCGCCCGGTGGCAGCCGGCCGGGTTCCCCGCGCTGCTGCGGCCACCACGTCCTCACCCGTAGGGCTCATGGGCGAGCCTCGGCACGGTGCCACGAGGCTCGACGAATACGGGTTGTCGAACCTGCGTCGGGTGGGTTCTACTCGCGTGGAGCGAGCGTCCGTCCGCTCACACCGGAGCCAGCCAAGGGGGTACCTGTTGAACGATGTTCCGGATCTCGGGCCGATGCCCCGGCGGGTCACCGTCAGTGCCGAACAGGCGGGGCGGCTCGTGGCCGAGCAGTTCCCGCAGTGGGCCGCACTGCCTGTGACGGCTGTGGAGAACGGCGGCTGGGACAACCGGACCTTCCACCTGGGCGAGGACATGGTGCTCCGGCTGCCCAGCGCGGAGGAGTACGCCCTGGCCGTGGAGAAGGAGCACCGCTGGCTGCCCGAGCTGGCACCGGCTCTCCCGCTGCCGATCCCGGTGCCGCTGGCGAAGGGGAGTCCTGGTGCGGCCTTCCCGTTCGCGTGGTCGGTCTACGGGTGGATCGACGGCACGCCCGCGACGTTCGAGTCGGTCGTCGATCCGATCGGCTTCGCCGGGAGCCTGGCTGGCTTCGTCGCCGCGTTGCAGGGCGTCGATGCCTCGGAAGGGCCGCAGCCCGGCAAGCACAACTGGTTCCGTGGCGCGACGCTGCGGACGTACGAGGCGCAGGCGCTCGGTGCGCTGGACGGGCTGCGCGGCCACGTCGACGTCGCGTCGGCGCACGAGCTGTGGACTCAGGCGCTCGCGGCGCGGTGGGACGGGGCCGACGTCTGGTTCCACGGCGACCTCGCCAAGGGAAACCTGCTCCTCGAGGACGGACGGCTCGCCGCCGTCATCGACTTCGGTACGTGTGGCGTGGGGGACCCGGCTTGCGACCTCGCGATCGCGTGGACCCTGCTCTCGGCCGACGGCCGCGACCTGTTCCGGAAGCGGCTGGGCGTCGACGACGCCACGTGGGCGCGCGGACGCGGCTGGGCGCTGTGGAAGACGCTCGTCTCGTGCGCCAACAGCCTGGGCGAGGACGGCGCCGACGCCCGTGACGCGCGCCGCGTGCTCTCGGGGATCCTCGCCGATCGGGGCTGAGGGGTCGTAGGGGCGGTAGGGGCGCGCTGGAAGACAGCGCGCGGCCGGGGGCGGGCGGCCGTCAGACGGGCGGGTTGGGGCGGGTGAGGCCGCGGTCGTAGGCGAAGATCACGGCCTGGACGCGGTCGCGGGCGCCGATCTTGGCCATCACGCGGCTGACGTGGGTCTTGACGGTCGACTCGGCGAGCACGAGGCGGCTCGCGATCTCGTTGTTGCTCCAGCCCTGGGCGACGGCGACGAGGATCTCGCGCTCGCGGTCGGTGAGGGCGTGCAGCCGGCTGTCCTCGACGGGGGCGGCGCCCGGCGGCCGGGTCGGCAGGTGGTGGGCGTAGGCGTCGAGGAGGCGCCGGGTGATGGCGGGGGCGACGACGGCGTCGCCGACCGCGACGGCGCGGATCCCGGAGAGCAGCTCCTCGGGGCGGGCGTCCTTGAGGAGGAAGCCGCTGGCGCCGGCCCGCAGGGCGGAGTGGGCGTACTCGTCGAGGTCGAAGGTGGTCAGGACGAGGACGCGGGAGCGGCCGCCGGTGGCGACGATCCGGCGGGTGGCCTCGATGCCGTCCATGCCGGGCATGCGGATGTCCATGAGGACGACGTCGGGCCGCAGGTCGGCGGTGAGCCGGACGGCCTCGGCGCCGTGGGCGGCCTCGCCGACGACCTCGGTGTCGGGTTGGCTCTCCAGCAGCATGCGGAAGCCGTACCGCTGCAAGGGCTGGTCGTCCACGATGAGGAGGGTGGTCACGCGGGGCCGCCTGTCGGGTCGGGGGTGAGGTCGAGTACGGCCTCCACGGTCCATCCTGCCCCGGGCCCGGGGCCCGCCGTGACGGTGCCGCCGTACAGGGCCGCGCGTTCCCGTATGCCGGCGAGGCCGTGGCCCTCGCGGGGCGGCCGGCCGGGGGCGGACGGCGGGGGGCCGTCGGGCGGGCCGCTGTCCCGTACGCGCACCCGCAGCCGGTCGTCCCCGGAGGTGAGCGTGACGTGGGCCCGGGTGCCGGGGCCGGCGTGCTTCAGGGTGTTGGTGAGCGACTCCTGGACGATGCGGTAGGCCATCAGCTGGACCCCGCGGTCGAGGGCGTCGAGGTCCCCGGCGGCCGTGTACACCACCTGGGGGCCGGCCGCGCGGATGCGGGCGCACAGCCCGTCGACGTCGGCGATGCCCGGCTGCGGGGTGAGTTCGGCGTCCTCGCCCTGGTCGCGCAGGACGCCGAGCATCCGCCGCAGCTCGCCGAGCGCCTGGCGGCTGGTGTCGCCGATCAGCAGCAGCGCCTCGCGTCCGCGCTCGGGGGAGGCCTCGGCCGCGTAGGCGCCGCCGTCGGCGAGGGTGACGATGACGGACAGGTTGTGGCCGATGATGTCGTGCATCTCCCGGGCGACCCTGGTGCGCTCGGTGACGGCGGCCAGCCGGCTGCGCTGGTCGCGCTCGATCTCCAGCCGGGCCGCGCGTTCCCGCAGCCCGGCGAGCTGGGCGCGGCGGATCCGCACCGCGATGCCGAGGGCGACGGCCGCCGTCGCGGCGCTGAACAGGAAGAACAGCGCGTCGCCGACGGGCAGCCCGGAGGACACCTCCGCGGCGACCAGGGTGCTCGCCGCGGCCATGGCCGCGCACGCCCAGGCCAGGTGCCGCAGGCTCCCGTGCAGGGCCAGGCTGTAGAGGGCGACGAGCAGGGCGGCGTCGGCCCGCAGTGCCGCGCCCGTGGACCACTGGACGACGAAGACGGTCATGATGGCCGCGAACGCCGCCGTCGGGCGCCGCCGGCGCCAGAGCAGGGGCAGGACGAGGCCCGCCTGGAGGGCGAGGGTCGCGGCCAGGGGCAGCCGGACGAAGTGGATCCGGTGCTCGCGCGCGTGGTCGGCGTCGCCGTGGAGGAGGTCCGGGAGGCCGAACGCCAGGAGGACCACGACGACCACGGCGGTGTCCAGGACCCACGGGTGGGCGCGGTCGGCCTGCCGGACCCGCTGGCCCAGGCGGGCCAGGCGCGCGAAGGCCGGGTGGGAGGGGAGCGGGTCGGGCACGGGCGGCGGCGCGGACGGGACCGGTCCCCGGGTGTCGAGGTGGCTCACGGTCGTCACCTGTCGTACGAGGGAGGGGCGGGGCTGCGGCACCCGGAGGACCGGGTGCCGCACCGGAGTCTCTCAGACGTCGCTGCGCACGAGTCGCACCGCTGCGCCGGCCAGGGCGAGCACCGTCCACAGGAGGAAGACCGCCAGCCCGGCGGCGGGCGACAGGGTGGTCGAGTCGTGGTGCAGGGCGAACATCGCCTCGCCCGCGTGGCTGGGCAGGTACGGGCTGATGTGGCTCTGCCAGGACGTGGGGAGCAGCGAGACGAGGCCGGGGACCAGCATCAGGGTGGCCACCAGGACGGAGATGCCGCCGGCCACGGAGCGCAGCAGCGCGCCCAGGGCGACGCCGATCACGCCGACGAGGGCGAGGTAGAGGCCCGCGCCGAGCAGTCCGCGGACGGCGCCGGCGCTGGAGAGGTCCATCGCCACGCGGGTGCCGGACAGGATGCCGCTGTCGGTGAGGAAGGCGACGAACACGCCGACGGTGCCGAGCAGCAGGGCGATCACCCCGTACACGGCCGCCTTGGACCAGAGGACCGGCAGGCGGCGCGGCACGGCGGCCAGGGTGGAGCGGATCATGCCGGTCGAGTACTCGCCGGCGGCGATCAGCACGCCGAGGACGCCGAGCGCGAGCTGGGCGAAGTTGGTGCCGAACAGGGACAGGCTCAGGGTGGTGGCGTCGGAGAAGTCCCGGTCCAGGTGCCGGCCGGAGTCGAGCCTGGACTTGAACTGGACGGCGGCGATCAGGCCGAACGCGACCAGGAACAGCAGGGCCAGGCCGAGGGTGATCCAGGTGGAGCGCAGGGACCACAGCTTGGCCCACTCCGAGCGCAGCACACGCGCGGCGGTGACCTTGTAGACGGGGCGCTCGGGCCCGGGGCCGGCGGGCGTGGCGGTCTGGCTCGGTGCGAGGGTGCTCATGCCGCGCTCCTCGGGGTCTCGACAGTGGCAGTGGTGGTGGTGCCGTGGTACTCGACGGCGTCCCGGGTCAGGTCCATGAACGCCTGCTCCAGGGAGACCGTGCGGGTGGCGAGTTCGAACAGGGCGATGCCGTGCGAGGCGGCGGTCAGGCCGATCTCGCGGGCGGTGCGGCCGGTGACGAGGAGTTCCTCGGAGCCGGAGCGGCCGGAGATCTCCACGCCGGGGCCGGCGAGCAGGGTGCGCAGCCGGGCCGGGTCGGCGCTGGCCACCGTGACGGCGTCGCCGCCGGCCTCGCGGACCAGGTCCTGGACGGTGGTGTCGGCCAGCAGGCGGCCCCGTCCGACGATGATCAGGTGGTCGGCGACGAGGGCGACCTCGCTCATCAGGTGGGAGGAGACGAAGACGGTGCGGCCCTCGGCGGCGAGCGAGGTGAGGAGGTTGCGGATCCACAGGACGCCCTCGGGGTCGAGCCCGTTGACCGGCTCGTCGAGCATCACCGTCGCCGGGTCGCCCAGCAGGGCGGCGGCGATCCCCAGCCGCTGGCCCATGCCGAGCGAGAACGCCCCGGCCCGCTTCCGCGCCACCGACCGCAGGCCGGTCAGCTCGATCACCTCGTCGACGCGGCGGCGCGGGATGCCGTGGGTGTGGGCCTGCGCCATCAGGTGGTTGAACGCCGAGCGGCCGGGGTGGATCGACCTGGCCTCCAGCAGTGCGCCGACCTCCTGGAGCGGAGCGGCGTGCTCGGCGTAGCGGCGGCCGTTGACGCGCACCGAGCCGCCGGTCGGCGCGTCCAGTCCGACGATCATCCGCATGGTGGTGGACTTGCCCGCCCCGTTGGGCCCGAGGAAGCCGGTGACCGTACCCGGCCGGACCGTGAAGTCCAGCCGATCGACGGCGGTCTTCTCCCCGTACCGCTTCGTCAGCTGGTGCGCCTCGATCATCGCTCACCCTCAACGTTCGTGGGCCGGGTCGTCCCGGCCGCCGGTACCTTCCACGCTAGGTTCGACGGCGCCGCGATCCGTGGTACCCGGGGCCGATCATCGCCGGGGCCGTAGTACCGGGGTACCGTGCGCCCGTCCGCCTCCTGGCTCAGCCCGCCCGCCGTCGCGCTCAGTCCAGGCCCCGCCCCCGGCGGAACCGCTCGGTGAGGGCGTCCGGGGCGATGAGCGGCGCCGGGTAGTCGGCGCCGTGCAGCCACGGGCGGTGGACGGCCGGGCCGGGCAGGTGGGCGAGCTCGGGGACCCAGCGGCGGACGTACGCGCCGTCCGGGTCGTAGCGGTCGGCCTGGCGCAGCGGGTTGAGCACCCGGTTGGGGCGGGTGTCGGTGCCGGTGCCGGCGACCCACTGCCAGTTGAGCTGGTTGTCGGCCACGTCCCCGTCGACCAGCAGCGACAGGAAGTGGGCGGCCCCGATCCGCCAGTCCAGGTACAGGGACTTGGTGAGGAAGCTTGCCGTCAGCAGGCGGGCGCGATTGTGCATCCAGCCCTCCTCGGCGAGCTGGCGCATCCCGGCGTCGACGATCGGGTAGCCGGTGCGGCCCTGCCGCCAGGCTTCGGCCTCGCGCTCGTCCCGGTGCCAGTGGTCGTCCCTGGCCCGGTAGTCGCGGTGGGCGGCGTCCGGGCGGGCGGCGAGCACCTGGTGGTGGAAGTCCCGCCAGGCGAGCTGCCGGACGAAGGCCTGCGCGCCCTCGCCGTCGTGCCGCAGGGCGCGCTCGACGAGTTCGGTGGCGGAGAGGCAGCCGAAGTGCAGGTACGGGGAGAGCCGGGAGGTGGCGTCGGTGGCGAGGTCGTCGTGCACCCGCGCGTACGCGTCGACGTCCCAGCGCCGCCACCGCCGCCTGGCCGCGCTCTCACCGCCGGGCGGCAGCGCGGGCGAGAGCGGTGCGGAGGGCGGGAGGCTCTCGCCGCCGATGCCGTCCGGGGTGTCGAGCGCCCGGGGCGCGCCCAGCACCGTGCGGCGGGGCGTCCGCTGCCAGGCGCGGTGGTACGGGGTGAAGACCGCGTAGTGGTCCCGGCCGGCCGGGGTGATCCGGCCCGCCGGGACGACCGTCAGCGAGGCGTCGTGGACGTGCAGGCGGTCGCCGAACACCTCGCGCAGCCGTTCCTCCCGCCGGTGCGCGAAGGCGCTGACGCCCGCGGCGACGTGCACGGTGGCGGCACCGGCCTCGGCGGCGACCCTGGCCGCCTGCTCGGCGGGCTCGCCGCGGCGCACGACCAGCCGGGAGCCGATCCGGCGCAGCGAGGCGTCCAGGTCGGCGAGGCAGTCGGCCAGGAATGCCAGCCGGTTGGGCGCGGCGAACCCGGCGCCCTCGACGGCGGGGTCGAGGACGAACAGCGGCACGACCCGGTCGGCCGCGGTGTGGGCGGCGTGCAGGACCGGGTTGTCGTGCAGCCGCAGGTCCTGGGTGAACAGGGCGATCGATACGGTCACGGGTGGGCCTCGCAGGTGGTGCCGACGTCGGTGTCCCCAGCTTTCCACCCGGACGTCCGGAGCCGTCGGCGGTGCGACGCGGTACGACGAGGTACGACGAGGTGTGCCCACCGTGCGGCGTGGTGCGCTGGGGTCGCCGCGTGAGAGGCTCGCCCCCATGGAACAGCGCGTACTCGGCCGGACCGGCCGCCCCGTCTCGATCGTCGGACTCGGCACCTGGCAGCTCGGTGCGGACTGGGGGGATGTCCGGGAGGAGGACGCCCTCGCCGTGCTGGAGGCCTCGGTGGAGGCCGGCGTCACCCTCTTCGACACCGCCGACGTCTACGGCGACGGCCGCAGCGAGCGGCTGATCGGCCGCTTCCTGAAGGACCGCCCGGACGCCGGGGTGTTCGTCGCCACCAAGTTCGGCCGCCGGGTCGAGCAGCGGCCCGAGCACTACAACCTCGCCAACTTCCGTTCCTGGGCCGACCGTTCGCGGGACAACCTGGGGGTGGACCGGCTCGACCTGGTGCAGCTGCACTGCCCGCCGACGCCGGTCTACTCCTCGGACGAGGTGTTCGACGCCCTGGACACCCTGGTGGCGGAGGAGCGGATCGCCTCGTACGGGGTGAGCGTGGAGACCTGTGCGGAGGCGCTGACCGCGATCGCGCGCCCGAACGTCGCGAGCGTGCAGATCATCCTGAACGCGTTCCGGCTCAAGCCGTTGGAGCGGGTGCTGCCCGCCGCCGAGGCGGCCGGGGTGGGCATCCTCGCCCGGGTGCCGCTGGCCTCGGGGCTGCTGTCGGGCCGGTACGACGAGCACACCGTCTTCGCGGCGGACGACCACCGCACGTACAACCGCCACGGCGAGTCCTTCGACCAGGGGGAGACCTTCTCCGGGGTGGACTTCGCGACGGGCGTCGAGGCGGCGGCGGAGTTCGCCGGGTTCGCGCCCGAGGGGGTGAGTTCGGCGCAGGCGGCGCTGCGCTGGGTCACCCAGCAGCCGGGGGTGACGACGGTGATCCCCGGGGCGCGCAACGTGGCGCAGGCCCGGGCCAACGCGGCGGCCGCCGACTCGGCGCCGCTCCCGCCGGCCACCCTGGCCGCCGTGCGCGAGCTGTACGACCGGCGGATCCGGGCGCAGGTGCACGGCCGCTGGTGACCGGAAGCGGCGGCGGGCGCCGGTGAGGGGGCGGCGGCGTCAGGGCCGTCCGCCCCGCTGCCCGCTGTCCCGCCGCTCTTCCGCCCGCTGCTCTCCGTCCCGCTGCTCTCCGTCCCGTTGGGCCCGGGCCGGGGTGCGGTCGCCCTCCCCGGAACCGCGTCGGCGCAGGAACCACCAGACGGCGAGGGAGACGACGACGAGCGCGCCGATCACCAGGGCGAGGACCCGGCCGACGGTGCCCTCGACCCGCGTGTAGGCGGCTCCGGCGAAGTAGCCGAGCAGGGTGAAGCCGACGCCCCAGAGGAGCCCGCCGAGGGCGTTGAACAGGACGAAGCGGCGGTAGGGCATCCGGGACATGCCGGCCAGGGTGGGCACCATGGCGCGGAAGAAGGCGACGAACCGGCCGAAGAAGATGGCGGCCGGCCCGCGTCGGCGGATCAGCTCCTGGGCCTGGTCGACCCGGTTGGCGTGGCGCCGCATCGGGCGGGTGTCGAGGATCCTCGGGCCGAGGTGGCGGCCGATCTCGTAGCCGGCGGTGTCGCCGAGGACGGCCGCGCAGACCACGGCCAGGACGAGCCAGCCGACCGGGGCCCTGCCCTGGTGGGCGAGGAACCCGCCGAGGACGGCGGCGGTCTCGCCGGGGAGGAAGAAGCTGAAGAAGAGGGCGTCCTCGGCGAACACGAGGGCCGCGACGACCACGCACACGACCGGGCCGGACAGGCCGCTCAGCCAGTCGGTGATCGAGTGCATCGGCCACCCCGTTCGGGATCGGCGCCCCTCTCCGCTCCAATGTAGTGCCTGCCGCCCGTCGGGGGCGCGGGGCGAGGTCGGCCGTCATGGCCGCCCCGGTCCGGACCGGGGCGGCCACGTGGCCTACCGGTAGGCGGGTGCCGGGCGGTCCGGGGCCGGGACCCGCGCGTCGCACCCGCCGCCGAGCCCTCGCGCGACGCGCTTCACAGGTCGTTCCAGAACGAGCCGAGCAGGGCGGCCGTCTCCTCGGTGCGCTCGATCTGCGGCAGGTGACCGGTTCGCGGGAAGAGGTGGGTACGTGCCCGGGGCAGGGCGGACGCGGCGTTGAGGAGATGGCGGGCGGGGAGGATGCGGTCGTGGGTCCCCCAGACGACCAGCGTCGGGAGGTCGAGCGCCGAGACCTCCGTCAGCAGCTCCGTCCGCCAGCCGGGACGTACGCCGCGCCAGGAACCGAGCTCGCGGGCCACTTGCCGCAGCGTGCGGGCGGCTCCTTCGCGGCGGGCGAGGGCGAGTGCGGCGGCTGTCCGTTCGGGGGTCGCGAAGGCCGGATCGTGGAAGAGGGAACGCTCCGCGAACTGTGCGTTCCCCTCGGTGGGGCGCAGGAGAAACCGCCAGAGCAGCGGCGGGTCGAGGACCCGCAGCGCCCAGGTGACCTCGCGGCCGAACCCGGCGCTGTTGAGCAGTGCCAGCGAGGACACGCGCGCGGGGGCCTGGACGGCGAGCCGCATCGCGATGGCGCCGCCGAGGGAGTTGCCGACCACGTGGACGGCGGAGGTGAGGCCGAGTCGGTCGAGTGCCCGCTCGACGTGCCCGGCCAGCGAGGGGAGCCGGCAGTCCGGCAGGGGCTGGGACCGGCCGAACCCCGGGACGTCGATCGCGATGAGCCGGTGGCCGGGCAGGGCCGCCTGGAGCGGTGCCCAGTCCGCCAGACTGCGGTCCAGACCGTGCAGCAGGAGCACCGGGGGGCCGCTGCCCGTCGCGGCGTAGCGGACGGTGCGTCCCGCGACGTCGATGACGTCGGTGGGGGGTGTGGTGGCCGTCACTGGTGGCATGTCCTGTCTCCTGGGTCGCGGTTCACGGGGCCGGGGTCACGTCGATGACCACGCCGTCGCGGGGGCCGTCGTCGCCGGGAAGGTCGGGCACGTGGCGTGCCAGGTCGAGGAAGAAGCGGTCGGCGTCGATGGCCGTCTCCGGCGGGTGGACGCCGGGGCGGCCACCGGTGCCGTCCAGCAGTTGCGCGAGCCCCAGCGCCAGGGGCAGGCCGGTCGCCTCCGCCATGTCGTCGATCAGCGCCGAGGCGCCGGGCGTGTCGGCGAGCCGGGCCAGGACGGTGACGCGGCGGCCGTCGCGGGTGCCCGTGGCGGCGGCGAAGAACGGTGGCAGTGACCCGGGTCCCTTGCGGGTCATGGCACCCGCGGTGGCCCGCAGCGCGCGGCCCACCGTGGGCTTGGCGAGTGCGGCCGCCGCGGTCTCGTTGGTGAGTCTTCCGGCGTCGATGTCGCGGCGCAGGACGTCGAGGTAGGCGAGTGTGCCCGGGGTGACGACCATGAGGTTGGCGGCCTCGCCGGCCGGTCGGAAGCTGCGGTGCAGGGTGACCGGCTCGGGGTGGCCGACGGTGTAGGCCGTGCCGGTGCGTCCGGCGGACACGGAGAGCGCGACCGGCTGGAGCGGCCGCCGGTGGACGAGCCGTCCGCCGCTGACCATCGCGACCTTCCCGCTGATCTGCTCCATCCAGTGCACGGCGGCCGCGCTGGGGCGCCCGTCGGGGTCGCTGAGCTGCTCGTCGTCCCCACCGCCGCCGGAGACGTCGACGGGCCAGGCGGTGTACAGGTCCTGGACCTGGTCCAGGTGCCGGACGGCACGTGTGGCCAGCAGGTTGCTGACACCGGGGCTGGCGCCCATGCCCACCACCGCACGGACCCCGGCGGCCCGGGCCTCCTCGTCCAGGCCGAGCATCCGCAGGGTCGGCTCCCAGTCGTCGCAGATGTCCAGGTAGTGGGTGCCGGTCGCGATCGCGGCCCGCAGCACGGTCAGGCCGAAGCGGTAGTACGGCCCGACGGTGTTGAGGACGGCGTCCGCGCCCTCCAGGGCGGCGTGCAGGGCGCGGCCGTCGGTGACGTCCACCGTCAGCGCCCGCATCGGCGCGCCACCCGTGCCGCCCTCGTCGAGCCGGCGCACCAGCGTCCGGGCCGCCTCCGGGTTCCGGTCGGCCACGACGATCTCGGTGACGCCGGTGAGTCCGGCGGCCACGCGTACCGCCACGGCGCCCATCGCTCCGGGGCCTCCGAGAGCCAGAATCCTCATTCGCCACTCCATCTATCGTAAGAGTTACGATCGTTATGTCTACGATAGCATTCAGTTCGAACAGTCTTCGGCCGGAGGGGAACCATGACCGACCCGCACACCACGAGCCCGGCCCCGCGCGAAGCGGCCGGCGCCTCACCCGGACACGTGTCCGTCGTCATCGTCGGCGCGGGATTCGCGGGCCTCGGCACGGCCATCCGGCTGCTGCGGGAGGGCCACCGCGACCTGCTGCTCCTGGAGCGGGCCGACGAGGTCGGCGGCACCTGGCGGGACAACGCCTATCCCGGCTGCGCCTGTGACGTGCCCTCGCGCCTGTACTCGTTCTCGTTCGCACCCAACCCCGCCTGGAGCAGGCGCTTCGCGCCCCAGGAGGAGATCGACCGGTACCTGAAGCACTGCGTCGGCCGGTACGGCCTGGCGCCCCACCTGCGGCTCGGCTGCGAACTGCGCCGCGCCACCTGGGACGCCGAGCGGCTGCGCTGGGAGCTGGACACCAGCGCCGGACCGCTCAGCGCCGGGCTGCTGGTGATGGCCCAAGGGCCCCTCTCGGAGCCGGCCGTCCCCGCGCTGCCCGGCCTGGCCGGCTTCACCGGAGAGGCGTTCCACTCCGCCGGGTGGCGGCACGACCTGGACCTGTCGGCCAAGCGGGTGGGCGTGATCGGCACCGGCGCGAGCGCCGTCCAGTTCGTCCCCCACCTGCAGCGCACGGCCCGGCAGGTGACCGTCTTCCAGCGCACGCCGTCATGGATCGCCCCGCGCCGGGACCGGCCGGTGCCGGCGTGGCAGCACCGCCTGTTCCAGCTGTCCCCGACGGCGCAGCGACTGGCGCGGGGCTGGGAGTACCTGGCACGGGAGGCGACGCTGCCGGCCCTGCTCGGCAACCGCGCCATGTCCGAGCTGGGGCGCCGGGAGGCCCTGGCCCACCTGCACCGCCAGGTCGAGGACCCCGAGCTGAGGTCCAAGCTGACCCCGGACTACGCGCTGGGCTGCAAGCGGGTCCTGCTCTCCGACGACTACTACCCGGCACTGGTGCAACCCAACGTCCGCGTCGTCACCGACCCGATCGCGAGCATCGGACCGGACACGGTCCTCACCACCCCGCGCGGAGGCACTCCGGCCGCGTCCGCCGGCACCGCATCCGCCGGCACCGCGCATCCGGTGGACGTCCTGGTCTTCGGAACCGGATTCCGGGTCACCGACGCCTCCTACGCGAAGCACGTCATCGGCAGTGACGGACGGTCCCTGGACGAGGTCTGGCAGGGCAGCCCGCAGGCACACCTCGGCACGACCGTCGCGGGATTCCCCAACCTGTTCCTGATGGCGGGACCCAACACGGGCGTGGGACACACCAGCCTCATCCACATGATCGAGTCGCAGATCAACTACCTCCTCAGCACCCTGCGGCTGATGCGGAGCCGCGGTCTGGGCTCCGTGGACGTGCGCGCGGAGGCGCAGCACGCGTACAACGCCGAACTGGAGGAGCGGATGGCCCCCACGGTCTGGGCCGCGGGCGGCTGTTCCGGCTGGTACCAGGACCGCACGGGCCGTGTCACCACCATCTGGCCCGCGTCGACCTGGCGGTTCCGCCGCCGGACCCGGGCCATCGACCCGGACGAGTACGTCCTGACGGCGCCGCGCGTCGCCCCGGACCGGTCCGGCTCCGACGGGCCCGTCCGCGCGGGCGCCGGTGAAGCGCAGCCGGGGTCATGACGGGTTCACACCGCCGCCGGGCGAACGGCTGCGCCCGCGGCCACCGGAGACTCCTGTCCTGGGAGACGTCGGTGGCCGCGCCCCGTACCCCCGCCGCCCGGCTCGTCGCCTTCGAGGCGTCGAGCACCCTGCTCTTCGCGGTGCCGATGCTGGTGGTCACCACGTCAGGCCGGTCCAGCGTGCCCGAATGGGCCCAGTTGCTGGGGCTCGCCCTGCTCCTCACGATGATCGCGGCGCTGGTGCACACGTGTCGGCTGACCACCGCCGAGGGGCTGCGGCTGGTCACCGGTGGGGCCGCCGGGCAGGGCGGGCGGGCGGCCGGGCGGCTGCGCCAACAGGCCGGAGCGGAGCGGCGGTTGGCGTGGCTGCTGGTCCTGTATCCGGCCGTGCTGGCGATCCTGCTGCCCGTCCCCGACACCTGGGTGCGTTTCTGGTTCTGGTCCACGGTGCTGCTCGGCCTGTCCGCGATGCTCTCGCTCGGCTCGCTGCTGCGCGGCGCGGGCCACCCGGACCGTCGGCACGGAGGACTTCCGACGCCCCCTGATCCGACGCCCCCTAATTCGGTTGACCCGGTCGCGCGGCCGCGCTGAACTTCGGGAGGCGCCGCACCAAGTGGCGCCGGCAACACGGGGAGGCAGCAGCACCACATGGAGATCCGTTCCACGACCGACCAGGACCTCGACGCGTTCGTCGCCACCTTCCACACCGCGCTGGGGCGCTTCTCGGACACCCCCGGCGCGGACGGCGGCGGGGTCTGGTGGGCCGCGACCGAGATGGACCGCAACCTGCTCGCCGTGACGGCGGACGGGCGGCCCGTCGGCACCGCCGGTGCGTACACCTTCGAACTCACCCTGCCCGGGCAGGTCGTCGTCCCGACCTCCGGAGTGACGGCCGTCGGCGTCCTGCCCACCCACCGGCGCCAGGGCGTGCTCACCGCGATGATGCGGCACCAGCTCGCCGAGCTGCGGGGCCGGGGGGAGTTCCTGTCGGTGCTGCTGGCCTCCGAGGCCGGGATCTACGGCCGGTTCGGCTACGGCCCGGCGACGTACACCCAGCGGCTGACGGTGCAGCGCCGCCAGGCCGCCTTCGCCGCGCCCCGGGCGGCGCGGCCGACGGCCGGGGCTCAGGCGGGCGGCTCGGTCGAGCTGTTCAAGCGGGCCGACTGCGGGCGGATCCTCGAGGAGGTCTACGACCGCTACCGCCGCGCCCAGCCCGGCGCGCTCTCCCGGCCGCGCCGCTGGTGGGAGCTGGGCGCGGGCCAGGTGCCGACCGCCCCGACGGCGCGCCACGTCGCCGTCCACCGAGGCGCCGACGGAACGCCGGACGGGTACGCCAGCTACTCGATGGACGGGGACACCCTGACGGTCGACGAGACCATCGCCGTCGACGACGCCGGCTACACCGACCTCGCCCGGTTCGTGCTCGGCCACGACCTGGCCGCCCAGGTCGTGCTCAAGCACGTCCCGGCGGAGCACCCGCTGCGCTGGCAGCTGGAGGACTTCCGCGCCGTCCAGCCGGGCGGCGAGACGGACTGGCTCTGGGTACGGCTGCTGGACGTCCCGCGCGCGCTGACCTCGCGCGGCTGGTTCACGGACGGCGAGCTCGTCCTGGACGTCGACGACCCGTTCCTCGGCGAGCACCACCGCCACCTGCTGACCGTCCGGGACGGGAAGGCCGAGTGCGTCCCGACCGACCGGGAGCCGGACCTCTCCCTGGACATCCGGGACTTGGGCGCGGTCTACCTCGGCGGCACCGCCCCGAGCGCGCTCGTCCGGGCCGGGCACGTCCTGGCCCACCGCCCCGGCGCGGCCGCCCTCGCCGACGCCCTGTTCCGCGCCGAGCGCACGCCGCACTGCCTGCACTGGTTCTGATCCGGCGGCCGCCACCCGCGACAGACACCGAACGCCGGTCCCCGCCCAACCAGGGCGGGGACCGGCGTTCGGCTTTTTCGGAGCGGGACACCCAGAACCGCTCGTGGGGGCGGCCCGGTTGCCCTCAGGGACCAGGCGGGTTGCCCTCAGGGGCAGATCACAGCAGGTTACGGGCGGGTCGGTTTGGTTCGGACGGGTGCACGATGCAACAGTGTCCGTCGGGTATTGACATGGTCACGAGACGTGAGGGGGACGTGGGGGAGGAGCGGGAATTCGGAGACGAACGGCCTGGAAACGCTCAGTTTCCTTGCCGGATGTCGCTCAGGGTCCCGCTGACGTTGAGGAGTTCGTGGCACGTGGGCGCCTGCTTGCCCGAGGCCGGGGTGCCCGGCACCTCGCAGGTCACGTTCGCGGTCACGGCCTGGTCCTCGGGGACCTGGAGGGGAGTCACCCAGTGGTAGTCCTGGTTGCGGAAGGTCTCCAAGGCGATCGTGGTGATGGTCGTGTTGCCGGCCATGATGGTCACCAGCCCCTGGTCGCCCTGGAAGTTGGCGACCACGAGGTCGGTGATGTCGAAGACCTTGCCGTGCGGCACCTGGTAACTGCCGGTCTTGGCGGTTCCGGTCTCGGTCACGACGTCGATCGCGGCAGAGCTCTGCTGGCCGGTCCCCGGCACCGCCAGGCCGCCCGGACCGCCCTGGCTGCCCGGGCCGGTGGTCGGCTTCCCGGCGCCCGGCTTGGTCTGGCCGCCCGGGGTGCTCCCGGTGCCGGGGCTGCCCGGTGTGTCACCGGCCGGAACGCCGGCGGGCGGGGCCGGGGTGGCGATCTGCTGGGCGACGGCCTTCTCGGCCGCCTGCTTGGCGGAGCTGCGCACCGCCGGGCGGACCAGGGCGAACCAGGCCAGCAGCAGCGCGATCAGTGCCGCCAGCAGCGCGAGCAGCCACTTCGGGAAGATCGGCAGCTGGAGGAACTCGCCGTCCAGCAGCGGCTTCTGGACGGGCGGCTGTGCGGCCTCCGGCGCCTTCTCCTCCTTCGCGTCCTTCCCGTCCTTGCCGGGCTTGCCGTCCTTCGCGTCCTTGCCGTCCGCCCGCTCCTCCGGACCCACCGTCACCTCGAACGGCCAGGTCGCCTGCTTGCCGAACCAGATCAGCTTGCGGGTGCGCGCCTGCACCCGCACCTCCCCGGACTCGCCGGGCTCCAGCCGCAGCTTCTCCGGCGTGACCCGGAACCGCAGGTCCTCACCGGCCTGCCCCGGAGTGAACGTCACACCGGTCGGAGCGTTGCCGAGGTTGCGCACCGAGGCCCGGTAGCGCCCGCGCAGCCAGCCGCGGCGACGGCGCGGGGCCAGCGCGGCCTGAAGCTCCTGGAACGGCGTCACGGTGACCGTGGCCTCCGGCACCGTCACCAGGTCGGGGCGCTCGACCGGCAGCACCCGGATGCCGAGCGGGAACTCGCCGGCCCGGGTGGCGGGGGAGCGCGGCGGGGCCAGCCGGACCGTCACGGTCTCGGAGGTCCCCGGGTACAGCGAGACCCGGGCCGGCTCCACCTTCGTCCAGCCGGCACAGTCGCCGACCACCTCGAACGTGTAAGCCTCGACGATGTCGAGGTCGTTGCGGACCGTCAGGGTCGTGGTGGCCACGCCACCGGGGGCCACCGTGAGTGCTGGCAGGCCGAGTTCGGCGGATGTGGTCATAGCGTGACGGTAGGGCCGTACCGCGCCGGAGAAGAGGGCCGTACGGGCAAGCTGGGGGCCACACCCCTTGCCCGTACGGACCGACCGGAGACCCCGCCCGGTCCCGTCGCGGGCCCGGCCCGGCTCCACGTGACCCGCCCCCAAGCCCCCGGCCGGCACCGCCCCGCGGCGCCCGGCCGTCACCCTCGCAGGCACTTGCAGAATGGAGCAGTTCGATGACGTCGACCGATACAACCCGTGAGGAAGCCGTCACAGCCCGCCGCACCACGGTGGCACCGAAGCCCGCCGGCGCCGCCGTCCCGCGCGTACCCGCCCAACTCCGCGGCAGGCCCAGCCAGGTGCGGGTGGCGGTCTACGCGGAGGACCTCATCCTGCAGACCGGCGTGGTCCAACAGCTGCGCCAGCGGCCCGAGGTCGTCCTGCTGAACGAGAGCGAGGCCGGGCAGGCCGAGGTCTCCCTGCTGGTGGTCGACGCGCTGACGGAGACGGTGACCGAACACCTGCGGCGGCTGCGCCTCGCCACCACCGGCCGGATAGGCCTGGTGGTGGGGCACTTCGAGGCCGGCGGGCTGCAGACCATCGTGGAGAACGGGGTCGCCGCCGTGCTGCGCCGCTCGGAGGCCGACCAGGACCGGCTGGTGAACCTCATCACCGCCCTGGCCAACGGGGAGGGCGTGATGCCCGGCGACCTGCTCGGCGAACTGCTCGACCGGATCGGCATCCTCCAGCGCACCATGCTCGACGGGCGCGGCCTGACCCTCTCGACGTTAACTGCACGGGAGGCGGAGATGCTGAAGCTGGTGGCGGAGGGCTTCGACACCAGCGAGATCGCCGCCAAGACGTCGTACTCGGAGCGCACGGTGAAGAACGTGCTGCACGAGATCATCACCCGCCTCGGCCTCCGCAACCGGGCCCACGCGGTGGGCTACGCCATGCGGCGCGGGCTGATCTAGCGGCAATGACGGTGCCCCGCCCGGGTGGGCGGGGCACCGCGTGGAGCGGAGGAGTTCACGCGGGGGACATGACCTCGTAGAGGTTCCCGGCTTCGTCGGTGAAGTACAGCCCGCGAGGGCACAACGGGTGGTCGATCCGGCCGTTGCCGGGTTCGCGGGGATCGTCGCCGTAGGGCACCTCGGCCTCGCGGAGCCGGGAGAGGATCCCGTCGAAGGAGGCCGGGTCCACGTCGAAGGCCAGATGATGGCCGACTGGGTCCTCGACGGTCATGAAGTCCAGGGTGAGGGAGTCGTTGACCCGCACCGGCGCGAAGTGCCGGTCGGCGCCCTGGTAGTCGAGGCCCATGACGGAGGCGAAGAAGCGGGCTGCCGCCTCGTTGTCGACGGCCGGAACGATGGTGTGGTTCAGGGATATGGGCATGTGAGCCTGCCTCTCTGTGGGGTGATCAGAGCAGCCCGAAGTCGAACTCGCCGGTGGCGACGGCGGCGAGGAAGGAGGAGTGGGCCGCGCGGTCGAAGGCCAGGGCGGGGCCGGACGGGTCCTTCGAGTCACGGATGTAGGAGACCGGCTCACCCAGGGCGAACTCGACGCAGTTCGTGGACTCATTGCTGTGTGATGACTTGCGCCAGACTGCGGCGATGGTGGCTGCGTTCGGGATGAACGTCATGTGAGCTTGTCTCTCTGTTCGATGATCAGGGCGAGGGAGTCGTCGAGGCCCAGAGCATCCGCTCGGATGGCGTCGAACTTCGCCGAGTACAGCGCCACATCGGCGGCGTCCTCGACCCAGAGGTCGTTCAACGCGCCCTCCACGAGGACGACGTCGAGATCCTGCCGTTGCGGAAATCCGAGGATGGAGAAGGCACCGCCCATGCCATGGTGCGCAGGTGCACCAATGGGCATCACCTGGATCTTGACGTTGGGCTGGCTTGCTCTGTCGGCGATCCTGGCGAGTTGCTCAGCCATGACCTTCGGTCCGCCGACTCCGGACCGGATTGCGGCTTCGTTTATCACTGCCCACAGCGCGAGCGGTTCGGCTCGGGTCAGCGCGCTCTGGCGTGCCATGCGGACATCGACGAGTGCCTCGACGTTGACTCCAGGGCGGAGAGTGAGCTTCCTGATGATCTCGCGCGCGTAGGCGGGAGTCTGAAGAAGACCTGGGATGAAGAAGCCTTCGTAGGAGCGCATCGATGAGGCGCTTGCCTCCAACGAGATGAGGTTGCCAAGCGGCTCTCCGATGTCAGCGCTGTAGCTTTGCCACCACATTCCGCGCTGTGCGCCGCGCTTGGCCAGATCCACGAGCGCGTTGATCAACTCGTGGTCCTCGCACCGGTAGAGGGCGAGGAGTCGCTTGACGTCATCGACCTTGGTGGCACCCCGGCCGTTTTCAAGGCGGGACAGCTTCGGCTGGCTCATCCCGCTCAGCGCTTCGGTGACTTCCTCATGCGAGAGGCCGGCTTCCTCTCTCCGGCGGCGGAGTTCGGCCCCGAGTTGCCTCCGCCGAACCGTCGGACCTGTTGCTCCGCCCATCCCCGCCCTCTCTGAGCTTCAGTGGACCAGTCTGCCTTCCCGGCGGGCACGTTCGCCACCGGCTATGGCCACTGTAGGGGCCCTGCTGGGCGTTCGATTTGAATATATCCAAAACATCATGACGAGTTGCCAAACACAGACGCCTGGCCCCATGCTGTGTGTGACGGGCTGCACACTGACAGCAATTGCTGGATGCTTCGTCGTGTGCACACGTCGCGATCGCACTCCGGGTCGACTCCCCTGACTGATCATCGGTCGCTCGGAGTCATCTCTCGACTCCCATGGAGGTTTCTTCGTGTCTCCCCTTGGACTCCCCCCTGACTGGTCGGCCGCGCGCGAAGAGTTGCGCGAGCTCACGGCGCGCGCCGGGTGGGACGCCGACCTGGTCGCCGATGCCGAGGTCGCGCTCCTCGAACTGTTCGTCAATGCCTGGCGCCACGGCGGCAGTGCGGCGCCGCTCGTCGTCATCGCGCTGCTCGACCACGTGCTCCGGGTCTCGGTCAGCGACGGCAGCCCCATCGTCCCGATCCGGCGGGACGGCTCCGACCTCCTCGCCGTCTCCGGCCGGGGCCTGCGTCTCGTCCGCTCGCTCACCGACCGCTTCGGCACGGAGTCCCGCAAATCGGGCAAATCCGTCTGGTTCGAGCTGGACGCCGCCGCGTGACCGCCGACCACCGCCGCCCGACCGGGCCGGCCGACGCGATCATGCGCACCTACACCGAGCCGGAGGTCGCCTCCCTGCTCGACGAACTCCAGGAGCGGGGCCGCAAGTTCGGCCTCCTCTGGCCCGGCGCGGCCACGGACCACGTCGGGGTCGACGGCCGCGTCTCGGTCCGCTTCGGCACGGCTCCCGCCAGTACCGTGCTCAACCTCCTCGCGATCCTCCGGCACTACGACAGGACCGAGGCCCCGTGCGACTCCTGATCGACCTCGCCCTTCCCCTTCTCCTGCTCCTCGCCATCGCCGTCGTCGGCCGCGGCGCGGTCGCCGTCCTGCGGATGCCCCACCGCCCGGATGAACGCGCCGCAACTCCCAGCCCTGGCCGAGACCGCCAACCGGTGGCCTGAAGCCCGACCCGCCCACGCCGCCCGGCCGGACCCGCCGGGCGGCATGGGCGTGCGTGCAGGAAGTAGGCCCGGCCGACTTCCTGCGCATGGTGCTGCTCGGGTTGAACTCGGAATGCCGGTCGTCCAGTTGTCGTGAGGCCCAGCCGGTAGGTTCTCGGATCCTGTGCCAGTTCCTGACCATGCTGGGCGGGGGCGGGGCATCGCCTTTCTATGGCCTGCTGCCTTTGCAGTCATGTCGGCTCTTCACGATGGACCCTCACGGGGAGCCCGGCCGCCCTCGGGGGTTCACGTTTGCCGGCGGCCCGTCTCACCGAAGTGACCTGTTCCTGCACATCATCGAGGCGGGGTGCTCCGACCTGGTGCTTCTCGGCATCACAGGTCCCCTGGCGGGCCGCGTCGTCACCGGAAACGCTGACGGCTTCTGGGGCCCCAACGTCTCGTCGGCCACGGACTTCCTGGCCTGGTACGAACGCTGGCTCGACCACATGCTCGCCGGGCGCGACAACCGCAACCTGGAACTGACCTCACCCGCCCTGAGGGCGCCGGTCGACCGCATCGAGAGGCGGCACCGCGATCGCGAGGATCTGTCACAACTGTGAGGATCCGAAGCTGCGCCATCCGGCCGAGACCGGGGACGGAGTCACAGGTCGCATGGTTGCCCGTATGACACGGAGGCCGAGAACCTTCACAACCATGACGGCCGGGCCGGGTCGCGACCGTACGGACCGGAGGGCTCCGAGCTCTACCGGGCCGACCCGGCCGCGGTGCCGGACTTCCGGACGTGCTGTGCAAGGAAGAGGGCCGCGCGGTCCAGAGCCCGGTCGGCCTCGTCGAGCACGCCGGCGAAGGACTGGAACACGTGGGGTACGTCGGCGGTGATGTCGAGGACCACGTCCACTCCGGCCGCGCGGGCGCGGGCGGCCATACGGGTGGAGTCATCCAGGAGCAGTTCGTTGGTGCCCGCCTGGAGGAGCATCGGCGGGAAGCCCGTCAGGTCGGCGAGGACGGCGGGGCTGAGCAGGGGCTGGTGCGGGTCGGCTCCCGCCAGGTACATGGCCCCGGTGTGTTCCAGGTTCTCGCGGGTGAAGATCGGGTCGATGCCCGCCTTGGTGTCCATGCTCTCGCCCGTCCTGGTGGCGTCGAGGCCGGGGGAGAAGGCCACGATCGCGGCGGGCAGCGGGAGGCCGGCGTCGCGGGCGGCGAGGCAGGTGGTGACGCTGAGGCCGCCCCCGGCGGAGTCCCCGGCGAACGCGATGCCGGCAGGGTCCTCGCCGCTGTCGAGGAGGGCGCGGTAGGCGCCCAGCGCGTCCTCGATCCCGGCCGGGAACGGGTGCTCGGGGGCGAGCCGGTAGTCCAGCGAGTACGCCCTGAACCCGGTCCTGGCCACGAGGTTCCCCGTCAGCGACATCGCCGTCTCGGGGGAGCCGGACACCCAGCCGCCGCCGTGGAAGTACAGGATCGTCCCGGTGCGTGTCCCCTCGCCCAGCTCGTCGCCCGGCTCGACGTACAGCGCCGGTCGGTCGCCGAGCGTCGTCCGCGTGGTGCGAAGGCCGTCCGGGACGATCATCCGGGCCATCAGCGCTTCGAATCCGACCCGGATCTCCTCGACCGACTGGGGGCCGTCGGGCCGGGGCTGCCGCAGCATCGCGTCGACCTGTGCGCGCTGTTCCTTGCTCATGGTGGCTGCTCCTGTCGCAAGTGGCTTCTTCGGCACTATATGCCGAGGCATCTAACGTAGACTATATGCCATGGCATCTAAAGTGACCGGCGAGACGGTCGACCTCCCGAGCTTCTTCGCCGACCTCGTCCGATGCGAGACGCGCCTGTACAACGCCCTCAACGACCGTCTCCGCGAGCGGCACGGGATCGTCACGTCCCAGTTCGAGTTCCTGCGCCACCTCCGCGACCACCCCCGGGCGCGGGTGGCGGACCTGGCGGCCGAGTTCGCCGTCGGCATCGGGTCCACCAGCAAGGGCGTCGACCGCCTGGAGCGGCAGGGCTGGGTCGCCCGCGTGCCGAACCCCTCGGACCGCCGGTCGTCACTGCTGGAACTGACCGACGACGGCCGTCAGTTGGTCGACGCGGCGGAAGGGACCTTCACCGAGCGCCTGGCCGAGCTGACCGCGGACGCGCTCAAGACGTCCCCCGTGGCGGCCGCCGCGCAGGCCCTCGCGGAGCTGCGTTCCGCCCTGGAACGCGACCAGATCGGCATGCCCACGGGCTGAGGCCGTCGACCGGCCCGGGCGCGGTGAGGGGCGGTGCCCGGTCGGGAAAATCACTGGCCGCCGCTTGCCGACGGTGGTCATACTGCCGCGATGGATCCAGTGACGCTTGAGACCGACCGTCTGCTGCTCCGGGCCTTCACGCCCGCCGACGTGGACGCGGTGTACGAGGCCTGCCAGGACAAGGACATCCAGTTCTTCACCCCGGTGCCGGTGCCCTACCGGCGTGCGGACGCGGAGCACCTGGTCGGCGAGCGGCTGCCCGCCCAGTGGGCGGAGGACAAGGACTACACCCTCGGCGCGTTCCGCAAGGACACCGGAGCCCTGGCCGGCCTGTACGGCCTGAGCCTCAGGCGGCGCGGCGTCTGGGAGCTCGGCTACTGGGCGGTCAAGGAGCAGCGCGGACGCGGGTACTCGGTGGAGGCCGCCCGGGCCCTGTGCGACTGGGGCTGGGCCACGATCGACGTGCACCGCATCGAGTGGTGGGCCATGGTCGGGAACACCGGCTCGCGTGCCGTCGCCGAGAAGCTCGGCTTCACCGTCGAGGGGACCCTGCGCAACCGTGACTACGCCAACGACGGCCAGCCGCACGACTGGTGGGTGGGCGGGCTGCTGAGGCCCTGACACCCGGGCGGCGGTGTGTTCTGACGGTGCGCCAGGATGGCCGCATGGCAGATGAAAAGATCACCCCGCGCACCATCGCCGACCACCACCTCGACCAGGTGGCCGCACACGACCCGCTGGAGGCCGCCTGGTTGGGCCTGCACCCCGGCGACGAACGGCAGCCGGACCTCTCCCCGGAAGGGTTCGAGGCACTCGCCGACATCGCCCGGCGCACCCTCCGTACGCTCGACACCGCACCCGTCACCGAGGACCCCGCCGACCGGGCCTGCGCCCGGCTGCTGCGGGAGCGCCTCACCGCCGAACTCGCCCTGCACGACGCGGGCGAGAACTTCCGCCAGTTGCGCAACATCGGCGCGCACGTGCACCACGTGCGGGAGATCTTCACCTACATGCCGACCGTCACCGACGACGACTGGGCGGCCGTGGCCGGACGGCTGCGCAACGTGCCCGCCGCGCTCGACGGCTACCGGGCGACGCTCACCGAGGGGATGGCCCGGGGCCTGTTCGCCGCGCCCCGCCAGGCGGCCGTGGTGATCGACCAGCTCACCGCCTGGACCGGTGAGGCCACCGACCAGCGGGCGGGCACCGGAGCCGGGTGGTTCGCCGACTTCGTCGCCCCCGGCCCCGACCGGCTGCGCGGCGACCTGGACGCGGCCGCCGGCCAGGCCACCGCCGCCGTCGCCGGGTTCCGCAGCTGGCTGCGCGACAGCTACGCCCCCGCCACCGCCGACACCCCGGACGCCGTCGGCCGGGACCGCTACCGGCTCGCCGTACGCCACCACACCGGCGCCGACGTCGACCTGGACGAGGCCTACGCCTGGGCCTGGAGCGAGTTCCACCGGACGGCCGCCGAGATGCGGGCCGAGGCGGGGCGCGTGCTGCCCGGGGCCGGCGCCCTCGACGCCATGGACCACCTGGAGCGGCACGGCCACCGGGTCGCGGGCGAGGAGGGGATCCGCGACTGGCTGCAGCAGATCATGGACGGGGCGATCGAGGCCCTCGACGGCACCCACTTCGACATCTCCGGACCGGTGCGGAAGGTGGAGTCCCGGATCGCCCCCGCCGGAAGCGCCGCGGCACCGTACTACTCCGGCCCCAGCCTGGACTTCAGCCGGCCCGGCCGCACCTACCTGCCCACGCTCGGCCGGGACGCGTTCCCGACCTGGCAGCTCGTCAGCATCTGGTACCACGAGGGCGTCCCCGGCCACCACCTTCAGCTCGCCCAGTGGGTCGCCGTCGCCGACCGGCTGAGCCGCTACCAGAGCACGCTGGGCATGGTCAGCGCCAACGTCGAGGGCTGGGCCCTGTACGCCGAGCGCCTCATGGACGACCTGGGCTTCCTCACCGACCCCGCCCACCGCCTCGGCTTCCTCGACGAGCAGATGCTGCGCACCATCCGGGTGATCATCGACATCGGCATGCACCTGGGCCTGCCGATCCCCGCCGACTCGGGCTTCCACCCCGGCGAGCGCTGGACCCCGGAGCTCGCCACCGAGTTCATGGCCACCTACAACGGCAGCCCCGCCGACATGCGCGGCAGTGAGATCGCCCGCTACCTCGGCTGGCCCGGGCAGGCCATCGGCTACAAGCTCGGCGAGCGCGCCTGGCTGGAGGGGCGGGAAGCCGCCCGCCGCCGGCAGGGCGCGGCGTTCGACCTCAAGGCCTGGCACATGAAGGCGCTGTCGCTGGGCTCGCTCGGCCTCGACGACCTGGTCGACCACCTCGCCGCACTTTAGGCCGGCGGCGGAGGCCCGCACGGGAAGTCGGCCCGGCCGACTTCCCGTGCACGGCGCCGGCGGTCTGCCCTTTGGGGACAGGAGGTGCTTCCCCCGCCAAGGGTGCCCGGGCTCTGTCCCCGGGCACCCGGGCCCGGGAGACTGCGGGGGAGACCGCCCCTGCAACCTGTGAGGTCGAGCCGTGATCGGCGCCACCGCCACTCCCCGCTCCGCCCGGCGGCCGGCCCGGGCCGCCCTCGCGGCGCTGCTCGCGCTCGCGACGGCCCTGGTGACCCTGGCCGGCGCCGCCCCCGGCGGGCAGGGCGCCGCCGCGGCCCCGGCGGCCGCGGTCGACCCGGCGGCCGGGCGGATCGTCTTCGCCGGCACCGACCACCGCGGCCTCGGCCGGGTGACCGGCATGACGGACAGCGCCCCGTTGTTCGGGCCCGGCCCGATCCACTTCGACCGGGACCCGTCCGCCCGCGGCGGCGAACTCGTCTTCACCAGCCTGCGGGACGGCCCGCTGCCCCAGGTGTACCTGCGCGACGCGGCCGGCGCGGTGCACCGCCTCACCACCGGCATGGACACCGCCCACCCCGCGCTCGCCCCCGACGGCAAGGGCGTCGTCTTCGAGGCCCTGGAGCCCCGGCCCGGCGACGGCGGCACCCGGCACGTCCTGTGGGCCGTCAACCGGGACGGCAGCGGGCTGCGCCGGATCACCGAGGGCGCGGCCGACGAGACCCACCCGACGGTCTCGCCCGACGGCAAGTGGATCGCGTACTCCTGCGACGGCGAACCGTCGCACCGTCAGATCTACCTGCGGCCGTTCGAGGGCGGCGCGCCCGTCAAGGTCACCAGCGTGACCAGCGGGGACGCCGTGGACCCGGCCTGGAACCCGGTGAACGACGACGCCCACCGCAACGAGATCGTCTACACCCGGGACGAGGGCGCCCAGGGCCGCACCCTGGTCCTCACCTCGCCCACCGGCGGAGAGAAGGCCTTCTTCCCCGGCACCGGCTCCACCTGGAAGACCGGCTCGGCCGGCTGGCTGGCCGACGGCAGCGGGGTGCTCTTCCTCAGCGCCGACCTGCTCGACCCCAACGACCCGACCCCGCAGCCCGACCCGTCCCGGCCGCCGGTGGTGAACCTCTACCGGGCGCTGACCTGCAACTGCGAAGCGCCGAAGGTGCTCTACCGCGCCAACCGGCTGATCGCCACGCCGACCTGGCTGGGCACCCAGACCGAGGGCGGCCCCGTCGTCGAGCAGACCAGCGCCTCCGGCGCCAACGTCGCCGACGTCGAGGACGTCCTCCCCGACGGCTCCGACCCGCGCGACCTCGGCATCAGCGTGCTCCGCGAGGACCCGGCCGCCGCCGACAACACCAGCACCGACCCGGGCGCCGACCCGCTGTTCCATCCCCGCCCCGGCTTCGACCCCTGGTACGAGCGCCAGACCTACACGCCCGACGGCCGCCGGATCGTGGTCACCCGCTACGAGGACGGCCCGGCCGGGCGGATCCAGCGGATCTGGACCGCCGACGGCGACGGCGCCGACCCGCAGCCGATGAACCTCGCCGGACGCGGCCCGAACGACCGCGACACCGACCCGTCGATCTCCCCGGACGGCCGGCTGATCGTGTTCAGCCGCAGCACCCCGGCCACCGGCCAGGACCCGGCCCGGCCCGGGCGGGTGCTGGTCGCCGAGGTCGCCACCGGGAAGATCGTCGGCACCGTCCAGCCGCCGGCCGGCCAGCAGGGCGCCTCCGACGGCCAGCCGTTCTGGTCCCCCGACGGCAAGCTGATCGCCTTCTCCCGGACCGCGGTGGTCAACGGGAACGCCGGCAACCTGCACGTCTGGACCGTCACCGCCGACGACCTCACCCGGCAGACCGACCTCAGCCGGACGGCCTGCCCGGGCAGCTGCGACGTCATCGACGACAGCCCCGCCTTCGCCCCCGACGGCCGCCGCATCGCCTTCAACCGCAAGGCCGGTGACGGCGGGAACAACCAGCAGGACGGCATCGTCGTCACCTCGCCGACCGGCGAGGACTGCACGGTGGTCGTGCCCACCGGGCTCGGCCAGGGCGCCTGCACCCGGCCGCTGCCCGACCGCCCCACCACTGGGCCCTTCCAGCCCCGCGACGTCGCCTGGACGGCGAACAGCGCGCAGCTGGTCCTGACCTCCCGCCGCGCCGCGCCGCCGAACTCACCGGAGGGGCTCAAGGTCTACGACTTCGCCAGCGCGAAGCTCACCGAACTCGACTGGCGGCTGCCGGGCCGCCAGAAGGAGCCGGCCGTCCAGCAGTCCGTCGACCTGGCGGTCAGCGTGCCCGAGCGGACCCCGGCCGTCCCCGTCGACGGCAGTACCGAGGTGACCGTCACCGTCACCAACAAGGGCCCCGCGCCCTCACCCGGCACCGCCCTCACCGTCTCGGTGCCGACCGGTGCCCGGCTCGACAAGCTGACCACCCCGACCGGGACGTGCGACGCGGCCGCCCTGCGCTGCGAACTCGGCACCCTGACCCCGCGCCAGGTGGTCCGGATCAAGGCCACCCTGGTCGGCACCCAACCCGGCGTCCCGGACTTCGGCTGGACCGTCACCGGGACGGTCGTCGACCCGTACCCCGACGACGACTCCGCCCGGACCTTCCTACCGGTGCTGGAACCGTCGACCCCCTCGCCGAGCCCGACCCCGACCCCCTCGCCGACCGCGACGCCCACCCCGACACCCACACCGACCCCGACGCCCACACCCACCCCGACCGCCACACCCAGCCCCGCACCGCCGCCGCCCCCGGCGCCCGCCCCGGCCCCGCCGCCGCAGGCCGGCCCCGACATCACCGTCGGCGCCCAGCCCAACCCCGGCTACGTCGGCGGCCGCGTGACCGTCAGCTACACCGTGCGCAACACCGGCCAGGCCCGCGCCACCGGACTGCGCCTCACCCTCGGCCTGCCCGCCGGCGTGCCCACCGGGGCCCTGCCCCCCGGCTGCCGCAACGGCACCTGCACGGTGAGCGACCTGGCCCCGGGCCGCAGCGCGGTCGTCCGGGTGGTGCTCTCACCCGTCGCGGCGCTGGACACCACCATCACCGCCGAGCTCACCACCACCGGCACCGACGCCACCCCCGGACCGCACCGGGCCGGCACCCCGCTGCGCATCCTCCAGCCCCGCATCGTCGCGGTGCCGCCGATCGGCAAGCCCGGCTTCGTCACCTCGGTGCGCGGCGTGGACTTCCCGCCCGGCGCACCCGTCCGGTTCACCTGGCAGCCCGGCATCACCGCCGAGGCCGCCCCCACCCGCCCGAAGGGCGACGGGACCTTCGCCGGCCAGCTGCTCATCCTCCCCAAGGACGAGACCGGGCCGCGCACCATCACCGCCGAAGGCCCCGGATTCTCCCCGGTGACCTGCCCCTTCCTCGTCGTCGAGGGCAGCATCGGCCCGCCCGGGGAGGTGGAGCGCCGGTGATCCACGAGGTCGACGAGGCGCTGCGGCAGCTGCTCGCCGAGACCGGGCTGCCCGAACGAGGCATCGAAGTCGTCTTCGACGCCCCCACCCGGGACTTCGCCGCCCGGCGCAACGCCCCCACCGTCAGCGTCTTCCTGTACGGGCTCCGCGAGGACACCGGCCGCCGACAGGCCGGCACCGTCGCGGAGCACGACGCGGACGGCCTGGTGACCGGCCACCGCCCCGCGCCCCGCTGGTTCGAGCTGGCCTACCTGGTCACCGCCTGGACCAACCGGCCGCAGGACGAGCACCGGCTGCTCGCCGAGGTGCTGCAGTGCCTGACCGCCACCGACACGCTGCCCGCCCGGCTGCTCACCGGCACGCTCGCCGAACTCGGACTGACCGTCGGACTGGACATCGCGGGACGCGACACCGGCCTGCCGTCGGTGTCCGACGTCTGGTCCTCGCTCGGCGGGGAGCTGCGGCCCTCCGTCGACCTGCGGGTGCTCGCCCCGCTGCCCGGCGGACGCACCCCGGCCGGACCGCCCGTCACCGAGGGGCTGGTGCTGCGTGCCGGCGACACCACCCCGGCGGGCCCGCCGCCCGCCGACGGCCCGGGCCGCCGGCTGCGCTACCAGGACGCCACCGACCCCGGACCGGACGGCTTCGCCGCGCCCCGCGACCGCGGGCTGCCGCCCGGCCGCCGGCCTAGGGGCAGGGCGCGATGAGCGTGGACCTGGACGAGGGGCAGGACGCTGTGAGTGTCGACCTGGACGAGGCGGTCGACGGTGCGCCGCCCGGCCACGACCACCTCTGGGAGCGGCTGCACCGGGTCGAGCAGCGGGTCCGCGCCGCGGTGCGCGAACGCCGCGCCGACGACCCCGACCCGGACGACCCGTACCGCGGCCAGTACCTCGGCCCGGACGCGGTGGAGCGCATCCTGGCGGCCTCCGCCACCGTGCACCGCGCCGCCGCGGACCCCGGCGACGGGCCCGCGCCGCCGCCCGGCTCCCGGCTCGGGCGGCTCACCGCCGCCTTCGGCCTGCTCCCGGTGGACCTCGACCTGCTGCTGGTGGCGCTCGCCCCCGACCTCGACTCCCGCTTCGAACAGCTCTACGGCTACCTCAACGACGACCTGACCCGCCGCCGGGCGACCATCGGCCTGGCCCTCGACCTGTGCGGACTGCCCGGCGCCGGCGCCGGCCGCTTCCGGTTCTCCGCCCGGTCCCCGCTGGTCGCCGGCGGCCTGCTGGAGATCACCGAGCCGGACCGCCCGCTGCTCTCCCGCACCCTGCGCGTCCCCGACCGGGTGACGGCCCACCTGCTCGGCGACGACGAGCCGGACGGCGCGCTCGCCGGGCTCGCCCACCGCGCCGGTCCCGGGCCCCGCCTCCAACGGCCGGACGAGCGGCTGCGCGCGCTGGCCGCCGACGGCGGACTGGTGCACCTGCTGGACCGGGGCGGGCACGCCGGCCCGCTCGCGGTGGCCGCCCTCGCGGCCGACGGCCCGCCGCCGCTGGTGGTCGACGCCGCCGCGCTCGCCGCCCGCCGGCCGGAGGGCACCGTCCGGGTGCTCGCCCGCGAGGCGCGGCTGGGCGGGGGCGGCGTGGTGCTCGGACCGCTGGACCGGCTCGAACCCGAACGGCCCGAGCGGGCCGCGCTGTTGCGCGAGCTGTGCGCGGAACTCGACGGCGTCCCGCTGGTCGTGCACGGCCCCCAGGTCTGGGACCCGGCCTGGGCGGCGCGGAGCCCCGTGGTGGTCACCGTCCCGCCGCCGGAGGAGCACGACCGCGCCGGGCAGTGGGCCCAGGCGCTGGGCGGGCAGCCGGGCGGCGAGCTGAGCGAGGACCTGGCCGAGGCCGTCGCCGCGTACCGGCTGGACCAGGAGCAGGTGGCGCGCGCGGCCTCGGTGGCGGCCCGGACGGCGGCCGCCGAACGCCGCCCGGTGCGGGCCGAGGACCTGCGGACGGCGGTGCGGGCGCAGAACGGCGCGGGCCTGGCCCGGCTCGCCCGCCGGATCGAACCCGCGGTCGGCTGGTCCGACCTGGTGCTGCCCGCCCCCACCGCGGGCCGGCTGCGCGAACTCGTGCTGCGGGCCCGGCACCGCGACCAGGTGCTCGGGAGCTGGCGGATGCGCCCGGGCGGCGGCCGGGGCAACGGGGTGGTCGCCCTGTTCGCCGGGGAGTCCGGCACCGGCAAGACGATGTCCGCCGAGGTGGTCGCCGCCGAACTCGGCATGGAACTGTACGTGGTGGACCTCGCCACCGTGGTGGACAAGTACATCGGCGAGACCGAGAAGAACCTGGAACGCATCTTCACCGAGGCCGCGCAGGTCAACGGCGTCCTGCTGTTCGACGAGGCCGACGCGCTGTTCGGCAAGCGCTCGGAGGTCAAGGACGCCCGAGACCGCCACGCCAACGTCGAGACGGCCTACCTGCTCCAGCGGATGGAGTCCTTCGACGGCATCGCGGTGCTGACGTCCAACCTGCGGGCCAACCTCGACGAGGCGTTCACCCGCCGGCTGGACGTCATCGCGGAGTTCCCGCTCCCGGACGAGGCGCAGCGGCGCCGGCTCTGGGACCGCTGCCTGGGACCGCTGGTGCCCCGCGGCGACGACCTCGACCTGGACTACTGCGCCCGGAACTTCGAGCTCACCGGCGGCTCCATCCGGGCCTGCGCCGTCTCCGCGGCCTACCTGGCCGCCGGGACGGGTGCCCCGCTGGGCATGGCCCAGCTGGTCTCCGCGGTGGTCGGCGAGTACCGCAAGCTCGGCCGGCTGGTGCTGGCGAGCGAGTTCGGGCCGTGGCTGGGCGTCCTCGGCGACGCGGGGCACGGCTGAGCACCTCACGCGTGGCCGGCGGGCACGGCCGAGCACTTCCGGGGCGGCGGAGGCCGGTGGGTACGTACGGCGGTGTCCGCCGGGGGCAGCGGCATTGCCCCCGGTCCGGCACCTGGGGACATGTCCCCAGGTGCCGCCCGGGCAGCAGACTCGGGGGCGAATGACCGGCGAAAATGCAGGGCCAGCCGAAGGAGCGCGTATGCCGTCGTACCTCACCCCGGGCGTGTACGTGGAGGAGGTCCAGTCCGGTGCCCGGCCGATCGAGGGCGTCGGCACGGCCGTCGCCGCGTTCGTCGGCTTCGCCGAGACCGGCCCCTTCCACGAGCCCACACTGGTGACCAACTGGGACCAGTACGTCCAGCGGTTCGGCGGCTTCACCGAGGGCACCTACCTGGCCCACTCGGTGTACGGCTTCTTCGCCAACGGCGGCGGCTCCGCCTACGTCGTGCGGGTCGGCGACCCGGCCCGGCGGACGCCCGGCGCCGCCCCCGCCGTCACCGCGGCCCCGCCGGTCGAGATCGCCGGCTTCCTCTTCTCCGCCCTGCCCGGCGCGGGCGGCGAGGTGTCCGTCGAGGTCGTCGACGCGGAGGGCGAGAACGTCCCCGACGACCGGTTCCGGCTGCTGGTGCGCCGGGGCGCCGAGGTCGTGGAGACGTACGACGTCTCGACCCGCAAGAGCACCAAGGGCTACGTCGTCACCCAGCTGCGCGAGTCGAAGCTGGTCGCCGTCGCCGAACAGCCCGGCACCGCGCCGAGCCGCCCCGAGCGCCGCGGTCACGCCCTGGCCGCCGCGCCCGCGCCCGCCGCGGCCCCGGCCGGCCGGCTCGACCCCGCCGAGTACGTCGGCGACGCCGCCGCCCGGACCGGCTTCGGCGGCCTGGAGGCGATCGACGAGATCACCATGGTCGCGGTCCCCGACCTGATGAGCGCCTACCAGCGCGGCGACCTCGACGACGAGGGCCTGCGCACCGTCCAGCTGGCGGTGATGTCGCACTGCGAGCAGATGGGCGACCGGATCGCCGTCCTGGACCCGCCGCCCGGCCTCAACGCCCAGCGGATGCGCACCTGGCGCAACGACGAGGCGGGCTTCGACTCCCGCTACGCCGCGCTCTACTACCCGTGGATCAAGGTGTTCGACCCGGCGAGCGGCCGCAACGTGCTGGTCCCGCCGAGCGGCCACGTCGCCGGGGTGTGGGCCCGCAGCGACGCCGAGCGTGGCGTGCACAAGGCGCCCGCCAACGAGGTCATCCGCGGCGCGGTGGACCTGGAGCTGCGTCTCAGCAAGGGCGAGCAGGACCTGCTGAACCCGATCGGCGTCAACTGCGTCCGGGCGTTCCCCGGGCGCGGCATCCGGATCTGGGGCGCTCGCACCCTCTCCTCCGACCCGGCGTGGCGCTACCTGAACGTCCGCCGGCTGTTCAACTACCTGGAGGAGTCCATCCTCCTGGGGACCCAGTGGGTGGTCTTCGAGCCCAACGACGACCGGCTGTGGTCCAGCATCCGCCGGAACATCACCGCGTTCCTCACCGAGGAGTGGCGGCGCGGGGCCCTGTTCGGCCAGACCGCGGCCGAGGCCTTCTACGTCAAGTGCGACCGCGACAACAACCCGCCGGAGTCCATCGACCTCGGCCAGGTGATCTGCGAGATCGGCGTCTCCCCGGTGAAGCCCGCGGAGTTCGTGGTGTTCCGGCTGTCCCAGTTCTCCGACAGCACGAGCCTCGTCAACGAATGACCGGCCGGCTCGGTCGGCACCACCCCTCCGTGCCGCTCCTCGGCACCCTCGGCACCCCTCGCATCGGAAGGTGACACAGACCCATGGCTGAAGGCGATCCGCTCTCCACACACATATTCGGCGTCCAACTCGGCGGCTACAACGTCGAGTCCGTCAAGGAGATCAGCAACCTGACGGTCGAACAGGACGTCGTCGAGTACAAGCAGGTGACCCAAGAGGGCAAACTGATCGTCCGCAAGCAGCCCGGTGCCCGGCTCCCCGGCGAGGTGACCATCACCCGCGGCCTGGACAAGAGCGGCGCGTTCACGGACTGGATCAAGGAGACCCTCAACAACGGGGCGATCAACACCGCGCGGCAGAACCTCACCATCGAGGTCAAGGACACCACCGGTGCCACCCTGCGGCGCATCCAGCTCCTCAACGCCTGGGCAAGCCGCTGGGAGGGCCCGACCCTCAGCGCCGGCGAGTCCAGCGCCGCCACCGAGACCGTGACCATCGTGTTCGAGGAGATTTCGGTCGAGTGAGGCGCAAGATCGGCCTGGAGGAGCTGCTGGAACGGGCTCCGGCCCCTCAGAACACCGCGCCGCAGCAGCAGGCCCCGGCGGCAGCGGCGGCGGCGCAGCCCCGGGGGCGGGTGCCGCACACCGAGTTCGAGTTCGAGCTGCCGATCGGGTACGTGGACGACGACGGCACCGTGCACCGGCACGGTGCCATGCGCCTGGCCACCGCCCGTGACGAGCTGATGCCGCAGATCGACCTGCGGGTCAAGGAGAACCCGGCCTACCTCAGTGTGGTGCTGCTCAGCCACGTGATCACCCGGCTCGGCGACCTCACCGACGTGCACGCCGGGATCGTCGAGCGGATGTACGCCACCGACGTGGCCTTCCTCCAGGACCTCTACCAGCGGATCAACAGCGAAGGCCACACGCGCGCCGCGGTGACCTGCCCGCACTGCGACGGCGCCTTCGAGGTCGACCTCGCCGGTGGGCGCCTGGGGGAATCGTGACGTACGCGCCTGCTCGGCTGTACGAGGAGATCGCGTACATCGCGTACCACTTCCACTGGCAGCGGGAGGACATCCTCGACCTGACCCACCGCGAACGCGGGCAGTGGGTCAGGGAGATCGCCCGGCTCAACACCCGCATCAGCGAAGGCGGGTGAGCCGGGTGGGGCTTCGGGACTGGATCGGCCGGCGTCGGGGCGGCGGCGGCGACGCCGCTGTCGGCGATAGCGGTGCTGACGGCGCGCCTGGCGGTACGGGCGAGGTCGTTCAGCGGCGACCGGCGGCCGGGGACGGGGGCTGGCGCGCGGTCGCGCCGCTGGTCCCGACCCTGGCCGGGCCGGGCCACGGCGTCAGCGACGGCCTGAGGTTCCGGTCCCGGCTCAGCGCGTGGCAGGACCCCTCGCTCTGCGGGCCGCTCGGCCACGCGGTCCTCCCGACCGCGCCGGCCGGCATCCTGCGGGCGGTGGCCGGGCCGGGCTCTCCGGCGCCCGTCCGCACGGGCGGGGACGAGCTCGTCGTGCCGGTCCTCCCGAGGGAGTCCGGGGCGGAAGAGCCCGTGGAGAGCGGGGAGCCGGCGACGGCCCGGCAGGCCCGGCCGGTCCAGCGGTCCGTCCGGCTGCGGCGGCTTCCGGTGCGCTCGGGGCCACGTCCGGCACGTACGGGCAAGGCCGACGGCGGTTCGCCGGGGCCTGCGGCCACGGCAGCCGGTTCGGCGGAGCACGGTGAGCCGAAGTCCGGTGGGGTGCGGGGGAGTTCGCCTCGTCCTGCGGTGTCGGCGAATGATGCCGGGACGCCCGGTGGGTCGGCTCCTGCCGGGGTGACGCCCGCTGCGGGCGCCGCCTCCTCGCGTCCCTACGGGGCCGAGCGTCCGGTCCGTCCGCGTTCCGTCAGCGCACCGTTGACCGTCGCGCGGCGCCCCCGGGCCCTGCCCGTGCGCCCGGTGACGGCCGTCCCGGGGGCGGTCGGCAGGCGGGATGCCGTCGCCGAGCCGTCGAGCCGGGCCACGGAGGCGCCGCCGCCACTCGCGGAGGCGACGGCCGCACCCGCCGACGGCTCGCGGCCGTCCGCGAACCCCGAGGCTGTCGTACGGACGTCGCCGGGTGCCGCCGCTGCGCCCGCGCGAAGTGCGGGGAGCGAAGGGGTGGTCCAGCGTGCCGCCGTGTCGGGTGGTGGCGCGGCCGCCCGCCCGGTCCTCGGCGCACCCCTGACCGCGCTGCCCGCCAGCGCCTCGCCCCTGGCCACCGGCGGCCCCCGGGCCGTTGACGCCCCTTCGGGTGCGCCGGCCATGCCCGTTGTCTCCGCCGCTGACCCGGGGCCCACCGGCTCCGAGGCGGGCGGGACCGATGGTGCCCGGCCGTCCGGCGGCGGGGGCCGTGACGCCGCCACCACCCCTGCCCGCCGTGCCCGTACGGCCGCCGGGTCGGGGAACTCGGCACCGGTGCGGCCCGACCGTGGGTCCGCCGGGAGCGCATCCGTCCAGCGCGCGCCGTCCGGGACCGGCGCGCCCGCACCCTCGTCGTCGCCGACCCCGGGTCGTGCCGCGTCGGCTCAACCCGGTTCGGCCCCTGCCCGCAGGGGTGGGACCGCCGAGGGCACGTCTGTTCAGCGCGTTCCGTCCTCGCCGACTTCCGGTCGTGCCGCGCCAACCCAGACCGGTTCGGCCCCCGCCCGCAGGAGCGAGGCCGTCGAGGGCGCGTCCGTCCAGCGTGCGACGTCCGCGCCCGCGCCGTCAGCACCGGTTCCCGGTCGTGCCGCGTCGGCTCAGCCTGACCCGGCCTCCACCCGTCGGGGCGGGACCGTCGAGGGCACCACGTCCGCGCCCGCGCCGTCAGCGCCGACCCAATTCGACCCGGCCCCTGCCCGCAGGAGCGGGACCTCCGAGGGCACGTCCGTCCAGCGTGCGACGTCCGCGTTCGCGCCGTCAGCGCCGACCCAGCCCGACCCGGCCCCTGCCCGGACGCGCGGGGGCCTGGGCGCGCCGCTCGACGCGCTGCCGCCGACGGCCGCCGTGGCGGGGGGCGCCGCTCCCTTGCTCGGCGGGCGCCGACCGGTCCAGCGGATCACGCCTCCGGCGGCAGGCCAGGCCGTCCCTGCCGTCACCTCGACGGTGACCGGTGAGGGGCTGCCCGTGCAGCGCGCCGTCGGGCAGCCCGGCGACAGCCCGGCGGAGCCCAACTCCCTGTCCCGGAGCGGTGATGGCGGACGATCGGCGGGTTCGACCAGCCCGGCTGCCGGCACCCACGGTGCGCACCCGCAGGGGGAACACAGCCATCGCGGACCGGCCGCCGGACGCCCGGCGGCCTCCGACACCCGGCAGGGGACGACGGGCACCGCCGCCGCCTCGCCGTCCGGCGGCGGCCCGGAGCGGCGGCCGGGTACCTCCGCGCAGCCGATCGTCCCCGGCGCCCGGCCCCGCCCTGCGGGCGCCGCGCCCGCAGGTGGCAGCGGCCAGGTGGTTCCCGTGACGGTTCCCGCACGTCCGGCTTCCGGCGGTCTGGGCGTGCAGCGCGCCGTCCAACTCATCGGCCAGCGGCGCGGGTTGCTCGGCGATCGCCGGATGACGGTCGCCCTCGCCACTCCGCCGGCGCCGCCCGCGACCGGCACCTCCGCGCCCACCGGCGCGGGCACGGCGCCCGCCAAGCCCGTGGTCCCGGCCGTCTGGCCCAACGCGCTCGCCTCCCGTACGGACGGCGGAGCGGCGGCCGCGCCGGCCGCGGGTGCTCCGCAGCACGCGCGTGCGCAGGTGCGGCGCCCGTCGGGCACCGGGGACGGCAGCGGCACCGCCGCCAGGACGTCGGCCCCACAGGCGGGCCCGGCGAGGTTCGGCCCCCCGGCGCGGTTCAGCGCCCCGGGAGCGGCCGGCTCCGATGCGGGGTCGTCGCGCGGGGTCGTGGCTGCCGTGCAACGCGCGTTCTCCCGGCGGTCGTCGGACCGGGCCGCGGAGCACCCGTCAGCGCAGGCAGGCACCGGTCCGACCGCAGCCGGACCCGCGAACCCCTCGTACGCCTTGCCCGACCGACCCCGTGAGGTGGTCCCGAACCCGAGCGCCCCGGCGTTGCAGCGTTCCGCCATGCCGACGTCGGCAGGCCGCCCGAGCCCCGGCGCCCCCGGTACGGCGTCCACGACGGCGGCGGCGACCGCCCCACGCCCGCCGGTCGTCCGGCTCAGGCCCGTGATGGCCGCGCCGGTCCAGCGCCTCCCGGCGACGTCCCGGCCCCCGCAGCCGTCCCCGGCGCAGCAGCCCGCCGTCCCGGCCGCCACCGGGCCCTCCGGCGCACCCGCGCTCGTCGTGTCACGGGCCCTGCCCGCCGGGCACGCCACCACCGCCACCAGGGCCGCCAACGCCGCGCCCGCCCCGCCCGCCCCACCTTCGCCCGCCACGGCGCGGCTGTTGCAGCGGGTGGCCGAGCAGAACGGCCTGACCGGGGTGCCGCTGACCGCCGTACCGGCGCGTACGCCCACCACGGTGCAGCGCGCAGCGCCGTCCCCGGCCGCCTCGACCGCCGCGACCACCCCGGGGAGCGCCCCCGGCGGACCGCCCGCCGCGTCGTCCGCCGACCCCGCCGACCTCGACGAACTGGCCCGGCGGCTGGTCGAACCGGTCGGCCGGCTGCTGCGCACCGAGTTGCGCAGGGGCCGGGAGCGCGGCGGCAAGCCGTACGACCTGCGCCGCTGAGCGCGGAGCCGGAAACGCACACCAGAACGACGCGCACCAGCCGGACGGCCGCCAGCAGGCCGCGACGACGTGACCGGAAGCAAGGGAGCAGGGAGCCGAACCGATGACCGACACCATCTTCGCGACCAGTGTGTTCTTCAGCCTGACCATCGGCGGCAACGACCTGGGTGAGTTCACCACCTGCTCGGGACTCGGCGCCCAGGTCGAGATCGAGCAGTACGCGGAGGGCGGCAACAACGGCTTCGCCTGGCAGCTGCCGGGCCGCATCACCTGGACGAACATCACGCTGACCCGGGCGGTCACCGCCGATACGACGAAGATCGCCCGCTGGCTGTCCGAGATCGTCCGCAAGGTCGAGCCGAAGGACGGCGAGATCGTGGCGCTGCGGCCGGACCTGAGCCGGATCGTCGGCTGGCAGGTGCTCGGGATCGTCCCGGTGCGCTGGGAGGGCCCGTCCTTCGACCCGGCCAACTCCCAGGCCGCGATGGAGACCCTGGAGATCGCCCACGCGGGCCTGCGCCCCTTCTGACCCGACCACCCGCCTACCCAACCCCCGCCCGACGGCCCGACCCACGGAAGGAGCACCAGGATGTCCCCAGCGGTCCCCGCGAGCGTCACCCGGGCCCAACTGACCATCATGGAGCCACCGTCCACGGTCGGCGCGCAGCCCGGCGGCACGCTCGCGCAGCTCCGGCTCCAGTTCAACCCGGCGACCCTGGTGCTGCGCAAGACCACCGAGTGGCGGCGCACCCCGTCCCGGATGGCGGGCGAGTCCGCGCTGCCCGAGTTCGTCGGCAGCGGTCCGCGCTCGCTCTCCCTCGACGTGTTCCTGGACTCCACCGCGACCCACGACAACTCGGTGGAGCGGGCGGTGGAGCAGCTGATGACGGCCTGCGTGCCCACCCCGGCCAGCCTGGCGCGCAAGACCCCGGCCAGCCCGTGGATCCGGCTGGACTGGGGCACCCTGAAGACCACGTCGTTCAACGGGGTGCTGACCGGCCTCTCGGTCACCTACTCGCTCTTCGACGTCGATGGGAAGCCGCTGCGGGCGGTCTGCTCGCTCACCATCGACGAGGCCAGCGTCGACCCGGCCGGCCAGAACCCGACCTCGGGCTCGCCGGAGGCCCGCAGCACCCACCGGGTGATCGCCGGCGACAGCCTGCCGCTGCTCGCCTGGCGCGCCTACGGGGACGCCACCGCCTGGCGCACCATCGCGGAGGCCAACGACATCGACGATCCGCTGGCGTTGATCCCGGGCGCCGAGCTGATCGTGCCGGGGATCGAGGAGCTCACCCAGAGCGGCTCCGCGCAGGGGGTACGGCCATGACCACGCCCGAGGCCCGCGGCGGCCGCTCCTTCGCCGCCGACCCCGTCGTCGAGGCGCCCGGCCCGCTGCCGCCGATCTGGGCGACCCAGCTGGTCTCCTGCGACATCGAGGAGAGCGTCGGCCTGCCCGACACCGCCGTGCTGTCCTTCCGGGACGCCGACCACACCTTCCTCTCCGCCACCGGCATCACCATCGGCACCCCGCTGAAGGTGTCCGTGGTGACCGTCCAGGGGAACACCCGGGCGCGGCTGTTCACCGGCGAGGTGACGGCGCTGGAGCTGGAGGTGGACACCACGGGCTCGTACACCGTGGTGCGGGCCTCGGCCGTCACCCACCGGCTGATGCGCGGGCGCCGGGTGAAGGCCTTCCGGAACATGACGACCGCCGACATCGTCCGCGAGGTCGCCTCCGGAGCGGGCCTGACCTGCGGGCGGGTCGACTCCTTCCCGGTCGTCCACCAGCAGCTCTCCCAGGCCAATGTCCCGGACTGGGAGTTCCTCCAGTTCCTGGCGCAGGAGAGCGGTGCCCAGGTGCGGGTGGACGACGACGGGAAGCTGGAGTTCGTCAAGCCCGACCCCGCCTCCGGCGCGCCGGCCCCCTCCACCCCCGCGCCGCAGAACCCGCTGGTGCTGGAGTACGGGCGCAACCTGCTGGAGCTGCGCGGTGTGCTGACCGGCGCCGGAGGGGCGGACACCGTCGAGGCGCGCGGCTGGAACGTCACCACCAAGAGCGCCCTGGTCGCCACCGAGCCCGCGGTGACGTCGCAGACCGTGCAGCCGGGGATGAGCCCCTCGGCGGTGACCTCCGCCTTCCCCGGCCGGGCCCGGCTGACCGTCGCCGACACCCCGTACCGCACCCAGGCGGAGACCGCCTCGGTGGCCCGGTCGCTGGCCGCCTCGGTGGCGGCCGGCTTCGGCGAGCTGGAGGTCGTCGCCGAGGGCAACCCGCGGCTGCGGGCGGGCACCGCGGTCGCCCTGGGCAACGTCGGCGCCGCCTTCTCCGGTCGCTACACCGCCACCGGGGTGCGCCACCTGCTCGAACCGTTCCGCGGCTACCGGACCACCGTGGTGGTCAGCGCGGCCCCCGACCGCTCGCTGGCCGGGCTGACCAGCGGCGGCAACGCGCCGCCGCGCGGGCCGCGGATACCCGGCCTGGCCGTCGCCGTGGTCACCGACGTCCGGGAGCCGGGCGGCGGTCAGCGCGGCTGGGTGAAGCTCAAGTTCCCCTGGCTGGACGACACCTACGTCTCCGACTGGGTGCGCACCGTGCAGTGGGGCGGCGCCGGCGGCGGCGGGGTGGTCAGCCCCGAGGTCAACGACGAGGTGCTGGTCGGCTTCGAGCAGGGCGACCTGGACAGCCCGTACGTGCTGGGCGGGCTCTACAACGGCGTGGACCGGCCCTCCCCGCACGACGTGCCGCTGGTCGACACGGGCTCCGGCAAGGTCAACCGCCGTTCCGTGGTGTCCCGTTCGGGCCACCGGATGGAGCTGCTGGACGTGCCGGGCGGCAAGTCCGGCGTCCGGCTGGCGAGCGGCGACGGCAAGCTGGAGGTCAAGCTGGACCAGCAGCGCGGCGAGATCGTGCTGACCGTCCACGGCCTCGGCGGCGCGGCCGGCAGCACCGTGCGGCTCTCCCCCTCCGGCATCACCCTGGACGCGGGCACCGGCACGGTGGACGTGCGCGGCGGATCGGTCACCGTCCGCGGCACGACGGCGGTCACCGTGGAAGGAGGCGCCGAGGCGGTGCTCAAGGGGGCCATCGTCCGGATCAACTGACGTATCGTCACAGAGAATTGGCAGTAGACGAGTGCCCCACGACCAGCGGGCACCATCCGAAACGGAGACCGCACATGCCCCCCGCAGCCCGGACCGGCGACCTGACCGATCACGGCGGCGCCCTCACCACCCCGCCGCCGGGCGCCCTCAAGGTGGCGACCGTGCTGATCGGCGGCCGCCCCGCCGCCGTCGTCGGCACCGTCCACGCCTGCGTCGTCCCCCCGCACCTGGCGCTGGGCCCCGGCGACGTGGTGCTGCCCTCCCCGGGCGCGCTCGCCGGCGGAGTGGTGCTGATCGGCGGCCTGCCCGCGGCGCGCGTGGGGGACAAGACCACCTGCGGCGCCACCGTCACCGTCGGCGCGTTCAACGTGCTGATCGGCGGCGCCATATGACGGGCAGCTTCATCGGCCGCGGCTGGGCCTTCCCGCTGCGCGTCAACGCCACCGGCGGCATCGCCCTGGTGGAGCGCGACCGCGAACTCGCGGAGGCGATCCGGCTGATCCTCGGCACCGCCCCCGGCGAACGGCCGATGCGCCCCGAGTTCGGCTGCGGCATCCACGAGTACGTCTTCGCCACCGGCGACAGCAACACCGCCGGGCGGATCGCCCGCGAGGTGCGCATCGCCCTGGAGCGCTGGGAACCGAGGATCGAGGTGGACGACGTGGTGATCGCCTTCGACAGCGTCGAGGAGGGCACCCTCTACATCGACGTCCACTACACCGTGCGGGCCACCAACGACCGCCGCAACCTGGTCTTCCCCTTCTACACCATCCCGGAACACCCGAACTCGGCCGAGGGGTCTGCGAACTGATGGCCCTGCCCTCCCCGAACCTGGACGACCGCCGCTTCCAGCAGCTCGTCGACGAGGCCAAGCGGTACGTCCAGCAGCGCGCCCCCGAGTGGACCGACCACAACGTCTCCGACCCGGGCGTCACCCTGATCGAGACCTTCGCCTACCTGGTGGACCAGCTGCTCTACCGGCTGAACCGGGTGCCGGAGAAGAACTACGCCGCCTTCCTCGACCTGCTCGGCATCCGGCTCTTCCCACCGGCCGCGGCCCGGGCCGAGGTCGACTTCTGGCTCTCCGCCCCGCAGACCGAGACCGTCCTGCTGCGGGCCGGCACCGAGGTCTCCACGCTGCGCACCGAGACCGACGAGGCGGTGGTCCTCTCCACCGCCGAGGACCTGCCGATCGTCCCCAGCTCGCTGGATCGGCTGGTCACCGTCTCCGCCTCCGGGGAGCAGTCCGACGGCACGGCCCGACTGGCCGACGGCGCGGACGTCCGGTGCTTCCAGCAGCGCCCGGTGGCCGGGGACGCCATGCTCTTCGCCCTGCCGGCCGTGGTGCCGCGCTGCATCCTGGTCGTCCGGCTGGACAGCCGGGTCGAGGGCGTCGGCGTCGACCCGCGCCAACCGCCGCTGGCCTGGGAGGTCTGGGACGGCGCGCGCTGGATCGCCTGCGAGACCGGCAGCGACACCACCGGCGGCCTCAACCGGCCCGGCGAGGTGGTCGTCTTCGTGCCCGCCGGGCACACCGCCTCGGTGGTCGCCGGACGGCGGGCCGGCTGGCTGCGCTGCCGGGTCACCGAGCCGCAGCCGGGCCAGCCGTTCTACTCCGAGTCGCCCACCATCCGCCGGGCCGAGGTGTTCACCGTCGGCGGCACCGCCACCGCCGTCCACGCGCAGACCGTCACCGACGCGCCGCTCGGCGCCTCGGAGGGCGTCGCGGGCCAGCGCTTCCGGCTCGCCCGGCCCCCGGTGCTGCTCGACGGCGAGCCCCCGGTGGTCGAGGTCGCGGCCGGCGAGGGCTGGGAACGGTGGACGGTCGTCGAGCACTTCGGCGAGTCCTCGCCCACCGACCGGCACGTGGTGCTGGACGCCACCACCGGCGAGTTCCTCTTCCCGCCCGCGGTCCGCGAACCGGACGGCAGCCTGCGCGCCTTCGGTGCCGTCCCGCCCAAGGGCGCCCACCTGCGCGTCCCGCGCTACCGCACCGGCGGCGGGATCGCGGGCAACGTCGCCCGCGGCACCATCACGGTGCTGCGCAGCTCCGTCCCGTACATCGCCCGGGTCGACAACCGGGAGGCGGCCCGCGGCGGGGTCGACGGCGAGACCGTCGAGAACGCCAAGGCCCGCGCCCCGCACCAGCTGCGCCTGCAGGAACGTGCCGTCACCGCCGGGGACTTCGAGCTGATCGCCCGGCAGGCCGCGCCGTCCGCCGCCCGGATCAGCTGCGTGCCCGCCACCGGCGGGGAGGCGGGCGCGGTGCGGGTGCTGGTCGTCCCCGACGCCGTCGCGGACGAGGGCGACCGGCTGCGCTTCGAGCAGCTGATCCCCGACGACCAGGTGCTGGCCGCCGTCGCGACCGCCCTCGACGAGCGGCGGCTGATCGGCACCCGGCTGGTCGTCCAGCCGCCCGCCTACCAGGGCGTGACGGTGGTCGCCCGGCTCACCACCCGCGCCGCCGACCCCGACCGGGTCCGCGAGGAGGTGCTCGCCGCGCTGTACCGGTACCTCAACCCGCTGCGCGGCGGCGCCGACGGCACGGGCTGGCCGTTCGGCCGGGCGGTGCAGTACGGGGAGGTGTTCGCGGTGCTCCAGCGGGTGGCCGCGGTCGCGGGCGTCGACGAGCTGCGGCTGTTCCCGGCCGACCCGATCACCGGACGCCGGGGCGCGCCGACCGAGCGGGTCGAGGTCCCGCCGGACGCCCTGGTCTTCTCCCACCAGCACCAGGTCGTGGTCACCGCGCAGGCCGAGGACGGGCGGTCATGACCAGAGCCGCCGTCCCCGGGCTGCCCAGCCCGCACCCGATCGGCGAACTGCTGCCCGCGATGTTCGCCGAGGACGACTTCGCCCAGCGGTTCACGTCCGGCCTGGACACCGTCCTCGCCCCGGTCTTCGCCACCCTGGACAACCTGCCCGCCTACTTCCAACCCGGCCTCGCGCCCGCCGACTTCCTCGACTGGCTGGCCTCCTGGGTCGCGGTCGAGGTCGATCCGGCCTGGCCGGTGGAGGTGCGCCGCGCCGTGGTCGGGCGCGCGGTGGAACTGCACCGCTGGCGCGGCACCCGGCGCGGCCTCACCGAACGGCTGCGGCTGGTGCTCGGCGTCGGCGCCGAGATCGTGGACGGCGGCGGCGCCTCCTGGTCCGCCGACCCGGACGCCCCGCTGCCGCCCGCGCCGAGCGGCGAGCTGCTGGTCCGGGTCTGGCCGCTGCGCGGAGCGGAACCGGACGAGGACCAGGTGCGGTCCGTCGTCAGGGCCGGCTGTCCGGTCCATCTGACCTGCCGGGTGGAGATCCTGCCCGGCCCACCCGGGCGAGCGGAGGACTGACGGATGCCGGTGTGCCCCGAATGCGGAACGGCCAACGGGGAGGGGGACGACTTCTGCGGCAACTGCGGCGCCTACCTCGGCTGGTCGCGCACCGCCGGCGCCGCGTCGGCCGCGCCCGCGCCCGCGCAGGCCGAGTCGGTGCCTGCTCCCGCGCCGAAGCCGACGCCCGCGCCGACGCCCGAGCCGACGCCCGCGCCCGAGCCGAAGCCCGCCTCCGCGCCTGCCGAACCCGTACGGCGAAGCGCCTCGCGCCGGACGGCGCGCGCTGAACCGGAAGCGAAGAACGAGGCGAAGCAGGAGGCGAAGGACCGGGTCGAAGCATCGCAACCGCCCGTCCCGGCCGCCGAACCCCCGGCCGCCGCCGACCCCCCGCGCCCCGCGACCGCCCCCGTACGGCCGACCCCCGTACGCCCGGCCCCCGCGCGGACCCCGGCCCCCGACCCCGCAGCGCAGGTCCCCGGTGCGCAGCCCCCCGCAGCCCCGGCCGACCCGGCGGCCGTCCAGCCCGCCAAGCCCGTCGCGCCCCGCCCCGTCAGCCGGGCGACCGAGGCCGTCGAGACCCAGGACGGCCCGCCCTGCCCCAGCTGCGGCACGCCCAACCTGCCCGGGCGGAAGTTCTGCCGCCGCTGCGCCGCACCGCTGACCCCCACCGAAGCCGTCGCCGAACTGCCCTGGTGGCGCACCCGCTGGCCGTTCCGGCGCCGGGTGCGGATCGGCGGCTCGGGCAACGCGCTGCGCCGCACCATCGCCCTGCTCGCGCTCGTCGCGGTGGTCGTGGCCGGGGTCCTGCTCTTCCCGGCCGGTCAGCGGGTCTTCCAGGACGTCCTGGACAAGGTCCGCGGCACCGCGCCGATCGCCCCCGCCGCCACCTCGGCGAGCGCCGCCGTCGAGGGCCACCCGGCCACCCTGGCCGACGACGGCCTCAGCAACACCTACTGGGGGGCGCCCGAGATCGGGGACTCCGTCACCTTCTCCTTCCGCGGCCCGTTCCGACTGGTGGACCTGATCGTCCACACCGGGGCCTCCCCGGATCCCCAGCAGTTCCAGCAGCAGGCCCGCCCCGTCGTCCTCACCCTGGAGGTCACCGGGAAGGACGGCGAGGTCCACACCCAGCAGGTCCCGCTCAACGACCAGCCGGGCCCGCAGACCGTCCAGACCGGGATCAGCGACGTCACCCAGGTGAAGCTCACCGTCCGGGAGGCCGCCGGGACCGGCGCCGGCCGCGCCATCGCGCTCGCGGAGGTGGAGTTCTTCAAACGCACCTGACCCCGTCGCCCGCCACCGGAGGGAACCCATGGTCTACCGGATCCACTTCACCTCCCAGGACCTGGCCAGGACCCGGCCGGCGGGTCCGATGCCCTTCGCCGAACTCCTGGCCGCGGCGCGGGCCCTACAGGACCGGAGCCGTGCGGCGCGGCTGGACCCGTGGCGGCGGAGCGTCCTGGGGCGGCTGCCCGAGCGGGCCCGGATGGCGCTCTCCCTGGCGCCGGCGGACGGCTGGGGGCCGACCTTCCTGATGCCCGCGGTGGCAGGCCGGCCGGAGGAGCTGCTGGAGCGGGTACGGGCGACCCCGGGCCGGCTCGTCGCGGCGGAGCTGGCCGCGATCGCCGAGCACCAGCCCGTCCCCGGGTGGGCCCGCCGCCTGGCCGAGGACGGCGCGCTGCGCGAGGAACTCGCCCAGAGCCTCGGCCTCCTCTACGAGCACCTGGTCGGCCGCTACTGGTCGCGGATCACCGACTGCTACGCCGCGGATCGGGCGGTGCGGATGCGCCAGTTCCTCGGCGGGGGCGTCGAGCTGCTGCTCGCCGGCGCCAGCCCCCGGTGGATGCGCTGGAAGCCGCCGGTGCTGGAGGTCCGCAGCAGGGTCGACCACGACCTGCGGCTCCAGGGGCAGGGCGTCCTGCTGGCCCCCTCGGTGTTCGCCAAGCGGGCCATGGTCAGCGACGACTCGCACGGCCTGCCCCAGCCCGCGGTCACCTTCCCGATCGACGACAGCCGCCCCGCGGGCTGGCCGGACCTGCTCGGCCCCGACCCGGCCCCGGCGGGGTCGGGGCCCACCGTGACCGCCCTGCTCGGGCGCACCCGGGCCGCCGTGTTGCGGGTGATCGCCGACCACCCGGGCTGCTCGACGAAGGAGCTCGCCGCCCTCGCCGGGATCACCCCCTCCAGCGCCAGCGAGCACGCCACCGTGCTGCGCGAGGCCAGGCTGATCGGCACGTCCCGGTACCGCAACACCGCGCTGCACAGCCCGACCGCGCTCGGCCTCGGACTGCTCGGCGACGGGCCCGACGTTCCCGATGTGCCCGGTTCGTAGGGGAGTTGAGCGGTGCGTCCGTGATTCGGGCCAGGCCGAAACACGTCGAGCGGCGGTGCCCCGGACTCCGAGACTGAGGTGCGGGCGCCGAGCCAGGCCGCCCGCACCACGACGTCACTGCTCCCAGGAGGTCCCCCATGCGCTTCGTCCACAAGGCCGGCATCGTCCTCGCGGCCGGATTCGCCGCCGCCGCCACGCTCCTCGCCCCCGTGGCGAACGCCCAGCCGGCCGTCTCGGCGGCCCCGGCCGACTGCCCCAAGGGCTACATCTGCGGCTACAAGTACAGCAACTACCAGCACCTCATGTTCCGCTTCAGCGACTGCGGCATCCTCCAGGAGATCCCCGACGGCCTGAACAGCGGCGGGTCCTGGTACAACAACCAGTCCGCCGGCCTCAAGGCGAAGATGTACGGCAAGTCCAAGAACCTCGTCTACACCACGCCCGGCGCTCCCTACGGCGACCCCACCGCAGACTGGGGCCCGGTCTGGTACGTCAAGGCCTGCTGACCCCGCCCCACGGGCCTGCCGCCGGGTGCGCCGTCCGCGCCCGGCGGCGGGCCGGGCTTCCAAGGAGTTCCTCATCTGCGCCGCGTACGGTCACGCGTCATGGCGGAACTGCGGGTGGTGGCGGGCATACGGAAGCTGGGACACGGGACGCGGCTGGTCGCGGTCAGCGTGGTCGCCGGGGTGGTGGCGGCGGGGATGGTGCTGCCCGCGGTGGCGGCGGTCGGGCTCGGCGCGCAGTCGGCGGCGGACGACTTCCAGAGCCTGCCCGACGACTTCAAGACCCCTCCGCTGTCCCAGGCCACGACGATCCTCGACGCCCAGGGCGGCACGATCGCCACCGTGTACGACCGGGACCGCACGGTCGTCCCGGCGGACCGGATCTCCCCGCTGGTGAAGACCGCGCTGGTGGACACCGAGGACAACCGCTTCTACGAGCACGGCGCGATCGACCTCAAGGGCGTGCTGCGCGCCCTGGACAAGAACGCCTCCTCGGGCACCACCGCCCAGGGCGCCTCCACCCTCACCCAGCAGTACGTGAAGAACGTCTTCGTCGAGGAGGCGGGCGACGACCCGCAGAAGGTCGCCGAGGCGCAGCGGCAGACCGTCGGCCGCAAGATCCAGGAGCTGAAGTACGCGATCAAGGTCGAGGAGACCCTGAGCAAGGACCAGATCCTCACCAACTACCTGAACATCACCTTCTTCGGTGAGCAGGCCTACGGCATCGAGGCGGCCTCCCAGCGCTACTTCGGCGTGCACGCCGCGGACCTCACCCTGCCGCAGGCCGCGCTGCTGGCGGGCCTGGTGCAGTCGCCGACCGGCTACGACCCGACGGTCAACCCGACGGCGGCGAAGGAGCGGCGCGACACCGTGCTGCGCAAGATGGCCGGGTACGGGCACATCACCCAGGAGGAGGCCCGGCAGGCGATCGCCGCCCCGCTCGGGCTGAACGTCCAGGCGCCGCAGCAGGGGTGCATCCTGGCCAAGCAGGGCGAGGGCTTCTTCTGCGACTACGTGCGCGAGACGGTGCTCACCGACCCGGCCTTCGGCGCGTCGGCCGCCGAGCGGCAGGCGGTCTGGAAGCGCGGCGGCCTGCAGATCCGCACCACGCTCGACCCGAAGGCCCAGGCGGCGCTCCAGGCCTCGGTCACCGGCCACGTCGACGCGGGCGACCAGGCGGCGACCGCGATGAGCATCGTCCAGCCGGGCACCGGGAAGATCCTGGCGATGGGCCAGAGCCGCCCGTACGGCGTCGACGGCAAGCAGCACCAGACCCAGATCAACTACAACGCCGACAAGGCCATGGGCGGCGGGCTCGGGTTCCCGACCGGCTCGACCTTCAAGCCGGTCGTCGCGGCGGCGGCCCTGGAGAGCGGCATCCCGGCCGACCAGGCCTACACCACGGACTACAGCATCCCGTGGCCGGCCATGACGGACTGCTCGGGCGGGAGGTTCCCGTCCTCCGGGCAGGTGCACAACGACAGCCAGAGCCTCACCGGCCGGTTCGACATGAAGTCGGCCATGGCGCAGTCCGTCAACACCTACTTCGCGAAGCTGGAGGCCGACACCGGCCTGTGTAACGTCGCGCGGATGACGAACAAGCTGGGCATCACCCAGCAGGCGGGCGGCGAGAAGCTCCAGGTGGTCCCGTCGATGACGCTCGGCAGCAACGACCTGACCCCGCTGACGATGGCGGCCGTCTACGCGGCCTTCGCCGCCCACGGCACCTACTGCGCGCCGACCGCCATCGCCTCGGTGACCGGCCCCGACGGCAAGCCGCTCGCGGTGCCGCAGGCGAACTGCTCGGCGGTGATGTCGGCCGGCACCGCCGACACGGTCAGCGCGATGCTCAAGGGCGTGGTCGAGGACGGCACCGGGCAGACGGCCGGCCTCACCGGCCGGGACAGCGCGGGCAAGACCGGCACCACCAACGACAGCCGCCAGGTGTGGTTCGTCGGCTACACCCCGGAGATGGCGGGCGCGACCGTGGTCAGCGACACCGACAACCCCAAGCCGCTGGACGGCCAGCGGATCGGCGGCCAGGTGGTCGGCCAGGCCTTCGGCGGCACCCTGGCCGGCCCGATCTGGCGCGACGCCATGGACGGCGCGCTGGCGGGCACCCCGGCCGGCACCTTCACGCCGGTGCAGCTGCCCTGAGCCACCGGTGACCCAGGGCGGCCGGTGACTCAGCGGTAGAGCGCCACCCGGGGCTCGACCGTGCCCTGGAGCGGCGCCTTCCCGACCACGGTGACCCGGTAGTGCGCGGTGAGGGTCTGGTGGCCGTGCAGGACGGTCTTGGCCGGGACGAGCCGGGTGTACAGCGTGCCGGTCTGGCTGCCGAGCGGAATGGCGCGCCAGTGGCCGTCGGGGGAGAGCACCTCGATCCGGATGCCCGCCGGGTTGAGGAAGGGCCCGTTGTCCGGCGACTCGACGAGGATCTGCGGGGCCACCGTCCGGTCGGCCGAGGTGTCGTTGCGGTACGTGACGGTGATCGGCCGGGTCGCGTGGTCACGCGGCAGCGCGGTCTCGGGGAGCTCCACGAAGGACACCGGCGGGGCGGCGGTCGCGGTCCGGGCACCGGTCGCGGCCTGGGCCGGGGCGACGAGCGCGGCGGTCGGCAGGGCGGCGAGGGCCGCGGCCAGGGCCAGGCTCCGACGGGGGATCTTCAGGGTGCGCATGGCGCCTCCTTCGGCCGGCCGCCGGGTCACCGGTGGCGCCGCGTGGTTCGGGCAGGTCCGTACGGGACCACCCTGCCCCCTCACTCGGAAAGCCGCACGCGGTGGAGCGGTGGCGGGCCGGGCGGGGTGTCGCGAGCGGTGCTCCGACTGGGCCGAACGTGCGACCGCCGGACCCACCACGCCGCCGCACCGCCGCTGCCGTGACCGGGCCCCGTACCTTGGGCGCAACCTCCGCCGGGCGGCTTCGCGCCGGGCGGGGCGCCCGAACAGCGGGGGACGTCGCGAGAACGGGAGGGACGGCTTGCGGGCGCGTTCCGTCGAGGAGCCGGGGCCGCGGCTGCCGGTGCTGATCCGGTACGGCCACTGGTCCTGGCTGGTGCCGCTGGCGGTGCTGGCGGCGGTGGTGGGCGTGGACGCGGCCACCCCCGTCACGTTCGCGTCCGTCAGCTGGCTGGCGATGGTCCCGGTGGTGACCGCAGGGCTCTGCGGCCCGGCGGCCACCACGCTGTTCGCCCTCCTCGCCGTCGTCGCCTACCCGGCCCTGGACAGCATCTGGAGCAAGTCCCAGGGGATCGAGGACTTCCTGCTGGTGATCGCGGGGGCCGCCGTCTCGGTGCCGATCAGCATCTTCCGCGCCCGGGCCGCCGCTTACGTCCACCACCTCCAGGGCACGGCCGAGACCACCCGGCAGGTGGTGCTGCGCCCGGTGCCGCCGGGCTGGGGCGGGGTGGACTCGGCGGCGCGCTACCTGGCCGCGGACGTCGAGGCCCGGGTGGGCGGCGACTTCTACGACGTGCTGGCCACCCCGTTCGGGGCGCGGGTCATCCTCGGCGACGTCCAGGGCAAGGGCCTGCCGGCCGTCTCCGCGGCGGCGGCCCTGGTGGGCTGCTTCCGGGAGGCCGCCTTCCACGAGGCGGACCTGGCCACCGTCGCGTCCTGGCTGGAGGAGCGGCTGCACCGGCAGAACCTGCTGGCGGAGCGGCTGGGGGAGCAGGAGGAGCGGTTCGCCACGGCGGTGGTCGTCTGGTTCCCGGCCGACGCGCCGGGGGAGGTGGAGGTGGTCAACTTCGGCCACGACAGCCCCCACGTCCTCGGCCCCGCGGGGGTGCGCCAGCTGCCGCCGGGCAACGGCGCACCGCTCGGGCTGGCCCAGCTGGCCGGCGGGCTGCCGGAGGTCCGGCGGCTGAGCCTGGGCCCGGAGGAGACGGTCCTGATCGTCTCGGACGGGGTGACCGAGGCCCGCGACCGGACGGGCGCCTTCTTCGCCCTGCGCGACCACCTGGAGCGCCTGGCCGCCCTCCCCGGGGTGGTCGACCCCGGGCGCCTGGTCGACGAGGTGGCGGCCGAGGTCCTCCGGCACACCGGCGGCCGGTTGACGGACGACACCGCCCTGCTCGCCGTCCGGACGCCCCCGGTGGCGCCGGCGGCGTCGGCCGGGTCGGCGGACTGAGCCGGCCTCAGTCCTCGGCGTGGCTGACCGCGCAGGTCAGGACGCCCGGGAGGCGGGCCAGTTCGGCGGTGAGGGCGGACAGGTCCCCGCGGCCGTGCACGGTGATGTGCACCTCCGCGATCCGCTCGTCGACCCCGCCGCCGCCCTCGCCGGGCGGCCCGGCCCGGTCCACGGTCGCCAGTTCGGCCACGGCGAACCCCGCGGCGGTGATCCGGGCGAGCAGCAGCCGCAGCAGGCCGTTGCCCTCGGTGTAGGTGACGTGGCAGCTGACCGGCCGGGTGCGCAGCCTCGGCAGCCGGTGGGTGAGCGGCCGCAGCACGTAGCCGACGAAGAAGTAGGCGGCGGTGGCCGCGGTGGCGAGCAGCGGCAGTCCGGCGGCCGCCGCCGTGCCGATGGCGGCGGTCAGCCAGACGGTGGCGGCCGTGGTCAGCCCCCGGATCGAGCCGCGCTGGACGAAGATCACCCCGGCGCCGATGAAGCCCAGTCCGGAGACGATCTGGGCGGCCATCCTGGACGGGTCCAGGGTGACCACGCCGGACTGGACCACGCCGCTGAAGCCGTACTTGCTCACCAGGGTGAAGAGCGCCGCCCCGAGACCGACGACGGTGTACGTGCGCAGTCCGGCGGCCTTCTGTCTGATCTCCCGTTCCAGGCCGATCGCGCTGGCCAGCACCAGGGCGATGGCGAAGTCGGTGAAGTGGACCCATCCTTGCCCGAAGGGCTCGACGAACGCTCCCAGCGTCCTCAACTCCTCCTGCCGTCTCAATCGTCCCGCCCGCCCCCGGGAGGGCGGGCACCGATCCCGGTTCGGCGAAGCGGGTGCCGTCGAGCCTACGGTTCATCAGACGATCGGACCGGCGCTCGGACGGGCCGACTTGACGGTCAGGGGGTCGAGCGGAGGCGAACCGACGGCGCGCCGGCTCGGCGGCCCCGCCCGGTGCGCACTCACCGCGCTCCGTCGGCGCCGACGGGCGGGCCGCTCTCCCCGACTGTCGGGGGTACGGGCCGCAGCCGGTAGGCCTCCCCGTCGGCGAGGACATGGCCGGCGGTGGGCGGGGCGAAGTGGGTGCCGAGCAGCAGGGTGTCCGTGCCGGCGAGGGAGGCGAGCAGCGCCCGGCGGGTGGCGGCGGACCGCCGGGGGTCGATGTCGACGCAGGCGCCGATGGCGGGGTGGGCGAGCTGCACGGGGTGGTGGAGGCAGTCGCCGGTGATCAGCGCCGTCCGGCCCCGGCTGGTCAGTTCGACGGCGACGTGCCCCGGGGTGTGGCCGGGGGTGGGGAGCAGGCGCAGGCCGGGGACGATCCGCAGGCCCTCGGCCGGGACGTCGGCCAGGTCCAGCAGGCCGGCCCGCTCGACCGGGAGCACCGAGTCGCGGAACAGCTGGGCGCGCGCCTCGTCCATGGGGTACCCGGCCCAGAACTCCCGCTCGGCGCGGGTGGTGAGGTAGCGCGCGCCGGGGAAGGTGGGCTCCCACGCGCCGTCCACCTGCCGGGTGTTCCAGCCGACGTGGTCGGCGTGCAGGTGGGTGAGGACCACCAGGTCGACGGAGTCCGGCGGGAAGCCGGCGGCGGCCAGGCGTTCGGGGTAGTCGGTGCGCAGGTCGTGCCAGGCCGGGTTGGCCCGCTGCTTGCCGTTGCCGATGCCGGTGTCGACGAGGACGCGCAGCCCGTCCACGACGACGGCGAAGCTGTGGCTGTCCAGGCGCAGCACGCCGTCGGCGTCGGCGAAGTCGGGGCGCAGCCAGTCCTGGCCGGCCACCAGTTCGGGGGTGGCGTCGGGCAGCAGCCACGGCCCGGTGGCGGGCGGCAGCGGGACTTCGTCGACGCGGTGGACGGTGAGGTCGCCGACCGTCCAGGAGGGGGTAGGGGTGTTGGGCATGGGGCGGTTCCTCCGCTGCAAAAGCCATTCGTTTGCGTTAACGCGACCATAGAACCTACAGTCTCGCTAACGCAAACCCTTAGCTTTTGGCGGGGATGCCTCGTGGTGCCTCGCACCACCCCCGCCTCGCCCACGATCAGGAGCGCATCCATGTCCAATGCGGAGCTCACCCCGCCCGAGGCGGCCCGCCGGGCCGCCCGGGCCGGGCTTGACCTGCCGGCCGACCGGCACGCCGCGGTGGCGGCCACCGCCGGGCACATCCGGTCCGTCGTCGCCGTCCTGCGGGAGCTGGACCTCGGGGACACCCCGCCCGCCGCCGCCTTCCGCGCGGAAGGGGGGCGCCCCGATGCAGCCGTATGAGCTGACCATCGCCGCCGCCTCGGCGCGGATCCGGGAGCGGCGGCTGTCCCCCGTCGAGCTGGTCGACTCCGTCCTCGGCCGCATCGACCGGGTCGAGCCGCACCTCGGCGCGTACGTCGCCGTCGCCGCCGAACAGGCCCGGGACGCGGCGCGCGAGGCCGAGCGGGAGATCGCCCGGGGCCGGTACCGGGGGCCGCTGCACGGCGTCCCGGTCGGGCTCAAGGACCTGATCGACGTCGCCGGATCGCCCACCACCGCGAGCTCCCGGGTCCGGGACGGCCACCGCGCGGCCGCCGACAGCACCGTCGCCGCCCGGCTGCGCGCCGCCGGCGCGGTCCTGGCCGGCAAGACCCACACCCACGAGTTCGCCTACGGCCTGACCACCCCGCAGACCGCCAACGCCTGGGACCGCGAGCGGGTCGCCGGCGGCTCCAGCGGCGGGTCCGCCGTCGCGGTGGCCGCCGGGGCGGCGACCTTCGCCCTCGGCACCGACACCGGCGGCTCGATCCGGGTGCCCGCCGCGCTGAACGGGGTGGTCGGCCTCAAACCGACCTACGGGCTGGTGCCCCGCCACGGCGTCACCCCGCTGTCCTGGTCGCTCGACCACGTCGGCCCGATCACCCGCACCGTGGAGGACGCGGCGCTGGTCCTGGCCGCCCTCGCCGGGCACGACCCGCGCGACCCCGCCTCGGTGGCCGCCCCCGCCGTCGACTACCGGCCGGAGCGGGAGCCGGACCTGACGGGCGTGCGGATCGGCGTGCCGGTCAACCACTACGTCGACCACGTCGACCCGGAGGTGGCGGCCGCCGTCCACCACGCCATCGCGCGGCTGGAGGCGCTCGGTGCCCGGCCCGTCGAGGTGGAGGTCCCGCTGGCCCGCTACCTCCTGCCCACCCTGTGGGGCCTGGTGGCGCCGGAGGCCTCCGCCTACCACGCCCGCACCCTGCGCACCGTCCCCGAGCTGTACCAGGCGGACGTCCGGGTCCTGCTGGAGGCCGGCGAGCTGATCGACGCGGGCGACCACCTGCGCGCCCAGCGGGCCCGGACGCTGATCCGCGACGCGTGGACACGGGTCCTGGAGGAGGTCGACGTGATCGCCGCCCCGACGGTGCCGACCACGGCGGTCCGGGCCGGCCAGGAGACGGTCACCTGGCCGGACGGCACCTCCGAGGGCGTCGCCGACGCCTACGTCCGGCTCTGCGCCCCGGCCAACGTCACCGGCCTGCCCGCCCTGACCGTCCCGGCCGGCCACGACGCGGCGGGCCTGCCGATCGGCCTGCAACTGCTCGGGCGGCCCTTCGACGAGCGCACGCTGCTGCGGGTGGGCCACGCCTACGAGCGCACGCAGCCCGCGCGGGCGCTCGCGCCGGTGGTCTGACCGGGCCCGGCCCGCCTTAACGCAAAGGCGACGCTTTAAGATGGCGGTATGAGTCCTCGCCAGATGGCCCGCCCGGGCGGGCGCAGCGCCCGCGTCCAGGAGGCGGTGCACACCGCGGTCCGCGAGCTGCTCGCGGAGGTGGGCCGCGAGGCGCTCACCGTACCGATGGTCGCCCAGCGGGCCGGTGTCACCCCGTCCACGGTCTACCGCCGCTGGGGCGACCTCGCCGAGCTGCTGTCGGACGTCGCGGTGGAGCGGCTGCGCCCGGACACCGAACCGGAGGACCGTGGCGGCCTGCGCGCCGACCTCACCGCCTGGGCCGAACAGTTCCTCGACGAGATGGCCTCCGCCTCCGGCCGCGCCTACGTCCGCGACGCCCTCCTCGGCGACCCGGACGGGGGCAACGCCGGCCAGTGCTCGGCCTACGCCGCCGACCAGCTCGGCCTCGTCCTCGCCCGGGCCCGCGCCCGCGGCGAGGACGCCCCCGAGGTCGAGACCGCCATGGACCGCCTCGTCGCCCCCCTGATGTACCGCATCCTCTTCCGCCCCTCCGGCCTCACCCCCGCCTACGCCCGCCACCTGGTCACCGACCTCCTCGGCACCCCGGACGGGGCGTAGGGCCCGCCGACGGGCAGAGTCCGGCGCGGTGTGCCCGGCCCGTCCGCTGTGCCCGCCGGGGCGCGGACGGGTCCGGGCGGCCGCCGCGATCCGTCACGCCGTCCTCGCACGCCTCCCGGGCGGCGGTGTTCCGTGGCACCGTCAGTGTGCAAAGCAATTCGGGGTTCCCTCGTCGGAGGTTCGCATGAACGCTGTTCCGTCCCGAGTCGTCTTCTCCCGCCTCGCCGCCGCGGCCGGGGCCGTGGCGCTGGCCGGCGGGCTCCTCCTCGTCCCGGCGAGCGCGCCGGCCCGTGCCCAGGGGGTGGTGGACGTGCAGTGCACCGGCACGTTCACCGACGAGTTCACCCCCGCGCTGACCAACCAGCCGCAGAACGTCACCATCGCCACCCAGAACTCCTACGCGACGTGCGTGACCGGCCTCCCCGGGTCGAGCTCGGTCACCAACAGCGAGCCCGGCGAGACCTGCCTCAACGTGCTCCACACCCTCACCCCGTTCGACGAGACCATCACCTGGAGCGACCAGACCACGAGCACCGTGCACTGGGCCTCCGTGGAGGACACCGGCGGAGCCGCCACCTTCACCGGCACCGTCACCGCCGGCCGCTACCTGGGCGATGCCGCCGTGAAGGCCACGGAGGCCGCCGACATCACCGGGACCAACCCCGAACTGTGCCCGGTCGGGGGCGGCACCATCACCGGAGCCAGCGGCCCCGCCGACCTGACCCTGACCTCGGTGTGACGAAGTCCGGACCCGTCCGGCCCGTGGTCCGTCGGAGGTGTCCGACGGGCCGCGGGCCGGGGAGCGTCGGCGGCAACGCGTCCGAAATTCTGAAATGACATCAAGTCGCCGATGCCATCGACAGGTTGGCCTCGACAGGGCTGCCCTGGTCCACCGAGGGCGATAGCCCGGTGACGGTTGGTCATGGCAGGATCGGCGCGGGTCGACACCGTGTCGACCGGAAGGAGGAGACATGGCCGAGGACAGCAAGACGAAGCCGTCCGGCTCGTACGCGGGCACCGAGGTCACGATCGAAGGCGAGGAGCACCTCATCCTTCGGGAGGACGAGATCCAGGTGGTCGCCGACTCCGAGTGACACGCCCACGCTTCGGTGCAGGGGAAGGGCCCCGCCGGTCGCCACCGGAAGGGCCCTTTCTGCTGCGCCGCCGCAGGACGTAGGCGCGCCCTCCGCCGTCTCCGGGCCGGATGAAACCGGCCCGGCGGACGGCCGAAGCGGCCGCCTACGGCTGCGGGGGCCCCGCGAGGATGATCGGCCAGTCGCCGTCGGGGCCGAGGAGGTCGTCGAGCGGGGCGTCCGGCGGGCCGAGGAGGACGGCGGCGCCTTCGGCGAGCCGCTCGGCCACGTCCGGGGCGACGGCGGTCTCGGCGCGCAGCACGAGGACGGCCGCCGGGTCGGCGGCCGAGCGGAGCGGGAAGCCGGCCGGGTCGATCTCCGCCCGTTCCAGGACGGCCGGGTGGACGGCGACGGCGACGGTCAGCAGGCCCCCGTCGTAGCTGTGTTCGGCCCAGCCGTCGGTCTGCACCAGGTAGAGGACCTCGTCGCCCTCGTAGCAGTGCCCGCCGAGGCGTTCCAGGGCCCGTTCCCCCGGGGTGCCGTCGGGGTCGACGACCAGGGCGGCCGCCGGGGTGTCCGGCTCGTCGGGGTCGAGGCCGGAACGGACGTGGAGTCGGGCCATCGGGGCACCTCCGGGGTCGTGCGGGCGGGCGGCGGGTCGGGCACCAGTACACACCGCGCCACCGACAGTCCGGGCCGTCGGGCCGTCAGCGCCCGCCCATCAGGCGGTACATGCCGATCGAGTCGTGGGCGGCGGTGTCCGCGAAGCCGAACTTCTCGTAGAGGAAGCGCGCGGGGCCGTCCGCGATCAGTGAGACGTACGCGGTGGCGGGTGCCCGGCGCTCCAGTTCCCCGGTGAGCGCGGCCATGATGCGCTTGCCGAGGCCGTGGCCCTGGTGCGCGGGGTGGACGCAGATGTCGGTGGCCTGGAACGCGGTGCCGCCGTCGCCGATGATCCGCCCCATGCCGACGGGCTCGCCCTCGTGGTGGAGCACCACGCCGTACCAGGTGTTGGGGAGGGCGAGCGCGACCGCCTCGGGGGCCTTGTCGGAGAGGCCGGCGTCGGTGCGCAGGCGGCGGAAGACCTCGACGGTGGGCACGCCGGGGCGGATCTCGTAAGGGTCACTGCTCGGAGTCATGCCTTACATGCTACCCGCTCGGCCCCGCCGCCCGGCTCCGGCCGCTCGGGTGAACGCGCGGCGCGACATACCGGACGGGACGGGGCGTCACGGGGGCGGAAGCGATGATCGCCGGGTTCCCGGAACCTCACCCCGTCGGAGTCGTACATGCGGATTCTTCTCCTCGCCAGCGCGTTCAACAGCCTCAGCCAGCGGCTGCACGCCGAACTGCGCGACCGGCTCCACACCGTGGACGTCCAACTGGCCGGTGACGACGAGGAGTTGCTCGACGCGGTGCACCGCCTGAAACCCGACCTGGTGCTCGCGCCGATGCTGCGCACGGCGATCCCGCGCGAGCTCTGGTCACAGCTCACCTGCCTGGTCGTCCACCCCGGTCCGCCGGGCGACCGCGGCCCGTCCTCCCTCGACCGGGCCGTCCAGGAGGGCCGCACCGACTGGGGCGTCACGGTGCTCCAGGCCGAGGCGGAGCTGGACGCCGGGCCGGTCTGGGCCTGGGCGCCCTGCCGGCTGCCCGGGTACGGCAAGAGCGACCTGTACCGCAACGAGGTCGCCGACGCGGCGGTGGCGGCCGCGCTGCTCGCCGTCGAACGCTTCGCCTCCGGCGGGTACGCGCCGGAGCCGCAGTCCGGCCCCGGCTGGAGCGGCACCGTACGGACCCGGCCCGCGCTGCGCCAGGAGGAGCGCCGGATCGACTGGGCGGCCGACCCCACCGAGGCGGTGCTGCGCAGGCTTCGCGCGGCGGACTCGCGCCCCGGGGTGCTCGACGAGCTGTGCGGCGGTGCCTGGTACCTGCACGGCGGGCACCGCGAGCCGGTGCTGCGCGGCCGCCCGGGCGAGCTGATCGCCACCCGGGCCGGCGCCGTCTGCCGGGCCACCTCGGACGGCGCGGTCTGGATCCCCGAGCTCCGCCGCCGCACCCCCGGCGGCCCGGCGGGCGTCAAGCTCCCGGCGGCCACGGCCCTCGGCGGGCTGCTGCCGGCGCTGCCGGAGGTGGCGGCGCCGCTGATGCCGGGGGAGGGGGACGGCCCGGTCTGGTCGGACCTGCGCTACCGCGAGGACGGCCCGGTGGGCTTCCTGCGCTTCTCCTTCCCGGGCGGCGCGATGTCCACCGGCCACTGCCGCCGGCTGCTGGCCGCGTACCGCTTCGCCGCGGCCCGTCCGACCTCGGTGCTGGTGCTCGGCGGCGGCCGGGACTTCTTCTCCAACGGCATCCACCTCAACGTGATCGAGGCCGCGCCGGACCCGGCCGTCGAGTCCTGGGACAACATCACCGCGATGGACGAGCTGGTCGACGCGGTGCTCACCACCACGGACCGGCTGGTGGTCGCCGCCGTCGGCGGCAACGCGGCGGCCGGCGGGGTGATGCTGGCCCTGGCGGCGGACGAGGTGTGGTGCCGCGCCGGCTCCGTCCTCAACCCCCACTACCGGCTGATGGGGCTGCACGGCTCGGAGTACTGGACGTACACCCTGCCGCGCAGGGTCGGCGCGGCGGCGGCCGAGCGGCTGACCCGCCAGGCGCTCCCGGTCTCCGCGGCGACGGCCGAGCGGATCGGCCTGGTCGACCGGGTGCTGGCCTGCGGGCCCGAGGAGTTCGGGCCGTCCGCGGCCCACCTGGCCGGGCTGCTCGCCGCCTCGCCCACCGCCCAGCAGCGGATCGCGGCGAAGAAGGCCGCGCGCGAGGCCGACGAGCGGACGAAGCCGCTCGACGCGTACCGGGAGGAGGAGCTCGCGGTGATGCACCGGCAGTTCTTCACACCCGAATCGCCGTATCACGCGCTGCGTTCCGCGTTCGTCCACAAGCGCCCGGTGCCGACGGGGCCCGCCGCGCGAGCGTGACCCGAACGGCCCCGCCGGGCTTGCCTCCCCGGGCGCCGGCTCCCGCCGCGCGGACCGGCGCCCGGCCCGGACCGTTGCTAAGACTGGCTTCGAGCCATTCCCTCCGGCTCCCATCCCCGAGGAGGCATCCTCATGGGTGCTGCAACAGCTCCAACCGCTTCGACGGCCGGGACGGCCGAGGCCGCCGCGAAGCCCGACGCCGACGCGGTGCACATCCTCTGGATCAACGCGGGCCTCAGCTGCGACGGCGACTCCGTCTCGCTGACCGCCGCGATGCAGCCGAGCATCGAGGAGATCGTCACCGGCGCGCTGCCCGGCCTGCCCAAGGTCGCCGTGCACTGGCCGCTGATCGACTTCGAGTGCGGCCCGGTCCAGGGCGCGGACAACTTCGTCGAGTGGTTCTTCAAGGCCGAGCGCGGCGAGATCGAGCCGTTCGTGCTGGTCGTCGAGGGGTCCATCCCCAACGAGAAGATCAAGAAGGAGGGCTACTGGTGCGGCTTCGGCGACGACCCCGCCACCGGCCAGCCCATCACCACCAGCGAGTGGCTGGACCGGCTCGCCCCGAAGGCGACCGCCGTGGTGGCGATCGGCACCTGTGCCACGTACGGCGGCATCCATGCGATGGCCGGCAACCCGACCGGCGCGATGGGCGTGCCGGACTACCTGGGCTGGGACTGGAAGTCCAAGGCCGGACTGCCGATCGTCTGCGTGCCCGGCTGCCCGATCCAGCCCGACAACTTCGCCGAGACGCTCACCTACCTGCTGTACCAGCTGGCCGGCTCCGCGCCGATGATCCCGCTCGACGACAAGCTGCGGCCCGCCTGGCTGTTCGGCGCCACCGTGCACGAGGGCTGCGACCGCGGCGGCTACTACGAGCAGGGGCAGTTCGCCACCGACTACGGCACGCCCGAGTGCCTCGTCCGGCTCGGCTGCTGGGGCCCGGTCGTCAAGTGCAACGTCACCAAGCGCGGCTGGACCAACGGCATCGGCGGCTGCCCGAACGTGGGCGGCATCTGCATCGCCTGCACCATGCCGGGCTTCCCGGACAAGTTCATGCCCTTCATGGACCCGCCGCCCGGCTCGCACGTCTCCACCGCCGCCAGCAGCGCGTACGGCTCGGTGATCCGCCGGCTGCGCGCGATCACCCAGAGCACCCTCGACAAGGAACCCAAGTGGCGCCGCACCGGCAGCCGCCTGACCACGGGCTACCGCCCGCCCTGGTGACGCCGCGGGGCCGCACACCGTTCGGTGTGCGGCCGCCGCCTTCCCCCGCCCCGTCCGCCGGGATCCCCTCCGCGGGGACCCCGCTCCCACGGCCCCCGTCCGCACGGCCCCCGCTCGCCGAGGCCCCGCTCCCAGAGACAAGGACACGACAGACACGATGGCAACACCGACCACCAGGGCGGCCGGCGACGGCAGCGGCCTGACCGAGATGTCCTGGGACCCGATCACCCGGATCGTGGGCAGCCTGGGCATCCACACGAAGATCGACTTCAAGCAGAAGCGGGTCGCGGAGTGCTACAGCACCTCCTCGGTCTTCCGCGGCTACAGCGTCTTCATGCGCGGCAAGGACCCGCGCGACGCCCACTTCATCACCAGCCGGATCTGCGGGATCTGCGGCGACAACCACGCCACCTGCTCCGTCTACACGCAGAACATGGCGTACGGGGTGAAGCCCCCGCACCTGGGCGAGTGGATCATCAACCTCGGTGAGGCCGCCGAGTACATGTTCGACCACAACATCTTCCAGGAGAACCTGGTCGGGGTCGACTACTGCGAGCGGATGGTCCGCGAGACCAACCCCGGCGTGCTGGAGCTCGCCGAGCGCACCGAGGCCCCGCACGCCGGGGACCACGGCTACAAGACGATCGCCGACATCATGCGCTCGCTCAACCCGATCGAGGGCGAGTTCTACCGCGAGGCGCTCCAGGTCAGCCGGTACACCCGGGAGATGTTCTGCCTGATGGAGGGCCGCCACGTGCACCCCTCCACGCTCTACCCGGGCGGCGTCGGCACCGTCGCGACGGTGCAGCTGTTCACCGACTACCTGACCCGGCTGATGCGCTACGTCGAGTTCATGAAGAAGGTCGTGCCGCTGCACGACGACCTCTTCGACTTCTTCTACCAGGCCCTGCCCGGCTACGAGGAGGTCGGCCGGCGCCGGGTCCTGCTCGGCTGCTGGGGCAGCCTCAACGACCCGGACCACTGCGACTTCACGTACCGCAACATGACGGACTGGGGCCGGCGGATGTTCGTCACCCCCGGTGTCGTGGTGGACGGCAAGCTCGTCACCAACGACCTCACCGAGATCAACCTCGGCATCCGCATCCTGCTCGGCAGCTCCTACTACGAGGACTGGCAGGGCAAGGAGCTGTTCGTCACCCACGACCCGCTCGGCAACCCCGTCGACCCCCGGCACCCCTGGAACCAGCACACCATCCCGCAGCCGCAGAAGCGGAACTTCGACGACAAGTACAGCTGGGTGATGTCCCCGCGCTGGTTCGACGGCAAGGACCACCTCGCCCTCGACACCGGCGGCGGCCCGATCGCCCGGCTGTGGTCCACCGCGCTGTCCGGGCTGGTCGACATCGGCTACGTCAAGGCCACCGGCCACAGCGTGCAGATCAACCTGCCCCGCTCGATGACCAAGCCCGAGGTCACCTTCGAGTGGAAGATCCCGCAGTGGAGCAACGCCATCGAGCGCAACCGCGCCCGCACCTACTTCCAGGCGTACGCGGCCGCCGCCGCCCTGCACTTCGCCGAGAAGGCGCTCGACGAGGTCCGCGCCGGGCGCAGCCAGACCTGGGAGCGCTTCGAGGTGCCGGACGAGTCGATCGGCTGCGGCTTCACCGAGGCCGTGCGCGGCGTGCTCTCGCACCACATGGTGATCCGCGACGGCAAGATCGCCAACTACCACCCGTACCCGCCCACCCCGTGGAACGCCAGCGTCCGGGACAGCTACGGCACGCCCGGCCCGTACGAGGACGCGGTGCAGAACACCCCGATCTTCGAGGAGAACCCGCCGGACACCTTCAAGGGCATCGACATCATGCGCGCGGTCCGCAGCTTCGACCCCTGTCTGCCCTGCGGCGTGCACATGTACGTCGGCGGCGGGCGCACCGTGCAGACCATGCACGTGCCCACCGGCCTGAGCGGGCTCACCGCATGACGGCCGAGCAGACCGGGCTGCGGATCCAGCAGGCCCTGGACGCGCTGGCCGACAGCGGCGCCGACGCCGAGCGGGCCGGCGAGCAACTGGTCCGCGACCTCATGGAGTTCTACGGCCAGGGCCTGGCCCGGCTGGTGCCGGCACTGCCCCCGCCCGCCCTGGACCGGATGCTGGACGACCCGGTCGTGGCCGGGCTGCTGCTCCTGCACGACCTGCACCCCGAGGACCTCCCCGCCCGGATCGAGCGGGCGCTCGCGGCCCTGCCCGAGCGGGTCGAGGCGGCCGGCTTCGACCCGGCCACCGGCGTCCTGCGGCTGCGCCGCACGGCCACCGGCTGCGGCTGCGGCGAACAGGAGGCGCAGGCCGTCCTCGCCTGCCACGCGCCCGAGGTGACGGCCGTGGAACTGGAACGCGCCCCGCAGCTGCTCCAGATCGGCACCCGCCCGCCGCAGCCCGCGGAGGCGCGATGAACACCCGCCGGATCTCCCGCGACGGGACCGCCCTGCTGCACCGGCTGCGCGAACCGGCGCCGCCGCGTCCCGAGCAGTGCGCGTTCTGCGGCCGGGACCTGCCCGGCGGCCACCGCCACCTGGTGGACGTCGAGGACCGCGCCCTGGCCTGCGCCTGCACCGCCTGCGGCCTGCTGTTCCAGCAGCCGGGCGCGGCCGGCGGCCGCTACCGCACCGTGCCGGACCGCTACCTCGCCGACCCGGAAAGGGAGTTGGACCAGCAGGCCTGGACGGTGCTGGGCATCCCGGTGGGCACCGCCTTCCTGTTCCGCAGCACCGTGATGGACCAGCTGCTGGCCTTCTACCCCGGCCCGGCCGGCGCCACCGAGAGCGAACTGGACGAGCAGGCCTGGCACCGCGCCCTCGGCGGCAGCCGGCTGGCCGCCGCCCTGGAACCCGACGTGGAGGCGCTGCTGGTGCGCCGCACCGAGGAGCGCGTGGCGTGCTTCCTGGTGCCGATCGACATCTGCTACGAGCTGGTCGGCCGGCTGCGGCGGTGCTGGCACGGCTTCGACGGCGGTGCCGAGGCGCGGGCCGAACTCGACGCGTTCTTCGCGCGCCTGGCCGACCGGGCCCGCCCGCTGCCCGCGGAGGTGACGGCGTGACGGCGCTTGGCTTCGCCTGCACCGGCGTGCGGTCCGACCCGTACGCGGCCGGTCCGACCCTGGTGTTCCGGCTGCGGATCACGGCCCCGGCCGACACCCGGGTGCACGCCCTCGCCCTCCAGTGCCAGCTGCGGATCGAACCGGTCCGCCGGCCGTACGGCGAGGCCGAGGGCGGGCGGCTGGCCGACCTGTTCGGCGGACGGGAGCGCTGGGCGACCACGCTCAACCCGATCCAGTTCGCCACCGTGCCGCTGCTCGTGCCCGGCTTCACCGGCGGGACCGAGATCGACCTCGCGGTGCCCTGCACCTACGACCAGGACGTCGCCTCGGCCCGCTACTTCCGGGCACTGGACGGCGGCGAGGTCCCGCTGCTGCTGCTCTTCTCCGGCACCGCCTTCGCCGGCCCCGGCGGCTTCCAGGTCAGCCCGGTGCCGTGGGACCGGGAGGCCCGGGTGCGGATGCCGGTGCGGGTCTGGCGGGAGGCGATCGACCGGCACTTCCCCGGCAGCGGCTGGCTGCGGCTGCCGGAGGACGCCATGGCCGAGCTGCTGGCCTACCGCTCGCGGCGGGCCCTGCCCTCCTGGGAGGCGACGGTGCGCGAGCTGCTCACGGCCGCGGCGATCGGGGAGGGGGCCCGGTGAGCGGCCTCCCGGAGCGGATCGAACGCGGCTTCGCGGCCGCCCGGCAGATCGCCGACGCGGTGCTGCTGGAGGGCTACGTCCTCTACCCGTACCGCGCCTCGGCGGCCAAGAACCGGCTGCGCTGGCAGTTCGGCGTCCTGGTGCCGCCCGAGTACACCGCGCAGGGCGGCGAGCACTCCCACCAGCGCACCGAGTGCCTGATGGAGGCGCGCGACGGGGACCGGCTGGCGGTCGAGCTGCGCTTCCTGCGGGTCCAGCGGCGCACCGTCGAACAGGCCACCGCCGCCGGCTTCGAGTCCGTGGAACGGCTGGAGCTGGCCGACCGGGACCTCGTCGAATGGGACGAGGGCGTCGAGGAACGGATCGAACTCCTGGTACCGGTCGAGGAGTTGGCCGACGAGGGGGTGCAGCGGCCGTTCCGGCTGCCGGGCGTCGGCGAGACCGGGCTGGTGCACGAGCGGGACGCCGTCGTCGGCCGGGTGATACGGCGCCGCGAGCAGGTCGACGGGCTGCTCTGGCTGCGGGCTGAGGAGCTGCCCGGCCCGTACCGGGCGCAGCGGCTGACCGTGGAGGTGGAGAACAGCTCCGCCTGGCGGCCGTCCCGGCACGCCACCCGCGACCAGGCGCTGCCGCGCTCGCTGGTCTCCGCGCACCTGCTGCTCGGCCTGGAGCACGGCCGCTTCCTGTCCGTCACCGACCCGCCCGAGTGGGCCCGCCCGGCCGTCGAGCGGTGCCGCAACGAGCGCACCTGGCCGGTGCTGGCCGGGCCAGAGGGCGAGCGCGGGGTGGTGCTGTCCTCGCCGATCATCCTGGAGGACCACCCGCGGATCGCCCCGGAGAGCCTCGGCACCCTGTACGACGCCACCGAGATCGACGAGATCCTGGCGCTGCGGACGGCGGCCCTGACCGAGGAGGAGAAACGCGAGGCCCGGGGCACCGACGACCGGGCCGGCGCGGTGATCGACCTGGCCGACTCCATGCCGCCCGAGGTGCTGGACCGGCTGCACGGCGCGATCCGCGGGCTGCGCGAGGCCACCGGCGGCACCGCCCTCGACCGTCCCGAGCAGCCCTGGTGGGACCCGGGCGACGACCCCGGGGTCGACCCGGAGCGGGACCGGGTCCTGGTCGACGGCCACCAGGTGGGCGCCGGCAGCCGGGTGCTGCTGCGGCCCGGACGGCGGCGCACCGACGCCCAGGACCTCTTCCTGGACGGGCGGACCGGCATCGTGGAGGCGGTGCTGCACGACCTCGACGGCTCGGTGCACCTGGCCGTCACGGTGGAGGACGACCCGGGCGCCGACCTGTGGCGGGCCCAGGGGCGCTTCCGCTACTTCCAGCCCGACGAGGTCACGCCGCTGGACGGGACCGCCCCGGTGGACGGGACCGCTGCGCTGGACGGAGCCGCTCCGGTGGAGGGGCCATGACGGACCGCACGGTGCTGGTCGCCGGGGTGGGCAACATCTTCCTCGGCGACGACGGCTTCGGGGTCGAGACCGTACGGCGGCTGTCCGCCCACCCGCTGCCGGCGGGCGTCGAGGTGGTCGACGTCGGAGTGCGCGGCGTCGACCTGGCCTACCGGCTGCTCGACGGCCACCGCACCGCCGTCCTGGTGGACGCCGTCCACCGGGGCGGGGCGCCCGGCACCCTCTACCTGATCGAGGCGGCCGCCGAACAGCCGCCGGAACCGCCCGCCCTCGACGGGCACCGGATGGGGCCCGACGCCGTACTGGCCCTGCTCGCCACGCTCGCCGCCGGCACCGGCGGCGAGCCGCCCGAACGCGTCCTGGTGGTCGGCTGCGAGCCGGCCTCGCTGGAGGAGGGCATCGGGCTCAGCGAGCCCGTCGCCGCCGCCGTGGCGGAGGCGGTGCGAATGGTCCTGCGGGTCGTGGACGAGGCCACGCAGCCGGAGAAGCAGCCGGAGAAGGAGACAACACCATGCTGAGGAAACTGTTCTGCGCGGCCCTGCTGGCCGGGATCGGCGCACTGGTCTGGCAGAACCTGCCGGACCTCAAGCGGTACGTGCGCATCTCCCGGATGTGAGGCGCGCACTGCTGCGAACGGCGCAGCCCCGCGGACGGTGGCGGCGCGGCTGCGGGCCGCCGCCGCCACCGAGCCCTGTAATGGGGCGCGTTGCCGCCCGCTCCGGGAAGGGACCCATGCACGAGATGTCGATCGCCGAAGCCGTCGTCGAGCAGGTGGACACGGCCGCGCGCGAACACGGGGCCCCCGGGGTGGTACGGGTGCGGCTGCGGGTCGGCGAGCTGGCCGGCGTGGTGCCCGAGGCCCTCGACTTCTGCTTCGAACTCGCCTGCGCCGGAACGCTGGTGGCGGGCGCGGCGCTGGACACCGAGTCCGTCGCGGCCCGGGCCCGCTGCGCCCCCTGCGCGGTCGAGTGGGCGGTCGGCATGCCGCCGGACCTCGGCTGCCCGAGCTGCTCCGGCGGTGGCGGCGTGGAGCTGCTGTCCGGCCGCGAGCTGCAGATCCTCGACGTCGAGTGGGCCCAGGAGCTTTGACGTCCGGGCCGAACCAGAAAGGCTGATGCCGATGTGCCGCACGGTCGACCTCCGTCAGGCGGTCCTCGCCCGCAACGACGACAGCGCCCGCGGACTGCGGGCGGCGCTGGCCGCGCGGGGGACGGTCGCGGTGAACCTGCTGTCCAGCCCCGGCAGCGGCAAGACCGCGCTGCTGGAGGCCGAGTTGGGGCTCGCCCGGCGACGCGGGGTGCCCGTCGCCGCGCTGACCGCCGACCTCGCCACCGAGAACGACGCGCGCCGGCTGGCCCGCTCGGGCGCCCCGGTGAAGCAGGTGCTCACCGACGGGCTCTGCCACCTGGAGGCGCGGATGCTCGCCGGGCACCTGGACGGCTGGCTGCCGGACGACTGCCGGCTGCTGTTCGTGGAGAACGTCGGCAACCTGGTCTGCCCGGCCTCCTACGACCTAGGCGAGACGCTGCGGGTGGTGCTGGCCTCGGTGACCGAGGGCGAGGACAAGCCGCTCAAGTACCCGACGGCCTTCGGGCTGGCCAACCTGGTGCTGGTGACGAAGACGGACCTCGCGGCGGCGGCCGAGTTCGACGAGGCGGCGTTCCTGGCCAACGTCCAGCGGGTCAACCCCGGGGTGGAGGTGCTGAACACCTCGGCCCGGACGGGCGAGGGCGTCGGGGCGCTGCTGGACCGGGCGCTCGGCCTCCTGGCCGGGGCGCGGCCGCACCGGCCGGTGATGGCCGCGGCGGCGCCGCACGACCACGGGCACTCTCAGGATCACGACCATGGGCACTCTCAGGATCACGACCACGGCCACGACCACGGCCGCTCCGCCGTGGGGGAGCACGCGTGACGGCCGCCCACCCCGGGCTCGACCGCGAGCGGCGGCGGGTCGCCGTCCGCGGCCTGGTGCAGGGGGTCGGCTTCCGGCCGTTCGTCCACACCCTGGCCGGTGAACTCGGACTGGCCGGCACCGTCACCAACACCGGCGAGGGCGTCCTGGTCGAGGTCGAGGGCAGCCCGGACGCGCTGGACGCCTTCTGCCGGCGGGTGGCCGGCGACGCGCCGCCGCTCGCCCAGGTGCACGCGGTGGAGCACGCGCCGCTCGCCGCCACCGGCGCCACCGGCTTCCGCATCGTCCCCTCCCGCCCCGACGGCGCCCGCGCCACCCTGATCCCGCCCGACACCGCCGTCTGCGCCGACTGCCTGGCCGAACTCGCCGACCCGGCCGACCGCCGCCACCGGCACCCGTTCATCAGCTGCACCAACTGCGGCCCCCGGCACACCATCGTCACCGGCCTGCCGTACGACCGGGCCAACACCACCATGGCCGGCTTCCCGCTGTGCCCGGACTGCGCCCGCGAGTACGCGGACCCCGCCGACCGCCGCTTCCACGCCCAACCCGTCGCCTGCCACGCCTGCGGGCCCAGGCTCGCGCTGACCGTGCCCGGACGCCCCGACCTCGGCGGGGAGCAGGCCCTGGCGGAGGCCCGGCGGCTGCTGGCCGACGGCGCGGTCCTCGCCGTCAAGGGCATCGGCGGCTACCACCTCGCCTGCGACGCGCGCGACGCCGCGGCCGTCGCCCTGCTGCGCCGGCGCAAGCGGCGCGGCCGCAAGCCCTTCGCCCTGATGGCCCGCGACCTCGCCACCGTCGAGGGCCTGCTGCCCGTCGACCCGGTCGAGCGGGAACTGCTCACCGGGCCGGTCCGGCCGATCGTCCTGCTGCGCCGCACCGGCCTGCCGGTGCCCGAGGGCGTGGCCCCGGGCAGCCCCGACCTCGGGGTGATGCTCCCGTACACGCCGCTGCACCACCTGCTGCTCGCCGCCCCCGGGCCGGACCTGCTGGTGATGACCAGCGCCAACCTCTCCGGCGAGCCGATCGTGACCGAGGACCGGGAGGCGCTGGAGCGGCTCGCCCCGCTGGTCGACGGCTGGCTCGGCCACGACCGGCCGATCCACGTGCCCTGCGAGGACTCGGTGGTGCGGGTGGTGGACGGCGAGCAGCTGCCGCTGCGCCGCTCGCGCGGGTACGCGCCGCTGCCGATCCCGCTGCCGGTGCCCGTGCGCCCGGCGCTGGCGGTCGGTGGCGACCTGAAGAACACCTTCGCGCTGGCCCGGGACGGCTACGCCTGGCTGTCCGGCCACATCGGCGACATGGACGACCTGGCCACCCTGCGGGCCTTCGACCGGGCGGTCGAGCAGCTCGGCACGGTCAGCGGCGTACGGCCCGAACTGCTGGTCGCCGACCGGCACCCCGGCTACCGCTCGCTCCGGCACGCCGAACGGACCGCCGCCGGTCGGCCGGTGCACCGGGTCCAGCACCACCACGCCCACATCGCCGCGGTGATGGCCGAGCACGGACTGGACGGCAGCCGCCCGGTGCTCGGGGTGGCCTTCGACGGCACGGGCTACGGCGCGGACGGCGCGGTCTGGGGCGGCGAGGTGCTGCTGGCCGACTACGACGGGTTCCGCCGCCTCGCCCACCTCGGGTACGTGCCGCTGCCGGGCGGGGATGCGGCCGTCGAGCGCCCGTACCGGACGGCGCTCGCCCACCTGCGCGCGGCCGGGCTGCCCTGGCTGCCGGAGCTGCCGCCGGTCCGGGCCTGCGGAGCGGCGGAACGCGGGCTGCTGGACCGGCAGTTGGAGCGGCGACTGAACTGCCTGCCGAGCTCCAGCATGGGGCGGCTGTTCGACGCGGTCTCCTCGCTCGCCGGGGTCTGCCACCGAGCCGGGTACGAGGCCCAGGCGGCGATCGAACTGGAGGCGGCGGCCTGCGGGTCCGGCCGCGCGGACGGCCCCGGGGCCGGGTCGGCGGCGCGGGCGGACGAGGGCTACGCGTTCGGGTTGTCGGCGCGGGCCGGCGGCTGGACCGCCGACCCCGGGCCGGTGCTGGCCGCCGTGGTGGCCGACGTGACCGCGGGCGCCCCCGCGGGCCTGGTCGCCGTCCGCTTCCACCGCGCGGTGGCCGACCTGGTCCGGCGGAGCTGCGCGGCCGTCCGGGACCGGTACGGCATCACCACGGTGGCGCTCAGCGGCGGGGTCTTCGCCAACGCACTGCTCTCCTCGGCCTGCGCGAGCGGCCTCGGGGAGGACGGATTCACGGTACTGCGGCACCGCCGGGTGCCGCCCAACGACGGTGGTCTGGCGCTCGGCCAGCTGATGGTGGCCGCCCGGTCGACGGCCACCCGGGAGGAGTGAGAGCGGATGTGTCTGGCTGTGCCCGGCAGGGTGACGGAGATCGGGGAGCGGGACGGGGCGAGGATGGCGGTGATGGACTTCGGCGGAGTGGTCAAGGACGTGTGCCTGGAGTACCTGCCGGACCTGGCGGTGGGGGACTACGCGATCGTCCACGTGGGCTTCGCGCTGCAGCGCCTGGACGAGGAGTCGGCCCGGCGCACCCTCGCCCTCTTCGAGGAACTCGGGCTGTTGCAGGAGGAGTTCGGCGATCCCTGGGAGGCCGCCGGGGCGGCGGCGGGCTCTGGGACCGAGGCTGAGGAGGCCGGACGGTGAAGTACCTGGAGGAGTTCCGCAACCCCGAGCTGGCCGCCGGGCTGATCGCCGACATCAGGGCGACGGTCACCCGGCCGTGGGCGCTGATGGAGGTCTGCGGCGGCCAGACGCACAGCATCATCCGGCACGCCATCGACCAACTCCTGCCGGAGGAGGTCGAGTTGATCCACGGGCCGGGCTGCCCGGTGTGCGTCACCCCGCTGGAGACGATCGACCGGGCCCTGGTGATCGCGGCCCGGCCGGGGGTGGTCTTCTGCTCCTTCGGCGACATGCTGCGGGTGCCCGGCACCGACCGGGACCTGTTCCGGGTCCGCGGCGAGGGCGGCGACGTCCGGGTGGTGTACTCGCCGCTGGACGCCCTGCGGATCGCCCGGGAGAACCCGGACCGGGAGGTGGTCTTCTTCGGCATCGGCTTCGAGACCACCGCCCCGCCGAACGCCATGGCCGTCCACCTGGCCAGGAAGCAGGGGCTGCGCAACTTCAGCATGCTGGTCTCGCACGTCCGGGTGCCGCCCGCGATCGAGGCGATCATGGACTCGCCGGACTGCCGGGTCCAGGGCTTCCTCGCCGCCGGGCACGTGTGCAGCGTGATGGGCACCGCCGAGTACCCGGCGCTGGCCGAACGCCACCGGGTGCCGATCGTCGTCACCGGCTTCGAGCCGCTGGACATCCTGGAGGGAATCCGGCGCACCGTACGGCAGTTGGAGCGCGGCGAGCACACCGTCGACAACGCCTACCCGCGGGCCGTCCGCCCCGAGGGCAACCCGGCGGCCCGCGCCATGCTGGAGGACGTCTTCGAGGTCGCCGACCGTCCCTGGCGGGGCATCGGCGTGATCCCGCGCAGCGGGTGGCGGCTCTCCCCGCGCTACCGCGACCACGACGCCGAGCACCGCTTCGACGTCGGCGGGATCACCACCCGCGAACCCGCCGCCTGCCGCAGCGGCGAGGTGCTGCAGGGGCTGCTGAAGCCCCACCAGTGCGAGGCCTTCGGCACCGTCTGCACACCGCGCACGCCGCTCGGCGCCACGATGGTGTCCAGCGAGGGGGCGTGCGCGGCGTACTACCTGTACCGGCGGCTGGGTGTGCCGGGGACGTCCGTCCGGGCCCAGGAGCCGCAGGAACGTCGGGAGCTTCAGGCGCCTCAGGAGGCGGGTCGCGTTGGCTGACACCGAACTGCTCAGCGGGCCCGGCGCCGACCCGGGCACGGACCCGGGCACCGAGCGGCCCGACTTCTCCGGCTGGAGCTGCCCGCTGCCGCTGCGCGACCACCCCCGGGTGGTGATGGGCCACGGCGGCGGCGGGGTGATGTCCGCCGAGCTGGTGGATAACCTGTTCGCGCCGGCCTTCGGCGGCCCCGTGCTCGCCGGGCTCGGCGACTCCGCCGTGCTGGAGCTGGGCGGCGCCCGGCTCGCCTTCTCCACCGACTCCTACGTGGTGCGGCCGCTGTTCTTCCCCGGCGGCTGCATCGGCGACCTCGCCGTCAACGGCACGGTCAACGACCTCGCCATGAGCGGGGCCCGGGCGGCCTACCTGTCCTGCGGCTTCATCCTGGAGGAGGGGGTGGAGATGGCCGTGGTGGACCGGGTCGCCCGGGCGCTCGGCGCCGCCGCCCGTACCGCCGGGGTCGAGATCGCCACCGGGGACACCAAGGTGGTCGAGGCCGGGCACGGGGACGGTATCTACCTGAACACCGCCGGCATCGGGCTCGTCCCGGCCGGGGTCGACATCAGGCCGCAGCGCGCCCGCCCCGGCGACGTGGTGATCGTCAGCGGGCCGATCGGGCTGCACGGGGTCGCGATCATGAGCGTCCGGGAGGGCCTGGAGTTCGGGGTCGAGGTGCGCAGCGACAGCGCGGCGCTCGGCGGCCTGGTCGAGGCGATGCTCGCGGCCACCGCCGACCTGCACGTGCTGCGCGACCCCACCCGGGGCGGCCTGGCCGCGGCGCTCAACGAGATCGCCGTCGCGGCCGGGGTGGGCGTGGTGCTCAGCGAACGGGCCGTCCCCGTCCCGGAGCCGGTGGCCAACGCCTGCGCCGTGCTGGGACTGGACCCGATGTACATCGCCAACGAGGGCCGACTGGTCGCCTTCGTCCCGCGTCTCTCGGCGGACGTGGTGCTCGCCGCCATGCGCGCCCACCCGCTCGGCGCGGAGGCGGTGGTGATCGGCGAGTGCGTCGCGGAGCACCCGGGGATGGTCGTCGCCCGGACCGGCTTCGGCGGCACCCGGGTGGTCGACCTGCCGATGGGCGAGCAGCTGCCGCGGATCTGCTGAGGGCCCGACCGGTTACGCCGCCGCCCCGGGAGGCGATTCCCGGGGCGGCGGCGTACGCGGTCGGGGTCAGTCCAGGAAGCGGTGCAGCGAGTCCGCCATGGCCCGGACGAAGCCCTCCCGGACCTCCTCGGCGACCAGGTCGAGGGAGAGGTAGGGGTTGAGGTCCTCCAGCTCGACCAGGAGCAGGCGCCCGTCCGGCGCGCGGCAGGCGTCCACCCGCTGGATCCCGTGGGCGAGCGTGTTCCAGTCGACGAAGCCGCGGGCGAACGCGAGGTCGGCGGCGCTCGGCTCGTACGGCTCCAGGACCCAGCGCCGGGCCGGGTCGGGCGTGTGGAGGGCGTACTGGAAGGCGTCGTCCACGAAGTAGAACGAGACCTCGTACCGGAAGTCGATCCGCGGCTGGACCAGCACCTCGCCCCACTCGACGCCGTCCAGCTCCTCGCGGGTGAGGAAGCGCAGGCCTATGCTGTCGGCGCCCTCCTCGGGCTTGACCGCGTAGCGCTCGGCGGCGGGCAGCCGGTCGAGGTCCTGCGGCCGGTCGACGGTGGGGATGACCGGGTGGCCCGACGCGGTCAGGTCCAGCAGGTACCGCTTCCCGGCCATGTCGCCCCGCCCGGTCAGCGGGTTGTAGACGCGTACGCCGTCGGCCAGCGCCTGGGAGCGGAACCGGGCGTACTCCTCCCGGTAGTGCAGCACCGGGCCGCTGTTGCGCACCACGACCCCGTCGAAGCGGCCCATCAGGGACCGGGCGTCGAGCGGGTGGCACAGGGCCAGGTCGAAGTGCTCCCGCAGCCGGGAGGTGAGGAGGACGTCCTCGTCGCCGTAGCGCCGGCCGCGGGCGGGGTAGGCCAGGTCGGTCACGTACAGCAGGCTGGGCCGGTCGGGCACGGGGACTCCCTCGGTCGGTGGTGAGGGAGCGAATCTACCGGCCGACCGGAATCCCGCCGTCCCCGCCGCCTGTCCGTACGGCGTCCGCGCGTCGGCTCAGGCTTGGAAGGTCCATTCGTTCACCAGGTCGAGGTTGCGGAACACCGGCGGCCCGTCGCACAGGGCGGCGGCCCGCGCGGCGAACTCCGAGGTCTCAGGGCGGTCGGAGTTCCGCATCGCCGCCTCGTGCGAGGGGAACTCCACGATGTTCAGGTACACGTTCTCGCCGTCGCGGTCACGGGTCTGCAGCGAGCGGGTCGCCAGCCGGTGGCCCGCGTTCTTCTCGACCCAGCTGTCGAGCAGGGCGTTGAACTCGTCGATCCGACTCGTCCGGTACTCGATGATCTGGATGAACCTCACGGGTCAACCTCCTCGGCTCCGCGCGGGGCAGCCGGCCGCCCCCTCCAGGGTCCCCCCGGCGCGCGTGCCCTGTCACCTCCTGGGATGGACGGGCACCGGGGGAGCCGCTGGGACGAAGCCGCCGCTACAGGAGGGCCAGGTCGGGCTCGACGCCGGCCGCTTCGCAGCTGGCGTCCCACAGGCGTGCGGCGAGGGCCGGATCGGTCATGTGGGCGCGGACCGGCTCCAGCTCGGGTGCGCCGCGCAGGCCGAAGGCCCTGGGCCCCCACAGCTGTCCGCCCTGCACCCGCGGGTCCAGGACGGCCCGGACGATCGGCCAGGCCCCGCGGTCCTTGCCCTGGAGCAGCAGCCCGGCGGGCGCGCCCCGCAGCCGGCTGCCGCGGGTCGCCGCGTGCACCCCCGGGCGGGCCGGGGTCAGCGAGTCCAGGGCGCCGCCGGGATGCGCGACCAGGCTGAGCACGGTGCTGCCGCGGGCGTGCAGGCGGCGGTCGAGCTCGAAGGCGAAGGACATCTGCGCCAGCTTCGACCGGCCGTAGGCGCGCTTCGGGCGGTAGTCCCGGGCCGACTGGAGGTCGTCCGGGTCCAGCCGCTCGGAGCGCGCCGCGAAGCTGCCCACCGTCACGACCCGGGCGGCGGGCGCCGCGGACAGCAGCGGCGCCAGGGCCCGGGTCAGCGCGACGTGCCCCAGGTGGTTGACCCCGAACATCAGCTCGTGGCCGTCCTTCGTCGTGCACCGCGGCGGATCGTCGAGCGCTACACCGGCGTTGTGGACCACCGCGTCGAGGCGGTCGAGTCCGAGACCGTCCGCGGCGGTCCGCACGGACGCCAGGTCGGCGAGGTCCAGCCGGAGGTGGCGCAGCCGCGCGCCGGGGACGCGGGAGCGGATCGAGGCCATGGCGGCCGAGGCCTTCGCCCCGTCCCGGCTCCCGAGCACCACGACGGCCCCGGTCCCGGCGAGCTGCTCCGCGACGAAGTAGCCGATCCCGGCGTTGCCCCCGGTGACCAGGAAGGACCTGCCGGCGGCGGAGGGCAGCCGGTGGACGTCCCACGGCGGGCTGGGGTGGGTGGAGGACATGACGGGGGCTCCTTCGGCTCGGGCGGTGCGTCGTCGGCGACGCACCGCCCGGCCAATGAACAACGCGCCACCCACAGACCGCTGATGGATCACCGTCACCACCGGCAGACCGCCGGCACCGTGCCTAGTACAGGTCGGAGCTGCGGATCGTCGCCCAGCTGATGCTCCGGCCGCCGCTGGGGTTGACGAAGACGACCTTGAGGCCGCCGAGGGCGGAGACCGCGAGGCTGGCGTTCGCGAGGGAGCTGGGCTTGAAGGTGTCGGCGCTCCAGCAGGGGTGGCTGTTGACGTCGTAGACGACGAAGTTCCCGTCGCCCTGCATGATCGCCTTGTAGCCGCAGCCCCAGGTCTTGGGCGCCTGCCACACGGCGTGGACGAGACTCGGGTCCTGGTAGGCCCGGTAGAGGACGAGGTTGCCGTCGTTCTGCAGGACCAGCTGGGTGTCGCCCGCCTCGATGTGGCCGCCGCGGTAGAGGATGCCGGGCTCGTTCAGGTACGCGCTGGGCGGGCCGTCGGCGTGCGCGGTCCCCGCCGACGCCACCGTCCCGACCAGGGCCAGCATGCCGGCCGCGATCCCGAGCACGGTGTGCCGCAGCTTCTTCGTCGTCTTCATGTCCCCGTGTGCCTCTCTCGTCCGTTCGCGCCCGTGAGCGTGTGGGGCGCGCTCTGCGGGATCGATCGTGCGTGACGGCGGTAGACAGACGATCAACGCCCAGGTGGACCGGTGTCAGCCGAGGGCCCTGGGCGAGCGGATCCCGGCCATAGGCCTAAGCGGGTTCCACGTGGCTGTCCGCGGTGGGCGCGGTGGGGGTGGGGACCGTTCGGAGGGTGGGATCGCCGGGGCGGGACTGGGCGAGCAGCCAGTCGTAGACCTCGGGGTCGTCGTACGTCCGGGTCCAGGAGTCGTGGCCGACGCCCGGGTAGCGGGTGAACCGCACCGGGCCGCCCAGTGCGCGCAGCGCGTCGACCAGGCGCTCGGTGTGCGAGACCGGGATGACCTCGTCCTCCTCGCCGTGGAAGGTCCAGACGGGGACGGCGGTCAGGCGCGGTGCGGACTCCCGCAGCCAGGAGCCGCAGACCGGTACGGCGGCGGCGAACCGGCGCGGGTACCGGGCGGCGAGCGCCCACGAGCCGGTGCCGCCCATGCTGAGGCCGGTCACATACCGGCGGTCCGGATCGATCCGGACCTCCCGCTCCACCTCCGCCAGGAGGGCGGCGAGGCTGCTCAGCTCCGCCACCCAGGAACTGTGGGCCGGGCACTGGGGGGCCAGCACCACGAACGGCAGCCGCGCCCCCTCGGCGATCTGCCGGACCGGGCCGTGCGCGGCCAGGACCGCCGGGTCCTCGCCGCGCTCCAGGGCGCCGTGCAGGAAGAGCAGCAGCGGCCACTGCCCGGGCCCGTCCTGGTAACCGTCCGGCAGCGACAGCAGGTACCCCAGGTCGTTGCCGTCGTCGTCGACGGCGAACCGGCGGTGCTGGAACGGTGCGGACATGGGTTTCCTCCCGGACGCCGGGTCAGGGGCGGGGCCGCCCCCGTCACCTGTACCCGGTCGGCGCCCCGGTATCGCCCGGTGGCGGCCGCGTCAGGAGGTGGTCCGGGCGGTGCAGGTGCCGAGCTGGTCGCCGGGCCGGAGGGTGCCGTCGCCGAAGGTCTGGTTCATGACGGTGGCGAACTCGGGCAGGACGCTCATCCAGATGTCGGAGAGCGCGAGGTTGACGCGCGGCGGCAGGACGGACTGCACGTCCGGGCTGATCCGGGGCCGGGTGGGGATGTTGTACACCGGGAGGCGGGTGCCGGCGGGGTCGCTGCTGGTCTGCACGACGAAGGTGCTGTCGCCGGAGAGGCTGCCTTCGAGGTTCGAGACCTGCACGTAGCGGCCGGAGGCGTCGGTCAGGGTGAAGCCGCCCTTGGCCGCCGTCCGGATGTAGACGGAGTTCGCCAGGGTGACGGGGTTGCCGACGGAGGTGAGGTCGATGGTGACCGTCCCGGTTGCGTCGACGTCCCGGAAGGACGCGGCGTTGCCGCCGGGCGTCAGGGCCTTGAAGGTGATGCCGGGCTTCGCCCAGGTGAGCGTGCACTCGGCGCTGCCGGTGGCCATGTTCAGGGTGACGGGGGCGCCCGCGAAGGCGACGTGGGCGAGGGCTATGGTGCCGACGAGGCCCGCGGCGAGCGCGGCGACGGTTTTCGGGGACATCTGCGGGGACTCCTGGTGTGGCGGGTGGCTCCCCCCGGGCTCCCAGCGTTCCGGGCCCGCTGACGGGCGGCAAACCCGCTGCGCCGAGTAGCGTCATCACCCACCGTCACGGGTGGCGGGGTCCAGGAGCCCGGGGCGGGTGTCAGGCGACCAGGGCCGCCCGGTAGGCGGTGATCACCAGGTGGACGCGGTCGCGGGCGGCGAGCTTCGCCAGCAGGTGGCCGACGTGGGTCTTGACCGTGCCCGTGCTGACGCACAGCCGCTCGGCGATCTCGGTGTTGGTGAGCCCGCGGCCGATCAGCGTGAGCACCTCCAACTCCCGTCCGGTGACGGCCTGGAGGACCCGCTGCCGCTCGCCGTCGCGGTCCGCCGGCGGTTCGGCGGGGCCGGTGGAGGCGGCGGTGAACGCGCGGATCAGCCGGCGGGTGACGCTCGGGGCGAGCAGCGCCTCCCCGGCGGCGACCACCCGGATCGCGGTCAGCAGGTCCTCGGGCGGGGTGGACTTGAGCAGGAAGCCGGAGGCTCCGGCGCGCAGCGCGCCGTAGATGTACTCGTCCAGGTCGAAGGTGGTGAGGACGAGGATCCGTACGCCGCTCTCGGCGGTGATCCGCCGGGTGGCCGCGAGGCCGTCGGTGCCCGGCATCCGGATGTCCATCAGGGCCACGTCCGGGTGCTCGGTGCGGGCCAGCCGGACGGCCTGCGCGCCGTCGGCGGCCTCGCCCACCACGGTGAACCCGTCGGCGGCGGCCACGATCCCGGCCAGGCCGGCCCGGACCAGCGCCTGGTCGTCGGCGACCACGACCCGGACCGGCGGGGCGGGGCGCTCCCCGGCCGCCGTCATGACGCGGCCTCGACCGCGGCCTCGGCCAGCGGCAGGACGGCCCGGACCCGGAAGCCGCCGTCCGGGCCCGGCCCGGCCTCCAGGCGGCCCCGGTACAGGCCGACCCGTTCGGCGATCCCGGCCAGGCCGTGCCCCTCGCCTGTCCCGGCACCGTTCAGGGTGCCGCACCCGGGGTCGGTCACCTCCAGCACCAACCGGTCCTCCTCGTACGCCACGTCCACCCGGGCCGAGTCGGTGCCCGCGTGCCTCGCCACGTTGGTCAGCGCCTCCTGGACGATCCGGAACGCCGACAGCTCGACGCCGTCCGACAGCGTCCGGACCCGGCCGCCGACCCGCAGCTCGACCCGCACCCCGGCCTCCGCGCTGCTGGCCACCAGCCGTTCCAGGTCGGCGAGTCGGGGCGCGGGGGCGAACTCGGCGCCCGCTCCACGGTCGGCGCCTTCGGCCGGGGCCCCGCGCAGGACGGTGAGCAGACCGCGCATCTCCACCATCGCGTCCCGGCTCACCGCCTGGATGGCGTCCAGTGCCTGCTCGGCCTTCGCCGGATCCCGGCCGATCACGAAACGGCCGTACCCCGCCTGGACGTTGACCACGCTCATGCTGTGCGCGATCACGTCGTGCAGCTCCCGGGCCAGCCGGATCCGCTCCTCGGCGAGCTCCTCCGCGAGCTCGGCCCTGGCGAGGTCCAGCTGGTGGCGGCGCAGCTCCGCCCCGTACGCGCGGTAGCGGGCCGCCGCGCTGCCGAGCGCCCAGGCGGTGACGACCGCCAGCGCGGCGAACACCAGGTTGTTCCACAGCTCCCGCGAGCCGAACCCGCTCAGCCCGGCGCCCACCAGCCCGAACGCCAGCGCGGCCGCGCCGACCCGCGGCGCGCCGACCGCCGCGACCAGGTAGACCGTCATCGCGGCGGCGAGCACCACCTGGAACCCGGCCAGGTTGGCGATGGTCAGCCGTCCGGCCACCGCCACGACCACCACCCAGGCGGCGAACACCACCCCGGCGGCGGCCGCCGGCGCGAGCCGCCGCAGGCCCGCCGCCGCGCCGACGACGACCACGCACCCCAGCACCGTCACCAGCTCGGCCGTGGTCGGCTCGGCGTAGCCCCGGTGGTGCGGATCGAACACCCGGTAGGCGTCCAGCACCCGCAGCCAGGTGAGCACGGTCAGGGCCAGGGAGACCGCCAGGTCGACCAGAACCCAGTGGCCCGGGCGGAGCCTTCCGGTCACCGGCGGGCGCGGGATGTCGGACATCGCCCCAGGCTAGCGGCGGCCCGCCGCCGGGGCATCGCCCCCCAGGCCTACGACCACGGGCAGAGACCGGCCCCGTCCGATGCCGGGATTCCGCCCACGGTGGGAGGCCGGGCCCCCGGTGCGGACGGGAGCGTGGAGGCACGCCACAAGGAAAGGCAGCACGATGATCGAGGTACGCGACCTCAGCAAGCGCTACGGCGGCACCCTCGCCGTGGACGGACTCACCTTCACCGTCCGCCCCGGCCGGGTCACCGGCTTCCTCGGACCGAACGGCTCCGGCAAGTCCACCACCCTGCGGATGATCCTCGGCCTGGACGCCCCGACCGCGGGGCGGGCCACTGTCAACGGCCGCCCGTACGCCTCGCTGCGCCACCCGCTGCGCGAGGTCGGCGCGCTGCTGGACGCCGGTGCCGTCCACCCCGCCCGCTCCGCCCGCCACCACCTGCTCGGCCTCGCCGTCACCAACGGCATCGGCCCCCGCCGGGTCCGCGAGGTGCTGGAACTCACCGGTCTGGCGACGGCGGCCCGGCGCCGGGCCGGGCGCTTCTCGCTCGGCATGAAGCAGCGCCTGGGCATCGCCGCCGCCCTGCTCGGCGACCCGCCCGTCCTGCTGCTCGACGAACCCGTCAACGGACTGGACCCGGAAGGCGTCCAGTGGATCCGCACCCTCCTGCGCGACCTCGCCGCCGAAGGACGGACCGTCCTGCTCTCCTCGCACCTGATGAGCGAAACGGCCCTCACCGCCGACCACCTGGTGGTCATCGGGCGCGGACGGCTCGTCGCGGACCGCTCGACGGCCGACTTCCTCGCCGAGCACGCCCGCACCGACGTCCTGGTGCGCTGCGCCCGCCCGGCGGAGCTGGCCCGGCTGCTGCGCGCGGCCGGGGCGGCCTCCGTCGGCGAGGAGCCCGCCGGAGCGCTGGCCGTCGTCGGCCTGGAGCCGTCCGCCATCGGCGAGCTGGCCGCCGGGCACGGTATCGGTGTCCACGAACTCACCGTCCGGCAGGCCTCGTTGGAGCAGGCCTTCATGGACGCCGTCGGCGGCGCGGTCGACCACCGGGCCACCTCCACGTCTTCCGTCACGACTCCCGGAAAGAGGACCGCATGAGCACCGCACCGACCACCCGGGGCGCCCTGGCCGGGGAGTGGGTCAAGCTGCGCAGCGTCCGCGCGACCCGGCTCGCGGCGGCCGTGGCCCTGGCCGCCGCGCTGTTCATCGGCCTGATCGACTACGCGAGCGCGGCCGACAACTGGGCCTCCTGGAGCGCCGAGCAACGCGAGCGCTTCGACCCGGTCCGCTACGGCTTCTCCGGCGGCTTCTACGTCGCGGTGCTGGCCGTCGGCACCCTGGGCACGCTGGCCGCCTCCAGCGAGTACACCACCGGCCAGATCCGCACCACCCTCGCGGCCGTGCCCCGGCGCGGCCAGGTGCTCGTCGCCAAAGCCCTGGTGGTCGGCGGGGTTTCGGCGCTGCTCGGGCAGCTGCTCGCCTTCCTGACCTTCCTGCTCGGTCGGCGCGTCCTGAGCGGCCGGCACCTCGCCGTCCCGCTCGGCGCCCCCGGCGTGGCGCGCGCCGTGGTCGGCTGCGGCCTGTTCCTGTCCGCCTTCGCCCTGCTCGGCCTCGCGCTCGGCTTCGTCCTGCGCCACACGGCGGGCGCGGTCGCCGCCCTGTTCGGCCTGTTCTTCCTCTCCCCGATGCTGCTGGCACCGCTCGGCGACGGGGTGTCACGGTTCGGCCTGCAGAGCGTCTTCGAAGGCCTCGGCACCACGGTCGCGTCGGCGGGCGCCGACCGCCTCGGCCCGGTCGGCTGCTTCGCCGCCCTGGCCGGCTACCTCGCCGTCGCCTTCACCCTGGCCGCCCTCGGCCTGTCCCGCCGGGACGCCTGACGCCGGGGCCGGTACGGAGCGGGGGATCCGCCCGTACGCTGAACCCCGTCGTACGGTCGACAGCCTCACCCCGGACGGGCCGCCGTCCCGCCGGGCCGCCACCGACCCCGATCAGCAGGAGGCGACGTGAAAGCGTTCCACCCGACCTTCGGACAGCGGCCCTGGCCGGACGGCCTGCGCGCCCTCCAGGTGTACGCCCTGCCCGACCTGCCGGCGGGCTCGGCCCTGCACACGCTCCTCGCCGGCCTGCGCGAGGCCCTGGCCGGCTTTCCCGTCCTGCCGGTGCCGGACGAGCGGACGCACATCACCCTCGACATGCTCACCTCCGCCCCGGCGGACGCCGTCACCGACGCCGAACGCCGTGACCTCGCCGACCGGCTGCGGGCCGCGGTGGCCGGGAGCGGGCCGATCGCCCTCCAGGCCGGCTCGCCGCTCGCCTACCGCACCGGCGTCCGCCTCGACCTCCACCCCGACGGCGACCTCGCCGCCCTCCAGCACCGCGTCCGCGGCGCCGTCCACCGGGTCTTCGGCCCCGACTCCACCGCGTACCCGCTCGGCGTGCTCCACACCACCGCCGCCTACGCGGCCGCCGACACCGACAGCGACGAGCTGGCGCAGGCCATCCACCGGGTCCGGCCCGGCCACGCCCCGTTCACCGTGAACCGGATCATCGTCAACGAGGTGTTCTGGCGGCGCGTCCCGGTGCCCGGTACGGACCTGCCGGGGTGGCGGATCTGCTGGGACACCGTCGCCACCGTCCGGCTCGACCAGTAGGCCCTGGTGGTGCCGGCTCCCCTGTGCGGGGACGGGTGTCCTCGTACAGGGGAGCCGGTGGGGGCGGGCACCGTCAGGCGGCGGAGGGCGGGAGGAGGCCGGTGAGCAGCTCCCGCAGCTGCGCCGTCTCCTCCGGGGGCAGCGGCAGCAGCGGCGGCCGGGGCGGCCCGGCGGGGCGGTTCCGGATCTCCAGGCCCGCCTTGACGGTCCGGGGGAGGCCGTGCCGGACGATGAACCGCAGGAAGGGCAGCAGCTCCCGCAACAGCGCGTCCGCGCGCTCCTGCTGTCCGCCGACGGCCGCGGCGTGGAGCTCCAGCACCGGCTGCGGGACGAGGCAGGGGGCGGCCGTGCACCAGCCGGCGGCTCCGGCGCGGAAGGCGTCCAGGGCGAGCGGGTTGCTGCCGTTGTAGACGGACAGCTCTCCGTCGGACAGCTCCCGGATGGCGCGGAAGCGGGACACCTCGCCCGAACTCTCCTTGACCATGGTGAGGTTGGGGATCTTCCGGGCGAGCGCGACCACCGTCTCCGGACGCAGGTCCACGCCGCTGGTGCCGGGGTTGTTGTAGAGCATCATCGGCAGGTCGGTGGCGCGGGCCACCTCGTCGTAGTGCCGGGCGAGTTCGTCCTCGGTCAGCTTCCAGTACACCTGGGGCACCACCATGATCGCGGTGGCGCCGTGGCGGGCGGCCACCCGGGCGCGGCGGACGGTGCCCTCGGTGCTCCAGTGGGAGACGCCGACGAGGGTGGGCACCCGCCCGGCCACCGCGTCCAGGGTGGTCTCGCAGACCGCGTCCCACTCCTTCCCGGTCAGGTAGGCGCTCTCGCCGGTGCTGCCCAGCGGGGCGACGGCGTGGCTGCCGGCGGCGACCAGGTCGCCGGTGAGCCCGCGCAGTGCGGCCAGGTCGACCTCGCCGGTGGCGGCGTCGAAGGGGGTGACCGGGTAGGAGATGATGCCCTGCAGGGGCGGATTGGCCATCAGAGGTCCACCTGTCCGTTGACGCAGTCGGGGTGAGTGCGCAGTGCCTTGCGCGCGTAGTACGCGAAGTTCGCCCGGCTGCGCCGGTCGGTGGAGGTCCAGTCGTGGGCCTCGCGGGCGAGCGCCGGGTCCAGGGGCTGGATGGTCCCCGCCGACATCGCCAGCAGTTGCAGGCGGGCGGCCCGCTCGATGAGCAGCGCCAGGGTGCACGCCTCCTCGATCGTGGAGCCGGTCACCAGCTGGCCGTGGTGGGCCAGCAGGACGGCCCGCTTGTCGCCGAGGGCGGCGGTGATGATCTCGCCCTCCTCGTTGCCGACCGGCACGCCCGGCCAGTCCTTGAGGAAGGCGCAGTCGTCGTACAGCGGTGTGGTGTCCATGTGGGAGACCACCAGCGGGACTTCGAGCATGGCCAGTGCGGCGGTGTGCAGCGGGTGGGTGTGGATGACGCAGTTGACGTCCGGGCGCGCCCGGTAGATCCAGGAGTGGAAGCGGTTGGCGGGGTTGGGCATGCCCGTGCCCTCCAGGACCTCCAGGTCCTCGTTCACCAGGAGCAGGTTGTCCTCGGTGATCTCGTCGAAGCCCAGGCCCAGGCGCTGGGTGTAGTAGGTGCCCGGCTCGCGCCCGCGGGAGCTGATCTGCCCGGCGAGCCCCGAGTCGTGGCCGCCGTCGTACGCGATCCGGCAGGTGAGCGCCAGCTTCTGGCGCGTGGTCAGTGTCGAGTCCCCGAAGTGCCGGTCCATCTGCCGCGCGGCGCGGTCGACGAGGACGTCCTTCGAGTCCCGCAGGGTGTTCGCCATGTGTGTGCTCCGGTTCTCCGGCCTCGCCCCGGCGGCCAGGCCTGTGTCCGGAGCCGTGGCTCCGGAGGAAACATTGTTTACCATAGGACACAAGGTTTCCTGCGACAAGGGCGGCAAGGGCGACAGGGGCGGGGAGGGCGGCACGGGTCGCGAGGGTGGGCGGGGCGACGGCCGGCGGGCGGGGCCTCCCGGGCGCACCGGCGGCGCCGCGGCGTAGCATGGCCCGCCAGAGGACACGGTGTGTCATCGGAGGTGGATGGCACGGGAGAGGAAGAACTAGTGATCAACCGGGTGCGGCAGCTGCGCAAGGAACGGCTGATGACCCTGGAGGCGCTGGCCGAGCGGTCCGGCGTCACCAAGAGCTACCTGTCGAAGGTCGAACGCGGCCAGAGCGTTCCCTCGATCGCCGTGTGCGCCTCCCTCGCCAAGGCCCTCGAAGTCCCCCTGGACAGCCTCTTCGCCGAGGCCGAGGAGCTGAGCGAGGTCACCGTCACCCGGGCCGCGGAGCGCCAGGCCCTGACCGCCCCGGACGAGCCCGGCACCCGCTACGAGGGGATGGCGCTCGACGCCGGCGCCAAGGGCATGACCCCGTTCATGCTCTACCCGCCGCTCGACGACGGCCCCGCCCCGTTCCGGGACCACCCCGGCGAGGAGTTCGTCTTCGTCCACGAGGGACGGGTCGAACTGGTCCTCCCGTCGCGCGCGATCACGCTCGACCCGGGCGACTGCGTCTACCTCAAGGCCACCACGCCCCACCGGCTGCGCTCGCTGGGGGCCCGGCGCGCCACGGTGCTCCTGCTGGTCTCCAGCGACCACGGGGCTCCGGACGACGCCCGGCCCCCGTACTCCCGGCTGCCCTGAGCCGCGGCGGGCGCGCCTGTCCGGGCTCGCGCTCCGCCGCGGGCGGTGACGCCGAGGTCGCCGCCGGCGCCACCGCCCCGGGGGCTCGTCGTCCCGGGCGGGCGGGCCGACTACCCGGCGCTCATCCGACGCTCACCTGGCCGTCTTCGACAGCGGCATCGCCAGCTGCATGAGGTTGGGCAGCCGGCCGAGGATGTTGTCGCCGCTGAGGAACAGCAGCCGGTCGCCGAGCCGCGTCACCACGATCTCCTCGCTGTGGTACGGGCCTTGGGGCACCTTCCTGACGTCGACGGCCTCGTCGCCGAGCCCCGGCACCGGCTGCAGCGTCACGGTCAGCGGAATCGCCTTCCCGTCGATCCCCTTGCCGGTGAAGGACTTGCAGCGGTCCGCGTACGCCCGGATCTCGCCGAGCAGCTTGGCCGCGTCGCCGGCGTGGTAGGCGCCCAGGTAGACCTCGACCCTGTTCTCGCCGTCGTAGACCTCGTTCGTCGCGCCCGAGGCCCTGTAGTCCAGGGAGAGGACGCTTCCGGCGAGGCGCATCTGGGTGCACGGCTCCTGGGGCAGGACCGGCTTGGCCGGCTCCTCCAGGACGTAGGTGCCGGAGTCGTTCTCGCTGCCGTTGCCCTCGATCCGCCACCCGGCGGGCAGCGTGGCGGCGGTCGGCAGCAGCTCGCGCAGGGCGGCTCCGGTGGGGATCGGCGGGCCGGTCGGCGTACTGCTGGGCGAGCCGAACGCCGGGGCGCCGGACGCCTGGAGCGTCGGCGTGGACGTCGGGGCGGCACCCGGGGAGCCGGCGCCGCCCGAGGTCGCGGACGGTTTGTCGGGGACGGCTCCCGGGCCGGTTCCCGACCCCGCTCCGGGGTCGGAGGAGCACCCGGCGACGACGGCCGCGGCCATCGCGGCCGCGCCGACCACGAGGGGAATCCTGACGTTGTTTCGGACCATGGACACAAGAACCCTTCCGCACAAGCTCACTGACGGTGAGCATCGTGCCCGATCCAGTTGGCCCGGGACATGAGTATCCGTACTCAACTCCTGCCGCCCCACCCGCCTCAGGAGCCTGGCGGCGCGGCATCCCCTCGGGCGGCAGACCAGCCGAACGGGTGAATCCGGCGACGCCCGTCCGCCGCCCGTCCGCTTGGCATGTGCGCTGAACCATGCCCGGAACGTGCTCGAAAAGTCCCCGTTCGACCCGGGCTCGCCCGGAGGCGAATCCACTTGAACGCCGCGCTCGAACAGCACCATCATCGGACGCCCAGCCGCCCGTAACGACTCCGTCGGACCGGTCAACTCGGCCTGAGGAAAGGCCACTTGAGCTTTCCTGTCGGCCGGGACCGGTGAGTCCGCACGTCCGCGCACCGCTCCGCTCCTGGAGGATCTGTGGCCTGTTCCCCCGCCCCGTCGATCCACGTCCCACCCGTCCCCGGGGCCCTGGCGGCCCGCCTGCCGCTGGCCCCCGCCCCGCTCGAGGAGGCGAACGCTTGAGCACCACGACGGCGTCGGCCGAGGCCGCCGACGAGGAACTGCAGTGGCTCGCCGACGGACGCCGCATCGAGGCGATCGAGGCGATCAGCGTCAGCGCGATGGCCCGCCGCCTGCCCGCGCTCGTCGTCCGCGCCTTCCGCCTCGGCTGGCGCATCGACCGCACCTCCGTCGCGCTGCTCCTGACCTGCCAGGCCGTCTCCGCGGTGCTCGGCGCGGCCGGCCTGCTCGCGACCACCGGCACCATCTCGGCCCTGTTCGGCCCGGGGCAGGTCGGCGACAAGCTCACCCGCGCGGCGCCGTCGATCCTGGTCATCGCGGCGGCGGCCGGCGCCCGCTCCCTGCTGGGCATCACGATCCGGACCATCACCATCCACCTGTCGCCCCGCATCTCCCGGGAGGCGGAGGCCGCGGTGCTGCGCGCCACCGTGGCGGCCGAACTGACCGCCTACGACCACGCCGGCTACAACGACGAACTGGAGGCCGCCGACCGCGGCGCCGAGGTCTGCGTGGACATCGTCGGAGAGGCGCAGAACCTGCTCGCCTCCCTCGCCTCGCTCCTCGGCGCGGCCGGCGTGCTGACCGTGCTCCACCCCGCCCTCCTGCCGCTGCTGGTGCTGGCGGCGCTGCCCCAGGGCATCGCGTCGGTGCACGCCGCCCGGGTGCAGTTCCTGGCGAACCGGGCGGCCGTCGGCGACCGCCGGATCATGGCGAACCTGCGCTGGTACATCCACCTCAAGCGCAACGCCGACCAGGTCCGCTCCGACACCATGGGCGAGTTCCTGCTCGTCAAGTACGACCAGGTCGGCCGGCGGCTGGACGCCACGTCGCGCCGCGCGGCGATGCAGAGCGCCCGGGTGTCGGTGATCGGGGCCGCCGCCTCCGGCCTCGGCACCGCGGTGGTGTGGGCGGCGATGCTGTGGCTGGTCAGCACCGGCCGGATGAGCCTGCCGCGCGGCGGAGCGGCGGTGTTCGCCCTGACCGCTGTCAGTACCAGCCTGCGCGGCATCGTCGGCTACGGCGCGGACCTCTTCCGCACCGGCATGTACCTGGACGACTGGTCGAGCTTCCTCGACACCGCCGGCGGCCACCGGCCCAAGCGCGGCACCGGGACGCCCGAGGCCCCGCGCCGGATCGCGGTGGAGAACCTCGACTACGCCTACCCCGCCTCCGACCGCAAGGCGCTGGACGGGGTGAACCTGCACGTCGAACGCGGCGAGATCCTGGCCCTGGTGGGGGAGAACGGCTCCGGCAAGACCACCCTCTCCAAGCTCCTGGCAGGGCTCTACCTGCCCGACGCCGGAGCGGTGCGCTGGGACGCGGCCGACACCCGCGACCTCGACCCGCACGCCCTGTGGCGCCAGGTCGCCGTCGTCCCCCAGGACTACGCCCGCTGGCCGCTGACCTGCCGCGAGAACATCACCCTGGGCCAGCCCACCGCCGAGGGCGACGCGGCGGTGCTGCGCGCCGCCGACGCCTCCGGGGCGGCCGACGTCGTCGCCCGGCTCCGCCGGGGCCTGTCCACCCTGCTCGCGGTGGAGTGGATGGGCGGCGAGGAGCTGTCCGGCGGCCAGTGGCAGCGGCTGGCCATCGCCCGTGCGTTCCACCGCGAGGCCGGGCTGCTCGTCCTGGACGAGCCGACCGCCGCCCTCGACCCGCGCGCCGAGCACAGGATCTTCCAGAACCTGCGGGCGGTCGCGCGGGAGCGGGCGGTCGTCCTGGTCACCCACCGGCTCACCAACGTGGCCGTCGCCGACCGGATCGTCGTCCTGGAGGACGGAAAGGTCCTCCAGGAGGGCACGTTCGCGGAGCTGGTGGCCGAGGAGGGCGGCCGGTTCAGGGAACTGTGGGACCTGCAGAACGAGCGCACCGGCCTCCCAGCCCAGCGTGGAGGTGCCGCGGTCCGGTGCGCTGTGCCGGAGGAGGACGCGTCGTGAAGTCCCGCATCCGGTAACGGTAGTGGACCGACAGGCCCTGGACGTTCCGGCGGTGCCGAAACCGGGTTCAGCGGAACGCGGCGGCGTGCCGGGCGGCCCAGTCGGCGAAGCTGCGCGGGGCGGTGCCGAGGACCCGCCGCACGTCCGGGCTGACGCGCAGCTCGGCGGGGTTCGGAGAGCCGAGGATGTCCAGGGTGTCCTCGGCGAGCTCCACCGGCATGCTCCGGGCCATGGCGGCCCCGGCCTCCTCGCGGGTGAGGTCGTGGAACCGCACCGGCGTGCCCAGCGCGGCGGCGACGGCCTCCGCCTGCCGGCGCGGGGTGATCACCTCCGGACCGGTCAGCTCGTACACGGCGCCGGTGTGCCGGTCGTCCACCAGGCAGGCCGCCGCGACCTCGGCGATGTCCGCCGGGTCGACGATCGGCACACCGATGTCGCCGAAGGGGGCGGCGACGACCCGGTGCGCGCGGACGGACTCGGCCCACCACAGGGCGTTGGAGGCGAAGCCGCCCGGCCGCAGGATGCTCCAGTCCAGTCCGGAGTCCCGCAGCGCGTCCTCCACCGCGCGCATCGCGATCCGCGTCGGGCCGAAGGGCCTGGTCGCCACGCCCTGGGAGGAGAGCAGGACGATCCGGCGGACCCCGCCGGCCGCGGCTCGGCCGATGATGTCGGCCGGGCCGGCTCCGGCGGCGTGCAGGTCGCCGGACAGCAGCAGGAACAGCGCCTCCGCCCCGGCCAGCGCCGGTGCGAGGCCGGCCGGATCGGCCAGGTCGGCCGCCACGTGGCGGACACCGTCCGGCACGGGCGCCGCGTGCCGCGACACCGCCGTCACCGGCAGGCCCGCCTTCGCCAGCGCCCGCGTCAGCGGTCGGCCCACATTCCCGGTAGCCCCGGTCACCACGATCATGGTCAGCTCCTTTTGCCCGATGGACTCTGTGGCCTTCACGCTAGGAGCGGCGGCTAACCCTTGGTAAGGACGTACCTTGACGTAAGCTCAGGACATGGAGGTAGGTGCGCAGGACAAGCAGGCCGAAACCGGGCGGCGGTATGAGGTGTTTCACACCGACTGCCCCGCGCGCGACATGGTCGACCACGTGACCAGCAGGTGGGGCATCTGGGTGCTGATCTCCCTGCGGGCCAACGACCTCCGGTTCTACGAGCTGCGCGAGAGCATCCAGGGCATCAGCGAGAAGATGCTCGCCCAGACCCTGCGCGCGCTGGTCCAGGACGGCCTGGTCTGGCGGAAGGTCGAGCCGACGACGCCGCCCCAGGTCACCTACGGGCTGACCGAGTTCGGCCGGGACCTCGGCGAGCCGCTGGAGGACCTGTTCGGCCGGATCACCCGACGGCTGCCGCCGCGCGGCTGACGGTTCGCCCGGGTCGGGCTCGGCCGTCGGTGCTCGTCGGGACGGACGTGTTGCCCGTACGGGCAGTGCATCGTGCCCTCGCGCCCCTTACCCGCGACCGCCGCACCGGGTATGTAGGGGGAACACCACGAAACTGCCGTCCACACGAGCGGAGTTCCATGCACGCGCACGAGCCGACGAAGGACGAGAAGCAGCCGCAGCGCACCCCCAGGAGCGCGGCCACACGGTCCGGGGAGGCCCCGGGCAGCCAGGCGCCCGACGAGCTCCTCGGGCTGCAGCGCACCGTCGGCAACGCGGCCGTCGTCCGGATGCTCCAGCGGAGCGGGCACGGGCACCGGCACGGCGCGGGCTGCGGCCACCAGCCGCCCGTGGAGGAGCCGGTGCAGCGCTCCGCCGTGCACGACGTGCTGCGCATGCCGGGCAGGCCGCTGGACGAACCGCTGCGGCGGGACATGGAATCCCGCTTCGGCGCCGACTTCTCCGACGTCCGTCTGCACACCGGCTCCGCGGCCCGCGACTCCGCCGCCGAGGTGGGCGCCCGCGCCTACACCTCCGGCAGCCATGTCGTCATCGGCGACGGCGGCGCTGACAAGCACACCCTCGCCCATGAGTTGACGCACGTCATCCAGCAGCGCCAGGGTCCGGTGGCCGGTACGGACAACGGGTCCGGGCTGAGCGTCTCCGACCCCGGGGACCGCTTCGAGCGCGAGGCCGAGGCCAACGCGGTCCGGGTGATGAGCCGGATGCCCGAGCAGAGCGACCACGGCCTCGAAGAAGCCCCCCTCCAGCGGAAGGCGGACACCACGGCCAGGGGTACGGCGCGCGCCGCCGCCGGCGCGACGGCCGTCCAGCGCTACGCCCAGGTCACCACCGAGGAGTTGGGGCCCGCACGGGTCTCGCAGAACGGCCTCTACCTCCTGACCGCCGATCCCGGGGCGGACACCACCGTCATCTGGGTAGCGGAGGGCGCCCCGGCGCCCCGGTACTGCAAGGCCACCGGGCAGAGCGGGCAGATCGCGGGACGCACGTACGCGGAGTACGAGCCGAAGACGTCCTTCCTCGCGGACTGTGCCCACACCGCCGAGGAGATCATGCACCGGCAGCGGCTGGCCCTCGGGCAGGACGCCAGCGAATTCGCCCTGGGCGGCCACCAGTTCGGCCTGGGCGACGCGGAGAACGCGCAGGGAGCGACGGCCTACGCGAACGCCCGGCCCGGCGGCCCGAACGCGAACGGCGAGGAACGGCCGGGCACCGGCCAGGCGTTCGCCATCGTGGAGACCGCGTGGGACGAGGACTTCGAGCACCCCGACAACACCAGCGGGTGGCCCTACCACGTGGCGGCGGTCGTCGCCGAGGACGGCGACGACCGGATCACCGTGGAGCAGGCCGCAGACGGCAACGACGCCAAGGCCCGGCAAGGGTACGAGGGCATCGTCGACATGTATACGGCGGGCACGGACCCGACCAACGGGCAGGCGCTGCCGCACAGTTTCCATGGGCGGAACACCGGCGGCCCGGTGCAGCACTTCTCGGCCGGCGCGATCACCGTCATCCTCCAGCCGATCAACGTGGGTGCTCTGAACAAGGAGGGCGGCAGCCGGAAGCTCATGTGATCCGGCCTGTCTGCCCTGATCCTGATGGCGAACTCGCCTGCTGTTACAAGGAAGTGACGTTCCGTCCACAACCGACGTGCCGAGCGGGGCGTCCCTATAGGTGACAGAGCCCGAGTCACGTCGATCGCATCGATCGGGCCTCGGGCCGAACCCTCCTGTGAAAGGAGTGCACCCGTGATCATCTCCAAGCGGAACTCCCTGCGCCTGGCCGCCGTGGCCACCCTCAGCGCGCTCACCGTCGGGCTGGCGGGCACCGCCATGGCGGCCACCCCGGCCGTCCAGCCCGTGTCCGCCGCCCAGTCGGCCGCCGCGCAGGCCGGCATCACCGCCAAGCCGTCGGTCTCCTCCGTCCAGGCGTGGCAGCTCTTCCGGGTCACCGGCACGACCACCGGCCTCAAGGCCGGAAGCACGGTGACCCTCCAGCAGAAGCAGCACGGCGCGTGGGTCACCCTGCCCGCCTCCGTCCACACCAACAGCAAGGGTTCCTACTCGCTCGGCGTGAAGCTCGGCATCAAGGGCCTGAACGAGCTGCGCATCGTCAGCGGCAGCACCGCCTCGCCCGTGTTCACCGTCACGGTGCGCTGACCCGCACTCCACGACGCCGACCCGCACGGCGTGCCGAGGCGGCCCGGCCCTGAGGCCGGGTAGCCGGATCGGTGCCGTGCGGGTCCTGGCGTGCTCGTACGGCCCGGTATCGGGGGATGCCCGGGCCGTACAAGGCGGACGCCGCTCGAGCGGGAGGCGGTGGTGCCGCGCTGTCGCAGGTCCTCTGGATGGGTGTACCGAGTGCGTCGAACAGGCCGAGGGCCAGGCGCAGTTCGTTTCCGGCCCGGGGCGGGTGGCTCCTGGTGTGCCGCCCGTCCCGGGCCGCGAGTCGCGGAGAAGAGGGCCGTGACCGGTGTCAGCGCACGGTGACGGTGAAGACCGGGGAGGCGGCGTCCCCGCTGACGATGCGCAGCTCGTTCAGGCCCGTGATGCCGAGCTTCACACCGAGCGAGTAGGCGCCGCTGCTGGTCGTGGGCACCGAGGCGGGCAGGGTGACCCACGCGCCGTTCTGCTTCTGCTGCAGGGTCACCGTGCTCCCCGCCTTGAGCCCGGTGGTCGTGCCGGTGACCCGGAACAGTTCCCACGCCTGGACCGTGGTGACCGACGGCTTGGCGGTGATGGTGGCCTGCGTGGCCGCCGCCTGCGGGGTGGCGGGCTGGGGCGTGGCGGGCGGCGCGGTGACGGACGGCCCGGCGGGCGAGGGGTCGGTGGCGGTGGGGCCGGCCGCCAGGGCGGTGCCCGCCAGGCCGAGGGCGAGGGTGCTGAGGGTGGCCACGGCGGCCAGGCGCAGGCGGTTCCGCTTGGAGACGATCACGGGTACCCCTTTCCGGGGGAGGTGGTTGCTCGCCCGAAGGCGTGGATGCCGCGATTCGGGCTCTGCCATCTGTGGGGACGTCCTGGGCCGCCCATCGATCATGGGCGAATTGTCACCGGATAGTAACAGTCAGCGATCAAACCGGGTCGGAAGGCGACCGGGGCGCGCTCACTTCACAACAGTACGGAGCGCGGTCGGCGGCCATGACCGAAAGGTCGGAACTGCCCCGTAGTGAACCGCTGTTGACCACTTCTGATTGCTGATGGCCATGAATGCGCCGATCCGCCCGGAATCCCCGCAGGTGCCCCCGACGGCCCGGTCCACAGCGGGTCCGGTTCCCGTCCGGGTGAGCGGAGCCGCCCCTCCGAGGTTGCGCGGCCCGGGTGAACATCGCGTACGGGAGGCGCGGGCCGCCGTCCGGCAGGGCACGGGTGGGGGACCGAGACTCCCGTGAGAAAGGCCTGTGCCGTGGGGCGTGCACTGATCGTCGTCGATGTGCAGAAGGACTTCTGCGAGGGTGGGGCCGTTCCGGTCGGAGGCGGTGCCGGGCGGGCCCGCGCCATCGCCGAGCTCGTCGAACGCACCGCCGGCCGCGAGTACACGCACGTCGTCGCCACCCGCGACCACCACCTCGACCCGGGCGGCCACTTCTCCGACCACCCGGACTTCAAGGACTCCTTCCCCGTGCACTGCGTCGTCGGCACCGAAGGGGGCGAGTTCCACCCCGACTTCGCGCCCACGGCCGAGACGATCGTGGACGAGGTCTTCTACAAGGGCGCGCACTCCGCCTCCAAGAGCGGTTTCGAGGGCTTCACCTCGGACGGGACCGCCCTCGCGGACTGGCTGCGCGCACGGAACGTCACCGAGGTGGACGTGGTCGGCATCGCCACCGACCACTGCGTGAAGGCCACCGCGCTCGACGGCGTACGGGCCGACTTCGCCGTCCGGGTCCTGCTCGACTACACCGCGGGCGTCGCCGCCGACACCACCGCCCGGGCCGTCGCCGAACTCGGCCGGTCCGGTGTCGAGTTGACCGGTGAGCCGGTCGTCGTCGGCTGACGGTGGGGAGGCGGGTCCGCCGTGGAGCGCGCCCGCCCGATCCACGCGGACCGGGACGCCTGAAGGCGTCCACCAAAGCCGCTGACACGCCCTCGATCGGGTGAGTTGCGGTACCCCCGGGGCAGCGGGCGGCCAGGGTAACGGCCGTGATCAACATTCGAATCCGCACGGCCGCCGGCGCGGTCGCCCTCGCCTGCGCCGTCGTGCTCACCCCCGAGAGCCTGGCCGCCGCCGCCCCCGCTGCCCAGGCCGACGCCGCCCCGTTCCGCTGTCTCGACCCCAGCGGGGAGGCGCTCTGGAGCGGCCCCCAGTGCGACGGCGTCATCGTCCGTGAACTCGGCACCGAAGCCGTCGCCATCGTCCTGGACGGCCGGCGCATCGACTTCGCCGACGAAGCCGAACTGCGCGCCGACGACTGCGCCGACCGGCCCGCCGTCACCCTCCCCGCCAGCACCTTCGAGAGCATCCCGGAGGGCCCGGACCCGCTGTACGCCGCCGTGGACCGCCGGGTGGACGTACCCCGGATCACCCCCACACCGCACTGGCGCAAGAACTGCCACCCGCTCTTCCGCTCGGACGGCCGCGACCCGTCCGTCATCTTCGAGCAGGGCTTCGCGCCGAAGGACACCGTCAACGGCCAGTACGACATCACCAGTTACGTCCTGCAGAACCAGCCCTCGCCGTTCGTCAGCACCACCTACGACCCCGAGCTGTACAAGAAGTGGAAGAAGGTGCCCTGGGACTACTTCATCGACGCCCCCGGCGGCATCGACGTCAACGCGACCATCGGCGACCAGCACCAGTACGCCGACCAGGTGGAGGTCGCGTTCCCCGGCGGCGTGGACCGGCACTTCATCAGCCGGGCCTGCCCGGTCGACCGGGCCACCGCCTCCCTGGTCGAGTCCGGCTGCGTGGACAACCCGAACTACCAGCCCTGGCTGCACTGACCCGCCCGCAGTCCGCCGCCGACCGGCCGCCCGAGGGGTGTGGCGCGCCGCCACGGTACTCCCGGAAGTGGCCCCGGTGTCCCAGCTCGGACACCAGCCGCAAAGTAGCGGGGTGATCACATGCTCGCCGCCGTGGCGGCCTGCTCGTCGTGTTCGCGGAGCATCCGCATGACGGTGGCGGGTGAGGGGTGCCGGCCCTTCTTCGCCCCGATGGTGATGACGAGCCGCTTGGCGATATCGCGCAGGCTCATGTCCTGGTCGCGGAGGTGGAGGGCCATGGACAGTATGGAGCCGTCGGTGACGCCCGCACCGCCGATGGTCTTGCCGCGCTTGCGGGCGGACTCGTGGCCTTCGAGGGTGCGGTCGCGGATGTACTCGCGCTCCATGCCGGACATGGCCGCGAGCACGGTGAACACGATGCCGGAGGGGTCGTGTGAGCCCTTCAACTCCCCGGTGAGGAACTCCAGGCCGACGTTGCTGGCCTTGAGCTCTTCGGCGAGCATGGCGAGTTCGATGCCGCGGCCGAGCCGCTTGTGCTCGTGGACGACGAGGGTCACGGCGACGCCGGAGGAGCGGATCTCTCCGGCGAGCTTCACGGCGGCCTCCAGCTCGGGCCGGCGGGTGGCGCGGGTGGAGATCTTCTCCGAGAAGACCCGGGTCACCCCGGCCTCGGCGAGGGAGTCGAGCTGTGCGTCGAGGGACTGCCGGGCGGCGCGGTGTTTCACGAGCGACCACCTATGAAACACGCCCTGGCCACGGCCGCTGGCCTCCTCTGTGGAGCGCCGTGCGGTAGGCGGCTGGGGTGACGCCGTAGGTGCGGGTGAACCATCGGGTGAGGTGGGCCTGGTCCGCGAAGCCGGCCTCGGCGGCCACCGTCGCCGGCGCCGTGCCCTCGGCCAGGAGCGCACGGGCTCGGCGCAATCGCAGATCGCGCTGGTAGTCGCTGGGTGCGAAGCCGTACGCCGTGCGGAAGCCCCGGTAGAGCGCGAAACGGCTGCACCCGGCCGCCCGGGCCAGCTCGTCGGCGCCGACGTTCTCGGCGAAGCGCTGCCGCAGCAGATCGCGGGCCCGTGCCATCGCGGCCAGGTCCACCCGGCCCCGCTGGTCCGGAACCGGCGCGGACCGCGTCGCGGCACGGCGGGTCAGAGCCAGCACGGAGGCAGCGAGGCGTTCCTCGACGATCAGCCGGGATGCGTTCTCGGCGACCGCGGTATGGAGGCGGGCCACCGCTCGGGCGAGGGCCGGGTCGTCCACCACCGGAGTGTCGAAGAGTGGCAGCCCGGCGTCGCCGGGCGCCGCGTCGGCGAGGACCTCCCGGACAAGACCTTCGCCGAGGTGCAGCATCCGGTAGCGGTAGCCGTGCTGGACCGCCGACCGCCCGTCGTGGGGATCGTCCGGATTGAACGCCATGACCAGCCCGGCCGCGCTGACGTGCCGCCCTCCCCTGCACACGAACGACTGCGCGCCGTCGTCGGTGACGCCGAACGAGTACGTGTCGTGGGCGTGCATCGGATACGCGTACCGCTCGAAGCGGGCGTCCATGGCCTCCAGCGCAAGCCCGGGAACCCGCCAGTAGGCGGCGCGCTCCCCGGCAGACGTCATGTCCCCAGTGTGCCGCACGAGCGTTCAAGCCCCCGCGCGCTTCCACGGCGCACGCTGGACACCAGCACCTCGACCAGCGAAGGAACCAGGGGAATGACCGAGAACGCCTCAGCAGCACCGACGAGCCTTCACGCCACGGAGCGGGTCCGCCTGGCCGTCTACCACGGATTCGCCCGCACCGGACACGCTCCGAGCGTGCCGGAACTCGCCGCACTCACCGGAGTCGCCCCCGATCAGGTGCGCCAGGAACTGCGCGCCCTTCACGCAAGCCACGACGTGGTCCTGGACCCGCAGGACGACGACCAGGTCGTGATGGCCCACCCCTTCGCGTCCGTGCCGCTCGGCTTCTCCGTCATGGGGACACACACCCTGTGGTGGGGCGGCTGCGCCTGGGACTCGTTCGCCATGCCCCACCTGCTCAAGGACGAGCCCGACGTCCTGGTCGCCACGCGCTGCCCGGCCTGCGACACCCCGCACGCCTGGGTGGTCGGCCGGGAGGCACCCCCGAAGGGCGATCAGGTCGCCCATTTCCTCACCCCCATGCACCGGGCCTGGGACGACGTCGTGCACACCTGCGGCAACCAGCGCCTGTTCTGCTCCACCGACTGCGTCGACACCTGGCTGCGGAAGACGGGCCAGGAACGCGGCTATGTCATGGATCTGGGCACCCTGTGGCGCTTCGCCGGCGACTGGTACACCGGACGCCTGGACCCGGGCTACACCCGCCGCGACCCTGCTGCCGCCAGCGCCTACTTCGCCGAGGTCGGCCTGCACGGCTCCTTCTGGGGACTGCCCGACTGAGGCCTGGCTCCTCCTGCCGCCCCCCTGAAACGGGGCGACGAGCTGTGTGACCTCTCGCCGCCCGGTCCGACTCTGCTCGACACGGCTGCGTGCGGCGTCCGCACCCGTCGGATCGGTCAACCCGACAAGTGTGTCCGGGCGACCGATTGGTCGGCGGTGCCGGCCGGCAGGCGTTGTTCCGCTCGACGTGCCAGTAGATCATCACGCCGTCGCCGCCGTAGCGGGCGTGGTACTCGGTCATGAAGTTCGAGGACCAGGACCCGAACTTCTTCGAGTCCGACGCGCACGCGGTGCCTTGCCCCCACCATGCGGTGTCGCGGGCGGCGAAGGTGGAGTTCACCAGCCTGGTGACGGCGGCCCGCAGGTTGTCGACGGTGATGAAGTGCCGCAGTGCGGCCTCGCTCTCGCCATGCTCGCCGGTCGCCACGATCGCCCGGATGCCCATGTTCGTGCCCAGCGCGAAGAGGGCCAGCAGGAGGCGGCGCTGGAGGACGTCACGCTCGATGCGCTCGTACGCGGCTACCGAGGAAAACTCCTCGGTGAAACCGGTCAGGAAGTCGGCGCTCTTCAGCACGTCCAGCACGTCCAGGACGCCCCAGCGGCGTGCGAGCTCCTCCTTGAGGGCCGCCAGGCCGGTGGGCTCGGCCAGCGGCTCTCGTCCCGCTACCCACGACCTACTTCGCGGCTGGTGTCTGAGCTAGGGCCTGTGTGATGTTG
>NZ_LIPD01000004.1:288609-738384 GCF_001905545.1 Streptomyces sp. CB02056 | reverse complement strand
CTGAGCCTGACCTAGATCGAACACTTCGCCAGCAGAGTCGCCGGATCGACTTCCTGCACGGGACCCGTCGATTCGTCGCGGCAGCGGGAGGCCGCACCGGTATGGAGAACGCCAGTGGGTGCGGGGTGCAGGAAGTCGGCCCGGTCGACTTCCTGCACACAACCGGGGTGAGGGGCTCGGGGCAGTCGCGCCGAGGCCGACGGATGGCACGGGAGCTGCCGGTTCGAGTGGTGGTGAAAGCCGCGCCGCCGTGGGCGGCGCCTGAGGGTAGGGACGCGAGAAGTCGACTGGGCCGACTTCTCGTGCGGGAGCTTCCGGTTCGAGAGGTGGTGGTGGAGGCCCTGCCGCCGTGGGCAGCGCTTGAGGGCGGGGTGTGGGGGCTGGGGCGGCTGCGGTGGGTGGGGGTGCGTGCGAAGATGGCAGGGCTGGTGGGAACGATCTCCGGACGGTTTCTGGGACGGTTCTCTGGCCATGGTGGACGAATACGCGCAGCGCGCGGGGCAGCCTCGGCAGGACGCCCTGCTGATGGTGCCGATCGCCACGGCGCTGATCGACGCCGACGGGCGGATCCTGCACTGGAGCGGTGACGCGGAGGCGTTGCTCGGGCACCCTGCGCAGGAGGCGGTGGGGGCGCGGGCGGCGACGCTGCTGACCTCCGAGGAGCACCGGCCGGAGGTGCTCCAGCTGTTCCGGCAGATCCTGGCGGGCCGGTCGTGGTCCGGGGTGTTCCCGGTGCGGCACCGGGACGGGCACCTGGTGAACCTGGAGTTCCGTACGTATCCGATCCGCGGCCCGGGCGGCGCCCCGATGGTGCTGGCGGTGGCCTCCGAGGTAACGACGCTGCGCCGGCTCCAGGCCGATCTGGCGCTCCTCGACGGGTTCTTCACGCAGTCCCCGGTCGGCATGGCGGTGTTCGACACCGGCCTGCGCTTCGTCCGGTTGAACGCGGCGCTGGCGGACGCGAACGGCCTGGGCGTCGAGGAGCCGCTGGGCCGTCGGCTCACCGAGGTGCTGCCGGGGATCAACGCCCCGGAGTCCGAGGCGGTGATGCGCCGGGTGCTGGAGAGCGGCGAGCCGGTGGTGGACGACCTGGCGCACGGCCGTACCCCGGGCGACCCGAGCCACGACCATGCCTGGTCGGCCTCGTACTTCCGGTTGAGGGACCGCGGTGGCCGGGTGCTCGGGGTGTGCGCCACGGTCATCGACATCACCGAGCGCTTCCATGCCGACGCCCGGGCGGCCCGCGCCCAGGAGCGGCTGTCCCTGCTGGTCGACGCGACCGCCTCGATCGGCACCACGCTGGACCTGCGGCAGACCGCCCGGGAGCTGGTCGACGCGATGGTGCCGAGGGTCGCCGACATCAGCGCGGTGTTCGGGCTGGAGGAGCTGGTGGCCGGCCGGAACGTGGAGCCGCCCGCGCCGGACGTCCCGCTGCTGGTGCGCCGCCTGGCGATCGCCTCCGCCGACGCCGTCTACCCGGCCGATTCGCTGCCGGTCGACGCGGTGTACGAGCTGCGGCCGGACTCCCCGTACGCCCGGGCGCTGGCCGGCGGGCGCACGGTGGTGGTGCCCTCCTGGGAGCTGCCGATGCTGAGCGAGCCCGTCCACGAGAGCCGCCGCCAGGCCTACCTGGGCGACCGCCCGCGCTCGGTGCGGATCACCCCGCTGGTGGCGCGCGGTACGACGCTCGGCATGGTGGTGTACTCGCGGCGCGGCGCGCGGGAGTCCTTCGCGGCGGCCGACATCACGCTCGGCGACGAGCTGTCCTCGCGCGCGGCCGTCGCGATCGACAACGCCCGGCTGTACCTGCGCCAGCACCAGACCGTGCTGGCCCGGCAGCAGGCGCTGCGCGAGGCGAGGGCCGCGCAGGAGCGTCTGGCGCTGGTCAACGTGGCCTCCGCCCGGATCGGCACCACGCTCGATCTCGCCCAGACCGCGCAGGAGTTGGCCGAGGTGGCGGCACCGAGGCTGGCCGACACGGTGGTGGTGGAGGTGCTGGAGGAGCTGGTCCGCGGCGAGCGCGAGGCGACCGCCCCGGTGGACGGTTCGGCGCTGCTGCGGCGGATGGCCTTCCACTCGGTGCCCGGCTCGACGCTGGCGCCGATCGCCCGCACCGGCAACCTGCACCGTTTCGTGCCCGGTTCGCCGTACGCCTGGTGCCTGGCGCACCGCAAGCCGGTGCTGGTGCCCAGGATGGACGAGGAGGGCATGGCCTGGTTCGCGGACGACCCGGTGCGGCGGGCCGCCGTACGGGAGCAGAACGTGCTGTCGTTCATGGTGGTCCCGCTGATCGCGCGCGGCACCCCGGTCGGCGTGGCGGGCTTCTACCGCACCCGGGTCGAGCGCCCGTACGATGACGACGACGTGGCGCTGGCCGGGGAGTTGGCGGTGCGGGCGGCCGTCTCGATCGACAACGCGCTGCTGTTCACCCGCGAGCGCGACGCGGCCGCCGCCCGGCAGCGGGCGCTGGACGAGGCGTGGGCCGCCCAGCAGCGGCTGTCGCTGCTGAACGAGGCCAGCAACCGGATCGGCACCACGCTCGATCTGCACCGCACCGCCCGGGAGTTGGTGGAGGTGGTGATCCCGCGCTTCGCCGACTTCGTGACCGTGGACCTGCGCGAGGCGGTGCTCAGCGGCGAGGAGCCCGGGGCGGTCCCGGCGGAGGGCCCGGTGCTGATGCGGGCGGTGGCGGTCGGCGACACCGGCCCGGACGGCGGCATGCTCGGGGCGGCCGACCAGGTGGGCGAGACCTCGCAGTCGGCCGGGCTGTACGCGCAGAGCCTGCGCACCCGGCGCTCGATCCTGGTCTCCGAGGTGACCGAGGAGGAGCTGAGCCGGATCGTCGCCTCGCCCGACCGGGTGCAGCCGAGCCTGGACGCCGGGGTGCACTCGTACCTGATGGTGCCGCTGGTGGCGCGCGGACAGGTGCTGGGCGGCGCGGAGTTCGTCCGCTCCCGCAACCCGGTGCCGTTCGGGTCGGCGGACCGTTCGCTGGCCGAGGAGCTGGCCGCCCGCACCGCGCTGGCGATCGACAACGGACGGCTCTACCGCCGCGAACGGGACACCGCGCTCACCCTCCAACGCAGCCTGCTGCCACAGGAGGTGCACCGCACGCTCGGGCTGGACCTCGCCTACCGCTACCTGCCGAGCAGCGTGGTCAGCGAGGTCGGCGGCGACTGGTTCGACGTGGTGCCGCTGTCCTCCGGGCGGGTCGCGCTGATCGTCGGCGACGTGATGGGCCACGGCATCCGGGCCGCCGCCACCATGGGCCAACTCCGCACGGCCGCGCGGACGTTGATCACGCTGGACCTGGATCCCGAGCGGGTGCTGTACCGGCTGGACGAGGCGACCGCGGGCATCGGCGAGGGCCAGTTCGCCACCTGCGTCTGCGTGGTCTACGACCCGGTGGACCGCCAGTGCACCGCGGCCAGCGCCGGGCACCTGCCGCCCGTGGTCGCCGACACCGAGGGGCGGGCGCACCTGGTCGAGCTGCCCACCGGCGCCCCACTGGGGGTGGGCGGAGTCGCCTTCGAGAGCGCCGAGTTCACCCTCCCCGAGGAGGGCATCCTGACCCTCTACACGGACGGGCTGGTCGAGCGCCGGGGCCAGGACCTCGACGAGGGACTGCAGTTGCTGTGCCGGACGGTCGCCGACCGGCGCGGCTCGCTGGAACAGACCTGCGACGCCGTCCTGAAGCGGCTCACCGAGACCACCGGCGAGGACGACATCGCCGTCATCATGGCGCAGGTCCGCCCGAAGGGCGCGGACCGGATCGCCACCCTGCGGCTCACCGGCGACCACGCCATGGTCGCCCACTCGCGCCGCTTCACCCGCGAGACACTGGCCTCCTGGGGGCTCGACGCGCTCATCGACTGGGCCGAGCTGCTCACCAGCGAGCTGATCACCAACGCGCTGGTGCACGCCGGATCGCCCACCCAACTGCGGCTGTACTGCAACCGGGTGCTCACCGTCGAGGTCGCCGACCAGGAGTCCGAGGTGCCGCGGATCCGCCGCGCCCGCAGCGAGGACGAGGGCGGCCGGGGCATCCACCTGGTCAACGAGCTCGCGCACCGCTGGGGCAGCCGCCGGACCAAGGACGGCAAGGTGGTCTGGTTCGAGCTGGAGCTGCCCCCGGGGGCAACACCGTCCGCCTGAACGACCGGCGGCTGTCGCACCGCGTCTCTCGGCCGGTGCGCGGGGGGAGAGTTGGGGCGGGACACCGAGGTCGGGGGGTGTCGTCAGCGGCCGGCCAGGTCCTCGGCGCGGTAGCGGCCGGAGGGCCTGCGGTCGCGGAGCAGGCCGAGCAGGGCCGGCGCCACCCGCTCGGGCAGCGGCGCGCCGGAGACGTCCTCGCCGGGGCCGGCCTCCTGGAGCATCCGGGTGCGCATGCTGCCCGGGTCCACCGACCAGACCCGCAACTCCGGCTCCTCCCGGGCGAGTACGTCGCCGGCGAGGTCCAACGCGGCCTTGCTGGCACCGTAACCGCCCCAGCCGCGGTAGGGCACCACGGCGGCCTCGGAACTGACGTTGAGGACGGCGCCGGCATGGGCGCGCAGCTGGGGCAGCACGAGCTGGGTGAGGGCGATCGGGGCGAACGTGTTGACCTCGAAGGTCTCCAGCAGGCCCGGCAGCGGGAAGTCGGCCAGCCGGGGCAGCGGTTGCCCGCCGGGGCCGGGGGCGCCGTTGAGCGTTCCCGCGTTGTTGACCAGCAGGCTCGCGCCGCCGAGCTCCTCCGCGGCTCCGGCCAGGTGGGCGCGGTGGTCGTCGTCGACGACGGAGCCGGGCAGGGCGACGACCCTGGTGACGGCGGCCAGATCGGCTGCGGCGGAGGCGAGTTCGGCCGCTCCCCGGGCGGTGATCACCAGCTGCCAGCCGTCGGCGGCGAGGGCGCGCGCGAGGGCCAGGCCGAGGCCGCGGGAGGCTCCGGTGACCAGGGCGACGGGAGCGCTCCGCGGTACGGCTGCGCGGCGCGCCCCGCCGGTGCCTGCGCTCGTCGTGCCCGCGCTCATGCCCGCGTTGTTGTCTGCGTTGGTGCCTGCGTTCATGCCGCACACCATCCCGCCGCCGGGCCGGTCGGCGGATCGGCCACCGGAACGGGAACCGGCTCGGACGTTGGCCCTAGCTAGATCGTTCGGAGGTCCTGGGGCCCGGGACCGGCGTCGTCGGCCCAGCCCTGCGGGTCGGTCCAGGCGGTCAGTGTGCGGCGGGTCTCGAAGCGGCGCTCCCGGCCGGTCAGCGGATCGGTGAACTCGATCGTCGAGGCGAGCAGTTGCAGCGGGCGGCGGAAGTCGTCGGGGGCGGGCTCGGGCAGCACGACCGGGTAGACCGGGTCGCCGAGGATCGGCAGCCCGAGGCCGCACATGTGCAGCCGCAGCTGGTGGGTGCGCCCGCTCAGCGGCCGCAGCCGGTAGCGGGCGAGTCCGTCGCGGCGCTCCAGCAGGTCGATCCGGCTCTCGCTGTTCGGCGGCGCGTCGATCTCCTGGGCGGCGATCACCCCGCGCTCCTTGACGATGTGGCTGCGTACGGTGCGCGGCAGGCTCAGCTCCGGGTCGTACCCGGCGACGGCCTGGTACTCCTTGCGCACCAGGCGGTCCCGGAACAGCGTCTGGTAGGCGCCGCGGTCCTCCGGGCGGACGACGAACATGGCCAGGCCTGCGGTGAGCCGGTCCAGGCGGTGCGCGGGGCTGAGCGCGGGCAGGTCGAGGGCGTGCCGCAGCCGGGACAGCGCCGTCTCGGTGACGTGCCGGCCGCGCGGGGTGGTGGCCAGGAAGTGCGGCTTGTCGACCACCACCAGGTGCTCGTCGCGGTGCACCACGACCAGCTCGAACGGGACGCGCACCTCCTCGGGGAGGTCCCGGTAGAACCACAGGTGGGCGCCGGGGCGAAACGGCTCCGCTGGGGCGATCGGGCCCTGCTCGCCGACGATCTCGCCGTCCCGCAGCGCGGCGTCGACCCGCTCGGCCGGGACGGCGGGCAGCCGGTCCACCAGGTGGTCCCGCACGGTCGGCCAGGGGCCTTCGAGCGGCAGCCGGAGGTGGACCGGGTCCACACCGTGGCGCTGCGGGAGGGGGGAGGCCGGGCGGCGGCTCTTGCGTCTCATCTCCCGCCCCAGCCTAGTGCGCGCCGGCGCGCGCCCCTCGGCCGAGGTGCTGACCCGGGGCCGGGCAGGGAAAGTGGACCGGAGGCCCTCGTGACGCCGGGGGCCTCCGACCGTCCGCCGGCCGGGCCGACCAGCCGCCCCACCGGCCGAACCGAGCAACCGACCGATCTGCCGGACCGACCGGCCGGCACCACTGGAGGACGCGTGACCGCCGACGGCCCGGACGGGGTGCCGCCGCTGCACCTGCCGAGGCGGACCCGGCTGCTGCTCTACGGCTCGCTCCTGCTGCTGGTCGCCGCCGTGGTGGCCGCGCTGGCCATCGGGCCCGGGACCACCCTGGCGCCGCTGCTCGCGGTGGCCCCGGTGCTGGCCGGTGCGACCACCCGGCGGGCCCGGGTGCCGCTGCTGGTCGGCGCGGCCGCGGTGGTCGCCGTCGGCCTGCTGGAGTCGGCCAACGCGCAGCTGCCGCTCTCGGTCCGGATCAGCGTTCCGGTCACCGTCCTGGCCTCGACCCTGGCCAGCGCGGCCAGCGTCGTCCTGGTGGCGGCCCGCGAGCGGGAGCTGTTCCAGGTCCGGACGGTGGCCGAGGCGGCCCAGCGGGCCCTGCTGCGCCCGCCGCCGGAGCGGATCGGGCCGCTGCGTCTGGCGGTGCGGTACGTGGCGGCGGCCGCCGAGGCCCGGATCGGCGGGGACCTGTACGCCGTGGTGGAGACCCGCTTCGGGCTGCGCATCCTGCTCGGGGACGTCCAAGGGCACGGCCTCCCGGCGGTGGAGACGGCGGCGGACGTCCTCGGGGTGTTCCGGGAGGCCGCGCGGACCGAGCCGGACCCCGGGCGGCTCGCCGAACGGCTGGACGCGGCGCTGGCCGCCCGGCCGTCGGAGGAGGGGCGGTTCGCCACCGCGCTGCTGCTCGACGTGGCGCCGGACCGGGGGCCGGTACGGCTGGTGAACTGCGGCCACCCGCCCCCGCTGCTGCGCCGGGCGGGCCGGGTGAGCGAGCTGGAGCCCCCGTTCCCGGCGCCGCCGCTGGGGCTGCTCGGGCTCACCGACGACAGCTACCCGGACCGGCGGTTCGACCCGGAGCCGGGCGACCTGCTGCTCCTGCACACCGACGGCGTGTCGGAGGCCCGGGACGCCGCGGGCCGGTTCTACCCGATCGCGGAGCGGCTGCCCGGACTGCACGGCGGCACCCCGGCGGACCTGCTGGACGCCGTGCTGACGGACGTCGGCGGCTGGGTCGGCGACGCCGGGCTGGCCGACGACGCGGCGGTGCTGGCGATCCGCTGGGAGCCGTGACCGGGCCGCGCCGATGGCTCGGGAGGGCGGTCCGGAAAGCGGTCCGGAGAACTGCCCGGAGAGCAGCTCCGGTGAGCTTCCCGGCCGCGATTGTCAGTGGTGTGTGCAAGGCTCGGTCCACGGTCGGCGGGGAGTCGGCCGCAGGGTGGTCGCGGATCGACGAGGGGACGGTGCCATGGGGAGCGGGCGCAGGGCGAGCGGGTCTTTCGAGGTCACGGCGTTCGAGCCGGTGGAGACGGAGGAGCGGGAGGGCGCGGCGTTCGGGCGGGTCCGGATCGCCAAGACCTTCACGGGCGGGCTGAGCGGGGCGGGCGAGGTGCGGATGCTCTCCGTCGCGGGCCCCTCCGGCAGCCCGGCCTCGTACGTCGCGGTGGAGCACGTGACGGGTGAACTGGACGGGCGCAAGGGCTCGTTCGTGCTGCAGCACGCGGCCTGGGACACCACCGGCACGACGATACGCGTGGTGCCGGGCACGGGCACGGGCGAGCTAGCCGGGATCACCGGCGAGTTCCACCTGACCGTCGACGGGTCCGGCACCCACACCTACGTCCTGGAGTACGGGCTGGGCTGACGCCGGCCGCGGCGCGCGCGGCCGGCGGCCCCGGTCCGTCAGAGGATGGGCTGGGTCGCCTCCAGCCGCTGGATCGCGGTCCGGACCGCGGTCGCGTAGGCCCAGAACAGCGGCAGGGTGTTGGCCGCCCGCTCGGTGCGGGTGTTCTTGCCCGGGGCGAACATCGCGGCCCGCTGCTCGGTGGTCATCTCCAGCTGGGCGCCCATGCCGAGCAGGCTGCGGTTGCAGATGTTCTCCGGGGAGATGCCCGCGATCTCCTCCTCGCCGGAGGCGGTCACGGCCCGGATGCCCGCGGCCGCGAACTCCTCCATCAGGTACTGGCGGAAGGTGGGGTTCAGGCCGCCGACCAGCACGGCCTGGGCACCGGCCTCCAGTCCGGCCTGGGCGGCGGTGCAGCCGTGCAGCGACAGCACGTTGCGGCTGCTGGCGCACATCGCGCGGGCCACTCCGTCGTCGCAGTGGGTCGAGGTGACGTGCAGCTCGCTGTTGTTGGAGGAGCGCAGGCCCTCGAACATCCAGAAGTCGTGCGTCGGCCCGGCGGCCGGGGCCGGGGCGAGGTCGGCCGGGTGGTAGCCGGCGATGGCCAGGCACAGTTCGGAGGTGCCGCCCTCGATGCCGCCGCCGTGCGGGGCGATGACGGTGGTCCGGACGAACGGCGTACGGCCCTGCGGGCTCTGGTCGTCGACCAGGTGCCGGCGGTAGCGGCGGCCGTAGTCCACGCCCTCGACCACGGTCGGGTTGGCGTAGAGGGCCGTGTTGGAGGGGTACAGGTCGGCGGCGGCGCTCGCGGGGGTGCTGCCCACGGCGGCGCCGAGGGTGCTGAGGGCCGGGGCCGCGGCGAACGCGGCGATCAGGGTACGACGGTTAATCACGGTCACGGATCATGACAGGAGGTGGGGGATCGGAAAAGTACCGGCAAGGCTTTGGCCAAGTCGACGCCATGTCACGACGGGATCGGCCCGGTCGTACGACAGCGACCTGGTCGTGCGACACCGGCCCGACGGAGGCGTGCCGCATCCGCCCGGGCACGGGCAGCGCTGTCACGATGATGCGATCAGTGCACGATCGACATCGGAGGGTGGCGCATGCCCGACACGGCGGTGGATCGTACGACGGCAGTGGTCGTGGAGGCGCGGACGGTCGAGCAGGTGGTCGGCCGGCTGCGGGAGATCGGGGCGGGGCTGCCCCCGGCCGACGGGGTGGGGGTGTTCAACCGGCTCTACCTCACCGTGACGGAGGCGGTCCGTGACCGGCTGGACGGCGGGCGCTTCGCCGACCCGTCGGCGGTGGCCGAGCTGGACGTGGTGTTCGCCGGGCGGTACCTGCGGGCCGTGGCCGCCGACGCGGCCGGGCAGGAGCCGCCCGCCTGCTGGCGGCCGCTGTTCGCGCTGCGCGCCCACCCGGGGGTGCACCCGCTGCAGTTCGCGCTGGCCGGGATGGCCGCCCACATCCAGCACGACCTGCCGCTGGCCGTTGTGGACACCTGCCGCCGCCGGGGCTGCGAGCCGTCCGACGTCGAGCCGGACTACCACCGGATCGACCGGGTGCTGGCCGAGGTGGAGACGACCGTCCGGGAGCAGCTGATGCCCGGACCCGACCTCCTGGAGCGCGCCGAGCCGCTCACCCACCTGCTCGGCGCCTGGTCGGTCGGGGCCGCCCGCGAGGGCGCCTGGGGCACCGTCGAGGCGCTCTGGGAGCTGCGGCACCTGCCGGGCGCCGCCCGGGCCCTCGCCACGGCGCTGGACGGTTCGGTCGGGCTGCTCGGCCGCGTCCTGCTGCTCCCGCTCGGGCCGGGCGGGAGGCAGGGCGGGAGGCAGGGCGGTGGACCGGAGGACGGGCGGAACACCGGAGAGGCCGGCGCCCCGAACCGCGGCCAGGCCCCCGGGCACCGCACCCCCGTAACGGCCCCCGCGGCGGCCCCCGGGCACCGCACCCCCGCAACGGCCGCGGCCGCCCGGCTCCCCGAGGCGAGGAACCGGACGGCCGACGGTGCGGGCCCCGACGCGGCGGGCCCGGCAGGCACAACAGGCGCAGCGGGCGCCGGAGCCGGTCAGGCCCAGCTGGAGTGCAGCGGCTTGCCCTCGGCGTAGCCGGCCGCGCTCTGGATGCCCACGATCGCCTTCTCCTGGAACTCCTCCAGGCTGCCGGCGCCCGCGTAGGTGCAGGAGCTGCGGACGCCCGCGATGATCGAGTCGATCAGGTCCTCGACGCCGGGGCGGGTCGGGTCGAGGAACATCCGGGAGTGCGAGATGCCCTCCTCGAACAGCGCCTTGCGGGCCCGGTCGTACGAGGAGTCCTGGGCGGTGCGGTTGCTGACGGCGCGGGCCGAGGCCATGCCGAAGCTCTCCTTGTACTGGCGCCCGTCGGCGGCGGTCTGGAGGTCGCCCGGGGACTCGTAGGTCCCGGCGAACCAGGAGCCGATCATCACGTTGGAGGCGCCGGCGGCCAGCGCCATCGCGACGTCGCGCGGGTGGCGCACGCCGCCGTCGGCCCAGACGTGCTTGCCGAGCCGGCGGGCCTCGGCGGCGCACTCCAGGACGGCGGAGAACTGCGGCCGGCCGACGCCGGTCATCATCCGGGTGGTGCACATGGCGCCGGGGCCGACGCCGACCTTGAGGATGTCGGCGCCCGCCTCGACGAGGTCGCGGACACCGGCGGCGGAGACCACGTTGCCGGCCACGATCGGGACCCGCGGGTCCAGGCCGCGCACCGCGCGCAGCGCGCTGATCATGGACTCCTGGTGGCCGTGCGCGGTGTCGACCACCAGCACGTCGGCACCGGCCTCGATCAGCGCCGCGGCCTTGCCCGCGACGTCGCCGTTGATGCCGACGGTGGCGGCGATCCGCAGCTTGCCGGCCTCGTCCACGGCCGGGGTGTACAGGGTGGCGCGCAGCGCGCCCTTGCGGGTGAGGATGCCGACCAGTCGGCCCTCGCCGTCCACGACGGGGGCGAGCTTGCGGTGCGCCTCGGTGAGCTTCTCGAAGGCGGTCCGCGGGTCGATGCCCTCGTCCAGCAGCAGCAGTTCGCGGGACATGATGTCGGCCAGGCTGGTGAAGCGGTCCACACCCTGGCAGTCGGACTCGGTGACCACGCCGACGGGCTTGCCGTCCTCGACCACCACGAGGGCGCCGTGCGCGCGCTTGGGCAGCAGCGAGAGCGCCTCGGCCACGGTGGCGCCGGGGGCGAGCGTGATCGGGGTGTCGAACACCAGGTGGCGCTGCTTGACCCAGGAGACGACCTCGGCGATGACCTCGGTGGGGATGTCCTGCGGGATGGCGACCAGGCCGCCGCGGCGGGCGACGGTCTCGGCCATCCGGCGGCCGGCGATGGCGGTCATGTTGGCCACGACCAGCGGGATGGTGGTGCCGGTGCCGTCGTTCGAGGAGAGGTCGACGCCCTGCCGGGAGCCCACGGCGGAACGGCTGGGGACCATGAAGACGTCGTCGTACGTCAGGTCGTACGAGGGCTTGAGGTCGTTCAGGAAGCGCATGAAGGAGGGCTCTCTGGCTGGGGGGATACACCTCGGGTGCGGTTGCGGCGATGCCGCCGGAGCGCACTCGGGCGCCCGGCACCCAGCGTTCGATTCTCCGTGAGGGTGGGGGCAAAAGCCAGTTCGACGGGCATTGCTGGGGCTGCGTACAAACCGTGATCAATACTCCGCGCGTAGACATGGAGGATCATCCAAAGACCCCCTCCGACGTCGGCTTTTCGCCCCGGTCCGGACCGCTCCCGTAGCATTCACGCGGTAAGGGGCTTGGCTTCACGCGTGTGGGCGTGGCGAATCGGGAAAGCGGCAGCAGGCGTGAGCATCGGTCAGACGGACATCGACCAGACGGACCTCCGACAGGCGGACATCGAGCAGACGGGCACCGGGCGGACGGACCTCGGCCAGGACCCGGTCGAGGGCGCCGAGGAGGAGATCGACTTCGGTCCCGGCCTCGACCCCGAGCGGCTGCGGCTCTGCCTGGAGGTGCTGGCCGAGCTCGACGAACTGCACGTGGACCACCCGGACGCGATCACCGTCCGCAAGGCCGTCGGCGGCATATTCCGCACCCTCAAGCAGCGCCGCCGCCAGGAGACCCGGGCCCGCAAGACCGCCAACGACCGCGAGGTCACCGCCCGTACCGCCACCGGCGCGCCCACCCGGATCGACGACGAGACGGCCGGCGCCTTCGGCCTGACCACCGTCACCACCACCGAGATCGCCGGCATCCTGGAGCGCCCGCGCTCCTGCTACACCTGCAAGCAGCGGTACATCGAGGTCGACGCCTTCTACCACAACCTCTGCCAGGACTGCGCGGTCAAGAACCGCTCCCGCCGGGACGCCCGCGCCGACCTCACCGGCAAGCGCGCGCTGCTCACCGGCGGCCGGGCCAAGATCGGGATGTACATCGCGCTGATGCTGCTGCGCGACGGCGCCCACACCACCATCACCACCCGCTTCCCCAACGACGCGATCCGCCGCTTCACGGCGATGCCGGACAGCGCCGAGTGGATCCACCGCCTCAAGATCATCGGCATCGACCTGCGCGACCCGGCCCAGGTGATGGCCCTGGCCGACGAGGTCGCCGCCGACGGCCCGCTGGACATCCTGATCAACAACGCCGCGCAGACCGTGCGCCGCCCGCCGGAGTCCTACCGCGAGCTGGTCAACGCCGAGTCCGCCCCGCTGCCGGCCGGCGAGCTGCCCCAGGCCACCACCATCGGCCGCTTCGGCAGCGGCAGCGTCGACCTGCCCGCCCTCCCCCACCAGGCGGGCGGCGACACGCAGCGGATCACCGCCGAGGACGTCACCTCGCTGGCCCTGGTCACCGGCTCCGCGACGCCCGACCGGATCGCGGCCGGCACCGCGATCGACGCCGGCGGCCTGGTGCCCGACCTCGCGGACACCAACAGCTGGGTGCAGACCGTCAGCGAGGTCGGCCCGATGGAGCTGCTGGAGGTCCAGCTCTGCAACTCCACCGCGCCGTTCATCCTGATCAGCCGGCTGCGCCCGGCGATGGCCGCCTCCGCGTCCCGCCGCAAGTACGTGGTCAACGTCTCCGCGATGGAGGGCGTCTTCTCGCGCGGCTACAAGGGCGCCGGCCACCCGCACACCAACATGGCCAAGGCCGCGCTCAACATGCTCACCCGCACCAGCGCGCAGGAGATGTTCGAGTCCGACGGCATCCTGATGACCGCCGTCGACACCGGCTGGATCACCGACGAGCGGCCGCACCCGGACAAGATGCGCCTCGCCGACGAGGGCTTCCACGCCCCGCTCGACCTGGTCGACGGCGCGGCCCGGGTGTACGACCCGATCGTGCGCGGCGAGGCGGGCGAGGACCTGTACGGCTGCTTCCTCAAGGACTACGACCGCTCCAACTGGTAACCAGCCGAAGGGGATGGCGAGTTGAGCACCGCACCGTCCGGGCCGACCGGACCGACCGCGCCCACCGGACCCGCCGGGCCGGCCGCGCCCGCCGCACCGGTCCCGCCGACCGCGCCGCTGCTCGGCGCCGGGGTCATCGTGCCCACCGGCGACGGCCGGGTGCTGATCGGCCGCCGGACCACGGCTGGCGAGCCGCCGACCTGGAGCCTGCCCGGCGGCAAGGTCGACCTCGGCGAGTCCTTCGAGCGGACCGCGGCCCGCGAACTCGCCGAGGAGACCGGCATCGTGCTGCCCGCCGAGGAGATGCGGGTGCTCGCCGTCCACCTCGACCACGAGCTCGGCCGGCCCCGGCTGACGGCCGCCGTGCTGGCGCCGCCGAGCCTGGCCGAGGCCGTGGTCACCGAGCCGCACGCGTGCGGCGGCTGGGAGCGCGTCCCGGTGGACGCGCTGCCCGAGCCGATGTTCTACCCGTCCGCGCTGGTGCTCGGCAGCTGGCTGCCGCGGCTGTCCCCGCGGCTGCTGGCCGGAACGCACGGCTACCCCGTCGCCCGCTGGAACGGGTGACGGGGCAGCCGACCGCCTGACGGCGCTCAGCCGTTGCGGGCCGCCTCCGGTCCGGTGATCCGCTTCAGCAGTGGCAGTGTCGAGGCGATGATCCCGAGCGAGGCGGCCAGCCCGAAACCGGTCAGCCCGTAGTACGCCGGGCCCGGGGACACCAGGTCGTAGTCCTTCTGCGCCTTGAGGAACATCGCCGCCGCGGCGAAGCCCGTCCCGATCGCGAGCGCCGAGACCACCAGCAGCGGCAGCGCGCTCTCCAGTCCGACCACCCTGCGCAGCAGCCGCAGCGGTGCGCCGGTCAGCCGCAGCATCGCGAACGGCCGCCGGCGGTCGGACAGTCCGGCCACCACGCTCACCGCGAGGCTGCACCCGGCGATCGGCAGGGTGGTCAGCAGCACCACGTTCGCCAGCTGCCGCCAGCCCTGGAGCTTCTTCTGCCCGGCGGAGGACCAGTCCTCGGCCAGCCGCGCCTCGTAGTGCGGGAACTCCTTCATGAACAGGGTCCGCAGCTGTTCCTTGGCCGCCTTGGAGCCGTCGGTGGTCGCGTAGAGCATCCGCACCGGGAGCCCGGCCGCCTCGGCCTCGGAGACCGGTGCGGCCGGCCACTCGCGGTCGGAGGCGTCCACCAGGCCGACCAGCTGGTAGGGGTCGACGGCCGCGACGGCGGCGCCGGGAGCGCAGTGGCCGACCACGGGGATCTGCGCGAGGTCCGCGCAGCTCACCAGGCCGGGCACGATGCCCCGCCCGCTCCGCTGGCCTGTACCGGCCGGGTCCTCGTGCACCAGGGCGATCCCCTGGAACCCGGGGACGGCCCGCGCCCGGGCCAGCACGCGATCGGGCACCGACGGCAGCAGGGCCGCGTCGTTCCGGTTGCCGAAGGGCGCGTCCACGATCGCCTTGCGCACCTCGGGGGCGCCGTTGAGCATGCCCTGGTTCGCGTTGATGGTGCTCATGATGGCCAGGGTCGCGGTGGTCACGAACAGCGCCAGCACCACGCCGGCGACCGACCGGAAGCCCGCCCCCGGGTCGTCCGCCAGGCGGCGCATCGCGATCAGGGCGGCCGGACGGCGGGTGCGCCGGGCCACCGCCCGGGCCGCGGCCATGGTCAGCCACGGCCCCGAGACCACCAGCCCGAGCATCACCAGCACGAAACCGGTCAGGTAGGCCGTGGACTGCCCGTCGGTGGTCTCCGGGCGGTTGCCCACGAAGTAGCCGAGTTCGGCGAGGCCGGCCACCAGCGGTGCCAGCCGCCAGGCGCTCGGCGGCTTCGGGGTGACCCTGCGGGAGACCCCGAGCGGCGAGACGGTGACCCGGCGCAGCGCGAGCCGGGCGGCGAGCGCGGCCGCCACCGGCACGCCCAGCACCACCCCGGCCGCCTGCGGCAGGGTCAGGCTCAGGTCGGAGGCGAAGAAGCGGTCGCCGGTGAACGGCACGTCGGCCACCACCGGTTTCAGCGCGGCGAACAGGCCGAAGCCGAGGGCCGTACCGATCACCGCGGCCAGGGTGGACTCCACCGCCGAGATCACCGACACCTGGCCGGGCGTCGCCCCCACCAGGCGGATCGCGGCGTAGCGCTGCTCCCGGGTGGCGGCGGAGAGCCGGGTAGCGGTGCCGATGAAGACCAGTACCGGGAAGATCAGCGCGGCGGCGACCACGGTGAGCACCAGGACCATCGCGTCGCCGTGCACGCCCGCGCCGTAGCAGTCGTACTCGCAGTCGTGGGGCAGGACGGTGGCGAGGCTGGTGACGGTGGTGGCCCTCGGCAGGGCCTTGACCTCGTCCGCGGTGCGGCCGACGACCAGCGCCAAGGTGTCCGGGGAGGGCAGCCCGTCCTCGCCGAGGGTGCCGACCTGCCGTCCGGGGAAGCGGTCGCCCAGTTCGACGGCCGGGGTGTCGCGCAGCAGCTTCTCCAGCGCGGGCGAGGCGTAGTACTCGCCGGGCGCGGGCAGCCGGCTCAGGCCGGGCGGCAGCGGCGAGGTGGGACCGGTCGGGGCGACATCGGCCCGGAAGACGGTCCTCCCCCGGTAGTAGTCCATCCGGGCGCCCCACCAGAGCGGGTCCGCCGAGGTGGCCGCGGTCGCGCCCTTGACGCCCGTGTTCATCCAGAGCTGCCGCTCGTTGGCCCGGTCGATCGCGCTCACGCCGGCGAAGGTCGAGAGCAGCAGCCCCACGCCGACCGCGACCGCCGCCGCGATCATCAGCAGCCGGGCCACCGCCTCCCGGCCGCCGCTGACGGCCAGCCGGAGCGAGAAGGCGATCATGGGGCCACCGTTCCGGCGCCGGCCGAGAGCGTACGGGCCCGGCCGTCGCGGACGACCGCCTCGCGGTCCGCGTACGCGGCGACCCGGGCCTCGTGGGTGACCAGGATGACGGTGGTGCCCTGCTCCTTGGCGGAGGCGACCATCAGCTCCATCACCTGCTCGCCGGTCAGCGAGTCCAGCGCGCCGGTCGGCTCGTCGGCGAACAGCACCCGCGGCCGGGCCACCAGGCCGCGGGCCAGCGCGACCCGCTGCGCCTGACCGCCCGACAGCTCGCCGGAGCGGCGCTGCTCCATGCCGTCCAGGCCGAGCCGGGCGAACCAGGGACGGGCCTGGGCCAGCGCGGCGGAGCGGCGCACGCCGTTCAGCAGCAGCGGCAGCGCGACGTTCTCCTCGGCCGTCAACTCCGGCACCAGCTGGCCGAACTGGAAGACGAAGCCGAACTTGTCCCGGCGCAGGGCGCTGCGCCGGGCCTCCGGCATGGTGTCCAGGCGCTGCCCGTCGAACAGCACCTCCCCCGCGTCGGGCACCAGGATGCCGGCCAGGCAGTGCAGCAGCGTCGACTTGCCGGAGCCGCTGGGGCCCATGATGGCGAGCACCTCGCCGGCCTGGACGGACAGGCTGGCCCCGCGCAGGGCGGGGGTCTCCCCGAAGGCGAGGGCGATGTCCCGGGCCTCGATCACGGCGGTCACGCGTTCACCTCCGCGGCGAGCGCGTCCAGGCGGGCGGCGGTGAGGTCGATCCAGCGCAGGTCGGCCTCCAGGTGGAACAGGCCGTGGTCGGCGAGCAGGGCGTCCACCAGGGCTCCGGTGCGGCGCAGTTCGGTGAGCTCGCGCATCCGGCGCAGGTGGGCGGCGCGCTGGGTGTCCAGGTAGTGCTCGGCGTCCCGGCCCAGCATCAGGGCCAGCACCACCTTGGTGAACAGCACGGACTGGAGGTTGGGCTCGGGCGCGACCGGCTCCTGGAGCCAGGTCTCGAACTCGGTCGCCCCGGTCTCGGTGATGACGTACCGCTTGCGCTCGGGCCCGTCGCCGGGCTCCGCCTCGCCGGCCACCACCTTGCCGTCGCGGGCCAGCCGGCCGAGGGTCGAGTAGACCTGGCCGTACGGAAGGGGCTTGCCGCGGCCGAAGAGGGCGTCGTAGTCGCGCTTGAGGTCGTAGCCGTGGCTCGGCTCTCGCTCCAGCAGCCCCAGAAGGGTCAAAGGAACACTCATGGGGGAAACATACACCCGGCGTATACCCCGAGTGTATATCTGGGCAGAATACGGCCCCGACCTGGGACATCGTCAGTCCATCGGCGAGGAAAGGGCGGAGAACGGGCCGGAGCCGGACACGGCACAGGCAGGGGGTGGCCCCACGACCACCCCCTGCCCCGTACCTCGGCCCGGCGCCCCCACGGCCGACCGGGCCACGGCCGCGCCCAAGCACCGGGAGGACGCCGCCACACCCCAGCCTGCCCGGACCGGGCGCGGATGCCGAGGGCCGAACGTCCCGGCCACTGGGCCGACCGGCCCTGACCGGCAGGTACCGGCGGTCCTCCGAACGCGCACGACTCTTGTGCGCGGGGGGCCGCCGGGTGGACATTGGGGCGTAACCGCCCAGCGTCCCCGCGCCCCTGAGGAGCCCTCACCGTGTCCAGCACTCCCCGTCCGGCCCTGCCCGCGTCGCTCCCGCGGCGCACCGGCCGGCGGCTGCGGCGGGCACTCGGTGCCCGGCACGAGCCGCTCGCCCGCCCCCTCGACCGCTCCCGCGCCCGCGCCTGGCTGTCCGCCGTGCTCGGCGCGGTGCTCGCCCTCGCCCTGTGCGCGGGCGGCTCGCTGCTCCTCTACCACGCCACCGCGCACCGGGCCGACGCCGACCGCGGGCGGCTGCAGCAGGTCGACGCCGTGGTCAGCGGCGTCCCGGACCGCACCACCGCCACCGGCAGCCGCTTCGCCGGCGGCTACAGCAACCAGGTGGACGTCGACGCGGACTGGACCGCCCCCGACGGCAGCCCGCGCCACGGCACCGTCCAGGCCCCGCACTCCGCCGTCACCGGCAGCCGGATCCCCGTCTGGGTCGACGCGGCCGGCACCGTCTCCGTCGCCCCGGCCGACCGGGTGGCCCTCGCCGTCTCCGCCGCCTGCACCGGCGCCGGCGGCCTCCTCGTCCTGCTGGCCCTGCTCGCCCTCGCCCTCCGCCTGCGCCTCCAGGCGCTCGACCGCCGGGCGGAGGCCGCCTGGAGCACCGAGTGGGAGCGCCTCGAACCCCTCTGGAGCGGCCGCGCCGGGCACCGCAGCGAGGACTGAGCCGCTCACCGGTGACACCCCGGAAGTCGACGCCGCCAGGGGCGCCCTCCGGGCCGTCGGTGACCGTGCGGCATCCCGAACCCCCTGGGGCGGGGCGGGAATTCGACGCGGCCCGCACCCGGCACCCGCCATGGGCGGGCGGCGGATCACCGGACGCCCGGTCAGCGCGGGTGGGTCCAGGCGGGGGCGGGGACGGTCCTGGCGGCGCGGTGGGTGAGGGCCGCGACGGCGAGGAGCAGCGCGAGGGCCAGGGCCAGGGCGAGCGGGATGTCGGCGTGGAGGACCAGGAGGGCGCCGAGGAGGGCGCCGGCGAACATCCAGACGGCGGAGGCCAGCCTGCGGGGGCCGGTGCGGTCGGCGGCGAGGGCGGTGATGGTCATGGTCAGCACGGTGGTGGTGAGGTCGGGGACCTTCAGGTCGCGGACCACCGCGTTCTGGCCGCCCATGGCGAAGCCGAGCAGCCCGATCAGGGTGTAGCGGGCCGGCTCGGAGGTGTGGCCGGCCACGGCCGCCAGCACGGTGGCCGCCGCGACCAGCGCCGACTGGACGGCGACGGCGGCGGCCAGCAGGTGCCCGCGGTGGCCGGGCAGGCGGCGGGCGAGGTGGCCGCCGGCCAGGGCGCCGAGCAGGAAGGCGGCGAGGGCGGCCAGCGAGGCGGTGGCGGAGAGGTTGGCCGCGCCGGCCAGGGCGAAGCCGAGGAAGACCACGTTGCCGGTCATGTTGGCGACGAAGACGTGGCCGAGTTCGAGGTAGCTGACCGCGTCCACCACTCCGGTGACCACGGTCAGCACCAGCAGCATCGGCACCAGCGGCCCGTGCTCGGGATCGGGGGTCGGCATCCTGCCTCCAGTCGGTTCGGGCGGGGGTTCGGGTGACCCGGTCCGGGTGACGCGGTCCGGTGACACGGTCCGGCGACGCGGTCCGGGTGGTGACGGTACGTCCGCGCCGCCCGTCAGGCGAGCGCCGGGTTGCCGGGGTCCTCCGGCTCGTCCTCCAGGTGCCAGTGCAGGTCGCGTACGCCGGGCTCCAAGGACAGCCGGGTGACGACCTGTTCGAGCGCCGGGGCGACCTGCCCGGTGATCGCGACGGTGGCCCGCAGGCTGGTGGCGTCGCCGTTGTCGGTGCGGCGGGCGCGCAGGCCGGTCGGGGCGAGCCCGGAGCCGGCGAGGGCCTGGAGCAGCAGGGCCCGGATGTGGGTCTCGGACTTGCGGTCGCATTCCAGGTGGACGGTGGCGCGGGTGGTGGAGTCGGGGTCGCTGCCGGCCTGCGGGGCCCGGTCGAGGAGTCGGCCGGCCGGGCGCAGGACCAGGTGGACGACGAGGACGGCGAGTGTGCCGAGGACGGCGAACCGCAGTTTGCCGGAGGCGGCGAGGACCCCGACGGCGGCCGAACACCAGAGTGTGGCGGCGGTGTTGAGGCCGCGTACGCCGGCGCCGTCGCGCAGGATGACGCCGCCGCCGAGGAAGCCGATGCCGGAGACGACATAGGAGGCGACCCGGGTGGGGCTGCCGGCGTCGCCGACGGCCTCGCTGTAGAGCACGAACAGGGTGGCGCCGGCGGCGACCAGGGCGTTGGTGCGCAGGCCGGCCATCCGGGCCCGCCACTGGCGTTCGACGCCGATCAGCGCGCCGCAGGCGACGCCGGTGGCGAGCCGTACCAGGAAGTCGACGGTGGTCAGGGTGTGCACGACGGCACCTCCTTCACGGGAGGAGGGGGACGGACGGTGGCACGCGGTCGATGCTCCCGGCAGGCCGGGCGACCTCGATGATGGCCATCGCCACGGTGGTCGGCGGGGAGGCGCGCAGGGCGCGGGGGCCGGCCGTGCGGTCGGCCCCGGACGACGTGACGGCGCGTCGGCGCATCGGGGGTCTCGGGCGCCTCCGGAGCCGTGAGCCGTCCCGAGCATAGACCGCCTCCGAACGACCGGGGCAGGGGTTTCCCGCTCTTCCTCGACAGCTTTGTAGAAGTTTGACCGAACCCGATCACCGCCGCCCGGGAACCGGCCCGCCTTGCGTCACGTCCTCCGACATATATAGTTCACCGACATATACAGTTGAGCAGCTCACGAGGGGGAAGTGTGTCCCACACCGATCCGAACCGGCCCGCACCCGTCCTGCGCCTGGCCAACGTCACCCGCGTGCACGGGCGGGGCGCCGCCGAGGTGCACGCCCTGCGCGGCATCGACCTGGCCGTCCACCCGGGCGAGTTCGTCGCCGTCATGGGCCCGTCCGGCTCCGGGAAGTCCACCCTGCTGACCCTGGCCGGCGGGCTGGACCAGCCCAGCGACGGCGAGGTGCTGGTGGAGGGGGTCGCCCTCGGCGGCCTCGGCCGCGGCCGGCTCGCCGACCTCCGGCGGCGCTCGATCGGGTACGTGTTCCAGGACTACAACCTGATCCCGGCCCTGACCGCCGCCGAGAACATCTCGCTGCCGCGCGAACTCGACGGCGTCCCGGGCCGCCGGGCCCGCCGGGAGGCGCTGGCCGCACTGGAGGAGCTGGGCATCGGCGAGCTCGCCGACCGCTTCCCCGACGACATGTCCGGCGGCCAGCAGCAGCGCGTGGCCATCGCCCGCGCCCTGATCGGCGAGCGCCGGCTGGTGCTCGCCGACGAGCCCACCGGCGCCCTCGACTCGGCCACCGGCGAGGCGGTGCTCGCCGTGCTGCGCGCCCGCTGCGACGCCGGCGCCGCCGCGATGATGGTCACCCACGAGGCGGCCCACGCCAGTTGGGCGGACCGGGTGGTCCACCTGCGGGACGGCGCGGTCGCCTCGGAGGCCCCCGGCCGCCGCTCCTCCGCCCGCCTCGCCGCGGTGCACCCGTCCCGTGCGGTCGGCGAGGTGGCGCAGTGAGGCTCGGAGCCTGGCGGGTCGCCCTGCGCATCGCCCGCCGCGACGCGCTGCGCGCCAAGGGCCGCAGCGCGCTGATCGCCGCCATGATCGCGCTGCCCGTGCTCGGCGTCACCGGCGCCGACGTGGTCCACCGCAGCGGGCAGCTGACCCCGGCCGAACGGGTCCAGCGGGTGGTGGGCGGCGCGGACGCCCTGGTCACCTCGCTCGCCCCGGGCACACCGGTCGAGCAGGCCCCGATCGCCGAGGACGGCGCCTTCACCGTCCCGGCCCGCCCCGGCGACAAGCCGACGGCCGAGCAGGAGAAGGGCGCGAGCACCGACCCGGCCGCCCTGGTCGCCGCGCTGCTGCCGCCCGGCAGCGCGCTCACCCCGGCCCGGCCCGGGCCGGAGGCCGGCGCGGACTCGCCCGAGGGCCTGGTCCGCACCCTCACCACCGAGGCCGACCTCGGCGACCCGATCTGGCGCGGCCGGCTCGACCTGGTCGAGGGCCGTGCCCCGAGCGCCCCGCACGAAGTCGCCGTCACCCGGGCCTTCCTGGACCGCTCCGGGCTCAAGACCGGCGCCACCACCACCCTCCAGGGCCTGGAGCGCACCGGCTACACCATCACCGGCGTCGTGGAGCACCCGAGCGAGCTGGGACGGGTCGAACTCGTCGCCCGGCCCGGCGAGTTGATCGAGCCGCTGAACACCGCGCTGGCGGCCGGCGGGCCCGTCGCGGAGAAGCCCTCGGCCACCCGGTCCGGCTGGCTGGTCCGGCTGCCGTCCGGGGCCTCCCTCGACTGGGCCGCCGTCCAGCGGTTCAACGCCCACGGCTACACCCTGACCGCGCGCTCGGTGGCGATCGCCCCGCCGCCCGAGCAGGCCGTCCCCTACTACCGCGACGCGTACCGCTACCACGACCCGACGGCCGCCAACAACACCAAGATGGTCGTCGCCGTCGTCAGCGGCATGGCGCTGCTGGAGATCGCGCTGCTCGCCGGGCCCGCCTTCGCGGTCGGCGCCCGCCGCTCCCGCCGCCAGCTCGCCCTGCTCGGCGCGGCCGGCGGGAGCCGGGCCCACGTCGGCGCGGTGGTGCTCGGCGGCGGCGTCGTCCTCGGCGCGACCGGGGCGGTGGTCGGCGTGGTGCTCGGCACCGCGGTGGTCGCCCTGCTGCGGCCGCGGATCGAGCAGTTCGGCGGCGTACGCTTCGGCCACTTCGCCGTGCCGCCGCTGGACCTCCTCGCGATCGCCGGGATCGGCCTGTCCACCGCGCTGCTCGCCGCCGCGCTGCCCGCGCTGCAGGCCGCCCGGCGCAGCGTCACCGCCGGGCTGACCGGCCGGGACACCGTCCGCGCCCCCAGCCGGCTGGTCACCTTCGCCGGCCTGGGACTGCTCGTCCTCGGCGCCGTGCTCGCGATGTACGGCGCGGGCGCCGTGAAGCGCGACCAGCCGGGCGCGGGCGGCTACGACACCCGTACGCTCACCGTGCTGGGCGGCTCGGTGACCGCCGAGATCGGCCTGCTGCTGTGCACCCCGATGCTGGTCGCCCTGATCGGCCGGGCCGCCGGGCGGCTGCCGCTCGGCCCCCGGCTGGCGCTGCGCGACGCCGCCCGGCACCGCTCGCGCACCGCTCCGGCGGTGGCCGCGGTGATGGCCGCGGTGGCCGGCGCCGTCGCCATCGGCGTCTACTCCACCAGCACCGACGCCGAGGACCGGCGCGACTACCGGCCGCAGGCCCCGTACGGCGCCGTCCAGTTGATGACGTACGTCGACGGGCCCCGGCTCACCGAGGAGCGGGCCGAGCTGGAGAAGCAGCTGTCCGGGCTCGGCCCGCGCGGCGACCTCGGCCAGGTGGAGTACCGCTTCTGCGACAACTGCTCCAGCGTCGTCCAGCTCCAGGGCCCGCCGGAGCGCCGCGGCCTGGGCTCGCCGCCGCACATCGCCGCCGGTGACGTCACCGTGCTGCACAACCTGTTCGCCGTCCACGACCCGGCCGCCGAACAGGCGCTGGCAGCAGGGAAGTTGCTGGTCTTCGACCGGTCCCTGGTGGGCGCCGACGGCAAGGCCGTGATGGTCCTGCGCGGCGGGGGCGGCGCTCCGCTGCAGCCCGGCGAGGTGCCCAAGCCGGATGTCCAGGAGGTCCCGGTCGACGCGGTGCTGGTCGACAACCCGGCCGCCGCCGACTTCGCCCAGGGCCTGGCGCTGCCCTCCGCGCTGCCCGCGCTCGGGCTCACGTCCCGGCCGTCCGGCTCGGTCTGGCTGCCCGCCACGCCGCCCGACCGCAAGGCCCAGCAGCGCGCCGCGGCGGCCGCCGTCCGGCTGGACCGCTTCGCCACCCTGGAGGTGGAGCGCGGCTACCAGCCCACGGGCGACGCGCTCAGCCTGGCGCTCACCGGCTTCGCCGCGCTGGTCGTGCTCGGCGCGGCCGGGATCGCCACCGGCCTGGCGGCCGCCGACTCCCGGCAGGACCAGGCCACCCTGGCCGCGGTCGGCGCGCCGCCGCGGATCCGGCGGAGCATGGCGGGACTCCAGTGCACCCTGATCGCCCTGCTGGGCGCGCTGCTCGGGGCGGTCAACGGGTTCGTGCCGGCGGTGGGGCTGCTGAAGTCCCGGGCCAGCGGGTTCGGGGCCAAGCCGGCGCTGATCACCGCGCCCTGGGGCGAGCTGCTGCTGATCGTGCTGGTGCTGCCGGTGGTCGCGGGGCTGCTCGCGGCGCTGCTCACCCGCTCCCGCATCCCGCTCGGGCGGCGGCTGTCCTGACGGCCCCGTCGGCCTCGGACACGTCTTGCACACGTACCGACCACCGGCTGACACCGCTTGGGCACCACCCGGGCACCGACCGTTACGCGCCGGGCGTCCGTCCCCCTCACCCGGGGGCGGGCGCCCGGCGCTCGCCGTACCATGGGCCGCGATCCGGCGGGCCAAGGGCGTCGGCGTCCGGTTCGGCGAGGGAGCAGAGGGAGTAGAGGGCGGTGCTGCGGGGGTTCGGGGACCTGGAGGCCGAGATCATGGACCGGTTCTGGTCCTGGGACCGGCCCGCCACGGTGCGCGAGGTGGTCGACGACCTCCAGCGGGACCGGGCCGTCGCGTACACCACCGTCACCACGGTCGCGGACATCCTGCACACCAAGGGCTGGCTGCGCCGCGACAAGGTCGGCCGCGCCTGGGTGTACCGGCCGAGCTGCACCCGCGAGGAGTACACCGCCCGGCTGATGCACCGGGCGCTGGAGACCACCCCCGACCGGGCGGGCGCGCTGCTCCACTTCGTCGACCGGATCAGCGGGGCGGAGGCCTCGGCCCTGCTCGCCGCCCTCGAACACGCGAGGTCCCGGGCGACGGGGTGAACTCGTGCCCGGGTCCGGCTCGGAACACACCCCCGTGGGCCCGTCGGCGTGGGGGTGCCGACGGGCCCCGGGTGGGGGTGGGGGGTGGGGGTTCGTGGGATTTGCCGTGGCCTTGACCCGCGCGCCTGAACCGGCGCGCCCGGGCCCGCGTTGCCGGCGGCGCCTCGTCGTCAGCGGTGCCGCAGGTACGCCTCCGCCGTCCGGCGCAGCCGGTCGTGCAGCCCGTCGTAGGCGCGGGCCCGGCCGAGCAGGGTCTTCGGCAGCTTGGCGACCATCGTGTAGTTGGTGTCGCAGACGTTCGCCGCCGGGGCCAGCCCGGCCTGGCTGACCAGCTGGTAGGCGTCCAGCTGGTCCAGGCCGAGCAGTTCGCCGGTCCAGCCGACCAGGTCGTGCTGGCTGATCCGGAACGCGTCCTCCAGCGGACGGGCGGAGCCGGTGCTGATCAGGAAGTCGTCGTTCTCCAGCCGGGGCCAGGCCGGTCCCCCGCCCTTGACCAGGTCGACGATCACGGTGGTGCGCATCGCCGCCTCCACCGCCGTGCCGCACACCTCGCCCTCGCCCTGGCGGGCGTGGCCGTCACCGATGGCGAGCAGGCCGCCCTCGACGTTGACCCGGAAGTAGGCGGTGGTGCCGGCCCGCATCTCGGGGGTGTCCAGGTTGCCGCCGTGCGCGCCCGGGGTGATCGAGGCCAGCACCTCGCCGGCCGCCGGGGCGACACCGACCGTGCCGTGCATCGGGTCGAGCGGCAGGTCCACCGTGAACCCGCTGTTGCGGGCCCGGAACCGGCAGACGCCCGCCTTGGCGTCCAGCTCGTAGACCCAGACCCGCTCCTCCAGCGGCGCGTGCAGCATCGCGGTGGTGTGGGTCGCGGTCAGCGCGCCGAAGTGCGGGAAGGTGCTGGAGACGCCGTACTCCCGGGCCGGGGTGATCTCCGCGAAGTGCACCGCGAGGACGTCCCCGGGCTCGGCGCCCGCCACCGCGATCGGGCCGGTGACCGGGTTGAGGTAGGGGAAGACGCACACCTGGCTGGGCAGGTCCCCGGTGCCGCGCACCTTGCCGCCGAAGCAGTCCTCGGTGGTCAACTCGACGACGGTGCCCGGCTGGACGGTGACCAGCGGGGCGCGGCCGCCGAAGGTGTAGGCGTAGTCCTCCGGGGTCGGGGACAGCCGGACGGTCTCGGGCAGGCTCACTGCTTCTCCTCGGCGGGGGTGCTGTTCATAGCGGTGCTGTTCGCGGCAGTGGTGTTCGTGGCGGTGGCGTTCCCGGCCGTGGCATCGGTGGCCGCGGCCTCGGCCTCGCCCTCGGCGACGGCCAGCCGGGGCCTGCGCCCGGTCGCCACCAGCCCGGCGAGCACGATCCCTCCGACGAGCAGCCAGACGAACCCGAGCCGCTGGGCGGCGATGTTGGCGTTGACCACCACGTACGCGAGGATCGCGAAGCCGAGCGCCGGGGCGATCAGGTGCCGCCAGTAGTCCTTGCTGCGCTTGCGGACCAGGTAGTGGACGACCACGGCGACGTGCAGGACCAGGAAGGTGGACAGCGCACCGAAGTTGACCAGGGTGCTCAGCAGGGTGATGCCGTCCTCGCGCGAGGCCGTGTAGAGGCCGAGCACCAGCGAGATCCCGGCGGTCAGCAGGGTCGCGTTGACCGGCACCCGGCGGGTGGGGTGGATCCGGGCCAGGAAGGCGGGCAGCTGGCGGTCGCGGGCCATCGCGTACAGCAGCCGGGAGGTGGCCGCCTGGGCGACCAGCGAGTTGGCGAAGCCCCAGGCCACGGCGGTGGAGGCGGCGGTCAGTGTGGCGAGCCAGCCGCCGGCGGCGGTGCGGGCCGCGTCGTAGAACGCGGTGCCGTTCGGGTCGCCGTCCCGGATCAGCGCGTCGGGGTCGGCGACCAGCAGCGAGGCGACCCAGGTCTGCACGATGAACAGTGTGCCCGCAAGCAGCAGCGCGGCGACCATGGACCGGCCGATGGCCTTGGCGGAGTCCCGGTTCTCCTCCGAGAGGGTGGAGATGCCGTCGAAGCCCAGGAAGCTGAGCACCGCGATCGAGACCGCCCCGAAGGCCAGGCTCCACGAGAAGGTGTGCCCGTTGTACAGCGGCGTGAAGTCGAAGCCCCGGCCCTTGCCGTTGGCCAACGCGATCACGCCGACCACCACGAACAGGGCCAGTACGACGAGTTCGCCGATCAGCATCGCCTTGTTGACCCGGTTGGTGGTCTCGATGCCCAGGTAGTTGACCACGGTGTTGAGCAGGACGAAGCCGATCAGCCAGAGCCAGACCGGGATCGACGGCACCAGCGAGTTCATCGCGACACCGGCGATCAGGTACAGCAGCCCGGGCACCAGCACGTAGTCGAGCAGGATCATCCAGCCGGACAGGAAGCCGACCGGGGCGGCGATGCCGCGGCCCGCGTAGGTGTAGACCGAGCCGGCCATCGGGAAGGCCCGGGACATCTGGGCGTACGACAGGGCGGTGAACATCATCGCCACCATGCCGAGGACGTAGGCCAGGGCGACCATGCCGCCGGAGCCCTGGAAGACGCCGCCGAAGATGCCGAACGGTGCGATCGGCACCATGAACACCAGCCCGTAGACGAGCAGGTCGGTGAAGCCGAGCGAACGGCGCAGTTCCTGCTGGTAGCCGTAGCTCTCGATGCCCTGGGGTGCGGGTGTGTCGGCCATGGTGCTCTCTCTCCGTGACGACCCTGAGGGGGTGTGGGGAGACTGTAGAGGGAACTATTTCCAGATGGAAGGGTTTCGTTCCGACATTCCACCTGACGAGAACGGAGTACCCGGAGCCGGCTTGACCTACCGGGGCAGGACGGCGAAGCCGAGGCCCTCGGCCCGGGCCAGGTGGATCGGCGCCCGGCCCGCGGCCTCGCCGTGCAGCAGCCGGCCCGCGGCCGCCAGCAGGCCGTCCGGGGCCAGGGCCCGACGGGCCGCCAGGTCGGCGAGCAGGCGCAGGCCCTCGTACAGGCCCACCGCGTAGGCGTCCAGGACCGGCGCCCACGGACCGCACAGGGCCCGGTGCCGCTCGGCGAGGCGCTGCCGGCGCTCCTCGGCCAGCGTCGCGAAGGAGGGCATCGCCGCGTACAGCGTCCCGGTGTCGTCGCCGCCGAGCGCGAGCAGGCCGTTCTCCTCCAGGGAGCCGGAGAGCCGCACCAGCCCGCGGTCCAGCCCGCTGCGCCGCAGCGCCCGGTTGAACTGCACCAGGTCGCGTCCGATCAGACTGAGCAGCAGGGCGTCCGCGCGGGCCGAACGCAGCGCGTCCAGCAGCGGGTCGAGCGCCTCCTCGACCGCCCCGAAGGGGACCCGCCGCTCCAGCACCACCCGGGCGCCGGCCCGCGCCGCGAGCCCCTCGGCGGCCCGGTGGACGGAGCGCGGCCAGATGTAGTCGTTGCCGATCAGCGCCCACCGGCCGATCCCGTGACGATCCGTCAACTCCTGGATCGCCGGGCCGAATTGGCGGGACGGGTCGATGCCGGTACAGAGCACGCCGGGCAGCCGGGAGCCGCCCTCGTGCGGCGGGGTGAAGACGTACGCGAGACGGCCCGCGGCAACGGTCTCGACCGCCCGGTGCACATCACTGGTGTGGCACCCGGCGAGCGCGTCCAGCGCCCCGGCGTCCAGCAGGCGCCGCACCTCCCCGGCGACCGGGCCCGGCGCGCCGCCGCCGTCCACCAGCACCAGCTCCAGCGGGCGGCCGAGGACCCCGCCGCCCGCGTTGACCTCGTGCGCGGCGAGCAGCGCGCCGTCCAGCGCGGACGGGCCGGTGAGCCCGAGCGGGCCGGACTGCGGCACGACGAGGCCCACCCGGAACGCCGCCCCGTCCCGGGCCGAGTGCAGCGCATCGAGCGGATCGATCACCCTCACCTCGATGCTCACGGTGCGAGTATCGTCGTACCGCCGATATCGGGGAAGGCCGGAACGGGAGGGTCCGATGACCGCAGCTGGTGCCGCACCGGGGGTCGACGGCCGTCCCGGCGATCCCGCCGCCCGGACCGCCGCCCTGGCCGCCGAGCAGACCGTCGGCGCCGCGGCGCGCCCCCCGGCCGCCCCGGAGCCGCTGCTGGTCGAGCTGGTCACGCTGGCCCACCGCAGGCTCTCCGGCGGCCTCGCCGCCGCCCTCGCCGAGGAGGACTGCACCGTCGACCAGTGGCGGCTGCTGCGCGTCCTCGCGGACGACCGGGGGCACGCGATGGGCGAGCTGGCCCAGGCCCTGCTGATCCCGCAGGCGAGCCTGAGCCGGCTGGTGGACTCGCTGGCCGATTCCGGCTGGGTCTACCGGCGCCAGGACGACCAGGACCGCCGCCGGATCACCGCCCACCTCTCCCGCCAGGGCCGCACCCGGCTGACCCGGCTGGACGCCCTCGCCGCCGCCCACGACGCCGCCGTGCGCCGGGCCTGCGGCCTCACCGACCCGGCGCACGTACTGCGGCGGCTCGCCGCGCTCTGACCGGCCCGCCCCGGCCGCCCCGGGCACACGACAACGGCACCCACGGACGACGACGGCCCGCCCCCGCCGAAGCGGGAGCGGGCCGTCGCGGCGCGCGATCGGACGCGGTCAGGCCGGGCGGACGGCGCCCTTGTAGGGCATCACGGAGATCGGCAGGACCTCGATGTTCTTGCCCGTGTACGGGGCGTGGATCATCTTGCCGTCGCCGATGTACAGGCCGACGTGGTGCAGGTCGTCATAGAAGAACACCAGGTCACCGGGCTGGAGGTTGGCACGGTCGACGTGCGGGCCGTCCTTCCACTGCTCCTCGGACGTCCGGGAGATGGTGACGCCCGCCGCGCGGTAGGCCTGGCTGGTGAGGCCGGAGCAGTCGAAGGTCGCGGGGCCGGTCTTGCCCCAGCCGTAGGGCTTGCCGAGCTGGGCCTGGGCGAACGCGATGATGGCGCCGGCCCGGCCGCTGGCCGACGGCACCGGGGCGTTCATGTCCGGGCGGTCGCTGGAGCGGGAGGCGCGGTCCTTGGCCGCGGCGGCGGCGGCCTGCTGGGCCTCGGCCTTGGCCTTCTCCGCGTTCTGCTGGGCGTTGATCTTGGCGCGGTCCTCGGCGCTGAGCTTGTTCAGCATCCCCTGGGCCTGGGCCAGCTTGGTCTGGATGTCCTTCTTCTGCTCCGCCAGCTGCGTGCCCACCGAGTCGAGCGCGGCCAGGGTGGCGGTGGCCTCGGCGCGGTCCTGGTCGAGCTTGCGCTGCTCGTCCTGGGCCTGCTTGAGCAGACTCGCCTGGGAGTCGGACACCTGGTTCTGCACCGAGGCGCGCTCCAGGTAGGCGGCCGGGTCGGAGTCGAGCATCAGCTGGACCGACGGGTCGATGCCGTTGGTGCGGTACTGGTCGGCGGCGACCGCGCCGAGCCGGGTCCGCAGCTCGTTCATCGCCTCCTGGCCCCGGACGACCTTCTCCTGGATCTGGTTGGCCTCGCCCTGGAGCTTCTGCTGCTTCGCCTGGAAGCCGTTGTACTTCTCGATCGCCTGCTCGGCGTCCTCGTTGAGCTGGTCGACCTGCTCCTTGACGGTGGCGAGGTTCGGGGTCGGCTCGGCGTGGGCGGTACCGGAGGCGAGGACCGCGCCGCCGGCCGCCATGGCCGTGGTGAGGACCGCCATGCGGGCCCGGCTCGGGGGGCTGGGCTTGCGGCGCTTTCCCATGGCGGTCGCTCTCCTTCGGGGGAATCTCGGGACGGTCCGGGCGGAGCGGGGGGACGGCTCGGCCGGTGCCTGGGGACGACGAAGGCGGGCAGGACGAGCAACGGGGGGGTGCTGCCCCGCCCACCTTCTTCGAAGTAACTTAATAGATGAGGGGCCGGGTTCCGCAATCCCCCTGATCATGACGTTTTGACAGCATGACAGGACATCGATCGCGTTCCGTGCCATCGGCGTTGACCTCGGACACCTCCGGACACCGCGGACACCTCCCACCACCCGACGACCGCCGGTCGGATCACCGACGACGGCCCGGACGCCCCCCGGACGACGCGCTCGGATGACCGCGCCGCCCGCCTCCGCCGACACCCCGGACGACCCCACCCGGCGCCTCCGACCCCCTGACCTCCGACCCCCTGCCGACACCCCTATCGGCCGCGGGTGCCAGCCGTCCCCGCACGCCATGGCACCCCCCGCCCCGGAGAGTGCTCGCGAGCGGCCGAACCGAGGGAAAGGTCACATGAGATTCCTCTCCTGCAGCCCCGCGCACGGGCGCTAACCTGCGCACATGAAGGTCCCGCCCGAAGGGCTCCCCCTCGCTGCCGAGTTCCCGGCCGCGCACCGAGAGCAGTGGCAGCAGCTCGTCCAGGGCGTGCTGCGCAAGTCCGGTGCCCAGCCCGAGGACGGTCCCGCCGCCGAGCAGGCGCTCACCACCCGGCTCCAGGACGGGCTGAGCGCACGCCCCCTGTACACCGCCGAGGACACCGACGCCGACCCGGGCTACCCGGGCTTCCCGCCGTTCGTGCGCGGCGGCCGGCCGCAGGGCTCCGCCGTGGCCGGCTGGGACGTCCGCCAGCGGCACGCCGACCCGGACCGCCGGCGCGCCAACGAGGCCGTCCTGGCCGACCTGGAGCACGGCGTGAGCTCGCTCTGGCTGGAGCTGGGCGGCGCGGGCCTCCCGGTGGACGCCCTGCCCGAGGCGCTCACCGGCGTGTACCTGGACCTGGCCGCCGTGGCGCTCGACGCCGGCGCCGAATTCACCGACGCCGCCGAGCAGTTGTTCAACCTGTACGAGGAGCGCGAGGTCTCCCCCGGCGCCGCCGCCGGCAACCTCGGCGCCGACCCGCTCGGCCTCCAGGCCCGCACCGGCCGGACCGACCGCACCGGGGCACTGCTCGCCGAGGCCACCGCGCTGGCCGCCCGCTGCGCCGCCGGGTACCCGGGTGTGCGGGCGCTCACGGTGGACGCCCTGCCGTACCACGAGGCGGGCGCCTCCCCCGCCCAGGAACTGGGCTGCTCGCTGGCCACCGGCGTCGCCTACCTGCGCGCGCTGACCGCCGCCGGCCTCCCGGTCGACGACGCGCTCGGCCAGCTGGAGTTCCGCTACGCCGCCGACGGCGACCAGTTCCTCACCATCGCCAAGTTCCGTGCCGCGCGCCGCCTCTGGGCCCGGGTCGCCGAGGTCTCGGGGGCCGGTGCGGCCGCCTCGGCACAGCGCCAGCACGCCGTCACCTCCCGGGTGATGATGACCGCCCGCGACCCGTGGGTGAACATGCTGCGCACCACGATCGCCTGCCTGGCCGCCGGGGTCGGCGGCGCGGACGCCGTCACCGTGCTGCCCTTCGACAGCGCGCTCGGCCTGCCGGACGCCTTCGCCCGCCGGATCGCCCGCAACACCCAGGCGATCCTGCTGGAGGAGTCCCACCTGGCCCGGGTGATCGACCCGGCCGGCGGCTCCTGGTACGTCGAGCAGCTGAGCGAGGAGCTGGCCCGGGCCGCCTGGGCCTGGTTCCAGGAGATCGAGCGGGCCGGCGGACAGCAGGCCGCCCTGGAGTCCGGCCTCGTCGGCGAGCGGATCGCCGCGACCTGGGCCGAGCGCTCGGTACGGCTCGCCAAACGGCGCGAACCCGTCACCGGCGTCAGCGAGTTCCCGCACCTGGACGAGCAGCCGCTGGTCCGCGAACCGGCCCCGGCCGCGCCCGGCGGCGGGCTGCCGCGGGTGCGCCGCGCCGAGGCCTACGAGGCGCTGCGGGACCGCTCGGACGCCCACGCCGCCGCGCACGGCGCCCGCCCGAACCTCTTCCTCGCCTCGATCGGCACCGCCTCCGCGCACACCGCGCGCACCACCTTCGCCGCCAACCTGTTCCAGGCGGGCGGCATCGCGACGGTCTCGGCCGAGTCCGTCGACCCGGCGGCCTTCGCCGAGGCCTTCCGGGCCTCCGGCGCGACCGTCGCCTGCCTCTGCTCCAGCGACGCGCTGTACGCCGAGCACGCCGCCCCGGTCGCCGGTGCCCTGAAGGCGGCCGGCGCCGAACGGGTGCTGCTCGCCGGGCGACCCGCCGAAGTACCCGACGGCGTGGACGAGTTCATCTTCGCGGGGGGCGACGCGGTCGCCGTCCTGACCTCCCTGCTGGACCAGATCGGAGCCGCTCGATGATCCCCGACTTCACCGGAATCGGGCTGGACGGCGCCGGCGGCAGCCTCACGGGCGGCCCTGGCGTCACCGACGAGCAGTGGCGGGCCGCCTGGCGCCAGTCCACCGGCAAGGACGTCGACGAGCTGCTCTGGGACACCCCCGAGGGCATCGGCGTCAAGCCGCTGTACACCGGGGCCGACCTCGCCGGGCTGGACTTCCTGGAGACCTACCCGGGCATCGCCCCGTACCTGCGCGGGCCGTACCCGACCATGTACGTCAACCAGCCCTGGACCGTCCGCCAGTACGCGGGCTTCTCCACCGCCGAGGAGTCCAACGCCTTCTACCGCCGCAACCTCGCGGCCGGCCAGAAGGGCCTGTCCGTCGCCTTCGACCTGCCGACCCACCGCGGCTACGACAGCGACCACCCGCGGGTCACCGGCGACGTCGGCATGGCTGGTGTGGCGATCGACTCGATCTACGACATGCGCCAACTCTTCGACGGCATCCCGCTGGACAAGATGTCCGTGTCGATGACCATGAACGGCGCCGTGCTGCCCGTCCTCGCGCTGTACATCGTCGCGGCCGAGGAGCAGGGCGTACCACCGGAGAAGCTCGCCGGGACCATCCAGAACGACATCCTCAAGGAGTTCATGGTCCGCAACACCTACATCTACCCGCCGCAGCCGTCGATGCGGATCATCTCGGACATCTTCGCGTACACCTCGCAGAAGATGCCCCGGTACAACTCGATCTCCATCTCCGGCTACCACATCCAGGAGGCCGGTGCGACGGCCGACCTGGAGCTGGCCTACACCCTGGCCGACGGGGTGGAGTACCTGCGCGCGGGCCTGGACGTGGGCCTGGACGTGGACGCCTTCGCACCGCGACTGTCGTTCTTCTGGGCGATCGGCATGAACTTCTTCATGGAGGTCGCCAAGCTGCGCGCGGCCCGGCTGCTGTGGGCCAAGCTGGTCAAGCAGTTCGACCCCAAGAACCCCAAGTCCCTGTCGCTGCGCACCCATTCGCAGACCTCGGGCTGGTCGCTCACCGCCCAGGACGTGTTCAACAACGTCACCCGCACCTGCGTGGAGGCGATGGCCGCGACCCAGGGCCACACCCAGTCGCTGCACACCAACGCCCTGGACGAGGCCCTCGCCCTGCCCACCGACTTCTCCGCCCGGATCGCCCGCAACACCCAGCTGCTGCTCCAGCAGGAGTCGGGCACCTGCCGGGTGATCGACCCGTGGGGCGGCTCCGCCTACGTCGAGAAGCTGACCCACGACCTCGCGTCGAGGGCCTGGGAGCACATCCAGGAGGTCGAGGCGGCCGGCGGCATGGCCAAGGCCATCGACGCGGGCATCCCCAAGCTGCGCGTCGAGGAGGCCGCCGCCCGCACCCAGGCGCGGATCGACTCCGGCCGCCAGCCGGTCATCGGCGTCAACAAGTACCGGGTGGAGAACGACGAGCAGATCGACGTGCTCAAGGTCGACAACTCCTCGGTGCGGGCACGGCAGGTCGAGAAGTTGCGCCGGCTGCGCGCCGAACGCGACGAGGCCGCGTGCCAGGACGCGCTGCGCGCGCTGACGGCCGCCGCCGAGGCCGGCCCGCAGCGCGGCGGCTCACTGGACGGCAACCTGCTGCACCTGGCCGTCAACGCGGCCCGGGCCAAGGCCACCGTCGGCGAGATCTCCGACGCCCTGGAGAAGGTCTACGGCCGCCACTCCGGCCAGATCCGTACCATCTCCGGTGTGTACCGAGACGAAGCGGGCCCGTCGGCCTCCCTCCAGCGCACCCGCGACCTGGTCGAGCGGTTCGAGCAGGCCGAGGGCCGCCGTCCGCGCATCCTGGTCGCCAAGATGGGCCAGGACGGCCACGACCGCGGCCAGAAGGTGATCGCCACCGCCTTCGCCGACCTCGGCTTCACGGTGGACGTCGGCCCGCTCTTCCAGACCCCGGCCGAGGTCGCCCGCCAGGCCGTCGAGGCCGACGTGCACATCGTCGGTGTGTCCTCGCTCGCCGCCGGACACCTCACGCTGGTGCCCGCGCTGCGCGCCGAACTCGCCGCGGCGGGGCGGGAGGACATCACCATCGTGGTCGGCGGGGTCATCCCGCCGCAGGACTTCGACGCCCTGTACGAGGCCGGCGCCGCGGCGGTCTTCCCCCCGGGGACGGTCATCCCGGACGCGGCGTACGACCTGCTCAAGTCCCTGGCGGCCGACCTCGGCCACGAGCTGTGATCGCCTGAACGCATGCCTCCGCGGACGATCGACCTCGACAGCTATGTGACGGGCGTACTCGACGGCTCGCGCGCCTGGATCGCGCGCGCCGTCACCCTCGTCGAGTCCTCCCGACCCGACCACCGCGCACTCGCGCAGCAGCTGCTCCAACGGCTGCTGCCGCACGCCGGCGGCGCGGTCCGGGTGGGCATCACGGGCGTGCCCGGTGTCGGCAAGTCGACCTTCATCGACGCCTTCGGGACGATGCTGACCGGCCAGGGCCACCGGGTCGCGGTGCTCGCCGTCGACCCGACCTCCAGCCGGACGGGCGGCTCCATCCTGGGTGACAAGACCCGGATGGAGCGCCTCGCCGTCGACCCTGCCGCCTTCGTCAGGCCGTCCCCGACCTCGGGGACCCTCGGCGGAGTCGCCAAGGCCACCCGTGAGTCCATGGTGGTGATGGAGGCGGCGGGGTACGACGTCGTCCTCATCGAAACGGTCGGCGTCGGCCAGTCCGAGACGACGGTGGCCGGGATGGTCGACACCTTCCTGCTGCTCAGCCTGGCGCGGACCGGCGACCAGCTCCAGGGCATCAAGAAGGGCGTCCTGGAGCTGGCGGACGTCATCGCCGTCAACAAGGCCGACGGCCCGCACGAACGCGACGCCAAGGCGGCGGCCCGCGAACTCGCGGGCGCGCTACGCCTGTTGCAGGCCCCGGACGCCGCCTGGACGCCGCCGGTGCTCACCTGCAGCGGCCTCGACGGCGCGGGCCTGGACGTCCTGTGGGAGCGGCTGCAGCAGCACCGCAAGGTGCTGGACGCCACGGGCGCGCTGGCGGCGAAGCGCCGCGACCAGCAGGTCGAGTGGACCTGGTCCATGGTCCACGACCAGCTCTACGCCCGCCTCCACGAGAACCCCGAAGTACGGCGCCTGACCCCCGAGTTGGAAGCCCAGGTCCGCGCCGGCACCCTCCCTGCGGGGCTGGCGGCCCAGCAGATCCTGGACGCCTTCTTCGCCTGACCCGCACTGCTGAGGCCGAGCGCCGTGCCCCACCCCCGCGTGGGGCACGGCGCTTCTCGACTCTCGGGGTACTCGAACCACACCACCTTGCCCGTCTCCACCGGGTGCCACCCCCACACATCCGCGAGCGCCTCCACCAGCAGCAGGCCACGCCCGCTCGTGGCCCCCTCCGCGCACTCCCGGCCCGACAGCTCCGCACCCCGGTCAGCCACCTCCACCCGCACCCGCCCGCCGTACCAACAGACGGTGACGACACACCGCTCCCCCGTGTGCACCAGTGCATTCGCGATCACCTCACTCGCGCACAACTCCAGCTCCTGAAGCGCATCATCCGAGAGCGGCACCCCCCACTCCCGCACGATCGCCACCACCAACCGCCGCGCCGCCGGCACGGCGTCGGCCCCCGGCGGTTCCTCCCACTCCAACGGAACCGGAAACCGGGCGTTGCTCAATGGACTAACCAGCATGTGCACTCTCCAAGCCGACTGGGCGCCGCAACTGCCGACGAAGGCCTACTCGTCGGCGCCTCGGCAGTCGCCGAGACGCCGACGCACAGCCGATTTCTCACCGCTAGTGAACAACTCGTCACGCCCGTGAGACCATCGATCATGCGGCGCTCGCATATGGATATGCGAGCGCCGCATCAAGCCGCTTCAGTCGGTATGGCATTGCTCGTAGCGTTGGGTGGACCCTTGAACTGGAAATCGGAAGCGATCCGGGAAGCATCACAGGCAAGGAACTACGGCAGGATCATCGAGCTGGCTCGAACCCACCAGCGCATGACGCAGGCCCAGTTAGGCCAAGTATGCGGACTGTCGCAATCAGCTATCTCCCGGCTGGAGAAGCGCGGCGTCAGCCCCTACGCCATGGATGTGCTGCTGAAGGTGTCGCAACACCTGGGCATCCCAGTGGCGCTCCTCGGTCTCGCCGAAGTCCCGACCCTGGCACGAATCGGAACTGAGAGTGTGGAGAGACGTCAATTCCTGGGAGCGGCCGCAGCAGTCGCCGTATCACCCACGCTGGCCGTCGCCGCCAGTTGTGTCGACGAGGCCGATCACCAGGCCTCCTCACTTCGGCTTGTCACGACGTCCTACCGTCGATTGGACGGATCGACTCCTTCCCGGGAACTTGCCGATGCCGTCCGTTCACATCTGCGGCTGATCCAAGGGCTCATCAGTGCAGCACCGACCCATGCCCATCGGATCAGGCTCGCCGCCATCGCGAGCGAGGCGGCGAGCCTGGCCGCCTGGCTGGCATGGGACACCGGAGACAACGGGTCAGCACGCTCGCTCTACGGGGCAGCGATCAAGGCCGCTCGATCAGGAGCGAATCCGCTCCTTGCCGCCTACCAGACGGGGAGCCTCGCTCAATTCGAGGCACACGCTGGCAATGGGGCCATGGCACTCGGCCTCGTAAAGCGAGCCCGTAGCTTCCTGGAAGCCGACTCCCCCAGAGTTGCCGACGCATGGCTGTCGTCAGTGGAGGCTCTCGGACACGCAGCCGCAGGTGATCAGCGGAGCTGCGACCGCGCATTGACACGCAGCCGAGCCTCGCTCGAGTCCAACACCCATGGAGAGCAGCCCCCTTGGCCGTGGGTATTCACCTTCGATGAGGCCAAGGTCGCCGGCTTCAGGGTGACATGTGGCGCCAACCTCGGGCTCTCCAAGTGGGTCTCAGACAGCACTGGCCCTGTTCTCGCCACCGGTCATGCGAAGCAGCGTGCGCTCCTGATGCTGGACCTCGCAGCAGGCCAGCTTGCCGAAGGACAGATCGAGGCGGCATTTGCGCTCGCGGCGGAAGCCCTGAAGACCGGCCTCACGTACCGTTCCGGGCGAATCGTCGAGCGGAGCCGCGAACTTCGGCGGAGGTTCAACACCTCCTCACCGCCCAAGGCCGTGCGGGAGTTCGATGAACGACTTCACGGCGTCTACCTCTAGGAAGGGAATTACATGCGAATCGGGATCACGGGCCACCGAGGGCTGACAGCCAAGGCGGAGACACAGGTCCGACAACTACTCGAAGACGCCCTCCCGAAGAGGGAGTCCGCCAACCTCACCGTCGTGTCCTGCATCGCGGACGGGCCGGATTCGTGGCTGGCGGAGATCGCACTCAAGCGGGGCGGGCGGCTGGAGGTCATCGTCCCGGCCGACGAGTACCGGGACGGGCTACCGGAGTGGCACCACCCCGTCTACGACCGGCTGTTCGACAGCGCCGCCGCCGTTCACCGCACCGGCCACGTCGAATCCGACGAACCCGCGCACCTGGCCGGAGGCGAACTCCTCGTACATCACGTCGACAAGCTTCTCGCCGTCTGGGACGGCCTGCCGGCTCGCGGCCAGGGCGGGACGGCGGATGTCGTCGCCCTCGCCCGGCGACACGGCGTGCTGGTCGAGGTGATCTGGCCGGAGGGAGCCCGCCGCTGACCGCGTCATATCAGCCCTTCACCTGGGAGCAGCCCGCAGCCAGTCGCCCGTCGGAAAGCGCCGCCTCCTCACACTGCATCCGTCGCCCGAAAGGCTGACGACGAGTCAATGCGGGTACACCGGAGAGGAGAACCAGAGATGCTGGTGCGGCCGTTGACCCGGTTGACCAGAGGACGGGACCGCGATGACCAGTCGACCGCGTACACCGAACACCAAGCTCGCCGCTCTCATGAAGCAGGCACAGTGGGGCAATGACCAGCTCGCCCGGGCCGTGAACCGGGTCGGCTGCGAGGCCGGGCTCCGGCTGACCTACGACAAGTCCGCCATCTCCTACTGGGTCTCCGGCACGATCCCCCGGGCCGAGGTGCAGGAGGTCGTCCGGGAGGTCTTCTCACGTCGGCTCAGGCGCCCGGTGACGCCCGAGGAGACCGGCTTCGGTTCCGGCGACGGGAAGGAACACAGCAAAGGCGTGCTGTCCGATCTGATGTCGATCGGCAGGTCCGACATGGACCCCTCACGCCGTGGCGTCCTGACCGCCGGTCTCTACTCACTGACCCTGACACTGCCGGAGTTCGACGAGAGCCCCGAGCGGATCACCCGTGCCGCCGCGGGCCGAACCGTGCGTGTCGGCGACGGCGAGGTCCAGACCGTACGGACGGTGACCGACCGGATCGCCGGAATCCTCGACGAGCTCGGTGCCGCCCACGCCCGCCCGATGGCTGCGGCGTTCCTGGTCAACTCGGTCGGGCCGTGGCTCCAGGCGTCCGGCACGACCCAGGTGAAGGCCGACCTGCTGTCGGCCGCCGCCGATCTCACCTACCTCACCGGCTGGATGGCGATGTACGAGACCGCCCACGGCCTCGGCCAGAAGTACTACGTCCAGGCCCTCAAGCTCGCGCGGGAGGCCCAGGACCACGTGACGTACTGCCGCACCCTGCGCGGCATGGCACTCCAGGCGTCCAACCTCGGCTACGGTCCAAAAGCCCTCGAACTCGCCGACTCGGCCGCCGAGGCCGCTCCGGCCTCCGGCCCCCGCCTGTGGGCCTTCCTCACCGGCCAACAGGCGCACGGCGCCGCCATGGTGAAGGACCGGCGCCAGGCCTTCGCACGCCTCGCCGAGACCGAGACGGCGCTGGCCCAGGCCGACGGCCGCAACGACTCCATCGGCGGCTACGACCAGACCGCGTACCACTTCCACGTCTCGCACGTGCTGTACGAACTCGGCGACCTCCCGGGGGCGGTCAAGGAACTCCAGTTCTCCAACCGGGCCCGCCCCGCCAACGAGAAGCAGGGCCGCGTGCACGGCAACGGCCTGCTCGCCCGGCGGCAGATGGAACTCGGCCACGTCGAAGCCGCCTGCGCCACCTGGGACACCTTCCTGGACGACTATGTCACGCTCAGCTCCGTCCGCGGCGACGAACACTTCCGCGCCCTGAACACCGCCCTCCCGGCCCACGCCGCCAACGGCACGGTACGCCGCCTCCGGGAGCGCACCCGCGAGGTCGCACAGCAGAAGGCCGCGTGAGCCATGGGCCTCCGCATCGGCAAGGGGTACCGGTCGGGGTGATCTGGCCGGAGGGAGCCCGCCGCTGACCGCGTCACATCGGCTTCTCGCCGAGAGCGGCCCGCAGCCAGTCCAGGGAGTCAGCGGCCAGGACGGCAACGGCGAGGTCGTTCGCGGTCTTCGTGGTGAGCCGGCCGCGGCTGTTGTCGATCCACCGCTGCGCGTTCGCGTAGCCCTGCGCCTTGTACTCGACGCCCTGGATCAGGCATTCCAGCTTGTCCGCGTCCCGGGCGCAGACCGCCTCCAACGACTCCTTCGCCTCGTACTCCGCGACGAGGTCCCGAATGGTCGAGGCCAGGACGTCCGGCATTCCCGCGACTTGGTCGGCCGTCACCGCCACCGGATCCGCACTCGGCGCGTACTTCTTGCCCAGGTGGTTGACGTCCCCGGTGCGCGATTCCTGGGAGTCGTGCCAGACCGCCAGGAACGCGGCCTGCGCCGGATCGGCGCCTTCGAGCCTGGCGATGACCGAGGCGATCATCGCGGTCCGCCAGGAGTGCTCGGCGACCGACTCGGGGTCACGGACACCGGCCATCCACCAGCCCGTGCGCTTGGTCTGCTTGAGCGTCCCGGCTTCGAACAGGAACCTCGCCACCGAGCCCAGGTCGTCCGTCACTGCCGACTCCTCTCATCCACGCCACGACCGACGTTACGCGGGCCGGGCCGCCGCAACCGCATCGGTGTACAACTCGGTGGTCAAGTCGTCCTCGCTGATGCCGAGTTCTCCGAGTACGGCACGGACCAGGGAGAGGGCGGGGGCGAGTTCGGCCGCCGTCGCAGCCGATGTCTCCACCTCGATGAACGTCGCTCCATCCAGTTCCGGAACGCGAACGAGCGTGGCCAGCACAGGCCACCCGTCCTGCTGGAAGCTGTAGTTGCGGCACCGCTTCTCGAACGCGATTCGCGGGGTGAAGCCGAGGCCTCGGACGATCTCGTGCATCGCGTCGGCATCCGCGACCCTGGTCTCGGCCTCCGGCTTCGACCCGGACGCCTCGTCCACCCGAGCGTCCTTGTACGTCAGCACGGTGCGCGTGTCGTCCTGGCCGTGCACGGTACGGATCCGCAGCTCCCGGTCAGCGCCCATCAGACTGCCGTCCGGCGCGTCATAGTACGTGTCCCGGTAGACCTCGGCCCGGCCGGAACCGTACCGCTCCTCCAGCTGCTTGAGCACGCCCTCCGGGTCCCGCACGATCGCCTTGAGCTCCGCTTCGATCGCCATCCCTCTGCCTTCCCTCAGATCACACGCTCGGCACTGTCCACCATGGCATCGAACTGCCGACACCAGCCCCGGTACAAGGGGCCGTGCGGAGTGGGCAGCACCTTATAGGTTGCCGACTCGTGCCCTTCCCAATCCGCGTCGAAGGCTCCGACGAACAGGGTGCGGTCCAGCCGGATGATCCGCCACACAGGCATCGTGCGGTACCGGTAGACCTCGACCTGTCCGTAGTCGGACAGCTCCCGCAGCCGGGCCTCCGCCAGTCGGATACCTCCGGCCAGCGAAGCCGTGGATTCTCCGATCTCGGCGGCACGGAACTCGGCAGCCGGCGACTCCGGGTCAAGGAGCAACACCCGCAAGCGGGGGGCGGGGCCGCCGTCGCGGCGCAGGTGCTGACGCAACAGAGAATCGCGCAGGGCGAGGAGACCAAGGCCACGCACGGCCAGGACGTCCAGTTCGGCTGCCGATCCCGCCGCACACTGGATCTCGGCGGAGGCCGATTCCTGGTCGCCGTACACACGGACGATCTCGGGAAACGCCGCCAGATCAAAGGCGGATCCGGACGCCCGCCGGCCGTCCGGCCGTGGTGCCAGCCCGAGTAGCCGCCGCGCATCGTCGGGAAGGTTGAGCCCGTCGGCGATCCGCTCGAAGACGTTCAGCTTCGTCACCAGCCGACGGCCGTTGAGGATCTCGTTCACCCGGCCTTGCGTCATACCCACCTGAACCGCCAACCGGGCCTGACTCGCGCCGCTGTGGTGCTGCACATAGCGGAACAGCGCGGCGACATCGCGGTCCCGCAGCGCGCACCGCACCTGATCGTTCTGCCAGGCGAGGTCGGCCAGCCTGATCGGTTCGAGCGCAGTGCCCATGAGGCGAACCCCTCGTCAATCGATCCATTCCACCGTGAGATTACCGTCTGGATATCGCCGACTGCGTTCGGTGACGCGATTCTGGATGCGCGGCCGACAGTGCGGACGAGGGCGAACCGGATCGAACTCGGCAGTCCCAGAACGGCCATGACACGCGGACGCGGCGAACGACAGGAGCGGACACATGACCACCCCACAGCCCAAACCCCCGAGGCCACCGGCGCCTCCCGGCCCCGGGCCGGACATGCCGGTGAGCGGGCCGACCGGCCGCGACTCCACGACGACCACCACGACCAGGTAGGAGATTCCCATGGGATGGGGCCTCGGCAAGGGCGGAAGCTCCGGCGGCGGCAGCGGCGCCAACGACGGCGGTCAGGGCAAGCACTCCGGCAAGAAGGACTTCAACACGACCCCGCAGAACCAGGATCACCAGGCGGGAAAGTCCACCAGCAAGCACGGCAAGGACAACGACAAGAAGTGACCACCAGCCAGAAGAGTCTGCTGCAGGCTGTTTCCCGCCAGCTCGGCCACGACGTGGCCCCGGAGTCGCGCAAGGCGGCCGAAGCGACCCCGCGCCACCGTTTTCTCCCTGACCGCATTTGGCTGGGGCCCGACGGCGGCTCCCTCACACCGTGCGACCGTGGACGCGAGCCCGACCGGTGGTTGGCCGCCGCCTACGCGGACGAGCCGGTCGTGACGCAGATCAACGACGGGCAGGAGGTGAAGGACCCGTCCGACGCCCTTCCGTCCTCCTCGGCTTCCGCCCCGTCGATCGTCTTCCGGATGCTCGAACTCCTGGACGTCGAACCGGGGATGAGGATCCTCGAAATCGGCACGGGCACCGGGTTCAACGCAGCTCTCCTGTCCCACCGGCTGGGTGACGCCAACGTGACCACGATCGAGATCGATCCCGTCCTCGCCGAACTCGCTCGTTCCAACCTCAAGGCCACCGGCTACGCCCCCACCGTGGTCCGGGGTGACGGAGGTCTCGGCTGGGGCGTCCAAGCGCCATTCGACCGTGTGGTGGCCACGTGCTCGGTACGGCGGGTTCTGTACGCTTGGATCCGCCAGAGTCGGCCTGGCGGAGTCATCCTCACCCCGTGGTGCGACGACTGGAGTCACGGCGGCCTGCTCCGCCTCACCGTCGGCGACGACGGGACCGCCAGCGGCCGTTACACCCCTGACAGCGCCTTCATGCTGATGCGTACCCAGCGCCTCGACCTCCGGCTCTTCCGGGACGTCGCCCTGGACGAGCACGTGCCCACCGAGTCCACGACCGCCCTCGACCCGTGGGCTGTCGCGGATTCCGCCTTCGAGACCCAGTTCGCCCTCGGCCACCGCCTCGGCGACCTCTGGTACGCCTGGCACCACGGCCCCGAGGTCGAAGGCGTGGTGACCCGCCTCTGGGTGGCAACGACCGACGGCGGCTCCTGGGCGGCCGTCGACTGGGACGGCCGCGAGAACACCGAGCGCTACACGGTGTGGCAGCACGGCCGGCGCCGGCTCTGGGAGGAGGTCGAGGCCGCTCACCGCTGGTGGCTCGACAACGACCGCCCCGGGCCGGACCGGTTCGGCTTGACCGTCACGCCCGAGGGGCACACCGCCTGGCTCGACGACCCGGCGAACGGGTGGCCCTTGCGGTAGGACCGCGCCCGCTCCCGGGCACACCCCTGCGCGCCCCCTCGGCTCTGGGGTCCGGAGCAGTTGGTGCCCCTTGAGCGCGTCCGCCTGGACGGCAGTGAGCCGGGACTCGACCATGTCCGGCCACTCCGAGAGGACGGCCACCACCTATCGCTCATGCGCGGATGCGGTAGGGGATCTCGGCAGGCCCCGGTTGTTCGAAAGCCGCAGCTGTTGCCGCCCGGCGGTCTCGGGGCTCAGTCCGTCAGTTCCCAGAGCAGCCGGTAGTAGGCGGTCCGCTCCGGGTCCGGGGCGATGCCGTAGGCGTCGAGCAGCGGCTGCTCCCAGCCGGGGCCGTAGTTCCACTGGGTGCTCCAGGTGGCGATGGCGAGGTCGGCCCAGCGGTCGGCGAGGCCGAGGGTGCCGAGGTCGACGTGGCCGGTGTGGGTGCCGTCGTCGCCGATCAGGGTGTTGGGGGCGCAGGCGTCGCCGTGGCAGACGACGAGGTGGTCGATCGGGGGGATGTCGGCGAGGGTGGCCAGGGCGCGTTCGACGGTGCCGTGGTGGCGCAGTTCCTCCGGCCAGTCGGCCGGGTCGGTGCGGCCCGCTTCCGCCTTGGCCCGGGCGTTCGTCAGGCGTGTTTCGGCGGACCAGTCGAAGGGGCAGTCCGCGACGGGCAGTGCGTCGTGGAGCGCGCGCAGGCCGGCGCCGATGGCGCGGACGGCGGTGGCGGGGTCGCGCTTCCAGTGCTCGTCCACGGCCGACCGGCCGGGCAGGCCCTGGGTGACGAGCCAGGATCCGGTTTCGTCGGCGCCCTCGCCGATGACCGGTGGCACCACGGCGAACCTCGCGGCCCAGCGCAGGCGGACCGCCTCCGCCGCGAGGTCGATGCCGGTGCCGGTGCCGGTGCCGGCCGGCGTCCACTTCACGAACTGCCGGGTGTCGCCGTGGCCGAGCTGGAAGGTCAGTCCGCCGAGTTCGTTCTCCCAGACGGCCCGTACCGGCCGTCCGGCCGCGAGCTCGGTGACGACGGGTGGCGGCTGGACGGGGCCCTGGGGCGCGGCGGCGATCATCCGCCCATTCTCACCGGGGCGGGCGGCAGCCTGCCAACCGTTTTGCGGGGCTCCGCCGCTACCAGGCGGCGGCCCGGAGGACGTCCTGGGCGAGGTCCTCGACCGACCGGTCGTCCGTCGGGACGCGGACCGCGCCGGCGCCGGGATTTCCTGTCGCCGGGATCTCCCGCCGCCGGGAGGGCGGGACGGCGGCGCTCCCGTTCCCGGGTACGCCGCCGTCCGGCCACCGCCCGTCGGTCTCAGCCGAGCGGCAGGGACTTGAACGCGCGGGCCTGCTCCGTGATGGCGCGTTCGGTGGGCAGCCGTTCCATCGAGGAGGCGCCGAAGAACCCGGCGATCCCGGTGGTGTGCTCCAGCACGTAGCGGGCGTCCTCGGGTTCGGCGATCGGGCCGCCGTGGCAGAGCACGATGATCTCCGGGTTGACCCGCTTCGCGGCGTCGTGCATCTCCTGTACGGCGGCCGCCGCCTGGTCGAGGGTAAGCGCGGTGGCCGCGCCGATGGAGCCCTTGGTGGTGAGCCCGACGTGCGGGACGAGCACGTCGGCGCCGGCCCGGGCCATGTCAGCGGCCTGCTCCGGGTCGAACACGTAGGGGGCGGTGAGCAGTTCGCGCTCGTGGGCCTGGCGGATCATGTCGACCTCCAGGCCGAAGCCCATCCCGGTCTCCTCCAGGTTCGCCCGGAACGTGCCGTCGATCAGTCCGACCGTGGGGAAGTTCTGCACCCCGGTGAAGCCGACGGCCTTCAGCTGGTCCAGGAAGTTGCCCATGATCCGGAACGGGTCGGTGCCGCACACCCCGGCGAGCACCGGCACCTCGCGGACCACCGGCAGGACCTCCCCCGCCATCTCCAGCACGATGGCGTTGGCGTCGCCGTACGGCATCAGGCCCGCCAGCGAGCCGCGGCCGGCCATCCGGTAGCGGCCCGAGTTGTAGATGATCAGCAGGTCGACGCCGCCGGCCTCCGCGCACTTGGCGGACAGGCCGGTGCCGGCGCCGGCTCCGATGACCGGCTTCCCGGCGGTGATCTGCGCGGTCAGGCGGGCCAGGGCTTCGGTGCGGTTCACGGGTGGGCTCCTCGTTCGGTGGGTGTCGTTCGGTGGGGGGTAACGGCAACGGTCAGGCGTGCGCGGTGATCAGCTGGTGCAGCCGGTCGGCGGCCGCGACGGCGAAGGCCGGATCGTTCAGGTGGGCGTCCAGCTCGCGCAGTTCGACCGGGCCGCCGGCCAGCGCCGAGCGCAGCGCCGCCAGGCCGGCCCGGTCGGCGGCCGGGTCGTGGAACGGCCCGCCCGGCGCGTCCACGGCGGACACCCCGCCGAGCGGCCAGAGCACCGTCACCGGGCCGCGCGCCGCGTTGAGCTTGTGCCCGAGGTCGGCGCCGACGGCGGACATCTCCTCGGCGGTGGTGCGCATCAGGGTCACGGTGGGGTTGTGGACCAGCAGCCGGCGCTCGGCGAAGCGCTCCGGGACGGTTTCCCGGGGGCCGAAGTTGACCATGTCCAGCGCGCCCGGCGCGACCACCTGGGGGATGCCGGCCCGTCCGGCCGCGGTCAGCCGGTCGGGCCCGGCGCTGAGCACGCCGCCGACCAGTTCGTCCGCGAGTTCGGTGGTGGTCAGGTCCAGGACGCCGGCCAGGAAGCCGCCCGCGGCCAGCTTCTCCAGCGCCCGGCCGCCGGCCCCGGTGGCGTGGAACACCAGGACCTCGTAGCCGAGTTCGTCCAGGCGCTCGCGGGCGGCGTCGACCGCGGGCGTGGTCACGCCGAACATGCTGGCGCCGACCAGCGGGCGGCCGTGCGGACGCGGGGCGGCCAGCACCCGCTCGTGCCGGACGGCCATGCCCGCGGCGGCCGCCGCCGCGTTCCCGAGGATCAGCGAGGACACCGAGTTGATGCCCGCGACGTCCACCACGCTGTACATCAGGGTGACGTCGCTGCTGCCCACGTACGGTGCCACGTCCCCGCCCGCCATGGTGGACACCAGCAGCTTGGGCACGCCGACCGGCAGCGCCTGCATCGCGCGGGCCGCGATGGACGACCCGCCGCTGCCCGCCACCGCCAGGACGGCGTGCAGCCGGCCCGACCGGTACAGCTCGCCGACCAGCCGCTCTGCGCCCTGAGCCATCGCCGTCACGGCCGCCCCGCGGTCGCCCGCGGAGCGCAGCGCCGCCAGGTCGTGCCCGGCGGCCCGGGCGACCTCCTCCGGGCCGAGGTCGGCGGCGGGCGTGCCGGGGGGCGGCGGCAGCACGCCGGCGTCGACCATGACCACCTCGCAGCCGTCCTCCCGCAGCCGCTCGGCGAGCCACGCGTACTCCGCGCCCTTGGTGTCCAGTGTCCCGACCAGTACGACGGTCGCCATGTCCCTGCTCCTTTGAACGGACGGTGCCCCGATCATCCGGCGGGGCCGGGACGGCGGCAAAGACCACTTGCGGGCAAGTGGCCTGCCGTCGGCCCCGGTCACCGGGCCGGACGGCGGCCGGGGCCACCGGGGCATCATGGACGGCATGGACCGGATCCCCGCCACCCGCCTGTCGCGCCTGCTCACCGGCTGGGCCGCCGACGGTCCGGGGGCCCTGCCGCGGCTGCTCGCGGACGCGCTGCGCGAACTGGCCGAGCGCGGTGACGTGGCCCCCGGCACCGCGCTGCCCTCGCAGCGGGCGCTGGCCTCGGCCCTCGGGGTCAGCCGCTCCACCGTCACCTCCGCGTACGGGCTGCTGGAGGCGGAGGGGCGGTTGGAGAGCCGGCACGGCAGCGGCTCGCGGCTGCGCGCCTCGGGGGCGGTCGGCGAGCCCGTCGGCGAGGGGCGGCTCGCCAGTTTCGGCACCCGGGACGGCGTCGTCGACCTCTCCAGCGGGGCGCTGGAGGGCCTGCCCGCCGTGGCGGACGCCCTCGACTCGCTGTCCGGCCGGGACCTCGCCGCCGCACTCGCCGGTGACGGCTACCTCCCGTACGGGCTGCCGCGGCTGCGCGAGCTGCTGGCCGAGCAGTACCGCGCGGCCGGCCTGCCGACCTCGCCGGACCAGATCCTGGTCACGGCCGGGTCCCAGCAGGCGCTCTGGCTGATCACCCAGGGGCTGGTCGAGCCGGGCGACACCGTGGTCGTCGAGGACCCGACCTACCGGGGCGCCCTGGAGGCGCTGCGCGCCCGGGGCGCACGCCTGGTGCCGCTGCCCGCGTACGGCTCCCGCTCCGGCGCGGCCCGCGCCACCGACGTGCACGACGACGGGCCCGCCGCCCTGGCCCGGCTGACCGGCCGGATCCGCCCGCGCCTGGTGTACCTCCAGCCGGCCGTGCACAACCCGACCGGGCGCGCCATGAGCGGGCCGACCCGACGGGCCTGGGCCGCCGTCCTGGCCGAGCGCGGCCTGTACACCGTCGAGGACAACGCGTACGCGGAGCTGTCCCTGTCCGAGGACGGCGCGCCGCCCCCGCTCGCCGCACAGCTGCCGGACGGCACGACCGCGACCATCGGCACCCTCTCCAAGCTCTACTGGGGCGGCCTGCGGCTGGGCTGGATCCGCGCCTCCCGCCCGGTCATCCACCGCCTGGCCGAGCTCCGCAAGTCCGTCGACCTCTCCTGTCCGGTGGTGGAGCAGCTGCTCGCGGTGCGACTGCTCCAGGGGCTGCCGGAGGCGCGGGCCCGGCGCCGCGCGCAGCTGCGCGAGCGCCTCGCCGCGGCCGAGCGGCTGCTCACCGCGCAGGCGCCGCACTGGCGTTGGGAGCGGCCGGCCGGCGGCTCCGCGCTGTGGGTCGAGCTCCCCGGCACCGACGCCGAGGCCACCGCCCAACTGGCCCGCCGGGCCGGGGTCCTGGTGGTGCCCGGGCCCGCCTTCTCCGCCGTCGACGGCTTCCGCAGCCGCCTGCGGCTGCCGTTCGCCGCCCGGCAGGACCAGCGTGACCCGCACGACCAGTACGACCGGTTGGCCGCCGCCCTGCCCGTCCTCCTGCACAGCGCCGACCGCGCCGGCCCGGTCCGCTGAGCAGCCGTACCCGCGGAACCGTCCGCCCCGCGCCCCCCGGCTCAGCGGCGGAGGGCCTGGCGGGTGCGGCGGGCGAGGCGGTGGGCGCGTTGGACGGCGACGAAGGCGGGCATGGAGTCGGCCTGGGTGAGCCGGTACTTGAGGCGGAGCTGGGGGCTGAGGCCGGCCTGGGCCTCGGGGCCGATGGCCTGGAGGAGCCGGGCGACGTGCTGCTGGTAGGCGGCGCGGTAGGCGCGGTCGCCGTCCGGGACGGTCCAGAAGAACATCGGGATCTCCTCGACCAGGCAGTTGCGGTCGTAGGCGCGCAGGTGCTCGGCGAAGGCGGGTTCGGGGCGGGCGAGCAGCCATTCGCGGACGAGTTCCATCGAGCGGACCCGGTCGACGACACCGCGCGGGTCGGTCTTCTTCTGGGTGATGGAGAGGTCGCCGTCCTCGCGCACCCGCCAGTGGTAGACCGGGTCGGCGAGCACGTCGACGCGTGCGGCGAGGAAGTGGTGGGGCACGCTGACCGGGGCGTCCTCGTACAGGATGCCCTCGGGGTACGTCAGGCCGGCGCCGTCGAAGAAGGAGCGCCGGTAGACCTTGTTCCAGGCGGTGCGGTCGGTGACGAGGGCGGGGGTCTCGCCGATGTGGGTGCGCAGCCGGGTCTCGTGGAACGGGCGGCGGTGGGCGTGCGAGGGGCTGAGGCCGGAGGTGCGCAGCCGCAGGGCGTTGCCGGCGGCGAAGTCGGAGCCGGTCCCGTCGAGGGTGCTGATCATCAGCTGGTAGGCGTGCGGCGGCACGATGTCGTCGCTGTCGACGAAGGCCAGGTACTCGGTGCCGGGGGTGAGGTGGCGCCAGCCGGTGTTGCGGGCGGCGCCGAGGCCCTGGTTCCGCTGCCGGACCAGTCGGAAGCGCCCGTCCCGCTCGGTGTACTCCTCGGCGATGACGGGGCCGTCGTCGGTCGAGCCGTCGTCGACCAGGACGCACTCGAAGTCCTCGAACGTCTGGGCCGCGATCGAGTCCAGGCACTCCCCGAGGTAGCGCTCGACGTTGTAGATCGGGACGACGAGGGAGAGACGCGGGGCCATCGCACGGCCTTTCGCTCAGGACACGAGCGGACGGGCCGGGCGGCCGTCGACCGCCGGTCACCGACAGTGGCCCGAGCATACGGACCGTATGCGGCCCGCGGGCGAACGCCGGGTTGAATCGAGCGAGCGGAACGGTGCAATCACCGGTCCGCCGGGGCGTCGGCCGCGCCCGGCGTCAACCCGCCCGCGCGGGACGCCCCTTGGGGCGCAAGGGGAGGGCCCCGGACCGCCCGACCGGTCCGGGGCCCTCCGTCACCCGAACCGGGTCAGGCGCTCTTGACGGCCGCGAAGCGGTCCGAGACGTCCTGCCAGTTGACGACGTCCCACAGGCGGGTGACGTAGTCCGGGCGGACGTTGCGGTACTGCAGGTAGTAGGCGTGCTCCCAGGCGTCGAAGGCCAGCAGCGGGGTGGTGCCCTGGCCGACGTTGCCGTGGTGGTCGTAGACCTGCTCGACGATCAGGCGCTGGCCGAGCGGCTCCCAGGACAGGATGCCCCAGCCGGAGCCCTGCACGCCGGTGGTGGCGGTGGTGAGCTGCTTCTTGAAGGCGTCGAAGCTGCCGAAGTGCTCGGTGATGGCGTCGGCCAGCTCGCCCTCGGGGCGGTCGCCGCCCTCGGGCGAGAGGTTCTGCCAGAACAGCGAGTGCAGCACGTGGCCCGACAGGTGGAACGCGAAGGTCTTCTGCAGGCCGACCAGGCCGCCGAACTGCTCCTTGTCGCGGGCCTCGGCCAGCTGGTCCAGGGTGTCGTTGGCGCCCTTGACGTACGCGGCGTGGTGCTTGGAGTGGTGCAGCTCCAGGATCTCGGCCGACATCGCCCGCTCCAGCGCGGAGTAGTCGTACGGCAGGTCGGGAAGCGTGTAGGTGCCCATCAGGACACGGCCCCTTTCGGCGGGTTGAACGGTGGTGATCGTGCCGGGACAACACTATTGCGTATCAGTTGCAAGAACGAAGCATGGGCTCCTGCTTATTCCCGCACGTCCCGTCGGGCACAATGACCGCCGCTGACCACCCGTCCGGCCCAGCCGACTCGCCCCGCCCGCCCGACCCGGCCGACCTGCCCGGCCCGTACGCCCCGCCACCCCGGCGGCCCGTCACTCCGCCGCACCGGCGCCCCTCCGGCAACGTTTCGGTCTCGTAGACCGGCAATCCGTTCCCGGGGCTTCCCTCCGTGTTCGCCGTTGTGCCATTTTACATGTCACACAGCAAGGCCCGTGCGCCCCACGCAGCGCGGCCACCCCCACCCTCAACGGCCCCGGAGGCCCCCACAGATGCGTCCCTCCTCGATAGCGAAGGACGGCGCGCGCAGACTCCCTGCGCTCGGCACCGCCCTCCTCCTCTCGCTCGGCCTGTTCGCACCCGCGGCGCAGGCCGCCGCCCCCGCGGCCGCCCCGGCCGGTCAGCCCGCCACCTCGGCCGGCCAGACCGCCGCACCGCGCACGATCCCGGTGCCCAAGTCCCCCGACACCCCCAAGGACGCCCGTCCGCTGGTCTCGGACCCGCAGGCCAAGGCCACCGCCCCGACGGCGGGCAGCACCGTCGGCGCCGCCAGGTCGGCACGGGCGCTCACCGCCGCCGCCTGCGACGTCTCCGCCTTCACCGGCAAGTCCGGTGCCGCGCTGGTCCAGCAGGTCAAGGGGGCCGGGCTCGACTGCGTCAACACCCTGTTCACGCTGACCGGCAACGACGCCAAGGGCGCCTTCAACGAGGCCCAGATGGTCACCGTCGCCAACGCCCTGCGCGACACCGCCGCCACCTACCCCGGCGACAACTCCACCTCCGCCGGGCAGCTGGTGCTCTTCCTGCGGGCCGGCTACTACGTGCAGTGGTACAACAAGGACGTCGTGGGCCCGTACGGCACCGGCCTCCAGACCGCCATCCGCGGTGCGCTGGACGCCTTCTACGCCGCCCCGCACAGCAAGGACGCCACCGACGCCAACGGTGCCACCCTCGCCGAGGCCGTCACCCTGATCGACAGCGCCCAGGAGAACGCCCGCTACACCGGCGTCGTCAAGCGGCTGCTGAACGACTACACCGGCAGCTGGCCCGCCACGATGACCACCGCCGTGGCCAACACCGAGACCGTCATCGAGCGCGGCTTCGACCTGCCGGAGTTCGTCTCCGCCCTCCAGGCCGACCCGACCTTCGCGACCACCGTGTCGTCCTTCGTCACCCGCAACAGCGGCCAGCTCAACGGCGGCGACACCGTCACCAAGATCGGCATCCAGCTCGGCAACCTGGTCGCCAACGACGCGCTGCGCGCCCAGGGCCGGCCGATCGTCAAGGACCTGATCAACCGCTACCCGCTGGTCGGCAACACCGGTCCGCTCACCATGAACCTGCTCTGGTTCACGGAGAAGAAGGACGCCGGCAACTGCTCCTACTACGGCACCTGTGACGTCCCGGCCAAGCTCGTGCCGCTGGTGCTCACCGTCGACCACACCTGCAACGCCAACCTGCGCATCCGCGCCCAGGACATGACCGCGCAGCAGCTCGCCGACACCTGCACCAGCCTGGTCAACCAGGACGCGTTCTTCCACAAGGTGGTCAAGGACAACGGCCCGGTCCCGAACGACAACAACACCAACCTCGAGGTCGTCGTCTTCGACGACTACTACAACTACAGCCTGTACGCCTGGGAGATGTACAAGATCGACGTCGACAACGGCGGCATGTACGAGGAGGGCAACCCGGCCACGGTCGGCAACCAGGCCCGCTTCATCGCCCACGAGGCCTCCTGGCTGCGCCCCCAGTTCCAGATCTGGAACCTCAACCACGAGTACACCCACTACCTCGACGGCCGCTACGACATGTACGGCGACTTCGAGGCCGGCATGACCACCCCGACCATCTGGTGGGTCGAGGGCCTCGCCGAGTACGTCTCCTACAGCTACCGCGGCGCCCACTACGACGACGCGGTCGCCCAGGCCGGCAAGGGCACCTACGCGCTGAGCACCCTGTTCGACACCACCTACGACAACGCGGACTCCACCCGGATCTACAACTGGGGCTACCTGGCCGTCCGCTACATGCTCCAGTCGCACCCGCAGGACGTCGACGCGCTGCTCGCCAAGTACCGCGCCGGTGACTGGAACGGCGCCCGCACGCTGCTGAAGACCACCATCGGCACCGCGTACGACGCCGACTTCGCCACCTGGCTCAAGGCCTGCGCCGCCGACAACTGCGGCTCGCTGCCCACCACCGAGCAGCCCAAGGCCCCGCTCTGCACCGCCACCGACGCCCGGCAGTACGACAAGAACTGCCGCCGCGACAACGTCGCCGCCACCACCGGGAACTACAGCTACAGCTTCCTGAACCTGCCGGCCGGCGTGAAGCAGCTGACCATCACCACCAGCGGGGGCACCGGCAACGCCGACCTCTACTACAACGCCGGCTCCTGGGCCACCACCGGATCCTCCACGGCCAAGTCCGCCACCGGCGGCAACGGTGAGACCCTGACCATCACCAACCCGCCGGCCGGCTACGTCTTCTTCAGCCTCTACGCCCAGCAGGGCTTCGGCGGCGTCACCGTCACCACGACCTACAACTGACACCGACGCCCCACGACCGACCGACTGCCGCAGGCAGCAGGGCCCCGCGACTTCGCGGGGCCCTTTCGCTTTCCCGTTCCGACCCCCCGCCCGGGGATATCCAGGGGTTATAACGATTCGGCCATCGAATAGGCCGTCAACGGCCCGTAAGAGATCGCATATTCCTCTGCCGAGGGGGTGTCCGGGCGGCGAAGTTTCGGTTAGTGTCCATGAACAGATCAACCGGTTCGGCCTCCGGCAACGGAATGCCGAATATCTCTGACGGCTCGGGTGCGGCATTCTCGCCACACCCGCCAATCCCCGGAATGGAGAGTTAGTCATGAAGATGGTCAAGGCGCTCGTCAAGAAGTTCAAGAAGAACGACGACCTCGCGAACCACGCGTGGGTGCTGCACGTTATCTAACGTGTCCAGCCGCTGGCGGGGGCCGGGTCGGCCGTGCCCCCGCCGGCGCCACGGCGCGTCCGGGATTCCTCCGCGCGCCACGCCGAACACACTGACCTGCCATTTCGCATTGGAGGCCGGATTCCCGTGGAAGAAATGGCGACGGCAACCGCGCGCAGCCGTTCCCTCGTGTTCGCCCCGAGGATTCAGGAGCTGCTGGCCAGGGACGAGAAGGTGTTCCGGATCGACCCGTCGAAGGTCGGCGTCTCGGACTCCCGGCTGATGGCCGAAATCGTCGCGGCCCGCCCCGTCCTTTCCACCGAGCGATCGGTCTACAAGCCCGCCGCCGGCTCCGACATCCCCCACGACAGCGCGACGCGCACCATCCGCGCACTGGGGCAGGACGCCATGGCGGGCATCCGCAAGCCGCCGCCCCCGGCGCGCGGCATGGCCGGCTCCTGGCCCTACGCGGGCACCTCCTACCTGCGCCGCTGGCTGTTCTCTGACGACCCGCTGCCGGTCTCCCTGCTGTCGAAGCGCGGCGTCACCCGCTCCGACACCCTCTCCCGGCTCGTCGACCGCGCCGTCACCGCCTGGCCCGGCTCCGCCGACCAGGACGGGGGCACCGAACTGGCCGGACTGATCCGCGGCGCCGACGAGACGCTGGAACGCAAGCAGGCCATCGCGATGTACCGGCGGGCGACGGCGACCCTCTGCGACGGCGTGGCCGCCCTGGCCGGCAACGCCCTGTGGCTCATGGGCCCGGAACGGGACCGGCCGGAGCACCGCGCCAAGCTCACCGACGTCCTCTGGGAGACCCTGCGCCTGCTCCCGCCCGCCTGGATGCTCTACCGCAACGGCGGCGCGGCCTACACCGAACTCCACCCCGAGATCCGGCCCGAGGACGACGCCGCGCTCTTCCCGCTGCTGATGCACCGCCACCCCGACTACTGGTCCGACCCGCTGGACTTCCGCCCCGAGCGCTGGGACGGCGTCGCGGACCCGGAGAAGACACCCGGGTTCATGCCCTTCGGCTTCGACGGCGCCCGCTGCTGGGCCAAGCACCTGATCGTGCCGCTGGCCGAGCAGCTGCTGACCGCGGCCCTGGACAACCGGCTGGTCGTCCACAGCCCGCGGCAGGACGCGCAGGTGCCGCTGCGCTCGCTGCTCGCCGTACGGTTCGAGGCGCGGGTCCGGGCCTGACGCCCCGGCGCCGCCTCCGGAACACCCCCGCCGCCCCGGAAGACCCCTGACACCACGGGACACACCATGGAATCGCCCACACTGGCCGACTGGGTCGGCGACGTCGACGGCTTCACCGGCCGCCAGTGGCAGCGCGAGCCCGCGCTCTTCCCCCGGAAGGCCCCGGAGGCGCCCGCCGCGCCCGCCACGCCCGCCTCGCCCTTCGACCTCGACGAACTCGACGCCGCCTTCGACGGCGGGCTGCTGCGCACGCCCTACCTGGAGATGGTCCGCTCCGACAAGGTGACCATCCCGCCGGAGGCCTTCACCACCTCGCGCACCGTCAACGGCACGGCGCACCACGGCTTCGCGGACCGCGCGAAGGTGCTCGCCCAGCTGCGCCGCGGGGCGACCCTGCTGCTGCGCTGCGTCGACCAGTGGCACCGCCCGACCGGCGAACTGGTGGCGCGGCTCTCCGAGGAACTCGACCGGCGGGTGGAGGCGTTCTTCTTCGTCACCCCGGCCGGCGCCCAGGGCCTCGCCGTGCACCGCGACGACGCCGACGTGTTCGTCCTCCAGGCCGCCGGACGCAAGACCTGGTACGTCCACGACGCGCCGACGACGGCGGACTGGCGGCTCGGCGAACTCCCCGAGGACGAGCGCTCCCCGCTGCGCCTGCACGGCGTCCTGGAACCCGGCGGCGTGCTCTACATCCCGCGCGGCTTCGCCCACCGGGCGGTCGGCGCCGGGGGCCTGTCCGCCCACCTGTCGCTGACCGTCCGCGACCTCTCCGTCCAGGACCTGCGCACCGCCCTGGAAGGGCAGTTGGCCGAAGGCCTCGGCCTGCCGGCCCGCCCGCTCGGCGAGCCCGCGATCACCGACGCCTGCGCCGCCCTGCTCGCCCACGCCCGGACGAGGCTCGACGCGCTCGGACCGGAGGACCTCCTGCGCGCCGCCCGCGCCGCCCGGACCGGCACCCCCCACGCCCCGGCAGCCCCGGCCGAACCCGCGGAAACCCTCACCGAGGCCGCCCGCACCTGGGAGTCCGCCACCCCCGCCGACGGCCGCTCCGGGCTCGCCTCCGTCGGCCGCACCTGGCGCCGCCTGCGCGGCGCGGCCGGGTAGCCTGCGGCGACGGCAGCGACAGCCCGGTGCAAGGAATCCGCCTCGATGATCTGATCGACCGACAGGATGCCTCGGACTGACTGACGTTCGACCGGCGAAGCCGCCCCGACTCGACGACCCTCTCCGTTCCGGGCAGCGCTGGGGCAGACTGCTCACCATGCGATCAGAAGATCAGAGGGGCGCCCTGCCCAAGCCCGTCCTGCCGGACGTCGCCGCCGCCCGCGCGATCGGTCCCGAGGCCGCGGTGAAGGCCCGCTGGGAGGGGATCGTCCTGTCCTGGGAATGGCTCCAGCAGGACATCGGGCACGGCCCCGGCAGCTGCCACGACGGCCTGGTGCGGCTGCTGAAGGCCGCCCGCGCCGAGCCCCGACTGGGCCGGCTCTTCCCCTGGACCAGCCACCACGACCTGCACTTCAGCCTGTCGACCTCGGCCCCGTGGACCGCCGCGGGCGTGCCGTTCGCCGTTCCGCTGGACGGCGGCGGCTACCAGGTCCGCGGCCAGGGCGGCGCCGGGGTGCTCGGCACGCCCGCCACCCCGGAGGAGGCCGTCGCCCTGCTCGTCGAACACCTCCCGCCGGACCTCGGGCCGGTGTTCAACCACCCGGCGGACGAACCACGCTGAGGCCGCCGGGGTGGCAGCGCCCCGCACCGGGGGTCACGATGGAAGCCCGGCCACCTCCGGCCCCGGCCCGATCGGAGCGCGATGAGCGACCAGCACAACGTCGTCCTGCTGACCTTCCCCGACGCCGCCGCCTGGCGCCCGGCCTTCGACGAGGCGCAGCACCTGCCGGGCCTGCGGATGGTGGCGGCGATGGAGCGCAGCGCCGACGGGCTGCTGGAGGTCGCGGACACCTTCACCCGGGGCGCGGGGGTGGCGACCGTCGGCTCGGGTGTGCTGGGCGGCCTGATCGGGCTGCTCGGCGGGCCGGTCGGCGTGCTGCTGGGCTTCGCGGCCGGCGCGGCGCTCGGCAACGCGGCCGAGGAGCACCAGGCGAGCGAGGGCGGCGCCGGGCTGATCATGCTCTCGCCCCGGGTGCCGGACGGCGGGGCGCTGCTCGCCGTGGAGCTCCGGGAGTCCTCGCCCGCCCCGGCGGACGAGCTGGCCGCCCGGCACGGGGCCTCGGTCGAGCGGATCGACGCGCGCGAGTTCGCCGAGCAGGTCCGGGCGGCCGAGCAGAAGGCGGACGACGCGGGGGCCTCCTGAGCGGCACGGGGCCTTCTGAGCCGCGCGGGGGCCTCCTGAGCCGCGGGGGCCGTACGGGACCGGGCGTCCGGTCCCGCACGGCCCCCGCCGTCACTCCGCCCGCAGCGCGTCCACGGTGCGCGCCCGCGCCGCCCGTACGGCCGGGAGCAGCGCGCCGAGCAGGGCGATCGGCACGCCGCCGAGGCCGAGCAGGACCAGCGCCGGGGTACCGAAGACGTCCAGCGCGGCGGGCGGGAAGTTCAGCCCGGCGCTGTGGCCCATCGCGGGCACCGTCAGGCCGTGCAGCAGCAGCCCCACCGGCAGGCCGAGCGCACCGCCGACGGCACCGGTCAGCAGGACCGAGGCGAGGACGACGCCCACGGTCTGGGCCGGGGTCATGCCGAGCGCCTTGGCGACGCCGGTGTCCCGGGTGCGCTCGCGGATCTCCAGGACGACGGTGTTGAACACCCCGAGCCCGGCGACCACGAGCAGCAGCAGGGTGAGCGTGGCGGTGAGCGAGTTCAGGGCGGCGATCGAGCCGCTGGAGCCGTGCGGCCCGCCGGTGTCGGCGGTCATGTGTGCCGGGGCGAGCGCGGCGGTGAGGGCGGCGGCGTAGCCGGCGCGGTCGGTGCCCGGCTTCAGCTTGACGAACCAGAAGTCGGGGGTCGGGGCCGTTCCGGGCGGGTAGCTGCCGGCGTCGGTGAGCAGTTCGTTGGTCTGCACGTGCGGGTCGAAGACCTCGCCGACGATCCGGACGGTGACGGCCCGGCCGTGGGTCGTGAAGGTCACCTGGTCTCCGAGGTTGACGGAGGCCTCGGTCAGGAAGGTGGACGGGGCGACGGCCTCGCCCGGGCCCCGGTACCAGCGGCCGCTGACCATCTTGTAGCCCGCCCAGGACGAGTCGCCGTCGAAGGCGGTCACCGTGGTGGCGCCGGCCACCCCGGGGACGGTGACGTCCTCGGTGCCGTTGCCGAGGTACCCGGCGGTGCCCGGCTGGGCGTCCAGCGCGGCGGTGACGACGGCCCGGTCGGCCGGGACGGGCCTGGCCGGCACCGTTCCGGGCGGGCCGTCCGGCCGGACCGGGTGCACCGCGACGTCCCCCGCGTCGCGGGTCTTCGCCTCCTGCACCCAGCTCATCGTCCCGCCCATGCCCACCGCGAAGACGGCCGCCGCCGTGCCGAACAGCACTGCCGCGAGCATTCCGGCCGCGCGGGCCGGGCGGGCGAAGGGCTGGGCGAGGCCGAGGCTGAGCGGCCTGGGCAGCGGCAGCCGGGCGGCCAGTGCGGCGGCGCGGGCGGCCAGGACGTCCCGCCGGGTGCCGCCCGCGGTCCGGCCGACGGCGAGCGCGTCCACCGTGCGCAGCCGGCCGGCCCGGGCGGCGGCGGCCCAGGCGACCAGCGCGACGGCGGCCAGGGTGCCGCCGGCCACCGCGACGTCCACCCAGGGGACGAGGCCGGAGGTGTCGGTGCCGTACAGCGAACCGGTGGTGGCGAGCACCGGGACGGTCAGCGCGTTGCCCACGACGACCCCGAGCAGGGTACCGGCGGCGGCCGGGACCAGCGCCTGGGCGACGTACGCCCGCACCACCTGGGCGGGGGTGCAGCCGAGCGCCTTGAGCACGCCGATCCGCCGGGTGGCGGTGCCGACCGCGCCGGCCACCACATTGCCCGCGACCAGCACGGACATCGCCATGCCGAGCAGGCCGAAGGCGACCATGAAGGGCAGGAACAGCGCGGTGTTGCGGTCCGATCCCTGTTTGGCGGTGAGCCAGGACTGGGCGCCGGTGAGCGCCCCGGCGGGGGCGGCGGCGGTGACGGCGGCCCGGTCGGCGGCCATGGCGTCGGCGCTGCCGGCGTCGCTGAAGCGGTAGAGCATCTGGTAGCCGGGGGTGCTGCCGGGCGCGGTGAGGGCGGTGACGGTCTCCGGGGTCACCCAGGCGTCGGCGGTACGGCTGACGGAGCGGGCGAGGCCGACGACCTTGAGGGTCGGCGCCCCCGGCAGGCCGGGCACCCGCAGGCTGCCGCCCAGGCCCCTCGGCTGGTCGTGGTATCCGGCGTCGACCACCACCTCGCCCGGCCGCTGCGGCCAACTCCCTTGGACCAGGGTGACGTTGTCGACGCCGACGGCGGCCGAGCCACGCCCGGCGACGGTCATCGGCCCCATCGTCACCCCGGGCGGCATGCCCAGGCCGGGGCCCGGCTCGGGGTCGACGGTGACGGTGCGGTACGGCCCGGCGGCGGCCGCCACCCCGGGGGCGTGCGCGGTGGCGGCGAGCTGGTCGGCGCTCGCCCGGGCGCCGTCGAAGCGCGCGGTGAGGTGGGCGCCGCGCTGGTGGTCGAAGGCCTGGTCGAAGGGGTCCTGGGAGGCGACCAGCAGCGAGCCGCCGAGGACGGAGCAGGTGGTGGCCACCAGGGCGGCCAGCCCGACCGCGACGGACTGCGTCCGGCGCCTGCGCACACCGGCCCGGACGACCCTGCCGAGCGCGCTCATGCCGTCACCGCCGGGCCCGGAGCCGTACCCGAAGTCGAAGCCCCGGCCGCGGCCGCACCCGAGGCCACGTCCGGCCCCGAAGTCGACCCCGGACCCGAGTCCGCCTCGACCCGGCCGTCCCGCATCCGCACGGTGCGGGTGGCGCAGTCCTCGGCCAGGGTCAGGTCGTGGGTGACGAGCAGGACGGTCTGCCCGTCCTCGTGCAGTTCCCGGAACAGCTCCTTGACGTCCTCGCCCGAGGCCGAGTCCAGCGCCCCGGTCGGCTCGTCCGCCAGCAGCAGTGTCGGCCGGTTCATCAACGCCCGTGCCACCGCGACGCGTTGGCGCTCACCGCCGGAGAGCCGGCCCGGGTGGGCGCGGGCATGCCGGTCGATGCCGAGGCTCTCCAGCAGTTCGGCGGCCCGGCGCCGGGCCTCGGCACGCGGGACGCCGGCCAGTTCGCCGGCCAGCACCACGTTGTCGGCCACGGTGAGGTCGTCCAGCAGGTTGAAGAACTGGAACACCATGCCGATCGTGCCGCGCCGGTAGCGGGCCGAGGCCGCCTCGCCCAGCCGGTCCACCCGTACCCCGGCCACGGTGACCGTCCCGGCGCTCGGCCGGTCCAGCCCGGCGACCAGGTTCAGCAGGGTGGACTTCCCGCTGCCGGACGGGCCGAGCACGGCCACCGACTCCCCCGCCCGCACGCTCAGCGTGACCCCGTCCAGGGCCGCCCGGGCGCCCTCGTAGTGACGGCTCACCCCGTTCAGTTCGATCACCGGATCGCCGCTCATGTCCCCGCTCCTCGTCGTTGCCCGCCTGGTGACGAGGACGAAGGTACGAACGGGCGGCCCGCGCCCGCGTCAGCCGTCCGCCGCACCATCGCTACCGCGTCCGGCGGACCCGGGCGCGAGGTCATCCTTCCGACGTAGTCGCCGGATGTACCCGCCGCCCGCCACCCGCGGGGCTGTCCCCCGGCGCCCGCGCCCCCCACAATGTCCCGGTGATCAACCATCCGACGGTGCGGCGGCTGCGCGCGGCGGTCCGGCTGGCCGGCGGCCCGGGCATACCGCCGCCGCCCCGGCCGACCAGGCGCGGCCTGGCCTTCGACCTGGCCCTGGCCCTCTTCCTCGCGCTCACCGGCGGGCGCTACGCGACCATCGCGCAGAACCCCGGCCATCCGGACCGGCACAGCCTGTTGCTGCTGCTGGTGCCGCTCGTCCCGCTGCCGCTGGTGCTGCGCCGGCGCCACCCGCTGGCGGTCCTCTGGGTGGTCCTGCCCGCCGCGCTGCTGGTCCGGCACGAGTCGGAGGACATCGCGTACGCGGCGGGCGTGGCGGTGATCGTCGCCGCGTACAGCGCCGCCGCGTACGGGCGCCGAGCGACGGCCCTGCTGCTGAGCCTGCCGGCCGCGACCGCCGCCCTCGTGGTGCTCTTCGCCGCGGCCAAGCTGCCGCACTTCCCCAACGGGGTGATGGCCGTCCTGGTCCTGGTGCCGGTGTTCGCGGTCGCCTACGAACTGCGGATGTGGCGCCGCCGGGTGGACGAGGGGCGGGAGCGGCTCTCCGCCCTGGAGCGCGGGCAGCTGGCCGCGCTGGAGCGCGCGGTGGAGCTCGAACGGGCCCGGATCGCCCGGGAGTTGCACGACGTCGTCACCCACAACGTGAGCATGATGACGATCCAGGCCGGGGCGGCCCGCAAGATCCTGGACACCGCCCCGGACAAGGCCCGCGAGGCGATGGCCGCGGTGGAGTCCGGCGGGCGCGCGGCGATGACCGAACTGCGGCACGTGATGGGCCTGTTGACCATCGACTCGGAGAGCGCCGGCAACCCGGCCGCCGAGGCCGACCTCAGCCCGCAGCCGGGCCTCGGCCGCCTGGAGGCGCTGGTCCACGGCGTCCGGCAGGCCGGGCTGCCGGTCGAGCTGACCGTCCGCGGCGAGCGCCGGCCCGTCCCGCCCGGGGTCGAGCTGGCCGCCTACCGGGTGGTCCAGGAGGCGCTCACCAACACCGTCAAGCACGCGTCCGGCGCCGACGCCGCGGTGACCGTCGAGTACGCCCCCGACCGGCTGCTGGTCGAGGTCACCGACACCGGCGGCCGCCCCACCGGCGCCGCCGCCACCGGCAACGGACGCGGCCTGCTCGGCCTGCGCGAACGCCTCGCCGTCTACGGCGGCACCCTGCACACCGGCCCCCGGCCGCGCGGCGGCTACCGCGTCAAGGCCCTTGTCCCCCTGGAGAGTTCATGAACGAGCAGCCGCTGCGGGTGGTGGTCGCCGACGACCAGGCCCTGGTCCGCACCGGGTTCCGGCTGATCCTGGAGTCGGAGGGCATCGACGTGGTGGCCGAGGCCGAGGACGGCGAACAGGCCGTCGCCGCCGTCCGGCGCACCAGGCCGGACGTGGTGCTGCTGGACATCCGGATGCCCGGCCTGGACGGGCTGGAGGCCGCCCGCCGGATCCTGGCGGACGGGGCGCGGCAGCCGCCGCGGATCATCATGCTGACCACCTTCGACCTCGACCACTACGTCTACGCGGCGATGGCCGCCGGGGCCAGCGGCTTCCTGCTGAAGGACGTCACCCCGGAGCACCTGGCGGCCGCCGTCCGGCTGGTCCGCACCGGGGACGCGCTGCTCGCCCCGGCGATCACCCGCCGCCTGGTCGAGCGCTTCGCCCGCCCGGACGACCCGGGCGCCGCCGCCGTCGCCCCGCACCGGGAGCTGGGCACGCTCACCCCGCGCGAGCTGGAGGTGATGGCGCTGCTCGCCCGCGGCCTCAGCAACGCCGAACTCGCCGCCCGGCTGGGGCTGTCCGAGGCGACGGTGAAGACGCACGTGGCCCGGATCCTCGGCAAGCTGGGCCTGCGGGACCGGGCCCAGGTGGTGGTCGCGGCGTACGAGACCGGGCTGGTCAGCGTGGGGTCCGCGGACGCCGCCCGGTAGCGGCGGCGGGAGCCCGGCAACGACGGCGGGAGCCCGGGGTCGACACCCCGGGCTCCCGCCGCGTCAGCCGCGGGTGCGGATCACGCCAGGTCGAAGCGGTCCGCGTTCATGACCTTGGCCCAGGCCGCGACGAAGTCCTCGACGAACTTCTCCTTGGCGTCGTCGCTCGCGTACACCTCGGCGACGGCCCGCAGTTCGGCGTTCGAACCGAAGACCAGGTCGGCGCGGGTGCCGGTCCACTTCACCCGGCCCGACTCGTCCCGGCCCTCGAAGGTGTGCGCGTCCTCCGAGGTGGCCTTCCAACTGGTGCCCAGGTCCAGCAGGTTGACGAAGTAGTCGTTCGTCAGCACGCCCGGCGTCCCGGTGAGCACCCCGTGCGCGGACCCGCCGTGGTTGGCGCCCAGCACGCGCAGGCCGCCGACCAGCACGGTCAGCTCGGGGGCGCTGACGCCCAGCAGATTGGCCTTGTCGAGCAGCAGGTACTCGGCCGGCAGCCGGTTGCCCTTGCCGACCCAGTTGCGGAAGCCGTCCGCCTTGGGCTCCAGCGCGGCGAAGGACTCGGTGTCGGTCAGCTCCTGCGGCGCGTCCACCCGGCCGGGCTCGAACGGCACCTCGACCGCCAGGCCGGCCGCCTTCGCGGCCTGCTCGACGCCGACGCCGCCGGCCAGCACCACCAGGTCCGCGAGCGAGACCTGCTTCTCGCCGGCCTGCGCGTTGAACTCCCGCTGGACGCCCTCCAGGGCGCGCAGCACCGTGGCCAGCCGGTCGGGCTCGTTGACCTCCCAGCCGATCTGCGGCTGGAGCCGGACGCGGCCGCCGTTGGCGCCGCCGCGCTTGTCGCTGGAGCGGAACGAGGAGGCGGCCGCCCAGGCGGTGGAGACCAGCTCGGACACCGACAGGCCGGTGGCGGTGATCCGCCGCTTGAGGTCGGCGACGTCGGCCGCGCCGATCCGCTGGTAGGTGACCTCCGGCAGCGGGTCCTGCCAGAGCAGGTGCTCGGCGGGGACCTCCGGGCCGAGGTAGCGGACGACCGGGCCCATGTCGCGGTGGGTCAGCTTGTACCAGGCGCGGGCGAAGGCGTCGGCGAACTCCTCCGGGTTCTCCAGGAAGCGCCGGGAGATCGGCTCGTAGACCGGGTCGAAGCGCAGCGAGAGGTCGGTGGTGAGCATGTTCGGGGCGTGCCGCTTGCCCGGGACGTGCGCGTCCGGCACGGTGCCCTCGCCGCCGCCGTCCTTGGGCTTGTACTGCCAGGCGCCGGCCGGGCTCTTGGTGAGCTCCCACTCGTAGCCGAACAGCGTCTCGAAGAAGCTGTTGTCCCAGGTGATCGGGGTGGCCGTCCAGGTGACCTCCAGACCGCTGGTGATCGCGTCGGCGCCGACGCCGGTGCGGAAGCTGCTCTTCCAGCCGAGGCCCTGCTGCTCCATGGGGGCGGCCTCGGGGTCCGGGCCGACGTTGTCGGCCGGGCCGGCGCCGTGGGTCTTGCCGAAGGTGTGGCCGCCGGCGATCAGCGCGACGGTCTCCTCGTCGTTCATCGCCATCCGGTAGAAGGTCTCGCGGATGTCGCGGGCGGCGGCGAGCGGGTCGGGGTTGCCGTTGGGGCCCTCGGGGTTGACGTAGATCAGGCCCATCTGGACGGCGGCCAGCGGGTTCTCCAGCTGGCGGTCGCCGGTGTAGCGCTCGTCGCCGAGCCAGGTGGTCTCGGGGCCCCAGTAGACGTCCTCGTCCGGCTCCCACTCGTCGACCCGGCCGCCACCGAATCCGAAGGTCCGGAAGCCCATGCCCTCCAGGGCCACGTTGCCGGACAGGATGATCAGGTCGGCCCAGGACAGGGCGCGCCCGTACTTCTTCTTCACCGGCCACAGCAGGCGGCGGGCCTTGTCCAGGCTGGCGTTGTCCGGCCAGCTGTTCAGCGGGGCGAAGCGCTGCTGGCCGCCGCCGGCGCCGCCGCGGCCGTCGCTGATCCGGTAGGTGCCGGCGCTGTGCCAGGCCATCCGGATGATGAAGGGGCCGTAGTAGCCGAAGTCGGCCGGCCACCAGTCCCGCGACGTGGTGAGGGCCTCCTGGATGTCCCGCTTGACGGCCGGGAGGTCGAGGGTCTTGAAGGCCTCGGCGTAGTCGAACTCCGCGCCGAGCGGATTGGCCACGGCGGGATTCTTCGCGAGGATCTTCAGATTGAGCCGTTCCGGCCACCACTGGCGGTTCCCGCCGCCCTGGGTGGGGTGCGGCGCGCGCCCGTGGTTCACCGGGCAGCCCTCCGCGTTCGCCTCTACGCCGGTTGCATCGTGGTTGTCAGACATGGGAATCCTTCCCTCACAAGGCGGATCACGGTGTCTTCATCTGCTACCTACGGCACCTACTGCTGCGGTCTGGCCTGGTGCGCCCCGTGGTGTTCCCGCTCGGCACCGCGTCCGGCGGTGACGGGAGTGGTGACGGGAGTCACGTGCTGCTGCTGTCCAGGCTAGCGCCGGAGCCGATCCTACGGTGGACGGAATCCAAGTCAAGAAAGACACCAAGCCCATATCCGATCGGGATCCGGAGGGCGCCGGAAGCGCATTGGTAAACTCCGGTCCTCCCCATTACCTGAATAGGTGAACCGATATGAGTGACCTCCTGGAGCGGCTGCGCGGGCGCGGCTGGCGCCTCACCTCCCAGCGGCGTGTCGTGGCCGAGGTCCTGGACGGCGAGCACGTGCACCTGACCGCCGACGAGGTGCACGCCCGGGCCGCCGAGCGCCTCCCGGAGATCTCCCGGGCGACGGTCTACAACACGCTCGGCGAACTGGTCACCCTGGGTGAGGTCGTCGAGGTCGCCACCGACGGGCGCGCCAAGCGCTACGACCCGAACGCGCACCACCCGCACCAGCACCTGGTCTGCACGGGCTGCGGCGCCATCCGCGACGTCCACCCGCAGGGCGACCCGCTGGCCGACCTGCCGGCCGAGCAGCGCTTCGGGTTCGTCGTGGCGCAGGCGGAGGTCACCTACCGGGGGCTGTGCCCGGACTGCGCGGGCTGACCGCTCCGGCGGCCGGCCGTCTGCCCTGCCCGTACCCGCTGGCCGTACCCGCTGCCCGTACCCGCTGGCCCGCCGTGCAGCGATCGGGGGCCGGGATCGCTTAGGGTCGACCAATGGCGAAGTACTTCGACGTGCATCCAGAGTCCCCCCAGCCGCGCACCATCGGCTCCGTGGCCGCCGGCCTCCGCTCCGGGGACCTCATCGCGTACCCGACCGACTCCTGTTTCGCCCTGGGCTGCCAGCTGGACAACCGCGACGGCCTCGAACGGATCCGGTCGATCCGGCGCCTCGACGACCGCCACCACTTCACCCTCATGTGCATGGACTTCGCCCAACTGGGCCAGTTCGTCCACATCGACAACAACGTCTTCCGCGCGATCAAGGCCGCGACGCCGGGCAGCTACACCTTCATCCTCCCCGCCACCAAGGAGGTGCCGCGCCGCCTGCTACACCCGAAGAAGAAGACGGTCGGCGTCAGGATCCCCGACCACGTCGTCACCAGGGCCCTGCTCGCCGAGCTCGGCGAGCCCCTGGTCTCCAGCACCCTGCTCCTCCCCGGCGAGGACGAGCCGATGACCCAGGGCTGGGAGATCAAGGAGCGGCTCGACCACCAACTGGACGCCGTGCTGGACTCCGGCGACTGCGGCACGGTGCCGACGACGGTCGTCGACTTCTCCAGCGGCGAGGCGGAGATCACCCGGCGCGGGGCCGGCGACCCCGAGCGCTTCGAGTGACGCACCGGGCACACCGGGCACATCCGGAGGGCGGTCTCAACCCCACTGGACCCACAGTGACTTGAGCCCGTTCTGGAAGTTGGAGACCAGCCGCCGCGGCGGCCGCCCCGGCACGAGCCGGAGCCCCGGCAGCCGCTCGACCAGGCAGCGCAGCGCCGACCTCAGCTGCAGGCGGGCGAGTTGGGCACCGAGGCAGAAGTGCGGGCCGTACCCGAAGCTCACGTGGTCGTTCGGGCTACGGGTGGCGTCGAAGCGGTCCGGGTCGGGGAACACCGCCCCGTCCCGGTTCGCGGAGGCGTGGTAGACCACCACCTTGTCCCCCCGCCGGATAGCCCGTCCGCCCAGCTCCACGTCCCGCGTCGCGGTGCGGCGGAAGCCTTCGGGGACATCCACGGTCCGGGTGGCGCCGTCGGCGGCGAGGCTCGCCCTCCGCCTCGCCGGACACACTGCCATCGCCGCTGGCGTCCGCCACCACGCGCGCAACGCCACCCGTACCCTGGCCATCCTCGGTATCGCATGATCGAACCGGGGACGCACACTGAACGACGACGCCCCTGGGGCCGGGCGCCGACTGGTGCTACTTGCTGGTGCGGATTTCCAGGAGCATGAAATCGCGGCCCTGCGCATCCGCGGTCTCGCCGACAGCCGTCCAGGAGTTCTTGTCGACCGGGAAGGTCTTTTCCTCGGTGCCGGTGGTCATCGCGACCTGCGCGGCGTAATCGTTTCCCTTCACTCCGAAGACCGCAGGGATTTCGAGGCTCAGGTAGCCCTTGTCCCCAGTGACCCGGAAGCAGACCTTCTCGTTCTTGTGGGAGAAGACCTCCATCAATTCAGGTGCGCCCGTGCAGGGAGCGAGGAGGATGTGGCCGTCTCCTCTCTTGAGCTTGATCTTCTGCTCCGCGAGGATTCCGTCGGCATTCGGGTAGGCGAAGTCTTCAACCGCGTACCCGGGGCCTTCATCGGCAACCACCTGCGTCGCGAGCTTATCGGGGCCGCGTTCGCCAGTCGCTCCTCCAGCAACTGCAATCCAGGTCAGAGCGCCTGCACTCAGAGCTGTGACAGTGATCCGCAGAATGGTGCTACGTACCTTCATTTTCGTCCCAGGTGTCGATTCGGTGCATGTGAACGCGCATGAGTGCGCGATGGGAAAGAGAGGCGCGCAGATTTATGGGGTGCGCCTCGGCCAGGTCATAAGGATTCTGCCGGAACGGGAGTGTAGCGACATCATGCCCTGACTGGCGAGCTCCTGAATAGAAGCAGCCAGATGCCGCCAAGCCAAGCGGATATACCGGAACATAGTCGTGCAAACTCCATATTTGGAACGCGACGTGTGCCACTCCGTCGAATGGTTGTGGCAGTTTTGCGAAAATCTGAGGACCAGATCCAGCCATCTTCCGACCGGGACGTCACCTGGGCTCCAGCCAAGGTTTTAACGACGTGTTCGCTTACATAGGGTCAGGCCACCGCCACTCCGACGATACGTCCCGGGCGGGATTCGGCCTCACCCTCGAGGATTCGCAATCAGAGAGGTCCTTCTGTGCAGCAGACTTTTTGGAGCCGGCGCCGTTTCGCCACCGCCCTCGCGGCGAGCGCAGCCGCCGTCTCCACTCCCTGGCTGTTCACCACACCCGCACGAGCAGCCCCCGGCGCCGGCACGGCCGACCCCGCCGGTGACGCCCTGTCCCTTCCGGACACGGACCGCGCCCAGGTCGTCAAGGCCTGGATCCTGGGCGGCCGTTCGGTCAGGGAGGCGGCCTCCTACGCGCTGAGCGGCACTGACCAGGAGATCACCACGTTCCTCACCGAGCAGCTGCCGAAGGCGACGCGGATCGACAACCGTGTCACCGCCTTCACCTACCTCGGCTTCGGAGGCAGGAGCATCCGCAGGGACGTCACCGCCGCCCTCAACGACGGTGACGACGCGATATCGGCCTTCATCAAGGACGGATTCCGCTCCTCGGTCACCGAGGACATGCGGGTCTCGACCCTCTCGGTGATGGCCAACGGCGGAAAGAGCGTCAAGCGCGACGGCAACACCGCGCTCAGCGCCGGAACGGACCAGGCGCTGGAGCAGTTCCTGCTCACCACTCAGTACAGTGCCAGGCTGGAGGACATGCGGGTCGAGATCATCCGCAGCCTCGCTACAGCCGGCCCGGAGCTCAAGAAGTACGCGAACCGGGCCCTGAGCGGGACCGCGGACGACGTGCAGTGGTACCTCGACACCGGCCAGCACATCGCGCGGGCCCGTGACCAGGAAGCAGCCAACATCGGGCAGCTGGTCGCCATCGTCGAGCGTGAGAGCGCACGCGCACGGGAGCAGACCGACCTGGCCGTCGAGGCCTCGGCACGTGCGACGACGGCCGCGGGCAAGGCCAAGGAAAAGGCCGAGACCGCCGCGCTCGAAGCCGAGAAGGCGCGGGACGACGGCCGTCTGGCCGCCGACGCGGCCCGCTCGGCCGCCACCGCCGCCAGCGGCGCCGCGTCCGCCGCCGGGATCGCCATCAATGCCTCCAACGCCGCCATCCAGGCAGCGCAGCGGGCGTCCTGGGCAGCCACCGCGGCCTCGCAAGCGGCAACCGCCGCCGGCTCGGCGGCCACGCGCGCCTACAACGCCGCGATCGCCGCGTCGAAGGACGAGAAGAAGACCGAAGAGGCGAAGAACGCCGCGGTCGCCGCACGCGACGCCGCCGCGAAGGCCTACAACGCGGCCAAGGCGGCCGATGACGCGGCCCTCGCTTCGGACCAGTCCGCCGACGCCGGCCTGGCGGCCGCCGACGCCGCACGCGACGCCGCCGCCGCCGCGAAGGCCTCCGCCCAGGCTGCGAACGCCTCCGGTGCCGCCCAGAACGAGGCGGCCGAAGCCAAGCGCCAGGCCGAGATCGCCTCCTCCGCGGCCAACCAGGCGACCAACGCCGCCTCCACCGCCCGGGCACTCGCCTCCACCGCCGCCCAAGCCGCGCGCACTGCCCATGTCGCGGCCAAATCGGCCGCCGAACACGCCGAGAAGGCCGCCGACGCCGCAGAGGAAGCCGTCAAGTACGCCGGCCAGGCCATCGACTTCGCCAACAGGTCCACCGCCTACGCCGACGAGGCGGTCAAGGCGGCCAACCTCGCGACCCAGGCGATCGCGGACGCGATCGAGGTCGAGAAGAACGCCCGCGCCGCCGAGGCCGCCGCACTGGAGACCGACAGACTGCAAGGTATGAAGGAGGCGGCCCAACTCACCCTGCTGGACCAGAGCGAACGCGCGGCCGCCCTGCACAAGCGCACCCAGGCGCAGCGGACCGCCCAGGCCACCAAGGACCTCATCGCCCGGGCGGAGCAGGCCCTCAGGAACAACGACCTCGCCGCTGCCGCCACCCTCGGCCGACAGGCGGCGACCGCGTTCCTGGATTCCGCGGGCACCTGGAGCCGTCAGGCCGCCCGCTTCGCACTCGCCGGATCCGAGTACGACGTCTACTCCTGGATCGACCTGGACCGCGAGCTCGCCGCCTCCCAGGACGATCGCGAGACCATCCTCTTCATCGCCCAGGTCTCCGAGCCGGCCGTCGCGAGGGCGGCGGTCCAAGCCCTTGCCGGCGGCATCCCCGCGGAAGGCGACTTCAACACCAGCGGCGTCATCAAGTCACGGGCCGAGGACAACAGGGTCAACATCCTCAAGATCCTCAACGAGAGGCCCGGCAAGGCCGTGGTCCAGGCCGCCAACGACGCCCTCAACGCCAACACACCGGAAGCCCTCCAGAAGTTCTTCGACGAGGACCTGACCAACGCCATCAGGGAGGACGACGCCGTCTCCACCATGAAGGTGATCGCCTCCGGCAACGCCTACTCCAAGGCGTACGCCCAGGTCGCCATGGAAGGCCCGGCCTGGATGCGCCGGCGCTTCGTGGATTTCGTCCAGCACCGAGCCGCCCAGCTCGACTACGACTCCCTCAGCCACGCCGCCGCCATGCAAGCGACCATCGCGGCGGCAGCCAAGATCGCCCAGGAGGCGCAGAAGGACGCGGCACTCGCTTCCAAGGTCGCGGCCGAAGCCCGAGATGCGGGGGTCAAGGCCCAGGAGTGGGCCCAGAAAGCACTGGACTCGGCCACGTTGGCCGACGGCTACGCCACCCAGGCCCGCCAGTACGCGAGCGCGGCGGACAAATCCGCCGCCGACGCCCAGGCTTCGGCGGACAAGGCCAAGGACGCCGCCAACACCGCTCAGGGTGCCTCCCGCGCGGCGAACAACTCCGCCAACATCGCCGTCGACGCGGCCCGCAGCGCGCTGGCCTCCTCCTACAGCGCCGCAGCCTCCGCCGCCAGTGCCCACCAGGCCGAGCTCAACGCCGGCCGGGACGCCAAGACCGCTGCCACCGCAGCCGCCGAAGCACGCCAGACCGCGGCCGACAAGCGCACGGCAGAGGTGCAGGAAGCCGCGCGCGTCGCCGCCGAGCAGGCGCAGAGGGACCGCGATGCGAACCGCAATCCCTCCAACACGGCGACCAACGACACGGTCAACCCCAAGGGAACCCAACCCGGCAAGGACGGATCCCAGCCCGGCCAGGACGAATCGCCGAGCAACGCCAAATGGTGGGCTGACACCGCCGACAAGGTGAGCTCGGCCGCAGGACTCCTGGCGGTGGGTTTCGGCGTCGCCTGCGTGTTCTGGCCTGCCGCGCCCGTCCTCGGCAGCATCGCCGCGGTCTGCCTCGGCGTCTCCGTCGTCGCCTCTGGAATCAGCGCGATCGCCTCGGGATTCGAATACGGCTTCGGCAGCAGCCAATTCGCCATGGCCGCCGGGCGCACGGCGCTGCAACTCGTCACCCGTGGCGGCGGAAAGGCCGTCTCCACCGTGGCCAAGCCGGTCGTCAGGACGGTGGAGAAGCTCGCCGACGCCGGCTCCAAGCTCGTCGGCGCCTTCTTCTGACAGGTCCGCCACCGCCTTCCGCTCACCTCCCAGGCGTCGGCTGATCGGCTCGTCCGGCACGGCAGCGTCTCCGGCCGACCCGGGATGAAGTGCCCGCATCCAGCCGCAGCTCACTGATACTCACCCGCTGCCCCCACGGCACGGGCGCCGAGGGAAGTGAGAGCAGGCTCAACCAGTACCGAAACCGTGCCGGACGGTCAGTGACGGATAGCTCCCAAGGCGATTCCCGTAGCCGCACCCGCCGACCCGAACGACGGACGGCGGTGCGGCTCACCTCGTCACGCAGCCCACCACATGGCGCTTGGAACGATCCCCAGCCGAGAGAAGACATGATCTCATCACGCACAAGACGAATACTTCCCGGGCTCCTTCTCGTTTTCAGCCTCACCGCGACCGGCACCGCCGTCGCCGACCAGCACACCCCGTCGGCGCACGTGCCCACGGCGTCCGGCCTCAAGGTGGGCACGGTCGACCCCAGCGGTCCGGACCGCGTTCCCACCCCCGCCAAGACCCGGCCCTTCACGGCGACTTCCGAGGAGAACTGTGAGCCCACGCGCACAGGCTCCAGCGAGCGCGGGGCGGGAGCCGTGCAGGCCTGTGTCACCATGAGCGTCGCGCCGCCGACGCCGGCCGAGCGGCGGTCTCTCGCCGCTGCTCAGCCGACCGCGCTGGCCGCCGCCGACGACGCCACCTGTGCGACGACGACCCCCGGCAACTGGAGCTACGGCCGCTTCGGCTACTGCGTGAACGGCCTGAACGTGCTGTACACGCTCAAGGACGGCAACGGCAAGGAGCTCGGCACCGGCACCCTGACCGTCGCGACCAGTGCCCTCCTGCCCGCCGCGCGCACGACGTGGGACGAGGACATCACGGTGGCCATGACCGGCGCGACCGGGGCGGTCACGTCCCTCAGCGCGAAGTTCAGGGCCGAATGCTCGGCCGGCTGCAAGGTCACCAAGCCCGCCCCCTGGTTCGGCGGGGACCTGGTCAAGGGCCAGTCCGTCAGCGGCAACGTGTCCTACTCCTCCGCCCCCGCCGCCGGAACGTCCGTCGACTTCACGACGTCGTACAAGCTGTACGTGACCTCACCCGGCGCCCAGGCCGTCGACCCGAACGCCTCCTGGAGCAATCCGGAGAAGATCCGGTGCGACGACGACGTCCGGGACACCAGCAGCTCCACCAGCAAGCCCGTTGCCGGCTGCGCCGTCCCCAGCGTCATGCCCATCGTCCGGATGAGCACGTCGACCGAGGGAGCCGCGGCGGCCGGATACCAGTGGGCCCAGAACAACCTCTCCGACGGCTGGGGCCGCAACAAGCCACTGACCCGCGCGAAGAGCGGCATGGCCGACCGCACGAGCCGCACCTGCGAGGGCTCGCAACCCTTCGAGGCCCTACCGGACCTCGTCACCGACGACACCTGTGACGACTTCCCCTTCGGGGCCAGCCATGAAGGGGGAACCGACGGCGCCCAGTGCGCCGAGATCATCCCCAACCCCAGCACCGGAACATGGGACGTCTACCCGCTGCGGAGCGTGACGGGCAGCATGCCGTGCGTGCGCGCCCACGTTCCGGTCGCGGACAGCCAGTCCGCCCGGACGCGGCTCTCCGAGGGCTTCGCCAACCAGCGTGTGGTGGAGGGCGAGCGGTTCGGTCTGGAGGTCACCGGCTCGACCGCCCCGCCTCGGGCCGCCTGCCTTCAGACTCGGCCGACAGGGTCGCTCCCGAATGGCGACGGGTGGAACAGCAACACCACCGAACCGGTCGCGCAGCGCAACAAGGACACCAACCCGCCCGGCCCGGCCGGTACCCGGCCGACCAAGGCCGAAGCCTGTCTGGGGAAGAATCCGGGCAAGGGCACCGCAGCGTCGGGTGACATCACCGGCTGGGAGGACGCACAGGAATTCGCCCGCCCCCTGGCCTCTCCCGGCACCAAGGCTCCGTACGGACTCGCCCGGTGCCACCTGATCGCCAACATCGTCGGCGGAAAGGGCCAAATAAAGGACGGCGGGCAGGACAACCTCGTCCCCTGCTGGCAGTCGGGCATGAACACGGGAACCCCCAGCATGCGGACCTACGAGTACAAGGCTCAGGAACTGGTGAAGGACGCCAACTTCGGGGAGAACGACGCCATCTTCTACGAGGTCACGCCCCACTACGGTGACATCACCAGCACGATCCCCGACGGCGTCACGATGAGCGCGACCGTCCAGCGGGCGGACGGAACGTCGCAGCCGCTGTTCCCCGACGTCTACATCCCCAACACCAAGGGCAATACTGGGTTGTACAACCTCGGCAACTAAATCCGACCGACCAGTGCCATCGGGAGCCAGAATGAGTCGTACCACCCCACCGCGGCCGCTCGACGTCACCGCGCTGTTCCCTCGGCTGGCCCCCCTGGCACGCACGGCGACCCGGTTGCACCCGCACCCCGGATCACCGTCACCGCATGACAGTTCCGTCGGCGGGCCGCTGCTGTGGCCCGCCGACGAGCCCTGGCCGCACTGCGAGGGCCCGCACGTGTGGGACCAGGTCAACACGATCCTCTCACCGCAGGACGTACGGCAGCAGCGCAGCATCCGGGCGGCCGTGGCGAGCCGCCCGAAGGGCATTCCCGAGATGGTCCGGTTCACGCCCGAAGAGCGCGCGATCGACAGCCTGATCAAAGCCGGCCGCCCGTGGCCCGACGGCCCCGTCCCCATGCTTCCCGTCGCCCAGCTGTACACGCGTGACATCCCCCGGCTGCGCCCGCCCGGCACGGCCGAGGCCGATGTGCTCCAGGTGTTGTGGTGCCCCTTCGACCACCCGGAGCACCCCAGGACCGCACTGTTCTGGCGGTCCGCCGCGGCGGTCACCCCAGTTCTCACCGCACATCCCGAGCCGCCTGCGGTCCAGTTCCCCGGCTATGTGCCGCAGCCGTGCCTGCTCTCGCCGGAGGACGTCACCGACTACCCCAACCCCCTGGAGCTGGACGAGGAGGTGCAGCAGCAACTGGCGGAGTGGAGTGCCTGGCAGGCGGCCGGGCCCGCGGTGGACAGCTCCTACGCCATCGCCCCGCAGGAGTTCTACCTGAACAAGCTGTCCCACGCTCCCGGCTGGAAGGTCGGTGGCTGGACCCGTTGGGGCCTGACCGACCCCACCCCCCGCGACTGCGACGCGTGCGGCACCGAGATGGACCCGCTGCTGACCATCTCCTCGGCCGAATGGGATCCCAGCACCGAGAGCTGGATCCCCTACGAGGACCAGTCCCGCTCCACGCAGTCCCTCACCGATCCCGAACCGTGGAACCCGACCATGCTCGACCTCGCCCGCGGCTACGACCTGCAACTCCACGTCTGCCCGGTGTCCCCGGACCATCCGCACCTCGAACTGATCCAGTAGACGCCGAGGAGCCGCGCGGCCTGCGCCGGGTCAAGACCGAAGTGGGCGGGGGTCAGTAGCGACGGCGGCGGGCGGGTGGTTGTTACCCCGAAGAGCGTGCGGCCCAGGGCCGGGGTTGCCTAAAGCTTGTTGCGGAAGTCCGGGTGTGGGCAGGTCGGTGTGTGGTCTGGCCTGATGGTTCATGCGGTTCGGGCGAGGTTGTACATGTGGGCGACGGCCTGCACCGCGTGGTGCGGGCCGTCGCCTTTCTGTCGGCGGTCTCGGAGGATCTTGTAGTTGAACACCCGGGACGGCACCGGCGCCCCCGCCCAGCGGGTCGGCGCGGGCGGCGTGGTCAGCCTCCAGGTCACCGGCGTCAAGGGCGTCCCGGCGACCGGCGTCACCGCCGTCGTCATGAACGTCACCGCCGTCAACCCGACCGGCTCCGGCCACATCATCGTCTACCCCGACGGCCGGCCCCTGCCGAATGTCTCCAACCTCAACTACGAAGCCGGAAAGATCGTCGCCAACCTGGTGACGGTCCCGGTCGTCAACGGCAAGGTCGACCTGCGCAACAGCGCGGGCGACGTCGACCTGATCGCCGACGTCACCGGCTACTACGGCGACTCCGGCTCGACCTACTCCCCCACCACCCCCGTCCGGCTGCTGGACACCCGCAACGGTGTCGGCGCCCGAGCCGGAGCGGTGAGCGGCGGCGGCGTCGTCAGCATGCGGGTGACGGGCCTGGAGGGCGTGCCGGCCACCGGCGTCACCGCCGTGGTCCTCAACGTCACGGTCACCGAGCCGACGGCGGACGGCCACCTGATCGTCTACCCGCACGGCACCGACCGCCCCGGCGTGTCGAACCTCAACTTCACGGCCGGGCAGACCAGGGCCAACCTGGTCGTCGTCCCGGTCGTGGACGGCCGGGTGACGTTCTTCAACAACTGGGGTGACACCCACGTGATCGCCGACCTGAGCGGCTACTTCACGGCCTGACCCCGTCCCGCCCGTCACGAACGCTGCCGTGCCGCCCGATCCCCGGGCGGCACGGCAGCGCCGTTTCCGGCTCCCATAATGGAGGCCGGTTCAGCGGGTCGGCGGTGGGGGCAAGCAGGTGCAGGGCTGGCAGGTCAGGAACGGGATCGACGGCAGCACCACTGTGCACGGCGGCGTGCAGCAGGCCGGGGAGATGACCTTCCACCAGTACGCGGCGCCGGCCGCCCCGGTGGAGTGGCCGGTGGTGATCGGGCGGATTCCGCCGAAGGCGACCGCCTTCCAGCCCCGGGAGCAGCTGCGGGAGGCGATCGACGAGGCGCGCGGGCAGTACGGGACGGTCGTGCTCAGCCAGGTCCTGGCGGGCGGCGGGGGCGTCGGGAAATCCCAACTCGCGGCGCACTACGCGCGCGAGGCCGTCGAGGCGGGCACGGACCTGGTCCTGTGGGCCGACGCCGCCGAGCCCTCCGCCGTCACCGAGCTGTACGCCCGGGCCGCGATGGCGGTCCAGGCGCCCGGGACGAGCAGCGATGCGGCCGAGCAGGACGCCGAGCGCTTCCTGGCCTGGCTCGCCGCCACCGAGCGCGGCTGGCTGATCGTTCTCGACAACACCACCGAGCACACCCCCGAGGAGCTGTGGCCCGTCACCAGCCGGGGTGGCCAGGGGCGGGTCATCGCGACCACCCGCCACCGGGGCGCGGCCAGTACAGGCGGCGACCGGGCGCTGGTGGACGTCAGCACCTACTCCCCCGCCGAGTCGGCCGCCTACCTGGGCGAACGACTGGAACGCGCGAAATGCGCCCGCTTCCTCGACGAACACGCGGCCGAGCTCGCCGAGGAACTGGGCCACCTGCCACTCGCGCTGGCCCACGCCGCCGCCTATATGGTCAACACCCGCCGCAGTTGCGGCCGTTACCTCGAACTCTTCCGCGACCGCTCACGCAGCCTGGACACGGTCCTACCAGCCCGCACCGGCGTCGACGGCTACCGGGGACCGGTGACGGCGGCGCTGCTGCTGGCCCTGGACGCGGCACAGCAGGAGGAGCCGGTCGGGCTCGCCGGGCCGGCCCTCCAGTTGGCGGCACTGCTCGACCCGGCCGGGCACCCGCAGGGGCTGTGGAGCACCGAGGAGGTGCTGGAGCATCTCGGCAGCGTTCGCGGCACGCCCGTCACGGCCGACGACGCGCTGGACGCGCTCGCCGTACTGCACAACTACAGCCTCGTCACGCTCACGGAGACCGCCGACCGGGAGGTGACCCTGCACGCGCTCACCGCCCGGGCTGCTCTGGACATCGGTCCGGATGTGCCGGAAGCGTGGCTCGCGGCTGCCGATGCCCTCGCCGAACTGTGGCCGAGTGCGGATTACAGCGCGCAGGGCTTGGCCGCGACACTCCGGGCCAACACCGGCGTGCTTGCCGGGCACCGCACCTCCGACCTGATTCGACCGTCGCGGGGAATTCACCAGCTCTTGTTCTACTGCGGGATCAGCCTCATCGAGGCGGGCCTCTACACCGCCAGCATCCGGTACTGGAGCAGCCTTGCCGCAGCGAGCGAGCGGGTTCTCGGCATCGACCATCCGGACACCCTCACCGCCCGCAACAACCTCGCCGCCGCCTACTCGGACGCCGGGCACACAGACGAGGCCATGCGGCTCCAGGAGGAGGTCCTCGAAGACCGCCGGCGTGTCCTCGGCGACGACCATCCCGACACCCTCACGACCCGCAACAACCTCGCCGTCACCTACCGGGGTGCCGGACGTACCGACGACGCCGTCAGCCTCTTGGAACAGGTCCTCGAAGACCGCCGACGCGTCCTCGGCGACGACCATCCGGACACCCTCACCGCCCGCCACAACCTCGCCGTCACCGAGTCGGAGACCGGGCGGATCGACGACGCCGTCGTCCTCCTGGAGCAGGTCCTCGAGGACCGCCGGCGCGTCCTCGACGCAGACCACCCCGACACCCTCCTGACCTGCAACAACCTTGCCGTCATGTACTGGGAGGCCGGACTCCGGGACCGATCGCTGGAGATGCTCCGCCAGGCAGTGGCTGATCTGGACCGCGTCCTCGGACCGGACCATCCGGACACCGCACTGGCCACGGAGAACCTTCGTGACCTGACCCAAGGACCTCAGCCCGACGCCGCCCACGACAGCAGCACCCGCAGCCCGTCGTCCGAGGCCGAGCCCGGGTCGGCGGTGTAGGTGACCAGCGCCTGTCCGGAGTCGTCGGCGGGCCGCAGCGTGTCGTAGGCGAGGTCGAGCGTCCCGGCGAGGGGGTGGCGGAAGGACTTCCGGCCGGAGGTCTTGTCGGCGACCGGGTGGTCGGCCCACATCTGGCGGAACTCCTCGCTGCCGAGGCAGAGTCGGCCGACCAGTTCGGCGAGCAGGGGGTCGTCGGGGCGGCGGCCGGCTTCGAGGTGGAGGAAGGCGACGTTCTCGCGTGCGCAGCCCGCCCAGTCGGCGTAGAGCTCGCGGGAGGCGGGGTCGAGGAAGGTGATGCGGGCGATGTTGCGGTCCTCGACGGGCAGGGCGCCGTAGTCGCCGAACAGGGCGACGGCGGCGCGGTTCCAGGCCAGGATGTCCATCCGGTGGCCCATCACCACGGCGGGGGTGTGGTGGAGCTGTTCCAGCAGGTGCAGCAGGGAGGGGCGCGGCTGCTGGCGGACGGCGGGGCGGCGGCGCGGCCTGGGCGTGGGACGGGCGAGGCGGTGGAGGTGGCCGGACTCGTCGGGGGCGAGGCGCAGGGCGCGGGCGACGGCGTCGAGGACGGCGTCGGACGGGTTGCCGACGCGGCCCTGTTCGAGGCGGGTGTAGTAGTCGACGCTGACGCCGGCGAGGTGGGCGAGTTCCTCGCGGCGCAGTCCGGCGACGCGGCGGCGGCCGCCGTAGTCGGGGAGGTCGACGTCCTCGGGGCGCAGGCCGGCTCGGCGGGTGCGGAGGAATTCGCTCAGGGCGCTGCTCGGGTTCACGTCATGGATTCTCACCCGGACGGGTGCCGCCGTGCCTGGTCCTGCCAGGACCAGGCACGAAGAGGCACTCAGCCGGTCAGCGACGGGAAGGCCGGGACGAGCCCGCCGTCGATCACGACGTCCTGACCGGTGATGTATGAGGAGCGCTCGGAGAGCAGGAAGGCGACCGTCTCCGCGACGTCCTCGGCGGTGCCCAGCCGGCCGAGCGGGACGTGGCGGCGGATCGGCTCGTGGTCGGCCGGGTCGGGGACGGCCGCGTGGAACATCTCGGTGACGATGTAGCCGGGGCTGACCGAGTTGACCCGGATGCCGCGCCCGGCGAGTTCGCTCGCGAGGGTGCGGGCGAGGCTGAGGACGGCGGCCTTGCTGGCGGCGTAGACGGCGGCGCCGGGCAGGCCGCGGTGCGGGGTCCAGGAGGCGTTGAGGACGACCGATCCGCCGCCGGCGGCGTCCAGCAGCGGCAGGGCGTGCTGGACGGTGAAGAACACGCCCTTGAGGTTGGTGGCGACGATCCGGTCGAACTCGGCCTCCGCCACCTCGCCGACCGGTTGGAAGCCGGCCACGCCCGCGTTGGCGAAGACCCCGTCGAGGCGGCCGTACCGCTCACCCACGGTGTCGGCCAGCCGGGCGAGGTCGGCGGGTACGGAGGCGTCGGCGCGGACGGTGAGCAGCCGGTCGCCGGCGTCGAGGCGGGCCGCGGCGCGGGCGAGCCGGTCCTCGTCGCGGCCGGTGATGACGACCCGGGCGCCGGTGCCGAGGAGGTGGCGGGCGGTGGCGAAGCCCATGCCGCTGGTGCCGCCGGTGACGAGGACGGCGGGGGTGGTGGCGTCGGAGGAGATGTTGTTCATGGCGTCCACCCTCGTGACCGGCGCCGGGCCGGCACCAGGCCCGGTCCGACCGTGGGTCCCGGAGGACCACCCTCCGAAAGACACCTCTGGAGAACGGCTCCGGAAAACCGCCCTCCCGACCGGGAATCGGAGCGATCACCGGGTGGTTGGGCCAAGGCGACGGTCCACTACGGCACTCGCGAAGAAGGACTTCCCATGAAGATCGGCATCATCGGCGCGGGCAACATCGGCGGCAACCTGACGCGGCGGCTGACCGCGCTGGGGCATGAGGTGGCGGTGGCGAACTCCCGCGGCCCGGAGACGCTCAAGGCACTGGTCGACGAGACCGGGGCGACGGCGGTGACGGTCCCCGAGGCCGCCCGCGGGGCACAGGTGGTGGTGGTGACGGTGCCGCTGAAGAACGTGCCGGACCTGCCCGCCGGGCTGCTGGACGGCGCCGCCGAGGGCGTCGCGGTGATCGACACCGGCAACTACTACCCGAAGGAGCGCGACGGCCGGATCGACGCGATCGAGGACGGCGGGCTCACCGAGAGCCGGTGGACGGAGCAGCACATCGGGCACCGGGTGGTGAAGGTGTTCAACGGCACCTACGCCCAGGACCTGCTGGAGCGTCCGCGCCCGGCGGGCGACCCGGAGCGGTTGGCCGTGCCGGTCGCCTCGGACGACGAGGCGGCCAAGCGGGTGGTCCGGGCGCTGGTCGACGAGTTGGGCTTCGACACCGTGGACGCGGGCGGCATCGACGAGTCCTGGCGCCAGCAGCCGGCCACCCCGGTGTACGGGCTGCGCGCCGGTGTCGAGGCGGTCACCCGGGCGCTCGCGGAGGCGTCTCCGGAGCGCCCGGCGGCCCACAAGGCCTGACCCCGCCGAAGGAGGCGGAGCCGGCAGCTCAGTGGAGCCGGCGCGCCCCCTCCGCCGGGACGGCGGTGAGGGTGCGCGGCTCCGCGTACCCGGCCGCGCGGAACGCGGCGGTGACCTCGGCGGCGACGTGTCCGGCCGCGTCCGCGTCCACCAGGGCGATGACCGAGCCGCCGAAGCCGCCGCCGGTCATCCGCGCGCCGTGGGCGCCGGCGGCCACGGCGGCCTCGACGGCGAGGTCGGTCTCCGGGCAGGAGACCCGGTAGTCGTCGCGCAGCGAGGCGTGTCCGGCGGTGAGGATCGGGCCGAGCGCGGCGGGGTCGCCGGCGTCCAGAAGGGCGACGGCGGCCTCCACCCGGGCGTTCTCGGTGACCACGTGCCGCACCAACGGAACCAGCTCCGAGGGGAGTTGGGCGAGCGCGTCGGCCAGCCCGGACGGCTGGAGCGAGCGCAGCGCGGACAGCCCGAGCAGGGCGGCGGCCCGTTCGCAGCCGGCCCGCAGCGCGGCGTAGGCGCCGTCGCCGAGGTCGTGCTTCACCCGGGTGTCCAGGACCAGCAGGGCCAGGCCCGCGCCCGCCAGGTCGACGGGCACCTGACGCATCATCAGATCCCGGCTGTCCAGGAACAGCGCGGCCCCGGGGCGGCAGCACATCGAGGCCATCTGGTCCATGATCCCGCAGGGCACGCCGACGAAGGCGTTCTCGGCCCGCTGTGCGAGCACCGCCAGCTCGGCGGCCGAAAGGCCCAGCCCGTACAGGTCGTTGTAGGCGGCGGCGACGACGCACTCCAGCGCGGCGGAGGAGGACAGCCCGGCGCCGCTGGGCACGTCGCTGTCCAGCCGGAGGTCCGCCCCGCCGACCGGGTGCCCGGCCTCGCGCAGCGCCCAGACCACCCCGGCCGGGTAGCCGGCCCAGCCGGGCACGGAGCCCGGCGCGAGGTCGTCGACCCTGAGCGCGACGAGTTCCCTCCCCTGGGCGGACCAGAGCCGCAGCAATCCGTCCCCGCTGCGGGCGGCCTGGGCGCGGACGGTCTGCGGCAGGGCGATCGGGAGGACGAACCCGAGGTTGTAGTCGGTGTGTTCGCCGATCAGGTTCACCCGGCCGGGGGCGGCCCACTCCCCCTCGGACGGACGGCCGTACAGCTGCGCGAAGTCGTTCATGCGGTGGCCTCCCGCAGCCGGCGGGCCGCGTGCTCGGGGGTGACGTCGTTGACGAAGGCGTCCATGCCGGATTCCACCCCGGCCAGGTACTTGAGCTTGTCGGCGGTGCGGCGGATGGTGAACAGCTCCAGGTGCAGGGCGAGTTCGTCCCGCTGATCGGCGGGGGCCTGGTGCCAGGCGGAGATGTACGGGGTGCGGCCGGTGCCGAAGAGCCGGTCGAAGCGGCGCAGCAACTCCAGGTAGAGGGTGGGGAATTCGTCCCGCTGGTCGGCGTCCAGCGCGGTCAGGTCGGGCACCCGGCGGTGCGGGTACAGGTGCACCTCGTACGGCCAGCGGGCGGCGAAGGGGACGAAGGCCGTCCAGTGCGTCCCGGCGAGGACGACGCGCTCGCCGTGGGCGCGTTCGGCGGCGAGCAGGTCGTCGAAGAGGTTGCGGCCGGCAGTGGCGCGGTGCTCGGCGGCGCGTGCGGCCATCCGGGCGGTGCGCGGCGCGGTGAAGGGCAGGGCGTAGATCTGGCCGTGCGGGTGGGCGAGGGTGACGCCGATCTCGGCGCCCCGGTTCTCGAAGCAGTAGACCTGCCGCACGCCGGGCAGGGCGGAGAGTTCGGCGGTGCGGTCGGTCCAGGCGTCCAGGACCAGCCGGGCCCGCTCGGGGGTGAGGTCGGCGAAGGAGGCCTCGTGGTCGGCGGTGAAGCAGACCACCTCGCAGCGCCCGGCGCCGGGGCCGCTGGTCCACAGGCCCTCGGCGGCCCGGACGGGCTCCGCGGGCGGGCCGGCCAGCGAGGGGAAGCGGTTCTCGAAGACGGCCACCTGGTAGTCCGCGGCCGGGATCTCGCTGTGCCGCCCGTCCCGGGACGGGCAGAGCGGGCACTCCTCGGGCGGCGGCTGGTAGGTGCGCGCCTGGCGGTGGGCCGCGATGGTGACCCAGTCGCCGGTGGCCGGGTCGAGCCGGACCTCGGAGCCGGGGGCCTGCGGGTCGAGCGGCCGCTCGTCCACGGCGTCGCGGCGGGCGGCCGTGCCGCCGTCGCAGGTCGTGCCACCACCGCAGGCCGTACCGCCGTCACAGGCGGCGTCGCAGGCCGCGCCGCTGTCGTAGTAGATCAGTTGCCGACCGTCCGCGAGGGTGGTCACGGTCCTGACGGTGGGCTGGGTCAGGGACGTCCCGGGCATGGCCCTTCTTCCTCTGAGCTCTGAGTGGAACACCGGAATCAACAGAAAGCTACAATCTCAAACATTATCCACCAGGGCCACGCACCGGACGTGGTCGAAGGAGGCCTCCCGATGGCTGACAGCGCCCAACCGCTCGCCGGACAGCGCCGCGTGCTGATCCTGGAGCAGATCCGCGCGCGCGGCGGGGTCCGGGTCACCGAACTGGTCCGCGACCTCGGGGTCTCGGACATGACGGTCCGGCGCGACCTGGACGCGCTGGCCCGCCGCGGCCTGGTGCACAAGGTGCACGGCGGCGCGGTCCGGGTCGAGGCGCCGGCCACCGGCGAGCCCGGGTTCGAGGCCAAGGCGCACTGGGAGCTGCCCGCCAAGGAGGCGATCGCCCGGGCCGCCGCCGCGCTCGTACCGCCGGGCTCGGCGGTCGGGCTGGCCGGCGGGACGACCACCTACGCGGTCGCCCGGCGGCTGCGCTCGGTCGAGGGCCTCACCGTGGTGACCAACTCGCTGCGGATCGCCGAGCTGCTGGAACAGCCCGCCGAGGACGGCACCCCGTCCACCGCCACGGTGATCCGCACCGGCGGTGTGCGGACCCCCTCGGACGCGCTGGTCGGGCCGGTGGCCGACCAGGCGATCCGCTCCCTGCACGTCAACCTGCTGGTCCTGGGCTGCCACGGCCTCTCCCCCGAGGCCGGGCTGACCACCCCGAACCTGGCCGAGGCGGAGACCAACCGCGCCTTCCTCCGCTCGGCCCGCCGGGTGGTCGTGGTGGCCGACCACACCAAGTGGAACGCGGTCGGCCTGGCCTCCTTCGCCGACCTGGACCAGCTGGACGTCCTGGTCACCGACGACGCCCTGCCCGCCGAGCAGCGGGCGGCCGCCGCCGGACTGGTCGGCGAGCTGATCGTGGCCGCGACGGCGGACCACACGGGCCGAACCGGCTGACGGATCCGAAGGATTCAGCCGGGCCGGCCCGAACTCCCCCGCACCACCAGCTCGGTGGGCAGTTCCAGCCCTTCCCCCGCCGCCGCCTCCCCGCGCACCTGGTCCAGCAGCCGGCCGACCAGCGCCGTGGCGATCGCCCGCAGCGGCAGCCGGACCGAGGTCAGCGCGGGGTGGAGGTGGCGGCAGAGCGGCGTGTCGTGGAACCCGGTGACGGCCACCCCGCCGGGCCCGACCACCAGCCCCTCCGCCCGGACCGCCTCGTACACGTCCAGCGCCAGCAGGTCGCTGCCGGCCGCGAAGGCCGTGGGCCGGTCGGGCCCGCGCAGCAGCGCCCGTACGGAGGCCACCACGGAACCCGCGGCCGCCGTACCGGAACTCCCCGCCCCGGAAGCCCCCACCGCCACCGCGGACAGGCCCAACCGGCGTGCCTCGGCCAGGAATCCGGCCCGCCGCGCCGCCATCCAGGGCAGCTCCTCGGCGGCCCCGAGGTAGCCGATCCGGCGGTGGCCGAGCGCCGCGAGGTGCCGCACCACCTCGGCCATCGCCGCCTCGTTGCCAATGTCCACCCAGCGCTGGGGCTCGCCGGGCCCGGTCCGGCCGAAGCTGGCGAACGGGACGCCGAGCCGGGCCGCGTGGGCGATCCGGACGTCCTCGTGCAGGACGTCCGCCAGCACCAGTCCGTCCACCTGACGGGCCGCCACCAGTTCGTCGATGGCGGCCACCGGGTCGGCCGCGCCCTGCCCCGGCCGGAACAGCAGCACCCGCTGCCCCGCCGCCCCGGCCGCGTCGACCAGGGCCTCCAGGAAGCCGGCCATCAGCGGGTTGGGGTCGAGCGGGTCGTCCACCGGGGCGAGGTAGCCGAGGGTGCGCCGGGCGCCGCTGCGCAGCGAGCGGGCCGACTGGTCGGGCTGGTACCCGAGTTCGCGGATCGCCGCGTTCACCCGGTCCAGCGTCTCCGGGCGGACCCGCCGCGGCGCGTTGAGCGCGTTGGAGACGGTCTGCCGGGAGACCCCGGCCGCCCGGGCGACCTCCTCGATCGTGGTGGCGCCGCGGCGCGGCCGGTGCGGTCCCTCGGGCATGCGGTTCTCCAGACGTGGTCGGGTGCGCGGAGCGGGCCGGGGCCCGGGGGTCGGCCGGCGGCCCCGGAGGCGGTCAGCGACGCAGGGTCAGCAGCCCGCCGCGCGGCACCGGGATCACGTCCGCCCGGTCCAGCTCGACCTCGCCCTGCCGGACGATACGCCCCCGGGCGTCCTGCACCGTCACCGCCACCTGCCCGCGGCCGCCGGTGAGCCGGACGTCCGGGTCGGCGTCGGCGTTGGCCACCAGCAGGGTGCGCCAGTCGTCGCCGGAGGCGTCCACCGGCAGCGCGGCGTACCGGGCCACGGCCACCGTGCCGGTGTCGGTACCGGCGCCGGTCCCGCCGCCGGTGCCGCGCGCGGTGACCATCGGGTAGCCGAGGTCCGGGCGGGCCGGGAGCAGCTCGCCGAGCTGGAGGGTGTCGGCGTGCTCGCGGAAGACGCCGAGCCAGAAGGCGATCGCCTCGCGCTGCTCCTCGCTCTGGGCGGCGAGGTCGACGGAGATCTGCGGCACCGAGAACAGCACGTTGATCAGGTGGCAGGCGACCTGCTCGGCCGGTTCCTCCCGGTGCCACATCAGCATGTCGGCGTGGACCGGGACGGGCCCGGCGGCCAGCCGCACGTCGATGGTCCGCTGCCGGTTCTCCTGCGGGCTGAGCGGGCAGTCGGTGGCGCGGATCATGGTGGCGTACGGCCACAGGCCGGGGCTGACGTACGGCTGGCGGTGCTCGATCATCGCCTCCGGGTTCGCGGCGGTGATCCGGCCGCGGATCGCGGCGAGCAGCCGCTCCACGCCCTCGTCCACGCTCGCGCAGTCCGCGCCGGGGCGGGCCGCCGGGGCGTCGTCGCGCTCCGCGGCCCGGGCGAACCAGTCGACGAAGTCCACCTTGAGGCCGTCCATGCCCCACTCCTCGACGGCCCGGACGAGCCGGTCGGTGAGGAAGGCCCGGACCTCGGGGTGGCGCGGGTCGGCGACGATCGCGCCCATGTGGGCGGCGTCGGCCAGCGCGAGGTGGCCGATCTCCCGGTACGCGGCGCTGTCCTTGCCGATGAACGGCAGCGCGTACCAGAGCATGTAGCGCACCCCGAGCTCGTGCACCCGCCGGACGTGGGCGGCGGTGTCGGGCAGCGAGACCGGCTCCCAGTCGCCGCAGTGGGCGTAGCCGCGGGTGCGGTCGGCGGTCATCCAGCCGTCGTCCACGATGATCACGTCCAGGCCCAGCTCCTTGCCGAGCGCGGCCTGGGTCTCGACGCCCTTGGGGGTGATGTCCTGGTGCATCGAGTACCAGGTGGAGTACGCGGGACGGCGGGCGGCCTCCGGGATGTCGGCCGTACGGCCCTCGCCCCACCAGGCGGCCAGGTCGGCCAGGGCGCGCCCGAAGTGCCGGCGCGAGGTGTCGATCCGGACGGTGAGCCGGTCGGTGGCCTGGGCCCAGAACCGGAACTCGCCGGTCTCCTCGACCACTCCGGCCCCGGCCAGCACGTCCGGGCGACCGGCCGCGAAAGCGCTCAGCGCGACGTCGCCGGTGCCGACCAGCGCGGCGATCGGCGCGCCGTTGGCCAGCGAGGTGCGGCGCGGGGCGCTCCAGGCGGCGGGCAGCCAGCCGGTGCCGCGCGGCTCGGGGGTCCAGAGGGCGGTGGCGTCGACGCAGGGCACCCGCCACTCGATCCGGACCTCGCCCGGGCCCTCGGCGGTCACCTCCACCACGCCGTCGGCGACGCCCCGGGCCGTGCCCGTGCCGCTCACCCGCAGGTCCAGCCCGTCGGCGTACAGCGGGCGCAGGCCGCCGGCGGCGGTGGGGGCGTGCGGCTCCCAGACGTCGGCCGCCGCCGCGCCGGCCGTCGTCCCGCTCGTACCGGCCGTGGCGCCGGCCGTGCTCACGGTCGTGCCGGTGTCGTTCGTCTCGGTCATGGTCAGCCCTTCGTGGCGCCGGCCAGCAGGCCGGAGATGAACTGCCGTTGGAGGACCAGGAAGAGGACCATCATCGGCAGGGTGGACAGCGCGGTGCCGGAGAGGATCGCGCCGTAGTCGGTGTTGGACTTGTTGCCGTGCAGCGTCGCCAGGGCGACCGGCAGGGTGTGCATCTCGGGGCTGCGCAGGGCGATCAGCGGCCAGACGAACTGGTTCCAGGAGCCCAGGAAGAGGAAGATCGACAGGGCCGCCAGCACCGGCCGCATGACCGGCACCACCACGCTGAACAGCACCCGGAGTTCGCCCGCGCCGTCGACCCGGGCGGCGTCCAGGAGCTCGTCCGGCAGGCTGCTCAGCGACTGCCGCATCAGGAAGATGGCGAACGGCACGCACAGGCCCGGCAGGATCAGCGCCTGGTAGGTGTCCAGCAGGCCGAAGTCCGTCATCATCTTGAACAGCGGTACCAGCACCACCTGTTCGGGCACCACGAGGGTGGAGAGCAGCAGCGCGAAGAGCAGGGTGCGGCCGCGGAAGCGGAACTTGGCGAAGGCGTAGCCCGCGAGCAGCGCCACGACCAGGGCGCCCAGGGTCTGGACCCCCGCCACCAGCAGGGAGTTGCCGACCACCCGGAGCAGGCCGATCTTCTGTTCCAGGTGGCTCAGGTTCTCGCCGAGGCTCCCGCCGGGCAGCAGCTTCGGCGGCCAGTCGAAGACCTCGGTGTCCTTGCGGGTGGCGGAGACCACCAGCCAGTAGAAGGGGGCGATCGACAGCCCGGTGACGCCGGCCAGGAAGAAGGTCAGCGGCCAGCCGCGCAGTTTCTTGAGGTTCACTTGTCCTTCTCCCCCATCAGGCGCATCTGGACGGCGCCGAGCACCGACACGAGCAGGGTGAGCGCGTAGGCGATGGCGGAGGCGTAGCCGAAGTCGAAGTACCGGAAGCCGTTCTGGTACAGGTACATGGAGACGGTCAGGGTGGCGTTGTCCGGCCCGCCGCCGGTCAGCACGTACGGCTCGTCGAAGAGCTGGAGCGTGCCGATGGTCGAGAGCACGACGGTGAACAGCAGCACCGGGCGCAGCGCGGGGACGGTGATCGAGGTGAAGCGGCGGATCGGGCCGGCCCCGTCGACCATCGCGGCCTCGTACAACTCCCTTGGTATGGACTGGAGTCCGGCGAGGTAGATGACGGCGTTGTAGCCGGTGTAGTGCCAGGTGAGCACCACGACGACGGCCATCCGGGCCCAGACGGGCTGGCCCAGCCAGTCGACGGAGGGCAGGCCGACGGCGTTCAGCAGCCAGTTGACGGCGCCGTCGTCGGCCTTGAGCAGGTAGGCGAACATCACGCCGGTGGCGACCAGGCCGGTGACCGAGGGCATGAAGACGCCGAGCCGCCACACCGTACGCCAGCGCACCAGCGCGGAGTTGATGCCGACGGCCATCAGCAGGGCCAGGCCGAGCATCAGCGGGACCTGGACGACGAGGATCTCGCCGGTGTTGCGCAGGGCCGTCCAGAACAGCGGATCGTCCAGCAGGCGCTGGTAGTTGGCGAGTCCGGCGTCGCGGGTGGCGGCGCCGGAGCCGGTGGTGAAGGAGAGCAGCAGCGAGTCGATGACCGGGTAGGCCTTGAACACGCCGAAGGTGAGCAGGGCGGGGGCGAGCAGCAGGTACGGCACGGCGCCGCGGCGCCAGCGGGCGCGGCGGAGCCGGCCGGACCGGCCGGGCCCCGCGGATCCCTTGGACCCCTGTGACCCCTCGGGCCCCTTGGCGAGGGCGGCGGGCGGACTGGCGGCACTCATGCGATACCGCGTCCCGTCTGCTGGGCGAGCTGCTTGGCGGCGTCCTGGAGGACGGCGGCCGGGTCGGCGCCCTTGAGGAAGACCTTGGTCTGGGCGTCGCTGACGAGCTTGAGGGCGCGGGCGTAGTCGCCGGAGTAGTTGGTCGGGTCCCCGCCCTCGACGGCGAGGTCGGTGAAGGTCTTGAGCACCGGCTGGCCGCCGTAGAAGGCGCTGGGGGCGGCGTACATCGGGTCGGTGTACGCCTCGGTGAGGGCCGGGAAGACGCCGCCCGCGTTGAACATCGTGTTGACCGAGGCGGCGCGGGTGAGCGCGTACTCGACGAACTTCCAGGCGGCGCGGCGGCGCGGGCTGGAGGCGGCGACGGCCAGGTGGGTGGAGTTGACCAGGGCGGTGCGCTTGCCGCCGGGGGTGACCGCCGGGGGCTTGGTGAGGCGCCAGTTGCCGCTCTGGTCGGGGAACTTCTTCTCCAGGTAGTGCGCGACCCAGGTGGGCATCGCGGCCGCCCCGAGCTTGCCGGTCTTCATCACCGGCGGCCAGCTCTGGACGCCGGGGGTGTCGCCGATCAGCCCGGCCTCGTCCAGCCGCTTGATGATCGTCAGGGCCCGCACGGCCGGCTCCGAGGCGACGGTGATCTTGCCCTGGAGGTCGAAGTAGAAGGCGCCCTGGAGCTGCATCAGGCCCTGGAGGAAGTCCAGGTCGGGGGTGGGGTTGGCGGCCCGGTTGACACCGATCAGGGCGATGCCGGGGTTGGCGGCCTTGAAGCGGTCGGCGACGGCGAGCAGGTCGTCCCAGGTGGCGAAGGTCTCGGGGTCGATGCCCGCCTTGTCGAAGTAGTCCTTGCGGTAGAAGAAGCCGAGCGCGTTGACCTCCCAGGGCAGCGCGTAGGCGTGGCCGTCCTTGCCGGTGACGACCGGCCACAGGCCCTTGGCGAACCTGTCCTTGTACGCGTCGGCGCCGAGCGCGGAGAGGTCGGCCAGGCCGCCGGGGAACTTCTCCTGGTAGCCGGGCAGGTAGTCACAGCCGATGTGCAGGACGTCGCCGAGGCCCTGGCCGCCGGCCGCCAGTCCGACGGTGATCTTGTCCCAGATGGCGGGCTCGCCGATGTCCTGGACGTCGACCTTGATCCCCGGGTTGTCCTTCTCGAAGGCCGGGACGATGCCGCGCAGGGCGTCGGCGGCGGTGGCCCAGGACCAGACGGTGATCGTGCCGGTGTCGGCGTCCCCGCCGGCGGCGCCTCCCGAGCCGGAGCCGCCGCCGCAGGCCGCGAGGGAGCCGCCGGCCGCGACGGCCAGCAGGCCGGCTCCGGAGGCGCGGAGAAGGTCGCGTCGGGAAAGGTGTGACATTGCATTCCTCTCGGTGGGGTGGCGCCGGAAGGCTGTGGTGCGAAGGGGGGTGGCGCGAAGGGTGGTGCGAGGGGGTGCTGAGCGCAGGCGGGGGTTGCTCTGCTGTTTTGAACGTTCAAACACACAAAACAAACCAGAACCAAACAGGTTCCAACGAGCGGACACAGCAAACGCCCGCCCTCCCCGTGCCGTCAAGACCTGGAGAGGGGAACGACGGGCTCCGCAACCGTTCCGTTATCAGCCGGTGGCCCGACCCGGCGGGCTGGCCCCGGATCGGTTTCCGGCCAGATTTGTCATGCATCCATCCACTTTCGACCGGCCCCGCCACCCCTCCGACTAGGGTCGCTCCAGCTTCGCGGCACGGCGCCGTACGGCCATCGCGCGGCGCTCCGCGGACCCGTCGATTGGACTGGTGAGTAGTGAACATCAAGCATCGCCACGTGCCCGGTCGTTCATGGACGGCGACGGTCCGGGGCCGGCTCGCCGCCGCGGTGGGGGTGGTCACCCTGCTGGTGGCCGTCCTCACCGGCACGGCCGCCGGCACGGCCACCGCGGCACCGGCGGCGGCACCGGTCGCCGCCGCCCAGGCCTCCCCCGGCTGGGTCTGTCCCGGCACACCCATACCGGACGGCTACGTGATCACCCAGCGCCAGCCGAGCGGGTGCAACAAGGCCGGCGCCTGGTACATCCAACCCGTGCAGAACGGCATCTGGACCTGCGCCACCTCGCCGATTCCCCCCGGCTACGTGATCACCCTCCACAACGCCACCGGCTGCAGCGGCATCGACTACTGGTACCTGGAAGTGCCCCGCGACGGCCAGTACACCTGCGCGGGCTCACCGATCCCGCCCGGGTACGTGCTCACCGGCCACATGAACTCCGGCTGCGGCAACATCGGCTCGTGGTACCAGCAACTGGCCCGCGTCGGCGAGTACATGTGCCCCTACCAGCCCGTTCCGGCCGGCTTCCGCGCCGGCACCTACAACGCGAGCATGTGCAGCGGCCTCGGGGGCTGGTACCTGCTCGCCGCCTGATCCGACCGTCCCCGGCGGGCAGCGCGCAGCGCCGAGCGCCCGGTGCCCGCCGGGGAGTCCGACCGTCCCGCGTCCCGGCCGCCCGTCAGCCGCTCACCCGGACTCAGCCTTCCGCCGACGGCAGCTCCCCGTCGGCGCCGGGGAACCGCGTCCCCGGGGTGACCGGGATCCCGCGCGACATGGCCTCGAAGTCCAGGATCGGGTGGGTCAGGATCTCCTCGACCTCGTCGGTCAGGAGGTTGCCCAGGATGAACTCCTCCTCCGCCCCCGACCCGAAGGTGACGACCTGTCCGCTCGACTGGATCATCCAGTTGAGCAGCTCCCGCTCACTGCTCTCCGCGAGGTGGATCTCCCGGCCGGGGTGGTCGCGCCGGATGCCGTCCACGACCTCGCGGACGTCCTCGACCGCCACCCCGAGCCGGCGGACCGTGTCCGGCGACGCCCGTCGGCCCCACCACTGGAAGATCACCCACTGGGCGACCGAGGGGTGCGACATGATCTCGGCCGCGAGCTCCGGCAGTTGGTGGAGGTTCTCGGCACTCGCCACGGTGTGCACCCGCACCCGGTCGAAGCCCTCGGCGTCGCACAGCGCGAGGGATTCCAGCAGCGCGTCCAGCAGCTTGCTGTCCGGACTGCGACGGAACGCCCGCTGCACGTCCGCGGTGACGGCGTCCAGCGGCAGCCGCAGCGAGGACAGCCCCCGGAGCCGGGCGAGCTTCTCGGCGGTGAGCGTGTAGCCGGTGGTGTCGAGGCCGACCTTGAGCCCGGCGGCGATGGCATGGTCGACGACGTCGAAGATCGGCGGCCACAGCAGCGGGTCACCGCCGGCCAGGACCAGGTCGGTGGTCCCGTGCGCGGCCAGCTTCCCGATGATCCGGTCCGCCTGGGCGAGGTCGATCTGCTCGGCGGCGAACGGGTTGTAGCAGCCCTGGCAGGACATCGGACAACGGTTGTTGATCGACCAGTTGACCCGCCGCACGCGCCGGCCCGTACGCGGCTGGTCGGCCCGGCCGCGGATCCCGGCCACCAGCTGGGCCAGGCGCCGGGCCTGCGGGAGGGTGGCGTCCGCGAGCAGTTCCTCGGCCCGTTCGACGGCGGCCGCGGTGGCGTTGTTCTGGAGCAGCAGGAACGCCAGGCGCCACCGCATGGCCTCGTCCGCCGGGTCCCGGACCAGGGCCTGTTCGACCCGTGAGGTCAGGGCGCCGAGGTAGCCGGGGTTGAAGTGGGCCGGCTCCAGGCGCCGTTGGAAGTCGTCGGCGATCGACCCGCGCTCCAGGGCCCGGTCGTAGCCGGCCCGCAACGGGTGCGGGGGCAGGATCTCCACGTGCTGCCGAGTGGACATGGGATGCTCTCCGGTGGGGGGTCAGTTCGAGGCGGACGGCAGCAGGACGACCATCGAGTCGGCGGACGACAGCCCCATGCTCTCGACGAAGACCGCGTCGCGGACGCGCTGCGCGACGGCGGGGTGGGTGGGGGCGTCGAGGTAGCGGGCGGTGGATTCGAGCGGGGTCAGGCCCCGTTCGGCGATCAGGGTGCGCAGGGCCCGCGGGAGGTTGTCGAGGTCGTCGCGTATCCCGGCCAGGTCGAACCGGTCGGCCAGCCGCGTCGCGGCCCTGCGGGCCTTGGCCAGGTTGGTCGGAGGGTCCTGGACGGTCGCCTTCGCCAGGTAGTAGGGGACGGGCTGCATCATCCAGGACAGCGCCGCGCGCGGATCGTCCTCGTGGCCGGGCAGGTCGAAGGCCTCCGGCCCGAGCCCGAGGCCGTCGCAGAACCACTCGGGCCGCATGCTGATCCGGTAGTGGGCGTGGCCGGCCAGCCGGAACGCCGGAAGCCGGGCGATGACGGACGTCGTCTCGATCCCGAAGGTGTCGGAGATCCGCCGCATCCTCCGCCCCACCACGGCCCGGACGTCCGGCACGTGCGCGTCCTCGCCCACGAGGTGGATCAGGTCGAGGTTGGAGACGACGTCTCCGTCCGGCCCGGTGCGGTGGTCGCCACGCGCGAGTGAACCCGTCGCCGCCACCGACATGCCGGTGACGTCGGCGAACTCACGGGCCAACTCCTGGAACAGCAGGGGGACGTCTTCGGGTCTCACGTGGCTCCTCAGGTGTCGGCGGCGACGGCGAGGAAGAGAGCTTCACGCGCTCTTCCAAGTCCTTTTACATCGTGGAGAGTTCGTATTCAGGCGCGCAGCCTAACAGCGGATCACCACAAATGGTCACGTTCGCACCAACTGCCTCATGCGATATGACCGATACGCCGACAGAATCATTCATATCCGGTCAATCGAAGGCCACTCGACGCACGTAGACCGGGAACGGGTCGGGCCCGACGAACGCGACGGCCCCCACCGCGCCGAAGTGGTACAGCCGGTGGCCGATCTCCCCCGCGGCCCGGGGGCCGAACCGACTGTTGAGGTCGGCGGCCTGGTCCGCGTCCAGCGCGAGCAGAGCGAGTCCGGCCCGGACGCGGACTTCCTCGACTTGGACAGCGATGCCAGGTACATCCAGACGTGGCAACCGCTGGTTCTGCCTGGGCTCTTGCAGACCGAGGACTACGCACGCGCCTTGCTTGGAGCGCACCCGGCGGCTGTCCGCCCCGAACGCATCGACCAACTCGTCAAAGTGCGGATGGAGCGCAAGAGCGTCCTGGTCAAGTCAGAGCCTACGCGCTTCTGGGCGATCATCTGGGAGCCAGCTCTCCGATGCCCGGTCGGTGGAACCAACGTACAGCGCGCACAGTTGGACTACCTGGTAGAAGCCGCACAACGCCCCAACGTCACCTTGCAGGTCGTCCCGCTCGATGTCGGCGCAGTCGCTGGAGCGTGCGGAGCGTTCGTGATGTTCGGCTTCACCGATTCACCGAATCCGGGGGCAGTGTTTCTTGAGACCCTGACCAGCAGCCACTATCTGGAGCAGGAAGCGGAACTGGACGGCCATGGGCTTGTCTTCGACTACCTGAGGTCATCGGCCCTGAATCCGGCCCAGTCGATCGACATGATCACCGCCATCGCGACAGGGACGTGAGTGCGAGATCAGAGAAGAGGGTGAGCACATGACCATGCCGGAGATCTCCGCCCGCGGCTGGTACAAGAGCAGCTACAGCGCCCAGGCGAACGACTGCGTAGAGACCACGCTCGTCGCCAGCAGCGGCATGGCGGTCCGGGACTCGAAGGACCCGAACGGCCCAGCCCTCGCCTTCCCCATCGACACCTGGACGGCGTTCGTCACCGCCCTCAAGACCGGCGAACTTCCCAACACGTGAGCACACCCGCGCGAGAAGTCGGCCCAGCCGACTTCTCGCGCAACCACACCCACTCGCTCAAGCGAACGGGAACGCCACCCTCAGCACCTCGACGAGGCGGGCCTTGACTGCCTCCGTATAAGCAAGCAGGGTCCGCTGCCCGCCGTCTACGAAGTCGCCGCCCTGGAGAAGCGGGAGGCACTCGCGGCGCCTGCGCGCGAGGGCAAACCCTGGATGTGGCCTTCGATCGGCTTCGGACAGCAGCCCTCGATGTAGGGCCGACGCGGCGGCTCGTCACACAGATTGCAAAGGAACTCGAATGATCGACCCGAGTCGGGACAACCTGACGCACGCGGCTTGGCGAAAGAGCAGGTACAGCGCCAACCAGGGCAACTGCATCGAGGTCGCCGACGGCTTTACCGGCACCGTTCCCGTCCGGGACTCCAAGGACCCCAACGGCCCGGCGCTCGTCTTCCCCGCCGACGCGTGGTCCGCCTTCCTCAGCGCCCTCAAGGCCGGCGAGATCCCCAACATCTAAGCGAGAGGACCTGCGCGAGAAGTCGGCCCAGCCGACTTCTCGTGCAACCGATCAGCCAGGACGCCGCCCGCCGCACGACTGACCGGAGCAAAAGCCGGAGGGTCCTGCTCCGGCATGACCCGCCCCGGTGCGGCCCGGCGGCTTCAGGGGGCCGCCGGCGGGGCGAGGTCCTTCGTCATGAAGACCCTGCTGGTGCCCGGCGGGTCGCACGGGACGTCGCCCAGGCGTCGCCAGCCGTGCTTCGCGTAGAACCCGGGCGCCTGGAAGCTGATCGTGTACAGCACCGCCGTGCGGCAGCCGCGTGCGCGGGCCTCGTTCTCGGCCCGGCGCAGGATCTCGCTGCCCAGGCCGCCACCGCGCAGCTCGCGCGGCAGGAAGAACAGGTCGAGGAAGAACAGCCCGAGTGAGGTGCGACCGGTCAGACCGCCGATCACCCGGCCGGTTCGGGAGTCGCGCACCAGGACGGCCAGCGGGCGGCGGTCGTCGATGGCGGTCGTGTCGGTGTTGAACCGGTCCAGGGCATCGGAGACGAGCGATACGTCGGTGGGCTCCGGGGCATCGGTGACCGTGAGGCCGATGCCGGGCCAGGGGTTCGGTGGGGTGATGTCGGTGGCGGGCATGAGGTTCCCAGGGCGGTTGGCGGAAGAGGTACGGGCGGAGGACGCGGTGGCCTCGGCCGGTACGGGACGATAGGGCGCGGACGCTTCGGCCCGACCCGAATCGAGACCGACGACAATCGAAGGCATGGACGATCAGCGCGAGAGCCGGGACGTCGGCGTGGACCTGGCCGTCGTGGCCAGGCTGCTGGCCGACGGCACCAGGGCGGACTTCTGTCTGGCCCTGCTGGACGGCCGGGCCTGGACGGCCAAGGAACTGGCCCGCCACGCCGGTGTCGCGGCCTCGTCCGCGACCGAGCATCTGAACGTGCTCGTACGCGGCGGACTCCTCGTCGAGGAACGGCACGGACGCCACCGCTACCTGCGGATGGCCGATCCGCGCGTGATGGCCCTGATCGAGAGCCTCGCCGCGCTCGCGCCGCACCGCGCCCCCGGACCGCGTTCGCTGTCGGGCTCGGGGCGGCAGCGGGCCCTGGCCCGGGCCCGGCTGTGCTACGACCATCTGGCCGGGGAACTGGGCCTGGCCGTCACCGACTCGATGGCCGATCGCGGCCTGCTGGACTGGGGCGCCGATCCGTCGCTCACCGCCAAGGGGGCGGCCTGGCTCGGAGACCTGGGCATCGCACTGCCCGACGCCTCCCGCAGGCCGCTGGTACGCGCCTGTCTGGACTGGACCGAACGGCGCCCGCACCTGGGCGGGGCCGTCGGCGCCGCCGTCTGCGGGCACGCCCTGGCCGCGGGGTGGCTGACCCGGATCGGAACCACCCGTGCCCTCGCCGTCACGGATCTGGGCAGACGTGAACTGCGCGAGCACCTCGGACTGCCCGCGACCACCGACATGCCGTCCCGGGACCAGGAGGCGGACTAGCGACCCCGCGACGCACGGGCCGGGCACGAACGGGGCCCGCGCGAGGAGTCGGCCGGGCCGACTTCTCGTGCTCCCTGCCGCGCAGCGCTACGGGAGCACCGGGCGCAGGACCTCGGCCACCCGGGCCTTGACCACCTCACCGTGGACGAGCGGGACGGGCCGGCCCCCGCGCTCAACCGAAACACCGAGGTCCGCCAGCACGTACAGGGCGCGCAGGGTGCGCACCGTGTTGGAGGCCCAGACCGGCATCGGCCCGCGCTCGTACGGGGCGAGGGCCTCGGCGATCGGCGACAGCCAGGCGGTCGACCGCTCCGGCGTCAGGTCGGGGCGGGTGAGGACGAGGGCCACGGCCTTGGCGAGCCGGTCGTCCTCCCGCTCCGCGAACAGGTACTCCGTCGGGGCCAGCAAACGCTCGGCGGCGAGCGCGAGCAGCGGTTCGGGGTCGACCTCGGGCCGCAGGCCGAAGGCCCCCAGCAGGTCCGCGCCGTGCGCCACCGCGTGCAGCCACCCGAGCGCGTCGTCACGGCCCCGCAGGTCGGCCTCCGCGCGGTACCAGCCGGCGAACGCGTCGACCCACTCGGACCTGACCCCGTCCTGATCCACGATCATCCGCAACACGAGCGGGGCGAACGTCCTGGCCTCGATCCGCGGATCGCTGAAGCGCCCCGCCATCAGGTCCCCGAGCGCCAGACACCGCTCGCCGTCGATCACCCCGCCCCGTATCCAGGCGTCCAGCACCGCGTACGGGTAACCGTCCCTGACCTCCGGGTCCGGATCCCCCAGAGCCACCGCCAACTCCGCGGTCAGTTCGTCCAGCCCGCGCCCCGGGGGAAGAGCGCAGTCGTTCTCGTAGATCTCACGCCAGTTCGTCACGGCCGGACCCTATCCGTGGCCGCCGAGCCCTTTCACCTGCATTTTCGCCCTCGCCGGCAAGGCCCCGACCGCTTGGATCCGATCAGCACCCGCGCGAAAAGGATCATCACTCCGATAAAATCGAGTCCGTCGAGCACAGGGACGACAAGCGGCTGGACCTGTCCAACGACGCGAACAAGTTCACCGCCTCGGTCGTGATGGGCGATCCCGGCACGGCGCCGGACACCCTGCACCTGACCGTCGTCGCCCCCTGCGTCCCGCGCGGCGCCGGCCGGGGGGCCTCCGCGAGCGGCTGACGGCGAAGCCCCGCCCGGTCCCGTGTGGGAAGTCGGCCGGGCCGACTTCCCACGCGGCCGCCGTCCGCCGTCAGCGGCCGACCTCGCGCAGGCGGAAGTCCTCGACCGTCTCGCGCCGGATCAGCAGGCGGGCCCGGCCGTCCTTCACCGCGATCACGGCCGGGCGGCCGACCAGGTTGTAGCCGGACGCCATGGACAGCTGGTAGGCGCCGGCCGCCGGCATCGCCAGCAGGTCGCCGGGGCGCAGGTCGGCGGGCAGTGCGGCGTCCCGGACGAGCACGTCCCCGGCCTCGCAGTGGCGGCCGACCACGTCCGCCCGTGTCTCCCCCGCCTCCGAGCGGCGGCCGACCAGCCGCACCGTGTACGGCGATCCGTACAGGGCCGGGCGCGGGTTGTCGCTCATGCCGCCGTCCACCGCGACGAAGCAGCGGCCGTCCGCCGTGTGCTTGACGGACAGCACCCGGTAGACCGCCACGGCGGCCGGTCCGGCGATCGCGCGGCCGGGTTCGACGATCAGCCGGGGCACGTCCAGGTCGGCCTCGGCGCAGCGCACCGCCAGCCGGTCGGTGACCCGGACGGCGAACTCGGCGAGGTCCAGCTCCTCGTCCCCGGGCAGGTACCTGATGCCGTGGCCGCCGCCGAGATCCAGTTCGGGCAGTTCGACGCCGTGCCGGTCCCGGGTCTCGGCGAGCAGCCGCACCACCGCGTCCACCGCCTCCAGGTACGGCTCGACCGAGGTGATCTGCGAGCCCAGGTGGCAGTGCAGGCCCGCCAGTTCGAGCCCCGGCTGGTCGAGCACCCGGGCGATCGCGTCGGCCGCGTCGCCGCCCTCGACGGGGAAGCCGAACTTCTGCCCGCCGACCCCGGTCCGCACCGCCGCGTGGTGCCCGGCGGCGATCCCCGGGACGATCCGGACCAGCACCTTCTGCGGCGTGTCGGCGGCCACCAGGGCGGCCAGCCGCGCGATCTCCGCCGGGCCGTCGATGACGATCCGCCCGACCCGCAGCCGCCGCGCCAGCCGCAGTTCCTCCGGGGACTTGGCGTTGCCGTGCAGGAGGATCCGCTGCGCCGGGAAGCCTGCCGAGACCGCCAGCCACAGCTCGCCCGACGAGCAGACGTCCAGGCCCAGCCCCTCCTGCTCCACCCAGTCGGCCATCGCGCTGCAGAGGAAGGCCTTGGCCGCGTACAGCACCTCGGCGTGCGGCAGCGCCCGCCGGTACGCCCGGGCCCGCCCCCGGGCCTCGGCCTCGTCCAGCACGTACAGCGGGGTGCCGAACCGCTCGGCGGCCTCGGCCAGCCCGACCCCGCCGATCAGCAGATCGGCTCCCCGGCCGGGCCGCGCCGTGGCCGGCCAGGGGCCGCCGAGCACGTCGGCGGAGACGGCTCCAGGGGCGGTCCCGGGGGTGGTGGGGACGGGCGGGGCGATGAGCTGGGTCATGGCGGCTGCTCCTCTGGGTGGGCGCGTGGGCGGCGGACGCCCTGACGGGTGTCAGTCCTCGTAGTGCATCGCGAAGCGGCAGTTCGCCGGGCGGGTGCGGTCCCGGTCGGCGGCCGGGGACGGGTCCGGCGGCTCGGGGCGGTCCCGGCGCCAGGCGGCGGGCACGAGGCGGACCGTCCGCTCCAGCGGCTCGTCGACGTCGATGACGGCGGTGACAGTGGTCATGGCGGGGTCCCTCCAGACGACGGCCCGGGCGGCCGCACCCCTCCAGTGGAGACCCTCCGCACACCGACCGCACCCGCCCTTGACGCAGGGCGTACGGCCCGGGGCCCGTCCTTGACGCCTTCCTGACAGCCGTCCGGCGGTCGGCCGGCGGCGGTGTCAGAGCTCCGTCAAGGACGGGGGTTTCGCCGCCAATCCTGTGTCAAGAGCGGCATGTCCCCCGGTTCTCCGGTGGTGGGCTGTCCGCCGTCCCCGCAGCCCCACCCGAACCCGCCGCCCCCGACGAACCGGGGCGGCCCGGAAGGTCCCCCGAGACGATGCGCCGTTCGGCCCTCACCACCCCGGACAACACCCCCGACCAGCAGAACTGGTTCCGCCGCCCGGAGCGCACCGCGGCCCCCGCGCCCGAGCCGCCGCCGAGCCACCGGCCCACCTCGCCGGGCGGCCGCCGCCGGCTGATCACCCGCCGCCAGCTGGCCGAGGCGCTGCCCGCCGCCGTCCGCAAGCTCCATCCACGCACCATGATGCGCAACCCGGTGATGCTGGTGGTGGAGACGGGCTCCGCGCTCACCACGATCAGCGCCGTCCTCCACCCGGGCGTCTTCGCCTGGGTGATCTCCTTCTGGCTCTGGCTGACCGTGCTGTTCGCCAACCTCGCCGAGGCCGTCGCGGAGAGCCGCGGCAAGGCGCAGGCCGAGTCCCTGCGCCGCGCCCAGTCCGCCACCACCGCCCGGCGGCTGCTGCACTGGCGGGTCGGCACCCGCGATCACCGCCACGAGGTCATCCCCGCCGAGCAGTTGATGGTGCACGACATCGTGCTCGTTCCGGCCGGCGAGGTGGTCCCGCGGGACGGCGAGGTGGTCGAGGGCGTCGCCACGGTCGACGAGTCGGCGATCACCGGGGAGTCGGCTCCCGTCATCCGCGAGTCCGGCGGCGACCGCACCGGCGTCACCGGCGGCACCAGGGTGCTCTCCGACCACCTGGTCGTCCGGGTCACCTCCCGCCCCGGGCAGAGCTTCGTGGACCGGATGATCGCCCTGGTCGAGGGCGCCGACCGACAGAAGACGCCGAACGAGATCGCGCTCAACATCCTGCTGGCCTCGCTGACCATCGTCTTCCTGCTCTCGGTGGTCTCGCTCCAGCCGATGGCCGTCTACGCGCACGCGCCCCAGACCACCATCGTGCTGGTCGCGTTGATGGTCGCGCTGATCCCGACCACGATCGGCGCCCTGCTCTCCGCGATCGGCATCGCCGGGATGGACCGGCTGGTGCAGCGCAACGTGGTCGCCCTCTCCGGCCGGGCGGTGGAGGCCGCCGGGGACGTGGACGTGCTGCTGCTCGACAAGACCGGCACCATCACCCACGGCAACCGACGGGCCGTCGCCCTGCACCCGCTGCCCGGGGCGACCACCGAACAGCTCGCCGAGGCAGCCCAGTTGGCCTCCGTCGCGGACGGGACACCGGAGGGGCGGTCACTGGTCGAACTGACGAACCGTCAGTACTGGGTGCCGCCGCGCTCCCCCGGCGAACTCGGCGAGCAGCAGCCCGTACCGTTCACCGCCCACAGCCGGATGAGCGGCGTCGACCTCACCTGGCCGGACGGCACCACCTGCCTGGTCCGCAAGGGCGCGGCGAACGCCGTCGCCCGCTGGGTCGCGGACTCCGGCGGGCGGCTGCCGGCGGAGGCCGAACCCCTGGTGGACCGGATCGCCGGGGCCGGCGGCACCCCGCTGCTGGTCGCCGTCCACGACCGGCACGGCGCACGGGCGTTGGGCGTGGTCGAGCTCAAGGACGTGGTGAAGGAGGGCATCGCCGAACGCTTCGCCGAGCTGCGGCGGATGGGCATCCGTACCGTCATGGTCACCGGGGACAACCCGCTGACCGCGCGCGCCATCGCCGCCGAGGCCGGGGTGGACGACTTCCTCGCCGAGGCCACCCCGGAGGACAAGCTGGCCCACCTGCGACGCGAACAGGCCGCCGGGAACATGGTCGCGATGACCGGCGACGGCACCAACGACGCCCCCGCCCTCGCCCAGGCGGACGTCGGCGTCGCGATGAACTCCGGCACCCCGGCCGCCAAGGAGGCCGGCAACATGGTCGACCTCGACTCCAACCCGGCGAAGCTGATCGAGATCGTCCGGGTTGGCAAGCAACTCCTCATCACCCGGGGCGCGTTGACCACCTTCTCGATCACCAACGACGTGGCCAAGTTCTTCGCGATCATCCCCGCGATGTTCGCGAACGCCTACCCCGGGCTGCACCACCTCAACATCATGGAGCTGCACAGCCCCACCTCGGCGATCGCCTCCGCGATCATCTTCAACGCGCTGATCATCGTCGCCCTGATCCCGCTCGCCCTGCGCGGCGTGCGCTACCAGCCGGCCTCCGCGACCGACCTGCTCCGGCGCAACCTGCGGGTGTACGGACTGGGCGGGCTGGTGCTGCCGTTCCTCGGCATCAAGGCGATCGACCTGATCGTCCAGTTCGTCCCGGGGCTGGGCTGAGCGATCGGCCGGGGGATCCCGACCGGCCCGTCAGAGCGCTGTCAAAATGTGGGCGACCCGCGTCATGGTGGTGTCAGCGGCGGTACGGACGGCTCCGTTCCGGGGTTCACTGGAGACATCCGAAGCAAGGAGTTCCGAACCGGCGGAGCCCGATGGAGAGAGCCGCCGGAGAGACGGAGGCGAACGGCCATGACCGGGACCACCCGAGTGATCGTCGGCCTGAGCGGATCACTGAGCAGTCTGGCCGCCCTCTACCACGCCGTCGGCGAGGCGGCCCGGCACCAGGCGGTGCTGGTGCCCGTGGCCGCCTGGGCCGCCAACGAACGGGACGGCCTACGGCCGCTCTCCGAACTGGAACACGCCGCCCGGCGACGCCTCGACGTCGCCTTCGACCAGGCCTACGGCGGCTACCCGTCCGACCTGGTCATCCACCCGCTGGTGGTCAACGCCGAGCCCGGCCCCGCCCTGGTCGGCGCCGTCACCGGCCCGGCGGACCTGCTCGTCCTCGGCGCCGCCACCCGCCGCCGCCTGGACCGCCTGCGGCACGGCTCGGTCGCCCGCCACTGCCGCCACCGGGCCGGCTGCCGGGTGGTCGAGGTCTCGCCCTCGGCCCTCCTCACCCGCCTCGAACTCCCGGCCCGCACCGGCGCGCCACTCCCCCTGCTGGCCCGCTGACAGATCGTCACCGGCCTTCTGCTGAGGCCCACTTGTGCTACTCCGGGACGCGCAGGTGGGCGCTCAGCCAGCCGAGGGCGGGCGGGATGAGCCGGCCCCAGGTGGTGAAGTTGTGGCCGCCGGTGTCGACCGTCTCCTGGTCGACCACCAGCGGCGGACGGGCCGCCGCCGCGAAGGCGCTGGAGTCGGCGTAGGTGCTGCCGTCCTCCTTGCTGTCCGCGAGCAGCACCGCCAGGGGCGGCATCGGCAGGTGGGCCAGGCGCCAGTCGAGGTCGGCCTCGGCGCGGCGCTGCGGGTCGCCCGCGAAGAGGTCGCCCGTCGTGACGTCCTCCGCCGCCTTGAAGTAGCCGGAGAGCGAGACGGCCGCCGGGAAGGTCCGCGGGTGCTCCATGCCCAGCTTGACCGCGCAGTAGCCGCCGGTCGAGTCGCCGACGATCCCCAGGCTGCCGGTGCCGTCCAGCACCCGGTAGGAGGCCCGCAGGTCGGCGGGCACGTCGGTGGTGAAGTAGCGCTGCGCCTGCGGCCCGTTCGGGATGTCCTCGCACTCGCTGTCCCGGGGCATGGTCGGCGAGGGCCGCATCAGCACCAGGACGGTCGGCTGCATCGACCCCTTGCGCAGCAGGTCGAGTTCGGCCGCCGGGTAGCGCAGCTTGGTGACCAGGTTGGCGGCGTCGCCGGGGAAGCCGGTCAGCACCAGCACGGCCGGGAAGTGCCGCGCCTCGCCGCCGGGTTGGAAGTACTGCGGCGGCAGGTAGACGTAGCCGTCGGAGCTCAGCCCGGTGGTCGCCCCGGGCAGCCGCACCCGGTCGAGCCGCCCGATCCGGGCCGGATCGCGGCCGACCGCCCCCGCGCCGGTGATCTCCGCCGGACCGAGCACCTGCACGCCGGCCGCGCCCGCACCGGTGCCGCTGCCCGCCGCCGTACCACCGCCCCCCGTACCACCGCCCGTCCCCCGGATCACCCCCGCGCCGTGCTCGCGCCCCAGCAGGTCGGACCAGCTGCTGTAGAACACGAAGTAGTCGTTGACGGCGAGCCCCAGCGTGACCAGCAGGGCCAGCTGGGTGACGGCGATGGTGCCGAGCCGCAGGAACATCGCGGGCCAGCTCCGGACGGCCAGCCGGGGCCAGACCCACAGCGTGCCGAGCACCGTGAACACCGCGAGCAGCGCCATCAGCGCCAGCAGCTTGTGGTTGGTGAGCCCCATCGGCCCCGACCTCCCCTACCGCCGTGAATCCCGGCCGCGGAACCCGGCTGTGGCACCCGGCGCTGTGGAACCCTGCCGCGAAGGCCGGCCGTGGAAGCGGAGCTCCGTACTCAAAGTAGCCGGTCGGACACCTCCGGGCACGCCACCGCGAGCCCGGGTTCCGCAACTTCGACAAGCCTGTCGAAGTTGGCATGCCCAGGCTATGCTGACCCGAAGCCCGCCCCTGGTCGGGCCCCTCGCCCCGTCGACGCACGCACCGCCCAGGTGCGCCCGACCGGAAGGAGGTGCGGTCGCAGCCTCCGCCAGACGGCCCACCCGGCCGGCCCTTCCCGATCGGCCAACAAGCCGTCCACATCGTTTTCTTGACGGTCCGTCAATTCTCATCCGCGATTTCACCGCCTGAACCGTGACGCGTGCCCCGGGCCGCCCACCGCCCGTTGTACGGAAGGTGAATCGCCGCGCCCGCCCGAAACCCCCGGCCGCCCCGCCGAGGAAGAGGTTCCGCATGACGACGTCCCGGACCCACCCGCGCCCCGCCGAAGCCGCGGTGCTGCTCACCGTGCTCGGCCTGCTCGTCCTGGAGGAGATCGCCCTCGGCATGGCCGAGGAGGAGGACCGCCCCGTCATCGGCGGCATCCTGATCGGCGCCTCCGGCACCGGCCTCCTGGTGGTCGGCGCGGTCCTGCTCAGCCGCTGGATCGACCTCCGCCGCCCACTCCCGCTACCCCCACCCGGCCCCAACGGCCGCGAGTACAGCGCCCGCGCCCTCGAAGGCTTCCCGATGGAGGCCGTCCGCCCCATACTGCTCGCCGAGAACGCCCCCCAGCTCGGCCACCTGTACTCCGCCTGGATGCTCGCCCGGGCCGGCCGCCCCGCCCCCTGGATCGCCCGCCGCCTGGCCATCCCCCCGGACGCCGCCCAACTCCTCGTCGACGCCGCCCGCATGGCGAGACTCGATCAGCGCCGCTGACCAGGCGCCGCACTCGCCTGCGCCACCAGGTACGGCACCAGCCCGCGCTCCGCCAGCGCCGACCGCCAGGCATCCCGCGCCAGCACCAGCTCCCCCGGCCCGTCCGCCGCCTCCCCGGCCTCCGGCCCCCTCGCCCGGGCCGCCCCCAGCAACCCCAGCCCGCCCACCAGCAGACTCACCGCACCCGCCCCGGCCGACACCCACCCGGCATCCACCAGCGCGTGCGCCAGCACCTCCATGTCCTCGACCAGCCCCAGCACGGAACCCAGCAGCAGGAAGACCACCGCCGCCCCCACCGCGATGATCGGCACCACCACCCCCAGCACCCCCCACCACCCCGACGCCCGCTCCCTGGCCGGCACGTCCACCGGCAGCCGCGCCACCGCATCGGCATCCGCCCGCAACGCCGCGTACCGCTCGTACTCCGGCGCCGCCGCGGCCAGCACGAACTCCGCGTTCTCCCGCGCCGTCCGCCGCAACCGCTCCACCCCCCGGGCCTCCTCCCCACCCACCCGCAACGCCGCCCGCACCTCCGGCGCCGAGAGCGCCCGCCCGAGCTCCGTCTCGAAGTCCGCCCGATCCTGCTGCGGCAGCCGAAGCGGCCTGTCCATGCTCGTCCCCGATCGCCGTGCGTAATGTTCTACAGAACTGTAGAACAAGGAGGCACGTTGCAGCAGCCCTGTTCACGGGTGGATTCGGTGCTCAGGAGGGGTCGGCCATGGGCACCCGGGCGAGGGCTGCACGGATCAGTTCGGCCGCGCCGAGGGCCTTGATACCCCACTGGTGGTACCACTCGGTGATCTGTGCCATCCGCTGTCCTGTCTTCAGCGAGTGCTTCAACAGACCGGCCAGGGTGACTTCCTCGATCCACGGCGTTCCGATCGACCACGATCGCGATCGGTCGAGGAGGTCGAACGCCTGGTCCGACGTAACCCCCGCCGGCAGGTCGTCGCTGGAGGGAACGATCCCGCGAGACCTCAGATGGCGAGCCAGCTCTCCGGGATGACGCTGAAGCCTGCGGGCGGCCATGATCAAGCGAGCGAACGGCACAGGATCACCCACCCGCAGGTCACTCCAGTCCATGACGCTGTCGCGCGCGAAGAGTTCCTCGTCCAATCGGGTGAGACTCTCCGGCAAGGCGATCGGAACGTCCAGACCGTAGGCCCGACACCGCTCAATGACCTCCCACAGTGAGGAATTCCTCGACGCCACCAAGGCGAAGAGCCGCTCAAAGGTTAGGTCGGCCGCATCATGCCAATGCGGACCCCCATCCTGGAACAACTCGAGATCCGCGACACAGGCATCCTCCGGGACGCGTGACACGGTGAACCCGGCTGCCTCAAGAACCTCCGCGGCCCGCTCCACCGTGATTCCCAGATCCCGCACCGCGCGCAGGAGATGATCCGGCGGCACCATTTCCGATCGTTCCAGCCAAGGACCAGTGTCCTCAAGTTCCCAACTCAACAGTGCCACAGTCTCGTCGGAGGGAATTGGCGGCAGACCAGTCGTGTCCGCCTCAAGGCCGTAGTTCGCCATCGCCACACAGACCTGGTCAATCGGAATCCCCAACACCCGGCCGGCTTTGACCAGATGCCCTGGCGGCACCGCGCCTCCCGGCTTGGGCCCGTCCCAGCGGGCGCCTTTCCCCGACCGCTTCCAGAGGAAGACGGGGTCGGTGTCGACGGCTACAGCGAGATCCACGATCTCGGGATCAAGCTCCCAGCCCGAGCCGAACAACACATCCGCCGCCTCCTTTACCGAAATCCCGTTTCGATCCGCCATGGCCAACAACTCACTGACGGCCACGGACGGATAGTCGGAGACCTGCCGGAGACTCAAACCGCGACGACGAAGAATACCTAACTCAAAAGCCCTGGCGTGAGCGCTCTCAGGAGTGACACCGAGATTCCGCGCAATTTCCGAGATCGACCTCTCATTCAGGTACGAGGGGGCCCACATCCTTTGTCCGAAGTTCTGGTGCCTTGGTGCCAACACGGCGATATCGGACGGCATCGCCGGACGCACTGCCTGGGCTGCGGGCAACTCTGGGCAGAGGCTCGCCAGTTCCGGGACCGAATCGTCCAGCCCGTGAGCCAACATTCTCCAGAGCAGAACGTGATCAGGCACGTTGCCCAGAATCGTCCCGCTGGCGAAGTCATCCAGATTTTCGAACCACTTCAGAATTCCGGCATCCGCCAGGAAGCAACCCGTACGACGGGTTTCGTACTCGATCCCGAGGAACTCAAACCCATGGCCCTGCCGGATGGCCTCGGCGGCCACCAGATCGGCAAGGTGGCAGTTCCCCTCCGTCACCTGATGGATCCACTCCATGCTCAGCACAGCCGATCCGCTCACGAACTCACCCACTGCTGCCACCAACAGTTCCCGGACCGTCTCCGATAGGTCACTGATGACGCGCCGGCGATCAACGGACAACTTCTTCGATGACAGCTTTCCAGTGAGGTTCACAACAGCGCCGGACAATCCGCGCGGCGAGACGACCCCGCGAACGACCTCCGGCTCGACCACCAGCCCGTCCACCAGCAGGGCCCCGCCGTGCTCGCACCACGTCACCTGCGCGCCCTCCGGGGCACCCGACCAGGACATCATCCGGCCCCAGGCGCTGAAGCCGAAGGACTCGCCCTGAGGCGCCTTCCGCGTTTTCAGAAGCCCCGGCTCCCAAGCGACTTCCCGGTCCCCGTGCAGCGCCGAAACCGAGAACTCCGCGACGGCTAGGAGACGTTCGAGGACATCCACACACGACCACGACTCGGCCATCTCAATGTCATCCCGCAGGTACAGCCGTACGATGGTGCCCGGATCACGGCCCTGCTCCGACCGTTTGGCGATGCGGAAGAGGTGGCTCGGGCCGTAAATGGACACATCCAGTTGCGGACCCAACTGACCCGAGGCGTCCAGGCGGCAGGTGGTGACCTGGATCTCGTCGGCGAGCATGAAGTAGCTCAGGACGCCGATGCCGAATCGGCTGTTCGGATACAGCTCGACGGGCGGGTCGACCTTGCGCCACTCGGCGCGTTCGAGCTTGAAGTCCAGCTGCTCCGCGAAGCGGGCGCCGGCGTTGGAGAAGACGCCCCTCAGCTCCTCCTCCCCCATGCCGACGCCGTTGTCCTGGCACTCCAGGTAGGCGCGGCCGTTCTCGTCCACGCCCTGGCGGAACTCGATACGACCGTCGTAGGTGAAGGTCGCGATGGGGTTGGTGCGGTCCAGGTACTCCGTGCGGGCGCGGCGGTAGCGGCAGGCATCGAGGGCGTTCTGGTAGAGCTCACGGACGGCCAGATCTCGGTCGCGGTAGAGCTCTACGCCCATCAGTAGGCTGCGCACCCTCCGTTCATCCATGCGGAAGCGGGCCCAGCCGGTGAAGGCGCCGGCGGCGGGGGCGGTTTCGTCCGAGGCGAGACGAGTGGGAAGTGGGTGTGTGGTGAGGACCCGGCGGACGGCGTGGAGGAGTTCGTCGGCCCGGGCGGTGTACTCGCGCAGTCCTTCGACTACCGCCTCGTGGTGGCACTCGGCGCGCAGTACCGGCAGGTCGTAGGAGCCGCCCCACGCGGCCTCGTCCAACGTTCGGCGCAGGTCGGTGAGGTCGACCTCGTACGGGATGCCGAGGTGTTCGGCCACGATCTCGGGCAGGGCGGTCATCTCGATGGCGGTCCCGTACGCCAGCGCGAGCAGCAGGGCCAACCTGGGCTCCCGGACGTGCTGTTCGCCGGGGGCTCGCAGGTGGTCGTCGGCGCTGAGGCTTGCCAGGTAGTCGCGGTTGCCGACGTCAGGGCCCCGACGGAGACCGTGCAGCAGGGCGCAGACGCGCTTGAGGGCGAAGGTCTCGCCGAGGTCGGCGAGCATCGGCAACTGGTCGATGATCTCCTGGACGCCCTCGGGGTCGGCGAGGTCTTCGTGCTGGTCGAGCCAGCGATGGAAGAGCCACCAACCGAGCGTGGCGGCAGAGGCGGGTCGGGTTCGGGTGCGGCCCACGAGCAGGTCGTATGACTCGATGAACTGCTCGTACGCGGCCCGGTCGACGTCGGGTTCGGGCGAGGGCGCGAGATCGGTCGGATTGATAGCGGACCTCGCCGCAGCCAGACGCAGCGCACGGACCCGGTAGAGGAGCGGCAGCACAACCAATAGCGCGGCCTCGGCCGGGTACAGGTCGAGCCGATCGTCGCCGAGCAGCCAGTCGACCCGTGAAGCGAAGCGCACCGCGATCCCGGGGTCCTGCCACGGGTCTTCGGCGAGCACCGTCTCGTCCCGCAGTCGGGCCAGTTCACCGACGGCCTTCAGGACGACGCACCGGTACGGCTCGACGTCCCGGTCCTCCCGGACGTGCCTCCAGACCCGCGACTCGGCAGCGGCCCGTACCCACGCGTCGGCCCCTTCCGGTACGGCCGAGGGCTGGCTCCCGCCCACGTAGACAGCCCCGATGTGCCCGGCCTGCACGACCGGGCCGTTCGTCGTGCCGCTCATCGTGTTCGACGTGCTGTCGACCATCCCTCGTACCCTCCCCGTCCCCATGTGCAGGGGACGAGCGTAGGGCAATAGCCCCTCACGCCACGGTCAGAATCCCGCGCATGAAGTGGTGGAACGTACAGAGGTACGAGTACCCGCCCGGCTGGGTGGGAGCGGTGAGTGTCGCGCTGCCGCCCGGGGCGATCGGGCCGGTGTCGAAGGTGCCGTCCTGGGCGGTGAGGGTGTGGGCGGTGGTGCCGGTGTTGGTCACGGTGACCGCCGTGCCCGGGCGGAGGGTGAAGTCGGCCGGCTCGAAGGAGAAGTCGCGGATCGTCACCGTCCCCGTGAAGGGGCTGGGCGACGGCGGGGCCGTGGATGGCGACGACGGCGCGACGGTACTGCTGGTCTCCTCCGGGCCCGGCACCATGAACGAGCTGACGCAGCCGGTCAGTACGGGGCCCGCGGCGAGCAGGAGGGTCGAGGCCCGGAGGAGGGTCCGCATCAGTTGGGGGTGGCGAGCAGCCTGGCCCGCTTGGAGTCGGCGGCGGCCGACGGGGTGGCGCCGATGTTGGAGACGGTGGTGGTGAGGATGGCGTCGACATCCGGGATCCAGTTGGTGGTCTTGGACTGGACGAGGACCTTCCGTGTCTGCGGCGTGCCGTCGCAGATCACGTCCGCCTCCGCGGTCCGGCTGGAGCCGAAGGCGACGGCGGTGTTGTCCTCCGGGTCTCTCTGTTCGACGGAGACGGTGAGCGAACGGGCCTCGTCCGCGATCGAGCAGAGGTACTCGACCTGTACCCGGACCCGGCCGGGGAGCTTGGGGTCGATGACGGCGTCGCCGAGGGTGACGGTGGTGGGGACCGGCTCGTCGGCACGGGCCGGTACGGCGGCCCCCGCGGCGCCGGTGAGGCCGGTGAGGGCCGAGGTGAGTACCGTCAGGATGATCCACCGCTGCACTGAAACCTCCGGTCTGAGGACGTATGGGCGTACGAACGCATTGCGGCCGACGTTAACCGGCCGGAGATCCACCCGCGCGCCCAACCGTCCGAACGTCATACCAACAGCCCAGCGCCCCGTCCGCTGCCCTCCCCAGCCGGTCCCAACCGCCCCCACCCGACCCTCGCCCGCCTGGTCCTGCGGCGCTACGACGAGGCCCGGACGGCCGGCCCCGCCCGTTGGTGTGCGTGAGAAGTCGACCTGGCCGACTTCTCACGCACGCAAGGGGAATGACGCCGGCCCGTGCCCCGGGACACCTGGGGCACGGGCCGGAAGGGTGCACTCCGCGCAGGTCACGTCGTCAGGTGGTCGAACTCCCCGGCCTTGACGCCGCACAGGAGCGCGCCGAGCGCGCCCGGCGAAGTGGCGAGGACGGTGTCGGGGTCATCGCTCTCACGAATCCGGACAGTGGCGTCGGCAACTGCTGAGACGTAGATGCAGTTGGCGGTGTCGCCGCTGAACGAGGACTTCTGCCAGCTCTGAACGGCCATGGTTCTTCCCGTCTCACATGCTCTGGGCGGTACGGCGGATCAGGTCGCGGGACGCGTCGGGCTTGAGCGCACTCGCCTCCAGCCGATCCAATACGGCTCGATACTTGATCAGCTGCGGCTCGGTGTCAATGAACTCGAATCGGTCCCCATCGACCTGGACACTGTCCAACCGCGCGACCTCTGCTGCGAAGTACACGATCCCGGCACCGGAACTGGGGTAGCTACCGGTGCCGAACGGGATGACACGAAGATCGATGTGCGGGTGCTCACTCATGGTCAACAGATATTCGAGCTGATCACGGGTAACCTTGCGGCCCCCGAAACCCATCCGCAAGGCCGTCTCATGGACGACGGCCGACAGCGGCATCGGACGGTCACCGAAGAGCACCGCCTGTCGCTTGATGCGGTGGGATACCAGGTGCTCCACTTCGGGCGGGGACAACGGCGGGACTACGTCCCGGAACAGGGCACGAGCATGCTCAGGGGTCTGGAGAAGACCAGGGATGTGAACCACTGAGACGATCCGCATCGTCTGCGTGTGGTGTTCGAGTTCCGCCAGGTCGAGCGCGCCGGCCGGGAGGATCTCGCGGTACTCCTCCCACCAGCCGCGCGTGCGGCCGCCGGTCATGTGCGTCAGCGCCTCGATCAGGGCGTCGTCCGCGCAGCCGTAGAGACGCGCCAGGGTCCGTACGCGATCCGCGCTCACCGGGTACCCGCCGGATTCGATGTTGCTGATGCGGGACTGCGGGGTGCCGTGCAGTTCCCCGGCTCGTGTGACCGAGAGTCCCGCCTGCTCGCGCAACCGGCGCAGCTCCGCGCCGAGTCGCCGCTGCCGGATGCTCGGCGGAGTCTTGCTGGGCGGCATCCGCTGTCTCCTCGCTCTCGACCGCCGTCGTCGGCGCCCGTCACCCATGGGAGTGGTAGTGATACAGATTCCTCAAAGGCGGTGGACTACATACTACCGACTGGCTACTTTTGACCCTGCGTCATGGATGCCCGCTGCCGGCGGTGACAGCAGTGCGGCGTCCAACTCCCCTACATGTAGGAGACTTCCATGAGCACTACGCCCTCGCCAAACTCCCGCCCGGCCACGCTCCGCCCGCCGGTCGAACCGACCTTCGACCAGGAGCTGTGCGGGCTCGTGCTCGACACCGCACCCCGGCTGTTCGCCGTCGTCCAGGTGTGCGGCGAGAACGCCGACGGGTGGGTCGCGGCCTGGGGGCTCGCCGACTCGGACGGCCGGAGCCACGTGATCAGCATCAATGGGCGGACGCGGATGACCCTCCCCTCGCCCGAGCGGGCCGTGCGCCACTTCTCCGGACGGCCGGGCATCACCGCCCGGCTGATCTGGCTCTCCCCACCGAAGGCCGCCACCGTGAGCCGCGCCGCTGCGGCCTGAACCTCCCCCGTACCTCCCCCTACCCGCGCTCGACGAAGGCCAGCAGGCGCTCGTTGACCAGCTCGGGCTGCTCCAGATTGAGTCCGTGTCCGGCCTTCTCGACAACCTCCGCCCGCACGCCCGGGATCAGGCGGGTGACCCGCTCCACCACCTGGCGCGGCCTCAGCAGCGCGCTGCGCCTGCCCACCAGCACCAGCACCGGCAGCTCGATCGACGCCAACTCCCCGTCCGTGAACGGCCGGGCCGGCGGGCGGCTGCCCGGCTTGTAGCTCCGCATGGCGAGCATCAGCGGTGCGATCATCTCGCGCGGCGCGCTCAGTGCCGGGTTGGCCAGCAGCCGGCCGACCGCCGGGCGCAGCGGGCGCGGGGCGAGCATGCCGAACAGGCCGCCGACCATGTGGGCGTAGAACCGCGCGGGGACCTTCTCGATCCCGCCCGGGTCGAGCGGTGCGACCGAGGCCAGCCGCTCGGGCGCGTGGATCGCCTGGTTGAGCGCCAGCCAGCCGCCGTACGACACCCCCACCAGGTGGACCCGCCCCAACCCGAGGCCGGCCAGCACCTCCCCGAGCCAGGCCGCGTTCTCCTCCGACCCGGCTGCGACGGCGCGTTGCACGCTGCGGCCCGGGTCGTCCAGGGTGTCGATCGCGTAGACAGGGTGCCGCTCGCCGAGCGCCGCGATCTGCGGGTACCAGTTGGACGGGTGCCCGGCGTGGCCGTGCAGCAGCACGATCGGCTCGCCGGTCGTCGCGCCGTAGCGGTGGACGTGGACGCTCCCGTACGCGGTCTCGATGTCGAGTTCCCGGCGCGGGCCCGGCCAGAGTTCCATCGCCCGGTCGTACGCCTCAAGGAACTTCGCCCGAGCCGGCTCGCTGACGAAGTGTCCGACGCTGGTCCTGGTCATGATCCCTCCCTGTTTGATGGTATGGTTGTACCACAAAAAGATCCGGAAGGAACCCGATGCCGAAGCTGGTGGATCACGAGGAGCGGCGGGCCCACATCATCGACGCCCTGCTCCGCTCGGCGGCGAACAGCGGCCTGCACTCCGTCACCATGCGGTCGGTGGCCATCGAGGCCGGCGTCTCAGTGCGCCTCGTGCAGTACTACTTCGACACCAAGGAGCGGTTGCTGCTCGCCGCCATGACCCGGCTGACAGCCCGCATGAGCGAACGTGTCCAGCGGCGCGTCCGCGCGATCGGCGCCACCGACCCGCGCGGCATCATCGAAGCCGTCCTGCTCGAAGCCGTCCCCACCGACGAGGAGAGCCGGGCCTTCCACCTCATCCACACCGAGTACGCGGTGCTCTCCGTCACCGATCCGGCCCTCGGCGGGCCCCGGTTCCTCGCCGCGCCCAACGAGATGGAGGCCTTCCTCACCGCCCAGCTGACCGCCGCCCAACAGACCGGAACCGCCGACCCGCAGCTGGACCCCCGCCAGGAGGCCGTCGTCCTCCTCGCCGTCTCCGCCGGCCTCGGCCTCAGCGTCCTCCTCGGCCAGCGAACGGCGGAGGCCGCCACCACCGTCCTGCGCTACCACCTCGGGCGGCTCTTCCCCGGCTAGGAATCTGTCCGGTCGATCACGTGACTCACTAGACTCTCTCCTCATCCTGGAGGGGGTGGCTGAAGCAGTGATGACTCGTGAGTCGGCCCTTGCGATGGTGCAGAAGATCATGGATGGGGACTGCTACAACGACGCCGAGATCGACCGCACGCTGGAGGCCCTGGACAGGGGCCTTGGCTGTCCGAGTGGCTACGTCAGCGACTTGATCTACTCGGCCGACGGGCCGGAGCCGACAGCGGCCGAGGTCGTCGAACTGGCCCTGGCCCACCGCCCGTTCGCGCTGTGAGAACGACAACCGCTCGGACCTGCTTCAGCCAGTGCAGCGCATCGTCACGCGGGCGGGTGAGCCGACGGCCGACGCCCGTACGGGAACCGGTGCCGCTGGCAGGATGGCGGCCATGCCGAACACCAGGCGCGTGAAGCCGCCCACCAGTTCCCGGACCGCCCCGGGAACGTCCGTCCACACGATCAAGGTCACCCTGTCCGGTTCCAAGCCCCCGATCTGGCGTCGCCTTCAGGTGCCGTCGGGCACGGATCTGCGGCGGCTGCACGACCTGGTCCAGGCCTCGTTCGGCTGGGAGGACTACCACATGTGGGCCTTCGAGACCGGGCGGGAACGGTACGGCGTCACCGATCGGGACCTGGGGATCCGCAACGCGACGGCGATGCGCCTCGACCAGATCGCCCCCGGCGTCGGCACGCGGTTCCGCTACATCTACGACTTCGGCGACAACTGGGAGCACGACATCCTCGTCGAGGCCGTAGGAGACGCCGAACCCGGTGTCTCCTACCCGCACTGCCTCACCGGCCGACAGGCCGGCCCGCCCGAGGACTGCGGCGGGATCTGGGGATACGAGTACCTCGTCGAGGTTCTCACCGACCCCGGCCACGAAGAACACGAGGAACGACTCGAATGGCTCGGCCTCGACTCGGCCGACCAGTTCGACCCCGCCGCGTTCGACCCAGCCGAGATCAACACCGCCCTGGCCGACTACACGGCCGTACTCGTCCACGACTGAAACCGGACCGCGCCCAGCCGATCGCGCTCCCACCCCCGCCGGGGGGCGATCAAGACCCTCGCAGGATCAACGCGGTGCTGCACCGGTAGTGCTTTGTCAGGTCAGTGCTGGTCTTGGCCTGGGTCAAAGCACTACAGGAGCCTGACTCTTCGGTGGGTTGGTCAGTGGACGACGAGCCGGTTCTGCTCTCCGTCGAAGATGTCAGCCAGGACGTCGGCCTCCCTCCGGTGCCCTTCGAAGAGACCCCGCCGGTCGACGTGCACGACCAGGATGTCGTGGCTGTCGATCACCTCGGAGATGCCCCGGGTCTCGATCGTGTCCGACCACGCGTTCAGGTTCCGACCGAACCACTCCGGCAGCCCGCAGGGCTCGCTCACCGCGTCCCAGAAGTCGTTCAGTGTCTCGATCCGCCGACCGCGCAGGTCGACTATCAGCTCGCTGTCCGTCATCCCAGCAGGGTAGCGAGCCGACTGCCGGCCAAGAGACACACTCCGACCGAGGAAGCCTCGAGAGTGCTACCGGCCGGCGGTGATCGACGGCTGCCCGACGGATGCCGGACCGACCCGGTCGACGCGGTCGTCAGAAGTAGCCGAAGAAGCGGTCCGACCAGGTGGGCCGCTGGATGTACGAGGGCAGTCGGCTCGGCCCGTCGTAGTCGCTCTCCAGTAGTTCCTCGGCAACCACGACATAGCCGAGTTCGACCAGCGCCCGGTTGACCCTGGCGAGGTCCGCGTCGTCCAGCTCGCCCTCGGTCCGGGCTTCCTCCGTTCCGCTGAAGGCGCCCGGGTTGTCGGCGCAGACCAGCGCCAGTGAACCGAACTTGCTGACGCAGACGACGATCCGGGTTCCGCAGACGGTCGCGTCCCCGGGAACGACGACGCGTCCGTACTCGCTGGAGTCCTGGGCGTCCTGCTCAGCCGGGCAGGGAACAGCGAAGTCGGCTTCGAGTCGAGCCACCAGAGCACCGAAGCGAACCGCGGTCCCGCGACGGTCGTAGCGCTGCGGCCACTCCAGCCACTCCGGATCATCGAGCTCGCGCAGCAGCGCCGGCAGGTCCGCTTCACTCTCGGTCATGCGCTCATCCTGGCGCGGCTGCCGCCCGCGGAACAGTCCGGGGCACCGGCACACTCGGCGCTCCCCGACCTCACCCGCCCAGGTTCAGTAGCATCAGGGATTCCGATCGTGAAGGAGTGCCGACCGCGTGAGACTCGTCTGTGACCCCGTGTACGGCGAAGTGGATCTGACGGCGTCGGCGGAGGAACTGAACCGTCTGGCGGACGCGGTGGCCGAGGGCAAGGGGCTTCTCGGCTCTACCCCCTCGCCGGACGCCGACGCCCTGGCGGGGATCGAGGTGAAGGGGACCGCCGGCCCCGGTGTCCTTGTCCATCTGGACTCCGAGCGGCAGTTCCTCGTGATCAGCGGTGACTCCGCCGGCCGGGCGGTACTCGCGGACAACCTGCGCGGCATGGCCTCCGCCGAGGACGGCGGCCACCTCCACATCGACTACTTTCCCGGGCACTTCTACCTTGCCGAGGGTTCCCTGCCGCTGGTGGTCAACAGTCCGCACGGAGGCATGCCGACCCGCTGAACCGGCCGTTGGTTGTTCGTGGTGACCGAGGATCCGACCAGCGGGATGCCCGCCGGGGCGGTGGTCGCTTCGTCAGTCCTGGAGCCGGCCGAGCAGTCTCCTCCTGAGCGGAGGTAGCGGTCCCGGAGAAAATGGATTGCCTCGGGGGCGGCGCTCACGTTGGCTGGGCAGCATGGCTGAACTGCGTACCGATCGCCTCGTGCTCCGTCGATGGCAAGACTCCGACCTTGAACCGTGGGCGGCTATGAATGCCGATCCTGAGGTTCGGGAGCACTTGGGCGACCTGCTCACCCGTGAACGGAGCGATGCCTCCGTGGCGCGCTTCCAGGCCGAGTTCGACCGGCGAGGCTATGGATGGTGGGCGGTTCAAGTGCAGGCCACGGGCGAGTTCATCGGCTTCGCGGGCTTGGACCAGGTGGATGATGACATGCCGTTCACGGGGGTAGAGATCGGTTGGAGGCTCGCTCGCTCGGCCTGGGGCCAGGGTTACGCCACCGAGGCCGCCCTGGCTGGTCTTGCCTTCGGCTTCGAAACGCTTGAACTCCCCGAGATCCTTGCAGTGACGACTGCTACCAACATCCGTTCCCAAGCAGTGATGCGCCGGATCGGCATGACCCGCGACCCGGCTGACGATTTCGACGACCCCACCGCGCCCGAAGGGCCACTGCGTCCGAACGTGCTGTACCGAATCGCGCGTGGTGTGAGGGCCTGACGCTCTCCCTCCTGGTCGGTCGACCTGCGCACACGGACAGGCTCAGCCACCACACCCCCAACGGTCGCATCGGACGTTTCCGGACATCCAACCGCTCGAACCGCTGATCCGGCGAACCTTCCCGGTCAGTACAACTAGACCAAGGCCCCCTGCTCCGCGGGCTGGCGCGGGACGCCGTGGAACACCTGGCGCGTGTGCCACTGCCGGTGGCGGTCGGCGACCGGGGGGCGGCCGGGCTGGGGGCCGATGAGCGGGCGGCCGGAGAGTGCGAGCACGTGGCGGCGGCTGGCCTCGCTGCGGCCGACGAAGCGGTCGGAGACCAGGATGCGATGGCCCTCGCCGAGGCCCAGCACGCCCTTGTCGAAGAGCTTGTGGTGCAGTGAGCACAGGCACAGGCCGTTGTCGACCTCGTCCGGCCCGTCGTGCGACCACCAGCGCACGTGCGCGGCCTCCAGCCCGACCGGGCTCGCCCCGAGGGCGCCGTCGTAGCCGCAGAAGGCGCACTGGAACTCGTAGGCGGTGAGTATCAGTTCACGCATCCGCCGGTCGCGCTGACGCCGGGCCGCGGCCTCGGGCCCGCCCACGGCCCCGGTCTCGGCCCGCTCCAGGTCGAGGCCGACCGCCTCGCAGAGGTCGGCGTGCAGGGACGTCGGGAAGTGGGCGTCCAGCAGCACCCGGGCCATCCGGCCCAGCAGGGCCGGCTCCTCGCCGAGCGCGGCCCGCAGCGCGGGCGCGAGCCTGCCGGCGGCCCCGCTCGCCCGGAGGACCCCGACCCCGCTGCCGGGACTCCCCGGCCCTTGGTCGGTGCGGACCTCCCACACCCCGTCGCTGACCAGGTGGTGGAACGGGTAGGCGGGGGTCGTCGGACGCGGCGGGCCGTACTCGACGAGCAGCCGCTTCAGCTCCTCCTCGACCGCGCTGTACCGCAGTTCGCCGCCGGCGTCCCGCTGGTAGCCGCCGAGCGCGTAGAGCAGCAGCAGCGGCTTGTGCGGCGCACGCTCGCCGCCCTTCGTCCAGCGCCTCAGCCGCGCCACCCGATCGAGCCAGTCCATGCCGGCCAGCGTAGTTCGCGGCACGACGAAGGGATCACCCGGGCCGACGGGTCTGCCCCCGGCTCCCCGAGCCGGTCGAGGTCACTCCGGCCGGAATGCGCTGGCCTCGAGCGTGGCGGGTGAGCCACGATGCCCTCTCGTGCCGGTTGAACGGGGGAGAGTCATGGCTGAGGTGGCTCCGATGGATCTTGTCGTTCTCGCTGACGACGAGGGCAACGGCGTCGGCATCACGGTCCTGGGGCGGCACCCGCGATGGTCCGGCGGGCTTGCCGCCGAGATCGCCGTGGCGACGCCCTTCGTCAGTGGGCGCATCGACCTGGTGCTGTCGGCCTCGAAGTTGGAGGAGTGGGGCCTGGCCCTGGACAAGCTCGGTGCCGGCCAGGACATCGAGTGGATGGAGATGGACAGCGGACCGTCCGTCTTCATCCAGCTCACCGGTGAGCGCGGGTGCCCCGAGGTGGTTGTCGAGGACGAGTCGGGCTCGATGGTCACCGTGCGGGTTCCGATCGACCTGCCGGAAGGGTGGATCGCGGACCACCGCGAACGCCTCCGGAACCTGCTGGACTCCTGGAGCCCGATCCCGTCAGTGTAGGGATGGCAACGGCCCGGCCTGCTGTCGGCCGGAGGCGAACTGGTCGTACTGGTCGTACTGGTCGAGGAGTTCGGCCGTCGCGGCTTGGTCCGGCGCGACCTCCAGGGCTGCGGCGAGGTGGTGGCGCGGCGGGCGGGGCCGGGTCGAAGGATCGGTGGAATTTTTTTCCGGATCGACCGGATGCCAACCACCCAACGGCGGCAGGCATTGTCGGCATGCCATCCAAAAGTGCCCACGAGAGCGGCCCGTCCCGCAAAGTTCGGACTTGCGGGCTGGAACGGCGTCGAAATGTGGTGCGCTTCTTTCTGCGGCGATTTCACGAATTCGCAGGTGGAGATGTGTGCTCCGTAGACGAAACCATGGCTCTGACCTGCGGAGATCAGCAATAATTTATATCAATCTGCACTGCTCCAACGGCCCGCACAGGACCGTCGCTTCGGAATCAGGAGGCGGTCCACACTCTGCCCGAGCGTGGGTATCCTCGTCACCGGACCCGCAGGCGGAAATGAAAATGGGCGCCGCTCCCTCGCCGGAACGGCGCCCGTATGCCTCATCGGGTTCGAAATCCGTTATCCGATCCGGAAGGCATTGCCATGCTCTCACAGGAAACACCCGCACCGACCCCGTCCCGGTCCCGGCGACTGCACCTGCGGGTGACCGCCGGCGGTCTCGGCAGCCTGGCGACGACGGTCGACCTGGGCCTCGGGTGGCGTCTCGTCCGGGCCGGGATGGGCGCGCCCCAGGCCGGGGCGATCTGCTTCGGCCTCCTGGCCGTCCCGGTGTTGGTGGCGCTGGCCGCTGTCCTGTGGTCCGCGGACCGACTGGAGGCCTCGCCCCGGAGCTGACCGAACAGGGATGGTCCGAGCACCCAGTAACGTTACTGGGTGCTCGGACTGCCCTTGCCTGGAGGGGAGTTGTCACGGATCACGTGATCCGTGACATACCCGGCCCGCCGCACCGCTGCTGCGCCGTGCGCCAGGCGGCGGTGACGGCCCGGTGGGCGGCGGCGGTGGCCTCGGGGATGTCGCCGGGCAGGTGGAGCGGGGCGCCGAGGTGGACGTGCAGGGCGGGGCGGCGTACGGGGGCGGTGGCGAGTCCGGCGAGCTGTTTGGCGGTGCCGCCCGAGCTGAGGCGGCGGGCGCCGCACTGGCCGAGCGGCACCACGGGGGCGCCGGTCGCCGCCGCGAGCCGGGCGAGGCCGGTGCGGAAGGAGCCCGGTTCCGTGTCGCGGGAGTCCCGGTGCTTCGGCAGGCCGCCCTCGCCGTAGATGAGGACGACCCGGCCGGCCGCGAGCGCCGCGGCGGCCGCGTCGAGGGCTTCGGCCGCCCGGGCCGTGCCGCGGTGGACGGGGATGTGCCCGCCGGAGCGCAGCGCTCCGCCGAGCACCGGTACCCGCCACAGTCCGGCGGTCGCCATCACCACCGGCTCGGTGCCCAGGCGGCGCAGCGCGGCCAGCACCACGCCGGGGTCGGCGGCCGAGGTGTGGTTGGCCGCGACGACGCTGCCCGGGGCGACCGGGCCGGGTGTCTCGGAGGTGACGGAGAGGCGCCCGAGGACGGGCACCAGGGCGGCGGCGATCCGGCTGAGCATGGCGGGCCCTCCGTGGCCTCCGGCGTCGTGGGACCGCCATCGTCCCGGCACACCGGCCCCGCCCGCCTGAGTAGCGGTACTCAAACGGGACCGGGTGCCGGCCGCCGGGTCAGCCGCGCTGCACGGTGACCCGGTCCACGGCGGTGCCGTCCTCGGTGAGCGAGCGCACCTCCATCCGGGCGGGCCTGCCCGCGACGGCGGGGGTCACGTCGATGGCCACCAGGCAGTAGCCGGTGTATCGGACCCTGGACCAGGTGACCTTGACGGTCTGGTTGTGGCCGCTCCGGTCGGAGACCACCATCGGCACGGGCTTGTCGTTGGCGCTCTCGTGCCCGAGGTAGGTGTCGGCGACGGGGAAGGAGTAGAGCCCGCCGCCACCGCCGCCCGCGACGACGTAGGTGGTGCCGTCCTTGACCGGGTCGACGGTGTCGCCGGAGGCGACCTTGCGGGTGGGCTTGCCGGCCCGGATGGGGTCGGTCCGCTCGTAGACGTGGTTGTGGCCGCTGAGCACCAGGTCCACCTGGTACTTGTCGAACAGCGGGGCCCAGTCCTGCTGCGCGCCGAGTTCGGCCCCGTTGTCGTGGCAGGTGGAGTACGTGCACTGGTGCAGGTAGACGACGATGAAGTCGATGCCGGTGTCGGCGCGGAGCGCGGCGAGCCGGCTCTCCAGCCACTTCTTCTGCTTGCCCTTGGTGTAGTCGAGGTTGGCGGGGGTGTTGTAGCAGACGTCGTTGCCGTCGAGGCTGATCAGGCCGACGTTCTGGTAGCGCCAGGAGTAGATGCCGGTGGACTGGCTCCAGGCGTTGTCGGGCGTGGTGAAGCGGGCGCGCATGCCGCCGTAGCCGTCGGTCCCGTACCAGGGCTCCATCTCGTGGTTGCCGATCGCCGGCATCCACGGGGTCCGCGCGGCGACGGGTTCGTTCTGTACGAAGAAGGAGTCCCACAGGCGGGCGTCGTACGCGTCGCTGGTCTTGCCGCTGCCGCCGGCGTTGGCGTAGGAGAGGTCGCCCATGTGGAGGTGGAAGGCGGGGTCGAGGCCGGCGATCAGGTTTCCGGTGGCCGCCGCGTTGTACCCGATGCCCTGGTCGCCGAAGGCGGTGAAGGTGAATCCGGCGCCGCGGCCGGGGGCGGGCGCGGTGCGGAAGCTCGCCACGTCGCCGAGCCGGGCGCCCTGGCCGGCCGGGTCGTAGCCCTGGTGGCCGACGACGTAGTAGTAGGTGGTGTCCGGGATCAGCTGGTCCAGCCGGGCGTGCAGGTAGTACTGGGTGACGGTGGTGGGCTTGACGAGGGGCTGGTCCTCGACCGGCTTCTGCCAGGAGAGCTTGCTGACCAGGGTGCGGACCTCGGCGGCGATCGGGGCGCCGTAGTCGCCGGGCTGGACGCCGATGCGGACGAACGGCGCGGTCACCGCGTCCGGCACCTGCCAGGAGACGACGACCTGCTGGGACGGGTCGGCCCCGTAGGCGAGGTGCCGGCCGAAGGGCCGCAGCGCGGACCCGGCGGTCCGCTCGCCCCGGGGCGCGGGGACGGTCGGGGCGGTGGAGGAGGTCGGGGTGACGGGGGAGGTCGGGGTGACGGGGAGGGTCGGGGTGGCCAGGGCGGTCGGGCGCGGGGCCGCCAGGGCGGTGCCCGGCAGCAGCAGGCCGCCGGCCGCGAGGGCCGCTCCGCCCGCCGCGCCGGCTCGGAGGAGGTCGCGCCGGGAGTGCCGTGGGGTCTCGGTCTCGGACATGACATCAAGTTAGGAAACTTCCCTAACCTTTGACAAGAGGTCCGGCATCACCGGACGTGTTTTCGATTCCCTTTCACGGTAGGCGAGTTGGTACGACAGCGAGGGCCCGCCGCGCACCGGGCGGCGCGGCGAGCCCTCGACGACGGGTGCGCTACCGGCGGGCGCCGGCGACCGACCGGCCCTGCGAGCCCTCGCCCTGGGAGTCCTCACCCTGGTCGTCGTCGTCCCAGCCGTCGCTGCGGTCGCGGTAGAGGGTGAAGCGGTCGTACAGCACCGGCGTCGGGAGCGGGGCGGCGGCGGTGGCCGGGACGGAGTGGTAGTAGCTGACGGTGATGGCGGTCCGGCCGCCGGGCACCGACCCCGGGTCGACGTCGAAGACCGCGACGCCGTAGGGGTAGCGGGTGTCCGGGTCGGTGACGGCGGACCAGTGGGCCTTCTCCTTGGCGTCCGGGTCGGCCTTGTAGGTGAGGCGCTGGGTGCGGACGGTGGCTTCGCGGACGCCGTCGGCGTCGGCGGGCAGGTAGACGTCGTCGTGCCCGGCGGTGCCGCCGCCGCCCAGGATCAGGTGGACGGTGCCCTGCGAGGTGTCGATCTGCCGCAGGTCGTCGTCGGCGACGGCCGGGGTGAGCAGGCCGCCGGGGGCGGTGCCGCGCACCGGGTGGGTGCGCTCGTAGTCGTGGTCGTGGCCGGCCAGCACGAGGTCGACGCAGTGGCGGTCGAGCAGCGGCAGCAGCTTCTCCCGGAGGCCCATGTCGCCGCCGTGGCTCTGGGCGGAGGAGGACATCGCGAACTGGTGCAGGTAGACCACGATCCAGTCCACCGAGCTGCCGCCCCGCGCCCGCGACAACAGCCGGTCCAGCCAGCGGAGTTGGGTGCCGTCGCTGTAACCGCTGATGTAGATCGACTGCCCGGTGGCGGGGTCGATGCTGGCGTCGTCCTCGACCGCGATCTCGTTGCCGTCCAGGCTGACGAAGAGCACCGAGCCGATCTGGAAGCCGTACCAGGTGCCGCAGTGGTCGCGGGTGCCGTTGTCCGGCAGCTCGAAGCGGGTCAGGTAGGAGGCGTAGCCGAGCTCCCCGCCACCCGCCTCGACCTCGTGGTTCCCGGGCGTGGGCATCCACGGGCGGTGGGCGGCCGATCCGGACATGTTGTTCATGAACGCGTTCCAGGCCTGCGGCTGGCGCTGCGGGTTGTTGTTGGCGTACGCGAGGTCGCCGTTGAGCAGGTGGAACAGCGGGTCGAACCCCTCGACCTGACGGACCGCCGCCGCGCCGTGGATGGAGGACTTGCTGAACACGTTGTCGCCCGTGCCGAGGTCGCCGAAGCTGGTGAAGCGGAACGCGGCCCGGCCGGGCGCGGGAGCGGTGCGGAAGGTGCCGCGGACCGGCGGGGCGCCGTCGTGCAGCACCTCGTAGACGTACGTGGTGTCGGGCCGCAGGCCGTCCAGGCGGGCGTGGTGGGTGAAGGTCTCGACCTTGTTGAGGCCGTCCACGTAGCTGCGGCTGCGCGCGTGCACCGTCCGGCCGGCGCCTTCACGCGGGGTGCCGATCCGCACCCGGGGACGGTTCACGGACGCCGCCGTCGCCCAGGAGACCGTCATCTCGCGGGAGGGCTCGTCGCCCCACTGGAGGTGGAGTTGCTCCGGGCCGGGCGTGCCGGCCACCGCCGGCTGGGTCCACAGCAGGGTGGACGCGGGCAGCGCGGCGAGCGCACCGGCCGCCGCACCGGTGCGAAGGACCGTCCTTCGAGACGTACGGGATGTGCGGGAAGTACGAGAGGGTTGTGCCACCACTGCCGCCTCCTGGGCTCGGGGAAACGCCGAGGAGGCTCCCAGCCGCACCGCACGGCCGGGTCACGCCCAGCCGTGCGGACGGCGAACGGCAGCCGAACGGCGGGTGGCCGGGAACCCTCGGTGCACGACCTTGTCCGCGGTCGGCCGGGCGGCGTGGGAGCCCCGAGGTCGCGGCGCGCGGGCCGGGGCCGCGACGACGGCTGTCGGCGCCGGAAGCGGGCGGCAGGCGCACCAGCGGCGAGGTGACGAGGCACCAAAGCGACGAAACGGCAAGGCGACGAGGAGTACGGCCGGTCGGCCGCCGACCACCAGGGTGGCCCCGGGCCGCCGCGCGGGTGACCCGTCGGACGTGTCGTCCACGGAACGCACCGTCCGGCGTGCATGGGTGGGAGTGCGCCGCCCCCGTGGACGGCGCCGGTCTTGTCCCCGAGTCTGAGAGCCGCCCATGCCTCCCACCGTTCGCCTGCGCCGCATCGTCCCGACCGCGCTCTGCGCCCTCACCGTGGCCCTCGCCGCCCCCGCGGCCCACGCCGCGCCGCCAGGCCGCGACAGCCGGTCCGACCCCGGGAGGGAGGGCGGCGGCTCGTACGACTGGGACCGCGTGGCGGCCTGCGAGAGCAGCGGAAACTGGCGCATCAACAGCGGCAACGGCTACTACGGCGGCCTCCAGTTCGACCAGCCCACCTGGCGGGAGAACGGCGGCCTCGGCTACGCCCCGCGCGCCGACCTCGCCAGCCGCGAGCAGCAGATCGCCGTCGCCCAGCTCCTGGCCGAACGTCGCGGCCTCTCCCCCTGGCCCGTGTGCGGCGCCCGCGCCACCCACGGCCAGGGCCGCGACAACGCCCCGCCGCCCCCGGCCCACGCCCACACCCACACCCACGCCGCCCCGGTCGAGTCCGAGGACGGCACCTGGACGGTCCGCGAGAACGACACCCTCGCCGACCTCGCCGAGTCCCTGCGCGTCCCCGGCGGCTGGCCGGCGCTCTACGAGCTCAACCGCGACGCGGTCGGCGAGGACCCGGACCTCATCCATCCCGGACTGGTCCTCGAACTCCCCTCCTAGGACCGGTCGAACCCGACCGCCGCCCGCGCCCGCCCAGGCGCGGGCGGCGGTCCGTCGTTCCGCCCCGGACACGCCGCCGGCCCGTCCGCTCACCAGGAGCGGACGGGCCGGGGCGGACGGACCGGGGCGTGGGGGCCGCAGCGTACGGGCCTCGCAGCGGAAGCAGGCCGTCAGCCGACGTGGACGCGCGGGCGGCGCGAGCGGTCCGGCTCGGCCTCGCGCAGCACCTCGCGGGTGACGGGTGCGACCTCGCCCTGTCCGAACAGGAAGAACCGCAGGAACTGGGCGAAGGGGCTGCCCTCGGTCCACTCGAAGTAGAGGTGCGGCTGCTGCCCGGTGCGGTCCCGGATGTTGAGCGCCAGCGCGGCGAGCGCGTTCGGGATGCTGGAGCTCTCCAGGGTGAGCACCCGGTAGCGGCCGTGCAGCACCTCGCCGCGCACGGTCAGCGCGGCCTCGAAGTCGGAGGCGTCGCGGACGGTCACCTCGACGAAGACCAGGTCGTCCTCGCCGGGGATGTCGTTGTCGGCGCGGATCTGGTGGATCTTGTCGCGGTACTCGGCGAGGTCCCGGCTGTTCGGCTCGTTGGCGATCAGCCGCAGCGGCCGGTGGGCGTAGTCCCTGATGAAACGTTCCGCCACGTCGTCCAGGGCCACGCTGGTGACACGCAGCTCGAAGGCGCGGCGCAGCCGGGAGAGCAGCGAGACCAGGACGATCCCGGCGATGAAGCAGGCGCCGATCTTCAGGCCGTCCGGCCGCTCCAGGCAGTTCAGCACGGTGGTGTAGAGGAAGATCGCCGCGATGACCGCGAAGGCGACGGTCCAGCCGCGCTCGCGCTTCTTGTGCGCGGCGATGGTCACCGCGATGGCGGCGGAGCTGATCAGCACCAGCACGCCGGTCGCGTACGCGCCGCCCTGGGCGTCCACGTCGGCGTCGAAGATCCAGGTGACCAGGAAGCCGATCAGGGTCAGCACGATCACCATCGGCCGCACCGCGCGGGCCCAGTGCGGGGCCATGCCGTAGCGCGGCAGGTAGCGGGGCAGCAGGTTGAGCATGCCCGCCATGGCGGAGGCGCCGGCGAACCAGAGGATCGCGATGGTGGAGAGGTCGTAGACGCTGCCGAAGGCGCCGCCGAGGTACTGGTGGGCCAGGTACGCCAGGGCGCGGCCGTTGGCGTCGCCGCCGGCCTTGAACTGGTCGGCCGGGATGAGCAGCGTGGTGATGAAGCTGGTGGCGATCAGGAAGCAGCTCATGATCACGGCGGCGGTGGTCAGCAGCTTGCGGGTGCCGCGGATCCGGCCGGCCGGGTTCGCCTCGGTGTCGTCGGGGTCGCCCTTGATGTGCGGCATCACGGCGACGCCGGTCTCGAAGCCGGACAGGCCGAGCGCCAGCTTCGGGAAGGTCACCAGGGCCACGCCGACCATGACGATCGGGTTGCCGTGCTGGGCGGTCAGCGCGTCCGTCCAGTCGGTGACCACGTGCGGCGCCGAGACGATCTTCCAGAGGCCGACGGCCACCACGACCACGTTCAGCACCAGGTACGTCCCGACCAGGAAGACCGCCAGGCCGATCGCCTCACTGAAGCCCTTCAGGAAGACCGCGCCGAGCAGGGCCACCAGGACCAGCGTGATCACCACCTGCTTGCCGCCGAGGAAGCCGGTCAGGTGCGGGTTCTCCACCAGGTGCGCGCTCGCGTCGGCGGCGGACAGCGTGATGGTGATCAGGAAGTCCGTCGCCGCGAAGCCGAGCAGCGCGAGGACGAACAGCTTGCCCTTCCAGAACGACAGCAGCCGCTCCAGCATCGCGATCGAGCCCTCGCCGCGCGGGCTCTCCTTGGCCACCCGCCGGTAGACCGGCAGCGCGCCCAGCAGGGTGACCACCACCAGCACGATGGTGGCGATCGGCGACAGCACGCCCGCGGCCAGGGCGGCGATGCCCGGCTGGTAGCCGAGCGTCGAGAAGTAGTCCAGGCCGGTCAGGCACATCACCCGCCACCAGCGCTGGCCGGCGGGCGTGCCGTGCGCGGCGGAGTCCCCCGCCGCCGCGCCCCCGGTCGGCGCCTCCGGGGCGCCCTCGTCGGCGGACTGCCGCGCGGGCTTCTCCGCGGTCACGTCCTCCAGCAGCCAGCTGCGGAGGCGTATTCGCGCCGACGGCGCGTCCGACTCCGCCGTCTCCGTCGAACCCGACGAAACCACCTTGCACCTCTTGTTTAAAGACCCCGTAAAAACGCCGTCGGGCGACGGCAGTGCGTCAGGCTATGCGACCGGCGTTAAGGATCCGCTACCGGGCCGCGTTAAGAAATCGTCATGACGCCGCAGGTCGGTGCCGGTGGCACGCCGGAGTGCGCCGGGTGCCGGAGACGGCGGGACCCCGAACCGGCGGAGCGGTTCGGGGTCCTTTCGGGGTGGAACCCGGGCACTTTCGCGCGGGGGGGGGAGTCCGCGATCAGGCCCGGTAGCCGAGGACGGTCATCATGCCCGTCTCCGCGTGGTAGACGTTGTGGCAGTGCACCATCCACAGGCCCGGGTTGTCGGCGTCGAAGTCGACGGCCAGGGTCGTGCCCGGCAGCACCACCGCGGTGTCCTTGCGCGGGCCGTCGCCGGGCAGCGCGAAGCTGTGACCGTGCAGGTGGACGGGGTGCCACATGGCGGTGCTGTTGCGGAACTCCAGCCGCACCCGCTCGCCCGCCGCCACCGGGTAGCGCTGCGCCGGGTCGTACCGGCGGCCGTTGAACGCCCAGTCGGCCTTCGCCATCCCGCCGGTGAGCTCCAGCCTCACCGTGCGGTCCGGCGCCTTGGCGGGCAGCCGGACGTCCGGGGCGGCCTTGAGCTGCCCCGCGGTGAGCAGCCGGCCGTCCAGCTCGGCCGGGCGGACGGCGGCGTCGGGCGCGGCGCCGCCGCCGGTGCGCAGCACGGCCAGGGCGGTGGCGTTCTTGCCCTCGGCCAGCGCGGTCAGCGGGAAGGCGCCGTCCTTGGCGGTCACCAGCACGTCGTAGCGCTCGCCCATGCCGAGCAGCAGCGCCTGGGTGGTGGCCGGTTCGACCGGGAAGCCGTCGGTGTGGGTGACGGTCAGCTCGTGGCCGCCGAGAGCGACCCGGTAGGCGGTGTCGCCGCCCGCGTTGACCAGCCGGATCCGGATCCGGTCGCCGGGCTTGGCGGTGAAGGTCTCGGGCGCGGTCGCGAGCCTGCCGTTGACCAGGTGGAACGGGTACGCGACGTCACCGGCGTCGCCTCCCAGCAGCGGGCTCTGAGCGCCCATCAGCATCCGGGACGGGCCGGCGGCGTTCGGGGTGCTGCCCGCGCCGGGCGTCCCCGCCATGTCGTGGCCCGGCATCCCCGTCATCCCCGGCATGTCGTGGCCGGAGCCGCCCGAGTGGTCCATCCCGCCCATGCCCCGGGCGAGTTCGGCGAGGACGGCGTCCGGGGTGCTGCCGTCGACGCCGTCCACCCAGTCGTCCAGGACGACGACCCACTCCTTGTCGTAGGCCAGCGGCTCCCTGGGGTCCTCGACGATCAGCGGGGCGTACAGGCCGCGGTCCTGCTGGACGCCGGAGTGCGGGTGGAACCAGTACGTGCCCGGGTGGGCGAGCGCGAAGCGGTACTCGAAGGAGGCGCCGGGCCGGACGTCGGCCTGGGTCACGCCGGGCACGCCGTCCATGTCGTTGCGCAGCGCGAGGCCGTGCCAGTGCAGTGTGGTGGGCTGCGGCAGGTGGTTGGCGAGGGTGACGGCGAGCGTGTCGCCGAGGGTGGCGCGCACCTCCTGGCCGGGCAGGCGGTCGCCGTACGCCCAGCTGCGGACGGTGCGACCGCCGAGGTCCAGGGTGGTCTCGGTGGCGGTGAGCGCGACCTTCCGCTCCGGGCCGGGCTTGCGCCGGGCCTCGGCGGCGGCGACCTCGGGGCCGTTCGGGGCGAGGTAGCCGGCCGGGGCGGCGGCTCCGGTCGTGCCGCTCGTGGGGCCGTGGTTCATGGACCCGTGGTCCATGCCCTTCATGGAGCCGGAGGAGCAGGCGGTGAGCAGGCCGGTCCCGGCGGCGGCGAGCGCGGCGCCGAGGACGGTACGACGGGTGGGTGTGCGCATGGCGGAGTGCACCTCGTGCGGTGTGTGGGTGTGCAGGACGTCGCGTCGGCCGTTCCGTGCGCGGGCGCTGCGGGGCGCGAGCGGGCGCGTGGACGTGCGCGCGGGCGCTCCAGGGCGGGCGCGGGCACGGGACGGCGGGCGCGCGCCTACTGGCGCAGCACCGAAAGCCGGGTGAGGAGTATCCGCCCGCCCCCGGGCGGGGGCAGCGCGCGGACGGCCCGCAGCAGTCGGGCCCGTACCTCGGCGGCGGCGTCGCCGCTGCGGCGCAGCAGCGGGCCGGCGAGGAGCAGCACCAGGGTCCAGCCCGCCAGGACGGCGAGGCAGACCGCCATCGGGTCCATGCCGCCGGCGATGGTCGGGTCGACGGCGGAGGCGGCCGGGATGGCGGGGTCGACGGCGGAGGCGGCCTCCATGGGCGCGGCGGCCGGGCCGTGGTGGACCGCGGCCGCGGGGTGCGCCGGGTGCACGGCCGAGGCGTGCGTCCCCGCTCCCTCGTGCCCGCCGGAACCACCGTGCCCGCCGTACCCGCCGGAACCACCGTGCCCACCGCCCGGATGGCCGAGCGTGTGCATCGTCACGATGCCGAACAGCAGCGCGGCGAGCAGCAGCAGGCGCGGCGCCCACGGCACCGGCGGACCGAACGGCCGTGACCGCACCATCCTCCGCCTCCTGTCCCCAGCCGCCGCCATGTACCCCGGCAGGGTATCCCGGCCGGACACCGCGGACCGAGCCGGGGCGCACCCCCGCGGGGGGGCTACTCCGGCCCCAGCACCGCGGCCGCCACGTGCTCGCGGAACCAGCGGTGCCCCGGATCGGCCGAGTTGCGCGGGTGCCAGGCCATCCCCAGCTCCAGCAGGGCGAGTTCCAGCGGGATCGGGAAGGTGCGCAGGCCCAGCGCGGCGACGGTGTCCGGCAGCCAGTCCTCGGGGACGAGGGTGACCAGGTCGCTGTCCCGGGCGAGCAGCATCGCGCCGGTGTGGCTGGGCACGACCACCGCCACCCGACGCCGGAGTCCGAGTTCGGCGAGCCCGGCGTCGATCGGGCCGAGCCGCTTGCCGCGCCGGGAGACGCCGATGTGGTCGGCGGCGGCGAACCGGCGGACGGTGATCCGGCGGCCGTCGAACAGCGGATGGCCCGCCCGGGCGAGGCCGACCAGGGGAACCCGGAGGAGCTGCCGGGTGCGGACCTCCGTGTCCAGGTGGCCGAGCACGCCCAGTTCGACGTCCACCAGCCCCTGCCGCAGCGCCGGCCCGTCCTCCAGCGCCTCCGGCAGGAAGACCACGTCCACCCGCGGGGCCTCCGCCCGGACCCGCTCGACGAGGGCGCCCGCCGTCCGTACCAGCATCAGTTCACCGGCCTGCAGCGTGAAGGTGCGGTCGAGGTGGACGGGGTCGAAGCCGGCGCCGGGGCGCAGCACGTCGTCGCAGCCGCGCAGCAACGCGCCGACCTCCTCCCGCAGTTCGAGTGCCCGCGGGGTCGGGACGAGGCCCTGCCCGGCGCGCACCAGCAGCGGGTCCTCGACGGCGCGGCGCAGCCGGGCCAGCATCCGGCTGACGGCCGCCGGTGAGGTGCCGAGCCGCTCGGCGGCGCGGGTCACGCTGTTCTCCTGGAGCAGGGCGTCCAGCGCCCGCAGCAGGTTGAGATCCATTGGCCGTCCGCTCCTGACCTGGGTCTTTGCATTCTGGGCAACTATCCGATGCCGATCCTTGCATGGCTCCCGCCGCGGCTGCCGACGACAGTGGAAACGACCGCGAAACCGCGGAACCACGCAAACCTCACCGAGGAGTCCTCATGTCGCAGCCCACCCGTGCCGACCGCACCGACCGCACCGGCGACGTCCTCGCCATCGTCAGCCAGAGCGGCTCGAACGTCCTGTTCTTCGACGCCGCCACCGACCGGCACCTCGACACCGTCCGGGTCCTCGCCGAACCGCACGAGCTCTGCTTCGACCCGACCCGGCGGCTGCTCTGGTGCACCAGCGCCTACCGCTCGGGCTACTACGGCGCCAACAGCGGCCGCCGCACCGAGGTGACCGTCATCGACGCCGACACCCGGCGGGTCGTCGACGTGGTCGACCTCGCCCCCGAACACGGCCCGCACGGGCTGGCCCTGGACACCGCCCGCGGCCGGCTGTACGTCAGCGTGGAGGGCGGCCCGGACCGGCCCGGCGGCGTCGTGGTCATCGACACCGGGACCCGCCGCCCGATCGGCCGGATCGACACCGAGGCGCCCGGTCCGCACTGGTTCGCCATCACCCCGGACGGCCGGACCGGCTTCGCCACCAACAAGGAGGCACCCTTCGTCTCGGTCGTCGACCTCGACCGGGGCGTGCTGACCGCCAAGGTCGAGGTCCCCGGCAGCGAGGGCCTGGCCGTCTCCCCCGACGGCGCCCGGGTCTACGTCGCCGGCCCGTACTTCTCGACCACCGCCATGCCCGCCCCGACCCCCGGCATCCGCGTCATCGACGTCGCGACCGCGTCCGTCACGGACGTCCTCCCGACGGACTCCCCGGCCCTGCCGGTCCACCTCACCCCGACCGGCAGGCTGCTGGCCGGCGAGGTGCGCAGCGTCCCCGAGGCCGGCTCGCCCCTGGGGCGCCAACTCCCCGGCCGTCTCACGGTCTTCGCCGCCGACGGTCACCAGCGGCTCGGCTCGGTCGAGGTGGGCCTCTTCCCGCTCACCGTCACCTCCTCCCCCGACGGCCGCCTCGCCTACGTCTCCTGCGCCGTCTCCTCCACCGTCGACGTCATCGACCTGGAGGCGCTGGAGCCGGTGGCCCGACTGGAGGTCCCCCGGCTCGGCGAGGCGGGCGCGCACGGCCTGGCGTACCTGCCCCGCCCCGCCTGAACCCCGGGACGGACCACGGGAGTTCGAGGACCAGGGACTACGAGGCAGCTGTCAGGATGCGGCCGTCGGCGCCCACGGTCAGATCGAGGCGCACCGCCGGCTGCCCGGCGGCCGTACCCTCGCGGCGGTAACCAAGCGTGCGGGCAGCGCCGTTCGGGCCAGCGGGGGTGACGGTCGGGGTCAGGCCGGCGATCCGGTCGGCGAACCAGGTGTCGGCGAAGGCCCGGCCGGCGGCGACGACCTGCTCCGGGGTGAGGGCGGGCGAGCCGGCCGCGTCGGCGGAGGGCGTGGCGGCGGCGACGGCGAGCAGACGGCCGCTGGGCTGCTCGATCCGGAGGTCGCCGCGGTCGGTGCTGACGTCCATGATCTGCTGGGTGAGCCCGGGGTCGGCGGTGGTCGTGGTGGTGTCCACCAGCGTGCGCGGGCCGAACACGCCCTCCGCCACCCGCTGCGCCGTCGCGATGTCGTCGGACGGCGGGGCGAAGAGGCCCGGCGAGTCCCGGTACGTGCGGATCCCGAAGTGGACCACCAGCCCCGCCCCCGCCAGCCCGACGGCGCCCAGCACCAGCCCGTGGACCAGGTCCCGGCGCAGCCTGGGCAGCCCGCGCCGCCGCGCCAGCAGCCAGCCGGCGGCGAGCAGCGTCCCCAGTAGCGCGCCGGCCGCGTTGTCGACGAAGTCCGCAGCGTCGCAGGCGCGTCCGGTCCCGAGCAGGGTCTGGACGACCTCGGTGACGGCGGACAGCACCGCGCAGCCCGCGAGCACGGTGACCGGCCGTCGGAAGAGCAGCACGCCGAAGAACGCCAGTGGCAGGTAGAGCGCGATGTTCATCAGCCCCTGCTGCGCCGTCGCGTCGGCCCACATGCCGGGCCCGATCGCGCAACTCGGCGGCCCCGAGTACCCGGTGGCCGTCGGTGTCAGCGTCACCGCCAGTTCGCCCGCCAGGCTCAGTCCCCACAGCACCGCCGTCGGGACCGCCATGCCTCTCCGGCGGGCCCACCGGGCGGTTCCGAGGGCGAGCGCCGACCCGAGGACGGCGAACACGAGCAGGAGGGCGGGGACGGCCGAGTAGCTTGCTTCGATCATCAGGTCTTCCGGGTCAAGGGTAGGCAAAGGAACGCTACCCCAGCCGTGGCACCGGCCCGCTCCGGCCCCGGACCCACCCTCAGGTCCCTCGCGAGACCGAGCCGTCCACGCGAGGGACCTGCACGTATTCCCTCCCGGGGGCGGCCGCCGGCTGTCCGCATCGCGGAACGCGGGACGGCGGCGGGCTGACACCTTCCGCCTGACCGAAACCTGCCAAGTCGACTGCCGCGCAGCTCATCCGGGGTCGGCGCGACGTCCCCTTCCTGGCCCGAAGCTGCCACGCGTTTGGTGTCACCCTGAACCCGTGTGAGCGCACCGGGGCCCGTGCGAATCTTGGGACCACCGAGGCCGCGGACGAACGAGAGCGGCCCGAAACCCCCCAGGATTCGGAGGACTTCCCCATGTTCACCTCCGCGCGTTCCCGCGGCCCCGTACGCCGGACGACGACCGGGCTCACCACCGCGCCGGTCGCCCCGCTTCCCTTCCGCCCGCTCCCGCAGGCCTTCCCGGCCGCGGTGGGCAGCGGCTTCTCCTGGGGCTGACCGGCCGGTTCCCCCCAGAGCTCCCAGGACTTCCGGTGCACCTCGTCGGCGTGCTGCTGACCGCCGCGACAGGCGGGTCGGCGGGCGCCCGGCCGACCGTCGGGGCCGTGCTCTCGGCCCTGGACAGCGTCACGTCCGCCCGCGACGGCGTCGAGCACCTCCACGTCCACATCACCCCCCGGGGTGTCCGGTTGACCTTCTACCTCGCCGGCTGCGACCTGACCGACGCCGTCGGCCGCGCCATCGCGATCGCCCACCGGGCCGTCGCCGGCCCGACGGCACTCGCCCGGTTCGCCGTCGCGGACTTCAACGTGCTCGACCGGCCCGCCGGCCCGCGGCGCGACACCCACTGACGGCCACTGACGGCCGCTGACGACCGCTGACGCCCGCCCACGACCGCCGACAGGGCCCACGGACGGCCGCTGACGCCCGCCCGGACGGCACCGCGGCCGCTCCCCCAACGGTGGCTCCCCCCACGGCCGTTGCCTCTCCCCGGCCGCCTCCTCCTGAAGTCGCTCGACCGCCATTGGAGACTCATGCGCATCACATCCGTCGGCCACGCCGGCCTGCTCGTGGAGACCAGTGCCGGGCGCATCCTCTGCGACCCCTGGTTCAATCCGGCGTTCTTCGCCTCGTGGTTCCCGTTCCCCGACAACGAGGCGATGGACACCGCCCAACTGCACACCGCGGAGTACCTGTACGTCTCCCACCTCCACCACGACCACTTCGACGCCGAGTGGCTGCGGACCCGGATGTCCAAGGACACCGTCGTCCTGCTGCCGGACTACCCGGTCCGCGACCTGCGGACGTCCCTGGAGGACCTCGGCTTCCGCCACTTCGTCCAGACCCGGGACCTCGAACCGACGCAACTGGACGGCGGCGTCCAGGTGATGGTCAACGCCCTCACCTCGCCGACCGACGGCCCGATCGGCGACTCCGCGATCCTCATCGACGACAACGGCACCCGGATCCTCAACCAGAACGACGCCCGCCCGGTCGACGAGCCCCGGATCAGGTCCTTCGGGCCGCTCGCCGGGCACTTCCTCCAGTACTCCGGGGCGATCTGGTACCCGATGGTGTACGACTTCCCCGCCCGGATGAAGCAGACCGTCGGCCGCCGCAAGCGCCGCAACGGCATGGCCCGCGCCCTGAACTACGTCGAGCAGTACGGCGCCGAGCACGTCTTCCCGTTCGCCGGGCCGCCCTGCTTCCTGGACGAGGAGCTCTTCCACCTCAACGACCTGGACGGCGACGACGCCAACATCTTCCCCGACCAGTGGGTCTTCCTCGACTTCCTCCGCGAGCGCGGGGTGACCAACACCCACCTCCTCCTGCCGGGCACCGTGGCCGAGTTGGGCCCGGACCGCAGCTGCCGGCTGGAGCAGGTCGACGAGCGGACGGTCGCCCGGATCCGCGACGACCGCACCGGCTACCTGCGCGAGTACCAGGCCCGCCGGGCCGACCGGATCCGCGCGGAGAAGGCCGGCTGGCCGACCACCCGCACCGACCTGCTGACCGGCCTGCGGGAGTGGGTGGAGCCGCTGCTGCAGTACGCCGACCGCACCTGCGAGGGCATCAACGGCCGGGTCCTGGTCGAGGTGGTGGACACCCCGGACGCGACCGGAGCCGAGGAGGGAGCCGACGGCGGGACCGGAGCCGGGACCGGAGCCGGGGCCGCACCCACCGAGCAGATCCTGTTCGACTTCCTGGACCGCCGGGTGGCCCGCTGGGCGGGCGAGGAGTGCCGCTACCGCTTCGAGCTGCCCCGGCCGCTGGTGGAGCGGATGGTCGCCGAGCGCTGCCCCGACTGGGCGAACGAGCTGTTCCTGTCCTGCCGTTTCAAGGCCGCCCGCAAGGGGCCCTTCAACGAGTTCGTGACCACCTTCTTCGCCTCCCTCTCGACCGAGCGGATGGCCTATGTCGAGGGCTACTACGCGGAGTTGAGCCAGACCGAGGAGCGCGCCCGGGCCGGCGACCACGTCGTCCAGCGGCTCTGCCCCCACCTCAAGGCGGACCTGGTCCGGTTCGGCTCCCACCGGGACGGCATCCTCACCTGCCGCCTGCACGACTGGGAGTTCGACCTGGCCACCGGCCGCTGCCTGACCAGTGACGACCGGAAGATCATCAGCGAGGCGCGGGTCAACCCGTCCGACGATGACCCGGACCTGCCCGAGATCCCCGCGGCCTGAACAGGACAGACATGACCCTTCCCCTGGTGTCGGTGGTCATCCCGCTCTACAACGACGCCCGCACACTGCCCGCCTGCCTGGACGCGGTGACCGCCCAGACCTACCCCAACCTCGAGATCGTCGTGGTCGACGACGCCAGCACCGACGACTCCGCCCTGGTGGCGGAGAAGTACCCGTGCCGACTGGTCCGCCAGGAGCGCAACGCGGGGCCCGCCGAGACCCGCAACCGCGGCGCCCGGGAGGCCCGCGGCGAGATCGTGTTCTTCCTGGACGCCGACGTCGGCCTCTCCCCGACCTCGGTCGCCGCCGCGGTGGAGCGCCTCGCCGCCGACCCGGAGACCGGGTCGGTGTGCGGCATCACCGCCAAGGAGCCGCTGCTGCCGACCACCCGGGTCGGGGACTACCGGATCCTCCAGTCGTACTACTGGCGGATCAGCTCCGAGGGCACCGTCACCCCCTGGTTCTCGGCCCTGGCGGCCATCCGCCGGTCGCTGTTCCTGGACTCCGGCGGGCTCAACCCGGCCCTGCGCCAGACCGAGGAGATCGACTTCGGCGTACGGCTGTCGGCCACCCACCGGATCGAGCTCAGCTCCGCGGTGGTCGGGCGGCACAACGACGAGGAGCAGCTGTCCGGGCTGGTCCGCAAGCTGTTCCGCCGGGCGCGCCTGCGGGTGCCGCTCTACGTGGACCACCGGGGCTTCATGCGCGGGTTCGAGACCCGCTCCCGGGCCGTCGCCGCGCTCGCCGCGGCCGGCGCGGTGGCCTCGCTACCGCTGGCCCTGGTGTCCCGCCGGACACTGCCCGCCACCGCCGCCCTGGCGGCCGGCGCCGTGCTCGCCGACCGCGGCTTCCACGCCTTCCTGGTCCGCGAGCGCGGGGTCCCGACGGCGGTCGCGTACACCGCCCTGCACTTCGCGGCGGGCACCGCGGTGACGGCGGGCGCGGCGGTCGGGGCCGGCCAGTGGCTGCTGAGCCCGCGGTTCCGGCGGCTGTACCGGCGCCAGGTGCCGCCGGTGGGCGCCGCCCGTCCGCCGCTCGCCGGTGCCCCCGGCCCGACCACCCCGCCGGCAGGCCGCCCGTGACCACCGACAGCCCCGTGACGCCCGACGGCCCCCGCCCCACCGCCCGCCCCCAGCGCGTACTGCTCACCGGCGCGGCCGGCTTCCTCGGCAGCGCCCTGGTCCGACGGCTCGGCAGCTCGCCCGTCCACCGGGTGGTCGCCCTCGACCGCCGCCCGCTGCCGCCCGGACTCGCCGCCCTGCCCTCCGTGGAGGCGGTGGTCGGCGACGTCCGGGACCGCACCCTGCTCGGCCGGCTGGCGGCCGAGGCGGACGTGGTGGTGCACGGCGCCGCCGCCCTGCCGAGCCACCCGGCGGCGGAGATCCGCTCGGTGGACGTCGACGGCACCCGCACCGTCCTGGACGCCGCCCGGCGGGCCGGGACCGACCGGGTGCTGCACATCTCCTCCACCGCGGTGTACGGCCTGCCGGAGCGCACGCCGACCCCGGAGACCCACCCGCTGGTCCCGGTCGACCCGTACAACGCCGCGAAGATCGCGGCCGAGCGGCTGTGCGCCGACTACCGCGACCGGGGCATGTGCGTGCCCGTCCTGCGCCCGAAGACCTTCATCGGCCCGGGCCGGCTGGGCGTCTTCGCGATGCTCTTCGACTGGGCGCTCGACGGCCGGGGCTTCCCCGTCCTCGGCGGCGGCCACACCCTCAACCAGATGCTGGACGTCGAGGACCTCTGCGACCTGGTGACCGCGGTGCTGACCCTGCCGGGCGAGCGGGTCAACCGGGAGTTCAACGTCGGCGCGGCCGAGTACGGCTCGTTCCGCGAGGACTGCCAGGTCGTCCTGGACCTCGCCGGCCACGGCAAGCGGGTCGTCCCGCTGCCGCTCGGCCCGGCGAAGGCCGCCCTGCGGACGCTGGCCGCGCTGCGGCTGTCCCCGGTCTACGGACGCCTCGTCCAGAAGCTCACCCGGGACTCCTGCGTCGACATCACCGACGCCCGCGAGGTGCTCGGTTTCACCCCCCGCCACTCCAACGCGACCGCCATCGAGCGCAGCTTCACCTGGTACCGCGCGAACCGGTCCGCCGTGGCCGGCACCACCGGCCGGACGCACTCCGACCGCTGGCGCGAGGGTGCCCTGCGCACGGTCAAGGTCCTCTTCTGACAGCAGCGAAGGGAACGGAAGTGAGTACTGCGAGCGAGTACCGAAAGGGCCTCATCGGCCCGCCGGTGCATCCGCCCGACGGGGCCACCGGCCCCCCGCCCGCCGACCTGCCCGAGGAGCCCGGCGGGTCCGGGCTGCCCGGGGAGCCCCGGCGCGGCTCGCTGGTGCGCGGCCTGCTCCGGCTGGTCAGACCGTTCCAGTGGCCGAAGAACGCGGTCGTCCTGGTGCTGCCCCTGCTGGCGTCCGGCGCCTCGCCGTGGCCGGCCGTCGCCGGCGCCCTGCCCGTCCTGGTCCTGTTCGTCCTCGCGTCCTCGGCCACCTACGTCGTCAACGACCTCGCCGACCGGGAGCGGGACCGCCGCCACCCGGTCAAACGCCACCGCCCGATCGCCTCCGGGGCCGTCCCGGTCCCGGTCGCGATCGTGCTCGGCGCCGTCCTCTACCTCGCCCTGCTGGCCGGCTCGGCGGCCGCGGGGGCCGCCGCCGTCCCCGTGCTCGTCTACGCGGTCACCAACATCCTGTACAGCTTCGTCCTCAAGCACGTCTCGGTGGTCGACGTCTTCGTCATCGCCACCGGCTTCGTGCTGCGGGTCTGCGCCGGCGCGATGGCGGCCTCCGTCCCGATCTCCTCCTGGTTCCTGCTCTGCGTCTTCTCGGTCTGCATCCTGCTCGGCTTCGGCAAGCGCCGGCACGAGCTGACCTCGGTGCAGGGCGGGCCCTCGGAGCTGCACCGGCCGGCCCTGCGCGCCTACTCCGTCCCGTTCCTGAACAGCATGGTCACCTTCGCCGCCTCGGTGACCGTGCTCGCCTACGTGTCCTTCCTGCAGAGCGACGCCGCGGCCGGCGGCATGCGCCAGCTGCGGATCCTGCTCTCCACTCCGCTGGCGGTCTTCGCGATCGCCCGCTACCTGCAGATCCTGCTGGTCAGCGAGGGCGGCGGCGAACCGACCCGGACCCTCTTCACGGACCGGACCATGCTCGCCGTCGGCGGACTGTGGCTGACCGGCTTCGGACTCCTGCTGGCGGTGCAGTCGTGGTGACGGCCCCTCAGCCCGGGCGCTTCGCGCTCCCCCGGCCCCGGCGGTCCTGGTTCCTCGCCGACCGGGCCGCCACCTGGCCGGTCCGGCTGCTGGCCGCGGTGAGCGCCGGGTGGCTGCTGTTCTGCGCGCTCCAGGAGGCGCTGACCGGCCGGGCCTGGTTCTGGGTCGTCCCCGGGGCCGCCCCGCCCCCGGTCCTGCTCGGCGTCCCGCTGCTGGTGCTGCTGGCCGCCCTCGCCCTCCGGCTGCGCCGCGGCCGCGGCCGGGTGCGCTGGCCCGCCGTCATGGGCGTGCTCTCGCTCGCCGTCGGGCTGGACCAGTCGGGGCTGACGCTGGCCGCGGCGACGGCCGACCGGACGGTGCCGCCCGGCGCGATCCACGTCGTCGCGCAGAACACCGAGTACTGGGGCTCCGACGTGGACCCGGACCGGTTCTACGCCTACCTCAAGGCCCAGAACGCCGACGTGTACCTGCTCCAGGAGTACCTGCACTGGGACGACGCGGCCGGCGCCGACGGCGCCCGCGAGGTGGACGACACCGCCCGGCTGAAGCGCGAGTTCCCGGGCTACCAGGTGGTCACCCGGGGCGAGTTGGTGACCCTCTCCCGGTTCCCCGTGGTGGCGCAGCCGCCGGTCGGCCCGGACCAGGAGCTGCGGGCGCGCGGGGAGGGCGACTGGTCGCGCGTCTTCGCCGGGGCCAAGGTGCTGCGCACCGACCTCGCGGTCAACGGCTCGGTGATGTCCTTCTACAACGTCCACATGCTCGTGCCGGTCGCCTACGGGATGCCCCCGCAGGACTTCCCGGCCGACGTGCACCGCCGGCAGCGGGAGCGCCGGCAGCAGTTCGACGGGCTGGTCCGGGACGTCCGGGCCAACCCCGACCCCCTGTTCATCGCCGGCGACTTCAACACCAACGCCGGCATGGGCGACCTCAACGAGCTGCGCGGCCTCACCCAGGACGCGGCGGACGCGGGCGACACGGTCCTGCCGATGTCCTGGGACGCCGGCAGCTGGCACGACTGGTGGCGCTTCGACTGGGCGTTCACCGCACACGGCTCCCGGACCCACCGCTACTCGCTGAGCAGCCCCGAGGGCACATCCGACCATCTCCGCCAGGACGCCTGGATCACCGGGCCCGCAACGGGAGGCACACATGGCTGATCCGGAGGCACACATGACCGGTCCGGAGGCACCCACGGCCGACGCACGGCCCACCGTGTCGGTGATCATCCCCAACTACAACTACGAGAAGACCATCGCGGCGGTCGTCGAGTCCGCCCTCGCGCAGACGTACCCCGTGCACGAGGTGCTCGTCGTCGACGACGGCAGCTCGGACCGCTCCCCGGAGATCGTCCGGCGCTACCCCGTCCGGCTGATCACCCAGCGCAACGGCGGGGTGTCCGTCGCCCGCAACCGCGGGGCGGCCGAGAGCACCGGGGAGATCCTGTTCTTCCTGGACTCCGACATCGCGCTGGACCCGGACGCGGTCGCGAACGCCGTGGCCCTGCTGGCGGAGCAGCCCGACCTCGGCTGCGTCCACGGGGTGGTCGGCAAGCGGGCGCTGTTCGACGACGGCCCGGTCGAGCGCTACCGCGTCCTGCACGAGTACTGGTGGCGCCGGCGGGCCACCGGCCGGGTGCGCACCGTCTTCTTCGCCATGTGCGCCATCCGGCGGGAGGTGTACGAGGAGATCGGCCCGCTGGACGAGACCCTGCGGGAGTCGGAGGACGTGGAGTACAGCGAGCGGCTGGCGGCGAAGTACCCGATCCTGCTGACCGAGCGCATCACCGGCCGGCACGACGACGTGGAGCGGCTGGGCGCGCTGCTCGGCGAGCAGTACCGGCGCTCGCAGCTGCTGGTGGCGTTCGCCGGCGCCCACCGCTTCAGCCCCGGGGCGCTCAAGGCGAACCGGATGCCGGGCGTGCTGGCCACCGCCGCCACCTGGGGGAGCCTGCCGCTACTGCTGCTCACGCCCAAGGCGGCCGTCCTCCCGGCGCTGGGCGTGGCCTGGTTCGCGGTGGCGGACCCGGGGCTGGCCCGGTTCGTGGTGCGCGACCAGGGGCTGCGGTACTACCCGGTGTTCGTCGGCTACCACTTCCTGCTGCACACCGCGCTGGTGGCGGGCGTCGCCCGGGGCGCGGTGCGGGCGCTCACCGAACGCGGCTTCCGGCGGCCGCGGCACCCGGCGTCATGACGGACGGTGTCACGGCGGACGGCGTCGCGGCGGACGGCGTCACGGCGGACGCGTCCGGGGGCGGTCCGGCCGGCCCGCCGCGGGGCCGGCGGCGGCTGCTGACCGCCGTCCTGCTGGTCGCCGGCGTCGCGGGCCTGGTCGCGGTGGCCCGCAACGACGCCTGGAGCCTGGTCACCAGGATGGCGGACGGCTGGTCCCTGGCCCTGCTGGCGGTGTCCGTACTGACGAACGTCGGCGGGCTACTGCTCGGCCTGCTGTCCTGGCGGGCCGTCCTGGACGACCTGGGGCCGCCCGTCGGGCTGTTCGGCAGCGCCCGGATCTTCTTCTGCGGGCTGCTCGGCAAGTTCCTCCCGACCCCGGTCTTCGGGCTGCTCGCGCACATCCAGCTGGGCGCCGAGCACGGGGCCACGGCCGGACGGATGGTCACCACCTACGTGGTCAGCCTGGGCATCACCATGCTGACCGCCTGCCTCGCCGCGCTCGGCATCGCGCCCGCCGTGCTCGGCGGCAACACCTGGTGGCTGGCCCTGCCGGTCCTGGTGCTGCTCTGCTTCGTGGTCCGTCCGGGCCTGATCGGCGCGGCGGTGGAGCACGGCGCCCGGCTGTTCCGCCGACCGCCGCCGTCCGGGCGCAACTCGCCCCGCGCGGTGCGGGTTTCGCTCGCCCTGGCCCTGCTGTCCTGGTTCTCGGCCGGCCTGCACCTGTGGCTGATCGTGGTCGCCCTGGGCGGGCCGCCCGGCCGCTCGCTGGCGGCCTGCGTCGGGGGGTTCGCGCTCGCCACCGTCGCGGGCACGCTGACGATCGTCCTCCCGGACGGCCTGGGCGCCCGGGAGATGGTCCTGGTGCTGTCGCTGTCGACGGTCGTGCCGGTCTCCACGGCCGGCGCGGCCGCGATCGTCTCCCGGCTGGTCTGCACAGTGGCCGAACTGGGCACCGCCGGGGTAATGATTCTGGTGACCAGGTCGCGGCGGGGCACTGCCCCGGCCGCGCCCGGCGACACCACTGCCGATCCCCCTGGAGGGAAGACTGATGCGGTACCGCAGCCTCGGAGTTGACGGCCAGTCGGCCAGCGTTCTCTGTCTCGGCGCGATGACCTTCGGCACCACCGTCGACGAGGAGACCGCGACGGCGATCCTCGACCGGTTCACGGAAGCCGGTGGGACGTTCATCGACACCTCGAACAACTACGCCTTCTGGGCGCCCGGCGCGAACGGCTACGAGAGCGAGGAACTGCTCGGCCGCTGGACGGCCCGCCGCGGCAACCGCGACGACCTGGTGCTCGCCACCAAGCTCGGCGCCCGCCCGGTGCCCGGACTGCCCTTCCCCGAGCACATCGAGGGCCTGTCCGCCCGCGCGGTGCGGGAGGCGGCGGAGGGCAGCCTGCGCCGCCTCGGCACCGACCGGCTGGACCTGTACTACGCGCACGTGGCCGACCCGGCCACACCGGTCGAGGAGACCATGGGCGCCTTCGCCGGGCTGGTCGCCGACGGCAAGGTCACCGCCCTCGGGTGCAGCAACCACAGCGCCGCCCAGCTGGCCGACGCCAACGACCTTGCCGCCGACCGGGGTTGGCCCGGCTACCGGTGCGTCCAGCAGCGCCACAGCTACCTGCGGCCGAGGCCCGACGCGGACTTCGGCGTCCAGAAGCACGCCGACGAGGCCCTGCTCTCGTACCTCACGGCGCGGCCCTCGATGGCGCTGCTCGCCTACTCCCCGCTGCTCGGCGGCTCGTACTGCCGCCCGGACCGCCCGCTGCGCGCGGAGTACGAGCGGCCGGAGACGAAGGCCCGGCTGGCCGTACTGGCGGAGGTGGCCGAGGAGACCGGCGCCACCGTCAACCAGGTGGTGCTGGCCTGGCTGATCGGCCACCCCGTCCCGACCGTCCCGGTGGTCGGCGCCAGCTCCGTCGCCCAACTGGAGGAGAGCCTGGGCGCGTTGGACCTCGTCCTCGACGAGGAGCAGCGCCGACGGCTGGACACCGCGGCCTGACCGGACCTCCCGCCAGCCGTCGGGGCCTGTCGTGCGGGACAGGCCCCGGCCCCGTGCCCGTCGGTCAGAGCCAGCCCTCCTTCGCGGCGCGCACCCCCGCCTCGAACCGGCTGCGCGCGCCCAGCCGGTTCATCAGCTGGGAGCTCATCCGGCGCACCGTGCGCAGCGACAGCCCGAGCCGCCGGGAGGCCACCTCGTCGGTGCAGCCGATGCTCAGCAGGAGCAGCAACTCCCTTTCCTGGGGCGTCAGATCGTGCTCGTTGCGGCGCGGGTCCTGGCCGAACGGCGTGCCCGCCGCCCAGAACTCCTCGAACAGCAGGGCCAGCGCGCTCACCACCCCCGGGGTCCGGACCTCCAGCGCGCCCGCGCGGCCGTCCTGCGGGTCGATCGGCACCAGCGCGGTCTCCCGGTCCACCACCACCAGCAGCAGCGGCAGGAAGGGCACCGTGCAGGCCTGCCCGCCGAGCCGGGTGAACCAGCGGACGTACTCCAGCGTCGCCGGGTCGTTGCGGAAGCTCTCCTGGTAGACGCTCCTGATCCGCACCCCGCGTTCCAGCGCCTGCCGGTCCAGCGGCTCGCTGGCGTCCATGGTGTCCGGCAGCTGGGCGCCGCCGGGCAGCAGCGACAGGCACTCGCGCTCGGCGGTGGAGGCCAGGTCCTCCAGCCGCTTGCGGACCATGTCCAGCCCCTCCAGCCGGTGGATGACCTCGTACCGCGAGGCCCGGTTGGCGTTGAACCGGGCGCTCAGCGCCGTCACCGCCTGCTCGGCGGACTCGATCTGCCGCTGGCGCCGGCTGAGGTCGGCGGTGGCCCGCGAGAGCAGGAACCCGAACCCGACGTCCGGGTTGAACGGCACCGCGTCCCGGCAGCCGTCCTCCAGGTTCACCAGGTCCAGCTCGGCCAACCGGTTCAACGCGACCCGCACCCGTTCCTCACTCCACCCCAACCGCTCGGCCATGTCGACGACCCGGAACCCCGGCTCCTCCACGATCAGCCGGTACACCGCCTCCGCCGACGGTTCGATGCCCAGCACCTCAAGCACAGCAGATACCCCCGTATGGTCCCGCTCGTCACCACAGGGAGGCTAAGCCAGCTAGCCGACTAGGTCTATACCAATATTTCTCGGATGCCCACCGTCCCGCCCCGGGGGCCGACAGCACGGGTCACGCCCCGCCGGGCAGGCGCACGGCGGGGCGGACGCGTCCCGGGCCGCGGCCGGTCAGAAGCGCCAGGCGGGGTCGTCGGCGATCGCCAGCAGCTCGTCCGTTCCCAGGCCCGCGCCGGACGCGCCGGCCCACTGCTGGAGCGTCACCGTCCGACCGTCGGCACGCTGCACGCGGACGTACTGGGAGACGCGGCCGCCCTGCGGGAAGGTCAGCGTCATCGCCTCGCCCCGGGCGCCGCCCGGGAGTTCGGCCACCTGGCAGTTGGTGCGCGGGGCCGCCTCCTGCGGCGAGGGCACGCCGGGGCGCGGCGTGACCTTGGGCAGGGCGATCGTGGCGCAGAGCGGTACGTTCGGGGCGTCGGCGGTCCGGTCGGCGCCGCCGACGAGCTCCACCTGGCCCACCGGGGACGCCCAGTCGACCCGGAAGGTGCGGCCGGGAATGTCACCGCCGCGCACCGTCGTGCCGCCGCCCGCCGGAAGGAGCCCGGCCAGGGTGGCGCCCAGCTGCTCGCTGCTCCAGCCGGTGGGCCGGCCGCCGCCGGGGCCGAAGGAGTCCGGTCGCAGCGGTTGCGGGGCGTCGCCGGCCGCGCCGGCCAGGGTCAGCGGGCCGGTCAGCGGGTCGGCGGCCACCGCCGTGCCGCCCGGGTCGTGGGCGGCACCGCCGGTCGGCAGGCCCCCCAGCAGGGCGGTCAGAGCCGCGGCGGCTGCCACCCCGGCGCCGGCCCGCACGGCCAGCCGCACGCCGCTGCGGCGTCGTCCGGCGGCCACTGCCGCGTCCACCGAGTCGGCGGGCAGTGGCGGTTCGGTGCCGAGCCCGGTGGCGAGCAGGGCCCGCAGCTCGTCCTGCCCGTCGAGGGCGTGGTCATGTGTCACAGCAGTTCCTTCAGGGGGGTAGGGGTGACGGCCAGTTCGTCGAACGGGTCGGTCTCGCCGAGCAGCTCGCGCAGCCGGGCGAGAGCCCGGAAGGTGTGGCTCTTGACCGTGCCGGCGGTGCAGCCGAGCGCCTTGGCGGTGGCCGCGATGTCCAGGTCGACCCAGAACCGCAGGACCACCACGGCCCGCTGACGCGGCGGCAGCGCGGCCAGCGCGGCCCGGACCTGGAGGCCCAGCGAGGGGTCGGCTCCCTGGCCGGCCCGGTCGGGCAGCACGGGCGTCGGGTCCTCGCGCCGCCAGCGGCGCCGGGTGTGGTCGATGCAGGACCGGGTCAGCACCCGGTGGGCGTAGGCCTCCAGGTTGGCGATCCGGTGCCGCCTTCCCCACACCGCGTACAGCTTGGTCAGTGCGGTCTGCGTGATGTCCTCGGCGTGGTGCCAGTCGCCGCACATCAGGTACGCGGTCCGCCGCAGGTGCGGCAACCGGTCCTCGGCGAAGCCGCGGAACTCCTCCAGGTCTGCGCTACGCACAGGGCGTGCCCTCCGTTCGTCTCTGCCCTCTCCGACGGAGCGGACCCGCTGCCGGGATGTCACCGGAGGGGGAAAACCCGAGGGATCTTTCTGACGGGCCGTGACATCCTCTGCGGCCCCCTGCTCCGTCGATCCAGTGGCAGGGCCGGCGAGCGGCCCGCCGAATCCAGGGCGTCGCCCCACCGAGAGGACACTATGCAAGGCATACACAGAAAAGGCCCGAGGCGGGTGGGCCGGTGGCCGGCCGTCGCGCTGGGCGCGGTGCTGGCGGGCACGGCCGTCGCCCCGGCCGGCTGGGCGTCGCCGGCCGAGGCACCCGCCGGGGGCTCCGCACCGGCGGCGGGCCGGCCGGTCCGGGTGACCCTGGTGACCGGCGACCGGGTCACCGCCCTGGTCGGCACCGACGGCGGGGTGTCGCTGGTCGCCGTACAGCCCGGGCCCGGACGCGAGGACGTGACCTTCACCCAGCGCTCCGGCGCCCCGGGCACGCTCACCCTGCTCCCCGCGGACGCCGTCGAGCCGCTGAGCACCGGGCGGCTGGACCCGCGGCTGTTCGACGTCGCCGGGCTGATCGCCCAGGGCTACGACGACGCGGGCACCGCCGAGCTGCCGCTGATCCTCGGCTCGGACCGACCCGGCGCCAAGGGGTTCGCCGCCGCCGCGCCGCCGGCCGGGGCCACCGTCGTACGCACGCTGGAGAGCGTGCACGGCGTGGCCCTGCGCGCCCCGAAGGCCCGCACGGGCGAGCTCTGGCAGCAGCTCGCCCGGCCCGGCGCCGGGCTCGCCGCGAGCGGGGTGGACAAGGTCTGGCTGGACGGCAAGGTGACCGCCGCGCTCGACCGGTCGACCGCGCAGATCGGCGCCCCGCAGGCCTGGTCGTCCGGCTGGACCGGCAAGGGCGTCAAGGTCGCGGTGCTGGACAGCGGCATCGACCGCGGGCACCCCGACGTGGCCGGCTCCCTCGGCGAGAGCTCCGACTTCACCCTCGCCGACCCGGCCCGGGAAGGCCCCACCCCAGTGGCCTCCGACGCGGACGGCCACGGCACGCACGTCGCCTCGATCGTGGCGGGCACCGGCTCCGCCTCCGACGGCCGGTTCAGGGGCGTCGCCCCCGAGGCCCGGCTGCTGGTCGGCAAGGTGCTGGACGACGAGGGCAACGGCCAGGAGTCCTGGGCGCTCCAGGGCATGGAGTGGGCCGCGGCCCGCGCGCCGATCGTCAACACCAGCTTCACCGGCGCCGCCACCGACGGCACCGACCCGCTGGCCCAGGCCGTCAACACGCTCTCCGCCCGCTACGGCACGCTCTTCGTCGCCGCGGCCGGCAACAGCGGCCGGCCCGGCACCGTCGGCACCCCCGGCTCGGCGGACGCCGCGCTGACCGTGGGTGCCGTCGACCGCGACGGCTCGCTGGCCGGCCTCTCCAGCCAGGGCCCTCGCACCGGCGACCACGCCGTCAAGCCGGACCTCACGGCCCCCGGCATCGGCATCGTCGCCGCCCGCGCCGCCGGGACGGACGGCCAGAACCCGGTCGGCGACCGGTACACGGCCATCTCCGGCACCTCGATGGCGGCCCCGCACGTCGCCGGAGCCGCCGCCCTGCTCCTCCAGCAGCACCCGGACTGGAAGGGGCCGCAGCTCAAGGCCACGCTCGTGTCCTCCGCCGCCCCGCTGGCCGGGCGCGGCGCGTACGAGCAGGGCGCCGGGCGGGTCGACGTCGCCCGGGCCACCACCCAGGAGGTGTACGCGACCGCCGAGGGCACCGGGATCCGCCTGGACGACGCGTCCGACGCGGCCCCGACCAGCCGGACCGTCACGTACCACAACGCCGGCGGCACGCCTGTCACCCTGGACCTGGCCGCCTGGTCCACCGGGCCGGCCGGCGGGTTCACCGTCGCCCCCGCCCGGCTGACCGTCCCGGCCGGCGCCAGCGCACCGGCCACCGTGACCGTGGACCCGGCCCGGATCGCCGCGGGCGCCTCGCTGACCGGCCGGGTGACCGCGACCGGCCCCGGCGGCACCGCCGTCACCACCCCGTACGCGCTCACCCGCGAGGCCGTCCGGCACGACGTCACCGTCACCGCGGTCGACCGCGACGGCGCTCCGGTGGGACCGGGCACCTGGATGACCCAGTCGATGATCGGCCTGGTCAACCTGGACACCCGGGAGTCCTTCCCGCTCCGGTTCACCGGCGGCACCGCCACCGCCCGGGTACCCGAGGGCCGCTACAACCTCGGCGGCAAGCTGGTCACCCCCGGCGCCGGGACCGCAAGCCCGACGTCCACCCTGTTCCTCCAGCCCGAGCTGGAGCTGCGCGGCGACACCAGGATCGCCGTCGACGCCCGGCAGGGCAGGCAGCTGACCGTCACGGTGCCCGGCCGCGCCACCACCGGCTGGTCGCTCTCCGCGGCCTACTGCTACCGCACCGGCGGCGACGAGGGGTGCGCCGACTCCTTCGCGGCCATCGGCCGGCCCGGCAACCTGTACGTCATCCCAGGCGGCCGACCCGGCGCCGGCCGGCTGGACTTCACGGCGCAGAGCGTCCAGAACGGCCCGCAGCAGCAGAACGGACGGCTGCCGGACCGCTACGACCTGCTGGTGCACACCACCGGCGGGCTCCCGGACCCGGCCTTCACCGTCGACCCCGGCGAGCTGGCCACCCTCAACACCCGCTACTTCGCCCAGGCCCCCGGCACGGCGGGCGACTTCAGCAGCTTCGCGGAGGCCGGCGGCGTCGGCGGCCTCAGCATCGCGGAGCCGAACTTCGCGCTGCCGGCCGTCCGCACCGAGTACTTCACCGTCAAGGACCAGCGCCGCGAGACGACCTTCGGCCAGAACGCCGGGCCCGGCGGCGAGATGGTCCCCTCCACGGTGAGCCAGAGCGGTGCCCTGCGCTGCGCGGCCGGCGAGACCTGTGCCGAGCGCTGGAACGCCGCCGTCATCGGACCCGGCCTCGCCCCCGGCCAGGGCGGCGCGGCCACCATGGCCCGCACCAGCGACGGCTTCCTCACGCTGGCGCCGCAGCTGTTCAGCGACGCCTCACCCGGCCACATCGGCTCACCGTGGACGCGGCGGCTGGACGACACCGTCCGGATCGACCTGGAGCGGGACGGCAAGCGGATCGGCAGCAGCGCACGGGAGTCCGCCGACTTCGCCGTGCCGGCCGGCGACGCCACCTACCGGCTGACCGCGAAGGCCACCCGGTCCGAGCCGTGGGCCGCGCTGTCCGGCACCGTCGAGGCGGTCTGGACCTTCCGCTCGGGAGCCGTCGCACCGGGCCCCGGCGGCGCCCCGCGCAGCACCCCGCTGCCGATCCACGCGGTCCGCTTCACCGCCCCGGTCAACCCGGACAACCAGGCGCCGCGCAAGCAGCACACGCTGCTCGCCGCCGTGGAGCGGCAGAGCGGCGCGCCCGCCGCGACCGTCGCCAGCCTGGAGGTCCAGGTCTCCTTCGACGACGGCGCCAACTGGCGCAACGCCCCGGTGCAGCCGGGCGACAGCGGCTACCGGGTCACCGTCGACCCGCCGGCCGGGACGGGCGGCTTCGTCTCGCTCAGGGCCGTGGCCCGGGATGCCGACGGCGGCTCCGTCGAGCAGACCGCGCTCCGCGCCTACCGGCTGACACCGTGAAGCGGGCTCGGTGGCCCGGGGTCTCCCCCGCGCCACCGAGCCGTCGGGCCGCCTCGCACCCGGCCCCCTTCGGCGGGCGCCGAACCCGAAGGAGTCCCTGTCCGGGACTGCTACCCGGACCGATCCCTGAGGCGCGACCCCTAAGGGCGTAGACACGCTCACCAGCGGGCATGGCACGGTTGCAGTGCAACGTCATCAGCCGTGAGAAGGTACCGATCATGAGTGCAGTGAAGTTCATCCTCAATGTCATCTGGTTGGTTTTCTGCGGCATTTGGATGGCTCTTGCCTACGTGCTCGCCGGAATCATCTGCTGTGTACTGGTCATTACCATCCCGTTCGGCATCGCCTCCTTCCGGATCGCCGGCTTCATCCTGTGGCCGTTCGGGCGGACGGCGGTGGAGCGGCCGGACGCCGGGCCGGCGTCGTGCGTCGGGAACGTGATCTGGCTGGTCTTCGCCGGGTGGTGGCTGGCGATCGGGCACCTGATCACCAGCATCCCGCTGTTCCTGTCGATCATCGGCATCCCCTTCGGGTGGGCCAACCTGAAGATGATCCCGATCTCGCTGATGCCGCTCGGCCGCGAGATCGTGCCGACGGACCGGGAGTGGGGCGCGCGGTAACCGGGACACGGACCTCGACGGCCGGCGACGGGCAGCAGCCCGCGCCGGCCGTCCGCGTTCGCGCGCGGGGGGGCGGGCGTCAGCGGCCGAGGCGGGACTCCAGGGCGCGCAGGTCCGCGGTGAGGGCGGACCGCACCGGGCGGGACATCAGCGGGCCGGCCAGGCGGAGGCCGCCGCGGACCCGGATGCGGGCGAAGGTGCCGGTCCGGGTGGGCTCGAAGGTGTAGGTGACGCGCATGGGCATCGGCCCGGCGACGGAGACCATGTCGAGCACCGTCGGCGGGTCGTGGCGCGACACGCGCAGCACGTACGAGAAGGACCGGCCCAGGAAGTGCGCGGTCCGGGTGACCTCGGCGCCCGCGCCGAAGCCGCCGGTGTCGGCCTCCCGGGTGAGGGTGGCGCTGCGGATGCCCCGGGTCCACTCGGAGTCGTGGCGCCAGTCCATCGCGTAGGCGGCGACCGTGGCGGGCGGGAGGGGGATCAGGCGTTCCACTGTGACGTCGAGCATGATCACACTCTCCCGCCGGGCGAGCCGGCGCGCTCCCCGGACTCGCCCGGGCGGAGGCGGGCCCCGGTCAGAGCCCCAGGATCCGCTGGGCCTGCGCCCGCATCTCGACCTTGCGGATCTTCCCGGTGACCGTCATCGGGAACTCCTCGACGACGTGCACGTAGCGCGGGATCTTGACGTGGGCGAGCCGGCCCGCGCAGTACCCGCGGACGGCCTCGGCGGTGAGCGGCTCGGCGCCCTCCCGCATCCGGATCCAGGCCATCAGCTCCTCCCCGTACTTGGCGTCGGGGACACCGATGACCTGGACGTCGAGGATGTCCGGGTGGGTGTGGAGGAACTCCTCGATCTCGCGCGGGTAGAGGTTCTCGCCGCCGCGGATCACCATGTCCTTGATCCGGCCGGTGATGGCGAGGTAGCCGTCCTCGTCCATCACCGCGAGGTCCCCGGTGTGCATCCAGCGGGCGGCGTCGACGGCCTCGGCGGTGCGCTCCGGCTCGCCCCAGTAGCCGAGCATGACGGAGTAGCCGCGGGTGCAGAGCTCGCCGGGTTCGCCGCGCGGGACGGTACGGCCGGTGGCCGGGTCGACCACCTTGACCTCCAGGTGCGGGCCGACCCGGCCCACCGTGGCGACCCTCCGCTCGACCGGGTCGTCGACCCGGGTCTGGGTGGAGACCGGCGAGGTCTCGGTCATGCCGTAGCAGATGGAGACCTGCGCCATGCCCATCCGCCCGATGACCTCCTTCATCACCTCGCTCGGGCAGGGCGAGCCGGCCATGATGCCGGTGCGCAGGCTGCCGAGGTCGTAACGGTCGAAGTCCGGGTCGGCCAGCTCGGCGATGAACATGGTCGGCACGCCGTACAGCGAGGTGCAGCGCTCGGCGGCGACGGCGGCCAGGGTGGCGCCGGGCTCGAAGGAGGGGGCGGGGATGACCATGCAGGCGCCGTGCGAGGTGGCGGCGAGATTGCCCATCACCATGCCGAAGCAGTGGTAGAACGGCACCGGGACGCAGATCCGGTCCTGCTCGGTGTAGGCGAGCAACTCCCCGACGAAGTATCCGTTGTTGAGGATGTTGTGGTGGGAGAGCGTCGCACCCTTGGGGAAGCCGGTCGTCCCGGAGGTGTACTGGATGTTGATCGGGTCGTCGGGCGCCAACTCGCCCTGCCGTTCGGCGAGTCGGGCCGGGTCGGCGCGCCGTCCGGCGGCGGTCACGGCGTCCCAGTCGGGGCCGCCGAGCAGCAGGACGTGCTCCAACTCCGGACAGCGGGGCCGCACTTCAGAGATCATCCCGGCGTAGTCGGAGGTCTTGAAGCGCTCGGCGGCGACCAGCAGCCGGATGCCGGCCTGGTTCAGCACGTACTCCAACTCGTGGGCGCGGTAGGCCGGATTGACCGTGACCAGGATCGCGCCGAGCTTGGCGGTGGCGTACTGGGTGAGCGTCCACTCGGCGCAGTTGGGGGCCCAGATGCCGACCCGGTCCCCCTTGGCGATCCCGAGTTCCAGCAGGCCGAGCGCCAGGGCGTCGACGTCGGCGGCGAGTTCGGCGTACGTCCAGCGGCGGGCGGTGGCCCGGTCGACCAGGGCGTCGCGCCCGGGGAAGGCGCGCACCGCGCGGTCGAGGTTCTCCCCGATGGTGTCGCCGAGCAGCGGGACGTCCGAGGTGCCGGAGGCGTAGCTGCGCGGGGTCGGCGTGGTCGGCACGGGCGGGCTCCCTGGGGACGGCGGTGCGGGACGGGGTCCATGGTCGCGGGCGCCGGCCCCGCGCCGCCACCCCCGAACGGGGGTACGGACACGGCGCTGGGGCCGCCCGTCACGGTCGACGGACGGCCCCAGCGCGCGGGGTCACTTGTTGATGCAGGTGTTGCCGAACGCCGGGTTGAGGAGCCCGATGATGTCGATCGAGTTCCCGCAGACGTTGGCCTCCAGGTTGATCGGGACCTGGATCACGTTGCCGGACAGGATGCCGGGCGAACCGATGGCGGCCCCGTTGGCGGTGGCGTCGCCGGCGGACGCGGTGCCGGCCCCGGCGAGGACCGTCACCGCGGCGAGGGCGGTGGCGGCGAAGGTGGTACGCATACGCATTGCGTCACTCCTTGTGAGCAGAGCGGGTCGAAGTGTGACGATCACACCTCGCCCACGATCACAAGGGATGCGCTCCTCCGCACGCCGGATTCGCCCGTCTAGGGCGTGTCGCCCTCCCGACCCACCGGCTCCCCGCCCTCGGGACCGGCGCCACCGAGCGATTCCAGCAGGTCCCGGGCCGGACGCAGGCCCGGCTCGGCCGCCACCGCGCGGTGCAGCAGCCCGAGGGCGAGCGGCCCCTCCCCGGCCGCCAGGGCCTCCAGTGCGCGGTTGTAGTCGATCCGTCCGGCGTAACGCAGCCGGAACAGCACGGACAGGTCCTCCCGGCAGGACGGGCAGCGCAGGGTCACCGGGTCCGCCGGAACCCTGCACAGCGGGCACGGCACCGGCGGGGCCCCAAGGGCCGCGACAGCGCCCCCGGCGCCCGGGACGGACACGGCGTCCACGGCGCTCATCGCGGCCCCGCCTCCTCCGGCCGGACCGGGCCGAGCGACTCCTGGGCCGGCTCGCTGCCCAGCTCCCGCTGCGCCTGCGCGTACAGGGCCAGCAGGTTCGACATGTGGGTGTTCACGTCCGCCATGTTGGGCGCCTCCACGGCCTCGTCCAGGCCGCGCAGCTCGGCCATGATCAGCTGGGCCAGGGCGGGCGAGACCATGCTCTGGGTCACGTAGATGTTGCACATGGTCAGCATCCGCATGGTGTGCCCGAGCGAGTCGCACAGCTCGTCCGCCTTGCGGGCCGAGCGCACCGCGCCGTCCCAGTCGGCGGCCTCCCGGCGCAGCCGCAGCTCGGCGGCCACCGACCGCAACCGGTCCAGGTCGCTCGGGTCGAGGAGCTTCTCGCAGTAGTGGATGAACAGGCTCAGGTACGCCTCCGAGCCGCGCACCCAGCGCTGGGCCTTGAGCTGCTGCTGGGCCCGCTCCAGCGCCGCGTCCACCGACTGGCCGCGGGTCTGCCCGGCCGCCAGGTCGTCCAGGGTGTCCATCAGCCGCTGCGCCTCGCGCATCTCGGCCTCGGTCAGCTCGCCGCCCCAGCGGTCGGTGAAGGACTCGATCTGCCGCTGCTGCTCCTCCACCTGCACCTTCAGCTCCGGGTCGAGGGTGACCCGCTCCAGCTTGACGGTCTTCTCGGCGCCGCCCTGGATCCGCACCGACAGCGTGATGGTGCGGTCCCGGTCGAGGCCGAAGGCGACCTCCACCGGGGTACGGCCGCCCAGGCCCTCGGGCAGCCGCAGGGTGAGGTGGCCGATCAGCTCGTTCTGCTGGGCGATCTCGTGCTCGCCCTCGTAGACCGCGACCTCCAGCCGCTGCCGGCCGCTGCCGGAGACCACGAACTCCCGGCTGACCGGCGAACTCGTCGGGTAGCTGGTGTTCTTGGGGATGATGACGGCGAGGCGGCCGTCGTTCAGCTCGATGCCGAGGTTCTTCGGGGTGATGTCGAACGGGTTGGTGACCTGCGCCAGTTCGCCGCAGCCCGGGCAGACCTCGCAGCCCGGCGGGTTCACCAGGCCGCAGGAGGCGCAGCGCAGGCCGACGTCCTCGGCGGCGGTGGTGGCCACCCTGGTGTGGCCCGGGGCGGCCGAGTTGAGCGGCTCGCCGCACAGCTCGCAGGCGGTGACGCCGGGGGCGGCCGGGGTGCCGCAGCGCGGGCAGTTGCCGCCGTGCACCACGGCGGTGGCCCGGGTGGCCTGCCGCGGGACCGTCCCGCCGCCGCCCGAACCGTCCAGCGCCTGCTCGCACTTGGGGCAGGAGGCCGCCCCGGCGTCGACCGGGAGGTGGCAGGTCGGGCAGGAGACCCGGTCGCCGCCGAGCAGGCCGGCGGCGCAGTTGGCGCAGTTGGAGGCGGACAGGTCGCCGGGGGCCCGGCACTCGGGGCACTCCACCTCGCCGACCAGCGCGGACTGCACGGCCGCGCCGAGCGCCACGCACTGCATCGGGTTGACGCCGCGCCGGATCCGGCGGGGGCCGAAGACCTCGCCGAGCCGGCGGGCGACCAGCGGGATCGCGGTCGAGCCGCCGACCAGCACCACCTCGTCGATGTCCCCGACGGTCAGGTTGGCCTGCATGATGGCCTTGTGGGTCAGCTCGATGGTGCGCTCGATCCGGGCCTCGATCAGCTCCTCGAAGCGGGCCCGCTCGAACTCCGTCTCCAGCACCAGCTGTCCGGCGCCCAGGCCCGGCAGGATGACCTCGGAGGACTCCTGGTGGGAGAGCTCGATCTTGATGGTCTCGGCGGTGGCGGCGATCTTCGGACGGTCGCGCAGGTCGGGCTGGTACTCCGCGCCGTACTCCTCCCGGATGTCCTCCAGCAGCGCGGTGGTGATCCCCCGGTCGAAGTCGTCGCCGCCGAGCAGGTTGTCGCCCTCGATGCCGAGCACCGAGACCGAGCCGGGCACCAGCAGCAGGATGGAGATGTCGAAGGTGCCGCCGCCGAGGTCGTAGACCAGGACGGTCTTCCCCTCCTCGCCCGCCTCGGAGGTGATCCCGTAGGCGAGGGCGGCTGCGGTCGGCTCGTTGATGATCCGCAGCACGTGCAGGCCGGCCATCCGGCCCGCCTCCTGGGTGGCCGCGACCTGCCGCTCGCCGAAGTACGCGGGGACGGTGATGACGGCGCGGTGGAAGGGCTCGCCGAAGCGCTGCTCGGCGTCCTCCTTGAGGCGGCGCAGGATGATCGCGGAGATCTCGATCGGGGTGTACGAGCGGCCGTTGAACCAGACGTTGACGTCGCCGTCGGTGCCCGCGGTGACCTTGTAGTCCACCTCCTTCAGGGCCGCCTGGACCTGCGGGTCCTTGAACTTGCGGCCCATGAAGCGCTTGACCGAGCGGATCACGTTGGCGCCGTCGACGGCGATCCGGCTGCGCGCGGTGGAACCCACCAGCAGCTCGCCCTTGCGGCCGCTGCCGACCACGGAGGGCGTCGCCTCCTGGTTCTGCCGGTTGAAGATGATCTCCGGCTCGCCCCGGCGCAGGTGGGCGACCACGGAGTTGGTGGTGCCCAGGTCGATGCCGAGTGTGCGGTACATGTCGTTCCCCTCTTGCCCCTCGTGGTCCTGGCTACTTCTTGCGCTTCGTCTGCCTGGCCTGCTCGGCCACGGCCTTGGCCCGGCGGCGGGCCCGGGGCGGGGCCGCCTTGGGCTGGGCCCGGGTGACCGGCGTCGCGGCTTCGGGTGCGTCGTCCGCCTCGGGTGTCTCGGGTGTCTCGGGCTTGACGGCCTCGGTGGCTTCCGTTGTCTCGAAGGCTTCGACGGTCTCGACGGTCTCGGCGACCTCGGGTGTCTCCGGCTCGGAGACCGCGGGCTCCGGGTACGGGTCCGGGTGCGGCTCCGACTCCGGTGCGGCGACCACCACTTGGGCCCGGCGCAGCACCTCGTCCCCCCAGAAGAACCCGGTCACCACCGTCCGTACCACCGTCTCCGGCGCCACCCCGGAGCGGGCCTCGGTGCCCACGATCTCGGTCAGGTCCGGGTCGGCCGTCATGCCCTCCAGCCGCATCGGCCGCACCCTGGCCTTGGCGAGCTGCCCGAGCAGCCGGCGCCGGGTGGCCTCCAGGCCGGCGCCGCGCCCGAGCGCCACCAGCTCGCGGTCCAGGCCGAGGGCGGCGAGCGCGTCGTCCACCTCGACCAGGATGCCCAGCAGTTCGCGCTGCTCGGCCCGGGCGGCCTGCTTCTGCTCCGTCAGCTTGCTCCCCAGCAGGGACGCCCGGAAGAGCAGTCGGCCGAACGCCTGCTCCAGGTCGACGTCCTCGACGCCGGGCGGGATCTCCAGCGGCCGGTGGCCGTCAACCAGGGCTTCGGCGGGTGCGTCGGTGGGTGCGTCGGTCATTCGGGGACCTCGATCTGCGGCAGCACGGACAGGTCCGCCGCGTAGCGGGCGGGGACGGGCGGTTCGGGGTCGGCGCCGCCGGGGGCGGGCTCGGTGAAGTCGGCGGCCAGCTCGGCCCGGTGGAGGGCGGGCAGGGCGGCGGGCGGCAGCGGCGGGCGCTCGATCACCAGGAGCGGCTCGACGAGTGCGGGGGCGAGCAGCTCGGCGGCCTGGTCGACCGGCTCCGGCGGGAGGGGCCGCTGGAGGTCCGCCTCCAGGCGCCGGTCCGGGTTGCGCAGCAGCGCGGCGGCCTCCTGGATCTGCTGCCGGGTGTACCGGCCGGCCCGCATCGCCGGTCCGACGGCGAGGTTGATCTCGCGCACGCCGGCCGTGAGCGGGATGCCCAGGACCTCGTACGGCGACGGTTCGTGCAGTGGCATGGCGGGCGGTCTCTCTCCTCACGGTGGCGGTGGCGGTTCGGTCGGCGCTTCGGGTGACGGCTCGGCCTGCGGCGTACGGTCTTCGGCGTACGGTCCAGGACGCTCCCGACTGCCGTGCGGTTGCCGTCAGTAGAGCGACCTGATCCGCATCTGCATGGCGTGCAGCTCAGGGTCGTCCGGGCTGTACTCGACGGCCGTGCGGGCCAGCTCCTTGGCCTCGCGCAGTTTCCGGGCGTTGGCCTGCTGGACGGCGAACGAGCCGTAGACGATGCCGAGTTCGCGGCACAGCTGGTCGGTGTCCTCCTGGGTGCCGGACAGTTCGAGCGCCTCCTCCAGCAGCTTGATCGCCGCCCGGTAGCGGCGGGCCTCGTAGTGGCTGATGGCCTTGCCGCGCCAGAGGCTGACCATCAGGCGGCGGATGTCGGTCGAGTCGTCGTAGGACCTGGCCTTCTCGAGCATCGCGGCCTGGTCCGCGAACGGCTTGTCCTGCATCGCATCCACCACGTGGTTGGCGATCAGCACCGAGACCCGGCGCGGGGCCTCGTGCTCGACCCCGCCCTCCCACTCCGGGTCGGCGCGCAGCGCCTCGGCCATCCACGCGACGGCGCGCCGGTGGTCGTCGGCGAAGGCGGCCGAGCGGGCGAGCTGGCGCAGGACGAAGATCAGGCCGATCCGGTGGTCGGGGTCGGGGTTGAGTTCGACGAGCGCCCGCCAGGCGCCGGCGGCCTCCTCCAGTTCCGCGTCGGTGGCGTCGGGGTGGCTGAGCTGGCCGGCCCGGTTGCCGAGGGCGGCCTCCAGGAAGTGCCGGGCGGTCGGGTCGCCGGGGACCAGCTCCAGGCTCTTCTCCAGCAGCCCGAGGGCGCGGGAGTAGTCCTTGTCCTCGTTGTTGATCTTGCGCGCCCACTGCGCGTAGGTGGCGCCGAGGTCGCCCCGCACCTCGGGGTCGTCGGGGGCCAACGCCAGGGCCTTCTCCAGGAGTTCGGCGGCTCCGGCCTGGTCGTCCAGGCTGTTCTTGAGCAGCGCGCGGGCGGCCCGGACCCCGGACTCGGCGGCGATCGCGGCGGCGTCGGCGGGCAGCCTGGCGCCGGGGACGGCCCGGGCGCGGGAGAGGCTGTCCAGGGCCTCGCGCCAGTCCTGGTTGCGGTGGTGCTCGCGGGCCTGGCTGACCAGGGACTCGCCGAGCAGTTCCTGCCAGTCCTCGCCGCGCCGCTGCTCGGGCACCGCGTCCAGGGCGGCGACGGCGGCGGCCTGCCGGCCCTGGAGCTGCAGGTAGCGCTGCGGGCCGAGTTCGCCGAACAGGCCGAGGGCCCGGGTGGGAGCGGGCGCGTCGGGGCCGGCCGGGCGCTGCCGCCAGGGCCGGACGGCCTGCTCGAAGGCCTCGGCCCAGCCGTCCGCTCCGGGCTCGGCGCGCAGCAGCCGGTCGAGGGTCGGGCCGAGCGCGAGGCGGCGGGCCGGGCGGCCGGGCAGGGTGATCCGGACGTCCTCCTGGGCGAGCGCGTCCGCGCAGTGGGTCTCCAGGCCGAGGCGCAGCGTCCAGGCGGTGACCTCGTCCCCGCTGCGCCCGGCGGCCCGGTCCAGGGCGCGCAGGTCGTCGCGGAGGCGGTCGAGCAGTCCGGTACGGGCGGCGGCCAGCCGCTGGGGCTCGGCGGTGCGGCCGGTGGTCCGGGCGGACTCGGCCCACAGCTCGGGCTGGTGCAGGGCGGCGACGAGGCTGCCGATCGTCCAGGCCCAGACCTCCTGGCCAAGGGCGTCAGGACCGTCGGCGGCGGCGTCGGCATCGGAGGCGGCATCGGCGGTTTCGGCAGCATCGGAGGCACCGGCGGCGAGCCGGTAGCCGGCCAGGCCGAGCGCGTGCAGCACCCGGGGGTGGGCCGGGTCCCTGAGCAGCAGCTCGCGGTAGGCCTCCCAGGCCTCGCGGTGGCGGCCGTCGAGGACGGCCTGGTGCGCCTCGTGCTCGGCGAGCAGGGCGAGCGCGCCGGCCACCCGCTCACGGCCCGGCACCTCACGCCCCGGCACCCCGTCGCCGGGGACGGGCTGGAGCGCCTGGCGCAGGTCGACGGCGGCCTGGCCGAGCCGACCGGCGGCGAGGGCGGCGCCGGCCCGGCGGACCAGGACGGCCGCGCGGGCCGCCCCGGCCTCGGCGGGCACCCCGGCCAGGGCCTCGTCCAGGCGGCCGAGTTCGGCGCGCAGCAGGGCGAGGTCGGTCCGGACGGGCACGGCCGCGGCGCCGTCGCCGAGCGCCACGGCCCAGCGGGCGAGCACCGGTTCGGCCTGCTCGGGGGTGCCGGCCCGGCGGGCGCAGTCGAGGACGGCGCGCAGCGCGGGGGCGGAGCAGCGGACGCAGCGGGGCGGGGCGGCGGCCTCGGGGGCGTGCTGGTGGTCGGGGCAGGCCTCGCGGCCGCAGCCGCCGCAGGTGCCGGTGGCGGGGCGGTCGCAGAGCGCGCAGTCGCCGGCCGGCTCCGCCGCGGCCGTGCCGGAGGTGAGGAAGTGCCGGTACCAGTCCAGGGCGGCGGCCCAGTTGCCGGCCCGTTCGGCGAGCAGGGCGCGCAGCCGGGCGGTCGCCGGGTCGCCGGCCGGGTCGGGCGGGCCGAGCAGGGCGATCGTCCGGGCCGGGCGGCCGGCCAGCAGGGCGACGGCGGCCAGGTGGTAGCGGTCGCGCGGGCCGTGGTCGGCGTCGAGCAGGGCGGCGACCGGCTCCGGGGTGCCCTCGGCCAGGGCGAGGGCGGCGCGCAGCCGGGCCTGGCGGTGGGTGAGGGCGCCGGGCAGGGTGTCGGCGAGGGCGAGTGCGGCGGCGGCGCGGCGGCGCGGTTCGGCGTGGTCGCGGCCGGTGACCAGCAGGTGGGCGGCCTCGCGCAGGGCGGCTTCGCGCAGCGCGGCGCGGTAGCCGGGGGCGTCCGGGTGCTCGGCGGTGGCCCGCTGCCAGAGTTCGCGGGCGGCCGTCGGGTCGGTGTCCAGCCGGGTGCGGGCGAGCCGGTCGCGGGCCAGGGCCCGGCGGGGGCGCAGGTCCTCGTCGTCCAGTGCCTCCCAGCGGGTGAGGGCGCCGGCCGGGTCGCCGGTGCGGGCGAGGGCGAGGCCGTGGTGGAAGGCGGCGACGGCGGTCCAGCGGGTGCCCGGTTCGGTGCCGGCCCGGGTACCGGCGGCGGCCCCGGCGGCGGCCCCGGTGTCGGCCTCGGCGCGCAGGAGCGGCTCGGCCTCCTCGGCCCGCCCGGCGGCGAGCAGGGCGGCGCCGAGCCGGACCCGGGCGGGGCGCCAGTCGGGGGCCGCGCCGAGGCCGGCCCGGTAGTCGGCGGCGGCCTCGGCGGGGCGTTCGGCGCGCTCGTGCACCAGGGCGAGGCCGAACCGGGCCGGGGCGAAGCCGGGCCGGACGGTCAGGGCGGCGGTGAACTGCTCCCGGGCCCGCTCGTCGGCGCCGAGCAGCAGGGCGAGCCGGCCGAGGGCGTAGCGGGGGCGGGGGTCGGCCGGGCTCTCGCCGGCGGCGGCCGCGAGGTCGGCCCAGGCCGCCTCGGTGGCGCCGAGGCGCTGGCGGGCCAGCCCGCGGAAGAGCAGGCCGTCGGTGCGCAGGGCCGGGCCGCGCCCCCACGGGGAGGGTTCGCCGGGGCCGCGGCGCAGCGCCTCGTCGAAGGCGGCGACGGCGGGTTCGTCGCGGTGCAGGGTGTAGAGCTGGGCGCCCCAGCGGAACCAGAGTTCGGCGCTGCCGGAGGGGGCCGCGGCGGCGAGCAGGGCCTCGGCCTCGGCGGCCCGGTCGGTGGCGCGCAGCAGGGCGGCCCGGGCGAGCACCGGCCAGTCCCGGCCGGGCAGGGCGGCGAGGGCGCGGGCGGTGGTGTCCTCGCGCTGCTCGGGGGCGCCGTCGCGGCAGCGGTGCTGGAGCCAGTCGACGGTGCGGGCGACGGTCTCGGCCTCCGCGCCGGGCTCGGGGCCGGCGGCGGTGGCCTGGAGGTGGGCGAACAGCGGGCCGAGGTCGCCGTCGGGGGCCCGCAGCCGCTCCTCGGCGAGCAGGCGCAGGCTCCACCGGGGCAGTTGCCGGGCCGGGTCGGCGAGCAGCGGGTAGGCCTCGCGGTGCAGGGCGAGGGTGGCCTCCTGGTCGCCGGTGGGGACGGTGGCCTCGGCCTGGCCGAGCAGGGCGAGGCCGCGCTGCGGGCCCAACTCCCCTGGCGCGTCGGCGAGTCGGCGGGCCAGCCGGGCGTAGCGGCGGCGGGCCTGGGCGTCCCGGCCGGCGGCGAGCCGGGCGGCGGCGGCGGCCAGTTCCCTCGCCACCGTCGCGGCGTCCAGGGCCCGACGGCGGCGGGCCAGCACGACGGCGGCCGCCGCACCGGCCAGCGCCACCACGACCAGCAGCACCGCTAACAGCGCCATGCACCGTCCCCCTGGGTTCGGACACCATCCATCCCATGACCAACTGGCTTCTGGAGATCATGAGTTGACGTCGTGTCGTGATGTTGCTCGGGCGCCATCAGAATAGGCCCTCGATCGGACAGCCGAACAGGAAAGCGCACTATCCTGGGCAGCGCGGCAGCCGTACGACAGCAGCACAGCAGCAGCTCGTCGGGAGCGGAACGGCAGCACAGCCAGCAGCGCACCGGCGGTACCTGAACCGGCGCGTCAACAGCGGTCAACCGTCGGGGGTCGAGTGTCGGAGTCGCGTTGGGTGCCCGGGCTCCGGTTCGGGCCGGAGTTCGACCCCGAGCAGTACGAACTCCTGGAGTTCCACCACCGGGGCGGCGAGGCCGAGGTGTGGCGGGCGGTCCGCACCGGGCACAACGGGCGCAAGGAACTGGTCGCCGCGAAGATCATGCTGGAGCGCGACCCGGGCGAGGTGCGGCGCTGGCTCGGCCGCTGGGACGACGTCTCGCACAACGCGCACCGGCTGGGCGTCACCGACCTGGTCGTGCCCAGCTTCCTGCTCGGCCCCTCCCCGCACCGGCCCGGCACCCCGCCCGGCGGCGCGCTGCTGGGCTACCAGATCTCGCCCTGGGTCGAGGGCGTGCCGCTGCACACCTGGGCGCGCGGCCAGCGCGGCGGCCCGCCGGCGGTGGCCGAGGTGCTGGCCCGGCTCTGCCGGATCGTCGACGAGCTGCACCGCAAGCGCTGGGTGCACCGCGACATCTCCCCCGCCAACGTCCTGGTGGACGGCCAGGGGCAGGTCAAGCTGATCGACCTGACCTTCCTCGCCCCGCTGGACCACGCCCTGACCGTCGCGGTGTTCACCCCCGGGCACGTCCCGCCGGAGGCCGAGCAGGTCGGCGGCTTCCCGACCACCGCCAAGGACCTGTTCGCGGTCGGCACCCTCGCCCGTACCCTGTTGCTGCCCGACCACGGCCGCCTGGACCACCGGCTGGCCGCCGAACAGGCCCGCGCCGAACTGCTGGCGGCGGGCTACGGCGAGGAGTTGGCGCGCTGGGCCTGCGAGCCGCTGGCCCGCGACCCGGACCGCCGCCCCGCCCCGCTCGGCCCGTGGGCCGCCCGGGGCCGTGAACTGCTGCGCGCCCACCGGCCGGTGGCCCGTACCGCAGGCCTGGCCGTGCTGCCCGACCCGGCCGGGCGCCCGCTGGTGGTCACCGGCGGCGCCGACGGCACCGCGCTGACCGGGCCCGGCAGCCCCGGCCGGGCCCTCCCGGCAGGCCAGGGCCTCTCCGCCGTACGGGAGTTGACGGCCGGCTGGGCCGGACACCCGGGCGAGCTGGTGGTCTGCGCCGAGGACCGCGGCGGCACCCTGTGGGTCGGTACGGCCGCGGGCTGGTGGGAGGCCGCGCGCGGGGTCAACGGCCTGGCGGGCGCGGTCGGTTCGGCCGGGGAGATGACGGTGTGGGCGGCCGTCGGCGGCGCGCTGCGCTCGTACCGCTGGGCGCCCGGCCGCACCCTCACCGGCCAGGAGCACCCCGGCTGCCCGGCCGACCGGGTGCTCGCCGCCGAGGAGGAGCGGCCCGGCAGCTGGCTGCTGCTGGTCGAGCACCGCGAACGGCTGCTGAGCTGGCGGCCCGGCGCCGCCCGACCGCCCGTCCCGGTGGGCCCGGCCGGTCCGCTGCGCGCCGGGGCGCTGGCCCGCACCTCCGCCGGACCGCAGGCCGCCGTGCTGCGGGCGGACGGCTCCGTCCAGCTGCACACGCTGGGCGCGGGGGCGGGGACAGCCGGGGCGGGAACGGAGGCCGGAACGGAGATCGGCGACGGCGAGCCCTCGCTCGGCCTCGCCATGGTGGGCCACCGCGGCGGCCCGACCGTCGCACTGGCCGGAGCGGGCGGCGTACGGCTGCGGCTGCCGGCCGGCGGCGCGTCCCGCCGGCCGCGCTGGTGGCGGCCCACGCTGCGCCCGGCCACCCGGGTCGCGCTGGCCATCGGCGACGACTGGCGGCTGTGCCTGGCGGCGGTGGTGGAGGGCGAGTTGCAGGTGTGGCAGGAGGACGCGGCGTACCGCTGGCAGGCGGTGGAGCTGCCGGAGGAGGGTTAGCGTCGGTGCGCTTCCGGGCAGCCCTGGAGCAGTTCGTCGGAGGGGTCAGGCCGTGGCTTCCGGGCAGCCGTGGAGGAGCTCGGCGAAGGCCGCCCTGGCGGCGTCCCGCGGGAGGATCCGTTCCGCCCGGCGGCCGTCCGGCGTGCTGATCACGTAGCGCTCGGCGTGGTACGAGAAGTCGTCCCAGGGCTCCCAGGTGTGGGCGCGCAGCAGGGTCCGGCCGCAGCGGGTGCACCCGATCCACGGGACGAGGACCAGGTCGGCCAGCTCCGGTTCGCTCCATCCCGTCACCACCTCGGCCTCGTCGCGCTCGCCGTCCAGCAGCCGTACCGGGGCGGGCGCGCCGTCGCCCGGGCAGCGCAGCAGGCCGGGGGCGAGCCGCTCGCGCTCCCCCCACTCCTCGGTGAGCACGGAGATCTGCGCCCGGTCCGTGCCGCCGATCGGGATCTGGCGGGCGAGCAGGCCCTCGACCAGCAGGCCGAGCCCGCTCTCCTGCTCGCCGACCGCCCGGCAGTCCTTGACGCCCTGGGCGGCGTCGGCGGGCAGGAGGTCGGCGATCCGGTGCCAGAGCGCGGTGTCTTCGTCCATGGGTCGGACTCTAGTCGCGGGCGATCGGCGCTGGTCGGCCAGGGTCTGCGGCGGCGGCGCGCACCGAGGCCCCGGAACCCTCGTGGGGTTCCGGGGCCTCGGCCCGGCGGTGGGAGCGGCCCGGCGGTGCGGACCGGCCCGGCGGCTCCGCGGCTCAGCTGCTCAGCGGAAGCGGCGCAGCCGGAGGCTGTTGCCGACCACGAAGACCGAGGAGAAGGCCATCGCGGCCCCCGCGATCATCGGGTTGAGCAGACCCGCCGCGGCCAGCGGCAGGGCGGCGACGTTGTAGCCGAAGGCCCAGAACAGGTTGCTCTTGATGGTGGCCAGGGTCTTGCGGGAGAGCCGGATGGCGTCCGCCGCGGCCAGCAGGTCGCCACGGACCAGGGTGAGGTCGCCGGCCTCGATGGCGGCGTCCGTGCCGGTGCCCATCGCCAGGCCCAGGTCGGCCTGGGCGAGCGCGGCCGCGTCGTTGACGCCGTCGCCGACCATCGCGACGACCTTGCCCTCGGCCTGCAGCCGCTTGACGGTGTCGACCTTGTCCTGCGGCATGACCTCGGCGATCACGTGCTCCGGCCCGATGCCGACCTCGGCCGCCACGGCCTCGGCGACCAGCCGGTTGTCGCCGGTGAGCAGCACCGGGGTCAGGCCCAGGGCCCGCAGCCTGCCGATGGCCTCGGCGCTGGTCGGCTTGACCGCGTCGGCGACCTCCAGCACGGCCCGGGCCTCGCCGTCCCAGCCGACCGCGATCGCGGTGCGGCCGGCCGCCTCGGCGGTGCGCTTGGCCTCGGCCAGCGCCTCGGGCAGGTACTGCGACCACTCGTTCAGCAGGCCCTCCCGGCCGGCCACCACGGCGTGGCCGTCCACCACGCCCTGGACGCCCAGGCCCGGGACGTTCTCGAAGCCCTCGACGGCGGGCAGTTCGCCGGCCTTGGCGGCGGCGGTGGCGATGGCCCGGGCGATCGGGTGCTCGGAGGCGTGCTCCAGGGCGCCGGCCAGGCGCAGCACCTCGGCCCGGTCCACGCCCTCGGCGGTGTGCACGGCGAGCAGGGTCATCTGGCCGGTGGTGACGGTGCCGGTCTTGTCCAGGACGACGGTGTCCACCGTGCGGGTGGTCTCCAGCACCTCGGGGCCCTTGATCAGGATGCCCAGCTGGGCGCCGCGGCCGGTGCCGACCATGAGCGCGGTCGGGGTGGCCAGGCCCAGGGCGCACGGGCAGGCGATGATCAGCACGGCGACGGCCGCGGTGAAGGCGGCGGTCCAGCCTTCGCCGGTGCCCAGCCAGTAGCCGAGGGTGGCCAGGGCGAGCATGATCACGATCGGGACGAAGACCGCGGAGATCCGGTCGGCCAGCCGCTGGGCGGCGGCCTTGCCGTTCTGCGCCTCCTCGACCAACCGGGCCATCCGGGCCAGCCGGGTGTCCGCGCCGACCCGGGTGGCCTCGACCACCAGCCGGCCGCCCGCGTTGACGGTGGCGCCGGTGACGTTGTCGCCGACCCCGACCTCGACCGGGACGGACTCGCCGGTCAGCATCGAGGCGTCCACCGCCGAGGCGCCCTCGACCACCGTGCCGTCGGTGGCGATCTTCTCGCCCGGCCGGACCACGAAGCGGTCGCCCACGGCGAGGTCGGCGATCGGGATGCGCACCTCGGCCCCGCCGCGCAGCACCGTCACGTCCTTGGCGCCCAGTTCCAGCAGCGCCTTGAGCGCGGCCCCGGCGGTGCGCTTGGAGCGCGCCTCGAAGTAGCGGCCGGCCAGGATGAAGGCGGTGACCCCGGCCGCCGCCTCCAGGTAGATGTTGGACGAGCCGTCGCCGCGGGCGATGGTGAACTCGAAGCCGTGCCGCATGCCCGGCATCCCGGCGTCGCCGAAGAACAGCGCCCACAGCGACCAGAGGAACGCGGCGGTGGTGCCGAGCGAGACCAGGGTGTCCATGGTCGCGGCGCCGTGCCGGGCGTTGGTGAACGCGGCCCGGTGGAACGGCCAGGCGGCGTAGGTGACGACCGGTGCGGCGAGGGTCAGCGACAGCCACTGCCAGTTGTCGAACTGGAGGGCCGGCACCATCGCCATCGCGATCACCGGCACCGCGAGCGCCACGGCGGTGAACAACCGCTGGCGCAGCGGGGCCAGTTCGTCGGCCGGCTCGGCCTGCCCGGCGCCCGAACCCCCTTCCGCGGCCGGGGGCTTGGGCAGCGCGGCGGTGTAGCCGGTGGCCTCGACGGTGGCGATCAGGTCGGCGACCTCGACCCCGCCCTCGAAGGAGACCTTCGCCTTCTCCGTGGCGTAGTTGACGCTGGCCGTGACCCCGTCCATCCGGTTGAGCTTCTTCTCGATCCGGGCCGCGCAGGAGGCGCACGTCATGCCGCCGATCGAGAGTTCCACCTCCGCTGAGGCGGGTGCCTGCGTAGTCATCGTCGCTCCTCGTGACGTCGTCGTGCGGTACGTTCGGCGGCCGGGCCCTCGTACCCATGGGGGGTATCGGGCGGTGCCGGGTTCATTTATACCCCTGAGGGGTATCGTCCGCAAGACCTGACGGATACCCCCTGCCCGTATTTTTCGGGGGCGGCGACTGCTTGACTTGATACCCCCATGGGGTATTCACTCGTGGGCATCGAGCGGCGTCGAGCCGCATCGAGACGCACCAAGGCGCACCAAGGCGCGTCGAGCCGCATCAAGTCGCATCACGTCGCACCGAGCCCCCGCCGGAACCCGAGGAGGACCCCATGGCCGGCTACCACAACGACAAGGACCAGCTCCTGCGCCGCCTGCGCCGCGTCGAGGGCCAGATCCGCGGCCTCCAGCGCATGGTCGACACCGACACCTACTGCATCGACACGCTCACCCAGGTCTCCGCCGCCACCAAGGCCCTCCAGTCCGTGGCGCTACAGCTGCTCGACTCCCACCTCGCCCACTGCGTCCACGACGCCATCGCGGGCGGCGGGGCCGAGGCGGACGCCAAGGTCGCCGAGGCCACCCAGGCCATCGCCCGGCTCATGCGGGCCTGAGCGCCCGGCCCGTCCCCCTTCTGTCCTGCCGTCCTGCCGTCCCGCATCACGAGGAGAAACGCCGCCATGAACACCCCGCTGCGCATCACCGCCTTCACCGCCGGGCTCGCCGCCGCCTTCGGCCTCGCCCTCGGCGTCGGCCACGCCACCGGCAACGGCCCCTCCCCCAAGCCCGCCACCGCCGCGCACGGCGGGCACGCCGGGCACGGCGCGGAGCCGACGGACGGCGGCGCCGAGCACCTGCCCGGCGGGCTGCAGGTCTCCGAACGCGGCTACACGCTCAGCGTCGAGAACCCGTTCGTGACCGCCGGCTCCCCCACCGACCTGCGCTTCCGCATCCTCGGCACGGACGGCAAGCCCGTCACCGCCTACCAGCAGCAGCACGAGAAGGACCTGCACCTGATCGTCGCCCCGCGCGACCTGTCGACCTTCCAGCACCTGCACCCGACCCTCGCCGCCGACGGCACCTGGAGCGCCCAGACCGCCGTCCCCGCCGCCGGGGAGTACCGGGTCTTCGCGGACTTCACCCCGGCCGGGGCGACCGAGGGGCTCACCCTCGGCGCCGACCTGCACGCCGCGGGCGACCTGCGGCCCGCCCCGCTGCCGGAGACCGGACGGACCGTCACCGTCGACGGCTACACCGTCACCCTCGGCGGCGACCTCACGCCCGGGCGCAGCGGCACGCTCACCCTCGGCGTCAGCAAGGACGGCCGGCCGGTCACCGACCTCCAGCCCTACCTCGGCGCGTACGGCCACCTCGTCGCCCTGCGCGCCGGCGACCTCGCCTACCTGCACGTCCACCCGGACACCGGCACCCCGGGCCCGGAGATCGGCTTCACCACCACCGCCCCGAGCCCCGGCAGCTACCGCCTCTTCCTGGACTTCAAGCACCAGGACACCGTCCACACGGCGGCCTTCACCGTGACGACGGAAGGCGCCGCCGCCCCGGCCGGCCACCAGCACTGAGCGGGCCCGTACGAGAGGTGCCGGGCGATCCCGCGGGGGGATCGCCCGGCACCTCTGCTGTTCACCCGATCGGGTGTGGAGCGGCTTGCCGGAGCACGGCGAGGAGAGAGGTTCCCGGGTGGATCTCGACTACGACCTTTCAGTACCCCACCGTGAAGCGGCGCTGGACGAAGCGCGGCAGCTCCGCCTCGTCGACCAGGGCGATCGCGGCGTCCTCCACCGATATGCGACTGCGTCCGTCCGCGTCCAGGACGAATTGGTCACCACCGGTCCGGAAACGGCCGGTACGCTCGCCGGGAGCGATGTCCTCGGCCGGGCTGAAGTAGGTCCACAGCCGATTCGAGGTTCGCAGGACGGTCAGGGCGTCCCGGTGGCCGCGCACGGCGGCCGCGTACTCCCGGGGCAGTCCGAGCGCGTCGAGGCTCTCATGGATCAGCTCGTCATGGTCGGCGCGCACCACGCCCGGTTCGACCTCCAGGCTTCCGGCACCGCCGATCACGAGCAGGCGCGTCCTGGGGTGGCTCTCCAGTGCCGTCAGCAGCGCGCGGGCGGCAGTCGCGTAGACCGTGGGGTCGGCGATGGAGCGACGGACGGTGTCGGCGAAGTCCTTGGCGGCGTTGCCCGGCTGGAATCCGCTGATCAGCACGTCCAGGCCGGGCAGCACGGCCGCGATGCTCGCCGCGTCGAGGACGTCGACGTCGGCCCAGGTGATGTTCTCGCGGGTCTCCTTGATCCGTGAAGTGTCCCGACCGAAGGCCGAGACCAGGTGTCCGCGCTGAAGCGCCTCGGTGACGACCCGGCTGCCGATGCCGCCAGTGGCGCCGATGACTCCGATGTGCATGGTTCTCCCCTCAACCCACCTGCGAATACGGCGACATGACGGACCGTCGGTCGCCACGGCGAAAACTATACGGCGTGAAGTTTCGATACGCCAACCAATCTGGTGACACTGTAGAGTGTCCGCATGGCGGCTACCGGGACCACAGGACGACGCGAGCGGCTGCGCGCCGAGACGACGGCCGAAATCAAGAGCGTGGCATTGGCGCTGATGGCCTCAGGCGGCCCCGACGCCATCACGCTGCGGGCCATCGCCCGAGAGATGGGCATGACCGCCAACGCCATCTACGGCTACTTCGCCACCCGCGACGATCTGGTCACCACGCTCATCAACGACGTGTACACCGCGCTGGCCGACGCCGTGGACGCGGCCTGGGAGGCCGCCCCCGCCAAGGACCCGGCGGTCCGGATCCAGGCATGGGCCACCGCCTTCCGGAACTGGGCCGTCGCCAACCCCGAGGGCTTCCGCCTCGTCTACGGTGACCCGGTCCCCGGCTACCACGCCCCCGAGGGCGGCGCCGCCCCGGACGCCGCGCGCCGGGTGTGCACAGGACTCGCCGCACTCGCGGCGGCTGCCTGGCCCCACACCGAACACCTCTACCGAGACAGCACGTTCGAGTGGCCCGACTTCGACCCCGGGCTCCGCGACAAGGTGCGCGAGGCCTTCCCGGATCTGCCCCCCGCCGCCGTCGCACTCGCCCTGCGCATCTGGGGACACCTGCACGGCCTGGTGTCACTGGAGATCTACGGCCACCTCCACACTCAGATGGCCAGCCCGGACAAGCTCTTCCGCGAGGAACTGGCCCAGCTCGTCCGAGCACTGGGCATCCCCCACCAGGGCTGAGCGGCTCCGCCGCACAGCCCGGATCGGGCTTGTCCCGCGGCCCGGTGAGGTGAGGAGGAGCGGAACACCGGCTCAGGACCTCGTGCGGGTCGGGGGCCTCACACCTGTCCACAACCACCAACACCTGAAAGCAGTTGCGCGAGAAGTCGGCCAGGCCTACTTCTCGCGCAAACCTTCCCGCCTCACACCACCTGCCCTTTGACGGGCCGGAACCTCCGATCCACTCCCGTCCGGCCCTCAGGCGCAGTCAGCGCTGGATCTCGGCCCGCGCCCGCTCGTCCGGCGTGCCGATGTCCCAGAAGCGGACGATTCCGTGCGCGCCGGCATAGGCGCCCGTACCACCGGTGACGGCCATGTCGAGCGGGGCGCTCGTTCCCTTCGTCCAGAGCGACTGCATGGTCAGGGAGCCGCCCTCGACCTCCATGGTGATGAGGCACTGCTTCGTCACCTCCCCACCGTGGAGCTGGACGACCTGGCACGATCCGCCCCCGCGTCCGACGCTGCGGCCGCCCTGAACGGTGGCGCCGGAGTAGACGTCCATGTCGCCCAGGCTCGGCCCGGCCTGGCCGAGGTCCAGAACCTCGTACTGGTCGTTCTGGACCTTGAGTTCGAGCACCTCGACGCGCCCCCTCCGCAGGCTGTCGGCGTCCGCGGTGCCCACTGCGGCGAATCCGATCGCGGCCGTGGCCAGCACGGCGGCGACGAACCTCCTGGCCGTCAGGTACCTGCTGCTGCTTCCGTTGGTGCCCATGGAGGCTCCCCCTTCGCTGTGAACTCGTGCGCGAACTCCCTCGACGCTATGACCCGCGAGCCGGCCTTTTCCAAGACCAATCCCGTTATCGCGCCATACCTTCGCGGGCATGATCGGCTCACAGCGGAGCCGGTCCGGTCCGGTCCGAGCGGCGGTCAGCCGGAGGACTTCACCGACTCCTCCGACAGGTCCCAGAGCCTCCGGGCGTTCTCGCCGTCCAGCGCGTAGCGCGCGACGCCTTGCAGCGGGACGCCTCGGCGGTCGAGCACCTCGGCCTCGTCGCAGGCGGCGAAGTAGCGGCCGCCGACGCCGTCCAGGAGGGGTGAGACGGCGAGCAGGACGGAGGTCGCCGCTCCCTGGGCGACCGTCTTCATCAGCTCGGGCGGGATGGTCCCGCTGCCCCGGCCGTCGGTGTGGCGCTGGAGGTTGGTGAGGATCGCGCCGGGCATCAGGGCGTTGGCGGTGATGCCGTCGTCGGCCCAGCGGCGGCTCGCCTCGACCGCGAACAGGACGTTGGCGGTCTTGGACTGGGCGTAGGCGAGCCACGGGTCGTACGGGCGGAAGGCGAAGTGGACGTCGTCCCAGACGATCGGCGACCGCTGGTGGGCGCTGGAGCTGACCGAGACGATCCGGGCGGCGCCGTCGGCGGCGAGCGCGCGGTGCAGGCCGGTGGCGAGGGCGAAGTGCCCCAGGTGGTTGGTGGCGAACTGCCACTCCCAGCCCTGCTCGGTGTACCGCTCCGGGCAGGCCATCACGCCGGCGTTGTTCACCAGGATGTGCAGCGGGCCCTGCCAGGCCTCCGCGAACGCGGCGACGGAGGCCAGGTCGGTGAGGTCCAGTCGGCCGACGTGCACCTCCCGGTTGCCGGTGGCCGCGGTGATCTCCTCGGCGACCCGCCGCCCGGCCGCCACGTCGCGGACGGCCAGGGTGACGGCGGCGCCGGTGCCGGCCAGCACCCGGGCGGTCTCCGTGCCGAGGCCGGAGGCGGCGCCGGTCACCACGGCGCGGCGGCCGGTGAGGTGGACGCCCTGCGCGACCTCGGCGGCGGTGGTCGCGAAGCCGTACGGCGTGCTGATCGCGTTCATCGGTGAACTCCTCTTCGGGGGACGGGTGTTGTCGACGCCCTCACGGTACGAGCAGGCGGTCCTGCTCGGTCGGCGGCGTGCCGCCGTACCAGTCGAGCGGGCGGCCCGCGCGGACGAGTTCGCCGTACAGGGCCGGGTCGACGGGCTCGGCGAACACCAGGTCCAGGATGTCCGCGGCCGCCACCGCCGGCGGGCGCGCCTCGCGGTAGTCGCCGAACCAGGGGCGCGAGGTCGCGGTGTCGACCATGCCCGGGCAGACGGAGGCGATCAGGATGCCGGCGGCGAGGTCGCGCTCGCGCCGCTCGGCGGCGACCGCCCGGACGGCGGCCACCTGGGCCACCTTCGAGGGCACGTTCAGCCAGCGCGGCCAGCCCGCCTCCTCGGCGGTGCCGTGGTGGATCGCGGTGCGCCAGGACTCGACGGCGTACTCCACCTGGTCGAGGGTCGCGCCGTCGAACAGGTGCCGCAGCCGGGGGTCCAGGTGACCGAGGGTGCCCAGGCTGCTGGCCACCACGAGCAGCCGGCCGCCGGGGCGCAGCACCGGGGCGAAGTCGCGCAGCACGGCGTGGGTGGCGGTGTTGGAGACGTCGATGAACTCGTCGGCGCGCTCGGACTGCGACTCGCCGGGGAGCAGCCGGGCGACGGCGTTGGACAGGACGATGTCGACGCCGCCGTGTCGCTGCCGGAGTTCGTCGGCGAGGCGGGCGAGGGCCTCGGTGTCGGTGACGTCCAGGACCCGCCCTTCGACGCGGCCGCGGGTGCCGGCCGACCGGGCGACCTGGCGGGCGGCCTCGGTGACGCGCTGCTCGCTGCGGCCGGTGAGCAGGACCAGGTCGGCCGGCCGCAGGCGGGCCGCCAGTCCCTCGGCGAGGGCCCGGCCAAGGCCCTGGTTGGCCCCCGTGACGAGGGCGGTGCGGGGATCGCTCATACCGACCACGGTAGGAACCGGCGCCTCCATGAGTCCAACGAAACTCTCGCACCTCTGCTATGCGTAGACGTCATGGACTTCACGGACGTCTCGCTGACCGCGCTGCGGGTGTTCCGGGCCGTGGCCGAGCAGGGCACCTTCACGGCGGCCGCGCAGGCGCTGGGGTACACCCAGTCGGCGGTGTCCCGGCAGATCGCCTCGATCGAACGGGCCGCGGGCGCGGAGCTGCTGGAACGGCGCCGCGAGGGCGTCCGGGTGACGGCCGCCGGGCGGGTGGTGATGCGGCACGCGACCGTCGTGCTGGAGGAGATCGACGCGGCGGCCCGCGAACTGTCCGGTCGGCCGGAGGAGGGCGGGACGGTCCGGCTCGGCTGGGTGCCGACCGCCGGCACCACGCTCGTCCCGCAGGCCCTCGCCGCGCTGCGGCGCAGCGCCCCGGGGGTACGGGTGACCAGCCGCGAGGGCGGCACCGCGACGCTGGCGCGGGCCCTGCGGGCGGGCGGCATCGACCTCGCCCTGCTCTCCTCGGCCCCGCCGTTCCGCGCCCCGGACACCGAGTCGCCGCCCCTGGTGCTGCAGACCCTCACCGAGCGCGCCCTGTGCCTGGCCGTGCCCGCGGCGCACCCGCTGGCCCGCGGGGAGTACGTCGACGTGGCCGACCTGCGCGGGCAGCGGTGGATCGCCGGGCCGTCCGCCGGGGCCGACCGGCTGATGGGGGTGTGGCCGGGGCTGGACGAACGGCCCGAGATCGCCCACACCGCCCGCGACTGGCTCGCCAAGCTGCACCTGGTGGCGGCCGGCGGCGGGCTGACCACCGTCTCCCCCGCCATGGCCGCCGCCGCACCACCCGGCGTACGCGTCCTGCCGGTACGCGGCGGCCCGCAGGAGGTGCGGCGCCTGCTGCTGGCCCGCCTCCCGCAGCCGCCCACCGACCCGGTCCGCCGCCTGGCGGCGGCGCTGCGCGCGGCGGCGGTGGCGGAGGCGAACGGCGGGCCGGAGAACGGCCGTTGAGCCCCGCGCGGGTCAGTCCGCGGGTCAGTCCGCGGCTCGTCGGTCCGCCCCGGGCGGCGGGACGGGCCCGAGGTCGGCCTCGGGCTCGCGGGTGAGGACGGCGAGCAGGGCCGGGTCCGCGTACACCTCGGCGCTGTGCTGCCACTGGGTGAGCAGGAGCTCCACCGGGGCGAGGTCGTCCGGGGCCACCGCGCCGCGCGCCGTGTCGGCCAGTTCGGTGATCAGGGTGTCGAGGTCCCCGTCGGGCAGGACGGTGCACCAGGGCAGGGCTACGGGCAGAGCCTGCCGCAGTGCGGCGGCGTCTCCGGCCCGCGCGAGCTCGGCGAGTGCTTCGGGGGTGAAGTCCACGACCGAGGAGCGTACGTGAGGAGCGGAGGATCGAGTGCGGGCGCGAGTGGTCAGCGGCCCGGGCGGCAGGGGGCGGGGGTGCCACGGGCCGGGTCGGCGGTGACGGCCGCCGCGACGGTGCCGGCCAGACAGGCGATCAGGCAGCGGGTGACGGGGTGGCGTACGGCGCGCAGCAGGGCGGGCGGGCGTGTGGCGGGGGCCGGGTGGTGCGTCATCGAGGGCTCCTTCGTGGGGGGGGTACGGCCGTCGGGGGCCGCGTCGGTGGACGCGGCCCCCGACGGGGCGGACGGGGTGGTGGGCGGCCTCACGCGGCCGTCGCGGACTTCGTCCCGGCCGCGTCCGCGCGCCCGGGGCGCGGGGTGCGCAGGGTGGCCGCCGCGAGCAGGCCCCCGGCCACCGCGATCGCCGCGGCGCCGAGGAAGGCCGCGGAGAAGCCCGAGGTCAGACCCTGGACGGTGGCGTCCGGGGTCCGGGCGCCGGCCAGTGCGGTCATCGCGGCCAGGCCGAGCGCCGAGCCCACCTGGTAGCCGGTGTTGACGATGCCGGAGGCGAGGCCGCCGTCCTCCGGGGGCGCGCTGGAGATCGCGGTGCCGAGGGAGGGGATGAAGGCGAGCGCCATGCCGGTCGCGGCGAGCAGGGAGGCGGGCAGCACGTCGGTCCAGAAGTTGCCGTCCGGGCGGGCCAGCGAGAGCCCGGCCAGGCCGGCGCCGAGGGCGAGCATGCCGGTGACGACCAGCGCCTTGGGGCCGAAGCGGGCGATCAGCCGGGGCGCCAGGGTGATCATGATGCCCATGATGGCGACGGTCATCGGCAGCAGGGCCGCGCCGCTGGCGAAGGCGCCGAGGTGGAGGACCTGCTGGAGGTAGAGGTTCAGGAAGAACCACATCGGCACCCAGGCCGCGGCCAGCAGGAACTGGGCGAGGTTGGCGGCGCCGAGGTTCGGCACCCGGAAGATGCCCAGCCGCATCAGCGGCTCGCGGCGCCTGCCCTGGACGACCAGGAAGGCGGCCAGCAGCAGGGCCGCGCCGGCCAGGGTCAGCAGGGTCGACGCGGAGGCCCAACCCGCCTCCGGGGCGCGGACGACGGCGTACACGGCGGCGGCCAGTCCGGCGGTGACGGTGAGCGCGCCGACGAGGTCGATGCCGCCGCGGCGCCGGGGCGCGGAGGGCATCAGCGCGGGAGTGGCGAGCAGCGCGACCGCGGCCACCGGGATGTTGATGTAGAACACCCAGGGCCAGTTGACGTACTGGGTGATCAGGCCGCCGAGGAAGACGCCCGCGGTGCCGCCGGCCGGGGCCGCCGCGCCGTACAGGGCGAAGGCCTTGGTCAGTTCCTTCGGGTTCCCGCCGAAGAGCGTCATCAGCAGGGTGAGCGCCGAGGGGGCGATGAGGGCGGCGCCGAGGCCCTGGACGCCGCGGCCGGCCAGCTCGGTGGGCACGTTCCCGGCGAGGCCGGCGAGCAGTGAGCCCGCGCCGAGGACCGCCCAGCCGGCGCTGAACAGGCGGCGGGCGCCGAGCAGGTCGGAGAGCCGTCCGCCGAGCAGGAGCAGGCCGCCGAAGGCGACCACGTACGCGTTGAACACCCAGGACAGGTCCTCCTGACCGAAGCCGAGGGCGTCCTTCATCCTGGGCAGGGCCACCCCGATGATCGAGGTGTCCATGATCACCACGAACTGCGCGGCGGCGATCAGCGCCAGTGCGCGCCACCTCCGGGGGTCGGGCCCGGTGCTGTCGGTTGCCATCTCTTGCTCCCTTTCTGTGAGGGGTATCGGCCGGAGGCGGTGCCTCGCGGCGATCGCCGGGGATCGTCAACTCGCAGGACGGGCACGGTGGATGTGCCGGTCGACGACCCCGGTGAGGACGACCGAGAACATACCCTAGGGGGGTAGGGTTTAGTCAACGGAGCCGGGGCGGCGGGGAACGGGGCCCGGCGGCGGGAGGCAGCCCGCGAGGGCGGGGAATCCGGCGTCCACCGGCGGGGTTTCACCAGGCGTCAGCACCCGCCTCGTGAAGGGCCCTCCGTGCGCGCCATCCAGATCGACCGTTTCGGCACCCCCGAGGTTCTCGACCTCGTCGAGACCCCCCGGCCCGCGCCCGGCCCCGGGGAGGTGTTGGTCCGGACCGTCGCGAGCGGCATCAACCCCGTCGACGACAAGACCCGGGAGGGGGCCATCGGCGAGGGCACTCCCCCGCTGCCGACGACGCTCGGCTGGGACCTGGCCGGCGTCGTCGTCGACGGCGGCGACAGCCCGCTGGAGGCGGGGGAACGGGTCATCGCCATGTCCCACCAGCTCGGCACCACCCGCGGCACCTGGGCCGACCTGGTCGTCCTCCCCGCGGCGGCGGTGGCCGTCGCGCCGCGGGCGGTCAGCCTGGTCGAGGCCGCCACGCTGCCGCTGCCCGGGCTGACGGCCCTGCAGACGCTGGACTGGCTGGCGGTGTCCGCCGGCGAGCGGCTGCTGATCGCCGGTGCCGCCGGCGCGGTCGGCGGACTCGCCCTGCAGATAGCCCGGGCGCGGGGCGTCGAGGTCGACGCCCTGGTCTCCCGCGACGCACAGGCCGGCTTCGCCCGCGAGCACGGCGCGGGGCTCGTCTCCACCGACCCCGCCGCCTTCCGGGGCGGCGGCTACGACGCGGTCTTCGACACCTTCGGGGCCTTCGTCACCGACGCGGTCGCGGACGGCGGCCGCTACGCCTCGATCGCCACCCAGGCCGGCCCCGTCCCGGACCTCTCCGCCCGGGGCGTGCGCACCACCGTCCACCAGGTGCGCGAGGACGGCGCCGGGCTGGCCGAGTTGGCCCGGCTCGTCGACGCCGGCGCCCTGCGGCCGCGGGTGCACGCCACGTACGGGCTCCAGGAGATCCGGGCCGCGCACGAGCGGTTCCGCGAGGGCGGCCTGGCCGGGAAGATCGTCGTGACGTTCTGACCGCCGCCCTCGGCCGCCTCACCCGCGAGCGGCCCTCGGCCGGGCCGCGCCCACCGCACCGGGGCCCTCGTGGAGGAACCCGGCGGGGGTGGGCCGGCACCGGACTACCGTACTGGCGGCGGGAGTTCGCCGACGCGGTCGGCGGCGGCCCGGGCGAGGACCGCGGAGGTGCCGACCACCGTCCCGGCCGGGCCCGCCTCGCCGTCCTCGGCGAGGACCGTGCGCTCGCCGAGGAAGGCGTACGTGCTCCGGTCGAAGACCCACTGCGTCTGCCGCCCGTACGCCGTACGGGCCACGGCGACGCCCTCGCGCCCGGCGGCGTCGACGGCCGAGGCGACCACCGTGACCCCGGGGATCCGCTCGGCCGCCCGGTAGAGCGCGGCGCCGACCTGCGGCGGCGCCCAGGTCTCGGCCAGCAGGTCGCCGATCGCCGTGAACGCCCGCTGGTCCGGGTCCTGGCCCTGGCCCCGGGTCTGCTCCCTGACCAGCCGCAGCAGGGCGTCCGGGTCGGTGGGCAGCGCGGCGACGAAGGCGTGGGTCGGTTCGCCGACCGACGGGCCGACTCCCCCGCCGGGCGCCTCGGGCCGGGCCGTCGCCCCCGGCTGGTCGAGGTGGAGGACCGGCCCGTCCTCGCCGAGCCGGGTGTCCGGCCCGCCCTCCTCGCGCAGCAGGCCGGGGCGACTGCCGTCGGCGGACAGCCACACCTGCCGGGTGTGCGCGGGCGCCATGGTCACGGGGCCGCCGCCCGCGCTCTGCGCCGCGTAGGCGACCCTGCTCTCGATGTAGACGAACTGGTCGGCGCGGACCGCCGGTTGCTCCGATCCGGCGGCGGCGAGGGCGATGCGGTCGAGCAGCCGTACGGCTTCGGAACCACCGGTCGCACCGCCTCCCGCCACCGCCGCGTGGTCGCGCCCGGGCGTTCCCGCGCCCCCGAGGTCCGACGCCACGACGCCGACCACCGCCAGGGCGCAGGCGAGCGCAGGCACCGCGATCCGGAACCGGGCCGAACGCCTGGCCGAGCGCCGGACCGGGCGCCCGGCCGGACGCCGGAGCGGGGCTCGCGGAGCGGGGCGGCCCTGCGGCTCGGCGGCCTGGCGCAACAGCGCTTCCCTCAACAGCAGTCGGCGGTCCGCGTCCAGGCCGGGCACCGCCGGCGGGGGCAGCAGCCCGGCGAGTTCGCGGCGCTCCGACTCCTCGGACGCCGGGCGCTGCGCGGCGCGCCGCGGGGTGGCGTTCATCCGTGGCTCTCCTGGGTCGACGGCCGGAGCGCGGGGAGGCGGCCCGGTACGGGCAGGGCGGGGGCGGGAGCGGGAGCGGCGGCGCGGGCCCTGGCTTCGGCCTTCGCCTTCACCTTCGCCTCCGCCCTGGCCTCGGCCTCGGTGAGTTCGCGCAGCCGGGCCCGCGCCCGGGACAGCCGCGAGCGGACGGTCCCGACCGGCGTGCCGAGCGCCTCCGCCGCGCTCGCGTAGTCCAGCCCGGCCCACACCACCAGCGTGAAGACCTCCCGATCCCGGCGCCGGAGCCGGGCGAGCGCCCGGCGCGCGGCCCGCAGCTCCTCGACGTCCGCGAGGTGCGCGACCAGGTCGTCGGAGAAGTCCGGGACGGCGCCGCGCTCCGGGATCCGGGCGAGCGCGAGGTCGCGGCGCCGCCGGGCGCGGGCGTTGCGGCGCATGACGTTGGTCGCGATCCCCAGCAGCCACGGGCACAGGCCGTCGCCGTCGGGGTGCAGCCGCTCCCGGCCCCGCCACGCCTCCAGGAAGGTCGTCGAGACGACGTCCTCGGCCTCCGCCCAGTCGCCCGTCACGCGCAGGGCGTAGCGGTACAGCACCTGGGCGTGCTCGTCGTAGAGCTCGCCCAGGACGTCGGGGTCGCCGCGGCGCAGACGCGTTCTCATGAGTGCTTCCACACTCTGCCCTGCCCGGTCCGGCACCCGGGTTCCGGTGACGTGCGTCACAGCCATCACTGGTGTGTGGCCCGGCTCACAGGAACTCCGGTGCCCCTCCGAGCAGTACAGGACATGACCACTGCTTCCGCTCCCCGTTCCGCTCCCCGCCGGAACGCCCTCCGGGCCCTGGCCGTCGCCGTCGCCCTGGTCGGCGCCTCGACTCCCGCCCTCGGCGGCCCGGCCTTCGCCGCCGAGCCGGAGACGTACACCCTCACCGTCCGGCACCTGGACCGCGCCGGCCACCCGACCGCGCCGTACCGGACCAGCGTCACCGGGATCTCCGGCCCCGGCGCCGACACCTCGGTCCGGCTGGACGCCCCCTCCGGCGTCACCACCGTGCGGCTGCCCAAGGGCCGGTACGTGCTGGACAGCAACCTGACCTCGGGCCTGGAGCCGGGCGGGACGATCTGGACGGACTGGATCGTCCAGCCGCGCCTCGACCTCGACCACGACACCACCATCACCGTCGACGCGCGGACCACCGCCCTCGTCGACGTCCGGCCCCCGGACGGGTCCGCGCGCTTCCGGCACAGCGGGATGTTCGTCGAGGTCACACACGAGGGTGCCACCAGGACCGTCAACGTCGCCAACGGGTCGCCGAACCTGCGCGTCGCCCACCTCGGGCCGCAGACCGAGGCCGGGGCGGTCAAGCAGTGGTTCGACGTCAACTGGGACACCGACACCGGCGGCTACCTACTCGGCCGGACCTCCACCGGCACCCGCGCGCTGACCGGGCTCAGCAAGCACTACTCCGCGCAGGAGCTGGCCACCGTGAACATCCGCGGCGCCGCCGGACCGGGCGGCGCCGGGACCGCGCTCGTCAGCCTCCAGCCGAGCGACGGAGCGAGCATCGGCGAATCCCGGAGCGTCACCACACCCGGCACCGCCACCTTCCACGTCGCACCCGAACGCGGCACCTGGGACATCGGCGTCACCGTCCCCCGCGCCGACGGCAGCCGACCGACCTACTACACCGAAGACCGCGTCGCCGTACGGGCCGGGGCCACGACCACCCGGACCTTCGACGGCCCGGTCTTCGGCCCCGCGCTCACCGACCGCCCCGCCGTCTCCCGCGACGGCGACCGGATCACCGCGGACGTCCCGCTGCTCGCCGACGGCGACGGCCACGTGCCGTGGACCCCGTCGTTCGACACCGCCTACACCTCGCTGTACCGCGACGGGGTGCTGGTCGGCGCCGCCTCCGACGCGGCCGGGCGCGGCGAGTTCACCGTCACCCCGGGCACGGCGGGCTACCGCCTGGCCACCACCGTGACCCGCAAGGCCGCGGCCGGCGCGACCACCCGGGTGACCGCGTCCTGGACCTTCGCCTCCGCCACCACCGCCGCCCCGACCGCACTCCCCGTCAGCGCCGTACGGTTCGCCCCCGGGCTCGACCCGACCGGCACCGCGACGGCCGGCAGCGCGCTGCGCATCCCGGTCACCGTGCAGGGCGCCGCCGCGGACGGCCGCGTCCGCTCGCTCACCGTCTCCTCCTCCACCGACGGCGGCGCCTCCTGGACCCGCCTCCCCGTCGAGGCCGGCGCCGTCACCGTCCACAACCCCCCGGCCGGCACCGCCGTCTCCCTGCGCGCCGAACTGACCGACACCGACGGCAACACCCTCGACCAGACCATCACCGAGGCCTACCGCACCCGCTGACCGTCCCGTTGCGACGAACCCTGAACGATCCTCACCGAAGCCTGACGGATCACACCGCGTCTCGTCGGAGGTCAAGCGCGCAGGGCAGGGCCCTGTTGTGCCTACCGGATCCGCGATCGGCTCGGCCGGGATCCCGGCCGAGCCGATCCGCTCACGCCGCCGGCCGCGGTGGAGTCGGTGGCCAGGGGTCCGCACGACTGCCGCCCCACAGTCGGTCGGCCTCGTGGTCCTTGAGAAGATCTCGTTCATGAGCGAGGATCCGAGGGCCCGAGAAGCCGTGTGGGCGGATGGAAGGAACCTGTACGACGTCGTCCCCGCTCTCGACGCTGTCATCGGGATCATCGGGCGGGATCTGGTCCTGGGCGAGTACTCGCTGGCGCATGCCACGGCGCACATGGCAGCGGAAATGATCGTGGAGCAAAGGGAATCGACAGGGATCCACGACGAGGGGACGGCATTGCTCGTCGTCCGTGCACTCGCCGAGTCGGCGGCTGCTACGGAACGCGCGAATGATGGACTCCGTTCCTAGCGAGGCGCCCTCCGGCCTGTGGCACAGCCAGTGCTCGGGCTTCGGTGAGACTGCCGAGGTTCCGTGCAACAGGACACTGACCCCGGCCCACAGCCGACGCCTGACCGCCTGCCGGGAACCGTAGGTCGGCACCGGCTCGCACGGGCCTGATCGCACACGCCTCGTTGGTGGTCGGACCACTCCCGGGTCCGGCCACCAACGCGTGGGAGCGGATCTGTAGTCTCTGCCGCATGTCGGCCGATCTTGGATTCACCTGCACCTGCTGCGGCGAACGTCACGCAGAGACACCCATGAACTTCTCCAGCCCTGCGCCCGCCTACTGGCAGCCGGACATGGAACAGGTGCGGGACTGCCTCCTCTCGTCCGACCAGTGCGTGATCCAGGGCGAAGCCTTCTTCGTGCGAGGACTGATCGAGCTGCCCGTCATCGGCCGGGACGACGTCTTCTCCTGGGGCGTGTGGGTCTCGCTCAGCGAGAAGAACTTCGAGCGGGCGAGCGAGCTGTGGGAGACCCCCGGCCGCGAGTCGGAGCCCGCGTACTTCGGCTGGTTGTCGACCGACCTGCTCCCGTACTCTCCGTCGACGATCAACCTGAAGACCATGGTCCACACGCGTCCCGTGGGCGAGCGCCCCTTCATCGAACTGGAGCCGACCGACCACCCGCTCGCGGTCGAACAACGCACGGGCATCACGATGGACCGCGTACGGGAACTCGCCGAGGCTGTCCTGCACCCCAAGCACTGAAGCCCTACCGTCGCCCTGTCCCGCTCCCCCGCTGAACCTGCTGTCGAATCGGACGGACATGACCGTGTACTGGACCGGCGAGGCCCCCTGGGTCCACCACCTCGGAGCGGACACCCGGCCCTCCGGACCCGACCTCCTGCCGCCCTCCGGCACCACCTTCGTCGCCCGCCTCGACGGCGCCGAACTCGTCGACGAGCAGCGGCTCTTCGAGCAGCTGAGCATCCACCTCCGCCTCCCGGCCTACTTCGGCTGGAACTGGGACGCCCTCGCGGACTGCCTGCGCGACCTGGCCTGGGCGCCCGCCGACCACTACCTGCTCGTCATCGAACGGTCGGCGCTGATGCTGCGGGACCACCTCGAGGACCGCGCCACCCTGCTCAGGATCCTCGACACCGCGGGCCGCCACTGGGGCCACAGCCTCGACCGGCCGGGCCGGTCCTTCAACACCCTGCTCCTGTAGGCGCGGCCACCGACGGGAGACCGGCCGAGCGGAACCCCTGGTCATCGGACGGCCCGCTCGCGTCGACGCACGGCTCGAAGCGTCGCGGATCGCTCGTCGTGTCAGGTGGGCTGGTCCGCAGGCGGGTTACCGACGGCCGTCGTGCCGAAGAACCGGCCCTGTTCGCAGAGGGAATCGATCTCGGCGTTCTCCTCCTCGCTCAGCTGCGCGTCGAGCGCCACGCTGATGACGTGCCGGGCGTGAGCCAGTCGTCGGGCGACGTCCCAGTCGGCGATGAACTTCCCGACGGTGGAGTCGTCGGCGGCGCCGCAGGCCTGACGGGATCCGAGTCGATCGAGGGAGACCACGAACTCGTTCAGGTCGTGCAGGATCGCCACAGCGTCACCGAGGGGCATGCGGACCTCCCGCGAGGACATGTCCATCGGTCGCTTCACCTCCGTTCCTGGGCCTTCGCGACCTTATCGGAATCATCTGGCGCGCCGGCCTCCTCGGGTGGGGAGGCCGGCGCCGGACTGGTTCGGCTTCGCCGTTCGCCGCAGGGGTCAGGCTGCGGTGGGGGTCAGGGCGCGGGGGGTCGGGGTGGTGAGGGCGAGGTTGCGGTGGATCTCCAGGGCGGCGGTGGAGCGGTTCAGGGTGATGTAGTGGAGGCCGGGCGCGCCCTCGAGGAGGAGGCGTTCGGCCATCCTGGTGGCGTGGTCGACGCCGATGCGGTGGGCGGTCGCCCGGTCGCCGCGGGCCGCCTCCAGTTGTCGGGCCAGTCCGGCGGGGAAGGAGGCGCCGCTGAGTTCGGCGAAGCGGCGGATCTGGCGTACGTCGGTGGCGGGCATGATCTCGGGGATGACCGGGGTCGCGCAGCCGGCCGCGGCCAGCCGGTCGCGCAGCCGCAGGTAGTGCTCGACGTCGAAGAACATCTGGGTGACGGCGTAGTCGGCGCCGGCCCGGCACTTGGCGACGAAGTGCCGGATGTCGTCGTCCCAGTCCGCCGAGCGCGGGTGGCGCTCGGGGAAGGCGGCGACGCCGACGGTGAACGCGCCGCACTCCTTGACGAGTCGGACGAGTTCGGCCGCGTAGCGCAGGCCCTGCGGGTGGGGCTCCCAGCGGCCGTTGGGGTTGCCCGGCGGGTCGCCGCGCAGGGCGAGGACGTCGCGGATGCCGACGTCGGCGTAGCGCCGTAGGACGGCCTGGAGTTCGGCGGTGGAGTGGCCGACGGCGGTGAGGTGGGCCACCGGGCGCAGGGTGGTCTGGGCGGCGATCAGTTCGGTGGTGCCGATGGTGCGGTCGCGCGAGGAGCCGCCGGCGCCGTAGGTGACCGAGACGAAGGTCGGCGCGACCGCCTCCACCCGCCGGATCGCGGCCCACAGGGCGCGTTCGCCGGCCTCGTCCTTGGCGGGGAAGAACTCGAAGGAGTAGGTCCGTTCGCCGGCCGCGAGGATGTCGCGCAGGCCGCGCGGGGTGCGCCGGGTGGTGTGGTCCATGGGTTCACCTCAGGTGGTGGGGTCGGTCGTCCGGGGATGCGGGGGAGCTCCTCCACCCTGCCCCGGCACCCGCAACAGGACTGTCACAGCGGGTCGTTGACGGCCCCGTCCGGGCGGTGGAAGGTGCCCCGGCAGCTCTAGTAATTACCCTAGGGGGGTATGGTATGTTCGAAAGGAAGCAGCCGCCCGGGCAGTCCGGCCGGCGCCGGGCACCACGACAGGAGCACACCCATGAGCGAGACCACCGTCACCGTCGAGTCCGCCGCCGCCGAGGCCACCTCCTGCTGCGGCTCGTGCGGCACCGGCGCCGGCGCGGCCCCGGCCGCCGAGTCCGGCCGGACCTCGGTCTTCCAGGTGAAGGGCATGACCTGCGGCCACTGCGTCTCCTCGGTGACCGCCGAGTTGAAGAAGCTCGACGGCGTCGAGGAGGTCGCCGTGGACCTCGCCACCGGCCGGGTCACCGTCGGCAGCACCCTGCCGCTCGCCGACTCCGCCGTGGCCGCCGCCGTCGACGAGGCCGGCTACGAGCTGGTCGGCCGCGTCGAGGCCTGAGCCTCCGACGTCGGACCGGACGGGAGGGCGCCACCCCGCCCGTCCGGTCCGACTCCCCCTCGGCACGCCCCCGGTAGAGTGAGCGCACGCCTCACCGCACAGGAACCGGAGACGGCCATGGCCGGCTACAGCTCGCACAAGGACGACTTCCGCAAGCGGCTCCGCCGCATCGAGGGCCAGATCCGTGGCCTCCAGCGCATGGTCGAGGAGGACACCTACTGCATCGACGTCCTCACCCAGGTGTCCGCCGCCAGCCGCGCCCTCCAGTCCTTCGCCCTCCAACTCCTCGAAGAGCACATCGAATGCTGTGTCCGGGACGCCATCGCCGAGGGCGGCCAGGAGGCGGGCACCAAGATCCGCGAGGCCAACCAGGCCATCGCCCGCCTGGTCAGGTCCTGACCGCGTTCCAGCGGTGACGGTTCCTCCGACGGCCCCCGGGGGCCGTCACCTTTACGGGGTGGGGGTATCTCGCCGGGGCATTCCAGGAGGGGATCAGCCGTGTCCGCGATCGAGTTCGTCCGCCGCCTGGACGACCTGGTCTACCGCTTCGACCTGAACGGCACCGCCAACGGCCGCCCGTCCTACAAGCGGCGGGACCTGGACCTGTGGTGCCGGTGGACGCCGGAGCGGGGCTGGTGCGTCGTCGACGCCGAGGGCGTTCCCAACTCCGGTCCGCTGCTGGGCGAGGACCGGCACCGGGAGCTCCCGCCGACCGGGCCGTGGCGCAGCTGGAAGGCCGGCCGGTCGTACCTCTACGACCTGCGCCGCGTCGACGGGCACCCGGACGACAACGCGCCCTGAGGTGCGCCGTCCTCAGACCCGGTCGAGCGGGCGGTGCGGGCCGTCCGGCAGCTCGACCGCGACGGCGTCGCCGGGCCGGACCGGGCCGCCGGTGCGGACGACGCCCATGATGCCGGCGCGGCGCACGATCGTGCCGTCCTCGGCGCGACCGACGACCTGCTTGAGCAGGCCGGGCCGGTAGGCGTCGATCTGGGCGCACGGGTTGCGCAGGCCGGTGATCTCCACCTCGGCCTCCGGGCCGATCCGCAGCACCGCGCCGACCGGCAGGCCGAGCAGGTCGACGCCCTCGGTGGTGATGTTCTCGCCGAGGGCGCCCGGCGTGACGTCGAAGCCCGACTCGCCGAGTTCGGTGAGCAGTTCGCGGTGGATCAGGTGGACCTGGCGCAGGTTGGGCTGGGTCGGGTCCTGGGCGACCCGGGACCGGTGCCGGACCGTCACCCCGGCGTGCACGTCCCCTTCGACGCCCAGGGCCTGTCTTCGAACTCCCGTCGTCCGCCCGGAGGGCGGGCGGGGCGGCGTTGGGGTGCGTGCATCGCAAGGCGGAGGAGGGAGCCACTGCGGAGCATTGGCGACCGACGACAACGCGGCGAGGTGCGTGCCCCGGCGTCGCCCCGCAGACGCGAGTTCGAAGACAGGCCCTAGCCGGCGAGCAGGGTGATGCCGTCCCTGTTCGGCTTGGTGAACGAGTACTCGGCGTTGCTGCTGACCGCCACCACGGTGCCGCTCATGCTCCGGACCCTCCTCGCGGACGTACGTTCGATCGCAGGGGCAGCATAGCCTCCGCCGTCGACCGGCCCCCGATGACGGAACCGGGGGAGCTCAGGACCGCCGCTCCGCGTGCGCCCGCTCGTCCGCGTCGGCGAGCCACAAGTACACGGGTGCGAGCCCGAGTTCGATCCCCATCAGCACCAGCTGGAACCAGTGCGGACGGCCGTCGACGACGAGCGACAGCACCCGCGCGAGGCCGCCCAGCAGGAGGACCGCCGCCAGCCACCGCACCGGCCGGGCGGGCACCGGCGCCTGCCGGGCGGCGTGGATCCAGGCCGCCCCGTACCCGGCGAAGACCGCGCCCATGAAGCGGCCGAAGCTGCCGACCGTCGGGCCGGCGTCCGCGATCCCGGGCATCGCGGAGTTCCCCAGCAGGATGTGGAGGAAGCCGATCGCCACGCAGGCGATCCCCATCGTCCACGCGAGCACCCGCAACGCCTTGGCCATGGCCCGTCCACCCCTCACAGAGGTCTGGTTGACACGTGTCTACTACGTTGCCCACCACGCTAGCGCCGGCAAGTAGACACGTGTCAAGTAGCCTGGCCCGCATGCCAGTCCACGAACGGCGCCGCCGGCTCTCCCCCGCCGAGCGACGCGCCCAGCTGCTCTCCGTCGGTGCCCGGCTGTTCGCCGAACGGCCGTACGAGGGGGTGCTGATGGAGGAGGTCGCCGAGCGGGCCGGGGTCTCCCGCGCCCTGCTCTACCGGCACTTCGCGAGCAAGCACGAACTCTTCGCCGCCGTCTACCGGGAGGCCTCCGCCGACCTGCTCGCCAGGAGCCGGTTCGACCCGGGCGACACCCTGGTCGAGCAGCTGGTCGAGGGCATGGACGCCCACCTCGACTACTTCATCGCCAACCGGCACGCCGTGCTCGCGGCCAACCGCGTGCTGGCCGGGGACCAGGTGATCCAGACCATCATCACCGAGGAGCTCGACGCCCTGCGCGGCCGACTGCTCGGCGTCCTCCCGCTCGCGGACGAGCGGGCGCGACCGGCGGTGTCGCAGGTCCTGCGCAGCTGGCTGGTGTTCGTCCGGGTGCTGGTCATCGACTGGCTGACCGAGGAGAGCTGCTCCCGCACCGAGCTGCGGGACGCCTGCATCGGCGCCGTGCTGGGCGCGCTCCGGCCGCTGCTGCCCGTCGATCCGGCACCCGGCTGGGGGCACCGAGGGCATACCATCGGGACGTAAGGGGAGAAGCTCCGCAAGCGCCCAATTCCTCATGAACATATGACAATTGGATGCTCTGACTCCCCTCGACCAGTCGGACCTCCGAACCCCGCGAAGGGACCCATGGACTCCGCCGCAGCCGACACCGGGACCACCCTCCCCCCACTCCACCGGCTCCCCACCACCCCTGCCCAGCCGCCCCACCCCACCACCCTCCCGGACGGCACCCCCGCGTGGCTGATCACCCGCTACCACGACGTCCGGCAGGTCCTCGGCGACCCCCGGGTCACCCGGGCCGACCTGCATGACGTCGGCACCGCGGGCGCCACCGCCGACGTGGCCGCCAACCCGGCGTCCCTGTTCAACCAGGACGGGCCCGCCCACCGCCGGCTGCGCGGCACCGCCCAACGGGCCTTCACCCCGCGCGCCATCGCCGGCTGGCAGCCGTGGGTCGCCGCCGCCGTCCAGCAGTCCGTGGACCGGCTGGTCGCCGCCGGCCCGACGGCCGACCTGGTCCCCGCCTTCGCCCGGCCGGTGCCGTTCGCCGTCACCACCCGGCTGATGGGGCTCGACGGGGACGGGCCGGACCACCTGGACGAGGAGCGGCTGCAGCGCTGGACCCGCGCCCTGCTCGCCCAGGGCGAGGACCAGGGCGGCGAGCCGGCCGGCGGGCAGGACGGCGGGCAGCAACCGGGCACGGACCCCGACCACGACGCCACCCTCGCCGAATTCGGCTCCTTCATGGGCGAGTTGGTCGCCCGCCGGCGCCGCGAGCCGGGCGACGACCTGGTCAGCCGGCTGGTCCGGGCCGCCGACCAGGACGGCGGCGTCCCCGAGGAGTCCCTCGTCTTCCTGGTCGCCGGGCTCACCGCCAGCGGCAACGAGAGCGTCGCCGGCGCCCTCGCCAACGCCCTGGTCTACGTGCTCGGCGAACGCCCCGAGCACTGGCCGCGCCTCGCCGACCCGGACACCGCCGAGCGCACCGCCGAACGGCTGCTGCACTACATCCCGCTCGGCGACGACGAGGCCACCATCCGCCGCACCACCGCGCCGGTCGAGGTCGGCGACGTGACCATCCCGGCCGGCTCGGTCGTCGCCGTCAGCCTCGGCAGCGCCAACCGCGACCCGGCCGTCTACCCCGAGGGCCTCGACGCCGACCTGGGCCTCCCGCTCCCCGCCCCGACCCTCGCCTTCAGCTCCGGCCCGCACTACTGCATCGGCGCCTGGCGGGTCCGGCTGGAGATGCGGGAGTCCCTGCACCGGCTCGCCACCGCCCTGCCGGGCCTGCGCCTCACCACCCCGGTCGCGGAGCTCGCCTGGCAGCTCGGCGGCACCACCCGGAGCCCGGCCCGCCTCCCGGTCGACTGGTAGGTCGAACGGGAGGCGGCACCGGTGATCGGCCGGTAGCCGGCACCGGCGGTCGGCCGCCCGGCCTCAGCCGGCGGGCGGGGCGGCCGACCACCGCCCCCGGCTCACCCGAACAACCCCTCCCCCAGCGTCCCGCCCTCCGGCGCGCCCGGCAGGACGTAGGCCACCGCCGAGGCGGTGTGCTCGATGAAGGTGTTGAGGGCGTCGCGCGCCGCCAGGCGGTTCTGGACGCGGGTGAACTGGGCCGGGTCGCGCATGAAGGCGCAGAACAGCAGGCCGCGGTCGCCCGGGCCGTCGTCGTAGTTGTAGCCGCGCCGCAGCATCCGGGCGCCGCCGTCCAGCCGGGGGCTGGAGAGGCGGACGTGCGCGGTGGCCGGGATGAGGTACGAGCCGTCCGGGTTCTTGGCGTAGATGTCCGGCTCGTCATGCTCGGCCGTGCCGGTGAGCGGGGCCCCGTCGCCGGCCCGGCGGCCCATCACCTGCTCCTGGTGGTCGACGGGGAGGGCGGCGAAGGCGGCGGTGTCCATCCGGATCCGGCGGTAGACCAGCACCGTCCCGTGCTCGTACGGCCCCGGCGGGCCCCAGACCCACTGCCCGCTCTCGGTGCCGTCCGGGTTGGCCGTGCCGTCCTTGAAGCCGAACAGGTTGCGCGGGGTGGCGCCGCCGGCCGTCCGGGCCAGGAAGCCGGACTGCGTCCACCGCGCGGTCGCGCCCGCCGCCCGGGCCACCGCGTCGACCTGTTCGGCGACCACGGACAGCGGCCAGCGGTCGGCCGCGCACAGCTGGACCACCAGGTCGCCGCCGCCGCGCGCCGGGTCGAGCCGGTCCCCGGGGAAGGCGGGCAGCTCGGTCAGCAGGGCCGGCGGGACGTTCAACCCCAGCCGGGCGGCGAGGCCCGGGCCGACGCCCACCAGGCTGCTGAGCCGGGCCGGTTGGCCGCCCTGCAGCCGGGCGTCGGCCGGGCTGCCGCCGGTCGCCCCGGCCAGCACCCGGGTCAGCTCGCCGAGCAGGCCGCGCAGGGCGGCCCGCCCGTCCGAGGTCGCGGCGGGCGCCAGGTCGAGGGCCAGCAGCTGGGTGGCCGGCTGCTGCGCGGTCGTCACCCCGGCCTGCCGTTCGCCGTGGAAGGGGATAGCCGGTAGTTCCGGTGCCGCCGCCGGTCGGGCGCCGCGGCCGTGCCCCCGGACGCCGCCGGTGCCCATGGCCAGTGCCGTGACCCCCGCGCCGAGCCCGGCGGCCACCACCGCCCCGCCCGCGAGCAGCCCCCTTCGATCCACCCCGGCGCCCCGCGCGGTCGGTGGCTGGTCCTGCGCCTTTCCGGTTTCGGCATGCATGGGCGACATTGGAGACGATAGAACACGCCGTATGCAACTTTTGACCACACGTCACCCGCGGTCCGGCACGACGCCCCCGCCCGGGGCCCGCGTCGCCAGGCGCCTGCCCGCCCTGCTCGCCGCCGCCGTCCTGGCGCTGGCCGGCTGTTCCTCGGGCGGCTCGTCCTCCTCCGACGCCAAGCACCCGGACGGCACGGTCATCCGCGTCCCGCAGCACTTCCCGACCATCCAGCAGGCCGTGGACGTCGCCCGCGAGGGGGACACCGTGCTGGTCGACCCGGGCACCTACCGGGAGAGCGTGCGCCTCACCAAGCCCCGGATCGTGCTGCGCGGCACCGACCGCAACACCGTGGTGCTGGACGGCGGGCTGCGGCTGGTCAACGGCATCACCGCCTCCGGCCCCGGCTCGGTGGTGGAGAACCTCACCGTCCACGGCTACCTCGCCAACGGCGTGCTGTTCACCGGCGTCACCGACGAGAAGCTCCAGCAGCACGGCGCCGGCGGCTCCGCCTACAACCCGCTGGACACCGTGCGCTTCCCGGTGGTCGAGGGCTTCCGCGCCAGCAGTGTCACCGCCTACAACAACGGCCTGTACGGGATCTACGCCTTCGACGCCCGCGGCGGTGTCATCGAGGACTCGTACGCCTCCGGGGGCGCCGACTCCGGCATCTACGTCGGCCAGTGCAAGCCCTGCGACACCCTGGTGCGGGGCAACACCGTCGAGCGCAACGCCGTCGGCATCGAGATCACCAACGCCTCCGACGGGCTCACCGTGGTCGGCAACCGGGTCACCGGGAACCGGGTCGGCGTCACCGTCAACTCCAACGACCTCGAAGCCCTCGCCCCGCAGCACGGCGCGGTGATCGTGGGCAACGTCGTCACCGACAACAACGCCACCGACACCCCCCAACAGGCCGACGGCGCCTACGGGATCGGGATCGGGATCGGCGGCGGCACGGCGAACCAGGTGCAGCGCAACCTGGTCCAGGGCAACCGCGCGGCCGGCATCGTCATCACCGACCCGCCCGGGCACCCGGCGAGCGGCAACCGGGTCGAGGGCAACCGGGCCACCGGCAACGGCACCGACCTGGTGCTGGCCTCCGTCGACCCGGGCAACTGCTTCACCGGCAACCAGCCGGCCGTCCAGAGCCCGGACGGCCTGGAGACGCTGGCGGGCTGCGCCGCCCAGGGCCGGAGCGCCCCGCCCTTCGGCCGGACCAGCCCCGTCCAGGCGCCGCCCGGCATCCCGTTCAGCCAGGTGCCCGTCCCGCCCGCGCAGCCCTCGCTGCCGGACCCGACCGCGCCCGGCCGCCCGGCGACCGACCTCCCGGGGCCGGTCGACCCGGGTGCCTACCTGCTGCCGGAGTCCGCGGACGCCGTCCCGAAGCACTGAACCGGCCGCGCCGGGCGGGCCCGCGGAGTCCTGCTCCCCGCGGGGCCGCCCGGCGCCGGTCACCGGTCGTGCGGCAGCCAGGGGCCGGGGATCAGCCGGTTGACCACCGTCACCGTGATCCCGTCGCCGAGGTTGTCGCAGGTGAGCACCAGCGGCCCGAAGACCGTCCGGTCCGCCGCGTAGCCCTCGGGCGGCCTCAGCTCCACCCAGTAGTACGTCCCCGGCCCGCCGCGGCCCCGGCAGATGCCGTCGGCCCCGGTCGTGCAGGGCTCGCCGACCGGCGTGTCCCCGCGGCCGGGGCCCGGCCAGCCGAGCCACCCCGGCCACCCCGGTCCGCCGCTGACCCGCCACAGCTGGAACGTCGCCCCGGCCAGCGGCCTGCCGTCCTGGTCCACCTTGACCAGGGTCAGCACGCCCCTCGTCGGGCGGAAGCCGAAGTCGAGGGTGTGGTCGTTCTCGCCCGGTCCGCCGGTGGTCAGCTCCCGTTCGGCGTACTTCCCGCCCCTCGGGACGACGCCCTTGGAGTTGACGAACGGGTCGCCGCCGACGTCGTGCCGGGTGGGCGCCCACTCGTACAGCGGGCCGCCCTCGGCGTAGTCGGCCGGCTCGTCCAGCCGGAGGGTGTACCGGGTGTGCGGCGCGAGGCCGCCGGTGACGTTCGAGTCGTCGAAGTAGTACTCGCCGCGCGCCGAGGTCCTCGTCGTGCCGACCAGCGCGCCCGCCCCGTCGTACAGGTGCACCGTCACACCGGGGACCGGGCGCCCGCCCGGCCGCTGGATGCCCGTGCGCCCGGGGTCGTACCAGACCCGGTTGCCGATCTGCAGCGGCGCCCGGTCGCAGAGCACCTCCAGGTCGCCCATCGAGGCGCCCTTGCCGAACGGCGCGGGCACGTCCGCCGGGTTGAGCCGCAGGCCGGTCCCCGGGGCCTGCCGGCCGTCCGCCCGCTGGACGAAGGCCGTCCCGTAGCCGAAGGCCGTGTTGTTCGGGTCGTACCCGGAGATCCCGATGGTGCTCTCGACCTTGGACAGCGCCATCCCGGCGTAGTCCGCGTTGTGGTGGACGCCGAACCGGCTGGTGTCGAAGAAGCGGGTGCCCCGGGGCGAGAGCCCGCACCCGTTGTTGGTGTCCAGCACGTACGTGCCGTTCTCCGCGCAGGCCTTGTCCAGGTCACCGCCCGACAGCACCTCGCCGACCGCGGCGCCCGAGGCCGACTGGCCCGTCGCCCGGTCGGCCAGGCGGTCGCGGAAGGCCAGCAGCATCGAGCCGTCCGTCTCGAAGCCGACCTCGGCCAACTCCGGTTCCGGCTGGGCCCGGTAGCCGGAGCAGGCCTGGCCGTTCTGCGAGGTCGGGTAGGTGTCCGTCCACGGGAACCAGCCCGCGCCGTCGCACGGGCCGCTGCCCACGGTCGACTGCCGCGGGTAGTCCAACGGCTGGTCCAGGACGGCCGGTTGGAACAGCCCGGTGGCGGGGTCGAAGGGCAGCACGACCGCCCGCAGGTCCGAGGCCCGGCCCGTCGACTCGCCCGAGCAGACGCCGCCCAGGTAGCCGACGCCGTCCTGGAGGCCCAGGCCGAACGGCCGCCAGTCCCCGGCCGAGGGGCAGCCCGGGTCCGGGACCGGGTAGACGGCCGTCGGCGCCGCGGCCGTCGCCGCGGTGGCGTCGTAGCGGTACAGCGCACGGGAGTTGAGGTTGACGACGAACAGGTCCCGGCCGTCCTCGGTGACCTTGAGCCCGCCGAGGCTCTCCCTGCCCGGCACGGCCAGGAACGCGTCGTCCGACCCCGGCGCGTGCGCCGTACCGCCGGCGTCCGGGACGGTGGCGAACAGCGTGGTGGTCTTCCGCGCCGGGTCCGTCACGTAGATCCCGCCGGCGCCGCCCGGACCGTAGTCGGTGGTGCGCTTGGCCGCCGCCGAGGAGAACACCCGCCGGTCGGCCTTGTTCCACGCGATGCCGAACAGCGTGCCCGTCTGCGCGTCGGTGGCGATGCCGGTGACGTCGACGTCCACGCCGTCCTGGCCGCGCGCGCCGTACGGGAACGACACCAGCGTGCGCTGCTCCCCGCCCTGCCAGGTGGTGTTCTGACAGGTCGTCACCAGCGGGGCGTTCTTCTGGCAGTAGTCGCCCGGGTACCAGAACCCGGTGGTGTACGCGACGTTCCGGCCGTCGGAGAGGTCGACGAACTCCTCGTTGGAGCTCAACCGGTTCGGCGCGCCGTCCAGGCCCTGGCGCGAGGCGAAGGCCGGGAAGAGCGTGCCCGGCTTCGGATTCACCACCCGGACGCGGTACTTGCCGTCGGTCGCCGTGCTCGCGGCCGGGGCCAGCGTCACCGTGCCGTCGGCGCCCGTGGTGCCCGCGGTCCTGGTGCCCGCGTCATCCGTGAGCGTCACCGTCACGCCCGCGATGCCCGGCTCCAGCGCGGGCGTCCACACGCCGGTGGCGTCCACCGCCCGGACCACCCGGACCGTCACCGCCCCGACACCGCCCTGCGCGGAGGCCTGAGGGGCCGCCACGAGTCCTCCGCCGGCCAGCACGACGGCGAAGGCCGCCGTCAGCGCGGCCCGGCGCGTCCGTCTTCTCGTCCTCTTCAAGGTTCCGTCTCCCCTCACCGACGGGCGCAGGCCCGATCCGGACAGGACCCCCAGGACAGCGGCCACCGGTCGTCCACGTCCCGCCCTCATCGCACATTCACCGGCGCGGGTGACGGAAAGCGCCGGGAAATCGCATCGAGGTCGGACACGGCCTCACTAGTTCGCATACTTCCCGACCACATCTCCGGGCCGTCCCCGATGAGACCGACGGCACGCCCGACCCGCCTGTGCGGCATGATCGGTACGCACCGCCCGCCGACGGCGGAGCCCGCCGAGAGGGAGGCCGCGCCCGATGCCCGACGGCTTGACCACCGACCTCGTACTGGGCTGCACCGTCCTGCTGGGCGCCTCCGTCCAACGGCTCGCCGGAATCGGCTTCGCCCTGGTCGCGGCGCCCGTCCTGGTGCTGCTGCTCGGGCCGGGCGACGGCGTCACGCTGTCGAACCTCGCCGCCGGGGCCATCAGCGCCGTCGGCCTGCTGGGCAGCTGGCGGCAGGTACGGCTGGCGGCGATGCTGCCGCTGATCCTCGCCGCGGCCTGCACGGTGCCGGCCGGGGTCTGGGTCGCGGCGACGGTTCCGACGCCCGGACTGCTCGTCGGCATCGGCGCACTGGTCACCCTGGCCTCGCTGCTGGTGCTGCGCGGGGTCCGGGCGGCCGCGCTGCGCGGGGTCGGCGGCGCCCTGGTCGCGGGCGCCACCAGCGGGTTCATGAACTCGGCCGCCGGGGTGGGCGGTCCGGCCGTCTCCCTGTACGCCGTCAACACCGGCTGGACGGCGCGCGAGTTCCTGCCCAACGCCCAGTTCTACGGCGTGGTGGTGAACGCCTTCTCCCTGGCGGGCAAGGGGCTGCCCGCGCTGTCCGGGACCGCCTGGTGGCTGGTGGCCACCGCGCTCGCGGGCGGCGCGGCGATCGGCCGGCTGCTCGCCGCCCGGGTGCCGGAGGCCCGCGCCCGGCTGGTCGTGCTGGGCCTGGCCCTGGCGGGCGGGCTGACCACCCTCGTCAAGGGCGTCTCGGGGCTGGACTGAAAACACCCGGCCCTCCACCGCCGTTCGACGAACCACCGGAAACCGGCCGAAACCCACCGGACACTCCGGACGCCCCCGGACGAGCCCGACACCCGTACCGACACGGACAGTTCGGGACGCCCCGGGCACTTCGGAAACCGCCCGAACGGCCCTCCGCGGACATGACATACTGCCTCGGTGACCTCAGCAGACCTGGCCGCGAAGCCGTCCAAAAGCCGTCCCCAACTGGGCCGGAAGTTCAACCTGCTGTGGTCCGCGTCGGCGATCTCATCGGTCGGCGACGGCATGCGGGACTCCGCCCTGCCGCTGCTCGCGGTGGCCGTCTCCGACTCCCCCAGCGCGGTCTCCGTGGTCTCCGTCTCCGCCTCGCTGCCCTTCCTGCTGATGTCCCTCTACGGCGGGGTGCTCGCCGACCGGGCCGACCGGCGGCGGCTGATGTGGACCATCGACGCCGCGCGCGCCGTCGTCGTCCTCGGCTTCGCCGCCTGGGTCTTCCTCGCCGACCCGCCGCTGGTCGCGCTCGCCGCCCTGGCCTTCCTGCTCGGCTGCGGCGAGACGGTCTTCTCCAACGCCGCCACCTCCGCCGTCCCCGAGCTGGTCCGCCCCGACCAACTCGACGCCGCCAACGGCCGGATGCAGGCCAACATGCTGGTCGGCGGCAATCTGATCGGCCCGCTGCTCGGCTCCGCGCTGTTCGCCGTCGCCGCCGCCCACCCCTTCGCCGTGGACGGCGTCTCCTTCGCGCTCGCCGCCGTCCTGGTCGCCGCCACCGGCCGCTCCACCGCCCCCAGCACCCGGGCCGACCCCCGACCGGTGCTCACCGAGATCCGCGAGGGCGTCGACTGGCTGCTCCGCCACCGCGACGTGCGGATGCTCGCCGTGCTCTCCACCCTCGGCGCGCTGGCCTGCTTCATGGGCACCACCATGATGGTCCTGATGGTCACCAAGGTCATCCACGCACCCGCCGCCTCCTACGGCATCGTGCTCGCGGCCGGCGCCATCGGCGGCACCGCCGCCAGCACCCTGGCCGGCCGGCTCAGCCGGCTGCTCGGCCGGGGCACCCGGATCGCCCTCGCCTTCCTGCTGATGGGCGTCTCGCTGATCCTGATGGGCCTGAGCACCTCGGTGGCCGAAGTCGCCGCGCTGTACGGCGTGATCGGCTTCGGGATCGTCACCTGGAACATCCAGGCGATCTCGCTGCGCCAGCAGGCCGTACCGAAGGAACTGCTCGGCCGGGTCAACAGCTGCTACATGCTGCTGAGCCGCCTCGGCATCATGGCCGGCGCCGCCCTCAGCGGCTGGATCGCCTCCGTCGTCAGCATCCGCACCCCGCTGCTCGTCGGCGGCGGGCTGCTGCTGGTCCTGCTGGTCGCGGTGCTGTTCCTGCTCCCGCGGATGACGGCGCTGGAGACCGTCCCGGCCGCCTCGGAGCCGTCCGACGCCGAGTAGTCTCCGCCGGGCCGTTGCGCGTCCTCCCGCCCAACGGCCGCTGTCCGCCGGTATGGTGACCGCGGGGGGTGTGCCGGGAAGTCTGGTCGGCGGGCAGCTGCTCGCCCGTCCTGAGGAGAGCCATGAACACCGACCGCCCCGCCGCCTCCGGTACCGCCGCGCCGCCCGTCGGGGCCGGCCGCGACCTCGGTCCCGGGCTCGGCCCGCTGGTGCGGGTCGACGGCAGCTGGTACATCGGCGACCACGAGAGCAAGGCGTATCTCGCCGTCCTCCCCGAGGGGTTCGAGCACCGCGTCACCGGGCGGGAGCCCTTCCTGGTCCCGTGGAAGCGCCTGATGAGCCTGAAGCTCGGGGTCACCAGCGGCCGGTTCCTCAGCACACCGGCCGGCGGACTCCTGACCGGTCACCACGCGCCCCACGAGGCGATCGGCACCCACGGCTCCTGCCTGAGCGCCATGGTCCGGCACCCCTACGACCTGTGGAGCCCCCGGTTCGTCCACCACCGGCGGTGGTACCCGGCGCCCGAGATCACGCTGCTGCACCAGCTGCTGGGGAACATCGTCGACCTCGGCCGGGTCGAACGGCTCGGCGACGACGCCTGGCTGACCTCCGTCGTCGAGGAACTGGCGGCGGACCGCCTCCTCCGGAAGTGGCGCACCAGCAAGGCCGTCGCGGACGGCGTACGGGAACTCATCGCACGCGGGGCGTGACCGCCGGGTTCGAGCGCCGCTCCGTCCCCCGATGCGCCGCCCAGGCCCCGGAGGCCGCGCGGGCGGGTGCTGCCGCCCGCGCGGTGGCCCGGCATCAGGCGGGCAGGTGGTCGGGCGGGGTGGTGGGACGGGGCCGGGCGGTGCTGAGGGCGGCCAGGGCCGGGGTGGCGGCGAGGGCGAGGCAGAGGGGCAGCGGCAGGTGGTCGGCGAGCAGGCCGGCCAGCGCGGTGCCGCCCGAACTGCCCGCGTTGAAGCACGTGTTGACCCAGGCGCCGGCGCGCGTCCGGTGGCCGGGCTCGGCGAGTTCGTCGGCAAGCAGGTAGGCGGTGGTGAGGGTCGGGGCCACGGTGAGGCCGGCCAGGGCGGCGACGGCCGCGAGGAGCGGGACCGTCGGGGCGAGGGAGGTCAGGGTCAGAGCGCCGGCGAAGGCCGCGGTGAGGACGGCGAGCCGCCGCCGGGCCGGGGCCCGCCAGTCGAGGGCGCCGAGGGCGAGGCCGCCGGTCGCGCTCCCGGCCGCCAGCGCCGCCTCCACCCAGGCGGCGTCGGCCGCCTGCCCGTGCCGCCGGGCGAAGACCACCGTCAGCAGGGCGAACGCACCGAGTCCGGCCCCGGCCCCGGCAGCCGCGGCGAGCGGCAGGCCGGTCCGGGCCGGCGGCCGCCAGGGGCGCGAACGGCCGCCGGTGGCGGCGGAGTCGGCCTCGGCGCGGTCCGGCCCGACACCGCGGACCGAGGCGGCCAGGGCGAGGGAACCGGTCAGGACGAGGGCGGCGCCCAGCACCAGTCCGAGCGCCGGGCGGGCCGTCGCCGCGATCACCCCGGCCAGCAACGGGCCGGTGACGTACAGGAGTTCCTCGGCGACGGTGTCCAGACTGTAGGCCCGGCGGCGCAGCCCGGGATCGGACAGCAGGGCGCTCCACCGCGCCCGGGTGACCGGGCCGAGGGGTGGCGCGAGCACGCCGGCCGCCACGGCGAGGGCGAGCAGGACGGGGTACGGGACGCCGGGGCGCCAGGTGGCGGCGGCCAGGCCGAGCAGCACCAGCGCGTACCCGGCCGCCATCGGCGGCAGTGTCCGGCGCGGGCCGTGGCGGTCGACCAGCCCGGCCCGGGCGGGTGAGAGCAGCACGTTGGAGGCGGCGAACAGCGCCGTCAGCCAGCCGGCCCGGGCGTACGAGCCGGTCGTGGCGGTGACGGCCAGCAGGAGCGAGAGCGGGACGACACCGTAGGAGAGGCGGCCGGTCAGGGACGCGCTGAAGAGCCGGACCGCGCCGGGGGTGCGCAGGACCGTCGCGTAGGACGAAGACATGGAGGGGTTCCTCTGGAGCTGGCGCGCGCCGCGCGCCGGTGGACCGGGACGCCGAAGGACCGCACCACCGGGGTGCGGTCGCCGCGCGGGGCCCTAGTCACGGAAGAGGAACACGGGGCCATGGTAGGGCACGTCCGTGCGGGGGCCGTCCGTTCAGGGGCACGTCCGTGCGGGCGCCCGTCCGGGACGTCGGCCGCACCGGCTCCCCGGCCGGGCTCCGCGCCGCCGGCCGCAACGGTGCGGAACGCCGGTATCTGAACGGACGTTGTGTCATATTCGTTGTGACCAAGGAGAGTTCACCGCCCCTTCCCGAGTCCCGGCGGGCTCGCCGGGATCCCATCAGGGTGCGGTCAGCACCATGTCAGCGAGCCGAGGGAGCATGTGCGGAGCGGGTCCACCCGGTTGTCCCGCGTGCGCCGATGACCCGAGGGCCGCACCGCGCCCTACCCGGAATGGAGTGTGCGACATGTCGAACCCCTTTGACGACGCGGACGGGACCTTCCTGGTGCTGGTGAACGACGAGGGCCAGCACTCGCTGTGGCCCGCGTTCGCCGAGCGGCCGGACGGCTGGGCGGTGGCCCTGGCCGAGGGGCCGCGCGAGGAGGCGCTGGCCTACGTCGAGGCCAACTGGACCGACATGCGCCCGCGCAGCTTGCGCGAGGCCTCCGCCGCCCGGGCCTCGTAGCGGCGACGTCCGATCCATCCGAGGAAGGGCCCGGCCTGCCCGCGTGGCGGCGGCCGGGCCACGTCGATTTCTCCCTCATCGACACGGAAACGGGGACCTTCATCGTGCAGAGGATTCACTTCACCGCAGCCGACCTCGCCAGAACCCGACTGAAGAGCACCATGGGCCCGCTCGTGGAATCGGCCTTCGCCTGCGACCTGCTGGACCGCGGCGTGAGCGCGCCGTACGCCCGGTGGCGAAAGCAGGTGAACGAGCGCCTCCCCCGGCGGCCGGTGCCCCGCCCGCGCAGCCGTCCCGAGCACGACGTGGACTCGCTGCTCCGGCAGGCGCTGCGGTACGCGGAGGCGCCCGACGCGCCGCCCGAGCCGTCCGGGCCGTTCGACGCGTCCGAGGCCGCCGAGCTGCCGCAGCGGCCCGGGGCGGGCGTGGACGCCTGCCTGCTGGAGGCCTGGCAGCTGGCCGTGGCGCCGTTCTGGCAGCACCTGCACGCCTACCTGGTGGCCGAGTGCGAGGCGCGCGGCCGGATCGTGATGGCCGGCGGGGTGGAATTGCTGCTGTCCACCGCGCACCCCCGGATGACCTGGCGGGCGCCGGTCCTGGAGATCCCCGGCGGGCCGGACCAGGACATCCGGCTGGGCGGCCGGGGCCTGGTGCTCACCCCCTCGGTGTTCCTCAACCACCGGCCGGGCCTGGCGATCGACGCCGAGGGGCCGGACGCGCAGGTGGTGCTGGTGTTCGCGGCCCCGCCGCACGCCCGCAAGGGGGCCCAGCTGTGGCAGGAGCGGGACAGCGGCTCGCGGCCGCTCGGCGCCCTGGTGGGCCAGACCCGGGCGGCCGCCCTCCGTACGCTGCGGGCGAGTTGCACGACCAGCCAGCTCGCCGACCGGCTGGGCATCTCGGCGGCCAGCGCCAGCCAGCACGCGGCGGTGCTGCGCCGGAGCGGGCTGATCACCACCCGCCGGGTGCGCAACACCGTGCTGCACTCGGTGACGCCGCTCGGGATGGCGCTGCTGGACGGCGGGCCGGTACGGCCGGCGGCGACGGGCTGCGAGCGGTCCGAGCGGCCGGCCCGCGGGGCCCGGCCGCGGAGCGCCTCGCACCTGCTCGCCTCGTAGGCACAGCGGGCTGGACCCCCGGCCGCCGTCCGGTGCCGGGGGTCCTCACCCTTCCCGCCGTTCCGGGATCAGCTCCGCGGCCAGGCCCGGAACTGGCGCAGCCCGTACAGCAGCGGCCGCGGGTGGTGGCGCCGTACGACCCGGCGGATCTCGCCGTAGACGGTGACGTGGTCGCCGACCCGCTGGGCCAGCACCACGTCGCAGTCGGCCACCGTGTGGGCGTCGCGCACCAGGTGCGGGCCGGCCGCCTCCGGGGCCTGTTCCCAGGGGAGCAGCTGGAACCGGTCCGGGTTGCCGGAGGCGAACAGTTCGGCGGTCCCCTGGGCGTCCTCGTGCAGCAGGTTGACCGCGAACAGGCCGCTGTCGGTGACCGCTTCGAGTGTGGGGCTGCCGTCGCGCAGGCAGACCAGGAGGGTGGGCGGGTCGAGTGAGACGCTGCACACCGCGGAGCAGGTCATGCCCCTCGGGGCGCCGTCGGGGCCGGTGGCGGACACCACGCTCACGCCCGTGGGGAACCCGCTCATCATGGCCCGGAACTCGTCGGGGGTGGCTCCCGCCGTCCCCACGGCTCCGGACGCCCCGGAGGCCCCGGCCGGTAACCGGGCCCGGTCGCCCGCGTACTCGGTCATCTCGCACCGCTTTCTGTCTCGACGGACTCCACCGGCGCCATGGCCGTCGCGCTGATCCCCTCGGCCGCCGGGCGGCCCTCCATCCGGTCGAACAGCTCCAGCAGCGGCCCGGTGGCCGCCGTGGTGACCAGTGCCATCACCACCAGGGCCAGGACCAGCGGCGCGGGCAGCACCCCGGAGGCGAAGCCGGCCTGGAGGACGATCAGTTCGGTGAGGCCGCGGGTGTTCATCAGCGCGCCGATCCGCCGGGCGGTCCGGGGCGGCTGGCCGCCGATCCGGGCCCCGAGGTAGCCGCCGAGGCCCTTGCCGAGGAAGCCCAGCAGGACGGTGCCGGCGATCAGCACCCCGGAGGTGGCGGAGAAGGCGCCGGTGAGCACGGTGACCCCGGTGACCACGAAGAAGGCGGGGGTCAGGAACTGCCCCGACCGGGAGACCGTGGACACCACCCGGGTCCACGGGCCGCCGTCGTCGTGCGGGACCGCCAGCCCGGCCAGTGCCGCGCCGAGGATCGACGTCATGCCGAGGTGCTTCATGGCGAAGGCCACCGCGAGGGCGGCCACCGCGACCAGGACCGCCATCGCCCGGGGCGAGCGGCCGCAGAGCCGGGACGCGGTCCGGGTGCCCAGCGCGTAGCGGATGGCCAGCGCGCAGACCACGCCGACGGCCAGGGCGCGCAGCGAGTGCAGCGAGCGTGCCGGGTCCCCGGCGCCCAGGCTGATGGCCAGGGAGAGCAGCAGCCAGCCGCAGGCGTCGATGACGACGGCGGAGGCCAGCGAGAGCCGGCCCGGGACGCCGTCGCTCATCCCGCGGTCGGCCAGGATGCGGGCCATCACCGGGACGGCGGTGATGGCCATGGTGACCGCGACCATCAGGAGGAAGGCCGGCAGCGGGGCGCCGCCGCGGGCCGCCCGGTCGCCGGTGAGGGCGATCAGCCCGACCAGCAGGCCTCCGGTGGCCAGCGGCGGCACCAGCGCCCCGACGGTGATCCAGGTGGTGGCGCGCCGGGGCAGCCGGTCCCGGCCGCGGCGCAGTTTGTGGGCGAGGCCGACCAGGAAGAGCACCAGGGCGGCCTCGGCGACGGTCTTGACGAGGTCGAACACCGGCCCCGGCAGCACGGCGTCGAAGGCGGGCCGGCCGGCCAGGGCGATCACGGCGGGCCCGGCCAGCAGGCCCCCCGTGATCTCCCCGATCACCTCCGGCTGCCGGAGACGGCGCGCGACTCTCCTGCCCGCCACGGCGATCAGCAGCACGACGCCGAGGACGGCGGCCGCGTGCACGACGCGTGTCAGGAGCTGGAGGACGTCCATGACGAACGGGCCCCTTTCCCGGGATCGTGGTCAGCGCATCCGGGCGAAGTAGTCGTACGCCTTGGGCAGCGTCGCGACGAGCCGTTCGGTCTTCTCCCGGATCTGCGCGAACTCCCGTTCCGCGGCGGCGCCGTCGGAGAGGTCCAGGGCCGGGGAGTGCGCCACCTCGATGCCGCCCATGCCCAGCAGGACGCTCATGTAGGAGTACGGCGGCAGGCCGTGGTAGTAGGGGAAGACCGTTTCGGAGTCCGGGAGTTGGGCCTTCCAGAGTTCGAGCCGCTCGGCCAGCGAGTCGGGGATCTTCCGGGTCTTGGTGTCCCGCCAGTACTGGGTGTCGGTGCGCTTGGCGGCGACGTAGTGCAGGACCAGGAACTCCCGTACCCCGTCCATGACATGGGCGACGGCCCGGTTGTAGAGGTCGCGCCGGACCGGGTTCCAGTCCTGCGCCGGGAAGTACTTGACCAGTTGCTCGATGGCGTGGTGGATGAAGAAGATCCCGGTGGACTCCAGCGGCTCCACGAAGCCGCTGGCGAGGCCGACGGCCACGCAGTTGCGGGACCAGGAGTTGCGGCTGCGGCCGATCCGCATCCGGATGTGGTTGGCCTCGACGTCGGCGGCGGCGGGGCCGACGAAGGCGCGCAGGGTCCGCTCGGCCTCCTCCGGCGAGAGGTAGTCCTTCGCGTAGACGTACCCGGTGCCGACCCGGCCCATCAGCGGGATCGTCCAGATCCAGCCGGCGTCCTGGGCGGTCGCGGTGGTGCAGGGCAGCACGCCGCGCTTCGCCATGTCCATCGGCACCTGGAGGGCGACGGCGCTGTCGTTGGGCAGGGTGTCCTGGTAGGAGATGAACGGCTCCTCCAGCGCCTTGTTCAGCAGCAGCCCGCGGAAGCCGGTGCAGTCGATGAAGAGGTCGCCGGTGAGCTCGCCGTGCTCGGCGGTGCGCAGTCCGCTGATCCAGCCGCGGTCGTCGAGCCGGACGTCCTGGACGTCGTCGACGATGCGCTTGACGCCTCTGTCGGTGGCGTACTGCGTCAGGTACTTGGCGAGCAGCGCGGCCTCGAACTGGTAGGCGTACGGGAACTGGGTCTTGCCCTGGTGCTCGGACATGGTGAGGCCCTGCATCTCGTCCGCGCCCTCGTCGAAGGGCTGGTCGATGAGGGCGCCGTCGAGGTGGCGGGGGCTGAGGCCGGCGTCGATGACCGAGGCCATCACGAAGCAGTCCTTGTCGAACCGGCTGGTCGGCCCCTGCTTGAGCCACCAGTCGGTGAGCGGGAAGCCGTTGACCGAGCGCATCTGCTCGAACGGGTGGTAGAAGTAGTGGCCGGGCTCGCGCCAGTCCTCGAAGCGGACGGCGAGCTTGTACGTCGCGTTGCAGGCCGGCATCCAGTCCTTCTCCTTGAGTCCGAGGAACTCGAAGAAGTGGCGGATGTCGCTGAAGGTGGCCTCGCCGACGCCCACGGTGGAGATGTTGCCGGATTCCACGAGGGTGATGTCCACCCGGTCCTCGAACGCGGCCTTCAGGTACGAAGCCGTCATCCAACCCGCTGTTCCGCCGCCTACGATCACAACCCGGTCGAGCACTGGTGACTCCTCTTCGGTGGTCCACGTGTTTCCGGCAGGGGAGGTGCCGGATACCGGCCGAGGTGGCGCCGTCGGTCGTCACCCCGCTGGTAGAAGCTGAGGGCGGCGCCACCAGAGAGTGACTCTAGGCATCCTCGTAAGGTCCGACCAGGTCATTTGGCACTGGTCGAAAGTCGCAGGTCGGATTGACCCGTACCTGTCGGACCATTCGAACGCCTGACGGGCCATCAGCGCGGTGTCAGCGCAGGTCAGCCACACTGCTGTGGCCAGATCTCCCCCGAGACGGAGCCACTCATGACGCAGCAGAGGCAGATCCCGCAGTTCGCCGTCGTCCCCGGCGCGCAGGTGCACGGCGTGCTGTCCGGCAACGAGAAGCAGACCGTCGACCTGGTCGCGGCGACCTACCGGGTGCACGGCGAGGGGGACACGGTCAACCCGCCGTCGTACTTCCTGCGCTTCCCGGACCGGCCCAGCTCGCGCATCATCGCGCTGCCGGCCTCGGTGGGCGGCGGCACGCCGGTCGACGGGATCAAGTGGATCTCCAGCTTCCCGGAGAACGTGGCCGCGGGCCTCCCCCGGGCCTCCGCGGTGCTGGTGCTCAACGACCCCGCGACCGGCTACCCGATCGCCTGCCTGGAGAGCTCGATCATCAGCGCCGCCCGCACCGCCGCCTCGGCCGCGCTCGCGGCCGACCGGCTCTCCGCCGGCCGGCCCCGGCCGCGGCGGGTCGGCTTCATCGGCACCGGGCTGATCGCCCGGCACATCCACACCTATCTGGCCCGCACCGGCTGGGAGTTCGACGAGGTCGGGGTGCACGACCTGTCCGCCGAGCACGCGGCCGGCTTCCGCTCCTACCTGGAGCGCGCGGACCCGGAGCGGGCCGACCGGGAGCAGGCCGGCGCCTCGCCCCGGATCACCGTGCACGGGAGCGCCGAGGAGCTGGTCCGCGCCTCGGACCTGGTGGTCCTGGCGACCGTCGCCGCGAAGCCGCACCTCACCGACCCCTCGTGGTTCTCCCACAACCCGGTGGTGCTCAACGTCTCGCTGCGCGACCTGGCGCCCGAGGTGCTGCTCGCCTCGGCCAACGTGCTGGACGACGTCGAGCACTGCCTGAAGGCCGAGACCTCCCCGCACCTGACCGAACAGCTCACCGGCAACCGGGACTTCATCGACGGCACGCTCCACGAGGTGATGGCCGGAAAGGTCCGGGTGCCGACCGACCGGCCGGTGGTGTTCTCTCCGTTCGGGCTCGGCGTGCTCGACCTCGCGGTCGGCCGGTACGTCTACGACTCGCTGGCCGCGCGGGGTGAACTCGCCGTCGTGGACGGCTTCTTCCACGAGCTGGACCGCTACGGCCGGGGCGCCGGGCAGTCGTAGCCGCACCTCCGACTTCCCATGGACAGCTCAACCCGCCACCTGTAGCATTCTTCTGACAGGTCGACAGATACGGGCCCGCCGTCACGGTGCGTCCCCGTCGGCCCGTCCCGGGTGGCGCGGCGAGGCCGCACCCCCGCCTCCGAGCCGGGCGCCGGATCGCTCCCCCGTCGATCCGGCGCCCCTCCGGGTGTCATGCACAGGGCGTGTCATACCATCCGCCCCCGGCCGCCCCGCCCGGCTGGTATCTCCCGGTCCGCACCGGCGTCGCGCAGACTCACCTGGACGGCTCGGAAAATCATGGGGTGCTGCTGTGGAAATCAAGCTTCTCGGTCCGCTGCTCCTGTCGCACGAGAACGTGCACTACACCATGGCGTCGAAGCGGACCAGCGTCGTGCTGACCCTGCTGGCGACCTCACCGGGGATCCCGGTCCCGTTCGACGAGATCGTGGACGAGTTATGGGGCGACCAGCCGATGGCCAATGCCCGCAACGCCCTCCAGGCGAATGTCGGCCGACTGCGCCGGCTGCTGGAATCCGTGACCGGCCGCAAGGGCGACGAAACCCTCCGCACCGCCAACGGCGGCTATCTCCTCGACGTCCCGACGGACGCGATCGACGCGCACCGTTTCCTGCGGCTCGCCGACGCGGGCGGCGATCTCGCCCGGCGCGACCCGGACCGCGCCATCGCGACCCTGGAGGAGGCGCTCGGCCTGTGGCGCGGCGGCGCCCTGATGGACTCCTGCGACGGGCTGCGCTGCCGGATCCGGGCGGCGCACCTGGAGGAGCGCCGGATCAGCGCGTACGAGGACCTGACCGCCGCCAAGCTCGCCGTGGACTCGGCCCGGGTCCCGGTGTCCGAACTGCGGCAGCTCGCCGTCGAGCACTCCGAACGGGAGCGCCTGAGCGAGCTGTTGATGCTCGCGCTCTACCGCGACGGCCGGCAGGCCGAGGCGCTGGAGGTCTTCCACAGCACCCGCCGCCGGCTCGCCGACGACCTGGGGCTGGAGCCCGGCCGCGCGCTGCACCACGCCTACCAGGCGATCCTCCGGCAGGCCGACCTGCTCGGCGAGCCGCGGCGGGTGCTCGACTTCGCCGGACCCGTACCGGCCTGATCCCGCTCGGCATATGCCCGTTCCGGAAAATCCCGGAATACCGGTTTCCGATCACCGGCCGCGCCGCGCATTCCCCCCTCCCGACCCCCGTCCCGTTCCGGCCCGTTCACGCCGCTTCCGACTGTGGACGGTCAAGGATCACTCTGTTAGCGTGGCGACCGCCTTGGATTTTTCCTGGTGGCTACGCGAGGAAGTCGGAATCGCGGACGGGGGCCCAGTGGACGTTGAGTTGAGGCATGCCAAGATCGTTACCACCATCGACCGGCTGGGCAGCATTTCCAGAGCCGCCGCCCAATTGAGCCTTCCCCAATCGAGCCTCACCGCACAATTGAAGCGGATCGAAAGAGCCGTGGGCGGCGAGCTGTTCGTACGGACCAGAACCGGAACCATTCCGACCGCCTTGGGGGAAAGGCTCATCCCGATTCTGGCCGAACTCGTCCAGCACGCGGACCGGGTGATCGCCGAGGCGGCCGCGCACTTCTCGGAGGTGTTCCGGTTCGGGAACGCCGAGTGGACGCCGCCGTCGCTGCGCAGCGCGCTCAAGTCCGCGCTGCCGGTCAAGGAGGTGCAGACCGAGACGCTCAGCCCCGACGCCGCCATCGCGCAGGTGTCCCGCGGCGCCCTGCACGCCGCGATGGTGCCCGGGGTCGCGCTGGCCGCCTCGGCCGAGGCGGACGAACCCGCCCTGGCCAGTACGGTGATCGTGCGGGAGCCCGTCTGGGTGGCGCTCCCGCACGACCACCACCTGGTCGGCCAGGAGGCGGTGAGCCCGGCGCAGCTCGCCTCGCTGCGGTGGGTCCGCTACACCCGCGACCACTGGTTCCACCCGATCGAGAAGCAGCTGTTCGCCGCCGTCGGCCGGGCCGACCTGGAGGTGCTGCACTACGTCGACGGCCACCACGAGGCGATGAACTGGGTCCGGGACGTCCGGGCCGCCGCGCTGACGCCGCCCACCGGCGTCACCCGCGAGGTGCGGCTCGTCCCGGTCTCCGTCGCCGAGGGCACCGACATGCTGCTGGTGTGGCGCAGCGACTCGGTGACCGACGACATCCAGCGCAGACTGCTCACCACGCTCCGGCGCTACTACTGCGAGTACGCCCGCACGATCCCCGGGTACTGGTCGTGGGTCACCCGACACCCGGACCAGTTCGCCGAGTTGGAGTCCTTCCTGCCGCCCCGGGTGCAGTGGGGCGGGGCCGGCCGGGCGGGCCCGGAGTGGTCCGGGCCCGGGGCCGGTCACAGGGTGGCGAGCGCCTCGGCCGGCGGCGTCCGCAGGGCGGCGCCGGTGGCCGAGACACTGGCGAGGGCGGTCAGCGCCCCGACGAACCCGACGATCGAGAGGTAGATCCAGACCGGTCCGCGGGGCAGCCAGGAGCCGTCCAGCGCCATCCGGAAGGGGGCGAGCGTGGCCGCGGCGACGAAGGTGCCCAGCACCGTGCCGACGATGGTGACGAGCAGCGACTCGATGCCGGTCATCGCCAGGATCTGGCCGGGAGTGGCGCCGACCAGCCGTTGCAGGGCGAACTCCCGGCGGCGCTCGGCGGCGGCCACCACCAGGGTGTTGACCAGGGAGATCACCGCGTACGCGATGATGCTGCCGGCCAGCAGGTAGTCCACCCAGGCGCCGACCCCGTCGCCGCCCTGGCCGGCGGAGAGCGTGGTCTGGAGGTAGATCAGCGCGGTGGACAGCCCGGTGGCCAGCATCACCGGGCTGACCGCGCCCGCGATCCGGATCCGGCGGGCCCGGGCGTTGTCCATCGCCAGGTCCCCGGTCAGGCCGAACAGCGCGCGCAGCGGGCGGTGGAACACCCCGGTGAGCACCTTGGTCAGCCCGGGGCCGAGCAGGGCGATCCCGCCCGCCCAGAGCATCGCCGAGGGGCCGGCCGTACTGGCGGCGACCTCACCGTTCATCACGGTGCCGGTGACCACCGCCAGCGCGGTGCCGCCGGCCAGGCAGAGCACCGCGAAGGCCAGCCGCGGGCCGCTCAGCCAGCGGTGCTGGAGGCGGGACTCGGCGAGCGCGTCGGCGGGCCGGGAGAGCGCCGCCCGCCGGGAGGCGATGAAGGCCGCGGTCAGCGCGGCGAGCATCGAGGTGCCGCCCGCGGTGACCATCGGGATCCAGCCGGCGTGGTAGGTGATCCCCTTCGTGACCACGCCGCTGGCCGCGATCTGCTCCAGCATCCACCCGCCCGCGAGGTAGCCCGGGACGAGGGCGAGGGCGACGGCGACGAGCGCGACGACCAGGGTCTCCACCACGATCATCCGGCGGAGCTGGCCGGGCAGGGTGCCGATCGCGCGCAGCAGCGCCATCTCGCCGAGGCGCTGCTGGACCACCAGGGCCAGCGTGGAGCCGACGATGAAGACGGTGACCATCGCGGCGATCCCGCCGAACACCGCGGACATCGAGATCAGCCGGCTGGCCGCCTGCTGGGTGCCCGGCGGGACGGCCGCGAACGGGGGCACCCGGTGGCGGATGCCGGTCTCCATCAGGCCGCCGCAGGCGGTGAGGATCACCGCGCCGAAGAACAGCGCGACGGTGGAGGCGATGAAGCTCGTCCTGCGGAACCGCAGGGTCTGCAGGGCCAGGGCGAACATCAGCGGGCCGCCTCTCCGCCGCGGGCGACGGGGGTGCCATGGGCGCCGGACGTCACCGGGGTGTCCGGGCCGTCGCCCCAGGCGCCGAGCCGGGTCATCCGCTCGGCGATGGTGTCGGCCGAGGCGCCGCTCAGCTCGTCGACGATCCGCCCGTCGGCCAGGAACAGCACCCGGTCGGCGTAGGAGGCGGCGACCGGGTCGTGGGTGACCATGACGGCGGTCTGCCCGTCGTTGTGGACGGCCTGGCGCAGCAGCCGCAGGATCTCCACCGCGGTGCGGGTGTCCAGCGCGCCGGTCGGCTCGTCGCCGAAGAGCACCGCGGGCCGGGTGATCAGGGCCCGGGCGATGGCGACCCGCTGCTGCTGGCCGCCGGACAGCTCGCCGGGCCGGTGGTTGCTGCGCGAGCCGAGGCCGACCTGCTCCAGCACCCGCTCGACGCTCTCCCGGCCGGGCCGGCGCCCGGCCAGCCGCAGCGGCAGGGCCACGTTGTCGGCCACGCTCAGCGCGGGCAGCAGGTTGAAGGCCTGGAAGATGAAGCCGATCCGGTCCCGGCGGAGCCTGGTGAGCTCCTTCTCGCTGAGCCCGGCGAGTTCCATGCCGTCCAGCGAGACCGAGCCGGAGTCCGGCCGGTCCAGCCCGGCGGCGCACTGCAGCAGCGTGGTCTTGCCGGAGCCGGACGGGCCCATCACCGCGGTGAAGGTGCTGCGGCCGAAGCCCACCGACACGTCGTCGAGGGCGACGACCCGGTTGCGCTCGTTGCCGTAGCCACGGCAGACGTTCCTCAGTCGCACGGCATCGTCGATGCCGTGCACGGTGGCGGTGGTCATGGCGACTCCGTGGGTGACCAGGACGGATGGGACGGGATGGCGCCGGACGGCGCGGATGGAACGGGTGGGACGGGTGGTTCAGAGTTCGTCGACGCTTCGCAGCAGGTCCTCGACCGATGCCAACCTGGCGGTCAGCGCCCGTAGTTCACCCCGGAGCGCCTTCTGTCCGGTCAGCGTCTCCTCGGCCAGCTGCCGGTAGGCGGCCATCGCGGCGGCGTCCGCGCGGTGCCGCTGGAGGGTGAAGTACGAGACGATGCTGACGCTGATCCCGCCGATGACGATCAGTGTGATGACGATGGCGATCACGCCGCCGCTCATGAGGGTCCCTTCTGTTCCTTCGGGCGTCGCGCCTTCCTCCGGGCGGCGCCTGGTTCAGGCGTCGCTGCCTTCGGGCGTCGCGTTGCGCCCGTCGACCTGCGCCCGGTCCTCCCGGAGGGCGGCGATGACGGTGTCGACCGTGACGCGGATGTCGAACGGAGTGAGTTCGAAGAACTTCATGGCCTTGCCGTCATCGGAGAGCTCCAGCGCGCCGGCGACCAGGCCGGCGTGTTCGAGCCGCTCCAGGTGCATGTAGAGCAGCGGCCTGGACATGCCCAGCCGCCGGGCCAGTTCACTGACGTGGACCCGGCCCTGCGCCAGTTCGCCGATGATCCGCAGGCGCTGGGTGTGCCCGACGGCGGCGAGCAGGGCCAGTAGTTCCGCGCTTGTCGGCACCCCCACCCTCTTCCTCCTACCTGAAAGTTGAGACTGACAGGTGTTGGCGAGCACTGTCAAGCCGATCAACGACCGTCAGTTGCACGTCAGTTGTCCGTCAGCGCGGGCGAGAAGAATTCAGATCATCATCTGTCGCACCCACCCCCTCACCGGGAGGCGAAATGCCCAGCACCGCGGTCGTCACCACCGAACAGCGCGCCCAGATCAAGGAGATCGTCTGCGACATCCTCGAACTGGAGGCCGACGAGGTCACCGACACCAGCCGGTTCAAGGAGGACCACAACGCCGACTCGCTGGGCGCCATCGAGATCCTCTCCTCGCTGGAGCGGACCTTCTCGATCGAGATCGACCAGGCCGAGCTGATCCGGATGGTCAACCTGGACGGTGTCGTCGCCGTCGTCCAGGAGAGCCTGTCCAAGTAGCCCGCCGCAGCGCCGAGTCGACAGAACGGAGTCAGCAATGGTGGGCAGCGGAGACCGGGAACCGCGCCGGGTCGTCATCACCGGGCTGGGCGCGGTCACCAGCATCGGCACCGGGGCGGCCGAGTTCCTCGGCGGGCTCCGCAGCGGCCGCAGCGGCGTCAAGCCGATCACGTCCTTCGACACCACGGGCTACGCCCACGCGAACGGCTGCGAGATCGACGACTTCGACCCGGCCCAGTGGATCGAGCACGGGGATCCCGAAGAGCTGGGCCGGGCCAGCCAGTTCTCCGTCGCGGCGGCGAGGATGGCGGTGGCCGACGCGGGCCTCGCCCTGGAGGAGCTCCGCGCCAGGCGCGTCCTGGTCTCGGTCGGCACCACCGACGGCGAGTCGCGCGACCTCGACGCCCTGACGGAGCACCAACTCCACCACGGCCCCGAAGGGTTGCCCCCCGTGGTGGCCCGCCGGTCGGCGGCCGGCCTGCTGTCCAGCAGCGTGGTGCGCGAACTGGAGCTCACCGACGTGGAGGCCGTCACCATCGCGACCGCCTGCGCCGCGGGCAACTACGCCATCGGCTCCGGCTTCGACGCGATCCGCTCGGGCGAGGCGGACGTCGCCCTGTCCGGCGGCGCCGACGCGGTCTGCCGCAAGACCTTCACCGGCTTCTACCGGCTCGGCACCATCGCGCCGGAGCTGAGCCAGCCCTTCGACGTCGACCGCAAGGGCATCCTCACCGGCGAGGGCGCCGGCATCCTGCTGATGGAGAGCCTGGAGTCGGCGCTGGCCCGCGGCGCGGGGATCTACGCCGAGGTGCTCGGGTACGGGCTCAACTGCGACGCCCACCACCCGGTCGCGCCGGACCGCGACAGCCTCGCCGCCTGCATCGAACTGGCCCACCGCAACGCCGGGGTGAAGCCGGAGGACATCGACTTCATCTCCGCGCACGGCACCGGCACCAAGGCCAACGACGTGACGGAGGCGGGCGCGATCCGGCAGGTGTTCGCCACCCCGCCGCCGACCGTCTCCATCAAGTCCATGCTCGGCCACACCATGGGCGCGGCCAGCGCCCTCGCCTCCGCCGCCTGCGCGCTGGCGATCAAGGAGGGATTCATCCCGCCGACGATCAACCACCGGCAGACCGACCCGGAGTGCGGCCTGGACCCCGTCCCCAACCGGGCCCGCCCCGCCGAGGTGCGCATCGTGCAGAACAACGCGCTGGCCTTCGCCGGCAACAACGCGGTGCTCATCCTCGGCGCGTACCGAGCGCACCCGGACGCATGAGCGCGCCCACCCCCCGGCTGCGCAGGGCCGCCGAGGGCCCCGACCCGGTCCGGGTGCTGCTGCTGCACGGCCTGGGCGGCAAACCCTCGGTGTGGAGCCCGCTGGTCCGGCGGGCCGGGGCCGCCTTCGAGCTGTGGGACGTCGAACTGCCGTGGCGCGCCCAGTCCGAGGGCGACGGCTGGGGCGCCCGGCCCGACCCCGGCCGGTTCCTGGTCGAGCTGCTGGACGAGCGCTTCGACGCCGTCGTGGCCCACTCGTACGCGGCGAACCTGGTCGTCGAGGCGACCGCGGCCGGCCGCACCGCGCCCCGGCCGACCGTGCTGATCAGCCCCTTCTACCGGCCCAGCCCCAAGGACTTCGACTGGTCGGTGATCTCGTACTACCTCAACGACTTCCACCGCGTCTTCGAGGAGGCGCTGGAGGTCGGCGAGACCGCGCGGTTCGCCCGGTCCCACCGCGACTGGATGGCGCGCCAACTGCGCGACCAGGTCGGGCCGTACGGCTGGATGCGGTTCTTCGAGGCCTACCTGCGCTCCCCCACGCTCGACCTCGGCGCCGTCGGCTCGCCGCTGCTCGTGCTGTCCGGGCAGCGGGACACCGCCGCCCGGCCCGAGGACGGCCGGGCCCTCGCGGCCCGGGTGCCCGGGGCGCGGTACGAACTGCTGCCGGGCTGTCGGCACTTCCCGATGGTCGAGCGGCCCGACCTGGTCACCCGGCTGGTGTGCGAGTTCCTGCGCGCCGCCGTGCCCGGGGCGCCGCACGCCGACGTCACCACCCTCTCACCCCAGGAGTTGCCATGACCAGCAGTGCCCCCGCCGCCGACCCGACCACGCGGGTGCGGCTGCGCCCCCGCTACGAGGGCTCGAACATCTGCACCTGGATCGGCTTCAAGCACGTCAACTACCTGGTCGAGGAGGCGGTCTACGACCACGCCCGGCAGCACGGGTTCCCGCCCGGGGAGCTCTTCGAGCGGTACGGCCTGGGCGTCGACCTCACCGATCTCGACACCAAGATCCTCACCGCGCTGCACATCGACGACGTGGTGACGGCCACCGTGCGCCGGCTGCCCGCCCAGGACGACGGCGGGCTGCGCCTGGGCGTGGAGCTGACCGTGGAGCGCTCCGGCGAGACCGTGAAGGCCGTCGCCGCCAAGGCCACCGTCCACCTCCGCTCCGACCCGCGCGGCCACGCCGTCGCCGAACCGCCCGCCGAGCTCGTCGGACTCACCGTCGACCGGCTGGGCGCGGGCGCGGCGCCCGTCCCGCTGGAGCCCGGCACCGACCCGCTCGAGCAGCTGACGGCGGGCCGCAACGCCTTCGGCTGGGCGTGGCGGATGCCGTACTTCTACTGCCACTTCACCGAGCGGGTCCAGATGTCCGGGTACCTGCGGCAGATGGAGGAGGTCGTCGACCTCTTCCTGGCGGACCGCGGCGTCTCCATCAAGACCCTGCTGGACGAGCAGGACTGGATCCCGGTCGTCCCGCACTCCCGGATCACCCTCCTCGACGAGGCGCTGATGGAGGAGACGCTCTACACCGTCTACACCGTCGAGAGCGTCTTCAAGCGGCTGACCTACACCGCGCGGATGGACGCCTACGTGCTGCGCGACGGCGTCCTGGTGCCGACCGCCACCGGCCGGATCACCCACGGCTGGGCGGTGATCGAGAACCGCCGCGACTGGAGCCTGGTCGACTTCGACGACCGGCTGACCGACGCCCTGACCGGCAAGGCGGGCAAGGCCCTCGGCCGGGGCCGGGCATGACGGCGACCGACAGCCGGGCCCGGGCCCGGCCGGCCGGCCCGGACCGGGCGGTGCCCGAGCCGGTGTTCTCCGCCTGGTCGGCGGTCTCGCCCTTCGGGGTCGGCGCGCAGGCCTTCGGCGCGGGGCTGCGCGCGGGCGCCGGCGCCGTCGCCGCACTGGACCGCACCGCGTACCCCGGCCCCTACGAACAGGCCGCCCTGGTACCGGACTTCAGCGCCGCCGCGGCCCTCGGCCGCAAGGGCACCAGGACCATGGACCGGGTCACCGCGCTCGCCGTGCACACCTTCGGCACCCTGCTCGACGGCTGCGGGCCCGGCCTGCTGGACCGCCCCGAACGGGTCGGCCTGGTCCTGGGCACCGGCTCGGGCAGCGTGCAGAGCATCATGGACTTCACCAAGGACTCGCTCACCGGCGACCGCCCCTACCTGGTCGACCCGGCCAGGTTCCCGAACACCGTGATGAACCGGGCCGCGGGCCAGTGCGCGATCTGGCACGGCATCAAGGGGCCCAACAGCACCATCGCGGGCGGCTGGTCGGCCGGCCTGCTCGCCCTCGGCTACGCCGCCCGGCTGTACCGCGGCGGGCACTGCGACCGGGTGCTGTGCGGCGCCGCCGAGGAGTACTCGGTCCAGCGCGCCTGGCTGGAGTGGCACAGCGCGGGCGAGGACGGCCGGACCCCGCTCGGCGAGGGCGGCGTCGCCTGGCTGCTGGAGTCCGCCGAGCAGGCGCGCGCGGCGCACCGCCCGGTCCTGGCGCGGCTGCTCGGCACCCGCTTCCGCGCCTACCACCGGCCCGAGCAGGCCGCCGGGGCGCTGACCGACTGCGTGCGCGCGGCGCTCGCCGAGGCCGGCGCGGACGGCCGGGACGTACGCCTGGCGGCCCCGCTCGGCGGACCGGACGAGGAGGCGGCGGTGCGCGCGGCCCTGCCCGCCGGGGCGGAGCCGCAGTGGCTCCGCTGCCGGCCGCTGCTCGGCGACGCCTCGGCGGCCGCGACCGGCCTCCAGCTGGCGGCGGTGCTGGCCGCGGCCGGCGAGGGACGGCTGCCCGAGGGCGGGCTGGCACTGGTGACCTGCGTCGACCGGGACGGCACGGTCGGCTGCGCGCTCCTGGGCGGCTGACCGCGGCGGCCCGGACACGGCGGGGCCCGGTCCCGGCAGGCCCGGTCCCGGCAGGCCCGGACGGCCCCGACACAGAGGAGGGACAGACCATGATGCTCACAGCGTTGACCGTGGCGGAGCCGGACGGCCGCCCGGAACCCCCCGGCGCGGCCGGCGAACCGGTGGCGCGGCACGTCCGGGGCACCGTCGTGCTGACCGCGGCCGAACCGTTCCTGCGCGGGCACTACCCCGGCCTGCCGGTGGTCCCCGGCTTCGGCCTGGTGCAGTACGTCCACGAGCTGGCGGCCGCGGCCGCCGTCCCCGGCCCCGGCCGGGCCGAGCTCACCCGGGCGCGCTTCCTGAGCCCGGTGCGGCCCGGCGACGAGATCGCCGTCGACGCCCGGATCCAGCGCGACCACGACGGGGCCCGGGTCTGCGCCCAGGTCCACGCCGACGACCGACTCGCCGCCGAGATCACCCTGTTCTACCCCCGGGAGGCCCTGTGAAGGACATCGCCGCCATCACCTCGGTCGTCCCGCACCGCCACCCCGCGCTGCTGGTCGACCGGATCGCCGAGATCGAACCGGGCCGCCGGCTCGTCGCGTACAAGGCGGTCACCCTCGCCGAGCCCGCCTACCGGGACGTGCCCGAGGACGCCGCCAACGAGGAGTACGACTACCCGCTCGGCCAGCTGCTGGAGTCCTGGGCGCAGTGCGCGGTGCTGCTGTCCTGTTGGGAGCGGCCGAACGCCAACGTGCTGGACGGGCAGGTCGTGCTGCTGGCCAGGACCCGGGACGTCCGGGTGCTCGGCCCGGTCCGCCCCGGCTCGGTCGTGGTGCACGAGGTCACCATGGTCCGCGCCCTCGGCGACTCCTTCATCACCTCCGGCCGCAGCACCGTGGACGGCCACCCGGTGCTGGAGGTCGGCCAGTTGACGCTGGCACTGCGCCCGGCGGAACTCCTCCGGGCCCCTGGAAGCACGACCGACGGGAGGTCCTGATGTCCGCACGACGGGTCGCCCTGGTGACCGGAGGGTCCCGGGGCATCGGACGCAGCGTGGTGGCCCGGCTCGCCGCCGACGGCTACGACGTGGCGTTCTGCTACCAGTCCCGGGAGGAGGCCGCGGCGGAGACCGCCAAGGAGGCCGAGGCGGCCGGCGCCCGGGTGCTGGCCCGGCGGGTCGACGTGGCCGACCGCGCCCAGGCCGAGGCCTTCGTCAAGGCCGCCGAGCAGGAGCTGGGGCCGCTCCACGCGGTCGTCTCCTCGGCCGGCATCGTCCGGGACAACCCGCTGGTGCTGCTCACCGAGCAGGCCTGGCAGGACGTCATGCGGGTCAACCTGGACGGCACGTACCACGTCTGCCGGGCGGCGGTGTTCGCGATGATGAAGCGCCGCGCCGGCGCCCTGGTGACGATGTCCTCGGTGGCCGGCGTGTACGGCAACGCCACCCAGACCAACTACTCGGCGTCCAAGGCCGGGATCATCGGGTTCTCCAAGGCGCTGGCCAAGGAGGTCGCGCCGCGCGGCATCCGGGTCAACTCCGTGGCGCCCGGCTTCATCGAGACCGACATGACCTCCGCCCTCGCCGAGGGCGCCGACCTCACCGGACGCATCCCGCTGGGCCGCCTCGGCCGCCCCGAGGAGGTCGCCGACCTGGTCTCCTTCCTGCTCTCCGACCGCGCCTCGTACATCACCGGGCAGGTCTTCGGCGTCGACGGCGGGCTGGTGCTGTGAGCGGGTCCGGCAGGGCTCCGCGGTTCTACTTCTCGCTGCGCAGCCCGTACTCCTGGCTCGCCTACCGCGAGCTGCTGGAGCGGCACCCGGACGTCGCCGGGGCGGTGGAGTGGCGGCCCTTCTTCGAGCCGGACGGCACCAGCGAGCGGCTGCTGGCCGAGCTGGGCGGCTCGTTCCCGTACACCGCGATGTCCCGCGCCAAGCACCTGTACGTCCTCCAGGACGTGCGGCGCCTCACCGACGCGCGGGGGATCGCGTTCCGCTGGCCGGTGGACCGCGACCCGGTCTGGGAGGTCCCCCACCTGGCCTATCTGCGGGCCCTGCGCGGGGGTCTCGGCCCGCAGTTCGTCGCGGCCGCCTACCGGGCCCGCTGGGAGCAGGGCCGGGACATCTGCGACCGGACCGTCATCGCCGGGATCGGGGCCGAACTGGGCCTCGACCCGGCGGAGTTGGCGGGTGCGAGCGACGACCCGGAGCTGCGCCGGCAGGGGGCCCTGCTGCTCAAGGACATCTGCGACGACGGGGTGTTCGGCGTCCCGTTCTTCGTCCAGGGCTTCAACCGCTTCTGGGGGCTGGACCGGCTGCCGGACTTCGTCGCCCACCTGCGGGCCCGGGCCGGCGGCGACGGGGCGCTGCCGCCGCCGGCCGCCCCCGCGGTCGGGCTCGGCGCCCGGGCCGTCGACGACGGCCACGCGGGCGGCTGCGGCTGACCGGCCCGCACGCGTACGGCACGGCCCCGGCGGAGGAACGCCGGGGCCGTGCCGTACGCGTACGCGCGCCTCAGGACCGCACCGGAACGCTCCGGTACAGCTCGGCGATGCAGGCCCGGGAGAGCGCGGCCAGGCTGGAGACCATCAGCTCCGGCGGCAGGCCCGCGCTCCGGTAGGCGAGCGGGAGTTCGGTGCAGGCCGCCACCACCGGCAGCCGCCGGCGCCGCCAGAGCCGTCCGACGGCCTCCCGGAAGGCGGCGCCGGCCTCCTCGGCCCGTCCGGCCTTCACCCGTTCGGCGGCCCCGTGGACCGCCTCCTGCGTCCCGCCGTCGGGCACCAGCAGCCGGTAGCCCCGGGCCGCGGCCCGCCGCTGGTAGAGGCCGCTGCGCACGGTCCCGGTGGTCGCCGTGAGCCAGCCGCCGTCCGGGCTCAGCCGGACGGCCTCGTCCAGGGTGGCGTCGACGATGTCGACCACCGGGACGGGCGAGGTGGCGGCGAAGCCGTCCAGGAAGACGTGCGCCGTGTTGCAGGGGACGGCCAGCAGGTCCGCACCCCAGCCGGCCAGCGTGCGCAGGCACTCCCGCACCCGCCGCCCGGGCTCGTCGTCGCCGCCGAGGATCGCGGCGGTGCGGTCCGGGATGCCCGGCTCGGACAGCAGCAGCAACCGGGGGTGCTGCTGGTCCCGGGAGGCCGGCGCGTCGGCCGCGAGCAGCCGCAGGAACTCCGCGGTCGCCGCCGGGCCCATGCCGCCCAGTACGCCCAGGGTCCGCTCGGGAGCCCGTGCCGTCAGCGCTGTCATGCCTCGACTCTGGACGGCTGCGCTGACCCGGAACTGACATTCGCCTGACATCCACCGTTTGGGGGAACTCCCCCTCAGGAGACGGGGGTTAGCCCCATGGTCCCCGGCTTTCCCAGCGGGATAGCTTCGTGGGGTCCGCCCCGCGACGGGGCCTGTCCAGGAACGTCCTTCAGATCTGGGGAATGACATGCGCCAGCAGTCCGGCCGTCTCGCGTCCTTCGTCGTCCTCGCGGCCGCCGTGGGCGGTCTCAGCGCGTGCGGGTTGGCTCCCGACAACAACTTCGACGACGACGCCACGGTGAGCGACAAGATCACCGCCGTACGGCTCGACACCACCTCCGGCGGCGTGACCCTGCGCGGCAAGGACGGCCTCGACAAGGTCTCCGTGCACCGGTCGGTCAGCTACAAGAACGACAAGCCCGGGGTGACGAGCCGGGTCGAGAACGGCGTCCTGGTGCTGGGCGGCTGCGGCCAGTACTGCTCGGTCACCTACACCGTCGAGGTCCCCCCGGGCCTGCCGGTCAGCGGCCAGACCAACTCCGGCTCGGTCAACCTGACCCAGGTGGGCAACGTGCAGGTGTCCACCCACTCCGGGGCGGTCAGCCTGGACGGGGTGAACGGCACCACGGAGGTGAAGACCACCAACGGCGCCATCACCGGGCGCGGGCTGAACGGCAGCCGCATCCAGACCGAGACCCACAACGGGGCGATCGACCTCGTCTCGACCAAGCCGCAGGACGTCTCCGCGTCGACGTCCAACGGCGCCATCACCCTGGTCGTGCCGAGCGCCACGTACAAGGTGTCCGCGAAGACCGGCAACGGCCACAAGGACATCGGGGTCTCCGACGACCCGTCCGGCCGCTACCAGCTCGACCTGAGCACCAGCAACGGGCGCATCCAGGTCAAGCAGGCCTGACAACCCGCGCAACGGGCTGCCGTCCGGCGATCAGCCGGGCGTCAGCAGCCTGTCAGCGTTCCCGGCGAATCTGGTGGGGCTCCGATCCTTGTCGCGAGGAGGCCCCGTCGCATGACGTCGATAGAAGCGGTATCGAGCTACCTGCCACCGACGGTCTCGGTCGAACAGCTGCGGGAGCCGCTGGGGCTGACCGACCAGCAGGTGCGCCGGTTCACCAGGCTGTACGGCCTCGACCGGATCTGCCAGGCGCCCGACCAGTCCGAGGCGGAACTGCTGGCCACCGCGGCGGGCAAGCTCGACGCCCTCGCCGGGCAGGAGGACCGGATCCGGTACGTGGTGCGCGCCAAGGGGCTGCGCACCACCGCACCGTACCCGGTCAGCCCGCTGCGGACGGTCTGCGAGTCGCTGGGGCTGCGCCGGGCGAAGGTCTTCTCGGTGGCCGACCACGGCTGCGCGACCGGACTGCTCGCGGTGGACGCGGCCGGCACCCTGCTGGCGGCGGACGGCGACCCGGACGCGCTCGCGCTGGTGCTGGCCGGGGACAAGACGCTCACCCCGTTCTCCCAGTGGGTCGAGGACGTCTCGATCATGGGCGAGGGCGTCACCGCCGTCCTGGTGGGCGCCGGCGGCGACCGCAACCGGGTGCTCGGCTACCACGCCCGCATCCACGGCCGCGAGGACGGCGTCATCGACCTCGACGCCGAGGGTGCCCGCGAGGCCAAGCGGATCTACCAGGACGCGATGGCCGAGGTCATCGACGGCGCCCTGGCCGCGGCCGGCCTGGCCGTCGGCGACCTCGACCTGGTGCTGCCGCACAACGTCAACCGGGTCTCCTGGACGGTCGCCGCCAACGCGCTCGGCATCGACCGGGACCGCATCTTCCTGGAGAACATCGGCCGGACCGGCCACTGCTTCTGCGCCGACCCCTTCATCAACTACCAGTCGGCGCTCGAACTCGGCCTGCTGCGGCCCGGGGACACCTACCTGATGACCTCCGCGGGGCTCGGCCAGTCCTTCGCCGCGATGGTCGTGAGGCACTGATGGGCGCCCGCGACGGGGGCCGGACCCCCGATGCCGCCGATGCCGCCGATGCCGCCGACCGGCTGGCCCTCGCCCTGACCGGCTCCCCCGACGCCCGGCTGCTCTTCCTGGGCAACTTCGAGGTGGAGCAGCAGTGGGCGCTCGGCGAGCACACCCTGCCCCGGCTCTCCGCCGCCACCTCCAGCGCCGTGGTCAACCGGATGGACGAGTTCGCCCTGCTGCTGGCCGGCGGCCGGGACCACGTGGTGCTCAAGACCCGGCCGGACGGCGACTACCTCGGCTACCTGGCCGGGCTCGGCCTGGACCTGCCGCACGTCCACGTCCCCGCCGCCCAGGACCCGCAGCGCACCGTCACCGAGGACGCCCTGGCCGACCCGGCCCTGCTCGCCGAACTGGCGGACCTGGCCGCCGATGGCTGCCGGATCGCCGCCCACGGCGTGTCCGAGCCGGAGGAGCGCCTCGCCGCGGCCACCGGGCTGCGCCTGGCCGGACCGGACGCGGCCACCTGCAAGGCCGTCAACAGCAAGGTCTACAGCCGCCGGATCGCCGACGAGCTCGGCCTGCGCCAGCCCCGCGGCTGGGCCTGCGAGACGCTCGCCGAACTCGCCGACGCCTTCGCGGCGGTGGACGCCGAGCTCGGCGACGGCCGGGCCGTGGTGAAGGAGGCGTTCGGCGTCTCCGGCAAGGGCATCGCCCGGCTGACCAGCCGGCGCCGCGGCGAGCGGATCCTCGGGCTGATCGCCAAGCAGGTCGAGGCCTCCGGCCGGCCGCGGATCGCCATGGTGGTCGAGGAGTGGGTCGCCAAGAGCACCGACCTCAACTACCAGTTCACGGTGGGCCTGGACGGCTCGGTGGCGTTCGACTTCGTCAAGGAGCAGCTCACCGAGGACGGCGTCCACAAGGGCCACCGGATGCCCGCCCGGCTCGGGGCCGACCAGGTCGACGAGCTGCGCACCGCCGCGGACCTGCTCGGCAAGCGGCTGGCCGCGGACGGCTTCCACGGTGTGGTGGGCGTGGACGCCATGGTGGACCCGGACGGCGGGATCTACCCGGTCGTGGAGATCAACGCCCGCAACAACATGTCCACCTACCAGATCCGTCTGCAGGAACGGTTCGTCAAGCCGGAACAGGTCGCCGTCGCCCGCCACTACCCGCTGCGGCTGACCGAACCGCTGGCCTTCGACGAGCTGCGCCGGCTGCTCGACGGCCTGCTGCTCGACCCGGCCGGCGGCACCGGCCTGCTGGTGAACAACTTCGCCACCGTCAACGCGGCGTTCACCGGCGGCGGCGCCCCGGTCGACGGCCGGCTGTACGGGATCGTCCTCGCGGACTCGGCGGAGGAACTGACCACCATCGACGCGGAGATCGCCGACCGGCTCGACCGGCGGGAGAGAGGGGACCGGCCATGAGCGACGTCTTCGAGATCCAGGGCACACCCGTCACCGAGATCGCCCAGCGGTACGGCACCCCGCTCTTCCTCTACGACGGGGACGCCCTGACCGGGCGGATGCGCGACCTGCGCGAGCACCTGGACCCCAGGCTCCAGGTGTTCTTCTCCCTCAAGTCCAACCCCAACCTCGCCATCTGCGCCCTGCTCCACGCCCACGGCGCCCGCGCCGAGGTCTCCTCGCTCACCGAGCTGCGCACCGCCCGGCAGGCCGGGGTGGCCGGCCGGGACATCCTCTTCCTCGGGCCGGGCAAGAGCCGGGAGGAACTGCTCGCCTGCCTGGACGAGGAGATCGCGGCGATCGTCTGCGAGTCCCTCCAGGAACTCGCGCTGATCGACGAACTCGCCCGCGAGCGCGGCACGGTGGCGCCGGTCGCGCTGCGGGTCAACCCGAGCTTCTCGGTCAAGGGCTCCGGCCTCACCATGGGCGGCAAGCCCCGCCAGTTCGGCATGGACGAGGCCCAACTCCTGGCCGACCCGGGGCTGGTGGCACGCCACCCGGCGGTGCGGGTGATGGGCGTCCAGGTCTACATGGGCACCCGCATCCTGGTCGAGGACACCATCGTCGAGAACACCGAACGGATCTTCGACCTGGCCGAACGCCTCAGCGCCGCCCTGGACTTCGAGCTGGAGCTGGTGGACGTCGGCGGCGGCCTCGGCGTCGCCTACTTCGACGGCGAACGGGACCTCGACCTGCCGAAGCTAGCCGCCGGGATCAACCCGCTGGTCGCCGCGTTCGCCGAACGCCACCCCGGCACCCGGCTGGTGATGGAGCTCGGCCGCTACCTCACCGCGCTGGCCGGCACCTACGTCACCCGGATCCGGTACGTGAAGGAGTCGCTGGGCGAGCGCTTCGCGGTCGCCGACGGCGGCACCCACCACCACATGGCGGCGGTCGGCATCGGCTCCTTCGTCAAGCGCAACTTCCCGATGCTGCTGCTCAACCGGCTCGACGAGCCCGCCACCGAGGTGTGGAACGTCACCGGCCCGCTCTGCACGCCCAACGACACCCTGGCCAAGAAGGCCGAGCTGCCGCCGGTGCGGCCGGGCGACCTGCTCGGCGTGCTGCGCTCCGGCGCGTACGGGCCGACCGCCTCCCCCGTGCACTTCCTCAGCCACGGCTACCCGGCCGAGGTGCTGGTGCTCGACGGCGAGGCGCACCTGGTCCGCGAGCCCGACCGCCCGGAGGACCTGCTGCGCCACCAGCGCCCGATCGCCCCCGAACTCCTCGGCCGCTCCAGCTAGTTGCCGCACGTCCCCACCCCCAACCCCCGGAAGGAGTGCCGACCATGACCGGAGCCACCGGCACGGACCGCGCGCGGATCGTCACCGAGATCTCCGCCGCCCTCGGCGAGGTGCTCGACTACGACCTGCCCGAACTCACCGAGGAGTCCCGGCTCTTCGACGAGCTCGGCCTCGACTCCACCGGCGTCTTCGAGCTGCTGATGCGGCTGGAGGAGTCGCTGGACGTCGAGTTCGACACCGACTCGCTGGAGATGGCCCACTTCGCGAGCGTCCGCTCGCTGGCCGACTTCGTGGCCACGGAACTGGGCGGCTGAGCATGCCGGTCCGGACCGTACCGACGAAGGGCCCCTGGGAGGCGCCCGCCGTCTTCCCGCTCGGGCTCGCCGCGATCACCCACCGGAGGTTCCCACCGGGCCGGGCACGGATCGACGACGCCTTCTCGCTGCGCCACTTCGCCGACCTGACGGCCGCCTACGGCGTCGACCACCGGCCGGAGCTGGTCCGGGAGGCGGCCGGGAACACCTTCGCCGACATGGCCGGGGAGCTGCTCGCCGCGCTCGACCCGCAGGACCGACGAACGGCAGCGGCCACGCAGGCGCCGCCGATCGACCTGGCCGTGGTCGCCCACGCCACCCCGGACCTGGACTGCCGGCTCGCCGCCGTCACCAGCCTCTCCGAGCGCGTCCCCGGCGGGCCGCTCTCCTTCGCCGTCTCCGAGTGCGGCTCCAACGCCCCCTTCGCCGCGCTGCGCCTGGCCGACGCCTACGCCCGGCGGCACGACCTGCGCAGCGTCGCGGTGTTCGTGCTCGACCAGGCCACCTTCCCGTACGGGACCGGACGGGACCTCGCCGGGGACGCCGGCCTGGCACTGCTGCTGACCGACAGCGGCGCCCTCGGCCGGCTCACCCTGTGGCAGCGCACCGGCACCGGACCGGACGACGTGCCGGCCGCCGTCCGCACCGCCCTGGCCGAACTGGACGCCACCGGCTGCCCGTTGGTCCTCGGCGCCGCCCTCGACCCGGCGCGCGACCTGCCCGGCCACCCCGGCCGGATCGTGCGCACCCCGCCGGGCCACCCGGCCTCCGGCACCCTCACCGCCCTCGCCGCCGACCCCGCCTGGGCGGCCGGGAGGGAGGAGCGGATCGCCGTCGTCGACCACGAGCCCGACACCGGCGACCTGGCCGTCTGCCTGATCGAACGGGGCGGGCGGTGACCACCGTGACGCACCGGGACACGGACCTGTGGCCCCGCTGCCAGGACGCCGCCCGGCAGCGGGGCCTCGCCCCGGCGCTGCGGCTGCTCGCCTCCGCCCTGACGCCCGGCCTGCTGCCCTGCGGGCCGGGCGGGCACACCGTGGCCGACGCCCGGACCTTCGCCGAGGCCGGCGGGCTCTGGGTGGCCGGCGCCGCCCGACCGCGCCGCCCCGCCGACGAGGCCGTGCTGTCGCGCACCGCGCTGCCCGGCGGCGAGGTGGTCGCCGCCACCGTCACGACCGCGCCGCCGGCCCGGCGCGGCGCGGCCGAGCGGGAGGCCGGCGCCGCCTTCGTCCTGGGCCTGGCCTGGGTGCGGCTCGGCCTGTCGGAGTCGCTGCGCTCGGCCTGCCTGGGCTACCTGGGCCGACGCCGCAGCGGCGACTCGTACCTGTTGCAGCAGCAGCTGGTGAAGGGCACCGTCGCCGAGGCGGTGGCCGACCACCTGGAGGTCCGGGCGGTGCTGTCCGGCGCCGGGCCGGGCGACCTGGCCGCCGCGGTGCTGGCGGACGTCCACGCCCGGATCACCGCGGCCGACCGGGAGCAGGTCCGGCTGCTGGGCGCCAGCGGCTACCTGCGGGACGGCCCCGGGATGCCCTGCTACCTGTCGGAGCTGCTGGCGGAGGTCCACGTGACCGGGGAGGAACCGCGATGACCGGGCCGGACGGGCACCTGGCCGCGCTGCGCGCCAGGGCCCGCGAGTGGGGCGCCGGGCTGCGCCCGCTCGCGCTGGAGATCGACCGCGACCCGGAGGCCATCCGGCAGCACCTGGACCTCCCGGCCGTGCGCTACCTGGCGACGATGGGCATCCCGGCCGCGTACGGGAACGAGCCGGAGAAGATCGACGGGCAGCGCCACTGCGGCGACTCGGCACTGGAACGCGCCGTCGTCATGGAGGAGCTCGCCCGCGCCGACGTCGGCGCGATGGTCGCCTCGCCGGGCCCGTTCCTGGCCGGCGTCGCGGTCGGCCTGTGCGCCGACGAGCGGCAGAAGGAGTGGTTCTACGGCCGGATGCTGCGCGAACCCCTGTGGACCTGCTTCGCGCTGACCGAACCGGACCGCGGCTCGGACGCGACGGCCCTGACCACCGCGCTGACCCCCGCCCCGGGCGGGGCGCTGCTCAGCGGCGAGAAGCGCTACGTGGGCAACGCCTCGCGGGCCCGGCTCGCGGTGGTCTTCGCCCGCACCCGGCCCGGCCCGCTCGGCATCACCGCCGTCCTGGTCGACACCGACACCCCCGGGTTCCACGCCGAGCCGCTGGACATGCTGGGACTGCGCGGCGCGCGGATCAGCGCGGTCCGCCTGGAGTCGGTGGCCGTCCCCGAGGAACACGTCCTCGGCCGCCACCTCCCGGCCAGCCGGCGCGGGGTCTGGTCCTTCGTCCAGATCTTCAACCAGCTGCGCCCGGGCGTCGCGGCGATCGCGGTCGGGATCGCCCGCGCCGCCCACGACTACGTGACCGCGCACCGCGGCCCGCTGCGCACCGCCGAGCAGGAGCGGCTGGACGCGATCGGCCGCCGGATCGACGCCGTCCACCGCCTGGTGCTGGACGCCGCCGCGACGGTCGACGCCCGGCCGGCCGACGGCCACCTCGCCTCGGCCGCCAAACTGCGCGCCGCCCGGCTCGCCGAGGACGTGACGCTGGCGGCCTGCGGCTTCTTCGGGCCCGGGGCCCGGCTGGCGCACCCGCTGCTGGACAAGCTCGCGCGCGACGCCCGGGCGATGGAGTTCCTCGAGGGCGCCGCCAACATCCACCGGCTGAACCTCTTCCAGGGACTGCTCACCGGCAAGGTCGGGCGCGCCTAGCAGCGCCTCCCGGGGCCGCCCCGGCAGGCGCCCCCGGCGGCGCCCCGGGGCCCGTCCCGGGCCTCTGACCAGGGCCTTCGCCCCATCAGTTGCGAATCAGTGCGACGTCAGTGTGTTCGGAAACCATGGGGCCATCGCTTCGGACCGATTGGGCACCCGCTACCACGGAACGACCGGGTGGGAGTAGACGCATGCCAGTTATCACGACACCGCAGGAATTCGACGTCGAGGACCTGTACGTCGACCTCCGACGGATGATCGGCCGTCCGCTGTACCTCAAGTGCGAGGGCTTCAACTTCGCCGGCTCGGTCAAACTGCGGGCGGCGGGCGAGATGGTGGACTCCGCCTTCCGGTCCGGGGCGCTGCGGCCGGGGATGACCATCGTGGAGAGCTCCTCCGGGAACCTCGGCGTGGCGCTGAGCCTCGTCGCGGCGAGCCGGGGGCTCACCTTCGTCTGCGTCACCGACTCCCGCTGCACCACCGTCTCCCGGCGGCTGATGCAGCGCCTGGGCGCCGACGTGCGGGTGGTGACCGAGCCCGACCCGCAGCGCGGCCTGCTCGGCGCCCGGCTCGACCTGGTCGCCCGGCTGTGCGCCGAGCACCGGGACTTCCACTGGCTCAACCAGTACGCCAACCCGGGCAACTGGACCGCCCACTACCGCACCACCGGGCCGCAGATCGCCAAGGCCTTCCCGGAGCTGGACGTGCTGTTCGTCGGCGCCGGGACCACCGGCACCCTGATGGGCTGCGCCCGGTACTTCCGGGAGAACAACCCGGGGGTGACGATCGTCGCGGTCGACGCCGTCGGCTCGGTCAACTTCGGCCACGAGCCGGGCGGCCGGCTGATCCCCGGCATCGGCACCAGCGTCCGGCCCGCCATCCTCGACGAGTCCTACGTGGACGACACCGTGCTGGTCGCCGAGACCGACACCGTCCGGGCCTGCCGCGCCCTGCTGCGCGAGGGCTTCCTGCTCGGCGGCTCGACCGGCACGGTGCTCAGCGGCGCGGCCCGCTGGCTGGGCGCCAACCGGCCGGACGAGGAGCTGACCGCCGTGGCCATCGCGCCCGACCTCGGCGAACGCTACCTGGACACCGTCTACGACGACGCGTGGGTGCTGGAGTCCTTCGGCCCCGACGCCCTGGCCGCCGAGGCGGCCGCCCCCGGTACCGGCCTCGCCTCGATCGGCCCGACCTCCGTTGGGAGCCTGTGATGACATCGGTCCTGGGGACCTCGCTGCCGCTCACCGCCGGCCAGACGGAGATCTGGCTCGACGTCAACGGGGCCGGCGGGAGCAACGCGTACAACTCGGCCGGCTACCTGGACGTCCGCGGCCCGCTGGACCGGGCCCGCTTCCGCACCGCGCTGGGCCGGCTGGTCGAGGAGGCGCAGTGCCTGCGCGCCCAGTTCCTCGACGTCGACGGCGAACCCCGCCAGCGCCTCCGCGAGGTCGCCGAACTCCCGCTCGACGAGCTGGACTTCGGCGCCGAGCCCGACCCGTCCGCGGCGGCGCTGGACTGGATGCGGACGGACCTGGCGAAGCCCTACGACCCCGCCGGGTTCCCGCTGTTCCGGCTCGCCGTCCTCACCCTGGGCCCGGACCGGGCGCTCTTCTACCTCTCCGTCCACCACCTGCTGTGCGACGGCTTCAGCCAGGTGGTGCTCTGGCGCCGGCTGGCCGAACTGTACGAGGCCGACGGCGGGGACGCCGGCCCGGCCCTGCCCCCGCTCGCCGACCTGCTCGCCGCCGAGGCCGCCTACCTCGGCTCCTCCCGGGCCCGGCGGGACGCCGAGTTCTGGCAGCGCCGGTTCCCCGAGCCGCCCGAGCCCGCCGACCTCTCCCACCGGGAACCCGCGACGGCCGCGCCGCAGGGCTTCCTGCGCCGCACCGCCGCCCTGTCCGCCGGCACCAGCGCCCGGCTGCGCGCGGCCGCCAGCCGCGCGGACGTCACCTGGCCGACCGCGGTGATGGCGGCGGTCGCGGTGTACACCCAGCGGATGACCGGGGTCGAGGACGTCCTGCTGACCCTGCCGGTGACCGCCCGGCCGACCGCCCACGAGCGGTCGATCCCCGGCATGCTGGCCAACTACCTGCCGCTGCGGGTGCCCGTCCGCCCCACTCTGACCAGGGCCGGGCTACTGCGCCACACCTCCAAGGAGCTCGCCCAGGCGCTCCGCCACCAGCGCCACCGGGTCAGCGCGATCCGCCGCGCCATGGGGCTGCGCAGCGACGACCGGCGGCCCTTCGGACCGTTCGTCAACCTGCTGCCGCAGCAGGCCGAACTGGCCCTCGGCCCGTGCACGGCGCGGGTGGTGAACCTGTCGACCGGGCTGATCGACGACCTGATGGTCACCGTGGTCGAGACCACCGGGGCCGGCATCGAGCTGCACCTCAACGGCAACCCGGACCGCTACACCGACGCGGAGATCGACGGCCACCTCGCCCGGCTGGTGGAGTTCCTGGACCGCTTCGCCGAGGCCGGGGACGAGCAGCCGGTCGGCGGCCTGGCCGTGGACACCGGGGACCGCGCCGCCTGGGTGCGGGAGTCGAGCGGGCCCGAGCGCCCGGCGGGCTTCGACTGCGCGGTGGCCCGGATCCGCGAACTCGCTGCCCGACGGCCCGAGGCCGTGGCGGTCGCCGAGGACGGCGGCACGACCACGTACGCCGAGCTGGTCGGCCGGGCCAGCGCCCTCTCCCGCCGGGTCGGCGACGCCGGCCTGGTGGCCCTGCTGGTCACCCCGGGCTCCGACTTCATCGCCTCGGTGCTCGGCGTGATCGGCGCCGGCGCGGCCTACGTCCCGCTGGACCCGGGCGCGCCCGAGGCCAGGACCGTCGCCCTGCTCGCCGACAACGGGATCACCACCGTGGTCGCGGACGCCGCCCACCGGCCGCTCGCCGAACGGGTGGCGGCCGCCGCTGGCCGTCCGGTCCGGCTGCTGGAGGTCTCCGCGCGGGAGCGGGACGCCGCCGACGACCTCGCGCCGGTCCTCGGCACCCCGCTGGACCTGGCGTACGTGATCTTCACCTCCGGGTCCACCGGGGCGCCCAAGGGCGCCATGGTGCACCGCGCGGGGATGGTCAACCACCTGCTGGCGAAGGTCGACGACCTGGCGCTGGACGCGGCCGACAGCGTGGTGCAGAACGCCCCGGTCACCTTCGACGTGTCGGTGTGGCAGATGCTCGCGCCGCTGGTGGTCGGCGGCCTGGTCCGGGTGGTGCGCCGGGAGACCGCGGCCGACCCCGACCTGCTGTTCGCCCTCGCCGACACCGAGGACGTCACCGTCCTGGAGGTCGTCCCCTCACTGCTGCGCGCCGCCCTGGACGCCTGGGACCTGGGCGCCGGCGCTCCCGTGCTGGCCGCGCTGCGCCACCTGGTGGCGACCGGCGAGGCACTGCCCGCCGACCTGTGCCGGCGCTGGACGAGCCGCTACCCGCTGGTCGGGCTGGTCAACGCGTACGGGCCCACCGAGTGCTCGGACGACGTCACCCACGCGCACCTCGGCCACGGGCTGCCGGAACACGGCGCCGTCCCGATCGGCCGCCCGGTCCGCAACACCCGGCTCTACGTGCTCGACGACGCCCTGCTCCCGGTCCCCCAGGGCGCGCCCGGCGAGCTGTACGTCGGCGGCGCCGGCGTCGGCCGCGGCTACCTGGCCGACCCGGCCCGCTCCGCCGCCGCGTTCGTGCCCGACCCGTACGGCCCGGCGGGCAGCCGGATGTACCGCACCGGCGACCGCGTGGTGCGCGGCGCGGACGGGCAACTGGTCTTCCTGGACCGCCGGGACAACCAGGTGAAGGTGCGCGGCCACCGGATCGAGCTCGGCGAGATCGAGGCGGCGCTGCGAGCGCTGCCGGACGTCTCCGACGCGGCGGTACGGGCGGTCGGCGGCACCGGCGGGAGCACCCGGCTGGTCGGCTACTGCGTCCCGCGCGCCGGGGCCGCGCTCGACCCGGCCGGGGTCCGCGAGCGCCTGGCCGCCGTCCTGCCGGAGTACATGGTGCCGCCGAACGTCCTGCTCCTGGACGCCCTGCCGCTCACCCCGCACGGCAAGGTCGACCGCCGGGCGCTGCCCGACCCGGCACCCGCCGGCGCCGAGGCCCCGGCCCGGCCGGACACGCCGCGCAGCCGGGCCGAGGAGATCGTCTGCGCCGCGTTCGCCGAGGTCCTCGGCGTGCCGGAGGTCCGCCCCGGCGACAACTTCTTCGAGCTGGGCGGGGACAGCATCAGCGCCATCCTGGCGGTCGGCCACGCCCGCCGGGCCGGACTGACCGTCACCCCGCTGCAGATCCGCACCCACCACACCCCCGCCGCCATCGCGGCGCTCGCCGCACCGGGCGGCCCGGCCCGCCCGGCCGCTGCGCCGGACGACACCGGCGAGGTCGAACTCCTGCCGATCGCCCACCAGTTGCGCGAGGACCTCGGCGTCCTGGACGAGCGGACCAGGGAGTACAGCCAGTACCAGGTGCTCACCACCCCGGCCGGCCTGGACCTCGACCGGCTGACCGCGGCCACCGCCGTCCTGCTGGACCACCACGCCGCGCTGCGGTCGCGGCTGACCGTGGTGGCGCCGGGCCTGTGGTCCCTGGAGGCCCTGCCCAGGGGCGCCGTCCGGGCCGCCGACGCCGTCCGCCGGGTCGACGTCTCGGCGCTCGCCGACGACCCGGCCGCGCTGGCCGCCGCCGTCGACGAGCAGATCGCCGCGGCCCGCACCGGGCTGGCCCCCGAGACCGGCGCGGTGACCCGGCTCGTCCTGCTCGACGCCGGCCCCGGCCGCCCCGGCCGGCTGGTCTGGCTGACCCACCACCTGTGCGTGGACGGGGTCTCCTGGCGGGTCCTGGTCGCCGACCTCGCCGCCGCCTGCCGGGGCCTCACCCCGGAACCGGTCGGCACCTCCTACCGCCGCTGGTCGCAGCTGCTCGGCGAGCAGGCCCGCACCGCCGAGCGGGTGCGCGAATTCCCGCTGTGGGCCGAGCAGTCGGCGGCCTCGGAGCCGCTCGGCTCCCGACCGCTGGACCCCGAGCGGGACGTGTACGGCTCCGCCCACCGGCTCCGGCTGGAGCTGCCCGCGGCCACCACCGCGACGCTGCTCGCCGCCGCCCGCCGGGTCTACGGCGGGGAGATCAACGACCTGCTGCTGACCGGCCTCGCGCTCGCCGTCGCCGACTGGCGCCGGCACCGCGACCGCCCGGCCGGCGCCGTCACCGTCGAACTGGAGGGCCACGGCCGCGAGCCGTTCACCGACGAGGCCGAACTCTCCCGTACGGTCGGCTGGTTCACCAGCGTCTTCCCGGTACGGCTGGACCCGGGCGACGCCGGGCGGGAGCCGCTCGACGCGGCCGTGCGCCGGGTCCGGCAGCAGCTCGGCCGGCTGCCCGACCACGGGCTCGGCCACGGGCTGCTGCGCCACCTCAACCCGCAGACCGTCACCGCCCTGGCCCGGCACGGCGTACCGGAGCTCGGCTTCAACTACCTCGGCCGGTTCCGGACCGACCGGGACGAGAGCGCCGGGGACTGGCTGCCGGACGCCCGGCACGCCGTCGTCGGCACCGGGGTGCACCCGAGCATGCCGCTGCGGCACGTGCTCGCGGCCACGCCCGTCACCGAGGACCGGCCGGACGGGCCGCACCTGGTCGCCGACTGGCTCTGGGCCCCGGAGGCACTGGCCGACGCCGATGCCGAGCACATCGCCCGCGCCTGGTTCCGCGCCCTCGAAGCCCTGGCCGCCCACGCCTCCCACACCGAGCAGGCCGTCCCCGGCGAGCAGGACGGGGCGGCGGACGGCGAGGCGCTGGAGCTGTCACCGCTCCAGAAGGGCCTGATCTTCCAGACGGAGTTCGACAAGCAGGGCATGAACTCCTATCTGATGCAGGCCGTCCTCGACATCGAGGGGCCCTTCGACCCGGCCGCGCTGCGCACCGCGGCCGCCGCGCTGCTGGCCCGGCACGCCGGCCTGCGGGTGCACTTCCCCGAGCGGCCCGCCGAGGACGCCCGGCAGGTCGTGGCCGCCTCGGTGCCGGTGCCCTGGGAGGAGGTCGACCTGTCCGGGCTCCCCACCGAGGCGGAGCGGACGGCCGAGGCCGAACGGCTGACCGACGCGGACTGGACCCGTGGCTTCGACCTGGCCCGGCCCCCGCTGCTGCGCTTCACCGTGCTCCGGCTGGCCCCCGACCGGGTCCGGCTGCTCTGGACCCTGCACCACCTGCTGGTGGACGGCTGGTCGATGGGCGTGATCGCCCAGGAGCTGTTCACCCTGTACGCCACCGGCGGCGACCCTGCCGCCCTGCCCCCGGCGCCCTCCTACCGGGCGTACTTCGACTGGCTCGCCGCCCAGGACACCGAGGCCGCCCGCGCGGCCTGGCGGCAGGCACTGGACGGGCTGGGCGAGCCGCTGCGGCTCGGCACGGCCGACCGGCCGGGCGACCCGGGGCTGCCCGAGGCCGTCGACCTCGCCCTGCCCGAGGAGCTCACCGCCCGGCTGGTCGCCTGGGCCCGCGCGGAGAACCTCACCCTCAACACCGTCCTCCAGGGCTGCTGGGCGCTGCTGCTCGGCCGGCTCACCGACGCCCCGGACGTGGTGTTCGGCGCGGTCAACTCGGTGCGGCCGCCGGAGCTTCCGGGCATCGAGTCGCTGGTCGGACTCTTCCTGAACATGCTCCCGGTACGGGTGCGGCTCGACCCGGACCTGCCCGTCGCCGCGCTCCTCCACCGGATCGACGAGCAGCAGACCGCCCTGCTCGACCACCGGCACCTCGGCCTGGCCGAGGTGCAGCGGATCGCCGGGGCCGGCGAGCTGTTCGACACCGTGTTCAGCTACCAGAACCAGCCGCAGGCCGACGTCGGCCGGCTCAACGCGCTGGTGCCCGAGCTGCGGCTGGGCAACGCCCGCACCCGGCTGGCCGGCGAGCGCGGCCTCGCGGTGCTCGCCTACCCGGACACCCGGCTGACGCTGAGCGCCCAGTTCCGCCCCGACCGCTACGACCGCGACGAGGTCGTCCGCATCCTGGACCGCTTCGCCCACGTGGTGGAGAGCGTCCTGGCGGCCCCGGACGTCCCGCTCCGCCGGCTGCCCCTGCTCACCGACGAGGAGCACCACCGGATCCTCGGCGACTGGGCCGGACAAGCCAGTGCCGCCCCGCGCACCGTCGTCCCCGCGCTGTTCGCCGCCCAGGTCGCCCGGGCGCCCGAGGCCGTGGCCGTGGTCTTCGAGGACCGCGAGACGACCTACCGCGAGCTGGACGAGCGCTCCAACCGGCTGGCCCGGCTGCTGATCGCCCACGGCGTCGGACCGGAGCGGATCATCGCGCTGGCCGTACCCGACCCGGTCGAGATGACCTGCGCCGTCCTGGCCGCGCTCAAGACCGGCGCCGCGTACCTGCCGATCGACCCCAAGTACCCCGCCGACCGGATCGCCTTCATGCTGGCCGACAGCCGGCCCGCCGTCCTGCTCACCACCGCCGCCCTCGCCCCACAGCTCGCCGGGGCCGACTGCCGCACGGTGCTGCTCGACGACCCGGCCACCCTGGCGGAGCTGGCCGGCCTCCCGGCGCACGCCCCGCAGGACGCCGAGCGGACCGCCCCGCTGCTGCCCCGGCACCCGGCGTACGTCATCTACACCTCCGGATCGACCGGCCGGCCCAAGGGCGTGACGGTCGACCACTCCGGCTTCGCCGCGATGGTGGCGAGCTTGATCGAGCGCTTCGGCGTCGGCCCGGACACCCGGGTGCTGAAGTTCGCCTCGTTCAGCTTCGACGCCTCGGTCTGGGAGCTGAGCCTGTCCCTGCTCGGCGGCGGCACCCTGGTGGTCGCCGACGAGGAGTGCCGGGTCCCCGGCCGGCCGCTGGTCGACCTGATCCACCGCCACCGGGTGAACCTCGCCGGGCTGCCGCCGGTGGTCGCCGCCGCGCTCCCGGACGGCACCCGGCTGCCCGCCGACCTGACCATGGTCGTCGCCGGGGAGGCCTGCCCGCCGCACGTGGTGGACCGCTGGTCCGGGCAGCTGCAGATGATCAACGGCTACGGGCCCACCGAGGCCGTCCTCGCCTCGACGGTGAGCGAGCGGCTGGGTGGCGGCGAACGGCTCAGCGAACGGCTCAGTGGTGGCGAACGGCCGGGTGGCTCGGGCCGGCCCCCGATCGGCCGGCCCACCCGGGCCCACCGGGTCTACGTGCTCGACTCCGCGCTGCGGCCCGTCCCGGCCGGGGTGGTCGGCGAACTCTACGTCGGCGGCAACCTGGCCCGCGGCTACCTGGACCGGCCCGGCCTGACCTCCGAACGCTTCGTCGCCGACCCCTTCGGCCCCGCCGGCGAGCGGATGTACCGCACCGGCGACCTGGCGAGCTGGCGCCCCGACGGCCAACTCGACTACGCCGGACGGGCCGACGACCAGGTGCAGCTGCGCGGCTTCCGGATCGAACTCGGCGAGATCGAGTCCGTGCTGACCGGCCGGCCCGAGGTGGCGCAGGCCGCCGTCGTGGTCCGCACCGACGACGGCGAGGACCGGCTGGTGGCCTACGTGGTCGCCCGGCCCCCGGCCGTACCGGACCCGGCCGCGCTGCGGGAGCGGGTCGCCGAGGCCCTGCCCGAGTACATGGTCCCGGCCGCCGTCGTCGTGCTCGACGCGCTGCCGCTCACCCCGCAGGGCAAGCTGGACCGCCGGGCCCTGCCCGCCCCCGACAGCGCCCCCGCCCCGGCGGGCCGGCTGCCGCGCACCCCGGTCGAGGAGATCCTCGGCGGGATCTTCGCGGACGCGCTCGGCCGGACCGCCGTCGGCATCGACGACGACTTCTTCGACCTCGGCGGCCACTCCCTGCTGGCCACCCAGGTGATCAGCCGGGTCCGCTCCGCCCTGGGCACCGAGGTGCCGATCCGTACGCTCTTCGAGCAGCGGACGGTGGCCGGCGTCGCCCGGGAGCTCGCGGCCGGCGGCGCGGTCCGGCCGCCGCTGCGGCCCGCCGTCCAGGGCGACCGTTCCGGGCAACTCTCCTTCGCCCAGCGGCGCTTGTGGTTCCTGAACCGACTGGAGCCCGGCTCGGCGGCCTACAACGTGACCTTCGCGGTCCGGCTCTCCGGGGCCCTGGACACCGCCGCGCTGGACGCGGCGCTGGCCGACCTGGTCGAGCGGCACGAGGTGCTGCGCACGGTCTTCCCGGAGACCGACGGCGAACCCCGCCAGGAAGTGCTGGGTACGGAGGCCTGGACCGGGCTCACCGTCCGGGAGGCCGCCGAGGCCCCGGCGGAGGCCGCCCGCGGCTTCGACCTGTCGACCGAACTCCCGCTGAGGGCAGCCCTGTTGCGCACCGGTCCGGCGGAGCACCTGCTGCTGCTGATCGTCCACCACATCGCCTGGGACGGCTGGTCCGCCGCACCGCTCACCCGGGACCTCTCGCGGGCGTACGGGGCGCGGGCACGCGGTGCGGCCCCCGCATGGGAACCGCTGCCGGTGCAGTACGCGGACTACACCCTCTGGCAGCAGGACCTCCTCGGCGAGGACCACGACCAGACCTCCCTGGCCGCACAGCAGTTGGCGTACTGGACGGAGAACCTCGCCGACCTCCCCGAGGAACTCGCCCTGCCCTTCGACCGCCCCCGCCCCAAGGTCGCCACCCACCGCGGCGGCACCGTCCCCTTCCGCGTCCACCCCGACACCCACGACCGCCTCGCCCACCTCGCCCGCGACAACGGCGCCTCGCTCTTCATGATCCTCCAGGCCGCCCTCGCCGCCCTCCTCACCCGCCTCGGCGCCGGCCACGACATCCCCATCGGCTCCCCCATCGCCGGACGCACCGACGACGCCATGGAAGACCTCGTCGGCTGCTTCATGAACACCCTCGTCCTGCGCACCGACACCAGCGGCGACCCCGCCTTCACCCAACTCCTCGACCGCGCCCGGGAAACCGCCCTCAAGGCCTACGAACACCAGGACATCCCCTTCGAACGACTCGTCGAAGTCCTCGACCCCGCACGCTCCATGGGCCGCAACCCGCTCTTCCAGGTCATGCTGGTGCTCCAGAACAACACCCGTCCCGAGCTGGCCCTGCCCGGCGTCCGGGCGGCCTTCGAGCCGCCGGCCGCCGACTCGGTCAAGTTCGACCTGAACTTCTTCCTGGCCGAACAGCAGGACGCCGGCGCGGCCCCGGCCGGCATCGACGGCTTCCTGGAGTACAGCGCGGACGTGTTCGAGCCGGCCACCGCCGAGGCCCTGGTCACCCGCCTGGTCCGGCTGCTCGACCAGGTCGCCCGCGACCCGGAGCTCCCGCTGGGACGGCTCGACCTGCTCTCCGAGCGCGAGCACCGGCAGGTCCTCACCGAGTGGAACGACACCGCCGGCGGCCACCCGGGCACCACCGTCGTCGCCCTCTTCGAGGCCCAGGCCGCCCGCACCCCCGAGGCCGTCGCCGTCCGCAGCGACACCACCGCCCTCACCTACGCGGAACTCGACGCCCGGGCCAACCGGCTCGCCCGCCACCTCATCGGCCGGGGCGTCGGACCGGAGAGCACGGTGGCGCTCGCGGCACCCCGGTCGCCGCACATGGTCGTCGCCCTGCTGGCCGTGCTCAAGGCCGGCGGCGCGCACCTGCCCGTCGACCTGGCGTACCCGGCCGACCGCGTCCGGCTGATGCTCGACGACGCCGCGCCCGCCCTCCTGCTGACCGACAGCGCGACCGCCGGACAGCTGCCGGAGACCGGCCTGCCCCGCCTGCTGCTGGACGACCCGGCACTGGAGCGCGCCACGGCCGCCCTCCCCGGCACCGCCCCCACGGACGCGGACCGCACCTGCCCGCTGCTGCCCGACCACCCGGCGTACGTCATCTACACCTCGGGCTCCACCGGCCGGCCCAAGGGCGTGCTCGGACTGCACCGCGCCCTGGTCAACCGGCTGACCTGGTTCGCCGAGGAGCTCCCCGAGCAGCGGGAGGCCGCGATCCTGGCGAAGTCGCCGGTCAGCGTCATCGACGGGATCACCGAGCTGCTGGCGCCGCTGCTGTCCGGCGGCTCGACCGTCCTGGTCGACGCCGACACGGCCCGGAGCGTGCCCGAGCTCGCGGCGGCCACGGCCCGGCACGGCATCGCCCGGCTCACCGTCGTACCCAGCCTGCTGAACGCCTTCCTGGACAGCGCCGAGCCAACCGCCGTCGCGGGCTGCGCGGTCTGGATCTGCAGCGGCGAGCAGCTGCCCGCCGCCACCGTCCGGGCGTTCCGGCAGGCCCTGCCCTCGGCCCGGCTGCTCAACTTCTACGGCGCCTCGGAGGCCGGTGCCGTCGCGACCCGGGGCGAGGTGTGCGCCGGGCCGGACGGCGCCGACACCCTGATCGGCCGTCCGATCTGGAACATGCGGGCGTACGTGCTGGACGACGGGCTGCGGCCGGTGCCCCCGGGCGTGGCCGGCGAGCTGTACCTGGCCGGCGCCGGACTCGCCCGCGGCTATGCCGGACGACCCGGCCTCACCGCCACCCGCTTCCTCGCCTGCCCCTACGAGCCCGGCTCCCGGATGTACCGCACCGGCGACCTCGTCCGCTGGACCCCCGACGGCCAGCTCGGCTACCTCGGCCGCGCCGACACCCAGGTCAAGATCCGCGGCTTCCGCGTCGAACCCGGCGAGATCGAAGCCGTCCTCACCACCCACCCCACCGTCCGCACCGCCGTCGCCATCGCCCGTACCGACGGCCCCGCAGGCGCCGCCCTCGTCGCCTACGTCACCCCCACCCCCGGCACCGCCCCCGACCCCGCCGCCCTGCGCGACCACACCGCCGACCACCTGCCCGACCACATGGTCCCGGCCGCCGTCCTCGTGCTCGACGAACTCCCCCTCACCCCGAGCGGCAAGATCGACCGCAACCGCCTCCCCGCCCCCGACTTCACCCCCGTCGCCGCCCGGCCGCCCCGCACCCCGGCCGAGGAGCGCCTCTGCGCCCTCTACGCCGAGGTCCTGGCCCTGCCCCGGGTCGGCATCGACGACAGCTTCTTCGACCTCGGCGGCCACTCGCTGCTGGCGACCAGGCTGGTCAGCCGGATCCGTACGGCACTGGGCTCGACCGTCTCGATCCGGGACGTGTTCGAGGCGCCGACCGTGGCCAGACTGGCCGGCCGCCTCCACCGGGACCGCTCCGCGCGGCCCGCGCTGCGGCCCGGACCGCGCCCGGCCGCTCTGCCGCTGTCCTCCGCCCAGCGGCGGCTGTGGTTCCTGAACCGGCTGGAGCCCGGCTCGGCGGCCTACAACATGGCCTTCGCGGTCCGGCTCTCCGGGGCACTGGACGTCACGGCGCTGGACGCGGCGCTGGCCGACCTGGTCGAGCGGCACGAGGTGCTGCGCACCGTCTTCCCCGAGACCGACGGCGAGCCCCGCCAGGAGGTCCTCGGCACCGAGGCCTGGACCGGACTCACCGTCCGGGAGACCTCCCCCGCCGAGGCCCCGGCGGAAGCCGCCCGCGAGGCCGCCCGCGGCTTCGACCTCGCGACCCGGCTCCCCGTCCGCGCGACGCTGCTGCGCACCGGCCCGGCGGAGCACCTGCTCCTGCTGGTGGTCCACCACATCGTGGCCGACGGCTGGTCCGCCACCCCGCTGGCCCAGGACCTCTCACGGGCGTACGCGGCCCGGTCCACCGGCACCGCGCCGGACTGGTCGCCGCTGCCGGTGCAGTACGCGGACTACACCCTCTGGCAGCAGGACCTCCTCGGCGACGACCACGACCAAACCTCCCTGGCCGCACAACAGTTGGCGTACTGGACGGAGAACCTCGCCGACCTCCCCGAGGAACTCGCCCTGCCCTTCGACCGCCCCCGCCCCAAGATCGCCACCCACCGCGGCGGCACCGTCCCCTTCCGCGTCCACCCCGACACCCACGACCGCCTCGCCCACCTCGCCCGCGACAACGGCGCCTCCCTCTTCATGGTCCTCCAAGCCGCCCTCGCCGCCCTCCTCACCCGCCTCGGCGCCGGCCACGACATCCCCATCGGCTCCCCCATCGCCGGACGCACCGACGACGCCACCGAAGACCTCGTCGGCTGCTTCATGAACACCCTCGTCCTGCGCACCGACACCACCGGCGACCCCGCCTTCACCCAACTCCTCGACCGCGCCCGGGAAACCGCCCTCAAGGCCTACGAACACCAGGACATCCCCTTCGAACGACTCGTCGAAGTCCTCGACCCCGCACGCTCCATGGGCCGCAACCCGCTCTTCCAGGTCATGCTGGCCCTCCAGAACAACACCCAACCGTCCCTGGACCTCCCGGGGTTGACGGCGACAGAGCAGCCGGTCGGGGCGGACGGCGCCAAGTTCGACCTGTCCCTGGCCGTCACCGAGCGCCGCCGCCAGGACGACTCCGCGAGCGGCTCCCCGGGCGACTCCGCAGACGACTCCACGGGCGACTCCGCGGCCGGTCTCGTCGGCACCCTGGAGTACAACGCCGACGTGTTCGAGCCGGCCACCGCCGAGGCCCTGGCCGCCCGCCTGGTCCGGTTGCTCGACCAGGTCGCCCGCGACCCGCGGACGCCGCTGTCCCGACTGGACGTCCTCACTCCGGAGGAGCACCGGCAGGTCCTCACCGAGTGGAACGACACCGCCGCCGACGACGCTTCTCCCGCCGGCACCGCCACCACCGTCGTCGCCCTCTTCGAGGCCCAGGCCGCCCGCACCCCCGAGGCCGTCGCCGTCCTCACCGACACCACCGCCCTCACCTACGCCGAACTCGACGCCCGGGCCAACCGGCTCGCCCGCCACCTGGTCGACCGCGGGGTCGTCCCGGACCGGCCGGTGGCCCTGTCGCTGCCCCGGACGGCGGAGATGGTGGTGGCGCAGCTGGCCGTCCTGAAGAGCGGCGCCGCCTACCTGCCGGTCGACCCGGCGCTCCCGGCCGACCGCGTCCGGCTGATGCTCGACGACGCCGCGCCCGTCCTCCTGCTGACCGAACTCGCCATCGCCGCACGGCTTCCGCGCACCGGCGTGCCCACGGTCGTGCTGGACGACCCCGAGGTCGACGCCGCGCTGGCCGCCCTCGACGGCCGGCCGCTGACCGACGCCGAGCGGGCCGCCCCGCTGCACGGCTCCCGGCTGGCCTACCTGCTCTTCACCTCCGGCTCCACCGGGCGGCCCAAGGGCGTCATGGTCGAGCACCGGTCACTGCTGAACCTGCTGGTGTCCACCCGGGAGCGCTTCCCGCTGGAGGCCCACGACCGGCTGCTGGCCGTCACCACCTGGTCCTTCGACATCTCCGGCCTGGAGGTCTACCTGCCGCTGCTGTCCGGCGCCGGGCTGGTCGTCGGCGCGGAGGGCGTCGCCCTGGACCCGGCCGCGCTGGCCGCCTCCCTCGAACGCGACGGCATCACGATCATGCAGGCGACCCCGGCGCTCTGGCAGGAACTCGTGCTCCACCGCCCCGAGTCGGTGCGCGGCCTGCGCGTCCTGATCGGCGGTGAGGCGGTCCCGCCCGCCCTGGCCGACGCCCTGGCCGCCCGGGCCGACACGGTCACCAACCTGTACGGGCCGACCGAGACCACCATCTGGTCCACGGCGGCCGGGCTGGCGGGCGACGGGGTCGTGACGCTGGGCCGCCCGATCCGCAACACCCGGGCGTACGTGCTGGACGACGGGCTGCGGCCGGTGCCCCCGGGCGTGGCCGGCGAGCTGTACCTGGTCGGTGCCGGACTCGCCCGCGGCTACGCCGGACGCCCCGGCCTCACCGCCACCCGCTTCCTCGCCTGCCCGTTCGCACCCGGCGAGCGCATGTACCGCACCGGCGACCTCGTCCGCTGGACCCCCGACGGCCGACTCCTCTACCTCGGCCGCGCCGACACCCAGGTCAAGATCCGCGGCTTCCGCGTCGAACCCGGCGAGATCGAAGCCGTCCTCACCACCCACCCCACCGTCCGCACCGCCGTCGCCGTCGCCCGCACCGACGGCCCCGCCGGCCCCACCCTCGTCGCCTACGTCACCCCCACCCCCGGCACCGCACCCGACCCCGCCGCCCTGCGCGACCACACCGCCGACCACCTGCCCGGGTACATGGTCCCCGGCGCGGTCGTGGTGCTCGACGAACTCCCGCTCAACCCCAACGGCAAGATCGACCGCAACCGCCTCCCCGCCCCCGACTTCACCCCCGCCGCCGCGCGCCGCCCCCGCAACCCCGTCGAGGAGGCCCTCGGCGCGCTCTTCGCCGAGGTCCTCGGCCTCCCCGAGGTCGGCATCGACGACAGCTTCTTCGACCTCGGCGGCCACTCGCTGCTGGCGGTCCGGCTGGTCGGCCGGGCCCAGTCGGCCGGGCTCCGGCTGGCGGTGGCGGACGTCGTCCTGCACCGCACCGTCGCGGAACTGGCCAAGCGGGCCCGCCCGACCGCCTCCGCCGAACAGTCCGCGGACGCGTTCGCGCCCGTCCTGCCGATCCGGCCGGACGGCGACGCGCCCCCGCTGTTCCTGGTGCACAGCGGACTCGGCTTCAGCCTGCCCTACCTGGGCCTGGCCCGGTACCTCGATCCGCGCTACCCGCTGTACGGCCTCCAGTCGCCCGCGCTGGACGCCGCCGCCCCGCTGCCCGAGTCCATCCGGTCGGTGGCAGCGGACTACGTCCGGACGATCCGGCGGCTGCGGCCGCACGGCCCGTACCGGCTGCTCGGCTGGTCCTACGGCGGCGTGCTCGCCCACGAGATCGCCGTCCGGCTCCAGGAGGCCGGCGAACAGGTCGACTTCCTGGCCGACCTGGACGGCTACCCCGGCCGCACCGGCCGCGACGAGAGCGGCCAGGACGACCGCGAACTCCTGCTGCGCGCCCTGGAGGCGCTCGGCCACCGACGCGACGAACTGGCCGGCCCCGGCCGCACCCGCGCCGCCCTGCTCGACCTGCTGCGGCGCGAGGCCGGCCCGCTGGCCGACCTCGACGAGGAGTCGCTGCTGCGGCTGCTGCGGCTGTCGCGCCACCACGGCGCGCTGATGGAGCGCTTCACCCCCGGCCGGTTCACCGGGGACCTCCACCTGTTCGCGGCCGCCGAGGAGTGGACCGCGGACCAACTCGCCGACCAGACCGGCCGATGGGAGCAGCACGTGAACGGACGGGTGGTCGTCCACCGGATCGCCGCCGGCCACGAGTACCTGATGCACGCCGGGCCGCAGGCCGTCATCGGACGGCTCGTCGACGCCGAGCTGCGCCGCCTGGACGGGAGCCCGGAATGCTGACCGCCGTCACCCCCCGCCCCCGCTCGGCGCCGCTCGCCCTGCTCCTCGAATCCGTCACCGTCGCCGGACGGCGCCTGCGGCGGCTGCGCCGGGCACCCGGCCGGCTGATCGGCATCGTGATGAACCCGCTCATCTCGATGATCGTGCTCGGCTACCTGTTCCAGGGCTCGCTGTCCTTCTCCGGCCGCGGCAGCTACCAGGAGTACATCTTCGCGGGCGCGGCCGCCCAGGTCGGCCTGGCCGGGATCGGCCCGACCGCGGTCGCCGTCGCGGCGGACCTGCGCGGCGGCCTGGTCGACCGGTTCCGCAGCATGCCGATCTCCAGACCCGCCGTCCTGGTCGGCCACACCCTCGGCGACCTGGTCGTCGGGCTGATCGGCCTGGCCGTGGTCACGGCGGCCGGCCTGGCGTTCGGCTGGCGCCCGCACAGCGGCGTGCTGCCCTTCCTCGCCGGACTCGCCCTGCTCACCGCCTTCATGTACGCGATGCTCTGGGTCGGCCTGATGCTCGGGATGTTCTCCCGCACCATGGAGACCATCAACGTCGTCGCCGGGCTGGTCACCGTCCTGCTGACCTTCCTCTCCAACGCCTTCCAGTCCGTCGACCGGCTGCCGGGCTGGCTGCGGCTGGTCGCCGAGTGGAACCCGGTCAGCGCCGTGGTGACGGCCCTGCGGCGGCTGTGGGGCAACCCGGACGCGGCCGGCAGCGCCGCCACCCCGAGCCTCTCGCTCACCATCGCCGCCTCGCTCGGGACCGTCTTCGTCGTCACCGTGCTGCTGAGCCTGCGCCGCTACCGGTCCGCGGTCTCCTGACCCCGCCGTCCCGGCGCCGTCCTCCTGACCCGCCCCCGTCACAGAAACGGCCGACCATGCCCCTCCAGCCCCCGACGGTCGACGGAGCCTCCCCGCCCGTCGACCTGGCCACCGTCGACCTCGCCACGATCGACCTCACCGACCCGCACACCTACCTCGACCTCGACGTCCGCGCGATGTGGGCCCGGTTCCGCGCCGAACAGCCCGTCCACCTGCACCCGGCGACCGACCAGGGCCCGCCGTTCTGGGCGGTCTCCCGCCACGCCGACGTGCTCGCCGTCTACCGCGACAACAAGCGGTTCACCTCCGAACGCGGCAACGTGCTCGCCACCCTGCTGCAGGGCGAGGACTCCGCCTCCCGCCGGATGCTCGCCGTCACCGACGGGCCGCGGCACCGGGAGATCCGCAACCTGATGCTCCGGTCCTTCTCGCCCCGGGTGCTGGCCCCGGTGGTGGCCGGCGTGCACGAGCGGACCGCCGCGCTGCTCCAGGAGGGCCTGGCCCGCGGCTCCTTCGACTTCGTCACCGACCTCGCCGACCACATCCCGATCAACACCATCGGCGACCTGATGGGCGTCCCGGTCGAGGACCGCGAGCGCCTCGTCCACTGGAACACCCAGACCCTCTCCCGCACCAGCGCCGAGCACACCGCGACCGAGGAGTGGCTGGCCCGCAACGAGATCCTGCTCTACTTCTCCGACCTCGCCGCCAAGCGGCGCAAGCACCCCGGCGACGACGTGATCAGCGCCCTGGCGACCGGCACCGTCGACGGCGAGCCGCTGAGCCAGGAGGAGGTCGTCTTCAACTGCTACAGCCTGATCCTCGGCGGCGACGAGTCCAGCCGGATGTCCTCCATCGGCGCGCTCATCGCCCTCTCCCGGCACCCCGAGCAGTGGCGGGCGCTGAAGGACGGCTCGGTCGGGCTGGAGCCGGCCGTGGAGGAGGTCATGCGCTGGACCACCCCGGCCATGCACTTCGGCCGGCGCGCCCTGACCGACGTCGAACTCGGCGACCGGACGATCCGGGCCGGCGACGTCGTGACGCTCTGGAACAGCTCGGCCAACTTCGACGAGGAGGTCTTCGACCAGCCGAACCGCTTCGACCTGGCCCGCACCCCGAACAAGCACGTCGCCTTCGGCTACGGCCCGCACTTCTGCCTGGGCGCCTTCCTCGGCCGGACCCACGTCGAGGCGATGCTCGCCGCCCTGCGCGGCACCGTCGGCGGGATCGAGCTGCTCGGCGAACCGGTCCGGCTCTACTCCAACTTCGTCCACGGCTACAGCAGCCTCCCCGTCCGCCTCACCGCCTGACCCTCCCTCCCCTTGCTCCCCCGCCCCTCCTCCCTTGCCCCTCTTGCCTCGCCCCTCCTCGCCACCGACCGGGAGCCCCACATGGACATGGCCATCCGCGCCGAGGGCCTGCACAAGCGCCACCGGGACGTCGTGGCGATCGCCGACATCCACCTCGGCGTCCGGACCGGCACCGTCCTCGGCCTGCTCGGACCGAACGGCGCCGGCAAGACGACCACCGTGCAGATCCTCACCACCCTCACCACCCCGGACGGCGGCCACGCCGAAGTGGCCGGCTACGACGTCGTCCGCCAACCGCACGAGGTCCGGCGCCGGATCGGACTGGCCGGCCAGTACACCGCCGTGGACGAGGTCCTGACCGGCCGCGAGAACCTCGTCCTGCTCGGCACCCTGCTCCACCTCGGCCGCCGCGAGGCCCGCCGCCGGGCCGACGAACTCCTGGAGCGCTTCCGCCTCGCGGACGCCGCCCACCGCCCCGCCCGCGCCTACTCCGGCGGCATGCGCCGCCGCCTCGACCTCGCCAGCTGCCTGATCACCGCACCCCCGGTGCTCTTCCTCGACGAACCCACCACCGGCCTCGACCCGGTGAGCCGGATGGAACTCTGGGGCCAGGTCCGCGAACTCGTCGACGGCGGCACCACGGTGCTCCTCACCACCCAGTACCTGGAGGAGGCCGACTACCTGGCCGACCAGATCGTGGTCGTCGACTCCGGCCGCGTCATCGCCGACGGCACCCCCGACGAACTGAAGCGCAAGGTCGGCAGCGAATGGCTGGAGCTGACCGTCGCCTCCCCCGCCGACGTCGCCCCGGCCCTCGCCGCCCTCCGCCCCGCCCTCACCGCCGAACCCACCGTCGACACCCAGAAGGGCCGGCTCTCCATCCCCCTCGACGACGGCCTCAACGACATCGCCACCGTCGCCGCCGTCCTGCGCCGCGCCGACATCCCCGTCGCCGACTTCACCATGCGCCGCCCCACCCTCGACGACGTCTTCGCCCACCTCACCGGCCACCCCACCCCCTGACCACCCCGACTCGGGCACTACTCCGCCTCGGGCACCCCCCGGTGGATCTCGCTGATCACCGCCACGGTGGGTGTGGTCGGTTCACACGTCCGCCTGCGGGATGTCGGGGCTGCGGAGCTACGGGGCCAGGTCGACGGCCAGGCAGTTGTAGAAGGTCCAGGAGCGCTCGGGGTCGTGGGCGGTGTTCGCCGCGCTGCCCGGGCCGGTTGCCGCCTCCTCGGTCATGTCCTCGAAGCGGATGCGCTCGGGAAGGGTTCCGTAGCGTGCGTGCCGCGCTTCGGCGGCGGGATCGACTGCGGGCCGCTCGGCCATGGCCACTCTCCTCGTCGGCGATCGCGGGCGGCTTTCAGGGTGCATTCCGCACAGTCACCTGTCAAGGCGGTGACGAGAACGCGCCTATCGCTCCCGCCTGCGCGCGCTTGGCCGATTCTGCCCTCGCGGCGCTTTGTTGAAGATGCAATGATCTTCCCTCGAGCCGGAACCGCCCGACGAGCCACCGGCCGATCCGGCAGTTCCCTCCCACCCGAGAAGGCGGATCGCATGTTCACACCCGAGACGAAACTCCGCGGCCCAGCCGTCGCCGCAGCCCTGGCCGCGACCCTGGTCGGGCTCGGCGCCGGGACGGCCGACGCCGCGGGCTGGCCACCCCTGCAGCCGGGCGCGCGCCTCTACTCCTCCACCTACGGGCAGGGGTTCGCCACCACCGTCGACCTCACCGACCTCGGCACCTGCCACACCCTGTGGCCCGGCGCCCGCTCGGTGCAGATCGCCAACGGGGGCACCACGCTGGCGCTGTACGCCGAGGCCGACTGCAACGGCCCCGGGTGGCTCAGCGGAACGCTGGCCCAGGCCAACCTCCCGCGGACCGCCCTGAGCTACCGGGTCCTCCAGGCGTAACACCTCCCGGCGCGGCGCCCGCCTCCTCGGGCGCCGCGCCCACGCATGTCCTGATGTCGTCACCCCTTTGACAGGTGACGCAGGCGCGTGGAAACCTGTCGTCACCGGCTGGAGCAGTTACTTACCGATGAGGACACCCACCATGGCAGTCGTACGCTTCCATCTCGTCTCCACGCTCGGCACGGAGGACGTCCTGGCGGTGCTGACCGACTTCGGCCCCTCCCGCGCCGAGGCCTGGCCGACGATCGACACCGAACACTTCGAGGTCCACGCGCTCGGCGACACCTGGGCCGAGGTCACCGAGGGAACCGCCGCCGCCTGGGAGCGCACCCGCTACGAGTGGGAGCCCGGCGGCCGCACCGTCACCGTCACCACCCTCGACTCCAAGCTCTTCGGCCCGGGCGGCGGTTGGGTCTTCCGGATGACCCCGGAGGGCGAGGGCACCCGGGTCGACGTCCAGCTGACGCGGCAGCCGAGCACCCTCAAGGGCAGGATGCTCGCCGCGCTGCTCCCCGTCGCCGCTCCGCCGGCCCTGCGCAAGTCCTTCGCGGGGCCGCTGCGGGTCCGGTGATCCACCGCACGGACCGATCCACCCCCGAAGGGGCCGACAGCACCCGCTGTCGGCCCCTTCGCCGTCCCCCGCCCACCCCCGCACGACGTGCGAAGGCCCGGCCCGCGCCGTCGGGCGCGGGCCGGGCCGGGGCGGCACCGGAGGGGACCGGCGCCGGGCAGGGATCAGTGCCGGGAGGGGAGGACGCAGCGGAAGCTGGAGGCGGCGGCCGGGTCGCCGTGGCCCCGGTAGCGGGACACCTCGGGGTAGCGGCACAGGTCGCGGTCGACGCTCCGCCCGGTGGCGTCGAGCAGCGTGGCGGGCAGTGTCCGCGGCGCCTTGCCCTGCTCGACCCAGGCCGTCAGGGCGGCGAGGTCGTCGGTCGTGCCGCCGCCCTTGTTGAGGCCGCAGTGGGCCGTGCCCGGGGCGAGGAAGAGCCGGTAGAAGTCGTCGACCCGCTTGCCGCCGCCCATCGTCCGCTCGACCTGCCGGCGGTAGTCGACGGTGCCCTGGGCGGGGATGAACTGGTCGGCCTGGCCGTGCCAGGTCAGGAGTTTGCCGCCGGCGTCGCGGAAGGCGGACAGGTCGGGGTCGTCGGTGCCGATGATCCGGCCGTACTCGGTCCGCGACTGCTCGAACAGCCGGGTGAACCGGTCGTAGGTGATCGTCGAGACGTCGAACGCGGGCTGCTTCTCCAGCCAGTTCGTGACCCAGAGCCGGGGCACCGGGAACGGCGCGCCCCGCACCTGGCCGTCCGCGTCGGGCGCGGTGGTGCCGGCCAGCCCCGCCAGGTCGGCACCGACCGGGACGCCGGACCAGAGCCTGCGGCCCGAGGCGGTGCGCGGACCGTCCCAGATCTTGCGGACGACGGCGGCGTCGGCGGCCGTGATGGTCAGCTCCTTCCCGTCACAGACCACCGTGGTGCCGATCAGCCGGCGCGGGTCGAAGTCGCACCGCGACGCGTCGTTGACCAGCTTGTCCTCGGCTCCGTCGAGCGGGTCGCAGGCAGCGACGGCGGCGTCCGTGAAGGCCTTGAACGCGCAGGCGGACGGGTAGGTCCTCTCGTTGTTCATGACCACCTGCGGCCACAGGGTGGCGACTTCGAACTCGTCCCAGCTGACGGCGGGCGCGTTGGCGAGGATGCCGTCGAAGTCGTCGGGGTAGCGCTGCGCCTCCAGGTAGCCCTGGCGCCCGCCGGTGGAGCACCCGTTGAAGTAGGAGTAGGAGGCCGGACTGCCGAAGTGCGTGGCGACCACCTGCTTGCCGACGATCGCCGCCTCGTGCTGGGAGCGGGACGCGAGGTTGTTCAGCAGCGCGGTGTCGACCTCGCCCTTCGCGTTCAGCGCCCAGCCGGCGTCCACGGCATCGGCGAGCCCGCCGTCGGTGGTGGTCGCGGCGTAGCCGTTCTTGACCGCGGTGCCCATCCCGACGCCGTTGTCCCCGGCGGCGAAGGCGCTTCCGCCGAGCGCCTGGAAGCGGCCGTTCCAGCCGCTGACGGGCAGCCAGGTCCGCACCCTCGCATGGTCGTTGTCGCCCGGGTGGGTCAGGGCGACGGTCACCTCGCAGAAGGCGGGGACACCGGTGACCGTGCCGCCCACCACCCCGGTTCCGTCGATGGTCCCGCCCTCCCGGTGGGCCGCCGTCACGGACTCCACCGCCGTACCGGCGGGGGCCGACACGGCCGGCGCCGAACAGCCGGACGGCGCGGGCAGGGAGCCGTACGGGGTCTCCGCCACTGCCGCCGGCAGGTGCACCACGGCCAGCGCCGCGCCGGTCGCGAGCACGATCAGGAATCTCTTCATGGGTATCCGTCCAGGAAAAAGGTGGGCATGCGCCCGGCCGCCAAGGAGCGCGTGCGGGGCGTACGGGCAGGGCTGGTCGACGTACAAGATGTGTCCGGTCGAGATGGTGACGGTTCGATCGCTGACGACTGCGGGCCGATGCCCCTCGGGCAGTCGCCGCAAGTGGCGGTGATCAGCCGAGATTTGGCTCAAGCAGTCGGTGCGCAGGGGCGGCTCTCCCGTGTGCGCCGGGTCGGGCTGTTCTCATGTCCGTCACCGGTTCAGCCGGTGACGATGCTGGCACGGTCGCGCCCGGCCTGTCAACGAGACGGCGAGGGGAGCCCGGCGGCACCGGCCGGCGCGGGAGCCGGAGCGAAAGGAGCCGTGGCAGAGGGCAGTTGCCGGCCGCCGCCCGCTGGGCGCGCACATATCCGCTGCCGGCTGTCGGCGGTGCCTGCTACAGTCGCAGCGACCTGTAGTCGTGTGATCGAGGAGTGGCAGACGTGGCGGGTGACGACGACATCTCCGGGTGAGATCCGGATCTGACGGCCACCGGCCGGTGCTTCAGGAGCGCCGCCGAGGTGGTCCGTTTCGTCGTACCCCTTCTCCGCATGTCTGCCCAGGGCAGAGGTCTACCTTCCTGCCCTCATCCTTTCGAGGTCATCCCCATGTCCAACGTGTCCAACGCCGCCGTCGTCTGCTCGAACCTCTCCTTCGCCTGGCCCGACGACACCCCGGTCTTCCAGGACCTGTCCTTCACCGTGCCCGCGGGCCGGACGGGCCTGGTCGCCCCCAACGGCGCCGGCAAGAGCACCCTGCTCAAGCTGATCGCCGGCGATCTCAAGCCCGCGACCGGCTCGGTGTCGGTCACCGGGCGGCTCGGCTACCTCCGCCAGAGCCTGCCCCTGACCTCCGACCTCACCGTCGCCGAGGTGCTCGACGTCGCCGCGGTCATCCGGGCCATCGACGCCGTGGAGTCCGGGGACGTCGACGAGCGGCACTTCACCACCATCGGCGACGACTGGGACATCGAGGAGCGCACCCGCGCCCAGCTCGACCGCCTCGGCCTGACCGACCTCACCCTGGACCGCGGCCTGAGCACGCTCAGCGGCGGCCAGATCATCTCCCTCGGCCTCGCCGCCCAGCTGCTCAAGCGCCCCGACGTGCTGCTGCTCGACGAGCCGACCAACAACCTCGACGCGGAGGCCCGGCACAAGCTCTACGACGTGCTGGGGGAGTTCAACGGCTGCCTGCTGCTGGTCAGCCACGACCGCGCGCTGCTCGACCGGATGCAGCACATCGCCGAGCTCGGCAACGGCGAACTGCGCTTCTACGGGGGCGACTTCACCGCGTACGAGGAGGCCGTCCGGGCCGAGCAGGAGGTCGCCGAGAAGAACGTCCGCAACGCCGAGCAGGAGCTGAAGCGGGAGAAGCGGGAGATGCAGCAGGCCCGCGAACGCGCCGAGCGCCGTCAGAGCAACGCCGCCCGCAACCTCAAGAGCGCCGGCCTGCCCCGCATCTTCGCCGGGAACATGAAGCGCGGCGCCCAGGAGTCCGCGGGCCGGGCCGGCCAGATGCACGCGGCCCGGGTCGGCGAGGCCAAGGCCCGGCTGGACGAGGCCGGGCGCGCCCTGCGCGAGGAGCAGCGGCTCTCGCTGGAGCTGCCCGACACCCAGGTGCCCGCCGGGCGCAACCTCTTCCTCGGCGAGGGCCTGCAGGTCCACCACGCCGGCCGCCCGGTGTTCGCCGACGGCGGCGTCGACCTGAGCGTCCGCGGCCCCGAACGCATCGCGCTGACCGGGCCCAACGGCGCGGGCAAGAGCACCCTGCTGCGCCTGGTCACCGGCGAACTCACCCCGGACAGCGGGGAGATCAAGCGCAACGACGGGCGGATCGCCTACCTCTCGCAGCGCCTGGACCTGCTGGACCTCGACCGCACCGTGGCGGAGAACTTCGCCGCGTTCGCCCCCGAGCGGCCCGAGACGGAGCGGATGAACCTGCTCGCCCGCTTCCTGTTCCGCGGCGCCCGCGCCCATCTGCCGGTCGGGGTGCTCTCCGGCGGCGAGCGGCTGCGCGCCACCCTGGCCTGCGTGCTGTGCGCGGAGCCGGCCCCGCAGCTGCTGCTGCTCGACGAGCCGACCAACAACCTCGACCTGGTCAGCGCCGGGCAGTTGGAGAGCGCCCTGAACTCGTACCAGGGCGCCTTCCTGGTGGTCAGTCACGACGAGCGCTTCCTCGCCGAGATCGGGGTGAACCGCTGGCTCCGGCTGGCCGACGGCACGCTGCGGGAGACGGGGGCGCCCGCGGTGTGAACCGCCGCCGTGTGACGCGGCCCGCCCGAGGCCCGGTGCCCGGGCGGGCCCACCCCCTCACGTCGGAAGGTTCCCCGTGTTCCCCCTGTCCCAGAACGCCCTGCTCGCCCATGACCTCGTCCGCGTCCTCGGCGGTCGTCGCGTCCTCGACGGCGTCGGCCTGACCGCCGCCCCCGGCCACCGGATCGGCCTGATCGGGGAGAACGGCGCCGGCAAGTCCACCCTGCTGCGGGTGCTCGCCGGCGTGGACGAACCCGACGCGGGAAGCGTCTCCCGCCCCGATGACCTCGGCTTCCTGCACCAGGAGATGCCCTTCGACCCCGCCGCGACCGTCGCCGCCGTCCTGGACGACGCGCTGCGCGAGGCCCGCGAGGACCTGGTGGAACTGGACCGGCTCGGCGCGGAGATCGCCCGGCTCCCGGAGTCCGACCCCGGGCACCCGGAACTCCTGGACGCCTACGGCAGGCGGCTGGAACAGGCCCGGCACCGGGAGTCCTGGGACGCCGACCGCCGTGCCGCCCTGGTCCTCGACGGGCTGGGCCTCGGCGCACCGGCCCTCGGCCCGCTCGGGCACGACCGCACGCTCGGCTCGCTGTCCGGCGGACAGCGCGGCCGGCTGGCCCTCGCGGCGCTGCTGGTCCGACGGCCGTCCGCGCTGCTGCTGGACGAGCCGACCAACCACCTCGACGACGGCGCCGCCGCCTTCCTGGAGGAGCAGGTCCGCGCACTGCCCGGCACCGTGGTCGTCGCCGCCCACGACCGGGCGTTCCTCGACGCCGTCTGCACCCACCTGGTCGACCTCGACCCGACGGTGGACGGACCGGTCCGCTACGGCGGCAACTACAGCGCCTACCTGGGCGAGCGGCGCGCCGAGCGGGACCGCTGGGAGCGGCGATTCGCCGAGGAGCAGCAGGAGTTGGCGCAGCTGCGCCACGCGGCCGGCGTGACCGCGCACCTGGTCGCACCGGACCGGGGGCCGCGCGACAACGAGAAGATGGGCTACGGCCACCGGGCCGGCCGGGTGCAGAACCAGGTCTCCCGACGGGTGCGCAACGCCGCCCGCCGACTGGAGGAGCTGGAGCGCGCGCAGGTCCCCGAACCGCCGCGCCCGCTGCGGTTCGCCGTCGAATCCCTGGCGGCGGACGCCCACACGCCGTCCGACACCGGCGAGGGCCTCCGGCCCCTGGTGTCGCTCCGGGACCTCCGGGTGCCCGGCCGGCTCGCGCTCGAAAGCCTGGACGTCGCCCCGGACGACCGGCTGCTGGTCACGGGCGGCAACGGGACGGGCAAGTCCACACTGCTCGCCGTACTCGCCGGCCACCTCACGGCCGAGGGCACGGTGCACCGGCACCCCGGACTGACGGTCGGACTGCTCACCCAGGACACCGAGTTCGACCGGCCCGACCGCACCGTCCGCGACACCTACGAGCAGGCGCTGGGCGCGGCGCGCGCCGAGCGGGTGCCGCTGGGATCGCTCGGCCTGCTGCACGCGGCGGACCTGGACAAGCCCGTCGGCCGGCTGTCCGTCGGGCAGCGCCGCCGGCTCGCACTGGCGCTCCTGGTGGCCGAACCGCCCCGGCTGCTGCTGCTCGACGAACCCACCAACCACCTCTCCCCGCGCCTCTGCGACGAACTGGAGGAGGCCTTCGGCACCGGTCCCGGCGCGATCGTCCTCGCGAGCCACGACCGCTGGCTGCGCCGACGCTGGCAGGGCCGCGAGCTGCGGCTCGATCCGGCGGGCGCCACCCGTCATTGCCCCCCGGCACAGTCACCTGCCAGCATGGTGATGTGAACCTTGACCATGTCTTCGTCTGCGGGCACCCCGCCCTGGACTTCGCCGCTACGCTCCGTGCACGGCGCACGGTCCGGTTCGAGATGTTCGTGACGCCGGAGCGCCTGAACGCCTGGTACCTGGACTGCGGCCTGGTGGACACGATCACGCCCGGTGACGAGCAGGACGTCCGCGAGGCGACGACCGTCCGCGAGGCCGTCTACCGGCTGATCACCGACCGCCGGCTCGGCGAGGCCTTCGATCGCGAGGCACTCGCCGTGCTCAACGGCGCCGCGCGCAAACCGCCCGTGACACCGCAGCTCACCCTGACCGGACGGCACAACGAGGCGACCCCCGAACAGGCGCTGGCAACCGTCGCGCGCCAGGCGGTCGAACTCCTCAGCGGCCCGGACGTCCCCCTGCTGAAGGAGTGCGGCAACCCGGAGTGCACCCGGGTCTACATCGACCGCTCCCGGGGCATGCGCCGCCAGTGGTGCGGCATGGACTCCTGCGGCAACAAGATCAAGGCCGCCGCCTACCGCGCCCGGAAGAAGACCCCGTCCGCCACGACCGCCCGATAACCCCGCCGATACCCCTCCGGCCACGGCCACGGCCCCGCAGCGCGGGCCCGTGGCCGTTCGGCGTCGAACGCGCTCGGCGGGGCTGTCCGACCAGTCAGGTCCCCTCAGGCCCGGCGGCGGCCGCCGCCGGCGAGGCGGCGGTCCCGGCGGCTGCGGCGGACGGACGCCCCGAAGGTGACGATGGAGATGCTGATGATGGTGACGCTGACGACCAGCAGGACGAGGTCGGCGTTGGGCACCTGGGTCATGGCGACGGTGACGGCCGCCAGGAGGATGCAGACGCCCAGGCCTTTGAAGACGTTCATGGTGTTCTTTCGGGCTACTTCCACGCGGAGACGCGTGTCATGTACGACTTGATGACGGAGGAGACGAGCCAGTAGGTGCGGACCACCGTGAAGACGAGTTCCGGGATCAGCAGGGCCTCGACGATCATGGCCTTGGGGCCGAGCTTGCGGACCCGGAGCGCCGGGTAGAGGACCCAGAAGCCGATCATCGCCCAGAACAGCGGCGCGTGGCTGACGCCGAACCGCGCCATCGCGGCCACCTGCTTGGTGCCCCAGCCGAGGATGTAGGCGGAGGCGATGAGCCCCATGATCAGGGTGCTGATCGAGTGCCAGGTGAACTTCGTCCAGCCGCGGGCGCGCAGGGTGTCGACGGTGCCCCGGGACCAGCGTTCGCGCTGCTGGATCAGCTCGCGCAGGGTGGGCATCAGGTCGGTGTAGGCGATGCACAGCTCGTTGGCGGTGACCTTCCAGCCGGACTCCTTGAGCGCCAGCGTGGTCTCGTAGTCCTCGACGAGGTTGCGGTGGTCCTCCCAGAAGACCTCGCCGCGCCAGTCGATGAGGGTCTGCAGCGCCTCGGCCCGGTAGAAGCTGCCGGCCCCGGACATGGTGTGCACGTCGGCGCGGTAGCGGGCGCTGGCCGCCCGGCCGTACTCGATGATCTGCATGCCGAGCAGGTAGCGCTGCCAGGGGTTGCGCCACAGGCCGGTACGGCCGAGGCAGGAGGCGCTGACGCCGCCGAGCTCGGGGTCGGAGGAGATGACGTTGCGGGCCCGCTCGATGAACCGGTGGTGCAGTTCGGTGTCGGCGTCCATCACCAGGACGTGGCGCACCGCGCCGGTGAGGCGTCCGCCGACCGCCTCCCGCAGCCACTCCAGTCCGTGATTGAGGGCGCCGGCCTTCTTGTGCGGGTTGTTGTCCAGGTTGAGCACCACGGTCGGCGGGGTGCGCTCGTCGTCCGCGAACCGCTGAGCGAACTCCCGTGTGCGGTCGGTGGAGTTGTTGACGACCACGATGATGAGGTCGGGGCGCCGGCTCTGCTTCGCCAGGGAGTCCAGCGACGTGAGGACGCCGACCTCCTCGTTCCGGGCGGGAACGAGGATCACCGTGTCGTAGAGGGCGGTGCCGGCCGCGGGGGCCACCCGACCCCGACGGTGCCGGCTGCGCGAGGACCGGGCCTCCTCGATGGGCGCGCTGGGCGCGGCGGTACCTGACACGGTACGAACTCCCCCGTTTTGACGGCGCGGTAGTCAACGCCGTTCACTCTGTGTGCATCCTGTGATGGTCCGGGAGAGGATATCGCCCCAAAATGTAGATGGTTCAACGGCCCGGCGCGACACACCCCAGCAGGGGAAACGCAGCGCGACCACACGCTCCCCCACCGTGATACCGACTGCTCAGACGCTCAGCTAAAGGACGCCAAATCGGACAGATCACCCCCGGCGTTAACGTCCGCGAACGTGGCCGACACCACATATCCATTCCTTCCCCCACCTGCCTCTGGGAGGCGTTAATGCCGATCCAACCTCGTTCAAGCACCTTAAAAGAGGAGTCAAAGGCATGGATAAGATGAGCCCGAATTGATCGATCCGATGCGAAGCGTGTACGTACTGACGCCTTCCGCATCCCCCTGTGCATCCCCCTCGGAGGAGCAGTCGTGACCCGCCCCACCCCGCACACCCGCACGCGGGCCGCACTCGGGACCGCCCTCCCCCTGGTCATGCTCGCCGTCGGCGCGGGCGCCTGCGCGTCCGACGGCAAGCCGTCCGGACCGGCGGCCGCCCACGGAGCGGAGAAGCAGCAGGCCCCTGCCGCGACTCCCGTCCCCACGCCCACCGCCCCGCCCGGCCCGCCCGGCGTCCTGTTCGACGCCTTCCACTACACCGGTGCCGAGGACCCGGCCCTGGCCTCACACGGCTGGACCGTCCGCACCGACGGCGGCGGCCCCGGCGTCCGCGACACCTGGTCCAAGGAAGGCCTCTCCTTCCCCACCGTGGCCGACGCCCAGAGCGGCCAGGCCATGCGGCTGCGCGTCACCACCGACGGCACCCCCAAGGGCACCAAGCAGGTCGAGGTCGGACGCACCGCGGGCGAGTCCCTCAACGGCACCATCGCCGCCCGGGTCTTCTTCAGCGACAAGCCCACCGACGGCCGCGACGGCGACCACATCATCCAGACCGTCTATGCGATCTCGCCCGACCACAACTCGAAGAAGTACAGCGAGTTGGACTTCGAGTACATGCCCAACGGCGGCTGGGGCGCCCCCGGCCCCCGGCTCGACACCACGAGCTGGCGCAGCGCCGCCCAGAACGACCGGGACACCCTCGCCACGAACAAGAGCGTCGCCGGCTGGCACACCCTGATGCTCACCGCCGACGCCGGGAAGGTCACCTACTCCGTCGACGGCAAGACCCTCTACAGCAGCGGCAGCAAGTCCTACCCGCGCGAGCCCCTGAGCATCCGGTTCAGCTCCTGGTTGATCGACCTCCCCACGACGCCGTCCGGCACCCGGACCTGGGACATGAACGTCAACTGGCTCTACTACCAGGCCGACAAGAAGGTCCCCCTCCCCGAGGTCGAGAAGGCCGTCGGCGGCTTCTACGCCGCCAACACCACGTTCGTGAACACCCTCCCCAAGAACTGATCCCCTGTCCGAAATCCCCGGCCAAGAAGAGACAAAGGCCGGGCACGCCACGCGGCCGACCTGACGAAGGACAGCAGGGGACGAGGCCGCCCGCATGGGCGGCCTCGTCCCCTACATGTGCCCCGCGGGTCGGCAGGAGCCTTGACCCGGAACGCCACGGAAGCGTCAACGACGCCGGTGAATCCCCCTCGTATTACGGCATTCCGCCGTTCAGACCTCCGTAGTTGGCGGTCAGGGCCGCCGCGAAGGCGTCCGGGATGCCATGGAGCCAAAAGGCCATCGAGACATACGACTCCAGTGCGCCCGACACCTCGAGGAAGGGTCCGAACCGCTCGCGCCATTCGTTCCGCGTGGCCTCATCCGGAAAACCCCGGAAAACCGCGACCTCGGGATCTCTCTCGCCCCAGCACCCCCACCGTCCGGAAGGGCCGGTCACCGCGATGACATTGGCGGAAACCGCGATCGACTCCGCGAAATCATCGTCCGACGTGAAGCCGATCCTCTCCCAGTAGTCGTCCATGCCCGCGTCGACGGACAGCGACACCGCCGGGTACGTCCCACACTCCGGAAGGTAGAACTCGTCGGCACCGGGCTTGAGAACCAGCAGGTCGATGCGGTCGTCGCCGTGCCACCGGGCCATCGCGCAGAGCGTCGGCCAGAACTCCCGGGTGAGGACCGCGTCGAACTCGCAGAACAGCGAATCCCCCGCGTCCTCCCGGAAAACCTGGCCGGGCAGTCTGGCGTCGAGGTCGAAGACGGACGCGCTGCGGGAGCGGACATCGAGGTAGGCGTCGCGATCGACCATGGCCGAGTCTTCCGTTGCCGCCATTCGTCCCCCACCCTGATCCTGATATCCGCGTTCTTGCATTCCGCATTGTAGTAGTCGGCCGACGGAAATCAGGCCGCCCGCACCCCCAGCCGACGCCGTCCCCGTCGGTTCCGGCCGCGAACGGCGCCCTCGCCCACCGCGTTGACCGCCGGGTCAGCGCTCGCGCCCCCGGGCCTTGAGGGGGACGTTGGGGAGTTCCGGGGCGGGGAGGCGGGCGCCGGCGTAGCCGTGGACCTCGCCGAAGCGGGTGCCGGTCATCCAGTCGGTGCGGGCCTGGGCGATGTCGTCGGTGGTGCGGCCGATGAAGTTCCACCACATGACGATCTTCTCGTCGAAGGGCTCGCCGCCGAGGAGGAGGACGGCGGCGTCGGCGGCGGCGCGGAGGGGGAGGTCGGGGCGGCCGCAGCCGAGGTAGAGCATGGAGCCGGGCTCGACCGGGACGTCGTCGACGTCGACGCGGCCGGACATGGCGAGGACGGCGTACTCGAAGTCGGGGACGAGCGGGAGGCGGAGGTCCGCGCCGCCGGTGAGGGCGAGGTCGGCGCCGACCAGCGGGGTGTGGGTGGTGCCGGGCGAGGTGGCGGTGTCGAGGGTGCCGAGGATGACGGTGGCGCGCAGGCCCGGGGCGGTGACCACGGGCAGGTCGGGGTGGTGCTCGAAGGCGGGGGCGAGGTGGCGGCCGGCCTCCGGGAGGGCGACCCAGAGCTGGGCGCCGTGCAGGTGGCGGACGTGCGGGCGGGGGGACTCCTCGGAGTGGGAGATCGCCCGGCCGGAGGTCATCAGGCCCAGCTCGTACGGCCGGACGGTCTGGAGGCTGCCCAGGCTGTCGCGGTGCAGCACCTCGCCCTGGTGGAGCCAGCTGACCGTCTGGAGGCCCATGTGCGGGTGCGGCGGGACCTGCATGCCGGGCTCGTCGGCGATGTCGTCGGGGCCGTAGTGGTCCACGAAGCACCAGGCTCCGACCATCCGGCGGCCGAGGTTGGGCAGCAGGCGGCGGACCACCGTGCCTGCGCCGAGCGGGAACTGACGGGCCGTCAGCAGGTCCTTCGCCGGGCCGGTGCCGGCCTCGCGGCCGCAGCTGGTCGGGGCCGGCTTGAGGTCGAGGTTGCTCATCGCGGTTCCACCACCGTACGGAGAGGGGCCGGGCGGGGTCCTCGGCTCCTCGGAGGACACCGTCACCGATCACGGAGGGCACCGTCACCGATCATCCGCCACGGTGCGGGGTTCCTCCACCCCTGCCCGGCCATCCGGCGAAACCGGCGACGGCCCGGCGCACCAGTAGGCCGCCGGGCCGCCGCCCCCGGGGTGCTCAGTGCCCGCAGGCCCACCAGGCGTCGGCCGCCGCCTTCTCGGCGAGCCCCCGCAGGTTGCGGACCGCCTCGGCCGGGTCCTCGGCCCCGTACACCGCCGAGCCGGCCACGAACACGTCCGCGCCCGCCTCCGAGCAGCGCTCGATCGTGCTGGCCGCGACGCCGCCGTCCACCTGGAGCCACAGCTCCAGGTCGTGCTTGGCGATCAGCTCCCGGGTGCGGCGGATCTTCGGCAGCATGATGTCCAGGAAGGCCTGGCCGCCGAAGCCGGGCTCGACGGTCATGATCAGCACCATGTCGAGCTCGGGCAGCAGGTCCTCGTACGGCTCGATCGGGGTGCCGGGCTTGAGCGCCATCGAGGCGCGGGCGCCCTTGGCGCGGATCTCGCGGGCGAGGCGGACGGGCGCGGCGGCGGCCTCGACGTGGAAGGTGACCGAGCCGGCGCCGGCCTCGACGTACTGCGGGGCCCAGCGGTCCGGGTCCTCGATCATCAGGTGGAGGTCGAGCGGGATGTCGGTGGCGCGGGCGAGCGACTCGACCACCGGGACACCGAGGGTGAGGTTGGGCACGAAGTGGTTGTCCATGACGTCCACGTGCAGCCAGTCGGAACCCCGGACGGCCTCGGCCTCGTCGGCGAGCCGGGCGAAGTCCGCGGACAGGATGCTGGGGTTGATCTGGGCCATGACCGACTACCTTCGTACGAGGGCTTGCGAGGGCTCGGCGCCCCCGGAACGGGCACCTCATCCCATCATCCCGTGCCGTACCGCCGCCGACCGCACGGCGCCGCCCCCGCGTGACCGTCATCACACCCCCTCGGGGGTTACCGGGGCCTTCCCCGTGGTCATCAGCCCTTGTACGGTCCACGCACCTGCCAGGTGAACGGTCCACGCTCCTGCCGCGTGAACGGTCCACGCATCCGCCGCGGCTCCCGCCGGGCCGTCGTCCCGACCAGCCGAGCGCCCCGGCCCGCCCGGGGCTCCGTCCGAGGAAGGTCCCTCGATGACCGATCTCGTCCACCCCGCCCGCGCGTTGTGGTGGCTCTTCGAGCCGGTGCACGCCGTCACCTACTTCCTGCCCGAGGGCCGATCCGCCTTCGAGGAGGCCGGTCTGCACGGCAGCCTGCACGGCTACTTCGCCACCCGCGCGGCCCCGCTCGGAGCGGTGGACGCCCCGCCGGTCACCGCCGCGTTCTTCAACTTCGCTCCGGCGATGGTCGAGCGGGCCCTGCCGGAGGTGTGGAACCACGCGAGCCCGGAGGAGGCGCTGGCCGTTCGACTGAAGGCCTCGGCGACGATCCTGGGCCGGCTGCTGGAGCACGTGGACAAGAACCAGGTGGAGCTGGTCGCCGAGACCCTGGAGCAGGCCGCCACCCGGCTGGACTGCGCCGGCCGGGTGCTGGCCGCCGCCAACGCCGCGCTGCCCCGCCCGAGCGGCCTGTACGAGCGGCTCTGGCAGGCCGCCACCGTGATGCGCGAGCACCGCGGCGACGGCCACGTGGCCGCCCTAGTGGCGGCCGGGCTGGACGGCTGCGAGGCGCTGGTGGTCCGCTGCACGATGGACATGCGGCGCGAGATGATCCAGCCGCTGCGCGGGTGGACGGACGCCGAGTGGGAGGCGGCCGCCGAGCGCCTGGTCGAGCGCGGCTGGCTGACCGCCGAGGGGACGGTCACCGAGCTCGGCCGGATCCGCCACCAGACCCTGGAGGCCGCCACCGACCTGGCCGCCGCCCGGGTCTGGGACGACTACCCGCGCGCCGAACTCGACCGGCTGGCGGCGGCGTTGAAGCCGATCTCGGCGCTCTGTCGCAGCGAGCTGCCGATCAACCCGATGGGGCTCCCGGACAACCAGTGACGGCCGGCCCGCCCGGCCCGCCCGGTCCGCGACGTCGGGCCGAGGACGCCGCCAGGGCCCGCCTGCGGCCTCAGGACGAGGACGCCGCCAAGGCCCGTCCTCGGCCTCAGGACGAGAGCGCCCCGGGCGGGCCGAGCACGATCGCCCGCCCGGCGTAGAACCGCCCGAACGACCGCCACGGCACGCGCGCGAAGGCCTGCGACTCCCCTGGGAACCCGGAGGGGTTGTGGACCAGCAGCGCCGTGTCCGTGGCGCCCACCGCCAGCACCAGGTGCCCGCCGCGCCGCACCGGCTCCGGCCCGTACGGCTCCCGGATCGACGGGTGCACCGAGAGCATCACCAGCCGGCCGCCGACCACCTCGGCCGACACCTCCTCGGGCGTCAACTCCCGGGCCCGCGCGGCCAGTCCCCAGCGCCGCTCGACGTACCCGGCGAACGGCGCGTGGATCAGCCCGCGCAGGCCGTCGCCGTCCCGCAGGTACGCGCCGGCCGCCAGGCACTCCTCCGCGAGCGCCATCGCCGCCGGGTTCACGCCCCACCAGTGCGCCAGTGCCATCCGCAGGCAGGCCACCCCGCACAGCCGCCAGGACCACCACGCGTACTCCTCCGCGGTGGCCGCTCCGGACTGCCCCCAGCGCGGGTCGGCGGACGCGTCCAGCCGCCCGTCGACGATCTCCCGCACCAGCTCCGCCGACTCCCACTGCGCGCGGTACGGCACCTCGTGCACCACCCGTACCGGCCGCGCCGGCGCCTCCGGCCGCGCGTCGCCCCGATCCACCATCCCCCGACGCTCTCACGGCACGGCGGCCGGGCGGCTCACGACACTCCCTGCGCGGCCGTACTCAGGCGCCGGGCCCGGCCTCGGCCGGCTCCACCCCACCGGACTCCGGCTCCCGGTAGGCCAGCCGCTGGGACGCCCGCCGGCCGCGCGCCTCCAGCGGCAGCGAGCCGGTGGCACCGGCCAGGCCGAACGGCGGCATGTCGAAGTAGATCGCCTCGTACCCGCCCTGCGGCACGATGTACGTCTCGTGCCAGAGCCCGACGTGGCCGCGCGTCTTCCCCTGCCGCAGCTTGCGGTTGACGATGCCCCACACGGTGTGGTGGAAGCCGTCCGGCGCGCTCGCGTAGCCGTACAGCTTCTCCTTCGATTCCCAGTACTGGACGACGTAGTAGGTGCGCGGCGAGGCGGTCAGCAGGATGCGGCCGCGCAGGCCGCGCTCGGGGGCGCGGCCCAGCTCGTACAGCATCCGGAGCATCGAGAACATCACCGGGCCCCAGTGGTGCACGGCCCAGAAGCGGTTGATCCGCATGCCGATCAGCAGCACCACGGTGTCGCCGGTGGCGGCGGCCGTGGTGTAGCCCGGCTGCGGCTTGGCGAACAAGGACATCTCTGCCTCCCGTGCCCGTGCCGATGTAATCGGTGATTACATCAGCGCGGAATGGCCCGGTCAAGGCTCGTCCAGCGCACAATTCGGTTACGGCGAAGGCTGGTTGGCGATCCCCTGGCCGAAGGTGTCCATCACCTGGCAGGCCAGCTCCTCCGCCGCCGCGGCCGGCAGGTAGCCGTCCAGGATCATCTGCGCCAGCCCGTACACCAGCGCCTGCCCGGCCAGCCCGACCAGCGCCGGATCCCCGGGGCGCAGCAGGCCCGCCTCCTGGTCCGCGACGATCAGGTCCGTGAACACCCGGTCGATGCCGTCCAGCCGCTCGCTCAGCTCCGGATCCCGCGAGGCGGCGAATACCCGCGAGCGCACCAGCTCGAACCGCCGCGGATGGCGCAGCACGTACCGGACGACCCCCAGCCCGATCGCCCGCATCACCGACCTGCCGTCCGGCCCGGCGGCCGCCACCTGGGCCTCCTGCCAGCGCACGAAGTCCGCCAGAACCCGGTCCGCCAGCGCGGTCAACAGCGCCTGCCGGTCGGCGAAGTGACGGAACGGCGCCCCCGCCGACACCCCGGCCCGGCGCGCCACCTCCCGCACGCTGACCTTCTCCTGCCCCTGCTCGTCCAGCACCTCGAACGCCGCCGCCACCAACGCCTCCGGCAACGCCCCGTGGTGGTACGCCCCCCGGCCCCCGCCCCGCTTCCGCGCCCGCTCCCGCTCCCGCTCCTTCATGCCTGCCTTGCTACCACAGCCGCGCCCCCGGCCAGGCCGTCTTCCACGGCCGCCGGGGGCGCGACGGAGGCACCGGCCGGGGCCGGGGTACGGGGACCGATGATGTGGGCGGGCTACCAGGCGTAGTCCTCCGGGGCGGGGCGGTGGCCCGGAAAGAGCTCGTCGAGGTGGTCGAGGGTCTTCTGGTCGAGCTTGAGGTCGAGCGCGCCGACGGCGGCGTCGAGGTGGGCCCGGGTGCGGGGGCCGATGATGGGGGCGGTGACGACGGGGCGGGAGAGGAGCCAGGCGAGGGCGAGGTCGGCGGGGTCGGCGCCGAGTTCGGCGGCGAGGTCCTCGTAGGCCTGGATGCGGTCGCGGTGCTTGGCGAGGAGTTCGCTCGCGAGGGCCATGCCGCTGCGGTCCTGGGTGCCCTCGCGCTCCTTGCGCAGGACGCCGCCGAGCAGGCCGCTGCGCAGCGGGGACCACGGGATCAGCCCGAGGCCGTAGTGCTGGAGGGCGGGGACGACCTCGAGTTCGACCGCCCGGTCGAGCAGGTTGTAGAGGGACTGCTCGCTGACCAGGCCGAGGAAGTGGCGGGCGCGGGCGGTCTCCTGGGCCTGGGCGATGTGCCAGCCGGCGAAGTTGCTGGAGCCCACGTAGACGACCTTGCCCTGGGCGACCAGGACCTCCATCGCCTGCCAGATCTCCTCCCAGGGCGTGGCCCGGTCGATGTGGTGCATCTGGTAGAGGTCGATGTGGTCGGTCTGGAGGCGGCGCAGGCTGGCCTCGACCGCCTTGCGGACGGCGACCGCGGAGAGCCTGCTCTCGTTGGGCCAGTCCCCCATGTCGCCGTAGACCTTGGTGGCGAGGACGGTGCGCTCGCGGCGGCCGCCGCCCTTGGCGAACCAGCGGCCGATGATCTCCTCGGTACGCCCGCGCAGCCGGCCCTCGCGGTCGCGGCCGTACGTGTTGGCGGTGTCGAAGAAGTTGATGCCGTGCTCGTGGGCGGCGTCCATGAGGCGGTGGGCCTCGGCCTCCTCGGTGTGGGGGCCGAAGTTCATGGTGCCGAGGCAGAGGCGGGAGACGGTCAGGCCGGTGCGGCCGAGGTGGGTGTACTCCATGGCGCCCCACCCAAGACCACACCGGCCCCGCTGTCCAGCACATTAGGGGGGCGTGCCGCAAGCTGGCGGATCACCGCCCGTGGGTGGCGAACTTCCGTACGGCGAGCGGCATGCAGCCCGCGAGCAGCACGGCGCTCCAGAGCAGCGCGGCGAGCACGGCGTGCTGCGTCGGCCAGGCGGACCCGGCCGCCGAGGGGTTGCCGAACAGCTCCCGGCAGGCCTGGACGACGGAGCTGACCGGGTTCCAGTCGGCGAGGAACCGCAGCCAGCCGGGCATGCCGCCGGTCGGCACGTAGGCGTTGGTGACCATCGCCAACGGGATGACCGCGGCGGACAGCTGGCCGGCCGCCTCCTCCTTGCCGATGGTCAGGCCGAGCACGGTGCCGACCCAGGTCATCACGAAGCGGAAGAGCAGCAGCAGCGCGAACGCCCCTGCCGCGTCGGCGAGTCCGTGCCGGACGCGCCAGCCCGTGGCGAGCCCGACCAGCGCCAGCAGCGCCAGGACGACGACGCTGACCAGCAGGTCGGCGAGGGCCTGTCCGAGCAGCAGTCCGGTGCGGGAGACGGGCATGGAGCGCAGCCGGTCGGTGACCCCGCGCCCGACGTCGCGGGCGGCGCCGACCATGGTGGGCATGACGCCGTTGGTGGCCACCATGGCGAACAGGCCGGGCATCAGGAACTCCCGGTAGCCGCCGCCCCCGGGGACCTGCATGGCGCTGCCGAAGACGTACCCGAAGACCACCACCATCACCACCGGCACGCCCAGCGAGGCGGCCAACAGGCCCGGCGAGTGGCGGTAGTTGAGCAGGACGCGGAGCATCGAGGTCCAGGTGCCGGAGGCGAGCCGCCGGGCGGTGGACGGGCGCGGGACGGCGGACGGGCGCGGGGGCGCGAGTGCGGCGGCGGTCATCAGGCGGCCCTCCCGGCGTCCGCGGACTCCTGGGTGAGCGCGAGGAACACGTCGTCCAGCGAGGGCGCCCGCACCGCGACATCCTCGGCGACGACCCCCGCGCCGTCCAACTCCCGTACCAGTGAGGGCAGCAGGACGGACACGCCGGGCGTCGTCAGCACCGTGACGGTCCGCTCGGCGACGTCCACCCGCGCGTCGCCGCCGGTCATCGAGGACAGCACCACGGCGGTGGCGGCGAGCTGCCCGGGGTCGGCCAGGGTGACGGAGACCTGGCTGCCGATCGCGGCCTTGAGCCGGTCCGGCGGGCCGGTGGCGATGGCGGCGCCGTGGTCGATCACCACGATGTCGTCGGCGAGCCGGTCGGCCTCCTCCAGGTACTGGGTGGTGAGCAGCACGGTGGCGCCGGCGTCCGCCAGCTCCTTGACGGTGTCCCAGATCGCCTGCCGGCTGCGCGGGTCGAGCCCGGTGGTGGGCTCGTCCAGGAAGAGCACCGGCGGGCTGGTGACCAGGCTGGCGATGAGGTCGAGGCGCCGGCGCATGCCGCCGGAGTAGGTGCGCACGAGCCGGTCGGCGGCCTCGGTGAGGTCGAAGCGGGTGAGCAGTTCGTCGGCGCGCTCCCGGGCCCGGCGGGCGCCGAGGTGGTGCAGCCGGCCGAACAGCCGGAGGTTGTCGCGGCCGGTGACGCCCTCGTCGACGGCGGCGTGCTGCCCGGCGAGGCCGATGGCGCGCCGGACGTCCTCGGCGGCGCGGACGACGTCGTGTCCGGCGACCCGGGCGGTGCCGCGGTCGGGGGCGACCAGGGTGGCGAGGACGCGGACGGCGGTGGTCTTGCCGGCGCCGTTGGGGCCGAGCAGGCCGCAGACGGTGCCGGCCGGGACGGTGAGGTCGAGGCCGCGCAGGGCCTCGGTGGCGCCGAAGCGTTTCCGCACGCCCGTCATCTCGATGGCGGGCGCCGCGCCGGCGGCGGGTCGGGCGGTGTCGGACATGGCTCTGCCCTTCTCTGGCCTTCTCTAGGTACAGCGTACGTAGAAGCGCGCTTGGGCGCCATCGTACTACGTACGCCGTACGTATCTAAGATGGGAGGGCGAGGTGATCTTCCAGTGCCGTCCAGCAAGTCCCCCACCGGCCCCGACCAGCCGGAACAGTCGGAACAGCCCGACAGGCCCACGCCCCCCGAGGCCCCCGAAGTGATCTGGCTGCGCCCCGAGCGCACCGGCCGCGGCCCGCGCCCGGCCCACAGCCGGGACTCGATCGCCGCCGCGGCCATCGCGATCGCCGACGCCGAGGGCCTGGACGCGGTCTCCATGCGCCGGGTCGCGGCGGCGCTCGGCGCGGGCACCATGTCGCTCTACAACTACGTACCGAAGAAGGAGCACCTGCTCGACCTGATGCTCGACGCGGTCGCCGGCGAGTACCGCTTCCCGCCCGCGCCGAGCGGCGACGTCCGGGCCGACCTCGCCGACCTGGCCCACCAGCAGCTCGGCCTCTCCCGCCGCCACCCCTGGCTGCCCGCACTGGTGCTGGTCCGCCCCAGCATCGGCCCCAACGCCCTGCGCTACACCGACCACTTCCTCGCCGTCACCGCCCCCACCGGCCTCGGCGGGGGCGCCCGGATGGAGGCGATGGCGCTGTTCAACGGCTTCGTCGGCCAGTTCGCCCAGTACGAGCAGACGGCCGCGGCGGGCGCCAAGTGGCAGGCGGAGCTGGTCGGTTACCTCGGCCAGGCGGCGGCGAGCGGCGAATTCCCGCACCTGGCCCAGGCGTTCGCCACCACCGGCCCGCCCGCCGACCCGGACCGGGCCTTCGACCGCACCCTGGACCGGGTGATCTCGGCGATCCTGGCGCCCGCCGAAGGAGGCGCCCAGGAGAAAGTCGAAGGGGGTTAGGCCACCGCCTCCCTCGGCAGCACCCCGGCCACCCGACCGTCCACCAGGACCATGACCGCCCGGTGCGTCTTCCCGAGCACCGTCCGCGCGTCGGCCGCCGACTGCCCGACGCCGACCGTCGGCAGCGCCGGCCCGATCAGCCCGCCCAGCGGGTCGCCCGGCTTGGCGGCGCCGTCCGCGAGCGCCGCCGCCAGCGCGGCCCGGGACACCGAGCCGACCACCTCCGTCGCGGCCACCCCGTACGGGCGCGCCGCCCGCGCCAGCACCGCCGGGGCCACGCCGCCCGGCGCATCGCCCAGCGCCTCCAGCGCCTCGCCCACGGTCGCGCCGGCGGCCACCGTCACCAGCGGCGCGGCGGCGTCGAGCAGCGGCCGCAGGCCGTCCGCCGCCTCCTCCAGGAAGCCCCACTCCCGCATCCACGCGTCGCTGTGCACCTTGGACAGGTAGGAGCGCCCCGAGTCCGGCAGCACCACCACGACCAGGTCGTCCGGCCCGAGCCGGCGCGCCACCCGCAGCGCCGCCGCCACCGCCGCGCCGGAGGACGGGCCGGCCAGCAGGCCCTCCTCGCGGGAGAGGCGACGGGCGGCCAGCAGCGCCTCGCGGTCCGGGATCCGCTCGTAGGAGTCGATCAGCTCCGTACGCAGGGCCTGCGGCATGCGGTCCTCGACGGTGTCGGGGTGGAGGTAGTGCCCGATGCTCTCGACGTACCACGGGCTGCCGTCGCCGCCCCCGTACGTGGAGGACTCCGGGTCCGCGCCGACCACGGTCACGGCGCCGCCGGAGGTCTCCTTGAGGAAGCCTCCGGTGCCGGTGATGGTGCCGCCGGTACCGACGCCGGCGACGAAGTGGGTCACCCGGCCGCCGGTCTGCTCCCAGATCTCGGGGCCGGTGGTCCGGATGTGGGCGTCCGGATTGGCCAGGTTGTCGTACTGGTTGGCGAGCCAGGCGCCGGGGATCTCCTCGGCCAGCCGCTGCACGACGTTGAACAGGTGCCTCGGGTCCTCGGCCGGCACGGCGGTCGGCGCGAGGACGACCTCCGCCCCGTACGCCCGCAGGATGTCGGACTTCTCGGCCGACGACTTGTCGGCCACCCCGGCGATCACCCGGTACCCGCGCTGCCGCCCGACGATCGCCAGGCCGATGCCGGTGTTCCCGGAGGTCGCCTCGATGATCGTCCCGCCCGGCTTCAGCAGGCCGTCCCGCTCGGCGGCCAGCACCATCGAGAGCGCGGCGCGGTCCTTGACGCTGCCACCGATGTTGAGGAACTCGGCCTTGGCGTAGATCGGCGCGGCGATCCCGGCGCCGAGCCGGGCCAGCCGGATCAGCGGCGTCCCGCCGATCGCGTCGAGGACGGATTCGTGAACTGCGGCCATCGTCGGCCCCTTTCGCTAGCACTGTCAGCCCGAGCCTGCCCAGGCCACGGGCTCGGTAGACGGTAGCGACACCGTTCCTCATCCGGCCGAAACATTGTCCGACGGCCGGGATCGGGTACGGGCCGGTGCGAGCAGGGACGGGCGAGCGCACGCGGGGACGGGCGAGCGCACGCGGGGACGGGCGAGCGCAAGCGGGGACGGGCGTCGATCAAGCGGGCAGCCGGCGGGGTCCCCCCGGGGTCCTCCCCCGGTTCCGGCGCCGCACCGCCTCCGCCGCGAGCAGCGCCGCCGGGACTGCCGCGGCCGGCACCGTCCACCACGGCAGGCCGGTCACGGACGCGAGCACCGCGGGCACTCCGCAGGCGAGCAGCGTCCACAGGACGAGCGACCGGGCGAGGTCGAGGGTGACGTCGCCGGGGCGGCCGGTGAACCGCAGCGCGCCCAGGACGGCGGCGAGCACCGCCAGCAGCGCGGCGAACGTGCCCACCCCGGCGGTGAACTGCCCCTCGTCGCGGGGCTCGTCGTACGAGGCCTGCGCGACACCGGCCCGCTCCAGGCGCATCACCCGGCCGCGCCACACCGTGCCGTCCACCCGGTCTCCGGGCTTCAGTCCGTCCAGCAACGGCCCGCCGTCGGCGAACCCCACCTCGCCGGTCCAGAACGGCGCGCCGTCCAGCGTCGCCCGGAACTCGGAGCTCTTGCCCGCGTTCCGGACGACCGTGCCGCTGACGGTGAACGGCACGGTGCGCACGCACTCCTCGACCCCCGCGCCCGGGCTCCCGGCCGGGCAGGCCACGGCGGCCGTGTACGAGCGGTACCGCTCGGCGTCGTCCGGCAGCACGACGGTGAACACGTACCAGGCGGCCGCCGCCGGGGCCAGCGCCGCGACGGCGAGCAGCGCGCCGCCGGTGCGGGTCCATGGTGAGGGACGGTGGGTCATGACGGTTCTCCCCCCGGTCCGATGCGCGGCCGGAACCCCCGGGTCGCCGTCGCCGGGGCGTGCCGCCCCGCCCCTTCCGGGGTCGGACGGTACCGGGCGGCCGGAACGCCGGACGGTGTCGCGGTTCTCGGAGTCTGTCCGGAGCTCGCCGAAGCCCCATGAGCGGTGCGTACGGCCTGAGCGGGTCCGCGCGAGGAGCGGCGGGTACCCAGCCGCGGCCGGGCCGGCGGCGCGCCGGCGGACCTCCCGTCGAGCGCCACGCACACCACCCCCGGACCGGCTCGCGGACACAGCTGTCCCTCGATCGCCGACCAGGCTTCCCGGCACTCCTTCGCGCACGCTACCGGACTCCGACCCGGCCTGGCACGCCGGTTCGCCAAGGCGCCGGGCGAGCAACCCCCCTCCAGGGCCGGCGCGATCGACCGGGCAAGTCCTGGCACTCCGGCAGGACTTCTCCGTTCCCGCCGGTCGCCCGGCGGGCGCTCAGCCGGCGGCCTCCCGAACCGGCGGGCGGAGGAGGGCGAGGCGACTGGCGGTGCGGTCGAGGTCGCGCATGAGGGTGGAGCCGGTGGCGAGGCCGGCGAGCGGATCGGCGCCGATCAGGACCAGGCGGACGTCGCGGTCACAGCAGACGTCGACCAGGTTGGCGAAGCGCCGACGGCCGTCGGGGGACGCCTCGGCGAGCGGTGGGACGCCGTCGAGGACGACGGTGGGGAAGCGGTCGACGAGTGCGAGGTAGTCCGCGACGGAGGTGAGGCCCTCGCACAGCTCCTGGAAGCCGAACCACACGTGGTCCTCGCGGACCGCCCGGGCCGACAGCTCACGGCGGTGGGCGACCACCGGACCCGCTTCCTCGGGCCGGGGCGGGGTGAGACCGGCCGAGGGCTCGTCGCCGGGGCGGAGACGGGCGCCGAGGTCGAACCCGTGAGCGCGCTCCGACCGGGGCTGCCGCCGGAAGTCGACCGGCCCGGAGACGTCGAGCACGTCCATCCGCTCCTCGATCAGCCTGATCGTCGGCTCGAAGAGGTGGTGGTACAGCGGGTCGGGCATCAGCCCGGCGGGCGGGTAGTTGGACGTGGTGACAAGGGTGATCCGCCGGTCCAGCAGGGTGCGGAGGAGACGGGCGACCAGCATCGCGTCACCCGCGTCGTGGGCGTGGAACTCGTCGAAGACGAGGATCCGGCAGTTGCCGAGCAGCTCGTCCACGGCCCGGTCCACCGCCGCGCCGTCCGCGCTCCGGCTCTCGGAGTGGTGGGCGACACCCTCGTGCAGTCGGCGGAAGAAGTCGTGGAAGTGCAGCCGCCGCTTGCGCGGGGTCGGCAGCCCGTCGAGGAAGGTGTCCACCAGCCAGCTCTTGCCGCGGCCGACCGGGCCCCAGAGGTAGAGGTGCCGCGGACTGCGGCGCAGCCGCCAGGCCGGGTGGGCCAGCTCGCCGGCCAGCCGACTGAGTCGTTCGACCGGGAGCTCCTGGGCGGGGTCGAGCGTGAATCCCTGCTGCCCCGCGGCCCGGTGGAAGTGCCCGCGCATCGCCTCGTACTGGTTCCGCACCCCGTCCGTCACGGATCCGGACCATAGCAGGGCGTCAGAACCGTCGGGATCACCGGGAGTTGCCCGGTCCGTGGCACCGCCGAAACACCGGCGCTCCGGCGGTTCGACCACGGTATTCCGGCGCTCCACCGCCGGCCGGAACGGCCGGGGCGAATATGACGCCCAGTCATCGGAAAGTCACGCATTTCCGTGCCGGGCGCATACCCGCGATATTCGCGGCCCGATTCCCGCGGGCGGATCTCCGTAGCTGCCTCGTCACGCCGCGCATTCGCTCCGTCCGGAATTCCGCGCGCGAAACGCGGCCCGCGCGGGCCTTCGGGCAGGGCATCCGGGCAGGGCGTCCGGACGGGGCGAGGACACCCGGGCGGCCGGCCCGGCCCCGCTAGATGTCGAGAGCGGCCTCGATGCGCTTGAGACCGTGCCGGGCGAGCGCGAGGTTGGCCCGCGAGCGGTCCAGCGCCATGTAGAGGAAGAGCGAGCCGTGACCGCGGGTCAGCGGGCGGATCAGGTGGTACTGGGTGCCGAGGGTGATCAGGACGTCCTCGATGACATCATCGATCGACAGCGCGGCCAGGGCGCGTATCTTCGCACGAACGACCTCGGTGTTGGCCGCGGCCGCAATCTCCAGGTCGAGCTGCTGCCCCCCGCCGAGGAACCCGAGTGACATACCGCTCTCGTGGTCGGCCACGGCCACTCCGATGGCCCCCTCGATGGCCATCGCGTCCTTGAGTGCCTCGTCAATGTTCATGCGCTGTTCGTCCTTTGCGTGACTTCCGGGCAGAACTCCCGTGTGCGGGAACAAAATAGCAAGAAGCCGCCGGTTGTGGTCGCCTCGTGAAAATGATGGAATAAAGTACGCTGCCGGGGTTCAGAACGTGAAGGGGTACTGGTGCGCGCACTCGACGCTTCCCTCTCCGATGTGCTCGGCTCCCCCGGAGTGGTCGGTGCCGCGCTCGTCGACGCCGTCACGGGTCTCAGCTACCAGTCCGCCGGGGACCACCGGCTGCTCGGGACCGGGGCCGAACTCGCCGAGCTGACCAACCTGATCGGCGAGCGGCTGTACGAGGCAGGGGCGGAGAGCGAGTTGGAGAGCCTGGTGGTCACCAGCACCCGCCATCACCAGGTCGTCCAGGTGCTGTCCCGGAAGGGCGACCCCCTGCTGCTGGCCACCGTGCTGGACCGGGAACGGACCAACCTGGCACTGGCCCTCCGCCAGACCGCCGACCGCGCGCAGGACTTGCTGGCATGACCGACCCGTCCCACGGCACGGCGCCGCCCGCCGTGCCCGCGACTCCCACGACGCCGGCTCCACCCACCGCGCGCAACGTGCCCGCGCTGCTGCTCGCGCTGCGCCGGACGGAGTTCACCGGCTCGGTCACCGTCTCCAGCGCACCGGGCGGCACGATCCACCTGGAGCAGGGTCTGGTCGCGGCGATCGAGACCCCCGGGGCCCCGACCGCCGCGACCCTGCTGCTGAAGTCCCGGCGCGTCGGCGAGGAGGAGTGGGCGTCCGCCGAGACGGCCGCGTCCATCGGCCGACCGACCGACGCTCCCCCGACCTGGGGCGGCGACCTCGGCGCGGCCCTGGTGGCTCAGGGGTCGATCGGCGCCGCCGAGCTCGAAGCCGTCTGCGCCGCCGCCGCCTTCGACGGGGCCTTCGCCCTGGTGCTGAGCCCGCCCGGCAGTTGGGAGACGGCCGAGGCGGCGCCGCCTGCCAGGATCGCGCTGCGCCCGGGCATCGAGCCGGAGCGGCTCTTCGAGGAGACCGCCCGGCGGACGGCCCTGCTGACCCGCCTCTGGGGACCGCCCGGCGAACTGGCCCGCCTCCGGATCCGTCCTGCCGCCGGGGCCGAGTCCGGCGCGCTGCGGATCCCGGTCCGCTACCGGGAGATCCTGGCCGCCGCCACCGGCCGCCGCACCGCGCGCGACCTCGGCTTCGCCCTGGGACGCGGTGTGTTCGCCGTGCTCCTCGACGTCGTACGGATGGACGCCCGGCACCTGCTCCACCGGGAGCCGGCTCACCCGGGGCCCCTGGCACCGAGCGTGGCCCCGCGCACGCCGACGAGCGAACCGCCGCCGGCCGACACCGGGCCGCTGCCGCGCCGCGTCCGCAGCGGACGCGGCGCGGGTGCTCCGGGCGGCCCCGGCGGCCTGCCCGCCCGATCCGAGGGAGCGGCGGCCGCTTCCGACGGTCCACCGAACGCACACCGCGCCGAGCACACCGCGCGTACCGAGACGACCGAGCAGAGCGAGAAGAGCGCACCATGAGCAGCCAGACACCGACCGCCGTGCTGGTCGACGAGTTGAAGTCCCTCCGCGACCGGGTCATGGGCATCTCGGAGAGTGTCATCTCCACCACCGACGGCCTGTTGGTGGCCGCCGACACGGCCGCCGTCCACCCCGAGTCGGCCGCCGCCCTGTCCGCCGCCATGCTCGGCCTCGGTCGGCGCACCGCGGCCGAGGTCGGCGTGGGCGGCCTGCGCGACGTGGTCACCCGCTGCACCAGCGGCTACGTCGTGGTGCTGGCGATCGGGGAGCAGGCGCTGCTGATGATTCTGGGAGACGAGGGCCTCGACATCGCCGGCCTGCACCGCGAGTCGCCCGCCACGGTCCGCCGCCTGAGCGAGCTGCTCGGGATGGTCCCCGCGGTCTAGGCCCTCTCGTTCGGATCATGCCGGGCGCACGGCGTGATCCGGAAGAGAGCGCCTGGCCCCGACGCCGTCGGGTTACCGACCGCGGCGGCCCCGCTTCCCCAGTCCCTCGGTCAGGGTGGCCCAGAAGCCCCGGCGCTGCGGCCGCTCCTCGGCCGCGGCGCCGACCGGCGCCCGCAGCGCCGGGCCGTCCGGGACGATGCCCTGGGCCCGGGCGGCCACCAGCCAGCTCGGCAGCTCGGTGAGCAGCAGGTCGTACAGCTCGTCGTCGGAGACCGTCCGGGGGTCGCGCCCCAGGTGGACGAAGCCGGCGTTGTCGATCGGCCGCTTCTCCGGGACGGGCAGTTCGTCCAGCTTCCGCAGGAAGTCGAACTGCCGGCTGTCCGGGTCGCCGAAGCCGATGAACTGCCAGAAGATCGGCAACGTCGCCGCCTCGCAGAGCTTCTTCTCCGCCGCGGGCTTGCTGATCGGGCCGCCGTCCGTCTGGAACAGCACGAAGGCCGGGTCCGTGGCTCCGCTCTCCCGGTAGTGCCGGATGACCGCGTCCATCGCCAGGTGGTAGCTGGTCCTGCCCATGTGGCCGAGGCCCGCGACGATCCGGTCGATCCAGCCCGCGTGGTCCTCCAGGGCGATCTCGGCCTGGGCGTCGACCTCGGTGGAGAAGAAGACGACCGGCACGGTCCCGTCGTCGTCCAGGTGGGCCGACAGCCCCAGGACCCGGTCCGCGAGCGCCTGGACGCTGCCGTCCTTGTAGTAGGGCCGCATCGAGCCGGAGTAGTCGACCACCAGGTACACCGCCACCCGCTGGCCGTTCAGCCCGCGCCGCTCCACCGAGGCGCCGGCCGTCTTGTAGAGGCTCACCAGCGCGGGCGCGCTCTGCTCGACCTTGCTCAGACTGACGGCCATGTGTCGCTCCCTCACTCGCTGCGGCAGCCGGGCTGCCGGGGCGCGTGATCGTCAACGCGCCCCGGACACTGTGCGCGGCGGACGGCGGTGAGGGCAAGCCGTCCGCCCGGCGCGGCCGCTCACAGGCCGTTCGGGTGCCCCGACAGCCACCCGGCGTGCCGCTCCTTCAGCCGGTCCCGCTCCTCCGTCGACGCCAGGTAGACGTCCGCCCCGCCGTCGTACGGGTGGTACAGCCGCCGCAGGCCGGGGCCGGCGAGTCTGCCACATCCGTCCCACCCGTCCCGGCCTGGTGAAATCCCCTCGTCAGGGGCGCCGGGCTCCCGTAGCGTGGTTCGGTCGATCTTGAGGGCGGAACTGGGCAGAACGGGGCACCACATCATGCAGCAGCACCAGGGCTGGGCCGACGAGCGCTTCGGCGCCGTCGCGGACGTCTTCGCCGCCAACTTCGCCGGGTTCCCCGAGCTGGGCGCCGCCGTCACGGTGTTCGCCGGGGGCCGGAAGGTGGTCGAGCTGTGGGGCGGCACGGCCGACGAGCGCACCGGGCGGGCCTGGGCGCAGGACACCCTCGTGCCCGTCTTCTCCTGTGCCAAGGGCCCGGTGAGCATCAGCGCCCACCTGCTCGCCGAGCGGGGCCGGCTCGACCTGGACGCGCCGGTCGCCCGCTACTGGCCGGAGTTCGCCCGCAACGGCAAGCAGGACGTCACCACCCGGATGATCCTCGGCCACCGGGCCGGCATCCCCGCCCTGGACGCGGTGCTCTCCTTCGAGGAGGTCGCCGCCTGGGATCCGGTGGTCCGGTCGATCGAGGCGCAGCAGCCGCTCTGGGAGCCGGGCACCGCGTACGAGTACCACGGCCATGTGCTCGGCTTCGCGGTCGGCGAGGTGATCCGCCGGATCACCGGGCTGACCCCGGGCGCGTTCCTGCGCAAGGAGATCGCCGAGCCGCTCGGCCTGCCGGTCTGGATCGGCCTGCCGGAGAACGAACTCCCCCGCCTGGCCCGGCTGGTGGAGGCCGAGGGCCGCCGTCCGATGCCCGGCCCGGAGCACCTGCTGACCCGGATCGTCACCATGAACGGCGCCCTGGTCTTCCCCGGCCTGGATGTGCCGCACGGCTGGAACGACCCGGCGCTGCACGCGATCGAGCTGCCCGGCGCGGGCGCCGTCGCCTCCGCCACCGGCCTGGCGGGCCTCTACGCGGCGGCGGCCACCGGACTGGACGGCGCGCCCCGCCTGCTCTCGCCCGACACGGTGACCGGCGCGGTGCGCGAAGTCTCCTCCGGGGCGGGCTTCCTGGGCTTCGACATGGGCGCCCGCTGGGGCTCCGGGCTGCTGCTCGACTCCCCGGCCTTCCGCCCGCTGCTCGGCGCGCGCAGCTTCGGCAACGACGGCGCCGGCGGCCAGTTCGCCTTCGGGGACGACGAGTTCGGCGTCGGCTTCGCCTATGTCGCCAACCGGATGATCGGCCACGGCGACGCCCGGGCGAACCGCCTGATCGAGGCGGTGCGCGAGTGCCTGGGCTGACCGGCTTCCTCCCGCTCGTCACCGTCCTGGCCACCACCGGCGGCCTCGGCGAGCTGCGCTACGGCGCCTCGCTGCCCGAACTCGCCGTCCACTACGGCGATCCGTGGGACGGCGGCGGCATCCACCGGGGCGACCGGTGGCCGCACGCCTTCTGCTGGGGCGACGTGCGGACGGTGTTCTGCCGCTGCCGCCGGCTCCACTCGCTCTCCCTGCCGGTCTGGCAGGGCGAGCTCGACCTCCCGCAGCCGGGCGGCGGTTCGGCGACGCTCGACACCCACGTCTCCGAGGCCGACCTGATGGCGGCGCTGACCGCCACCGGCCACAGCTGGCAGACGGTGACGTACGAGAACCTCCCGGACCAGCGGAACCTTTTGTTCTCGCCGGCCGAGGAGGTCCGGGTGGAGCTGGTCCTGACGAACCGGGCGTCCCAGGACGGGCCGCCGCTGGAGGCGTGGGCGCTGCACAAGGCGTTGCTGTGGGGCTACGAACACCTCGACTGCCCCGAGCCCGACCGCTCCCTGCCCGACGACGGCTGGGGCGCGGCCGGGCCGTAGCGCGGCGGTGGGCCGTTCCGTCCCCTGCTCGGAACGGCCCACCGCCGGCGGCGGTCCACCGTCGGACGCAACCCGCCGACGGCCCCCGCTACTTGAGCAGGAAGTCGTACACCGCCTGCCGCCCGGCCGGGTCGGCCGCCCGGGTCTGCACCGAGTGCGCCGCACCCGGGACGATCACGACCTGCGGGTCGTGCGCCAGCTCCGCCTGCTGGTACAGCCACTCGTTCGGCGTGGACAGGTCCCGGTCGCCGCCGAGCAGCAGCACCGGCACGTTCGGCAGCCTGCGGTGCGCCGGCGGGATCGGCGGCACCTGCTCGCGCGGCCAGTCCAGGCAGACCAGCTGGCTGCCGAGCCCGGTCGCGGTCGCCGCGTCGTACGGCCAGGTCTGCTCGGCGGTCAGCCGCTGCCGGGTGCGCTCCAGCGCGGCCGCCCGGCCCGCGACCGGGGTGTCCGTGCTGCCCCACGGGAAGCGCGAGTCCGCGCAGACGGTGGCGGCGTGCAGGCCCTGGCTGAGCGCCTCGGCCGGGGCCGCGTCGTCCCGGTGGACGGTCTCGATGAAGGCCTGGAGCTTCTCCGGCTGGCCGGCGGCGGCCTCGTGCAGCGCCTCCGGGACCCCGCCGTAGTTCGGGTCGGTGAACTCGTAGCTGGTGAGGGCGTCCAGGACCTGCGCCCCGTTGCCGTACCGTCGGACGGTGGCGGCGAGGTCGGCGGCCGGGTCGGTGGTGCAGCCGGTGGCCTGGCAGGCGGCCCGCAGCACCCGGGCACTGGCCGGCAGGGCGGCCAGGTCGAGCGGGTCGTAGCCCTGCTGCGGCACCACCGAGTCGAGCACCAGCCGGGCCACGTGCGCCGGGTGGGCGAGCGCGTACCGCTCGGCGACGAGGGTGCCGTACGAGACGCCGTCGAGGGTCAGCCGCCGGTCGCCGAGGGCACCGCGCAGCCGGTCGATGTCGGCGACGGTGTCCGCGGTGCTGTAGAAACGGGCGTTGGGGCCCAGGGTGGCGGCGCAGTCGGCGATCGACTGCCTGCGCGGCACAGCGAGGTCGGAGGAACCCATGTCCTCCTGGAGGCCCGGGCACTGGAGCGCACGGGCGCCGGTGCCGCGCTGGTCGTACATCACCAGGCGGTAGTCCTTGAGGACGGGCGCCATCTTGCCGGCGATCCGCTTCATCAGCGGGACGCCGGGCTGGCCGGGGCCGCCGGTGAGGAACAGCAGGTCGCCCTTGGGGGCCTTGGTGTTCCCGGCGACGGCCACCGCGAGGTCGAGGGTGCCGGGGACGGCGCCGCTGTGGTCGAGCGGGACGGTGAGGGTCCCGCAGGTGAACTCGGGCGCGTCCGGGCAGGGCGCCTGCCCGGTGATCCCGCCGCCTGGCCTGGCCGTGGCGGGTGTGTCGGCCGTGGCGGCCGTGGCGGCCGCGGGAGTGGCCAGCGTGGTGCCGGCGACCACCGCGACGGCGCCCAGCAGGGCGGCGATGCGGCCGCGCGTGCTCGTCATGTGAGTCCTTCCGCTCGCACCGCGTCCGTACTGACGCGGGCACGGAAGTAGCCTGCGCCCGGGACGACGGCGAAGGCGAGCGGTTATCCGGGGATTCGACCAGGGGCGAATCCCCGACGGAGCCAGCGACGGTGACGGACCGTCACATCAATCGCGGAAACCGCGGCAGTCTCAGAGCAGCGCCCGCGGCAGCACCACCCGCACCCACTCCTCCGGCTGCGACAGGTGCGGGGCGTGCCCGGCGCCGCCGTACAGGTGGCGTTCCGCCTTGGGCAGGGTGAGGTCGATGAGGTCCAGCACCTCGCCGAACATCGGCGCGCTCTCGTCGCTCTGGGTGAGCAGCGCGGGCTCGCCGAAGCGGGCGAGCCCGATGAGGTCGAGGTCGAGCGCGTCCGGGTCGCGCAGCTCGTCCAGGTAGGTGGGCGCGTTGCGGATGTAGCTGTGCCGGACCGGCGCGGGCAGCTGCTCCCAGGCGCCGGGGCCGAAGGCGAGGCTGTCCACGTACAGTTCGGCGGCGGCCGCCGACTCGGCCTGTTCCAGCAGCTCCCGGACGGCGGCGATCCGGTCGGCGAAGCCGGTGCCGAGCGGTCGCAGGTCCGGGTCGGCGAGCAGGATGCCGGTGCCCGGCGGCTCGTGCACGGCGATCCCGCGCAGCAGGTCGGGCCGGGCGGCGGCGAGCCGGAGGACGACCAGGGCGCCGTAGGAGTCGCCGTAGGCGAAGGCGGGCGCGAGGCCCAGCTCGTGGATCAGCCCGGCCAGGTCGGCCGCGTCCTCGTGCACCGAACCCTGGGTGAGCGGGTCCTCGCTGCGGCTGTGCCCCCGGCGGTCGTAGGCGACCGCGGTGGTGGACTCCGCCAGGCCGGGCAGCACCCGCGCCCAGGAGTCCGCGTCGCTCCAGGAACCGTGCACCAGGACGACGCCGGGGCCCTCGCCACGGGCCTCGTAGTGCAGCGCCACCCCGTTCACCCTGATCTCGGCCATCACGAGTCTCCCGGTCTCGGCGGTGCTCCCCCACCAGACTGACACAACCACCCGAAAGGGTCAGGTCCGTCGGCGGCGGACCCCGTCAGCTCATCGCCCGCACCGGCGGCTCGTCCCGCGTCCCGTCCTCCGCGACCACCGTGAACCGCTCCGCGTCCGACACCGACAGGTCCACCGGATAGAGCGACGCGGTGTCGTTGACGTCCAGCACGGCGCTCTGCCGCCCGGTCGCCGCCTCCACCCTGGTCACCCGGCCCCGGGTCATCGCCCACACCGAGCCGCCGTCCACCACCAGGCCGGTCACCTGGTCGTCCAGCCCCGCCGTCCACCGCTTGCCGCCGTCCGTCAGCGAGTACGCCAGCAGCCGGCCGGTGGCGGTGCGGCTCGGGTGCTTGCCGCCGCTGATGCCGATGTCGCCGGGCTTCTCCCCCGGTACGACGAACAGGTCCCCGACCACCACCCCGCCGAACAGCGGCCGGGCGCTGAACTCGTCGAAGGCGTGCAGCCCGCCCAGCATCACGTCCAGGTCGTACTCGTCCCCGGCGACCGGTATCACCGCCCGCTGCCGGCCGGTCCGGTCGTAGCTGAGCACCGCGTGGGTGCCGCGCTCGGCCTGGGCGTCCACCCACACCGCGAGCGGGTCGACCGAGACCACCGCGAGGTTCTTCAGCCCGCCCGCCGCGGGCAGCGCGATCCGCTGCTGCTCCCGGCCGTCCGCCGGGGCCAGCGAGCGCAGCACGGGCGGCGCGGCGCCGCACTGCGCGACCGTGACGGCGTCCCCGGGCCCGCCCGCGACCTGCAGCGGGGTGCAGCCCGGGTCGGCCGTGCCGCGCCAGACATCCCGGCCGTCGGCCAGCCGTACGGCGCGCCAGCCGGCCTTCTCCTGGAGGAGGGCCTGCTGCCCGGCCACCGCGACCACGTCCGGAGTCGCGTCGTCCCCGTCCCGGGCGGGCGCGTCCACGGCGGCGGTCCAGCCCTCCCTGCCGTCGGAGAGGTCGAGCGCGGTGACGGCGGAGCACGGCTTGTCGTGCGGCGCGTGGCCGATCAGGCCGAGGGCGCCGCCGCGGCCCGTGCCGTCAGGCCCGGTCGTCCGGCTCATCGCGCACACCGTGTCCTCCCCGGGCGGGGCCCAGTGCCAGGCGACGGCCCCGGTCGTCCGGCGGTACGCCACCACCAGGTCCGGCCGGGCCCGGACCACCAGGTCCCCGCTGGTCCAGCTGCCCACCGCGCGGATCGTCGACGGCCGGTCCAGCGGCGCCTTCCAGGAGTCGTTGAGGCCGTCCCCGGCGAAGCCGACGAAGATCCCGAGCCCCAGTACCGCCCCGACGGCGGCCGACGGGAACCCGGCCCTCGGGTGGATCAGCGCCCAGACGAAGCCCGCACCGCAGGGCATCAGCCCCAGGATGCTGATGATCCCCATGTACGCGAGGCTGTCGCCGCCGAACCCGTTCGCCGGGCCGAACAGCACCGCCAGCCCCATGCTCGCGAACAGCGCCCCCAGCACCCCGCCGGAGACCACCATCCAGGTCTCCCGGTCCCAGGCGGACCACACTCCCCACTTCGCCCGGACGACACTGTCCTCGGGCCGAACGGCCATGCCGGTCTCTCCCCTGCGACGCGCCGCCCACCGCGTCGGGGCGACGATCATCGGATCGTCGCAGAGCGCGCCATGATCCGGAACAAAGAGCAGGGAAAACCCCGGCCATGACCCGCACATACCGGGCCCGGGGCGCCGGTGGCACCTGCTGTCCACGGCGCGCGCCGGGCGCGGAAATCGATTGCCCGCCCCTGGGCCGCTGACTAGCGTTGCCCGCCATGACCACGCCATCCACCACCCCCGACTGGCGCACCGCCAACCGCGCGAACTGGGACGAGCGCGTCCCCGTCCACGCCGCCGGCCCCTTCTACGACCTGCCCGGCTTCGTCGCGGGCCGTGACACCCTCCAGGACTACGAGCCCGCCGAGGTCGGCGACGTCACCGGCCGCGCCCTGCTCCACCTCCAGTGTCACCTCGGGCTCGACACCCTCTCCTGGGCCCGCCGCGGCGCCGTCGTCACCGGGCTCGACTTCTCCGCCCCGGCCGTCGCGGCCGCCACCGACCTCGCCGCCCGGATCGGCGCCGCCGACGCCCGCTTCGTCACCTCCGACGTCTACGCCGCCGCCGAGGCGCTCGACGGCCGGACGTACGACATCGTCTACACCGGCTTCGGCGCGCTCTGCTGGCTCCCCGACCTCACCCGCTGGGCCCGGACGGTCGCCTCGCTCATCACCCCCGGCGGCTTCCTCTACCTCGCCGAGTACCACCCGGTGGCCGACGTCCTCGCCGACGACGGGCGCGGCTTCGCGGAGGACTACTTCGAGCGCACCCCGATCGTCGTCGACTACCCCGGCACCTACGCCGACCCGGACGCCCGGCTCGACTCCACCGTCACCGTCCAGTGGCAGCACGGCCTCGGCGAGGTCGTCACCGCCCTGGCCGAAGCGGGCCTGCGCCTGGACTTCCTCCACGAGCACGCCCACGCCCACTTCCGCGTCCCCGCCGGCGCCCCCGCCCCGCAGACCTACTCCCTCCGCGCCACCCGGCCCCGATGACCCCGCCGGGGCGGCTCCGCCCCGGCTCCCAGCGCCTCCCCCTCCCCGCCCTCTCCACCCGCACCGCCCTCGCCGCCGTCGAGACCCCCGTCCCCTACGCCGACGCCCTCCCCGCGCGGTGCCGTCGGGCGCGATCCCGCCCGTGCTTGCGGCGGGCACATTTTGGCCCCTCAGCTCCAGCCCGTGTCCCCGCCCCTGCCCGCGGTCCGGTCCCCGCCAGGCACCCTGTCCCCGCCCGGCACCCAGTTGCCGTGCAGGCCCAGGGGCACCCGCACCGGCAGGTGGATGCGGGCCAGGGGCTCGCCGGTGAAGTCCTGGGCGGCGAGGACCACCAGGTCCGCCGCTCCCCGCTCCGGGTCGTGGACGTACGCCATCAGGTACCCGTCGTCCTCCGCCGTCGGCGACTCGGCGGCGACGAACACCGCCTCGCCCACCGCCCCGTCGCGCCCGAACTCGTGGGCCTCGACGGTCCCCCGGCTCAGGTCGTGCTTGAGCAGGGCGTTGCTGAAGCCCTCGTCCGGGCGGTCGTCCCCGGGGCCGGTCGGCGGCGCGTAGAGCTCGACGGCGGCCGCGTAGCCGTAGCGGTAGGGGCGGCCGGTGTGCCGCGGGTTGAGGCGCGGGAACTCCTGCACCCGGTCGTCCAGCCGCTCCTCCCGGACCGTCCCCGCCGCCAGGTCGACCGTCCAGCGGTCGAGCGTGGGCCGGCTCGCGCCGATGTTCCGCAGGTCCATGCCCGGCGGGTGCCGCACGACGTCGACCACCAGCTCGTCCGCCGTCCGCTCGTACGCGTTGAGGGTGTGCCCGACCAGGTGCGGCGCGAGCTCGAACCACCGCACCGCGCCGCCCTCTCGCGGCATCACCCCGACCCGGGCGGCGTGCCGCCCGTCCCAGGTGAAGGGCACCCCGGTGGCCAGGTGCGCCGGGCTGAACACCACCTGGGTGTCGTACAGCAGCACGAACCGCTCGGTGAGCGCGAAGTCGTGCATGTACGGGTTCCCGGGCACCTCGATCAGCGTGCTGCGCCGGACGGTGCCGGCCGCGTCCATCACGATGTGCTGCACCTGCTCGGAGCCGTACCGGAAGGCCAGCGAGTGCAGTTCCCCGGTGTGCGGGTCGACGACCGAGTGGGCGTTGGCGCTGTACCCCTCCGGCGTGGCGCCCAGCCCGCACGGCCCCACCGTGTCCAGCTCGTAGGTGAGTTCGTACGGGCGGATGCCGCCTTCGAGCAGCGCGTAGGTGCGCCCGGCGAGGCCCGCGACCTGCACGTTGGGGGAGATGTCCATCCGCTCGTCGACGGGCGTGCCGCGCCGGGGCTCACCGAGCCGGTCGGCGACCGCGCCGGAGCGGACCCAGCGGTTGCGGTACCACTCGGCGCGCCCGTCCCGGATCCGCACGCCGTGCACCATGCCCGCACCGAGGGTCCACAGGTGTGCGCCCGGGTCGTCGATGCCCAGCGGGTTGGGGCCGTTGCGCAGGTAGCGGCCGTCGAGGTGGGCGGGGATCCGGCCGGTGACGGGCAGGTCGTAGGCCGTGACCTCCTCGGTCACCGGGGCGAAGTTCCCGGAGACGTAGCGGCTGCGCCTCGTACCGTTGTTGCTGTTGCCGTTGCTGTTGCTGTTGCTGATCGCGCCGTTGCCGTTGCTCTTGCCGATCGTGCCGTTGCGGATCGGGTCGCCTGGGCTCATCGTCTCGGCCTCTCGTCAGGTGATGGGGTGTCCGGACTCGTTCACGAACCGGCGCCGAACGCCCGCCCCAGTGCGGCCATCAGCGCCTCGTAGCGCGCCCCGGCCTCGGCCGACGCGAAGTGGCCGGCGAGCTCCAGGCTCACCGCGCCGTGGGTGGCCGCCCAGAAGAGGTTGGAGACCTCCAGGGCGTCGCCGGGCCGGAAGACCCCGGCCGCCATGCAGGCCTCGACGGCGGCCACCGAGGCGCCGAACGCGCCGTCGGCCAGGGCCAACGCCTCGGCGCTGGGCCGGAATCCGGGCACCGGCTGCTCGAACATCACGCGGTAGTAGGCGGGTTCGGCGACCGCCCGCTCCCGGTAGGCGCGGCCGAGCTCGGTCAGGTACTCCAACGGGTCGCTCCCGCGCGGGACTTGCTCCTGCGCCCGGCGCAGTCGCGCGAAGCCCTCCCGGTACAGCGCGTCGAGCAGCCCCTCCTTCCCGCCGAACATCGTGTACAGCACCTTGGTCGAGGAGCCGATCTCGGCGGCGATCCGGCGCACGGTCAGCGCGGCGGGGCCTTCGGCGACGAGGAGGGAGATGGCGCGGTCGAGGATCACGGCGCGTACGGCATCCTGGCCGACCCGCTGCGCGTCCTGGTAGGGCGTGCTCATGGGTAACAACGTAACCGATCGGAAACAGTGTTACCAGCCTTTGCGGGCAAGGGATTTCACCACCCACCCGGCCCGACCGCCCGGCCGCCCCGACCGGCTGTCCGACCGCCCTGACTAGACTGGCGCGCTCCACAGCCGAGGGGAGTCAGCGATGAGTGGTGCCACCCGCTGCGACGAGGTCGCGGCCGAGGCGGGCCTGGGCGAACGGCGGCGGCTGTACCGGACGAGCCGCCGGATCGGCGACGGCGTGGGCAAGTGGGGCCTGGGACTGCCCGGCATCCTCGTCCTCGCCGCCTCCGGCTGGACCTGGTGGGGCGCCGTCCTCGCGGTCGCCGCCGTGGCAGCGGCCGCCGTGGCCTACCAGAAGGTCCCGCCGCGCTCCGGGCTGGTCGCCGTGGCGCGCTACCAGGGCGGCCTCGTCCTCCACCACGCCGGCGGCGACTTCCGCGCCCTGCCCTGGGACGCCATCGAGAGCTACGAGTACATACCCTCCCGGATGGAGTTCCGCGGCAACCTGAGCGTCGAGCACTTCGGCCGCGTCCTCATCCTGGCGCGCGGCCGCGAAACCCCCTTCGTGGTCTCGAAACTGGCGGGCCGCTACGAACCGGGGCTGGCCGAGGCCATCCGCGCGGGCCTGCTGCCGCGCTACACCGCGCCGCTGCACGAGCGGTTCGAGGAGGAGGGACACGTCCTGTTCGGGACGGTGCTCGCCGTGCTGCCCGCGGGGCTCCTCCTCGACCCCGACGACGACCACCCCACGGCCCCGCTGCCGTGGAGCGACCTCCAGGACATCAGCGCCGAGGACACGCGCGAGCTGCGGATCACGGAGCGCACCGGACCGGGCCGGGGCGGACGGGTCGTCACCCGCGTGCTCACCGACGCGGACGTCGTCGCGGCGTTCGTCCGGGAGACCCGGGCGAAGCTCCTGGCGGAGCAGCGCCCGGAGTGACCGCCCCTTGTGACCGGGCCGTGTTACCGGCCCTGACCGCACCCCGAGCCGCGGCCGGCCGACTCGACGGCCGTCCGCCAGGGCGCGCCAACCCCGCGCTACGGCCGGACAGTTGACATGCGTCGGGCGTCCGCCGGCGCACCGGCGGCACCGGGTCCGCACGTCGTGCTGCGCCGACCGGGTCAACCTCGGCGCCGGACTGTACGCGCACGCCCGGTCGGCTCGTTCTGCTGTACATGCCTCCCCTGATCCCGACGCCACCACCGCTGCCCGTCCGCGGCACCGCGCGGACCACCGCACGGAGGTCCCCGTGGCCGTGATCGGCCGTGCGGCGGCCACCGTGGTCGCGCTGGGCATCCTGCTGATCCCGACGGCCGTCACGGCGGGCACCGACCTGCCGCCCGAGCCCGGTGCGGGCTGGTGGGAGGTGTCGGCCAACGCCGCCAACGTCCGGGTCGACCACTTCGGCGAGGAGACCGTCATCGGACTCGCCCGTTCAGGTGACCGGGTCGAGGTCGTGGACACCTGGACCTCACCGCTCGGCGCCCGCTGGGCGAAGGTCATGGTGGAGCGCACCCGGGTCTCCGGCTGGGTCCTGTGGTCCCTGCTCGCGCACCGCGACCCCTCCTCGGAACCGTAGAATCCGCCTGTACACATCAGGAGGGAATTCGCGTGTTCCGAGCGCAGCGTCCGCGCACCGCAGAGCTGACCCCACGACGGGGCGAGGAGCCGGTCACCGGCGTCGCCCTGCTGCTGCCGGGCGGGTTCCTCCGCAGTCGGCGCGCACCGATGCGGGTCGCCGAGCTGGGCCTGCGGGACCTGGCCACCGAACTCACCGACCGCGGCCGGCCGCACGGCCTCGCGGTGCACCTGCTGCGCTACCGCCACGGCGGCTGGAACGACGCGGACGCCGACACCGCCGTCGACACCCGCTGGGCGCTCGACGAGCTGGCCCGGCTCTACCCGGGCGCACCCGTCGTGCTGATCGGCAACTCGCTGGGCGGGCGCGCCGCCTTCTGGTGCGCCGGGCACCCCTCGGTGGTCGGCGTGGCCGGGATCGCGCCGTGGCTGCCCAGCGGCGACCCGGTCGACCAGCTGGCCGGGCGGCGGGTGCTGATCGTCCACGGCACCGGGGACCACAGCTCGGCCAGTGCCACCCAGTCCCTGGAGTACGCGCTGCGCGCCCGGCGGGTCGTCCCGGACCTCGCGCGGTACGAGGCCCCGGGCGCCAACCACCTGCTGCTCCGCGAGTCCCGCGACATCAGCGCGCTGACCACCGCCTTCACCCTCGGCGTCCTGGGCGCCGAGCCCGCTCCGCTGGTGGCGGGGGCGGTCTGCACCCGGCTGCCGGCGCGGGTGTAGCCGGCGCTCCCCCAACCGCTGTCGCGTCCCGCCTCCCGTGTGGTCCGCGTCCGCACCCCGGGCCTCCCCTGCCGATCGGCAGGGGAGGCCCGGTCGCTTTCCCGCCGGATTCCTGCCGAACGGCACATGCGCGAAGGGGCTTCCGGCGATCACTCTTGGGGGCATCGCGACGGTGGCCACCCGGGCCACCGTGGAAGGGAGTCCTCACCGTGTTCCGTGCCCGCGCTCTCCGCCTTCGCACCGGTCGTGTGCAACTGAATGACCGTCAGCCGCGTGTTCTCCAGGGCGGATCGCTCCGCCCCACAGCCGTCCCACCCGCTTCGGAGGGCACATGGCCGTCAGCAAACCCGCCACCCTCGCGCGGGGCCTCGCCGCCCTGCTCCTCGCGGCGGCGTCCGCATCCACCGCACCCGCCTTCGCCGCCACGCCTGCTCCGGCCGCTCTCGGTCCGGCTGTCCTCGATCCGGCCGCCCTCGACGCCGCGATCGCCGCCCGGCCGGGCGACCCGGTGGCGGGCGCGGTCGCCCGGGTGACGGCCGACGGCCTGGTCTGGCGCGGCAGCGCCGACGATCCGGTGAGCGGGCGGCCGGTGGCGCCGGACGCGGCGTTCCGGATCGGCAGCATCAACAAGACCTTCGTCGCCGCGGTGCTGCTCCAACTCGCCGCCGAGCAGCGGATCTCCCTGGACGGCACCGTCCAGCAGTACCTGCCCGGCACGCTGCCCGCGAGCTTCACGCTGCCGATCACCGTCCGTCAACTCCTCGACCACACCAGCGGACTTCCGCAGGCCGTCGAGGGCCCGGAACTCGAGGGCACCGAGCTGGAGAAGCGCGACGGCCTGATCGCCAACCGCTTCGCGATCGAGACGCTCGACCTGGTCGTCCAGCGGACGCTTCGGCCCCACCCGGAGCGCGGCCTGCCCGAGGCCGGCCCGGCCTTCGATCCGGGCAGCGAGCAGGAGTACAACAACTTCAACTACCGGGTGGCGGGCCGGATCATCGAGCAGGTGACGGGGCACACGATCAGGGAGGAGGTGACGGCCCGCATCCTGAAGCCGCTCGGCCTGCGGCACACCGAGGTGACGGAGGGCAGGCCCGCGATGCCGGAGCCCCACCTGGCCGGCTACGTCCCCGACAGCGCCGACACCCCGACGGACGTCTCCGAACAGGGCGGCAACCCGGAGTCGATGGTGTCCACCCCGGCCGACCTGGACAGGTTCCTGCGCGCCCTGCTCGACGGCGAACTCCTGCCTCCGCAGCAGCTGCACGACCTGCTCACCCTGCCGCGCGACGCCTCCGGCCGGCTGGTGCCCGTACGCGGAGCGGGCGAGTGCCCGTTCGGTCCGGACAAGGGTCGGGCCTGCTACAGCGCCGGACTGATGGCCGTCCCGCTGCGGGACGGCACGGTGCTCTGGGGCAAGACCGGGCACGACCTCGGGTACTCCGACGGCTTCTTCACCACCTCGGACCTGCGCAGGCGGCTGGTCTACTCCGTCGGCGCCGGGAGCGGCACCCCGGCACCGGCGCTCCGCCTCGCCGCCACGACCTTCGGCCCCTTCGCCCCCTGAGCCCGACCGGACCGGACCGGACCGAACCGGACCGAACCGGCAAGCCACACCAGCGCCCTCCCCCCACCGTCGAAAGGAAGCAGATGATCAGCATCCCCGGCGGGCTCGCCCGCACCACCATCGACCGTGAGGGAGCCCCCGGCGCGGCCTGGATCGCCGAACTCCCCGGCCTCGCCGCCGAGCTGCTGGAACGCTGGGGCTGCGTGCCGGACGGCGCCGCCACCCACGGCGGGGTCGGCCTAATCCTCCCGGTCCGGCAGGCGGCCGAGCGCGTGGCCGTACTGAAGGTCTCGTTCCCCCACCCCGGCAACGTGCACGAGCCGGACGCCTTCGCGGTGTGGGCGGGCCGGGGCGCCGTCCGGCTCTACGAACGGGACGACGAGCGCTTCGCGATGCTGCTCGAACGGGCGAGCCCGACCACGCTCGCGGAGGCCCGGGACACCGACGAGGTGCCGACGGTCGCCGGGCGGCTCAGCCGGCGGCTCGCCGTCCCGGCGCCCCCGGGCCTGCCCCGGCTGAGCGAGCAGGCCGCGGAATGGGAGGCCGCCCTGCGCGCCGACGCGGCCTCCCTCTCCCACCCCCTGCCGGCCCGCACGGTCGGCGCCGCCCTCGCCACCGTCCGCGAACTCGCCCGCACCCAGCCGGACGTGCTCGTCCACGGGGACCTCCACCCCCGCAACATCCTGCGGGCGGAGCGCGAACCCTGGCTGGCCGTGGACCCCAAGGGGTACGTGGGAGACCGCGCCTACGACGGCGGCACCCTGCTCAAGGTCCATGCCCTGACGCTGCTCGACGCGCAGGACCGGCAGCGCGCACTCCTCCGCGCGCTCGACGTCTTCGCCGAGGCCGCCGAGCTGGACCGCGAACGCCTCCGCCGCTGGACCCAACTCCACGCCGTCCAGGCCGCCTTCCACGGTCGGCGGCACGGCTTCCGGCTCGCCCGAGAAGGCCCCGGGCTCGACCGGCTCACCCGGTACGCGGACGAGCTCGCCGAAGCACTCACCCCCGCCTGACCGGCGCCCACCACCACCGGCGACCACCCGACGACCGCCTACGGGCACCCAAGGAGGCCCGCGACCACCGACCGTCACCGAGAAGCGCCCGGCCCAGGAATCACGTTGGCGGTCGGCGGCCCGCACTGCCTATGGTCGGGGGATGACCACTCGAACCTTCCGCATCATGGTGCGCGGCGTCTTCGACGGCCTCACCGCCGACCAGCGTGCCGAACTGCTCGCCGCCGCCCCCGAGCACGACGTACTGCGCGCCGCCTTCACCCGCGAGGGCCACCTCAGCTACGACCTCTCCGCCCGGGCCGCCTTCACCTTCCGCTTCCTCGACGAGGGCGAGGCCGAGGAGGACATCCTGGAGGCCACCGAGCGGGCCGAGCAGTCGGCGCGGGACTGGCTCACCGAACGCGGCTACGGCTACAAGAACCTCCGCTCCCAGGCCGAGGACCTCTCCCAGGCCCCGCTCGGCAAGCGTCAGCGCCGCGCCGCCAACACCGCGCACTGACCCACCCCTCCCCCTCCGCCACCTCCTTGACGGCTCGCCCTAGCGCTATACTTGAGCAGTCAAGGAGGTGGCAATGACAGAGCGTCCAGACCATCAGCGTTCAGACCAGCAGCAGCCCGACCAGGTGGACCGGGCCGCGACCGCACCGGTCGCAACGGGCCCGAACCCCGACCCCCTGGACACCGCCCTGCGGCTGGTCCGCGCCCAGACGGCCGTGGTCAAGCGCTTCGACGCGGGCCTCAGCCGCCTGCACGGCGTCAGCCTGGCCGACTTCACCATGCTGCTCCACCTCTCCCAGGCCCCCGGCGGCCGGATGCGCCGGGTCGACCTCGCCGAGGCCCTCGGGCTCACCGCCTCCGGCGTGACCCGCGGCCTCGCACCGCTGGAGCGGATCGGCCTGGTCGCCCGCGAGGCCGCCGCCCGCGACGCCCGGGTCACCTACGCCGCCCTCACCCCGACCGGCCGCGAGCGGCTCGCCGAGATGCTGTACACCGCCCGCAAGGTCGCCGCCGAGCACTTCGCGGCGGAGCAGTGGAGCGCCGAGGACCTCGGCCGGCTGTCCGCCCTGCTCACCCGCCTCGGCGGCACCGCCCCCGGCCGGCACCTCGGCTGATCCGCCCGCCTCACCGCCCCCGCGCACGCCCTTCCGCACCCCGCCACACCTTCCCCCCGAGCCCACGTCCTAGGCTGGCCCCGCACCACGGGCACCCCCGTGTCGTCCGGCACCACTGGCACCACCCGCACCACCCCCACCCCCGCGAAGGGCCGCACCATGACCGACACCCCCGACACCGGGCCCGGCCCGGAGCGCGCCCTCGCGGACGCCCAACGCGCGCACTGGCAGCAGACCTACACCGCCAACCCGGGGATGTACGGCGAGCGGCCCTCCGCCCCCGCCGAGTACGCCGCCGGAGTGTTCGCCGCCGCCGGGGCCCGGGAGGTGCTGGAACTCGGCGCCGGTCACGGACGCGACGCGCTGCACTTCGCCCGGGCGGGTTTCCGCGTGCTGGCCGCCGACTTCAGCCCGACCGGCCTGGAGCAGCTGCGCGCCACCGCGGCGGACCAGGGCCTGGCCGACCGGCTCTCGGTCCTCACCCACGACGTCCGCGACCCGCTGCCCCTCCCCGACGCCTCCGTCGACGCGGTCTTCGCCCACATGCTGCTCTGTATGGCACTCTCCACCGGGGAGATCGAGGCGCTCGTCGCCGAGGTCCGCCGGGTCCTGCGCCCGGGCGGCACCCTCGTCCACACCGTCCGCCACACCGGCGACGCCCACTACGGCGCCGGCACCGGCCACGGGGACGACATCTGGGAGCACGGCGGCTTCGCCGTCCACTTCTTCCCCCGCGAACTGGTGGACAGGCTCGCCGAACGCTGGCACCTGACCGACGTCCACCCCTTCGAGGAGGGCGAACTGCCCCGCCGCCTCTGGCGCATCACCCAGGAGAAGCCCCGATGACCGCCCCCGACGCCACCGCAGGGACCCCCGAAACCGCCACCCCCGACGCCCCGAACGCCCCCGACCTCACCATCGACGGCACCGGCCTGCTCTGCGTCCAGCTCCTGCTCCGGCTGCGCGCCCGGATCGCGCACCTCCCCGCCGGCGCGGCGGTCCACATCCACACCACCGACCCCGCCGCCCCGCTCGACCTCCCCGCCTGGTGCCACCTGACCGGCCACGAGTACCTCGGCCAGGTCCCGTACGAGGCCACCGACCGCGAGGTCTACGCGCTGCGCCTCACCTCCGCCCCGGTCCAGACGCGCCCCGACCGCCCCTGGCACCCGGCCCCCGTCACCGACTGACCGGCTGACCGACCCGCCCCGCAGGGCGCACCCGGAGCGGGCCACGGCTGCCGCACGCTCCAGGAAGCCTGGCAACGGACCCGAGGACGGCTCGCGGCCGGAGCCCCCGCAGCGACCGGTGTGCCACCATGATGAGGTACGAACGATCCAGCGCCACAGGGAGGTTGACCGCCGTGGACCCGATCATCAGCTGCCGCTGGCAGGACCCGAGCGGCGAGTGGGCCCTGACCGTCGGCCACAACGGCGACGCCTGGGAACTGCTCGCCTCGGCCCCCTCCTCGTCGGAGTCGATCCCCTTCGCGAACCCGGACGAGGTCCGCCGGCTCGCCCAGGCCCTGCTGGACCTGCCCGCCGAACCCGAGCCGTACGAGTTCGAGTGGCAGCTCTCCCGCAGCGGGCCGGCCCCCGCCCCGGGCGGGCCGCAGCCCCACTTCGCGACCTTCGCCGTCGGCCTCGACCCCACCGACGACCACCGCCCGTACCTCGCCTACCAGTCCTACTACGACCTGGGCCGGGCCACCGGACTCGGCCTGGAGGTGATCTGCGAGGACCCGCCGGTCGACCACCTCCGCGCCCAGGCCCACGCCTTCCTCACCACCTTCTCCGGCCCCACCCGCCGGTAGCCGTACAGACCCACCACCCCACGGCCCCACGGCCCCACCACCTCGCCACCTCGCCGCCGAGCAGCCCCGACTCACGCCACCGCGCGCACCGCCCAGTCCACCTCGGCCGCCCAACTCTCCGGCGCGGCCCAACCGTTGACCACCGCCAGCAGCTCCAGGTACCGCTCCCGCCGCGGATCGGCCATCGCCCCCAGCCGCTCCGCCAACCGGTCGCGCACCGCCCCGGCTTCCCCCGGCACCGCCCCCGCGCAGCACCGCCCGTACCGCTCCACCAGCACCGCGACGACCGCCGCCGCCTCCGCCGACCCGGGCTCCACCCCGGCCGCGACCGCCGGCCCGGCCAACTCCCGCACCGCCACTGCCAGTCCGGGCCTCGGCAGCCCCGTGCCGGCCGCCTCCGCGGCCTCCGCCTCGGCGAGCCCGCGCAGCAGTGCCCGGAACCCGGCGTCCCCCGCCAGCTGCGCCAACTCCACCCAGGCCTCGACCTGTTCGACCGACGGCTCCTCCGGCAGCTCCGGCGTCAACGAGCGCGCCACCGCGGCGAACCGCCCGCCGTCCCCGATCCCGCCGTCTTCGATCCCGCCGAACACCCCCGTCAGGAACTCCCCGATCAGGCGTCCCCGTTCATCCTCCGTGAGCCGGGCCAACCGGTGCACGAGCGTCAACTCCTCAGGTGTGGAACCGAGCCGGGCCACCGCCCCGAGCACCGCCCGCCGCAGCCGCAGCACCCGGATCTGGAGGTCGATCGCCTCCGCCTGCGCGGCGGCGACGTCGGCCGGCGTCAGTTCACGCTCCACCACCCGTCGGATCGCGGGTAGTCCGAGCCCGAGTTCCCGCAGGGTGTGGATTAGGTCCTCTCTTTCGGACCACGTCGGATCAGCGCGCGGCGTCGGAGTGCGTGCATCGCAAGGCGGAGGAGGGAGTCCATGCGGAGCATCGGCGACCGACGACAACGCGGCGAGGTGCGTGCTCCGGCGTCGCGCACCCGGCGTGGTCCGAAAGAGAGGGCCTGCTTCGAGGCGTGCGACGGCCTCGGGGCCGTACCGCCGGTGGCCGGCCGGGTTGCGGTCGGCCGGCGACACGATCCCCTGGTCCGAGTAGAAGCGGACGGTCTTGACCGTCAGCCCCGTGCGCCGGGCCAGCTCACCGATCGTCCAGAGCGCGTCGCCGTTCATGGCCACCACCCTGCTACCTCCCCCTACGGGAGATGCAAGCCGCCCACGGCCGCGGCCGCCCCCGCCTCACCCACGGGGCCCGCGCCGACGCCCCTCCTCCCGCCCGGAGCGCCGCGGTGTCCGCCAGGCGGCGAACAGGATGCCCGCCGCGCCGATGACCGCCTGGAGCGCCCCCGTACCGGCCAGCAGGCAGATCAGGGTGCACACCGCCAGGATCGACATCAGGGCGATCAGATCGAGCGCGCGGCCGTCCGTCCCGGCACCACCGTCACCCCGCGAACCGGCAGGCTCCCCCGTCGAACGTCGAATCTCCGATGACACTGCCGCCTCCCACGGCCGGGGAGGGCAGCGCCGAGGATCCGACTCCACACAACGAAACAGCCGCATCGCGCCGCATGTCTTGTGGGGTTGCTTCCCCGGCTTCCGCCGCTCGACGCGACGAAGCCTGCCCCCCAAAGATCATGCAGCCGAGCGGCTACACAGCAGCCATGGAAGCCGACATCCGACGCCGCGTCAACCCCGCCCGGACAGGCGGCGGTTCACCCGCCGGAGCCGACCGGCCGGCCTCCCCACCGAAGCGACGACCCCGGCCGAAGCGACGACCCCGGCCGAAGCGACGACCCCGACCGGGGAAGCGACCCCGACCGGGGAGGCGGCATCGGTACCCCGCCGTCAGGCGGTACGCCGCAGCAGCGCCAGGTACATCGCGTCCGTCCCGTGCAGGTGCGGCCACAGCTGCACGTCCGGGCCGTCGCCGAGCGCCGGGACGCCGGGCAGCAGCGGGCGCGCGTCGATCCACTCGACCCGGCCGCCCTCGGCCCGCAGCACGTCGTCCACGACCGCCCGGGTCTCCGCGAGGTGCGGCGAGCAGGTCGCGTAGCCGACCACGCCGCCGACCCGGGTGGCCTCGATGGCCGAACGCAGCAGGTCCCGCTGGAGCGGGCCGAAGGCGGCGATGTCCGCCGGCCGGCGCCGCCAGCGCGCCTCCGGGCGGCGGCGCAGCGCGCCGAGGCCGGAGCACGGCACGTCGACCAGCACCCGGTCGAAGCCTTCGGACCGCCAGGCCGGGCGCGTCCCGTCGGCCGCGATCACGGTGTACGGGCCGGGGTTGCCCGCCAGCGCCCGTGCCACCAGCCGGGCCCGGTGCGGCTGCTTCTCGCTCGCGACCAGCGCCGCGCCCCGCTCGGCGGCCAGCGCGCCGAGCAGCGCGGCCTTGCCGCCGGGGCCCGCGCAGCCGTCCAGCCAGAGCCGGTCCGGCCCGTCCAGCGGCGCCGCGGCCAGTGCCAGCGCGACCAGCTGGCTGCCCTCGTCCTGCACGCCCGCCCGGTTCTCCTGGACCGCCGCGACCGCGCCCGGGTCGCCGCCCTCGGCGAGCCGCAGGGCGAACGGGGACCAGCGGCCCGGTTCGGCCTCGGGCAGGGCGTCAGCCAGCTCGTCGACGGTGGCCCGGCCGGGGCGGGCGACCAGGGTGACCTCGGGCCGCTCGTTGTCGGCCCGCAGCAGCTCCTCCATCGCGGCGCGCCCGGAGGCGTCCGGCTGCCAGCGGCCGAGCGAGTCCCAGAGCGCGGAGACCACCCAGCGCGGGTGCGAGTGCACGACCGCCAGGTGGTCCTCGGCGTCCTTGTCGTACGGCGGGGCGACCTTCTCGATCCAGGCGTCCAGGTCGTGGGCGCTGATCCGGCGCAGCACGGCGTTGACGAACTTGGCCTTGCCGTCGCCGAGCACCACCCGGGCCAGCTCGACGGTCGCCGAGACGGCCGCGTGGCTGGGGATGCGGGTGGTGAGCAGCTGGTGGGCGCCGAGCGAGAGCACGTCCAGCACCGGCGGGTCGACCTTGCCGAGCGGCCGGTCGATGCAGGCGGCGATGACCGCGTCGTAGGTGCCCTGCAGGCGCAGGGTGCCGTAGACCAGTTCGGTGGCGAGGGCGGCGTCGCGCCGGTCCATGCCCTTCTGCTCGGCCTCGCGGAGCAGCGAGGGCAGGATCAGGTTGGCGTACGCGTCGCGCTCGTCGACGGCACGAAGCGCGCGGAACGCGACGATCCGGGCCGGGTCCTTCTTCGGGCGGCGGTGCGGGCGGGGGGCGCGCTTGGCGCTGGGGGTGGTCACAGGTACCTCAAGGTGCTGCGGTGGTTATCAACGAACGGTGGTTAGCAACGAACTCGGACGACAACGCAATCGGACGACAACGAAGTCGAGCGAACACGGACGATCTCAAACGAACAGTAGCGCCAAACCGGAGCGTCAGCCCCCGAAGCGCTCCCCCGCCTCCAGGCGCGCGCCCCGGGCCCAGTCGGCGGCCCGCATCTCCTTCTTCCCCTGCGGACGCACCTCCCCGAGCTCGATGTCGTGGCTGCCGGTCCCGACCCGGACACTGTTCTTGCCCGCCATCGCGACCTCGCCCGGCGCCAGCTCGGTGGAGTCCGGCAGCAGCCTGACCGGCCCGGTGACCTTCAGCCGCTCACCCCGGAACTCCGTCCAGGCCCCCGGCGCCGGCGCGCAGCCGCGCACCACCCGGTCGATCCGCAGCGCGGGGTGGCTCCAGTCGATCCGCGCGTCCTCGACGCTGATCTTCGGCGCGAGCGTGACGCCCTCGGCCGGCTGCGGCACGGCGTGCAGGGAGCCGTCCTCGATGCCGTCCATGGTGGCCGCGAGTAGCCGCGCACCGGAGAGGGAGAGCCGGGTGAGCAGCTCGCCGCTGGTGTCGGTCGGGCGGATCTCCTCGGTGATCACGCCGTAGACCGGGCCGGAGTCCAGGCCCTGCTCGATCAGGAAGGTGGACGCGCCGGTGACCTCGTCGCCGGCCAGCACCGCGTGCTGGACCGGGGCAGCGCCACGCCAGGCGGGCAGCAGCGAGAAGTGCAGGTTGACCCAGCCGTGCTTGGGGATCTCCAGGGTGCCGGGGCGCAGCAGCGCGCCGTAGGCGACCACCGGGCAGCAGTCGGGGGCGAGTTCGGTGAGCCGGGCGACGAAGTCCGGGTCGCTGGGCTTCGCCGGCTTGAGGACCTCGATCCCGGCCTCCTCGGCGCGCTGGGCGACGGGGCTGGCGACCAGCTTGCGCCCGCGCCCGGCCGGGGCGTCGGGGCGGGTGACCACGGCGACGACCTCGTGCCGGTCCGAGGCGAGCAGGGCGTCCAGGGCGGGAACGGCGACCTCGGGGGTGCCGGCGAAGACGAGACGCATCAAGTGCCTTTCTGTAAACGGAAGTTCAAGAAACCAACGAAGACCGACAACGACCGGGGAAGACCACCGGGGCCACCAGGACCGCCGGCAGCGACGGAACCGAAGGAACCGGCCGGACTCAGCGGGCGGACCCGAAGGTGCTGTGCGGCGAGACCTTGACCACCGGGGCCGGCCCGGCGCCCCAGTCCGCCTCCCGGATCGCCTTCAGCGCGGCCTTGCGCTGCTCGCGGTCCAGTCGGTCGATGAAGATGATGCCGTCCAGGTGGTCGGTCTCGTGCTGGATGCACCGGGCGAGCAACTGCGTGCCCTCCACCGTCACCGGATCGCCGTACATGTTGAAGCCCTTGGCCACCACGCCGTACGCGCGCGTGGTGTCGTAGCGCAGGCCCGGCAGCGACAGGCAGCCCTCGGGGCCGTCCTGCTCCTCCTCGCTCAGCGACAGGTCCGGGTTGATCAGGTGCCCGGTGACGCCGTCCACGTGGTACGTGAACACCCGCAGCGAGACGCCGAGTTGCGGCGCGGCGAGGCCGGCGCCGGGGGCGTCCAGCATGGTGTCGGTGAGGTCGCCGACCAGCTTGCGCAGTTCCTTGTCGAAGGTGGTCACCGGCTGGGCGGTGGACCGCAGGACGGGGTCTCCGAAGAGACGGATCGGCTGGATCGCCACGGGGTACGGGCTCCTGTCCGTAGGGGCGCGGGCTGCGGTCGGCGGCTGGTTCACCCGCCAGTCTATGCAACCCGCGCGGCCGCCCGCCGAGGGCTTCCCCGGAGTCCGGACCGGCACCGGACCGGCACCGCCTCAGGGCCCGGACCGGCGCCGGATCAGCACCGGATCGCCGCCCGGCACGCCCCGACTGTGCCGAGCCGCGTTACCCCGGCCCCCGCTTCGGCGTTGGTCAAGAGAGATTGACCGGGGCCGGGCGCAACGGGACACCGCGTCCCGGCCGAGCTGAACCGTACGGAAGGTGGCACGTAGGCCATGGCCGAGCAGATCAACCACGACGCCCGGGCGCGGGCGAGCCTGCACCTGCTGGTGCGGGACATCGAGCGGGTGAGGCGGCAGGTCGACGCGCTGCGGACGCTCACCGCTCAACTGGGCAACGTCTACCGTCCGCGCCGACCGAGCACCTCGGCCGGCTTCGTGGTGTACGGGCGGGCGCCGGCGCCGACCGTGCGCCTGGCACAGGAGCTGCGGGAGAGCGTGGAGACCCTGGTGGCGGCGGCGGTCGAGTTCGACCGGGCGCTGGGGTTCTCCTGGGACTCGGTGGGCTCCGCCCTCGGGGTCACCAAGCAGGCGGTGCACCGGCGCTACGGGATGCGCCGGCCGACCAGCGAACTCCTCGCCGCGAGCGGCGCCGTCCCGGGCCAGGCCCGTCCGGACCGCTCCGAGGAGCTGCCCACGGGCACCGAGCGCACCGGACTGGCCACGACCGTCCCGGCGGCCCGCCAGGGCGGCCTGGACGGTCGCGCCCTGGAGCGCGCCACGATCGACCGCACCGGCATCGACCGCGCGCCGATGGACCGCACCACGATCGACCGCACGCCCATCGACCGAACCGGCATCGACCGAACCGGCATCGACCGGGGCGCGCTGGACCGGGGCCCGCTGGACCGCCCCGGCATCGACCGCAGCACGATCGACCGCACCCCCGTCGACCGCACCACGACCGACCGCAGCACCCCCGTCGACCGCCCCCAGGCGGACCGACCCGGCATCCCGCTGCGCGGCTGACCGAGCCACGCACCCGGGCCGTCCGGGGCGGGGTGGCCCACTCACCCCGCCCCGCCGGGCCGCCGGTCCCCAAGCCCCCGAACGCGACGCACCCACCCGCGAGCCCCCGAAGCCCCCGACCCCCGCCCCTCAGCCGATGTCCGTCGGATCCACCCGCACCCGCACCGGCTCCGCCGTTCGCAGCGCGATCCGCGCGATCTGCGCCGCCTTGAGCGCCGCCGCCAGCGCGGCCCCCTGCCCGGGCGGCACCCGCAGCAGCGCCCGCTCCTGCTCCTCCCCCCGCAGCGCCGGCGACGGCACCGGCCCGAGCACGTCCGCCTCCTCCGGCAGCCGGATCAGGTTCAGCAGGTCCGCGACCGCCGAGGGGCTGCCGCTCACCGAGGCCATCCGGGACACCGGCGGGAAGTGCAGCTGCGCCCGTTCGTCCCGTTCCAGCCCGGCGTGTCCCAGCGGATCCCACCGGACCAGTGCCTGCACCGGACGGGCCGAGGGCTCGGCGACCACGACCACCGTCCCGCCCTCCGTCGAGGACCGCGCCAGCGCGGCCGCCGTGAGCCAGAGCCGCAGCGTCTCCTCCCCCGCCCGCAGGTCCGGCCGGCCGAGCAGCGCCCAGCCGTCCAGCAGCAGTACGGCCCCGTACCCGCCGCCGCCCTCGACCACCGGTTCCGCGCCGGGCGTGGAGATCACCAGGGAGGGTTCGTCCGGCACGGTGGCCAGCACCGCATCCCGGCCCGAGGTCCGCACCGGGATGCGCGGGAACGCCTTGCCCAGCTCCTCCGCCGTCCGCCGGGCCCCGACCACCTGGGCCCGCAGCCGGAAGGACCCGCACTCGGGGCAGTGCCAGTCGTTCTCCGGCTCCCCGCACCAGGCGCAGCACAGCGTGGCGTCCGCCGAGGGCGCCTCCAGCGGCCCCTCGCAGCGCCGGCAGCGGGCGGGGGTCCGGCAGCGCCCGCAGGCCAGCCGGGGCACGTAGCCGCGCCGGGGCACCTGGATGAGCACCGGGTGCCCGGCGGCCAGCGACTCCCGGGCGGCCGCCCAGGCCACCGAGGGCAGCCGGGCGGCCTGGGCGGCGGCGTCCCGGTGCTGGTCCTGGTCGGTGACGGTCCGCACCCGGGGCGCGGCCTGCCGCACCGTCTCGCGGTCCGCGACCAGCGGGCGCGCCCAGCCGGTGCTGACCAGCTGCGCGCCCTCCACCGTCACCGCGTGCCCGCCGAGCAGCACCGCGGCGCCCTCGTCGGCGGCCCGCAGCAGCGCCACCTCGCGCACGTGCGGGTGCGGGGCGCGCGGGTCGCTGTGGCTGCCGTCGCCGTCCGACCAGACGACGACCAGCCCGAGGTCCCGGACCGGCGCGAACATGGTGGCCCTAGTCCCGATCACGGCGCGCACCGAGCCCCGGCTCACCGCGAGCCAGCGCTTGTACCGCTCGCGCGGGCCGAGGTCGGCCTCCAGCGCCACGTGCGCCCCGGGGCCGAGCAGTTCGGTCAGCGCCTGGTCGACCCGGGCCACCGAGCGCCCCTCCGGGAGCACGACCAGCGCCCCGCGCCCGCCCGCCAGGGTCGCGGCCACGGCGCGTGCGATCTCGTACGGCCAGCCGGGCCCGGGCAGCGCCGCCCAGACCGCGCGCGGCGAGCCGCCGGCGGTGAGCGAGGCGAGGAAGTCGGGCCCGGCGGGGTAGCGCTGCCAGCCGCCGGGGGCCGGGGCGGCCGGGCGCGGCAGCGGCGGGGGCGAGGGTTCGGCCTCGGCCTTGGCGTGCCGGGGCGGGACGGCCAGCTGGAGCACGTCGGCCAGCGTCCCGGCGTACCGGTCGGCGACGGTCCGGCACAGCCGCAGCAGCTGCGGGGTGAGCACCGGCTCGGGCGAGAGCACCTGGGCCAGCGGGGCGAGCGGGCCGGCGAAGTCGCTCTTCTCCAGCCGGGCGACGATGAACCCGTCGTGCAGTTCCCCGCCCTCGCGCTGGCCCTTCACCACCCGTGCCCCGAACCGCACCCGCACCCGCACCCCGGGCTGGGCCTCCTCGGCCATGGCGGCCGGCACCGCGTAGTCGAAGAACTTGTCGATGGTGAGCACGCCCTTGTCCACCACGACCCGGGCCACCGGCAGGTGCTCGGCCCGCTTGGCCCCGTGCCAGGTGCGCGGCTTGGCCCGCTTGACCGTCTCCCGGATGAACGCCAGCTGCTCCGGCTCGGCGGCCCCGTTCTCCCCTGTGCTGCTCATCGCCACCAAGTACTACCAGGTCACACCGACAATGCACGAAGCGGCGCCCACCCCCGAACGGGGACGGGCGCCGCTTCCGGGCGCTACGGGCCGAGCGTCAGAACGCTACGGGCCGGCGCTCGGGCACCGGGCTCAGGACGTCAGTCCTGGACGGCGGCCTTCAGCTGCTCCACGCGGTCGGTGCGCTCCCAGGTGAAGTCCGGCAGCTCACGGCCGAAGTGGCCGTACGCGGCGGTCTGGGAGTAGATCGGGCGCAGCAGGTCCAGGTCGCGGATGATCGCGGCCGGGCGGAGGTCGAAGACCTCGGAGACGGCCTTCTGGATCGCCAGGACCGGCACCGACTCGGTGCCGAAGGTCTCCACGAACAGGCCGACCGGCTCGGCCTTGCCGATCGCGTACGCGACCTGCACCTCGGCGCGGCGGGCGAGGCCGGCGGCGACGATGTTCTTCGCCACCCAGCGCATCGCGTACGCGGCCGAGCGGTCCACCTTGGACGGGTCCTTGCCGGAGAAGGCGCCGCCACCGTGGCGGGCCATGCCGCCGTAGGTGTCGATGATGATCTTGCGGCCGGTGAGGCCGGCGTCGCCCATCGGGCCGCCGATCTCGAAGCGGCCGGTCGGGTTGACCAGCAGGCGGTAGCCCTCGGTGGTCAGCTTGATGCCCTGCTCGGCCAGCGCCTTCAGCTCCGGCTCGACGACGAACTCGCGGATGTCCGGGGTGAGCAGCGACTCCAGGTCGATGTCACTGGCGTGCTGGGTGGAGACGACCACGGTGTCGAGGCGGACGGCCTTGTCGCCGTCGTACTCGATGGTGACCTGGGTCTTGCCGTCGGGGCGCAGGTAGGGGATGGTCCCGTTCTTGCGCACCTCGGTCAGGCGGCGGGAGAGGCGGTGCGCCAGGGTGATCGGCAGCGGCATGAGCTCGGGCGTCTCGTCCGACGCGTAGCCGAACATCAGGCCCTGGTCACCGGCGCCCTGCTTGTCCAGGTCGTCCTCGTCGCCCTCGACACGGGCCTCGTACGCGGTGTCGACGCCCTGCGCGATGTCGGGCGACTGGGCACCGATGGACACCGACACGCCGCAGGAGGCGCCGTCGAAGCCCTTCTTGGAGCTGTCGTAGCCGATCTCCAGGATCTTGTCCCGGACGAGCTGGGCGATCGGCGCGTACGCCTTGGTGGTCACCTCGCCGGCCACGTGCACCTGGCCGGTGGTGATGAGCGTCTCCACGGCGACCCGGGACGTCGGGTCCTCCCGCAGGAGAGCGTCAAGGATGGTGTCGCTGATCTGGTCAGCGATCTTGTCGGGGTGTCCCTCGGTCACGGACTCCGAGGTGAACAGGCGGCGAGACACAGCGCTCCCTGGGGTTGCAGCGGCTGCTGACTGAAGTTCCCCGGCTCGTACCGGGGAACTCCGGAAAGACTTGATTCCTGGAGTCTAACGGTCTGGTTCCGCCGAACGTCACCCGCTTCAGGATTTCTCGACCGCCGCGCGAGCGAATCCGATCAGTTGCCGCCTGTTTCCAGCCGCTTTGCGACCAGGTCCCAGACCACGTCCGCGAGTGCCTCCTTCGGGCCGACCGGAACGGCCGTCTCGCTGCCGTCCGAGCCCAGCACCACGGCCTCGTTGACGTCCGTGCCGAAGGCCTTGCCGTTGCCGACCTCGTTCACGACCAGCAGGTCACAGCCCTTGCGCGCGAGCTTGGCGCGGCCGTTGGCGAGCACGTCGTCCGTCTCCGCCGCGAAACCCACCACCAGTTGGCCCGAACGGGCCCGGTGGGCCGAGAGCTCGGCCAGGATGTCCGGATTGCGGACCAGCGCGACCGCGGCCGGTTCGACCCCCTCGACCTTCTTGATCTTGCCGGTGGCGTACTCGGCGGGCCGGAAGTCCGCCACCGCCGCGGCCATCACCACGGCGTCCGCGTCCTTGACCGCCTCCAGCGCCGCCTCGCGCAGCTCCAGCGCGGTCGAGACGTGCACCACGTCCACCCCGGCCGGGTCCGGCAGCTCGGCGTTGGCCGAGAGCAGCGTCACCCGGGCCCCGCGCGCCGCGGCCGTCACGGCGAGCGCGTAGCCCTGCTTGCCGGAGGAGCGGTTGCCCAGGTAGCGCACCGGGTCCAGCGGCTCCCGGGTGCCGCCGGCCGAGACCACCACGTGCCGGCCGGCCAGGTCGGTCGGCACCGGCCCGCCGCGGCGCAGCACGGCCTTGCACGCCTCGAAGATCGCGGAGGGCTCGGGCAGCCGGCCCTTGCCGGTGTCCTTGCCGGTCAGCCGCCCGACGGCCGGCTCCAGCACGATCACGCCCCGGCGGCGCAGCGTGGCGACGTTGTCCCGGGTGGCCGGGTGCTCCCACATCTCGGTGTGCATGGCGGGCGCCAGCACCACCGGGCAGCGGGCGGTGAGCAGGGTGTTGGTCAGCAGGTCGTCGGCGAGGCCGTGGGCGGCCTTGGCGATCAGGTCGGCGGTGGCCGGGGCGACCACGACCAGGTCGGCCTGCTGCCCGATCCGCACGTGCGGCACCTCGTGCACGCGCTCCCAGGTCTCGGTGGCGGCCGGGCGGCCGGACAGCGCGGCCCAGGTCGCCTCGCCGACGAAGTGCAGCGCGGCCGCGGTCGGCACCACGGTGACCTGGTGGCCGGACTCGGTGAAGCGGCGCAGCAGCTCGCACGCCTTGTACGCGGCGATCCCGCCGCTCACGCCGAGGACCACGCGGGGGGCGTCCGCACTCAGAGTCATCTACCGGCCTTTCTCCGCATCGGGCTCCGCATCGGGAACGCGCCCACCCTACGGCCCCCCGGCCCCGCCCCGCACAGCGCCCCGGCCCGACCCCGTACGGCGCTCCGCACCGCGCTCCGGCGCCGGGAACGCCGGAGGGCCCGGCGGAAACGATTCCGCCGGGCCCTCCCGGAAATTCAGCGACCGCCTCAGGCAGCCTCGACCGCCTCGGCGGTCAGCATGCCCGCGTTGATCTCGCGCAGCGCGATCGACAGCGGCTTCTCGTGCACGTGGGTGTCGACCAGCGGGCCGACGTACTCCAGCAGGCCCTCGCCGAGCTGGGAGTAGTAAGCGTTGATCTGGCGCGCGCGCTTGGCGGCGTAGATCACGAGGCTGTACTTGGAGTCGGTGGCCTCGAGCAGCTCGTCGATCGGCGGGTTGATGATGCCCTCGGGCGCGGTCATGGAAGAGGACACGCTAAAACCTTCCGAAAGGGTGGAAAAGACAGACAGGTCAGGCTACACCGAGCAAGGCTAGCAGTTCGGCCGCTACCTGCTCGACCGAGGTGTTGACAAGGGTCGTGTCGAACTCGGGCTCGGCCGCGAGCTCGATCGTGGCCGCCGCCAACCGCTTCTCGATCACGTCCTGCGACTCGGTGCCCCGGCCGGTCAGCCGGCGGACCAGCTCGTCCCAGCTCGGCGGGGCCAGGAAGACCAGCTGCGCCTCGGGCATCGACTCGCGCACCTGCCGGGCGCCCTGGAGGTCGATCTCCAGCAGCACCGGCTCGCCGCGCTCCAGCTTCTCCTGCACGGCCGCACGCGGGGTCCCGTAACGGTTCCCGGCGAACTCGGCCCATTCCAGCAGCTCGCCGTTGGCGACCAGCTTGTCGAACTCGTCGTTGTCGACGAAGTGGTACTGGACCCCGTTCTTCTCGCCGGGCCTCGGATGCCGGGTCGTCGCCGACACCGAGAGCCAGACCTCGGGGTGCATCTTCCTCATATGAGCGACGACCGTGCTCTTGCCGACCCCCGAAGGGCCGGAGAGCACGGTCAGCCGCGGACGCTCACTCATGCACCGATTATCCCGGATCGCGGGGGATCCTGGGACCACGGGGGCACGGTCAGGCGGCGCCACCGCCGAACTCCCGCTCCAGGGAAGCGATCTGGTTCGTACCGAGGCCGCGGACACGCCGGCTCTCACTGATGCCGAGGCGCTCCATGATCTGCTTGGCGCGGACCTTGCCGACGCCGGGAAGGGACTCGAGCAGAGCCGAGACCTTCATCTTGCCGATCACGTCGTTGTCGGCCTTGCCGGCCTTGATCACCTCGTGCAGGGAGGCGCCGGAGTGCTTGAGCCGGTTCTTGACCTCGGCGCGCTCCCGGCGAGCCTCGGCGGCCTTGGCGAGCGCGGCGGTGCGCTGTTCAGGGGTAAGGGGCGGAAGGGCCACGCCGTTCACCTCAGGGTGTGGATGGATGGATTGAGCTAGGACTGGTTTCGGTACCGAGGACACCGTCCGCAAGGGGAACCACAAGGCCCTGACCTGCGGGAGCCACGGAAATCGCGGCTCGCCGATGACCTATCGCCGGACACTACCCGGATTGCGGCGCCACGTCAGGAAAAGAACACGAAAAGTCCTGGTCAGCCAAGGCCGACCAGGACTTTCCAGGGCAAAATGACCGCGATTGCGAGACTTTGGCGGGGCCGATGTGACGGCGCTCACGTCAACTCGGCGGCCACCGCGCGGTCCTGCGGACACTCCGCAGGGTCACCACCCCGCTACCTGAAGGACGGGTTCCGCTACCAGGACCCGTCTTGCCGATCACTCCCGATCCGGGCTGACCGGCAGGACGGGCCCTACACGGCCCCCGCGAACTCCCCGACGAAGCGCTCCGCCGCCGCGCGCAGCGCCGGCACCGAGGGGCCGTGCTTGAGCACGTCGCGGCTGACGCTCGGCACCACGTTCATCACCGAGGCGCCGAAGACCCGCGGCAGGTCCGCCATGGTCGCGCCCTGGGCGCCGATCCCGGGGGCCAGCAGCGGGCCGTTGATGGCCAGGTCCACGCCCGCGTCGGCCAGCGTCGCGCCGACCACCGCACCGAAGGAGCCGAGCGGCGCGGCGCCCTCGTTCTCGGCCGCCAGCTGCCGCAGCACCGAGGCCGCGACCGGCTCGCCGTCCGCGCCCACCGCGCGCTGCACCTCGGCACCCTCGGGGTTGGAGGTGAGCGCCAGCGCGAACACGCCGCAGCCCTGCTCCCGGGCCAGGTCCAGGGCCGGGCGCAGCGAGCCGAAGCCCAGGTACGGGCTGACCGTCACCGCGTCCGAGAACAGCGGGCTGCCCGGCGACAGGAAGGCCTCGGCGTACGCGGCCATGGTGGAGCCGATGTCGCCGCGCTTGGCGTCCATCAGGACCAGCGCGCCGGCCGCCCGGGCCTCCTCCACGGTGCGCTCCAGCACCGCGACGCCCTTGCTGCCGAAGCGCTCGAAGAAGGCGGCCTGCGGCTTCAGCACGGCCACCCGGTCGGCCAGCGCCTCGACCACGGTGCGGCTGAAGGACTCCAGCCCGGCGAGGTCGTCGCCGAGCCCCCAGGCGGCGAGCAGGGAGGCGTGCGGGTCGATGCCGACGCAGAGCTGGCCGCGGGTGTCGAGGGCCTGGCGCAGCCGGGCGCCGAACGGGGCGAGGGTCATGTCGTCCTTTCCAGGACCGGTGGGTCCAGTACCGATGGGGGTGTTCACGAGCCGCGGACGGCGCTGCCGACGGCGTCGGCCAGGCTGCGGAAGCCGCCCGCGCGGACCTTGGCGGACAGGCCCTTGTGGATCCGCCGGCACCAGAACGGGCCCTCGTAGATGAAGGCGCTGTAGCCCTGGACCAGGTCGGCGCCGTGGACGATCCGCTGCCAGGCGTCCTCGGCGGTCTCGATGCCGCCGACCGAGACGAGGGTCAGCCGGCCCCCGGTGCGGGCGCGCAGCCGCTGGAGGACCTCCAGGGCGCGGGCCTTGAGCGGGGCGCCGGACAGGCCGCCCATGCCGATCTCCTCGACCCGCGCGGCGTCGGCGCGCAGGCCCTCGCGGCCGATCGTGGTGTTGGTGGCGATGATGCCGTCCAGGCCCAGTTCCAGGGCGAGGTCGGCGACCGCGTCGACGTCCTCGTCGGCCAGGTCGGGGGCGATCTTGACCAGCAGCGGCACGTGGTGCGCGGTGGTGCGGTCGGCGGCCTCGCGGACGGCGGAGAGCAGCGGCCGCAGGTGGTCCACGGCCTGGAGGTTGCGCAGCCCGGGGGTGTTCGGCGAACTGACGTTGACCACCAGGTAGTCGGCGTACTGGGCGAGCCGCTCGGTGGACTTCACGTAGTCGGCGACGGCGTCGGCCTCCTCGACCACCTTGGTCTTGCCGATGTTGACGCCGAGCACCGGGGTGGAGCTGGTGTGCGGGCGGGCGGCCAGCCGGGCGGCGACCCGGGCCGAGCCCTGGTTGTTGAAGCCCATCCGGTTGATCAGCGCGCGGTCCTCGACCAGGCGGAACAGCCGGGGCGCCGGGTTGCCGGGCTGGGCCTCGCCGGTGACGGTGCCGATCTCGACGTAGTCGAAGCCGAGCATCGACAGGCCGTCGATGCCGACGCCGTTCTTGTCGAAGCCGGCCGCCAGGCCGAACGGGCCGGGCAGGTCGAGGCCGAGGGCGCGGGTGCGCAGGGCCCGGGCGCGCGGGGCGAGCACCAGCCGCACCAGGGTGCGCAGGCCGGGCACCGAGGAGGCGAGGCGGATCCAGAAGAAGGCGAGGTGGTGGGCCTTCTCGGGGTCCATCCTCTTGAAGAGCAGGTCGAACAGAAGCTTGTACAAGGGTGGTTCAACTCCCGGAGCGGATAACGGGCTTGCTCATGGAAGTGGGGGGCACCCGGCTGGCTCCGGTGCCCCCCACTGCGGTGGTGCTACTTGCGGCCGGCGTTGATCAGCTCGGCGTGCTCCTGGAGCGACATCACCCCGACCTCGTCGCGCAGCAGCGCGTCCATGCCCTGCACGGCCGCGCCCATCGCCTGGACGGTGGTCAGGCAGGGCACCGCGCGGGCCACGGCCGCGGTGCGGATCTCGTAGCCGTCGAGGCGGCCGCCGGTGCCGTACGGCGTGTTGATGATGAGGTCGACCTCACCGTCGTGGATCAGCTGGACGATGGTCCGCTCGCCGTTCGGGCCCTCGCCCTCGCTGTGCTTGCGCACCAGCGTGGACGGGATGCCGCCGCGGTGGAGCACCTCGGCGGTGCCGGCGGTGGCGAGCACCTCGAAGCCGAGGTTGACCAGCGCCCGGGCCGGGAAGACCAGGTTGCGCTTGTCCCGGTTGGCCACCGAGACGAAGACCTTGCCCTTGGTCGGCAGCGCGCCGTACGCGCCGGACTGCGCCTTCGCGTAGGCGGTGCCGAACACCTTGTCGATGCCCATGACCTCACCGGTCGAGCGCATCTCCGGGCCGAGCACGGTGTCCACGCCGCGGCCGTGGATGTCGCGGAAGCGGCTCCACGGCATCACGGCCTCCTTGACCGCGATCGGCGCGTCGGCGGGCAGCGTGCCGCCGTCGCCCTCGGCCGGGAGCAGGCCCTCGGCGCGCAGCTCGGCGATGGTGGCGCCGAGCGAGATCCGGGCGGCGGCCTTGGCCAGCGGCACGGCGGTCGCCTTGGAGGTGAACGGGACGGTCCGGGAGGCGCGCGGGTTGGCCTCCAGCACGTAGAGGATGTCCCCGGCCATGGCGAACTGGATGTTGATCAGGCCGCGGACGCCGACACCGCGCGCGATGGCCTCGGTGGAGGTGCGCAGGCGCTTGATGTCGTAGCCGCCGAGGGTGATCGGGGGCAGCGCGCAGGCGGAGTCGCCGGAGTGGATGCCGGCCTCCTCGATGTGCTCCATGACGCCGCCGAGGTAGAGCTCGGTGCCGTCGTAGAGGGCGTCGACGTCGATCTCCACCGCGTCGTCGAGGAAGCGGTCGATGAGCACCGGGTGCTCGGAGATCAGGCCCGCGTGGCGCTCCAGGTAGGAGGCGAGCGAGGCCTCGTCGTAGACGATCTCCATGCCGCGGCCGCCGAGCACGTAGGACGGGCGGGCGAGCACGGGGTAGCCGATCTCGTCGGCGATCGCCTTGGCCTCCTCGAAGGAGAAGGCGGTGCCGTGCTTGGGGGCCGGCAGGCCGGCGTCGCGCAGGACGCGGCCGAAGGCGCCGCGCTCCTCGGCGAGGTCGATCGCCTCGGGCTGGGTGCCGGCGATCGGCACGCCGTTGTCCTTGAGCGCCTGGGCCAGGCCGAGCGGGGTCTGGCCGCCGAGCTGGACGATCACGCCGGCGAGCGGGCCGGCCTGCTGCTCGGCGTGGACGATCTCCAGCACGTCCTCCAGGGTGAGCGGCTCGAAGTAGAGCCGGTCGGAGGTGTCGTAGTCGGTGGAGACGGTCTCCGGGTTGCAGTTGACCATGACGGTCTCGTACCCGGCGTCGGCGAGCGCGAAGGAGGCGTGCACGCAGGAGTAGTCGAACTCGATGCCCTGGCCGATGCGGTTCGGGCCGGAGCCCAGGATGATCACGGCGGGCTTGGTGCGCGGGGCGACCTCGTTCTCCTCGTCGTAGGACGAGTAGAAGTACGGGGTCTTGGCGGCGAACTCGGCGGCGCAGGTGTCGACGGTCTTGAACACCGGGCGGATGCCGAGGGCGTGGCGCACCTCGCGGACGACGTCCGGCTTCAGGCCGCGGATCTCGCCGATCTGCTGGTCGGAGAAGCCGTGCCGCTTGGCGTGGCGCAGCAGCTCGGGGGTGAGCTCCTCGGCCTCGGCCAGCTCGCCGGCGATCTCGTCCAGCAGGAAGAGCTGGTCGACGAACCACGGGTCGATCTTCGTGTACTCGAAGACCTCCTCCGGGGTGGCGCCGGCCCGGATGGCGTCCATCACGGTGTTGATCCGGCCGTCGGTCGGCACGGTGGCCTTGACCAGCAGCTCGGTCTTCTCCCCGAGCGGGCCGGTCCAGTCGAACTGGGAGCCCTTCTTCTCCAGCGAGCGCAGCGCCTTCTGCAGGGCCTCGGGGAAGTTGCGGCCCATGGCCATCGCCTCGCCGACCGACTTCATGGTGGTGGTCAGCGTGGCGTCGGCGCTCGGGAACTTCTCGAACGCGAACCGCGGCACCTTGACGACGACGTAGTCGAGGGTCGGCTCGAAGGAGGCCGGGGTCTGCTCGGTGATGTCGTTGGGGATCTCGTCCAGGGTGTAGCCGACGGCCAGCTTGGCGGCGATCTTGGCGATCGGGAAGCCGGTGGCCTTGGAGGCGAGCGCCGAGGAGCGGGAGACGCGCGGGTTCATCTCGATGACGATGACCCGGCCGTCCTCGGGGTTGACGGCGAACTGGATGTTGCAGCCGCCGGTGTCCACGCCGACCTCGCGGATGACGGCGATGCCGATGTCGCGCAGGATCTGGTACTCGCGGTCGGTGAGCGTCATCGCCGGGGCGACGGTGATCGAGTCACCGGTGTGGACGCCCATCGGGTCGAAGTTCTCGATGGAGCAGACGACCACGACGTTGTCGTTCTTGTCGCGCATCAGCTCCAGCTCGTACTCCTTCCAGCCGAGGATGGACTCCTCCAGGAGCACCTCGGTGGTCGGCGAGAGGGTCAGGCCCTGGCCGGCGATGCGGCGCAGGTCCTCCTCGTTGTGGGCGAAGCCGGAGCCGGCGCCGCCCATGGTGAAGGAGGGGCGGACGACGACCGGGTAGCCGCCGAGCGTGTCGACGCCGGCCAGCACCTCGTCCATGGTGTGGCAGATGACCGAGCGGGCGGACTCGCCGTGGCCGATCTTGGCGTTGACGGCCTCGACGACGCCCTTGAAGAGCTCGCGGTCCTCGCCCTTGTTGATCGCCTCGACGTCGGCGCCGATCAGCTCGACGCCGTACTTCTCCAGCGTGCCCGCCGCGTGCAGCGAGATCGCGGTGTTGAGCGCGGTCTGGCCGCCCAGGGTCGGCAGCAGCGCGTCGGGGCGCTCCTTGGCGATGATCTTCTCGACGAACTCCGGGGTGATCGGCTCGACGTAGGTGGCGTCGGCGATCTCCGGGTCGGTCATGATCGTGGCCGGGTTGGAGTTGACCAGCACGACCCGCAGGCCCTCGGCCTTGAGGACCCGGCAGGCCTGCGTACCCGAGTAGTCGAACTCGGCGGCCTGGCCGATCACGATCGGACCGGAGCCGATCACCAGGACGGACTTGATGTCAGAGCGCTTAGGCACGCTGGCCCTCCATGAGCTTCACGAAGCGGTCGAACAGGTAGGCGGCGTCGTGCGGACCGGCGGCCGCTTCGGGGTGGTACTGCACGCTGAAGGCGGGGACGTCGAGTGCCTGGAGGCCCTCGACCACGTCGTCGTTGAGGCAGACGTGGGAGACCTCGACCCGCCCGTAGGGGGTGTCGCTCACCTTGTCCAGCGGGGCGTTCACGGCGAAGCCGTGGTTGTGGGCGGTCACCTCGACCGTGCCGGTGGTGCGGTCCTGCACCGGCTGGTTGATGCCGCGGTGGCCGTACTTGAGCTTGTAGGTGCCGAAGCCCAGGGCGCGGCCGAGGATCTGGTTGCCGAAGCAGATCCCGAAGAACGGGGTCTTGCGCTCCAGCACGCCCTGCGCCACGGCGACCTGGTGGTCGGCGGTGGCCGGGTCGCCCGGGCCGTTGGAGAAGAACACGCCGTCCGGGTTGACGGCGTAGAGGTCCTCCAGGGTGGAGTTCGCCGGCAGCACGTGCACCTCGATGCCGCGCTCGGCCATCCGCTGCGGGGTCATCGCCTTGATGCCGAGGTCCAGCGCGGCGACGGTGAACTTCTTCTCACCGATCGCGGGCACCACGTACGCCTCGGTGGTGGCGACCTCGGCGCACAGGTCGGCGCCCTTCATCTCGGGCGACTGCTGCACCCGGGCCAGCAGGGCGGCCTGGTCGGCCAGCGCCTCGCCGGAGAAGATGCCGCAGCGCATCGCGCCGCGCTCGCGCAGGTGGCGGGTCAGCGCGCGGGTGTCGATGCCGCTGATGCCGACGACGCCCTGGTCGACCAGTTCCTCGTCGAGCGAGCGGCGGGAGCGCCAGTTGGAGGCGACCCGGGCGGGGTCGCGCACCACGTAGCCGGCGACCCAGATCTGCTTGGACTCGTCGTCCTCGTCGTTCCAGCCGGTGTTGCCGATCTGCGGGGCGGTCATCACGACCACCTGGCGGTGGTACGACGGGTCGGTGAGGGTCTCCTGGTAGCCGGACATGCCGGTGTTGAAGACCGCCTCGCCGAAGGTCTCGCCGATGGCGCCGTAGGCCTGTCCGCGGAACGTCCGGCCGTCCTCCAGGACGAGCACGGCAGGCACTCGTTCCCGCCGTTGGCGCTGCGTGGTGGGGGCAGGTGCGGTCATTGCGCGGCCTCTTCCGTCTTCGTCTTCGTACGTGTTGCGAGTTGGGCGACCGCCTCGACCCAGGCGGCGTGCTCATCGGGGTGGTCGGCCCGGAAACCGGAGTCCAGCTCGGCGCCCTCGTGCGTCCAGGTGACGACGAGCAGCCCGGAGGGGACGACCTTGCCGGCGATCCCGGAGTCCGTACGGGCACCGGTCAGGTGCTCGGCCGGGATCCAGAAGTCGACGTCGCCCGGGCGCTGCACCAGCAGGCCGTCCTCGCCGAGGGTGAGGTCGGCGCGGCTGCGGGTGCCCAGGCCGTGGGCGACGACCCGGTCCAGCCAGTTCCCGGCGGTGGTCGTGCCGTGGTACCGGCCGCTGGTCTCCAGGATGGTGCGCCCGGCGCGGGCCGGCACGGCCGGCAGCGGCGGGATCCCGGACTGCAGGGTGCGCCGCCAGTTCCAGCCCTGGCGCATCAGCCAGTAGACGAGGCCGATCACGATCAGCAGGCCGATGGACCAGCCGATGTACCCGGGCCAGTCGGTGACCTTCGCCTGCTCCTGGGCGAGCGTGGCGCGGTCCATCACGCCTCGCCCCGCTCGGCGAGCTCGCCGGCCAGCACGGTGGCGCGCCCGCGCAGGAAGGTGGCGTGCACCCGTCCGGGCAGGTCCAGGCCCTTGTAGGGGGTGTTGCGGCTGCGGGTGGCGAAGCTGTCCGGGTTCACGGCACCACGGTACGCGGGATCGAACAGCACCAGGTTGGCGGGCTCACCCACCGAGATCGGCCGGCCGTGACCGGTGAGACGGCCGATCCGGGCCGGGCGGTGCGACATCCGGTCCGCGACGCCCTCCCAGTTCAGCAGGCCGGTGTCGACCATGGTCTGCTGCACGACCGACAGCGCGGTCTCCAGGCCGACCATGCCCATCGCGGCCACGGCCCACTCGCAGTCCTTGTCCTCGGCCGGGTGCGGCGCGTGGTCGGTGGCGACGGCGTCGATGGTGCCGTCGGCCAGCGCCTCGCGCAGTGCCCGGACGTCCTCGGCGGTGCGCAGCGGCGGGTTCACCTTGTACACCGGGTCGTAGGTGCGGACCAGCTCGTCGGTGAGCAGCAGGTGGTGCGGGGTCACCTCGGCGGTGACGTCCCAGCCCTTGGACTTGGCCCAGCGGACGATCTCGACCGAGCCGGCCGTGGAGAGGTGGCAGACGTGCAGCCGGGAGCCGACGTGCGCGGCGAGCAGCACGTCGCGGGCGATGATCGACTCCTCGGCGACGGCCGGCCAGCCGCCGAGCCCGAGCTCGCCGGAGACCTGGCCCTCGTTCATCTGGGCGCCCTCGGTGAGCCGCGGCTCCTGGGCGTGCTGGGCGACGACGCCGTCGAAGGCCTTGACGTACTCCAGGGCGCGGCGCATCAGCACCGCGTCGTCCACGCACTTGCCGTCGTCGGAGAAGACCCGGACGTCGGCGGCGGACTCGTGCATCGCGCCGAGCTCGGCGAGCTGCTTGCCCTCCAGGCCGACGGTGACGGCGCCGACCGGCTGCACGTCGCAGTAGCCGGCCTCCTGGCCGAGCCGCCAGACCTGCTCGACCACGCCGGCGGTGTCGGCCACCGGGGTGGTGTTGGCCATCGCGTGCACGGCGGTGAAGCCGCCCATCGCGGCGGCCCGGGTGCCGGTGAGCACGGTCTCGGCGTCCTCGCGGCCGGGCTCGCGCAGGTGGGTGTGCAGGTCGACCAGGCCGGGCAGGGCGATCAGCCCGGTGGCGTCGATCTCGATGTCCGCCTCGACCGTCAGGCCGGTGCCGATCGCCTGGACGACGCCGTCGGCGAGGTGGAGGTCCTGCGGGGCGCCGCCCAGGATCTTGGCGTTGCGGATCAGGTAGCTGGTCACTGGGCGGTCTCCACGGAGTCGGTACGGGGGGTGTCGGTGGGCGCGTCGGCGAAGACGGCGCCGCCGAGCAGCAGGTAGAGGACGGCCATCCGGACGGAGACGCCGTTGGCGACCTGCTCGATCGCGGTGCAGCGCGGCGAGTCGGCGACCTCGGCGGTGATCTCCATGCCGCGGACCATCGGACCGGGGTGCATCACGATCGCGTGGTCCGGCAGCTGGGCCATCCGGCGGCCGTTCATGCCGTAGCGGCGGCTGTACTCGCGCTCGGTCGGGAAGAACGCGGCGTTCATCCGCTCGCGCTGCACCCGCAGCATCATCAGCGAGTCCGTCTTGGGCAGCACGCTGTCCAGGTCGTAGCTGACCTCGCAGGGCCAGTTCTCGATCCCGATCGGCAGCAGGGTCGGCGGGGCGACGAAGGTCACCTGCGCGCCGAGGGTGTTCAGCAGGTGGACGTTGGAGCGGGCGACCCGGCTGTGCAGGACGTCGCCGACGATGGTCACCCGGCGGCCCGCGAGGTCCTGGCCGGCGCCCGGGTTGAGGTGGCGGCGCATGGTGAAGGCGTCGAGCAGCGCCTGGGTGGGGTGCTCGTGGGTGCCGTCACCGGCGTTGATCACACTGCCGTGCAGCCAGTCGGACTGGGCCAGCCGGGCCGGGGCGCCGGAGGCGTGGTGGCGGATGACCACCGCGTCGGCGCCCATCGCCTGGAGGGTCAGCGCGGTGTCCTTGAGGCTCTCGCCCTTGGAGACCGAGGAGCCCTTGGCGGAGAAGTTGATGACGTCGGCCGAGAGCCGCTTCTCGGCGACCTCGAAGGAGGTCTTCGTCCGGGTGGAGTCCTCGAAGAAGAGGTTGACGACGGTGCGGCCGCGCAGCGTGGGCAGCTTCTTGACGGCCCGGCCGGAGAGCTGGGCCAGCTCCTCGGCGGTGTCCAGGATCAGCAGCGCGTCGTCGCGGCTGAGATCGGCGGCGGAGACGAGGTGGCGCTTCACGCGGGCTACTCCGGGAGGTGCGGTTCGGAAGACTGGGGGGCCAGGGCCTGCGAGGAGCGCTGGGCGAAGTCGCGGTCGCCGACCAGGACGGCGTCCACGCCGTCGCGGTCGGCGAGGCGCACCTGCACGGCCTCGCGCAGCGAGGTGGGGAGGTTCTTGCCCACGTAGTCGGCGCGGATCGGCAGCTCGCGGTGGCCGCGGTCGACCAGGACGGCGAGCTGGACGGCGCGCGGGCGGCCGATGTCGCTCAGCGCGTCGAGCGCGGCGCGGATGGTGCGGCCGGAGAAGAGCACGTCGTCGACCAGGATGACGAGCTTGCCGTCGATGCCGCCGGGCGGGATCTCGGTGTGCTCCAGGGCCCGGGCGGGCTTCAGCCGCAGGTCGTCCCGGTACATGGTGATGTCCAGGGAGCCCAGCGGGATCTCGCGCCCGGTGATCTGGGCCAGCCGGTCGTGCAGGCGGCGGGCGAGGTGGACGCCCCTGGTGTGGATGCCGAGCAGCACGACGTCCTCCGCGCCCTTGGCGCGCTCGACGATCTCGTGCGCTATCCGGGTGACGACCCGGGCGATGTCCGTGCCGTCGAGCACCTGGTGCGGCGGCCGCGGCGTGGGTTCGTGGTGTGTGGTCATGCCGAAGCGGACCTCCTTCCCCGCCTCACTGGACGGGCCTTAAAGGATGTCTGGGATGGCCCCCGCCGACCGGGCGCGGGCTTCGGTCATCCTACCAGCGCGCCAGACGGCAAACAGACGTCCACCATTCCGCTTCCCCGGGTTAACACTCCGGACGCGCCGCCGATGCGGGCCATTCGCACGACTGCCCCATTCGGCTTGACGCAACTACCTTACTCTACGTAACCTCACAGTGAGTTACGAGACGGACGTCGGACCCACCGGTAACGGCGTCGGCAATCGCCCGTGACCCACCACTGAACGCGAAGCAATCTCGTCCGGGGAGATCAATGTCCAGCGACTACGCGAAGCAACTCGGAGGCAAGCTCCGAGCGATCCGCACTCAGCAGGGTCTCTCCCTGCACGGTGTCGAGGAGAAGTCCCAGGGGCGCTGGAAGGCAGTCGTCGTCGGTTCGTACGAGCGTGGTGACCGTGCGGTCACCGTGCAGCGACTGGCCGAACTGGCGGAGTTCTACGGCGTCCCGGTCCAGGAGCTGCTGCCCGGCGGTACGCCCGGCGGCGCGGCCGAGCCGCCGCCGCGCCTGGTCCTCGACCTGGAGAGACTGACCCAGGTCCCCTCCGAGAAGGCCGGCCCGCTGCAGCGCTACGCGGCGACCATCCAGAGCCAGCGCGGCGACTACAACGGCAAGGTGCTGTCGATCCGCCAGGACGACCTGCGCACCCTGGCTGTGATCTACGACCAGTCCCCGTCGATCCTCACCGAGCAGCTGATCTCCTGGGGCGTGCTGAACCCCGACGCGCGCCGTGCGGTGCGCGAGGAGGATGCGAGCTGAGGCTCACCGCACCGGCTCCCGCCAGCGGATCCAGGCACAACCCAGCACTCGCGCCACTAGTGCTGGCAAGCAGAAACGTCACGGCGCGGCTCCCCAGACCGGGGGCCGCGCCGCGGTGTAGCCACACCACCCCGGGGCGGCGGAGGCGTCAGCAGACCGTCCCCAGGCTGTAGCCGGGCTGCGCCGCCACGCCGTCCAGCCGGACCGGCCGGTCGGCCGGGGCCCACTCCTGCCCGCCGCTCGACCAGGCCCAGGAGGCCGGCAGGTACTCCCCGCAGGAGGCCGCCGAGCCCTGCGAGCCGTGCAGCACCGCGACGCCCGGCAGCTCCAGGGCCAGCCCGGTGCAGAGCACCGCGCAGACCAGCTCCAGGTCCTCGTCGTTGATCCGGACCACGCCGTCCTCCCACTGGAGCACCCGGGCCGCGGCGGTCAGCCCGCCGCCGGGCGCGTCCACCCGCAGGCGCAGCTCGTACACCCCGGCGCCCGCGCCGACCAGCATCCGCCGGAACACCTCGCCCCCGCGCTCGTAGGCGGCGCGCACCCAGGCGGCGTGCTCCTCGTCGGATGCGCCCGCGCCCCCGTACAGGCCCCCGTCGAGCAGCAGGTCGGCGTGGCAGAGCGTCAGCCCGTTCTCCCGGGCGCGCACCAGGCGCGGCACGAAGTCCCCGGCCAGCTCCTCGCCCTGATAGGCCAGCAGCTGGGTCTGCAGGGCCGGGTTGACCAGGTAGCGGTCGCGGGCCGCGGGCTCGGCCGGGTCCAGCCCGTTCAGCAGGCAGAACTCCTCGAAGTCCTGCGGGTGGAACGTCCGGGCCCGGACGGTGTCGAACCGCTCCAGCGCCTCGGCCAGCAGATCCGCGGTGTCGGCCAGGTAGCGCTCGTGGTCGGGGGCGTCGGAGATCCCCCAGGCGCGGGCCCGGGCGAAGTCCGCGGCGTTGGTGAGCACTCCGATGACGAACGCCTGCTCGGCGCCCTCGACCCGCCGCGGCCGGTGCGACCGCACCACGGGCCGCGAGCCGCCGGCGGTGCAGTCGGAGTTACGGCGGGCGCGCCCCAAATGACTCATCGGTGGCTCCTGGCTTCAGGGGAGGACGGTCGGCGGCAGGCGTGCCGCTGACCGTCTTCCTCCCCATCCGCGCGCGTCGCACACGTACGGCGTGTCACAGGAATGTAACCACCGGTAATGCGGGTCGCGCGGGCGTCAGGCGGAGCGGGGCGCGCGGGCCAGCTGGCGGGACTGCGCGACCAGGCGGCCGGACTCGTCCCAGACCTCCGCGTCCTCCTCGAAGTAGCCGCCGGCCAGGTTGCGGGTCGCGTGGGTGACCCGCAGCCAGCCGGGCACCGGCCTGGCGCGCAGGTGGACGGTCAGCTCGACGGTGGGGGCCCAGCCCGGCAGGCCGAGGTCGAAGGTGACCGGCGGCAGCGCGTCGGCGACCAGCAGGAGCAGCAGCGGGTCGGGCTCGCGGCCGTCGGCGAGCCGGAACCAGCCCTGGATCCGCCCGTTGCCGGAGGGCTGCCCGAGCGCCCAGCCGATGGTGGCCGGGTCCAGCCGCAGGTCGAACCGCTCCAGCAGGGCGGCCTGGGCGATCAGCTCCTTGGGCGCGTGCTCGACGCCGATGCACTGGTCCGGCGGCGGCAGCTGCGGCGGCAGCGCGCTGGTGCGCACCTCGCCGTCGGCGGTGGCGAGGTCGCCGTGGCTGGCCACCACGCGCAGCCGCTCGACGCCGTCCTGGCTGAGCGAGGCGGTGCCGGTGGACAGGCCGCGGCCGGTGCGCAGCACCTCGGTGCGGACGGTGGCCGGGCCGGGCGTGGAGGCGGACAGGTAGTAACCGCTGATCGACACCGGGTCCGGGTGGGTGCCGTGCTCCAGCGACAGCGCGTGTCCGGCCACCGCGAGCAGCAGTCCGCCGTTCACCCCGCCGCCGATCTGCCAGCCGGCGCCGAGCTCGGCCTCGTACCGGCCGGCCTCCTCGGGGTGCCTGGTCAGGGCGATGCCCTGGTCGAACTCGCTGCGGATCGCCGTGGTCATGTGGGGGGCCTGCCCTTCACGCGTGCTTCCGGACGTCAAGTTACTGACAAGTAGGCCCTCACCCTACGCCGCCCGGATGAAACGCGGAACGGCCGCCGGACACCTGTTCGGGTCCGACGGCCGTTCACGGGATTCGACCACTCAGCGGCGGATGCTCGGCTTCAGCTCGAGGAAGCGGGCGAGCAGGCCGTTGACGAAGGCCGGGGAGTCGTCCGTGGAGAACTCCTTGGCGATCTCGACGGCCTCGTCCAGGACGACGGCGTCCGGGACACCGTCCTCCCAGATCAGCTCGTACGCACCGAGCCGCAGGACGTTGCGGTCCACGATCGGCATCCGGTCGAGCGTCCAGCCCACGGCGTACTGCTCGATCAGGTCGTCGATGCGACGAGCGTGCTGGACGTACCCCTCGATGAGCTCCATGGTGTACTCACCGACCTGCGGGGTGCCCTCGTCGGGCTTGGGCTCGCGGGCGCGGGCCACCCAGTCGGCGAGGACCTGCTGCGGGTCTACCCCACGGTGGTCGGCCTCGAAGAGGATCTGGAAGGCCCGCGTGCGGGCCTTGCTGCGTGCGGCCGACACGGACTTACTTCACCCGGCCGAGGTAGCTGCCGTCGCGGGTGTCGACCTTGACCTTCTCACCGGTGGTGACGAAGAGCGGCACCTGGATCTCGGCGCCCGTCTCCAGGGTGGCCGGCTTGGTGCCACCGGTCGAGCGGTCGCCCTGGACGCCCGGCTCGGTCTCGGCGATGGTCAGCTCGACCGCGGCCGGGAGCTCGATGTAGAGGACCGAGCCCTCGTTCTGCGCGACGAGGGCCTCGAAGCCCTCCAGCAGGTACTTGGCGGCGTCGCCGACGACCGACGGCTCGATGGTCAGCTGGTCGTAGGTGTCCATGTCCATGAACACGAAGTTCTCGCCGTCCTTGTACGAGAACTGCATGCCGCGCTTGTCGACGTTGGCGGTCTCGACCTTGGTGCCCGCGTTGAAGGTCTTGTCGACGACCTTGCCGGTCAGGACCTCCTTGAGCTTGGTACGCACGAAGGCCGGGCCCTTGCCGGGCTTGACGTGCTGGAACTCGACGACGGACCAGAGCTTGCCGCCCTCCAGCTTGAGGACCATGCCGTTCTTGAGATCGTTCGTGGAAGCCACGGGCGCACTTACTCCTGTATAGCTGTCAAGGAACCAAGGGATTGCGTCCTGCCGCCCACGGCCCCGGGGGCCGCGGTCACAGGGCGAGGAGCTCCTTGGTGGTGATGGTGAGCAGCTCGGGCCCGCCCTCCTCAAGGGGGCGCACGACGAGCGTGTCCTCGATCCGGACGCCGCCCCTGCCCGGGAGGTGAACCCCCGGACCGACGGTGACCGGCACGCGGCTGTCCAGTTTACCCATGTCCGCCGGACCGAGGCGCGGCGCCTCCCGGATCTCCAGCCCGATGCCGTGGCCCACCGGGTGCGGGGAGGGCTCGGTGTGGCCGGCCGCCTCCAGGACCTGCCGGGCGGCCCGGTCGGGTACGCACTGCTCCACGCCTGGTCCGAGCGCCTCCCGCCCGGCCCGCTGGGCCCGGAAGACCAGCCGGTGCAGCTCCACCTGCCAGGGCGCGGGGGCGGCGCCGATCACGAAGGTGCGGGCGGTGGAGACGCCGTAGCCGCGGTACTGGGCGCCCATCACCACGGTCAGGAAGTCGCCCTCCTCCACCCGGCGGTCGGTCGGCTGGTGGGCGGCCTGGCCGGAGTGGCTGCCGGTGCCGACCGAGACCGGGAAGGCCGCCCGGTCGGCGCCGTGGTCGATCATCCGGCGCTCCAGCTCCATCGCCAGGTGCCGCTCGGTGCGGCCGACCAGGATCGACTCCAGCAGCTCGCCCAGCGCCTGGTCGGCGATCTCGGCGGCGATCCGCAGGTCCGCGATCTCGTGCTCGTCCTTGACCACCCGCAGCCGCTCGACCGTCCGGCCGAGGTCCACCAGCCGGGTCCCCGCTATCAGGTCGCCCACCGCCCGGTGCCGGCTGACGGTCAGGTCGTGCTCCTCCACCGCCAGGCCCAACACCCCGGAGCGGGTGGCCGCGGCTGCGGCGGCCAGCGCGGTGTCCGAGCCGGCCGCCACCGGCAGCCGGGCGACGTCCGGGGCGATCAGGTGCTCCCCGGTGTCGTCCGGCGGCAGGTCGTCCGGCAGCGCCAGCAGCGCCCGCTCCCTGGTCAGCAACAGGCTCGCCCCGCAGGGCGCGCAGCCCGTCAGGTACCGCACGTTCGCCGCACGGGTGATCAGCGCCGCATCGGCCCCGGCCGCGCTGCAGTGCTCCCTCACCCGCTCCCGCCGCCCCGCGTACGCATCCGCCATGCGTCGAGCCTACGAACCCCCGGCCCGAAGCGCCCGCCGAGCACCCCCGCCAGAACCCCCGGTGCCCCTTGCGCGCCCCCCGCGCGACCGCGCCGTCGCCCTCCGGCCCGCGCCGGGGCCCCCGCCCCCACCGCCGCTCGGACGCGCGCCGCCGCCGAGGGGCCCACCTCCCCTCGGCGGCGGCTTCCTCCCGTCGCGCCTACTGCCCGTCCGGGTCGAGCAGACCCCGCCGGTACGCCGGGACGAGGTTCTGCGGGACGAGCATCTCCCGGCCGTTCAGGGTGATCGCGACCAGCTTCGGGGGCGTCGCCCGCCACTGGGCCCGGCGGTGCCGGGTGTTGCTGCGGGAGGTCTTGCGCTTGGGTACGGCCATCGCGGGCTCCTTCTCGGGTGGTGTGGTCGAACGCGTCGTCGGGCGGCGCTAGCGGGTGGCGCCCGAGGCGTACGGCAGGAGGGCCGTCTCCCGGGCGTTCTTGATCGCCCGGGCCACCGCCCGCTGCTGCTCGGCGGTGAGCCGGGTGACCCGGCGGCCGCGGATCTTGCCGCGGTCGGAGACGAAGCGGCGCAGCAGGTCGGTGTCCTTGTAGTCGATGTACTCGATGCCCGCCGCGAGCAGCGGGTTGGGCCGGGGCTTCGGCGGGGCGGATCGTTTGCGCACGGGAGGGCGCTCCTTCAGTGGACGGGGTCGAGCAGGTCCTGGAAGGCGTCCGGCAGGGCCTTCCAGCCGGGTTCGCCGGCGGCGAGTTCGGCGTCGGTGAGCAGGCAGGAGTCGAGCAGGTCGGTGATGCCGTCGACGTCCAGCCCCTCGGCGGTGAAGCTGAGCTGCTGCACCCGGTCGCCGTGCCGGGGGTGCCAGTCGAGGGCGGCGGCGGCCCGGCGCGCGGGCGGGTAGAGCTCCCAGGCCGCGTCGGGCAGAGAGGTGAGCCAGGGCCCGCACTCCTCGACCGCGAGGTTCGCCCCGGCGGCGTCCCAGGCGAGTATCAGATCGGGCCGGTTGGCCAGCCAGAACCGGCCGCGGCTGCGCTGCGCCGCCGGGACGAGCAGTTCCAGCGCCCGGTGCAGCCGCTCGGGGTGGAGCGGTCGGCGGCGCTCCCACAGCAGGGTGGCGACGCCCGCCTCGTCCCGCTCCTGCGGCAGCAGCGCGAGCGCCGGGTTGACCCGGTCGCGGGCGGCGGCCACGTCGAAGCCGCCGAGCGCGGCCCGGGTGAGCGCGCCGGTGCCGAGCCGGACGGTCCGGGCGGTGGCGTGCAGCTGGCGCAGGAGGGCGAGCCCCGGCGCGTGCGCCGCGGCGCGCGGCACGGCGAGCGTGCCGGCGTACTCGATCTGGTGGGCGAGCGCCTCGGCGCGGGTCCGGTCGTCGCGCGAGGCGGTCTGCTCGCCGTGCTCCGCCAGGTCGTCGGGGACGGAGAGCTCGCCGACCAGCCGGTCCGGGTCGACGGCGGTGACCACGCCCGCCAGTTCGACGGCGTCGTCGAGCGGCCGCCCGTCCACCTCTCCCCCGGCGATCACCTCGACCGCGGGGTGCGGGTCGCTGCCGCCCCACAGTTCGACGATCGCCAGTCCGTACCGGCCGCCGTCGGCGATCTCCAGCAGCCGGGGCAGCAGGTCCTCGCGCAGGGCGCAGCACGGGCAGTCGTTCGCCAGCGGGACGTCGGCCACGTCGAAGGCCCCGGCGGCGTCGCGCAGCTCGCGGCGGACGGTGCCGAGCGCGGCGTCCCGCAGGTCGTGGTGCAGGACCACGGCGTCCACCGCGGCCGCCGCCAGTTCCTCGACGGCGGCCCGGCGCTGCTCCGCGTGCAGGCCGGCGACGACCACCACCGGCAGCCTGGTCCCGTCCACGGCGCTCACCAGCTCGCCTTGCGGACGCCGGGCAGGTGCCCGGCGTGGGCGTGGGCGCGCAGGTTGACCCGGGAGAGGCCGAAGGCCCGCAGGTAGCCGCGGGGCCGGCCGTCCACGGCGTCCCGGTTGCGGACCCGGGTGGCGCTGGCGTCGCGCGGCTGGCGGGCGAGCTCGGCCTGGGCGGCGGCGCGCTCGGCGGGGCCGGTGCCGGGGTGGGCGATGGTCCGCTTGAGCTCGGCCCGGCGCTCGGCGTAGCGGGCGACGACGGCGCGCCGCCGCTCGTTCTTGGCGATCTTGCTCTGCTTGGCCATCAGACCTTCTCCCCCCGGGCGCGGATGCGGGCGACGGCGGCCTCGATGCCGATCGCGTCGACGGTGCGGATGCCCTTGGCGCTCAGCGCCAGCCGGACGTACCGGCCCTCGCCGGGCAGCCAGTAGCGCTTGCGCTGGATGTTGGGGTCGAAGCGGCGGCCGGTGCGGCGGTGCGAGTGCGAGATCGCGTTGCCGAAGCCGGGCCGGCGGCCGGTGAGTTGGCAGCGGGCGGACATGGGTGCTCCCTGGCGTCCGGGAATGGGCAGGACCGGGCTCACGTTACACCAGATGAAAATGACTTCCATTTCGATGTACGGTTCGAGCCAACCCCTCGGACCGGACCCCGAGACCCCGACCCCCAGACCCCAGGAGGACGTCCCATGGCCCGCAGCGAACTGCGCCCGGTGATCAGGCTCCGCTCCACCGCCGGCACCGGCTTCACCTACGTGACCCGCAAGAACCGCCGCAACGACCCGGACCGGATGGTCCTGCGCAAGTACGACCCGGCCGCGGGCCGGCACGTCGACTTCCGCGAGGAGCGCTGACCCCGGACACGCGAACGGCGCCTCCCCGGACTCGGGGAGGCGCCGCGGGCGGCCGGGCCGCTCGGCTCAGGAGCCCTCGGGCGTCCAGCGCTGCTCGACCCGGGCGAGCTTCCAGTACCCGATCGCGATCGCCCAGACGACCACGAACAGCCCGGCGATGGCGTAGCCCACGTTGTCCAGCGAGATGTCCGCGACGAACCCGGTGACCGGGTCGGTCAGGTCGAGCTTCTCGTGCAGCACCCCGACCAGCTCGATGGTGCCGATGATGAAGGCCACCGCGATCGACAGACCCGTGATGGTCAGGTTGTAGTACACCTTCCGGACCGGGTTGGCGAAGGCCCACTGGTACGCGAAGTTCATGAACGTCCCGTCCAGGGTGTCGAACAGGCTCATCCCCGCCGCGAACAGCAGCGGCAGGCAGACGATCGCGTACCAGGGCAGCCCGGAGGCCGCGCCCGAGCCGGCCATCACCATCAGGGTGACCTCGGTCGCGGTGTCGAAGCCCAGGCCCAGCACCATGCCCACCGGGAACATCTGCCCCGGCCGGGTGATCGAACGGGTCGCCCGGTTCAGCACCCGGGCCATGAAGCCGCGCGAGTCGAGGTGCGCCTCCAGCTCCTTCTCGTCGAACTTCCCGGCCCGCATCGAGCGGAACACCCTGAGGATGCCGAGCAGCGCCGCCAGGTTGAGCGCACCGATCAGGTAGAGGAACACGCCGGAGGTGGTCGTCCCGATCACGCCCAGCCACTTGTGGGTGGCCGACTCGTCGTCCATCAGTGTGTTCGCCAGCTGCGCGCCGCCCGCCACCAGGGCGGCCATCAGCACCACCATCGAGGAGTGCCCGAGGGCGAACCAGAAGCCCACCGAGACCGGCCGCTTGCCGTCCGCCATCAGCTTGCGGGTGGTGTTGTCGATCACCGCGATGTGGTCGGCGTCGAAGGCGTGCCGCATGCCGAGGGTGTACGCGGTGATGCCGAGGCCCACCCCGAAGACCTGGGTACCGACCGCGTACCGCTCGGGCGCGACCAGGAAGATCAGCGTGCCGAAGGCCACCACGTGCATGGCCACGATCACCGCCATCAGCCCGGCCGTACGGACGGTGTCCTCGCGCCGCCATCTGAAGCTGGGCAGCACGGAAGGGGCCGGCTTCGCGCCGGCGGCAACGGTTTCGGGCAGGGTCATCTGCGGATCACGCTCCAGCACCTCGTGGAAAACCTCGTGAGATGCCGTGGCCGGTCTCCTGGCTGACGGGATACCCGTGCCCGCCTTCCCAGGTGCGCGAGGCACCCAGTGGCTCCGTGGGCACGGACGACGTTCCTCCGCGGGCGGAGGAACGACCCGATCACAGTGGCGAGGGCCGCTCCGGGCTGGGACCCCTGAGGGTCCGTCACCGGTCTTCCCGAGCACCACGGCGGGGAACACCGTAGGGGCCGCGCCCCGACCCGTGCAAGGCTGCGCACCTGCGCAGGTGTCCAGGATCACAGGCGACCGCCTGCAAGAATGTCCGCATGCATCTCGTACCGGCCGACCGCGCGGGCCACCGCACCATCGACGGGCACCGGGTCTGCGAGGCCATCGCCGCGATCGGCGACCCCGCGCACGTCCGGTCCTGGGCCGAGCGGTTCTCCCTGCTCGCCGACCCCGGACGGCTCGCCCTGCTGCTCGCCCTCCACCGGGCCGGCCCGCTCGCCGTCAGCGACCTCGCGGTGGCCACCGGCATGCGCGACCCCGCCGTCTCCCAGGCCCTGCGGCTGCTCCGCACGGCCGGCGTGGTCACCGGCGACCGGGACGGACGAGTGGTGCGCTACCGGCTCGTGGACGAGGCCATGCGCCCCCTCCTCGACGAGTGCGCCGCCGCCGAGCACCACGAGCCCAGCGCGGCAGTGGGCTGACCCGTCCCGCCGACCCCTGCCCGACCTGCTGACTCCTGCTCGGGAAGGCGCGCCGCGAACGGCCCCGGCCAGTACGATCATGATGTGCCGTCCCACCCCCATGCCTGGCCCGCCGACCGCTGGAACACCGACCCGGTCAAGGCCCGCGTGCTGGCGGTCGCCCGCACCCTCACCTCGGCCACCCGGGTGCTGGACGTCCTCTCCCTGCTGAGCCCGCACGGCATCGAGTGGTACTTCACCGTCAACCCCGGTTCCGTCTTCGCCGACCGCGCCCTGGACGAGTACCTGCACGGCCTGTCCGGCTTCACCGTGCTGGACTGGGACGACGCCGTCCGCCACCGCTTCGACCTGGCCGTCGCCTGCGCCGTCCACTCCTCCATGCACCGCCTGGACGCCCGCCTCGTCGTCCTGCCGCACGGCGCCGGCTACAACCGCCTGGTCACCGAGTCCACCGGCGACACGGTCAGCGCCGCCGGCCTGTCCCGCAACGAACTCACCCACCGCGGGCGGGTGTTCGTGGACGTCCTCGGGCTCTCCCACCCCGAACAGCTGGACCGGCTGCGGACCTCCTGCCCCGAGGCCCTGGACGTCGCCCGGGTGGTCGGCGACCCGTGCTTCGACCGGATGCTCGCCAGCCGGCGCTCCCGGGACGGCTACCGCGCCGCGCTCGGCGCCGTCGGCGGCCGACGGCTCGTCGTCGTCAGCTCCACCTGGAGCGAGCACTCGTTATTCGGCCGCCACCCCGACCTGCCCCGGCGGCTCGTCCGCCAACTGCCCGCCGACGAGTACACGGTGGCCGTCGTCCTGCACCCCAACGTGTGGAGCCGCCACGCCCCCGGGGCGCTGCTCGACGACGCCCGCCGGATGGGCCTGCGCCTGATCCCGCCCCACCAGGGCTGGCAGGCCGCGCTCGTCGCCGCCGACTGCGTGATCGGCGACCACGGCTCGGTCACCGTCTACGGCGCCGCCCTGGAACACCGCACCATGCTCGTCGCCACCGGCGCCGCCGAACTCGACCCGCGCTCCCCCAGCTACGCCTTCGGCCAGGCCGCCCCCGTCCTCGACCCGGACGGGGACCTCGCCGCCCAGCTCGAACAGGCCCTCGCCGAGGCCCCGGCCGGCCTGCGCGAGATCACCGACCGCTCACTCGCCCACCGCGGCGAATCCGCCCGGCTGCTGCGCCCGCTGCTCTACTCCTTCCTGGACGGCCTGGACGAGCCCGGGGACGAACCGGCCCTGCCGCCCTACCCCAGGCCCGTCCCCTGCCCCGGGGCCGCCGAGTGGCCCACCGCGTACGACGTCGAGGGCAGCACCGAGGGGACCGAGGTGAGCCTGCGGCGCTACCCCTTCCACCCGGACGACCACACCCCGCGCGGCTTCCACGCCCTCACCGACGAGCACCCGGGCGACGCCCTCCGCTACACGGCCGAGGTGATCGCCCGCACCGAGGCGCACGCCGAACGCCCCGCCGCCCGCTGGCTCGCCGACACCGCCGCCGAACTGCCCGGCCTCGCCGTCGCGGTGGCCGCCCTCGGCCCGGCCCGCCACCTGCTCCGGCTGCACGGCGGCCGGCTGCTGGAGGCCCGCGCCGAACCGGACTGGGGCCGCCCCGACCCCGCCGTCGACCCGCTGCTGCTCGGCTCCGCCGTGGCCTGCTGGCTCGCCGACGGCGGCGACCCGGCCGGCCTCCCCGAGCACGGACTCACCGTCCGCACCGGCGGGGACCGCACCCGGGTGTCCTTCCGTACCGGGCCCTGACCCCGCCCGCCCGCTACGGACCGCCCCTCGGCCCGGACCGCCCCTCAGCCCGCCAGCTGCCGCAGCCGCTCGCGGCTGCGCTCCGCCAGCTCCGCGTCGTCCAGCTCCTCGGCGAGGGTGACGAGCAGGGTGTGGGCCTGCGCCTCCTTCGCGTACTGGTTCCGCTCCTTGGCCTGCCGGGCGCAGTCGTCCGCGTGGACGACGGCGAGGTCCAGCTGCCCGAGCGCCCGGTGGGCCCGGGCCCGGACCAGCGGCAGCTTCATCAGCATGTCGTTGTCCCGCGTCCGCCCGGCCCGGGCGGTGGCCTCGGCCAGCAGGGTCAGCGCCTCCTCCGGACGGCCGTCGGCGATCAGCGCCTGCGCCAGGTTGTAGCTCTGGACGATCTCGCCGTGGTCGTCGCCCCGGTTCTCCGCCAGGGCCAGGGTGAAGCGCTCCACCGCGTCGCCCGGGCGGCCGTCGGCCAGGCAGAGCAGGCCGTCGGTCTCGTAGAGCACCCCGACCACCCGGCGGTTCGTCACCAGCGGGACCAGCTCCGTGGCGAGCGCCAGCTGCTCGGCGGCGAGCCGGTACTCCTTGCGCTCCTGGTGGGCGCGGGCGAGCTGGTTGCGCATCTTGACCACGGCGGCCGGCTGGTTGTCCCACTGGGCCGACTCGATGCCGAGCCGGTGGGTGGCGATCCAGTCGTCGTAGAGCTTGCGGCCGTGGTACAGCGGCCAGAGCGACTCGCAGAGCCGCCACACCTCGCCGTGCCACCCCTGCGCGGCCGCCTCCTCCACCACCGCGCGGAAGTCGGCGCGTTCGGCGTACAGCCACTCCAGGGCCGCGGCGTCGGAGGCGAAGCCGGGCAGGTCGTCGCCGCTCGGGTCCTGCAGCCGGAGCCGGTCCCTGCCCATCGTCCGGTCGGCGAGCGAGGCACGGCCCCGGAAGTACGCCACGACGCCGGCGAGGAGCCCGGCGCGGTCGGGCAGCTCCCGCGTCCGGCCGTAGGCGTGCAACCGCACCACGTCGTGGGCCCGGAATCGGTCCTCGCCGTCGTCGTCCACCACCTCGTCGAGCACGTGGACGCCACGCAGCTCCCTGACCGCCTGCTCGGCCCGATCGACGCCGACCGCCCGCGCCAGTTCGGCGGACACGAAGGGGCCGGGGTGCACGCCGATCAGCTGGTAGAGCGCCCGGCCCGGCGCCGACAGCCGCTCGTGGACCAGGTCGTACGTCGCGCCGAGATCGCTCTCCTCGTCCTCCAGCATCGCCAACCTGCCCTCCCGGTCGTGCAGTTCGGCCACCACCCGGCCGACCGGCAGGCTGTCCCGGTCCAGCAGCTGGCTCCCGACCGCGTTCAGCGCGAGCGGCAACCCGCCGCACAGCTCGACCAGTTCGGCCAGTTCCCCGTCGGTTCCCCGCCCGGAGCCCACCCAGCCCCGCACCAGTTCGGCGCCCGCCGCCGCGCTCAGCGGCCCGAGTCGGCGCACCTCGGCGCCGTCCATCCGCAGCGCGGGCAGCCGCCGCCGGCTCGCGACCACCACCAGCCCGCAGGCGGGGAGCAGCGCCCGGACCTCCGCGGCGTGCTCGACGTTGTCCAGGAAGAACAGGCACCGGCGCCCGGCGGTGGCGGTGCGGAAGGCCGTGAACCGCTCGGCCTCCACGGCCGGGGGCTCGGCGCCCAGGGCGCGCAGGAAGCCGGCCAGCAGCCCGGGGAGGTCCACCCCGCCCTGGTGCCGGTAGGCCTTCAGGTCGGCGTAGAGGTCCCCGCCGGGGAAGCGCTCCCGGTGGCGCTCGGTGAACTTGGCGATCAGCTCGGTCTTCCCGACCCCGCCGAGGCCGGTGAACACCACGACCCCGAGTCCGCCCTCCTCGACCCGGTCCAGCGCGCCGGCCAGTGCGGCGAACTCCGGTTCACGGTTGACGAACGGGCCGTGCGGCGCGCGCACCTGACGGGGCGTCGGCACCGTCGGCGGCTGGTGGAGGTGCACCGACCCGATGCTCCCGGCCTGCACCACATGGCCGCCCACCGTGGCGCCTGACACGGTGCTGGCCACCTCGTGCCGCTCCATCCGCCTGCTCCCTCCGGCCGCCCGGGCCCCAGCCTACGGGCTGGGCACCCGGCCGGAGGGGCGCTCCGGTGTCACCGGGGGGTGATCTCGCCCATCTCGCCCCAGCCGTCCATGCCGGGGATCTCGATCGAGACGATCTGCGGCTTGGCGGCCACGGCGTACGACATCTCGTCCATGGCCTTGGTGAAGTGCGCGGACTCCACGTGCTCCTTGCCGGCGTCGCCGTCGCGGAACGCCTCGACCAGGACGAACTCGTTGGCGTTGTCGACGCTGCGGGACCACTCGAAGAAGAGGTTGCCGGGCTCGCTGCGGGTGGCCTGGGTGAAACCGTCGACCAGGTCGAGCCACTCGTCGGCGCGCTCGGGGCGGACCGCGAACTTGACCGTAATGAAGATCATGGGACTTCCTTCCCTTCCACGTTCACACGTGGCCGTGCGGACGGGTGCCCGCCGCTCGGCGGGCACCTGTCCATCGTCGCAGGTCAGAAGGGCTCTCCATGACACGGGGGCGTTGCGCGTCCCGGCCGGGGCCGGTCACGCCGCCTGGCAGGCGGGGCACCAGAAGAGGTTGCGGGCGGCGTGCTCCTCCGTCCGCACGTCGGTGCCGCAGACCAGGCAGGGCATGGCGGCCCGCCGGTAGACGTACACCTCGCCGCCGTGGTCGTCCACCCGGGGCGGACGGCCCATCGCCTCGGGGGTGTGCTCGGGGCGGACGGTGTCGATCCGGCCCGCGGTGACGCCCTCGCGCATCAGGGCGACCAGGTCGGCCCAGATCGCGTCCCACTCCCGGCGGGTGAGGTCGCGCCCGGCCCGGTGCGGGTCGATGCCGTGGCGGAACAGCACCTCGGCCCGGTAGACGTTGCCCACCCCGGCCAGCACCTTCTGGTCCATCAGCAGCGCCGCGACGGTCGTCCGGCTGCCCGATATCCGGCGCCAGGCGGCCTCCGGGTCGGCGTCGGCGCGCAGCGGGTCGGGGCCGAGCCGGGCGGCGACGGCGGCCTTCTGGTCGTCCGTGACGAGCGCGCAGGTGTTGGGCCCGCGCAGGTCGGCGTAGCCGTCCTCGTTCTCCAGCCGCAGCCGGACCAGCCCGACCGGCGCGGGCGCCGGGCCGGTGCCGAAGGTGAAGCCGCCGTAGAGGCCGAGGTGGACGTGCACCCAGGCGCCCTCCTCGAAGCCGAGGAAGAGGTGCTTGCCGGTGGCCTCCGCGCCGGTGAGCAGCTGCCCGTCGATCACCTTGGCCTCGTCGGCGAACCGGCCCTGCGGGCTGGAGACCCGCACCGGGCGGCCGCCGAAGGCCTCGCGGTTCTCGGTGGCGAGGCGGTGGATGATGTGGCCTTCGGGCACGGGCGTCGGCTCCTCCGGGCTCGGCGACTGGACCCGTCCATCATCGCAGCCGGCACCGACAGCCCCGTGCCGCGGCGGGTCAGCGGACCGGGACGCCCATCAGCCGGGCCAGGATGACGCGGTCCAGCTCGGCGGCCGTCCCGGCGACGTCCAGGGCGGAGTTGTCGATGATCGGCAGCCCGGAGTTGTACCAGCCGGCCATCCGCCCGTGGATGCGGGCCACCTCCTCGTCCCCGAGCCGGCGGTTGCCGCTGCGCCGGGCGTTGCGGTGCAGCACCGAGTCCAGGCTGGGCAGCAGCACGACCGGGATCATGCCGGGGCCGATGTGCCGCTTCCAGCCGCCGAGGCCGATCGCCGGGCGGTCCGGGAAGACGGCGTCGTCGATGATGCAGGAGATGCCGTTGGCCAGGTAGTTGCGGCAGGCGAAGCCGCAGGTGCGGCGGGCCAGCCGGTACTGCGCCTCGGAGGCGTTGTTCCAGCCGGACTGCGGGTTGGCGAAGCCCGCCTGCACCCACTCGCGGACGTCGTCCAGGCTGATGTGCGCGGTCGGGGTGGGCCGCCGCTCGGCCCAGTGGCGGGCGACGGTGGTCTTGCCGGCCCCGGCCGGTCCGATCAGCAGGACGGCTATCGGCCCGGTGGCCGCGTGCTGCCGCGGCGGGTGGGCCGGCAGTTGGACGGGTGCGCCGGACGGCAGCACGAAGTGCCCGGTGCCCCCGGCGGGCACGGGCGGCGCGCTCGGCACGGGTACGGCCGCGGGGGCCGGGGCCGGGTGGGCGGGAACGGGGTGGGCGGCGGGCCCGGGGCCGGTCGGCCCGGGAGTGACGGGCGCCGCCGGCGCCGGCCGGCCCGGCGGCGGGGACGGCGGCTGCGCCCCCGACGACGTCCCCCGCGTTCCGCCCCCCGGCGGCACCGGCGGGGCGACGGGACGCGGCGGGACCTGCCCGCCTCCGGTGTACTGCGTCACGGCACCTCCCGACACTTCTCAGCGGGGACACTACACGGCGGCCCGGCAGCGGGCACAGTCCGCCGCCGGGCCACCGCCCGTACCCTCAGCGGGTGGTGAGCCGCTCGGCCAGCGCGCGCAGCGCCAGCTCGTAGGAGCCGAGCCCGAAACCGGCGATGGTGCCGGAGGCCACCGCGGCGATCACCGAGGTATGCCGGAAGGTCTCCCGGGCGTACGGGTTGGAGATGTGCACCTCGATCAGCGGCGCGGTGCGCTGGGCCGCGGCGTCCCGCATCGCGTACGAGTAGTGGGTGAACGCACCGGGGTTGATCACCACCGGCACCTGCCCGTCGGCCGCCTCGTGCAGCCACTCCACCATCTGCTGCTCGGAGTTGGTCTCGTGCACCTCGACCTCGAAGCCGAACTCCTTGCCCAGCGCGGTGCAGCGCTCGACCAGCCCGGCGTACGAGGTGGCGCCGTAGACGTCCGGCTCGCGGCTGCCCAGCCGGCCCAGGTTGGGGCCGTTGAGCACCATCACCCTGGTCACGCCGAGACCTCCGCGTACGCGGCGACCAGCAGCGACGGGTCGGGGCCCTCCAGTACGGAGGTCTTGCCGAGGCCGTCCAGCACGATGAAGCGGATCAGGTCGCCGCGCGACTTCTTGTCGATCTTCATCGCGTCCAGCAGCTTCGGCCAGGCGTCCGCCCGGTAGCTCAGCGGCAGGCCGACCGAGGCCAGCACGGTGCGGTGCCGGTCGGCCGTCTCGTCGTCCAACCGCCCGGCCAGGCGGCCGAGTTCGGCGGCGAAGACCATGCCGATGGAGATCGCGGCGCCGTGCCGCCACTTGTACCGCTCGTTGCGCTCGATGGCGTGGCCGAGGGTGTGGCCGTAGTTGAGGATCTCGCGGCGGCCGGACTCCTTGAGGTCCCCGGAGACCACGTCGGCCTTGACCTGGATGGCGCGGCGGATCAGCTCGACGGTGTGCGGGCCGGACGGGGTCTTGGCTCCCTCGGGGTCGGCCTCGATCAGGTCGAGGATGGCCGGGTCGGCGATGAAGCCGCACTTGATGACCTCGGCGAGGCCGGAGACGTAGTCGTGCCTGGGCACCGTCTCCAGGGTGTCGAGGTCGGCCAGCACGCCCACCGGCGGGTGGAAGGCGCCGACCATGTTCTTGCCCTCGGCGATGTTGATGCCGGTCTTGCCGCCGACGGCCGCGTCGACCATGCCGAGCAGCGTGGTGGGCATGGAGATCCAGCGCACCCCGCGCAGCCAGGTGGCGGCGACGAAGCCGGCCAGGTCGGTGGTGGCGCCGCCGCCGAGGCCGACGATGACGTCGCTGCGGGTGAAGCCGGTCTGCCCGAGCACCGACCAGCAGTACGCGGCGACCTCGACGCTCTTGGCGTCCTCGGCGTTGGGCACCTGGAGCACGATGGCCTCGTAGCCCTCGCCGAGCAGGTCCTCGCGGATCGCGTCGGCGGTGGCGGCGAGCGCCTCCGGGTGGATGAGCGCCACCCGCTTGGCGCGGGTCCCGATCAGCGGAGACAGCTCACCGAGCAGCTGGTGCCCGATCAGCACGTCGTACGGGTCGTGGCCGGCGCTGCCGCCGACGTGGATCCTGACGGTGGTGTCAGTCATGGGGGGTCTTCAGCTCCAGTGCTTCCAGTACGGCGTCCGCGACCTGTTCCGGGGTGCGCCCGGCGGTGTCGACCACGGCGGTGGCCACCTCCAGGTAGAGGGGGCGGCGGGCCTCCATCAGCTCGCGCCAGCGGGCCCGCGGGTTGACGGCCAGCAGCGGGCGCGGGGCGTCCAGGCCGACCCGCTTGACCGCGTCGGCGAGCGGGACCTCCAGGAAGACCACCGGCAGCTCGTGCAGCAGCGCGCGGGTGGCCTCGGCCATCACCGCGCCGCCGCCGAGCGCCAGGACCCCGTCGTGCCCCTCGGCGGCCGCGCGCACGGCGGCCGCCTCCAGCGCGCGGAAGTGCGGCTCGCCCTCGTCGATGAAGATCTCCGGGATGGGCTTGCCGGCCGTCGCCTCGACGTCGGCGTCGGTGTCCCGGAAGCCGACGCCCAGGCGCTCGGCCAGCATCCGCCCGACGGTGGACTTGCCACTGCCGGGCGGGCCGACCAGCACGACAACGGGGTTCGTCATCGGATGATCAGGTTGTCGAGGTAGCCCTGCACGTTGCGGCGGGTCTCGGAGACGTTGTCGCCGCCGAACTTCTCGTTCACCGCGTCCGCCAGCACCAGCGCGACCATCGCCTCGGCGACGATGCCCGCGGCCGGGACCGCGCAGACGTCCGAGCGCTGGTGGTGCGCCTTGGCCGGCTCGCCGGTGCGCACGTCCAGGGTCTGGAGCGCCCGCGGCACGGTGGCGATCGGCTTCATCGCGGCGCGCACCCGCAGCACCTCGCCGGTGGACAGTCCGCCCTCGGTGCCGCCGGAGCGGCCGGAGGTGCGCTTGACGCCCTCGGCGGTCGGGACGATCTCGTCGTGGGCCTGGGAGCCCGGCACCCGGGCCAGGTCGAAGCCGTCGCCGACCTCGACGCCCTTGATCGCCTGGATGCCCATCAGCGCGGCGGCCAGCCGCGCGTCCAGCCGGCGGTCCCAGTGCACGTGCGAGCCGAGGCCCACCGGCACGCCGTACGCCAGCACCTCGACCACGCCGCCGAGGGTGTCGCCGTCCTTGTGGGCCTGGTCGATCTCGGCGACCATCGCCTTCGAGGCGTCGGCGTCCAGGCAGCGCACCGGGTCGGCGTCCAGCTTGGCCTCGTCCGAGGGCAGCGGCACCACGCCGGCCGGCGCCTTGGCGGCGGCCAGCTCGACCACGTGGCTGACGATCTCGATCCCGGCCACCTCGCGGAGGTAGGCGCGGGCGACGGCGCCCAGCGCGACCCGGGCGGCCGTCTCGCGGGCGCTGGCGCGCTCCAGGATCGGCCGGGCCTCGTCGATCGAGTACTTCTGCATGCCGGCCAGGTCGGCGTGGCCGGGCCGGGGGCGGGTGAGCGCCTCGTTGCGGGCCAGGCCCGCCAGGACCTCGGGGTCGACCGGGTCGGCCGACATGACCTGCTCCCACTTCGGCCACTCGGTGTTGCCAACCATGATCGCGACCGGGCTGCCCATGGTCAGACCGTGCCGGACGCCGCCGAGGAAGGTCACCTCGTCCTGCTCGAACTTCATCCGCGCCCCGCGGCCGTAACCGAGCCGGCGGCGCGCCAGCGCGTCGGCCACCACGTCGGTGGTGACCGGTACACCGGCGGGCAGGCCTTCCAGCGTCGCGACGAGTGCGGGGCCGTGCGACTCCCCCGCCGTCAGCCAGCGCAACGTACCCAACGGAGCTCCTTCATCAGCGGACCGGACCACGGCACCGCCGGGGCCCGCCCCGGGCGTGCCTTTTGTACCTGAATCCTTTCATGCCCCAGCGGCACCCGGGGGCACAGTCCGCGTGACGGACAGCAACCGGCCACGATCCGGCCGGGAACCGCCCGGGAAACCGGACGGAGGGCGGGCGGGCACCCGGCCGTGGGGCCGGGCCCGCCCGAGTCCGCCGGGGCCGGGCTCAGTGCCCGGCGAGCGCCTTCTCCCCCGCCTCGCGCATCGCCGCCAGCGGCCCGGGCGTCCGCCCGGTGAAGGCCTCGTTCTGCAGCACCGCCTGGTGCACCAGCAGGTCCAGCCCGCCCAGGACGGTCGCCCCGCGCCCGGCGCAGGCGGCGGCCAGCGCCGTCGGCCACGGGTGGTACAGCACGTCGAACAGCGCGCCCGGCTCGGCGGGCAGCGCCTCGGCGAAGACGTCGGTCGCGCCGACCGGCGTGGTGGAGATCGTCAGCGGCCGGGCCAGCGCCTGCGCCCCGAGCTCCCAGTCGGCGGTGCGGACGGCCACGCCCAGCCGCTCGCCCAGCTCGGCCATCTCCCGGGCCCGCTCGGCGCTGCGCACGTAGACCGTCACCTCGCCGGTGCAGATCTGGGCGAGCGCGGCCAGTGCCGAGGAGGCGGTGGCCCCGGCGCCCAGGACGGCCGCCTCGGGCACCTCGGTGATCCCGCGCTCGCGCAGCGCGTTGACCAGCCCGGGGACGTCGGTGTTGTCCCCGGTGCGCCGGCCGTCGGCGGTGAACACCACGGTGTTCACCGCGTCCACCGAGCGGGCCGTCGCGCTGACCTCGTCGAGCAGCGGGATGACCGCCCGCTTCAGCGGCATGGTGAGCGACAGCCCGGCCCACTCGGCCTCGTCCAGCGCGGCGACGAACCCGGGCAGCCCGGCCTCGTCGACCTCGAAGCCGTCGTAGCGCCAGCCGTCCAGCCCGAGCGCCGCGAAGGCGGCCCGGTGCAGGTCCGGCGAGAGCGAGTGGGCGATCGGCGAGCCGAGAACGGCCGCCCGGTGCTTGCTGGTCAACGCTTCTCTCCGCGAACTGGCGAACTGTCGTCCGGCCGCGGCTGCTTCCTGGTGCCGCGGCTGCTTCCTGGTGGTGCGGCTACTTCTTGGTGGTGCAGTGGCCGCGCGCCTCGTCGAAGCCCTGCCCGGCCGACTGGCAGTACTCCTTGACGTTGGCGTAGTGCTCCTTGCTCGTCTCGGCGAACCGGGTCTGGGTCGGGGACATCGCGATGAAGTACAGCCACTTGCCGTCCGCCGGGTGCAGCGTCGCGTTGAGCGCCTCGTCGCCGGGGTTGGAGATCGGACCGGGCGGCAGGCCCTGGTTCACGTAGGTGTTGTACTTGTTGGACGCGTCGTCCATGTCCTTCTTGTCGAGGTCCTTGCGGCCCAGCGAGTACTGGAGCGTGGTGTCCATGCCGAGCCGGTGGTTGATCTCGCCGCCGGCCGCCAGCCGGTTCTGGATGGTCTTGGCCATCTTGGCGAAGTCTTCCGGGTTGTTGCCCTCGCGCTGGAGGATGCTCGCCTCGATGAGCACCTCGTAGCCGGTCTTCAGCCCCACCGAAGCGGCCTGGGCGTCCAAGCCGGCGTACTTCTCGGTGGCGTTCTTCACCATCTGCTTGAGCAGGTCCTCGGGCTTCATGCCATCGGCGATGTTGTAGCGGGTCGGCCAGAGGAAGCCCTCGATGTTGCCGTTCGCGTACGCCGGCAGGCCGAGATCGTTGACCTGCGCCTTGGCGACGCCTGCCGTGGTGCCCGGCGGCAGCTTCAGCTTGTCGTCGATCTTGGCGTAGATCTCGGAGGAGTTCTTGCCCTCCGGGATCACGATCGCCGCGCCGCCCGCCTGGGCGAGCAGCTCCTTGAGCGCGGCCGTGGCCGGCATCTCCTTCTTCAGCACGTAGAAGCCGTACTGGATGGTGCCGCACTTGGGCTCGGCCTTGCAGGCCGTGTTGAACGCGTCGACGCTCTTGACCACGCCGGCGTTCTTCAGCGCCAGGCCGATCTGCCCGCCGACCGCGCCCTTCTTGACCTCGACCTGGACGGTGCCGGTGCCCTCGCCGGTGAAGTCCGGCGCCGGGCCGAAGTGGTCCTGGTAGAAGCCGTAGCCCCACCAGCCGGCCCCGCCGACGGCGCCGAGCAGCACCGCGGCGACCAGCAGGCAGGCGCCGCCGTTGCGGCGGCCCGACTTCTTGCCCTTCTCCTTGCGCTTCTTCTGGGCCTCGCGGGAGTCGTCCTGCTCGCCGAGGAAGCCGGCCTCCCCGGCCTCGGCGTGCTCGTCGGGGTACCCGTCCTCCTCGTGGCGGCCGCCGTCCCCGTGGCCGTCCCACTCGTCCGTCCCGCCCTCGCGCGCGGCGCCGACCGGATCGGCGCCGGCCTCCAGCGCGGCGGCCTCGGCCTCCCAGTCGATCCCGTCCGGGCCGGGGCCGGAGGCCGGCACGGGCTCCGGGGCCGGCTGCGGCTTGGCCCGGCGTCTCGGCACCTGCCGCTGCGGAGCCTGCTGCTCGGGGGCCGGCTGCTGCGGGGGCTGCTGCTGGAGGGGCTGCTGTGCCTGGACCTGCTGCGCCTGGACCTGCTGGGGCTGGACCTGCTGCGGAGCCTGCTGCTGGTAACCCTGCTGCTGCACCGGCGCCTGCTGCTGGGGCAGCTGCTGCTGCGCGTACCCCTGCTGCATCGGCTGCTGCGGTTGCGGCTGCTGCGGCACGTACCCCTGCTGGGGGTAGCCCTGCTGCTGCACCGGCGCCTGCTGCTGCGCCATCTGCTGCTGGTAGCCCTGCTGACCGCCCGAGTAGCCCTGCTGCGCCATCATCTGCTGCTGCATCTGCGGCGCCATCTGCTGCTGCGCGTACCCCTGCTGCACGTCCCCGTACTGCTGCTGGACCTGCTGGCCCTGCTGCGGGTACTGCTGCTGCCACTGGCCGTCCTGCTGGCCGGGGACCGGCTGCCGGCCGTCGTACCCGGGATCACCGGGGTGCCACGGCTCGCCCTGGGGGTTGTAGCCCCCGCCCAGATCGGTCATTGATCCCCTTAACCGACGGTGACGACCGGAGGATCAAACCGGCCGTCCGGGACGACGCGGTCCCGGCTGATTCTCGAACCGGCGTGCTAGCGCAGCGCCTGGAGGGAGACGTTACCGTACCGCAGCCTTACCCCCGGCCGGGCGGACGCACCGTCAGTGAGCGATCTCACCGACGGCACACAACTCCGTTACGGCGTCCCCGCACCGGGAGCGGAAGGCGCACCGGCCCCGCCCGAGGCCCCCGGGGCCGTCGCCGCCGGGTCGGAGGGCGCGCCCGACGCCGGGGCGCTCGGCTTGGCCGCCGCCCGGTTGGCGTTGAACTCCGCCACGTTGCGTTGCTGGACGTCGAAGCTGTCGGTGAAGCGGGTGTCCCCCGGCTTCACGGTGACGAAGTACAGCCAGTCCCCCGGCGTCGGGTCCAGCGCGGCCATGATCGCCTGCCGCCCGGGGTTGGAGATCGGGCTCGGCGGCAGTCCGGCGTGCAGGTAGGTGTTGTACGGGGAGTCCAGCCTGGTGTCGGTCACCGAGGTGTTCAGGGTCGAGCGGCCGAGCGCGTAGTTGATGGTGGAGTCCAGCTGCAGGGGCATGCCCTTGGCCAGCCGGTTGTAGATCACCCGGGCCACCTTGCCCATGTCCTCGGTGTTGTCGGCCTCGCCCTGGACCATGCTGGCCACGGTGATCAGCCCGTACACGCTCTGCCCGAGGTTCTGCGCGACCACGGTGGCGTCGTCCCGGCCGAACTCCCGGCCGGCCCGGTCCACCATCTGCTTCAGCAGGTCGAAGGCGGTGGTGCCCTCGGTGACGCTGTACGTCGCCGGGAACAGGTAGCCCTCCGGGCTGCCGTTGGCGAAGTCCGGCAGGCCGAGTTCGGCGCCCTGGTCCTGGGCGGTCTTCTGGGCGGTGCCCGCGGGCAGGTTCAGCTTCTTGTCGATGGCCGCGTAGATCTGGTAGCCGCGCCATCCCTCGGGGATGGTCAGGCCGTTGGCGTTGGCCGGGTCGATCAGGACCGCCAGCGCCGCCGCGGCCGACATCCGCTGCTTCAGCGTGTACGTCCCGGGCTGGATCCGCCCGGCCGCCGCCGCGCTGCCCTTCGCGGCCCGGGTGAAGGCGAGCGAGCTGGCCACCACGCCGTTGCGGACCAGCGCGGAGGCGATCTGGGAGAGGCCGGCGCCCTCCGGCACCGAGACCTGCACGCTGCCGGTGCCCTGCCCGGCGAAGTCGGCGGCGGCCGGGGGTTTGCGCTGCGCCTGGATCCAGGTGTACCCGGTCAGCCCGACCCCGCCGAACACCGCGATCAGCGCGAGCGCGGTGAGCCCGCAGGCCAGCCCGTTGCGCCGTCGGTGCGGATCGGGCGCATCGAAGCGCGGACGGGGCGCACCCGGCGGACGGCCCTCCGGTTCCAGCACCGGTGCGCCCAGATGTCCGGGCGTGAGACCCGGGTGGAAGTCCTGGTCGGTCATGGCTCGCGCCCCCTTCGGCGGTCCCAGATCGATCCGGATCGACATGAATCGATCCAAAACAGACAAGGAAGCGAACGAAAAGGGGTCCGTGCGGACGCGTCCGCACGGACCCCTCAACGGGACGTTAGATCAGACCGGTCAGCCGACCGCCTCGACGCTCTCACCGGGCGGGCGTCCGCTCACCCGTTCGGACTCAAGGGCGGTCTGCAGGATCACCACCGCGGCGGCCTGGTCGACCACCGAGCGGCCCTTCTTCGCCTTGACCCCCGAGGCGCGCAGCCCGTGGGTCGCGGTGACGGTCGACATCCGCTCGTCCACCAGCCGCACCGGCACCGGGTAGAGCCGGTTCGCCAGCCGGGTCGCGTACGCCCGGACCTTCTCCGCCGCCGGGCCCTCCTTGCCGCTGAGCGAACGCGGCAGCCCGACGATCACCTCCATCGCGTCGTACTCCTCGACGATGGCGGCAATCCTGGCCTGCGACTTCACCCCGGCCGGGACGGTCTCCACGGGCGTGGCGAGCACCCCGTCGGGGTCGCAGGACGCGACCCCGATCCGGGCGTCCCCGACGTCGACGGCGATCCGCCGCCCCCGTCGGAAGGGCCTCTCCTCGAGCTCCATCAGCTGGCGCGCTCCGCGACCAGGCCGAGCACCGCGGCGATGGCCTCGCCGACCGCGGCCGGGTTGGAGCCGCCGCCCTGGGCGACGTCGTCCTTGCCGCCACCGCCGCCGCCGAGGGTCTTGGCGGCGGTCCGGACCAGCTCGCCGGCCTTGATGCCGCGGCCGCGGGCGTCCTCGTTGGTGGCGATCACGGTCAGCGGGCGGTCGTTCGCCACGGTGAAGGCGGCGACCACGGCCGGGCGCGAGCCGAGGCGGCCGCGCACGTCCAGGACCAGCTTGCGCAGCTCGTCCGCGCCCACGCCGTCGGCGACCTGCGCGGCGACCACGGCGATGCCGTGCACGTCCTCGGCCGAGTCGGCCAGGCCCGCCGCGGCGGCCAGCACCTTCTCGGCGCGGAAGCGCTCGATCTCCTTCTCGGCGTCCTTGAGCTTGGCGAGCATGCCCGAGATCTTCTCCGGCAGCTCCTCCGGACGGCCCTTGACCAGCTCGGTGAGCTGGGCGACCACGGTGTGCTCACGGGCCAGGAACCGGTAGGCGTCGCTGCCGACCAGCGCCTCGACGCGGCGCACGCCGGAGCCGATCGAGGACTCGCCGAGCAGCTTCACCAGGCCCAGCTGGGCGGTGTTGCCGACGTGGGTGCCGCCGCACAGCTCCTTGGAGAAGTCGCCGATGGTGACGACCCGGACCTCGTCGCCGTACTTCTCGCCGAACATCGCGATGGCGCCGGCCTTGCGGGCCTGGTCCATCGTCATGACCTCGGCGGTGACCTCCAGCTCGCGGGTCAGCACGTCGTTGATCTTCTGCTCGACGTCGACCAGCACGCTGCCGGGAACGGCGGCGGGCGAGCCGAAGTCGAAGCGGAAGCGGCCGGGGGCGTTCTCGGAGCCGGCCTGGGCGGCCGTCGGGCCGAGCGCGTCGCGCAGCGCCTGGTGGGTCAGGTGGGTGGCCGAGTGGGCGCGGGCGATCGCCCGGCGGCGCTCGGTGTCGATCGTGGCGTACGCCGAGGCGCCCAGCACGACCTCGCCGAACAGCACCCCGCCGGAGTGCACGATGACGCCCGGGACGGGCTGCTGCACGTCGCGGATCTCCACCACCGCGCCGGACTCCAGCCGGATCCGGCCCTGGTCGGCGAGCTGGCCACCGCCCTCGGCGTAGAACGGGGTGCGGTCGAGGATGATCTCGACCTCGTCGCCCTCGGAGGCAGCCGGCGCCGGGACGCCGTCCACCAGCAGGCCGACCACGGTGGCCTCGCCCTCGGTGAGCGAGTAGCCGGTGAAGACGCTGGCACCGGACGTGTCGGCGACCTCGCGGTACGCGGCGACGTCGGCGTGGCCCATCTTCTTGGCCTTGGCGTCGGCCTTGGCGCGGTCCCGCTGCTCCTGCATCAGGCGGCGGAAGCCGGCCTCGTCCACCTGGAGGCCCTGCTCCTCGGCCATCTCCAGGGTGAGGTCGATCGGGAAGCCGTAGGTGTCGTGCAGCTTGAACGCCTGGTCGCCGGAGAGCACCGCGCCGCCGGACTGCTTGGTCTCGGTGACCGCGGCGTCCAGCAGGTTGGTGCCGGCCTTCAGGGTCTGGAGGAAGGCCGCCTCCTCGCCGACGACGACCGTCTCGATGCGCTTGCGGTCGCTCTCCAGCTCCGGGTACTGCGGGGCCATCGCCTTGATGGCGATGTCGGTGAGGTCCTTGGCCACCACGCCGGTGGCGCCCAGCAGGCGCATGTTGCGGATGGCGCGGCGCAGGATGCGGCGCAGCACGTAGCCGCGGCCCTCGTTGCCGGGGGTGACGCCGTCGCCGATCAGCATCAGCGCGGTGCGGATGTGGTCGGTGACCACGCGCAGCGAGACGTCCGCCTTGTGGTCGGCGCCGTAGGTGTGGCCGGTGAGCTCGGCGGCGCGGTCGAGGATCATCCGGCTGGTGTCGATCTCGAAGAGGTTGTCGACGCCCTGCAGGATGGCGGCGAGGCGCTCCAGGCCGAGGCCGGTGTCGATGTTCCGGCTCGGCAGGTCGCCGAGGATCTCGAAACCGTCCTTGCCGTCGCCGTGGCCGCGCTCGTACTGCATGAAGACCAGGTTCCAGATCTCCAGGTAGCGCTCGCCGTTGACGGCCGGGCCGCCCTCCTCGCCGTACGCGGGGCCGCGGTCGTAGTTGATCTCCGAGCACGGGCCGCACGGGCCGGGGACGCCCATCGACCAGAAGTTGTCCTTCATGCCGAGGCGCTGGATGCGCTCCGAGGGCACGCCGATGACGTCACGCCAGATCTGCTCGGCCTCGTCGTCGTCCTTGTAGACGGTGATCCAGAGCTTCTCCTTCTCCAGGCCGTAGCCGCCGTCCGCGACGGGAGTGGTGAGCAGCTCCCAGGCGAACTTGATGGCTCCTTCCTTGAAGTAGTCGCCGAAGGAGAAGTTGCCGCACATCTGGAAGAAGGAGCCGTGCCGGGTGGTCTTCCCGACCTCCTCGATGTCCAGGGTGCGCACGCACTTCTGGACGCTGGTGGCGCGCGAGAACTGCGGCTTGACCTCGCCCAGGAAGTAGGGCTTGAACGGCACCATGCCGGCGTTGACGAGCAGCAGGGTGGGGTCGTCGGCGACCAGGGACGCCGACGGAACGACGGTGTGGCCGCGCTCCTCGAAGAAGCGCAGCCAGCGGCGGCGGATCTCAGCCGACTCCATTAGTGGTCCTTCCGGTTCGGGGTGCCGCCCCGCGGCGGCAGGGCGCGGCGGGGCGTTTCTTCAGTGGTCTGGGGGGTGGTACGGGCGCTGCGGGACGGAGGCAGGGCGGCGGCCGGGCTACCGGGCGCCGCCGAGATAGCTCGGTACTGCGGCTCGCCGCGCAGGACCCGGCGGTCGCCGCGGGGCTCCACCACGGCGGTGCCGTGCAGCCCGAGGTCGTCCTTCAGCTGCTCCTCGCGCTCGGCCATGCCGGCCTTCACGTCCTGGGCGAACTGCTTGGCCAGGTCGCCCAGGTGCAGCGCGCCGCGGGCGGCGGTGCCGGAGAGGCTGTCCGGGGTCAGCCGGTGCACGGCCTCGTTGGCCTTGTTCATGGCCCAGACGGTGGCGCCGGCGCCGACCGCCATCCAGAAGATGCGTCGCACCATGCCGTCAGCCCCTCACCGCGCGCCGGACCCGGGAGAACAGTCCGCTCCTGGGCGCCGTCGCGGCGCGGACCTCGGCCCGGATCAGCCGGGCCAGCTCCTCGCGCTCGCCGGCCTGCGAGGGCACCGGCGGCACGCCGCCCTGCTGCCGGGCGACGGCCTTGCGCACGCCGTAGCTGAACGCCGCGACCTTCACCAGCGGTCCGCCCAGGGTGGCGGCCACGGTGGAGGAGAGCGCGTTGGCGTTGGCGGCGGCGTCCTGCACGTTGGCGGTGATCTCGTCCACCCGCTCCAGCTGCTCGTTGGCGCTGCGCACCGCGGCGCCCGCGTCGGTCAGCAGCGGGACGGCCTGCTCGGTGACGGCGGAGACCAGGACGGCGGCCTCCTTGAGGACCCGGGAGAGGCGGACCAGCACCACGGCGAGCAGGGTGACCAGGACCGCCCAGAAGACGGCGACGAGCAATCCGGCCAGCTCTCCCACGGACACCTTTGCGCGCTCCCTCGCCTTGCAGCTCTTCAGAGGGAACCCTATCGCGCCGACGCCCGGTTTCCGGACCGGGTTCTCTCCCCGGCGATCCGGTCGGGTGTGCGATCGGCGCGCGTAACCTACCGGCCGGTCACCTCGTTCTGCCTGGCAGGCCGTCGCCCGTACGGCCCGACGCACGTCCGGACCGCGACGGTCCGGCCTGGAGCACGGGGAGCAGCCCTTGGCCGGGGACTGGAGAGCGGAGCCCGGGGAGCCCGAGGCGGGGCCGCCCGAGCCGGAGCCCGGCCGGCTGCCGGCCGAGCTGACCGGCTTCGTCGGGCGGCGGGGCGAGCTGGCCGAGCTGGCCGGCCTGCTGGCCACGGCCCGGCTGGTGACGGTCACCGGGCCGGGCGGCGTGGGCAAGAGCCGGCTGGCCCTGCGCGCGGCGGCCCGGGCGGCCGACGCGTTCCCGGACGGCACCTGGCTGGTGGACGTGGCCCCCGTACAGGACCGGCTGCTGCTCGGCCACGCCGTCCTGGAGGCGCTGCGGCTCACCGACGGCGGCGCCCGTCCGCCGCTGGACGTCCTGACCGACCGGCTGGACGGCCGGCGCCTGCTGCTGGTGCTGGACGGCTGCGAGCACCTGGTGGAGGCCTGCGCCGAGCTGGCCGACGCGCTGCTGCGGGCGCTGCCCGAGCTGCGGCTGCTGACCACCAGCCGCACCGCGCTGCGGGCCTCGGGCGAGCACCTGCTGACCCTCGCGCCGCTGCCGGTCGGCCCGGCGCCCGCCGGCCCGGCGCGGTCGGGCGCGCTGCCGGACGCGGTGCGGCTGTTCGCCGACCGGGCCCGGGCGGTGCTGCCGTCCTTCGAGGTGACGGAGGACAACGCGGAGGCGGTCGGGCTGCTCTGCCGCCGGCTGGACGGCATCCCGCTGGCCGTGGAGCTGGCCGCCGGCCGGCTGCGCGCGCTGTCGGTGGAGCAGGTCACCGCCCGGCTGGACGACCGCTTCCGGCTGCTCACCGGCGGCTCCCGGACTGCTCTGCCCCGGCACCGGGCGCTGCGCACGACGATCGGTTGGAGCCATGAGCTCTGCACCGTGCAGGAACGTTTACTCTGGGCCCGCCTGTCGGTCTTCGCCGGCGGTTTCGACCTGGAGGCCGCCGAGTACGTCTGCGCCGGCGAGGGCATCGAGGCCGAAGAGGTGCTCGACCTGCTCGACGAGCTGGTCGCCAAGTCCGTGGTGCTGCGCGAGGACAGCGCCTTCGGCGTGCGCTTCCGGCTGCTGGACACCCTGCGCGAGTACGGCGGCCAGTGGCTGCGGGCCGCAGGCGAGGAGCCGCGGCTGCTGCGCCGCCACCGGGACTGGTACCTGGGCGTCGCCACCTGGGGCGAGGTCGAGTGGTTCGGCCCCCGGCAGGCGGAGACCGCCGAGCGCACCCAGCTGGCCCACGGCAACCTCCGCGCGGCGCTGGAGTTCTGCCTCGCCGAGCCCGGCGAGGAGCAGATCGCCCTGCTGCTGGCCGGCACCCTCTGGTTCTACTGGATCGGCTGCGGCCACCTCGGCGAGGGCCGGCACTGGCTGGACCGGGCGCTCGCCCTGGACCGCGAGCCCACCGAGGCCCGGGCCAAGGCGCTCTGGGTGACCGGCTACACGGCCACCCTCCAGGGCGACCTCGGCTTCGCCCGCCCGGCGCTGGAGGAGTGCCGCCGCCAGGCCCTGAACACCGGCGACGACCGGGCCCTGGCCCACGCCGTCCACCGCCAGGGCTGCGTCGCCCTGGTCGGCGACGACCCCGACCGGGCCGCCGAGCTGTTCGAGGAGGCGCTCTGGCACTACCGGACCATCGGCGAGCTCAACAGCAACGTGGTGATGGCCATGCTGGAGCTGGGCCTGGCCTACCTGTTCCAGGGCGACCTGGACAGCGGCGAGCTCTGGTTCGGCCAGGCCCGCGAGCTGTGCGAGGAGCACGGCGAGCAGTGGGCCTACGGGTACGTGCTCTACGCGATGGCGTACTCGCACTGGCTGGACGGCGCCGTCCAGCCCGCCCGGATGCTGGCCCGGGAGTGCGTGCGGCTGAACCACCTCTTCCGCGACCTGCTCGGCATCGTGCTGGGCATCGACCTGCTGGCGCTGCTGGAGACCGAGCCGAGCCGCCCGGGCGAGCCGGGCGACCTGCGCGAGGCGCGGGTGCTCCAGGGGGCCGCGCACCGGATCTGGCGCGCGGTCGGCAACCCGTTCCTGGGCTCGCGGAACTTCTTCGGCCCGCACCAGGAGTGCGCGGAGCGGGCCCTGGCCGGGCTGAGCGCCCAGGAGTACGAGGAGTGCTACGAGGCCGGCACCCTGCTGGACCTGGACGCGGCGGTCGCCCGGGCGCTCGGCGGCGGGGGCACGGCGGAGGGCGCGGAGCCGGTGGTGCCGGATCCCCGCGCGGTGCCGCCCGCGCCGGCGCCCTCGGCGGTGCGGAATAGTTGAAACTTGCCGATTGCTTGAGGAGGCAAGGAACTGCTCGGAAGGAGCACCATGGCCGTCCACAACGCCGCCAACGAGTACCGCATGGCGAAGTTCTACTTCGATTCCAAGGCGTACACCGACGCGGCCCGCATGCTCGAAGGCGTCCTGGCCGAGGAGCCGACCAACCTCTCGGTCCGGATGCTGCTGGCCCGCAGCTACTTCCACTCGGCCCAGCTGCGGCGCGCCGAGGCCGAGCTGCTGCGGATCCTGGAGGCCGACCCGGCCGAGGACTACGCCCGGCTGATGCTCGGCCGCACCCTGGAGCGCCAGGGCCGCGCCGAGGAGGCCCGCCCGCACCTGCGGCTGGCCGCCGCGATGGCCGGCGAGAGCATCTGACGGCAGCGGGAGGAACCGCGGGAACAGCGGAAAAGGGGCGAGCCCCCGTCGCCTCGAAAGGCGGCGGGGGCTCGCTCGTGGTGTCGCGAAGAGCGGAACCGGGTCAGCGCGAGTAGTACTCGACGACCAGCTGCTCGTCACAGATCACCGGGACCTCCTTGCGCTGCGGCGCACGGTCCAGGCGGAAGGCCAGGGCCTTCAGGTTGACCTCGAGGTACTTCGGGGTCTGGCCCTCACCCGCGTAGCCACCCTCACGGGCGACCTGGAAGGGGACCTTCTCCTTGGAGCGCTCGCGGACGGTGACCACGAAGCCCGGCTTCATCTGGAACGACGGCTTGTTGACCTTGCCGCCGTTGACCTCGATGTGGCCGTGGACGACCATCTGGCGGGCCTGGTAGATGGTGCGGGCGATGCCCGAACGCAGGACCAGGGAGTCCAGACGGGTCTCCAGGTCGGCGACGAGCGCCTCACCGGTCTTGCCCTCGGCCTTCTTCGCGCGGTCGAACGCGCGCGCCATCTGCTTCTCGCTCAGGTCGTACTGGGCGCGCAGACGCTGCTTCTCGAGCAGACGGACCTTGTAGTCCGAGTTCTGCTTGCGGCCACGGCCGTGCTGGCCGGGCGGGTACGGGCGGGCCTCGAAGTACTTGACGGACTTCGGGGTCAGCGGCACGCCGAGCGCACGCGCGATCTTGACCTTGGGACGCTTCTGGTTCGCCATGAACCAAACCTTCCTTGCTTACGAATACGGCTTCACCAGGTGTTGACGGAGGTCGCATCTCGCGACCCGGAGACAACCCATCGCCGAGGCGATGCGGTCAGCCGCTCTCCGGAGCCGGGCACGGAAGTGCTGGTCACACGGACCGGCCCGGAATCCGGGCCCGTCCGCGACACCGAAACGGTGCGCGACGCTCCTGGTGCGGGCCCCTCGAGGGGGCCTACGGCCGGTGTCCCGCTGGTGCGGCCGGTCGGTGGGGTCTCCCCCGCCGCCGTCCCGGGACATGGCACTCCGATCGAGTATACCGGTGGATCACTCGCCCTTTTCCCCGGGCTGCTCCTCGGCCGGCGCGGCCGCCTTCCGCGGCTTCTGCTCCGCCTTCTGCTCGGCCTTCTTCTCCACCCTGCGCTCCCCGCGCAGCCGCCCGCGCGTCCACTCCACGACCTCCGCGTACCGCGCCTCGCCGCCGCGCCTGGTCGGCTGGTAGTACTCCCGGCCGTGCACCGCGTCCGGCGCGTACTGCTGGGCGGCGATGCCCTCCGGCAGGTCGTGCGGGTAGCGGTAGCCCTTGCCGTGGCCGAGCTTGCCCGCGCCGCCGTAGTGCGCGTCCCGCAGGTGGGACGGGACGGCGCCCGCCAGGCCCTGCCGGACGTCCGCCAGCGCCGCGTCGATCGCCAGGTAGGCGGCGTTGGACTTGGGCGCCAGGGCCAGCGCGATGGCCGCCTGGGAGAGGATGATCCGGGCCTCCGGGAAGCCGATCAGGGCCACCGCCTGGGCCGCCGCCACCGCCGTCTGCAGGGCCGTCGGGTCGGCCAGACCGACGTCCTCGCTGGCCGAGATCATCAGCCGGCGGGCGATGAACCGCGGGTCCTCCCCCGCCTCGATCATCCGGGCCAGGTAGTGCAGGGTGGCGTCCACGTCGCTGCCGCGGATCGACTTGATCAGCGCGCTCGCCACGTCGTAGTGCTGGTCGCCGTCCTTGTCGTAGCGCACCGCCGCCTGGTTGACCGCCGTCTCGGTGGTGGCCAGCGTGATGCTCGGCTCGCCCTTCTCCAGCGCCGCCCCGGCCGCCGCCTCCAGCGTGGTGAGCGCCCGCCGGGCGTCCCCGCCGGCCAGGCGCACCAGGTGGTCCTCGGCCTCCGCGGTCAGCTCCAGCGCGCCCTCCAGCCCGCGCTCGTCGGCCACCGCGCGGCGCAGCAGCGCCCGGATGTCCTCGTCGGTCAGCGACTCCAGGGTGAGCAGCAGCGAGCGGGACAGCAGCGGGGAGATCACCGAGAAGTACGGGTTCTCGGTCGTCGCCGCGATCAGGGTGACCCAGCGGTTCTCCACGGCGGGCAGCAGCGAGTCCTGCTGGGCCTTGGAGAAGCGGTGGATCTCGTCCAGGAAGAGCACCGTCTCCCGGCCGGACATCCCGACCGCCCGCCGGGCGCCGTCGATCACCGCCCGGACCTCCTTGACCCCGGCGGTGATCGCGGACAGCTCCACGAAGCGGCCCTCGACCGCCTGGCTGATCACGTGCGCCAGGGTGGTCTTGCCGGTGCCGGGAGGGCCCCAGAGGATCACCGAGCTGGTCGCCGCCGGGCCGCGCGAGCTCCCGACCAGGCGGCGCAGCGGCGAGCCGGGCTTCAGCAGCTGCCGCTGCCCGGCCACCTCGTCCAGGGTGCGCGGACGCATCCGTACGGCCAGGGGCGCCCGGCCGGGCTCCCTGGTCTGGCGTTCCTCGGCGGCGGCGGTGAAGAGGTCCGGTTCGTCCACACCGGAAGCCTATGCGAGGGCTCGGACAGCCCGCCAAGAGCTGCGCGGGGCCCGTCCTACTCCAGCCCGGCGGCGTGGTCCGGGACGTACTTCTGGAGGTCCCGCGGCGGCCGCTCGTAGCCGCGCGAGGCGGGGCGGGGCGGCAGCTGCACCCGCGGCTCCCTGATCTCGTGGTACGGCACGGTGGACAGCAGGTGGGCGATCATGTTGATCCGGGCCCGGCGCTTGTCGTCGCTCTCCACCACGTGCCAGGGCGAGTCCGGGGTGTCGGTGTGGATGAACATCTCGTCCTTGGCCCGCGAGTAGTCCTCCCAGCGGGTGATCGACTCGACGTCCATCGGGGAGAGCTTCCAGCGCTTCATCGGGTCCTCCAGCCGGTCCCGGAAGCGCCGCTGCTGCTCGGTGTCGCTCACCGAGAACCAGTACTTGCGCAGCAGGACGCCCGACTCGGTGAGCATCCGCTCGAAGGTCGGGCACTGGTGCAGGAACTGCCAGTACTCCTCGTCGGTGCAGAAGCCCATCACCCGCTCGACGCCCGCGCGGTTGTACCAGCTGCGGTCGAACAGGACGATCTCCCCTGCGGCCGGCAGGTGCTCGACGTACCGCTGGAAGTACCACTGGGTCTTCTGCCGCTCGGTCGGTGTGGGCAGCGCCGCGACCCGGGCGATGCGGGGGTTGAGGTACTCCGTCACCCGCTTGATCGCCCCGCCCTTGCCCGCGGCGTCGCGCCCCTCGAAGACCACCACCAGCCGGGCGCCCTCGACGCGCACCCACTCCTGGAGCTTCACCAGCTCCTCCTGGAGGCGCCGCAGCTCCCGCTCGTACGGCTTCCTGGCCAGTCGCGCCGGTTTCCCGGTCCGCTGCTGCTCGGCCACCCTCGGTTCCTCCGTCCGGCTGAATGCTGATCAGCACTCACCGTAGGCGCCCACGGCCGGTTCCGCAGGTCGGCGGGGGGCCTTGGCGACCGGGGCCGGTCTCGTGGACCGGCCCTGGGGAGAGGTGCCGGGAGAGGTCAGACGGCGACGAAGGGCTCGGGGTAGCGGCAGAGCCCGCGCGGGGTGCCGTCGTACGACGGCAGCGGCAGCACCTGGAAGTACGCCTCCGGCACCTCGAACGGGCCGGTCACCTCGTGCCGCCCGGCCGGCGCGAAGCCGAACCGCGCGTAGTACTCCGGGTCGCCGAGGACGACCACGAGCTTCTCGCCCGCGTCCTCGGCCGCCGCCAGCGCGGCCCGGACGACCAGCTCGCCGACGCCCCGGCGCTGCCACTCGGGCGCCACCGCGACCGGCCCGAGCGCCAGCGCCTTGCCGTCGCCGACGAGCAGCCGGGTGAGCAGCGCGTGGCCGATCACCAGCCCGGTCCCGTCGACCGCCACCACGGACAGCCCGGGCAGCCAGGCGGGATCGCGGCGCAGCGCGTCCACCAGGTCCGCCTCGTCCGGGCCGGGGAACGCGGCCATGTGGACGCGTCTGGTCGCCGGGGCGTCCTCCGGACATTCGATTCTTGTGGTCACCTGCAAGAGTCAACCCTCCCTGTGTCACACACCGTTGTGGACCGGCCCCGGACGGCGGGTGAGCCGTCCGGGGCCGTTGCAGGTTAGCGGATGACGCGGTGTCAGGACTGGGGCTGGGCCTCGCCCTTGGCGTCCTCGCGGACCTTCGGCTTGGCGTCCACGCCGGCCTCGCGGCGCTGCGCCGGGGTGATCGGGGTCGGGGCGCCGGTCAGCGGGTCGCCGCCGGTGGACGTCTTCGGGAAGGCGATGACGTCCCGGATGGTGTCGTACCCGCCCAGCAGGGTGACGATGCGGTCCAGGCCGAAGGCGACACCGCCGTGCGGCGGCGGGCCGTAGTTGAACGCGTCCAGCAGGAAGCCGAACTGCGAGGCCGCCTCCTCCTCGGAGAGGCCGATCGCGTCGAACGCCCGCTTCTGCACGTCGCGCTGGTGGATACGGATCGAACCGCCGCCCAGCTCCGAGCCGTTGAGGACCAGGTCGTAGGCGTTGGAGAGCGCCGAGCCCGGGTCGGTGTCGAAGGTGGCCAGCGACTCCGCGGTCGGGGCGGTGAACGGGTGGTGCACCGCGTGCCAGCCCTGGAACTGGCCCTTGTCGTCCTCGATCGGCTCGAACATCGGGAAGTCGACGACCCAGAGGAAGGCCCACTGGGACTCGTCGATCAGCTCGCAGCGGCGGCCGATCTCCAGACGGGCGGCGCCGAGCAGCTCCTGGGAGGCGCGCTCCTTGCCGGCCGCGAAGAAGACCGCGTCGCCGTTCTTGGCGCCCGCGGCGGCGGCGAGGCCGGCCAGGTGCTCCGCGGAGAGGTTCTTGGCGACCGGGCCGCGCAGCTCGCCGGTCTCGGCGTCGATGAGCACGTAGGCCAGGCCCTTGGCGCCGCGCGCCTTGGCCCAGTCCTGCCAGGCGTCCAGCTGCTTGCGCGGCTGCGAGGCGCCGCCGGGCATGACCACGGCGCCGACGTACGGGGCCTGGAAGACGCGGAACTCGGTGCCCTTGAAGTACTCGGTCAGGTCGGTGAGTTCCTGGCCGAAGCGGACGTCCGGCTTGTCCGAGCCGTAGCGGCCCATGGCGTCCGCGTAGGTCATCCGGGGCAGCGGGTTCGGGATCTCGTACCCGTGCACCTCGCGCCAGACGGAGCCGACGATCTTCTCGCCGAGGGCCAGGACGTCCTCCTGGTCGACGAACGAGGCCTCGATGTCCAGCTGGGTGAACTCCGGCTGCCGGTCGGCGCGGAAGTCCTCGTCGCGGAAGCAGCGGGCGATCTGGTAGTAGCGCTCCATGCCGGCCACCATCAGCAGCTGCTTGAACAGCTGGGGCGACTGCGGCAGGGCGTACCAGTGGCCGGGCTGGAGGCGGACCGGGACGAGGAAGTCGCGGGCGCCCTCGGGGGTGGAGCGGGTGAGGTACGGCGTCTCGATGTCGAGGTAGTCGTTCTCCTCCATCACCCGGCGGATGATGTTGTTGACCTTGGAGCGCAGGCGCAGGCCCTTGGCCGGGCCCTCGCGGCGCAGGTCCAGGTAGCGGTAGCGCAGCCGGACCTCCTCGTTGACCGTGCCCGGCTCGTACTCGGCGACCGGGAAGGGCAGCGGGGCGGCCTCGGAGAGCACCTCGATCGCGCTGACGACGACCTCGACGGCGCCGGTCGGGATGTCGGGGTTCTCGTTGCCCTCGGGGCGGACCCGGACGTCGCCGACGACCTTGACGCAGTACTCGGCGCGCAGGCCGTGTACCGAGTCGAGGTCGCGGACCACGATCTGCACGGTGCCGGAGGCGTCGCGCAGGTCGATGAAGGCGACGCCGCCGTGGTCGCGGCGGCGGGCGACCCAGCCGGCCAGGGTGACGGTGGTGCCTGCGTGCTCCGGGCGGAGCGTGCCCGCGTCGTGCGTGCGGATCACAGCTGCTTCTCCTTCAGGGTGGTGACGAGTGCGTCGAGGGCGACGGGGGTCTGCTCGCCGGTGCTCATGTCCTTGAGCTGGACGACGCCCTCGGCGAGGTCCCGGTCCCCGGCGATCAGGGCGAAGCGGGCGCCGGACCGGTCGGCGGACTTCATGGCGTTCTTGATGCTCTTGACGCCGAAGGCGAGGTCGGTGGCCACGCCGGCCCGGCGCAGCTCGACCACCTTGGCGAACAGGGTGTTCTTGGCCTCCTCGCCGAGCGCGACGGCGTAGACGGAGGTGGCCGCCGGCAGGTCGAGGGCGACGCCCTCGGCCTCCAGTGCGAGGTAGGTGCGGTCCACGCCGAGCGCCCAGCCGACGGACGGCAGCGCCGGGCCGCCGATCATCTCGGACAGGCCGTCGTAGCGGCCGCCGCCGCCGATCGCGGACTGGGCGCCGAGGCCGTTGTGCACGAACTCGAAGGTGGTGCGGGTGTAGTAGTCCAGGCCGCGCACCAGCTTGGGGTCGTCCACGAAGGCCACGCCCGCCGCGGTGAGCAGCTCGCGGACCTTCTCGTCGTACGCCTTGCAGGCCTCGCACAGGTAGTCGCGCAGCATCGGGGCGCCGACCAGCTGGGCCTGCACCGACTCGCGCTTGTCGTCGAGGACGCGCAGCGGGTTGATCTCGGCGCGGCGGCGGGTCTCCTCGTCCAGGTCCAGGCCGGAGAGGAAGTCGATCAGCGCGGCACGGTAGACCGGGCGGCACTGCTTGTCGCCGAGGCTGTTGAGCAGCAGCGAGTAGTCGCTCAGCCCCAGCGAGCGGAACGCGTCGTCGGCCAGGATGATCAGCTCGGCGTCCAGCGCCGGGTCCTCGGCCCCGATCGCCTCGGCGCCGACCTGGGAGAACTGGCGGTAGCGGCCCTTCTGGGCGCGCTCGTAGCGGTAGTACGAGCCCGAGTACCAGAGCTTGACCGGCAGGTTGCCCTGCTTGTGGAGGTTGGCCTGGAGCGCGGCGCGCAGCACCGAGGCGGTGCCCTCGGGGCGCAGCGCGAGCTCGTCGCCGCCCTTGGTGGTGAGGGTGTACATCTCCTTGGAGACGATGTCGGTGGACTCGCCGACGCCGCGGGAGAACAGCTTCACGTCCTCGAAGACCGGGGTCTCGACGTAGCCGTAACCGGCCCGGCGGGCGGGCGCGGCGATGCGCTCGCGGATCGCCAGGAAGGTCGCGGAGCTGGGGGGCAGCAGGTCGTAGGTGCCCTTGGGGGCGGTGAAGGTGCTCAACTTCTCTTCCGTCACATTCCTCGTCGCGGGAAAGCCGGGGCGCCTGCCGCCCCTGCTGCCTGTCGGAGGTAGGGGTTGGTGGCGCGCTCGCGGCCGATGGTGGTCTGACCGCCGTGGCCGGAGAGGACCACGGTGGAGTCGTCGAGGGGCAGGCACACCCGGGCCAGCGAGTTCATGATCGCCTCGCTGTCCCCGCCCGGGAGGTCGGTACGCCCGATGGAGCCGGCGAACAGCAGGTCGCCCGAGAACAGCACCGGGGGGAGGTCCTCGGCACCGGGCGTCCGGAAGGTCACCGACCCCCCGGTATGGCCCGGGGCGTGGTCCACGGTGAGCTTCAGGCCGGCCAGCTCCAGCACGCTGCCGTCGGTGAGCTCGCGCACGTCGTCGGGCTCGCCGACGGTGAGCTCGCCCATCAGCTGGGTGCCCAGGGAGCGGCCGAGCGCCTTCTCCGGGTCGGACATCATGTACCGGTCCTCGGGGTGGATCCAGGCCGGGACGCCGCGGGCGCCGCAGACCGGGACCACCGAGGCCACGTGGTCGATGTGGCCGTGGGTGAGCAGCACGGCGACGGGCTTCAGCCGGTGCTCGCGGACCATCTCCTCGACGCCGCGGGCCGCCTGGTGGCCGGGATCGACGATGACGCACTCCTCGCCGGCCGCCGGAGCGACCAGGTAGCAGTTGGTGCCCCAGGCTCCAGCGGGGAATCCGGCGATGAACACGCGCGTCCTTCGGGTGTGTGGCGGTCGGCTGCGGCGGCTGCCAGTGGTGACGCCACCAGTGGTGATTCAGGTGCAGCCTACCGGCGCCGCGGGTCCGGTTGCGAACCAGATACGGGCGGCGGGGCGCCGCGGCCCGGCAGGTTCACCGGGTTCTTACAGGCCCGGTCCCTACACTTGGCCGCCGAGGGATGCGATGATCCGCTCCGGAATCCATCCACTTTTCCCGCACATCCGTAGGAGACACGGCCGGTGGTCAGCAGCGAACAGCGGCGGCGGCAGCTCGCCCGAGAGAAGTACGAGCGCCAGTTGGAGCGCCGGGTCGAGGCCCAGGCCGCGCGCAGGCGGCGCAACACGATCCTGGGCGCCTCGCTCGCCGTCGTGGTCCTGGCCGGCGGTGGCACCCTGATCGCCACCGGCGCGTTCAGCTCGGACGACAAGGGCGACAAGAAGGCCTCGAACAGCGCCCAGGCCGCGCCGACCGGTACCGAGGAGCCGTCCGCCCCGACCCGCAAGCCGGTCGAGGGCTGCGCCGCCCCGGCTCCGGGCGCGCCCAACGGCAAGCAGTGGCAGGCCGAGCCGGCCATGACGATCGACGCGGGCGGCTCGTACGCCATGACGCTGGACAGCAACTGCGGCAAGGTGACGATCGCGCTGGACGCGGCCAAGGCCCCGCACACCGTGAACTCCTTCGCCTTCCTGGCCGGTGAGCAGTACTTCGACCACACCAAGTGCCACCGCCTCACCACCGACGGCATCTTCGTGCTGCAGTGCGGCGACCCGACCGCCAGCGCGACCGTCCCGGGCGGCAGCGGCGGCCCCGGCTACAAGTTCGCGGACGAGAACCTGACCGGCGCGACCTACCCGGCCGGCACCGTGGCGATGGCCAACTCCGGTCCGGGCACCAACGGCAGCCAGTTCTTCCTGGTCTACAAGGACACCAAGCTGCCCCCGAACTACACCCCCTTCGGCAAGGTCACCGGCGGCCTGGACGTGGTGCAGAAGATCGCCGCCGCGGGCACTCTGGAGGGCTCGTCGGACGGCCACCCGATGGCCGACGTCACCTTCAACTCCGTTACGGTGGCGAAGGGTTGATCGACTCCGGGGTCGTCGGCGGGTGGCCTGCGCGCCGCCCCCGCACGGCCCCGGACCGAAATCGCCCGGCCCGGATGCGGACAGCACCGGGCCTGGTCGCCTATGTTGGCGTTGTATAGGGTGCCCGGACCCGCCTAGCCGTCACCCTCGGCAGCAAGGCACGGCGGACGGGGACGGCGGACTCTTTCGGTCCGTCGCACATCAACTGTGGACGACGGACGCGCGCCGCCCCGGCGCGGGCGCGACGTCATGTGGAGGACGCGCTATGAGCAGCGACCCGTGGGGCCGTGTGGACGAGCAGGGCACGGTCTACGTCAGGACGGCCGACGGCGAACGAGTCGTCGGTTCCTGGCAGGCCGGCTCGCCCGAGGAGGCCCTCGCCTACTTCGAGCGCAAGTACCAGGGCATCGAGGTGGAGATCGGCCTGCTGGAGAAGCGGGTGCGCACCACCGACCTGGCCGCCAAGGACGCCCTGGCCGCGCTGGAGCACCTGCGCGCCCAGGTGGTCGAGGGGCACGCGGTCGGCGACCTGGAGGGTCTGGCCAAGCGGCTGGACACGCTCACCGGCGAGATCGAGAGCCGGCGCGAGGAGCGCAAGGCCGCCCGCGCCAAGGCCCAGGACGAGGCCCGTGCGGCCAAGGAGGCCCTGGTCACCGAGGCCGAGCAGCTCGCCGAGTCGACCCAGTGGCGGGAGGCCGGGGACCGGCTGCGCGCCCTGGTGGACACCTGGAAGGGCCTGCCGCGGCTGGACCGCAAGAGCGACGACGAGCTGTGGCACCGCTTCTCGCACGCCCGCTCGGTCTTCTCCAAGCACCGCAAGGCGCACTTCGCCACCCTGGACGCCGAGCGCGAGAAGGCCCGGCAGACCAAGGAGGCGCTGGTGTCCGAGGCCGAGGCGCTGTCCTCGTCCACGGACTGGGGCAGCACCGCGGCCGCCTACCGCGACCTGATGGCGCGCTGGAAGGCCGCCGGCCGGGCCCAGCGGGACATCGAGGACGAGCTGTGGGCGCGGTTCCGCGGCGCCCAGGACGTCTTCTTCCAGGCCCGCTCCGCGGTGTTCAGCGAGCGGGACGCCGAGCAGGTGGAGAACCAGAAGCTCAAGGAGGCGCTGGCCGCCGAGGCCGAGACGATCCTGCCGATCACCGACCTCAAGGCCGCCAAGGCCGCGCTGCGCGAGGTCAACGAGCGCTGGGAGGCGATCGGGCACGTGCCGCGCGAGGTCCGTCCGAAGCTGGACGGCCGGCTGAACGCGGTCGAGCGGGCGATCCGCGAGGCCGAGGAGGCCGAGTGGTCGCGCTCCAACCCGGAGGCCAAGGCCCGCGCGGCCGGCATGGTGGGCCTGTTCCAGGCGAAGGCCGACAAGATCCAGGCCGACCTGGACAAGGCCCGCGCGGCCGGCAACGCCTCCAGGATCGCCAAGCTGGAGTCCGAGCTGGACGGCGTGCGGACCCTGCTGGACCAGGCGCACAAGAGCCAGGAGGAGTTCAGCGGCTGATCGCCCCGGCACGCTGGACGGCGAAGGCCCCCGGGACCGTTCCCGGGGGCCTTCCGCGTTCCCCCGCCGTGCTGCCGGCGGGGGCCGCCGCTACTTGCGGGCGGAGGTGACGCGGTAGACGTCGTACACGCCCTCGACGCCGCGCACCGCCTTGAGCACGTGGCCCAGGTGCTTCGGGTCGCCCATCTCGAAGGTGAAGCGGCTCATCGCCACCCGGTCCCGGGAGGTCTGCACCGCCGCCGACAGGATGTTGACGTGCTGGTCGGAGAGCACCCGGGTGACGTCCGAGAGCAGCCGCGAGCGGTCCAGCGCCTCGACCTGGATGGCCACCAGGAAGACCGAGGACTGGGTGGCCGCCCACTCGACGTCGATCATGCGCTCCGGCTGCTGGTTCAGCGCCTCCACGTTGACGCAGTCGGCGCGGTGCACCGAGACGCCGTTGCCGCGGGTCACGAAGCCGACGATCGGGTCGCCCGGCACCGGGGTGCAGCAGCGGGAGAGCTTGACCCAGACGTCCTCGACGCCCTTGACGATCACGCCCGGGTCGCCCTTGGCCCGGCGGCGCACCGCGCGCCGGTTGTCGTGGGTCGGGGTGGCGGTCTCCGCCAGGTCCTCGGTCGCGCCCTCCTCGCCGCCGAGCGCCTGGACCAGCTTCTGCACGATGTTCGGCGCGGCGACGTGGCCCTCGCCGATCGCGGCGTAGAGCGAGGAGATGTCGGGGTAGCGCATCTCGTGGGCCAGGGTGACCAGCGAGTCGCCGGTCAGGATCCGCTGGATCGGCAGGCCCTGCTTGCGCATCGCCCGGACGATCGCCTCCTTGCCGTGCTCGATCGCCTCCTCGCGGCGCTCCTTGGAGAACCAGGCGCGGATCTTGTTGCGGGCGCGCGGCGACTTGACGAAGCCCAGCCAGTCCCGGGACGGGCCGGCGTTCTCCGCCTTGGAGGTGAACACCTCGACGGTGTCGCCGTTCTCCAGCGTCGACTCCAGCGGCACCAGCCGCCCGTTGACCCGGGCGCCTATCGTCCGGTAGCCGACCTCGGTGTGCACCGCGAAGGCGAAGTCGACCGGGGTCGCCCCGGCCGGCAGGGCTATCACGTCGCCCTTGGGGGTGAAGACGAAGACCTCGTTGCTGGCCAGGTCGAAGCGGAGCGACTCCAGGAACTCGCCCGGGTCGGCGGTCTCCTTCTGCCAGTCCAGCAGCTGCCGCAGCCAGGCCATCTCGTTGACGGCGCCGGCCTTGTCGTCCTTGCGGACCTGGGTCGGGGTGTCGGTGCGGACCTTGGAGGCCCCGGCCACCGCGCGCTGCTTGTACTTCCAGTGCGCGGCGATGCCGTACTCGGCCCGCCGGTGCATGTCGAAGGTGCGGATCTGCAGCTCGACCGGCTTGCCCCCGGGGCCGATCACCGTGGTGTGCAGCGACTGGTACATGTTGAACTTGGGCATCGCGATGTAGTCCTTGAACCGCCCCGGCACCGGGTTCCACCGCGCGTGGATGGTGCCCAGCGCCGCGTAGCAGTCGCGGACGGTGTCGACCAGGACCCGGATGCCCACCAGGTCGTAGATCTCGGCGAAGTCCCGGCCCCGGACGATCATCTTCTGGTAGACCGAGTAGTAGTGCTTCGGCCGGCCGGTGACGGAGGCGGTGATCCGGGCGCCCCGCAGGTCCCCCTGGACCTGGTCGATGACGGTCGCCAGGTACTCGTCCCGCTTGGGGGCGCGCTCGGCGACCAGCCGGACGATCTCGTCGTACATCTTGGGGTAGAGGATCGCGAAGGCGAGGTCCTCCAGCTCCCACTTGATGGTGTTCATGCCCAGCCGGTGCGCCAGCGGGGCGTAGATCTCCAGCGTCTCGCGGGCCTTCTTCTCCTGCTTCTCCCGCTTGAGGTAGCGCATCGTGCGCATGTTGTGCAGGCGGTCGGCCAGCTTGATCACCAGGACCCGCGGGTCCTTGGCCATCGCCACGACCATCTTGCGGACGGTCTCGGCCTGCGCGGCCTCGCCGAACTTGACCCGGTCCAGCTTGGTGACGCCGTCCACCAGCAGGGCCACCGAGTCGCCGAAGTCCTTGCGCAGGGTCTCCAGGCCGTAGTCGGTGTCCTCGACGGTGTCGTGCAGCAGCCCGGCCATCAGCGTCGGGGCGTCCATGCCGAGCTCGGCCAGGATCGTCGCGACGGCCAGCGGGTGGGTGATGTACGGGTCGCCGCTCTTGCGCTTCTGCCCGCGGTGCCACTTCTCGGCCACCGCGTACGCCTTCTCGATGTCGCGCAGCAGAGCCGGGTCGGCCTTGGGGTCGTTCGCCCGGATCGAGCGGAACAGCGGTTCCAGGACGGGGTTGAGCACGCTGGAGCGCTGGCCGCCCAGGCGGGCCAGCCGGGCCCGCATGCCGCCGGTGGAACCGCGGCCGGAGGGGCCGAGCGAACGCGAGGAGGTCGGCGCCGGGCGTGCCGGGGTGGCCCCCGAGGGCGTGGGACGGTTTTCGGGGGTGGCCGCTTCGGCCGTGGGCACAACCTCGTCGGGCAAGGACTACTCCTCGGGGCACCGGGGCCGACCCCTGCCGAGGCCCGAACGGTCCGGGACAACCGGGAGGGGATGAATCTTCATGGTACCGAGCCGGGCGCCGGGGTGTTCATCCGGCCGGGCCAGGAAACGGAAGGACGGCGGTCGGATGTCCCGACCGCCGTCCTCCCGACGAGTCCCTCAGACCGTGACCAGCGTCTCCAGCGGAGCGCCGCCCAGGTGCCCGGCCAGCCGCTCGCGGCCGTCCAGGAAGCCCAGCTCCATCAGCACCACGACGCCCGCCAGCTCGGCCCCGGCCTCCTTCACCAGGTCCAGCGAGGCGCCGATGGTGCCACCGGTGGCCAGCACGTCGTCCACCACCAGCACCCGCTCACCGGGCGTGAAGGCGTCGCACTGCACCTCCAGCGTCGCCGAGCCGTACTCCAGCTCGTACGAGCGCCGGAACACCTCGCCGGGCAGCTTGCCCTGCTTGCGGATCGGCACGAAGCCGAGCCCGGCCGCGAAGGCCGCCGGGGCCGCCAGCACGAAGCCGCGCGCCTCCAGGCCCACGACCTTGGTCGCACCGAGCTCCGCGGCCCGGTCCGCCAGCGCCCGGGTGAGGGCGCCGAAGGCCTCGGCGTCGGCGAGCAGCGGCGCGATGTCCTTGAACAGCACACCCGGCTTCGGGTAGTCCGGGACGTCCCGGATCCGGCTGTTCAGCAGCTCGGCCAGTGCGGTGTCGGCGGTGGTCACGGTGGGTTCCTCGGGTTCGTGGTCGGGTTCAGCGCTTGGTGGACGGACGGCCCTTGGCACGGGTGCCGGCCGAGCGGCCACGCTGTCCGACCATACCCGCAGGCTGCTCCTCGTCGTCCGGCTCCCCGTCCGCCGTGACGGCGTCCCCGGCCTCCGCCTTGGCGGCGGCCGAGGCCCGGTGCTGGAGGACCCGCTTGCGCAGCGCCTTCATCTCCGGCTGCTCCTCCTTGAGCTGCGCCAGCAGCGGGGTGGCGACGCAGATCGAGGAGTAGGCACCGGCCGCGAGGCCGATGAACAGCGCGAGCGAGATGTCGTTCAGGGTGCCGGCGCCCAGGAAGCCGCCGCCGATGAACAGCAGCGCGGCGACCGGAAGCAGCGCCACCACGGTGGTGTTGAGCGAGCGCACCAGGGTCTGGTTGAGGCCCGCGTTGGCGGCCTCGCTGTAGGTGAGCTTGTTCTGCTTGGTAATCCCCTTGGTGTTCTCCTTCACGGTGTCGAAGACGACGACCGTGTCGTAGAGGGAGTAACCGAGGATCGTCAGGAAGCCGATCACCGTACCCGGGGTGACCTCGAAGCCCACCAGGGCGTACACGCCGATGGTGATCAGGAGGTCGTGGATGAGGGCGACCAGCGCGGCCAGCGCCATCCGCCACTCGAAGGCGATCGCCAGGTAGACCGTCACCAGGACCATGAAGACGACCAGGCCGGTGAGCGCCTTCTGGGAGATCTGCTTGCCCCAGCTGGGGCCGATCACCTGGGCCTCGACGGTGTCCAGCGGCACGCCGAGCTTCTGGGAGAGCTCGGAGCGGATCTCGTCGGAGCTCTTCGACTCCTCGGTGCTGACCTGGATGCGGATCTTGCCGTTGTCGGTCGACTGCACCAGCGGGTGCGAGGAGACGACCCCGTCGGCGGTTTCCTGCGCCTGGGAGACCGTCAGGCCGGGCTTGGCCACGGTGTAGACCGAGCCGCCCTTGAACTCGATGCCCAGGTGCAGGCCCATGGCCAGGCCGATCGCCGCGACCAGCACGATCACGCCGGAGATGGAGTACCAGAGCTTGCGGCGACCGACGAAGTCGAAGCTGACCTCGCCCTGGTAGAGCCGGTGGCCCAGGTTGGAGAAGCGTGACACGGTGTCAGGCCTCCTTCACGGCGGCAGAGGAGGGGTTACGGCGACGGCTGCTGCGAAGCGGCGGGCGGGCGCCCAGTCGCTTCGGGTCCAGGCCGGACCACGGGTGGCCGTTCAGGAAGAACTTGCGGCGGGCCAGCAGCGTGATCAGCGGCTTGGTGAAGAGGAAGATCACCACGACGTCGAGCGCGGTGGTCAGACCCAGGGTGAAGGCGAAGCCCTGGACCTTGCCGACCGAGACCACGTAGAGGACGGCGGCACAGAGGAAGGACACGAAGTCCGAGACCAGGATGGTGCGCCGGGCACGCGGCCAGGCCCGCTGGACCGCCGGGCGCAGCGGGGCGCCCTCGCGGACCTCGTCGCGGATGCGCTCGAAGTACACGATGAAGGAGTCGGCGGTGATGCCGATCGCGACGATCGCACCGCAGACCGCCGGCAGGTTCAGCGCGAAGCCGATCGCGTTGCCGAGCAGGCTCATGATCGAGTAGGTCAGGGCCGCCGAGACGAGCAGACCGGCGATCGAGACCAGGCCGAGGCCGCGGTAGTAGACCAGCGAGTAGGCGACCACCAGCAGCATGCCGATCGCGCCGGCCACCAGGCCGGCCTTGAGCTGGTCGCTGCCGAGCGCCGGGGAGACGGTGGTGATGTCGCTCTTGACGAACTCCAGCGGCAGGGCGCCGTAGCCGAGCACGTTGGACAGGTCCTGCGCCTCGGCCTGGGTGAAGCGGCCGGTGATCACGGCGCTGCCGCCGGGGATCGCGTTCTTGACCTCGGGGTGCGAGACGACCTGGTTGTCCAGGACGATCGCGAACTGGTTGTTCGGCGGGGCCTGGGTGGCGAGCTGGCCGGTGACCTTGGTGAAGTCGTCGGTGCCGTTGCCGTTGAACTGCAGCTGGACCTGCCAGCCGGCACCCGTCTGGGTGTCCAGGGTCGGCTGCGCCTTGGAGACGTCCGAGCCCTTCACGGCGACGGGGCCGAGGGCGAGCTTCTCGTAGTAGCCGTTCTCGGGCTTCTGCGAGCAGGCGACGACGGCCTTGTCGTCGGGGCCGGTCTGGGCGGTGCGGACCTCGGGCTTGGAGCAGTCGAGGGCGGCGAACGCGGCGCTCAGCTCCGGCGGCACGGTGCCCTGGGTCATCGCGGCGCTGAGGTCGGCGGCGCTCGGCGGGGTGGCCGCGGCGCTCGGGGCGCCGGTGGCGGGGGCGGTGGGCGCGGCGGTCGGGCTGGCGCCCTCGGCGGCCAGCGCCTCGCTCTCGGGGCGGCCCTGCTTGGTGGCGCTCGCGCCCGGGGACGGGGTGCCGGCCGTGGCGGCGGGCGGGGTCGCGCCCGGGGTGCCGGTGGCGGCGGCGGACGGGGTGCCCGTGGGAGCCGGGGCGGTGACGCCGCTGGGCGCCACGGCCAGGACCGGACGGAAGAACAGCTTGGCGGTGGTACCCACCTGGTCCGCCGCGTTCTGCTGGTTCCCGCCCTTGGGGATGTTCACGATGATCGTGTTGTCGCCCTGGGTCTGGACCTCCGCCTCGGAGACACCCATACCGTTGACGCGGCGCTCGATGATCCCGGTGGCGATGTCCATGTTGGACTTGGTGATCGCCTTGGGGTCGGTCGACTTCGCGGTCAGCGTGATGCTGGTGCCACCGGCGAGATCGATCCCGAGCCGGGGCTTGGTGGTGCCCGTCCCGAACATGAGGGCGACCAGTCCGACGGTGACGACCAGGATGAGGGCCAGCGCCCGCCCTGGGTAGCCGTCGCGCGGGCGCGACTTGGGTGTTGCCACCTTGCTCGTTTCTCCCTGTCCATGCCACTTCCCCGACCGGACCCCCGTCCGGCTCGTGGCGGGACAGGGGTCCGGCGGTTCTGCGGCCCTGAGGTCCTGTGGGCTCGCGGCACTGTGCCGCGCGGCCGGGCGGGTTGCCCGTCCGTACTACTTGCTCGCGGGAGCCCCGCCCTCGACGTCGCCCTTCTCGGCGCTGTCCTTGGAGAGCGACAGCGGCTTGTCCTCGACCGGCTCGGCGTCGGCCTCCTCGGCCTCCGGCTCGGGCAGCTCGTCATCGGCGGGGCGGCCGTTGATGATCGCGTCGTACTCCTGGGGGTCCAGGACGGCCGCGATGGCGCTCTTGGTGAAGTGGGTGACCACGCCGGGCGCGATCTCCAGCTCGACGGTCTCGTCGTTGACCGCCTTCACCTGGGCGTACAGACCGCCGATGGTGCGCACACCGGCCCCCGGCTCCAGCGCCGTCTGCATCTGCTGCATCTGCGACTGGCGCTTCTTCTGCGACCGGAACATGAGCACGATCGCGATGATCGGGAGGAGAAGGATGATGAGGTTCACTGCAGCCAGGGTCCTTTACGGGCCGCCGGCCGGCGGCCTGTGTGGTATTGGTCGGCCCGTCAGGTGAGAGGGGCGGTCCGGCGGAGTCTAGGCGACCCCGAATCGATCGGACAACGCCAAGCATCGCATCATGCCGCCGAAAGTGGCGACCCTCCGCCTGCACAGTTTCCCCGGACGCCACTCCCGGCTCCCCCGTGCGCCACCACGGGAGCACCGGCCGGGAACCGACCGGCCCGACTCACCCGTTCAGCCGATGGCGGTCAACTTTCGTCGGCGGGGAACAGCTCCGACTGCGCCGGAACACGCCCGCGGGTGGTCTGGACCGGCGGGGTCAGGCCGAGGTGCTGCCAGGCGGCCGCGGTGGCGATCCGGCCGCGCGGGGTGCGGGCGAGCAGGCCCTCGCGGACCAGGAAGGGCTCGGCGACCTCCTCGACCGTCTCCGACTCCTCACCCACGGCGACCGCCAGTGTCGACAAACCGACCGGACCGCCGCCGAACAGCCGCAGCAGCGCGTCCAGCACCGCGCGGTCCAGCCGGTCCAGCCCGCGGGCGTCCACCTCGTAGACGTCCAGCGCCTGGGCGGCGATCCCGGCGTCGACCACGCCGTCGTGCCGGACCTGGGCGTAGTCGCGGACCCGGCGCAGCAGCCGGTTGGCGATGCGCGGGGTGCCGCGCGAGCGCCCGGCGATCTCGGCCGCGCCGGCCGGGTCTATCTCCACGTCCAGCAGCGCGGCCGAGCGGTGCACCACCCGCTGGAGCTCGGCCGGGGCGTAGAACTCCATGTGCCCGGTGAAGCCGAAGCGGTCGCGCAGCGGGGGCGGCAGCAGGCCGGCCCGGGTGGTGGCGCCGACCAGGGTGAAGGGCGGCAGCTCCAGCGGGATGGCGGTGGCGCCCGGGCCCTTGCCGACGATCACGTCGACCCGGAAGTCCTCCATCGCCATGTAGAGCATCTCCTCGGCCGGCCGGGACATCCGGTGGATCTCGTCGAGGAAGAGCACCTCGCCCTCGGTGAGCGAGGAGAGGATCGCCGCGAGGTCCCCCGCGTGCTGGATGGCCGGGCCGGAGGTGATCCGGATCGGGGCGCCCAGCTCGGCGGCGATGATCATGGACAGGGTGGTCTTGCCGAGCCCGGGCGGGCCGCTCAGCAGCACGTGGTCGGGCGCGCTGCCGCGCTGGCGGGCGGCCTGGAGCACCAGCGACAGCTGCTCGCGCACCCGCTCCTGGCCGATGAACTCGTCCAGCAGCTTGGGGCGCAGCGCCGCCTCCACCGCCTGGTCCTCACCGTCGGCGGCGGCCGTGACCAGCCGGTCGGTGGGTTCCGGGTCGTACATCGTCGCGGGCTCCAGAGTCTCCGGTGTCGACAAAAGGACAGATCGTCAGTTGGTCAGCGGGCACGGTTGAGGCCGCGCAGGGCGAGCCTGAGCAGGGCGCCGACGTCCGTCACCGCCTGCGCCTCGGCCTCCGGGGTGACGGCCGCGACCGCCTCGTCCGCCTCGCGCGGGGCGTAGCCGAGGCCGGTCAGCGCGGAGTGCAGCTGCTCGCTCCACGGCGCCGGGCCGCTCGCGACCGGCTTCTGCGCGGGCACCGCCCCGTGCGGGGCGCCGAGCTTGTCCTTGTACTCCAGCAGCAGCTTGGCCGCCTTGGCCTTGCCGATGCCCGGCACCGCGACCAGCGCCTTCTCGTCGCCGCCCGCGATCGCGGCGCGCAGCGCGTCGGGGCTGTGCACGCCCAGGATCGCCTGCGCCAGCTTGGGGCCGACACCGGGCGCGGCCTGGAGGATCTCGAACACGGCGCGCTCGTCGTCGTCCGCGAAGCCGAACAGGGTCAGCGAGTCCTCCCGGACCACCAGCGAGGTGGCCAGCCGGGCCGGCTCGCCCAGCCGCAGCCCGGCCAGGGTGTTCGGGGTGCACTGCACGGCCATGCCGACCCCGCCGACCTCGACCACCGCGATCCCGGAGGAGACGGCCGCCACGGGCCCTTGCACGAAGGCGATCATCGGACGGTGCCTTTCGGAGGAGTGGAGCGGGAGGTGGCGCGGGCGGCCCGGACGGCGGCCTCCAGCCGGTTGGTCGCCCCGCCGCGCCAGATGTGGCAGATGGCCAGCGCCAGCGCGTCGGCGGCGTCGGCGGGCTTGGGCGGCGCGTCCAGCCGCAGCAGGCGCTGCACCATGGCGGTGACCTGCGCCTTGTCGGCCCGGCCGGAGCCGGTGACGGCGGCCTTGACCTCGCTGGGGGTGTGCAGGGTGACGGGGATGCCGCGCCGGGTGGCGCAGAGCATCGCGACGGCGCTGGCCTGGGCGGTGCCCATCACGGTGCGCACGTTGTGCTGGGCGAAGACCCGCTCGACGGCGACCAGGTCGGGCCGGTGCTCGTCCAGCCAGGCCTCGATGCCCTGCTCGACCTGGAGCAGCCGCTCCCCGATCTCCGCCTCGGCGGGGGTGCGCACCACGCCGACCCCGGCCATCCGCAGCGGCCGGCCCGGCGCGCCCTCGACCACGCCGACCCCGCACCTGGTCAGCCCCGGGTCCACGCCCAGTACCCGCACCACTCGCCCGTCTCCCTGCCACTCGCCACGAAGGACCTCCGCAGGCTACCGCCCGGGTCCGACAACCCCGCCGACGACACCGGCCCGATGGTCCAGGGACCACCGGGCCGGGCAGTGGGATCGATCACCCACCGACGATCACTGGGCGGTGATCACTCGGCGTCGAGCTGCGCGCCGACCTCGTCGGAGATGTCGAAGTTGGCGAAGACGTTCTGCACGTCGTCGCTGTCCTCGAGCGCGTCGATCAGCTTCAGGATCCTGCGGGCGCCGTCGGCGTCCAGCTCGACCTGCATGCTGGGGAGGAAGTTGGCCTCGGCCGAGTCGTAGTCGACGCCGGCGTCGACCAGCGCGGTGCGCACGGCGACCATCTTCGAGGCCTCGGAGACGATCTCGAACGAGTCGCCGAGGTCGTTGATCTCCTCCGGCTCCTGGTCCAGGACGACCTCGAACAGCTTGTCCTCGTCCACGCCGTCGGCCTTGGGGACGATGACGACACCCTTGCGGGTGAACAGGTACGAGACCGAGCCCGGGTCGGCCATCGAGCCGCCGTTGCGGGTCATCGCGACGCGCACGTCGGAGGCGGCGCGGTTGCGGTTGTCGGTGAGGCACTCGATCAGGACCGCGACACCGTTCGGGCCGTAGCCCTCGTACATGATGGTCTGGTAGTCGGCGCCGCCGGCCTCCAGGCCGCCACCGCGCTTGACGGCGCGGTTGATGTTGTCGATCGGGACCGAGCTCTTCTTCGCCTTCTGGATGGCGTCGTAGAGGGTCGGGTTGCCCGCCGGGTCGGGTCCGCCGGTGCGCGCCGCCACCTCGATGTTCTTGATCATCTTGGCGAAGAGCTTGCCGCGCTTGGCGTCGATCACGGCCTTCTTGTGCTTGGTGGTAGCCCACTTAGAGTGGCCGGACATCGCCAGCTCCTTTACGTCGCCAAAGGGAAATGAACAGATGAGATCTTACCGGTGTCGCCGGCGGTGGGGCGCACACGGTGGGCGGCGGTCTACCGACCGGCGAGGTGCTCCTCGACCATCCGCACGAAGTACGCGTGGACCCGGTGGTCGCCGGTCAGCTCGGGGTGGAAGGAGGTGGCCAGCAGGTTGCCCTGGCGCACCGCGACGATCCGGCTCTCCGGGCCGTCCGCGGCGGGCAGCTCGGCCAGCACCTTGACGCCCGCGCCGACCCCCTCGACCCAGGGGGCGCGGATGAAGACGCCGTGCACCGGCGCGTCGTCCAGGCCCGCGAACTCGATCCCGGACTCGAAGGACTCGTTCTGGCGGCCGAAGGCGTTGCGGCGCACCGTCATGTCGATGCCGCCGACGGTCTGCTGGTCGTCGCGGCCGTCCAGGATCTTGTCCGCCAGCATGATCATGCCCGCGCAGGTGCCGTAGACCGGCATCCCGTCGGCGACCCGCTCGCGCAGCGGCTCCATCACGCCGAACAGCAGCGCCAGCTTGGACATGGTGGTGGACTCGCCGCCGGGGATCACCAGCGCGTCGACCTCGGCCAGCTCCTCGGCGCGGCGCACCGGACGGGCGAGCGCGTCGGCCTCGGCCAGCGCCACCAGGTGCTCGCGGACGTCGCCCTGCAGGGCGAGGACGCCGATGACAGGAGTGCTCACGGTCTTCAACCTCTATCGATCGTTACGACGGACTACGTGGCGCGGCCCGCCGCGCGCCGAGGCGCTGCGGCGGGCCGGCTCGGAAACTGCGGGTGGTTACCAGCCGCGGTTGGCGTAGCGCTCGGTCTCCGGCAGGGTGTCGCAGTTGATGCCGACCATGGCCTCGCCCAGGTTGCGGGAGGCGTCCGCGATGACCTTCGGGTCGTCGAAGAAGGTGGTGGCCTTCACGATCGCGGCGGCACGCTTGGCCGGGTCGCCCGACTTGAAGATGCCGGAGCCGACGAAGACGCCCTCGGCACCCAGCTGGCGCATCAGCGCGGCGTCGGCCGGGGTGGCCACGCCACCGGCGGAGAACAGCACGACCGGCAGCTTGCCGAGCTCGGCGACCTCCTTGACCAGCTCGTACGGGGCGCGCAGCTCCTTGGCGGCGGCGAACAGCTCGTTGTTGTCCAGCGCGCGCAGCTTGCCGATCTCGTTCTTGATCTGGCGCAGGTGGCGGACGGCCTCGACGACGTTGCCGGTGCCGGCCTCGCCCTTCGAGCGGATCATGGCCGCGCCCTCGGCGATGCGGCGCAGGGCCTCGCCCAGGTTGGTGGCGCCGCAGACGAAGGGGGTGGTGAAGGCCCACTTGTCCGAGTGGTTGACCTCGTCGGCCGGGGTCAGCACCTCGGACTCGTCGATGTAGTCGACGCCCAGCGACTGGAGCACCTGGGCCTCGACGAAGTGGCCGATGCGGGACTTGGCCATCACCGGGATGGAGACCGCCTCGATGATCTCCTCGATCATGTTGGGGTCGGACATGCGGGCCACGCCGCCGTCCTTGCGGATGTCGGCCGGAACCCGCTCCAGGGCCATGACGGCCACGGCGCCGGCGTCCTCGGCGATCTTGGCCTGCTCGGCGTTGACCACGTCCATGATCACACCGCCCTTGAGCTGCTCGGCCATGCCGCGCTTGACCCGGGCGGTGCCGATCTGCGGCTGGTCTGCGGTGGTGGGGGTCGTGGACACGTGAGACCTCACTCGAAGATGAATCAGTGCTATCGCCCTATGGTAGGCAGACCGGATGGCCCACTCATGCGCCACCAAGTCCAGCCAGGACGACGGGACACGACAAACGGGCCGTATCCGGGGGACACCTTAAGCAGGCGCCCCTTCGGGCGTGAGAGCGGGCGGCGGTGCATCGTCCATCTCGAACGCCAACGGGAACGGCGCCTTCCCCGCCAACCGGAAGTACCGCACCAGCCGGTGCTCGCGCACCGCCCGCGCCGCCCGCACCGCGTCGTTGTGGAACCGGCGGGCCATCGGCACCCGCCGCACCGCGGCCGTCAGCTCACGAACCGCGTCCTCGCCACCCGGCTCCGCCACCAGCGCCGCCATCTGCTCCGGCTCCTCGAACACCGCCCGCAGCGCCAGGCTCAACTGGCTCTCCGCCACCTCGCGCTGCTCGTCATCGGCCTGCCGGGCCGCGTGCGCCGCGTCCAGCAGCAGCAGCGAGGCCGCCGGATCCAGCAGCGAGGACGTCGCCAGCTCCATCGCCACCGAGGCCCGGCGCACCAGCTGCGCGTCCAGCGCCGCCCGCGCCGCGTCGATCCGGGCGTGCAGCCGGTCCAACCGACCGGCCGTCCAACTCAGGTACATGCCGAACAGCACCACGGCCACGCCGGCCCAGATCCAGGTAGTCACGGGCCGCTACGTTACCCGGTGTCACCGGTTCAGCCCCGGGCGGTCGCGTTCCGGTAGCTCTCCCGGTCGATGTCCGCGATGTTCACCGCCGTGAACAGCCGGGTGCCCGGCGCCGGCCGGACGAACCGCGCCAGCAGCGCCAGCACGCCCTCGCTCATCGCCGCCTTCGCCTCCGGCGAACGGCCCGGGAAGATCTGGAACTCCACGAACACCTGGGTGTCGCCGGCCGCCCCGCTGGTCCCGACCACCAGCAGCTCGCTCTGCCGGAACACCGTCTTGCAGGACTCCGGCTTCGCGTCGATCGTCGCCTCGGCCAGCCGGTTGATCGCCAGGCCGAGACCCCGGCGGTCGAAGGTTCCGGCCAGGTCGGCCGAGTAGTCGACGGAGATCTGCGGCATCGTCGCCCCCGTGGATCGCAGTGGTACGGACGCCCGACCCTAACCCCACCGGCCCCGGGGATCAGTCCCGGGCCAGCCCGAACCGGCCGCGCCGACCGCTGCGCACGTCCTCCTCGACCACCGCCGCCTGGCCCGCCGTCACCGTCTCGTACACCGCCAGGATGTCCGCGCCGACCGTCGACCAGTCGAACCGCCGCACGTGCCGCGAAGCCGCCTCCCGCAGCTCCTCCAGCCGCGCCGGATCACCCAGCAGCCGCAGCGCCGTACGGGCCAGCGCGTCCGCGTCCTCCACCGGGAACAGCTCGCCCGCGTCCCCGCCGTCCAGCACCTGCTTGAACGCGTCCAGGTCGCTCGCCAGCACCGGCGCACCCGCGGACATCGCCTCGACCAGGATGATCCCGAAGCTCTCGCCCCCGGTGTTCGGCGCCACGTACAGGTCCACGCTGCGCAGCAGCCGGGCCTTGTCCCGGTCGCTCACCATGCCGAGGAACTCCACCTGCCGGCGCACCTCCGGCGCCAGGCCCGCGACCGCCTCCTCCTCGTCGCCCTTGCCCGCCACCAGCAGCCGCACCCCCGGCCGCTCCGCCAGGATCCTCGGCAGCGCCGCCAGCAGCGTCGGCAGGCCCTTGCGCGGCTCGTTGATCCGGCCGATGAAGCCGATCGTGCCCGGCTCCCCCTTCGCCGCACCGCCCGTCCAGCGCTCGTCCGGCTCGGCCTCCGCGAAGAAGCCCACGTCCACGCCGTTGGGGATCACCACCGCGTCCCCGCCCAGGTGCTCCACCAGGGTGCGCCGGGCGTACTCCGACACCGCGATCCGGGCCCGGATCTTCTCCAGCCCCGGCTGGAGGATCGGCGAGGCCGCGATCATCATCCGGGACCGCGGGTTGGAGGTGTGGAACGTCCCCACCATCGGCCCGGTCGCCGACCAGGCGGCCAGCATCGACAGGCTCGGCGCGGCCGGCTCGTGCACGTGCAGGATGTCGAAGCGGCCGTCGTGCAGCCACCGCCGCACCCGCGCCGCCGACAGGATGCCGAAGCTCAGCCGCGCCACCGACCCGTTGTACGGCACCGCCACCGCCCGCCCGGCCGGGACCACGTACGGCGGCAGCGCCTCGTCGTCCTCGGCCGGCGCCAGCACCGACACCTCGTGCCCCAGACCGATCAGGTGCTCGGCCAGGTCCCGGATGTGGAACTGCACCCCACCGGGGACGTCCCAGTCGTACGGGCAGACGATGCCGATCTTCACGGGTTCCTCAAGCTCCTTCGGACGGTCGTGCGGGCGGGACGGCGGAACGGATCAGGACCCGGAGGCCTCGGCCACCGGCTCCGGGGCCCCCTCCGCGCGCTCCGCGGGCGCCGCCTTCACCGTCTCACGGACCGGCAGGTCGGCGAGCCAGAACCTCTGCAGCATGTGCCAGTCCTGGGGGTGCTCGCGGATGCCCCGCTCCCACACCCCCGCCATCGCCTGGGTCATCGCCCGGGTGCGCTCCTTGCGGTCGCCCTCCTCTGGCACCGGCACCTCCGGGTGGATCCGGCCCCGCAGCACCGGACCGTCGTACCAGAGCGTCACCGGCATCAGCGCCGCCCCGGTCCGCTGGCACAGCGCCGCCGGACCGGCCGGCATCCGGGTCTCCTCACCGAAGAACGTCACCCCGATACCCGCCTCCGACAGGTCCCGGTCCCCCACCAGGCAGACCAGCCGGCCCTCGCGCAGCCGCCGCGCCAACGTCCCGATCACGTTCACCGAACCGCCGGTCAGCGCCAGGACCTCCATGCCCTGGCCCTCCCGGAACTCCACGAACCGGTCGAACAGCCGCTCCGGCTTCAACCGCTCCGCGACCGTGGTGAACGGGTAGCCCTGCTGCGCCACCCAGGTCCCCGCGAGGTCCCAGTTGCCCATGTGCGGCAGCGCTATCACCGCGCCCCGACCGGCCTCCAGCGTCTCCCGCAGGTGCTCGAAGCCGTCCACCTGGACATCCCGGGCCACCCGCTCCCGGCTCCACACCGGCAGCCGGAACGACTCCATCCAGTACCGCAGGTACGAGCGCATCCCGGCCCGCGACAGCTCCCGCATCGCGGCCTCGTCCAAGCCCGGACGGACCCGGCGCAGGTTCGCCTCCAACTGGAGCACCCGCTTGCCGCGCTTGCGCCACGCGTAGTCCGCCAGCCGGTCGAACAGCCCCGCGGCCACCCGCTCCGGCAGGTGCTTCAGCAGCCCCCACCCCAGCGCGTACGCCCAGTACACCAGTCGGTCCGTCACCGCAGGACGCCCCCCATCAGCTCCCGGCCGCCGCTCGGTCGGCCTCGAACGCCTCCCGGCGCACGGTCAGCATGCGCTGGAACACCGTCACCAGGCTGCCCGCCGCCACCAGCCACAGCGCCACCGGCAGCAGCCACTCCACGTACGGCACACCGAACGTGTGCAGACCCGCGACCCCGGCCGCCACCAGGCTGGCCACCAGCCGCTCGGCCCGCTCCACCAGCCCCGACACGTCGCACGGCAGACCCTGGCTCTCCGCCCGCGCCTTCGTGTACGACACCACCAGGCCGCTCGCCAGACAGAAGATCGCCACCGCGCAGAGCAGGTTGTCGTCACCCTTGCCCGCGTACCACATCGCCAGACCACCGAAGATCGCCGCGTCCGCGACCCGGTCCAGCGTGGAGTCGAGGAACGCCCCCCACTTCGAGGTCCGGCCCAACTGGCGGGCCATGTTCCCGTCGACCAGGTCCGAGAAGATGAACAGCGTGATCGTGATGGTGCCCCAGAAGAACTCCCCGCGCGGGAAGAACACCAGCGCACCGGCCACCGAACCGGCGGTACCGATCAGCGTCACGGCGTCCGGACTCACACCGAGGCGGATCAGGAACGCGGCGAACGGGGTCAGGACACGTGTGAAGAAGGCACGCGCGTATTTGTTGAGCATGGCCTTCCCAGCCGCTCCGATCTCCCAGATACCGCCTGGCGCGGAACGCGCGGCAGACGGCCGGGCGGATCAGCCCGTCCGGCCCACCCATCGTAGCCACGCCGGAGACACGCTCCGGCGCACGCACCGCCGGGTCGGCGCCCCCGCCACCACCCACACACGGACCGTCACCGACCGGCCCCTACGACACGCGCCCCGCAGAACCCGACCCTAGACTGCCAAAGACAGCCTCGGCGCCACGGGAGGAGACCCCGATGCCCGACCGCAGCACGGCACGAGCCGGCCAGGCACCCCCCGTCAACGGCCCGAAGGACCTGCGCAACGTCGTCCTCATCGGCCCCAGCGGTGTGGGCAAGACCACCCTCGCCGAATCCCTCGCCCTCGCCTCCGGCGCCACCGGCCGGGCCGGCCGCGTCACCGACGGCACCACCGTCTCCGACCACGAGGACATCGAGCACCAGCAGCAGCGCTCCGTCCAGCTCGCGCTCCTCCCCCTCGAATGGAAGGGCGTCAAGATCAACCTGATCGACCCGCCCGGCCACCCCGACTTCACCGCCGACCTGCGCGCCGCCCTGCACGCCGCCGACGCCGCCGTCTTCGTCGTCTCCGCCACCGACCCGGTCACCGCCCCCACCCGCGCCCTGTGGCACGAATGCGCCGCCGAAGGCATCCCCCGCGCCATCGCCGTCGCCAAACTCGACCTCGCCCACACCGGCTTCGACGACATCCTCACCGCCTGCCACGACGCCTTCGACCTCGGCCCGGACACCCTCCGCCCGCTCTTCCTGCCCGTCCTCCACGACGGACACCCCGACGGCAGCGTCGACCTCCTCACCGGCGACACCTACGGCGACACCGACCCCCTCCCCGACACCACCCCCGCCCACGACAGCCTCGTCGAGGCCATCTCCGGCCAGGACGACACCCTCATGGAGCGCTACCTCTCCGGCGACCCCCTCGACACCGACTCCCTCGAAGCCGGCCTGCGCCGCGAAGTCCTCTCCTGCACCCTCCACCCCGCCGTCCCCACCAGCGAGAACGGCCTCGGCGCCGCCGAACTCCTCGACCTCATCGCCCACACCTTCCCCGACCCCACCGAACGCACCCGCCCCGCCCCCGCCTGCGACCCCGACGCCCCGCTCGCCGCCCAGGTCGTCCGCGTCACCGGCGACGCCTACGTCGGCCGGATCAGCCTGCTGCGCCTCTACGCCGGCACCCTGCGCCCCGACACCAGGATCCACCTCACCGGCACCGCCCACACCGCCGACCAGAACGGCGACGAACGCGTCACCGCCCTCACCAGCCCCTTCGGCAAACTCCAGCGCCCCGTCCCGCACGCCGTCGCCGGCGACCTCGTCTGCGCCGCCAAACTCACCACCGCCCGCGCCGGCGACACCGTCCACGACCCGGGCCACCCCGTCGAACTCGACGGCTGGAACCTCCCCGAACCGCTGCTCCCGATCGCCGTCGAAGCCCACAGCAAGGCCGACGACGACAAGCTCTCCCAGGCCCTCGCCCGCCTCACCGCCGAGGACCCGGCCCTACGCCTCGAACAGAACCCCGACACCCACCAGCTCGTCCTCTGGTGCACCGGCGAGGCCCACGCCGAGGTCGTCCTCGACCGCCTCCGCACCCGCCACGGCGTCCACGTCGACACCGTCGAACCCAAGGTCGCCCTGCGCGAGACCTTCGGCACCGCCGCCGCCGGCCACGGCCGCCTGGTCAAGCAGTCCGGCGGCCACGGCCAGTACGCCATCTGCGACCTGGAGGTCGAACCGCTCCCGGCCGGCTCCGGCTTCGAGTTCCAGGAGCACGTCGTCGGCGGCGCCGTCCCCAAGCACTTCATCCCCTCCGTCGAGAAGGGCGTCCGCGCCCAGCTCGCCAAGGGCGTCGCCACCGGCCACCCGCTCGTCGACGTCCGGGTCACCCTCACCGACGGCAAGGCGCACTCCGTCGACTCCTCCGACGCGTCCTTCCAGAACGCCGCCGCCCTCGCCCTGCGCGACGCCGCCGAGCACGCCGTCATCCGCCTGCTCGAGCCCGTCGCCGCCGTCAGCGTCCTGCTCCCCGACGACTACCTCGGCGCCGTCCTCGGCGACCTCTCCGCCCGCCGCGGCCGCGTCCTCGGCAGCGAGACCGGCGGCACCGGCCTCACCCTGCTGCGCGCCGAGGTCCCCGAACTCGAACTCGTCCGCTACCCGGTCGACCTGCGCTCGCTCACCCACGGCACCGCCGAGTTCTCCCGCGCCTACCTGCGCCACGAGCCGATGCCCGCCGCCCTGGCCGAGCGCTACACCGACTGAGCGGCCCCGCGCCCGACCACGGCCGGACGGGTCTACGGCTGGACGGGCTTCCGGGCCGGCAGCGCGCACGCCGCCGTACCCCCCGGCATCCGGTGCCGGTTGCGCGCCACCCAGCGGTAGACAACCCCCGCCAGCGGCCGCACCGGCGCCGCCGTCAACACCGCGCCCAGATATGCCCACGCCCCGCCGGAGCGCATCAGCAGCCGCGCAACCCCCTGCGCGCCCCCGTACACCCGGCCGGTCGGCGTCACCCAGAGCACCTCGCGCTCCGCCCGCTCCGCCGACACCTCGCCCCGCCCGCCCGCACGCCCGTCCAGCCCCGCCAGGTCCGCGAACTGGAACGGCACCGCCTCCCAACCCCCCGAGGCCAGCGTCTGCCGCAGGTACCGCTCCGCCCAGCGCACGCAGGACGAGCAGAACGAACAGTCCCCGTCGAAGACCAGCACCGGATCCTTCACGGCCGCGCCCCTTTCGTCACTCCCACCACCCATCCTGCCCCACCGCCCCCATCCCTCCCACGGCGGGCATCGACCCGCCCGAAGCTGGGCATCATGCCCCTCAGGCCTCCGGTGACGGTACTTCAGACGATCATCCGCGCGGGGGTGCCACGGCACGGTAACCTGCCGCTGACAAGGGGAGGAGGGGACGCCACCGTGACCACACTCGACATGACCCCGGGTGCGCAGATACCCCGGACCGACACCGGGCCGCAGACCGCCATCACCCAGGGACTCTCCTCGACCGCCTACCGCGACGGCGAGATCCAGGGCTTCGTCGGCGCCGTCACCGACGCCACCGCGAAGAAGGGCCGCTTCGCGCTCTTCCGCCCCAACCTCGGCGAGGCCTTCAGCAAGGCGCTGGTCTCCCGCGCCCTGGGCGGCGCCCGCAAACCCCTCGTCCCGGCCTTCGGGGTCGACACCCGCCAGGTCGTCGAGCACTGCCTGGCCGCCGAGGAACTGCGCAACACCCGCGACCGGCAGCTCAGCACCGTCTCCATCGCCACCGGCGTGCTCTTCCTCCCCGGCACCCTCGTCTGGCTCGGCGCCTTCCAGCTCCGCGCCTGGCTCAAGCGGGACAACCCGAAGAACGCGGCCGTCTACGGCGGCATCGTGCTCGCCGCGGCCGCCGCCCTCGCCGTCCTGCTCGCCCTGCGCCCGCCGGCCACCGGCTTCATCGGCGTCTACCTGCGCGTCACCATGCTCGCGCCGGTCATCGGCTGGTACCTCGCCCGCCGGATCGTCGAGCGCTCCGCCAAGGACCTGCGCAGCCGCTGGCAGGCCCTGGTCGAGGGCAGCGCCGTCGCCGCCACCGTCGCCAAGGCCGTCCCCCGGGACGACCTCGACAAGAAGGCCGCCGACCTGCGCGACAAGCTCGGCCGCCTGGACGCCGAGCAGGAGACCAACATCCACCACTACGCCGGCCCCAAGGGCATCCTCGGCGCCGGCCGCCGCTGGGGCGAATGGCGCCTCGCCGACACCCTCCACCCCGCCGAGGGCCACGTCGACTTCCGCGCCTTCCACCCCTGGGACCTGATCCGCCGGATCTCCTCCCACCTGAAGGGCCTCGGCGTCAGCCACGTCGCCAACAGCGGCATGCCCAACGTCGCCATCAAGCAGTGGGTCGTCTTCGACATCGGCGAGGGCGCCGACGAGATCAGCCGCCCCGGCAACGCCGACATGGACGGCGACCGGATGCGCGACTTCGCCGTACAGAGCGTCGCCGACAAGCAGACCTTCTCCGGCGGCCCCCGGCACTACCTCGCCACCCAGTTCATCACCCACGACGGCAAGCTGGTCCTCACCTTCACCGTCACCGTCACCCTGCTCGCCAACGTCCTCAACATCACCGTGTCCGGCTACGCGCTCGGCCCGGTCAAGGGCGTCTTCTTCGACAAGCCCAAGGACAAGGAGAAGTCGGTCGCCAAGACCGTGAAGTTCTGGGAGGAGCGCACCGTCAAGCTCCCCCTGATCGACAACGACGAGGTCGTCCGCCAGGCCGTCCGCGCCCCGTTCTACCGGATGCCCGGGCTGCTCACCTGGCTCGGCGGCGGACTCGGCCTGCCCGAGCCGTTCGGTCTGCGGCACATCTGGGCCGGCCGGGCCTGGGAGAACCGCTCCATGGTCGACAACGCCCAGAACGCCTCCGTCCCGGTGCTCGCCGCCGTCCACGCGGCCACGCTGGAGTTCCTGGAGGAGCACGACCTGGACGCCGACCGCTTCTTCAAGAACCGCACCTCGATCATCAAGTCCGAGGCGCAGAGCCCCCGCCCGTACGACGTCGACACCTTCAACGCCGGCTGACCCGCGGAACGCGGGAGGGCCCCACCGAGATCCTCGGTGGGGCCCTCCCGCGTCCGTGCTGTGGATCAGCCCTGCGGCCAGACCTCGGCCAGCATCTTCCGGGTGTCCGCCAGCAGCTGCGGCAGCACCTTGGTATGGCCGACCACCGGCATGAAGTTGGTGTCCCCGCCCCAGCGCGGCACCACGTGCTGGTGCAGGTGCGCCGCGATCCCGGCCCCGGCCGCCGCGCCCTGGTTCATCCCGATGTTGAACCCGTGCGCCCCGGAGGCCGCCCGCAGCGCCGTCATCGCCTTCTTGGTGAAGTCCGCCAGCTCGGCCGTCTCGGCCTCGTCCAGGTCGGTGTAGTCGGCGACGTGCCGGTACGGGACCACCATCAGGTGCCCGCCGTTGTACGGGTACAGGTTCAGCACCGCGAACACGGCACTCCCCCGGGCGATGACCAGCCCCTCCTCGTCGCTCAGCGACGGGATCGAGCAGAACGGACAACCGTCGTCCGGAGCCGGGCCGGTGGGCTTGTTCTCACCCTGGATGTACGCCATCCGATGAGGCGTCCACAAGCGGCGGAAGCCGTCCGGCTCGCCGACGCCCCGCTGAAGTTCCGGCTCAGTCGTCATGCTGATCAGCATATTCGCCCGACGGGGCTTGCAAAGCCGCGCGGGGCAGACTCATCGAGAGCCTGCCCCGCGCAACCCCGCGAACGCGGGGCCTACGGCACCTTCCTCCGGTGCGCGTTCCGAATCTTCGGATCACCCCCGCTCAGGCGGGGCCCACCTCACACCTGGATACGACGCGCCACAGCATCAACGATCTCGGCGATGGCCTCGTCACGGGGCACGCCGTTCTTCTGCTCGCCGTTGCGGTAGCGGAAGGACACCGCACCCGCCTCGACATCGTCGTTGCCCGCGATCAGCATGAACGGCGTCTTGGTCTTCTGTGCGTTGCGGATTTTCTTCTGCATGCGGTCGTCCGAGGTGTCGACCTCGACCCGGATCCCGTGCTTCTTGAGCTCGGCCGCGACCTCCAGCAGGTACGGCACGTGCTCGTCGGTGATCGGGATGCCGGTCACGGTGACGGGAGCCAGCCACGGCGGCATGGCGCCGGCGTAGTGCTCCAGCAGCACCGCGAAGAACCGCTCGATGCTGCCGAACAGCGCCCGGTGGATCATGACCGGCCGTTGACGCGAGCCGTCCGCCGCCGTGTACTCCAGGTCGAAGCGCTCGGGGAGGTTGAAATCCAACTGAATTGTCGACATCTGCCACGTCCGGCCGATGGCGTCCCGTGCCTGCACCGAGATCTTCGGGCCGTAGAAGGCCGCGCCGCCCGGGTCCGGCACCAGCGGCAGGCCCTGCTTCTCGGCCACGCTCGCCAGGACGGCGGTGGCCTCCTCCCAGGTCTCGTCGCTGCCGACGTACTTGACCGGGTCCTTGGTCGACAGCTCCAGGTAGAAGTCGGTCAGACCGTAGTCGCGGAGCAGGTTGAGCACGAAGGTCAGCGTGGAGTCGAGCTCCTCCGCCATCTGCTCGCGGGTGCAGTAGATGTGCGCGTCGTCCTGCGTGAAGCCGCGGGCCCGGGTCAGGCCGTGCACGACGCCGGACTTCTCGTAGCGGTACACCGTCCCGAACTCGAAGAGGCGCAGCGGCAGTTCACGGTACGAGCGGCCGCGCGCGTCGAAGATCAGGTTGTGCATCGGGCAGTTCATCGGCTTGAGGTAGTAGTCCACGCCCTCGTCGAGCTGCATGGGCGGGTACATACCGTCCGCGTACCAGTCGAGGTGGCCGCTCTTCTCGAAGAGCTTCCCCTTGGTGGCGTGCGGGGTGTAGACGAACTCGTAGCCCTCCTCCTCGTGCCGCTTGCGCGAGTAGTCCTCCATGGCCCGGCGGATGATGCCGCCCTTGGGGTGGAAGACGGCGAGGCCGGAGCCGATCTCCTCGGGGATGGAGAAGAGGTCGAGCTCGTTGCCGAGCTTGCGGTGGTCGCGCTTCTCGGCCTCGACGAGGAAGTCGAGGTGGGCCTTGAGCTCGTCCTTGGTCGGCCAGGCGGTCCCGTAGATGCGCTGGAGCATCGGGTTCTTCTCGCTGCCGCGCCAGTAGGCGGCCGCGTTGCGCATCAGCTTGAACGCCGGGATGTGGCGGGTGCTGGGCAGGTGGGGGCCGCGGCAGAGGTCGCCCCAGCACTGGTCGCCGGTCTTGGCGTCCAGGTTGTCGTAGATGGTGAGCTCGCCGGCGCCGACCTCGACGTCGGCGCCCTCGCCGGCGGTGGCGGCGGAGCCCTTGAGGCCGATCAGCTCCAGCTTGTACGGCTCGGCGGCCAGCTCCTCGGCGGCGGCCTCGTCGGTGACCACGCGGCGGGAGAACTTCTGCCCGCGCTTGATGATCTCCTGCATGCGCTTCTCGATGGCCTTGAGGTCATCGGGGTGGAAGGGCTTCTCGACGTCGAAGTCGTAGTAGAAGCCGTCCTTGACCGGCGGGCCGATGCCGAGCTTGGCCTCGGGGTAGAGCTGCTGCACGGCCTGGGCCATGACGTGCGCGGTGGAGTGGCGCAGGATGTCGAGGCCGTCCTTGCTGCCGATCTCGACCGGCTCGACCTCGTCGCCGTCCTGGACGGCGTAGGCGAGGTCCTTGAGCTGGCCGCCGACCCGGGCGGCGATGATCGAGCGGTCGTCGGCGAAGAGCTCGGCGGCCGTGGTGCCCGTCGTCACCACGCGCTCTTCCCGATCGGGTTCGCGGCTGATGATTACCCGGACGTCCGTCACCGGTCTCTCCTGACGTGCTGGATTTCAGAGGACGCAACACTGCGCTGCGCGTGACGATGGTACCGAGAGCGCCGCCCCTGCCGTCCACCTACGCCCCTCCTCCCCCTTCCTCCGCCTTCTCTCCGAGCGACTTCAGCAGCCGCTCGCGGTCCCCGTCCTCCCAGCCGCGGAGCTCCAGCCCGTGCGGGCGGACGAGCCGGCGGAAGCCGTCGTGCCGGTCCAGCCGGCCGGAGACCCGGACGGGCAGGCCCGCGAGGTGGGCCTCGGCGGCGAGCCGGTAGTCGGGGTCGGGCAGGCGGAGCTTGAGCTCCCGGACGTCAGCGCCGGTCAGTACCCGGAGCCGTACCGAGCCCGGTCCGGCCGGGTCGGCGCGCTTGAGGCGGGTGACCACGCCGAGCACGGTGACGGCGATGGCGGGTTCGGTCCGTTCCAGCAGGTCGGCGGCCTCCGCCAGGGCGGGCAGGTCACCGGGCGAGAAGTCGAGGTCGATCCGGCGGTCGCCGAAGCCGCCCGGTGTTCCGGCGGCGGGTGACCAGGCGACGCTGAGCCGGGCGGCGGTGGCGTCGCGCACCAGGTCCTCGACGGACCGGACGAGCTCGCGGCTGACCCCGGCCCGGACGGCGTTCCCGAAGGCCTCGGGCCCGCCGCTGACCCGCCGGTAGTCGACCGCGTCGCGCAGCGCCTCCAGGGCCCGGACCAGGGTGGTGACGGCGGCGCGGCCCTCGGGAGCGGGGGTGTACGCGGTGAGGGCGGCGCCCTGTTCGACCAGCAGGACGCGGTCCAGGTAGTCCCCGGCGAGGCCGTCCAGCCGGGCTCCGAAGTAGCCGGCCCTGGTGCGGGCGGCCTTGGCGCCGGCGGCGAGCATCCCTCGGGCCGCCCCTCTGAGCCGCTCGGCCTCGTCCCAGGAAACGGTCCCGGCGGGCCCGGGCGGCTCGCGGTGCCAGCGCAGTTCGTCGCCGGGGACGGCCAGGGCGAGCAGGATCGAGCGGGCGGAGGGGGTGCGGGCGCGGGAGAGCGCGGCGACGGCGTCGGTGAGGAGTTCGACGGCGTCGTCGAAGCCGTCCCCGGCCGGGACGAGCAGGCTGGTGCCGGGCTCCTCGTCGGGCGGGGTCCAGCGTCCGTACCGGGCGGCCGGGCCGCCGCGGCGGACCCAGCCGTGCCGGGCGAGCAAGGTGGCCAGCACGGCGGGGTCGACGGCGGCCGGGTCGGGCAGGGGCCGGGCCGGCTCGCCCGGTGGGTACGGCGGTGTCATGGGTCCGGTTCCTCCCTGCCGCGGCCGGGCCGTCACGGGCTGCCGCCCGCACCGATCCGGGCCATGATGTCGCAGAGCGCGCGGTCGTCGAAGACCTTGTCGGTGGGCACCCGGACGTTGGTGCGCCGCTGCCCGGTGACGGGGTGGCCGGCCAGGTTGACCCAGTAGCAGCAGTGCCGCAGTTCCAGGGCGTCCGGGCGGGCCCGCAGCCAGTGGTCGACCCGGCGCGGGAGCAGCATCACGACCAGGATCCGCGGGACGGCGACCCGGGGCCGGGCGAGCTTGCGCAGGTGGTCGTTGTCCAGGGTGAAGCTGAAGAACGGTCCGGCCGGGTCGGGCGCGACCTGCTGGGTGGCCTTGAGCTGGATCTTGATGGTGACCTCGTCGTCCACCTCGTGCGCCCGGGATCCGTGGCTGACGTGCCAGTCGATGCCGTTGTCCGGGAACGGCTGGGAGAGCGAGCAGCCGGCCGCGGCGGCGACCGCGTGCAGGTAGCCGACCTGCAACGTCTCCATGCAGGCGGTGACCGCGAGGTTCCCCCGCGGTGCGGCCGCCGCCTCCTCGGGCTGCGGCTGGGTCAGTGCCATCGCCCCGTGGCCTCCCCCGGCTCGGGCCCGTCCCGGTGTCCGGACGGGTCGGTCGATTCGATCGGGACAGTCATGGGCAGGATCCCCGGTCGGGCTTGGGCCAAACGGGTTGAAGGGGCGTCAGAACCGGGTATCAACCGGGCGCAACGCTCGTCTGAGGGGCAGTCATGCAGCAGCACTGGTACACCGGCCCGCTCGCCTCCTTCGACACCGAGACGACCGGCGTGGACGTGGAGAACGACCGGATCGTCTCCGCCGCCCTGGTCGTCCAGCTCGCGCCGGGCGCACCGGCGCGGACCACCACCTGGCTCGCCGATCCGGGGGTTCCGATCCCGGACGGCGCCCGCGCGGTTCACGGCATCACCGACGAGCGGGTGCGCGCCCACGGGCGTCCGGCCCGCGCGGTGGTGGCGGAGGTCGCCCACGCGCTGGCGGCCGAGGCGCTGGCCGGGCACCCGGTGGTGGTGATGAACGCGCCCTACGACCTGACGCTGCTGGACCGGGAGCTGCGCCGTCATCACGGGCTGACGCTGGCCGGGGGGCCGGCGGCGGCCGGGTTGGTGGTGCTGGATCCGCGGGTGCTGGACAAGCACGTGGACCGCTACCGCAAGGGCCGCCGGACGCTGACCGACCTGTGCGCCCACTACGGCGTGGAGCTGGCCGGGGCGCACGACGCGGCGGCGGACGCGGCGGCGGCGCTGGCGCTGACCCGGCGGATCGGCGCCCGCTACCCGGCGGCGCTGGGCGGGCTGTCGGCGGCGGAGCTGCACCTGCGGCAGGCGGTCTGGCACGCGGCGCAGGCGCGGGGGCTGCAGAACTGGTTCGACCGCTCGGGGAAGGCGGAGCGGGTGGACCTGTCCTGGCCGCTGCGGCCGGCCCGGTGCGGCTGCGGGCGCCGGCTGGAGCCGGAGCACGGCTGCGAGGCGGCGGCGTAGACGGGCGGCCCCGGTGTCCCGGGCCCGAACGCGCCGCAGGCCCTGACCTGTTTCCTGGTCAGGGCCTGCGTGCTGTCCGGGTGGGCGATACTGGGATCGAACCAGTGACCCCTTCGGTGTGAACGAAGTGCTCTCCCGCTGAGCTAATCGCCCGGGCAACGAGAAGAACTGTAGCACCATTCGGGGCCGGTCGTACAACTCGCCCGTTCCGGGTACTGCCGACACCTCCGCAGAACTCGCGCCCCACGCGGAAGATGACTGTGCCTCAGGCGATTACCGACGGCTCTTCGGGCGGATTCCGGAAATACACGTGAGGCCCAGCCGATAATCGGCTGGGCCTCACGTATCACTGTGCATTCCGGTGGGCGATACTGGGATCGAACCAGTGACCCCTTCGGTGTGAACGAAGTGCTCTCCCGCTGAGCTAATCGCCCGGGTGCAGAGAAAACATTACCGCATCCCGGAGGGTGCTCCGACCACCCTCCCCGCCCGCGACCCCGCTCCCGGTCGCCCCCTGGGCTCCCGTCCGGCCGCCCCGGTTCGCGGCGGCGCACCCGCGGGTCACGGCCCGCCGGGCGGCCTCCGTGACCTCGCGGCGGATCCGGTGCGGGGCCGGGCCCGGTCGGTCGGGCCCCCGCACCCAGGAAGATCACCAGCCGCCGGACCGGGTGCGGCGGACGCCGGCCGGGGCCCGTCAACCAGTCGCCCGTCCGCCGTCGACGACTGCGTCAACCGCCACAGCCGCTTCACCCGTTCCCGTGTTCCCGCGCCTCTTGTCGTTTCGCACAGTCATGCCAGGAAACTAACCAAGTAGCGCCCGGGTAATGCCCGGCCCGGCCGCTGCGGGGCGATTCCGCAATGCGCCGTAAGGGGTACGACTCGCGCCCGAATCGGGACAGAGGGGTTTACATCGGTCTTGGGGGTGGGATGGTCCGTTCGCCGACGTGCGATTCCCCGAGCGCACACTGAGCGAAAGGCCATGGCGCTTATGAACACCACGGTCAGCTGCGAGCTGCACCTGCGCCTCATCGTGTCCAGCGAGTCCTCACTGCCCGTCCCCGCGGGCCTGCGCTATGACACCGCCGACCCCTACGCCGTGCACGCCACGTTCCACACGGGCGCCGACGAGACCGTGGAGTGGGTGTTCGCCCGAGATCTCCTCGCGGAGGGGCTGCACCGACCCACCGGTACCGGCGACGTCCGGGTGTGGCCGTCCCGCAGTCACGGGCAAGGGGTGGTCTGCATCGCACTGAGCTCTCCGGAAGGAGAAGCCCTGCTGGAGGCCCCGGCCCGAGCGCTTGAGTCGTTCCTCAAGCGGACGGACGCCGCGGTGCCCCCCGGCACCGAACACCGTCACTTCGACCTCGACCGGGAGCTGTCCCACATCCTCGCCGAAAGCTGACCCCGTCCGGAGGGCGGTCACGCCCCGCTGTCGGCGGGGCAATACCGCCTGCCGCCATCGCAGCCGTCCTACTCGGGGGCACGGCAGCGGACTCAGCCGCGCACGACGCGGTCTCGGGGCCGGTGAGGCGGTCCCGCTCTCCCCGGAGCGGGCCCCAGCACCGCAGGCGCCCGGCACCGAGGCCGGTCATCCTCACGGGTGGCCGGCCTCGGTGCCGGGCGCCGACGTCTTCCGGCGGCCCTACGGACAGTGCCCCGGGGACCGTCCGGCCCGGGCGGTGTCCGGTTTCGGACGCCTTGCCGGACTGCGCACACATCTTCGAAGGAAGGCACCGCCCTACCGGTACGAGGCCCGGTATGGTCTGGGGTAACCGCGGACGCGGGGTATCGGAGTCCCCCTGCGCGAGGAGCCCCCAACGTGCTGATCACCCATGACACCGAGTGCGCGCTGAGCCTCCTCGTGGAGCTGCTCAACACCGCGCCCGAGGTGTGCGGCGCCGAGCGGCTGCCGGACGTCGCCGCACTGGACGCCTTCGTGGTCCGCCAGGAGATCAGCGAGATCGACTCGCTGACCGAGGACGACCTGCGGCGGGTGCACGAGCTGCGCACCCGGCTGCGCGAGGTGTTCGCGACGGAGTCCACCGCGGAGGCCGCCGAGCTGGTCAACTCGATGGTCGCGGCCGCCGGGACGACGCCCCGGCTGACCAACCACGACGGCCACGACTGGCACATCCACTACTTCGCGCCGCACGCCGCGCTCGGCGACCACCTGGCGGCCGAGCTGGGCATGGCGCTGGCCTTCATCCTCATGGCGGGCGAGCGGGAGCGACTGCGCCGCTGCGAGGCGCCGGACTGCGCGCGGGTCTTCGTGGACCTCTCCCGGAACCGTTCGCGGCGCTACTGCGACAGCCGTACCTGCGGCAACCGGCTGCACGTCGCCGCCTACCGGGCGCGGCAGCGGTCGGCGGAGGCCGTTCCCTCCGCCTGACCGCCCGGGTCCGCCCGGTCCGCCGGATCCACCCGTCCCGCTCAGATCCCGCGCTTGCGGAGGATCTCCTCGATGTCGGCGAAGTCGCCGAGGCCGTCCTCCCGCTTGCCCGCGGCCGGCTTCTTCGCGGCCTTGGGGGCCGGCGCCGCCACCGCCGGGCGCTCGGGCGCCGGGCCGGCCGCGGCCGGGCGCTCCGGGGTGCTCTCCACCGCCGTACCGCCCCGGCGGCCCACCCAGCGGGTGGTGACCAGCAGGACCGCGGAGACGCCGAGCAGGGCGATGCCGGTCCAGACCCGTGGGTCGAAGACCAGCCTGGTCGCCCAGTCCGCGAACTCCCGGGCGACCGTGCTCGCCAGCGGGAACAGGCCGGTGAGGTAGAGCCCGGCGGGCAGCAGCGCCACCGCGAACCAGCGGGTCGCCGACAGGAAGCGCCGCCGGTAGGCCCGCAGCCCCGCGAAGGCCACTCCGCCCGCCGTGAGGATGAAGCTGATCGCCGCGCTCAGCACGAAACCGCTCCTTCGTGTCCGGTCGTCCTGGTCATCGGTGCCTTCCTCTCGGTCCGCCCTCGGGCGCACCTCCGGCCGGAGCGGGCGCCCACTAGTGGAACACTGAGGGAATGATCGATGGTTCCCTCCCCCGCCTCGAGTTCTGGTGCGACCTCCAGTGCCCGGACTGCCACACCGCGCTGGACGACGTACGGGCGCTGCGCGCGCAGTACGGCGACGCGCTGCCGCTGGAGGTGCGGCACTTCCCGCTGGAGAAGCACAAGCACGCCTACGCCGCCGCGGAGGCGGCCGAGGAGGCGTTCGCGCAGGGGCTGGGCTGGCCCTTCGTGGAGGCCCTGCTGGCCCGCACCGCGGAGCTGGACGCGCGCGGGCAGCAGGTGCTGCTGGAGATGGCCCGGGAGGTCGGGGCCGACGTCGAGGAGGTCGACACCGCGCTGGTCGACGGCCGGCACATGCTGACCGTCGACGCCGACCAGGCCGAGGGCAAGGCGATCGGGGTCACGGGCACGCCGACGTACGTGATCGGCGGGAAGCGCCTCGACGGCGGGCAGAGCCAGGACGGGCTGCGCGAGCGGATCGTGGCCGTCCTCGAGGCGGCGAAGTCCTCCTGACCGCACGCCCGGTCACAGCTGCTTGCCGTAGACGCGCTCGGTGACCCGGTAGCCGAGCGCGGTGTAGAGCCGGATGGCGACCTCGTTGCCGGCGAAGACGTTGAGGCCGAGGTGCCGCACCCCGGCGGCCAGGCACTCGCGTTCGGCGAGCAGCATCAGCGTGCGTCCGTGTCCCTGGCCCTGATGGGCCGGGGACACCTCGACCTTCATCACCCAGGCGAGCGGTTCGCCGTCCGGCTGGTCGCGCAGGCGCGGCTGCAGCCAGAGCAGGCCGTACGGGCCCTCCCCGCCGTCGGCGCCGTACAGGCGGCGCACGACCATGCCGGGGGCCTCCGGGTCCGGCGTGGGCGGGCTCTGCGGCCCGGCGGCCATGCGGGCGCGGGCCTGTTCCTCGGTGAGGCCGGAACCGACCATCATGCGGACGTAGTCGTCCGCGGACTCCTCGTACCAGGCCCGGAGTTCGGCCGGGTCGTCGAAGGGACGCGCGCTCAGCCCGACGGGCAGCTCGGGGACGTCGACCAGCGGCTTGGACATGGCCAGGGCCCGCTCGGTGTAGCCGAGGGTCGCGGCGAGCCCCCGGGCCGCCGCGGCCGACTCCGGGACGGCGACGTCGACCCGGGTGCAGCCCCAGGTGCGCAGCACCTCCTCGGCGGCCAGCCCGCCGAAGGTGCCGCGGCCCCGGCCGCGGCCCTCGGTGACTTCCAACTCGGATATTCTCCCGAAGAGTTGACCGCCCTGCGGGTCGGCGGTGGTGCGCACCGCGCCGACCGGGCGGCCGTTGGAGAGGATCAGCCAGCGTCTGGTGCGGCCGCCGGCCGCGGTGGGTGTCTCCGGGCCCTCGGGGCGCAGCGTGGTGGTCATGTGGTGGTCCCTTCCCGTTGCGGGGGAGGTTATCCACGCGGTCGGCCTGCTCCCCGGCCGGGGATCACGGGTCGAGGTCGTCGCCGCTGCGCTCGGCGAAGACGGCCATGGCCTTGGCGGTGACGGGGCCGATGCCGGGCAGTTCGCGGTCGTCGACCCGGGTGACGGCCTGGACGTCGCGGGTGGTGGAGGTCAGGAAGACCTCCTCGGCGTCCTGGAGGGCGGTGAGCGGGAGGTCGGCCTCCTCGGCGCCGCACCAGTCGATGACGAGCCGCCGGGTGATGCCGGCCAGGCAGCCGGAGGCGAGGGCGGGGGTGAGCAGGCGGCCGCCGAGGACCACGAAGACGTTGGAGCCGGTGCCCTCGCAGAGCAGGCCGGCGGTGTTGGCGAACAGGGCCTCGGAGGCGCCGGCGCGGTGGGCGGCGGCCAGGGCGACGACGTTCTCGGCGTACGAGGTGGTCTTGAGGCCGGCGACGGCGCTGTGCTCGTTGCGGCGCCAGGGGACGACGGCGACGGCGGTCTCGTCGGGGCGGTGGCCGATCGCGCTGAGGGCGACGACCAGGGTGGGGCCGGTGGTGCCGCGCTCGGAGCTGAGCGGGCCGTTGCCGCCGGTGTAGGTGATGCGCAGCCGGCCGAGCGGTGCGGGGTTGGCGGCGAGGACCTGGGCGCAGGCCTCGCGGACCAGGTCGTGGTCGGGGTCGGCCAGGCCGAGGCCGCGGGCGGAGCGGGTGAGCCGGTCGAGGTGGCGGGTGACCGCGAAGGCCCGGCCGTCGACCGTCTTCAGGGTCTCGAAGACGCCGTCGCCGGTGGTGAGGCCGTGGTCGAGGACCGAGACGGTCGCGTCGGCGGAGTCGACGAGGGCCCCGTTGACCCAGCTCGTGGTGCGGTTGCGCATCGGGTGCTGCTCCTAGGCGGTGGGGGCTCAGGCCCCGGTCGGGTCGGATCCGCTGCCGGACTCGCCACCGGGTTCGCCGCCCGACGCTATCGCGACCAGGCGGGCGGCCTTCAGTTCGGTTTCGGCCCATTCGCGTTCGGGGTCGGAGCCCCAGGTGATGCCGGCGCCGGTGCCGAAGCGCAGGACGGGTGCGGCGGGGTCCGTCCGGTCGATCCAGAAGGTGCGGATGCCGACGGCGAGTTCGGCCTCGCCGCGGTCGGCGTCGACCCAGCCGACGGCGCCGCAGTACGGGCCGCGGGGGGCGGTCTCCAGGGCGTCGATGATCCGCAGGGCGCTGGACTTGGGGGCGCCGGTGACGGAGCCGGGCGGGAAGGTGGCGGCGAGGAGTTCGGGCCAGCCGGCGCCCTCGCGCAGGGTGCCCTCGACGGTGGAGACGAGGTGGACCAGGCCGGGGTGCTTCTCGACGGCGCAGAGGTCGGGGACGGTGACGGTGCCGGTCCCGCAGACCCGGCCGAGGTCGTTGCGGACCAGGTCGACGATCATCACGTTCTCGGCGTGATCCTTGTCGAGGAGGTCGTCCTCGGTGCGGCCGGTGCCCTTGATCGGGCCGGAGGAGATGGTGCGGCCGGTGCGGCGCAGGTAGAGCTCGGGCGAGGCGGTGGCGATCTCGACGCCGTGGTCGGGCAGGCGGACGGTGCCGGCGTAGGGGGCGGGGTTGCCGTGGGCGAGGAGGCCGGTGAGGGCGTCGACGTCGCTGCGGTCCGGGTCGGGCAGTGGCGCGGAGAGCACCCGGCAGAGGTTGGCCTGGTAGACCTCGCCGGCGGCTATGTGCTCGCGGATGCGGCGGACGCCCGCGGTGTAGGCGGCGCGGTCGAGGGAGCTGTGCCAGCCGCCGGCCTCTGGTCCGCGCCAGCCGGCGCCGGAGGGCGGGGCGGGGGCGGGGCGGACCTCGTCGAAGCGGGCGCAGGTGAGGCGGCCCTCGAAGTCGTAGGCGACGGCCCAGTAGCCGGCGGAGTCCAGGGCGGCCGGGTCCGAGGTGACGTCGCGCAGTCCGGTGGCGAGGCGGCCGCCGAAGCGGGCGAGCGGGGTGCGGGGGGCGGGGTGGCCGGACACGGTTCTCCTGCGCGGTGGTGCTGGGGGGCGGTGCCTGAAGTGTAGGTCGGGGGGCGTGGGCCCGGCCCGGCTCGCGCCCCCGCGTACGAGCAGTCGCGTGCGTCGTGCGGGTGTGCGCCGGGTGGCCTGCGGATGATCGTCCGGGAGCGGCGCAGGTGGTGGCCGGTGGTCGGCCGGGAGGGCTGACGGGACGGCACTCGCCGGCCATCCCCTCGGCATGCTGCGGGAACGGATTTTTAGCTGGCCCGGGAATCCGCTAGAGTTCAACACGTCGCCAGGGAGCGCAGCCGAAGAAAAGCGGTGAAGCCCCCCGGGAGACAGGCGGACGTGGCTCAGTTGGTAGAGCATCACCTTGCCAAGGTGAGGGTCGCGAGTTCGAATCTCGTCGTCCGCTCGATGGAGAACAGTGTAAGATCGTTCTTCATGTGTTGCCTGGTGGAGTGGCCGAGAGGCGAGGCAACGGCCTGCAAAGCCGTGTACACGGGTTCAAATCCCGTCTCCACCTCCAAGAGGTCCTCCCGGTTCTTCCGGGAGGCCTCCCCGCGCGATTAGCTCAGCGGGAGAGCACTACCTTGACACGGTAGGGGTCACTGGTTCAATCCCAGTATCGCGCACGTCAGGCCCCTCGGGGCTTGCTGCGGGACCGCCACATCAGGCGCGATTAGCTCAGCGGGAGAGCACTACCTTGACACGGTAGGGGTCACTGGTTCAATCCCAGTATCGCGCACAGTAACGGGCCTTCCGGGGTCTGCTGCAACACCGCCGCACCAGGCGCGATTAGCTCAGCGGGAGAGCACTACCTTGACACGGTAGGGGTCACTGGTTCAATCCCAGTATCGCGCACGTCAGGCCCCTCGGGGCTTGCTGCAGGACCGCCACATCAGGCGCGATTAGCTCAGCGGGAGAGCACTACCTTGACACGGTAGGGGTCACTGGTTCAATCCCAGTATCGCGCACAGTAACGGCCGGGGCCGCGATCCGTAAGGGTCGCGGCCCCGGCCTTTTGTCGTCCCGTTCGGGTGGTTCCGGGCGCCGGGCCTCCGGCGGGGAAGCGCCGGGAAAAGAGAAGAGCCGCGTACGGACGCCCTCACCGACGTCCGTACGCGGCGTCTCCGCCTTCCGGGGCGCTCTGCGCACCGCCCACGCCCGTCCGCGTGTCATCGCGGCCGCGGCCTCCCCGGCGGCACCGCTCCCCGTCCCCAGGGGTTCGGTGCCCGTCTTCGACCGGCCTCGGGGCCGGTGTCCTTCTTTCCCCTGCTCAGCGGGCGATCAGATCGGCGACGGCCTGGGCCTGGTTCGCCATCTGCTCCCACCCTCCGAAGAGCAGCACCAGCAGCACGGCGCACGGCAGGGCCATGGCCAACGCCACGGCGGGGTGCCGCGTGGGCTGCTCGGCGGACCCCGTCCGGAGGGAGGCCTGCCGACGGCGGCGGGGGGTTCCCGTGAGCTGCGGTGGCATGTCCTGGCTCCTGATCCGGTCGAGTTGGCGCGGTGGACGGCTTACCTCGGGGGACGAGCTCCCCGTCCACCGCTGAGCACAACGCTATTGGTCGGGGGCCCCTCCGGGCGTCATGCCGTCGTACTGTTCCTCGGACGTCCCGGAGGATGACGATCGGACTTGAGGCCTACTACCGCAGGGGGACAGCGGGCTCATCCGACCCCCGGGGGAACCCTGAGGGGCAACCCCGAGAGGCCCTCCGACGGCCCTGTGACCTGCAGGTCAGCGCAAGATCCGACAATCGCACGGTGGCTACGGGTGTTGCGTATCAGCACACCGCAGCGGGCAGTCCGTAAGCTGTGCCAGACAGGAACTGACGATGGCCCAACCGACGGGGCCTCACCCACCGGCTGACGGGGAACGAAACATGGCGATGATGCGGCTGAGGCGTGAGGACCCCCGCATCGTCGGGCCGTACCGCCTGCACCGGCGACTGGGCGCCGGCGGCATGGGCGTGGTCTACCTCGGCTCCGACCGCCGCGGGCAGCGCGTCGCCCTCAAGCTGATCCGCGCCGAACTCGCCGAGGACCAGGAGTTCCGCACCCGCTTCGCCCGCGAGATCGCCGCCGCCTCCCGGATCCGGGGCGGCTGCACCGCGCGCGTGGTCGGCTCGGACATCGAGACCGAACGGCCCTGGCTCGCCACCGCGTACGTCCCCGGGCCCTCGCTGTACAAGCGGGTCGGCGACGAAGGACCGCTGAACTGGCCCGAGGCGGCCCGGATCGGGGCCGCGCTGGCCGACGGACTGGTCAAGGTGCACGAGGCCGGAGTGGTCCACCGGGACCTCAAGCCCTCCAACATCCTGCTCTCGCCCCGGGGCCCGCGGATCATCGACTTCGGCATCGCGTGGTCGCGCGGCGCCAGCACGCTCACCCACGTCGGCACCGCCGTCGGCTCCCCCGGCTTCCTCGCGCCCGAGCAGGTGCGCGGGGCCGCCGTCACCCCCGCCACCGACGTCTTCGCCTTCGGGGCCACCCTCGCCTACGCGCTCACCGGGGACACCCCGTTCGGGTCCGGGGCCTCCTCCGAAGTGATGCTGTACCGGGTCGTCCACGAGGAGCCCGACCTCGCCGCCGTACCGCCGCAACTGGCGCCGCTGATCCGGGCCTGCCTGGCCAAGGAACCCGCCGAACGGCCCGGGGCCGCCGCGCTGCACGAGCGGCTCAGCGAACTGGCCGCGCGCGGGACCGCGGCCGGGGCCTCCGGCACCACCCGCGCGGCGCGAGCCGGACGGAGCGGCCCCGCGCCGGTCCCCGCCCCGGCCCAGGCCCCGCAGGAGAACGGCCGGCCGGGCGTGCCCGCCCCCGGGCGCTCGCCCGAACCACCCGCCGCGGCCCGGGCCCGAGCGGCGGCGGGCCGCCCCGGCGCGCAGGCCGCCGGGGCGGCCGGACGGCGCCCCCAGGGGCCGGGCGCCCCGCTCCCCCGGCCCGAGCCGACACCGGTCACCCGGCCGCTGCGGGCACGCCCGGACCGGCCGCAGACCCCGCCCCCGGCCCGGCCCGGGCCCCGCGACACCCGTGACCCCCGCGACGCCCGCGAGCGGGTGCGTCCCCGGGACCGCCAGCACACCCCCGCCCCCGGCGGGCGGCCCGGCGCCGCGCGGCAACGGCTGCTCCGGCAGCGGCTGGTCGTCTTCGTCACCGTGACCATCGGGGTGGCGCTGGCCATCGCGGCGGCCCAGGGGTGCGAGAACCGGGACAACCGGAGCGTGCGGCCACCGGCCGCGGTGGTGACCAACACCGGCTCCGGCGGCGAGCAGGCCGTGCCCGGGACATCGGCGGACGTCGCGCCGCAGGCCTCGCCCACCCCCCTCCCGGCAGCGGCACGCGGCGGTACGGACAGCGGGCTGACGGCCCCCCAGGCGCCGCTGCCAGCCGTGGACTGGCCCAACCGCAGCTACCCCGACGGGGCCGGCGGGCCGGCCATCGCCCTGCAGAACGGGCACTCGGTCGGCGCCGGGCCCCAGGTCGCGCTGAGCGCGGTGCTGCCGGCCCGGTACAAGGGCCTGCCGGCCGCGGTGGTCGTCCTGCGACGGGTGGAGGGCTCGGCCCCGGTCGACCTCGTCCAGCTCTACACCTTCACCGGGGACGCCCCGGCCGCTACCACCTCCCGCACCTCGGTGGCGGACCCGCAGGCGACGGCCAGCTGGCGACTGGACGGCAGCACGGTCGTCCGCGAGGAACGCGCGGCCGCCACCGGCACCGTCACCTCCACTCGCTACGCCGTCCGCCCCGACGGCACCCTCGACGAATCCTGGACCGGCGCCGCCACCACCCCGCCCCCCGCCGCCGCCCCGGCCCCGCCCACCTCCCCCACCAGCTGAAGCCTCCGGGCCGGCTCCCGGCCTTGCACCGGAAGTCGGGCCAGCCGACCTCCGGTTGTGCGGCGGCCGCTGCGAAGGCGTGCGCAGGCGGGGCATGGCGCGAGAAGTCGGGCCCGCCGACTTCCGGTGCAGGGCGGTCCCGGAAGGGCGCTGCGGGCCGGCAGGCGGGATAGCGGCCTCAGCGAAGCCAGTACGCGTGAGAAGTCGGGCAGGCCGACTTCCGGCGATGCGGCGGAGCCCGGCGAAGCGATGAGTGAGCTGGCCGCGGCGTGGGAAGTCGGGCGGGCCGACTTTCGGTGCGGGGATGGCCGGCTTCCCGGGGGTGGGGCCGCGGCTGCGGTGTCAGGGGCCGGGCAGCGCGCGGGAAGTCGGGTGGGGCGACTTCTCGCGCGCCGGTGAGGGGGTCAGGGGGTGGTGACGGCGTAGAAGGCGACGGCGGCGGCGGCGCCGACGTTGAGGGAGTCGATGCCGTGGGCCATCGGGATGCGGACGGGGTGGTGGGCGGCGGCGATGGCGCGGGGGGTGAGGCCGTCGCCCTCGGCGCCGAGCATGAGGGCGGCCTTGGGGAGGCTGTGCGGGGCGAGGGTGTGGAGGTCGACGGCGGTGTCGGCGGGGGTGAGGGCGAGCAGGGTGAAGCCGGCCTCGCGGACGGTGTCGAGGGCGGCGGGCCAGGGGTCGAGGCGGGCGTACGGGACCGCGAAGACCGCGCCCATGGAGACCTTGACGGCGCGCCGGTAGAGCGGGTCGGCGCAGTCGGGGGACAGCAGGACGGCGTCCATGCCGAGGGCGGCGGCGCTGCGGAAGATGGCGCCGAGGTTGGTGTGGTCGACCAGGCCTTCCAGGACGGCGACCCGGCGGGCGCCGGCGAGCACCTCGGCGGCGTCAGGAAGGGGCTTGCGCTCCATCGAGGCGAGGGCGCCGCGGTGCACGTGGTAGCCGGTGACGGCTTCGGCGAGGGCGGGCTCGACCACGTGGACGGGGGCGTCGGCCTCGGCGATGACGTCGCCCATCACCTCCAGCCACTTGGAGGTGAGCAGCATCGACCGCATCCGGTAGCCGGCGGCGAGAGCGCGGCGGATGACCTTCTCCCCCTCGGCGATGAAGAGGCCCTCGGCGGGTTCGCGGCGGCGGCGCAGCTCGACGTCGGTGAGGCCGGTGTAGTCGGCGAGGCGGGGGTCGGCCGGGTCGGTGATGGTGCGGGGTTCGGACACCCTGCGATCTTGCCAAGCCCGGGCGGGGAAGGCCAAACGGCGGAGGGGGCGGGTGGTCCCCGGCTGGCCGTAGTGCAAATATGACCGTATGGCCCGAAATCCGGGCCGATCCTGGGCTCCGTCGGCCTCTGGCGCCACTGGCTCCGCCGGCTCCCCCGGTGGGCGCCCACACGGTCGGCCGCAGCTGCCGCACGCGAAGCCGCGGTGGCCCGTGTGGCACCGGTCGGTGGCGGGGCAGGTGTTCGCGCTCCAGATCCTGGTCGTGCTGCTGCTGGTGGTGGCGGCCGCGGTGGCGCTGGTGGTGCAGTCGCGCAACGACGCCGAGCACGAGGCGCGCAACCGTTCGGTGGCGGTGGCGCAGACCTTCGCCAGTTCGCCGGGCATCGTCGACGCGCTGCGCTCCCCCGACCCGACGGCCGTCCTGCAGCCGAGGGCGCAGTCCGCACGGGTCGCCGCGGGCGTGGACTTCATCGTCGTGCTGAACAACCAGGGCATCCGCTACACCCACCCGAACCCGGCGCTGATCGGCCGGAAGTTCGTCGGCACCTACGAGCCCGCGCTGCACGGGCAGGTGGTGACCCAGCGCGTCTCGGGCACGCTCGGCTCGCTGGTGCAGGCGGTGGTCCCGGTGTACGCGCCGGACGGTTCGGTGGTCGGGCTGGTCTCGGCGGGCGTGACGCTGAAGAGCGTCAGCAGCGCCAGCGAGCGCCAGCTTCCGGTGGTGCTGGGCGCGGCGGCGGCCGCGGTGGGGCTGGCCACGCTCGGGACGGCGCTGGTCAGCCGCAGGCTGCGGCGCCAGACGCACGGGCTGGGCCCGGTCGAGATGACCAGGATGTACGAGCACCACGCGGCGGTGCTGCACGCGGTGCGCGAGGGCGTGATGATCCTCGGCGGGGACGGCCGGCTGCTGCTCTGCAACGACGAGGCGCGCCGGCTGCTGGACCTGCCGCCGGACGCCGAGGGCCGCCCGGTGGCCGGGCTGGGCCTGGAGCAGCGGCCGCTGGACCTGCTGACCGCCGAGCGCCCGGTGACCGACGAGGTGGTGCTGTCCGGGGAGCGGCTGCTGGCGGTGAACGTCCGGCTGATCGACCAGCCGGGCGGCCCGCCCGGCCGGGTCGCCACGCTGCGCGACTCCACGGAGCTGGCGGCGCTGTCCGGCCGGGCGGAGGGCGCGCAGCGGCGGCTGCGGCTGCTGTACGACGCCGGGGTGACGGTGGGCAGCACGCTGGACGTGACGCGGACGGCGGAGGAGCTGGCGCAGGTCACGGTGCCGCGGTTCGCGGACTTCGTCACGGTGGATCTGGCGGACCAGGTGCTGACGGGCGAGGAGCCGCCGCCGGGCCCTTCACTGGGGCGGATGCGCCGTACGGCGGTGACGGGCGTACGGGACGACGCGCCGTTCTACCCGGTCGGCACGGTGCTGGACGTGGTGCCCGAGACCCCGCTGGCCGGGGCGCTGCACAGCGGGGAGCCGGCCATCGAGCCGCGGCTGGCGGAGGCCGGCCGGTGGCGGGAGCAGGACCCGGAGCGGTCGGCGCGGGTCCTGGCGTACGGGGTGCACTCGCTGGTGCGGGTGCCGCTTCGGGCGCGCGGGGTGCTGCTGGGGGTGGCCCGGTTCTGGCGGGCGCAGCGGGCGGAGCCGTTCGAGGCGGAGGACCTGGCGCTGGCCGAGGAGCTGGTGGCGCACGCGGCGGTGTGCATCGACAACGCCCGCCGCTACACCCGGGAGCACGCGATGGCGGTGACGCTCCAGCACAGCCTGCTGCCGCGCAAGCTGCCGGAGCAGACGGCGCTGGACGTGGCGCACCGTTACCTGCCGGCCCAGGCCGGGGTGGGCGGGGACTGGTTCGACGTGATCCCGCTGCCGGGCGCGCGGGTGGCGCTGGTGGTCGGGGACGTGGTGGGGCAGGGGCTGCACGCGGCGGCGACGATGGGCCGGCTGCGGACGGCGATCCACAACTTCTCGACCCTGGACCTGCCGCCGGACGAGCTGCTGGGGCACCTGGACGAGCTGGTGAGCCGGATCGACCAGGACGAGGCGGCGGGCGGGGAGCGCGCCGGGGTGGCCGGGGCGACCTGCCTGTACGCGATCTACGACCCGGTGTCGCGGCGCTGCACCCTGGCCACGGCCGGGCACCCGCCGCCGGCGGTGGTGGACCCGCAGGGCCGGGTGGTGTTCCCGGAGCTGCCGACCGGGCCGCCGCTGGGGCTGGGGGTGCTGCCGTTCGAGAACGCCGAGCTGGAGCTGGCCGAGGGCAGCCGGCTGGTGCTGTACACGGACGGGCTGGTGGAGGACCGGCAGCGGGACATCGACGAGGGGCTGGAGCTGTTGCGGGCGGCGCTGGCCGGGCCGCCGCGCACGCCCGAGCAGACCTGCGCGGACGTGCTCGGGGCGATGCTGCCGGAGCACCCGCAGGACGACATCGCGCTGCTGGTGGCGCGGACCAGGGTGCTGGCGCCGGAGCAGGTGGCGCAGTGGGAGGTGCCCTCCGACCCGGCGGCGGTGCGCGAGGTCCGGGCCGCGGTGGCGGAGCGGCTGACGGCCTGGGGGCTGGCGGAGGCGGCGTTCGTCACCGAGCTGATCCTGAGCGAGCTGGTGACCAACGCGATCCGGTACGGCTCCGGGCCGATCCGGGTGCGGCTGCTGCGGGACCGTTCGCTGATCTGCGAGGTGTCGGACGGCAGCAGCACCTCGCCGCACCTGCGGTACGCGGCGACCGAGGACGAGGGCGGGCGCGGGCTGTTCCTGGTCGCGCAGTTCGCGGACCGCTGGGGGACGCGTTACACGGCGACCGGGAAGGTCATCTGGACGGAGCAGCCGCTGGAGTAGGAAGTCGGCCGGGCCGACTTCCCACTCCCCCGCGGGCCTACCGCTGGAAGGCGGCCGCCAGCACGTTGACGACGTCGCCGATGACGATGACCGCCGGGGGCTTGACCCCCTCGGCCTCGACCACCGCGGCGACGGTTCCGAGGGTGGCGTCCACCCGGCGCTGGGCGGCGGTGGTGCCCTCCTGGACGATCGCGACGGGGGTGTCCGCCGGCCGGCCGTACTCGACCAGCCGGGCGGCGATCGCGCCGATCTTGTCCACGGCCATCAGCAGCACCAGGGTGCCGCTCATCCGCGCGGCGGCCTCCCAGTTGGTGAGCGAGCGCTCGTCGTCCGGGCCGACGTGGCCGGAGATGACGGTGAACTCGTGGGTCATGCCGCGGTGGGTGACGGGCACGCCGGCCGCGGCGGGGACGCTGATCGAGCTGGAGATCCCGGGCACCACGGTGACCGGCAGCCCGGCCTCCGCGCAGGCCAGCAGCTCCTCGCCGCCGCGGCCGAAGACGTACGGGTCGCCGCCCTTGAGCCGGACCACGAACTTGCCGGCCTTGGCGTGCTCGACCAGGGTGCGGTTGATCGCCTCCTGGGCCATGAACCGGCCGTACGGGATCTTGGAGGCGTCGATCACCTCGACGTGCTCGGGCAGTTCGGCGAGCAGCTCGCGCGGGGCGAGGCGGTCGGTGACGACCACGTCGGCGTCGGCGAGCAGCCGGCGGCCGCGCACGGTGATCAGGTCCGGGTCGCCGGGGCCGCCGCCGACCAGGGCCACGCCGGCCCCGTGCGAGCGGTACTGACGGGCGGCCAGCGAGCCGTCCCGCAGGCCGTCCACGATGGCGTCGCGCAGGGCGGCGGAGTGGCGCGGGTCGCCGGTGAGGACGGCCACGGTGGCGCCCGCGTCGCGGCCGCTGGCCGGGGTCCAGGCGGTGGCCGCGGCGGCGTCGTCGCTGCGGGAGCAGAACACCCGATCGCGCTCGGCCTCGGCGCTGACCGCCGCGTTGACGGCCGGGTCGTCGGTGGCCACCAGGGCGTACCAGGTGTCGGCGAGGTCGCCGTCCCGGTACGGGCGGGCGTGCCAGGTGAGCTCGCCGGCGTCGGCCATGGCCTGGACGGCCGGGGTGGTGGCGGGCGCCACCAGGTGCAGGTCGGCGCCGGAGGCGATCAGGGCGGGCAGCCGCCGCTGGGCGACCTGGCCGCCGCCGACCACGACGACGCGGCGGCCGGCCAGCAGCAGGCCCACCGGGTAGGGGGTACGGCCCTCGGTGCTCGGGTGCGGGGTGGGCGCGGTCATCGGCGGTGCTCCTGATCGGGGATGAGGGTGTGGGGACGGTACGGCACGTCACCGCTCCGCGGTCCGGCGCGCCCTCGGGCCGGACCGCGGAGCGGTGACGGGGTGCGTCAGGCCTTCTCGGTGACCCCGGCGGAGTCGAAGGTCGCTACATCGTGCATCGCCCGGGCCGCGCTCTGCACCAGCGGCAGGGCCAGCAGGGCACCGGTGCCCTCGCCCAGCCGCAGGTCCAGGTCGATCAGCGGGCGCAGGCCGAGCTTCGCCAGCGCGGCCTGGTGGCCGGGCTCGGCGGAGCGGTGGCCGGCGATGCAGGCGGCCAGCACCTCGGGGGCGATGGCCTTGGCGGCCAGCGCGGCGGAACCGGCGATGACGCCGTCCAGGATCACCGGGGTGCGCAGCGAGGCGGCGCCCAGCAGGAAGCCGGCCAGGGCGGCGTGCTCCAGGCCGCCGACGGCGGCGAGGACGCCGATCGGGTCGCTCGGGTCGGGCTGGTGCAGGGCCAGCGCGGCGCGGATGACCTCGACCTTGCGGGCGTGGGTCTCGTCGTCGATGCCGGTGCCGCGGCCGGTGACCTCGGCCGGGTCGAGGCCGGTGAACACCGAGATCAGGGCGGCCGAGGCGGTGGTGTTGGCGATCCCCATGTCGCCGGTGACCAGTGCCTTGTTGCCCGCCGCGACCAGGTCGCGGGCGGTCTCGATGCCGACCTCGATGGCCTTGAGGGCCTCCTCGCGGGTCATCGCCGGGCCCTGGGTCATGTCGGCGGTGCCGGGGCGGACCTTGCGCGGCAGCAGGCCGGTGGCGCGGCCCTGCTGGACGGCGTCCGGCAGTTCGGCGGCGACGCCGACGTCGACGACGCAGACCTCGGTGCCGATCTGCTTGGCGAAGGAGTTGATCACCGCTCCGCCGGCCAGGAAGTTTCCGACCATCTGGGCGGTCACCTCCTGCGGCCAGGGGCTGACGCCCTGGGCGTGCACGCCGTGGTCGCCGGCGAAGATCGCCACGCAGGCGGGCTCCGGGAGCGGCGGCGGGCACTTGCGGGACAGGCCGCACAGCTGGGCGGAGATGATCTCCAGCATGCCGAGCGAGCCGGCCGGCTTGGTCATCCGCTTCTGCCGGTCCCAGGCCTCGCCGAGCGCCTTGGCGTCCAGCGGGCGGATGCCGCGCAGGGTGTCGGCGAGCAGGCTCTGCGGCTCCTCGCCGGGCAGCGCGCGGTTGCCGTACTGCTCCTCGTGGACGACCCAGGACAGCGGGCGCTTCTTGGCCCAGCCCTGCTGCTCCAGCTCGGGCTCGTCCGGGAACTCGTCGACGAAGCCGACGCACAGGTAGGCGACGACCTCCAGGTGCTCGGGCAGGCCGAGCTCGCGGACCAGCTCCTCGTCGTCGAAGAAGCTCACCCAGCCGACGCCCAGGCCCTCGGCGCGGGCGGCCAGCCAGAGGTTCTCGACGGCCAGGGCGGCCGAGTACGGGGCCATCTGCGGCTGGGTGTGCCGGCCCAGGGTGTGCCGGCCGCCGCGGGTGCGGTCGGCGGTCACCACGATGTTGACCGGGGTGTCGAGGATGGCCTCGATCTTGATTTCCTTGAACTGCTTGGCCCGGCCCTTGGGCAGCGAGTCCGCGAACGCCTCGCGCTGGCGCTCGGCCAGGGCGTGCATCCGCCTGCGGGTCTTCGCCGAGCGGATCACCACGAAGTCCCAGGGCTGCGAGTAGCCGACGCTGGGCGCGGTGTGGGCGGCCTCCAGGACGCGGATCAGCACCTCGTGCGGGATCGGGTCCGGGCGGAAGCCGTTGCGCACGTCGCGGCGCTCGCGGATCACCTGGTGGACGGCCTCGCGGCCGGCCTCGTCGTAGCCGGGGGCGGCCGGGCCGCGCGGCTCGGCGGGCTCCTCGGGCTGCGGCTCCGGCTGCTCCTGCGGCTCCTCGGCGGCGGGCTGCTCCTCGGCCACGGGCTGCTCCTCGGTGGCCTCGGCGGGCTCCGTGGCCTCGCCGGCTTCGGCGACCTCGGCGACCTCGCCGGACTCGACGGTCCCGGCGGCGGGCTGCTCGGCCTGGGGCTGCTCGGCGGCTTCGGCGGGGGCCTCGGCGGCCTGCTCCTGGACGGGCTCGGCCTCGACGGCGGGCTCCTCCACGGCGACGGGCTGCTCAGCGGCGGCCTCGGGCTCGGCCGGGGCCTGCGCCTGCTCGGCGGCCGGCTCCGCGGGGGCCTCGGCCTCCGGAGCGGCGGCGACGGGCTGCTCGGCGACGGCCTCGGCGGGCGCGGCAACCTCGGCGGCGGGCTCCTCGACGGCTTCGGCGGGCTGCGCCGCCTCCGCCTCGGGGGCGGCCTCGACCGGAGCCTCGGCGGCCGGCTCGACAGCTGCGGCGGCGTCGGCCTCCGCCGGCGCCTCCACGGGCTGCTCCGCGACCGGCTCGGCGACGGCCTCGGCCGGGACCTCGGCCTGCTGCTGCGGCTGCTCGCCCTCGGCCGCGGGCTCGGTGACGGCCTGGCCGGAGGGCATCTCACCGGTGCCCGCGGCGGTCTCCGCCACCGGCTCGGCGACGGCCTCCGACACGGCCTCGGCCGGGACCTCGGCCTGCTGCGCGGCCTCGGCGACCTCGGCGGCTTCGGCAACCGGGGCGGACTCGGCGCCCGCCACGGCCTCGGCGACGTGAGCAGCCTCGACGGCCTCGACGACCTCGACGGTCTGAGGCGCGTCGGCGGCCGCTATGGGCGCGGGCTGCTGCGGGGCCGTCTCCTCGACCACCGGAGCCTGCCCGGCCGCCCCGACCTTGGGCAGGCCGTGCGGGGTGGGTGCGGCGAGGAAGGCGGAGATCCGGCGCGGCTGACCGGCCGGGGCCGCGGCCTCGGGCTGCTCGGCCAGCACGGCGGCGCCGTCGGCGGCAGCGCCCTCGGCGGCGACGGCCTCAGGAGCGGCGGGAGCGACGGCGGTCTCGGCGGCCACGGGCTCGGCGACGGGTGCGTCGGCCGCCTCGGCCACCGGCTGGGCGGCCTCAGCCGGAGCCGGCTCGGCCACGGGGGCCTGCGGCGCGGCCGCGACGACGGTCTCCACGACCTCGGCGGCCTGAGGGGCCTGCGGGGCCTGGGGAGCCGTCACGTCCTGCACGGGCTGCGCCGGGACGGCCTCCGGCGTCTCGACGACCTCGATCACCTCGATCGCCCCGACCGTCTCGACGGCCAGCACGGTCTCGACCGGCGGCACGCCCAGCGGCACCTGCTGGGCCCCGTGGGCCTGCGGAGCCTGCTGGACCTGCTGGGCCTGCGGGAAGTCCTGCGCCTGCGGCAGCTGCTGCCCCTCCACGACCGGGGCCGCCGGAGCGGCCAGGACGGCCTGCGGCGCGACGGCCGGAGCCGCGGCCTCGGCCATCGGCGGGCGGCCGACCACCGGGATGCCGTGCGCCGGCGTGCCGCCCTGCGAGGGGCCGCGGTCGGCCAGCGAGCGGACCGGCACCTGGCCGGTCATCAGCGACGGGTCCGGGATCGGCGGACCGGCGTGCAGCGGCCGGCGCGGCTGCTGAGCCTGCGTCATCGGCTGCTGCGCCTGCTGGACGGGGTGCTGCTGGACGCCGTGCTCGGCGCCGAGCACCGGCGGGTCCACCGGCGGCCAGGACGGCTCGACCGGCGTGCCGTCGTGCTGCGGCGCGAGCGGCACCTGCTCGGCCGGGACGGCCGCGAGCGGCTCGCCCCAGGAGCCCTGCGGACCGGGCATCAGCAGCACGTCGTCCTCGTCGTCCAGGCCGTCCGGCGTGTCGGGCTGGTCGAGGAAGTGGAAGGCCGGGCGCGGGGCGCCCTGGTCGACGCCCCAGCCCTCGCCGGGCTGGCCGGGCTGCGGCACGCCGGGAACGCCGTAGCCGTACTGGCCCTGCGGCGGGATGCCGCCCGCGCCCGGGGGCACCGCGCCGGGGACACCGCCGATCGGGGCCGCCGGGTTGGGGATCGCCCCACCGTCCGTCGCGACGCCCTGGAGGGGTGCAACGCCCGCGACGCCCTCCGGTCCGCCGAGCGGGCCCGGCCCGCCGTGCAGGTGCTCCGGCATTCCCTCGCCCGGAACGTGGCCGCCATCGGTCATTGTCAAAGCTCCTTCCAGGCCGCTGCCGCGCCCTCGGCGACACGATCACCGATCGCAGCGCCCATCCGCACGGGCCGAACCAGCACCGGCCCGCCCCTAACCACACGCGGCCGCCGCGCCGTGGCGCTGCGGCCCAAGTCCATCCGGCGCGCTGCGGCACCCCGGTCCGGCGCACCGCCCGTAGGGGGCGGCGCATCGTCTGAAACAACGACAACCCGGAGCAACCGGCACGACCGCACCGGACCCTACGGCATTCTCCAGGTCCGGCACGAGGCCCGTCGAATTGCCCACACTTCGAGCGGAACCGGATTGCACCGCGTCAAAAAGGTGACAAACCGACTGAATCGGGTGGGTCGCCTACCCTTGCAGTCGCCCAGGACGTCACACTACCGGCACCGCGCGGTCACCTCTCGAATCGGTGTCCGGATGCGACCTGGATCACCGTCGGCGCCACCGGACGATCCCGGCGCGGGCCCCGGACGGGCCCACGGCCTTCACACGATCTGCTCACCCCAGAGGACCAGCGCGCCGGTTCCGCCCGCTCCCAGCGCCAGCCCGTCGCCCTCCCCGACCGGCCGCAACGGGCTCGCCTGGAGCAGCGCGCCGTCCGCCCGGTAGCCGGCCCCGGCGATCGCCCGGTGGACCTCCTCGGCCTCGGTGAGGGTCCGGGGCAGCGCGACGAACCGTTCGGGCCGGCGGGCCAGCACCGCGCGCACCACGTCGAGGCCGCCGGACTCCACCACCGCCGCGTCCGGTTCCGGCAGGCCGCCCAGCACCTCGGGGCCGCTCCCGTACACCGCCTCCACCTCGACGCCGTAGCGGCGGGCGTTGACGGTCAGCCGGGCGCAGGCCGAGCGGGAGCCCTCGACCGCGACGACGGCGGCGCCGAACCGGGCCGCCTCCACCGCGAGGGCGCCGCTGCCGGCGCCGACCGACCAGACCAGGTCCCCGGGGCGGGCGCCGAGCCGGGCCAGCACCAGGGCGCGCACGTGGGCGGGGAGCGCCTCCGGTGCGCCCGGCTCGCCTTCCGTGCGCCCGGCGCCCGCGTAGGCGTCACCGGGGAGCGCCCAGCCGCGTTCCACGCCGGGGTAGCCGACCGGGCGCCCGGCGAGCCAGCCGGCCGCCTCGTCCACCGCCCCCGTCCGGGCGCCGCCGCCGATCACCAGCACCACGTTGGGGTCGCGCCACACGTGGTCGGCGATCCGGTCGGAGGTGAGGACGGTGACGTCCTCGTCGGGGGTGCCGAGGGCCTCGCAGACCACGAAGGTCCGGTGCACCCCGCGCAGCATCAGGGCGAGTTCGGCGGGCCCGGCGCCCGGCGCGGTGAGCACCGCGACCTTGGGGTGGGCCCGGCAGATGTTGGCCGCGCGGCGCAGCCGTCCGCCGTGCGCGCTGACCACCTGGGCGTCCTCCCAGGGCATGCCGGCCCGGGCGAAGGCGGCGGCCACCGAGGAGACGGCGGGCAGCACCTCCAGTTCGAGGCCGTACTCGGGGCGGCGCAGGGTGCGCACCACCCCGAAGAACCCCGGGTCGCCCTCGGCGACCACGACGGCGGCGCCGCGGTGCTCGGCGATCCTGCGGGCGGCCTGCCGGACGTTGCCGAGGGCGATCCGTTCGGCGGCCTCCGGCACCGGAAGGGCGTTCAGTTGGTAGGGGGCGCCGGCGACCAGGGTCGCCGCGGCCAGGGCCGCGCCGGCGGCCTCGGTCAGCGGTGTGCCGTCCCACCCGATGACCGTGATCCGGTCAGCCATCTGCGGCCGTTCTCCCTCGACTCGGTGCGCCGCTCGATCCGCCGTCGTGCGGCACCGGTCCAGAGGCTACCGGGTGCGGTCGGCCGGAGCCCGACATCTCGCACACATGTCCGCGCCGGGTGAACAGGCGGCGTGTCTCAGTCGCGCAGCACGTAGCGGTGGTCGCCGTGCCAGCCCTCGCGGTGCAGCTCGGGGGACTCCAGGTCCTCCGGGAGCAGGCTCCACAGGATGAGGTCGCTGCGGCTGTCCTGAAGCACCTCGCCGGACTCCCCGCGGACTATCCAGGCGCTGCGCAGCACGCCCTCGCTGATGCCGCCGATCTTCTGGGCGACCTGCTGGGCGGCGGTGTTCCCGGCGGCGGTGCGCAGTTCCAGGCGCAGGAAGCCGCGGTCCTCGAACAGCCACTGGGCGACGCCGAGGACGGCCTCCGGGGCGTAGCCCTCGCCGCGCGCCCAGACGGCGGTGACGTAGGAGATCTCGGTGCTGCGCAGCCGCCAGTCGGTGTTGCGCAGCTCGACCAGGCCGACCAGGCGCTGGGTGAGGTGCTCGGTGACGGCGAAGACGATGCCGCGGCCGGCGGCCCGGTGGGCGGGGGCGAGGGTGCGGGCGAGTTCGGCCGCGTACTCCTCGGTGAAGGGGTGCGGCAGGTCCGTCCAGGCGAGCACGAGGTCGTCGGCCATCATCGTGGCCAGGCCGGGGGCGTCGTCCTCCGCAAGGGGTCGCAGCAGCAGCCGTTCGGTGCTGATGGCGGTCTCGGGGAAGCTCGCTGCCATGCCGTCTCTCCTCGCCGGGTCGTGAACACAACACCGTACGCCTCCGGCGTGCCCCGGGTGCCACGCGGTGCGCTGCCCGCACGACGGTACGTCAGAACGCGGTCGGTCGGAGTGTCCCTGCTGCATACTGCCCGACCGGGCCCCCGTCGCGGTGCGGTGGGGGCCCGGTCGGGCGTTACGAGGTATGACCGTACGACGATCAGAAGGCCGGGATGACCGAGCCCTGGAAGGTGTCGTCGATGTACTTCTTGACCTCGTCGGAGTGCAGCAGCTCGGCCAGCTTCTTGACCCGCGGGTCGTTCTCCTTGCCCTTCTTGACGGCGAGGATGTTGGCGTACGGGTTGCCCTCGGCCTTCTCCAGCACCAGGGCGTCGGTGGCCGGCTTCAGGCCGGAGTCGATCGCGTAGTTGCCGTTGATGACGGCGGCGTCGAGGTCGGCGACGGAGCGGGGCAGCTGGGCGGCCTCCAACTCCTTCCACTTGAAGTTCTTCGGGTTGCCGGTCACGTCCGCCGGGGTGGCGGTGGTGGTGACGCCGTCCTTGAGGGTGATCAGCTTGTTGTCGGCGAGCAGCTTGAGCGCGCGGCCCTCATTGGTGGCGTCGTTCGGCAGGCCGATGGTGGCGCCGTCCGCGAGGTCGCCGATCGCCTTGACCTTCTTGGAGTAGAGGCCCAGCGGCTCCAGGTGCACGGGCTCGACCGACACGATGTTCGTGCCGTGCTTCTTGTTGAAGTCCTCCAGGTACGGGACGTGCTGGAAGTAGTTGGCGTCGGCCGAACCGTCCTGCACCGCCGTGTTGGGGGTCACGTAGTCGGTGACCTCCTTGATGTCGAGCTTGAGGCCCGCCTTCTCCGCGAGGTTGTCCTTGACGTACTTCAGGATCTGGCCGTGCGGGGTGGGGCTGGCCACGACCTTCAGCGGCGCGTTCGCGTCCGAGGAAGAGGAGGAGCCCGAGCTGCCGCAGGCGGCGAGCGAGAGGGCGACGCCGGCGGTGGCGAGGATGCTGGTGAACTTCAGGGCGTTGCGCACGAAAAGTGCCTTTCTGCGTGGAACGGGGAGCCGCGTCCGGGGTCGGACGAGGGAGGTCTAGGAGGCGGCGAGGTCCTTGTCGGGAGCCGCCGGGGTGCGGCCGAGCAGCCGCGTCCGGCCGCCGGTGCGGCCGCGGTGGGACAGCCGCCGGACGGCGAAGTCGCCGATCAGCTGGACGGCGGTGACGATGATCACCAGCTCGGCCACGATGACCCACATGAAGGCGGTCTCGAAGCGCTGGTAGCCGTAGTTGACGGCGAGGGTGCCGAGGCCGCCGCCGCCGACGGTGCCGGCCATCGCGGAGTAGCTGACCAGGGTGATGACCGTGGTGGTGACCGAGGCCACGATGCCGGGCAGGGCCTCGGGCAGCAGGGTCTTGCGGACGATCGTCCAGGTGCTGCCGCCCATCGACTGGACCGCCTCGACCAGCCCCTTGTCGACCTCGCGGACGGAGGTCTCGACCAGGCGGGCGAAGAACGGGATGGCGCCGATGGTCAGCGGCACGGTCGCCGCCTGCCAGCCGATGGAGGTGCCGACCAGCCAGCGGGTGAAGGAGATCAGCGCGATCATCAGGATGATGAACGGCACCGAACGGGCGATGTTCACGACGAAGCCGATGGCCTTGTTGACGGCCCGGTTGGCCAGCAGGCCGCCCTTGTCGGTGAGCACCAGGAGCACGCCCAGCGGCAGGCCGAGCAGCACGGTGACGAGCGCGGACACCCCGACCATCTGGAAGGTCTCCTGGGTGGCGGGCCACATCAGCTCCCACATCTGGTCCCAGGTCATGCCACCGCTCCGTTCGCCGTACCGATCACGTCCACCTGCAGGCCCTGCTCGCGCAGGTAGCCGATCGGCACCACGTTGTCCTGGTGGCCGCCCGGCAGCTCGACCCGCATCCGGCCGACCATCCGGCCGGCGATGGTCTCCACCGCGGCGCCGAGGATGTTGATGTCGATCTGGTACGTGCGGGCGAGCTGGGAGACGAACGGCTGGGCCGAGCTGTCGCCCTGGAAGGTGATCTCCAGCACGGTCGAGCCGGGGTGGCCGGTGCCGAACTCGCTGAGCGGGAACAGCTCGCGGGCCAGCTCCGAGCCGGGCTTGGCCAGCAGGTCGGTCAGCTCGCCGGACTCCACCACCCGGCCGCCGCGCATCAGGGCGGCGGAGTCGCAGACGGACTTGATGACGTCCATCTCGTGGGTGATCAGCAGGACGGTGAGGCCCAGCTGCTGGTTGAGGTCGCGCAGCAGCTTGAGGATCGAACGGGTGGTCTCCGGGTCGAGCGCCGAGGTGGCCTCGTCGGAGAGCAGCACTTTCGGGTCGCCGGCCAGTGCGCGGGCGATGCCGACGCGCTGCTTCTGGCCGCCGGAGAGCTGGTTGGGGTAGCTGCGGGCCTTGTCGCCGAGGCCGACCAGCTCCAGCAGCTCGGCGGCCTTGCGGCGGCGCTCGGTGCGGTCCAGGCCGACGATCTCCAGCGGGAGCTCGACGTTCTGCTGCACCGTCCGCGAGGAGAGCAGGTTGAAGTGCTGGAAGACCATGCCGATCCGGCGGCGGGCCTCGCGCAGTTCGCGGCCGGCCCGGTTCTCGCCGCCGGACAGCGCGGTCAGCTCGACCCCGTCCACGGTGACCGTGCCGGAGGTCGGGCGCTCCAGCATGTTCACGCAGCGGATGAGGGTGGACTTGCCGGCACCGCTGGTGCCGACGACTCCGTAGACCTCGCCCGGGCGGACGTGCAGGTCGACACCGGCGAGGGCGGTCACCTCGCGGCCTCGGGAACGGTAGACCTTCGTCAGGTCCGTGGTGGTGATCACAGCGGCTTTCCGTGGGTCGGGGGCGGGCGGCGTGGTCCGACCGCCCGACCGGCTTGCGGCCGGCGGCGGCGTTACGGCGCTGCGCCGGGAGGGTCCGGACCTGCCGCCCCTTGATCGTGGCCGCTGGACGGCCGGGCCGCGCGACGGCGTGGCCCTAACGAGTCACCCGGGCCCGCGGGTCGGCGGGCACGGCAAAGGGAGGGGTCCGGGAGGAGGGGCGCGCTCGCACGGGCGGGAGCGGCGCCGGAGTCTCGCTTCGGGGCGCGAGGAGGAGGCGCCCTCAGCGGGGCGCCGGGGGCGGTGGCCCTCAGCAGTGACACATTCGACGACACATGGCACGCTCACCTGCCGGCAGGGTGCCGGTGGGGGTCCAGTTCGTCGTCGCAGTCATGTGAGCCAGTAAAACAGATGGGTTGATTCCTGCCCAATTGTTTCCCGAAGCTGTCCGCATTGCGGACACTCACCACCGTTGACCAGCGCGGATACGGCTCGGCGCCGCCACCGGTGGTCCGGATGGTGGCGGCGCCGGGAAAGCGCGGGAGCGGCGGGCTCAGGCCGTCGCGGCGAGCGGCTCGGCGGCCGCCTTCTCCAGGTGGACGAAGCTCAGCCGGGTGCTGACCTGCTCGACCCGGGTCTGACGGTACCCCTGCCGAGCGTACAGCCGCAGGTTGCCCAGGCTGCGGTGGCCGGTGAACAGCCGGTAGGCGCTCACCCGGCCGTCCTGGGCCAGGCGGCGCTCCAGCGCGTCCAGCAGTCGGCCGCCGAGGCCGTGGCGCTGCATCCGCGGATGGACCACCAGGCGCCCTATCCGGCCGACGCCGTCGGCGCCGACGTGGCCGCGGACGGTGCCGACCACCTCGTCGCCCAGCCGGGCGACCAGGAAGTGCTGCTCGGACAGTTCGGCGCGCAGGCTCTCCAGGCTCTGCGTCAGGGGCTCGATCGCCCAGTCGCCGTACAGCTCGGCCTCGGGCTGGTAGCCGAGGTACTGGAGCTTGAGGATCTGCTCCGCGTCCTCGGCCTCCGCGGCCGAGATGATCACGCTCATGCCCATGTGGAGGGGCCTCCCCAGTCGTCGTGCGCGGCGCGCGGAGGGTAGGCGCGCTCACGCTCAGTATCCGAGTGATCGCGCCACCGTCAAGGGCTGCGTTCGCCAGCGCTCTACCCGGGTGTCAGCTTCCCTCAACCTTCGCGGGGGCGGACGTGAGGAGGGTCACCTCCCGTGCCGCACACGTTCCGCTCGGTCGCACGGGCTTGCGCTCAGGGGTAGCGCTCGGTGTGGAGCAGCATCCGCAGGCAGGCCAGGCAGCGGGAGCGGGTGGGACCGATCGAGCCGCGCGGCATGCCGAGCCGCTCGGAGAGCTCACGGTAGGTGGGCGGCGGATCCTCGGCGAGCGCGGCCATCAGCTGCGGACAGCGGCCGGGCAGGGCGGCGACGGTCTCGCGGACCGCGCGGCGGCGACACTCGTCGAGGTAGACGTCCTCGGCGGAGGGGGCGAAGGGGAGGGCGGTGCACACACCGTGCATGACGGCCCGGGGCGGGGCCGGTTACGCCCGGGCCGGGGCACGGACGCGGGAGGGGCGCGCCGGTCGGACCGCCGCGCCCCTCCCCCGTCGCGCCGGGGATCGGCCCCGTCGCGGGGGTCCGGCCCCTCGTCCGGGACCGGCCCCGCCGTCCGGGATCAGCCCCGCGCCCACTCCTGCTGCCGCGCCAGGTCCGCCTTCACCTCGGCGAGCTGGACCGCGACCGCCGAGGGGGCCGTTCCGCCGCGCCCGTCGCGGGAGGCGATGGCACCGTGGACGCTGAGCACCGAGCGCACCTCGGGCGTCAGGTGCCCGGAGATCGCGGCGAACTGCTCGTCCGTCAGGTCGGACAGCTCGATGCCCTCGGCCTCGCAGACCTTGACGCAGGCGCCGGCCACCTCGTGCGCGACCCGGAACGGCACGCCCTGCTTGACCAGCCACTCGGCGATGTCGGTGGCGAGCGAGAAGCCGGCCGGGGCCAGCTCCTCCAGCCGCTCCCGGTGCACGGTGAGGGTGGCCATCATCCCGGTGAACGCGGGCAGCAGCACCTCCAGCGTGTCGCAGGAGTCGAAGACCGGCTCCTTGTCCTCCTGGAGGTCCCGGTTGTAGGCGAGCGGCAGCGCCTTGAGGGTGGCCAGCAGGCCGGTCAGGTTGCCGATCAGCCGGCCGGACTTGCCCCGGGCGAGCTCGGCGATGTCCGGGTTCTTCTTCTGCGGCATGATCGAGGAGCCGGTGGAGAAGGCGTCGTGCAGCGTGATGAAGCCGAACTCCTTGGTGTTCCAGATGATCACCTCCTCCGCGATCCGGGAGAGGTTGATGCCGACCATCGCGGTCACGAAGGCGAACTCGGCGACGAAGTCGCGCGAGGCGGTGCCGTCGATGGAGTTGCCGACCGAGCCGCCCTCGAAGCCGAGGTCGGCGGCGACGGCCTGCGGGTCGAGGCCGAGCGAGGAGCCGGCCAGCGCGCCGGAGCCGTACGGCGAGACGGCGGTGCGGGCGTCCCACTGGCGCAGCCGCTCGGCGTCCCGGCCGAGGGCCTGCACGTGCGCGAGGACGTGGTGGGCGAAGAGCACCGGCTGGGCGTGCTGGAGGTGGGTGCGGCCGGGCATCGCGGTGTCCGGGTGCGCCTCGGCGAGGCCGACCAGGGCCTGCTGGAGGTCGAGCAGCAGGCCGCCGATGGCCTTCGCGTGGTCCCGCAGGTACATCCGGAACAGGGTGGCGATCTGGTCGTTGCGCGAGCGCCCGGCCCTCAGCTTGCCGCCGAGGTCGGGGCCGAGGCGCTCCAGCAGGCCGCGCTCCAGGGCGGTGTGCACGTCCTCGTCGGCGACGGTGCCGGTGAAGGTGCCCGCCTCGACGTCGGCGAGCAGCTCGTCCAGGCCGGCCAGCATGCCGGCCAGCTCCTCGTCGGAGAGCAGGCCGGCCTTGTGCAGGACCCGGGCGTGGGCCTTGGAGCCGGCGATGTCGTACGGCGCGAGGCGCCAGTCGAAGTGGACCGAGGCCGAGAGCCTGGCCAGCGCCTCGGACGGGCCGTCGGCGAAGCGCGCACCCCAGAGGCGGACGTCGGAGGACTGCTCGGCGGTCATCGCGGTGGCTCCTTCATGCATGTGCAGTGGGTGGCATAAGTATGCACGATGCCGTATGAAACACAAAACCCCGGCCGGACGGTCTCCGTCGGCCGGGGTTCGTGCGTTCGAGGTGCTACTGCGCCTTCGCCTGGGCGAGTTGCATGAGGTGGTCGGCGAGCGCCTGCCCGCCGGCCGGGTCCCGGCTGATCAGCAGGACGGTGTCGTCGCCGGCGATGGTGCCGATGATCTCGAACACCTCGGCCTGGTCGATCGCCGAGGCCAGGAACTGGGCGGCGCCCGGCGGGGTGCGCAGCACCACCAGGTTGCCGGAGGCCGTCGCGGAGACCATGAGCTCGCCGGCCAGCCGGGCCATCCGGCCCTCGCTGGCCGACTCGCCCATCGGCGCGCGCGGCGTGCGGTCGCCGCCCTCGGCCGGGACGGCGTAGATCAGCGCGCCGTCCCGGTTGCGGATCTTGACCGCGCCCAGCTCGTCCAGGTCCCGGGAGAGGGTGGCCTGGGTGACCACGAGTCCGTCGTCGGCGAGCAGCTTGGCGAGCTGGCTCTGCGAACGCACGGGCTGGCGGGTGAGCAGGTCCACGATCCGCCGGTGGCGCGCGGTGCGGGTCTGCGGGACCTGCGGCGTCGGGCCTGCGGCGGACGGGCCGGAGTGGGAAGCGGTCATGTGATTATTCTCCCGGACGACGGTCAATTCGCATCGGCCGGGGCGCCCTCGCGCACCGTCCGGAGGATGCCCGGCAGCGCGGCCAGGAAGGCGTCCGCCTCCTGCTCGGTCAGCACCAGCGGCGGGGCCAGCCGGACGGCGTCCGGGACGGCCGCGTTGACCAGGAAGCCCGCCTCCTGCGCGGCGGCCTGGACCTGCGCCGAGACCGGCTCGGTGAGCACGATGCCGAGCAGCAGGCCCGCCCCGCGCACGTGCGAGACCAGCGGGTCGCCGAGCGCCTCGACGCCCTGCCGCAGCCGCTCGCCGAGCTTGCGGACGTGCTCCAGCAGGCCCTCGGACTCGATGGTGTCCAGCACCGCGAGCCCGGCCGCGGCGGCCACCGGGTTGCCGCCGAAGGTGGTGCCGTGCTGGCCCGGGGTGAGCAGCTCGGCGGCCGGCCCGAAGGCGAGCACCGCGCCCATCGGCAGGCCGCCGCCGAGCGCCTTGGCCAGGGTGACCACGTCCGGCTCCACGCCCTCGTCCGCCTGGTGGGCGAACCAGTGGCCGGTGCGGCCGACGCCGGTCTGGATCTCGTCCAGCACCAGCAGGGTGCCGGTGGCCCGGGTGATCTCGCGGGCCGCCTTCAGGTAGCCCTCGGGCAGCGGGATCGCGCCGTTCTCGCCCTGGACGGGCTCCAGGAAGACGGCGGCCGTCTCGGTGGTGACGGCCGCGCGCAGCGCCTCGACGTCGCCGAGCGGGACGTGGGTGACGTCGCCGGGCAGCGGGCGGAACGGGTCCTGCTTGGCGGGCTGGCCGGTGAGCGCGAGGGCGCCCATGGTGCGGCCGTGGAAGGCGCCCTGGAGGGCGACCAGGTGGGTGCGGCCGGTCCGCCGGCTGATCTTGAAGGCGGCCTCGTTGGCCTCGGCGCCGGAGTTGCAGAAGAACACCCGGCCGCCCGGGCGGCCGTCGAGCTCCAGCAGCCGCTCGGCGAGCGCGATGGTGGGCTCGGCCATGAAGAGGTTGGAGACGTGGCCCAGGGTGGCGATCTGCCGGCTCACCGCCTCGACGACGGCCGGGTGGGCGGTGCCGAGGGCGTTGACGGCGATGCCGCCGAGCAGGTCGGTGTACTCCTTGCCGTCGGCGTCCCAGAGCTTGCTGCCCTCGCCGCGCACCAGCGGGATGCGGGGGGTGCCGTAGTTGTCGGTGAAGGCGTGCTGCCAGCGCTCGGCGAGCTGCTCGTTGTGGGTCGTACCCGTCGTACCCGTCGCGCTGGTCGCACCCGTCGCGCCGGTCGTGCTGTCGGTGCCAGTCGTGCCGCTCATGCCAGTCCCCCGGTCACGGTCGTTTCGTCGTCCGGCACGACCATCGTGCCGATGCCCTCGTCGGTGAAGATCTCCAGCAGCAGGCTGTGCTGGACCCGGCCGTCCAGGACGCGGGCGGTGCCCACGCCGGAGCGGACGGCCCGCAGGCAGCCCTCCATCTTGGGGAGCATGCCGCTGGCCAGCTCGGGCAGCAGCTCCTCCAGCTCGCTCGCGCTGAGCTGGCTGATCACGTCGTCGGATTCCGGCCAGTCCTTGTAGAGACCCTCGACGTCGGTGAGGACGACGAGCATCTCGGCGCCGAGCGCGACCGCGAGGGCGGAGGCGGCGGTGTCGGCGTTGATGTTGTAGACATGGCCGTCGGTGCCGCGGGCGATCGAGGAGATGACCGGGATGCGGCCGTCGGCGATCATCGCCTTCACGGCGCCGGCCTCGATGTTGACGATGTCGCCGACCAGGCCGATGTCGACCTGCTCGCCGTCCACCACGGCGTAGCGCTTGACCGCCGTCATGGTGTGGGCGTCCTCGCCGGTCATGCCGACCGCGAACGGGCCGTGCTCGTTGAGCAGGCCGACCAGCTCGCGCTGCACCTGGCCGGCCAGCACCATCCGGACCACGTCCATGGTCTCCGGGGTGGTGACCCGCAGGCCATTGGTGAAGCTCGACTCCAGGCCCAGCCGGTCGAGTTGGGCACTGATCTGGGGGCCGCCGCCGTGCACCACGACGGGGTGCAGCCCGGCGTAGCGCAGGAAGACGACGTCCTGGGCGAAGGCGGACTTGAGGCTGTCGTCCACCATGGCGTTGCCGCCGAACTTGATCACGACGGTCTTGCCGTGGAAGCGCTCCAGCCACGGCAGCGCCTCGATCAGCGTCATGGCCTTGGGCAACGCGGTGTTGTTGCGGGCCTGTTCGCCCTTGGGTGCGATCTGCACGGGTTTCCCTCGTCGATGGGGGTCCCCCCGGCCGCGGGCCGGGGGGATGTCGCGGATCAGGCGGGCTCGGGTGGAGCGGCGCGGATCAGGTCGAGTAGGCGCTGTTCTCGTGGACGTAGTCGGCCGTCAGGTCGTTGGTCCACAGCGTGGCGCCCGCCGTACCGGCGTTGAGGTTCGCGGTGATGACGACCTCGCGGCCCTTCATGTCGACCAGGTCGCGGTCCTCGCCGACGCCGCCGGACTTGCAGACCCAGACGCCGTTGATGGCGACGTCCAGCCCGTCCGGGTCGAAGGCGGCGGAGGTGGTGCCGATCGCGGCCAGCACCCGGCCCCAGTTGGGGTCCTCGCCGTGGATGGCGCACTTGAGCAGGTTGTTGCGGCTGATCGTCCGGGCGACCTCGACCGCGTCGTCCTCGGTGGCGGCGCCGGTGACGTCGATCCGGATCTCCTTGCTCGCGCCCTCGGCGTCGCCGATCAGCTGGCGGGCCAGGTCGGCGCTGACCGTGCGGACGGCCTCGGCGAACTCGGCCCGGTCCGGGACGGTGCCGGAGGCGGCGGAGGCGAGCAGCAGCACGGTGTCGTTGGTCGACATGCAGCCGTCGGAGTCGATCCGGTCGAAGGTGGTGCGGGTGGCGCCGCGCAGCGCGTCGTCCAGGGCGGCGCTGTCCAGGTCGGCGTCGGTGGTGAGGACGACCAGCATGGTGGCGAGGCTCGGGGCGAGCATGCCCGCGCCCTTGGCCATGCCGCCGACCGTCCAGCCGGCCGGGCTGGTGTACTCGGCGGTCTTGTGCACGGTGTCGGTGGTCTTGATGGCGATCGCGGCGGCCTCGCCGCCGTCCTCGCCGAGCGCGCCGACGGCCAGGGCGACGCCGGGCAGCAGGAGGTCCATCGGCAGCCGGACGCCGATCAGGCCGGTGGAGGCGACGGCGACCTCGCCCGCGTTGAGGCCCAGCTCCGCGGCGGCCTTCTCCGCGGTGGCGTGGGTGTCCTGGAAGCCGAGCGGGCCGGTGCAGGCGTTGGCGCCACCGGAGTTGAGGACGACGGCGGACACCTGGCCGCCCTTGAGGACCTGCTCGGACCAGAGCACCGGCGCGGCCTTGACCCGGTTGGCGGTGAAGACGCCGGCCGCGGCGAGCGAGGGGCCGTCGTTGACCACCAGGGCGAGGTCGGGGGTGCCGGAGGCCTTGATGCCGGCGGTCACACCGGCGGCCCGGAAGCCCTTGGCGGCGGTCACTCCGACGTTGGTGCTCTTGCTCACGGTGCGACTCCGTTCACGGGCAGGCCGAGCTCCTCGGGCAGGCCCAGGGCGATGTTCATGCTCTGCACCGCGCCGCCGGCGGTGCCCTTGACCAGGTTGTCGATCGCGCTGATCGCGATGATCCGCCCGGCGGCGGCGTCCAGGGCGACCTGGACCAGGGCGGTGTTGGCGCCGTAGACGCTGCTGGTCTGCGGCCACTGCCCCTCGGGCAGCAGGTGGACGAAGGGCTCGTCCGTGAACGCCTCGGTGTAGGCGGCGCGCAGGCTCCGGGCCGTCACCCCGGGCCTGGCCTTGGCCGAGCAGGTGGCGAGGATGCCGCGCGGCATCGGGACGAGGGTGGGGGTGAAGGAGACGGTGACCGGCTCGCCCGCGACCGGGGAGAGGTTCTGCGCCATCTCCGGGGTGTGCCGGTGGACGCCGCCGACGCCGTACGGGCTGACGCTGCCCATCACCTCGCTGCCCAGCAGGTGCGGCTTGGCGGCCTTGCCGGCGCCGGAGGTGCCGGAGGCGGCGACCACCACGGCCTCCGGCTCGGCGAGCTGCGCGGCGTAGGCGGGGAACAGCGCCAGGGAGACGGCCGTCGGGTAGCAGCCGGGTACGGCGATCCGGTTGCTGCCCTTCAACGCGGCTCGGTGGCCGGGGAGTTCGGGCAGGCCGTAGGGCCAGGTGCCGGCGTGCGCGGTGCCGTAGAACTGCTCCCAGTCGGCGGCGGCCTTGAGCCGGAAGTCGGCGCCGCAGTCGATCACCAGGACGTTCGGGCCGAGCTCCTCGGCGACGGCGGCGGACTGACCGTGCGGCAGGGCCAGGAACACCACGTCGTGGTCGGCCAGCACCTCGGGGGTGGTGGCTTCGAGGACGCGGTCGGCGAGCGGGCGCAGGTGCGGCTGGAGCTGGCCCAGCCTGGTGCCCGCGTTCGAGCCGCCGGTCAGCGCCCCGATCTCCATCTCCGGGTGGCCGAGCAGCAGGCGCAGCACCTCGCCGCCCGCGTAACCGCTCGCGCCGGCGACGGCGACTCGCAATGCCATGGCGTTCCTCCTTAGTCTTGGCATGAATATACGCGTGACGGAAAATTCATGCAAGGAGGTTGTGCCGGACCCCCGCCGGGGCGGGGTGCCCGGGTCAGCGCTTGACGGCCCGCAGCACCACGAACTTGGGGTTCCCGGCGACGAGTTGGCAGTTGCCGAAGAGGCGGCGCAGCTTGACGTGGTAGCCGAGGTGGCGGTTGCCGACCACCCAGAGCTCGCCCCCGGGGCGCAGCGCCCGCTTGGCGCCGGTGAACATCCGCCAGGCGGTGGCGTCGGTGGTGGCCTGGTGGGAGTGGAACGGCGGGTTGTTGAGCACCAGGTCCACCGAACCGGGGGCGACCACGTCCCGGGCCAGGGCGTCGGCGGCCAGGAACTCGGCCGGGGCGTCCGGGCCCAGGTTGGCGCGGAAGGTCTCCTCGGCGGAGGCCACCGCCTGGTGCGACTCGTCCACGAACACCAGCTCCGCGCCGGGCCCGGCCAACGCGGCGGCCGTGCCGACCACGCCGTTGCCGCAGCCGAGGTCCACCACCCGGGCGCCGGGGGCGGGGACGGGCAGGTGGGCGAGGAGGAAGCGGGTGCCGATGTCGAGCCGGTCGGCGCAGAAGGTGCCCGCGTGGTTGACGACCGTACGGCCGGAGGCGGGGCCGATGTCCTGCGGCAGCGCGTAGCGGTGCGGCCACGGGTTGGGGCCGGGGTCCAGCGCCCGGTCCGGGGTGCAGAAGACCAGCCGGGCCTTGCGGGCGGCCAGCGAGGTGCGGGTCGGGCCGAGGATCCGCTCGAAGAGCCGGAGCGTGGAGGTGTGGATCTCGGTGACCATGCCGGTGCCGATCACCACGGTGCCCTCGTGGACGGCGGGGGCGAGCCGGTGCAGCTGGTCCTCCAGCAGGGCCAGGCTCTTGGGCACGCGCACCAGCAGCACGTCGATCCGCTCCGGCGGGGTGTCACGGGTGGTGAGCAGCCGGGACTCGTCGACGGCGGCGTGGGCCCGGGCCAGGTTGGCCAGGGTGGCCTGCCGGCCGAGGTGGGAGTCGGTGATCTGGACCGGCCGGTACTCGGCGAGCGCGGTGGTCAGCGCGCCCCAGCGGTCGCCGAGGACGGCGACCGTCCGGCCGGCCAGCTCCGTCACGGTGCCGGCCGCGCTGTCGGCCTCGCCCGCGAGGTGGCGCAGCAGGTACTCGTCGGCGGCGTCCCAGGCCCGCAGCCGCTCGCGCGGGTCCTCGGGGAAGCGGGTGAGCGCGAAGGCGCCCCACGGGGTGGCGAAGGAGCTGTCCGGCGGGGTCGCGGCGGGCGTGGTCTGGGGATTCATCGTGTTCTCAGGCTATCCGACGGTCCCGGGGGCGGTTACGGACGGATACTGGAAGGGCCCGGCCGAGAGAGGTGAGGGCGATGGAGTGGAAACTCGAAGTCGTGGTGGTCCCGGTCTCCGACGTGGACCGCTCGAAGCTCTTCTACGAGGAGCAGGCCGGGTTCACCGTCGACCACGACACCCTGTTGCGGGACGGGATCCGGGTGATCCAGCTGACGCCCCCGGGTTCGGCCTGCTCCATCGTGGTGGGCAAGGGGGTGATCGACTCGCCGCCCGGATCGGTCAAGGGACTCCAGCTGGTGGTGCCGGACATCGAGAAGGCGCACGCCGAACTGGTGGCCCGCGGTGTGCAGGTCAGCCCGGTCCAGCACTTCGTGGCCGGGGCCCGGGTGGACGGGCACGGCGAGGCGTGGAACAACTTCCTGTTCTTCAACGACCCGGACGGGAACGGCTGGGCGATCCAGGAGGCGCCGCCCGCGGGCGGGCAGGCCGTCCTTGGGTAGGCTCCCAGGATGGCTGAACACGAGGGAAGCGTGCGGGTGGACAGCTGGATCTGGTCGGTCCGGCTGGTCAAGACGCGGGCGCTGGCGGCGGCCGCCTGCCGGGCCGGGCACGTCCGGGTGAACGGCGAGCGGGCCAAGCCCGCCCAGACGCTGAAGCCCGGGGACGAGGTGCGGCTCCGCGAGGAGGGCCACGAACGGGTCGTGGTGGTGAGCAAGCTGATCCGCAAGCGGGTCGGCGCCGTCGTCGCGGCGGAGTGCCTGGTCGACAACAGCCCGCCGCGGCCGCCGCGCGAGTTCGTCGCGGCGGCCGGGACGCGGGACCGCGGGGCCGGGCGGCCGACCAAGCGGGAGCGCCGCGACCTGGACCAGCTGCGCGGGCACTGAGCGGCGCGGAGCCGCTACGCGACGTCCGCGGTGGCGAGCACCTTGGCGAGGAAGCCGCCGAGGTTGCCCACCGTACGGTCGATCTGCAGCTCCAGCGGCAGCGACTCGTCGGGCCGGGTGACCAGCGTGGACTTCTTCAGCCCGCGCACGTAGAGCGAGCAGGCCAGGTCGGCGCAGATGTACGTGCCGACCGTGTTGCCCTCGCGCCCGGCCGCCCCGGCCCGGCGGGCGGCGAGCAGCGCGACCCCCGACCCGGCGTGCGCGGTGATGCACAGCGAGCACACGTTGGTCTTGGTCAGGCTGCGCCGGATCACCGAGGAGCGCAGCGTCACGCCGACCGGCTCGCCCTCGTACGGCGCCACCAGGTACGCCCGGTCGGGCGCGCCCTGGTCCCGCCAGCCGAGGAAGTCCAGCTGCTCCCAGGGCAGTTCGGCCAGACCCCGGGGCAGGTGGAGCCGGCGGGCCTCGCCCTTGGAGCAGTTGACGAAGGACGCGCGGATCTCGTTCTCGCTCAGGGGTTCCATGCCGCGGACGCTAACACCGGCCGGCCGGGCCTGTCGCGCCGTTTTCACCCGGTCCGTACCGGGTGGGCGGCCTGGACGGCGAGCCGGCGCGGGGCGTCCTCGCCGATCCGGGTGAGCAGGTCGTCCAGGGCGAGGAAGGCCTCCCAGCGCTCCTTCCCGCCGGCGGCGGCGAGGCGGTCGACGACCAGGTCCTCCAGGTCCTGGACCCGCTTGTTCTTCCAGGCCTTGTCGGCCAGGCCGACCAGCAGGTCCTCGACGGTGGTGCCGGGCTCGTCCCAGCTCGCGTGGGTGCGGGCGAAGCGGGCGAGGTGCTCGGGGACGCCGTGGGCGAGCAGCAGGGCGTGCCCGGCGGGCTCGTGCCGGGAGCCGGGGGCGGAGAGCTCCTCGGGGTGGACGGTCTTGCCGATGTCGTGGGTGGCGGCGCCGTAGAGGACGGCCGCGCGGTCGAAGGCCAGGCCTTCGCGGGCGCAGAACCCGGCGATCTCCTCGGCGACCCGGTGCACCAGCGCGAGGTGGGCGACCAGGCGGGGCGGGGCGTCGACGGCCCGCAGCAGTTCGGCGACGTCGGCGGGCAGCGGCGGCAGGGCGGTGGTGGTCACGCCGCAGGGTAGCCGCGGGGGTGAGGGGTTGTCAGTGGGGTTCCGTAGCCTTCGACGGTCCGGTCCCGGCGTAGGAGGGAGGCGCCGGGACCGGGCCTGCTGTTCGAGGCGGACGACTACCGCTTGAAGGCGACGCCGGCGTACGCGGAGACGTCCTGCCAGCCCTCGGGGAGTTCGGAGGTCGGCACGTGGCCCGCGACGGGGCGCCAGAGCGGGAGCTGGACGAGCCCGGGGCCGACGAAGTCGAAGTCGCCGAAGAAGGGCTCGACGCCGGAGCGCGGGCGCAGCACGAGCGGGGCGCTGGCGCTGCGGTAGATGCGGGTGCCCTCGGCGGCGCTCTCGCGGGAGGCGAAGTCGGGGCTGCCGTGGGAGAGGATCAGCGCGCTGCCGGGGGCGAGCGCGTCGCGCAGGGTGCGGACGATCTGCTGGGCGCCCTCCTCGTCGCGGATGAAGTGCAGGACGGCGACCAGCATCAGCGCGACCGGCTGGGAGAGGTCGACGGCGCCGGCCAGCCCGGGGTGGCCGAGGATCGTGGCCGGGTCGCGCAGGTCGGCCTCGATCACCGAGGTGTGCCCGGCGGGGTGGCCGGCCAGCAGGGCGCGGGCGTGGGTGGCGACGATCGGGTCGTTGTCCACGTACACCACCCGGGCGTCCGGGGCGACCCGCTGGGCGACCTCACTGGTGGAGCCGACCGCCGGGATGCCGGTGCCGATGTCGACGAACTGGCGCACGCCCCGGCCCGCCACGTACTCCACCGCGCGGCCGAGGAACTGCCGGTTGGTGCGGGCCAGCAGCGGCAGCGCGGGGTAGGCGGCTATCGCGGCCTGGGCGGCCTTGCGGTCGGCCTCGAAGTTGTCCTTGCCGCCGAGGTAGTAGTCGTACATCCGGGCGGTGTGCGGGACGCCGGTGTCCAGCTCGCTCGGCGGCTGCCAGTCGCCGGTCCTGCCCCAGTCCCACTCGGTGTCCGTGCTCCGGCCGGTCGCCGCGCTGTCCTCGTACATCCTGTCCGCCCCCAATGCGCCATGCCGGAAGAGTTCGGCTACCGCCCGTCCTCACGCGGTGCGCGGTGATCGTATCCAAGGACACGCCGTGGAAACAGCGGGAGTTCAGGTTTACGCAACACCCGGTGACGGAGTGTGTGCACGTCAAGAAGGGTCCGGACGCTCGGCCCGGATCGCCCGCCCGAGCCGTCCTCTCTATGCTGGCTGCCGATGACTGCCGACCGCCGCAGCGTGCTGCGCACCACCGCCCGACTCGCCGCCCTCGCCGCCACCGGGGGGCTGCTGGCTGCCTGCGGCACCGGCACGCTCCGCCGGGCCGACCCGGGGGCGCTCGCCGCGCACCCCGGCACGGTGGACCCGCAGCACACCACCGACCCGGCCTGGAACGGCGGCGAGGGCCCGGCCTCCCCCGAGCCCACCGCCCCGGCGGAGCCCCGGCCCGACGCCGAGCCGACCGCCGCGGCCGCCGCCCAGCCCAGCGCCCCGCCGGCCCCGCCCGCGCTGCCGCCGCTCGCGCCCGGCACCCCGGTCGAGGTCGCGTACGGGCCGCGCACCGGGAAGAACGTGGCGCTCACCGTCCACGGCAGCGGAGACCCGAAACTGGCCACCGCCCTGCTGGAGATCGCCGAGCAGCGCGGCGCCAAGCTGACCGTGATGGTCGTCGGCAGCTGGCTCGACCAGCAGCCGCAGATGGCCCGGCGGATCCTGGACGGCGGCCACGAGCTGGGCAACCACACCCAGAACCACCTCAACATCTCCGCCATGACACCGGACCAGGCGCGCGCCGAGATCGCCCAGTGCGCGGAGCGCCTGCAGCGGCTCACCGGCTCGATCGGCCGCTGGTTCCGGCCCTCCGCCGCGCAGTACGCCACCCCGATGGTGCGCGAGCAGGCCAAGGCGGTCGGGTACGAGCACGTGCTGTCCTTCGACGTCGACCCGCGCGACTACAACGACCCCTCGGCGGCCGAGCTGCAGCGCCGGGTGCTGAACTCGGTGCGCGGCGGCTCGGTGGTGGCGCTGCACATGGGGCACCAGTGCACGGTGGACGCGATGCCCGGTGTCCTGGACGGCCTGGCCAAGGCGGGGCTCAAGCCGGTGACCGCCAGCCAGCTCTGCGCCTGAGCACCCGGGACCGGTCTGACGGGCCCCAGGGAACGCCCCAGGTCAGACCATCGGATCGTCGTCCTTGTACGGGCGCAGCCGCAGCGTACGGGCGTCCGCGGCGCGGATCGCGTCCGCCCGGTTGACCAGCTCCTCCAGGTCGTCCCGGCCGGCGTGGATGAACCGCCCGTGCAGTCCGTCGAAGCGGCCCCGGGCGGCGTCCACGGTGACCGCGACCATGTACGGGATGGAGCCCCAGGTCGTCGTCTCCTTGAACATCGGCATCCCGGCGGTCATGTCGGTGGCCACCGCGCCCGGGCTGACGTCGAGGACCACGACGCCGTTGCGGGCGAGCGAGTCCGCCATGTTGTCGGAGAGCTGGAGCAGCGCGCCCTTGGACGTGGCGTACGCGGTGTAGTTGCCGTCCGGGCGCAGCGCGAAGCCGGAGTTGAGGTTGACCACCCGGCCGCTCCGGCGGGCGACCATGCCGGGGAGCACGCAGCGCAGCAGGTTGTAGGGGCCGCGCAGGTTGGTCTCGATCACCTGCCACCACTGGTTCGCGTCGGTCTCCCAGATCGGTACCTCGGCGCGGTCGACCAGGCCGGCGTTGTTGACCAGCAGGTCGATCGGCCCGAGGTCGCGCTCGACCAGCCGGACGGCCTCGCGCACCGAGCCGGGGCGGGTGACGTCGGCGGTCACCGCGACGCCCCGGGAGCCGCGCTTGACGCACTCCTTGAGCGTGTCGGTCAGCGTCTCGTGGGTGCGGCCGACCAGGCCGACGGACATCCCCTCGGCGGCCAGGCCGATGGCGAGCTCCCGGCCGATGCCCCGGCCCGCGCCGGTGATCAGGGCGACCTGTCCTGCGAGCGATCCCGTCGACACCCTGTGCTCCCTTCACGTCCCCGGCCCTGTCCGCGTCCGCCGCCGGCCCCGTCTGCGGCATTCTGTCGGCAGCCGGGCGGAGCGGGCCCCGGGCACACGGGTCCGGGGCCGCTGCCTCACTCGTTCAGGTGAAGCCCAACCCTGGCACTACGCCGGGGAGGGGGTGACCTACTGGCCGGTACGGAGTAGTAACGTCGTCGGGGCGGTGACCGGTGCACCCATTCCGGCACACCGGCCCGTCGTCCAGCAGCTCGCTGGGCCACCCGAAGCTGGGCGACCCCCAGCACCGTCGAAGGGCAACTGAGTGAGTGACATCGCGCGCGTCGGAGTGATCGGCTGCGGTCTGATGGGGTCGGGCATCGCCGAGGTCTTCGCCCGGGCCGGGCTGGACGTCCTGGTGTCGGAGGCCAGCGGTGAGGCGCTGGAGTTCGGCCGCACCCGGCTGACCAACTCCCTGGAGACGGCGGTCAAGCGGGGCAAGCTGAGCCCCGAGCAGCGGGACGAGGCGCTGGCCCGGCTGTCCTTCACCGTCGAGCTGTCCGACTTCGCCGACCGCGACCTGGTGGTCGAGGCCGTCGCCGAGCGCGAGGACATCAAGGTCAAGATCTTCGAGACCCTGGACCGGGTGGTCGAGCGCCGCGACGCGATCCTCGCCTCCAACACCTCCTCGATCCCGATCGTGAAGCTGGCCGCCGCCACCACCCGCCCGGAGCAGGTGATCGGCCTGCACTTCTTCAACCCGGCGCCGGTGCAGAAGCTGGTCGAGGTCATCCCGACCCTGACCACCTCGGCGACCACCACCGAGCGGGTCGAGGCCTTCGCCTCCCAGGTGCTCGGCAAGGAGCCGATCCGCGCCCGCGACCGGGCCGGCTTCGTGGTCAACGCGCTGCTGGTGCCGTACCTGCTGTCCGCGGTGCGGATGTTCGAGACGGGCGTGGCCACCGCCTCCGACATCGACAAGGGCATGGAGGCCGGCTGCGCCCACCCGATGGGCCCGCTGCGGCTGTGCGACCTGATCGGCCTGGACACCATCGTCTCGATCGCCGAGTCGATGTACGACGAGTACAAGGAGCCGCTGTACGCCGCTCCCCCGCTGCTCTCCCGGATGGTCGACGCGGGCCTGCTGGGCCGCAAGTCCGGCCGGGGCTTCTACGACTACACCGCGAGCGCCTGACACCCCGGCGCGCGCGAACGGCGGGGCCCGGCGGCTGTGAACCAGCCGCCGGGCCCTTTCGCCTTGCCGGCGTCAGCTGTTGATGGCGTAGCTGTCGCCGTAGACCTTCCACTTCAGCGGCGGGTTGAGGTCGAAGTTCTTGGCGTTGAGGAAGACCAGCTGCTCGGTGTCGACCCGGCTGGTGTCGGAGTGCGCCTCCTCCTTCTTCATGACCACCTTGCGGGCGTCCAGGAAGGCCTTGAGGTAGGTGGCCTCGTCGCCGCCCTGGGCGGGGGTCTTGGCCTTCTTCAGGGCGGCGGCGCGGATGCCGCCGAAGCTGTCCGAGCTGTTGCCCGGGCCGTGCATGACGATGGCGTCGTAGTAGGCGAACTGGCCGAGCGCGCGCAGGCCGTCGCTCTTGGCCTGGTTGACGGCGGGGTTGAAGTACACCCGGTCGCGCTCGTCGTTCTGGGCCTGCTGGAAGACGGTGTCCTTGGCGGCGGTGGCCCAGTCCTTCTCGAACGCGGAGCCCAGCCCGGCGTGCGACTCGCTGCCGTTGACCTTCTTCAGCGCCGGCAGGTACTTGGCCAGGATGTTGCCGGGCTTGAGGTCGGTGTAGTGCTGGACCAGGTCCAGCATGTCACCGGTGCCGGAGCAGAAGCCGATGATGCCGGCGGTGTAGCCGCGGCCGTCCTTGATGTCCTCGATGTACTTGTACTGGGCCTTCCAGTCCAGCGACGAGTTCTCCGCGCTGGACACCAGCTGCATGGCGATGTCCTTCTTGTGCGGGTCGTCCAGCCCGACGCCCTTGAGCTGGACGGCGGCGGCGGGCGACGGGGCGGCCTGGGCCGCCGAGGTGGCCGCGACGGTCAGCGGCGCGGCCACCAGGGCGGCGGCGAGGGCGATGCGGAGGGCACGACGGGGCTGAGGGCGCATGGGACGCTCCGATTCCTCGTGGGGTTAGGAAACTTTCCTAACGAGAAAAAGGAAACGCTCTCGGCCCGGCTCCCGCAAGGGTTTTGACCGAACCTCTTCAAGAGATCTTGAGGGCCGGCGGCCGGGTCGCGACGTCCGGGCGACCGTCCGGTCGAGCCGGGGAAACGGCCGGGACAACACCGGGGAAACGGAGAGGGCCCCGCCCCGGACGCGTGGTCCGGGACGGGGCCCTCCTCGGGCGCTGCCGCGTCAGGCGCCGCGCAGCACCGCGCCGGTGCGGGCGACGGCCTCGGCGACGGCCGCCTCACGGGCGGCGGTGGCCTCGTCGGCGGTCAGGGTGCGGTCGACCGCGCGGAAGCGCAGCGCGTACGCCAGCGACTTCCGGCCCTCGCCGACCTGCTCGCCGGTGAACACGTCGAACAGCCGGATGGCCTCCAGCAGTTCGCCCGCGCCGACCCGCAGCGCGGCCTCGACCTCGGCCGCCGGGACGGCGGTGTCGACGATCAGCGCGACGTCCTGGGTGGCCACCGGGAAGCCGGAGACCGCCGGGCCGTTGACGCGCTCGGCGCCGTCCGCCGTCAGCAGGTCGACGTCGATCTCCATCGCGGCGGTACGGGCCGGCAGCCCGAGCGCCTTGACCACCCGCGGGTGCAGCTCACCGGCGTGGCCGACCACCCGGTCGGTGCCGGCCACCAGCAGCTCGGCGCAGCGGCCCGGGTGCCACGGCGCCAACTGGCCCTGGCGGACGGTCAGTTCGACGCCGGCCGCACGGGCCACCGTGCGGGCCGCCTCGACGGCGTCCGCCCAGGAGGCCTGGGAGCCCTTGCCCCACCAGCCCGACGGCAGCCGCTCGCCCGCGAGGGCGACGGCGATCCGGCGCGGCTGGTCCGGCAGCGCGGCGTCCAGCGCGGCCAGCTCCTCGTCGCTGGGCCGGTGGTCGACCGCCGGACGCGGGGCCACGCTCAGCTCGTCCTTGGGCAGGAAGACCGTGCCGGTCTCGAAGACCGCCAGGTCGGTGTTGCCCCGGCCGACGTTGCGGCGCAGCGCGCCGAGCAGGCCCGGCAGCAGCGTGGTGCGCAGCGCCGGCTCCTCGTCGTTCAGCGGGTTGACCAGCTTCACCGTGCGGCGGCGCCGGTCGTCCGCCTCCAGGCCGAGCGCCTCGAAGGCGGGCTCGCCGAGGAACGGGTAGTTGTTGACCTCGACGTAGCCGGCCGCGGCCAGCGCGACGCCGATCCGACGGTGCACCCGCTGGGCCTCGGTCAGACCCTTGCCCGGGGGGACGTTCGGCATCCGGGCGGGGACGTTGTCGTAGCCCTCCAGCCGGATGACCTCCTCGGCGAGGTCGTACGGGTCCGTGAGGTCGGGCCGCCAGGTCGGCGGGGTGACCTCCAGGATGTCGGCGCCGGAGACCGAGCAGCCGATCTCCTGCAGGCGCCGGGTGACGGTCTCGCGGCCGTACCCGGTGCCGGCGACCCGGTCGGGCAGGTCGGCGGCGATGGTGATGGTCCGCACCGGGTGCGGGGCCGCGATGTCGGTGACCCCGGCCTCGGCGGTGCCGCCGGCGATCAGGACCAGCAGGTCGACGGCGCGCTGCGCGGCGGCGCGGGTGGCCTCCGGGTCGACGCCGCGCTCGAAGCGCTTGGACGCCTCGGAGGGCAGCTTGTGCCGCTTGGCGCTGCGGGCGATGGCGACCGCGTCGAAGTGCGCCGCCTCGATGATCACCTCGGTGGTGCCCGGGCCTGCGGCCGGGTCGAGGATCTCGGTGGAGGCGCCGCCCATCACGCCGGCCAGGCCGATCGGGCCGCTGTTGTCGCAGATCAGCAGGTCCTCGGCGGAGAGCTTGCGCTCGACCCCGTCGAGGGTGGTCAGGGTCTCGCCCTGCGCCGCCCGGCGGACCGTAATCGGGCCGTCCACGCGCTGCTTGTCGTAGGCGTGCAGCGGCTGGCCGACCTCCAGCATCACGTAGTTGGTGATGTCGACGGTCAGCGAGATCGGGCGGATGCCCGACTTCTGGAGCCGGCGCTGCAGCCAGATCGGGGACTTGGCGTTCGGGTCGACGCCGACGACCGTACGGGCCACGAAGCGGTCGCAGCCGGTCTGGTCGTTGACCTTCACCAGGTAGCCGAAGGAGTTCGCCGGCGGCACGTCGAGCAGCGCCGGGTCGGCCAGCGGCAGCCCGTACGCGGCGGCGGCCTCACGGGCCACACCGCGCATGGACAGGCAGTAGCCGCGGTCCGGGGTGACGGCGATGTCGAGCACCTCGTCGACGAGCTGGAGCAGCTCGATGGCGTCGGTGCCGGGCTCGTACTCCGGCGGGAGCACGATGATGCCGTTGTGGTCGTCGCCCATGCCCAGCTCGCGGGCGGAGCAGATCATGCCGGCCGAGGTGTGGCCGTAGGTCTTGCGGGCCGCGATCGGGAACGGGCCGGGCAGGACGGCGCCCGGGAGCACGACCACGACCTTGTCGCCGACGGCGAAGTTGGTCGCGCCGCAGACGATCTCCTGCGGGTCGCCGGTGCCGTTGGCGTCGCCGACGTTCACGAAGCAGTGCCGGATCGGCTTCTTGAAGCCGGACAGCTCCTCGATGGAGAGCACCTCGCCGACCACCAGCGGGCCCTTGAAGTCCGCGCCGATCTGCTCGACGGTCTCGACCTCCAGGCCGGCCCGGACCAGGCGCTCCGCGACGTCACGGCCGGTCTCGCCGGCCGGCAGGTCGACGTACTCGCGCAGCCAGGAAAGCGGGACGCGCATCAGATCTCCATCCCGAACGGGAGGGTGAAGCGGACGTCACCCTCGACCATGTCGCGCATGTCGGCGACGTTGTGACGATTCATCAGGATCCGCTCCAGGCCCAGGCCGAAGGCGAACCCGCTGTAGCGGTTCGGGTCGACACCGCAGGCGACCAGCACCCGCGGGTTGACCACGCCGCAGCCGCCGAGCTCGATCCAGCCCTCGGAGGAGCAGGTACGGCAGGGGCGGTCCGGGTTGCCGACGCTCTCGCCGCGGCACACGAAGCACTGGAGGTCGATCTCCGCGCTCGGCTCGGTGAACGGGAAGTACGACGGGCGCCAGCGCAGCTCCAGGCCGCCGCCGATCAGCTTCTCGACCAGCACCTCGATGGTGCCCTTGAGGTCCGCGAAGGTGATGCCCTCGTCCACCGCGAGGCCCTCGACCTGGCGGAAGACCGGGGTGTGGGTGGCGTCCAGCTCGTCCGTCCGGTAGACCCGGCCGGGGCAGACCACGTAGAGCGGGGGCTCGCGGTCGAGCATGGTGCGGGCCTGGACCGGGGAGGTCTGGGTGCGCAGCACCACGCCGGAGTCGGCGGAGCCGTCCGGGGCCTGGACCCAGAAGGTGTCCTGCATCGAGCGGGCCGGGTGGTCCGGGCCCAGGTTGAGGGCGTCGAAGTTGAGCCACTCGGCCTCGACCTCGGGGCCCTCCGCGACCTGGTAGCCCATCGCGACGAAGGTGTCCTCGATGCGCTCGGCCATGGTGGTCAGCGGGTGCCGGGCGCCGCGCGGGGCGCGGTCGTACGGCAGCGTGACGTCCACCGCCTCCTCGACCAGCACGCGGGCGTCCCGCTCCGCCTCCAGCTCGGCCTGCCGCTGGGCGAGGGCCTTGTTGACGGCCCCGCGGGCCTGACCGATCAGCTTTCCGGCGGCCGCCTTGGCGTGCGGGGGCAGGGCCCCGATCTCGCGATTGGCGAGCGAGAGCGCGGAGCGGTCGCCGGTGTGGGCGACCTTGGCCTGCTTCAGCTCGTCCAGGGAGCCGGCGGCGGCGAACGCGGCGACCGCCTCGTCCCGCGCCTGCTCCACCACCTCGGGCTTGAGGGCCTCGACCTCGACCGGGTCGTACGACTTGTTGGGTGCCGACATCTCTATCTTTCCCGTGCTCCTGCTCGTCCGTGCTCAAGGTCTTTGGGCCAACGCCAAAGGTCGAGTGTAGTCGCAGCGTGTATCACCGCTGCCGCGAAGCCCGTCCGGGGGGAACGACGTCCGACCTGCTCGGGATCCCGAAGCAGGCTGTGCTTGGCGTTCACGCACTTTCTCAGAGCATGAAGTCGGGCACCCCGGCGGGCAGGATAAATCGGAACCGGGCGCCGCCGCCGGGCGCGCGGTCGACGCGGATCGAGCCGCCGTGGGCCTCCACGATGCCCTTGACGATGTAGAGGCCCAGGCCCGTACCGCCGCGCTTGGAGCCGCGCCAGAAGCGGGTGAAGACGCGCGGCACCGCCTCCTCGGGGATGCCGCTGCCTTCGTCGCTCACGGTGACCGCCGTACCTTCCACGATGCGGGGCGGGGTGCCGTTGCGCTCCCAGACGGGCGCCTCGACGACCTCCTTGGCCGGTGCCACCTCGATCGTGACAGTTCCCTCACCGTGCCGCACCGCATTTTCCAGCAGGTTGGCCAGCACCTGGTCGACCTTGTCCGGGTCGGCCCACAGGACGGTCAGCGGCTCGCTGATCCGGATGTCGAACCGGTCCTCGGGGATGCCGGTGGCGACCTTGCGCTCGACGTGCCGGCGCACCGCCGCCGCCAGGTCCACCACCTGCTTGCGCAGCTCCAGCCGGCCGGCGTCGATCCGGGAGATGTCCAGCAGCTCGGCGATCAGCCGGGTGACCCGGTCCGCGTCGGCGTCCACGGTCTCCAGCATCAGCCGCTTCTGCCCGTCGGTGAACCGCTCCCACTTGGCCAGCAGCGTCGCCGTGAAGCCCTTGACGCTCGTCAGCGGGGAGCGCAGCTCGTGCGCCACGGTGGCGATCAGCTCGGCGTGGCTGCGCTCGGTGCGGCGCCGGGCCTCGGTGCCGCGCAGCGCGATCACCAGGCGCTCCAGCGGCCCGCCCGGGGCGCCGCGCACGTACCGGGCGGAGACCAGCACCTCACGCCCGCCGGGCAGCAGCAGGTTGCGCTCCGGCTGGCCGGTGCGGATGGCCAGGCCGCCGTACGGGTCGGTCAGCTGCCACCAGCGGCGGCCGTCCAGGTCCTCCAGCGGGAGGGCGTCCTCCAGCCCGCTGCCGAGCGCGGCCTGCGGGAGCACGCCGGTGAGCCGGGCCGCGGCCCGGTTGAAGCAGACCACCCGGCCCAGCGCGTCGGCGACCACCAGGCCGTCCGGCAGGTCGTCCGGGTCGAGCTCTGGCCCGCTGCCGACCATGGGTTGCCTCCCCGATTACCCACCGTGCCGTTCCCCCCACAGAGGCAGACCCTAGCGTCTCCCAGGCGGGTGTAGTAGGGCTTGCAACGGGGAGATCCCGGTGCGCCCCCGGGTGCGTCAGGCGTTCGAGCGGCAGCCGCCGGGCGAACGCTGCGCCCGGGCCGAGGCGTACAGGCAGACGGCCGCGGCCGTGGCCAGGTTGAGGCTCTCGGCGTGGCCGTGGATCGGAACGCGCACGACCTCGTCGGTGAGCGCGCGGGTCTCCTCCGGAAGCCCCCACGCCTCGTTGCCGAACACCCATGCGCCGGGCGCGCCCAGCGTGCCCTCGTCCAGCTCCTGGTCCAGGTCCCGCTCCCCCGCGCCGTCCGCGGCGAGCACCCGGACACCGGCCTCGCGCAGCCTGCCGACGGCCTCCTCGACCGGCACGCCGACCGCCACCGGCAGGTGGAACAGGCTGCCCACGGAGGCCCGGACGGCCTTCGGGTTGTAGAGGTCCACCGAGGCGTCGGTGAGCACCACGGCGTCCGCGCCGGCCGCGTCGGCGGTGCGCAGCACCGTGCCGGCGTTCCCGGGGTCGCGCACGTGGGCGAGGACCGCGACCAGCTTGGGGCGGGCCCTGAGCACCTCGTCGAACGGGGTGTCGATGAAGCGGCAGAGCGCCACGATGCCCTGCGGGGTCACGGTGTCGCAGATGTCGGCGATCACCTCGTCGGTGGCGGTCAGCACCGGCAGCCCCTCCGCCAGGGCGGCCTCGACGATGCCGGCGTGCCGCTCGGCGGCCTCCTGGGTCGTGTAGACCTCGACCACGGCGTGCTCGCCGCTGCCCGGCAGCCTGCCGAAGGCGACGGCCTCCCGGACGGCCTGCGGGCCCTCGACCAGGAAGCGGCGCTCCTTGCCGCGCTGGCTTCGCTTGGCCAGCCGGCGGGCGGCGACGACGCGCGGCGAGCGCAGGGAGGTCAGCAGGGGGGTGTCGGTGCTCGGCATGGTCTCGATCTCTGAGGGCGCTGAAGGAGGGGGGCGAAAGCAGGACCGGACCCGCAGGCGAGCCTGCGGGTCCGGTCAGAGCTCAACCGATCTCGGAAGATCAGGCGGCGTCCGCGGCGGCCTTCGGGGCGTTCACGTCGGCCGGCAGCGCCTTCTGGGCGACCTCGACCAGGGAGGCGAACGCACCCGGGTCGTTGACGGCCAGGTCGGCCAGCATCTTGCGGTCGATCTCGACGCTGGCGGCCTTCAGGCCCTGCACGAAGCGGTTGTAGGTGATGCCGTTGGCACGGGCCGCAGCGTTGATGCGCTGGATCCACAGCTGACGGAAGTCGCCCTTGCGCTTCTTGCGGTCGTTGAAGTTGTAGACCAGCGAGTGGGTGACCTGCTCCTTGGCCTTGCGGTACAGGCGCGAACGCTGGCCACGGTAGCCGCTGGCGCGCTCCAGGATGACCCGGCGCTTCTTGTGGGCGTTGACTGCCCGCTTGACGCGTGCCACTTGATTACTCCTTGGGTTGGACCACGGACTACTTCACGTGGTCCGTCATTCGAATGGGTCGGGAAGGATCAGCTGCCCCGCTCACGGCTCGCGCCGGGCGGGAGGGCGATCACTTGCCGAGAAGCTTCTTGATCTTCTTGGCGTCAGCGGGGGCCAGCTCGACGGTCCCGGCCAGCTTGCGGGTCAGCGTCGAGGGCTTGTGCTCCAGGAGGTGGCGGCGGCCGGCGCGCTCGCGCAGCACCTTGCCAGAGCCACTGATCTTGAAGCGCTTGCTGGCGCCACTGTGCGTCTTCTGCTTCGGCATTTCGCCGTATCTCCTCGTCAGTCCCGTCCGCGCCCGCGCGACGTGCGCCGCGCGGGCGTGAACTGGATGGATCTGCGGTGACCGGGCGGGACGCCCCGTCACCCTGGGGGCCGGTCTCCCGGGCCTCCTGGCCGGTGAGGGCTCAGGCGCCCTGGGAGGCGGCCGGCTGCTCGACCGGAGCGTCGGCCTCGACGGCCGGCGCCTCGGCCGGGGCGTCCTCGGCCTCGGTCACGACGTCCTCGACGTCGGTCACGACGTCCTCGTCCTCGATGTCCGCAGCGGCGTCGGGGCCGCCGGTGCGGCCCTGACGCTCGGCCTTGCGGGCGTCCGCGAGGGCGCGGGCCTCGGCCATCGCCTCGGTCTTCTTCTTGTGCGGGCCAAGAACCATGATCATGTTACGGCCGTCCTGCTTGGGCGAGGACTCGACGAAGCCCAGGTCCTGGACGTCGTCGGCGAGCCGCTGGAGCAGACGGAAGCCCAGCTCGGGGCGGGACTGCTCACGACCGCGGAACATGATCGTGATCTTGACCTTGTCGCCCTGCTTGAGGAACCGGACGACGTGACCCTTCTTGGTGTCATAGTCGTGCGGGTCGATCTTCGGCCGGAGCTTCATCTCCTTGATGACCGTGTGCGCCTGGTTCTTGCGCGCCTCACGGGCCTTCATGGCCGACTCGTACTTGAACTTGCCGTAGTCCATGAGCTTGCACACCGGCGGCCGGGCGGTCGCCGCGACCTCGACCAGGTCGAGGTCGTACTCCTGCGCGAGCTCCAGCGCCTTGGCAAGCGGCACGATGCCGACCTGCTCGCCGCTGGGACCGACGAGTCGCACCTCGGGGACGCGAATCCGGTCGTTGATGCGGGGCTCGGTGCTGATGGGGCCTCCTCGGTTGCACCTTCTGCGATGCGGCCGTCGGACGGCGGTCGCACGTAGTGGACTCGACCACTGGGCGGGGCTTCATTCGTGCTGCGCTGTCCGGCTACGTACACCGCCACACGAAAAAAGCCCCGCTCGGTACAAGCGGGGCTCCACACAACCGGGGGCTGCGCCCGGTGAGGGGCGCTGCGGCGACTCGGCGCCAGGGGCGCCCGTCGCGGACCGGGACCCGTCGGCCGCGAGGCCGACAAGGTGGGAGACTTTCGCGGTTGCCCTCTCAGGCCTCCTCAGTGGAGCCTCCACTTGCTGGCCGAGTGCCCATACGGGATCCCGGCCGGTCAGTCTCGAAGCTTACAGCGTCACGCGGTCGAACGCTATTCCGCCCCGGCGCGGACCCCCTTGTACGCTCCACGTGTACCCACACGGCACAACGGAACGAGCCACCCTTGAGCAGCGAGCCCACCCAGAACCCCGGCGCGGACGACGACGCGATCGGCTTCGACGACCTCACCCGCGACATCGCCGAGGTCCCGGCCGTCGAGGTGATCACCACCGTCGCCGTGCACCTGATGAGCGCCGCCGCGGTCAAGTGCGGTCTCGCCGAGGGCGGCGACAAGGACAAGGACCTGGACGAGGCCCGCAAGCTGATCACCGCGCTCGCCGGGCTGGTCACCGCCGGCGCCCCGGAGATCAGCAACTTCCACGCCGCGCCGCTGCGGGACGGGCTGCGCTCGCTCCAGCTCGCGTTCCGCGAGGCGTCCGTCGTCCCGGACGCGCCGGGCGCGGGGCCGGGCGAGAAGTTCACCGGGCCGGTCTACTCCTGACGTCCGGACGGGGAAAGGAGCGGCACACGTGTGCCGCTCCTTTCTCACGTCTACCGCTTGTAGAGCGGCTCCCCCGGCAGCTCCGCACCGGCCGGCAGCACCGCGAGGTCCAGCCCCCGGTCCAGCCGCACCCGCAGCACCGGGTCGGCGGCCACGGCCTGTCCGACCCGCTGGGCGGCCGCCTGTAGCCCGGCCTGGTCCAGCGCCGGGTCGAAGACCACCGCGAGCACCCCGTCCGAGTCCTCCGAGGCCGCCAGCAGCCCGGTGACCACCTGCGGCTCGGCCGCCAGCAGCCCGCGGACCGCCTCGCGCACCTCCGGGTCCCGGACCGGCGGCAGGAACGCGCGGTTCTCCGCCAGCGCCCGCAGCCGGGCACCGCTCAGCAGGAACGGCACCGGCCCGGCCGGGTCGATCAGCAGGGTGTCGGCGCGCTCCGAGAAGGCCACCATCGCGGCCTGCGGGGCCGCGGTCGGCGCCGGGCGGGCGTCGGCGCGCCAGCGGGCGAGCGAGTCGAGCGAGGTGAACGCCGGCAGCGCGCGGCGCCCGTCCGGGGCCTCCAGCACCGGGACGGCCATGTCGCTGGTCTTCTCGTGCCGGTGCCCGTTCGCGTCCACCTCGACCTCGCCGAGGATCGCGACGATCGGGACCATCAGCCGGGTGGGGGTCAGCGCCGCCAGCACCTCCGGCTCGGCCGCGCGGTCCTGCGACCAGCGGGCGAGGGCCTCGGTGAGCGCCTGGTCGGCGGTGCCGTCGTCGTCGGAGAAGCCGGGATTCGGGATGCTCTTGCCGACGAACGCCGGGTTGGAGAAGTCTTTGCGGTCCACCCGCCCGACCCTATGCCACCGCGCGCGAGCGGCCCCATTTCCCTGCACACTCCCCGCGCACGGGGCCTACCCACCGGTAGCGCGGTGTGGCACCCTGCGGCCATGGTGATCCTCGACGCGCCCGCGACCGCACCCGCCCCGGTCTCCGACCGCCTCCGGTACGACCGCGCCACCGCCCACCTGGACGGGCCGGTGGCCGTCGTGGACCTCGCCGCGTTCGACGCGAACGCCGCCGACCTGGTCCGCCGGGCCGGCGGCAAGCCGATCCGGCTGGCCAGCAAGTCGATCCGCTGCCGGGCGCTGCTGGAACGGGCCCTGGCCGTGGACGGCTTCCTCGGGGTGATGAGCTTCACCCTGGACGAGTCGCTCTGGCTGGCCCGCACCGGCGTCCGCGACATCCTGCTCGCCTACCCCTCCGCCGACCGGGCCGGCTACGCCGAACTGACCGCCGACCCGGAGGCCGCCCGCGAGATCACCGTCGTCCTAGACGACCCGGCCCAGCTGGACCTGATCGACGCGGCCCGCGGCGGCGACGCCGAGGTACGGGTCTGCCTGGAACTGGACACCTCGCTGCAACTGCTCGGCGGCCGGGTCCGGGTCGGCGCCCGGCGCTCGCCGCTGCGCACCCCCGAGGACCTCGGCGCCTTCGCCGAACTCGTCCAGCGCCGCCGGGGCTTCCGGGTGGTCGGCCTGATGGCGTACGAGGGACACGTCGCCGGGGTGGGCGACCGGGTGCCCGGACGGCCGGTGCGCTCGCAGCTGATCCGGCTGATGCAGGCCAGGTCCCGGACCGAGCTGGCCGAGCGGCGCGCGGCGGCGGTCCGACGGCTGCGGCGGGTGGCCGACCTGGAGTTCGTCAACGGCGGCGGCACCGGCAGCGTGGAGTCCACCGTGGCCGAGCGCGCCGTCACCGAGGTGGCGGCCGGCTCCGGGCTGTACCAGCCGCGGTTGTTCGACAACTACCGCTCCTTCCGGGGCCGCCCGGCCGCGCTGTTCGGCCAGCCGGTGGTGCGCCGCCCCGGCCTCGGCGTGGTGACCGTGCTCGGCGGCGGCTACCCGGCCTCCGGCGCGGCCGGCCCGGACCGCTCGCCGGTGCCGTACCTGCCGGCCGGGCTGCGCTACGACCCGATGGAGGGCGCCGGGGAGGTGCAGACCCCGCTGCTCGGCTCGGCCGCGGACGACCTGCTGATCGGCGACCGGGTCTGGTTCCGGCACGCCAAGGCGGGCGAGCTGTGCGAGCGCTTCGCCGAGCTGCACCTGGTCGAGGGCGACCGGGTCGTGCGGACGGTGCCGACGTACCGGGGCGAGGGGAAGACGTTCCTCTGACGCTTCGTCCGCCTTTGCCCTACCGTGGTGGCGACACTGCGAACGTGAAGGGGGCGGCATGGACGCCGAGCTCGTGCAGGAGATGGTGAGGTCCGGGGCGACCTCGGTGGCCGGACTGATGGCCACGGCCGCCTGGAACCAGGCCAGTTCGCGGATCGCCCGGCTGTTCGGGCGCGGCGAGCGGGACGAGGAGGCGAGCGCCGAGCTGGAGGTGATCCGCGCCGAGGTGCTGGAGGCCGACGGCGACGAGGAGGTCCTGGCCGACCAGGCCGCCGCCCTTCGCAACCGGCTGCGCGCGCTGTTCCGGACGAACCCGCAGGCGGCCGAGGAACTCTTCGACATCCTCAGGGAGTTCCTGCCCGGGCAGTTCGAGAAGGCGCCCGGCGGGACCTACATCATCAACACCATCAGCGGCAGCTCGACCGTCAACAGCGATCTCGTGATCCAGGCCGGCATCATCCACGACATGCGGCACTGACCTTTCCGGAGCCTTAACGGGGCCCGATGGAACGGCTAACCACGGCCGTCCGTCGGGCCTTTGTCCTGCTCCGGGGCCTACAGTCCGTCAACAAGCACAGTACGCGCGGCTATTGCCTTCTGGTCCAGACCAATCCTACGCTCTGGCCGGGAGCCGCGCGCCGGGCCGGCGGCTCCCGAACGGGCAGGCGTGCCCGTTCCCCCACGCACGCCCGGAACGACGGTCAAGGAGTCCCCACCCCATGTCCATCAAGCGAAGTGCCCTGTCCGTCGGCGTGATCGGCGCCGCGGTCGTCGCGGTGGCCGGTGCCACCGCCGGCACCGCCAGCGCCCACGGCACGATGACCAACCCCGTGAGCCGGGTCGCCGCCTGCTACGCCGAGGGCCCCGAGCACCCGGTGTCCCAGATCTGCAAGGACCTCGTCGCCGCGAGCGGCACCCAGCCGCTGTACGACTGGAACGAGGTCAACATCGCCAACGCCAACGGCAATCACCAGGCGCTGATCCCGGACGGCAAGCTCTGCTCGGCCAACCGCGACAAGTACGCGGCGCTGGACTGGCCGCGCACCGACTGGCCGGCCACCGCGGTGAAGTCCGGCGCCTTCACCTTCCAGTTCCGCACCACCGCGCCGCACGTCGGCACCCAGACCGTCTACATCACCAAGGCGGGCTACGACCCCACCAAGCCGCTGAAGTGGTCGGACCTCGACCCGACCCCGGTGGCCAAGGTGCAGGTCGACCGCAACGCCGTCAACGGCTCCTACAGCTACTCCGGCACCCTGCCGCAGCGCACCGGCCGCCAGGTGCTGTACACGGTGTGGCAGCGCAGCGACAGCCCGGAGGCCTTCTACGCCTGCTCCGACGTCGACTTCGGCGCCTCCGCCACCGCCGCGTCGGCGCTCACCGCCCAGGCCCCGGCCGCGCCCAGCGACGCCCAGATCGCGGCCGACGCCTCCAAGTCCACGGTCGCCCACCACGGCCACGGCGGGGACCCGGACTCCCCGGCCGGCCAGGTGATCCCGACCGCCTCGGCGGCCGTGGGCGGTACCTCGGCCACCGGTCCGCTGCTGCTCGCGGGTGCCGCCGCGATCAGCGTCGGCTGGGCCGGCATGGTGCTCCGGCGCCGTCGCGTCGAGGCTGTTCGACGCGACTCCTGACGCCGGGCGCGGGACCGGGCCGGCCACACCCCCGTCCGGCCCGGTTCCCGCGGCACCACCCCGCGTACGAGCGAACGGCGGCGGCCCACCCGGAGGGTTCCCTCCCGGGTGGGCCGCCGCCGTGTGAGGAGCGCGGTGCTCAGGTGGTGGTGCCCCCGGCGCCGCCGGCGCCCGCACCGGACCCGCCGGAGCCGGGCAGCCCCGGGATGGTCGGCAGCTTGCCCTTGTAGTCGGTGATGCCCTTGACGATGGTGTCCATCACCGCGACGTCCGGCGACTTGTCGGCGATGTCGAAGCCGAAGTGCACCGAGACCAGCGACTTCCCGTCGGCGGACGGGAAGACCACGGTCTGCACGTAGCCGTTGTTGCCCTTGGGCGCGTCCACCTTCCAGCGGACCAGGTAGCCGTCCTGGCCGTTGACCTTCACGGCCTCGGACTTGAGCTCCTGGTGCCCGGTGACGTCGCCGTACGCGGCCTTGGCGGCCGCCGCGATGTCGGCCTTGGCCGCCGCCTGGGCGTCGGTGCCGCCGCCGTCGATCCGGCCGGTGTTGGCCCCGCCGAGGGAACAGATGTTCTTGCCGTCCACACAGGTGTACGAGCCGACGCTGAGCATGGCGTAGCCGTCGGTGGTGGTGCCGGCCTCCCAACCGTCCGGGACCGGCAGGGTGAGCTTGTTGACCACGTCGATCGCCTGGTCGGTGCTCGGGCGGGTCTTGCCGCCGCCGTTGCCGTTCCCGCCGCCGCCCTTCCCGCCGTTCCCGCCGTTGCCCCCGTTGCCGCCCTTGCTGTCCCCGCCCCCACCGTTGCCGGGGTCGCCGAAGCCCGGGAGGCCGCCCCACGGGCCGTAGCCGCCGCCCTGCGGGGCCGGGCGGGCGCTGCGCGGGGCGCGGTCGCCGTGGCCGTCCACCGCGAGGTAGGTGACCCCCGCGCCGACGGCCAGGCCGAGCAGGGCGGCGACGGTGGTCGCCAGCACCAGCTTGGAGGGCTTGCGCCGGGGCTTGCGCGGCGGCCCGGCGGGCGAGCCGTAGGCGGCGCCGAAGGGCGGCGGCTCCGGGTAGCGGACGGTCGGGCCGCTCTCCAGCACCTCGCCCTCCAGCACCGTGGTCTGCCCGGCCGCTCCCGGCCCCGGGGCCGCGGCGGCCGTCGGCTCCGCCTCCGGAGCCTGCGGTGCCGGGGCGTCCGAGGGTGCGGGCCGGGTGTCGGCCGTCCAGCCCTTGCCGTCCCACCACCGCTGCGGCCTCGGGTCGCCGGTGGTGTTCTTGGGGTCCGGGTACCACCCGGCGGGAATCTGCTCGCTCACGGTAGAGAATCTAAAGGCAGCCGGATAAACGCGAAATCAGCGCGGCCCGGAATTCCCGCCGTTTTCGATGAGATTCCGGTGAGAACCCCGGCTGCGACCCTTCCGCGGCCCTTGTGCAGCCCTTGTGCGGCCCGACCGCCCGCGGCCGCGGACGGCTACAGCGGTGTGACGTACGCCCCGGAGATGCCGCCGTCCACCAGGAACTCGCTCGCCGTGATGAACGAGGAGTCGTCGCTGGCCAGGAAGGCCACCGCGGCGGCGATCTCCTCGGCCCGGGCGAACCGGCCGAGCGGGATGTGCACCAGCCGGCGGGCGGCCCGCTCCGGGTCCTTGGCGAACAGCTCGCGCAGCAGCGGGGTGTCCACCGGCCCCGGCGAGAGCGCGTTGACCCGGATGCCCTCCCGGGCGAACTGCACGCCCAGCTCGCGGGACATCGCCAGCACCCCGCCCTTGGAGGCGGTGTAGGAGATCTGCGAGGTGGCCGCGCCCATCCGGGCCACGAAGCTGGCGGTGTTGATGATCGAGCCCCGCCCGTGCCGGCGCATGTACGGCAGCGCGGCCTTGCAGCACAGGTAGACCGAGGTCAGGTTGACCTCCTGGACCCTGCGCCAGGCGTCCAGGCCGGTGGTCAGGATCGAGTCGTCCTCGGGCGGCGAGATGCCCGCGTTGTTGAACGCGACGTCCACGCTGCCGCAGGTCTCGTACGCCTCGTCGAACAGCGCCTCGACCATGTACGGGTCGGTGACGTCGGTGTGCACGAACAGCCCGCCGACCTCCTTGGCGGCGGCCCGCCCGGTCTCCTCGTCGAGGTCGGCGCAGACCACCTTCGCGCCCTCCGAGGCGAGCCGGCGGGCGGCGGCCAGGCCGATCCCGCTGCCCGCGCCGGTGACCACGGCGGTGCGGCCGACCAGCCGTCGGCAGACGGGCTCGTCCGGCGCGGCGTGCTTCTCGCTCATCGGGCTGTCACTCCTCGCTGTGGATGAAGACGTTCTTGGTCTCGGTGAAGTGGCGCAGCGCGTCCGGCCCCAGCTCGCGGCCCACCCCGGACTCGCCGAAGCCGCCGAAGGGCGTCCAGTAGCGCACCGAGGAGTGCGAGTTGACCGACAGGTTGCCCGCCCGTACGCCCCGGGCCAGGCGCAGCGCGCGGCCGACGTCCCTGGTCCAGATCGAGCCGGACAGGCCGTAGCGGGTGGCGTTGGCCAGCCGCAGCGCGTCGGCCTCGTCGGTGAACGGCAGGACGGCGGCGACCGGGCCGAAGATCTCCTCGGTGACGGCCGGGACCTCCGGGTCCTCGGGGGCGACCACCGTCGGCGGGTACCAGTAGCCGGGCCCGTCCGGGACCTTGCCGCGGGCCAGCACCGGCAGGTCGGGGGTGAGGTAGGAGGCCACCCGGCGGACCTGGGCGGCCGAGATCAGCGGGCCGAGCTGGGTCTGCGGGTCGGTCGGGTCGCCGGTGCGCAGGGTGTCGACGGCGGGCAGCAGCAGGGCGAGGAAGTCCTCGTACACCTCGCGCTGGACCAGGATCCGGCTGCGGGCGCAGCAGTCCTGGCCGCTGTTGTCGGCGAAGGAGAGCGGGTCGGCGGCGCGGGCCAGGTCGGCGTCGGCGAAGACGATGTTGGGGCTCTTGCCGCCGAGCTCCAGGGTGACCCGCTTGGCGCGGGCGGCGCAGCGGGCGGCGACCTCCTTGCCGACGAGGGTCGAGCCGGTGAAGACGATCTTGCGGACGGCCGGGTGGTCCACCAGGGCGCGTCCGGTGGTGGCGCCCGCGCCGGGGACGGTCTGGAACAGGCCCTCGGGCAGGCCCGCCGCGAGGGCGAGTTCGGCCAGCCGCAGGGCGGTCAGCGGGGTGGCCTCGGCGGGCTTGAGCAGGACGGCGTTGCCGGCCGCCAGGGCGGGGGCGAAGCCCCAGGCGGCGATCGGCATCGGGAAGTTCCACGGCGCGATCACCCCGACCAGGCCGACCGGCTCATGGAAGGTCACGTCCAGGCCGCCGGGGACCGGGATCTGCCGGCCGGTCAGCCGTTCCACTCCCCCGGCGGCGTACTCCAGCAGGTCCCGGACGTTGCCGGCCTCCCAGCGGGCGCTGGCCTGGAGGTGGCCGGCCTCCGCCACCTCCAGGGCGGCCAGCTCCGGGACGTGCACCTCGACCTGGTCGGCGAACCGGCGCAGCAGCCGGGCGCGTTCACCGGGGGCCAGCGCCGCCCAGCCGGCCTGGGCCTTCACCGCGCGCCGGACGGCCGCGTCCAGCTGCTCGGGGGTGGTGTCGGGGACGGTGGCGAGCACCTCGCCGGTGGCGGGGTTGCGGACCGTGCTGCTCCCGGCGGTCGCGTTCGGCTCGCTCATGACTCACATCCGTTCGAAGGATCGGTAGCGCTCCCAGTCGGTGACCGCCCCGTCGTAGGCGGACTGCTCGACCCGGGCCATGTTCAGGTAGTGCTCGACCACGTCGTCGCCGAAGGCTTCGCGGGCCAGTGCGCTGTCCGCCCAGAGCCCGGCGGCCTCGCGCAGCGAGCCGGGCACCCGCGCGTACTCCTCCACCGCGTAGGCGTTGCCGAGGCAGGGCGCGGGCAGGTCCAGCTTGCGCTGCAGCCCGTGCAGGCCGGCCGCGATCATCCCGGCCACCGCGAGGTACGGGTTGACGTCGCCGCCCGGTACCCGGTTCTCCATCCGCAGGCCGGGGCCGTGGCCGACCACCCGGTAGGCGCAGGTTCGGTTGTCCCGGCCCCAGGCGACGGCGGTCGGGGCGAAGGAGCCCGGGCGGTAGCGCTTGTAGGAGTTGATGTTCGGCGCGTACAGCAGGCTGAACTCGCGCAGCGCGACCAGCTGGCCGGCCAGGAAGTGCCGCATGGTGTCGGTCATCCGGCCGTCCCGGTCGGCGAAGGCGGGGGCGCCGACGGCGTCGCGCAGCGAGAGGTGGATGTGGCAGCTGTTGCCCTCGCGCTCGTCGTACTTGGCCATGAAGGTGAGCGCGCAGCCGAGTTGGGCGGCGATCTCCTTCGCACCGGTCTTGTAGACGCTGTGCTGGTCGCAGGTGGTGAGGGCGTCGGCGTAGCGGAAGGCGATCTCGTGCTGGCCGAGGTTGCACTCGCCCTTGGCGGACTCCACCACCAGGCCGGCGCCGGCCATCTCGGTGCGGATCCGGGACAGCAGCGGCTCGACCCGGGCGGTGCCCAGCATCGAGTAGTCCACGTTGTAGAGGTTCGCCGGGGTCAGGCCGCGGTAGCCCCCCAGCCAGGCCTGCTCGTAGGTGTCGCGGAAGACCAGGAACTCCAGCTCGGTGCCGATGTCGGCGGCCAGACCGTACTCGGCGAGCCGGGCGATCTGGCGGCGCAGCAGCTGGCGCGGGGCGGCGTCCACCGGGTGGCCGCCGTGCCGGGCGAGGTCGGCGGTGACCTGGGCGGTGCCGGGCTGCCAGGGGGTCAGCCGCAGGGTGCCGAGGTCGGGGCGCATCGCGAAGTCGCCGTAGCCGGTGGCCCAGGAGGAGAAGGCGTAGCCGTCCACGGTGTTCAGGTCGACGTCGACGGCCAGCAGGTAGTCGCAGGCCTCGGCGCCGTGCTCGGCCACCTCGTCGAGGAAGAACCGGGCGGCGAAGCGCTTGCCCTGGAGGCGCCCCTGCATGTCGGTGAAGGCGAGCGCGACGGTGTGCACCTCACCGGTGTCCACCAGGGCGCGCAGCCGGTCCAGGGTCAGCGGCGGCCGGGGCGGCGAGCCCGCGGCGGCCCGTTCGGGCGTTTCGGACATACCGAACCCTCCTCCTCGATCACTCTTCGAGATCAAACGGTCACAGCGAACCGTACGGCCTGCGACTCGCGGGGCGGAAGAGGGCGGGTGGGTGTCGGGCGCCCGTGGCGCGCCGACGCGCGTGGCTGACGGTGGATCAGGTGCTCCGGGGGGAGAATGCGCGCCATGGATCGCAGGCCTTTGATCGGCGTCAGCACCTACCTGGTGGACGCGAGTTGGAGCGATTGGCGGGGCCGCCGGGTGGCCCTGCTGCCCGAGCGGTACACCGCACAGGTCCGGGACTCCGGCGGGATCGCGGTCCTGCTGCCGCCGGACGTCCCGGAGCGCGCCCCGGAGGTGCTGGCCCGGCTGGACGGCCTGGTGATCGCGGGCGGGCCGGACATCGACCCGGCGTACTACGGGGAGCCGGCCCACCCGGCGACGGAGGTGGACTCGCCGGAGCGGGACGCCTGGGAGGTCGCGCTGCTGCGGTCGGCACTGGCGGCGGGGATGCCGCTGCTGGCGGTCTGCCGGGGGATGCAGGTCCTGAACGTGGTGTGCGGCGGGACGCTGGTGCAGCACCTGCCGGACGTGGTGCCGGTGGACGTGCACGGCGGCTCGCCCGGGTGCTACGGCTCGCACCTGGTGCGGCCGGTGCCGGGGACGCTGCTGGGCGGGCTGCTGCCGGAGAGCGAGCTGGAGGTGCCGACCTTCCACCACCAGGCCGTCGACCGGGTGGGGGCGGGCCTGCGGGTGAGCGCCCACGCGCCGGACGGGACGGTGGAGGCGGTGGAGGGGCCGGGGTTCGCGCTCGGGGTGCAGTGGCACCCGGAGCAGGGGGACGACCTGCGGCTGATGCGGGCCCTGGTCCGGGCGGCCACCGCGGCGGTCCTCGACGCGATGGCGCTGGGGTAGATCAACTGGGCGCGGGGGAAAGGGAGTTCGGGAGGCCGGCCGGGTGCGGAGTGAGCCGGATCCGGCCGCCCGGACGGGAACGACAACGGTCACCAGTACAACCTTTGGATCTTTGTCGATTCTGCGGTTCACTTCGGTTGCGGGGCGGTCGTATCGCGCCCCCTTTCCCACCCGTGCGCCCAGAGAGGACTTCCATGGCCGGGCACGAGCACTCGCACGATGATCATGCGCATGACCAGAGGCACTCGCCCTCGCACTCGCACGGCTCCGGGGGGCACGCGCATGGTTCCGGCGGGCACTCCCACGGCTCCGGGGGGCACTCGCACGGCTCCGGGGGACACGGCGGCCACTCGCACGGCGTCGCCGCCGACGCGGACCGCCGCTGGCTGCTCAGCGCCCTCGCCCTGATCGTCGTCTTCATGGCCGGCGAGGTCGTGGTCGGCTTCGCCGCCCAGTCCCTGGCCCTGATCTCGGACGCGGCGCACATGCTCACCGACGCCGCCTCGATCGTGCTCGCGCTGATCGCCATGCGGCTCGCCGCCCGCCCGGCCCGGGGCGGCTACACCTACGGCCTCAAGCGCGCCGAGATCCTCTCCGCGCAGGCCAACGGGGTCACCCTGCTGGTGCTGTCGGCCTGGCTGGGCTACGAGGCGGTCACCCGGCTGTTCGAGCCGCCGCAGGTCACCGGCTCGCTGGTGCTGATCACCGCGCTGATCGGGATCGTCGTCAACCTCGCGGCCACCTGGTGCATGTCCAAGGCCAACCGCAGCTCGCTGAACGTCGAAGGCGCCTTCCAGCACGTCCTGACCGACCTGTACGCCTTCATCGCCACCGCCGTCGCCGGCGCGATCGTGCTGACCACCGGCTTCGCCCGGGCCGACGCCATCGCCTCGCTGATCGTCGTCGCACTGATGCTCAAGGCCGGCATCGCGCTGGTCCGGGACTCCGGACGGATCTTCCTGGAGGCCGCCCCGGCCGGGATCGACCCGGACGCCGTCGCCGACCGGATGGTCACCGAACCGCTGGTCGAGGAGATCCACGACCTGCACATCTGGGAGATCACCTCCGGCCAGCCCGCCCTGTCCGCACACATCCTCGTCACCCCCGGCGGCGACTGCCACGCGGTGCGGCGCTCCCTGCAGCGCCGGCTCTCGGACGAGTACGGCATCACCCACTCCACCCTCCAGGTCGACCACGTCGGCGAGGACGAGGCCGGCGCGCTGCTGCAGATCGCCACCCCGCCCGACTCCACCGCCGCCCCCAACGGCGCCTCCGCCGCCTCCTCCGCCGCCGAGCACTGCGCCGACTCCCACGGCCCGGTCCACCGCGCCGGACCGCACGAGCACTGAGAACCGGCGGTCCGTCACCGCCGTACGGCATGATCTGAGACGTGACCGCACCGCGACTGATGCTGCTCGACTCCGCCAGCCTGTACTTCCGGGCCTACTACGGCGTACCGGACACCCTGCGCTCGCCGCAGGGTGAGCCGGTCAACGCCGTCCGCGGCCTGCTGGACTTCATCGCCCGGCTGGTCCACGACCACCGGCCCGACCAGCTGGTCGCCTGCATGGACGCCGACTGGCGCCCGCAGTGGCGGGTCGACCTCGTCCCCTCCTACAAGACCCACCGGGTCGCCGAGGCCGCCGAGGACGGCGAGGAGGAGGTGCCCGACACCCTGGCCCCGCAGGTCCCGGTGATCGAACAGGTGCTGGACGCCCTCGGCATCGCCCGGGTCGGCTCCGCCGGCTACGAGGCGGACGACGTGATCGGCACCCTCACCGCCCGCGCCACCGGCCCGGTGCAGATCGTCACCGGCGACCGCGACCTCTTCCAGCTGGTCGACGACGCCCGCGGGATCACCGTGCTCTACCCGGTCAAGGGCATGGGCAACCTCCAGGTCACCGACGACGCGCTGCTCCAGGAGAAGTACGGCGTACGCGGCGCCCAGTACGCCGACATGGCCGCCCTGCGCGGAGACCCGTCCGACGGCCTGCCCGGCGTCAAGGGCATCGGCGAGAAGACCGCCGCCCAGCTGATCAACGAGTACGGCGACCTCCCGGCCATCCGCGCCGCCGCCCTCGACCTCGGCTCCAAGCTCACCCCGGCCCGCCGCCGCAACATCGTCGAAGGCGCCGCCTACCTCGACGTCGCCCCCACCGTCGTCCGCGTCGCCCCCGACGCCCCCCTCCCGGACTTCGACCCGGTCCTCCCCCGCGAACCCCTCTACCCCATGACCCTGGAGGAACTCTCCACCCGCTGGGGCCTCGGCACCTCCCTCGACCGCCTCCTGGAATCCCTCGCCACCCGCTGACCCCGATTCCACCCCGGGGCCCGCACGTTCGCCTCGAACGCGGGCCCCTGCCCTACCGGCCGACCGCTACGCGGCCGGCCAGCCGTGGTGCGCCAGGCCGCCGGGGTCGGTGAGGGCGCCGCGGATGCCTGCGGCGGGGTACGGGATCAGGTCGTCGGGCAAGCCGCCCTCGGCGAACCAGCGCAGGTCCAGGCACTTCTCGGGCTCGCGGTTGACCGGCTCCCCCTCCCACTCGGTGGCGAGGTAGAACAGGCCGAGGCGCAGGGGCGCGGGGGCCTGGTGGTGCAGGACGGTGTAGGCGAGGCGGAGGCGGGCCGGGTCGGCCGTGATGCCGGTCTCCTCCCGCAGTTCGCGGGCGGCGCCGTGGGCGGGCTTCTCGCCGGGGTCAAGCTTGCCGCTGGGGGCGTGCCACTGGCCGTAGCCGTAGGGGCCGCCGCGCTGGGAGAGCAGGATCTTGCCGTCCGGGGTGCGCAGGACGACGTGGACGTCCACGATCGGGAGCGGGGCACGGCCGATGTCGCTGATTGTGCTCATGTTCTCTCTAACTCCCGTACGGGATTTTGGTGTTGACCGTCCGGTGCGATACCGCTTCCAGGATGGCCTGTGCGGTGTCGGGCTCCGTGGTCAGCAGGACTGCGAGGTCGGGGACGTCCGCGCCGCGTAGGCGGCGGCGAGGAGGATCTCGGAGTCCACACAGTTGACACCCTGGAGGACGAGGCCGAAGGGCAGGTGTCAGCCCAACAGTTTCGGATCCCAGCGGCCTCGCTCGACCCGAGCGAGGCCGCAAAGCCATGTCGCCGGGGCCGACCGATCAGGCGGCTCAGGCGGCGGCACCGTACTCGCGCGTCAGCCTCCGGACTTCGGCGTCCTTGAAGGCCAGTACCTCCTCCACGATCCCGCTCTTCGGCAACTCGGCCACGGGCACGCAGAGGTCCATCCGCTGAATGCAGACGCCCACCATGTACTCCCCCTGATCGGTGAGGTACAGGCGGATGCCGTAGTAGCCCTCCTCGCAGTCCGTGTCGTTGTTGAACCGGCACGACGCGCAGGTGTCGGGGAGCCGCACGGGCAGCAACCGCTTGACGTACACCGCCCGGCTGCCGAGCGCCCGGTAGAGGGTGCGCTCGTCGGAGGTCCCGGCGGTGAACGTCCGGAGCACCGGTTCCGCGCCGACCCGGGCCAGCACTTCGGAGATCGCCGCGACCGACTCCGGCCCGTCCTGGATGCTGGTGAGCATCCGCACGTCCGCGAACTGGCCGTACGACTCGACCAGGTTGACGACCCGGCCGACGTGGGCCATTCCGGGGACGACGATGTTCACGGAGACCTTCACGCCGTTGGAGACGGCGGCACGGATGGTCTGCTCCGCCGCCCGGATCTTCGCCTCGGCCAGACCCGGCGTCCTGAAGCGCTCGGACTGAACGACCCGGAGTTCTGCGGCGGTCGTACCGAAGACCGACACGTTGACTCGGCCGAGTCCGGCCGCGGAGCACTCCGCCATCACCTGCCGGCCGCGTTCCCCGTTGCTGGTCATCCCGACGCTCAACCCCATGCCGGTGAGTGCCGCGACCAGCGCGGGCACCTCCGTGTGAAGGGTGGGCTCCCCACCCGTGAGGTGAACCTCGTGGGCGTCGAACGCCCTCGCCACGGTTCGCACCGCCCGCCGGAAGGACGCGTCCGGGGCCATCCTCGCGGCAAGGAAGCCGACCCCGTTCGTCTCGCTGTAGATCGACACACGCCCGGTCCTGCCCGGGCCCGCGACGAAGGGCAGTTCGGCGCGGCCTCGATTGTCGGCGGTGACCGGCGTTCCCTCGTTGTGGCAGAACGTGCAGGCCAGCCCGCAGTCGTCGATCACCTTGATGCGGATCGTCCTGTCCCGGACGACCCTGATCGCCGGACGATGGGTAGCTGACAAGGCTTGTCTCCTGTCACTCGAACGTGAGCCGGGGAATCGCTTCGATGTCGATCCCGTACCGGCGGTAGACCTTGGTGGTGTTCTCGCTCGTCAGCTCCTCCAGGGGGAGCTTGAGCGCGAGGGCGGTCGCGTGGACGTGTTCGGCGCTGTCGCCCTCGATCTCCAGGTAGGGGGGAATCAGCGGCCAGTGGTCGATCTCGATGGCCGCGCCACCGAGCGTCCAGGAGGACCGACGGTTCTCCTGGTACGCCTTCGGCTGGTAGCCGAGCTTGCCGAGGAGCGTGTTCGCGGCGTCGAAGTCACCGACGGTCGTCTCCGTTTCGGCCACGCCGTCGATCGCGTCGGAGTGGATCTCCTTGACGCACAGGGTGACGTCGGTGCCCGTGTCACGCAGCCGGACCCACGCTCCCGGCCGGCCGGGGATGTCGTAGACGTAGCGGCGCTGGAAACGGTCGACCACGTGCTCGGCCCCGGCCTCGGCGAGGAGAACGCGGATCTCCTTCGGATCGACGTCGAGGATCTTCGCTTCGAACTCAGTTGCGGTCATGGGGAATTGCCTTCCTCGATGCGGTGCGGGCATACGAGCGCACGGTATCGGCGATGCTGCGAGCCACCTCGGCAGGCGTGCGGTCGGTGCCGTCGACCCGCAGCAGTCCGAACGCCCGGTACACGCGGGAGCTTTCGGCCACGTTCGGCTCCTCCCGCCGGTGCCAGGAACTCAGCGTTCCCAGCTCGGCCCGCCGGCGAAGCCGCTCCTGGCGGACGCGTTCGTCCACCTCCAGCAGAATCGGCACGTGCGGGACGAGGACTCCCTCCGGGTACTCCGGCGCGCAGTCGTGACCCATCGCCCTGTGCGTGGCGATGGTGCGCGGGAAGTAGGAATCGACCACCACGGTCCGGCCCGCCCCGACAACCGCGCGAGCGGTCTCGGACTTGATGTGATTGGCCATCATCCACCAGTGGAACCGCGCCGCCAGGATGCCGACGGCGTCTACCTCCGCACGCATGCGGGGGAAGGTCGGCAAGGTGTCGTCCGTGAGGTGGACGCCGTCAACGAGGGCCGCGACCAGCGGGGCGACCGTGGTCTTCCCGCTCGCGCTGAGACCGTCGATGGTGATGAAGAATCCTCGGGTCACGTCCATGTGAACTCCGTTTCCTGGTTCGGGCTTTCATCGCGGCCCCCAGTTCCACGGGACCGGGTGGGCGCCGCGCAGGCACGCGAGGCGGTGGGCGGCCTCCTGGCGGATGTTGGCGTCGAGGTGGGCGCGGCGGACCGTGTTCATCACCGTGGTGAGGACGACGATGTCGCGTACGACCTGGTAGCCGGACCAGGCTCCGATGTAGGGGTGGTCCGGGAGCCGATCCTCCCGCTCGTAGGAGAGGTAGGTGTCGGCGTAGGTCCGGTGGTCCTGACGCGGGCCGGTGAGCAGTTCGGAGCGCCAGCGGGCGGCGACCAGGTCCCACTCGCGGTGGCCGCGTCGGAGCGGGCGGCGCAGCAGGAGTCCGACGTGGACTCCGTCGTCATGGCAGGGGACCATGCCGAGGGCACCGAGGACGACGGTTTCCGGTGTCGGCCAGTCGAGGTAGTCCCACTCTTCTCGCAGTTGGGCGGCGCGTTCGCGCAGGAACCGGCGGGCGGACTCGTCCAGCGGCGCGTCGTCCAAGCCGTCCAGCAGGTGGGCGAACGGGTCGTGCTCCCGCAGCCACGGAGCCGTCCCGGGGCCGATGCGGTGGGTGAGGGCGGTCACCCACGCGGAGAGGGACGTGTCGGCGCTCGGCTTCCCTGGGTCCTGCCAGAAGGTCACGGCCTGGCCGTCGACGGCCGCGCGGACCTCGGTGTAGTAGGCGGAGGTGACGGGGAGCAGGTGCTCCCGGAGGAACTGCGCGCCCTTGATGAGCGCCCAGGCCTCGTCCACGTCCGGGTGGACGATGGCGAGTGCGCGCGAGCGCGAGCCGAGCGACCACAGGTGGTTCGGGCTGTCGCTGAGCAGTTCGGCTTTCGCGGGGTCGTCGCCGGTGGCCACGCAGGCCTGCGTCAGGGCCTCGTAGGAGGCCGCGATGTCCAGTCTGCGGGCGGGGCTGATGGTCTTGAGCAGCTTTCTGGTTCGCGTTCCGACGCTCATGGAGCAGTCCTCGGGTACGGAGTGGAAGGGTGGACGGGAGTGGCGGCCCGGCCCGGCCCGTGGAGACGTCGGCTCGCGGCTGTCGGCACGACGGTGCGTTCCCCAGGCCGTTGTGCCGGCCGGTTCGGCCTCGGCGTATTCCCGGGTGCGTGCCCGGGGCCGACCATCAGGCAACGCTCGGGGGGCCGCACGACGGCCTTCGGCTGCACTTCCGCCTCAGCGGCGGTGGCCTGGCCGAAGGTCGCCGGTTCCACGTCGAGTTCGAACCAGACGGACCAGCCGGTGGGCCGCCCCTGAAGGTCGATCCGCTGGTGCCATCCGATGTCGTCCGCGTAGCCGTCGACGACCACCAGTCCGCGGCCACTGGTCGCGTCGAGGTCGTCGACGCTGCTGTTCATCGCCGCTTCGACCACGCTCGGGTCCGTCACTGTGGTCCGCAAACGGCCACGCTCCCGGTCAATGCCCACTTCGATCAACAACACGGCTTCACGGTCAGGGCCTTGACCGGCGGCGTGCTTGATCGCGTTGTCGACGAACTCCGACGAACACACGCGGAGCGCGTACGCCCGGGACTCGTCGAGGACGATGCCGGCTCTCGCGACCTCCTCGGACAACAGGTTGCGGATCGCGCCGAGGGACGCGGTTGTGACCTTGGCTTTGACCTCCAGGACACGGTGCATGGCTGTTCCTCCTGGCTGGACATGGGCAAGTGTTCCCGGGTCATTGGCGGGGGTGGCGAGTGGTGGCCATCGCGTGTCCACAGAGACTCGCCGCGTCAGAGTCGAGGGGCAAGCGGAAGAAGTTGCCGTTACGAGCCGGACTCACTGCTTTGACGCCAGCGGTGATGCAAACCGGCAATGAGTTACTGGTTTTGACGGTCAGTCAGTGACCCCGGGCGACTAGGCTTTCGCTCGGCGATAGTGGAGGTGGGGCGTGGGTCACAAGCCGTCCTGCGCAGCGAGTACCAGGGCCCGTGCCTTGGTGAACGGCTGGACGATCGACATGGCGGTGGCTGCGATCGTTGAGTGCTGTGGCGTTACGCGCCTCCGTGCTCACCGCTTCGCCCGGGGGTGGACACGAGCTCGTGCCGTCAGCGAACTGATCGCCCTGTGCGATGGGTTGGCGCTCGACCGTCCGAATCCGGACGCCGAGCAGCTGGGCGCGTGGGAGCGGAGCGCTCGGATGCCGCGGGCTCAGACCATCGACCTTCTGTGTCGCCTCTACCGGACCGATGCGCAAGGACTGGGACTTTCCGGTGGCTACCGGGCGGATGTGTGCTCGCCTGTGACCGTGTTCACGCCGCCCGTCGCACCCGATGTTCCGGTGACCGAACGTGCGGCCGCACCCGGGTCGCCTGACGTGAGCGACCCGTTCGATGCTGTGGCCCGCGCACACCGGCGCGCCATCGAACGCACGCTGGCGAGCACGACGCTCACCACCGGGGAGCTGGAGTCCCTGGACGGGAAGCTCCTCACGCTGCGACGGGACTACGTGTCCGACCCCCCGATGGTGATGCTGGCACGGCTGCTGACAACCCTGGAGGAAGTCCGGCAGTACTCCGAAGAGCGGCAGCCGGCGCTCGTCCAGGTGCGTCTGTCCGAGATGATCGCCGTGCTGTCCACTCTGACCGCGGACGCCCTGATGAAGCTGGGACGAAAGGAGCAGGCCCGGGACTGGTACGGGACCGGGAAGTCAGCAGCCGACGACAGCGGCAACCGCGAACTGCGCACACGAGTGCGAGTGCAAGCAGCAATGCTGCCGTTCTACTACGGGCCTCTGACCGAGGCAGCAGCCCTTGCCCACGAGGCTGTGCTCCTCAACCGCGGGCGGCCGTCCGCGACAGGAGCGTTCGCCGCCGCCGCGGAAGCCCGGATCAAGGCTCGCCAGGGAGACGAGGACGGCGCCCGCGCGTCGATCGCACAAGCCCGCGGGCTGTTCGAACGCAGTCGGCAGGCAGCCCTGGAGGACGATGCCTGGGCGTTCCCCTATCGGCGGCTCCAGCTCTATTTGTCGGGCGCCTTCACCGCGCTCGGCGACACGGTGCAGGCCGGCCGTGCCCAGGAGGAGGCTCTGCGCCTCTACCCCGACCACACCGGTATCGACCCGGCGCTGCTGCGCTTGGAGCAGGCCATGTGTCTGGTTCGGCAGCGGAGCGTGTCCGAGGCCTGCCAGTTGGCCCGGGACACCTACCTGGCGGTGCCCGGTGACCACCGTACGCAGATCCTCGGCACCCGCGCGGCGGATGTCATCAAGATAACGCCGAAGGAGGCGAGGCCTCGCGCAGCCCGGGAACTCGGCGAACTCCTGGCGCTTCCGTCCGGCGGGACGTGACAGATGCTTCCCCTGCCCGTCAGCCTGACAGGTATGAGTGTTCCGGTTGTCCGGGTCGGCGGGTTCGCCGAAGCCGAGGTCGTCACAATCCTCAACGCCGCGTGCGACCAGGTCGGGCTCGACCCGACCGGAGCCGTGATGCTGCGCGGCCATACCAACGCCGTCTACACGCTGCCGGCCGCCGGGGCGGTCGCCAAGATCGCGAGGGCGGGCACACCCTTGGAGAGCGTCCGCCGTACCGTCCGGCTCGTTCAGTGGCTCACCAGCAAGAACTTCCCCACCGTCGAACTGCTGCCGATGAAGCAACCGGTTGTGGTCGACGGGCATGCCGTGACGTTCTGGCACCACCTGCCCCAGCCCGACCGTCCCGTCCCGGCGGCGCATCTTGCTGTTCCCCTCCGCATGCTTCATGAGCTTCCACTACCTCCCTTCGATGTCCGTCCCGTCGACACAGCCGGTGCCATCAGGCGGTCGATCGCGAAGACCACCGCATTGCCGGCGAACGATGTCGCCTACCTCGAACGGCGGCTGACCGAGCTGGAGGACGCGCTTCGCCAGGTCCGCTACGTCCTGCCGCCGGGGTTGTCACAGGGGGACCCTCAGCACCGGAACGCGCTCCACCACGAGGATTCCGCAGTCCTGTGCGATTGGGACACCGCCTGCTTCGGGCAGCCGGAACTCGACCTCGTCACCGTCGAGATCCACTGTCGCCGCTTCGGCTACGGCCGCGCCCACTATCAGGAGTTCGCCGATGCCTACGGATTCGACGTGACGTCGTGGCAGGGCTACCCCGCCCTGTGCTCGCTCCGTGAACTGCGGATGATCACCACGAACGCCAAGCGGGCCTCAGCCGGAAGCCCGACGATCGCGGAGGTACGACACCGCATCCAAGGGCTGCGGTCCGGACACGACCGGCTCGAATGGAACATCCTCTGACCAGGCCCCGGTTCGGGCCAACGAGTTCCGACGCAACCACTTCGCCCGGATCACATGCCTCCGCCCTCTGCCTCTTGGCGAATCATCCTTGCCGGACTGCACGCCTCAGGGGCGGCAAGGAGCTTCGAGCGCAGCCTCGCGCTCTGGAAAACTTCCTCATTCTCGGTCACCTCAGCCTCGTGAAGGCCGGGCAGCGCTCCAGGGTCGCACTATCTCATCCCAGTCACTCGACGCCATGCAAACCGATCGACGCCGTCGACAGGCGCGCTGCCGAGTACTTGGCAGCCACCATCTGACCCGCCGCCCAAGCGCGGTCCGTTCCAAGGAGAGGAAACACATGAGTGACGTCTTCAGCGTGGAAGCGCTCGGGCACGTTGTAGGAGGTCGAACGGAACCGACCGACGACTACTGGGGAGGGACGCGCGCCATCATCCGGCTCGACGGAGACAGGTTTCCGCTCGACGCAACGAAGGGGCTGGAGGAGTTCTCCCACCTCGACGTGATCTTCCGGTTCCACAGGACCGACCCGACCGATCTGAACTTCGGCGCGCGCCGCCCCCGGGACAACCCGGACTGGCCCGAGGTCGGTGTGTTCGGCCACCGGAACATGCGGCGCATCAACTGGCTCGGCTCCTCCCGCTGTCGGCTCGTGAAGGTCGACGGCCTGGACCTGCACGTCGAGGACCTGGACGCCATCGACGGCACCCCGGTCCTCGAAGTGAAGCCCTGGTTCGAGGAGTTCGGCCCGCGGGGAGAAGTCCGCCAACCCACGTGGACCAGCGAGATGCTCCGCGACTACTTCGCCCCGGCACCGCCCACGGTCTGACCGGCGGCATTGGCTCGTTCGCGTCGGCTGTCTCTTCTCCACGAGAAGTCGACTGGGCCGACTTCCTGCGCAACGCTGTTGAGGCCCAGCGGCGAGGCGAAGCCGAAGCCGCACAGGAGGTGGAAGGTGACGGGTGAAGCGCC
>NZ_LIPD01000004.1:0-288577 GCF_001905545.1 Streptomyces sp. CB02056 | reverse complement strand
GGCGCTTCACCCGTCACCTTCACCATCTGACCGACCACGCGACTGCCGGGGAGCGTCTCGCCCTGCTGGACACGGCCGAGGTACTGGCGGACACGTACGGTACGACCCACCAGCGAAGGAGCATCCGAGGCATCCGGTCCGGATTCCAGCGGGAACGGTGCCTTCAGTGAGCGGGAGAAGAACGTGGCGGACACTCAGCAGCACGAGATCACCGACCGACAGTGGGCGGACGCCACGCTGATCTGGGTATACCACCAGATGGGGCACGAGCGGCGGCCGTGCGATGTGGCGATCGGTCTGGGCTGCCACGACCTCGGAGTGGCGGCCCAGACGGCAGCCCTGTACCTGGACGGCCTGGTGCGGAGGATCGTGTTCACGGGCGGGCCGAATCCGTCCCGGCCGGAGCTCTTCCCCCGAGGTGAGGCCGTGCACTTCACCGAGCACGCCATCGCCCTCGGGGTCCCCGAGCATGCGATCCACCAGGAGCCCCGCGCCCGCAACACCGGGCAGAACATCCAGTTCTCCCGTGACGTCCTGGAGGCCGCCGGCATCGAGGCACGGTCGGTGCTGCTCGTGACCATGCCGTACATGGAGCGCCGGGCGTTCGCGACGTGCCGCAAGGTGTGGCCGGAGGCCGAGGTGGTGTGCGCCTCGACCCCGATGAGCCTGAACGACTACGTGAAAAGCATCGGCGACGACAAGCTCGTGATCGACAGCCTCGTGGGCGACCTCCAGCGGGTGATCGAGTACCCGAGGCGCGGGTTCGCCGTTGCCCAGGAGGTTCCGGAGACGGTTCATGATGCGTACCAGCGGCTCCTGGCCGACGGATTCGACAGCAAGACGCTCAACTGACGCGGCGCCGCCCCCCGGGCTGGTGTGCGCTGTCCACCAACCCAACTTCCTCCCCCGGTGAAAGCGGCCCTCGAAATGGCATGAGAGGTGTTCGGCGCCCTCGCTCGGGTGGAGCGAGGGCGCCGGGGTTCAGCGTGGCAGTCGAGTTCCTCGTCTCCATGGGAAGTCGACCGTATCGATTTCCTACGCACCCCTCACAGGTTCCTTGCCGCTTCGGCGGCGCCGAAGCGGCAAGGGCCACTCCCTTTCCGTCGTCGTGCCCCTGCCCCTGCCGTCGGCGAGGGCAGGGGCAGCTCTTCTGCGCAGGAAGTCGGCTGGGCCGACTTCCTGCACGACTCCGTGGAGGCCCAGCGGCGAGGCGAAGCCGAAGCCGCACAGGGGGTGGGGGTGGCCGAAGGCCTGGCGCTTCCCCACCTTCGCCGTCAGGGAGGTGGGAATGCGGAAGGGCCCGCGCGCTCGGGTGGGTGAGCGGGCGGGCCCTTGCGGGGGTGCTGCGGTCAGCCGACGGAGGAGTAGGCGATGATGCCGCGGCGGAGGCCGTCGACGGCCTTGCGGGCGGTCTTGCGGAGTTCGACGTCCTCGCCGGCGGCGTCCTGGATCTGGCCCAGGACGTCGATCAGCTGCTTGGTCCAGCGGACGAAGTCGCCGGCCGGCATGTCGGCGTCGCGCAGGACCTGGTCGAGGTTGTGGCCGAGCGCCCAGCGGTAGGCGACCCAGGCGAAGCCCAGGTCGGGCTCGCGCTGGCCGACGCCCTCGGCGGTGTTGATCCGGTGCTGCTCCTCCAGGGCGTCCAGGTGGCCCCAGATCCGGACCATCTTGCCGAGCGCCTCCTTGGCCGCGCCCTCCGGCACCCGGGGGGCGCCGGCGTCGTCGGCCTGGCGGGCCTCGTACACCAGCGCCGAGGCGCAGGCGGCGAGTTCGGCGGCGGCCAGGCCGCTCCAGACGCCTTCGCGGATGCACTCGGAGGCGAGCAGGTCGAGTTCGCCGTAGAGCCGGCCGAGCCGCTTGCCGTCGTCGGTGACGGTGTCCCCGCTGAGGTAGCCGAGGTCGGTGAGCAGCCCGCAGACCCGGTCGAAGGTGCGGGCGATGGTGTGGGTGCGCGAGCGCATCCGGCGTTCCAGCAGTTCGGTGTCGCGGTGCAGCCGGTGGTAGCGCTCGGCCCAGCGGGCGTGGTCCTCGCGGTCGGAGCAGCCGTGGCAGGGGTGCTGGCGCAGTTCGGTGCGCAGCCGGGTGATCTCCGGGTCGTCGGCGGCGGCCGCGCGGCCGCGCCGGAACCGCTCGGGCTCCAGGTGGCCGGCCTTGGTGCGCAGCGCCGAGGCGAGGTCGCGCCGGGACTGCGGGCTGCGCGGGTTGAAGGACTTGGGGATGCGCAGCCGGTCGACGGCGACGACCGGGTGCGGGAAGTCGATCATGGCGAGCCGCTTGACCTGCCGCTCGGCGGTGAGCACCACCGGGCGCGGGCCGTCCTGGTAGTCGGGGTGGCGCGGGCCGCCCCGGCCGGAGCGGTTGACCGGCGGCAGGCCCGGGTCGAGGACCAGGGCGAGGCCGGCGAACTTGCCGGTGGGCACGTGGATGACGTCGCCCGGCTTGAGCTGCTCGATGGACTCGACGGCGGCCGCGCGGCGCTGGCTGCTGCCCTCGCGGGCCATCTCGTTCTCGCGGTCCTTGAGCTTGCGGCGCAGCTCCATGTACGCGTCGAAGTCGCCGAGGTGGCAGGTCATCGACTCGCGGTAGCCCTCCAGCCCCTCCTCGTTGCGCTGGACCTGGCGGGCGATGCCGACCACCGAGCGGTCCGCCTGGAACTGGGCGAAGGACGTCTCCAGCAGCTCGCGCGAGCGGTGCCGGCCGAACTGGGAGACCAGGTTGACGGCCATGTTGTACGAGGGCCGGAACGAGGACTTCAGCGGGTAGGTGCGGGTGCCGGCCAGGCCGGCCAGCGCCTCCGGGTCGAGGCCGCGCTGCCACAGCACCACGGCGTGGCCCTCGACGTCGATGCCGCGCCGCCCGGCCCGGCCGGTGAGCTGGGTGTACTCACCGGGGGTGATGTCGGCGTGGGTCTCGCCGTTCCACTTGACCAGCTTCTCCATGACCACCGAGCGGGCGGGCATGTTGATGCCGAGCGCCAGGGTCTCGGTCGCGAAGACGGCCTTGACCAGGCCCTTCACGAAGAGCTCCTCGACCACCTCCTTGAACCGGGGCAGCATCCCGGCGTGGTGGGCGGCGATGCCGCGCTCCAGCCCGTCCAGCCACTCGAAGTAGCCGAGGACGTGCAGGTCCTCGTCGGGGATGTCGGCGCAGCGCTCCTCGACGAACGCCCGGACGAGGGCGCGGTCGGAGTCCTTGTTGAGCCGCAGGCCGGAGCTGAGGCACTGCTGGACGGCGGCCTCGCAGCCGGCCCGGCTGAAGATGAAGGTGATCGCGGGCAGCAGGCCCTCGGCGTCGAGCCGGTCGATGACGTCCACCCGGCCCGGCGTCCAGACCCGGCCGGGACGGCCGTTGGGCATCGAGCGGCCCCGGCCGCGGCCGAAGCGGTCGCGCGGGTTGCGGTCGAGTTCGGAGCGGGCGAGCCGGACCAGTTCGGGGTTGACGGCCTTGCCGGGGTTCTTCAGGCTGTGCTTGGGGCGGCCGTCGCGGTCCGGGTCGGCGAACAGGTCGTACATCCGGTTGCCGGCCATCACGTGCTGCCACAGCGGCACGGGGCGGGTCTCGGAGACGATCACCTTGGTGCCGCCGCGCACGGTGTCCAGCCAGTCGCCGAACTCCTCGGCGTTGGAGACGGTCGCGGAGAGCGAGACGAGGGTGACCGACTCGGGGAGGTGGATGATGACCTCCTCCCAGACGGCGCCGCGGAAGCGGTCGGCGAGGTAGTGCACCTCGTCCATCACGACGTAGCCGAGGCCGTCGAGGGTGCTGGAGCCCGCGTAGAGCATGTTGCGCAGCACCTCGGTGGTCATCACCACCACGGGTGCGTCGCCGTTGACGGTGTTGTCGCCGGTGAGCAGGCCGACCTTGGCGGCGCCGTAGCGCTTGACCAGGTCGCCGTACTTCTGGTTGGAGAGCGCCTTGATCGGCGTGGTGTAGAAGCACTTGCGGCCCGCGGCCAGGGCCAGGTGCACGGCGAACTCGCCGACGATCGTCTTCCCGGAGCCGGTGGGGGCGGCGACGAGGACGCCGGAGCCGGCCTCCAGCGTCTCGCAGGCCTCCAGCTGGAAGTCGTCCAGCGGGAAGTCGTACAGCTGCTGGAAGCCGTACAGGGCGGTGGCCTGCTCCTGCGCCCGGCGACGGCTGGCCGCGTACGCCTCGGCGGGGCTGAGCTCCTGGTCGTCCTGGGGCTCTGGATCGGGGGTGTTCATCGCCGTCCGGGTGTGATTGGTGTGATCTCGCATCTCAGCGAGAGGTTACCCGGGTGGACTGACATCGATAGCACCGTTTTTCCGTGCGACGGATTCACTCCCTCGGCACACTCCCGGGATCAGTTCCCTCTCAGATCCATAGTTGCAAATGTCTTCAAGTGATCGGGACGGAGTCAGGCCCGATCGTCTCCGGTCATTCCTGGTGGAGGCCGGTGACGGCTCCCTACCGTCGTCGTCCCAGCCACCACGACACGGGAGGACCGCCACGATGGCGAACCTGGAGACGTCCCTCAAGGAGTCCATGGCGATCGAGGGCGCGATCGGCGTCGCCCTGGTCGACTGCGGCAGCGGCATGGCCCTCGGCACCCTGGGGGACGGCGCCGAGCTGGACCTGAACGTCGCCGCGGCGGGCAACACCGACGTGGTCCGCGCCAAGATGCGCACGATGGAGATGCTCAACCTGCACGACGTCGAGATCGAGGACATCCTGACCACGCTGACCCACCAGTACCACCTGGTCCGGCCGCTCACGGCGCCCGGCGCACGCGGACTCTTCCTCTTCCTCGCGCTCCACCGCAGCCGCTCCAACCTGGCGATGGCCCGCCACCGGCTCACCCAGATCGCACTCGCGCTGGAGGTCTGACCCCGGCCGATCCGGGGAAGCCCGGACCGGCCCGGGAAAGACCGGACCGGCCCGGGGAGGACCGCCGCGCCTAGCCCTTCAGCAGCTCCGCCAGCCCGTCCGCCAGCCGCTCGTACTCCTCCGGCCGGTTGTACAGCTGCGCGCTGACCCGCAGCACCCCGCCGCCGGCCCAGGGGCGGACGGCGATCCGGGTGCCGAACCGGTGCCACACCTCGGCCATCAGCGCCTTCACCTGCGGCTCGGTCTCGCCGTACCCGGCCGGCAACCGGACGGTGCGCATCCACACCCCGGGCGTCGCGGGCAGCGGCGCCAGGCCGGCCCGCTCGGTCAGCGCATGGCGGCCGTACGCGGCGAGGGCGGTGTTGTGGGCGGCCACCGCCGGGTGGCCGAGGCCGCGCAGCAGCTCGAAGCCGGCCGGGGCGGCCAGCCAGGGCGTGTAGTCGCAGGTGCCGCGCCACTCGACGTTGCCCGGGAAGCCCTTGTCGTGCTCCCAGGACAGTGCCAGCGGGCGCACCCGGCCGGTCCACTCGGGGCGGACGGCGAGCACCCCGGTGGCGCGCGGGGCGAAGGCCCACTTGTGCAGGTTGCCGAACCAGAAGTCGGCGTTCGGGTCGATCGGGGCGGGCAGCATGCCGGGGGCGTGGGCGCCGTCCACCACGGTGGTCACGCCGCGGGCGCGCAGGTCGGCGAGCAGGGCCGGGCCGGCGACCAGGCGGGCGGTGGGCGAGGTGAGCTGGTCCAGGACGGCGACGGTGGTGCGGCCGTCCACGGCGGCGAGCACCGCCTCCCGGACGGCCTGCTCGTCGGGGGCGTCCAGCGGGACGGGGGCCACCACGAGTTCGGCGCCGGTCTCGGCGGCCTTGCGGGCGGCGGCCTGGGTCACCGCGCCGTAGCCGTGGTCGGTGACCAGGATCCGGTCGCCGGGCGCGAACGGGATGCTGTCGAGGGCGATCGCGACCGCCTCGGTGACGTTGGAGACGAGCGCGAGCCGGTCCGGGTCGGTGTCGAGTTCGGCGGCGATCAGGGCGCGGGCGGCGGCGATCCGGGCCGGGAGGTCGGCGAAGAAGCCGTCCGGGTCCTGCTCGTGCTCGGTGCGCAGCCGGTCCTGCGCCCGCTGGACGGGGACGGGCACGGCGCCGAAGGAGCCGTGGTTCAGGTGCGCGGTCCGCGGCGACACGCTGAACAGCCCGTCGGCGGCGGGCAGTGGCGCCGGGGGTTCGACGGTCCGCAGGTCCTCGATCACGGTTTCCTCCGCTCACTGGCGCACACTGGTGTGTGACATTTCACATGACAGACTACTGGTCGGGACACGCACCGCGCGACCACCATCGGGCCGTGACCATCACCGACGCCTTCCTTGCCCTCAGCGCCCGTACCGGTCGGTTCACCTTCGGCGCGCCGCGTGCGTACACCTTCGCCGAGGACGGTACCCGGCTGCTGCTCCTCCGCTCCAGCGGTCCGGAGGATCCGGTCGACCGCCTCCACCTGCTCGACACCGCCACCGGCGAGGAGCGGCTGGTCGCCGACCCGGCCGCGCTGCTGCCCGGCCGCACCGGCCGGCGCGACGACCTGCCCGTGGTCGAGCGCCGGCTGCGCGAACGCAGCCGGCTGGTCGCCGCCGGGATCGGCACGTACGCCGCCACCGCCGACCTCGCCACCGCCGTCTTCACCCTGGACGGCCGGCTGTTCCGCACCGACACCACCGCCGGCACCAGCGACGAACTCCCGGTCGCCGGGCCCGCGTTCGACCCCCGGCCGGACGCCACCGGACAGCGCGTCGCCTACGTCGCCGAGGACGCCCTGTACGTCACCCCCGGCCTCGAACCGCTCTCCCCCGCCGACGGCGCCCGCTGGGGCGTCGCCGAGTTCGCCGCCGCCGAGGAGCTCGGCCGCCACCGGGGCCACTGGTGGCGCCCGGACGGCGGCGCGCTGCTGGCCGCCCGGGTCGACGAATCCGCCGTCCCCCGACGGTACTTCGCCGACCCGGCGCACCCCGGCGAGGCCCCCGAGGACTTCGCCTACCCGCAGGCCGGCGGCCCCAACGCGGACGTCCAGCTCTGGGTGCTCGGCCTCGACGGCACCCGGGTCCGACTGCGTTGGGACACCGAGGAGTTCCCGTACCTCTGCGCCGCCTCCTGGACCTCCACCGACGAGGTGCTGCTCACCGTCGCCGACCGCCTGCAGCAGAACGTGCTGCTGCTGAGCGCCGACCCGGCCACCGGTGACACCGCCGAACTCTCCCGCACCACCGACGAGTTCTGGGTGGACGACCTGCCCGGCACCCCCGCCCGGCTGGCCGACGGCCGGCTGCTCACCGTCCACGACACCCCGCAGGCCCGCGGCCTCGCGCTCGACGGCAAGCCGCTGGACACCACCGGCCTGCAGATCCGCCGGGTCGTCGGCCGGCTGCACGGCCGACTGCTCTGCGAGACCGGCGAGGGCGACCCGTTCGACCAGTACGTCCACCTGGTCGACCCGGACGGCGGCGCACCCGAGCCGCTCGCCTCCGGCCCCGGCCTGCACTCGGCGCTCGCCGCCGCCGACACCCTGCTGCTCACCTCGGCCACCGCCGACGGCGTCCGGCGCGTCATCAGCCGCGACGGCCACGAGCTGGCGCTCACCGACCTCAGCGAGCCGCTGCCCCACCGGGTGGAGCCGCAGCTCGCCCGGGTCACCGAACGCGCCCTGCCCAGCGCCGTGGTGTACCCGCGCGGCCACGTCCCCGGCACCCGGCTGCCCGTCCTGCTGGACGTCTACGGCGGGCCCGGCTACCAGGCGGTGGCCGCCGAACCGCGCCGCTGGCAGCTCAAGCAGTGGTGGGCCGACCAGGGCTTCGCGGTGGTCACCGTCGACAACGGCGGCACCCCGTTCGTCTCCCCGGACTTCTCCCGCACCATCTTCCGGCGGATGTCCCAGGTGGCGCTGGACGACCAGGTCGACGCGCTGCACGCGCTCGCCGAGCGGCACCCGGACCTCGACCTCGGCCGGGTCGGCGTGCGCGGCTGGTCGTACGGCGGCTACTTCGCGGCGCTCGCCGTGCTGCGCCGGCCAGACGTCTTCCACGCCGCCTGCGCGGGCGCCCCGCCCACCGACTTCCGGCTCTACGACACCGCGTACACCGAGCGCTACCTCGGCCTGCCGCAGGAGAATCCGGAGGGCTACGCCGACGACTGCCTGCTCCCCGACGCGCCCGGTCTGAACAGGCCGCTGCTGCTGATCCACGGGCTGGCCGACGACAACGTCCACCCCTCGCACACCCTGCTGCTCTCCCAGGCGCTCACCCGGGCCGGCCGCCCGCACAACGTGCTGCCGCTGCCCGGCGCCACCCACATGACCCCGGGCGGGCTGCTGGAGCAGCTGGCCCAGGCCGAACTCGCCTTCCTGCGGGCCTCCTTGGGCTGATCCGCAGCAGCGTCGGGGCCGCCGGGTGACGGCCCGGCAGTCGAAGGGCGTCGCACCCCCGGGTGCGGCGCCCTTCCGCTTGCCGCACACCTCTTTCACGTAACCCGTGACATGTGAAATATTACCTGCGCTTCACCTACCGATGACCGAGGCACCCCCATCCCCCGGAAAGGACCGGTCAGTTGCGCAGACTGTCCGCGGCCCTCGCCGCCGCACTCACCACGAGTGCGATAGCGGCCACCCTGCTGGGCACCCCCGCCCAGGCCGCACCCCCGACCCCCGCCACCCTCGCCGCCGCGTCCGCCGACGCCCAACAGGGCGCCGAGGCCCCGCCCGCCCCGCTCGCGCCCCAGGAGCGCGAGCGCCAGGCGCTGCGCGGCAAGGCCCTGGAGCAGCTCAACAAGGGCACCGTCGCCAAGGCCGCCGGCAAGCGGGCCCCGGCGAAGGTGAAGGTCGGCAACGACTACGTCCAGCTCGCGCACCAGCGCACGGACAAGGTCTTCGTGATCCTCGCCCAGTTCGGCGACCAGGTCGACAACACCACCCAGTGGAACGGCCAGCCCCGCTACGGCGGCACCCCCGGCCCGGCCCACAACCAGATCCCCAAGCCGGGCAAGGACGACAACCACACCCTGTGGTCACAGGACTTCGACCGCGGCTACTACCAGAAGATGTTCTTCGACGACACGCCCGGCGCGGTGTCGATGCGCAACTACTACCGCACCCAGTCCTCCGGCCGGTACGACGTCGAAGGCACCGTCAGCGACTGGGTCACCGTCCCGTACAACGAGGCCCGCTACGGCAGCAACAAGGGCCCGCAGGGCTCCGGCGCCTGGACCCAGGGCCAGGAGTTCATCCGGGACGCCGTGAAGGCCTGGTACGACGGCGAGGTCGCCAAGGGCCGCTCCGCCGCCGACATCAAGGCGCAGCTCGCCCAGTACGACGTCTACGACCGCTACGACCACGACAAGAACGGCGAGTTCGCCCAGCCGGACGGCTACCTGGACAACGTCGTCGTGGTGCACGCGGGCGTGGACGAGACCTGGGGCGGCGGCGCCCAGGGCGCCGACGCGCTGTGGGCGCACCGCAGTTGGACCTTCCCGGACGCGACCGGGCAGACCGGCCCGGAGGGCAACAAGATCGGCGGCGCCCCCGTCGGCGACACCGGCCTGTACGTCTACGACTACGTCCAGGCGGGCGAGAACAGCGGCGTCGGCCTGTTCGCCCACGAGTTCGGCCACAACCTCGGCCTGCCCGACCTGTACCCCACCAACGGCGGTGACAACAGCGTCAACTTCTGGTCGCTGATGTCCTCCGGCTCCTACCTGGGCAAGGGTCCGAACACCACCGGCGGCTACCCCGGCGACCTCGACGCCTGGAGCAAGCTGCAGTTCGGCTGGCTCGACTACGACGAGGCGCAGGCCGCCACCCGCTCCACCCACGCACTCGGGGTGAGCAGCTACAACACCGACCAGGCCCAGGCCGTCCTGGTCCACCTGCCGGACGGCACCACCCGCACCGACCTCGCCGACCCCTACGAGGGCGGCCGGCAGTGGTGGAGCGACACCGGCGACAACCTCGACAACTCCCTGGCCCGGGACGTCGACCTGCGCACCGCCGCCGGACCGGCCGCCCTGGACGCGGCGGTCTGGTACGACACCGAGCAGGACTACGACTTCCTGACCGTCGAGGCCTCCACCGACCAGGGCAAGCACTGGACCTCCCTCGGCGGCACCGTGGACGGCGCCCCGATCGGCAACACCAGCGCCAACACCCCTGGTCTGAGCGGCAGTTCCGGCAGCTACAAGCAGCTGCACATCCCGCTGGACGGCTACCTCGGCCAGCAGGTCCGGCTGCGCTTCCACGTCACCTCGGACGGCAACACCCACGGCCGGGGCGTGCTGGTGGACGCCGTCAAGGCCACCGCCGGCGCCGCCGTGCTGTTCGCCGACGGCGCCGAGAACGGCGCGAACGGCTGGACGGCCGGCGGCTTCACCATCATCGACGGCCGCACCGCCGTCAAGCAGCACCCGCGCGCGTACCTCGCCGAGAACCGCCGCTACACCGGCTACGGCGAGTTCCTGAAGACCGGCCCGTACAACTTCGGCTACAGCGGCGTCGCGGGCAAGGCCAACGTGGTGGACAACTACCCGTACCAGGAGGGCGTCCTGATCTGGCTGTGGGACACCTCGTACGGTGACAACAACACCAAGGACCACCCCGGCGGCGGGCTGATCCTGCCGATCGACGCCCGTCCGGCGCCGATCCGCTTCGGCGACGGGACGCTGGTCAACGGGCGGGCGCAGACCTACGACGCGACCTTCTCGCTCAAGCCGACCACGGCGTTCACCCTGCACAAGGGCGGCGTCGCGGTGCGCATCCCGTCGAAGCCGGCCGTCCCGGTCTTCAACGACCGCACCGGGGTGTACGGCGACCCGGCCACGCCGCAGCTGACGGTGAAGGTCCCGGACACCAACACGAAGATCGAGGTCGTCCGGGAGTCCCAGGGCGGCAGGATCACCACCGTCCGGGTGGGCCCGGCCTCCTGACCGGTACGTGAAGGGCCCCGGATCCCCCCGACGAAAAGGGATCCGGGGCCTGCTCGTGTGCCCGGGGCCTGCTCGTGCGCCCGGGCCTGCTGGGTACCCGAGGCCGGCCGGATACCCGGGGTCAGCGCCCCAGGCTGCGCGCGGTGCGCGCGGCGGTGACCACCCCCAGGACGGTGATCGCGGCGATCCCGAAGGTCATGTACCGGGCCGAGTCGACCGGGCTGTCCCCGCCCAGGTTGACCAGGGTGCCGGCCAGCGCCGAGGTCACCGAGAAGGCGATCAGCTGGGTGGTGTTGATCGCCGCGGCCGCCTTGCCGCCCTCGGCCGGGTCGCTGCTGCTGCGCATCGCGGCCACGCTCAGGTGCGGGAAGGCCAGGCCTATCCCGGTGCCGGCGGCGAACAGCGCCACCGCCCAGAGCAGCACCCGGAGCCCGGAGGCGTGCCCGGTCTGCGACAGCCCGTACACCAGCAGGCCGCCGACCAGCACCAGCGGGGCGACCCGGATCGCCAGGGCCCGGCCGCGGGCCGACTCGATGCCGACGCTGAACAGCTGGGCGGCGGTCCAGCCGGCCGAGGTGGCGGCGCCGAGGAAGCCGGCCACCAGCGGGCCGAGGCCGCCCAGCTGCTGGCCGAACAGCGGGATGAAGTTCTCCGTCACCACGCCCGCGCAGAGCACCGCGACGGTCAGGTAGAGCCACTTCAGGGGGTTGCCGGGCCGGTAGGTCTGCCGCGGCAGCACCGTCGCCGCCGAGCGTCGCTCGACCGCCGCGAAGCCCACCAGCAGCGCCAGTCCGGCGAGCAGGCAGAGCGCCGTCGGCCAGCCGGACGGCACGGTCGAGCTGACGCTGAAGACGGCCGCCGCCAGGGTGAGCAGCAGCAGCGAGGGCAGCGGCACCGGGCCGCCGCCCCGACCCGTGCCGGAGCGCCCAGGCAGCACCCGGCGGGCCAGCACCGCCAGCACCAGCGCGGCGGCCAGCAGCAGGACGTACGCCCCGCGCCACGCGCCGAGCTGGGCGAAGAGCCCGCCCAGCGACGGCCCGACCAGGGTGCCGACGCCCCACATCGCGGAGACCAGTCCGGCCGCGCGGGTCCACAGCCGCTCGGGCAGGGCGCTGCGGATCACCGCGTAGCCGAGCCCGGCCACCAGCCCGCCGCCGAGGCCCTGCACCACCCGGCCGAGGATCAGCGCCGCCATCGACGGGCTGAGCGCGTTGACCACGGCGCCGGCGCCGAAGACCAGGAAGCCCAGGACGTAGGCCCGGGCCGCGCCGAGGCGCTCCAGCAGCCGGCTGACCAGCATCGAGGCGATCACGGCGGCCATCAGGAAGCCGGTGGCCACCCACGCGTAGTACCGCTCGCCGCCGATGTCGGCGACGATCGAGGGCATCAGCGCGGCGGTGAAGTAGAGGTTCATCGCGTACAGCGCGACGCCGCCGGCCAGGATCGAGGCGGGGGCGGCGTACCGGCGGGAGAAGAGTTCGCGCCACCCGGCGGCGGCCCCGGCGGACTGCGACTCCGGTGCGTAACTGCCCTGCTCAGCAGGGGAGGTGTCGGTCACTACGGCAGATGATTCGGTCACGTCCGGTACGCTAGGACTTCAAGGGAACTTGAAGTCAAGGAAGCCGAAGGAACCGAGGAGTCGCCATGACCACCGCGCCGGTCGACCTGCTGAGCGTCGGGGAGGTGGCCCGGCGGGCCGGGATCGCCACCTCGGCGGTGCGCTTCTACGAGGACCAGGGGCTGATCTCCTCCGAGCGCACGGCCGGCAACCAGCGGCGCTACCGGCGGCACGTGCTGCGCCGGATCTCGCTCATCCTGGTCGCCAAGCGGCTCGGCATCCCGCTCTCCGAGGTCGCCGAGGTCTTCACCGGCCTGCCCGAGGACCGGATGCCCGGCAAGCACGACTGGGAGCGCATCTCCCGGCGCTGGGCCGAGCAGCTGCGCGCCCGCCGGGCCGAGCTGGAGCGGCTGGAGGACGAGCTGACCGGCTGCATCGGCTGCGGCTGCGTGTCGCTGCGCCGCTGCCGGGTGCTCAACCCGGGGGACGAGCTGGCCGCCGAGGGGCCGGGCCCCCGCCGGCTGCTGCCGGAGGAGGGCCTGCTGCCCGTCGAGGAGTGAAACGCCGTCGACGGGTGAGGCTCCGTCGACGGGTGAGATGCCATCGGCGAGTGGGACGCCGTCGACGCGTGGGCGGGGAAGGGGTTGGAACCCGGCCGGACGCGGCCCTCGCAGGGTTCCCCGCCGCGTCCGACCGGGGGCTTGTGCGGCTCAGACCTCCGGGAAGTGGCAGGCCGCCTGCCGCTCGCCGGGCCCGGCGATCCGCAGCAGCGGCCGCTCGGTCCGGCACAGGTCCTGGGCCTTCGGGCAGCGCGGGTGGAAGGTGCAGCCGGGCGGCGGGTCGGCCGGGCTCGGCGGGTCGCCGAGCAGCACGATCCGCTCCCGGGTGCGCTCCGCCTCCGGGTCGGGCAGCGGGACGGCGGACAGCAGCGCCCTGGTGTACGGGTGCGCGGGGCTGCCGTACACCTCGGCCTTGTCGCCGATCTCCACGATCCGGCCCAGGTACATCACCGCGACCCGGTCGCAGACCCGCTTGACCACCGAGAGGTCGTGCGCGATGAACACGTACGCCAGCCCGAGCTCCTGCTGGAGCCGCTCCATCAGGTTGACCACCTGGGCCTGGATGGAGACGTCCAGCGCGGAGACCGGCTCGTCGGCGATCACCAGCCGCGGCGAGGTGGCCAGCGAGCGGGCGATGCCGATGCGCTGGGCCTGGCCGCCGGAGAACTCGTGCGGGTAGCGGTCCAGGTGCTCGGGGATCAGCCCGACCAGCTCCATCAGCTCGGCGGCCCGCTTGCGCGCGGCCGCCGCGCTCTCGCCCTGGACGAGCAGCGGCTCGGAGATGATCCGGGCCACCGTCTGCCGGGGGTTGAGCGAGGAGTACGGGTCCTGGAAGACCATCTGGAGGTCGCGCCGGTGCGGCCGCAGCCGGGCCTGGGAGAGCCCGCCGATCTCGGTGCCGTCGAAGGTGACGGTGCCCGAGGTCGGGTCGAGCAGCCGGACGATCATCCGCCCGGTGGTGGACTTGCCGCAGCCGGACTCGCCGACCAGGCCGAGCGTCTCGCCCGCGCCGACGTCGAAGCTCACCCCGTCCACCGCCCGGACCGGCGCACCGGGGCGCCCGGTGCGGCTCCGCCGGCCGGGGAAGGTCTTCACCAGGTCCCGTACGGACAGCAGCGGTCCGGCCGCGTCCTTCGTCGACGGTGTGGTCATCACAGCACCCCTTCCGGCACCAGCGGCAGGTGGCAGGCGGCCTGGTGGCCGGGGGCGAGCCGGTCGAGCACGGGGCGCTCGGCCAGGCAGCGGGAGTGCTCCTCGGCGGACGCCGCGGTGGTGCGGGCGCAGCGCGGGGCGAAGGAGCAGCCGGGGGCGGGGGCGATCAGCGACGGCGGGCTGCCGGGGATGGCGCGCAGCGGGGCGTCGTCGGTGTCGTCCAGGCGCGGCAGCGAGTCCAGCAGGCCGCGCGTGTACGGGTGCGCGGGCTGCGCGAACAGCCGGTCCACCGGGGCCTGTTCGGCGGCCCGGCCGCCGTACATGACCAGCACCTCGTGGGCGACCCGGGCGACCACGCCGAGGTCGTGGGTGATCATCACGACGCCGAGGCCGCGCTCCTGCTGGATCCGGGCGATCAGGTCGAGGATCTGCGCCTGGACGGTGACGTCGAGCGCCGTGGTGGGCTCGTCGGCGATCAGCAGCTCGGGCTCGCAGGCGAGCGCCATGGCGATCATGACGCGCTGGCGCATGCCGCCGGAGAACTGGTGCGGGTACTCGTCGACCCGGCGGGCCGGCTCCGGGATGCCGACCTCGGCCAGCATCTCCACCGCCTTGGCCCGCCCGGCCTTGCGGTTGGCCTTGAAGTGCACCCGGTAGTGCTCGGCGATCTGCTCCCCGACGGTGTAGAAGGGGTGCAGGCTGGACAGCGGGTCCTGGAAGATCATCGCGATCCGGCGGCCCCGGACGGTGCCCAGCTCCCGCTCCCCGAGCCCGTTCAGTTCCTGCCCGTTCAGCCGGATCGAGCCGGTGACGGCGGCGCCGCGGTGCAGGCCCATGACGGCGAGCGAGGTGACGGACTTCCCGCTGCCCGACTCGCCGACCAGCCCGAGGGTGCGACCGGCCTCGACGGCGAAGGAGATCCCGTCCACCGCGCGGACGGTGCCGCGCGGGGTGTCGAAGGCGACCTTGAGGTCCTCGACCTCCAACAGCCTGGTCATCAGTACCTCACTCTCGGGTCGACGAACGCGTAGAGCAGGTCGACCAGCAGGTTCGCCGCGACGATGAAGAAGGCCGCGAGCAGGGTGACGCCGAGGATCACGGGCTGGTCGGAACGGGCCAGCCCGTCGTAGAACAGCCGGCCGACGCCGGGCAGACCGAAGATCGACTCGGTGATGACCGCGCCGGCCAGCAGGCCGCCGAGGTCCATGCCGAAGATGGTCAGGATCGGCGTCATCCCGGAGCGCAGCCCGTGCTTGACGGTGACCGTCCGCGGCGGCAGGCCCTTGGCCCGGGCGGTGCGGATGTACGGCTCGGCCATCGCCTCGATCATCGAGTTGCGGCTCTGCCGGGCGTACATGGCCGCGTACAGCAGGGCCAGCGCGATCCACGGCAGCAGCAGGTTGGAGCCCCATGCGAAGGGGTTCTCGGTGAACTTGTGGTACGAGGGGTAGGGCAGCACGCCGGCCGTCCTGACCAGGCCCCAGATCAGCATGATCGAGGTGAAGTAGACCGGCAGCGAGGCGGTGCCGACGGACAGCACCATCAGGGTCTTGTCGATCGGCCTGCCCTTGCGCAGCGCCGAGGTGACGCCCGCGCCGAGGCCGAGGACCAGCCAGAGCACGGCCGCGCCGAGGGCCAGCGAGATGGAGACCGGCAGCCGGTCGGTGAGCAGGTCCCAGACCGGCAGCCCGTACTCGTAGGAGTAGCCGAGGCAGGGGAAGCCGCAGTGCACCGCGCTGGGGCCGGAGCCGTAGTCGCGGCCGGCGAAGATGCCGCCGAGGTAGGCGAGGAACTGGTCCCAGACCGGCTTGTCCAGGCCCATCGCCGACTTGACGTCGGCGAGCCGCTCGGGGCTGCAGGTCTTGCCGCAGGCGGCCGCTGCCGGGTCGTTGGGCAGCAGGTAGAAGATGGTGAAGGTGATGGCGCAGATGGCGAGCAGGATGCCCGCCACGCCGAGCAGCCGGCGGCCGAGGTAGAGGATCACGACCGGCCTCCCCGGGGGTCGAGGATGTCGCGCAGCGCGTCGCCGAGCAGGGTGAAGGCGAGCACGGCGACGAACAGGAAGGCGGTCGGGATCAGGAAGTAGGTCGGGTCGGTCTCGTAGTGCACGATGCTCTCGGCGATCATCTGGCCCCAGGACGCGGTCGGCGGGCGGACGCCCACGCCGAGGTAGCTGAGCGCGGCCTCGGTGGCGATCATGCCGGGGACGAGCAGGGTGGTGTAGGCGATGATCGGGCCGGAGACGTTCGGCAGGATCTCGCGGGTGAGGATGCGCCAGGAGCGCGCCCCGCCGACCTTGGCGGCCTCGACGTACTCGCGGTGCTTGAGCGAGAGGGTCTGGCCGCGCACCACCCGGGCGATGCCGGGCCAGGTGAACAGCCCGATCACCAGGGTGATCAGCAGGATCCGGTTGACGTCCTTGGCCACCGACATCATCGCGATCATGAAGATCAGCGAGGGGAAGGACATCGTGAGGTCCATCAGCCGGGACAGCAGGGTGTCGACGCGCCCGCCGAAGTAGCCCGCCGCGATGCCGGCCAGGGTGCCGGCGATCACGACCACGGCGGTCGCGGTGAACGCGATCAGCAGGGACACCTGACCGCCGTGCAGCACCCGGGCGAACAGGTCGCGGCCGCTGCCCGGCTCGACGCCCAGCCAGTGCCGGGCGCTGATGCCGCCGAAGTCGCCCCGGGGCACGCCGCCCAGGTACGGGTCGACGGCGCGCTTGTCGAACTCCTCCGGGGTCCAGCCGCCGAGGGCGCTGAGCGGTCCGGCCAGCGCCGTGACCAGGATCAGCACGCCGACGGTGATCAGCCCGAACCGGGCCGAGCCCTTGGCCCACAGCTGGTCCCAGACCAGCCGCCAGGGCCCGCGCCCGGCACTCTTCTTGGCGCCCCCCGCCGTGGCGTCGGCCACGGCGGCGGGCTCAGTGGTGGTACTCATCGCTGCCGGCCCCTCACTTGCCCTTGGCGGGGTCCTTGAGGCCGATGGCACCCAGGTCGAGCATCCCGGCGTAGCCCTGGTTGCCGAAGGCGCCGGCCACGTTGGTGCCGACCAGCAGGGGGCGGCGCTGCCAGATCAGCGGGACGGCCGGGGCCTTCTTCGCCAGGTCCTGGTCCAGCTGCTGCCAGGCCTTGTTGGCCTCGTTGACGTCCGTCATGGCCGCGATCTGGTCCATCCGGTCCATCGTGGCCTGGTCCTTGAACTGGCTCAGGTTGCCCTGGTTGCCCTTCTCCTTGATGGTGCGGCCGTCGAACTGGAACGGCAGGAAGGTCGCACCGGAGGGGTAGTCGGGGCACCAGCCGCTGATGGTCAGGTCGGGGGCGTTCTTGATGTCGCCGACGGTGTCCTGGAAGGCGGACGGGTCGGTGGTGTTGATGGTGACCTGGACGCCGGCCTTGGACAGCGACTGCTGGATCGCCTCGGCGCGGCTCTTGTCGCCGAGCGAGACGGTGAGCGAGACCTTGAGGTCGCTCTTGCCCGCCTCCTGGAGCAGCTTCTTGGCCTTCTCCGGGTCGCCGGCCGCCGGGACCTTCAGCGGGTCGGACTTGACGCCGCCGGTCAGCGAGGGCGGCAGATAGGAGGTCGCCACGTCGGCCATCGCCGGGCCGCCGAAGGCCGTCACCTGCCCCTCGCGGTCGACCGCCCACATCATCGCCTCGCGCACCTTCGGGTCGTCGAAGGGGGCCTTGGAGGTGTTCATGTACAGCATGTCGGTACAGCCGGTGACCTCGGCGGCCATGCGGGACTTGACGTCCGGCTTGGGCAGCACCTTGGCGACGGTCTCGTGCGCCATCCACGGCATGTTGATCGCGTTGGCGTCGGCGCCGTCGCTGGCGATGATCCGGTCGTCGGCCTGGCCGCCCTTGATGCCCTCGGTGACCACGACCTTGTCCGGGTAGGCCTTGCGGACGGTGTCGGTGGCCGGGTCCCAGTTGGTGTTGCGGACCAGCACCAGCTGCTTGCCGCGGTCGTAGGTCTCGATCTTGTACGGGCCGGAGGAGAACGGCCGGGCGTCGTACTGGGTGCCCTTCTCCTGGGACTGCGGCACCGGGGAGAAGGTCGGCAGCGAGACGGTGGAGGAGAACTCGGCGACCGGGCGCTTCAGGTGGAAGACGATCGTCTTGTCGTCCGGGGTCTCGATGCTCGCCAGGTGCTCGCCGTTCAGCGGGCCCTTGTAGTTCTCGCCGCCGGCCAGGTACTGGATCGCGTAGTCGGGGCCGCCGGTGAGGTCCGGGGAGAAGGACCGCTCGACGTTGTACTTGATGTCGGCGGCCTTGATCGGCGAGCCGTCCTCGTACTTGAGGCCGTCCTTGAGGGTGAAGGTCCACACCTTGCCGCCGTCGGAGGACTTGCCGAGGTCGGTGGCGAGGTCCGGGACGATCTCGCTGCCCGCCGCGCCCGGCTCGGCCTTGAAGGTGGTCAGGGTGCGGTAGATCAGCCGGGTGCCGAAGTCCATGTGCGGCACCACCCAGCTGCGGGCCGGGTCGAGGTGGGCGAAGTCCTGGTTGGTCAGGACGGTGAGGGTGCCGCCCTTGGCAGGGGTGCCGCCGATGACCGAGCCGGACGCGGCGCCCGGGCCCTTGCCGTCGGAGGGGGCGGCGTCGCTGCCGCCGTCACTCTTGTCGTTGGAGCAGGCCCCGAGGCCGAGGGTGAGGGTCGCCGCGAGGGCCGCCGCGAGGGCGGCGTGGGTGCGCCTGGTCATGTTGCAACTCCGCTGTGGGGGGCCCGATCCGCCGGATCTGGCCGCTGCGCTGTGTGACCCGTAACATAGTAATGTGAAATTGCACTGCACAAGAGGTGACGGCTCCCGTTACCGACCTGTGTCCGTGCCAGCATCTCCCCCGCCCCGCCAAGGAGTTCACCGGTGACCCTTCCCCCGACCGGCCTCAACACCGGGAGCCACGACCTCCCGGTCTCCCCCGCCCTCGCCTCCTTCATGGCCACCAGCTGGGCCGCCACCCCGCTCCCCGCCGACCGGCGCGTCCCCGGCCACGACCGCTTCCCCGGCCGCCGCGCCCGGCTCTCCGCCGCCTTCCCCGGCGAACGGCTGGTCGTCCCGGCCGGCCGGCTCAAGGTCCGCTGCAACGACCTCGACTACCGCTTCCGCCCGCACAGCGCGTACGTCTGGCTCACCGGCCTCACCGGCGAGGACCAGGCCGACCACGTCCTCGTCCTCGAACCGGCCGGCCCCGAAGGCCACGAACCCGTCCTCTACCTGCGCCCGCGCTCACCGCGCGACGGCGGCGAGTTCTACCGCGACCGCCGCTACGGCGAGTTCTGGGTCGGCTCCCGGCCCGACCTCGCCGAAGCCGCCCAACTCACCGGCGTACGCACCGAACACCTCGACGACCTCGGCAAACTGCTCACCGGCCCCCAGCCCCCCACCCGGGTCCTGGCCGGCACCGACCCGCTCGTCGACGAGGCCACCGGACGGCCCGCCGACGGCCGGCGGGACGGCGAACTCGCCGCCGTCCTCTCCGAGTTGCGCCTGGTCAAGGACGAATGGGAGATCGGACAGCTGCAACTGGCCGTCGACCACACCACCACCGGCTTCGAGGACGTCGTCCGCGCCCTGCCCACCGCACTGCGCCACCACCGCGGCGAACGCTGGATCGAGGGCGTCTTCGACCTGCGCGCCCGCGCCGAGGGCAACGGCACCTCCTACACCACCATCGCCGCCTCCGGCGCCCACGCCTGCGTCCTGCACTGGATCCGCAACGACGGCGCCCTCGACCCGAACTCCCTCCTCCTGCTGGACGCCGGCGTCGAGACCGACACCCTCTACGCCGCCGACATCACCCGCACCCTGCCGCTCAGCGGCACCTTCACCCCGATCCAGCGCCAGGCCTACGACCTCGTCCTCGCCGCCCAGAGCGCCGGCATCGCCACCCTCCGCCCGGGCGCGCGGTTCCGCGACTTCCACCGCGCCGCCATGCGGGTCATCGCCGAAGGCCTCGCCGACTGGGGCGTCCTGCCCGTCTCCGCCGAAGAGGCCCTCGCCGAGGACAACGGCCTCTACCGCCGCTACACCCTCTGCGGCAGCGGCCACATGCTCGGCCTCGACTACCACGACTGCGCCAAGTCCCGCGCCGACCGCTACCTCGACGCCACCCTGGAGGAGGGCATGGTCCTCACCGTCGAACCCGGCCTCTACCTCCAGCCCGACGACGAGACCCTCCCCGCCGAACTCCGCGGCCTCGGCATCCGCATCGAGGACGACCTCGTCATCACCCCCGACGGCGCCCACCTGATGTCCGGCGCCCTCCCCCGCACCGCCACCGACGTCGAGTCCTGGATGGCGACCCTGCTGTCCTGAGGAGGCCGCCAGGAGCGGACGGTCAAGCCACCTTGATCGTCCGCTCCCCCCGCCGAATCATCACCTCGACCTCGCCGCCGATCGCCGCCGAATACGCCCGCAGGTTGTCCAGGCTGTCCACCTGCCCGTGCTCGATCTGGGACACCCGCGCCTGACTCACTCCCATCAGCGCCGCCACCTCCTTCTGGGTGAGGTCGGCCGACTTCCGCATCTCGGCCAGCTCGTAGCCGCGGATCCGGGCCAGGTTCTCCTTTCGGATCCGAGCCCGGTCGGCCTCCGCCTCCGGCGAGGCCAGCCAGGGGTTGATCCGCTGCGCCTCAGCCCACACCTCGGTCCAACTACGGCTCGTCATGCTCACGCTCCCTTGTCCTTCTCCTCGACGTACTGCTCATAGCGAGCCTCCGCCAGCGGGATGTTGATGTCGTACCACCGGGACCACTCCCCGTTCTTGTCGCCGGCGACCAGGATGACGGCCTCCCGTTCGACATCGAAGACGAAGAGCATTCGAACCTCGGAGCGCCCCGCCGAGCCGGGCCGGAGCTCCTTCAGGTTGTGCAACCTGCTTCCATGAATCCGGTCCACCAGCGGGCGCCCGAGCAGTGGCCCCCTCCTGGCGAGCAACTCGATCGCGTCGGCGATCTGGTCGGCCGTGTCCGGGTCCTTGACAGCGATGTCCAGGAACCAGTCGTTCACCGGACCGATGAGTGTGATCTCCCACATGGAACCAAATTAAGTTTGCCCTTATACGTTACCGCGCGCTTTCCCGCTCAATCCACCCCTGCGAGGGACAACACGCCGGGTCCTGCGCGCCCCCGACCGACTACCCGCGCGCTGCCTGCCACAGGTCGGCGATGATCCGCTCCGCCGGGCCGGTGCGGGCCAGGTGGTGGGCGGTGCCGGCCCAGAGGTGCATGGCGTCGGTGTCGCCGCGGCGGGCGGCGGCGGCGCGGAGGGGGGCGGTGAGGTGGTGGACCTCGGGGTAGGCGGGCGGGGCGTACGGGCCGTGGCGGTCGATGAAGCCGTTTCGCAGGCCGCGGGCCGGGCGGCCGGTGAAGGCGCGGGTGACGGCCGTCTCCGGGAGTTCGACGAGCGCCGCCCGGTGGGCGGCCGAGGCGCCGGACTCGTCCGAGCGCAGCAGCGCCGTGCCCAACTGCACCGCCACCGCCCCCGCCCGCAGCGCGGCCGCGACGGCCGCGCCGTCGCCGAGCCCGCCCGCGGCGATCAGCGGCAGCGCCGTCACCTCCCGTACGGCGGCCAGCAGTTCGAGCAGCGGCTGCTCCCCGGGCCGGTCCGTCACCCGGTGGGTGCCCCGGTGGCCGCCCGCCTCCGGGCCCTGCACGCACAGCGCGTCCATCCCGAGGGCCTGCGCCGCCCGCGCCTCCTCGGGCGTGGTGACGGTGGCGACCTGGGTCGTGCCGACCGCCCGCACCGCCGCCGCCTCCTCGGCCGTGGGCAGCCCGAAGGTGTACGAGAGCACCGGCACCGGGTCGGCGAGCAGGAGGGCGAGCTTGGCCTCCCAGTCGTCGCGGTCCGGCCCGATCTCCCCCGGCAGGGTCACGCCCCACTGCTCGGCCTCGGGGCGCAGCCGCTCCCGGTACGCCGCGACGGCCGCCGCGTCCCCGGGCGTGCCCGGCACGAAGAGGTTCACCCCGTACGGCCGGTCGGTCGACTTCCGTACCGCCGCGATCTGCTCGGCCATCGCCCCGGCGGTCTTGAGGGCGCCGGCCAGGAACCCCAGCCCGCCGGCCCGGTTCACCGCCGCCGCCAGTTCGGGCGTCGAGGGCCCGCCCGCCATCGGGGCGGCGATCACCGGTACGGCGAGCTCGTCGAGACGGACGGTCATCAGGCGCTCCTCACACTGCCACGGGCACGGAACACCCCCACCCTACGCTCAGCGGATCAGCCCCAGCCGCCGTGCCTCGCGCACCGCCGCCGTGCGCGAGTCCACGCCCAACTTGGTGTAGATGTGCACCAGATGGGACTTCACCGTGGCCTGGCTCAGGTGCAGCCGCTGGCTGACCTGCTGGTTGGTCAGCCCGTCCGCGACCAGCCCCAGCACCTCGGTCTCCCGGGCGCTGAGCGCCGCCGCGGGCGTCCGCATCCGCTCCAGCAGCCGGTCCGCCACGCTGGGCGCCAGCGCGCTGCGCCCCGCCGCGGCGGCCCGGACGGCCTGGGCCAGCTCCTCCGGCGGCGCGTCCTTCAGCAGGTAGCCGGTGGCGCCCGCCTCCAGGGCGGGCAGGGTGTCCGCGTCGGTGTCGTACGTGGTGACCACCAGGACCCGCGGCGCGCCCGCCCGGGCGGTGATCGCCGCGGTGGCCTGCGCCCCGTTCATGGCCGATCCCGGCCCGAACTGGAGGTCCATCAGCACCACGTCCACGCCCGGCTCGGCCGCCAGTTCGACGGCCCGCTCGGCGGTGGCCGCCTCCGCCACGATCGCGAAGTCCGGTTCGCACTCCAGCACGGCCCGCAGCCCGGCCCGCACCACCGGGTGGTCGTCGGCGATGAGCAGCCGGATCACTGGCCGGCCTCCGGGGTGACCGGCAGCTGCACCGCCACCGTCGTACCCTGCCCGGGCGCCGACTCCACCGTGAAGCCGCCGCCGAGCGCCCGCGCCCGGGCCCGCATCGACGGCAGCCCGAAGCCGCCGTCCCCGCCGGTGCGGCCGGCGACCGCCGCCGGGTCGAACCCGGCCCCGTCGTCGTACACGTCCAGTGCCACCTCACCCTCCATGTAGCTGAGTGTCACCTCGGCCCGCGCGGCCCCCGCGTGCCGGACGGTGTTGCCGAGCGCCGACTGCGCGATCCGCAGCAGCGCGACCTCCTCCGCGGCCGGCAGCCGGACCGGGGCGCCGGAGACGTGCAGCTTCACCGGCAGGCCGCTCTGCGCCGTCGTCGTCGCGCACAGCCGCTCCAGCGCGACCGGCAGCGGGTCGCCGTCCAGCGCGGGCGGGGTGAGCGCCCGGACGAACCGGCGGGCCTCGTCCAGGTTGTCCTGGGCGGCCTGCCGCGCCTGCTCGACGTACCCGGCGGCGGTCTCGGTGCGCTCCGGCAGGGCCCGCTGGGCGGCCCGCAGCAGCAGCTGGATGGAGCTGAGGCCCTGTGCGAGGGTGTCGTGGATCTCCCGGGCGAGCCGCTCCCGCTCGGCCAGCACCCCGGCCGCGTGGTGGGCGGCGGCGGCGTCGGCGCGGGCGGCGGTCAGCTCGTCGATCAGCCGGCGGCGCTCCTCGCTCTCCCGGTACAGCGCCTGGTAGCCGAGCACGGTGGCGGTGGCGACGGCCGCGCCGAGCGCGGGCCCGATCGAGGCCGCGAAGCTGAAGCTGTGCTGGTGCCAGGACCACGCGGCGATCGACGCGGCGGCGGTCAGCCCGACGGCGACCAGCCCGCCGCGCCGCCCCAGCAGGTGCAGCTCCAGGAAGTACAGCGGGAAGGCCAGCCAGACGCCGTCCTGGGTGGTGATCAGCACGCCCGCCCAGGTGACACCGAGCAGCGCCAGCCAGAGCGCGGCCGCCCGCCGGGAGCGGCGCACGGCGGCCAGCTGCGGCCCGACGGTGTAGACGGCGGCCATCGCGGTGGCCGCGGCGGCGACGGCGGCCGGATCGCCGCCCCGGTCGACGAGGACGGCCCGGGCGACGGCGAGCGCGAGCAGGCCCGCCACGAGCAGGTGCAGGCAGACCTGGAGGACGCGGGCGACGGGGGTGGTTCTGGATCGTTCGGTCGCCATCCGTCCAGCCTAAGTTCCTAGCCCGGCACCCGGCATCAATCAAAAGGTTGAACTCGGGCTCTCCCCTTTGATGCCCAGGATGCAATCCCCGGCGCGATGCCCCGGACCCCTCCCGTCCAGGACGGTGGAAGTGTCGAAACCACCTGCCCAGAGGAAGGCCCCGTCGTGTTCGTCGCCTGGAGGGACCTGAGGTTCGCCAAGGGGCGGTTCGCCCTGATGGGAACCGTCATCGTGCTGATCACCGTGCTGGTCGGCCTGCTGTCCGGGCTGACCGCCGGGCTCGGCCGGCAGAACATCTCCGCGATCACCGGCCTGCCCGCCGACCACCTGGTCTTCGGCAAGCCGGCCGACGGGCAGAAGCTCTCCTTCACCGACTCCCAGGTCACCCCCGACCAGTGGCAGGCCTGGGCCCGCGAGCCCGGCGTCACCTCCGCCCAGCCGATCGGCATCACCACCACCAAGGCCGCCGCCGGACAGCGCACCGCCGCACTCTCCGCCTTCGGCGTCCCGGACGGCTCCGCACTCGCCCCGCAGGGCAGCCGGATCGCCCCCGGCCAGGCCGTACTGTCCAAGACCGCCGCCGAGAACCTGGGCGGCCTCGCCCCCGGCGCCGACTTCACCCTGGCCGGCCACCCACTGCGGGTCGCCGCCGTCGAGGGCGACGCCGCGTACAGCCACACCCCGGTGATCTGGACCAGCCTCGGCGACTGGCAGCAGGCCGCCCCCGGCGGCGCCGGCCACGCCACCGTCATCGCGCTCGACACCGCCAAGGGCGCCGACCTGGCCGCCGCCGACGCCCGCCACGGCACCGAGACCCGCACCCGCGACGACGCCCTCGCCGCGATCGGCTCCTACACCTCCGAGAACGGCTCCCTCCAGCTGATGCGCGGCTTCCTGTTCGCCATCTCGGCCCTGGTGATCGGCGCGTTCTTCACCGTCTGGACGATCCAGCGCAGCGGCGACATCGCCGTCCTCAAGGCCCTCGGCGCCTCCACCCGCTACCTGCTGCGCGACGCCCTCGGCCAGGCCGTCCTCCTGCTGCTGCTCGGCACGGTCGTCGGCACCGCGATCGCGTCCGGCTTCGGCGCGCTGATCGGCTCCGCCGTCCCCTTCGTCCTGGACGCCCCGACCGTCCTGCTGCCCGCCGCCGTCATGATCGCCCTCGGCGCGATCGGCGCGGCCCTGTCCATCCGCCGGATCACCTCCGTCGACCCGCTGACCGCCCTCGGGAGCGCCCGATGAGTCTCGTCCTCGACCGCATCACCCTCACCTACCCGGACGGCGACGGCCGGCTCACGGCACTCGACGAGGTCTCGCTGACCGTCCCCAAGGGCACGCTCACCGCCGTCGTCGGCCCCTCCGGCTCCGGCAAGTCCAGCCTGCTCGCGGTCGCCGCCACCCTGATCACCCCGGACTCCGGGCAGGTCGTCGTCGACGGCACCGACACCGCGGGCCTCAGCCGGGCGGACCTCACCGCGCTGCGCCGCACCAGGATCGGCATCGTCTTCCAGCAGGCCAACCTGCTGCCCTCGCTCACCGCCGTGGAGCAGTTGCAGGTGATGGCCCACCTCGACGGCCGCCCCCCGCGCGGCGCCCTCCCCCGCGCCCTGGAACTCCTCGACGCCGTCGGCCTGCGCGACCAGGCCGCCCGCCGGCCCCACCAGCTCTCCGGCGGCCAGCGCCAGCGGGTCAACATCGCCCGCGCGCTGATGAACGACCCCACCGTCCTGCTGGTCGACGAACCCACCAGCGCCCTCGACCACGAACGCGGCGCCGCCGTCCTCGACCTGATCACCGACCTCACCCACCGCCGGGCCACCGCCACCGTCCTGGTCACCCACGACCGCACCCACCTGACGGCCGTCGACCAGATCGCCGAGGTCCACGACGGGAGGCTGACCCTCCCGGCGGCGGCGCTCTGACCTACTTCTTGGCCGTCAGCACGTCGTCCACCGAGAGCGTCACCGACGCTCCGATCGACTCCGGCAGGGTGAAGGACTGCCCGGGGTGGTGGACGGCGTGCACCCGGTATTCGCCGTCCCGCGGATCGGTGAGCACCATGACTCGCTGATTCGCGCGATCCACGATCACGTAGACGGGCACGCCGGCAGACGCGTAGACGAAAGGCTTCCTCTTCAAGTCATCGCTGTGGTTGGACGAGGTGACTTCCAGAACGAGCCGGAAGACGGCCGGGTCGTAGCAGTTGTACTCGATCAGGTGATCGTCGATATCGGCGTCGACAACCACCAGATCGGGAATCGCATAGTCCGACGGCCCATCCGGCAGCCAGATCCCGACGCCCTGAAGGACTTCGGTCCCGCCTCCATCGAGGCCGGCCTGGAACAGCACGCGCATCAGGCGGCTCAGCGACTTGCTGTGCGAAGCGTTCGGCGGCGGCGTCACGGTGATCTGGCTCCCGACGATCTCGACCCGGTGCCCGGTGAACTGGTTGGAGATCAGCTCAGCGGCTTCGAGCAGCGTCGGCTGCTCCATGGGCTCTTCCACTGCTGCGGCGGACATGGATTTCCTCCTGGCTGCCGATGTCGAGAGCATCATCGTAGAACCGGCACGCCTTTCGGCGCCCGATCCTCAGTTTTCACCCGAACGAGCGGTTTAGCCCCGGCCGGACCGCAGGCGCAGGGCCGAGGGCTCCGGTTCGGCGGGCTTCTCCTCGCCGGCCCAGAGGGAGCGGACGTGGCTGAGGTGGCGGGTCATGCAGGCCTCGGCCCCGGCCGCGTCGCCGGCGAGCAGCAGGTCGAGCAGCTCCAGGTGCTCCTCCGCCGAGGAGACCAGCTCGCCGCGCTCGTCGAGCCGGTTGAGGCCGTAGAGCCGCGAGCGCTTGCGCAGGTCGCCGACGACCTCGACCAGTCGCGAGTTGCCGGCCAGTCCCAGCAGGTCGAGGTGGAACTGGCGGTCGGCCTCCAGGTAGCCGATCAGGTCGTGCTTGCGGGCCGCCGCGACGATCGCCTCGGCCTGCGGGCGCAGCCGCTCCAGCTGCTCCTTGGTGGCGGTGCGCGCCACCCGGCCGACGGTCGGGACCTCGATCAGGGCGCGGATCTCGGTGAAGTCGTCGAGGTCGCGGTCGGTCAGCTCGGTGACGCGGAAGCCCTTGTTGCGGACGGCTTCGACCAGGCCCTCGCGGGCGAGGTCGAGCATGGCCTCGCGGACGGGGGTCGCGGAGACGCCGAAGTCGGCGGCGAGCGCGGGGGCGGAGTAGACGACGCCGGGGCGCAGTTCGCCGGAGATCAGGGCTGCCCGGAGTGCGTGCGCGACCTGGTCGCGAAGCCGCTCCTGTACGGAGATCAGGGTGCGGGACTTGAGGTCGGCCATGGTGTTCCTCCGGGTGGGTGCAGAACACCAGCGTACAATGTCACGTTACGTTGCGTGCGCAACAGCCAGTGATTCGAACACCCGTCACCGACCCGCCGCACCGGCCCCTCCTCCTGCCGAACGCCATGGTGACAGCGGCCGTTGGCCGTGACAACGGCCGACGGCACACGATCTTCCGGTCCGCCCGGGAGGTCCGTACGAAGATCCGCCCGGAGGCCCGCCCGGAGGCCCCTGCGGAGGGCTACGCCCGGCGGAACCGCCCCACCAGGGTGCTCAGGCTGGCCGCACCGTCCCCGTCCGCCACACCCCGCCGGACCGCCTCCGCGAGGAGGGCCGGCAGGGCGCCGTCCACCCCGGAGTCCTCCGCGGTGTGCTGGACGTGCTCGATGCTCGCGAGTGCCATCGTCAGCCGGTCGACGTCCCCGCGGTGGTCCCCGGCGGTGATCCGCGGCGCGTAGAACTCGATCATCCGCGGCAGCAGCGCGGCGGTGGGCAGGGCGTACGGCAGGAACTCCTCGGCGGTGATGCCGTTGGCCTCGGCGACCGCCGTGGCGTGCAGGTAGCCGACCATCGAGGACCAGAACAGGTCCATCTGGATCTGGTAGTACAGCTGGGCCAGCCCGGGGTCGTCGCCCCGGTAGTCGGCCGCGGTGAGCACCTCCAGGGCGGCCCGGTGCCGCCGGAACAGCTCGACCGGGCCGCTGTAGAAGGTGGACGACTCGGGGCTGCCGATGCCCGAGGGCGGCACCTGCACCCCGCCGGTCAGGTGCCCGGCGCCGCGCTCGGCCAGCCAGCGGGCGGCGTCGCGGGCCCGCCCGGGGGTGTCCGAGCTGAGGTTCGCGACCACCTTCCCCTTCAGCGCCGGCTCGACCGACTCCAGGACGGTGAACACGGCGTCGTAGTCGGTGAGGCTGAGCACCACCAGTTCGTTCGCCGCCACCGCCGCCTCCGCGCTGGGCGCCGCCTGCGCACCCCGGGCGACGAGTTCGTCGGCCCGTCCGGCCGTGCGGTTCCACACCGTGACGGCGTACCCGGCGTCCAGGAACGCCCGGGCCATGGCCTGCCCCATCGGGCCGAGCCCGATCACCGTCACGGATCGCTTCGCCTGCTGCTCCACGGACATGCGTGTTCCCCTCCACTGGACGAATGCCTAGAACGAACGCTCTATCCAGAGCGCCGGAGCCGACGCTAGCACAGGACTGGAACGAACGCTCTACTTAGAATCTCGGCTAGGATCACGCCGTGAAGACGCCCGAGAAGACCCCCGCGAAGGCCGACCCGAAGGCCGCCGTGAGGGTCGCTGCGAAGGCCCCGGCGAAGGCCGCACCGAAGGACGGCGCGCGGGCCGAAGCGAAGCCCGGCACCCGGGAGCGGATCGTCCGGGCCACCTCCCGGCTGCTGCAGCGCCAGGGGTACGAGGGCACCGGGATCAAGCAGATCTCCCGCGAGGCCGAGGCCACCCTCGGCTCCGTCTACCACTTCTTCCCGGGCGGCAAGCAGGAGTTGGCCGCCGAGGCGATCCGGCACGGCGACGAGGAGTTCGCCGTCATGCTGCACGCCGGGCTCGGCTCCTCACCGGACCTGGGCGAGGCGATGACCGCCTGCACCCGGCTGCTCGCCACCGAACTGCGCGCGTCCGACTGGCAGGACGGCTGCCCGATCACCAGCACCGCCCTGGAGACGATCGGCCGGGTGCCGGTGATCGAGGAGGCGGTGGCCGAGGCCTTCGCCCACTGGCGGGCCGTCGTGACGGAACGGCTGCTCGCCGCCGGCATCGGCGAGCAGGACGCCCGCGAGCTGGCCGGCACCGTGATCAGCACCCTGGAGGGCGCCGAGCTCGCCGCCCAGGTCGCCCGCAGCGAGGAGCCGCTGCTGGTCACCGGCAAGCACCTGGCCCGCCTGCTCACCGCCTACGCCGACGACCGGGCCTGACGCGCGGAACCCGACCTGACGCGCGGAACCGGACCGCCCGCCCGGGAGCCTGCCGGAAAACGTCCGGAAAACGTGAGGAGCCGGTGCAGCGGGGGATCCCATCCCGCTGCACCGGCTCCGGCTCCACAACTCCCGACCACCACCAGGAGTAACGCCGTGTCGATCGACATCGCGCTGTACGACGGCCGCCCGAACGGCGGCCGCCGCACCAGCGCCAGGTTGCTGCACCTGTCGAGCCCCGGCGAGGCCCTCACCTCCGCCCTGGCCCGGCACACCGATCCGACCCGCCACCGGCTCGGCCGGATCGACCCGTACGGGGACACCCCGTTCAACGAGCAGGACGCCGGCGCCGCCTTCGAGGAGGCCACCGCCCTGCTCGCCCGCTGCACCACCGGGGAGCAGCGGGCGGCCGTCCGCGAACTGCGCAACCTGCTCGCCAACTGCGCCGCCACCCCGGGCAGTTGGCTCGTCTTCCTGGGCGACTGAACCGCTAGGGCGTGTCTTCAAACTCCCGTCGTCCGCCCGGAGGGCGGGCGGGGCGGCGTTGGGGTGCGTGCATCGCAAGGCGGAGGAGGGAGCCACTGCGGAGCATTGGCGACCGACGACAACGCGGCGAGGTACGTGCCCCGGCGTCGCCCCGCAGACGCGAGTTTGAAGACACGCCCTAGGACGCGGCCCGGTACACCTCCGCCGCGACGGCCAGGTCCTGCCAGGCCATCCCGACGCTCTTGAAGAACCGCGGCCGCCCGTCGGGCACCAGCGCGTCGCCGCGCACCAGTTCGGCGAGGTTCCACAGCTGCCGCCCGGCCACGCCCGCCATCAGCAGGTCCCCGGCCTCGCGCTCCGCGACGGTACGCGCCTCGACGTACAACTCGGCGCGCTGGACGAGCAGTTCGTCCACCTCCCGGGCGTCCGGCTCGTGCGAGCCGACCGCCGCCACCGCCGCGTGGGCGGGCACCAGGGCGCCGTCGAACAGCGGGGTGCGCGCGGTGGTGCAGCAGACCACCAGGTCCGCCTCGCGGACCGCGCGCGGGTCGCCGACCTCGGCCGCCAGCCCGAGCTTCCGCCCGTAATCGGCCAGCGCCCCGGCCCGTTCGGCGTTGCGCGCCACCACGGTGAGCCGGCGCAGCGGCCGGACGGCGAGCAGGGCGTCCAGGTGCCCGTACGCCTGCGGTCCGGAGCCGAACAGCACCAGGTGCTCGGCCTCCGGCACGGCCAGCCGCCGCAGCGCGGCCGCGGTGACGGCGGGCGTGCGCAGCGCGGTGAGCGCGGCGCCGTCCAGCAGGGCGAGCGGCTGGAGGGTGGGCCCGTCCAGCAGCAGGTAGCTGCCGGTGATCCGGGGCAGTCCGGCCGACGGGTTGGCGGGCGCGACCCCGGCGATCTTCACGCCGGCGTACGGCCCGGCGGCGGCCGGCATCATCAGCAGTTCGCCGGCGGGCACCGGTACGGCCGACCGGGCGGGTGCCGCCTCCGGGTCGAACCCGTCCAGCAGCACCCGCTCGATCGCCCCCACCGCCCCGGCGGGTCCGACCCCGCCGGTGCCCGGCACGGCGTACTGGAGCGGCACAACCGCCGCGCCGGGCACTTCGGTTGGCTTCACGGCTTCGGTCGCACGCACGGTGGTCACAGCAGGAACCCCGCTCCCAGGTCGTCGTCCGGCTCCAGCACGAAGCCGTGCTCGCCGGTGCGGAAGGCCGTCCCGCCGACCTCGGTGACCACGCCCTCGCCCTGCGGGTCGCCGCCCGGGAGGACCTGCCCGCTGAAGACCGTCCCGATGATCGACTCGTGCCGCAGCGGCTCGCCCGGGGCCAGCCGCCCCTCGGCGGCGAGCACCGCGAGCCGGGCGGAGGTGCCGGAGCCGCAGGGCGAGCGGTCGATCTGGCCGTCCGCGAAGACGGTGACGTTGCGCTGGTTCAGCACCCCGTCCACCGGGGGGAGTTCGTCGTGGAGGATGACCCCGTACACGCCCGACAGCCGGGCGTCCGTCGGGTGGGCGACCGCCTCCGAGCCGGCCAGCGCGGCCCTGATCTCCCGCCCCACGGCGGTGAGTTCGGGCAGCTGCTGCTTCTCCACGGCGAGCCCGAGGGCGGCCGCGGGCACCGAGGCGTAGCAGGCGCCGGAGTGCGCCACGGCGACCTCCACGGTGCCGCGCGAGGTCTCCACCGGGAGCTTCAGCGCGGTGACCCGGCTGGGCACGTTGCGGAAGGTCACCCCGGTGGTCCGCCCGCCGGAGCGGTGCACCAGGGCGGTGACCCGGCCGGACGGCACGTCGATCCGCACCCGCGCCACCCCGTCCGCGGGGGCGGCCACCAGTCCGGAGTCCACCGCCCAGGCGCCGAGCGCGATGGTGCCGTGCCCGCAGGCGGTGGAGTAGCCGTCCTTGTGCCAGAACAGCACGCCCAGGTGCGCCTCGTCGTCGTCCGCCGGGACCAGGAAGCCGCCGTACATCCCGGCGTGGCCGCGCGGTTCCCGGCTGAGCAGCTGCCGGACCTCGTCCAGCGCGCTGGGCCGGGGCGCGGTCGCGCTGCCGCCCGCGCCGAGCGCGATGGCCCGGCGCTCGGCGACGGTGTCGCCGGGGATCGGGGGCACGCCGTCCAGCACGATCCGGAACGGCTCGCCGGCCGTGTGGTAGTCGACCGTCCGTACGAACATCAGAGCGCACCTCCGCCCGGCAGCACGCTGACGGTCCGGCTGACGGTGTAGAAGTCCAGGGCGGCCTGGCCCTGTTCGCGGTCGCCGTGGCTCGCGCCCTTGGCCCCGCCGAAGGGCAGGTGGAAGTCGACGCCGCTGGACGGCGCGTTGACCCGGATCATGCCCGCGTCCAGCCGGTCGGCGGCGGCCAGCGCCACGTCCAGGCTGCGGGTGTGCACCGAGGTGGAGAGGCTGTGCGGGGTGTCGTTGGCGAGCGCGATGGCCTCGTCCAGGTCGGCCGCGGCGTGCAGCACCGCGATCGGGCCGAAGAACTCCTCGCGGGCCAGCGGGTGTTCGGCCGGCACCTCGGCGAGCAGGGTCGGCTCGACGTACCAGCCGGTCCGCTCGGGCACCCCGCCGCCGGTGAGCACGCTGGCCCCGGCCTCGACGGCCGAGGAGACGGCCCCGGTCAGCCGCTCCCGCGCCCCGGCGTTGATCACCGGCCCGCAGACCGCGTCGTCGACCGCCGCCAGCGCCTTGACCAGCGCCTCGCGCAGCGGCTCGTACGCGGCGCCGACCGCGATCACCCGGCTGGTGGCGGTGCACTTCTGCCCGGCGTACCCGGCGATGGCCGCGGCGATGTGCCCGGCGGCCTGCGCGATGTCGGCGTCCGGCAGCACCAGCGCGGCGTTCAGCCCGCCGAGTTCGGCCTGCACCGGTACCCCGCGGTCGGTCGCGGCCCGCACCACGGCCCGGCCGACGCCGGTCGAGCCGGTGAAGGAGACCACGTCGGCGGCGTCGACCAGCGCCGCGCCCTCCTCCGCCCCGCCGGGCAGCACCGTGAACACGTCCTCGGGCAGCCCGGCCAGCTCCGCCAGCCGCAGCGCGCAGGCCGTCGCCTCGGGGGCCGGCTTGAGCACCACCGCGTTGCCGACGGCGAGGGCCGGCGCGGCCTTCCAGGTCGGGATCGCCAGCGGGAAGTTCCACGGCGCGATCAGTCCGGCGACCCCGTACGGGCGGCGGCGGGTGAACAGCAGCCCGGGGCCGGCGGCGGTCTCGTGCACCGCCCCGGAGGGCGCGTACGGCGCCTGCGCGTAGTAGCGCCAGATCGCCGCCGTGCGGGCGACCTCGCCGAGCGCCTCGGCCAGCGGCTTGCCGACCTCGCGCACGATCAGCGCGGCCAGCTCGTGGGCGTGCGCCTCCACGGCGTCCGCGATCCGGCCGAGCGCCGCCGACCGGGCGCCCGCCCCGGCGGCGAGCCAGTCGCCCTGTGCCGCCCGGGCCCGCCCGACGGCGGCCCGCACGGCCTCGGCGCCGGGCTCCTCGACGGCGACCACGAGGTCGTCGGGGTCGGCGGGGTTGTACGAGGTGATGGTCACGGCCAGCAGCCCTTCGGGGGGAGGTACGGGGACGAAGGAGGAAGGAGGGGTCAGAGCAGGAAGCCCGCCGGGAACGGGTCGCTCGGGTCGAGGAAGTACTGGGCGGTGCCGGTGACCCAGGCCCGCCCGGTGACGGTGGGCACCACCGCGGGCAGCCCGGCCACCTCGGTCTCCTCGACCAGCCGCCCGGTGAAGGTGGTCCCGATGAAGGAGTCGTTGCGGAAGTCCCGCCCGAGCGGCAGTTCGCCGCGCGCGTGCAGCTGGGCCATCCGCGCCGAGGTGCCGGTGCCGCAGGGCGAGCGGTCGAACCAGCCGGGGTGGATGGCCATCGCGTGCCGGGAGTGCTCGGCGGTGGAGCCGGGGGCGAGCAGCTGGACGTGGTGGCAGCTGTGGATGGACGGGTTCTCCGGGTGCACCGGCCGGTCCGGGCCCGCGTTGATCGCGTCCATCATGGCCAGGCCGGCGTCCAGGATCTCCTGCTTGCGCTCGCGCTCGAAGGGCAGCCCGAACTCGGCGAGCGGCAGGATGGCGTAGTAGTTGCCGCCGTACGCGAGGTCGTAGGTCACCGTGCCGTAGCCGGGCACCTCGACCTTGCGGTCCAGGGCGACGGAGTAGGAGGGCACGTTGCGGATGGTCACCGCCTTGGCGGCGCCGTCCTCGACCTTCACCTCGGCGACCACGAGTCCGGCCGGGGTGTCCAGCCGTACGGTGGTGACCGGCTCGACCACCGGGACCATCCCGGTCTCGACCAGCACGGTGGCGACCCCGATGGTGCCGTGCCCGCACATCGGCAGCAGTCCGGAGACCTCGATGTAGAGCACGCCGAAGTCGGCGTCCGGCCGGGTCGGCGGCTGGAGGATCGCGCCGCTCATCGCGGCGTGGCCGCGCGGCTCGTACATCAGCAGGGTGCGGAAGTGGTCCAGGTGCTCCTGGAAGTGCACCCGGCGCTCGGCCATGGTGGCGCCGGGGATGACGCCGAAGCCGCCGGTGATCACCCGGGTCGGCATGCCCTCGGTGTGCGAGTCGACGGCGTGGAACACGTGACGGCTGCGCATGGGTCACAACTCCCGTACAGGTTCGGATGGTTGGTGGGTAGGCCGGGCCGACTGCCGCCGCAGCCGGCCCGGAGGCCCGGGATCGCGCCGGTGTCAGACCAGGCCGTCGGCCAGCGCCTTCTCGGTGGCCGCGCGGACGGCCTCCTCGATCTCCGGGACGAGCGGCAGGCGCGGGGCGCGCACCGGGCCGCCGGGGCGCCCGGCGATGTCCATCGAGAGCTTGATGGCCTGGACGAACTCGGTCTTGGAGTCCCAGCGCAGCAGCGAGTGCAGCGACTTGTACAGCGGCAGCGCGTTCTCCAGGTCCTTGGAGACGGCGGCGTCGTAGAGCGCGACCGAGGCGGCCGGCAGGGCGTTCGGGTAGCCGGCGATCCAGCCGACCGCGCCCGCGAGCGCCAGCTCCAGCAGCACGTCGTCGGCGCCGATCAGCAGGTCCAGCCCGGGGGCCAGCTCGGCGATCTCGTACGCCCGGCGGACGTCGCCGCTGAACTCCTTGACCGCGACGATCGAGCCCTCGGCGTGCAGCTGGGCGAGCAGCGTGGGGACGAGGTCGACCTTGGTGTCGATGGGGTTGTTGTACGCCACGATCGGCAGCCCGGCCTTGGCGACCTCGGCGTAGTGGGCGCGCACCGAGGCGTGGTCGGCCCGGTAGGCGTTCGGCGGCAGCAGCAGGACGGAGCCGGCGCCGGCCTCGGCGGCCTGCTCGGCCCAGCGGCGGGACTCGGCGCTGCCGTAGGCGGCCACGCCGGGCATCACCCGGGAGCCGTCGCCGGCCGCCTCGATGGCGACCTCGACGACCTTGGCGCGCTCCTCGGCGGTGAGCGTCTGGTACTCGCCCAGCGAGCCGTTGGGGACGACGCCCTCGCAGCCGGAGTCGATCAGCCAGCGGACGTGCTCGGCGTAGGCGTCGTAGTCGACGGAGTGGTCCGGGCGCAGCGGAAGCGTGGTGGCGACCATGATGCCGCGCCAGGGACGGGTGCTGTCGTGCTGGGTGATGGACACATGAGCTCCTTGATGAGGTGTGACATTTTACTAGAGTGGACGGGCCGGAGACAAGGTCCCCGGCCCGTCCTTCGACGACGGACCCCGGGGGCGTGCCCGACCGTTCCCGCCCGACGCGAGCGGTCGGGCACGCCCTACGCCTCCGGGTTCGGCCCCGCCGCCAGCTGGGAGAGCGGCACCGGGCAGCCCAGCGGCCGCCGGTCCGGCCCCGGCTCACCCGGGCCGGCCAGGCAGGCCACGGCCGGACCGCACATCCGGCCCTGGCACCAGCCCATCCCGGCCCGGGTGAGCAGCTTCACGGTGCGCGGATCGCCCGCGCCCAGGTCCTCGACGGCCTCCCGGATCGCCGCCACCGGCACCTCCTCGCACCGGCAGACGTCGGTGTCCGGACGCAGCCAGCCGGTCCAGCCGGGGCCCGGCCGGTGCGCGGCGGCCATCAGGTCGGCGAAGGCCCGCAGCCGGGAGCGGCGGCGCAGCAGCGCGGCCGCGGGCCGCTCCCCGGCCACCGCGTGCGCGGCCAGCTCGCCCTCGGCGAGCGCGAGGTCCGCGCCGCCGACGCCGTTGGTCTCCCCCGCCGACCAGAGGCCGGGCACGCTGGTGCGCAGCCGGGCGTCGACCTCCAGCGCGACCGCGCCGTCCGGCCCGGTCACGGTCCGCGCGCCGAGCTCGGTGGCCAGGTCGATCTGCGGCAGCAGGCCGTGGCCGACGGCGAGCGCGTCGCAGTCGATCCGCCGCCCGGTGCCCGGCACCGGCCGCCAGTCGGCGTCCAGCCGGGCCACCGTGACGCCGGTGACCCGGTCCGTCCCGTGCGCCTCGACCACCGCGCTGCGCGGGCGCAGCCGTACGCCGTGCCGCAGCAGAGCACCGCCGTGCCCGGCGCCCTCGACCAGCTTGCCGGGGACGGCCGCCAGCACGCCGGGGCGCCGCGCGTACCCGAGGTAGGCGGTGGCCTCGACCACGGCGGGCACCTCGGCCCCGGCGGTGACCAGCGAGGAGGCCGCCGCGAGCAGCAGCGGGCCGCTGCCGGCCACCACGATCCGCTTCCCGGGCAGCACCAGGCCGGCCTTGAGCATGGCCTGGGCGCCGCCCGCGGTGACCACCCCGGGCAGGGTCCAGCCGGGGAACGGCAGCTGCCGCTCGTACGCGCCGGTGGCGAGCAGCACCGACCGGGTCAGGACGGTGGCCCGGTCGGTGCTCTCCGGTCCGCGGGTGACGTGCACCGCGAAGCCGTCCCCGGTGCGCTCCAGCGCCCAGACCTGGTGCCCGGCCAGGAAGTCGGCCCGCCCGGCGCGCCCGTGCGCGTCGAGCCGGTCGGCCAGCCCGGTGTAGGCGGACCAGTGGTGGTGCAGCCGGTCCGGCCGGGCCGCGCCGAGGCCGGGCGCCGGGTGGCGGTAGTACTGCCCGCCGGTGCTCTGCCCGCCGTCCAGCAGGGCGCAGCGCAGCCCGAGGTCGGCGGCGGTGACGGCGGCGGCCAGCCCGGCCGGGCCGGCGCCGACCACCACGAGGTCGTACGGCGGGGCGTCGAGGGGTTCAGACGGCGAGGTCGGCACGGCCGTGGCCCTCCTGGGTGGTGACGGTGGTGCCGGGCTCGGCGGGGAGCAGGCAGGTGCGCTGGTTGGGGCGGCCGTCCACGGTGGCCAGGCAGTCGAAGCAGGCGCCGATCCCGCAGAACGCCCCGCGCGGCTTCCCGCCGACCCGGGTGGTGCGCCAGGCGAGCACGCCGTCGGCCCAGAGCGCGGCGGCGATCGACTGCCCGGGCAGCGCGGGGACGGGCCGCCCGTCGAACTCGATGTGGTGGGCGGGCCCGGGCTCGGCCTCGACCAGCCCGGCGGGGGTGCGGCGGCGCATCGGCGGCCTCTCCAATCTCACGGGTCCAGGAAGGAATCTCACACAGGCCTCGGTCGCAGGCGTCCGGGCCGTCACGCCGTCACTCGGCCGGGAAGCGGTCCGCCCGGAACGGCGCGAGGTCCAGCTCCGGCTGCTTGCCGGTGAGCTGCTCGCTGATCAGCAGCCCGGTCGCCGGGGCCAGCCCGATGCCGGCCCCCTCGTGCCCGCAGGCGTGGTACAGCCCGGGCACCCGGGGGTCCGCGCCGATGGCCGGCAGGTGGTCCGGCAGGTACGGGCGGAAGCCCCGGTAGGCGCGCAGCACGGTGACGTCGGCGAGCACCGGGAAGAGGGCGGCGGCCTGGGCGGCGAGCCGGCTCAGCACCTCCTGGGAGAGCGTGCGGTCGAAGCCGACCCGCTCCCGGCTGGCGCCGATCAGCACCGGCCCGCCCGGGGTGCCCTCGATCACGGCGGAGGTCTCCAGCCCGGCCGATCCGCTGGCCACGTTGGCCACGTAGTCGGCGGCGTAGACCTTGTGCCGCACGACCCGCGGCAGCGGCTCGGTGACCAGCACGAAGCCGCGCCGGGGCAGCACCGGCAGGTGCACCCCGGCCAGCGCGGCCACCTCGCCGCCCCAGGTGCCGGCCGCGTTCACCACGGCGGGGGCGGCCAGGTGCCGCCGGTCGGTCCGGACGCCGCGCACGGCGCCGTCCGGGCCCCGGTCGACGGCGGTGACGCTCTCCCCGGTGATCAGCTCGGCGCCCATCCGGCGGGCCTCGCGCAGCAGGTGGGCGGCGGCGAGGGCGGGCTGGACCTGGGCGTCCTGCGGGTAGTGGAAGCCGCCGGCCAGGCCCTCGGCCAGGTGCGGCTCCAGTTCGCGCAGCCGCTCGCCGGGCACCTCCTCGGCCTCGACCCCGACGGCGCGCTGCCCGTCGGCGAAGGCCCGCAGCGCGTCCTGCCCGGCGGCGGTGGAGGCGACCACCACGCCGCCCTTGGGCTCGTACTCGATCGCCGGGCCGAGCCGCTCGGCGAGGTCGCGCCAGAGCCGGGTGCTGAGCAGGGCGAGGTCGAGTTCGGGGCCGGGCTCCTTGTCGGAGACCAGCAGGTTGCCCTCGCCCGCGCCGGTGGTGCCGCCGGCCACGGGCCCGCGGTCCACGACGGCGACGGCGAGCCCGGCGCGGGCGGCGTAGTAGGCGCAGGCGGCGCCGACCACACCGGCGCCGACCACGACCACGTCCAGGGGAGGTGTCTCGGTCTTCAGCACGCCAGTAATATGTCACATGCCATGCGAGCTGCCAAGACCACCCGCCGAAACCCGGAACCGCCCCGACCAGCGGAAAGCCCCGGCCCACCGCTCGGCAGCGGCGGACCGGGGCTCCCTCAGGCCCTACCGACTCACGTGATGTCGTCCATCTCCTCGCGGCGGGACGCCGGCACCGAGGCGCCGGCCGCCGGAGCCGCCGAGGCCTGGACGGACTCCGCACCGGCCACCGGCTGCACCGAGAGGTCCAGGTGCGAGGCCTCCTCGTCGTCCAGCCCGGAGTCCGGGTTGCGGCGCGCCTTGCGCTTGTCGTTGAAGATCGCGATCGCCACCGCGATGAAGTACAGCGCCCAGATCGGCGCGGCCAGCGCCAGCATGCTCAGCGGGTCGGCGCTCGGCGTGGCGAAGGCCGCGAACACCGTGATGCCCATGACCATGCCGCGCCACCAGCCCAGCAGCCGCTTGCCGCCGACCACGCCGACCATGTTCAGCATCACCAGCAGCAGCGGGAACTCGAAGGCCAGGCCGAAGACCAGCACCATCCGGGTGGCGATGTCGAAGTAGTCCTCGGGCGGCAGGATCGGCGTGGTGTCGTTCGGGGTGAACGAGAGCAGCACGTCGACCGTGGTCGGCAGCACCAGGATGGCCACGGCCACACCGGCCAGGAACAGCGGCGTCCCGCAGATCAGGAAGACGACCGTGTACTTCTTCTCGTGCCTGTGCAGGCCCGGCGCCACGAAGGCCCAGACCTGGTAGAGCCAGATCGGCACGGTCCCGACCACGCCCGCCGTCAGGGCCACCTTCAGCATCCAGGTGAAACCGGCGGTCAGACCGATGTTCGAGACCTGGGCGCACTTGCCGTGGTAGTGCTTGGCCAGCTCCAGGGTTTCGCACCGCGGCAGCGGCTGCAGCAGGAAGTCCTCGATCTGCTTGTGGTAGACCGCCGCCACGATGGTGATCAGCACGATCGCCAGGACCGACTTGACCACGCGGTTGCGCAGTTCCCTCAGGTGGTCGGCGAGGGCCATCCGCCCCTCAGGATCCTTTGACGCCTTCGGCGCCTTGGAGAGCTTGCTCAACCCCGGTCCTCAACTCGTGCGTCGGGGCCCGCCGGTCGGCGGGCCTCCGTGGTCGCGAACGCCGCGCACACGGTGTGCGCGGCGGGCGTCAGGTGCCTCACGTGCGCCGCGCTCAGTGCGGGCGGTCGCCGTCGGGCGCGGAGGCCCCGGCGGCGGGCTCGGTCACCGGACGGGCCGTGGCCGACGCTCCCGGAGCGGCCTGGACGGTCCTGGCCGCGGCACCGTCGACCGGGGCCGGAGCCGGGGCGGGCCGGGACGGCTGCTCGGACTCGCCGTCCGAGCGCATCGCCTGCGCCTCGCTCTTCAGGATCCGCATCGACTTGCCCAGCGAACGCGCCAGGTCCGGCAGCCGCTTGGCTCCGAACAGCACGATGGCGAGGATCACGATCACCACGATCGCGGTCATCGAGATGCGCATGCGCGACCACCTTCAGTCATGGCGGCCCGACGGGCCGTCCGCTGCGGATGGTAACCGCTGCGGATGACGCCACGACGACGGCCGCCCGAACAGGACAGCGGCCCCCGGTACACGGTTCAGGAGCCAACTGAGAGCGTAACCCGCCCCCGCCCGCGCGCAGCAGCCCCCGTACCACCGCGGTCCCGACCGTGCTATGCGGCGGGGACGCTCCGCTCCCCCGCCGGGGCGCCCTGGGCGGGCACCGCGTCCGCCAGGTCCCCGGCCGCCGCGGCCAGCGCCCGCGAGGCCGCGTCCACGCCCTTGGCCAGCGCCCGCACGTCCAGCCAGAGCCGGATCGCGAGGACCCCGAGGACCAGCAGGCCCGCGGTGGCGAGCAGGACGGCGGCGACGAGCATCCAGGACATGCGCCCCAGCCTATACGCGTACTACCCCTCGGCCGGGACGAGCCGCATGGTGCGCACCCCGGCCCCGGTGAGCGCCTCGACGATCTTCTCCCCGGCCGGCTTGCGCACCGCCGCCCCGCACCGCGGGCAGCCGAAGCTGTAGTGCGCCTGGGCCGGGGTGCGACCGAGGGTCAGGCGGAAGTCCTCGGCCGGGAGCTCCACCTTCTCCCGGCACTCGGAGCAGTACACCTTGAATCTGGTCCCGGGTTCCACCGCTCAGACCCGCCCCTCCCCGTAGGCGGCCAGCGCCTCCCGCGCGGCCGAGCGCGCCTGCTCGGCGAGCTCGGGCGGCGAGACGATCCGGCCGTCCCGGCCCAGCCGCAGCGCCAGCGGGCGCAGCTGGGAGGGGTCGGCGCTGCGCAGGGTGATCCGCAGCCCGCCGTCGGGCAGTTCCTCGGCCCGGTCGTGGGTGTAGTACTCGGCCACCCAGCGTCCGCCGGAGGAGACTTCGACGACCACCTCGGGGTCGTCCGCCGCCGGGTTGACCAGCCCGCCGCTCAGGTCCCGTGGCTCGCGCCGGGGCGGGTCGGCCGGGACGTCCAGGACGCGGATCTCGGCGACCCGGTCGAGCCGGAACATCCGGTGGTCCTCGGAGGTCCGGCACCAGGCCTCGAGGTAGGTGTGGCCCTCGGTGAGCAGCCGGATCGGGTCGACCTCGCGCTCGGTCATCCCGCCGCGCCCGTGCGAGTAGTAGCGCAGCCAGAGCCGGCGGCCCTCGCTGAGCGCGCGGTCGATGTCGGCGAAGACGTGGCTCTCCGCCTCGAAGGTCACGCCGACCCGGGCGCTGCCCTCGGCGCTCTCCCCCGCCGCGTTCTCGATCTTGGCGACGGCCCGGGTGAGCGCCTCCCGGTCCCCGGCCCGCAGGCCCGGCAGTCCGGCCACCGCGCGGGCGGCCACCAGCAGCGCGGTCGCCTCGTCGGCGGCCAGCCGCAGCGGCTGGGCGACGTCGTCGACGTTGTGCCACCAGATCCGCTCGCCGTCGGTGTCGATGTCGAGCAGGTCGCCGCCGCGGAAGCTGGTGCCGCACATCGGCAGCACGTTGAGGTCCGCGATCAGCTCGCGCTCGCTGATCCCGAACGCCCGGGCCACCTCGGCGACCTCGGCCCCGGGCCGCTCGCGCAGGTAGGTGACCAGCGACAGCATCCGTCGCGTCTGGTCGATGGCGTTGCTCACGCGCCCACTCCTTCGAAACCCGCGACCGCCCGCAGCCGGTCGACCACATCCGCCCGCAGCTCCTCCGGCCCGAGCACCAGCACGTCCGGCCCGAACTCGGCCAGGTCCGCGCCGAGCCCGTTGCCGTACGGGATCTCCAGCTCGTCCCACAGCTCGTCCACCCGGGTGCTGCCCAGCGCCTTGGTCCGCAGCGGGAAGCCGGCGCCCCGGCGGACCCGGACGGTCGCGGTGGCGGTCGCCCCCTCGCCCGCGAACTTCGCCACGGTGGCCCGGACGTCCACGTGCTCGGGCACGGCACCGAGGAACGCCCCGGACTTCGCCTTCACCCGGCCGGTGATCCGGCTGAGCCGGAACACCCGGGCGTCGCCCCGGTCGCGGTCGTACCCGGCCAGGTACCAGTGCCCGCGCCAGCACTCCAGCGCCCACGGCTCGACGCTGCGCTGCTCGACGGCGGCGGCACCGGCCTTGCGGTACTCGAAGGTGACCGGACGGCGGTCCCGGGCGGCGGTGAGCAGCGGCTCGAACGCGGCCTCCCGGGCGGGGATGCGCGGCTCCAGGGCGGTCCGGCCCTCGGCCTCGGCGAACGGCACCCCGGCCGCGCGCAGCTTCTGCAGGGCGCCGCTGGCCGCACCGGACATCTTGGCCTGCTGCCAGACCCGGGCCGCCAGGGTCAGCGCGGCCGCCTCCTCGGCGTCCAGGGCGATCTCGGGCAGCCGGTTGCGGTCGGCGCGGGCCAGGTAGCCGAGCTCGCCGTCCAGGGTGCTCTCGTCCACGTCGATCACCAGGCCGAGCTCGCGCAGGTCGTCCTTGTCCCGCTCGAACATCCGGTTGAAGGCGTCCTCGCTGCTGTTCTGCCAGGCCTCGCGGTACGCCTCGATGGATTCCCGCAGCTCCTTCTTGGAGAGCGGACGTCTGGTGTTCATCAGGCACAGGGCGAGATTCATCAGCCGCTCTGCCTTCGCGATCGCCATCGCTGACCCTTCCGGTGTGCCGCGCCGCGCGCGGGGTGCGCCAACCGGGCGATCACCACCCGGCGGGACCGACCGTACCGGTAGCGGTACGCACGGCAAAAGCGGCCTCCCCGAACGCCCCCGGACACGCCCGTGGGCCGGGCCCCCGGAGGGGTCCGGCCCACGGCACGAGCGGGCTCAGACGGCCAGCAGGTCGACCACGAAGATCAGGGTCGAGTGCGGCGGGATCGCCGAGGTCGGCGACTGGGCGCCGTACGCCAGACGCGACGGGATGGTCAGCTCGCGGCGGCCGCCGACCTTCATGCCGACGACGCCCTGGTCCCAGCCCTTGATGACCCGGCCGCCGCCCAGCGGGAAGCGGAACTCGTTGGGGCTCCGGTTCCAGCTCGCGTCGAACTCCTCGCCGGTCTCGAAGGTCACACCGACGTACCGGACGCTGACGTTCTGGCCCGGCTTGGCCTCCGCGCCGTCGCCCACGACGATGTCGCGGATCTGCAGCTCCGTCGGGGCGTCGCCGATCGGGAAGTCGATCTCGGGCTTCTCGTTGAGGTTGACGCTCACAGTCCCTCTTCTCACATTCGCTCTGCTGTCACGACCAAGCGGCGGACGCCCGCACCCGGTCCGTTCGTCCCGGACCACGGTACGGGCGCCCGCCGCCCGTTGGGGACCGGCCACGCGGCCGGACCCGAAGGTCACACGTGCACCATTGTCACCCGAAAGTGGATCAGCCCTGACCGGCGTCCAGGATGTCCACCACGAAGACCAGCGTCGCACCGGGCGGGATGTCGCCCTGGCCCTTGTCGCCGTAGCCCAGCGAGGCGGGGATCACCAGCTCGACCCGGCTGCCGACGGTCTGGCCCTCCAGGCCCTGGTCCCAGCCCTGGATGACCTGGCCGCCGCCGACCGGGAAGGTGAACGCCTGGCCCTTGCTGAGCGAGGAGTCGAACACCTTGCCGCTGGAGAACAGCGCGCCGGTGTACTGGACGACGACCTTCTCGCCCTTCTCCACCTTCGGCCCGGTGCCCTTGATCAGGACGTGCGACTTCAGCTCGGTCGGGTCCTTCGCCCCGGCGACCGGGGTGATCTCGGCCGGCTTCTTGCCGTTGTCCTTGACCTGCGGGAAGTCCGCGGGCGGCGGGGTGACGGTACCGCTCACCACGGCGTCGGGCGCGTTGGCGTTGCGGATGTCGATCACGAAGACCAGGTCGTCCTTGGGCCCGATCGACATGTCGGCCTTGCCCTGGGCGCCGAACGCGGCGGCCGGCGGGGCCACCACCAGCAGCCGGCTGCCGGCCTTCTTGCCGATCACGGCCTGGTCCAGCGCCGGGATCAGCGAGTCGGTCCCGGCCTGGAAGATCTGCGGCTTCCCGTTGGCGTCGTACGAGCTCGGGATGTCCTTGCCGGTGTTCCAGTCCTTGGCGGTGTAGTCCACCGAGGCCCAGGAGTTCTTCTCCACCTTGGCGCCGGTGCCCTCGGTGAGCACCTTCACCACGAAGGAGCCGTCGGAGGCCTCGCCCGGGATCTGGATGTCGGCCTTCTTGCCGAAGTCGCCGGCGACCGTCGGCAGCACCTTGGCGCTGTCCTTGATCGGCGGCACCGGGTCGGCGGTCGGCGTGGGCGGCGCGCTCTTGGCCGCGTCCGGCTTGGCCGCGGCGCTGTCCTTGGAGCCGTCCTTGTTCACCATGTACAGCGTGACGCCGCTGCCGACCAGCAGCAGGGCGATCACCGTGCCGAGGATCACGCCCAGCTTGCCGACGCCGGGCGGGTTCTCGTCGTACCCGGCCTCCGACGTGTCGGACTTGCGCACGTTGGAGGCGAAGATCTGCGGGGCGTCGTCCGTCTTGGTCCCGCCCGCGGCGCGCGGCGCCTCGCCGGGCTGCGCCCAGCCCGCCTGCTGCGCCAGGATCGCCGGGGGGACGACGATCGACTCGCGGTCCCCGCCAACCGGACCGCCGGGACGAGAGGCGGCCGGGTCACCCGCGGAGCTGTCGTTCGCCGCGGTGCCGGCCCCGCCCGGGCTCGGCGTCTTCTCAGTCATGACTCCCCATCCATCTCGCCACGAGGTCTTCCAGGTCTGCGCCCGGCGTGGGCACGCCGGCCTGCCGTCGCACCGCCCGCCCCGGACCTCGGCGCCGGGCGGCGCCTGCCACAGTGCGTGGGCAGTATGACAGCTCAGGATGAGGGCGGACGCTTCGTTGTACGAGCGTCCGCCCAAGCGTACGGAATCCCCCCGGTGACTTCCTAGACCGCTTCGAGAATGTCGATCACGAAGACCAGGGTCGAGTTCGCCGGAACCGAGCCCTGCGCCTTGTCCTGGTAGCCGAGCGCCGGAGGCACCACCAGCAGGACCCGGCTGCCGACGTTCTGCCCGACCAGGCCCTTGTCCCAGCCCTCGATCACGCTGCCGGTGCCGATCTGCACCGCCTGCGCGCCGCCGTGCGTCCAGGAGGCGTCGAACTGCTGGCCGTTGGCCCAGAGCACCCCGGTGTACTGCACCACCAGGGTCTGCCCGCTCTTGACCTGCTTGCCCTCGCCCTTGATCAGCACCGCCTGCTGGAGGTCGGTGGGCGCGGCCTGCCCGGTCGGGATCGTGATCGTGGCCGGCGCCTTGCCGTTGTCCTTGACCTGCGGCATCGTCGCGGCCGGCTCGGCCATCGCCCCGGTCAGCGTGGAGTCCGGCGGCAGGCTCTCCATGATGTCCAGCACGAACACCACGGTGTCGCCCTTGTTGACGCCCAGCTGGGTGGAGCCCTGCTCGCCGAAGGCCGCCGCCGGCGGGGCGACCACCAGCAGCCGGCTGCCCACCTTCTTGCCGATCACGCTCTGGTCCAGCGCCGGCACCAGCTGCCCGCTGCCGGCCTGGTAGAGCTGCGGCTTGCCGTTGGCGTCGTACGAACTGGGCAGGTCCTTGGCGGTGGTCCAGTCCCTGGCGGTGTAGTTGACCGTCACCCAGTCGCCCTTGTTGACGGTCGCCCGGTCGCCCTCGCTGACCGTGTTCACCACGAACTGGCCGCCGGGCTGCTGGCCCTCGGGGATGGTGATGGTGGCCTTGCTGCCGAACCCGCCACCCGAAAGAGTGGGCATCGGTGACGCCTCGCCGACCGGCGCGGGCACCGTCGGGGCGGCGCTCGCCGCGGACGGCGTCACCGGGCCCGCCGCCTTGGGCGAGCTGCTGCAGGCGACCGCGAGCAGCAACGGCAGGGTGAGAAGCAAACCGGCGGTGCGGCGCACGGTGGTCCTAACTGTCGGTCGAAGTCGGCTCTCCTGACTCGACGGACAGCGTATGCCCGGCACGCGTCCGGCCCCGGTAGACACCACCGGGGCCGGTCGCCGCCTTGATCACACGGCCGGGGGCTACATCCCCGCGATCAGCTTCTCCACCCGCTCGTCCACCGAACGGAACGGGTCCTTGCACAGCACCGTGCGCTGCGCCTGGTCGTTCAGCTTCAGGTGCACCCAGTCGACCGTGAAGTCCCGGCGCTGCTCCTGGGCCCGCCGGATGAAGTCCCCGCGCAGCCGCGCCCGGGTGGTCTGCGGCGGGATCGACTTGGCCTCGAAGGTCTTGAGGTCGGTGGTCACCCGCTGCGCCTGGCCCTTGCCCTGGAGCAGGTAGAACAGGCCGCGGCGGCGGTGGATGTCGTGGTACGCGAGGTCGATCTGCGCCACCCGCGGGTTGGACATGCTCATCTGGTGCTTCTCGCGGTAGCGCTCGATGAGCTTGTACTTCATGATCCAGTCGATCTCCTGGGCGACCCCGTCCAGCCGCTCGCTGCGGACGGCCTCCAGGGTGCGGCCCCACAGGTCGAGGACCCGGGCGACGGTGCCGGTGTTGATGCCCTTGCGGTCCGCGAACTCCAGGGCCTTGGTGTAGTACTCCTCCTGGATGTCCAGCGCGCTGGCCTCCCGGCCGTTGGCGAGCCGCACCTGGTGGGTGCCGGTGAGGTCGTGGCTGACCTCGCGGATCGCCCGGATCGGGTTCTCCAGGGTGAGGTCGCGCATCACCACGCCGGCCTCGATCATCCGCAGCACCAGGTCGGTGGAGCCGACCTTGAGCAGCGTCGTGGTCTCCGACATGTTGGAGTCGCCGACGATCACGTGCAGCCGGCGGTAGCGCTCGGCGTCCGCGTGCGGCTCGTCCCGGGTGTTGATGATCGGGCGCGAGCGGGTGGTGGCGGAGCTGACGCCCTCCCAGATGTGCTCGGCCCGCTGGCTGACGCAGAACACCGCGCCGCGCGGGGTCTGGAGCACCTTGCCCGCCCCGCAGATCAGCTGCCGGGTGACCAGGAACGGGATCAGCACGTCGGCCAGCCGGGAGAACTCCCCGTGCCGGGCCACGCAGTAGTTCTCGTGGCAGCCGTAGGAGTTCCCGGCCGAGTCGGTGTTGTTCTTGAAGAGGTAGACGTCCCCGGCGATGCCCTCCTCGTGCAGCCGGCGCTCGGCGTCCACCAGGAGCCCCTCGAGGATGCGCTCACCGGCCTTGTCGTGCGTCACCAGCTCGACGACGTCGTCGCACTCGGGGGTGGCGTACTCGGGGTGGGAGCCGACGTCGAGGTAGAGGCGGGCGCCGTTGCGCAGGAAGACGTTGCTGCTGCGGCCCCAGGAGACGACCCGGCGGAACAGGTACCGCGCCACCTCGTCCGGGGACAGCCGTCGCTGCCCGCGGAACGTGCAGGTCACGCCGTACTCGTTCTCCAGCCCGAAAATCCGGCGGTCCATGAGCACTCCATTCTCTGTCGGAGCTGTCCGAAACCGCCTCCACGACGACTGGGCCGCCGCAGGGGCACCGGAGTCCCGGACGACGGCGGCGGGGCCGCCGTCCGGGACTCCACAGGCACTGCTACACCGGCGTGCCGTCCGCCGGGTTGTCCTCGTCGTCCGCTTCCGCGGACTGGTCCCCGTCGAGCAGCCGGCCCAGCTGGTTGCCCAGGATCCGCTTGAACTTGCGCTGCTGGAACCGCTGGCGGTCGAGGACCGCCACCTCCAGCTGCTCCGGCGTGAGGCCGCGCGGGCTGCCGCCGTTGGGGTCGCGGGCGAGCGAGTCCACGGCGAGCTTCACCGCCTCGGTGAGGCCGATGCCGGCGCGGTGGCGCTGGCCCAGGTAGTTGCCGATCGAGTCGGCGTTGCCGCCGACCACCACGTAGTTCTTCTCGTCCACGACCGAACCGTCCGGCGTGAGCCGGTAGATCTGGTCGTTGTCGGGGGTGCGGCCGACCTCGGCCACGATCAGCTCGACCTCGTACGGCTTCTCGCCGACCGAGGAGAAGATGGTGCCCAGGGTCTGGGCGTACACGTTGGCCAGGCCTCGGGCCGTGACGTCGGCCCGGTCGTAGGAGTAGCCGCGCAGGTCGGCGTAGCGGACGCCGCCGATGCGCAGGTTCTCGAACTCGTTGTAGCGGCCGACCGCCGCGAAGGCGATCTTGTCGTAGATCTCGGAGACCTTGTGGAGCGCCCTGGAGGTGTTCTCCGCGACGAAGACGATGCCGTCGGCGTAGGTGAGCACGACCACGCTGCGGCCGCGCGCGATGCCCTTGCGGGCGTACTCCGCGCGGTCCGCCATGGCCTGCTGGGGCGAGACGTAGAACGGTGTCGACACCGGCGGTCGTCCCCTTTCTGTGAGGTGATGGCGTGGGGGTGTCTTGTGGAACTTAGCCGGGTCCGCGACGCCAGGGCACGCACCTCGCGGCGTTGTCGTCGGTCGCCAATGCTCCGCAGTGGCTCCCTCCTCCGCCTTGCGATGCACGCACCCTGACGCCGCGGCCTGATCCGACAAGATCCACAAGACACCCCCTAGATCAGCGGGGCCTGCGGGCCGTTGGGCCGGTCCAGGCGCTCGTCGGTGATGGCGACGACGATCTCCGTCACCTCCGCGTCGGTGAGCCGGCGGAAGCCGTCCTCGGTGATCAGCGAGACGATCGGGAAGATCTTCCGGGCGAGGTCCGGGCCGCCGGTGGCGGAGTCGTCGTCCGCCGCGTCGTACAGGGCCTGGACGACCAGGGTGGCGGCCTGGTCGGCCGTCAGGCCGTCGCGGTAGAGCTTCTTCAGCGAGCCGCGGGCGAAGACCGAGCCCGAGCCGGTGGCGGCGAAGCCGCGCTCCTCGGACCGCCCGCCGGTGACGTCGTAGTTGAAGATCCGGCCGCGGCCGAGGTCCAGGTCGTAGCCGGCGAACAGCGGCACCACCGCGAGGCCCTGCATCGCCATGCCCAGGTTGCCCCGGATCATGGTGGTGAGCCGGTTGGCCTTGCCCTCCAGGGAGAGGGTGGCGCCCTCGATCTTCTCGTAGTGCTCCAGCTCCAGCTGGAACAGCCGGACCATCTCGACCGCGAGGCCGGCGGTGCCGGCGATGCCGACCGCGCTGTACTCGTCGGCCGGGAAGACCTTCTCCATGTCCCGCTGGGCGATCACGTTGCCCATCGTCGCCCGGCGGTCACCCGCGATCACGACGCCGCCGTCGAAGATCGCGGCCACCAGCGTGGTCCCGTGCGGGGCCTCAACCACGACGCCCTCGGGGAGCCCCCGGAGCCCGGGGACCATCTCCGGCTTGTGCTCGGCGAGGAAGTCGAGGAACGAGGACGACCCCGGGGTCAGGAAGGCAGCCGGTAGACGCCCGGTGCCACGAGTGTTGGCTTCCACACGATTCCTTCCAGGTAGCTTGAAGCGCGCGCTGCCCGCACCCTACCCGCCCGACGATCACTGTCCACGGGTGGAGGGGCCGGTGCCGGACGGCCGGGCGGTGTTCGCCGCCCGGCCGCCCCGATCGGTCGCGACCGTGAATTCGGAATGCCCGGACCGGGCTATTGCCCGCCCTTCTGGACGAATCCGCGAACGAAATCCTCGGCATTCGACTCGAGGACCTCGTCGATTTCGTCCAGAACCGCGTCGACGTCGTCGCTCAGCTTTTCCTGGCGCTCCTTGAGGTCCTCGGAATTCTGGCTTTCCGCGGCCTGCTCCTCGACCTCCTCGGAGGAGCGGTTCGCCCGCTGCTGGCCGCCGCCGGTGTCCTTGCTCGCCATTTCCCTCACCCCGCTCGATTCGTCTGGCACGGTTGGGTCGTTGCTTGCTGCACCGACCCTATACACAAGGTGCGACTGCCGCTCCCGGTTTGCCGGTGGCGCTTCCTGTCCAACACCCGCTGCCACCCCGGATGATTCCCATTCGGCGGACGTTCACCCATGGTGATCGAAAAGTTACCCGCCGGACAGCACCCGGAGCAGGTCCTCGGCCGTGCGGCAGCGGTCCAGCAGCTCCTTGACGTGGTTGCGGGTCCCGCGCAGCGGTTCCAGGGTGGGCACGCGCTGCAGCGAGTCCCGGCCGGGCAGGTCGAAGATCACCGAGTCCCAGGAGGCCGCCGCGACGTGCTCCGCGTACTGCTCCAGGCAGCGCCCGCGGAAGTACGCCCGGGTGTCGTCCGGCGGCTTGGAGACGGCCCGCTCGACCTCGCCCTCGGTGAGCAGCCGCTCGAACCGCCCGCGGGCCACCAGGCGGTTGTAGAGGCCCTTCTCGGGCCGTACGTCGCTGTACTGGAGGTCGACCAGGTGCAGCCGCGGGTTGTCCCACTCCAGGGCGTCCCGGCTGCGGTAGCCCTCCAGGATCTCCCGCTTGGCGACCCAGTCCAGCTGCCGGGACAGCGACATCGGGTCGCGCTCCAGCCGGCCGAGGACGTCCTCCCAGCGGGTCAGCACGTCCACCGTCTGCTCGTCCGCGTCGGTGCCGAAGCGGTCCTCGACGTACTTGCGGGCCAGCTCGAAGTACTCGAGCTGGAGCTGGACGGCGGTGAGCTTGCGCCCGTTGCGCAGGGTGATCAGGTGCTTGAGCGTCGGGTCGTGGGAGACCCGGTGCAGGGTGCGCACCGGCTGGTCGACGGCGAGGTCGGCGGCGATGAACGAGTCCTCGATCATCGACAGCACCAGCGCGGTGGTGCCCAGCTTGAGGTAGGTGGAGATCTCGGAGAGGTTGGCGTCCCCGATGATCACGTGCAGCCGGCGGTACTTCTCGGCGTCGGCGTGGGGTTCGTCCCGGGTGTTGATGATCGGGCGCTTGAGCGTCGTCTCCAGACCCACCTCGACCTCGAAGTAGTCCGCCCGCTGGCTGAGCTGGAAGCCGTGCGCCGAGCCGTCCTGGCCGATGCCGACCCGGCCGGCGCCGGCGACCACCTGGCGGGAGACGAAGAACGGGGTGAGGTGGCGGACGATGTCGGCGAACGGTGTCGCCCGCTTCATCAGGTAGTTCTCGTGGGTGCCGTAGGAGGCGCCCTTGTTGTCGGTGTTGTTCTTGTACAGGTGGATGGTCTGCCCGTTGGGCAGTTCCAGCGCGCGCTGCGCGGCGGCGGCCATGATCCGCTCGCCGGCCTTGTCCCAGAGCACGGCGTCGCGCGGGTTGGTCACCTCGGGCGAGCTGTACTCGGGGTGCGCGTGGTCCACGTAGAACCGGGCCCCGTTGGTGAGGATGACGTTGGCGAGGCCGATGTCCTCGTCGGTCAGCTGGCTGGCGTCCGCGACCTCGCGGGCCAGGTCGAACCCCCGTGCGTCGCGCAGCGGATTCTCCTCCTCGAAGTCCCAGCGGGCCCGCCGTGCCCGGTGCATCGCCGCCGCGTACGCGTTGACGATCTGGGACGAGGTGAGCATGGCGTTGGCGTTGGGGTGCCCGGGCACGGAGATCCCGTACTCCGTCTCGATGCCCATCACGCGCCGTACGGTCATGCGGCCCTCCTTGCCCGGTGCACCGCCCCCGACGGGCGGAGCACTCTGACGTACCGCCGAACAACACCGGTGCCGGGCCTCTGCCCGCGCACGGTGGGTCGAGCCTAGAACCCGGCGCCGAACGGCGGGCCCGGAGACGCGCCGTCCGGCTGCGGGGCCGCGAGGCGCCACAGCCGGACGGTGTGCGTACAGCTCCGGGGACCGCTGCCGGCCCGGACAACCGCGTGCTTACAGGTACTGCCCCGTGTTGGCGACAGTGTCGATCGAGCGGCCGGACTCGGCGCCCTGCTTGCCGGTGACCAGCGTGCGGATGAAGACGATCCGCTCGCCCTTCTTGCCGGAGATGCGGGCCCAGTCGTCCGGGTTGGTGGTGTTCGGGAGGTCCTCGTTCTCCTTGAACTCGTCGACGCAGGCGGCGAGCAGGTGGGAGACGCGCAGGCCCCGCTGACCGTGGTCGAGGAAGTCCTTGATGGCCATCTTCTTCGCGCGGTCGACGATGTTCTGGATCATCGCGCCGGAGTTGAAGTCCTTGAAGTACAGGACCTCCTTGTCACCGTTGGCGTAGGTGACCTCCAGGAAGCGGTTCTCCTCGGTCTCGGAGTACATCCGCTCCACCACCGACTGGATCATCGCGACCACCGTGGCCTCGACGGAGCCCTCGTGCTCCTTGAGGTCGTCCGGGTGGAACGGCAGCGAGTCCTTGAGGTACTTGGAGAAGATGTCCTTCGCGGCCTCGGCGTCCGGGCGCTCGATCTTGATCTTGACGTCCAGGCGGCCGGGCCGCAGGATCGCCGGGTCGATCATGTCCTCGCGGTTCGAGGCGCCGATGACGATGACGTTCTCCAGGCCCTCCACGCCGTCGATCTCGGCGAGCAGCTGCGGGACGATGGTGTTCTCCACGTCCGAGCTGACGCCGGAACCGCGGGTGCGGAACAGCGACTCCATCTCGTCGAAGAAGACGATGACGGGCGTGCCCTCGCCCGCCTTCTCCCGGGCCCGCTGGAACACCAGGCGGATCTGCCGCTCGGTCTCGCCCACGTACTTGTTGAGCAGCTCGGGGCCCTTGATGTTGAGGAAGTAGCTCTTCCCCTGGGGGCGTCCGGTGACCTCGGCCACCTTCTTCGCCAGCGAGTTGGCGACCGCCTTGGCGATCAGCGTCTTGCCGCAGCCGGGCGGGCCGTAGAGCAGCACGCCCTTGGGCGGGCGCAGCTCGTACTCCTTGAAGAGGTCGGCGTGCAGGTACGGCAGCTCGACCGCGTCGCGGATCAGCTCGATCTGGTTGCTCAGGCCGCCGATCTGGCGGTAGTCGATGTCCGGGACCTCCTCGAGGACCAGCTCCTCGACCTCGGACTTCGGGACGACCTCGAAGACGTAGCCGGAGCGGGGCTCCAGCAGCAGGGCGTCCCCGGACCGGATGGTCAGCCCGCGCAGCGGTTCGGCGAGGCGCACCACCCGCTCCTCGTCGGTGTGCCCCAGCACCAGGGCGCGCTCGCCGTCCTCCAGGAGCTCCTTGAGGGTGACGATCTCGCCGATGTTCTCGAAGGCCATCGCGTCCACGATGTTGAGGGCCTCGTTGAGCATCACTTCCTGGCCGCGCCGCACCTCGTCGAGGGCGACGCTCGGGCTGACGTTCACGCGGAGCTTGCGCCCGCCGGTGAAGATGTCCGCGGTGCCGTCCTCGTTCGCGTCGAGGAAGGTGCCGAAGCCGGCCGGGGGCTGTGCCAGCCGGTCCACTTCCTCCTTGAGGGCCACGATCTGGTCGCGGGCCTCTCGCAGGGTGGAGGCGAGCCGTTCGTTCTGGGCGGTCACGCCCGCCAGGTTGGTCTGGAGCTCGACGATCCGCTCTTCGAGGATCCTCGAATTGCGCGGCGAGTCGGCGAGCTTGCGGCGCAGCACGGCGATTTCCTGCTCAAGGTACGAGACCTGAGCGGCCTCGTCGGAACCACGAGCGGGCCTGCCGGTGCTGCGGTTGTAGTCGTCATCGTGGGCTGCCACGGTCCTCACCTCCTCCGGGGAGCTGGACGCTTCCAGACCCTACCTGGGACCAGGGGTCCGTAAACCCCTAGATCAAGAAAGATGGAACGGGCGTGTCCGATCTTCGCCCCAGCGTGCTTCCCCTCTGCTAAGGGGGATACCCACCGCGCACCGCCCAAAGCGGGCCAGATGTATCGTCGAGCGAAGTGATATCCGATCGCGACCACAAGTCGAGGTCCGATCGTTGTACGAATGGCGGGATTGCTCCAGGAATAGGGGCGACCCGGGACAGAAACGGCAGGGGACCATGTCGGTGACCGAGCAGACGGCGGCGGCCGAGGCGCTGGAGGTGTGGATCGACCAGGATCTGTGCACCGGTGACGGCATCTGCGTGCAGTACGCGCCCGAGGTCTTCGAGCTCGACATCGACGGGCTGGCCTACGTGAAGGGGCCGGACGACGAGCTGCGCCAGCAGCCCGGGGAGAGCGCCCCGGTGCCGCTGACGATCCTTCAGGACGTGGTGGACTCGGCGAAGGAGTGCCCCGGCGACTGCATCCACGTGCGCCGGGTCGCCGACCGGGTCGAGGTGTACGGTCCGGACGCGGAGTAGGACGGGCCGGGCTCAGGCCTGGTGGAGCGGGGCGGCGGTCTGGGAGCGTTCCCAGCCGCCGCTCCGCTGCGTCCAGGTGAGGTCGAGCGAGATGTCGGGCCGGAACCGCGGCACGTCCTCGCTCGAATACCCCTGCGCGTGGCCGGTGATGGCGCCGTCCGAACGCACCGCGATCCGGCTCACGGTGAGGTTCTCGCGCTCGGGGAGCAGGGTGGCCACCACCTCGGGGCGCTCGCCCGGGCCGAAGCCGAGCAGGTAGACGGCGTCCGGCGGGGTGCCGGTCTCGGTGGCGCAGTGCGCGGCGACCACCGTGCCGGGGCGTCCGTCGCCGAGCCGGGCCGGCACGCTGAGCGCCGTCTTGACCGGGAACGGGCCGCAGTCCAGCGGGAGTTGGGCCCGGGCCGGGTCGGGGGCGGCGCTCGCGACGAGGGCCTGGGGGGTGCCGTGCGCGGGCACCGGGGTGCCGGTCGCCGGGGAGGCCGCGAGCGCGGCCGCCACCACCGCGCCGCAGCCGGCCAGGGCGACGGCCCAGTGCCAGGGGACGGTGCGCGCGTGCCCGGGCCCGGAACGGCCCCGCGGTGTCTGCTGTCCAACCGTCGCCGTCGTCCCGACCGCGGTCTCCACCAGGCGTCCCCTCCAGCGCTCCAAGAGCCAAGGCGTGAGCCAGCATCGTCCCACACCGTGATCGGCGGAATGCGAAAGGGGTGGTACGAGCGGTGTGCTCGTACCACCCCTTGTCGGTGGGTTCGGGGCTCAGCCCAGGTCGGGCTGGTCCGCCTCCGTGGCCTGGGCGGCCTTGCGGGCGGCGGCGCGCTCCTGGAGGGTGGGCTCGGGCGTCCCGTTGTCGTAGTCCTCGCCGTACGCGCCCTTGGCCGGACGGCGGCGGCGCAGCGGCGGCTCGACGCCGTCCGCCAGGCGGCGGGCGGTGAGCAGGAAGCCGGTGTGGCCGATCATCCGGTGGTCCGGGCGGACCGCCAGGCCCTCCAGGTGCCAGGTGCGGACCATGGTCTCCCAGGCCTGCGGCTCGGTGAAGGTGCCGTGGTCGCGCAGCGCCTCGACGGTCTTCGACATCTGCGTGGTGGTGGCCACGTAGCAGCAGATGAGGCCGCCGGGGACGAGCGCCTCGGAGGCGACGTCCAGGCACTCCCAGGGCGCCAGCATGTCGAGGATGACGCGGTCGACGTCGGTCTCGACCAGGTTGTCCTGGAGGTCGCCGACGGTGAGCTTCCACGCCGGGTGCGGGCCGCCGAAGTAGCGCTCGACGTTGCCCTGGGCGATGTCGGCGAAGTCCTGCCGGCGCTCGTAGGAGGCCAGCATGCCGGTGTCGCCGACGGCGCGCAGCAGGTAGGTGGAGAGCGCGCCGGAGCCGACGCCGGCCTCGACGACGCGGGCGCCGGCGAAGATGTCGGCCATCGCCAGGATCTGCCCCGCGTCCTTGGGGTAGATCACGGCGGCGCCGCGCGGCATGGACAGGACGTAGTCGGGGAGCAGGGGGCGCAGCGCGAGGTACGGGACGTTCCCCGTGGTGCGCACGACCGTGCCTTCGGGGGCGCCGATCAGCTCGTCGTGCGGGAACGCACCCTTGTGGGTGTGGAACTGGTTCCCGGCCTGGAGCGTGAACGTGTAGTGGCGACCCTTGGGGTCGGTCAGCTGGACCTGGTCCCCGACCTGGAAGGGCCCGCGTCGGCGGGCGGCACCGGTCGGTTCGGACATGCGGACAATCCTAAGGGAAGCGGAGCCTTCCGCCTTACCACCATGATCAGCGGCCGGAGACGGCGGCGGTCAGCCGCTGCTCGATGTCGCTGAGCGCGGCCACGCCGTACACCCGGCCGTCCGGCTCGACCACCAGGTACTCCCCCGCCGGGGTGGCCTGGACGGCCCGCAGCAGGTCCTCGCCGCCGAGGTCGGCGTCCAGCCGCAGCCCGGGTTCGAGGTCGCGGGCGAGCGGGCCGACGGCCACCCAGGGGCGGCGGTGCTCGGGCACCGAGCGGACGGCGGACTCCCGGACGAGGGCGATCGGCTCGCCCCGGCCGTCCACCACGATCACCGCGCCAGCCCCGGCCTCGCGGGCGCGGCGCAGCGCCTCGCCGAGCGGGGTGTCGGCGGTGACCTCGACGGCCCGCCGGGCCAGCTCGCGCAGCCGCAGGGAGGGCAGCACCTCCTTGAGCCGGGCGTTGCGCAGGCTGCCGGTGGCGCCGTTCCAGATGATCGCGGCGAGCACCGCGGCCAGCACCGCGTCCACCAGGGTGTCGGTGGTGGTGCGCTCGACCCCGCGGGCGGCGCTCAGCAGCGGCAGGCCGATCAGCACGGCGACGGCCAGCCCGCGGCCGACCCAGGCGGCGGCCACCGTGCCGGTCATCGGCCGGCCGGTGATCGCCCAGACGACCGCGCGCAGCATCCGGCCGCCGTCCAGCGGCAGGCCGGGCAGCAGGTTGAAGGCGGCGACCACCAGGTTGGAGACCATCAGGCCGGTGAGCAGCACCCCGGGCACGGTGGACAGCTCCACCGCCCGCACCCCGAGGTAGAACACGCCGCCGAGCAGCAGTGAGAGCAGCGGGCCGACGAAGGCCAGCCAGAACTCCCGCCAGGGGCTCTCCGCCTCGTTCTCGATCTCGGAGACCCCGCCGAAGAACTGGAGCTGGATCCGCCGCACCCCGAGCTTGTACCGCAGTGCGACCAGGGTGTGGGCGAGCTCGTGCACCAGGACGGAGGCGTAGAAGGCGACCGCGAAGAAGAACGCGACCAGGTAGCGGGCGCCGCCGAGGTCGGGCAGCACGTCGCCCAGCTGCCCGCCGAACACCCAGGTGATCAGCGCGGCGATGACGAACCAGGAGGGGGTGACGTAGATGGGCACGCCGAAGGGCCGGCCCATCAGGATTCCGCCGCGGCGCTCGGGCGGCGGCGCGGCCGGGCGCCCGTCGCCCGCCTGCGGTGGCCGTTCGGAGGGCTGCTGCCCCCTGCTGTCGCTCACCGTGATCCCTTCGGTCGTCTCCCCCGTCGTGCCCGGTGCGCCCACGCTACGTGATCGCGGCCCCCCGGCGCTGCGCGGCCCTCCTTCTGCCTTCATACCCACTCACCGGCGGCTGTGGCAGCACCGTGGCAGCGGGATGACAGCAAAGGGCAATAGGGTCGTAGCCATGCAGCACACCCAGACCAGCAGTGCCGCCGGGCGCCCGGCGGCACCCCCGACCGGGCTCTCCCCGTCCCGAGCGGGGGACTTCCTCACCTGTCCCCTGCTGTACCGGCTGCGGGTGATCGACCGGCTGCCCGAGCCGCCGAGCTCGGCGGCGACCCGGGGCACGCTGGTGCACGCGGTGCTGGAGCGGCTGTTCGACAGCCCGGCGGCCGAGCGGACCCCGGACCGGGCGCTGGGCCTGCTGCGCCCGCAGTGGGAGCGGCTGCTGGGCGAGCGCCCGGAGCTGGGCTCGCTGTTCCCGGACGACCCGGACGGTGCGGCGCTCACCCGCTGGCTGGCGGACGCCGAGAAGCTGGTCGGCCAGTGGTTCCGGCTGGAGGACCCGACCCGGCTGCACCCGGTGGAGCGGGAGCTCTACGTGGAGACGGCCCTGGACTCGGGGCTGCTGCTGCGCGGCTACATCGACCGGGTGGACGTCGCCCCGACCGGCGAGGTCCGGCTGGTGGACTACAAGACCGGCCGGGCGCCCTCGCGGGACTTCGAGGGCAAGGCGATGTTCCAGATGAAGTTCTACGCCCTGGTGGTGTGGCGCTGGAAGGGCGTGCTCCCCAAGCGCCTCCAGCTGGTCTACCTCGGCGGGGGCGGGGACGTGGTCAGCTACGACCCGGACGAGGCGGACCTGCTCGCGGTGGAGCGCAAGCTCCGGGCGCTGTGGGAGCGGATCGGCCACGCGGTGGCCACCGGGGACTTCCCGGCGACCCGCAACCGCCTCTGCGACTGGTGCGACCACCAGGCCAGCTGCCCGGAGTTCGGCGGCACCCCGCCGCCGTACCCGCTGCCGCTGGCCCGTACGTCGGATGAAAGCGATCCCACGGGGGATCCGATGAGCAAGGAGTCCTAGGTGACGATCCGAGTGCTGCTGGTCGACGACCAGCCGCTGCTGCGCACCGGTTTCCGGATGATTCTGGAGGCCGAGTCCGACCTGGTGGTGGTCGGCGAGGCCGGCGACGGCCAGCAGGCGCTGGACCAGGTGCGGGCGCTGCAGCCCGACGTGGTGCTGATGGACATCCGGATGCCCAGGATGGACGGCGTCGAGGCGACCCGCCGGATCGCCGGCCCGGGGCGCGACGGCCCGGCCAAGGTGCTGGTGCTGACCACCTTCGACCTGGACGAGTACGTGGTGGAGGCGCTGCGCGCGGGCGCCAGCGGCTTCCTGCTGAAGGACGTCCCGGCCGAGGAGCTGGTGCAGGCGATCCGGGTGGTCGCGGACGGCGCGGCGATGCTGGCGCCGAGCATCACCCGCCGGCTGCTGGACATGTACGCCACCAAGCTGCCCTCGGGCGACGAGGCGCCGCCGCAGGCGCTGGGCGCGCTGACCGAGCGCGAGCTGGAGGTGCTGAAGCTGGTGGCGCGCGGGCTGTCGAACGCGGAGATCGCGGCCGAGCTGTTCGTCAGCGAGACCACCGTGAAGACCCACGTGGGCCATGTGCTGACCAAGCTCCAGCTGCGCGACCGGGTGCAGGCGGCGGTGTACGCCTACGAGAGCGGGCTGGTGCGCCCGGGCGCCCTGTAGCGGGCCGCCAGCGGCCCCAGGGCGGCAGAAACGTCACGGCGGCCCGCCTGCTCCCCCGTACCGACGGGGAAGCGGGCGGGCCGCCGTCCTGCGGGCGCTACTTGTTGGTCCGGCTGATCTCCCAGAAGCGGAAGTAGCCGGTGGTGTCGACGGTGGACTCGACGCCGGTGACGTACGAGCGGGCCGCGAAGAAGGACTTGTTCTGGTACAGCGGGATCAGCGGCACGTTCTCGGCCTCGATCTGCTGTATCTGCGCGTAGGTGCCGGCCGCGGCGCTGCGGTCGGTCTGCTTGAGGCCCTCCGGCACCAGCCGGCCGCTGATCCGCGGGTCGTCCCAACCGTGGTGGTACGCACCGCCGTTGATCAGCAGCGGGGCGAGGTAGTTGTCCGGGTCCGGGTAGTCGGCGAACCAACCGATGATGTACGCCTGGTACTTGCTCTCGGCCCAGCCCTTGCGGTACGAGTCCCAGTCCGGCTCCTGGGCGAGCGTCACCTGGAACAGGCCGCCGGTCTCCAGCTGCTTCTTCAGCGTCTCGGCCTCGTTGCTGCCGGCCCGCGAACGGGACCAGGTCAGCGTGAACTTGACCGGGGTCTGGACCTTGGCGTCGGCCAGGATCTTCTTGGCCTTGTTCACGTCCTGGTCGCCGTAGCGGTCGAAGAAGGCCGTGGTGTGGCCGGGCAGGCCGGCCGGGACCATGGAGTAGAGCGCCTGGACGGTGCGGGCGAAGACGTCGCGGGCCAGCGCCTTGCGGTCCATCATCTGGGCGACGGCCTGGCGGACCGCGACGTTGCTCATCAGCGGGTCCTTGGTGTTGAGGACCAGCGAACGGGTGTCGTTGCTGTCGCCCTCGGTCACCTGGAGATCGGCCTTGCCGCCCTGCTGGTCGGAGCGGACCTGGGCGGCGGTGTTCGGCTCCAGGCTGTTGTCGGTGAGGTCGATCTCGCTCTTGTCCAGCGCGGTCTTCAGGTCCTCGGCCTTGTCGAAGTACCGCACGGTGAACTTGCTGTTCCGGAGCTTGGCCTCGCCGCCGTACTTGTCGTTGGCCGACAGCACGACCTTGCCCAGCTGCTTGCCGCCGTTCAGGTTCTCGACCGAGTCGATGCGGTACGGGCCGGAGCCGATCAGCTTGTCGTTGGGGACGACCTTGTCGGCGGGGTAGACCTGGTGGTCCACGATGGCGCCGGCCGGGCTCGCCAGCTTGGCCGGCAGGGTGGCGTCGGGCGCGGAGAGGTGGAAGAGCACCTCGTTGTCGCCCTTGGCCTCGACGGACTTGATCGAGTCCAGCAGTTCGACCGGGCCGTTCTGGTCGTTGATCTTCTTGGTGCGCTCGATCGAGAAGACCACGTCCTGGGCCGTCATCGGGTGCCCGTTGGAGAACTTCAGACCGGGCTTCAGGGTGCAGTGGTACTCGGTGGCCTCGGCGCTGGTGAACTCGCAGGACTGCGCGGCGTCCGGGGAGGGCGCGCTGGCGGCGGCCTGGAAGGTGAGCAGCGACTGGAAGGTGTTGCGCAGCAGCAGCCAGGAGCCGGAGTCGTAGGCGGCGGCCGGGTCCAGGACACCGGTCAGCTGGCTGGTGCCCATGGTGATGGACTTGCCGCTGTCCCCCTTGACCACGTCGGTCACCGATCCGCAGCCCGCCACCGACACGGCGACCAGGCCGGCGCAACCGAGTACTGCCAGGCGTTCAGCTGAAGTCTTCACGAGGCGCGTCCTTCTGGGTGGCACGAACTGGAGTAGCGTGCCATATCGAACACGCACGACCGGTACCCGTGCAGATGACGTTTGGGACACGGTCGTTGAGGGCATCACCACGCGCCCGACGAGTTGTCAGCCAATGACCGTTTTCTCCCCCGGCAGCGCCGGTCCGGGGGCTCGCCGGGCCTCGTACCGGCGAGTAGAGCCGTCTCGCAATGAGACGACAATCACACCCGCGAGGCGACCAGGGAGCGCAGCAGGTCGAGGTCGACCTGCTCCAGCGAGGACACCACCAGCCGCCCCGGAGCCGGCTCGACCGGCGCCACCGAGGGCACCGCGATCACCGGGCAGCCGGCCGCCTCGCCCGCCCGCACCCCGGTCGGGGTGTCCTCGACCACCACGCAGCGGGCCGGCTCCGCGCCCAGCCGCCGGGCCGCCTCCAGGTACGGGTCCGGGAACGGCTTGGTGCGCGGCACCTCGTCCCCGCCGATGCTGAAGGCGAAGTGGTGGGCGCCCAGCGAGCGCAGCACGATGTCGATCACGTGCCGGTGCGAGGCGGACACCAGGGCGGCCGGGATGCCGTGCGCGGCAAGGGTGTTGAGCAGCCGCTCGGCGCCCGGCATGAGCGGCACGCCGCCCGCCAGCAGGTCGACGAAGCGCTGGTTGACCAGCACGCCGAGGTCCGCCGGCGCGATGTCCGCCCCGGTCCGGGCGACCAGGTACTCCATCACCCTGGCCATCGGACCGCCGACCACGTGGGCGCGGTCCGCCTCGTCCAGCTCGTGGCCCAGCTCGGCGAAGAGCGAGGCCTCGGCCTGCCACCAGAAGTCCTCGGTGTCCACCAGCGTCCCGTCCATGTCCAGCAGCACCGCCTGGAGCCCGCGGTCGTCCCCGTGGTCGAGGATGCGCGTGGCAGTGGGGCTGGTGGTCATGGCGGGGGTCCTTCCGGCAGGCCCGGGCGGCCCCGGGGAAGGCACGGGCCGGCCCGCAGGTGAGCGGACCGGCCCGTTCAGGATCATCAAGGATACGCCCGCTTCGTCCGGAAAGAGCGAATGCGGCGGGAACCGGGGGTTACCGGGCGTTGAAGTACTTCGCCTCCGGGTGGTGGATCACGATCGCGTCGGTGGACTGCTCCGGGTGGAGCTGGAACTCCTCGGAGAGCACCACGCCGATCCGCTCCGGCTTCAGCAGCTCGGCGATCTTGGCCCGGTCCTCCAGCTCGGGGCAGGCCCCGTAGCCGAGCGAGAAGCGGGCGCCGCGGTACTTGAGCGCGAACATGTCCTTGACGTCCTGCGGGTCCTCGCCGGAGAAGCCCAGCTCGTAGCGGACCCGCGCGTGCCAGAACTCGGCCAGCGCCTCGGCCAGCTGCACCGAGAGGCCGTGCAGCTCCAGGTAGTCCCGGTAGGAGTTCTCGGCGAACAGCTCGTTGGCCGCCTCGGAGATCCGGTTGCCCATGGTGACCACCTGGAGGCCCACCACGTCCCGCACCCCGGACTCCTCCGGGCGGAAGAAGTCGGCCAGGCAGAGCCGGCGCCCGCGCCGCTGGCGCGGGAAGGTGAAGCGGGTCCGCTCGGTGCCGTCCTCGTGGAAGACGATCAGGTCGTCGCCCTTGGAGTTGGCCGGGTAGTAGCCGTAGACCACGGCGGCCTCCAGCCAGCCCTCGGTCTGCAGGCGGTCCAGCCAGGCCCGCAGCCGCGGCCGGCCCTCGGTCTCCACCAGCTCCTCGTAGGACGGCCCGTCGCCCACCCGGGAGGCCTTCAGGCCCCACTGGCCCTTGAACAGCGCGTCCTCGTCCAGCCAGGAGGCGTAGTCCGCGAACGGGATGCCCTTGACGATCCGGTCGCCCCAGAACGGCGGGACGGGCACGGCGTTGTCGACGGCGACGTCGGAGCGGATCTGGCCGAGGTTGACCTCGGGCTCCGGCTCCTCCACCTCGACCCGGGCGTGCCGGCGCTGCTTGAGCTCTGGCAGGGCCGCGCCGGGGACGCCGCGCTTGACCGCGATCAGCGCGTCCATCAGCCGCAGGCCCTCGAAGGCGTCCCGGGCGTAGCGGACCTCGCCCTCGTAGATCTCGTGCAGGTCCTGCTCGACGTAGGCCCGGGTGAGCGCGGCGCCGCCGAGGATCACCGGGAAGCTCGCGGCCAGCTTGCGCTGGTTCAGCTCCTCCAGGTTCTCCTTCATGATCACGGTGGACTTCACCAGCAGGCCGGACATCCCGATGACGTCCGCGTTGTGCTCCTGCGCGGCGTCCAGGATCGCCGAGACCGGCTGCTTGATGCCCAGGTTGACCACGTTGTAGCCGTTGTTGGACAGGATGATGTCGACCAGGTTCTTGCCGATGTCGTGGACGTCGCCCTTGACGGTGGCCAGCACGATGGTGCCCTTGCCCTCGCTGTCGGACTTCTCCATGTGCGGCTCCAGGTGGGCCACCGCGGTCTTCATCACCTCGGCGGACTGGAGCACGAACGGCAGCTGCATCTGGCCGGAGCCGAAGAGCTCGCCGACCACCTTCATGCCGGACAGCAGGGTGTCGTTGATGATCTCCAGCGCGGGCCGACCGGCCAGCGCCTCGTCCAGGTCGGCCTCCAGGCCCTTGCGCTCGCCGTCGATGATCCGGCGCTGGAGGCGCTCGTCCAGCGGCAGCGCGGCCAGCTCCTCCGCCTTGGACGCCTTGACCGAGGCCGAGGAGACGCCGTCGAACAGCTCCAGCAGGTGCTGCAGCGGGTCGTAGCCGTCCCGGCGGCGGTCGTAGACCAGGTCGAGGGCGGCCTCGCGCTGGTCCTCGGGGATCCGGGAGATCGGCAGGATCTTGGAGGCGTGCACGATCGCCGAGTCCAGGCCGGCCTCCACGCACTCGTGCAGGAAGACCGAGTTCAGCACCACCCGGGCGGCCGGGTTGAGGCCGAAGGAGATGTTGGACAGGCCCAGCGTGGTCTGCACGGCCGGGCGGCGGCGCTTGAGCTCGCGGATCGCCTCGATGGTCTCGATGCCGTCCCGGCGGGACTCCTCCTGGCCGGTGGCCAGGGTGAAGGTCAGGCAGTCGACCAGGATCGAGCCCTCGTCGACGCCGTAGTCGGCGGTGAGCTCGGCGATCAGCCGCTCGGCGATCTCGACCTTCTTGTCCGCGGTGCGGGCCTGGCCCTCCTCGTCGATGGTCAGCGCGATCAGGCCGGCACCGTGCTCGCGGGCCAGCGAGGCGATCCGGCCGAAGCGCGAGTCCGGGGCGTTGCCGTCCTCGTAGTTGACCGAGTTGAGCACCGCGCGGCCGCCGAGCGCCTCCAGGCCGGCCCGCAGCACCTGCGGCTCGGTGGAGTCCAGCACGATCGGCAGGGTGGAGGCGGTGGCCAGCCGGCCGGCGATCTCCTTCATGTCGGCGACGCCGTCGCGGCCGACGTAGTCCACGCAGAGGTCCAGCAGGTGGGAGCCGTCCCGGATCTGGTCGCGGGCGATCTCCACGCAGGCCTGCCAGTCGCCGGCCAGCATCGACTCGCGGAACTTCTTCGAGCCGTTGGCGTTGGTGCGCTCGCCGATCGCCAGGTACGAGGTGTCCTGGCGGAACGGCACGGCCTGGTACAGCGAGGCCGCCGAGGGCTCGGGGCGGGGGTCGCGCGGGGCGATCGGGCGGCCCTGGACCCGCTCGACCACCTGGCGCAGGTGCTCGGGGGTGGTGCCGCAGCAGCCGCCGACCAGCGAGAGGCCGTACTCGCGGGTGAACACGTCGTGGGCGTCGGCCAGTTCGGCCGGGGAGAGCGGGTAGTGGGCGCCGTCCTTGCCGAGCACCGGCAGGCCCGCGTTCGGCATGCAGGACAGGCCGATCCGGGCGTTCTTGGCCAGGTAGCGCAGGTGCTCGCTCATCTCGGCCGGGCCGGTGGCGCAGTTGAGGCCGATGTAGTCGACGCCCAGCGGCTCCAGCGCGGTGAGCGCGGCGCCGATCTCCGAGCCGAGCAGCATGGTGCCGGTGGTCTCCACCGTCACCTGCACCAGCACCGGCAGGTCCAGGCCGGCCTCGGCCAGGGCCCGCTTGGAGCCCAGGATGGCGGCCTTGGTCTGCAGCAGGTCCTGGCTGGTCTCGACCAGCAGCGCGTCGGCGCCGCCGGCGATCAGGCCGGCCGCGTTCTGCTGGAACCCGTCGCGCAGCGTCTCGTACGGGGCGTGGCCGAGCGTCGGCAGCTTGGTGCCGGGGCCGATCGAACCGAGCACCCAGCGGGTGCGGCCGTCGGCGGCGGCGTGGGCGTCGGCCGCCTCGCGGGCGATCCGGGCGCCGGACTCGGACAGCTCGAAGATCCGCTCGGCGATCTCGTACTCGCCGAGGGCGCTGAAGTTGGCGCCGAAGGTGTTGGTCTCCACGCAGTCCACGCCCACCGCGAAGTAGGCCTCGTGGACGGACCGGACGATGTCCGGGCGGGTGGTGTTGAGGACCTCGTTGCAGCCTTCGAGGTTCTGGAAGTCCTCCAGCGTCGGGTCCTGCGCCTGGAGCATGGTGCCCATGGCACCGTCGGCGACCACCACCCGGGTGGCGAGCGCTTCACGCAGCGCGTTCGCACGGTTCTGCTGAGTGATGGACGGGGTGGCTGCTGTGGCCATGGGCTTCTCCCTGGTGCGACGGCTGTCGGCTTTGCGGACCCGCTTGCTCGGGCCCGCACGTGGCCAGGGTATCCGGCCCACGGGTCGGCCCGCCGTTCCATTCCGTATCCTGAGCGTTCGACCGCAAGGGGGGAGCAAGCGCGTGGCCCGATTCGGGACCTCCGCGCAGCGAGCCGGTCGGGCCCTGACGGCCCCGTTCCGCGTGCTGCGCGACCGCTGGCGGGCGTGGTCGTGGTGGCGCCGGTCACTGCTGGCCCTGGTGCTGGTGGCGGCCGTGCCGGCCACCGCGCTGGGCTCGGTGTTCGTGCTGTTCCGGCTGCACTACACCGGCGAGCCCGCCGCCGACGCCCGTACCCGGGGCCGGGACGCGCTCTGGCTCGGCCACGCCTGGGTGGACGGCCGCAGGACCGAGGCCGACGTGGCCGCGCTCGGCCGGCTACTGGCCGGCACCGGCATCCGGGACCTCTACGTGCACACCGGCCCGCTGGAGCACGACGGCTCGCTGCCGCCCGCCGTCCACCCCCGGGGCCGCTGGTTCACCGACACCGTGCACCGGGAGCTGCCCGGCGTACGGCTGCAGGGCTGGCTGGGCGACGAGGTCAAGCCGGAGAAGGACGCCCTGGACCTGGAGGACGGCCCGACCCGGGACCGGGTCACCGCCTCCGCCCGCCAGGTGCTGGACCTCGGCTTCGACGGGGTGCACTTCGACATGGAGCCGATCCGCCCGGGTTCGGCGGGCTGGCTGGCCCTGCTCGACCAGGTCCGCCCGGTCACCGCGGGGCGCGGCGCCAAACTGTCGGTGGCGGCCCCGCAGATCGACCCGGTCCCCGGCCTGCACACGGCCGGCATCCTGCTCACCGACCACGGCAAGTGGTGGGACCAGGCGTACTTCACCGAGACCGCCCGCCGGGTCGACCAGATCGCGGTGATGAGCTACGACACCTCGATGCCCACCGAGCCGCTGTACGGCGGCTACGTCGCCCGGCAGACCGAACTCGCCCTGCGGGCCACCCCGGCCGACGTGGACCTGCTGATGGGCCTGCCGTTCTTCTGGGACGACAAGTGGGGGCACTGGGGCGACGCCGAGACCGTCCGGGCCGCCGTCCGGGGCGTCCGGCTGGGCCTGGGCCGGGAGGACCGACGGCGGGCCGGCTTCGGCGTCGCGCTGTACGTGGACTTCGCCGCGCTGCCCGAGCACTGGACGGCGTACCGCGACGGCTGGGTGGACCCGGAGTAGCGCGCCCGGCGGGCCCGCGCGCCGGGCGGCGGCGGGCACAGCGCGTCGCCGGTCGAACACGCTCCGCCCCTGGTGAACGCCTGACGGACCGTCAGCTCCGGCGCCGCCGATATCCGGTGGATCCCGGCGGTCCGCTCCCCCAGACTGTCCCGGTGCCCGGCCGCGGTGCGCATCAAAGCCCGTAGGCTGGGCAGGTAGGGACCATGGAGCGAGGCGTTCCATGGGAGACGAGAGGTTCGACAGTCGGCAGCCGGCCCGTCGGCGCCCCGGCAGGCCAGCCGGGGCGGCGCAGGTCCGACCGCCGACCGGAGGGAGACGCTGGGTGATCGAGCTGGAAGATGTTCCCGAGTTGATCGACCCGGTGATGGTCTGCGCCTTCGAGGGCTGGAACGACGCGGGCGACGCCGCCTCCGCGGCTCTGGCACACCTCGACGAGACCTGGAACGGCAAGGTGTTCGCCGCGCTGGACGCGGAGGACTACTACGACTTCCAGGTCAACCGGCCCACGGTCTGGCTGGACGGCGGCATCCGCCGGATCACCTGGCCGACCACCCGGCTCTCGGTGATCCGGGTGACGGAGCCGACGACCAGGGACGTCGTGCTGGTCCGCGGCATCGAGCCGAGCATGCGCTGGCGCTCGTTCTGCAACGAGCTGCTGGGCTTCGCCCACGAGCTGGGCGTCGAACTGGTGGTGATCCTGGGCGCCCTGCTCGGGGACACCCCGCACAGCCGCCCGGTGCCCGTCAGCGGGGTCACCTCCGACCCGGACCTGGCCCGCCGGCTGGACCTGGAGGAGAGCCGCTACGAGGGCCCCACCGGCATCGTCGGGGTGCTCCAGGAGGCCTGCACCCACGCCGGGGTGCCGGCCGTGACGCTGTGGGCCGCGGTGCCGCACTACGTCTCGCAGCCGCCGAACCCGAAGGCCACCCTGGCCCTGGTCAACAAGCTCGAGGACCTGCTGGACCTGCGCATCCCGCCGGGCGAGCTCGCCGAGGACGCCCGGGCCTGGCAGCTCGGCGTGGACCAGCTGGCCGCCGAGGACAGCGAGGTGGCCGAGTACGTCCAGCAGCTGGAGGAGGCGCAGGACACCGCGGAGCTGCCGGAGGCCTCCGGCGACGCCATCGCCCGCGAGTTCGAGCGCTACCTGCGCCGCCGGGAGAACGTCGGGCCGACCGGCGAGAAGCCGGTGGCCGGGCACGCCACGGCGGAGCGGCCGGCCGATCCGGAGGCGCCGGGCGGCGCCCGGGAGAGCCAGGACGGCGCCGAGGACGAGTAGCCCGTACCGCACACGCCGAAGGGGCGTCGGGACCGTGTGGTCCTGACGCCCCTTCGGCGTGTGGTGCGGTGGCCCCGGCGCCGGGGCTACCGCACCCGGGTCACAGCGCGACGCCGAGCAGGGCGTCCACGGTGCGGGTCACCAGGCCGGGAGCGCCGATGTCGGTGCCGCCCTCGGCCTCCTGCCGGTCCGCCCAGCGGTCGACCGCGGCCAGCGCGGCGGGCGCGTCCAGGTCGTTCGCGAGCGCCTCGCGCACCTCGGCGAGCAGCTGCTCGGCCGAGGGGCCGTCCGGGCGGGAGACCGCGGCGCGCCAGCGGGCGAGGCGCTCGACGGCCTCGTCCAGGGTGCTCTTGGTCCACTCCCAGTCGGCCCGGTAGTGGTGCGAGAGCAGCGCCAGGCGGATCGCCGCCGGGTCGACGCCCTCGCGGCGCAGCGCCGAGACGAAGACCAGGTTGCCGCGGGACTTGGACATCTTGTGGCCGTCCAGGGCGACCATGCCGGCGTGCACGTACGCCTGGGCGTACGGGTGGGCGCCGGTGGCGACCTGGGCGTGCGCGGCGCCCATCTCGTGGTGCGGGAAGGAGAGGTCGCTGCCGCCGCCCTGGATGTCGAAGGACATCCCGAGGTACCGGAGGGCGATGGCGACGCACTCGATGTGCCAGCCGGGGCGGCCGTGGCCGAGCTCGGTGTCCCAGGCGGGCTCGCCCGGGCGGGCGGCCAGCCAGAGCAGGGCGTCCAGCGGGTTGCGCTTGCCGGGGCGGTCCGGGTCGCCGCCGCGCTCGGCGAAGACCGGGCGCATGGCCTCGCGGGTGAGGCCGGAGACCTCGCCGAAGCGCGGGTCGGCGTCGACCGAGAAGTAGATGTCGCCGTCGACGTGGTAGGCGGCGCCGGAGGCCAGCAGCTTCTGCACGATCGGGACGATCCACGGGATCGACTCGACGGCGCCGATGTAGTGGGCCGGCGGGAGCATCCGCAGCGCGGTCATGTCCTCGCGGAACAGGGCCGTCTCGCGCTCGGCGAGGGCGGTCCAGTCCTGGCCGGTCTCGACCGCGCGGGCGAGCAGCGGGTCGTCGACGTCGGTGACGTTCTGGATGTACAGGACGTCGTGACCGGCGTCCCGCCAGACGCGCTGCACCAGGTCGAACGCGTTGTAGGTGGCGGCGTGGCCCATGTGGGTCGCGTCGTAGGGCGTGATGCCGCAGACGTAGATCCGGGCGGTGCCGTCCTGCGGCACGACCTCCCGGACTGTGCCCGCTGCGGTGTCGTGGATACGGAGGGGGAGCCCCTGACCAGGCAGGGCGGGAACCTCGGAGGCGGGCCAGGCATGCATGGAAACAACTTTAACCTTGCGAACATTTGAAAGCCTAACCAGTACGAAAGATCGACTGGATTCGTTTCCAACCGTTGCCCGACAGTTTCCCGACTGGTATTGCACGGATCCGGCGCTGTCGGAACGCGTGGTGTACGCCCCCCGCACCCGGCTCCGGGCATGGGTGAGCGCCCGGTCGGCCCTGCCGCCGACCGGGCGCCCGGCTCCTCGGGTGGAGCGGCCGGAGCCGCTACGACCGCTGCCAGAGGGCCGGCACGTTCGGCGGCTCCCAGCCGGCCATGGCGGTGTGCGCCTGGAGGCAGGTGTAGGAGACGCCGGAGTAGGTCACGCGGTCGCCCGCGTTGTACGAGGTGCCCGCGGCCCAGCTGCCGCCGGGCGGCGTGGTCGGGCCACCGGTGGAGGTGGAGGTCGGGGTGGGCGTGGGGCTCGGCGTGCCCGGGGTCTGCGCCACGTTCAGCACGAAGTCGTAGCTGCCCTCGCGGGTCGACCCGTTCTGCCGGACGTTCATCAGCAGCCGGGCGTCGTAGATGGTGTCCGTGTTGTTGCGCGGCTCGCCCGGGAAGTACAGCTGGGTGGTGACGATCGAGCGGCCGGGGGCCTGGAGCTTGACGTGGATGTGCCGGGTGCGGCCCGGGTAGAGGCCGGGCACGATGGTGTCCAGCTTGTAGGCGCCGTTGGCGTCGGTGAACTGGTGGCCGCGGAAGGTGTATCCGCTGTTGTCGTAGTTGCCGCCGTCGTCGGCCTGCCAGAAGTCCAGCAGCACACCGGAGATGGGCCGGCACGCGCGACCGAAGACGTAGCCGCTGACGACCAGGCGGGTGCCGGGGCCGTCGTTGACCATCGAGCTGCGCAGCGGGGAGTTGGGCTTGAAGTACGGGCCCTCGGTCTGCTCGATGGTGGGGGCGTCGCCGTCGTGGCACTCGGGGGTGAGGGCGAGCGGCTCGCCGGTGCCGATCTGGTCCCGGGCCAGTGCGACCCCGCCGCCGACGAGCAGCGGGGCGGCCCCGAGCGCGGCGGCGGCCTTGAGGACGGTCTTGCGGCTGATCATGCCGTCGGGCGTGGGCATGCGCCGTCTCCTTATCGTGAGGCGGGGGGGTGGGGGCGGCCCTTGCCATGGTGGGGGCATGACAAGGGCCGGACCGGCCGCCCGTCCGTGCGCGCCGGACCGGCCACCGGTGGCCACCAGCAAAGTTACGGGCCGTCCGGTGCGACCGCGATGGACATGATCCGGGGATCGTGGTGATTTCCGTCGACCCTGGACCGGAACTCCCCCGGGGTCATCCCGGTCTCCCGGCGGAAGAACCGGCAGAAGTACGCCGGGTCGACGAAACCCGCCTCCTTGGCGACCTGACGGATCGTCAAATCCGTGCAGGCGAGCAGACGTTTGGCCTCCAAGGTCTGCTGGCGGCGGATCAGACCGCCGGGCGTCCGGCCGGTGGCCTGCTTCACCAGGGTCTGCAAGTGCCCCGGGGAGACGCCGAGTTCCTGCGCGGTGGAGGCCACCGAGTGCCGCACCCCGCCCGGCCGGGCGATCAACCGGGTGAAGGCGGCGGCCACTTCGGCCGGGCGGCCGGGCACCGACGGGCGGTCGGCCGGGGCGCAGGCGCGCAGCGCCCGGACGATCAGGATGTGCAGGCTGGCCCGCAGCACGCCCTGGTAGCCGGGCCCCCTGGTCCGGTACTCGTACTCCATGTCGGCGAGCAGCGCGGCGACGGCGTCGGCCTGGTCGCCGAGCGCGAGGGCCGGGCGGGTGGCCAGCGCCCGCAGGGCGGCGAGGTCCTGGGGGTGGCCGAGCAGGAAGTCCTCGTTGAACAGGACGACCCGGCCGACCAACTCCTCGGCGTCCGCCCAGTAGTGCACCTGGCCGGGCGTGATCACGCACAACTGCGGTGGCGCCAGCGGCCGGTGGACGAGGTCCAGGACGTGGGCGCCGTGGCCGCCGGTGACGTGGACGATCTCGTAGAACGAGTGCCGGTGGGGGAAGCCGGCCCGGGAGAGCGGGCCGATCGCGTCGAAACTGCCGATGGCGAAGGGGAGCAGCTGGGGCAGCGGGACCTGTAACCGGTGCAACGGCAGGTCCGGCGTGGTTCGGGGGGTGGGGGTCGTCCGTCGCACATCCATCGGAGCAGTGTGCGACCTGTTCCGGGGACAGGTCCAGACCATCTGCCGCCGTTTTCGACGAGCGGTCCGGACCACCGGCGCTCCGGGGCACCGGTTCGGGCTCCGGTTCGGACCCGCCGAAGCCCCGTCCTAGACCGGCGGCCAGGGGATCGCGGGCCAGTCCTCGGGCGGCAGCGGGTGCCGGCCGGAGCCGCGCAGCGCGGCCACCCGGGCCCGGGTGGCGTCCAGTTCGGCCGCCGTCAGGTGCGGGGCGAGCCGCTCGGCGAGCTCGCCGTCCAGCTGTTCGGCCAGCCGGGCCAGCACCTCCAGCGCCTCGGCGGGCAGCGGGTCGCCGGCCCAGCCCCAGAGCAGGGTGCGCAGCTTGTCCTCGGTGTTGAAGGTGACGCCGTGGTCGATGCCGTACACCCGGCCGTCGGCGGCCGGGATCAGGTGACCGCCCTTGCGGTCGGCGTTGTTGAGCACCGCGTCCAGGACGGCGAGCCGGCGCAGCCGCCGGTCGTCGTGGTGCACCAGCAGGGCCGTCCGTCCGCCCTCGACCTCGGCCCGGACGATCGGCAGCCAGCCCGCCTCCGGGCCGCGCGGGTCCTGGAGCGCGAGCAGCGGCTCGGCCGTCGGGTCCGGCTCGACCCACAGCTGCAGCATGCCGGGCCCGTGCGGGCCGTCGCGCAGCACGGTCGGCGGGATCAGCGCCCAGCCGGTCGCGGCGGACAGCTCGTACGCGGCGACCTCGCGGCCGGCCAGCGTGCCGTCCGGGAAGTCCCACAGCGGGCGCTCCCCGGCCACCGGCTTGTAGACGGCCTGCGCGCTCAGCGAGCCGTGCGCCACCGTGCAGTACAGCGCGGCGTTGGAGGCGTCGGTGAGCCGCCCGTGCACCGTCAGCCCGCCCTGGCGCAGCAGCGCGAGGGCGGTGGGCACGTCGGCGGCCAGCGCGGCGGCGGCCGACGGGTCGGCCTGCGGCGGGGTGTCGGTGTTCAGCGCCGGTAGCCGTTCGCGCGCGGGCACAGGTGGCCCTCCGGGTCGAGCGGCAGGTTGCAGAACGGGCAGGGCTTGCGGCCGGCCGCGACCAGGTCCAGCGCGCGCTTGGCGAAGACCCGGGCCATCGCGCCGGACAGCCGCACCCGCAGCATGTCCGGGCCGTTCTCGTCGTCGGTGAAGGCCGCCTCGGCGGCGTCCTCCTCCTCTTCCTCCTCGACCAGCGCCTGCGCCTCGACCACCAGGCAGGCGTCCACGCTGTCCCAGGCCAGGGCCATGGTGCCGACCCGGAACTCCTGCTCGAGCGGGAGGTCCAGCGGCGCGGTGTCGAGCAGGTCGTTCGGGGCGGCGGCCGGGATGGACGTGTCGCCGCCGCTGCGCCGCAGCGCCTCGTCCAGGACCTCCTCGATGCGCTCGGCGAGCGCCGCGACCTGGGTCTTCTCCAGCAGCACGCTGGTGATCCGGCCCCGGGCGCTGGCCTGAAGGTAGAACGCCCGGGCGCCGGGCTGGCCGACGGTGCCGGCCACGAACCGTTCGGGCTGGTCGTAGAAGAAGACCTGACGGGGCACGCTCTCGCTCCGGATCGTGTCGGTCGGCGCGGTTCCGCCGGGGGCGGGCCGCGGCCGGATGGACTCGCTAGTCACCCTACGACCTTCGGGCTCCGGCCGGGGAGCCGAGCCGACGGCCGCGGGCGGGGTGGCACCCGGGGAAGCGAACGGTGCCGCCGCGGACGGCGCCTCCCCGGACGGCCCGTCGGCGGCGCGGCCTAGACGGTGCCGCCGACCACCGCGTCGCCGGCCGGGGTGGCCGCCGCCGGGCCCGGCCGGGGGGCGAGCGAGGCGAGGTCGCCGGTGTCGCCCATCCTCAGCACGAAGGGCCGCTGCGGGGTGTAGCGGATCGCGGTGACCGAACAGGGCTCGACGCTGATCCGCTGGAAGTGGTCCAGGTGCAGCCCGAGCGCGTCGGCCACCACGGCCTTGATCACGTCCCCGTGCGAGCAGGCGATCCAGACCGCGTCCTCGCCGTGCTCGTCCGCGATCCTCCGGTTCCACTCGCGCACCGCGTCCACCGTGCGGTGGCTCAGCTCGCGCAGCGACTCCCCGCCGGGGAAGGCGGCCCCGGCGGCGTGGTCCTGCACGGTGCGCCAGAGCGGCTCCTTGGCCAGCTCGGCCAGCGGACGGCCGGTCCACTCGCCGTAGTGGCACTCCCCCAGCCGCTCGTCCTCGGCCGGCGGCCCGAGCTCGGGCCGGACCGCCAGCAGCGGCTCCAGCGTCTGCCGGCAGCGCTCCAGCGGGCTGCTGACCGCCCGCACCAGCGGGATGCCGGCCAGTCGGCCGGCCAGCGCGGCGGCCTGGTCCCGGCCGGTGTCGTCGAGGTCCACGCCGGGGGTCCAACCGGCCAGGATTCCGGCGGTGTTCGCGGTGGAGCGGCCGTGACGGACGAGCAGCAGGGTGGGCATGGGGTCAGCCTACGGCCTCCGGGCCCGGCCGTGGAGACCGGATTTCCCGCCCGTCCGGCCCGCGGCGGCCGGGTCCGCCACCGCCCCGGCCGCCGGGGGCCGGTGGACCGGAATCCCCCGGATCCGTGCCGGACGGCCCCGCTCGGGTGACAATGGCCCGCATGATCGTCCACTGCGCCGCCTACCACGACGGCCGCCGCATCGAGGCCCCCGAGGACCTGGCCGGCGCACTCGCCGCCGCCCGCGCGGCCGGTCCGGACGGCTTCGTCTGGATAGGCCTGTTCGAGCCCACCGCCGAGGAACTCGACCGCGTCGGCCAGGAGTTCGCGCTGCACCCGCTGGCCGTCGAGGACGCCGTCAGCGCTCACCAGCGCCCCAAGGTGGAGGCGTACAAGGGCTCGCTGTTCGTCGCGCTGAAGACCCTCGGCTACCACCCCGGCGGGCACGTCGTCACGGTCGGCGAGGTGATGGTCTTCCTCGGCCCGGACTTCGTGATGACCGTCCGGCACGGCGAGGACAGCCCGCTCGGCGGACTGCGGGCCGCCCTGGAGCAGGACCCCGAACAGCTGCGGTACGGGCCCAGCTCGGTGCTGCACTCGGTCTGCGACACGATCGTCGACGGCTACATGGACGTGGCCGCCGGGCTCCAGAGCGACCTGGACGAACTGGAGGCGGACATCTTCTCCCCCTCCCGGGTCGACCGCGACACCGCCGGACGGATCTACGGCTACAAGCGCCAGGTGATGTCCGTGCGCCGGGCCACCGGCCCGCTGCTGGAGCCGATGCTGGCCCTGGAGCGCGGCGCCCGCTTCGTCCGCCCCGAGGCCGCGCCCTACCTGCGGGACGTCGCCGACCACGTGGCCCGGGTGAACGACCAGGTGGACGGCATGGACCGGCTGCTCTCCGACATCCTGAACGCCAACCTGGCGCAGGTCAGCGTCCAGCAGAACAACGACATGCGGAAGATCTCGGCCTGGGCGGCGCTGGCCGCCGTACCGACCATGATCGCGGGCATCTACGGGATGAACTTCGAGCACATGCCGGAGCTGCACCAGATCTGGGGGTACCCGGCGGTGCTGGTGCTGATGACGGTGGTCTGCCTGGTGCTGCACCGGGTGTTCAAGCGGCACGACTGGCTGTAGCGCCGCCGGGCGGGCCGCTCGGACACCCGGCCCCGGTCAGGCCAGTCCGGCGCGCTCCAGCGCCTCGACACCGGTGCGCAGCGCCAGGATCCGCTCGTCCAGGGTGAACCCGGCCGGGGCCAGGGTGAGCGTGGTGACGCCCGCCTCGGCGTAGGCCTGCATCCGGTCGGCGATCCGGGCGGTGTCGCCGATCAGCGAGGTGGCGTCGATCAGGTCGTGCGGGACGGCGGCCGCGGCGCCCGCGTGGTCCCGGGCGAGGTACTTCTCCTGGACCTCGTCGGCGGCCTGCTCGTAGCCCATCCGCCGGGCGAGCTGGTTGTAGAAGTTCTTCTCCTTGCTGCCCATGCCGCCGATGTAGAGCGCGGCGTACGAGCGCAGGGCGTCGACACCGGCCTTGATGTCCTCGCCGACCGCGAGGTTCACGGTCGGGCAGAGGTCGAAGCCCTCCAGCGTCCTCCCGGCCTTGGCGCGGCCGGCCGTCAGCGGGTCGAGGGAGAGCGCGGCGTGCTCGGGCGAGAAGAAGATGCCGAGCCAGCCGTCGGCGATCTCGCCGGTCAGCTCCAGGTTCTTGGGCCCGATCGCGGCGATGTACAGCGGGATGTGTTCGCGCACCGGGTGCACGGTGAGCTTGATCGGCTTGCCGGGGCCGCCGGGCAGCGGGAGCGTCCAGTGCTCGCCCTCGTGCACCAGGCGCTCGCGGGACATCGCCTTGCGGATGATCTCCACGTACTCGCGGGTGCGGGCGAGCGGCTTGTCGAACTTCACCCCGTACCAGCCCTCGGACACCTGCGGGCCGGAGACGCCGAGGCCGAGCCGGAACCGGCCGCCGGACAGGGTGTCCAGGGTCGCGGCGGTCATCGCGGTCATCGCCGGGGTGCGCGCCGGGATCTGGAAGATGGCCGAGCCGACGTCGATCCGCTCGGTCTTCGCGGCGACGAAGCTGAGCACCGTCGCGGCGTCCGAGCCGTACGCCTCCGCCGCCCAGCAGACGGAGTAGCCGAGGCGGTCCGCCTCCTGGGCCACGGCGATGTTGTCGGCGTCCATGCCGAGTCCCCAGTAGCCGAGGTTGATCCCGAGTCGCATCTGCCGCACCTTCCAGTGGGTTGGGGTTGGTCGCGAGGGTAACCGTGCCCGCACCGAACACGCTACTGACGGGTAGGGGTGGATCCGGTCACACCGGTGCTGTTGATCGTTCTGCGGGTCTGCACCTCTCTCCGCGCACCGGCCGCTACGCTCAGCCGACGTGGGGAGCGCTCTCCCCACCTGCGCGTTCACAGGGCCGCCGGGGCTCCCGGGGCCACCGGCCAGTGGAAGGCCCGTCCGATGGAAAAGCGTCACCTCGGCCGTACCGGCCTCCAGGTCTCCCGACTCGGCCTCGGCACCATGACCTGGGGCCGCGACACCGACGAGCAGGAGGCCGCCGAGCAGCTCAAGGAGTTCGTCGACGCCGGCGGCAACCTGGTCGACACCGCCGACGTGTACGCGGACGGCGGCGCCGAGTACCTGATCTCCCGGCTCACCGACAGCCTGGTCCCCCGCTCCGAACTCGTCATCGCCACCAAGGCCGGCAGCGTCCCCGAGTCCGCCCGCCGCTTCGACGGCTCGCGCGGCCACCTGCTCGCCGCCCTGGACGCCTCGCTGCGCCGGCTCGGCACCGACTACGTCGACCTGTGGCAGGTGCACTCCTTCGATCCGGTGACCCCGGTCGAGGAGACGCTCAGCGCCCTCGACATCGCCGTCTCCTCCGGGCGCGCCCGCTACGTCGGGGTCTGCGACTTCAGCGGCTGGCAGCTCGCCAAGTCCGCCGCCTGGCAGCACGCCCACCACGGGCGGGTGCCGCTGGCCGGGGCGCAGCTGGAGTACTCGCTGCTCCAGCGCGGCATCGAGCGGGAGGCGCTGCCCGCCGCGCTGGACGCCGGGGTCGGCGTGCTGGCCGGCTCGCCGCTCGGGCGCGGGGTGCTCACCGGCAAGTACCGGCACGGCGTCCCGCAGGACTCGCGCGGCGCCTCGCCGTACCTGTCCGGGTTCGTCCAGCCGTACCTCGGGGAGCGCTCGCGGCGGATCGTGGACGCCCTCGCCACCGCCGCCGACGGGCTCGCCAGCACCCCGTTGGCCGTCGCGCTGGCCTGGGTCCGGGACCGGCCCGGGGTGGCGAGCGCCCTGGTCGGAGCCCGGACGGTGGCCCAGCTGCAGTCGGCGCTGTCGGTGGAGGCGCTTACGCTTCCGGATGAGATCCGTGGTGCGCTGGACGACATCTCGTCGCCGGTGCACCACTACCCGGACCAGGGGTGGACGGAGCTGTGACCACCGGCCCGGGTCGTCGAGCAGAACCTGCAGTGGAGTGACCTTTGGAGCGGACGACGATGACTGACACGGGGAACGGCGCTCCGGAGGTGACCGCCGGGGCCAAGCTGACCCCGGAGGCGAAGGCCGCGAAGTTCGCGGAGCTGGCCCGGCAGATCCGCGGCATGCAGCCGGAGGACGCCGCGGACCGTGCCGCACGGGCGGGTGCCGCCCGGGCGGAGGCCTCGATGGCGGAAGCCCCGGCTGAGGAGGATCCGACGGAGGAGGCCCCGGAGCCCGGAGGGTCGGAGCCCGGGGAGCCGGAGCCGGCCGCTGCGGCCCCGGTCCCGGCCGCCCCCGTTCCGACCCGGGTTCCCGCCCCGGCCGCCCCCGCCCCGGTGGTGTCCGACCGGCAGCGCGAGGAGGTGCTCCGCGCCACCGTCGAGGTGCTGACCGCCGGCGGCGCCCCGGCCGACCTGGCGGCCGCCGCCGTGGCCGCGCTCGGCGAGGAGGCGCCCGCACGGCTGCGCGAGGACCCGTGGACGGTGCTGGGCCTGCCCGGCGTCCGGCCCGAGCACGCGGACGGCTTCGCCCGGGAGCTGCTCGGCGCCGGCGCCGGCCCGGGCGACGAGCGCCGCGCCCGGGCGCTGGTGCCGTGGCTGCTGGAGCAGGCGGCGCTGCGCGGGCACTCCGCCCTGGAGCTGGCCGAGGTGGCGGTCGGGCTCGACCGGCTCCGGATGCCCGAGCCGGCCACCGCGATCCAGGCCGCCGTCGAGGACGGGCGGGTGCTCTCCTTCCAGGAGGAGCTGGCCGGCCCCGAGGCGCACGCGGCGGGGGGCGACGAGGAGGCCGAGGCGCCGACCCGGACGCTGCTCGCCCTGGCCGGGCTGGCGATGGCCGAGGACAGCCTCGCCGAGAAGCTGCTCCAGCTGATGGCCACCTTCGTGCCGGGCGAGGATGCCGAGGAGGCCGGGGAGGCCGACGATTCCGAGCACGCGGAGCCCGGGGCGGAGGCCGCCGAGGGCTCCGCCCAGCAGCCCCCCGCCGCCCCCGGCCCGGCCGCCTGGGCGGCCGCCGCCGAGGCCGCCTCGTCCTCCTCCGCGACCGCCCTGATCAAGGCCGTCGCCGAGCACGCCCTGGTGCTGCACACCGGCGGCGAGGCGGCCCGCGCCGAGCCGGCCGCGCTGGTCGCCGCCGCCCGCGGCCTCGGGCTGCGGGCCTGGGCCGCCACCTGGACGGACCAGGGCCGGGACTCCCTCGCCGCACTCGCCGAGGCGGGCGCCGGGGCCCCCGTGGTCACCCTCGCCGAGCTGCTCTCCGGCGCCGCCGGCCCCGGCCGCGCCCCGGACGGCACGCTCGCCCTGGACCTGCTGGTCGTGCTGGACGCCCCGCTGCTGGACGTCGACCTGGCCGCCGTCGTCCTGGAGTCGCTGGCCGACGGCACCCGGCTGGTGCTCAGCGGGGACCCGGGGCAGCTCTGGTCGGCCGGCCCCGGGCGGGTCTTCGCCGACCTGCTGGCCGCCAAGGCCTGCCCGGCGGTCGCCTCCCGCACCCCGGACTTCGGCCCGATCGGCGAGCTGGTCTCCGGTGTCGGCATCGGCGAGCTCCAGCCCGTCGAGGCGCCGGACAAGGAGGTGGTCATCCTGACCGCCAAGGACGCCGGCGAGGCCGTCCACCGCGCCGTCCAGCTGCTCACCGACTCCATCCCGCGCGCGCTGGGCATCCCGGCCGAGCAGGTGGTGCTGCTCACCCCGGGCCACGGCGGCCCGGCCGGCACCCGCGCGCTGAACGCCGCCGCCAAGGCCCGGCTCAACCCCGGCCCCGGCCGGTTCGGCGGCTTCGACCCGGGCGACCGGGTGGTCGACTCCCCCACCCCCGGCGTCACCCGCCCGGCCCGGGTGCTGGACGGCGACGCCACCGGTCTGCACCTGGAGTACGCGGACGGCTCGCACCGGACCGTCCCGCCGGCCGAGGCCGCCCGGCTGCGGCACGGCTGGGCACTGACCGTCCACCAGGCGGTCGGCCGGCGCTGGCCGGGCGCGGTCGTGGTGGTCCCGGAGGACGCCGCCCAGGCGCTCACCCGGCAGTGGGTCTACACCGCCTTCGGCCGCGGCGAGCGGCACCTGTCCGTGGTGCACGCGGCGGGCCCGGCGCTCGTCCAGGCCGTCGCCGAGCGCCAGGCGCAGTCGCGCACCACCCGGCTGCGGGCGGTCCTCGCCGAGAACGCCGCCTCGGCGTACTGACCGGCGTTCCGGCCGGCCCCGCTCCGACGGGCCGCCGGCCGGAACGCACGACGGGCGGGCCCCGGTGTTCCCGGGCCCGCCCGTCGGCCGTCCTGCACGGCGTCGGTCGTCCTGTCCGCGTCAGTCGTCCGGGTCCTCGTCGTCGTAGACCTCGCTCACGTCGAACCGGCAGATCAGCAGCTGCGGGTCGGCGTGCTCGAAGGGCTCGGGCAGCCACTCGCCCGGCTCGGTCGGCTCGGTGGCCGCGACCCAGAGCGTCGAGTCGGCCTCCTCCAGGCCGAACTCCTCGCTGCGGGCGGCGATCTCGTCGGGCTCGTACTCGCCGAACAGCACGCCGATCGCGGCGTTCACCCCGCCCGCGCCGGCGCCGCCCGGGGTCAGCGACTCGTCCAGCCGCTCGGCCTGGGCACGCAGCCGCTCGGGGTCGACGACGTGGTAGTCACGGCGGATCAACACGCTGATCGCCTCGGGCTGTTCGGGGCCGTGGTACCCGCCGGGGCCCTCGTCCCCGGGGATCTCGAAGGGCGTGACCTCGTCGTAGGCCTCGTACAGGAGCTGGTCGTAGGCGATGGCCGCCGTCGCGAGCTGCTCGTAGGCGGCGGTGACGGCGGGATCATCGGCTGCGTTGGGGCTTGACACCGCTTCCAGATGACGGTCGATGGCGGCCTTGACCGCCTCAGCGGCGGCGCGTACCTCGGCAATGGTGGGCTGCGCGGCATCAGACATGGTGCAGACGCTATCTCCCCGCGGTGTCGCCACGCACAGCGGTTGTCACCTACACCCGCGATTTCACCGCAACTTCCCCCCTGATGTCCGATCCGTCCCGCTTCGTCCCCACGCGCCACCGGCGCGAAGCGGGCGCGGAGGGCGCACGCCGGGCCCGCCGAGGCCGTCCGGCTGCCGCTTCGCGCGCCGGGATCGGGGTATCCCCTCCACAGCGGCAACAGGACTGATGCACTGTCAGTCGGCGGCCGGGGCCGCACCCGTTCCGACCGTTGCCCGCGCACGGGAGGACGGCCGGAAATACCCGGGCCGACTGTCCGGGGCAGGCCGTAGGCTTGCCTGAAGGTGATCCCCAGGAGGAGCGTTTTGACCCCACGGAAGCCGGTCCGGCAGCCGGAGTACGAGTACCAGTCCCTGCGCATGCCGCGCGGCACCACGCGCAACGCGGCGCGCCAACTGCTCACCGAGCACGCCGAGTACGGGCACTGGGAGCTCGACCGGCTGAGGCTGTTCCCCGACGGCAGCCGGACGGTCCGGCTGAAGCGGCGGATCATCCGGCAGGTCCGGAACTGGTGACGGGCGGGGCACCGCGGCCCCGGGCGGCAGCGAGCCCTCACGCGTCCGCGGCCGCCCGTTCGCTCGGCGGCCGCGGATGCGTCGTTCCTCAGGTACGTCCGGGGGCGGGCGCGCACCGGTCCCGTTCAGCGCGCGCCCTGGTTCCCCGCCCGCCGTGTCAGCGGGCGCCGGCCCGGGCCCGGCGGTAGAGCACGCCGCCGCCGAGCAGCATCGCGAGGCCGGCGGCCCCGAGCAGCTCGACGTTGCCGGCACCGGTGGTGGCCAGCTGGGCGGACGGCGCCGGCTTGGCGGCGGGCGCCACGGCGGCGGACGCGGAGGTGGCCGGAGCCACGCCGGTGCGCGCGACGCTCGTCACCTCCTCGGAGGAGGTCTGCGGCGGGGTCGGGCAGGTCTCCACGCAGCCCTCGGCCGGCGGCGTCGGGGTGACCTTCTCGACCTTCTCCACATTGGCGCAGTCGTTGCCGAAGGCCGGGTTGCCGACGCCGGCCACGTTCACCGAGTTGCCGCAGGCGTTGACCGGAACGTCCACCGGCGCCTGGACGCTGTTGCCCGAGAGCACGCCCGCCGAGTTGGCGGCGACACCGGAGGCGCCGGCACCCGGGACGTCGACACCCGTGCCATCGGCACCCGGAACCTTGGTGGCCGGACCCGCGGCGTCCGGGACGGCACTCGCCGGGAGGGTACTGGCCGGCAGAGTGCTGGCCGGGAGGGTGCTGGCCGGAGCCGTGGCACCCTGGCTCCCACTGGCACCGGAGCTGTCGGTACGGTCGGCGCCGGTGGCGCCGGACTGGCCGCCATGGGCGGGCTTGGACGCCTGATGGCCGCCGCCGTTGACGTTGGCACAGCGGTTGCCGAAGGACGGGTTCAGCAAGCCGATCACATCGATCGTGTTGCCGCAGGCATTGATCGGCACCTCGATCGGCACCTGGACCGAGTTGCCCGAGACGACACCGGGTGAACCGGTGGCCACCCCCTGCGCGTCGGCGCCCCCCGCGTAGGCGTAGCCGGCGGTCGAGGCCAGCACACTGCCGGTGGCCACGGCCGTGAGGATCCCCTTCTTGGCTACTTTCCTCATGTTTTCCCCTGACATTTCGAGACGACGTGTCGACCTTGGCATGAACCTTGCAAAAAAGTCGGAATTTCCGTATATCCGTAAATCACGCAAGGGCTTCGGCTGCACACGGGTTAACGAGAGGCCAACGGGGAGGTTGAGCAACGAAACCCCGCTTCACTCGATCGAGTGATCATGTCGGATCCCGTGTATCCGGTATCCCAGCGGGGACGCGAACGCCCCCGGCGCGGCGCGTCCGCCGCCCGGGGGCTCGCGTGAGTCGGCTCAACAGGCCCCGACGGCCCGGAGGTCGACTCAGAAGTTGGCGCAGTGGTTGGCGAACGCCGGGTTCAGCACGCCCACGACGCTCACGGTGTTGCCGCAGAGGTTGACCGGGATGTGCACCGGAACCTGGATCTGGTTGCCCGAGACGACACCCGGGGAACCGGCGGCCACACCCTCGGCGGCGGCGCCGCCCTGAGCGGACGCGACACCGGCGGCGGCGAGCACCAGGCCACCGGTGGCGGCGGCGACAGCGGCGATCTTCTTGACCTTCATCATTCCTCCTGTATGGACAACGCAACCCGTTCGGCGGGCTGCACAGGGATGAACGACGCTGCGGCAAACGGGGTACGGAGTGGATCTCCCATTCACCCGCAACGGTGAGATCTCGCACACATGATCGGCCTGGAATTCCGAGCAGAATCGCTTCTGTCGATCTCTTTCTTCCTGTCCCACAATCATCAGCTCGGACAATGCGGTCGGCCCGCCCCCGGAACCCCGGGAGCGGGCCGACCCAGTCACCTGATCAGCGCGGGCACCGCCGCGCGGAACGGCTCAGCAGGCGTCGATGAAACGGTCCAGCACCCGGGCGCCGAACTTCAGCCCGTCCACCGGCACCCGCTCGTCCACGCCGTGGAACATCCCGGCGAAGTCCAGCTCCGGCGGCAGCTGGAGCGGCGCGAAGCCAAAGCAGCGGATGCCCAGGTCCTGGAAGGACTTGGCGTCCGTCCCGCCCGACAGGCAGTACGGCACCGCGCGGGCGATCGGGTCCTCGGCCCGCAGCGCGGTCTGCATCGCCTCGACCAGGGCCCCGTCGAAGCCGGTCTCGATCGCCTTGTCCGAGTGCAGGCTCTCGCGCTTCACGCGCGGGCCGAGCACACTGTCCAGCTCGGCCAGGAACTCCTCCTCGTAGCCGGGCAGGAAGCGGCCGTCCACGTGCGCGGTGGCCTGACCGGGGATCACGTTGACCTTGTAGCCGGCGCCGAGCATGGTCGGCTGGGCGGTGTTCCGCAGCGTGGTGCCGATCATCTTGGCGATGCCGCCGAGCACGCGCAGCGTCTCGTCCATGTTCTCCGGGTCCAGCTCGACCCCGAGCGCGTCCGACAGCTCGTCCAGGAAGGCCCGGACGGTCTTGGTGATCCGCAGCGGGAACTGGTGCCGGCCGAGCCGGGCGACCGCCTCGCACAGCTCGGTGATCGCGTTGTCGTCGTTCTCCATCGAGCCGTGGCCGGCCCGGCCCTCGACCGTCAGGCGCATCCAGTGCATGCCCTTCTCGGCCGTCTCCACCAGGTAGAGGCGGACCTGGTCGTTGACCGTGAAGGAGAAGCCGCCGACCTCGCCGATCGCCTCGGTCACGCCCTCGAACAGCCCCGGGTGCTTGTCCACCAGGAAGCGCGCCCCGTAGGTGCCGCCGGCCTCCTCGTCGGCGAGGAAGGCCAGCACGATGTCGCGCGGGGGCTTGCGCCCGGTGCGCAGCCGGTCGCGGATGACCGCCAGGGTCATCGCGTCCATGTCCTTCATGTCCACCGCACCGCGCCCCCAGACGCAGCCGTCCGCGATCTCACCGCCGAACGGGTCGTGGGTCCAGTCCGCCGCGTTGGCCGGCACCACGTCGGTGTGGCCGTGGATCAGCAGACCCGGACGGGAACGGTCCTCGCCCTCGATCCGGACCACGGTCGAGGCCCGCCCCTTGGCCGACTCGAAGATCTTCGGCTCCAACCCGAACTCGGCGAGCTGCTCGGCCACGTACTCGGCCGCCTTCCGCTCGCCCGGGCCGGATCCGTCCCCGTAGTTGCTGGTGTCGATCCGGATCAGATCGCGACAGATCTCGGCGACCTCCGACTCAGCCGTCACCTTCGGCGCCGCCGACTCGCTCCGCTCGCTCACGGTCACTCCTCGCGTCTTGGGCCCGCACCGACGCACCAGCGCGCCACCCCCAGGACCTGCACCCGGGCCGTACGAGCACGTCCGCCCATCCTCCCCCAGCCCCCGATCCCGATCCAGCCCCCGCACGTTCCCGAAACCCGCTGGTCACGCCCCCGCCACACGCCGCCCCTTGCCCCCGAAACCCGCTGGTCACGCCCCCGCCACACGCCGCCCCTTGCCCCCGCCACCCGTCGGACCCGCCCGCCGGGAGCCCGCCGGAAACCGTTTTGGGACCCCAAGCCGATCTTTGCTACAGTTACATCTGTCAGCGCGACGGACGAGAGATCGGAAGCCGCGAGGACGACACCTAGTCCGGGTGGCGGAATGGCAGACGCGCTAGCTTGAGGTGCTAGTGCCCTTTATCGGGCGTGGGGGTTCAAGTCCCCCCTCGGACACCGAAAGAAAGGCCCCAGTTGATCTGGGGCCTTTCTGCTTTTCCGGTGCGGATCGCCCCTGTGGCGCGGGTCACCGCTGTGGTGCGACCGCCACGGGCGGATGCCCGGCCGGTGGGAACCGGCCGGGCATCCGGGTGGGCCTGGCCCGACGGGACGGTGCGGGTCACGCCCGAGGTGGCAGGGCTCGGTCAGCCCTCGTTGGCAGCGGCCGGAGCGGCGGCCTCGGCCGGGGCCGCAGCGGGGGCGGCAGCCTCGACCGGAGCGGCGGCAGGAGCCGCAGCCGGGGCGGCGGCGGGCGCGGCGACCGCGGCGGCCGGGGCGTCGGCGGGGGCCGCGGCCGGGTCGACGAAGGTGGCACCCGAACCCGTGAAGGAACCGGTGACGCCGCTGTCGTCCGCCCAGATCCAGAAGTCCTCGTGCGAGACGCCATCGGGGCCGACGTGGGATTCGAGGGCCGCGAGACCGGCGCCGTTCTCGTTGGCGGTGAAGTAGCCCTTGCCGTAGTTCGCGTCGATGCCTCCAGTGCCGGCCGAGGCGAGGCCGGCGCAGCCGAGGACCAGCGGAACGGTGAGGGCGCCGACAGCCACGACTCGCTTGAGAGCACGCATGAAAATCTCCTCCACGGAGTTTCTGGATCGAGTGGCGGCGCCGGTCGGCCCCGCCGCGATTCAGACAGCCACGGCCCGCACCCCGCCGCAACCGGCGCCGCGACCCGTCCGGCCTCACGCCCCGTCAGAATCGCCGATCCCACCAGCGGAAATACAGTTCGTATGCCTATCTCGCAGGATCAGTCGGCTGGAGCACTCCCCCGTCACCCCTCGTCCCGATCGGCCCCCCGCCACGGACCGCCGCCGCACCGCCCGTCCCGCCCCGTCCCTCGGCAGCGTCATTCGAACGGGCCGATACGCGGCTCCGGCGTACGGGAACGGTTGGCTGGCGGCTCGGGCGGCCGACGCACTCTCGCGGATCGCACGTCCGGCTCCCATCGAAGTCCCGCCCTCGGCGGGCGGGTTGACGGACCACCCCCTTGACAGGCGCGCCGCACAATGCAGAATGACTTCATTATGAAGCAGGTACATACATCGGAGGAAGCGGCGGCCGGCCCGCTGGGGCGGGATGCCGAGGGCCGGCTGTACGACAGCAGGGTGCGGACGGCCATGGGCGTGTTCACCAAGGGCGGGGACACCCTGGCGCTGGAGGCGGCGGCCGCCGCACGCTCGGCGTTCCACGCGGTGGAGAAGCTGCGGGCGCACGGATCACGGGGGCGGGGGCTGAGCGCGGGGGCGTTGGACGTGCTGGTGCGGCTCGGTGCGGCGAGCAGGACGGGTGGAGCGGACGGAGGGGGTGAACCGGGCCTGACGGTGGGCGAGTTGGCCCGGGCCGGCGGGGTGAGCCCGCGCAATGCGACCGGCCTGGTGGACACCCTGGAGCGGGAGGGTCTGGCCCGCCGCTCCCCCGACCCGAACGACCGCCGGGCGGTGCTGGTCACCGCGACGGACGAGGGGCTGGCCTGGCTGGAGGAGTTCCGGGCGCCCACCGAGCGCGCGATGGCCGCCGTCTTCCGCGGCTTCAGCGCCGAGGAGCTGGCCCAACTGCGGCACCTGTGCCTGCGGTTGGTGGAGAACCAGCAGCAGATCGAGCAGTACCTGACCGCGGTCCCGGACGGCCCGGGTGCAGAGGTCAGCTGACCCCGGATTCCTCCGTGCGGCCGGCCGGGGCGGCCTCCCGCTTCGGCCGGCCGCGCAGCGCCTCCGCGGTGATGAAGGCCGCCACCGTGGCCACGATCAGCAGCGGCATCGAGTTCGCCGCCTCGCCGCCGAGCAGGGCCGCCGCGAGGACGGTACTGGTGACGGGCAGGCCGGTGACGGCGGCACCGGAGGCCGCGAGGCCGACGGCCAGGGCGGGCGCGGCACCGAAGCCCGGCAGCGGCGCGCAGGCCGTACCGAGCGCCGCGCCGAGCAGGATCGCCGGGAAGATCGGGCCGCCGCGCAGGCTGCCGAGGGCGATCGACCAGCCCAGCCCCTTGCAGAGCACCAGGGCGAGCAGCGCGCCGACCGGCCAGGCGGCCGGGTCGGCGGCGAGCGTGCCCAGGGTGGCCTGCCCGGAGAGCGCGGCCTCCTCCGGGGAGCGGCCGGTGAGCAGGGCGTACGCGGCGAGGCAGCCGCCGACGGCGACCGCGCACAGCACCGTACGCAGAGCCGTCTGCCGGGCGGTGCCGGTCGTGGTGAGGGTCTTCACCCGGCGGCCGACGGTCTGCCCGGCCACGCAGACCACGGCGATCACGACGGCCAGCGGGACGCCCCAGAGGAAGTCACCCGCGTCCGGGACCCCGCTCTTCGGCACCTGCGGCAGCGAGAGCGCGCCGATCGCCAGGCCGGTCCAGTGGCCGAAGCCGGTGAAGACCAGCGCGCCGACCCCGCCGGCCAGCAGGCTGGGCAGGATCAGCGCGATCAGCTGCGGGCCGCCCAGCCCGGCCGCCTCGATCAGCATCACGGCGGCCACCAGCGGGCTGCCGAAGATGGTGGAGATCGCGGCCGCCGCCCCCGCCGTCCCCAACACCGCCACCAGCTGCGGCTGTTCGGCACGTCGGGCGGACCGGACGGCGAGCAGGGCGAGGCCGCCGCCGAGCGCCATCAGCGGTGCCTCCGGGCCGAGCACCACGCCCAGCGGCAGACCGGCGAGCGCGGCCAGCACCACGCCGGGGACGGCGACCGGCGGCGTGGGCGGGCCGCCCACCCCGTCCACCGGGACGTGGCCGCCGCGCCCGGGCAGCCGGGTCACGACCGGGGCGAGCAGCAGGCCGGCCAGCAGCAGCGCGGGCAGCGGCCACCACCAGGGGGCGCGCCCGTAGCCGACCGCGGCCGGCAGGCTCTCCCAGACCCAGTGCTGGAGTTCGTGCTCCAGGCCGACGAAGCCGAAGGCCGCCAGCGAGACCGGGATGCCGACCAGTGCCGAGATCAGCAGCAGGCGCGGGTAGCCCTTGTGCAGCAGCACCTCGTGCAGGGTCGGGCCGCTGCCCGGCTGCCGGGACGTCGTCGGCATCGCCGCTCCCTCGCGCTCCCGGGCCGCCCGCCGCCCGGGAGGCCCCGTCCTGCGACCGAGTCTCGCCCGGCGCCGGGAGCCGCGCACGGCGCACGGGCCGTCAACCGGGGCCGCGGCGGGCGCGGCTGCGCCGTCCGGGTGACGGTCGGGGGCGGGCGTACCGGGGCGGGGGCTCCTTGCCAGGCCCGTACGACGGGCCTCAGCGGGCGTCGGTGCCCAGCGCGCTCTCGATGCTCTGGACCATCCGCCACAGCGGCGCCCGGCGGCTGGCGACCAGCACCACGACGTCGTCGGACTCGCCCTCGGCGGCGGCCTCGGCCGGGCGGTCGCCCCAGGTGCCGGTGACGAAGGCCATCGCCGCGTCCACCTCGGCCACCCAGTCGCTCTTCCCGCCCGAGCGCAGCCAGGTGCGCAGGGCGTGGTTGTGCGCGGAGACGACGGCGGCGGCGATCACGTCCGCGCGCAGGGGGCCGTCCGGGCGGTCGGCGAAGCGGCCGCGCAGGTAGGCGGCGAGGGTGTGCTCGTAGCGCCAGACCACGGACAGCTCGTACGCCCGCAGGCCGGGCACCTTGCGGGTCAGCCGGTAGCGCTGGACGGAGAAGGAGGGCTGCTCGGCGTACATCCGCAGGACCAGGCGGGCGGCGTCGCAGGCGTGCTTGACCGGGTCCTCCTCGCCGGTGCCGGACTCCAGGAACTCCGTCATCTCGGCGAGGCTGCGCTCGTGGTCGGGGAAGACCACGTCCTCCTTGGCCGGGAAGTAGCGGAAGAAGGAGCGCCGGCCGACGCCGGCCAGCGAGACGATGTCGTCGACGGTGGTCTGTTCGAAGCCGCGCTCCAGGAAGAGCTCGAAGGCCGCGGCCACCAGCGCCTCGCGCATCGCCGGCTTCGAGGGCCCGTCATTCATGGGCTGGTCCTGCTCTTCCTTCTCGCTCATCCACCGGAACCTAACATCCGTGCGCGGGGTCGGCGCCGACGGCCGGGCCGCTCCCGGGACCGGCCGTCGGTGCGTGTCGGGGCGCGTTACGGGAGGTTGCGGGCCATCACGATCCGCTGGACCTGGTTGGTCCCCTCGTAGATCTGCGTGATCTTCGCGTCCCGCATCATCCGCTCCACCGGGTAGTCCCGCGTGTACCCGTACCCGCCCAGCAACTGCACCGCGTCCGTCGTGATCTCCATCGCCGCGTCCGACGCGAAGCACTTCGCCGCCGCACCGAAGAACGTCAGATCCGCGTCCCCCCGCTGCGACTTCGCCGCCGCCGCGTACGTCAACTGCCGCGCCGCCTCCAGCTTCATCGCCATGTCCGCCAGCATGAACTGCACACCCTGGAACTCCGCGATCGCCTTCCCGAACTGCCGGCGCTCCCGCACATACCCGTTCGCGTAGTCCAGCGCACCCTGCGCGATCCCGATCGCCTGCGCCGCGATCGTCACCCGGGTGTGGTCCAGCGTCTTCATCGCCGTCGCGAAACCCGTCCCCTCCGCACCGATCATCCGGTCCGCCGGGATCCGCACGTTGTCGAAGTACACCTCACGCGTCGGCGACCCCTTGATGCCCAGCTTCTTCTCCGGCGCACCGAAGGACACCCCCTCGTCGCCCTTCTCCACCACGAACGCCGAGATGCCCTTCGACCGCTTCTCCGGATCCGTCACCGCCATCACCGTGTAGAACTCGGACACCCCCGCGTTGGTGATCCAGCGCTTCACACCGTTCAGCACCCAGAAGTCCCCGTCCCGCACCGCCCGGGTCTTCATCCCCGCCGCGTCCGAACCCGCCTCCGGCTCCGACAGGCAGTACGAGAACATCCCCTCGCCCCGCGCCAGCGCCCCCAGGTACTTCGCCTTCAACTCCTCCGAACCCGACAGCTGCACCGGCAGCGACCCCAGCTTGTTCACCGCCGGGATCAACGAGGACGACGCGCACACCCGCGCCACCTCCTCGATCACGATCACCGTCGCCAGCGCGTCCGCCCCCGCACCGCCGTACTCCTCCGGCACGTGCACCGCGTGCAGGTCGTTCCCCCGCAGCGCGTCCAACGCCTCCTGCGGGAACCGCCCCTGCTCGTCCACCTCCGCCGCGAACGGAGCGATCTTCGCCTCGGCCAGCGAACGCACCGCCTCACGGAGCATCCCGTGCTCCTCGGAGATCCGGAAGAGATCGAAGTCCTGGCTCATGATCGCCACTCCTGTTTCACGACGGTACTCAGTACCCTTCATTATGCATGCGCGCGGCAAAAAGGGAACTCAGTGCCTTCCCTTGACGGCACTGAGTTCCCTATCCTTTTCGTGCCGAACTTCTGGCGTACACCCGCCGCGGTTCCGCCACGGTTCCACCGCACGAAGCCGGTCCGAGCGCAGGGAGATGACAGCGTGGTCCACTCAGCCATCGATGCCGACACCCGCAGCACGACGCTGTACTTCCAGCGCTGCGCGTGGTGCAACAACCCCACCTTCCAACGGCTGCTCTGCCCCACCTGCGGCTCCACCGAGCTGCGGCTGGAGCCCAGCGAGGGCACCGGCGTGGTGCGGCGCTGCGCGGTCGAACAGGCCCGGACGCCGCTGGTCCGTCAGAAGTCGCTGATCCGCATGGCGGAGGGCTTCGACGTCTGGTGCATCGTGGACGGGATGCGCAGCACCGTCCCGGTCGGCACCCGGGTGCGGCTGCTCTCTTCCCCCGACTCCGACCAGCCGGAGCTGCGGCTGCTGCCGGTCGAGGAGCCGCCGCCGGTGCAGGACACCGAGCCGCGCCCGCTGCCGCCCACCCAGGGCGGCTTCACCCAGCACCTCGCGGCCTTCGTCGCGGAGTGACCGGCGTCGCGGAGAGGTTCACGGCCCGGACGGAGGCGTGACCGGGACGGGCGGCGCGCGAAGGCGCCGCCGGGAGACGACGGAGGGCGTGGCACCGAGTACCACTCGGTGCCACGCCCTCACTGTCAGGCGGACCGGGCTCAGGCCTTGCGGGCCTTCACCTCGGCGGTGAGCTGCGGCAGCACCTCGAAGAGGTCGCCGACCACGCCGTAGTCGGCGAGCTCGAAGATCGGGGCCTCGGGGTCCTTGTTGACGGCCACGATGGTCTTCGAGGTCTGCATGCCGGCCCGGTGCTGGATGGCGCCCGAGATGCCGTTGGCCACGTACAGCTGCGGGGAGACCTGCTTGCCGGTCTGGCCGACCTGGCTGCTGTGCGGGTACCAGCCGGCGTCCACCGCGGCACGCGAGGCGCCGACGGCCGCGCCCAGCGCGTCCGCGAGCTCCTCGACCACGCCGAAGCCCTCGGCGGCACCGACACCACGGCCACCGGAGACCACGATCGCGGCCTCGGTCAGCTCGGGGCGGCCGGAGGACACCCGCGGGGTGCGCGAGACGACCTTGGCGGCGTTGCCGGTGAACGCCACGGCGACGTCCTCGACCGCGCCGGCGGCCGGGGCGGCCTCCGGGGCGACGGCGTTCGGCTTGACGGTGATGACCGGCGCGCCGTTGCTCACCCGGGAGTCGACGGTGTACGAGGCCGCGAACACCGACTGGGTGGCGATCGGGCCCTGGTCGCCGGCGCGCAGGTCGACGGCGTCGGTGATGATGCCGGAGCCGATCCGCAGCGCGACGCGCGCGGCCACCTCCTTGCCCTCACCGGAGGACGTCACCAGCACCGCGGCCACGTCGTTCGCCTTGGCGATCTGCGCCAGCGCGTCCACCTTCGGGACGACCAGCTGGTCGGCGAACTCCGCGCCGTCGGCGACGTACACCTTCACCGCGCCGTACTCGCCGGCCTTCGCCGCGATGCCGGCCGCGGCCGCACCGGCGCCCAGGACGACGGCGGACGGCTCACCGATACGGCGGGCCAGGGTCAGCAGCTCCAGGGCCGGCTTGCGCACCGCGCCGTCGGCGTGGTCCACCAGGACGAGAATCTCAGCCATTGCTCAATGTCTCCGTGTATTCGCTGGGTCGGGGGGTGGGGGCGGCTCAGATGAACTTCTGGTCGGCGAGGAAGCCCGCGAGCGACTTGCCGCCCTCGCCCTCGTCCTTGACGACCGTGCCCGCGGTCCGCGCCGGACGCGCCGCCACCGACTCCACCGCCGTCCACGAACCCGCCAGACCGACCTCGTCCGCCTCGATGCCCAGGTCGTCCAGGTCCCACGACTGCACCGGCTTCTTCTTCGCCGCCATGATCCCCTTGAACGACGGGTACCGGGCCTCACCCGACTGGTCCGTCACCGAGACCACCGCCGGCAGCGCCGCCTCCACCAGCTCCGTCGCCGCGTCACCGTCCCGACGACCCTTCACCACGCCGCCCTCGACCGACACCTCCGACAGCAGCGTCACCTGCGGCACACCCAGCCGCTCCGCCAGCAGCGCCGGCAGCACACCCATCGAACCGTCCGTCGACGCCATGCCACCGATCACCAGGTCGAACCCGGCCTTCTCCAGCGCCTTCGCCAGCACCGCCGACGTCCCGACCACATCCGAACCGTGGATGTCCTCGTCGTTCACGTGCACGGCCTTGTCCGCACCCATCGACAGCGCCTTGCGCAACGCGTCCTTCGCGTCGTCCGGCCCCACCGTCAGCACCGTCACCTCGGCGCCCTCGTTCGCCTCCGCGATCCGCAGCGCCTGCTCCACGCCGTACTCGTCCAGCTCCGACAGGAGGCCGTCCACACCCTCCCGGTCGGTGGTGTGGTCGTCCGCGAAACGACGGTCACCCGTCGCGTCCGGGACGTGCTTCACACAGACGACGATCCTCAAGCTCATGAGCGGTTCTCCTGTCACGGGTGCACGGGTGCACTGATCCATGGCCTCAGGCATGCCGAGGGTACTGAGTGCCAAGTCCGGCCCGGGCACGACCCGCGCACCGCAAGCGCCACCTGGACCGGCAGACCGTGTCGACTCCCGTCGACTGGCGTCAGAGGCTCCACGGAGAGAATACGGCACTCAGTACCCCTCGTAAAGGAACTCAGTACCCTTCCCGCTCCCGGGGCCGGACGAACGGGCGCGGAAAGCGGACACAAGGTTTCCGCAAGCACCCGCCAGATCCCCTCATGGATTCCGCCAGGGCGTCCGGGGACCATCGGCCACGGGGCCCGTCGAGGGCCAGACCTGGGATCAAGGAGGGGGAGAAGGATGACCTTGGTACACGGGGAACAGGACACCACGCCACCCCGCGGGAAACGCGGCAGCACGGCCTGGAGCAACAACGGGCCGTGGGAGACGCTGCAGGACCGCAAGGAGGTGCTGGTGGTCGCCCAGACCATGGTGTACGCGAAACGGCTCCACGACTTCTACTCGCTGCTCGCCTCGGACCTGCGGGTCCACGTGCAGTTCACGGTGGCACCGCACGTGTTCAACAGGGGCGCCACGGAGGTCCTCCGGGCACTGGGCGGCACGGTCCTGCCGTGGGAGCAGGCCGTCCGGCAGGAGTTCGACCTGATCCTGGCCGCCGGCTCCCAGGGGATGGAGCAGTTGCACGGCCCGGTCGTCCGGCTGCCTCACGGCGCCGGCAACATCAAACTGTCCCGGCGCAGCACGCCGGACGGCGAGCGGGCGGCCATCGGCCTCGGCCCGGACTACCTGTGCTGGGAGGGGCGGCTCGTCCCCGCCTCCTTCGCGCTCGCCCACGAGGAGGAACTGCTCGAACTCCGGCGCACCTGCCCGGAGGCCGTCCCGATCGCCGAAGTGGTGGGCGACCCCTGCTACGACCGGATCGCCGCCGCGGTGCCGCACCGGGAGCGCTACCGGGCGGCGCTGGGACTACGGCCGGAGGAGAAGCTGGTGCTGGTCTCCTCCACGTGGGGCAACGGCTCGCTCTTCACCCGGCTCGACGCCGTGCTGCCCCGGCTAACCTCCGAGTTGCCCCAGCACGGCTACCGGACCGTCCTGCTGACGCACCCCAACATCGCCGCCGCGCACGGCTCCTACGCCGTGCACTCCTGGGCGAGGGCCACCGCACGCGGGGCCGTCACGGTCATCCCGCCCGAGACGGACTGGCGGCCGCTGCTCGTCGCCGCCGACTTCATCATCGGGGACCACGGCTCGGTCACCCTGTACGGAGCGATGACCGGCGCTCCCGTCCTGCTCGCCGAGTACCCCCACCGCCACGTCAACCCGCGGTCGCCGGCCGCCCAGCTGGCTGCCACCGCTCCGGCACTCGCCCCCGGACACCCCCTCGTCGACCAGCTCGGCTACGCCGCCGAGCAGTACCGCCCGGAGGAGTACGCCGCCATCGCCGCCCGGATCAGTTCCGAGCCCGGCCGCTTCGACCGCAACGCCCGTCGGCTGCTGTACCGCGTCCTCAGGCTGGGCCAGCCCGCCCACGTCCCGGGCCCGGAGCCGCTGCACCTGCCCGACCCGCTGGACGCGATCGCGGCGGCCGGGTCGCGGCGGGACGGATGAGCGCGGCGGTGCACAGGGTGCGGCTGGCGTCGGTCGCGGGGGCGACCGGGCCCACCGGGGTGGAACGGCCCGCTCGGGCGGAGACCGGGGCCGGGCCGATGGACGTCCGACGGACCGCGGTGCTGTTCGAGGCGCAGGTGAGTTCGGCCGTCGGCACCGTGCACGGGCTGCTGGCGGCGGAACTGCCCGCCGGAGCCGGGCCCGCAGCGGCCGGCCCCGGATACGTGGACGAGCACCTCGCGCTCGACCTCACCCGGACCTCGGCGGCACGCTGGCGCCACCAGGCGGACGTGCTGCACGCCGGACGATTGACGACGGACGGCGTCCTCACCCGGCTCAAGGTGGTCCTGGCCACCTACCCGGGCTGTGCGCTGGCCACCGCCGAGCACCGCGCCGGAGCACTGCTGCTCCTGGCCCGGGACGGGGCGCCGCTGGTCCTGCAGCCGGCCCGGGCGGCCGGCGAAGCGGTCCCGCCGCTGGCCGTCGGCTCGATGGCCCACGCCTGGCTCACGCTCGGCCGCCGGCTGGCCGAACTGGCCCGGGTCGACGTGCTCGGGTGGCATTCCCCCGTGTTCCCGCGGTCCTGTTTCAGGGCCGTGGACCGGCCGGGCGGCCGGGTGTAGCCGGGGGGCCGGAGTCCGTGTCGTAGGCGGCGAGGCGGTCGGCCAGTCTGGCCGCCTCCGCCGTCGCGGCGAGTTCCCGGTAGCGGGCCAGCGACTCCTCGAACCGGGCGCGCGCGGCGGCGGGGCGGCCGCGCCGCTCCTCCAGCTCTCCGGCGAACTCCAGCGTCCGGGCCTCCCAATGCCCCGACAGTCGGGCCCGGAAGCCGGCCAGCGCCTCCTGGAGGCAGCGGTCGGCACGGTCGTACCCGCCCAGCGTCGTATGGGCCACCCCGAGGAAGGCGATCGCCCGGGCCGCCTCGTAGTCGTCCCCGATCGAGGCCAACTCGCGGTGCGCCCGCTCGATGGAGGTGACGGCCTCCGCCGCCCGGTCCGCGAGCAACAGCACCTCCCCGTGCGCCAGCCGGGCCAGTGCCGAGCCCCGCAGGTAGTCCTGGGCCTCCCGGATCCGGACCACCTCGCGCAGACAGTCGGCGGCCTCGTCCAGACGCCCGGTCATCCGGTGAGTCTGGCTGAGCCCGTACAGCGCGTCGGCCTGTGCCAGCGGCAGCGCCAACTCCCCTGCGAGGTCGAGTGCTTCATTGAACCAACGAGCCGCCTCGGCCGCCTCGCCGGCGTTCCGCAGACCGTTCCCGCCGGAGGTGAGCATGCGCAGCTCGCCACGGCGGTCGCCGTCCGCCCGGGCCGCATGCAGGCCGATCCGGTGGGCCTCGACCCAGAGCCGGGCCGGACGCAGCCGGAGGAACAACGGCCACATGGCGTCGGCGAGTTGCCAGGTGGCGGCGTTCCGGCCGCAGGCGGGCGCCCAGCGCAGCAGGTCGGCGAGGCGGTCGCGCTCCTCGTCGAGCCAGCCGAGCGCCTGCGTGTCGTCGGCGAACTCCCGGGCCGGGTGCACCGGCAGGGTCCGGTACTCGCGCGGCAGCGTGCGGTGGCTCGGGGAGACGACCGCCTCGGCGGCGGTCGTCGAGGCGAGGTACCAGTCGACGATCCTGTCGGTGGCGGCGCGGCCGACCTGGGCGTCGCGAAGTCCGGCGCCGTGCCCTTGGGCGTGCAGCCGGACCAGGTCGTGGAAGCGGAACCGGCCGGGCAGCACCTCCTCCAGCAGGTGGACGTCCATCAGTTCGTCCACTAGCCGGTCCGCCGCCACCCGGTCCACGTCCGCCACCACGGCGGCCGCCTCCACGGTGAACTCGGCGAACGGCAGCAGTCCGAGCAGCCTGTACAACCGGGCCGCATCCGGCTGCAGCACGTCGTAGGAGGCGTCCAGCAGGTCCCGCACCGCCTCGCCGTCCGCGTGCAACGCCCCGAGGCGGTCGGCGCCGCGCCCCAGGATCTCGGCCGTCGCGGCGAGCGACTGCACCGGGCGGGCCGCGATCCGCGCGGCCGCCAGACAGATCGCCAAGGGCAGCCCGCCACAGGCGTCCACCACCTCGGCGGCGGCATCGCGCTCGTCCACCACCCGGCTCCGGCCGACCCGCTCGGCAAGGATCTCGGCGGAGGCCTCCGTGGCGAGCGGGCCCAAGGACCGGAACACCGCGCCGTCGATGCCGAGCCCGGTGAGCCGGCGGCGGCTGGTCACCACGACCACCGTGTGGTCCGAACCGGGCAGCAGCGGCCGCACCTGGGCGGCCGTCGAGGCGTTGTCCAACAGCACCGCGATCCGGCGCCCCGCCGCCAGCGAGCGCCAGAGCGCGGCACCCTCCGCCATGCTCCCGGGCACCGGGGAGACCCCGAAGGCCCGCAGGAAGCCGCCCAGGGCCTCGGCGGGGTCGGCGGGGCCTCCGGGTGCGTAACCGCGCAGGTCCGCGTAGAGCTGGCCGTCCGGGAAACGGCCGGCCAGGCCGCGAAGCCACTGCGCGGCCAGCGCCGTCTTCCCGACCCCGGCCGGACCGGTGACCACCACGGTGACGTCGGCCGACGCCGCCTCGGCGGCCAAGGAATCGTCCAGCGCCTCCAGATCGGCTTCCCGCCCCACCAACCTGCGAGGGCAGGGCGGGAGTTGCCGCGGCGTCGGCAACACCGACGACCCGTGCAGGTGCAACCCGCCGTGGATCGCGCCGGCCTGCACCACCGGGCCGGAGACCGTCGCGGCACCGGCCAGCGAGTTCCGTACCACTCCGTACGGCAGGTTGACGTCGTTCACGGGCACCCGCCGAGCACGGTCGATCCTGTCACTGGCCCCCCAGCCTCGGACGAATTATCGGTGCGGCGCTATCACATGACGTATCATCAAGTCGAGATTATTCCCAAAAGTACGGCCCCGGAACCCCACAGTGGTATAGCCGGTTGCCCCGGACGCATGCGATGCTCACCCGCGACACAGCAAGCTGGTAGCCAACCGGCGGGGGACGTCACGATGAAGGTTCATCTCCTCGGTTCAGTTGAACTGTCGGTGAACGGAGAGCCATTGGCGATTCCGTCCGACAAGCGACGGCAACTGCTGGCCGCCCTGGCCCTGGAGGTCGGAAGGCCGCTCTCCCACGACTCGCTCGCATACCGACTGTGGGGCGAGGAACCTCCGCCCAGCGCGCTGACCAGCCTCTACAGCCACGTCTCCCACCTGCGCGCACTACTGCGGCGGGCGGCGCAGGCCTCGGGGGCGAATGCCACCGGGGACGTGCCCACGATCGACACCCAATCGCACACGTACATTCTGCGGGCGGACCCACTGCTGATTGACTGGCACCGATATCTGGACCTCTCCGACCAAGCCGGACTACTCGCCGAGAACGGACAGGACCACCAGGCCAGAACCGTGCTCAGCCGCGCCACCAACCTGTGGTGCGGCGAACCCCTGGCCGGCCTGCCCGGCACCTGGGCCCAGAACACCCGCGCCGCCATGGCCGACCAGCACTTCACCACCACGCTGCGCCGGATCGAGATCGACCTGCGCATCGGCCACTTCGCCGAACTGATCCCCGAACTCACCGCCCTGCGCGAGCACCGCCCCACCGACGAACGCCTCGCCGGCCACCTGATGACCGCGCTCTACGCCGTCGGCCGACAGACCGACGCGCTGGCCGTCTACCCCGCCGTCGCCCGACTGCTCCGAGCCCACTTCGCCACCGAGCCCGGCGAACCGCTCACCCGCCTCCACCAGCTCATCCTGCACGGCGACCCGCTCCCCGGGCCGCCGGTACGGAACGAGGCCGTACTGACCCCCGCCCCCCAGGCCGTACCGCCCGCCGACATCCCCGGGCGGCACCGGCTGATCGGCCGGGAGGATGACCTCCGCCGCGTCCTGCCCGGCCCTGACACCCGGCTCGCCCGCGGCGGCGTCGTCACCGTCTCGGCGATCCTCGGCATGCCCGGGGTCGGCAAGACCACCCTCGCCCTGCACGCCGCCGACCTGATGCGCGAGCACTTCCCGGACGGCTACGTCTACCTCAACCTGCGCGCCCACGTCGGCAACCAGCCGCCGCTCACCCCGGAGGCCGCAGGCGCCCTGCTGCTCAGACGCCTGGGAGTGCCCGCCAGCACCATCCCGCTCGACGCCGACGAGGTCTTCGCGCTGTGTGCCGAGGCGCTGTCCTCGCGCCGCGCCGTCGTCATCCTCGACGATGCCTCGAACGCCGCTCAGGTCCGCCCGCTGCTGCCGCCCGCCCCGTCCGCCCTGGTACTCGTCACCAGCCGCCAGCGGCTGACGGAGCTCCCGGACGCCCGGCCGGTGTTCCTGGACGTGCTGACAGTGGACGACGCCGTGGCCCTGTTCACCAACGTGGTCGGCCCCGAGCGTTCGACGGACCCGCAGAGCATCATCGAGATCGTCGAGCGCTGCGGCCACCTGCCCCTCGCCATCGAGATCGCCGCCAGCCGCTTCAAGGGCCGCCCGTCCTGGACCCTCGCCCACTTCGCCCGGCGCCTCTCCCGGAAGAACGGCAGGCTCGCCGAGATCCGCAGCGGCACCTCCAGCATCGCCCGGGTCTTCGAGGTCTCCTACCAGTACCTTTCCGCCAGCCAGCGGTCGGCATTCCGGCTGCTCGGCCTCTACCCCGGACCGGATTTCGGCGTCCATGCGGCAGCGGCCCTGCTCGGGCGGAGTGTCGATGAGACTGATGAGGTTCTGGAGGCATTGTTGAACTGCCACCTGATCCAGGAGATCGCACCTGAGCGGTACCAACTCCATGATCTATTACGGGAGTTCGCAATGGCGCTGGGCGTCGATCGGAAACAGCGCGAATCGGCCGACCGCCGCCTGCTCCGTTTCTCCCTGCACGCCGCCGACCGCGCGGACCATCTGCTCTACCCGCACAGATCGAGATCACACCTACCAGACGATCACCAACTCGGCCCTCTTTCAGATATATTGGGCGACATCGCCATGAACTCACCGGAATCGGCACGCACTTGGCTTGAGGTCGAGCACGCCGGCCTGATCACCCTGACGGCATACGCTCACGTCAGCGGCCTCGCGGAAGCCGGAGCATGGCTCGCCCACGTCCTGGCCGGCCACCTGAACGCCGAGGCCTACTGGAGCGAGGCACAGGACATGCACCGAGCGGCCGCGACCCACTGGCGGTCGCAGGCGAACGACCGACAGGAGGCGTGGGCGCTGATCGACCTGGGCGCGACCCTCGCCCAGGCGTCCCACTACGAGCCCGCCGCCGAGGCCCTCGAACGCGGCCTCGCTCTCGCCCGCTCGGAAGGCGACCTGGACGCGGCGGCGAACGCCCTCAATCTCCTCGGACAGCTGCGGTGGCATCAGAGCCGGCTTCACGAAGCCCTGGCCCTCCAAAAGGAGGTGCTCGCCATTCGACTGGAGCAGGACGATCAGTGGAATGCCGCCCGTTGCCTCGCCAACATCGGCATCCTGCATCGCTCGACCGGAGATTCGAAATCGGCATTCGCCGACTATGAAAGCGCCCTTCCATTCGCCAGAAAATTCAACGACAGAGTTCTTGAGTTCCGAATACTCAACAATCTCGGAGAACTCCATCTCGGAGCCGGGCGGAGTTCCATGGCACGCGACACATTCGAACACATTCTGGAGATCGGGGACGGCCTCATGCCACAACTGGAGCTGTCCGTCGTACGCACAAACCTGGCGGCGACACTCACGATCCCCGATGAGCTCGAACATGCCCTTTCGCTTTACCGGTCGGCTTTGACAACCTTCCGCGAGGTCGGCAGCGTCCGTTACGAAGCCGACGGTCTCAACGGCCTCGGCAAGACCCTGTCGGCAGCGGGTCGGCACGACCAGGCACGCGACCAGCACGCGGCCGCCCTGCAGTTGGCCAGATCCATCGGCGCGGCCCGGGAGGAGGCCGGGGCTCTGCGCGGCCTGGGCCACTGCGAGGCCGCACTCGGGAATACGACCGCCGCCGCCGCACATCTGACCGTAGCCGTACGCCTGGCCGAGCAGGTGAATATCGCCGACGAAGCCGCGCTGGCCCGCTCGGCGCTCGCCAAGCTTGTCATATAATCACTACCGGAACTCTGTTCTCTTCCAGATCGCCAGCTCGACGTTCGGGACACTTTCTGTCTAGGATCTGCCCACATCGGTGATCATGCCGACCGCAACTGAGGCAGAAAGTCACTACGTTCCATGAACATGCTCATGCACATATTCCTGTTCGCTGCTTCCATGCCTCTCTGGTGCTAGCCGCGTAGGACGACGGCCGCCTCTCCCGTGTACACACGGAACGTCAGCGTCTCCTGAAGGTAGAGCTGAATCGTTTCGGCATCGTGGGAGAGGTAGCCCACAGAGGCGTCCTGGCCGAGGTGGAGTTCGAAGTCGCCGCCTCGGGTGGAGAGCAGGTAGGCGCCTTCGATGGCCGGGGCCCAGATGATCTCGCCGTCGAGGAGGCGGGTGAGGTGGTTGTGGACCGGGTAGCCGCTATCGCTGGTCTCGTTGACGGCGGTGAAGGCGGCGGCGCCGAGCAGGAGTGAGTAGGGGCCGCCGACGCCGGCCAGGCGGAGGGCGGTGAGGGCGCGACTGACGGCCTCCGGGTATTCGCGGACGTCCTCGGGGAGTTGGACCGGCGGGTTGGTGGAGGCGGCGCGGATGCCGTCGATGGAGGCCGCGCGGTAGCCCTCGAAGACGGCGCGGTCCTCGGCCAGGGCGAGCTTGCGGCCCGCGTCCTTCACGGGTTGCCAGTCGGAGTCCCGGGAGCCGCGTTCGACGTCGTCCACGGCGTCGCGGCGGACGGTGAAGGGGACGCGTAGCTCGACCACCGGCTGGGCGGTGCGGGCGCGGGCCTGGATGCCGTCCGTCGGGGGGTCGATGGCGGTCAGGTGGCCGGTGCCGACGGCGGCGAGGGTGGCGCCCTCGGGGCCGTCGAGGTCGACGACTCGGCGGCCGGCGATGTGGAGCTTGAAGGTCTGGCGGGCCTCCTCCTCGATCTCCTCCCAGGCGGCGGCGGAGATCGGGGCGAGGTCGCGGTGGAGGTTGTCCATGGGCGGGGTCCTGTTCAGGGGTCTGTCAGGGGGTCTGCTTGAGGCTGCCGATGCCGAGCGAGCCGTCCCCGGAGCGGGAGGCGGGGGCCGCCGAGGGCGCCGGGGGCGGGGAGTCGAGGAAGTCGGCGGTCGGGACGAAGAACAGCCCGCCAGTGACGGCGGTGGAGAAGTCGAGCAGCCGGTCGGTGGTGCCGGGCGGGTTGCCGACGACCATGTTGCGCAGCATCTGCTCGGTCACCCCGGGGTCGGCCGCGTAGCCGATGAAGTAGGTGCCGGACTCGCCGCCGCGGTCCGCGGAGCCGAAGGTGCCGTACGGCATGTTGAAGCGGACGATCTTCCGTTCCTCGCCGTCCGGGCCGGTGATGACGGTGAGTGCCACGTGCGAGTCGGCGGGTTTGGCGTCGTCGGACAGTTCGATGTCGTCGAGTTTGGTGCGGCCGACCGCCCCCTCCTGCTGCTCGACGCTCAGCGCGTTCCACTTGTCCATGGCGTGCACGTACCGCTGGACGAGGACGTAGCTGCCGCCGGTGAACCCCGGGTCCTCGGCGCCGACCAGGGCCGCGCGTTCGGCGGCCCGGCCCTCCGGGTTCTCGGTGCCGTCGACGAAGCCGAGCAGGTCGCGGTCCTCGAAGTACTTGAAGCCCTGGACGGAGTCGACGACGGTGGCGGCCCCGGCGAGCCGGCCGGTGAGCTGCGCGGCCAGTTCGAAGCAGAGGTCCATCCGCTCGGCCCGCAGGTGCAGCAGCAGGTCGCCGGGGGTGGCCGGGGCGCGGTGGCGGGGGCCGGCGACCTCCTGGAAGGGGTGCAGGGAGGCCGGGCGGGGGCCGGTGAAGAGGCGGTCCCAGAGCTCGGAGCCGATGCCGGTGACGCAGGTGAGGCCGCCGTCGGGGGCCCGGAAGCCGACCGCGCGGCGCAGTCCGGCGAGTTCGGGCAGCAGGTCGCGGACGGCGGCCTCGCGGCCGGGTTCGACGGTGAGGACCAGGAAGACGGCCGCGCTGGTCAGCGGGGAGAGGACGGCTTGCGATTCGGCCTGCATGGTGGTGGATCTCCTCGTCGTCGTGGCTTTTCTCAGGACGCCCGGGAGGCGTCCCACTCGGCGCGGTAGTCCGCGAAGATCTGCTTGAGGTGGTGCCCGATCTTCAGGTAGTCGAGGTCGTCGAGGTTCGCCAGCGAGACCCGGACGGACCATTCGGGCCCGTCGAAGCCGCCGCCGTTGAGCAGCACCACGCCGGTCTGCTCGGCGAGCCGGAACAGCGGTTCGGTGGGCTCGTAGTTCTTCTCCAGGAAGGTCGCGAAGTCCTTGCCCGCGACCCGTTCGGCCTCGGCCAGCAGGTCGAGCTCGACGTAGTAGCCGGCCCGCCCGGGGTCGTCCGCGATCTTCATTCCGGAGCCCTCCATCAGCAGGTCGAGCCGCCGGCGGACGATGCCCTGCACCCGCGCCTTGTACGCCTTGCCCTCGGGCAGCAGCGCGAACAGCGAGAAGAGCACCATCTGGGCCTGCTGCGGCAGGCTGAGCCCGGCGGTGTGGTTGAGCGCGACCTGCCGGGAGTCGGCGACCAGCCGGTCGATGAAGCGGAGCTTCCCGGGTTCCAGGCTCAGCGTGCCGTACCGGCGCGCGAGGCGCTCCTTCCACTCCGCGGGGAGGGTGGCGATCAGGTCGTCGATCACGTTGTCCCGGTCCAGGCCGATCACCCCGAGGCGGTGGCCGGTGGCGCCGTAGTGCTTGGAGTACGAGTAGACGAGCAGGGTGTTGCGGGGCAGTTCGGCGGCCAGGGTGCGGAAGCCGTCCACGAAGGTGCCGTACACGTCGTCGGTGACGATCATCAGGTCGGGGTTGGTGGTGGCCACGATCTGCTTGATCTGGTCGGTGACCTGCCGGGACAGCGCCAGGGAGGGCGGGTTGCTCGGGTTGACCAGGCAGACCAGCCTGATCCCGGGGTCGGCCAGCTTGGCGACCTCGTCCGCCGGGTAGCGCCACTCCCGCACCCCGGTCTCGACCAGCTTGTCGGCCTGGATCCGGACCACCTCGAAGCCGTAGGTGTCCAGTTCGGGGATCTCGATGTACGGGGTGAACACCGGCACCATCAGGGCGATCCGGTCGCCCTTGTGCAGCAGGCCGTTCTTCGTCAGCGAGTCGAAGACGTAGCACATCGCGGCGGTGCCGCCCTCGGTGGCGAACAGCTCGGGCTGCTGCGGCGACGGGGGCCGCCGGTCCATCAGCTCCTCCTGGAGGTAGCCGCGGACGATCCGCTCGGCGTGCACCAGCATCCGGTCGGGGACGGGGTAGTTGTCGCCGATGCTCGCGTCGGCGAGCTCGTGGAGGAAGGCCTCGCGCTCGAACCCGAAGCGGTCGACGGCGAGTTCGACGCTGCGCCGGAGCAGCTCGATGCCGGGAAGCCCGGGGTGGCTGCGGACGAAGGCGTCGAAGCGGCCGGCGATGCCGGACCGTTCCGGCATGCCGCCGAGGTCGTCGGCGGTCCACACCCGGCGGCTCTCCGCCAGCGCGAAGTGGCCGAGCGCGAGGCAGGCCTCGCGGGGGCCGGTGCAGACCCAGTTCGGGTTGCCGCGACCGGCGTTGAGCATGTGGGCGGTGGACTTGCCCTTCTGCCCGGGCTCGTCGCGCTGGTAGGCCTCGGCGAGCCGGACGAACTCGGCCTTGAGCTCGAAGGGGCTGAGCCGGGCCAGTCGGCGGATCTCCTCGCGGCCGGTCGTGGGCTTCGTCATGGCGTTCTCGACTCTCCTCGGGAAGACGGGCGTTCGGCCCGGCAGGGCGACGGCGGCGGCGCCCCGGACGACCCTCCTCGCCGCACGGCGGCGGCGCCGGCGCTCGACGCGATGATGTGACGGTCCGTCATGTCAGCTCCCCAGCATGCCGACCAGGATCGGTCCGGTGAGCGGGAGCAGGAAGTTGGAGATGGTGTAGGTGATCGTGTAGCCCAGCATCGGGATGCTGCTCTGCGCGACGTTGGTGACGGCGGTGATCGCCGGGGTGCTGCACTGCTGGCCGGCGATGGCGCCGACCAGGATCGGCGGCTCGATCCTCAGCAGCTTGCGGCCGACGAACAGCGAGAGCACGGCCGGGACGGTGACCATGAGGATGCCGGACAGCGGCAGCAGCACCGGGTGGTCCTTGAGCAGCGCCGCCGCGTCGGGGCCCGCGGCCAGGCCGGTGACCGCGATGAAGACGGAGAGCCCGAGGTCCTTGGCGGTCTGCGCGGCGACCGGCGGATAGGCCCCGAAGGTGGGCCGCTGGGCCCGGAGCCAGCCGAAGACCAGACCGGAGACCAGGCAGCCGCCGCCGGTGCCGAGCGAGAGCGCGGCGTTCCCGGCGTGCACGGTGACCAGGCCGATCAGCACGCCGACGCAGATGCCGAGGCTGATGTAGATGTAGTCGATGGCGTCCTTGCGGATGCCGACGCCGGCCTTGGCGGCGAACCGGTCGACGGCCGAACGGGCGCCGGTGACGGTCACGGTGTCGCCGCGGTGCAGCTCGGTGTCGGCGATCGCGGGCAGGTGCTGGTCGACCCGCTGGATGTCGGTCAGGTAGATCCCGGAGGTCGTGGACGGCTGCTCCTCGGCCAGCTCCCCCGCCGTCCGGCCGACGAAGTCCCGGTTGGTGAGGACGATGTCGCGGACCACCAGCGGGCTGTCCAGGCCGGGCACGCCGGAGGTCTCCGGGCCCAGTTCGTGGCCGGTGTCGATGACCGCCTCGCGGCGGCCGACCAGCAGCACGAGGTCGCCGCGGCGCAGCCGGAAGTCCCGGTCGGGGTGGAGGGTGCGGCCGTCCCGCCGGACGCCCTCGACGGTGACCAGGCCGGGCTGGACCTCCTCGACCCGGGCGATGGCCGAGCCCTCGCCCTGGGAGACCAGGTAGGTACGGCCGACCAGCGGGGGCAGTGCGGGCTGCTCGTCGGCGGCCGGCGCGCCCTTGCCGCCGCGCAGCCCCTCCCACAGTTCCCGGGAGGCGTCGGGCAGCTTGATCCGCATGACCAGCGGGAAGATCTGGCTGGTCAGCAGCACGATGGAGACCAGTCCGAAGAGGTAGCAGACCGAGTAGGCGGCGGCCACGTGGTTCTGCAGCTGGGCGGACTGGTCGGCGCTGATGCCGGAGAGGTTGGCGATCGCCTCCTGGGCGGTGCCGACCACGGCCGACTCGGTGGCCGCCCCGGCCAGGATGCCGGCCGCGGTGCCGACGTCCAGGTCGAAGGCCTTGCCGATGCCGTAGGCCATTCCGACGACCAGCACCGCCTCCATGACGCAGAGCACCGCGAAGCGCAGGCCCTTGGCGTTGAGGTTGGCGAAGAACTGGGGGCCCGCGATGTAGCCGAGCGAGAAGATGAACAGGGCGAAGGCGACGTTCTTGACATCGGCGTTGACGCTGACGTGTCGGCTGCCGATCAGCATGGCGACGATCAACGTGCCGCAGATTCCGCCGAGTTGGATCGGCCCGACGCGCAGTTTGCCGAGCAGGTAGCCGAGCGCCAGGCAGACGAACAGCGCGAGGACGGGGTTCTCCCGCAGCAGGCTCACGGCAGCCGCCCCCGCCGCGGTGCGGGGACGCCGAACGGGGGACGGACCAGCACTAATCTGATCATGGGAATGATTACACCGCAAAGCGGACAATCCGGCACGGCCGACGCGCATCCGAACGGCATCGGCGGACGGCCCCGCCGGACGGGCTCACCGGACGGGCCCGCCGAGCGGACGCGCCGAACGGCCCCGTCGGAGGCTGTCCCGACGGGGCCGTTCGACCGGGGGCCGAGGCCGGCTCAGACCCGCAGGGCCGCCAGCTGCTCGGCGAACGGCACCACCTGGTCGGGCAGCGCCGGCGCCGCCGGGGCCCGACCGGCCAGCAGGGCCGCCAGCTCGCCGGCCGCCCGGTCGATCCGGCGCGGCAGGCCGTCGGTGAGCCCGTCCCCCGCCGCGCCCCAGTCGTCGGTGGCCGCGTAGACGGCCGTCGGCAGCACCACCGCGCGCAGGTAGCTGAACAGCGGGCGGACGGCATGCTCCAGGGCGAGCGAGTGCCGGGGCGTGCCGCCGGTGGCGGCGATCAGCACCGGCTTGCCGGTGAGCGCGTCGTTGTCGACCACGTCGAAGAAGGACTTGAACAGGCCGCTGTACGAGGCCGTGAAGATCGGCGTCACCGCGATCAGGGCGTCCGCCTCCGTGACCGCCTCGATCGCCGCGCGCAGCCCGGCGCCGGGGAAGCCGGTGACGAGGTTGTTGGCGATCTCCACCGCCAGGTCCCGCAGTTCGACCACGGTGACCTCCGCCTCCCGCCCCTCCAGGGCGAGTCGGCGCACCGTCGAGTCGGCGAGCCGGTCGGCCAGCAGCCGGGTCGAGGACGGCTTGCTCAGCCCGGCACTCACCACCACCAGCTTGAACGCGGTCACTTGGCCACCTCCACGGTGTTCTCGTCCTTCTCGTCCTTGGCCGCGACCAGCGCGGCGTGGGTCGGCCCGTCCGGCACCCCGGCCGGGCGGCCCTTGGCGAACTCCTCGCGCAGCACCGGCACGACCTCCTCGCCGAGCAGGTCCAGCTGCTCCAGCACCGTCTTCAGCGGCAGGCCGGCGTGGTCCATCAGGAACAGCTGGCGCTGGTAGTCGCCGAAGGACTCGCGGAAGGTCAGGGTCTTCTCGATGACCTCCTGCGGGCTGCCCACGGTCAGCGGGGTCTGCTCGGTGAACTCCTCCAGCGAGGGCCCGTGCCCGTACACCGGCGCGTTGTCGAAGTACGGACGGAACTCGCGCACCGCGTCCTGGGAGTTCTTCCGCATGAACGCCTGTCCGCCGAGGCCGACGACCGCCTGCTCGGGCGTGCCGTGGCCGTAGTGGGCGAAGCGCTCGCGGTAGAGGTTGATCAGCTTCTTGAAGTGCTCCTTGGGCCAGAAGATGTTGTTCGCGAAGAAGCCGTCACCGTAGTAGGCGGCCTGCTCGGCGATCTCGGGGCTGCGGATCGAGCCGTGCCAGACGAACGGCGGGACGTCGTCCAGCGGGCGCGGGGTGGAGGTGAAGCCCTGGAGCGGGGTGCGGAAGCGGCCCTGCCAGTCGACGACCTCCTCGCGCCACAGCTGGTGCAGCAGCGCGTAGTTCTCGATCGCGAGCGGGATGCCCTGGCGGATGTCCTGGCCGAACCACGGGTAGACCGGGCCGGTGTTGCCGCGGCCCATCATGACGTCCACCCGGCCCTCGGCCAGGTGCTGGAGCATCGCGAAGTCCTCGGCGATCTTCACCGGGTCGTTGGTGGTGATCAGCGTGGTCGACGTGGAGAGGATGATGCGGTCGGTCTGCGCGGCGATGTAGCCGAGCATGGTCGTCGGCGAGGACGGGACGAACGGCGGGTTGTGGTGCTCGCCGGTCGCGAAGACGTCCAGGCCGACCTCCTCGGCCTTGCGGGCGATGGCGACCATCGCCTTGATCCGCTCGTGCTCGGTCGGGGTGCGGCCGGTGGTCGGGTCGGTCGTCACGTCGCCGACGGAGAAGATTCCGAACTGCATGCTGATCACCACATCCCAGGTAGTCCAACTTTCAACTACCTTAGCATCCGGGTGGGTCCCGTTATTCCCCCTCCCCCCGCTCCCCCTCGTCGTCCCCCCTCCCCAGCGACGACAATGGAAGGCGCGGGCGGCCAGGAAAGGCTCCGGAAGGGCGGCGGACGATGGGTCCGTACATCGCGGTGAGCGCGCTGAGCCACGAGGGCCTGGTGCGGGAGCACAACGAGGACAGCCTCACGGTCGGGCCGTGGACGCTCTGCGCCACCGTGACCACCAACCCGCAGACCCTGCTCTTCCCGCTCGGCCCGCCCTGCGTGATCGCGGTCGCCGACGGCCTGGGCGGCCACCCCGGCGGCGAGGTGGCCAGTGCCCTGGTCGCCCGCCGGCTCGCCGCCGACGGGGGCGCGCTGGACGGCGAGGAGGCCGTCCGCGAGGAGCTCCTGGCCTGCAACCGGGCCGTCTACGCGGCCGCCGCCGAGGAGCCGGAGCTCGCCGCGATGGGCACCACCGTCGCCGGGCTGGTGCTGCTGCCCGAGTGGGCGCTGGCCTTCAACGTCGGCGACAGCCGGGTCTACCGGATCACCGGGGACGGGCTGCGCCTGGTGAGCGTGGACGACAGCCCGCCGCTGCCGCCCGGACGGCGCACCACCTCGGTGGTCACCCAGACCCTGGGCGGCTCGCTCGGGCTCACCTTCGTCGAGCCGCACGTCCGGGCCGTACCGCTGACCGCCGGGGACCGGTACCTGGTGTGCAGCGACGGCCTGACCGACCCGGTGCCCGAGGAGGAGCTGGCCGGGCTGCTGGAGCGGTCGTTCGAGGGGGCGGACCGATCGGACGGCAGGGCGGCGTTCGAGCTGTGGAAGGCGGCGATCGAGGCCGGCGGGCCGGACAACATCACCCTGGCGCTGGTGCGGGTCGGCGCGTAGGCCGCGCGCCGTCCGGAAAAGCGGACCCGCCCCGGGCGGGGCGCCGTAGCGCTCCGCCCGGGGCGGTCACCTGTCCGTTCGCCGTACTCGGCTCACATTTCGCTCGTGACGCTCACCCCGCTGAAGCCCTGCTGGGCGTAGAGGCTGAAGAAGATGTAGCCGCCGGCCGGCGGGTCCGTGACGGTCAGCGTCTCGGAGTTGTCCGGGCCGGTCGACCGCGCGGTGTTCGTGTCGGTGTAGGCCCAGCTCGTCGGGTTGTAGTAGAGGTCGCCGTTGCCGGTGCCGCCGCTGGTGGTGATCTTCACCTGCTTGGTGCCGGCCGGCACCAGGAGGTAGAAGTGCGCGTAGTTGCCCGTGGTGGCCGCGACGTTGCTGCGGGTGCAGTTGGCCGCCAGCAGCCGGGTGTCGGTGCCGGTGCACTCGGGCAGCGGGGTACCCGGCGTGGTGGGCGGGTTGCCGCTGCCGTCGGTGGCGCAGCCGCCGGACGCGCACTTGGTCAGCCAGCTGTCGAAGTCGGCGTCGTAGCGGGTGCCGATGGTGGTCTTCAGGATGGTGCGGGCACCGTCCCAGTCACCGGTGCGGTACTTGGCGAGGACCGCGTCCAGGTCGGAGCGGTGCTGCTCCAGCATGTAGCGGACGGCCAGGTAGCCCCAGCGGTAGACCCGGTCCTGGTCGCCGTAGCCGGTGTCGAAGAGGTCGCTCAGCTTGTAGGTGTGGCGGGCGGCCGCCGCGATGGCGCCGTCGTTGTTCACCTTGCGGTACGAGTAGGAGACGTACTCCGCGAAGCCCTCGACCCACCAGACGGTCGGGGTCTTCATGCCGGCCTCGAAGTCGCCGTACATGTCGAACCGGCCGTCGAGGTAGTGGGTGTACTCGTGGTTGAGGTTCCAGATCTCGAAGGACGGACGGGCCCACTCGGCCTCGTAGCAGAGGAAGCGCGGCTGGTTGTCGGCCTTGGTCGGGTCGCCCTCCAGGTACATGCCGCCGTTGTTGGTGTCGATGCCGTAGATCGCGGCGGCGAGCACCTGGTAGTCGAGCGAGGAGTGGAAGGCCACGACCTCGATCGTCTTGTTGTTGTCGTCCTTGACCGGGCCGCTGTCCTTGGCCACCGAGTGGAAGTACTCGTCCTGGCCGTTGAGGCTGGTGCAGGCGGTGTTCAGCTGGGTGGCGTCCAGCGCCTGGGCGAGCAGCGTGATGCTCGGGCTGCAGGTGTGCTTCACGGTCAGCACGCCGGCCTTGAGCTGGGCGGACTTGTCACAGGTGCCGTAGAAGGAGCAGTTGCCCTGGTCGTAGTAGTCGACCGCCTCCGCGACCGCGGCCCACTGGTAGACGGTGCGGCCCTTCGGCTCCGACTTCTCGACCAGCGTCTTGGCCAGCGGGCGGACCTTGGCCTGGAGGGCGGTGTCCTTCAGGAAGCGGGTCAGCTCCTTGGTCGCGTTGTAGACCAGCACGCCGAAGCTGTCGCCGAGCAGGGCGTTGTTGCGGGTCGCGAAGTCGGACAGCGCGTCCAGCACGCTCGGGTCCGCCTCGACGGCCGCGTCGAAGCCGGGCACCTGGTGGCCGCGGAACAGCACGGTGAACACCGGGTTGACCGCCCAGGCCATGCCGGCCGGGTTCCAGGTGTCGGCCTTGTAGTCGCCGAGCAGCCGCTTGACCACCGGCAGGAAGCGGACGTTCTCCTGCGCGCTGTCGATCAGGGTGACGGCCTCGCCCAGGATGGGCGCGTTGCCCGAGGCGACGTCGCGCGAGTGGGCGCTGTTGAAGAAGGCGTCCAGCCCGGACTGGATCGCGGTCTTGAGGCCGGCGCCGTACTCGCCGACGTCCTCCTTGTGGTACCACTGCACGAAGTAGCCGGCGCGCAGGTAGAGCACCAGCTGCTCGACCGAAGTGCTGTTGTCACCGGGGTAGTTGGCCGAAGCGTCGCGCAGCGCGTAGGCCACCGTGTTCATCTGCTCCTCGCGGAACGCGCCGCGCGCGTCGCCGCCGGTGAGCTGGAACAGGCTGTTGATGCAGTTGATGTCCGCGCTCTTGATGTGCTGGACCAGGTCGCTGCCGGTCCGGCCGCTGAAGTCGCCGACGGTACAGGCCTGTTCGGCCGCCGCGCCGAGGCTGAGGGCCTTGGCGGTCGGCCGGACCTCGGCCGGCCGGGTGTCGACCGAGAGCGGGGCGCGCTGGTCGACCGAGGCCAACTGCTGCCCGCTGTCGGCTCGTTCGGCTGCGCCGGTGGCGGGCTGCGGGGCCGGCCCGGTGGGGACGGGCGCGGGCGAGCCGCCGGGGGCGGGGGTGGCGGGGGCGGCCTGGGACTGCGGGGCGAACAGGCCGACCGCCAGGAACAGGGACAGGACGAGCGTCAGCAATCGTGCCAGCTGCGGGAGTCGCAGCAGACGTGAAGGACTCACGTGGGGGCCTCCGGGCCGTCGTCGGCCGCGATTTGGGGCGCGGCCGGTGGGGGGTGTCGAGGACCGCTGGTGACGGCGCCGCGTGGGGAGCGGTTCCGTCGGGCACGGTGGGGGGTGTGACATGTACCATGGCACATCTCACATGGCCTTGGGAACCCGGGGCGTTGTGCGCAGTTTGCGGGGAATTCACGGAGGGATCGTGGTGACGGTCCGTCAACAGACCCGCCCCGGACGGGGCGCCGTAGCGCTCCGCCCGGGGCGGTCACCTGTCTGGGGTCAGCCGGGGTCGGCTCACATCTCGCTCGTGACACTCACCCCGCTGAAGCCCTGCTGGGCGTAGAGGCTGAAGAAGACGTAGCCACCGACCGGCGGGTTGGTGACGGTCAGCGTCTCCGCGTTGTCCGGACCCGCCGAGCGCGTGACGTACGCGTTGGTGTAGGCCCAGCTCGTCGGGTTGTAGTAGAGGTCGCCGTTGCCGGTGCCGCCCTTGCTGGTGACCTTGATCTGCTTGGTGCCGGCCGGCACCAGGAGGTAGAAGTGCGCGTAGTTGCCGGTGGTCGCCGCGACGTTGCCGCGCACGCAGTCGGCCGAAAGCAGCCGGACGTCGTTGCCCGCGCACTCCGGCAGCTGCGGCTGGCCCGGCGTGTCGGTGGCGCAGGCGCCGGCGGCGCACTTGGTCAGCCAGCTGTCGAAGTCGGCGTCGTAGCGGGTGCCGATGGTGGTCTTCAGGATGGCGCGGGCGCCGTTCCAGTCACCGGCGCGGTACTTGGCGAGGACCGCGTCCAGGTCGGAGCGGTGCTGCTCCAGCATGTAGCGCACAGCCAGGTAGCCCCAGCGGTAGACCCGGTCCTGGCTGCTGGTGGCGTAGACGGTGTCGAACAGCTCGCTCAGCCGGTAGGCGTGCTGCGAAGCGACCGCGATGGCACCGTCGTTGACGACCTTGCGGTACGAGTAGGAGACGTACTCCGCGAAGCCCTCGACCCACCAGTCGATCGGCTGGACCTGGCCGGCGTCGTAGTCGCCGTACACGTTGAACCGGCCGTCGAGGTAGTGGGTGTACTCGTGGTTGAGGTTCCAGATCTCGAAGGACGGGCGGGCCCACTCGGCCTCGTAGCAGAGGAAGCGCGGCTGGTTGCCGACCGCCGCCGGGTCGCCCTCCAGGTACATGCCGCCGTTGTTGGTGTTGATGTCGTAGATGACCGCGGCGAGCACCTGGTAGTCGAGCGAGGAGTGGAAGGCCACGACCTCGATCGTCTTGTTGTTGTCGTCCTTGACCGGGCCGCTGTCCTTGGCCACCGCGTGGAAGAACGCGTCCTGGCCGTTCAGGCTGGTGCAGGCGGTGTTCAGCTGGGCGGCGTCCAGCGCCTGGGCCAGGATGACGATGCTCGGGCTGCAGCTGTGCTTCACCGTCAGGTTGGCGGCCTTGAACTTCGCCGGGTCGTCACAGGTGCCGTAGTACGAGCAGTTGCCCTTGTCCCACCAGTTCACCGCGAGCGTCACCGAGCCGCGCTGGTACATCGTGGGGCCGGTCGGGGCGGACTGCTGGGCCAGGGCCCGCGCGTAGGGGCGCAGCCGGGGCAGCAGGTCCGGGTACTGCATGAAGCGGGTCAGCTCGTTGGTCGCCTCGTAGACCGTCCGCCCGTAGGTGCCGCCGTGCAGGCCCTGGTTGCGGGAGATGAAGGTGAACAGGGCGTCCAGCACGCTCGGGTCGGCCTTGACGGCGGGGAGGAAGTCGGCCTCCCAGTGGCCGGCGAACAGCGCGGTGAGCGCCGGGGTCACCGCGTAGACCATGCCGTTCGGGTTCCAGGTGGCGCTGTCGTAGTCGGACAGCAGGCGCTTGACGACGGGCAGGTAGCGGGCGCTGTCCTTGATGCTGTCGATCAGCGTGGCCGCCCGGGCCAGCGGGCTCGCGTTGTCCGCGGTGACGTCCCGCGAGCGGGGGTTGGCGAAGAACGCGTCCAGCGCGGCGCGGGAGGCGTCCTTCAGGCCGCTGCCGTAGGGGCCCACCACGTCGGGGTTGTAGAACTGCGTGAAGTAGCCGGCCTGCAGGTAGAGCATCAACTCCGCGATCGAGCCGCTGTCGTTGCCCTGGTAGCCGTTGGCGGCGTCGCGCACCGCGTTCGCCACGGTGACCATCTGCGACTCGCGGAAGGCGTTGGCGGCGTCGCCGCGGCCGATCTTGAACAGCGAGTTGACGCACTGGAGGTCGACGGACTTGATCTGCTGGACCAGCGCGCTGCCGGTCCGGCTGGTGAAGTCGCCGACGTTGCAGGGCCGGGCGGCGGCCGCGTCCAGGCCGAAGGCCTTGGCCTGCGGCTGCCCGGCCGTCGGCAGGCCGGTGAGCGGGGCCGTCGGCGACTGGGGCACCAGGTCCTCGGGGCTGAGGCGCTTGCGGCCGTCCGGCTTCGCCGGGGTGGTGTCGGCGCGGCTCTCGCCGATCGCGGGCGGCGGCGCCAGGTGGGCGGGCGCCGTGCCGGCGGGCGTACCGGCGGGGGTGCCGCCGGGGGTGGTTCCGCCGGGGGTGGGGCCGGCGGGGGCGGCCTGGCTGAGCGGGGCGAACAGGCCGACCGCCAGGAATAGGGACAGGACGAGCGTCAACAGTCGTGCCAACCGCGGGACTCGCAGTAAGCGTTGGCCATTCACGTGGGGGCCTCCGGGCCGTCATCGGCCGCGATTTGGGGCGCGGCCTACGGGGGAGCGAGGACCGTCCGCGACGGGACCCGTGGGGCGGGTCCGTCGTGGAAACAGTGGGGATGTGCCATGTAATATTGCACACATCACACATCATTGTGAAGGCCTTTACCCAAGCCCTACCCATCCGGAAAAGCGGAAGGGCATGGCGACGTCGTCGTCGCCATGCCCTTCGGGCCCGCGGATCGGTGGAACCGACTACCGCCGGATTCCGGCTACTTGCGGAGCAGCAGGATCACGCCCGCCGTCACCAGGCCGACCACGACGGCGGCCGCGCCGTACGCCAGGCGGTGCGCCCGCAGCACCGGCAGGAAACGGTCCACGGCGTAGCGGCCGGGGCCGGTCAGGGCGAGCGCGGCGGCACCGGCGGTCAGCAGCAGCTCGTACTCGCTGCCCTTCGGGGCGAAGAAGCCGCCGCCCCAGGTGACGGCTATCGCGTTGACCATCGTGCCGACGATCGCGGCGCCCGCCAGCGGGGTCAGCAGGCCGACGGCGAGGGCGAGTCCGCCCAGCGTCTCGGTGAGGCCGGCCACCACGGCCATGGCGTTGCCGGCCGGGTAGCCGCTCATGGTGAAGAACTGACCGGTGCCGTCGATCCCGCCGCCGCCGAACCAGCCGAACAGCTTCTGACTGCCGTGCGCGGCCATGGTCAGGCCGAGGGCCAGGCGCAGGAGCAGGAGTCCGGCGTCATAGGCGTGCGGGGAGGTCGTCGCGGACCCGGCGGTGTCCCGGGTCGGGCTGACGGTGGTGGTGGCGGCGGTCGTGCTCGGGCTGCTGCTCGGCATGCGCGTCTCCATCGATCGGGGTTCGGTCGTCGTCCGGTGCGGCCGGACACGGTCAAGGGTTGTGGTGGTGCGGCAGGCAGGGATCGTCACCCGGCGCCATTGTTCAAATTTGAACCGCCGCTCACCGACCGTACCCCGAAGTTCGAATTTGAACAACTGACGGGCCGTCGGCGACTCGCGGGCCCCGCCCCGGCCGGAGAGGGTGGAGACATGGCCCACCACAGGCAGCACCGACGGGAGCCCCGGACCGGCACCCCGTACCCCGAGGCGCTGGACGCCTTCGGCGAGCGCGTCCGACTGATCACCCCCGAACAGTGGGACTCCCCCACCCCGTGCAGCGACTGGTCCGTCCGCGACCTCGTCAACCACCTCACCGGCGAACAGCTCTGGGTGCCCGAGCTGCTGATGGGCGCCACCGTCGGCGAGGTCGGCGAGCGCTTCGACGGCGACGTGCTCGGCGACGACCCGGTCACCGCCTGGACCGACGCCGCCGAGGCCGCCCGGGAGGCCTGGGCCGTCCCGGGCGCCACCGAGCTGACCGTCCACCTCTCCTTCGGGGACACCTCGGGGCAGTACTACCTGGACCAGCTCACCACCGACCTGGTGATCCACTCCTGGGACCTCGCCGAGGGCATCGGACGGCACACCCGACTCCCCGACGGGCTCGTCGGGTTCGCGCTCGGCGAGTTCGCCGGGTACGGGGACCTCTCCGGCAGCGGGCTCTTCGACCCGCCGCTGCCGGTGCCCGAGGACGCCGACCCGCAGACCCGGCTGCTCGCCCTCACCGGGCGGCAGGACGGGGGGTGAGCGGGACCGACGGAGGGTGAGCGGGCTCGACGGGGAGTGAGCGGCGCGTGCCTCCGGGCGGGCGGCCCGGCGCCGGATACTGGAAGACAGCGGGGGAAGTCTTCCGTGCGAGAGGCGGGCGGGCCATGAGCCGCAGGCCTGACATCCTCGGCGAGTTCACCGCCGACCACCGGGCGGTCACCGAACTGCTCGACCGGATCGAGGCCGCACCGGCCGGCGACCCCGGACGCGGCGAGCTGGTGGCCCGGCTGACCGACCTCCTCTTCACCCACTGCGCCGCCGAGGAGGAACACCTCTTCCCGGTGGTCCAGCACGACGTGCCCGACGGCGGGGCCCTGGTCTTCCGCAGCATCCACGACCACCTGGCGATCGGGCAGTACCTCGCCGACCTCCAGGGGCTCGGACCGGCCGAGCCGGCCTTCGACACCCTGCTGCGCGGCCTCGCCGAAACCCTGCGGCGGCACCTGCGGGGGGAAGAGGAGCAGCTGTTCCCGGCCGCCCGCAAAGCCCTGCCCGCGGCCGCCCGCACCGCGCTGGGCGACCGGCTGCGGGCGGAGCGGGCCGAACTGGACGCCCCGGACTGATCAGCGCTCCCGCCGGCCCGTCCCTCCGGGCCCGCTCATTCCTTCAGGCCGGATCATTCCGCCGGACCGGATCAATGCTTCGGGCTGATCACCGCGAACCGGGCGCCCTCGCGGTCCCGCAGCCGGGCCACCCGCCCGTACGGGGAGTCGAAGGCCGGCCCGAGCGCCCCGCCGCCCAGCTCCGCGGCCCGGGCCACCGCCCGGTCCGTGTCCGGGACGGCGAAGGACACCTCCCAGTGCGGCGGCATCCCGGCCGGGCCGCCGGCCTGCTCCTTGGCCAGCGCCGCGACACTGTGCCCCTCGGCGCGCAGCACCACCCGGTCGTGCTCCCAGCGGACGTCGAAGCGCTCCGGGTCGCGGCCGTCCCAGCGGAACACCTCGCCGTAGAACAGCGCCGCCGCGAACGGGTCCGGGGTGCGCAGCTCGATCCAGACCGGCGCCCCGGGCAGGTCCAGCTTCCGGGCCCGGCCCAGCGGGCCCTCCCAGATGCCGAACACCGCGCCCGCCGGGTCCGCCGCGAAGGCCACCCGCCCGGCGTCGAAGGCCAGCGGGCCGACCGCCAGGGTCGCGCCGCGCTCCCGCACCGCGTCGGCGGCGGCGTCGGCGCTCTCCGTCCCGAAGTAGCTGGTCCACGCGAGCGGAACCGCCCCGACACCGGCGACGCCCAGCCCGGCCACCGCCTCCCCGCCGGTCACCGCGTGCACGTACGGGCCGAAGCGGTCCGGCCCGGGCTCGAACTCCCAGCCGAGCAGCGGCCCGTAGAACTTCTTCGCGTCCTCCAGATCCGGGGCCATCAGGCTCACCCAGCACGGCACGGCCGCCACACAGCGCACCCGGGCGACCGTCTCACCGCTGCCCATCGCGAACCTCCTCCGCCCACCCGGCCGCCGGGCCCCTCCCGACTCCCACGGCCCACCGGCCGCCCGGGACGCCCACAGCCTAGGGCGCCACCCTCACCGCCCCGGGGAAGCCATGCCCGGGATCAGCGCACCCAGTTCTTGAGGGGCTCGGTGTCCAGGGAGATGCCCACCGGGTCGGGGAGGCGGACGGCCTTGCCGAACGGCAGGGTGTGAACGGTCTCGTAGCGGACGCCGTCGGGCTGACTGTGGACGATGGTCTCCGCGGAGTCCCGGTCGATCAGCAGGTAGACGGGGATGCCGGCCTCGGCGTAGGCGCGGGGCTTCTCGACCCGGGCGCGCCGATCGGCGTCGACGTCCGCATCGGTCACTTCGACCACCATCAGCACGCGATCCGCATCGACCCACTCCCCCTGCCCGACGAAGGCCTCGGCGGGGGCCAGACTGCCATCGGGGTGGACCCGGCCGCCGTCGGTTCCCCGCATCCTCAGGCCATGGCTGTGCAGCCACAGCTCCGGCCGCGCCTGGAGGCAGCTCCGCACCAGCCACTCGATCACACAGCCGTGGTTGCCGCCCGACCTCGGTTTCACTCCCAGTCGCCCGCCGAGGAACTCCAACTGGAGGCCCTCGAGCGCCCGGAAAGCCAGGCGCGCGAGTTCCTCGAACTCTTCGGGTCGCATCTGCGATCGGCGCGGTGCGTCAGGAGTCGTGCACATACCGCGACCGTAGGGCCGGGGTGTGACATCCCTATCCGAGAGCAGAGGGATTGTGTGACGCAGGTCACATGGTGAGGGGAAATTCCGGGGACGGATTCCCCGTTTCCGAGTACGTTGGAAGAAGCGGGGAGATTTTCCCCGGTATCCTGATGAGGAGCAGTCGTCGTGACCACCACCGCCGAGTCGGTCCGTCCCGCGGGGAGCGCACGTACGCCGAAGTTGCGTGCGGACGCGAGCCGGAACCGGGAGCGGATCGTGCTGGCGGCCCGGGAGGCGTTCGTCGAGTACGGTGCGGACGCGCCGCTGGACGAGATCGCGAAGCGGGCGGGGGTCGGCAATGCCACGCTGTACCGGAACTTCCCGGACCGGGTGGCGCTGATCCGCGAGGTGGCGGTGCTCGTCAAGAACCGCATCCTGGCCCTCGCCGAGACGGCGACGGCGGAGGCGGACGCCCCTGACGGCAGTGGGCCGTTCGACGCCCTCCAGCGGTTCGCGCACGCGTCCGTCGGGGAGAAGGTCGGCGGTCTGTGCACCCTGTTCAGCAACCATGTCGACCTGTACGACCCGGAGTTGACCGAGATCCGGGAGCGCCTGCAGGCCGCCGTGGGCGGGCTGATGGAGCGCGCCCGGGCCGCGGGCGAGCTGCGGTCGGACGTCGACCACGGTGACCTGTTCATCGCGATGAGCCAGCTGACCCGGCCACTGCCGAACACCGCCTGCCGACTGCTCGACGACTTCGTCCACCGGCACCTGCAGATCTTCCTGGACGGCCTGCGCGCACCGGCTCCTTCGGTGCTGCCCGGCCGGGCCGCGACCTTCGAGGACTTCCAGCCCCAGAACTGACCGACCCACCAGTACCGACCCCCCGCCAGTAGGGGCCCGACCAGTACCAGCCGTCCGGGCGCGCGCCGCCGTGCCCCGGCGCGCCCTGCCACCGCACCCTCCCGGTGCGGCGACCCGCCGTGCCCGCCGCACGGCACCCGACCGTTCACGCACACCACACGCACCGTGAAGTGAGTACCCCCATGTCTCGAACCGACGCCGCCCGACCGGCGACGCTGCCCGATCCCCGGCGCTGGAAGGCGCTGATATTCATCGGCCTCGCCCAGCTGATGGTCGTCCTCGACGCGACCATCGTGAACATCGCCCTGCCGTCCGCACAGCGGGACCTGGGCATCTCCGACGGCAACCGCCAGTGGGTGATCACCGCCTACGCGCTGGCCTTCGGCGGGCTGCTGCTGTTCGGCGGCCGGATCGCGGACCTCTGGGGCCGCAAGCGGACGTTCATCGTCGGCCTGACCGGCTTCGCGCTGGCCTCCGCGCTCGGCGGCGCCGCGGCCAACACCGCGATGCTGCTGGGCGCCCGCGCACTCCAGGGCGTGTTCGGCGCGCTGCTCGCGCCGGCCGCGCTGTCGCTGCTCGCGGTGACCTTCACCGAGGCCAAGGAGCGCGCCAAGGCCTTCGGCATCTACGGTGCGATCGCCGGTGGCGGTGGCGCCATCGGTCTGATCCTCGGCGGCCTGCTCACCGAGTACATGAACTGGCGCTGGACCTTCTTCGTCAACATCCCGTTCGCCATCGTGGCCGCCGTCGGCGCCGTGATGGTGATCCGCGAGCCCGCCGAGGGCCGCAACCGCAACCGGCTGGACGTCCCCGGCGTTCTGCTGGTGACCACCGGCCTGGTCTCGCTGGTCTACGGCTTCACCCGCGCCGAGTCGGACGGCTGGTCGTCCGGCACCACCATCGGCCTGTTCGTCGCGGCCGCCGTGCTGCTGGCCGCCTTCGTGCTGGTGGAGCTCCGGGTCAAGGCCCCGCTGCTGCCGCTGCGCGTGGTGCTCGACCGCAACCGCGGCGGGGTGTACCTGTCGCTGGGCATGGCCGTGATCGGCATGTTCGGTCTGTTCCTCTTCCTGACCTACTACCTGCAGATCGTGCTCGGCTACAGCCCGGTGCTGACCGGCGTGGCCTTCCTGCCGATGGTGGCGGGCATGATCACCGGCTCGACCCAGATCGGCGCCCGGCTGATGACCCGGGTCCCGGCCCGCTACCTGATGGCGCCCGGCTTCCTGGTCGCCTCGGCCGGCATGTTCCTGCTGACCCACATCAGCCTGGACACCTCCTACCCGGCGCTGATCCTGCCGGGCCTGGTCCTGATGGGCCTCGGTATGGGCACCGCGTTCATGCCGGCCATGAGCCTCGCCACGCACGGCGTCCAGCCGCGCGACGCGGGTGTGGCCTCGGCGATGGTCAACACCTCGCAGCAGGTCGGCGGCGCCATCGGCACCGCGCTGCTGAACACCATCGCGGCCAGCGCGACCACCGGCTGGCTGGCCTCGCACGCCACCGCCGCGGCCGCCGCCTCGCCGGAGGCCGCCAAGGTGCTGCAGTTCCAGGGCATGGTGCACGGCTTCTCGACCGCGATCTGGGTGTCCTTCGGGATCCTGGTGGCGGCCGGTGTGGTCGCCTTCACCTTCATCAACGCCGGCCGGCCGGGTGCCTCGACGGGCTCGGACGCGGGCTCGGCGGCCGAGAACGACGTGCCGGTGCTGGTGCACTGACGCGCAGGGGTTGCTCGGGTGCGTACGCGGCCCGTCCGGTGTCCTCCACGACACCGGGCGGGCCGCCCGCCGTTTCCGCCCGGGACACCCCAGGACGGTCCGACCCCGGTCACCCCAGGACGATCCGACCCCGGACGGTCCCGGACGGTCCGGCCTCGGACGTCCCCGTACGGTCCGGCCCGCGGAATCCGACCCACCGGATACGCCCGCGAGTTCCTCACATCCCGGCCCCAGGGCGACCTTGTTCCACGGTCAACCTGTCGCCTAAGGTGAGCGAAGCGCTTCGTTCCGTGTGCACCCTTGAACCTTCCTGCACACTCCTGGCCACGACCCTCCGGCCTGCGCTTTTTACTTTCTTGACACGCGCATGACACACAGCGTTCCGCGATACCCGCTCGACAGTGTTCTCCTCGCTCCCGAAGCCAGAGAAGAGCCCCGCCATGTCGCCATCGCACACGTACGACCGGTACCGCCTGCCACGGTTCCACTGTCCCGGCGCCGGAACCGCGCCGCGTACGCCCAGACGATCGCCCCGGAACGCGCACCGGACCTGAAGCGGCCGGAACGCGCGCGAACCGCGCCCACACGATCCGACCGACCGAGAAATCACTCCGGACGTGAAGAATGACCGACCGCCTGGACTTCAGCCTCACGCAGTTGCGCTATTTCGTGGAATCGGCCGAACTCGGAAACATCTCGGAAGCGGCCGAGAAGCTCAGAGCCTCGCAATCGACCGTCTCCTCGGCCATCATGCGGCTGGAACGCCAACTCGGCGTGCAGCTGCTGCTGCGCCACCACGCCCGCGGGGTCACCCTCACCCCGAACGGGCGGGACCTGCTCCTCGGCGCCCGCGCGCTGCTGGGACAGGCCAGGAGCCTCCAGGAGCAGGGGGACGCGCTGGCCGGCGGCATCGAAGGCCGGCTCGGCGTCGGGTTCCTCACCCCGGTCGCCCCGTTCCTGCTCCCCCAGACCCATCGGATCACCGCGGAACGCCACGCGGGCCTGCGGCTGACCACCCGGGAGGAACCGGCCGACCGGCTGCTGGCCCTGCTCCGGGACGGGCAGTGCGAACTGGCCGTCACCTACGACTTCCTGAGCGGCGGCTCCCGGTTCGTTCCACTGGCCGAGCTGCCCATGCGGGCGCTCGTCGCGGACGACGACCCGTGCGGCCGGGCCGACCCCGTCCGCCTGGCCGAGCTCGCCGAGCGGCCGTTCGTCGCCCTCGACGACCCGCCGCTGCTGCTCCACTTCGAGAAGTTCTTCGCCGACGTCGGCGTCCCGCTGCCACCGGTGGTCACCGCCACCGGGCCGGAGACCGTCCGCGGCCTGGTGGCCGCCGGGTGCGGGTTCGCCCTCGTCCACCAGCGCGCCCATCGGGCCACGACGCTGGACGGCGGCCGGATCCGCTCGGTCGAACTCGCCGGGGACGCGCCGACCGCGTCGCTCGGCGTGGCCGCCGCCCCCGGCCTCGCCCTCGACCGGCGCGGCCGCGCGGTCCTGAACGTGCTCAGGTCGGTCGTCCCGACCTGCCGTCTGTGAGACCGGGCGCGCGCCCCCTTCTCGCCACACCCCCTCATCCCCGCGACACCCGTCGGAGGAATGCCGTGTTCGCCATGCTCTTCGCCGGCCAGGGCAGCCAGCACAAGGGAATGGGCGCCGAGGTCCTCGAACGCTACCCAGGACTGGTCGGATTCGCCTCCGACCTGCTGGGGTACGACCTCGCCACCCTGTGCACCAAGGACCCGGACGGCCTGCTCGGCCGGACCGAGTACACCCAGCCGGCGATCTTCGTCGTCAACGCCCTGCACGGTTTCGAGCGCACCCACCGGGAGGACCGCCCGGCGGACGTCTACCTGGGGCACAGCCTCGGCGAGTACAACGCCCTGCTGGCCGCCGGGGTGTTCGACTTCGAGACCGGGCTCCGGCTGGTCGCCAAGCGCGGCGAGCTCATGGCCGCGGCCTCCGACGGGGGCATGGCCGCCGTCCTGGACACCCCCGAGGAACGGCTGCTGGAGCTCCTCGCCGACCACGGGATCGACGGCGTCGACATCGCCGGCCTGAACACCCCGTCACAACTCGTCATCGCGGCCACTCCCCCCGTGCTGGCCGCCGCGGTCGAATGCCTGGAGGAGAACGGGATCCGGGTCGCCCGCCTGAGGGTGAGCGCGCCGTTCCACTCCCGCTACATGGAGCCCGCCCGCGTGCGCTTCGCGGAATTCCTCACCGGCTTCGCATTCGCCGCACCCCGCACCCCGGTCGTCTCCAATGTCACCGCCCGGCCGCACCGGCCGGAGGAGACCGCCCGGCTGCTGGCCGAACAGCTCGTCGCCCCGGTGCGCTGGACCGACTGCGTACGAAGTCTCCTCGACCGGGACGACGACGTGGAGTTCACCGAGATCGGGGGCACCTCCCTCACCCGCATGGTCGACAAAATCACGTCTGGAGCCTGAACGATGGAATCGACGACGGACACGATCCGGACGTACCTGGAGGAGCGCTTCCTCTTCGAGTTCGACGATGAGACCACCCCGGACACCGACCTGTTCAAGGCCGGGGTCATCGACTCCTTCGGCTACGTCAGGATGATGCGCTTCCTGGAGTCCGAGTTCTCGCTGGCCCTCGACGGCGACGAGATCCTCATGAACGTCCTCGTATCGCTCAACGCGATCGATGAATTCGTCCAGAAGAAGCTCGCCGGGGAATAGGGGGACTGCCATGTGCGGAATCGCCGGGTTCCTCGCGGACCCACCACTGACCGGAGCACCCGACGAGGTCATCACCTCGATGCTCTCGACCATCCGCCACCGCGGACCGGACCAGGCCGGCTACTACCTGGACGACGGGCTCGCGATGGGCACCGTACGGCTGGCGATCGTCGATCCCGCCGACGGCGCCCAGCCGATGTCGGACCCGACGGAGCGCTACTGGATCTGCTTCAACGGCGAGATCTACAACCACGTCGAACTGCGCGCGGAACTGGAGGGCCTGGGCCGCCCGTTCCGCACCGACCACTCCGACACCGAAGTCGCCCTCCAGGCCTGGATCCAGTGGGGCCCGGCCTGCTTCGCCCGCTTCAACGGCCCGTTCGCGCTCGCGATCAGGGACACCGCCACCGGCGGGCTCGTCCTGGCCCGCGACCGCTACGGCAAGCGCCCGCTGTACTACGCCGAGCACGGCGGCGCCCTCCTGTTCGCCTCCGAGGCGAAGGCCTTCGGCGCGTTCCCCGGCTTCCGCTTCGAGCTCTCCCCGCCGGACCTCGCGTCGATCTACGCGGTGTGGACGCCGCTGCCCGACCGCACGCCGTTCGCCGGCGTCCGCCAACTGCCCATGGGCTGCTACCTGGAGGCCGGCGGCGGCCGGCGCTCGCCGCGCGCGTACGAGGAACTCTCCTTCGACGTACCGGGCTTCGACGGCACCGAGCCGGAGGCGGTCGCTTTCGTCCGGGAGAGCCTGCGCACCGCGGTGGAGCTGCGCCTGCGCTCCGACGTGGAGGTCGGCGTCTACCTGAGCGGCGGCCTCGACTCCTCCGTGGTCACCAGCCTCGCCACCCAGCTGTCCCGGCACCAGGTCCGCACCTTCTCGGTGGCCTTCCGGGACAAGAACTTCGACGAGTCCGACAGCCAGCTGCTGGTCGCCGAGCACCTGGGCACCCTGCACTCCGCCCTCCCGGTCACCGGCGCGGACATCGCCGACAACCTCCCGTCGGCGGTGTACCACGCCGAGGTGCCCGCCTTCCGGACCTCCTTCGTCCCGATGTTCCTGCTCTCCCGCCACGTCCGCGACGCGGGCATCAAGACCGTGCTCAGCGGCGAGGGCTCCGACGAGGCCTTCCTCGGCTACTCCCTGTTCCGCGAGACCATGCTGCGCGAACGCTGGCACGGGCTCACCGACACCGAGCGGCGCGCCGGACTCGCCACCCTGCACCCGGAGCTGGCGCACTTCGGCCCGGCCCACCAGGGGCACCTGCTCGGCCTGTACCAGCAGTTCGCCACCGAGCGGCTGCCCGGCCTGTTCTCCCACGAACTGCGGTACCAGAACGGCAGGTTCGCGGCCCGGCTGCTCGCCTCCCGCAAGGACCCGTTCGCCGACCTGCTCGACCTGGTCGCCCGGGCGCCGGGCTACCAGGCCATGTCCGCGGTGCAGAAGGCCCAGTGGCTGGAGTACAAGACCCTGCTGCCCGGCTTCCTGCTCTCGACCCAGGGCGAGCGCGTCGCCCTGGCGCACAGCGTGGAGAACCGCTGCCCGTTCCTCGACCCGGCGGTGGTCCGGGCCGCCTCCGCGGTCAACCTCCGCTTCGACGACGGGTGGAACGAGAAGGCCGTCCTGAAGAAGGCGTTCCGCGCCGAGCTGCCGCAGTGGACCACGGACCGCCCCAAGCAGCCCTACCGCGCCCCGGGCAGCGAGGTGTTCAAGGAGCACCGCCCGGACTACCTGGAACTCCTCCTGTCCGACGCCGAGTTGGGCAAGCTCGACTTCCTGGACCAGCGGTTCGCCCGCCGCCTGACGGACCGCGTCATGGCCTCGCCCGCCGAGGACGTGAGCACCAAGGAGGACCAGGCCTTCGTCTACCTGCTCACCACCGCCGTGCTCCACCGGCAGTTCGTGCTCGACGGCGCCGGCCGGAACGGCGGATCGGCCGCCCCGGCGCTCGACCTGAAAGTGACCGTGGACCGGCGCCACGCCGTCCGGACCGGAAAGGAGGCCCGGTGACCACCGACGGCATCGCCATCATCGGACTCGCCCTGCGCTTCCCCGGGGCCGACACCCTCGCCACGCTCTTCGACCACCTCGCCGCCGGACGCTCCCTGATCACCGAGGTCCCGGCCGAACGGTGGTCCAAGGAACGCTACTTCGGGGACCCGCGCAACGGCGGCGAACGGACCAACAGCATCTGGGCCGGGTTCATCGAGGACGCGGACCGCTTCGACGCCGCCTTCTTCGCCATCTCCCCGCGCGAGGCCGAGACGATGGACCCGCAGCAGCGGTTCGCCCTCGAACTCGCCTGGAAGGCCGTCGAGGACGCGGGCTACCGCGCGAGCGAGCTCGCGGGCAGCCGCACCGGGGTCTTCATGGGCGTCTGCCACGCCGACTACGCCGAACTCATCGAACGCGACGACGTGGCGACCGACGCCTACTTCCCGACCGGAACGGCGTACTCGATCGTCGCCAACCGGCTCTCCTACCACTTCGACCTCCACGGCCCGAGCATCACCAACGACACCGCCTGCTCCAGCTCCCTGGTGTCCGTCTACGAGGCCGTGACCGCGCTCAACAACGGGGACTGCGACCTGGCGCTGGCCGGCGGCGTCAACCTGTGCTGGTCCCCGAAGCACTTCGTGGCCTTCAGCAAGGCCGGCATGCTCTCGCCCACCGGCCGGGCGCAGGCCTTCGACGAGGGCGCCGACGGGTTCGTCCGGGGCGAGGGCGGGGCGGTCCTGCTGCTCAAGCCGCTCGCCCGGGCGATCGCGGACGGCGACCCGGTCCACGGGGTGATCAAGGGCGTCGGCACCAACCACGGCGGCCGGACCAACTCGCTGACCGTGACCAGCCCGACCGCCCAGGCCGCGCTGATCGAGGACGTCTACACCCGGGCGGGCGTCGCGCCCGGCACCGTCGGCTACATCGAGGCGCACGGGCCGGGCACCCCGGTCGGCGACCCGATCGAGATCGTCGGCCTCAAGCGCGCCTTCCGCAACCTGCACGAGGCCGCCGGGACCGAACCCGACCCGGACACCACCGGCATCGGCTCGGTCAAGACCAACATCGGGCACCTGGAATCCGCCGCCGGGGTGGCGGGCATGGTGAAGGTCGTCGCCGCCATGACGGCCGGGGTGCTGCCCGCGACCGTCAACTTCCGGAACCTGAACCCGCTGATCAACCTGGCCGGCAGCCCCTTCTACATCGTCGACGGGACCCGGCCCTGGCCGGCCGTGGACGGCGCGCCCCGCCGGGCCGGCGTCAGCTCCTTCGGCTTCGGCGGGACCAACGCCCACGTGCTGATGGAGGAACCGCACCGCCGCACCCCCTCGGCCGGCGCGCCGGGCCCGTACGTCGTCCCGCTGTCGGCGCGCAGCCCCGAGCGGCTGCGGGTGCTCGCCGGACTGCTGCGGGAGCACCTGCTCGCGCCGGAGTCCGCGCTGCTGCCGCACCAGTCGCCGGCCGACATCGCCCACACCCTGCGGGTGGGCCGCGAACCGCTGGCCGTCCGGGCCGCGCTCGTCGTCGCCGACCGGGACCAGCTCGTGGCCGCGCTGGGGACGCTGGTGTCCGGTGAGCTCCCGGCGGGCGAGGCCGCCAACCCCGCCGGCGCCGGCCCCGAGCTCATGACGGCGGTCGCCGACTGGCTGGCGGGCGGCGACGCGAGCTGGCCGCACCACCCCGGCGCCCACCGGGTGCGGCTGCCCACCTACCCGTTCGCGCGGGACCGGCACTGGTACCGCGTGCCGGAGCCCGTCGCCCCCGCCGCCACCGGGCAGCTGCACCCCCTCGTCCACCGCAACACCTCCGACCTGGCGCAGCAGCGCTACACCTCGACGTTCACCGGCGCCGAACCCTTCCTCGACGACCACCGGGTCGGCGGCCGGCGGGTGCTGCCCGCCGCCGCCTACGTCGAGATGGCCCGGGCCGCCGTGGCGCTCTCGGCCACCGGCACGGGGACCGTCCGGCTGCACGACCTGGCCTGGGTCCGGCCGATCACCGTCGACGAGGAACCCGTCGACGTCCAGGTCGAACTGACGCCCGGGGACCACGGCATCGCCGTCGCGTTCGTACGCGACGGCACGGAGCACGGCACCGGCCGCGCCGCACTCGTCCCGCCCGCGCCGCCGGCCCCGCTCGACCTGGCCGCGCTGCGCGCCTCCTGCCCGGACCCGGCCGAGCCCGACGCCGTCCACCGGCGGCTGCGCGCCCAGGGCCTGGAGTACGGCCCGGCCATGCGCGCGCTGCGGGAGCTGCGCACCGGCCCGGACGGGGCGCTCGCCCGCATCCGGCCGACCGAGCCCGAGGGAGCCGGACACCTGCTGCCGCCGAGCCTGCTGGACGCGGCCTTCCAGGTCTCCGTCACGCTGATGCCGGACACCGCCGGGCCAACCCTGCCGCTGGCCCTGGACGAGGTCCTGGTCCACGGGCCGTGCCCGGCCGAGAGCTGGGCCTGGATCCGGCGCACCGGCGGTTCCGGGGGCTCCGGCGGCTCCGGCGCGGTGGCCAGCTTCGACATCGACCTGTGCGACCAAGCGGGCACCGTCCACGCCACGGTCCGGGGGCTCGCCCAGCGCGCCACCGGCACCGGCGCCGGCACCGGCCCGCGGGTCGTCACCGCCACCACCCGGTGGACGGACCGGCCGGCCGTCCCCGGCGGCCCGGCCCGCACCCCGCACACCCCGGAGCTGCCGGGCATCGCCCCCTCGGCCCCGGCCGACGGCGTCGAGGCCGTGACGGACACGGTGTTCGCCGCCGTCCGGGAGCTGCTGCTCACCCGGCCCACCACCGAGCACCGGTTCGTGGTGCTGGTCGACGGGCGGGTCCCGGCGCACTTCCACCGGCCGCTGGCGGGCCTGTTCCGCACGGTGGCCCTGGAGAACCCGCTGGTCACCGGCCGGGTGGTGCGCGTCGACGGCCTGGAGGGCGCGGACCCGGCGACGATCGAGCGGATCGTCGCCGAGGAGTGCGCGGACGAGGGCGCCGACAGCGAGGTCCGCCGCCGGGCCGACGGGGTCCGGCAGGTGCTGGAACCCGTCGACGCCCCGCTCGCGGCCGGCCCGGCCGTCCCGGAGCTGCGGACCGGCGGGGTGTACTGGATCACCGGCGGCCTGGGCGGCCTCGGTCCGCACCTGGCCCGCTACTTCGGCCGGGCCGGGGCCACGGTGGTGCTCAGCGGACGGTCCGCCACCGGCTCGCTCGCCGACCTGCGCGCCGACGGCGTCGACGCCCACCACCTCCCGGTGGACGTGGCCGACGCCGAGGAGGTCCGGGCCGCGGTCGAGACGATCCTGCGCGACCACGGCTCGCTCGACGGCGTCGTCCACGCGGCCGGCGTCCTGCGCGACCAGTACCTGGTGCGCAAGGACCTGGCCGATGTCCGCACGGTGGGCGCGCCGAAGATCCGCGGCGCGCTCAACCTCGACGCCGCCACCCGCCACCTCGACCTGGACCACTTCGTGCTCTTCTCGTCGGTCGCCGGGGTGTACGGCAACCCCGGCCAGTCCGACTACGCCGCGGCCAACGCCTTCCTGGACGCGTTCGCCGCGCACCGGCAGTCCCTGGTCGACTCCGGCGAGCGCACCGGCCGTACCGTCGCGGTCAGTTGGCCGCTGTGGGCCGACGGCGGCATGACGATGGACGCGGCCGGCCAGGAGGCGATGCGCCGCGAGCGGGGCTGGGAGCCGCTGCCCACCGAGGACGGGCTGCGCGCGCTCGGCGGGGCGCTGCGCGCCGACGCCCCGGCGCACGTCGTGGTCGGCTACGGCGCGGGCGCCACGCTCGCGGCCCGGCCCGCCGTACCGGCCCGAACCGCCGTACCGGGCACACCGGTTCGGACCGCCGTACCCGCCGCCCCGGTACCCGGCGGCGACGGCGGGGACCTGACCGAGCGGACCGAGGAACTGCTGCGGCGGATCGTCGCCGAGGTCCTCCGGCACCGGCCGGAGGACCTCGACCCGGCCACCGACCTCGTCGCGTACGGCATCGACTCGCTGAGCATCATGGGCGTGACCGCCGAGCTGGAGAAGCTGTTCGGGCCGCTGTCCAAGACCATCTTCTTCGAGTACCTCAACATCGCCGACGTCGCCGCCCACTTCGTGGAGTCCCGGCGGGAGCAGTTGGAGGCCGTCCTCGGCGGGGCGGCGCCGCGGGCCGAACCCGAGCCGGAGCCCGTCGAGGTGCCCGTCCGGACCCCTGCCGCCGTCAGCGCCGTCGATGTCGCCGAGGCCCGCGCGGAGCCGTCCGGCCCGCACCGGGACCGCGACGACCGGCACGACATCGCGATCATCGGGGTCTCCGGGCGCTACCCCGGCGCCGACACCCTCGACGAGCTGTGGGAGCTGCTGGAGAACGGCCGGCACAGCTTCACCGAGGTCCCCGCCGACCGCTGGGACCACCGCGTCGTCCACGACAGCGACCGGGCCGTGCCCGGCAAGAGCGTGATCCGGACCGGGACCTTCCTGCGCGACATCGACGCCTTCGACCCCCGGTACTTCCGGATCTCCAAGCGCGAGGCCGAGCAGATGTCCCCGGAGGTGCGGCTGTTCCTCCAGGCCGGCGTGCAGGCGCTGGAGGACTCGGGCTACTCCCGGGAGACCATCCGGCGCCGCTACCAGGGCGACGTCGGCGTGCTCGTCGGGACGATGAGCAACCACTACAACCTGTACGGCTTCCAGAACAGCCTCACCCGCGGCGCCCCGCAGAGCGGCAGCTACACCGGGACGATCCCGAACATGCTGTCCTACTTCTACGGCCTGACCGGGCCGTCGATCTTCGTGGACACCATGTGCTCGGCCTCCTCGACCTGTGTCCACCAGGCCGTGCAGATGCTGCGGGCCGGCGAGTGCCGGATGGTGGTCGCGGGCGGCATCAACCTGCTGCTGCACCCGTACAACCTGATCACCTCCTCGCAGGAGCACTTCACCACCGGCACCTCCGACGTGATCCGCAGCTTCGGCGTCGGCGTGGACGGCACCATCCTCGGCGAGGGCGTCGGCGCGGTGGTGCTCAAGCCGCTGGTCGACGCGGAGCGCGACGGCGACCACGTGTACGCCGTGATCAAGGGCACCGCCCTGTCCAACGCCGGTGTGCGCAACGGCTTCACCGTGCCGAGCCCCGGCATGCAGGCCCGCGCGATCGAGAAGGCCGTCGAGGACGCCGGGATCGACCCGAGGACGATCGGCTACGTCGAGGGCCACGGTTCGGGCACCGCCCTGGGCGACCCGATCGAGGTCCGCGCCCTCACCTCGGCGTTCCGGAAGTACACCGAGGACCGGCAGTTCTGCGCCCTCGGCTCGGTCAAGGCCACCATGGGCCACCTGCTCGCCGCGGCCGGGATGGTGGGCCTGGCGAAGGTGCTGCTCCAGCTGCGGCACGGCAAGCTGGTGCCGTCCCTGCACAGCACGGAGCTCAACCCGGACATCGACTTCGCGGACACCCCGTTCCGGGTGCAGCAGACCCTCGCCGACTGGCAGCCGGTCGTCACCACGGTCGACGGCCGGGAGGTCACCCACCCGCGCCGGGCCGGCCTCACCTCGATCGGCGCCGGCGGCATGAACTCCCACATCATCCTGGAGGAGTACCCGCCGCGGCCGGAGCGCCAGGAGCCCTTCGGCGAGCAGCTGTTCGTGTTCTCGGCCATGAACGAGGACGCCCTCGGACGCCACCTGGCCGTCTTCCGCGACCACCTCGCCGGGGCCCGCGAGGCCGACCTCCCCGACATCGCCTTCACCCTGCGGGTCGGCAGGAACGAACTGCCGCACCGCTGGGCCTTCGTGGCGGCCGACAAGGCGGCCGCCCTGGCCGCCCTGGACGGCTGGGCGGCGGGCCGCCGGGACCTCCCGGAGCACGAGATCGCCCGGACCTGGCTCGCGGGCCGCAGCATCGACTGGGACCGGCTGCCCGCTGCCCGACGGGTCCCGCTGCCCCCGTACCCCTTCGACCGGGTGCGCTGCTGGGTCGAGGTGGACGAGGACGCGCCGACCGTGCTCGCCCCGCTGGCCCACCGCGAGCGGCTGCACCCCTTCCTGGGACGCAACGAGTCCGACGTCCACGGCCTGCGCTACACCGCGGACCTGCGGCTCGACGACCTCCAGGACTACACCTACCGCCAGGACGGGCTCCCCGTCGTGGTGTCCACCTTCGCCGTGGACCTCGCGCTCGCCACCGCGAAGGTCAGCGGGTACGCGGCCGAGCCGGCCGTGCACGACCTGCGGGTGCTGCGGCCGGTCGACTGGTCGGCCACCGACCGCCTCGTCACCGAGTTCGCCGACGGCCACGGCCTGGTGCGGGCCGGGGACGGGCCGCCGGCCGTCGAGTTCACCGTCCGGGCGGCCGACGCGCCCACCGGCCGGATCGACCTCACCGGCCTGCGGCAGGTGCTGGACCGGGCGGGCCTCCTGGCCGAACTGGCCGAGGGCGGCGTCGTCCCCCGGGCCGCCTCCTGCGCCGTCGACGCGGTATCCGCCGCCCCGGACGGCAGTACCGTCCTGCACCTGTCCCGCCCCGGCGTCCAGCAGGACCACGTCCGGCGGAACGTGACCGTCGAACCGTCCGTCCTCGCGGCGATCGCCCTGGGCGTGCAGTGGACGGCCCGCCGGGCCGGGCACCCGGACTGGCAGCGGGTCGCGCCGCACCGGATCGACCGGATCGCCGTCCGGTCCGGCGGGCCGGTCGCCCACGTCCTCCTCGGCGCCGACCGGATCCTCCTGGCCGACGCTTCGGGCGAGGTGCTCGGCGCGCTGGAGGGCGTGCTGTGCGGCACCGGGGGGACGCCACCGGCGGCCCGCCGGGCCCCCCGGCCCGCCGTACTCCGCCCCGAGCCGGGTACTCCCGCGCCGGCGGAGGGCACGTCCGGACCTTCGGGTGCGGACGGGGTCGTGGAGGTGCTGCGCGAGATCGCGGCGGGGCTGCTGAAGTTCGAGCCGGAGGAGCTCGACCCCCGGACCGGCATGGACGAGTTCGGCTTCGACTCGATCTCGCTGGTCTACTTCGCCAAGCAGATCGAGGAGCGCTTCGGCGCCAAGGTCAGCCCGGCCGTGTTCTTCGACCTCAGCACCCTGGAGGCGCTGGGCGCCCACCTGGTCGCGGAGCACGGGGCCTCGGCCGCGCCGCGCCGCCCGGCGGCCCGCCCCGCGACCGTCCCGGCAGCCGTCCCCGTGACCGCCGCCGTGACAGTCTCCGCGACGGCCCCCGCCACCGGGCGCCGGCCCCTCCCGGACCGGCCCGGACGGGCCCCGGACACCCCGATCGCCGTGATCGGCGCGGCCGGACGCTTCCCCGGCGCCCGCGACCTCGGCGAGTTCTGGGCGAACCTGCTGGCCGGGCGGGACTCCGTCACCGCCTTCCCGCTGGACCGCTACGACGAGGAGCAGCGCCGGGCCATCACCGCCCTGGACTTCCCCCGGCGGATGGGCGCCCTCGACGAGGTCGACGCCTTCGACGCGGCGTTCTTCCGGATCCTGCCGCGCGAGGCCGAACTGATGGACCCCCAGCACCGGCTGGTGCTGGAGACGGTGTGGCAGGCACTGGAGGACAGCGCCCACCGCCCGAGCGAACTCCCCTCCAACACCGGGGTGTTCATCGGCGTCACCAACAACGACTACGCGACCCTGCTCAGCACCCGAGGGGTGCGGCCGGACGCCTTCACCGCGACCGGCACCAACCACTCGATCCTGGCCAACCGCATCTCCTACCTGCTCGACGTGCGCGGCCCGAGCGAGCCCATCGACACCGCCTGTTCCAGCTCGCTGGTGGCGGTGCACCGCGCCATGGAAGCCATCCGGTCCGGCGCCTGCGACCTGGCGATCGCGGGCGGGGTGAACGTCCTGCTCGACGCCGGCACCTTCGTCAGCGCCCACCGCGCGGGGATGCTCAGCCCGGACGGCCTGTGCCGCACCTTCGACGCCGACGCGAACGGCTACGTGCGCGGCGAGGGCGTCGGGGCCGTCGTCCTCAAGCCGCTGGCGGCGGCCGAGCGGGACGGCGACGCGATCCTCGGCGTGCTCCGGGGCAGCGCCTACAACCACGGCGGACGGGCCAACTCGCTCACCGCGCCGAACGCCGACGCCCAGGCCGAGCTGGTCACCGCGGCCGTCGGCGACCTCGACCCGGACACCATCGGCTACATCGAGACCCACGGCACCGGCACGGCCCTCGGCGACCCGGTCGAGGTCCGCGCGCTGCGCACGGCCTTCCGCCGGCTCGGCCGCAGCGACGACGGCGCGTGCGGCCTGGGCTCGGTCAAGACCAACATCGGGCACCTGGAGTCCGCCGCCGGCATCGCCGGGCTGCTGAAGGTGCTGCTCTCGCTCCGGCACGGGGTGCTGCCCGCGAACCGGCACCTGCGGCGGGTCAACCCGTTCGTCGAACTCGACGACGGGCCCTTCCACCTGGTCCGGGAGAACGAGCCCTGGCCGCGTCCGCGCGACCGCGACGGCCGGGACGGGCCGAGGCGCGCCGGGGTGAGCAGCTTCGGCTTCGGCGGCGTCAACGCGCACGTCGTGGTCGAGGAGTACGTCCCGGTCCGGGCCGGCCGGGAGGAGCCCGCCGGGGACGTCCTGGTGCCGCTCTCGGCGCGCACCCCGGGGCAGTTGACCGACCGGGCCCGGGACCTGCTGGCCTTCCTGGAGCGGTCGGAGGGGGTGTCCCTGCGCTCGGTCGCCTGGACCCTCCTGGCCGGCCGGGAGGAGATGGCCGAGCGGATCGTCTGGACGGTGTCCAGCGTGGCCCAACTCGCCGACCGGCTGCGGGCGTTCGTCGCCACCGGCGACCGGGGCGAGGCCACCGGTCCGGCGGCGCGCTGGATCGCGGGCGAGGCCCTCGACCGGTCGGCCTGGACCGGCGGAGCGACGCCCGGACGGGTTCATCTGCCCGGGTACCCCTTCGCCCGGGACCGCTTCTGGCACCCGGAGGCCGAGCCCGCCCCGGCGCCCGCCCAGGCGCCCGTCGCGGCACCGGACACCGAAGCGGCCGCCGCTCCCGGCGCCGCCCCGGAGGCCGTCACGGTCCTGTCCGTCCCGGCCTGGGCTCCGGCCCCCGCCGCGCCGGGCCGCCGCCACGACCGCCGCGCGGTCGTGCTGTGCGGGGTCGACGGCGACCTCCCCGGGGCGATCCGGCTGGAGACCGCCAAACAGCGGCCGGAGAGCCGGTTCCGCGACCTGTCCTGGCAGCTGCTGGAGACCGTCCGGGGCCTGGCGGCCGAGGAGGGCACGGTGCTGGTCCAGGTGGTCGCGGACACCGCGGCCCTGGCCGGCCTGCTGCGCTCGGTGGCCAAGGAGGACCCCGGAGTCCTCGGCCAGGTGATCGTCCTGGACGGCGCCGCGGGCGTCGACCCGGCCACCGCGGTCGCGGAGAACGCCGACGGCGCGGACGACCTCGTCCGCTACCGCCACGGCGTCCGGCAGACCCTCGGCTGGACCCCCGTCACTCCCCCGGCCACCGGCTCCGCCCCGCCGTGGCGGGACGGCGGCGTCTACCTCGTCACCGGCGGCGCCGGCGGCATCGGCGCCGCGACGGCCCGTCGGATCGCCGCCGACGTCCGACGGCCCACCCTCGTCCTCGCGGGCCGCTCAGCGGCCGACGAGCGGGTGGAGGCGCTGCTGGCCGACCTGCGGCAGGCCGGCGCGGTCGCGCGCTACGTGCGGGCCGACCTCTCGCGCTGGGAGGAGGTCCGCCACCTCGTCGCCGAGGCGGGCGAGGTCACCGGGGTGGTGCACGCCGCCGGAGTGGTCCGCGACGCCCTGCTCGCGGAGAAGACCGCGGCGCAGTGGGAGGAGGTGCTCGGCGCCAAGGCGGACGGCCTCGTCCACCTCGACCGGGCCACCGCGCACTGCCCGCTGGAGTTCGTCCTGGCCTACTCCTCCGGCGCCGCCGTCACCGGCAACCCCGGGCAGAGCGACTACGCGGCCGCCAACGCCTTCCTCGACGAGTTCGCCGCCTCCCGCAACGCGGCCGTCGCCCGGGGGGAACGGCGGGGCCGGACGCTCTCGGTGGCCTGGCCGCTGTGGCAGGACGGCGGCATGACCGTCGACGACCGCACCCTGGCCTACCTGTGGGAGGACCGGGGGCTGGTCCCGATGCCGACGCCGACGGGCCTCGCCGCCCTGGTCGACGCCTGGCACACCGGGGCGGACCGGGTGTGGGTGCACCACGGCTCGCCCGCCCCGGCCGCTGCTCCTGTCGCTGCCGCTGCCGCTCCGCCCGCGCCCGCACCGTCCGGGGGCCGCACCGCGGACCGCGCCGTGCTGGACCACCTGCGGGAGGTCTTCGCGGAGGTCAGCAAGCTGCCCCCGCAGGCGGTGGACCCGGACCGGCCGTTCGTCGACATCGGCCTCGACTCGGTGATGGTGATCCAGCTCAACCGTGCGCTGGCCCCGTTATACCCCGAGGCCTCCTCGACCCTGTTCTACGAGCAGCCGAACCTGCGGGCGGTGGCCGCCCGACTCGGCGGCGCACGCCGCCCGGAGCCCGTACCGCAACCCGTACCGGAGCGGGCGACCGGGCCCGCCCCGGCGGCCCCCTCGGGACGGACCGTCCCCGCCGGGGAACCCGCCGTCGGACGTGCCGCCGGGAGCGCCGCCGGCCCCGACGAGCCGATCGCCGTCATCGGGCTGAGCGGCCGCTACCCGGGCGCCGCCGACCTGGGCGAGTTCTGGGAGAACCTCAGGGCCGGCCGCGACAGCGTCCGCGAGATCGACCGGTGGCCGCTGGACGGCTTCTTCGAACCCGACCGCACCACCGCCGCGACCACCGGGCGCAGCTACAGCAAGTGGGGCGGGTTCCTGGACGGCTTCGCCGACTTCGACCCGAGGTTCTTCGGCATCGCCCCGCGCGACGCCTACGCGATGGACCCGCAGGAGCGGCTGTTCGTCCAGGCCGCCTGGGAGGTGCTGGAGGACGCCGGGTACACCCGCGCCCGCCTCGCCGAGCAGCACGACCACCGGGTCGGGGTGTTCGCCGGCGTCACCAAGGTCGGGCACGCCCGGCACCCTGCGGGCCGACTGCCCTCGGGTGAACTCGTCGTCCCCGGGCTGTCGTTCGCCTCGCTGAGCGCCCGGGTCTCCTACCTGCTCGACCTGCGCGGGCCGAGCCTGACCGTGGACACCATGTGCTCGGCCTCGCTGACCGCGATCCACGAGGCCTGCGAGCAACTCCGCAGCGGCGCCTGCGAGGTCGCCCTGGCCGGCGGCGCGAACGTCTACACCCACCCGCTGGACTACGTCGAGCTGTGCCGCTCCGGCATGCTCTCGCCCGACCGGTACTGCCGCAGCTTCGGCGCCGGCGGCCACGGGTTCGTCCCGGGCGAGGGCGTCGGCTGCGTGCTGCTCAAGCCGCTGTCCCGGGCCCTGGCCGACGGGGACCGGGTGCTGGGCCTGATCCGCGCCACCGGCGTCAACCACGGCGGGCGCAGCACCGGTTACACCGTGCCGAGCCCGACCGCCCAGGCCGCGCTGATCCGTCAGGTGCTCGACCGGGCCGGCGTCTCGGCGCGGCAGGTCGGGTACGTCGAGGCGCACGGCACCGGCACCGAGCTGGGCGACCCGATCGAGGTCGCCGGCCTGGCCGCGGCGTTCCGGCAGGACACCGAGGACCGGCAGTACTGCGCGCTCGGTTCGGTGAAGTCCGGCATCGGGCACCTGGAGGCCGCCGCCGGCGTGGCGGGCCTCACCAAGGTGCTGCTGCAGCTCGGGCACCGGGAACTGGTCCCCACGCTGAACGCCGAACAGCCCAACCCGAACATCGACTTCGGGTCGTCCCCCTTCCGGCTCCAGCGCGAAGCGGCGCCCTGGCACAGCGAGGGCCCGCGGATCGCGGCGGTGTCCTCCTTCGGTGCCGGCGGCTCCAACGCGCACGTGATCGTCGAGGAGTACCCCGTGCAACCCGCAGACGGCACCGAGGACGGCGCCGAACACGTCGTCGTCCTCTCCGCCCGGACCCCCGACCGACTCGCCGCCTCCGTCGACCGGTTGGCCGCGTTCCTCGACCGGGCCCCGGACACCCCGCTGGCCGACCTCGCGTACACCCTCCAGGTGGGACGGGAGGCGATGGCCGAGCGGTACGCGGTCGTGGTCTCCTCCACCGGGGAGCTGCGGGACGCGCTGCGCGAGGGCCGGGGGCTCCGGGGCAGCGCGGGGACGGCGCCCGACGGGCTGCTCGCGGAACTCACCGCGGACGGCGAGCTCCAGGAGCTGCTCGTCCGGCGGTGGAGCGCCGCCGGGGAGCTGTCCAAGGTCGCGGCCCTGTGGGCGTCCGGCGTCTCGATCGACTGGCGGAGCACGCACCGGGAGGCGCGGCGGACCATCGCCCTGCCCACCTATCCGTTCGCCGCGGAACGGTTCTGGATCGGCGACCTGGCCCGGTCCGGGGACGTTCCCCCCGCAGCACCCGTTCCCCCCGCAGCACCCGTTCCCCCCGCGGCCGCCGAACCGGTCGACCTGGACGACCTGGCCGGTCTTGACGAACCGGCCGAACCGGCGGACGACCTGGCCGACCTGGACGGGCTGGTGCCCGCGCTGGTGCGGGAGAAGGTCGCCGCCGCCCTCGCGATGGAGGCTGGCGAGGTCCTCGACGGGTCGGCGTTCGCCGATCTGGGCCTGGACTCCATCCTCGCCGTCCGGCTGGTCCACGAGCTCAACACCGCGCTCTCGCTGGACCTTTCGACCACCGTGGTCTTCGACCACAGCACGGTCGACCGGCTGGCCGCGCACCTGCTCGCCGAGCACCGGGACGCCATGGTGCCGGCCCGGACCGGCGGCGGGGCCCGGCCCTCGGCCGCGCTCGACGCCACACCGGGCGCCGCGCCGAACGCCGGAGCCGCCGACGGCGGCGCCCCGGCCACCGACCGCCGTCCCGCCACCGGACAGCCGGTGGCCGCCCCCGGCCCGGTGGACCGCGGCCCGATCGCGGTCGTCGGCATGAGCGGCCGGTTCGCGGGCACCGGCTCGCTGGACGAGCTGTGGACGCGGCTGGAGAACGGGGACGACCTGGTCACCGACGCCACCCGCTTCCGCCTCGACGGCCTGAGCGCGTGCACCCGGGGCGGGTTCCTCGACCGGATCGACGAGTTCGACGCGCTGTTCTTCAACATCTCCGGCACCGAGGCCGCCGCGATGGACCCCCAGCAGCGGCTGCTGCTGGAGGAGTCGTGGAAGGCCCTGGAGGACGCCGGGTACGCCGGCCGGATGGACCGGCGGCCGTGCGGCGTGTACGTCGGCGCCTGGGCCGGGGACTACCTGGAGCTGCTCGACGGGGACGCGCCGGCCCAGGCCCTGTGGGGCAACATGGCCTCGGTGATCCCGAGCCGGGTCAGTTACGCCCTGGACCTCAAGGGCCCGGCGATCGCCGTCGACACCTCCTGCTCCAGTTCGCTGGTGGCGCTCGACCTGGCGTGCAAGGACCTCTGGTCCGGCGAGACCTCGATGGCCCTGGCCGGCGGGGTGTTCGTCCAGTCCACGCCGCGGCTGTACGGGCTCGCGGGCCGCGCGGGGATGCTCTCCCCGAGCGGGCGCTGCCACAGTTTCGACCACCGGGCGGACGGGTTCGTCCCCGGTGAGGGCGTCGGGGTGGTGGTGCTCAAGCGGCTCGCCGACGCGCTGGCGGACGGGGACCACGTCCACGGCGTGATCACCGCCGTCGGGGTCAACCAGGACGGCGCCACCAACGGCATCACCGCCCCGAGTTCGGTCTCCCAGGAGAGCCTGATCAGCGGGCTGTACGAGCGGGCCGGCGTCGACGTGGAGCGGATCGGCCTGGTCGAGGCGCACGGCACCGGCACGCCGCTGGGCGACCCGATCGAGTTCCGGGCCCTGGACCGGGTCTTCCGCGCCCGGACCGACCGCGCCGAGTACTGCGCGCTGGGCTCGGTGAAGACCACGATCGGGCACGCCCAGTTCGCCGCCGGCATCGCGGGCGTGCTGAAGGTCCTGCTGGCGCTCAGGCACCGGCGGATCCCCGCCGCGCTGAACTTCGAGACCGCCAACGAGGCGGTCCCGCTGGCCGGCAGCCCGTTCTACGTCAACACCCGGACCCGTGACTGGGCGGCCCCCGCCGCCGGCCCGCGCTGCGGCGTGGTGAGCTCCTTCGGGGCCAGCGGCACCAACGCCCACGTCGTCATCGAGGAGGCGCCGTCGGCCGAGCGGCCCCCGGCGCCGAGGGCGGACCACCCCGTGGTCCTGTCCGCCCGGACGGAGCAGCAGCTCGCCGAGCAGCGGCGCCGGCTCGCGGCGCACCTGCGCGCCCACCCCTCGGTGGAGCTGCGCGACCTCGCCCACACGCTGTGGGTCGGCCGGAAGCGGTTCGAGCACCGCTTCGAGTGCCTGGCGGGCGACACCGCCGAACTGGTCGCGGTGCTCGACGGCATCGCGCCCGCCCGTCCGGTCGGGGACGCGCCGGCCCCGGCCGGGGGACGCCTCGTCCCGCTGCCGACCTACCCGTTCGCCCCGGACCGGCACGGGCCGGCGGCGGGCCGCGACCGCGACCACGACCGCGACCACGACCACGACCACGACCACGTCACGCTGTCCCGTACGGACGGGCTGCTGCGGGACCACGTCGTGCAGGGCCGGCACATCCTGCCCGCCGTCGCCCACCTGGAACTGGCCCGTCGGGCCCTGGGCGGCACCCGCGTCCGGATGACCAACGTGACGTGGGTCCGGCCGCTGGAGGTCGGGCCGGAACCCGTCGAGGTGCTGGTCGACCTGCGCACCGACGCCCGCGGCGGCCGGCGGTTCACGCTGTCGACCGGCGGGACGGTCCGCAGCGAGGGCACCCTGGCCCCCTCCGACGCCCCGCGCCCGGCCCGGGTGGACCTCGCCGCGCTGCGCGCGCGGTGCCCAGAGACGGTGCCCGGCGAACGGATCCACCAGGCCCTGCGGTCGATGGGCATCGAGCACGGCCCGAGCCTGCGGGCCGTCCGGCAGGCGCACGTGGGCCCCGACACGGTGCTCGCCGACCTGGTCCTGCCCGACGCGGCCGAGCCGGGCGCGCTCACCCCGGCCCTGCTGGACTCGGCGATCCAGGCCACCGTCGCGGCGCACCTGACCGAACTGCGGGACACCGCCGTGCCGTTCGCGCTGGAGCGGCTCGAGCTGTTCGCCCCCTGCACCCCGGCCATGACGGCCGTGGTGCGGGGCCTGGCGGCCGGGCCGCTCGGCCGGCTCGACATCGATCTGGTGGACGAGGACGGCGAGGTCCGGGTACGGCTGGTCGGCTACAGCTCCCGCCGGACCGGGAGCCGCACCGAACCCCGCCCGGAGGCCCCTACCGGAACGGCCGGCGCGGACCGGCCCGAGCCCGCCGTCGAAGGCGCCGTCGAGGCCGCCGTCGAAACCGCCGTCGAACCGGCCCTCTACGCCCCGGTCTGGGACCCGATCCCCGCGGACGGCCCCCCGGTGCCCTCCGGCGCGGACCGCGTCCTGGTCGTCGGCGGCCCGGCCCCGCTCGACGGCGCGCTCCACTGGCCGCTGCCGGCCTCGGCGAGCGTCGAGGAGGCCACCGCCGCGCTGCGCGGACTCGGACCGGTCGACCACCTGGTGTGGGCCGCCCCCGAGGCCGACCTCGCGCCCACCGACGCCGCCGGCTACACCGCCGCGCAGGAGGACGGGGTGGTCGCCGCGTTCCGTCTGGTGAAGGCGCTGGTCGCGGCGGGCTACGACGCCAGGCCGCTCGGGATCACCCTGGTGACGACCCGTGCGCTCGCCACCCACGCGGACGACGAGGTCCAGCCCGCGCACGCCGGGCTGCACGGCCTGTTCGGCTCGCTGGGCCGGGAGTACGGCAACTGGACCGTCCGCCGCGTCGACCTGGACGGCTCCGGCTGGCCCGCCGACCTCACCGCCCTGCCCGCCCAGTCCCCCGACGACGCCTGGGTCCGGCGGACCGGCCAGTGGCTGGCCCGCCGCTGGGCCCCGTGCGAGGCCCCGGAGCGGCCGGTGTACCGGGAGGGCGGCGTGTACGTCGTCATCGGCGGCGCCGGCGGGCTGGGCTCCGCGTGGACCCGGCACGTCGTGCGGAACCACGGCGCCCACGTCACCTGGATCGGCCGCCGGGCGCACGACGCCACCGTGGCGGACCGGATCCGCTCCGCCGGAGGACCGGAGCACGTCCGCTACCTCCAGGCCGACGCCGGCGACCCGGCCGCGCTGCGCCGGGCCCTGGCCGAGGTCAGGCGCCGCCACCCCCGGGTGCACGGAGTCATCCAGGCGGCGCTGGTGCTGCGGGACAGCACCGTCGCGCGGATGGACGAGGCCGACCTGCGCGCCGCGCTGGCCGCCAAGGTCGACGTGACGACCGCCATGGCCGAGGCCTTCGACGGCGAGCCGCTCGACTTCGCGGTCCTGCTGTCCTCCATGCAGTCCTTCACGACCGCCGCCGGCCAGGGCAACTACGCGGCCGGCTGCACCTTCAGCGACGCCTACGCGCACGCCCTCGGGCAGCACTGGGACACCCCGGTCCGGGTCATGAACTGGGGCTGGTGGGGCGGACTCGGGAGCGTCACCTCCGAGTTCTACCGGGAGCGGATGACCCGGGTCGGGCTGGTGTCGATCGAACCGCCGGAGGGGCTCGCCGCCCTGGCCGCCCTGCTCGGCGGCCCGCAGCGGCAGCTCGCCTACGTCCGCACCGACCGGCGCAACACCCTGCCCAACTTCGACCGCGCCACCCGGGTCTCCGCGCACGGCCCGGCCGTCCTGCCGCGCCCCGGCACGCTGCCGGCCGGCGTCGACGAGACGGACGCCGCCCTGGACGAGGTCGTCCGGTGGCGGCGGGCCGAGCGGGACCCGTGGCTCGCCAAGGTCCTCGCCGCCCAGCTGGCCGACGTCGACCGCGCGGCGGTCCTGCCGCAGTACGCCCAGTGGTGGGAGCACGCCCAGCGGCTCCTGGCGCCGGCGGAGCCAGCGGACCAGGTGCTGGCCCGGTGGGAGCGGCAGTGCGCCCGGTGGTCCGCGGACCCCGACCGGGCGGCGGAGCTGCGCCTGGCCGCGGCCATGCTCGGGGCCCTGCCCGGGATCCTGACCGGCCGCGTCCGGCCCACCGACGTGATGTTCCCGCGCGGCTCCATGGAGCTGGTGGAGGGCTGCTACCGCGACAACCGCGCCGCCGACCTGTTCAACCGCGCCATGGCCGCCACCGCCGCCGGCCTGGTCGCCGACCGGCTGCGCCGGGACCCGGGCGCCCGGCTGCGGATCCTGGAGGTCGGCGCGGGCACCGGCGGCACCAGCGTGGGGATGTTCGCCGCCCTCCAGCCGTACCGGGACAGCATCGAGCGCTACGTCTACACGGACGTCTCCAAGGCCTTCCTGAACCACGCCCGGGCCTCGTACGGGCCGGAGGTCCCGTACCTGGACTGCCGACTGCTCGACATCGAACGGCCGCTGGCCGGGCAGGAGGTCGCCGAGGGCGCCTTCGACCTGGTCATCGCCGCGAACGTGCTGCACGCGACCAAGGACACCCGCAACACCCTGCGCAACGCCAAGGCCGCGCTGCGGCCCGGCGGTTGGCTGCTGCTGAACGAGCTCTCGGCGTTCGACCTGTTCAGCCACGTGACCTTCGGCCTGCTGGAGGGCTGGTGGCTGTTCGACGACCGGTCGCTGCGGATCCCCGGCTCGCCGGCGCTGTCGCCCGGGAACTGGCGGGACGTGCTGGCCGGTGAGGGCTTCCGCACCGTCGTGTTCCCGGTGTCCCGGGCGCTCCCGCTGGGGCAGCAGGTGATCGCGGCGGAGAGCGACGGGGTGGCCCGGCAGCGGGTGCCGGCGGCACCGGCTGCACCAGCGGGAGGCGGACGGGAGACGTCCGCGGCGCCCGACCGACGCTCGGCGGCCCGGCCGCCGGCCCGGGTGGTCGACACCCCGCCGGCCCGACCGCAGGCGCCCTCCGTCGACCACCGGCCCGCCCGGCCCGTCGACAGCCGGCCCGTCGACGCCCGGCCCGCCCGGCCGGTGGAGACCCTGCCGGTGGACACCCTGACCGCCCGGCCGCCGGCCGATCCGGCGGCGCTGGTCCTGGCCAAGGCGGCGACCGTGCTCGGCATCCCGGCCGAGCGGATCGACTCCTCGGCCCCGCTCACCGACTACGGCCTGGACTCGATCCTGGTCCTCCAGCTCACCAACGCCCTGCGCGAGGACTTCGGCGAGGACGTCTCCCCCACCCTGCTGTTCGAGGCCGAGAGCGTCGACGCCCTCTGCGCCCGCCTGGCCGGCGCCACCGACACCACCGACACCACCGGTGAACCCGGCCGGCGCTGGGCGCTGTCCCGCGGCCAACTGACCATGTACCGGGACCAGGTGCGCTGCCCGGACTCCGTCGCCTACCACCTCCCGCTCCTGTTCGAGGTCCACGGCGACCCGGACGAGGCGGCGCTGGAACGCGCGGTCCGGGAGCAGGCCCGGATCCACCCGCTGCTGGGCGCGGTGGTCGCCGAGCGGGACGGCGTCCCGTACCTGGACGTCGATCCGGCCCGGGGCCCGTCCTTCGAACGGGTCAACCTCACACCCACCACGCGGGACGGCCGGCTGGCCGCGCTGCGCGAACTGGTCGGCGCCCCCTTCGACCTGGCCGCCGGTCCGCTGGTCCGGGCGCACCTGGCCGCCCTGCCCGACGGACGCCGGCTGCTGCTGGTCACCGCGCACCACATCCTGCTGGACGGGACCTCGACGGCCCTGCTGGTCCGCACCCTCAAGGACGCCTACCGGGGCCGGGGACGGCTGCGCAGCGCCGAGTTCGGCGACTACACCGCCTGGGAGGAGGAGCTGCTGGCCGGCCCGCGCGGGCAGCGGCACCGGGACCACTGGCTGGCCGAACTGGCCGGCGCGGACGGGCGGTTGGACCTGCCGTACGACCGCCCGCCGGTCCCGGGGCGGCTGCCGCGCGCGGACGTGGTCGTGACCCGGCTGCCGCGGGAGCTGGCCGACGCGGTCGCCACGACGGCCAGGAGCCACCGGGTCAGCGCCTCGACCGTGCTGCTCGCCGGCTACACCCGCTTCCTCCACCGGGTGACCGGCCAGGACGACCTGATCGCGGGGGTCACCACGGCCGCCCGCTACGAGGAGCGGTTCCAGGACGTCGTCGGCCAGTTCGCGAACTGCCTGCCGATCCGGTCCACCGCCACGGAGGACGTCGCCGGGCTGCTCCGCTCCCTCCACCGCCGGGTGCTGGCCGGGATCGAGCACGGCGCCTACCCGCTGGCCGAGATCGTCCGGGCCCGGGGCGACGGGGACGGACCGCTGGTGCGGACCAACTTCCTGTTCCAGAACTTCGACGGCGCGGAGCTGCTGACCAACGGGGCGCCCACCGCTCCCGGCGACCTGGACCTCCGGGCCTTCGACGACCTGCCCTACCCGGGGGAGTATCCCCTCGCCCTGGAGGTCTACCGGGACGAGGACGGCTACAAGGCCTTCCTGAAGTACGACACCCGGCTGTTCGAGGAGGCCACCGCCCGGTGGCTGGCGGACGACTGGGTGGCGGCCCTGCGGGAGGTCGTGGCCGGCCGGTAGCGGGGCCGGTGTCCCCGCCGCCGGGCGGGGACACCGGAGGGCCGGGCCCGCGGCGTGTGCCGCGGGCCCGGCCCTCCTTCTGTCAGCCGGTCAGCCGGTCCGGTGGTCAGACCAGGGTCGCGAGCACCGACGGGTCGTACGGGACCGCCCCGGCCAGCCCGCCGCCGAGCGCCCGCTCCGCCCAGTCGGGGTTGGCCAGCAGCGGCCGGCCGACCGCGACCAGGTCGAACTCGTCGCGTTCCAGCCGCTCGACCAGTTCCTCGATGCCGGTGAGCCCGGCCGGCCGGGTGAAGCCGTCGGTGAACACGCCCTCGCCGTACTGGCGGTCCAGGCCGACCGAGCCGACCGTCACGGCGGCCTTGCCGGTGAGCTTGCGCGCCCAGCCCGCCAGGTTGAGGTCGCTGCCCTCGAACTCGGGCAGCCAGTAGCGGCGGGTGGACGCGTGGAAGGCGTCGACCCCCGCCTCAGCCAGCGGGGTCAGCAGCTGCTCCAGCTCCTCCGGGCTCTCCGCGATCCGGGCGTCGTAGCGGCCGACCTTCCACTGGGAGAGCCGGAAGAGGACCGGGAACCCGGGGCTCACCGCCGCCCGGACGGCCTGCACCACCTCGGCCGCGAACCGGGCCCGGGAGGCCGGGTCGCCGCCGTAGCGGTCGGTGCGGCGGTTGGTGCCGTGCCACAGGAAGTCGTCGATCAGGTAGCCGTGCGCGCCGTGCAGTTCGACCCCGTCGAACCCGAGCCGCTCGGCGTCCGCGGCGCCGCGCGCGAAGGCGGCCACCGCGTCGTCGATGTCCTGCTGGCTCATGGCCCGCCCGGCCGGGCCGCCGTCCAGGCCGATCCCGGAGGGCCCCTCGGCGGGCGGTTCGGTGCCCGGGCGCTGCACCCCGGTGTGCCACAGCTGCGGGACGATCCGGCCGCCGGCCGCGTGGACCAGCGACACCACCCGGGACCAGCCCGCCAGGGCCTCCTCGCCGTGGAAGTGGGGGACCCCGTCGTAGGCCGCAGCGGCGGGGCGGCCGATGTAGGTGCCCTCCGTGACGATCAGCCCCACCCGGTGGGCCGCACGGCGGGCGTAGTACTCCGCGACGTCCGGGCCCGGCACCCCTCCGGGGGACTTCATCCTGGTCATCGGCGCCATCACGATCCGGTTCGGGACCGTCAGGTCGCCCACGGTGAACGGCTCTCCCAAGCCCGCCATTGTTCCTCCCGAGTTCGTCTGAATTCCGGGCCGGACGCCCCGGGCGATATCCCGCCGCGCCGCGGCGGTGTTTCCGTCCGTCTCATACCGGAGGTCCGTGCGTCGGCAATTCGACGATTATCGGGGCTATCGTTCCCGGCGTCCAGCGGCATCGGCCCGCCCGGCGGCCGACCGCCTTTCTGCACCGCGCCAGGCGATGCACTGCATCGACACAATCTTCTTGACCTTGCCGAAGCGGGTCGCGGATAGTGGTCCGCGGTGGTTCCGCGCCGCCCTTCCGCACCGGCACCGGGCCGTACCCGCCCGTACGCCGAAAAGCGTCTCTTCTGCCGAAAGGCGTCGCGGACAGGTTTTCCGACCAGGGAGAGGCGGCGGAACCGGAATGGAACGGGAATTGGCGGGAAAGCGGGCGGTGGTGACCGGCGGAAGCCGCGGCATCGGCGCCGGCATCGCACGGAAGCTGCTGGAGAGCGGCGCCACCGTCGTCACCACCGCGCGCAAACCGACCGGGGACACCCCGGCCGAATCCGCCTTCGTCCCGTCCGACCTCAGCACCGCGGCCGGTGTCCGGGAATTCGCCGACACCGCGCTGGAAATCCTCGGCGGCGTGGACATCGTGGTCAACAACGCCGGCGGCTGTCGGACCTTCCAGAGCGCGCTGGACATCGAGAAGGACTGGCAGTACACCGTCGACATCAATTTCCTCTCCGCCGTCCGGCTCAATTCCGCACTCGTCCCCGCGATGCGTTCGGGAGGCGGCGGCGTCATCGTCCACATGTCCTCGATCGCCACCGTCTCGTCCTATCCGGTGATCCTGCACTACGCCGCCGCGAAAGCCGCCCTGGAGGTCTACCACAAAGGGCTGGCGACCGAACTGGCGCCGGACGGCATCCGGGTCGTCGCGCTTTCCCCCGGGAACGTCATGACGCCGGGCGCGGACGAGGCCAGGGACGGGATCGCCGACTACCTCGGGCTCGGGACGGACACGGCGGACTGGGCCGAGGGGATCCCGCTCGGCCGGATCGGGCGCACCGAGGACATCGCCGAGGCGGTCGGGTTCCTGGTGTCCCCGCGCGCCTCCTGGATCACCGGCAGCAACCTCGTCATCGACGGCGGGCGGATCGCGGCGCTGTGACCGCCCCCGGGACCGGAAGGACTGACAACATGACCGCGACGGACGACGGGCCCCGCGCCTATCCGTTCGGCCCGACGCACCGGCTCGACATCGACCCGGAGCTGGCCGCGGTCTGCGGCGAGCAGCCCGTGCTGAGGGTCCGTCTGCCGTTCGGCGGGGACGCCTGGCTGGTCAGCCGCTACGCCGACGTCCGCGCCGTGCTGGCCGACCCCCGGTTCAGCCGCGCCGAGGCGGTCGGCGACCACGTGCCCCGCACGGTCTCGGCCGGCCTCCCCCGCACCTCGATGCTGAGCATGGACCCGCCCGAGCACACCCGGCTCCGGCGCCGGGTGGCCAACCCGTTCACCCTCCGCCGGGTCGAGGCGCTGCGGCCGCGCGCCCAGGAGATCGTGGACGAGCTGCTGGACGCGATGATCGCGTCGGGCTCGCCGGCCGACCTGACCAAGGCCCTGACCTGGCCGCTACCGGTCACCATGATCTGCGAACTGCTCGGGGTACCGCTCGCCGACCGCGACCGGTTCAACTCCTGGGTCGACGGTCTGCTGACGCTCTCCGACCCCGAGCTGTCCGCCCGCGACCGCGGGCACCTGAACGACTACCTGGCGGGCCTGGTCGCCGAACGCCGGGTCCACCCCACCGCCGACCTGCTCGGCGAACTGGCCTCCGTCGAGGGCGAGGAGAACGCGCTCACCGAGGAGGAGCTGGTCGGCCTCGGGGTCAGCCTGCTCTCCGCCGGCCAGGAGGCCACCGCCAACCAGATCGGCAACTTCGTCTACACCCTGCTGACCCGCCCCGAGCTGTGGCGGGAGCTGGTCGCCGATCCCGGCCTGATCCCCGGCGCGGTGGAGGAGCTCTCCCGGGTCGTCCCGATCAGCGCCACCGCCGGGTTCACCCGGATCGCCGTCGAGGACCTGGAGCTCAGCGGGCAGAAGATCCGCGCCGGTGACGCCGTGGTCGCCGAACTCGGGCTGGCCAACCGGGACCCGGAGGTCTTCGAGCAGCCCGACCGCATCGACTTCCACCGCAGCGCGTCCCCGCACGTCACCTTCGGGCACGGCGTGCACCACTGCCTCGGCGCGCAGCTCGCCCGGATGGAACTGCGCACCGTGCTCGGCTCCCTGGTCCGCCGTCTGCCGGGGCTGCACCTCGCCGTCCCGCCCGAGCGGATCAGCTGGCGCACCGAACGCCTCATCCGCGGGGCCGACGCCCTGCCGGTCGCCTGGTGAGCTCCGCCACGGCCGGGGCCGGCCACCGTCCGGGCGCGACGGGGCAGTCGGAAGGGCCGGGCGCGACGGGGCAGTCGGCGGCCGTACGGGCGGCGCTCGCCGATCCGGCCACCAGCCCGGCCGAGATCATGGCGACCGTCATGGCGGCCTACCGGGACCGGCCCGCCCTCGGCGAACGCGCCCGCGACCACGCGACGGGGCGGCTGCTCCCGAGGTACGACACCGTCAGCTACGGGGAGTTGTGGGCGCGCGTCCGGGCGCTCGCCGGGGCCTGGGCACACGAGCCCGGGTACCGGCTGGCCCCGGGCGACCGGATCTGCGTCCTCGGCTTCAGCAGCACCGACCACGCCACCGTCGACCTGGCCGGCGTCCACCTGGGCCTGGTCTCCGTGCCGCTGCACGCCAGCGCGCCGCTCTCCCAGCTGGCGCCGATCGTCGCGGAGACCGGGCCGCGGCTCCTCGCCACCAGCGTCGAACGGCTGGACACCGCCGTCGCCGCGGTGCTCGGGCAGCCGTCGGTCCGCCGCCTCCTGGTGTTCGACCACCACCCCGGGGTCCCCGCCGAGCGCGCCGCCGTCGAGGCCGCCGCCCGGCGGCTGGCCGAGGCCGGCGGCACCGCCGTGCTCGACACGCTCACCGCCGCGGTCGGGCGCGGCGCCCTGCTGCCCGACCCCCCGCTGCACGTCCCCGCCCCGGGCGAGGACCCGCTGGCCCTGCTCCTCTACACCTCCGGCAGCACCGGCGCCCCGAAGGGGGCGATGTACCCGCAGCGCCTCGCCCGCAACGCGTGGTGGGGATTCGTCTACGGGCCCGCCGACGTGCCGTCCGTCGTCGTCCACTACATGCCGCAGAGCCACCAGGCGGGCCGGATGTCGGTGCTGGGCACGCTCGCCCGGGGCGGCCTGGGCTGCTTCACCGCCAGGAGCGACCTGTCCTCCCTGTTCGAGGACATCGCGCTGGTCCGGCCCACCGAGCTGACCATGGTCCCCCGGATCTGCGACATGCTCTTCCAGCGGTACCGCGGCGAACTCGACCGGCGGGCCGGCGAGCCCGGCGACGTCGACGCGGCCGTCAAGGCCCACCTGCGGGAGACCGTCCTGGGCGGGCGGGTGGCGAAGGCCTTCTGCGGGACGGCGCCGCTGTCCGCCGAGGTCGCGGAGTTCGTCGAGTCCTGCCTGGGACTGCACCTGTACACCGGGTACGGCTCGACCGAGGCCGGCGGGGTGCTGCTGGACACCGTGGTGCAGCGCCCGCCCGTCCTCGACTACAAGCTGGTCGACGTCCCGGAGCTGGGCTGCTTCCGCACCGACCGGCCGCACCCGCGCGGCGAGCTGCTGCTCAGGACGAGCGCCGCCATCCCCGGGTACTACCGCCGGCCCGAGCTCACCGCCGCCGTCTTCGACGAGGACGGCTACTACCGCACCGGCGACATCATGGCCGAGGTCGGACCGGACCGGCTGGTCTACGTCGGCCGCACCAAGGACGTGCTCAAGCTGTCCCAGGGCGAGTTCGTCACCGTCTCCCGGCTGGAGGGCGTCTTCCTCGGCAGCCCGCTGGTCCGGCAGGTCTTCGTGTACGGCAACAGCGAACGCTCCCACCTGCTCGCCGTGGTGGTGCCCACCCCGGAGGCGATCGCCCGCGCCGACGGCGACCCGGCGGCGCTCAAGCTGCTGATCGACCGGGAACTGCGGCGCACCGCCCGGGAGAACGGGCTCAACCCGTACGAGGTGCCCCGGGACTTCCTGGTCGAGACCGAGCCCTTCAGCCCGGCCAACGGCCTGCTCTCCGACAGCCACAAGCTGCTGCGCCCCCGGCTCCATGAACGCTACGGCGCGGCCCTGGAGCGCCGCTACGCCGAACTCGCCGACGAACAGGGCCGGCAGTTGCGGGAACTGCGCCGGACCGGTGCCGACCGGCCGGTCCAGGAGACCGTGAACCGGGCCGTGCGCGCCGTCCTGGGCCGGGCCGACGCCGGCGCGGACACCGGCGCGCGGTTCACCGAGCTCGGCGGCGACTCGCTCTCCGCGCTGTCCTTCACCACCCTCCTGAAGGAGGTCCTGGACGTCGAGGTGCCGGTCGGCGTCGTCCTCGGCCCGGCCACCGACCTGGCCGGGGTGGCGGCGTACGTCGAGGCCCGGCGCACCGCCCCGGGGAGCAGGCCCACGGCCGCCTCCGTGCACGGCGGCGGCGCGACCGAGGTCCGGGCCCGCGACCTCACCCCGGACCGGTTCATCGACGCCCCGACCCTGGCCGCCGCGCCGGGCCTGCCCGGCCCCGCGGAGTCCCCCCGGACCGTCCTGCTGACCGGCGCCAACGGGTTCCTCGGCCGCTTCCTCTGCCTGGAGTGGCTCCGCCGGCTGGCCCCGTCCGGCGGCCGGCTGGTCTGCCTCGTCCGCGGCCGCACGCCCGCCGACGCGGCCGAGCGGCTCGCCCGGGCCTTCGGCGACGGGGGCGAGGCGGCCCGGCGGTACCGGGAGCTGGCCGCCGGCACGCTGACCGTCCTCGCCGGGGACCTCGCCGAACCGCGCCTGGGCCTGGACCGGGCGGTGTGGAACGGGCTGGCCGAGTCGGTGGACCTGGTCGTCCACCCGGCCGCGCTGGTCAACCACGTGCTGCCCTACGCCGAGCTGTTCGGCCCCAACGTCGCGGGCACCGCCGAACTGGTCCGGCTGGCGCTCACCGAGCGGCTCAAGCCCGTCACCTACCTGTCCACCGTGGCCGTGCGCGGCGGAGCCGGGCCGTCCGCACTCGACGAGGACGCCGACGTCCGGGAGGCGATCCCGCGCCGCCGCCTCGGCCGGGGCTACGCCGACGGGTACGCCGCGGGCAAGTGGGCGGGCGAGGTGCTGCTGCGGGAGGCCCACGAACGGTACGGCCTGCCGGTCACCACGTTCCGGTCGGGCATGATCCTCGCGCACAGCAGCTACCCGGGACAGCTGAACGTGCCCGACGTGTTCACCCGACTGGTCCTCAGCCTGGTGGCCACCGGGATCGCACCACGGTCGTTCCACCGCGGCGGCACGCCCGCGCGGTACGACGGCCTCCCGGTCGACTTCCTCGCCGAGGCGGTCACCGCGCTGGGCACCCCGGGCCCGGACGGCTACCGCACCTACAACGCCTGGAACCCGCACGACGACGGCGCCTCACTGGACACCCTCGTGGACTGGCTGGTCGAGGACGGCCACCCGATCCGGCGCGTCGACGACTACGACGACTGGTTCGCCCGCTTCACGACCGCGGTCCGGGCCCTGCCGGAACGGCAGCGCACCCACTCGGTGCTGCCCCTGCTGCACGCCTTCGAGCAACCGGGCGAGGACCGGCCCGCCCCGGCCCCGCGGTTCCGGGAGGCCGTCCGGGCGGCCGGGATCGGGCCCGACCGGGACGTGCCGCGGCTGTCCCCCGCCCTCGTCGCCAAGTACGTCACCGACCTGCGCGGCCTCGGCCTGCTCGACCGGCACCCCTCCCCTTCCCGCCCGCACTGAACGGAGAAGCCCATGGACCAGGACCTCGACGCGACGGTGGATGCCGGACTGCGGCTGCTGGAGGCACGCGACCTCGCCGGCTTCCGGGCCCTGTGCACCCCCGGCGCCACGGTGTGGCAGAACGACGGCGACGGCACCCGGCCGATCGACGCCCGGCTGGAGCGGATCGCCGCGTTCTTCGCCACCGTCGACTCCCTGCGGTACGAGGTCGTGCGCCGCTTCCACAAGCCCGACGAGGTGCTCCAGCAGCACGTCCTGGTGCTGGAGGCGCCGGACGGCACCCGCAGCCGGGTCCACGCCACCACCTACTTCCGCTTCGAGGACGGGCTGATCGCCGAGATCGAGGAGCACCTGCAGTAGCCCCGGATCCCTGGTTCCCTGGATCCGGGGATCCGTGGGTCCGTGGGTCCGTGGGTCCGGGGGTCCCTGGATCCGTGAGGCCCTGTTCCGCTCAAGTCGCTGGTTCGTCAGGGAGGTTCGGTGACCGGCCGAGTCGTCTACGCGTCGTTCGAGTTCCAGTTCCCGCTGGGCGGCATCCGCGTCCTGAACCAACAGGTCGCGCTGCTGCGGGCCGCCGGCGTCGAGGCGTACCGCTGGACGCCCACACCGGGCTTCCGCTACACGTGGTTCGACGACGACGTGCCGACGCTGTCCGGGATGACCCTGGACCTCGGCCCCGAGGACGTCCTCGTGCTGCCCGAGGTCAGCGTGCTCCCGGGCCGCGACCCGGCTCCCGGCGGCCGCAAGGTCGTCTACTCGCAGGGGCACTACATCCACTTCCTGACCTGCCCCGCCCCCGGCCCGTACCCGGGCTGGTCGGCCCGGCCGGCCCTGTGGACGGTCTCGAAGGCGGGCGCCGACATGCTCCGCCGCGCCCTGCCCGGGTTCGAACCGCACCTGGTGCCGAACACCGTCGACACCGGGCTGTTCCGGCCGGCGTCGACCGGGCGGGTCCGGCGCATCGCGTGGATGTCCCGCAAGCGCCCCGTCGAGAGCACGCTGCTCCACCGTCTGCTCCACGCCGACCCGCGGTCCAGGGGCGTCGAGCTGTACGACATCCACGCGGTTCCGCACGAGGAGGTCGCCCGCGTACTGTCGGACACCTCGGTGTTCATCGCGCTGGGAGCGCCCGAGGGCGAGGGCTTCGGCCTGCCGCCGGCCGAGGCGATGGCCAGCGGCTGCCTGGTGACCGGTTACGCCGGCGGCGGCGGAGCGGAACTGTTCGACTCGCCGTCCGCGTGGCGGATCCCGGAGCTCGAAACGGACCGGCTGGCGGACCGGGCCCTGGAACTGCTCGACCTGCCCGGCCAGGACGAGGTGCGGCGGGCGGGCCGCCGCTGGGTCTCCGAGCGGTACACCACCGAGGCCGCGGTGGAGGCGCTGCTCGACGGCATCCGCAAGGCGCGCGCCCTGCCCGGCGGCGCGGCTCCGGCCACCCATCCGACCGCCTGGATGGAGGAGTTGCTGAGGCGCTTCCCGATCCCGCCGGAGGCGTACGCCCGGATGGAACCACCGACCGCCTAGGACCCGCCGCCCTTCGGCGCACCGACCACCCCGAATGGAAATGGGGATTACCCCCCGGTTATCGTGGGCACCAGTGCGAATCGGGGACTCCTCCCCGCTTCCTTCGGATCGAGGTGCGTGCACATGACCCGGAATCAGAGCCCTGGGCGGGGGCAGCGGGCCGCCGACTGGGCGGACGGCCGGCTGGGGATCTACTCCCTGGCCAGGGCGAACCTGCGGAAGATCTTCCCGGACCACTGGTCCTTCATGCTGGGCGAGATCTGCCTCTACACCTTCGTCATCATCATCCTGACCGGTGTCTGGCTGACGCTGTTCTTCAAGCCCAGCATGGGCGAGGTGGTCTACGCCGGCTCGTACGTGCCGCTCAAGGGCGTCCCGATGTCGGAGGCCTACGCCTCCACCGTGGACATCAGCTTCGAGGTGCGCGGCGGCCTGCTGATCCGGCAGATCCACCACTGGGCGGCGATCGTCTTCGTCGCCGCCATGTTCGTCCACATGATGCGGGTGTTCTTCACCGGCGCCTTCCGCAAGCCGCGCGAGATCAACTGGGTGTTCGGCTTCCTGCTGCTCTTCCTCGGCATGCTGGACGGCTTCTTCGGCTACTCCCTGCCCGACGACCTGCTCTCCGGCACCGGCATCCGGTTCATCGAGGGCTCGATCCTCGCCGTGCCGCTGGTCGGCACGTACATCCAGATGTTCCTGTTCGGCGGGGAGTTCCCCGGCCACGACATCGTGCCGCGGTTCTTCACCATCCACGTGCTGTTGATCCCGGGCATCATGCTCGGCCTGCTGGTGGCCCACCTGATCCTGGTCTTCTACCACAAGCACACCCAGTGGGCGGGCCCCGGCAGGACCGAGAAGAACGTCGTCGGCATGCCGCTGATGCCGGTCTACCTGGCCAAGGCCGGCGGGTTCTTCTTCCTCGTCTTCGGCATCGTCGCGCTGGCCGCCGCGATCGCGACCGTCAACCCGATCTGGGCGTACGGCCCGTACCGTCCCGACCAGGTCTCCACCGACGCCCAGCCCGACTGGTACATGGGCTTCGCCGAGGGCCTGATCCGGATCATGCCCGGCTGGGAGATCGGACTGTGGGGGCACACCCTCAACCTCGGGGTGCTCATCCCGTTCGCGCTGTTCCCGCTCGTCCTGGGCGCCATCGCGGTCTACCCGTTCATCGAGAACTGGGTGACCGACGACAAGCGGGAGCACCACCTGCTCGACCGGCCGCGCAACGCGCCCGTCCGCACCGCGCTCGGCGCCGCCTGGATCAGCCTCTACCTGGTGGCCCTGGCCGCCGGCGGCAACGACCTGATCGCCACCCACCTGCACCTGTCGCTCAACTCCATCACGTACGCCGCCCGCGTCGGCTTCTTCGCCGTCCCGGTCGCCGTCTTCATCCTCACCAAGCGCTGGTGCCTCGGCCTCCAGCGCCGCGACAGGGAGAAGGTGCTGCACGGCCGCGAGACGGGTGTCATCAAGCGCCTGCCGCACGGCGAGTTCACCGAAGTGCACGCCCGGCTCACGCCGCGGGAACTGCACCGGCTCACGGCGCACGAACAGCCCCGCCCCCTCGAACTGCCCGCCCCCGTGGACGAGAATGGAGTGGCCCGCCCGGCGGGGGTGCTCACCCGCACCCGGACCCGGCTCTCCCGCGGGTTCCACGGCGAGGGCGGCCGGATCCCCAAGCCCACCGCCGAGGAGTTCCACGAGATCACCGAGGGCCACGGGCACTGACCCGCACCCCCCGATGGCACAGGGAGGACAGGTGCACGACCGAACCGACCGAAGCGACCGGACCGACCAGGTCGACCCGACCGACCGGATCGCCGACAGCAGGTACCTCCTGCTCACCACCTTCGGCGAGGACGGCAGCCGGCTGGAGTCACAGCTCTGGGTGGTGCAGGACGGCACGGCCCTCGGGGTCTGGACCCCGGCCCACTCCGGCGAGGCCGAACGGATCCGCCGCCACCCCCGGGTGCTGATCGGCCCCTGCGACGCCCACGGGCGCCCCACCGGCCGCCGGATCCCGGCCCGGGCCCGGCTCTGCGACGCCGACGACACCGCCCGCTACCGCACCTCGCTGATCAACAAGTACGGCCTGACGGCGCTGATCGCGCTCGCCCGCAGCCGGTTCCGGGTGGGGCTGGCCGGGACGGTCGGCATCCGGATCACGCTGAACGAACTGGAACAGCGGCTGGTCGGGCCGGAGTGGCTACCGCCGGCCACCTACTGCGTCAACTGACGGGCCGTCGCGTCCGGTCGTCAACCTCCGTCGAGTGCCGGGGCCTTGAGAAGGTCTGCCCCGGCACTCGGCGCTTTCCGGCACCTCGACGCGACTGCTGGCAGCGGGCCGGAGGTCACGACAGCGGGTGGGTCGGGACCGGACTGACCTCCTGGATCTCGGCATGGGCCTTGGTGAGCAGCTGCGAGGCGAGCTCGTTGAGCGCGCGGGCCCCCGCGATCTCCTCGCCCACCCTCAGCTGCTCCGGGTCCGAGGGGTGGCGGCTGCTGTAGCCGTGGGCGCGCAGTTCGCTCCCGTCGCGCAGCCGCAGCAGTGCGGCGGCGCTGGTCCGTGCCCCCTCTTCGCGGAACTCCATCTCGATGTGCCAACCGACCAGAGTCTGCATGGCGGATCACCTCCATCGGTTACCCCTCCAGAGTGCGCCGCACCCACCGTGAACACCAGGCCAGCCGGTCCGGGCGGCATCGGGGGCGACATCGGCGCTGAGTTGAACACGTTCAACTCGGCCGCGTAGAGTCGGCGACGCAAGCTATTTGAACGCGTTCAAGGGGGTGTGTCCACGATGGCTTCGCTCACGACGGCTGTGTCCGCGATGGGCCCGGGCACCACGGAACTGGTCGACCTGCTGATCCTGCTCGGCATGGGAGCCGTCGTCCCGCTCGGCCTCGCCCTGGTCGACGAGCCCGGCCTCGCCCGGATCCGCCGGCTCTGGCCGCTCGCCGCCGTCCCCGGCGCGCTCTCGCTCTGGCTGCCCCGCGGCGGCGGCCTCGCCACCGGCTGCGCCCTGCTCTACGCGCTCGGCACCCTGGCCGTCGCCCTGCACGCCCCCCTGCGGCTGGCCCGCACCCGCTCGCTCGCACCCGCCGAGGTCGCGGTGCTCACCGCGCTCGCCGCACCCTCGGTCGCCGGGGTCGCCCTGGTCGCCGAACGCTCCGGCTACCCGCTGTTCGGCTTCGAACCGCACATCCTGGCGCTCACCGTCCCGCACTTCCACTACGCCGGATTCACCGCCGCCCTGGTCGCCGGACTGGTCTGCCGCGCCGCCCGCCCGGGCTCCGCCCCGGCCCGCTGCGCGGCCCTCAGCGTCCCGGCGGGCACCCTGCTGGTGCTGGCCGGGTACTTCCTCGGCAACTGGTGGCAGTTCGCCGGAGCCGCCGTCCTGACCACCGGAATGTGGCTGGTCGGCCTGGTCACCTGGCGCGACCTGCGCCCCCGCAGCGGCGACCGGACCACCGCCCGGCTGCTCGCCGCCTCCTCGGCCGTCCTCTCGCTCACCATGCTGCTCGCCCTGTGGTGGGCACTCGGCCGGGCCGCCGGACTCCCCCACCCCACCCTGACCTGGATGGCCGCCACCCACGGCGTCGGCAACGCGCTCGGCTTCGCCCTCTGCGCGCTGCTCGCCTGGCGCCGGATCACCGCGGACCGGACCGACGCCACCCGGACCGACACGACGGAGACCCCCCGATGAACGACTACAGCTACCCCGAACAGGGCGCCAGCCGCACCGGCCACCTCCCCGCCGGCTACAACCACCTGCGGCACAGCGCCCTCATCGGCCACGGCCGCCCCGCCCTGGAAGCCGCCGGCGCCGCCCTGCTCGACTGGCGGATGCACCGGCTCGCGGGCGTCCGCATCGACGCGTCGGCCGACCGCGCCGCCCCCGGCGTCGCCGTGCACTGCGCCATCGGCCTCGGCCCCCTGCGGGCCGGCGCCCCCAACCGGGTCCTGGCCACGGTCGACGGCCCGGACCGGTACGGCTTCACCTACGGCACCAGGACCGGCCACCTGGCCCAGGGCGAGGAAACCTTCCTGGTCGCACTCACCCCCGACGGCGAAGTCCGCTTCTCCGTCACCGCCTTCAGCCGCCCCGTCGCCTGGTACGCCCGCCTCGCCGGCCCACTCCTCCCCCTCGCCCAACGCGCCTTCGCCCACCACTGCGGACGCGTCCTCACCCGCATCGCAGCCCAGGCCACCTGACCAGCGCCCCAGCACCATCAACCCCCCGATCCCCCCGGCACACCCCCGCTCGCCACCACCGTCATCGCGCAGACCGCCCAGGCGATGGCGGAGGCCGGTCGGAGGGCGGGCCGGTTGGACGGCAGCCGCGAGGTGGGTGGCCGAGGCCGAGCAGGTGGTGGCGGAGGCCGGCTGGGTCCAGGGCGGGGGTGGGGCGTAAAACGGCTGGTCGGGGCGGGGGTGTGTTCGGGATGATCGGCGGATGATGTCGATGCGACCGGTCCTGGAGATCTTCGCCTCCGACGGCTTCACGCTCTGGCCGACGGCCGAGCTCGGGCCGTACGGGGATCTCGCGCTGGACGGGCGGTTGACGTCGGACGAGGTGGGCACGGCGGTGTGGCGGCTGGCGGACTGCAACGACGTCGAGCCCGACCCCGGGCAGGCCGAGGGGCGCGGTCCCCGGCCGGCGGACCCGTTGGGCGCGTTCCTGCACGCGCTGTCGACCGAGCCGCACCCGTACGCCCCCGGCGGGCTGGTGGTGGCCGACTCCGCCACCGGCGCCGTCTTCAGGCCGGGCTGCTGCAACGGGCTGGAGGACTGGCGCGAGTGGCTGAACGTCACGGACGGGTCCGGCACCGCCTGGTTCGGCCACGACCCCGACGCCCGGGCCGAGTGCGTCGGCCGGGTGGTCCGGCTGACCCAGGACGCCGAGGGCGACGAGGGCCCGGTGGTCGAGTTGCCGGTGGACGAGCTGCGCCGGCTGCTCGCCGGAGTCGAGCGGGATCTGCGCGACTTCCTCGCGCTCGCGGCGGGCTGGGCCGAGCGGCAGCTGCCCGGGCACGCCGCCGCCGTCACCGCCGCGCTCGCCCGAGCCCTGGACCTGGACCCGGCCCCGGACCTGAAGCCGCCGTCATGACCAGCTTCCACACCCACCGGGCCCGGGTGCACGACGCCTCGCTCCCGCCGTACCGGCGGCACAGCGCGCTGCGCACCTGCCTGACCCGCTTCGCCCCGTACGGCCTGCGGGCGACGTACCACCACCTCACCGTCAGCGCCCGGATTCCGCGCTTCCTGGAGGCCGACCCGGACGCCCTGGTCCGCGCGGTGGACGAGTTGCACGAGGCGCGCGAGCTGTGGCGGGCCAGGGCCGAGGAGTACGCGGAGCAACGCCGGGCGCAGAAGCGGGCCGGGCGGCGGCTGCCTCCGGAGACGGCCTGGTGGCACGTGCGCTGGTGGGGGTCGCCGAACGCGGCCTGGGAGCACGACCCGTTCCTGCACCCGCCGTTGCGGCTGCCCGACTACGTCCGGCGGCAGAACGCGCTGCTGGACGGCGCCGAACTGCCCGGGTGCCCGGCCTGCGGGGAGCAGGGCCCGCCGGTGCCGCTCCCGACCGGCCCCGGTGACGACCGCGGCGACGGTCACGGCCACGGCCGGGCCGAGCTGTGCCGCTGCTGCGCGCGGGTGCTGAAGCCCTGCGGTTGCGGGCGGTGGCACAGCTTCGAGCCGGCGCTGCGGACCGGCTGGAGCCGGATCTGGGGTCGGGAGCACATGACCGGCGGCGGCGAGCCGAGCCCGTACTGGCCGGGTGTCCGGGGCGCGGCCCGGGTGGAGCGATTGGAGTCGTACACGATCCACTGGGGGTCAGGGGTGGTGTACGGGGATCGCGACCAGTAGCGCGCCGCCGTCCTGGACGCGGACCTCGAAGTGGTCGATGTCCGCCAGTCGGAAGGCCGCGCCGCCGGTGGTGCGCACGGTGCCGTCGCCGCTCCCGCCGCCGTTGCCGTAGCCGCCCGCCGGGACGGACCAGGTGGTGACCGTCTGCTGCTCGCCGGTGTGCGAGACGGCGACCAGTCGGCAGGTCAACGGGCCCTGAACGCCCGAGAGTTGCAGGCTGACCTGGGTACCCCAGGTGGTGCCGTCCAGGCCGACGGTCGCGTGCGCGCCGGTGCCCGGGTCGGTGGCGCTGAACTGCTCGGCCACCGCGACCACGGCCGGGGTGTTGTCGGCGGTGAGCACCGCGGCGGTGACGGCGGGGCCGGCCGCCACCATCGCGGTGGCGGCCAGGGCCAGCACCAGCCGCCGCACCCGGCCCCGCCGCCGGGTGGCGCCGACCTCGGCGACCAGCCGGTCCAGCAGTCGGGGGTCCGGCTGCGGGGCGGGACCGGCCGGGTCCGTTCCGGCCGCCCGCGCGGTGGCCGCGTACTCGGCCAACAACGGCTCCACCGAGCCGAGTTGGGTCACCTGCTCGGCGCACTGCGGGCAGTCGGCGAGGTGTTGCTCGAAGGCGGCGCGCTCGACGGGTTCCAGCAGGCCGAGGACGTACGCGCCCGCGTCGACGTGCACCGGGCCACCAGGCACCCGGTCGGGGTCAGGGGTGGGGTCGCGGTCGGGGTGCCTGGTCACGATGTCACTCCCCGTTCCTCCAGCGCGAGCCTGAGCGAGCGCAGCGCGTAGAACACCCGCGAGCGCACCGTCCCGGCCGGGATGCCGAGTTCGGCGGCCGCCTCGTTGGCCGTACGGCCCTTCAGGTAGGTCTCGACGATGATCTCCCGGTGCACGGGCGAGAGGTCGCCGAGCGCGTCCGCGACGGTCATCATCCGCAGCGCCCGGTCGATCTCGTCCTCGGCGGGCAGCTGCTCCAGTGCCGAGGCGTCCACCTCGCGCGGCCGGGCCATGGCGCCGCGGTGGCCGTCGATCACGATCCGCCGCGCGACGGTGACCAGCCAGGGCCGCAGCGAGCCGGCCTCCGGGTCGAGCCGGTGGATGTTGCGCCAGGCGCGGAGCAGGGTCTCCTGCACGACGTCCTCGGCCCGCTGCCGGTCCCCGGCGACCAGGTGGAGCACGAACCCGAACAGCGGACCGGCATGCTCCTGGTACAGGGCGCGCATCAGGTCCTCGTCCGGCGCCCCCGTGTCGTGGCCGCCGGTGCGGCCGACGGGGTGCTCCTCGGTCACCACTTCATCGTTGCGCACCCGGGCCTCCTGGGCGAGGGCGGTCGGAGCCGGTCATCGGGACCGGTCATCGGAGCCGGTCAGTAGCCCGGGGTGCTGGGCGTCGGGTTGCCCGGTGCCGGGGTGCCGGGCGTCGGGTTCATCGGGCCGGAGTTCGCGGCGCCCGCCCTGCCGCCGGTCGGGGTCAGTGCGAACCAGGTGCCGGCCACGCCCTGGCCCTTGGTGTCGCCGGGCTTGGTGTCCGGCGAGTAGCGGTAGGCCGGCCAGCCGTTCAGGGTGACCTGCTTGGTGCCGTCGTCGCGGGTGACGGTGCCGACCAGCTTGCTGTCGATGCCCTTCACCGTGACGTTGCCGTTGCCGTCGGCGTGCTCGGGCGGCCAGATGACGGCGCAGCTGCCGTTGCAGTAGGACCCCGGCGGGCTGTTCCGGTCCTGGTCGAAGCGGTAGAGCGTGAAGCCCGCGCTGTCGGTGACGATCGTGCCCAGCTTCGGGTCCTGGGCGGTCTGCAGGGTGACGGCCGCCGGGGTGCCCGGACTGCTCGGGCTGCTCGACGGACCGGAGGAGCCGCCGGACGATCCGCAGCCGGCGATCAGGGCGGCCGCCGCGATGCCGGACGCGGTCAGCGCGAGCGTCCGCCGGGTGCGGAGTGTGCTGCGCATGGGGTGCCTCCCTCGGGGGGAAGGGGTCGGAACGGACCGGACACCCTTCCGTACGGGCGGCGGCCGCCGGCTGCTCACTCCCTGGCTCCGGCAACCGCCGGAACGCCGCCGGAATACCCCGCCGACCGGGACGGTTGTGGCGGGCACATGGCCTGAACCGCCACGTCCGGAAGGGAAGGAATCACGAGATGAGCAACACGGTCGAGCTGACCAAGGAGAACTTCGACGAGATCGTCCCGGGCCCGGAGGGCAAGGACTTCGTCTTCATCGACTTCTGGGCCGGGTGGTGCGGGCCGTGCCGCCAGTTCGCCCCGGTGTACGAGAAGGCCGCCGAGCGCCACTCGGACCTGGTCTTCGCCAAGGTGGACACCGAGGCGCAGCAGGAGCTGGCGGCCGCGTTCGACATCCAGTCGATCCCGACGCTGGCGATCATCCGTGAGGGCGTGCTGGTCTTCTCGCAGCCCGGTGCGCTGCCGGAGGCGGTGTTCGAGGACCTGATCGGCCAGGCCCGCGAGCTGGACATGACCGAGGTGAAGCGCAAGGTCGCCGAGGAGCGGGCGGCCGGCGGCCAGGCCTGATCCGGACGTCCGAAGACAGGCCCTAAGGCCCGGGGAGTCGAAGCTCCCCGGGCCCTCGGCATGCCCGCTCCCCGCTCCTCGGGGCCGTCCGCCGCCGCACCCGCAGTCACGACGGCTCGGCGCCCCAGGCGGCGAGCCGGTCCGCGAGCGCCCGCACCTCGGCGCGCAGCGCGGCGGGTTCCCGGACGGTGAACGGCCACCCGAGGCCGGCCAGCAGCACCGCGACGCCGTCCAGGTTCTGCGCCCGGGCCCGCAGCAGCACCCGGTCCTCGGCGAGTTCGGTGAGCGTGCCGACGGCGGGCGGCAGTCGGCGGCGGGCCTCGCCGAGGGTGGTCCGCAGTTCGACCTCCACCCGGTGCCGCCAGGGCGCGCCGGCCAGTGACTCCACCACCCGCTGGACCGGGTCGTAGTCCTCCGGCGGCTCGAAGCCGGCCTCACCCTGTTCGACCCGGGTGATCCGGTCCAGCCGGAAGGTACGCGGCTCGCCGCTGCGGTGGTCGAGCCCGGTGGTGTACCAGCGCCCGGAGTGGAAGACCAGCCCGTACGGGTCGAAGTCGCGTTCGCTGGGCCGGTCCTCCCGGTCCCGGTAGGCGAGCCGCACCCGGCGACGGCGGCGGGCCGCCTCGGCCAGGGTGAACAGCGCGGCGGCGGCCGGGCCGGGGCCGGTGGCGGGGGTGGCGGTCAGTCCGAGGGTCTGTTCGACGGCCGCCACGCACTCGCGCAGCGGCTGCGGCAGCACCCGCTGGATCTTGGCGAGGGCCGTCCCGGTGGCCTCCTCCCCCACCGACAGGCCGGAGCTGCGGCCGGCCAGCAGGCCGAGCACGACGGAGGCGGCCTCGTCCGGGGTGAGCATCAGCGGCGGCAGCCGGTAGCCGGGCCGCAGGCGGTAGCCCCCGTAGCGGCCGCGGTCGGCCTCGACGGGGATGCCGAGTTCGGTCAGCCGGGAGACGTAGCGGCGGACGGTGCGCTCGTCCACGTCGAGCCGGGCGGCCAGGTCGGCGCCGGTCAGGCCGGGGCGGTCCTGGAGCAGTTCCAGCAGGGCGAGGACGCGGCTGACCGGGTGTTCCATCGCGCGTCCTCCTTTCCTCGGCGGAAATCCGGGCGACTTCTGTCCGGATCCGATCCTAGAGTCGGCGGTGGAGGAGGCCCCGCCTCGATGGAGCCCCTCGCGGGCCGCCCGTCGAGACGTCCACGGCTCGTCGCGGCCTCCCCGGATTTCCCACCGACGAAGGAGCGATCCGCCATGAGCACGTTCGTACTGGTCCCCGGATTCTGGATCGGCGCCTGGGCCTGGGACGAGGTGGCCGCGCCGCTGCGCGCGGCCGGGCACCGGGTGTACGCCGTCAGCCTGCCCGGAGTGGGCGAACGCGCGAGCGAGGAGGGCGAGTTCGGCCTGGAGGACCACATCGCCGACCTCGCCGGGCTGCTGGTCCGGGAGGACCTGTCGGATGTCGTCGTGGTCGCCCACAGCGGCGCCTGCGCCCCGGTGGGCGGGCTCGCGGACCGGATGCCGGAGCGGATCCGCCGGGTGGTCTACCTGGACAGCGGCCCGCTGATCGACGGCTCGTCGGTGTACGACCTCTGGCAGCCCGACTACCAGAAGACGGCCGAGGCCTCGGTGGTCGACGGCCGCCTCCCGCTGCCGTCCTGGGAGTACCTGGGCGAGCAGGGCACGAGCACGGCGGGGCTGGACGAGGCCGCCCTCGCGTCCATCCGCTCCCGCTCCACCCCGCACCCGGCCGGGGCGTTCCGGGACCGGCTGCGGCTGACCGGCGCCGGGGCGGCTCTGCCCCAGGCGCTGGTCTCCTGCTCCTTCCCGCTCTCCCAGGTGCGCGAGCTGATCGCCGCCGGGCACCCGTACTTCGCCGGGATGTCCGGGCCGAACTGGGAGCTGCGCGAACTGCCCACCGGGCACTGGCCGATGCTCTCCCGCCCGGCCGACACGGCGGCGTTGCTGGCGGAGCTCGCCGCGCTCTGAACCCGCCGGTCCGGCTCCCCGCCCTGTCCCGTCCGTGCCCGGTGGTGCGTCCCACGGCGCCCTCGGCGTGTCCGTCCGTCGCGCAACCGCGCCCGGACCGGCAGGATGGGGCCCACGCCGTACCCGAGCGAGGAGCGAGCACCCGTGCGCGAGCAGCCCAGCCGGACCGAACCGCCGGACGCCGTGCCGGAGTTCCGGCCGGACGGCGGTCCGGGGCCGGTCGGCCCGCGGCGTGCCCGGCTCGGCTCCCGCGCCCCGCTCACCCCGCGCTCCCTTCTCGCCCCACGCGTCCCGCGCTCGCGCGACCGGCGCGAGAAGTGGCCGCGGTGGGCGGTCCGGGTCACGCTCGGGTACGGAACCGCCGGCGGCAGCGGCGGGCCCGGGGTCGGGCGCGACCGGCCGCTCGACACCCGTGGGCGCACGCCCGCCGCCCCCGCCCGGCGGGCCGGGGCGGCCATCGAGACGACGGAGGACAGGGCATGACCAGCACCGCCGAGGAGTACGACGTCATCGTCCTGGGGGCCGGTCCGACCGGCGAGAACGTGGCCGACCGGACGGTCGCCGCCGGGCTGCGCACCGTGATCGTGGAGGCCGAGCTGGTCGGCGGCGAGTGCTCGTACTGGGCCTGCATGCCGAGCAAGGCGCTGCTGCGGCCGGTGGCCGCGCTGGCCGACGCCCGCGCGGTGGCCGGCTCCCGGGAGGCGGTCGGCGACCGGCGGCTGGACCCGGCCGCCGTGCTGGCCCGGCGGAACTCCTTCACCTCCGACTGGAAGGACGACGGCCAGGTGGAGTGGCTGCGGGGCACCGGCATCGAGCTGGTGCGCGGCCACGGCCGGCTGGCCGGGGTGCGGACGGTGACGGTGGAGGCCGAGGACGGCAGCGAGCGGGTGCTCACCGCCCGGCACGCCGTCGCGGTGTGCACCGGCAGCCGCCCGGTGCTGCCCGCGCACGTGCCGGGGCTCGCCGAGGCCCACCCGTGGACCAACCGGGAGGCGACCGGCTCGCAGACCGTCCCCGGGCGGCTGGCGGTGGTCGGCGGCGGGGTGGTCGGGGTGGAGATGGCCGCCGCCTGGCGGGCGCTCGGCTCCGAGGTGGTGCTGCTGGTCCGCGGTGACGGGCTGCTGCCGCGGATGGAGCCGTTCGCGGGCGAGCTGGTCACGGAGGGCCTGCGGGCGGCCGGGGTGGACCTCCGCTTCGGCACCGAGGTCACCGCGCTGGAGCGGGCGGACGGCTCCGGGCCGGTGACCCTCACCCTCGCCGCCCGGGACGGCCGGAACGGGGACGGAAAGGGCGGGGACGGCCAGCACGAAGACGGCCGGGGCGGGACCGGGACGCTGACCGTCGACGAGGTGCTGTACGCGACCGGCCGGGCCCCGCGCACCGCCGACATCGGGCTGGAGCAGGTCGGCCTGAAGCCGGGCGGCTGGCTGGAGGTGGACGACAGCTGCACGGTGCTCGGCGTGGACGGCGCGGAGGGTGTGGACGGCGCGTGGCTCTACGCCGTCGGGGACGTCAACCACCGGGCGCTGCTCACCCACCAGGGCAAGTACCAGGCCCGGATCACCGGCGCGGCGATCGCCGCCCGCGCCGAGGGGCGCCCGCTGGACACCTCGCGCTGGGGCGCGCACTCCGCGTCCGCCGACCTCGCGGGCGCGCCCCAGGTGGTGTTCACCCAGCCCGAGGTCGCCGCCGTCGGCCTGACCCGGGCCGCCGCCGAGGCCGCCGGACTGCGGGTGCGGACCGTCGACCACGAGATCGGCTCCGTCGCCGGGGCCTCGCTGTACGCCGACGAATACCGCGGCCGGGCCCGGGTGGTCTTCGACCTGGACCGGCAGGTGATCGTCGGCGCCTGCCTGGTCGGCCCCGGGGTCGCCGAGCTGCTGCACTCGGCGACCGTCGCGGTGGTCGGCGAGGTGCCGATCGACCGGCTCTGGCACGCGGTGCCCTCGTACCCGACGATCAGCGAGGTCTGGCTGCGGCTGCTGGAGGACTGCCGGGGGTAGCGGCACCCCCGGCACGGACGGCCCCCGGACGGTCGGCGCGGCGAGATGTGACCACTGGTGGACGGCGGGACACTGGCACTCGGGGGCCGTCCCGGGGGGCCGTTGCTCGTGACCAGGTGGTGTGAGACATGACCGAGGTGCTGTTGGCCGTCGGAACCGAGAAGGGCCTCTTTCTCGGCCGCAGCCGCGACCGGCTGACGTGGGAGTTCAGCGGGCCGCACTTCCCGATGAACGCGATCTACTCCGTCTCCGTCGACCGCCGCGACGGCCGGACCAGAGTGCTGGCCGGCGCCGACAGCAGCCACTGGGGGCCGTCGATCTGGCGCTCCGACGACCTCGGCGCGAGCTGGTACGAGCCCCCGCGGCCGGCCATCCGCTTCCCGGAGTCCACCGGCGCCTCGCTCACCCGGGTCTGGCAGCTCCAGCCAGCCGGGGCGGAGGCCCCCGGCGTCGTCTACGCGGGCACCGAGCCCGCCGCGCTGTTCCGCTCCACCGACGGCGGCGAGACCTTCGCGCTGGTCGAGGCGCTCTGGAACCACCCGCAGCGGCCGCAGTGGGGCGCCGGCTACGGCGGCCAGGGCCTGCACACGATCCTGACCGACCCGCGCGACCCGCAGCGGCTGCTGGTCGCCGTCTCCAGCGGCGGCGTCTACCGCAGCAAGGACGGCGGCGACAGCTGGCAGCCCTCCAACACCGGCCTGCGCGCCGAGTTCCTCCCGGAGGAGAGCCAGTACCCGGAGTTCGGCCAGTGCGTGCACAAGATCGCCCCGGACCCGGTCCACCCGGACCGGCTCTACCTCCAGAACCACGGCGGCGTCTACCGCAGCGACGACTGGGGCGCGAGCTGGCGCTCGATCGTGGACGGCCTGCCCGCCGAGTTCGGCTTCGCCGTAGCCGCCCACCCCCGCCGGGCCGACACCGCCTACGTCTTCCCGCTCGGCGGCTCGGACGACCGCATCCCGCCCGGCCGCCGCTGCCGGGTCTTCCGCACCACCGACGCCGGCACCAGCTGGCAGCAGCTCGCCCACGGCCTGCCCGGCGAGGACCACTACGGCATCGTGCTGCGCGACGCCCTGCGCACCGACGACGCCGACCCGGCCGGGATCTACTTCGGCAACCGGACCGGCGACGTGTACGGCAGCCGGGACGAGGGCGAGAGCTGGTCCCTGCTGGTCTCCCACCTGCCGGACGTGCTCTGCGTCCGGGCCGCGGTGGTGGCCTGACCCGGTGACTGCCTGATGCGGTGCCGGCCCGACGCGGTGGTGGCCGGAAATAACCGGTTGCCGGACGGCGGGGCCTCGGTGAACATGGCCGCCGACGAACGATCACGCGATTGTGGGGTGGGCCATGGCCGAGGACTGGGTGGTCAGGCGGGGTACCGACGGCGAGCCGGTGCTGCGCTACCTGCTGGACGAGCGGGAGGGCCGGCCCTGGGCCGACCTGCTGGAGGTCCTGGACGAGTCGGTGGACGCCGCCGCGTTCGTCCGGGCCGAGCTGCCCGGCTGGGTGGTCTCCGGCCCGCCCGGGCTCGGGCAGGAGCTGGTGGCGCACGGCGCACGGGTGCTGCGGCACGCCCACACCTTCCGCCGCGACCTGCGCGCCGACCCCCCGCCCGCCGACTGGGCCGGGACGCCGCTGCGCGAGGGCCTGCGCGCGGTGCCCTGCGACCGCGCGCCCGAGGAGCTGTACGAGGCCTGGCGGGCCGCCTTCGCCCCCGACCACGTCGACTTCTACCCGGGCGAGGACGCCCGGGTGGTGGCCGAGCGGATCACCCCGCTGCTGGAGGGCGAGGTCATCGGCCCGGTGCTGCCGTCCAGCCTGCTCGCCGTGGACGCCGAGGACCGCGTGGTCGCCGGGCTGATCCTCACCGACCGCGACGGCCTGCCCTGGATCGGCGACGTCTTCCGCCACCCGGAGCGCGGCTACCGCGGCCTCGGCGCCGACCTGCTGCGCCGCGCCGTCGGGGACGCCGCCGAGCGCGGGCTCGCCGACGTGACGCTGGTGGTGTCCGAGGGCAACCCGGCCCGCCGGGTCTACGAGTCGCTGGGCTTCCGGCTCCAGGAGACCTCACTGACGGTGGTCGTGCCCGACGCCTGAACCCCTGAGCCTCGGAGCCTCCGAACCCCTGAACCCCTGAACCTCTGACCCCCTGAGCCGAGTGGCCGGGCCGCCGGACACGTGCGCCCGGGCTACTCCTTGTGCCCGCCCTCGATCCGGGCGCCCCGCACCACGACCATGGTCAGGCCGACCGCGACCAGCAGCTCCGCCCAGAAGAACGCCGCGTAGTCCAGCAGCGAACCGATCGGCGGGCTGCCGGGCGCGGCGTTGCGCATGCCGACCAGGGCGAACAGCGTGGCCGCCATCCAGCCGAGGGCGGGCCAGACGATGCCGCGCCGCTGGCGGACGATCAGCCAGGCCGCCACCAGCACGGACAGCGCCAGCGCCCACATCGCGGCCATCATGAACCAGGCCAGGATGAAGGTGCTGCGCGAGCGGCTGATCCGCTCGGTCACCACGACGGCGCCGCCCTCGCTCTGCTGCTCGGCCTGCTTGAAGACGAAGAAGGGGTCGGCCTCCTCCACGCCGATCACCACCGGGACGGGCTGCCCGCCGGCGGTGGCCTGGAAGCCGATCAGCGCGTGGTAGTGGTCGAAGGGGTAGTCGGTGACCCGGCCGTCGAGGAGGCTGAACGCCACCGCGCCGGAGGCGACCTGCTGCCCGGCCGGGTACCTGAGCACGGTCTGCTCCAGCGAGGTGGTCTCCAGCACCACGTCCCGGGCCGGGACCAGCAGGCTGTCCGGCTGCTCCAGGGCGCCGTGCGGGTGGACCAGGACCTTCGCGGTGAGCGTCTGCGCCGCCGCGTCCACCCGCTGGAGCGTCACGTCGACCTCCAGGAAGTCCGGGCCGGGCACCGTCCCGACCACTTGGACGCGGCCGCGGCTGGAGCGTTCGTCGAGGTAGAGCAGCAGCCCGGCGACGACGGACAGCACGATCGCCGCCACCACGGCGTACGCGCGCCAGGGCCTGACCTTCGGCCGGGGGGCGGTGCCCGCGCCGCGCGCCCGGGCGTGGACGCGGACCCGCGGCCGGGCCGCCGGGCGCGTGCGCCGGACGGCCCGCCGGTGCGGCGGCGCGCCCATCGGCCTGTTCATCGGCCTGCTCCACGGTCGGCGGTGGCGGCTGCGGGTGCCGCCTGTCCCGCCACCCTCCGGGCGGCCGCGGCCGGGGCGCAACCGCAGAGGGCCGATCGGGCGGGCCCGAGACTCGGCAAAGACGCTGGTCGGAGGGGCTGTGTAGGCTCAACGGTCATGGCGAGGGTGACACGGGACGATGTGGCGCGGGTGGCGGGGACGTCCACGGCGGTCGTGAGTTATGTGATCAACGACGGGCCGCGGCCGGTGGCGGCGGCGACCCGGGCGCGGGTGCTCGCGGCGGTCGAGGAGCTCGGCTACCGGCCGAACCGGGTCGCCCAGGCGATGGCCCGGCGGCGGACCGACCTGCTCGGGATGGTCGTCCCGGACGCCCGCCAGCCCTTCTTCGCCGGGCTCGCGCACGCCGTCGAGCAGGCCGCCGCCGAGCACGGCCGGCTGCTGCTGATCGGCAACTCCGACTACGCCGACGAGCGCGAGGCGCACTACATCCGCGCCTTCCTCGGGATGCAGGTGGACGGTCTGGTCCTGGTCACCCAGGACCCGGCCACCCCCGGGCTGACCGGCTTCGACGTGGCCGACGGCACCCCGGTGGTGCTGCTGCACCACCGGGCGGAGAGCACCGGCGGCGTCGCCGTGGTCGCGGACGACCAGGGCGGCGCCCGCGAGGTGGTCCGCCACCTGCTCGGGCACGGGCACGCCGAGGTGCACTGCTTCGGCGGCACCCTCGCGCTCAGCCCGCACGACCCGGTCACCGGGCGGACGGCCGGCTGGCTCGCCGCGCTGGAGGAGGCCGGGCTGCCCACCGAGGGGCGGCTCACCCCGGCGCCGTTCGACCGGGTCCGGGCGCACGCCGAGGCGCTCGCCCTGCTCGCCCGTCCCGACCGGCCGTCCGCCGTGTTCTGCACGACGGACGACCAGGCGATCGGCCTGCTGCGGGCCGCCGACGACCTCGGCATCCGGGTGCCGGAGGACCTCGCGGTGGCCGGCTTCGACGACATCGCCGAGGCGGTGATCGCCGGGCCCGCGCTGACCACCGTCACCACGGCGCAGGACGAGATGGCCCGGGCCGCGGTGGAGCTGGTCCTCGGCGGGCCGGAGCGCCGCGCCCAGGGCGCCCGCACCTTCCCGGCCCAGCTGGTGGTCCGGCGCTCCTGCGGCTGCCCGTAGGGGACGGCGCGGGGCTGAGGCCGGGGGGCGGCCCCGGACCGGCCGGGCAGCGGCGCGGGGCTGATGTCGGGGACGGCGCGGGCGCCTCAGCCTTCGAGCAGTTCGTCCGCGAGCAGGTCCATCAGCAGGTTGTCGTGCCAGGTGCCGTCCGGCCCGCGCTCGTACTGGCGCATGGTGCCGACGGTGCGGAAGCCGACCTTGGTGTAGCAGCGGATCGCGGCGAGGTTGTCCGCGGCCGGGTCGATCACCAGCCGGTGGTAGTGGTGGTCGTGCACCAGGTACCGGGCCATCGTGCGCACGGCGTCGGTGCCCAGGCCCAGGCCGTGCACCGTCGGGTCGAGGTAGAGGTCCATCCCGGCGTGCCGGTACTCGTCGTCGTTGTTGGCGTACCACTGGATGGCGCCGACCACCTTGCCGCCGAGGTCGATCGCGAAGGTCTCGGTGCCGGGCGACTCCAGGTCGTTGGCGACCTCGTCGGCCAGGTCGTCACCGCCACGCCAGCGTTCGAACACCTCGGGCGTGCCGCGGATGGCCGCCAGCGCCGGGATGTCGTCGCCGGTGGCCGGGCGGAGCGTGACCAAGGTGCCGTGCAGAATCGTCCCCATATGGGGCATGTTGGCACGGAAACCCGGCTCCGGCGAGTGTTTTCGACCCGCCGTCCGGCCCCTTCCGGCGTGCGGCCTCGGGGCCGGGGCCGCACGCGCGCGAGGCGGGCGCCCGGGCGTCAGGCGGTGGGGCGCGCCGGGTCGCCGAGGGGGCCGAGCCAGACGGCCGTGACGGCGCTGACGTAGCGGGCGCCGCAGTGGTCGCCGGGGACGACGAGCTGCGGACCGGCGGCGTCCAGCGGGGCGCCGTCCATGCTGGTGGCGAGCAGGATCTGCTGGCCGCCGAAGTCCGGGTCGATCTCGGCCCAGGAGACCACCGCCCGGTGGCCGTCGGCGCCGGCCACCGAGAGCAGGAAGCGCAGCCGCTGCTTGCGGCCGGAGAAGTCGATCCGGGGCCGGGCCGCGCGCAGCACGTCCAGCAGCGCCGGGCCCTCGTAGCCGTGGCGCTGCTCGCCCGCGGTCCGGCAGTCGAAGCTGACCTCGACCCGGCGGGCGGGGAGGGCTCGCAGCTGCGCCACCGTCAGCTCGGCGGGGCGGTCGAGGTGGCCGTGCAGTCGGACGGTGGGTCTCGCCGGGGTCATGGGTGCTCCCTCCTCCCGGGCCACGGCTCCGCGGCCCGGGTGGAGGAGTACCCGAGCAGTGGCCGGAGCATTCGCAGATGCGATGGATTGGGCGGACTTCCACTCGCAGGTGCGGGCCCTGGGCCCGGGTGGCGGCTGTCGGCGGGGCCGGTCCTACGGGGTCTCGTCCTGGCGCAGCCGGGCGCTGACGGCGCCGAGCCCCTCGGCGAGCACCGCGAGCTGCTCGCGGCTGAGCACGTCGATCAGCAGTTCGCGCACCAGGGCGACGTGCCCGGGCGCGGCCTGGCGCAGCGCCTCGCGGCCCTGGTCGGTGAGTTCGGCGATGACGCCGCGCACGTCGCTGGGGCAGGAGCGGCGGGCGACCAGGCCGGCCCGCTCCAGCTGGGTGACCTGGTAGGTCAGGCCGCTCTTGGAGGTGACCAGCCTGTCGGCGAGCTCGGTCATCCGCAGCGAGTCGCCGGGGGCGGCGGACAGGTGCACCAGGATCTCGTACTGCTGGTGGGAGAGTCCGGAGTCGTCCTTGAGCTGGCGTTCCAGCCGCCGGTTCAGCAGGTTGCTCGCGACGACGAAGCCCCGCCAGGCGGCCGCCTCGTCCGGGTCCAGCCAGCGGGGTTCGTTCAGTGTGGACATGGGGTGAAGCCTACTCCTGTTGTTCAAATTCGAACGAAGGTGTACCGTCGGTTCCGTAAAGGTTCAAATTTGAACTACCTGTCGGACTACCTGCCGGTCGAACGGCCCCGAGGAGGACGCCATGAGCACCGCGGCCCCTGAGCGCATGCCCGCCCTGTACCTGTCGCACGGCGCGCCGCCGCTGGCCGACGACCCGGTCTGGCCGGGCGAGCTGGCCGCCTGGTCCGCCGACCTGCCCCGGCCCAAGGCCGTCCTGATGGTCTCCGCCCACTGGGAGGAGGCCCCGCTCGCCCTCGGCGCCGTCACCACCGTCCCGCTGGTCTACGACTTCTGGGGCTTCCCCGAGCACTACTACCGGGTCCGGTACGCCGCCCCCGGCGCGCCGGACCTCGCCGAGCGCGTGCGCAAGCTGCTGCGCGCCCCCGGCACGCCCGTCCAGGACATCCCCGACCGCGGGCTCGACCACGGCGCGTACGTCCCGCTGGTGGAGATGTACCCGGACGCCGACATCCCGGTGCTCCAGGTCTCGCTGCCCACCCTCGACCCGCAGCGGCTGATGGAGATCGGCCGCAAGCTCGCCCCGCTGCGCGACGAGGGCGTGCTGATCGTCGGCAGCGGCTTCTTCACCCACAACCTGCGGGCGCTCAGCAACGACGGCCGGATCACCTCGGTGATGGCCGAGTTCGACGACTGGGGCCGGCGCGCCCTGGAGGCCCACGACCTCGACGCGCTGCTCGACTTCGAGCACAAGGCCCCGGCCGGACGCCTGGCCCACCCGCGCACCGAGCACTTCGCCCCGCTGTTCGTCACCCTCGGCGCCGGCGAGGCCGACCTGGACAGCCAGCGCAGCGTCATCGACGGGTTCTGGATGGGCCTGGCCAAGCGCTCGATCCAGCTGGGGTGAACCCCTCACCTTCGAACGCCCCGCCTGCCGGACCCCTCACAGCCCTCACAGGGAGCGGCAGGTGAACCGCTCGCCGATGTGCTCGGGCTGCTCGATCTCGTCCACCAGGGCGACCGCGTAGTCCGCCACCGAGATCCGGCTCCGCCCCTCGGCATCGGTGAGCAGCTGGTCCAGGCCGGTGCGGTAGCGGCCGGTCCGCTCCCCCGGGCCGATCTCGGCGGCCGGGCTGAGCACCGTCCAGCGCAGGTCGGAGACCGTCCGGTAGTAGTCCAGCGCCGCGCCGTGGGCGTGCATGATCTGGAGGAGCGGCTCCGGCAGGCCCGGGGCGTCCCAGACCCGCACGCCCGGCGCGGTCTCCAGGTTGCCCGCCCCGCCGACCGCGATCAGCCTGGGGGCCGCGCCGCCCAGCGTGCGCAGGCCTTCGACCAGGGAGCGGGCGGCGGGCTCGACGAGCGCCTGGTGGCCCGGGCCGTCGCCGCCGCCGACGGCGCTCACCAGGACGTCCCGGCCGGCCGCGACCCGGGCCACGTCCGCCGGGTCCAGCACGTCCGCGCGCTCCACGGCGGCGGCCGCGCCCCGGTAGCGGTCCGGGTCCCGGACCACCGCGGTGACCTCGTGCCCGCGCGCCGCCGCCTCCCTGACGACCGCGCTGCCGATGGTGCCGCCGGCGCCGATCACGGCGATTCTGGCCATGGGTACCTGCCTGGGTGCTCGCGGGTGGGGCGGCGTCGGACCGCGGGACGCTGGATCGCAGGGCGCCGGACGCCGGACGCCGGACGCGCCGGACAGGACCGATTATCGGATGAACTCCCGGCGCGAGCCGGGGCACTGGGCCTATCGTGTGACGCCCCGGACACCCCGGACGCCCCGTCGAAGGAGTGGTCATGCGCAACGGCGACGCCGTACCAACCGCCAACGGCGACGCCGTACGAACCGCCCTGCACGCCGCCCTGGCCGTCCTCGCCCCGCACACCGGGAACCGCGACTGGGACGCCCCCGCCGGGCTCCTGGAGTGGAGCTGCCGCGACACCGCCGCCCACATCGCCCACGACCTGCTCGCCTACGCCGGCCAGCTCGCCGCCCGCCCCCGCGACCGCTACCTGCCGCTGGACCTCACCGTCCGGCCCGAGGCCGACCCGGCCCAGGTGCTCACCGTGGTCACCGCCGCCGGGCACCTCCTCGCCACCGCCCTGGACGCCGCCCCGCCCGAGCTGCGCGCCTACCACCACGGGCCCTGCGACCCGCTCGGCTTCGCCGCGATGGGCGTCGCCGAGACCCTGCTGCACACCCACGACATCACCCGCGGCCTCGGCCTGCCCTGGCAGCCGCCCGCCGAACCGTGCCGCTTCGCGCTCGACCGGCTCTTCCCGCACGCACCGCGGGAGCCGGATGCCCACCCGGCGGAGGTCCTGCTCTGGTGCACCGGGCGCGGGGAACTGAACGGCCGCCCGCGCAAGTCCTCGTGGACCTGGCGGGCGGCCATGGGCGAGTGGCCGGACTGATCCGACCGGTCAGGCGCTCCCGGTGGCGATCCGCTCGGCCTGGCTGCGCTCGATGCAGAACTCGTTGCCCTCCGGGTCCCCGAGGGTGACCCAGCCCTTGCCGTCCGGGAGGCGGTGGTCCGCCAGCACGGTCGCCCCGAGGGCGACCAGGCGCTCCACCTCCTCGTCCCGGCTGCGGTCCTGCGGCTGGAGGTCGAGGTGGACCCGGTTCTTCGCCGCCTTGCCCTCGGGCACCCGGATGAAGAGCAGCGAGGCGCCGGCGGAGTTCACCACCGCCTCCTCGTCGCACGGGTTGTCGTCCTCGCCCAGGGTGCCGTCCAGCGCCTGCGCCCAGAAGGAGGCCAGGGCGTGCGCGTCGCCGCAATCGATCGTCACATGTCGTACCAGAGATGCCATCCGCCTACTCTGACCTGCGCGGTTCGGGTTCGTCCAGCCATTTGCGGGAGTGCCGGTGGCCGTCCAGCGGAAAGGGCGGGAAGGGCGGGAGCAGTTCCACGAACGGGTAGCCGGCCTTCTCCGCGACCCGGCAGGAGGCGGGGTTGTCCACCTGGTGCAGCAGGTCGATCCGGCGCAGGCCGCCCTCGGCGAAGGTGGCGAAGGCCCAGGCGGTGAGGGCCTCCACCGCGCGCGGGGCCACCCCCCGGCCACGGGCCGGGGCCGCCGTCCAGTACCCCACCTCGGCCGTCTCCCCGCCGGGAGTGGGGTACTTGAGGGCGACGTTGGCGACGAGCTCGGCGCCGTCCAGGACGGCGAAGCTGTACCGGGTGCCCGCCGCCCGGCCCTCCTCCTGGAGGCGCAGCCAGTGCGCGGCCTCCTCGGCGTCGCCGACCGGGGTCCGGGTGAAGCGGCGCAGGGTCGCGTCCCGGTAGGCCTCGATCAGGGCCGGCGCGTCGGCGTCCTCGAAGGGGCGCAGCAGCAGGCCGTCGGCCGTCAGGGCGGCGGTCACTTGAGGCCCTCCCAGCCCCAGCGCGGGGTCGGGCCGGGATCGCCGAGGTCGGTGCCGGCCGGGGAGCCGGAGACGTCCTCGGCGATCCGGGTGCCCCAGTCGAAGTACTCCAGCACACGGCGGCGCAGCAGTTCGTCCCCGGGCAGCTCCGCGCGGACGGCCTCGGCCATCAGCTCCATCCAGCGCAGCCGCTGCTCCTCGGTGACGGCCAGGCCCAGGTGGGCGCGGAGCAGCGCCTGGTGGCCGCCCAGTCGGTCGGTGTAGCCGGTCGGGCCGCCGAACACTTCGGCCAGCCAGACCGCGACGTGCTCGATGTGGGTGGGGGTGAAGTCGGCGAAGACCGGCGCGAGCAGGGGGTCGGCGAGGGCGCCCCGGTAGAAGGTCCGGCTGAGCCGGCGCAGGGCGTCGATGCCGCCGACGGCCTCGTAGAGCGTGCCGGGCCGTTGGTCGTTCATGGCTGTGCTCCCTGTGGGTGAACCGTACGTTGCGACCTTCCTAGCAGCCGGAGGGCCCGGTCGGCGCGGCCCCGGGCCCGCTGTTCGCGCCGGGCCCGGCGAGCGGAGGCCCGGGCTCCCCCGCCCGGGCCCGGGTGGCGGGCGGGGCGGGCCCGGGTGCGCGGCGTCCTGGCGGACCGACCCGACGGCTCCGCCGTTCCCGCTTGACCCTGACGCTGGCGGCAGGGTCGGAGGGTGGGCCCATGGACGACGAGAGCGGGACGCGGAGCCGGGTCGTGGTGGTCACGGGGGCCGGGACGGGGATCGGGCGGGAGACGGCGCTGGCCTTCGCCGCCGAGGGGGCGCGGGTGCTGGCGGTGGGGCGGCGGCCGGAGCCGCTGGCCGCGACGGCCGCCGCGTACCCGGCGCTGATCGAGCCGCTGGCCGCGGACGTGACCGGGCCCGGGGCACCGGAGGAGATCGTCCGGGCGGCACTGGAGCGGTTCGGGCGGCTGGACGTGCTGGTCAACAACGCGGCGATCGTGCGGAGCGGGCAGGGGATCGGCGGCTTCGACCGGGCGGGCGTCGAGGCGCTGCTGGCGACCAACCTGGTCGCCCCGGTGCTGCTCGGCCAGGCCGCGGTGCCGGCGCTGAGCGGGAGCCGGGGCGTGGTGGTCAACGTCAGCACCGCCGTCGGGCAGCGCGGCTGGCCGAGCAACTCGGTGTACGCGGCGACCAAGGCGGCGCTGGAGACGGTCACCCGCAGCTGGGCGGTGGAGCTGGCGCCGCGCGGGATCCGGGTGGTGGCGGTGGCGCCCGGGGCGATCGACACCCCGATCGGCGACCACTCCGGGTACGGCCCCGAGCAGCGGGCGGCGATCCGGAAGTGGCAGATCGAGCACACCCCGCTGGGCCGGATCGGCCGCCCCGAGGAGGTGGCCTGGGCGATCACCCGACTCGCCTCGCCGCAGGCCTCGTTCGTGACCGGCGTAGTGTTGCCCGTGGACGGCGGCGCGCTGGTGGGCTGACCGGGAGGGGACGGGTGGCGGTGCGGATCGGCGAGCTGGCGGCCCGGACCGGCAGTACCGCGCGCGCTCTGCGGCACTACGAGCAGGCCGGGTTGATCGACTCCGAGCGCGCGCCGAACGGCTACCGCGAGTACGGCGAGCCGGCGGTCGTCCGGGTGCGCAACATCCGTGCGCTGGTGGCCGCCGGGCTCACCCTGGAGGACGTCCGCCCGCTGCTGGGCTGCCTGGACGGGGACGTGCTGGCGGTCCGGCCGTCCGAGCAGGTGCTGGGGATCGCCCGGCGGCGGCTGGCGGTGCTGGAGCGCCGGATCGCCGCCCAGACGGAGGCCCGGGACCGGCTGGCGGCGGCGCTGGCGGCGGCCGGGGTGAGCGCGGACGGAGCCCACGCGGACGGGGCGGCGGCAGCCGGGGCGGTGGCGGGCGGGGTGAGCGCGGGCGGGTGACACCCCCGATCGGGGGTGTGCAGGGGGCGGGTGGGGGAGGACAGTGGCCCCATGCAGATTCCACTCTCCGTGATGGACTTCCTCGACCGGGCCGAGCTGGTCTACGGCGACCGGGTCGGCATCGTCGACGAGCCCGTGCAGCCGGCCGAATCCTGGGGCGAGCTGAGCTACCGCAGGGTCGCCGAACTGGCCCGGGCCCAGGCCGCCGGGCTGGACCGGCTCGGTGTCGGGCCGGGCGAGCGGGTCGCGATCGTCTCGCACAACTCGGCCCGGCTGCTGACCTCCTTCTTCGGGGTGAGCGGGTACGGCCGGGTGCTGGTGCCGGTGAACTTCCGGCTGAAGGCCGAGGAGGTGTCGTACATCGTCGAGCAGAGCGGCGCCTCCGTGCTGCTGGTCGACCCCGAGGTCGCCGACGCCCTGGACGGGGTGGTGGCCAAGCACAAGTTCGTGTTGGGCGCGGCCAGCGACGCCGTGCTGTACGACACCGACGCCACCCCGCGGCGGTACGCGGTGGACGAGAACGACACCGCCACCATCAACTACACCAGCGGAACCACCGCCCGCCCCAAGGGCGTTCAGCTCACCCACCGCAACGTCTGGCTGAACGCGACACTGATGGCCCTGCACTACGGGGCCGGCGACCGGGACGTCTACCTGCACACCCTGCCGATGTTCCACGCCAACGGCTGGGGCCTGCCGTTCTCGCTCACCGGCCTGGGCGCCCGGCACATCGTGCTGCGCAAGGTGGACGGCGCGGAGATCCTGCGCCGGGTCGAGCGGCACGGGGTGACCTTCCTGTCCGGCGCGCCCGCCGTGGTCCAGATGGTGCTGGACGCGGCCGCCGACTGGGACGGCCCGGTGCCCGGCCGGGACCGGGTGCGGCTGGTGGTGGCCGGCGCCCCGCCGCCGACCTCGGTGATCCAGCAGGTCGAGGAGCAGCTGGGCTGGGAGTTCATGCAGCTCTACGGCCTGACCGAGACCTCCCCGGTGGTCACGGTCAACCGCTCGCGGGCCGAGTGGGACGCGCTGCCGGCCGCCGAGCGGGCCGAGAAGCTGGTGCAGGCCGGCTCCCCCGCGCTCGGCACCCGGCTGCGGGTGGACGCGTCCGGCGAGGTGCTGGTGCGCTCCAACACCGTGCTGGACGGCTACTGGCAGCAGCCGGAGGCCTCGGCCGAGGCGCTGCGGGACGGCTGGTTCCACACCGGCGACGGCGGCACCCTCACGGACGGCCTGCTGACCATCTCCGACCGCAAGAAGGACGTCATCATCAGCGGCGGGGAGAACGTCTCCTCGATCGAGGTGGAGGACTGCCTGTACGACCACCCGGCGGTCGCCGAGACGGCGGTGATCGGGGTGCCGCACGAGAAGTGGGGCGAGACGGTGAAGGCGCTGGTGGTGCTCCGGGAGGGCCACGAGGCCGTCACCGAGGCCGAGTTGATCGCGCACTGCAAGCAGCGGCTGGCCGGCTACAAGTCGCCCACCACGGTGGAGTTCCGGGACGCCCTGCCGCGCACCGCCACCGGGAAGCTGCAGAAGTTCCGGCTGCGCGAGCCGTACTGGACCGGGCGGGAGCGCCGGGTCAACTGAGGCCGCGCCGGGGGCCCGTCAACCGACGAGCCCCGACTCCCGCGCCGCGAGGGCGAGTTCGGTCCGGTTGCGGACGCCGAGCTTGTGCATCGCGGACTTGAGGTAGCCCGTCACCGTGTTGCAGGTCAGGCCCAGTCGGGCGGCGATCTCCGGGTTGGTCCGGCCGGTCGCCGCCCAGCGCAGCACCTCGTGCTCGCGCGGGGTCAACGGCGGTACGGGGGCGACCGTCCGGGGCTTGTCGAAGGGCTTGTCGAAGGGCTTTCCGCAGGACTGCTCGCAGGGCTTTCCGCCGGGCCGTTCGCGGCTCCAGGCGGCGGCCCCGGCCAGTGCCCGGGTCGCCGCCTTCGCCAGGGTGCCGACCGCGGAGATCCGCACGTCCCCGAACGGGACGACGGCGCGCAGCGAGGCGTACACCACGCCGTGCACGGTGTCGCCGTCCATCAGCGGGACGGTGAGCATCGCGTACAGGTCCTCGGCGGCCACGGCCGCGTCGTAGTGGTGCGAAATGGTCGTCGCCGCACGGTAGTCGGGCACCCAGCTGGGCGCGCGTTCGGCGAGCGCCCGGCCGCCGAGGCCGAGTCCGGCCGGGACGGGCACGTCGTGCAGCAGGTCGGCCCGGGTGCCGGCCCAGTGCCGCAGCACCATGCCCTCGCTGCCGGGACGGCTGCCGGGCAGCGGCTCGGGCACGCCGACCAGGCCGACGTCGGCGCCGCACTCGGCCACCACCCGGCGGGCGAGGTCGCCGAGCACGGCGTCCCGCACCAGCTCGGCGGCGCGCGCGGCGAGTTCGGGGTCCTCGGGTCGCGCGGCGTCGGCGACGGGGTGCGCAGGATGGGGGTCCGCAGCCCTGGTCATCGCGGAATTGTCACACGCGGTGCGGCCGGTGGCGAGAGTCCTGACGTGCGTGTTTCGTGGAGTGGCGGACGCCGCCGCCGGGCCGGGAGTAGTGTCCGGCCGTAGGCTACCGGCGGGTAGCAACTGCCGTGACCGGAAAGGGAGCCGATGACCGAGCCGAACGTGCCGGGCGACGTGCTGGGCGGCCTGCTGGCGGACCTGCGGGCCGAGAGCGCGGTGCTGGACGACCTGGTCGCCGGGCTGCCGGCCGGGGAGTGGGCCCGCCCGACCCCCGCCGAGGGCTGGACGGTGGCGCACCAGATCGCCCACCTGGCCTGGACCGACGACTGGACGGCCCTGGCCGCGCGCGACCCGGAGGGCTTCGGCGCGTCGCTCGGCGGGCACTTCACCGAGCTGCTGGCGGCCGGCGCCGACCCGGTCGAGGACGGCGCCCGCGCCGGACTGTCCGCCGGGCCCGCGGCGCTGCTCGCCCGCTGGCGGGCCGGGCGGGCGGAGGTGCTGGCCGCGCTCGGCGCCGCTCCGGCCGACGTCCGGCTGCCCTGGTTCGGCCCGCCGATGAAGCCCGCCTCGATGGCGACCGCCCGGCTGATGGAGACCTGGGCGCACGGCCAGGACGTCGCGGACGCGCTCGGCGCCACCCGCGAGCCCACCGACCGGCTGCGGCACATCGCCCACCTGGGGCTGCGCACCCTGGGCTTCGCCTTCACCCTGCACGGACTGCCCGTGCCCGAGCGCCCGGTCCGGCTCGACCTGACCGCACCCGACGGCGGGTCCTGGTCCATCGGCCCGGCCGGGGCGCGGGACGTGGTGGCCGGCCCCGCCCTGGACTTCTGCCTGCTGGTGACCCAGCGCCGGCACCGGGACGACCTCACCCTCACCGCCACCGGGCCCGTCGCCACCGCCTGGCTCCCGATCGCCCAGGTCTTCGCCGGGGCGCCGGGCAAGGGGCGGCCGCCCGGGGCGTAGGGCGGCGCACCAGGCAAGGCGAGGCGGCCCGGGGCGCGGGCGGACCGCCGGGGTTGGTTGAATGGCGCCCATGGACGACCTGCTCAACCGACTGCCCGCCATCCCCGACCTGCGCGACCGCTGCCGCGCCCTCGCCACGCTCGACGCGATCCTCAGCCCCGACGACTGGGAGGCGCGGTACCACTCCTTCGACGCCTCCTGGGACGAGGGCGAGGAGTTGGCCTCGATGCGCGACGGCGAGGGCGACGACTGGTGCCTGGTCTTCTCCCCCGTCGGCGCCTACGGGCGCGGCTTCGACCACGAGGCGCCCAACGCCCCGGAGCTGCTCGCGGCCGTGCCCGAGGAGTTCCGCCGCTTCGCCGAGGAGCCCGCCTTCGGGGACGAGGACGGGCCGACGGTCACCCGCTGCTTCTGGCGCGCCCACGAGGACGGCGCCTGGCGGGGCGCTGCCGCCGAGCGGGGCGCGGAGGGCCTCTTCGACCTGCTGCTGGACGGCTCGGCCGCCGGGTACCGGGCCTGGGCCACGGAGTACTTCGAGCCGGAGCACGAGCTGGACCTCGCCGCGATCGAGCACGTCCTGGCGCTGCGCCCGCTCACCCCGGCCGTGCTGGCGGCGCTCAACCCGGACATCGACGAGGAGGAGCTCGCCGTCGACCTCGCGGAGATCGGCTACCCCGCCGCCTGACGTATCGTCACATCTGTTGGGCAGTACGGGTACACCACCCCTTCCGGCGATGGGCCGGGGCCTTCCGGGGTGGTGGAATGCCCGCATGATCCGTACACGTGCCATGCGCACCGCACTGTCCTTCACCGCCGCCCTGCTCGCCGTCGGCGGCCTGGCCGCCGCCCCCGCCCAGGCCGCCGTCGCGGCGCCCGCCCCCGTGGTCACCGGGGCCCAGGTCCGGGCGGCCACCCCGGCCGCCCAGCAGGTGCTCACCTTCCTGGCGGCGTACCGCGACGCCGTGGAGGGCGGGGGCGGCACCGAGAGCCCGCGACAGGTCCGCGAGCAGTACCTCTCCCCGTACCTGAACTACCGGCTGGACCAGTGGGCGATGCGGAACGACGCCGATCCGGTGTTCCGCGCGCAGAACGTCCCGGCGAGCTGGTCGGCCCAGCAGGTCAAGGAGGAGGAGGGCTACGCCTCCGTCCGGCTGACCGAGTTCTGGAGCGGCGGGGGCAGCCAGGACGTCTGGTACACCGTCCGCCTCACCGACCTGCGGATCTTCGACCTCGGCGACCAGCCCGCCTTCTAGCCGCACCCCGACGCTTCGACGCGCGCCGCCTCACAGGCACACGCCGGCCCGCCCCGCTCAGAGGCCGATCCGGAGCGGGGTGAGCCGGGTGGCGACCAGGTTGGTCGCACCCCGGTCGCGCTCGACGCGGCCGTGCACCAGCAGCCCGGCCCGGTCCAGGGCGGTGCGGCGCTGGGACTCCCAGACCGGACGGTTGCAGATCACGTTGATCAGCCCGGTCTCGTCCTCCAGACTGAGGAAGAGCACCCCGCCGGCCGTCGGCGGCCGCTGCCGGTGGGTGACCAGGCCGCCGACCACCACCTCCGTTCCCGGTGGCACATCCGGGAGTTGGGCGGCGCTGAGCGCGCCGCCGCGGTCCAGGTGGGCGCGCAGGTGCTGGAGCGGGTGGCTGGTGGCGGAGGTGCCGGTGGCCCACAGGTCGGCGATGGTCTCCTCGACCGGGCTCATGCCGGGCAGCTCCGGCGCCTCGGTCCCGGGGGTGGTGCCGGGGATCAGGCCGTCCGAGATCCCGGCGAACGCCCCCGCCGCCCACAGTGCCTGACGCCTCGTCAGTTCGAAGCAGTCGAAGGCCCCCGCCGTCGCCAGCGCCTCCAGGGCGGGACCGGGCAGGCCGGTGCGGCGGGCGAAGTCCTCCAGGTCGGCGTACGGCTGCCCGGCCACGATCGCCTCGGCCTGCGGGGTGCCGATGCCGCGCACCGTCTCCAGGCCGAGCCGGATCGCCGGCTGCGGGCGCCCGGCGGTCAGCGGCGGTTTCGGGGTCGGCCCCCGGTACGGCTCCAGGGTGGGCCGCGCCCCGCTGGCGTTGACGTCCACCCCGCGCACCCGCACGCCGTGCCGCCGGACGTCCGCGACCAGGCTGAGCGGCGAGTAGAAGCCCATCGGCTGGTTGGCCAGCAGGGCGCAGGTGAAGGCCGCCGGGAAGTGGTGCTTCAACCAGGCGCTGGCGTACACCAGGTAGGCGAAGCTGATCGCGTGGCTCTCCGGGAAGCCGTAGTTGGAGAAGGCCTCGATCTTGCCGTAGACGTCCTCGGCCACCTCGGCCGGGATGCCGCGCTCGGCCATCCCGGTGAGCAGCCGCTCGCGCAGCCGGGCGACCCGCTCGTGCGAACGCTTGGCGCCCATCGCCTGGCGCAGCCGGTCGGCCTCTTCCGGGGTGAACCCGGCGCAGTCGATGGCGAGTTGCATCATCTGCTCCTGGAACAGCGGCACCCCGAGGGTCTTGCCGAGGGCGTTCTCCATCAGCGGGTGCGGGCAGCCGGGCGGTTCCGCCCCGGCGCGGCGGCGCAGGTACGGGTGGACGGAGCCGCCCTGGATCGGGCCGGGGCGGATCAGCGCCACCTCGACCACCAGGTCGTAGAAGTGGTCCGGCTTGAGCCGGGGCAGGGTCGCCATCTGGGCCCGGGACTCGACCTGGAACACCCCGACGGTGTCCGCCCGGCGCAGCATCGCGTACACGCCCTTGTCATCGTCCGGGATGGTGGCCAGGTCGTAGCGCAGGCCGTGGTGCTCCGCGACCAGGTCGCAGGCGTCGTGCAGGGCGGCGAGCATGCCCAGGCCGAGCAGGTCGATCTTCACCAGCCCGGCCCCGGCGGTGGACTCCTTGTCCCACTGGAGCACGGAGCGACCGGGCATCCGGGCCCACTCGGTGGGGCAGATCTCGCCGATCGGCTCCTTGGTGAGCACCATGCCGCCCGAGTGGATGCCCAGATGGCGGGGCAGGCCGTGGAGCTGGGCGGCGAGTCGGAGCACGTCGGCGGGGATGACGGCGTCCGCGCCGGGGGCGGAGCGGAAGTCGGTCTGCCGGCTGAACGCGTCCACCTGCCCCTGCGGGTAGCCGAGCACCCGGGCGGCGTCGCGGATCGCCAGCCGGGGCCGGTAGGTGATCACGTTGGCGACCTGGGCGGCGTGCTCGCGCCCGTAGCGGCCGTAGACGTACTGGATGACCTCCTCGCGGCGGCGGTTCTCGATGTCCAGGTCGATGTCGGGCGGCCCGTCCCGGGCGGTGGAGAGGAAGCGTTCGAACAGCAGCTTGTAGTGGACCGGGTCGACGGCGGTGATCCCGAGGGCGTAGCAGACCGCCGAGTTGGCGGCCGAGCCGCGGCCCTGGCACCAGATGTCCCGGCTCCGGCAGAAGTCCACGATGTCGTGCACGATCAGGAAGTAGCCGGCCAGGTCGAGGTCCTCGATCACGTCCAGCTCCTTGGCGAGCTGACGGCGGGCGGCCGCGTTGCCGGAGCCGAAGCGGGCCGGGCCGCCGGCCGCGACCAGGGCGCGCAGGTGGCCGATCTCGGTCCCGCCCGCGGGGACGGGGAAGCCTGGCAGCTCCGGGTCCAGCCGGGCGAAGTCGAAGGCGCAGGCCCGGCCGAGCTCGGCGGTGGCCCGCTGCACCCCGGGGAAGCGGGCCAGCCGGCCGGCCATCTCGCGGCCCGAACGCAGGTGCGCGGTGCCGGCCGCGCTGGTCCAGCCGACCGCGTCCTGGAGGGTGCGGCGCTCGTGCAGGGCGGCGAGGCTCTGCGCGAGGCGGCCCTGGGCGGGGCCGGCGTGGTGGGCGTTGGTGGAGGCGACGACGGGGAGCCGCGCCTTCGCCGCGAGGGCGGCGAGGGCGTCGTTGCGCCGGTCGTCGCCGGGCAGCCACTGGTCGATCAGCTCGACGTGGACGTTCTCCGGACCGAACGCCTCGGCGAGGGTGCGGAGCCGGCGCTCGGCCTCGCCCTGGTCCGGGCCGTGCCTCCCGGCGAGCGCGGCGGGGACCCGGCCGAGGCGGCAACCGGTGAGCACCGCCCAGTGGCCGCCGTGCGCCCCGGCGAGCGCCCCGAGGTCGTACACCGGGTTGCCCTTGGCGCCACCGGCCAGCTGGGCGGCGGCGATCGCGGCGGAGAGGCGCCGGTAGCCGGCCGGGTCGCGGGCGAGGACCAGCAGGTGCTCCTCCGTCCCGCCGTCGCGGATCGTCAGCTCGGCGCCGAACACGGTGGCCAGGCCCGTGCCCCGGGCCGCCTCGGCGAGCCGGACGGCGGCGTACAGGCCGTCGTGGTCGGTGATCGCGAGGGTCTCCACGCCGAGCCGGACCGCCTCGGCGACCAGGTCCTCCGGGTCGCTGGCGCCGTCCAGGAAGCTGAAGGCGGAGTGGACGTGCAGTTCGGCCCAGGGGGTGGCGGGCTGCTCCGGTGCGGCGGGCTTCTCCGGTGCGGCGCGTTCGGGAGCCGGGACGGGGCGGCGCAGCGGGACGACCGTACGGTCCGGCGCCGCGCCGGTCAGCCGGCGGTGCAGCTCGCTCCAGGGGAGCGTGGGGTGGCTGGTGAAGCCCATCGGGGGTTGCCTTCGTCGTTCTCGTGCTCGTCCTGCTCCCCCCTGCTCGCCTTCTCGGCCTTCTCGGTCTTCTCGGCCTGCTCCCTTCGGCCCTGCCCTTGCGGGCCTGCTCCGTTCGGCCCTGCCCTTGCGGGCCTGCTCCGTTCGGGTGCCGGGGCCGCTAGTCGTAGCCGGCCTCCAGGTACCAGGCACCCCCCTCCACGGTGAGCAGCAGCGCCCGGCCGCCCTCCACCACGACCTGGAACCGTGCCCGGCGCCGGGCCAGCGACTGGTCCCACCAGTACTCGACCGCCGGCCAGGGCCCGGTCCAGCCGTCCACCCGCTCCTCCCGGCCCCGGACCACGACCAGGGCCGGCCGGGCCGACACCCCCGCCCGGCCGTCCACCGTGACCGGCCGCCCGGCCCCGTCCAGCACCCGCACCGGCGCCGGCTCCCGCAGCACCACGGCGGGCCACACCTCCGGCAGCCGCCCCGGCCACGGCGCGTCGGCCGGCACCGCCGCCTCGTACGGCTCGCCCCACGGCACCTTCACCGCCTGCTCGCCCGGGCCGCGCCCGCCGCCCGGCTCGATCCGGCGCAGCCCGGCGTGGCCGAGCACCGCCTGCACCCGGGCGACCGCCCGCTCCACCCGGTCGTCCGCGACGGCCTGGCCCCACAGCGCGAGCTGGCGGCCCTGGTCCGGGGAGAGGCCGTCGGGGGCGAGCCGGAGCAGGGTGAAGCCGGTGTCCTCCCCGCCCTCCCCGTTGCCGTTGCCGTCCCCGTCGCCGTCGCCGTCGCCTGTGCCGGTGAAGGTGCCGGTGCCGATGCCGGTGAAGGTGCCCGCGCCCTGCCAGGCCTGGAGCTGCCAGCGGACCCGCTCGGCCAGCGCCGTCGCGGACAGCCGGCCCTCGTGCCGCCACAGCCGGGAGGCCGTCCGGCCGTCCGCGCAGGCCACCTCGACGGCCACCCGGCGGCAGGTCAGCCCGGCCCCGGCCAATCGCTGGTGCAGCTGCTCGGCCAGCGCGCGGGCGACGAACACCAGCGGTTCGGCCGACGGCTCCGGCGGGTCGAAGCGCTGCTCGACGGCGAGGTCCGGCTCCTCGTCGCGGGGCACCAGCGGACGCGGCTGCAAACCGCGGGCCAGCCGGTGCGCGACCGTCCCGGACGGGCCGAAGCGGTCCGCGACCGACTCGGCCGGCAGCGCGGCGAAGGCCCCGACGGTGGGCAGGCCGAGCCGCCCGAGCAGTTCGGCCAGTGCCTCGTCGCCCAGCGCGCTCACCGGGTACGGGGCGAGGAACTCCGCCGTCCGTCCGGCCGGGACCAGCACCCCGGCCCGGGCGGCGAGCACGGCGGCGAACAGGCCGTCGGCGACGCCGACCCGGGCCCGGGGGGCGGTGGCGGCCGGTGGAGGGGCGGTGGGCTGCCGCTCTTCGACGGCCGGCGCGCCCGGAACGGCGTCCGGGACGAGCGGCTGCCCGAGGGCGTCCGCCACCGCCCTGCCGACCTTGTCGGCCAGCGCCTCCTCGCCGCCGAAGTAGCGGCCCGGGCCCTTCACCGGGATCGCGCACAGGCCCGGGCGGATCACCTCCACCCGGGGCGTGAACGCCTCCACCGCCGCGACCACCGGCTCGAAGCGGCGGGTCTCCGCCTCCGGGTCGCGGTCGCGCAACTCCAGCTCCGGGCAGAGCCGTTGGGCCAGCTTGAGCCGCTGCCCCTGCCGCACCCCGGCCGCCCGGGCGCCCTCCGAGCAGGCGAGGATCCGCCCGCCCTCGGTCACCGCTACCGGGTCGTCGCCGGTGACGGCTGCCACCGGCCAGTCCGGGCACCAGACCACCAGCACCCGGGGGGTCCTGTCGTCCGCCGTCCCGGATGCCATCGCTGTCTCGGCCGTCACCTCAGACCACCGCCGCCACGCGGGGTGCCATCGGCTCCGCCGCCGGTATCACCGTGGGTTCCGCCACCGGCTGCGGCTGCTCCTGGAGCGGACGCACCGCGCCGTACTCGTCCGGCAGCCAGAGCCGGGCCGTCCGGCCGCGCACCGCCGAGCCGCGGCCCTCGGCCACCACCTCCACCTGTCGGCCGACGAGTTGTCCGTGGCCGTCGCCCAGTCCGAACCAGCGCCCGGAACGCACCGCCAGCCGCAGTGCCGCGCCCGGCCACGGTCCGGCGACCAGCAGCACGCAGCCGCTGCGCCGCAGCACCGCCGCCAGCCGGGCGGCCAGCTTCGGCGGCACCGGCCCGTCCGGGCGCAGCATGATCAGCTCGACCGCGCCGGCCAGCACCGAGACCACCTCGGCCCAGTGCGGCCCCGGGTCGTCCGCGACCAGCAGCCGGCGCAGGTCCAGCCCGTACCCCTCGGCGGCGGCCAGTCCCAGGTCCGGCAGTCCGACCGCCGCGGCCCAGCCGCCTCCGGTCTCCTTCACCCCGGCGGCGAGCGCCAGCAGCAGCCCGGTGTCCCCTCCCGCCACCGACACCGCCGTCCCCCGGCGCAGCCCGGCCTCGGGCAGCACCTCCCGGAGCGCGGACGGCACCGGCAGCAGCCCCCGCCCCTCCCTCTGCTCCCCGTCCTCCCCCTGTTGCCCCCGTTTTCCCGGCACGGCAGCCGGGGACGCCACCGGGCGGAGCACGGGGCGTGCGGTCTGCTCGGCGGTTGATTCGAAAAAAGGTTCGAAAACGGGCACACCCCCAGGATCGAACATTCGTTCGCAAAGATTCAAGTCCGATCCGTCCACCCCGCCCGTCACTCTCCGCTGTCCCGCCTCGGCGGGGCCGCGCGGATCGCGGCGCGGCCGCCGGAGGCTCCGGCACCGGACGGGCGACACCGTTCATCCGACCGGACTACCGACAAACCTTCTTTCCTTGACAAATTTTTTTGTCGGATGGATGCTGGAACGGTGCTGGAAGTCGCCGTGATCGAAGAACCCGCCGCGGCCGAGGCCTCGCTGGACCCCCTGCGGTCACGCCTCCTCGCCGCCCTGACCGAGCCCGCCTCGGCCGCCATGCTGGCCGCCCGGCTGGGCCTGCCCCGGCAGAAGGTCAACTACCACCTGAAGGAACTGGAGCGGCACGGCCTCGTCGAACTCGACGAGGAACGCCGCAAGGGCAACGTCACCGAACGGGTGTACCGCGCCACCGCGGCCTCCTACGTGATCTCCCCCAGCGTCCTGGCCGCCGTGAGCCCGGACCCCGCCCGCTCCCCCGACCAGCTCTCCGCCCGCTGGCTGCTGGCGCTCGGCTCCCGGCTGGTGCAGGAGGTCGGGGCCCTGCTGACCGGCGCCTCCCGGGCCCGCCGGCGGGTCGCCAGCTTCGGCATCGACGCGCAGGTGCGGTTCGCCTCCGCCGCCGACCGGGCCGCCTTCGCCGAGGAACTGGCCCAGTCCGTGGCCACCCTCGTCAGCCGCTACCACGACGAGTCCGCCCCCGGGGGCCGCAGCCACCGGGTGATCGTCGGACTCCACCAGATCCCCGCCGCCCAGCCCGGCCCCGGGGCGGAGCAGGACGGGACCAGGGCGGAGCAGGACGTGACCGGCACGGAACAGGCCGGCCCCGGCACGGAACAGGCCGTCACCCGGGCGGACCAGGAGGACCGACGATGACCCACCCGTTCGAGATCGAGCTGGAGACCTCCCTGCCGGTGAGCCCGGAACAGGTCTGGGAGGCGATCGCCACCGGACCGGGGATCGACTCCTGGTTCATGGGCCGCAACGAGCTGGACCCGCGCGAGGGCGGCACCGCCGTCATGGAGACCGGGGGCCACCGCGCGGAGGCGGTCGTCACCGCCTACCAGCCCGGCAAGCGCCTGGCCACCCGTACGGCCACCGGCGAGGACGGCCGGTTCATGGCCTTCGAGTACCTGATCGAGGGCCGGGACGGCGGCGCCACCGTGCTCCGCGTCGTCCACAGTGGCCTGCTCGGTGACGACTGGCAGGACGAGTACGACGCGCTGCGCCGCGGCTGGCCCTTCCACCTCCACACGCTCCGCGAGTACCTCACCCACTTCCCCGGCCGTACCGCCGTCCCCGTCTTCGCCGCCGCACCGTCGGGCGGCCGGACGGAACCGGAGGTCCGGGCCCTCCTCGCCCGCGCCCTGTCGCTGCCGCTCCCGGTCGCCGCGGGCACCCGGGTCCACGGCGAGCCGGCGGGCCTGCCGCCGCTGGACGGCGAGGTGGTCTGGGCGGACGACGAGCGCTTCGAGGTCCGCACCGCCGACGGGCTCTACACCTTCCACCACGGCTCCGGCCTGGTGCTGATGTTCCACCACCTCTTCGGCCCGACTCCGGGCGGGGCCGGGGGCGGAGCCGGGACCGGGGCCGAGGCCGAGGCCGCCTGGCAGCGGTGGCTGGCCGGAGCCCTCGCCTGACCTTTCGGACCTTCGGTCCATCGGACCTTCAGACCTTCAGATCTCCTTCAGATCTCCTTCAGACCCGACAGAAGCAGAACCGCACGAGAACCGAGGTACCACCCATGCGCTCCCTGATCAGCACCGCCTTCATCTCGCTCGACGGCGTCGTCGAGGGCCCCGGCGGCGAACCCGGCTACCGCAACTCCGGCTGGACCTTCAAGGACATCGAGTTCCTCCCCGAGGCGTTCGAGATCAAGGGGCGGGAGCAGGAGGAGGCCACCGCGATGCTGCTCGGCCGGGCCAGCTACCAGGCGTTCAGCCCGGTGTGGCCGGACATGGCGGAGTTCGCCCACTACAAGACGCTGCCGAAGTACGTCGTCTCCACCACCCTCGCCGAGGCCGACCTGGTGTCGAACTGGGGCGAGACCAGCATCCTGCGCTCGCTCGACGAGGTCGCCGCACTGAAGGAGACCGAGGGCGGCCCGATCATCGTCCACGGCAGCGCCACCCTGAACCACGCCCTCTCGGACGCCGGCCTGATCGACCGCTACCACCTGCTCGTCTTCCCGCTGCTGCTCGGCGCCGGCAAGCGCCTGTTCAGCACGACGGACAAGGACGCCCAGAAGCTGAAGCTGGTCGAGTACGGGGCCTACGGGAACGGCATCCAGAAGCAGGTCCTCGACGTGGTCCGCTGACCGCTCTCCACTCCTCCTCTCCATCCTCCCCCGTGGGAGCGTTGACGGCCCCGGACCGTCAACGCTCTTCCGTGGTGCGCCAGATGAACACCTCACTGCTCGGCTGCCGCTCCGAGAAGAGCCCCGACAGCGAGGTCCGGGCGAGGAGGCGGCGGAGGTCCGCCTCGAAGGCCGGACGGCGATCGGCGAAGAGGTGCGGGGCCGAGAAGGAGAGCGCGAAGACGCCCGCGACCGCGTCGTCGGCCGTGCGCTCCAGCGGCCGTCCGCCCGGGACGACGATCCGCTGCGGGCCGGCGTAGCCCGCCCGGGCGAGGACGGCGGCCTCGTCGCCCGGCGTGCCGTGCGGCAGCAGCCCCTGCCCGGCGCGGCGGACCGGGCCGAGGTAGCGCCGGACCAGCCCGTCGATCGCGGCGTACGGGACCGGCGGGTGCGGCAGCCCCTCGGTGGGACGCGGTTCGCCCTTCAGGTCCGAGACGTGCGCCAGGGCACCGCCGGGCCGCAGCATGCGCCGTACGGTCGCCGCCACCAGGTCGCGGTCCATCCAGTGGAAGGACTGGCCGAAGACCGCCAGTGTGAAGGTGCCGAGGCCCGGCGGCAGTTCCTCGGCCCGGGCCCGCACCCAGGTGGCCTTGGGCTCCTCGGCGCCCACGCGGCGCGCCTCGGCGATCATCCCGGCATCCGGGTCCACCCCGACGACCTCGTCGAACAGGTGGGCCAGCCCCAGCGCCAGCGTGCCCGGCCCGCACCCCACGTCGAGCAGCCGCCCCCGCCCGTCGAGCCCCAGCGCCCCGGCCAGCGCCTCCGCCAGTCCAGGGGCGTACGGGAGCCTGCCCCGGGTGTAGTGGGCGGCCGTTCCGGCGAACAGCGTCTCGTCCCAGGACCAGGCGTCGCCGGTCATGGCTGCTCCTCACAGGTCTGTTTCGGGTGAACAGGCTTGATCATGGCACGGGTTGACGCCTGGTCGGGGCGGGTGGGACCGGAAATCAATGGACAGGCATCATGCGATCAACAGACTGATCCCATGACCACTGCAGATGACAAGAACGACCTCCGGATCTACATCCAGGACGCCCGCGACGCCCTGCTCTGGAAGCTCGAATGCCTCTCCGAGTACGACCTGCGCCGCCCGCTCACCCCCACCGGAACCAACCTGCTGGGCCTGGTCAAGCACGTCACCGGCGCCGAGGCGCTGTACTTCGGCGACACCTTCGGCCGCCCCTTCCCCGAGCCGGCCCCGGTGTGGATCACCGGCCAGACCGAGCCGAACGGCGACCTGTGGGCGCGGGCGGACGAGAGCACCGACGAGGTCGTCGGGCGCTACCGACGGGTCTGGGCGCACTCCGACGCCACCATCGAGGCCCTGCCGCTGGACGCCGTCGGCAAGGTGCCGTTCGGCGCCCGCCATGAGCAGACCCTGCACCGGGTACTCGTCCACATGATCGCCGAGACCCACCGCCACGTCGGCCACGCCGACCTGGTCCGCGAACTCGTCGACGGCGCCACCGGCCAGCGCTCCGACGGCGCCAACACCGCCCCCGGCGACACCGACTGGTGGCGGGCCCACCACGACCGCGTGGAGCGGGCGGCCCGGGAGGCCGGCGGCCTCGCCTGAGCCGGAGAGCACCGGGAGGACGGCAGCATCGCCTGAGCCGAAGAGCGCCGGGAGGGCGGAGGAGCGGCCGGGGATCTCAGCCTCCGTGCCGGGCGGGCGCGCCGACGTGCCGCACGACGGCCGCCGCCCGGTCGGCGAGCGGCCCCGGGGCGATCGGGACGCACACGTACCCGAACCCGGCATAGGCCTCCCGGTGGATCCGCTCGAACCGCAACGACTCCTCGTACGAGATGCGCCGCGCCTCGGTCGGGGTGACGAAGCCCGGGCTCTCCACGAAGAACACCTCGCGTTCGTACACCTCCTCCGCCCGGATGCGATTCAACTCCCGGGCGAGGAAAGGGGTCACGGGATGACCGAGGTACACCGCCAGGGCGTACGTGCACACCGGCGAGCGGTCGAAGAACCGCACCTCCCCCGGCCCGCCGACGGCCCCCTCCTGCCGCTGCCGCTGCAGGGAGACCACCGCGTCCACGAACGACGGGTCCGTCCACGGCTCCGGCACACCCTGGGCCTGCCGCAGCGCGATGACGTCCGTGGCGGCCTCCTCGACCACCGGGTAGCCCGCGCACTCCAACCACCGCAGGACCGCCGTCTTCCCGGCCCCCGGGGTGCCGGTCAGCAGATAGCGCTTCATCCCCGCACTCTACGGGGCCGGGGGTGGCGGGTGCGGGGCGCCGTAGGGTGTCGGACATCGGGGGCAGGGCACGGGCACACGGGAGCATGGGGCATGGGGGCATCCGGCGTGACGGACGAGGGGCAGGGCGCGAGGACGGCCGTCCGGTGCCCGGACTGCGGGGGCACCGCCGTCCGCAGCGTCGGCCAGTTCCTGCTGCACGGGCGGGAGTTGCGGTGGGATGCCGAGCGGTTCTGCCCCCAGTGCGTAGCCGTCTGCTGCGACCGGGCCAGGAGGCCGCGCGGGGCTCCCGCTCCGGCAGACCCGGGAACTCCTCGACGAGCTGAGGGACTTCGGCCTGAGCGGGACGGCCGTCGAGATGGCGTACTGGCGAGTGCGGCTGACCGAACGGGGAGTCGCGACGGAGACGGCGGACGGCTTCGGACGGGCGTACCGGTACGTGGGACCGCCGGAACTGTGGCCGGGGGACGACGGCGGGACGGGCACCGGACGCGGCCAACCGGTACGGACAGCAGGCGAGTTCGCCGCCTGGGCGGAGGAGCGGGCGGAGCGGACGGCGGCGGAGCTCGCGGAGCCGTTCACCTTCGTGGTCGGCCTCGGCGGCACACTGCGGCTTGCTCCGCACCGTAGCGAGCATGTGGCCTGCGCGGGTGGTGAGTTGGTGCTGAGCGCCGGGGAGATCGGGTTCCGGCGTTCGCGGGACGGCTGGGAGGTCGAGACGGTCGGCAACCATTCCACCGGCTACTGCCCCGACACCACCTCCTGGCCCGCCGTCGCCGCCGCCCTCACCCTCGTCGGACTCCCGCACCCCGGCGCCTTCACCCACGCCGCGGTCTTCCGCCGCTGCCCGCGGTGCGGCAACTGCAACCTCGTCCGCGAGGAGCACTACGCCTGCGCCTTCTGCGACGCGGACCTGCCCGAACACTGGAACGTCGACGAGGTCGCGCTGCCGTGACCCGGGCGGGCCACCGCACACCTCCCCCACCCACAGCACACCTCAGCACTGTCAGGCCGGACCGCTAGGGTCTGTGGGTCACGGGGCAGGCCGGGAAAGGGTGGGGGCACGTGAGGTGTGAGCGGGTGGCGGAGCTGCCGGGTGGGGTGGTGCACGCGGGGAGCCGGGAGTTCCTGGTGCGGGAGGGGCTGCCTGCGGCCGGGGCGTTCCTGGACTTCGAGGCGCTCCGGGGCGGGGAGCTGACGGCGTTCCCGGCGGAGGCGGAGCGGCTGTTCGTCCTCGGGGAGACGGAGTACTGCACGCCGTTCGCCGCCGGCGGCAGCCTGGTGCTGCTGGACGGGGTGACCGGTGAGGTGTTCCTGGACAACGGCGGCCCGCGGCGCGACCTGCTGGCCTCCGGCCTGACCGCGCTCGCGGGCCTGGTGCGCGAGGTCGACGCGGTGGCCGAGGCGGCGCTGCGCCCGGAGGCGCTGGACGGGCGGCGCGGACCGGCCGTCCTGGCCGAGGTGCTGGCGGGGGCCGAACGGCGGATGCGGGAGATCGATCCCGGCCTGTTCGGCGACGGCTCCGCACCGCCCCCGCACTGGGGCACCGCGCTGCTGGTGCGGGCGCTGGGCTGGGGCGCCCTGCCGGGCGGTCCGGGCGGGCCCGCGTACGCGATAGCCCCGGAGCTGGTGGCGGAGCTGGCCGCGCTGACGGACGAGGACGGCGGCCCCGGCCGGGTGCACCGCTTCCGGCCCGCCGAGCTGCCCGCCGCCCTGGTCCACGAGCCGACCCGGCGGCTGCTGACCGAGGTCGGCCTGCCGCTGGGCGGGGCGATGTTCGGGGTGTGCGAGGAACCGCTGGTCACCATGGGCGAGGCCTACCCCGAGTACTTCGACGGCGAGGAGGAACGCCCGTACCAGCGGGACTTCCTCGCCCTCGGGGACTGGCCGACCGACCTCACGATCGCCCTGGACGGCGCCACCGGCCGGCTGGAGCTGCCGGACTGGTACGACGACGGCCACCCCGAGGCCTACCTCAACCGCGACCTGTCCGCCCTGCTCTACGCCCTCTGGACGTACGAGCGGCTGCGCGCCGAATGGGACCGCTGGGACTACGGCCGGGCCCGGGAGACATGGTCGGTGTTCGATCCGCAGGCGCTGCTGAGCGCGGTGGTGGACCGGCTGGTGGAGGCCGTCGACCCGGAGGCGTTCGCCTCGCCCGGCTGCTCCTGGCGGCTGCTCGCCGAGGACGGCCACATGGGCGGCCTGCTCGGCTGAGCACCCAGGAGCCGTTGCCGCCAGTGGGCGACAAGCCCGGTCGGCGGCCGATCGGCGCCGCCGTGGACGGCGGCAACGGCCAGGAACGGATGTGTCACCTCCACGCGTTGGACCGACATGGTGATGATGGCGGGTCTGCTCCTCATGGCAGTACTGGTGATCGTGCCCTTCACACTGGCCTCGATCCGGCATCTCGTGGTTCGATCGGGCAGCCCGCGATGGTTGTGCCGCCGTCTGACCACCCGGACGCGAAGGAGCGGGCTCGGCCTTGGCGCCACCGCGACCGAGGAGTTGCACGCCTTCTTCAATGCCAACAAGCGCGTGCAGATCGAGCAGCGGCGGACTCAACTGGTCCTACGGGACGACGACCACGCCGGCGCCCCGCCTCGCCTGGGTGTCGACTTGGGCGCCGGCACCGCAGTCGTCCGACAGCAGCGGTAGTTCACCCTCCTTCTCCTTGCGCCCGACGCGTGCTGGAGCCTGCCGAACTCGCGGACGAGCCCTGGGCAGCGGCCTGGGGAGCTGTTCCTGGACAATGACGCGCTCGCCCTCGCCGTTGGGTTCCTCGAAGGCGGCGAAGTGGCGTTCCAGGAGGTCATCGGAGACGGTGACGCTGTTCACCGCAGGCCCGACACCGAACTCATGCTCACCCGACGGGCCACCTGCCGGTCACCCGGTGGCCGATCCGCCGGGCCGGTACGCCCCGAACCCAGTCGCTCCCAAGGCCGTGAGCTCCCCACCACCCGGCGGTCACGGCGGACCGCGCCACTCCTGCTTCACCGTCCGGGAGAGCGCTTGGGGTCAGCGGGTGGCACGTCGGTCCGGGCGTAGGCTGGGCCGATTCGATCACTCGCGAAGGCGTCGAAAGGACCGGTGGGGGATGCGCGGCGACACGGAGGAGCTCTACCGGGCGTTCGCGGAGCGGGAGGCGCGCGGGAACTCGCCGATCTACCAGGAACTGGCCGAAGGCGTCGCCGGGGACGGGGAGTTGCGCGCACTGCTGGACGGGCTTCCGGCCGTGAAGCGGCAGCCGAACCTGCTGTTCGGCGCGGTCCGGCACCTGGGTGGGCCGGTGACGGAGGGCTGGCCGGCCTTCCGCGACTGGGCGGCGCAGCGGTGGGCCGAGGTCTCGGCGACGATGCTGGAGCGGCGGACGCAGACCAACGAGGCGGGCCGCTGCGCCACCCTGCTGCCGCTGCTGGCCGCGCTGCCGCAGCCGCTCGCCCTGATCGAGGTGGGCGCCTCGGCCGGGCTCTGCCTGTACCCGGACCGGTATCGGTACCGGTACCTGGCCGGGGACCGGGACAAGGACGGGCAGCGGGACGGGGACGGGCAGGGGGACGGGGACGGACATGAGCGTGGGGCCGGTGCCCCGGTCGCCGAGTTCGGCGCCGCCGCGAGCCCGGTGACGCTGGACTGCGTGGTGAGCGGGCCGGTGCCGCTCCCCGGCTCCCTGCGGGAACGGCTGCCCGAGGTGGTGTGGCGGGCCGGGATCGACCTCAATCCGTTGGACGTGCGGGCCGAGGAGGACATGCGCTGGCTGGAGTCGCTGGTCTGGCCCGAGCAGACCCATCGGCTGGAGCGGCTGCGCGGCGCCGTCCGGGTCGCCCGGGCCGAACCGCCGCTGCTGGTGCGCGGCGATCTCAACGCGACGGTACGGGAGTTGGTCGCGCGGGCCCCGGCGGGGGCGACGCCGGTGGTGTTCCACAGCGCGGTGCTCGCGTACCTGCCGCCGGAGGAGCGGGAGGAGTTCGCGGCGACGATGCGTGAGCTGCCCGGGCACTGGATCTCCAACGAGGCCGTCTCGGTGCTGCCGGCCGTCGCCCGACGCCTCCCCCGCCCGGCGGCCGTCGCCGGGTTGTTCGCGCTGGCCCTGGGCGAGCGGCCGGTGGCCTTCACCGGACCGCACGGGCAGTCCCTGGACTGGTTCGGCGAGGTCTGAGCGGCCGTACGACAACGTGCGGGCAGCGTGGAAGTCCCGGGCTTGAAGCTGCCGCAGCGGCAGCTTCTACCGTCATGACCAGGGCCGGAGAACCGGCCCTGGTCCACGCGAACGTGGGACGTGGAAACGAGGGAGGCAACCATGGCCTGGCCCATCGCCGAGGTGGCCCGGATGTCCGGTGTGACGGCCAGGACCCTGCGGCACTACGACGAGATCGGGCTGCTGCCCCCGGCCTGGATCGGCTCCAACGGCCACCGCTACTACGAGGAGCGGCAGCTGCTCCAGCTGCAACAGATCCTGGTACTGCGGGCGCTGGGCGTAGGGCTGACCGAGATCGCCCGGATCCTGAGCGATCAGGTGGACGAGCTGGAGGCCTTGCGGGGCCACCGTCGGCGGCTGGTCGCCGAGCGCGACCGGCTCGACGCCCTGGCCGCCACCGTTTCCCGCACGATCGCCGACCTGGAACGCTCCCAGAAGGACGGCACACCCATGACCATCAACCGCCCCGAGAACCTGTTCGAGGGCATCCAGCCCGACGACGTCGACGCGAGCCTGCGCGACTTCCCCGAGCACGCCGAGGCGGCCCGGCGCGCGACCGCCGCGATGACCCCGGCCGAGATCGAGGCCGGGCAGCGCGAGCGGACCGCCCGCATGATCCGCCTGGCGGAGCTGAAGGCGGCCGGCCACCCGGCCGACGCCGAGGCCGTGCAGACCACGGTCGAGGAGGAGTACCGGCTGCTCCACGACTTCCGGTCCGTCTCGACCGAGGAGTACCTGGCGATCGCCCGCTCCTGCACCGAGAACGAGCAGTGGAGCGCCGCGTACGAGGCCATCGCCCCGGGCCTGGCCGCTTACCAGCGTGCTGCCATGGAGGCGTACGCGGCGGCACGGCTGTCCTGAGCCGGGCCTGAGCCGGGCCTGATCGGACGGCCTGGGTCAGCCCTGCCCGGCCCGGCCCTGTCTGGGAGCCTTACGGGGGGTTCCCAGACGGGGCCGGGTACCGGGTTTTGTTTCCTCTCCTGGCCCTCCCCCGCGTCGTCACTCCGTCCGCAGCGCCGTGACCGTCCTGGTGCGGGCCGCCCAGGTGGCCGGGAGGGCGGCTCCGAGCAGGGCCAGCACCAGGCCGCCGAGTATCAGCGGCCCCACCACCGACGGGGCGAACACGGCGAGGTCGGCGTCCGGCACCCCGATTCCGGCGGCCCGTGCCATCGCGGGCATCACCCGGTGGTGCACCAGGATGCCGATCGGGACCCCGATCACCCCGGCCGCCAGCCCGCTGCCGCAGACCGAGGTGAGCACCATGCCGACGGTCTGCCGGGGTGACATCCCGAGCGCCTTGAGCACCCCGAGGTCGTGCACCCGCTCCCGGGTGTCCAGCAGCACGGTGTTGAGCACCCCGAGTCCCGCCACCACGGAGAGCAGCAGCGTGAGCGTGCCCGCCAGGGTGTTCATCGCCAGCACCACGATGCTGAGGTGCTCCTCTCCGGGGTCGGCGCTCAGGCCCAGCGGCTTCACGGCCTGGTCCAGCCCGTCGGCGTAGGACTGCGCATCGGTGCCCGGGGTGAGGTCGATGTGGAAGGTGAGCGCCTCGGCGTGGATCGCGCCGCCGAGCGGCGCCAGCGTGGACCGGTCCGTGAACACCAGGTCGTTGGTGGTCAGGACCTCGCCGGTGATCTTCGCCGGGGTGCTGTGTCCGTGGTCGGTGAGGGTGACGGTGTCACCGACCTTCGCCTGGGTGGCCCGCAGGGTGGCGGCGGCCACCACGACCTCTCCGGGGCCGTGGAACCAGCGGCCGGAGACCAGTTGGAAGCCGCTCCAGGAGGTATCGCCGCTGAACGCGACCACTTCGGAGCGCCCGGTGCTGCCGGCCAGGGCGACCGGGGTCGGGACGGTGCTGTACCAGGCCCGGGTGCCCGGGCGGGAGTCGACGGCCCTGGCCACGGCCGCCTCGTCCACGTGGTCGGCGGACGGCGCGGAGCCGTCGAACGGGGTCTGGACCACCACCTTGCCCGCGCGGTCGGCCGCCAGACCGTCCTGGATCGAGCCCAGCGAGAGCGTCAGGCCGACGCAGAGCGTGACCCCGACCGTGCCGAGCACCACGGCGGCCCCGGTGGTCGCCGAGCGGCCCGGCCGGTTGAGCGGGGAGGCCAGCCCGAGGCTGAGCGCCCGTGGCACCGGCAGCCGGCCGATCAGCTCCTGCGCCCGGGACACCGGGCCCACCGCTCCCGCCCCCGCCCCGCCGACCGTGCCGCGGGCGGCTGCCCGCTTGGCGCCCGGCGCCGTCCGGCCGACCGCGAGCGCCTCCACCGTCCGCAGCCGCCCGGCCCGCAGCGCCGGTACCAGCGCGGTGCCCGCCACCGCCCCCAGGGCCGCCACCGCGACCACGACGTCCACCCAGACCGGGATGCCGAGCAGCCCGCCGCGCAGGGCCTTGTGAGCCAGCCCGAGGACCGGTACGGACAGCAGGTTGCCGAGGAGCACACCGAGCGCCGTGCCGACCCCGGCGGGTATCAGCGCCTGGCCGACGTAGGCGCGCGCCACCTGGGCCGGGGTGAAGCCCAGGGACTTGAGGATGCCGATCCGCCGGGTGGCGGCGCTGACGGCGCCGCTGACCACGACTCCGATGATCAGCACCGACATGGCCAGGCCGAGCACCCCGAAGGCCGTGACGAACGGGACGAAGGTCGAGGCCGTCCGGTTCGCCTCCTCCTGGGCGGGCCGGTAGGAGGTGGCCCTGGCGAGCGCCCCGCCCGGGACCGCGGCGGCCAGTGCGGCACGGTCGGCCTCCACCTCGGCGTCGCCGCCGGCGTGGGCGAAGCGGTAGAGGTACTGGACGGAGGGCTCCGTTCCGGGCGCCGTCAGCCCGGCCACCTGCTCCGGGGCGACCCAGCCGTCCGCGCTCCAGGAGACCGAGGCCGCCAGGCCGACGACCTTGAGCATCGGATGCCCCGACAGCTCCGGGAACTCCATGCTGTCGCCGACCGCCAGCGGCGAGTGCCCGTCCAGGAACACCACCTCGCCGGGGCCGGCGACCCAGCGGCCTTTGGTGATCCGCAGGCCGTCCAGCGGGCCGTCCTGGGCACGGCCGACCAGCGTCATCGGCGGCAGCGGGCTCCCGGCCGGCGGGATCCGGGTATCGGGGCCGGAGCGCGGCTGGACGGCGACCGCCTGGTAGGGGCCGGCCGAGGCCGTCACGCCGGGCGCGTGGGCCGCCACGGCGAGCTGGGCGGGGCTCGCCCTGGCCTGGTCGTACAGCACGTTGAGGTGGGCGCCGCGCTGGTCGGTGAAAGAGCGCTGGTACGGGCCTTGGGCGGCGACCAGCAGCCCGAGCGCGAGGATGCACGCCGTCACGGACACCATCGTGGTGAGCACCATCACCAGGGTCTGCACCCGCCGGCGGCCGACCCCGGCGCGCACCACCTTGCCGAGCGCGCTCATCGGCCACCGCCCGGTGCCGGCACGGCCGCCGTGTCCCGGACCAGCCGGCCGTCGAGCAGTTCGATCGTCCGGTCGGCGCAGGCCTCCGCGAGCGCGGTGTCATGGGTGACCAGCAGGATCGTCTGGCCCTCCGCGTTGAGCCCGCGCAGCAGGTCGCGGACGTCGGCGGCCGAGGCGGTGTCCAGCGCCCCGGTGGGCTCGTCGGCCAGCAGCAGCGGCGGACGGTTCATCAGCGCCCGGGCGACCGCGACCCGCTGGCGCTCCCCGCCGGAGAGCCGGCCGGGGAAGGCCTTGGCGTGCCGGGCCACCCCCAGCCGCTCCAGCAGCTCCCCGCCCCGGGCCCGCGCCTGCTCCCGCCGCATCCCGGCCAGCTGGGCCGGGAGCAGCACGTTGTCCTCCGCGGTCAGGTCGTCCAGCAGGTTGAAGAACTGGAACACCATGCCGATCCGCGCCCGCCGGTACTCGGCCAGCGCGGCCTCGCCGAGCCGGTGCACGGCGACGCCGTCCACCTCCACCTCGCCCTCGCTCGGGCGGTCGAGGCCGGCGATCAGGTTCAGCAGGGTGGACTTGCCGCTGCCCGAACGGCCGAGCACGGCCAGTGCCTCTCCGGCCCGGACCTCCAGGTCGAGCCCGGCCAGGGCGGGACGGGCGGCGTCGGATCGGTCGTACGTCTTGCTGACGCCGCGGATCCGGATGATCGGCGCGTTCACGGGCCCTCCACTGTTCGGCGTCCGGCCCCGGGAAGCCCGGGCCGGCTGACGGAACATCACGCTACGAATCGGCGGCGGGGTGCCGACAGCCGTCTGGACGGCCTCTGCGGGGTGTATCCAGATACACCCCGAACTGGGTGTTCAGGCCTAGAGCACCAGGGGCCCCGGCCGGGCAGACTGACCCAGCGAAAGATCGGAACCGGGGTCCGCGGGGCCCCGGAACGACAGCTTCGGAACCGCGGCTTCAGGCCGCGGCACCGCGGCCTCCGGGCGGGGCCGCGCAAGGGAGAGGGGGCGCGTCATGGACGCGGGAGTGCTGAACGGACTGGCCCTGCGGGTCGGCCGGGCGTGTGCGGACGGGGTGCGCGCCTGGTACGCGGTGACGCTGGCCGTGACGGGGTTCCTCGCGCTGCTGGCGGGGCCGGTCCTGCTGGCCACCGCGCTGTTCGGTCCGGACGAGCCCGGGGGCTTCACCCCGGGCGGGCCGCTGATCCTGGCGGTGCCGATGGCACCGGTCGCCCTGTGGGCGCTCTGCTGGGCCACCGGGGGCGGCGGCCGGGCGGTCGGCGCCGCACTGTTCGCTCCGGGGACGATAGCGCTGATGGCGGCCCACCTCTACGGCGGTGCGGCGCCGGGCGGCCGGTCCGGTTCGGTCTGGCTGGCGCCCGCACTGCTGGTGCTCGGGCTGTTCGGCGCCCGCTGGATCGCGACGGAGAGCAGGCGCACCGTCGGGAAGTGGAGCGGGCGGCCGATACCGGTGCCGTACCGCCGGCCGGTCCGCGCCGGGGCCTGGCCGCGGCTGCGGGCCGGCGGCTGGCTCACCGACCCGGCGACCTGGCGGGACTTCGCCTGGACGCTGCTCACCGGCGCCACCGTGCTGCTCACCGCCGCGATCGTCGTACTGACCCCGGTCGCCCTGGAGGTCTTCGGCCGGAACGGACCGTTCTTCGCCCTGGGCGTCGTCTACTCGATGGGCCTGACCATCGCCCCGTTGGCCGTCCTGTGGGCCGCCCCGCCGGCCCTGCGGATCCACGAGAAGGCCGCCCGGGCCCTGCTCGGGCCCTCCCGCCGGGCCGAGCTGGCCCGCCAGGTCAGCCATCTCGCGCGGACCAGGGCGGACACCATCGACGCCGGCGCGGCCGAGCTGCGCCGGATCGAGCGGGACCTGCACGACGGGGCGCAGGCCCGGCTGGTCGCACTGGGCATGCTGCTGACCGTGGCCGAGCAGCTGAAGGACGACCCGGACGCCCTCGGGCCGCTGCTGGCCGAGGCCCGGCTGTCCTCGGTGAAGGCGCTGGGCGAGCTGCGGGACCTGGTCCGCGGGATCCACCCCCCGGTGCTCGCCGACCGCGGCCTGGCCGACGCGGTGCGGGCGACGGCGCTGGACCTGCCGCTGCCGGTCGGCTTCACCGGCGGCCTGCCCGGCCGGGCGCCCGCCCCGGTGGAGTCGGCCGCCTACTTCGCGGTGACGGAGCTGCTGGCCAACGTGGTGAAGCACGCCGGGGCCTCGCGGGTGTGGATCGAGATAGGGCACAGTGACGGGCTGCTGCGGATATCGGTCACCGACGACGGGCGCGGCGGCGCCGAGCCGTCCCGGGGGACCGGCCTCAGCGGAACCGAACGCCGACTGGCCGCCTTCGACGGGGTGCTCGCGATCAGCAGCCCGCCCGGTGGGCCGACCATCGTGAACCTGGAGATCCCGTGCGCGTTGTCATCGCCGAAGACCTCTTCCTCCTCCGGGACGGACTGACCCGGCTGCTGGAGGCCAACGGCATGAAGGTCACCGCGGCGGTGGAGGACGGCGAGCAGCTGCTCGCCGCGGTGGCCGCGGACCGGCCCGACATCGCCGTGGTGGACGTCCGGCTGCCGCCGAGCTTCACCGACGAGGGCCTGCGGGCGGCGCTGGCGGCCCGTCAGGCCCACCCGGGCCTGCCCGTCCTGGTGCTGTCGCAGTTCGTGGAGCAGCTGTACGCCCGCGAGCTGCTGGCCGGCAGCACCGGCGGGATCGGCTACCTGCTCAAGGACCGGGTGATGGACGGCACCCAGTTCATCGACGCCGTACGGCGGGTCGCCCAGGGCGGCACCGCGATGGATCCGGAGGTGATCACCCGGCTGCTCACCCACAACTCCTCGGCCGGCCCGGTCTCCACGCTCTCCCCGCGCGAGCGGCAGGTGCTCGGACTGATGGCGGAGGGCCGGTCCAATGCGGCGATCGCCCAGCAGCTGGTGATCACCGAGCGGGCCGTCGCCAAGCACACCGCGTCGATCTTCGTCCGGCTCGACCTCCAGCCCTCCGATGACGACAACCGCCGGGTCCTGGCCGTCCTGGCCTACCTCAACAACTCCTGAACGACTCCCGAACGACTCCCGAAAGGAGCCGCCACCGCCCGCACTCCGGCGCCACCGCCCCACAACTTGATAGATCACCGACAAATAGCGAGTGGCCCTCCGCTGCAGGGGGCTCGCCTGCCGCAGAACGGGTCAATTAGGCTGGTGGGGTGCTCATCCTTGTTCGCCGCCGCCACGTGGACCTGCTCCGCGTGACGACCATGTCCTGTCGACGCTCCGGCTGAACCTCGCGCCACCCACCCTCAACGGCGACCCCTGCCCGGCCGCCACCACCTCCCGGCCCCGGAGCACCCGCCGCACCAGGCACAGCTCCGGCCGCCCCCGGTCGACCACCGGGACCAGCCGGGACGAGACCCAGCGGATGTCACACATGACGCAGCAGTACACGCCCATATCCGAGACCGGCACCGGCACCGGCTCCCCCTCGGCGGACGCCCTCCCGGTGGTCGACCTCTCGCTCGCCGACGGCAGCCCGGACGACCGCCGCCGCCTGCACGACGAGCTCCGCGCCGCGGCCACCGGCGTCGGGTTCTTCCAGCTGGTCGGCCACGGCGTCACCCCGGAGGAGACGGCCGCGCTCGCCCAGGCCATGCGCGCCTTCTTCGCCCTCCCCGAGGCCGACCGGCTCGCCGTGAGCAACCTCAACTCCCCCCACTACCGGGGCTACACCCGCACCGGCGACGAGCGCACCGGCGGCAGCCAGGACTGGCGCGACCAGCTGGACATCGGCGCCGAGCTGCCCCCGCACGTCCCCGGCAGCGGCGAGCCCCCGTACTGGTGGCTGGAGGGGCCCAACCAGTGGCCCGAGGCCCTCCCCGAGCTGCGCACCGCCGCGCTCGGCTGGATCGACCACCTCGGCGCGGTCGCCCGCCGCCTGCTGCACGAACTCCTCGCCGCGATCGGCGCCCGCCCCGACTTCTACGACGAGGCCTTCGCCGGCCATCCCCACCTGCGCCTCAAGCTGGTCCGCTACCCCGGCACCGCCCCGGACGGCGCCGGCCAGGGCGTCGGCGCCCACAAGGACTACGGCTTCATCACCCTGCTGCTGCAGGACACCGTCGGCGGCCTCCAGGTCGAGCGCGCGGACGGCACCTTCCTCGAGGTCCCGCCGCTCGACGGCGCCTTCGTCGTCAACCTCGGCGAGCTGCTGGAGGTGGCCACGGACGGTTACCTCAAGGCCACCAACCACCGCGTGGTGAGCCCGGTCGGCGCCCGCGAGCGCTTCTCGGTGCCGTTCTTCTACAACCCGCGCCTCGACGCCCATATCGAGCCGCTGGACTTCCCGCTCGCCCACCACGCCCCCGGCGCCACCGCCGACCCGGCCAACCCGCTCTTCGCCGACTTCGGCCTCAACGAGTGGAAGGGCTACACCAGGGCCCACCCCGAGGTCACCCGCCGCCACCACGCCGCCCTCGCCTGACCCCCCGGGCCACCGCAACCCCGACGCCGCAACCCCGACGCCCCTGCCCGCAACCCCGACGCCCCTGCCCGAAGCCGGTCCCCCGGCGGACGGCCGGGGCGTCGGCGTCAGCGCCCCCACGCGTCCGCACGCGCCCGCACTCCCGCACACCCCCGCCGCTCGCCTGCCGCCCGCCGCCCGCATCGGTGGACCGGCCCGCCCACCACTGTCACACTGCTGCTGTCACAGCAGGAGTGTGCCAGCGCGGGAGGCGGCGGATGGGGGAGCACGGCGGGGTGGGGGGCGGAGTGCGGCTGACGGTGGACGAGCTGGCGGCGCGGGCCGGGGTGACGGTGCGGACGGTGCGGTTCTACGGGACGAAGGGGCTGCTGCCGCCGCCGGAGCTGGGGCCGCGGCGGGTGGGTCTGTACGGGGCGGCGCACCTGGACCGGCTGGAGCTGATCGAGGAGTTGCAGCGGCAGGGCCTGACGCTGGCCGCGATCGAGCGGTACCTGGCGCGGTTGCCGGAGGACAGTACGCCGCTGGACCTGGCGATCCACCGTGCGCTGGTGGCGTCGTGGACGCCGGAGACCCCGGAGGAGGTCACCCGGGCGCAGCTGGAGCGGCGGGCCGGGCGGGGTCTGACGGAGGGGCAGGTCGAGCGGCTCGCCGCGATGGGGGCGCTGGAGCGGACGCGGGATCCGGAGGTGTTCCGGGTGGATCCCGGGCTGCTGCCGCTGGGCGTGCGGATCCTGGACGTGCCGATCCCGCTGGAGACGCTGCTGGCCGCCCGGGCCGTGGTGCTGGAGCACAGCCGGGCGACGGCACGGGAGTTGCAGCGGCTGTTCCGCGAGACGGTGTGGAAGCCGTACCGGGAGAGCGAGCCCGCGCCCGCCGAGCTGGCCCGGATGCGGGCGCTGACGGACCACATCCAGCCGATGGTGGCGCAGGCGCTGGTCACGGCCTTCCAGCGCTCGCTCCGGGAGGAACTCGGCGAGGAGCTGAGCCGGGAGTCGGACCAGGAATCGGGCCTGGAGTCGGGCCTGGAACCCGGGTGAGGCCGTACGGGCCACGGCCTCACCCAAGTCCGAGCAGGTCAGCAGGTCAGCAGATCGGTAGGCCGGTAGGCCAGCAGGCCGACCGGTCAGTCCGTGAAGGTCCGCCCCTCGGCCGCGACCCGCTCCAGCAGCGCCGGCGGCGCGAACCGCTCGCCGTACGCGGCGGCGAGTTCGCGGGCGCGGGCCGCGAAGCCGGCCGGGCCGCCCTCGTACCCGTTGATGTACTGGAACACGCCGCCCGTCCAGGCCGGGAAGCCGATGCCGAGGATCGAGCCCACGTTGGCGTCGGCGACCGAGGTCAGCACGCCCTCCTCCAGGCAGCGCACCGAGTCCAGCGCCTCGCTGAACAGCATCCGCTCCTTGAGGTCCTCGAACGAAACGTCACCCGGAGCACCAGCGGGAGCGCCACCCGAGGCATCCGCGGCAGCACCGGCCGGAGCACCGGAGAAGTGCTCCAGCAGCCCCGGCCAGAGCCGCCCGCGCCTGCCGTCCTCGCCGTACTCGTAGAAGCCAGCGCCGCCGCTGCGCCCCGGGCGGCCGAACTCGTCGACCATCCGGTCGACCACCGCGTCGGCCGGGTGCGGCGTCCAGCTGCCGCCGACGGCCTCCACCGAGCGCCGGTACTCGTCGCGGATCTTGCGCGGCAGGGTGAGGGTCAGCTCGTCCATCAGGGAGAGCACCTTGGCGGGGTAGCCGGCCTGGGCGGCGGCCTGCTCGATGCTGGACGGGTGGATGCCCTCGCCGACCATGGCGACGCCCTCGTTGAGGAACTGGCCGATCACCCGCGAGGTGAAGAAGCCGCGGGAGTCGTTGACCACGATCGGGGTGCGGTCGATCTGCCGGACCAGGTCGAAGGCGCGGGCCAGCGCCTCGTCGCCGGTGCGCGGGCCGCGGATGATCTCGACCAGGCGCATCTTGTCGACCGGCGAGAAGAAGTGCAGCCCGATGAAGTCGCCCTGGCGCTCGACGCCTTCGGCGAGCAGGCCGATCGGCAGGGTGGACGTGTTGGAGCAGAGCAGCGTGTCGGGGCCGACCACGCCCTCGATCTCCTGGAACACCTTGTGCTTGAGCTCGGTGTTCTCGAAGACCGCCTCGATCACCACGTCGCAGCCGGCCAGGTCGGCGGCCTCGGCGGTGGGGGTGATCCGGGCCAGCAGCTCGTCGCGGTCGGCCTCGGTGGAGCGCCCGCGCGCGACGGCCTTGTTCAACAGCCCCTCGGAGTAGGCCTTTCCGCGCTCGGCGGCCTCGATGCCGACGTCCTTGAGCACGACCTCGATGCCGGCCTTGGCGCAGGCGTAGGCGATGCCCGCGCCCATCATCCCGGCGCCGAGCACCGCGACCTTGCGGACCGGCCGCTTCTCCACGCCCTTCGGGCGCCCGGCGCCGGAGTTGACCGCCTGCATGTCGAAGAACAGCGCCTGGATCATGTTCTTGCTGGTCTGCCCGCAGGCCAGCTCGGTGAAGTAGCGGGCCTCGATCGTCATCGCGGTGTCGACGTCCACCTGGGCGCTCTCCACCGCGGCGGCCAGGACGTTGCGCGGGGCCGGGTAGGGCGCGCCGTTGAGCTGCTTGCGCAGGTTGGCCGGGAAAGCGGGCAGGTTGGCGGCGAAGGCCGGGGTGGCCGGGGTGCCGCCGGGGATCTTGTAGCCCTTGACGTCCCAGGGCTGGACGGCGGTCGGGTTGGCCTCGATCCAGGCCTTCGCGCGGGCGGTCAACTCCTCCGGGGTGTCGACCAGTTCGTGCACCAGTCCGTGCTCCAGCGCCTGCGCCGGGCGGTACTGGCGGCCCTGGAGGAGGAACTTCAGCAGGGCGTCGGTGATGCCGAACAGCCGGACCGTACGGACCACTCCGCCGCCGCCCGGCAGCAGGCCGAGGGTGACCTCGGGCAGGCCGATCCGGCTGGCCGGGGTGTCGAGCGCGATCCGGTGGTGGCAGGCGAGGGCGAGCTCCAGGCCGCCGCCGAGCGCACTGCCGTTGACGGCGGCGACGACCGGCTTGCCGAGGGTCTCCAGGGTGCGCAGCGCGCGCTTGATCCGCATCGACTTCTCGAAGACGGCCTCGGCGTCCTCGGGTCGGGCGGCGGAGAGCATCCGCAGGTCTCCCCCGGCGAAGAAGGTCTTCTTGCCGGAGGCGATCACCACGCCGCGCAGCGCGTCCGCGGCGGCCAGGGCGGCGAGCCGCCCGACGACGGTCTCGAAGTCGGCGGTGAAGGCCTCGTTCATGGTGTTGACGGACTGGGTGGGGTCGTCGAGGACGAGGGTGACCACGCCGTCCTGGTCCTGCTCCCAGCGGATGGTGGTGGTGTCGCTCATCAAGTTCTCCAGGTCTACCGGTCTGCAGAGGGAGGTACCACGCGCAGCGTGTCCAACGAAGGGAGGCGGCGGGCGACGCGTGGGCTCAGATGCGCTCGACGATGGTGGCGATGCCCATGCCGCCGCCCACGCAGAGGGTGATCAGGCCGTACCGCAGGTCGCGCCGCTCCAGTTCGTCGACCACGGTGCCGAGCAGCATCGCGCCGGTGGCGCCGAGCGGGTGGCCGAGCGCGATCGCGCCGCCGTTGACGTTCACCTGGTCGTGGCGGAAGCCGAGTTCGCGGATGAAGCGGAGCGCGACCGCGGCGAAGGCCTCGTTGATCTCGACCAGGTCGATGTCAGCGGCGGTGAGCCCGGCCTTGGCGAGCGCCTTGCGGGTGGCCGGGGCGGGGCCGGTGAGCATGATGGTCGGCTCGGAGCCGGAGACGGCGGCGGAGACGATCCGGGCGCGCGGGCGCAGCCCGTACCGCTCGCCGACCTCGCGGTTGCCGATGGCCACCAGTGCGGCGCCGTCCACGATGCCGGAGGAGTTGCCCGCGTGGTGGACGTGGTCGATGGCCTCGACCCAGTGGTACTTCTGGAGGGCGACGGCGTCGAAGCCGCCGGCCTCGCCGATGCCGGCGAAGGACGGCTTGAGGCCGGCCAGGGTCTCGACGGTGGTGCCGGGGCGGATGAACTCGTCGCGCTCCAGCACGACCAGGCCGTTGCGGTCGCGCACCGGGACGACCGAGCGGTCGAACAGGCCGTCCGCCTGGGCCTTGGCGGCGCGGGCCTGGGACTCGGCGGCGAAGGCGTCCACGTCGGTGCGGGAGAAGCCCTCGATGGTGGCGATGAGGTCGGCGCCGATGCCCTGCGGGGCGAAATCGGTCTCGTACGCGGTCATCGGGTCGGCGAACCAGGCGCCGCCGTCGGAGGCCATCTTCACCCGGGACATCGACTCCACGCCGCCGGCCAGGACCAGGTCCTCCCAGCCGGAACGGACCTTGGCGGCGGCCAGGTTGACGGCTTCCAGGCCGGAGGCGCAGAAGCGGTTCTCCTGGACGCCGGCGACGGTGTCGGGCAGGCCGGCCGCGATGGCCGCGATCCGGGCGATGTCGGAGCCCTGGTCGCCGACCGGGCTGACCACGCCGAGCACGATGTCGTCGATCGCGGCCGGGTCCAACCCGGGGTAGCGGCCGCGCAGTTCGTGGATCAGGCCGACGACCAGGTCGATCGGCTTGGTGCCGTGCAGCGAGCCGGTGGCCTTGCCCCGGCCGCGCGGGGTGCGGATCGCGTCGTAGACGTACGCTTCGGTGGTCACGGTGGGAACGCCTTTCAGCGGGTTTTCGGGGCGGGGGGCTTGTTCGGGGCGGGGACTCTGGGGGCTCGGAAGGACGGAGGCGCTCAGCCGAGGATGGAGCGGCCGACGATCTCCTTCATGATCTCGGTGGTACCGCCGTAGATGGTCTGGATGCGGCCGTCGGTGAACGCCCGGGCGACCGGGAACTCGCTCATGTAGCCGTAGCCGCCGTGCAGTTGGAGGCAGCGGTCGGCGGTGCGCTTCTGCAGTTCGGTGGCCCACCACTTGGCCATCGAGGCATCCGCCGGGGTGAGCGCCCAGCGGTTGTGCTCGGTGATGCAGCGGTCCACGAAGGCGCGGGTGACGGCGCACTCGGTGGCCAGTTCGGCGATCTCGAAGCGGACGTGCTGGAGCCTGGCGAGCGGACGGCCGAAGGCCTCGCGCTGCTTGACGTAGTCGGTGGTGATCTCGACCAGGTACTCGGCGCCGGCGATCGCCGCGGCGGCGATGGTGAGCCGCTCCTGGGCGAGGTTCTGCATCAGGTGGACGAAGCCGCCGTTGAGCTCGCCGATCAGGTTCTCCTTCGGCACCCGGACGTCCTCGAAGAACAACTCGGCGGTGTCCTGGGCCTTCTGGCCGATCTTGTCGAGATTGCGGCCACGCTCGAAACCGGGCGTGCCGCGCTCGACGGCCAGCAGGCTCAGCCCGTGGGCGCCGCCCTCGGGGGTGGTGCGGGCGACCACGATCACCAGGTCGGCGAGGATGCCGTTGGAGATGAAGGTCTTGGCGCCGTTGAGCAGGAAGTGGTCCCCCTGGTCGACCGCCTGGGTGCGAATGCCCTGGAGGTCGGAGCCGGTGCCGGGCTCGGTCATCGCGATCGCGGTGATCAGCTCGCCCGAGCAGAACCCGGGCAGCCAGCGGCGCTTCTGCTCCTCGGTGGCGAGCGAGGTGAGGTACGGGCCGATGATGTCGTTGTGCAGGCCGATCGCCAGTCCGGACGCGCCGGCCCGGGCGAACTCCTCGGCCAGCACGGCGGCGTAGCGGAAGTCCGGGGTGCCGCCACCGCCGTACTCCTCGGGGACGGCCAGGCCGAGCAGACCCTGGCGGCCGGCCGCGAGCCAGGCGGAGCGGTCGACGATGCCGGCCTTCTCCCAGCGGTCGTAGTGCGGCAGCACCTCCTTGGCCAGGAAGGCCCGCACGGTGGCCCGGAAGTCGTCGTGCTGCTCGGTGAAGATCTCGCGCTGCAACGCTACTCTCCTTGCTCTGCCGTGGAGTTGGGGAAGGTGCCGCCGGCCCCTGGGACCGGTACGTCAGGATCGAGGGCGGGGACGCCCCAGTCGCGGGCCACCTCGGCGGTGTCCGAGCCCGGCCGGGCCGGCGGGCGGCGCAGGGCGCCCGGGGTGGCGGAGAAGCGCGGGGCGGGGGCCGGCTGGGTGACGCCGTCCGCCTCGATGTACGTCCCGCGCGCCGACAGGTGGGCGTCCGCCGATGCCTGACGCATCGTCAGGACAGGCTCCACGCAGGCGTCGGAGCCCGCGAAGACGGCCTCCCACTCGGCCCTGGTCCGGGTGGCGAAGCGGGCGGCGATCAGGGCGCGCAGTTCGGGCCAGCGGGCCGGGTCGTACTGGCCGGGCGCGTCCGGGCCCAGCTCCAGCAGCCGGGCGAACTCCGCGTAGAAGCGCGGCTCCAGCGCGCCGACGGCCAGGTGGCCGCCGTCGGCCGCCCGGTACACCGCGTAGAAGGGCGCGCCGCCGTCCAGCAGGTTGACGCCCCGGCGGTCCTGCCAGTGGCCGGCCGCGAGCAGGCCCCACAGCATGGAGCCGAGGTGCGCCGCGCCGTCCACGATCGCGGCGTCGACCACCTGCCCGGCGCCGGTGGCGCGGGCGTGGTGCAGCCCGGCGAGCAGGCCGACGACCAGGTAGAGCGAGCCGCCCGCGTAGTCGCCCAGCAGGTTGGCCGGGATGCCGGGGGCCTCCTCGGCCCCGCCCGGCGCCGCCACCATCCCGAGCACCCCGGCGACCGCCGCGTACCCGAGGTCGTGCCCGGCCGTCGCCGCCCGGGGGCCGTGCTGCCCCCAGCCGGTCATCCGCCCGTACACCAGCGCCGGGTTGCGCGCCAGGCACGCCTCGGGACCGACCCCGAGCCGCTCCGCGACGCCCGGCCGGTAGCCCTCGATCAGCAGGTCCGCCCGCTCGACCAGGTCCAGCACCCGCCCGGGGCCCTCCGGGGACTTCAGGTCGATTAGCACCGAACGCTTGTTGCGGTTGCTGAGGTCGTACGCCGGGTCCGTACCGAGCGGCGACGGCTCCGGCCGGTCCACCCGCACCACGTCCGCCCCGAGGTCCCCCAGCAGCATCGCCGCGAACGGCCCCGGCCCGATCCCGGCGAGCTCCACCACCCGCACACCCGCCAACGGCCCCCCGGCCTCCGGCGCCCTGCTCGCGTCACCCACTGGCTGCTGAACCCTTCCCGACGGGTTTGACAGTAAAGCTGTCACACTCGGGATGATAGGCAAGCGACCCGCCGGTAACAAGACCTCCACGCCCGCGCCGAGCCGCCAATTCCCCCTCGACCCACGCCCGGTGAACCCGGCCACTCCCCGCGCCCACGGAATCACGGAGGGTGGGTCGGTGCACTGACGGAGGCTCCCTGTACGGTCGTCATGCCGCAGGGGAGCGGCCGCTTTGCCGATTGGGGAGGATTCCACGCGCATGGGTAACCCGAACTTCGTCACCGGACCGGTCGCACCGGCCAAGGACCCGGTGCCGAGCCTGGAGCTCGCCTCGGCCAAGGACTCCCCCTACGCCGACCCCGCGCCGCCCTCGTCCAACGGCGGCACCGTGCCGGCCCTTCCCTTCATCCACCCCGGCAAGGTCACCACCCAACTGGACACCCCGTACGAACTCAGCGCCTCGGCCGGGATGGCCCGACAGATCGCCACCGACCTCGACAGCGCCAACGGCAAGGCCGGCCCCGGCGCACACAGCCTCACCGAGTACGCGAGCACCGCGTCGACGAAGATCCGCGGCTTCGCCTTCAGCGGCACACTCACCGGCGCCACGGAGCGGTGGCTGAAGGAGTGCAAGGTCCTGCACGACAAGCTCACCAACGCCGCCGACGGCCTTGAGCAGACCCGGCAGAACTACCACTCCAACGAGATCACGACCGCCGCCGACCTGCGCGCCACCCGGTAGACACCAGAAGGGGGAAGACAGATGGTGTCCTTCAAGGAACTGCACGAAGCCGACTTCTCCGGGGTCAGCGACGCGGCCGAGGCCTGGGCCGGCGTCGCCAAAGCCCTCACCGCCCTGGACGGCCGGGTCGCCAAGGACCTCACCACCGCCGCACAGCGGGCCGGCTGGAAGGGCGATGCCGCCGACAGCGCGACCAGGAAGCTCCAGGACATGGACGGCGACTTCAAACAGGCCTCGGCCGTCGCCACCGCCCTCGCCGCGGTCATGAAGACCGCCGCCGAGGACTTCGCCGCCGCCCGCCGTGACCTCGACACAGCACTCCACGACGCGCAGACCCAGGATCTGACCGTCTCCGCGGACGGCACGGTCAGCTGGAGCATGCCGAAGGACGCGCGCAACGACACGGACGGCGAGGTGCTGGCACGGGACATGGCCGCCAAGGCCAAAGCCGTCGCGGACCGCCTGGGCAAGGCCGTCGAGAAGGCCACCGCCGCCGACCAGCGGGCCGCCCTCCACCTCCAGAGCGACATCGGCGCCAGCGATACCGCCTTCAACCCCGCCCCTGGCGGCACCGGCCCGGTCACCGATGCCAACCGGGCGCGGGACCTGATGGCCAGGGCGTACGACCTCTCCGACGACGAACTCCGGCAGCTGCAGGCCCTCCTGGTCGCCAACGCCGAGAACAGGGAATTCGCGACCACCCTGCTCAACGGCCTCCAGATCGGCGGGAAGACCGGCCCGGAGGCTTTCCTGGACTACACCAAGGTCCTCGACGGACTGGCCCACGGCAGCCACAACGCCAAGGGCTACCAGGACGTTTACGGCAACCTCGCCGTCGTCCTCGCCACCGGCACCCGGGACGCCGGCATGGGCAAGGCCTGGGAGGACGGCCTCTTCCAGGCTGCCCGCCGCCAGGGCGGTCCGGCCGGCGGGCTGAACGACAACTACCCCGCGCTCACCGCGCTCATGGAGACGAAGGGGACCTTCGACCAGGCCTTCGTCCGCAGGGTCGGCACCGACCTGCTCGACTACGAGGCCTCCAGCAAGGCCAAGGGCGTGGATCTGTGGGGCCCGGCATTCACCGAAGACCCCACGAAGGGCGACCCGCTCGCCCCGCTGCTGAGGTTGATGAGGGGCGACCGGGAGACTGCCCAGGAATTCCTCGACCCGAGCCAGAACAAGAACCTCGTCCACCTGCTCAAGGACCGCGGCTGGCTCGACGAGGGCCAGGAGCGCAAGCTCCCCGGAGACGTCCTGCGCGACACCTCGCACGAGATGTTCGCCGAGATGCTCGAGAACGCCACGACCAGCCACGACGCTTCCCGGTACCCCGCCCCGCACGACAAGGTCAGCGCGCGGATCATGGACGAGACGCTCAAGACCGTCGGCGGCACCACGCCCGGCGACAGCCTCCCGGTACCCGAGGTCCTCCGCAAGCCGATGGCCAGGATGCTCGCCGACTACGCCCCGGACATGCACGAGATCCTCGGCAAGGATCTGCAGAACCCGTCCCAGCCGAACGGGCTGACCGCCAAGCCGGAGCAACTGCTGCGCGTGGTCCGCGGCGCCCTGGAGGACACGGACACGTTCCGGATCATCCACCAGGCAGAGACCAGGGAGATCGCCCGCCGCCTCGACACGTACGGGCCCGAGGCCTTCGAGCCCGACAAGACGGGCCGCCCGAACCACGTCCTGTCCGCCTTCACACAGGAGTCCTCCAAGGTCCTCGGTTCGCTCGACGCGGCGTTCGTCAACGCGACCGTCGACCACGCGGACGCGAAGAAGGCGGGCATCGACTGGCAGCAGAGGATGGCGTACCACGCGATCGGAACGCCCGCGAACGTGGTCCCGGGGCTTCTTCTACCGGGAGTCTCCCAACTGGTGCCGCTGGGCGACATGGCGCAGCGCCTCGTTGATGTCGGGACTGCCAAGTACGCCGAGAACGCCAAGGCCGAGATCGACACCGCCACCACGACCAGCGTGAGCACCCGGTACTCAGGGGGGCAACAGCAGCTGGACGCCATGATCGTGGACAAGGCGAGCCAGTACGGCATCGACCCCGAGGCCGCTGACCGTACGGGCACTGTGACGGAGCAGCTGGTACTCGACGTGGGGAAGGCCTACCAAACCGGGATCGACAAGGCCTACCGAGGCGCGTTCGGCAAGGGGTGAGCGCTGTGAAGACCAAGAAGACCAACCACGAAGAGAACTCCGACAACCCCGACGAGCCACGCTACCGGCTGCAACGACCCTGGCGCGGGATCGTGGTGACGGTGGTGCTGGCCGCGCTGGGCGGCGGGTCGCTCCTGCTGACGGACAACCTGACGAACGCCTTCGGGCCGGACGTCGTGTGCGACGGCGCGGTGAGCGCGGACGAGGTGAACGACGCGCTCGGGTGGGGCAAGGTCAGCGCCACGATGTACGGCGACGGGAAGCTGGACACCCCCGGCGCGTCCTGTGCGGCGATGGTGAGCAACGGGATCTTCGGCAACGACCGGTTCGCCGTCATCGAGCTCCCCAAGGCCGGAGACCTCGCCAGGTTCAAGTACGACGCGGAGTCCCAGCTGTTCGCCGCCTCCGCGAACGGAGGCGCGGCCGGCGCCGTGCACAAGTCGTCGTACGGCTTCGCGCTGCTCCCGAAGGACTGCGCCAACGGGCAGCGGGCCACCGTCAAGTCCCGGTCCTCCGACGCCCGGAAGCTCGCCGGGCTCGCGACCGCAGTGGCCAACCGCGTCGCGGCACAACAGGGTTGCGGCGGGGCGCCGCTCCCCGCACCGCGCGATCTCACCCCGGCGGGTGCGGACCGCCCCCTCAACCGCGACGCCGTCTGCGGCCTGCCGGGGCTGACGATGCCCGACACTCCCGGTGGCCCCGTCTATCAGGAGACCGTGACCAACGCGACCGATCCGCTGTGGGCCTGCAGGATCCACTCGGACGCGGACCTCAGGTCCGCGATCACCTTCTCCATCGGCACCGATCCGCGCCTCGTCCAGCCGTGGACCCTCGACCCCGGCCCGGCCTTCGGCCGAGCCCACTGGGTCGGGCAACACGAAGTCATGGCGACATGCCAGGGACGGCCCACCCGCTTCCGGTTCGAAGTGGACGGTTTCCGGGACCTCATCGGCAAGACGACCTGGGAACAGTTCCTCACCGCCGGTGCCAAGGCGATCGACTGCGAGCCGATCCTCTGACACCTCCCGCGGGCGGCCCGTTCGCGACCGGCCGCCCACGGAGGCATGCGTGATTCCGGCCGACCGAGCAACACACAGGGGACAGCACATCGTGGAAACGAAGGACGACGACAAGCCCGACGGCTCCGCCACGGGCCTCGCCCGGCGCGTCGATGCGGCGCTCGACCGGCGGGGGTTCACCACGCGGGGGCTGCGGGTGCGGCTGGCGGTCGTACTCCTGGCGTTCTCCCTCGTTCCGGTAGGGGCGGTGGGGTTCGGGCTGTACCGGCTGACGAACCTCGGCGGGCCGGACAACGTGTGCAATGGCGCGGCCACGGCGGAGCAAGTGCACGACATGCTGGGGCCTGGACGCATCTCCGAGAGGAAGAGCAAGGACTTCAACGCAACGGACGCCTCTCCCGACAACAGCTGCTCCGCCAGGGTCCGATCCGGTCTGTTCACAACCACCGAGAAGGTCGTACAGTTCCGCATCGAGCGCGACACCAAGGGCCCGGCCGAGCTCGCCGCACCGGACGCCCGGTTGTTTTCCGGCGACTCGGTCGGCTCGGTGAGCAAGTACGTGGCGTGGGCCTTGCTTCCCCAGGGATGCCCCAAGGGGCTGCGCGCCGAAGTGCACAGCAGCGAGTTGGGCCTGGACGAGGAGAGAGTCCGGCTGGCCGTCTCCTTCGCCAACGCGGCAGCTCGGGAGAACGGGTGCGCGGAGCGGAAGTTGCCGACTCCTACGAGCCTGTCCGCAAGGGGGGCCGAGACGGACCCCGACTGGAACGACGTATGCGGCCTGCCCGGGTTCGCCCCCGCGAAGGACCCCGGTGCCGAGCGGCGCTACTCGCAGCAGGTCACCACCGCAGCCGACCCGATCTGGTCCTGCGTGATCACCAGGAATGCGGTCGGCAGCGTGCCCCAGGCCTTCACGATCACCACGGAGCCACGGACCACCGCCGTCACCCAGGACGCCTCACATCCGTCCCAGTACGGGAGAGCGCGCCGAATCAGCGGGAAGTACGTCGAGTACGTCACCACCTGCCAGGGCAAAGACACCTTCTTCTCCCTCAGTGGCGGATTCGAATCAGACCCCTACGACTACCTGTTCCCCAACAGGGACGACCTGGTGCGCCAGTTCCTCACCATCGGCGGCAAGGCGATCGGCTGTGAGCCGATCCTGTGACGCCTCCCCTCCTGCGGGCGGCCGGTTGACGACCGGCCGCCCGCAGGAGCACGCCTGAATCCGACCGACCGAGCAGCAACCGGGGAACGACACACCATGGAAGACAAGAACGGCTCCGCCAACGGCCCGGTCGGGCGGATGGACGCGGCGCTCGACCGGCGGGGGTTCACCACGCGGGGGCTGCGGGTGCGGGCCGGGGTCATGGCAGTGGCGGCGGTCGGGCTGGTGGCCGGGCTGGGGGTCGCCGGGTGGGCGCTGCTGGCGGACGACATGACCAACAGGTTCGGGCCGGACAGCGTGTGCGACGAGGTGGTGAGCTCACGGGCGGTGAACGAAGCGCTCGGGTCGGGCAAGGTCAGCGCGGAGCCGTACGAGGGGAACGTCAGCCGCGGCACGGCGGTCTGCACCGTGCAGGTGGCCGGCGGGATGTTCGGTGACGACCGGAACATCCGGGTGTCCCTCGGCGAGAGCAAGGATGTGTTCCACCTCCCGATCCCTCCCGGCGCCCGGACGTTCGCCGCCTCGGCGAACGGTGGCGCGGTCGGCGCCGTCCGTGGCGACGAGGCGTGGGCACTGCTCCCCGAGGGCTGCCCCAACGGGCTCTGGGCCAGGGTCACCGCGTACTCCGGGAAGGATCCCGACCCGCTGAAGCTCGCCCGGCTCGCCGTGTCGGCGGCCGACCGCATCGCGGACCAGCGCGGTTGCGGCAAGGCGCCGCTGCCCGTCCTGCACGAGCTGGCCCCGGCCGCCACCGAGCGGGAGCTCGACGGCGACGCGGTCTGCGGCCTGCCGGGGGTCTCCGTCCAGCGCTCGCCCGACAAGCGCTACAGGGAGGCCGTGACCGTGGGATCCGATCCCCTGTGGACCTGCGAGATCACGCCTGAGGATGCGCACGGGAGCACCTCTTCCCTCGTCATCGCCACCGAGTCCCGGCTCCGGCCGGATGCCACCGACCGGGACACCAGGCCGGCGTTCGGCCGTGCCCGCTGGGTGGGGTCCCTCCCCCGGGACGAGATCGTGGTGACCTGCCACGGTCGCCCCGTCTACTTCCGGATCGGCACGATCAGGCACCTGGGGCACCTGTTCTCCACCTCCGACGAGGCCTGGAAGCAGTTCCTCACGGCCGGCGGCCAGGCGATCGGGTGTGAGCCGATCCTGTAGCGGGCGGAAATGGGCGGGCGAGTGTCGGGGTAATGGTCTATCTTGCGATGGACCTATTACGTGAGACACGGGGGGGCACCATGAGCACCACCACCACCGACCGTACCGACCACACCGCCCGCAGCGTCGTCGCCGTCTCCGAGCGGCTGGTGCTGACGCGGCCGCGGGAGGGGGACGTGGGGGCGGTGTTCGCGATCCACGGGGATCCGGAGACCAACCGGTACAACCCGCACGGGCCGCAGCGGGAGCTCGTCCAGGCGCGGGAGATGCTGGACGGGTTCGTCGCCGACTGGGTGCGGGACGGGGTGGGGTACTGCGCCGTCGCCACCCGGGAGGACCCGGGGACGGTGATCGGGTTCGCCGGGCTCTACCTGCACACCCTGGACGGGGAGCGGGTGTTCAACCTCTACTACCGGTTCCGGCCGTCCGCCTGGGGCCTCGGGTACGCGGCGGAGGCGGCCCGGGCGGCGATGGCGGAGGCGCTGCCGCGCCACCCCGGCGTCCCGGTGGTCGCCCTGATCCACGCGGACAACCTGCCCTCGCGCCGGCTCGCCGAGCGGCTCGGGCTGGTCGCCGACCCGGACGGCCGCACCGACGAGGAGGACCGGGTGATCCACCGGATGGCCTGAGGCCGGAGCCCGCCGCCCGGAGAGGACCCGCCGGAGGAGCCCCCGCCCGCCGAGATCCCCCGCCAGGGGGAGCGGGATCGCGCCCCGGGCGGAGGCCCCGGCGCCCGGCCCGGCGGGACCGTGGGGGCATGAGGATCAACGAGCACGTGGTGCGGGCCGGGGCGGCGTGGACGGCGGTGGCGGCGACCGGGCCGTACCTGACGCTGAAGCTGCTGTGGCTGACCGGGCATCCGGTGGGGGCGGGCGATCCCGGCGAGATGGACCGGCTGTGGCTGGTGAACCTGCTGACCTTCGGCATGGACGCGATCGCCGTGGCCCTGGCGCTGGCGTTCGTCCGGCCGTGGGGGCGGCGGGCGCCGGCCGGGCTGGTGGCGTTCCCGATGTGGGTGGCGACCGGTCTGCTCGGCACGATCCTGGTCGCGCTGCCGCTGTACCTGCTGAGCCTCCTGGTCCTGGGGCCGGAGAGCGCCGACCCGGACGACAAGGGCCTCGGCGGCTGGGTCTTCCCCGTGGTGTACGGCGGCTTCGCCGTCCAGGGCCTCGCGCTGATCACCGCCTTCGTGCTGTACGCCCGCCGGCGCTGGGCCGGGCTGCTGCGGGAGCGGATCGGCGACCTGCCCGACTCCCCCACCCTGACCGTGCAGCGCGTCCTCGCCTGCGTCGCCGCGCTGCTCGCCGCGGGTGTCGCGGCGGCCCGGGTCTACTGGGCGTTCGGCGGCACCGCCGGAGTGCCGCAGGACCTGGTGGACGGCCGGTCCCGGGGCGTGGCGGTGATGAACGGGGTGACCGCGGTGATGGCGGTGGCCGCGGCGGCGGCGCTGCTGGTCCTGGTCTTCCGGGTCCGTCCGGGGCGCCGGCTGCTCGGGCCGCTGCTGGTGGTCTGGACGGCGGCCGGCTCGCTGTTCGGCTGGGGCGCCTGGCAGTTGGTGGCCTTCGGGGCGACGACGACCCGGGTGACCGAGCTGCGGACGGCCGTCCCCGGGCTGACCCCCCTGGTCCAGGGCGCCCAGGTGGCGGCCGCGGTGCTGGTCCTGGCGGTCGGGGCGGTCGCGCTCACCGAACGCGGCACCCTCCGGCGCACCGCTGCCGTAGAGTCGCGCGGGTGATCACGGGGGTGGGCATGCGACTGCGGCGTACGGGAGAGGTGGGCGTCCGCCTGCGGCGTGCGGCGGGGGCGGCGGTCGGCCGGCGGGCCCGGCTGCGCTGGGTGCACCTGGTGCTGGGCGGCGCGCTGCTGATGCCGTACTGGATGCTGTCGGTGGTGCTGTACGGGGCGCTCAACCCGAACCAGCCGCCCGGACGCCAACTGCTGCTCTACGTCCTGTCGTTGCTCACCTCGCTGCCGATGGCCGCCGTCACCGCGCTGGTGCCGATGGTGCGGGGACTGGAGGGCGCGGCGGCGCGGGCACTGTGCTCGGCGGCCCGGCCGGAGGAACTGGCCACCGGACCGGCCCGCTCCTGGGGCGCCCGGTGGCGCACCGCGCTCTGGTACGTGCTGCACGTCCTGTTCGGCGGGGTGGTCGCCGGGATGACGCTGGCGGGCACCCCGTTCGCGGTGGTGCTGGTCTGCGGCTTCGCGGGGACCAGGGAGTTCGTCCGGATGTGGGAGCGGCACTTCCCCGGCTGGCTGGTCACCGGCCCGGTCCTCGGCCTCGGCGTTCTGCTGCTGATCGTCGGCACCAACGCCGTCTGCGGCGCGCTGCTCGCCCGCTGGGCGCCCGCCCTGCTCGGCCCGACCCCGGAGGAGCGGGTGGCCGCCGCCGAGCGCCGGGCCACCGTGCTCGCCCAGCGCAACCGGCTGGCCCGCGAGTTGCACGACTCGGTCGGCCACGCGCTCAGCGCCGTCGGCATCCAGGCCTCGGCCGCCGCCCGGGTGCTGCGCAGCAACCCGGACTTCGCCGCCGAGGCGCTCGCGGCGATCGAGGAGACCGCCCGGGCGGCCGTCGCCGAACTCGACGCCGTACTGGGGCTGTTGCGCGAGGAGGACCCGGAGGCCGCCGGACCCGCCGGGCCGACCCTCGCCGGGCTGGACGACCTGCTGCGCCAGCTCGGCCGCGCCGGGGTGGCGGTGGACGCCGAGCTGGCGCCCGGGCTGGCCGGCCTGCCCGAGCCGGTCTCCCGCGAGGCGTACCGGATCGTGCAGGAGGGCCTGACCAACGTGCTGCGCCACGCCGGGCCCGCCCCGGCCGGGCTGCGGGTCCGGCTCGCCGACGACCGGGTGGAGATCGACCTGACCAATCCGCTCGGCCCCGCCCGGCCGAGCCGCCCCGACGGCGGGCGCGGGCTGCGCGGGATCGGCGAGCGGGCGGCGGCCCTGCACGGCGGCAGCGCGGCGGGGCCGGACGGGGACGGAACGACGTGGCGGCTGGCCGTCTGGCTGCCGGTGGGAGGGGCGACGTGAACGAGGACATGAACGAGATGGGGTACGACGCCGTGGACGAGGGTGCACGGCAGGGCACCGACGGCATCCGGGTGGTGATCGCGGACGACGAGCGGCTGGTCCGCCTGGGCCTGCGGGTGGTGATCGACAGCGAACCGGACCTCACCGTCGTCGGCGAGGCCGCCGACGGGGCCGAGGTCGTCCCGCTGGTGCGCGAACTGCGCCCGGACGTGGTGCTGATGGACGTCCGGATGCCCGGCATCGACGGCATCCGGGCCACCGAACAGCTGGTCAACGGGATGGCCCCGCCGCCGCGCATCCTGGTGGTCACCACCTTCGAGCACGACGACCACGTGTACGACGCGCTGCGCGCGGGCGCCGCCGGGTTCCTGCTGAAGCGGGCCCGGGCGGAGGAGATGGTGCAGGCGGTGCGGCTGGTCGCACGCGGCGACTCGCTGCTGTTCCCGGCGGCCGTCCGCGACCTCGCGCTGCGCCACGGCGCGGACCGGCGCCGGGAGGCCGGGTCGGGCGACCGGGGGCCGATCGGGCGGCTGACCGAGCGGGAGGGGCAGGTGCTGCGGCTGATGGCCACCGGGCTCAACAACGGCGAGATCGCGCGGCAGCTGGTGGTGAGCCAGGAGACGGTGAAGACGCACGTCGGCAGCGTGCTGGCCAAGCTGGGCGCGCGGGACCGCACCCAGGCGGTCATCGCGGCGTACGAGTCGGGCTTCGTGCTGCCGGGCTGACGCCCGCTCAGGATCCACCGCGACCATCACCCGTGCCCCCGGCACGCCCGAGCACCTCGAACGTGGATTCCATCCGATCGGTACCAGCGAGTAGAGTGCGGGTTTCCCCCTCGACGTCCGATACCTCCCGTATCGCCTGGAACGAACTGGTGGCCGCATGACAGTCCGGACCCGACCCGCGCTCTGGTGGCGCATGGGCATCGTGCTCTCGGCGGGCCTCGGCCTGACCCTCGGGACCGCGCCGCTGGTCTACTTCACCGTGCAGAGCAACGTGATCGTGTTCGGCTACTTCATCGGCGCGGTGTACTGGATGCTCAAGCGCGGCACCGTGGACGCGCCCGCGCCCCGGCTGCGCGGCGCCGCCACGCTGTACATCCTGATCACCGGGCTGGTCTCGCACATCCTGCTCGAACACGGCGCCAACCCGCTGCCCGGGCTGGTCAGCGGGCCGGACAAGCTGGCGCACTGGTCGTCGTTCTTCCTGCACTACGTGACGCCGGTGATGGTGATCGCCGACTGGCTGGTGCTCAAGCCGCGCAACGCCTCGGCGTGGAAGGACATCCCTCTCTGGCTGGGCTTCCCGCTCGGCTACGCGGCGATCGTGCTCGCCCGCAACGCGCTGTTCGACGACTATCCGATGCCCTACCCGTACTTCTTCTTCGACCCGACCACCAAGGGCTACGGCTACGTCTGGGGCCAGATAGCCCTGTTGACCGTCGAGTTCGTGGCGCTCGCCGCACTCGTCGTCGGGCTGGACCGGCTCGGGACGCGGATCGCGGGAAGGCTGCGGTCGACGCCGCAGGCATAACCCCGGGAGTTCACGCTCCCCCGTCGCTCACGCGGCGGGCGCGTCCTCGGGGAACGCGGCGTCGAACTCGGCCCGGTGCGCCTTCCAGAACGCCACCGCGTGGTCCACGAAGACCCGGCGCTGCTGCTCGCGCACGCTCAGGTCGTGGACGTAGGCCTTCACGGTCTTGCCGTCCGCGGCGGCGGCCTCGCGGATCGCGGCGAGCTCGTGCTCCGTGTACTCGATGGTGAGCGCAGGCATGCCGCCGATGGTACTGGAGCGACGGGTAGTTGGGGCCGCGGACGGCGGTTTTTCACCCGCAGTCAAAACGGTCGCTGTCGAGACCGCCGAGGACCATTGCGCCCGGCTCCGGGTCGGCCCGGAGAAGGAAGCCGGTGCGCCCGGAGGAGGAAGCGGGTGCGGCTCGTCGGATGACGCCCGGGCGGTGGGGCCGGCCGTAGCGTCGACGGGGAGCGGTGGCGGAGGGGTTCCGCGGGGGAGACCGGGGTTTCGGCGGAGGCCGGAGATGACACGCAGGTCAGGAATGGCACGCAGGTCAGGGATGACGCGCACGGCGGGAACGGCGCGCAGGACGGGAACAGGACGCACGACGGGAACGGCGCGCAGCAGGACCGGAAGCGGCGTCGGCCGGACCGCGGCCGCGGCACTGGCCCTCGCGACGGCGGTGGGGCTGGCGGCACCGGGGGCGGCCGCGGCGCGGGAAGGGCGGGGGAACCCGCTGGAGGGGGTCTGGCGGACGGAGGGCTACGGCCTGCTGATCGCGGTCTCCGGGGGCCGGGTCACCACCTACGACGTGACCGCGCACAGCTGCCTGCCCGGGTGGGTCACCGGGACGCAGGCCTCGGAGCCCGGCCCGGACGGCACCACCCGCTACACCGTGGGCAACCTCGCCATGACGCTCACCCCCAAGGGCCGGAACCGGGCCGTGGAACGTGAGGAGAGCGGGGTCGGCACCAAGTCGCTCACCCGCCTGGACGCCCTGCCGCCGCTGTGCGCGCGGCCGGCTCCGAACGACCCGCTCGCGGTCTTCGACCGGTTCTGGGAGGACTTCGAGGAGAACTACCCGTTCTTCGCCGCCAAGGGCATCGACTGGCACGCCGTCCGGGACGAGAAGCGGCCCACGATCACTCCGGCGACGACCGCCGACCGGCTGCAGGACGTCTTCACGGACATGCTCGGCCCGCTCGGCGACGCGCACACCGGGCTGGCCCGGGTGGTCGACGGGCACGCCAAGGAGGTCTTCGGCGGGCAGCGGCCGGATTCGACGGTGCAGACCCCGGAGCTGACCGCGCGGGCCCTGCAGGCCTCGGCCGCCCAGCTCACCGGCCCGGAGCAGCAGTTCGCGGGCGGCCGGCTCGGCGTGGGCCGGCTGCCGGACGGCCTCGGCTACCTCCGGGTGAGCAGCTTCGACGGCTACACCGACGGCGACTTCCGGAGCCAGGTCGACGAGCTGGACCGGGCGCTGGACGCCGTGCTGGCCGGCCCGGACCGGCCCACCGGCCTGGTCGTCGACGTGCGGCTGAACGGCGGCGGCTCAGACGCGCTCGGGCTGCACATCGCCGCCCGGCTCACCGACCGCCCGTACGTCGCCTACCGGAAGGTGGCGCGCAACGACCCGGCCGACCCGACGAAGTTCACCCGGCCCGAGCCGATCACCGTACGGCCGTCGGCGGGCGGGCACTTCACCGGGCCGGTGGCGGTGCTCACCTCCTCGATCTCCACCAGCGCCGCGGAGACCTTCACCCAGGCCATGACGGGCCGCTCCCCGCAGGTGCTCCGGGTCGGCGAGAACACCCAGGGCGTCTTCTCCGACATCATGATCAAGTCGATCTCGCCTGACTTCATGGCCGTCCTGCCGAACGAGAAGTACCTGACCAGGAACGGCGGCACCTTCGACGGCCCGGGCATCCCGCCGGACGTCCGCACGCCGGTGTTCACCCCGGACGAGCTGGCCGCGCTCAGGGACTCGGCCCTGAGCACGGCCCGCCGGATGCTCACCGAGGACGCCCAAGGCAACCAGAGCAGCCAGGGCGACCACGGGAACGCCGAGAACGACCAGGAGCAGCAACGGTAGGAGCAGCGGTAGGCGCTACATCGGCTCCACCGTCCGCAGTTCGCCGTCCAGCTCCAGCCACCGGGTGAGGCCCAGGCCGCGCAGGAACGGCAGGTCGTGGCTGGCCACGATCAGCGCGCCCCGGTACGCGGACAGCGCCTGGGTGAGCTGGCGGACGCTGGCGAGGTCCAGGTTGTTGGTCGGCTCGTCGAGCAGCAGCAGCTGCGGCGGCGGGTCGGCCAGCAGCAGGGCGGCCAGCGTCGCCCGGAACCGCTCGCCGCCGGAGAGGGTGGCGGCGGGCTGGTCGGCCCGGGCGCCGCGGAACAGGAAGCGGGCGAGCCGGGCGCGGACCGCGTTGTCCCCTGCGGTGGGGGCGAACAGCTTGACGTTCTCCACGACGGAGCGCTCCTCGTCCAGCAGGTCGAGCCGCTGCGGGAGGTGCCGCAGCGGCACCGGGGTGATGACCTCCCCCGCCGGCGGGGCGAGTTCGCCCGCGATGGTGCGCAGCAGCGTCGTCTTGCCGGCGCCGTTGCGGCCGACCAGGGCGATCCGCTCGGGCCCGCGCAGGTCGAGGTCGGCCGTGGTGCCGTGGGGCAGCCGGACCCTGTCCAGGGTGAGCACGGTGCGCCCGGCCGGGACGGCGGTGCGCGGCAGGTCGATCCGGATCTCGGCGTCGTCCCGGACGGCCTCCTCGGCCGCGTCGAGCCGGGCCTTGGCCTCCTCCAGGCGCTCGGTGTGCATGCCCTGGAGCCGGCCGGCCGTCTCCTGGCCCTTGCGCTTGAGCATCCCGGCGAAGATGTGCGGGTCGTTGCGGGTGACCGAGCGCTTCTTGCCGTACGCGGCGCTGCGGTCCAGCCGGATGCGGGCCTCGGCCAAGTCCCGCTTCTGGCGCCGGACGTCGGCCTCGGCGTTGCGCAGCAGCCGCTCGGCCGTCTCCTGCTGGGCCGCGAGGGTGCGTTCGTACTCCTCGAAGTTGCCGCCGTACCAGGTGACTTCGCCGTCCCGGAGGTCGGCGATCTGGTCGACGTGCCGGAGCAGCTCGCGGTCGTGGCTGACGATCAGCATCACACCGTTCCAGCCGGCCACCGTCTCGTAGAGCCGCTCGCGGGCGGCCCGGTCGAGGTTGTTGGTGGGCTCGTCGAGCAGCAGGACGTCGGGGCGGGCCAGCAGCAGGGCGGCCAGCCGCAGCAGCACGGCCTCGCCGCCGGAGAGTTCGCCGGTGGTCCGGTCGAGGCCGAGGCGGTGCAGGCCGAGCCGGTCGAGGGTGGCGCGGGCGCGCTCCTCGACGTCCCAGTCGTCGCCGACCGCGTCGAAGTGGCGCTGGTCGGTGTCGCCGGACTCGATGGCGTGCAGGGCCTCGCGGGCGGCGCGGATGCCGAGCGCCTCGTCCACCCGCAGGGTGGTGTCGAGCGTCAACCCCTGTGGCAGGTAGCCGAGTTCGCCGTCGATGCGGACGGTGCCGCCGGTCGGGGTGAGCTCGCCCGCGATCAGCCGCAGCAGGGTGGACTTGCCCGCGCCGTTGAGCCCGATCAGGCCGGTGCGGCCGGGGCCGACGGCGAGCTGGAAGCCGTCCAGGACGGGCTTGCCGTCGGGCCACTCGAACGAGAGCTCGGTGCAGAGGACGGCGGTGGTGGTGGGGTGGTGTGCCATACAGGCCTCCCGGGGTGGTTGCCGAAGGGGTGGTGAGCAACACGGGGAGACACCGCGGGTGCGGAAACCGGGCACGGCCGGGGGAACGAAGGGGTGGCGTCACGCAGAGGAGTGCCACGGGCCGTGACTGAGGTCGCACACTCGCGCACCGCGCGACGGCAGCAGGGCCTGCGCGGCGGGGGCGGTGTCCCGGGACCTCAGTAGAGCAACGGCCTTCTCCTTGTCTGGCTGATGACCCGGACCACGCTAGGCAGCCCGCCCGGGGCGTGCAACCGATTTACCGGCCGCCGGGCCCGCCGCGACCACCGCGCGACCCGCCGGGCGTACCCCCGGGACCGCCCCGCGACGGGCCCCCGGTGCCGATCCCGTGCCCATCCGGTGACGGCCCCGTCCCGGTCCGGTGCGGAATTCGGGAGTCCCCCGGACGCATGGCAGACTCCTCACCTGCCATGCCTGCGGCCGAGTGGGGCCGCACCCGGGGAACGGGCCGCATGGCGGTAGTCAACAGGGGGATTTGAACTCATGTCACCGATATCCCGGCCGGGCCGTGCCGTCCTGGGCGCCTCCGTCGTCGCGCTGACCATGGTGGTCGCCACCGCGTGCGGCCCCGACAACGCCGACCCGGCCGTGACCGCGGCTCCCGGCGTCACGGCCGGCGCCTCCGGCACGCCGGGCGCGGCTCCGATCAAGCTTCCGACGCTCGAAGAGCTGAAGACCTGGAAGCTGGAGGACTGGGACAAGTGGGCCCAGGCCAACGTGATCACCCCGGCGGTCAAGGGTTACTGGACCCTGCAGAAGCTGCTGGACGCCAAGCCGAAGCCGCTGCCGCAGCCCGCCCCGGAGGGGACCCAGCCGCCCGCGCAGCCCACCGGCGCCGCGCCGGCCACCAGCGCGCCGGCCACCGCCGCGCCCACGGCCCAGCCCACCGCGGCCCAGCCCGGCGGTGGCGGCGGCGCGGACCAGCTGCCCGCGATGGTCCCGGCCAAGCCCGTGGCGCACCCGTTCCCGAAGAACATGCACGTCAACGGCAAGATCTTCTTCAAGGACGGCAACGAGGACTACGTGTGCTCCGGCACCGTCGTCTCCGACCCGGCCAACCCCGGCAAGAGCAACCTGGTGTGGACCGCCAGCCACTGCCTGCACGGCGGCAAGGGCAACAAGTACTACACCGACATCACCTTCGCCCCGGCCTTCAACAGCAACGGCGTGCTGAGCAACGGCAACAAGCAGGCCAAGCTGGAGGACGCCGAGCCGTACGGCGAGTGGACCGCCACGTCCGGCATGGTCTCGCCGCAGTGGGCCGCGGAGGCCGACCCCGAGAAGGGCGGCCCGTGGAGCCAGTACGACTTCGGCATCGTGAAGGTCGCCAACCCCAGCCCGGGCGGCAAGTCGCTGGAGGAGACCGTCGGCGGCTCCGTCCCGCTCTGGTTCAACGCCCCGCGTGACCAGGTCGGCTCCGTCAGCAACTACGGCTTCCCGGAGGGCAAGCCCTTCGACGGCGTGGAGCTGGAGCACTGCGACGGCGGCAAGCCGTCCAAGAAGACCGGCGACCCGAGCCGCCCGGCGATGCTGCTGATCGGCTGCAACATGACCGGCGGCAGCAGCGGCGGCGGCTGGTACGCGACCAAGGACGGCAAGCCCGCCCTGGTCAGCGACACCTCCATCGGCAACGGCGCGAACACCTACGAGGCCGGTCCGTACCTGGAGGACGTGGCCCAGCACATGTTCGAGTACTTCTCGAAGAAGGCCAAGTGAAGAAGGCCGAGTGACCCGCTCCGACGAAGGCCGAGTGGTCTTCCGAGCGGCGCGGTGACCCGCTGAGCGGTGATCCGGGGGCCGCGGCCGCGACGGCCGCGGCCCCCGTCTTTTCGGCCGGACGCCCGGCTCCTCCTACAATCGGGCTCATCATGAGCGCCACACTCGTAGTCAAGGACCTCAGCGCCGGCCACGGCGAACGCACCCTCTTCTCCGGCCTGGACCTGGTCGTCGCCCCCGGCGACGTGATCGGCCTGGTCGGCGTGAACGGCGCCGGCAAGTCGACCCTGCTGCGGCTGCTGGCCGGCCTGGACACCCCCGAGGGCGGCTCGCTGCGGCTGAGCCCGGCGAGCGCCAACGTCGGCCACCTGCCGCAGGAGCCGGAGCGGCGCGAGGGCGAGTCGGTGCGCGACTTCCTGGCCCGCCGCACCGGTGTGGCGGCCGCGCAGGCCGCGCTGGACGAGGCCACCGAGGGCCTGGTCGAGGGCCGGCCGGGCGCCGACGACGCGTACGCCGTCGGCCTGGAGCGCTGGCTGGACCTCGGCGGCGCCGACCTGGAGGAGCGCGCCGAGGAGGTCGCCGACTCGCTCGGGCTGAAGGTCTCGCTGGACCTGCCGATGACCGCCCTGTCCGGCGGCCAGGCCGCCCGGGCCGGCCTCGCCTCGCTGCTGCTCTCCCGCTACGACGTCTTCCTGCTCGACGAGCCCACCAACGACCTCGACCTGGACGGCCTGGAGCGGCTGGAGTCCTTCGTCAAGGGCCTGCGCACGGGCACCGTGCTGATCAGTCACGACCGCGAGTTCCTGGCCCGCACCGTGACCAAGGTGCTGGAGCTGGACCTCCACCAGCAGCAGGTCAACCTGTACGGCGGCGGCTACGAGGCGTACCTGGAGGAGCGGGCGGTGGCCCGCCGGCACGCCCGCGAGGAGTACGACGAGTACGCCGACACCAAGGCCTCGCTGGAGGCCCGGGGCCAGATGCAGCGCAACTGGATGGAGCACGGCGTCCGCAACGCCCGCCGCAAGAGCAGCGACAACGACAAGAACGCCAAGGCGAAGCGCACCGAGTCCACCGAGAAGCAGGCCTCCAAGGCCCGGCAGACCCAGCGGATGATCGAGCGGCTGGACGTGGTCGAGGAGCCGCGCAAGGAGTGGGAGCTGCGGATGGAGATCGCCACCGCGCCGCGCTCCGGCTCGGTGGTGGCCACCCTGCGCGCGGCCGTCGCCAAGCGCGGCGACTTCTCCTTCGGCCCGGTGGACCTGCAGATCGACTGGGCCGACCGGGTCGCCATCACCGGCGCCAACGGCGCGGGCAAGTCCACGCTGCTGGCCGCCCTGCTCGGCCGGCTCGAACTCGACGGCGGCAGCGCCTCGCTGGGCTCCGGCGTGGTGGTCGGCGAGGTGGACCAGGCGCGCGGGCTGTTCCTGGGCGGGGAGCCGCTGCTGGAGGCCTTCGCGGCCGCCGTGCCGGAGCTCGCGCCGGAGGACGTGCGCACCCTGCTGGCCAAGTTCGGCCTCAAGGCGGTGCACGTGCTGCGCCCGGCCGGCACCCTCTCCCCCGGTGAGCGCACCCGGGCCGCGCTGGCGCTGCTGCAGGCCCGCGGGGTCAACCTGCTGGTGCTGGACGAGCCCACCAACCACCTGGACCTGCCCGCGATCGAGCAGCTGGAGTCCGCGCTCGGCTCGTACACCGGCACCCTGCTGCTGGTCACCCACGACCGGCGGATGCTGGACACGGTGGCGGTGAACCGGCGGATCGAGGTCCGGGACGGGCGGGCGCACGAGCTGTAGGGGTCGCCGGGCCCGGGGAGCGGGACCGGCCGCCGGCCGGATCGCCTCCGGGGATCGGTCTCGGGATTGGCCTCCGGGATCGGTCTCCGGGGATTGGTCTCTACCTCTTCCCGGAAACCCCCTCCCGGAGGGGCCGTCATGTGCTGTGCTGTGCGCCATGGTTGACAGCACTGACAGCGCCGTGGCGGGGACGTCCCACCCGACCGTCCCGCTCACCCCCATGACGGTGCCCGCCCACGAGGCCGAGGCCCGCAGCAGGTCCTTCCACGACGTGATGGCGCAGCGCCGGACCGTCCGCGACTACTCCACCCGCCCGATCCCGGACGGGGTGGTCGAATGGGCGGTCCGGACCGCCTCCACCGCGCCCAGCGGCGCGCACGTCCAGCCCTGGCGGTTCGTGGTGATCACCGACCCGGAGCGCAAGCGGCGGCTGCGCGAGGCGGCCGAGACCGAGGAGCGCGAGTTCTACGGCCACCGGGCGTCCGAGGAGTGGCTGGCCGCGCTCGCCCCGATCGGCACCGACTGGCGCAAGCCGTTCCTGGAGGACGCGCCGGCCGTGATCGTGGTGTTCGAGGTGCACAAGGGCCCCGAGTCGCCGCGCCCGTACTACACCAAGGAGTCGGTGGGGATCGCGGTCGGGCTGCTGCTGGCCACGCTGCACCAGGCCGGCCTGGCCATGCTGACCCACACCCCGAGCCCGATGAAGTTCCTCAACGAGGTGTGCGACCGCCCGGCGGAGGAGCGCGCCGCGTACGTCATCCCGGTCGGCTACCCGGCCGAGGGGGCGCGCGTGCCGGACCTGCGGCGCAAGGAGCTCGACGAGGTGATGGTCCGGCTCTGACGCGCCGGGGTGCGGCCGGGCGCGCCCGCCACCAGAGGGATATCCGATGGTGACAGGTCCCGGCCAAGGACATAATCGCCGCCATGAGCCAAGCACAGCCACGGCCCTGCGGCCTCGCCCCGCCGCTGGTGGAGGCGACCGTCGGGCGGCCGCCGGAACGGCTGCGGCTGCCCGGCGGCCTCTGGCTGCGGCGCCGCCGCAGCAGCCACACGGCGGCGCTGAACCAGGCCGTCCGCGCCAACCTGGACCACCTGCGGCCCTGGATGGAGTGGGCGGCCGAGGCCCCCTCCCGGGCCCGGACCGCCGAGCTGACCCGGGCCGGCGCGGCCGCCTGGGAGGCCGGCACCGACTTCATGTACCTGGCCGGCCTGGACGCCGAGCCCGGCGGCGTGATCGGCGCCTTCGGCCTGCACGGGCGGATCGGCCCGGGCGCGCTGGAGATCGGCTACTGGGTCGCCGCCGGGCACGTCGGCCGGGGCATCGCCACCACCGCGGCCGGGGCGCTGACCGAGGCCGCGCTGGCCCTGCCCGGGATCACCCGGGTGGAGATCCGCTGCGACCGGGCGAACGGCGCCAGCGCGGCCGTCCCGCGCAAGCTCGGCTACCGGCTGGACCGGGTCGCGGAGGCCGCCGTCCGGGCTCCGGGCGAGACCGGACGGCAGCTGGTGTGGGTGCGGGAGCGCTGACGGCGCGGGTACGGGGGCAGCGCCGCCGTCAGTAGCGCTCGCCGGTCGCGGCCGGCAGCGCGTCCAGCTCGGCCAGGTCCGCCGCCGAGAGCTCGATCCCGGCCGCCCCCACGTTGTCCACCAGGTAGCGCGGCGTCCTGGTGCCCGGGATCGGGAAGACGTACCGGCCCTGCGCCAGCACCCAGGCCAGCGCGACCTGCGCCGGGGTGGCGCCGATCCGCTCGGCGACCGCCCGGACCTTCCCGACCAGCGCCAGGTTGGCCCGCAGCGCGTCGTGCTGGAAGCGCGGCAGCCGGCGGCGGAAGTCGTCGGCGGGCAGCTCCTCGATGGAGGTGATGCCGCCGGTCAGGAAGCCCCGGCCGAGCGGCGAGAACGGCAGGAAGGCGATGCCCTGCTCCTCGGTGTACGGCAGCACCTCGGCCAGCGCGTCCCGGGTCCACAGCGACAGCTCGGACTGCACCGAGGCCACCGGGTGCACGCTCTGCGCCCGCTTGATCTCCTCGACGCCCGCCTCGGAGAGGCCGATGCTCCGGGCCTTGCCCGCCGCGACGACCTCGGCGAACGCGCCCCAGGTCTCCTCGATCGGGACCTGGGGGTCGACCCGGTGCAGCTGGTAGAGGTCGACGTGGTCGGTGCCCAGCCGGCGCAGGCTCTCGTCGATCGAGCGGCGCACGTGCTCGGGCCGGCCGTTGCGCTCCTGCTGGCCCGCGCCGCCCGGCACGATGCCGACCTTGGTGGCCAGGAAGGCGCGCTCCCGGTACGGGCCGGCCAGCGCGGCGCCGACCACCTCCTCGTTGGTGTACGGGCCGTACATGTCGGCGGTGTCGATCAGGCCGACGCCGAGGTCCAGCGCCTGCCGGATCACCCGGACCGACTTCTCGTCGTCCCGGTCCCGCTCGGTGTAGGCCCAGGTCATGCCCATGCAGCCGAGACCGATGACGCCGATCTCCGGGCCGCTCGTGCCGAACGAGGCGTTGCGCATGGTGGTGCTCCCGTCGTGGTCTCCGCGGCTCCCGTGGGGGTGGCCGCGGTGTTCGCGTGGTGGTGCGTGATCAACGCCCTCAGCTTTCACCTTGGAGTGCACTCAAGGTCAAGCCCCCTCATCCCCGGGCCCGCCGCGACCGCCGCCCGGCATCGTCTTAACCGTTCCTAAAACCTGTCCCTGACGGGGCGTCCGAGGCCGGGAAATGCTTGACGTGCACAGCTGGTCTAGTCCAGTTTGATGCTCAGCACCGCGCTCCCCCACCCCGGACCACCCCAGGCCGCCGCCCGCCCCGCGCCTCCCCCTCGCGGCGCGGGCGGCCCCCACGTCCCGAGAGGCACCCCCATGCCCAGCGCGCCCCAGCACGCCCCCACGCACCGCCGCCCCGCCCGCCGGACCACTCTGCTGAGCCTCGCCGCCGCCACCGCGCTCGCCGCCGGCGGCCTGGCCGTCCTCGCCGGGAACGCCGGGGCCGCCGACGGCAACCTGCTCGCCAACGGCGGGCTGGAGAGCGGCGCGCTCGGCCCGTGGAGCTGTTCGGCCGGCACCGGGAGCGTGGTCGACTCCGGCGCGCACAGCGGGACGTACGCGCTCAAGGGGGCGGTGGGCGCGAGCGACACCGCGCAGTGCGGCCAGACCGTCAGCGTCCGGCCCAACACCACGTACACGCTCAGCGCCTGGGTGCAGGGCCGGTACGTCTACCTCGGCGCCACCGGCAGCGGCGTCACCGACCCGGCCACCTGGACCGCCGGCGGCGCCGACTGGCAGCAGCTGTCCACCAGTTTCACCACCGGGGCGGCCACCACCAGCGTCACCGTGTACCTGCACGGCTGGTACGGGCAGGGCGGCTACCTCGCCGACGACATCGCCCTGACCGGCCCGGGCGGCGGCAACCCGACCACCCCGCCGCCGAGTTCGACCCCGCCGAGCCCGACCGGCACCCCGACCGGCACGCCCACCGGCGGCCCGGGCACCCCGGCGCCGAACGTCGCGCTCCCGGTCGCCCCGTTCATCGACATGGGCGCCTGGCCGACCCCCTCGATGCCCGACCTGGCCAAGGCCGCCGGCCTCAAGGGCTACACGATGGGCTTCGTCACCGGCGTCGGCTGCAAGGCCAGCTGGTTCAACGCCTACGACCCGCGCACCGCCTGGGCCAAGGACCAGGTGGACGCGCTGCGCGCGGCCGGCGGCGACGTCAAGGTCTCCTTCGGCGGCGCCGCCGGCACCGAACTCGCCGCCGCCTGCACCACGGTGGACTCGCTGTTCGCCGAGTACGACGCGGTGGTGAGCGCCTACAACCTGCGCTACGTCGACTTCGACATCGAGGGCGCGGCCATCGCCGACACCGCCGCCAACGACCGCCGCTCGGCCGCGCTCGCCAGGCTCCAGCAGGCCCACCCGGGCCTCAGGGTCTCCTTCACCCTGCCCGTCCTGCCCGAGGGCCTGACCTCCGAGGGCGTCGCCATCGTCAAGTCCGCCCGGGACGCCGGGGTGGCCGTCGACCTGGTCAACATCATGGCGATGGACTACTACCGGAGCGGCCTGGACTACGGCAACGCCGCCGTCCAGGCCGCCCAGTCGCTGTTCGGCCAGCTCAAGGCGCTCTACCCGGCGAAGACCGACGCCCAGCTGTGGGCCATGGTCGGCGTCACCCCGATGATCGGCGAGAACGACGACCACCAGGTCTACAACCAGGCCGACGCCCAGCAGTTGGTGGCCTTCGCCCGGCAGAACCACCTCGGGATGCTCTCCTTCTGGGACGCCACCCGGGACGCCAACGCCTGCACCGGCGGCTCGCTGTCCAAGTGCACCAACATCCCGCAGCAGCCGTACGAGTTCGCGAAGATCCTCGGCCAGTACGCGGGCTGAGCCCACCGGCCGCCAGCCGCCGGGCAGTCGACCACACGCCCGGTGGCCGGCCCAGCGGTCGGCTCAGCGGCCGGTCGGGAGGTTCGCCCCGCCGGTGCAGTCGAGCACCACACCCGTGACGAAGCCGTTGGCGGCCAGCAGGTGGATCGCCCGGGCGACGTCCTCCGCCCGGCCGACCCGGCCGACCGGGGTGGTGGCGGCGAGGCCCTCGAACAGCGCGGCCCGCTGCTCGGCCGGTACGCGGTCCCACCACGGGGTGTCGATCACGCCGGGCGAGACGGCGTTGACCCGCAGCGGCGCCAGCTCGACGGCCAGCGGCGGCACCATCGCCTCCAGCGCGCCGTTGATGGCGGCCAGTCCGGCGGTGCCGGGGAAGGCGGCGCGGGCCGAGGCGGCGGTGATCAGGGTGACCGAGCCGTCCTCGCGCAGGTGCGGCAGCGCCGCCTGGAGCACGCGCACCTGCGGCCAGAACTTGGCGTCGAAGCCGGCCGCGAGTTCGGCCAGGTCGAGCTGGGCGAACGGGCCGGCGCCGGCCGCGCCGCTGACCGCGACGACCAGGTGGTCGACCGCGCCGGTCGTGGCGAAGAAGGCGGCGAGGGCGGCCGGGTCGGTCGCGTCCAGCGGGTGCCCGGTGGTCTTGCCGCCGATCCGGGCGACGGCGGCGTCCAGCCGGTCGCGGTCGCGGCCGGTCACCACGACCTCGGCGCCGTCGGCGGCGAAGGCGGTGGCCGTGGCCTCGCCGATGCCCGAGCTGCCGCCCATCACGACGACGCGCTGTCCGGCGAAGGGGGTTGACGCAGTGCTCATGGTGGTGGGGCCTTTCGACTTGTCGAGACTGTCGGTTCCGGAAATGATGGTTGTCGAGACTGATAGTCTTGTCAAGGGGGATCGGGGAGAGGCACGCCGGAGGAGAGGGAGCACGATGAGCGAGACCGAGGGCACCGAGGGCACCGAGGGCACCGAGGCCGCCCCGGCGGCACGCCCGCACACCGGACGCCGCCGCAACGAGGCCGCCCACCGCGCGATCCTCGACGCCGCGCTGCGCCTGCTCGCCGAGTCCGACGGCACCCCCGTCACCATCGACGCCATCGCCCGCGCGGCCGGCGTCGGCAAGCAGACCGTCTACCGCTGGTGGCCCTCCAAGGGCGCCGTCCTGCTCGACGCCCTCACCGACCGCGCCGACCAGGACGTGTCCGGCCCCGACACCGGCGACCTGCGCGCCGACCTGCGCGCCTTCGTCAGCACCACCTTCGAGGCGGCCCAGCGCGACACCACCGCCCCCGCACTGCGCACCGTCGCCCGCGAGGCCGCGCGCGACCCGCACCTCGCCGACCTGATGCGGAGCTTCACCGCCACCCGCCGCACCGCGCTGCGCGAACTCCTCACCCGGGGACGCGAGCGCGGCGAACTGTCCGCGGACGCCGATCCGGACCTCATCGCCGACCAGGTCTACGGGGTGTTCTGGTACCGCTTCCTGCTCGGGCACGGGCCACTGGACGCGGGCACCGCTGAGCGGCTCGCCGACTCACTGCTCACGGGGAACGCCCGCGGGAACGCCGAGGCGAACACCGCGGCGAACACCGAGGGGAACCGCGGCCGTTAGCTCCGCTACCGCCCCTGACCGCGCCCGCGCACCAGGGGCAGGTACACCTCGTCGACGATCTCCACCAGCACGTCGTCCGGCGCCGTCGGCACCCCGCGCGCCATGAACTCGTTGCGCAGCAGCACCATCGCCACCGTCGCCACCCGGGGGTGCAGCGCCTCGGGGGCGGCCTCGCCGCGGGCGACGGCGCGGCCCAGGACGGTGAGCCAGGGCGCGGCCACGGCGTCGCCGGACTGGTCCTGCAACTGGGCCAGGAACTCCGTGGCGCCGCCGGCCGCGGCCAGCAGCTCGCGCAGTACGGCGCCCAGCGGGGAGCTCCAGTGGCGGTTCGCCTGGCGGAGCAACTCCAGGGCGTCGCCGCGCAGTTCACCGGTGTCGGGGAGCGGGGCGGTCTTCGCGAGCTGCTTGTACGCGGCGATGCCGAGCGCCAGCCGGTTGGGCCAGCGGCGGTAGATGGCGTTCTTGTTGGTGCCCGCGCGGGCGGCGACCTTGTCCATGGTCAGCCCGGCGTACCCGGCCCCGGTGAGCTCCTCGACCGCGGCGCTCAGGATCGCCTCCTCCAGCGCCGCCCCGCGCCGCCGCGTCTGCCCGGCCATGCCCTCGCTCCGCCCAGTCCGCCCGCCGATACCGCCCGTACCCTCCCCATCCTTCTTGCCGTGCCGGGCCGTCGGCAACTACGGTACTGGCCGTACCGTAAATTCTCTCTCGCCGGAAAGGCGGAAGAACGTGCGCACCAAGGGAATCAGCTACGACACCGGCTTCATCAGGGACGGGGCGTACTCCCGCGCCTGGTTCGACTCCGAGGCGGTCGAGCGTGAGCTGCGGATCATCCGGGACGACCTGCACTGCACCGCGGTCCGCATCATGGGCGGCGACCCGGAGCGGATCGAGCTCGCCGCCGGCCACGCCGCCGACCTGGGCCTGGAGGTCTGGTTCTCGCCCTACCCGCTGGAACTGAGCACCGACGCGATGCTCGCGCTCCTCACCGACTGCGCCGAGCGCGCCGAGCGGCTGCGGCGGCGCGGCGCCGAGGTGGTGTTCGTCGCCGGCGCCGAACTCAGCCTGATGAACCCGGGGTTCCTGCCCGGCTCCGACATCGGTGAGCGCCTCGCCCTGCTCGCCCGGCCCGAGCAGGTGCGCGAACACCTCGGTGCGGTGAGCGGCCGGGTCAACGCGTTCCTCGCCGAGGCGGTGGCCGCCGTCCGGGCCCGGTTCGGCGGGCGCGTCACGTACGCCGCCGTACCGCTGGAGCGCGTCGACTGGGAGCCCTTCGACCTGGTCTCCCTGGACCTGTACCGCTCCGCCGAGACCGCCGACCGCTTCGCCGGCGGCGTCCGCGACCTGACCGCCCAGGGCAAGCCGGTCGCCGTCACCGAGTTCGGCTCCGCCACCTTCCGCGGCGCCGGCGACCGGGGCGCGAACGGCCTGGACATCGTCGAGTACGCCGACGGGGGCCCGGTCCGCCTGGACGGCGTCTACGAGCGGGACGAGGCCGGGCAGGCCGCGTACGTCCGGGAACTGCTGGAGGCCTTCGACGCCGGCGGCATCGACGCCGCCTTCGTCTTCACCTTCGCCCTCTACGACCACGTCCACCGCCCGGACGGGGACCCCCGCGACGACCTCGACCTCGCCAGCTACGGCGTCGTCAGGACCTACGAGGACCGCACGGGCATCACCTACCCCGGCCTGCCCTGGGACCCGAAGGAGGCGTTCTCCGCCGTCGCCGAGTACTACCGCACCCACTGAGCCGCCCGCCGCGGAAGCGCGGGAAGTCGGCCGGGCCGACTTCCCGCGCACGGGCCCGCCCGCGGCCGGGCGTCAACGGGCCGGAGCGGCGGCGGGGCGACGGCGGCGGTGGTAGGCCCAGGCCAGGGCGAGGGTGATCGGGCCCCAGAACATCGCCGTCGAGGTGCAGACCCGCCCCAGGAGCAGCCACCAGCCGTTGCTGTAGCCGACCTCCTCGAACACCCCCAGCCAGCCGAGCGGCATCCCGTCGAACAGGGCCGCCAGGACCAGCCCGCCGAGCACGGCCGGGACGACCGCCGCGAGCGGCGGCACCCGGCGGCCCCGCAGCACGGGCACCCAGCGCGGGAACACCTCGCCCCAACCGCTGACCAGCCCCAGGGTCAGGAGCGTCAGCGCCTCGGTGAGCACGCTCAGACCGATCACGTACGGGGCGGCCCACCAGACGTAGGCCGGGGCCTGCGGGTCGACGGTGCCCATCCGGAAGTCGAACGCGAACGGCAGCCGCCACAGGCAGTGCGGCAGCACGATGAACGGGAGGGCCTTGGCGAGCCGCAGGGCCCACCGGGGAACGGGGCGCTCGGTGTCGCCCACCGGGATGGTCTTCAGCATGCGTCCACGCTCCCGGACACCGCCCCCGCCGCACGTCCACCGCTCGGCCCGTCCCCCTCCCCCGCGCGAGCCAGCCGCCCGTCCGACCAGCGGCGGAGACGGGCCGTCAGCTGATGGACCCCAACCCGAAGGCGGACTTCAGCAGCCCGAGGGCGTACGGGGTCTCGGTGCCCTTCAGCGTGGTCGGGTCGACCGAGTACACGACCGTCCGGGAGAGGTCGCGGGTGGCGAAGACGCCGCTGGTGGAACCGGGCCGGGAGCCGGTCTTGCCCCAGGCCACGACGCCGCCGGAGGCGAGGCGCACGAGGCCCATGCTCAGGCACGCCGTGTCGTCCGGGCAGTAGCGGTTGCCCGGGGCGACGGGCACCTCCGGGACGGTGAACAGCTCCTCCTGCTGGGCCGGCGGGAGGAGGCGGCCCCGGAACAGGGCGGTCATGAAGCGGTCCAGGTCGGGGGCGCTGGAGATCATGCCGCCCTCGGCCCAGGGCCACGGGCTCTGCTCGGTGACGTCCACGCGGTGCGAGCCGCCGTCGGCGTCGGGGACGGTCAGGTACGGGCGGGTCGCGGGGCGCCGCAGCGCCGGGTCGTCGGCGTCCGGGAGGGAGGTGTCGCGCAGGCCGAGCGGGCCGATGATCCGACGGCGCAGCTCGTCGGCGTAGCGGTGGCCGGTGACCTTCTCGACGACCAGCCCGGCGACGAAGGTGTTCATGCCGTTGTACTGCTGGGCGGTCCCGGCGTCGAAGGCCGGCGACTGCCCGGCCATCGAGGCGACGATCTCCTCGGGGGTGGGCGCGTCGAGCCGGTGCTCGGCGAACCAGCCGGTGGTGCCGTCGCCCCAGTACGTGTTGTCGCCGGTGGGCAGTCCGCTGGTGTGGTTGAGCAGCTGTCCGACCGTGACCGCCCCGAACTGGGCGGGGAGGTCCGGGAGGTACCGTCGGACGCTGCCGTCGAGGTCGATCCGGCCCTCGGCGGCGAGTTGGAGGACGACGGTGGCGGTGAAGACCTTCGAGATCGACCCGATCCGGAACCGGCCCTGCGGGTCCACGGCCGCCCCGCCCTCCGCCGAGCTGCCCTCGAACCTTCCGGCGGAGCCGGTGACCCGCACGAACCCGGCGGAGACGTCGGCGGCGGGCCGCTGGGCGAGGGCGGCCCGGAGCGCCGCCGGGTCGAGCGGCGACAGTGCGGACGGGCTCGCCGTCGTCGCCGACACGGTGGAGGTGGTGGCGAGGGCGGGCGTGCCCGCCCCGACCGTCAGCGCGGCCGCCAGGGCGGCGGAGGCGGCCACGACGGCCCAACGGTTGCGGTTCGTGTGCGCGTTCACGTGCGGTCCGGCTCCAGACTGGTCGTCGTCCGGGCCGGTGGTTCCCGGCCCGGACGACGAGTCTTCCGATCCCGCTCGCCCGGGGCATCAGGGGCGGGCAGCCGCCGTCCCCTGATCTTCCGTCAGGGTTCACCCGGAGGCGCGACACAGGAGGCTGTGGGCGGAGTCCGACTCGAACATCTGAGGACCCGACTGATCACTCCGCAGGACGGGAGCACCGATCACACCGATCACCCGCTCATCGGCGTGACTTCACGGCGATCGGATCGGTTGCCTCTCCAGCGGCGCGTCGGGGCCACCCTCGTCGCATTCGTACGCTCCGTCCGCACCGCGCGGCCGGGGCTCCGAAGCCGTGCCGTCGCTCCCGGGAGGTCGGGAATGCCATCGCCGGACACGTGCTTCCCGATCCGCCAGGCTGTGATCCTCGCGGGCGGACGCGGCAGACGGCTCGCCCCGCACACGGACCTGCGCCCCAAGGCGATGGTCGAGGTCGACGGCGCACCGCTGCTGCGCCACCAGCTCGACCGGTTCGCCGACGCGGGCGTGGAGACGGTGGTCGTCTCGGCGGGCTACCGCTCGCAGGTGATCACCGACTACGTCCGCACGGCGCCCCTGCCCGTCCGCACCACCGTGGTCGTGGAGTCCACTCCGCTGGGCCGGGGCGGCGGGCTGAAGCTCGCCGCCCGCGCGCTACCGGCGCCGCGGGACCCGTGGTTCGCCGTCTACGGCGACATCTGGGCCGACTTCCCGCTCACCCCGCTGGGCGCCCACCACCTGCGGTGCGGGGCGCTGGCCACGGTCGCCCTCGTCCCGCCCCGGCTGCCCCGGGGCACGGTCCGCTGCGACGCCCTGGGCCGGGTCGCCGAGCTCGCCGCGCCGCCGCCGCCCGCCTGCACGGTCAACGGCGGCGTGTACGCCTTCGCGCCCGGGGTCGTCCCCCTGCTGCCGGACCGGGGGGACCACGCGACCACGACCCTGCCGCACCTGGTGCGGCTGCGGCAGCTGGCGGGGTACCGCGCCGAGGGCTACTGGTGCGCGGTCAACACCCCGGCGGACCTGCGAGAGCTACGGGAGCGCGTGGCACCGACCGCGCCACCCGGAAACGGACCCGGCCCCAGCGGTGCGACCGGGGACCGACACCCGCCGGCCTGAGACCTCCCCGGTCCACGATCGTCCTCAGCACGAGCGACGCAGCGCTCCGCGGCCGGGGAGTGGCGCCGGGGCGGTGGCTCAGGAGAGCCGTCTCCCGGGGTACGGAGGCAGGGCGGGGCCCGGCAGCCGGACCTGACGCGAGTACACCGGCGGGGTGCCCTCCGTGGGAGCGGGCTCCGTGAAGCACTCCAGGAGCAGCTCGCCGCGCAGGTCGTCGAGCTCGTCGGGCGCCTCCTCCAGCAGGGCGTCCGCCCATACCTCCAGGGGCACGTTCCTCAGCGCGTCGTTCGGAACCCGGTTGACCGGCCCGGGCCCCAGCACCGCGAACTCCGGCTCGCCGTCCGCACGGAACCGCAGCCGCCACCAGTACGGCTGCCAGTAAGGGCGCTTCACCGGGAACCGCCTCCCGTCCGCGGTGCGCGTGCGTGCGGCGCCCTCACGTCCTGACCCAGGGCATCTCCGTCGACCCGGGCGCCGTGAGGAATCCGTCGATCCCCCACTCGGCGCCCCAGTTCCTGCCCGCCCAGTCCCCCTTCGGCGACCAGAGGGGCCGGGCCGGCTGCGGCCCCCACACGGCAGGGTCCGCGCGCACCAGCAACTCGTCCTCCGCCGCGTAGCCGCCGGTCAGCACGGTGACCAGGAACTCCGCGAAACCACCGTCGAAGTGGTCGAGCCGGTCCTCGTAGAACACCGCCACCGGCCACTGCTCGGGGTCCGGACCGGTGGTCAGCCAGCAGCACTGGTTGTGGTTGCTGTTCCAGCCCCAGGGCAGCAGGCCGCCCGGGTCCGGGAACACCGGGGTGGGGCCCGGCAGCTCCCACCACACCTCTTCGCCTTCGAGCTGATCGCGGAGATCGGTGTCGGTCCTGAAGCGCCATCCCGCCAGACCGGTCGGCTCGCCGGCGTAGACCGGCGTCTCCGTCGGCGTGTACACACCCCACTCGCCGTTCAGGTTCACCCCGCCGTACAGGTCGATGAACGCCCGGTAGTCCAAGGGCAGTTGGACCCCCAGCTCGGCAGGCGCCGACTCCCACGGAACCCGCGCCGGGGCGTACACCGGTTCCCCCATGATCGCCCGCAGTCGGTCCCACGCCTCGGCCATCGCCCGCCCTCTCGCCGATTGCCGGCCCACCGGATGCCGCCTCTACGCGGTCGGGTCCCACTCCGCGAGCTGCTCCATCGGCTCGGTGGTGCCGGAGTTGTCCAGGCTGTCGAGCGGGATGCGGTCGTAGAAGTAGAGGACCAGGTCGCTCGCCGCCCCGCGCATCACCATGTCGCCCGGCTCCGCGTCGGCGGCGAGGCCGTCGCAGCGGACGCCGGAGGCGTCGAGGGTCAGGCGCCAGGAGCGGCCCTCGGCCGCGTGCAGGTCGATGGTCGCCGGCTTGAACGGCCAGGGGACGGTCGTCGCCGAGACGGTCGTCAGGAACTCGTCGACGCCCTCGACCGCGACGTCCGCCGGCAGCGGCTGTGCGGCGCCCAGGATGAGCTGGACGTCGTAGGTGTGGACGGCGATCTCCTGGATCTGGTGCCGGGCCAGGGCTCCGCTGGTCTCCGGGGCCTGCGAGCGGCCCCACCAGGTCCAGCAGCCGCGGTCCGGGCCGGCCTCGCGCAGAGCGTCGAGCATGAGCCCGGTCGACTCGGCGAGCCAGGCGTCCAGGGCTTCGCGGTCACGGGGCGCGGTCGGGGCGCCCTTCGGGGACGTCTTCGCCGGGGGCTCGGCGCCCGGGCCCGCCGCGACGATGGCGGCCTGGCGGCGGCGGCCGTCGCCGAGGTGCTGCGCCAGTTCACGCAGCGTCCAGTCCGGGCAGGTCGGGACCTGGACGTCGAGGTCGGGGGCGGCCGCAATCGCGGCGCGGAAAGCGGCCGACCGGTCCTCGATCAGCCTCAGGACCTCGGGAAACTCCACTATGTTCTGCACGCCGGATTGTGTATCACGGCACTCCGGCCACCGGACAGCGAATTTGTCGGCATGGTCCCCGCGGTGGACCGGAGCACGGGGGCGCCGACGTCACCGACACGCCGGGCGACAGTGGTCTGCGGGTCGCGGCCCCCGGCCGAGGCCGGGGGCCGCGGGAGGCGGTCAGCCCGCCATACAGGCGGCCCACTGGCCGCGAGCGAAGGACGCGCCGCCGGACCAGTAGTTGACGTTCCACGCCGCGGTGCACTGCTCCCTCTTCGACAGCTGCCGCGGGTAGGCGTTCGCCTGGGTCCCGGTGGCCAGGACGAGCACCGGGGCCAGCACGGCGGCAACGGCCGAGGCGGCGACAAGTCGGCGGATCTTCATGGGTGTGGATCCCTCTTTCGAGACGGCCGGACGCTCCGACGGAGCCCGGCCGGAGTGGTCGGCTCCGTGCGCCACATCCTGGCAATGCCCCTCGACCTGGGGGTATCCCACAAACCTGGGATGTCCCCGGACCGGCGGTGGGCGTCGGCGAGGAAGCGACAGGAGTGGGAAGTCGGAGGGGTCGACTTCCCACTCCTGTTGGTTCAGTGGGGTGTTGGGCTATCGCGGGATTCAGGGGGCATCGGGGACATCGGGCGCGGCGGGCGCGACGAGGTCGAGTTCGGCCCAGACGGTCTTGGAGTTGGGGTGGCGGGGGATGGTGCCCCAGCGGTGGCTGAGGGCGTCGATGAGGGTGAGGCCGCGTCCGGTCTGGGCACTGGGGGTGTGGACGGTGGGGAGGACGGGGAGTCTGTCACCCCGGGGGTCGCTGATCTCGATGCGAAGGGTGGTGCCCCGGCGCACGGAGGTGGTGAGGGAGAGGTGAAGCTCGAACCCGCGCCCCGGAACGCGTCCGTGCGTGATCGCGTTGGCGGCCAGCTCCGTGACGATCAGCAGCGCGCAGTGGAACGGCTCGGTGTGCGTGGAGTCCAGCCCCCAGTGGGTGAGTTGACGCCTCGCCAGGCGCCGGCAGACGGCGGCGCCCTTGGGGGTGGCGGCGAAGAGGGCGGTACGGGACCGGGGGTTTTCGAGGGGGGTTTCGGTCGTCATGGGAGTCAAGCGTGGTCGGGCGGACGTACGCTGGCCAGCAGCCCGGCGGACACAGAGAGTATCTGTACGGGTGCACATAGTTGGCCTGCCGGTCGACCCAAGATCGAAAGAGATGGACTGCGATGAGCCTTGAGGGAACCGTCTTCGAGGACGGCGAGACGGCGGAGGGCTTCGACGGCGTCGCGGAGTTCTACAGCGCGGTCGGGAAGATGATCAAACTCCTCCGCGAGCGGGCGGGAATCACGCAGAAGCAGCTGGCCAAGACCACCGGCTACAGCGAAGACCACGTCGGGGCCGTGGAGCGGGGCGTGCGGACCCCGAGGATCGAGTACCTGACGGTGGTGGACGACGCCCTTGACGCGGGCGGGCTGCTCAAGGTCGTCGCGGACGACGTGATGAAGGCGAAGGTGCGCGTGTCCGAGAGGCACCCCGCCTACAACAAGGCCTTCACCCAGGAAGAGTGGAAGGCGATCGAGATCCACGAGTACAGCAGCCTCCACATTCCTGGACTTCTCCAAACGGAGGCCCATGCACGAGCACTGTTCGACATGCGCAGGCCGTGGCTCTCCGTGGAGCAGGTCGACCAGTGGGTTGCCGCGAGGTTGGAGCGGCAGCAGATCCTCACTCGCTGGCCCTTGCCGGTCATGAGTTGGGTGATCGACGAAAGCGCCCTGCGTCGTCCGCTGGGCGGCTGGGACGTTCACCGGGAGCAGTTGCGCCACCTGCTCAAAGTCGCCGAGATCCGGGGTCTGGAGTTGCAGGTCATGCCGCTCGACAGGACCGAGAACGCCGGCATGGGGGGTTCGTTCGTCCTCCTCACTCCGAGCGGACGACCGCAGATCGCGTACGTCGAGGTCCAGCACGTCAACAGGCTGATCACAGCCCCTGAAGAAGTCCGTAGGATGGCTGCACGGTACGGCACCCTCAGGGGGCAGGCGCTCACCATGAGGGAGTCCTTGGCCTTGATCGAAATGATCCTTGGAGAGCGATGAGCATGTCCGAGCTGGCATGGTTCAAGAGCAGTTACAGCAGCAACGAAGGTGCCGCATGCGTCGAGGTCGCCGGGACGACCACCGCCGTCCACGTGCGTGACTCCAAGGACAAGAGCGGCCCCCAGCTGGCCTTCTCCCCCGCCGCCTGGGAGATGTTCGTGAAGTTCGCCGCCACCACCGAGGTCTGACCGACCAGAGCTCCCCCAAACGGCCCACCGCCTTCCCGGCGGCGGGCCGTTGGCGCATCTGCGGCCTCCTGCCCCCACCCGACAGATCCACTCTGTACGGGTCCAATCCGGCGTGTGTCAGCCTCCGACGCTCTCCCTGGTCCGGCGGGTCGCGCCGATGTCCGGGCTCAGCGGCGGCCGGGCGCCTGGGCCAGCAGGCAGGCGTGGGACCGGTTCTCCCGCTGCGGGTTCGGCTGTTCCGTCCGCGCCGTGACGGTGAAGCCGGCCCGTTCGAGGAGTTCGGCGAGGTGCCCGGCCGGGACGAGGTGCGAGGCGTACGACACCGGGTGGCCGTACGCCTGGGTCGGGCGCAGCAGTTGGGCCTCGCCGACGTGGCCGCCGAGGAGGAGGTGGCCGCCGGGTGCGAGGACGCGGGCGAACTCGGTGAAGAGGCCGGGCAGTTGCGAGGCCGGGGTGTGGTGGACGGAGTACCAGGCGAGGATGCCGCCGAGGGCACCGTCGGGGAGGTCGAGGGCGTCCATCGAGCCGTGCAGGAAGCGCAGTCGGGGGTAGGCCCGGCGGGCGAGCGCGACCATCTCGCCCGACACGTCCACCCCGAAGGCCCGCAGCCCCAGGCCGGACAGGTACGCCGTCACCCGCCCGGGGCCGCAGCCGAGGTCCGCGACCTCGCCGCCGCCCGACTCCCGTACCAGCTCCGCGAAGGCGGCGAGCACGGCGCGGGACACCGGGTCCATGCCCTCCGGCGGGACGACGAGGCGGAGGTAGTCGGCGGCGACGGCGTCGTACGAGGCGCGGACGGCGGCGAGGTGCGCGGGTTCGGTCACCGCGCCATCTTGGCAGCCCTGGCGGCGCGTTCGGCGAAGACCTTCTCCCGACGGTCGGCGGTCTGCTTCAGCATGCGCTTGCGGTCGCGGGCGGAGAGGCGGTCGATGTAGAGGCCGCCGTTCAGGTGGTCGGTCTCGTGCTGGAGGCAGCGGGCGAAGTAGCCGGTGCCCTCGATCACGACGGGGTCGCCGTGCTGGTCGACGCCGCGCACCACGGTGCGGGCGGGGCGGGCGAGTTTGGTGTTCGCGCCGGGGACGGAGAGGCAGCCCTCGGTCTCCTCGATCAGTGCGCGGCCGGGCTCCTGCTCGTCGACCACCGGGTTGAGCACGTGGCCGGTGTGCCGGACGCCGTCGTCGTCGGGGCAGTCGTAGACGAACAGGCGCAGGTCGACGTCCACCTGGTTGGCGGCGAGGCCGCAGCCGTCGGCGACGTGCATGGTGGCGAACATGTCGTCGATGAGCCGGGCCAGGCGCTCGCTGCCGAAATCCTCCTCGGTGGCGGTCCGGCAGGTGCGGCTCAGGATCTCCTCCCCCACCTCGGTGATCCGCAGGACGGTCGGCCGTTCGCGCAGCTCGGACACGGGAGGGCACTCCTTCGAGAGACGGTACTTGCGGTCTGACTTTGCAAAGTAGCAGACTTTGCAAAGTGACCGAAGACCTCGTCAGAACCGGCCCCCTCCCCGAGCACGCCGTCCGCACCGCGCTGCTGGACCTGCTCGCCGAGCGCGAGCACGGCACCGTCACCTCCACCGAGGCCGCCGCCCGGCTCGGCCTCAGCTCCGGCCTCTGCTCGTTCCACCTGCGGCAGTTGGCCCGGTACGGGCTGATCGAGGAGGCCCCGGCCACCGACGGGCGGGCCCGGCCCTGGCGGCTGCCGACGACCCAACCGGACGCCGTGGAAGGCGGGTTCGGAGAGCTGGCGCGCGGCCTGGAGGACGAGAGCTACCAGCACTGGCTCGCCCGGCGCGCCGAGGCCCCGGCCGAGTGGCGGCAGGACGAGGCCTTCAGCGCCGTCGTCTACCTGACGCCCGAGGAACTGGCCGCCGTCGGCGAGGAGGTCCGCCGGACGCTGGCCCGCTACCGGGGCCGCGAGACCGACCCGGCCGCCCGCCCCGCCGGGGCCCGCCCGGTCGCCGCCGTCACCCGGCTCTTCCCGCTCCTCGACCAGTAGACCGCCGGATGGACAGGCCGTCAGACGGCCCGCGAACGCGCCCGCACCGCCCGTACCAGCGGCCCGGCCGCCAACCCCGCCGCCGCTCCGAAGGCGACCCCCTGCACCCCGTCCCAGACGTCCTGCACGTCGCAGGCCCGCCCGATCGCCGGCAGCGCGTAGTGCACCGCCGACACCGCGAACGGCAGCACCGCCGCACCCAGCAGCGCCGCCGCCCGCCGCCGGGGGCCCGCCAGCGCCGCCGCGAAACCGACCGGGGCGTAGGTCGCCAGCTTGAGCTCGATGTGCCGGACGTGCAGCAGCTCGTACGGCGACCGCGGCCGGCCGCCCGCCACGGCGCAGTGCCGGACGGCGCCCTCCGAGAGCCGGAACGCCTCCGGCAGCAGGGTCGCCACGACCACCCCGCCGAGCCCGAGCAGCAGGACGAAGCCCACCACCCAGTGGGCCCGCAGCAACCGCCCCACCGGCCGGTTCAACAGGGCCGCGGGCACCAGCGAGAGCAGCAACCCGGGCCAGAACATCGGCATCCCGCCGAGCACCGCACTGATCACGCCTCAAACGGACGCCCCGCGCACCCGGCCGGTTCTCACCCGGAAGAGAAAAACCTCCGGAGCGTCACCATCCGCTCACCGCACGGACCGTCAGGCGACCGCGCGGAAGCCGACGCGGCCCCGACCCGACGGCCGCGCGAAGGCCGACGCGTCCTGGTCTACTGGGTCGGTCCCCGACGAGAACCCCCTTGACCAGCACCCGAGGAACAGGAGCCGGCCGTGCCCGAGCAGGAGATCCCGCGCGTCCCCATGACCACCGAGGAGATCGAGGCGGCCAACCTGGGTGCGCCCACCAGGCCCGACGGCCGGATCGTCCTGCGCGACCACGACCCGCGGTGGCCCGCGGCCTACCAGCGGGAGGCCGCGGGCATGGCGGAGTCCCTGGCCCACCTCGACCACCGGATCGAGCACGTCGGCTCCACCTCCGTGCCCGACCTCCCCGCCAAACCGGTCGTCGACATGCTGCTGATCGTGCCCGACTCCGCCGACGAGGCGGCCTACGTGCCCGCCCTCGAAGCCCTGGGCTACCGGCTCGCCGTCCGCGAACCCGACTGGTACGAGCACCGCGTCCTGCGCCGGTACGCCATCGACCCCAGCGCCGACTACGCCAACCTGCACGTGCTGTCCGCCGGATGCCCCGAGATCGGGCGGATGCTGCGCTTCCGCGACCGGCTGCGCCGCCACCGCGGCGACCGCGAGCTGTACGCCGACGCCAAGCGGGCCCTGGCCGAGCAGTCCTGGGAGTACCTGCAGAACTACGCCGACGCCAAGACCGAGGTGATCGCCGGCATCATCGAACGGGCCGCGGCCGAAGCGGAATAGCCGCTCAGTGCGGGATCGAGGAGATCAGCTCCTGCGCGCCCTGCCGCTTGAGCGCCAGCGCCACCGACGTCCCGAGGTCCTCCGGGCTGAGCGCGCCCGCCCACTCGTGCGCGTCCAGCACCTGCTTGCCGTCCGGGGTGAAGACCCGGCCGCGCAGCGAGAGGCGGCCGTCCCGCTCGGCCCTGGCGTACCCGGCGATCGGGCTGTTGCAGTGGCCCTGGAGCGCGTGCAGGAACATCCGCTCGGCCGCCGCCTCGCGCCAGGTGTCGTGGTGGCCGAGGCCGGTGACCGCCTCGATGGTCGCGGTGTCGCCCTCGCGGCACTGCAGGACGAGGATGCCGGCGCCGATCGGCGGGCACATCGCCTCGATGCCGAGCACCTCGGTGATCCGCGCCTGCTCGCCGATCCGCTCCAGGCCGGAGAGGGCGAGCAGCAGCGCGTCGACGTCCCCGGCGTCCAGCTTGGCGAGCCGGCTGTTGGCGTTGCCGCGGATCGGGAGGCACTCCAGGTGCGGGTGGGAGGCGGCGAGTTGGGCGACCCGGCGGACGGAGGAGGTGCCGATCCGGGTGCCGGGCGGGAGGGCGGCCAGCGGCAGGCCGCCGGGGTGGACGAGGGCGTCGCGGATGTCGTCGCGGCGCAGGTAGGCGGCGAAGACGGTGCCCGCCGGCAGCGGTCGGTCGGCGGGCACGTCCTTGAGGCAGTGGACGGCGACGTCGGCCTCCCCGGCGAGCAGCGCGGCGTCGACCTCCTTGGTGAAGGCGCCCTTGCCGCCGAGGGCGGCGAGATCACCCGTCCAGCGGTCGCCCGAGGTGGTGACGGGCACCACCTCGGTGCGCAGCCCCGGGTGCAGGGCGGCGAGTTCGGTGCGGACCCGCTCGACCTGGGCCAGTGCCATGGGCGAGGAGCGGGAGACGATGCGGATCAGCTCAGCGGTGGCCATGGCGCAGATGATAGGCGTCCTCACGGCACGGACTGAGCATGCGTCAGTTCCGTGACGGGAACGCGGCGGACCCGCGCACGGCGGAGGGCCGGTCGGATGATCCGACCGGCCGTCCCCCACTCCGGACTCACTCGTTGTGCAGTACCTCGGCGATCGGCAGCCGGGCGGCCGAACGGGCCGGGACGAGCGCGCCGAGGACGGCGATGGCGACGCCCGCGACGCCGACGCCGGTGAGCAGCGGGGCGCTCCAGACGTCCATCGTCCACTCCGGGAAGAGGATGCTCCCGACGTTCTCGATGAGCAGCCGGTGCGCCAGGATGCCGGCCGGGACGCCGATGAGCGCACTGACCACGCCCTGCCAGGCCACCGAGGTGATCGTCATCGTCACCACCTGGCGGGGTGTCATGCCGATCGACTTGAGCATGCCGAGGTCCCGGCGGCGCTCGCGGATGGTGAGCAGCAGGGTGTTGAAGACGCCCAGCGCGGCGACCACCGACAGCAGGACGGTGAAGATCGTGGCGAAGCTGATCACCGCGACGATCGGGCCGGACGGGTCGGGCGCGAACACCTGGGCCGAGAGGCTCGGGTCGGCGGCCGTCACGGCCCGCTGGTACGCCTGGGCGTCGGCGCCCTCGGCGAGGCTGATGTCGTACTCGACCGCGTGCGGGTCGTCGGTGAGCGCGGCCCGGGTGAGGTCGTTGGACGTGAAGGCCCGGGCGTTGCCCTGGACCACCTCGCCGACGACGGTGACGGTCAGCCGGCGGCCGTCGAGGTCGAGGGTGAGCCGGTCGCCGAGCCTGAGTCCGTGCTCCCGGAGGAAGGAGGGCCCGGCCTCGATCTCGTTCGGCCCGGTCGCCGCGCGGCCCCTGACCACCTCGCGCTGCAGCTGCTCCGTGATCCCGTCGCCGCTGAGGAAGTCGGCGAAGACCGGCTGGGTGAAGCCGACCAGCCCGACCTTGACCAGCCCGCGGACGTGGACCTGGTCGGCGCCGGGTGTGGTCCGCAGCATCGTCTCGGTCTGGGCGGGAGTGAGCCGGGGCTCGGTCTTGTTGCCCGCGAAGTGGGCGGTCTGCACCCTGACGTGGGTGTGGCCGTCGTTGTGGCCCACCAGCCTGGTCAGGGTGGTGCCCAGTCCCGACGTCACGGTCACGGTGAGCACGCCGAGCACGATCGCCGACATGGTGAGCGCGGTGCGGCCGGGGCGGGCGAAGGGCTGGCCGAGACCGAGGCTGACGGCGCGCGGCAGGCGGGTGCCGCTCAGCAGGCGCTGGACCTTCAGTCCGCGCCCGGCGCGCGGTGCGCTGCCGGCCGAGATGGCCTGGGCGGCGGACAGCCGGTGGGCGCGCGAGGCGGGGAGGAGGGCGGCGAGGACCACCAGCAGCGGGACGCTGACCAGGGTGGCGGCGGGCAGCCAGCCGGCCGGTTCGATCACGGCGGTGCCGGTGGTGATCCCGGAGAAGGCGGACTGGAGGATCGGGTGGGCCGCCACCCAGCCGGCCGCGGTGCCGAGGACGGTGCCGGCGACGGCGGGTACCGAGACCATGGTCAGGTAGACGGTGACCACCTGGCGCGGGGTGAAGCCGATCGCCTTCAGCACGCCGATGTGCCGGTAGCCGGAGACGACCGCGCCGCTCACCACGTTGCCGACGATCAGCGCCGCGACGACCAGGCCGAGCACGCCGAAGACCGTCATCAGCGGCAGGTAGGCGTCGGCGCCCGCGGAGAAGGCGTCCTTGAGCACCAGGTAGGACTGGACGTTGGTGAGCGCGTCCTTCGGCAGGCCCTCGGTGGCGGTGGCCAGGGCGGAGGTGAGCCGCTGTTCGTCGGAGGCGTCGGAGAACCGGTAGAGCATCTGCCGGGCGCTGGGGTGCAGGTCGGCGGCCTGTTCGGGGGTGACCCAGCCGCCCGCGCTCTGGCTCATGCTGGTGGCGTAGCCGACGATGGTCAGCGTCCGGCCGCCGCTGAGGGGCAGCGGGTAGTCCAGGTTGGCGGGCGAGTAGCCGCCGAACGGCTCGTTGATGACGACCTCGCCGGGCTTGCTCGCCCAGCGGCCGCCCAGCAGTTGCACCCGGTCCACCGGGCCGGCCGGGTCGGAGCGGCCGACCAGGGTGAGCGCTCCGGGCGGGCTGCCGACCCAGTCGGTGGGGATCTCCACCACGGCCTGGTCGAACGGCCCGGCGGCGGCCTCGACGCCGGGCCGGTGGGCGGTGGCGGCCAGTTGTTCCGGCGTGGCCCCGGCCGGGTCGAAGGTCGCGACGACGTGGGCGCCGCGCTGCTGGGAGAAGGCGTCGTCGAAGGGGGCCCGGGCGGCGCTGATCACCGCGAGGGCGAGCAGCACGGTCGTGGTGGAGCAGAAGACGACCAGGCCGATCACGATGGTCTGCACCCGGCGGCGCTTCACGGCCGCCCGGGAGGCACGCCAGACGGCGCCGGTCATGCGGACGCCTCCAGCATCCGGTCGCCGGCCACCCGGCCGTCCGCGACCTCGACCAGCCGGCTGGCGCAGCGGGTGGCCAGGGCGGGGTCGTGGGTGACGATCAGCAGGGTCTGGCCGATCTGGTTGAGGTCGATCAGGAGGTCCATCACCTGCTCTCCGGAGCGGCTGTCCAGGGCGCCGGTGGGCTCGTCGGCGAGCAGCAGGGCCGGGCGGTTCATCAGGGCGCGGGCCACCGCGACGCGCTGGCGCTCGCCGCCGCTGAGCGTGGCCGGGTAGACGTCCTTGCGGTGCGCGACGCCGAGTTCGTCCAGCAGCTCCAGCGCCCGGCGGCGGGCCTGGCGGGCGCCGGTGCCGGTCAGCTGGGCGGCCAGGGCGACGTTGTCGAGGGCCGGGAGGTCGTCGATCAGGTTGAAGAACTGGAAGATCATGCCGACGTGCCGGCGGCGGAACAGGGCCAGCCCGTTCTCGTTCAGCCGCCCGAGGTCCTGGCCCTGCACCCGGACGGTGCCGGCGGTGGGCCGGTCCAGTCCGGCCACCATGTTCAGCAGGGTGGACTTGCCGCACCCCGAGGGGCCCATCACGGCGACCGCCTCGCCGGCGCGGATCCGCAGGTCGACGCCGTCGAGCGCCTTGGCGTCGCCGAACTCCTTGTGCACCCCGGACAGCTCGACGACGACCTGCGCGTCGTCCGGCCGGGAGGTCCCGTCGTGGTCGTTGCTCATGGTGGACGACCGTAGGCGCGGGGCCGCCGCCGGCACGTCCCACCCCGGGTGTAACCGCGGCGGCCGTAGTACCCGGGATGTACGGGGGCGGCACCCCCGGATGATGTGGATCATGCGGTGACCTGGGAGGCTGTCGCCGTGTGGGGAACGGGGTGGGAGTGGGCGGCCGTCGCGACGGCCGCCGCGGCGGGCACGGCGGCCGGCTGGCTGGCGGTGGCGCTCGCCCGGGCGCGGCGGCTGCACCGGGCGGCCATCGGCGAGCGCGGCTGGCTGCTGGAACGGGAGCGGGAGAGCGCCGCCCGGACCGCCGTGGAGGCCGAACGGTCCCGGATCGCCGCCGAGTTGCACGACATCGTGAGCCACAACGTGAGCCTGATGGTGGTGCAGGCCGGGGCCGCGCGCGAGGTGCTGGCCACCATGCCCGCGGAGGCGGCGGCCGCGATGGCCGCGGTCGAGGCGGCCGGGCGGGACACGATGACCGAGCTGCGGCACCTGCTCGGCCTGCTGGCCCCCGCCGCGGACGGCAGCGAGGAGCCCGCGCCGGACGGCTTCGCGCCGCAGCCCAGCCTGAGCCGGCTGAGCCCGCTGATCGACCGGTTCGCCTTCGCCGGGCTGCCGGTCGAGGTGCGGGTCTCGGGCGAGCCGAGGCCGCTGCCGGGCGGGATCGACGTGACGGCGTACCGGATCATCCAGGAGGCGCTGACCAATGCGCTCAAGCACGGGGACGGGGTGACGGCGGAGGTGACGGTGCGCTACGCGGACCACTACCTGCGGGTGGAGGTGCTCAACAGCGGTCCGAGCGTGCTCTCCGGGGCGGCCGCCGCGTCAGGGGGACGGTCCGCACCGGACGGGCCGAGGCCGGACGGCGCCGGGCGCGGGCTGATCGGCCTGCGCGAGCGCGTCGCGGTGTACGGCGGGGACCTGGACGCCCGGCGCCGGCTCGGCGGCGGCTTCCGGGTCCGCGCCCGCATCCCGCTGGACCGGCCGTGACGGAGGAGAACGTGTCCCAGGACCAGGAGCGCCGCCCCCGGGTGGTGATCGCCGACGACCAGGAGCTGGTCCGCACCGGCTTCCGGATGATCCTCACCGCGCGCGGCATCGACGTGGTCGCCGAGGCCTCGGACGGCGCCGAGGCGGTGGCCGCCGTCGTCCTGCACCGCCCGGACGTGGCGCTGCTGGACATCCGGATGCCCGGCACGGACGGCCTGGAGGCCGCCCGGCGCATCCTGGCCCAGGTGCCCGGCTGCCGGGTGATCATGCTGACCACCTTCGACCTGGACCACTACGTCTACGCCGCGCTGTCCGCCGGGGCCAGCGGCTTCCTGCTCAAGGACGTCACCTCCGCCCACCTCGCCGCCGCCGTACGGCTGGTGGACACCGGGGACGCGCTGCTCGCCCCCTCGATCACCCGGCGCCTGGTCGAGCGGTTCGCGGCCGGCGCCCCGCGCCCGGCCCCGGGCGCCGACGGCCCGGCGCTGCACCGCGACCTCGCGCCGCTCACCCCGCGCGAGGCGGAGGTGCTGGCGCTGCTCGGGCGCGGGCTGTCCAACACCGAGCTGGCGCGCGAGCTGACGCTCAGCGAGTCGACGGTGAAGACCCACGTGGCCCGGATCTTCGCGAAGCTGAACCTGCGGGACCGGGCGCAGGCGGTGGTGCTCGCCTACGAGACCGGGCTGGTCGCGCCGGGCGGCGCCGACTGAACGTCAACTTCCCTTGATCTCATGCTGATTGGCATGAATATCAGCCCAATCTCACTCCTTGGAGTTAACTCTCTTCACCACGTTCTCCTTTTTGCCAGTTCATGGGGCACCATCTGCATGTCCACGCCCGAACGTGACCACCACCTCGGGCGCCACCCCCCGGCATGACGAGAACACTTGGACCGGCCCGTGACCACCACCGCCCCCGTGTGGGACTGCCCCTTCCACCACACCGACGGCCTGGAGTTCGACCCCCTCCTGAAGCGACTGCTCACCGAGGCCCCGGTCGCCAGGATCCGGCTGCCGCACGGCGAGGGCGAGGCCTGGCTGGCCACCCGCTACGAGGACGTCAAGGTGGTCACCAGCGACCGCCGGTTCAGCCGCGCCGCCGGCATCGGCCGCGACCTGCCCCGGATGACGCCCGCCCCGATCGCCCAGGCCGAGGCGATCAACCTGATGGACCCGCCCGCCCACAACCGGCTGCGCCGGCTCGTCGCCCAGGGCTTCACCAACCGCCAGGTCGAACGGATGCGCCCGGCCACCCAGCGGACCGTCGACGGCTACTTCGACGAGATGACAGAGCACGGCGCCCCCGCCGACCTGATGCACTTCCTGGCCGGCCGCCTCCCCCTCACCACCATCTGCGAACTGCTCGGCATCCCCGCCGCCGACCGCGCCGAACTGCGCGGCCACGCCGTGGCGATGATGCGGATGGGCCCCGGCAGCCGGGACGGCCAGGAGGCCGCCAAGAGCGCGCTGCGCGACTACTTCACCGGACTGACGGCCGAGCGCCGCGCCCACCCCGGCGAGGACCTGATCAGCGCCCTGGCCACCGCCCGCGACGGCGACGAACTGCTGGCCCCGGACGAGCTGACGGTCATGGCGATGGTCCTGCTGGTCACCGGCCACGACACCAGCACCTACCAGCTCGGCAACCTCGCCTACACCCTGCTCACCCACCCCGAGCAGCTCGCCAAACTGCGCGCCCGGCCCGAGACGCTGCCCCGCGCCCTGGAGGAGCTGCTGCGCTTCATCCCGTTCCGCCAGGGCGTCGGCATCGCCCGGGTCGCCACCGAGGACGTCGAGCTGGGCGGCGTGCTGATCCGGGCCGGCGAGGCCGTGCACGTCTCCTACCTGACCGCCAACCGGGACCCGGCGGCCTACGAGCGCCCCGACGAACTCGACCTCGACCGCGATGCCGGGCCCGTCAACATGACCTTCGGGTACGGCCAGCACCGCTGCCTCGGCTCGCACCTGGCCCTGATGGAGCTGCAGGTCGCCATCGGCACCCTGCTGCGCCGCTTCCCCGGCCTGCGGCTGGCCGTCGAGCCGTCCGAACTCGACTGGAACTCCGGCTCGATCTGGCGCTTCCCGCGCACCCTGCCGGTGGCCTGGTAGCCGACTCCCCGCCTGCCGCCGCCACCCGTCACCACCACCCGCCGCCGCCCGCCGCCCCCGGCCGCCGCGGCGTCCGCACCGCTCCACGCATCCACCATGCCTGCCACCAGGCCCCCAGGGGAGACCCGTACCCATGGCAACACTCTGCCGCCCCGCCATCGCCGTACCCGAGCACGTCATCACCCTCGACGAGACCCTCGCCCTGGCCCGCACCCTGCACGCCGGCCACCCCCAACTCGGCCTGGCGCTGCGGCTGATCGAGAACACCGGGGTGCGCACCCGGCACCTGGTCCAGCCGATCGAGCGGACCCTCGCCCACCCGGGCTTCACCGTCCGCAACGAGGTGTACGAGCGCGAGGCCAAGCGGCGCGTCCCCGAGGTGGTCGAACGCGCCCTCGCCCACGGCGAGTTGACCGCCCGGGACATCGACCTGATCGTCTACGTGTCCTGCACCGGCTTCATGATGCCGTCGATGACCGCCTGGCTGATCAACACCATGGGCTTCCGCTCCGACACCCGCCAGGTGCCGATCGCCCAGCTCGGCTGCGCGGCCGGCGGCGCCGCCGTCAACCGGGCGCACGACTTCTGCCGCGCCTACCCGGGCGCCAACGTGCTGATCGTCGCCTGCGAGTTCTGCTCGCTCTGCTACCAGCCGACCGACCTCGACGTCGGCTCGCTGCTCTCCAACGGACTGTTCGGCGACGCGGTCGCCGCCGTGGTGATGCGCGGGAACGGCGGGCACGGCGTGCAGGTCGAGCGCAACGGCTCGCACCTCGTCCCGCACACCGAGGACTGGATCTCGTACGGGGTGAAGGACACCGGCTTCCACTTCCAGCTGGACCGGCGGGTGCCCGGCACCATGGAGCTGCTCGCGCCCGCGCTGCGCGGCCTGGCCGGGGAGCACGGATGGGACGTCTCCGGGCTCGGCTTCTACATCGTGCACGCGGGCGGCCCGCGCATCCTGGACGACCTGTGCCGCTTCCTCAACCTGGAGCCGGCCACCTTCCGCTACAGCCGGGCGACGCTCACCGAGCGCGGCAACATCGCCAGCGCCGTCGTCTTCGACGCCCTGGCCCGGCTGTTCGCCGACGGCGGCGTGCCCGAGGGCACCACCGGGCTGATCGCGGGCTTCGGACCGGGCATCACCGCCGAGATCTCACTGGGCAGTTGGGTCGGCGCACCGGCCGAAGGGGCGCGTCCGCGCCGGCCGCGCGCCATCTCCACCTCCGACATCGCGCTCGTCCATCCGACCGTCCCCCGCCGTTTCCCGACCGGCACTACGATCTCCTGATGACCGATACCACGGAGCGCACCGACACCTCTGCCAGATCAGCCGAACTCGCCGCCCTGTTCCCGGCGTTGCACGCGCCGCAGTACTGGAGCTGGGGCCGCTTCGACGCGCAGTTCTCCACCGAGCCGCCGCCGGACGCCCTGGTCACCAACATCCACCTGGTCGGCTTCGCGGACGGTCAGGTCGTGCTCTGCCGGGACGACCGGGACCACTGGTTCCTGCCCGGCGGCACCCGGGAGCAGGACGAGGGCATCGTCGCCTGCCTGGCCCGGGAGCTGCGCGAGGAGGCCGGCGCCCGGATGCTCGGCGAGCCGCACTGGCTGGGCGCGCACCGCTGCCGCACCGAGGACCCGGTGCCGTACCGGCCGTGGCAGCCGCACCCGGAGAAGGCCTGGCTGTGGGGCTGGGGCGAGGTCGCGCTGGACTCCGCGCCGACCAACCCGGCGGACGGCGAGCAGGTGGTCGAGGTCCGTCCGGTGCCGCCCGCGGAGGCCCAGCGGCTGCTGCTGGCCGGGCACGACGCCTGGTGGGGCGAGCTGGTCGCGCTGGCGGTGGAGCTGCGCCGACGGGCCGGGCTGGGCTGAAACCGCTCCCCGCCGGGATATTCCCACTGGGACGGAAGACCACCGGAACAGCCGAACAGCAGCAGGCCATGTCCGTTTTACGGTGATATGACTCGGCCATGGACACCAAACTGCTGGCCGTGGACTACCCGGCACTCCACATCTTCTGGACGATGCTGGAGCTGTTCCTCTGGATCCTCTGGTTCTTCCTGCTGTTCAAGATCATCACGGACATCTTCCGCAGCCACGACCTCGGCGGCTGGGCCAAGGCCGGCTGGCTGGTCCTGGTGATCATCCTGCCGCTGATCGGCGTCCTCGCCTACCTGATCGCCCGCGGGCAGTCGATGGGCAAGCGGGACGTCGAACAGGCGGAGCGGTCCGAGGCCGCGTTCAAGTCCTACATCCGGGACGCCGCCGGAACGGCACCGGCGGGCGGCGGAGGCGGTGGCGGCAGCCACGTCGACGACCTGGCGAAACTGGCGGCCCTGAAGGAGAAGGGCGCCATCTCCGACGAGGAGTACCAGAAGGCCAAGGACAAGCTCCTGGCCTGACCCGCACGGACGGCCGGGGCCGGTGGACGCACCGTGACGTCCACCGGCCCCGGCCGCTGCCGCTGTCGGGTTCCGGGTGCCGGTTCGGCTCCGCTCAGCCGCTCAGCGCCGCCCGGAGCGCCGGTCGCCGCGGCCGCCGTCGCCGCCGGTCAGGCCCGCGCGGCGCAGCGCGTCCGCCATGGCGCTGTTGGCCGGCGCACCGCCGCCGGAGCCGCCGCGGTCACCGCCGCCGCCCTGACCGCCGCCGCGCCGGTCCTGGCCGCCGCGACCGCCCTGGCCCTGGCCGCCCTGGCCGCCCTGGCCACCGCCCCGGCGCTCCTGGCGCGGCGGGCGGGCCTGGCGGTCGCCGCGGTCGCCGCGGTCCCCGCCGCGCTCGCGCCCGACCTCGTCGTCCAGCCGCAGGGTCAGCCCGATCCGCTTGCGCGGCACGTCCACCGTGAGCACCCGGACCTTGACGATGTCGCCGGGCTTGACCACCTCACGCGGGTCCTTGACGAAGTTCCTCGACAGCGCCGAGACGTGCACCAGCCCGTCCTGGTGGACGCCCACGTCCACGAAGGCGCCGAAGGCGGCGACATTGGTGACCACGCCCTCCAGCACCATGCCGACCTCCAGGTCGCCGATCTTGTCGACGCCCTCCTTGAAGGTCGCGGTGCGGAAGGCCGGGCGCGGGTCGCGGCCCGGCTTGTCCAGCTCGCCGAGGATGTCGGTGACGGTCGGCACGCCGAAGGTGTCGTCGGCGAAGTCCGCCGGGCGCAGCGCCCGCAGCCGCTCGCCGTTGCCGATCAGCTCGCGCAGCTCCCCGCCGGTCGCGGCCAGGATGCGGCGCACCACCGGGTAGGCCTCCGGGTGCACGCTGGAGGCGTCCAGCGGGTCCTCGCCACCGGGGATGCGCAGGAAGCCCGCGCACTGCTCGAAGGCCTTGGGGCCGAGCCGGGAGACGTCCTTGAGCTGCCGGCGGGTGCGGAACGGGCCGTTGGCGTCGCGGTGCGCGACGATGTTGTCGGCCAGCGTGCCGGTGACCCCGGAGACCCGGGTGAGCAGCGGCGCCGAGGCGGTGTTGACGTCCACGCCGACGGCGTTGACGCAGTCCTCGACCACGGCGTCCAGCGAGCGGGAGAGCTTCACCTCGCTCAGGTCGTGCTGGTACTGGCCGACGCCGATCGACTTGGGGTCGATCTTGACCAGCTCGGCCAGCGGGTCCTGGAGGCGGCGGGCGATCGAGACCGCGCCGCGGATCGACACGTCCAGGTCCGGCAGCTCCTGCGAGGCGAACGCGGAGGCCGAGTAGACCGAGGCACCGGCCTCGCTGACCATCGCCTTGGTGAGCTTCAGCTCGGGATGGCGCCCCAGCAGGTCCTCGGCGAGCTTGTCGGTCTCCCGGGAGGCGGTGCCGTTGCCGATCGCCACCAGGTCGACGTCGTGCTTCTTCGCCAGGGCCGCCAGCGTCGCCAGGGCCGCGTCCCACTTGTTGGCGGGCTGGTGCGGGTAGATCGTGTCGTACGCGACGACCTTGCCGGTGGCGTCCACCACGGCGACCTTCACGCCGGTGCGGAAGCCCGGGTCCAGGCCCATGGTGGCGCGGGTGCCGGCCGGGGCGGCGAGCAGCAGGTCGCGCAGGTTCGCGGCGAAGACCCGCACCGCCTCCTCCTCGGCCTCGGCGCGCAGCCGGGCGCGCAGGTCGATGCCGAGCCGGACCAGCACGCGGGTGCGCCAGGCCCAGCGGACGGTGTCGCCCAGCCACTTGTCGGCCGGGCGGCCGCGGTCGGCGATGCCGAAGCGGGCGGCGATCCGCTGCTCGTAGTCGTTCTCGCCCGGAAGGTCGCCCTCGGACTCGCCGTCGTACGGGGAGAGGTCGAGGTCGAGCACCTCCTCCTTCTCGCCGCGCAGCATCGCCAGGATGCGGTGCGAGGGGAGCCGGGTGTACGGCTCGGCGAAGTCGAAGTAGTCGGCGAACTTGGCGCCGTCGCCCTCCTTGCCGTCGCGGACCTTCGCGACCAGCCGGCCGCGGGTCCACATCCGCTCGCGCAGCGAGCCGACCAGGTCGGCGTCCTCGCCGAAGCGCTCGACCAGGATCGCCCGGGCACCCTCCAGGGCCGCGGCGCCGTCCGCCACCGACTCGTTGAGGTACCGCGCGGCCAGCGCGGCCGGGTCCTGCCCCGGGTCGGCCAGCAGGGTGTCCGCCAGCGGCTCCAGGCCGGCCTCGCGGGCGATCTGTGCCTTGGTGCGCCGCTTCGGCTTGAACGGGAGGTAGATGTCCTCCAGGCGGGCCTTGGAGTCCGCGGCGAGCACCCGGGCGCGCAGCGCGTCATCCAGCTTGCCCTGGGCCTCGATCGACTCCAGCACGGCCGCCCGGCGGTCCTCCAGCTCGCGCAGGTAGCGCAGCCGTTCCTCCAGGGCACGCAGCTGGGCGTCGTCGAGGGAGCCGGTGACCTCCTTGCGGTAGCGGGCCACGAAGGGCACGGTCGAGCCGCCGTCGAGCAGATCGACGGCCGCCTTCACCTGCCCCTCGCGGACACCCAGCTCCTCGGCGATCTGCCGCTCGATCGCCTGCTGGGCCTGCCGGGCCACCTGTTCGACTGGCGTGGTCACGAAGCCGGTCACCTTCTCCATCAGTGCTTGCGCCGTACGCCCTGCATTCTGGCAGGTGCCGACGACACCGACCGGCCGCCCCCGGGACGGCCGGGCGTGGCGCGCGCCTCCGGCTGACGGCCCCCGGGCTCCACCGAGGCTTGAGCGGGGCCCAGTTGCGGCTTCCTAGGCTGGCGGGCATGGACACTCTGGATGCCGCCGCCGAGTTGGAGCGGCTCGCCGCCGCCAAGTACCTGCTGTTCACCACCTACCGGAGGAACGGCACTCCGGTCGCCACCCCGGTGTGGGTCGCGCGCGACGGGGACGCGCTGGTCTTCACCACCGTCACCAAGACCGGCAAGGTCAAGCGCCTGCGCAACCGTTCGGACGTGCTGGTCGGGCCCAGCGACATCCGCGGGAACCTGCTCGGCGCCCAGGTGCCGGCCACCGCGGTGCTGGACCCCGACCGGGCGCCCGCCTACCGGAAGCTGCTGCGGCGCAAGTACGGCCTGCTGTGCGCGGTGGCCCTGACCGCCAACGTGCTGCGCTTCGGCAAGGGCGGCACCATCGGGGTGCGGGTCACCTTCGGGTGACCGTCGGGGCCGTCAGGGCCGTCGCCGGGTGGCCGAAATCGCGCGTTCCGGTTCGAACGACCGTCGGAATGTGAGCAGTTCGGCAATCCGGCTGAACGGCGACGACCGGAGCTGTACGCTGCCGGGCATGTGCGCTGCCACCCGGATCCACCCCGACGGGCCGGTGGTCGACGCGGCCCTGGTCCGGCGGCTGATCGCCGCCCAGTTCCCGCAGTGGGAGCGCCTCCCGGTCACCCCCGCCGCCACCTCCGGGGCGGACAACGCGATGTTCCGCCTCGGGCCCGAACTCGCCGTCCGGCTGCCCCGGGTGGAGTGGGCCGCCGGGGGCCTGCGGCGGGAGCAGCAGTGGCTCTCCCGGCTGGCCCCGCGGCTGCCGCTGCCCGTCCCGGCACCGCTCGCGGTCGGCCGGCCCGCCGCCGGCTACCCGTGGGAGTGGTCCGTCCTGCACTGGCTGGACGGCGCCAACCCGGTCGTCCACGCCCTGGCCGCACCCCAGGCGCTGGCCCGCGACCTGGCCGGCTTCGTCAACGCCCTGCGCGCCGTCGACCCGGCCGACGCCCCCGTCTCCCAGCGCAGCGTCCCGCTCGCCTCCCGCGACGGCGCCACCCGCGCGGCCATCGCCCAGCTCTCCGGCTCGATCGACACCGAGGCCGCGACCGCCCTGTGGGACAAGGCACTTCGACTGCCCGACTACGCCGGCCCGCCGGTCTGGCTGCACGGCGACCTCACCCCCGGCAACCTGCTGCTCACCGGCGCCGGCCGGCTCGCCGCCGTCATCGACTTCGCCCTGATGGGCGTCGGCGACCCGACCGCCGACCTGATCGCCGCCTGGAACCTGCTGCCCGCCACCGCCCGCCCCGCCTTCCGCGCCGCCCTCCACGCGGACGAGGCCATGTGGGCCCGCGGCCGCGCCTGGGCGTTCTCCCTCGCCCTGGTGACGATCCCGTACTACCGCCACACCGACCAGGCGCTGACCGCCAACGCCCGCCACGTCGTCCGCGAGGTCCTCGCCGACCGCAGCGTGTAGGGCCGGGCGGTGCCCGTCACCACTCCCGGGGCTCGACCATCTCCTCCACGTCCGCGTCCTCGAAGCCGTAGGCCGAGGCGATGATCCAGAAGGCCTCGGCGATGTCCTCCCGCGCCGCCGTCTCGATCTCGCTCCCCGCCGCCTTCAACTCCGTGTCCAGACGGTTGAACTCCTCCGCGGCGGCGTGGGAGAGCACGTACAGCGCCGGCAGGTCCGCCGGCCGCTCGGCCTCGATCCGCTCGCACAGCCGCACCAGGATGGCCCTGCCCTTGGCCACGAGGTGGTCGGGGAAGTACGGGTCCTCGGACATCTCCCGCAGGAACTCCTGCTCCGTCACCTGCTCGTTCGTGATCGCCATGACGCCCTTTCCGTCCCGCCGACGTGCCGACGTGCCGATCCTGCCCGACACCACTGACAGACGGCGGCGCCCGGGCCGGCCGCCGCCGCTCCCCCGGCCCGGCGGCGCTTGACGTGCTGGTTAGAGTGCCGCGCATGACCACACGTCACATCGAGTTCGAGGCCCTGCACAACTTCCGCGACCTGGGCGGCTACCCGGGCGCCGGCGGGCGGTCCGTCCGGTGGGGGCTGGTGTACCGCTCCGACTCGCTCGGCAAGCTCGGCTCCCCCGCCGACCTGGACCGGCTCCGGGCGCTCGGCGTGCGGACCGTGATCGACCTCCGCTACCCCTGGGAGATCGCCGCCAAGGGCCGGGTGCCCGGGTTCGAGGGCCTGGAGTACCACAACCTCTCGATCGAGCACCGCCCGTACGACCAGGCCGAGATCGACCCGGAGGTCGACCCCTGGCGCCACCTCGCCGACCGCTTCGCCGAGGTCGCCGAGGACGGGGTGAAGGAGATCCGCCAGACGCTGGACGTGATCACGGCCGCCGAGGCCCCGGTGGTCTTCCACTGCGCCTCCGGCAAGGACCGCACCGGGCTGATCGCCGCCCTGCTGCTCACCCTGCTCGGCGTCGGCGAGGACGACATCGCCGCCGACTTCGCCCTCACCGAGCTCGCCACCGCGCACTTCGTCGCCGAGTGGCACGCCGCCCACCCCGGCCGCACCCTGCGCTGGCCCGGCTACGGGCGCGCCCCGGAGGCCGTCATCCGGCTCACCCTCGCCGACCTCGCCGACCGCCACGGCTCGGTCGAGGCCTACCTCACCGGCGCCCTCGGCATCGACCGCGCGCAGATCGACACCCTGCGCGCCCGCCTGCTGACCGACTGAGCCCCGCGCGGCAGGGGGCCGTTCGGCGCCGCCGCCGGTGCCGGAAGGGCCGGGGGTGCGATAACCCGGTGGCGGCCGGGGGTGGTTGCGAAGGAGGATGCCGGGCATGACCGAGCAACCCGTGCGATGGACCGAGGCGACCGTCTACCCCGACATGTGGGCCGACCCGGACGACGACCCCCGCAACAGTGAGGGCCCGAGCCCGGACGGCGAACTCGCCACCCTCCAGGACTACCTGACGAACTACCGGCTGACCCTGCGGATGAAGTGCGACGGCCTGGCCCCGGAGCAGCTGGCCCGCCGCTCGGTGCCGCCGTCCACGATGTCGCTGCTCGGCCTGGTCCGGCACCTGGCCCGGGTGGAACGGGACTGGCGGAACTGGATCACCGACGGCGAGCCGCTGCCCAAGCTGTACGGCGGGCGGGACGCGGACTTCGACGGGGCCGTCGGCGAGCAGGCCGTGGTGGACGCCGCGTTCCACGACCTGGAGCGCGAACAGGCCGCGCTGGACGCCGCGTTGGCCGGGTATCAGGACCTGGGCGAGCGGGTCGGGAAGGACCGGCTCTCGATCCGGGAGCTGCAGGTGCACCGGATCGAGGAGTACGCCCGCCACTGCGGCCACGCCGACCTGCTGCGCGAGTGCGTGGACGGCCGGGTGGGCCAGTAGCGCCTCAGCGCCGGCGGCCGCTCCGACCGGGGCGGCCGCCGCCCTTGCCCGCACGGGGCCCGGCCCCGGCGCCCGCGGCGGGAGCCGGGGCGGTCTCGGGCCAGTGGGCGGGCCGGGTGAGGCCGGCCGGGAGGCGGGTGGTGGCGTCGCCGCGGGCGGCGTCGAGCTGGGCCTGGGTGAGGAAGAGGGCCGTGCTGAGGTCCGCGCCGGCCAGGGCGGCGTCCCGAAGGTCGGCGCCGACCAGGTCGGCGAGGCGCAGGTCCGCGCCGGAGAGGTCGGCCGCGACGAGCAGGGCGCCGCGCAGGTTGGCGCCCCGCAGGTCGGCGCCGCGCAGGCGGGCGCCGAAGAGGTCGGCGCCGCGGAGCTCGCGGCGGCGCGGGACGGCCGCGCGGACCAGTTCGCCGGCCCGCAGCAGCAGCTCGCTGACCCGCTGCCGGTGGGCCGGGACGTCGACGGCGAGGATCTCCTCGGGGGTGCCGCCGGCCAGCCGGTCGGTCTCCGCCAGCGCCTGCCGCAGTTCGTCGTGGACGGGCTGGGCGGGGGCGAAGGTGAGCGCCTCGGTGAGGTACCGGAGCAGCTCGTGCAGCTGCCGCACGACCGGGAAGACGTCGAACATCGCCTTGGCGCTGTCCGGCTCCTCGCGCCAGCTGCGGCCGCCGAAGGTGACCTGGGAGACCCGCTGCCCGGCGCCGAAGCAGTCGTAGACGGTGCAGCCCTGGAAGCCCTTGTCGCGCAGCCGCACGTGGATGCCGCAGCTGAAGTCGGTCTGGAGGTTGTGGCAGGGGCTGCCGGCCTGCTTGTTCATGGCGAAGTCGGACCCGGCGGCGAACGGCAGGGCGACGCAGCAGAGCCCGAAGCAGCTGCCGCAGTCGGCCCGGAGCGCGGTCGGCTGCGGGGTCGGTGGCGGGGTCGGCGCGGCCGCCGTCTGGTCCTGCGGCGACTCGGTCTCGCGCACGTTCCGGGGTCCTTCCAGCAGCGGGGCGCCGGTCGGCGCGGTGAACCCCGGAATCCTACTGGGCAGACGGCCCTCGGCGCCGGTAAGCTGCCCAGCGCAGTAGAGACCATTACACACGGGGGTGGGTGCCATGCGGGAACCGGACATCAGGGAACTGGTCCGGATGTGGATCTCGGGCTGGGCCGTCTCGCGCGGCTCCGCCGAGCCGGTGGACCAGCCCTGGGGCTGGAGCATCGACGTCGGCGCGCCGGTCGGCGAGGTCGGCCGGCACGTGCTGCCGGAGCCGACCGAGGCCGAGGTCCGCAAGCTCGGCGAGACCGTCACCGCGCCGACCACCTGGCTGAAGCTGTTCGCCGAGGACGCCACCGTGCGCCCCTGGCTGGACGAGCGGTGGCGGCTGGACGCGCCGGGCTTCCTGATGAGCGTCCCGCTCGTCCCCGAGCGGCCCGAGGCCCCGGCCGGGTACACCGTGACCACCTGGGAGCGGGGCGGGATCCTCCGGGTGCTGGTGCGCACCGGGGACGGGCACCTCGCCGCCCGCGGCCAGGCGGGCCTGGCCGGCCCCGTGGCCGTACCGGACCAGATCACCACCGCGCCGGAGCACCGCCGCCGGGGCCTGGGCGCCCTGGTGATGCGGACGCTCCAGTCCGCCGCGCACGAGCGGGGCGCGCGCACCGGCGTGCTGGTCGGCACCCCGGAGGGGCAGGCGCTCTACACGGCGCTCGGCTGGGCCACCCACGCCCCGATGGCGAGCCTGGTCCTCGACGCGCCGGGCGTCTACGACACCGAGTAGGCCGGGGCCCGTGGCGCCCGGGCACCGGGCGGCGGGCCTCAGCGGTACGGCAGCAGCTCCGGCCGCTTCGCCGGGCGGCCGTCGCCCGAGGAGCGGCCGGTGAGGCGGCGGCCGATCCACGGGCCGACGTGGGTGCCCAGCCAGCGGGCGTCCTCGCGCAGCCGCTCGGCGCGGCCGGCCGGGGCGGCGGCGGGCAGCGGGGCGCGCCAGTCGAAGGCGGCGGGGCGGCCGAGCGCCTCCAGCACGCCCTCGGCGACCCGGCGGTGCCCCTCGGGCGACAGGTGCAGGCGGTCCTCGGCCCACAGCCGGCGGTCGTCGAAGCAGGGCGCGGAGAACAGGTCGACCACGACGAAGCCGTCCTGCCGGCCCAGCTCCTGGACGAAGGCCTTCATCCGCAGGATCGCGGGCAGCAGCCGGGCGCCGCCCGCCATCCGGCGGGTCGGGTCGGTACTGGTGAACAGCACGACGGTCGCGCCGGTGGCGCGCAGCCCGTCGGCGCAGCGGCCGAGCAGCCGCTCGACGGCGTCGATGTCGCAGCCGGGGCGCAGCACGTCGTTGAGGCCGCCGGCCAGGGTGACCAGCTCGGCACCCATCGCGGCGGCGGGGGCGAGCTGCTCGTCGTGGATCTGGCCGATGAGCTTGCCGCGGACGGCGAGGTTGGCGTACCGGAAGCCGGTGCCCGCGGACTCCGACTCGGCGCGCTCGGCCTGCTCAGAGCCTTCGGCGTGCCCGGAGCGTTCGGCGTACTCAGAGCGTTCGGCGTGCTCCGCGTGCTCGGCGGCCAGTGCCGAGGCGACCCGGTCGGCCCAGCCCCGGTAGTGGCCGTCCGGCAGCAGGTCGTCGCACATGCCCTCGGTGAAGGAGTCGCCGACGGCGACGTAACTGCGGTAGGGGGTGGGCACGGGCTGGCCTCCGCTCTCCCGGGATGACTCCGGCGGTTCGACGATCCGACGATCGTACGTGCGTGCCCGTCCGGAACCGCAGCGGGCCCCGGCGACTCCGACGGACCCCCGGCGAACCCCGGCGAACCCCGACGGACCTCGGCGAACCTCGGCGCTCATCGCACGCCGATCGTTCGTTTATCGGCCCGGGCCATCCTGAGCCCACGGGGCGGCGGTCGGCGACGGGGGCCTTGCCGCCGCCCCATTCAGGCCACCGTGCCCGCCGCAGGCACCGCGCCCACCGCGACGGTCAGCCCGTCACGGCCACCGCCTCCTCGCCGGCCTCCTCGCCCGCCTTCCGGGGCGTGAACCAGTGCTCGCGCACGGCGTCGGTGGGCCGCTGCTCGCCGAGGGCAGCCAGGCCCCACTCCCCCAGCGCCTCGACGACCGGCCGCAGTTCGCGGCCGCGCCCGGTCAGCTCGTAGACCGTCGCGTTGGCGGGCCGCTCCAGTCGGCGGCGGGCGATCAGTCCGTCGCCCTCCAGCTGCTTGAGCCGGGCGGCCAGGATGTCGGTGGAGACGCCGGGCAGGTCGGCGTGCAGGTCGGTGTAGCGGCGCGGGCCGCCGAGGAGCTCACGGACGATCAGGAGGCTCCAGCGCTCCCCCACCGCGTCCAGGGCGCGGGCGACGGCGCAGTACTGGTCGTAGCTTCGGCGTGACATGCGGATCAGCATAGCCAAGAGGTTGGACTTTCCAAGTACTCACTTGGTAGAACAAAGCTGAAGCAACGGAGCGGTGGTGACGGTCGGGAGGCCGCAGATGGAGTTTCGACAGTCCAGCAAGCTCAATGACGTGTGCTACGAGATCCGGGGCCCGGTGGTCGACCAGGCCAACGCCCTGGAGGAGGCCGGGCACAGCGTGCTGCGGCTGAACACCGGCAACCCCGCCCCCTTCGGCTTCGAGGCGCCCGAGGAGATCCTCCAGGACATCATCCGCAACCTGCCCAAGGCGCACGGCTACAGCGACTCGCGCGGCATCCTGCCGGCCCGTCGCGCGGTGGTGCAGTACTACCAGCAGCGCGGGGTCGAGGGCGTCACCGTCAACGACGTCTACCTCGGCAACGGCGTCTCCGAGCTGATCCAGATGGCCGTCACCGCGCTCGTGGACGACGGCGACGAGGTGCTCGTGCCGATGCCCGACTACCCGCTCTGGACGGCCGTGGTCCGGCTGGCCGGCGGCAAGGCCGTGCACTACCTGTGCGACGAGCAGGCCGAGTGGTACCCGGACCTGGACGACATCGCCGCCAAGATCACCGCCCGCACCAAGGCGATCGTCGTCATCAACCCCAACAACCCCACCGGCGCGGTCTACCCGAAGGAACTGCTGGAGGGCATCCTCGACCTGGCCCGCCGCCACCACCTGATGGTGCTGGCCGACGAGATCTACGACAAGATCCTCTACGACGACACCGAGCACCACTGCCTGGCCGCCCTGGCCGACGACGTCCTCACCCTCACCTTCAACGGCCTCTCCAAGGCCTACCGGGTGGCCGGCTTCCGCAGCGGCTGGCTGGTCGTCTCCGGGCCCCGGCAGCACGCCACCGACTACCTGGAGGGCCTGACCATGCTCTCCGGCATGCGGCTGTGCCCCAACGTGCCCGCCCAGTACGCCGTGCAGGCCGCGCTCGGCGGCCACCAGTCCATCAACGACCTGGTGCTGCCCGGCGGCCGGCTCACCGAGCAGCGCGACATCGCGGTCAAGGCGCTCAACGAGATCCCCGGCGTCAGCTGCGTCAAGCCCAAGGGCGCGCTGTACGCCTTCGCCAGGCTGGACCCGGCGGTGCACCGGATCGTCGACGACGAGCGGTTCGTGCTAGACCTGCTGCTGCGCGAGAAGATCCACGTCGTCCAGGGCACCGGCTTCAACTGGCCCCGCCCGGACCACTTCCGCTTCGTCACCCTGCCCCGGGCCGACGACCTGGAGACGGCCATCAACCGGATCGGGCGCTTCCTCGCGACGTACCGGCAGAGCTGACCGCCTAGGGCCTGTCTTCAAACTCGCGTCTGCGGGGCGACGCCGGGGCACGCACCTCGCCGCGTTGTCGTCGGTCGCCAATGCTCCGCAGTGGCTCCCTCCTCCGCCTTGCGATGCACGCACCCCAACGCCGCCCCGCCCACCCTCCGGGCGGACGACGGGAGTTTGAAGACAGGCCCTAGGCTCTGGGTCGTGACCGTCCTGCGCTCCATCGCCCTGTTCGTCCTCGCCGCCCTCGCCGAGATCGGCGGCTGCTGGCTGATCTGGCAGAGCGTGCGCGAGCAACGGCCGTGGTGGCTGGCCGGGGTGGGCGTGGTGGTGCTCGGCGCGTACGGCTTCGTCGCGGCCCTGCAGCCGGACAGCCACTTCGGCCGGGTGCTGGCCGCGTACGGCGGGGTGTTCGTGGCCGGCTCGCTGCTGTGGGGCATGGCCGTGGACGGCTTCCGGCCGACCCGCTACGACGTGCTGGGCGCGCTGATCTGCCTGGCCGGGGTCGCCGTCATCATGTACGGCCCCCGGCGCTGAACGCACCGGTGCCCCGGTGTCGGACCCATCTCCGACACCGGGGCACCGTCACGACCACCGGGCCCCGTCACCCTCGCCGGGGCACCGTCGCGACCGGCGGGGACTACCAGCCCCAGCCGCCGCCCTGGCCGTCGTCGTCCCGGTCCGAGTCCCAGCCCTCGCCGACCGTGCGCAGGATCGTGTAGTTGTCGATCTGCGTGCCGTCCTCGGCCAGCGCGGTGACCTTCATGACCGACTTCTGGCCCAGGTGCTTCGGGGTGACGTCGACCTTGATGAAGGAGTAGCCGGTGTAGCGCACCCGCGACCACTGGATGGTCTCGGGGGTCTTCACCTTGCCCTTGCTCCAGTAGTAGGTCTTGACCTCGTCCTGGTGGTTCTCGTGCCCCTCGTAGGTGTCCGGCACGTCGAACTTGTACAGGCTGCGGCCGGCCGCGCCCGCGGTGACGTAGACCACGCCGTCCTTGGCCGGCTCGATGGTGGCGCCGCTCGGCACCTGCTTCGAGACCTTGTTGCCGAGGATCGCGTCGGTGCGCTCGTAGATGTGGTTGTGGCCGTTGATGACCAGGTCCACCCGGTACTTCTCGAACAGCGGCACCCAGGCCTCGCGGACACCGCCCTCGGAGGCGTGCGCGACGGTGGTGGAGAAGGCGCAGTGGTGGAAGAAGACCACGACGAAGTCGATGGTCTCGTCGTTGCGCAGGTCCTTGAGGGTGCGCTCCAGCCACTTGGTCTGCTTGTTCGCCGAGATGCCCAGGTTGGCCGGGATCTCGTAGGAGACGTCGTTGGCGTCCAGCGAGATGACGCCGACGTTCTTGTAGCGGAAGGTGTAGACGCCGGGGACCTGGCGCGGGTCCGGGCCGTTGTTCGGCAGGAAGAAGCGGGCGTTCTCGCCGCCGTAGCCGTTCGGCGAGTACCAGGCCTCGATGTCGTGGTTGCCGTACGCGACCATCCACGGGATCTCGGCGGCGACCGTCTCGGTCTGCACCAGGAAGTCGTCCCAGGTCTTCGCGTTGAAGACGGACTTGTCCGGGTCGGTGCCGGAACCGGCCGGGTCGGCGTAGCAGATGTCGCCGGCGTGCAGGTGGAAGGCCGGGTTCTGGGCCTTGATGATGTGGTCGTTGCCGGCCGCGTGCGCGCTGACGCCCTGGTCGCCGAAGGCGGTGAAGGTGAACGGCTCGTACACCTTGCCCCAGCGGTGGTCGCGGGACGGCGCGGTGCGGAAGGTGTGCAGGGTGGAGATCTGCTGCTGCGCGGCCGGGTCGAAGCCCTCGTGGCCGACACCGTAGTAGTAGGTGGTGTCGGGGCGCAGGTCCTCCAGCGCCACGTGCAGGTAGTACTGGTCCACCGGCTGGCTGTTCGGGGTCAGCGCCGGGGTGTGCAGGGCACGGACCTCGGCCTGGACCTTGTGGCTCAGCTCCCACGGGGTCTTGCCGAAGCGCAGGAACGGCTTCTTGACCGGGGCCGGGACCTGCCAGGAGATACGGAACTGGGTGTCCGGCTCCGGGCCGAACTGGAGGTGACGGCCGATCGGCGCGACCAGCGAGCCGTCGATGCCACTGGTCGTGCCACCGGTCAGCAGCTGCGGGCCGGCCGGGGCGGCGAAGGCCGTGCCGCTGCCCAGCGCGCCACCGACGGCGACGGCGCCCACGGTCACGGCACCGGCGCGCAGCATCCGGCGGCGGGAGAAGCGGGCCCGCAGGTACTCGTGCTGCTCGGCCATGCTCATGCGGTCGGCAAGCTTGGCCGGCACGCCCATGTTGGGGATATCCATGCGCGGGACTCTTCCAGCGGCGCGTTGATCGCGCACGGACGCCGGGTGAACGGGTCGCAGCGTACCGCCCATTCGAACGCCAATGTTCGACCATGGTTTGGCAAAGGCCGTGTCCGCACCGTTCCGACGCCGCATCATGGCCCCCATCCGCCCCGTGGCCTGAGCGGGCGTCGGCGGAAGCGCGGACAGCGTTCGGGTCTGGTCAGCCGGAGCGCTCGTCCCACTGGGTGGCGGTCCGGTTGCCGGTGCCGTCGCAGGTGCGGCAGATCTCGTCCCGGTAGGCGTGCTTGGCGCCGGTCGCGTCGACCCGGTAGCGCACGTACACGCCGGTGCCGTCGCAGAGGAAGCAGTTGCCGCCCCCGCCGCCCACCTCGGTGGTGCCGGTGCCCTGGCAGGTCCGGCAGCTGAGGCCGGCGGTCCGGCCGGTGCCCGCGCAGATGCGGCAGACCGTCGTCATCGGCTTCCTCCCTCGCGCGGAAACGGCTCGGCGCCGTCCGGAAGGGCCCGACACCACCGGTCATGGTAGTGGTGAAGGCACCCGGACCGACCCGGGTTCGGCCCGGGTAGACATGATCCGACGATCATCCTGTAGGACCAACGGCCGACCTCAGCCGGGGCCCGACCTCACTCCGGCAGGCTCGTCCTCACTCCGGCAGGCCCTCGCGGACCCGCCGGGACACCGAGATCAGCTGGAGGTCCAGCAGCCCCGGCGGATCGGCCAGGCCCGGGCCGCCCGCGCGCACCCAGGCACCGATCTCGTCGATCATGTCGTCCATCAGCACGAAGCCCAGCCAGACCGGCCGGCCGCCCGCCGCCCGGCCCTCCGCCGAGGGGCCGACCACCACCACGTTCGACTGGGTGCACACGTCCAGGCACTTGACCGCCCGGACCCGGCCCGCCGAACCCACCGCCGTCCGCAGCCGCTCGTACTGGCCCGCGTGGTCCACCCCGGGGTGCTTGGCCTCGGTGCCGCAGCAGCAGCCCCGGCAGACCGTCACGGTCACGGGGGCACCGGCGCCCCGCTTGCGGTCCCGGGCACCGTCGCGCTCTCGGCGGCTCATCGGCTCTGCTCCCCCTCGTGGTCGGCGGCGCGCTCCGCACCGGCCCCCGCACTGTACCCGCAGGCCAGCGGGCATCCCAGACCCTTAGGATGCGCACGGCCCACGGGCCACCACACGACTCACGAACAACAAGGGGAGGACGGCCTGATGCCGAAGCGAAGGGGCCGCCGCGGTACATGGATATCGGTGGCCGTGGGGGTGGTCGGGGTCCTGTGCGCCGTGCTCGGGTTCGCCGTGGTCGGCTCCGACTACGGCTACCACCGCATGACGGGCGACACGATGTCGCCGGAGCTGCGGTCGGGCACCGGGCTCTGGACCGAACGGGTCCAGCCCGCGGACGTGCGCCACGGCGAGGTCTACGCCGTCGACTCCCCCTGGACGCTGCAGGGCATCGTCATCCAGCGGGCCATGGCCCTGGGCGGCGACCGCATCGCCTGCGTGAACGGGCAGTTCAGCCTCAACGGGAAGCCGGTCGACGAGCCGTCGGCCCGGCAGGTCCACACCTGCTACCTCGACTTCGACGTCACCGTCCCGCCGGGCCGGGCCTTCCTGATGGGGGACGTCCGCGGCGACGCCTTCGACTCCCGGATCAACCTGGCCGACCAGCAGGGCACCGTCGACCTCGCCAAGGTCGGCGAGCGGGTGGTGTGGCACAGCGGCGCCGACTCCGAGGCCCTGCCCGGCAAGCTCGCCGGCGCGCTCGTCGTGGCCGCGCTCGGGCTGCTGCTGGCCGTCATCGGCCTGATCGCGGCGATCGTCTTCGCCGTCCGCGGCCGGGCCGCCCGGCCCCTGGGGCTGGAGCCGCCGGCCACCTTCTGACGCCGTCGCCACCCGTCGGCGCCCGGTCGACCAGCACTACGCAGCCAGGCCCTGACCGCCGGTTCCCGACCGGCCGGCCCTCGGTCTCGCCGACGGCGGGCCGGTCAGTCCGCTCGCAGGACACGGGAGACGTAGACCCGGGGCGGGTCCGCGTCCTCGTTCACCGCGTACTCCACCAGCCCGAGGTCCCGGCGCAGCGGGGCCGAGTGCATCCCGGGCCGGCCGGGCACCGGCATGCTCAGGCGGGGGAACGGATCCTCCCGCAGGTCGACCAGGAAGGCCACGACCGCCGAGAACACGTCGGCCGGCGTGCCAGGGTCGCCGAGGAACTCCTCCACGGCCGGGGAGACGGTGATCGGGTCGTCGTCGTCCGGGAACTCGTCGTAGCCGCTCACCGGGCCCCGAGCCGGCGCAGGACCGCGGAAGCGGAGGCGCCGGGAGCGGTGCCGGCCTGGACGGCGGCGTGGATCCGGTCGCCCTCCGGGTCGCGGTACAGCTCCGCCCGCAGCCACCACCGCTTCAGTACGCCGCCGATCGTCTCGATGTCGGCTTCGCCCATCTCCCGGTAGAACTCCATGCGCTGCGCGGGCGGCAGGGCCGCGGCCACGCCGTCCTGGGTGCGGGGGACGGGCTGGCGGCTGTCGTGGTGACCGTGCAGGGGTGCTGCGCTCACCGTTCCTCCGAACGTCTCGTGCGGGCGGGACCGCTACCAGTGTCCTCCCCCAGGGGCCGGTCCGGTACCGCCTTCCGACCGCCGGGGCCCTCCCCTGTCCGGCCGAGGGACATGCCGCAGGCCCGGTAGCAGGGGCCGGGGGGCGCCGCTACCCGACGGCCCCGGCGCCGCTACCCGACCGCCCGCGCCGCCGCCCGGCCCGCCGTGCGGCCCGAGAACAGGCAGCCGCCCAGGAAGGTGCCCTCCAGCGAGCGGTACCCGTGCACGCCCCCGCCGCCGAACCCGGCGGCCTCGCCGGCCGCGTACACCCCGGGCAGCACCTCGCCGTCGGGGCGCAGCACCCGGGAGGAGAGGTCGGTCTCCAGGCCGCCCAGCGACTTGCGGGTCAGGATGTTCAGCCGGACGGCGATCAGCGGGGCGGCGCCCGGGTCGAGGATGCGGTGCGGGGCGGCGGTGCGGATGAGCCGGTCGCCGAGGTGGCGGCGGGCGCCGTGGATCGCGGTGACCTGGAGGTCCTTGGCGAAGGGGTTGGCCAGCTGCCGGTCGCGGTCCTCGACGGTGCGGCGCAGTTCGTCCGGGTCGATCAGCGGCTCGGCGGTCCTGGCGTTCATGCCCCGGGCGAGGTCGGCGAGGTTCCCGGCGACCACGAAGTCCCGCCCGTGCCGCAGGTGGGCCTGGACCGGGCCGGGGGCGCCGGGCAGCGCGCGTCCGAGCACGCCGCGCACCGACTTCCCGGTCAGGTCGGGGTTCTGCTCGGAGCCGGAGAGGGTGAACTCCTTCTCGACGATGCGCTGGTTGAGCACGAACCAGGTGTACTCGTACCCGGTGGTCATGATGTGTTCGAGCGTTCCGAGGGTGTCGAAGCCGGGGAAGAGCGGGACGGGCAGCCGCCGGCCGCGGGCGTCCAGCCAGAGCGAGGACGGGCCGGGCAGGATGCGGATGCCGTGCCGGGCCCAGATCGGGTCCCAGTTCTCGATGCCCTCGGTGTAGTGCCACATCCGGTCGCCGTTGATCAGGCTGCCGCCGGCCCGGCCGACGACGTCCAGCATCAGTCCGTCCACGTGCGCGGGCACCCCGGAGAGCAGCCTGGCGGGCGGGGTGCCGAGCCGGGCCGGCCAGGCCTTGCGGACCAGGTCGTGGTTGCCGCCGATGCCGCCGGAGGTGACGATCACGGCCTGGGCGCGCAGTTCGAAGCCGCCGGCCGCCTCGCGCGAGCTGGCCTCGCCCCGGCCCGCCGGGCTGGGCACCAGCACCTCGCCGGTGACGGTGTCGACGGCGCCCGCGGTGGCGGACAGCCCGGTGACCCGGTGCCGGAAGCGCAGCTCCACCAGGCCGCGGGCGGCGGCCGCGCGGACCCGCCGGACGAAGGGTGCCAGCAGTCCCGGTCCGGTGCCCCAGGTGATGTGGAAGCGCGGCACCGAGTTGCCCGGCCCGTCGGCGAGTTGACCGCCGCGCTCGGCCCAGCCGACCACCGGGAAGAACCGCACGCCCATGCCGTGCAGCCAGGAGCGCTTCTCGCCCGCCGCGAAGTCCACGTACGCCTCGGCCCAGCGGCGCGGCCAGGCGTCCTCGGGGCGGTCGAAGCCGGCCGTGCCGAACCAGTCCTGCCGGGCGAGGGCGTGCGAGTCGTGGATCCGCATCCGGCGCTGCTCGGGCGAGTCGACCAGGAAGAGCCCGCCGAAGGACCAGTGCGCCTGGCCGCCGAGGGAGGCCGCGGGCTCCTGGTCGAGCAGGATCACCTTCCGTCCGGCGTCGGCGAGTTCGGCGGTGGCGGCGAGGCCCGCGAGGCCCGCCCCGATGACGATGACGTCGGCGTCCAGGGCCATGCGCAGTCCTCCGTGGCGGCTCGCGGTGGCGGCGCGCCCGGGACGCGCCGTCGCTGTGCGCCCGATACTGCGGCCTGCGGTGACGTCCGGTCAACCGGCGGGTAACAACCGCCGCCGTGAATTCCGCTCCACGCCGTTTCGGAATTGCCGTCGACGGCCGGGCGATACCCGCGCGATTGCCGAGCGATACCCGGTGGAGCGAAATGCGAAATGCCGTTCGACACCGTTCGACCACATCTGACGGAATGTCGGCGATTTCCGCGCGAACCATGGACGTCCGGGAAACACGGCAGTAACTTACCTGCGAGTAGCCGTAGTCCGGCTCCGCACGAACCCCCACCCGTCGTTTCTCTCCCCCAGGAGGAACCGTGCTCCGTCCTGCCCGGAAATCCCGGCACCTCCGGAATTCCACCGCCCTCGCCGCCGTCTCCCTCGGCGCCGCGCTCGCGCTCACCTCCACCACCGCCCAGGCCGCCACCCAGGCGCCCCGGCACTACGTGGCGCTCGGCGACTCCTACGCCGCCGGCGCCGGAGTGCCGGGCCAGTCGGCCGGCCTGTGCCTGCGCTCCGACCGCAACTACGGCCACCTGGTCGCCGGCGCCCTCAAGGCTGGCCGGTACACCGACGTCACCTGCGCCGCGGCCAAGATCAAGGCGATGACGCAGCCCCAGTACGACGCCTTCATCCGGGTCAACGACCCGCAGCTGGACGCGGTCACCGCCGACACCGACCTGGTCACCCTGGGGATCGGCGGCAACGACCTCGCGGCCAGCGACCTCGGGCTCGGCGAACTGGTCGCCACCTGCATCGCCGGCGCCGTCGTCAACCCGTTCGGCACGCCCTGCAAGGACGTCTACCACCACGGCCACTGGGACTGGAGCACCATGTCCTGGCAGTACGGCACCGACGACCTCGCCGAGCGGATCCGCACCACCATCACCCCGCAGCTGACCGACACCCTCAAGCGCATCCACACCAAGGCGCCCGGGGCCCGGGTGCTGCTGGTCGGCTACCCGTCCGTCCTGCCCGCCGACGGCTCGACCTGTGTGCTGCGCCAGCCCGTCACCCCGGGCGACGTCGAGTACATGCACGGGGTGCTCGACAAGCTGAACGCCGCCCTGAAGTCCACCGCGGCCGCGAACGGCGCGACCTACGTGGACACCGCGACGCCGACCCTCGGGCACGACGTCTGCTCGGACGACCGCTGGATCGAGGGCGCGCTGCCCGGCTCGCCCGCCGTGCCGTTCCACCCGAACGCGACCGGCGAGCAGGTGATGGCGCAGGCGGTGCTGGCCGCGCTGAAGTAGCGGCGGGGCGGTGCCGTCGCGGCGCCGGAGCGGTACCGGGGCGGTACCGGGGCGGCGCGGGAAGCGGTGCCGCCGGAAAAGCCCCGAGGGGCCGGTGACCAGACCCCGGTCACCGGCCCCTCGGTTCTCGTGACGCGCGCTACTCGGACTTCGCGGAGGCGGAGCCGGAGGCCGAGCTGGAGCCGGTGGCCGAGGCGGCGGCCAGCCCGGCCGACCACTTCTCCTCGACGTTGCCGAGCTTCCAGTAGGCGATCGCCGCGGCCCAGGTGAGCACGAACAGTCCGACGATCGCGTAACCGACGAAGTTGAGGTCCAGCCCGCCGATCCAGGCGATCGGGCCGCTGGTGATGTCCAGCTTCTCGCCGAGCAGGCCGATCAGCTCGATCGAGCCGATCACCAGCGCGACGAGCACCGACAGCCCGGTGACGGTCAGGTTGTAGTAGATCTTGCGGACCGGCTTGGAGAAGGCCCACTCGTACGCGAAGTTCATGAACGAGCCGTCGATGGTGTCCAGCAGGCTCATCCCGGCCGCGAACAGGATCGGCAGGGTGAGCAGCGCGTACCAGGGCAGCGAGAAGGCCGCCGCGCCGCCCGCCAGCACCAGCAGGGACACCTCGGTGGCGGTGTCGAAGCCCAGGCCGAACAGCAGGCCCACCGGGTACATGTGCCAGGGCTTGGTGACGGCCCTGGTGACCTTGCCGAGGATGCGGTTCATCAGCCCGCGCCGCTCCAGCTGGCGCTCCAGCTCCGCCTCGTCGTAGTCGCCCAGGCGCATCCGGCGGAAGACCTTGAGGATGCCGTTGAAGGCGCCCAGGTTGATCAGGCCGAGCAGCAGCAGGAAGGTGCCGGAGACGGTGACGCCGATCAGGCCGGTCATCTCGTGCAGCGTCGAGTCGTCGGACTCCACCTGGCCGGCCAGCGAGCGGATGCCGAAGGCCAGCAGGGCGCAGAGGCCGAAGACGATCGAGGAGTGCCCGAGCGAGAACCAGAAGCCGACCGACAGCGGCCGCTTGCCCTGGCCCATCAGCTTGCGGGTGGTGTTGTCGATGGCGGCGATGTGGTCGGCGTCGAAGGCGTGCCGCATGCCGAGGGTGTAGGCGGTCAGGCCCATGCCCGCGCCGAACACCTGGCCGCCGACGGTGTAGTGCTCGGGCTCGACCAGCGCGAGCAGGGTGAACCAGCCGACGACGTGCAGCGCGAGGATGAATCCGCCCATTCCGGCCAGGCGGATCCACTCCTCACGGGTGAGCCGGTCGCGCCAGCGGGGGGCGGTCATCGTCGTGTCCTTTCGGTCGGGCGGTCGAAGCTGGGCCATCTTTCCGCCTTGACGCGCGCAGTTGCAAGTCATGCGCAATTACGGATTCGTCTCCCCCCGCTTCCGCACCGTTTCCGCCCCGCTTTCACACCGCTTCCCCCCGGCTTCCCCCGACTTCCGATCGACCCCCGGAGATCGTCACCACCCGTACAAGGCTTCGTAACCTCCCGGGGCTTTCACCGTGCGCTCTACGCGCGGATACTCCCGTTCTACGCGCGAAAACCTGCGCGCCGACCCCTCAACTCCCCACGGAGGAACGGCTCATGACGATCCGTATTCGAACCGCCGCGGCCCTGGCCGGTGCGGCGCTGCTCGCGGCCGGTCTCACCACCCCCGTCGCCACCGCCGCGCCGGGCCCCACCGCCCCCACCACCCGGGCCGCCGCCACCCCGCACCGGGTGCTGTTCGACAACAGCAAGGCCGAGACCGCGGGCAACGCCGACTGGATCATCAGCACCAGCCAGCCCGACCCGCTGGCCCAGAACGCCAACCCCACCACCGAGAAGAGCTGGACCGGCGCCCTCTCCGCCTGGGGCGTCGCCCTCCAGAAGACCGGCCAGTACAGCCTGAAGACCCTCCCGGCCGGCTCCACCATCAGCTACGGCACCGGCGCCGCGCTCGACCTCGCCAACTTCGACACCTTCGTGATCCCGGAGCCCAACACGCGCCTCTCCCTGGGCGAGAAGACCGCGATCATGAACTTCGTGAAGAACGGCGGCGGGCTCTTCCTGGTCTCCGACCACGTCAACAGCGACCGCAACAACGACGGCTGGGACTCCCCGAAGATCATCAACGACCTGCTGACCAACAACGGGGTGAACAACAACGACCCCTTCGGCTTCTCGGTCGACCTGCTCAACATCACCACCGACAACCCGCGCGCGGTCAACGACGCGACCGACCCGGTGCTGCACGGCCCCTTCGGCACCGTCACCGGCTCGATCCTGCGCAACGGCACCACCTTCACCCTCAAGCCCGCCGACAACCCGAACGTCAAGGGCCTGGTCTACCGGACCGGCTACAGCGGCAACACCGGCGCCTTCTTCGTCACCAGCACCTTCGGCTCCGGCCGGGTCGCGGTCTGGGGCGACAGCTCCCCGATCGACGACGGCACCGGCCAGTCCGGCAACACCCTGTACAACGGCTGGGACGACCCGGCGGGCACCGACGCCGCCCTCGCCCTCAACGCCACCGCCTGGCTCAGCAAGGCCTGACCGGCCGCGCCCCGCGCCCGGGCGGCTCGGCCCCGGGGTGCCCCCGCCAGGGCTGCTCGCCAGGAAAAGGGCCGCTGCCTCCCCTACTGTCGGAGTACCGACGCCCGCGGCGCGCTCGTACGGAGCGGCACCCCGTCCGTACGCGCCGCGGGCCCGCCGGTGCCCCACCGGCCCGGGACCGACGGGAGCGGCCGATGCCGTCCTACCCCTTCCACACCACCCGCGAGGACCTGCGCGTCCCGCTGCCCGACGGCACGCGGCTGGCCGCCCGGCTGTGGCGGCCGGTCGGCGACGAGTCCGGCCCCGCGCTGCTGGAGTACTCCGGCGGCCGCCTCACCGACCGGACCGCCGCCGAGGACGCCCGCCGCCACCCCTGGTACGCGGGCCACGGCTACACCGCCGTCCGGGTCGACACCCGCGGGCACGGCAACTCCGAGGGCGTCCCCGGCGAACCCGGCGGCGAACAGGAACTGGCCGACGGCGCCGCCGTGGTCCACTGGCTCGCCCGCCGCCCCTGGTGCAACGGCCGGCTCGGCCTGCTCGGCGTCGGTGCGGCCGGCACCACCGCGCTGCGGCTCGCCGCCCGGACCCCCGAGACCGTCGGCGCCGTGGTCACCGCCTGCCCCGAGGGCGGGCACCGGACCGGCGGGGCCGTGCTCGCCGCCGACCTGCAGACCCGGCTCACCGCCCTGGTCGCCGACGCCGCCCTGCCGCCCGACCCGCGGTACGTCGGCGACGCCTGGCGGGCCACCTGGTTGGCCCGGCTGGAGTCCCTGGACCCGCCCGTCGACGACTGGCTCGCGGCCGGCGAGAGCACCGTCCCGGTGTCCGTGCCCACCCTCGCGGTGGCCGGCTGGGGCGACCCGTCCTGCTCCTTCGTGCTGCGGCTGCTCGCCGAGTCCCCCACCGCGCGCGCCCTGATCGGCCCCTGGCCGCACGGCCTGCCCGAGGCCGCCCTGCCCGACACCCTGCGCTGGTGGGACCACTGGCTACGCGGCGTCGACACCGACGCCCTCCAGGAACCCGCCCTGCGCAGCTGGCTCTCCACCCGCTGGACCGGCGACGAGGCCTGGCCCTCCCCCGACGTCCGCGCGATCCACTACGGCCTGGACGGACCGCTGCGCACCGCCGGCACCGCCTCCGACGAGCGGTACGTCCGGGTCCGCTCCCCGCAGCACACCGGCCTCAACGCCGGCGCCTACGTCCCGCACGGCCGCCCCGCCGACCAGCCGCCCGACCAGCGGGAGGAGGACGGCCGCTCGGTCTGCTTCGACTCCCAGCCGCTGCCCGAACCGGTCGAACTGCTCGGCACCCCGACCGTACGGCTGCGGCTGCGCGAGGACGACGCGCCCGCCCAGGTGGCCGTCCGGCTGTGCGCGGTCGGCCCGGACGGCACCTCGGACCTGGTCACCCGGGGCGTCCTCGCCGCCGGGGGTCCGGACGCCGAGGTCGAACTCGCGGCCTGCGCCTCGACCATCCCGGCCGGGCACCGGCTGCGGCTCGCCCTCTCCTCCGTCTACTGGCCCTGGGTGTGGCCCCCGGCCGAGGACACCGGGTACGGCGTCGACCCGTCCCGCTCCACCCTCAGCCTGCCGGTGCGCCACCTCGCCGCCGACGTCGGCACCCGGCCCGTCACCTTCGAACCCCCGATACTGCCCGAACCGCTCGCCGTCCACCTCACCGAACCGCTCACCGCCCGGCCCGAGCACCTCACCGTGCACGACATCGGCCGCCACGAGTGGCGCGCCGAGTTCTCCCCCGCCACCGACGGCACCCGCACCCACCCCGACGGCCTGGTCCGCGACGAACACACCGTCACCGCCTACCGCGTGCTCACCGGCGCCCCGCTCAGCGCCCAGGCCCGCACCGACCACACCGTCCGCCTGGAGCGCCCCGACATCGGCTGGGACGTCACCGTCCAGACCCGTACCCAACTGCGCTGCGACGCCGGGCACTTCCTCAGCATCGTCCAACTGCGGGCACTGGAGGGCGGATCGGAGGTGTTCGCCCGGGAGTGGCAGCACCGGGTGCCCCGGGAGAGCTGATCAAAGATTCACTTATGTACTTGCCTCACATTTCGATTCCGGCTTATAAATGGCCCCATGAAGACCATCGGCCTGATCGGCGGCATGAGCTGGGAATCCACCGCCGAGTACTACCGCCTGCTGAACCGACTCACCCGCGAGCGCCTCGGCGGACTGCACTCCGCCCGACTCGTGCTCTACTCCGTCGACTTCGCGCAGATCGAACGGCTGCAGACGGCCGGCCGGTGGGAGGAGGCCGGCGAAGTCCTCGCCGACGCGGCCCGGTCACTGGAGGCGGCCGGCGCCGACCTGCTGCTGATCTGCACCAACACCATGCACAAGGTCGCCGACCAGGTCGCGGCGGCGGTCTCCGTCCCCCTGCTGCACCTGGCCGACACCACGGCGGCGGCCGTCCGGGCGGCGGGCCTGCGGCGGGTCGGGCTGCTCGGGACGGCCTTCACGATGGAACAGGACTTCTACCGCGGCCGGTTGGCGGCGGGCGGCCTGGACGTCCAGGTGCCGCAAGCCGACTCGCGCGCCCTGGTCCACCGGGTGATCTACGAGGAACTGTGCGTCGGACTGGTCCGCGAGGAATCCCGAGCGGCCTACCGGCGGGTGATCGGGGAACTGGTGGCCGGGGGCGCGGAAGGCATCGTCCTCGGCTGCACCGAGATCGAACTGCTCGTCCGGCCGGAGGACAGCCCGGTGCCCGTCTTCCCCACCACCCGGCTGCACGCCGAAGCGGCGGTCGACGCCGCCCTGGCCGGCCCCTGAACCCCGACCGCCGCCCTGAGGTGCGCGGTCGGCGGGCACCGGGACAATGGTGAGCGGACCGGTTTCTCCAGCACTCCGCCCCGCGCCGCCCCCCGAAACCGGGGGCCACGGAGCGCGAACGAGAGGGACGACCATGGCCGTTTCCAGCACCCCGATCAACCTCACCCTCGCCGCCCACGTCGGCATCTCGGTCTCCGACCTGGACGCGTCGATCACCTTCTACACGGCCCTCACCGGGCGGGAGCCCGTCGCGCAAGGCACCATGCACAGCGTGCCGTTCGGGAAGTCGCAGGGCCTGCCCGTGGCGAAGCTGCGCTACGCCACGATCAACCTGGACAACAGCCTCGGCATCGACCTCATCCAGTTCCAGGAGCCGGTCGGCGAACGGACCGGCGGCGTGGCCAACCGGCCCGGCTCGATGCACCTGTGCCTGCGGGTCGACGACTTCGACGCCGTGTACTCGCGGATGAAGGACGCCGGCTACGGCTTCCTCGGCGACGACTACACCTTCATCGAGGGCGAGGTCACCCCGAACGCCGCGCTCGGCACCCGGGTCGCCTACTTCAACGACCCGGACGGCACCAACCTGGAGATCATCCGACCCGAAGGCGGCTTCGCCAGCTAGGAGTTCGCGGCGACCGGCCGCCCGGGCCACCCGCGCAGGGCGGCGCGGGCGCGGGCGACGCCTCCGGGGGTGGCCCCGGCCCCGGTGCCGACGGCGACGGTTCTCGTGCCGAGGCCCGCGCAGGCGCGGCAGATGCCGGGGCGGGGCACCGGGTCGTGGCAGCGGCCGCACTCGGCGTACGAGGCCGGTGGGGTTTCGGGGCGCTCCGGCGGCAGCTTGCGGCGTAGCCGGTCCCGGAGGATCGCCACCGGGGAGTGCATCGGCTGCGGCAGTCCGGGGAGCAGGGCGTGGGCCAACTCGGCTTCGTCGCAGCCCCGTTCCAGCCACTGCGTGACGAGCGGTGCCAGCGCGCGGGCCTCGGCCTCGCCGAGGCGCAGGCGGGGTTCGGGCCTGATCACCCGGAACAGGGTGGCCACGGCGGCCCGCGTCCGTTCATCCGGGAGGGTGGGTTCTTGTCCCGGGTCCTTTACGGGAGGGGTGACAGCGCGGCCGGTCCCTCGCCCACCGGAAGCCGGGCGGGGGACAGCCGGTGCGGGCTGCGGGGTGTCGAAGACATGGGCCTCGGACCGGATGGTCCCGTCGGCCATCCGGACGGTGTCGACCCGGTAGTACCCGGCGCTGGTCAGCTCCTTGAGCGCCCGCCGGACGGCGCCCCGCCCCTGCGGACTGCTGTCCGCCATCTGCCGCCCGTCCTCCCGCCACCCGTCGGGGCGGGAGAGCAGGTCGGCGAGGAGGCCACGGGCGGTATAGCTGAGCCGCCGGTCCTGCAACAGGCCGTTCGGAAGCACGCTGAACGCGCGCGAATGAACGCTACGATGAATCCGCATCTGGAGTCCTTGCTCCTGGTGCCAGACCCCGGGGTGTTACGAGCACCGCCGGGGTCTCCTATGTTCTGTTGATGATGCGGAAAGTAGCACAGCGACTACGAAGAGTGCGAACCGTTCGAGCGCAAAGCCCGGACCCCCACATCACGCACGCCCCTACCTTTGGCGTGGGAAGTCGGCGGGGCCGACTTCCCACGCAGAGCACGGTGTTCAGGAGTGGGCGCGTTCGATCGCTTCGAAGATGTCCGCATCGGTCTCCTGCTGCCACGACGGCAGATCGACCCAGTCGGCGACATAGCCCGGCTTCGGATTCTCGATGTGCTTGTGGATCTGAGCGATCCAGCACGTAGCGACGAAGCGGCCCTTCTGCTCCCGGGAGAGCTTGGACGTGTTGCCGCCGCTCACGCTGATGAAGTCCCGGACCTGCCCGAACACGGCAGCGGCGCACTCCCGCTCCCACTCGGGGGTCTCCTCCCACGGGGCGACATAGCCCGCCTTCGGCTCGCCCGGGTAGTGCTTCGAGACACCGGCGATCCACGCCTCGCGGAAGATCCGCCCATCAGTCGACATGCGTAACTCCTTTGTCAGATGGCACCGTCAAGCGCCGAAAAGCGGTCGAAGACGAGTGTCGGTGGCGTCACGCGAGGTAGACCTTCTGCCACTCCAGGGACGTCATGGTCAGTGCGGCTTCGGCGAGGGCGTGGGCCGACTCGGTCTTGAGGCTGCCGAGGCTGCTGTCGATCCACGGCTGCACGTTCCGGTAGCCCTGCTCGCGGTACTCCACGGCCTGGATCAGGCACTCCAGCTTGTCCGCGTCGTGGGCGACGGTGACTTCCAGGTTCTCGGCGTTCTCGTACTCCTCCACGAGGGCCTGGAGTCCGGCAACGACGGCCGGGTGAGCGGCGCTGACCTGGTCGGCGGTCACCCGCTCGTTCGACGCGGCGGTGAGGTAGCGCCGACTGATGTGCGGGATATCGCTGACCCGGGTCTCCTGGGTGTCGTGGAAGAGGCACAGCAGGGCGACCTTGGCCGGGTCGGCACCCTCCATCATCGCGAGCACCGCGCCGATGACGCCCGTCCGGAACGAGTGCTCGGCGATCGACTCGGGATCCTTGACGCCGGCGATCCACCAACCCTGACGCTTCGCCCGCTTGAGCATGCCCGCCTCGAACAGGTAGCTCGCGGTGCCCCTCGCCTGCTTGTCGTCCGCCATGGCTGTCCTTCGCTGCCGGAGCGATTGTCGCTGTAACCGCCTACCCACAGACCGTAGTGCACAGACTCCGACTCTCGACGGGCCACCGTGAAAGGCCGTCACCATCAAATCGACACGGGGGCTCGCCGTACCAGCGTGGTGAGGCGCGCTACGCCTCCGGCGGCACGCTGTAGCGACTCAAGACCTCATCCGCCGTGGACTTCTCCAGCAGGCGCAGCTCCCAAGGGCCGGTGTTGACGTCGAACTCCTTGCCGAAGCCGACCCACTTGCCGGCCATGCGGCGCCCGGTCGGATCGACCAGCAGCTGAATGGCGCCGTGGTACCTGGCCCCCTGGTAGTAGCCGTCCTGTGCGGTCTGCTCCACCCACGAGCCCGTCACGACGTTCCGGTCGACGGTGAGGTCGAACGACAGCGGCGAGTCGGGATTGGACGACGCACCGGGGAGCGACCGGCCGGTGATCCGGTTCCCGCTCTGGGACAGGACGACGTGGTGCAGGCCGGTGAACGTGTTCTCCCGGCTGCTGCTGAAGAACTCGTAGTGGCTGACCCAGACCCCCGAGTAGTCCTCACCCGTGGGAGCGAGTGCGGCCTGCACGGGCACGCCCGGTTCATCGCTGCTCATGTCATGGCCTCCCGTACCGTTCGCGGTACCTGCGGGCGGACACCGGTGAGGACGTCCGCAACTGATCATCCAGGGCCCTGATCCGTTCGGTCATCGCCGCGACGGACTGGGCCGCCGAGGCTCCCCACGTCGATCAGTCCTGACACCGTATCCGTCGACTGGCCGGCTGAAGCAGCTATCTCATGGAACCCGGCCGCGCACCCAGCCGACCAACGTCAACGTTGTTTGACCGAATGATCTGTGACCAGGCGAGTTCAAGGGTACGGTCCCCTATGCAGGGTTCAAGGAATTCACGAGATGGGGCCAGCGTGGCACCTCCGGACGGAATCAGCACCGGCCAGCGCATCGCCGCCTACGAAGATGTGAGAGGCCTGAGCCATCGGCAACTCGCTGATCGTGCTCACGTCTCGTACAGCCTGCTCACGAAGGTGGTGGCCGGACACAAGCCGGCGACGCCGGAGTTCGTGGCAGCGGTGGCCAGGGCTTTGGGAGTTGAGCCTGGCGACCTCCAACCGCCCCCGTACAGCGACGGGACGGCAGATGACCCGTTGGTCCCGCTGATGGGCCCGATCCGTACGGTGCTCGATCTGTACGACCTGCCGCCGCAGGAGGCCGTTCGGCCTCGCACCCTGCCCGCGCTTCGGGCAGCGGTACGACAGGTGAACACGCTGGCCCAGGCCGCGAAGTACAAGCCGATGGTGGCGATGCTGCCGGGCCTGCTGGTCGAACTGCACACGGCCGCACACGAGTTCACCGGTGAGCAGCAGCGGCAGGCGTGGGGCCTGCTGGCGGAGGCCTACCGGTGCGGGCACTCGGTCGGGATCGCCATCGGGCTGAGCGACCTGTCCGCGACCGCACTGGCCCGGATGGACTGGGCCGCGGAGCGGGCCGGCGACCAGGCACCCGCGCTACGGGCCGCCCGCGAGTACCTGCGGGTCACCGCCTACCTGCGCGTCGGCGACCTCGCGGCCTGCCGACGCCTCCAGGAGTCCGGCCGCGGCCACCTGGAGGGGACCGACGCCAAGACTCCGAGCGCACTGGTCACCACCGGGCAACTACACCTCGGCTCGGCCGTGGTCGCCGCCCGCGCCCGACAGAAGGACCTGATGCAGCACCATCTGGACGAGGCCGAACACGTAGCCGCCCGGACCGGCGAGCAGCCGGACCTGTCACTGCACTTCGGGCCCACCAACGTGCGGGTGCACCGGGTGATGACCCTGGTGGAGGCCGGCGAGCACGACCGGGCGGTGGCCGCCGCGAAGGGGCTGCGCTTCCCCGCCGGATGGGCCCCGACCAGGATCGGGCACCACCACATCGACCTGGCCCGTGCCTACCGATGGATGGCCCGACCGGAGGCCGCACTCGACCAGCTCGACGCCGCGTACGCGGTCGCACCCGACCAGGTATCCCGGCATCCGCTCGCCCGCGAGACCGTGACCGCACTGTCACGCTCCGCTAGCCGCCGGAGTCTGCGGCTGTCAACCTGGATCACCCGAACGGGTATCTGACGATCTTTCACTTCTGGTGAAATTCAAGGCCTTCCAGCAGCGGCATCGTGGTGCTCAGCACCCCGAGAAGCGACGCCTCGGGGTGCGAGCCCGGTCGGGTCCGGACTCGCACACACCACTGCCGCATCCCTTGGAGCCCGCGATGGCCGCCGCACCCCGCCCTTCGTGTCCTGCCCAGACGCCGACACCCGGGCCGCGCAGATCCGCCGAGGACCGCCTCCGACGGAACGCCCTGGCCACCGCAGCAGCCGGCTGGGCAGAGTTCGCCCCGACCGCCGACCCCCGGGCCCGCCGGGCCTCGTGAGTTCGGAGACGGCTCTCTCCCCGCTTGCAGCACGCCCCGCCCCGGTCGGGTGTCCAAACCCTCGATCGGCGGCAGGCCTGGCGCACGTCGCACTTCCTTCGCATGCTCCCGCCCCGCCCCTCCGAGGTACCCCCATGTTCACGTCCCGTCGTCCTCGCATGTTCGTCGCCCGGCTCTCCTCCCGGGCCGAATCCACTCCCCTGGCCCGGTACTTGCTCCAGGCCTACCTCTCCGGGCTGCCCTCCGGGGACCGCTACCGCGACACCGCCGAACTGCTCCTCGGCGAACTCTTCGCCAACGCCGTCCAGCACTCCGACGGACCCGACGACTGCCACATCGAAGTCCGCTTCGCCCCCACCGGCTCCCGGCTGCGACTGGAGGTACACGACGCCGGTAGCGGCCGCCCGTCGGTCCGCACCGCCGCGCCTGACGACGAGCACGGGCGCGGCCTCTACCTCGTCAACGAGCTGGCCGAGCGCTGGGGCTGCGCCTCCCGCCCGTACGGCATCGGCAAGTTCCTCTGGGCCCACATCGCCCCCACCACCGTCTGAAAGCCCGACTCCCCATGCACCTCGCGACCCGCGCCCGGCGCACCCTTTCCCGTGGCGCCACACCCGCCGCCACCTACGCCCATGGCAGCCTCCGCTCCGGCCACCACCACGACCCCACCCGCTGGTTCACCACCGAAACCCTCACCATCACCCACTGCCGCACCCGCGCAACCCACCCGTAAGCGCAGGAAGTCGGCCTGGCCGACTTCCTGCGCAGCAGACATCGAGAGGCCAAGATGACCACGATCCAGCGCGCCACTGCACACGCCACCACCGGCTGGCTCCAGGGCCGCTCGGTCTCCTCGCATGCGAGAACGTCGTGCTGCGCGGGCACTGCGAACGCGCCGACCACCGAGACTTGATGGCCTGGCCGCACTGGGCGCTGAAGCACCTGTACGCCCCGGTCGGAGTCATGTTCGGCAAGTTCCCCCAGGGCGCTGCCGAGACCAGTCGGCGCGGGCAGAGGATCCCGCCGCCGCCCTTCTCGTTCCTCCCGGTACGGGCGGGCGCGCGGCCGCTGGACCCGCGAAGCCTGGAGACCACCCCCGACCTCGCGGCGGCGCTGGCAGTGTCGGTTGACGACGGCCGAGACGTGTTCAAGCACATCTCTTGTGAATGGAAGGCAGTTCGAGAATGGGCGAGTTCCTTGCCGAGGCCCGCGAAGCGCTGAGGACGGCGGAGGCCTTCTGTGGGCCGGTCGAGCTGACGGAGGTCAGCAACCGCCGGGGCTCGGCGGTGTGGAAGGCCAGCGGTCCGCGCGGTGTGGTGAGCATCAAGCTCGGCATCGGCGAGGCCGCCGAGGTCACCGCCCGCGAAGCCTCCGTCCTCGACCAACTCCCCGGCTACACCGTGACCGCCGGCCGCTTCGCCGACGGCATCTGGTACGTCACCCCGTGGCTGGCTGGCCCCTCCACCTGGCAGGTCTTCCGCACCGTGCGCAAGGGCGACGGCGGGAAGGACGAAGCCCTCGCCGCCGCCGTCGGACTGTGCCGCGCCGTGGCGGACTTCCACACCGACGGCTGGGTGCACGGCGACCTCCAGCCCGCACACGGCATCCACGGCGAGGACGGGACGGTCCGCCTCCTCGACTTCGCCTGGTCCCGCAAGATCGACAGCACCCCATGGCCGACGTTCGACGGCACGATGATCCACCTCACCGCCCCCGAACTCGCCGCCCGGATCATCAACGGCCCCCAGCCCGTCCCCACGACACAGACCGCTGACGTCTACGCCCTCGCCGGAACCCTGTGGACCTGCACCACCGGGAAGTGGCCGCTGGACTACGACACCGCAGGCCTCCCCAAGGGCACGCCCGTGGAGGAGATCCGCAAGGCCATCGCCCACCGAGCCGTCCCCATGTCCACCACGATGCCCTGGCCCGCCCTTCAGGCCCGGCTGCGCTGCGTCCTGCTGGCCGCCCCCGACGAGCGGCCCACTGCCGCCGAACTGGCGAAGCTCATCGAAGCGGTGGGCGGATGATCGAGCTGCGGGAGCTGCGCCCCGGCGACGAGGAAGCCCTGCTCCGGATCTACAGCGCAGAGTCGACGAAGTACCTGGGCCGGGCACCCATACAATCCCGCCTCCGGTCACGTCCTCCGCAAAACGGGGTTCATCCCGACCGGCGAGCGCGCCGGCTTCAAGACCTACGCCCTCGGATCGACCGAACCGGGACACGAGCAGATCAGACAACCGCCCGGTGGCGAACCTACTACTGCCATGGGCAACTGACTGTCTATCGCTGGCAGATCGCCAACGATGACGTGGATGACCCCCTCCCCTTTTGCTTCCAAGGTGCTCCCTCATGCCCACTTCCCGTCGCCCCCGGGCTTTCGTCGCCCGGCTCTCCTCCCGGGCCGAATCCGCGCCCCTGGCCCGGTACTTGATCCGGGCCTACCTCTCCGGTCTGCCCTCCGGGGACCGCTACCGCGACACCGCCGAACTGCTCCTCGGCGAGCTGTTCGCCAACGCCGTCCAGCACTCCGACGGACCCGACGACCGCCACATCGAAGTCCGCTTCGCCCTCACCGGCTCCCGGCTGCGGCTGGAGGTACACGACGCCGGTAGCAGCCGCCCGTCGGTCCGCACCGCCGCGCCTGACGACGAGCACGGGCGCGGCCTCTACCTCGTCAACGAGCTGGCCGAGCGCTGGGGCTGCGCCTCCCGCCCGTACGGCATCGGCAAGTTCGTCTGGGCCCACATCGCCCCCACCACCGCCTGAAAGCCCGACTCCCCATGCACCTCACAACCCTCGCCCGGCACACCCTCTCCCGTGGCGCCACCCCCGCCGCCACCTACGCCCTGATCGCCCGCCTCGGCCACCCGCCCCTGCCCGTCGCGCGCGCCGTCTGCCTCGCCCTCGACATCCCCCACGCCGAAACCACCCGTCGCCTGGCCGAGTGCTACGACGCCCTCCTCGCCGACCACCACCCCGCCCGCGAGACCGACACCGGCGAACTCCTCGAAGCCCTCGGCGTCTTCGACGTCCCCAAGTCCCTCACCGACACCGAACTCGCCGTCGTCGAACACCTCCTCACCGCCATCGACGCCCACGGCAGCCTCCGCCCCGGTCACCGGCACGGCCTCCAACGCTGGTTCACCACCGGCAACCTCGCCACCGCCTACCTCTCCCTCACTGCCGCCCACCCCCTCCCCCGCACCGGCGACCCCGCCCTCTACTGGACCACCCTCGTCACCGCCGGCGAACTCCTCGCCACCACCCTCCCCTCCGACCGCCGCATCACCTACGCCCTCACCCACTGCCGCACCCGGGCAACCCACCCGTAAGCGCAGGAAGTCGGCCCCGCGACTCTGCTGGCGAA
>NZ_LIPD01000034.1 GCF_001905545.1 Streptomyces sp. CB02056 | reverse complement strand
ACCACCGACGGCACCACCCCGCCCGCCGCCGGCTCCCACTCCTCATCCACCCACACCACACACTCCGCGAGCCCCTCCACCGACCCGCGCAACACCGAACTCGACACCACCAGACCCACACCCGCCTCGGCCACCACCAACGCCGACCGCTCCCGCGGGAACTCCGGATCCAACAGCGTGTAACCACCACCCGCCTTCAACACACCCAACAACGCCACCACGAGATCCGCACCACGCCCCAGGCAGACCCCCACCAACCCGCCCCGCTCCAGACCGGACTCCACCAACCGCGCGGCCATCCGATCCGACAGAACATCCAACTCCCCGTACGACAACCGGCGATCACCATCCACCACCGCCACCGCACCCGGGGCCCGCACCACCTGCTCCCCGAACAGCCCCGACACCGTCCCCGCCGGCACCGGACCCCCACCACCACCCCACCCCGACACGACCAACTCACGCTCGCCACCCACCAACACCTCAACCGACCCGACCAACTGCTCCGGATCCGCGACCATGGCGGTCAACAGCGAACCGAGACGGCGGCCCAGCACCTCCACCGTGCCGTGGTCGAAGAGGTCCGCGGCGTACTGCAGCTCCACCTGGATCCCACCGGGCGTGCCATCGGCAGCCCAGGCCTCGGTGAAGGCGAAGTTGAGGTCGAACCGGGCCGGAGCCGTGTCGAAGGTCTCCGATTCCAGGGTGATGCCCGGGAGTTGGAGGCTTCCCTCGTTGTTGTTCTGCAGGACCAGCATCACCTGGAACAACGGGTGCACCGAGGCGGAGCGGACGGGGTTCAGCTCCTCGACCAGCCGCTCGAACGGCAGGTCCTGGTGGGTGAACGCCGCCAGATCCGTGTCCCGGACCCGGTCCAGCAACTCACCGAAGGTCGGCGCACCCGACACATCCGTCCGCAACACCAGCGTGTTCACGAAGAACCCGACCAGCTCGTCCAACGCCTCGTCCGAACGCCCCGCCACCACCGTGCCGATGGGGATGTCCGTCCCCGCGCCCAGGCGCGACAAGAGGGCCGCCAGGCCCGCGTGCAGCACCATGAACAGCGTCACGCCATGCCGACGCGCCAGGCCCTCCAACTCCGCATGCAGCCCGGCATCCAACCCGAACTCCACCAGGCCACCCGCACGCGAAGCCACCCCCGACCGCGGCCGATCCAACGGCAGCGCCACCTCCTGCGGCGCATCCCGCAACACCCCCGACCAGTAGGAAAGTTGCTGATCCAGGACCCCACCCAACAGACCCTGCTGCCACAGCGTGTAATCCGCGTACTGCACCGGCAACGGCGACCACTCCGGAGCAACCCCGGCCAGGCGCGCGCGGTAGGCCGACGCCACGCCCTCCCACAGCGGCTCCATCGACCAACCGTCACTCGCGATGTGGTGCAAGGTCACCACCAGCACCGACTCGCCCTCGCCGAGCCTGAACAACACCACCCGTACGGGCAGGTCGGTGGACAGGTCGAACGGGGTGAACGCGGCCCCGCGCACCGCCTCGTCCAGCGTGTCGCTCCCGTACTCCACGACCGTGAAGGGCACCTGGACGTCCTGGGCGGGCAGCACCAGCTGGCGGGGCTGTCCGTCGACCGCGGGATAGACCGTCCGCAGGGCCTCGTGCCGGCCGACCACGTCACCGATCGCCGCACGGAGCGCCTCCACGTCCACCGATCCGTGGAGGCGGAACGCGAACGGGCTGTTGTACGTGGCGGAAGCACCTTCGAGCTGGTCCAGGAACCACAGCCGCTGCTGCGCGAACGACAGCGGCAGCACCTCCGGACGCTCACCCGCCACCAACGCCGGCCGCGCCGGCCGCCCCTCCTTCAGCTTCTCGGCGACGCCGACGACCGTGGAGGCGTCGAACAGGTCGCGGATGCCGAGTTCCGCGCCGAAGGTGCTGCGAATCCGGCTGATCAGCCGGGCCGCGAGGAGCGAGTGCCCGCCCAGCGCGAAGAAGTCGTCGTCGATCCCCACCGACGGCAGGCCCAGCAGCTCCGCGAAGATGCCGCAGAGCAGTTCCTCCTGCACCGAGCGCGGTGCGCGTCCGCCCGGCTCGACGGCGGTGGCGGCAGGTGCGGGCAGTGCGCGCTGGTCCAGCTTGCCGTTCGGCGTGATCGGCAGCGCCTCCAGCACCACCACCGCCGACGGCACCATGTGGCGCGGCAGGCGTTTGACCAGGAAGTGACGCAGTTCCGCCGCGTCCACGTCCCGACCGTTCACCGGGACGACGTAGCCGACCAGGCGCTTGTCGCCCGGCCGGTCCTCGCGTGCCACGACCGCGGCCTGCGCCACCGCCTCGTGCGCCAGCAGGACCGCCGCGACCTCGCCCGGCTCGACCCGGAAGCCCCGGATCTTCACCTGGTCGTCCGCACGCCCCACATACTCCAGCACCCCGTCCGCACGCCAACGACCCAAGTCGCCCGTCCGGTACATCCGTTCACCCGACACACCCAGCGGATTCGCCACAAAACGCTCCGCCGTCAGCCCCGCC
>NZ_LIPD01000033.1:0-2909 GCF_001905545.1 Streptomyces sp. CB02056 | reverse complement strand
CTCCCAAGTAGCACGGGGCCCGAGAAATCCCGTGTGAATCTGGCGGGACCACCCGCTAAGCCTAAATATTCCCTAGTGACCGATAGCGGATAGTACCGTGAGGGAATGGTGAAAAGTACCGCGGGAGCGGAGTGAAATAGTACCTGAAACCGTGTGCCTACAAGCCGTGGGAGCGTCGTTCACCAGCTTGCTGGTGGGCCGTGACTGCGTGCCTTTTGAAGAATGAGCCTGCGAGTTTGCGGTGTGTAGCGAGGTTAACCCGTGTGGGGTAGCCGTAGCGAAAGCGAGTCCGAATAGGGCGTCTGAGTTGCATGCCCAAGACCCGAAGCGGAGTGATCTAGCCATGGGCAGGTTGAAGCGCGGGTAAGACCGTGTGGAGGACCGAACCCACCAGGGTTGAAAACCTGGGGGATGACCTGTGGTTAGGGGTGAAAGGCCAATCAAACTCCGTGATAGCTGGTTCTCCCCGAAATGCATTTAGGTGCAGCGTCACGTGTTTCTTGCCGGAGGTAGAGCACTGGATAGGCGATGGGCCTTACCGGGTTACTGACCTTAGCCAAACTCCGAATGCCGGTAAGTGAGAGCGTGGCAGTGAGACTGTGGGGGATAAGCTCCATGGTCGAGAGGGAAACAGCCCAGAACACCGACTAAGGTCCCTAAGCGTGTGCTAAGTGGGAAAGGATGTGGAGTCGCAGAGACAACCAGGAGGTTGGCTTAGAAGCAGCCACCCTTGAAAGAGTGCGTAATAGCTCACTGGTCAAGTGATTCCGCGCCGACAATGTAGCGGGGCTCAAGCACATCACCGAAGTCGTGTCATTGCAGCATGAAGGGCCAACGCCTGCTGTGATGGGTAGGGGAGCGTCGTGTGCCGGGTGAAGCGGCGGTGGAAACCAGTCGTGGACGGTATACGAGTGAGAATGCAGGCATGAGTAGCGATACAAGAGTGAGAAACTCTTGCGCCGATTGACCAAGGGTTCCTGGGTCAAGCTGATCTGCCCAGGGTAAGTCGGGACCTAAGGCGAGGCCGACAGGCGTAGTCGATGGACAACGGGTTGATATTCCCGTACCCGCTTTGAAGCGCCAACGTCGAACCAGGTGATGCTAAGGCCGTGAAGCCGGCCCGGAGTCTTCGGACAATGGGACGTGGTGGAGCCGCTGAACCAAGTCTGTAGTAGGTGAGCGATGGGGTGACGCAGGAAGGTAGTCCAGCCCGGGCGGTGGTTGTCCCGGGGTAAGGGTGTAGGCCGAGTGATAGGCAAATCCGTCACTCATTAAGGCTGAGACCTGATGCCGAGCCGATTGTGGTGAAGTGGATGATCCTATGCTGTCGAGAAAAGCCTCTAGCGAGTTTCATGGCGGCCCGTACCCCAAACCGACTCAGGTGGTCAGGTAGAGAATACCGAGGCGTTCGGGTGAACTATGGTTAAGGAACTCGGCAAAATGCCCCCGTAACTTCGGGAGAAGGGGGGCCATTCCTGGTGACGAGTCTTGCACTCCGAGCTGGGGGTGGCCGCAGAGACCAGCGAGAAGCGACTGTTTACTAAAAACACAGGTCCGTGCGAAGCCGTAAGGCGATGTATACGGACTGACGCCTGCCCGGTGCTGGAACGTTAAGGGGACCGGTTAGCTCCACTTCGGTGGGGCGAAGCTGAGAACTTAAGCGCCAGTAAACGGCGGTGGTAACTATAACCATCCTAAGGTAGCGAAATTCCTTGTCGGGTAAGTTCCGACCTGCACGAATGGCGTAACGACTTCTCGACTGTCTCAACCATAGGCCCGGTGAAATTGCATTACGAGTAAAGATGCTCGTTTCGCGCAGCAGGACGGAAAGACCCCGGGACCTTTACTATAGCTTGATATTGGTGTTCGGTTCGGCTTGTGTAGGATAGGTGGGAGACTTTGAAGCAGCAACGCCAGTTGTTGTGGAGTCGTCGTTGAAATACCACTCTGGTCGTGCTGGATGTCTAACCTGGGTCCGTGATCCGGATCAGGGACAGTGTCTGGTGGGTAGTTTAACTGGGGCGGTTGCCTCCTAAAGGGTAACGGAGGCGCCCAAAGGTTCCCTCAGCCTGGTTGGCAATCAGGTGTTGAGTGTAAGTGCACAAGGGAGCTTGACTGTGAGACTGACGGGTCGAGCAGGTACGAAAGTAGGGACTAGTGATCCGGCGGTGGCTTGTGGAAGCGCCGTCGCTCAACGGATAAAAGGTACCCCGGGGATAACAGGCTGATCTTCCCCAAGAGTCCATATCGACGGGATGGTTTGGCACCTCGATGTCGGCTCGTCGCATCCTGGGGCTGGAGTAGGTCCCAAGGGTTGGGCTGTTCGCCCATTAAAGCGGTACGCGAGCTGGGTTTAGAACGTCGTGAGACAGTTCGGTCCCTATCCGCTGTGCGCGTAGGAGTGTTGAGAAGGGCTGTCCCTAGTACGAGAGGACCGGGACGGACGAACCTCTGGTGTGCCAGTTGTCCTGCCAAGGGCATGGCTGGTTGGCTACGTTCGGGAGGGATAACCGCTGAAAGCATCTAAGCGGGAAGCCTGCTTCGAGATGAGCACTCCCACCTCCTTGAGAGGGTAAGGCTCCCAGTAGACGACTGGGTTGATAGGCCGGATATGGAAGCCCTGTGAGGGGTGGAGTTGACCGGTACTAATAGGCCGAGGGCTTGTCCTCAGTTGCTCGCGTCCACTGTGTTGTTCTGAAACAACGACCCGCCCGAATCTTGTCGGGTGTGCGGTTGACAGTTTCATAGTGTTTCGGTGGTCATAGCGTGAGGGAAACGCCCGGTTACATTCCGAACCCGGAAGCTAAGCCTTACAGCGCCGATGGTACTGCAGGGGGGACCCTGTGGGAGAGTAGGACGCCGCCGAACAATTCTTCAGAAGAACCCCCATCCGGGTCCCGGATGGGGGC
>NZ_LIPD01000032.1:5833-6452 GCF_001905545.1 Streptomyces sp. CB02056 | reverse complement strand
TTCTCCTCGGTCTTCGTGGTCACCAACAGCCTGCGGCTGCGCCGCTTCCGGCCCGCCTGAGCCGGCCCGCGCGAAGGCCCCGGACCGGTGTCGGTCCGGGGCCTTCGCGCGTACGGGGCGTCCCGGGGCCCTCGGGGCGTTCGGGGGCCGGGCCTCAACGCCCCAGCAGCTCGCCGCCGTTGCAGTGCAGGATCTCGCCGGTGATGAACCCGGCCTCGGGCGAGGCCAGGAAGTACACCGCCGCCGCCACCTCGCCGNNGGCCCGGCGGGCGACCTCGGCCTCGTCCAGCCGCGGCCCGAAGAACTCGGTGCCCGCGACGGTGCCCGGCGCGACGATGTTGGCGGTGATGCCCGAGGTGCCCAACTGGGCGGCCAGGAAGTGGTTCCAGGCGTGCAGCGAGGCCTTCGCCGCGCCGAACGAGCCGGCCCCGCGCAGGGCGGCGATGGAGCTGATGGTGACCACCCGGCCGGAGCCCGGGGTGAGCCGGTCGCGGACCGACTCGGTGAGCAGCACCACGGTCAGCACGTTGCGCTCGAAGTCGCCGCGCCAGCGCGCCAGCAGGGCGTGCGGCCCGCCGCCGACCACGGTCTCGCGGCTGCCGGCGTTGTTGACCAGGAC
>NZ_LIPD01000032.1:4638-5763 GCF_001905545.1 Streptomyces sp. CB02056 | reverse complement strand
ACGGCGTCCGGGTCGGCGAGGTCGCACACCAGCGGGGTGACGTTCGGCCCGAGTCCGGCCGCGGCCTTCTCCAGGACCTCCCGGCGGCGGCCCACGATCACCACGTGGTCGCCGGCCTCGACGAACCGCCGCGCGACCTCGTACCCGATTCCCGTGCCACCGCCGGTGACGACGACGTTCCTGGCCATCTGCGCACTCCCTCCCCAGTTCCGCCGTCGCGCGGCGAATGTGCGCGACGGTCCGTACCGGAATGCCACGATTCCTATCACGCTCGGTTGCCGTGACTGCGGGGAGGGTGACGTCCGGCGCGAGCGAAGGTGTGATATGAGCGTGGTACGACGCGCACACGGAGCGTGGCGAGAGGCAGCTCACACCCCCCGGGCGTAACTTCTCGCACCCTGATACGTCTTAGGTTGGTAGTGCGGCAGTTTTTCCGGTGGGCGGGGACACGCTGAACGGCAACGTGTCCCCGCGCTTCCAGCGGGCTGTCGCCGACGGGGCTCCGGCGGGCCCCGGGACGGTCGTCGACCCTGACGGCCTTCGCGCACGACGCCGGGGTTCTGGCGGGCCTGGGACGCTTTGAGCGGCCGTCCCCGGCTGCGGCCGACCCCGGAGTCGTGCGCCGTACGGTTCCGTCCCCGCGCGGGCCCTCGGGCGCGCCACCGGGACGCGAAGGGGCCCGGCCGCTCTCGCGGTCGGGCCCCTCTCAGCTTCCGTGCGGGCCGGTGGTCGGCGCCGCTGCGGTCAGCGGGCGTCCAGCGGGACGTAGTCGCGGATCGCGGTGCCGGTGTAGATCTGGCGCGGACGGCCGATCCGGCTGGTCGGGTCGTTGATCATCTCGTGCCAGTGGGCGATCCAGCCCGGCAGCCGGCCGAGGGCGAACAGCACGGTGAACATGCTGGTCGGGAAGCCCATGGCGCGGTAGATCAGGCCGGTGTAGAAGTCCACGTTCGGGTACAGCTTGCGCGAGATGAAGAAGTCGTCCTTGAGGGCGTGCTCCTCCAGCTTGAGCGCGATGTCCAGCAGCTCGTCGCTCTTGCCGAGCTGGCCGAGGACCTCGTGCGCGAGCAGCTTGACCTGGGCGGCACGCGGGTCGAACGCCTTGTAGACCCGGTGGCCGAAGCC
>NZ_LIPD01000032.1:0-4541 GCF_001905545.1 Streptomyces sp. CB02056 | reverse complement strand
GCGCCGCCGTGCAGCGGGCCCCACAGGGCCGAGATGCCGGCCGAGATCGAGGCGAACAGGTTGGCGTGGCTGGAGCCGACCAGGCGCACGGTGGAGGTCGAGCAGTTCTGCTCGTGGTCCGCGTGCAGGATGAGCAGCTTGTCCAGCGCGTTGACGACGACCGGGTTGAGCTCGTAGTCCTCGGCGGGGACGGCGAAGGTCATCCGCAGGAAGTTCTCGACGTAGCTCAGGTCGTTGCGCGGGTAGACGAAGGGCTGGCCCATCGCCTTCTTGTACGCGTACGCGGCGATCGTCGGCAGCTTGGCGAGCAGGCGGACCGTCGACAGGTGGCGCTGGGCCGCGTCGAACGGGTTGTGGCTCTCCGGGTAGAACGTGGACAGCGCGCCGACGACCGAGGACAGCATGGCCATCGGGTGGGCGTCCCGCGGGAAGCCCTGGAAGAAGCGCTTGACGTCCTCGTGCAGCAGGGTGTGCTGGGTGATCTCGCGGTTGAACTCGGCCAGCTGGTCCGCGTTGGGCAGCTCGCCGTTGATCAGGAGGTACGCGGTCTCGATGAACCCGCCATCGGAGGCGAGCTGCTCGATCGGGTAGCCGCGGTACCGCAGGATGCCGTTGTCGCCGTCCACGAAGGTGATCGCGGACTTGTACGCGGCGGTGTTACCGAAGCCGTTGTCCAGGGTGACCAGGCCGGTCTGCGGGAGCAGCTTCGAGATGTCGAAGCCGGCGTTGCCCGCAGTGCTCTCGACGACGGGGTACTCGTACTCGCCGTCCTGGTACCGCAGTACTACCGAGTTGTCGCTCACGTCTTCCTCACCGACGAAATGAATCCTCTTCCAAGGTGCCCTGACTGTCTCTACCATCCCCCATCCGGAGGACAGTCGCGCACCCGGGGTGGCCCGAAAGGGCCCGCCCCTACAAAACCTGCTGCCGCAGCCGGTACGAACCGGACAAGATCGGCACCACCCTAGGCTCTGCCGTAAATCTCTTCACGTCAAGAGAACATTAGAGGCAACCATCCCGTTGGATAATCATCCAGCTGCGAGCCGATGGTCGAGTCCGGTATGCCTCCGACCTGCACTGACGGCCCGGACGGCCTGTCCGATCGCCTTGCGTGACCCCACCAGCACCACGAGTTTCCGTGCCCTGGTCACAGCGGTGTAGAGCAGGTTCCGCTGGAGCATCGTCCAAGCGGACATGGTGACCGGAATCACCACGACCGGGTACTCGCTCCCCTGCGAGCGGTGGATCGTCACCGCGTACGCGTGGGCCAGCTCGTCCAGTTCGTCGAAGTCGTACGCCACCTCCTCGTCCTCGTCGGTGAGCACCGTCAGCCGCTGGTCGTCCACGCTCAGCGCGGTCACCACTCCCACTGTGCCGTTGAAGACGCCGTTCCGCCCCTTGTCGTAGTTGTTGCGGATCTGGGTGACCTTGTCCCCCACCCGGAACGTCCGGCCGCCGAACCGGCGTTCGGCCAGCCCCTCCCGGGCCGGCGTCACCGCCGCCTGGAGCAGGGTGTTCAGGTTCCCCGCACCGGCCGGGCCGCGGTGCATCGGCGCCAGCACCTGCACGTCCCGGCGCGGGTCGAAGCCGAACTTCTGCGGGATCCGGCGCGCCACCACGTCCACCGTGAGCCCGGCCGCCCGCTCCGCGTCGTCCTCGGCGAACAGGAAGAAGTCCGCCAGGCCGTCCGTCAGCGGCGGCCTGCCCTCGTTGATCCGGTGCGCGTTGGTCACCACGCCGGACTGCTGCGCCTGCCGGAAGATCCTGGTCAGCCGCACCGACGGGATCGGCCCGCCCTCCGCCAGCAGGTCCCGCAGCACCTCCCCGGCGCCCACCGAGGGCAGCTGGTCCACATCCCCCACGAACAGCAGGTGCGCGCCCGGCGGCACCGCCTTGACCAGCTTGTTCGCCAGGATCAGGTCCAGCATCGAGGCCTCGTCGACGACCACCAGGTCCGCGTCCAGCGGCCGGTCCCGGTCGTACGCGGCGTCCCCGCCCGGCTTCAGCTCCAGCAGCCGGTGCACCGTCGAGGCCTCCACCCCGGTCAGCTCCGCCAGCCGCTTCGCCGCCCGGCCGGTCGGCGCCGCCAGCACCACCTTGGCCCGCTTCGCCAGCGCCAGCGTCACGATCGACTTCACCGTGAACGACTTGCCGCAGCCCGGACCGCCCGTCAGCACCGCGACCTTCTCGGTCAGCGCCAGCCGGACCGACTCCTCCTGCTCCGGCGCCAGTTCGGCCCCGGTCCGCTTCGCCAGCCAGTCCAGGGCCACCGGCCAGTCCACGTTCCCGAACCACGGCATCCGGTCCGCGTCCGAACGCAGCAGCCGCACCAGCTGGTTGGCCAGCGAGGTCTCCGCCCGGTGGAACGGCACCAGGTACACCGCGGTGACCGGCTCGCCGCCCTCCCCCGGGACCGCCTCGCGCACCACGCCCTCGGCCGCCACCAGCTCCGCCAGGCAGTCGATCACCAGCCCGACGTCCACCTGCAACAGCTTCACGCCGTCCGCGATCAGCCGCTCCTCCGGCAGGAAGCAGTGCCCCTGGTCGGTGCTCTGCGACAGCGCGTACTGCAGGCCGGCCTTCACCCGCTCCGGGCTGTCGTGCGGGATCCCCACCGCCTGCGCGATCCGGTCCGCCGTCAGGAAGCCGATGCCCCACACGTCCGAGGCCAGCCGGTACGGCTCGTTCCGCACCACCCCGATCGAACCGTCGCCGTACTGCTTGTAGATTCGCACAGCCAACGAGGTGGACACCCCGACCCCCTGCAGGAAGACCATCACCTCCTTGATGGCCTTCTGCTCCTCCCAGGCCGCGGCGATCTTCTTGGTCCGCTTGGGCCCCAGCCCCGGCACCTCGATCAGCCGGCCCGGCTCGTTCTCGATCACCTCCAGGGTGTCCGCCCCGAAGCGCTCCACGATCCGCTCGGCGAACCGCGGCCCGATCCCCTTGATCAGCCCCGAGCCCAGGTACCGCTGGATCCCCTGGATCGTGGCGGGCAGCACCGTGGTGTAGTTCTCCACCGTGAACTGCCGCCCGTACTGCGGGTGCGAGCCCCACCGCCCGTGCAGCCGCAGCGACTCGCCGACCTGCGCCCCCAGCAGCGCGCCCACCACCGTCAGCAGGTCGTTCGCGCCCCGGCCGGTGTCCACCCGGGCCACCGTGTAGCCGGTCTCCTCGTTGGCGTAGGTGATCCGCTCCAGCACGCCCTCGACCTGCGCGAGCTGGCGCGGCACCTGCTGCCCGGACTGCGCCGCCTGCTTGCTCACCGGACCCCCTTCGACCGGTACGGGTGGACGATTCCGCTACGCACCGTACCGCCCCGCCCCGACACCCCGCCCCCGCCGGTGCGGCGGCCGCTGCCGTGCACCGCCCCGGCCGAGGTGCCAGGCTGGGAGGGACCGAGGGGGACCGCCGTCGACCGCGCCCGCCCGGGCCCCGTCCGAGGAGCAGTGCCGCCATGCTCAACACCGACTTCCGCCCCGGTTCCCCGGACTGGCTCGACCTGAGCAGCCCCGACACCCGCGCGTCCGTCGACTTCTACACCGCGCTGTTCGGCTGGACCTTCGACTCGGCCGGCCCCGAGGCCGGCGGCTACGGCTTCTTCCAGCTCGACGGCCGGACCGTCGCCGCCCTGGGCCCGCTCGCCGAGGAGGGCACGCCGCCCGGCTGGACGCTCTACTTCGCCACCGAGGACGCCGACCGCACCACCGCGCTGGTCGAACAGGCCGGCGGCCGCGTCCGGTTCGCCCCCTTCGACGTCTTCACCGCGGGCCGGATGGCCGCCTACACCGACCCGACCGGCGCCGACTTCGCCGTCTGGCAGCCGCACGGCACCCGCGGCCTGGACGTCGTCACCGAGGAGGGCAGCCTCTGCTGGGCCGAGTGCTACAGCGTCGACGCCGAACTCGACAAGTCCTTCTACCGCTCCGTCTTCGACTGGCAGGAGCAGGACGTCCCGCTCGGCGAGGTGATGTACACCGTCCTCACCCCGGCCGGCGGCGGCAGCGACGACGCCCACGGCGGCATCATGCAGCTCGGCCCCGAACACACCGCACGCGGCACCACTTCGCACTGGCTCCCCTACTTCGAGGTCCCCAACGCCGACGCAAGCCTCGCCATCGCCGACACCCTCGGCGCGACCGTACGGATCCCGGCCATGGACGTGCACGGCGTCGGCCGCCTAGCCCAGCTGGTCGACCCGCACGGCGCCGTCTTCGCCGTCATCACCAGTGCCAAGCCCGGGGACTGACGCCGAGAGGGCCCCACGGCCCTTCAGAAGGCCCGGGAAGGGGTGCTACGGGCGTAGACAAGGCGCGGTGCGGCACACAGGGGCCTCTAGTCTCTGATCATGACTGAAACGGCTGTTCTGACGATCCGGCGGGCCACCGCCGACGACCTGCCGGCGATCGTGGCCATGCTCGCCGACGACCCCCTGGGCGCCACCCGCGAGAGCCCCGACGACCTCACCCCCTACCGCACCGCCTTCGCCCGCATCGACGGCGACCCGCACCAGCACCTGATCGTCGCCGACCGGGCCGGCC
>NZ_LIPD01000031.1 GCF_001905545.1 Streptomyces sp. CB02056 | reverse complement strand
CTGGAACGCGTACGTCGGCAGATCCACCGTCGAACCACCGCCCAGGAGCCCGGCCCAGTCGACGGGGAGCCCCCGCACATAGGCCTCGGCGAGCGAGGTCAGCAACCGCTGCGCGCCGCCCTCGTCGCGCCGCAGGGTGCCCACGACGACCGGGGAGCGATCCTCCAGGGCGTCGCCGATCGCCGGGGTCAGCACCGGATGCGGCGAGACCTCCAGGAACACGCCGTGGCCCGCGTCGCCGAGAATCCGCACGGCGCGGTCGAACTCCACGGTCTCGCGGAGCGACGCGTACCAGTACGCCGGGTCCAGCTCGGAGCCCGACAGCCACTCGCCCGTCAGCGCGGAAACCATGGGGATCCGGGCCTCACTCGGAGCGATGCCCTGGAGAACCGAGAGGATCTCCTCGCGCAGCTCGTCCACGTGGGCGCTGTGGGACGCGTAGTCCACCGGGATCATCCGGGCGCGCGGCGAATCCCCACAGGCGTCCGCCAGTTCACGCAGCGCATCGGCGTCACCGGAAACCACCGTCGCCGACGGACCGTTCACCGCCGCGACCGACAGGCGAGAGCCGTACGACGCGATCCGCGCGCGGACACCGTCCACCGGCTCCGCGATCGACAGCATCCCGCCACGACCGGCCAGCACCTTCAGGGTCTTGCTCCGCAGAGCCACCACCTTGGCGGCGTCCTCCAGGGAGAGAATCCCCGCGACGGCGGCAGCGGCGATCTCACCCTGCGAGTGACCCAGCACAGCGTCTGGAGCGACGCCCGCCGCCTGCCACACGGCCGCGAGCGAGACCATCACAGCCCACAGCGCCGGCTGCACGACGTCAGCGGCCTCGAAACCGTGCCGACCAGCCAGCACATCGTCCAACTGCCAATCCACGTAAGGCGCGAGAGCCTCGGCACACTCCGCCAACCTCGCGGCGAAGACAGGGGACGACTCGGCCAGCTCGCGACCCATGCCGACCCACTGGCTCCCCTGGCCGGGGAAGACGAACACCGTCCGGTCCACCCCCGTGGCAGCCACCGACCCGGTCACCACACCCGCCGCCGGCTGCTCGGTGGCCACCGCCGCGAGACCCGCCGCGAGCTCACTCCGCTCGCCGCCGAGCACGACGGCCCGGTGTTCCAGCGCCGCACGCGTCGTCGCCAGCGACCACGCGACGTCGCCGACCGGCAACTCCGGCCGCGCCAGCACGTGTTCACGCAGCCGACCGGCCTGACCGGCCAGCGCGGTCGCGCTACGACCGGACACCACCCACGTCTGGACCCCGCTCTCCACCGCCGGGGCGGGAGCCGGGTCGCTCGGGTCGATCGCGGCCGGGGCCTCTTCGATGATCACGTGCGCGTTGGTGCCGCTGATGCCGAACGCCGAGACACCGGCCCGGCGCGGCCGCTCGCCCGCCGGCCACGCCACCTGCTCCTGGAGCAGACGGACGTTGCCCGTCTCCCAATCGACGTGCGAGGACGGCTCGTCCGCGTGCAGCGTCTTCGGCAGCACCCCGGCCCGCAACGCCAGCACCATCTTGATCACACCGGCCACACCCGCGGCCTGCTGAGCGTGCCCGATATTGGACTTCACCGACCCCAGCCACAACGGCCGGTCCTCGAACCGCTCCTGACCATAGGTCGCCAGCAGCGCACCCGCCTCGATCGGGTCACCCAGCTCCGTACCCGTCCCGTGCGCCTCGACCACGTCCACGTCCGCCGCCGAGATCCGGGCGTTGGCCAACGCCGCCCGGATGACCCGCCGTTGAGCAGGACCGTTCGGCGCCGTGAGACCGTTCGACGCGCCGTCCTGGTTGATCGCGCAGCCGCGCACCAGGCCCAGGACCCGACGGCCCTTGCGCTGCGCCTCGGAGAGCCGCTCCAGCACGAGCATGCCGGCGCCTTCACCGATGCCCATGCCGTCGGCGCCCTCGCCGAAGGCCTTGCAGCGGCCGTCGGAGGCGAGCGCCCGCAGGCGCGAGAAGCCGACGAACTCGCCGGGGTCGGCCATCACCGTCACACCGCCGGCGAGGGCGACGTCGCACTCGCCCGACCGCAGCGCCTGCACCGCCTGGTGCAGCGCGACCAGGGACGAGGAGCACGCCGTGTCGACCGTCACCGCCGGGCCCACCAGGCCCAGGGAGTACGAGATCCGGCCGGAGAGCACGCTCAGCGCGTTGCCGGTGATCAGGTGGGCCTGGGCTCCCGCCTCGCCGCTCGCGGCGCCGATGTAGCCGGAGGAAGCCGCGCCGACGAAGACTCCGGTCGCGGAGCCGTGCAGCGACTTCGGGTCGATGCCGGCCCGCTCGACGGCCTCCCAGGAGGTCTCCAGCAGCAGCCGCTGCTGCGGGTCCATCGCCATCGCCTCACGCGGGCTGATCCCGAAGAACCCGGCGTCGAACTCCGCGGCCCCGCTGAGGAATCCGCCCTCGACCACGTAGGTCGAGCCCTCGGCGTCCGGGTCCGGGTCGAAGAGCGCGTCGACGTCCCAGCCGCGGTCGGCCGGGAAGGCGCCGATCGCGTCCCCGCCCGCCGCCAGGAGGTCCCACAGCTCCTCCGGAGTCCGGACGCCACCGGGGTAGCGGCAGGCCATACCGACGATCGCGATCGGATCGGTCGACACCGCCGCCGCCGTCACGGTCTGGTCCTCGTCCGCGTCCGTACCGAACAGTGCGGCCAGGATCTCGTCCGCCAGCGCCGAGGCGCTCGGGTGGTCGAAGATCACCGTGGACGGCAGCCGGACGCCCACGGCCGCGTTCAGACGGTTGCGGAGCTCGACGGCGGTCAGCGAGTCGAAGCCCAGCTCCCGGAACGCCCGGCTGGCCACGATCTCGTCCACGGAGTCGTGCCCCAGCACCGCGGCGGCCTGGGCCCGGACCAGTTCCACGACGGTCCGGCGCCGCTCGGCCACCGACAGGCCCGCCAGGCGCGCGGCGAACTCGCCGCGCTGCTCGTCGACCGTACGAGGGGCGGTGTCCTCCTGGGCCTCGGGGATGGTGTCCAGCAGCGGGCGCGGGCGGGCGGCCGTGAAGACCGGCGCGAACTTCTCCCACTCGACGTCCGCGACCGCGATGAAGGTCTCGTCGTCCGCGAGGACCTCGGCGAGCGCGGTCAACGCCCGCTGGGTGTCGAGGAAGTTCATGCCCTGCCGCAGCAGGCGGTGCGGGGTGACGCGCCCCGGCGCCTGGTCCATCGCCGCGTCCACGGCGTCCCAGTCGCGGGTGTTCCAGACACCCCACGCGATCGAGGTCCCGGGCAGGCCACGGGCGCGACGGTCCTCGGCGAGGCCGTCCAGGAAGGAGTTGCCGGCGGCGTAGGCGGCGTGGTCGTTGCTGCCCCAGGTCGCCGAGATCGACGAGAACATCACGAACTCGTCGATGCCCAGGTCGGCCGTCGCCTCGTCCAGGTAGGTGGCGCCGGCCGCCTTCGCGCCGACCGCCAGGGCGAGCCCGTCGCGGTCGGTGTCCTCCAGCCGTGCGAGGAACGGGGTGTTCGCCGAGTGCAGGACGGTGGACAGGCCGGGGCCGGAGGCCTCGATCCACGTCACCATGCCGGTCACCTGCTCGCGCACCGACAGGTCGCACGACACGACCTCGACGGCCGAACCAGCCTGCGCCAGCGTGGCCGCGAGCGCCGCCACCCCGGGCGCCGACGGGCCGGAGCGGGAGGTCAGCACAACCCTCGGCGCACCGTGTTCCGCAAGCCACGGACCGAGGACGACGCCGATCGCACCCGAGCCGCCGGTCAGCAGGACGGTGCCGCGCGGCGACCATTCCTCCGACTCCACGCGCCGGGCCTCAGCGCGTACCAGCCGGCGCAGGAAGACACCCGACGGCCGCACCGCGACCTGGTCCTCACTGCCGTCGGCGAACACGCCGACCAGACGAGCGGCCGCATCGGCGTCCACCACCGGCGGCAGGTCGACCAGACCGCCCCAGCGGTCCGCGTGCTCCAGGCCGACCGTGCGGCCGAGACCCCAGACCTGCGTCTGCACCGGGCTCGTCGTCACCTCGTCGGCGGCGACCTGCACCGCGCCCCGGGTCAGCACCCACAGCGGAGCCGTGACCCCGGCCCGGCCCAACGCCTGCACCAGCTCGACGGTCTCCGCCAGCCCGCGCTGAACCAGCGGGTGGTCGGCGAGCGGCGTCTCGTCCAGGGCCAGCAGCGACACCACACCGGCCACGCCCTCGGCCGGCACCGCGCCAAGCCGCTCCGGGCCGGCGGCCGTCACGACCTCGGCACCCTGACCGGCCAGCGCCTCGGCGACCGTCGCCGCCTCGGGGCCGTCGCCGACGACCAGCCAGGTGCCGGACAGGTTCGCCGAGCCGCTCGCGGTGGAGGGCTGCCAGGTGATGCGGTAGCGCCAGTCGTCCACCGACAGCTTCGTACGCTCCACCGCCGGGGCCTCGGGCCAGTAGCGGCGCCGCTGGAAGGCGTAGGTCGGCAGCGCGACGGTCGTGCCGCCGCCGAGCACCGCCGCCCAGTCGACGGGGGCGCCCTGGACGTACGCCTCGGCGAGCGAGGTCAGCAGGCGCTGGGCGCCGCCCTCGTCGCGCCGCAGGGTGCCTGCGACGACCGGGGAGCGGTCCTCCAGGCTGTCGGCGATCGCCGGGGTCAGCACCGGGTGCGGCGAGACCTCCAGGAACACGCCGTGTCCCGCATCGCCGAGAATCCGCACGGCGCGGTCGAACTCGACGGTCTCGCGGAGCGACGCGTACCAGTAGGCCGGGTCCAGCTCGGGGCCGGACAGCCACTCGCCGGTCAGCGCGGAGACCATGGGGATACGAGCCTCGGTCGGCGCGATGCCCTGGAGAACCGAGAGGATCTCCTCGCGCAGCTCGTCCACGTGGGCGCTGTGCGACGCGTAGTCCACCGGGATCATCCGGGCACGCGGCGAATCCCCGCACGCCTCGGCGAGTTCGCGCAGCGCGTCCGCGTCACCAGAGACGACCGTCGCCGACGGACCATTCACCGCCGCGACCGACAACCGGGAACCGTACGAAGCGATCCGCGCCCGGACACCCGCCACCGGCTCGGCGATCGACAGCATCCCACCGCGACCAGCCAGCGCCTTCAGGGTCTTGCTCCGCAGAGCGACCACCTTGGCGGCGTCATCGAGGGACAGAATCCCCGCGACGGCCGCAGCGGCAATCTCACCCTGCGAGTGACCCACCACAGCGTCCGGAGCGACACCCGCCGCCTCCCACACCGCAGCCAGCGACACCATCACGGCCCACAGCGCCGGCTGCACCACATCGGCAGCCTCGAAACCGTGAAGGCCCGCCAGAACATCGTCCAACTGCCAGTCCACGTACGGCGCCAGAGCCGCGGCACACTCCGCCAGCCGGGCCGCGAACACCGGCGACGACTCGGCCAGCTCGCGACCCATGCCGACCCACTGGCTCCCCTGCCCCGGGAAGACGAACACCGTCCGCCCCACCCCGCCAGGAGCCACCGACCCCGTGACCACGCCCGCCGCCGGCTGCCCGGTGGCAACGGCCGTCAGCCCCGCCGCCAGTTCATCCCGGTCCGCGCCGAGCACGACCGCCCGGTGCTCCAGCGCCGCACGCGTCGTCGCGAGCGACCACGCGACGTCGCCGACCGACAACTCCGGCCGCTCCTCGACGTGTTCACGCAGCCGACCCGCCTGACCGGCCAGCGCCGCAGCGCTCTGGCCGGAGACCGGCCAGGCCGACGCCCCACCGGCGAGCACCGGAAGCACCCGGGCCTCCCGCGCCTCGGGTTCGACGGCCGCCGGAGCCTCCTCCACGATCAGGTGGACGTTCGTCCCGCTCACACCGAACGCCGACACACCCGCGCGACGCGGCCGCTCGCCCGCCGGCCACTCCACCGGTTCCTGGAGCAGCCGCACGTTCCCGGACGTCCAGTCCACGTGCGAGGACGGCTCCTCGGCGAACAGCGTCCTCGGCAGCACCTCGTGCCGCAGCGCCATCACCATCTTGATCACCCCGGCCACACCGGCGGCGCACTGCGAGTGCCCGATGTTGGACTTCACCGACCCCAGCCAGAGCGGCCGGTCGGCGGCACGGTCCTCAGCCTGCCCGTAGGTGGCCAGCAACGCCTGCGCCTCGATCGGGTCGCCCAGCGTCGTGCCCGTCCCGTGCGCCTCGACCACGTCCACGTCCGCCGCCGACAGCTGCGCGTTGGCCAGCGCCGCACGGATCACCCGCCGCTGCGAGGGACCGTTCGGCGCCGCCAGACCGTTGGACGCGCCGTCCTGGTTGGCCGCGCTGCCACGGATCACAGCCAGCACCTGGTGCCCGTTGCGCCGGGCATCGGACAGGCGCTCCAGCAGCACCATGCCCGCGCCCTCGCCCCAGCCGATCCCGTCGGCCTCCTCCGAGAACGCCTTCGACCGGCCACTGGACGCCATACCGCCCTGACGCCCGAACTCCATGAACGCACCCGGCGACACCATCACCGCCACGCCGCCGGCCAGCGCCATCGAGCACTCGCCGGCCCGCAGCGCCAGGATCGCCTGGTGCATCGCCACCAGCGACGACGAGCACGCCGTGTCCACCGTCACCGCCGGACCGGTCAGACCCAGGCAGTACGAGATCCGGCCCGAGGCGACCGCCGACACCGCGCCGATCAGCCGGTAGCCGTCCAGGCTCTCGTCCTCGACGGGCAGAACCGAGCTGTACCCCGACGTGTTCGCTCCGATGAACACACCGGTCATCGACCCGTGCAGCGACTTCGGGTCGATCCCGCCGTGCTCGATGGCCTCCCAGGAGGTCTCCAGCAGCAGCCGCTGCTGCGGGTCCATGGCCAGCGCCTCGCGCGGGCTGATCCCGAAGAACCCCGCGTCGAACTCGGTCGCGTCGTAGACGAATCCGCCCTGTCGCCGGTACGTCTGCCCTCGGCCGAACGCCTCCTCGAAGGCCTCCCAGCCGCGATCGGCGGGGAAGGCGCCCACCGCGTCGACACCGCCGGCCACCAGGTCCCAGAACTCCTCGGGACCCGTCACACCGCCCGGGAACCGGCAGCCCGCACCCACGATCGCGATCGGCTCGCTCGACGCCGCAAGGAGCGCGCTGTTCTGCTGCCGGAGCCGCTCGGCTTCCTTGAGGGAGGTGCGAAGTGCTTCGACGAGCCTGTCGTTGGTCGTTTCCATGATCATGTGCTCCGAATCAACGAGGGCGTCAGGAGTCTTTGCCATCGAGGGCTATGCGAATGAGGTCTTCGGCGTCCATGCCGTCGATGGATTCCGTGTCCGTTCGACTGTCCGCGCCGTTGTCCTGGGCCAGGTCGGCGAGTTGCAGCAGCAGGTCCAGCAGGCCGGCCTGCCGGATGCGGGCCAGCGGGATCGCCGAGATGGCCTCCCTGAGGGCCGGCTCGTCCGCGTCACCCTCCGGAGCGGCCTGCTCCGGCATGAACTCGCGCAGGATCTGCTCCGCGAGGGCGGTGGCGTTCGGGTGGTCGAAGACCATCGTGGAAGCCAGCCGGATACCGAGCGCCTTCGAGAGGCGGTTCCGCAGCTCGACCGCTCCGACGGAGTCGAAGCCCAGCTCCTTGAAGGCCCGCTGCGGCAGCACGTCGTCCGCCGAGTCGTAGCCGAGGACCGCGGCCGCGTGGCCCCGGACCAGGTCGGTCAGGACCTGGCGCTGCTCAGCGACCGGCATTCCGGCCAACCGGCCCGCCCACTCGCTGACTTCCTCGGTCGTGGTGGTACCGGCCTCGGCGGCCAGGGCCTCCCGAACCTCGGGGAGGTCCGTCAGCAGACGGCTGGCCCGGTGCAGGGTATAGGTCGGCACGAACTGCGGCCAGTCGAAGCCGGCCACCACCATCGCACCCTCACCGGCGTCCAGGACCTGGCCCAAGGCCAGCATGCCCCGGCGTCCGTCGATGCCCTCCATACCGAACTCGCGCAACCGCTCACCGCCGGAGCTCGCGGCCATGCCGACGCCGGCCCACAGGCCCCACGCGACCGACGAGGCCACCAGACCACGGGAGCGGCGGTCCTCCACCAACGCGTCCAGGTGCGCGTTCGCCGCCGCGTAACCACCCAGGCCGCCGCTGCCCCACACACCCGCACCCGACGAGAACAGCACGAACGCGTCCAGGTCCCGGCCGGCCGTCAACTCGTCCAGCACCACAGCACCGCCGACCTTCGCCGACAGCAGCCAGGACAGGTCCGAAGGCTCGATCTCCTCGACCGGCCTACGGTCACCGACACCCGCCGAGTGGACCACCGACGACAACACCGGGCCCGCCGCATCGATACGGTCCAGGACCTCCGCCACAGAAGCGCGGTCGGCGATGTCACACGCCACCACGTCGACTGCCGATCCACGAGCCGCGATCGAGGCCGCCAGCTCCGCCACACCGGCGGCACCCGGGCCCGAGCGGGACGTCAGGACGACCCGCGAGGCACCACGATCCGCCACCCACTGGGCGGTGATCGCACCCACGCCGCTCGTACCGCCCGTCACCAGCACCGAACCGCGCGGCGACCACGCCTCGCGGACGACCGGACGACCGGCACGCACCAACCGCCGCGCCAGCACACCGCCCGCACGCACCGCGACCTGGTCCTCATCGCCGACCAGGACGGACGCCAGCCGCGCACCGACGCGGGCATCCACGGCAGCCGGCAAGTCGATCAGCCCGCCCCAGCGGCCCGCCAACTCCAGTGCCGCCACGGCTCCCAGACCCCAGACCTGCGCCTGCACCGGCCGCACCGCATCACCCGCGACCGCACGCACCGCACCCCGCGTGACCACCCACAGCGGGGCGGACACACCGAGCCGGCCAAGCTCCTGAACCAGTGCGACCGTCGCGGCCAGACCGCCGGGAACCAGCGGGAACGCCTCCTCCGGCGACTCGTCCAGCGCCAGCAGCGAGACCACACCCCGCAGGTCGGAGTGCGCGGCCACCGCAGCGGCGACACCGTCCGGAGTCGAGCGGACGACCCGCGCACCCGGAAGGTCCAGCGCCTCCGCGACCGCAGCCGCATCGTTGCCGTCCCCGACCAGCAGCCACGTCCCGGTCAACACCCCGCCGGACTCGCCCACCGGCGCCCACGACACCCGGTACCGCCAGTCCGCGACCGCCGACCCGGCCCGCTCACGGCGCCGCCAGTCGGTCAGCGCACCCAGCGCGGCATCCGCCGGGTCCACCCCGAGCAGATCGGCGAGCGCGGTGACATCACCACTCTCCACGGCGGTCCAGAAGCCCGCCTCCGCACCGGTGGCCACCGTGACGTCCGCGCGCTTGCGGTCCGCCTCCGGCCAGTAGTGGCGGTGGCGGAAGGCGTAGGTGGGCAGGTCCACCGTCGAACCGCGGCCGAGTACGGCGGCCCAGTCGACCGGGAGACCCTGCGCGTACACCTCGGCGAACGAGGTCAGCAGACGCTGGGCGCCGCCTTCCTCCCGTCGCAGCGTGCCCGCGACGACCGGGGACAGCGCCTCCAGGGCGTCACCGATCGCCGGCGTCAGCACCGGGTGCGGCGACACCTCCAGGAACACACCGTGCCCGGACTCACCCAGCAGACGAACCGCCCGCTCGAACTCGACGGTCTCCCGCAGCGACGCGTACCAGTACGCCGGGTCCAGCTCAGAGCCCGACAGCCACTCGCCCGTCAGCGCGGAGATCATCGGGACCTGCGCCTCACGAGGCCGGATCCCCTCAAGGACGGAGAGGATCTCCTCGCGCAGCTCGTCCACGTGCGCGCTGTGCGAGGCGTAGTCCACCGGAATCATCCGAGCGCGCGGCGAATCCCCGCACGCCTCGGCGAGTTCGCGCAGCGCGTCGGCGTCACCGGAGACGACCGTCGCCGACGGGCCGTTCACCGCCGCCACCGACAACCGGGAACCGTACGCGGCGATCCGCGCACGGACACCCGCCACCGGCTCCGCGATCGACAGCATCCCGCCACGACCCGCCAGCGTCTTCAGAGTCCGGCTGCGAAGAGCAACAACCTTCGCCGCATCCTCCAGCGAAAGAATCCCCGCGACAGCAGCAGCCGCGATCTCACCCTGCGAGTGACCGACCACGGCGTCCGGAGCGACACCGGCCGCCTCCCAGACCGCAGCGAGCGACACCATCACGGCCCACAGCGCCGGCTGCACCACATCAGCGGCCTCGAAACCATGAAGCCCGGCCAGCACATCGTCCAACTGCCAGTCCACGTAAGGCGCGAGAGCCTCGGCACATTCCGCCAGCCGCGCCGCGAACACCGGCGAAGACTCCGCCAGCTCGCGCCCCATGCCGACCCACTGGCTCCCCTGCCCCGGGAAGACGAACACCGTCCGCCCCACCCCGGCAGCAGCCACCGACCCGGTCACCACACCCGCCGCCGGCTGCCCCGTGGCCACCGCCGCCAGACGCTCCGCGAACTCGCCCCGCTCGCCACCGAGCACCACGGCCCGGTGCTCCAGCGCCGCACGCGTCGTCGCGAGCGACCACGCCACATCGCCGACCGACAACTCCGGCCGTGCCAGCACGTGTTCACGCAGTCGACCCGCCTGACCGGCCAGCGCCTCGGCGTCCCGTCCGGACAGCACCCACGCCGGGACACCGCCCGACAGCACCGGCACCACGCTCCCGCCGTCACTGTCGACGGGCGTCTCCGCCTCGGCCGACGCCTCTTCGATGATCACGTGCGCGTTGGTGCCGCTGATCCCGAAGGCCGAAACACCCGCCCGGCGCGGCCGCTCGCCCGCCGGCCACGCCACCTGCTCCTGGAGCAGCCGGACGTTGCCCGTCTCCCAATCGACGTGCGAGGACGGCTCGTCCGCGTGCAGCGTCTTCGGCAGCACACCGGCCCGCAGTGCCAGCACCATCTTGATCACACCGGCCACACCCGCGGCCTGCTGAGCGTGCCCGATGTTGGACTTCACCGACCCCAGCCACAACGGCCGGTCCTCGAACCGCTCCTGGCCGTACGTCGCCAGCAGCGCACCGGCCTCGATCGGGTCGCCCAGCTCCGTACCCGTCCCGTGCGCCTCGACCACGTCCACGTCCGCGGCCGACAGCTGCGCACTCGCCAACGCCGCCCGGATGACCCGCCGTTGGGCCGGGCCGTTCGGCGCCGTGAGACCGTTCGACGCACCGTCCTGGTTGATCGCGCTGCCGCGCACCACACCGAGCACCCGGTGCCCGTTGCGGCGGGCGTCCGACAGCCGCTCCAGCACCAGCATTCCGACGCCCTCGCCCATGCCCATGCCGTCCGCGCCCTCGCCGAAGGCCTTGCAGCGGCCGTCGGCCGACAGCGCGCGCAGCCGCGAGAAGCTCACGAACTCGCCGGGGTCGGCCATCACCGTCACGCCGCCCGCCAGCGCCACCGTGCACTCGCCCGACCGCAGCGCCTGCACCGCCTGGTGCATCGCCACCAGCGAGGAGGAGCACGCCGTGTCGACGGTCACCGCGGGCCCGTTCAGGCCCAGCGTGTACGACACCCGGCCGGACAGGACGCTGAGCGCGTTCCCGGTGATCAGGTGCGCCTGGGCCTCCGCTTCGTCGCCCAGCACCCCGATGTAGCCGGAGGCGGCCGCACCGATGAACACGCCGGTCGCGGAGCCGTGCAGCGACTTCGGGTCGATGCCGGCCCGCTCGACGGCCTCCCAGGAGGTCTCCAGCAGCAGCCGCTGCTGCGGGTCCATGGCCATCGCCTCGCGCGGGCTGATGCCGAAGAACCCGGCGTCGAACTCCCCGGCGCCGCCGAGGAATCCGCCCTCGATCACATAGGTCGAGCCCTCGGCGTCCGGGTCCGGGTCGAACAGGCCCTCGACGTCCCAGCCGCGGTCGGCCGGGAAGCCGCTGATCGCGTCGCCGCCCGCGGCCAGGAGGTCCCACAGCTCCTCGGGCGTCCGGACACCGCCGGGGTAGCGGCAGGCCATGCCGACGATCGCGATCGGATCGGTCGAGGCCGGTTGCACCACCACCGGAGCGGTCTCCTCCGAGACGCTCCCGAACAGCGCGGCCAGGATCTCGTCCGCCAGCGCGGACGCGCTCGGGTGGTCGAAGATCACCGTGGACGGCAGCCGGACGCCCACGGCCGCGTTCAGGCGGTTGCGCAGGTCCACGGCGGTCAGCGAGTCGAAGCCCAGCTCACGGAACGCCCGGCTGGCGACGATCTCGTCCGCCGACTCGTGGCCCAGCACCGCGGCCGCCTGCGTCCGCACCAGCTCCACGACGGTCCGGCGCCGCTCGGCGGCCGACAGGCCCGCCAGGCGCGCGGCGAACTCGCTGCGCTGGTCGTCGACCGGACGGCCGGGGGCGGTGTCCTCCTGCGCCTCCGGAATGGTGTCCAGCAGCGGACGGGGACGCGCGGCCGTGAAGACCGGTGCGAACTTCTCCCACTCGACGTCCGCGACCGCGATGAACGTCTCGTCGTCGGCGAGGACCTCACCCAGCGCGGTCAACGCCCGCTGGGTGTCCAGGAAGTTCATGCCCTGCCGCAGCAGCCGGTGCGGGGTCACCCGGCCCGGCGCCTGGTCCATCACCGCGTCCACGGCGTCCCAGTCACGGGTGTTCCAGACACCCCAGGCGATCGAGGTCCCCGGCAGGCCCCGGCCGCGCCGGTCCTCGGCGAGCCCGTCCAGGAAGGAGTTCCCGGCGGCGTACGCGGCGTGGTCGTTGCTGCCCCAGGTCGCCGAGATCGACGAGAACATCACGAACTCGTCGATGCCCAGGTCCGCCGTCGCCTCGTCCAGGTAGGTGGCGCCGGCCGCCTTCGCGCCCAGTGCCGCCGCCAGGCCTTCGTGATCCGTGTGCTCGACCCGCGAGAGGTACGGGGTGTTCGCCGAGTGCAGGACGGTCGACAGGCCGGGACCGGTGTTCTCGATCCACGCCACCATCGCCGCAACCTGCGCACGCTCCGTCAGGTCGCAGCTGACGACCTCGACGGCCGAACCGCCGGTCGCCACGGCGGCGGCCAGCGCCGCCACACCGTGCGCCGACGGGCCGGACCGGGAGGTCAGAACCACCCTCGGCGCGCGGTGCTCGGCAAGCCACGGACCGATGCAGACGCCGATCGAGCCGGTGCCGCCGGTCAGCAGGACGGTACCGCGCGGCGACCAGCCCGCCGACTCCACACGGCGGGCCTCCGCCCGCACCAGACGGCGCAGGAACACACCCGACGGCCGCACCGCGACCTGGTCCTCACTGCCATCGGCGAACACGCCGACCAGACGAGCCGCGGCATCGGCGTCCACCACCGGCGGCAGATCGACCAGACCGCCCCAGCGGTCCGCGTGCTCCAGGCCGACGGCCCGGCCCAGACCCCAGACCTGTGTCTGGGTGGGGCTGGTCGTCACCTCGCCGGCCGCGGCCTGCACCGCGCCGCGGGTCAGCACCCACAGCGGAGCGGTGACCCCGGCCCGGCCCAGCGCCTGCACCAGGTCGAGGGTGTCGGCGCTGCCGCGCGGGACCCACCCGAACTCGGCGTCCAGCGACTCGTCCAGCGCCAGCAGCGATACCACGCCCTGGACATCCGCACCGGCGACGGCCTCGTCGAGGCCCGCCAACGTCGTCCGCACGACCTCGGCGCCACAACTCGCCAGCGCCTCGGCCATCACACCGGCGTCCGCCGCGTCCCCGACCAGCAGCCAGGTACCGGACAGGACCGCCGGGCCGCTCCCTGTCGCCGGCTGCCAGGTGATCCGGTAGCGCCAGTCGTCCACCGACGCCCTGGCCCGCTGCGGGGTGCGCGGCTCCGGCCAGAACCGCTGGCGCTGGAAGGCGTACGTCGGCAGGCCGACGCTCTCGCCACCACCGAGCACCGTCGCCCAGTCCACCGGAGCGCCCTGGACGTAGGCCTCGGCGAAGGACGACAGCAGGCGCTCGGCCCCGCCGTCCTCGCGGCGCAGGGTGCCGACCACCACCGAACCGTCGACGTCCTCGACCACGTCGCCCACCGCACCGGTCAGTACCGCGTGCGGGGACACCTCCACGAACACCCCGTGCCCGGAGGCGCCCAGGATCCGGACCGCCCGCTCGAACTCGACGGTCTCGCGGAGCGAGGCGTACCAGTAGGCGGGGTCCATCTCCGGGCCCGACAGCCATGCGCCCGTCAGCGCGGACACCATGGGGATGCGGGCGCCGGTCGGCGTGATGCCCTGGAGAACAGCGAGGATCTCCTCGCGCAGCTCGTCCACGTGGGCGCTGTGCGAGGCGTAGTCCACCGGGATCATCCGGGCACGCGGGGACTCCCCACAGGAGTCCGCGAGTTCACGCAGCGCATCGGCGTCACCGGAGACGACCGTAGCCGACGGGCCGTTCACGGCCGCGACGGAAAGGCGGGTGCCGTACGACGCGATCCGGGCGCGGACGCCCTCCACCGGCTCGGCGATCGACAGCATCCCGCCGCGACCAGCAAGGGCCGTCAGGGTCTTGCTCCGCAGAGCAACGATCTTCGCGGCATCGTCGAGGGAGAGAATCCCGGCCACCGCGGCGGCGGCAATCTCGCCCTGCGAGTGGCCGACCACCGCATCGGGAGCGACACCTGCCGCCTCCCACACCGCCGCGAGCGAGACCATCACGGCCCACAGCGCCGGCTGCACCACATCAGCAGCCTCGAAGCCGTGACGGCCAGCCAGCACATCGTCCAACTGCCAGTCCACGTACGGCGCGAGAGCCTCGGCGCACTCCGCCAACTTCGCGGCGAAGACCGGCGAGGCCTCCGCCAACTCGCCCCCCATGCCGACCCACTGGCTGCCCTGACCGGGGAAGACGAACACCGTCCGCCCCACCCCGCCAGGAGCCACCGAACCGGTCACCACACCGGACGCCGGCTGCCCCGTGGCCACCGCCACGAGACCCGCCGCGAGCTCACTCCGCTCGCCACCGAGCACGACCGCCCGGTGCTCCAGCGCCGCACGCGCCGTCGCCAGCGACCACGCCACATCGCCGACCGGCAACTCCGGCCGCGCCAGCACGTGTTCACGCAGCCGACCGGCCTGACCGGCCAGTGCCGCGACGCTCTGGCCCGACACCGTCCACACGGCAGGCGCGGTCCCGAGGACCTGCGGCGCCGGCTGCTCCGCCGGGCGCTCGGCCTCGACCGCCGCGACCGGCGCTTCCTCGACGATCAGGTGGACGTTGGTGCCGCTCACACCGAACGCCGACACACCCGCCCGGCGCGGGCGCCCACCCGCCGGCCACTCCACCGCCTCCTGGAGCAGACGGACGTTGCCCGTCTCCCAGTCCACGTGCGAGGACGGCTCGTCCGCGTGCAGCGTCTTCGGCAGCACCTCGTGCCGCAGCGCCATCACCATCTTGATCACACCCGCCACACCGGCGGCGCACTGCGAGTGCCCGATGTTGGACTTCACCGACCCCAGCCAGAGCGGCCGGTCGGCGGCGCGGTCCTCGGCCTGCCCGTAGGTGGCCAGCAGCGCCTGCGCCTCGATCGGGTCACCGAGCGTCGTGCCGGTGCCGTGCGCCTCGACCACGTCCACGTCCGCCGCCGACAGCTGCGCGTTCGCCAGCGCCGCACGGATCACCCGCCGCTGCGAGGGACCGTTCGGTGCCGCCAGACCGTTGGACGCGCCGTCCTGGTTGGCCGCGCTGCCACGGATCACGGCCAGCACCTGGTGCCCGTTGCGGCGGGCATCGGACAGGCGCTCCAGCAGCACCATGCCCGCGCCCTCGCCCCAGCCGATGCCGTCGGCCTCGTCCGAGAACGCCTTCGACCGGCCGCTGGAGGCCATGCCGCCCTGCTGGGCGAACTCCATGAAGGCGGCCGGGGAGACCATCACCGCCACGCCGCCGGCCAGCGCCATCGAGCACTCACCGGCCCGCAGCGCCTGCACCGCCTGGTGCATCGCCACCAGCGAGGACGAGCACGCCGTGTCCACCGTCAGAGCAGGACCGGTCAGGCCCAGGCAGTACGAGATCCGGCCGGAGTGGACAGCGGTCACGTTCCCGATCAGCCGGTAGCCGTCCAGGCTGGTGTCCTCGACGGGCAGGACCGAGCTGTACCCCGAGAAGTTGGCGCCGACGAAGACGCCGGTCGCCGAGCCGTGCAGCGACTTCGGGTCGATCCCGCCGTGCTCGATGGCCTCCCAGGAGGTCTCCAGCAGCAGCCGCTGCTGCGGGTCCATCGACAGGGCCTCGCGCGGGCTGATCCCGAAGAACCCGGCGTCGAACTCGGCCGCGTCATGGACGAATCCGCCCTGTCGCCGGTACTCCTGGCCCTTGCCGAACTCCTCCTCGTAGGCGTCCCACCCGCGGTCGGTCGGGAAGCCGCCGATGGTGTCGGTGCCGGAGGCCACCATGCTCCAGAACTGCTCGGGGCCGACCGCCCCGCCCGGGTACCGGCATCCCATGCCGACGATCGCGATCGGCTCGCCGATCGCCGCGGCCACGACCTGGACCGCGCCGTCCCGCTGGACCGTCTGCTCGTCCGCGCCGACGAGTTCGCCGCGTACGTAGTCCGCGACGGCGGCGGCGTTCGGGTGGTCGAAGACCATCGTGGAGACGAGCCGGACACCGAGCACCTTCGACAGGCGGTTCCGCAGCTCGACCGCTCCGACGGAGTCGAAGCCCAGCTCCTTGAAGGCCCGCTGCGGCAGCACGTCCTCCGCCGACTCGTGGCCGAGGACGGCCGCCGCGTGACCGCGCACCAGGTCGGTCAGGACCTGGCGCTGCTCCGCGACCGGCATCCCGGCCAACCGGCCCGCCCACTCGCCGACTTCCTCGGTGGTGGACTCGACGGCGGCCTCGGCGGCCAGGACCGCGCGGACCTCGGGCAGGTCCGCCAGCAGGCGGCTCGGCCGGTGCAGGGTGTAGGTCGGCACGAACTGCGGCCAGTCGAAGCCGGCCACCACCATCGCACCCTCGCCCGCGTCCAGGACCTGGCCCAGCGCCAGCATGCCCCGACGCCCGTCGATGCCCTCCATGCCGAACTCGCGCAACCGCTCACCGCCGGAGCTCGCGGCCATCCCGACACCGGCCCACAGGCCCCACGCGACCGAAGAAGCCACCAGGCCACGGGAACGGCGGTCCTCCACCAACGCGTCCAGGTGCGCGTTCGCCGCCGCGTAGCCGCCCAGGCCACCGCTGCCCCACACACCCGCACCCGACGAGAACAGCACGAACGCGTCGAGATCCCGGCCCGCCGTCAACTCGTCCAGCACCATGGCACCGCCGACCTTCGCCGACAGCAGCCAGGACAGGTCCGAAGGCTCGATCTCCTCGACCGGCCTACGGTCACCGACACCCGCCGAGTGGACCACCGACGACAGCACCGGACCGGTCGCGTCGATCGAGTCGAGCAGGCTTGCCACGGAGGCGCGGTCGGCGACGTCGCACGCCACCACGTCGACTGCCGTCCCGCTAGCCGCG
>NZ_LIPD01000030.1 GCF_001905545.1 Streptomyces sp. CB02056 | reverse complement strand
GGCGCGGGTCGTGCTGACGTCCCGTTCGGGTCCGGGTGCCGCCGGTGTGGCGGAGCTGGCGGCCTCGATCGCGGCTAGCGGGACGGCAGTCGACGTGGTGGCGTGCGACGTCGCCGACCGCGCCTCCGTGGCGGAGGTCCTGGACCGTATCGATGCGACGGGTCCGGCGCTGTCGTCGGTGGTCCACTCGGCCGGGACGGGCGGGCGGACACCGGTGGAGCAGCTGTCGGTGGCCGAGCTGTCGCGACTGCTGTCGGCGAAGGTCGGCGGCGCCATGGTGCTGGACGAGTTGACGGCGGGTCGGGATCTCGACGCGTTCGTGCTGTTCTCGTCGGGCGCGGGTGTGTGGGGCAGCGGCGCTCTGGCTGGCTATGCGGCGGCGAACGCGCACCTGGACGCGTTGGTGGAGGACCGCCGCTCTCGTGGTCTGGTGGCTTCTTCGGTCGCGTGGGGCCTGTGGGCCGGCGTCGGCATGGCGGCCGGCTCGGGTGGCGAGCGGTTGCGTGAGTTCGGTATGGAGGGCATCGACGGGCGTCGGGGCATGCTGGCGCTGGGCCAGGTCCTGGACGCCGGTGAGGGTGCGATGGTGGTGGCCGGCTTCGACTGGCCGCAGTTCGTGCCGACCTATACCCTCTACCGGCCGAGCCGTCTGCTGGCGGACCTGCCCGAGGTCCGTGCGGTCCTGGCCGCCGAGGCCGCCGTCGCCACGACGACCGAGGAAGTCGGCGCGTGGGCAAGCCGGTTGGCCGGGATGCCGGTCGCTGAGCAGCGCCAGGTCCTGACCGACCTGGTCCGGGGCCACGCGGCCGCGGTCCTCGGCCATGACTCGGCGGACGACGTGCTGCCGCAACGCGCGTTCAAGGAGCTGGGCTTCGACTCCGTCGGAGCCGTCGAGCTGCGGAACCGCCTCTCCAAGGAGGTCGGTGTCAAGCTGGCCTCCACGATGGTCTTCGACCACCCGAACGCCACCGCCCTCGCGGACTACGTACGAGGTGAGCTGGTCGGCACCGGCGGAGCGGACGACGGCGATCCGGTGCTGGAGACCCTGGAGCGGCTGGCCGCCGAACTGGACTCCGTCGACGGGGGAGCCGACGCGCGCCAGGACATCACCGAGCGCATGCAGACCCTGCTGTCCCGGTGGATGCGGCGCGGCGCCCCCGGCGCTGGCGCGGAGGACGGTGGCGCCGCCGCCACCCGGCAGACCGTGGCCGGACAGCTCAACGAAGCCTCGGCCGACGAGGTTCTGGACTTCATCAACAAGGAACTGGGGGCGTCGTGATGATCTCCGGTGCTCAGATCAAGACGACGTCGAGGAGGACCCACGATGGCCGATGAGAAGCAGCTGCTCGACGCTTTGAGGAAGCTGGCCGCCGAGCACTTCGAAACCCGTGAGCGGGTCAAGGAGCTGGAGTCCGGCGCCCGCGAGCCGATCGCGATCGTGGGCATGGGGTGCCGGTACCCGGGCGGGGCGGTCGGTCCCGAGGAGTTCTGGAACCTGGTGGCCGACGGTGTCGACGCGGTGGGCGGGTTCCCGTCCGACCGCGGCTGGGAGGCGTTCGACAACCAGGGCGGATACCGCCGGCAGGGCGGATTCGTCTACGACGTGGCCGACTTCGACGCGGGGTTCTTCGGGATCAGTCCGCGTGAGGCGCTGGCGATGGACCCGCAGCAGCGGCTGCTGCTGGAGACCTCGTGGGAGGCGATCGAGCGCGCGGGGATCGACCCGCGGTCGCTGCACGGCTCGGCGACCGGCGTCTTCGTCGGTGCGAGCCACGCCGGTTACGAGGCCAGCCTGCCCGTCGAGGACGCCAGCCTGGACGGCTACCGGCTGATCGGTACGGTGTCGTCCGTGGCGTCGGGCCGGATCTCGTACTGCCTGGGTCTGACCGGTCCGGCGGTGACGGTGGACACGGCCTGCTCGTCCTCGCTGGTGGCGATGCACCAGGCGATCCTGGCGCTGCGGGCCGGTGAGTGCTCGATGGCGCTGGCCGGCGGTGTCGCGGTGATGGTGTCGCCGGGTGCGTTCATGGAGTTCGGGCGTCAGGGCGGTATGGCGTCCAGCGGCCGGTCGAAGGCGTTCTCGGAGGAGGCCGACGGGATCGGCTGGGGCGAGGGCGCGGGCATGGTGCTGTTGGAGCGCCTGTCCGACGCCCGGCGCAACGGGCACCAGGTACTGGCGGTGATCCGTGGCAGTGCGGCCAACCAGGACGGTGCGTCGAACGGCCTGTCCGCGCCGAACGGTCCCTCGCAGCGGCGGGTGATCCGCGCGGCGCTGGCCAACGCGCAGCTGTCGCCCTCCGACGTGGACGCGGTGGAGGCCCACGGCACGGGTACGACGCTGGGCGACCCGATCGAGGCGGGCGCGCTGCTGGCGACGTACGGCCAGGAGCGTTACGAGGAGCGGCCGTTGTGGCTGGGGTCGGTGAAGTCCAACATCGGGCACTCGCAGTGCGCGGCCGGTGTGGCGGGTGTGATCAAGATGGTGATGGCGCTGCGGCACGAGGTGCTGCCGAGGACGCTGTTCGCCGAGGAGCCGTCCTCGCACGTGGACTGGACGTCCGGGAACGTGCGGCTGCTCCAGGAACCGGTGGCGTGGCCGGCGGGCGAGCGGCCGCGTCGGGCGGGTGTGTCGGCGTTCGGTGTGAGCGGGACGAACGTCCACCTGATCGTGGAGGAGGCCCCGGCGGCCGTCGAGGCGGCGGCTGAGCCGGCGGGCCAGGAGAGCCCGGTGCTCACCGGGGCGGCGGGTGTAGCCTGGCCGGTCTCCGGTCGCAGCGTGGCGGCGCTGGCCGGTCAGGCGGGTCGGCTGCGTGAACACGTCGCGGAGCGGCCGGAGTTGTCGGTCCGCGATGTGGCGTGGTCGCTCGCGACGACGCGTGCGGCACTGGAGCACCGGGCGGTCGTGCTCGGCGCGGACCGGGATGAGCTGGCGGCGGGGCTGACGGCTGTCGCCACCGGGCAGCCGGCGGCGGGTGTGGTCACGGGGTCGGTGGCGGCCGCCGGGGTGGGGCGGACGGTGTTCGTCTTCCCCGGCCAGGGCAGTCAGTGGGTCGGCATGGGGCGTGAGCTGGCGGAGTCTTCGCCGGTGTTCGCGGCTCGGCTGGCGGAGTGCGCTGCGGCTCTGGCGCCTTATGTGGACTGGCAGTTGGACGATGTTCTGGCTGGTCGGCACGGTTTCGAAGCCGCTGACGTCGTGCAGCCGGCGCTGTGGGCGGTGATGGTCTCGCTCGCGGCGGTGTGGGAGGCGGCCGGTGTCGCTCCCGATGCCGTGGTCGGTCACTCGCAGGGTGAGATTGCCGCTGCGGCCGTCGCGGGGATTCTCTCCTTGGACGACGCCGCCAAGGTCGTCGCTCTGCGGAGCAAGACCCTGAAGGCCCTTGCTGGTCGTGGTGGGATGCTGTCGATTGCCGAGCCGGTGGCGGGTGTGCGCGCGCGGATCGCTTCGTACGGTTCCAGGTTGTCCGTCGCGGCCGTGAACGGTCCGTCGGCGACGGTGGTTTCCGGTGACGCCGACGCGCTGCGTGAACTCGCCGAGGTATGCGGGGATTCGCCGCGTGCCCGGATGATCCCGGTGGACTACGCGTCCCACAGCGCGCACGTGGACGAGCTGCGCGAGGAGATCCTGACCGTCCTCGACGGGATCCGGCCTCGTGAGGCGCAGGTCCCGATGATCTCCGCGCTGACCGGTGCATGGCTCGCGGGCCCCGAGCTGGACCCGGCCTACTGGTACGCGTCGCTTCGCGAGACCGTGGAGTTCGACCGTGCCGTGCGGATCCTCGGCGACGCGGGCCACGGCGTGTTCCTGGAGGTGTCGCCGCACCCGGTGCTGACCCCGGCGATCGGTGACAGCCTGGAGGACCGTTCCCCGGTGGTCGCAGGCACCTTGCGGCGCGAGGAGGGCGGCGCGCAGCGCCTGCTGACCTCGCTCGCCGAGGCGTACGTCCAGGGCGCCCCCGTCGACTGGGCGTCGGTGCTCGGCGGCGGTACGACCGTCGCGCTGCCGACCTACGCCTTCCAGCGGCGCCGCTACTGGCCCGAGGCCCCGGCGGTGGAGCGCGCGAAGCTGTCGGTGGACGACTGGCGCTACCGCATCACCTGGCAGCCCTCTGCCGCGAGCGGCCCGGCGGACCTGTCCGGCGCCTGGCTGCTGGTCGGCGACACCCCCGACGCGGCCACGATCGCCGAGGCGCTGACGGCGCGTGGCGCCGAGGCGGTGCGGACGACGCTCGCGGGCCTCGACGAGGCCATCGCAGGAGCGGGCGGGGACGTGCGCGGTGTGGTGTCGCTCCTGGCGCTCGACGAGTCGCCGGACGCCGAGTTCGCGTGGCTGTCCCGGGGCAGCGCCGACACCCTCGACCTGGTCCAGAGGTTGGGCCGGGCCGGGACCACCGCTCCCCTCTGGGTGCTGACCCGTGGCGCGGTGCAGGTCGCCGCCGACGAGGTGACGACCAGCCCGGTGCAGACCCAGGTCTGGGGTCTCGGTCGTACGGTCGGCCTGGAGCACGCGGACCGTTGGGGCGGTCTGGTCGACCTGCCGCCGGTGCTGGACGCCGATGCGGCCGCTCGTCTGGTCGGCGTCCTCGCGGACGGCAGTGAGGACCAGGTCGCCGTACGGCCGTCGGGTGTGTTCCTGCGCCGCCTGGTGCGGGCCGAGGCCCGTCGCGTCGAGTCGGAGGACTGGTCCCCGCGCGGCACCGTCCTGCTGACCGGCGGCACCGGCTCGATCGGCGTCTGCATCGGCCCCTGGCTTGCCGAGCACCGCGCGCCGAGGGTGGTTCTGACCTCCCGCTCCGGCCCGTCGGCGCACGGCGTGGCGGCGCTGGCCGCCGCCGTGGCGAACGGCGGCTCGGCCGTCGAGGTCGTGTCGTGCGACCTGACGGAGCGTGCGCAGGTCACGGCGATGGTGGCGTGGATCGAGAACACCGGTCCCGGCCTCTCCACCGTCCTGCACTCCGCCAACGCGCCGATCCTGGCCCGGGTGGAGGACACCAGCCGGGAGGAGCTGGCCGTCGCGGTCGGCGCGAAGGCGGCCGGCGCCGTCCACCTGGACGAGGCGACGGCCGACCTGGGCATCGACGAGTTCGTCCTCTTCTCGTCGATCTCGGCGACCTGGGGCAGCAACGACCACGCCGCCTACGCCGCCGGCAACTCCTTCCTGGACGGGCTTGCCGAGGACCGTCGGGCCCGCGGCCTGCCCGGGACCTCGATCGCGTGGGGCGTCTGGAACACCCGCGACTGGGACGCCGTCGACGCGGCGATGGACCAGGCGCCCGGCCGCGTCACCCCGCACCGCCTGCTGCGGCAGGGCATGAACTTCCTGGACACCCAGCGGGCGCTGACCGCGCTCGGCGAGATCCTGGCCGACGACGAGACCTTCATCGCCCTCGCGGACGTCGAGTGGGAGAAGTTCGCGCCGGTCTTCACGGCCGCGCGGCCTCGCCCGCTGCTGGACACCATTCCGGAGGCCCAGGAGGACACGACGGTCCGTCGTGACGAGGACGGGCGTGGTGACTTCGAGCTCCAGCTGGCCGGCCTGTCGGCGGCCGAGCGGCGCCGGACGGTCACCGAACTGGTGCGGACGCACGCGGCCGCGGTGCTGGGCCACGAGTCGGTGGACGAGATCGTGGCGAGCCGGGCGTTCCGGGAGCTGGGCTTCGACTCGCTGACCGCCGTCGAGCTCCGCAACCGCCTGAACACCGCGTGCGGCCTGCGGCTGCCGTCCACGGTGATCTTCGACCACCCGAGCGCCTCGGCGCTGGCGGACGAGATCCTGGCCGCGCTGTTCGGCACGGACGCGGACGAGGGCCAGGCCGTGACGGCGGCGGCGGTGTCGACCGATCCGATCGCGATCGTCGGTATGGCCTGCCGCTACCCCGGTGGTGTCCGGACTCCCGAGGAGTTGTGGGACCTCCTGGTCGCGGGCGGGGACGCGATCGGCGCGTTCCCGGCCGATCGCGGCTGGGACATCGAGGCGCTGTTCGACCCGGACCCGGACGCCGAGGGCTCGACCTACGTCGTGGAGGGCGGATTCCTCAGCGGGGCCGCGGAGTTCGACGCCGGGTTCTTCGGGATCAGCCCGCGCGAGGCGATGGCCATGGACCCGCAGCAGCGCCTGCTGCTGGAGACCTCCTGGGAGGCGGTCGAGCGGGCCGGCATCGACCCGAAGTCGCTGCACGGCTCGGCGACCGGCGTGTTCATCGGTGCGGCGTCGTCGGGCTACATCGCGACGGGCGCCACCGTCCCGGGCGCCGAGGCGCACCTGATCACCGGGAACGCGCTGAGCGTGCTCTCCGGCCGGGTGTCGTACACGCTGGGCCTGAACGGGCCCGCGGTGACCGTCGACACGGCATGCTCGTCCTCCCTGGTCGCGCTGCACCAGGCGGGCCAGGCCCTGCGGTCGGGCGAGTGCTCGATGGCGCTGGCCGGCGGCGTGACGGTGATCGCCGACCCGGCCGAGTTCGTCGGCTTCTCGCGCCTGCGGGCGCTCGCCTCCGACGGCCGCTGCAAGGCCTTCGGCGAGGGCGCCGACGGCATGGGCATCGGCGAGGGCGCGGGCATGCTCGTGCTGGAGCGCCTCTCGGACGCCCGCCGCAACGGCCACCAGGTGCTCGGCGTTCTCCGGGGGAGCGCCGTCAACCAGGACGGCGCCTCCAACGGCCTGTCCGCCCCCAACGGCCCGGCCCAACGGCGGGTCATCCGGGCGGCGTTGGCGAGTGCGCAGCTGTCGGCGGCGGACGTGGACGTGGTCGAGGCGCACGGGACGGGTACGGAGCTGGGTGACCCGATCGAGGCGGGTGCGCTGCTGGCGACGTACGGCCAGGAGCGGTTCGAGGACCGGCCGTTGTGGCTGGGCTCGGTGAAGTCGAACATCGGGCACGCTCAGCAGGCTGCCGGTGTGGCCGGTGTGATCAAGATGGTGCTGGCGTTGCGGGCCGGGGTGCTGCCGAAGACCCTGCACGCGGATGAGCCGTCCTCGCACGTCGATTGGGAGACGGGCAACGTCCGTCTGCTCCAGGACGCGGTGCAGTGGCCGGCGGGCGAGCGGCCGCGCCGGGCGGGTGTGTCCGCCTTCGGCATCAGCGGCACCAACGTCCACCTGATCGTGGAGGAGGCCCCGGCGGCCGTCGAGGCGGCGGCTGGGCCGGCGGGCCAGGAGAACCCGGTACTCACCGGGGCGGCAGGCGTGGCCTGGCCGGTCTCCGGTCGTGGCGCGACCGCGCTGGCGGGCCAGGCGGGTCGGCTGCGCGAGTACGTGCTGGCGCGGCCGGAGCTGCCGGTGGGCGACGTCGCGTGGTCGCTGGCCACGACGCGATCGGTGTTCGAGCAGCGTGCGGTCGTGCTGGGCGGCGAGCGGGGCGAGCTGGCGGCGGGTCTTGCGGCGGTGGCCACGGGGCAGCCGGCGGCGGGCGTGGTGACCGGTTCGGTGGCGGCCGCTGGGGTGGGGCGGACGGTGTTCGTCTTCCCCGGTCAGGGCAGTCAGTGGGTCGGGATGGGTCGCGAGCTGGCGGAGGCCTCGCCGGTGTTCGCGGCGCGGCTGGCCGAGTGTGCTGCGGCTCTGGCGCCTTATGTGGATTGGCAGTTGGACGACGTTCTGGCGGGCCGGCACGGCTTTGAGGCTGCTGACGTGGTGCAGCCGGCGCTGTGGGCGGTGATGGTGTCGCTCGCTGCGGTCTGGGAGGCGGCGGGTGTCGCTCCGGACGCTGTGGTGGGTCACTCGCAGGGTGAGATCGCTGCCGCCGCTGTGGCCGGGATCCTGTCGCTGGAGGACGCGGCGAAGGTCGTCGTTCTGCGGAGCAAGACCCTGAAGGCGCTGGCGGGTCGTGGCGGGATGCTGTCGATCGCGGAGCCGGTGGACGGTGTCCGGGCGCGGATCGCCCCGTACGGTTCCCGGTTGTCGGTTGCGGCGGTGAACGGTCCGTCGGCGACGGTGGTCTCCGGTGACGCGGATGCGCTGCGCGAACTCGCCGAGGCATGCGGGGATTCGCCGCGTGCCCGGATGATCCCGGTGGACTACGCCTCGCACAGCGCCCACGTGGACGAGCTGCGCGAGGAGATTCTCTCCGTGCTCCAGGGCATCGCGCCGACCGAGGCTCGTATCCCCATGGTGTCGGCGCTGACCGGCGCGTGGCTGTCCGGCCCCGAACTGGACCCCGACTACTGGTACGCGTCCCTGCGCGAGACCGTGGAGTTCGACCGCGCCGTACGGATCCTCGGCGACGCGGGACACGGCGTGTTCCTGGAGGTCTCGCCGCACCCGGTGCTGACCCCGGCGATCGGCGACGCCCTGGAGGCGCTGTCCCCGGTCGTGGTCGGTACCCTGCGACGCGACGAGGGCGGCGCGCAGCGCCTGTTGACCTCGCTCGCCGAGGCGTACGTCCAGGGCGCCCCCGTCGACTGGGCGGCGGTGACGGCCGGCGGTACGACCGTCGCGCTGCCGACCTACGCGTTCCAGCACCGCCACTACTGGCCCGCCTTGGACGGCCGCCGTTCCGAAGTGGGCGAGGCCACCGGTGCGGAGGCGGGCTTCTGGAGCGCCGTGGAGAGTGGTGATGTCACGGCTCTCGCCGATCTGCTCGGGGTGGACCCGGCGGATGCCGCGCTGGGTGCGCTGACCGACTGGCGGCGCCGTGAGCGGGCCGGCTCGGCGGTTGCCGATTGGCGGTACCGGGTGTCGTGGGCGCCGGTGGGCGAGTCCAACGGGGTCCTGGCCGGGACCTGGCTGCTGGTCGGGGACGGCACCGACGCGGCTGCGGTCGCGGAGGCGCTGGACCTTCCGGGTGCGCGGGTCGTCCGCTCGACTCCGGACGGTGTCGCCGCTGCGGTGGCCGCGCACTCCGACCTGCGGGGTGTGGTCTCGCTGCTGGCGCTGGACGAGTCGCCGGAGGAAGCGTTCCCGCTGGTTCCCGGCGGTCTCGCCGCGACGGTCGCGCTGGTCCAGGAGCTTGGGCGGCTCGGTGTGTCCGCTCCGCTGTGGGTGGTCACGCAGGGTGCGGTGCGGGCCGTCGCGGGTGATGCGGTGCGGCCGGTCCAGGCGCAGCTGTGGGGTCTGGGTGCCGTCGCGGCGCTGGAGTTGGCGGGCCGCTGGGGCGGGCTGATCGACTTGCCGGCTGTCGTGGATGCGCGTACGGGTGCGCGGCTGGCGTCCGTCCTGGTCGGGGATGAGGACCAGGTGGCGGTGCGTGCGGGCGGGGTGGTGGCGCGGCGGTTGGTGCGTGCCGGCCGTCCGGTCGTGCGTGAGGCGTGGTCGCCGCGTGGCTCCGTGCTGGTGACGGGCGGTACGAGTGGCGTGGGTGCGATCACCGCCCAGTGGGTGGCGGATCGTGGCGCGGCGCGGGTCGTGCTGACGTCCCGTTCGGGTCCGGGTGCCGCCGGTGTGGCGGAGTTGGCGGCCTCGATCGCAGCTCGCGGTGCGGCAGTCGACGTGGTGGCGTGTGACATCGCCGACCGCGCCTCCGTGGCGGAGATCCTGGACCGTATCGACGCGACGGGTCCGGCGCTGTCGTCGGTGGTCCACTCGGCCGGGACGGGCGGGCGGACACCGGTGGAGCAGCTGTCGGTGGCCGAGCTGTCGCGGCTGCTGTCGGCGAAGGTCGGCGGCGCCATGGTGCTGGACGAGTTGACGGCGGGTCGGGATCTCGACGCGTTCGTGCTGTTCTCGTCGGGCGCGGGCGTGTGGGGCAGCGGCGCTCTGGCTGGCTATGCGGCGGCGAACGCGCACCTGGACGCGTTGGTGGAGGACCGCCGTTCCCGTGGCCTGGTGGCTTCTTCGGTCGCGTGGGGCCTGTGGGCCGGCGTCGGCATGGCGGCCGGCTCGGGTGGCGACCGGTTGCGCGAGTTCGGCATGGAGGGCATCGACGGACGTCGGGGCATGCTGGCCTTGGGCCAGGTCCTGGACGCCGGCGAGGGTGCGATGGTGGTGGCCGGCTTCGACTGGCCGCAGTTCGTGCCGACCTACACCCTGCACCGGCCGAGCCGGCTGCTGGCGGACCTGCCCGACGTCCGTGCGGTCCTGGCCGCCGAGGCTGCCGTCGAGTCCACCACCGAGGAAGTCGGCGCGTGGGCAAGCCGGTTGGCCGGGATGCCGGCCGCTGAGCAGCGCCAGGTCCTGACCGACCTGGTGCGCGGTCACGCGGCGGCCGTCCTCGGCCACGAGTCGGCGGACGACGTGCTGCCGCAACGGGCCTTCAAGGAGCTGGGCTTCGACTCCGTCGGAGCGGTCGAGCTGCGGAACCGCCTCTCCAAGGAGGTCGGTGTCAAGCTGGCCTCCACGATGGTCTTCGACCACCCGAACGCCACCGCCCTCGCGGACTACCTGCGGGGCGAACTCGTCGGCACCGGCGGCCAGACGGCCCAGGCCGACGGCGCGGTCCAGGTCGTGGCCGCGGCGATCGGCGAGCCGATCGCGATCGTCGGCATGGGCTGCCGGTACCCGGGCGGTGTGACGGGGCCCGACCAGTTCTGGGACCTGCTCGTCGCGGGGACCGACACGATCAGCGAATTCCCGACCGACCGAGGCTGGGAAGCCGTCGAGGAGGGCTTCGGCCAGCGGCAGGCGTACCGCCGACAGGGCGGATTCGTCTACGACGTGGCCGACTTCGACGCGGGGTTCTTCGGGATCAGTCCGCGTGAGGCGCTGGCGATGGACCCGCAGCAGCGGCTGCTGCTGGAGACGTCCTGGGAGGCGATCGAGCGCGCGGGGATCGACCCGAAGTCGCTGCACGGCTCGGCGACCGGCGTCTTCGTCGGTGCGAGCCACGCCGGCTACGACGCGAGCCTGCCGGCCGACGACCGGAGCCTGGACGGCTACCGGCTGATCGGTACGGTGTCCGCCGTCGCCTCGGGCCGGATCTCGTACTGCCTGGGCCTGACCGGCCCCGCCATCACGGTGGACACGGCCTGCTCGTCCTCCCTGGTGGCGATGCACCAGGCGATGCTCGCCCTGCGGTCGGGCGAGTGCTCGATGGCGCTGGCCGGCGGTGTCGCGGTGATGGTCTCGCCCGGCGCGTTCATGGAGTTCGGCAGCCAGGGCGGCATGGCCTCCAGCGGCCGGTCGAAGGCGTTCTCGGAAGAGGCCGACGGCATCGGCTGGGGCGAGGGCGCGGGCATGGTGCTGCTGGAGCGTCTCTCGGACGCCCGGCGCAACGGCCACCAGGTGCTGGCGGTGATCCGTGGCAGTGCGGCGAACCAGGACGGCGCGTCGAACGGTCTGGCGGCGCCCAACGGTCCCTCGCAGCGGCGGGTGATCCGCGCGGCGCTGGCCAACGCCCAGCTGTCGCCCTCCGACGTCGACGCGGTGGAGGCCCACGGCACCGGCACCTCGCTCGGTGACCCGATCGAGGCGGGCGCGCTGCTGGCGACGTACGGCCAGGAGCGTTACGAGGACCGGCCGTTGTGGCTGGGATCGGTGAAGTCCAACATCGGCCACACCCAGTGCGCCGCCGGCGTCACCGGCGTGATCAAGATGGTGATGGCGCTGCGAAACGGTATGCTGCCGAAGACCCTGCACGCGGACCAGCCGTCGACCCACGTGGAGTGGGAGACGGGCAACGTCCGTCTGCTCCAGGACGCGGTGCGGTGGCCGGCGGGCGAGCGGCCGCGCCGTGCGGGGGTGTCGGCCTTCGGCGTGAGCGGCACCAACGTCCACCTCATCCTGGAGGAGGCGCCCGACGCCGAAGCCGAGGAGCTGGAAGCCGAGGCGCTTCCGGTGCTCGCCGGTGGGACGTCGGCCTGGCCGGTCTCCGGCCAGAGCGCTGCGGCGCTCGCGGGGCAGGCGGGTCGACTGCGTGAACACGTGCTGGCGCGGCCGGAGTTGCCGGTCGGCGACGTCGCGTGGTCGCTCGCGACGACGCGTGCGGCGCTGGAGCACCGGGCCGTGGTGCTCGGTGGCGAGCGGAGCGAGATCGCTGAGCGTCTGGCGGCGGTGGCGACGAAGCAGCCGGCGTCCGGTGTGGTGACCGGTTCGGTGGCTCCTGGCGGGGTGGGGCGGACGGTGTTCGTCTTCCCGGGGCAGGGGAGCCAGTGGGTCGGCATGGGGCGTGAGTTGGCCGAGTCGTCGCCGGTCTTCGCGGCGCGGCTGGCCGAGTGTGCTGCGGCTCTGGCGCCTTATGTGGACTGGCAGTTGGACGATGTCCTGGCGGGCCGGCACGGCTTTGAGGCCGCCGATGTCGTGCAGCCGGCGCTGTGGGCGGTGATGGTGTCGCTCGCCGCTGTGTGGGAGGCGGCGGGTGTCGCTCCGGACGCGGTGCTGGGTCACTCGCAGGGTGAGATCGCCGCTGCGGCCGTCGCGGGGATCCTCTCCCTGGACGACGCCGCCAAGGTGGTGGCTCTGCGGAGCAAGACCCTGAAGGTGCTGGCCGGTCGTGGCGGGATGCTGTCGATCGCCGAGCCCGTGGACGGCGTGCGCGCGCGGATCGCTCCGTACGGCTCCCGCCTGTCGGTCGCGGCGGTGAACGGCCCGTCGGCGACGGTCGTCTCCGGTGACGCGGACGCGCTGCGCGAACTCGCCGACTCCTGCGGGGAGTCCCCGCGCGCCCGGATGATCCCGGTCGACTATGCGTCGCACAGCGCGCATGTGGACGAGCTGCGCGAGGAGATCCTCTCGGTTCTCCAGGGCATCACGCCGAGTGAGGCCCGGATCCCCATGGTGTCCGCGCTGTCCGGCGCCTGGCTCTCGGGCCCGGAGCTGGACCCCGACTACTGGTACGCGTCCCTGCGCGAGACCGTGGAGTTCGACCGCGCCGTGCGGATCCTCGGCGACGCGGGCCACGGAGTGTTCCTGGAGGTCTCGCCGCACCCGGTGCTGACCCCCGCGATCGCCGACAGCCTGGAAGAGCGCTCCCCGGTGGTCGCAGGCACCCTGCGACGCGACGAGGGCGGCGCGCAGCGCCTGCTGACCTCGCTCGCCGAGGCCTATGTCCAGGGCGCCCCCGTCGATTGGGTGTCGGTGCTCGGCGGCGGTACGACCGTCGCGCTGCCGACCTACGCGTTCCAGCGGCGCCGCTACTGGCCCGAGGCCCCGGCGGTGGAGCGTACGAAGCTGTCGGTGGACGACTGGCGCTACCGGATCACCTGGCAGCCGTCCGCCATCAGCGGTTCGGCGGTCCTGTCCGGGCCCTGGCTGCTGGTCGGGGACGCGCCGGACGCCGGTGCGGTGGCCGACGGGCTGGCGGGTCGTGGCGCCGAGGTCGTGCGGACGACGCTCGAGGGCCTCGATGAGGCCATCGCCGGTGCCGGTGCGGATGTCCAGGGCGTGGTGTCCCTCCTGGCCCTGGACGAGTCGCCGGACGCCGAGTTCGGGTGGGTTCCGCGCGGCAGCGCCGACACCCTCGACCTAGTGCAGAGGCTGGGCCGGGCCGGGATCGCCGCTCCCCTCTGGGTGCTGACCCGTGGCGCGGTGCAGGTCGCCGCCGGCGAGGTGACGACCAGTCCGATCCAGACCCAGGTCTGGGGTCTGGGCCGGGCCGTGGGCCTGGAGCACGCGGACCGCTGGGGCGGTCTGGTCGACCTGCCGCCGGTGGTGGACGTCGAGGCGGCCGCCCGGCTGGCCGGCGTGCTCGCGCACGGCCGGGAGGACCAGGTCGCGCTGCGTCCGTCGGGTGTGTTCCTGCGCCGTCTGGTGCGGGCAGAGGAGCACCGGCCCAAGGCCGGGGCCTGGAGCCCGAAGGGGACGGTCCTGCTGACCGGCGGTACGGGCTCGATCGGTGTCTGTGTCGGCCCCTGGCTTGCTGAGCACGGTACGCCGAGGGTCGTTCTGACCTCCCGTTCGGGTCCGGCGGCGCCCGGGGTGGCGGCGCTGGCCGCCACCGTCGCGGCTGCGGGTACCGCCGTCGAGGTCGTGTCGTGCGACCTGACGGAGCGTGCGCAGGTCACGGCGATGGTGGCGTGGATCGAGGACTCCGGCCCCGGCCTGTCCACCGTCCTGCACTCGGCGAACACGCCGTACCTGGCCCGACTCGAGGACACCAGCCGCGAAGGCCTGGCGGCGGCACTGGGCGCGAAGGCGGCCGGCGCCGTCCACCTGGACGAGGCGACGGCGCACCTGGGCATCGACGAGTTCGTGATGTTCTCGTCGATCTCGGCGACCTGGGGCAGCAACGACCACGGCGCCTACGCGGCGGGCAACTCCTTCCTGGACGGCCTCGCCGAGGACCGTCGCGGCCGGGGCCTGCCCGGGACGTCGATCGCCTGGGGTGTCTGGAACACCCGCGACTGGAACGCGGTCGACGCGGCGATGGACCAGGCGCCCGGTCGCGTCACCCCGCACCGGCTGCTGCGGCAGGGCATGAACTTCCTGGACACCGACCGGGCGTTGACGGCGCTCGGCGAGATCCTGGCCGACGACGAGACGTTCATCGCCCTGGCGGACGTCGAGTGGGAGAAGTTCGCTCCGGTCTTCACGGCCGCCCGCCCGCGCCCGCTGCTGGACACCATCCCCGAGGCCCAGGAGGACACCTCCTCCGGCCGTCCGGAGGACGACCAGCGCAACGAGTTCGCCGCCCGCCTGGCGGGCCTGTCGGCCGCCGAGCGGCGCCGGACCGTCGTGGAGCTGGTGCGGACGCACGCCGCCGCGGTCCTCGGCCACGACTCGGTGGACGAGATCATGGCGAGCCGGGCGTTCCGCGAGCTGGGCTTCGACTCGCTGACCGCCGTCGAGCTCCGCAACCGCCTGAACAGCGCGTGCGGGGTGCGGGTGCCGTCGACGCTGGTCTTCGACCACCCGACCCCGGAGGCGGTGGCGGACTTCCTGATCACCGAGCTGACCGGGAGGGAACTGGTCGGCCACACGGCCGTGCTGGACGAGTTCGAGCGGCTGGCCGCCGGGCTCACCCCGTCGGACGACGAGACCCGCGCGGAGATCGTCGCCCGCCTGGAGGCGCTGACCCAGCGCTTCCGCGCCGTCCGCGAGACCGGGGCGGACGGGACGGGCGAGGCCGACGAGCGCGCTCTCCAGGAGGCCACCGCCGACGAGCTGTTCGCCCTCCTGGAGGACGAGCTCGACGACCCGGACTTCGACTGACCATGCCGGGACCGTCGGCGCCAACTCCTCCCGAACGAGGTCGAATGTGAGCGACAGCACCATGCAGAACGAAGAGAAACTGCTCGATTTCCTCAAGCAGACCACCGCCAAGCTCCGCACCACGCGGGCCCGGCTGCGCGAGGTGACCGAGCGGGAGCGGGAGCCGATCGCGATCGTCGGGATGGCCTGCCGCTACCCGGGCGGTGTGCGCACCCCCGAGGACCTGTGGGACCTCCTGGTGGCGGGCGGGGACGCGGTCGGCGGGTTCCCCACCGACCGTGGCTGGGACCTCGGCGCGCTCTTCGACGCCGCCCCGGGTGCGGACGGCACGAGCAGCACCGTCCAGGCCGGGTTCGTCTCCGGGGCCGCGGACTTCGACGGCGGGTTCTTCGGGATCAGTCCGCGCGAGGCGCTGGCGATGGACCCGCAGCAGCGGCTGCTGCTGGAGACGGCCTGGGAGGCGGTCGAGCGGGCCGGGATCGACCCGGCGAGCCTGCGCGAGTCGGCCACCGGCGTGTTCGCGGGCGCCGCGCCCTCCGGGTACGCGACCGCCGGCGGCGACCTCTCGGGCTCGGAGGCGCACCTGATCACCGGGACGGCGATGAGCGTGCTGTCCGGCCGGGTGTCGTACACGCTGGGCCTGACCGGGCCGGCGGTGTCGGTGGACACCGCCTGCTCCTCCTCGCTGGTCGCGCTGCACCTCGCCGTGCAGTCGCTGCGGGCGGGGGAGTGCACGCTGGCGCTGGCCGGCGGGGTGACCGTGATCGTCAGCCCGGGCGAGTTCGTGGGCTTCTCGCAGCAGAACGCCCTTGCCCGGGACGGCCGTTGCAAGGCCTTCGGGGCGGGCGCGGACGGCATGGGCCTCGCCGAGGGCGCGGGTGTGGTGGTGCTGGAGCGGCTGTCGGACGCCCGGCGCAACGGGCACCGGGTGCTGGCCGTGGTCCGGGGGAGCGCCGTCAACCAGGACGGCGCCTCCAACGGCCTGTCCGCGCCCAACGGCCCCGCTCAGCAACGCGTGATCCGCGCGGCGCTGGCCAACGCCCGGCTGGCGACGGGGGACGTGGACGTCGTCGAGGCGCACGGCACCGGCACCACACTGGGCGACCCGATCGAGGCGCAGGCGCTGCTGGCGACGTACGGGCAGGGGCATCCGGCCGAACGGCCGCTCTGGCTGGGGTCGGTGAAGTCGAACATCGGGCACGCCCAGCAGGCGGCCGGCATCGCCGGTGTGATCAAGATGGTGCTGGCGCTGCGGCACGAGGAGCTGCCGGCGACGCTGCACGCGGCGGAGCCGACCCCGCACGTCGACTGGTCGGCGGGGCACGTGAGCCTGCTCCAGGAGCGCGTGGCGTGGCCGGCGGGCGAACAGCCGCGTCGGGCGGGCGTTTCGGCCTTCGGGATCAGCGGCACCAACGCGCACGTGATCCTGGAGGAGGCGCCCGCCGGAGGGCCGGCCGCGCCGGAGTCGGACGGGACGCCGGAGCCGGCCGCGGTGTCGACGCCCGCCGCGCCGCCGGTGCTGGTCGCGGAGCCCGCCGTGCTCCCGGTCACCGTCTCCGGACGGTCCGAGGAGGCCTTGGCGGACCAGGCGCGGCGGCTGCGGGACCACCTCCTGGCGCGCCCCGAGCTGCCGCTGCCGGAGGTGGCCCGGTCGCTCGCCACCACGCGGACGGCGTTCAAGCGGCGGGCGGTGGTGCTGGGCGCCGACCGTGCCGAGCTGGCGGCGAAACTGGAGGCCGTGGCCGCGGACCGGCCCGGGGCCGGGGTGCTGACGGGCGAGGTGCCGTCGGCCGGGGTCGGGCGGACGGTGTTCGTCTTCCCGGGGCAGGGCAGTCAGTGGGTCGGGATGGGGCGCGAGCTGGCCGCTTCGTCGCCGGTGTTCGCGGCGCGGCTGGCGGAGTGTGCCGCGGCTCTCGCGCCGTACGTGGACTGGCAGTTGGACGATGTGCTGGCCGGTCGGCACGGTTTCGAGGCCGCCGATGTGGTGCAGCCGGCGCTGTGGGCGGTGATGGTCTCGCTGGCTGCGGTCTGGGAGGCGGCCGGTGTCGTTCCCGACGCGGTGGTGGGCCACTCCCAGGGTGAGATCGCGGCGGCGGCCGTGGCCGGGATCCTCTCGCTGGAGGACGCGGCGAAGGTTGTCGCTCTGCGCAGCCGGACTCTGAAGGCGCTGGCAGGTCGTGGCGGGATGCTGTCGATCGCCGAGCCGGTGGCGGGTGTGCGGGCGCGGATCGCTCCGTACGGTTCCCGCCTTTCCATCGCGGCGGTGAACGGTCCGTCGGCGACGGTGGTTTCCGGTGACGCCGACGCGCTGCGTGAACTCGCCGACGCCTGCGGGGATTCGCCGCGTGCCCGGATGATTCCGGTCGACTACGCCTCGCACAGCGCCCACGTGGACGAGCTGCGTGAGGAGATCCTCGCCGCCCTCCAGGGCATCGCCCCCCGCGAGGGGCGGATTCCGATGGTCTCCTCCAGCACCGGCGCCACGCTCTCCGGGCCGGAACTGGTGCCGGACTACTGGTACGCCAGCCTGCGCGAGACCGTCGAGTTCGACCGGGCCGTGCACACCCTCGCCGGAACCGGCCACGGCGCCTTCGTCGAGGTGTCCCCGCACCCGGTGCTGGCCCCGGCCATCGCGGACAGCCTGGAGTCGTACGGCCCGGTCGTGGCCGACACCCTGCGCCGCGACGACGGCGGCGCCGGGCGCCTCCTGCTCTCGCTGGCCCAGGCGTACGTCCGCGGCCTGCCCGTGGACTGGACCGCCCTGCTGCCCGCCGGGACCGGGAGCGGCACCGTCGACCTGCCGACCTACGCCTTCCAGTACCGCCGCTACTGGCCGGTGTTCCCGGAGCCGGTGGCCCGGGACGCGGTGGCCGGCTGGCGGTACCGCGTCGAGTGGCAGCCCCTCGACGGGCCGTCGGGTGCGGCACCGGCGGCCTCGGTGCCGTCCGGCACGTGGCTCGTGGTCGCCGGCCCGGCCGGGGCCGGGACGGCCGCCGAGGTGGCCGGCGCGCTGCGGGCCAGTGGCGTCGAGGTCCGGGTGCTGGAGACCGGCGCCGCCGATCGCGGGACCCTCGGTGATGTCCTGCGCGGCGTCGGCGAGTTCGCCGGTGTGGTGTCCCTGCTGGCGCTGGACGAGACGCCGCTGCCCGGTCGGCCCCGGGTGCCCGCCGGTCTGGCGGCCTCCAGCGCGCTGCTGCAGGCGCTGCTCGACGCGGGGTCGGTGGTGCCGCTGTGGGTGCTGACCCGCGGCGCGGTGGCGGCGCTGCCGGGCGAGGTGCCCAGTCTGGCGCAGGCCCAGGTGTGGGCGTGGGGGCAGACGGCGGGTCTGGAGCAGGCCAAGCAGTGGGGCGGCCTGGTCGACCTCCCGGCCGGGTCGGACGCGTCGGCCGGGTCCGACGCCCCGGTCGGGTTCGACGCCTCGGTCGGGGACCGCCTGGCCGGGCTGCTCGCCGCGGGACCGGAGGGCGAGGACCAGGTCGCGTTGCGCGGCACGGGGGCGTTCGCGCGCCGCCTGGTGCGCGCCCCGCGCCCGGAAGCTGGACCCGCCGAGCCGTGGCGGACCGCCGGGACGGCGCTGGTCACCGGCGGTACGGGCCTGATCGGCGGCCGGACGGCCCGGCTGTTGGCCGAGCGCGGCACCCCGCGCGTGGTGCTGGCCGGCCGCTCCGGCCCGGCCGCGCCCGGGGTGCCCGAGCTGGCGGCCGGACTGGCGGCCCTCGGCAGCGCCGTCGAGGTGGTCGCCTGTGACGTCGCCGAGCGGCCCGCGGTCGGCGCGCTGCTGGACCGCGTCGCCGCCACCGGCCCCGCGCTGTCGGCGGTGGTGCACTCGGCGGGCACCGGCCACGGGGCGCCGGTCGCCGCGCTGACCGACGCCGGGCTGCAGGAGGTCTCCGAGGTGAAGGTCGGTGGCGCCCTGCACCTGCACGAGCTGTCGGCCGAGCGAGGACTGGAGCTGGACGCCTTCGTGCTGTTCTCCTCCGGCGCCGCCACCTGGGGCAGCGGGCTGCTGGCCGGGTACGGCGCCGCCAACGCGGCGCTGGACGCCCTGGCCGAGCGGCGGCGCGCGGCCGGGCTGGCGGCCACCTCGGTGGCCTGGGGCCTGTGGGGCGGCGGCGGCATGGGCGCGGGGGAGGCGGGCGAGCAGCTGAGCGCCTACGGGCTGCGGACGATGGCTCCCGAGCGCGGCATCGAGGGCCTCGCCCAGGCGCTGGACGACGACGAGACGCTGCTCGTCGTCGCCGACGTCGACTGGGCGCGGTTCGTGCCGCTGTACACGCTGCACCGGCCGAGCCCGCTGCTGTCCGCGCTTCCCGACGCCCTCCGGGTCCTGGAGCAGGGGGACGAGGACGGGGACGGGTTCGCGGGCGACGAGGGCGCCGGTGCGCGGCGGTCGTCCGCCGCCGTCCGGCTGTCCGCCCGGCTCGGCGGGGCGCGGTCGGCGCGGGAGCGGGAGGCGGTCCTGCTGGAGCTGGTCCGGGAGCACGCCGCCGCCGCGCTCGGCCACCCGGACGCGGCGGCCGTCGACCCGGACGCCACGTTCCTGGAGCAGGGGTTCACCTCGCTGAGCGCGCTGGAGCTGCGCAAGCGGCTCGCCGGGGCCACCGGTCTGCGGCTGAGCGGTCCGCTGGTCTTCGACCACCCGACCCCCGCCCTGACGGCCGCGTACCTGCGGGAGCGGCTCGCCGACGGACCGGTGCGCCAGGACGGCGGACCGCAGCGGGCCGCGCCCCGCTTCGCGCTGGCCGCCGCGCCGGAATCCACGGACGGCACGGAGCGGGCCGGAGCCGCCGGGACACCGGCCGCCGAGACGCTGGCCGCCCTGTACCTGCGGGCGAACAGCCTCGGCCAGGGGGCCGACGCCGTACGGATGATCGCCGGGCTGGCCCGGTTCCGGCCCCGCTTCGCCGGTGCGGACGAGCTGGCGGGCGTCCCGCCCCTGGTCCCGCTCACCCGCCGGTCCGCGGACACGGTCGGGCCGACGCTCGTCTGCCTGCCGTCGTTCGGCGCGGGCGACGCCCAGGAGTTCGTCCGGGTGGTGCAGGGCCTGTGCCGCCCCCGGCACGTCCTCTCCGCGGTGATCCCCGGCTACACGGCGGGGGAGCCGCTGGCCGCCGACCCGGACGCGCTGCTCGACCTGTGCGTCCGGACAGTGCTCGCCGCCCCGGAGACCGCCCCGGAGGCCGGCCCGTTCGTCCTCGTCGGCTACTCCTCCGGCGGGCTGGTCGCGCAGGCCCTCGCCGCCCGCCTCGCCGAACTGGGCCGGGGCCCCGCCGCGCTGGTGCTGCTGGACAGCTTCGCCCCGCAGTCGGCCGGTGCCCCCGACGAGATCATCGGCACCCTGCCGGCCGACGTGCTCCTGGGCAACCCCGGGGGCGTCGACGCGGGCGGCATCGGCGGGGACGACTGGCTGACCGCGCTCGCCCACTACTACGTCCAGGACTGGCGCGGCCACGTCCCGTACACCGCGGACCTGCCGACCCTGCTGCTCCGCCACGGCGGCGAGCCGGGCGGCCCCGAGGGCGGGGACGGCGCCGTCCGCCTCCCGTGGGACCTCTCCGGCGACCTCACCCCGGTGACCGTTCCGGGCGACCACTTCACCATGATCGGCGCCCACGCCGGGACCACCGCGCGGGCCGTCGACTCCTGGCTCGACGAGCACTTCACCACCACCCGGGAGGGACACGATGACTGACCGTCACGAACAGCACCGCCTCGCCGTCATCGGCGGCGGCGTCATGGGCACCAACATCGCCGCCCTCGCCCTCGGCCACGGCGTGGACGTCACCCTCGTCGACGTCGACGAGCCGACCCTGGCCACGGCCCGGACGGCGATCCGCCGCAAGCTGAAGCACGCCCAGCTGCTGGAGGCCCTCCCCGCGGGCCGCGCCCACGGCACGCTGGCCACCACCACCGCGCCGGCCGACATCGCCGACGCGACCGCCGTCGTCGAGGCCGTCGTGGAGGTCGCCGAGGTCAAGCGCGAGGTGCTGACCGAGGTCTCCGGGCTGGTCGCCCCCGGCACCCTGCTGATCTCCAACACCTCGTGCATCCCCATCGACGAGATGGCGGGCTGGGTGGCGCGCGGCGACGAACTCGTCGGCGTGCACTTCATGAACCCCGCCTACCTGATCACCATGGTCGAGGTGATCCGCGGCCGGGCCACCGGCGACGCCACGATGACCGCCGTCACCTCGCTGCTGACCGCGCTCGGCCGCACGGCGCTGGTGGTCAACGACGCACCGGGCTTCGTCGTCAACCGGCTGCTGCACCCGCTGATCAACCGGGCGGCGATGCTCGTCCAGGAGGGCGTCGCCTCCGCCGAGACGGTGGACGGGCTGCTGGAAGGCTGCCTCGGCCACACCACCGGACCGCTGCGCACCGCCGACCTGATCGGCATCGACAACCTCGTCGACTCCCTGCGGGTCCTGCACGAGCGCACCGGCGACCCCGAGTGCGACCCCTGCGAGCTGATGCTCCGGAAGGTCCGCGACGGGCACCACGGCCGCAAGTCCGGCCGGGGCTTCTACACGTACGGCTGAGCACCGGGCTCCCCCCGAACGGCCAGCACGGAACTACGAAAGGTACGGACACATGACCACCGCGAACGCCGCTGCCGGGACGACCGCCGTCGAGCAGGCGCTGAGCGCCTTCCTCGTCGGACACACCGGCGCCGAACCCGAGGTCGAGCAGGACCTCTTCGCCACCGGCGCGATCTCCTCGATGTTCGCCATGGAACTGGTGGTGTTCCTGGAGGACGAGTACGACATCGAGATCGTCGGCGCCGAGCTGAACCGGGACAACTTCCGCAGCATCCGCGCCATGGCGGCCATGGTGCTGCGCCTGCGCGGGACCGGGGACGCATGAGCGGCGGGGCCACGGGTACGGCCCGTGCGGGCGCCACGGGTACGGGCGGGACGGGCTTCGACACCGCGGCGATCGACGCCCTGGTCGGCGACGGGCCGGCCGCCTGGGACGCGGCCGGCCGGATCCCCGTCGAGCTGCTGCGCGAGCTCGGCGCGATGGGCGTGCTGTGCGCCGAGGTGCCGGCCCGCTTCGGCGGGCCCGGCCGCACCGGCCAGGAGAACGGCGAACTCACCGCCCACGTCGGCGCCCTGTGCAGCTCGCTGCGCAGCGTGATGACGGTCCAGGGGATCGCCGCGGCGGTCGTCCGCCGCTTCGGCGACCGCGAGCAGCGCCGGCGCTACCTCGGGCAGCTGACGAGCGGCCGGCTCGCCTGCGTGGGCTTCAGCGAGCCGGGCGCGGGCTCCGACCTCAGCGGCATGACCACCCGCATCCGTCCGGCCGAGGACGGCAGCGGCGACCTGATCGTCTCCGGCGAGAAGATGTGGATCACCGGGGCCGCCTACGCCGACCTCGTCATGGTCGTCGGCCGCTACGGCGACGGTCCGGACGGCGCCGCCGCGATGGTGCCGACGGACGCGCCCGGCGTCCGCATCGAGCCCGTCGCGGCCCCGCTCGGCTGCCGCGCCGCCACGCACTGCCGCATCGTGCTCGACGACGTCCGGATCCCGGCCGACGCCGTGCTCGGCGGCGGGCGCCAGCCGCTCGCGCTGCTGTTCACGGTCGGCCTGTCCTACGGCCGGATGTCGGTGGCCTGGGGCTGCGTCGGCATCCTGCGCGCCTGCCTCACGGCCGCCGTCGGGGACGCCCGCACCCGCGAGCAGGGCGGCGGCCCGATCGGCGAGCACCAGCTGGTGGCCCGGCACATCGCCGAGCTCTACACCTCGGAGCGGATCGCCACCCAGGTCTGCCGGCACGCCGCCGAGCAGTGGGACCGCACCGCCCCGGACGCGGCGGTGACGGCGGTGCTGGCCAAGCAGGTCGCCGCCACCCACGCGACCCGCGGCGCCGCGACGGCCGTCCAGGTGCTCGCCTCGCGGGGCTTCACCGACGGCCACGTGGTGGCCCGGGCCTACCGGGACGCCAAGGCGATGGAACTGATCGAAGGCAGCACCGAGATCTCGCAGTTGATCCTCGCCCGGCACGCCCTCGACCGGCTCTGAGCCGCCCGCCGCCCCGCACCGGCACGACGTACCACGAGCACTGAACGCACCACACGCACCACGAACACGGCAACGAACGGAAATCGAAGGAGCGCCCCGTGTCCGACGCACCCACCCTCGTCAAGTGCCTGGTCTGGGACCTGGACAACACCCTGTGGCGGGGCACCCTCCTGGAGGACCACGAGGTGGTGCTGCCCGAGGAGATCCGCCGCACCATCGTCGAACTCGACGCCCGGGGCATCCTCCAGGCCGTGGCCAGCAAGAACGACCACGACCACGCCTGGCAGCAGCTGGAGGCCCTCGGCGTCGCCGAGTACTTCGTCCTGCCGCGGATCGGCTGGCATCCCAAGTCCCGGTCGGTCAAGGAGATCGCGGACGGGCTGAACTTCGCCCTGAAGACGGTCGCCTTCATCGACGACCAGCCGGCCGAGCGCGCCGAGGTCGCCCACCACCACCCCGAGGTCCGCTGCTTCGACGCCGCGCTGGCCGCGGAGCTGACCGGCCTCCCCGAGTTCAGCCCGGCCGTCGTCACCGTCGACGCCGCCCGCCGCCGCAGCATGTACCAGGCGGGCTTCCGCCGGACCGCCGAGCGCGAGGAGTTCACCGGCCCCGACGAGGCCTTCCTCCGCTCGCTGGACCTGGTCATGGAGATCAAGCGGGCCGACGACGCCGACCTCTCCCGGGTCGAGGAACTCACCCTCCGCACCAGCCAGATGAACGCCACCGGCGTCTACTACTCCGACGCCGACCTGCGGGCCCTGATCGCCGATCCGGAGCACGAGGTCCTCACCGTCTCCCTCACCGACCGCTTCGGCCCGCACGGCGCCGTCGGCGTGCTGCTCGTCGGCTACCACGAGCGGGTCTGGCACCTGAAGCTGCTGGCCACCTCCTGCCGGGTGGTGTCCTTCGGCGCGGGCGCCGTCCTGCTGGACTGGCTGATCGGCGAGGCGGCGGCGGCCGGGGTCCACCTGGCCGCCGACTTCCGCCGCACCGACCGCAACCGGATGATGGAGATCGCCTACCGGTTCGCCGGCTTCACCGACGCGGCGTGCGACTGCCTCGCCGAACTGCGCTCTGCCGATGCCGACGCCGATGCCGGGGCGGCCGGCTCCGGGCGTGCGGGCATCGAGTTCCGGCACCTGGTGGCGGACCGCCGTCCGGCCCCCACCACCGTGCGCGTCGAGGCCCCCGCCCTCGGCCCCGTGGCCTCCACGGGTTCCGCGGGTTCCACGGGCGGAGCCGGCGCATGACCGCCGAGCCCCTGGCCGTCATCGGCATGGCCTGCCGCTACCCCGGCGGCATCGACTCGCCCGAGGACCTGTGGCAGGCCCTCGTCGACCGCCGCACCGTCGCGGGCCCCTTCCCCGCCGACCGCGGCTGGGACCTCGACGCGCTGCGCCGCGACGGGCGCTGCGCCACCGACCGCGGCGGGTTCCTCGACAGCGCGACCCGCTTCGACGCCGCGTTCTTCGACCTCTCCCCGCGCGAGGCCGACGCCATGGACCCGCAGCAGCGGCTCGCCCTGGAGGTGGGCTGGGAGGCCCTGGAGCACGCCCGCATCGACCCGACCACCCTGCGGGGCTCCCGCACCGGGGTGTTCCTCGGCGCCGAGGCCCGGCCGTACGGGCCCCCGCTGCACGAGGCGCCCGCCGACCTCGCCGGCGTGCTGTTCACCGGCACCGCCCCGAGCGTCATCAGCGGGCGGCTGGCCCACACCCTCGGCCTCAACGGCCCCGTCCTCACCGTCGACACCTCGGCCTCCAGCTCGCTGGTGGCGCTGCACCTCGCCGTCGAGGGGCTGCGCGGCGGCGAGTGCGAACTGGCGCTGGCCGGCGGGGTGACGGTGATGACGACGCCCGGCTACCACGTCGCGTTCAGCGCGCTGGGCGGCCTGGCCCCGGACGCCCGCTGCAAGCCCTTCTCCGCGGACGCGGACGGCGTGGCCTGGTCCGAGGGGGCCGGCGTGCTCGTGCTGGAACGGCTGGAGCGGGCGCGGCGCCTGGGCCACCGGGTGCTGGCGGTGGTCCGCGGCTCGGCCGTCAACTCCGACGGCGCCAGCCACAGCCTGACGGCCCCGAACGGCGAGGCCCAGCGCGCGGTCATCCACGCCGCGCTCGCCGACGCGGAGCTGGCCCCCGCGGACATCGACGCCGTCGAGGCGCACGGCACCGGTACCCGGCTGGGCGACCGGGTCGAGGCGGGGGCCCTGCTCGCCGCCTACGGCCGGGACCGGGCGCACGGACGCCCGCTGCTGGTCGGCTCGGTGAAGTCCAACCTCGGCCACACCCTCGCGGCGGCGGGCGTCGCGGGTGTCATCAAGACGGTCCTCGCCCTGCGGCACCGCACGCTCCCCGAGTCGCTGCACATCACCGAGCCCACCCCGGCCGTCGACTGGGGGGACGGCGCGGTGCGGCTGCTGACGGAGCCGACCCCGTGGCCGGAGACCGCGCACCCGCCCCGCGCGGGAGTGTCGGGCTTCGGCATCGGCGGCACCAACGCCCATGTCGTCCTGGAGGCCGCCCCCGCCGAACCGGCTCCCGCCGCAACCACTGCGTCCCCGCCCGCCGCGTCCGTGGTGGACGGCGCCGACCCCGTCTGGCTGCTCTCCGCCCGGACGCCCGCCGCGCTGGCCGCGCAGGCCGAGCGGTTGCGGGAGCACCTGGCGGCCCGGCCGGAGGCGTCGGCCGGGGAGGTCGCCCGGTCCCTCGCCACGACGCGGGCGGCGCTCGACCACCGCGCCGTCCTGCTCGGCCCGCGGCCGCTGGACGCCCTGGCGGACCTCGCGGCCGGCCGCCCCTCCGCCGCCGTCGTCACCGGAGCGGTCGGCCCCGAGGGCCCCGGGCGGACGGTGTTCGTCTTCCCCGGCCAGGGCGGCCAGTGGGTGGGGATGGGCCGTGAGCTGGCGGAGGCCTCTCCGGTGTTCGCGGCGCGGCTGGCGGAGTGCGCCGAGGCCCTCGCGCCGTACGTGGACTGGCAGTTGGACGATGTGCTGGCGGGCCTTCACGGTTTCGAGGCCGCTGACGTCGTGCAGCCGGCGCTCTGGGCGGTGATGGTCTCGCTGGCCGCCGTGTGGCAGGCGGCCGGTGTCGCTCCCGACGCGGTGGTGGGCCACTCCCAGGGCGAGATCGCGGCGGCCGCCGTCGCGGGAATCCTCTCCCTCGACGACGCCGCCCAGGTGGTGGCCCTGCGCAGCCGGGCGCTGACGGCGCTGGCCGGGCGCGGCGGGATGCTCTCCGTCGCCGACGCGGTGGACGCCGTCCGGGAGCGGATCGCGCCGTTCGGGGAGCGGCTTTCGGTCGCGGCCGTCAACGGCCCCTCGGCGACGGTGGTCTCCGGTGAGCCCGACGCCCTGCGGGAGTTGGCGGACGCGTACGGTGAGGCGGTGCGCACCCGGCTGATCCCCGTCGACTACGCCTCGCACAGCGCCCACGTGGACGAGCTGCGCGAGGAGGTGCTCGCCGTCCTGAAGGGGATCGAGCCGGGCCCGGCCCTGGTCCCGATGGTCTCCGCGCTGACCGGGGAGTGGCTGGCCGGCCCCGAGGCGGGCCCGGAGTACTGGTACGCGAGCCTGCGCGAGACCGTCGAGTTCGACCGGGCCGTCGGGGTGCTCACCGCCGCCGGCCACGGCGCCTTCGTCGAGGTGTCCCCGCACCCGCTGCTGGTCGGCGGCATCGCCGCCGAGGCGGCCGTCGGCACCCTGCGGCGCGAGGACGGCGGCCCGGACCGCCTGCTGGCCTCGCTGGCCGAGGCCCACGTCCGGGGGGTGCCCGTCGACTGGGGCACGGTGCTGCCGGCGGCCGGCCGCACCGTGGACCTGCCCACGTACGCCTTCCAGCGCACCCGCCACTGGCTGGCCGCCGGGCAGCAGGCCCCGGCACGTCCCGACCCGGACGCCGGCGCTCCGGCCCCGGCCGCCGTGACCCCCGCGGCGCTGGGCACCGAGCGCGCCGTACTGGACCTGGTCCGCGCCCACGCCGCGGCCGTCCTCGGCCATGACGGCGCCGGGGGCGTGCACCCGACCCGCACCTTCAAGTCCCAGGGCCTCGGTTCCGTCCTGGCCGTCGAGCTGCGCAACCGCCTCGCGTCCGCCACCGGCCTCGCGCTCCCGCCGGGCCTGGTGTACGACCACCCGTCACCCGCCGTCCTGGCGTCCCACCTGCACACCGCCCTGAACCCCGATCCGCTGCCCGCCGCGCTCGACGCCCTCGAAGCGCTGCTCGCCGCCGCCGAGGACCCGGCGGCGCGGGAACGGGCGCTGGCCCGGCTGGAGTCGCTGGTCGGCCGGACCGGCGGCGGGTCCGCTGCCGGGCCCGGCCGGGGGACCGGCGCGGACGCGCTGTCCGACACCACCGACGACGAACTCCTCGCCCTCATCGAGGCCGAGCTCGGCCCCGACCGTGATCACTGAACGGAGAACCATGTCCGCCCGACCCGACCCCACCGCCGACGACGACCTCTGGCTGCGCTGCTACCGGAGGACGGAGGCGCCCGCCGCCCGCCTGGTGTGCTTCCCGCACGCGGGGGGCACCGCCCCGTTCTACCGCCCGGTGCCGTACGCGCTGGCCGCCGCCGACCGCGTCGAGGTCCTGGCCGTCCAGTACCCGGGCCGTCAGGACCGCCGCCGGGAGGAGCCGATCGCCGACCTGAACGTCCTGGCCGACCGGATCCACGAGGTGCTGGCCCGGCAGCCCGAACTGCCCCTGGTGCTGTTCGGCCACAGCATGGGCGCCGTCGTCGCCTTCGAGGTGGCCCGCCGCTGCGAGGCCGCAGGCCGGCCCGCCGCCCGCCTGGTCGTCTCCGGCCGGCGCGGCCCGGCGATCGGGCTGGGCCCGGCCGAGGGGGTGCACCTGCTCGGCGACGACGCGATCACCGACGAGATCCGCCGCCTGGACGGGTCCTCGTCCGTCGTCCTCGACGACCCGGACCTGATGGCGGCCGCGATGCCGGCGCTGCGCGCCGACTACCGCGCCATCGAGACCTACCGGGCCGGCGCGGACGCCGTCGTCAGCTGCCCGATCACCTCCCTGACGGGCGACCGCGACCCCAAGACCTCGGTCGCCGAGGCGGAGGACTGGCGGGCCCACACCACCGGCGGGTTCGACCTCCAGGTCTTCCCCGGCGGGCACTTCTTCCTCACCGAGGAGATGCCGCGGGTCATCGGCCTGCTGGACGGCCACCTGGCCGAGGCCGTCGACGCCCCGCGCGCGTCCTCCGGCGGACGGTGACGCGGCCGCGGGTGCCGCCCGGACGGGTCGAACCGTCCGGGCGGCACCCGCGGAGCACTCCGGCAGGGGCGCAGGTCAGGGCGTCAGGTAGCCGTGCGAGAACCCGGCGGCCACCGCCGCCGCCCGGTCGCTGACCCCGAGCTTGGCGTACATGTGCAGGAGATGGGTCTTGACCGTCGCCTCGCTGATGAAGAGCTTCCGCGCGGCCTCGCGGTTCGTCGTCCCCTGGGCGACCAGTTCGAGGATCTCCAGCTCGCGCGCCGACAGCGGCGCGGGCGCCGGCCGTCGGACCTGGCCCATGAGCCGGGTCGCGATCGAGGGGGAGAGCACCGCCTGCCCCTGCGCGGCGGCCTCCACCGCGCGGAACAGCTCCTCCCGCGGCGCGTCCTTCAGCAGGTAGCCGGTGGCGCCGGCCTCGATGGCGGGCACCACGTCGCTGTCCGTGTCGTACGTGGTGAGCACCAGCACCCGCGAGGGCACACCGCGCTTGGTCAGCTCCTTGATGGCGGTGACCCCGTCGGTCCTCGGCATCCGCAGGTCCATCAGGACCACGTCGGGTCGCAGCTCCTCCGCGGCGGCGATGGCCTCCGCGCCGTCACCGGCCTCGCCGAGCACCTCGAAGCGGGGATCGGCCCGGAACATGCCCCGCAGCCCGTCCCGCACCACCGGATGATCGTCGACGATCAGCAGGGTGATCATTCCGCACCTCCCGCGGGGATGGCGGGGACGGCCGCCGAGATCGCCGTCCCGCCCCCCGGTTCCGACTCGATGGCCAGCCGCCCGGCGAGCCGCTGCACCCGCTGGCGCATGCCGAGGAGCCCGAACCCGCCGCTGGCGGACCCGTTGACCCGCTTGGCGCTCGGATCGAAGCCCACGCCGTCGTCCCGCACGTCGAGGGTGACCAGGTCCTCCATGTACGACAGGGTCAGGCCGACCCGGCCGGCCCGCGCGTGCTTGGCCACGTTGGCCAGCGCCTCCTGCGCGGTGCGCAGCAGCGTCACCTCGACCTCGGTGTGCATCGGCCGGGCGTCGCCGGTGGTGGTCAGCACCGCGTCGATGTGGTTGATCTCCGACCAGCGCCGGGCCACGTCGCCGATCGCGTCCGGGAGCCGGGCCTCGGCGAGCACCGCCGGCTCCACCGCGTGGACCGTCCGGCGGGCCTCGACGAGGCTCTCGCGGGCCAGGTTCGTCGCGTTCGCCAGGTGCTGGCGCAGCGTCGGGGGCTCGTCCAGGGTCTGCTCGGCGGCCTGGAGCTGGGTCAGTATGCCGGCCAGCCCCTGGGCCAGGGTGTCGTGGATCTCCCGCGCCATCCGCTGGCGTTCGTCCAGGACGCCCGCCTCGCGGGCCTGGACCATCAGCCGGGCGTGGAGGGCGGCGTTCTCCGCCAGCGCGGCCTCCAGCTTGGCGTTGGCCTCGTGCAGCTCGACGAGGGCCTGCTTCTGCTTGTCGTTGCGGTGGTCCGCCATCTCGACGAAGTAGAACAGCGCCCCGGCCAGCACCGCGGAGATCAGGCCGACGGCCAGCCACGCCCACCACATGTGGGCGGCGTTGATGCCGGCCACGCCCCCCATGAACGCCGCCGCCGAGATCATCGCGGTGACGGCGGCGCCGACGTAACGCCGACGACCCCGCAGGTACTCGAACGCCTGGGGGTAGCCGACGAAGGTGAAGAGTCCGTACCAGGGCGCGACGCCCACCAGGGCGGCGGCCAGCAGCATCAGCCCGGTGTAGTACACGCCCATCAGCCGGTGGTTCTGCCGCCGTTCCGGGCGCAGCGTGCGGAAGCAGAGCATCCAGAGCGCGGCGGCGGCGGAGAGCCCGATCACCAGGGTGAAGTGCATCGGCACCCGCCAGACCAGCTGGAGCAGGGTGATCACGGTGCTGATCGCCAGGAGGACGTACGGGAGCGCCTTGAAGGCCGCGATCTTCGTACGCTCCCAGTGATCGAACTCGGCGCGCAGCTCGGCCTCGATGCTCAACCCACTACTCCCAGCGGAAGTATCGCGCGGCCAGTCCGCCGGCCACGATCGTCCACCCCAGCATGGCGGCGAGGTGGATCAGCTGCGGCCAGTGCCCGGCGGTGGTGTCCTGCAATGATTGCACGCCGGCGCCGAGCGGAGTCAAGTCGCTGATGGTCAGCAGGACATCGTTCATCTTGGCGCGCGGCAGCCACAGGCCGGCGAAGAACACCAGCGGGAAGAAGACCAGCGAACCCATCGCGCTGGCGCTCCGGCCGGTCGGCGCGAGCGCGGCGACGAGCAGGCCGACCGCGAACATCGCCAGCGCCACCAGCAGGTAGCTGAGCAGGTAGGCGGGGAGCTTGCGGGGCAGGTCGACGTCGAACGCCAGCTTGCCGATGGTCAGCATGACCAGCATCGTCACCACGGACAGCACGGTGGCCATCAGCAGCTGCGCGCCGAGCATCACGCCCGGCTTGACCGGGGTGGTCCGCATGCGCCGCAGCACACCCTTCTCCCGGTACGAGGCGAACAGTTGGGACAGGCCGCTGAGCGCGAACAGGGCGATGCCCATCGACACGACGATCGGCAGGTACAGGGTGATCGGCCGCACGTTGCCGAGCTCGGGGCTGTTCGCCCGCATCGAGGGGATCAGGCCGAGCACGACGAGCAGGATCGGGGCGAACGCGAGCGCGAAGAACACGACGATCGGCTCGCGGAGGAACAGCTTGGTCTCGGTGGCGGTGAGCCGGAGCAGGGGGGACACGGTGGGACTCCTCAGGATTCGACGGGGCGGCCGGTGAGCGCGACGAACGCGTCCTCCAGCGAGTTCTGCTCGACCCGCAGGTCGAGTGCGGTGATCCGCTGGCCGGCGAGCAGGGTGGTCACCGCGAGCAGCAGGTCCCCCCGGCCGGTCACGACGATCTGCGGGCCGGCCCACTCGACGGAGGTGACCTCGTCCAGTGCGGTCAGCCGGGTCTCGTCCAGCGGCCCGGACGGCCGGAACCGGATCCGCTGCCCCTTGTCGACCCGCGACACCAGGCCGCCCGGGGTGTCGATCGCGATGACCCGCCCGGTGTCGATCACGGCGAGCCGGTCGCAGAGCCGCTCCGCCTCCTCCATGAAGTGCGTGACCAGCAGGATCGTCACGCCCCGGTCGCGGATGCGCTCGATCAGGCCCCACACGTCGCGGCGCGCCTGCGGGTCGAGGCCGGTGGTGAGCTCGTCGAGCACCGCCACCTTCGGGGTGCCGAGCAGCGCGAGCGCGATCGACAGCCGCTGCTTCTGCCCGCCGGACAGCCGCCGGAACTGGGTGCCGAGCTTGCCGGTGAGGTTCAGGATCTCGGCCAGCTCGCGCCAGTCGGCCGGCTGGCGGTAGAAGGAGCTGTACAGCTCCAGCGCCTCGCCGACCTTGAGCTTGTCGGGCAGCTCGCTCTCCTGCAGCTGCGCGCCGAGCAGCTGCCGCAGCTCGCCGGTGTCGCGCTGCGGGTCGATGCCGCAGACGCTGATGGTGCCGCCGTCCGGGGTGCGCAGCCCCTCGATGCACTCGACGGTCGTGGTCTTGCCGGCCCCGTTGGGCCCCAGGATGCCGAAGATCTCGCCCTGCTCGACGGCGAAGCTGACCCCGTTCAGCACGGAGTTGTCGCCGTAGCGCTTGACGAGGCTGTCCACCTCGATGATTGCCATGGCATCAGCCTGGCAGTCGGCCCCGGTCCGCCGGATCGACTGGACGGCCAGACCTGGGGCGGGCGGCGGTGGATGCCCGGCATCAACCGATCGGTTGATGGCTGCTCAGCGGGGCCTGCGGCGGGGCCCGCTGCTGCTCAGCGGGCCCGGGCGCCGGATCCTCCAGGGTGCCACGCGGGCCGGTCCGGCGGAACCCCCGTGAACCGTCCTCCTGTTACCGCCGGAGGGAGTTCAGCCCTCGCCGTTCCACGACCGCCACAGCGCCGCGTAGGACCCGCCGGCGGCGACCAGTTCGTCATGGGTGCCCAGCTCGACGATGCGGCCGGACTCCATGACGGCGACGCGGTCCGCGTCGTGGGCGGTCTGCAGCCGGTGGGCGATGGAGACGACCGTCCGGTCCGAGCGCACGGCGGCCATCGCCCGCTCGGCCTGCCGCGCCGTGGTCGGGTCCAGCAGGGAGGTCGCCTCGTCGAGGATCAGGGTGTGGGGGTCGGCCAGGTGGACCCGGGCGAGGGTGAGCTGCTGGGCCTGCGCCGCGTCGAGTTCGACGCCGCCGGCCCCGAGCGCGCAGTCCAGCCGGCCCGGCAGGTCGTGCACCCAGCCGGCCTCGACCAGGGCGAGCGCGGCGAGGATCTCCTCGTCACCGGCGTCCGGGGCCGCCATGGTCATGTTGTCCCGGAGGGTGCCCATGAACACGTGGTGCTGCTGGGTGATGAGGACGATGCGGTCGCCCAGGCCGCCCGCCGCCGCCAGGTCGGCGACCGGCACGCCGCCGACCCGGACGTGTCCCGCGTCCGGGGCGTCGGCCCCGGACAGCAGCCGGCCGAGGGTGGACTTCCCGGCGCCGGACGGGCCGACGACCGCGAGCCGCTCGCCCGGGCGGACCACCAGGTCGATGCCCTTGAGCACGTCCGGCGAGCCCGGGTAGGCGTACCGGACGCCGCGGACCTCGATCCGGTCGTCGGACGGCCGCCGGTCGAGCACCGGTGGATCCTCCGACACCAGGCCGACGCCCTTGATGCGGGCGAACGAGGCGCCGCTGCGCTGCAGTTGCTCCATCCAGTTGAGGGCGCGGTCGAGCGGGTCGACCAGCTGCCACATGTACAGGCTGCCGGCCACCACCGTGCCCAGGCCCACCGCGCCGTCGAGGTAGCCGAGGCCGCCGACCAGCAGGACGAGCGCCGTGGGCAGCGCGTGGGCGAACTCGGTGACGGGGAACAGCACGGTGCGCAGGAACAGGGTGCGCACGCCGGCCCGGTAGGCGGTGTCGATCGCCCGGTCCACGGTGAGGTCCTGGCGGGGGCCGAGCCCGAACGCCTCGACGGTGCGGGCGCCGTGGGCGGTCGCGTTGAGCGCCTCGGCGACACCGCCGTAGGCGGCGCCCTCGGCGAGGTAGGCGTCCCGGGCCCGGCGCAGGTACCAGCGGCCCACCGCCCAGACGACCGGCAGGCTCACCAGCGCGCACAGCCCGATCAGCGGGTCGAGCAGGAACGCGGCGCCGAGGACGAACAGCACCTGGACCGCGGCGATGAAGACGTCCGGGGCCGCGTTGCGCAGGGTGGCGGCCACCGTGCCCACGTCGAGGGAGGAGCGGGTCACCAGGTCGCCGGTGCCCACCCGCTCCGCGTACCGGCCGGGCAGCGCCAGCGTCCGGTCGACGACCTCCTCCCGCAGCCGGGCCAGGGCGCGCTCCCCGAACCGGTGCGAGAAGTAGCGCGCGAAGCGGGTCAGCAGCAGCTGGGCGAGGGCGAAGCCGAGCACCGCCGCCGCCAGCACGTCGACCTGGCCGACCGTCAGCTCGCCGTTCTCGACCCGGGTGACGATGCGGCCGAGGTACCACGGCGCGGCGACCCCGGCCAGGGCGGCGAGGCAGGTGAGGAGGAGGACCCCGCACATCGCCCGGCCGTCGTCGACGAGCAGGCGCCGGACGGCCCGCCGTACGGTCGCCCGGTCGGCGACGGGGAGCCGGTGGGGGTCGTCGTGGTCGTGGCTCATCGGGATGCTCCTTCCCGGGGCTCTGCGGTGGCGTCGGCCTCGGGGCGGGCTTCGGTGCCGGGGCGGGCGTCGGCTTCGGGGCGGGCGTCGGCTTCGGGACGGGCGTCGGGGCCCGGGCGGGCGTCGGGGTCGCCGCGGAGGACCAGTGCCGCGTAGGCGGGCTCGGTGGCGAGCAGTTCGCCGTGGGTGCCCGCGGCCCGGACCCTGCCGTCCACGAGGTGGCAGACCCGGTCGGCCCGGCCGAGGACCAGCGGGGAGGTGCCGACGACCAGGGTGGTGCGGCCGGCGCGGAAGGCGCCGAGCCGGGCGGCGACGGCGGCCTCGGTGAGCGCGTCCAGGGCCGAGGTGGGCTCGACGAGCAGCAGCACCTCGGGGTCGGCGAGCAGGGCCCGGGCCAGCCGCAGCCGCTGGAGCTGGCCGCCCGAGACGTTGCGGCCGCGGTCCTGGAGCGGTGCGTCCAGGCCGCCGGGCAGGAGGCCGACGAGGTCCTCGGCCGCCGCCGCGTGCAGCGCGCGCCCGATCTCCGCCGCCGTGCGCCCGCCGTGGACCGCCACCGCGGAGCCCAGGGTGCCGCCGAACACGTAGGACTCGTTGTCGGACACCAGGACGTGCCGGCGCAGCGCGGCCGTCTCCCACGCGGAGACCTCGACGCCGCCCCAGGTGGCGCCGGACGGGGTGTAGCCGGCCAGCCGGTCCACCACCGCGCGGGCCTCGTCGGCCCGTGCGGAGACCAGGGCCGTGACCTGCCCGGGGCGCAGCACCAGGCCCGACTCCGGGTCGTGCAGCTCCGCCGGACCGTCGGGCGGCGCCGTGCGGGTGCGCTCGCCGGAGGACTCGGGCCGCAGCGCCAGGATGTCGATGACGCGGCGGGCGGCGACGAGGCCGCGCGGGAGGTCGTCGGCGCCCTCGACGAAGAACGAGACCGGTGCCAGGAGGGCCGCCACGTACCCGTAGACGGCGACCAGTTCGCCGACCGTGATGTCTCCGGCCGCCGCCATCCGCGCGCCGAGCCAGGTCACCACGGCCAGGAAGACGACGGGCAGGCAGGCGCCCACCGCCTGCACCCAGCTGGTGAGCGAGGCCACCCGGTAGCCGAGCGGCACCAGCGCCCGGGAGCGCTGCCGGTAGCGCCCGGCGAACATCGGCTTGCCGCCGATGCCGTTCAGCACCCCGAGCCCGGCCACCAGGTCGCCGGCCAGGGCGGTCAGCGCCCCCTGCTCCTCGCGGTAGCGGCCCTCGGCGCCGTGCAGTCTCCCCATCAGCGGGCCGATGACCACGGCCAGCAGCGGGACGCCGAGCAGGACCACCGCGGCCAGGACGGGGGAGATCCGGACCAGCAGGACGGCGGCGGCGAGGTACGCGAGCACCGCGCCGACGCCGGGCCCGGTGATGGTCAGCGTCTGGGCGATCCGGCCGGTGTCACCGGCCTGGAGGTGCGTCAGCTCGCCGGCCGACACCTGGCGCGGCAGCGTCGTCCCCAGCCGGTTCACATGGCGGGTGACGGCCTGGACCGTCCGGAAGGCGGCGTCGGCCCGGATGAACGTCATCGTGCGGTGCCGCAGCATGCCGAGGACCGCGATCAGCGCCCCGACCGCGAGGACCACCGCCACCCAGCCGACCAGCGCCCCGGTGTCCCGCGCGCGCAGCCCGTCGTCGATCGTCCGCGACATCAGGTACGGCGGCAGCATCAGCGCGCACATCCACAGGCTCCCCCAGGTCGCGCCGAGCAGCACCCGCCTGCGCTGCATCGACACGAGCCACCAGAGGTACCGCAGCGGGCTCCGGTGGTCGGGCGTTCCGGGGTCGGTGTACGGGACCCGGCGGGTACCCGTGGGCAGGTCCGGTCCGTCGGTCATCGCGCTCCGTCCTTGGGCAGGTTCACCGGGTCCCGGGACGACGTCCTGGCGGCGCTGCCCTGTCGGACTCCGGCGGAGACGGCCGGTCCCGGACGCGAACTGCCGCACACCGACGGCGGGGTGGCGCCCGGAAGCGGTCACGGCGCCGCCCGCGTGCCGGCGCCGCCGGAGCATTCGGCCGCCGAGCTGCCGGGATGCCACCGTACTCGAAGAAGTCCGCACGTGAACGGGCCGAGGAGGATTGTCCGGAAATCGGACTGCCCGACCACCCTCAGCGGACCGAGGTGTGACGGTCCGTCGGACACCGGCACGCGGGCGCCCCGGTGGCAGAGGGCGGGACTTGAAGGTTCACTTGCCGAGTGATTGAGAACCGTGTTTTCGCTGACGTGCTGATCGAAGGCCTGGACGACTGGGTCCCCATCGATCGGCTCCTCTGGGCCGCGAAGGAAGGAGCGGCGGGGCGCCCGTGGCAGGCGTTCTTCGTCGAACTGCTCCACTTCCTGGTGGGCAACGGCTCGATCCGGATCGGCGAACTCGCCGAGGAGGGATTCGAGGCGTGGAACGGGGGGACGGAGGAGATCGTCCAGCTGGTCGTCGACGACCTCGAACGCCTCGACTGGGACCCGAGGCTGGGCAGTCGTGCCTGGATCTCCAACACCGGCGCGGGAGACGAGCTCGCCCGGTCACTGACCGCCTGACCGCCTGACCGCGGGCCGTCGGTGACCCGCCTGCGCGAAGCGCCCGGCCGGGGTTTCCCGGCCGGGCGCTTCGCATACTCCTGAGCAGGTGTGCCCCGCCGGCCTGCCGACCGACAGGCCTGGGGTCAGAGGGAGCTGGTGATCACGGTGCCGGTGTGGTTGCCGGGGATGGCGGTGAGGTCGAGGCTCTCGGGGGCGGTCCAGTTGCCGTCGGCGTGACGGTTGGTCAGCAGGATCTTGTTGTCGTTGGTGGTGACGGCGAAGACGGCGTCGGTGTCGACGGTGGCGGCGCTGATGCCGGTGCCGGTGACGTTCCCGAGGACGCTTCCGAGGGAGTTGACCGGCTGCCAGCTGCCGCTGGCGTGGCGCAGGGTGTGGTACTGGCCGTCGCTGGCGATCACGGCGAGGTTGAGGTCGTCGCCCTGGCGGGTGACGGCGACGGCGCTCACGGGCGCGGTGGCGCCGGCGGCCTCGGCGACCGACCCCCACGGGGACCAGCTCCCGGCGGCGTTGCGGCGGGTGTGGTAGACCTTCCCGCCCGACACGGCGGCGATGTGCAGCTCCCCTCCGGCGGCCCCACCGGCGGAGATGGAGGTGATCCCGTTGAGCGGACCGGTGACCTCGGTGACCACCTTGAACGAGCTCCACTGGCCGTTGCCGGACCGCATGCTGTGGAACAGGATGCCGTCCGCGACGACCACGACGTGCAGGTCGTTGCCGACCGGCGCGATGGTGACCTGGGTGATGTTGCCGAGGTCGGCGACCGTGGTGTTGATGTCGACGAACTTCTGGCCCCAGCCGCCGTCCAGGTTGTGCACGGCGTGGTGCAGGTGCCCGTCACCACCGAGCGCGATGACGTGGGTGTCACCGTTGATACCGGCCGAGGAGACCGCCCGCACACCGCCGATGTTCCCCGCCGCCGCCTGAACATCCTCGTACGGCGTCCACGAACCGTCGTACAGACGCGACGCCAGATACAGGTTGGCGTCGCTGCGCACCAGGGCCTGGGTCTTCCAACCGATGGCCTTCGCCCGCACCTGCTGCACCCAGCCGGCGATGTTGTCGACACGGGAGTTGAAGGCGCCGGTGCGGGTCTCGGTGGCGGGCACGCCCAGGCAGCCACCCTGCCAGGAGCGGGAGGCCACCGCGACCAGTTCGGCCTTGCCGTTGACCTCGCGGACCACGGGGGCGCCGGTGTCGCCCTTGCAGACCGCCGCACCGCCCGCACCGGTGGTGCCGATCCCGGTCGCGCTCACCGTGTCCAGCGAGAACGCACCGCTGTGCAGCTTCAGCGGCGCCCACTCGTCCTTGGTGCGCCCGTACCCGGGCACCCGCAGGGTCTGCCCGGCGGCGGGCGCGGCGGTGGCGACCCGCAGCGGGGCTATACCGTCCACCGGCGTGGCCAGACGCGCCATCACCAGGTCACGGTCGGCACGCGGCACCAGCTCGGAGATCTCGGCGGTCTTTCCGGCACCGGTCGTCAGATCGGTGCGGCCGATGGTCGCGGTGGTCTTCCACTTCGGCGCACCCGCCGCCAGCGCCTGCGGCTGCGCCGGGTCGTCGGAGAAGCAGGAGGCGGCGGTGAGCACCCAGCTGCGGTCGACCAGCGTGCCGGTGCAGGCCCGCAGGTTGTCGCCGATCGTCAGGAGCGCGGTGTAGGCGTAGGTGCCGTTGGCGGCCGCGTCGCCGACCACGGCGCCGGCCGGGGGCGTGGCGAGGGTGGTCAGGGCGCCGGCGGCGAGGACGGTGGCCAGGGCGCCCGCCCGCAGGTTGCGGGGCGAGGAGTTGCGAGACATATGCGTTCCCGGATGTGAGAGGTGGATGAGTGGGTGGCTGTCAGCCGGTGACGGTCAGTTCGACGAGGCTGGTCGAGGCGCCGTTGTTGCCTTCGCCGACCGATTTGAAGCCGTCCTTGGGGACGTCGAGGGTCTGCTGGGTGGTGCCGGTGGTGAGGCCGGCCCGGACCGCGCGGCCACCTGCGGTCTGGATCGCGAAGACCTCGGGCAGTTGGA
>NZ_LIPD01000003.1:283146-975673 GCF_001905545.1 Streptomyces sp. CB02056 | reverse complement strand
GCAACCCGATAAAACGAGCACGCCGAATAAGCACCAGGTCACAGCGCCGAAAAGCGCAAACGACCGGCACGAACCGGAAGTGGTGTTTCAGAGGATTGGCCACCGCGGGACCGTCCGCGCAGATGCGTGTCCGGTGCTCCCTGCCAGGCAGCTCGAAGAACACTAGACCTCTGGAGTCGCCGGGTCAAGTGGCGCAACCGAATTCTCGGTGCCCTCCTCCGCCGGCAGCTGGAAGGCCAGGACGGCGACGTCGTCGTCGTGCTCGGAGGTCACGCCCATCGCCCGCAGCAGCCGGGCGCAGATCACCTCGGGGGCGCCGATCGCGCCGGTCAGGGTGCGGGCCAGGAGGTCGAGGCCCTGGTCGATGTCCTCGTCCCGGCGCTCGACCAGTCCGTCGGTATAGAGGACACCGGTCGTACCGGGGAGCAGGCGCAGGGTGTGGGAGACGTGCAGGCCGCCGCCGGTGCCGAGCGGCGGGCCGTTCTGCTCCTCGCTGCGCAGGATGGTGCCGTCCGGGCAGCGCAGCAGGACGGGGAGGTGTCCGGCGGAGGCGTAGGAGAGGGTGCGGCGCCGCGGGTCCCAGACGGCGTAGGTGCAGGTGGCGATCTGGTTGGCGTCGATCTCCATGGCGAGGCCGTCGAGCAGGCGCATCACCTCGTGCGGCGGGAGGTCGAGGCGGGCGTAGGCGCGGACCGCCGTCCGCAGCTGGCCCATGACGGCGGCGGCGCGCAGGCCGCGGCCCATGACGTCGCCGATGACGAGTGCCGTGCGCCCGCCGTCGATGGCGATGACGTCGTACCAGTCGCCGCCGACCGCGGCCTCGGCGCCGCCCGGCTGGTAGGTGGCGGCGACCCGCAGGCCGGCCGGCTGGTCGAGCTTCTGCGGGAGCAGGCTGCGCTGGAGGGTGACGGCGGCCTCGCGCTGGCGGCGTTCCGCTTCGCGCAGGCGGGCCGCGGCGAGGACCTGGTCGGTGACCTCGGCGGCGAAGATCAGCACGCCGGCGGGCGGTCCCTCGGCGGGGGCGTCGCCGCCCTCCCCCGTGCCGAGCGGGACGCAGGAGACGTTGTAGTAGCGGTTGCCGGTGAGGCCGAGGATGCAGCGGGCCTTGACGCTGCGCGGGCGGCCGCCGCGGATGACCTGGTCCATCAGGGGCAGGACGCCCATGGTGGCGAGTTCGGGGAGCGCCTCGGCGGCCGGCAGTCCGGTGGGGCGTTCGCCGAAGAGTTCGCGGTAGGCGCGGTTGGCGTAGCCGAGCTGGTGGAGCGGGCCGTAGGTGACGGCGACCGGGGCGGGGATGCGGTTGAGGACCTCGCGCAGGTTCTGCGGCTTGTGCGGGTCGGGGAGCTCCGCGGTGGCGGCGGGGCCGGCCGGATCGCGGGGGCCCGGCACGACGACGCCCTCGGGGCAGGGCGCACCGTCCTCGGTGCCGGTCCCGGGGGGCGGGAGGGCACGCCAGGGGACTCCGGCGAGCCGGGCGCTCCAGCGCATGAGGTTCAAACGACGGCCGCTTCCTCGTTTTCCAGGCATATCATCACTTTTTGTGTGCGCAGCAGCACACGGGGTAATGACCAGGTCGGGCTGATCCTGTCAGGCGGAGGCCCGGTTCCGGAAGTCGCGCGCCCGGCGTGGCCGCCCGATCCGCCGTCCGACCCACTCCCCGGTTCGCCGTCCGGTCGGCCGCCGGCCCGGGTCGGCGGCCGCGGTCACCGGGGAGCATCGGGGCCGGCGTCGGACGGCCGTCCGGGCTCGGGGCCGAACCCCTCCTCGAAGGCCGAACGCGGGTGCTCCATCGCACCCAGCGAGACCGGCTCGCGGGAGAACACCCCGCCCAGCACCCAGTCCATCAGCACCCGCACCCGGCGCTCGGTGCTCGGCAGCCGCCGCAGGTGCCGGGCCCGGTGCAGCCACCAGGCCCGGCGGCCGGTGAGCCTGCCGCCGCGCCGGGTGTGGGCGACGGCCCGGTGCGGGCCGAGCGAGGTCGAGCAGGCGGCGGGGCCGGGCCGGTAGTCGGCCAGGCCCGGGGCGTGCGGGCCGCCGTCCAGGGCCACCACGACGTTGCGGGCGAGCAGCTCGGCCTGGGCGAAGGCGTGCTGGGCGTTGGGGGCGCAGGGGGCGCCGTCCGCGTTCGGGTCCGGTACGGCGGCGCAGTCGCCGGCCGCCCAGACGCCGGGCAGGGCGCGCCCGTCCGGTCCGACGGCCTGCAGGGTCGCCAGGCACCGCACCCGGCCGAGGGTGTCCAGCGGCAGGTCGGTCGCGCGCAGCAGCGGGGACGGCCGGACGCCCGCCGTCCAGACCAGCGTGCGGGCGCCGAAGCGGCTGCCGTCGGAGAGTGCCACGACCCGGTCGGCGGCGGACTCCAGGGTGGTGCTCAGCCGGATGTCGACGCCGCGTTCGCGCAGCTCCCCCAGGGTGTGCCGGGCGAGTTCGGGCGACTCCTCGGCGAGGATCCGCCCGGTCGCCTCGACCAGCACCCAGCGCAGGTCCTCGGCGCGGACGTTGTGGTAGCCGCGCACGGCGGTGCGGGCCATGTCCTCCAGTTCGGCGAGCGCGCCGACGCCCGCGTAGCCGGCGCCGACGAAGACGAAGGTGAGCGCGGCCTGGCGCAGCGCCGGGTCGCGGGTGGCGGAGGCGAGGTCGAGCTGCTCCAGGACGTGGTTGCGCAGGCCCACCGCCTCGCCGACGGTGGAGAAGCCGAGGCCGTGCTCGGCGAGGCCGGGCACCGGCGCCGTGCGGGAGACCGATCCGGGGGCCACCACGAGGACGTCGTAAGGGAGTTCGACCGGGGCGGGGGGTTCGCCGGGGCCCGCGGCGTCGGCCAGGGCGCGCCGGGCGGCGTGTTCGATCCGGGTGATCCGGGCGGTGAGCACCCGGCAGTCCGGCAGGACCCGGCGCAACGGGACGACCACGTGTCTCGGGTCGATCGAGCCGGCCGCCACCTCGGCCAGCAGCGGGTGGTAGGTGAAGTACGCCTGGGGCTCGACGACGGTGATCTCCGCCTCGCCGCGCCGCAGCCGTTCCCGCAGGGCGCGCTGGAGGTGGAGTGCGGCGGCCGTTCCGGCGCAGCCGCCGCCGGCGATCAGGATCCTGATGGTGCGCCTCCTGCCGATGCGACGTTTCGTCCCGGCCACCCCGCGGCCGGGGGTGTCCCCCATCACGCCCCCTATGAAGGACCGGCGGGGGTCGTCTTGTCCACAGTCCGTACGGGGCTGGTTGCGACGCGAGTGACCGTCGTGGCCAGTTGTGCCTACTGGGCGACTTTCTGACGCACTTTCGGCCTCGGAGAGTGGTGAACTATGGTCGGATTGTGTACCGGGGCGGCCGTCGCCATGACAATCAGCGGCGACGCACCGTGGAGCGGCCACTACGGCCAGTTCCAGCGTTGGCGTGAGAACCCGACTGGGGGACGGTCATCCGGGGAAGGGTAGTTCCCGGACAGGGCCCCGGTCGGTGCCGACGCGCCGAGCCGGACGTGGACCCGGCGCGGCGGCACGAACCGTGGTCACCGGATCGGGACGGGCGGCACGAGCATGGGTCATCGGGTCACTTCTGACGGGCCGAGCTGCACCGGGGGGTGCAGGGGCGGGCGACGACAGGGTCCGGTTTCGGACGCCTGCGGGGGAGAGTTGGGATGATGGATCAGGAGCAGGTATTGGGGCGGGCGGGTGCGTCGCAGGTCGGACCGGGCATGGTCCCCGAGCAGCGCGGCCCGGTGGACCTGCCGCAGGGCGGGACGGCACCGGCCGGTCTGGCCCGGGCGGCCGTCCCGTACCGGGTCGAGCCAGCGCCGGCCGCCGTGCCGGTGCCGGGGGCCCGGTTGCGGGTGGACGCCCGGCGGAACCTGGAGAGCGTGCTGCGGGCGGCGCGCGAGGTGTTCGGCGAGTTCGGCTACGGCGCGCCGATGGAGGAGGTGGCGCGCCGGGCCGGGGTCGGGGTCGGCACCGTCTACCGGCGCTTCCCGAGCAAGGAGGTGCTGGTCCAGCGGATCGCCGCCGAGGAGGTGGCGTGGCTGACCGCGCAGGCGCGGGAGTCGCTGTACGGCGGTGACGGCGCCTGGGAGGCGCTGGCCGGCTACCTGGCCCGCGCGGTGAGCAGCGGCGCCGGGCGGCTGCTGCCGCCGGAGGCGTTCCGGTACGCGGAGGAGCTGGGCCGGGTGCCCGAGCAGCGGGCGGCGGAGCCGCCGGCCGCGGTCCGCTTCGACCTGCGCGGCGAGGAGGCCCGTTCCGGCGGGGCGGTCGAGCCGTCGGCGGCCGACGCCGATCCCCGGCTGCTGCTCCAGCTGCTGGCCGCGCTGGTGGCGCGGGCCGGTGCGGCGGGCGAACTGCGGCCGGGCGTCACGGTGTCGGACGTGGTGCTGGTGCTGACGGCCTCGGTGCCGGTGCACGCGGCCCGTCCGTCGGTCTCCGCGCCGACGGCCGTCGGTTTCTCGCCGATTTCTCCGCAGACGGAGGGCCAGCCGGTCGCCGGGCCCTCGGACCGGCTGCTGCAGATCCTGTTGGACGGCCTGCGGGAGCGCTGACACCCGTCGGCCGGCCGGGCCGCCACGCCGGACGGGCACGGGAGTTGGGAGGAGGACCGGCGCGCGACCCGAGTGCGCGCGCCGGGGTGCGGGAGTCGCACACCCCGCCGCCGCACGCTGGGCGAACGCCCCCGCGACGGCCCCTCGGAGGAGTGGAAGGCGACCGGTCCGGCTACCGCCGATCCCTGCGCTATGCCATCCTTTGCCCGTGGTTGGAGCCAATGTCCCGATGCGCGCCGTTCGCGCGCCGTCGGCGCCGTACGCCGGGGAACCGTGCGCCTACGCACTCCCGCGCGCCCTGCCACACTACGGGGGCTGTCGTGGAATCTGGGGTCCGTTGTGAGCGCCGAGGAACAGAACGACTACGGGTACGGCCTCGACTTCGGGGGCCGCTCCGGTGAGACCGCCGAGGGGTCCGCCGCGGGCCCCTGCAGTCTCGGCAGCGCTGGCGGTACGGCCCAAGTGCCGGGCGCCGCAGCGGGTTCGGCCGCCGGCCACGTCCCCGACCAGGCCGGGATGCCCAGCCGCGAGACGCTCTCCGCCTCCGCCGCCGCACTGCCCCCGGGCCGGGTGCCCGGGCAGGCCCCGGCGGGCCGGGGCGGCGTCGCCCCCGAGGCGTTCGTCGGCGAACCGTTCACCGGCGACGGCCGCACCGCCCGGCCGACCGTGCCCGCCCCCGCCGACCCGGTGGACGGCGAGCGCCCGGCCTCCGACTCCGAGTTGACCGCCCGGGTGCGGGCCGGCGACGACACCGCGTACGAGGAGATCTACCGCCGGCACGCCGACTCGGTGCGCCGCTACGCCCGCACCTGCTGCCGGGACAGCTTCACCGCCGAGGACCTCGCGGGCGAGGTCTTCGCCCGCACCCTGCAGGCGCTGCGGGCGGGCAAGGGCCCCGAGTTCGCCGTCCGCGCGTACCTGCTGACCGCCGTGCGCAACGTCGCCGCCGCCTGGCACCGCAGCGAGCGGCGCGAGCAACTCGTCGACGACTTCGCCGTGTTCGCGCAGACCTCGGCCGCCGTGGTCGACTTCGACCTCGCCGACCCGGGCGCCGACGCCTGGGCGATGGCGATGGCCGACCAGCGGATGGTCATGCAGGCCTACGCCGAACTGCCCGAGGACGACCGGATGGTGCTCTGGCACACCGAGGTCGAGCGGGAGTCCCCGAAGACCGTCGCGGTGATGCTCGGCAAGACCGCCAACGCCACCGCCGTCCAGGCCCACCGGGCCCGCGACCGGCTCGCCGCCGCGTTCCTCCAGGCGCACGTCTCGGGCAGCCAGGACAGCGCCTGCGAGGCGTACGCCAACCGGCTCGGCGCGTACGCGCGCGGCTCGCTGCGCAAGCGGGCCTCGGCGGAGGTCGGCCGGCACCTCACTGAGTGCGACCGCTGCACGGCCGCCTGCCTGGAACTGACCGAGATCAACACCGGGCTGCGCGCCCTGCTGCCCGGCGGGGTGCTGGTCTGGATCGGCGTCGGCGGGTTCGGCGCCGCCGCGGCCGCCGTGGGCGGTGCCGCCGCCGTCGGCGGTGCGGCAGCGGCCGGGACGGCCGCCGCGACCTCCGGGTCCGCGGGAGCCGCGGGCGCTGCGGGCTCGGCCGGTGCGGCCGGTGCGGCCTCCGGCGGGGGCGGGGCCGGCGCCGCCGCGGCCGGCGAGGGCCTGGGCACCGCCGCCAAGGCCGGGATCGCCGCCGCCATCGCGGTCGCCGCGGCCGCCGTCGCCGCGTACGCGCTCACCGGCTCACCCGAACCGCAGCCCCCGGCGGCCGCTCCCCCGGCCCCCAGCGCCCCGGCCGCCGCCTCCCCGGCACCGCCCGCGCCCGCGTCCGCCGCACCCGCGGCACCCGCCGCGGCCCCGGCGCCCGGCGCCGCCGCACCGGCCCCGGAGGCGCCCGCGTCGAGCGCCGACACCAAGCCGGCCGCCGCGTCCACGCCCGCCCCGCCGCCCGCCACCACCCGGGCACCGGAGTCCGGCACGCCCACGTCCGGCAGCCCGAAGACGCCGACGCCGGCCTTCACTCCCCCGGTGGTGCCCGTACCGAGCCTGCCGCCGCTGCCCACCCCCGACGTGCCGGTCGTCCCGACGCCCACCCTGCCGCCGGTGCCGACCCCGACCGTCCCCACGCCGACGCCGCCCGTGCTCAGCGACTTCTGGGGCAACTCGCTGCCCGTGCTCAAGCCCGGCAGCAACCGGGTGCCGCCGCCCGAGCCGAGCATCCGGCAGAAGGACAGCGACAAGTTCTGGCAGCGGGACGGCGGCTGGATCGGCGGCGACTACCACCCGCACGTGATCACCGTGCACGCCCCGGCGGCCACCGTGATCGACCTCAACCGCACGTGCACGTCCTTCGACGCGCTGGCCGGGGTGGACGACGCCACGATCTCGCCGGGCGGGGTCGTCTTCACCGTCCAGGGCACCGACGGCACCGTCCTGTGGCGCTCCCGCGCGCTGGCCGTCGGCGACGACGCGGTGCCGGTGCACGTGCCGCTGGCCGGGCAGAAGGCGATCAAGCTGTCGGTCACGCCGGTGAGCGGGATCTGGTCGGCGCTGAACGTCGCGGACTGGGCCGAGGCCCGCTTCCGCTGCTCGTGACCCGGGCGCGCTCCGGGCGGGCATGACGGAGGCCCGCTCCAGGGGTGCTGGAGCGGGCCTCGGGTCCGCGGTGCCGTGCCCGGGTGGGCCGCCGGGGTGGGCGGCCTGGGCCCGGTCGGCCGTCAGATGGCGCAGGAGCCGTCCGCGCAGGCCTCCCCGGCCGGGGCGACCTGCACCGGGGCGGGGCGGCGCTCGCCGATCTCGGCGGCGACCTGCTCCAGCACCTTGCCGAAGGTCGCGGCGTCCTGGCCGCCCTGGACGGCCCACTTGCCCTCGAAGACGAAGGTCGGCACGGCGCTGATGCCCAGCTCCCGGCCCTCGGCCAGCTGGGCGTTGACCTCGGCGGTGCCCTCGTCGCCCGCCAGGTAGGCGGTCACCCGGTCCCGGTCCAGGCCGGACGCCACGGCGACGTCGGTCAGCGCGGCACGGTCGCCGACGTCGACGCCGTCGGTGAAGTGCGCCTTCAGCAGCGCCTCCTTCAGCCGCCCCTGGACGGCCGGGCCGTACTCGGACTCCGCGAGGTGCAGCAGGCGGTGGCCCAGGAAGGTGTTGGCGTGCAGCGCGGCGTCGAAGTCGTACGCGATGCCCTCGGCAAGGCCCAGCTCGGCCACCCGCGCGTCCATCGCCACCGACTGCGGGCCGTAGCGCTCGGCCAGCCAGGCGCGGTGCGGGCTCGCCGTGGCGGGGGCGTCCGGGACCAGCTGGTACGGACGGTAGACGACCTCGACCTGCTCCTTGCCCGGGAAGTCCGCCAGGGCCTGCTCGAAACGGCGCTTGCCGATGTAGCACCAGGGGCAGGCGATGTCGCTCCAGATCTCGACCTTCATGCGGGGGGCTCCAGGGGGCGTCTTGTGGGATGGGGACAAGATGGATGAACGATGAACCATCTCGGTACATTCCCGGCACCCCGCGGGCGTCTTTCCCGCTCCGCTCCAGGTCAGGCCGCGGGCGGCGCCGGAACCACCAGCACCGGGCAGGCCGCGTGGTGCACGACCGCCGAACTCACCGAACCCATCAGCAACCGGGCGAAGCCGCCGTTGCCCCGGGTGCCGATCACCAGCGTGTGCTGCCGGGTCGCCGCCTCCAGCAGCACCTCGATCACATTGCCCAGCACCACGTGCAGCGACAGCTCCCCCGCGTACGGCACGGGACGCCTGCGCTGCACGGCGGCCACCGAGCGGCGCAGCCCGTCCGCCATGCTCTCGACCAGCGTCTCCACGCTCTCCTGCACCAGCTCCGCCATCCCCGGGGGGTAACCGGCCGGCGCCGGGTTGACCACGGCGAGCACGTACAGCGGCAGCCCGAACAGCTCGGCCTCCGTCATCGCCCGGTCCAGCGCCCACAGCGACCCGTCCGACCCGTCGCACGCCGCCAGCACCCCGGGCGGCCGCCCCGCCGGCGGACGCCCGAGCACCGACAGCACGACCGGGACCTCCCGCCCCGCGCTCCCACCGGCCACCGCACGTCCTCCTCACCCCGGATCCACACCCCCGCCATCATCACCGCCCCGCCGATCCGGACCCGGCAACCGCGCCGCAGGGCGGGGAGGGGCGGGCCCGGGCGCCGGCGGGGGTTCAGGAGGTGAGGGCGGGTTGGCGGGGGGTGGGGAGGCCGGTCCAGCAGGCGCCGTGGCGGCGGGCGCGGATGCGGCGGAGCCAGAGTTCGGTGGAGACGAGGTCGGCGAGGCCGGCGAGGGCGGAGGAGGAGAGGGGGGTGGCGGGGTCGGCGGACTGGGCGAGGCCGGCCCGGACGGCGGGGAGGTCGATGAGGCCGGCGTCGGCGAGCAGCGGGGCGTCGAAGAGTTCGGCGAGGCCGTCGGCGGCGAGGCGCAGGCCGGTGCGGGCGGGGGCGGCGCGGTCGGGGCGGGGGACGCGGCCCCAGTCGGGGGGCAGGTCGGTGCGGCCGGCGCCGGTGAGGACGGCGTGCAGGAGGGCGTGCCGGGCGCCGGGCTGGAGGCGGACGTCGTCGGGCAGCAGCCGGGCGGCGCGCACCACCTGGTTGTCGAGGAAGGGCGCGTGCAGCCGTTGGCCGGGCTGTTCGGCGGCGTGCACGAGCGTGCGGAACCCGCGCGCCTGCCGGTAGAGGGCGTGCCGGGCCCGGTGCGCGCCGGGGTGTTCCCCGGGCGCCGGTCTGCGCGCCGCCAGGCGGAGCCGCAGCGCGACCGCGGAGAGCGCCTCGTCGGACAGCCAGCGGGCGGCCGGACCGGGCACGCACCAGGCGAGGTCGGCGGCCGAGCGGGCCCCGGCCGTACCGGCGCCGTCCGGGACGTGGCGGGCGGTCAGTCTGGCGGCCGCCTCGTCCAGCGCCTCGGCGTAGCGGACCCGGGAGAGCCGGTGGGCGGCCCGGACCACGGTGAGCGGGGTGCGCAGCGTGCCGGTGAGGACGCCCGCGGCCGCCCGGTCGGCGCCGGCCAACGCGACCACCGGGGACAGCAGTTCGCGCGGCCGGCCGGCCCGGAGGAGGTCGGCGAGCCGGGCCGGGTGCCCGTCCAGCACCTGCCGGGCGCCGTAGCCGGTGAGGTGGTCGGTGCCGCCGGCGTCGAAGCGGGCCTCGGCCCGGGCGGCGGCGACGAGTTCGGGCCCGGGCTCGTCGGTGAGCCGGCCGGACTGCGGGTCGGCGCCCGGCCCGGCGTACGGGAGGGTGTCCGGGCCGGGGTCGAGCACGGTGTGCCGCAGCCGCGGGGTGTCGGGGGCGAGCGCGAGACCGGCCGGGGGCCCGGTCTCGCCGAGCGTGACGGCGGCCAACTGCTCGGGGGCGGCGGGTTCCTGGGCGGCGGCGCGGGCCCAGGAGCCCTTGACCGCACCGCTCCTGGCCCCGGCCGCGGCCGCCCGGACCACTGCGGTGGACGCGGTCGCCGACGGCAGCGGGACGGCGGCGGCGAGCAGGGCGACGGTCGCGGAGGCCGTCCCGTACGACAGGTCGACGCCCAGCCGGGCCCGCCCGACCGGGTCGGCCGGGTCGGCCGGGTCGGGGACGGGGGCGGGCGAGGTGGTGCGGACCCGGGAGCGGACGGACTCCAGCAGGGCGCGGGTGAGTTCGCGGACGGCGGGCGCCTCGTCGCGCGGCTGCTCGGCGCCGGCCGGGTCGTCGTAGCCGGACAGGTACGGGCGGCCGCCGCGGATGCCGAGCACGTGCCCGGGCGGCACCCCCTGGACGCCTTCGTACGGGGTGCCGGTGCCGAGCGCCTCGGGGGACTCGGGGCAGGCGAGCCGGGCGGCGAGGTGGCCGGTGTCCAGCGGGGCGCCGACCAGGTCGGCGAGCGGCAGGGCGGCGGTGGCGTACGCGGTGCCGCCGGCCCACGGGGTGTGGAAGACGGGCTGGGCGCCGGCGAGGTCGGTGAGCAGCAGGGTGGACCGGGTGCCGGAGCGCAGCACGACGGTGTAGCTGCCGGGCCAGGCGGTCAGGTGGCGGACGGCGCCGCCGCGGGCGGCGGCGAGGCCGGCGGCGAGTTCGGCGTCGGTGGCGCCGCAGTGGCCGAGGACGGCGAGCCGGGAGGTGGCGGGGGTGTCCTCGACCTGGTCGGGGGCGGTGGGGCCGGTGCTGACCACGGCGGGGGCGCCGGGGCGGAGGGTGACCAGGCGGATCTCCCCGGGGCGCCAGTCGCCCACGGCCCAGAGCGGGTCCGGTCCGGCCCAGAGCGGGCGCGCGGCGATCGGCTCGACCCTGGCCAGCGCCTCGTACGCCGGGGTGCCCGCGCTCGACGCGCCCGTGCACCAGCCCGTCAGCCACCGCATCGCGCCTCCACCGGACGAGGACCTGCATCCGTGCGGTGCGTTCGTTCGCCGCCCGCCGGGCGGCCGGGTGGTGTGCCGTGGCGGCCCGTGCGCGTCCCGGCGTGCCCCCGCAGCTCGACGCGCCGTCAGTGGACATCGTGCCACCGCGGGCGGTCGCCGTGGTCGGTGTTTCGGGTTCCGCTTCCGTTCGGACCGCCCGTTCGACGGCAGCGGCGGCGGGGCGGGCCGGCCCGGGTGCGCCTGGGGATGCCTTCAAGGGCCCGGGGCCCGGGCGGCGCCCGATCACGCCGGGTGGGCAAGTTCCGTGCTTCGGAGGGGAGTTCGATCGTCCGGGCGCTCCCGAGGGGGCGGGCGGGCCGGGCCTCCCCCTCCCCGGCCCGGACCGCCGACGAACGCCTTTGGCATGGGCATCGCGAGATGGCCGAAAGGCGTCGCCCGACCCGGGAGGGCATCCGCACGCCCTCCCGGACTCCACCGCCGCCCGCGGGGATTGAGGCGGCGGCGTCCCCCGGCCCGCCGGGTCCTCGACGGCAGGCCGACCCACGACCACCAGCGAATCGCCGACCTGCCGGTCGGGCCAGGGGGCACGGCCGGGCGCACGTGTACACGGGACCGGAGCACGACGCTCCGGAGCGCCGCGCGGTCGGCCGGATCCGAGTGGTCCGGACCAACTCCGGTGCGGCACCGCCGAGTGCGCGATCCCGCCATCCGGAATGCGACCTCTTAACCGTCGGAACGCGTCCGACTACGCTAGGTACAGCAGCTACGGCCCGGTGCCGCCCGGGCCCCGCGCACAAGGCCGCAGGAGGTGCCGCCGCCACCATGACCGTCAGCCCACGTGGACCGAACGAACGGCTCGGCACGCTCCTGACCCTCGCCCAGATCAGCAACGCCGGACTGGCCCGCCGGGTCAACGACCTCGGCGCCCAGCGCGGGTTGACCCTGCGGTACGACAAGACCTCGGTGGCCCGCTGGGTCAGCAAGGGCATGGTGCCGCAGGGGCCCGTCCCGCACCTGATCGCCACCGCCATCGGCGGCAAGCTCGGCCGGCCCGTCCCGCTGGAGGAGATCGGCCTGGGCGACACCGACCCGGCGCCCGAACTCGGCCTGGCCTTCCCGCGCGAGGTCGCCGACGCGGTCCGCTCCGCGACCGACCTGTGGCGGGTCGACCTCGACCTGCGCCGGGGCCCCGGCGGCGGCCGCTGGAGCGACAGCCTGGCCGGCACCTTCTCGGTCGCCGCCTACGCGACCCCGGTCTCCCGCTGGCTGATCACCCCGGCGGACGGCTCGGTGGCCCGCGAGGTGCCGCGCTCCCCCACCGACACCTCCTCCTACCGGGTCGGCCACTCGGACGCCGCCAAGCTCCGCGAGGCCGCCCAGGAGGCCCGCCGCTGGGACTCCAAGTACGGTGGCGGGGACTGGCGTTCGTCGATGGTGCCGGAGTGCCTGCGGGTGGAGGCGGCACCGCTGCTGCTCGCCTCGTACAGCGACGCGGTCGGCCGGGCACTGTTCGGCGCGACGGCCGAACTGACCAGGCTGGCCGGCTGGATGGCCTTCGACACCGGGCAGCACGAGGCCGCCCAGCGCTACTACATCCAGGCGCTGCGGCTGGCCCGGGCCGCCGCCGACGTGCCGCTCGGCGGCTACGTGCTGGCCTCGATGAGCCTCCAGGCCGGCTACCGGGGCTTCGCCGAGGAGGCGGTCGACCTCGCCCAGGCCGCGCTGGAGCGCAACCGGGGCCTGGCCACCGCCCGCACCATGAGCTTCTTCCACCTGGTGGAGGCCCGGGCCCAGGCCAAGGCCCGCAACGCGGCGGCGTGCGCGACGGCGCTCGGCGCCGCGGAGAGCGCGCTCGAACGGGCGCGCGCCGGGGATCCCGATCCGGCGTGGATCGACTTCTACGCCTACGACCGGCTCGCCGCCGACGCCGCCGAGTGCTTCCGCGACCTCGGAGTGCCCTCCAAGGTCCGGCAGTTCACCCGCGAGGCGCTGGCCACGCCCACCGAGGGCTTCGTCCGCTCGCACGGCCTGCGGCTGGTGGTCTCGGCGATGGCCGAGGCGGAGGCGGGCAACCTGGACGCCGCGGTCGCCGCCGGCGAACGCGCCGTCGAGGTGGCCGGCCGGATCTCCTCGCAGCGCAGCCGGGAGTACGTGGTGGAGATGCTCCGGCGGCTGGAGCCCTTCCAGGGTGAACGCCGGGTACGGGAGTTGACCGAGCGGGCGCGCGCGGTGATCGTCGCCCCGGCGTGAGCGCCGGAGCGGCGACTCAGGCTGGTCATCGGACGGCGACCGGAACAGCGACCGGAACGGCGAGAGGGCCCGGCGGTAATTGAGGTGCGCCGGCGGGAGGGGCCTGGCTAGGGTTTCTCCCGTCCAGGTGCGCAGGCAGAGGTTACTTCCACTCTTAATGGGCGTGTCGCGGGTTCGAGTCCCGTCACCGGCTTCGGGCCGGTGTAGCTCAGTCGGTAGAGCAGCTATGTCACCTCAGCCGTCCTCGATCTCTGGACACCCACACGTGAACAGTTCGTCCGCACCTCCCGGTGCGACGGCAGCGGTTACTTCTTGGTGAGGCGCCCCCTGGGCGCTGCGGTTCGAGCCCGCGAAACACCGCCGCCACCTTTGATCTCGGGAGGCGGCTCCTCGTGGTGCCCGGGTCCCGTCAGCCGTGACGGCCCCGGGCACCGCTGCCGCAGCACGCCTCCCTCCCACCGACACCAGCACGCCGAGGGGGCTGCCGCATGTCCAGGTTCAACGTCCGCGGGGCCAAGTCCGGTCCGAGTTCGCCGGTGACCACCACCGGCGCGCGCACCGTCAACCACAACGGCGGCACCGGCTTCGTCCGGGACCGCAAGTCCGAGCTCTTCCTGCTCGCGGTGGCCAACATGGTCGGCCAGGACACCTTCCACGAGCGCGGCGGCGAGCGCGACGACCGCTACACCGCGCTGGTGCGCGAACTCGCCGTCGCCGAGCCGGAGTGGACCCTCGGACTGCTGCGCTGGCTGCGCCACGCCGCCCAGCTGCGCACCGCCGCCCTGGTCGGCGCCGCCGAGTTCACCCGCGCCCGGCTGGACGCGGGCGCCCACGGCCACTCCCGGCAGGCCGTCGCGGCGGTGCTGCGGCGCGCCGACGAGCCCGGCGAGCTGCTCGCCTACTGGACCTCGCGCTACGGCCGGGCGCTGCCCAAGCCGCTCAAGCGCGGTGTCGCGGACGCCGTCCGGCACCTGTACGACGCCCGCTCGCTGCTCAAGTACGACACCGCCGGCAAGGGCTACCGCTTCGGCGACGTGATCGAGCTGACCCACCCCTCGCCGGACCCGCGGAAGCACTGGCAGGGCGCGCTGTTCGCCCACGCGCTGGACCGCCGGCACCGGCCGGAAGAGGCCGTCCCGCCGGCCGCCGACCGGGTGCTGACCGCCAACCGCGAACTGCTCGCGCTGCCCGTCGAGGAGCGCCGGGCAGCGGTGACCGCCGAGGGCGGCGCGGAACGGCTGGCCGCCGCCGGGCTGACCTGGGAGGCCCTGGCGGGCTGGCTGCAGGGCCCGCTGGACGCGGCGGTCTGGGAGGCGGTCATCCCGTCCATGGGTCCGATGGCGCTGGTGCGGAACCTGCGCAACTTCGACCGGGCCGGGGTCCCGGACGCCGTCGCGGCCGAGGTCGCCCGGCGGATCTCCGACCAGGACGAGGTGCGGCGCTCGCGCCAGTTCCCGTTCCGCTACCTGGCCGCGTACCGCAACGTCCCCTCGCTGCGCTGGGGGCACGCGCTGGAGACCGCGCTCGGCCACTCGCTGGCCAACGTGCCGGAACTGCCCGGCCGGACGCTGATCCTGGTGGACCGCTCCGGTTCGATGTTCGACCGTTCCGGCGGGCCGACCGAGCTCAACCGGGCGGACTCCGCGGCGATCTTCGGCACCACGCTGAAGCTCCGGGCCGCCGAGGCGGACCTGGTCGAGTTCGGCACCACCAGCCGGGTCGTCGAGGTCGGCCGGGGCGAGGCGGTGCTGCGGGTGCTGGAACGGTTCTCCAGCCTCGGCGGCACCAACACCGCCGACGCGGTCCGGGCCCGCTACCGGGGCCACGACCGGGTGGTGATCGTCACCGACGAGCAGACCGGCCCGGGCCACCGGGGCGGTGACCCGCTCGCCGCCGTCCCGGCCCACGTGCCCGTCTACACCTGGAACCTGGCCGGCTACGCCCCGGGCCACGGTCCCGGCGGCGGCGCCCACCGGCACACCTTCGGCGGCCTGAGCGACGCGGCCTTCCGGCTGGTCCCCCTCCTGGAAGCCGGGGCGAACGCCCGCTGGCCCTGGGAGGAGTAGCGGGGCGGCGGAGGCTTCGGGGGCGGGTCGGCGCACCGGACGGAGGGCGGGCGGACGGGCCCGGATGAGCCCGGTCACAGGCCCGGCCGGGGCGCCCCGGCAGCCCCGTAGACTCGGTTGATTGTGACTGCCACCGCCCCGATCCCCCAGCCCTCGCCGTCCGCCCGGCTGTCCGCCGCGCCGGCCGCCTACCCCGCGCCGATGTACCCGCACAAGGCCACCGAGGCCCAGCACCGCGAGCGTCGCATCCGCAGCTTCCAGCCGCGCCGGGGCCGGATGACCAACGCCCAGGCGAGCGCCCTGGACCGGAGCTGGGAGACGTACGGCATCCCCATCGACGGCACCCCGCTGGACCTGCCGGAGCTGTTCGGCGGCCTGCCGGTGACCCTGGAGATCGGCTTCGGCATGGGCGAGACCACCGCCGCGATGGCCGCCGCCGACCCGGCCACCGGCATCCTCGCCGCCGACGTGCACACCCCCGGCCACGGCAACCTGCTCGGCATGCTGGAGCGCGACGGCTCCCGCAACGTCCGGACGGCCGCCGGGGACGCGGTGATCCTGCTGCGCGACATGCTCCAGGACGCCTCGCTGGCCGGTCTGCGGGTCTACTTCGCCGACCCGTGGCCCAAGCCGAAGCACCACAAGCGCCGGCTGGTCCAGCCCTCCTTCCTCGACCTGGTGCTGCCCCGCCTCGCCCCCGGCGCCCTGGTGCACTGCGCCACCGACTGGGAGCCGTACGCGGAGCAGATGCTGGCCGTGCTGTCCGCCTCGCCGGAGCTGGAGAACCTGCACCCCGAGGGCGACGGGACCGGCTGGCTGGAGCCCGCGGACCACCCGGACGGCAGCGTCCCCGGCTACGCCCCGCGGCCGGACTGGCGTCCGGTCACCAAGTTCGAACGGGCCGGGATCGCCAAGGGCCACGTCGTCCACGACCTGCTGTTCCGCCGCCGCTGACCCACCGGCCCGGTTCGAACGGGCCACCGCGCGGCGGCCGTACGGGCGGGACCGGGACGGACGGTTCGTCCCGAGTCCTCCCGGCGGGCCGCCGCCGTGGCCTACCCTGTGCCGCATGGGCAGCCCGTCCGGCGGCGGGTTCCGGGCGAACGGTCGGACGACGGTCGCCGCCGCCGGCGCACCGGAGACGGTCCCGCGCACCGGCGACACCCGGACCATCCCGGGGCCCCGGAGGCACCGGGCCCACCGCCCGCTGCCCGCTCCTGGCACCGCCGCCGTCCCGGTAGCGGCCCGGCCCCCGGCCGTCACCCCCGCCGCGACCCGGACGCCCGCCGCCCCCGCCACCCCCGGAGCCCCGCCGGGCCGCAGCCGCTCGGTGGCGCTCTCCTCGGTCACCGCGACCGCCGTACTGACCCTGATCGGCTGCGGGGTGCTGATCCTGCACCTCGTCCAGCGGCAGACCGGCACCGTCGGGCTGCTGGTCGGCCTGGGCCTGGCGATGGTGCCGCTGCCGTTCGTGCTCGGCGGCCTGGCCTGGCTCAACCTCACCGCCCGGGTGCCGCTGCGGCACACCGTGTTCTGCCTCGGCTGGGGCGCCTGCGCGGCCACCACCGTCGCCATCCTGGCCAACAACTGGACGGCGAACTACCTGTCCCGGTACCGGGGCCCGTTCGGGGAGCTGCTCGGCGCCGGGATCGCCACCCCGGTGATCGAGGAGACCGCCAAGGCCACCGCCCTGCTGGTGCTCCTGCTCCCGCTCGGCCAGCGGCTGCGCTGCCACGGCCGCCGCACCGGGCGCCCCTGCGCGCCGCTGCTGCGCCGGTCGCCCGCGCCCCGGAGCCCCCGCCCGTACCCGCGCCACCCAGTCGGGCCGCACGCCCGCGGCCGGCCGCGGCTGCGCCCGTACCTGCGGCCGCTGCCCTACCTTCGCCCGGCCCCGCCCTCCGGTGCGCCGCACCGCCGCTCCCGGCCGCGCACCCTGGCCGCCGGGGTGGTGCTCGGCGGGATGACCGCCTGCGGCTTCGCGTTCACCGAGAACGCCCTCTACCTGGGCCGGGCCTTCACCAGCGACCAGCGCCAGCGGCTGGACAGCATCGGCCTCGGCGACCCGCCCAGCCTGCGCGACTTCGACAGCACCGTGCAGACCTTCGTGCTGCGCGCCCTGCTCTCCCCCTTCGCCCACCCGCTGTTCACCGCGCTCACCGGGATCGGCCTGGCCCTCGCCCTCACCACCGCGCGGCGCTGGCTGGCCCGGCTGGCGGTCCCGGCCGGGCTGCTGCTGGCGATGGCGCTGCACGGCACCTGGAACGCCGCCGCCGACCTCGGCACGGACGGCTTCCTGGTGGTGTACGGGGCGCTGATGGTGCCCTGCTTCGCCGCGCTGGTCTGCTTCGCGGCCTGGGCGAGGTGCCGCACGGGCCGGCACGCGGCGCCCGCCCGGCGGCGGGCCGCCCGGGTGCCCTGAACAGGTGCCTGCGGAGGAGCTCGAGCGGTGCCTTCAAGAGGTGCTCGGGGAACCGATTTCCCATCTCGGCGACTTCCACGTATTGTTGTGTTTACCGACGCGGGGTGGAGCAGCTCGGTAGCTCGCTGGGCTCATAACCCAGAGGTCGCAGGTTCAAATCCTGTCCCCGCTACTCAGTAGCGGAAAGGCCCGGAGGATTCTTCCTCCGGGCCTTTCGCATGTCCGGGTACGGGCGCGGCACGTTCCTGCCACGAAGCTGTAACAGCGGCCCGTCCGACGATCACCTGTCAGGGACCTGAACCATACTGAGGAAAAATTCATCCAATTGGGGGGCCGCACGGGCCACCCCGGACAGGAATCACCACATGCTGTCGAAGCGCCTGGTCAGCACCGCCGCGATATGCCTCGTCCTGGCCGCCGGCACCGCCGCGTGCGGCAGTGCCACGAGCGACGGGAAGGCGGGCTCCGCGCAGAAGCTCGACACCGGCAAGCTCAGCGCCCAGGACATCGAGAAGCAGGCCAAGGAGGCCCTGGCCTCCGCGACCTCCCTCAAGATGGCGGGCACCGTCGACACCGGTGACGGTGCGATGGAGCTGAACCTGACGATGGACAACAAGAGCCAGTGCACCGGCACCATGGCGATGCCGGGCATGGGCAAGTTCGAGATCATCAGCGACGGCAAGACCTCGTACGTCAAGCCGGACACCGCCTTCTGGACCGCCGTGGGCGGCCCGAACGGCGCCAAGGCCGCCGAGCTGTTCAAGGGCCGCTACCTGACCGGCTTCGAGAGCGACCCGTCGATGGGCTCCCTCACCAAGGTCTGCAACCTGGCCGACTTCAGCAAGAAGATCACCGACAGCAAGAGCAGCAGCGACAAGGTCGAGAAGGGCTCCGCCGGCGACGTCAACGGCGTGAAGACCTTCAGCCTGAAGAGCACCGACTCCAAGGGCGAGGTCACGACCCTCCAGATCGCGACCGAGGGCAAGCCCTACCCGGTGCGGATCGAGCACGCCGGCGCCAAGGACGGCAACGGCAAGATCGACTTCAGCGAGTTCGACAAGCCGCTGACCGTCCAGGTCCCGTCGGCCGACAGCACGATCGACTTCACCAAGTTCAAGGACCAGCTCAAGACCGCCTGAGCGGCGGACGCGGGGACCGCGAAATAATCCGTTGCCTCCGGCCGGAGCGCTGCCTAGGCTGGCAGCACACTGAAGGGAGGTGATCCTGAGTTGAGTACCGTCAGGATGCGTGAGGTGGCTGCTCGCTAGAGCCGCCCCTGCCTGCGCAGGGTGAGGCCCCAGGCCTCCGGCAGGCGAAATCCACAGCAGTCACCCGGCCCGCGGGCTCACCGGTACATCCCCGGTGCCTCGGCGCCTGGCCAGTGCACGGGCCGGCGTAGAGGAGCAGCCCGCGGGTCGTCTGCGTTCCCGGGGAGCTTCCGGCACTGCGCCGGAGGCTCCCCGTGGCGTGTCCGGGGAGGGCCGTCGCGTGTCCGGGGCGGGGCCGCGGCGCTAGAGTCTGCGCGGGTTCCGGAGCGGAGCGGCGCGGGCACAGGGGGTAGGCGATGGCGAAGGCGCGGCGGCGGGACGGCGGGGCGGCCCTGCGGACGGTGCGGTGGTGCGCCACCGGGGTGCTGGCCGGGACGGGGCTGCTCGGACTGCTGCTGTTCGCGCTCGGCCGGGAGCACGCCTGGCAGGCGCTCGGCGGCGGACTGGTCGTGGTCGGGGCCTCGGTGGTGCTGGGCGGCGGGCTGGGCTTCCTGTTCGGGGTGCCCCGGGTCCGCGGTGGCGGCACCGGTGAGCCGCAGGGCTCGTACGCGCCGAACACCAATCTGGAGCAGGTCTCGGACTGGCTGACCAAGGTGCTGCTGGGCGTCGGGCTGACCCAGCTCGGCTCGCTCGGCGAACGGCTGCACGACCTCGGTACGGCGCTGGCGCCCGCCCTCGGCGGCGGCCCGGAGGCGGTGCCGTTCGCGGCGGCGCTCGTGCTGTACTTCCTGGTCTTCGGCTTCCTGGCCGGCTGGCTGGTGACCAGACTGGCACTGCCGCAGGTGCTGACCGAGACCGACCAGGCGCTGGACCTCTTCCTCGCCGGGCAGGACCGCGACCGGCACGGCGACAAGGTCGGCGCGGACGACCTGCGGGTCCGCGCGATGCAGCAGCTCGGACTGCTGGGCGGCAGCGCGGAGCGCCAGGCCGCCCTGGCCGGGCAGCTGCCGCCCGCCTCCGGTGCGCCGGCCGGGCCGGAGGGCGTGGTGGCGGAGGTCCGCTCGACCGCGCGGCGCTCGGCGCTGACCGCCGACCAGGTGCGGGCCCTCTTCGCGGACGGCTCCGAGGGCCGACGGATCCAGGCGCTCGCACTGATGCAGGGCGATCCGGCGCTGGCGGACCTGCCGAGCGTGCTGGACGCGATCGAGCACCCGCGCTCGGACTTCGAGCAGTACCACGGCCTGCTGGCCGCCCGGGGGCTGCTCTCCTGGCTGCCCGCCGCCGGGGCGCAGCGGCTGCGGGACGCGGTGGCGACGCAGCTGGTGGACCCGCGGGGCATCCCGTACGGGTCGGACCGCAGCTGGCTGGCGGAGAAGATCCTGTCCCGGCTCCAGGGGACGGCCCTCGTGCCGGAGCAGCCGGCCCGGCCCGCCCCGCAGGCCGTACCGGCCCAGCCGGGCGGGCCGGGCGGGCCGTCGGCCGCGGGGACCTCCTGACCGGAGGAACTACCGGACGGTGAAGCGCAGTTCGGGGCGGTCCCAGGTGATCCTGCCGTGCGCGGGGAAGGTGCCGACGCGTTCGGCGCCCACCCGCAGGTAGAAGCGCTCGGCGTCCGGGTGGGAGACCACCAGCACGCTGGCGATGCCGGCCGCGCGGGCCTGCTCCAGCATGTGCGCGATCAGCTCGCGGCCGGTGCCGCGCCCCTGGGCCTCGTCGGCGACGAACATCAGGTCCAGTTCGGCCGGTTCGCGGATCAGCCCGTAGAAGCCGAGCAGTTGGTCGGTGGCCGGGTCGAGGGCGAGGAACACCTCGTGGCCGGCGATGTAGTCGGGCGTCACCCGGTAGCCGTCGATCATCGGCGCGTACTCGCCGTGGTAGGCGGAGGAGGCCTGGATCAGGTCGGTGAGCCGGTCGGCGTCGGTCGCCTCTGCGCACCGGATAGTCGTCTCGATCATGGCGGCGAGTATAGGGGCAAACCGGAGTAGTGACTATTACATGACCGGCTGCCCGGCCGCCCGGCGTCGTCGGTCGGCGGCCCGCAGCACCAGGACCCGCACGGTGCGGCCGTCCACCGGCCCCGGACAGCGGAGGATCTCGCTGGCTATCCGGCGCTCGCCGAGCGCGTACCGCAGCGGGTCGAGGTGGCCGCAGCGGCGGCCGTGCCCGTCGTTCAGCGGCTGGACCCGGACCTCGCCGTCCGGGGAGGTGACCCGGACCAGCTCGGTCAGCGCCGCCAACTGGCGCTCCGGGCCGAAGACTTCGGGGTAGGCGAAGATCAGGTAGCCGCTCAGGGTGAGGGCGAAGGCGCCGTCCGCGAAGGGCAGCCGGGGCAGCGCGGCGGCCACGTACCGCTGCGGGTGGGCGGCCGAGTCGGCGGCGAACAGCCGGCGGGCCCGGTCCCAGCTGCGCAGGTACCGCTCGGGCCGGTACGGGCGGGGCGAGGGGTGGAGCCACGGCCGGGCGGTCATCGAGGCGGCCATCGCCGCCCGGGCGGCCAGGGCGAGGTCGGCGACCACCGGCGGCGGCAGCGCGTACGCCGGGTCGACGGCGACCACCCGGCAGCCCAGCTCGCGCGCCTCGGCGGCCAGGCCGGCCGCGCCCCCGGGGCAGTCCAGCAGCGGCCCGGGCAGGGCGGCGAGCCGGGCCCGGGTGAGGCCGAACAGGGCGCAGTACTCGTCCAGCGGACGGGAGGTGACCAGCACGTCCGGGAGGGCGGGGGGAGGGCCGGCGGCCACCCGGCCATCCGAACACGGAGCGGCCCCGCCCGCATCCGGAGGAGTCCGGAACGCAGGCGGGGCCGTCGGGGCCTGGATGGAGCCGGGCGGTCAGCGGCCGAGCAGGCCCTGGGCGGCGGCCCGGTTGACGTTGGTCAGGCCGCGGACCAGCTGGGTGGTGAGGAGGACCAGCAGCACCCCGAGGAGCGAGAGCCCGGCGATCTGCCAGGGCGCCTCGATGTCGTACACGTGCCGGATGTCGTGGCTGTCGTAGAAGTCGAACACCCGGTACCCGTGCCAGGAGGTGTAGGTCGGGAAGACCCAGTGGTACAGCGGGTAGAGCGCCGCCGCCCAGCCGAGCAGCAGGAACACCAGCGTCACCGCGAAGCTGAACACCGCCCAGGGGAGCATCAGCACCTGGTACAGCACGGCCTTCCAGCCGGCCCCGTCCGCCAGCCGCGCGGTGACCGCGCCCCAGCTGCCCTGGCGGACCCGGCGCACCGGCTCCGGGCCGGGGACGTCCAGGGCCAGCATGCCGCGCACCCGGGCCCGCTCCAGCCGGCCGAAGCCGCGGGCCGTGGCGGTCAGGGCGCCCAGCACGGGCAGGCCGAGCGCGGTGACGAAGGTGGCGAGGCCGAAGCAGAACATCGTGACCGCGACGGCGAAGCCGAGGATCGCCACCGGCAGGCCGGTGAGCGCGTAGCCGACCTCGCGGTAGTAGTACGCCGAGAACGGGGCCCGCCACAGGGCCGGCCGCCGCTCGGTCCGCCGGGCCCGGACGGGGCGCGGGTCGTCACCGCGACCGCCCAGAACGTCCCACTCCCGGTCCTCCACGCTGCGGCTGCTGCTCATGTTCCCGGCCCCCGGCCCCTCGTGCTGTCGTCTGTCGCTCGTTCGTCCCGCTGACTGCGTCCAGTCTGGTGGACGCGCCGCCCGGCCGTGATCCGGAGGCCTGGCGGATCCGGGGTGGGGTTAACCCCCCTCCACCCGGGCGGCCGGGCCCGGCCACTCCTCGGCGAGCAGCGTGAAGAGGTACGTGTCGGACCGGTCGCCGCCCGCGAACCCGGCGGACCGGACCCCGCCCTCGGACCCGTCGGACCGAGGCCGCCCCTCCGGCCGGAAGCCCAGCCGGGTGAGCACCCGGCCGGAGGCCGGGTTGGCCGCGGCGGTCCGGGCGGTCAGCCGGTGCAGGCCCAGGGTGCCGAAGGCGAAGTCGCGGAGCAGGCCGACGGTCTCGCCCGCGTAGCCCCGGCCCCAGGACCCGCGGGCCAGCACGCACCCGAGGTCGGCGGCGCCGTGCCCGTCGAGGGTGAGCGCGGCCTGCCCGATCGGCGTCGCGTCCCCGGGCTCCTCGGCGTCGGCGATCCTGGTGACGGCGAGCCGGTAGGTGTCCCGCTCCTCGGCCATCGCCTCCTCCAGGTAGAGCTCGATCTGGTCGGCGCAGTCCTCCCGGCCGCTCGGCCCGAAGGGCAGGTGGCGGGTGACCTCGGGGTCGCCGAACAGCGCGTGCAGCGCGTCCACCTCCTCCTCGGTGTGGTGGTACTCGCGGACGGCCAGGCGCGGGCCGGTGAGTCGTACGGGGACCATGGCTGCCGACCCTATCCCCGCCCGGCGGCTACCGTTCGGACTATGAACGACGAAGACCTGCGGCTCGCCCCGCGCACCAAGGCCGCCGACCTGCTCGCCTGGGCGGCCGAGCAGGGCCGCGCGCCGGTGGCCGAGGGGCCGCTGCGCGCGGTGCTGGCGCTGCTGGAGCTGGGCGAGGGCAGGATGCACGACGGCTGGCCCGAACTGACCTCCGACGCGGTGGAGCACCTGCTGTACGAGCGGCTCCACCTGTACGTCCAACCCGCGCCCGAGGAGGACCCGTTCGCCTACGGCGACGCCGTCCGGCTGCTGGTCGACCACCAGCGGGCGTCCCGGCGGCTGAACGCCAAGCGCCAGGAGCGGCTGCACGCGGAGGCCGAGTGGCAGGGCGAGGTCGCGGCCGGGCTGCTGCGCCGCGCCGACCTGGTGACCTGGCCCCGGCTGTACGCGCTGCTGCTGCACGCGTACGGGGTGGACGTCACGGACCCGGCGGCGGTGCGGGCCTGGCTGGCCGGCTTCGGGGAGCTCCCGGAGGAGGAGCGGCTGGCCGCGTACGAGGCGCTGGCACCGGCCGGCTGGCTGGACGAGCCGGACGAGCAGGGCTGGGGCCCGGGCCGGGTGCTGTCGGTCGGCATGGCCACGGACGGCGCTCGGCGGCTGCTGGAACAGGGCCTGATGCGGCGCAGCTACCGCAACCTGGCGGAGCTGACCGCGCTGGGGCGGCCGATGCCGGAGGAACTGGCCGGGGACTTCGGGCGGTTCGAGGAGGCGGCGGTCGAGGCGGCGCTCGACCTGTTCGGCGGGTGGACGGTGCCGGGGCTGCCGCAGCTGCTGGTGACGGAGTTCCCGGAGCTGGCGCCGGAGCCGGGCCAGGAGGAGATCGAGGCGTACCTGGCGCAGCTGCCCGCCGAGGAGTGAGACGCCGCGGCGAAGCCCCCGGTCCGGTGCTGGTGCTCCGGGCCGGGGGCTTCGCGCTGGGTCCGCCCGGGCGGGTGCCTCAGGGCGGGTGCGTCAGGGCTGGCGCCTCAGGGGTTGAGGCCGCGCTGCTGGAGCCAGGGCTCCGGGTCGACCGGGGCGCCGCCGCCGGGGCGGACCTCCATGTGCAGGTGCGGGCCGGTGACGTTGCCGGTCGCGCCGACCTTGCCGATCTGCTGGCCGGCGGCGACCTTGCCGGAGCCCTTGGTGATCGCGGAGAGGTGGCAGTACCAGATCTCGGTGCCGTCGGGCAGGGTCTCGACGATCCGGTAGCCGTACGAGCCGGCCCAGCCGGCCGAGGTGATGGTGCCCTGGCCGAGCGCGTGGACCGGGGTGCCGGTGTCGGCGGCGAAGTCCAGGCCGGTGTGCAGGTTGGCCCAGTAGCGGGCGCTCTGGCCGTAGTGGGCGGAGAGCCGGTAGTCCGTCACCGGGAGGGTGAGGGCGGCGGCCTTGGCCCGCTCGGCCTCCTCGGCGGCGCGCTTGGCCTCGGCCTCCTTGGCGGCGGCCTTGGCCTCCGCCTCCTGGGCGGCCTGGAGCCGGGCGGTCTCCTCGGCGGCGGTGCGCTGGCTGTCGGCCTGGTTCTGGATGCGGGCGGCGAGCGCGAGGCCGGGGTCGGCGGAGAGGGCGACCGCCGTCTCGTCCGGGGCCTCGATGGCGGGGGCGGCGGCCGGGGTCGCCGAGGTGAAGCCGGTGGCACCCAGGGTGGCGGCGACGGCGGTGACGCCGAGCAGCGGGGAGGTTCCGCGGGTCTGACGCGGCATCCGGTGGCGGTTGGTCTCGGCCTCCGCGGCGAAGTCCTCCGGGCCGAAGGCCTCGGGGCCGTCCGGGCCGGGGTGGTCGAGGAGCTGGGTACCGGCTGCGAAGCCGGCCGGTTGTGCCGGGGTGTGCGTCGACGCCACGGAGGCGCGCTCCTTTCCTTCCTTCGCGCCTACCGGGTTAGCTGACGGGTTCGGAGCAGGAAGGTCTCCTACGGCCGGGCCGGAGCCCCGCCGATTCACCCCAAGGAACGTGGTTCCCCGGCTCCCTGACCTGCCCGGAGGCCGGTCGGTGGGATTAGGCGACGGCGCACGGTGCCGTCTGGGTACGGCGTTGACAACCGCGCTGCGTTATCAAACGTTAATCCTAGGAGGCTCTGATTCCAAGCCATCCGTTCGGAGCAGCCCCGCGGCAGGTGATCGGACGTCAACGAACGGTCCCTCATGCACGGCCCCATCTGAGTACGCCTACTCATGTGCGGGCCGGCCGGGCCGCAGCATCCTGACGCCATGAGCGCACCGATGCAGACCCGCACCACGGCCGCCTACTACCTCCAGGCCGTCCTGTCCTTCGCCCTGTCGGGCACCGCCCTCGCCGTGGGGATCATCTACCTGCCGGTCGGCGGGTGGACCCGGGCCTTCCTCGGGCTCGGGCTCCTCTTCACGGTCAGCTCCGCGTTCACGCTGGCGAAGGTGATCCGGGACCGGCAGGAGTCCAACGACATGGTCACCCGGGTGGACCAGGCCCGGCTGGAGAAGCTGCTCAGCGAGCACGACCCGTTCAAGGTCGAAGGGGTCTGACCGCTCCCTTCCCCCTCTTCTCCGTCGCCTCCGACGCCTCCGGCACCCGACCGCTTGACGGCTAAGGCTATTAGCCTTAGCTTTATGGCTATCGGCAGCAACGCCGATGCCCCGCACCGGCGGCCCGAGGAGGACCCCATGAACGGCACCATCACCCCGAGCACCCAGTACCTCACCGTCCCCGGCGGCCGGATCGCCTACGACGACACCCGGCAGGGCGACGGCACCCCGGTCGTCCTGCTCCCCGGCATGCTCGACAGCCGGGCCGCGTACCGGCACCTGCGCCCGCTGCTCGTCGCCGCCGGCCACCGGGTCGTCACCATGGACCTGCGGGGCTTCGGCGAATCCTCGATCACCTGGGACGACTACGGCCCCGCCGCCCTCGCCGGCGACGTCCTCGCCCTGCTCGACCACCTCGGCATCGAGCGCGCCGTCCTCGCCGGGAACTCGTACACCGGGGCCACCGTCGTCAAGGCCGCCGGGGACGCCCCCGAGCGGGTCGCCGGGATCGTCCTGCTCAACGCCTTCGTCGAGAACCCGCCGCAGGGCGCCCTGATGCGCGGCGCCATGGGCCTGATGGGCGCCGCCCTCGTCCACTGGCCGGCCGCCTGGGGCTTCTACCTGCGCCGGATGGCCTTCCCCGGCGCCAGGCCCGCCGACTTCGACGCGTACGTGGACGGGCTGGTCGCCGCGCTGCGCACCCCGGGCCGGAAGACCGCCACCCGCGGGTACGTCCACGGCGACTCGGCGCCGGTCGGCTGGACGGCCGCGGTGCGGTGCCCGGCCCTGGTCGTCATGGGCAGCAAGGACCCCGACTTCCCGAAGCCGGAGCTGGTCGCCGACCGGCAGGCCGCCGCGCTCGGCGCGCGGAAGGCGATGATCGAGGGGTCCGGGCACTACCCGATGGCCGACAACCCGGCGGCCACCGCGGACGCCCTGCTGCCGTTCCTCGCCGAGCTCGGCTGAGCCCCGCCCGTCCGCTGCCCGCCCCTGCCCGACCTGATCCGTACGGAGAGCCCGAACCCATGCCCCGCGTAGGACTGACCCCCGACCAGGTCGTCGACCACGCCCTCGCCCTCATCGACGAGCAGGGCGCCGAGGCCCTCACCCTGGCCTCCGTCGCCGCCCGGGCCGGGGTCGCCACCCCCTCGCTGTACAAGCACGTCAGCGGCGGCCTCGCCGAACTGCGGCGGCTGATCGCCGTCCGGGTCACCGGGGACCTCGCCGACCGGCTGGCCGAGGCGGCCGTCGGACGCAGCGGGGACGACGCCGTCGCCGCCGTGCTGCGCGCCTACCACGCGTACGCCACCGAGCACCCGCACCGCTACAACGCCCTCCCCCAGGCCCCGCAGCCCGACGACGACCTGGCCCGGGCGGCCGCCCGGCTCGTCGGCGTGATCATCGCCGTGCTGCGGGAGTACGGGCTCGACGGCTCCGAGGCGGTCCACGCCGCCCGCACCGTGCGCTCCGTCGCCCACGGTTTCGCCTCCCTCACCACGGCCGGCGCCTTCCAGCTCACCGAGGACCTCGCCACCACCCAGGACCGCCTCATCGCCACCCTCACCACCGGCCTCCGCGCCTGGCCCGCGTAAGCGGCCGGCCCCGCACCGGGCACTGCGCAGGAAGTCGGCCCGGCCGACTTCCCGCGGTGGCGGTGGTGCTGGTGCGGCGGTTCGGTCGGCCTTCGCCGGTGGGGGAAATGGGGTATCAAGGACCAGTGCCCCTGGAGCCCGCCGGCAGTCCGACCGCGCGCAGTGCGATGCGCTGCGTGCGGCTGCTGCTGGGCTGCACCAGCGCGGCCGAGCTGCTCGGCACCGTCCTGGCCGAGGGCCCGAGCTGGATCACCGGCGAGGGGTCCGCGCTGTACCTGCTGGACTCCGCCGGGATGCTCCGGCTGACCGCCTCGCACGGGCTGCCGGACTGGGCGCACGAGCGCTACAGCGTGGTCGACCCGGCCGGTGAGCTGCCCGCCGCGATGGCCCTGCGGCTGCGCCGCCCGTACCTGCTCAGTCCCGAGCACACCAGCGTCGACTACCCGAACCGGAACACCGGCATGGGTACCGGGATGGTCGCCGTGATCACCCTGCCGATGGTCGTGGACGAGCGGCCGATCGGTGTGCTGGCCCTGGCGCTGGCCCACCGGGGCACCGTGCCGCGCCGCGACCTGGACGTCCTGGAGACCCTCGCCGAGGCCTGCGCCCACCGGCTGGCCCATCTGCTGGACCACGCCGACGCCCACCTCCCGTACGGCACCCGGGCACCGTACGGCGTCCGGTTACCCGAGGACCCGCGGGCGGCGGACGGCCGCCCCGCCGGGCTGGCGCACCCGCTGCTGTCGCTGGCCGTGCGGGCCGCCGGGCACGGGGCCTTCGAGCGGGACCTGGTCACCGGGGAGAGCTACTGGGACGCCGAGGCGTTCCGGCTGGCGGGCCGCCCGCCCGCCCCGGACGGCGCCGCCCCCGAGCTGGACCGGCTGGTCCACCCGGAGGACCTGCCGGACGTGCAGGCGGCGCTCGCCGAGGCGCTGGCCGCCGGCGGCCGCTACCGGATCGGCTACCGGGTGCTGCGGCCCGGCGGCAAGGTCGCCCGGGTCGAGGAGTCCGGCGAGGTGATGCTGGACGTGCACGGGCGGCCGGTGCGGATCGCCGGGCTGCTGGCCGAGGCCGGGCACCGGGAGCCGCCGCCGGCCGAGGGGCGGAACTCCCCGGCCGCCGCCCGGACGGCGCTGCTGCTGACGCTCACCCGGGCGCTGTCCCGGGCGGTGACCGTCCGGGACGTCACCACCGCCGTCACCGATGTCGCCCGCCCGGCGCTCGGCGCCGCCGGCATCGTCCTGGACCTGGTGGACGAGGGCCGGCTGCTGCCCGTCTCGCACACCGTGTACGGGGGCCCGCGCCGCACCGAGCTCACCCGTCTGGCGGACCTGTCCGAGTCCGTGATGCAGCGTTCGCTGGCCCGCTCCGCCCCGCTGTTCAGCGAGCCCGCCGCCGCCCGCACCCGACGCGACCCGCTCACCCCGGCCGCCTGGGCGGTGCTGCCGCTGGTCGCCTCCGGGCAGCAGGTCGGCTCGTGCCTGATCACCTTCGCCGCCGAGCGGGTGTTCAGCCGGGAGGACCGCACCCTGTACTCGGCCTTCGCCGGCATCCTGGCGCAGTCCCTGGAGCGGGCCCGGCTGTACGACACCCACCACCACCGGGCCTCCGAGCTGCAGCGGGCGATGCTCCCGCGCACCCTGCCGCGGCTGGCCGGGATCGCCAGCGCCGCCCGCTACCTGCCGAGCACCGAGGGGATGCAGATCGGCGGCGACTGGTACGACCTGCTGCGGCTGCCGGACGGCCGGATCGGGCTGGTGATCGGCGACGTCCAGGGCCACAACGCGGAGGCCACCGCGGTGATGGGCCAACTGCGCAGCGGGCTGCGGGCGTACGCGACGGACGGGCACGACCCGGCCGCCACCCTGACCCGCACCAGCCGGCTGCTGGCCGAGCTGGACACCGAGCTGTTCGCGACCTGCCTCTACCTGACCCTGGACCCGGCCGACGGCGTGCTGACCGCGGCCCGGGCCGGGCACCCGGCGCCGGTGCGGATCACCGCCGACGCCGCGGCCGTCGAGCTGGAGCTGCCGGGCGGGCCGCCGCTGGGGGTGGCCCCGGAGCGGCCGTACCCGCTGGCGGTGGAGCGGCTGGCGGTCGGCGAGACGCTGCTGGCGTACACCGACGGGCTGGTCGAGGACCGCGAGGAGGACTACGACGAGTCGGTGCAGCGGATGCTCGGCGGGCTCGAACTGTGGGCGCGGCAGACCGGTCCGGGGCGGATCGGCCCGGCGCCGGCGCTGGAGCGGCTGGCCGATCTGCTCACCCTGAACGTGACCGAGCGGCGGTCCCGGCCGGACGACGTGGCGCTGCTGCTCCTGCACCGGACGGCGCCCCTTCCGTAACACCGTGCGCACAGGCCCCACACATCACCGGACGCGATCCGGCCGGGCGGCTCGATCCCGACGTTCCCGGCGGTGCCGATCGGGCCGCTCCGATACCTCGTCAGGCGGTGGGATCGGGGTCGAACGATTGCCGATTGACGCCGAATTGACTCGATATTGACGAGATCCGGTCACTTGGCGAGATCCGTTCACACCTTCGTAGGATCATCACCCTAGAATTCGCGGCGTGACGATGACTCAGTGGTCCGTAACGGCAACCGGCGTACTCGCCGTCCTCGCCCTCGTGGCCGCCGCGCGGTACCGCGCCGTGTCCGTCACCCAGCGCGGCCGTGCCGACCGGCTGCGCGGCGAACTCCTCGCCGTCCAGGAACAGCTGGCCACCGAGCTCTCCCGCCGCGGCGCCGAACTCGCCGCCGTCCAGCAGGAGCAGGAGCACACCGCCTCCACCCAGCGGGCCTTCCTCAGCGTCGCCCGCCGGATCCTGGTGATGGCCCACGACCAGCAGGCGCTGCTGGACGAGATGGAGCGCACCCACGACGACCCGACGCTGCTGGAGGGCCTGCTCAAGGCCGACCACGCCGCCGCCCAACAGGCCCGGCTGGCCCAGACCCTGGCCGTGCTGTGCGGCGCGCGGGCCGGCCGGCACTGGCCGGAACCGGTCTCCCTGGAGGACGTCGTCCGCGGCGCCCAGTCGCGCATCCTGCCGTTCCAGCGCGTGGTGGTGCGCAGCCGGACCGAGACCGCGGTGGTCGGCGCCGCCGCCGAGGCGCTGATCCACGCGATCGCCGAGCTGCTGGACAACGCCACCCGCTACTCCCCGCCCAGCACCCAGGTGTTCGTCACCCTGATGCCGGTCCACAACGGCGCCGTCATCGAGATCGACGACGGCGGCGTCGGCATGCCGGAACAGGCCGTCGCCAAGGCCGCCGCCGCGCTGGCCGGCGGCAGCACCCTGGAGGTCTCCCGGCTGGGCGAGGTGCCGCAGCTGGGCCTCGCCGCGGTCGGCCGGCTCGCCGAGCAGTACGGCTTCCGGGTCACGCTCAGCTCGGCGCCCTCGCCGTACGGCGGCGTGCGGGTGGTCCTGCTGCTGCCGAACGCGCTGCTCACCGAGCCGCTGCCGCCCACCGTCCCCGGCCTCGGGCCGGACGACCGGGCGTTCAACCCCGGCCCCCGGCCGGCCTCTCCCGCCGGCCACCCCCTGGTGGAGACCCCGCCGCCCGGCCGGCACGCCGCGACCGGTGACACCCCTCCCCCGCTGCCCCGCCGGAGCCACCGGCGCGGCCGCACGGGCCGCCCCGCCCAGCACGCCGCTCCCCCACCGCCGCCCGCGCCGCCGTACCGCTCGGCCCGGGACGCGCAGGCGTTCATGGCGATGTTCCAGGCCGGGACGGCCAGCGGCCGTTCCGCCGCCCGGGCCCAGTCCACCCCTTCCCTTCCCGCTTCCCCCCGACTTCCCCAGCGCTCCGGAGAGTTCCATGACCACCACCCCTGATCTCGGCTGGCTGCTCGCCGACATCATCGCCGTCCCGCAGGTCCAGCACGCCGTCGTCGTCTCCAACGACGGCCTGGAGATCGGCCGCAGCGCGGGCATCCCGCGCGACGACGCCGAACGGCTCGCCGCCGCCTGCTCCGGACTGCAGTCGCTGGCCCGCGGCGTCGCGACGGGCTTCGGCGGACCGGGCAGCGCCACCCGCCAGATCATCATCGAGTACGGCGGCGGCTACCTCTTCGTCGTCGCCGCCGGGGCCGGCGCGCACCTGGCCGTGGTGGCCGGCGAGGCGGTCGACGCCGGCCTGGTCGCCTACCAGATGCAGGTCCTGGTCGAGCGGATCGGCACCCACCTCACCAGCCCGCCGCGCGTCGACCACGCGGCGGGGGGCCACCGGTGAGCGGCCCGGTCCGGCCGTACGTCATCACCGGTGGGCGCAGCCGCCCCACCCGGTCCGATCTGGCCGTGGAGAGCCTGGTCAGCGCCGTGCCCGGACCATTAGGACTGCCCGAGCCGCCGGACCTGCCCGAGCACGAGCTGATCAACCGTGAGCACCGGCGCATCCTCGCGCTCTGCCACAGCCTGCTGTCCGTCGCCGAAGTGGCGGCCCACCTGGGGCTGCCGCTCGGCGTCGTCAAGGTGCTGGTCGGTGACCTCTGGGACCTCGGCGCCGTGCAGGTGCTCCCGCCCGTCCCCCAGGCCGAACGCCTGCCCGCAACCCTCCTGGAGGAGGTGCTCGTTGGCCTCCGCCAACTCCGCTGAAGCCGTCCCCGACGCCCCGGACGCACCGGGCGCCACCGACGCCGCCGGGTCCGCCGCCGGGCCGCAGTACCTGCCCTCCTCGGTGCAGGGCGCGGTCAAGATCCTGGTCACCGGTCCGTTCGGGGTCGGCAAGACCACCCTGGTCGGCTCGCTGAGCGAGATCACCCCGCTGCGCACCGAGGAGACCATGACCGCCGCCAGCGCCGGCATCGACGACCTCACCGGTCGCGCCGGCAAGACCACCACCACGGTGGCGCTGGACTTCGGCCGGATCACGCTCAACTCGCGGCTCGCGCTGTACCTGTTCGGCACGCCCGGGCAGCAGCGGTTCTGGCCGCTCTGGGACGACCTGTCGCGCGGAGCGCTCGGCGCCATCGCCATGGTCGACCTGCGCCGCCCGGACGAGAGCTTCGACGTGCTCGGCCGGCTGGAGGAGCAGCGCATCCCGTTCGCGGTCGCGGTCAACACCTTCCCGGACACGCCGAGTTACCCGGAGGAGGAGCTGCGCTCGGCGCTGGACCTGCTGCCGGAGGTGCCGATCCTGCACTGCGACGCGCGCGACCGCCGGCAGTCCTACGACCTGCTGATCGACTTCGTCGACCACCTGCACCGCAACTCGATCCTGGAGCTCCAGGGATGACCTCCCCCGAACACCCGGGAGCCCCCGGGTGCCCCGTCGCCCACGGCGGCGGACGGCCCGGCGGGCTGCCCGTGGGCGTGCCGCTGACGCCGCTGTACGGCCCGGCCGTCGCCGAGGACCCGCACGGCCTGTACGCCCGGCTGCGCGAGCGCTACGGGCCGGTCGCCCCGATCGAGCTGGAGCCCGGGGTCGAGGCCTGGCTCGTCCTCGGCTACGCCGAGCTGCTCGAACTCACCCGCAACGAGGCGCTGTTCTCCAAGGACTCGCGCCGCTGGCGGGTGCCCGCCGAGGGCCGGCTGGCGGCCGACTCCCGGCTGCTGCCGATGACCTCCTGGCGGCCCACCCTGCTCAACCTGGACGGCGCCGAGCACCAGCGGCTGCGCGCCGCCGTCTCCGACACCCTCGCCCAGATCGACCACCGCCAGCTGCGCGGCACCACCGAGGCCGCCGCCAACGGGCTGATCGACGGCTGGGGCCCGGACGGCACCGCCGACCTGGTCGCCCAGTACGCGCGCCGGCTGCCGCTGCTGGTCTTCACCCAGCTGGTCGGACTGCCGGTGGAGAGCGGGCCCCGGGTGGTCGAGCTGATCAGCCACTTCGTGGACAGCAGCGCGCAGTCGCAGCGCGCCGGACTGGAGTTCCAGGCACTGCTCGTCGACCTGGTGCGCCGCCGCCGGGCCGCCCCCAGCGCCGACCTCACCTCCTGGCTGCTCGCCCACCCGGCCGGGCTGACCGACGAGGAGGCGGTGCACCACCTGGTGGTGCTGATGGTCGCGGGCAACGAGACCTCCATCAACTGGACCGGCAACACGCTGCGGCTGCTGCTCACCGACCGGCGCTTCCGGGCCACCCTCACCGGCGGGCGGCTGACCGTCTCCGACGCGCTGGAGGAGGTGCTCTGGCGCGACCCGCCCACCCAGAACTTCCCCGGCCGCTGGGCCACCGGCGACACCGTGCTCGGCGGCCAGTACATCAGCGCCGGCGACATGCTCGTCCTCGGCCTGGCCGCGGCCAACGCCGACCCGGCCGCACAGGGCGTCTCGGCCGCCGCGCAGGGCTCGCTCGGCGGCAACCGGGCCCACCTCGCCTGGGGCGCGGGCCGGCACGTCTGCCCGGCCCAGCACCCGGCCCGGATCATCGTCGAGACCGCCGTCGAGACCCTGCTGCACCGCCTGCCGGACCTCCAACTGGCCGTACCGCCCGGCGAGTTGGCCTGGCGCCCGTCCCCGTGGTCCCGGGCCCTGACCGCCCTCCCGGTGCTCTACAGCGCCTTCACCCCGCCCCGCCCGCCCGCCCCCGAGAGGCCCGCATGGACACCACCACCGAATCCGGAACCCGCGCCGAGCCCGTCAGACTCGACCCCTTCGGCCGCGACCAGCACGGCGAGAACGCCCGACTCCGCGAAGCCGGCCCCGCGGTCCTGGTGGAGCTCCCTGGCGGGGTGGTGGTCTGGGCGGTAACCCACCACGACACCCTCCAGTCGCTGCTGTCCGACCCCCGGGTCGGCAAGGACGCCCGGCTCTGGACGACCTTCCGGGAGGGACGGCTGCCGGAGGGCTGGCCGCTGCTCAACTTCATCGTCGTCCCCGGCATGGTCACCGCCGACGGCGAGGACCACCGGCGGCTGCGCGGACTGGTCTCGCAGGCCTTCACCCCGCGCCGGATAGCCGACCTGGCCCCCGCCGTCGAGGCCCGGACGGTCGCGCTGCTGGACGGGGTCGCGAAGCTGGAGGGCGAGTTCGACCTGCGGCGGCACTTCGCCTACCCGCTGCCGATGCAGGTGATCGGCGAACTGCTCGGCCTCGGGCTGGCGGAGCAGGACGAACTGCACGAGCTGTCCGACACCATGGTCTCCAGCTCGGCCACCCCGGCGGCGGCGCTGGCCGCGCAGCGGGGCCTGAACACGCTGCTGGCCTCGGTGGTGGCGGCCAAGCGGGCCGAGCCCGGCGACGACCTGACCACCGACCTGATCGCCGTCCACGAGGCGGGCGACCGGCTCAGCGAGGCCGAGCTGGTCGGCACCCTGCTGCTGATGCTGGTCGCCGGGCACGAGACCACGCTCAACCTGATCACCAACGCCGTCCGCGCCCTGCTCGCCCACCCGGACCAGCTGCGGCTCGTCCTGGACGGGGAGCAGCCGTGGTCGGCGGTGGTCGAGGAGACCCTGCGCTACGACTCCCCGGTCGGGCAGTTCCCGCTGCGCTACGCGAGCGAGGACATCGCGGTCGGCGACGTGGTGATCCGGCGCGGCGAGGCGCTGCTGGCCTCCTACGCGGCGGCCGGACGGGACTCCGGGCACCACCCGGACGCGGACCGCTTCGACCTCACCCGGCAGCCCGCCAAGCACCTGTCGCTCGGCCACGGCCCGCACTTCTGCCTCGGCTCCGGGCTCGCCCGGATGGAGGCCGAGACGGCGCTGCGGCACCTGTTCACCCGCTTCCCGGGGCTGGCCCTCGCGGAGGGCCGGACCGACGAGCCGATCGCCTCGTTCGTCAGCAACAGCGTGCGCACCCTGTGGGTGACGGTCTGAGCCGACCGGTTACCTGAGGGCGGTCCGGGTCGTTCGGCAGGGCATGAAGAAACTCGCCACCCTGGCCGCCCTCACCATGGCGGGCCTCGCCCTCGCCGTCCCGGCGGCCTCCGCCACCTCCCAGACCGCCTCCTCGCCGGACGCCACCGGCGGGCTCACCGACGGGCTCGAAGTCTCCCCCGGCGACCTCGCCCTGCGGACCGTGGGCAAGCTCCCGCTGCTCGGCAAGCCCGCCAACGAGATCGAGGCGATCGGGACCAACCAGATGGCCCACCCGGGGCTCAGCGGGCAGATCCTGAACTGACCCGGCGCTCCGCCACCGGAGCGCGGGCGGCCGGCCGACCCCCGAACGGCCGGCCGCCCACGCCACCCGACGCACGACGACCGCTCGACCCGCGGCGCTCAGGCCGCCGGGCTCAGAGCGCGGACAGCCGGTTGAGCTCCGGGTAGCCCAGCCCCTCCGCGAGCGCGGTGAACGTGCCGCTCCCGTACACCTCCTCGGCGGCCCGGCGGACCGCCGCGTACGCCACCTCGGCCAGGCCCGGGCCCAGGCTGATCCGGGCCACGCCGAGCTTCGCCAGCTCGGCGACCGCCGGGGAGCCGGGGCCGGCCAGCACGTTCAGCGGCGCCGGGACGGCCTCGACCAGGGCGGCGATGGTCTCCGGGTCGGACACCCCGGGGACGAACACCCCGTCCGCGCCCGCCTCGACGTACGCCCGCAGCCGGTGCACCGCGTCGTCCAGCCGGCCCTCCGGGGCGCCGATCCCGCGCAGGAACACGTCCGTCCGGGCGTTGACGAAGAGCGGCACGCCGGCCGCGTCCGCCGCGGCCCGGGCGGCCGCGATCCGCTCGGCGGCCTCCGCCGGGGGGCGCCCCTCGTCCTCCAGGTTCACCCCGACGGCACCGGTGGCGAGCAGCGCGGCGACCGTCTCCCCGACCCCGGCGGCGGTGTCCGCGTAGCCGCCCTCCAGGTCCGCGGTGACCGGCAGGTCGACGGCGCGGACCACCTGGGCGGTCCGGGCCAGCACCTGCCCGGGGTCGGCGCCGCCGCCGTCCGCGCTGCCGAGCGACCAGGACACGCTCGCGCTGGCCATCGCCACCGCCCGCGCCCCGGCGGCGGCCACCAGCCGGGCGCTCGGCACGTCCCAGGCGTTCGCCAGCACCAGCGGCTCGCCCGGGCGGTGCAGCTCCCGCAGCAGCCGGGCCCGCTCCCGCCGGACGGCGGGGTCCGCGGCGCTCACCTGGCGGCCGGGCTCATGCGGGTGGACACGCCGATCCGGTTCCAGGCGTTGATGGTGGCGATCAGCGCGATCAGCTGGGCCAGCTCGGTCTCGTCGAACCGCGCGGCGGCCTCCGCGTACACGGCGTCCGGCACGTGCCCCTGGGTCAGCAGGGTGACCGACTCGGTGAGGGCCAGGGCGGCGCGCTCACGGGCGGTGAACCACGGGGTCTCGCGCCAGGCCGGGAGGGAGACCAGGCGGTGGTCCTGCTCGCCGTGCTCGCGGGCGTCGGTGGAGTGCATGTCGATGCAGAAGGCGCAGCCGTTGAGCATCGAGGCGTGCACCTTGACCAGCTCGGCGATGACCGGGTCGACGCCCTCCCGGGAGGCCCGGTCCACGGCGACCATCGCCTGGTAGTAGGCGGGGGCGAGCTTGTGCATCAGCAGGCGCTGCTCGGGGGCGGGCACCGGGGCCCCGTCCGTACCGGCCGTCCCGTCCGCGGTCGCGCGCGTGGTCTCGTTCGTCGTCATGGTCGCCAGCCTAGGAGCGGGGTGGCCTGCCGTCCTGGTGCGTTCGGCCACGCGTTCCTTGGGCCACTTCCGGCGTGCGAACGACCGTGCGAGGATCGCCGGCAGGAGATCACCGCCAGGAGGTCTCCGACAGGACGAGGTCAGGGGGCCCGGTCGTGTGCACGGCGTTCGTCAGCATCGAGCCGGAAGCGGCCGTGCCGGTGCTGCTGCTGTCCGTCCGGGACGAGTACCTGGGCCGCGCCTGGCTGCCGCCGGACCACCACTGGCCGGACCGGCCCGACCTGCTCGGCGGACTGGACCTCGCGGCCGGCGGCACCTGGCTGGCCGTCGACCCCGTCCGGCACACCGCCGCCTGCCTGCTGAACGGCTTCGGCCCGCTCGCCCCCGCCGACGCCCGGCGCACCCGCGGCCGGCTGCCGCTCACCGCCGTCCGGGAGGGCGGCATCGGCCACCTCGACCTCACCCCGTACGACCCGTTCCACCTCGTCCTGGTCCGGGCCGACGGGGCCCGGGTGTCCAGCTGGAGCGGCGGACGGCTGGAGGAGCGCGAACTGCCGTCCGGCCTGAGCGTGGTGCTCAACGACGGGCTGGAGGGCCGGGCGGCCGACCGGACCACCTCCGAGCGGATCCGCGACCTGATGGCCGCGCGGGCCGCCCACTTCCGGTCCCGCCTCACCGCCGAACCCCGGCCCGAACCGACCGCCGACGGGCCGGCCGCCGCGGCCTGGGGCGGATGGCTGCCGATCGTCGCCGGGGACGGGCTGGCGCCGGACGCGGACGCCGCGCTGATCCAGCGGCGCGACTTCGGCGACGGGCGGATCTGGGGCTCCTCGTCGATCTCGCTGCTCGCGCTCGGGCCGGACCTGCTGCGCTACGACTTCGCGGCCGCGCCGGTGGCCGCGGACGGGCCGGGGTGGCGGCGGGTGGCGACGGGCTGACCCGCCGGGTCGCGGCGGGCGGCGGCGGGCGGCGGGCGGCGCCGGGAAAAGGGCTTGCACCTGACGCTGCGGGAGGCGGCATCGTGGCCCGGGTCGAGCCCGAAGGAGACCGCCGTGACCCGCCCGGACCCCCCGCGCCGCCCCCGCCGCCTGCTCGCCGTCCTGACCGTCGCCCTGCCGCTGGCCGGCATGCCGGCCGCGGTGACCGCCGTCGTCCTGCTCGGCGACGCGGCGCACCGGGCCGTCCCGTCCGCCACCGTCCTGGCCTCCGTGGCGGCGGCGCTGATCGGGCACCTCGCCCCCGGTGTCCCGCAGCCGTACGGTCGGTGAACTTCCGACGGCGGGGCTGCCGAACGTCTACATGCGCGTAGTAGCTTCGCGAGGGCCCCCGACCCGGCCGGCCACCGACCCCCGAGCGAAGGTGCGCGATGTCGACCCTGACCTACCCGGAAGCGATAGGCGTCGGCCTGCTCCAGGGCGTGACGGAACTCTTCCCGGTCTCCAGCCTCGGCCACAGCATCCTGCTGCCCGCCCTGGTCGGCGGGCGGATCCAGCACGACCTCGACATGACCGCCGAGGGCTCCTCGTACCTCGCCGCCCTGGTCGCCCTGCACCTGGCCACCGCGCTCGCCCTGGTGGTCTACTTCCGCAAGGACTGGGTCCGGGTGGTCGAGGGGCTGTTCGGCTCGATCCGGCACCGCCGGGTGGAGACCCGCAACGAGAGGCTCGCCTGGCTGCTCGTGCTGTCCACCATCCCGGTCGGCGTGGCCGGCCTCGCGCTGGAGAAGGCCCTGCGCAACGCGCTCGGCAAGCCCGTCCCGGCCGCGGTCTTCCTCGCCCTCAACGGGCTCGTGCTGCTCGGCGCCGAGCGGCTCAAGCGCGGCGGCACCGGCCGCCGCCGGGCCGGACACACCGCCGGACACGCCGACGACGAGCCGGGCCTGGACCCGGCGATCGCCTCCGACCACCGGCTGACCAGGCTCGGCTACGGGCAGGGCGCCTGGATCGGCGCCGCGCAGATCCTCGCGCTGTTCCCGGGCATCAGCCGCTCCGGCGTCACCATGAGCGCCGGCATCCTGCGCGGACTGCACCACGAGGACGCCGCCCGGTTCTCCTTCCTGCTCGCCACCCCGGTCATCCTGGCCGCCTCGGTGCTCAAGGTGCCCGAGCTGTTCAGGCCGGAGAACTCCGGCGTGCTCGGCCCCGTCCTCGCGGGCAGCCTCGCCGCCTTCGTGGCCGGCTACGTCTCGGTGCGGTTCCTCACCCGGTACTTCGAGACCCGCAGCCTGACGCCGTTCGCGCTGTACTGCTTCCTGGCCGGCGTCGGCAGCGCGGTCTACCTGTCGCTCTGAGCCGTCCGGCCGCCGCTCCGGGCCGTCCGGCCACCGCTCTTCGCCGTACGGGCCGCCTCACCCAGGATCCCGGCGAGGTCGGCCGGCCGGGAGAACATCGGCCAGTGCCCGGTGTCCAGCTCCACCAGCCGCCAGTGGCCGTCCGCGACCAGCCCGGCGACCACCGGCGGCGGCTCCGGCCAGTCCATCAGGCACTTCACGTACACCGCCGGGAGTCCGCTCAACGGGCCCTCCAGGAACGCCGGTTCGGTCAGCGAGGGGCCCGGGTGCGGGGTCGCCCCCGCGGCGATCCGGGCGATCTGCCGGACCGTCAGCCCCTGCTCGGCGAACTCGGCCGGCGGCAGCGGCGGCCACCAGCCCCCGTGCGCGGCCAGGTCGGCCCGCAGCGCGGCCGGCTCCGGCAGCTGGTCGGCGAAGGACTCCCCCGCCACCGGCACGTTGGCGTCCACCAGGACCAGCCCGGCCAGCCGCCCGCCGATCCGCTCGGCGGCCTGGCCCACCGGGATGCCCGAGTAGCTGTGCCCGACCAGCACCACCTCGCGCAGGTCCAGCCGCTCCACCTCCGCGACGACGTCCGCCACATGCGCCTGCTGCCCGGCGGGCGCGCCACGCTTCTCCGCGAGCCCGGAGAGCGTCAGCGGGTACGCCCCGTGCCCGGCCGCGCGCAGCTCCGCCACGACCTCGTCCCACGCCCAGGCGCCGAGCCAGGCGCCCGCCACCAGCACAAAGTTCGCCATGGGCGGCACCGTAGCGCGCGAGTGTGACGGCGGCCCGGAAAGCGACGGGAAACACCACGTGGAGGAACGGTGGGGGCGCCCCGCCCGCGCCCGGGCGCCCCCGGCGGTTCCGGGTCAGCCGGTGGTGAGGCCCAGGGCGGCCAGCCGGGTCGGGTCGGTGAGGATGTCCAGCCCGGTGATCCGGCCCTCGTGGACGGTGAACGACATGACCGACAGCGGACGGCCCCCGGCGAAGGACACCACCCCGGGCGAGCCGTTGACCAGCACCAGCCGGCCGTCGGCGGCGAACCGGGCGAAGGCGATCGCCTGCGAGGCGACGTCCGCCGCACCGCGGCGCAGCACGCTCGGCACCAGTGTGCCGCCGTCCGACCGGGCCACCACGTCCGGGTCGAGCACCGTCAGCAGAGCGTCGAAGTCCCCGCCCCGGGCGGCCCGCAGGAAGGCCTCCACCACCTCGCGCTTGCGGGCGTCGTCGGAATCCGCGGCCGGGGTCGCGCCCTGGACCCGGCGGCGGGCGCGGCTGGCCAACTGCCGGGTGGAGGCGGAGGTCCGGCCGAGCACCTCGGCGATCCCGTCGAAGGGCACCTCGAACATGTCGTGCAGCACGAAGGCCACCCGCTCCGCCGGGGAGAGCGTCTCCAGGACCACCATCAGCGCGATCCCGACCGAGTCCGCGACCAGCACCTCGTGCACCGGGTCCAGCGCCGACAGCCCGCCGACCACCGGGTCCGGCAGCCGCACCCGGCCCTCCTGCTCGGGCAGCGGATCCTCCCGGCGGGAGGCACGGGAACGCAACTGGTCCAGGCAGACCCGGCCGACCACGGTGGTGAGCCACGCCCCGAGGTTGCGCACCCCGCCCACATCGCTGCGGCCCAGCTTCAGCCAGGCCTCCTGCACGGCGTCCTCGGCCTCGGCGAGCGACCCGAGCATCCGGTAGGCCACCGCCCGCAGCTGGGGTCGCTCCGCCTCGAAACGCCGGGCCAGTTCGGCCAGTTCGGTCGGCTCGGCCGATTCGACTGCTTCAGCCGGCTCGGCCGATTCGGCCGGGAGGTTCTCCTCGCTCACCCTGTCACATCCTCGGGTCGGGATCCGTCGGTCCAGTGACGGACGCTAACCGACCGGGAGGACACGATGAGGAGGAGCCCTCCGGCGCCACCCGGTGACCCCGCCCGCGCCCCCTGGCGACAGGCGAGAATGGAGGCCGTGAGCACCTCCCGGACCACCTCCTGGACCACCTTCGGCGGCGACCTGCACCTGGACCTCACCGAGCGCCGGGCCGCCGGCGCCGGACTGCGGGCCGCCCTGGAGGACGCGCTGCGCGAGGCCGTCCAGGACGGGCGGCTCACCCCCGGCACCCGGCTGCCGTCCTCCCGGGCGCTCGGCGAGGACCTCGGGATCGCCCGCAACACCGTGGTCGAGGCGTACGGCCAGCTCACCGCCGAGGGCTGGCTCAGCTCCCGGCAGGGCTCCGGCACCACCGTCGCCCGGCGGACGGTCCCGGAACCGGTCCAGGGCCGGCGGCCGGCCCCCCGGGCGGTACGGGCGCGGCAGACCGCCCGGTACGACCTGATGTCCGGACGGCCCGACCTCTCGCTCTTCCCCCGCACCGCCTGGCTGGCCGCCGCCCGCCGCGCCCTCGCCACCGCGCCGCACGAGGCCCTCGACTACGGCAGCCCGCTCGGCCGGATCGAACTGCGGCAGGCGCTCACCCACTACCTGGCCCGGGTCCGCGGGGTGCGCACCGACCCCGACCACCTGCTCGTCTGCACCGGCGTCACCCAGGGCCTCGGCCTGCTCTGCGCCGCCCTGCGGGAACGCGGCGCCCGCACGCTCGCCGTCGAGGAGTACGGGCTGCCGCCGCAGCACGCGGTCGCCCGGGCCGCCGGACTCGCCACCGCCCCGGTGCCGCTGGACGCGGACGGCGCCCTGGTCGACCGGCTCGACCCCCGGGCCGGCGCCGTCCTCCTCACCCCCGCCCACCAGTTCCCCACCGGCGCGGCGCTCTCCGCCGACCGGCGGGCCGAGGCGGTGCGGTGGGCGCGGGAGCAGGACCGGTACGTCATCGAGGACGACTACGACGGCGAGTTCCGCTACGACCGGCAGCCGCTCGGCGCGATGCAGGCGCTGGACCCGGAACGGGTGGTGTACGCCGGGACGGCCGCCAAGAGCCTCGCGCCGGGCCTGCGGCTGGCCTGGCTGGCCCTGCCGGACGCGCTGGTCGAGCCGGTCGCCCGACTGAAGGCGCTGGCCGACACGATGTCCCCGGTGCTGGACCAGCTGACGCTCGCCGAACTGATCACCTCCGGCACGTACGACCGCCACGTACGGCGCTGCCGGCTGCACTACCGGCGCCGGCGCGACCACCTGGTCGCGGCGCTCGCCGAACACGCCCCGCACGTCCGGGTCACCGGCATCGCGGCCGGCCTGCACGTCGTCATCCGGCTGCCGCCCGGCTCCACCCCCGAACCCGAACTCCTCGCCCGCGCCCAGCAGGCCGGCCTCGCCCTCCACGGCCTCGCCTGGCACCGCACCACACCGTCCCCCGCCGAGGCCCCGACCGCCCTGGTCATCGGCTACGCCACCTCACCGGACCACGCCTTCCCGGCGGCGGTCCAGGCCCTCTGCGAACTGCTGCGCGGGGCCTGAGCGGGAGAGGGGAGTGCGGGTGGCCGGGCCGGTGCGGGAGCGGCGGTCCGCCCGCCCCCTCGGGGGTGGGGGCGGGCGGACGGTTCGGGGTGTGAACTACTTGTTCCGGCTGCCGAGTTGGAACAGGAGGATGATGAACCCGGCGAAGAGGTGGCAGCCGACGGTGTAGAGCACCAGGCGGTGGTAGACCCGCTTGTTGGCCCACTTGCCGGCGTCCATGGTCTTCGGGCCGGCCGGAGTGTCGGCACCGGCGGCCGGGTTCTCGGCGTCGGCGGCCGGGGTGACGGTGGTGGTGGGATCGGCCATGGTGATCTCCTCCGGGGTGTTCTGACGGCAGGTCAGTGAACGGCGGCGGGGCCGCCGCCGAGGCAGAGTTCGCCGCCGGGGCTCTGCAGCAGGGTGTGGACGAAGAGCAGTTCGACGCCGCTGTCCGACTCTGCGGCGATGCAGTGCGGGGTGAGCGAGTCGTAGTGGGCGGAGTCGCCCACCGCGAGGTGGTGGACGCGGTCGCCGAGGGTGACGCGGAGCGCGCCCTTGAGGACGTACAGCCACTCCTCGCCCGGGTGGACCCGGACCACCGTGTCCTGCACGCCCGGCGGGACGTGCACCCGCAGGGCCTGCATCGCGCGGCCGGGGGCGCCGGCCCGCCGGTAGCCCCAGCCACCGGCCCGGCCGGGTTCGATGGCGCCGCCGCGGACGATCGGGTCCGGCTCGGCGAGGGTCTCGCCGAGCAGGCCGGAGACCGAGGTCCCGTACGCGCGGGCGAGGCCGAGCAGGACGGGCAGCGAGGGCTGCCGGCGGCCGGTTTCCAGTCGGGACAGATAGGCTGGGGAGAGCCCGACCCGCCCGGCGGCCACCTCCAGCGTGAGACGGCTGCTGAGCCGGTGCTCACGGAGACGGGCGGCGAGGCCGGCGACCTCCTGGTCGTCGAGCTGTTCGCCTGCTGCGGCGGCGCCGGTGGAGCTGCTGGTCATGTGTCCAGTGGACACCCGCCGTGCCGCACGGGCAAGAATTTTGCCTCAGAGGCAAGACTTCCCTGGCAGGCCCCCCGACCGGCCCCCGCTCACGGCCGCGGGATGTTCCGCAGGTTGCTCCGGGCCAGGTCGACCATGCGTCCGACGCCGCCCGAGAGCACCGTCCTGCCCGCCGCCAGCGCGAAGCCCTTCAGCTGGGCGGCGGTGATGTGCGGCGGGATGGAGAGCGCGTTGGGGTCGGTGACCACGTCCACGAGGGCCGGGCCCGGCCGCTCCAGCGCCTCGACCAGCACCTCCCGGACCCGGGCCGGCTCGGTCACCCGCTTGGCCTGGATGCCCATCGCCCGGGCGATCCCGGCGTAGTCCACGTCCCCGTTGTCGATCTCGAACTCCGGGTAGCCGGAGACCAGCATCTCCAGCTTGATCATGCCGAGCGCGCCGTTGTTGAAGACCACCGTCTTCACCGGCAGCCGGTGCTTGGCCACCGTGAGCAGCTCGCCGAGCAGCATGCCGATCCCGCCGTCGCCCGCCATCGCGACCACCTGCCGCCCGGGGCAGGCGAGTTGGGCGCCGATCGCGTGCGGGAGGGCGTTGGCCATCGAGCCGTGCAGGAAGGAGCCGATCACCCGGCGGCGGCCGTTGGGCTGGAGGTAGCGGGCGGCCCAGACGTTGTTCATGCCGGTGTCCACGGTGAACACGGCGTCCTCGGCGGCCACCTCGTCGAGCACCGAGGCGACGTACTCGGGGTGGATCGGCAGGTGCTTCTCGATGTCCCGGGTGTAGGCGCCGATCACGTCCTCCAGCGACCGGCAGTGCTTGCGCAGCATCCCGTCCAGGAAGGCGCGGTCGCGCTTGGCGTCGAGCAGCGGCAGCACGGCCCGCAGGGTGGCGGCCACGTCGCCGTGGACGGCGAGTTCGAGCGCGGTGCGGCGGCCGAGCCGGGTGGCGTCGTGGTCGACCTGGACGGTGTGCGCCTGCGGCAGGAAGGAGTCGTACGGGAAGTCGGTGCCGAGCAGCACCACCAGGTCGGCGGAGTGCAGCGCCTCGTGGCAGGCCCCGTAGCCGAGCAGGCCGCTCATGCCCACGTCGTACGGGTTGTCGAACTGGATCCACTCCTTGCCGCGCAGGGAGTGGCCGATCGGCGCGTTCAGGGCCTGCGCGGCGGCCATCACCTCGGCGTGCGCCCCGCGCACCCCGGCGCCGCAGAACAGCACCACCTTGCGGGCGGCGTTGAGCAGCCGGGCCAGTTCCTGCACCTGGGACCAGGGCGGGGCGGCGACGGCCTGCTCGGTGAGGAAGTGGCTGGTGCCGGTGGGGGCGGCGGCGGAGAGCGCGGCGACGTCCCCGGGGAAGGCGAGCACCGAGACGCCGTGCGAGCCGAGCGCGTGCTGGACGGCGACCCGCAGCAGGCGGGGCAGCTGGGCGGGGGTCGAGAGCATCTCGCACCAGGTGCTGCAGTCGGTGAACACCCGCTCGGGGTGGGTCTCCTGGAAGAAGCCGGTGCCGATCTGCCCGGACGGGATGTGCGAGGCGAGCGCGAGCACGGGCAGGCCGCTGCGCTGGGCGTCGTACAGCCCCTGGACGAGGTGGGTGTTGCCGGGGCCGCAGGAGCCGGCGCAGACCGCGAGCCGGCCGGAGAGTTCGGCCTCGGCGGCGGCCGCGAAGGCGCCGGCCTCCTCGTTGCGCACGTGCACCCAGCTGATGCCGTCGGCCCGCCGGATGGCGTCCACGACCGGGTTGAGGCTGTCCCCGACCACGCCGTAGACCCGCTCCACCCCGGCCTGCCGGAGCACCTCCACCATCTGTTCGGCCACGCTCGGCACGGCGGCGACTCCTTCGCTGGGGCGGCTCCACGGGACACCAGCACTCTCCGGGGCGGCCGGGGGCGGCGCAGCCGGGGTGGGGCGAACGGGTGAGGCGGCGGGAGCGGGGTGCGGGCTGCTACTCGGCCGCCAGGTGGTCCTGCTGGCCGAGCTTGCCCGCCGCGAGGCCGGCCTGGGGCTTGCGGCGGCCGGGTTCGCGGCCCGGGGGCTGGGCGACCCGCTCCTGGGCGGGCGGGGCGGTGGTCGGCAGGGTGACCGGGGCACCGGACTTGACCTGCACCGCCTCGCCGTCGTGCCGGACGTGGAGGACCTCGCCGCGGCGCAGCGTGTACGTCGTCCGCTCGTGGGTGATCTCGACGCCGAGCAGGTGCCCGCGCACCAGCAACGAGAAGCTCAGCCGCATCAGCCCGGACGGCAGCCGGGGCCGGAACGAGAGCGCCTCGCCGTGGTCGCGCAGCCCGCCGAAGCCGGCCACCAGGGCGATGCAGGCCCCGGCGAGCGAGGCCATGTGCAGGCCGTCGCGGGTGTTGCCGCCGAGGTCGTGCAGGTCCATCAGCGCGGCCTCGGCCGTGTAGTCGTAGGCGAGGTCGAGCTGGCCGACCTCGGCGGCGATCACCGCCTGGGTGCAGGCGGAGAGCGAGGAGTCCCGGACGGTCAGCCGCTCGTAGTAGGCGAAGTTGCGGGCCTTCTGCTCGTCGGTGAAGGCGTCGCCGCGGACCTGCATGGCGAGCACCAGGTCGGCCTGCTTGACCACCTGCTTCCGGTACAGGTCGAAGTACGGGTAGTGCAGCAGCAGCGGGTAGTTCTCCGGCGGGGTGTGCTCGAAGTCCCAGACCTGGTGGTGGGTGAAGCCGTCGGCCTGCGGGTGCACGCCGAGGTCCTCGTCGTACGGGATGTACATCGCGGCGGCCGCGTCGCGCCAGGCGGCGGTCTCCTCGGTGTCCACGCCGAGCAGCGCGGCCTCGTGCGGGTTGCGGACGGCGGCCTCGGCGGCGGCGCGCAGGTTGGTCTGCGCCATCAGGTTGGTGAAGACGTTGTTGTCCGCGACCGCGCTGTACTCGTCGGGGCCGGTGACGCCCTCGATGCGGAACCTCCCGGCCACGTCGTGGTGGCCGAGCGAGCGCCACATCCGGGCGGTCTCGACGAGCAGTTCGAGCCCGTACTCGCGCTCGAACTCCGCGTCGCCGGTGGCCCGGACGTAGCGGGCGACGGCGGCGGCGATGTCGGCGCCGATGTGGAAGGCCGCGGTGCCGGCCGGCCAGTACCCGGAGCACTCCTCGCCGCGGATCGTCCGCCACGGGAACACCGCGCCGGACAGGCCGAGTTGGACCGCCCGCTCGCGGGCCAGCGGCAGGGTGGTGTGCCGCCAGCGCAGGGCCTGGTTGACGGCGGCGGGCAGGCAGTAGGTGAGCACCGGCAGGACGAAGGTCTCGGTGTCCCAGAAGCTGTGCCCGTCGTAGCCGGGCCCGGTCAGCCCCTTGGCGGGGATGGCCCGCTCCTCGCTGCGGGCGCCGGCCTGCAGGACGTGGAAGACGGCGAACCGGACGGCCTGCTGGAGTTCGACGTCGCCCTCGATCTCGATGTCGCTGGTCTCCCAGAACTCCTGGAGGAATTCGGCCTGTTCGGCGATCAGCCCGTCCCAGCCGGTGTACCGGGCGGCGGTCAGCGCGGCCTCCACCTGGTCCCGGACGGCGGGCAGCGAGCGGGTGCCGGACCAGCCGTAGGCCATGAACTTGGTCAGCCGCAGCCGCTGTCCGGCCTTGAGCACGGTGGTGACGCTGATCCGGCACTGGTCGGCGTCGGCCTCGGCGACGGTGTCGGACTTCTCCGGCCCCTCGATGATGTGGTCCATCCCGGCCGCGACCCGGATGCCGCTGTACCGGGTGCGGTGCACCAGGATCGCCTTGGTCCCGCTGGCGTGGTGCGCCTCGGGCTGCAGCGGCGCCTCCAGCACGGCGGCGGCCCGCGGGTCGCCCTCGGGGCCGCCGGGCAGCTGCTCGTTGGCGACCAGCTCGGACTGGAGCACGATCCGCACCGGGCCGTCCACCGCCTCGACGCTGTACTCGACGGCGGCGACGGCGCGCTGGGTGAGCGAGACCAGTCGGGAGGAGCGCACCCTGATCGTCCGCCCGGCCGGGGAGGTCCACTCCGCCTCGCGGTGCAGCAGGCCCTCGCGGACGTCCAACCAGCGCTTGTGGCTGACGAGTTCGCCGTAGCGCAGGTCGAAGGGCTCGTCGTCCACCAGCAGCCGGATGATCTTGCCGTTGGTCACGTTGATGACGCTCTGGCTGGACTCCGGGTAGCCGTAGCCGCCCTCGCCGTACGGCAGCGGGCGCAGCTCGAAGACGCCGTTGAGGTAGGTGCCGGGCAGGCCGTGCGGCTCGCCCTCGTCCAGGTTGGCGCGCAGGCCGATGTGGCCGTTGGAGAGCGCGAAGACCGACTCGGCGCGGGCCATCGAGGCCAGGTCCAGGCCCTGTTCGGTGATCTGCCAGGGGTCGATCGCGAAGTTCTTGTCCCCGGGAGTCATGCCTCCTCCTCCCCCAGGAGCTCGGAGAGGTCCTGGACGACCACGGTGGCGCCGTCCCGGCGCAGTTCGGCGGCCTGGCCGGTGCGGTCCACCCCGACCACCGCGCCGAAGCCGCCGGCCCGGCCGGAGGCGACCCCGGCGAGCGCGTCCTCGAAGACCGCGGCGTGGGCGGGTTCGACGCCGAGGGCGCGGGCGGCGTACAGGTAGGTGTCGGGGGCCGGCTTGCCGGGCAGTCCCTCGGCCTTGGCGGTGTTGCCGTCCACGATCACCTCGAACAGTTCCTCGATGCCGGCCGCCCGCAGCACGTCCCGGCAGTTGGCGCTGGAGGAGACCACGGCGCTGGGCAGCCCGGCCGCGCGCAGCCGGTGCACGTAGTCGACCGAGCCCTGGTACGCCTGGACGCCCTGCTCCCGGATCAGCCGCAGCACGGTGTCGTTCTTGGCCCGGCTGATCCCTTGCACCGTGGGGGAGTTGGGCGGATCGTCCGGGGTGCCCTCGGGCAGGTCGACGCCCCGGCTGCGCAGGAACGCGCGGGTGCCGTCCAGGCGCGGGCGGCCGTCCACGTAGGTGTCGTAGTCGGTGACGGCGTCGAAGGGGACGAACTGGCCGCCGGTGCGGGCGGCTTCGGCGCGCAGGAAGGCGTCGAAGGTGTCCTTCCAGGCCGCGGCGTGCACCTTCGCGGTCTGGGTGAGCACCCCGTCGAGGTCGAAGAGGAAAGCACGGATGTCGTCCGGTAGCCCCAGCATGGGTGCAGTCTTACCCGGGAACGGGGGGAAGCCGCCCATTTCCCGGCGGCGCGTCGCGGGAAGGGCGGCTTCCGGTTGCCGGGCGGGGCCGGGCCGGACCGGACCGGGGCGGGGCGGCGTCACGGCGCCAGGGCGGCGTTACGGCGCCGGGGCGGCGTTACGGCGAGTCGGGCATCTGCGCCTCGGGCGCCTCGATGACCGCGAAGACCGCGCCCTGCGGGTCCTGGACCACCGCCATCCGGCCGGACTGCATGTCGAAGGCCGGCTGGATCACCGAGCCGCCGGCCTTGACCAGGGCGTCCACCGTGGAGTCGGCGCCGTCCACCGAGAAGTAGGTCATCCAGTGCGAGGGCGTGCCGGCCGCCAGGTAGCCGGGGATCGCCTGCATGCCGCCCACCGTGCGGTCGGCGACGTTGAGCGAGAAGTAGCCGTCCATGCCCTGGATGGTGGCCGGGCGCAGCCCGAGGGCCGGCTGGTAGAAGCGGCCGGCCGCGCCGGTGTCGGCGGTGTTGAGCTCGTTCCAGACCAGTGCGCCGGGCTCGTTGACCACGCCCGCGCCGATGAAGTCCATCGCCTGCCAGACCCCGAACACCGCGCCGGTCGGGTCGGCGGCGACCAGCATCCGGCCGATCGTGCCGACGTCCATCGGGTCGTACAGGACCGTGCCGCCGGCCTCGGTGATGGACGCCCGGGCCGCGTCGGCGTCGTCCGAGGCGAGGTAGGTGGTCCAGGCGACGGGCGGCGTCGGCTGCCCCTCGGGCGCCGCCTGCGCCATGATCCCGGCGACCGGCCGGCCGTTGAGCATGCACACGGCGTAGCCGCCGAACTCGGCCGGGCCGACCTCGCCCTGCCAGCCGAACAGGTCGCGGTAGAAGTCGAGCGCGGCCTGCTGGTCGCTCGCCATCAGGTCGACCCAGCACGGGGTGCCGGGCTTGTACGGATCGGTGACTACGGGCATTGCTGGGCCTCCCGGAGGCGGTGGTGGCCGGCTGTGGTGGTCGGGACGGTCGGAGCGGTCGGGCCCTCGTCCCGGCCGGGCCTGGTGGGGGTACGGCCCGGCCGGGACGACGGCGGTACACCGCCACCTTCGGTCCGCCGCCGCGATCCCGCCACCGGACGGCGCCCTGGCGGGCGACCGGCGGCCGGACCGTCACGGGGCTCGGGCGGGGTGCTCACGGGCTGTTCACCGGGGCTGTTCACCGAACTCTTCCCCGGGCTGCTCACGGGGCGTCGTGGTGGTGCCCGGTGACGAAGTACGGCTGCACCTTGCCGCTCTGCGCGTAGTCCTTGAGCCGGACCAGCAGTTCGGCCCAGGTGCCGGCCACCGCCGGGACGCCGTCCTCGCTGCCCGGCTGCCAGCCGCCATGCCGGAACAGCAGCCGGGTGCGCCCGGGCGCGGCGGGCCGGTCGGGCTCGGAGGCGGTGGGCTCGTCGGGGGCGACGGGCTGGTCGGACAGTTCCCAGCTGATCCAGGTGCCGGCCCAGTGCGGCGGGAAGGACCCGGCGTTGGTCCACACCACCCGGTCCCGGTCGGCCCGCTCCACCCGCAGCCGGAACGGCTCGGGGACGTCGGGGAAGTCGAACAGCAGGACGTCGCCGTCCCGGTCCACGCCGGTGGTCCACCAGGCGGTCAGCCCGTCGTGCGTGGTGAGTGCGGCGAGCACCACGTCCCGGGGCGCGGCGATGTCGAGCTGGAGGGCGATCTCGGGCATGGGTCCGCCTTTCGGTGGCCGCCGGATTCCCTTACGCCCACCATGGCACGACCCCCGGGCCCGCGCGCCCCGGAGGGCGCCGGCCCGGGGGTCGTCCCCGTCGTTCCGGTGGGTGCGGTCGTTCCGGTGCGGTCAGCCGCCGCTGCCGTAACTGGTGTTCGCGCAGATGTCGTCGTCCGCCGAGCGGGCGTCGTTGGTGATGGTGGTCGGCAGCGGCTGCGGGGGCGCCGGGACACCCGGGGTGGCGGCCGTCGCGCCGCCGCCGGCGGGGGCACCGGTCGACATCCCCATCGCGGCCGCGAAGTCCTGGCCGGTGATCACCGAGATGCCCCGGGCGGTGCTGGACTCCAGGCTGGCGCCGGGGAACAGCGCGGCGACCTTCTCGGCGTTCGCCTTCTGCCCGGAGCCGTACTCGATCGTGGTGGTCTTGTACTTGGTGCTCGCCGCCTGGCCCGCCGTGCTGGCGGTGAACTTGGCGCCCTTCAGCAGTTCGGTCGCCTTGCCGGCCAGGCCGTTGGTCATCGTCCCGTTGTAGACCGCCACCCTGATCGCCGAGTTGGACGTGTCCGCGGCCGGGGCGGCCGGGGTGGTGGGCGCGGCGGGCTGCTGCGGAGCCGGGCCGGTGCCGTCCGCCGGGGCGTCCGGCTGCTGGCCGGTGGCGTTCTGGCCGTCGATGGTCTGGTCGGCCTTGAGGGTCTCCCAGAGCTTGTTGGCGTCCGGCTGGACCAGGTCGAGGTCCTTGTCCTGGGTGCGGAAGCGCCAGGGTGCCGTCACGAACTTCAGGTCGTGCATGTCGATGTTCTTCAGCGACAGGCCGAAGGAGGCAAGCTTGTCGGCCGAGTCCAGGCCCGGGTCGACGACCAGCGACTTGGTCGCGGCGTCGGCCAGCGGCAGGAGGGTGGTGGGGTTCATCCCCTCCTTCTTGATCTTGGTGGCGAGCGAGCCGAGGAAGGCCTGCTGGCGCTTCATCCGGCCGATGTCCGAGCCGTCGCCGATGCCGTGCCGCAGCCGGACGTAGTCGAGCGCCTGCTGGCCCTCGACGGTCTGCTTGCCCTGCGGGAGGACGAGGTCGCCCTTCCTCTTCAGGTTGGGGTTGATGTCCCCCTCGTAGATCGGCTTCGGCAGGCAGATGTCCACGCCGTTCACGGCCTTGGTCATCGCGGCGAAGCCGTTGAAGTCGACGACCAGGGTGTGGTCGACGCGGATTCCGGTGAGCTTCTCCACCGTGTTCTGGGTGCAGGCCGGGTTGCCGTCGTCGCTGCCGCCCATCGAGAACGCGGCGTTGAACAGGTCGGTGTTGCCGCCCTTGGTCCACTTGCCGTTGGGCAGCTTGCAGGACGGCAGCTCGACCTTGGCGTTGCGCGGTATCGAGATGCCGACGGCGTGCTTGTGGTCGGCGTAGACGTGCAGCAGGATCGTGGTGTCCGAGCGGGCGCCGCCGTCGTCGGCGCCGCCGCCGAGGTCGGAGTTGTTCTTGCCGCGGCTGTCCGAGCCGATCAGCAGCACGTTGACCGGCCTGTTGCCGTCCGCGTCGGCCTTCGCCTCCGGGGGGCGGTTGCGGGCTATGGCGTCGGCGTCGAAGGACTTGATGTTGGCGTTCAGCTTGAGGTAGATCGCGCCGCCGACACCGGCGATGACCACCAGCACGCCCGCCGTCGACCAGGCGACGATCTTCTTCACGTTCTTCTTGGGCTTGGCGCTCTTGCGCGCCGCGGCCCGGCCGCCGCCCGCGGCGGCCGCGGCACCCGCGGTGGCCGAACCGCCACCCTTGCCCTGCGCGGCACGGCGGGCCTCCGCCCGGCCACCGCTGCGCGGACCGGGCACTGGGCTCTCCGCACCTTCCGTCGTGGGCATGTCCTCGCCCCGAGCCGGGCTCTCGCCCCTCCGACCTGACATGCGCGTACCTTTCACCGACGGAAGCGACGCCCCTGACGATCCGGCGCACCGCACACAGAGAGACGGCCCGAACCGTTCCCAGGTTGCACATACGACCGTCACCACTAACCGACGATCGTGGCTTCCGATCATATTTAGGCCCGACACGATCACCGACCCTCGGCCCTCGGACAACCCCGCCGACCGACGGGCAACACCACCGCAGAACAGTCGAAAACGCCCGATTCCGACGTGACCCATGCCACTCCACCGGTCCGCGTCCACACCGAATTCCAGCCACCGGCACGGCAGGTGGGGGCGCCACGCGATCGGCACCGGCCGCGGGGCGCGCACCGGCCGCGGACGGCAGCGGATCGGCCCACCCCCGGACCAGGCACCCCAACGCCCTCGCACGCACCGGAGTTGGGCACGCGGGGCAGGCCCGGGCGGCTTCCGCCAGGACCGGCCGCGGCCCGTGACGGTGCGCGGCTCCGGGCGGCGGAACGCCCACGCCCGGGAACGACGGAGGCCGGATCGGAGAACATCCCGATCCGGCCTCGGTGCGGTGGGGCGCCAGGGGCTCGAACCCTGAACCTACGGATTAAAAGTCCGCAGCTCTGCCAATTGAGCTAGCGCCCCGCGGCCCTGGAACACCCGGGGTTCCGGGTGGGAGGACCACGGCGATCCTACCCGGTGGGGCCCAGGGCTCCGCCAGTGGATTGCGCGGGCGTGCCGGGGTTGTGGAGCGGGTCTTGAGGCGGTGTGTAGTGGGCGGCGCGGACCCGGCGGAGCCAGGCCTCGACGGGGCGCGGGTTGGGCGCGGCGGGCAGCACGCCGGGGCCGGCGAGGCGGTCGGCAGCGTCGGCCAGCAGGCCCTCCGCGAGGGTGGGGTGGTCGGCGATGCGTTCGCCCAGTTCGCGGATGCGTTCGGGGTCGGGCAGCCGGATCGGGTTGCGGCCGGTCTCGTGCAGGCGGACGGCCTGCTCGACCAGCCGGACCAGGTGCCGGGCGTGCTTGGCGGCCCGGCGGCGGGTGGCCGGGTCGGTGGTGTCGCGGGTCAGCAGCTTGCGGAACTGCTGGTCGGCGTAGCCGAGGTAGGCCTTCCGTACGGCCGGTGCGCTGAGGAAGGCCGTGCGCAGGCCGACCAGTTCGTCGCCGAGCGGGGTGCGGACCTCATAGAGCCCGTCCGGCAGCCAGACCAGCTCGGAGGCGGTCGGGTTGCAGCCCAGCGCCAGCCGGCACCACTTGGCGGCCTCGTGCAGGGTGAGGTCCGGCGCGGTGGTCACCTGGGACTCGGCCGGGCGGTGCAGGCCGTGCAACTCCTCGGTGGGGGTGGCGAACAGGCCCAGCCGGTCGAGGTCGGAGCCGGCGTGGGCGAAGCCGTACGCGGTGGAGCCGACGATGCCGGAGAGCAGCACCGTGCCGGGGACGGACGGAGGGACGGGAGCAGCGGGAACGGCGGACATCGGCGGACTCCTCTCGTACGGACGGGCGGGCACCGCATCCTCGTCCGGGCATCCTCGCCGGAGCGGGCCGCGCCGGGCGAGCGAATTCCGCTCCGGCGCCGGCCCGGCCGCCGATACCGGGCCCCGAGGATCGCGGCCCCGCGGGCGGCCGCGGCGGGTGTCCCCGGCCGGGCCGCCGGGTAGCGTACGGGCCATGTCGACCACCCCGACCGATGAGGTCCTGATCGTCACCGGCGCGAGTCGCGGCATCGGTGCCGCCACCGCCCTGCTGGCCGCCCGCCGCGGCTACCGGGTCTGCGTCAACTACCGTACGGACGAGGCCAACGCGGCCGCCGTCGTGGAGAAGATCCGGGCCGACGGCGGCACCGCCCTCGCGGTCCGCGCCGATGTCAGCCGCACCGCCGGGGTGGAGCGGCTGTTCACCACCGTGGACGCCGAACTCGGCCCGCTCACCGGGCTGGTGAACAACGCCGGCACGCTGGAGCAGCAGTGCCGGCTGGAGGAGATCGACGAGGACCGGCTGAACCGGATCTGGGCCGCCAACATCACCGGCCCGTTCCTCTGCGCGGCCCAGGCCGTCCGCCGGATGTCCACCCGGCACGGCGGGCGCGGCGGCGCCATCGTCAACGTCGGCTCGGCGGCCTCCCGGATCGGCTCGCCGAACGAGTACGTCGACTACGCGGCCGCCAAGGGCGCGGTGGACTCGATGACCCGCGGCCTCGCCCTGGAGGTCGCCGCCGAGGGCATCCGGGTCAACACGGTGCGACCGGGGCTGATCCACACCGGCATCCACGCGCTCGGCGGCGAGCCCGGCCGGGTCGACCGGGTCGCGCCCAACCTGCCGATGCGCCGCGGCGGGCAGCCGGAGGAGGTCGCCGAGGCGGTCCTCTTCCTGCTCTCCCCGGCGGCCTCGTACACCACGGGGGCGTTCCTGGAGGTCTCGGGCGGGCGCTGAACAGCCCGGTTCCGTACCGGAGGGGGCCGGTTTCGGCCAGCGTCGTCCCGCCACCGAGCGGCCCCCTCCGGTTTCCTTCCGCCCGTTCGCCCCCGCCCGTACGGTGGTGGCCATGACCGACGCCTTCATCGACATCCCCGGTGTGCGCAACTTCCGTGACGCGGGCGGGATCGGCGCCCTCCGCCGGGGCGTGCTGTACCGCTCCGGGTCCTTCCACACCCTCACCGAGGAGGGCGCCCGGCGGCTCAAGGCGCTCGGCCTGCGGACGGTGTTCGACCTGCGCAGCGCGTTCGAGCTGCGGACCTGGCCGGACCAGCGGCACGGCCTCGACCACGAGTCCCTCAACCTGCCGACCCTGCCCGCCGACCGCAAGGACGTCGACCGGCCCTGGCCCGAGGACCAGGCGGCCCTCTACCCCTTCATGGCCGAGACGGCCGGCCCCTCGCTGGCCGCCGTGGTCCGCCGCCTCGCCGCGCCGGACTCACTGGCCGCCGTCGTCCACTGCGCCGTCGGCAAGGACCGCACCGGCCTGACCATCGCCGTCCTCCAGTCCCTGCTGGGCGCCTCCGAGGCCGAGATCACCACCGACTTCCTGCGCTCCAACGTCGGCCTCGGCCTCGACAAGGGCCCCACCCCGTACGTCGACGAGACCGGCACCGAGCGGATCTCCCGCCCGGTCGACGCCGGGCACCTCGCCTCCTCGCTGGCCTGGATCCACGACCACCACGGCACCGTCCCCGACTACCTGCGCCACCACGGCACGACGGACGCCGAACTCGACGCCGTCCGCGCCAAGCTCTCGGACTGACCGGCCGTCAGCCCTCCCGGCGCTCGAAGCGCCACCACTGCGCCGGGGTGTCGGCGTCCTCCCGCTGGTGGACGTCGGCCTCCGGGGTGTCGCCCGCCGTCAGGGGCTTGCCGCTGATGAAGCTGGTCACCGTGTAGGTGCCCGGGGCGTCGACGTGGGCCTCCAGCAGCCACTCCTGGGCGCCGAAGGCGTTGGCCGACCACTGCTGGATCCGGACGCCGTCCTCCGTCGAGGCGCCGGCGACGTCCAGGCGCTTCCCGCTGCCGACGTTCTCGATGTGGAACAGCGCGCCGCCCGGGTGGACGGCGGTGAGGCGCCAGAGCCGGGCGTCGCTGCCGTCGTCCGCGCCGAGGACGATCCGGGCGCCGCTGCGCCGGGAGCCGTCGGCGACCCGCAGCAGCAGGCCGCTGCCGACGTTGCGGACGAGGTAGCTGCCGTCGGTGATCGCGGAGTCTGTCACGACCGCAGTCTGCCACCGGGCACCGACAGGCCGTCCCGCACCGCCGTACGGGCCGCCGTACGGGCCGCCGTGCGGGCCGCCGTGCGGGCCGCCGGCCGAGGGCTCCGAGCCGGGGGCGCGGAGGAGTTTCCGCCGGACCGGCCCCGCCCCCTATGCTGCGGCGAATGTCCACCGAGCAGATACCGTCGCACCGTCAACAGCCCACCTTCTCCGAAGCCGTGGCCGCCCTGGAGGCCGTGGTCGCGGCCGGGGACGACGAGCGGTTCGGGCCCGCCCTCGGCCTGGTCGGCGGGCTGTTCGGCGCGGCCGACCCGGCGGAGCGGGTGGCGGCCGGTCCCCGGCTGGCCGCGCTGCTGCCGGACGCCCCGCCCTTCCCCCGCGCGCACCTGGCCATGGTGGTGGGCGCCTGCGTGGAGCACGGCGCCGACCCGGTGGCCTGCTCCGGCCCGGTGCTGGCCGGTCTGCGCGGGGCGCTGACCGGCGCGCAGCTGCTGGTCCGGCGCTGGGTCTCCACCGGCGGCGGCCCGCTGCCCAGCGCGGAGGAGGACGATCCGGCCGAGGCGCACGAGCGGATCGCCGACCCGGCGCACCTGGACGAGTGGCACGCGCACCTGGCCGTGGTCGCCTGGTGGACGCTGCACCTGTGGCAGCAGGCGGCCTGGGCGGTGTACGCGCACGCGGAGGTCCGGGCCGAGGCCCGCGCCTCGGGCGTGACCGAGGTGCTCCTGGAGCTGTTCGACCGCTACCAGGGCGAGCAGCACGACTTCAAGGGCCTGGTCCACCTGGCGCTGATGCTGGACGACGAGCCGCTGCTGGTGCTCGACCGCCCCACCGGCACCGGCTACCTGCTGCGGATGAGCGGCCTGAGCGACACCTTCCAGCTGCACACCCTGCTCGCCGACGTGCTGATCGGCGGCGGCCACCTGCCCGGCACCCCGCAGGAGCGGGAGGTGGTGGCGCTGGCCCGGACGGCGTTCCTGGACGGCCGCCGGGTGATCGCCACCGGTGCCTTCAACCTGGTCGCGCCGGACGGCTCCTGGATCTGGAACGAGGGGACGCCGGGCGATATCCCGGTGGTGGACGGCGTGCGCACCCTGGTGCTGGAGCCGCTGCCGTACGAGCGCAGCTGGTCGGCCGGGCGGTTCATCCAGGAGGTTCCGGGCGACCTGCGGCTGGAGCGGGTGCTCGACCCGGTGGAGGCCGCCCGCCGGCTGGCCGCCACGGTGCCGGGGCAGACGCCCGCCGAGGCGTTCCGGTAGCCCGGGGCGCTCCGCCGAAGCCCGTTCCGGGAGGCCCCGACGGCCCCGCCCGTTCACCGGGTTAGGGTCGGAAGCCGACACAGCCCCCTACGAGTGGAGTCGACGATGGCGAAGGTCCCGAACGTGATCGCGGCCGCCGCGCCCGCCGCGCTGACCGCGGCGAGCGGTCTGGTCGGCGGTTACGGCGTCGCCCGCTGGAGCGGCCGGCGCGAACTGGGCGGCGCGGTGCTGGCGGTGGCCGGCGCCGGGGCGGCCGCGCAGTGGCGCCGGAGCTCGGGCACGGGCACCGCGGCGGCGCTGACCGGCCTGTACGTGGCGGCCTTCGGCGGCTCGCACCCGCTGGCGAAGAAGATCGGCGCCTGGCCGTCCGTGTTCGCGGTGACCGGCGTGGTCGCGGCGGCCTCCACGGCCGCGACGGCGCTCTCCGCCCGCAAGCGCTAGCCGGCCCTCACCGGACCGCGCGCTCCGCACCGAACCGGGCCTCGAAGGCGGCCCGGTTCGCCGAGACCGGCGCGCGGTCCCAGACCGCGAACACCACCCGGTCGAAGGCCGCCCCGTACCGGGCCAGCGCCCCCTCGAAGGCCTCGGCGACCTGCGCCGGGTCGTTGCCGAACACCCCGCAGCCCCAGGCGCCGAGCACCAGCGTGCGCAGCTCGTGCCGGGCGGCCGCGGCGAGCACGCGCACGGCCCGCTCGGCGAGCACGCCGCGGACGTCCGTACCGGGTGAACGCCGTTCCAGCTGACCGGCGTTGGGCGCGGGCGAGGTCAGGAAGGAGACCGGGTACGGCCGCGCCAGCAGCTCGCCGCGCCCGTCCCGGATCACCGGCACCGCCGGCGAGACGATCACCCGGTGGCTGTACCGGAGGTCGGTGGAGGCCCGGTGCGCCTCGTAGTAGTCCGGTGCCTCCAGCAGGCAGCTGTACAGCAGCGCGCTGCGGCACAGGTCTTCCTCCTGGGCGCGGGCGCCGCGCAGGTAGCCGCCGCCGGGGTTGCGCGCGGAGGCGAAGTTCAGCACCCCGACCGGCCCCGCCCCGGCGTCGACCAGCCGGCGGGCGGCCTGGACGCTCCCCTCGGCCGTGACCTCGATCCGCCCGGCCGCCGGCCCCGGCCCGCGGCCGCCCTCCGCCAGCAGCGCGTCCAGCCGCTCCGGCGCGTACGACACCGTGCCGGCCTTCGCCGCCGCCAACTCCTCCCCCACCCGCACGAGTTCACCCCCGGCCGTCCGGTAGCTCCCGCGCTCGGCGATCTCCTCGTTCACCCGTGCCACGTCGTGCAGTCTGCTGCTCATGGCCGCGACGCTACGGGACTACCGCGCCCGTGCGCCACAGGTTATTCTCACTTCCAGAACAACACCCCGGGGGGATGGCGGGGTGTCCGCGTGGGGGAAACGCGAAGGGCCCGCTCCAGGGGAGGAGCGGGCCCTTCGTGCGTTTCACGCGGTCGGCCCGGCCGTGTGGTCGGCCCGGCCGCACGTTCAGCCCGGCCGGCGGTCGGTCACCGCCGGTGCGGCGTCAGTTCTTCCAGCGCGGCTTGCGGTCGTCGCCGCCACCGAAGCCACCCGAACGGCCACCACGGTCGTCACGGTCACGGCCACCGCCGAAGCCGCCACGGTCACGGTTGAAGCCACCGCGGTCGGACTGCGGACGGCCACCGGAGCGGTGGTCGTCGCGGCGCGAGAACGGACGGCTGCTGCCGCCGCGCTCGTCACGGTCCCGGCCGAAGGACGGACGGTCGCCGAAGGAGCGGGCCGGACGGTCGCCGCCGCCGAAGCCACCCGAACGGCCGCCGCGGTCGTCACGGTCACGGTTGAAGCCACCGCGCTCGCGGTCGCCACCACCGAAGCCACCCGAACGGCCACCACGGTCGTCACGGTCACGACCGCCACCGAAGCCGCCACGGTCACGGTTGAAGCCACCGCGCTCGCGGTCGCCGCCACCGAAGCCACCCGAACGGCCACCACGGTCGTCACGGTCACGGCCACCGCCGAAGCCGCCACGGTCACGGTTGAAGCCACCGCGCTCGCGGTCGCCACCACCGAAGCCACCCGAACGGCCACCACGGTCATCGCGGTCACGACCGCCACCGAAGCCACCCGAACGGCCACCGCGGTCATCGCGGTCACGGCCACCGCCGAAGCCACCCGAACGGCCGCCCCGGTCGTCACGGTCACGGTCACGGCCGTAGGCCGGACGCTCGCCGCGCGCCTCGCGGTACGACGGGGCACGGTCCTCGGCCTGCGCCGCGGCGGGGGCCTCGGCGGCCGGAGCGGCCTCGGCCGACTCACCGGACTCGGCCTCGGCGGCCGGCTCCTCGTCCTCGATGCCCAGCTCGGCCCGCTCGCGCGCCGCACGGGCGGCCAGGCGGTCTGCCTCCTCGCGCAGCTCGGTGGCGCGGCGCTGCGCGCGCTCCAGCTGGCGGGTCATGTCGGCGAGCTCGCGCTCGGCGGCACCGGCGATGCCGGCGGCGCTCTCGGCCTGGACCTCGGTCAGCGAACGGGCGCCGGTGATCTTGGCGACCTCGGCGTCGAAGGCGTGGTCGAGGATGTGGCGCGAGGCGTCGACGCCCGCGTCCTCCATCAGGCGGAAGACGCCGCGGCGCTGGTGCGGCAGCACCAGGGTGACGACGGCGCCGGAGCGGCCGGCGCGCGCGGTGCGGCCCGAGCGGTGCAGGTAGTCCTTGTGGTCGCCGGCCGGGTCCACGTTCAGGACCAGGTCGATGCCGTCGACGTGGATGCCGCGGGCGGCGACGTCGGTGGCGACGACGACGTTGACGTAGCCGTCCTTGAAGTCGCCGAGGACGCGGGTACGGGCGCCCTGGGTCATACCGCCGTGCAGCGCGTCGGCCTTCACGCCGGCCTCGATCAGCTGCTCGGCGACGCGGTCGGCGCCCATCTGGGTGCGGACGAAGATGATCGTGCGGCCCTTGCGGGCGGCGATCGCGTTGGTGATCGGCGCCTTGTCCTTGGGCTTCACCACGAGGATGTGGTGGGTCATGGTGGTGACCGCGCCGGCCGACGGGTCGACCTCGTGGGTGACCGGGTTCTTCAGGTAGCGCTTGACCAGGGTGTCGATCTCGTTCTCCAGGGTGGCGGAGAACAGCAGGCGCTGGCCGCCGGCCGGCACCTGGTCGAGGATCTCGGTGACCTCGGGCAGGAAGCCCATGTCGGCCATCTGGTCGGCCTCGTCGAGCACGACGGTCCGGACGTCGGCGAGCTTGGCGCTGCCGCGGTTCAGCAGGTCGCGCAGACGGCCGGGGGTGGCGACGAGGATGTCGACGCCGCGCTCCAGCGCGTAGATCTGGTTCGACATCGAGGTGCCGCCGCAGACGACCTTGAGCTTGAGGCCGAGCACCGAGCCGAACGGCTCCAGGGCGTCGGCGACCTGCATGGCCAGCTCACGGGTCGGGACGAGGATCAGGCCGCGCGGGTGCTTGGGCTTGGTGCGCTCGCCGTCGGCCAGGCGGGTCAGCAGCGGCAGGCCGAAGCTGAGGGTCTTGCCGGAGCCGGTACGGCCACGGCCCAGCACGTCCTTGCCGGCCAGGGCGTCCGGGATGGTCGCGGCCTGGATCGGGAACGGGGTGGTCACACCGCGCTTGGCGAGGGCACGCACGACGTCGTCGTGCAGGCCCAGGTCGCCGAAGGTGATGGTGGGCTCGGCGGCCGCCTCCTCGGTGGCCTCCACGGTCTCCACGGCCTCGGCGATCACCTCGTCCGCGGCGGTGTCGTTGATGTCGTTGGTGTCGGTGACATCGGCGGCGGCCTCGTTCGCGGGCATGGCGAAGCGGGCGTCGTCAACGAGAGACATGCAAAACCTTCCGGAAGTGGCACGCGCCAAAGTCCGGGGTTCTGTTTCACAACCGCCTCTATGCGGTCAGCCACGGATCGCCGGAACGCGCCAAGGGCGCCAGATGGGAATAGGGCGCCAGTCAAATGGATCAAACGAACGATCTACCACCATAGACGAACCTGGGGATCAGAGGCAAACCCCCTGCTCAATCACCTAATGCGCGACCACCCGCGGGCTCGGGGCCGAGGAACCGGAGCTGCCGGAGGACGGGTCCGGGGCCGGCGGGACGGTCGCGGCGGGCGAGCTGTGCTCGGGCGCCGGAGTGCCGGACGGGTGGCTGCTCGGGGTGGACGAGGGCGTCCCGGCCGAGCCGCCGCCGGAGCGGCCCTCCCCGGTGCCGCCCGCCCCGCCGGTACCGCCGGAGCCCGCCGTACCGCCCGACCCGCCCGGGCCACCGCCCGGGTGCGGCACGGGACTTGTGTTCGCACCGCCCGCCGAACCGCCGCCCGGACCGCCGTCGGGAGCGCCCGACCCCGGCACCGGGACCACCCCGGCCACCGCGCCGTTCGCCCCCTGGGCCGCCTCGCCGGGCGCCGTCACGGTGGCCCCGTTCGCCCCGCCCTCGCCCTGGAGGCCCCCCGGCCGCTCCGGATGGCCCGAGGCCCCGCCCGGGTGCCCGGCCCCCGGCGAGGCCGAGGGCCCGCCCGTCGCCCCCGGCCGGGCCGCCGGACCGGCCTGCCCGACCGGCGCCACGCCGTGCTTCTCCTCCGCCGCCGGGCCGACGGACATGCACCCGGTCAGCCCGAGCCCGGTCACCGTCAGCAGCGCCGCCGCCCGTACCGCGCGCGAGCGCGGGAGCGCCGCCGCCCGCCCCGGAGCCGTACGCGCCGCGGCCAGCCGCACCCGCACCGCCCGTACCGCCCGCACCGTCCGTGCCGCCCGTACCGAAGCCACTGAGGTCCCTCTCTACCGCCCCACCCGGGCCGCCCACTCGCGCGCGGCCGCTTTTGGTGCCCAACGCGCGCCCGGCCCGGCGGGACACGGGCAGCGCCCAAGCTCGCCCGGGCCGGGAGGGCGCACCGGCCCCTCCCGAGGGCTTCCGGCGCCCCGCTCAGCCCCAGAGGGCCGAGGCCAGCTCCGCGCCCGCGTAGACCGCGGCCAGCCCGGCCGCCACGCTGCCGGCCGCGTTGGCCAGCGCGTACCGTCCGGCCCCGGTCTCGGCCAGCCGCAGGGTCTCGTACGAGAAGGTCGAGTAGGTGGTCAGCGCCCCGCAGAGCCCCGTCCCCAGCAGCAGCTGGACCTGCGAGGAGGCCGCGCCCGCCGCCACCGCGCCGGTCACCAGCCCGAGGACCAGGCAGCCGACCACGTTCACCGTGAACGTCCCCCACGGGAACACCGAGTCGTGCCGGGACTGCACCGCCCGGTCGGTCAGGTACCGCAGCGGCGCGCCGACCACCGCGCCCGCCACCACCAGCAGCCAGTTCACTCCGCCGTCTCCCCCCGGCCCGGATCCCGGCCCGCGTCCCGGCCCGGCTCCGCCGCCGGCCCCCGGCCCGCGTAGGTCACGACCTCGCAGCGGTCCAGCAGCACCAGCCCCTCCGCCACCATCCCGTCCAGCTGAGGCAGGAACGCCCGCACCCGCTCCTCCTCGTCCACGATCACCACCGCCACCGGCAGGTCCTCGCTCAGCGACAGCAGCCGCGTGGTGTGCACCAGCGACGAGGCCCCGAACCCCTCGATCCCCCGGAACACGCTCGCCCCGGCCAGCCCGGCCGCCCGGGCCCGGTGCACGATCTCGCTGTACAGCGGGCGGTGCTGCCACCGGTCGTTCTCCCCGACCAGCACGGTCAGCCGGAGCGCCGGCCCGCTCAGCCGGCTCACCGCGCGCCCCCACCGGGCGCCGTCGCGCCCCGTTCGGCCCCGCGGCGGACGGCCCGGTGCACCAGACGCCGGGTCAGTCCGGCCGCCGCCCACACCGCGAACAGCGCGCCCGCCAGCGTCAGCCCGAGGTACGCCACGGCGGGCCCCGGCCGGCCGCCCTCCAGCAGGCGGCGGACGTCCACCGCGTACGTCGAGAAGGTGGTGAACCCGCCCAGCACCCCGGTGCCGAAGAACGGCCGCACCAGCGGATGCGCCTGGCGCCCCTCGGTGATCACCACCAGGAACACCCCGATCACCGCGCAGCCGACCACGTTGACCAGCAGCGTCGTCCACGGGAAGGCCGACGGCCCGGTCCGCCAGCCGAGCCCGGCCGCGTACCGGGCGACCGCCCCGATCGCCCCGCCCAGCGCGACCACCGCCACCGCCCGCCCCTGCCCGCGCAGCACCGGCGGCCGGGCCCGGCCGAGCCGTCCGCCGGGGGCCGGCGCCGCGCCCGACGGCAGCACCCGGGCCGGGCCGTCCGCCGCGGTGCCCCCGGGCGCGGTGCCGTCCGCGGCGTCGTCCACGGCGCCCTCCGAAGTCGTCACAGCCCCATCAAACACCGGCCCCCGCCACCTGGCACACCGTCATCCGGCACCGGACAATGATCCGGTGGAGATGACCCGGGAAGAGTTCGAATCGCTGGTCGGCGACGCCCTCGACCAGATCCCCCCGCAGCTCGCGGCCATGATGGACAACGTCGCGATCTTCGTCGAGGACGAGCCCGACCCGAGCGACCCCGAGCTGCTCGGCCTCTACGAGGGGACCCCGCTCACCGAGCGCGGCGAGTGGTACGCGGGCGTCCTGCCCGACCGCATCCTGATCTACCGCGGCCCCACCCTGCGCCACTGCGAGACCCACGAGCAGGTGGTCGAGGAGGTCCGCACCACCGTCATCCACGAGGTCGCCCACCACTTCGGCTTCGACGACCACGAACTGGACGAGCTGGGCTGGTCCTGACCCCCGCCCACGGGCCCCGCCCCCCACCCGGCCGAAACCCGTTTTGGCGATCCGCCCCGCATCCCATATGCTTCTCGACGTCCCCGAACGCTGGGAACAGCGGGACAGGCCACAAGCCCTCATCGTCTAGTGGCCCAGGACGCCGCCCTTTCAAGGCGGTAGCACGGGTTCGAATCCCGTTGGGGGCACGCAGTACCGTAGTAAAGTGCAGTGCGCAAGACCGCAAGACCCTGAGTGGTTCGCCACTTCTAGGTCCCGTGGAGCAGTTGGTTAGCTCGCCACCCTGTCAAGGTGGAGGTCGCGGGTTCAAGTCCCGTCGGGATCGCTCGTCTCGCAAGAGACGGTGCAGTACGGCCAGGTAGCTCAGTTGGTACGAGCGTCCGCCTGAAAAGCGGAAGGTCGCCGGTTCGACCCCGGCCCTGGCCACAACCCGGAAGCCCCCGTAGCGAATTCGCTACGGGGGCTTCGCCGTTCTCCCGCCCCGCCGGCCGACTAGGCGAAGACCTCGATCGCGCACCTGGCCGCGCCGCTGCGTCGGATGCGGGCGTCGCTGGTGACCAGGGGGACGGCGAGGGTCTCGGCGAGTGCCACGTACTGGGCGTCGTAGGCGCTGATGTCGTGGTGGAGCTCCCGGACCCGCTGCCAGAGGACCAGCGTCTCGTGCTTGGTGACGGCGAGCGCCTGGTAGTCGGCGATCGCCTTCTCCGCCTCCTTCGCCGTGAGCTTCCCGCCCCGGACCATGCCGAACAGGGCCGAGACGAGCTCGTAGTCGAGCAGGCCCGGGGCGGCGAGCACATCCAGGTCGCGGAGCCGGGCGCGGACGGCGCGGCCGGCCGGGCCGTGGTCGGCGAGTGCCCGGACCAGGGCCGAGCAGTCCACGACGACGGTGGAGGTCACCGGGGCTCCCGGCCCTCGTCGATCGCCGAGAGGATGTCGGCGGTGCTGATCTCGGTCCGGGCCTCCCGGTCGAGCCTGGTCATCATCTCGGCGAGCGACGGGGTGGCCGCCTCGCGGGTGACGAGGTCGAGCAGGTAGGCCTGGAGGCTCTTTCCGGCCTGCGCGGCCTTCAGCTTGAGGGCGTCCAGGACCGGGTCCGGGACTTCGCGGATGGTGATGGCTGTCATGCCTGCATTTTAGCTGCACCAGCTGCATATTGCTGGCACTTCCGGGTGGGCGACCGGTTCCCCCTGGAGGGGGAGGGGGTACCGCCCGCGGGACGATCCGGCGGGGTGGGGCGGCGCGGGACCGTGGACGGCATGGAGACGACACGGGACACGGGGTGGAACCGGGTGGCGCGGGGCGCCGGGTACGCGGCGGCGGGGTGGGCGGTGGCCTTCGCGCTGGTGCACGTGTACTGGCTGGCGGACGGGCGGCTGGGGCTGCCGGACGGGCTGTCGGTGTGGAGCAGCACGCCGCTGCTGGTGATCGACGTGATCGCGATCCCGCTGTGCGCGGTGGCCGCGGCGGTGGCGCTGGCGCCGGTGCGGCGGTGGGGTGCCCGGGTGCCGGCCCGGCTGCTGGGCTTCGCGCTGTGGGGCACCACCGCGCTGCTGGTGCTGCACGCCGCGCCGTCGGTGCCGGACTGGATCGCGCTGGCCACCGGCGGCCGGTCGGGGGCCGAGCTGGACGCGATGGCCCGGTTCGCGACCTTCGGCTACGAGCCGTTCTTCCTGGCGGGCGGCCTGCTGTTCGCGGTCGTCTCGGCCGCCCGGCTCACCGTCCGCCGGGCGGCGGCACGGTGAGCCGGGCGGTGGGGCCGGGCGGCGTTGACCGTGTTCCTGGCGCCTGAGTAGGGTCGCGGACGGCGGGCTCGGTTCCGTCGAGCCCGCCATCCGGCCCGGTCAGGTGGTCAGGAGGTCCGGAGCCAGCTGTCGGTGCTGCTCACCACCGAGCCGTCCGCCGCGTACTGGGTGATCTTCGCGGCGTCGGTGCCCGGCTTCGCCACCACGCCGTAGTAGCGGAACGGGGAGTCCCCGACGGCGACCGGCACCGCCTCGGTGGTGCCGCCGGTCTTCCAGTCGACCGCGACCTTCGCGACCTCGGCCCGGACCCCTTCGATCACCACCGGCGGGATGCCCGTCGCGTGCTTGAGGCCGAGCGACGCGCCGCCGACCGCGGCCGGGTACCCGCCCGGGGAGGAGACCGCGTGCACGGAGTCGTCGGCCTGCCGCTTGCCGTCCACCGTGTAGTAGTAGTTCACCTCGTCGATGCCCGCGTCCCAGTTGCTGTCGACGTCGCTCTGCCTGACCGGCTTCACGTCCGGGTTGACGGCGTACCGCTCCGCCCGGATCAGCTGCGCCTGCTTGAGGGCGCCCTCCTTCGTGGGGGAGGTCGGCCACAGCGCCACCCAGGCCTCCCAGGCGTGGCCGTTCGCGGTGCCCTCGCCGACCTTGACCCGGGTGGGGTTGAACGGGTCCCGGGCGCCGGGCGCCTTCGGGGTGGCCGTGCCGCCCGCGGAGCCGGGGACGGCCACGTCGGTGGCCGAGGCCGCGACCACGGTCGAGACGGCCTGCCGGCCGCGCTCGCCGAGCACCGCCGTCCCCCCGGCGATCCCGGCGACCAGCGCCGCCGCCACCCCGGCGGTCAGCAGCCGCCGGCGCCGCAGCCGCCGCCGGCCCCCGGCGACCAGCCGGTCGTACGGGACCGTCCCGGTCTCGACGCTGCCGGCCAGTTCGCCCAGGGCCCGTACGGTGGCCGGCTCGTCGCCGCCCGCCTCGTCCCCGGGCAGGTACTGGTTGCTCATCTTGCCCCTCCGATGCTCGTCAGTCCGATGAGTGAGGAGGCCCCGCGGAGTTTGGCCAGCCCTCGGGCCGCCTGGCTCTTCACCGTCCCGACCGAGCAGCCCATGGCCTCCGCGGTCTGGGTCTCGCTGAGGTCCTCCCAGTAGCGCAGCACCACGGCCTGGCGCTGCCGCGGCGGCAGGGTGCCGAGCGCGGCGAGCAGCACGGCCCGGTCGTCCGGGTCGGTGCCGGCCGGCGCGGGCCGGTCCGGGAACTCGGTGACCGGGTACTCGACCAGCCGCCGCCGGAACCGCCGGGCGTGCTCGTTGATCACGATCCGGCGCACGTAGGCGTACGGATCGTCCGCGGCGCGCACCCTGTTCCAGGCCGCGTACGCCCGTTCCAGCGCCTGCTGGACCAGGTCCTCGGCGCCGTGCCGGTCCCCCGCGAGCAGGTACGCCGTCCTGAGCAGCCGTGACCAGGCGCTGCCGACGAACGTCCGGAACTCCTCGTCCCGGGCGGTCTTGTGGGCTCCCATGAGCACCTCCTCAACCCCCCAGAGCCCGGGACGGCCGTGGACCGTTGCCCGGCGTTCGCGATTCGCCGCTCACGGCTGTGACACTGGAGGGGCTCGAAAACCGAGGTGCGCTCCGCCGTGCCTCCTTGCGAACCTAGAGGGATGCCCGCAGTGAGTTCTCCCGCAGTCCAGTCCGCCACCGTACCCGCCGAGGGCGGCCCCGGAATCGGCGAGCTGGCCGCCCGTCTGCCCGAGCTGACCCTGCGCGACCAGGTGCGGATCGGGCGCCGGCTGGAGGGGGCCCGTCGGGTCCGCAAGCCCGAGGCCCGGCAGAAGGTCGCCGCCGAGATCGCCGCCGACATCGACCGCGCCGAGCTGGTCGTCGAGCGCCGCCGGAAGGCCGTGCCGGAGATCGGCTATCCCGCCGAGCTCCCGGTCAGCCAGAAGAAGGACGAGATCCTGGCGGCGATCCGGGACCACCAGGTGGTGATCGTCGCGGGCGAGACCGGCTCCGGCAAGACCACCCAGATCCCGAAGATCTGCCTGGAGCTGGGCCGCGGCGTGCGCGGCCTGGTCGGCCACACCCAGCCGCGCCGGATCGCCGCCCGCACGGTGGCGGAGCGGGTCGCGGAGGAGCTGGACAGCCCGCTCGGCGAGGCGGTCGGCTGGAAGGTCCGGTTCACCGACCAGGTCGGCCAGGACACCCTGGTCAAGCTGATGACGGACGGCATCCTGCTCGCGGAGATCCAGACCGACCGCGACCTGCACCAGTACGACACCCTGATCATCGACGAGGCGCACGAGCGCAGCCTCAACATCGACTTCATCCTCGGCTACGTCAAGCAGCTGCTCCCCCGCCGCCCGGACCTCAAGGTCGTGATCACCTCCGCGACCATCGACCCGGAGCGCTTCGCCCGCCACTTCGGCGACGCCCCGATCGTCGAGGTCTCCGGGCGCACCTACCCGGTGGAGGTCCGCTACCGGCCGCTCGCCGAGGACGGGGACGACGAGGCGGACGAGGTCGACCGCGACCGGGACCGGGACCAGGTCCAGGCGATCTGCGAGGCCGCCGAGGAGCTCCAGGCCGAGGGCCCGGGCGACATCCTGGTCTTCCTCTCCGGCGAGCGCGAGATCCGCGACACCGCGGACGCCCTCGACAAGCTGAAGCTGAAGAACACCGAGGTCCTGCCGCTGTACGCCCGGCTCAGCTCGGCCGAGCAGCACAGGGTCTTCCAGCGCTCGCGCAGCCGCCGGATCGTGCTGGCCACCAACGTCGCCGAGACCTCGCTGACCGTCCCCGGCATCAAGTACGTGATCGACCCGGGCACCGCCCGGATCTCCCGCTACAGCCACCGCACCAAGGTGCAGCGGCTGCCGATCGAGGCGATCAGCCAGGCCAGCGCCAACCAGCGCAAGGGCCGCTGCGGCCGCACCTCGGACGGCATCTGCATCCGGCTCTACTCGGAGGAGGACTTCCTCTCCCGCCCCGAGTTCACCGACGCCGAGATCCTGCGCACCAACCTGGCCTCGGTGATCCTCCAGATGACCGCGGCCGGCCTCGGCGACATCGCCGCCTTCCCGTTCCTGGACCCGCCGGACTCGCGCAACATCAAGGACGGCGTCCACCTGCTGCACGAGCTGGGCGCGCTGGACCCGGACGAGAAGGACCCGCGCAAGCGCCTGACCGCGCTCGGCCGCAAGCTCGCCCAGCTCCCGGTGGACCCGCGGATGGCCCGCATGGTGCTGGAGGCGGACCGCAACGGCTGCGTCCGCGACGTCATGGTGATCGCCGCCGCGCTCTCCATCCAGGACCCGCGCGAGCGCCCGGCCGAGAAGCGCCAGGCCGCCGACGAGCGGCACAAGCGGTTCAACTCGGAGACCTCCGACTTCCTCTCCTACCTGGCGATGTGGCGCTACGTCCGGGAGCAGCAGCGGGAGCTCTCCTCCTCGGCGTTCCGCCGGATGTGCAAGTCGGAGTTCCTCAACTACCTGCGGATACGGGAGTGGCAGGACATCTACGTCCAGCTGCGCACCGTCGCCAAGCAGTTGGGCGTCACGATCGAGGAGCCGCACGAGGACGCCGAGCCGGACGCCGACCGGATCCACCAGTCGCTGCTGGCCGGCCTGCTCTCCCACATCGGCCTGTTCGACGTGGAGAAGCGCGAGTACGGCGGCGCGCGCGGCGCCCGCTTCGCGGTCTTCCCGGGCTCCGGCCTGTTCAAGAAGCCGCCGCGCTGGGTGATGTCGGCCGAGCTGGTGGAGACCTCCCGGCTCTGGGCGCGGATCAACGCGAAGATCGAGCCGGAGTGGGTCGAGCCGCTGGCCGGCCACCTGATCAAGCGGAGCTACAGCGAGCCGCACTGGGAGAAGAAGGCCGGCGCCGTCATGGCGTACGAGAAGGTGACCCTCTACGGGATGCCGGTCGTCGCCCAGCGCAAGGTCAACTACGGGCGGATCGACCCGGAGCTCTGCCGCGAGCTGTTCATCCGCAACGCGCTGGTCGAGGGCGACTGGGAGACCCACCACCGGTTCTTCGCGGAGAACCGCAAGCTGCTCGGCGAGGTCGAGGAGCTGGAGAACCGGGCCCGCCGCCGGGACATCATGGTCGACGACCAGACCCTGTTCGAGTTCTACGACGCCCGGCTGCCCGAGGAGGTCGTCTCCACCCGGCACTTCGACTCCTGGTGGAAGAAGGCCCGGCACGAGCAGCCGGACCTGCTGAACTTCGAGAAGTCGATGCTGATCAACGACGCCGCGGGCGGCGTCACCGAGGCCGACTACCCGGACCACTGGCAGCAGGGCAAGCTCCGCTTCAAGCTGACCTACCAGTTCGAGCCGGGCAGCGACGCGGACGGCGTGACGGTGCACATCCCGCTGCCGGTGCTCAACCAGGTCACCGCGGAGGGCTTCGACTGGCAGATCCCCGGTCTGCGGGAGGAGCTGGTCACCGCGTACATCAAGTCGCTGCCGAAGGCGGTCCGCCGCAACTTCGTCCCGGCGCCGGACTTCGCCAAGGCGGCGCTGCGCGCGGTGAAGGACCGCCAGGAACCGCTCCTCCCGGCCCTGGAGCACGCCCTGAAGCGCCTGACGGCGGTCACCGTGCCCCCGGAGGCCTGGGACGACGAACGGGTCCCCGACCACCTCAAGGTGACCTTCCGGGTGGTGGACGGGCGCCGCAAGCTCGCCGAGTCCAAGGACCTGGAGGAGCTGCGGCTGAAGCTCAAGCCCAAGCTCAAGGAGACGCTCTCCTCGGCCGCCTCCGGCCAGGGCATCGAGCAGAGCGGGCTGACCGCCTGGCCGGCCTCGCTGCCGGTGCTCCAGCGCACCTTCGAGCAGCGCTCGCGCGGCCACTCGATGCGCGCCTACCCGGCACTGGTGGACGAGGGGCCGTCGGTCGGCGTCAAGCTGTTCGACACCCCGGAGGCGCAGGCCCGGTCGATGTGGGAGGGGACGCGGCGGCTGCTGACGCTGACCACCAACTCCCCGGCCAAGTCGATCCAGGGCCGGCTGGGCAACCAGGCGAAGCTGGCGCTCTCGCACAGCCCGCACGGTTCGATCACCGCCCTGTTCGAGGACGTGGTGTCGGCCGCGACGGACCGGCTGATGGCCCTGAACGGCGGCCCGGCCTGGGACGAGGCGGCCTTCGGGAAGCTGCACGACAAGGTGCGCGCGGACCTGTACGACCTGTCCGCGGACACCACCCTGAAGACGGCCACCGCGCTGATCGCCTTCCACAAGGCCTCGACCCGGCTGAAGTCGGTGAGCAGCCCGGTGCTGCTGAACGCGGTGAACGACGTCCGGCTGCACCTGGCCTCGCTGGTGCACCCGGGCTTCGTGACGGCCACCGGCTGGCAGCGGCTGCCGGACCTCAAGCGCTACCTGCTGGCGGTGGACCGCCGCCTGGAGGCGCTGCCCAACCACCCGCAGCGGGACGCCCAGCAGCTGCTGAAGGTGCAGCAGGTCCAGCAGGCGTACGGGGAGCTGCTGGCGGCGGTGCCGGCCGGGCACCAGCCGTCCGCGGAGGTGCGGGCGATCCGCTGGATGATCGAGGAGCTGCGGGTCAGTTTCTTCGCCCAGTCGCTGGGCACGCCGAGCCCGGTCTCGGAGAAGCGGATCATGAAGGCGATGGACGCGGCGCGGGCGACGCTCTGACCCGGGCGGGGGCGGGTGACCGCCCCCGCCGGTGCTGTGAGCTGCGGACGGGTGCGGGTGGGCGTTCAGGAGCCAGTTCGACCTGGGGGCCCACCATGGGCTACAGTCTGTCTTGTTCGCAGCGCGGCAAGCGAGTGAACGAGATCAGGAAACCCTGGTCCCGTGGAGCAGTTGGTTAGCTCGCCACCCTGTCAAGGTGGAGGTCGCGGGTTCAAGTCCCGTCGGGATCGCCGCAACGCGAGAGGCCCGGAACCGTCAGGTTCCGGGCCTCTCGCTTTTGGCCGTTCGGCCCTTTACCCCGAGTAGGTCTAGACCACAAGTGACAGACCGTGTGACGGTCGTCACCCGGTCCCCTCCGGAGCCGGCCTCGTGGAGCCCTCTCCGGAACCCCGTTAATTTAATATGTAAAATTGTACAGCTATTCACTGTAAATCCCCCCCACCCCACGCGCATCAAATCGTTATCCGGAGTTCAACATTCCGACCACTCGGCCGACGCCCGAACACCCTCGGGCGGGCACGACAAAGGGGCCGCTTACCGGACCCGGCGGAGTCCGGTAAGCGGCCCCTTTAAAAGAGCCTTCGGCCTATCAGGCCTCAGTACGCTGGGCGGGAATCCCAGCCAGCAGAGCGCGCACCTCCGCCTCACGGTAACGGCGGTGACCACCGAGCGTGCGAATCGACGTCAGCTTGCCTGCCTTGGCCCAGCGGGTGACCGTCTTCGGGTCCACGCGGAACATGGTGGCAACCTCTGCCGGCGTCAGCAGCGGCTCAGCATCAGGGGTACGAGCGGTCATGAGCGGCCTCCTCGGGAGAACCGAACCAGGGCGGTTCTATCCTTCAAATTCTGCACCTTGGCCCGCGATGCCCGAAATGGCATAGACGGGCCGAGTCGGTTATAGGACGAACGGCTTGTCCTGGTGTCTACAACTACACCATCCGTCCAGCCCTATCGACCAAACCGCCAAAATTGACCCCTCACGGGTTCAAGGCCGACGGATGGCGATGGACCACCCCATAGCGGACAGTCACATAGTGATGACATCCGGTTACGGGGGGACCAGACCCTCCGTTTCCCCGCAAAGCACGCATCGACTCCAGAACCACCCAAAAGTGGGCACGCTCACGTGAAGTTGGGCTGGTTGTCCCATTTTTGCACATAGGGGTAAGTTCGCGTCAACGGTGAGTAGTGTCACGTTCGGCAGCTATTGACCCGAACCGGGACCTTGGTCATCCGATGTGCAGCCCTTAGGACTCTTACAGTCATACACGCGCGGTCGGACGTCAGTTCGCGTGCCGCAGCGCCAGCACCCGGCGCCACCGCACCGTCAGCTCCCCGTGGACCCGCAGCGCCTCCGCGGTGTCGCCGGCCCGCAGCGCCCGCAGCCCCTCCTCCAGCTCCCCCGCCGAACGGTCCGCCAGGAGCCGCTCCGGGCCCAGCAGATGCACCAGGCCCCCGTAGTCCAGCTCCACCAGCGAGCGCGGGTGGAACTCCTCCAGCCAGCGCCCGACCCGCTCCGCGCCCCGCACCAGGTCCCCGTCCGGCGCCGCCTCGCGCAGCGCCCGGAAGGCCCGCGCCACCCGTCGGCGCGCCTGCGCCATCGGCACCAGGTAGAACAGCGCCGCCGGCCGGCCGCCCCGCTCCCCTCCCCCGCCCGGGCCGTCCACCGACCCCTCCCCGCCCGGCCCGTCCCCGCCCGGCACGAAGCAGCGGTCCTCGTCCCCGAACGGCAGGAACCAGTGCACCGGCACCTCCCACCGGCTGGTCAGGATCCACGGCCGGGCGTCCGGGTGCTCGGCCCGCCAGCGCTCCCGGTCCGCCTCGGCGGCCGCCCGGGCCACCGGCGGCAGCGCGGTGTCCAGCAGCGCCACCGGCGCCCCGGCCCGCAGCTCCTCCAGCGCCTGCCAGCTGCGCAGCCTGGTCGCCCACGGGCAGACGTACAGGACGCCGTCCACCAGCCGCAGGTACGCCCGCCCGCTCTCCCGCTCGGGCAGTGCCCGGGGCGTGCGGGCGGCCAGCCCGGCGAGCGCCTCCCGCTGCTCCTCCAGCACCGCCGCCGCCACCGGCTGGGCCGGCTCCGCGGCGTCCGGCCCGTGCTCCGCCGCCCAGGCCTGCCAGCGGGCCCGGTCGGGCTCCGGGTGGGCGGCCAGCGGCTCGTAGACCCGCAGGTGGGCCGCGTAGGGCGGCTGTACGGAGGTACGTACGACGGTCACGTCCTGCATGGTCGCACGCGCCGCGCGGCCCCGGGAGAGCGCGCCCCCGCACCGTTCGCGCCCGCACTCCGCACCGCCGTCCGTCTCACCCCTCGGACGTCCGGCCCCGGCTCGGGCAAGACGCCGGACCGGCGGCGCGCCCCCGACTACGCTTCGCCCTAGGCGCCCGCACCACAGCAGCGGGCCTTCAATACTGGAGTCACCACAGTGACCGACGTACAGACCCCCGCCACGCACCCCGCACCCGGCGTGCTCAGCAGGATCTTCCGTACCGAGCAGGACGGCGCCCCCGGCGACGGTCACGAGCAGGTCGTCCTCTGCCACGACCGCAGCTCGGGTCTGAAGGCGATCATCGCCATCCACTCGACCGCCCTGGGCCCGGCCCTCGGCGGCACCCGCTTCTTCCCGTACGCCTCCGAGGAGGCGGCGCTGGAGGACGCGCTGAACCTGTCCCGCGGGATGTCCTACAAGAACGCGCTGGCCGGGCTGGACCTCGGCGGCGGCAAGGCCGTCATCATCGGCGACCCGAACAAGGACAAGAACGAGGCGATGCTCCGGGCCTACGGCCGCTTCGTCGAGTCCCTGCGCGGCCGCTACATCACCGCCTGCGACGTGGGCACCTACGTCCAGGACATGGACGTCATCGCCCGCGAGACCGAGTTCGTGACCGGCCGCTCGCCCGAGCACGGCGGCGCCGGCGACTCGTCCATCCTGACCGCGTTCGGCGTCTTCCAGGGCATGCGCGCCACCGCCCAGGCCCGCTGGGGCCAGCCGACCCTGCGCGGCAAGCGGGTCGGCGTCGCGGGCGTCGGCAAGGTCGGCCACTACCTGGTCGGCCACCTGGTCGCGGACGGCGCCACGGTCGTCGTCACCGACCCCTTCGAGGCCGCCGTCAACCGCGTGCGCGCGGCCCACCCCGAGGTCGAGGTGGTCGCCGACACCGCCGCCCTGCTCCAGGCGAAGCTGGACGTCTACGCCCCCTGCGCCCTCGGCGGCGCGCTGACCGACGACGTCGTCGCGGCGCTGGGCGGCTTCGGCACCTCGATCGTCTGCGGCGCGGCCAACAACCAGCTGTCCCACCCGGGCGTCGAGAAGGACCTCGCCGACCGCGGCATCCTCTACGCCCCGGACTACCTGGTGAACTCCGGCGGCGTCATCCAGGTCGCCGACGAGATCGACGGCTTCAACTTCGAGCGGGCCAAGAACAAGGCCACGAAGATCTTCGACACCACCCTGGAGATCTTCACCCGGGCGACGGCCGACGGCGTCCCGCCGGCGGTCGCGGCCGACCGCCTGGCCGAGAAGCGGATGCGCGAGATCAGCGCCCTGCGCACGGTGCTGCTGCCCGGCGCCCGCCGCGGCTGACGGGTCACCAGCCGACCCCGTGGCGCGCGGGGGGCCGTCCCAGTGGCCCCCCGCGCATCACGATGTGGAACCGGATTCTCACTTCTCCGGCCGAACGGGTGATCCGAAGCCCCCCTAGGGGGGATAATCAGTCCTGGAACGACGGACCCAAGACACCTCTGGACAGCGCGCAAAACGCCGCAAAACCTCCCTTGACCTGGGAAGACCTGGTCGCGGGTGCGGTCGGTGCGCGCCACGTCACACTGACGACGTACCGTCCAGCGGCGGAAACAGGTACCGTTAATGCTCCAAGGGACGGTCCTCCCATTCGGGCAGGCCGGTCCTGATCATGAACACGTGTCAGACTCGGGGCCGTGAGCCCCATCGTTGAGGGGGTCGACCCATGGGGCGCGGCCGGGCCAAGGCCAAGCAGACGAAGGTCGCCCGCGAGCTGAAGTACAACAGCGGCGGGTTCGACGCTAACCGTCTGTCCAACGAGCTGGGCGTATCGCCGTCCACCGCTTCGATCGAGCCGGAGCCGATCGAGGAGGAGGAGGACGACGACCCGTACGCGGAGTACGCCGCCCGCTACGCCGACCTCGACGACGACGGCGACACCGAGCCGGGCACCGGGCCGTCGCAGGCCTCCCGCCGCTCGTAACAAGCAGTCCCGCCGGACCGGTCCGGGCGCCCTGGGCGCCGGGCCGGTCTTCGGCGTTCCCGCGTACGGCGGTCGCCGCGCGGGCCGGTCCTGACGACGGAAGGGCCCCTCCGGAGCTCCGGAGGGGCCCTTCCGTCGTCAGCGCCGGGTCAGTTCGCCCGGAAGCCCTCGTAGGCGTTGTAGAGGGCCGCGCCGCCCTCGTGCTCCTCGCCGCGCTCGACGATGTCGCCGAGCAGCCAGGCCTCCACGCCGCGGTCCTCCAGGATCGACAGCACGGCGTCCACCGAGTGCGGCGGGACGACCGCGACCATGCCGACGCCCATGTTCAGCGTCTTCTCGATCTCCAGGGTGGCCACCTTGCCGACCTCGGCGACGGTCCGGAAGACCGGCAGCGGGGTCCAGGTGCCGCGGTCCAGGCGGGCGTGCAGGCCGTCCGGGACGACCCGGGCCAGGTTGGCCGCCAGGCCGCCGCCGGTGACGTGCGAGAAGGCGTGCACCTCGGTGGCGCGGGTGAGCGCCAGGCAGTCCAGCGAGTAGATCCGGGTCGGCTCCAGCAGCTCCTCGCCGAGGGTCCGGCCGAACTCCTCGACCTTGCGGTCCAGCTTCCAGCCGGCCTCGTTCAGCAGCACGTGGCGGACCAGCGAGTAGCCGTTGGAGTGCAGGCCGGAGGCGGCCATCGCGATCACCACGTCGCCGGCCCGGACCCGGTCCGCGCCGAGCAGCCCGTCGGCCTCCACCACACCGGTGCCGGCACCCGCGACGTCGTACTCGTCCGGACCCAGCAGGCCCGGGTGCTCGGCGGTCTCGCCGCCGACCAGGGCGCAGCCGGCCAGCGCGCAGCCCTCGGCGATGCCCTTGACGATCGAGGCGACCCGCTCCGGGACGACCTTGCCGACGCAGATGTAGTCGGTCATGAACAGCGGCTCGGCGCCGCAGACCACCAGGTCGTCGACGACCATGCCGACCAGGTCGTGGCCGATGGTGTCGTGCTTGTCCATGGCGGCCGCGATGGCCACCTTGGTCCCCACGCCGTCGGTGGCCGAGGCCAGCAGCGGCCGCTCGTAGTTCTTGAAGGCGGACGCGTCGAAGAGGCCGGCGAAGCCGCCGAGACCGCCGACCACCTCGGGGCGGTTGGCCTTCTTCACCCACTGCTTCATGAGCTCGACGGCGCGGTCGCCCGCCTCGATGTCGACACCGGCGGCGGCGTAGGTGGCGCCGTTCTGGTTGCTGGTCACTGCGTGCGGCCCTTTCGGGTCAGGTGGGGGTGGTTCGGAAACAGCGGTGGGGCCCCGGTTCGCGGGACCCCACCGTGCGTTCTTACGGGCGGCGCAGCGCGTCGGCCGCGCCCGCCCCGCCGAGCAGCGACTGGACGCCGTCCAGGTCGCTGCCGCTGGTCGGCTTGCCGCGGACGGCGGGCGGCTGCTGGCCGCCCTTGATCTCGGCCTCCAGCAGGAGCTTGCCGAGCAGCGCCGGGTCGGGCAGCTCCATCGGGTACTCGCCGTCGAAGCAGGCCCGGCAGAGCCGGTCCTTGGGCTGCTTGGTGGCCTCGATCATGCCGTCGATCGAGATGTAGGAGAGCGAGTCCGCGCCGAGCGTGCGGCCGATCTCCTCGATGGTCATGCCGTTGGCGATCAGCTCCGCGCGGGTGGCGAAGTCGATGCCGAAGAAGCAGGGCCACTTCACCGGCGGCGAGGAGATCCGGATGTGCACCTCGGCGGCGCCGGCCTCGCGCAGCATCTTCACCAGCGCGCGCTGGGTGTTGCCGCGCACGATCGAGTCGTCCACGACCACCAGGCGCTTGCCGGCGATGACCTCGCGCAGCGGGTTGAGCTTGAGCCGGATGCCGAGCTGGCGGATGGTCTGGCTGGGCTGGATGAAGGTGCGGCCCACGTAGGCGTTCTTCACCAGGCCGGAGCCGTACGGGATGCCGCTGGCCTCGGCGTAGCCGATCGCGGCGGGGGTGCCGGACTCGGGCGTCGCTATCACCAGGTCGGCCTCGACGGGCGCCTCCTTGGCCAGCCGGCGGCCCATCTCCACGCGGGAGAGGTGCACGTTGCGGCCGGCGATGGAGGTGTCGGGGCGGGCCAGGTAGACGTACTCGAAGACGCAGCCCTTGGGCTTGGCCTCGGCGAACCGCGAGCTGCGCATGCCGTTCTCGTCGATGGCGATGAGCTCGCCCGGCTCGACCTCGCGGATGAAGGAGGCGCCGCAGATGTCCAGCGCCGCCGTCTCGGAGGCGACCACCCAGCCGCGCTCCAGCCGGCCGAGCACCAGCGGGCGGATGCCCTGCGGGTCACGGGCGGCGTAGAGGGTGTGCTCGTCCATGAAGACGAGCGAGAACGCGCCCTTGACCTTGGGCAGCACGACCTTGGCCGTCTCCTCGATGGAGAGGTCCGGGTGGCCGGCGAGCAGGGCCGTCACCAGGTCGGTGTCGTTGGTCGCGGCGTTCCGGCCGGAGCGCGAGACGTGCTCCTCGCCGGGCAGTTCGGCGACCATGGCCGCCAGTTCGGCGGTGTTCACCAGGTTTCCGTTGTGCCCGAGGGCCAGCGAACCGTGAACGGTCGCGCGGAAGGTCGGCTGGGCGTTCTCCCAGACCGAGGAACCGGTGGTCGAGTAGCGGGCGTGTCCGACGGCGATATGCCCGTGCAAGGACCCCAGCGATGCCTCGTCGAAGACCTGGGAGACGAGCCCCATGTCCTTGAAGACGAGAATCTGGGAGCCGTTGCTCACTGCGATGCCCGCGGATTCCTGACCGCGGTGCTGCAGGGCGTAAAGGCCGAAGAACGTGAGCTTGGCGACCTCCTCGCCGGGAGCCCAGACACCGAAGACGCCACAAGCGTCCTGGGGGCCTTTCTCACCGGGAAGAAGATCGTGGTTGAGTCTTCCGTCACCACGTGGCACGCCTTCGAGTCTAGGGCAGTTGACCCGGGCTTCCGGACCCCGGGACTGCGGCTTTGTCCCGCGATCGCGAGTTAACGCGCGTAGACAAAACCCCTTACCGGTCCGGCATTTCGGGTGGGGGGAATTCCGGCGCGTGGCGGTTGGCCTTGCGGTTCGCGCCTGTTGGGGAGTTCGGTGTGCGCGACGGCGGGGGTCGGGGGGCGGACGAACGTGAGCCTGCTCACCCGGGGTTCCCCCACCGGTCGCCCGGCGGTCGTCCGGCGGTCGTCCGCCCGTGGTTCCCCGGCTGCCCGCCGGTGGCTCCCTCGTCAGCCCGCCGGTGGTTCTCCCGTCAGGCCGCGGGCAGCAGCAGGCCCCAGGCCCCCGGGTGCACCGTCCAGGTCCGGGCCCGGACCGGGCCGACCGGATGGCCGTCCGCCTCGTAGCCGAAGCCGCGCCCGACCACCGAGACGCTCGCCGCCCGGGCCCGCACCAGGGCGCCGGAGGCGGCGACCACCACCTCCATCTCGCCCGTTCCGTGCGAGGCGCCGGCCGGGAGCGAGACCTGGACCAGCCGGACCGGCCGGTGGACGTCCGCGAGCAGTCGGCCGTCGGCCTCGACCCGGACCCGGGAGCCGTGGTCGGTGCCGTCCGGGGTGAGTGCGTTCGCCTGCTCGGCCGCAGCCAGTTTCGCCCATAGCGAACGCCAGCCCCCCGGACGGCCCACCGGACGGCGCGCGGCCCCGCCGGTGATCCGCACCCCGCCCAGCGCCACCCCGCCGCCGTCGTCGACCAGCAGGTCCAGCCGGCGCGGCGCGCCCGAGAGCACCGCCCGCGCGGCCCGGACCGGCTCCCCCGGCACGCCGAGCGCGCGGGCCGCGACCAGCTCCTCCGAGCGGCCGACCGGAACCATCCCCACCGGTTCGTCGCCCAGCTCACGCTGGCGGTGCAGGGCCTGGAGCACCCGCTGCAGAGCGAGGTCGGAACCGATCACCACCGGTCGCCTCCGACCCCGGTGCGAAAGCACCCGGTCGAGCTCGGAAGGGCTCTCCGGAAAGACCACCTTGACGTCCGCTCCCCCGCAGAGCACGTCCTTCGCGATCCGCACCGACTCGCCGTCGGTCTGCCGGGCCACCGGGTCGAGGAGCAGCAGGAGCGGCTCCGGGCCGCCGGTAGCAGGCGTGGACAGGGACGACACGACCGGTCCTTCCTCAGGTAATCTCTCGGTGCAAGAGCCCCTTGCGCCATTGCGCCAGGGGCTTCGTCTATCTCGGGGCAGACTGCGGCCTACGCAGGATGCCCCAACCGGAAGGGGTGTACGCCTGTGCCGGCACTCGTGCTCGTTGGCGCTCAGTGGGGAGACGAGGGCAAGGGGAAGGCCACCGACCTCCTCGGTGGCTCCGTGGACTACGTGGTCCGCTACCAGGGCGGCAACAACGCCGGTCACACGGTGGTCATCGGTGACCAGAAGTACGCCCTGCACCTGCTCCCTTCCGGCATCCTCAGCCCGAACGTGACGCCGGTGATCGGCAACGGCGTCGTGATCGACCCGGCCGTGCTGCTCTCCGAGCTGGCCGGCCTGAACGACCGCGGCATCGACACCTCCAAGCTGCTGATCTCGGGCAACGCCCACCTGATCACGCCGTACCACCGCACCCTGGACAAGGTCACCGAGCGCTTCCTCGGCAAGCGCCGGATCGGCACCACCGGCCGCGGCATCGGTCCGACCTACGCGGACAAGATCAACCGCGTCGGCATCCGGGTCCAGGACCTGTTCGACGAGTCGATCCTGCGCCAGAAGATCGAGGCGGCGCTGCACGACAAGAACCAGATCCTGGTCAAGCTGTACAACCGCCGCACCATCCCGGCCGACCTGGTGGTCGAGGAGTACCTGGGCTACGCGGAGAAGATCAAGCCCTTCCTCGCCGACACCACCCTCGTCCTGGACGAGGCGCTGAAGGCCGACAAGGTCGTCCTGCTGGAGGGCGGCCAGGGCACCCTGCTCGACGTCGACCACGGCACGTACCCCTTCGTGACCTCGTCGAACCCGACCGCGGGCGGCGCCTGCACCGGCGCCGGCATCGGCCCGACCAAGATCGACCGGGTCATCGGCATCCTCAAGGCCTACACCACCCGCGTCGGCTCCGGCCCGTTCCCGACCGAGCTGCTCGACGAGGACGGCGAGGCGCTGCGCCGGATCGGTGGCGAGCGCGGTGTCACCACCGGCCGCGACCGCCGCTGCGGCTGGTTCGACGCCGTCATCGCGCGCTACGCGACCCGGGTCAACGGCCTCACCGACTTCTTCCTCACCAAGCTGGACGTGCTGACCGGCTGGGAGCAGATCCCGGTCTGCGTCGCGTACGAGATCGACGGCAAGCGCGTCGAGGAGCTCCCCTACAACCAGTCGGACTTCCACCACGCCAAGCCGATCTACGAGACGCTGCCGGGCTGGACCGAGGACATCAGCAAGGCGAAGACCTTCGCCGAGCTGCCGAAGAACGCCCAGGCGTACGTGAAGGCGCTGGAGGAGATGTCGGGCGCGCCAATCTCGGCCATCGGCGTCGGCCCGGGCCGCGACGAGACGATCCAGATCAACTCGTTCATCTGAGCCTGATCCTCGGCTGACACTTCGAGGGCCCCGCGGGATCCGTCCCGCGGGGCCCTCGTTTGCCTCGCGCGGCAGATTTGCACTAGTACAAACATCTCTTGCTTCTAGTGCAGAGCGGCGCTACGTTCGGATCATGACCGCGAAGCTGCCCTCACCCGTCGTCCTCACCGGCCGCCACATCCGCCTGGAGCCGCTGGAGCGCCGCCACCTCGCCGACCTCTGGACGGCCGTCGGCTCCGACCCCGAGGTCTGGCGCTGGACCATGCACCTGCCGCCCGTCTCGGAGCAGGAGTTCGGCGCGGTCCTCGACATCCGCGTCGCCGAGGCGGCGGCCGGCGACTCGGTGAACTTCGCCGCCGTCGACCTCGCGAGCGGCCGGGCCGTCGGCGTCACCGGCTACCACGACCTCAGCGCGCAGGACGAGTCCGTCGAGATCGGCGGCACCTGGTACGCCCGCTCGGTCTGGCGCACGGCGGTCAACACCGAGGCCAAACTGCTGCTCCTCTCCCACGCGTTCGAGGACCTCGGCATGGGCCGCGTCTTCTGGAAGACCGATGCCCGCAACGAGCGCTCCCGCACCGCGATCCAGCGCCTCGGCGCCCAGTACGAGGGCACCCTCCGCCGCCACCGCCGGCGCCCCGACGGCACCTGGCGGGACAGCGCCTACTTCTCGATGCTCGCCGAGGAGTGGCCGGCGGCCAAGTCCCGTCTGACCGAGCGGCTTTCACGGGGCTGAGCCGCCGGACCGGCGGAGTGCGGCGAAGGGGGCGCGGAGGCTATTTCCGCTCGCCTCGGGCGGAATGGCCGGCCGCGAACTCGCGCTTGGCCGCGCGGGGTTCACAGGCCTGGATGTTCACCAGCCAGACCAGCCAGCCGACGAACAGGACGGCGAGCAGGAGCGCCGACAATCCGGCGACGAGAAGCGCATTCACCGGGATGCGGAAATGCGCCGGGGTGGATGGGGCCGGTGGGGAGGGCCGAGGGGCGTGGGGAGTGGCATGGCTGTCTCCGGTCGGTGATTTCGGGCGCCGCGACCATGCATCTGATGTGTCATTACGGCCGAATGTCGGCCGTTAGACGACTGTTTGACGACTGTTTAGGCGGCAACAAGTCAGTGAGTGACACGGATGACCATAGGGTCAAGGTGCCAGAGTTGCTACCGAGCGGGAAGACGTTCACTCCATCGTGGGGTATCCCCCATTTTGGTAGCTAGGGCCCGGTACGCGCGGCACACTTCACCGGAAGCATCGACGCGAGCCGCGACCCGGAGAAGAGAGTCATGCCACCCCGCTTGTCGCCGACCGTGCGCCAGCAGCGCCTCGGGATCGAGTTGCGCAGGATGCGCGAGCTCGTGGGCGTCACGCCCAAGAGCCTGGCCGCCACCATCGGCACCGACCTGCCCAAGATCTCCCAGATGGAGAACGGGAAGTCGGGCATCAGCGCCGAGCGGCTCCGGATCTGGGCGCACACCTGCGGCTGCGAGGACGGCCCTTACCTGGACGCCCTGTTGGCGATGACGCAGGACCGGCGCAAGTACTGGTGGGACGGCTACCGCGGCCGGCTGCCGAACGCGATCATCGACATCGCGGAGATGGAGCACCACGCCTCCTCCCTGTCCATCCTGAACAGCACCTTCATCCCCGGCCTGCTGCAGACCCCGGACTACGCCGCCGCGGTGTTCGAGCGGCTTCCCCCCCAGTACCGGCAGGAGGCGGACATCCGGAAGGCGTTCCGGATCCGGCGCCAGCAGATCTTCGTCGACCACCCGAAGCCGTACAGCGCATTCCTCCACGAATCCGCGCTGCGCATGCAGTTCGGCGGCCCGGACGTGCTGCGCGACCAGCTGCGGGGCCTGCTGGAGAACTCCGAACGGCCCGGGGTGGAGATCCGGGTGATCCCGTTCAGCGTGCCCACCTACACCGGCTCCGGGGAGAGCCTGTACCTCGCCCGCGGGCCCGTCCCGGAGCTCGACACCGTCCAGATCGATCTCTCCCACGGGCCGACATTCGTGCACACCCAGGTCGAACTGGCCTCCTACCGCCGGATCAAGGAGGAGACCGCGGCGATCGCGCTCGGACCGGACGAGTCCCGGGAGTTCATCCGGTGCTTGCTGAAAGACTTCGCATGAATACCTGGCGCAAGGCCTCGGCCAGCGGTGAGAGCACCGACTGCGTCGAGGTCAGAGCCGCGGGCGAACTGGTGGAGATCCGCGAGTCGGACCGGCCCGAGGTCGTCGTGCGGACCACCCCGCGCAAGTGGGCCGCCTTCGTCCGCGGGGTGAAGTCCGGGGAGTTCGACCGGTACGGGGACTTCACCCGGCCCTGATGCCCAACCCTGACGTCCGACCCTGACGTCCGGCCGTGATCCCGGCCGTGATTCCCGGCCCCGCCCGGCGCGTGCGGCGGCGCCGCCGACCGGCCCCGCTCCTTGCGCCCCGGCCCCCGCTCCTTGCCCTAGGCTGGCAGCCCACAGTGGACCCTGCGCCCGACACGGCACTCCGGGTGGGGTGCGCGTGCGGGAGAAATCGGAGCATCCGAGGATGGCTCGGCACCTGATCACCAGCGCCCTTCCGTACATCAACGGGATCAAGCACCTGGGCAACATGGTCGGGTCCATGCTCCCGGCGGACGTCTACGCCCGCTACCTGCGCCGACGCGGGCACGAGGTGCTGTTCATCTGCGCCACCGACGAGCACGGCACGCCCGCCGAACTCGCCGCCCAGGAAGCCGGGTTGCCGGTCGCGGAGTTCTGCGCCCGGGCGCACGACGCGCAGCGGGCGGTGTACGACGGCTTCGGGCTCTCCTTCGACCACTTCGGCCGCAGCTCCTCGCCGCAGAACCGGGAGATCACCCAGGAGATCGCCCGCGAGCTCCAGCGCAACGGCTTCATCGAGGAGCGCGCGATCCGCCAGGTGTACTCCAACGCCGACGGCCGCTTCCTGCCGGACCGCTACATCGTCGGCACCTGCCCGCACTGCGGCTACGACAAGGCCCGCGGCGACCAGTGCGAGAACTGCACCCGGGTGCTGGACCCGACCGACCTGCTGGAGCCGCGCTCGGCGATCAGCGGCAGCGCCGACCTGGAGGTCCGGGAGACCCGCCACCTGTTCCTGCTCCAGTCCAAGCTCACCGAGGAGGTCGAGGACTGGATCGACGCCCACGCCGACGACTGGCCGGTGCTGGCCTCCTCGATCGCCCGCAAGTGGCTGACCGAGGGCCTCCAGGACCGCTCGATCACCCGCGACCTGGAGTGGGGCGTCCCGGTGCCGGCCGACGTGTGGCCCGAACTGGCCGCCGAGGGCAAGGTGTTCTACGTCTGGTTCGACGCCCCGATCGAGTACATCGGCGCCGCCAAGGAGTGGGCGGACGCGGCCCCGGCCGGGCACCTGCGGGACTGGAAGTCCTGGTGGTACGAGGCCGACGAGAGCGTCCGGTACACCGAGTTCATGGGCAAGGACAACGTCCCGTTCCACACCGTGATGTTCCCGGCCACGCTGCTCGGCTCGCGCCGCCCCTGGAAGAAGGTCGACTACGTCAAGGCCTTCAACTGGCTGACGTACTACGGCGGGAAGTTCTCCACCAGCCAGCGGCGCGGCGTCTTCGGCAACGACGCGCTGGACCTGCTGCCCGCCGACTACTGGCGCTACTTCATGATGGCGCACGCACCCGAGTCGGACGACTCCAGCTTCACCTGGGACCTGTTCGCCTCGGTCGTCAACAAGGACCTCGCCGACACCCTCGGCAACTTCGTCAACCGGGTGCTCACCTTCAGCCGCAAGCGCTTCGGCGACGACGTCCCGGGCGGCCACGCCCCGGGCGAGGCCGAACAGCGCCTCGGCGAGCAGGTCGCCGGGCTGCTCGCCGAGTACGAGGCCCAGCTGGACGCGCTCAACTTCCGCAAGGCGGCGCAGGCCCTGCGCGCGCTGTGGAGCGCGGGCAACGCGTACCTGGACGAGAAGGCGCCCTGGCTCCAGGTGAAGACCGACCCGGAGGCGGCGGCGCTGACCCTGCGCACCGCGATGAACCTGATCCACCTGTACGCGGTGGTCTCCGAGCCGTTCATCCCGACCACGGCGGCGGCCATGCGCGGCGCCTTCGCGCTGCCCGCGGACTCGCCGGCCGCCACCCGCGACTGGATCGGCCCGGAGGAGGCGCGGGCGCTGGACCTGGTGCCGGCCGGGACGGCGTTCACGGTGCCGCCGGTGCTGTTCGCCAAGATCACGGACGAGGACCTGGCGGCCTGGACGGAGCGCTTCGGCGGCTCGGCGGGCTGAGCGGCTGGACGGCTGCGTGACGGCGGCGGGGCCCGGGGTGATTCCCGGGCCCCGCCGCCGTTCTCGTACCGCCGTACCGTCCTGCCGACGCGCCGCCCTCAGCCGAGCAGGTCCAGCGCGCCCGTCCCGGTGAGGTCGTACGCCCCCGCGAGGACCAGGAAGAGCAGCACCGCCAGCGTCAGCCCCGTGTAGTGCAGCCGCCCGAACAGGTTCCACCAGCGCCCGCGCCAGGCCAGCACCGTGCAGAGCGCCATCACCGGGGAGAGCACCAGGGCCGTCACGACCAGGGCCGGGACCACCGTCAGCAGCGGCGAATCGCCCAGGAACAGCGTCTGGTTGAGCGCGTTGGCGTCCGCCGTCAGCAGGGCGAAGCAGCCGGTGGCGGCGAGCAGCAGCGCCCCGGTGGTCCAGCCGAGCAGCCGTACGGCCGGCCGGTCGGCCCGGCCCCGGCGGCGGGCCAGGCGGACCGCCGCCGCCACCGGCCAGCCGAGCAGGGTGAGGGCGAGGACGGCGAGGCTGCCGACGGCGACCGCCTGGTGCGGGCCGGGTGCCTGGTACCAGGCGAGCCGCTGGTAGGCGATGGTCGGGTCGGCGTCGGTGAGCAGCGTGAGGGTGCCGTCGGCGGCCCGCTGGAAGGCGATCCGCGCGGTGCCGCCGACCTGCTGGAACAGACCGGGTTCGAGCTGCTCCCAGTGCGTCTCGGCCGCCTCCGGGTCCCGGGTGACGGGGCCGGTGACGGTGAGCCGGCCGTGCTCGGCGGTGACGTGAAGGGAGGCCATCAGGGCGGCGGCCCGGGTGAGGTCGGCGTGGCTGGTGCGGGTGGAGCGGTAGTCGCCGGTGTAGGCGTCCAGGTCGCCGGTGAGCGGCGCGGTCGCGGCGGCCGGGGGCGCGGGCAGGAAGCGGTCCAGGAAGGCGGTGAGCACCTGCTGGGTGGCCCAGCCGCCGCTGGCGTCGGTGCCGTCGCCGTTGAGGGTCACGTAGAGGCCGAGGCCGCGCTGGGGCAGCAGGGCGAGGTTGCTGTGGAAGCCGGGCACGTCGCCGTCCTTGACCAGCAGCTGCTCACTGCCGTGGGTGCGCTGCTCCAGCAGGTAGGCCAGGCCGGGCAGACGCGGGTCGGGGCCGTAGTGGCGGGCGAGCAGCCGCTCGGCCGTCGCCGGGTCGAGGATCCGCCGGGCGTCCGGGCCGCCCTGCGGGAGCAGGGCCAGCAGCAGCTTCGCCATGTCGTCGGCGGTGGTGACGGCGGCGGCGCCGGTGGGCGTCCAGGGGCCGTAGAGGCCCGCGGTCCCGGTCTGGCCGTCGCCCTCGGGGCGGTGGCCGCGGGCGAGGTCGGCGTCGATCGCGGCGGGGTGGGGCTGGCTGAAGGTGGTGCGGTCCATCCCGAGGGGCTGGAGGACGTGCTGGGAGACGTACTGGTCGAAGGGCTGCCCGGAGACCGTCTCGACCAGGTAACCGGCCAGCGCCACACCGTAGTTGTCGTACGCGGCGGCGGTGCCGGGGGCGCGGACCCGGTCCGGCTGGTGGGCGGCGAGCGAGGCGCCGAGGCCCTCGACCCGCTCGGGCCCGGCCTGGGCGAGGCCCATGAAGCTGTCGTCGAAGCCCGCGGTGTGGGTGAGCAGGTTCTCGACGGTGACCGGGCGGCCCGGGTAGCCGTCCCTGACCTTGAAGGCGGTCAGGTAGCGGTTGACGTCGGTGCCCAGGTCCAGCTTCCCCGCCGCGACCTGCTGGAGGACGGCGACGGCGGTGAACACCTTGGCGTCGGAGCCCATGAAGAAGGCGGTCCGCGCCGGGTCGACGGGCCGGTTCGTCCGGGTGTCGGCGACGCCGTAGCCGCCCGAGAAGACCTCCCGCCCGCCGGCCACCACGGTCACGGCGGCGCCGGGGATGCGGTGCTCGGCGAGCAGCCGGGGAAGCAGCTCGTCGAACAGGGCTCTCACCTGGACGGGGTCGGCCGGGGAGGGCGGCGCACCGGTGGCGGCCGTCGGCACGCCTGTTCGCGTCGTCGGCGCGCCGCTTCCGGCCGTCGGCGCACCTGTTCCGGACGCGCGCCCGGCGGCGTGGGCCGGGGTGAGGCCGTGGAGGAAGAGGCCGAGGGCGGCCAGCACCAGGACCAGACGGACCAGCGGACGGCCGGCGGCGAATCGCTCGGACATGGCGAACTCCCGTGATCATTGCGGTGGTTGGCGGGGGTCCGGCGCTCCGCTGACGGGCCGCTTCCGGACACCTCGAACGCTAGGCCGGGAGCGGTGGGCCGGGGCAGGGCCCCTGGGCGTCGATCGGAGGGTGTACCCAGGTACCGCCGAGAGGGGGCCGAGGCCCCGTGAACAGGGCGGCGGGGTAGGGCAGTCTGGTGGTCCGCAGGGTCGGGACGGCGGCCGCGAGGCCGGTACGGAGGGGGACGGACAGTGACAACGGGCAGCGTGGGCAAGGAAGTCGGGGACGGCGCCGAGGCCGCCGGGGTGAGCGCGGGCACGCCGCTCGACCGGGCGCGCCGGGCCGTACGGGACCTGCTGCGCGCGACGGCACTGGCCGGGTTCGCGGTGCCGCAGCTGCTGCTGCTCGTCGCCGCCACGGTCACCGCCGTCCTGCTGGGCGTGGGCCTCGGCGTCCTGCTGGTGCCGGCGACCGTCCTCGCCGTCCGGGCCCTGGCCGGCCGCCGCCGCACGCTGGCCGCCCGCTGGTCCGGCGTCGCGGTCCGCGAGCCGTACCGGCCGCTGCCGCCGGCCGAGCCGGGCCTCAAGGGCGCCTGGCAGCGCTGCCGGGCCCTGCTCGGCGACCCGGCCACCTGGCGGGACCTGCTCTGGCTGCTGGTCGACCCGGTGATCGGCTTCACCGTGGCGCTGTTCCCGCCGGCCCTGGTCGCCTTCGGCCTCTTCGGCCTGCTGCAGCCCTGGCTCTGGGAGCCGATCGCCTCGGCCGACGGCAACACCTGGTACTGGTGGGTGCACGTGACGGACCCGGGCAGCGCCCGGATCGCCGTCCTGCTCGCCGTCCCGACCCTCCTGGCCGGTCCGGCGATCGCCCCCGGCGCGCTGCGCGGCCACACCGCGCTGGCCGGGGCCCTGCTCGGCCCGACCGCCCGCGCCGAGGCGCTGGCCGCCCAGCGCAAGGTCGTCCACCTGACCGAGACCCGGCGCGACGCGCTCACCGCCCAGGCCGCCGAACTGCGCCGGATCGAACGGGACCTGCACGACGGCGCGCAGGCCCGGCTGGTGGCCATGGGGATGAACCTGGGCGTCGCCGAGCGGCTGGTCGAACGGGACCCGCAGGCCGCGAAGCAGCTGCTCGCCGAGACCCGCCAGGCCTCCGCCACCGCCCTCAACGAGCTGCGCGACCTGGTCCGCGGCATCCACCCGCCGGTCCTCGCCGACCGCGGACTGGCCGACGCCGTACGAGCCCTGGGCATGGACAGCCCGCTGAACGTCACGGTCACCGCCGACCTGCCCGGCCGCGCCGAGGCACCGGTCGAGTCCGCCGTCTACTTCGCCGTCTCCGAGGCCCTGACGAACGCCGCCAAGCACGCGGGCGCGAGCCGGGTCGACGTCCAACTCTGGTACCAGGACGGCACCCTGAAGGCCCAGGTCACCGACGACGGCACCGGCGGCGCCGACCCCTCGCGCGGCACCGGGCTGCGCGGCCTGGAACGGCGGCTTGCTACCTTCGACGGCGTCCTGGCCGTCCGCAGCCCGCTCGGCGGCCCCACGACCCTGACGATGGAGCTGCCGTGCGAGTTGTCCTCGCCGAGGACCTCTTCCTCCTGAGGGACGGACTGGTCCGGATGCTGGAGGCCTACGACTTCGAGGTCGTGGCCGCGGTGGACACCGGACCGGCCCTCCTGGAGGCCCTGCTCACCGAACGCCCGGACGTGGCCGTCGTCGACGTGCGGCTGCCCCCGACGTTCACCGACGAGGGCCTCCAGGCCGCCCTGGAGGCGCGCCGGCGGATCCCCGGGCTGCCGGTGCTGGTGCTCTCCCAGTACGTCGAGCAGCTCTACGCCAAGGAGCTGCTCGCCGACGGCACCGGCGCGATCGGCTACCTGCTGAAGGACCGGGTCTTCGACCCCGACGAGTTCGTGGAGACGGTCCGGCGGGTGGCGGCCGGCGGCACCGCGCTCGACCCGCAGGTGATCGCCATGCTGGTCGGCAGCAACGAACGCAACAAGCCGCTGGACCGCCTGACGCCGCGTGAGCGCGAGGTGCTGGGCCTGATGGCGGAGGGGCGCTCCAACGCGGCGATCGCCGAACGGATGGTGATCACCGAGCGGGCGGTGAAGAAGCACACCGCCAACATCTTCCTCAAGCTCGACCTGCCGCCCTCGGAGGAGGACCACCGGCGGGTGCTGGCCGTGCTCGCCTTCCTCCAGGTCGCGCCCTGAGCCGTCCTCAGTCCTCGGCGCCCTGGGTTTCCTCTGGCGTGGTTCCCTCGGGCGTGGTCTCCGCGGCCACCCAGTCGAGGTAGCCCCGGCTGCCGCCCGTCACCGGTACGGCGACCAGCTCGGGCGTCTCGTAGGAGTGCCGCCCGGCCACGAACGCGCCCAGCCGGTCCACGAGTTCGGCCCTGGTCTTGAGGTCGATCCGCCACTCCTCGGCATCCTGCACCTCGCCGTCCCACCAGTACACCGACCGTACGGGGTACACCTGGGCGCAGGCCGCCAGCCGCTCCCGCACCACGGCGGACGCCAGGGCCCGGGCCCGCTCCTCGCTCTCGTGGGTCGTGGTCACCACGACGAAGCGCCGCTCACTCGCTGTCATGCGCCGACGGTACCCCGGGACGGGTCGGCCGAATTCCCGTTGCCCCGGCCGGACGGCGGTTGCCACGATCGGCCGATGACCACCTTCACCGGCCCCGACGGCACCCGGCTCGGCTACCGCGTGCTCGGCCGGGGCGAGCCGCTGCTCGTCCTCGCCGGCGGCCCGATGCGCGACGCCGCGTACCTCGGCGACCTCGGCGGCCTCTCCGCGCACCGCGCCCTGCACGTCCTCGACCTGCGCGGCACGGGCCGCTCGGAGCGCCCGGCCGACCCGGCGGACCACCGGGTCGACCGGCAGGTGGCGGACGTCGAGGCCTTCCGGACCCACCTCGGGCTCGACCGGGTGGACCTCCTCGCCCACTCCGCCGGCTGCTCGCTCGCCACCCTGCACGCGCTGCGGCACCCGGAACGCACCGGTCGGCTGGTGCTGGTCACGCCCAGCCTCCGGATCTTCGGCAGCACCTCCTCCGAGGACGACTACCGCGAGGCGGCCGAGGCCCGCGGCCTCGCCGAGGAGGAGTGGTACCCGGCCGCCCGGGCCGCCGTCCGCACCGCCTTCGCCGGCGGCGCCGCCGACCCCGACGCCGTGGCACCGCTCTTCCACGGCACCTGGGACGCCGCCGCCCGCGCCCACGAGGCCGACCGCACCGCCCAGAGCCACCCGGAGGCCGCCGCGGCCTACCACGGCGGCGGCTTCCAACCCGCCGACGTCCGCGCCGCCGTGGCCGAACTCGCCTCCCCAGCACTCCTGTTGGCCGGCGAGTACGACCCCGACCCGAGGCCCGGGGCGGTCCGCGCCACGGCCGCGCTGTTCCGCCACGCCCGTACCGCCGTCCAGCCCGCCGCCGGCCACTACCCGTGGCTCGACGACCCGGCCGCCTTCAGCCGTACGGTGGCCGCTTTCCTCACACCCTGAAGCGACGCGCCGCACGGACGGTCCCACACCCGCATCCGCCAACCCGTGAGGCCCCGCAGGGGCCGCCGGGTCAGTCCCGGCGGGCCGTGTGGACGGTCATCGCGGAGAGGTAGAAGGCGTCCGGGCGGTGCAGGATCCCGGTGGGGGCGTCCTCGTCGAGCAGGGCGTCCAGGGTGGCCCGGTCCTCGGTGTCGAGCTGTTCGGCGAGCCGGTCGCGCAGCCGGGTCAGCTGGACGTGCAGGTAAGCGCGGACCGGGCCGGCGAGCGGGGCGGGGTGGTCGACCAGGAAGGTGCGGGTGCCGGTCGGGGTCAGCCCGGCCCGCCCGAGCATGGCCGGCCAGTCCTCGATCTCCTCGGTGCTGTCCGGCAGTTCGGCCCGCATGGTGGTGAAGCCGTCCTCGTGGGCGGCGTCCATCCGGGCCTGGAGGCCGGGCCGGCCGAGGCCGAAGTCGCGCGGCAGGTAGCGCGCGGGCAGGCCGCGTTCGGCGACGGCGAGCAGGCCGCCGGGCCGCAGCGCCCCGGCGAGCGAGGTGAGCGCGGCCTGCTGGTCGCCGAGGTGGTGGATGGCGTTGCCGGACCAGATCAGGTCGGCCTCGCCGAGCTTGTCGAACTCGGCGGGCAGGTCGGCCTGTCGGGTGCCGAGCCGACCACCGGAGCGGACCCGGGCACGCTCCAGCAGGGCGGCCGACTGGTCGACGGCCACCACCTCGGCCGCGGGGAAGACCTCCGCCAGCAGTCCGGCGATCACCCCGGGCCCGCTGCCGACGTCGAGGACCCGCCGAACCGCGCCCTCGCCGTGCAGGCCGAGCAGCCACCGCCCGGCCTCGGTGACGGCGCCGGCCCGCAGGTCGCCCTCCAGCTCCAGGTGCGCGGCGAGCGCGTCCCAGTCGAAGTCGGCGGCGGGGACGTGCCCGTGGGAGTGCCCGTGGGACGGGCCGTGGGAGTGGGAGTGGTCGTGCTGGTGCGCTGACATCAGGGTTTCTCCGATCGTGGGTTGACGAAAGCTTCCCCGCTCAGGCGGGCACGGCGGCACCGGACGCGCGGTACCGCACGACGGCCCGCTCGACCTCCTCCGCCGCGAGGTCGTGGTCGAGCGCGAAGGCGGCCGCCGCGCCCATCCCGGCGGCGGTGACCACCTGGGCGCGCGGGTCGGCGACGTTGCCGACCGCCCAGACGCCGGGGAGGCTGGTGCGGCCGGTCCGGTCGGTGGTGACCCAGCCGTTGTCGTCCCGGGCGCAGTCGAGGCCGAAGAGCAGCGCGTCCCGGGGCACCGGCTGCGGGAAGACGAACACCGCCTCGCGCGGCACCACCTGCCCGTTGGCGAGCTCGACGCCGCGCAGCCGCCCGTCGTCGGAGACCAGGCGGACGATCCGGCCCTCGACCACCCGGACGTCCCGGGCGGCGAGCCGTTCCCGCTCGTCGTCGGTCAGTGCGAGGGTGTGCGCGAGCAGCACCACGTCCGCCGACCACTGCCGCAGCAGCAGCGCCTGGTTGACCGCCCCGGGGCCGGTGCCGAGCACGCCGAGCGGGCGGTCGCGGACCTCCCAGCCGTGGCAGTACGGGCAGTTCAGCACATCCTGGCCCCACCGCTCGACCAGGCCGGGCAGCTCCGGCAGGCCGTCCCGCAGCCCGGTGGCGACGACCACCCGGCGCGCGTGCAGCACCGGCCCGCCGGCCAGGTGGACCACGAAGCCCGGCGCCGCGGACCCGGCCGGACCGGCACCGGCATCGGCACCGGCACCGGCGGGCTCGATGTGCTCGACCCGGGCGTCGATCAGGTCCGCCCCGTACCGGGCGACCTCCTCCCGCCCGACCGCGAGCAGCGCCGCCGGGGGCATGCCGTCCCGGCTCAGGTAGCCGTGCATGTGGGCGGCGGGCGCGTTGCGCGGCTCGCCGGCGTCCACCACCGCGACCCGGCGCCGGGCCCGGCCCAGCACCAGCGCGGCGTTCAGCCCCGCCGCTCCGGCGCCGACCACCACCACGTCGTAGCGCTCGCTCTCCCTGCTCCCGGTCACCCCGGCTGTCCTGGTCGTCCCGGTCGTCTCGCCCATGGCGCTCACCTCCACCGCCAGGCTGCGGCCCACCCCACCGGATCGGCAAGCAATGTTGCCGCCTCAGCAAACCCCGGCCCCGAGCCGACCCCGCCCTCAGCCCACCTCGGCGGCCCGCGCCCCCGTCCGCCGCCAGTACGACCGGGCGGCCACCGCCAGCGCGACCCCGTACCCGGCGAACCCGCACATCCCCACCCAGGCGACCTCCAGCGCGCTCTGCTCACCGGCGAACTCGCCCAGCCTGATCCGCGTCACCCCGGCGGTGCACAGCCCCAGGTAGCCGACCCCGACCACCCCGTACGGCGCCAGCGTGGCCGCACCCAGCAGGGCCGGGGTGAGCGGCAGCCAGCGCGGCACCCGGCGGCCGCGCAGCGGCAGGGTCCAGCGCGGGAAGACCTGCCCCCACGGACGGACCAGCCCCCAGAGCAGGAACACCCCGAGCAGCGCCAGCAGCATCGTGCCGTCCAGTCCCCAACGCTCCAGGGCGAGCCAGAGCCCGGAGGAGCCCCCGTGGAAGAGCTCCAGCGCAAGTGGCGGAGCGCACCCGCCGTCGACGCCGCACAGCTGCGGGCCGAGGCCGACACCTTCTACGGCGACGAGGACCGGGTCGAGGGCGGCGGCGACCCGTGGGAGCGCGCGTGAGCGAACGACGCCAGTGCGGCCTGCTCGACACCTGTGTGGTGATCGATCTGCCGCAGATCGATCCGGAACTCCTGCCGTTCGAGGTCGCCGTGCCCTCGGTGGTGCTGGCCGAGCTCTCCCAGGGTGTCGCCATGGCCAAGGACCCGGTGCAGATGCTGGCCAGGGCCCAACGGCTGGCCGACGTGGAGGCGGAGTTCACCGCCCTCCCGTTTGACCGTGAGGCCGCCCGGCGATTCGGAACACTGATCGCACTCACGATCCAGGCCAAGCGCGACCCCCGCCCTCGCCTCATGGACCTGATGATCGCTGCCACCGCCGCCGCCCACGGCCTACCGCTCTACACCCGGAACGCGGACGACTTCATCGGCCTGGAGCAGGGGATCGAGGTCATCGCGGTATAGCCGCTCCGACCGGGCCACCCCGCCCGGCCGTGGTGGCCGGGCGGGCCGGGGCTCATCCCCTCGGGGCGGCGAAGCAGTGGACGGTGACGGTGCGGCCGGAGGCCCACCGCTGGTCGCCGCTGCCGAGGTGGGTCCAGCCGAGGCGGCGGTAGAGGGCCACGGCGGCGGTGTCGGTGGCGAGGACGTCGAGCACGGGGTGCAGGCCGAGCGCCCGCGCGTGCGCCACGGCGCAGGCCAGCAACCGTGCGCCGATGAGGTGGCCGCGCGCCGTGGGGGCGACGTAGAGGCGGCCGATCACGCTGGTGAGCTCCGGGCGGCCGCCGGTGCGGTGGCCCCACAGGGCGGGGGCGAGGTCGTCCGGGGTGCTGCGGGCGAGGCCGACGTGTCCGGCGAGCCGGCCGTCCGACTCGGCGATCCAGGCGGCGAGCTGGCCGTCCGGGGTCAGCCAAGCGGCGGGGCGGTCGGGCCAGTCGGCGGGATAGCCGTCGGCCGCGTGGACGTCGCCGAGCACCCGGACGCAGTCGGCGAGGTCGTCGGCGCGGCGCGGTCGGACCAGCACCCCCGCTCCGGCCTGCCGTGAGTGGGACGCGACGACGGTGGCGCGTTCTTCGAGGTCTGCCATGCCGGTACGTTACCGGCCGGGCCTCACCGTCGCAGCAGGTCGACGACCCCGGTCAGGTCCTCCTCGCCACCGCCGATCTCCAGCCTGCGCTCCATCAACCGGAAGTACGGCTCCAGCAGTTCGGCGCTCACCCCCTGCTCCTCGGCGGTGCCCAGCAGCGTCTGCCGGCCGGCCACCTGCATCGCCAGGTTGGACACCACGCCCTGGGTGTAGTCGCCGCTCTCCAGCTGCTCCGCGGTCCTGGCCACCGAGCCGGACATCGCGGCGAGCCAGCCGCCCAGCAGCGGCGCCAGCTCGCCCGGTGCCACGTCCTCGCCGCGGACCAGCGCGAAGGCGTGCGCGATCCCGGCGAACATCCCGTACATCCCGCTGAGCAGCGCCACGTCGTGCAGCGCCGCGTACCCGGCGTCCGCGCCCACGTACCGGATGCCGGCCGGGACGGCGAGCGTGACCCCGTGCTCCTCGAACAGCTCGGACGAGCCGCTGTAGAACACGTACGCCCCGGCCGCCGGGACACCGATCATCGGCGGGACGGCCATGATCCCGCCGTCCAGGTAGCGGGCGCCTCGCTCCTCGGCCCAGGCGGCGCGGGCGCGGGCCTGCGCGGGGGTGCTGGTGACCAGGTTGACCAGGTCCTTGCCGGTCAGGTCGACGCCGTCCAGCGCCGCCGGCACGGAGGCGTCGTCGAGCAGGCAGACGACGACCAGCCGGTTCGCGGCGACCGCCTCCGCGGCGGTGGCGGCGACGGCGGCACCGCGGGCGGCGAGCCCCTCGGCGCGGGCGGCGGTGCGGTTCCAGACGGTCAGCGGGTGCCCGGCGGCGAGCCAGGCCCCGGCCAGCGCGGTACCCATCGCGCCGAGGCCGAGCAGGGTGAGCGGGGTGGACGGGGTGTTCAGGGCGGGCGTGGTCTCGGACGCGTTCTCAACGGGGTTGGTTGCCATGGCAGTCAGCCTCCGCGCTGCCCCCGGAAACGATCAAGTACGCACTTCGGAGTGGGTGGTTACCCTGGGGTCAGTATCCAGGTCGGAGGTTCGGAAGGGGTGGGCATGGCGACCGTGCCGAGGCCGGGGGCGTACATCTGCGGGACGGACGCCGCGATGGACGTGATCGGCGGCAAGTGGAAGGTGTCGATCCTCTGGGCCCTGGGCGAGCGCCCGCGCTGCCGCTTCGGCGAGCTGCGCCGGCTGCTGCCGGGGATCACCGAGAAGGTCCTGGCCGCGCACCTGCGCGAGATGGAGGCGCACGGCATCGTGCACCGGGAGGCGTACGAGGAGGTGCCGCCGCGGGTCGAGTACGCGCTGACCGAGGCGGGGCACCGCCTCAACACGGCGCTGGGGCCGCTGGGCGCCTGGGGCCGGGAGCACCTCCTGGGCGGGGCGCCGCACCCGGCGTAGCGCCGCCCCCCGGTGCGCCGTACCCGACGTGGCGCGGCCCGGGGAAGGGCCCTACGCGATCGCGGCCGACACCACCGCCGCCACCGCGATGTTGCAGGAGGCGGACACCCACACCGCCGGGTGCGGCTCCGGCTCGACCAGGATCGCGCCGAGCTTTCCCGGCGTCAGCAGGTCCACCAGCCAGAACGCGACGGCCATCAGCACCAGCCCGAGCAGGCCGTAACAGGCCGTCGACAGCAGGCCCTTGGCGAAGTCGGCGTAGGTGTACATGATCGCGGTGAAGACGATGCCGCCGATGCCGAGCAGCGCGGAGCTGAGCAGGACGGCGGCGTTGCGGTTGCGCTCGACCCAGATCTGGTGGCCGAGCCTGCCGGGCGTCAGCAGGTCGACCAGTCCGATGCCGAGGAGCAGCAGCACCACGCCGAGGGCGCCGTAGGCCGCCGCCGCACCGAGCCCGTGCAGGATGTCGTTCATCGTGGTTCCAGCCCCCGGTCCGCTCACGCCAGCCCCCGACCGGCTGGTCAGGGCCCCCGACCGCCTTGGTCAAGGGTTGGCAAAAGATACCCCACCCGGGTGAGGGGCGGACCGGGATCCGGAAACCGGGGACGGGTCAGTCGTCCTCGTGCACCAGGTGGTCGACGCAGGCCGCGACGGCCAGCAGCAGGCCGGTGTCCGCGCCGTCGGCGATCTCCACCCCGTAGGTGTCGCGGATCCGGAACCACTTGCGGCTGATCCGGGCCAGGTCGTCGCCGTGCTGGTTCTCGATCCGGTAGTCCTTGTCGATCAGGTTGCCGTGGATCTTCAGCTCGCCGCCGGAGGCCAGCTCCACCAGGTACTTGTCCCGGAACGGGGTGAACAGCTTCTCCCGGACGGTGGCGACCACCTCGCCGTCGGCGTCCTCGATCTTCATCGCGTCGCGGACGGTGAGCATCTTCTCCTTCACCACCGCGACCACCCGCCCGTGCGCGTCCTTCAGCTCGAAGGTGTCCCGCAGCCGCAGCACCTTGCCGTCCACCAGGTACGCCTTGCGGCCCCGGTCGTCCTCGATCCAGTAGTCGTCGCCGACCGCGAACAGCTTCTCCCTGACCAGGTACCGCACCTGCGACCTCCTCGTGTTGACGTCCGCCCCATTCGACCCCGGACCCCCGGCCGCGGGAAAGCACCGCCACGGGACGGCCGACCGGAAACCCCGTCGCACAACGGCCTCCGATCCCCTTCAATACGGCCATGCACCCTGACCTCACCACCGCCGAACTGCGCAGCGAGCGCCTCGACCTGCTGCCGATCGCCCCCGGGCACGCCGAGGAGCTGGCGGCCGCGCTCGCCGACCCGGCCCTGCACGCCTTCACGGGCGGCCGCCCGGCCACCGTCGAGGAGCTGCGCGCCCGCTGCGCCCGGCTCGCCGCCGGCTCCCCCGACCCGGCCGAGGCCTGGGGCAACTGGGTGCTGCGGCTGCGCGCCGACGGCGCCCTCACCGGCTACGTGCAGACCACCGTCCGCCCCGACGGGGCCGAACTCGCCTGGGTGGTCGGCACCCCCTGGCAGCGCCGCGGCCTGGCCACCGAGGCCGCCCGCACCCTGCTCGCCCACCTCACCGCCGCCGGCGCCACCACCGCCGTCGCCCACATCCACCCCGACCACCACGCCTCCGCCAGGATCGCCACCGCCCTCGGCCTGCGCCGCACCGCCCACACCCAGGACGGCGAGACCCGCTGGCAGGCCGACCTCACCCGCCCGTAACCCCTCGCGGCCCGCGCGGTCACCATGCACTGGTCAGATCCTTGCGGCCCTCAGAGTTGATAAGTTCAATTAGCCGCTGATGGCATGTATCAACTCTGGGGAGAGCGACGTTGGCAGGACGAGGCAGGCCCAGTCGCAGTACCGTCTACAACCGACTCGCCGGCGCGCTGACCGAGCTGAACGAGCGCTTCGGCGGACTCCCCAGTCCCCGAGAAGCCCAGGAGATCTGGGACGACATCTGGCACCAGGAAGCACACCACTCCACCGCGCTTGAGGGCAACACCCTGGTCCTTCGCGAGGTGCAAGCACTCCTGGACCAGGGTCGAGCCGTCGGAGCGAAGCCGCTCAGCGAGTACAACGAGGTCCAGGGCTACGCTGACGCCGCCCGCTGGGTCTACGGCCAGGCACTGGAACCGGACGCTTGGCATGACGGCCGCCTCGTTACCCTCAGCGAGATCCGCCATATCCACCACGCGGCGATGACCCCGGTCTGGAACGTGGCACCTCACCCGGACGCGAGCGACCGCGAAGGCCCCGGCAACTTCCGCGAGCACGACATCGCCCCCTTCACCGAAGGCATGACGCCGCCACGCTGGCCGCTGGTGCCGGCACAGGTCGAGCAGTGGGTTACCGAGGTCTGTGCTCTTGGCCGGCTGATCGAGGACAGCACGGATCTCGACCGGCCCCTCCCCGAGGAACTGGCCAGGATCCACAACCAGTTCGAACGAGTCCACCCGTTCCTCGACGGGAACGGCCGAACCGGTCGACTCGTCATGAACCTTGTCCTCGTCCGCCTCGGGTATCCGCCGATCATCATCCTCAAGCGACAGCGGGACGCGTACCTGACCGCACTACGCAGGGCGGACGCGGGAGACTACGGCACCCTCGGCGAGCTGATCGCCCGGGCGATGGAGGACAATCTCAACCGCTTCATCGTCCCCAACGTGGCCGGCCCCGCGAGGATGGTCCCGCTCGCCGCACTCGTCGATGAAGAGCTGTCTCTCGCAGCGCTCCGGCAAGCAGCCCAGCGCGGTCGCCTGAACGCCGTGCAGGGCCCTGACGGAGTCTGGCGCTCGTCACGCAAGTCCGTCGCGGCGTACAAGGCCGCCAAACACCAGCGCAGGCCCCGCTCCACGGCATGACGCCCCGCCCTGGAATGCGGGCAGCGGGCGTGCGGTTTGATTGACGCATGGCATCTCGTGCACGTGTACGCGCCCCCGAACTGGTCGGGGCAGGCGGTTGGCTGAACACCGGCGGCAAGGAGCTCACGCTCGCCGACTTCCGGGGCAAGATCACCATCCTGGACTTCTGGACCTTCTGCTGCATCAACTGCCTGCACGTCCTGGACGAGCTGCGGGAGCTGGAGGAGGCGCACCGCGACACCGTGGTGATCGTCGGGGTGCACTCGCCGAAGTTCGTGCACGAGGCCGACCACCAGGCCGTGGTCGACGCCGTCGCCCGCTACGAGGTGCACCACCCGGTGCTGGACGACCCGGCGCTGGCCACCTGGAAGCAGTACGCCGTCCGGGCCTGGCCGACGCTGGTGGTGATCGACCCGGAGGGCTACGTGGTCGCCCAGCACGCCGGCGAGGGGCATGCCCACGCGCTCGCCCGGCTGGTCGAGGAGCTGGAGGCCGAGCACGCCGCGAAGGGCACGCTGCGCCGCGGCGACGGCCCGTACGTGGCGCCGGAGCCGACCGCGGGAAGCCTGAAGTTCCCCGGCAAGGCGGTCCGGCTGCCGAACGGCCACTTCCTGGTCGCCGACTCCGGCCACCACTCGCTGGTCGAGCTGGCCGAGGACGGCGAGACGGTGGTGCGCCGGATCGGCGACGGGCAGCGCGGACTGGTGGACGGCGACGGCTCGGACGGCGCCGGCCCGCGGTTCAGCGAGCCGCAGGGCCTCGCGCTGCTGCCGGAGGGCTCGGCGTACGACGTGGTCGTCGCGGACACCGTCAACCACGCCCTGCGCGGCGTCCGCCTCGCCGACGGCCTGGTGACCACCCTGGCCGGCACCGGCCGCCAGTGGTGGCAGGGCTCGGCCACCGAGGGCCCGGCCCGCGAGGTGGACCTCTCCTCGCCGTGGGACGTCGCCTGGTTCGACGGCCGGGTGTGGATCGCGATGGCCGGCGTGCACCAGCTGTGGTCGTTCGACCCGGCCGCCGACACGGTCGCGGTCGCGGCCGGCACCACCAACGAGGGCCTGGTGGACGGGCCCGCCGCCGAGGCCTGGTTCGCCCAGCCGTCCGGCCTCGCCGTCTCCGCGGACGGCGAGCGGCTCTGGGTCGCCGACTCCGAGACCTCCGCGCTGCGCTGGGTTTCACGTGAAACAGGGGCGGTCCGGACCGCCGTCGGCACCGGCCTGTTCGACTTCGGCCACCGCGACGGCGCGGCCGACCAGGCGCTGTTCCAGCACCCGCTGGGCGTCACCGTGCTGCCGGACGGCTCGGTGGCCGTCGCCGACACCTACAACCACGCGCTGCGCCGCTACGACCCGGCGAGCGGTGAGGTCAGCACGCTGGCCACCGACCTGCGCGAGCCCTCCGGGGCGGTGCTGGTGGACGGCGACATCGTGGTGGTCGAGTCGGCCCGGCACCGGCTGACCAGGCTGCGGCTGCCGGAGGAGGCGGTACGGGTCGAGTCGGTGGCGCACCGCACCCGCCGCGCGGCCACCGAGGTCGCCCCGGGCGCCTTCCGGCTGGACGTGGTCTTCGAGGCGCCGAACGGCCAGAAGCTGGACGAGCGCTACGGCCCGTCCACCCGGCTGCTGGTCAGCTCGACCCCGCCCGAGCTGCTGGTCTCCGGCGCGGGCGCGGACACCGACCTCTCCCGTGAGCTGGTGCTCTCCGCCGAGGTCGCCGAGGGCGTGCTGCACGTCTCGGCGATGGCCGCCTCCTGCGACGACGACCCGGAGATCGAGTACCCGGCCTGCCACGTGCACCAGCAGGACTGGGGCGTGCCGGTGAAGCTGGTCGCCGACGGCGCCCGCCGCCTCCCGCTGGTCCTGGCCGGGATGGAGTAACCCGGAACAACGCTCGGCAGAACAGCGCGAAGGGGCCCGGCGGACGACCGCCGGGCCCCTTCCGCGTCCGCCGTCAGCCCTCCAGGAAGGCCTTGAGCGCGCTCGCCAGCAGGTACGGGTCCTCCGCGCCGCACAGTTCGCGCGCCGAGTGCATGGAGAGCGCCGCGATGCCGCAGTCCACCGTCTTGATGCCCAGCCGCGCCGCCGTGATCGGGCCGATCGTCGTACCGCAGGGCATGGCGTTGTTGGAGACGAAGGTCTGCCACGGCACGCCCGCCTTCTCGCAGGCGGCCGCGAACACCGCCCGCCCGACGCCGTCGGTCGCGTAGCGGTTGTTGACGTTGACCTTGAGGATCGGCCCGCCGTTCGGCATCGGGTGGTGGCCCGGCTCGTGCCGCTCGCTGTAGTTCGGGTGGACGGCGTGGCCCATGTCCGAGGAGAGGCAGACGGTGCCGGCGAGGGCCCGGGCCCGGTCCTCGGTGGTGCCGCCGCGCGCGTGCACCGTCCGGTCCAGCACGGTGCCGAGCAGCGGGCTCTGCGCGCCGGTGTCGGACTCGCTGCCGGTCTCCTCGTGGTCGAAGGCGGCCAGCACCGGGATGTACGGCAGGCTGGCGGCGCCCTCGGCGGTGGCGACGGCGGCGAGCGCGGCGGTGGCCGCGTGCACCGAGAGCAGGTTGTCCAGGCGCGGGGCGGCCAGCAGTTCGCGGTCGCGGCCCAGGTAGGAGGCGGGCTGGACGTCGTGGGTCATGAGGTCCCAGCCGGCCACGTCGGCGGCGTCCAGACCGGCCCGCTGGGCGACGTAGGAGATCAGCGCGCCCTCGTCGACCGGGCCGAGGCCCCAGATCGGGGTGAGGTGGCGCTGCTTGTCGAGCTTCATGCCCTCGTTGACCTGGCGGTCCAGGTGGATGGCGAGCTGCGGCACGCGCAGCAGCGGCTCGTCCAGCTGGACCAGCCGGGCGGTGCCGTCCTTGAGCGCGAGCCGGCCGGAGAGGCCGAGGTCGCGGTCCAGCCAGGTGTTCAGCGGGACGCCGCCGTAGATCTCCACGGCGACCTGCCGCCAGCCCTCCGAGCCGGTGTCCGGCACGGGCTTGACCCGCAGGTTGGGCGAGTCGGTGTGGGTGCCGACGATCCGGAACGGCGTCTCGGGGCCCGCTCCCTCCGGCAGGTACCAGGCGATCAGCGCGCCCCCGCGGATCAGGTAGCGCCCGCCGGCCGCGTCGTCCCACGCGTCCGTCTCGGCGACCTGCCGGAAGCCCGCCTTCTCCAGCCGCTCCGCGGCGCTCGCCACCGCGTGGTACGGGGAGGGTGAGGTGCCGAGGAACGCGATCAGGTCGTCGCTGTGCGTCCGGTCGAAGAATGCCTGGCGGGCGGCGGTCGACATGCTGCTCCTGGGTCGAGTGAGGGCCGAAGCCGGATGGGGAGTCGGCTTCGCACCTGAGCATATGCCCGTACACGGACAGGGCATTCGGAACACCTGGTTCGGTGCACGACCCGGACACGACCGTGAACCGCCGCGCACGGTCGGAGCTTTCCGCCGCCGGCCGCACGCCCGGACGCACACCCGGACCATGGCGCCGGACGCCCGCCCCGACCACGGCCCCGGACGCACCGAAGGGCCCGGTGGCAGCCGGGCCCTTCGGTGCGAGGGTGTGTCAGGCGGTTCGAGGGGTGCGCGGGCCCGGACGGGCCCGGCGGTCCCGGACGGGCCTAGAAGGCCTCCTCCGCCAGGTCCATGATCTCGTTGTCGATGCCCTCGGCGATCAGGCGCTGCGGGGTGACGGTCGGCAGGACGTTCTTGGCGAAGAAGCGGGCCGCCGCGACCTTGCCCTGGTAGAACGGGACGTCCTTCTCGGAGGCGCCGGCCTCCAGCTTGGCCAGGGCCACCACGGCCTGGCGCAGCAGCAGCCAGCCGACCACGACGTCGCCGGAGACCATCAGCAGGCGGGTGGTGTTCAGGCCCACCTTGTACATGTTCTTGACGTCCTGCTCGACCGAGGTCAGGTCGGCGATCAGCTTGCCGACGATGGCCGCCAGGTCCTCGGCGGCCTTGCCGAGCAGCTTGCGCTCGGCGGCCAGGGCGTCGCCGCCGGCGGCCGAGTCGACGAACTTCTGGATCTGCTCGGACAGCGCGGTCAGCGCCTGGCCGCCGTCCTTGACGATCTTGCGGAAGAAGAAGTCCTGGCCCTGGATCGCCGTGGTGCCCTCGTACAGGGTGTCGATCTTGGCGTCCCGGATGTACTGCTCGATCGGGTACTCCTGGAGGTACCCGGAGCCGCCGAAGGTCTGCAGCGACTGGGCGAGCTGCTCGTAGGACTTCTCCGAGCCGTAGCCCTTGACGATCGGCAGCAGCAGGTCGTTGAGGCGCTCGGCGGCCTCGTCGTGCTCGCCGCGCAGCTTGGCGGCCATCATGTCGTCCTGGGTGGACGCGGTGAACAGCACCAGCGCGCGCATGCCCTCGGCGTAGGCCTTCTGGGTCAGCAGCGAGCGGCGCACGTCCGGGTGGTGGGTGATGGTGACGCGCGGGGCGGTCTTGTCCAGGAACTGCGAGATGTCGGCGCCCTGCACGCGCTCCTTGGCGTACTCCAGGGCGTTCAGGTAGCCGGTGGAGAGGGTGGCGATGGCCTTCGTGCCGACCATCATCCGGGCGAACTCGATGATCTTGAACATCTGGCGGATGCCGTCGACCTTGTCGCCCAGCAGCCAGCCCTTGGCCGGGTGCTTGGCGCCGAAGGTCATCTCGCAGGTGTTCGAGGCCTTGAGGCCCATCTTGTGCTCGACGTTGGTGGCGTAGACGCCGTTGCGCTCGCCCAGCTCGCCGGTCTCCCAGTCGAAGTCGAACTTGGGGACGATGAACAGGCCCAGGCCCTTGGTGCCCGGCTTGCCGCCCTCGGGGCGGGCCAGCACCATGTGGATGATGTTCTCGGACATGTCGTGCTCGCCCGAGGTGATGAAGCGCTTGACGCCCTCGATGTGCCAGGAGCCGTCCTCCTGCTGGATCGCCTTGGTGCGGCCGGCGCCCACGTCGGAGCCCGCGTCGGGCTCGGTGAGGACCATGGTGGAGCCCCACAGGCGGTCGGTCATCCGCTTGGCGACCTCGAGCTGCTCCTCGGTGCCCTCCTCGGCGATGACGCCGGCGAAGGCCGGGCCGGAGGAGTACATCCAGATGGCCGGGTTGGAGCCCAGGATCTGCTCGGCGAAGGCCCAGATCAGCGAGTTCGGGGTGACCTGGCCGCCGATCGACTCCGGGATGCCCAGGCGCCACCACTCGGCGTCCATGAAGGTCTGGTAGCTCTTCTTGAAGGTGGCCGGGATCGGCGCGGTGCTGGTCTCCGGGTCGAAGACCGGCGGGTTGCGGTCGGTGTCGGCGTAGGACGCCGCGAGGTCGTTCTCGGCGAGGCGCGCGATCTCGCTGAGGATGTTCTTCGCGGTCTCGACGTCCATGTCCGCGAACGGTCCGGTGCCGTACACCTGCTCGCGGCCGAACACCTCGAAGAGGTTGAACTCCACGTCCCGCAGGTTGGACTTGTAGTGACCCATGGCCGTTATCTCCGGTTCGTCGCTTCCGGGAGACCGCCGCGTTCCGGCGTCCCGTACCCACCAGTAGGCATCATGATGCTACCCAGCGGTAACTTGGGCAAGCCCCCGCCGGCGAATCCGCTATGAACGTGGTCACGTCCCACAGCCGACGCGGCCACTCCTTGTCAGGATCGGTGCCAGCGGAGAGGGGTGCGCTCCCGCTAGCCTGTCCGTGTGTACGGATATGACCAGAACACATACCCGGGCGACCCCTACCAGCAGCAGGCGGGACCGCAGCAGGGCATGAACGGCATGCCCGGACCCGACGCCTACGGCGGGCAGTCGCAGGCCCCCCAGCAGTCCCTGTACCCCGAACCCTCGCCGCCCTCACTCGCGGACGCCGTCCGGGCCTTCACCACCGGCTCGATGGCGGTCGAGGACTTCCAGGCGATCTTCATCACCTCGAAGGTGCACTGCCCCCGCGGCGACCGCCCCGGCTTCCTGGCGCTGCACAACACCCCGACGCCGGTGATCCCGATGTTCAGCTCGCTGAAGGAGCTGCGCCGCTACGCCGGCAAGGACTCCAAGCACTTCACCGTCACCGGCGCCGAGGTCCTGGACCTACTGCCGACCGGCTACGGCTTCGCGCTGGACATGGAGGGCGAGCACCGGATGGTGTTCGACGCCAAGGCCGTCGAGCAGATGGTCGACTTCACGATGCGCCGGATGTACGGCTGAGCCATGCTGGACGAGGAGCCCTGCGCTCCTCCGTCACTACATAGTTCAACTTTCAACTTGCTTGTTGTTGAGGATTGAACTAATCTCATGGATGTAGGCCAGACACCCCCCGAAGGAGGCCGACATGCCCGCCGTGACCGTCGACAACCCGCTGACCCTCCCGCGCGTCACCACGCCGGACCCCGCCGTCACGAGCGCACGGCCGGTCCTCACCGTGGCGACCGCCCCCGAGGGCTACGAGGGCGAGGGCTTCCCCGTCCGCCGCGCCTTCGCCAGGATCAACCAGAAGTACCTCGACCCGTTCATCATGATGGACCAGATGGGCGAGGTGGACTACGCGGCCGGCGAGCCCAAGGGCACCCCCTGGCACCCGCACCGCGGCTTCGAGACCGTCACGTACATCATCGACGGAACGTTCATCCACCGGGACTCGCACGGCGGTGGCGGCACCATCACCGACGGCGACACCCAGTGGATGACGGCCGGCTCCGGCCTCCTGCACATCGAGACCCCGCCGGAGTCCCTGGTGCAGTCCGGCGGCCTCTTCCACGGCCTCCAGCTGTGGGTCAACCTGCCCGCCTCGGACAAGATGATCACCCCGAAGTACCAGGACATCCGCGGCGGCAGCGTCAAGCTGCTCAGCACCGAGGACGGCGGCGCGCTCCTGCGCGTCATCGCCGGCGAGCTGGACGGCCACCAGGGCCCGGGCACCACCTTCACCCCGATCACCATGATCCACGCCTCGATCAACCCCGGCGCCCAGATCACCCTGCCCTGGCGCGCCGACTTCAACGCCCTCGCCTACGGCCTCGCCGGCAACGGCTCGGCCGGCACCGAGCACCGCCCCTTCCACCGGGGCCAGGCCGTCGTCTTCGGCGACGGCGACTCGATCACCCTGCGCGCCGACGAGAAGCAGGACTCCCGCGACAACAACTTCGAGGTCGTCCTCCTCGGCGGCCTCCCGATCCGCGAACCCGTCGCCCACTACGGCCCGTTCGTGATGAACAGCCACCGCGAGCTCCAGCAGGCCATGGAGGACTTCCAGGCCGGCCGCCTCGGCACCATCCCCGCCGACGGCCACTGAGCCCGCCCGCTCGCGAGGGCCCGGACCGCACCCGGTCCGGGCCCTCGCGCGTCCACCGCCTACAGCAGCGCGTACAGGGCCGAGGCGTCGTCGTGCGTCTTGCCGCGCGGCCAGCGCTCGCAGCCGGCGTCCGCCCGCTCCACCGCCCGGACCTGGGCGATCAGCTCGCCCGGCCCGGACTCGGCGAGCAGCCGCAGCACGTCGCCCCAACTGCCCAGCCCGAAGCGCTCGGTGTAGCGCGAGGCGCCGTCGGTGAGGGCGGCCAGCGCGTGCAGCCGGTCCAGCCGGACGGAGCCGGTCTCGGCGTGCTCGGCCGCCCGAGGGCTGGCGGCGGCGATCCACGGTCCGTTGCCCCGGTTGCGGGCGGCGCGCACGGCCAGCACGTACTCCAGGTGCAGCGCGGCCCGCTCGGCCGAGCCGGGGACGGTCTCCCAGACCTGCCGGCGCAGCTCCTCGCCGCCGGGGAAGCGCTGGTTGTCCCCGATCACCTTCGGCGGGCCGTCCTTGAACTCCAGCACCAGCAGGGAGTCGCCGAGCACCAGGTACTCCAGCGCCTCGCCGTGCCGCCGGGCCGCGACGACCATCGCGGCGGGGGTGTTCGGGTGGGCCAGGTCGCAGCGGCCGCCGTGCAGCGCGGCCGTCTCCACGATGGCGTCGGCCAGGCAGTCGGCGATCGAGCGGTCCGCCCGGTCGGTGAGCCGGGCGAGCAGGTGCACGCCCAGCCGGCGCACGTACCAGGCCGTCCCGTGCCGGCACCCGGACTCCAGGCCGACCGGCGAGCTCGCGCCGTCCAGCAGGACCAGCGCCTCCGGCGAGGCCACCGCGAAGTCCTCGCTCTCGCGGTCGGGCCGCCGTGCTTCCCCTGCGAGCTGTAGCTGCATCCCGACAGTGTGGCCGCCGCCCCCGGCCCGCGCCCAGACCCGTGCGCCGGTGTGGCGCGGGCCGGGGGCCGGCGCCCGGTGGCAGCCGGGGTGATTCGGCCATACCGTCGGACAGTGACCGGACGATTCGGCCAATCGGAGCGGGTCGGGTTTGGGATCACCTTCGGGTGTCCGGGCGGCCCGCGACTGACGAGGAGCGGAAGATGTTCTGGGAGTTCATCGTGTTGCTGGCCGCCTCGCTCGGCTTCCCGACCGCCGCACTGCTCTTCCTGATCGGCGGCCCGCGCTTCCCCGACGAGCAGCGCGGCCCCGAGAGCCGGGGCGCCGGGGCCGCCCGCCGCCCGTAGGGCCTGCCCGACCGCGGACGCGGGCCGAAGGCAGGCCCCGGGGTTTCCGGAATCCCCTGTGTTCCGGAAACCCCGGGGCTGTGTTCCGGAAGCCCCGGGGCGGACAGGGCCGTTACGGCTTCCAGGCCGGGTCGCGGCCGAGCAGTGCCAGGGCGCGGTCGAACCGGCCGGTGCCGCCGCCGGGTTCGAGCCCCGGGGCAAAGGCCCGGCCGGGTGCCCGGTGTTCCTCGGTGTTCGGGACGGCCTCGGTCACCGTCAGCAGCGCGGTGGCCAGCGCGTCGTCGCCGTCCACCGCGGCGACCAGCGCGTCCTGGGTGCCGAGCGCGGCGGCGACGTCCCAGCCGTGCACCAGGGTGTCCAGCAGGTGGAAGCCCACCGCCTGGGTGAGCGGGAAGGGGCCGCCGTCGCGGATCTCGGCCAGCCAGATCGGCCGGTCCGCGGTGGCCGCCTCCCGGAAGGCCTCGGTGAGGTCGGTCCCGGTGCGCCGGAAGGCGCCCGCCGGGTCGGCGCCGAGCGGGGCGTCCGCGAACAGCGCCAGGTCCGGCCCGGCGCCGCGGGCGGCCGCGGCGAAGCCCTGGTGCTGGCCGACGCAGTGCTCCAGCAGCTTGCGCAGTGTCCACCCCGCGCAGGGGGTGGGCAGGTCGAGCTGGTCCGGCCGTAGGCCGTCCACCACCTGGACGGCCAACTCCATGGCCTGTGCGTGCAGTTCGACGATCCTCATACGACAGCGACCTCCCGGCCGGCAGAGATGAATCCGATCACCTGATCAACAACGGTCGGCTCCGCGATAATCCTGCTGTGGCCCAGGCCCTGAGTGATGGTCAGCTCCAGCCGCTCCCCGTACGCCTCGCGCAGCCGGTACGCCTCGCTCGGTGGGACGACGGTGTCGCCCTCGTCGTGCACGACCAGGACCGGCCCGTCGACCGCCTCGACCCGGCGGGCCGCGTCGAAGCGCTCCCAGCCCCCGGCGTCCCCGCCGAACAGCTCCCGCTCGATCCGCTCCCGCAGCGCCCGCTCGACCTCGGCGTCCAACCCGAGCCCGGCACAGAAGGCGGCCGGGAAGAAGCCCACCCGGGACACCCCGGAGACGGCCGCCAGCCGGCCCGCCCGCAGGCCGTCGGCCAGCGCCCCGAAGGCCGCGCAGACACCCAGCGAGTGCGCCAGCACGGCCTCGAACGGCCCGTACCGCTCCTGGAGACTCAGCGCGAGCTCGCGGTACTCCGGCACGCCGGTGGTCCGGCCGCCGGAGTCGCCGTGGCCCGGCGCGTCGAAGGCGACGACGCTCAGCCCGAGCGCCCGCAGCCGGGGCACGTACGGGGCGAACCGGGAGGCCCGGGAGCGCCAGCCGTGCAGCAGCAGGACCGGCCGCTCGCCGCTGCCCCAGCGGTAGCCGACCACCGCCTTGCCGTTCACGGCGAGCCGCTCGGTGGCCGCCCGTCCGTGCACCTCCCGCTCCGACGCGCGCACCCTGCTGCGCCGGACCGGGTGCGTGAACAGCTCGAAGGCGGCCCGCCCGGCCAGGCCGGGGGCGAACCGGGCGGTGGGGTTGAGGGTCGTACGGATCAGTCCGCGGGTCGGGTCCATCGGGTCTCCCTGCTCTCGCGCTCCTTGTCCTGCCTCGTTCGCGGCGAGATATTAGCACGACCGTTCGTGCAGTTTTAGGGTTCTCCGGGGCCGCCCCGATGCACCCACTACCCTGGGCGGCACGCAGGGCGAGCAGAACAGACGAGCAGAACAGGGGCGCGGACGATGGCCGGAACGACCACGGACGGACGGGTCCTGCGCGGCGAGGAGACCCGCCGCGCGGTGCTGCGCCGCGCCGTCGGGATCGCCTCCGTCGAGGGCCTGGACGCGCTCTCCATCGGCCGCCTCGCCACCGACCTCGGGCTCAGCAAGAGCGGCGTCTTCGCCGGCTTCGGCTCCAAGGAGGAGCTGCAGCTGGCCACCGTCCGCGCCGCCCGCCGGATCTTCGCCGACGCCGTCGTCGCCCCGGTCGCCGACACCCCGCCCGGCCTCGCCAGGGCCCGCGCCCTCTGCGAGAGCTGGCTGGCCTACTCCCGCGCCCGAGTCTTCCCCGGCGGCTGCTTCTTCTACGAGGTCACCGCCGAGTTCGACGCCCGCCCCGGCGCCGTCCGGGACGCCCTGGCCGGCTGCGCCCGGGAGTGGTCCGACACCGTCGTCGAGACCCTCGCCGCCGCCCGGGCGGCCGGCGCCCTGCGCCCCGACACCGACCTCGGGGACCTCGCCTTCGCCCTGATCGCCGTCCTGGAGACGGCCAACTCCCAGGCCGTGCTGCACGACGAGGACACCCCGTACGAGCGGGCCGGCCGCCTGCTGCTGCGCCTGCTGCGCGCCGAGGCCGCCGACCCGGCCGACCCGGCGCTCGCCTAACGCTCCGTCAGCACCCTTTCAATGAAGGCTGCTTGGGCCAGCAGAAGCTCGTCCCCGCCGGGCGCGCCGACCACCTGGAGGCCCAGCGGCAGCCCGTCCCCGGTCCGCCCGGCCGGCAGGCTCAGCGCCGGGCGCCCGAGGAAGCTCCACGGCAGCGACATCACCGCGTCCCCCGTGCTGTGCAGGCCCTCCGGCGCCCCGCCGGTCGCCGAGGGCGCCAGCCACAGGTCCACCCCGGCCGCCGCGCCCGCCGCGGCCACCCGCTCGCGCAGCCGCTCCCGGAACCGCAGGGCGGCCTCCCGGTCCTCGGCCGCGACGCCCCGGCCGACCCGGATGCCCGCCGCCGTCTCCGGCCGGTAGAGCCCGCCGAAGCGGGCGAACCAGTCGGCGTGGCCGCGGGCCAGCTCGAAGCGGTTGACCGTCTGCAGCTGCCGGACGACCTCGGCGAAGTCCGGGAACAGCTCGACCCGGCGCACCGTGAGCCCGGCCCGCGCCAGCCGGGCCAGCTGCTCCTCGAAGGCGCGCAGCGCGGCCGGCTCGGCGCACTCCAGGTACGTCCCGTCCGGCACCCCGAGCACGGGCGGCCGGACCTCCCCGGCACCGATCCGGTCCGGGGAGGGAAGCCGGCCGTCGCCCCGCCAGTCGTCGCAGAGCAGCGGGGCCGCCAGGGCCGCGCCCGCCAGGTCGGCGGTGAAGGTCCCCAGGGTGTCGAGGCTCGGCGCGTTCGGGATCACCCCCGCGATCGGGATCCGCCCGTACGTCGGCCGGAAGCCCACCACCCCGCAGTACGCGGCCGGGCGGATCACCGAGCCGACCGTCTGGGTGCCGATCGCCAGCGGCACCAGCCCGGCCGCGACCGCCGCCGCCGAACCGCTGCTGGAGCCGCCCGGGGTGTGCCCCGGACGGTGCGGATTGCGGGTCGGACCGGGGGCGCTCGCGGCGAACTCGGCGGTCACCGTCTTGCCCGCGACCATCGCCCCCGCCGCCAGCAGCCGGTCCACCACCACGGCCTGCGGCCCGGCCAGCACCCCGGGCGGCAGCGCCGAACCGCCGTGCGTGGGCAGCCCGTCCACGTGCACGATGTCCTTGACGCCCACCGCCACCCCGTACAGCGGCGGCCGCCGGTCGGGCTCCGGGTACCGCGCGGCCAGCTCGCGCGCCCGCGACCGCAGCCGGTCGTACCGCCCGGGCTCCGGCACGAACGCGTGGATCAGCGGGTCCACCCGCTCGACCAGCGCGCACAACCGGTCCACGTACTCGGGGAGTTCCGGCACACCGGCGCGCAGCCCGGCGGCCTCATCGGTCAACGGCGACGGCCGGACGAGGGATTCCTCCATGCCGAGCACGGTAGCGCCGTTTACGGGTGCTCGGCCGCCAGGTACGGCGCCTCGCGCAGGAAGTACGCCCCGCAGGTGTGGCAGCACAGCTCCGGGGTCTTCCCCCAGTCCACCGCCTCCCGCACCCGCGCGGCCGGGTCGAGCTCGCGGCCGCACATCGCCACACTCTCCTCGCCCCGGACCATGTGCCACAGCCGCACCCCGCCGGCCTCGCCGCCGGCGCCGTACTCGGCCCGCATCTGGTGCATCATGCCCCCATCGTCCGACCGTCGCGCGCACCCGGCAACCGGAGCGGAACCGCCGATCGGCGGCCCGTACGGCCCACCCCCGGCCGGCTCACCGCGGACATCCGGAGCGTCTCTCTCCGTAACATCCACGTTGACTGGGCCTACCGCCCGGCCGAGACTTGTCGTGCGTACGCTCCACACTCGGCTACGGGGGGAACCGATGGGCGATGCACAGCTTTTGACGATCGATCATCTTTCGAGAATGCGCGCGGCGGCCGACCGGGTCAGGGGGCTCTCCCAGCGCCGCGCCCAAGTCCTCGAACTCATCGGAACCGACCTGTCCAACCAGGAGATCGCCGCCGAACTGCGGATCGAGGAGCGGACCGTCAAGGCGCACACCGCCGCCCTGTTCGAGCAGCTCGGCGTGTGCTCGCGCATCCAACTGGCCCAGGCGGCCCTGCTATTCCGGCTGGAGGACTGTACCTGAGGACACTGGTGGACCGTCCGGCCCGGTGCTGAGATGTCCTGGCCCCACTCGGGGCATCGGCAACTACCCTCCGCACCAAGAGAGATGGGACTCACCATGCTCAAGAACCGCATGGGCCGCGTGGCCACCGTGGCGGCCGCCGCCGTCGCCGCGCTGACCCTCGGCACCGGGGCCGCCAACGCCCTCTACGTCAGCGACTACACCACCGCCGCCAACATCCGCAGCGGCCCGTACACCAACTCCTCCATCAACGGCATCGGCTACCCGGGCCACGGCACCAACGACTGGTGCTTCACCAACGGCTCGACCGTCAACGGCTGGTCCTACTGGGACAGCAACACCGACCGGAACACCGGCGTCTGGGGCTACACCCACGAGGACTACATCTCCGGAGCCCGCACGGGCCAGACGACTCGCTGCTGATCCGCCCCACCGCACCACGGCCCTCTTCGCCCCACCGCTAATGGGGCGAAGAGGGCTCCGCCCGAGACTACCGGCCCGCCCACCCGATGAGGTCCACTCGTGAGGTCCCACCGCCGCACCGCCCTGGTCGTCGCCGCCACCGGGCTCGCCCTGCTCACCGGCTGCTCCTCCGGCGGGAGCGCCGCCCCGACCACCGGCGGAACCGGCGGCCAGGCCGCCGCGCCCGCCCTGACCGCGACGCCCACCCCGACGACCGTGGCCGACACCCAGCAGCTCCCGCTGCGGGCCTTCGCGGCGAGCCCCCAGGAACTGACCGGCATCGCGAAGGCGCAGGGCCTGCTCACCCAGGACTGCATGAAGCGGCTCGGCTTCGCCTCCTGGCAGCCGAACAACGCCGACCTCACCAAGGCCGGCAAGGACGACATGCCCACGCCGTACGGGTTCCTCAACGAGGCGCAGGCCGCCCAGTACGGGTTCCACCAGCCCGGCACCGCCGGAGGAGCCAAGGTCGGCAGCGGCAGTCCGATGAACCCCGCCGAGTTCACCGCGCTGTCCGGGCTGAAGTCCCCCACCGGCGGCGAACCGGCCGGCGGCAGCACCCCGCCCGGCGGCTGCACCGGCGAGGCCGACCGCAAGCTCAAGGGCGACAAGCCGCCCGCCGCCGACGTCTACGGGGACCTCACCGGCCAGTCGATGAACCGCACCAAGGCGGACGCCCGGGTGGTCGCCGCCACCACCGAATGGGCGTCCTGCATGAAGCAGCGGGGCTACGCCTACGGCAACCCCGAGAGCCTCAGCACCGAGTCCTGGGGCCCCACGGTGACCCAGCGGGAGATCGACACCGCCAAGGCCGACGTCGCCTGCACCCGGCAGACCAACCTCTCCGGCATCGCCTTCGGCGTCCAGAGCGCCATCCAGAAGCAGCTGATCGAGCAGCACGACAACGAGCTGAAGGCCTACCGCGCCGCCATCCAGTCCCAGCTCGACCAGGCGGCGACGGTGCTGCGGGAGCACGGCCAGTGAGCCGCGCCCGGCCCGGCCGCCCGGCGCGGACGGCCGCCGCCGCCCTGGCCTGCGCCGCCGTCCTGGCCGCCGCGGGCTGCTCCGGCACCTCCTCGGCCGCCCCGGACCGCACCACCGCCACCGGCCCGAACGGCGAGCGGCTGACCGCGGTCGGGGACGACCTGCGGCAGCCGTACCTCGCCTACTGGGACGAGTGGACGAAGGTCGCCCGGGCCGGCGACGTCGCCGCTGCGCCGCTGGACGCCCACGCCGACGAGCCCAACCTCTCCATCCTGCGCGCCTCGGTGGACCAACTGCGCCAGGAGGGGCAGCACATGAGCGGCGAGGTGAAGCACCGGCTGCTCGGCGTGCGGACCGACGGGGAGGCCCGCCGGCTGTACGACTGCGTCGACCTGAACGCCTGGCGGATCGTGGACGCGGGCACCGGCCACGAGATCAGCCAGGTCGGCCGACGACCCGAGCAGCTCAGCATCATGACGATGCGTCTGATCGACGGGGTGTGGAAGGTCACAGACATCCAGAACCCGCTGCCGTGCCCCGGGGGCACCGCCGCCCCGCCCCGCAGCAGCTGACCCCCGTCCGAGCGCGAAGCACCGGAAGACGTACCGGAAATGGAAGCCGTGGAAACACCCGAGCCCGAGGCCACCGCAGCGGAACCCGCCACCCCGGCCGGGTCCACCCCGCGTCGACGGCGGCGGCTGATCGTCGTGATCGCCCTGGTCGCGGCGGTCACCGCCGGGGGCGGGATGTGGGCCGCCACCCTGATCCGCTCGCCGGAGCAGGCCGCCGCCGACGCCAAGGCGCCGCCCGCCTCGGTGCTCACGGCACCGGTGGTGCAGCGGGTGCTCTCCAACACCACCGTCCTGCGCGGGGTGTTCACGGCCGGCCAGTCCTTCCCGGTGCAGCCGGGCGCGGTCTCGGCCAGCGCCGGCGGCCCGGGCGGCGGCACCCCGATCGTGACGGCGCTGAAGGTCAACAGCGGGGACGCGGTGGACTCCGGACAGGTGCTGGCCGAGGTGTCCGGACGGCCGGTGATCGCCCTGCCCGGCTCGACACCCGCCTACCGCGACATGGCACCGGGCGAGTCCGGCGGCGACATCGGCCAACTGCAGGACGTGCTCCGGGACATGGGGTACTACCCGGGCGGCGACGACAAGGGGTACTTCGGGGCCGCCACCAAGGCCGCCGTGGCCAGGCTCTACCAGAAGCTCGGCTACCCGGCGGCCACCACCGGCGACCAGACCGCCACCGCCGTCCGGACCGCCCAGCAGGCCGTGGACCAGGCCAAACAGGCCGTCCGGGACCTGGAGAGCCAGCCCGCCCACGGCGGCGGCGAGCCGACCGCGGCGGCCACTCCGGCCACCACGGCCCCGGCGGCCGGCAAGAACGGCGCACCGGCCCCGGGAACCACCGGGACCGGCGCACCCGCCGGGGGTACCACTGGAGGTGCCGCCGCGCTCGCCCGGGCCCGCGCCGATCTCACCGCCAAGCAGCAGGACCTGGCCCGCGCCCAGGCCAAGGACGGCCCCCAACTGCCCGCCGCCGAGGTGGTCTTCCTGCCGGCGCTGCCGGCCCGGGTGGGCGCCGTCGGCGCCAGGGTCGGCGACAAGGTGACGGCCCCGGTCCTCACCCTCACCGCCGGCGGCCTCAACCTGACCGGCCACCTGCTCCCCGGCGACGCCCCGCTGGTCAAGCCCGGCATGGACGTCACCGTGCTGTCCGAGACCACGGGCGTCCAACTCGCCGCCAAGGTCGGCTCGGTGGGCGCGCTCGTCACCCCGGGAAGCCCCGGTGGCGGCGGGGGTGGGGGCGGCGCCGCCAGCGCGGCACCGGCGGCCCCGGGCGCCGGCACCGACCCCTACGTCCCGCTCGTCGTCACCCCCGACGCCCCCTGGGACCCGGCCCTGGAGGGCCAGGACGTCCGGATCACCGTGGTCGCCGCCTCCACCCAGGGCGAGGTGCTCGCCGTGCCCTCCTCCGCCATCAGCTCGGGCGTCGACGGCCGGACCTCGGTGTCCGTCGCGGGCACCGACGGCACCCGGCGCACCGTGGAGGTGACGGCGGGCGTCGCCGCGGACGGCTTCGTCGAGGTCAAGCCCGCCGCCGGAGCCGAGCTCAAGCCCGGCGAGCAGGTCGTGGTCGGCCGGTGAGCGGGGCCGGGACAGACCGCGCCGGAGCCGACCGCGACACCCCGGTGATCCGGCTGCGCGGGGCGTTCCGCACCTTCCCCGGCCCACCGCCGGTCACCGCCCTGCACCCCCTCGACCTGGAGGTCGCCCGCGGCGAGTACGCCGCCGTGATCGGCCCCTCGGGCTCCGGCAAGTCGACCTTCCTCAACCTGCTCGGCCTGCTCGACCGGCCCAGCGGCGGCACGTACGAACTCGACGGCATCGACACCGGCGCGCTCTCCGAGGCCCGCCGCACCGCGCTCCGCGGGCGCCGGATCGGCTTCGTCTTCCAGTCCTTCCACCTGCTGCCGTACCGGACCGCACTGGAGAACGTAATGCTCGCCCAGGTCTACAACGGATCGGCCAGGGCGGGCCGGGCCGACGCCGCCCGACGGGTCCTGGACCAGGTCGGCCTCGGCCACCGGGCCGAGGCCCTGCCCTCCAGGATGTCCGGCGGTGAACGCCAACGCGTCGCGGTGGCAAGGGCATTGGTGAACCGGCCGTCGCTCCTGCTGTGCGACGAACCGACCGGAAACCTCGACTCGGCGACGGCCCTGCGGGTCATGGAGCTGTTCGAGGAACTGCACGGGAGCGGCCTGACCCTGCTGGTCATCACCCATGACCGCGAGGTCGCCGAACGGGCCCGGCGGACCATCACCATCCGGGACGGCCGGCTGAGCGCGACCGGGGCGGCGGTCGAACGGTGAGGAGGCGCGCCATGTCCACCGAAGTCCCGCTCTCCCGGCTCGGGTTGACCGACCTGCTGAGCGAGGCGCTGTCCGGCATGGTGCAGCGGCCCGGCCGGTCGGTGCTCACCCTGCTGGGCACCGTCCTCGGCGTCGGCGCCTTCGTCGCCGTCCTCGGGCTCACCTCCAGCGCCACCGGCCAGATCGGCAAGCGCTTCTCGGCGCTGCAGAACACCACGGTCACCCTGGTCGGCCGCGGAGCGGAGGTGGTCCTCGGCAACGGCCAGCACCGCGCCGCCATGGACTTCCCCGAGGACGCCGACCGCCGGGTGGGCCGGCTCAACGGCGCGGTCGCGGCCGGGGTCTACTGGAGCGCGCCGCTGACCGAGCCGAAGATCTCCACCTCCCCGGTGCCCGGCACCGGCTCCGGCGCCGGGCTCAACGTCCTGGCGCTCTCCCCCGGCGGCTTCGACGCAATCGAGGCCCGGGTCTCCGCCGGCACCGTCTACAACGCCTTCCACAGCGAACGCGGCCTGCGCGTCGCGGTCCTGGGCTCGGCCGCCGCCGGACGGCTCGGCATCAGCCGCCTCGACGCCCACCCCGCGGTGTTCGTCAACGGCGTCGGCTTCACCGTCATCGGCATCATCGACGGCAGCGCCCGGCTGCCCGAGACCGCGCTCGACGTCATGGTGCCCACCACCACCGCGCGGACGCTCTGGGGCAACCCGCCGCCCGGGGAGAACGGCCGGGCCCGGATGGTGGTCCGCACCCGGACCGGCGCGGCCGCCCTGGTCGCCTCCCAGGCCCCGACCGCCCTGCGCCCGGAAGCCCCCAAGGACTTCGAGGCCCTCGCCCCGCCCGACCCGCACACCCTGCGGGACTCCGTCTCCACCGACCTCACCGGGCTGTTCCTGCTGCTGGCCGCCATCTGCCTGGTGATCGGCGCGGTCGGCATCGCCAACACCACGCTGGTCGCCGTCCTGGAGCGCACCGGCGAGATCGGCCTGCGGCGCGCCCTCGGCGCCCGGCCCCGGCACATCGCGGCCCAGTTCCTCACCGAGTCCACCGTGCTCGGCACCCTCGGCGGGCTGATCGGCACCGCGATCGGCGTGGCCGTCGTGGTGCTGGTCGCGCTGGCCCGCGACTGGACCGCCCTGCTCCAGCCCTGGACGGTCCTGCCCGCACCGCTGGCCGGCAGCCTGGTGGGCCTGCTGGCCGGCCTCTACCCGGCCCTCCGGGCCGCCGCCGTCGAACCGGCCGAAGCCCTGCGCCACTGACCCGACCCCGGCTCCCCCGCCGTCCCCTACAACGAAGCCCGCCCTACGAAGCCGCCCGCAGCAGCGCGTCGTCCTGCCACTTGAGGATCTTGTCGAAGCTGACGATCGCCCCGCGCAGCGGGTGGTTGCGCAGCTGGACGTGGTCGGTGAGGGCGTGGATGAGGAAGAGGCCGCGGCCGGACTCGGCGGTGAGGTCGGGGAGGGTGTCCAGGTCGACCGGGCGCAGGGTGGGGACGCTGGGGCGACAGGGCAGGACGTGGGTGTCGTACGGGTGGCCGTCACGGCGGGGGCCGTACGCGGCGAGGACGCGGGCCGGGACGGTGGCGCGGCCGCGGCGGGTGCGGCGGGGCGCCCGGCCGGCCGCCGCCGGACGGGCCTGGTCCGGCGCGGGGGTGCGGCGGACGGCGGCGGCCCCGGCGGGGGCGGGGGCCGGCAGGCCGGGGCCCGAGTCGGTGACCTCGATCCGCAGCCGGTCGCCGCAGATCGAGGCGGTGACCTGGAAGCCGTCGTCGGGCCGCCCGGTGGCGCCGTGCTCGACGGCGTTGGCGCAGGCCTCGGTGAGGGCGACGCCGAGGTCGTCCGCGATCTGCGGGTCGACGCCCGCGGTCGCCATCGCACCGAGCAGGATGCGCCGGGCCAGCGGAACGCTGGCCGGGTCGCGCTTGAGGTGCAGAGTCCACCAGATGTCCACGGGAGGTCCCTCCTGGCTGCGGCTCCACATACAACTAGGTATCTCCGGGCGATTCCCCGGCGAACCGTGCCCGGGGGCCGCTACCGCCCGTTCGGCGGATGGACCGGGGGCCGGGGTCTGTGCCGGGCGACGCGTACGCCCCCTCGCACGCGCCGCCGAAAGGGGCATTCGTAGGGATTTCCCACCCTGCCCGTGTCGGCGGCGTACGCAATGAGAGGATGGCCCGGCCATGACTGCCCTCGCCGCCGCCCCGCTCCCGGGCGCCCCCGGACCGGCCCAGCCGGTGGGGTCCGCCGCCTGGGACCTGCGGCTTGCCCGGGCGGTCCCGTTCGCGCTGGTGTGCACCCTGATAGCCGCCGCCGGGCACGCCCTGGCGGGTGGCGGGAACGTGCCGCCGACCGCGCTGGCGCTGGGCTTCGCCGCGGTGCTGGCGTTCGCGGTGGTCTGCGGCGGGCGGGAGCGTTCGCTGGCGGCCATCGCCGGGGCGCTCGGCGCCGGGCAGCTCGGACTGCACTGCCTCTTCCACGGTTTCAACGGTTTCGGCGGCTCCATGGCCGGCATGCACCACGGCGGCTCCGGTCCGCTGACCGTGCCGCAGGTGGCCGGCCGGCTGATCTGCAACGAGGCCCGCCCCGGCACGCTGCTCGGCCTGCCGGGCAGCCCGTCCCCGGAGCAGCTGGTCTCCTCCGCGGGCCTGGACCCGCACGCGTTCGCCGCCGCGCCCTGGTGGCAGGCCGGGGTCTTCGGCATGACGCCGTCGATGCTGGCCGGGCACCTCGGCGCCGCGCTGGTCGCGGGCTGGTGGCTGCGGCGCGGCGAGGCGGCCCTGTGGCAGCTGCTGCGGGTGGCCGCCACGGCCGCCCGGGAGCACTGGGCGGCGCCGCTGCGTACGGCGTTCGCGCTGGTGGCCGCGTTGCTGCGCGGTCTGTTCGGGACGGCCGGCCCGGCCCGCCGGTTCGGTGCCCGGGGCGGGGAGAGCCCGCTCCCGGCGGGTGCCGTGCTGCGGCACAGCGTGGTGCGGCGCGGCCCGCCGTGCGGGGCCCTCGCGTACTGACCGGCGTTTCCTGGCGGCCCTCGGCCGTCCCGGGTGCCCGGCGTGCGTACCGTCCGGCCGTTCCCCCGACCACCGGGGCGGCCCGAGGCTCCACCCCCGCGTCCCCACCCCCGCGGCCCCCGCGGCACGGCTCCCGTCCGTCGCCGGTTCCGGCTGCCGCCGAGCTCCGATCGGAGACCCGCATCATGCGTTCCCTTCCCGCCCGCCGTCTCGCCGCCGTCGCCCTCACCGCCGCCGCGTCCGTGGTGGCGCTGGCCGGCCCCGCCTTCGCGCACGTCACCGTGAACCCGGGTGCGGCCGCCCAGGGCGGCTACACGGCCGTCGACTTCCGGGTGCCGAACGAGAGCGACACGGCGGGCACGGTGAAGCTGGAGGTCAACCTCCCGCTGGACCACCCGCTGGCCTCGGTCCGGACCCTGCCGCTGCCGGGCTGGACCGCCGCGGTCGAGAAGGCCAAGCTCGACAAGCCGATCAAGGTGCACGGCAACGACGTCACCGAGGCCGTCTCCAAGATCACCTGGACCGCCGACGCCGGCACCAAGATCGCCCCCGGCCAGTTCCAGGAGTTCCGGGTCTCGCTCGGCCCGCTGCCGACCGACACCGACAACCTGGTCTTCAAGACCCTCCAGACCTACGACAACGGCGACATCGCCCGCTGGATCGACGAGACCAAGGACGGCCAGCCCGAGCCGGCCAAGCCCGCGCCCGTCCTGAAGCTCACCAAGGCCGCCGAGGGTGACGGCCACGGCGTCACCGCCTCCCCGGCCGCGGGCGCCCACGGGGGCAGCTCCGACCAGGCCGCCGCCTCCGGCGACGCCAAGTCCAGCGACTCCACCGCCCGCACCCTGGGCGTGGTCGGCATCGTCGTCGGTGTGATCGGCACCGCCGTCGGTGTGCTCGGCCTGCGCCGCAAGAGCGGCAACGCCGCCTCCTGACCCCACGCCGGTGGGGCCCGTACCCGGACCACGGGTACGGGCCCCACCGGTGGCCCACCCCGCACGATCGGAACTCCCATGCCCCGCACCACCCGCCTGGCCGGCGCGGCCGCCCTCGCGCTGGCCGCCGCCCTGACCCTCTCCGCCTGCGGCTCCTCCGGCGGCGGCTCCACCGCCGCCAAGGTCACCCGGCAGAAGGAGGACACCCCGTACCAGGGCACCAAGCTCGCCAAGAACTTCGAGAAGCCGGACCTCCAGCTGACCGACACCGCCGGCCAGCCCTTCGACCTGCGCCAGCAGACCAACGGCAAGGCCACCCTGCTGTTCTTCGGGTACACCAGCTGCCCGGACGTCTGCCCGACCACCATGGGCGACATCGGCGTCGCGATGAAGGCGCTCCCCGCGGAGGAGCGGCAGAAGGTCAACGTCGTCTTCGTCTCCACCGACCCGCAGCGCGACACCCCCCAGGTGCTGCGCACCTGGCTGGACTCGATGGGCAGCGACTTCATAGGCCTCACCGGGGACCTGGCCAAGGTGAAGACCGCCGCCAGGTCGCTCGGCATCATGATCGAGGACCCGGTCGTCAACGCGGACGGGACGGTCACCTCCACCCACGGCGCGCAGGTGCTGGCCTTCCTCCCCTCGGACGACAAGGCGCACGTGCTCTACATGAGCGGCACCGAGGAGAAGACCTACGAGCACGACCTGCCGCTGCTCGCCAAGGGGGTCGCGGCGTGACCCCGGTACAGACCGGGACCGGCCGCTTCCGCCGCAGCGCCCTGCTCGGCGCCGTCGTCGCCACGGCCCTGGGCGGCGGCGCCATCCTGGCCGCCTGCGGGACGGGCGGCGGCGCGGGCGGCCAGGACGGTGCCGCCGCCGGGCCGGCCCGGCTCAGCGTCGCCGACTCCTACATCCCGCTCCCCCCGGCCGGCGGCATGGCGGCCGGCTACCTGACCGTCCGCAACGACGGCGGGCAGGACCAGCTGCTCAAGGTGAGCAGCCCGGCCGCCGAGTCGGTCACCATGCACCGCTCGAGCGCGTCGACCATGGAGCAGGTGGACAGCCTGGACGTCCCCGCGCACGGCGCGCTGCAGCTCGCCCGGGGCGGCAACCACCTCATGATCATGGGATGGCAGAAGGCCCCGGTCCTCGGCGACGAGCTGGAGCTGGACCTCACCTTCGCCAAGTCCGGCACCATCTCGGTCAAGGTGCCGGTCAAGGAGCTCACCTACCGCCCCGGCCAGAGTTAAGGGGACCGCCACCATGCAGTCGGCCGGCCTGGAGAAGGCCACCCACCGCCGGATCGCCGGGGTGCTCGGAGTGCTCGGCGCGTTGCTCGCGCTGATGCTCGCGGGCGCCGGGCCGGCCTCCGCGCACGCCACCCTGGATTCCACCGACCCCCGGCAGAACTCGGTGGTCGCCACCGCCCCGCAGGCGGTGACGCTGACCTTCAGCGAGTCCGTCTCGCTCTCCAACGACTCCGTCCGGGTGCTCGACCCGGCCGGCAAGGCCGTGGACACCGGCAACCCGGCGCACGCCGACGGCAAGGGCAACACCGCCCGGGTCGGGCTGCGCGACGGACTCGCCAACGGCACGTACACGGTGGCCTGGCGGGCCGTCTCGGACGACTCCCACCCGGTCGGAGGGGCGTTCACCTTCTCCATCGGCGCGCCCTCGGACACCTCGGTGTCGGCCACCGCGCTCCAGGGCGCCGAGGCCGACGGCCTGGTCGCCGCCCTGTACGGCACCGGGCGCACCGTCGCGTACGCCGCCTTCGCGCTGCTGGTCGGCGTCGCCGCCTTCGTGCTGCTCTGCTGGCCGGCCGGCACCGCCCGGCGCCGGGTGCAGCGGCTGCTGATGACGGGCTGGACGGCGCTGCTGGTCTCCACCGTCGCGGTGCTGATGCTGCGCGGCCCGTACGAGCGCGGCTCCGGGATCGGGCAGGCCTTCGACCTGTCGCTGGTGCGCGCCACGCTGGACGAGCGGATCGGCACCGCGCTGGCCGCCCGGCTGCTGCTGCTCGCGGCGGGCGGGGTGTTCCTGTCGCTGCTGGTCGGGCAGCTGGGGCAGCCGCCGCGGCCGGTCGTGCCGAAGCCGCGGGACGAGGAGGAGGCCGGCACCGACGACCTCGCGCGCGGCGCGGCCTCCGAGGACGACGCCGAGGCCGCCGAGCTGCGCGAGCTGGAGCGGCGGGCCGCCGAACGGCCGCAGCGCGAGGCCCGGCTCGGCCTCGGCGTGGCCGGGCTGGTGCTGGCCGTCGCCCTCTCGGCGACCTGGGTCGGCGCCGACCACGCCTCGGTGGGCATCCAGGTCTGGCTGGCGCTGCCGCTCGGCATCCTGCACCTGATCGCGATGGCGCTCTGGCTGGGCGGGCTGGCCGCGCTGCTGGTCGCGCTGCGCGAGGGCGTCGGCGCCGAGGTGGTGGACCGCTTCTCGAAGATCGCCTTCGGCTCGGTGGCCGTCCTGGCCGGGACCGGGATCTACCAGTCCTGGCGGGGCCTGGGCAGCTGGGGCGCGCTGACCGGCACCGAGTACGGGCGGCTGCTGCTGGTGAAGAGCGGCTGCGTGGCCGCGATGCTGGGCGTCGCCTGGATCTCCCGCTCCTGGCTGGCCAGGCTGCGCTCGGCCCCGGCCGAGGCGGTCGAGGTCGCACCGGCCGAGCTGCCGGAGCCGGTCGCCGTGGCGGCGCACAGCGAGGACCCGGCCCGGCAGGCGCAGCTGGAGCGCCAGCGGGCCGCGCTGCGGAGCGCCGGACGCGACCGCGGGCTGACCCCGACCCGGGCCGGGCTGCGCCGCTCGGTGCTGGTCGAGGCGCTGGTCGCGGTGGCGGTGCTGGTGGTCACCACGATGCTCACCAACTCCCCGCCCGGGCGGGTGGCGGGCGAGGTCAAGGCCGGGGCGGCCGCCGCTCCGGCCGCCGGCGGGGCCGCCGCGGCGCCGCAGACCGAGCCGGGCCGCACCGTCGACCTCAAGCTCCCGTACGACACCAAGGGCCGGACGCCGAACGCCAAGGGCACCGCGACCGTCACCCTCAACCCGGCCCGGACCGGGCCGAACGAGGTGAAGCTCGCGCTGGACGGCGCGGACGGGCAGCCGGTGGACGTCCCCGAGGTGGAACTCGCCTTCACCCTGCCGGACCGCGACCTCGGTCCGCTGCCGGTCGCGCTCACCCCGGAGGGCACCGGCCGCTGGAGCGGCACCGCGCAGCTGCCGCTGGCGGGCACCTGGGTGGTGTCGGTGCAGATCCGCTCCTCCGACATCGACCAGACCACCCCGACCCAGCAGTTCAAGATCGGGTGAGCGGGGTGACCGACATGTCGACGGACCACGCTTCGTCAGGCCGCAAACCGACAAGCCACGGCCCGGCGGACCGCGCTTCGGCGGGGCCCGCGGGCTTCACCCGGCGGGCGCTGCTCGGCACCGCCGGGGCCGGGCTGCTGGTCGGGGCCGGCGCGGGCGTCGCCGGGGCGGTCGCCTACGACCGTCCCGACCGGAGCGGCCGGGCCGCGGCCGGCCCGGGCGGCGCGCTGGGCGCGGCCCGGGTGCCGTTCCGCGGCGAGCACCAGGCCGGGATCACCGACCCGCCGCAGGCCAGGGTCCAGCTGGCCGCCTTCGACCTGGCCGAGGGCGTCGGCCGGGACGGGCTGCGCACCCTGCTCCAGCGCTGGACGAAGGCGGCCGACCGGCTGACCGCCGGGGAGCCGTCCGAGGAGTTCGACAACCAGGTCGCGCTGGACGCCGGGCCCTGCTCGCTCACCGTCACGGTCGGCTTCGGCGCCACGCTGTTCGACAAGGCCGGGCTGGCCGACCGCCGCCCGCCCGGGCTCGCACCGCTGCCCGCCTTCCCCGGCGACGCGCTCGACCCGGCCCGCGGCGACGGCGACCTGTTCGTCCAGATCGGCGCGGACGACGCCCTGGTCGCGGTGCACGCCCTGCGGGTGCTCCAGCGGCTGGCGGCCGGTACGGCGGCGCTGCGCTGGCAGTCGGCCGGCTTCGCCCGCACCCCCGGCGCCGCCGCCCAGCCGGTGACCGGGCGCAACCTGATGGGCCAGATCGACGGCACCAACAACCCCCGGCCGGACGAGGACGGCTTCGCCGCCAAGGTGTTCTGCGCCGCCGGTGGCGACCAGCCGGCCTGGCTGACCGGCGGCTCGTACCTGGTGTTCCGGCGGATCCGGATGCTGCTGGACAACTGGGAGGCGCTGCCGGTGGACCGGCAGGAACGGGTGATCGGGCGGCGCAAGTCGGACGGCGCCCCGCTCGGCGCGCCCGCCGGGGCCGGCGAGCGCTCCCCGGTCGACCTCGCAGCGCAGGGCCCGGACGGCACCCTGGCGATCCCCGCCGACGCGCACATCCGGGTCGCCGCCCCGGCGGCCAACGGCGGGGCGGCGATGCTGCGGCGCGGGTTCTCGTACCACGACGGGCTGCTGCCGGACGGCTCACCGGACGCCGGGCTGCTCTTCCTCGCCTTCCAGAACGACCCGGGCAAGGGCTTCACCCCGGTGCAGCGCAAGCTCTCCCGGGGCGACGGCCTCTCCCGCTTCCTGCGGCACGAGGCGAGCGGCCTGTACGCGCTGCCGCCGGGCGCGCCGCCCGGCGGCTACCTCGGCCGGCAGCTGCTGGAGGGGTAGTTCCCCGGACGGTTCCCCGGGGGTCCGACCACGGACCCCCGGGATCCACCGCCGCGGTCCCGGCCACTGGAACGCTTGGCCGCCGGGGCCGTTGAATCGTTAGGGTGACTGCTTCGGCACACCCTGCCCGCGCAGTACCCCGGAACCCCACGGAGGCGTCATGTCGGCCACCCGCTACACCTACCTCGGACCGGCCGGCACGTTCACCGAGGCGGCCCTGCACACCCTGCCCGAGGCGGCGACCCGGGAGCTGGTGCCGCTGTCCTCGGTGGCGCTGGCGCTGGACGCGGTGCGCGGCGGGGAGGCGGCCGGGGCGTTCGTCCCGATCGAGAACTCGGTGGAGGGCGCGGTCACCGCGACCAACGACGAACTCGCCTCCGGCACACCGCTGATGATCTACCGTGAGGTGCTGCTGCCGATCACCTTCGCGCTGCTGGTGCGGCCGGGCACCGAGCTGTCCGGGATCAAGACGGTGACCAGCCACCCGGTGGCCCAGCCGCAGGTGCGGCGCTGGCTGGCGGCCAATCTGCCGGAGGCGGACTGGGAGTCGGCGGCCTCCAACGCGGACGGCGCCCGGCTGGTCGCCGAGGGCCGCTACGACGGCGCGTTCGCGGGCGAGTTCGCGGCGCCGATCTACGGGCTGGAGCCGCTGGTCAAGGAGATCGCGGACGCGAAGAGCGCGGCCACCCGGTTCGTCCTGGTCGGCCGCCCGGGGCGGGTCTCCTCGCCGACGGGCGCGGACAAGACCTCGATGGTGGTCTGGCTGCCGGACGACCACCCGGGCGCGCTGCTGGAACTGCTCCAGGAGTTCGCGGTGCGCGGGGTCAACCTGATGCGGATCGAGTCCCGCCCGACCGGCGAGGGCATGGGCAGCTACTGCTTCCTGATCGACTGCGAGGGCCACCTGTCCGAGCGCCGGGTCGGCGAGGCGATGATGGGGCTCAAGCGGATCTGCCCGCAGGTGCGGTACCTCGGCTCCTATCCGCGCGCCGACCGGCAGGAGTCCACCCACCGCCGGCCGGGGACCTCGGACGGGGATTTCACCTCGGCGGCGGACTGGCTCTCCCGCGCGCTCGACGGCCGCGGGGACATCTGAGCTTCGCCTCGAGTCCTTCCGGACTTTTCCGACTGTTTTCGCCCGGCCCGGGCGGCCCGGGCGGGTGACCGCACCGTCGTCCACAGGGGCCGTCGGGGCCGGAGACCGCTGTCCACAGGGCTCCCCGCTGTCCACAGCCCGGAGTTATCCACAGGCCTGGGGACGAGTCGACAAACCGGTATAGCCATTGCCCAGACCCGGTCGGACCATCGGTTTGCGTCGCAGAGATGACCAATCGGACCAGAGTCACCCGGTTGCCAGCAAATCACCCGTCCGAGTGCTTCAATTCCCTCACCCGAGAAGGTTGATTGAGGTTTGAAACCTCAATTCCCTGGTTCGTTCACGCGGAAGGCAATCCTCCCCTTTGATCCACAGGCCCGGGGCCCGGCCTGTGGATAACCCGGCGACGGGAAGTTCCCCACAGGAGTTATCCACAGGCGCGGGCGAGTTATCCCCAGGGAAAAAGCCGTACCGGTGGAGGAACGGTCTCCCGGTACGCTTGGGCCTGTGATTGACCTTCGCCTGCTCCGTGAGGACCCTGACCGAGTGCGCGCCTCGCAGCGCGTCCGTGGCGAGGACGTCGACCTGGTCGACGCCCTCCTCTCCGCCGATGAGCGGCGCCGGTCCTCGGGCAGCCGCTTCGACGAACTGCGCAGCGAGCAGCGGGTGCTCGGCAAGCAGGTCGCCCAGGCCAAGGGCGACGAGAAGGCCGCCCTGCTCCAGCGCACCAAGGACCTGGCCGCCGAGGTCAAGGCCGCCGACGCCGAGCAGGGAGCGGCCAAGGAGGAGGCCGACCGCCTGCTCCGCTCCCTGGCGAACCTCATCGACCCGGCCGCCCCGGTCGGCGGCGAGGAGGACTTCGTCACCCTCGAGGAGATCGGCACCCCGCGCGACTTCGCCGCCGAGGGCTTCGAGCCCCGCGACCACGTCGAGCTCGGCCAGATCCTCGGCGCGATCGACACCGAGCGCGGCGCCAAGGTCGCCGGTGCCCGCTCCTACTACCTGACCGGCGTCGGCGCGCTGCTGGAGCTCGCCCTGGTCAACATGGCGATCGCCCAGGCCACCGCGGCCGGCTTCATCCCGATGATCACCCCGACCCTGGTCCGCCCGGCCGCCATGGACGGCACCGGCTTCCTCGGCCAGGCCGCCGAGAACGTGTACCACCTCGCCGAGGACGACCGGTACCTGGTCGGCACCAGCGAGGTCCCGCTCGCGGCGTACCACATGGACGAGATCCTCGACGCCGACAAGCTGCCGCTGCGCTACGCCGGCTACTCGTCCTGCTTCCGCCGCGAGGCCGGCACCTACGGCAAGGACACCCGCGGCATCATCCGCGTCCACCAGTTCGAGAAGGTGGAGATGTTCGTCTACACCACTCCCGAGGACGCGGAGAACGAGCACCGGCGCCTGCTCCAGTGGGAGAAGGACTTCCTCAACGCGCTGGAGCTGCCGTACCGGGTGATCGACGTCGCCTCCGGCGACCTCGGCGCCTCGGCCGCGCGCAAGTTCGACATCGAGGCGTGGATCCCCACCCAGGGCAAGTACCGCGAGGTCACCTCGACCTCCAACACCACCGAGTACCAGGCCCGCCGGCTGTCGATCCGGATGCGCGAGGAGGGCAAGACCCGCCCGCTCGCCACCCTGAACGGCACCCTGGTCGCCGTCCCGCGCACCATCGTGGCGATCCTGGAGAACCACCAGCAGGCCGACGGCTCGGTCGTCGTGCCCGAGGCGCTGCGGCCGTACCTCGGCGGACGGACCGTCCTCGAGCCGGTCAAGTAAGCCGGCCCGCCCAGCACCACCTGCGACACTCCCGGGAGACGTACGGCCCATGAGCACCACCAGCCCCAGCCCCGTCTCCCCCGACGGTGGCGACCTGCCCTACCGGCTGGTCGCCACCGACCTCGACGGCACCCTGCTCACCAGCGGGGAGACCGTCTCCGAGCGCACCCGCGCCGCCCTGGCCGCGGCCACCGGCGCGGGCGCGCTGCACATCATCGTCACCGGGCGCTCCGCGGTCTGGGCCCGCCCGGTCTTCGACGAGATCGGCTACACCGGGATAGCGGTCTGCGGCCAGGGCGCCCAGGTGTACGACGCCGGCGCGCACAAGCTGCTCACCTCGCTCACCCTGGACCGGCGGCTCGCCGCGCTCGCGATCGAGAAGATCGAGGCCGAGACCGGCCCGCTGGCCATCGCCGCCAACCAGGACGGCCTCGACGGCCAGGTGCTGGCCGGCCCCGGCTACGAGCTGCTGATCGGCTCCGACCTGCCGGTCGTCCGGGTCGACCGCGGCGGGCTGTACGACTCCCCGCTCAGCAAGCTGTACATCCAGCACCACGCCCTCACCGACGACGCCCTCGCCGAGGCCGCCCGCCGCGCCGCCGGCGACCTGGTCGGCGTGGTGATGGCCGGCGCCGGCGTGGTCGAGCTGCTCCCGCTCGGCCTCTCCAAGGCCACCGGCCTGGCCGTCGCCGCCCGCCGCCTGGGCGTCCGCGCCGCCGACACCATCGCCTTCGGCGACATGCCCAACGACGTCCCGATGTTCGGCTGGGCCGCCCACGGCGTCGCCATGGCCAACGCCCACGAGGAACTCCTCGCCGTCGCCGACACCGTCACCACCAGCAACGACGAGGACGGCGTCGCCGCGGTCCTGGAGCACCTCTACCCGCAGCGCTGACGCCTCCGGCGCGGCCCTTGTGCGCCGTGCCCCGGGCTCGCACACCCCGTAACCCCGCCCGAAGCCGGAGAACCGCCGGCGCTCGGGCCATCCGCTGCGGCCTTCCGCCCCGCGCAGTTCCCCGCGCCCCTGCTGGGGCGCGGGGAACTGCTGTCTGCGGAGGAGACGCACCCCCGGCGGCGGGTGGGGTGAGGCCGATCGGGGGGTTCAGGGGCTGGTCAGGGATGGGTTGTAGGATGACCGGGCAAGCGGTTGTAGGATGACCGACGACTGGTTTCGGCGTGTGCGGTGGGAAGGGAGGTCCGGCATGAGCGGCGGTCTGCAGGCGGCCGGGCGGCGTTCCCTGGTGGACACCGCGATCGAGCAGTTGCGGGAGCAGCTGGCGGGTGGGGCGTGGCCGGTGGGGTCGCGGATTCCCACCGAGCACGAGCTGGCCGAGCAGCTGCGCGTCGGGCGGAACACCGTGCGGGAGGCGATCCGGGTGCTGGTGCACGCCGGGATGCTGGTCTCCCGGCAGGGCGAGGGGACGTTCGTCCGCTCCACCAGCGACCCGGCGTCCGTGCTGCGCGGCGTCCAGCGCTCCGGCATCCGGGACGTCCTGGAGGTCCGTGCGGCGCTGGAGACCGAGGGCGCCCGGCTGGCCGCGCTGCGGCACACCCCCGAGGACGTCCGGCGGATGCGCGCCGCCCTGGCCCGTGAGGCCGAGGTGTTCGCGGCGCACCCCGAGCGGGCGAGCCGCGAGGCCACCGTCGAGCACGACCTGGAGTTCCACACCGCCGTCGTCGAGGCCGCGCACAACCCCGCGCTGGCCGAGGTGTACCGCTACTTCGGTGCCTCCGTCCGCGAGGCGATGACCTCCGCCTTCGGCGACCACGACATGCCCGAGGCGGTCGTGGCCACCCACGAGGCGCTGGTCGACGCGATCGAGAGCGGTGACCCGGACCGGGCCGAGGCGGCGTGTCGTGCGCTGCTCGCCGGCCCGACCGCGGCCGTCGAGCAGCTGCTCGCGGCCATCGCGGCCCGGAAGTAGGACGGCGCGAGCCTCCCTTCCGCCGTCCGCTTCCCCCGCACATTCACGAAAGAACAGCACACCCATGGCCGTCACCCGTGCCCAGCAGCCGGTTGTCACCGCTCCTGCCCCGCTCCCCGGCCGCGCCCGGCTGGCCCATCCGCTGCTGCTGCTGACCGGCATCGTGCTGGTCGCGCTGAACATGCGCGCCTGTCTGGCCGCGGTCTCCCCGATGGTCGGCGAGATCCAGCGGACCTTCGGCCTCTCCGCCACCGCGAGCGGTCTGATCACTACCGTCCCGGTGCTGTTCCAGGGCGTCGGCGCCCCGCTCACCCCCCGGCTGACCCGCCGTTTCGGCGCCGAGCGGGTGGTGCTCGGCGCGGTGCTGGTGCTGGGCGCGGGCGTGCTGCTGCGGGTGCTGCCCTCGGTGGCGGCCCTGTACGCGGGCTGCGTGGTGATCGGCGTGGCGATCGCGGTGCTGAACGTGTCGATGCCGGGCCTGGTCAAGCGCGAGTTCCCGGACCGCGCGGCCACCATGACCGGCGTCTACTCGACCACCATGCTGGTCGGCGCCACGCTCGCGGCCGGCACCTCCGTCCCGCTGGAGCACGCGCTCGGCGGCGGCTGGCGGGCCTCGCTCGGCGCCTGGTCGCTGCTCGCGCTGGTCGCGGCGGTGGCCTGGCTGCCGCAGGTGCTGCGCTCCCGCCAGGAGCGGCAGGGGGCGGTGGCCGCGGCCGCCGCGCCGGCCAAGCCGATCGAGGGCATCTGGAAGTCCGCGCTGGCCTGGCAGATCAGCCTCTTCATGGGCATCTCGTCGCTGCTGGTCTACACCCTGGTCGCGTGGATGCCGACGATCCTGGCCGAGCACGGCATGGACCGCGGCCAGGCCGGTCTGGTCTTCGCCTTCTCCAACCTGGTGCAGGTGGCGGGCGCCTTCCTGGTGCCGCTGATGGCCGGCCGGATGACCAGCCAGCGCGCGCTGGCGGTGGTCATGGTCGCCCTGAACGGGCTGGGCATCGCGATGCTGCTGGTCGCGCCGGTCTCCGCCGCGTGGGTGTCGGCGACGATCCTGGGTGTGGCCCAGGGCGGTTCGCTGGGCCTGGGCCTGGCGTTCATCGTGCTGCGCACCGACACCGCGGCCGGTGCCGCCCAGCTGGGCGGGATGTCGCAGGCGATCGGCTACCTGGTCGCGGCGGCCGGCCCGGTCGGCGCGGGTGCGCTGCGCCAGCTGACCGGCGGCTGGGAGACCCCCCTGGTGCTGATGCTGGTGCTGGTCCTGGTGGTCGGCGCGGCCGGCTGGGGCGCGGGCCGCAACCGCACCCTCTGAACCGACCGCGCGCACTACAGCTCCGGACGGCGGTGAGCCCCGGACACCCTCACAGGTGTCCGGGGCTCACCGCTTGTGCGGTACGGGGCTCACTCCTCGCCGGCGAGGGTCATCCCGGCCAGTTTCACCGAGGCGAGCACCGTCGCCGCGACGGTGACCACCAGCAGCAGCGGCACGGCCGCTCCGAGCGAGACGTCCGAGCTGATCGCGTTCTGTCCCGCGACCGCCTCGGCCACCGAGCGGCCCCACTGCTGGATGCTCAGCGTCCGGGCGCCCTCGACGAAGTTGCCGACCGTCGACTCCCAGATCAGGGCGTACGCCAGACCGGCCACGACCGCGTGCCGGGTGACCACGCCGAGCAGCAGGAACAGCGCGCTGTACGCGGCCCCGGCGACCAGCACGGCCACGGTGTAGCCGAGCGCCACGCCGTCCTGGGTGCCGACCAGCAGCAGCCCGGCCAGCAGCGTCGGGACGACCGAGAACAGCCAGGTGACGCCGATCGCGACGACCAGCTTGGTGGTCACGATCCGCCACCGGGGCAGCGGCTTGGCGAGCAGGTAGACGATCGAGCCGTCGTCGATCTCGTTGGCGATCACCCCGGTGCCGACCACCAGTCCGAGGATCGGGATCAGGGTGCCGAGGCCGAGGGCGCCGAGGATGTTGTTGGCCATGTCGTGCGGGTCGGCGCTGGACACGCTCGCGACGGCCGCGACGACCAGCAGCAGGGCGGGGGCCACCAGCAGCAGCAGGCCGCGGCGGCGCCCCAGCAGCCCGCGCAGGGTCAGCCTGGCGACGGTGGGGTTCATGGTCGGTCGGCCCCTTCCTGGGCAACAACGGTCCTGGCGGCAGCGGTCCCGCCGACAGTGGTCCTGCCGACGGCGCTCACGCGGAGACCAGGTAGGAGAAGACGCTCTCCAGCGATTCGTCCGCCGGGGAGACGGTGTACAGCCGGATGCCGGCCTCCCGGGCGACCCTGGGCAGCAGGGTGGTGAAGCCCTGGAAGTTCACCGCTTCGATCCGCAGCGCCCGCTCCCGTTCGTCCACCTCGATGCCGCTGGTCGAGCCGTCGGCGATCAGCGCGGCGGCGAGCCGGCGGTCGTCGCTGGAGCGGACCAGGTAGCGGTGCGGGCGGTCGGTCATCAGCCGGCGGATCTTGCGGAAGTCGCCCGAGGCGGCGTGCCGTCCGGCGACCACCACCTCGATGTGCCGGGCCAGCTGCTCGACCTCCTCCAGGATGTGGGAGGAGAACAGCACCGTCCGGCCGTCGGCGCCGAAGCGGCGCAGCAGGTCCATCAGCTGGAGCCGCTGGCGCGGGTCCATGCCGTTGAAGGGCTCGTCGAGCAGCAGGACGGACGGGTCGTGGACCAGCGCGGAGGCCATCTTGACCCGCTGCTTCATGCCCTTGGAGTAGGTGCCGGTGCGGCGGTCCTTGGCGTAGTCCATCTCCACCAGGTCCAGCGCCCGGCGGGCGGCGGCGCCCGGCTGGGGCAGGCCGTGCAGTTCGGCGTTGGCGAGGACGAACTCCCAGCCGGTCAGGTAGTCGTACATCGACTCCCGCTCGGGCACCAGGCCGATCTGCTTGTACACCTGCTGGTTGCGCCAGATCGGCGCGCCGTCCAGGGTGACGGAGCCGCTGGAGGGGGCCAGGAAGCCGCTCATCATGTGGATGAGGGTGGACTTGCCCGCCCCGTTGGGACCGAGCAGGCCGGTGATGCCGGGGCCGATGGTCATGGTGATGTCGTTGACCGCGACCACGTTCCCGAACCAGCGGGAGACCTTGTCGATGCTGATGGTGGCCATGCCGCCCTCTCAGACGTTCCGGTAGCGGCGCAGCAGCAGCCGGTACGAGCCGACCACCATGGCCACCGCGACGAGCGCGAACACCGCCAGACCGAGGCCGCCCGGGGCGTGCCGGCGGTCGAAGCCGTCGCCGAGCCCGAACAGCTCGTTGACCAGGGACTCCACCAGGTCGGTGGGCGAGATCAGCGACATCCACTGTGGGGCGTCGGAGCCGGTCGTGCTGCGGTTGCTGATCCCGACCGCGGCCGCTCCCAGCGCGGCGCTGACCGCCAGGTAGCCCATGATGGCGGCCACGCCGAAGCCGCGGCGCGGGGTGGCGGCCGCGATCACCACGGCCACCGAGGTCGGCACCAGGGCGTACAGCACGGCCGCGACCAGGCCGTACAGGAAGTGCGCGGTGTTGTGCCCGAAGTCCATCCCGGCGAGCAGCGCGCCGATGTACAGCACCAGCAACGGGGATGCCATCAGCAGCAGTTGGGCGCAGACCATGGCGCCGAACTTGGCCCGGACGTAGTCGGTGCGGGTGATCGGGCGGGAGAAGTACAGCGGGACGGTCTGGTAGCGCAGGTCCCGGGAGAGCAGGACCGGCGCCTGGGAGGCGAGGAAGACCGAGATCACCAGGCTGAAGATGGAGAGGTAGCCCGCGTACTCGACCGGCAGCTCGTCGCGCTTCATCACGACCGAGACCGCCACGAAGATCAGCGCGGGCACGGTGATCACGCCCAGCACCAGCATCGGCAGCACCTTGGACTTGCCGGAGCGGCCGAGGCCGTACGCGGCGCGCAGGCTCTGGGTGAAGAGCGCGCGGGTGGCGTAGCTGCGGCCGAGCCGGGGGCCGGTGTAGCCGCGGTAGCCGATGTCGTGGATGACGCCGGTGTCGGCGGACCTGGTCTCAGGAGGCAGCGGCATCGTTCGTCCCTCCCTTGCTCTGCTCGGTGTCCTGGGCGTCGGTGAAGAGCTCGGCGACCCGGTGCCGGCGCTGCTCCAGCCGGACCAGGCCGAGGCCGAGTCCGGCGACGGCGTCGCGGATGGTGTCGTACGTCGACTCGTCGGCCAGCCGGACCAGCAGCAGGTGCGAGCCCTCGGGCTGGACGGACAGTCCGGCCGCGGCGAGCCGCTCGCGGACCGCCGGACCCGGCTCGCGGCCGTGGTCCTCCGGGAAGTCGCCGACCTCGACCGCGAGGACGGCCGTCGCCTCGGTGAAGGAGGCGGTGGAGGAGGAGCGCAGCAGCTTGCCGCCGTCGATCACGACAAGGTGGTCGCAGGTCCGCTCCAGCTCGCCGAGCAGGTGGGTGGTGACCAGCACCGAGATGCCGAAGTCGGTGTGCACCCGGCGGATCAGCGCCAGCATCTCGTCCCGGCCGGCCGGGTCGAGGCCGTTGGTCGGCTCGTCCAGCAGCACCAGTTTCGGGTCGTGCACCAGCGCCTGGGCGAGTTTGACCCGCTGCTTCATGCCGGTCGAGTAGCCGCCCATCGGGCGGTACCGCTCCTCGTACAGGCCGACGTGCCGCAGGGTGTCCGCGGTGCGCTCACGGGCGGCGGTGGCGGGCAGGCCCGCCATCCGCGCCATGTGCACCACGAACTCCGTCGCGGAGACGTCCGGTGGCAGGCAGTCGTGCTCGGGCATGTAGCCGACCTGCGCGCGGATCTCGGAGCCCTGGGTGGCGACGTCCAGGCCGAGGACCTCGCCGCGGCCGGAGGTCGCCGGGGCGAGCCCGAGCAGGATCTTGATGAGAGTGGACTTGCCCGCGCCGTTGGCCCCGACCAGACCGACCACACCCGGCCGCACCTCGACGGTGAGCTGGTCGAGCGCGGTGACACGGGGATACCTCTTGGTGAGGCCGTCCGTCTTGATGACAGCTGTGGACACGGGACCAAACGTAACGGCCTTGTGCGGTACGGGTCATGAGCTGGAATGACGAGGCCGTCTGCTGCTGCGGTATGACGTCGGAGCCCCTCACCCCTAGGGGTTAGAAAAAGCGGAATCCACCTGTACCCTTTGTCGAATCTCTTTACACACTTGCCTGACTCTTTGCCAACGGGGGTGCCGGAGCAGCGCCCCGGCACGGAGGGGGACGATCGACATGTCTGATCGGGCGACCGCGTTCGACCGGATGATGAACCCTTGGGCCTACGACGCGGACGGGAACCTGACCGACTCGGCCCGCGCCCGGGAAGCGGCCCGCACACAGCTCAACTCGGCCTCGGCGAGCGGCGGCGGAGGCGGGGGCGGGGGCGGCTTCAGCGCCGACACCAACGCGCTCACCACCGCGGGGAACAACTCCGACCAGATCCACGCCCGCCTCAACACCGAGGGCCGGGGCGCCGACGAGGCCACCGCCAAGGTGTCCACCTCGCTCGCCAATTGGAGCACCGGCAAGGCCGCGGCGGGCGCCGCCGGCACCTGGGACCAGTGCGTCGCCGCCCTCGGCGGCACCATCGGGCAGACCACCCAGGCGCTGCGCGCCACCGCCGCCAACTACCGGCAGAACGAGTCGGCCGTCCAGCACGACCTCGGCAACTGAGAGGACCACCGAGATGGTCGACTTCCACGAGCTCAGCACCGCCGACTTCGGCGTCCTGGACACCGCCGCCACCGCCTGGACCACCGTCGCCCAGAAGCTCCACGCGATGGACGGCGACTGGGACACCACGGTGATCGCCCAGGTCGACTCCGCCTGCTGGAGCGGCCCCGCCGCCGACCAGGCCCGCCCCGGCCTCCAGCGCACCAACGAGCAGCTGACCGCCGCCGTCACCGAGGCCAACGCCTTCGCCTCGATCTTCACCGAGGCGTCCACCGAGTTCAAGGCCGCGAAGACCAAGCTGGACAAGGCGGTCGCCGACGCCCGGACGGCCGGGCTGACCGTCACCGAGAACGGCACCGTGAGCTGGCCCCCGGCCGACAACGCCACCCGGCACGACTACGAGGCCCTCCGGGACTACCAGAAGGAGTGGGGCGACAAGGCGGAGGCCGCCCGCAAGGCGATCGACTCCGCCGTCGCCGAGGCCACCGCCGCCGACGAGCGGATCGCCTGGGCGCTGCGCGCCGACAGCATGACGGACGGTCAGAAGTCCTTCAACGGCAAGGCCATCGGCGGCGGCCCGGAGGCCGACGGCCGGCGCGCCGCCCAGCTCGCGGCCCGGGGCGGGGACATCACCGAGCCCGAACTGACCGAGCTGAACTCGCTGTTGGCCTCGCACGGCAACGACCCGAAGTTCGCCACCACGTTCTACCAGGACCTCGGCCCGGACGGCCTGATCAAGTCCTGGAACAGCATGGTCGGCGACCCGGCGCACCCCCGCGACGACAAGGACCCGCGCTGGAAGGCCTACCAGGACCTCCAGAAGAACCTCGGACTCGGCCTGGCCACCGCCACCCGCACCACCAACGAGCCGCACCTGTCCGACGAGTGGGCCGCCGCACTGCGCAAGGCCGGCTCCCAGCCGGTCTGGGACAAGCCGTACCGGGCCTCCGGCCTGGACTACGTGCCGTACGGCTACCAGGTGCTCTCCGGCATCCTGATGAACGGGAACTACGACGCCCACTTCATCAACCCGATCGCCGAGCACGTCACCCAGCTCGACACCCAGGACCGGTACTGGCCGGCCCCGATGCCCGGCTCCAAGATCCAGGGCTTCAACCTGACCGGCGGCGACGAGGCGGGCTCCGGCTTCCGCCCCACCACGGCGATCCTGGAGGCGCTCGCGCACAGCCCGGACGCGGCCAACAAGTTCTTCACCGAGCAGCCGACCGCCTACAACCAGGACGGCACGGTCAACCAGGGCGGCAAGCCGAAGCCCTCGGACTACTTCTCCTACTACTCCCACGACAAGGACTGGATCCCGGACACCACCTCCCGGGACTCCAAGGTGTGGGACGCGAGCAAGCAGGCCGGTCCGGCCGCCTTCGGCCGCGCCCTGGAGGCCGCCACCACCGGCCACCCGTACGACGAGCCGGGCCCCGTCCCCCCGGACCGGCACACCACCGAGCAGGCCGACCTGATGAAGCGGGTCGTGGACACCTTCGGCCGGCACGGCGACGACGGGGCGCTGGACGACATCAAGGGCGACGGCAAGCTCGCCGCCATGCGGGGCAGCCTCGGGCACATGACCGCCGAGTACATCGGCGACGTGCAGAACTCGCTCTCCCACGGCACCGACCTGCCGGTCAACGGCTCCCCGGCCTCCCTCGACGCCTCCTCCGTGGCCGGGCTGCTCGACGCCCTCGGCCGCGACCCGGACGCCTACGGCGCGGTGGCCAACGCCAACCAGGCGTACACCACCGCCCTCATCCGCGGCCACCTGGACAGCGGGCAGACCGACTTCGCCCGGCTGGAGTCGGACATCAAGCACAACGCCGAGTCCGGCGGCGTCGTCAGCGGCTACCTCAACCAGGCCCGCATCGACGAGGTGCACAACGAACACGCCGCCTCCGACAAGGAGTTCAACGACGCGCTGGAGAAGAACGTCGGCTACGGCAAGGACGCCTTCAACGCCGTCATCGGCAGCGTGACCGAGAAGATCCCGCTCGGCGGCGAGATCGCGGACCAGATCGTCGACTCGATCGCCGACAGCGTCATCGAGGCCAACAAGAAGGACACCACCGAGGACGGGCGCCAGGAGAGCCGCAACCACACCGCCGAGGCCGAGGGCCGGGTCGCGCGGGGGGCCGACCAGGCGGTCCGGGACGCCGGCAGCGGCACCGGGATCGCCCGCCAGGACATCGACCGGCTCGCCAACAGCGCCCGCGACAGCGCGCTCCAGGGCATGTCGCGCGGGACGGCGAACAACTCGTCCACCAACGCGAAGGGCGACGCGTGAGCGGGTCCGGCGCCGGGCCCGCGGCCCGCTGGGCCCGGCTCCTCGCGGGCCGCTGGGCCGGGCGGCTGCACGACCCGCTGCTGCTGCCCGCCGTGCTGGTCGTGGCGGTGGCCGCCGCCGGGTTCGTCGGCTACCGGGACTGGCAGGGCCACCGCCCGTCCGAGCCCCCCGGCCGGTCCGCCCACCTCTGCCGCCTGCCCACCGGCGCCGACACCCCGCTCGGACGGCTGCTGCCGCCCGGTGACCAGGACTCCGAGGAGCGGACCAGCTCCGGCGTCCGCGACACCGACCAGCAGAGCTGCGTCGTCCGGATCGACGGCCGCGCCGTGCTCACCCTCACCGCCGTCCGGCGCGAGGGGGAACTCGCTCTGGCCGCCGCGGAGGCCACCCGCCCGGACGCCCGCCCGCTCGACCTGCCCGGCCTGTCCGCGGCCTGGCCGGGCGGCGCCACCGCGGCCCAGTACTGCGTGACCGGGCCCAGCGGCTACATCGAGGTGCGGGTCACCGCCGGGGAGGCGGCCCGCGCCGACGGGGCGGACGGCCGACAGGCGATCGAAGAGGTCACCCGCGCCGCGCTGGCGGCGAAGACGAAGGAGCTCTGCCGGTGAAGCACCCCCGGGCCCTGATCGCGGGCGGTTCCGCGCTGCTGCTCGGCGGCGGCCTGCTCGGCTGGCACCTCTACCTCGACCACACCGCCTACCGGCCGCCGGCCGTCGCCCTGTCGCACGGCGAGTGCCGCGGCCTGCTCGACGACCCGGCCGTCACCGGGCTGCTCGGCGGCGCCCCCCGGGTCTTCGTGGAGACGACCTACCGGGCGGCGACCCCCGACGCCCCGGCCTCCGTGCGCTGCTCGGTCAACGGCGGGGACGGACGGCTGCTGACCGCCGAGGCGTCGTTCGGCGGCGTGCTCTCCGGCGGCGACAGCCTCGGCGCGGTGGGCTTCGAGTGCACCGTGGACGGCCGGCGCACCGGCTACCGCGCCGTCCTCAGGCTCACCGGCAAGGACGGGAAGCTCCTCCCGGACGGGCCCGGCCGCAAGCGGATGGGCGAGGCCGCCCGCGGCTTCGCCGAGCGCGCCGCCGGGCAGCAGCTCGGCTGCGCGGGCGGCGCCGAGCGGCTCGACGTGGTGTGAGCCGCCCGGCGCCGCTTCCGGCTCGTCGTCAGTCGTCGGATCCCGGTTCAGCCCAGCTGGGCGAGGCCCTCGGTGGCGATCCGTTCGAACACGGTGAGGTCGTTCTCGAAGATCGAGTCGGGGATCGGCCAGTGGATCACCAGCTCGGTGATGCCCACCTCCCGGTAGGTGCCCGCCCAGTCGACGAAGGCGTCCACCGACTGCAGCGGCTTCTCCGCCGTCGACCCCTGGAGCAGCACCTTCTCCAGCGTCCCGGCGTCCCGCCCGACGGCCTCGCAGGCCGCCGTCAGCTTCCCGATCTGCGCGGCGACCACGCCGGGCGCCTCCGCCACCGGCACGTCCGCCGGGCCCTTCGGGTCGCCGTACGTCACCCAGCCCTGCCCGTGCTCGGCGGCCAGCCGCATCCCGCGCGGGCCGGCGGCGGCCACGTAGAACGGCACCCGCGGGGTCTGCACGCAGCCCGGGATGTTCCGTGCCTCGACCGCCGAGTAGTACGTCCCCTCACGGGTCGTGGCGTCGTTGGTCAGCAGCTCGTCCAGCAGCGGCACGAACTCCCCGAACCGGTCCGCCCGCTCCTTCGGCGACCACGCCTCCTGGCCCAGCGCCGTCGCGTCGAAGCCCGTCCCGCCGGCCCCGATGCCCAGCGTGACCCGCCCGCCGGACACGTCGTCCAGCGTGATCAGCTCCTTCGCCAGCGTCACCGGGTGCCGGAAGTTCGGCGAGGTGACCAGCGTGCCGAGGCGCAGCCGCTCGGTGGCGCAGGCGGCCGCCGTCAGCGTCGGCAGCGAGCCGAACCAGGGCTCGTCCTGGAAGGACCGCCAGGACAGGTGGTCGTAGGTGTACGCGGTGTGGAAGCCGAGTTCCTCGGCCCGCCGCCAGGTCTTCTGCCCCTCGCTCCACCGGTGGACGGGGAGGATCACGGTGCTCAGTCGCATGCCCCCGACCCTACGTCCGCGCGGCGCGGTCACGGGTGCGGGCGGGTGCGCTGGGCGGGGAGGGACGGGGCGGAGGTGCGGCGGGCGAGGTCGGCGAGGGTGTGGAAGAGGACGTCGCCGAGCAGGACCGGGTCGCGCGAGGCTTCGGGTGCCCGCGGCGCTTCGGTGGCCTGCGGGTCGCGGGTGTCGGGGCGGGCGGGCGGGGGCGGCTGGTCACGGAGCTGGCGTGTGGGCATGGCTCTTCCTGCCGACGGGGTTGCCGTGGGCAGTCATGCCCGCCGTGGTCGGCCGAGCACCCCGGGTACGGGCGGATCGGCCGGAAACGGCGCATGAAGGGCTTGATCACTGCGGGGGCGTCCGCAGGCCGCGGACCCGGGCCGGTGCCCCGGCCGCGCCGATGGGCGAAGATGGACCGGTGACCGAATCCCGCACCGCGCCCCGCCTCATCGCCACCGACCTGGACGGCACCCTGCTCTGCTCCGGCGGCACCGTCACCGACCGCACCGCCGCGGCGCTGGCGGCGGCCGAGGCGGCCGGGGTGCGGGTGGTGTTCGTGACCGGGCGGCCGCCGCGCTGGATGCGGCAGGTGAGCCCGCACATCGGCGGCCACGGGGTGGCGATCTGCTCCAACGGCGGCGCGGTGGTGGACGTGCGGCGCGGCGAGCTGCTGGAGACCTTCCCGCTGCCGGTGGAGACCACCCTGGCGGTGGTCGAGACGCTGCGGGCCGCGCTGCCCGGCACCGCGTTCGCCTTCGAGTACCCGGGCGGCTGGGCCCGCGAGGCCGGCTACGCGGTGCCGATGTGGGGCGACGAGATGGAGCACGAGGTCGGCCCGGCGGAGGAGCTGCTGGGGGCCGGCGGGTCGGTCCGGGGCCTGTTCAAGCTGCTGGCCAAGCACCCGGACCTCGACCCGGACAAGTTCCTCGCCGAGGCCAGGGCGGCGGCCGGGCACCTGGCCGAGATCACCCGCTCCGCGTCGATCCCGCTGCTGGAGATCAGCGCGCCCGGCGTCACCAAGGCCAGCACGCTGGCCCGCTGGTGCGCCGGGCACGGGATCGACCGGAGCGAGGTGGTGGCCTTCGGCGACATGCCGAACGACCTGGAGATGCTGGCCTGGGCCGGCACCGCGTACGCCGTCGCCAACGCGCACCCGCAGGTGCTGGCGGCGGTGCCGCTGCACACCGTGAGCAACGAGCAGGACGGCGTCGCGGCGGTGCTGGAGGAGCTGCTCGGGCTCGGCTGAACCCGGGGCTCCTCCAGCCGGTCGGTGCTCAGCCGAAGCGGCCGTTGACGTAGTCCGAGGTCCGCTGGTCGCGCGGGCTGCCGAAGATCTGCCCGGTCGGCCCGGCCTCGACGATCCGCCCCGGGGTGTCGTGGGTGGCCAGGAAGAACGCGCAGGTCTGCGAGACGCGCTGGGCCTGCTGCATGTTGTGGGTGACGATCACGATGGTGAGCCGCCCGCGCAGTTCGGCGATGGTCTCCTCGACCCGGCGGGTGGAGGTCGGGTCGAGCGCGGAGCACGGCTCGTCCATCAGCAGGATGTCCGGCGAGACGGCCAACGACCGTGCGATGCACAGGCGTTGCTGCTGGCCGCCGGAGAGCGCCCCGCCCGGGGTGTGCAGCCGGGTGGACACCTCGTCCCAGAGCCCGGCCCGGCGCAGGCTGGTCTCCACCAGGTGCTGGCGCTCCTCCTTGGAGACCTTGATCCCGGCCAGCTTGAGCCCGCTGGAGACGTTGTCCTGGATGGACATCGCCGGGAACGGGTTGGGCCGCTGGAACACCATGCCGATCCGGCGCCGCACCTCGGCGGGCCGGCGGCCGGGCCGGTAGACGTCGTCGCCGTCCAGCAGCACCTCGCCGGCGAGGGCGGCGCCGCGCACCATCTCGTGCATCCGGTTGAGGATCCGCAGGTAGGTGGACTTGCCGCAGCCGGACGGGCCGATCAGCGCGGTGACCTCGCCGGCCGGCATCGCCAGCGAGACCCGCTCCAGCACCTTGCGGCTGCCGAACCAGGCGGAGACCTCCCGGGTCTCCAGCCCGGCGAGCGGCCCGCCGTCGGGGTGGCCGTCCGCGTCCTGCCCGTACGGCTGGTCCGCGTACGGGTCGGGGGCGACCGGGGGGAGGGTGATGGTGTCGGCGACCGGGTCGGTCGGTGAGAACTCGGCCTGCGGGGTGTCGGTCAGTGGTGCGTCGGTCATCGGAACGGTCCTCCGGGCGCGCGTCAGTAGAGGTTGGGCAGCAGGGCGGCGGCGTTCTCGTAGACCGCCCAGAGCAGCGCGCCGACCACCGGCGCGAGGCTCAGGTAGGCGGCCGAGCGCCGCCAGTACCGGGCCAGCACCAGGGCGCCGGCCACCGCGCCGAGCAGGCCGAGCGACCAGAGCTGGAGGGTGGCCAGCGCGCCCTTGTCCGCGGCCAGCGCCTTGTCGTACGGGACGGTGGCGGGCCGGCGGCCGGGGTTCTGCTCCGGGTCGCCGTCCAGCCGGGCGCCGATCAGCACGGTGGAGCCGGGGATCCAGTCGGAGTCGCCGGTGACCAGCACCATCCGGTTGCCGGCCGCCGGGTCGACGATCGGGTGGTCGCCGTCGCCGTACACGTTGACGGTGTAGCTGAACTTGCCCTGGCCGGTGGTGGTCTCGATCTTGTCGCCGACCCGCAGCTTGGACAGGTCGGCGAACGGCGCGCCGAAGGTGGCGCCGCGGCCGAAGAGCACGGTGACACCGCGCTGGCCGGGCAGCGCGGTGTCCCGGCGGTGGCCGGGGCCGCGCATCAGGTCCCGGCCGGTGGTGCCCTCGACGACCACGGCCTGGTGCAGGCCGATCGCCGGGATGTCCAGCAGCGCCACCGGGTCGCCGTCGGCGGCCGCGCCGGTTGGGGCGACCGCCCGGGCCAGCTGGTCGCGGAAGGTCTTGTACCCGGTGGACTGGTAGTGCCGCTGCTGGACGTGCGACAGCGTGAACAGGTACCCGACGAAGCCGAGCACCAGCGCGGCCGCGAGGCTGACCGCCCAGGCGCCCTGGAGGAACCGCCGCCGCCCGGGGGAGACGGCGGGCCGGACCGGGGCGTCGGACGCGGCGGGGGCGGCGGGGGCGGCCGGCTGCGCCGGGGCGCTCCGCTCGACCGGCTTCTCCAGCACCGGGGCCGTCACGAGGTGCCGCCCGAGCCGTTGCGGCGGCGCAGCAGACGGCGGCCGAGCAGCGGCGGGACGAGCACCACGGCGAGCAGCTCCAGCGCGGTGAGGGAGGACAGCATCCAGTCCTCGGGCTTGCCGCTGATCTCGACCACGTTGGCGGCCACCTCGGTGGCGGCGCCGCCGCGGCCGCGGGCGACCACCTGGCCGGTCTGCGGGTCGATCACGTCCTCGGTGCCGTCACCGGCGCCGGGTGCGTTCGGGTCGCCGCCGGCCGCTCCGGCGGCGTTCGGGTCGCCGGCACCGCCGGCCGTACCCGCGCCACCGGTACCGCCCGCCGCACCGCCGGTACCGGTGCCCCCGGTGCCACCGGACCCGCCGGTGCCGCCGGAACCGCCCGCCGCACCGCCGGAGCCGCCGGCCGCGCCGCCGGAACCGCCCGAGCCGGAGCCGGTCTTGACGGGCTGGCCGTCCTTCACGGTGCAGTCCAGCGGGCTGCCCGCCTTGTCGCAGGGGCTCGGCATCGGGGCGTTCTTGAGGACGGTCAGCTCCCCGGCCGAGTTGAAGGTCGGGTTGGCGCAGTTGGCGAGGGTGTCGGGGTCGACCGGGCTGGCGTTGCCGGGGATGTTCCTGGTCTGCAGCAGACCGCCCTTGACCAGGCCGCGCGGGATCGGCGAGTAGCCGAGGTCGTCCGCCTTGCCCTGGCCCTCGCACAGCACGTAGGAGAGGAAGCGGCTGAGCGCGGAGCCCTTGTCGTTGTTGAAGCGCGGCGGCGGGGGTGCCGAGGCTCCGGCGCGCGGCACGATCAGGTAGCTGTAGCTGGAGATCGGGTAGGCGCGCGGGTCGTCCATGGTGTAGACGCCGTCGAGGTTCTGCTGCAGGTAGTTCGGGTCGTTCGCGGGGGTGCCGTCGTCCACGCCGCGGATCTTGGCGGCGGTGAGCGCGACGGCGACGTTGGAGGCGGTCGGCAGCGCGTAGTAGCCGGCCTGGTTGAGCACCTTCACGACCGGCCAGTTGCTGCGCTTGGCGAAGGCGTACTCGTCGTAGCCGATGGTGCCGACGTTGGTCGGGGACTTGATGTAGCCGGCCACCACGTCGGAGCCGTTCTGCGCGGTCATCCGGCCGGAGGGCGGGAAGAACTCGGTGTAGTCACCGCAGCTCACGCCGTTGACGGACTTGCAGTAGGCGTCCCACTGGTCCTTGTGGGTGTGCTCCATCCAGCGGGTGAACTGCGCGGTGGCGCCGGAGCCGTCGGAGCGGACCACCGGGGTGATCGGCAGGCTGGGCAGCGGCTTGCCGTAGTCGTTGGTGATCTTCGGGTCGTTCCAGTTGGTGATCTTGTTCGTGAAGATGTCCACGACGGTCTGCGGGGAGAGCCGCAGGTCGCGGACCTGCTTGCCGCCGACCACCAGGTTGTACATGAAGGTGGTGCCGCCCGCGGTGATCGGGACGTAGGAGAAGCCCCAGGTCGGCTTCTCCGCGCTTCCGGTCCCGGACGCCTGGCCGCCCTGCCCCACCCCGCTGTCCTGCCCCGAGCGGAACGGCACGTCCGAGGCCGTGAAGTCGTCCTGCCCGTTCGACCAGGCGGTGCGGCCGGCCGCGGAGCCGACCGGGCTGAAGTTGATCTGGATGCCCTGCGGGGAGACGTCCTGCCGCCACTGGTCGATGGCAGGACCGGCCCAACTGGAGCCGTCCGCGCTCAGCGAGACGGAGGCCGCGAACGCCGGGGACTGCCCCAGCAGCGGGGAGGCCGCCGCGAGCATCAGGGACATCGTCCCCGCCAGCAGCCGGGCCACGGAGCGACTGAGGCCCCTGGACATGTGAACTCCTCTGGTACGGAGGGTGGTTGGTCTGGACATCAGTGCTTCGCCTGCGAGTGGAGGGCGTACGGACGGGCGATGCCCCCGAGGGCGGCCGCCTCCTGGCGGCGGGCCTCCCGGTTGATCCGGCGCTTCTGGGCCCGGGTCAGCTGCCCGGGACGGCGGCCGCCGAGCATGCGCGCGGTGACGAAGAGGATCAGCACCACGGCCATCAGGGTCAGGCCGGCCGCGAAGCCGCGCGCGATCATCCCGTCGTACGGCTGCTTGACGTAGTTCCAGATGTACAGCGGCAGCGACACCTGCTGCGCGTCGAACGGGCTGGCGTTGAACCGCGGGGTGAAGCCGGAGGTCAGCAGCACCGGCGAGGTCTCGCCGACGCCGCGCGCCATGCCGAGCACCACCGCGGTCACCAGACCGGGCCGGGCGGTCGGCAGCACCACGTTCCACACCGTGCGCCACTGGCTGCCGCCGAGCGCGTAGGAGGCCTCCCGCAGGGTGCCGGGCACCAGCCGGATGACCACCTCGGCGGCCCGGGTGACGATCGGCATCATCATCACGGTGAGCGCGAGCGAGGCCGCGAAGCCGCTCTTCTCGAAGCCGAAGGTGAGGATCACGATGCCGTAGACGAACAGGCCGGCCACGATGGACGGCAGCGCCGTCATCGCCTCGACCAGGGTGCGCACCGGGCGGGCCGCCCGGCCGCCGACCTCGGACATGAAGACGGCCGCCGCGATGCCCAGCGGAACGGCGAACAGGGAGGCCAGGCCCAGCTGTTCGAGCGAACCGACGATCGCGTTGAGCGCGCCGCCGGAGGTGAGCGGGTCGAGCGGGCCGGTGCGCTCCATCGACTCGGTGAAGAAGTTGAGGTGCTGGGCCGCCTCCCAGCCGCGGCTGGCGACGTAGCCGATCTGGTCGGCGGTCAGCGCGACCACCAGCAGCCCGGAGCTCCAGGCGACCACGGCGACCAGCCGGTCCCGCACCATCATCGGGTTCCACTGGAGCCGGCCGAGCAGGTAGTAGCCGGCCAGGAAGAGCAGGTACCAGCAGAGCAGGAAGCCGAAGGCGCCGCTGAACGGCAGCACCCGCTCGTAGAGCACCCAGTCCAGCGCGAGCGAGCCGACCGCCGCACCCGCCACGGTGAGGACGTCGTCGCGGGTGACGCCGCCGATCCGCAGCTTCTTCTCGGGGCCCGGGGTCCCGGCCGCGGCGGGCCCGGGGGACGCGGGGGGCGAGGGCTCGCCGGCGGGCCCGGACGCCGCGACCGGCGGCAGGTCGAGCGTGGTCATCGGATGGTCCCTTCACGGTGCGGACGGCTGCGTGCCCTGTGGGCGGACTGACGGTCGGTCATGCTCAGTCCGCCGTCGCGGCGCCGGAGCGCGAGCGGTTGATGACGATCCCGGCCAGCACGTTGACCAGCAGGGTGAGCGCGAACAGCACCAGGCCGGCGGCCATCAGCGCGGAGAGCGACAGCGCGTCCGACTCGCCGAAGCGCAGCGCGATCAGCGCGGAGATCGAGTTGGCGCCGTTCTCCAGGATGTGGGTGATGGCCTTGAAGTTCGGCGAGATGATCAGCGCGACGGCGATCGTCTCGCCCATCGCCCGGCCGAAGCCCAGCATCACCGCGCCGATGACCCCGCCCTTGCCGAACGGCAGGACGACCGCGCGGACCATCCCCCACCGGGTCGAGCCGAGCGCGTACGCGCCCTCCCGCTCGCCCTGCGGGGCCTGGGAGAACACCTCCCGGCTGAGCGAGGTCACGATCGGGATGATCATCAGGGAGACCACCACGCCGGCGATGAAGGTCGACGAGGTGTACGAGGTGCCGATGTCGCCGGTCCGCACCTTGAGGAAGGGGATGTACTCCCCCAGGTGGTTGGCCAGCCAGCGGACGAAGCCGATGATCCGCGGCTGCAGGAAGAACAGGCCCCACAGGCCGTAGACGATGCTGGGGATGGCCGCCATCAGGTCGATCAGCGAGACCAGGGCGGCCCGCAGCCGCACCGGGGCGTACTCGGAGATGAAGATCGCGGTGCCGATCGCCACCGGGACGGCGATGACCAGCGCGATCACCGCGATCAGCAGGCCGTTGGGCAGGACGGCGGCGATGCCGAAGTTGTGGGCGGCGGTCTGCCACTTCTGCTCGGTCAGGAAGGACAGGCCGACGGCGCGCAGCGCGTCGGAGCCGCGCAGGATCAGGAAGAAGGCGATCAGTCCCATGATCGCGAAGACCGAGAAGCCGGCCAGCCGCAGCACGCCGCGGAACACCCGGTCGCCCGGGGTCGCGGGGGAGGTGATCGTGCGGGGCACGTCCTGGTCGGGCCCGTGGTCGGGTTGGCGTGGTGCCCCGGCGTACGGTGCCGCGGGCTCGGCGGCGGATGTCATGGTGTGCTCTCCGTGCTCGGGAACGGGCGTGCTCGGTGAGGGACCGGGGCGCTGCCTCGGCGGGAGGGAAAGCGCTCGGCGGGGCCGGAACGGCGGCCCCGCCGAGCGCGGGTTCCTACTTGCGGCGCAGTCGCGACCACTGGGCGCGGGCGCCGGTCAGCACCTTCGCCCCGGCCGGGGTACCGCCCAGGACCAGCGCGGCCGGTCCTCCGACCAGCAGCACCAGGCCGGCGATCAGCGCGACGGGCAGCAGCAGGCGGGCGGTGCCGGGACGGTCGGGCACCGGGGTGCCGACCGGCGCCGCGGCGATCGCGTTGCCGGAGGGCGCGGCGCCCGCGCCGGGCTTGGCGCCGCCGGCCGCACCGGGAGCCGCGGCTCCGCCGGCCGTGCCGGTCCCGGTGGAGCCGGTGCCGGAGAGGCCGCCGCCGGACAGGCCGTCGGAGGAGCCGAAGCCGGTGCCGCCGGAGTTGCCGTCGGCGGTGGTGCCGCCGGTGCCGGAGCTGCTCACCGGGGTGGTGCCGTCGCCCGTGCCGCCGGAGCCGGAGGAACCGTTGCCGCTCTCCGGGGTGCCCGGCTCGCCGCCGGGCGGAGGGGCGGTCTGGTTGCCGGGCAGCTTGCCGTCCTGGGCCGCGACGTGCTGCACGGCCTCCTGGGCCTGCTGCCGCTGGGCGCCGGTCAGCGCGAGGTAGCCCTGGGCGAGCTGCCCCGGCGCGAGGCCGTAGGTCTGGCCGTCGGTGGTCACGGTCTTGAGGAACTGCGAGATCGACGCGGCCTTCTCGGCGGGCACGCCGCCGGTCGGCACCATCGCGTACTGCACCGCGGTCAGCGGGTACGCCCGCTGGTCACGCGAGAACGCGGTGTCCGGCGTGCCGTAGGGCAGCTGCTGGACCCCGGTGGCGGCGTCGGTCGGCATGTCGCCGACGGCGGCCTGGAAGCCGGCCGTGCCGGGCGACACGAAGGAGCCGGCCGGGTTGAGCAGCGAGGCCTCGGGGAGCGAGAACGCCTTGGCCTGGGCGGTGTCCATGATGGCGAGCAGCGAGCGCACGCCGGGGATCTGCGTGAAACAGGGCTTGTGGCTGCCGTCGGACTCGCTGTTCGGCTGCTGGCAGTTCGGCTGGTACTGCATCAGGTTGCGCGCCACCCGCCCGAGACCGTCGAGCGAGGGATTCCACTCGTACTGCTTCCAGTGCTTGAAGTCGACTCCCGCGCTGCCCTGCGCGGGCCCGGAGTAGTCCTGGACCTGGAACGCCTCCGCCGGGTAGCCGGCGAACTTCGGCTTCAGGTAGAAGCTGTCGACGCGCATGCCCCACGGGTCCGGCTCACCGTCGAGGAAGCGGCTCGCGTCCGGATCGGCGGCGAGCCACGAGGTCAGCTGGTAGGTGAAGTCGGTGGTGCCACCGGGAACACCGGGGTAGACCGTCAGGGTGCCGCCGCAGCTCGTCGGCCAGTGGATCCCGTTGGCCGCCGTCTCCGGGTTCAGCTGCTTGAACTCGGGGTCGGTGTAGAGGCAGGTCGAGTTGCCGGCCACGGAGGGGATGCTCATGCCCGGCGAGGCGTAGGACTGGGTGAGCAGCTTGGCGACCAGCCGGGCGTTCAGCTTCATGTCGCGGATCTGCCGACCGGTCTTCGGGTCGTCGATCAGGTACGTGACCGAGATGCCGGTCGTCGCGAGCGGGGCGTAGACGTACGGACGGGTGGGCGGCGAGCGGTCGGGCCGCGCCGTCAGCGCGACCTCCGTGCTGCTGCTGCCCCCCAGGAACGCGGCACGGGCCTGCGGCTCACCACCGGAGGGGACGTAGCCCACAGTCATCGGCGAGTCGCCCAGGCACAGGCCGGCCCGCCACTGCTGCATGGCCCGGTTGGCCATCTCCAGACCGGCGGCACCGAAGGCCTGGTTGCTCACCGTGCAGGAGTCCGCCGTGGGCGCGAAGGACAGCGGGACCACCGTCCGGTGCTGCCAGGCGCACTGCTCGCTGGTCCGGTTGCCCGTCTTCCAGTTCTGGTTGCCGGGGGTCATGATCCCGTCGGCGGCGGTGTAGCCGTCCGGGTCGGCGTCCAGGTCGTGGAACTCGCAGTCGGCCTTGCCGTCGAGGACCTGGAAGAGGTCCAGCGGGTCGCCGCCGTAGTTCGGCTCGACCACCAGGGAACAGGGGTGGGTCGCGTCACAGCCGAGCGTGGAGCTCTCCTTCGCGCTCCACACCTCGATCGAGGCGCTGCCCGAGCCGTCCGGGCCGGTGGCGGCGATCACCTGGTTGGTGGGCCACTCCGGCACCTCCGTGCGCGTCGGCCGGGGCGGCTGCTCGAAGCCCTTCGTCCGGTCGCCGCCGTAGAGGGTGCTGCCGTAACAGTCCGTCACCGCCGGGTCGGTGCCCCGGCACTGGTAGATCCGCACCGCGTAGAGGATGTGGGTCGACAGCGACTGTGCCGTCGGTGCGGGATCGTTGGTGCCCAGGTAGACCGTCGGGGTGAAGCCGCTCCAGGAGACCTGGAGGACCTGGTTGGTCAGGTTCGCCGTCTGGGAGACGGTCACGCTGCCCTCGGTGCCGTACTTCTTGGCGGACGGAATCCAGACCTTCGGGCCCGGGACGGTCACCGCCGAGTCGGCGTGCGCCTGTGGCGCCGCGCCCAACCCGATCGGAATGACGGCGAGCGCCGCCACCACGGCCTTGGCGAGGACCAGGGCCGGTAGTCGACGGCGCCACCTCCCTGGGCCTCTCGGGTCGGGTACGCGGTTTCTCATGGCGAGGCCTCCGGGAGATGCGGGCCGCCGAGGGAGGCGGCACGAGGGCGTCGATCGCGCTGGGGACGGACGGTTCCGTGCGTACTATTCGGCCAGCCGGACATGGCGGGATCCGGTCGACCAGATGTACGAGACCACAACGCGACGACTCCGTACCGGAGTTGGGAACTCCGCAAGCGAAGGGCCCGCGCCGAGGCGCGGGCCCGCCGACCTGCGGTTCAGTACCGGGTGAGCGGTACCGGGTGGTTCAGTGCGCCGGGGTGTAGGACAGCGCGAGCTTGCCGATCTTCTGGCCGGCGGTGAAGTAGCCGGTGCCCAGCTTGGTGTCGAGGTACTGCGCGCCGGCCGCGTCCACCTCGAAGCTGGAGGAGGTCAGGTTCTGGGTGAGGCCGCTGCGGGTGATCACGTTGTCGCCGGACGGGTCGAGCAGCGGGACCGGCGTGGTCGAGCCGTTCGGAACGGCGGTGAAGTAGCCGTTGTCGACCGAGAAGTCGAGCTGCTTGAAGGCCACGCTCTTGCCGGTCTTGAGGTTCAGGAAGAGCAGGCCGCCGCCGAACTGCACGTCGCCGTAGAAGTTCGGGATGTTCGCGGCGCCGCCGGTCACCGGAAGCGTCACGGTGAGGCCCGCCGTCTGGTCGTACGCCGGGTCCGCGGGCTGCAGCGGGATGATCACGATGCCGTTGAGCGCGGCGTTCGTCAGGAAGTTGACGTCGGTGGTGATCACGGCCTGGCCGGCGGCCGGGGTGGTGGCCGTGTCGGCGACGGCGACGCCGCTCACGGCGGTCAGGGAGAGGACGACGGCGGCACCGGTAGCGGCCAGGCGGGCGCTGATGCGGGACATGCTGGACTCCTTGGGAGAGGGAGAGGTGATGTGCGGGTGGTGCGGTTCGGCGGGGCTCAGGAATGGGTGACGGAGCCGCAGGCGATCTGCGGCAACGGGACGAAGCCGGACTTCCTGATGGCGTCCGCGCCGTTGCGGCAGATCCAGCCGCCGCGGCCGAAGATGCCGCGCAGCGCGGCACCACGGGTGTTGTCGGCGTACAGCTCCGCGTCGCGCAGGACGTTCGACAGCACGACCCCGTACGGCGCCGTGACGGCGGAGGCCGAGATCGTCCTGGTCTGCGGGTCGATGGGCGCGATGCCGTCGACGGACCTCAGGGTCAGGGCACCCGGCACGTCCTCACCACCGCCCTGCCCCTGGTACGCCTGGCCGATGTAGTAGCCCGTCGAGTAGGGGATCAACGCGTCGGGGTCGGCCAGGACCGGGTCGCTGCCCTGGTTCTCCCGGATGCCGCTGGTGACGCAGGCACCGGGGGTGACCGCGTAGCCGCGACCGATCGTGAGCAGGAAGTGCGCCCTCAGACCTGTCCCGGGCGGGGGAAGGTAGGCCTTGATGGTGGCGTTCGGCAGCGCCGGGTCGATCTGGTTCCAGGTGGTGACCGCGCAGGTGTAGATGTCCTTCAGGTTCCCGGTGCTCAGGTTCGCCGGGGCGTTTCCGGTGGCCGGGGCGGCCCAGGCGACGGCGTCCCAGGCGATGGCCACGAAGTCGTCCGTCGAGAGGTCGTCCTGCTGCGGGCCGCGTGACGCGCGGGCGAAGTCCACGGTGGTGCCGGTGCGGCCGTTCAGCGCGACCATGCCGGCGTGCTGGTCCGCGGGCCGGGCGATCGTCGTGGCACCCGACTTGGTGGTGATGGTCCCGCTCGGGCGCGTGTCCCAGCTGTACAGCCTCGGCGTCGCCGGATCCGTCAGCGAGGCGTTGTAGCCGCTCGCGATCCGGTTCATCAGGATCTGGGTCGTCCCGTCGCCGACACCCACGACGTCGACGGCACGCGGTGTGACACCGGCCGCCGGGTCGGCGAGCGCGGTACCGCCGACGGTGGTCGTCGCCAGGACGGCGATCGCGGCGGCACCGCCCAGCATGGTCATGGCCCTGCGCATCGGCCCGCCTCCGGCGTCCGGTCGTGGTGAGGGTGGCCCGGCGGCCGCGGGGCGAGGCCCCGCGGCCGCCGGTGTGGTGCGGGGTGGATCAGGAGTGGGTGACGGCGCCGCAGGCGAAGGCGGACAGCGGCAGGAAGCCGTAGCTCTTGAGGTCGTTGGCGCCGTTGTTGCAGAGCCAGCCGCCCTTGCCGAAGATGGCGCGCAGGGTGGCGTTCGAGTTCCACTCGGTGTCACGGAAGACGTTGTAGACCACGCGGGAGTACGGGGTGGCCGCGAAGGCGGCGCTGATCGTCTTGGCCGTGGTGTCCACCGGCAGGACACCGTTGACGTTGCGGATGGTCAGCGGGCCCTGGACGTCGGTGCCGCTGCCCTGGCCGTAGTAGACCTGGCCGATGTAGTGGGCCACGGAGTAGGGGACCAGCGCGTTGGGGTCGGCCAGGACCGAGTCGCTGCCCTGGTTCTCCTGGGTGCCGCTGGTGACGCAGCCACCGGGGGTGACCGCGACGCCGCCACCGATGGTGGTCAGGAAGTAGGAGCGGGTGCCGGAGTCGGTCTGCGGCAGGAAGGGCTTGATGGTGGCGTTCGGCAGCGACGCGTCGATGTCGTGCCAGTTGGTCACCGCACAGGTGAAGATGTCCTTCAGGTTCCCGGTGGTCAGGTTCGCCGGGGCGTTGCCGGTGGCCGGGGCGGCCCAGGCGACGGCGTCCTTCGCCAGGCTGACGAAGTAGTCGCTGCTCGGGTCGCTCGACTGCGGGCCGCGCGAGGAGCGGGCGAAGTCCACCGTGGTGTTGGTGTAGGTGGCCAGCGCCTTGATGCCGGCGCCGGAGCCGTTCGGGCGGGCGATCGCGGCGGAACCGGCCTTGGGGGTGATGGTGGTGCCGGTGGGGGTCGCGTCCCAGCTGTAGACGCGGGGGGCGTTCGGGTCGGTCAGCGACGCGTTGTAGTCGGCGGCGAGCTGGTTCACGACGGCCTGGGTGGTGTCGGAGCCGGTGCCCACGAAGTCGATGGCGCGCGGCGTCACGCCGGCGGCCGGGTCGGCGACGGCGGTGCCGCCGGCGACGGTCGCGATGGAGGTCGCCAGGGCGGCGACGGTGAGCAGCTTGGCAGCGGTCTTACGCATGTTCCTCTTCCTCCGGGGGAGAGACGTACATCGCGTGAAACCCGTACTCCGTTCGGGAGTTCGGGGCCGTGTGGCCGCGTCCGCTGCGGCCTCGCCGGCAGTGCCGATCCTGTCCGGCGGGGAGGTTCCGCCGGAAGGGAGGCCGGGTCCGGCCGGGGAATGTCGACTCATCGGTTCGACGAGGTTTAGCCACTGGTCAGCGTGCACGTGACAGGGGCACTACCGGCCCTCCGAACCCGGTCGACGTTCTTCTCCAGGAAGCTGCTCGGGGTGTTGCCGGAAACCTGCCCTTCACCGGAACTGCACGGACGGGGGCCGTGGACGGAACCGCCGCCTCCGGACGCGCCCCCGGACATGCTCCGGACATGCTCCGGATACGCCCCGACACGCCTCCGGACATGCCGACATGGCGGCCCGTCGCGTTCGACGGACCGCCATGCACACGGTCTCCTACAGCGGTCGGCGGCCGTCCCGCCCCGATCGCCGCAACTCCTGCCCCACCCACTGCAGTCCGGCCAGGAACCCCTCGATCCCCGCCTGGCACTGGTCCCGCCGCAGGTATCCCCGGGCGCTGCGGGCGACCGGGACGGCGTCGGCCGCCCCCGGCCGGGTGCTGCGCACCGGCAGGTAGGCGGCCCAGACCCACTGACGTCCTTCGGACTGCCCGACCGAGCACCGCAGCGCGGCCCGTTCGATCAGCAGCACCCGGACGGCCTCGGCGAGTTCGTCCTCGCTGCGGTACGTCCGTACGCCGACCCCGAGCGGCCTCCCGTTGGCGGCCCGCAGTGCCCAGCCGAGGCAGCGGTCGGCCGCCGGCACGATCAGCAGTCGCGGGCCGCGTCGCTCAGCGGCCATCGGTGCGTCTCAACGGTACGGCGGGCTCCGGGAGTTCGTGCGGAGGCTGCTTGGAGAGCAGCACCACGAACCGCCGGAAGGCGTTCTGGCAGGTCGCGTACCGCTCGTACGCGCGGCTGGAGCGCACCTCGGGGAGGGCGCGCGAGCCCGGGACGACCCAGATCCAGCCGATGCCCTCCCGCACGTGGGTGATGCGCGCGGTGAGCCCGGGCGCCGCGGCGCGCAGGCCGTCGAAGCCCCGCTCGGCCTCGCCCGCCGTCTCGAACGCGGCCGGGGTGATCGCGACCACCCGGCCGTTGGACGCCTTCAGTTGCCAGCGGTAGCGCCCGTCCGCTGCCCGTTCGGCGCGGAAACCCCCTCGACTTGCCCCTGCTGCGGTGTGACCGCGGCCGGCAGCGTTCACTGCCCCCTCCGTCCGGTTGCCCTCCGGTTTCCCCTCCGAGCGGAGCAAAGCTATGTGTGCACACGGAGCCCCCGAAAGCCCAGAACGTTCACAACTTGCGCTGTTGGTCGGGAAGTTCTCTCTCGTTTAACTTTCACCGGTTCTTGGTGGTAGTCCCGGTCGGAACCCTCAGAGCCGGGCCGTCCAGCGCACCATCGTGCCCTTGCGGTACGGCCCGCTCTCGTGCCAGGCGTCGCCGCCGAGCGCCTCGGCGCGCCGGGTGAGGTTGAGCAGGCCGCTGCGCCGGCCGCCGGCCGGGATGCCCACCCCGTCGTCGGTCACGGTGAGCAGCACGCCGGGCCGGCCGCCCCGGTCCAGCGAGTCCGGGTCGCCGCCCACCGGGCGGCCGTCCTCGCCCAGGTGGGTGGTCGCGTCGATCTCCACGCCGACCCGGGAGGCGCGCGCGTGCCGGGCCGTGTTGGAGAGCATCTCGCGCAGGGCGGCGAGCAGTTGACGGCCGGTCTTCTCCCCGACCAGGCTCTCCACCGGCCCGACGAAGCTCACCGAGGGCTTGAAGCCGAGCGCGGCCGCGGCCTGGCTGGCCTCCCGCAGCACCCGGGTGCGCAGGGTGTCCGGCGCGTCGCCGTGGTCGTCGTGCTGGAGGGCGTAGATGGTGGTGCGGACCTCCTGGATGGTGGCGTCCAGCTCGTCCACCGCCTTGCCGATGCCGACCCTGACCTCGGGGACGACGGCCCGCCGGGCGGCGCTCTCCAGCATCATCCCGGTGGCGAACAGCCGTTGGATCACCAGGTCGTGCAGGTCGCGGGCGATCCGGTCGCGGTCCTGGAAGACGGCCAGCCGCTGCTGGTCGCGCTGGCCCTCGGCGAGCCGCAGGGCCAGCGCGGCCTGCGAGGCGAAGGTCTCGGCGAGCTGCTTCTCGCTGTCGGTGAACGGCACCGCGCCGTGCGGGCGCCAGACGCAGAGCCCGCCGAGCACCCGCCCGGCGGCGACCATCGGCACGGCCATGGACGGGCCGAAGCGGCGGGCGAGCCGGATCACCACGGTCGGGTCGCTGGACATGTCGTCCAGGTAGACGCTCTCCCCCGCGAGCAGCCGCGCCGCGAAGCTCTCCCGGGGCAGCAGTTCGCCGCGGACGTACTCGGCCAGTTCGCCGGAGGCGTGCGCGACCCGCATCTGCCCGTCGCCCTCGCCGCCGCCCTCCGGGCCGGTCGGCAGCAGGATCATGCCGAGCGCGGCGTCCGCCAGCTCCCGTACCTGCTCGGCGGCGACGGTCAGCGCGCTCTCGGCCTGCTCGGCGGAGAGCAGGGCGGTGGCGACGGCGGCGGCGCCGGCGATCCAGCGTTCGCGGCGGCGGCCCTCCTCGTACAGCCGGGAGTTCTCGATGGCCACGCCGGCCGCCGCGGCGAGCGCGTGCACCACCTGCTCGTCCTCGGGGGTGAAGGCGCCGCCGCCCTTCTTCTCGGTGAGGTAGAGGTTGCCGAACACCTCCGCGCGGACCCGGATCGGCACGCCCAGGAAGGTCCTCATGCAGGGGTGGTGCGGCGGGAAGCCGGAGGAGCGCGGGTCGGTGCGGAGGTCGGCCAGCCGCAGCGGCTCGGGGCGGTCGATGAGCGCGCCGAGGATGCCCCGGCCGGCGGGCAGTTCGCCGATCTCGGCGGCGGTCTCGTCGTCGACCCCGACGTGGATGAAGTCGGCCAGGCCGGTGCCGCCGGGGGCGATCACGCCGAGCGCCGCGTAGCGGGCGTCGACCAGTTCGGCGGCGCCCACGGCGATCCGGTGCAGGGTGGCGTGCAGGTCCAGCCCGGCCCCGATCGAGACCACCGCCTCCAGCAGCCGCTGCATCCGGTCGGTGACCGCGGCGGCCGACTGCAGGCGCTCGGCGACCTCGGTGACCAGGGTGTCCAGCCCGAGTGAGGCGATCTCCGGCACCTGGTGGGGCGTCTGCTCGGCGGCGGCCCCGGGGAGGTCCGACGGGAGGCCCGGAGCGGGGTCCGACGGAAGGCCCGGAACGGGGTCCGACGGGAAGCCCGGAGCGGGGTCGGGCGGGAGGTCCGGCGTGGGGTCCATGAAGAAAGCCTACGTTTGTACGCTTTTCAGCCGAAGGACGGCGCGACTAACGGGTGACGGCCCGGCCGGCGGCGGCCGGAACCGGCTCCAGCAGCCCGTCCGCCTCCCGCTCCCGCCGCCACATCGCGTGCAGTCGCCCGTCCGGGTCGGCGACCAGCTCCGACCAGCGGCCCCGCTCGGCCACCCGTCCGCCGTCCAGCACCAGCACCTCGTCCACCGTGGTGTCGTCCAGCCCGGCCAGCCGGTGGGTGATCAGCACGGTGGTGCGGCCCTCGGTGGCGGCCAGCAGGTCGGCGGTGAGGGCGTCGGCGGTGGGCAGGTCGAGGTGCTCGGCGGGCTCGTCCAGGACCAGCACGGGGAAGTCCGCGAGCAGCGCCCGGGCGAGCGCCAGCCGCCGGCGCTGGCCGCCGGAGAGCCGGGCGCCGTGCTCGCCGACCATGGTGTCCAGGCCGTCCGGCAGGCCCTCGGTCCACTCCAGCAGCCGGGCGGCGGCCAGCGCGGCGCGCAGCTCCTCCTCCCCCGCCGCCGGCCGGGCCAGCCGCAGGTTCTCCCGCAGCGAGCTGTCGAAGACGTGGGCGTCCTGGGCGCAGAGCCCGATCACCCGGCGGACGGACTCGCCCGCCAGCGCGCGGCTGTCCACCGCCTCGGGGCGGCCGTCGGCGAACCGCACCGTCCCGGCGCTCGGCTCCAGGAAGCGCAGCAGCGCCTGGGCGAGGGTGGTCTTGCCGGAGCCGGACGGGCCGACCACGGCGATCCGGCGGCCGGCCGCGAGGTCGAGGTCCACCCCGACGAGCGCGTCCGCCGTCTGCCCGGGGTGCCGTACGGTCAGCCCGCGCACCGCGACGGGCAGCGGCCGCTCGGGCAGTGCCACCGGTTCGGCGGGCTCGGCGACCGGGGCTTCGGCGGAGAGCACCTCGTCCAGCCGGGCCCGCGCGGCGCGGCTGCGCTGGCGGGCCTGGACGGCGAGCGGCATCCCGGTGACGGCCTCGAAGGCGGCCAGCGGGGTCAGCACCACCACGGCCAGGCAGACCGGCGCCAGCACCCCGTCGCGCACCCCCTGGACGCCGACGGCGGCCGCGGCGGTCACGGTCAGCCCGGTGAGCAGGGCGATCAGCCCGGTGCCGAGCGCCGTGGTGGCGGCCGAGCGGGCGGCCAGCCCGGTCAGCGCGGCGTCGGCGCTACGGACGGCGGCCAGCCGGCCGGGCAGCGCGCCGGCCACGGTGAGCTCGGCGGTGCCGGTGAAGGCGTCCACCACGGCGGTGGCCAGGCGCCCGCGCGCCGGGGCCTGGCGCCGCTCGGCGCCGGCCGACCAGCGGGCGGCCAGGGCGGGCACCAGCCCGCCCGCGAGCAGCAGTCCGAGGCCGAGCACCAGCCCGGCGGCCGGCAGGAAGGCGGCCATCGCCGCGGTCGAGGCCAGCGCGACCAGGCCGGCCACCGCGGCCGGCAGCCGCCAGCGCAGGTAGTGGTCCTGGACGGCGTCCACGTCGGCGACCAGCCGGGAGAGCAGGTCGCCGCGCCGGAAGGCGGGCAGTCCGGCCGGGGCGAGCGCGCTCAGCCGCCGGTAGACGGCGGCCCGCAGGGTGCCGAGGGTGCGCAGCACCGCGTCGTGCGAGACCAGCCGCTCGGCGTAGCGGAAGACGCTGCGGCCGATGCCGAAGGCCCGTACCGAGGTGACGGCCATCATCAGGTAGAGCACCGGCGGCATCTCGGAGGCCCGGGAGATCAGGTAGCCGGAGGTGGCCATCAGCGCGACGGCGCAGCCGAGGGCGAGCGCGCCGAGCAGGATCGAGAGCGCCAGCCGGGGGGTGCCGCCGCCCTCGGGCCGGGGCTCCTCGGCGACGGCGGGGGCGGGAGTGGGGCGGCCGCTGTGGGCGAGCGGCGCCACCGGGGCGGCCGGGGCGGCGGCCGCCGGGGCGGCCGCCAGCCGTACCCGCCGGTCGGCGACGGCCAGCAGGGCGGGCCGGTGCGCGACCACCAGCACGGTGCGCGCCGGGTCGGCGGCGAGCGCCCGGACGGCGTCCACCACGGCCGCCTCGGAGGCGCCGTCCAGGTTGGCGGTCGGCTCGTCCAGCAGCACCAGCGGCCGGTCCTCGGCGAGCAGCACCCGGGCGAGGGCGAGGCGCTGGCGCTGCCCGGCGGAGAGCCCGGCGCCGTCCTCCCCCAGGACGGCGGCCAGGTCGGTCACGAAGTCGAGCGCGTGCGCGGCCCGCAGCGCCGTCCACAGCTGCTCGTCGGTGGCCTCCGGCCGGTAGAGCCGCAGGTTCTCGGCGACCGTCCCGGCGAACAGGTGCGGGTGCTGCGGCACCCAGGCGATCTGCCGCCGCCAGCTCTCCGGCTCCAGCTCGGCCAGGTCGTACGTCGTACGGCCGTCGGCGGCGGTGATCCGGACGGTGCCCGACGACGGGGCGGTGAGGCCGAGCAGCACGGCCAGCAGGGTGGACTTGCCGGCGCCGCTGGGGCCGGTGAGCGCCGTGCTGGAGCCCGGGCGCAGGGTCAGCGCGGCGCCGTCCAGCGCGGGCTCGGTGCGCCCGGGGTGCCGGACGACCAGGCCCTCGGCGGCGATCACGGCGCTCGCGAGGTCGGGTGCCGGGGTGGTGCCGGCGGCGGGCAGCGGGGTCTCCAGCACCCGGAACAGCTCGTCGGCGGCGGTCAGCCCCTCGACGCTGGAGTGGTAGAGCGCGCCGACCTGGCGGATCGGGAAGTACACCTCGGGGGCGAGCACCAGGATCAGCAGCCCGGTCTCCAGGTCGAGCGTGCCGTCCACCAGCCGGAAGCCGACGGTGACGGCGACCAGCGCGACGGACAGGGTGGAGAGCAGCTCCAGGGTGAAGGAGGAGACGAAGGCGATCCGCAGGGTGCGCAGGGTGGCCCGGCGGTAGTCGGCGGTGATCCGGGCGATGGTGGCGGCCTGGGTGCGGGCCCGGTTGAACACCTTGAGGGTGGGCAATCCGGCGACCACGTCGAGGAAGTGGTGGGAGAGCCGGGACAGGGTGTTCCACTGCCGGTCCATCCGGGACTGGGTGGCCATCCCGATCAGCACCATGAACAGCGGGATCAGCGGCAGCGTCCCGGCGATGACCGCGGCCGAGGTGAAGTCGGCGCCGACGATCCGCAGCAGCACGATCACCGGGACGACCACGGCCAGCGCCAGCTGCGGCAGGTAGCGGGCGAAGTAGTCGTCCAGCGCGTCGATGCCGCGGGTGGCGAGGGTGGTGAGTTCGCCGGTGCGCCGGCCCGCCAGGTAGGACGGGCCGAGCGCGGTGGCGTGGTCGAGCAGCCGGCGCCGCAGGGTGGACTTCACCCGGGCGACGGACCGGTGGGCGGTGAGTTCGGTGAGCCAGCCGACCAGCCCGCGCCCGACCGCGGTCAGGGCGAGCAGCAGCAGCGGCGTGGTCAGCTCGCCGAGCGTCGCCCCGCGCTGGAAGGCGCGGACGACGATCTCGGCGATCAGACTCGCCTGGGCGACCACCAGGGCCGCGCCGACCGCGCCGAGCAGCACGGATCCGGCGAGGAAGGCCCTGGTGGTGCGGGCGTACCCGAGGAGTCGGGGGTCGACCGGCTTCACGGCGTCAGGCCTGGTCGAGCGGGGCGGCCGGGTTGTGCCCGGGGATGTGCTGGACGCCGATCCGCTTGCGGAACACCCAGTACGTCCAGCCCTGGTAGAGCAGCACCAGCGGGGTGAAGATCGCCGCCACGACGGTCATCACCTTCAGCGTGTACGGCGAGGACGCGGCGTTGCTGACGGTCAGGCTCCACTCCGGGTTCAGGGTGGAAGGCATGACGTCCGGGAAGAGCGCCAGGAAGAGCATCGCGACCGCGGCCACGATGGTCGCCCCGGAGAGGCTGAACGCCCATCCCTCGCGGCCGAGCTGGTTGGCCGCCAGGGCGCCGAGCAGGGCGACCACCGCGACGATCATCGCGGCGAGGCTGCGGCCGTTGCCGTGGTCCACCTGGGTCCAGGTCAGGAAGGCCAGCGCCAGCACGGCGGTCGCCAGGCCGGAGACCAGGGCGGACCTGCGGGCCCGCTCGCGGATCTCGCCGACCGTCTTGAGCGCGGCGAACACCGAGCCGTGCAGGGTGAACAGGGCGAGCGTCACCAGGCCGCCGAGCAGCGCGTACGGGTTCAGCAGGTCCCAGAGGGTGCCGACGTAGTTCTTCTGCGCGTCGATGTCCACGCCGCGCACGATGTTGGCGAAGGCCACGCCCCAGAGGAAGGCCGGGAGGAGGGAGGTCCAGAAGATGGCCTCCTCCCAGTTCCGCTGCCAGCGGGCGCCGTCGTTCTTGGCCCGGTACTCGAAGGCCACCCCGCGGACGATCAGGCAGACCAGGATGACCAGCAGCGGGATGTAGAAGCCGCTGAAGAGCGTCGCGTACCAGTCCGGGAAGGCCGCGAAGGTGGCGCCGCCGGCGGTCAGCAGCCAGACCTCGTTGCCGTCCCAGACCGGGCCGATGGTGTTGATCAGCACCCGCCGCTCGGCGGTGTTGCGGGCCAGCGGCTTGGTCAGCACGCCGATCCCGAAGTCGAAGCCCTCCAGGAAGAAGTAGCCGATCCACAGGACCGCGATCAGCACGAACCAGACGTCGTGGAGTTGCATGTCAGATCCTCAGTTCCCCGGTGTCCCGGCGCCTCAGTAGGCGAAGGCGAGCGGCTTGTCGGCGTCCTCGTCCGAGGACGGTCCGCGCAACGACGGGTCCTTGGTGGGCGGCTGCTCGGTCACCACCGGGCCGGCCTTGGCGTACTTGACCAGCAGCCGGACCTCGATGACGGCGAGGATCGCGTACAGCGTGGTGAAGGTGGCCAGCGCGCCGATCTGGGTGCCGACGCTGACGTTGGGGGAGACCGCGCTGGCCGTGGTCATCAGGCCGAAGACGGCCCAGGGCTGACGGCCCATCTCGGTGAAGATCCAGCCGAAGCTGTTGGCGATCAGCGGGAAGCCCATGGTCAGGATGCCGATCCGCCAGCTCCACTTGGTCAGCTGCGGCCCCAGCTCGCGCCTGGGGGTGAGCATCAGCCGGGGCACCTCGGTCTCGCCGGTGCGGAACTCGGGGTGCAGGAAGAGCTTCTTCCGGGTGGTCCACAGGCCGATCAGGCCGGCCAGGAAGGAGGTCATCCCGAAGCCGATCATGAGGCGGAAGCCCCAGTAGGTGACGAAGATGCTCGGGATGTAGTCCTTGGGGTCGCCGCCGTGCTGGGCGGCCTCGGCGGCGGCGGTGTCGTTGATGCCGGGGACGGACGAGCTGAAGTCGCTGTGGGCGAGGAAGGAGAGTATCCCGGGGATCTCCAGGGCGACCGAGTTGTGGCCCTTGCTGACGTCCCCGACCGCGAAGACCGAGAACGGCGCCGGCGCCTGGGTCTCCCACAGCGCCTCGGCGGCGGCCATCTTCATCGGCTGCTGCTCGAACATGACCTTGCCCAGGGTGTCGCCGCTGAGCGCGGTGCCGGCGCCGAAGACGACCGCGAGCACCAGGCCGAGCCGCAGCGAGGTGCGCATCGCGGCGGTCTTCTTCGGGTCGGCGGTCTCGGGCTTGCGCTTGGCCTTCCAGAGGTGGAAGGAGGCGATGCCGACGACGAAGGCCGCTCCGGTGAGGAAGGCGGCGGTCAGGGTGTGGAAGACGACCACCAGGGTGGTGTTCTGGAACAGCACCCGGACGACGTCGGTCAGCTGGGCCTTGCCGGTGACCGGGTCGATCGCGTAGCCGACCGGGTGCTGCATCCAGGAGTTGGCGGCCAGGATGAAGTAGCCCGAGAGCACGGTGCCCAGCGCCACCATCCACATGCAGGCGCAGTGGATCTTCCTCGGCAGCTTGTCCCAGCCGAAGATCCACAGGCCGATGAAGGTGGACTCGAAGAAGAAGGCGATCAGCGCCTCCATCGCGAGCGGGGCGCCGAAGACGTCGCCGACGAAGCGGGAGTAGTCGGACCAGTTCATGCCGAACTGGAACTCCTGGACGATGCCGGTGACCACGCCCATCGCGATGTTGATGAGGAAGAGCTTTCCCCAGAACTTGGTGGCGTGGAAGTACTTCTCCTTGTTCGTCCGCACCCAGGCGGTCTCCAGACCGGCCACGATCGCGGCCAGGCTGATCGTGAGCGGGACGAAGAGGAAGTGGTAGACGGTGGTGATGCCGAATTGCCATCGCGCGATGGTTTCGTGAGCGATTGCCAGTTCCACGTCGCCCTCTCTCCCAACCTGCCCGCGTGACGACGGGCATCTTCCGGACAAACTTCATCTATAGCCGTAGACCGTTGCTCAACCACGCAAGCTTGTCCGCTTGTGAACGTGAACACGTTCACAAGGAGCAGTATCCACCATCCTTACGGGGGAACCGCAGGTGGGGTGGGATTGACAGGCTGTGCGCTGCGTCACGGGCCGCGGCGCGGTCCGCACAGTCTGCGGACCCACCGCGGGCCGGGGCAACGAACGACCGGGCGGACGGCCGGAAGTTGTTGGCCGAACCGGCGCTTGACAGGCCCGCGACCCGGTCGCCCCGACGGGATCCGCGTGCTAGGGCCTGTCCTCGGACTCGCCTCTGCGGGCCACGTCCTACGGGCGGCCGAGCAGCTCGGTGCCCGGGACGGAATCGGCGCGGGCCGTGAAGAACCCGGTGAATCCGGCCAGGAACTCCTCCCGGGTGATCCGCCCGTCCCCGTCGGCGTCCAGCCGGCGGAAACCGTGCGACAGCTCCGCCGGGTGCACGCGCGGCCCGCCGAACACCGCGCGGTACTCGTCGAACTCCAGGAAGCCGCTGCCGTCGGTGTCGGCCGCGGTGAACACCGCCCGCAGCGCGGGCAGCAGCCCCCGCTCCAGGTAGGCCTCGTCCCGGTCCAGGCCGGCCAGGGTCGCCGCCACGAACTCCTCCCGGCTGACCCTCCCGTCCCCGTTCGCGTCCATCACCGCGCGCAGCTGCTCCCACCAGCTGTCGAAGGCCTCGTACACCCGGGCCTCGCCCGCCTCGTCCAACTCCAGCTGCCAGCACACGTTGTGCGCCATCGCCCGCAGGTCGTGCGCGGTGATGAAGCCGTCGCCGGTCTGGTCGAGCACCTCGCGGAAGAAGCGGTCCAGCCGGGGCCCCCGGCCGTCCCGGTGCGGGCGGTGGCGCTTCGGCGCCCGGTGCTCCTCCGGGGAGCGGTAGCGCAGCCGGTCCGGGAGGAGCGGGACGACCGCACCGGCACCGCGGTGCAGCACGGCGGACAGCAGCGCGGCCCGCCGGGTCCGGACCAGCCCGAACCGCTCCCGCACCGCCGGCGGCAGGTCCGCCACCGTCAGCTCGCGGATCGCCCGGGCGACCACCACCCGCACCACCCGCCAACCCGCGTCGCCGAGGAACCGGAGCCGGCGCGGCGCGGGCGCCTCGCGCAGCAGGTCGTCCAACAGGTGGCGCGCCGCCTCGGTGTGCTCCAGCCGCTCCCGCGCGTACCGGGCGAAGTAGGCCGGCAACTCCCCCACGGTTTCCGGGATCTCGCCCTTCGGGAGGTCGAAGACGGCGACCGCCTCCCGGAACTCCGCGTACGCCTGCGCCAACTCCCCCGCGTCGTACCGGTCCCCGCCCAGCCGGCGCATCGCGACCACGCCCTCGAAGAGCGTCAGCAGCACCCACGCCCTGGTCGCCGCGTCCCCGGCGTCGTACGGCCGCCCGTCCGGCCCCGTCCCCCGGATCCGCTTGTGCGCCCGCTCCAGCCGCGCGACCTCCCGGCGCAGCGCGTCCGCGTCCTGGTAGAACAGCCGTCGCCCGCTGCCCAGCGTGTGCTCCACCCGCCGCCACGGGTGCGCCCGGTACGTCGAGTGCTCCGCCATCCCCGCCGCCACCACCGGATCCGCCGCCTGCAGCACCAGCAGCCGCCACGCGACCAGCACGATCCGCCACTCCGACAGGTCCCGCCTGAACGACGCGCCGCGTTCAGCCACGGCGCTCACCGGTGATCTCGGGACCGATCACGAAGCCCTTGGCGGGGCCCTCGGGGATCACGGCCTCCTTGCCGTACGGGACCCGGGTCGAGGTCGCGTAGGCACGGCGCTCGGGGTCGGGGCCGGTGAGGACGGTGACTGCGTCGAACCCCTCGATGATCTCCACATGGATGCCCTCGGGGACGTCCATGGACTTCCACATCTCCCACAGCGCCTGGTCCAGGTCCACGCCGGTCTCCTCAACAGCAACCGCGCTCATCGGAACACCCCAATTTCCCGTCCAGTGATCAGCCCGCGCGAGCCCGCGTGAGCAACGGCAGCACGGTCGCACGCGACCTGGGGGTCGGCCGGGTGAACGGCAACGGGTTCACTCGATCGAGGAGTTTCGGGGCCGGGAACGCCGGAACCGCAGGACGGGCCGGGGCCTGTCCTGCGGTTCGGGGGTGGTCGCGCCCGCCTTTCGGGCGGGCGCGGACCTGGTGGGTCAGGAAGCCGAGCGGGCCGGCTTGCGGCGGGAGACGTAGAGGGCGGCGGCGCCGAGGCCGAGGGCGAGGCCGGAGCCCAGGGCGAGGTACGGGGTGGCGGGGTTGGAACCGGTGTCGGCGAGTTCGGTGGCCGAGCCGGTGGTGGCGGCCTGCGTGGCGGTCGCGGTGCTGGTCGAGGTGGTCGACCTGTTCGAGGCGGTGGTGGCCCTGGTCGCGGTGGACGCCTTGGTCGCGGCGGTGTCCGAGGCCGGGGTGCCGGCGGCGGGCTGCTCGGCCGGCTTCTCGACCGGCTTCGCGGCGGCGGCCCGGGCGTCGGCGAGCGCCTTGTCCGCGGCGGCCTTGGTGGCGGCCGCGGCCTTGGTGGCCTCCTGGGCCGTGGAGATCCGCCGGAACGCCTCGACCTTGGCGTCGTCCAGGGCCTTGCCCGCGGCGGTCACGGCGGCCTTGGCCTTCTCGTCCGCGGCGGTGGCGGCGTTGGCGGCCTCGAACGCCTTCAGCATCCGCTCCCTGGCCTTGGGGAGGTCCTCCTCCTTGGCGGTGCCGTACGCCCGGGCGGCCTCCTCGGCCTCCTTGTCGGTGGTCTCCCTGGTCGCGGCGGCCTGCTTGGCGGCGGCCCGCGCCTCCTGGAGCCTGCCCTGGTAGGGCTGCGGGTCCTTCAGGAACGCGGTGGCCTCGGCCGTGACCTCGGCCTCGTTCGCGACGGCCGCCGTGTGGGCCTTGGCCGCGGCCCCGGCGGCCTGCTCCAGCTCGGCGATCGAGCCGCTGTCGCTCCGGGTCTGCGTCACCGACGCCGACTCCGCGAAGGCGGGCGCGGCGGAGAGCACGGCGGCGGGCGAGACGACGGCGGCGACGAGGACGGCCGAGACCAGCGAACGGCGGAGGTTCACGATGACCCCTTTCGGGTCGAAAGGAAAAGCAAGGGTCACGGCCGGAGGGTTCCTCACGGCCGGACGACGCCGATCATAGGCACACGCATTCTTAACGCTCCATGCCGGATTCCGGCAATGACCGGGCGTCCAACCTTCCGGGTTCGCCGGGGAATTGACGAGTCGACAAAGCCGGGGCAAAAGCGCGCCCCGAACGCCCGAATTCGTGGCATTCGGGTCGGCGGGGCCGAATTCGCGGCATTCGGCCCCGCGGGAATCCGGTCAGCGCTGCCGGGGGAGTTCGACGCGGAAGGTGGCGCCCTCGCCCGGGGCGGTGTGCAGGGTGAGGGTGCCGCCGTGGGCGCGGGTGAGGGCGGTGGCGATGGCGAGGCCGAGGCCGGCGCCGCCGCCGTTGTCGCGGCTGCGGGAGGCGTCGACCCGGAAGAACCGGTCGAAGACCCGCTGGGCCTGCTCCTCGGTGAGGCCCGGGCCGGAGTCGGCGACCTCCAGCAAGCAGACGCCGCCGGGGCCGGCGCCCACCCCGATCCGGACCGGGGTGCCGGCCGGGGTGTGCTTGACCGCGTTGCCGACCAGGTTGGTGACCACCTGCCGCAGCCGCGCCTCGTCGCCGAGGACGGGCGCCGCGCCGGGCGCGCCGGTGCCGGCCGGACCGGTGAGCGCGACCGGGCGGCTCGGGTCAAGGGCGGTGAGGTCGTGCAGCGCGTCGGCGGCGAGGGTGCGCAGGTCCATCGGGGCGAGGTCGAGCGGGCGCTCCTCGTCCAGCCGGGCGAGCACCAGCAGGTCCTCGACCAGGGCGCCCATCCGGTCGGCCTCGCTCTCGATCCGGGTCATGGTCCGCTTGACGTCGGCCTCGGTGGGCAGCGCGCCCATCCGGTACAGCTCGGCGAAGCCGCGGATGCCGGCCAGCGGGGTGCGCAGCTCGTGCGAGGCGTCCGCGACGAAGCGCCGCATCCGGGCCTCGGACTCGGCGCGGGCCGCGAAGGCCGCCTCGATCTGGGTGAGCATCCCGTTGAGCGCGATCGACAGCCGGCCGACCTCGGTGCCCGGGGAGAGCTCCGGCATCCGGTGCGACAGCTCGCCGGCCGCGATCCGCTCGGCGCCCGCCTCGATCCGGCGCAGCGGCCGCAGCCCGGCGCGCACCGCGAAGAAGCCGAGCGCGGCGATCAGCACCAGGACGCCGCCGCCGATGGCCAGGAAGGAGGTGCTCAGCCTGCCGATGGTGGCGTCGATGTCCTCGCGGGAGACCGCCACCATGACGTAGGTCGGGGTGACCGTCGGCGAGGCGTACGCGCTGGGGTTGGCGGCCTGCCCGCGGGGGGCCTGGAGCGGCAGCACCAGCACCCGCCAGCTGTGCCGGCCGCGCTGGTCGGGCAGGTCGAAGGGGACGTCGGGGGCGGTCCGGGTCGGGTCCAGTCCGGCCAGCTGGGGCGCCGGGTCGCTGTCCGAGACGGGCTGGCGCATCAGCGCCTGGACCTTGCCGTCCGAGGAGAGGTACTGCACCAGGTACTGGCTGGGCAGGCTGACCCGCCGCCCGGCGACCAGGGGCTTCCCCGCGGCCGGCGCGACCACCTGGCTCGGGGGCTTGCGGGAGAGCGGCAGCCCGTACCGCTGGAGCTGTTCGTCCAGCTGCTCCACCAGCTGGGTCCGTACGGCGCCGAGCACGAAGGTGTCGCTGACCGCGAGCCCGGTGGCGACCAGCGCGAACACGAGCACCAGCAGCCGGGCGCGCAGCGACAGCCGGGAGGAGAAGCGGGCGGGCACGAGCGGGTCCGGTCAGCCCTGCGGGGGGCGGCGCAGGGCGTAGCCGATGCCGCGCACGGTGTGGATCAGCTTGGGGCCGTGCACCGGGCCGGAGTCGAGCTTGCGGCGCAGGTAGGAGATGTACGACTCGACGATGGAGAGGTCCCCGCCGAAGTCGTAGGCCCAGACGTGGTCGAGGATCTGCGACTTGGAGACCACCCGGCCGACATTGGCCATCAGGTAGTGCAGCAGCTTGAACTCGGTCGGGGAGAGCGAGACCGGGGTGCCGCCCCGGGTGACCTCGTGGGCGACCGGGTCGAGGCTGAGGTCGGCGACGACCAGTCGGCCGTCCTCGGCGGGCCCGCCGGCCCGGCGCAGGATGGCGCGGATCCGGGCGATCAGCTCCTCCAGGCTGAAGGGCTTGGTGACGTAGTCGTCCGCCCCGGCGGCCAGGCCCTGGACCTTGTCGCCGACGCCGTCCTTGGCGGTGAGGAAGAGCACCGGCAGGTGGTCGGCGGGGTGCCCGTGGGCCGGCCCGGCTATCTGCCCGCGGCTGGTGCGCTCGCGCAGCTTCTCGACGACGGTGAAGCCGTCGAGGTCGGGGAGCATCACGTCGAGGACGACCAGGTCCGGGCGCTCGGCGGCGACCAGTTCGAGCGCCTCGGTGCCGGTGGCGGCGGAGGCGACGCGGAAGCCGGAGAAGCGCAGCGAGGCGGAGAGCAGCTCGCGGATGTTGGGCTCGTCGTCCACGACGAGCAGGAACGCCTCGCCCTGGCCGCCGGGCACCGTGGAACCGCCTGGTGTGGTGACAGTGCCTTGCACGGGGCTTTCGCCTCCCGGTCGGACGATGACGTTCAGCATGAGGCTAGCCCCCGGAGGCTATGCGGCATGGATGAATGTTGGATTAACACCTTATCGGTCGGTTTTTGGGCGATCGGCGCACAGGGGTGGGGTCGGTGGTGTGCGCACGGGCGTGGACACGACGGACGGGGCGCACACGCTGCGTGACGCGCCCCCTCGGTGTGCCGGCTCCCCCTCCGAGCGGGTCGACGGGAGCCGACGGGTGGACACCGCCCGCCGGTCGGCCCGACCCCCGGTCGCGAGCGACCCCCCGGACGCGACCGGCCCCTCGGGACCGCGGAATCCGTTCGCTTTTCCTCCTGCTATGATTTACAGCGAGGCGTAGGCAGTGCTTTCGAGCAATTGCCCGGCCCGATCATTTCGGTGGTCATAGCGAGAGGGAAACGCCCGGCTCCATTCCGAACCCGGAAGCTAAGCCTTTCAGCGCCGATGGTACTGCAGGGGGGACCCTGTGGGAGAGTAGGACGCCGCCGAATTCTTCTTACGGCCCCTGCCGTGTTTCGAAAGAGACACGGCAGGGGCTTTTTGCGTTTCCCCGGCCGTTCCCCGGCTGTTCCCCGCTTCCAGTGCGGGCGCCGACCCGCCCGCAGCGGCGCGTCCGCCATCCGAGACGCCGAGTCCCGGAAGTGGTGCTTTGCGGGCATCTGAGAGGATGGCGGACATCGAAACAGACTTGCGTCTCGCTACCTGAGACTGCAATATCATGCTATGGACAACACTAGCGGCGTCGGCGTTCTCGACAAGGCCGCTCTGGTGCTCAGCGCACTGGAGTCGGGCCCCGCCACACTGGCGGGGCTGGTCGCCGCCACCGGTCTGGCGCGCCCCACCGCCCACAGACTCGCCGTCGCACTCGAACACCACCGCCTGGTCACCCGCGACATGCAGGGCCGCTTCATCCTCGGCCCCCGCCTGTCCGAACTCTCCGCCGCCGCCGGCGAGGACCGACTGCTCGCCACCGCGGGCCCCGTCCTCACCCACCTGCGCGACGTCACCGGGGAGAGCGCGCAGCTCTACCGCCGCCAGGGCGAGATGCGCATCTGCGTCGCCGCCGCCGAACGACTCTCCGGTCTGCGCGACACCGTCCCCGTCGGCAGCACCCTGCCGATGAAGGCCGGCTCCGCCGCCCAGGTCCTCCTCGCCTGGGAAGAGCCCGAGCGCCTCCACCGAGGCCTCCAGGGCGCCCGCTTCACCGCCACCGCGCTCAGCGGCGTCCGCCGCCGCGGCTGGGCCCAGTCCATCGGGGAGCGCGAGCCGGGCGTCGCGTCCGTCTCCGCCCCCGTCCGCGGGCCGTCCAACCGCGTGGTGGCCGCCGTCTCCGTCTCCGGCCCCATCGAGCGGCTCACCCGCCACCCGGGTCGCCTGCACGCCCAGGCCATCATCGAGGCCGCCAACCGGCTCACCGAGGCCCTCCGCCGCAGCTGACCGCCGGGCAGCGCGGCCGGAACGCACGAACGGAACGGGCCGCGCCCGAGGAAAGGATCTCCTCGGGCGCGGCCCGTTCCGTCTTCCGGTCCCCCGCCTACGGTTCGACGCCCTACGGTTCGAGGCGGTGCGGGCCCCGGAAGAGGAACGTCGCCTCGCGGATCGACGGCAGGCCGACCGCCAGCATCAGCAGCCGGCCGAGCCCCAGACCGAGCCCGCCGTGCGGCGGGGTGCCGTAGCGGAAGCAGTCGAGGTACCCGGAGAGCGGGCCGGTGTCCATGCCCTTCTCCCGGGCCTGGGCGACGAGGCGGTCGTACCGGTGCTCGCGCTGGGCGCCGGTGGTGATCTCCACGCCCTTCCACAGCAGGTCGAAGGACTCGGTGACGCTCGGGTCGTCCTCCGGCCGCAGGTGGTAGAACGGCCGCACGGCGGCCGGGAAGCGGGTGACGAAGACGAACTCGTGCCCGGTCTCCTCGGCGATCAGGCCGCACAGCGCCCGCTCGCCCTCGGGGTCGAGGTCCTCCTTGACGCCCTCCGGGTCCCAGCCGGTGGCGCGGAGCCGGGCCAGCGCGTCGGCCATCGTGATCCGGGGGAACGGCAGTTCCGGGACGACGACCCGGGTGCCGAAGTGCTCGGCGATCGCCGCGCCGTGGCGCTCGGCCACGGCGGTCAGGACGCGGTGCAGCATCCGCTCCTCGAAGGCCATCACGTCCTCGGCCCCGTCGACCCAGGCGATCTCGACGTCGACCCCGGTGAACTCGGTGGCGTGCCGGGAGGTGAAGGACGGCTCGGCACGGAACACCGGCCCGATCTCGAAGACCCGGTCGATGCCGCCCGCGATGGCCATCTGCTTGTAGAACTGCGGGGACTGGGCGAGGTAGGCGGTCCGGCCGAAGTAGCCGACCTCGAACACCTCGGCGCCCGACTCGGAGGCCGTCCCCATGAGCTTCGGCGTGTGCAGCTCGGTGAAGCCCTCCTCGGCCGCCACCTCCCGCATCGCCCGCTCGACGGTCGTCTGGACGTCGAAGACCAGCTGCTGGGAGGGCCGCCGGATGTCGAGGAACCGCCAGTCCAGGCGCTGGTCGATCCCGGTCTTCTCGTCGATCGGCAGCTTCGGCTCGGCCGGTGAGACGACCTCCACGCGGGTCGGGACGATCTCCAGACCACCGAGCTTGACCTGCGGGTTGGCGACCACCCGGCCGGTGATCTTCACGGCGGACTCGACCGTCACGCCCTCGAAGGCGGCCTCGATGACGTCGTCCTCCCCACCCCGGAGGTGGGTGACCTGCACGAGACCGGTGTGGTCCCGGACCAGGACGAACTGGATGCGCCGCTGGAGTCGGAGCGTGTTCACCCACCCGTAGACGGTGACCGTCTCCTCCAGGTGCGCGGGCAGCTCGGCGACAAGGGTGCGCGTCATGACAGGGAACTCCCCGGGTTTGCGGGCGCGTTGGTCGCGCCACGTCGACGGGCGGTAAACGGCCGCCCTGGGCGCGTTCACCGTAGAGGATCAAGCCCGTGGGAGTCGCGGGGTTTTCCCTCGTGTCCGGGCGGACGGCGGCCGGTGTCCGGGCGGACGGCGGCCGGGCGGACGGCGGACAGGGGTCGGCGGCCCCTGCGCGGTGCGAGGGGCCGCCGGAACGGTGCGGTCGCCGTCGGCCGACCGCCTCGTACGGGGAGGAGGCGGTGGCCGTCGCGGTGGGGACCGTCAGTGCAGCTGCGACTGCCAGTCGACGGGGACCCGGCCGGCCGGGCCCGGGGTGGGCTGGGTGACCGGGTGGGCGGTGGGGGGTGCCAGCGGCGGGCCCTCGTAGTACTCGCCGGTGTCCAGGTTCCAGAACCACTCCTCGCCGGGCTCGAAGCTGACCAGGAACGGGTGGCCGGCCTGGCGCGCGTGCTTCGTCGCGTGCTGGGCGGGGGAGGAGTCGCAGCAGCCGATGTGGCCGCAGGCCGCGCAGCGGCGCAGGTGGAACCACCATCCGCCGCCGGCCAGGCACTCCGCGCAGCCGTCGCCGCTGGGCACCGCGGCGGGGTCGATTCCCGGGATCGGCTCGCCGGTCATAGCTGCCTCCTCGGCTGGGCGGTCCGTCCCCACCAGCCTGGCCCGGCCGCAGCGGCGCTGCCAGTCCGGGGCACCTGACCGTCCGCGGCACTTGACCGTCGGGGCACCTGACCGTCCGGGCGCCGCAACCTTTCGGCCCGCTCACGGCATCAACCTGGTAGGGGGCGGGCCACGGGAGGGGCGCCGCAGACGGGGCGGACCAGGGCGGCCGGGGGCGGGGCGGGGCGGACCGAGTCGGAGGCCGGCCGCCGAATTCCCCCGAATTCATTCGGTACGTATGCGATTCACCCCCCGGGAATCGACCCCGGAGCCTGTTGCAGAGCCGTGACAGCCGCACGCGAAAAACCGTTCGACCGGAGACTTCCAAGGGTTAGCATTCCGGAATGGCATCGAACCTCCCCCCGATATGGAGTTCCTCCGAGAACGCGGACCTCCAGCCGTCCCGCAAGGCCCCGCTCCGGCTGGCCCGCCTCGGTGCGACCTTCCTGGGGGTGAGCGTCGTGTCCGGTGTGCTGCTGGCAGGCCTGGTCCTACCCGTCGCCGGCGGCATCGGGCTGACGGCCAAGAGCACGGCGGAGGGGTTCGAGGACGTCCCGTCCGACTTCAAGACCCCGCCGCTCACCCAGGCGACGCAGATCTTCGACGCCAAGGGCGGCCTGATCGCCAAGGTCTACGAGCGCGACCGCACCGTCATCACCGCCGAGCAGATGTCGCCGTTCATGCGCCAGGCCCAGGTCGACATCGAGGACGCCCGCTTCTACGAGCACGGCGCCGTCGACCTCAAGGGCGTCCTCCGGGCGATCAGCAAGAACGCGGAGAGCGGCACCGCCTCCCAGGGCGCCTCCACGCTGACCCAGCAGTACGTCAAGAACGTCAACGTCGAGCAGGCCGGCGACGACCGGGACGCCGTCCTGGAGGCCCAGCGCAAGACCCTGGGCCGCAAGATCCAGGAGCTCAAGGTCGCGATCAAGCTGGAGGAGGAGGTGCCGAAGGAGCAGATCCTCACCAACTACCTCAACATCACGTACTACGGGAACGGCGCCTACGGGGTGGAGGCCGCCTCCCAGCGCTACTTCAGCAAGAGCAACAAGGACCTCACCGTCGCCGAGGCGGCGACGCTCGCCGGGCTGGTGCAGAACCCGTCCCAGTACGACCCGAAGCTGCACCCGCAGGCCGCGCAGAACCGCCGCGACACCGTCATCGACAAGATGCTGGAGAACAAGCACATCACCGCCGAGCAGGCGAAGGAGGCGAAGGCCGCCCCGCTCGGCCTGAACTACAAGGCGCCGCAGAACGGCTGCATCACCGCCCAGGCCGGCATGGGCTTCTTCTGCGACTACGTGCGCCACGTGGTCAAGCAGGACCCGGCCTTCGGCCAGAGCTCCGACGAGCGCAAGAAGTTCTGGAACCAGGGCGGCCTGAACATCTACACCACGCTGGACCCGGAGAAGCAGGCCGCCGCCCAGAACGCGGTGAGCAGCAACGTCCGGGTCACGGACAGCGTCTCCGCCGCCGCCTCCATGGTCGAACCCGGCACCGGCAAGATCCTCGCCATGGCCCAGACCCGCCCGTACGGCCTGGACACCAACCAGAACCAGACCGTCGTCAACCTCAACGTCGACGCGGCGATGGGCGGCGGCAACGGCTTCCAGCCCGGCTCCACCTTCAAGCCGGTCGTCGCGGCCGCGGCCCTGGAGGCGGGCCTGCCGGCGACCCAGGAGTACTCGTCCCCGAACAAGCTCGAGTACCCGACGATGAAGACCTGCGAGGGCACCTGGAAGAACGAGGCCCGGCCCAGGACGGTGGTGCCCAACGAGTCCGCGAGCGAGAAGGGCCCGTACCAGCTGAAGATGGCGATGGCCCTCTCGGTCAACACCTACTTCATCCAGATGGAGCAGGAGATCGGCCTCTGCGCGGTCAAGCAGATGGCCAACAAGCTCGGCATCACCACCAAGGCCAGCGGCAAGCCCCTGGAGGAGGTCCCCGCGATGGCCCTGGGCGTCGAGGAGATGAGCCCGCTGACCATGGCCAACGTCTACGCGACCTTCGCCGCCCAGGGCACCCACTGCGCCCCGGTCGCCATCAACCGGATCACCACCGTGGAGGGCAAGGACGTCCCCGTCCCGTCCTCCCAGTGCGAGAAGGCGTTCTCCGACTCGACGGCACGGGCGCTGAACACCGTCCTGAACGGCGTCACCGAGAACAACGGCACCGGCGCGGCGCTCAGCCTGGACGACAACCGCCAGATCGCCGGCAAGACCGGCACCTCGGACCGCAAGCGGGCCGCCTGGTTCAACGGCTACACCCCCCAACTCGCCACCGCCGTCTGGATCGGCGGCCCCCAGGGCGGCGTCGAGATGCGCAACATCACCATCAACGGGAAGTACCGGGCCGAGGTGTTCGGCGCCGACGGCCCCGGCCCGATCTGGCGGGACGCCATGAACCAGGCCCTGCGCGGCACCCCCAAGCAGTCCCTGCCGATGGCCGACATCCCCGACCCGGCCCCCCGGACCGACCCGAACAAGACCCCGTCCGGCACCGGCACCGGCGCCCCCGGCGGCCAGGCGACCGCCCCGGCGGGCCCGGCGACCACCACCGAGAACGACCAGCAGCCCTGACGCCGCGTTCCCCTCGCGTCGCCTCGCACGTCGCCCGCACGTCGCCCCGTCGAGCACCGGCTCGGCGGGGCGACGTCGTTCTCCCCCCCTGTGCGGTGCCGGAAATTGAGCGGTGCGACCTTCTTGTCATGGCTATGGTGGCCCGATGGCATCGATCAAGCAGTTCCAGGTCACCTTCGACTGCGCGGAGCCCGAGCGCGTCGGCCGCTTCTGGTGCGAGGCCCTGGGGTACGTCCCGCCGTCCACGCCGGAGGGGTTCGACACCTGGGACGACTACCAGCGCTCGCTGCCGCCCGAGAAGCGGGGCTCGTGGTTCGCCGCCAGTGACCCCACGGGTGCCGGCCCGCGCATGTACTTCCAGCGCGTCCCCGAAGGCAAGGTCGTCAAGAACCGGGTGCACCTCGACGTACGGGCCGGCACCGGCCTGGTCGGCGCGGAGCGCGTCGCGGCCCTGGAGGCCGAGTGCGCCCGACTGGTCGCCCTCGGCGCGACCCGCGTCCAGCTGCTGGTCGCCGACGAGGAGAACGAGTCGTGCCTCTCGATGCAGGACGTCGAGGGCAACGAGTTCTGCCTCGACTGAGCACCGCCCGGATTCCACAACTTCCTGTTCGCTCAGAGCGCCCAGCGGGTCACGCTGCCGTCCGGTGCCGAGTAGCTCACGAACTGCCCCTCCGGCCCGGCTTCGACCGTGAACCACTCACGGCGGGGGCGGTTCTGGCCCAGCCAGCTCCGGTGGGCGGCTTCGACCGCTCGCCAGAGGTCGCGGGGGCCGCTGCGGGCGACGGTGCCGCCGTGCGCGTGGGCGGTCGAACCGTCCGCGACATCGCGAAGGACGTGGCCGTCCCGGACGACGGTGGGACCGAGGTGGAGGTCGGCCCAGAACGCGAACCCCGGGTCGTCCAGGACCTGCGAGTTGGTCTCCGTCATCCGGCTATCCGCCTGCGGGCCCGGCACCTCCCGCCCGCTCTCCTTCCCGCCGCGCAACGGCATGAAGGCCGCCGGACGGGGCAGGAACCGCCCGACCGCGCGCCCGTCCGACACCTTGGTGAGCCTGGCCACCGCACCGCCCAGCGGGGCGACGATGAGGCCGCCCGGCGCGCACTGGTCGAGCCACGCCCGGGGCACGCGACGGACACCACAGGTGGCGATGATCCGGTCGTACGGCGCCCCCGGCGGGTACCCGTCGGCTCCATCAGCCTGGACCACGACGGGCGCGAAGCCGGCCTCGCCCAACCGGGCACGGGCGGTCGCCACCAGGTGCTCGGTACGGTCGACGGTCGTGACGTGGGCCGCCCCCGCGAGGTGGCAGAGCAGAGCGGCGTTGTAGCCCGTCCCCGTCCCGACCTCCAACACCCGCTCCCCGGGCCGGACATCCAGCGCGTCCAGCATGTCGGCCATCAGGCTCGGCAGCGTGGAGGATGAGGTCGCCACCCCGCGGACGCCGTCCGGCCCGGCATCCTCCGCATGCACGCCGCCCACCTCGGTGACCAGCACCCGGTCCGCGTACACCTCCCGCAGCCACGCCTCACCGGCCGGCCAGGGGCGGTGCACACCCCCTTCCTCCCGGTAGAACACCGGAACGAACGGATGCCGCGGCACATTGAGGAACGCCTCGACCACCCGCGACGACAGCACCGCGCTCACCCGCTCGATCTCCGAGGCCAACGCGACCCGCGCCCGCAGGAGTTGGTCTTCGCTGTGGAGGACAGTCGTCATGCCTGACGGACCCCTTCCAAGTAGTCGCAGATGGCAGCAGCCCACTGGGGTTCACCTCAGGGGGAGACCTGCTTGCCGGGGTCCGGCCCCGTGTAGACCGGCGAGCGGAAACGCCGACGGAACGCCTCCGGCCCGTACCGCTGGTCGAGCCAGTCGGTCAGGCAGGACAGGTCTCCGCTGATCATGGCGGAGAGGATGAGTGCGTGCAGGGTGTTCGCAGCGGTTCCACCCGTATCGGTGAGGAAGCACTGGTACCTCATGCCGACGCCACACTCGTATCCGGCCAGGGCCTGATGGAAGTCGGTGGCAACACCCGGCGACACGGTCGAAGTCGACCGCCTCCAACTGCCCGGTGGTGTCTCGGAAGGCCAGACGGTCATCCGGTTCGATGCGCTCGGCGATGCCGAGGAGATCGGCCACCGCAGCGGCGATCGACCGTGCTTCCCGGTCGGTGGCCCCCTCCATGATGATGCCGAGATTCCGCGTCGAGGAGGCTCCATCGCCGTCCCTCGCCGAGTACGTACGCCCTTCCGCGTCCACACAGTTGATCCCGTAACGGCTACGAACCACCTGGCCGTCCCGGAGCCGGTACTCCCGGAACGAGCCCCAGTGCAGGCAGTCATGGGCGTAGGACCGCAGTAGGTCGAGTGCCACGAGTTCCGGCGACGCCCATCGAGGATCACTCAGCCGGCCGTACCTCGTGATCACCGACGCCAACTGCACATGCCGGTAGCCCTGATTCGGGTGGTGGAAACCGCCGAACGCGTCCGGGCGCGTCGAACGCACCCCCACCCACACCCGGTCGATCGGCAGCATCCGGTCCAGCCCCAATTCACGGTAGCGATCAGCCAGAAGAGCCGCTCCCTGCCGGAACACCTCCCGGGCCCCCTCGTCCTGCCACGCCTCGACAACCCAGTGCAGGAGCGAGAACGCGATGTGCGGGTGCGCCTGGCCGAGTGCGGCGGTCGCCCGCCGTACGGCCAGGAGATGTGCCAGTTCAGCCCGTTCGTCCGGGCTGCCCGCCAGGTGCTCGTTCGGGCCCAGGCAGGAGGGCGTGAGCGAGCGGCCGAGGGTCAGCGACGTCGACGGCTGATCAACTGCCGGTGCGATTCCTGCAATCCGTCGGGGAGTTCGTCCGGTGAGAACCATTGAGCCTCCAGGATCTCGAACGAGGGGGCGCTGGTCTGTCCACTGACGTACAAGGCCTCGTAGGCGACTTCGACGCGCAGCTTGTAGCCGCTCTTCAGGTGCGCCAGTTCGCACACCTTCACCATGAGCCCCGTTTCCTCCCGGACCTCACGCACGATCGTGTCTTCGAAGCTCTCGCCCGCGTTCGCGTAGCCCGTCGGCAAGCCCCACTGCTGGCCCTCCGGCCACATCCGGTGCTTCAGCAGCAAGACCCGGCCGTCCTGGTGACGCACGATGCCCGTGACGCCCACCATGAACTTCGAGTGCCAGAGCCAGAGAACGCGCCACTGCATCGGACCACGGATGATCCGCCAGAGCTTCACGGCGACCTTCTTCATGGACCCGCCCTTCATGCAGAAATCAGGTTAGGGGAATTTCGGAAATCCCATCAACGTTATTCCGGAAATCGACTAAAGATCTCGCCGGCCCCCTCGAAAACGGGCGGCCCACTCCTCCAGCCTGACGCGGGCCTCATCACCCCAGAGCGAGTAGCCTTCGAATCTCCCGAACTCGTTCAGATACTCCTGAACATCCCTCGGATCACGGAAAACGAGCGCACCGGTGGACACTTCCACGGTGGCCAGAACGGCATCGTAGACCGTGAAGACATTCAGCGGAGCCCATGGCATGCGGCCGGCCATGGGGATGACCCCCAGCCGGACATTCGGCAACCGGGAGACCGACACCAGTCGATCGAGCTGCACGGCCATGGCCTGTTCCGAGACGAGCGGCCAGAGGCAGGCCTGCTCGGTCAGGATGAAGGTGAAGCTCTTGGCCCTCTCATAGAGAACGGCCTGCCTCTCCAGCTTCCTGGCGATGGCCTCCGAATGATCGCCGGGGAACAGGGCGAGGCTCGCCCTGATGTATTCGGGCGTCGCGAGCAGACCGGTGATCATGGTCGGCAGGAAGTACCTGAACTCCGTCGAGTGCCGTTCAAGGGCGGCCAGCTCGACCTGCTTCTTGTCCAGTCCCTTTCGGCGCAAGGCCTTGGCATCCTGCCACTCCGTGTTCGCGATGCGAGCGAGAGCGGTCACCCGCGCGATCAGCTCCGCCGGCGCGTCGAGCGCCCGCAGAATCAGTTCGACATCGACGAGGGACGGTATGACCTTGCCGGTCTCGATCTTGGAGATCTTGGACTGCGACATGTTGACACGCCGAGCGAGCTGGACCCCGGAGAGTCCAGCTCGCTTGCGAAGCTCTTGAAGGATCGCCGCCAGGTCCGCACTCGATCGGCCTAGATCCTGCGGATCAAGCGCCAATTCCCTTCACGTACTCCTCGAAAGGCACCGATTCGGCGATGGCGATCCGCTGGTATTCGATGAACGGGTCGACATCCCCCTCGAACACGGTGCGGTCGATCTGTGTTCCATCGGGAAGGTAGTTCATGAGCACCACCTCCGCCTTGTCGAACATCCAGTAGTCAGTGACTCCCGCCAACGGGTTGGGCCGATCCGTGACGTCCATGATCCGGACATCCTCGCCGGCCCACACATGCGGCAGGTAGTACATGAACTCGTAGCGGAGGTATTCGGAGAGCGGTCGCGTGACGATGTGCACCCGCCCCTTGGTTTTCCCCTCCCGCCGCACGCGCTTGAGGTCTTCCGTGTACTCGTTGGAATGCGCATGCGGGTCGATCCGTTCACCGGCTCGAAAGGCTCGCAGTTCCTCTTCCTCCTGCGGAACCCTGTAGGCCGGAAGGGTCTCAAGCCGCCAAGCCTCCGTCTCGAACTGACGGAACCTGGCTTGCCAGGCCTCACCATCCAAGCGCACGAACAGCCTCCCGAAGCACACTCTCGGGGATCTCCACCAGGCCCTCGCCGCCGGGCGGCGCGAAGGCGCCGGAGACGGCCCCCTGGATCACGAACGTCCCCCGCTCGGTGCGGTAGACGTTGGGACAGTCGTTCTGATTGCACTCCCCCGAGCCACCGCCGTCGCCCGTGTTGGTCAGCCGTGTGAGACCCGACCTGGTGTCCATCTCAACCCCCTTGGAGAGCGGTCCTGCCAGAGCACCTGGGCACGACGCTAGAGGGCTGGTCAGCGGCTGTCCACGACGGAAGGGAGGTATTCCCGTATCGGACTAAAGATCAAGATCGCGAGGCCTCCCGACCAACAACACGCTCCTGCAAGGACATTGGCTCCGCCCCACGCCAAGAGGAAACGAACATCCCCACCCGGCGGCTCCTTGCGGGGAGCGAGGAGCCGACGGGTAGGGCTACCGGCGCAGGAAGTCGGAACGGCGACTCTGCTGGCGAAGTCGATTTGCCGGGTATGTCGCAGCGAGCACTTCGTGACAAAACAGCTGGAAGCGCCCATCCTGTGGTCTCATATCGTGAGACAAACCTGTCGCAATACCACAGAACCAGCCCGCGACTTTGCCAGCAGAGTCGAACGGCCGACTTCCTGCGCCGAGTCGGGGTGGGGGTGGGGGTGGGGGTTCAGTCGGCGTTGGGGAAGGCGGCGCGCAGGGCGGGGGTGCGGGTGAGGATGGCGACGGCGAGGAGGGCGAGGGCGGAGAGGCCCTGGAGGACGGCGTACCAGGGCGGGCAGAGGCCGGGGATGAGGTCCACGGCGATGATGGCGATCGGCATCACGGTGGAGAGGGTGCGGACGCGGTCGAAGGCCTTGGCAGAGCCGTCGGCGGCGCGGGTGGCCAGCCGGTGGAGGTACGGGGCGACGGCGAGGAAGATGACGCCGCGGATCCACATGAACGGGGTCGTCGGGTGGCCGATGGACGCCATCACGGCGACCGTGCCGAGGACGATGGCACCGGCTAGGCCGAAGAGCGTGATGCACTTCTTCACCGTGGTGAAGGTGGACTGGTGGGCCGTGGGCGCCATGGTTCTTTCCCCTCCGTGTCGTTGTGGGAACGACGCTACGGAGCGGACGCGCGGCCGAGTATGGGTCCAGCCCCACAAGGGGGTGGGTCCAGCCCCACTTATGAAGCGGGCAGTGGACCCGGGTTGGTGATGACTCCGGTCCAGCAGCCGTCTTGGTCGGCCTCCTGCCAGGTGACCTCGAGTGTGCGGTGGGTGAGCTCCTCGGCCTTGCGGTGCATGGCCGTCTGCGCGATCACGGGCTCGCAGGAGGGCGCGGGTTCGTCGAGTCCCCCGTCGGCAATGCCGCCCGGTCCGGTGAAGTAGACGGCGTACCGCCACCGGTTCGGGGTCCGGTACAGGACGAGCATCGCCGGAGTGCCAAGTCTGCGCCAGTACGGCTCCCGCTTTCCCATGCCGGAACCGTAGCGGCACCGGCAGGAGGGGCCGCCGGGGCGGAGGCGGTGCGTAGGAAGTCGGGCCGGCCGACTTCCTGTGCCGGGTCTTATCGGGTTCTTGCCGGGAACCGGCAGGGGACCGGGCGGGATCTTGCGGGGTCCGGGCGGCGCGGGGCAGGGGCTGGTCTGGATAGTGTGATCGTCAGTGGACGTGAGCGAACGTCCGTGATGTGGGGGGTGGGGGCATGACTCCACTGGGCTTGAGCGTGGCCACCTGGTGGTGGATCGTCGTGCTGACGACGGTGCTGTTCTGGGCGATGGCGATACCGCCGCAGGTGACCCGGCAGTACCGGATCATGGTTGCCCTGGCGCCGCTGGTCGGAGCGCTCTTCCTGGTCGGGCGCTCCCACATGAACGGGACGACCTCGGCCGGCGCGCTGTCGATGTACGCGCTGGCGATGCTGTCGCTGACGCTGGGAACGGCCGGGCACCTCGGGAGGATGGCGCGCCTGCAACTGGCGGGCGACAGGGACGAAGTGCCGCTCACCTGGGGCTTCATGGTGCAGTTCTTCCTGTGCGTGACCGCGGGCTTCGTGGTGTATTTCGTGATCCAGCCGTAGGCGCGGGAGAGGGACGGACCGCACCCCGGCCTGGATCGGGGGTCATCCGGTCCGGGACGCCGAACTGGTCGACGGCGGAGTGGAGTTCGCGGTGGCAGGGTCGGGCCCCGACCACTTCTGAAGCACGCCGGCGGCCCCTTGCGGAGGAGCAAGGGGCCGCCGGACAGTTCGCTAGGCGGTGATGGTCACCAGGTGGTCGAACTCGCCCGCCTGAGTGCCCTGGAGGAACGCGGCGAAGTTGCGGGCGGTGGTGCGGACGATGACGTCGCCCTCGTCGGACTCCCGGAGTTCGATCACACCAGCATCGGCTCGCACCTCAACACAGTCTGCGTTCGAGCCCGAGAAACTGGACTTCTGCCAGGTGGAGTTACGCATATTTACTTTCCATGTCCTTCTTGATGGAGCGAATAAACTCTCGGGACTCCTCCCCCGAGAGAGCAGCCGAACCGATCCGGGCGAGCAGCGACCGAAACCTGGCCGTGTGAGCCGGGGCATCGAAGAGAAGGTTTCCGACACCCGAGTCCGACTGAACCGTGTCGAGTTCCTGAACCGGACCCTCGACGTACGTGAAGTTCTCGTTGGGCAGCGGGATCATGTCGACGTCGAACAGCACGACTCGGATGGAGATGTTGGGCCGCTCTGAGGCCTCGACAAGGGCGCCGAGTTGCTCGGCTTGGACCTTTGCCCCGCCGAACTGCATCCGCAGCGCCGCTTCATGGATGTATGCGGTGTACGGAGTCGCCTCAGAACGGATGATGTGCTGACGCCGCAGGCGGAAGGAGGCTCTCAGGTCGACCTCGTGCCCCGGCAGAGGCGGATAGGAGCGAGCGAAGACGGCTGAGGCATAGGTGTTGGTCTGAAGCAGCCCATGGATGAAGGCCATCGTGTAGACCGAGAGCGCCCGTGCGTGAGCCTCGATCTCAGCAACTTCGAGGAAGTCCTGCGAAAGGTTCCCCCGGTACTCCTCCCACCAGCCTCCCTTGTCGCGGTCCGTGATGATGTCCGCGAGCGCGTCGATCAGGGGCTCGTTGACGCACATGCACAACGCCGCGATCGTGCGCAGGCGTTCGACGCTGATGCCGGTCTTGCCGCTCTCCATCTGCGTCACGTGGGCGGGGTTGATGCCCAGTGCGCGGGCGAGCTGGCTGCCGCCGAGGCCGGCCTGTTCCCGCATCCTGCGAAGTTCGGCACCCAACCTCAACTGGCGAAGCGTCGGGTTCGATCGAAGGGCCATGGGTCCAGTCTGCCAGCCCCGTTCGGGGGAACTTCGCGTGGATCGCCACAAATCTGTGGCGCCTCACGCTATCGTCACCCTCAGAACGATCCGATGGATCGTCAGACACGCCTTGGTTCAGGGCAGTAGGCGCCTGCTGCCCTCTGGCCGAAGAGCGGCCACGCCCTGGTCCGGCTCGCGGCTCTCCCCCTCCACACCCATACCTCTCGGAGGTTCCCGTGTGCACCTTGAACACCCCCTCCCTCACCCTCACCCGGCAGGCCCTGCGGAGTGCCCTGACCCGCGCCTCCTGGGACACCGAGACCATCTTCAACGCCGAACTCGCCCTCAGCGAACTCATCGTCAACGCGTGGCGGCACGCCGGTACCGCCTCGCCCGTCGTCTACTTCTCCCTCGACGTCGACACCCTCCGGGTCTGCGTCGCGGACGAGAGCGCCCTGCTCCCCCAGGAGAAGCCCCTCTCCCTGCTCGCCGAGTCCGGCCGGGGCCTCCAGCTCGTCGCCGGGCTCACCCACCGCTGGGGCGTCGACCCCCAGGAGCGTGGCAAGACGGTCTGGTACGAGCTGGACTCCGCCGCGTGACCCGCGAACCGATCGCCCCCGACGACCCCCGGATGCGGAACTTCGCCGCCCCGCACATCACCGGCCTGCTCGGGGAGTTGCACCGTCGGGGCCTCCCGTACGGGCTGCTCTGGGGCTCGGCCTCGGCGGGCGAGACGATCCTCGACGGGCGTCTCCTCGTCGACTTCGGCAACGCGCCCGTGAGCACCCTCGTCAACCTCCTCCACCTGCTGCGGGACCTGGACCGGGAGGCGGCGTGGGAGCGGTGAGCCTCCTCGAACCGCGCTGAACACATGCGAAGGCCCTCGCCCACCGAAGGGGCGAGGGCCTCGCGGCGTCCGTCGGCTCCGGGTCAGCCGCCGGACGGGTTCCTGGGGGCGCCGCCACCGGCACCGCCGCCTCCACCACCAAAGCCACCGCCGAAGCCACCGCCGGCGGCGCCTTCGACCAGCTGGCTGGCGGTGTAGCCACCGTTGGCGTCGGGGGTGCCGACGACCGTCACGCTCTGGCCGGGCTGCAGGTCCCCGACCTTGCCCTCCTTGTTGAGCTGGACCTTTGTCGCGTCGCCGGTGGTGACCTTGATGGTGTTGCCGTTGGTGTCGGTCAGGTAGACGGTGTTGCCGTCGACGGCCTTGACCGTGCCCCGGGCGAAGCCGGCCTGCCCGCCCTGCCCCTGCCCGCCCTGCCCAGCGCCCTGCCCAGCGCCCTGGCCCCCACGGCGGGAGCCGCCCTGCCCCTGCCCGTAGCCACCTCCCTGAGCAGCAGCGGCGGCCGCCGGCCGGGCGGAGGACTTCCCGCCGCCCGTCGGCCCGTTGTTCTGCTGGTACCAGACCCCGCCCGCGAACGCCCCGGTGGCGATCACGCCGCCCGCCAGCACCAGGCTGAGCCAGGGCAGCTTCCGCCTCGGCGGCGCGGCCAGTTCGGCGCTCACGTCCCGCGCGTCCGGCGGGGTGGCGAGGAGGGCGACCTGCTCGGCGGGGGTTCCGGGCCCGACGGTGGCGATCTCTTTGCTCATGACAGTGGAGTCCTACTCGTGCCGGAGGGCGTCGATCGGCCGCAGCGAGGCGGCCCGGTTGGCGGGGTAGCTGCCGAAGAACAGCCCGATGGCGACGGCGATGGCGAAGGCGCCGAGCACCGATTCGGGGATCACCACGGGTTTGATGCCGACGATGCTGAAGTGCGAGCCGGCGATTCCGGCGGCCACGCCCAACCCCGCGCCGATCACCGAGAGCAGCGTCGACTCGGTGAGGAACTGCCCGAGGATCACCGCGCGCGGGGCACCGAGCGCCTTGCGGATGCCGATCTCCCTGGTCCGCTCGGTGACCGTCACCAGCATGATGTTGGTGATCCCGATCCCGCCGACCAGCAGCGAGATCGCGGCCACCGCGCCGAGCAGCACGGTGAAGGTCTTCGTCGTGCTCTCCCTCGCGGTGAGCAGGGAGGCCTGGCTGGTGATCCGGAAGTCCGCCTTGGCGGGGTCGGCGATCGCGTGCGTGCCGAGCAGGACGCGGGTGATCTCGGACTGGGCGGCCGTGGTGCTGTCCGCGTTCACGGCCTGGACCAGGATCTGGTTGACGGAGCCGAAGCCGGTGAAGGCGTTCTGCACCGTCGGCAGCGGGGCGATGACGACGTCGTCCGGGTCGGTGAAGCCGCTGCCGCCCTTGGCCTGGAGCACGCCGACCACGGTGAACGGCGTGCCGCCCAGCACCACGGACTTGCCGACCGGGTTCTCGGTGTCGAACAGCTGCTTGGCCGTCGTCGCGCCGAGCACCGCGACCTTGCGCGAGTCGAGCACGTCGTCGTCGGTGAAGTACTCGCCGTGCGCGACCTTCTGGTTGGCGGTCTCGAAGTACGACGGGTAGGTGCCGACGATCGAGCCGGGGCTGTACGAGATGTTCCCGTACAGCGCGGTGCCGCTGGTGGTGACCACCGGGGCGACCGACCTGATCGCCCCCGCGTCGGTGTCGCTCACCAGCGCCTTGGCGTCGGCGACCGTCAGCTTCCTCACCGAGGAGGTGGCCCGGGAGCCGCCGTTGGCCGAACCGGAGCTGACCGTCAGGGAATTGGTGCCGAGCGAGGTGATCGAGTCCTTCACCGCCACCGACGAGCCGTTGCCGACCGCCAGCAGCAGGATCACCGAGGCCACGCCGATCAGCACGCCGAGCATGGTGAGCGCCGAGCGCACCTTGTTGGCGGCCAGGCCGCCGACCGCGAAGCGGAGCGTCTGCCAGAGGATCACGCCGACACCTCCGCGCCCGCCACGCCGGCCGCGCCCGCCGGGCCCGCCGCGAGCTCCGCGTAGGCCGCGTCCAGGAAGGGCGGCGGCCCCTCCACGGGCGCCTGCCGCAGATCGCTCACGATCTGCCCGTCGACCAGTCGCAGCACCCGCTTGGCGTGCCGGGCGACCTCGTCCTCGTGGGTGATCAGCACGACCGTACGGCCGGTGGCGTTGAGCCCGTCGATCAGGGCCAGCACCTCCTCCGTCGAGCGGCTGTCGAGGTTGCCGGTCGGCTCGTCGGCGAGCAGCATCGCGGGCGCCGTCACCAGCGCCCGCGCCACCGCGACGCGCTGCTGCTGGCCGCCGGAGAGCTCGTTGGGCTTGTGGCCGGCCCGCTCGGCGAGCCCGACCAGCGACAGCGCGGCCATCGCCCGGCGGCGCCGCTCGGCGGTCCGGACGCCCGCGTAGGCGAGCGGCAGCTCGACCTGGGCGAGGGCGGTGGTGCGGGGCACCAGGTTGAAGGACTGGAAGACGAAGCCGATCTTGCGGTTGCGCACCAGTGCGAGCTGCTGCTCGTCCAGGTGGCCGACGTCGGTGCCGTCGAGGAGGTAGCGGCCGGCGGTCGGGACGTCCAGGCAGCCGAGGATGTTCATCAGCGTGGACTTGCCGGAGCCGGAGCTGCCCATCACGGCGACGAAGTCGCCCTGTTCGATGTCCAGGCTGACGCCCTGCGGCGCGCCGGTCTCCGGGTCGGAGGGGCCGCGCAGCGCGTGCACGGTGGCGTCGCCGTGCCCGTACGCCTTGGTGAGGCCGCGGATGCGGATCACCGGGACGGGGTGCGCGGGGACGCGCTTGTCGATGACGTGACGCATGCTCACGACTCAGCCCTTGCCGCCGCGACCGGCCCCGCCAGCGGTGCCGCCACCGCCACCGGAACCGCCCGGGAAGACCCCGCCGCCGGCCCCGCCCCGGTTGCCGCCGAGGCCCGGGAAGGAGGCGTTCGGGAAGCCGTTCCCGCCGCTGGTGGTGGGAAGTTCGACCTTGTCGCCCTCCTTCAGCCCGGAGACCACCTGCACCGTGCTGTCGCCCTCGACCCCGACCCCGACGGTGACCCGCTCGGAGGCGCCGTCCGGCTGCACCAGGGTCGCGGTGCGCGAGGTGCCGGTGCCGGACAGCGCGGAGGTGGGCAGCGAGAGCGCGTTGTCGGCCTCGCCGGTGATCACCTGGACGGTGGCGCTGAGGCCGGTGCGCAGCGTGCTGGTGTCGCCGGTGATCTGCAGCGTGGCCGCGTACTGGACGGCGGCGGAGCCGGCCGCGCCGCCGGAGCCGCTGCCGGTGGGCAGCGAACTGACCGACAGGACGGTCGCGTTGAGCTTGGTGTCGGACTGCGCGTTCAGGGTGACGGTGGCCGCCTCGCCCTTCTTCAGCTTGAGCGAGTCGAGCTCGGAGAAGTTCGCGGTGACCTGCATCCCGGTCGGGTTGGTGAGCACGATGAAGCCGCTCGGGGCGGCCGCCGAACCCGTGCCGGTCCCGGTGGACTTGCCGGAGGAGGACGAGGCGGAGGCGCCGGAGCCGGTGGCCCCGACGGTGTCGCCGACCTTGCCGGAGACCGAGGCGACCGTGCCGTCCACCGAGGCGGTCAGGGTGGTGCCGGCCAGCGCCGCCTGGGCGTTGGCCAGGTTGGTCTGCGCGGTGGCGACCTGCTGCTGGGCCTGGGCCACGGCCGCGTCGTCGACCTTGGTGGTGGTGACGGTGGTGGTCTGCGGGGCGGGCGTACTGCTCCCGCCCGCCCCGCGTCCACCGCTGCCGGCCCCGCCGCCGGGGGTGGCGGCGGAGGTGGCGCCCGGCAGCTGCTCGGTGGTCGTGGTGGTGACCCCGGCCTGGGCCTTGGTGAGGTTGGCCTGGGCCGTGGTGAGCGCGGCCTGGGCCGCGTCCACCTGCTGCTGGGCCGCCGTGGTGTCGACGGTGGCGAGCACCTGGCCCTTCTGCACGGCGTCCCCGACCGCGACCTTCACCGCGGTGAGCTTGCCACCGGTGGTGAAGTCCTGGGCCGCGTCGGTCGGTGAGACCAGGGTGCCGGTTCCGGACACGGTGGCCAGGACGGTGCCCTTGGACACCGTGGCGGTACGGGCCACGGGCTTCGCGGAAGCCGGGCCGGAGCTGCCGCTGACCGTGGCGTACACCAGGGCGGCGCCGCCCAGCAGGGCCACGCCGAGCGCGGAGTTGACGAGGACGGCGCCTCGCCGCCGTGGGAGCACCTTCATGGCGGACAGCTTCCCGGCGGGCTCTTGCGTCGTGCTGGGCGGCGGCTGGGAGAAGCCTGACCGGCCGGATCCGGGCATTGCGGACAGAACACCCGTCCCGTGCGGGCGCCTTGGCCGTCCCGTGGGCGGCCGTTGGGCCAACTCCCAGCGGGCTCCCAGCGATCTCCAGCCATCCGGGAGGGCGTTCTGAGGACGTTCTCACGGAGGCGCGAGGAGCTGCCGGGAGCTTCGGGGAGGCGCGCGGCGCCACGGGGGCACCCGCGCGGGAACGCCGCAGGGGCGCGCCGGAGGACCGACGCGCCCCTGCGGGCCCCAAGGGAAGAGTCAGAGCGACTTGCGGAAGGCCTCCGCCACCGCCAGGAAGATCGAGTTGCCCTCGGCCTCGCCGATCGACACCCGCACGCCCTCCGGGAACGGCCGCACGATCACGCCGGCCTCGGCGCACGCGGCGGCGAACTCCTGCGAGCGGTCGCCGAGCCAGAGCCAGACGAAGTTGGCCTGCGAGTCCGGGATCTCCCAGCCCTGGGCGCGCAGCCCGGCCACCACCCGGGTGCGCTCCTCGACCAGCGCCTCCACCCGCTCCAGCAGCGCCTCCTCGGCGCGCAGCGAGGCGACGGCCGCGTCCTGGGCGAGCCGGCTCACGCCGAACGGGGTGGCGACCTTGCGCAGCGCGGCCGCCACCGGCTCGTGCGCGATCGCGAAGCCGACCCGCAGGCCCGCCAGGCCGTACGCCTTGGAGAAGGTGCGCAGCACGCAGACGTTCGGGCGGTCCCGGTAGAGGTCGATGCCGTTGGGCACCTCGGGGTCGCGGATGAACTCGATGTAGGCCTCGTCGACCACGACCAGGACGTCGGCCGGGACGGCGTCCAGGAAGCGCTCCAGCTCGGCGCGGTGGATCACGTTGCCGGTGGGGTTGTTGGGGTTGCAGACGAAGACCAGCCGGGTGTTCGGGGTGATCGCGGCGAGCATCGCGTCCAGGTCGTGGTCGCCGTTCGCCTTGAGCGGCACCGGGACGGGGGTGGCCCCGGCGACGGTGGCGACGATCGGGTACGCCTCGAAGGAGCGCCAGGCGAAGATCACCTCGTCGCCCGGGCCGGCCGTGACGAGCACCAGCGACTGGGCGATGCCGACCGAGCCGGTGCCGGTGGCGATGTGCTCGGCGGGCACCCCGAAGCGCTCGGCCAGCACCGAGGTCAGCTCGGTGACGCCCATGTCGGGGTAGCGGTTGAACGAGCCGGCCGCCTTGACCGCCGTCTCCAGCACGCCGGGCAGCGGCTCGTAGGGGTTCTCGTTCGAGGACAGCTTGTAGGCGTCGGCGCCGGCCGGCTTGCCGGGCTTGTACGTGGGGATGCCGTCGAGGGTCGGCCGCAGCCGCGGGCCCTGCGCTGACGTACCACTGCTCACGGTCGTACTCCGTTTCCAGTTGCGGAACTCTCCGGTGCGCTCGCCCGCCACGGACGGGGTCGCCGCCGTGCCCGGGACCTCGTGACGCGTCCGGACCACCCCGGTCGGGTGCCTTGCACGATACCGACCGCCCTCACCCGTAGGAGTGAGATGCCCGGTCGGGTTACAGGCGCAGATCAGCCATTCTGCCCGGTTCCTTTGGCACATGTCAGAGGTAAGAGGCCTGGTTTCAGGCGGGTATCGAAGGGGCGCACCCCGGCTCACTCGTGGAGAAACGTATCTCTGCGGGCTCCCGATGCGCCGGTCACAGACCCTTGTCAGGAGCCATACGATCGGTCCGCCATGACAGCAGCAGCCAACCAGAGCGGTCGGCGTCCCACCACCTCACGGCGTCTGGAGCGGGCCGGCATCCGGGATGTGGCAGCAGCCGCCGGAGTGTCGATCACCACTGTCTCCGATGCGCTGAACGGGAAGGGCCGCCTGCCCGACGAGACCCGCAGCCGGGTGCGCGAGGTCGCCGAGCGCCTCGGCTACCGCCCCTCCGCGGCCGCCCGCACCCTGCGCACCGGACGGTCCGGCCTGATCGGCCTGACCGTCACGACCTACGGTGAAGAGCCGTTCACCTTCACCGAGTTCGCGTACTTCGCCGAGATGGCCCGGGCCGCCACCAGCGCCGCCCTCGGCCGCGGCTACGCGCTGGTGGTGCTGCCCGCCTCCTCCCGCCACGACGTCTGGGGCAACATCGCCCTCGACGGCACCGTGGTCATCGACCCGCCCGACCAGGACCCCCTGGTGAGCGAGCTGTACCGGTCCGGCGTCCCGGTGGTCAGCGACGGCAAGCCCGGCAACTGCCCGGTCACCGCCTGGGTCGACAACGACCACGAGGCCGCCGTGCTCGGCATCCTCGACCACCTCTCCGAGGCCGGCGCCCGCCGCATCGGCCTGCTCACCGGCACCAGCACCGACACCTACACCCGGCTCTCCACCGAGGCCTACCTCGGCTGGTGCGCCAAGGTCGGCCAGGAACCGGTGTACGAGACCTACCCGGCGCACGACCCGGCCGCCGGCGCCGTCGCCGCCGACCGGCTGCTCGCCCGGCCCGACCGGCCGGACGCCGTCTACGGGCTGTTCGACCCCAACGGCACCGACCTGCTGGCCGCCGCCCGCCGGTACGGCCTGCGGGTGCCGGACGACCTGCTGCTGGTCTGCTGCAGCGAGAGCGACGTCTACGCCACCACCGAACCGCCGATCACCACGCTCTCGCTCAAGCCGCGCAAGATCGGCACCACCGTGGTCAACCTGCTCATCGACGCGATCGAGGGCGTGGACTCCGGGACTGGCGTCGACATCGCCCGGCTCTTCCCGCCGCGGTTCCGCACCGCCGGCACCGGGCCGCCGCCGGGCACCCTGATGCCGACCGAACTGATCGTCCGCGCGTCCTCCCAGCGCCGGAGTCCGCGCACCACCGTCAGCCCGCCCCGGTCGCCTGGCGAGGTTTAGACCACCGCGCCGCGGCGGCCCCGGGACCGGGCCGCCGCGCCCGGGCAGAGCTGACGAGACCGTACCGAGCCGGGACAAAACGGACCTTGTGGGGCCGCCCGGCTGACGCTCCGGAGGATTGGATACCCACCAGGTGACGACGCCGGGAGAGTGGTCTTCCTATGATGGGCGAATGACACCCGAGGACCGCTTCCCCGGGCCTGAGCACCCCCACTCAGGCCCCCGCCACCAGCCGGACCTCGACGTGCTGCCGTACGGCACCTATTACGAACCCGATCCCTCCACCGGCTACCCCGCGGCCCCGTACGACGGGGAGACCCACGACGGGGAGACCTACAGCGGCTACGGCGGAGCCCGCTACCTGGAGCAGCACTGGCCCGCCGACGGTCAGGGCCACACCGTGCACGCCCAGGGGATCGGCATGGACCACAGCCCGGCCTTCGCGCAGCAGGGACAGGGCGGCTACGAGAACGGACCGGGGTACGAGGGGGGCCAGGAGCAGGGCGGGTACGACGGTCAGGAGCAGAACGGGTACGAGGGCGGCCAGGAGCGGAGCGGCTACGACGGCCAGGACCAGGGCGGCTACGAGCCCACCCTGCCCGACCAGCCCTCCCCGGCGCTCCAGCTCGCCGGCCGCGACGACCCGCCGACCATCGAGCTCGGCCCGCCGCTGCCCGACCCCGCCGCGCCGACCTACCCGTACCCGGCCCCCGGCCCCGGCGAGCCCCCCGGCCCGGTCTACGTCGTCGGCGACGTCCACGGCTACCTGGAGGAGCTGCGCGCCGAGCTGCGCCACCAAGGCCTGATCGACGCCGACGGCCACTGGTCCGCCGGCCGCGCCCGGATCTGGTTCCTCGGCGACTTCACCGACCGCGGCCCCGACGGCATCGGCGTCATCGACCTGGTCATGCAGCTGGCCGCCGAGGCCGCCGCGGCCGGCGGCTACTGCCGCGCCCTGATGGGCAACCACGAGCTGCTCTTCCTCGGCGCCGCCAAGTACGGCGACGAGCCCGTCCAGTCCACCGCCGGCACCGCCTCCTTCCTCGCCGCCTGGCGGCTCAACGGCGGCCAGCAGAACGACCTGGACCGCCTGGAGGCGCACCACATCAGCTGGCTCTCCCGGCTCCCCGCCATGGCGGTGGAGGACGGCCACCTGCTGCTGCACTCCGACACCACCGCGTACCTGGAGTACGGCGAGTCCATCCCCGACGTCAACGACGCGGTGCACAGCCTGCTCGCCGACGGCAGCGTGGACGAGTGGTGGGACTGCTTCCGCCGCTTCACCAAGCGGTTCGCCTTCCGCGGCGAAGCCGGGCCGCTGGCCGTCCACGAGCTGCTGGACACCTACGGCGGCAGCCGGATCGTGCACGGGCACAGCCCGATCCCGTACCTCACCGGCGCGGTGCACAACGACGACGGCCAGCCGCCGCACATCCCCGGGCCGTACGTGTACGCGGACGACCTCGCGGTGGCGATGGACGGCGGCGTCACCATGGAGGGGCGGCTGCTGGTCGCCCGGCTGCCCATCGGCTGACCGCCCGGCCGCCTGTCACCCGACCGCCCGGCCGTACGCCAACTGACGCCAGGCATAGAACAGTTGTTCCCGGCGCCCGAACCGTCGCACGCGCGCGTCCGGGGGCGCGAAATTCCGGAAACCGACTGTCAGCCCGGGCGTGCCCGCCCCTACCATGAGGCACACCACACCCGGCCGCCCGTCCGGCGGCCCGCCTCCGCGCCCGTTTCGGCGTCCTGAGGGCCGTACGCCCCCGGGGCCGAGCGAACGGGGTCCGCACGAACGGGGTCCCCATGACCAACCCCCCGCCCCTGCTCGCCGAGGACCGCCCGGAGTACGAGCGCCTCCTCACGGAAGCCCTGCGCGACCGCACCGTCCTCACCGCCCTGCGCGCACCCGGCGCGCTCGCCACCGCCGAACTGCGCCTCCGCGCCCTGCGCGACGCCGACCGCGTCAACGCCGCGGCCGCCACCGAGTACGCCCACTACACCCGGCTGCGCGAGGCCCTGCACAGCACACCCCCGCCACCGCCCGGCGGCGAACCCGCCAACCCCGGGCTGCTCACCCAGCTGCGCACCGGCGGCGGCGGAGGCGGACCGTTCCCCGTCCTCACCGTGCTCACCCCGATCCTGGCCTGGGCCGCCGCCCTGTTCCTGCTGCTGATCGGCTACCTGCTGCGCGCCGCCGAGCCGGGCCTCGCCCTCGCCGGCTCCCTGGTCACGGCCGGCTGGGTGGCGCTCGCCGCCGGGGTCGCCGCGATGGCCATCGGCATCATCGGGCTGCTGCTCACCGCCCTGCGCGACGGCGCCGCCACCGCCCCGGCCGGCACCGACCCGGAGCTCGCCGCCGAACTCGGCGACGCCCACGGCGAATGGCGCACCGCGCTGCGCGAGCGCGGACTCCTCCCGTACCTGCTCGACGCGCTGCCGCCGGTGCCGGCCCCGGCGACCCGACCCGGCGTCAGCCGCCCCGACGGCACCGGCCCCGACTTCAGCAGCCCGGACTTCACCGGCCCCGGCTACAGCTCACCCTCGTTCACCAGCCCCGGCGCCGAAGGACTGACCGACCGCGAAGGCCGCGTCCCCCGCCCGGCCGGCTTCACCCCACCCGACTTCACCGGACCCGGGTACACCCCACCCGACTTCACCGGACCCGACGCCGAAGAACTCACCGACCGCGAGGGCCGCGTCCCCCGCCCCGTCGGCTTCACCCCACCCGACTTCACCGGACCCGGGTACACCCCACCCGACTTCACCGGACCCGACGCCGAAGAACTCACCGACCGCGAAGGCCGCGTCCCCCGGCCAGCCGGCTTCACCCCACCCGACTTCACCGGACCCGGGTACACCCCGCCCGACTTCACTGGACCCGACGAGGTCCGCTGAACCCTCCGCTCCCCGGCCGGCGCCCCCGGACCGGGGGACATCCCCACCCCCGGTCCGGGGGCGGCCACCATCGTCCCGGGCCCCGCTGCCCGCCAGGCTGGAACCCACGAGTGGAGCACGACCCGGGGGAGACCAGCGATGCGCACCGGACCCGTCCGACCAGCCCGAACCGGACCGGCCCTGCTGCTGGTCACCGCCCTGCTGGCGGCCCTGCTGGGGCTGCTCCCCGGCGTCGGAGCCGAAGCAGCCGCAGCCGGAGCGGCGGGCGACGCGCCCGCGCCGGGCGGTCCGGTCCCCAGCCCGGTCGACTTCACCGGCGCCGGCGGCACCGTCCTGCACGGCCTGGTGCTGGCCGCGCCCGGCGCGAAGGCCGGCACCCCCGGCCCGGGACTGGTCATGCTCCCCGGGGCCGGCCCGGGCCCGCTCGCCGAGCTGCGGGCCGCCGCCGAGTCGTACGCGCGGCACGGCGTCACCGTCCTCGTCTTCGACAAGCGCACCGACGGCTACTCGACGACCCACCGGGACTACGGGCAGCTGGCCGACGACGCCCTGGCCGCCGTCCGGCTGCTGCGCGCCCGGCCGGAGGTCGCCCCGGACCGGGTCGGCCTGTGGGGCCTGTCCGAGGGCGCCTGGGTGGCCTCGCTCGCCGCCACCCGCACCACCGAGGCGGCGTACCTGGTCACCGTCGGGGCGGTCGGCCTCACCCCGGCCCGCCAGCAGGCCTGGGCGTACCGGGGCTACCTGCGCCACGCCGGCGTCTCCGGCTCGCTGGTCACCGCGCTCTCGGACACCTCCGTCCGCCTGCTCTCGGCGGCCGGGCTCTTCCCGGAGGCCGACTACGACCCGGTGCCGGTGTGGGAGCGGGTCCGCCAGCCCGTCCTGGCCGAGTGGGGCACGCTCGACCGCGAGGCCGCCCCCGAGGAGAGCGCGACGATCATCCGCCGGGCCCTCGACCGCGGCGGCAACACCCACTACACGCTGCGGACCGTCCCCGAGGTCCGGCACAACCTCCACCTGACCCGGGACGACGGCTACGACCGGCCCGACCTGCTCCCCGCCGACTACGCCGGGACCGAGTCCGCCTGGATCCAGCGGCTCGCCACCGGCCTCCCCGCCGCCTCCGCCGACCCGGCCCCGCACCAGGACACCCGCAGCCTCGCGCTCGACCCGCTCCCCTGGTACGAGTCCACCTGGTTCGAGGTCGTCGCCACCCTGCTCTGCCTGACCGGCTTCGCGGGCTACGCGCTGAGCGGCGCCGTCCGCCGCCTGCGCCGCCGGCCGCGCCCGGCCGCCCTGCCCCGGGCCGCCCGCTGGGCCGCCCTCGCCGGAACGGCCGCCCTCCTGGGCGCCCTCGGCTACCTGCTCTTCCTGATGCTCACCGCCGCGATGTTCCCGGGCCCGGTCCTGTTCGGCCGCCCGGTGGTCTGGCTGGCCGTCCAGCTGCTCGCGCTGTTCGCCCTCGGGGCGGCCGCCGTCGCCGCGGCCGGTGCCCGGCGGGAGCGGGCCGCCCTGGCCGCCGCCTCCCTGGCCGCCCGGGCGCGGCTGGGCGCCCTGCTGCTGGCCGGGCTGGTGTTCCTGCCCTGGGCCCTGTCCTGGGGACTGCTGCTGCCCTGACCCCCCGCCAGCGGGGCAACGGCCCGCTCCCTCGCCCGGGGGAGCGGGTTCGGCCCGGATGAGGACGCCCCGGCCGGCCCGCTCCGGGAGGGTCGGAGCCGGTGGCGGACGGACCGCGTCCGCCCGGGTCGGGAGGCGGAACCATGGGCGCACGGACGATCGCGGCACGACTGCACGGCACCCCCGCACCGGGCGTGCCCCGTTGGGCGGTCCGCACCGGGTACGCGATCACCCTGGCCGTCCTGCCCTCCTGCCTCTGGCGGATCGGCGGCTTCATCGTCGGCCTGCCGCTGCTCGACCACGGCCCGACACCACCGGAGCGGGACCCGGCCCCGTTCGACGGAGGCTGGGCGTACATCCTCGCGCTCAGCGTGGTCAGCGAGGCGCTGGCCCTCCTCTGCTTCGGCCTGGTCGCCCGCTGGGGCGAGGTGTGGGCGGGGTCGTCACCCACGGCTGGCAGACCGTCGTGTTCTGGATCGGCTACCTGCCGCCGGCCGCCTGGGGTCCGCTCCTCGCCGTGCTCACCGTGCACTACTACCGTCGGCGCAGGGCGAGTTGAGCCGCTTCGGGGCGGGCGCGGTCAGTCCGTCGCCGGCGCGCGGAGCGGCGCGCCCCCGGGCCGCTCCGCGACGACGTTCGTCGCCGCCCGGACGAAGGCGCGGACCCGGGCGGTGGTGTTGCTCTCCAGCCAGACCGGGCCGCGCTCGATCGGGGGCGCGTCGTGGATCGGCACGTACGCGACGTCCGGGCGCGGGTAGTAGTGGCGGGAGTGCTCGCCGACCGGGAGGACGCCGCGGCCCATCGCGACCAGGCTGAGCAGCTCGGAGAAGGTGCCGCCGGACGGGCCCTTGGGCACCGGACGGCCGGACGGGGTGCGGTCGGGGGTGCGGTCGCGCTTGAAGCCCGCCGAGGTGACGGCCGGGTACTGCACCACCGGGTGGTCGGCGAGCACCTCGACCGACACCGACCGCTCCGCGGCCAACGGGTGCCCGGCCGCCACCGCGAGGACCCGCCGCTCGGTCAGCAGCACCGGCCCGCGGGCCATGCCGTCGAACGGGTAGGAGGCGATCAGGACGTCGACCGAGCCGTCCTCCAGGCTCGACCGGGAGTTGGACAGCTGCACCTCGCGCACGTCCACCCGGCAGTCCGGGTACCGCTCGCCGAACAGCGCGGCCGCCTTGAGCAGCACGGGCGCCGTCCACTCCCCGAGGAACGCCACCCGGAGCTCCCCGGTGACGCCCCGGGCGGCGTCCTCCGCCCGGCGCAGCGCCGCCTCCGTCGCCGCCGCCACCGGCACCAGGTCCTCGGCCAACTGCCGCCCCACCGCGGTGAGTCGGACCGACCGGCTGGTGCGGTCGAACAGCTGCGCGCCGATCCGGCGCTCCAGTTTCCGCACCACCTGGCTGACCCGCCCCGTGGTCAGGTGCAGCCGCTCGGCGGTCCGCCCGAAGTGCAGCTCCTCGGCGAGCGCGAGGACGACCTCGATCTCCAGCCGCTCCAGCATCCCGGCCCCGCCCGCCCCTCGATCGTTGAATGCGGCTCAACGATCGTACGACGATCACGCGTTGATCAGGCCTCCGGCCAGGAGGATCGTGGAACCCGTCCCCAGCAGTCGCACCCGAGCGGAGCCGATCACCCATGCGCGTCGTAGCCTTCGACCACCTGGTCCTCAACGTCGCCGACGTCGAGCGTTCGCTGGCCTTCTACTCCGGCCTGCTCGGCCTGGCCCCCGTCCGGGTCGACGAGTGGCGGGCCGGCCGGGCGCCGTTCCCGTCCGTCCGGGTCGGCGCCGAGACCATCATCGACCTGGTCCACGGCCCCCGGCACGAGTCCAACGTCGACCACTTCTGCCTCACCGTCGAGCCCCTCGACTGGCAGGAGGTCATCGACGCCGGCACCTTCACCGTCCTCGAAGGCCCCGTCCCCCGCTACGGCGCCCGCGGCACCGCGACCTCCGTCTACGTCCAGGACCCGGACGGCAACACCGTCGAACTCCGCTGGTACCCCCAGGACGCCGACCGCTGAGCGGCGCCGACCGCCGAAGGGCGCCGACCGCCGAGCGGCGCCGCCCCCGGCCCGAGCACCGGGCCGGGACGGCACGCGGCCGGCCGCCGGGTCAGCTCCGGCCGGCGAGGTGCTCGACCAGCCGGTCGAAGCTGGAGTTCAGCCCCGCCTCGGCCTCCGGGCCGCGGTACATCTCCGGCACCCCGGTCTGGTGCAGCACCACCCGGGTGCGGCCCTCGTCGAGCCCGGTGAAGGTGAGGGTGGAGCGCATGCCCGAGCCCTCCTCCACCATCGCGAAGAACTCGCCCGCCCGGATCTCGGTGATCTCCGCCTTCAGCGGGTACCGGTCGCCGGTCTCGTCGACCACCATGGTGCTGTCGTAGCGCCCGCCCTCCTTCGCCTCGATGGTCACGGTGTCCAGCGGCACGTGGGTGCCGACCGGACCCCAGAAGCGGACGAACTGCTCCGGCTCGAAGTACGCCTCGAACGCGGCGGCGGGGGCGCCCGGCAGCTCGCGGGTGATGGTCAGCTCGCCCAGGTTCTCGGTCATCTCGGGATCTCCTCCGTGGTCACGTCTGTCGCTTGCACAGGGGTAGACCGGGACCGCCCCGAGAACTCATCGCTCCCCGCGAAAGTTTTTCCGACGAGTTCTCCGGGGTTCCTCCGGCGGGCCCGAAGCTCTTCCCCACCGGCCCCGGAACGCGCTACGGGCAGATCAGCTCGATGGTCGGGAAGTACGTGCGGTAGCGCGTGGCATCACGGGTCAACAACCGGTAGCCGCGCACCGCCGCATGCGCACCGATGTAGAAGTCCGGCAACGGTGCGGTCTTCTGCCCGCCGCGCTTGCGGTACAGCAGAAATGCCTTGCCGGCCAGGAACCCCGCCTCGTAAGGGAGCGGTTCCCGCGCGAAGTCCTCGACGGGAAGGACGGCGTCAAGGTCCTCGATCGCGGCGTACGCCACCGAGACCTCCGCGTAGACGATCGGGTTGATCACCACGTCGCCCTCGTCCTGGGCCTTGGCCAACGCGGCCTCCGACCAGTCGGCCCAGGCCTCGTCATCCGTCATCAGATCCAGCAGCACGCAGGAGTCGACAAGCGTCACCGGCCGCGCCCGGCCCGAACCGACCAGCCTCAACCGGCTACTCGCCACGCAGCAGCTCCATGATCTCGTCGGTGGACATGCCGCCCGAAGCGCTCCCCCTCATCCGGCGGGCCGCCCGCTGCCCTCTGGTGCCGTGGCCCTCCCGGCGCACTATCCGCAGGACGCCGCCCTCCTCGATGACGTCCACCTCGTCGCCGGGGCGCAGGCCGCACTTCTCGCGGAGTTCCGCGGGGATCGTGACCTGCCCTTTGCTGTTCAGCCGCATGTCCCACCTCCGGCGTAGCACGTATTACCTCTACCACGTAATACTAGTCCGGCGACGGACCCTCCGGGAGGTCCGCGACGAGCGGACCCTCCAGGCCTGAAGGCGGCATGCTCACCGCCCCGCCGGCTCATGACGGGCCCGGGCCCGGGGCGAGCAGCCGGCGCAGTGCCGTGGGTGTGTGCCCCACGTGCTCGCGGACGACGCGGGTCAGGTGCGCCTGGTCGGCGAAGCCGAGCTGGGCCGCCAGGGCGGCGAGGCCGGGTTCGCCCTCGACGATCCGGTCCATGGCCCGGATGACGCGTACGCGGTTGCGGTAGCGGGTCAGCGAGACGCCCGTCTCCCTGGAGAACACCCGGCTCAGCCGGTAGGGCGACACCTCCAGCAGCGCGGCCAGCGCGCAGAGCCCACCGGCCTCCGGGGCCTCCTCGATGATCGCCTCGCGCGCCGCCGCGGCCAGCGCCCGGTCGGCCGGCCGACCTGCCCGCCGGGCGCGGGCGGTCGGCTCACCGGCCGCGGCCGCGACGAGGCGGAGCAGTTCCTCCGCCAGCGCGTAGTCGATGTCGCCGGTGCCCGCGGCGGCGACCAGACGGCGGTGGGCGAGGTCGACGCGCGCGTCGACGTACACCGTCGTCGCGGCGGGCGGGCGCCCGAGGAGGGAGGGCTCGAACCTGACCGACGTGCAGACGTCGCCGCCGGCCGGGTGCGCGAAGCGCTCCTGCTCGCCGGGCGCGCCCAGGTAGGCCGTGGTCGCGTCCAGATCGGTGTCGGTGCCGTCGGCCGACCGCCGGAACCTGCCGCGTCGCACCAGCACCAGGCGGTGGTCGTCGCGGCTCTCCGGCCGCGACCACCGGGTGTGGTCGGAGCGGCACCCCACCACGGTCACGGTGAACTCCGGCCGGGCGGCGAGGGTCGATGCGGACAGCATGCCGCGGACGGTACCCGCCGGGTACGACAGGACGGCCCGCAAGGATCTTCAAGACCTCCGGTGCCGTCACCCCGGATGCTGGGGCCCACGTGACGACAGGAAGGGAGCCATCCATGGCCGTCCACGCGGAGCTCACCGCGATCACCATCGACTGCGCCGACCCCCGGGCCCTCGCCGGGTTCTACCGCCAGGTCACCGGCTGGGACCTCGGGCAGGCCGACGACGACTTCGTCCAACTCGGCGCGGGACCGGTCCGGTTGGCCTTCCAGCGGGTCGCCGGCTACCGGGGGCCCGGCTGGCCCGACGCCGCGAAGCACGCCCACCTCGACTTCGCCGTCGCCGACCCCGAGGCCGCGGTGAAGGAGCTGCTCGCGGCGGGGGCGACCAGGCCGGAGTTCCAGCCCGGCGAAGGCGATTGGACCGTTCTCGCCGACCCCGAGGGCCACCTGTTCTGCATCGCTTCGGCCTGACGAGGAGTCGACCACCCATGGCCTCGATCCACAAGGAACTCGTCATCGACGCCCGCCCCGAAGCGGTGTGGTCGGTGCTCAGCGACTACGGCGCGGTGCACGAGCGGCTGGCGCCCGGGTTCGTCACCGACACCGTGTTGAGCTCGGACACGCGCACCGTCACCTTCGCCGACGGCACGATCGTGCTCGAACGGCTCGTCGACCTCGACCACGAGGCGATGCGGGTCGCCTACACGGTCGTCGGCGGCAGCCTCCACCCGTCCCACCACCACGCGTCCATGCAGGCCCTTCCGGAGGCCGGCGGCCGGACGAGGTTCGTGTGGCACACCGACGTCCTGCCCGAGGCCCTGGCCGCACCGATCGCCGAGTCCGTCGAGCACGGTTCGGCGGTGATCCGCCGCACGCTGGAGGCCGCCGCACCGGTCGCCGGCCCCGACGCCGGGAGGTAGCGGAGGACCGCGAAAGCGCCGCCCCGAGCTGATCGGGGCGGCGCTCCGGCGTCCCGGGTCAGTCCACCAGCGGGAGGTAGACCTTGTTGCCCTGGGCCGCGAACTCGGCGGACTTCTCGGCCATGCCGGCCAGCGCCTCGGCGTCGAACTCACTGGAGACGGCGGTGGATCCGTCGCCGTGCTCGTCGCGGATCTTCTGGGAGATCTTCATCGAGCAGAACTTCGGGCCGCACATCGAGCAGAAGTGCGCGGTCTTGGCGGGCTCGGCGGGGAGGGTCTCGTCGTGGAAGTCGCGGGCGGTCTCCGGGTCGAGGGCCAGGTTGAACTGGTCCTCCCAGCGGAACTCGAAGCGGGCGTCGGAGAGGGCGTCGTCCCAGGCCTGGGCGCCGGGGTGGCCCTTGGCCAGGTCGGCGGCGTGGGCTGCGATCTTGTAGGTGATCACGCCGGTCTTGACGTCGTCCCGGTTGGGCAGGCCCAGGTGCTCCTTGGGGGTCACGTAGCAGAGCATCGCGGTGCCCCACCAGGCGATCATCGCGGCGCCGATGCCCGAGGTGATGTGGTCGTAGCCGGGGGCGACGTCCGTGGTCAGCGGGCCGAGGGTGTAGAACGGCGCCTCGTCGCAGATCTCCTTCTGGAGATCCATGTTCTCCCGGATCTTGTTCATCGGGACGTGGCCCGGGCCCTCGATCATCACCTGGACGTCCCGCTCGCGGGCGATCCGGCCGAGCTCGCCGAGGGTCTTCAACTCGGCGAACTGCGCCTCGTCGTTGGCGTCCGCGATCGAGCCAGGACGCAGGCCGTCACCGAGCGAGAAGGTGACGTCGTAGGAGGCGAGGATGGAGCAGAGCTCCTCGAAGTTGGTGTAGAGGAAGTTCTCCTGGTGGTGGGCCAGGCACCAGGCCGCCATGATCGAGCCGCCGCGCGAGACGATGCCGGTCTTGCGGCGCGCGGTGAGCGGGACATAGCGCAGCAGCACGCCGGCGTGGACGGTCATGTAGTCGACGCCCTGCTCGCACTGCTCGACGATGGTGTCCCGGTACACCTCCCAACTCAGCTCCTCGGCGCGGCCGTCCACCTTCTCCAGGGCCTGGTACAGCGGCACGGTGCCGATCGGCACGGGGGAGTTGCGCAGGATCCACTCACGGGTGGTGTGGATGTTGCGGCCGGTGGAGAGGTCCATGACGGTGTCGGCGCCCCAGCGGGTGGCCCAGGTCATCTTCTCCACCTCCTCCTCGATCGAGGAGGTGACGGCCGAGTTGCCGATGTTGGCGTTGATCTTCACCAGGAAGTTGGTGCCGATGACGGCCGGCTCCACCTCGGGGTGGTTCACGTTGACCGGGATGACGGCCCGGCCGCGGGCCACCTCGGCCCGCACGAACTCGGGCGCCAGGCCCTCGCGCAGCGCCACGAACTCCATCTCCGGCGTCACCACGCCCCGCTTGGCGTAGGCGAGTTGGGTGACGGCGGCACCACCGCGGCCGCGCAGCGGACGGCGCGGGCGGCCGGGGAAGACGGCGTCCAGGTTGCGCAGGTTCCCGCCGCGCGGCGAGGTGTGCTTGATCCCGTCGTCCTCGGGGCGCGACTCGCGGCCGTCGTACTCCTCGACGTCGCCGCGCTGGCGGATCCAGGGGTCCCGCAGCGCGGGCAGGCCGCGCCGCACGTCGGGCTCGTACGACGGGTCGGTGTACGGGCCGGAGGTGTCGTACAGCGGGACGGTCCCGCCGTTGGTGAGCCGCACCTCGCGGTACGGGACGCTCAGGTCGGGGCGCGATCCCTCGCGGTAGGCCTTGTGCCAGGCCGGGGTCGGGTAGCCGGTGCGCTCGCTGCTGGGGGCGCTCCGGACAGACTGCGGCTGTGCTTCGAACGTGGTCATCTGACCTCTACTCCCTACGCCGGCATTACCCGGTCAGGTTCCTGCGGTCGACGCAGCCGTCGGTCCGTCCGTCGACGTCCCGGTCAGCGTCCTCTCAGCCCGGTGCTCCGAGCTCCCGCGTCGCAGGCGGTGTTGCCTGCACACGACGCCCAACACCGTAGCGAGCGGATCGCCGCAGGTCCAGAGCGCCTCACGCCAGAGGCCCGGCTCCCCGTCTCGCGGGGGGCCGGGCCTCAGGGCGGCGGTCGGGGCGGCCGGTCAGCTCTTGGCCGCCTTCTTCACCAGGACCACCACGGCGGCCGCGATGCCGACCACCACCAGCAGCTTGATCACGATCGAGAGCAGTGCGCCGACGACGCCGAACACGAAGGCGACGATGTTCCAGGCCAGCACCAGGACCAGCACCGGGATGACGATGTTGCGCACCCAGGAGGGCAGCGACTTCCAGAGCTCAGCCATGTCGGTTCCTCTTCTCCCCTCGGGTCGGCCGCCGTCCGGTGCCGCATCCCGCTTGCTTTCGGTACTTCGATCGTACGGTGGCGCGAGTGCCGGAACGAGGCCCAACGGCCCGGAGAGAACCCCGAGATCCCCCCGATCCCGACCCCCCGGGTGACCCCCGAGAACTCCTCCGGCGGGGGCACGGCCCCGGGCCTTTACGACCTGTCCGAGCGACGCCGGAAGCAAGCCCGTCCGGACGACGGGCGGCAGGCGGCGGGCGCCGCCCGGACGGCTCAGACCGGCCAGCGCTCGCCGCGCCAGGCGGCGTCCCAGAACATCCACTCGTAGCGCGAGGTGGTCACGAAGTGCCCGACCACCTTCCGGCGTTCGGCCGCGGACAGCTCCTCGCCCAGCCGGTCGGTGAGCGCCAGCACCCGGCGGACCACCGACTGGAAGGCCTCGTCGCCGTAGGTGGAGATCCACTTGGCGTACAGCGGGTCGGGCGAGCCCTGGGCGAGCAGCGCCTCGCCGACCCGGGCGTAGATCCAGTAGCAGGGCAGCACCGCGCCGAGCGCCTCGGCGAAGGAGCCGCCGTAGACGGTGGCCAACAGGTAGCTGGTGTAGGCCCGGGTGGTGGGCAGCACCGGCTCGGCGGCGGCCTCCTCGGCGCTGCCGCCGAAGGCGGTCAGGAACTCGGCGTGCATGCCCTGCTCGGCGGCCAGCGCGCCGACCGCGTCGTCGGCGAAGGCCCGGACGTCCTCCTCGCCGGGTGCCTTGGCGGCGCAGACGGCGAGCGCGCGGGCGTAGTCGCGCAGGTAGTGCGAGTCCTGGACGACGAAGTGGCGGAAGGCCTCGCGCGGCAGGGTGCCGTCGGTGAGCCCGGCCAGGAAGGGGTGGGCGAGGATCTCGGCGTACACCGGCTCGATGGCCGCCCAGAGTTCTTCGGTCAGCGTCTTGGTGCTCATGACGCGACCCTAACCGCCGGGGCGGCCGGTCCTCCGGCCAGTGTGCCGCCGTCCTCCCCCGTCCCCGGGCCCGTCCGTCCACCTCCCGGACCAGGGGCATTCAGCACGACCCCGCCGTGTGGTGGTTCCGCCGGGAGGGTGGTTCCTGTCAGGCTTGGGCGGCATGAAGGGTTTCCTCATCAAGACACTGATCAACGCGGCGGCCATCTGGGTCGCCGCCTGGATCGTCAGCGGCATCCAACTCGCCCAGGGCAAGGCCGACTGGCAGCACAAGGCGCTGACGGTGCTCGGCGTCGCCGTCGTGTTCGGCGTGGTGAACTGGCTGATCAAGCCGGTGGTCAAGCTGTTCTCGTTCCCGCTGTTCATCCTCACGCTGGGACTGATCACCTTCGTGATCAACGCCCTGATGCTCCTGCTCACCTCCTGGGCCTCCGGGAAGCTGAGCCTGGACTTCCACGTGACCAACTTCGGCTCGGCGCTGGTCGGTTCACTGATCATCAGCCTGGTCGCGTGGGGCCTGCACCTGGCCCTGGACGACGACTGACCGGTGCCGTGCGGACGGCCGAAAGGGGCCCGCACCCGGGTGTTGCCACCGGGTACGGGCCCCTTCGCCGTTCCTGTGCGACCGCGGCCGGGGCGATCACCCCGCGTTCTCACGCCCCTTGAGCAGGTCCGCGAGCTGGGCGTCGATGTCCCGCCCGGAGAACTCCTGCCCCATCGGCACCAGCCGGTCGGTCCGCGCCAGGAAGGCGATCAGCGGCGCGGACGAGGCGCACAGCAGGGCGTCCCCGTCGGGGGAGTGCAGCACGATGCGGACCTCCGAGAGCTCGTCGCCGACCGGGCGGATGTGCACGTCGCCCTCGCCCGCCGGTCCGCTGATCCCGTCGAGCAGCAGCTCCCGCGCGAAGTACCAGGTGACCGGGGCGTCGCCGGGCAGGTGGAAGGTGAGCCGGACGGCGTACGGGTCGTCGGCCTCGTACGCCAGGTCCACCGGGAGGCGGAAGGAGAGCTCGTGCGAGACCACGAGGTTCATCACCAGGTGACCCTGGACTGTGCTGTGCTGCATGGCGCCAGTACCTCTCGTTCTGCCCGCGCCGTCGGTTCGCTTGGTCCGATGGCGGCGGACATGTTTTCGACGGTTTTTGTGACGGTTTATGCAACCAATCCACGTTCGATCATCATCGTCCATGTTTGGGGATGTAGTGGACAAGGCGTGCTTTTTCAAATGGTGAACGAGCCGGAGCAGGTCCAGACCAAGTGGTGTCAGAAGATGAACGACGGACTCATCGCCCCGACCCCGCGCCGCAGTTGGCACGCGACGGAGACCAGCCGGTCGGCCCGCTCGACCGGGAGCGACAGGGCCATCGTGGCGACCACCGGGCCGATGGTGATCGGGACGGCCGCGCAGACCGTGCCGAGCGCGTACTCCTGACGCTCCAGCACCGGCATGGTCGGCCGCAGCGAGGCGAGCCGGCGCAGCACCGCGGTCTCGCCGGTGAGGGTCGACGGGGTGAGCCCGGCCGGCGGGTGGCGGGCGAGGTGGTCGCGGCGCTCCTCCTCGGGCAGCTGGCCGAGCAGGCACTGGCCGATGGCGTGCGCGTGGGCGGTGGCCCGGAAGTCCGCCCAGGGCTCGACGGCCGGGCGGTTCGGGTCCTCGGCCACGTCCACCACGTGGACCTCGCCGTCCCGGTACAGCGCGAAGTAGACCGCGGCGCCGAGCTCGTCCCGTAAGGACCGCATCCGCGTCCGCAGGTCGGGGTCGCCGCACCGGCCGCGGGAGCGGGCTATGCCGTCGAGCGCCTCCCCGTGGAAGAAGCGCCCCTCGGAGCGCCGCAGGTAGCCCTCGTGGGCCAGGGTCCGCAGCAGGTGGTAGGCCGTGCCGAGGGGCAGTTCGGCGGCCCGGGCCAGCTGCTTGGCGGTCGCGCCGCGCCGGAAGCCCCCGACGGCCTCCAGCAGCCGCAGCGCCCGCTGGACGGAGCCGATCAGGGTGGGCCCGCGGTCCGCCTCGGGCGGCCGCGGCGCGGCGGGCCCGGCCTCCCGCGCGGTCCCGAGCGGACGTGCCGCCTCGAACGGTTGCTCTCCGAACGGGTGCTCCCCGAACGGTCGTGCTGTCTCGAACGGTTGCGTCTTCTCGAACGGCTGTGCGATCCGATCCATGACACCCAACCCCCAGCCCGAGTCCCTCGTACAGGTCCGTGCCCAGAACGGGCATGCGGAACGAAACCTCCGATTTGCCCGATAGCTGCTCATTGCAGCACAGCGGGACCCCGAACGGATGCACCCGACCGGGTCGGCGTTTCGACCCGTTCCCGGCGTGTTTCGACCCGTTCCCCGGGTTTCGTTCCTCCCCCGGCGCGGGAGACTTCCGCACAACGCGCCAGTCCCGGAGGTGGCCATGGGCCCCGAGAACCGCACCGCGCCACCACGCCCGGTCGTGAAGCGCACCGCGCGGGCGATCCTGCTGGAGCTGGACCCGGCCGATCCGTACGGCCCGGCCTCGATCGTGCTGATCCGGCGGGTCCGGCCGGACTCGCCGCACCCGTACTGGATCACGCCCGGCGGCGGGGTCGAGCGGGAGGACCGGACGGTGGTCGAGGCGCTGCACCGCGAGGTGGACGAGGAGCTCGGCGGCAAGGTCGTGGACGTGGTGCCCGCCTTCGTCGACACCATCAGCCACACCCACCATGACGACGGCACCCCGCTGCACCCGCACGGGGTCAAGGTGCAGCACTTCTTCGTCTGCCGGCTCGCCTCGATGGACCTCGACCGACGGCACGGGCCCGAGGTGACCGACCCCAACGGCGAGTACGAGGTGGTCCGGCTGCCGTTCACCCGCGAGGGCGTCACCTCGGTCAACGTGGTCCCGCCCCGGCTGCGGGCGTACCTGGCGGCCAACATCGAGGGCATCCGCGCGCTCCTCGCCCCCGACCTCGGGTGATCACACGGCGGCCGGGTCGCCGACCGGGTCGTGCCGGATCAGCTCGGCCGGGACCCCGGCCCGCAGCAGCACCCCGACGCCCCGGCGCACCATCGCCGGCGGCCCGCTGAGCACCGCCTCGCGACCGGTCCACGGGCCGAACCGGCCCACCGCATCGGGCAGTTCGCCGGTCAGCAGCCCGCCGGTCAGCAGTCCGCCGCCCAGCAAGCCCCCGGCGTGGCCGCCGCCGGAGAGCACCGGACGGACCGTCAACCAGGGGTGGCGAGCGGCCAGTTCGCGCAGCCCGTCCAGCGCGTACAGCTCCTCGGCCCGGCGGGCCCCGTAGAACACCTCGACCCGGCGGCCGGACGCACCGTGCTCGGCGGCCTCCTCGACCAGGGCGCGGATCGGCGCGATCCCGGTGCCGCCGCCGAGGCAGAGCAGGTCCCGGCCGGCCGCGTGGTCGACGGTCATCGCGCCGACCGCCGGGCCGAGCCGCAGCACGTCCCCGGGCGCGGCCCGGTGGACCAGCGCGTTGCTCACCCAGCCCGCCTGGACGGCCTTGACGTGGAAGGTCAGCAGCCCGTCCGGGCGGGGCGCGCCGGCGAAGGAGTAGTGCCGCCAGACCCGCGGCCACCAGGGCGTCTCCAGCGCGGTGTACTGCCCGGCCCGGAACGGGTAGGCCTGGTCCGGCCGGACGGTGACCACCGCGACGTCCCGGGTGCGGCGCTCGTGCCGGACGATCTCGCCCTGCCACCAGGCCGGCGAGGTGCGGGCGTCCTCCTCGGCGGCTTCGATCATGGCCGAGGAGATCATCCGGTAGGCGCGGCGCCAGGCCGACTCGGCCTCGGCGTCCCAGCGGTCGCCCGTGTACCGGGCCAGCGTTCCCACCAGGCACTCCTCCACCACCGCGTAGTGCCCGGCCAGTGCCCCGTACCGGCGGTGGGACCGGCCGAGCCCGGCCAGCGTGGCGCGCAGGGCCGCCGGCCGGTCGAGCTCGCGGACCACGGCCAGCAGGGTACGGAACAGCCGCTCGCGGTGGACGTCCATGGCGGCGGGGAAGGACGAGCGGAGCTCGGGGTGGCGCAGGAAGAGCAGCGCGAAGAAGTGCGCGGTGGCCCGGTCGGCGACCGGCTCGACGGCGGCGAGGCCGGCCCGGACCAGCCCGACCTCCCGGGCGGTGAGCGGCCGGCGGGCGGTGGCCGGGTCCTGCCCGGCGGCGGGGAGCGCGGCGGCGGGCTGCCCGGCGGGGGTCCGTACGCCCCAGGCGTCGCTCCACCGGTCGCCCGGGCCGACCCGGTTGAGGCCGGGAGCGTCGGCGAACAGCGGGCGGAAGCCGGCGGCGGGGGCGGGAGCCGGGGCGTGGACGTGGGCCGGAGCCGGGACGAACGGCGGTTGCAGCGGCCGGACGGGCTCCAGCAGCGACACCGGCGGCAGCACCTCCGTCGGTGCCTCCGCCGCCACCAGCGGCGGCAGGTCCGGCGGGTCCACGGGCATCGGCGGGGCCACGGGCGCAGGCGGGTCCAGGCGCACCGGCGGGGCCAGGGGCACCGGCGGCCGGGCGACCGCCTCCCGCGACGGGCCCCCGTCGGGCGCGGACTGTCGCAGGCCCGGGACAGACGAGACCCCCGCCGAGCCGTGCCCGGTACGGACCAGGACTGTTCCGCGGGACTTCACCGCTACGTTTCGAGTACCCAAGAGAATCGTTTCGCCCTCCGGCCGGCCTGCGCCACCACCTGGCTTGTCGCTACTGGCGCCAAGGCAGCGTGGCACGGCCCGACCGACCGACCGACGAATCACGCGAAGCCCGGACATCCGGGCCCGGAACGCGCTACTCTCCCCACCCCCGGTCGCCCCGGGTGTCCGTCCGCACACCCAGGGCGACCGGAGAGCCGGGCTCGACGGCGGTCCTCAGAGCTGCCGCAGCAGCATCCCCGGCTGCTCCACACAGTCCGCGACGAACCGCAGGAAGCCGCCCGCCGTCCCGCCGTCGCAGACCCGGTGGTCGAAGGTGAACGACAGCTGGGTCACCTCGCGGACCGCCAACTCCCCCTGGTGGACCCAGGGTTTGGCGACGATCCGACCGACCCCGAGCATCGCCGCCTCCGGGTGGTTGAGGATCGGGGTCGAGCCGTCCACGCCGAACACCCCGTAGTTGTTCAACGTGAAGGTGCCGCCGGTCAGTTCGGCCGGGGTGAGCGCGCCGTTGCGCGCCGCCTCGGTCAACCGGCCCAGCTCCTCGCCGAGTTGCCCGGTGCTGCGGTTCTGCGCGTCCCGCACCACCGGGACGACCAGTCCGCGCTCGCCCTGCGCGGCGAAGCCCAGGTGCACCGCCGAGTGCCGGACGATGCCCGAACCGTCCCCGGTCACCGAGGAGTTGAGCTCCGGGAAGCGCGCCAGGGCGACGGTGCAGATCCGCGCCAGCAGCGCCAGCACGCTCACCTTCGGCCCCGGCGTGGCGTTCAACTGCCGCCGCAGCGCCATGAGTTCGGTGGCGTCGGCGTCCACCCAGCAGGTCGCCGCCGGGATCTCCCGGTGGCTGCGGCTCAGCTTCTCGGCCACCGCCTTGCGCAGCCCGCGCAGCGGGACCACGCCGTCCTGCCCGGCCGGCCCGGCGGGCGCCGGAGCGGCCACCTTGGCCGCGACCGCCCGTTCGACGTCCGCGCGCATGATCAGTCCGTCCGGCCCGCTCCCGGTGAGCGCGGCCAGATCGACCCCCTGCTCCCGGGCCAGCCGCCGCACCAGCGGCGAGATCACCGGCACCACCGCCGGCCCGGCCGGGACGACCGGAGCCCGCACGGCCACGGCACCGGCGGCGACCACGGCCGAGGCCGAGGCCGGTGCCCCGACCCGGCGCCGCCGCCCGCCCCGGCCCGGCTCGGCGACCCCGAACCCGACCAACGGCCGCTCCACCTCGGCAGAGGCGGAGGCGGCGGCAGGCGCAGCGGCAGAGCCCGGCCCCGCCGCATCCTCCGGCCCGCTCCCCACCGCCGGCGCCACCGCGACCGTCACCAGCGGCGCGCCCACGGCGATCTCCTCGCCCACCTCGCCGTACCGCGCGGTGACCACCCCGCCGTACGGACAGGGCACCTCCACCACGGCCTTGGCGGTCTCCACCTCCACCACCGGCTGGTCGACCGCGATCACCTCGCCGACCTCGACCATCCAGCGCACCACCTCGGCCCCGGTGAGCCCCTCACCGAGGTCGGGCAGCCGGAACTCCCGTACGACGGGCATCATCCTCGGTCCTCCCACTGCAGCCGGGCGACCGCGTCCAGGATCCGGTCCACCCCGGGCAGGTGGTGGTGCTCCAGCATCGGCGGCGGGTACGGGACGTCGAAGCCGGTGACCCGCAGCACGGGCGCGGCCAGGTGGTGGAAGCAGCGCTCGGTGACCCGGGCGGCGATCTCCGCGCCGGTGCCGCCGAAGCCGCTCGCCTCGTGCACCACCACGGCCCGGCCGAGCGAGCGCACCACCCGGAAGACCGTCTCGTCGTCGAACGGCACCAGGGTGCGCAGGTCCAGCACCGCGAGGTCCCGGCCCTCGGCCTGCGCCGCCTCCGCCGCCGCCAGGCAGACCGGCAGCGAGGGGCCGTAGGTGATCAGCACGGCGGAGGTGCCGGTGCGCCGCAGCACCGCCCGGCCGATCGGCTCGACGGGCGCGTCCGGGTCGAACTCGGCCTTGCCCCAGTAGAGCCGCTTGGGCTCCAGGAACACCACCGGGTCGTCGGAGGCGATCGAGGCGCGCAGCAGCCCGTACGCGTCGGCCACCGTCCCCGGGGTGACCACGTGCAGGCCGGGGGTGCTGGTGTAGTAGGCCTCGGAGGCGTCGCTGTGGTGCTCGACGCCGCCGATGCCCCCGCCGTACGGGATGCGGACGGTGATCGGCAGCGGGAGCCGGCCCGCCGTGCGGTTGCGCATCTTGGCGACGTGCGAGAACAGCTGCTCCAGCGCCGGGTAGGCGAAGGCGTCGAACTGCATCTCGACGACCGGGCGCAGCCCGTACATCGCCATGCCGATCGCGGTGCCGAGGATGCCGGCCTCGGCCAGCGGGGTGTCCAGGCAGCGCTCCGGTCCGAACTCGGCGGTGAGCCCGTCGGTGATCCGGAAGACCCCGCCGAGCGCGCCGACGTCCTCGCCGAGCACGTGCACCGCCGGGTCCTCGCGCATGGCGTCCCGCAGCCCGGAGTTGAGCGCCTGCGCCATCGAGGCGGTGCGGACATCAGAGGGGCGCCGCGCAGAGGCTCCGCCAAGGGTGGGGGTGGGCGACGGGTGGGCCGTGCTCATCGGTCCGCCACCTCCGCCTCGGCGGCCAGCTCGGCGGCCAACTGGGCGGCCTGCTCGCGCAGTTGCGGGGTCGGCTCGGCGTAGACGTGGGCGAACAGCGACATCGGGTCCAGCTCCGGGTCGGTGTGGAACTCCGCCCGCATCCGGGCCGCCAGCGCCTCCGCCTCGTCGGCCGCCTCCCGCACCAGGCGGTCGTCCAGCACGCCGAGTCCGCGCAGCGCCCGCTCCATCAGCAGGATCGGGTCGTGCTCGCGCCAGGCTGCCACTTCGGGCTCGGTGCGGTAGCGGGTGGCGTCGTCGGCGTTGGTGTGGGCGTCGATCCGGTAGGTCAGCGCCTCGACCAGGGTCGGGCCGCCGCCGGCCCGGGCCCGCTCGACCGCCTCGGTCAGCACCGAGTGCACGGCGGGCGCGTCGTTGCCGTCCACCAGCCGACCCGGCATCCCGTAGCCGACGGCCTTGTGGGCCAGGCTCGGCGCGGCGGACTGCGCCCTGAGCGGCACGGAGATCGCGTAGCCGTTGTTCTGCACCAGGAAGACCACCGGGGCGTCCAGCACGGCCGCGAAGTTCAGCGCCTCGTGGAAGTCGCCCTCGCTGGTGCCGCCGTCGCCGAGCATCGCCAGCGCGACCACCGGCTCGCCGCGCAGCCGGGCGGCGTGCGCCAGCCCGACGGCGTGCGGGGCCTGGGTGGCGAGCGGGGTGCAGAGCGGGGCGGTGCGGCTGGCCCGCGGGTCGTAGCCGGTGTGGGCGCTGCCGCGCAGCAGGGTCAGCGCCTCCAGCGGGTCGACGCCCCGGGAGACCACGGCGAGGGTGTCGCGGTAGCTGGGGAAGAGCCAGTCGTGCTCGCCGAGCACCAGCGCGGCGGCGACCTGGCAGGCCTCCTGGCCGGTGGACGCCGGGTAGACGGCGAGCCGGCCCTGCTTGGTCAGGGTGGTGGCCTGCTGGTTGTACCGGCGGCCGACGACCAGGCGGCGGTACAGCTCGCGCAGCAGGGCGGGGTCGTACTTCTCCAGCGCGGGGGTGCCGATCGCCCGGACGGGGGAGGGGTCCGGGAGGAGGGGTGCCGGATCGGTGCGCGGGGCGGTGGCCCCGGGCAGCCAACCGGGTACACCCGCGTGGTGTCTGTGGTCGAGAACGGTCATCTCGGGGCACCTCCAGGGGTTGCGGGGGCTCCCTACCGATTGTTCGGTCGTCTGTTCATCTTGACCAGAAGCGTGACAAGGTGGTGGACATTCGGCCTGTACGGCGGTCGACTGGTGGCAGTGCGTCCAATCGGTGGGGGTGGGGGGTCATGTCGGCTGAACAGATGTCCAGACTCGACCGGGTCGACCGGTCGATCCTGCGGCTGCTGCAGCAGGACGGTCGCGCCTCCATCCGCTCGGTGGCCGAGCGGGTGCACGTGTCCCGGGCCAACGCGTACGCCCGGATCTCCAGGATGGTCGAGGACGGCATCATCCGCGGCTTCACCGCCAGGGTGGACCACGAACGGGCCGGTCAGGCCGCGTCGGCGTACGTCACCCTGAAAATCGTCCAGAACTCCTGGCGGACGGTGCGCGAGCAGCTGCTGGAGCTGCCCGGGGTGGCGCACATCGCGCTGGTCGGCGGGGACTTCGACGTCCTGCTGCTGGTGCACACCGCCGACAACAAGGCCCTGCGGGAGCTGGTGCTGGGCAGCATCCAGTCCATCCCGCAGGTGCTCGGCACCCGCACCATGCTGGTCTTCGAGGAGACCGACCAGGTGCCGCCGCTCTGAGGAGGGCTCCGCCTCGAGGGCGGGGCCCGGGCCCGGGGGAAGGACCGGTCAGCGCGCCCGCAGCCCGTCGAAGGCCAGGTGGACCACCGCGTCCGCGACCCCGTCGGCGGCCTTGAGCCCCGGCCGGTACCACTCCACGATCGAGTTGATCATCCCGAACAGCAGCCGGGTGGCCAGCCGCGGCTCCACGTCCGCGCGCAGCGCGCCGTCCGCGACCGCCGCCCGCAGCAGCTCGGCGACCTGGTGGTCGAAGTCCCGCCGGCGCTCCAGCGCCCACTGCTCGGTGGCCGTGTTGCCGCGCACCCGCAGCAGCAGCGTCACGTACGGCAGCTCGTCCAGCAGCACCTCGGCGGTGCGGCGCACCACGTGCTCCAGCCGCTCCACCGCCGGGCCCGCGACCGCCTCGGGCTCGGCCAGGATCGCGAACAGCCCGTCCAGCGCCCGGCCGACCGCCAGCCGCAGCAGCTCCTCCTTGCCGCGCACGTGGTGGTAGATGGAGGACTTGGAGATCCCGGCCGCCCGGGACAGGTCCTCCATCGAGGTGCCGTCGTAGCCGCGCTCGTTGAACACGTCGACGGTCACCGCGAGCAGTGACTCCACGGTGTAGGCGGTGCGCGTGGTGTGATCGGCCATCCTCCGAGTATCCCCGGCCGTCACCCCCGTCACGCGAGCGGGTCCGACTGGTCCACACCAACCAAGGGACGCCGACGGGGGCAGGCCCTAGACTCTGCGGACGATCCGTCCACGTCCAAGGCTGGGGACATGAACGCAATACCGGCAGTCGCCTCCGACGTGCCAGAGAAGCGCAGCGAGGAGCCGGAGGAGACCGCGCGCGCCTGGCAGGAGCGCGGCCGGGCCCTGGTGGTCCGCTTCGGACCGGCGGTGTGGTGCTACGCGGTGCTGAAGCTGATCGGCTTCACCGTCTTCATGAAGCTGCTCTCCTTCTCCGGGGAGTACGCCAAGAAGCCGGCCCGGTTCGGCGGCGGCGCCAACCCCTGGGACGTGGTGGCCACCTGGGACGGCTGGTGGTACCAGCAGGTGGCTCGGTTCGGCTACCACCCGGCGCTCGTCCCGATACCGAACGGCCCGGTCGGCTTCAGCGTCGAGCAGAACTCGGCCGCGTTCTTCCCGCTCTACCCCGGCCTGATGCGGATGACCTCGGACGTCACCGGCCTCGGCCTGTACGGCGCCGGGATGCTGGTCTCGGTGGTGGCCTCGCTGTTCGCCGCGGCCGGCATCTACGCCGTGGTGGAGAAGCTGACCGGCGACGCGCGCTCCGGTGTGATCGCGGCCGGCATCTGGGCGATCGCCCCGGGTTCCGGCGCCGAGTGGGCGGTCTACTCGGACTCCCTCTTCGTCGCGCTGGCCGCCTGGGCCTGCTACTGCGTGATGACGAAGCAGTGGGTCGCGGCCGGGGTGATCACCCTGGTCGCCGGGCTCAACCGGCCGACCTCCGCGGCGCTGATCGGCGCGGTCGGCCTGGCCGCGCTGGTCGAGCTGTACCGCCGCGAGAGCGGCGTCCTGCGCCCGCTGGCCGCGATGCTGCTGGCCCCGCTCGGCCTGCTCGGCTACGTGGGCTGGGTGGGCTGGCGGACCGGCGAGTGGGGCGGCTACTTCCGGCTGCAGCACGACGCCTGGCTGCACTACTTCGACTGGGGCCAGGGCACCTGGCACGCGATCCGCGGGGTGCTGCTGGGCCGCAGCGACTACCCCTTCGCCTTCCCGATACCGGACCTGTTCGCCACCCTGATCGTGCTCAGCCTGCCGATGCTGATCGTGCTGCTGGTCCGGCTGCGCCCGCCGCTGGTGCTGACCGCCTACACGCTGGCGACGATCGTCTCGGTGCTCGGCAGCCTGGGCATCTTCGGCAACGTCTCCCGCTACCTGCTGCCCGCGTTCCCGCTGTTCATCGCGCTGGCGGTGGGGATGCGCAAGCTGAGCCTGCCGGTGCTGGCCACCGTCCTGGGCACCGGCGCGGTCGCCTCCGGCTGGTACGCCGGGTACGTCATCTTCGAGCTGGGCGTGCCGTAGACCCGGACCACCCGAGCCCCCGGGGGCGCGTCCGCCACGGACGCGCCCCCGCGCGTTTCCCGGTGGATTCCTCCCACCACACCCTCGTGGCCCGACCGATCGTTCGGTTACTCTGTGACGTGTCCCGTCCTGCTTTCCGAGGCCCTCCGAGGAGCGCACAGATGTCCGCAGCGGTCACCCACCCCCTCGTCAGCGAGCTGGTCGAGCGCCACCAGGCCACCCTGGACGCCGCGCTCGCCGCCGCCGCCGAGCGCGACTACTGGTCGCCCTACCCCGAGTTCCCCAAGGCGTACGGCGAGAGCGGGCCGGCGGACGGCAAGGCCGCCTTCGACGCCCTGCTCGGCAAGCCCTTCACCCTCGAAGGCCACCCCACCGACGGCGACCAGGTCGGCGGCGAGGCCTCCCCGTACGGCGTCGAGCTGGGCATCACCTACCCGCACGCCGACCCGGACGCGCTGATCGCCGCGCTCACCGCCGCCCGCCCCGGCTGGGCCGCCGCGACCCCGCTGGAGCGCGCCGCCGTCTGCCTGGAGATCCTGCACCGGATCAACGCCCGCTCCCACGAGTTCGCCCAGGCCGTCATGCACACCACCGGCCAGGCCTACGGCATGGCCTTCCAGGCCGGCGGCCCGCACGCCCAGGACCGCGGCCTGGAGGCGGTCGCCTACGCGTACGCCGAGCAGACCCGGCTGCCGAAGCAGGCCGGCTGGACCAAGCCGCAGGGCAAGCGCGACCCGCTGGTGATGACCAAGGAGTTCACCGTCGTCCCGCGCGGCCTCGCGCTGCTGATCGGCTGCAACACCTTCCCCACCTGGAACGGCTACCCGGGCCTGTTCGCCTCGCTGGCCACCGGCAACCCCGTCCTGGTCAAGCCGCACCCGCGGGCCGTCCTGCCGCTCGCGCTGACCGTCGCCGTCGCCCGCGAGGTGCTCGCCGTGGCCGGCTTCGACCCGAACCTGGTCGTCCTGGCCGCCGAGCACGAGGGCGGCACCGTCGCCGCCGCCCTCGCGGTCCGCCCCGAGGTCAGGCTGATCGACTACACCGGCTCCACCTCCTTCGGCGACTGGCTGGAGGAGCACGCCAGGCAGGCGCAGGTGTACACCGAGAAGGCCGGCGTGAACGCCGTCGTCATCGACTCCACCGACGACTACAAGGGCATGCTGGGCAACCTGGCCTTCGCGCTCTCCCTCTACAGCGGCCAGATGTGCACCACCCCGCAGAACGTGCTGATCCCGCGCGGCGGCATCGCCACCGACCAGGGCGACAAGTCCTACGACCAGGTGGTCACCGACCTGGCCGGCGCCATCGAGGGCCTGCTCTCCGACGACGCCCGCGCCGCGGCGATCCTCGGCGCCGTGGTCAACCCCGGGGTGCTCCAGCGCTCGGCCGCCGCGGCCGGCGGCGAGTACGGCGAACTCGCCCTCGCCCCGCGCGCGGTGACCTCCCCGGACTTCCCCGGCGCGACCGTCCGCACCCCCGCGCTGGTCAAGCTGGACGCCGACAAGCCGGACGACCGCGCGGTCTTCCGCAGCGAGTGCTTCGGCCCGGTCTCCTTCGCCGTCGCCGTCGAATCCACCGCCGCCGCCGTCGAGTTGCTGCGCACCACGGTCCGCGAGAAGGGCGCCATGACGGCCTCCGGCTACACCACCTCGCCCGAGGTGGAGGCGCTGCTGGTCGAGGCCGCGCTGGACTCCGGCGTCTCGCTCTCGCTCAACCTGACCGGCGGCGTCTTCCCCAACCAGACCGCCGCCTTCTCCGACCTGCACGGCACCGGGGCCAACCCGGCCGCCAACTCGGCCTACTGCGACGGCGCGTTCGTCGCCAACCGGTTCCGCACGGTGGAGATCCGCCGGCACGCCTGAGCCGTTCACCCCCGTCACCGGGCCCCGGCGGTCACCCACCGCCGGGGCCCGGCGGTTCACAGCTCCGACGGCGCCCGCGATGATGGAGGCTGGGAGAACGCCGGGAACGGCGTACGACCGCCCTCCGAACAACGGGAGCTGATACATGGCCGTGAAGCCGACGACCGAAACCGACGTCCTGATCGTCGGCGCCGGACCGACCGGACTGCTGCTGGCCGGCGACCTCGCCGCCGCCGGAGTCGGCGTCACGGTACTGGAGAAGCGGGCCGCCGAGTCCAACCTCACCCGGGCCTTCGCCGTGCACGCCCGCAGCCTGGAGCTGCTGGACGCCCGGGGCCTGGCCGAGGAGCTGATCGCCACCGGCCGCCCGCTCGCCGAGCTGAGGATGTTCGACCGCTTCGGCATCGACCTCGCCGCGCTGCCCACCCGCTTCCCGTTCGTGCTGATCACCCCGCAGTACAACGTCGAACGGCTGCTGCTGGACCGCGCCGAGAAGGCCGGCGCGACCGTCCTGCGCGGCGCCGAGGTCACCGGGCTGCGCCAGGACGCCGAGGGCGTGACCCTGGAGACCCGGGACGGGCAGAGCCACCGCGCCGCGTACGCGGTCGCCACCGACGGCGTCCACTCCACCGTCCGCGACCTGCTGGGCATCCCGTTCCCCGGGGAGTCGGTGGTCGACTCGGTGGTGCTGGCCGACGTCCGGCTGGACCGCGAGCCCGCCCAGGCGATCACCGTCGGCGCCAACCAGGCCGGCTTCGCCTTCATCGCCCCGTTCGGCGACGGCTGGTTCCGGATCATCGCCTGGGACCGCGAGGAGCGGTACCCGGACGGCACCACCCCCTCCGCCGAGCAGCTCACCGCCCTCGTCCGGGCCATCCTCGGCGAGGACTACGGCCTGCACGAGGTGCGCTGGAGCTCCACCTTCCACAGCGACGAGCGGCAGGCCCCCAACTACCGCTCCGGCCGGGTCTTCCTGGCCGGCGACGCCGCGCACTGCCACTCCCCGGCCGGCGGCCAGGGCATGAACACCGGCCTCCAGGACGCCGCCAACCTCTCCTGGAAGCTCGCCGCGGCACTCCGGGGCCACGCCACCGACGCCCTCCTGGACACCTACCAGACCGAGCGGCACCCGGTCGGCAAGACGGTGCTGCGCACCTCCGGCGCGCTGATCCGGCTGGCCCTCGCCGAGTCCGCCCCCACCCGCGCCCTGCGCGGCGCGCTCACCGCGCTGGGCGGCCACCTCGACCCGGTCACCGAGCGCGGCGCCCGGCTGGTCTCCGGCATCGGCATCTCCTACCCCGCGCCCAAGGACGCCCACCCGCAGGTCGGCAAGCGCGTCCCGGACCTGCGGCTGACCGCCCTGAGCAAGCCCGCCGAGGGCGCCCCGGCCGCGCCCGAGCGGCTCTACGAGGCGCTGCGCGCCGGGAGGTTCGTCCTGGTCAGCAATGACGAGCTGGCCGCCGCCGAGCCCTGGGCCGACCGCATGGTCTCCGCCGCCCCCGCCGACCCGCACGGCAAGCTGCGCGACACCGTCCTGCTGATCCGCCCGGACGGCTACGTCGCCTGGGCCGCCGTCGACCCCGGCCAGGGCGAGCTGCGCGCCGCCCTCACCGACTGGCTCGGCGCCCCGGCCTGACCACCCCCGGGCGGGCCCGCGGCCCCCGCGCGCCCGCCCGGCCCGTCGTTCGCCGGCCGCTCAGCCCCGGGCCTTCACATAGTGCCGCGCCGCCTTCGCCCGGTTCCCGCACACCGCCATCCGGCACCACCGCCGGCGGCCGTTCTGCGAGGTGTCGAAGAAGTACAGGACGCACGCCTCGTGCGCGCACTGCTTGATCCGCTGGGCGCCCCGGTCCAGCAGGTCCAGGAAGTCGTCCGCCGCCAGCCAGGAGGCCAGCCACTCGGGCCGGTCCACCTCGACGTGCGCGGTCGGCCCCTGCGGGCCGAGCTCCCGGCGCAGCCGCCCGTGGCCCAGCACACCGTTCAGCCGGGCCACCGCCTCCGGCCCCAACTGCCCCTGCCCACCCAGCTCCTGGACGGCCTCGGCGATCACCTCACGGGTCTCCCGCAGGGCCGCGAGCCCCGACCCGGCGGCCCGGCAGCGGTCCGCGAGGCCGGCCGAGGAGAGCCAGATCGCGTAGCCGTCCGGTTCGGCGAGCAGGTCGTTGACGGGCGTTCCGGCCCAGCGCGTGTTGAGCAGGTCCAGTGCGAGCGGCTCACCGATCAGCGGTCGCGGGTCCCTCGGGTCCGGCTGCACGTCAGTCATCGCTCTCCCTCGGATCGGTCCGATTCTACGTCCGCCCCTTCCGCCCGGACTGGTCTGGACCGGCCCCGGAACCACGGTCATTCACTGTATGGAACCGCCGAGTTGGGGGCCCTCCACAGTTGACTGTTTTTTAGCAACGAATTGCCCGGCCATGAGCCAATTCGCACACGGGTTCTGTCATGTTCGAGCCAGCGTTCTCGACCCCCCTGAACGCCTGGTCCCTTGCCGGCCCCCCACAGCCGGCTGGAGGAGGATCCGTTGCGTCCCCGCTCCCTTGCCCTCGCCGCGGCGATAGCCGTGCTGCCGCTGACCGCCGTCTCGCTCGGTGTCTCCACCGCGCAGGCCGCCACTCCCAACGCCTCCCCGCGCGTCGCCCTGCCGAACACCGTGAACCCGGCGGTGGCCCACTCGGAGAAGAAGGGTGACGTCCCGGCCGCGCAGCAGATCTCGGTGTCCGTCAGCCTGAAGCTGCGCGACACCGACGCCCTGGACCGCTTCCTGACCGCCGTCACCACCCCGGGCGCCCCGGAGTACGGCCACTACCTGACGCCGGAGCAGTTCACCGCGCGGTTCGGCCCGACCCAGGCCGCCGTCGACCAGGTCCGGACGTACCTGGCCCAGCAGGGCCTGACCGTCTCCGACGTGAGCGCCAACCGCCAGGTGGTCAACGCCCGCGGCACCGCCGCCCAGGTCTCCCAGGCCTTCGGGACGCACGAGAGCGCGTACCTCGACCCGCAGCTCCAGCGCGCCTTCTTCGCCAACGACGCGGCAGCCTCGATCCCGTCCGACCTGGCCTCCGTGGTCCAGGGCGTCAGCGGCCTGGACAACCACGCGGTGCGCAAGAACCGCCTGGCCACCCCGAACGCGGTCGCCCCGAACTCGGTCACCCCGAACACGGCGACCGCGAGCCCGAGCGGCATGGCCCCGGCCCAGTACACCGGTGCGTACAACCTCAACAAGACCGGCGCGGACGGCACCGGCACCACGGTCGCGCTGTGGGAGTTCGACGGCTACCAGTCCTCGAACCTGACCACCTACGACTCCCAGTACGGCCTGTCCGGCCCGGCCGTCTCCACCGTCTCGGTGGACGGCGCCAACTACGACTCCGCCCCCGGCCAGGGCCAGGGCGAGGTCGAGCTGGACAGCGAGATCGTCCGCGGCGCGGCGCCCAAGGCCACCCAGCTGGTCTACGAGGCGCCCAACAGCGACCAGGGCGAGATCGACATGGCCAACAAGATCGTGACCGACAACAGGGTCTCGGTGGTCTCGATCTCCTGGGGCTCCTGCGAGCCGGACACCACCGCCGCCTCGATGACCGCGGTCGACAACGCCTTCAAGCAGGCCGCCGCCCAGGGCATCTCGATCTTCTCCGCCTCCGGCGACGACGGCTCCCGCGACTGCACCCGCTCCACCAGCGGCTCCGGCGTGAAGGCGGTCGACTTCCCGGCCTCCAGCCCGCACCAGACCGGCGTCGGCGGCACCAACCTCAAGGTCTCCAGCGGCAACGCCTACTCCTCGGAGAGCGCCTGGAGCACCGCCGGCGGCGGCGTCTCCACCGTGTTCGCCAAGCCGAGCTGGCAGACCGGCACCGGCGTCAGCGGCACCATGCGCACCGTCCCGGACGTCTCCTCCAACGCCGACCCGCAGAGCGGCTTCGCGATCTACACCGCCGGCGCCTGGCAGGTCTACGGCGGTACCAGCGCGGCCGCGCCGCTCTGGTCCGGCTACGCGGCCCAGTTCAACCAGAAGGCCAAGGCCGCCGGCCAGGCCGTCCTCGGCGAGGCCAGCCCGCGGCTGTACTCGGTGGCCAACGGCAGCGGCTACGGCAGCACCTTCCACGACGTGACCACCGGCGCCAACCAGGACTTCTCCGCCAAGGCCGGCTACGACCAGGTCACCGGCTGGGGCTCCCCGGTCGCCGACGCGCTGACCACCGCCCTGCTCGGCGGCACCACCACCCCGCCGTCCGGCGGCTGCACCGCCGCCCAGCTGGTCGCCAACGGCGGCTTCGAGAGCGGCACCGCCTCCCCGTGGACCGCCTCCAGCGGCGTGGTCAGCAACAGCTCCTCCGAGGCCGCCCACTCGGGCAGCTGGAAGGCCTGGCTGGACGGCTACGGCTCGGCCCACACCGACACCCTGTCGCAGACCGTCTCGATCCCGGCCGGCTGCGCCTCCGCCAAGCTGACCTTCTGGCTGCACGTCGACACCGCGGAGACCGGCACCACCGCGTACGACAAGCTGACCGTCCAGGCCAACAGCACCACGCTGGCGACCTACTCCAACGTGGACGCCGCCGCCGGCTACGTCCAGCGCACCCTGGACCTGACCTCCTTCGCGGGCCAGACCGTGACCGTCAAGTTCACCGGCACCGAGGACTCCTCGCTGCAGACCAGCTTCGTGATCGACGACGTCGCGCTGAACGTCGGCTGACCACCGGCCGCACCACCGCACCACCCGATCCCCGCCGGGGCGGAGCCGTCAGGGCCCGCCCCGGCGGTGTCCGTCCCGGGCCCTGCCGGAGCCGTCCGCCGGCCCGGTCGGGCCCCGGTCAGCGGCCCGTGTTTCCGGACTGTTTCAAGATCGATAACCCTTCGGTCCACCTGCCGTGACCACTGTCATACGCACGACTGATGACGTAGCCTCTCGACCGTGCATAGGGTTCCCCAAAGCTCGGTGAAGCCGCTGGCGGCGCGCCCCGGCGCCGACCCGGTCCCGCCGAACTCACCTGGTGGGGAGGGTCACCGTATGGCCGCACAGCAACCTCAGGACGCCGCGCGGCTGCGGCTGGTCGGATCGCACACGGAGCGCCCGGGCCCGCCCGGGCCGCCCGGCCCGACTCCCGCCACCCCCGGACCGCCCCCCGGCCGGCTCGCCCCGGTCGGCGGCTTCGCGGACACCCTCCACCTGGCGATCGAGGCCAGCGGCCTCAGCCTGGACCGCATCCGCGCCGCCCTCGCCGGGCGCGGCGTCAGGGTCAGCGTCACGACCCTGAGCTACTGGCGGCGCGGCCGCAGCCAGCCCGAGCGGGCCAGCTCGCTGCGCGCCGTCCACCTGCTGGAGGAGCTGCTCGGGCTGCCGCACAGCGCGCTCTCCTCGCTGCTCGGCCCGCCGCGCCCGCGCGGCCGCTGGGCCGCCGCGGCCAACACCTGCCACCTCGGGCTGGAGGACGTCTGGCCGGGCGAGCAGGAGATCGCCAACATCTTCGCCGAGCTGAACGCCCCGCCGGCCGGCGAGCTGGAGCGCCTGAGCATCCACGACTCCTACTACGTGGACGCCGAGCGGCGCGGCAACCTGCTGCGGATGCGCCAGGTGGTGCGCGCCACGGTCGGCGGCGTCGGCCGCTGCCTGGTGGTGCACATGGCCGACGAGGAGGCGGCCGGCTGCCCGGAGATCACCGCGGTGCGGCACGGCCGGCTGGGCCGGGTGCGCCGCCGCCCGGAGGCCGGGCTGATCGTCGGCGAGCTGATGCTGGACCGCCCGCTCGGCCTCGGCGACAGCACGGTCTTCGAGTACGAGGTGGAGATCCCGCCCGGCGGCCCGACCACGGAGTACAGCCGCCGCTTCGCCACCCCGGTGCGCGAGTACGTGCTCCAGGTGCACTTCGACCCGGCGGCCGTCCCGGCGCACTGCGAGCGCTACGACCGCGAGCCGGGGGCCGACGTCGACCACCGCCGCGAGCAGCTGTGGATCGGCGCCTCGGCGAGCGCCCACGTCCTGGCCCCGGACCAGCAGCCGGGCCACATCGGCATCCGCTGGGAGTGGGCCTAGCCCTTCCGCTCCTTCGAGACCCGCCGGACCTCACGGTCCGGCGGGTCTTTCGCATGCCCGCCCGAAGACCTGACCCTTCCGGCTCCCTGCACTGGTTGACGCTGCATCACCTAACTCCTACTCTCGTGAATACCGGTTAGGCAGCTGCCTCACCGGCAGCCGAAGCCTCCGGGAGTGACCAGGCATGTCCAGCACCGCCCAGCTCCGCACCCTGCAGACCGGCCACGTGGGCCTGAACGTCACCGACCTGGCCCGCTCGATCGCCTTCTACCGCGCCGTGTTCGGCCTCGACGTCACCGCCGAGGGCACCGACCCCGACCGCCGCTACGCCTTCCTCGGCCGCGACGGCCGCCTGATGGTGACGCTCTGGCAGCAGAGCGCGGGCCGCTTCGCCCCCGGCAACCCCGGCCTGCACCACCTCTCCTTCGAGGTCGAGAGCCTCGACGAGGTCCGCGCCACCGAGCGGCTGCTGCGCGAACTCGGCGCCGAGTTCGCCTACGACGGCGTCGTCCCGCACAGCGAGGGCTCGGCCTCCGGCGGCATCTTCTTCACCGACCCGGACGGCATCCGGCTGGAGGTCTACACCCGCACCGGCGTGGCCGGGACCGAGGCCGCCGCCCCCGCCCCCACCGCCACCGCCCCGACCTGCGGGTTCTTCTAGGAACCGGGCCCGGCCATGACCACCACCAGCACGCCGTACCACCCCGGCGAGCGGGCCGCCCAGGCCCGGGCCGGCCGGACCGAGCGGGCCGACCACGCCGGCCGGTCGATCCGCCGCACCGTCCCGGCGGTCGCCGCCCGCTTCCTGGCCGAGCGCCGGATGCTGGTCCTCGGCGCCGCCGACCGGGACGGCCGGGTCTGGGCCACCCAGCTGGCCGGCCCGGCGGGCTTCCTCACCGCCCCGGACGAACGCACCATGGCCGTCGCCGCCCTCCCCGCCGGGGCCGACCCCCTCGCCGAGGCACTGGCCGGCCCCGCCCGGGTCGGCACGATCGCGCTGGACCCGGCCGGCCGGCGCCGGATGCGGCTCAACGGCCGCTCCCTCCCGGACGGCCGGGGCGGGCTGCGGGTGCACGCCGACGAGGTGGTCGCCAACTGCCCGAAGTACATCCAGCGCCGCACCCCGACGGACCGCCCGGCCGCCGGCCCGCCCCGTACGGTCGCCGCCGGCCCCGTACTGACCACCGCCCAGCGGCTGGCGGCGGCCACCGCGGACACCTTCTTCATCGCCAGCACCGGCCCGGACGGCAGCGTGGACGCCTCCCACCGCGGCGGCTTCCCCGGCTTCCTGGAGCCGGTGGCGCCGGACCGGCTGCGCTGGCCCGAGTACCCGGGCAACAGCATGTTCCTGACGCTCGGGAACCTGGAGCTGGACCCGCGGGCCGGCCTGCTGCTGCCCGACTGGGAGACCGGCGGGGCGCTGCTCGTCACCGGCGAGGCCCGCACCGACTGGTCCGAGGAGGCCCGGCAGGGCGTCCCGGGCGCCGAGCGGATGGTCGAACTGGCCGTCACCGGCGTGCTCGAACTGGCCGACGCCACCCCGCTGACCTGGACCGACCCGGAGTACTCGCCCGCCATCCCGCGCTGACCCCGCCTCACTTCGCCTAGACCCTCCGCCCGACCCACGCCACGCCCGGGAGCCGAACGGGTCTCACCCGTTCGGCCTAACCCACCGTGACTCATCGCGCCCGCTTTGGGACTTTGGTCCGGATAACACGCGGAATAGTCCGGGAAAGAGGCGGAGCATGACCCTGACCGACCCCCTGTCCCCGCTCATCGAGTTCGACGACGTCGAACCGGCGGAGGACTGCATATGCGGGGGCTGCAACGCCCGCCGACGAGCACGGCTGCACGCCGCGCCCGTCCACGAGGGCGGACACGCCTCCGCCCGCAGCGTCCGCCGCCGGGCCGCCGTCCTGATGGCCGCCGTGGGCACCGCGCTGGGCGGCGGAGCGGCCGCCGCCGGCACCGCCACCGCGGCCCCCGCACCCGGCCCCACCCCGGGCGGCAACAGCAGCAGCCAGTCCCAGACCCCCCAGGGCGAGGTCAGCGGCCTCTACGGCCAGGCCCCCGGCGCCCGTACCTTCGCCGCGCCGCGCGCCGCCGCGGCGCCGCTCACCCGGGCCCAGATCATCCAGCGCGCCCAGACCTGGGTCGACCAGGGCGTGCCGTACAGCATGAGCCGCTACTGGTCGGACGGCTACCGCCAGGACTGCTCCGGCTTCGTCTCGATGGCCTGGGGCCTGGGCAGCAGTCAGACCACCTGGACACTGCCCAACTTCGCCGAGCGGATCGGCAAGAACGACCTCCAGCCCGGCGACGTCCTCATCTACAACAACCCGGCCAACCCCCAGGCCGGCTCGCACGTCACGATCTTCGGCGGCTGGGCCGACTCCTCGCGCACCAAGTACGTCGCCTACGAGCAGACCGGCCCCTCCGCCAAGAAGCGCTCCACCCCGTACGCGTACTGGAACAACTCCGGCTCCTACGTCCCGTACCGCTACACCGGCCTGTCCTCCGGCAGCAACGACGGCGGCGGCACCTCCTCCACCGCCTTCCCCGGGGCCGACAAGTTCGGCCCCGGCGCCAACAACGCGTCCGTCACCAGGCTCGGCCAGCTGCTGGTGCAGCGCGGCGGCGCCGGGTTCTACTCCGAGGGCCCCGGCCCGCGCTGGGGCGAGGCCGACCGCAAGGCCACCCAGGCCTTCCAACAGGCCCAGGGCTGGCGCGGCGCCGAGGCCGACGGCATCCCCGGCAAGGACACCTGGGACTACCTGGTCAACGGCAAGGGCCGCGACATCGGCGGCGGGGGAGGCACCCCGCTGCCGCCTCCGCCGCCGCCCGTCACCGGGGGCTCCGCCTTCCCCGGCGCGCAGTACTTCGGGCCCGGCCAGAGCAACGACCACATCCGGCAGCTCGGCGAGCAGCTGGTCCGCAAGGGCTTCGGCGGCTCGTACAGCGTCGGCCCGGGACCGCGCTGGACGGAGAGCGACCGCCGGGCCGTCCAGGCCTTCCAGCAGGCCCAGGGCTGGCGCGGCAGCGAGGCCGACGGCTACCCGGGCCCCGACACCTGGCGCCGGCTCTTCTCCTGACGCCCCCTCCGAGGCGCGGTGCCCACCCGGGCGCCGCGCCTCAGCGCTTCCCCGACATCCAGTGGAACAGGCCCATCCCGACGCTGGTCGCCAGGTTGAAGCTGGACACCCCGGGCCGCATCGGCACCGCCACCAACCGGTCGGCGCGGTCCTTGAGTTCCGCCGACACACCGTGCCGCTCCGTCCCGAAGGCGAGCAGCGCGTCGTCCGGGAACGGCACGTCCCGGATGTCCGCGCCCTCCGGGTCCAGCACGTACAGCGGCCCGTCCGGCAGCTCCGGCAGGGCCAGCCGCTCCACCGCGGTCGCGAAGTGCAGCCCGGCGCTCCCCCGCAGCACGTTCGGGTGCCACGGATCCAGGTCCCCGGTGGTCACCACCCCGGTGGCGCCGAAGCCCGCCGCGAGCCGGATCACCGCCCCGACGTTCCCCAGGTTGCGCGGGTTCTCCAACAGCACCACCGGCGACCGGCGCGGCAGCCGGCCCAGCACCGCCCGGTTCGCCTCGACCCCGGGCCGCACCGCCAGCGCGACCACCCCGGTCGGGTGCAGCCGCGGCACCAGCCCCCGCAGCGCCGCCTCCGGCAGCTCCACCGCGAGCCCCTCCAGCGCCGGAACGACGTCCGGCGCCAACTCACCCGCCAGCGCCAGCAGCGCGCCCCGGTCCGCGGTCAGCACCCGCCGCACCTCGCCGCCGAACCGCAGCGCGTGCTTCAGCGCGTGGAAGCCGTCCAGCAGCACCGCCCCCGGCTCCCGCTCGGCCGCCCGCCACGCCCGTACCAGCCCGTCCTCGTCCGTCCTGTTCACTCCGCCATCGTCTCCCCCGGGCGCCCCGCCGCGGCGATCACCTCGTCGAAACCGAGCGCCCGCCCCGGCGGGCCGTCCGTCGTGGCGGCCAGTCCGGCCAGCGCGAGGTCCAGGTGCCGGTGGACCAGCGAGCCGTCCGCGTCCAGCGCCGCCAGGGCGCCCGGCAGCGGACGGGACACCCGGACGCAGAGCAGCACCAGGTCCCCCATCCCGACGTCGGGGCGCAGCCGCCCGGCCTCCCGCGCGGCGCGCAGCAGATCCTCGACGGCCTCCACGGTGCCCCGCCGGACCGCCACCAGCTCCTCGTCCACCACCAGGCGCTCCAGCAGCACCACGATCGCCGCCCCCATCCGCAGATCGGCGGCGGCGTGCACGAAGCGGCGCAGCGCCTGCCACGGGTCCGCCTCGACGCGCCGCGCCTCCTGCGCGGCCTCGCCGAGCCGGGCCAGCAGGTCGGTGACCAGCGCTCGGACCAGCGCCTCCCGGTCCGGGAAGCGCCGGTAGAGCGTGCCCGGTCCGACCCCGGCCCGCCGCACCACCGCGTCCAACGGGGCGTCCGGGCCCCGCTCCAGGAACACCTCGCAGGCGGCGTCCAGGATCCTGCGCCGGCTGCGTTCCGCGTCGGCCCTCATCCACAACTCCCTAACCGGAGAAAATCTCTCCCCCTATGCTAGCGTCACCAGAAGCGGAGAAAAACTCTCCGCCTCTCCCGGAGGAGCGCCACCATGCCGACCAGCCTCACCATCCGCACCGAGATCGACGGCACCCCCCACCCCCGCGAGGCCGTCCTCGCCTGGGAACTCGACCGCGCCCGCGCCGCCCTGCACCTGCTCAAGCAGCGCCTCGGCGACACCCGCACCCGCGAACTCCTCACCCCCGACACCACCGCCGCCGACACCGCCCTGACCACCTGGGCCCAGGCCTCCGCCGGCCGCTGGAGCACCGCCGTCACCGAACTCACCGCCACCGGCATCGACGCCCGGACCTTCCTCACCTGGTGGCAGACCCGCCTCCACTCCGGCGACCGCACCGCCCTCCTCGCCGCCAACCCCGAGCACTACCTCGCCGACTCCACCGGCAACCGGGTCGAGATCATCGAAACCCTCGGCACCACCCCGACCCGCTTCTTCCTCCACTTCCACGACACCCCCGGCAACGCCACCTTCCCCGTCCGCATCGGCGGCACCGGCACCCTCGCCGACGGCACCGAAGTCCTCCACGTCATGCACGAGTTCGCCGACACCCCCGACGGCCTCCGCATCCGCCTCACCGTCCAGTTCCCCGAAGCCGCCCCCGACCTCCTCCCCACCGGCCACCAGTGGCACTTCGCCTGCGAGTTCACCAACTGGCTCCAAGCCGCCCACGCCGCCTGACACCCACGCACCCGTCACGCCCCTCAGCACCCTCCCCCCACCCCCAGCGGGCGCGCCCACCCACTCCCGCACCAGGGCCCCCTGCGCCACCCCCACCCACCCGCCCCTCCCCTCTGGCGAGAGGGACGCGCTGCGGGAGGGGGTGGCGCAGGGGGTGGCCGCGGAGAGGGGCGTGACGGGTGATTTTCAGACTGCCAACGGTGATAGCCCCCCACCCACAGGGTCGGCAGTCTGAAAATCATCCAGCCCCCGGAGCGGCCACCCCCGGAGCCGCCCCCGGCCCCCCACCCTCCCGAGAGCCCTCCCCCACAGAAGACCCCCGCAGAGCCCGCTCCAAGTCCCGCAGAGCCTGCCCCACCAACCGAACCCCCGCCCGCACCACATCCCGCTGCACCCCCGCCGGCGCCCCCGCCAACCCCTCCTCCAACCGCGCCTGCGCATCCCGCACCGCCCCGAACTCCACCGCCTGCCCCGTCAGCAGCGCCGCCGCCGCGAGCGCCGTCGCCAGCCGCAGCTCCTCCGCGTACTCCCCGGTCCCCGGCACAGGTTCCGCGTCCGCCGCCGGCAGGTGGGCCTCCAGCAGGACGGCCGCCCGCCCGAGGGCCCCGACCGCCGCCCGGGCCCGGTCGATCTGGCGCCGGCTGACCCCGGCCAGCCCGGTCTCGTGCCGTCCCGGTTCGGCGTCGGCCCGCTGCATCGCCTGGATCAGTTCGGACCGCGCCTCCCGCGAGTCCAGCAGCGCGCTCCGCACGACCCGCCCGCGCGGCGCCGCCGGCTTCTCGTAGCAGGCGATCACCGCTCCCGCGTACCGTCCGGCGGCCGCCAGCCACTCGGCGAGCCGTTCGCCGAGCCGGGCGGTCTGCCAGGTCGGGAACAGCGCGTACGTGACGAGCGCGATCGACCCGCCGAGCAGGGTGAGCCCGACCCGTTCGAAGGCCGTCACCAGCGGGTTGCCCTCCTGCAGCCCGAGCAGGAACACCACGTACGTGGAGATCCCGACGGTGGTGAGCGCGTACCCGGTGCGGAACGCGAGGTACGCCCCGCCGATGCAGACCACCGCCAGCGCGGCCAGCACCCATTCCCCGGGGTGGAGCAGCTGCACCACGAGCGTCGAGACGGCGACTCCGACCACCGTCCCGGCCAGCCGGGCGACGCCCCGGCTGTAGGTCTGCGCGAAGTCCGGCCGCATCACCATCGCGGCGGTCATCGGCGCCCAGTACCCGTGGTGGAACCCGACGAGCCGGGCCAGCAGGTAGGCGACGGTGACCACTCCGGCGAGCCGGACGGCGTGCTGGAAGATCGCCGAGCGCGGGTGCAGCTGCCGCCGGACGGCCCGCGCCGCGACCGGCAGCATCCGGGCGATGGTGGGCTTGCGCAGCGCCCCGCCGGCCCCGACCACCGGCGTGGTGATGGTGTCCTCGTCGTTACGGTCCAGGGTGTCCGCGGCCTTGCGCAGCAGCCCGCCGAGCCGCCGGGCGGAGCGCCGGGCCGCGCCCTGGAGCCGCGGCCCGTCGTCGGAGCCGACCAGGGTGAGCGAGGGCGCGGAGCGGGGGAGCCGGACCGGGTCGCCGGTGCGGATGGCCCGGGCGAGGGCGTCCATGACCTCGGCGGCGGCCGCCAGCACCTCCCGGGCCCGGTCCCGTTCGGGTCCTTCCTCGGGGGCGCCCACCTTGGGGTCGGCGAGTGCGGCGAGGGTGGGCCGGATGCGCTCGGCGATGCCGCGCAGGCCGCGCAGCTCGGGCGGCCGGTGGCGGTCCTGCCAGGGGGTGAGGGCGGCCGCGTGGCGGGCCGTCATGAACGGTTCCGGGTCCACGTGCGCGGTCGGGTCCTGCCGCAACCGCCGGGCGTAGTCGGCGAGTTCGGCGTAGGTGTCGGCGAGGGCCTGCCGCTGGGCGGTCCAGCTGCCGATCGGCCAGACGGTGATGACGGTGGCCTGGACGACCCCGCCGAGGGCGGCGACCAGCCCGTGGCTGAGCGCGGTGACGGTGCTGACGGGGAGCTGGACGACGATCAGCATCACCGAGACGGTGTTGGTGGCGACCACCCCGGCGGTGGGCCCGATCGCCCAGGCCAGCCCGGCGCCGAAGGCCCACACCGCGAGCAGTACCGGGAACAGTCCGGGGACGCCGGCGGCCAGGTAGCCGAGGAAGGTGCTGATGCCGAGTCCGGCCCCGGCCGCGACGGCGAGGCTGGCCCGGGGCCGGAAGCTGCGCTGGAAGGTCGCCGAGCCGGCGATGAACGCGCCCATCGCGGCCGAGGTGGCGAGCGCGACCCCGCCGAGCGCGAGGGTCGGGAAGAGCACCAGCGCCACCGCGACCGCCCCGCGCACCGCCCGCTTGGGGTCGGTGAGCGCCCGGTCCAGGGTGAGCCCGGTCCGCGCGGTGTCACGAAGTGCGGCGAACCAGGACATAGCGCCATCCTAGGGCGTGATCTCCGGGGCCGGGCCCGACCTCCGGCGGAGCCGCGCCGCCACCCACAGCAGGGCCCCGGTCGGCAGGAAGACCGCGTCCGCCGCGATCATCGCGAGCGAGAACACCGGCAGCCCGAGCACCACCGCGATCCCCGCGTGCTCCAGCACCATGACGGCCAGCAGGACGTTCTTGACCCGCCGGTTGACCAGCGTGAACGGGAACGCCACCTGGAGGACCACGGTGCCGTACGAGACCAGGAAGACCGGCAGCAGCGCCGAGCCGACCAGCGCGGACAGCCCCGGCCAGGGGGCGAAGTAGTCCAGGTGCAGCGGGTAGTACAGCGCGGTGCCGTCCTGCCAGCGCGAGCCCTGCACCTTGTACCAGCCGGCCGTGGCGTAGATCAGCACCACCTCGACGGCGATCACCAGCATCGCGCAGTTGTGCACCATGGTCGCCAGCGCGTCGAGCACCGCCCGCGGCTCGCCGTCCGGCCGCAGCCGGCCGAGCGTCCACCAGAGCCCGGCCACCGCCCAGAGCCCCCAGAACAGCGGCGACCAGCCGAGGTACGGGAAGGCCCGGTCGGTCCAGGTCAGGGTGTCGCCCGCGAAGCCGCCGAACTGACAGGCCGCCAGGACGGCCCCGAGCACCGCCCAGAGCACCACCCCGGTCCGCCCCGGCCGGGGCCTGCGGGCGTCCAGCGACCAGACCTCGGCGCAGCGGGTGAAGACCAGGTAGACCGCCATCAGGTGGACCACGTTGTCGCCGCCGTCGCCGAGGAAGACGTCGCGGTTCTGCAGGGACAGCACGGTGACCAGGAACAGCACCGTACTGGCCCTGGTCCGCCAGCCCAGCAGCACGGCCAGGGCGGCCAGCACCGCCAGGTGGTAGACCAGCTCGAACCAGAGCCGCCCGCCGAACCAGGGCAGCACGGTGAGCGCCCCGTTGTCGGCCAGCAGCCGCTGGGCCAGCTCCGTCGACCAGGGGGACCGGTCGCCGTACAGCACCCGCCGGTGGGGCCACTCGCGCAGCAGGTAGGCCAGCCAGACCAGCCCGAAGCCGATCCGCACCACCGCGGCCTGGTGACGGCCGAGCACCCGCCCGGTGAAGGCCTCCGCCGCCCGTCCGAGCGGCGCCCGCGGCCCGCGTGCCTCCCGCGTCTCCCGCACCGCACCGGGCTCCGCCGCCCGCCCGGCCCCGGCCTGCCGCGGCACACCGCCGGACGGCACCGCCGCACCCGGCGGCAGCGCCCCGTCGGCCCGTACCGTCGCCTCGTTCATCCGAGCAGCCCCCGGTAGTCCTCGTCCGCCACCGGCCACCACGGCAGCTCCCGCACCCGGGGCGCCGCCGGCGCGGGCTCGCCGCTCCAGGACGGCGGCGGGACGGTGACCGCGGTCGAGCGGAACTGGATCTCCAGGACCCGTTCGCCGTCCGCCTCCCGGCCGATCCGCTGCAGGGCGATCCGCTTGAGGTACTGCTCGGCGAGCCGGCCGCGCGGGGAGGCCGGGCTCTCGTCCTGCGGGTTGTGCGTGCCGTCGTAGAAGTCCCAGGCCCGGCGCAGCAGGTTCTGGTCGACGTGGCTGGGCGCCGGGTTGCCCCGTATCGCGGCGATGTCCTGCGCGGTCAGCCCGATCCAGTCCCCGGTACGGGTGGCCCCGGCGGGCGCGGCGGTGCGGACCCGGGCGTCCACGCTCACGTTCTGCTGGAGCGGGTTGGGCGCGAACAGCTTCCAGTTCTGCTCGAACTCCGGGTACACCAGGCCGTCGACCTCGTCCCGGTACTGCCGGGACACCGAATTGGCGGGCGCGACGTGCAGGAAGACCGCGGCGAGGAACAGCCCGGTGCCGCCGGCCAGCACCGCCCCGGCGAAGCCGAGGACCAGCTGCGCGGGCCTGGACCAGGCCCGTCCGGCAGCCGGCCGGTCCGTCGTCTCGGTCATGGCCTCCCCCGACCGGTCGGCGGGCACCGCCGACCCGGTGCCGGCGCGCTCGCGCGCGCCCATCCTGCCCTAAGGGCCGTGGGGCGGGGGCCGTCAGAGGACGAAGGCCTCCTGGCCGGTGCTGCTCACCATCGGACGGCCCGCACCCTGCCAGGCGTACATCCCGCCGTCCACGTTCACGGCCTCCCGGCCCTGCTGCACCAGGTACTGGACGACCTGCGCGGAGCGGCCGCCGACCCGGCAGAGCACGTACAGCTTCTCGTCCGGCAGCTCGCCGAGCCGGGCGATCACCTCGCCGATCGGGATGTGCAGGGCGCCGTCCACATGGCCGGCGTCCCACTCGTCCTGCTCGCGCACGTCCAGCAGGGCGGCGTCGGCGGGCACGGCGGCGGCGTCGGCGGAGGGGATCTGCGGGAACATCGTGTGGCTCTCCTGGGATTCGGTCGGGTGCGTGCCATTGTCGCCCACCGGCGCCGTGCCGTGGGCGCCGGAGGACGGGCCGTCCGCCGGGGCCGGGCCGCCGAGCAGCCGCGCCAGCTCGGCCTGCTGCCTGGCGGCCTTGGCCAGCAGCTCCTCGGCGAGCTGTTCCAGCAGCCGGTCCGGGTCCTGCGGGGCGAGGGCGAGCAGCTGCCCCATCGGGGTCTGCTCCAGCCGGACCTGCTCGGTGGCGGTCTCGGCGATCTTGGCGGTCAGCCAGTCCAGCCGGCGGCGCAGCCAGTCCGAGCGGTCGGGGGAGTCGACGGCGGGCGCGGCCTCCGGCGCGGTGGACCACTCGGCGGCCAGGGCCCCCAGCGCGCCCGCGTCCCCGTACGCGTAGGCCTCGTTGACCCGGACCAGGAAGGCGGCCCGGCGCTGCTGCTCGCCCGGGTCGGTGGTCAGGTCGGGGTGGGCGCGGCGGACCAGCTCGCGGTAGATCCGCTGGGCCTCCTTGCCGGGCCGCACCCGCTCCGGCGCGGCGGGCGGCGGCGGGGCCGGCTCGCCGTCCTGGCCGGTCTGCTCCCGCACCGAGTCGAACAGCGCGTCCAGGTCGGGCAGTTCGTCGACCTGCCGGCGCGCCTCGGCGGCCCGGCGCAGGTCCTCCGGCAGGCCGGTGCGGGCCGCCACGGCCTCGGCGACCAGCGCGTCCAGCTCGTCCAGCCGGGCGTAGAGCGGGCCGAGCAGCTGGTGGTGGATCAGCGCGAAGTTGTCGATCTCGACCCGCAGCGTCTGGACGTCCACGTCCATGCTGAGCCAGGCCAGCTCGGCGGCGGCGACCCGCTCCTCCAGTGCCTGCTGCTCCGGGTCGGTCCAGCGGGCGGGGCTCTGCGCGCTCAACTTCTCGCCTCTGTCTCGTCCGGCCGGCGGCGTCCTGCGGACCACTCGTACGGGCGGTCCGGCCTGCCACCCTACCGCCGTGATCGCGGGCCCCGTCCGGGTGAACCGGGGGTACGGACCGGCGCGCGGCGCGCGACACGCAACCGATCCTGAGGAATCTCCCCGTTTCGGTGTCGAGCCCGGCCCGGTCCGTGCTTCGCTGGTATCCGCACAGCGTGCCTTCCTCCGGAGAGACGGCCGCCCCGGGCGCGGCGGCCAGGCGGGAGCAGAGCGAATCCATGGTGGCCGAGTCCAACTCCACACCGCGGCCGGCGGGCGACGGAACCGCGCCGGGCGACCACCCGACGGGGGTGGCCGCCCTGGTCCGGCTCGCCCCCGTCCTGGTCGACCGGTCCGGCCGGATCGCGCAGTGGGGGCGGGCCGCCGAGGAGCTCTTCGGCCACCGCGCCGACGTCGCCCACGACCGCCCGGCCTCCGGCCTGCTGCCCGCCCTGGAGTCGCGGGTGCTCGAACGCTGCTCCGTCCGCCGCCCCTGCGACGCGTTCGACACCCTCGCCGAGCGGACCGCCGACGGCCGCCCCTGGATCGGAAGGCTGACCGTCACCGACCGCGAGGAGCACCAGCGCGACGTGCTCTGGTGGGCGTACCCGCTGCCCGGCCCGGTCGGCGGGCTGCTGGCGCTGGCCGCCGACGCCCGCCCGCTGCGCGCCACCGGGCCGCGGCTCGCGCTCGGCGAGCGGCTGCTCCCCTTCGCCGCCGCGCCCGGCGTCCGGGGCGGCTTCCACGCCCTGGCCGCGGCGCTCACCCCGGCCGGCCTGCCGGTGCCCGAGCCGCTGGTCCGGCTGCTGCCCGCCGCCCACCGCGCGGCGCTGCTGGCCGCGCTGGAACGGGGCGGACTGCCCGCCCTGCGGCTGGACCCGGCCACCGTGCTGCCGGTGCTGCCCGCCGACGCCCAGACCGGCAGGGCGCAGGCGGCCGCCGGCCTCGGCCGCCGCTACCCGACGCCCCAGCAGCGGGTCGCCCGGGTCGGCCCGCCGCCGCAGCCCGAGCAGGGCGCGCCCGGCCGCCGGCCGCCCGGCCCGCTGCCCGTCCAGCGCGAGACCCCGGACCGCCCCGCCGCCCAGCCCGCGGCCCCCTCCGCCGTCCGGCCGGTGGCCGCCGTCGGCGGCGGCTCGGCGGGCGCCGGCCCGTCCGTCCCTCCCCCCGCCTCCGGCCGGGAGGTGCCCCCGCCCACCGCAGGAGCCGCAGCCATCGAGCACGCCACCGTCGAGCCGTCCGCCACCGGCCGTCCGCCGCTGCGCACCGACCAGGCCCCGCCCGCCACCGTCCCGGTCCCCGCCCCCGCGGGCGGCGAGGGCCCGACCGGCGGCCGGCTCGGCCCGTTCCTCACCAACGGGCAGGCCGGCGAGCAGCTGGCCCTGCTGAACGAGGTCGGCGGCAAGGTCGGCACCACGCTGGACCTCGGCTTCACCGCCCACGAGCTCTGCCAGGTGCTGGTCCCCCGGGTCGCCGACTTCGCCTGCGTGGACCTGGTGGACGGGCTGATCTCGGACTCCGAGCTGCCGGCCGCCCGCCCGGACGACGACACCATGCTGCGCCGGGTCGCCCTGGTCTACAACGAGACCGGCGGCGTCTGGGACCACGTGCTCTCCGAGGGCTCGCTGGTCAGCATGCCCCGCCGCACCCCGCCCGGGATGGCCCTCCAGCTGAACCAGCCGGTGCTGGTCCCGGTGGTCAGCCCGGACGTCGCGGTCGACTACGCGATCGCGCTCGGCGACGCCCGGCTGACCCCGGTGGTCACCGGCCGCTCGATGCTGGTCGTCCCGCTCTCCGCCCGCGGCACCGTGCTGGGCATCCTCAAGCTGCTCCGGCTGCCGGACCGCGCGCCCTTCGACGAGAGCGACGCCGCGACCCTCAAGGAGCTGGCCGTCCGCGCCGCGCTGTCGCTGGACAACGCCCGGCTGCACCGCGCCGAGGCCAGGGTCGCCACCACCCTGCAGCGCTCGATGATCCCGACCCGCCCGCCGCAGATCCCCGGCGTGCAGATCGCCCACCGCTACCTGCCCGGCGACCCCAAGGCCGAGGTCGGCGGCGACTGGTTCGACGCGATCCAGCTGCCCGGCAGCCGGGTCGCCCTGGTGGTCGGCGACGTGATGGGCCACGGCATCCACTCGGCCGCCGCGATGGGCCGCTTCCGCACCGCGATGCAGACCCTCGCCGCCCTGGACCTGCCGCCCGGCCAGCTGCTGCGCCACCTGGACAACCTGGCCCACAAGCTCGGCGACGACCACCTCGCGACCTGCCTGTACGCGGTCTACGACCCGATCAACCGGACCTGCGAGCTGGCCAGCGCCGGCCACGTCCCGCCCGTACTGGTGCACCCGGACGGCACCGGCGAGCTGCTGGAGATCCCGGCCGGCGCGCCGATCGGCGTCGGCGGGGTGCCGTTCGTCGCCAAGACCATCGACGTCTCGGACGGCTCGATGCTGGTGCTCTGCACCGACGGCCTGGTCGAGGTCCGGGGCGGGGACATAGGAGCCGGCCTGGCCGCGCTCTGCGGCAACCTGATCGACCCCCGGCAGAGCCCCGAGCAGGCCTGCGACGTGGTGCTGCGCCGGCTGCACTCGGACGACCGCAAGGACGACGTCGCCCTGCTGGTGGCCCGCTTCGACGGGGTCGCCCCGTCCGAGGTGGCCACCTGGGACCTCACCGTGGACCACCGCGAGGTCGGCCGGGCCCGCTCGCTGGTCCGCGAGCAGCTGGCCGGCTGGCACCTGGAGGCGCTCAGCGACACCACCGAGCTGCTGGTCAGCGAGCTGGTGACGAACGCCGTCCGGGTCGCCCGGGACACCGTGAAGCTCCAGCTGATCCGGGTGGACAAACTGCTGGTCGAGGTCAGCGACGACAACCACAACCTGCCCTCGCTGGAGCCGGCCGAGCAGCTCGGCGAGACCGGCCGCGGCCTCACCCTGGTCACCAAGCTCGCCGAACGCTGGGGCACCGCCCGCAAGGCGGTGGGCAAGGTCGTCTGGTTCGAGCTCCCGCTCCCGCACGCCTGACGGCCGCGCCGACGGGCCCCGGACACCGAACGGCCGCGTACGGGCACCCGTACGCGGCCGGCTTGAGCGCGGTCGGCGCCCGTCAGGGGATGACGGCCCCCGCCGAGGTGCGCCGACGGGCCTCCACCGCGACCTCCCGCGAGGCGGCCGCGGCCACCGAGGCGGCGGCGCCGACCCCGGCCAGCACCCGCGGCCAGAAGTCCCCGAAGACCTCGACCGAGACGGCGATCAGCAGCGCGGTGATCACCGCGACCACGTGCTCCAGACCGGCCAGGTTCGGCAGCACGACCGCCTCGCCGATCATCACCGCCACCACCAGGCCGGCGGTGAGCCAGGCCCGGCAGCGGAACGCGATGCAGATCGCCAGCGCCACCACCGCGGCCGAGGGCCCGGTGTCCCGCACGTAGGCGACCCACTTCGGGAAGCCGAACAGGTGGTGCGGCCCGATCGCCACGCCGACCCGGGCGAACAGCGTGCCCGCCAGGGTGCAGGTGTAGGCGACCACCAGGGTCATCCGCCGGCCGAGCACGATCTCGGCGATCGAGAAGACCACGAACACCTGGGCCAGCGCCCCCCAGACCGGAAGGTCCAGCGCCGGCACGTACAGCGAGAGCGGGGTCCGCAGCAGCGAGACGTCCAGCGGCAGCGCCGCCCGCACCACCCCGATGTTGTTCACGAAACGCTCGCCGCCCGGCAGGTGCTGGACGACGCTGAACAGCAGGATCAGAAACGTCGCGACGGTGGCCAGGGGAACGGCGGCGAACTTCTTTCGCACCACCGCATCCCGGACCGTCGCGAACAGCGTTCCCCACTCGGCGACAGCGGCCGCTCCGGCGATTGCCAGCGGCCCCTTTCGCACGCCCCCCGCGTGGGTCCTGTGCATCACAACAGTTTCTCCGAATCCCCGAACGCTCTACTACTCCAACATTAGAAGCCAGTTAACAAAGCCACATCGGCACGGATGGGGAGTCGGGTCATCCTCTGGGGGGAGGCAATCCCCCCATCAGCCCCCCAATTCGACCGGCCGGTCCCCTCCGCCCCCCGACGGAGGGCTACCCCTTCCCGTCCCGGGCCGCCACCGGGACCCGCGGCGCCACCACGGCGGCCCGGGCGTGCCGGCGGCGGAACAGGGCGGGCAGGCTCGGCGCCACGATGAAACCCTCGGCGCGCGCGCTCGCGATACCGATCCGCGGAATCTCGCTGCTCTTCTCGAAGAGCAGGTAACGCGGTTCCCAGATCGGGCGGTACTTGGCATTGGCGCGGTACAGCGACTCGATCTGCCACCAGCGCGAGAAGAATCCCAGGATCGAGCGCCACAGCCGCAGCACCGGGCCGGCGCCGAGGCGCGAACCGCGCTCGAAGACGGAACGGAACATCGCGAAGTTCAGCGACACCCGCTTCAGCCCGACCTCGTCGGCGCGCTGCAGCAGCTCGATGACCATGAACTCCATCAGGCCGTTCTCGGTGTCCCGGGCCCGGCGCATCAGGTCCAGCGAGAGCCCGTCCGGGCCCCACGGCACGAAGCTCAGCAGCGCCTTGAGCTCGCCGTCCCCGTCGTGGCACTCCAGCATCACGCAGCGGCCGTCGCCCGGGTCGCCGAGCCGGCCGAGCGCCATCGAGAAGCCGCGCTCGGTCGCCCCGTCGCGCCACTCGTCGGCCTTGGCCACCAGCTCGGCCATCTCCGCCTCGGAGATGTCCTCGTGCCGGCGGATCCGCACCGTGTACCCGGCCCGCTTGACCCGGTTGTAGGCCTGCCGGACCACCCGCATCGCGCGGCCGTCCAGCGAGAACTCGTCCAGCTCGACGATCGCCTCGTCGCCCAGCTCCAGCGCGTCCAGCCCGTGCCGGGCGTAGATCACCCCGGCCTCCTCGGAGGCGCCCATCACGGCCGGCGCCCAGGCGTGCTCGCGGGCCTCGGACAGCCAGGCGTCGATCGCGCCCGGCCAGGCCTCCGGGTCCCCGATCGGGTCGCCCGAGGCGAGCGAGACGCCGCCGATGACCCGGTAGGTGACCGCCGCCTTGCCGCTGGGGGAGAAGACCACCGCCTTGTCCCGGCGCAGCGCGAAGTAGCCGAGCGAGTCCCGCTCGCCCTGCTTGTCCAGCAGCCCGCGCAGCCTGGCCTCGTCCTCGGCGGTGAGCAGCTCCTTGCCGCGCGGGCTGCGGAAGGCGACGTACAGCACCAGCAGGAAGAGCACCGCGCCCATCGCGTTGATCGCGGCGTTCACCCAGGTCGGCGCGGCGATCACCGAGCGCAGGTGCTCGGTCGGGGTGATCGTGATCATCCGGCCGACCGAGTACCGAAACAGGTCCCAGAAGCCGGCGCCGGAGAGCTCGTTGGTCATCCAGACCAGCAGCGCCCCGACCCCGCCGCCGAACGCCAGCCCGCCGACGAAGGTGGCCGCCGCGGTCTTCGGGTTGGAGCTGTCGCCCTTGGACGTGAACTCCTTCCGCCCGACCAGCAGCGCCAGGACGAACAGGCAGGTCAGGACAGTGGAGAAGTAGTTGAGCGGGTGCCTGTTGAAGCGCTCGTCCGGCACCAGCATGAACGCCAGGTAGAGCAGCGCGAAGAGACCGCCGAGCGCCGTGTTGAAGATCCACGCGGCCCGCTTGCGCCGCCGCATCGCGATCGCGAGGAAGACCGACAGCACCGCGCTGGCCAGCCCGGAGGTCATCAGGTACGGGGTGAAGTACTCACCCTCGTTGTGCTCGCTGACCTGGTTCCGGAAGGGCACCAGCAGGACCGTCGCCACGTTCAGCAGCGCGATCAGCCGCAGGTACCAGACGGAGGCCGCGGCGGCCCTCGGACGCCAGCGACCGGGCTCGTCGACGGGCCGGGGCCCGGGGGACGTGGCGGACGGCTCCGACTTCACAGTGGACGACACAGCTCAATTCCAAACGATCAGATGGTGGGGCGCATCCGCGAACGGCCCGGCGCCGGGCGCCCGCTCGGGCCCGACGGACTGACCGGCGACCTCGCCCGGCCGACCGCCCGAAATGGAGAAGCGGCCGGAAAAGAGTCAGCCAACTCCATGTTTCCCCACCCAGCCTGAGAATTGCGTGAACCGGGTAGCGGATTCCCACCCCCGCCGAACGGCGGGGGTGACCGCCCGCCGCACGTTCGGCACCCCGCCCCGCCTACCCCTACCCTCGAAACGACCCACGCGGACCGCCCCGACCCGGCCGCCCGAACCGAGGAGGCACCATCACCACCACCCGCGTGCTGATCGTCGACGACGAGATCCTGGTCCGCTCCGGCCTGGGGCTGATCGTCGGCTCCGCCGCCGACCTGGAGGTGGTCGGCGACTGCTCCGGCGGGCAGGCCGAGGAGCACGTCCAGCGGCTGCGCCCGCACGTGGTGCTGCTCGACATCCGGATGCCCGACCTCGACGGCATCTCGGTGCTGCGCCGCCTGCGCGCCCTGCCCGACCCGCCCGCCGTGGCGATGCTCACCACCTTCGACACCGACGAGTACATCGGCACCGCGCTGCGGGCCGGCGCGGCCGGCTTCCTGCTCAAGGACACCGCCCCCGACCAGCTGGTGCACGCCGTCCGGGTGCTCGCGGCCGGCGGCAACATCCTCTCCCCGACCGTCACCCGCACCGTGATCGGCGGCTACGTGGACGGCGGCGGCCCGGACGCCGAGGCCACCGCGCTCGCCCGCACCCTCACCGGCCGCGAGCTGGACGTGCTCTCGCTGCTCGGCGAGGGCCTGTCCAACGCCGAGATCGCCGACCGGCTGTTCCTCGGCACCGGCACGGTCAAGGACCACATCAGCGCGATCCTCGGCAAGCTCGGCGCCGCCAACCGGGTCCAGGCCGCCGTCCTGGCCCACCGGGCCGGTCTGGTCCGGCCCAAGCCCGGCGACGGGGCATGACGACCGCCGACCAACTGCCGTCCCGACGGCTGCCGGCCTGGTGCACCGCCCCCTGGCTGATGCTGCTGCTGCCCGTCCTGTACGCCCTGCTGGACGCCGCCCTGGTGGCCCGGGAGGCCGCCTGGTGGCAGGTGGCGCTGTCCACGCTGGCCGCCGTCGCCCTGTTCTGGCGCCGCCGCTTCCCGGTGGTGGCGCTGCTCCTCACCATGCCGGGCAGCTGGGTGGACGAGATCTGGCTGGCCCCGATCACGGCCGTCTACTCGGTGGCCGCCGAGCGCCCCCGCCCCCGGGTCGTGATCCCCTGCGGCGTCCTGTTCGCGCTGGTCGAGTTCTTCCACTGGCCGCTGCCCCAGGACGTCCTCGACCTCAGCCGCGCCACCGCGCTGGACGCCATCCAGGCCGTGATGCTGGCGGCCGGCCCGGCCGCCACCGGTCTGCTCGCCCGCACCCGGCGGGAGCTGGCCGCCCGGCTGGACGAGCTGACCCGCGGCCAGGAGCGGGAGAGTCGGCTGCTGGCCGAGCGGGTGCTGATCAGCGAGCGCGGCCGGCTGGCCCGGGAGATGCACGACGTGGTCTCGCACCAGGTCAGCCTGATCAGCATCCAGGCGGGCGCACTCCAGGTGAGCAGCCCCGACCCGGCCGCGGTGACCGCCGCCCGCACCATCCGGGAACTGTCCGTACGGACCCTGGACGAGCTGCGGCAGATGGTCGGGGTGCTGCGCGGCACCGGCGGGCTGCCGGACGCCCCGCTCGCCCCGCAGCCCCGGCTGGCCGACCTGCCCCGGCTGATCGAGCAGAGCGGCCTGGCCGCGGACACCGAGCTGGTCCCCGGCGACCGCCCGTGGCCGGAGGCGGTCGAGCGGGCCGCCTACCGCACCGTCCAGGAGGCGCTCACCAACATCACCAAGTACGCCCCGGAGGCGGCGGTGCACGTCCGGGTCCGGGCGAAGGGCCGCCGGCTGCGGGTCGAGGTCCGCAACGAGGCCCCGCCGGTGCGTCCGGCCGAGACCCTGCCGGGCGGCGGCCACGGCCTGGTCGGCCTGCGCGAGCGCGCCCAGCTGCTGGGCGGCACCCTCACCGCGGGGCCGACCCAGGACGGCGGCTTCGAGGTCCGCGCCGAACTCCCGGCCAGCCGCGGCTGATCCCGCCCGCCCCCGAAATCCACGCCACCGGGGAGCGGACGACAAAAAAGCCCCGCAGATCCGTAGATCTGCGGGGCTTCGCTGTGCGCGAGGGGGGAGTTGAACCCCCACGCCCTTTCGGGCACTGGAACCTGAATCCAGCGCGTCTGCCTATTCCGCCACCCGCGCATGGGTGTTGTCCTCGTTGCCGACCGGCCTTCCGAACCACTCGGTACCATCGGTACTTCGCGCTTCCTGGACCGGCCTCCCTTTCGGGCGGCCCTTCCGACGTGGAAAACATTAGCACGACCTGGGGGGCTGCTCCGAATCCGTTGTCCGGGGAGGCCCACGGCACCCGAACCGATGCCCGACGCACGCCCGTGCGACTGCCGGAAGGGTGCTCCGACGGGCACACCTGGCGTGCCGTACCCGACATGCGTCACCCTGTGTGTCCGAGCCCACCCCCGGGCACCACACGGTCCGGGAACCGTACGGAAGGGCCCGGCGTGGATACGATCAGTACGGAAGTACCGCAAGTAGGAGGCGCGACCGGGTCCCGGGCGGGATCCGGCCGGCAGGCAGGCGAACGAACCCTGGAAGGGGGTGCCCCATGGGAGTGCTGAAGAAGTTCGAGCAGCGGCTCGAGGGTCTCGTCAACGGCACCTTCGCCAAGGTGTTCAAGTCCGAGGTCCAGCCCGTGGAGATCGCCGGAGCGCTGCAGCGCGAGTGCGACAACAACGCGAGCATCTGGAACCGCGACCGCACCGTCGTGCCGAACGACTTCATCGTCGAACTGAGCCCGCACGACCACGAGCGGCTGAGCCCCTACTCCGGGCAGCTCGGCACCGAACTGGCCGGCATGGTCCGCGAGTACGCGGAGGCCCAGCGGTACACCTTCATGGGCCCGCTCCAGGTGAACCTGGAGAAGGCCGACGACCTGGACACCGGGCTGTACCGGGTGCGCAGCCGCACCCTCGCCGCCGAGGAGCCCCCGCAGCAGCAGCAGTACGCGCCGCCGCAGCCCGGCTACGACCGTGCGCCGGCCGCACCGGCCCCCGGCGCACCGTGGCAGCAGCCCGGCGCCGGCCAGTACAACGCGCCCCCGCCGCCGGCCGCGCCCCCCGCGATGCCCCCCGGTCAGCCGGCGCCCGCGGGCGGCAACGTCCGGGCGTTCCCCGGCGCGGGCCACGGCGGCGCCGGGACGCGCCGCTGGATCGAGGTGAACGGCGCCCGCCACCAGATCACCGGCTCGGCCTGCGTGCTCGGCCGCTCGACCGAGGCGGACGTGCGGATCGACGACCCCGGGGTCTCCCGCAAGCACGCCGAGATCCGGCCCGGCACCCCTTCGATGGTGCTCGACCTGGGGTCCACCAACGGCATCGTGGTGGACGGACAGCACACCCAGCGCGCTACGCTCCGCGACGGCTCGCGAATCGTCGTGGGCTCCACCACCATCGTCTACCGGCAGGTCGAAGGGTAGTGTCCGAATTGTTCGCGCGCCTCGCTCACCGACTGGCGGGACGGTCATGTCAGAACTGACCCTCACGGTCATGCGGCTGGGCTTCCTGGCCGTGTTGTGGCTGTTCGTCATCGTCGCGATCCAGGTGATCCGCAGCGACCTGTTCGGCACCAAGGTGAACCCGCGCTCCTCCCGTCGGGGCGCGAGCGCCACGACCGGCGGCGGCGCGGCCACCTCGACCGCCGCACGCGCCGCGGCGCCGACCCAGGCCGGCCCCGCGGCGGCCCAGACCCAGGGCGGCGGCGGGCGCCGCCGCGGCGGTCCGACCCAGCTCGTCGTGGTGCAGGGCTCGCTGGCCGGCACCACGGTGGCGCTCCAGGGCCAGACCATCACGCTCGGCCGCGCGCACGACTCCACCATCGTGCTGGACGACGACTACGCGTCCTCCCGGCATGCCAGGATCTATCCGGATCAGACTGGGCAGTGGACGGTCGAGGATCTAGGCTCCACCAACGGCACCTATCTGGACCGGCAGCGCCTGACCGCGCCCACTCCGCTCCAGCCGGGCATGCCGATCCGTATCGGCAGGACCGTCATCGAACTGCGGAAGTAGTAGCGCATGAGGGACAGCATCCCGTCCATGACCCAGAGGGGGGCACAGGTCGCATGACCCTGGTGCTGCGCTTCGCCGCCGGCTCCCACAAGGGACTGATCCGGGAGGGGAACGAGGACTCCGGCTACGCCGGGCCGCGGCTGCTGGCCGTGGCCGACGGCATGGGCGGCGCCGCGGCCGGCGAGGTCGCTTCCTCCGAGGTGCTCGGCTCGATCGTCCGGCTGGACGAGGACGTGCCGGGCCCCGACCTGCTGACCCTGCTGGGCGACGCCGTCCAGGGCGCCAACGACCGGCTCCGGCAGATGGTCGAGGAGGACCCGCAGCTGGAGGGCATGGGCTGCACGCTCACCGCCATGCTGTGGACGGGCCAGCGGATGGGCATGGTGCACGTCGGCGACTCCCGCGCCTACCTGCTGCGCGACGGTTCCCTGGTGCAGATCACCCAGGACCACACCTGGGTGCAGCGCCTGGTCGACGAGGGCCGGATCACGCCCGAGGAGGCCGAGACCCACCCGCAGCGCTCGCTGCTGATGCGGGCGCTGGACGGCCGCGGCCAGGTCGAGCCCGACCTGTCGATCCGCGAGGTCCGGGCCGGCGACCGCTACCTGATCTGCTCCGACGGCCTCTCCGGCCCGGTCAGCCACCAGACCCTCCAGGACACCCTCGGCAGCTACTACGCGCCCGAGCAGACCGTGCAGGAGCTGATCCAGCTCGCGCTGCGCGGCGGCGGTCCGGACAACATCACCTGCATCGTGGCGGACGTCATCGACGTCGGCGCCACGGACACCATGAGCGGCCAGTTCAACGACGTCCCGGTGGTGGTCGGCGCGGTCGCCGACGCCCCGCCGTCCTCGGCCGCCGCCGACCGCTCGATCGCGGACACCCCGGCCGGCCGCGCCGCCGGCCTCGGCCGCGGCCCGCAGGGCGCCTTCGGCCCGGCCGAGGGCTACGCGGAGGGCTTCGGCCCCGCGCAGAACGGTTTCGGTCCCGCCGAGGGCTACGAGGGCGAGTACGGCCCCGGCTCCGGCGAGCCCTCGGTGTACGGCACCGAGGACTTCGACGAGGAGCGGCCCTCGAGGCGCAAGCGCAAGGGCCTGACGGTCTCGCTGGCCGCCCTGGTCACGCTGGGCCTGCTCGGCGGCGCCGGCTACTTCGGCTACCAGTGGACCCAGGACCAGTACTACGTCGGCACCCAGGACGACCACGTCGCGATCTACCAGGGCATCAACCAGAACCTGGCCGGGGTGAGCCTGTCCTCGGTGCACTCCTCGTACAGCAGGATCCAGCTGAAGTGGCTGCCCGAGGACCAGCAGGTCCACGTGAAGAAGACCATCTCGGTCGGCAGCATGAAGGACGCCCAGTCGACGGTCAACGAGCTCGACGGCTGGGTCCAGCTCTGCCAGAAGGCCGCCAAGGCGACCGCCCCGGCCGTACCGCCCGCCACCCAGGCGACACAGGCCGCGTACCTGGCCAGCACGCCCACCCCGACCGAGAAGAACCGCGGTCCGGCCGCCACCACGCCGACCACCGCGCCCCCGGCCTCGCCGACCGCCCCGACGGCACCCGCCCCGGCGCCGAACGCGACCCCTCCGGCCACCGGCGCGCAGGGCGACCAGGCCCCCCCACTGACCGAAGAGGAACTCAGCCGGGCCAACTCCTGCCCGAAGCAGTGACGTCCGTGATCCGACATAGGACCGCCCCGAGCGGGTTTGCCGGCCGTCAGGGAGCGGTCACCACGTGAGCAGCTACGACCTGAGCCAGGAAACCACCCGGTCCGGCCGACGCCGGGCGGCGGCCGAACGCACGATCCCCCGTCGGCGGGGCAACACCACGATCTCCCCGCAGGAGGCGCCGAACCGGCGCAACACCGAGCTGGCCCTGCTGGTCTTCGCGGTGCTGCTGCCGGTCCTCGCGTACGCCAACGTCGGCCTCGCGATGGACGCCAAGCTGCCCGCGGGCATGCTCGGCTACGGGCTCGGCATGGGCGCCCTGGCACTGGTCGCGCACCTGCTGGTGCGCCGCTTCGCGCCGTACGCGGACCCGCTGATGCTGCCGATCGCCACCCTGCTCAACGGCCTCGGGGTGGTGATGATCTGGCGGCTGGACAAGGCGGGCAAGCTGCTCCGGGGCAACTACCCGGCGGCCGAGAACCAGCTGATGTGGTCGGCCCTCGGGATCGCCGGCTTCATCGGGGTGATGGTGCTGCTGAAGGACCACCGGGTGCTCCAGCGCTACACCTACATCTCGATGGTGGTGGCCCTGGTCCTGCTCGCGGCGCCGGCCTTCTTCCCGTCCCGGGCGGAGGACTTCGGCGCCAAGATCTGGATCCGGATGGGCAGCTTCTCCATCCAGCCGGGCGAGTTCGCCAAGATCGTCCTGACCGTGTTCTTCGCCGGCTACCTGATGGTCAAGCGGGACGCCCTGGCGCTGGCCAGCCGCCGGTTCATGGGCCTGTACCTGCCGCGCGGCCGCGACCTCGGCCCGATCATCGTGATCTGGCTGCTCAGCCTGCTGATCCTGATCTTCGAGAACGACCTGGGCACGTCCTTCCTGTTCTTCGGCCTGTTCGTGGTGATGCTCTACGTCGCCACCGAGCGGACCAGCTGGATCCTGTTCGGCCTGCTGATGTCGGTCGGCGGCGCGGTCGCGGTCGCCTCGACCGCGAGCCACGTGAAGGTCCGCATCGACGCCTGGCTCGACCCGATGGCCGCCTTCGGCGCCAACCCGCCGAAGGGCGCCACCGAGCAGATCGGCCAGTCGCTGATGGCGCTCGGCTCCGGCGGGGTCACCGGCTCCGGCCTGGGCCAGGGCCGCTCCTGGCTGATCGCCTTCGCCGCCAAGAGCGACTTCATCCTGGGCTCGTTCGGCGAGGAGCTCGGGCTGACCGGCCTGATGGCGATCTTCCTGCTGTACGCCCTGCTGGTGCAGCGCGGCCTGCGCACCGCGCTCGCCGCCCGCGACCCGTTCGGCAAGCTGTTCGCCGTCGGCCTCTCCTCGGCGATGGCGATCCAGGTGTTCGTCGTGGCCGGCGGTGTCACCGGGCTGATCCCGCTCACCGGTATGACCATGCCGTTCCTCGCGCAGGGCGGTTCGTCCGTGGTCGCCAACTGGGCGCTGGTCGCGATCCTGCTGAAGATCAGCGACAGCGCCCGCCGACCGGGGGCCGAACCGGCCCCGGCCACCGAGGGCCAGGAGGGACCAGCCCGATGAACAAGCCGATCCGCCGGGTATCGATCTTCTGCCTCGTCCTGATCCTGGCCCTGATGGTGCGCACCAACTGGGTGCAGGGCGTCCAGGCCGAGTCCTGGGCCACCAACAAGAACAACAAGCGCCAGCTGTACGACCGGTACGCCCACCCGCGCGGCAACATCATCGTCAGCGGCCAGCCGGTCACGAAGTCCGACTTCGTCAACGGCCTGCGCTACAAGTACAAGCGGTCCTGGGTCGACGGCCCGATGTACGCCCCGGTGACCGGCTACTCCTCCCAGGCCTACGGCTCCAGCCAGCTGGAGAACCTGGAGGACGGCATCCTCTCCGGCACCGACGACCGGCTGTTCTTCCGCAACACCCTGGACATGCTGACGGGCGAGCAGAAGCGCGGCGGCGACGTCGTCACCACCATCAACGCCAAGGTGCAGAAGGCCGCCTTCGACGCGATGGGCAACAAGAAGGGCGCGGTGGTCGCGCTCGACCCGAAGACCGGCGCGATCCTGGGCCTGGTCTCCACCCCGTCCTACGACCCGGGCACCTTCGCCGGCGGCGAGACGGCCGACCAGAACGCCTGGAAGGCCCTCGACGCGGACCCGAACAAGCCGACGCTCAACCGGGCGCTGAAGGAGACCTATCCGCCCGGCTCGACCTTCAAGCTGGTCACCGCGACCGCGGCGTTCGAGAACGGCCGCTACCAGAGCATCGACGACGCCACGGACACCCCGGAGCCGTACGTCCTGCCCGGCACGACCACCCAGCTGAAGAACGAGAGCCCGAACGAGCGCTGCGAGAACGCCACGATCAAGTCCGGGATGGACCAGTCCTGCAACACGGTCTTCGCCAAGATGGGCGCGGACCTGGGCAAGGAGCGGATGCGGGCGCAGGCCGAGAAGTTCGGCTTCAACAGCACGATCGACACCCCGGTCCGCTCCGAGAAGAGCGTCTTCCCGGACAGCTCGAGCCCGGACGGCACCGCCCAGGACTCGATCGGCCAGCACGACACCCGCGCCACCCCGCTCCAGATGGCCATGGTCTCCGCCGCGATCGCCAACAACGGCAGCCTGATGCAGCCGTACATGGTCGACCAGGAGCGCTCGGCCACGCTGACCACCGTCTCCAAGCACACCGAGAAGCAGTTCTCCCAGGCGATGAGCCCGGCCACCGCGCAGAAGATGCAGGACCTGATGGTCTCGGTGGTCGAGAACGGCACCGGCACCAACGCCAAGATCCCCGGCCTGCAGGTCGGCGGCAAGACCGGCACCGCGCAGCACGGCGAGGACAACGCCGGGCTCCCGTTCGCCTGGTTCACCTCCTGGGCGAAGACCCCGGACGGCCAGTCGGTCGCGGTCGCGGTGGTGGTCGAGGACGGCTCCCAGAACCGCGACGGCATCAGCGGCGGCCGCCTCGCCGCCCCGATCGCCAAGGCGGTGATGCAGGCCGCACTCGGCAAGTAGGAGCGCGGGTCCGGGGTGAGGGGAATGTCACGATGGGCAGCCCCGTCCGGATACCGGTCTGGTATCGGCCGACGGCTGACTCCGGTCCGCTGCGGTCCGACCGGTAGCGTATCCGCCAGCAGCGGGTGTGCCCGTTGCCGCCCGCGAGGCACCGCACGGCCCGGCCGGAGAACCGGTCGCGGACCGCGCGGCGTCACCCAGAGCGTGCGGGGACACCTACGTCACAACCTCACCGGCGGGTGAGGGAGAGGGTCGGAACTATGGAAGAGCCTCGTCGCCTCGGCGGCAGGTACGAGCTCGGCGGCGTCCTCGGACGCGGCGGCATGGCCGAGGTGTACCTCGCCCATGACACCCGACTCGGCCGCTCCGTCGCTGTGAAGACGCTCCGGGCCGACATGGCCCGGGATCCGTCGTTCCAGGCCCGGTTCCGCCGCGAGGCGCAGTCGGCGGCGTCCCTGAACCACCCCGCCATCGTCGCCGTGTACGACACCGGCGAGGACTACATCGACGGCATCTCCATCCCGTACATCGTGATGGAGTACGTCGAGGGGTCCACGCTGCGCGAGCTGCTGCACTCCGGCCGCCGGCTGCTGCCCGAGCGCGCGCTGGAGATGACCATCGGCATCCTCCAGGCCCTGGAGTACTCGCACCGGGCCGGCATCGTGCACCGCGACATCAAGCCGGCCAACGTGATGCTGACCCGGCAGGGCAACGTCAAGGTCATGGACTTCGGCATCGCCCGTGCGATGGGTGACGCCGGGATGACCATGACGCAGACCTCGGCCGTCATCGGCACCGCCCAGTACCTCTCCCCCGAGCAGGCCAAGGGCGAGCAGGTCGACGCCCGCTCCGACCTCTACTCCACCGGCTGCCTGCTCTACGAGCTGCTGACCGTGCGCCCGCCGTTCGTCGGCGACTCGCCCGTCGCGGTGGCCTACCAGCACGTCCGGGAGGAGCCGCAGCCGCCGTCGGTCTTCGACCCCGAGGTGCGCCCCGAGGTCGACGCGATCGTGCTGAAGGCGCTCGCCAAGGACCGCGACTACCGCTACCAGAGCGCCGACGAGATGCGCGACGACATCGAGCGCTTCCTCGACGGCCTGCCGGTGGCCGCCGCCCAGCAGGCCGCGTACGGCATGGGCCCGGGCGGCTACGGCTACGACCAGAACGGCTACCCGCAGCAGCACGACCCGTACGGCCAGACCAACGTGCTGCCGCAGCAGCCCGGCGGCCCGACCACCGTCCTGCCGCAGGCCTCCGGGCAGCCCGGCTACGGGCAGCAGGGCGGCTACCAGGACGACGGCTACGGCCAGACCTACGCCGGCCAGGCGGGCGGCAACGACGGCTACGACGACGGCTACGGCCGCGGCGGGGGCCGGCGGGGCGAGGACCCGCCGAAGAAGAGCAACACCTCCTGGATCGTGCTGGCGGTGGCCGCCGTGCTGGTCCTGGTCGGCACCTTCTTCGTCGCCCAGGCGATGTTCGCCGACAAGGGCACCAAGGAGACCGCGAAGGTCACCGCGCCGAACCTGGTCGGCAAGACCCTGGCGGAGGCCAAGACGGCCGCCGCCGCGGCCGGTGCCAAGCTCGTGGTGACCGAGGGCGACAAGATCGCCTGCCCGGACACCAACATCAAGAAGGACCAGGTCTGCACCCAGACCCCGCAGTCCGGCACCCAGGTCGCCGAGACCTCCACCATCACGGTGCAGGTCTCCTCGGGCCCGGCCAAGGCGCAGGTCCCCGGTGTGGTCGGCAAGCCCAAGGACCAGGCCACCAAGGCGCTCGCCGACCTCGGCTTCACCAACGTGACCACCGAGTACAAGGACGACGACACCGCCGCGCAGGACACCGTCACCGCCCAGGACCCGGCGCCCAACGCGGCCGTCGACCCGAGCGCCCCGATCAAGCTGACCGTGTCGCAGGGCAAGGCCAAGGTGACCGTCCCGAACGTGGCCGGGGCCCAGAAGGAGGACGCGCAGGCGACCCTCCAGGGCCTCGGCTTCCAGGTGGACGTCTCGAAGACCGCCCCGGCCCCCGACCCGAGCAAGGTCAACACCGTCGCCTCGCAGTCGATCCCGGCCAACACCAAGGCCCCGGCCAACAGCAAGATCTCGCTGACGATCTTCAAGGCGCAGGACAAGCCCCAGGTCCCGCCGCTGGCGAACGTCAAGCTGGGCGCCGCCGCGGACCAGCTGAAGGCGCTCGGCCTGACCTACGTCGTGGTCAGCGGTCCCCCGGACCCGAACGCGACGATCCTCCAGAGCAACCCGCCGGCCGGCACCCAGGTCGACCCGAACACCCAGATCCAGCTGTACACCAAGGCGGCCGAGCCCCCGAAAGGGAGCGACCCCACCACCACACCCCCCAAAGGGGACCACTAGGCCTCCGGTATTCCCCTGGTTCGGCTGAGCCGGGGAACGAGCAGCACGGAGCACGCCCGAGGGCCCGCCGCGACGAACGCGGCGGGCCCTCGGGCGTTCCGTACGGGCTCCAGGAGGCCCGTGGGCGGCTTCAGGAGTGCCGCAGCTCCGGCGGCGGGGTGCGCTTGGCGTCCATGTCGTCCACCCGCACCAGGCTCCCCCAGACGGCCATCCGGTAGCGCGAGGTGTACACCGGCGTGCAGGTGGTCAGGGTGATGTAGCGGCCGGGGCCCTCGTAGCCGGAGCGGGCCGGGACGGGCGCCACGATGCCGGTGTCGTACTTGGACGTCTCCGCCAGGGTGCTGTCGACCTTGTAGACGTACCACTTGTCCCGGGTCTCGACCACGACGGCGTCGCCCCGGTGGACGGCGTCCAGGTCGTGGAACTTGGCGCCGTGGCCGTCCCGGTGGGCGGCCAGCGCGAAGTTGCCCTGCTGGTCCCACGGCATCGCGGCCCGGTACGGCTGCTCGTAGACGCCCGCGACGCCGTCGTCCAGGACCTCGGTGGAGGTGCCCATCCGGATCAGCACCTGGTAGTCCCGGCCCATCGCCGGGACGTGCAGGAAGCCGACGTCGTCCCCGGCCGCGAACTGCTTCGGCACGGACCCGGGCTCGGCACCGGGGGCGCCGGGAGCAGCGGACGCGCCGGGGGCCGGGGCGGCGCCGGGCGTCGCCCCGGGGCCGGGGCGCGGGCCCGCGGCCCAGCTGCCGCGCAGCCGGTCGGCGGCCGCCGAGGCCGAGCGGTCCGCCTGCACGTTGGTCCACCAGAGCGAGTAGCCCACGAACAGGCCGAGCACCAGGCCCATGGTGATCAGCAGCTCGCCGAAGACCCCGAGCGCGGCCAGCGCCCGGCTCCGGCCCCGCCCGGCCCGCGGCTCGGGCGGGGCGAAGGCCTCCTGCGCCGGTTCGGCCGATCGCGCGCTCTCGTCCTGCATCTGCGGTGCTCCCCCTCCGGGCCGGGCGGCCGGGCGGCTACCCGCCCGTGATCGCGGCCGGCTTGCCCTGGGCACGCGGCCGTTCCTCGATCATCTTGCCAAAGACGATGAGGCGGAACTTGGAGGTGAACTCCGGCGTGCAGGTGGTCAGGGTGATGTAGCGGCCCGGACCGGCGTACCCCGCGCCGTTCGGCACCGGCTTGATCACGCTCACGTTGTTGGGGGAGGTCTCCGGGATGCCCCCGGTGACCTCGTAGGTGTAGTAGCCGGCCGCGGTCTCCACCACGATCTTGTCGCCCTTGCCGAGCTGGTTGATGTACCGGAACGGCTCGCCGTGGGTGTTGCGGTGGGCGGCCAGCGCGAAGTTGCCCGCCTTGTCGCCCGGCATCCCGGTTCCCGTGTAGTGGCCGACCAGGCCGTTGTCGAGCACCCCCGACTTGGAGGTGCCCTCGGCGATCGGGAACTTCAGCCCCAGCTTGGGCAGGTAGATGATGGCGAAGCCCTTGCCGGGCTCGAACACCTCGGGCTTGTCCGGCGCCGGGGCCGGCTGCCCCGGCTGGACGGGCGCGACGGCCGCGTTGAACTGCTGCTCCAGCTGGTTGCGGGCCCCGTCGGCGGCCGCGTCGGCCTGCACGTTGGTCCACCAGAGCTGGTACGCGACGAAGAGCAGCATCACCACGCCGAGCGTGATGCACAGCTCGCCGACGCTCCGGGCGGCCACCACGAGCACGGACTCCCGGGGGCGCACCCGCCCGGCGCCGCGGCCGTTCGACCGGCGCCGGCCGCTGCCGGAGCGCAGCGAGGTGCGGCCCTGGGCGGCGCGGCGGCGCTCGGCCCGGCCACCGGTGGGGGCCGGTTCGGCGGCCGGCGCGCCGAGGTCCAGGGGCAGCCGCAGCTGGAGGGTCTGGTCGGGCAGCCAGGGGTACTCGGGCCCGTCCACGATGGGCTCCTGGGCCTGCTCGTACACGCCCCAGGCGTCCTCGGGCACGGTCTGCACCGGGATCCCCTGCCGGTACGGCGCACCGCCGGTGCCGTCGTCCTGGCCCGGGTACCGGGGCCCGCCGTACTGCTGCGCGGTGCCGTACGGGTCCGCCTCCGGCTGGAAACGCCCCTCCGGACGCAGCGAGGTCACGCCGGTCAGCCCCGGCCGATCACCGGGGCGAGCCCGGCCGACCGGTCGACCGCCTGCGGGAAGCCGCACTCCGCGAGCCAGTTGGCGAGCATCCGGTGCCCGCCCTCGGTGAGCACCGACTCGGGGTGGAACTGCACGCCCTCGACCGGCAGTTCACGATGCCTGAGCCCCATGATCACGCCGCTCCCGGTGCGCGCGGTGACCACCAGTTCGGCCGGCACGGTGGCCGGCTCGACCGCGAGCGAGTGGTAGCGGGTCGCGGTCAGCGGCGAGGGCAGGCCCTCGAAGACGCCGCCGTCCTCGTGCTCGACCGGCGAGGTCTTGCCGTGCAGCAGCTCGGGCGCCCGGCCGACCACGGCGCCGTACGCGGCCGCGATCGACTGGAGGCCCAGGCAGACGCCGAACACCGGCAGCCCGATCCGCGCGCAGTGGTGCACCATCTCGATGCAGACCCCGGCCTCCTCCGGGGCGCCGGGCCCGGGGGAGAGCAGCACCCCGTCGAAGCCCTCGTCGCCGGAGCGGCGGACGGCGTGCTCGACGGTCACCTCGTCGTTGCGCACCACCTCGCAGGTGGCGCCGAGCTGGTACAGGTACTGGACCAGGTTGAAGACGAAGCTGTCGTAGTTGTCCACCACCAGGATGCGGGGCGGAGTGGTCGGCCGGGTCGTCATGCGCGCGTGGTCTCCGTGGGGTGCGGTGCGGGAAGGGAGTGCCGGGCCCGCCGGCTCAGCCGGTCGCGGCGCCGTCGCCGCCGTCCACTGTGACGTCGCCGAAGGGGAGCAGCGGTTCCGCCCACGGGAAGACGTAGGTGAAGAGGAGGTAGACGATCCCCAGCACGAGGAGCAGCGAAATGACGGCCCGGACCAGGGTGTTCCCCGGGAGGTGACGCCAGATCCAGCCGTACATGGTGCTCCCTCGACGTAGCGGACTGGGTTAAAGAGTAGACCCGCCGTGCGCGCCCGCGGGGCCGGTCCGCTACTGCTGGCCGCCCGCCGAGCGCAGCTCGGTGGTGCCGGAGTAGCCGGGCAGGCTCAGCTCGCCGCTCTCCTGGACCTTCCAGCCCAGCCCGTACGCCTGGACGTACTGGAGGTAGTTGCGGACCGTCGGGTCCGCCTCGACGGCCGAGCGCAGGGCGTCGGTCCGCCCGACCGCCCTGACCACGTACGGCGGGGAGTAGACCCGGCCCTGGAGCAGCAGGGTGTTGCCGACGCAGCGGACGGCGCTGGTGGAGATCAGCCGCTGGTCCATCACCTGCACCCCTTCGGCGCCGCCCCGCCACAGCGCGTTGACGACGGCCTGGATGTCCTGCTGGTGGATGACCAGGTCGTTGACGCCGGGCTCGGGCACCCCCGGGATGCGCGCGGTGGCGTTCGGCGGGGCGTCGTTGAGGGTGACGGTCAGGCCGCCGCCCTGGAGCGGCTCCAGGGCCGCGCCGGAGCGCAGGCCGCCCAGCTGCGCGGCGTTGGCGGGGTCGTGGCCCTGCTGCTCGGTGAGCTGCTGGGCGCGGGCCTGGAGGTCGGCGAGCTGGGACTGCGCCTGCTGGTTCTGGGCGCTGCGCTGGCGGACCACGTCGCCGAGGCTGAGCAACGAGTTGTCGGTCCGCAGGTCGGTGCCGCGGGCGGTCTGCGCGCTGATGTAGAAGAGCAGTCCGGCGAGCGCGAAGACGGCGCAGGTCAGGGCACGTCCGACAATTCGGGTGCCGGAACGGCGGGTACGGGCCGGCTCAGGGGGAATCGACAAATTAGTCACCGTACCCTTATCTCCTCTAGACCCGCCGAGCCACTACGCTAACGGACGCCGGTGGCATGTGGCGGAGCGGTCCCCAGGACGTTTCTCCACAGCCGACCGCGGCCGATTCCACCCGCTGCACCCTGCGCGGTCTCACAGCGCATCGACAGGAGAGCTCCTCGTGCCGAAGTCTCGACTCCGCAAGAAGTCCGACTACACCCCGCCGACCACGGCCGCGGTGAAGATCAGTTCGGGCCGTGGTTGGGTCGCGCCGCTGATGCTCGCGCTGTTCCTGATCGGCCTGGTGTGGATCGTCACCTACTACGTGACCAGCGGCACCTACCCGGTCGAGAGCTGGCGCAACTGGAACATCCTGGTCGGCTTCGGCTTCATCGCCGCCGGCTTCGGCGTCTCCACCCAGTGGAAGTGACGCTCCGCCCGTCCTGAGGCTCGGCTTCGAGCCGTTTCCCGCCGCTCCGGATCGCTCGTCCCGGGGCGGCGGTCAGGCGTGCCCGGAGCCGGGCGGGAGCGCACCGGAATCCGGTCGGTTATCCCCACCATCGGACTGTCGGGCTTATCCACATGGTTATCCACACTGGGGAAAAGTCCCCCGGGCCTGTGGATAACTTTCCCCGGCGGGCCCGTCCACAGCTGTGCACAACTCCCCGGGAACGGGAGAACCGCACAGCAGGACACGCGTAGAACACCAGTCCGCACCCGGGTGGTCGCACAGCCTGTGCACAACCCCGCACCCGCTGTGGACAAACGTCCGAGGGGTCAGGCGCCGTAGAGGGCCGTCCCGGCCAGCAGCATCCCCGCCTCGACCGCCACCGCGCCCGCCACCGTCAGCCCCTGCACCAGGCCGCGGCGCTCGCGCGGGGCGTACATCAGGCCGACCGCCGTCAGCGAGCCGAGCAGCAGGCCGCCGACGTGCGCCCGCCAGTCGACGCCCGGGCGGGAGAAGGTGACCACCAGGTTGAAGACCAGGAACGCCATCGCCGGGCCGAGCGGGCCCCTGTTCCGCAGCTGCAGCACGATCGTGGCGCCGATCAGCCCGAAGACCGCCCCGGAGGCGCCCACCGAGTTCATCCAGCCGCCGGCCACCAGGAAGGCGAAGGTGCTGCCGCCCAGGCCGGAGACCAGGTAGAGGGCCAGGAAGCGGAGCCGGCCGAGCGCCTCCTCCAGCGACGGGCCGAGCCAGTACAGCACCAGCATGTTCATCCCGACGTGCCACCACTCCAGGTGCAGGAAGGTGGCGGTCAGCAGCCGGTACCACTGGTCCGGGCCGTCGGCGATGCCCGCCGGGCCGCCGAGGATGTCCCGCCCGGCGCTGAACAGCGACCAGGTCTGGCCCAACCGCGGGGTGAGCACGAAGGCGGCCAGCACCCAGACCACGATGTTGAGCCCGATCAGCACCCGGGTGACCAGCCCGCCGTCGGCGGCCAGGGCCCCGCCGAACCGGGTGGTCGCCTGCCGCGACCCGGTGTGGCCGTTGCCGACGCACTCGGGGCACTGGAAGCCCACCGAGGCGGTCACCATGCACTGCGGGCAGATCGGCCGCTCGCAGCGGGTGCAGGAGACCCCGGTGGGGGTCTGCGGGTGCCGGTAGCAGTCGGGCGGTCCGGCCTCCGGGGACCGGTCGACCGACGGCCTCGGCTCGTCCGGGAGCATCAGCGGGTCCCCTTCCCGTACACGACCTCCGAAACCGCCAGCCTACTGCCGCGCCCCCGCCCCCGGACCGGCTCCCCCGCAGCCGGACCCGGCTTTCTCCGCCCCGCCGGGGGCGCTGTCCTCACGCCCGCCCCGTCCGGCCCGCCCCGGCAGGGGCCCCGCGTACGGCCCACCCCGACATGCCTCCGGACAAATCAGCATGCATGATCAGCATTCAGGTGGATATGTGCATAAAGGACACCACCCAGGAGGAGAGACTCGTGAGCTTTTCGGATTCGGCCCGTGAGACGGCCACCAGGACCCGGGACACCGCCGCACAGTTCGCGGACGGCGCCAAGCAGCGCCTCGGCCCCGCCTTGGACGCCTTCGGTCCGAAGGCCGCACAGGCCGCCCACCACCTCCGCTGCCAGTACGACCGGCACCTCGCCCCCCAGTTCGGCCAGGCCTTCGCCAACCTGCCGCCGGAGGCCCAGCAGAACACCCTGAAGGCCCTCCACCGGGCCCAGGAGGCCGCTCTGGCGGCCCGCCTGTCCGCCGCCCGGGCCGCGGACCAGGCGCGCGCCACCGTCGGCCCCAGGGTCGCCCAGGCGGTCGAGGAGGCCCGCGCCACCGTCGGCCCGGTCGCCCACGAGGCCCAGGCCCGCGGCGCCGCCGCGCTGACCGCCCTCCAGGGCAACGTCAGCTCGGCCGAGATCAGCGAACTGGCCGCCCGGAACGCCAGGAAGGAGCAGTGCAACCGCCTGGCCACCGGCCTCGCCGTGGCCGGCCTGCTGGCGATCGGCGGCGGCATCGTGGCCTGGCAGTGGTGGCGCCGGCACAGCAACCCGGAGTGGCTGGTCGAGCCCCCGGCCCCGCAGGAGCCCCGGCCGGCCGGCGCGCACGCCGCCTCCACGCCGGTGAACGGCTCCGGCCCGGAGGCCGTCGCCGAGTCGACGGACGGGTCCCCGACCGCCGGGAAGGACGGCCCCGCCGCCGAGGACGGCCCCGGGTCGCGCTGACCGTACGGACGAACGCCCGCAAACGCCGATCGGCCGTCGACCAGGATCCTGGTCGACGGCCGATCGGCTACTGCTGTGGGCTGTGGAGCATAGGAGACTCGAACTTTCTTTTTACACACTTGTGACCTGCGACGATGCGCCAGACACGGGCAAAAGTGGGCAATTGACGTGACGCTCGATGTCGATCGATACGGGTGGATGACCTCCGGTGCTGACTTGTCAGCATGCCCGGGAACGCAGAACCGCCCCCGAGAGGATGCTCTCGGGGGCGGCCCGGCCGCTACGGTCCGTCATCTGGACGGGCGGGCCGGCCTCGCGCAGACCCTCCCGCAGCAGCCGTTCAACCTGTCCGGTCAGCCTGCACTGGCCGAACAGAAGTTCGATCCCTTGCTCGGCGTCAGCCTCTACCCCAGACCTCGGGGTCCGCGCCGTATCCGGCCGCGATGAGAGCTTCACGGGTACAGGCCACGCCGACGGGCGTCACATAGCGCTCAGGTGCCGTGCGGTCGAGCCGGGCCACTCCGCACACGGTGCTTATGAACGATATGTACGTTCGGGGCAGGCTGAGGGCGGCCACCGTGACCTCGTCCATGTCCTCGGTGACCTGAAACGGCGCACCGGTGGTACGTAGGGAGGTCACGTCCGCCCATGCCTGGACCAGCTTGTGGATGTAGTCCGAGGAGAAGTCGGAGTTGGCCTCGGCCACCTGTTCCGCGATGTAGGTTGCGTACGCGGGGAAGGATTCCGCGAGCCACGCAGCCCCCCGAGACAGGACCCGTGCGCTCACTGGGCGGCCCCCTGCGCGGTTCGGTAGCCGTGGGAATCGGCGGCCTGTACCTTGCGCCGGATCCACTCGTCGGCTGCGGTCGGGGTGGGCAGCCACCCGGAGGCCTCGCCGTTGGTCAGCAGGTCCCGAACGATCCACTGCTCGGGATAGCCGACAGGGCGCTCCACCCGCTCGGCTACGTAGCGGGCACCGACACGCTGCCGACGGGTCATGCGGTCCCCGTACGCGACCCGCACAACGACGCTGCTGCTGTTCTGTAGGCGGAGAGGCACGTCGGTGGTCTCGTCCCCACGCATCCAGCGTTCCAGGTCATCAGTCCGGCCGGCGCCGAACATGCGCCGCATCGCTCTCCGCTGGACATCGTCGATCGGCAACGCGCTTACCGTCGCCCATACCCGCTCGATGGCTTGGAGGGCCGGGAGCGCCACAGGTTCAAGGTGTCCGTCCACCGACACAGTGAGGTGGTCGGTAAGGGTCATCAGGTGGTTTTCCTCGGTCTTGAGTCACGGGCACCGGGTCGGTGCAGGGGGCAGGCACAGTCGGGCCAGAAGTCCCAACGCGGCGGGTCGTCCGGCGGGCCGATCTCGGGGGGAGTCACGGTCACCGCGGTGAAGCTGTGGCGTCGGCCGTCGGCGGAGACCTTGTACGTGCGCAAGCTCAGACCGGGGTGACGCCCAGCCTGCTGACGGGTGTCCTCGGCGGGCCGGGTCATCTCAGCCCCTTGAGCCGGCGGCGACGGCGGCGGGCCTCGCCGATCTGCCAGATGACCAGCGCTCGGCGTCCGGCCCGCTTCAGGTCCGCCGCGTGCGTCACGGGGAGGTCCGGTGCCGGGCGGCCGGGGCGCCGGGGCGGGGTGACGAACATCACTTCGTCACCCCCGAAGCCGGGGGAGCGCAACCGCCGCGGCACGCGACGACCGCCCAGACGAGGCTGTCGCGCCGGATGTGCCCGGCCGGGCCGAAGGGGACGTCGGTCGCACCGCAGTCGATGCAGGCGCGTTCGTGGAGCTGGGCGTACGTGGGGGCCCTGCGTCCACGAGGCAATGCCGGTGAACTCATGGAACCAGCGTGCCGACGGCGACGGTCGGCGGGCAGGGCGTGCGCGAGGCGTGTCCGAGCACTTCGCTTCACACCCCGTGTGAAGCGAAGTGTTCTACGGTATCTGACACCGCATCAGCAGGAGGTCCCCCGTGGAGCCGAATCCGCTGCTCGACGCTCTCATCGACGAGGCCGAGATGTCGCACGCGGGCCTGGCCGCCCGTGTCAATGCCGCCACCGGAGCCAGGTACGACCACACCGCGGTCGCCCGGTGGATCCGTGGCCAGACGCCCCGAGGCGCGGTTCCCGATGCGATCTGCACGATCCTCGGGGAGCGGCTCGGCAGACCTTTCACGCTCGACGGCATCGGCATGGGTCGCCCCGGCTCGTCGTCAAACGAGCTTGTCGGGTACCTCGATCGGGCAACAGCTCTGTGGCGGTCGGACCGCCAGTCTCGTCCCGAGGTGCAGGCCGTTCCAGCGGTCACCGGCACGGCCGCCGTCGTCCCGGTCTGGGAATGGGAGAACCCCCCGGACGACCGCGACGTGTCCCGCGCGGGCACCCTTCACGTCGGCGTCACGGACGTACAGATGCTGCGGGCAGCCCGTACCCGGTACGAGCAGATGTACCGGGGCGCCGGCGGGGTCGCGACCAAGGGGCGGGTCGTCGGCTTCCTCACCGAGCACACCGCCCCCCTCGTCCGCGGGTCCTACACCGACGCCGTCGGCCGGGACCTCCTGCGGGCGGCCGGAGGCCTCGCCGCTGTCGCCGGTATCTGCTCGTACGACGCCGACGCCCAGGGCCTCGCACAGCGCTACTTCCACCAGGCGCTCCGACTCGCCAAGGCATCCGGCGACCGGGCGTTCGGCGGGTACGTGATAGCGCTCCTCGTCAACCAGGCGATCTACCTACGGGACTACCGGCAGGCCGTGGCCTTCGCCGAGGCCGGGATCCGGTCGGCCGGACCGCACGCCAGCTCAGCCCTCGCCACCGACCTGTACGCAATGCAGGCGAAGGCCTTCGCGCGGATGGGCGACGCCACCTCGGCCCACACGGCGATGGCCCACGCCGAAACCGCGGCCGGCCGCATCCGGCGTGAAGAGGAACCCCCAGAGACCGGCTACGTTCAACCGGGCCTGGTCGAGGCACAGCTGGCCGAGACCTTGATCAGCCTCGGAGACTGGGAGCCGGCACGGCAGTATGCCGAGGAAGCAGTACAGACCCAGGCCCACGCGCGAGGCCGCGTGCACCGACTTGCCACCCTCACGACTGTGGACCTCGGCCGGGGAGAGGTCGAGCAGGCCGCAGCCCACGCGGTGGGTGCCCTGGATCTGGCCGTGGGGATGGAATCCGGGCGCCTGAACGATCGCTTCGTGGCCCTCCGGCGGAAGCTGGCGGGCCACTCCACGACCGCGACGCGCGATGCCGTCGACCGGATCGACGACGCGCTCTCCGTGCCTCTGTGACGAGGCTGGGATACTGGCCGCCATCGGTGGCCAGTAGGTAGGGAGTTCGGCGTGTCGGTGTGGCGGAATCTGGGCGAGCACACGGTCTATGAGAACCCGTGGCTGCGGGTCAACTTGGCGGACGTCGAGCTGCCCGACGGGCGCCACCTCGACCACTACATCCTGCGGCAGCGGCCCGTTGCTCTGGCCACCGCAGTGAACGAGAAGCATGAAGTGCTGCTGCTCTGGAGGCATCGCTTCATCACCGACTCGTGGGGTTGGGAGTTGGCCGCCGGTGTCGTCGAGGACGGCGAAGACGTTGAGGCAGCGGCCGCCCGGGAGATGCTCGAAGAGACCGGGTGGCGCCCGGGCCCGCTCCGACACCTCCTCACGGTGGAGCCGAGTAACGGTTTGGCCGACGGCAAGCACCACATCTACTGGTCGGACCAGGCCGAGTACGTCGGACACCCTGAAGACGACTTCGAGTCGGATCGTCGGGAGTGGGTGCCGCTATCCTCCGTGCCCGACCTCGTGGCCAAGGGCGATGTCCGATCTGCCAACGCGGTGGCGGCGCTGCTGATGTTGTGGCGGATTCGGGAGTGCTGATACCGGCGGTACGTGTACCGTCTGCGCAAACCACACCAGTCCCAGGGGGGACCATGCGCATCCGTACCACCGTGTCGGCCCTCGCCGTCGGCCTAGCCGTCCTCGGCCTCGCCGCGTGCTCCAGCTCCACCACGTCCACCAGCAGCACCAAGGCGGAGGCGCCCGCGAGCAGCACGGCCGCCGCTCAGCCGACCTCGGCGGAGCCGCCGGCGCCCGAGGCGCCGGCGGCTGGGACGGCGTCGGCCGCACCTACGGCTAGCATCCCGCCGAAGCCGGACGAGGCGACAACGGCGGCGTACATCGCGGCGCTCAAGGCGATCGACCCGGAGATCGTCGGTGACAAGCCGGACCGGGCGGTGTCGCGTGGTCGTGACCAGTGCCGGTCGGTCGCCGACTCCCCCAAGGACACTGCCGGGTTGGTCGACCTCGCCAACAAGCGGTTCACCTCGCCGAAGCACCCGGACGGGTTCGGGGCCGAGAAGTCGGCGAAGATCCTCCAGGTCGTCCGCAAGCACATCTGCCCGACGTACGGCACCTGATCACGACGAATCGCCCCCGCCCGGGCCGAAGCCGGGGCGGGGGCGCGGTGGTTACCGGTGGGGGTTGAGGGCCCGGAGCCGGGTTGTGAACCCGGGGTCGACGTCGGGCCGGGCGCACCTACCGGTGGCCGGGTCGAGGTGCCCCCAAGTCCCGCGGCGGCCCTGACCGCAGAGCATGAGGGTCATGGTGCTCCCGGGCTCGTGGATGCGGGTGACCTCGTGGTAGAGGTCCCGGGATACGGCATTGGTGCTGCCCTCGGTGTGTTCCTGTCCGAGGTCGGCGAGCACCTGGCCGTCAACGACCCGGTACCGGTCCTCGGTGTACCCGCCTCCGAGGATGTACGACCGGAAAGTCCAGGGGTGCGAGTGCGGGGACGGCCGGCCGTCCGGCCGGCGGGTGTCCGCGGCGAACCAGATGTTGATCTTGGCGGTCCGCTCGGGGTCCTCCTGAAGCGTCAGCTCAGCCTTGCTGAGCTGACCATGGACGTCGGGCACCAGCCACCAGGCCGCCGGGTGAACGAACTGCTCCCAGGTGAGGGCGTACGTCGGCGCGTGGGCGGCGATGCCGGCGGCGGCGGTCTCGTAGTGCATGGTGCTCAGCGTGAGTCCAGGTGCGATCCGGATCGGTTCCATGTCGACAACTCTGGTCGCATACACGGCAGTTGACTAGGTGTTGTCTGTTGTCACTTGGGGTCGGAGTTGGACAACAGGTCTGACCAGGGGGTGGCCGGCGCACCAGGCAACGCCCCGCTCCGCCGGTGGCGGAGCGGGGCGGTCAGGGCTTCTGCTGGAGTTCCTGGACGGCGGCCTCGACGCGGTCGACGGCGTCTCGGAGGCTGCTACCCGAGTTGGGGTGTAGCTCGTGCTCGATCGCGCTGATGCGCACCATCACCCCGGGGCGGGCGGGAACGCCGGGTCGTGCCGGTGTGCCTTGCCAGTCCTCGGACCACGCTTCGACCACAGCGTGGATCTGCCGGATCCGCTGGACGGTCCGCCAGAGCAGAGCGAGGACGGCGGCGATGGCGCCGATGGCGGCGGCCCAGGCCGCGAGGGCGTCGAGCTGGACGACGCCGGTGTCGGCGAGGTCGGTCACTCGCGCACCGCCCGGGCCAGCGCGTTGGCGTCCGGGTCCGGAGCCTTCCGCAACCAGGCGGGGAGCCAGCTGTCCACCATCGGCAGCGCCATCACGCGGGTCACGGCTCCGGCCACGGCCAGGATGGTGCCGAGGCCGGGCAGGGTGCTGGGGATGTCGGCGGTCTGGACGAGCAGGGGCAGGCCGGCGGCGATGCCGAGGACGAGGGCGACCACGGTGCGGGTGGTGCGCCGTGCGGAGTCGGTCATGATCTTCTCCTAGTCGATGACGGTGAACTGGTGGGCGGCGCCGAGGCGTTCGAGGGTGCTGCGTCCGGGGATGCCGTCGGCGTCGCCGCCGGTGTAGCCGCAGCGGCGCTGCCAGGCGGCGTACGCGGTGACGGTGCGGGTGCCGAACGAGCCGTCCACCCACTGCGGGCCCAGCAGCGCCTCGTCCGCCAGCGCCTGCTCGACGACCTGGGCCTCGTCGGCGTAGGTCTGGTGGCCCTGCTCGGCGGCGGGGTCGGTGCGGGCGGCGGCGATCACGTGTGCGAGGGACACTGTGCGGCCGCCGGGCAGGGTGCCGAGCAGTTCCCTCAGCGAGTGCGGGCCGGGGATGCCGTCGGCGTCGGCGCCGGTGTAGCCGAGGCTGCGCTGGAAGTCGGCGTAGTTCTCGGTGTCGGCGTCGGTCCAGTCGGGGCCCGGGCCGGAGCGGTAGTGGCCGCCGAATCCGGCGCGGACCAGGGCCTCGCCGACGGCGGTCACCTGCGGGCCCTGGGCGCCGTACCCGTACGCCAGGCCGTTGACGACGGCCTGGTAGCGGGCGGGGACGTCCTCGGCGGGTGCCGGTGCGGGCTGCGGCGCCGGGGCGGCGTCGCCCGGCCGCGGGGCGCCGGCCTGAACCCAGGCGTACAGCGGCCCGCCCGGGCACGAGGTGGCGTAGCCGTCGCGGTGCCCCTGGATCTCGGGCCCCGCCCCGCCCTCGGCGCGCAGCCACTCGATCGCGTCCCTCAGCCCGTGCAGCTGCGCCGCGCTCGGCTCGGTGAGCCCGGAGTCGCCGAGCATGGCGCATACCGCGTAGTGGCCGGCGTTGAGGGTGGGGTTGCCGTTGGCGCCCGTCTTCCGGTGCGCTCCCCGGCCCTCGAACACCCATCCGTGCGGGCAGACGACGGCGGTGTACGCGATGTCGGAGTAGTCCTCCTTGGGGTCGGCGAGGTGGGAGGCCTGGAGTGCGCGCATCCGGGGCGCGCACCGGCCGTGGTCGGCGGCCAGGCTGACGGGCACGGCGGTGCCCTCGTAGTGGACCTTCACGCCGCGGGTGCTCTCGACGGCGACGAGCGTGTACTTCGACGGCGCGGCGCCCCACTGGGCGCGGGGGACGAACTGCATGGTGGGTGCCTCCAGGGCATGGGAAAGCCCCCGGGCCGGGACGGCACCGGGGGCGAGGGCGGGGCGGGGTGGGTCAGGCGATGCGCTGCGCGCGGAGCCACGACGATGCGGCGATCGTGGTCCCGGTGCCGTGGGCGGCGTACTGCGCCCACCGGAGCTGGAGCGTGCCGGCCGCCACGGTGACGATGTGCCCGGTCAAGCGGCATGAGGTCAGGGAGTTGGGGCCGCCGATGCCGTACGTTCCGGCGGCGACCGGCTGGCCGGGGATGCTGCTGTGGCTGGCGTAGGCCGCCTGGCCGCCGAGCGCCGGCGCGCCGATCGACCAGCGCATCGCGGTACCGGACGGCACCGCCCAGTCGAGTTGCAAGCCCCCCTGGTTGTACTCGCCGGCGTAGTACAGACAGCCGTCGAGGAGGTAGGCCGCGCCGGCCTCCAGCGGGAGGGACAGGTGGGGGTCGGCGGTCAGGGTCGTGGTGTTGGCGCGCGCGGTGTCGAGCGACTTGATCACGGTGATCGGCGGGATCGCGGCCAGCTGCGCCCCGAGGATGCGCTGGCCGGCGGCCCAGGGCGGGTACGCCACAGGGTCCTCCTAGAGAGAGATGATGGCGGGCTGCCAGAGCCGCACGTCGGCCCCGGCCGGGAGCGCCTTGACGACGCCGTTGACCGAGCGGACGACCTGCGCGCTCTGGGCGCCGCCGGACGGGGCGCCGATGGCGGTCACGGTGACCCGCTCACCGGCGATGGCCACGTCGAACGGCAGGTCGGCGGAGCTCGTGGTCCACGAGGGCCCGCTGGTGGTGGCGATGGACAGGGTGGTGGCCGTCGCGTCGGCGCCGACGGCCAGCCGGCTGCCGGCGGTGTCGGCCCGGCCGAGGACGGGGTCCTCCAGGACGGCGACCGACCACGGCCCGGCCGGCTGGCAGCTGAACACGACGTCCCAGTCGTACAGACCGATGGTCTCGGTGTAGCCCTCGGCGAGCAGGGCGACCGCGGCGGGACCGTCCTCGGGCGGCATGCCGATGATGTCGATCCGGTCGCGCAGGTCCAGGCCGAGGACGGTCGGGATCAGGTGGGGTGCGGCCGCGAGGTCGATGTGAACGCTCGGATACCGCGGGCCGTCCCAGGTGCCCAGGTGCAGCCTCCAACCCGCGAGGTCGGACAGCTGCTCATCCCGCCACAGGCTCAGCGTCACCCCCTCGTCGTACCGGCCGACGCCGGCGGGCGGGGGCTGCGTCGACATGCGGCTCGTCGTGTCGACCGCCCGGGCACTGGACCCGCCGGACCTCGTGATCGTGACGTCGTTGCGCACGCCCTGGTCGTCGTCGGCGGGCTCCAGCGGCGGCGCGACGTCGCCGCCCCCGTAGTCGAGGACGAGCCGGGGCAGCTGGTTGTAGGCCAGGTGGCCGGCCCGGTACCAGAGCGCGAGGTCGTCGATCCGCTCGGCCAGGATGCCGTGGTCGGAGTCCGCGGCTTCCTGGAGCAGCGCGAGCAGCGCGCCCGGGCGCTGCGCCCCCAGGGGGACCTCGGAGTCGACGTCCCCCTGGATGACGACCGGCACGCCTTCCTCACTGCACAGCCGCCCGATGCGCTCGGTCGGCCGGTTGCCCGTCCAGCCGTTGTCGGCGCGGTTGTAGACGTCGGCGTCGTGGTCGAACACGGCCAAGTGCCCGAGGCCCAGGCCGTTGAGGCCCTCGCCGAGCTGCGTGTCGAACTCGGTCGGGACACCGACCGACCCGACGTACGAGCCGGATCCGTTGCCGTTCGCCTCCGAGCTGACGGCGTACCACTTCATCGACCAGTCCACCCGTCCACCGTTCTGCGTGGCGTAGACGATCATCTGGCGCCACTCCGGCCCGGCGAACAAATTGTTCCCGGCGAGGTGGTCCATGACCGTCGTGCCGTTGGCGTCGAGCCCGTACAGGTGCACCGCGGTGCCGTCGAGCGCGCCGACGTCGAGGATCCACGTGCGCACCGTGCCGGTGGACGTCCAGGCGAGCAGCCGCGACGTCACCGTCGGGGCCGCCGTACACCGGTACACGAAGTGGATCTGCCACGTCTGCGGGGGCGCCGCGGGGGGCGGGACGGCGCCGCGGATCCGCGCCCCGGTGCGCAGCGTGGGCAGCGGCGAGGAACCGGTGAGGTCGCTGTCCGCGCCGAAGTCGACCGCGCTGGTCTCCAGCGGGCCGACACCGAGGACGGGGCTTGCGGCCTGGGTGGCGCCGCGCTCGTCCTCCATGGGCCAGTAGGCGAGCGGACGGCCGGTGGGGATGTAGCGGCGCAGCGTGCTCTGAAGCGGGGCCGCGCCCTGCCCGAGGCGGCGCATGATGCCGGCGGCCTGGATGGGGATGTAGGTGTCGCGGCCGCTCACGTCCCGGCGCGGCAACCACGAAGCCACCTCGCCGACGAAGCGGGGCACGAGGTTGGAGACGGAGGCGGGGGCGACGACGCTCCACGTCCGGCCCGCCCCGTCGGTGAACACCGTGGTACCCGCGGGCTGGACGGTGAAGTTGGGGTCGGCGACGACCACGCCGTTGATGCCGTTGCGGACCTCGGCGCGCAGCACGTGGGCGGGCAACCCGAGGACGGACGGGACGGCCGGGTTGTCACCGAGGACCAGGGGCGCTGCACCCGGGTGGACGGTGGTGGGTCCGGCGGCGGTGACGGGGCCGCCGAGTTCCGTCCAGGGCCCGGAGATGCTGGGGCCGGTGTAGAAGCGGGCGCTGTGGCCGCCGGCGCCGTTGTCGACGTCGAGGACGGCACGGACGGCCAGGCGGCCGGTGGGCGTCGGCTGGATAGACCAGTCCGAGCTGAGGTCCCTGATGGTGTCGTTGGTGCCGTCCTCCGTCCAGTCGAGGAACACGTAGCCGTTGCCGAGGTGGAGGCGCCAGCTGCGCCCGGTGGTGTCGTAGCGGGCGAGGATCTCGTAGTACTTGTCGTCCACGGGGACGTGCCACAGCTGGTCGAACTCGACGCGGATGTCGAGGTCACCGGCGATGCGGAGGGCGGGGGCGTCGGGGGTGCTGGCGCGGCTGCCGAATGCCCCGGTGATGTCGAGGTAGCTGGTCGGCCCGGGTACGCGGACGCGAAGCGGGGTGTTGCGGCCGATCCGCCCGTACAGCGGGGACGCCGCGTTGCGGGGGCTGTACTTCCCGTTGGGGTTGTTGAGGGTCATGGAGCACTTGGCGGGGTCGCACCGCGAGGCCTCGTCGTGGCGGCCGCGCTCGATGTGGATGCGGTCGCCCAGGCGGACGTCGGCGGTGATGTCCGTCCAGATGCCGTCGATCTGGAGGTCGACGCCGAGGCCGAGCGGGGTGTGCGGGAAGGCCATGCGGCCGCCCCCTTTCTACGTGAAGGCGACCTGGGCGTTTCCCTGTCCGGTGACCCGGACGATGCGGCGCATGAGGCGCTGGAGCTCGGAGTCGGCGCCGGCGGTGTCGAGGGTGATGCGCACCTCGACCACGCCTCCTCCGGCGGCGGCGCGGGACAGGGGGGTGACGGTGGCGCCGCCGGGCAGGTTCAGCAGTTCGGGTCCGGCCTCACCGACCAGCACGGTGCCGGACCCGGTGATCTGGCCGCCCTTGGCGAGCATGGGGATGTGCGGCATGGACCAGCCCCGGCCACCGATCGCAGGGATCCAGTCCGGCATCGTGAACGACAACCGGCCGACGGTGGAGTTCCAGAACCGGCCGACGGCGTTGAACGCGGTGCGGAACGGGCTCATGATGATCTCGCCCAGCGTCGCGAAGCCGGATGCGATGCGGCCCGGCAGCGATGCGACGAAGTCGAACGCCGCCGCCGCGCCGGACCGGATCGAGTCCCAGTGCCGGGAGATGTACAGCACGGCCAGGCCGAAGGGACCGGCCAGGATCGCGAGCAGCAGCGGCCAGTTCGCGGCGACCCAGTTCCAGACCGCAACCATGGCACCCCAGACGGCGTTCCAGCAGGCCGTGACGATGTCGCGGAACGTCTCCGAGTGCTGCCAGAGCAAGACGACGGCGGCGACCAGGGCGATCACGCCGATGATGATCAGCGTGATCGGGTTGGCGGCGAGCGCGGCGTTCCAGGCCCACTGCGCGGCGGTGGCCACGGTCTGCACGCCGGTCCAGATGCCCTGGGCGGCAGACCACGCCATCGTGGCGCCCTGGACGACGAGGATCGCCGCGGCGACCACGCCGAGGGCGATCGCGAGCGGCTGCACCCAGGACGAGTGCGCCTGCCCGAACTGAACCAACTGGCCGCCGACGTCCGCGAGTTTGAGCATCGTCTCGCGTTTGAACTTCTCCAGGGCGGTAGCCGGGTTGTCGGCGATCGTCTTGGCCATCTGGTCGGTTGCGCCGGCGATGTCGCCGAGCGCGGCCTTCGCGCTCGACGGGTCGAGCGCCATCAACGCCTTCTGCGTGTCCTCGCTCTTGGTCCCGAACAGGGCGAGTGCCGCGTTGTTGCGTTCCACCGGGTCTTTGATGCTCCGGATCCTGTCGAAGACCTGGTCGAGCGCGGCCGCCGCCTTGGGGCCGCCCTCGACGAAGACCTTCTGCATCTGCTTGCCGTTGAGGCCGATGCCCTTGAACGCGGCCATCGTCGCGTCGTCGCCCTTCTGGGCGATCAGGACGAACTCCTTGAGCGCGTCGGCGACGACGTCGGCGTCGCGGGCGCCGGCGCGCAATCCCTGGGCGAGCAGGCCGGTTGCCGTCGCTCCGTCCAACCCCAACTGGCGGAACTGGGTGGAGTATTCGCCTACGGTGTCGATCAGATCGCCGCTCTTGTCAACGCCGCTCTGCATGGCCTTGGTGATGATGTCGAACGCCTCGTCGGCGTCCTTGGCGAGGCCGGTACGAAGGAACTGGCCCACCGCGGCGGTGGATTCGGCGACGTCGATGTCGAAGGTCTTGGCGAGCGCCATGGCCTTGGTGGTGATGCGCTCCAGGCCGGCGCTCGCGGCGTCTCCGCCGATGTTCTGGACGACGCCCTTGATCGCGGCGTTGACGTCGGCGGTGGACTCCCCCCAGGCCTGCTTGTAGACGCTGGCACTCACCTTCGACAGCTCGGCCGCGCGCTCGGCGCCGACGCCGAGTTGGGCGGCGAGCTTGTCCGAGGCCGCGCCCATGTCGAGGGAGTCGGCGACGCCCTTGCCGAGCGCACCGGCGACGGCGGCGGAGATGCCGGCCGCCGCCGTCCCGATCTTCTCCTTCATCTGGCCCAAGGTGGCCGACGCTTTGTCCTTGGCGATCAGGTTGAACACGAGGGAGGTGTCGGAGGCCATGTCACCCCCTCGTGGTCACCGCCGGCGGGCGTCTTCGGTCTGCTTCTCGTAGGCGTCCAGCCAGGCGTGGACGTGCTCGGTCTCCTCGACCGTCATCAGCTGCCACTCCCACGGGCGGATGCCCAGGAGGTGCGCGGCGTCGCCGAGTCGCCTCACCCGGCGATCGGCGGCAGCGCTTTTCCCTCGGGCTCCTCGTGGGCGTCGGCGATCTCGGCGTCGAGCTGGGCGAGGACGGCATCCCGGACGTCGGCCGACACGGTCTCGGCCGCCTGCTCGCGGATGATCATCAGCTCGGCCTTGCTGTGCTCCAGGCGCAGCTCGTCCCAGGCGTAGTCGACGTCCTCGAAGCGGGTGGTGGGATGGGCGCGCTTCAGGAAGACGAACAGCAGCGCACGTCGGCACAGGCTGTTGCCCTTGATGACGGCCTGGGTGAACTCGGAGAAGTTCCGGCCGGTGAGTCGCTCCAGTCGCTCCCGCTCGGCCGACATCAGCTTGGTGGGCTGGTAGGGCCAGCGCTGGGGCTCGTCGGACCCCTCGGGCTGGTAGACGAGGTACATGGGTGGTGGTCTCCTATCGGGCCCGGTCGGCGATTCGGCGGGCCATGGCGTCCATCGCGTCGGCGACGGCCTGGCGGTAGGTGGCGGAGTTGGGCTGCATCGCGCGATCGAACCACTGGACCTTGCCGTGCTGGACGCGCCAGGCGCCGCGACCGAAGGTCTGGGTGCGCCAGCCGGCCGCGCGCTGGGTGCGCTTCGGCGCGTTGGCAAAGTTCCTGATGCCCTGGATCTTGCGGGACTTGACGCGGGCTCCGGTCCAGCGGCCGCCCAGCTTGACCTCGGGGCGGATCTTCTTGGCGATCGCGGAGCGCAGCGCGGGGGCGGCGGTACTGGCGGCGGCCATCGACATGATGCCGGACTTGGCCTGTTCGGCCGCGGGCTTGAGCGCGTCGCGCATGCCCTTCGCGAGGTCCTTGCGGAGCTGCTTGCCGTCCTCCTCGGCGCGCAGCGCGGCGGTGAGGGCGTCGATGCCCTCGAAGCTGACCGAGACATCGACGGGGGACTCGGCCATCAGCTGGTGGCGCGGACGACTTCGCCCGAGGTGGGGTAGCTGACGCCGGCCGTGGCCTCGTCGCCGACGCTGCCGGAGATCGGCTGCCACTCCTTGATCAGGATCTGGCCGGAGTACTTGGGGTTGGAGGGGCCGACGGCGGCCTGGGTGGGCCGGACCTCGAAGCTCACGACCTGGCCGAGCAGCGGCCACATGATCGAATCGAGCTTTCCGGCGGCGAAGTCCTGGAGCAGCTCCAGGCCGAGCGTCCCGGACTTGAGGCCGCCGATGCTGACCTTCCAGCCGCTGGAGACGTACGTCGTGACGTCCTTCTCCTCGCACTCGATCGCCAACTCGGCCTTCTTCGCGTACTCGTTGAGGACGTTCCCGGCGATGTTGAGGTACTCGCCGGTCAGGACCATGGTGGGCATGGTGCCCTCCCTTCTACTGGATGCCGAGGGCGGCGACGAACGTGATCGAGGGGCCGGTCCCGGCGACGGTCCAGGCGACGCGCCACCACGTGTCGGTGACCGGTGCCGGGACGGCGAGGGCCTGGCCGCCGAGGCCGGCGGCGGCGGTGTAGGTGGCCCGGGTGGTCGGGGTGGTGAACGCGGCGTCGGCGGCGGACTCGACGCGGACGGTCAGCGTCGGCGTGGTGCCGGCGGCCGAGAGGACGTGCAGCGTGCCGTACAGGAGACGGCCGTCGGGGACGGGGCCGAGCTGGAGGGCGGTGCCGGCGCCGGTGCCGGAGCGGGCGGTACCGGGCGGGTGGGCGATCTGCCCGCGGGTCATCGCGCCGGTGCCGGACGCGCCGGCCTGCCAGGGGGCGAGGTCGCCGACGGCGCCGCCGAGCGTGTAGTCGGTGCGCAGCGCCTGGGTGAGGTAGGCGAGGGAGCCGACGGCTGCCAGGTGCGGGGCGACGGTCCACGGGACGACGCCGCCGATCGTCGCCCACGTGGCGTCGTCGACCAGGCCGGGATCACCGGCCTCCCAGAACCCTTCTGCAGTCACCTTGCTGGAGCGCAAGCCGCCCTGGACGCGCTTCCAGCCGCCGGTGCCGAAGACGGTGCGGTCCTTGACCTCGCACTCGACGGCCAGCTCGGCTTTGTTGGAGGCGCCGGTGAGGTCGGCGCCACCGGCGAACAGGCGTACGTCGGTGAGGACTTGGGCGGCCATGGTCACGTCCTCCCGTCGCCGATGACGCGGATGATCAGCTCGGCGCCGACGTACTGGGTGCCGGCGTGCTCGTACCAGCGGTAGCCCTGGACGCGGGCGAGGTGGAGGTCGTCGGCCAGGCCCCCGAGGGCGGGCTGGCCGGGGGCGCCGCGGGCGGCCTCGATCGCGCCCTTCAGCGAGGCCGGGCCGGCGCCGGACAGCATGGCGTCGAGGATGAGCTGGGCGGCGCGGTCGTCCTGGCGGCCGACGAGGATGCGGCAGGTGAACTCGGCCTCGTCCCGGCCGCGGCCGAACGTCACGTCGTAGGTGACGGTGTACTCGCCGACAAAGAAGTGCGGCGCCGACACACTGTCGGGGGTGTAGCCGGTGCTGGTGAGCTGGGCGGCGCCGGCCGGGAGGGTGACGGCGCGGGCGGCGTCGGCGATGGCGGCGCGGACGGCGGCGAACTGCACGGTGGGGGCCTCCTATCCGAATCCGGGCACGATGAAGTGCTCGATCAGGGCCCAGACGTCCGGGTCGCGGCGGGACAGCCGTACGACGCCCCACTCGGCGGAGCCGGTGACGCCCTCGGGGCTGTCCTTGCGCCGGTAGAGGCGGGCGGCCTGGATGAGGGTGGCCTGGACGATGTCGTCGGGGACGGCGGGCCAGCCCCAGCGGGCGGTGACCCGCACGCGGCTGGTGCCGTAGCCCCAGGTCCCGGCCGGGATGACGAGGGCGGTGACGGGGCGGCCGCGCGCGAGCGCGTTGTCGGGGCCGGTCTCGTACCCGGCGACGGCCGTCCAGGCGCCGGCGGTTCCGGTCTCGACGAGCAGGCCGGCCGGGTCGCCGATGTCGTCCACGACCAGGCGCTCGCCGCCGTCGGTGCTCAGCGTCCGGCCCCCGGGGTTGTAGGTGCGGGCGGTCGGCGCCGGGTCGAGCCAGAAGCGCCGGCCGCACGCCGAGTCGATGCCGCGCGCGGCCGCGCTCAGCGCCATGGCGAGCAGCGTGTCCCGGGTGAGGTCGCCCGGGTCGATCTGGAGCGACAGCTTCAGCTCGGCGAGGGTGGCGTAGTCGGTGGCCACGGTCGTCACGTCCGGACGATGTTGCCCTCGGCGTCCCGGGGCAGACGCGGGCGGCCGCGGCGCCGTGCGCCGGTGCCGTCCTCGGTGGCCTCGGGGTCGGCGTCGTCCGGGCCGTCCTCGGGATCGGTGCCGTCCGGGCCGTCCTCGGGATCGTCCTTCTCCTCGATGACGGTGGCGTTGCGGTGGGCGACGAGCTGGCGGGCCTCGGTCTCGGGCAGGTCGAGGACGGCGCCGGGCGGCGGCCAGTCCTGGCCGTCCCGGGTGCCGGACATCTGGATACTCATGCGCACGCGCACGGGGTGACTCCTCGCGGTGGTAGGGGAGGTGGGGCGCCGGCGCGCGGGTGCGCGCCGACGCCGGGCGGATCAGGTCGCGGCGCCGGCGAAGTGCTTGATCGCGCCCGTGGTGTCGACCTGGTCGCCGTCGCCGCGCAGGATCGCGCGGTAGGTGATCAGGTCGGAGTTGAACGCGTAGTCGTCGGAGCGCTCGAAGCGGATCGCCTCGACCTGCCGCACGAAGTACGTCGAGAAGTCCCCGAACAGCACGCTCTTCGCGGTGACGGCGGGGGCGGGCATGTTCGGGTCGGTGAACAGCGGCTTGCCGAGGATGCTGTCCGGCGCCCCGGACAGGCCCGGGGTCCACAGGTACTGGCCCGTGGAGTCCTTGAGCTTGCGGACGGCGGCGACGGTGGAGTCGCGCATCATCCACCCGCACGACGCCGAGGCCCGGTACGGCGCGATGACCGAGTAGAACAGGTCGATCAGGTCGTCGGCGGACGGGACACCGGCCACGCCGGTCGCGCCGGTCTTGCCGAGCGAGGCCGCGGTCAGCACGCCGTTGGGCTGCGAGGTGCCGGTCCCGGTGACGAGGTGCGCGCCGAACCCGTTGCCCAGCGCCCGGCCCGCCTGCGTGGCGAGGTAGCCGATGAGGTCGACGGCGGTGTCGTTGGCCAGCTCGTGACTCACCTGGAGCAACAGGCCGTACTTGTAGGCGTCGAGCGGGACCTGGCCGAAGGCGGGATCGCTGGCAGGCAGGGCGCCGGCCTCGGCGACGATCGACGCGTTCGCCGAGTGCGCGGTGGTCTTCGGTACCTGCATCTGCTCGCCGGTCGAGGTGGTCAGCACGGTGGGCCCGGCGGCGAGGACACCGGACACCTCGATCATGTGCTGGACCAGGCGCCGGTAGAAGCTGACCGGCACCGTGCTGGCGCCGCTGCCCGCGGTGAGCTTGGACAGGGTGCGCAGGTCCATCGGCATCGGGCCGTCGGGCCGGATCTCGAAGCTGCGGCTGCCGGACTGGCCGGTCAGCCAGGACCGGACCTGCTCGGCCTCGCCCTTGGCCTGCGGGGCGGTGCGCTCGGCGGGCTTGGCCAGGAGATCGGCGAACGCGGCCTCGGCGTCCGCCGCGCGCTGCTCGGCGGCGGCCATGTCCTTGACGCGCTCGTCGATCCGGTCGAGGTCGGCGTTCAGGCGCTGGTAGGTCTGCTCCTCCTCTCCGGTCAGCTCGCGCTTGTCAGCCTCGGCGGTGTCCAACACGGCCTTGGCCTGCTCCCAGATGCTGGCGCGGCGCTCCTGGAGCCGCTTAATGAAGTCGCTCATGTGGTGCCCTCCCTGGGCATGACGGTGTCGCCCGCCGGCCGGGCCGGGGGCGTGGTGGACGGGGGTGTCGAGGTGGGGGTCGCCCTGCCTCAGGGGGTGCGGCGCCTCAGCAGTTCGGCGCGCCGCTGCCGCAGGCTCACGAGCGGGTGGGGGTCGCCCTGCCCGGCCGGAGCCGCGTCGATGACGGTGGTCGCGGGGGCGCGGCCGAGGAAGCGGGCCAGGCCGTCGCCCGCGGCGGCGGCCCGGACCTCCTCGACGGTGGCGCCGGCCCGCTCGGCGAGGGAGCGCAGCCCGGTGTCGGTGTCGAGGTAGGCCGGGCTGTTGACGGGGGCGACGTCGACCAGCTGGCCGGACAGCAGGGTGCGCATGGGGAAGCCCTGGTCGGTCAGGCCCCAGTCGTCGTCGAAGCAGAAGAACGCGAACGAGGACCGGGTGACGTCGCCGCGCGCGACCAGCTCGTAGACGTCGGCGCGGGTGGACGGCAGGTCGGCGGTGTAGTCGAGGCCGGTGCCGTCCACGACCAGGCGCAGCGTGCCGCCCGCAGTCGTGCCCAACAGGAAGTCGTCGTCGTGGTTGTAGCGGGCCATCGCCTCGGGCCAGCCGTCGCCCTCGCTCTTGGCGAAGAAGGCGGGGTCGATGCGCTCGACGAAGCCGCCCAAGTTCCTGCTGAGCTTGTTGAACTTGGCGGCGTACCCGCCGATGGTCATCTTGCCTGCGCCGGTGTCCGCGCGGACCTCGACCAGGCCGCGCGCCGTGCGGCGCTCTGCCGTGCTCATCAGGCCTCCAGGGCCGGTGCGTTGGTGGGTATGGCCTTGCGCTGCGGCCCGTACAGGTCGCCGCCCGCGCCCGGGGGCAAGGGGGCGAGGTTCTCCAGCGCGCGGATCTCGTCGAGGTTGCGCCAGCCCTGTTCCAGGGCCAGGCCGTGCGCCCGGTAGCGCTCGATGATCGTCGTGCGGATCATGGCGTCCGCGTTGAAGCGCACGGCTTCGCGGCCGGGCATCAGGGTGGAGAACACGTTCTCCAGCCGGACCAGCCACGGGCGCAGCGTCAGCGTGATCAACTCGTTGGCGGCGGCCTCGACGTTGGTGTAGGTCATGGATCCGCCGGAGTCGCCGCCGACCATGGTCGGCGGGACGCCGTAGATCGCTGCGATCTGCGAGGCGGTGAGCTTCGCGGTCTCGATGAACTGCGACTCTTCGGGCGAGACTTGCAGCGCGGTGAAGTCCCAGTCGCTGCCCAAGACGAGGGGCTTGCGGGAGCGGATCCGGGCGGAGATCCGGTCGCTGATCTCTTCGGACTCGTCCCGGCTGATCGTGCGGGAGCCGTTCTTCAGCACGCCCGGCGGCGTGCCGCCGTTGGTGAACCACGACAGCCCGTAGTCGGTGGTCTCCAGGCCCACGCCGATGGTGCGGGCGAAGACCTGGACCGGGGACATCCCCTTGACGTGGCCGGGGAGCACCATCCAGGGGATGTGGACGATGTCGGCGTCGGGTACCTGGCGGCCCTGCCAGTAGAAGACGGGCCGGGTCGGGACCTGGTCATCGACGAAGACGTCGTCGGGGTTGAGCCACTCGATCGTCGTCGGGTAGCCGAGGCCGTCCCGTTGGGTGATCAGCCCGTAGGCGTTGCCGCGCAGGCACAGCGAGATGACGCACTTCTGGAGCCAGGTGAAGAGGTCGTCGCGGGCAGCCGGCGCCCACAGCAGTTCGGGGATGTAGCTGAGGGGTTCGCGGTTGGAGCCGTCGCGTCGGTACAGCTGGAGCGGCAGCGAGGCAACCTGCTCGGAGATCAGGCGCACGCACGACCACAGCGGGATCAGGGACAGTGCGCGCTCGGTGGACACCTGGGACCGGGCGGAGCCGCCCGACCCCCAGGGCAGCGAGGTGATCGCCCGCGACGTCGCGCCGGAGATCCACCGCAGCGGCGCCGCGAGCGCGCGGCCGAAGCGGCCCATACGGCTGGACATCGGCTTCACCTCCTTCACAGGACGGAGTCGAGGACGTCGTAGTCGGCGTCCTCGACGAGGTGGGTCCTGGTCTCCCAGGCCCAGCGGGCGAGGGTGACGGCGACCAGGGGGGAGATGTCGACGGTGGAGATGCGCCGGCCCCAGGCCCAGGCGTCGCCGAGCGGGCGGGTCTTGGCGCCGCGGATCGCCTCGGCGACCTCGGGCTGTGCGGTGTGCCGTACGGTGCGCTGGGTGATCGCGTCGACCAGCTGGCCGCACGCGGCGGCGACGTCGGGCGCGGCCGGGACGGCGAGGTCGCCGCGCACGGGCCGCTCGACGTCCTCGGGGCGGCCGATGCCGGCTTTGTCGAGGTCGACCAGCAGGGAGCCGGCCGGGCCCTTGGCGTCGAGGGCGATCGCCACCGGATCCCAGCGGTCGGCGAGTTGGACCAGGCGGTCGACGATCCACTCGGTCCCCGGGCGGCGGTCGATCACCTCCAGGTGGCCGGTGCCGTCGGCGCGCAGCCCGTACGCCGCGATGCTCGCCCAGTCCCGGGACGGTGTGACGTCCAAGGCGAACGCGACGTCGCCGACCAGCTGGGACTCCTCGTCGGCGAGGGCGTCCCAGACGGCCGGGTCGATGACGCCGCCGCCCTCGGTGAGCCGGGGCAGCCACGCGCCCAGGCGCTCGATCATGAACCGCTCGCCGAGGCCCGAGGGCAGGGACTCGCCCCGGACGAACTCCTCGGTGATCCGGCCGCCGAGGGCCGGGTTGCACGCGTACCAGAGGTCGACGTCCTGGGCGGCGCGGCGGCGATGCTCGGGGTCGGTGGGGTCGAGGTCGGTACCCCAGTCCAGGTGCATCAGCCGTGGGTCCGCACCGGACTCGCCGTCCTCGCGCAGGTTGTAGCACCACGCGTCGGGGCTCTCTGGCGGCGTGCCGAAGAACCACAGCTGCGGGTCGGGGCGGGCCGACATGGTCGGCATCAGTGCGGCGATCTGGGCCGGGGTGATCTCCTGTGCCTCGTCCAAGATGTTCTTGTCGCCGGAGAAGCCTCGGCCGGACCCGCGGCTCCTCGCGATGAACTTCAGGCGGCCGCCGCCGGCGGACTTGCGCAGCTCGATGCCCTGCTCGCCGTTGGCCTGCCAGTACTTGTGGACGTGCCGGTCGAGGTCGGGGGTGTTCTCCACCAGCTCCCGGATCCGCCGGTACCCCTCCTCGGCGGTCTTGTACTCGTGCGCCGAGTGCATGATCAGTTCCTCGCGAGTGAGGAACAACCAGCCGAGCTCCAGGGCTTGGATCGCACCGCCCTTGCCGTTCTGCCGCGGCACCCAGATGGAGTTCTTGAAGCTGGCCCACCGGCCGTCGGCGCGCTCGCCCAGGCCCTGGTTCAGGATGTAGCACTGGAACGGATCGAGGATCAGGCCGGCCGTCGCGGCGAGGTCGATGAACTCCGAGCCAGCGCTACTGACCACTCCCTCGGGCAGCGTCGCCACCCTGGGCGTCTGCGCGCCGCGCCGCGCGGCGTGCGGTGAGTTCGTCAAGGGCGCTCACCTCCCGGCCGCCCGGAAGCGACTCCAGCTCGGCGATCGTCAACCGCAGTTCCTTGGACAGAACGGCGACCACCGGGCCCGAGGCCTCGTCCAGCTCGGCGGCGAGCTTGTCCCGGACGGCCTCCAGCGCGGTCCGCCGGTCGCCGTCCGAGGCTGCTGAGGACACCGGTCCGACCATGATCAATACCGCCTTGATTTCACGGGGAGAGACGCGGACGACTGGGCGCGGGGCCTTCCGGCCGGCCCACCCAAAAACGGACATCACCCCAGGTCACGAATTTGTGATCACCAGTTACGGGATGTGCGCACTGCCCTCGTGATCGGGCGGTTGCCTCGCTCGGTGTTGCACAGCCGGAGGCAGGTCGGGCACGGCGCGTTGGCGCCGTGGGCCGGCCGCATGCCGTGGGGGTCGAGGGGCTGGCCGGGGTCGACGCTCACCGGGGTGAGGTGGTCCGCCTCGCCCGCCCCCTCGTGTCCGCAGATGTGGCAGCGATCGCCGTAGATCGCGAACATCTCGCGGCGTGCGCGCTGGTACGGACGGCCGGACCGGTGCCGGGCACGGGACATGCTGCTCCTCTCCGGGAGGGGGGTGCCTTTTCTCGGAGGGAGGGGGGGTGTTTTTCCTGAGGGAGGGGGTGTTTCCCAGGGGGTCTCAGCTGTCCGCCGGGGCGCAGCCGGGCGTGAGGGCGGGGAACGGGATGTGCAACCGGGCCGTGACGGGGGTGCCGTCGCCCTGGGCGACGACGTTGCCCGAGGGGGAGCGGACGAACACGGTGACGAACGTCCCGGTGCGGACGTCGAGGCGGACCGAGGTGACCAGGGCGGGATCGAGGCCGAGGGCCTGGAGCGCGGCGAGGTGCTGGTCGTGGGTGATGGCTGTGGGCAGCGGGTCCACGGTCACCGGCTCTCGGGGCCGCGCGGGCGCACGGGGCGCACGCCGGTGTGGGGCGCAGCGGGGCCCAGGGTCACGAGGGCCTGGCCCCCGTCCGGGGTGGTGGTGTGGACGGTCAGGCCGGTGGTGTGGATCACCGTGCGTCCGGCGGCGAGAACGAGGTCGTTGACCAGCGAGGCGGGCAGGCCTGTGGCGCTCAGCTCGGCGTGGTAGGCGGTAAGGACCGTGGCGGTGGTCGGCAGGACGGGGCGGCCGCGGTCGAGGTCGCGCGGGGTGGGGGTGTGCACGGCGGTCCCTCCAAGGGTGGTGGTGCGGCGGCCCGGGCGGGGTGTGTGGTCCCGCGCTGTCCGGACACTGCATCAGCGGGCCGGGCCGCCGCAGGTCTGGAGACGGCGACGGGCCCCGCGGCGTCTGCTGCGGGGCCCGTCGTGTTCGTCTGCTTCACCCGGAAGTGGACACACGGGTGGTGCGAAGATCGTTGCACTGCGCTACACCGCTGGTCAAGTGGGATCGGCGCGGCCGGTGCCGCGGGGTTTCCAGCACTCGATCAGGTCCAGCGCTACGGGGGCGTCGTACTCGGGGTAGCGGGTGGACCCGCCGATCCGGGTGAGCCGCCCTTGGCGGACCCAGCCCCGGACGGTCGGGGCGGGCACGCCGAGGCGGACGAGGTCGGCCATGGTCACGCGGCCGGCGGCCGGTATCCGGTCGCGGGGCCCGGTCATGTGGTCCCGGCCTGATCCGTGCTGGTCATGGTGGTGGTGAGAGTGGCCAACGGGTCGCCCGCGGGAGCCGGGTGCGCCGTCGCAAACTCGGCCCAGAGGGTGCGTCGGGCAGCGTCGAAGTGGTCAGCGGTCGGGATGCCCAGCTCGGTGCCTTGGGCCTCGGCGAGTACGGCGTCGGCACGGGCCCGGGCGAGGCCCAGACAGGCGGCGTCAGTGCGCAGCCGGGCCACCTCGGTGAGGTGGTGCAGGGCGGCGCGGAGACTGGCGGCCCACGCGGTCAGGCTCATGCGTCCACCGTGGTGCAGTTGGTGCGGCCCGTGGGCGAGGTCCGGCAGAGCTGGCCGATGCGGGAGATGTTGCGGCCGATGGTGTGCGCGAGGACGTCCCGGGGCACGCCGCCGGCGTCGAGGCGGCGGATGAGCTGGTCCCGCTCGGCCTCGGCGTCGCGGCGGCCGGTGGTGTGCTCGGTAGCGCGGTGTGCAGCGCGGGCGAGTGCGGGGAGCGCGCTACTGCCGAGTGGGCTGTCGTCTGCGGGAACGGGTTCCCACTCGGCGAGGACGTGGTCGGCGGCCGCGAGGTGGAGCGCGGCGTCCTCGGCGGGGTGCTGTGCGAGGAGGCGGTAGCCGAGGCCGATCCGGGACGGTCCGGGCTCGGGCGTGACGAGGTCGACGAGTGCGCGCGCGCCGTCGGGGAGCGCGCTAACGGTGGCGGTGGCGTACGTCGAGTGGCCGGGGCACCGCGGATCGGGGTGGTCGCTGAGCTGCACGGTCACGGTGGTGAGGCCGTTGTCGTGGTGCTGGACGTCCCAGATGGTCACGGTTCCGTGGACGGTCCAGGGTCCGGCGATGCCGTGAATCCGGGCGCTGTAGGTGCCGCCGATGACGAGGCTGCTCATAGTGGTGGGCTCCGGGTGGGAGCGCGCTCCCGAGGGCCGGGTAGCGCGGTGACGGGCGGGTGGTCAGAGGCCGAGGGCGGCGTACGCGCGAGCGTGCTCGGCGCGGGTGAGTCGGTCGTCGAGGTGCGCGCCCGCGAGGCATCCGGGGTGGTCGCACGCGGCGGTGACGCGGCCCTCGGGCGGGCGGCCGTAGTGCTGAGCGAACGCGGGGCGGGCGGGCGCGCAGTGGCGGCCGCGCCAGTTGAGCAGGGGTCGGCCGCCGGAGTCGTGCGGGCCGGTCCAGTCCAGGTGGCCGTCGCCGGTGGGGCGGGTGAGGGCGGCCAGCTTCGCCTCGGCGCTGTCGTACACCGTGCGCGGGGTACGGACGACGCGGCGCTCGGCGGTGTCGATCTGGTGCTCGGGGGCGACGCAGCCCGGGCGGCCGCAGCCGGACTTGGCGTGCCCCTCGGGGTCGGTGCCGTGCTGGATGCGGTAGGCGACGCGGTGGGCGCTGTAGGCGGTGCCGGAGTGCCGCATCACGCGGCCGCCGGCGCTGGTGTGCTCGCCGGTCCACGTCATGTGACCGCCCCGGGTGCGGCGGGTGTGGCTGCGCCACTTCTCCTCAACGGTGAGCCGCTGGGGGGTGCCGCCGGGCAGGGCAGGGATGCCGGCGTCGATGCGCAGCTGTCGGACGGCGCGACGGTCCATGTGCAGCTCGGCGGCGACGGCGGCGGTCGAGCGGCCGGCGCGCAGAAGGTGACGGGCGCGGCGGCGCTTGGCGGCCAGATCGGCGCGGGACGGAGGCATGGGGGTCTCCTCAAGGCATGGATTCGGTCAACTGTCAAGCTGAGAGCGTTAATTGAGTGTTAATCGGCCTCTTGGAGGTGCTGGCACGATGGCCGTGTCGAGCGAGAGGGAGAGCGATGTTCAAGGTGGGCTTGTGGTTCCCGGACGACAGTGAGGTGTTCGTCCGGATGCCGGCGGTGCCGCGGGTGGGTGACGTCGTGTGCTGGTTGGAGGACGAGGGCGAGCGGATGGTGGTGGACTCGGTGGAGTGGATGACGGCCCCGGACTACGTGATCCCGGTGGTGGTGATGCGGTCCGAGGTGTAGGCCGCGGTTCACGCGGCGGGCCGGTCGGCGGTGCGGGCGTGTTCGATGCGGCGGCGCAGCCGGAGCCACTGGAGCGGGCCCCAGGTGGTGCGGCAGCGGGTGCAGCGGACGGTGGTACCGCCGTGCGGGAGTTCCAGGCGGCCGCCGCAGGCCTCGGCGGGGTCCTGGCCGGCGTCGGCGGGGTGGGTGCCGACGACGGTGGGGCGGTCGACGGGGGCGACGTGGCGGGTGGCGGCGTGGTGGAGCTCGGCGACCTCGCGCGCGCAGTCCCCGGCGGCCGGCCAGTCGAGCTGGATGTAGGCGAGGTGGTCCCGCAGTCCGGCCGCGGCGCGGCGGACCCGGCCGGGCAGGTCGCCCCAGGGCTCCGGCCACCGGATCCCGGCGTCCTCGTGCAGTGCCTGACGCCAGGTCTCCAGCACGGTGACAATCCCGCCGGGGCCGACGAGGTCCAGGACGTCCTCGGCCACCGGCATCGGGGCGTCCGGTCCGGCCGGGCTGGTGCCGAGGCGGTCCCGGACCTGGGAGGAGGGGCGCAGGTGCGCGCCGAGGGCGGTGTAGAGGTGCGGCAGGTCAACGAGGTGGCGGCCCAGGCGGAGTGCACACGGGGTGCAGAGCCGGCCGGGGGCCTCGTGGGCGCAGAGCTGGCAGGGCGTCATGTGGTGGTCCTGGTGGTGCGGGCCGCCCGGCCGGGGCCGGGCGGCGGGTCGGACGGGGTCAGAGCGCGCGGGACCGGGTCAGGGCCGGGGCGATCCGGTCCAGCTCGGCGCCCAGGTCGAGGCCGGCGTCCTCGACGACGAGGTGAAGCCGGACGAGCGCGGCGGCCTCGGTGTGGTCGACGGCGATCTGGTCGGCGGTCAGCCGTCCCGGGGCGGGTACGGCCTGGAGCTGCTCGGCGACGGCCCGCAGGACGGCCGTTGCCCCGGTCGCGCGGCGGGCCTGGCGGCGGGCCTCGGCCACGGTCGCGCGGTGCGCGGCCCGGGAGCGGCGCAGCTCGGCGGCGGTGGCGGCGTACTTCGTGGCGACGGCGTCGAGCGCGGCCTGGTGGGCGGCGGCCTCGGCCTCGGCGGAACGCAGCCGGTCGGCGGTGCGCTGGGCGGCGGCCCGGGCGCCCCCGGCGGAGCGGCGTTCCTGTGCGCGGTCGGCCCGGTCGCGCTCCCACAGCCGGTGCAGGGTGCCGGCCTCGTCCGGGCCGAGGCGGTCGGCGGCCCGGCGCACGAGGTGGTCGAGCCGGGTGCGTTCGGTGGCGGTGAGCGGCAGGGCCGACGGCCGGCGCGGGCGGGCGGCCGTCACCGGGCACCGTCATCAACGGGGCGGGCGGCGTCGTCGGCCGGCCGGATGGTAATGGTCCAGCCGCCCCCGACGGGCTCGACTTCGGCGACGTCGCGCAGCGGAGCGCACGGCCACGACACCGCCTCCCCGAGGGCGGACCAGCAGGCCGCGCAGGCCAGGCCGTCGTGCGGGTTGGTGGGGGTGAGGAGGGCGTGGTCGAAGACGACTTGGCGGGCGGTGTCGATGTCGGTGTCGGTCACGGTGGGGCCTTTCGGTCGGGGAGGGTCAGGCCGCGGCGGCGGTCTCACGGGCGCGGCGGCGGACGGCGCGCTGCTCGCGGTACTCGCGGCCGAGGGTGGTGTCTGCGGCGGGCGGCCAGGTGCGGGCGGTGTCGGCCGCGCACATGCCGCACGGCAGCGAGATCGAGGGGTGGACGGCACACACCCAGGTCCGGGCGGCGGACGGCGCGGCCGGGGCGGGCGCCGGGCGCGGCTCGGGGACGGGCGCGGGGTGGTGCTGCGTCCGGCGGGCGGCCGCGAGGTCCCGTGCGTCCTGGACGCGCTGCTCGCAGGACCGGCAGTTGTCGGCGCGGGCGAGGTCCCAGCCGGATTCGCAGGTCGGACGGTCGCAGCCGCGGCGGGTCAGACCGCGCTCGACCAGCCAGCCGTACGGGCGGCGGACGTCGGCCGGGCAGGTCGAGGCGTAGCGGCGGCGCAGCCGGGCGGCGACCCGGGCGACGTCGCCGGCTTCCTCGATCGCGGCGCCGACGGCGCGGGCGGCGACCCGCTGCTCCCACCGGGACATCCGGGCCACCAGGGCCGGGACTTCGGCGAGGACCCGGTAGGCCTGGTCGGTGATCAGCAGCGGGGGCAGGGGGTTCGGCGTCTCCGGCGCAGCCGAAGCGGCGCCCGGCCGGACGGCGCCGTCGCGGGTGCTCGCGGGCGCGCCCGTGTCGCGCGGTACGCAGGTATCGCCTACGGCGGACGGGCAACCACCCACGGGGCGGCGCCTGTTGGAAGGATCTTGTTCAAGGGATCCTGTTCGTCCGGTTGATCCATTAGGGGTACTCGCGGCCGATCCGTGAGGGGTGGTGACAGCCGATCCGTGAGGGGTGGCGGCCAGGTCGGCGGGGTCGAACAGGGCGAGCTGGCCGTCGATCTCGCCCCGGTGGACAGGCTCGGCCACGGCCGGGCGGCCGGCCTTCACGCGGCGGGGCTCCGGGATGTCGAGGGCGAGCTGGGTTGCGACGTCGGCGATCGGGGCGGGGTGGACGGCGTAGCGGGCGGCGCGGCCGCGGGCGTCGGTGCGGGTGATCCACCCGGCGGCGAGCAGCTCGGCGACGGCCGTACGGGCCCGGGCCGGGCTGATGCCGGCCAGCCGGGCTATCAGGGCCATGCTCGTCGGCTCGTCCAGGTGGGAGCGCACGCTGAGCACGCAGTAGGCCAGGAAGTCGTAGCCCGACAGGACGTTGCGGGCGTACGAGGTGACGCACACCCACAGGACGGTGTCGTCATCCTCGGACGGCAGGGCGAGCACGCGCGCCGAGGTGCCGCCGGGGCGGCGGACGGCGCGGACGATGCCGGCGGCCTCGGCGGCGCGCAGCCCGGCGCCGACGGTGTCCGGGTGCAGCCCCAGGCCGGCGGCGAGCGTGCGGTCGGCCGCCCAGCAGTAGCCGTCCGCGCCCCGGGCGTAGTCTCCGACGGCGGTGGCGGCGCGCAGGTGGTCCCCGGTGAGCGCCGGAAGCCAGCTCGACGGGAAGCGGGTCCAGAACGGCGCAGCGGCACGCCGGGGCGGCCGCTGCCCGGTGTCGGTGGGCGCGGCGGCGGCGTCGGCGGGCCGCTGCATCAGGGGTGCTCCAGTCTGGTCGGTGCTGGTGCCCGAGGGACGCGGGTCGGTGCGCGCCGCGCCCCTCGGGCCGTACGGGGAGGCCGGGCTACGGGCGGCGGTAGCCCTCGGCGTCGAGCGCGGCGGCCAGGTCGGCGGCCTCGTCCGGGTCGACGCCGGCGCGGGCGAGCGTCGCGCGCAGTCCGGCCTGTCGCGCCTCGACCGGGACGTCGTCCCACAGACCGGGCTGGCGCGGGTCCTGGCGGCTGGGGTTGCCGGAGCTGTCGAGGTAGTACGTCGAGGCCGGCGTCTCGCCCTTGGGCGCCCGCAGGACGGTGCTCATCGCGACCGACAGCGGGCCGCCCTCGACGTGGCCCCGCGGGGGCTCGACGAGCACGACGAGCTGCAACGTCCCCTTCTTGCCGTGCCGGGCAACGGAGTTGAGCAGCTGGTACAGCTCGGCGGACGCGGCGTCGTGGACCCGGCCGCCCATGTGCTCGCGGAGCACCTCGGAGAACGGGGCGGGCTCGGGGTCGGCGGTGACCACGCCGGTGGTGAGGTCGAGGTGGGCGGTGGTCGTGGTGCTCATGGGCGGTCCTTGGTGCTGAGAGGGCAGGTGGTGAGGTGGGCGGGCCCCGTGGTCTGGACGAGCCGGATCACGGCGGCCGCGCCGAGAGCGGCGTCCCGATGGCCGCACGGGCACAGGTAGTCGGCGTACGGCGCGCGGACCTTGGTCGCGAACACCACGTGCAACCCGACGAGCCGGGGAGCACGCGGCGTGGCCGCGCGTGTGGTCACGGCCGCGGGTGCGGGGAGGGGCGCGGGGAAGCGGGGCCCGGATCGGCTCGGTCCTCCCGGGCGGCCTGGGCCACGCGCTGCGCTTCGGCGGCCCAGGCCGCGCGCCAGCGGCGCGCCTGGTCGTTGTCCACGCCCCGCTCGTGGATACGGTCCTCGGCCCAGGCCGCGAGCAGGCACAGTGCGGCGATGATGCAGACGGCGAGCAACAGGCGGGTCACCGGGTACCCCCCTCGGCCGGGCGCAGCTCGGCGAGCGCGATGCCGTACGTGGAGCAGCTGCCGGAGCAGTACCAGCGGCCGGGCTCCGCCGAGCCGATGACCCGGGCGTAGACCCAGCCCGGGCCGGCGACCTCGGGGGCGGCGACATCCTGGCCACAGGCCGCGGTCGGACACGCGGTGGCCAGCGGCCGGGACGGAATCGGCGGCCGCTCGCCGGTGAGGCCGCGGTTCCACTCGTGCGCGGAGCGGGACGCCCGGGCGGCGGCGCGCTCGCGCCGCGAGGCGGTGAAGGCCGCGCGGCACCCGCACTCGTCCGTCTCGGGAATGGGCACTCGGCGGTTGCGGTGCTGGTTGTAGCCCGTGAGCGTGCCGTGCGCGATCGGGCCGAGGGTGCGGGTGGTCATCAGAACTCACCCGTCAGCCGCACCGGCACCGTGGTGACGTAGTACTCGACGTTCTGGCCGTCTGCGGCCAGGTACTCCTCGTCCATGTCGTCCTCGGTCACCGGGTGCCAGGCCAGCTGGGATTCCGGCCGAGCGGCGGCGGCGTCCAGCAGGCACCGGGCCCGGGCGGCGTCCCGGCTGACGTACAGCCCGAGGGAGTCGTCGTCCCACGATGCCCGGTAGACCTCCAGCGGGGTGGTGCGCAGCAGGCCGGCGGCCGCGAGGGCCTGGACGATCGCGGCCGGCGTCGGGTCCGTGCCGAGCATCGCCTGGACCACCAGCTCGGCGGCGTGGGTGATGTGCTGCTGCGTCACGACGCCACCGCCGTCGCCGTACGCCCCAGGTACACCGATGCCGTGATCGAGACGGGGATGCCGTCGACCGTGCACTCGCCGCGGCCCATCCGGGACTGGCCGGTCGAGGAGTCCCTCCACCGGATCTCTGCGCCAAGGTCGGCGCCCCAGGCCTCGACGGAGACGACGTCGTCCGCGTGGACCACCACCCGCGGAGTCGGGTCGTAGGGGTAGCGGTCCACACTCACCGAGACGGGCGCCGGGGTGAGCCGCTGCGACAGGCGCAGCGCCAGACCGTGCGCGACCACGAGCGGGTCCGCCACGTCAGGTGCCGCAGCGGTGCGCAGTTCCTTGACCTCGGCGCGAAGCCGGTCCAGCTCGGCATCGGCGTCGCCGAGCTGGCGGTCCAGCGTCACGATCTCGGCCACCAGATGCCGGAGCATCGAGCCCATCTGACGGATCAGCCGGCGTGCACTGCGACGCGTTGCGACACGCCACCACTCGGCGGCGGGCACCAGGGCGTCGAGGTCCAGCTGGTGTACGGCCACGAGGACGTCCGCCGACAGCGCGGGCACCTCCATGTCCGCGGGGATGGCGGCGTCGAGCGCGATCTCAGCCGCGGTCGGGCCGGTGTTGCTACGCTGGGGCATGTGTCTTCTCCGTCGTAGAGGCGGGTGAGGGCCGGGGCCGTCCAGGTGTGAGAGCCGGGGGACGGCCCGACCCATGTCGGGGGTTAGTCGGCGATCCGCCGCGCCCTGATGTACTGGCGAACTTCGCCTACGGCGTCGCCGGCCAGCAGACGAGAGACCCTGACCACGTCGAGTCGGGGGTCCGCGTGCAGAGCTGCGAGCGCCGCGGCGGCGAACTCGGCGGATCCTGCGAGTCGGATCGTGCCGATCGCGGGGGTGCTACCCGGGGGAGTGGGGTGGGCCATGGGGGAGGTCAGCCCCTGCGGCTGGCGCCGAGGGGAACGAGCATCGCCGGACCAACGGCCACCGACGCCGGAAGCTCGGTCGGCCGGACGCTGTGGATACGCCGGATCTCGGCGATGTGCTCCTCGCTGAATCGCACGGCCCTGCCGTACTTCTCGTGTGGCAACCGCCGAATGTGGCGCCGGAGCCAGGTGTCGTTCTTGAGCCCGAGCGCCGTCGCCGCGCCCTTGTAGTCGAGGAGGGGGGACATCGTCGTTCTCCTTGGTGCCGTTCGATGCGGCTCAATGCCGCTCGCGTTCGCGAACACGAACATACATGCTCGCGTTCGCGAACGCGAGCAGCTTGGGCACCTTAAGGGAAGATCAAGTTCCGTGATTGGCCTGTTCTTGACGCCCGGAGGTGACGACGGCCCCCGGAGCGCACTGTTAGCCTCGTTCGCGAACGCGAGCACGCAGGCGTCCGACCGCCCGCTCGCGAGTACCGGCCGGGCCGCCGCTTGGACGGGAAGCATGCGAAGGGGATGGTCATGTCTGACCGAAAGGGCGCACCCGCGCTCACTGCGCTGGTGCTCGCCGCGCTCGACCGGCCCGGGATGTCGCTGCGCCGGCTCGCCGAAGCCTCAGTGGACCCCGAGACGGGGGACCGAATCAGCCAGACATGGCTCCATGACATAGCTCACGACCAGGTCCGCCGCGCACCAGAGCCCAAGTTCCTGCGCGCACTGGCCGCCGGAACCGGAAAGCCCCTGGTGCGCGTACAGCAGGCCGCGGCCTCACAATTCCTCGGCTACACCGCCACCGAACTATCCGACCTTCCCGAGGATGCGCGGGTGATCGTCGGCCATCTCGCTGGCATGGACGCATCAGAGCTTCCGCAGGTCAGGGCCGTGATCGAGGCACTTTTGGCCAAGACGGATGAAAGTTCAGGTAAGCGGGATGTTTAGTTCCGGTTTGAACGAAACCGCGCCTCTAACCAGTAGTCCAGCCCACTAATCGGGTGTACGTTCGATCCGGCCTCGCGAGGAGGACGGCCGTGCGCACACTGCCCGGCCGGGACTAGGGGGTTATGTGTGAACACTGTCGTCACCCACGAGGCAACGCTGGACGACGGCGCGCCCCTCGTCCTGGTGGCCCGCACCACCGTGCTGATCATCGTGGGCGACCCCAGAGTCGTTCCGGCCGACCGCCTCGGGGACATCGCCTCGACGGCGGGGAAGCTGATGGCTGACCGAGACCTCGCGCCGGCCGCCATCATCGACATCCTCGCGCCGTACATGGACCAGCTCATCGCCGGTGCCGATGCCTCCTCGACCATCGGCCACGCCGCAGCCTGATCCCGCCGCAACCGCGCCCCCGCTCATCCGAGCAGGGGCGCGGCGCTGTTCCTGAGCTACACCCTGGTGAGCACGGTCGCTCGCTCCAGCTCGACGGCCTGGCGGACGTCGTCCGGCACCACCGGGGACAGCGCGGCGTCCATGCTGTACGCCACGGCGGCGACCAGGTCGTCGTCGAGGATGGCCATGAGGTGGCCGTACTCGTCGATGGTGGTCTGGATGCTCTCGTGGCCCAGCCGGGCCGAGATGGCCGGGAGCGGGACGTTGCGGGCGATCAGCCACGCGGCGTGGGTGTGCCGGCAGTCGTGGAGCCGCGGTTCCTTGTACATGCCCTCCGCTCGTGCGGCCTCCAGGGCCGGGAGCCACCGCAGCCGACGGAACGTGGCGGGCAGCCAGGCCCCGCCCTCGACCGCGGTGAACAGCAGGTCCGTCCGCCGCCGCTTTCCACGGCAGGCCCGGGCCACGATGGAGGCGAGGTAGGGCGTCAGGACGAGCGTGCGACGGCTCCTGACGCTCTTCGGAGCGCCGGTGAACCGTTTCCCCTCCTCATCCTCCTTCCAGGTCCTGGAGACGCGCAGGACGGGGCGCCCGCCGACGTGGTCGAAGTCGCGGACCTGGAGCGCGCTGACCTCGCCCCACCGAAGCCCAGTGCCGAGCAGCACCTGGACGAGGTCGATGGCGTCGGCCGCGAGATGCCGCAGGATCAGGCCGGCCTCCCAGTGCTCCAAGTAGGTCTTCTCCTCGCTGTCGCCGTCGTCCTTGCGCGGCAGCTTGGTGTCCGAGCACGGGTTGTACCGGCGCAGCGGGTTCTGCCCCTTGGTCGCGCTCCCGAGGATCGCGCTCAGCAACCCGTGGTGGTCCCTGACCGTCTTGGCGGAGTACGGCTTGCGCTTGCGGTCCGGCGGGTCGTGCGGTGCCGGGGTGCCGGCGGCGAGCGCGTTGATCCACGCTTTGACGTCGTCCTCGGATATCGCGTCCGGGCCGTCCACGATGATCTTGTCGCGGAACCAGGGGACCATGCCCTCGCGGACCAGCCGGCGGTACTTCCGCTTGGTGCCGCCCTCGACTCCGGTGAGCAAGGTCACATAGTTCAGCGAGTAGGTCTCGAACATGTGGGCGGGGTCGACTGCGGGCGCCGGGGCCTCCTCTTCCTGGACGAAGCCTCGGCCCTTCACCCAGCCGGGAGGCCACTTGTTCCCGTACCCGGTGACCAGGTTCATGAAGGCCTTGGCGGCGTCCGGGTCGTCGAAACGCTCGCTCTCCTGGTCCCCTGCGGCGGCGCCGCCGTCACGCCAGTAGACCTCGTGCACCGGCCCGGACCGTTTGCGTTCGCGAATGCGAATGGTTGCCATGGGGCGAACATACGCCTGTCATGCTGACAAATCTGCTGACTAATCCGGGAACGCCAAAGGGCCGCCGACCTGTTGTCCCAGGTCAGCGGCCCTTTGGGCGCTGTGGAGCATAGGAGACTCGAACTCCTGACATCTGCCTTGCAAAGGCAGCGCTCTACCAACTGAGCTAATGCCCCTCGACGGCACCGCGCGCGTGCCAACGGGCACTAGCGTACCGGTTTCCGGCGCGATTCCCAGCGCCGTCCCCCCGGAACGGTGCCGTTCCAAGGGGTCGGCCGGTCCGGTTCGTCGACCGGGCCGGCCGGCCCGGGAGGCGCCGACGGGCGCCTCCGGAGTTCGTCGATCGTCAGATCGCCGGGGGCTCAGCGACCGGCCGGGACCGGGTCGGTGGCCTCGGTCCACAGGTCCTGCTCGGCGCGGTCCGCCTGGACCTGACGGTAGACAAAGAAGCCGCCGAGGGCGACCAGGGCGACCAGGAGAAGCTTCTTCACCGCGGGACCTCGTCCTTCTTGCGTTGGTGGACTCAAGAGCCGGATCCGGCCGGACTGACCGGGCCGACGAGTCCAGTTGTGTTTCGAGCGCGAACGGGCGGCCGGGTGCCAGACTGCCCTTGCGGCCGATGATACACACCGGTGTCCCAATCGTGACCAGCCACCGGTGCGGCCAACCCGGCGGTCCGGTCCCAGGATTGACGCCGCACCTCCTGGCGGGCGGTCCGACCGTGCCCGGACCGTCCCGCGCGCCCGCGGATCAGACCCGGCCCGCCGAGCCGTCCGCGGGTCCGCCCGCCGTCCCGTCCGCCGGGCGGCCCGGCGCCACCACCACGGCGGTGCCGCTCGCCAGGTCCACCCTGGTCCGCGGCGGCGCCCCCTCGCCCTCCTCGTCCCGCAGCATCAGGGTGCTGCGACGTTCGTCCAGCTCGTGCTGCTTGCCCGCGGCGAACTGCGCGTGCAGCTGCTCGAACCCGGTGGCCGAGATCTGCCCCTCCCGGCCCGTCCCCCGCCAGGGCACCCAGCGGGCGCGGCGCGCCCGCAGTGCCAGTTGATCGAGCGCGGCCAGCACCACCAGGGCGCAGACCAGTCCGGGGATGCTCATCGCCCAGAACACCGCCATGCCGTCACCAACCCTCCACCGTCCCTCCCCCGAGAACCGTCGGGAGGGGCGCGCGGTTCCCGGTCCGGCGGCGGGAACGCGGCGGGACGCCCGGAGGCAGCGCGGCGGGAAACGTCGAAGGGCCCGGAGTGGATCACTCCGGGCCCTTCGGGGAGGTGGGCCTAACAGGACTTGAACCTGTGGCCTCTTCCTTATCAGGGAAGCGCTCTAACCGTCTGAGCTATAGGCCCTCACCGATGAGAGATCGTACCGGATGCCGGCCGATCCGCGAAAACGCCGAAGGGCCCGGAGTGGATCACTCCGGGCCCTTCGCGGTGGTGGGCCTAACAGGACTTGAACCTGTGGCCTCTTCCTTATCAGGGAAGCGCTCTAACCGTCTGAGCTATAGGCCCTTGCCGCACTGAAAGATTAGCGGACCGACGGCCGATCTCCCAAATCCGGGTCGGCCGGGGCTGCGGCGGCACCCCCCGCGACCAGCTGCGGCGCACCCACGGAGGGGCGCAGCAGCCACTCCTCGCGGGTCGGCGGCAGGCCCGCCGCGCCCTCCTCGGTGCTGCGGACGGCGAGGACCTGGTTGATCCCGATCCGGTTCTGCTCGAAGGCGAGCGCGGAGGCCGCCATGTACAGCCGCCAGACCCGGGCCCGGCCGCGGCCGACCAGCCGGACCGCCTCCGTCCAGTGCGCCTCCAGGTTGGCCACCCACTCGCGCAGGGTCAGCCCGTAGTGCTCGCGCAGCGACTCGACGTCCCGGACCTCGAAGCCGGCCTCCTCCAGCCGGGCCACCGTGGACCCGACGGGGGAGAGCTCGCCGTCCGGGAAGACGTAGCGGTCGATGAAGGGGCTGGTGCGGTGCGGCACCCCGGGGATGTCGGGGCGGCGGGCGATCTGGTGGTTGAGCAGCCGGCCGCCGGGCACCAGCAGCCGGTACAGGCCCTCGGCGTAGACCCGGTACTGCTCGGAGCCGACGTGCTCGGCCATCCCGACGCTGGAGATCGCGTCGAAGGGCCCGTCGGTGATCTCCCGGTAGTCCTGGAGCCGGACCTCGACCCGGTCGGACAGCCCGGCCTCCTCGACCCGGGCGCGGGCCAGCGCGACCTGCTCCGTGGAGATGGAGACGCCGACCGCGGTGACCCCGTAGTGCTTCGCCGCGTGCAGCAGCAGCGAGCCCCAGCCGCAGCCGACGTCCAGCAGGCGCATCCCGGGGCGCAGGCCGAGCTTGCGGCAGATCAGGTCGAGCTTGGCCTCCTGGGCCGCCTCCAGGCTCTTCGCCTCGGGCGCCCAGTAGGCGCACGAGTAGACCATCGAGGAGCCCAGCACGATCCGGTAGAAGTCGTTCCCGACGTCGTAGTGGTGGCTGATGGCCGCGCGGTCGCGGCTGCGGCTGTGCAGCCGCCCTGGGGCCCTGCGGACCTCCTCGCGGGGCGGCTCGGGCTCGAGGCCGACCGCCCCGGCCCGCAGCGCGGCGGCGAGCACCCGGCGGCCCTTGGGGCCGAGCGCCTCGCGCGGCCCGAGGGCCAGGGTGCGGACCTCCGGCCGCTCGGCGAAGCGGGCGACGGCGGAGAGCGTCTCGTACAGGTCGGTGCCGGGGGCGAGTTCCAGGTCCCCCGCGACGTAGGCCCGGGCCAGGCCCAGCTCGCCCGGCTGCCAGACCAGCCGGCGCAGCGCCCGGCGGTTGCGCAGGACCACGGTGGGCGCGCCCGGCGGCCCGGCGGTGCTGCCGTCCCAGGCCTGTACCCGCAGCGGTACCGGGACCCCCAACAGCCCTTCGAGGGCTTCGACCAGTTGACCTGCGAGCTTCGCCACCGCGCGCCTCCGTCCAGTCGTCCTGCGGAACCTCAGCTGACCCGGTCGGGCGGACCGGGGGCGGCCTGCGGCACTCCCAGGCGCGGGACGGGCGGCACCCAGCTTGTCCCACCGCGGCCGCCCGGTTTCCGGGTGGCACGCCGCGGGCGGCCGGCTGTCACCCGAAATGCCGACGGGCCCCACCCGCTGCAACAGCGGGTGGGGCCCGTGCATTCCGTCCGCGGACGGGGAGCTGAGCGAGCGTCAGGATCCGGCCGGGATCAGTCCTCCTCGGCCAGGGTGAGCTCGACGCCGCCGGTGAAGCCGGCCGCCGCGTTGTAGATGAACGCGGAGAGCGTGGACAGGGCGGTCAGCAGGACGACGTCGACCACGGCGATCAGCGTGGTGAAGGTCATCACCTTGCCGAAGCCGACGTAGTCCATCAGGTTGAGGCCGCCGCTGCTGTCCGAGCCGGTGACGTCCTTGAGGGTCTTGGTCAGCGAGTCGAAGACGCCGAGCGAGTCCAGCGTCATCCACAGCACGGCCGCGGCCACGATGATGATGATGCCGACGGCCAGCGACAGCAGGAAGCTGACCTTCATCACCGACCACGGGTCCACCTTGGTCACCCGCAGCCGGGCCTTGCGGGTCCGGCCGAGGCCGGCCCCCCCGGTCGCGGCCGCGGGGGCACCGGCGGGGCGGCGCGCCGCCCCGGTGGGGGTGCCGCCGGCCGGGGTCGCCCCGACCGGGGTCCCGCCCGCCGGGGTGTGGCCCGGGCTCCGGGTGCCCCGGGCCGGGGTCGGCTGCCCCTTGGCGTACGTGGTCGGCTGCGAGAAGCCGGCCTGGCCGCTCGGCGGCGCGGGCGTCTGCCCCCCGTAGGTCGCACCGCTCTGGCCCGCTCCACCGGCCGGCGGCATCAGCGAGGTGGACGCGGCCGAGTGCTCGGTCGGCGGCTGCGGAACGCCGTACGCACCCCCGCCCTGCGCGCCCGGACGGCCGCCGGAGGTTCCTCCCGCAGCACCCGTGGCTCCACTCACCTGGTCCTCCCGCACTTCCCACCAGGACGGCGGCGCCGCCCTGCTTCGTCACTCGTCATCCAGCGCCCGGCGGGATTGCCCGGAACTGGTCGGCGTCCGGTGCCGCCGCATCCATACTCTGGACGCGGCGGCACCGGTCTGCGGTTCGGTTCAGGCCTCGACGTCTCCGTCGACCGCCGTCTCCGCTCCCTCGGCCGTCTCGGTGGACTCGGTACCCGCCACCTCGTCCTCCGCCGTCTCCTCGTCCTCGGCCTCCGCGTTGCGGGCCATGCCCACGACCGCGTCGCGCTTTCCGAGGTTGATCAGTTGGACGCCCATGGTGTCACGTCCGGTTTCACGAACCTCGGAAACCCTCGTGCGGATCACCCCACCCGAGAGGGTGATCGCCATGATCTCGTCGGATTCGTCGACCACGAGCGCGCCGACCAGCGAGCCCCGGCCCTCGACGATCTTCGCCGCCTTGGTGCCGTAGCCGCCGCGCCCCTGGACACGGTACTCGTCCACCCCGGTGCGCTTGGCGTAGCCGCCGTCCGTGGCGGTGAAGACGTAGGTGCCCGGACGGACGACGTTCATCGAGAGCAGTTCGTCGTCCTCGCGGAAGGCCATGCCCTTGACGCCGGAGGTGGCGCGGCCGGTCGGGCGCAGGGCGTCGTCGGTCGCGGTGAAGCGGATCGACTGGGCCTTCTTGGAGACCAGCAGCAGGTCGTCCTCGGCGGAGACCAGCTCGGCGCCGATCAGCTCGTCGTCCTGGCCCTCCTCGTCCTGGCGCAGGTTGATCGCGATCAGGCCGCCGGAGCGCGGCGAGTCGTAGTCCTTGAGCGCGGACTTCTTCACCAGGCCGGCCCGGGTGGCGAGGACCAGGTACGGCTTGTCCTCGTACGTCCGCACGGCCATCACCTGGGCGATGTGCTCGTCCGGCTGGAAGGCCAGCAGGTTGGCGACGTGCTGGCCGCGGGCGTCGCGCCCGGCGTCCGGCAGCTCGTAGCCCTTGGCGCGGTAGACCCGGCCCTTGTTGGTGAAGAACAGGATCCAGTTGTGGGTCGTCGTCACGAAGAAGTGGTCGACGATGTCGTCCTGCTTCAGCTGGGCACCGCGCACGCCCTTGCCGCCGCGCTTCTGCGAGCGGTAGAGGTCGGAGCGGGTCCGCTTGACGTAGCCGCCACGGGTGATCGTGACGACGATGTCCTCCTCGGCGATGAGGTCCTCGATGGAGAGGTCGCCGTCGGAGGGGATGAGGGTGGAGCGCCGCTCGTCGCCGTACTTGTCGACGATCGCGGTGAGCTCCTCGGAGATGATCTCCCGCTGGCGGACCGGCGAGGCCAGGATCGCGTTGTACTCGTCGATCTTGCGCTGGAGCTCGTCGTGCTCGTCCATGATCCGCTGGCGCTCGAGGGCGGCCAGTCGGCGCAGCTGCATCTCCAGGATCGCGTTGGCCTGGAGCTCGTCGATGTCGAGCAGGCCCATCAGGCCGGTGCGGGCGGCGTCGGCGCTGGCCGAGGCCCGGATCAGCGCGATGACCTCGTCGATCAGGTCCAGGGCCTTCAGCAGGGCGCGCAGGATGTGGGCGCGCTCCTCGGCCTTGCGCAGCCGGAAGGTGGTGCGCCGGACGATGACCTCGACCTGGTGGTTGACCCAGTGCCGGATGAAGGCGTCGAGCGACAGCGTGCGCGGCACGCCGTCGACCAGGGCCAGCATGTTGGCGCCGAAGTTGGTCTGCAGCTCGGTGTGCTTGTACAGGTTGTTCAGCACGACCTTGGCGACCGCGTCGCGCTTGAGCACGACCACCAGGCGGGTGCCGGTGCGGGACGAGGACTCGTCCCGGACGTCGGCGATGCCGGCGATCTTGCCGTCCTTGACCAGGTCGGCGATCTTCAGCGCGAGGTTGTCCGGGTTGACCTGGTACGGCAGCTCGGTGATCACCAGGCACTGGCGGCCCTGGATCTCCTCGACCTCGACCACGGCCCGCATGGTGACCGAGCCGCGGCCGGTGCGGTAGTAGTCGTCGATCCCGCGGCGGCCGACGATCAGCGCGCCGGTCGGGAAGTCGGGGCCCTTGATCCGCTCGACCAGGGCGTCCAGCAGCTCCTCGGCGGAGGCCTCCGGGTTCTCCAGGTACCAGAGCGCGCCGGAGGCGACCTCGCGGAGGTTGTGCGGCGGGATGTTGGTGGCCATGCCGACCGCGATGCCGGTGGCACCGTTGACCAGCAGGTTGGGGATGCGCGCGGGCAGGACGGTCGGCTCCTGCGAGCGGCCGTCGTAGTTGGGCGCGAAGTCGACGGTCTCCTCGTCGATGTCGCGCATCATCTCCATGGCCAGCGGCATCAGCTTGCACTCGGTGTAGCGCATCGCCGCCGCCGGGTCGTTGCCCGGGGAGCCGAAGTTGCCGTTGCCGTCCACCAGCGGCATCCGCAGCGACCACGGCTGGGCCAGGCGGACCACGGTGTCGTAGATCGAGGTGTCACCGTGCGGGTGGTAGTTGCCCATGACGTCGCCGACGACGCGGGCGCACTTGTAGTAGCCCTTCTCGGGCCGGTACCCGCCGTCGTACATCGCGTAGAGCACGCGGCGGTGCACCGGCTTGAGGCCGTCGCGGACCTCGGGGAGCGCCCGGCTGACGATCACGCTCATCGCGTAGTCGAGGTAGGAGCGCTGCATCTCGGTCTCGAGCTCGACCGGCTCGATCCGCATGGTCACCTGGGCGGTGCCCTCGGCTGCGGGGGTCTCGGGCTGTTCGCCTTCGGGACGGTTGTCGTCGACCACTGGTGGTCAGTTTCCTTTCACGCGGACTGGAACGTGCGGGGCCTGCGGTGCAGGCGTCACACGTCCAGGAAGCGAACGTCCTTGGCGTTGCGCTGGATGAAGGAGCGGCGCGCCTCGACGTCCTCGCCCATCAGCACGGAGAACAGCTCGTCGGCACGGGCGGCGTCCTCCAGGGTGACCTGGAGCAGCAGGCGGTGCTCGGCGTCCATGGTGGTGACCCGGAGCTCCTCGGCGTTCATCTCGCCGAGACCCTTGAAGCGCTGGATCGCGTCGTCCTTGGGCAGCCGGCGCCCGGCCTCCACCCCGGCCGCGATCAGCGCGTCGCGCTCGCGGTCGGAGTAGGCGTACTCGAAGTCGTCCTTGCCCCACTTGATCTTGTACAGCGGCGGCATGGCGAGGTAGACGTACCCGGACTCGACCAGCGGCCGCATGAAGCGGAACAGCAGGGTGAGCAGCAGGGTGCGGATGTGCTGTCCGTCGACGTCGGCGTCGGCCATCAGGACGATCTTGTGGTACCGCAGCTTGGACTCGTCGTAGTCCTCCTGGATGCCGCAGCCGAAGGCCGAGATGAGCGCCTGGACCTCGGTGTTCTGGAGGACCTTGTCGATCCGGGCCTTCTCGACGTTCAGGATCTTGCCGCGGATCGGCAGGATGGCCTGGGTGCGCGGGTCGCGGCCCTGCTTGGCCGAGCCGCCGGCGGAGTCACCCTCGACGATGAAGATCTCGCACTCGGACGGGTCCTTGGACTGGCAGTCCGAGAGCTTGCCCGGCAGCGAGGCGGACTCCAGCAGGCCCTTGCGGCGGGTCAGGTCGCGGGCCTTGCGGGCGGCGACGCGCGCGGTGGCGGCCTGGATGGACTTGCGGATGATGTCCGCGGCCTCGTTGGGGTTGCGGTCCAGCCAGTCGTTGAGGTGCTCGTGGACGACCTTCTGGACGAAGGTCTTGGCCTCGGTGTTGCCGAGCTTGTCCTTGGTCTGGCCCTCGAACTGGGGCTCGCCGAGCTTGACCGAGATGATCGCGGTCAGACCCTCGCGGATGTCCTCGCCGGAGAGGTTGTCGTCCTTCTCGCGGAGCAGCTTCTTGTCCCGCGCGTAGCGGTTGACCAGGCCGGTCAGCGCGGCGCGGAAGCCCTCCTCGTGGGTGCCGCCGCCGTGGGTGTGGATGGTGTTGGCGAAGCTGTAGACCCCCTCGGTGTAGGAGGAGTTCCACTGCATCGCGATCTCCACCGAGATCGCCTTGTCCTTGTCCTCCGCCTCGAAGTCGATCACCGAGGGGTGGACGACCTCGCCCTTGCGGGAGTTGAGGTGGGCGACGAAGTCGGCGATGCCGCCGTCGTACTTGTACGTGACGGTGAGCGGCTTGCCCTCCTCGTCCGCGTGCTCGGGGCGCTCGTCGGTCAGCGAGATCGACAGGCCCTTGTTGAGGAAGGCCATCTCCTGGAAGCGCCGGGAGAGCGTCTCGAAGGAGTAGACGGTGGTCTCGAAGATGTCGCCGTCGGCCCAGAAGGTCACCGTGGTGCCGGTGCGGTCGGTCTCCGCGCCCTTGACCAGGGGGGCGGTCGGCGCGCCCATCTTGTAGTCCTGGGTCCAGATGTGGCCGTCCCGGTGGATCTCCACCGAGAGCCGGGTGGACAGCGCGTTCACCACGGAGACGCCCACGCCGTGCAGACCGCCGGAGACGGCGTAGCCGCCGCCGCCGAACTTGCCGCCGGCGTGCAGGACGGTGAGCACGACCTCGACGGCGGGCTTGTCCTGGCCGGGGACGATGTCCACCGGGATGCCGCGGCCGTTGTCGACGCAGCGGATGGCGCCGTCGGCCATGATCGTGACGTCGATGGTGTCGGCGTGCCCGGCCATCGCCTCGTCGACGGAGTTGTCCACGACCTCCTGCACCAGGTGGTGCAGGCCGCGCTCGCCCGTCGAACCGATGTACATGCCGGGGCGCTTGCGGACGGCGTCGAGGCCTTCCAGCACCTGGATGTTGCTACCGGTGTAGGAAGCCTGCTCGGACTGGTCTGGGGTCTGGCTGGGGTTGCCGGAATCGGCCACGAAGCGCCCTCTCTGGCACAGCACGGGTCGCATGCCCACCCCGTACGGGCGGGCGTGCGACCACAGCGTTTCGACTCGGTTGCCACTAGCAACAGTGTTTGGCTTTCAGTCTACCGGTACGACTGACAGAGATGGGCGTTTGGCAGCCCTTGAGGGCAGATATGCCGCCCTGAATCCCCTCGGGACATGTCCCGATACTCGCCCGGGGGGCCCAGGGCGCCTGGAAGGGCTGTCAGGGGTTCCGGAAGATCGCCATCCGATCCGTGCCCCCGCCGGCCGTCCGAGGTCCCGGTCAGCCCCAGGTGTCGCCCGGCCCCTTGCTCCCGGGCGCGCGCAGCCGGCCGTAGCCGCGGGCGGGCGCCGCGGGGCCGAGCACCTTGATGGTCCGGACCGTCCCGTGGCCCAGCTCGTGGTTCAGACGGGCCACCAACTGCCGTGCCAGCCAGCGCAGTTGGGTGGCCCAGGCGGTGGAGTCGCACTGCACGGTGAGCACCGCGGCGGCCTCGTCGTAGGAGGAGGGGTGGCAGTGCGCGGCGATGTCCGGGCCGACGATCTGCGGCCAGCGGCCCATCACCCCGCCGACGGCGGCCGAGGACTCCCAGCCGCGCTCGGTCAGCAGCCGGTTGAGCGCCGCGCCCAGCGGGACCGGGTCGCGGCCGTCCGAGCGGGCGCCGCTGCGCAGGCCGTGCCGCTTCGCCTCGCGCTTCTCCCGGACCTGCTCGCCGCGCTGACGGGCCTGGGCCCGGGCCGCGCGCAGCGCGGAGCGGGCGAGGTCGGCACCGGTCGGCGCCGGGGCACCGGGCTCGGGGGAGTGCTCCGCCGGCTCGCTCACGGCGATCTCCTTTCCCCAGCCTGTGGACAACGGTCGCGGTCGCGCGCCCGCCGAGCCGTCCAGCCTACGGGAGCCGCCGGGCCCCTCGGGCCGGGCCGGGGGCGCGCGGTGCGCGGAAGCGGTCGCGGTCCGGTGACGGCGGTGTGGTGGTGCGGGTGGAGGGGTGTGAAGCGGTGCGGACGCGGGGGCGCGGTCAGGCGTCGACCCGGCGCACCGCGCCGTCGGAGACCGCGAACCGGGCGCCGGCCAGCGCCTTCGGCACGTCCTCGGCGACCGCCGCGGTCACCAGCACCTGCTCGCCGCCGGCCACCAGCTCGGCCAGCCGGTCCCGGCGGGCGGCGTCCAGCTCGGCGAACACGTCGTCCAGGATCAGCACCGGCTCGCCGCCGTCGGCGCGCAGCAGCTCGTACGAGGCCAGCCGCAGCGCCAGCGCGAACGACCAGGACTCGCCGTGGCTGGCGTAGCCCTTGGCGGGCAGCGGGCCGAGCTTGAGCCCCAGCTCGTCGCGGTGCGGGCCGACCAGGGTGACACCGCGCTCGACCTCCTGCTTGCGGACCGCCTGCAGCGCGTTCAGCAGCTGCTCCTCGGCCTGCTCGCGGCTGGTCGGCAGCTCGCCCTCGAAGGAGCTGCGGTACTCCAGGGCGGTCTCGCCGCCGCCGGGGGCCAGCTGCCCGTACGCGGCCGCCACCAGGGGCTGCAGGGCGGCCACCAGCTGGATCCGGAAGGCCGTCAACTCGGCGCCGGCGCGGGCCAGATGGCCGTCCCAGACCTCCAGGGTGGACAGGTCGGCGCCCTTGCCGCCGCCGGCCCGGCGGGCCATCGCGGCGGTCTTCAGCAGGGCGTTGCGCTGCTTGAGCACCCGCTCGTAGTCCTGCCGCACCCCGGCCAGCCGGGGTGCCCGGGCGGTCAGCAGCTCGTCCAGGAAGCGCCGCCGCTCACCCGGGTCGCCCTTGACCAGGCTGAGGTCCTCGGGGGCGAACAGCACGGTGCGCAGCAGGCCCAGGACGTCCCGCGGGCGGACGTTGTCGGAGCGGTTGATCCGGGCCCGGTTGGCCTTGCCCGGGGTGAGCTCCAGCTCGATCAGGGTGGACCGGCCGCGGTCCACCACCGAGGTGCGGACCACCGCCCGCTCGGCGCCCAGCCGGATCAGCGGGGCGTCGGTGGCGACCCGGTGGCTGCCCAGGGTGGCCACGTAGCCGATCGCCTCGACCAGGTTGGTCTTGCCCTGGCCGTTGGGCCCCACGAAGGCGGTCACGCCCGGGTCGAGGGGAACCTCGGCCCGGGCGTACGACCGGAAGTCGGCGAGCGACAGGTGCGCGACGTGCATGGCTGTGGACTGCGCCCGCCTTCTTGGGGAGGACCTGCTGGTTACTTGGACTCGACCGCGTGGCCGCCGAACTGGTTGCGCAGCGCGGCGATCATCTTCATCTGCGGCGAGTCCTCCTGGCGGGAGGCGAAGCGGGCGAACAGCGAGGCGGTGATCGCCGGCAGCGGCACGGCGTGGTCGATCGCGGCCTCGACGGTCCAGCGGCCCTCGCCGGAGTCGGCGGCCCAGCCGCGCAGCTTGTCCAGGTGCTCGTCCTCGTCCAGGGCGCGGACGGCCAGGTCCAGCAGCCAGGAGCGGATGACGGTGCCCTCCTGCCAGCTGCGGAAGACGTCGCGCACGTCGGTGACCTCGGGGGCGGCCTCCAGCAGCTCCCAGCCCTCGGCGAAGGCCTGCATCATCGCGTACTCGATGCCGTTGTGGACCATCTTGGCGAAGTGGCCGGCGCCCACCGCGCCCGCGTGCACCGAGCCGAACTCGCCCTCGGGCTTGAGGGCGTCGAAGACCGGCTGGGCCTTCGCGACGTGCTCGGCGTCGCCGCCGTACATCAGCGCGTAGCCGTTCTCCAGGCCCCAGACGCCGCCGGAGACGCCGCAGTCCACGAAGCCGATGCCCTTGGCGGCCAGCGCCTCGGCGTGCTTGACGTCGTCGGTCCAGCGGGAGTTGCCGCCGTCGACCACCACGTCGCCGGGGGAGAGCAGCTCGGCGAGCTCGTCGACGGTCGCCTGGGTGGCGGCGCCCGCCGGGACCATGACCCAGACCACGCGCGGGCCCTGGAGCTTGCTGACGAGCTCCTGGAGGCTCTCGACGTCGGAGATGTCAGGGTTGCGGTCGTAGCCGATGACGGTGTGGCCGGCGCGGCGGATCCGCTCGCGCATGTTGCCGCCCATCTTGCCGAGACCGATGAGGCCGAGCTCCATGACCAAGTCCTTACCTGTGGTGACGTGCCTGCCGGCGGCGCCGTTGCCGCACTCCTTGAGCCTACGCGCTGGAGCGGCCCCGCCCGGCTGCGGTCGGGGCCGGCCGGGGGAGACGGCCACAGGCTGTGCACAGCGGGTGTGCACAGCCTGTGGACGAAGGACGGGCGGGATCAGCCGGAGAGGCGGACCGGCATGATCAGGTACTGGTAGGCCTTGTCCTCCTCGGCGTCCACCGAGACCTTGCCGCTGAGCAGCGCGGGCTTGGTCGGGGTGGTGAAGCTGAGCTGGGCGAAGGGGGAGTCGATGGCCTTGAGGCCCTCCTCCAGGTAGCCCGGGTTGAACGCGATCGAGATGGCGTCGCCCTCCAGGGAGGCCTCGATCCGCTCGGTGGCCTGGGCGTCGTCGCCCGAGCCGGCCTCCAGCGTCAGCACGCCCTCCTCGAAGTTGAGGCGGACCGGGGTGTTGCGCTCGGCGACCAGCGAGACGCGCTTGAGCGCCTCCAGGAACGGCTGGGTCTGGATCGCCGCGATCGCGTTGAACTCGGTCGGGAAGAGGCTGCGGAACTTGGGGAACTCGCCCTCCAGCAGCCGGGTGGTCGTCCGGCGGCCGGCGCCCTCGAAGCCGATCAGGCCCTCGCCCGCGCCGCCCGAGGAGAGCGCGATGGAGACGTTGTCGCCGCTGCCCAGGGACTTGGCGATGTCCTGGAGGGTCTTGGCCGGGACCAGCGCGACGGCGGAGATGTCCGACTGCTCGGGCTTCCACAGCAGCTCGCGGACGGCGAAGCGGTAGCGGTCGGTGGCGGCCAGGGTGATCCGGTCGCCCTCGATCTCGACCCGGACACCGGTGAGCACCGGGAGGGTGTCGTCCCGGCCGGCGGCGACCGCGGCCTGGCTGACGGCCGAGGCGAAGACGTCCCCGGAGACGGTGCCGGTGGCGGTCGGCATCTGGGGCAGCGCCGGGTACTCGTCCACCGGGAGGGTGGGGAGGGTGAACCGGGAGCTGCCGCAGACCACGCTGACCCGCTGGCCGTCGGTGGAGATCTCCACCGGCCGGTTGGGGAGGTTGCGGGAGATGTCGTTCAGCAGCCGGCCGGAGACCAGGACGGTGCCGGCCTCCTCGACGTCCGCCTCCAGCTCGACCCGGGCCGAGACCTCGTAGTCGAAGCCGGACAGCGCCAGGCTGCCCTCCTGCGCGGTCAGCAGCAGGCCGGCCAGCACCGGCACCGGCGGCCGTGCCGGGAGGCTGCGGGCAGCCCAGGCCACCGCCTCCGCGAGGACGTCACGCTCCACCCGGAACTTCACCGGTAACCGCCTCCTGGATCGAGCGCTCCCGCTCGCACTCTGGTTCGTCTGATCTTGATCGTCGGTTCGGCTGTCCACCGAGCTCGGTCACTCCGCTTCCAGTCGCAAGGACAGTCTGACGTACTCCGCCGACAGACGGGGCAGACGGGCGGAAGCGACCCGAACTGTTGTCGGGGCCCGGTTGTCCACAGATTCGGGGCCCACCCACTTTGAAAGCAAGTCCGGGGTCTAAATGTGTAGTGGTAGTAGTAGGGCCTGTGGAAACCGTGGATAACCCCGTTTCCGCAGGTCAGAGCCCGAATTTTGTCCACAGCGGGTGTGGACGGCGGCTGTGGACGGGCAGGCCGCGCTGTGGACAGCCGAGCGTTACCCACAGGGCACGGAGGGTATCCACAGGTTATCCCCAGGGCTGTCCCCAGATCCGGGCCCGGTTATCCACGGGCGCCGGTCAACTTTACGTGACGCCTTTCACACCAGGGTATGAACGTCAGCCCACGGTTGTCGAACTGTGGACGCCGCTGTGGACAACCTGGGGATAACCGGTCCTCCCCTGGGGACAACCGGTGGATAACCCGGACGGCCCACTGTGGACCCGTCAATTGTCCACACCCTGTGGATAACCGTTGTGCACAAGTCCACAGGCACCTGACCTGCGCGGAAGAGCGTAGCGGCGACGGGCCTGTGGACGAATTCTGGATAACTCCGCACTCCCCACCCTGTGGACGGCGGCGGAGGGGCCCGTCCTGTGGACAACGGCCTTGCGCGCCCCCGGGTTTCGAATCACCGGTCAGTTGTTCGGCGCGGGCTGTGGACTGGCGGACCGTCCGTCGAGGGCATCCCTGCCCAGCCGGCGCGCGACGCACACCTGTGGACACGAGAAAGGGCGTCAGGATTCGCTCCTGACGCCCTTGGGGCCCGTCTTCGGATCCGGGGCCCCGCCGTGCCTGCTCCGGCTAGCTCTTGATGCGGTTGGTGAGTTCGGTGACCTGGTTGTAGATCGAGCGCCGCTCGGCCATCAGCGAGCGGATCTTGCGGTCCGCGTGCATCACCGTGGTGTGGTCGCGGCCGCCGAACTGCGCGCCGATCTTCGGCAGCGAGAGGTCGGTGAGCTCGCGGCAGAGGTACATCGCGATCTGCCGGGCCGTCACCAGCACCCGGCTGCGCGAGGACCCGCAGAGGTCGTCCACGCCCAGGCCGAAGTAGGCGGCGGTCTGCTGCATGATGACCTGCGCGGTGATCTCCGGGCCGGCGTCCTCGTCCCCGCCCGGGATCAGGTCCTTGAGGACGATCCCGGCCAACTCCAGGTCCACCGGGGCCCGGTTGAGGTTGGCGAAGGCGGTCACCCGGATCAGCGCGCCCTCCAACTCCCGGATGTTGCGGGTGATCCGGGAGGCGATGAACTCCAACACGTCGGCGGGAGCGTTGAGTTGCTCCTGGATCGCCTTCTTGCGCAGGATCGCGATCCGGGTCTCCAGCTCCGGCGGGGTGACGTCGGTGATCAGACCCCACTCGAAGCGGTTGCGCAGCCGGTCCTCCAGCGTGGTCAGCAGCTTGGGCGGCCGGTCCGAGGAGAGGACGATCTGCTTGTTCGCGTTGTGCAGGGTGTTGAAGGTGTGGAAGAACTCCTCCTGCGTGGACTCCTTGCTCGCGAGGAACTGGATGTCGTCCACGAGCAGGATGTCCATGTCCCGGTAGCGGCGGCGGAAGGTGTCCGCCTTGCCGTCCCGGATCGAGTTGATGAACTCGTTGGTGAACTCCTCCGAGGACACGTAGCGCACCCGGGTGCCCGGGAAGAGACTGCGCGAGTAGTGCCCGATGGCGTGCAGCAGGTGGGTCTTGCCCAGCCCGGACTCGCCGTAGATGAAGAGCGGGTTGTACGCCTTGGCCGGGGCCTCGGCGACCGCCACCGCCGCCGCGTGCGCGAAGCGGTTGCTGGCGCCGATGACGAAGGTGTCGAACAGGTACTTGGGGTTCAGCCGGGCGGCCGGCTCGTCCTTGCGGGAGCCGCCGGCCGGGGGAGCGCCGGGCGGGGCGGGCACGCCGGGGACGCCGGGACGCTCGGCGGAGCGCTCTGGGGCGGCCTTCTCGGCCGGGCGGCCGCCGGTGGGGCGGGAGCCGCCGGCCCGACGGCCGGCGCCGGTGCGGGGCTGCTCGTTCGGGCCGGGGCCGTAGGCGCCGCCGAAGAGGTCGCCCTGGGTGGTCGCGGGCGGGCCGGGGACGGGCCGCGGCGCCGGACGGGACGCGGGCTCCTCCGCGTCGCGGTAGCCGGGCGGCTGCTCCTGGTAGCCCTGCCAGCCGGGCCCGCCGCCGGGGCCGCCGTACGGGGCCTGGCGCTGCTCGTAGCCGCCGGTGTCGTAGCGGGGGCGCTCGTAGTCCTGCTCGTACCCCTGGCCCTGCTCGTACGGCTGCGGCTGCTCGTAGGGCTGGCCGTGCTCGTACGGCTGCTGGTAGCCCTGGCCGCCGTAGCCGGGGGTGTCGTCCTCGGCCGGGCCCGGGTAGGGCTCGGCGGGGGCCTGGGGGGCGGGCGCGGGGGTGGTCGGCACCGCGTTGGCGTCGACCATCACGGCGATCCGGACCGGGCGGCTGAGCTCACGGCTGAGGGCCTCGGTCAGCTGCGGCAGCAGCCGGCCCTCCAGCACCTGCTTGGCCCGCTCGTTCGGGGTCGCCAGCAGGGCGGTGTCGTGCATCATCCACATCGGCTGGGTGCGCTGCACCCACTGTTTGTCCATCTCCCCGACATCGGGGTCGGCGACCAGCCGCTCGACGACCCTGGCCCAGACCGGGACGAGGTCGCTGTTGACATCAGCCACTGGTGCACGCTTTCCAAGAACAAACCAGACAAGTTCTGCAACGGTAGTCAGCGAACAGGGACGGATCAAGTCGTTGTCCACAGGCTGTGGGTAAGACGGGCGGGAGACGGCTGGTTTGACCCCCGTGCCCCGTCCCGCGTACCGTAACCAGGTCGAGTTGTCGATGGCCGCTGCCGCATGTCCGCGGGTCCACCCGCTCCATAAGGCGCGCAGCACGGGCGCCGTGGATTGCCTCAAACCCCAGCCGAACTGGGGCGATGGGCCGGATTTCCGAATCAGGGGAGATCACGCGGACGCACGGTGACGGCCAAGCGATTCCCCGTCATCCTACGATTCACCTCAGGAGCCCCCGAGTGAGCAAGCGCACCTTCCAGCCGAACAACCGTCGTCGCGCGAAGACCCACGGCTTCCGGCTGCGTATGCGTACCCGCGCCGGCCGCGCCATCCTGGCCGCCCGCCGTGGCAAGGGCCGCAGCAGCCTGTCCGCCTGATCCGCGCCAGAGTCTGTTGTGCTGCCCTCCGAGAATCGGCTGCGGCGGCGCCAGGACTTCGCGACCGCGGTGAAACGCGGTCGCCGGGCCGGCCGGCCCCTTCTGGTCGTCCATCTCAGCAGAGACGGTGACCCGCAGGGGCAGACCGACCGGACCAGCGACTCCCGCCCGCACGTCGCCGAGGGGACTCCTTCGGCGCGTGCGGGTTTCGTCGTGAGCAAGGCCGTTGGCCCGGCGGTCGTTCGCAACCTGGTCAAGCGCCGGTTGCGCCATCTCGTTCGTGATCGTCTCTCCAGGCTGCCCGCCGGTAGCCTGATAGTGGTGCGTGCGCTGCCCCAGGCCGCGACCGCCTCGTACCAGGACCTCGAACGTGACCTGGACGCGGCACTGAAGCGGTTGCTGAGGACGGAGCCCGCCGCCACGGCGCCGACGGGAGCAGGTCGATGAAGTACCTGCTGATGGGTCTGATCAGGGTCTACCAGTGGACCATCAGCCCACTGCTCGGTCCGGTCTGCCGTTACTACCCCTCCTGCTCGCACTACGGCTACGAGGCCGTGAAGGTGCACGGAGCGGTCAAGGGCGGCGGGCTGACCGTGTGGCGCATCCTGCGCTGCAATCCGTGGACGCCCGGTGGGGTCGATCATGTCCCGCCGCGCAAGCATCCGGTGTGGCACCGGCGGTTGCGAGACTGGCTGAAGAGCCGGTCCGCCACCGGAGACCCGGTGACCGCCACCCCCGCCGGTCCGGACCCCGAGGGCCCGGCGACCATTGGCCCCGTGCGGCCAATCCACCTGTCCAAGGAGCCTGACCGGTGACCTTCTCCTTCCTGAATCCCCTGTACACAGCGGTGTCCTGGATCATCGTCCAGTTCCACTCGCTGTACAGCCACATCTTCAACCCGGACGGTGGCTGGGCCTGGGGTCTCGCCATCGCCTCGATGGTGGTCGTCATCCGGATCTGCCTGATCCCGCTCTTCGTGAAGCAGATCAAGGCGACCCGGGCCATGCAGGCGATCCAGCCGAAGATGAAGGCCATCCAGGAGCGCTACAAGAACGACCGGCAGCGCCAGTCCGAAGAGATGATGAAGCTGTACAAGGAGGCGGGTACCAACCCGTTCTCCAGCTGCCTTCCCATCATCGTGCAGGCGCCGTTCTTCACCGCGCTCTACGGGGTGCTCGCCAAGGTCGCCAAGGGCCAGGACATCGGCGTCATCCACGGTGACCTGCTGGTGAGCGCCGGCAAGGCGCACATCTTCGGTGCCCCGCTCTCCGCGACCTTCGTGGGCAGCCCCGAGACCAGCGTCAAGATCGTCACCGCCGTGATGATCATCCTGATGTCGCTGTCGCAGTTCGTCACCCAGCGCCAGCTGATGACCAAGAACGTCGACCTCTCGGTGAAGACGCCGTTCATGCAGCAGCAGAAGATGCTGATGTACGTCTTCCCGATCATGTTCGCCGTGATGGGCATCAACTTCCCGGTCGGTGTCCTGGTCTACTGGCTGACCACCAACGTCTGGTCGATGGGCCAGCAGCTGGTCGTGATCCACAACAACCCGACCCCGGGCAGCAAGGCCTTCGAGGAGCGTCAGGCCCGTCTGAAGAAGGCCGGCCGGCTGCGTCCGGACGGTACGGAGATCAAGGGCGCGCTCTGGGGCATGCTGCCCCCGTCCAAGGCGGCCGTCAGCGAGGCGGCCAGCGCCGCCGCGGTGGTCGAGGAGTCGGTGCAGGTGCGCCGCCAGCAGCCCCGTCGGCAGAGCAAGGCCCAGCGCCAGCAGGCCGGTGTCGGACAGCCGACCGGCGAGCCGGACAAGGACAGCCAGGCGGAGGAAGCCGCCGACACGGCTCCGTCCGACAGCGTGCCGTCCGACTCCGGTGCCAAGCCGGCGGCCGCCAAGCAGGCCGCGGCGAAGCCCGCCGGTACCAAGCAGGGCACCCGGCAGCAGCCGAAGCGCGGTGGCGGCCAGCGGCCGAAGAAGAAGTCCTGACCGGTCCCGAGCCCGTTGTGACCGCCGCGAAGAGCTTCGTCCCCGGCCCGACAGACGGGCCCATCTCCGAAGGAGTCCATCAGTGACGGAAGGCACCACCTCCGCCGTCGAGGCCGAGGCCGCCGCCAGCGCCGACGAGAGCCTCATCTCCCGCCTGGAGCAGGAGGGCGACATCGCGGCGGACTACCTGGAGGGTCTGCTCGACATCGCGGACCTCGATGGTGACATCGACATGGACGTCGAGGGCGACCGCGCCCTGGTCTCCATCGTCAGCGACGGCAACGACCGTGCGCTGCAGCGCCTGGTCGGCCAGGACGGCGAGGTGCTGGAGGCCCTCCAGGAGCTGACCCGGTTGGCTGTCCACCGGGAGACCGGCGAGCGCAGCCGCCTCATGCTGGACATTGCCGGCTTCCGGGCCCGCAAGCGCGAGGAGCTGGCGGTGCTCGGCGCCCAGGCCGCCGAGCAGGCCAAGAGCAGTGGCGAGCAGGTCAAGCTGCGGCCGATGACACCCTTCGAGCGCAAGGTCGTCCACGACGCGGTCGCCGCGGCCGGCCTGCGCAGCGAGTCCGAGGGCGAAGAGCCCCAGCGGTTCGTGGTCGTGCTGCCGGTCTGAGGCCGACAGGTCGACGACCGGCCGCCGCGGCGGCCGGAGAGCTTCACCGGACGCGACCCCGTCCGCCTCGTGCGGGCGGGGTCGTCGTCCCTTCTGGGATGTTTCACGTGAAACAGTGCGTTGAGCGGGTCGGTGGATCCGGGGATCGGAGAGGTCGAGATGGACACGGAGAACGCGGCTGCCGGCCGGCCGGGGGCGGACGTGGACCCGGCCGCTGAGGGGCCGGCCACCGAGCTGGAGCACCCTGGCGAGGCACCGGCTGCCGCCCGGGAGGTCTTCGGGGAGCGCTACGACGCCGCGGTCCGCTACACCGAGCTGCTGGCCACCGCGGGCGTGCAGCGCGGGCTGATCGGGCCCCGCGAGGTGCCCCGGCTCTGGGACCGCCACGTGCTGAACTGCGCGGTGCTGGCCGAGCTGCTGCCCTCCGGCATCACCCTGTGCGACGTCGGCTCCGGGGCCGGCCTGCCGGGCATCCCGGTGGCGCTGGCCCGTCCGGACGTCTCGGTGACGCTGCTGGAGCCGCTGCTGCGCCGGACCACCTTCCTGGAGGAGGTCGTCCGGGAGCTGGGGCTGGACAACGTCACGGTGCTGCGCGGCCGCGCCGAGGAGATGGTCGGCAAGCTCGCGGTGGACGTGGTGACCGCCCGGGCGGTGGCGCCGCTGGAGCGGCTGGCCGGCTGGGGCATGCCGCTGCTGCGCCCGCACGGGCAGATGCTGGCGCTCAAGGGGGACAGCGCGGAGCAGGAGCTGGCCGACTCGCGGGCCGGACTGGCCAAGCTGGGTGCGGTCGAGTGGAGCGTCATCGCCGTCGGCGAGGGCACCCTGGAGACCTCGACCCGGGTGGTCCAGGTGAAGGCGGGGGAGAGCCCCGGCGGGGTGAAGGCGGCCACCCGGCGCGCCAAGGCGGCCCGGGCGGGCCGCACCGCGAGCGTCCGGAACGGCGAGCGCGGCCGGGGCGGACGGCGCCGCGGACGCTGATCGGGCGTGACATCGGGCACCTGACGACCACGGGCGGACGGGCCTCCTGCGAGGGGGGAACGTCCGCCCGTCGTCGTTCAGGTGTCGGTGGGGTCGACGGCTGGACACCGGAGTGTCGCAACGTCAGATTTCCGGCATAGCGGGCATGGTGTTTCCCGTGAAACGTCGCTCCTTGCTCTCGGGCATCCTCCGCCGTGACCGGGCGGCGACTGTTGCCGCTCCGGTTTCACGTGAAACACTGACCCCCATGCAGGACTCGGAGACCGTCGACCAGATCGATGACACGCCCATCGCGCGGGCCGCCCAGGCCGCGGTCCGGGCGATCGGCCGAGCGGGTGAGGGACTGCCCCGGCCGGCCGCCACCCGGGTGATCGTGGTCGCCAACCAGAAGGGTGGGGTGGGCAAGACCACCACCACCGTGAACATGGCCGCCTCCCTCGCCATGCACGGCCTGCGCGTCCTGGTCGTCGACCTCGACCCGCAGGGCAACGCCTCCACGGCGCTCGGCATCGACCACCACGCCGAAGTGCCGTCCATCTACGACGTCCTGGTGGAGGGCAAGCCGCTGGCCGACGTGGTGCAGCCGGTGCAGGACGTCGAGGGGCTGTTCTGCGTCCCCGCCACCATCGACCTGGCCGGCGCCGAGATCGAGCTGGTCTCCCTGGTGGCCCGGGAGAGCCGGCTCCAGCGCGCCATCACCGCCTACGAGCAGCCGCTCGACTACATCCTGATCGACTGTCCGCCCTCGCTGGGCCTGTTGACGGTCAACGCCATGGTCGCCGGCCAGGAGGTGATGATCCCGATCCAGTGCGAGTACTACGCGTTGGAGGGCCTCGGTCAGCTGCTGCGCAACGTCGAGCTGGTGCGCGCGCACCTCAACCCCGCACTGCACGTGTCGACCATCCTGCTCACCATGTACGACGCCCGGACGAGGCTGGCCGCCCAGGTCGCCGAGGAGGTCCGGACCCACTTCCACCAAGAGGTGCTGAGCACGGCGATCCCGCGGTCGGTGCGCATCTCGGAGGCGCCCAGTTACGGGCAGACGGTGCTCACCTACGACCCGGGGTCGACCGGGGCGCTCTCCTACCTGGAGGCCGCCCGCGAGCTCGCGCAGCGTGCGGTGGGCCCGGGCGGCTCGCTGGTGGGTCAGCAGCGGGACGGCCAGCAGGGGCACGGCGCCCCGGTGGCACAGCACGGTACGACGGAGGGTCATCAGTGAGTGCTCGCAGGGTTGGTCTGGGTCGAGGGCTGGAGGCGCTGATCCGCCCCGCCGCGCCGGTGGACGGCGGGGTGGAGGCGAAGACTGCGGCAGCCGTGCCCGCACCGGCCCCGGTGACGCCGCTGCCGAGTGTCCGCGGCACGGTGGCGGCCAGGGCGGCGGCCGAGAAGCGGGCCGAGCAGGCGCAGCCGGCCGGCGCCTACTTCGCCGAGCTGCCGCTGGACGCGATCACCCCCAATCCGCGCCAGCCGCGCGAGGTCTTCGACGAGGACAAGCTGGCCGAGCTGGTCACCTCCATCAAGGAGGTCGGTCTGCTCCAGCCGATCGTGGTCCGCCAGGTCGGCGTGGACAGCTTCGAGCTGATCATGGGCGAGCGCCGCTGGCGCGCCTCCCGGGAGGCCGGGCTGGAGCGGATCCCGGCGATCGTCCGGGCCACCGAGGACGACAAGCTGCTGCTGGACGCCCTCCTGGAGAACCTGCACCGCGCCGAGCTGAACCCGGTGGAGGAGGCCGCCGCCTACGACCAGCTGCTGCGGGACTTCTCCTGCACCCACGAGGAGCTGGCCGATCGGATCGGCCGCTCGCGGACGCACGTCTCCAACACCCTGCGGCTGATGAAGCTCCCGCCCTCCGTCCAGACCCGGCTGGTGGCCGGGACGCTGATGGCCGGGCACGCCCGGGCGCTGCTCGGTCTGTCGGACCCGGAGCAGCAGGAGCGGCTGGCCGCGCGGGTGATCGCCGAGGGCCTCACGGTGCGCAACGTTGAGGAGCTCGTCGTGCTGATGCGCTCGGAGGAGCCGGAGCAGCCCAGGCGCCAGGCGCCGAAGGCGGGCAAGCTGAACTCCCCGGCCTTCAACGACCTGGCGAGCCGGCTGTCCGACCGCTTCGACACCCGGGTCAAGGTCGAGGTGTCGCAGCGCGGCGGCAGGCTGGGCAAGGGCAAGGTGGTGTTGGAGTTCGGCTCGGTCGAGGACCTGAACCGGATCCTGGACAGCATGGCCCCGGGGGAGGACGGTCTGCGGCTGTCGCAGGGTTGAGCTGGCCCGGCCGGCCGAGGGCGACGACCCGATGGGTGCGTGTTCCACGTGAGCGCTGTTTCACGTGAAACATGCACCCATCGGCGTTTGTGGGGGAATGCTCGACCGTGAGAGGGAGGAGGAGGTGCGGCCATGGGACGGCGGATCGTTCCGCTGACGCTGGACAACCTCGGGGACCTGCCGGCCGGCTGCCGCTCCTGCGTGTTCTGGGAGCTGGACCCGGTCAGTGCGAAGGAAGCGGTGGAGTCGGGCAAGCCGGAGCTGGAGAAGGAGGGGTGGATCTCCACGGTGCTGCTGGAGTGGGGCTCCTGCGGTCGGATCGTCTACGTGGACGACCGGCCCGCCGGGTTCGTGCTGTACGCGCCGCCCGCCTACGTCCCCCGCTCGCAGTCCTTCCCGACCAGCCCGGTCTCGCCCGACGCCGTCCAGCTGATGGTCAGCCGGGTGCTGCCGGGCTACCAGCGCCAGGGGATCGGCCGGGTGCTGGTGCAGACCGTGGCCAAGGACCTGATCGGGCGCGGGGTGCGGGCGATCGAGGCCTTCGGCTCCTCCGGGCGGGCGCCGACCAGTTGCGTGCTGCCGGCCGACCACCTGCTCGCGGTCGGCTTCAGGACCGTCCGCCCGCACTCGCGCTACCCGCGGCTGCGGCTGGAGGCGCGGACCACGCTCTCCTGGCGGGGCGACGTGGAGGGGGCGCTGGAGCGGCTGCTGGGCGGCGGGCGCAAGGAACCGGTGCTGCCCTTCTAGGGCCCGGAGACGCCCTTCGAGGGGCCGGGAACGACGGAGGCGGGGCTCCCCCCGAGGGGAGCCCCGCCTCCGCGCGGTCGACGACCGGAAGACCTAGATGAAGTCGGCCAGCTCGCGCAGCAGCGCGGCCTTCGGACGGGCACCGGTGATGGACTTCACCGGCTCGCCGCCCTGGTAGACGATCAGGGTCGGGATCGAGATGACGCCGTACTTGGCGGCGGTCGCCTGGTTGGCGTCCACGTCGAGCTTGGCGATGGTCAGCTTGTCGCCGTGCTCGGCCGCGATGTCCTCCAGGACCGGGGCGACCTGGCGGCACGGGCCGCACCAGGTGGCCCAGAAGTCGACCAGTACGGGCTTCTCGCTCTCGAGGACGTCCTTCTCGAACGTCGCGTCGGTGACTGTGGTGGTGGCGCCGGCCACGGGAACTCCTCGGGGTTCGGACGGAGGGGGCTGCTGCCAGGAGAACAACGGGTGGGCCCGTTCTGTTTCTGCCCGGCCGGGGCGGGGGTGTTTCACGTGGAACACCCCCGCGGGTGGAGCGGGATGGGCTCAGACCGCGACGGCGGCGGCCTTGGCCTCCAGGTCGTCCAGCGCGGCCAGGTAGCGCTCGGCGTCCAGGGCGGAGGAGCAGCCGGTGCCGGCGGCCGTGATGGCCTGGCGGTAGGTGTGGTCGACGACGTCGCCGGCGCCGAAGACGCCCGGGATGTTGGTCCGGGTCGAGGGGGCGTCGACCTTGAGGTAGCCCTCGGCGTCGAGGTCCAGCTGGCCCTTGAAGAGCTCGGTGCGCGGGTCGTGGCCGATCGCGATGAACAGGCCGGTGACGGCCAGCTCGCGGGTCTCGCCGGTGGTGGTGTCGCGCAGGGTGACGCCGGTCAGCTTCGGGTCGCCGTGGATGGCCTCGACCGCGCTGTCCCACTCGAAGCGGATCTTCGGGTCGGCGAAGGCGCGCTCCTGCATCGCCTTGGAGGCGCGCAGGGAGTCCCGGCGGTGGATGATCGTGACGCTCTTGGCGAAGCGGGAGAGGAAGGTCGCCTCCTCCAGCGCGGTGTCGCCGCCGCCGACCACCGCGATGTCCTGGTCGCGGAAGAAGAAGCCGTCGCAGGTCGCGCACCAGGAGACGCCGCGGCCGGAGAGCTTGTCCTCGTTCGGCAGGCCGAGCTTGCGGTGCTGGGAGCCGGTGGTGACGATCACGGCGCGTGCCTTGTGCACGTTGCCCTCGGAGTCGGTGACGGTCTTGACGTCACCGGTGAGGTCGACCGCGACGATGTCGTCGGGGATCAGCTCGGCGCCGAACTTCTCGGCCTGGGCGCGCATGTTGTCCATCAGCTCGGGGCCCATGACGCCGTCCCGGAAGCCCGGGAAGTTCTCGACCTCGGTGGTGTTCATGAGCGCGCCACCGGCGGTGACGGCCCCCTCGAAGACCAGCGGCTTGAGGGAGGCACGGGCCGTGTAGAGCGCGGCCGTGTACCCGGCCGGGCCGGAACCGATGATGATCACGTTACGGACGTCGCTCACTGCTTCTCCTGGTTCGCATCGCGACCCGCGTTTGCTGCGGGGAGGGCGGTCCTGCTCCGCCGCCCGGGACAACGACTGACCAGTGTCTCGCATTCCCAGGCGGATCAGTACCAGCCGCCCGAAGTCCGGAAGCGGCGTGGCGGAGTTGGCGTGGATCGCATGGAAACCGCCGGTCAGTGGCTGGGAACGGCCTGGTGCAGGACGGTCGGGCCGCAGTCGGGGGAGCGCAGGTAGACGTCGACGAAACCGGGCCGGCCGGGCAGCGGGTAGACCAGGACGTCCACCGGGGCGCCCTGGAAGGTGCCCCGGTCGGTGGCCAGCGGGGTGCCGGAGGCCGGGGCCGGGCAGCCCGGCGCGGTGGGGGAGCCGGTGGGGGAGCCCGTGGGGGAGGGCGGGTCGGACTCCGGCCGGCCGCCGGCGGCGGGCAGGGCGCCCTCGGACATGGCGGGCCCGGTGGCCCGCAGCCCCGGGACGTTCTCCGAGCGGGCCAGCAACCGCTGGACCTGGGTGGCGAGTTCGTCCTCGCGGTAGTCGGTGCCGGCGGCCGTGTGCGGGGCCCGGGCGTCGTGGCTGTCGGCGGTGGCGGTCGGGGCGCCGCCCGCGCTGGCCGTCACCGTGCCGGACCGGTCGTCGGGCTGCAGCAGCAGAGCCCCGCCGAGTCCGAGGGCGGCCAGGGCGGCGGCCGTGCCGATCAGCAGGGCGAACCGCCGCCGCCGGGGGCGGCCGGGGCCGGTGGCCGGGCCGGACCGGCCGGCGGGACGCCCCGCGGGCCTGGAGGGCGGGGCGGAGGACGGCGTGAGGGGCGCCGTGGCGGTGAGTACGGGTCGGGCCGGGGCCTCGGGTCGACGGTCGGCCGCGGGGGCCTCCTGCGGCCGCTCGACGGCCTCGCCGGCGCTCCCGGCGGCTTCGGCGACGGCCGCGGCGAGTGCCGCGTCCAGCCGGGCGGCGACGTCGGCCGGCATCGGCGGGGTCTCGACGTCGCCGAGCAGGGCCCGGACCTCGGCGAGCGCGTCGACGGTCTCCCGGCACTCGGCGCAGCCGTCCAGGTGCCGCCGCAGCGCCTCGACGGTGGAAGGGGAGTCGACCAGCCCCTCGGCGAGGTCGGCCAGCTGCTCGACCGGGGGGTGGTCGTCGGCGGGGTCGGGGAAGGAGGGATGGGCGTTCATCGGGTGCTCACGTCTCCTTCCAGCATCGTCCGACCGGTGCTCTGCCCCGTCCCTGTGCCGGTGCTCGGCCCCGTCCCTGTGACGGAGCCGGGGCGCTTCGGGTTCCCGGGGGTGTCCCGGCGCGGCGGGGCCGAGCCGGGGGCGGGCGGTGTTTCACGTGAAACATCGGGCTCGCGCAGGTGCCGGACCAGGGGGAGGAGCCGGGCCCGGCCACGCGCGCAGCGGCTCTTCACGGTTCCCACCGGGACGCCCAGCAGCTCGGCGGCCTCGGCCACCGGGTAGCCCTGCATGTCGACCAGCACCAGGGCGGCCCGCTGTTCGGCGGGCAGTTCGGCGAGCGCCGCGGTCAGCTCCCGGTGCAGCTCGGCCCGGACCACCGGGGAGTCGGCCGGCTCGGCGGCGCCGACCAGGGTGTCCAGCCGCTGCGGGTCATCGTCGAGCGGGGTGGTACGCCGGGTGGCGCTGCGCCGGGCGCGGTCCAGGCAGGCGTTGACCACGATCCGGTGCAGCCAGGTGGTGACCGCCGAGCGGCCCTGGAAGCCGGCGGCGGCGCGGAAGGCGGACACCAGGGCGTCCTGGAGGGCGTCGGCGGCCTCCTCGCGGTCGCCCAGGGTGCGCAGGGCGACCGCCCAGAGCCGGTCGCGGTGGCGGTCCACCAGCAGGCCGAAGGCCGCCGGGTCGCCGGCGACGTGCCGGGCGAGCAGCGCCGCGTCGTCGTCCGCCACCGTCACCCCCCTCTGCCGTCGTGCCGTCGTGCCGGGGCCGTCCGCCCCGGGTCAGCCGGAGACCTTGACCTCGGCGACGTGGCCCCGGTACTTGCCGTCGGCATCCTTCGCCAGACCGGTCAGCCAGATCAAGAGGTACCGCGTGGTGGTCGGGGAGTCGAGGGTGTACTCGACATTGGTCCCGGTCTTCTTGCCCACGACGGTGAAGGCGTCCGGCTTGGCCTGCAGCGGGTTGCCGGCGGCGGCCGCGGTGGGCACCCGCAGCTCCGCGGACTGCTCGCCGCCGGAGAACAGGACGCTCACCGAGGAGACCGGCTGCGGTGAGCCGAGGTCGATCAGCAGACCGGTGCCGGACTTGAGCGCGGGCGGCTTGGGCCCGAGCTGGTCGACGTACCAGCCGGTGGTCCAGGAGGTGTTCGCGTCGTTGTCGATCGCCTTCCCGATGCTCTCGGTGCCCTCGGGCCCGTCGCCCAGCGGGTTGTACGACTGCGCCTCCTTGATGGCGATCGACACCGGGTTGTGGGTGCTCGCCTGGGGGCTCGGCGCGGTGCTGCTGGCCGAGGTCAGCGGGGACGCGGTGGCCGCCCCGGTGTGGCGCAGGCTGTCGACGAACTGCCAGGAGGCGACGCCGATCGCGCCCAGCGCAACCGTCCACGCGGTGGCCTTGACCACCCGGCGCAGCCGCCGCCGGGTGCGGGTGCGCCGGGAGGGGGCCGGGCGGGAGGAGGCCGGCAGCGGGGAGACGGTGGTGTCGGCGACCCGGGTCGGGTTGGGCGCGGTGGGCAGCGCGTGGGTGTTGTGCCGGGGCGGGGCCGGGAAGGCGGGCAGCTCCGGCGCGGGCTGGCGGATCTTGGGCAGCTTGGCGATCGCCCGGACCAGTTCCTCCGGGGTGGTGATCGGCTGGGCGTGGTGCGGCGGCTGGTCGAACAGGGCCCGCGCGGCGAGCTCTGACAGGCCCTTGTGGACCCCGGCGCGGACCTGGTCCGGCGCGGCGTTCTGGAGGCCCTTGGGCAGGCCCTGGAGGTCGTAGCGGTCCTCCGGGTACGGCCAGCGGTGGGTGAGCGCGGCGAACAGCAGTGCGCCGATCGCGCGGGTGTCGGCCCGCTGGGCGTCCTCGGCGTCCTCGGCGGGCAGCCCGCGCAGGGCGGCGTCCACCGCGATGCCGTTGATCCGGTACTGGCCGCTGTCGGTGCGCAGCACGCAGCGCGGGGTGAGCCGCAGGTGGGCCTGGCCGCGCCGGTGGGCGGCCGCGACGGCGTCGGCGACCTGGCGGACCATCTGGTACGCCTCGTGCGGCTCCATCGGGCCGTTGGCGAGCAGCCTGGCCAGGTCGGAGGAGTGCGGCAGCCACTCCCGCACGACGTAGACCAGCTCGCCCTCGTGGACGGCGTCCAGCACCTGGACGAAGCGCGGGTCGCCGAGCAGGGCGGCGGACTTGGCCGCGGCCAGCACCTTGCGGGCCCGCTGGTGGCCGGAGGCCATCAGGTGGACGCCGACCGCCCGGCGCAGCTTCTCGTCGACGGCGCGCCAGCTGCTGAAGGTCTCGGTCTGGGAGATGCACTCCTCCAGCCGGTACCGGTGGCCGATCATGTCCCCGCTGCGGCGCTGCGGGGCGGGGAGGGTGCGCGGGAGGGTGGCGGTGTCGCGCGGGTCGACCGTGGGCTGCGGGTCGGTGGGGCGGCGCGCGGGGCGGGTGGGCTCGGGGGCGGGCTTCTTCCGGGGGGACCCGGCGGCCAGTTCGGCGCGCAGCTCCTGGACCGAGAGCGGGGCGGTGATCTCCGAGGTCTCCTCGCCGGCGGCGGGCTCCGGGCCCGCGGCCGGCGCGTCGTCCCGGTCCTCGCCCCGGCCCTTCTCCCCGTCCTGGTCGGTGTTCTCGTCCGCGTCGGTGCGCCCGGGGGCGGCGGCAGCGGTGGGGGCGGCGGGGGCGCCCTCGCGGGCGTCCGCGGAGGTGCTCTCGCCGGCGTCGTCCGAGCCCGCGAGCTCGTCGATCGCCGCGGCCAGCGCGGCCTCGTCCGTCGCCGCGTCAGCTGCTGACGTGTCGACGACCGCCTTGGTGCCATCAGCCACCGTGGTCCTGCCTCCCCTTGTGTCGCCGCGGCTTGAGAGAGTCGCTGGAGCCCTAGGGTCGGCGGCCCTGTGCTCCAGGACAATTGTGCCCACTCTTCTCCACCGGGTACGACCGCTGAGACGTCCGCTCGGTTGCATACGGGTGGAGAGATGTGGTGCAGATCCGACACCTGGTCGCCATCCGGCGGTCGGGCGGACCCGAACCAACCGGTGGCCCAGCACTCGGCCGGACGAGCGGAGGAGCCTTCTGCTCCGGTTGACGCCCGGTCAGGGCGCCCGCTCGTCCGGCCGGTGGTCGGGCGGTCAGCGGCCCAGTCGGCCGCGGACCATGCCCAGCATGGAGTTCAGCTCCTCGATCCGCAGGCGCTTCGCGATGAGCACGAAGACCGCCAGCTGGAGGCCGCCGGCCACGACCAGGGCCGCCACGCTGCCCGGCCAGCCGCCGAGCACCTGCTGGACGCCCAGGCTGGCGCCGAGGCCGACCAGGGCGGCCGGGACGCAGGCGGCGGCCAGCCGGCTGTACGTCCGGCCGATCCGCTTGGTGTCCAGCCCGCCGATCCGCTTCTTCAGCTTCGGCATCGCGACCATCACCCCGATGGCGTAGGCCAGGCCGTAGCCGAAGGCGAGGCCGGTCACCGTCCACTCGGAGGGCAGCACCAGCCAGCACAGCAGCGCGAAGCCGGCCTGGCAGGCGGCGACCCAGACGGTGTTGTAGAACGGCGTCCGGGTGTCCTCGTAGGCGTAGAAGCCGCGCAGCATCACGTACTGGGCGGAGTACGGGATCAGGCCCAGCGCGAACGCGGAGAGCATCAGACCGACGTTGGTGGCGTCGTTCAGGACGGTGTCGTTGCCGCCGATCGCGTAGATCGCCCGGCCGACCACCGGGCCGAGCGACAGGAACAGGAAGGCCGCCGGGACGACCGCCACCGCGGTGGTGCGCAGACCGTAGGAGATGTCGTCGCGCACGGCACCGGCGTCCTCGTCGGCCGCCGCCCGGGAGAGCCGGGGGAGCACCGCGCTCATGATCGAGACGGTGATCACGGCCTGCGGGAGCTGCCAGATCAGCAGCGCGTTGGAGAACGCGGCCAGGCCGACGCCGTTGTGGCCGGCCGCCGCCGCGGCGGCGCCCGCCTTGGTGGACAGCTGGGTGATCACCAGGTAGCCGGCCTGGTTGGCGAGCACGAAGAAGAACGTCCACTTGGCCAGCCGGGCGGCCTTGCCCAGGCCGTGGCCGCGCCAGTCGAAGCGGGGCCGGAAGCGGAACCCGGCGGCCCGCAGGTACGGGATCATCGCCAGCGACTGGACGGTCAGACCGATCAGGGTGCCGAGGCCGAGCAGCCGCACGCCCTCGGGGGAGATGCCCTCCGGGGTGACCTGGGTGGTGCCGAACCCGCCGTAGACCCAGATGTAGGCGGAGAAGGTGAAGATCACCACGATGTTGTTCAGGACCGGCGTCCACATCATCGCGCCGAAGCGGCCGCGGGCGTTGAGGATCTGGCCCATCACCACGTGGATGCCCATGAAGAAGATGGTCGGCAGGCAGTAGCGGGCCATCGCCACCGTGGTCTCGGCGCGCTCCGGGTTGGCCATCATCGGCTGGGCGATCAGCCGCACCAGCACGGGCGCCCCGAGCACCGCCAGGAAGACCACGCCGCCGAGCCCGACCATCACCAGGGTGAGCAGCCGGTTGGCGTACGCGGTGCCGCCGTCCTCGTCGTTCTTCATGCTGCGCACCAGCTGCGGCACGAAGACCGCGTTCAGCGCGCCGCCGCCGATCAGGATGTACAGCAGGGTCGGCAGGGTGTTCGCGGCGTTGTACGAGTCACCCATGATGCCGACGCCGATGGCCGCGGTGATCACCATGGTCCGGACGAAGCCGGTGCCGCGGGAGACCAGCGTGCCGGCCGCCATGATCGCGCTGGAGTTCAGCAGGTTGGAGACCTTGCCGCCGCCGGCCGCCTTGCCGGGCTCGGCGGCGGGGGCGGGCGCCTGCTCGGCGGTCCGCTCCTCGGCGACGATGTCCGCCAGCGGCTCGACCGCCGGGGGCACCGCGACGGCGGCCACCTGCATGGTGGCCTCCGCCTCGGAGAGCGGCGGGTCGAACTCGATCGGCGGCACGAAGTGCTGCTGCCCGCCCGGAGCGGCGCCGTACGGGGGCTGCCCCGGGTGGCCGCCCATCGGCGGGTACGGCGCGGGGCCGGGCGGAGGGCCGGGCTGGGGGGCCGGGGCGGGCTGCGGGACCGGCGGCTGGACCGCGGCCTGCGCCTCGCGGCCGCCGAACAGGCCGTCCACCCCGACGTACTCGGTGGTCTCGGTGTCCCAGGCGGAGTGCGCCGGGCCGGGCTGCCACTGCTGCCGGGGCTGCTCGACGCCGCCCCAGTGGCCGCCGGCGGCCTGTGCCGGGGCCGGCTCCTGCGGCCAGGCGGGCTGCACCGGGGTGTCCCAGCCGGGCTGCACCGGCGGCACCGGGGCCCCGAAGTGCTCCGGGGCCTGGTACGGGGTCGGCGGCACCGGCGTCGGGTAGCCGACGCCCTGCGGCGGCAGCTGCGGCGGCACGTCGTACGCGGCGGCCGGCGGCTGGGGCGCGGCGGGCCGACCGGCCCGCAGACCGTACGGGTCCTGGCCGTCCTGGGGGTTCCCGTACGCGTCCACCGCGTACGGGTCCTGGGCGTAGGTGTCGGCCACGTACCAGTCGCCGGACGGCGACTCGGCGCCCGGCCGGCTCTCACCGCGGCCCGACGGCCGCTCCTCGCTGCGCCCGGTCATGTCACCTCTTCGCTGTCGTGGGGGGAGGCCGGCCCGGCAAGGCAGGGGGTCGGCGGTATCAAGGACCAACCTTCTCATCACCGGCGGCCCGATCCCGGCCATCCGGGCTGCTGCCACGCGGTGTCTGCGCGGGACCGTCACCAGGGGTGTCGTCCGTCCCGTCGGTCCCGTCCGCCGCCGGGGCCCCCTCCGCGGTGTCCTCCGCCGGGGCCCGCGGGGCGGGCTCCGCCGCCGCGGCGCCGCCCGCGGCCGGGGCGTCCCCGAGCGGGGCGTCGCCGACCGGCTGGTCGCCGTCCTCGTGCGGCTGCCCGCCGAGGCGCTTGCGCTGGCGCACGAAGCGCAGCGCGGCCAGCAGCAGCAGGACGCCGGCGCCCGCGAAGACGTACAGCACGCCGTTGGTCACCGAGGTGACCTCCACCGTGAACTTCTGCGCCTCGCCGTACGGCCGGGAGTCGGGGCCGGTGGTCCACAGCTGGGCGGTCATCGCGACCGGCCCGTTGTTGTGCGCCTCGGCGTTGAAGCGCAGCGTCACGCTCTGCGAGGCCGGGAGGACCAGCTCCTCCTCCTTGCTCACCCGCAGCCTGTTCGGCTGGGCCGAGGTGAGCACCAGCTTCAGGTTGGTGACCGTCTGGGTCAGGTCGTTGCGGACGCTGACCTGGAGCAGGCCGGACTCGCCGGCCAGGGTGACCACGTTCTTCCTCGGCACCTGGACGGCCTTGGTCAGCTCCTTCAGGTACCCCGTGACGCCGGCCCGGTAGGTGCTCCCGGCCGGCGGCTGGCTGCGCCACTCGGTGGACAGCGAGCGGACCATCGCGGCGCTGAACGGACCGCGCACCCGCTGCGGCAGGGTGAGCACCCGCATCAGGGTGTCCAGGTCGTGCTGGATGTCGTCGGTGCGGCTCAGGTCGGCCGCCGGCAGCTCCGAGGCGCGGATCTGGGTCGGGTAGTCGGTGGGCGCCGGGACGGCGGTGTTGGCCTTCGGGTCGGCCGCGGACTGGGCCACCGCGTCCAGCTTGACCGAGGAGATCCACTTGCCGTCCGCCGTCTGGAGGGCGTTCGCCAGCGCCTTGGCGCCGGCGGTGCTCAGCTCGCGGGGCGGCAGGACGAGCAGCCCGCGCTGGTTCTGCGGCTGCTCGTGGGTGATCGCGAAGGTCTCGGCGAGGAAGCGCTGGGTGGCGTCGGTCTGCGCCTGCGGGCTGCTCAGGTCCTTGTCGAAGAGCGCGGAGACGGTCTCGTCGGCCACCACGGCGCTCTGCCCGCCGCCGATCGGGCGGACCGCGGTCGGGGTGTAGGTGAGCGAGTCCGGCTCCGGCATGCTCGCGCCGTCGACCAGCACCAGCCCGTTGCCGGACTGCTGGGCGAGGGCGGCGATCTGCTGGTCGAGGTAGCCCCGGTACGGCCAGGCGACGTCCGAGCGGGTGTCCACGGAGAGCCGGCCCTCGACGGTCAGCCGGCCGGCGGTGGACGCCTTGCTCAGCGCGGTGGTCATCCCGGCCAGGTCGGAGCCGTTGTGGGCGATCGAGGCGAGGTCCGGGTCGGCGTACGGCAGCGAGACCACCTGGCTGCCCGGCTTGGCGACGGCGGCCCGCAGCTTGTCCAGCCAGGCGACGGCGGCGGCCGAGGCGGGCACCTGGACGGTGTTGTCGTCCTTGGCGGACTTGCCCGCGGCCTCGGTGCCCGGCTTCTGCACCCGGTAGGGCTTGGTCATCGCGAGCGCGGCGTCCAGCAGGTCCGGGTCGATCACCCAGGTCAGGCCGTTCAGCTTCGCGCCGGTGTCGACCAGCTCGTACAGCCGGCCGCCCGGGGCGAACTCGCCGGCCAGGCTGTCGTCGCGCAGCACCGGGGTCGGCTGGTCGCTGTTGTCGGCGGTGGTCTGGGCGGCCAGCACCGGCGCGTGCACCAGCGGCCAGATCGTGGCGACCTTCGTCGGCTGCGCCTCGGCGCCGCCCGGGTTGTACGGCAGGAAGGTCCGGGCGATGCCCAGGGCGCGGTCGCGCGGGTTGTCGCCGGTCCCGCCCCAGGCGTCCACCGCGAGCTCGTACGCGCCGCTCGCGGAGAAGCCGAGGTCGCTCACCGCGACGCTCAGGGTGTACGGCTGGCTCTGCCCCGGGTTCAGCTCCGGCAGGGCGTACTGCGGGCTGTCCAGCTCCACGCCGTCCTTGCTGTCCGGCGTGGAGCGGTCGGCCACGTTGGCCAGGTCGCTGCGCCGGTCCAGCGGTTTGCCGGAGTACGGCTTGCGGACGGCCGCGTGGGCGCCCTTGATCGCCGACTTGCCGGCGTTGGTGACCTGGCCGGTGATCGTCACGATCCCGCCCGGGGCGGCCACCTGCGGGTTCAGCGTGTCGATGGTCATCACCACCGGGTACTCGGCCGTGGCGGTGGAGTCGCCGGCCGGCCGGACGTTGCCGCCGGCGGGCAGCGCACCGGCCGGGGAGGCCGTGAAGAGGGTCAGGGCGGCCGCGCAGGCGGCGGCCAGGCGCCGGCCCGCACGGCGCGCCCGGCGGGCCGGATGGCGCCCCCCGGCGGGGCGCTCGGCCCGTCCAGGCTGTCGGTGCGCCCCCAGGCCCGAGTGCCGTGCCGGCTCACTCACTCGCTTCGCCCTCGCCGTTCTCGATCGTTCGCTGCTGATGCTGTCCGTCCGGCGCGGTCCGCCCGACGGTCTTCGCTTGACTCTGGTGGAGCTCTTCGCCCGACGCCGTCGCCGCACCGCTGCCACGGGGATCCCGCGGACGGCGGCGGCGCGCGGCACCGCATCCCCTGTCCGGTGCCCGATACTCGTCCACCGGCATGGTAACGATGCAGCCCGCGGCGCAGTGTTGCGGGCTGTGGGGTGAGACGCCCAGAACGCGCGGGCGGTTGACCTGTCGGGGCACGTACCCTTGTGAGCCGTGTCCACTGCCAATGAGCCCACCGCGCGCACCGACCGTTCCAGCACCGACGTCCAGGTCGTCCCAGGGCTGAGCGAGGCCCAGACGCTCGGCCTCCAAGAGCTGCTGCGGGTGTCGCCGGTCGCCGACGAGATCGCCAGCCGGTTCCAGGCGGCCGGTCACCGGCTGGCGCTGGTCGGCGGGTCCGTCCGGGACGCGCTGCTCGGCCGGCTCGGCAACGACCTGGACTTCACCACCGACGCCCGTCCGCAGCAGGTGCTCAAGCTGGTCAAGGGCTGGGCGGACGCGGTCTGGGACGTCGGCATCGCCTTCGGCACGGTCGGCGCCCGCAAGGACACCCCCGAGGGCTCCTTCCTGATCGAGATCACCACCTACCGCTCCGAGGCGTACGACCGCACCTCGCGCAAGCCCGAGGTCAGCTACGGCGACACCATCGGGGAGGACCTGGTCCGCCGGGACTTCACGGTCAACGCGATGGCCGTCGACCTGCCGGGCCGCGGCTTCGTCGACCCGCACCACGGCCTGGAGGACCTGGAGGCCCGGGTGCTGCGCACCCCCGCCACCCCCGAGGAGTCCTTCTCCGACGACCCGCTGCGGATGATGCGGGCCGCCCGCTTCGCCGCCCAGCTGGACTTCGACCCGGCGCCCGAGGTGGTCGCCGCGATGACCGCGATGGCCGAGCGGCTCACCATCGTCTCCGCCGAGCGGATCCAGGCCGAGCTGAACAAGCTGTTGCTGGCCAAGCACCCGGTGAAGGGCCTGCGGCTGCTGGTCGACACCGGCCTGGCCGGGCACGTGCTGCCGGAGCTGCCCGCGCTGCGGCTGGAGCGGGACGAGCACCACCGGCACAAGGACGTCTACGAGCACTCGCTGACCGTCCTGGAGCAGGCCATCGACCTGGAGCAGGACGGCCCGGACCTCACCCTGCGGCTGGCCGCGCTGCTGCACGACATCGGCAAGCCGCGCACCCGCCGCTTCGAGTCGGACGGCCGGGTCTCCTTCCACCACCACGAGGTGGTCGGCGCCAAGATGACCCGCAAGCGGATGCGCGAGCTCAAGTACTCCAAGGAGCTCACCGAGGACGTCTCGCGCCTGGTCGAGCTGCACCTGCGCTTCCACGGCTACGGCGGCGGCGAGTGGACCGACTCCGCGGTGCGCCGCTACATCACCGACGCCGGTCCGCTGCTGGAGCGCCTGCACAAGCTGACCCGCTCCGACTGCACCACCCGCAACAAGAAGAAGGCGGCCGCGCTCTCCCGCACCTACGACGGCCTGGAGACCCGGATCGGCGAGCTGAAGGAGCAGGAGCAGCTGGACGCCGTCCGCCCGGCGCTGGACGGCAACCAGATCATGGAGCTGCTCGGCCTCAAGCCCGGCCCGCAGGTCGGCAAGGCGTACAAGCACATGCTCGAACTCCGGCTGGAGCACGGCCCGATGGAGCACGACGAGGCGGTCGGGGCGCTGCGGGCCTGGTGGGCCGAGCAGCAGGGCTGAGCCCGGCTCCGGACGGCGCGACGGCGCCACGGGAGCTCCGGGCACGACGAGAGGGGTGGCCCCGGCGCTCGGCCGGGGCCACCCCTCGTCCGTACCGGGCTACTTGATCTGCTTCATGCAGAGCACGTAGTCCAGGGCCGGGAAGCTCGGGTGCTTGCTGGTGTACCAGCTGTCCGACTTCGGCTGCTTCTCGCAGGACTTCTCGTCGGAGGTGGCGAGGTACTTGTAGACGACCTTGTACTGGGCCTTGGCGTCGGTGCAGGGCACCACGGTGATCTTCGGGTGGGTGTCGTTGGTCTGGTTGGTGCCGTTCGCGTTGTACAGGCAGTCGCCGACCCCGGCCGCGTCCACCTTGCTGTCCGAGTCGGTCGGGGTGCTGACCGGCGGGAGGGTGAGCGTCGGTGCCGGCAGCGTGTAGGTCGGCGAGGGGATGACCGGCGGCGGCGTGGGCGAGAGGGTCAGCCGGGTGGGGGTCGGCGTCGGGTCGGCGGCCGGGTCGGTCTTCCCGGGGCCGAGCACGCCGGTGGCGGCCAGGGTCACCGCGGCCACCAGCGAGACCGGCACCAGCAGCATCGCGATGTGCGGCCGGCTGGTCAGCGGGACGCCCGGGTTCAGCTGCGGGCCGTGGCTGCCCGGGACGGGCGGCTGCAGCCGCTTGAACTTGTTGTGCGGGCCGAGGTTCAGCAGCAGCGTGATCGGGGTCAGCAGCCAGGACACCAGGCTCCACCAGCCCTGGACCAGCGTCCGGGCCGACATGTCGCGCACCGTCGCCGTTCCGCAGGTGCGGCAGAACGGGCCGGTCATCCGCAGCATCCGGTAGGCGATGATCAGGCCCTGGTGGCCGCGGACGGTGGCGTTGACCGCGGGGTAGCCGCCGCAGAACCGGCAGGTGGTCCCGTCCATCGGGGGCGGCGGCGGGTACCCGTAGCCGTAACCGCCCGGCGGGGGCTGGACGCCGTACGGCTGCTCGGGCGGCGGCGGCGCGCTCGGGTAGCCGTACCCGGGCGGCGGCGGCGGGGGCGGCGGCGGGGCGCCGTAGGAACCGCCGGAGGCGTACGGGTTGCCGTCGCCCGGTGGCGGGCCGTACGGCATCTGGGGCGGAGGCGGAACGGACAAGGGGTCCCCCGGGAAAGGAAGAGCGGAAGAGTTCAGGACTTCTTCACCGGCGGGACGCCGGTGGTGGCGGGCGCCAGCGGGCCGAGGCAGAGCACGTACCGCTTCTTGTTCCAGCGGCGGCCGCTCTTGCCCGAGACGGCGGTCGTGGTCTGCGGCGTCTGCTGGCAGCGGGTCACGTCGGTGGTGCCCTCGAACTTCGACAGCACCCGGTAATTCGCTTTGGTGTCAGTGCACTTGACGATCTCGACGTCTCGGGAGCCGCTGGCGTGCACACAGTCGCCGGCCTTGGCGCTGCTGACGCTCGGCCCGGCCACGAAGTAGCCCACCGCCAGCGCCAGGCAGCCGCCGACCACTCCGACGATCCGCAGCTTGGAGCGGATGCCGCGCTTGGCGGCCGGCGCGGGCTGCACCGGCGGTGCGGGCTGCGGGTAGCCGTACGGCCCGGGGGGCGGCTGCTGCCCGTACGGCCCGGGGGCCGGCTGCCCGTACGGCTGCTGCCCGTAGGCGGGCGGCGGGCCGAAGCCGGGCGGGGGCGGCGGCGCGGGTTGTCCGTAGGCCGGCGGCGGCCCGTACGGCGCGGCCGGCGGGGGGACGGGTGCCCCGTACGGCGGTGCTGCGGGCGGGCCCACCGGGGCCGACGAGGGCGGCCCGTACGGATTGGGCGGTGTGCTCATCAGTTCGTCCCCCGAGACAGAGTTCTGTCGCTACGACAGGTTCGAGTACCTTAGCGAGTCGGTCGGACGCCGTCGGCCCCGAGCCCCGCGGGTTTCCAGGAGGCCTGGTCAGCGGGGGAGGGGACTCCGGCGGGCGGAGCGCAGGTAGAGGACCGCCGTCAGCGCGTATACCCCGGCGACCCCGAGCACCACCGCGACCGAGCGGCCGGACAGCGGCAGCACCAGCGCGGTGACCAGGGCGGCGGCCACGAAGGCGACGTTGAACAGCACGTCGTAGATGGCGAAGACCCGGCCGCGGTACTCGTCCTCGACCGACTCCTGGACCGCCGTGTCGGCGCAGATCTTGGTGCCCTGGGTGACCACCCCGAGCAGCAGGGCGGCGAGCAGGCAGGGCACCAGGGTGAAGCTCAGGCCCAGCGCCGGGACGAAGACCACCGGGGCGACCAGGCAGGCCGTCATCCACCCGGCCAGGCCCAGCCGGCGGGTGCACCAGGGGCTGACCAGCGCGGCGACGAAGAACCCGGCGGCGGACAGGCCGACCGCCTGGCCGAGGGTGACCAGCCCGGCCGCGCTGTCGGTCGGGTCGTTGAAGGTGTACCGGGCGAGCATCACCACCACCACGATCAGCACGCCGTAGCAGAACCGGGCCGCGGTGACGGCGGCCAGCGCGTGCACGGCGGGCCGGCAGTCCCGGACCAGGTGGCGCACCGCGGCGCCGAGTTCGACGGCGGCCCGGACCAGCGCCTGGCCGAGCCCCGGGCGGTCCCGGTGCTGCTCCGGGCCGAGCAGGTCGCGGTCCATCCGCCGGGCGGCCAGCGCGGCCGACAGGTAGAGCAGTGCGGCCACCGTGACCAGGGCGGCGTCGGCCCTCGGCCCGGGGGCCATCAGCTGGTGCAGCGCGAAGCCGATGCCCCCGCCGGAGGCGGCGGCGACCGTCCCGAGGGTGGGGGAGAGGGCGTTGGCGGTGACCAGCTGGTCCTGCTCCACCACCCGGGGCAGGGCGGCGGACAGGCCGGCCAGGATGAACCGGTTGAGCGCGGTGACCAGCAGGGCCGAGGCGAAGAACAGCCAGGTCGGGGCCTGTGCCAGCAGCAGCGCGCCGGTGCCCAGGCCCAGTCCGAAGCGGGCCAGGTTGCCGAAGTAGAGCACCTGGCGGCGGCGCCAGCGGTCCAGCAGCACACCGGCGAACGGGCCGATCACCGAGAACGGCAGCAGCATCACGGCCAGCACCGAGGCGATGTCGGCCGGGGAGGACTGCTTCTCGGGGGAGAAGACCACGTACGCGGCGAGCGAGACCTGGAAGACGCCGTCCGAGAGCTGGGAGAGCACCCGGGCGGTCAGCAGCCGCCGGAAGTCGCGGCCCTTCATCAGGTCGAGGAGCGTGGCGCGGTGCGCGGACTGGTGGGTGCTGCCGTTCTCGGTGATCGCCACCCGCCCAGAGTGCCATGGAACCGGCCGCTGTTTCACGTGAAACATTGGCCGCGAGAACGTGAAGGGCCCGCGATCCGGAGACCACGGGCCCTTCCTGCGAGCTGGCGGCGCTCAGCGCTCAGCGCTGAACAGTCGCGAACTTCGCTGCGCTCAGCGCTCAGCGCTCAACAGTCGCGAACTTCGCTGCGCTCAGCGCTCGACCTCGCCGCGGATGAACTTCTCGACGTTCTCGCGGGCCTCGTCGTCGAAGTACTGCACCGGCGGGGACTTCATGAAGTACGAGGAGGCCGACAGGATCGGGCCGCCGATGCCGCGGTCCTTGGCGATCTTCGCGGCGCGCACGGCGTCGATGATGACACCGGCGGAGTTCGGGGAGTCCCAGACCTCGAGCTTGTACTCCAGGTTCAGCGGGACGTCGCCGAACGCGCGACCCTCGAGGCGGACGTACGCCCACTTGCGGTCGTCCAGCCAGGCCACGTAGTCCGAGGGACCGATGTGGACGTTCTTGGCGCCCAGCTCGCGGTCGCGGATCTGCGAGGTGACGGCCTGGGTCTTGGAGATCTTCTTGGACTCCAGGCGCTCGCGCTCGAGCATGTTCTTGAAGTCCATGTTGCCGCCGACGTTCAGCTGCATGGTGCGCTCGAGGATGACACCGCGGTCCTCGAACAGCTTGGCCATCACGCGGTGCGTGATGGTCGCGCCGACCTGGGACTTGATGTCGTCACCGACGATCGGCACGCCGGCCTCGGTGAACTTGTCCGCCCACTCCTTGGTGCCCGCGATGAACACCGGCAGGGCGTTCACGAAGGCGACCTTGGCGTCGATGGCGCACTGGGCGTAGAACTTGGCCGCGTCCTCGGAACCGACGGGCAGGTAGCAGACGAGGACGTCGACCTGCTGGTCCTTGAGGACCTGGACGACGTCGACCGGCGCCTCGTCCGACTCCTCGATGGTCTCCAGGTAGTACTTGCCCAGGCCGTCGAGGGTGTGGCCGCGCTGGACGGTCACGCCGGTCGGCGGCACGTCGCAGATCTTGATGGTGTTGTTCTCGCTGTTGCCGATGGCGTCGGCCAGGTCGAAGCCGACCTTCTTGGCGTCGACGTCGAAGGCGGCGACGAACTCCACGTCGCGGACGTGGTACTCACCGAACTGGACGTGCATCAGCCCGGGGACCTTGCCGGCCGGGTCGGCGTCCTTGTAGTACTCGACACCCTGCACCAGCGACGCGGCGCAGTTGCCCACGCCCACGATGGCTACGCGAACCGAACCCATTCCGGTTGCTCCCTGTGATCTCATGAGGCCCGCCGGGGTAGGCGGAACTCGTCCTGCTTCTTCGATGACTGCGTGCACGGGCGCGAGGCGCCCATTCCTGCCGCGCGGCACAGGGCTGGCGCGGTGTCAGCGCTCCTGGGCGGAGCGCCCCGGGCGGTCGTACGGTGGCCCGGACGGGTCCGGGGACCCGGTCTCCTGGCCACGGCCGTCCGAAGTCTTGCGGGGTCCGGCGGCGCTGCCGCCGGCGTCGGGGCCGGTCTTCCCGGTGCGGTTGGACCGCTCGGTCTCGATCAGCTCGTTGAGCCAGCGGACCTCGCGCTCCACCGACTCCAGTCCGTGCCGCTGGAGTTCGACGGTGTAGTCGTCGAACCGCTCGCGGGCGCGGGCCAGCGAGTTGCGCATCCGCTCCAGCCGCTCCTCCAGCCGGCTGCGGCGCCCCTCCAGGACGCGCATCCGCACGGCCCGGTCGGTCTGGCCGAAGAAGGCGAAGTGCACGCCGAAGTGCTCGTCCTCCCAGGCGTCCGGGCCGGAGTCGGCGAGCAGCTCCTCGAAGCGCTGCTTCCCCTCGGCGGAGAGCCGGTAGACGATCTTGGACCGCTTGCCGTTGAGCGCGGTGGCCGGGACGTACTCGACGTCGGGGTTGTCCTCGACCAGGAAGCCCTGGGCGACCAGGCTCTTCAGGCAGGGGTAGAGCGTCCCGTAGGAGAGCGCCCGGAACGTCCCGAGCAGGATGTTCAGCCGCTTGCGCAGCTCGTAGCCGTGCATCGGGGCGTCGTGGAGCAGCCCGAGGACGGCGAACTCCAGCACTCCTGAGCGCCTGCCCACTGTCGCCGCCCTCCTCCCGCTCGGTGTCCGATCGGCCGCTGCATCCGGCGGTATACCGCTTCGATGTATCGGCTCGATATATCGAGAACAGTAAACCCGACCCCCGGAACGGGCAAGAGGGGCGCGCGTGAATGTGATCACAAGCCGACGCGCGGCTGGTGTTGGCAACGGGCTTGTAATGATCTGTTGCCGTTTTGCGGGCATTGGCAACTGATGTCCGATTAGTTGTATATCCGTGCTGCGTACGCTGTCGCGTGTGCACGAGGACCACCTCCGGGATCAGGGCGGTTGGCGGGCATCGGACGTGAACCCTGCCTTCAGGCTGGAAACGCCTGGCGAGGAGTGGCTGGAAGATGAGCGAGCGACGGCGAAGGACGCCCAACCCGGGCGGTGAGGGGCAGCAGCCCCCGGGAGGCGGTGGCCGTCAGGGCGAGGGGCCGGGACCCGACGAGCTGCGCTCGGACGGCGCCGGTCGGCGACGCCCCTCGGGGGTCAGGGAGACCGCACAGCAGCCCCGGATGACCCGTGCGGAGATGCGCAAGGCCGCCCAGAAGAAGGGCGCCAAGGGGGGTGGCCGGCGCGGTGACGCCGCGGCCGCCTCCGCCGCCGCGGCCGCCGGCCCCGGCAAGAAGCGCTTCATCGACTACCCGCGGTTCGGCAAGACCGGCGTCCGGCGCTGGCTGCCGTCCTGGAAGCAGTGGCTGAGCGCCTTCGTGCTGGTCTTCGGCTGCTTCGTGGGCCTGGTGTTCTACCTGTACCAGACCACCAAGGTCCCGGAGTTGAACGAGCTGGTCAAGGACCAGAACACGATCTACTACTGGGCCGACAACACGGAGATGACCCGCAAGGGGCAGACCAACCGTCAGATCGTCGAGCTCAAGGACATCAGTCCGCACCTCCAGGACGCCGTCATCGCCGCGGAGAACAAGAGCTTCAAGACCGACAGCGGCATCGACCCCAAGGGCATGCTCCGCGCGGTCTGGAACATGGCGAAGGGCGGTGAGACCCAGGGCGCCTCGACGATCACCCAGCAGTACGTGAAGAACGCCTACCTGAGCCAGGAGCAGACCCTCAGCCGCAAGGTGAGGGAGTTCTTCATCACGCTGAAGATCAACCAGGAGAAGGAGAAGCCGGAGATCCTCACCGGCTACCTGAACACCAGCTGGTTCGGCCGCGGTGCGAACGGTGCCCAGGCGGCCGCCCAGGCGTACTACGGGGTGGACGCCAAGGACCTCAACGTCTGTCAGAGCGCCATGCTGGCCGGTCTGCTCAAGGGTGCGGCGTACTACGACCCCACCAACCCGGCCAACAAGGACCGGGCCCAGGGCCGGTGGAACTGGATCCTGGACCAGATGGTGGACACCAAGGCCATCACCCCGGAGGAGCGCGCCAAGTGCACCGCGTTCCCGGACCCGATCGCGCAGAAGCCCAACTCCAACATGAACGGTGAGATCAGCTACCTGGTCGACACCGCCAACAAGTACGTGATGGCCACCGACAAGACGATCACCCAGCAGATGATCGACCGGGGCGGCCTGAAGATCTACACCACCTTTGAGAAGGACAAGGTCGACGCGCTGAAGAGCGCCGTCGACGCCGTCAAGGCGGAGAACCTCAACCCGCAGAAGCGGCCGGACAACGACACCAACATCCAGTTCGGCTCCGCCAGCATCCGCCCCGGCGACGGCGCGATCGTCGCCCTCTACGGCGGCGACGGCGTGGAGAACGGCCACTTCGACAACAACGCCGACGCCACCGGCGTCCAGGTCGGCTCGACCTTCAAGCCCTTCGTGCTGGCCACCGCGATGCAGACCGGCGTGCAGACCGCGAAGGATGACAAGGGCAAGCCGAAGCGGATCAACGCCGACAGCCGCTACCTGGCCGACGACATGTCCGAGATCCGCAAGGCGGACGGCTCGCTGGTGATCGGCGACGACGGCAAGCCGTACCGGCAGAAGAACGAGGACGCCGGCAAGCGCGGCTACGTCTCGCTGCGGATGGCCATGCAGTACTCGTACAACGTGCCCTTCGTCCAGCTGAACCAGGACGTCGGCGGCCAGAACGTGGCCGACATCGCGGTGCAGATGGGCATCAAGAAGGAGAGCCTCGCCGACCCGAAGACGGCGACCTTCCCGCTCGGCACCTCCACCATCAGCCCGATCCGGATGGCCACCGCCTACGGCACCCTGGCGGCCAGCGGCAAGGAGGCCGAGCCGTACTCGGTCACCAAGGTCGAGGTGAGCGGCGTGGAGCGGCCGGGCTTCGGCAAGAAGGAGCCCAAGGTCGCGCTGGAGCCGGCCGTCGCCGACAACGTCACCGACACGCTGGTGAACGTGGCGGTGAACGGTACCGGTAAGAAGACGAAGGACCTGGGCCGCCCGGTGGCCGGCAAGACCGGTACCACCGACCAGAACAAGTCGGCCTGGTGGGTCGGCTACACCCCGCAGCTGGCGACCAGCGTCGCGATGTGGCGCGAGGACCCGACCAAGCACGAGCGGCAGTCGCTCAACGGCACCGGCGGCAAGGAGTCCATCCACGGTGGTGACATCCCGACCGATGTCTTCACCCGGTACATGAAGGCCGCACTGGCCAACGAGAAGAAGATGGACTTCCCGACCCCGCAGCCGGTCGGCACCGAGGTCGACTCCTCCGGCGCGCCGTCCACGGCCAGCGCGGCGGCGACCCCGACCACGACCGACAGCCCGACGGCCCCGCCGGCCGCCCAGACGCAGGCGCCGCAGCCGCCCGTGCAGCCGCAGCCCACCCAGACCTGCGTGCCCGGCGTGGACTGCCCCGGCGACCAGCCGACCCCCTCGCACACCAGGCCGAACCCGGGCAACACCTGTCTGCCGGTGATCGGCTGCCCGACGCAGCCGCCGGGACCGACGGACACCACGCCGCCGGGCGGCGGCAACGGTGGCGGTGGCGGACGCCCGACCGGCGGCGGCAAGCCGACGCCGAGCAGCACGGGCGGTCTCCAGGGCGGCGGGGCGGCCGGGCAGTAGCCCCGGCCGGGCGGAACCCGGAACCCGGAACCACGGCGGTGGCGGTCCTCCTCGGAGGGCCGCCACCGCCGTTTCCGTCGCGGCCGCCGCGCCCGCCCGCGGCGAAGAGGTACAGACCGTTGCGGGGTCCTCCTCGTCCCGGCGGGACGGGTGCGGCAGGATGTCCGGCATGACGTCGAGCGATCGTGACGAAACCGCCGGGCCGGACGGGTCCGGCGCCGCCGCAGGGCCCCTCCCGGCAGCCGTCGCCACGGCCGCGCCGCCGGCCAACACCGTGGTCGTGCCGGCCGACGAGGACCCGGTGGCGGCGGCCGGCAGCGAGGTGTTCGGCGGGCCCCCGGGCCGCCGGGCGCTGCTCGGCGTCTCCTGGTGGGTCCCGGCGCGCTTCCTGGCGCTCGCGGTGATCGTGGTGTCGGTGCTCGGGATGGTGCAGAAGCTGCCCTGCTACGAGCAGGCCTGGTTCCAGCCGGGCTCGCCGCAGTACATCCACGCCTGCTACAGCGACATCCCGCACCTGTTCTCCGGACGCGGCTTCGCGGCTGGGCTGCACCCGTACGTGGACCGCGTCCCGGGCTCCTCGGGGGACCTCCAGTACCTGGAGTACCCGGTGCTGACCGGCCTGTTCATGCAGGTCGCGGCCTGGCTGACGCCGGGCGGCGGGGACCAGCAGAGCCAGGAGCAGTGGTTCTGGGCGATCAACGCCGGGATGCTGATGGCCTGCGCGGTGGTCGCCGCGGTGGCGCTCTCCCGCACCCACCGGCGCCGTCCGTGGGACGCGCTGCTGTTCGCGCTGGCTCCCGTCCTGCTGCTCAACGGCACCGTCAACTGGGACCTGCTCGCGGTCGCCCTGGCCGCCGTGGCGATGGCCTGGTGGAGCGGTGCCCGCCCGGGCTGGGCCGGTGTCTTCATCGGCCTGGCCACCGCGGCCAAGCTCTACCCGCTGCTGCTGATCGGCCCGCTGCTGGTGCTCTGCTGGCGGGCCGGCCGGTGGCGCGAGTTCCGGGTGATGCTGGGCGGCGCGGTCGGCTCCTGGCTGGTGGTCAACCTGCCGATCATGCTGGCCAACTGGCGGGGCTGGTCGACCTTCTACGTGTTCAGCAAGCACCGCGGCGAGGACTACGGCTCGTTCTGGCTGATCCTGATGCAGCGCCGGGGCGCCGGGCTGGCCGACCTCGACGTCTACATCGGCGTGCTGATGGTGCTGGGCTGCCTGGCCATAGCGTGGCTCGGCTTCTCGGCCCCGCGCCGGCCGCGCTTCGCCCAGCTGGCCTTCCTGGTGGTCGCGCTGTTCGTGCTGGTCAACAAGGTGTACTCGCCGCAGTACGCGCTCTGGCTGCTGCCGCTCGCGGTGCTGGCCCGGCCGCGCTGGCGGGACTTCCTGGTCTGGCAGGCCTGCGAGGTGCTCTACACCCTGGGCATCTGGTCCCATCTGGGCCTGGTCACCGGCTCCAAGCAGCACGGGATCGGCGAGGGCTGGTACCACTTCGCGATCGGGCTGCACCTGCTGGGCACCCTGTACCTGGTCGCCCTGGTGGTCCGCGACGTCCTCCACCCGGACCGCGACCCGGTCCGCTGGGACGGCAGCGACGACCCCTCCGGCGGGGTGCTGGACCACGCCCCGGACGTGTCCGTGCTGGGCACCGCCCGCCGGCTGCGCGAGGAGGAGAGCTACGCCGGGTACGCGCCGGCCGGCCCCGAGCAGTGGCTCAACGAGCCCGAGCTGCCGGAGCCGGCCGAAAAGGCCTAGCCGGTCGGAAAGGCCTGGCGGGTCGGAAAGGCCTGGCGGGTCAGCGGTCCACCACGCGGTCGAAGTGCGTGGTGGTGTGCCGGACCTGGAGACCGAGCTCCTCGCCGATCGCCGGGGGCTTGGTCTCCCCGTCCAGGAAGAGCAGCGAGACCTGCATGTGCGGCGGCTCGGCGAACCACAGCTGCTTGCCGGCCCAGTGGAACGGCGACTTGGTCTTGTTGACGGTCGCCAGGCCGGCCCGGGCGATGCCCTTGGCCCGCGCCCCCATGCTCTGGAGGTACTTGGGCGCCTCCAGGCCGATGCCGTGCGCGGTGCCGCCGGCGACCACCAGGATGTGGCCGTCGGAGGGCGCCGGGTGCTGGCGGTAGCCGTAGCGGTCGCCCTTCTGCAGCGGGGTGACGTCCAGGACGGTGGCCCGGACCTCCAGCGCGGCGTGGTCGCCGAGCCAGAGCCGGGTGCCGATCCGGGCCCGGAAGACCGTCTCCGGGTAGCGCTGGGCCAGCTGGTCCATGCCGGCCGCGCCGAGGTGGCTGACGAACACGGTGTGCACCGGGATGCCGGCCGCCCGGGCGGTGTCCACCCAGTACGCGACCTCCTCGATCGGGCTGGAGCCGTCCGGCCGGTCCATCGGCAGGTGCAGCGCCAGGCCCTCGAAGGCGACGCCCTCCAGCTCGTTGGCGACGGTGCGCAGGTCGGCCGCGCTCACGCCGTGCCGGCGCATGGTGGTCATGCACTCCAGCACCACCCGGGCGCCGTGCAGCGAGCGCAGCGCCTCCACGCTGGCCACCGTCCGGATCACCCGGGCGTGCGGCAGCGGGAGCACCTCCTCGCCGACCCGGTACGGGGTGAGCACCAGCAGCTCGCCGCCGTACCACTCGGCGGCGTCGGCCGCCTCGTACGCGGTACCGACGGCGAGCACCCCGGTGCCCAGCAGCGTCGCCTCCTCGGCCAGCCGGTGGTTGCCCAGGCCGTAGCCGTTCCCCTTGGCGACGGGCACCAGGCCGGGGAACTCGGCGAGGACGGAGCGCTGGTGGGTGCGCCAGCGTTCGGTCTCGAGGTAGAGCGACAGCGTCATCGGGTCAGCCTCCTCAGCGGCGGGACATGTAGAGGTCGAGGGCCTTGTGCAGCAGCTTGTTGAGCGGGAAGTCCCACTCGCCGAGGTACTCGGCCGCCTGGCCGCCGGTGCCGACCTTGAACTGGATCAGGCCGAACAGGTGGTCGTTCTCGTCCAGGGTGTCACTGATGCCGCGCAGGTCGTACACCCCGCCGCCGAGGGCGTAGGAGTCGCGCATCATCCGCCACTGGATGGCGTTGGACGGCTTGACCTCGCGCTTGTGGTTGGCCGAGGCGCCGTAGGAGTACCAGACGTGCTCGCCGACCACCAGCATCGTGGTGGCGGCCAGCGGCTCGCCCTCGTGGTAGGCGATGTAGAGCCGCATGCGGTTCGGGTCCTCGGCCACCAGGGCCTTCCACATCCGCTGGAAGTAGGCCAGCGGGCGCGGGGTGAACTTGTCGCGCTCGGCGGTGACCAGGTAGAGCTGGTGGAAGATCGGCAGGTCGTCGTAGCCGCCCTGGTAGACCTCGACGCCGCTCTTCTCGGCCTTCTTGATGTTGCGGCGCCAGAGCTGGTTGAAGTTCTTGTGGATGTCGTCCAGCGAGCGGTTGGCCAGCGGCACCTGGAAGACGTAGCGGGGCTGGACGTCGCCGAAGCCGGCGCCGCCGTCCTCGCCCTGCAGCCAGCCGGCCTTGCGCAGCCGGTCGGCCACCTCGAAGGCGCGGGCCTCGTACCAGTCGGCCTCGACGTCGCGCAGGCGCTTGGCCTGCTTGCCGGCGATGGCCTCCTTGATGGTGGGGGCGTTCCAGCGGCGGATGACGATCGGCGGGCCCATCTTCACCGAGAACGCGCCCTGCGACTTGAGGTGCGCCAGCATCGGGGAGAGCCAGCGGTCGAGGTCGCGGTCGAACCAGTCGATGACCGGTCCCTCGGGCAGGTAGGCGAGGTAGCGCTTGAGCTTGGGCAGCTGGCGGTAGAGGACCAGGCCGGCGCCGACGAGCTGGTCGGTCTCGTCGAACCAGCCGATCGACTCGGAGCGCCACTCGGCCTTCACGTCGCCCCACGACGGCACCTGCATGTGGCTGGCCGAGGCGCGGCTCCTGATGAAGGCGAGGTGCTCCTCGCGGGTGATCGTCCTCAGGCGCAGGCTCATGTGCTCGGTGCTCCTCGTCGTCGGGCTGCGGTGGCCCAGGTTCTCGGGCTGACCTTATCGTCCGGGGTCCGGGCGCCCGTCGCTGCGGGCACGGCGGCGCCCCCGTCGGGTACCTGTCTCCTCTGCAGATACGCGACGGGGGCGGCGAGGGTTCCGGGCGGGGCCTGTGGGCTCGGTCCCAGCGGTGCGGTCCGGGGGCGTGCGAGGGGGCGCGGGGGCCCGGTTCAGCCCCAGAGACCGCCGCGGGCGATGCCGAGGTAGAAGCCGATCGCGGCGGCGCCGAGTGTGATCATCAGGACGAAGCGCTCGGCGGTGGTGACCGAGACGAACATGCCCCACAGGCCCGTGACGATGCCGAACAGGCCGGTCCACGAGGTCAGCAGGTGCAGGTTGTGGAAGAACGAGGTGGTGAAGGCGATCACGCCCAGCACGGCGGTGACGCCCACCAGGGCGTTCTCGCGGGGGTGCGGGTGGCCGTCGGTGTTCAGGGTGAGGGCGGGCATGCGGTGGACGGACTGTGCCATGGGTCCCACCTCCTGGCGTGGAGACGAACGGGCAGGAATCCCGTTCCGTCCAGATTGCGGCGCTTGGGCCGCTCTCACAACCCCTATGCGTTTTGTTCGGCCGTCCGGGTGCAGGTAGGCTGTGCCGTCTGCACTGGTGTAGTTGTGCCCCCTCTGCACCCTCTACCGGGTGGGATCCGCCTCCGGGCGGAGCGGGGGCCGATTGTCCGACCCGGCCGCTACGGTGGGCCGGAGTCGTCACTGCTCCGGTGCCGACGCTACGCACAACCCTCCTGCCACGGAGAGACCGTGGCCGCTGAGTCCAAAGGAGGTGGGTTACTCATGCGTCACTACGAGCTGATGGTCATCCTCGACCCCTCGGTCGAGGAGCGCGCTGTCTCCCCCCTGATCGAGAACTTCCTCACCGTCGTCCGCAACGCGGGTGGCAAGGTGGAGAAGGTCGACACCTGGGGTCGCCGCCGTCTGGCTTACGAGATCAACAAGCAGTCCGAGGGCATCTACTCGGTCATCGACCTCAAGGCCACGCCTGAGGTCGTCAAGGAGCTCGACCGCCAGCTGGGCCTGAGCGAGTCGGTTCTGCGGACCAAGGTCCTGCGCCCGGACACCCACTGAGCCACCTCTGAGGCCTTCGGGTCTCGGGTAGCTCGCGTCCGCTGTTTCACGTGAAACAGCGGTGAACGGACATCTTCCCGAGAGGTCATCACCACCATGGCAGGCGAGACCGTCATCACCCTCGTCGGCAATCTCGTCGACGACCCCGAGCTGCGCTTCACCCCGTCGGGTGCGGCGGTCGCGAAGTTCCGCATCGCGTCCACCCCCCGCACCTTCGACCGTCAGACGAACGAGTGGAAGGACGGCGAGAGCCTCTTCCTCACGTGCAACGTCTGGCGGCAGCCGGCGGAGAACGTGGCCGAGTCGCTGCAGCGCGGCATGCGCGTCATCGTGCAGGGCCGACTGCGCCAGCGGTCTTACGAGACCAAGGAAGGCGAGAAGCGGACGGTCTTCGAGGTCGAGGTCGACGAGGTCGGTCCGAGCCTGCGCTCGGCGACCGCCAAGGTCACCCGGGCCAACCGGTCCGGCGCCCCCGGTGGCGGCTTCGGCGGCCAGCAGGGTGGCGGCCAGGGCGGCGGCGGCAGCTGGGGTGGAAACTCCGGCGGCGGCGGCCAGCAGGGCGGCGGCAGCTGGGGTGGAAACTCCGGCGGCGGCCAGTCCGGCCCCTCCGACGACCCCTGGGCCTCCAGCGCCCCGTCCGGTGGAAACCAGGGCGGCGGCTGGGGTGCCCCGGCCGGCGGCGGTGGCGGCTACTCGGAAGAGCCCCCGTTCTAAGAGCTGACAGATTTCGTGCGGCCCGGCCGCCGGCGTCCCCGGACGCCCGCCGGGCCGTGAACCCCAAATGGAGCACACAATGGCGAAGCCGCCTGCTCGCAAGCCGAAGAAGAAGGTTTGCGTCTTCTGCAAGGACAAGGTCAACTACGTTGACTACAAGGACACGAACCTGCTGCGGAAGTACATCTCCGACCGCGGCAAGATCCGTGCCCGTCGGGTGACCGGCAACTGCACCCAGCACCAGCGTGACGTCGCCACGGCCGTGAAGAACAGCCGTGAGATGGCGCTGCTGCCCTACACCAGCACCGCGCGCTAAGAGAGGGTGACCAAGTAATGAAGATCATCCTCACTCACGAGGTGCCGGGTCTCGGCTCCGCCGGCGAGGTCGTCGAGGTCAAGGACGGCTACGCCCGCAACTACCTGGTCCCGCGTGGCTTCGCCATCCGCTGGACCAAGGGTGGTCAGAAGGACGTCGACGCCATCCGTCGCGCCCGGAAGATCCACGAGATCCAGACCCTCGAGGCCGCCACCGCGGTCAAGGGTCAGCTCGAGGGCGTCCAGGTCAAGCTGGCCGTCCGCTCGGGCGACGCCGGCCGTCTGTTCGGCTCGGTGACCCAGGCCGACGTCGTCGAGGCCATCAAGGCCGCCGGCGGCCCGGCCGTGGACAAGCGCGCCGTCGCGATCGCCTCGCCGATCAAGACCGTGGGCTCCCACAAGGTCTCGGTCAAGCTGCACTCGGACGTCGTGGCCAACCTCGACGTCGCCGTCGTGGCTGCCTGAGCTCCGTAGAGCACAAGGCCTGAGGGCCGGACTCCTCCGGGAGTCCGGCCCTCGGTCTTTTCCGGCCCGGTTCTCTTCGGGTCTCAGCCGCGCACCGCTCCGGTGACCAGCCACTTGCCGCCGCGGGCGCGCCAGGCCAGGAAGCCGGCCCGCAGCAGCATGAACAGGTTCATCGCCCACCAGAGCCCGGCCAGTCCGGTGCCGGTGGCCGGCACCGCCAGGGCCACCGGGACGAACACCGCCAGGGTGGCGAGCCCGGCCCAGGCCAGGTAGCGGCCGTCCCCGGCGCCCATCAGCACGCCGTCCAGCACGAAGACCGGGCCGGCCACCGGCTGGGTGAGCGCGAGCAGCAGCAGAGCGGTGTCCAGCTGGGCCCGGACGGCCGGATCGGGTGTGAAGAGCGGGACGTACAGCGGGCGGGCGACCACCACCAGCAGGCCGAGCACCAGCCCGGAGACGACACCCCACTCGACCATCCGCCGGGTGGCGGCCCTGGCGCCGGGGACGTCCGAGGCGCCGAGGTAGCGGCCGATGATGGCCTGGCCGGCGATCGCGATCGCGTCCAGCGCGAAGGCCAGGAAGTTGAACAGCGCCATGGTGATCTGGTGGGCGGCGACCTGGTCGTCGCCGAGCCGGGCGGCGACCGCGGTGGCGGTCATCAGCACCGCGCGCAGGCTGATCGTCCGGACCAGCAGCGGGCCGCCGGCCCTGGCACTGGCCCGGATGCCCGCGGTGTCCGGCCGCAGCGAGGCCCCTTCCCGGCGGGCGCCGCGGACCACCACGACCAGGTAGGCGGCGGCCATCCCGGTCTGGGCGAGCACGGTGCCCCAGGCCGAGCCGGCCACCCCGAGCCCGGCGCCGTACACCAGGCCGGCGTTCAGGCCGATGTTGGCGGCGAAGCCCGCGACGGCCACCACCAGCGGCGTGCGGGTGTCCTGGAGGCCGCGCAGCACCCCGGTGGCGGCCAGCACCATGAGCATCGCCGGGATGCCCAGCGAGCTGATCCGCAGGTACGTCACCGCGTGCGGCGCGGCGGTCGCCGAGGCGCCCAGCGCGTCGGCCGCCCAGGGCGCCAGCACCAGGGTGAGGAGGACCACCGGGACGGCCAGGCCCAGGGCGAGCCAGATGCCGTCGATGCCCTGCTGCACGGCGCCCCGGCGGTCCCCGGCACCGATCCGGCGGGCGACCGCCGCGGTGGTCGCGTAGGCGAGGAAGACGAACACGCCGGTCGCGGTGGAGAGCGCGGCGGAGGCGACGCCCACCCCGGCCAGCTGGGGGGTGCCGAGGTGGCCGACGATCGCCGAGTCGGCCATCAGGAAGAGCGGTTCGGCGACGAGCGCGCCGAAGGCCGGGACGGCCAGAGCGAGGATCTCCCGGTCGTGCCGGCGTCGCGAGGGCTTCGGGGCCGGGGTCGGGGGCGAGGCGGTCATGGGCTCCAGGCTACTCATCCACAGGTAATGGATGTAAGGGCCTAGTGACTATTACTCGAAATCTTGAGCGGCGCGGTTCGTCCGCTCTGCGCCCACAGCCGTTCGGAGGTGTGTGAAGAATTTCTCATGCACAGGACCGGGAAGAGGTAATCCCAGGTCAACAGGTTGACGGTGGATCGATTGTTCGGTTATCCACAGGGACGTCCACAGGGGTGTCCACAGCTTTGCGGCAGTTCTCCACAGGACGGGGCCGGTCATCCACACCCCCTGTGGATAACCGCCTTGGCGCAACGGCGTCCGGCGCCTTAGCGTGGGCCCTCCACCCGACACTCCCGCCGCCCCGGCGTCCGTTTTGTCGGGACCGTGGCGTACAAAGAGGAGCGGCTCCGCTCCACCCAGCCACCGGCAAGCCCGCTCCACCTTCGCACCACTCGCTGATCGGGGAACACGCGTGACCGGCCCCCAGTACGACGACCACGACGCCCCGCCGCCGGAGGAGGACTGGCAGCCCGCCGAGGACCCCTTCCCGGCCGGCGCCTTCGACGACGCCCCCTTCCCGGACGGCCCGGGGGACCGGCTGCCGGTCTCGCGCGGCCGTGGCCAGGGCGGTCAGGGTGGTGGCCGTGACGGCCAGAAGGGCGGCTTCCAGAAGGGCGGCAAGGGCGACCGGAAGGACGGCGGCTGGCAGCGCCGGGACGAGGGCGGCGGCGACGGGGGCGGGGGCGTGGACGGCTTCGAGCGCGTCCCGCCGCAGGACCTGGACGCCGAGAAGTCCGTCCTCGGCGGCATGCTGCTCTCCAAGGACGCCATCGCCGACGTGGTCGAGGTGCTCAAGCCGGTCGACTACTACCGGCCCGCGCACGAGATGGTCCACGGCGCGATCCTCGACCTCTACGCCCGGGGCGAGCCGGCCGACCCGATCACCGTGGCCGGCGAGCTGACCAAGCGCGGCGAGCTCCAGCGCGTCGGCGGCGCCTCCTACCTGCACACCCTGGTCAACTCCGTCCCGACCGCGGCCAACGCCGAGTACTACGCCCAGATCGTGCACGAGCGCGCGGTGCTGCGCCGGCTGGTCGAGGCGGGCACCCGGATCGCCGGCATGGGCTACGCGGCCGAGGGCGACGTGGACGAGATCGTCAACGCCGCCCAGGCGGAGATCTACGCCGTCACCGAGCAGCGCACCAACGAGGACTACGCCCCGCTCTCCGACATCATGGAGGGCGCCCTCGACGAGATCGAGGCGATCGGCTCCCGCAACGGCGAGATGTCCGGCGTCCCCACCGGCTTCGCCGACTTCGACCAGCTCACCAACGGCCTCCACCCCGGCCAGATGATCGTCATCGCGGCCCGTCCCGCGATGGGCAAGTCCACCCTGGCGCTGGACTTCGCCCGGGCCTGCTCGATCCACCACAAGCTGCCGAGCGTGATCTTCTCGCTCGAAATGGGCCGCAACGAGATCGCCATGCGCCTGCTCTCCGCCGAGGCCCGGGTGGCGCTGCACCACATGCGCTCCGGGAACATGACGGACGACGACTGGACGCGGGTGGCCCGCCGGATGCCCGACGTCAGCGAGGCGCCGCTGTTCATCGACGACTCGCCGAACCTGTCGATGATGGAGATCCGCGCCAAGTGCCGCCGGCTGAAGCAGCGCAACGACATCAAGCTGGTCGTCATCGACTACCTCCAGCTGATGCAGTCCGGCGGCTCCCGGCGGGCCGAGAACCGTCAGCAGGAGGTCTCGGACATGTCCCGTAACCTCAAGCTGCTGGCCAAGGAGCTGGAAGTCCCGGTCATCGCGCTGTCCCAGCTGAACCGTGGTCCCGAGCAGCGCACCGACAAGCGGCCGATGGTCTCGGACCTCCGCGAGTCCGGCTCGATCGAGCAGGACGCCGACATGGTCATCCTGCTGCACCGCGAGGACGCCTACGAGAAGGAGTCCCCGCGCGCGGGCGAGGCCGACCTGATCGTCGCCAAGCACCGTAACGGTCCGACCGCGACGATCACGGTGGCCTTCCAGGGCCACTACTCGCGCTTCGTCGACATGACCCGGGACTGAGCCCGGGCCCCGTCCGGAGCGGTCAGACGGTGACGGTGGCGCGGAAGAGCGTGCCGCCGGTGCCGGAGAGGCGGGTCGGGGTGCCGGTGGCGGGGAGGAAGGCGGCCTGGCCGCGGGCCAGGTCCAGGACGGTGCCGTCGGCGGCGGTCAGCCGGGTGGCGCCCTCGGTGCAGAGCAGGATCTGCGGGGTGCGGCCGTCGATCTCGCGTTCGGCGCCGTCCAGGACGAAGCGGGAGAGCCGGAACTCGTCGATCGGGACGGGGTAGAGCTCCTCGCCCGGGGTGCCCTCGACCGGGGCCGGCTCCAGCGGCTCGGGGGCGCCGGCCTCGAAGACCACGACCTTCAGCAGCTCCGGCACGTCGATGTGCTTGGGGGTGAGGCCGGCCCGCAGCACGTTGTCGGAGTTGGCCTGGAGCTCGACGCAGACGCCGGACAGGTAGCCGTGCGGGACCCCGGCGCCCAGGTAGAGCGCCTGGCCGGCCCGCAGCCGGACGTGGTTGAGCAGCATGCCGGCGACCACGCCGCGGTCGTCCGGGAAGTCCTCGGCGATCCGGGCGTACGGGGCGTACTCCCCGTCCGGGTCGGTCGCCGCCAGCACCTCGACGGTCCGCCGGACGGTCTCCGGGTCCAGCGCGAGGGCGGCGGCCAGGGCGCCGCGCAGCGCCTCGGAGGTGTCCTCGGCGGCCAGCCGCCCGATCACCGGGGCGAGCCCGGGCACCCCGAGCCCGGTCAGCAGCCGGGCCGCGTCGGCGGGCCGCCGGAAGCCGCACAGGCCGTCGAAGTCGCCCAGCGCGCAGACCATTTCGGGCTTGTGGTTGGCGTCCCGGTAGTTGCGCTCGGGGGCGTCCAGGGGGATCCCGAGGGCGTTCTCGGCGGCGAAGCCGGCCCGGGCCTGGTCGAGCGTGGGGTGGGCCTGGATGGACAGCGGGATGCCCGCGGCCAGGACCTTGAAGAGGAACGGCAGGGTCGGGCCGAACCTGGCCACGCTCGCGGCGCCCAGCTCGCCCTCGGGGTCGGCCGCGATCAGCTCGTCCAGCCGGCGCGGGCCCTCGCCGCGGTCGGCGCGGGACGGGGCGCCGGGGTGGGCGCCCATCCACAGCTCGGCCTGCGGTTCACCGGTCGGCCGCTGCCCGAGCAGCTCGGGCAGGGCGGTGAGCGACCCCCAGGCGTACGGGCGGACGGTGTTGACGAGCCTGTCCATGCGCGCGGTCCTACTCCTTCGCAGTCTGGGCGGCCCCGGATGTCCCGAGTCCGGATCGCCGGGGCGGGCCCGGCGGTGCGGGCGGTCCGGGCACGGGCAAGGGAAACGACCCTAGCCGAACGGTGTCACCCACGGGGAAACGGTGGCCACCGGGTGGGAGTGCCACGGCCGGACCTGCGGTTCCCGGCGCGGTAGTAGGATGCCAGGACGCAGTAGCCTCCGCCCTGCGCGCAGTTCGCCACCGAGGTCCTCCCGGCGGGCTGCCGGCGGAGCCGCGTTCCAGAGTGCGGGCGCCGGTGTTCCGAGACCCCCCGTCATCGGCCGAGAGGTTTGTACGTGACCGTGAACCAGCAGAGTTTTGCTGATCTCGGCAAGGTCCTGGTGATCATCCCGACCTACAACGAGGCGGAGAACGTCGAGCGGATCGTCGGCCGGGTCCGTGCCGCCGTCCCCGAGGCGCACGTCCTGGTCGCCGACGACAACAGCCCCGACGGCACCGGCGAGCTGGCCGACAAGCTGGCCGTCGAGGACGAGCACGTCCACGTCATGCACCGCAAGGGCAAGGAGGGCCTCGGGGCCGCCTACCTCGCGGGCTTCCGCTGGGGCATCGACAACGGCTACGACGTCCTGGTCGAGATGGACGCGGACGGCTCGCACCAGCCCGAGGAGCTGGACCGGCTGCTGGGCGCGCTGCGCGGCGCCGACCTGGTGCTGGGCTCGCGCTGGGTGCCGGGCGGCCGGGTGGTGAACTGGCCGAAGTCCCGGCTGCTGCTCTCGCGCGGCGGCTCGACCTACTCGCGGCTGATGCTGGGCGTGCCGATCCGGGACGTCACCGGCGGCTACCGGGCGTTCCGCAAGGAGACCCTGCTGGGCCTGGGCATGGACGAGGTCGCCTCGGCCGGGTACTGCTTCCAGGTCGACCTGGCCTGGCGCACGGTGAAGGCCGGGTTCAAGGTCGCCGAGGTGCCGATCACCTTCGTCGAGCGCGAGCTGGGGGCGTCCAAGATGAGCCGCGGCATCGTGGTCGAGGCGCTGTGGCGGGTGACCACCTGGGGCGTCACCGACCGGCTGGCCAAGCTGCGCGGGGCCACCGCGAAGCGCTGACCGACCGAACCGTTCCTGGCCGAAGGGCCCGTCCACCGAACCGGTGGACGGGCCCTTCCGCATGTCCGGGGGAGGTGCGCCGGGCGCCCGGGGGGCTCAGCAGCCGGTCCTGAGCACGCCCTCCGGCAGGTAGCGGTCGGCCCAGACCGCCAGTTCGGTGAGCGCGGGCTTGAGCGCGAAGCCGGCCTCGGTGAGCCGGTAGCTGACCCGCAGCGGCGGGCCGGCGTCGACCTCGCGGACGACCAGCCCGGCCTCGGCCAGCTCGGTCAGCCGGTCGGAGAGCATCCGCTCGCTGATGCCCGGGACGGCGCGGCGCAGCTCGGAGAAGTACGCGGGGCCGCCGTTGGTGAGGACGCCCAGCAGCATGCCGGTCCAGCGCTTGCCGAGCAGGGTGAACACCCGGGTGAGGGCCAGGTCGACGTTGCGGCACGGGCCGGGGCCCTCGGCGCCGCACGCGTCGGTGGAGATCGGGACTCCGTCGGTCACTGCCTCGTGCTCGGCCATGGGTCCAGCCTACTCGAACCCCTACTAGTGACTGTAGAAAAGTAAGCTGCTACGGTAATTGCAGTCGCAGCGAAATCAGCAGCTACTTATTATCTGGAGGCACTGCCATGCCCACGCTCCTGCACCTCGACTCCTCCGCGATCGCCGACGGCTCCGTCTCCCGCGAGGTCACCGCCGCCTTCCGCACCGCCTGGCAGGCCGAGCACCCCGAGGGCACGGTGATCTACCGGGACCTCGCCGCCGACCCCCTCCCGCACCTCGACGTGCACGGCATCAGCGCCGGATTCGCCCCCGCCGAGGCCCACAGCGCCGAGCAGGCCGCCGCCTTCGCGCTGCGCGAGCAGGTGATGGCCGAGCTGGAGCAGGCCGACGCCGTGCTGATCGGCAGCCCGATGTACAACTTCACGATCCCGTCGACCCTCAAGACCTGGCTGGACCACGTGATCCTGGTCGGCCGCACCGCCGGCGAGACGCCCTCCGCCAAGGGCACCCCGGTCACCGTGGTCGCCTCCCGCGGCGGCTCGTACGCGCCCGGCGCCCCGCGCGAGCCGTTCGAGTTCGTCACCACCTACCTGGAGAAGGTGCTGACCGGCATGCTCGGGCTGGAGGTCGACTTCATCGTCCCGGAGTTCACCCTGGCGGCCGCCGTCCCGGCGATGGCCGACTTCGTCCCGAAGGCCGTCGAGTCCAAGGCCCAGGCCCTGGAGCAGGCCGCCCGCCGGGCCAAGGAAGCGGCCGCCCGAGCCGCGGTGTGACGTGCACCGGAGGCGCGCCCCACCGGGCGCGCCTTCCGCGCAATCGGCCGTCGGTGCTCCCATGCTGTAGGGCGCAGGGAATCCGACCGCCGACCAGAGGGAGCAGCCCGTGACGACGTCCCCGTCCGAGGAGAGCGCCGGCGCGGAGCGTGCCCAGGCCCGCCCGGCCGCGGGCGCGGTGCCGCCCGAGCCCGGGCAGCCGGCCCGGCCGTTGGAGGTCGCCGTCTTCACCGGCCCCGAGTCGGCCTTCTTCGCCACCTCGACACTGATCCTCGGCGAGCGGACCGCGATCCTGGTGGACGCCCAGCTGACCCGCAGCGCCGGGCGCGAGCTGGCCGAGTGGGTCGCCGGCAAGGGCAGACGCCTGCTCGCCGTCGTCGTCACCCACCAGCACCCGGACCACTACTTCGGCGCCGAGGAGGTGCTGCGGCTCTTCCCCGACGCGCAGCTGCTGGCCGCCCCGGCCGTGGTCGAGGGCATCCGGCGCACCGTCGCCGCCAAGGTCGCGCAGTGGAAGCCGGTGTACGGCGACGACATCCCGGACCACCCGCTGATCCCCGCCCCGCTGCTGCCGCAGCCGCTGATGCTGGACCGCCAGGTGATCCCCGTGCTGCTGCTCGGCCAGGCCGACTGCGGGGACTCCACGGTCGTCCACGTGCCGAGCATCCGCACCGTGATCGCCGGGGACTTCGTCCACAACGGCACCCACGTCTGGACCGCCGACACCACCCCGGCCCAGCGCACCACCTGGGGGCACAACCTCGGCCGGATCGCCGACCTCGGCGCGGACCGGGTGATCGCCGGCCACCGGGCCCCGGACCAGGGCGACGACGCCGCCCGGGTGCTGGCCTTCACCGGCGAGTACCTCCAGGACTTCGACCGGCTGCTGGCCGAGCACCCGGACGACCCGGAGGCGCTGGTCACGGCGATGAACGAGCGGTACGGGGAGCTGACCCTGCCGTCCTTCCTGCAGCTGGGCGCGGCGGCCAACACCGCCCGCGCGGCCGGGACCGTGGCGGCCGGGGCCGAGGTGGCCGGGGCCGAGGTGGCGGGGGAGGACCGGGAGTCCGAGGAGGACGGCGGACCCGAGCAGGCGTAGGGCGGATACTGGCCGCATGACGCCGTACGACGTGATCGTCCCGGCGGGCGGGGCCGCCCGGCGCCTCGGCGGGGCCGACAAGCCCGGGCTGACGGTCGGCGGGACCACCCTGCTCGACCGGGTGCTCGCCGCCTGCGCGGGCGCCCGCACCACCGTCGTGGTCGGCCCGGTCCGGCCGACCGCGCGCGGCGGCGTCCACTGGACCAGGGAGCGGCCGCCCGGCGGCGGGCCGGTCGCCGCCGTCGCGGCCGGGCTCGACCTGGTCACCGCGGACACCGTGCTGCTGCTCGCCGCCGACCTGCCCTTCCTGGACCGGCGGACGGTGGACCGGCTGGTCGCCGCCCTCGACCGGGCCGGGGCGCACGGGGACGCCGCCGTGCTGGTCGACGCGGGCGGCCGCGACCAGCCGCTCGCCGCCGCCTACCGCACCGCCCCGCTGCGCGCCGCGCTGGCCGCCCTCGGCGATCCCGCCGACCAGCCGCTGCGCCGCCTGGTCGGCGGACTGCCCCGGCTGCGGGTGGCCGACACCGACAACGTCGCCTACGACTGCGACACCTGGGAGGACCTGGAGCAGGCCCGCGAGCGCGACCGGACCTGAGGCGCACCGCCCCGGCCACCGACGTGTGAGCGAAACGACGCGCCCCGCACACGGGGCGAACACTTCGGGAAACCACCGATCAGGCAGCATGGGCGCATGGAGCGCACGCTGGATGACTGGATCGCCGAGGTCAAGGCCGACCTGGGCATCGACCTGGACGTCGACGTCCACGGTCTGCTCGACACGGCCCGGGTGGTCGCGCACGGGGTGGCCCGGCCGGCCGCGCCGCTGACCGCCTTCCTGATCGGCTACGCGGCCGCCCAGCGGGGCGGCGGGGCGGAGGCCGTCGCCGAGGCGGCCCGGCGGACCGAGGCCCTCGCCGAGGGCTGGGGCCCCGCCGACCGGCCGGGCGAGTCGTGAGCGCGGTCGGACAGCCGACCGTGGCCGCACCGTCCACCGGTCCCGGCGTGCTGAGCTGGCCCGGCGCCCGGGAGACCGCGCGCCGGGCCGGGCTGCGCCCGCTGCCCGGGGTCCCCGTCCCGCTGGCCGAGGCGCTCGGCCGCACCCTCGCCGAGCCGCTCGGCGCGCTGACCGACCTGCCCGCCTTCGACACCTCCGCGATGGACGGCTGGGCGGTCGCCGGTCCCGGCCCGTGGCGGGTCGCCGGCCGGGTACTGGCCGGACGGGCCGAGCCGGCGCCGCTGGCCGACGGCACCGCCGTGGAGATCGCCACCGGCGCCCAACTGCCGCCCGGCGCCACCGCCGTACTGCGCCGTGAGCACGGGTGGACGGACGCCGCGCTGCTGCACGACCGCGGCCCGCGGCCGCTGACCACCGGCCAGGACATCCGCCCGCGCGGCCAGGAGTGCCGCCTGGGCGAGGAGTTGCTGCCGTCCGGCACCCCGGTCGGGCCGGCCGTGCTCGGCCTGGCCGCCGCCTGCGGCCACGACCGGCTGCCGGTCCGCCGCCGTCCGGAGGTCCGACTGCTCGTCCTGGGGGACGAGTTGCTCACCTCCGGGGTGCCCGGGTCGGGCCTGGTCCGGGACGCGCTCGGGCCGCTGCTGCCGCCCTGGCTGCGGGCCGCCGGTGCCGGGACGCCCGAGGTCGGGTACGTCCGGGACGACTTCGGGCTGCTCCGGGACGCGCTGCGGCACTCCACCGCCGATCTGGTGGTCACCACCGGCGGAACGGCCGCCGGACCGGTCGACTTCCTGCACCGGGCGCTCGCCGAGGCCGGCGCCCGACTGCTGGTGGACGGCGTCGCCGTCCGGCCGGGGCACCCCATGCTGCTGGCCGAACTCCCCGGCGGCCGCCACCTGGTGGGCCTGCCGGGCAACCCGCTGGCCGCCGTCGCCGGGATGGTCACCCTCGTCCTGCCGCTGCTGCACGCCCGCAGCGGACGGACCGTCGGCCCGCCCGCCCTCGCCCCGGCCGCGGCCCCGCTGGCCGGGCACCGGACGGACACCCGGCTCCAGCCGGTCCGGCGGACCGCCGAGGGCGTCCTGCCGCTGGCCTTCGACGGCCCGGCGATGCTGCGCGGGCTCGCCCGGGCCGAGGCGCTCGCGGTGGTGCCGCCCGGCGGGGCGGCGGCGGGGGAGACGGTCGAACTGCTGGAGGTGCCGTGAACGAGGGAACCGTCAAGAGCCGCGCGGCCGGCGCGGGGGCCGCCGGGGTGGGCGCATGAGCCGGATCCGACGCAACCTCGCGCCCGGCACCGAGCCGTGGGCGGACGCCGGGATCGTGCTGCCCGCCCGACGGGCCGAGCCCGCCGTGCGGCAGGTCGGCTCCCGGCTGCTGCTGGCGCTCGCCGTCCTGGTCGCCACCACGTTCATCGTCTACCTCGACCGGGACGGCTACAACGACAACGCCGGCGGCGGGCTGAGCTTCCTGGACGCGGCGTACTACGCCACCGTGACGCTCTCCACCACCGGGTACGGCGACATCACCCCGTTCAGCGACGGCGCCCGGCTCACCAACATCTTCGTGATCACCCCGCTGCGCGTGGTGTTCCTGATCATCCTGGTCGGCACCACCCTGGAGGTGCTCACCGAACGGACCCGCCTGCAATGGCGGTTGAACCGCTGGAGGTCCACCGTGCGCGAGCACACCGTCGTCATCGGCTACGGGACGAAGGGCCGCAGCGCCGTCGACACCCTGATCGGGCAGGGGGTGAAGAAGGAGGAGATCGTCGTCGTCGACCCGCAGCGCAAGGTGGTCGACGCCGCCGCCCAGCACGGCCTGGTCGGGGTGGTCGGCGACGCCACCCGCACCGACACCCTGGTGCGCGCCGGGCTGCCCACCGCCGCGCGGGTGGTGGTCGCGCCGGAGCGGGACGACACCGCCGTGCTGATCACGCTGACGGCCCGCCAGTTGAACAAGGCCGCCACCGTGGTCGCCGCCGTACGGGAGGACGAGAACGCGCCGCTGCTGCGGCAGAGCGGCGCCGACGTCGTGGTGACCAGCTCCAGTTCGGCCGGGCGGCTGCTCGGGCTGTCGATGCTCAGCCCGCACGCCGGGGCGGTGATGGAGGACCTGCTGACGTACGGCAACGGGCTGGACGTGGTGGAGCGCCCGGTCACCCGGGCCGAGGCCGGGCACAGCCCGCGCGAGTGCGCGGACCTGGTGGTCGCGGTGGTCCGGGGCCGACGGGTGCTCAACTACACAGAGCCGGAGGCCGCCGTGCTCCAGCTCACCGACCGGGTGATCGTCATCAAGTCCAGCGCGGTCGCGCCGACGGGCTGAGCCGCGCCCACGGGCGGGTCGAGCGTCGCCCACGGGTCGAGCCGCGCCGACCGGTCGAGCCGCGCCGACCGGTTGAGCCGCGCCGTGGAACCGCCCCCGCCCGCAGTAGGTTCGGGGCATGCATGCGATGACGATTCCCGTACCCGGCGGTCCCGAGGCACTGGTCTGGGCCGAGGTGCCCGACCCGGTCCCCGCCGAGGGCGAGGTCCTGGTCGAGGTGGCGGCCACCGCCGTCAACCGCGCCGACCTGCTCCAGCGGCAGGGCTTCTACAACCCGCCGCCCGGCGCCCCGCCCTACCCGGGGCTGGAGTGCGCCGGGCGGATCGTCGCGCTCGGGCCCGGGGTGGCCGGCTGGGCGGTCGGCGACGAGGTGTGCGCGCTGCTGGCCGGCGGCGGCTACGCGCAGCGGGTCGCGGTGCCGACCGGGCAGCTGCTGCCGCTGCCCGCGGGGCTGTCCGCCGAGCAGGCCGCGGCACTGCCCGAGGTCGCCTGCACGGTGTGGTCCAACGTCTTCCTCACCGCGCACCTGCGGCCCGGCGAGACGGTGCTGCTGCACGGCGGCGCGAGCGGGATCGGGACGATGGCGATCCAGCTGGCCAAGGCGGTCGGCGCCCGGGTCGCGGTCACCGCGGGCGGCCCGGAGAAGCTGGCGCGCTGCGCCGAGCTGGGCGCGGACATCCTGATCGACTACCGCGAGCAGGACTTCGTCGAGGTGCTCCGGGAGGCCACCGACGGGGCCGGGGCGGACGTGATCCTGGACATCATGGGCGCCAAGTACCTCCAGCGGAACGTGGACGCGCTGGCGGTCAACGGGCGGCTGGTGATCATCGGACTCCAGGGCGGGGTGAAGGGCGAGCTCGACCTCAACACGCTGCTGCGCAAGCGCGGGGCGGTGATCGCCACCAACCTGCGCGGGCGGCCGCTGGCGGAGAAGGCGGCGATCGTGGCGGCGGTGCGGGAGCACGTGTGGCCGCTGGTCGAGTCCGGGGTGGTGAAGCCGGTGGTGGACCGGGTGCTGCCGCTGGCAGAGGTGGCCGAGGCGCACCGGGTGCTGGAGCGCGGGGAGCAGGTCGGGAAGGTCGTGCTGCGGGCCTGAGCACGGGGGACCCTGGTGACGGGGCGGCGACCGGACGGGTGTGAATTGCCCGAAATGCCGTAACGGCGGGCGCGTGCGAATCTGGTCCGGAGCAGTCCCGCCGCCGATCCCGCCCCCGGGCGCCGTCGGCCGTCGGAAGGACTCCGACCGTGGCCGCATCTCCGCACGCATCCCTCGGGCCGCTGCCCGTCGCGCCGCACCACCGTCGTCCGTCCCGCCGTTCTCCGGGCCGCGCCCAGCGGCTGTTCGCGGCGGCCGTGCTGGGGCTCACGCTCCCGCTGGCCGCCGCCTCGGCGGCGGTGGCGCTGCCCTCGCCGGGGGCGCTCCCCCTGCCGGCGGCGTATCCCTCGCCGGACGCGGGGACGCGTGCCGAGCCGGGCGGTGGGCCGGCCGCCGAGCAGGACGACGAAGCCGACGACGAACCGGGCGTCCCCGGGCCGGTGGCGGCGCCGCCGCGGCGACCGCTGCCGCGTCCGCACCCGGCCGGCAACGCCCCGCAGGCCCACCGGCACCACCTGGCCTCGCTGCCCGAGCGCTCCGACGCCGCCGTGGAGCAGGCTCCCGACCAGGCTCCCGAGCAGCTGCCGGACCAGGCCGCCGACCAGGCCGTCGACCAGGCCCCGGAGCAGGCTCCCGACCAGGCTGCCGAGCAGACCCCGGAAGAGGCCCCGGACCAGGCCGTCGGGGCCGAGCAGCCGGAGGCCGACGGGGACGCCGCGGAGGCCGAGGCCCCCGGCGCGGCCGCCGTCCCGGACCCGGCCGCGGCGAACACGGCCGAGGCGGTCGCCGGACAGCCGGTCGCGGCCGTGGCCGGGGTGCCCGCGCTCTTCCCCGCCCGCTGGCAGGACGCCTCCACCACCCAGCTCCCGCTGGGCGTCGGCCTGGGTCTGATCGGCTGCGGCCTGGGACTGGTCGGCCTGCGGCTGCGCAAGGACTGAGCCCCCCAGGGCCGGGGCTGCGGTAGCGCAAGGGCTGGGGCCCGGCGGGGCGCGGCGCGCCCGGAGCGGGCCCGGGGTTTCGGCGGCCACGGAGCGGCGGACCGCCGTGCGCGGGGCCGGGGTGCCGTCGCCGGGCCGCCGGTGGCCGGTCGGCGGACCGGGTGCGGGAACTGAGTATCCGTACGGATTCCCGCAGGGCGTCCGGAGGCGTAGCGTCGTCACGGGTGGCGCAGGACGGCGGGACGACCGGGGGCTTCCGCCCGACCAACCCCAGTGAGAGAGAATGTTGTTCATGACGAATCCGATGAACGAGCGCCCGTCGCAGGAGCCCTTCCGGGCCGGCGGCGGGCAGTCGCAGGACGGCCAGAAGGTGCTGATCGTCGGACCGGACGGGCTGCCCGTGGGCCAGGGGTTCGCCGGTGCGGCTGGGGACGGGGACGACGAGGGCGACGTGCCGCGCGAGCTCCCGGTGACCGAGATGGTCGAGCAGCCCGCCAAGGTCATGCGCATCGGCAGCATGATCAAGCAGCTGTTGGAGGAGGTCCGGGCGGCGCCTCTCGACGAGGCGAGCCGGGTCCGGCTGAAGGACATCCACGCGAGCTCGATCAAGGAGCTCGAACTGGGGCTGGCCCCGGAGCTGGTCGCCGAGCTGGAGCGGCTGTCGCTGCCGTTCACCGACGACACCATCCCGACCGAGGCCGAGCTGCGGATCGCCCAGGCCCAGCTGGTCGGCTGGCTGGAGGGCCTGTTCCACGGCATCCAGACCGCCCTGTTCGCGCAGCAGATGGCGGCGCGGGCGCAGCTGGAGCAGATGCGGCGGGCGCTGCCGCCCGGGCTGCACAGCGGCGAGCCGGACGAGGACGAGCCGGGCCAGGGCCGCGGCATCCGCTCCGGCCCCTACCTGTAGCCGCACCCGGCGGTACCCGCCGGTAGGCGCCTCCGGGCCGCCCGGACCGCCGTCGGACCGGACGTACCACGACGATCCTCCCCGGCCCCGGGCCGCCGGGCCGGGCGGCCGCCGGGCCGGGACCGGCCCCGGCCCTGGACCGATCACCGTCGGCGCGAGCCGATACCCTGGCCCCTGTCGCCGGCCGGTGGAACCGCCGCGGCAGGGGCCCGCCAGGCCAGCGGGCCGGGCCCACCACGCACGGACGAGACCGAACGTCAGGTTGCGGCGAGCACGGCCGCGCCGAGGGGGAGCAGAGGACCATGAGCGAGCACGGCAACGCGGCGGTCGAGGGCTTCTCCCTGGGCAACGGCCGCTATGTGCTGCAGCGGCTGCTGGGCGAGGGCGGCATGGCCTCCGTGCACCTCGCCCACGACCGCGTGCTGGACCGGCAGGTCGCGCTGAAGAGCATGCACAGCGAGCTGGGCCGGGACGACTCGTTCAAGGAGCGGTTCCGCCGCGAGGCCCAGGCGGTGGCCCGGCTGGAGCACCCGAACATCGTCACCGTGTACGACAGCGGCGAGGACATCGCTCCGGACGGCTCCAGCACGCCGTACATCGTGATGCAGCTGATCGACGGCAACGGCCTGCGCGAGGCGATCAACGAGGCGGTCGGCCAGTACGGCGCGATGCCGGCCGAGGAGGCCCTGAAGGTCACCGTCGGCGTGCTGAACGCGCTGGAGGCCTCGCACGACATGGGTCTGGTGCACCGCGACATCAAGCCCGGCAACGTCATGTTCGACCGCAAGGGCAACGTCAAGGTCATGGACTTCGGCATCGCCCGTGCGCTGGAATCCGGCGTCACGTCGATGACGCAGACCGGCATGGTGGTCGGCACCCCGCAGTACCTCTCGCCCGAGCAGGCGCTCGGCAAGCCGGTGGACGCCCGCTCCGACCTCTACTCGGTCGGCGTGATGCTCTTCGAGATGATCACCGGGCAGCTGGTCTTCGACGGGGACTCGGCGTTCTCGATCGCCTACAAGCACGTCCAGGAGGAGCCGCCGGCCCCCTCCACCCTCAACCGCTCGATCACGCCCGAGGTGGACGCCTTCGTCGCCCAGGCGCTGCGCAAGGACCCGGCGCACCGGTTCCAGAGCGCGGCGGCGATGCGGGACGAGGCGGAGCGGCTGATCGCGGCCGCCAAGGGCGGCGACAACGGGCACCGGCTGCAGGCCAGCACCCCGCTGGTGATCAACGAGGGCCCGCGCTCGGTGCACGCCGCTCCGCAGGCCCCGCAGACGCCCCAGCCGCAGTACCTCCAGCAGGGGGCCCAGCAGTACCGGACCCCGCCGCCCGCCTACCAGACGCCGCAGCCGCAGGCCCCGCACACCCCGCACCCGCAGTACCTCCAGCAGGGCGGGCAGCAGTACCAGACCCCGCCGCCCGCGTACCAGACCCCGCGGCCGCAGGCCCCGCACACGCCGCACCCGCAGTACCTCCAGCAGGGGGCGCACACCCCGCCGCCGCAGCCGATGCCGCAGCCGATGCCGCCGTACCAGCAGCCGAAGGCGCCCACCAGCGGCGGCGGCTGCTCGACGGCCGTGGTCGTGATCGGGATCATCGTCGGCGTGCTGGTGCTCGCGGGCATCATCATCGCGATCGTGGTCAACAAGGCGGACGAGAAGACGGGCGGCAAGTTCAGCCACGCGGACCGTCCCGCCGACGTGCTGGTCCTCGACCTCCCGGCCGACCGGAATGGCCTGCTCTGACGGTTTCCGGCAGGTTCGGGGGTACCACGGTCGTCCGCCGGAGGCGGTAGCGTTCGGGGATACGTAAGCGACAGGGCACCGCGATCCGAGCGAACGCCCGGGGCGAGGAGCGATGGCACAGACGCAGCAGCCGGACGACGACGCGGGTGTCCGGGCGGTCGGCCGGACCGGCGGAACCCCGAGGATTCCCGAGCCCGGCGGCGAGGCCCCGACCTCGGCGCTGCCGCCGGTCGCCACGGGCGGCCCGCACACCCCGGGCCGCGGCACCGCCGTGCCGCTGAGCACCGTCGGGGACGGCCGTTACCGGCTGACCTACCGGCTCGGGCGCGGCGGCATGGCCGAGGTGTTCGCCGCCGAGGACGTGCGGCTCGGCCGCACCGTCGCGGTCAAGCTGCTGCGTGGCGAGCTGGCCCAGGACGACGTCGCCCGGCTGCGCTTCACCCGCGAGGCACACGCCGTCGCGGCGCTCAACCACCACTCGATCGTCGCGGTCTACGACACCGGCGAGGAGTACGACGGGGACGAGTCCACGCCGTACATCGTGATGGAGCTGGTCGAGGGCCGCACCGTCCGCGAGCTGCTGGCGGACGAGGAGGCGCCGCCGGTCGACCAGGCGCTGATCATCATCGCCGGGGTGCTGGAGGCGCTCGCCTACAGCCACCGCAGCGGCATCGTCCACCGCGACATCAAGCCCGCCAACGTGAGCATCACCAACGCCGGCGCGGTCAAGGTGATGGACTTCGGCATCGCCCGGGCGCTGACCGGCGGGGCCACCACGATGACCCAGACCGGCATGGTCATGGGCACCCCGCAGTACCTCTCGCCCGAGCAGGCGCTCGGCAAGCCGGTCGACCACCGCTCGGACCTGTACGCGGCCGGCTGCATGCTCTACGAACTGCTCACGGTGCGACCGCCGTTCACCGGCGACACCCCGCTGTCGGTGGTCTACCAGCACGTCCAGGACCCGCCGGTGCCGCCCTCGCAGGCCAACGGCCGGGTGCCGGCCGGCCTCGACGCGCTGGTGCTGCGCTCGCTCGCCAAGAACCCGGACGACCGCTTCCAGGACGCCGACGAGTTCCGCGCCCACGTGCAGCACGCGCTGCGCGAGATGCACGGCGCGGGCGGGGCCGCCTGGGCCGGCGGGGCCGCGGTCGACACCGGCGCGACCCAGGTGCTCCGGCCGGACCAGGCCGCGGCCACCGCGGCCTTCGGCGCGGTGGGCCCGGCCGACCAGACCTCCGTGCTGCCGTACTCGACGGGCGGCCCGCACACCCCCTCCTCGCCCTACCCGGCGGCCGGCGGCCCGTACGGCGGCGGCCCCGGCGCGGGCGGGGACGACGAGGGCCCCGGCCGGCGGCGCGGGCCCTGGGCCTGGGTGGCCGGTGCGATCGCCGTGCTGGTCGCGGCCGGTGCGGGCATCGCGTTCGCGCTCAGCGGCAGCGAGCCCACCGGCCACTCGGACATCTCGCCGCAGCCCCCGGCGGCCACCAGCACCGAGACGACCGCGCCCCCGTCCCAGAGCGGCCTGGCGACCCCGCCGGCCTCGGCCTCCGGCAGCAAGAAGCCGCAGCAGCCGACCGACCCCGGCAACAACAACGGGAACAACAACGGGAACAGCGGCAACAACATGTCGCCGTCGCCGAACACGGGCAAGCACACCCCGACCCCGACGCCGACCGGGACGGCCAGCCACACGCCGACCGGGACGGCGCCCGCGACGACGGCGCCGGCCACGACGGCGCCGCCGCAGACCGCGGGCCCCGGCACCGGGTCGCCGAAGCCGCCGACGGACCCGAAGCCGTCCATCCCGGTCGTGCCGCCGACCCCCTGACCCGGTCGGCGGCGGCGGGTCAGTTGGCGAAGGCGTCCAGGACCTGCTCGTACTCCTGGCACCACCACGCCAGCTGGCCCGCGGAGGCGGGGTAGAGCGGGTCGGCCCGGTGGTCGGCCCGCTGGTAGCGCCACTGCAGCATCCAGAAGTCGTTCAGCCGCTCCCACCAGACCCGGTGGACGGCGGCCGCCAGGTGCTCGGCGGTGGCCGCCCCGGAGGCCCGGTAGGCCTGGGAGTAGCGGCGGACCCGGACCAGGTCGAGGGCGCCGGACGAGCGGTCGTTGAAGAGCAGCGTGGCGGCCCGGACCGCCTCCTCGGCGCGTGGCTGCGGGCCGAGCTTGTCCCAGTCCAGGACGGCCGCCACCCGGCCGCCCCGCGGGTCGTCCTCGTACAGCAGGTTGAGGCCGTGGAAGTCGCCGTGGGTCCAGCCGGTGGGCGGTGCGGCCTCCGGGGCGGGGCGGCGGTGGGCGTGCTCGGCGAGCAGTTCCAGCCGTTCCGTGAGCCGTTCCACCACGAGGGCGTCCAACTCCCCGGCCGGCTGGTGCTCCCGGGCGCGGCGCCGCAGGTCGCGGGCGAGTGCGGCGCTGTCGACGGGATCGGCGCTTCGGTACCCGGCGGGTTGTTCGAGGGGGGCGCAGACGTCGTCGAGCGCGCCGTGCAGCCGGCCGAGCAGCGTGCCGAGCGTGTCGCACTGCGACGGGTCGAGCTCGTCGCCGTGCCGGTGCCGGCCCTCGACCCAGGGGAACAGGGCGAACAGCCGGCCGCCCCAGGCGGCCACCGTGCCGGACCGTTCGGCGCAGGCCAGCGGGGGTGCGACGGGCAGGCCGAGGGTGTTCAGCGCGGCCATCGCGCGGTGGTGGGCGAGGATCTTCGGACGGCTGGCGGTGGCGGAGTCGACGTAGCACTTCAGGAAGTACGGACCGGCCTCGGTGGTGACCAGGTACCCCCGGTTCAACAGGCCCTCGGCGACGGGTTCGGTGGTCAGTGGCCGTCCGACCCGATAGCGGGCCAGGACCTCGGCGAGCGCACCCCCCGGGACGGGGGGACTGAGGGTCCCCATCGGTGGTGCGGAGAGATCGGGGCGGGCCGGTGCGCAGGCGAGGGTCTGGCTGAAAGTCACGTGCAGAGGTTATGGCCCCCTTGTGGGGGCCCTTGACAAACCGTCAGTTCTGTGAAGGGCCGGATCAGTACTGGTGGTCGGCCTGGTGCCGCGCCACGAAGGCGGCCGCCTGGGTGCGCCGCTCCATGCCCATCTTGGCGAGCAGACTGGAGACGTAGTTCTTCACCGTCTTCTCCGCCAGGTGCAACTCGTTGCCGATCTGACGATTTGTCATACCTTCGCCGATCAGATCGAGGATCCGCCGTTCCTGCTTGGTGAGTTGGGCGAGCCGTTCGTCCTCCTTCTCCCCGCCGTCGCGCAGCCGGGCGAGCACCCTGCTGGTGGCGACCGGGTCGAGCAGCGAGCGGCCGGCCGCGACGTCCCGGACGGCGGTGATCAGGTCGGTGCCGCGGATCGCCTTCAGCACGTAGCCGGAGGCGCCGGCCATGATCGAGTCGAACAGTGCCTCGTCGTCCGAGAACGAGGTGAGCATCAGGCACTTGATCTCCGGCAGCTTGGACCGGATCTCGCGGCAGACCTCGACCCCGTTGCCGTCCGGCAGCCGGACGTCGAGCACCGCCACGTCCGGGTGGACCGCGGGGATCCGGGTGAGCGCCTCGGCGGCCGTGCCGGCCTCGCCGACGACCTCGATGTCGTCCTCGACCGAGAGCAGATCGTGCACGCCCCGCCGGACGACCTCGTGATCGTCGAGCAGGAATACCCTGATTTGTCCGTTATCAGTCACGTCCAAAGCCTCCCATAACACCGTACGAAAGACCTATCGCCCGCACCTCCATACCAACGCGATCCGGCCACAGCCGTCCGAAACCGATACCGAGAACCCCCTTACGTACGGGCGTCTGCCCGGATAACGTGCGCTGGTGTCCTGAAGGCGCTCGAATTGAGAGCTGCGTCACGCCGACCGTCACCCCCACCCTTCCGACGGCGAGCCGAACGCGGCACCCTCGGGGTTGTAGGCCCTGAACAAGTAGGACGTCCTAGCGCAAGCGCGTCGAGGGCGGACGCTGGGTAACGTTCTCGTGAGGGACGCCGTCGGAACAGGATCACCACCTGCCCCGCAGTGGGAGCGCACACCCACGCGCGCCCCGCGAGGCGGTGACCGGACCGGTCACCGGCGACCCCGGGCGGCCGGACAGACCGAGGAGTGAACGTGACCGTCAAAAGCACGGCGAGGGCCCGCAAGAAGGCGGCCCCCGGCGTCCCTGACACCCTCCGCGCCACGGGCAAGGACGCCCAGCCGGAGCTCGTCCAGCTGCTCACGCCGGAAGGCGAGCGGGTCGAGCACCCGGACTACCCCCTCACCACCACTCCCGAGGAGCTGCGCGCCCTCTACCGCGACCTGGTGCTGGTGCGCCGGTTCGACGGCGAGGCCACCGCGCTCCAGCGCCAGGGCGAGCTGGGCCTGTGGGCCTCGCTGCTCGGCCAGGAGGCCGCCCAGGTCGGCTCCGGCCGCGCCATGCGCCCCGGTGACTACGCCTTCCCCACCTACCGCGAGCACGGCGTGGCCTGGTGCCGCGACGTCGACCCGCTGAACCTGCTCGGCATGTTCCGCGGCGTGAACCACGGCGGCTGGGACCCGAACGAGAAGAACTTCCACCTGTACACCATCGTGATCGGCGCGCAGACCCTGCACGCCACCGGGTACGCGATGGGCATCACCAAGGACGGCGCCGACGACGCGGTCATCGCGTACTTCGGCGACGGCGCCTCCAGCCAGGGCGACGTCAACGAGGCCTTCACCTTCGCCTCGGTCTACAACGCGCCGGTGGTCTTCTTCTGCCAGAACAACCAGTGGGCGATCTCCGAGCCCACCACCACCCAGACCAAGATCCCGCTGTACCGCCGCGCCTCCGGCTTCGGCTTCCCCGGCGTGCGGGTCGACGGCAACGACGTGCTGGCCTGCCTCGCGGTCACCCGCTGGGCGCTCGACCACGCCCGCAACGGCAACGGCCCGGTGCTGATCGAGGCGTTCACCTACCGGATGGGCGCCCACACCACCTCCGACGACCCCACCCGCTACCGGCACACCGAGGAGACCGAGGCCTGGAAGGCCAAGGACCCGATCTCCCGGCTCCGCGCCCACCTGGAGAAGGAGGGCCTGGCCGACGAGGAGTTCTTCGCCGCCGTCGACGCCGAGAGCGAGCAGCTGGGGCTGCGGGTGCGCGAGGGCGTGCGCGGCATGCCGGACCCGGACCCGACCCTGATCTTCGACCACGTGTACAGCGAGCCGCACACGCTGGTCGATGAGGAACGGGCCGAGTACGTCGAGTACGCGGCCTCCTTCGAGGCGGGGGAGACCCACTGATGGCCGGTCAGCTGAGCATCGCCAAGGCGCTGAACGGAGCGCTGCGCAAGTCGCTGGAGAACGACCCGAAGACCCTCCTCATGGGCGAGGACATCGGCAAGCTCGGCGGCGTCTTCCGGATCACCGACGGCCTGCAGAAGGACTTCGGCGAGGACCGGGTGATCGACTCCCCGCTGGCCGAGTCCGGCATCGTCGGCACCGCGATCGGCCTGGCGCTGCGCGGCTACCGCCCGGTGGTGGAGATCCAGTTCGACGGCTTCGTCTACCCGGCCTTCGACCAGATCGTCTCCCAGCTGGCGAAGATGCACGCCCGCGCGCTCGGGCACGTCAAGATGCCGGTCACCATCCGCATCCCCTACGCGGGCGGCATCGGCGCGGTCGAGCACCACAGCGAGTCGCACGAGGCGTACTTCGCGCACACCGCCGGTCTGCGCGTGGTCACCCCGTCCAGCGCGCACGACGCGCACTGGATGCTGCGGCAGTCGATCGAGTCCGACGACCCGGTCGTCTTCCTGGAGCCCAAGCGCCGCTACTGGGACAAGGGCGAGGTCGGCGACGCCGCCGACCTGGGCCTGCACGAGGCCCGGGTCGTCCGGCCCGGCACCGACCTGACGCTGATCGCGTACGGGCCGATGGTCAAGGTCTGCCTGGAGGCCGCCGCGGCCGCCGAGGAGGACGGCCGCCGGCTGGAGGTCGTCGACCTGCGCTCGCTCTCCCCGGTGGACTTCGCCGCCCTGGAGGCGTCGGTCAAGCGCACCGGTCGGGCCGTCGTGGTGCACGAGGCACCGGTCTTCCTGGGGATGGGCGCCGAACTGGCCGCCCGGCTCACCGAGAAGTGCTTCTACCACCTGGAGGCACCCGTGCTGCGGGTCGGCGGCTACCACGCGCCGTACCCGCCGTCCCGGGTCGAGGAGGCCTTCCTCCCCGACCTGGACCGCGTGCTCGACGCCGTCGACCGCGCGCTCGCGTACTGACTCCGGGGAGCGAAGATGACCACCGAAGTTCGCTCGCTCCGCGAGTTCAAGATGCCCGATGTGGGCGAGGGCCTCACCGAGGCCGAGATCCTCAGCTGGTACGTCAAGCCCGGTGACACCGTCACCGACGGGCAGGTCGTCTGCGAGGTGGAGACCGCCAAGGCGGCCGTGGAGCTGCCCATCCCGTTCAACGGGGTGGTCGAGACGCTGCACTTCCCCGAGGGCGCGACGGTCGACGTCGGCACCGTGATCATCTCGATCGCGGTCGCCGGGGAGGCGGGTGTCGCGGCTCCGGCCGCCCCCGCCGCGGCGCCGGCCCAGGCGCCGGTTCCGGCTCCCGCAGAGGAGCCCGAGCCCGAGCGGCGCGAGGTGCTGGTCGGGTACGGCCCGCGCACCGGCGGCAGCCAGCGCCGGGCCCGGCGGACGACCACCACCAAGGTCGCCGCGACCAGGCCGGCTCCGGCCGCCGCCCCGGCCCCGGTCGCCGCACCGGCGCCCGCGGCCCCGGCTCCGGTCGCCGAAGTACCGTCCGGGGAGCGGCCGTTGGCCAAGCCGCCGGTGCGCAAGCTGGCCAAGGACCTCGGCGTCGACCTGCGCGCGGTCACCCCGACCGGCCGGGACGGCGTGATCACCCGCGAGGACGTGCACGCCCACGCCGCCGCCCAGGCCGCTCCGGCGGCCCCGGTGGCGCCGGTGGCCGAGACCGCCGTGGCCGAGCCGGCCGCGCCGCAGGCGCCGGTGTCCGGCGCGGGCGACGTCCGGGTGCCGATCAAGGGCGTCCGCAAGGCGACCGCGCAGGCGATGGTGGCCTCGGCCTTCACCGCCCCGCACGTCACCGAGTTCGTGCAGGTCGACGTGACCCGCACGATGAAGTTCGTCCGCCGGCTCAAGGAGAGCGGCGAGCTGGGCCGGGACGTCCGGGTCAGCCCGCTGCTGATCGTCGCCAAGGCGCTGCTCACCGCGATCAAGCGGCACCCCGGGATCAACGCCCAGTGGGACGAGGCGGCCCAGGAGATCGTCCTCAAGGGCCAGGTGAACCTCGGCATCGCCGCGGCCACCCCGCGCGGCCTGATCGTCCCGAACATCAAGGACGCCGGGTCCAGGACCCTCTCGGGGCTGGCCACGTCGCTCGGCGAGCTGGTCGAGACCGCCCGTCAGGGCAAGACCTCGCCGGCCGACATGCAGGGCGGGACGATCACCATCACCAACGTCGGCGTCTTCGGCGTCGACACCGGCACCCCGATCCTCAACCCGGGCGAGGCCGCCATCCTGGCCTTCGGCGCGGTCCGGGAACTGCCGTGGGTGCACAAGGGCAAGGTGGTCCCGCGTCAGGTGACCACGCTCGCGCTCTCCTTCGACCACCGCCTGGTGGACGGGGAGCTGGGCTCCAAGGTGCTGGCCGACGTGGCCGCGCTGCTGGAGCGCCCGAAGCGCCTGATCACCTGGGGCTGACGGCCCGGTAGCACCGAAGAAGGGGCCCTCCTCCGCACCGCCGTGCGGAGGAGGGCCCCTTCGGTGTGACCGCCCGTTCGACTAGCGCTGGGGACGGAGTCGACGGACGGCGATCAGGACGCCCGCTCCGAGGGCGAGGAGCAGGGCGGAGGAGGCGGCGAGGAAGGTGTTGGTGGAGGAGGAGCCGGTCTGGGCGAGTTCGGGGGTGCCGGCGGGGGCGGTGGTGGCCGGGGCGGTGGTGGGGGTGGTCGGCTTCGGGGCCGGGGCGGCCGGGGCGGTGTCCTTGGTCTGCTCGGCGGCGGGCTTGGCCGGGGCCGGCTTGGCGTCCTTGGTGGGGGTGGGCTTGGGCTTGGCCGGGGTGGTCGGCTTGGTGCCGGGGGCGGTGGACCGTGCTACCTGGAAGGTGTGGTTGGCGTCGCCGGTGCCGTCGGCCGGGAACCCGGGGGCCTTGGCGATGGTGCCGACCCCGAGCTCGGTCAGGTCCTTGGGCGCCTTCGCGGAGAGCCCCACCCGGAACATGAAGTTCGCGGCCCGGCCGTCCTCCAGGCGCGGGGTGGTCGTCGCCGGGGACTCGACGGTGAACAGCGTCGAGTCGCCGTAGTGCCGCAGCTTGACCGGCTTCCAGCCTCCCGCGGAGGCGACCTCGACCGTCAGGTCCTCGATCCGCAGGCCGGTGCCGGAGTTCGGGTTGAACAGCGCGAGCATCGCGGAGACGTTCTGGTAGGGAGCGCCGGTGAAGTTGGTGACGGCGACGCCGATCTCGACCTTGGGGCCGCCCGCGATGATGGTCTGGCCGTCCGGGGTCATGTGGAACCCGGCCTTGTACGACCCGTGGTGGTCCGCGGTGGCCTGCCGAGCGGTCGCGGCGGGCGCGCCGGCGGCGGCGGTGCCGCCGTTCCCGGCGGCCCAGGCGGTGTCGGTGGTGAGGAGCTGGACGCCGCCGGCGAGGACGACGGTGGCGGCGAGGGTGGCGATGCGGTGGCGGCCGGAGAAGGCGCGGTCGTTCTTCGCGAAACGGGTGATAACGGACGTGCGCATGACGTGACTCCCCAAAGTCGTCGTGCTGGTGGTGTGTGGGTGAAGACGACCGGCTCCGCTCCTCACGAGCGGAAGCGCCCCCCGGCTCCGCCGGTCTCGCTCTCCGTGCCTTCATCTGTATGGACGCGCATCCCCGCCGGGGGTTGCAGGTGGGTTCCGAGAATCTTTCGACCGTCGGCGCCGGGGCCCGCTCGGCCCTGACGACCGCAGGTCAGTGCTGGCGGCGGAGGCGGCGCACGGCGACCAGGGCACCCGCTCCGAGGGCGAGGAGCAGGGCGGAGGAGGCGGCGAGGAAGGTGTTGGTGGAGGAGGAGCCGGTCTGGGCGAGTTCGGGGGTGCCGGCGGGCGCGGTGGTGGCCGGGGCGGTGGTGGGGGTGGTCGGCTTCGGGGCCGGGGCCGGGGCGGTGTCCTTGGTCTGCTCGGCGGCGGGCTTGGCCGGGGCCGGCTTGGTGTCCTTGGTGGGGGTGGGCTTGGGCTTGGCCGGGGTGGTCGGCTTGGTGCCGGCGGTGTCCTGGGGGTGGGTCACCTTGACCGTCTTGAAGCCCGAGTCGCCCGGGCCCTGGGAGCCGGCCATCTCGGTCGAGGCCAGCAGGTCGATCGTGGTCACGCCGGCCGGGGTGCCGGCGGCCAGCGAGTAGCGGAACTTGAAGGTCGCCGAGCTGTTGGCGGCCATCCGCTGGCGCTGGGAGCCGGTGATGTCGACGACGCGGGAGCAGCCGTCGAGCAGCTGGAGGTTCTTCCAGGCGCCGGTGTAGTCCTCGTACTGGATCTTGACGTCCTTGAGGCGGGCCGCGGCGCCCGAGCCCGGGGTGTGGATGCCGAGGAAGGGCTCCATGCCGTGGGCGTCCTCGGCGGCCTTGTTGGTGACCTTGACGGAGACCTCGTTCCAGCTGCCGTCCGCCACCACGGAGGACTTGGCGGAGACGATGGCGGTGTCCGGGGACAGTCCGGGCACGTTGGCCGGAGCCTCGTACGCGCCGTTGAGCCGGTGGTCCCCGCAGGCCCAGGCGGTGTCGGTGGCGAGGAACTGGACGCCGCCGGCGAGGACGACGGTGGCGGCGACGGTGGCGATGCGGCGGCGGCCGGAGAAGGCGCGGTCGTTCTTCGCAAAACGGGTGATAACGGACGTGCGCATGACGTGACTCCCCAGGGTCATGGGTCTGACGGTGTGTGTGGGCGAAGACGACCGGCCCCGCTGCTTCACGAGCGGAAGCGCCCCCCGGCTCCGCCGGTCTCGCTCTCCGTGCCTTCATCCGTATAGACGCGCATCCCCGTCAGGGGTTGCAGGTGGGTTCCGAGAATTTTTCGGAGTTCTTCGGCGGGCCTCGGAGACCGTCCGAGTGATGGTTGGTATGACCTGAATGATCCGGAAAGTACGGATCGTTCGGCCAGGTCGGTGACTTTTTCGCGGCCGGATAGGGGAGTCCCGGCCGCCCGGGTACGTCTCCGCTCCACCACCCGGGCGACGCCGGGTGACCGGAACCCGGAGGACGCACCCGTATGCCGCCTGGCAACCCTGGCCGTCTCGTCCGGAGTCTGGCCGCACTCGTGCTGGTGTCCGCCGCCGCCCTCCCGGGCGCCCTGGAGCTGGTCGGCCCCTCGCCGTTCGGCGTGATCGGGCCGGGGGCCGCCGCCGACCGCGCGGTGCCGCCGCACGCGGCCCTCCAGGCCGACCAGCGGATACCCGCGGCCGCCCCCACCGTCGACATACGCCGCACCGGGGACCCGGCCAACCGGATCACCCTGGTGCTGCTCGGCGACGGCTACACGGCCGGCGAGCAGGAGCTCTTCCGGCAGCAGGCCGACAAGGCCTGGCACGCGCTGATGGACATCGAGCCCTTCCGCACCTACCAGGGCTTCTTCAACATCAGGCGGGTCGAGGTGGTCTCCCCGGTCTCCGGGATAGCGGAGTCCGAGAGCCGCGGGCGCAAGACCGCCACCCCGCTCGGCATGCACTTCTGGTGCGAGGGCACCGCCCGGCTGCTCTGCGCCGACGAGGCCGCCACCGCCCGGTACGCGGGGGGCGGCGCCGGGCCGCAGTACCTGATAGCCCTGGCCAACTCCACCGAGTACGGCGGCGCCGGCGGCACCGGGGTGACCACCCTGGCGGGCGGCAGCCCGGACGCCGGGCGGATCATCCAGCACGAGATCGGGCACACCGTGGGAGACCTCGGCGACGAGTACGACAGCGCCCCGGAGGACGCCGACTACCCGAACCTCGCCACCCTCAACGCCGACGACATGCGCAGGAAGCAGACCAAGTGGTGGCGCTGGCTGGGCGCCGAGTCCCCGGACGGGGCCGGGGTGGTCGGGGCGTACCGCAGCGCCAACGGCCTCTACCGGCCCACCCCGGACTCGGTGATGCGCACCCTCGGCAGCGCGTACAACCTCCCCTCGCGCGAGGCGATCATCGAGGAGCTGTACCGCAGGGTCCGGCCGACCGACGCCCCGGTGCCGGCCCCCGGCGAGGTGTCCGGGCGGCCCCGGCTCGACGTCCGGCCGCTGCCGCTGACCGGCCCGCGGCAGCTGAAGGTGGAGTGGAAGGTGAACGGCGTCCCCGTGACGCCGCAGTCCCCCGACGGCTCCTGGCTGGACACCGCCCCGCTGGAGCTGGCCCCGGGCCGGACGGCCACCGTGACGGCGACCGTCAAGGACACCACCGACTGGGTGCGGGACGAGGCCTTCCGGGAGCGCCACATGACCCGCTCGGTGTCCTGGACGCTGACCGGCTGAGGAGCGGTGCGCGCCCCGGATCTGGGCGTCCAATCATGGGATGACTAATCTGGTCGGACTATGACCGTGGAGCCCGCCCGTCCAGCCCCGTCCCCGTCCGTCCCCGCTCCCCGACCCGCCGCCGGGCCCCCGGCCGGCCCCGCGCCGGCGTCAGCGCCGGTGCCCGGACCCGTATTCGAGCCGCCCGGCGGCCGCGCGGCCTGGCTGGCCTGGTCCGTCGGCGTCAGCGTCTACATCCTGGCCGTCATCCACCGCACCAGCCTCGGCGTGGCCGGACTGGACGCCGCCGACCGCTTCGGCATCGGCGCCTCGGCGCTCTCCACCTTCTCGATCCTCCAGGTGCTGGTCTACGCGGCCATGCAGATACCGGTCGGCCTGCTGGTCGACCGGTTCGGGCCGCGCCGGGTGCTGCTGCTGGGCGTCCTGCTGCTGAGCGCCGGTCAGCTGGCCTTCGCGTTCAGCTCCTCCTTCGGCCCCGCGCTGGCCTCCCGCGCGGTGCTCGGCTGCGGCGACGCGATGACCTTCATCAGCGTGCTGCGGATCGCCGCCCGGTGGTTCCCGGCGGCCCGGAACCCGTTCGTCGCCCAGCTGACCGGCCTGGCCGGGATGGGCGGCAACCTGGTCACCACCGTGGTGCTCGCCCAGGCGCTGCACAGCGAGGGCTGGACGCCCACCTTCACCGCGATCGCGCTGCTGGGCGTGGCGGTGTTCGCGCTGGTCGCGCTCTTCCTCAAGGACACGCCCCCGCAGGAGGCCGCCGCCCGGCCCGGGGAGGCCGGGAAGGGCGGGGCGACCGGGGCACGGCCGAAGGTCGGCCAGCAGGTCCTCGCCTGCTGGCGGGAGCCGGGCACCCGGCTCGGGCTCTGGATCCACTTCACCACCCAGTTCCCCGGCAACGCCTTCGGCCTGCTCTGGGGCCTGCCCTACCTGGTGCAGGCGCAGGGCATGTCCCGGGCGGGGGCCGGCGGGCTGCTGACCCTGCTGGTGCTCAGCAACATGAGCTTCGGCTTCCTCTTCGGCCGGCTGCTCTCCGCCTCGGCGCGGGCCCGGATGCCGATCGTGCTGACCGTCGTCGTGACCACCGCGCTCGGCTGGGCGCTGGTGCTGGCCTGGCCCGGCGGCCACCCGCCGACCTGGCTGCTGGTCGGGATCATCCTGGTGATGGGCAGCAACGGCCCGGCCTCGCTGGTCGGCCTCGACTACGCGCGCGCCCGCAACCCCGCGGAGCGGCTCGGCACCGCCTCCGGGATCGTCAACATGGGCGGCTTCATCGGCACGATGATCACCCTGTTCGGCATCGGCGTGCTGCTGGACGCGCTCTCCCCGGACGGGGCCGTCGGGTACTCGGCCGACGCCTTCCGCTGGGCGTTCTGCTGGCAGTACGTCCCGCTGGCGGTGGGCACGGCGATGATCCTGCGGCTGCGCCGGAAGGTCGCGGCGCAGGCGGGCTGAGCCCGGGGCCGTCCGGCCCCGGGCCCCGGGCGGCCCGCCTCAGATGGTGACCGAGAAGTTGGCCAGCACCCGCTCGGCCAGCTCCTGGTCGCCCTCGACGGAGACCGGGCCGGGCCGGCCGCGGCCGCAGGCGAGCCGCAGGTAGGTCTCCCAGTCCATGGTGAGCTGGACGTCGGGCGCCAGGCTGATCGACTCGTCCACGGTGCAGTGGCCGGTGGCGTCCACCCGGACGGTGCGCAGGAACTCCACCGGGCCGGTGACGTCCAGCACCAGCGCCGTTCCGGCCGGGGCCCCGGCCTTGGTGGCGACGGCCTTGGGCAGCAGCTCCAGCAGCACGTCCCGGGTGATCAGCGCGGCCGGGGCGTCCAGGTTGCCCGGGGCCTCCAGGGCCCGGCGCAGGTCCTGCTCGTGCACCCAGACGTCGAAGGCCCGCCTCCGCAGCAGCTCGTGGTACGGGACGTCCCTGGCCAGCGGCCCGGCCGGCCAGCGCACCGGCTCCTCGGGCGTCTGCTTGGCGTTCCGCAGCGCCCGGGAGCGCCGGATGATCGTGTACTCCAGCTCGCTGGTCATCTCCAGCGCGGTGTGGCAGCGGCGCTTGTCGACCGGGAGTTCGACGTAGCGGGCGAACTCGGAGGTCACGTGACGGAGGTCACGCGGCAGCGAGTGGATCGGGCGGGGGTCGCCGAGCAGGTCGGACTCGACCGCGATCACGTGCGAGACGACGTCCCGGACGGACCAGCCCGGACACTCGGTGGCCCGGTTCCAGGAGCCCTCGGGAAGGGGGGCGACCAGCTCCGATATGGACTCGATGGTCTGGGTCCACGCCTCGGTGTAAGCCTGCACGGTCTGGTTGTCCGTCACGGGAATCTCCGGCCCTCCGTCAGCTTCCTTGCCGCCTGTGCCCCGCCGTCACGGCCGACCGGGATGGTCCGGCTTTCCCGGCGCACACGCTAACCGCACGTTACGCTGCCGGGAGACAGCTGGGCAGCGCTTTCGGGTGACGATCGTAGGTCTCTTGCCGTGGACGGTGGTACTGTGCGCGCTTCATTGATCCAACTCGCGGTCTCCGACGCGGAGCCGCCCGCCGAGCGGAGGGCTCGGGCGGCCGCCCTGGTGCGGGCGCAACAGGGTGCCGACCTGGTGGTCCTCCCGGAGCTGTGGCCGCTCGGCGGCTTCGCCTACGACCTCTGGTCGGACGGCGCGGAGACGCTGGACGGGCCCACCTCGGACGTGATGTCGGCCGCCGCCCGGGCCGCCGGGGTCTGGCTGCACGCCGGTTCGATCGTCGAACGCGATCCGGACGGTCCGATCTACAACACCTCGCTGCTGTTCTCCCCGGACGGCGAGCTGGTGCACACGTACCGCAAGATCCACCGCTTCGGCTTCGACAGCGGCGAGGCGGTGGTGATGGGCGCCGGGCAGGAGATCGTCACCGCGCCCACCGACTTCGCCACGCTGGGCCTGGCCACCTGCTACGACCTGCGCTTCCCGGAGCTGTTCCGGGCGCTGCTGGACGCCGGCGCGCAGCTGCTGGTGGTCCCGGCGGCCTGGCCGGCCCGGCGGCGCGAGCACTGGACGCTGCTGGCCCGGGCCCGGGCGGTGGAGGAGCAGGCCTTCGTGCTGGCCTGCAACACCGCCGGGACGCACGCCGGGGTCGAGCAGGCCGGGCACAGCATCGTGGTGGACCCGTGGGGCCGGGTGCTGGCCGAGGCGGGGGCGGACGAGGAGGTCCTGACGGTCGAGTTCGACCCGGCCGAGGTGGCCAAGGCGCGCGAGGAGTTCCCGGTGCTGCGGGACCGCCTGCTGGGGATCCCGGCGCCGGTCCAGCGCTGAGCCGGAGCGGCGCCCGGAGCGGGGGCCGGCACGGCGGCGGGAGCGGGGGACGGGACGCGGTCGGGACGGCGCCGGGGCGCCGCGGACGGCGTTCCGGAGGGTTGGTTCGTACCTGGGTCGATCGGGTTTGAGAAGATGAGCACTCGTCGTGTTCCCCGCCGGCCCGTACGAGGGCCTGCCCGGTCGGCCCGCCCGAGGAGGTCGCGCCCATGCCTGACAACGGCGCAGGCGACACCCCCCGTCCCGTCATCCACCGCAACAGCCTGCGCGAGCAGATCGCCGGCGCGCTGCGCGAGGAGATGATGGCCGGCCGACTCGCGGCCGGCCGCAACTTCACCGTCAAGGAGATCGCCGAGCTGTACGGCGTCTCCGCGACCCCGGCCCGCGAGGCCCTGGTCGACCTCGGCGCGCAGGGCCTGCTGCGGGCCGAGCACCACCGCGGCTTCACCGTGCCCGAGCTCGGCTGGGACGACTTCCTGGAGATCTTCGAGTCCCGGGTCCTGATCACCGACAGCTTCCACCGCCAGTACACCGCCCGCCGGGCGCTGCCCGACCTCAGCCGGCTGTCCTCGCTGCACCGCCGGGCCGACGCGGCGGTGCGGGCCGCCCGGGCCGGGAACCTGGACGTGATGGTGGGCTGCGACCGCCGGTTCTGGCAGGAGGTCGGCGCGCTGCTCGGCAACCGCCGGATCGCCGACTACCTGGACTGGCTGCGGGTGCAGTCCTGGATGTTCGCCGCCCGCTACCTGCGGGAGCTGCCCGCGCTGGGCGGGGTCTGCTGGGAGCGCCACCCGGACCTGGTCGAGGCGATCGAGGCCCGCGACCCGCTCGCCGCGCACCGGATCATCTGCGAGTACAACCTGTACACCGTCCGGCTGCTGGCCGGGCTGGCCGGACAGCCGCTGGAGTCGGTGACGGTCCTCGGACTGCTCACCGAGTTCGCCGGGGAGGAGCCGCCGGCGGTGCCGGTCGAGCCGCCGCCCGCGCCGCCGGCCCCGCCGGAGCCGGCCGCCGAGTCCGCCGCCGGGCCCGGCGCGGCCCGCGCCGAGCGGAGCCGCCGCAGCGACGAGGTCGGCCGGGAGCTCGGCCGTGAACTGGGCCTGGGCCTCGGCCTGGTGCCGCAGCCGCGCGCGACGCCGTACGGCCGGTTCGGCCGGCGGCTGCCCGAGCCGCCCCCGGAGGCCCCGCGGGGGCGGTCCGACCCGCACGCCGCGCCGGGCCGGTAGGGTGGGCGGGCGTCGGACCGGGCGCCCCGCCAACGGGCCGTCCGGGTACCGACCCAAGCCCCCGTCGTCGCCCCGTCTCCGCGGGCGATCCCCGCCTCCGGAGAGGAACTGCCGGCCATGGCCTGCGACCTCTGGCTCGTCCCGCTGGTGGACGTGCTGAGCCACAGTCCCGACAACCCCTTCCGGGACGACCTCGCGCTCTACAACGCGGTGCTGGCCTCGCGCGGGCTGCCCGAGGTGCCGGTCTACCAGTTCGTCCCGGGTATCAGCGGTGCGGTCGAGCCGATAGCCGCCTTCGACTACGACTCGCTGCACTTCCTGCGCCGCGCCTACCTGTTGGGCCTCACCGGACTGGACATCACCCCGGTCGACACGCTCGGCGGCGACTACGAGCAGCTGCTGGAGATGTTCGAGAGCGGCGCCGAACAGTCGCACCTGGTCTGGCACTTCGACCATGCCGGCGCGTACGTGCCGGTCGAGTTCGCGGTGCCGCTGGTGGACGAGACGCTGCTCGCCTCCGGTGGTCCGCTCGGCTCCAGCCACGGGCTGCTGCGCGAACTCCAGGCCGTCGCACCGGCGCTGGGCATCGACCCGCTCAACCCGCCGGACCCGACCCGGCCGCTCGGCCCGACCGGCCTGGAGCAGCCGTTCGGGCCGCCGATCGACGACGTCCACCCCTTCGCCCGGGAGCGGCACGCCTGGTCGGGCCTGTACGCGGCGGCGACCAGGAGCGTCGCCCAGGGCTCGATGATCGTCTTCGCCTGAGCCCCGAGCCCCGAGCCCCGAGCCCCGAGCCCCGAGCCCTGAGCCCCGAGCCGGCCTCCCGGCCGCTAGCGCAGCGGCCCCTCCGGCGGCCGCTGACGCGGCATGGTGGGCCGGGTGCCCGGCGGCGGCAGCACCCGCACCTGGGCGCCCACCCCGGGCTCGCTGCGCCCGCCCCAGGCCCCGCCGGACTGGGTGGGCAGCTGGGTCATCGAGGCGCGGAACTCCAGCATCCACTCCGAGGTCTCGGAGCGGACCATGTCGGAGACGTCCTCGCAGAACCGGCGCAGCACGCCCAGGCAGCGCTCGGCGGCCTCGCCCGCGGTGCCCTCGGTCGGGCCGAGCACCTCGCGCACGCACTCCGACGCCCAGTCGAACTGGAAGGCCTCCAGGCGGCGTTGCAGCGCCTGCCCGGTGGAGACGTCCCGCATCCAGCCGGAGGTGAGGCCGAAGACCCGGTCGACGGCCAGGCAGCCGGCGGAGAGCGCGAAGCCGACGTAGCCCCAGCCGGTGCCGTTCGCGAAGGCGCCGGCCAGGTCGACCAGCGGGGCGGTCACCCCGCCCACCGCGAAGCCGGCCGCGCCGAACCGCAGCAGGCGCGCCCAGCGGCGCTTCCAGATCCGGTCCCGGCGGTACCACTCGATGGCCTCGACCGCCCGCTCCTCGGACCAGCGGTAGAGCTCCTCCAGCCGTTCGGCGGGCTCGCCCCAGTCCCCGAGCGGGAACTGTCGGGTGCTCAGATCGTCCCGGCGTCGGGTGGAGGCCCGTCGGACGACGGCGGCGGCGGGCGGGTCCTCCTCGCCGATCTCCTTGCCCCAGGCACTCTCCTCGGGCTGCATTTCCGGCTGGCTCACCTGTGGGGCTCCCTGTGGCGGGCGGACTGCTGGGTCTGTCGGCGCAACGGCTGACGTGGTGTCCGCCGGTGGTTCTCCAACAGCACTTCTTACCGCCAAATGGCTGACCGTGGGGGCGCTTCTCCGCTGATCGTTACCGGTTTCGGCCAACGGAACCCGAGGTGGGCGGGTTGCGGGGGTCGGCGAGATTTCACCCGTCCGAGCGAGGGTCCGGTGACCCGCCGTCGTGACCCGGGCACCCGTCGCCGAATCGGCCCGGTCGGGCTTGGACGATCCTCCAGTGTGCTCGGCGTACGGAGCGTTCCGCCTGGAGGATCCGACGGGACCGGAGAGCGGCCGGAACAGGCCACCGACTACGCTGCCAGGCGTGAAGGTCCTCGTCATCGGCGGCGGCGCCCGCGAACACGCCCTGTGCCGCTCTCTGTCCCAAGATCCCGCTGTGTCCGAACTGCACTGTGCCCCGGGCAACGCCGGGATCGCGCAGGTTGCGACGGTCCACCCGGTCGACCAGCTGGACGGTGCGCAGGTTGCCGCGCTGGCCGGCCGGCTCGGCGCCGCCCTGGTGGTGGTCGGGCCGGAGGCCCCGCTGGTGGCCGGTGTCGCGGACGCCGTGCGCGCGGCCGGCGTCCCGGTGTTCGGCCCGTCCGCGGCGGCCGCCCGACTGGAGGGCTCGAAGGCCTTCGCCAAGGACGTGATGGCCGCGGCCGGCGTGCCCACCGCCCGCTCCTACGTCTGCACCACCGCCGCCGAGGCGGCCGAGGCGCTGGACGCCTTCGGCGCCCCGTACGTGGTGAAGGACGACGGCCTGGCCGCCGGCAAGGGCGTCGTGGTCACCTCCGACCGCGCGGAGGCGCTGGCGCACGCCGCCGCCTGCGAGCGCGTGGTCATCGAGGAGTACCTGGACGGCCCCGAGGTCTCGCTGTTCGCGATCACCGACGGCACCACCGTCGTCCCGCTCCAGCCCGCCCAGGACTTCAAGCGCGCGCTGGACGGCGACGAGGGCCCCAACACCGGCGGCATGGGCGCCTACTCGCCGCTGCCGTGGGCGCCCGCCGGGCTGGTCGAGGAGGTCCTGGAGACCGTCCTCCAGCCGACCGTGGACGAGCTGCGCCGCCGCGGCACCGAGTTCTCCGGCCTGCTGTACGCGGGCCTGGCGCTCACCTCGCGCGGCACCCGGGTGATCGAGTTCAACGCCCGCTTCGGCGACCCGGAGACCCAGGTCGTGCTGGCCCGGCTGCGCACCCCGCTGGCGGGCGTGCTGCTGGCCTCCGCCAACGGCACCCTGGACCAGCTGGAGCCGCTGCGCTGGGACGAGGGCGCGGCCGTCACCGTGGTCGTCGCCTCCGAGGGCTACCCGGCCGCCCCGCGCACCGGCGACCCGATCGACGGCCTGGCCGAGGCCGAGGCGGACGGCACCGCGTTCGTGCTGCACGCCGGGACGACGGCGGGCGAGGACGGCCAGGTGCTGAGCGCCGGCGGCCGCGTGCTGTCGGTCACCGCGACCGGCGCCGACCTGGCCGAGGCGCGCGAGCGCGCGTACGCCGCGGTGGACCGGATCTCCCTCAAGGGCGGCCAGCACCGCACCGACATCGCGCTGAAGGCGGCCACCGCCTGAGGCCACCCGTGCCCGTGCCGACCGCGGCCCCCGTGCGAACCGTTCGCACGGGGGCCGCGGCGTGTGACGGCCCCGCTCGGGCCCGTGGCGGGGGACCGCCGGCAGGGGCGAGCGAAGCTCGAACAACCGAGCTGGCCGGTCAACCCCCATGGGCGCAGTGCCCCGGGCGTTTCGGGGCTGGAGGGGCCGCCGGGGCGCACTCACCGTTCGGCCGACGGATTCCAGCCCATCGGGTGACAGCACCCGCATCCGGCTGACGCAACCGGCTGCGCGGCCTTATGGTGCGCTGGATCGCGGTGCGCGGGGCCCGTGCGCCGGGGTCGCCGCCGGGTAGCGGTGCTCCCACGGGGGGATGCTGGACGGCGTCCGGCCGGGCGGTCGTCGGGTGCTTCGCACCGGACCGGCCGCCGGCGTCCGGAATCCGGGCAGTGTCACCGGGACGAGTGGAAACCGGGGTGATCCGGAACGCCCACCCGGACCGGGGCGTCGAAAATGTCAGTAGCGCCACGCAGCATGCACTACCGGGGATCGGACGCCTCCGCTTCCCGGTCGGAACTGATCATTTCGAGTCGGCTCAGGGCCCGAAGCCGGGCGCCCGAGGGCTCCGAAGGGGGTGCCGCACCGTATGGCAGCAGTCGACATCGCGCGCGCTCACGCCCAGGCGGTCCTGCGGGTCCGAGGCCTCGCCCGGGCCGCCGCCGCCCTGCCCACCGCCGTCGCGGTGGTCCTGCTCGCGGGCCGGTTCACCGGCCGGATCGGCGCGCCCGGGGCCTCCGACGCGGCCGGCTGGGACGCCGCCCGCTGGGCGGTCTGCGCGGTCGCCGCGCTGACCCTGCTGGTGGCCGGGCTGACCGCCCGGGCCCTGCGCCGGGCCGTCCCGCCGTCCACTCCGGCCGTCCCGCTGGACCGCGCCGAGGCACCCGAGCTGTACCGGCTGATCGACGAACTGGCGGACCGGCTGGACGTGCCCGCGCCCTCCGCCGTCGCCCTCACCCCGGACTGCGACAGCTGGCTGGAGGACGTCCCGTCCGCCCGGCCGACGGCCGCGCCGCCGCAGCCGGACCCGGCCGAGCCCGCCCCCGTCCTGGTGATCGGCTCGCCCTTCCTCTGGTGGATGCGGGCCGGCGAGCTGCGGGCCCTGCTCGCCCCCGTGGTGGCCGGCACCGCCGCCTCCGCCGACCCGGAGATCGCCGCCGCCCGGCGCTTCCTGCGCCGCCTGGACGCCTGCCTGGACTCCGGCGGCGGCACGGCCCCCGGCCTCGGCGGCGGCATCCTGGCCGCCCCGCCCCGGCCGCCCCGGCGCGGTCCGGCCGCACTCGCCGACCGGGTCGTCCGCCGGGTCGTCCGCCGTCTGCTCGGCGCCTGCCGGGGCCACTCCGCCGAGCTGGAGCGCTCGGTCGCGGGCTGGGCCTCCGAGCAGGCCAGGGCGGTCGACTACGGCCTGCGGATCGCCGCCCAGGAGCAGGTCGGCCTGGCCTACGCGGGCTGGGACCGGCTGCTCACCCGGGTCGCGCTGCCCGCCTGGCGGCTCGGCCGCCACCCGGCCCACCTCAACGCCGGCGTGGTCTCCGCGCTCACCGAGCTGTCCCGGCGCGACCGGCTGGCCGACGGCTACGGCAGCCGGCTCGGCGACCGCCCCGCCTGCGACCTGCTGGAGGAGCCCGGCACCGTCGACCGGGCGGTCTCCCGGCTCGCCGCCGACCTGTTCTTCGGCCGCCCGGCGGCCGGCGGCTGGCACGAGCTGGAGTGGGCCGACTACCCGGCCGAGGTGGTGGACGCCGGCTGGCGGGCGGGCGCCGCCGCCCTGCAGACCGCCCTGGACCGGCTCGCCCCGCAGTCCCGCCCGGGCGCTCCGACCCTCACCCGGCTGCTGGGCCGGCTCGCCGAGGGCGACGGCGAGCTGCTGGCCGCCGCGCTCGCCGCCCAGCTGGCCCGCACCACCGCCCCGGCCCCGCTGCTCGAACCCGACCGCAGCGGCCGCGACCTGCTGGTCGACCACGTCACCGCGATGGTCTGCTGCGCCGCCGTGGACACCGCCGGCGGCGCCCCCGGCCTGGACTGGCTGGACGGCCCGGTGCTGCTGCTCGGCGGGGTGCGCCGCACCGACCTGGCCGGCCCGGTCGCCCAGGCCGTCGAACAGGGCCAGGACGGCCCGCTGCGCGCCTGGCTGGACGCGGCCGACGTCCGTCTCGAGAAACCCGTCCGCCTCTGACGTCCCAGGCGTTCCAGGAGGGCGCTCGGTGCCCCGGTGCGCGCCCCCAAATCGGTTGGCCGCCCGGCGTCTTCGCAGGCCGGAGGCCCTGCCCGGGAGGCGCGCGAGATTCCCTGCACCAATTGCTACCGGAGGGTGACGTTACGGCAGCACTCTGTGGTGTATTAGACCGCACGCACATCCGGGGGGCACGTGCCACCGGGCGGAAGTGCACCTGGGAGGGGCGCGTGGGGACCGAACTCAACCGCCGCTGGGAGTCGGGGACGCACGCCTACAGCGTCTCCGACCCCTTCGGTCAGGGGCCGCTGCCCTGGCTGCGCAGCCCGGACCAGTACCTGGCGGGGGCGGAGGGCGCCGTCCCCTGGTACGTCTCGGTGGACGCGCCCGGCCAGCAGCCGCTGGCCGCGGGCACCCGGCCCAAACCGTCGGTCGGCAGCCCGCAGGGCGCCAACGACGTGGACCAGCAGATCAAGGGCTTCGCCTCGGCCGGGGTGATCCGCCCCGGCGGCTCGGTGGACTTCCGGGTCACCGTCAACCCGCCCCGCGAGTTCACCGTGGACGTCTTCCGGATCGGCCACTACGGCGGCGACGGCGCCCGCCACATGACCTCCAGCCCGCTGATCTCCGGCCTCGCCCAGCCCGCCCCGCTGGTGGTCGACCGGACGGTCTCCTGCCACCACTGGTGGCACTCCTGGCGGCTCCAGATCCCGGCGCACTGGAAGCCCGGCTCGTACGTCGCCGTGCTGACCACCGCGGACATGCTGCACCGCAGCCACATCCCCTTCACCGTCCGGGACTTCGACGAGCGGGCGCGCACCGCCGAGCTGCTCCTGGTGCTCCCCGACGTGACCTGGCAGGCGTACAACCTGTTCCCCGAGGACGGCCGCACCGGCGCCAGCCTCTACCACGCCTGGGACGGCCTGGGCGGTCTGGTCGGCGAGCCGGAGGCGGCCGTCACCGTCTCCTTCGACCGCCCGCACGCCACCGCCGGACTGCCGCTGCACGTCGGCCACGCGTACGACTTCATCCGCTGGGCCGAGCGCTTCGGCTACGACCTCTCCTACGCCACCGCCACCGACCTGCACGCCGGCCTGGTGGACCCGTCCCGGCACCGGGCGCTGGTCTTCCCCGGCCACGACGAGTACTGGTCCGAGCCGATGCGCCGGGCCGCCGAGCGGGCCCGGGACGGCGGCACCTCGCTGGTGTTCCTCTCCGCCAACACCATGTACTGGCGGGTCGAGCTGAGCGCCGCCGCCTCCGGCGAGCCCAACCGGCTGCTCAACTGCCGCAAGCGGCAGAAGGTCCGCCCCGGCAGCCCGGCCGCCGGGGCGCCCGGCGCGGCCAGCGCGCTGTGGCGGGACGCCGGGGAGCCCGAGCAGCAGCTGCTCGGGGTGCAGTACTCGGGGCGGGTCGCCGCGCCCGTCCCGCTGGTCGCCCGGCACACCGCGCACTGGCTCTGGGACGGCACCGGCCTCCAGGAGGGCGACGAGCTGCCCGGGCTGGTCGCCGGCGAGGCCGACCGCTACTACCCCAAGGTGGCGCTGCCCGAGCACATCGAGCGGGTGCTGCTGGCGCACTCGCCGTACCAGGACCTGGGCGGTCGCACCCGCTACCAGGAGACCTCGCTGTACCGGGCGCCCAGCGGCGCGTACGTCTTCGCGGCGGGCACCTTCGCCTGGTCGCCCGCACTGGGCCGCCCGGGCCTGACCGACGAGCGGATCCAGCGGGCCACCGCCAACCTGCTGGACCGACTGTGCAAGAACTAGGCGCTCCGTCCCCCGAGGCCGGGGACGGGTCGGGGCGGGCGAACCCGGTCGTGAAAGACTGCGGGGGCAGTGACCTCCCCTTTCGCGGTGCCCCACCCGCGAACGACCCCTGAGGACTGAACACCTTGAGCGGATTTGTCACCAAGCCCGAGCCGGTCCAGGTACCCGGCCTGGTCCACCTGCACACCGGCAAGGTGCGCGACCTCTACCGCACCGGATCGGGCGAGCTGGTCATGGTGGCCAGCGACCGGACGTCCGCCCACGACTGGGTGCTGCCGAACGAGATCCCGGACAAGGGCCGCATCCTCACCCAGCTGTCGCTGTGGTGGTTCGAGCGGATCGCGGACATCGTCCCCAACCACGTGATCTCCACCGAGGTCCCGGCCGGCGCCCCGGCCGACTGGAAGGGCCGCACGCTGGTCTGCCGCAGCCTGGAGATGGTCCCGGTCGAGGCGGTTGCCCGCGGCTACCTGGCCGGCTCCGGCCTGGCCGAGTACCAGGAGAGCCGCACGGTCTGCGGCATCGCGCTGCCCGAGGGCCTGGAGAACAGCTCCGAGCTGCCCGCCCCGATCTACACCCCGGCGCTCAAGGCCGAGGTCGGCGAGCACGACGAGAACGTCTCCTACGAGGAGACCGCCCGCCGGATCGGCGCCGAGCTCGCCGCCCAGCTGCGCCGCACCACCCTGGACGTCTACGCCCGGGCCCGGGACATCGCCCGCGAGCGCGGCATCATCCTGGCCGACACCAAGTTCGAGTTCGGCCTGCTGGACGGCGAGCTGCTGATCGGCGACGAGGTGCTCACCCCGGACTCCTCCCGCTACTGGCCCGCCGACCAGTGGCAGCCGGGCCGCTCGCAGCCGTCCTTCGACAAGCAGCTGATCCGCGACTGGCTGGTCTCCCCGGCCTCCGGCTGGGACCGCCACGGCGAGCAGCCGCCGCCGGCGCTGCCGACCGAGATCGTCGAGCAGACCCGGGCCCGGTACATCGAGGTGTACGAGCGGCTGACCGGCACCACCTGGGCCTGAGCCCGGGACGATCGCCCGCGGGCGCCGGATCCCTCAGATCCAGCCGTGCTCGCGGGCGATCCGCACCGCCGCGTGCCGGTTCTCCGCGCCCAGCTTGGTGGCCGCCGAGGACAGGTAGTTGCGCACGGTGCCCTGGGAGAGCGAGGCGCGCTCGGCGATCTCGGCGATCGGGGTGCCGTCCGCGGCCAGTTCCAGGACGTCCGTCTCGCGCGGGGTCAGCGGGGTCTCGCCGGCGCTGATCGCGTCCGCCGCCAGCTCCGGGTCCACGTACCGGCCGCCGGAGCGCACGGTCCGGATGATGCCCGCCAGGTCGGCCGCCGAGACGGTCTTCGGCAGGAAGCCGCGCACCCCGACCTCCAGCGCCCGCTTCAGGTAGCCGGGGCGGCCGTGGCCGGTGACGATCATGCAGCGGCAGTCCGGCAGCAGCAGCCGCAGCGCGGCGGCCACCTCGATGCCGTCCTTGCCGGGCATCTGGAGGTCCAGCACCGCGACGTCCGGGCGGTGCGCCTGGGCCATCGCCAGCGCCTCCGTCCCGGAGCCGGCCTGGGCGACCACCTCGATGTCGTCCTCCAGCGAGAGCAGCGCGGCCAGCGCGCCCCGGATCAGGTGCTCGTCGTCGGCGAGCAGGACGCGGACGGGCGCGGCGTTCTCGGTCATCGGGCGGTCTTTCTTCCTCAGCTCGGCAGCGGGACGGTGGCGAGCATCCGGAAGACGCCCTGCCCGGCGGTCGGCACGGCCAGCTCGCCGCCGTGGGCGGCGAGCCGTTCGCGCAGTCCGCGCAGCCCGGTGCCGCTGCCCTGGGAGGGGAACGGGACGTCGGGCACCCCGTCATTCTCCAGCTCCAGCACGGCCCGTCCGTCCTCGGTCCGCAGCCGGATCAGGCAGCGGTCGGCCTCGCTGTGCCGCAGCACGTTGGTGGTGGCCTCGCGGATGACCCAGCCGAACACCGACTGGACCGGGGCCGGCAGCTCGTCCGCCTGCTCGCCGAGGTCGATCTCGCAGACGACGTCGGCCGAGCGCAGCACCGCGCGGGCGCCGATCGCCTCGGCGTGCAGGTCGGCGGTGCGGTAGCCGCGGATGACGTCCCGGACCTCGCGCTGCGACTCCTGGGCGATCTTCTGCACCTCGGCCATCTGGTCGGCGGCCTCGGTGCGGCCCCGGCGGGCGAGCTGCACGGCGAGCTCGCTCTTCAGCGCGATGGTGGTGAGGTTGCGGCCCATCACGTCGTGCAGGTCGCGGGAGAAGCGCAGCCGCTCCTCGGCGACGGCCAGCCGGGACTGCGCCTCGCGGGCGGTGTCCAGTTCCCAGACGATCGAGGTCAGCCAGGCGAAGCTGCGGCAGCTGAAGCCGATGAAGGCCATGCCGATGGTCAGTCCGGTCAGGTACCCGGCGACGCCGGCGGGGTCGCCCCCGGACAGCACCCCGGCCGGGAAGACGGCCGCCAGCATGCCCACCCCGGTGACGGCGGCCCAGCGCGGGGTCAGCGCCACGCACACCGGCCCGAAGGAGGCGATCAGCAGGACGCTGGCGACGAACGGGGTGAAGGGCGCGCCTCCCGGGCTCCGCGTCCCGCCGTCGGCGGGCCCGAACAGCAGGACCGTCCAGGAGCCGGCCACCGCGAGGCCGGCCGAGAGGGCGGTCCAGAGCCGGTGGTCGGCGGGGCGGCCCAGGTAGTGGTCGAGCGCGGTGCGGTAGGCCCGCAGCAGCACCAGGGTGACGGCGAGTCCGATCAGCAGGGAGATCCGGATCACCGGGATGTTCTCGGCCTGGTCGGCGACGCTCCCGACGGTGAGCAGGATGCCGGGCAGGATGAACAGCGCCATCAGGTAGAGCGACCAGCGCAGGTACAGCTCGGTGCGCTGGGGATTGCTCAGGCTCGTCCAGCTGCGAAGCGGCGACCGCATTCTCATTTCTTCCGCCCCCAGTTCGACCACGATCATGCTTGCTGCCTTCATATCAGAGGTCGGACCGGGGGCGTTCCTTCGGATTACTGCCGGATGCTCAGCGGCGCGGCTCCCAGCGGAAGTAGCGCACCGCGCCCCAGACCGCGAGGGCGAGCCAGATGCCCCCGGTGACCAGGTGCGAGCCGGCGGCGCCCCAGGAGCCGGCGAAACCGGTCGCGGCGGCCGAGCCGTCGGTGCCGAACCAGCCGACGCGGATCAGCTGGAAGGCCGGGGTGGTCGGCAGCAGGCGGCAGATGTTCGCCAGCTGCTCGGGCATGACGTCCAGCGGGACGAACAGGCCGGAGCCGAACTGCATGACCAGCATGACCGGCAGGGTGGTGATGCCGGCGCTCTCCACGGTCCTGGTGAAGGCGCTGGACAGCGCGGCCAGGGCGATCATGGTGGCCAGCGCCAGCAGCAGGCCGACCAGCATCAGCAGCGGGTTGACCGGCACGGTCAGGTGCAGGGCGACGCTGCCGCCGATCCCGATCAGGGCGGCCATCAGCAGGCCGAGGGTGAGCGAGGGGACGGCGGTGCCGAGCAGGATCTCGATGTCCCGGGCCTCGCCGGTGCGCAGCCGCTTGAGGACCAGCTCGCCGCGCCGTCCGACGTACGCGGCGGTCAGGTTGTAGTACACGACGAAGGCCAGGACCATCCCGACCGAGCCGTAGACCAGCAGCGAGTCGACGTCCAGGCCGGGGTTGGACTCGGCCTGCTGCGCCAGCGTGCTCCGGAGAACGACGACCAGGAACAGCGGCAGCACCAGGGCGGTGAACAGGGCCGTGCGGTTGCGCAGCAGCAGGGTGGCCTCGGCCCGGCCGAGGGCGAGCAGCCGGCGGACGGCGGTGCTCTGCGGACCGGCGGTGGTGGCGGTGGCGGTGGTCATCGGGCGGATCCGATCAGGCGGCGGCGGGCGGGGCGGGTGGCGGCGGGCGCCTGCGGGGGGTGCTGGTGGGCGGCCTCGGAGGCGATCGCGAGGAAGGCCTCCTCCAGCGAGGCGCTGCGGGCGTCCAGCGCGCCGAGCGCGATGCCGTGGTGCCGGGCCCAGCCGAGCAGGTCGGTGAGGGTGTCCTGGAGCCCGACGGTCTGCACGGTGACCTTGCGGCCGTCGACGGACAGCTCGGCGCCGGGCAGGAGGGGCAGCGCGGTCCCGGTGAACTCGGGCAGTTCGAAGGAGATCCGGGAGGGCCGGCCGGCGATCACCTCGGCGACGGTGCCGGAGGTGACGACCTGGCCGCCGTGCATGATGGCCAGCCGGTCGGCCAGCTCCTCGGCCTCCTCCAGGTAGTGCGTGGTGAGCAGCACCGTGGTGCCCTGGGCGCGCAGCTCGCGGACCAGCCGCCAGACGGCGGCGCGGGCCTCCGGGTCGAGGCCGGTGCTGGGCTCGTCCAGGAAGAGCACCTCGGGGCGGCCGAGCAGGGCCATCGCGAGGTCCAGCCGGCGCTTCTCGCCGCCGGACAGCTGCTTGACCCGGACGTTCGCCCGGTGGCCGAGGCCGACCAGCTCCAGCGCCTCCGCGACCGGGCGGGCGCCGCTGGTCATCCCGGCCCAGGTGCGGCCGGTCTCGGCGGCGGTGAGCTCGCCGGAGAAGCCGCCCTCCTGGAGCATGATGCCGATCCGCGGGCGGACGGCGCCGCGCTCCGTGAAGGGGTCCCGGCCGAGCACCCGGACGGTGCCGCCGGTGGGCGCGGCCAGGCCCTCGATGACCTCCATGGTGGAGGTCTTGCCGGCCCCGTTGGTGCCGAGCAGGGCGAACAGCTCGCCGCGGCGGACGGTCAGGTCGACGCCGCGTACGGCGTGGTACCCGGTGCTGCCGCCGCCGTAGTGGCGGTGCAGGTCGGTGACCTCGATCACGTCGTCGCTGGGGCGGGAGGGCCGGCTCGTTTCCATGCCCCAAGCCTCCCGTCGGCCGGGCGGTACGGGCAGTGCGAGCCGTCATGACATCGCGGTGGGGACGCACGGGTCGGCGATGACAAATGTCATGGCCGATATCGCCGGCCGCCGGGTGCGGGGGTGCCGGGACGCTCGGGAGGGAATGCCGAAGGGCCCCCTCGATTGAGGGGGCCCTTCGTATCTGAGCGGACGACGAGATTCGAACTCGCGACCCTCACCTTGGCAAGGTGATGCTCTACCAACTGAGCCACGTCCGCAGGTCAAACTATTGAGTTGTGCTGTGCTCGCGCACTGCGAGCGGACGACGAGATTCGAACTCGCGACCCTCACCTTGGCAAGGTGATGCTCTACCAACTGAGCCACGTCCGCATGGTGCCTGGTGGGGCACCCGCCGCCTCTTCGGATCTCTCCGTTGCGGCGACGAGGAATACTCTACAGCATCGTTCGGGGTGGTCGCCCCACCCTTTCGGACCGGGCGGGCGGGGCGACCGGGGAGCGGGCTCCCCGCGGGGTCAGTTCGCCTCGGCGAACGCCTCGTACACGTGCTTGGGGATGCGGCCGCGGGCCGGCAGTTCCATCCCGCGGGACAGGGCCCAGGCGCGGACGGCGGCCGGGTCCGGGGTGAGGGCGGTGCGCCGGAAGGACTTTCCGGTGCGGCTCTGCCGGCGGCCGGCGGCGACGAACGGAGCGAGGGCCTCCCGCAGCTTTTCCGCGTTGTCCACGGACAGGTCGATCTCGTACGACTTTCCGTCGACGCCGAAGTGGACGGTTTCGGCGGCGGCGCCGCCGTCCAGGTCGTCGGAGAGCGTGACAACTACACGCTGAGCCATGGGTGTCAATCCTCTCGGGCAATTCGGCCGCCGGTCCGAGGGGGTACCGGGGCCTGATGTGCACCAACTCGCGCAAGCGCGTACGGGCGGGCCGGGCGGCTCGCCTGATACGCAGCACTTGCCGCGACAGGTGGCCCTATTCTGCACCCGAAGGGGGCCGAAATCGAAGAGTCCGGCATTCTTTTCCGGATATTCACGTCTCTTCGGCGGGTTCCTTGATACCGATGTGCGGGTCGGGCGGTTCTGTCCCCAAGTGCCGTATTCGGGTGTTCTCCGGAGGGCGTCGTTCCGAGTGCCGAATCCGGGGAAACCGGCCGGCCCGGGCGGGTGATCGGGGCGCTGGATCCCTTGCTGCGTAAGGGTCTGGGGTCTACGCGCGTCGCTATGCCCGGCCAGCAATCCTGCCCGAAACCACCGGTAGTCTGGAGTTCCCCCGCCTCACCGAAGACACCACCGGGAGTGCCAGTGGCACGCGTCGTAGTCGACGTCATGCTCAAGCCGGAGATCCTCGACCCCCAGGGACAGGCGGTGCAGCGTGCACTGCCCCGTCTCGGATTCACCGGGATCGCCGACGTCCGCCAGGGCAAGCGTTTCGAGCTGGATGTGGAGGGCCCGGTCGACGACGCGGCGCTCGCCCGTATCCGCGAAGCCGCCGAGACCTTTCTCGCCAACACCGTGATCGAGGACTTCACCGTCCGGGTCGAGGAGGAGGGCAAGTGACCACCCGCGTCGGCGTCGTCACTTTCCCCGGCTCCCTCGACGACCGCGACGCCCGGCGGGCGGTCCGTCTCGCCGGCGCCGAGCCGGTCGCCCTCTGGCACCGTGACAAGGATCTCCACCAGGTCGACGCCGTCGTCCTGCCGGGCGGATTCAGCTACGGCGACTATCTGCGCTGCGGTGCCATCTCCCGGTTCTCGCCGGTGATGGAGACCGTCATCGAGCAGGCGAAGCTCGGAATGCCGGTGCTCGGTATCTGCAACGGCTTCCAGGTGCTCTGCGAATCGCACCTGCTGCCCGGTGCGCTCACCCGGAACGACTCGCTGCACTTCATCTGCCGCGACCAGAAGCTGCGCATCGAGAACGCCGGCACCGCCTGGACCGGGGATTACTCCGTCGGCCAGGAAATCGTCGTCCCGCTGAAGAACGGCGAGGGCCGCTTCGTCGCCGAGGAGCGGGTGCTCGACGAGCTGGAGGCGGAGGGCCGGGTCGTCGCCCGTTACCTGGACGTCAACCCGAACGGTTCGTACCGCGACATCGCCGGCATCACCAACGCCGCCGGCAATGTCGTCGGCCTGATGCCGCACCCGGAGCACGCCGTGGAGCCGCTCACCGGTCCGACCACCGAGGGCCTGGGCTTCTTCACTTCCGTCCTGAAGCAGCTGGTGAACGCCTGATGAGCCTCGACACCGTCAAGAACGCCGAGCAGACCCCGGACGCCGCCCAGCCCTGGGCCGACCTCGGCCTCAAGGAGGACGAGTACGCGCGCATCCGCGAGATCCTCGGCCGCCGTCCCACCGGCGCCGAGCTCGCCATGTACTCGGTCATGTGGTCGGAGCACTGTTCGTACAAGAGCAGCAAGGTCCACCTGAAGCAGTTCGGCGAGAAGAAGCCGGATTCGGACGCGATGCTCGTCGGCATCGGCGAGAACGCCGGTGTCGTCGACGTCGGCCAGGGCTACGCGGTCACCTTCAAGGTCGAGTCGCACAACCACCCGTCGTACATCGAGCCCTACCAGGGCGCGGCCACCGGCATCGGCGGCATCGTGCGCGACATCCTGGCGATGGGCGCCCGCCCGGTCGCCGTGATGGACCCGCTGCGCTTCGGTGCGGCCGACCACCCGGACACCCGGCGCGTGCTGCCCGGGATCGTCGCGGGCATCGGCGGCTACGGCAACTGCCTGGGCCTGCCGAACATCGGCGGCGAGGTCGTCTTCGACTCCTGCTACCAGGGCAACCCGCTGGTCAACGCGCTGTGCGTGGGCGTCATGAAGCACGAGGACATCCACCTCGCGCAGGCCTCCGGCGCCGGCAACAAGGTCGTCCTGTACGGCGCCCGCACCGGTGGCGACGGCATCGGCGGCGTCTCGGTGCTCGCCTCCGAGACCTTCGACGACACCAAGCCGGCCAAGCGCCCGGCGGTCCAGGTCGGCGACCCGTTCCAGGAGAAGCTCCTGATCGAGTGCACCCTGGAGATCTTCCGGGAGAAGCTCGTCAAGGGCATCCAGGACCTCGGCGGCGCCGGCCTGTCCTGCGCCACCAGCGAGCTGGCCTCGGCCGGCTCCGGCGGCATGCGGATCGAGCTCGACACCGTGCACCTGCGCGACCACACGCTCTCGCCGGAGGAGATCCTCATGAGCGAGTCGCAGGAGCGCATGTGCGCGATCGTGGAGCCCGACAAGATCGACCGCTTCCTGGAGATCTGCGAGAAGTGGGACGTCATCGCCAACGTCATCGGTGAGGTGACCGACGGCGAGCGCCTGGAGATCTACTGGCACGGCGAGCTCGTGGTGGACGTCCCGCCGCGCACCGTCGCCCACGAGGGCCCGACCTACCAGCGCCCGTACGCCCGCCCCAGCTGGCAGGACGCGCTGCAGGCCGACGCCCCGACCGCCGAGCGGCTGGCCCGCCCGACCACCGGCGAGGGCCTCAAGGCCGACCTGCTGAAGGTCGCGAGCCACCCGAACCAGGCCTCCAAGTCCTGGATCACCGACCAGTACGACCGCTACGTGCTCGGCAACACCGTGCTCTCGGTCGGCGAGGACTCGGGCATGATCCGGATCGACGAGGAGACCAACCTCGGCGTCTCGGTCGCCACCGACGGCAACGGCCGCTTCGCCAAGCTGGACCCGTACACCGGCGCCCAGCTGGCCCTGGCCGAGGCGTACCGCAACGTCGCGGCCGGCGGTGCCAAGCCGCTCGCCGTCTCCGACTGCCTCAACTTCGGCTCCCCCGAGGACCCGGACGTGATGTGGCAGTTCGCCGAGGCCACCCGCGGCCTGGCCGACGCCTGCCTGGTGCTCGGCACCCCGGTCACCGGCGGCAACGTCTCGCTGTACAACCAGACCGGCGAGGTCGCCATCCACCCGACCCCGGTGGTCGCGGTGCTCGGCGTCATCGACGACGTCACCCGGCGCACCCCGCTGGCCTTCGCCGAGGAGGGGCAGCTGCTCTACCTGCTCGGCGACACGGCGGACGAGCTCGGCGGCTCGGCCTGGTCGCAGGCCGTCCACGACCACCTCGGCGGCCTGCCGCCCGCGGTGGACCTGGAGCGCGAGCGGCTGCTCGGCGACATCCTGATCGCCGCCTCGCGCGACGGCATGATCGACGCCGCGCACGACCTGTCCGATGGCGGCCTCGGCCAGGCGCTCGTGGAGAGCTGCCTCAAGGGCGGCCACGGTGCGCGGATCGTCCTGCCCGAGGGCCAGGACCCGTTCGTCCTGCTGTTCTCGGAGTCGGCCGGCCGCGCCGTCGTGGCGGTGCCGCGCAGCGAGGAGCTCCGCTTCAACGACATGTGCACCGCGCGCGGCCTGCCGGCCACCCGGATCGGTGTCGTGGACGGCGACAGCCTGGACGTCCAGGGCCAGTTCAGCGTCTCGCTGGCGGAGCTGAAGGACGCCCACACCGGCGTCATCGAGGCCCTGCTGGCCTGACCGGCCTGTTCGAGGGGCGGGCGGTTCCTGGTGAACCGTCCGCCCCTCGTCATATGTTGAGCCCCATGCCTGCCAAGCCCCGTACGTACCAGCCGCAGAAGGTCCGCGCCGCGCTGGCCGCCCAGACCAGGGCGCTGCGTGCCGCCGTGGACGCGCTCAGCACGGAGCAGCTGGACCTGCCGACCCGGCTGGGGCGGTGGCGGGTCCGTGAACTGCTCGCCCACCTGGCCGTCCAACTCGACTACGTCCCGGCGCACCTGGACGACCGGCCGCAGGGGCGGGCACCGCTGGACCTGTCGGGCTGGGCGGCCGGGGTCGCCACCGTCGCGCCGCTGCTGGACGAGCAGGCCCGGGCGCGGGGCGCGGCGGAGTTCGCCGGGGACGCGGCCTCGGTGGCGGCCGCCTTCGGCCGGGCCGCGGACGCGCTGCTCGCCCTGCTGGAGCGGCCCGAAGCCGCCGACCCGGCGCGGCGGTTCGAGATCCGGCTGGGTTCGATGACGCTCTCCGACATGCTGGTGACCAGGCTGGTGGAGACGGTCGTGCACGCCGACGACCTGGCCGCCGCGCTCGGGCCCGACGCCTTCCCCGGCTCCCCGGTCTCCTCGGCCTTCCCGGTCTCCGCGGCCTCCCGGGCCCTCCCGGCGTTCCCGCACGACCGGCAGGCCGTCGCGGCCGTCACCCGGCTGCTGGCCGACGCCTTCGCCGACCGCGCCCCGGGCGGCGCGGTCGAGCTGCGGATCCCGCCGTACGCGGTGGTGCAGGCCGTCGAGGGCCCCCGGCACACCCGGGGCACCCCGCCCAACGTGGTGGAGACCGACCCGCTGACCTGGATCCGGCTGGCCACCGGCCGGACGGACTGGGCGGCGGCGGTGGACGCGGCCGAGGTGTCCGCCTCGGGGGAGCGCAGCGACCTGCGGGCGTACCTGCCGGTGCTCGGCTGACCGGCTCTCCGGTGCGGCTCCGGTCCCGCGGGCTACGGGACGGACGGCCCGCTGAGGTAGGTGCCCTCCGCCGAGTACGGCCAGGCGTTGGGCGCGCAGCCCTTGAGCCCGTAGATCTGCTGCATCATCGCGGGCGCGGGCTTGCCCTCGCCCGGGCAGCCCTCGTGCCCGTGGCCGATCCGGTGGCCCACCTCGTGGTTGACGATCAGCGCCCGGTACTCCTCCAGCGGGCCGCTGAACTGCGGTGAACCGGTGTTCCAGCGCTTGGAGTTGACGAGCACCTGGTTGCCGACGTTGCAGTTGACCTCGCCGTGGGTGTCCAGTCCGGAGGCGCCGCAGATCCGGTCCACGGTGGCCGGTGAGGCGATCTTCACGGTGAAGTCGTACGGGCCGTCGGCGACCAGCTGGAAGCCGTTCTTGCGGTCGTTGGTCCAGCCGCGCTTGTCGCCGAGGATGCCGTGGACCTGCGCGGCGGCGGACGGGGCGTCGATGCCGATGCCGTCCTCGACCTCGACCCGGTAGCGGCGCACGGTGCCGCGCCCCACCGGCTTGGCGGTGGCGGGGGCGACGGTGAAGGTGCCCGCGCCCTTGGCGGGGCCGGGGTCCGGCGCGGCGGGGGCGGGCGGCGGGGTCGGTGTCGGGGCCGGCGGGGGCGGCGGGGTGTCGGCCGGTGCGGGAGCCGGCGCCGGTGCCGCCGTGGCGGCCTGCTCGGCCGGCGGGGCGACCCTCGCCTGGGTGGTCGGGGTGGTGGCCGGGGTGGCCGAGGGGCGGTTCAGCATGACCGCCGCGGCGCCCAGCACCAGAACGGAGAGCACCAGTGCCGTGAGCATGCCAGGACCGGGTCTGCGCCGCTGCCGGCGGCGTCGGCGACCGCCCTTCCGGGGCGGTGCGGTGCGCCTGCCGACGGATCGGGCTGCAGACATGATCTTCACACTGGCATGGCGAACGGGTGAATGTCCACCTTCCCGTGGGCGGCGCCGGTGCCCGTGGCGGCCGCCCGTCCGGGACGGCGGTTGACCCCTGCGTCTCGGGTGGCAGACTTCAGGGCATGGCGATTCACAGGAATCTTCTCGACGGTCCCGAACCGACCCTGCTCCCGGAGGAGGAGCGGCCCTACCGGATGCTGGCGGAGGAATCGGCCTCCCCGACCCAGGTGGCGGCCGAGTTCCCGGTCTTCTGCCTCGCCTGGGCGATGCTGGCCGACGACGCCTACGCGGCGGGCCGGTACGTCGAGTCGTACGCCTACGCCCGTACCGGCTACCACCGTGGTCTGGACGCGCTGCGGCGCAACGGCTGGAAGGGCCACGGCCCGGTGCCGTGGGAGCACCGCGGCAACCGCGGCTTCCTGCGCTGCCTGGCGGCGCTCGCCCGGGCGGCCGGCGCGATCAAGGAGACCGAGGAGGAGGCCCGCTGCTGGCAGTTCCTGAAGGACAGCAGCGCGGAGGCGTACGCGGAGCTCAAGCAGTAGAGCGGTCGAGCGGCAGAGCCGTAGAGAGCGGTAGAGCTGTAGAGCGGTAGACACCCCCGACGTACGGGTGCCCCCGGCGGAGTCCGCCGGGGGCACCCGTTTCTCACGCTCGGGGCGCGGGTCCTACGCGGGGCGCGGGCCTCACTTCAGGCGCTTGCCCGCCGAACGCAGCTGCTCGGCGGCCTCGCGCACGCGGGCGGCCATGCCGGCCTCGGCCAGCTTGCCCCAGGTGCGCGGGTCGTAGGTGTTCTTCTTGCCGACCTCGCCGTCGACCTTCAGCACGCCGTCGTAGTTGGCGAACATGTGGCCGGCCACCGGGCGGGTGAAGGCGTACTGGGTGTCGGTGTCCAGGTTCATCTTCACGACGCCGTTCTCCAGCGCGGTGGCGATCTCCTCGGCGGTCGAGCCCGAGCCGCCGTGGAAGACGAAGTCGAACGGGTCGGTCTTGCCGTACTGCTTGCCGATCGCGTCCTGCAGCTCGCGCAGCAGCTCCGGCTTCAGCACGACGTTGCCCGGCTTGTACACGCCGTGCACGTTGCCGAAGGAGGCGGCCAGCAGGTAGCGGCCCTGCTCGCCCAGGCCCAGCGCCTCGGCGGTGCGCACGGCGTCGTTGACGGTGGTGTACAGCTCGTCGTTGATCTCGTGGGTGACGCCGTCCTCCTCGCCGCCGGTCGGGGTGATCTCGACCTCGAGGATGATCTTGGCGGCGGCGGCCTGGGCCAGCAGCTCCTGGGCGATGGCCAGGTTGTCGGCGAGGGTCTCGGCCGAGCCGTCCCACATGTGCGACTGGAACAGCGGGTTCTCGCCCTTGGCCACGCGCTCGGCGGAGACCGCCAGCAGCGGGCGGACGTAGCCGTCCAGCTTGTCCTTCGGGCAGTGGTCGGTGTGCAGCGCGACGGTGACGTCGTACTTGGCGGCGACGATGTGGGCGAACTCGGCGAGCGCGACCGCGCCGGTCACCATGTCCTTGCTGTGCTGGCCGCCCAGGAACTCCGCGCCACCGGTCGAGATCTGGATGATGCCGTCGCTCTCGGCCTCGGCGAAACCACGCAGCGCGGCGTGCAGGGTCTGCGACGACGTGACGTTGATGGCCGGGTAGGCGAACTTGCCCGCCTTGGCCCGGTCGAGCATCTCGTTGTAGACCTCGGGAGTTGCGATGGGCATGCGATCCGCTCCTGTCGGGTTGCGGCGTACGGACGGTGCTGTCCGACGCTGTGTACGCCTTCGTGACGACTCCGTGCCGGCCCGCCGACGCGCGGCGTTGCGGTGGTGGCTCTCCGGCACGTTCGCGGCGACCTGCGCGGTACGGCCATGAGGGTGGTGTGCCACCGCGGACCGGACGCCTGTGCCATCTTCCCAGACTCGTGCCCGCGGGTCAGCAGGAGCCCGCCATGCGGAACGTCGCACGGTACGGGCGCACGGCGGCACCCGGGCGGCCCCGGCGGGGGCCGGAACCGGTCCCGGCCGGGCGCCGTCGGCACGGTACGCCCGCGTCGCCGGCAAGGTGCGCCCGCTATCCTGCGCCCGTGGACTACAACCAGCTGGCCGTCAACCTGCTCGACGCCAAATCCCTGATCTCGTCCCTCGGCGCCATCGGGCTGATCGCGATCATCTTCGCGGAGACCGGCCTGCTGGTCGGCTTCTTCTTCCCGGGTGACTCGCTGCTGATCCTCGCGGGCGTCGCCGCCTCGAACGCAGCCTCCTCGGTGCTCGGTGACGGCGCCAAGCTGCCGATCGCCGTCCTGCTGATCGGCTGCCCGATCGCGGCGATCGCCGGTGCCCAGCTCGGGCACCTGATCGGCGCCAAGGTCGGGCCGAAGATGTTCGACAAGCCCGATTCGAAGATCTTCCGCCGTGAGTACGTGGTGAAGGCGGAGGAGTACTTCAACAAGTTCGGCTCCGGCAAGGCCGTCGTGCTGGCCCGCTTCATGCCGATCATCCGCACCTTCCTGAACCCGGTCGCCGGCACCCTGGAGATGCCCGCCCGGACCTTCTTCGTCTGGAACGTGATCGGTGGCGTGCTGTGGACCGAGTCCATGCTGCTGATCGGCTACTTCTTCGGTGACGCGCTCGCCCCGGTGATCGACAAGTACCTGATCCCGGCGGTGCTGCTGATCGTCCTGCTGTCCATCTCGCCGATCCTGATCGAGGTCATGCGCGAGCGGAAGAAGAAGCGGGCCGGCGTCGGCGCCGAGGTCGACGAGGAGAGCCAGGTCCAGGCCGGCGGCGGCCGGCACCGGCGGGGCTGAGCGCCCGCCGCTCCGGACACGGCGAGGGCCGGTGCTGTTTCACGTGAAACAGCACCGGCCCTCGGTCGTTCGTCGTCCCGGCCTTGTCGTCCCGGCGGGTCGGGGTCAGAGACCCAGGTCGTCCAGGGTGTACGCGGTCACGTACTCCAGGCCCTGGGCCTCGACGGCGGCCGCGCCGCCGCGCTCCACGATCACCGCGACGCCGACCACCTCGGCGCCCGCCTCGCGCAGCGCCTCCACGGCGGTCAGCACCGAGCCGCCGGTGGTGGAGGTGTCCTCGACGGCCAGCACCCGGCGGCCCTTGACCTCCGGGCCCTCGATCCGGCGCTGCAGGCCGTGCGCCTTGCCGGTCTTGCGGACCACGAAGGCGTCCAGCTGCTGCCCGCGCGCGGCGGCGGCGTGCAGCATCGAGGCGGCCACCGGGTCGGCGCCCAGGGTCAGACCGCCGACGGCGTCGTACTCCAGGTGCGAGGTCGCGTCCAGCATCACCCGGCCGACCAGCGGGGCGGCCACGCCGTCCAGCGTGATCCGGCGCAGGTCGACGTAGTAGTCGGCCTCCTTGCCGGAGGAGAGGGTGACCTTGCCGTGCACGACGGCCTTGTCCTTGATCTGTGCCAGCAGGGCGTCGCGGTCGTTGCTCATGAGCGTTCAGTCTAGGCCCTGGCAGTCCCCGCGGCTCTCCGGGCTCGCGCCCGGCCGGCGCCAGGTCAGCGGCGGCGCAGCGCCCTGACCAGCACCACGGCACCGCCCAGCAGGGCCACCGAGCCGCCGATCACCCACGGCACCGCGTTGCGGCCGCCGGCGCCCGGCACCACGATCCCGCCGGCCTCCCCGCCCCAGCGGGACGCCGCCCGGGCCCGCGCGCTGCGGGCGGGCAGCGCCGGGGCGTACGGGCCGCGCGGCGGGGCGTGGTCCACCTCCTCGGCGGACCGGCCGACGATGCTGCGGCGCACCGGGCCGGAGAGCACCGGCTCGTCCTCGTACGCGAAGAGCGGCTCGGCGGGCAGCTCCTCGGCGACGCCGTCCTGCCCGGCGGAGCCGTCCGCGTCCTCGCCCTCGCCATCGACGTCGTCCTCGTCGTCGTCGGCGGAGCCGGTGGGCAGACCGAAGCGCTCGGCGTCGGCGTCCGAGAAGGCGATCAGGTCGGAGAGGTCGTCGTCCAGGTCGTCGCCGGGCTGGTCCTGGCGCTCCTCGATGAAGACCACACCCGCGCCGGTCGAGGTCTCCGCGGCCTGGTCCTCCTGCTCCTCCAGGTCCTCCGAGCCCTCCTGGTCCTGCGGCTGCTCGCCCTCCGGGGCGACCAGCGCGGCGGCGAACCTGTCCAGCAGACGGCGGCCGGTGGCGTCGAGGGTCTCCTCGTCGAACTCGGTCAGCCGGCCGGTGGCGCTCAGGTCGCCGGTGAAGCGGATCGCCGCGGTGCCCTCCTCGGCGCCGTCCACGACGCTGACCCGGACGGTGGCGGTCGCCTCACCGCTGCCCCGGGCCTCCTCGCCCTCGGCGAGCACGGTCAGCACGCCCTCCCGGCCCTCGATCAGCGACAGCACGCCCTTGTACGTGATCGTGGAGCCGCCGATCCGCAGCTTCAGCCGGCCGCCGATCTCCTCGGCCGCACCGGACCCGACCGCGGCCGGCTCGGTGCTCAGCCCCGGCACGCTCCGCGCCAGCAGCGCCGGATCCTGCAAGGCCTGCCGCACCAGCTCGGCGGACATCGGGACGACAACCTCATGCTCCATGCCACGGAGCCTACCGACTGGTCCCCGCCCGGTCCCTACCCACCACCACCAGATTTTCCCCATCCCACCCGTTCCCTTGGCCGTCGCACCATCTCGCCACCCCGAGCCCGGGGCCGCCCCGCCCACCGACCCCGCACCCTCCGGCGCTGCCCCACCCACCCGGCCCCGCAGGCCCGGGGCGGCCCACGGTCCTGCCCATCGGGCCCGCGCCCATCCAGCAGCGGCCAGGCCTGGGGCCGCCCTCCCCATCAGCCCCTCACCGCGACGGGCCCCGCCTCGCCCACCTGGCCCCGCAGGCCCGGGGCTGCCCTCCCCACCTGGCCCCGCAGGCCCGGGGCCGCCCTCCCCATCGGCCCCGCACCGCGACGGGACCCGCTCCGTCGCCCGTCGTCCGGCGGCCGTCCGCCCCGCAAGGTGGGCCGGGGCCATGGGCCTTCTCCTGCCTGGGCCCGCTCCCCGGCTGCCGAGCGGCCCCGCCCGTGCGGGGGCTTGCCGGTCGAGGAGCCCGTTCTTCCGGGCCTCCCTGCGCGAGAAGTCGGCTGGATCGACTTCTCGCGCAGCGGCGATGGGGGCGGCGAGTCGATCACCGTTCCGCCTGTGCACGGACTCCGGGGAGCGGAGGGGGCTTCTGCCCGCCTCGGCCCGCTTCGTGGATGCCGGGCGGCCCCTGCCGTGTCCGGCGGGGGCCGCCTTCCCCCGGCCGCTCTTCCCGGGGCGTCGGGTGCGGCCGGTGGCGACTCCGCAGGGCCGTCGGAGCGGCGGTGCGGGTGCGGGGTTTCCGGCTGTCGGCCTCAACGGTGGCGCAGGAGGGCCGCCGGGCCGCGGCTCAGCGGCGACCTCAGCGGGGGCCGAGGAGGGTGAGGGCGGCCGGGGGGTGGGCGGGGCGGAGGGCGGTGAGGCGGGTGGTGGTGGCGTGGAGGGTGTCGGGGGTGAGGGCGCGGGGGGCCGGGGCGTCGGGGGCGAGGGTGAGCGGGGGGCGGGTGGCGGCGGCGAGGAGGAAGTTCTGGGCCCCGTCGGGCGGGCCGGGGCGGCAGGCGGCGGTGGCGCTGCCCGGGACGGCGTACGGGGCGGTCTGCAGGCCCGTCGTCCGCAGGCCGGACTCGATCTGCCAGAGGCCGTCCAGGTCGCTCCCGGCGCGGACGGCGATCCGGCCGCCGGGGGAGAGCAGCCGGGTGGCGAGGCCGTAGAACTCCTGGGAGTGGAACTTGACCGGTCCGCCGTCGGCCGGTGCCGGGAGGTCGGCGAGCACCACGTCGTACGGTCCGTCCCCGCCGGAGGCGCCCGCGCCGCGCAGCCAGGCCATCGGGTCGGCGGCGGTGGTGCGGACCCGGGGGTCGTCCAGGGAGCGCCCGCCGAGGGCGGCGAGCCCGGGGTCGGTGCGGGCGAGCCGGGGGAGGGCGGGGTCGGCGTCGACCAGCCGGACGGTGCGGACGCCCCGGTGCCGCAGCACTTCCCGCAGGGCGAGTCCGTCGCCGCCGCCGAGCAGCAGGACCCGGGCGTCCGGGCCGGCCGCCATGGCGGGGTGGACGAGGCCCTCGCTGCCCCGGTACTCGTCGGGTCCGCAGACCGCGAGCCGGCCGTCGAGGTAGAGCCGGAGCGGGCCTTCGGCGGGGCCGGTGAGCACGATCTCCTGGTACCGGCTGCGGGTCGCGTAGCGGACCTGGTCGCCGTACAGGGCGTGCCGGGCGGCGCGTTCGACGGCGTCGGAGCCGGCCGCGGCCGCCGCGAGCACGGCGAGCACCAGCAGGCAGCCGCCCCAGAGCAGCCGTCGTATCCGGGGGGCGGGTTCCTCGCGGAACAGCCAGAGCACCACGGCGGCCCCGGCGACGGCGTTGACGGCGCCGGTGAGCAGTGCTCCGTCGCCGGGCCCGAGGCCGGGCAGGATCAGGAACGGGAAGGCGAGGCCGCCGATCAGGGCGCCCACGTAGTCGGCGGCGAACAGGTCGGCGACGGCCCGTCCGGCGTCCTCGCGCCGGATCCGTTGGATGAGGGTCATCAGCAGGGGGATCTCGGCGCCGATGAGGATGCCGATCAGGCAGGTGAGGCCGACCATGGCGGCCTGGTAGCGGCCGATCCAGGCCCAGCAGGAGTAGAGGGCGAGGGCGGAGAGTCCGCCGGTGAGCGCGAGCGCGCACTCGACCAGGGCGAAGGCGGTGGCGGGCCGGCTGGTGAGCCGTTTGGCGAGGAGGGAGCCGAGGCCCATCGCGAAGACCATGACGGAGAGCACGACGGAGGTTTGGGTGACCGTGTCCCCGAGCAGGTAGTCGCCGAGCGCCACGAGTTCGAGTTCGTAGACGAGTCCGCAGGCCGCGCAGACGAACGCGGCCAGCAGGACGGTCAGGCGGGCGAACCGTGGTCGGGAGCGCAGCCGGGGCCGACGGCGGGCGGGCAGGAGTGGGGCGTGGGCTCGCCCGGGCCGGGGTGGGGTGCCGTCGTCGAGGTCCACTCGCGGGCGTGCGGGCGGACCGGCCGGATGGTTGATCACGAACAAACGCTAGGGGACGTGCGGGACGGATGGCTGCGCCCATCCGACGGACAGTGAGCGACGTCGAATTGACGAATCGTTCCTGCGTACGATTCGCAGGCCCGGGTTGGGCGGCCTACGGCCGGACCGGTGTTCCGCTCCGGACTTGGGGGCGGTCATGCCCCGGACACCACCAGCGAGGAGCGGGTGCACACCAGCTGCCCCTCCTGCGGATAGGCGTGCCAGGTGCGCCACAGCAGCCGGTCCGGGCCGCCCTGGGTGACCAGCGCGGTGAAGGCGCTCGGGTCGCCCGGGAAGACCCCGGCGAGGCCCCGGGGGTGCCCCTCGACCAGGGCCAGCAGCTCCTGGGCGCGGGCCGCGAAGTCGTGCGGCGGCAGCGCCTCGATGCGGGCGGCGAACTCGTACTCCCAGCCGCCGACCTGCTTGGCCACCCGGGCCGGCAGCGGGGTGCGGCGGCCGGGCAGGCAGGCGACGGTCTCCAGACATCGGCCGGGGCCCGCGTCGATCACCACCTGGTGGGAGGCGCCCAGCAGGCGCAGCTGGAGGGTGCCGGACGCGCCCGGGCGGCCGCCTCCGTCGAGTCTCAGGTCGCGGACGGCGAGAGCGGGCAGCGGGTCGCCGCCGAGGCACCAGGCGAGGTCACCGGCGCGGGTGTCCGTGTAGGAGGTCTGCAGTGTGGTGAGCATGCTCGGCTCCGCGTTTCAGCTCCGTGCGCGCCCGCCGAGCAGCACCGAGTAGGCCTAGGCGATGGCGAGGCTGTTCGTGGCTGTGCGGCCCTGGGCGCGGCCGACCGTGGAAGGAAGGATTCCGGCTGGAGATTCAGCAGCAGAGAAGCACGAATACGTCGGGCCCGCCGGTGATTTACCCAACTTTGTCAAGCATTCACCGTTTCGAGCACACCTGCTTCCCGGCTCTGATCGAGCCCGTGTACGAGTCTGCACAGCGCGCGCCCCTATCACCGGATTGCGCGCCGTGCGCGCCGGGTGTGCGCTGTTCGGGCGCATCACGCACCGCCGCCCTCCAGGCGCGGGGCGTGGAGGGCGGCGGGAGAGTGCCCGGAGGGTCGGCCAGCGTGCCTCAGTGGCGGCAAACAAGCAAGCCGATCAAGGAAGTTGATGATCCATCAGAACTGGTGTCGGGCTGCGGGCAGTCCTGTTCGAAGGGTGCGGAGAAGGGCGTGAAAGGGGGCGTGCGGCCCCTCACAGGCGCCGCAGGCGGGCGACGGCCTCCTGAAGGACCTCGTCCTTTTTGCAGAAAGTGAAGCGGACCAGGCTACGGCCGGCCTCCACGTCGTCGTAGAACACCGCGTTCGGGATGGCGACGACGCCGCAACGGCCGGGCAGGGCACGGCAGAACTCGATGCCGTCCTTCTCGCCGAGCGGGGTGATGTCGGTGGTGACGAAGTACGTGCCCTCGGGCGTGAAGGCCCGGAAGCCGGCCGCGGTGAGGCCGTCGACCAGCAGGTCGCGCTTGCGCAGCAGGTCGGCGCGGAGGGTGTCGAAGTACGTGTCCGGCAGCCGCAGGGCCTCGGCGACGGCGTACTGGAAGGGGCCGGCGCTGACGTAGGTGAGGTACTGCTTCGCGGTGCGCACGGCCGCCACCAGGTCCGGGCTCGCGGTGACCCAGCCGACCTTCCAGCCGGTGAAGGAGAAGGTCTTGCCGGCCGAGGAGATGCTGACGGTGCGTCCGCGCATGCCGGGCAGGGCGGCGATCGGGTGGTGGGCGGCGCCGAACACCAGGTGCTCGTAGACCTCGTCGGTGGCGACCAGCAGGTCGTGCTCGACGGCGAGTTCGGCGATGGCGGCGAGCTCCTCGGCGGTGAGGACGGTGCCGGTCGGGTTGTGCGGGGTGTTGATCAGCAGCAGCCGGGTGCGCGGGGTGATCAGCGAGCGCAGCTCGTCCAGGTCGGGGCGGAAGGACGGGGCCCGCAGGGTGAGCGGCACCCGGGTGGCGCCGGCCATCGCGATGCAGGCGGCGTACGAGTCGTAGAACGGCTCGAAGGCGATCACCTCGTCGCCCGGCTCCAGGAGGGCCAGCAGGGTGGCGGCGATGGCCTCGGTGGCGCCGGCGGTGACCAGCACCTCGCTGTCCGGGTCGTACGCGAGGCCGTGGAAGCGCTGCTGGTGCTCGGCGATCGCGGTGCGCAGCTCGGGGACGCCGGGGCCGGGCGGGTACTGGTTGCCGCGGCCCTCGCGCAGGGCCCGTACGGCCGCCTCGCGGACCTCCTCGGGCCCGTCGGTGTCCGGGAAGCCCTGGCCGAGGTTGATCGAGCCGGTGGCCGTGGCCAGGGCGGACATCTCGGCGAAGACCGTCGTGCCCATCCCGGCCAGTCGGCGGTTCAGCAGTGGCCTGGTACCCATCGGTGGCTCCTCACGGCTCGTTGTCAGGCCATCCTGGGTCAGCCGGGAGCCGGGGACAAGAACGGCCCGCCACCGCCGCGGGGGCGGGTGGCGGGCCGAACGGGCGGTGCGGGGGGTACCGGGGCGGGATCAGGCCTCGTCGGTGCCCTCGGCGCCCTCGCCGTCCTCGCCCTCGATCTCGTTCTGGAGGCCGAGGCGCTCGACGATCCACTGCTCGAAGCCGACCGCGGCCTGGGTCCAGTTGGCGGTGGTGGTGACGAAGTAGTCCAGGTTGACGCCGGCGCCGACGATCATCTGGGCCTCGCCGATCAGGCGGACCACGCCGTCCTCGTGGGTGTGGGTGTAGACCTTGGGCCAGAGGGTCTCGCGGTTCCACTCGTCGATCAGGTCGAGGATCTCGCCCTTCTTCTCCAGCGGGTACGCGCGGTCGTAGAAGGCGCGCACCGCGAAGAGCTCCTTCTGCTCGCCGCGGAACATGTAGTAGACGCGGAAGCCCTCCCAGGGGGCGGTGAGGTCGCCCTCCTCGTCCACGACGTGCTTGAGCTGCATCTGGTCCAGCAGCTGGGTGACCAGGCCCTGGTCCGGGACGATGATCGGCGGCGGGCCGGCCGGCCGCCCGCCCTGGCCGCCGGGCTGGCCGCCCTGGGGGACGCCGAAGGACGGGATGGACGACGGGTCGATGCTCATGGGGGTCCTCATTCCTCAGTGCACGTGGTGGCCGGCAATGAGAGGCCGCCCTTTCCACCTCCCATCCTGCCTCATTCGGGGCTCCGCTCACAGGGGCAGCCGAGGGGCGAGTCGATCTTCGTCCGGCGTTCTTCGCGGCGTTCTTCGCGGTGTCGTTCCAGGTGTCCTTCCCGGGTTCTTCCCGGGCTTCCCCCGGGTGTTCCCCGGCGGTTCCGGCAGGGGTGGAGCGGGCGGCCGTCACGGAGGGTGCGCGGGGCGGGGCGGAGGCCGTCCGGAGGGCGCGCGCGTGAGCCACGTCACGCGCCCGGCGCGCCGGTTCGGCTGCCGTGCGGGCCGGATGCGGTTAGCGTGCGACGGAAATCGCTTCGGTCAAATCCCGGCCCAGCCGGGTGAGTTGAGCTGTCCTGAGGCGGACTGTCCGGAATTGAGGGGGAACAGGAGTGGGTGGAGCGGCGACGGGGGACGGCGCATCGCTCGGGGCGCTGCTGCGGAGCATCCGGCTGGACCGGGGGATGACGCAGGAGCAGCTGGGCGAGGCGACCGGGCTGAGCGTGCGGTCGATCCGGGACCTGGAACGGGAGGTGTCCTGCCCGCGGGTGTCCACGCTGCGGCTGCTGACCCAGACCTGGAACCTGCCGGACGCCCAGGTGGCCGAACTGCACCGGCTGGCGCGCAGCCGGCGGGACCGGACGCGGCGGCTGCTGCGGCAGGCGGCGGAGTGACGGCGTCCGGCCCGGGGCGCGAGACGGGCCGGGGGCGCGGAACGGGCCGTCCCCCGCCGCCGGAGCGGAGGGAACGGCCCGTGCGCCGGACATCCGGCGGTGCTACTTCTCCAGCGGCCCCCGGCCGCGGACGGTGAGGCGGTCGCCCTCCTCGTCCCGCTCGACCACGACGGTGTCCCCGTCGTGCACCGCGCCGGACAGGATCGCCCGGGCCAGCTGGTCGCCGATCGCGGACTGCACCAGCCGGCGCAGCGGGCGGGCGCCGTACGCCGGGTCGTAGCCGGTGAGCGCCAGCCAGTCGCGGGCGGCCTCGGAGACGTCCAGGGTGAGCCGCCGCTCCCGCAGCCGCTCGCCCAGGAGGGCCACCTGGAGGTCGACGATCCGGCTCAGCTCGCCGGTGCCCAGCGGCTCGAAGACCACGATGTCGTCCAGCCGGTTGAGGAACTCCGGCTTGAACGCGGACCGGACGGTGCCCAGCACCAGCTCCCGCTTCTCGGCCTCCGGGGTGGCCGGGTCGACGAGGTACTGCGAGCCCAGGTTGGAGGTGAGGATCAGGATGGCGTTGCGGAAGTCCACCGTGCGGCCCTGGCCGTCGGTGAGCCGCCCGTCGTCCAGCACCTGGAGCAGGACGTCGAAGACCTCCGGGTGCGCCTTCTCCACCTCGTCCAGCAGCACCACGCTGTACGGGCGGCGGCGGACCGCCTCGGTGAGCTGGCCGCCCTCCTCGTAGCCGACGTACCCGGGCGGGGCGCCGACCAGGCGGGAGACCGAGTGCTTCTCGCCGTACTCGCTCATGTCGATCCGGACCATGGCCCGGGCGTCGTCGAACAGGAAGTCGGCCAGGGCCTTGGCGAGTTCGGTCTTGCCGACGCCGGTCGGGCCGAGGAAGAGGAAGGAGCCGGTCGGGCGGTCCGGGTCGGCGATGCCGGAGCGGGTGCGCCGCACCGCGTCCGAGACGGCCTGCACGGCCTCCTTCTGGCCGATCAGGCGGCGGCCCAACTCCTCCTCCATGCGCAGGAGTTTGGCGCTCTCGCCCTCCAGCAGCCGGCCGGCGGGGATGCCCGTCCAGGAGGCGACCACGTCGGCCACGTCGTCCGGGCCGACCTCCTCCTTGACCATCGAGGCGGAGGCGTCCTGGTCGGCGGCCCGCTCCTGGGCGTCGGTGAGCTCCTTCTCGGCGGCCGGGATCTCGGCGTACATCAGCTTGGACGCCCGCTCGAAGTCCCCGTCGCGCTGGGCGCGTTCGAGAGCGCCGTGCAGGTCGTCCAGCCGCCCCTTGAGCTCGCCGACCCGGTTGAGGCTCTTCTTCTCCTGCTCCCAGCGCGCCGTGAGCACGCTCAACTGCTCGTTCCGGTCGGCGAGGTCGCGCCGCAGCCGGGCCAGCCGGTCGACCGAGGCAGGGTCCGACTCCTTCTCCAGGGCCAGCTCCTCCATCCGCAACCGGTCGACCGAGCGCTGGAGTTCGTCGATCTCGACCGGGGAGGAGTCGATCTCCATCCGCAGCCGGGAGGCCGCCTCGTCGACCAGGTCGATCGCCTTGTCGGGCAGGAAGCGGGAGGTGATGTAGCGGTTGGACAGGGTGGCCGCGGCGACCAGGGCGGCGTCCGAGATCTGCACCTTGTGGTGCGCCTCGTACCGGCCCTTGAGGCCGCGCAGGATGGCGATCGAGTCCTCCACGCTGGGCTCGCCGACCAGCACCTGCTGGAAGCGGCGCTCCAGGGCCGGGTCCTTCTCGATCCGCTCGCGGTACTCGTCCAGCGTGGTGGCGCCGACCATCCGCAGCTCGCCGCGGGCGAGCATCGGCTTGAGCATGTTGCCCGCGTCCATCGCGGAGTCCCCGCCGGCGCCCGCGCCGACCATGGTGTGCAGCTCGTCGATGAAGGTGACGACCTGGCCGTCGGAGGCCTTGATGTCGTTCAGGACGGCCTTCAGCCGCTCCTCGAACTCGCCGCGGAACTTGGCGCCCGCGACCATCGCGCTGAGGTCCAGCGAGACCAGCCGCTTGCCGCGCAGCGACTCCGGCACGTCGCCGGCCACGATGCGCTGGGCCAGGCCCTCGACCACGGCGGTCTTGCCGACGCCGGGCTCGCCGATCAGCACCGGGTTGTTCTTGGTCCGGCGGGAGAGCACCTGGACCACCCGGCGGATCTCGTGGTCGCGGCCGATCACCGGGTCGAGCTTGCCGTCCCGGGCGGCCTGGGTGAGGTCGGTGCCGTACTTCTCCAGCGCCTTGTAGGTGCCCTCCGGGTCCGGCGAGGTGACCCGGCCGCTGCCCCGGACGTCCTTGAACGCGGCGAGCAGCGCCTTCGGCGTGGCGCCCTGCTGCACCAGCAGCTCGGCCACCTGCCCGCCCTCGGCGGCCAGGCCGACCATCAGGTGCTCGGTGGAGACGTACTGGTCGTCGAGGTCGCTCGCGCGCTTGCCGGCCTCGGTGAGCACCGCGATGGTGTCCCGGGCGAGCTGCGGCGCGGAGACCGTCGAGCCCATCGCGCTGGGCAGCGCGGCCGCCTGGCGGCGGGCCTCGGCGTCGACCCGGGCGACGTCGGCGCCGACCGCCTCCAGCAGGGGCCGGGCGATGCCCTCGGGCTGCTCCAGCAGGGCGATCAGGATGTGCACCGGCCTGACGTCCGGGTTGCCGGCCGTGCCCGCCTGCCGGATCGCGGCGGACAGGGCGTCCTGCGTCTTGGTGGTGAACTTGCTGGCGTCCACTGCTGGGGGGTCCTCCCTGGTCGTCCTTCACTACTGCTACGTACAGCATGCACTAAGTTGAGCCTATTCCGCTCAACCTTTCCCGGACAGGGCTTCTTCAGGCCGGGGGAAGCCGGCGCGCCGCCGGACGCCCGACGGGCCGCCGGGTCAGCCCCAGCAGCTCCCGGGCGGGCCCGCTCGGCCGCTGCCCGGCCGGCCAGACCGCGCGCAGCGGCCGCCGCAGGTCCAGCTCCTCCACCAGCGGCACCTCGACCAGCCGCCGGGTGGCCAGCTCCTCCACCACGGCCAGCTCGCTCAGGCAGACCGGCCCCGCCCCGGTCATCGCCGCCGCCTTCAGCGCGGTCGACGAGGCCAGCTCCATCCGGGGCCGCGCCGCGCCCCCGTACGGCTTCAGGGCCGCCTCCAGCACCTCCCGGGTGCCCGAGCCGGGCTCGCGCAGCACCAGCGGGACGGCCGCCAGCTCGGCCCCGGTCAGCGGGGCGCGGCGGCGCGCCCACGGGTGGCCGGGCGCCACCACGACCACCAGCCGGTCCGCCGCCACCACCGCGCCGGCCAGCCCGGGCGGGGTGGACGGGCCCTCGACGAAGCCGAGGTCGGCGTCCCCGGCCAGGACGTGCCCGGCGACCTCCGCCGAGTTCGCCGTCCGCAGCGTCACCGCGGTGCCCGGGCTGGCCTCGGACAGGCCCAGCAGCCAGCCGGGCATCAGGTACTCGGCGACGGTCAGGCTGGCCACCACCCGCAGCTTGGCGTCCCGCCGCTCGCGCAGCGCGTCGATCCCGGCGTCCAGCGCCTGCGCCGCCTCCACCACCTGCCGGGCCCACTCGACCACCAGCCGGCCCGCCTCGGTCGGCCGGCTGCCCCGGGGCGAGCGGTCCAGCAGCGCGACGCCGATCTGCCGCTCCATGCCCTTGATCCGGGCGCTGGCGGTCGGCTGGCTGACGCCCAGCTCGGCCGCCGCCCGTCCGACGCTGCCCAGCCGGGCCACCGCGAGCAGCAGTTCCAGGGCGCCGAGTTCGGGGACGTGCGAGGAGAGGGGCATAGATCCAGGCTATGCCCCCATAGAAGCCCCGGCGCTACCGGCCGCCGGGCCCTCCGGGCGACGGTGGGAGCATGTCCACTCTGGCCGGTATCCGACCCCTCGCCCGCCCCGCCGCCCGCCGCCGGCCCGACCTCGCCCAGCTCGGCCCCAACTGGTACGCCGCCGTGATGGGCACCGCGATCCTGGCGAACGGCGCCGCCGTCCTGCCGGTGCGGCCGCCCGGGCTGACCGGCTTCGGCGAGGTGCTGTGGGCGCTCGCGCTGGCCGCCCTGCTGGTGCTGGCCGGGGCCCGGCTGGTCCACCTCACCCGGCACCGCGAGGCGGCCCGCGCCCAGCTGCTGGACAACCCGGCGACCGCGGTCTTCTACGGCTGCCCGCCGATGGCGCTGCTCTCGGTCGGACTGGGCACCATGCTGCTCGGCTCCCGGGTCATCGGCACCGGCCCGGCGGTCGCCCTGGACGCGGTGCTGTGGAGCCTCGGCACCGTGTACGCGCTGGCCGTGGCCGGCGGCATCCCGTACCTGATGATCACCCGGCACCGGGTCTCCGCCCTGGAGGCCAACCCGACCTGGCTGCTGCCGGTGGTCGCCCCGCTGGTCGCCTCCGCCTGCGGCCCGGCGCTCGTCCCGCACCTGCCGGCCGGAACGGCCCAGCAGGCCATGCTGTACGGCTGCTGGGCGCTGTTCGGCGTCGGCCTGCTGGCCACCCTGGTGCTGCTGCCGGTGGTGTTCACCGGGCTGTTCCACAGCAGGCTGCCCGCCCTGGCGCTCACCCCCACGCTGTTCCTGGTGCTCGGCCCGCTCGGCCAGTCCGTCACCGCGGTCCACCAGCTCGCCGACGCCGCCCGCCCGGTACTGCCCGCGCTGGCCCCCGCCATGACCGACCTCGCCGAGCTGTACGGCGTGGCGGTGATCGGCGTCGCGATGCTCTGGCTGGCCGTCGCGCTCGCCGCCAACCTGCGGGCCCGGCGGGCCGGGATGCCGTTCGCGATGACCTGGTGGGCGTACACCTTCCCGGTCGGCACCTGCGTCACCGGCGCCTCCGCGCTCGCCCGGCACACCGGCTTCGCGGGCTTCAGCGCGCTGGCCGTCGGCCTCTACCTGCTGCTGGCGTCCGCCTGGGTGCTCGCCGCGGGCGGCACTGCGGCCGGGCTCGCGCGGAGGCGGCTGCTGGCCCGCTGAGGTGCCCGTCGCCCGGGGCGGCCGTCCGCGCGGTGCGGGCGGCCGGGCCCGTTCCCGCGCGCGGACGGTACGGCTCAGGAGCACGCCGCGGATGCAGGAACGTGCACGGCCGGGACGACCGCGCCCGGCGGCCCGGCGGAAGTGCCGGTCGGCGCCGACTCCCCTTCCAGGCCCGGGTTCCCACCGGAATCCGCCCCACCGCCCGAACCGCCCGCGGACGCCCCCGGATGCAGATAGCTGCAATTGCGCGAACATGCACTCGGGCGGCACTTGTTCACCGGCCGTCACGCTGTGAGGGTGGAGGCACGCCAAGTCGTCCAGGCAACCGCAGCCTGATGGTGGCGACTCGCTCTTCGAAACTGACCGCAGGTGCGACAACCCGCACCGGTGGAACGGGGGGGAAGGGCGCCGGCCGGGACCATGTGTGGTGATGGCCTCCCGGCCGGACCCGTCGAGGCGTTGCTGCTCCGCCTCGACGGGAGCGCCTTGGCATTGGCGTACCGATGGCGGCCCCCGGACGACCCGGCGTGCGACGGCACCCGGGCCCGGGGGTCCGCCGTCCCACCCGGTACCGTGACCGCCTGATCCATGATCACGCCGTACCGCCCACCGGCACCGTGAGCCCGCCCGGCCCACCGGTGCCGCGGCCCGCGCGGCGAGGAACAGGGGCAGCACCAGGGGAGAGGCGTCCGGCAGGGAGAGTGCGACGTGACGGCGGAACCGGCGGTCACACCGCAGCAGGGACCGGTGGGCGAGGAGCCCGACGAGGCCGCCCGGCAGCTCTACCTGGCCATCATCGCCGAGGGCGGCCGCGTCCCCACCGGCGAGGTCGCGGACGTCGACCGGGGCGCGCTCCAACAGCTCATCGACATCGGCCTGTTGATGGTCAACCGGATGGACCGCTGCTACACCGCCGTCAGCCCGCGCTCGGTCAGCGACCGCCTCGGCGCCGAACTGCGCAGCGAGGCCACCCGGCTGCTGGTCCGCGCGGAGAACCTCCCGGGCGCCCTCGACGGCCTCACCCGGGCCTACGACGCGATGCCCCGGCCGACCGACCGGGCCGGCGGCGCCGTCCACGTCGAGGGGCACGTCCACATCCGCCAGCGGATCTCCCAACTGGTCTCCGACTGCCGCTCCGAGGTCCTCACCGCGCAACCCGGCCACCGGCCCGCCGACACCCTCCAGGTCGCCCTCCTCCAGGACGTCCAACTGCTCCGGCGCGGCTGCTCGCTGCGCACCATCTACCAGCCGGTCGCCCTCGCCGACCCGCCCGCCCTCGCCTACGCCGAGGAGGTCACCCGGCACGGCTCGCTCATCCGGGTGCTCGACGAGCCCTTCCAGCGGCTGATCGTCTTCGACCGGACCGTCGCCGTGATCTCCGCCAACGACGACAACAGCACCGCCGCCTTCATCACCGACCCGGCCACCATCACCTACCTGGTCGGCACCTTCGAACGCGACTGGGCCCGCGCCGACACCGCCGGCGCCGCCGCCCCCGGCCAGACACCCGCCCGCACCATCCCCGACCGGGTCGGCCGGCTGCTCGCCCGCGGCCTCACCCAGCGCGCCGTCGCCACCCGGCTGGGCCTGAGCGAACGCACCGTCGCCGCCCACATCTCCCGGCTGCGCGACCGCTACGGCGCCCAGACCCTCTTCCAACTCGGCTGGCTGATGCGAGGCTCCCGCGATGACCGATGAGCCGGGCCCGGCCGAGCGGGCGCTCTACCTCACCGCCGTCCGGGGCGGCGGCCGACTGCGCCCCGAGGACCTCGCCCCCGCCGACCGCCCCACCCTGGCCGCCCTCGTCGCCCGCGGCCTGCTCACCCCCACCGCCACCGGCTGGACCGCCGCCAGCCCGCGCGCCCTCGGCGACCGGATCGGCCTCGAACTGCGCACCCGCGCCCTCCGCCTGCTACGGCACGCCGAGCGGCTCCCGGGCACCCTCGGGCCACTGGCCCGCGCCTACGACGCCGCCCGCCACCCGGGCGTCGACCTCCCGGCTGTCCACCCCGGTACGGGCGATCCCGGTACCGGCGATCCCGCGGCCGGCACCGTCGACGACGCCGCCGCGGTCCGCCGGCGGGTCGGCGAACTCGTCTCGGAATGCCGGGAGGAGGTCCTCGCCGCCCAGCCCGGACCGCGTCCCCTCGAAGCCCTCCGGATGGCCCTCGCCCAGGACCTCTCGCTGCTCCGCCGCGGCTGCTCGCTGCGCACCGTCTACCAGCCGGTCACCCTCGCCGACCCCGCCGCACGGAGCCAGGTCGCGCTGCGCACCGGGCACGGCGCCCAGGTCCGCGTCCTCGCCGAACCGTACGAGCGGGTACTGGTCTTCGACCGCGCGGTGGCCGTCATCCCCGCCGACGAGGACCGCAACCGGGCCGCCTTCCTCACCGACCCCACCACCGTCGCCTACCTGGTCGCCCAGTTCGAGCGCGACTGGGCCCGCGCCACCCCCGCCGACCGCCACCTCGACCCGCCGTCCGTCACCACCGTCCGGATCGGCCGGCTGCTCGCCCGCGGCCTCACCCAACGGGCCGTCGCCACCCGGCTCGGCGTGAGCGAACGCACCGTCGCCGCCCACATCTCCCGGCTGCGCGACCGCTACGGCGCCCACAGCCTCTTCCACCTCGGCTGGCAGCTCCGCGGAGAACACCATGACTGACACCCCCGCCACCCCGCTCTCCGCCGCCCTCCCGGACGCCGCCGCCCGCGCCCTCTACCTCGCCGTCCTGCGCGAGGGCGGCCGGGTCCGGTCGGCCGAGGTCGGCGCGGAGGACGGTCCCGCGCTCCGACGGCTGGTGGAACTCGGGCTGCTGGTGCCGCAGTTGCAGGACGCGGCGTACAGCGCGGTCGACCCGCGGGCGGCCACGGAGCGGATCGGCACCGAGATCCGCCGACAGAGCGCCCGCCTGCTCGTGGAGGCCGAGCAACTGCCCGAGCTGATGGGCGAACTGACCCGCGCCTACGACGCGACCCCGAAACGGCGGAGCGGCACGGCCGGAGTCCGCTACCTCACGGCGAAGGAGGACATCCGGCACGAACTGGAACTGCTGGCCCAGGAGTTCCCCGACGAGACGATGACCGCCCAGCCCGGCGGCCCCCGTCCCGCCGAACTGCTACCCGACTCCCTCGACCGCGCCCGCCGCGTCCACGAGCGCGGTGGCACCGTGCGCTCGCTCTACGAGGCCTCGGCCAGACTGGACCCGCCGACCGTCCGCTTCGCCGCCGAGGTCGCCCTGCTCGGCTGCACCACCCGGATCCTCGCCGTCCCGTTCACACGCTTCCTGGTCTTCGACCGCACCGTGGCCGTCATCCCGGCCGCTCCCGATCACACCAGCGCCGCCGTGGTCGACGACCCGGCGATGGTGTCCTTCGTGGTGGACACCTTCGAGCAGCTCTGGCAGCGCGCCGAGGGAGTCAACTGGGCTGCCCTGGCCGCCGGTTCCGCCGACTCGCCCAGCCATCAGCAGATCGCCCGACTGCTCGCCCAGGGCCTCACCCAGCGCGCGATCGCCACCCGCCTGGGCCTGGGCGAACGGACCGTGGCCGGCCACATCGCCCGGCTGCGGGAGCAGTACGACGCCGAGACACTGTTCCAGCTGGGCTGGCAGATGAGGGGAGCCCACGATGCCTGACGCCGACCTGCCGGACGCCGCCGCCCGGGAGCTCTACCGGGAGATCCTCAGGGACGGCGGCCGCCTCCACGTCGCCGACATCCGTCCCGAGGACGAGCCGACGGTCAGACAACTCGCCGACCTGGGACTGCTCGTCCTCCGCGTCGCCGACAGCGCCTACAGCGCGGTGAACCCCCGGTCCGTGGCCGAGCGCATCGGCGTGGACCTGCGGGAGGAGAGCGCCCGCCTGCTCGCCCGGGCCGCGCTCGTTCCGGATCTGCTGGACGACCTCACCCAGGCCTACGACGCCGCACCGCGTCGGAGCGAGTCGGGTGGAGGCGTCCGTCGGCTGACGGGCATGGCGGAGATCCGGCACCTGGTCTCGCAGTTGGTCAAGGACTATCCGCACGAGGCCCTCGGTGCCCAACCCGGCGGTGCCCGTCCGCCGGAGCACATGAAGGACTCGCTGGAGCAGAGCCGTCGCTACATCGAGGCGGGAGGCGCGATACGCACGATCTTCGAGCCGACGGCCTGCGCCGACATGCCCACCGTCGAGTTCGCGCGAGGGTCGACGCAGGTCGGAGCCCCGATCCGGGTGCTGGACGGGCCGTTCACCCGAACCCTGATCTTCGACCGCACCGTGGCCGTGATCCCGGCGGCCCCCGACAACACGGTCGTCGCCGTCGTGGAGGACCCCGCGATGGTGGCCTACCTCGTAGGGGTCTTCGATCAGCAGTGGGCTCGGGCCACGGTGGTGGACTGGGCAGCCCTGGCCGGTGGCTCCGCCGGACCCGCCGCGCACGAGCAGGTGGGACGCCTACTCGTGCGGGGGCTCACCCAGCGGGCGATCGCGACCCGGTTGAGCCTGGGCGAGCGGACGGTCGCGGCCCACATCGCGCGGCTGCGGGATCAGTACGACGCCGAGACGCTGTTCCAACTGGGCTGGCGGATGCGGGGGGCTCGCGATGTCTGACGCCGACCTGCCGGACGCCGCCGCCCGGGAGCTCTACCGGGAGATCCTCCGGGACGGCGGCCGGCTCCGTGTCAGTGAGGTCCGAGCGCAGGACGAAGCGGGGGTCAGGCAGCTCGCCGACCTCGGCTTCCTGGTTCTGCATGCGGCCGACGGCGTCTACAGCGCGATCAACCCCCGGGCCGTGAGCGAGCGTCTGGGCGCCGACCTACGGGAGGAGAGCAGCCGTCTGCTCGCCAGGGCAGCCAGTCTCCCGGATCTGCTGGAGGACCTCACCCAGGCCTACGACGCGGCTCCGCGTCGTAGGGACGTGGCGAGTGGCGTCCGGCAGGTGGCGGGCATGGTGGAGATCCGGCACCTGCTATCCCAGCTCATCAAGGACTATCCGCACGAATGCCTGACCGCCCAGCCGGGCAGGTTCCATCCTCCGGCTCAGCGGGAGGACAGCCTCGCGCAGACGTGCCGCTACATCGAGCGCGGTGGCTCGGTGCGCACGATCTACCAACCGCAGGCCAGGCTGGACCGGGATCAGGTCGAGTACGCGGCGGAGACCACGAAGCTCGGTTCGCGGATCCGGGTCCTCGACGCGGCCTTCAGCCGGACCCTCATCTTCGACCGAACCGTCGCCCTGATCCCGGCCGCCCCCGACAACAGGGCCGCTGCGGTGGTGGAGGATCCCGCGACCGTCACGTACCTGGTCGGGGTCTTCGAACAACAGTGGCGGCAGGCGCAGGTCGTGGACTGGGTCGACCTGGCGGCCACGTCGACGGAACCCGCCGCCCACGAGCAGGTCGGGCGGCTGCTCGCCCGCGGCCTCACGCAGCGGGCGATCGCCAGCCGGTTGGGGCTGAGCGAACGCACCGTCGCCGGTCACATCGCCCGGCTGCGTGAGCTGTACGACGCGGAGACGCTGTTCCAGTTGGGCTGGCAGATGCGGGGAGCCCGGGCGGGGGAGCCCGGTGGGTAGCCGCTGCTCAGCCGGTGGCGGCGCCGGTCGGCCAGTAGCCGGGGACGGCGGGCTGCTGCCGGGGGACGTTGAACTGCTCGCCGGGGGCGGTCCAGAAGCCCTCGCGCAGGGAGAGCGCCATGCCGGCCCAGTCGAGCGCGGTCTCGACCGTGTGGTTGAGGGCCTCCTGCGACCAGGTGTCGTCGAAGACCAGCGGGAGGACGGGGGCGACCTGCTCGATGGTGGCGATCAGCGGGTTGTGGGTGATGGCCTCGTCGACCAGGAGGACGATCGGCTTGCGCAGCGCGGACGCCCAGCCGAGCTCCAGGCTCACGCCGGCCGAGAGCGGGGCGCCGACGTAGGCGAACACGAGGTCCGCGGACTGGAGGGCGCGGAAGTCGGAGGGGACGCGGGGCTCCGGCGCGCGGCCGGAGATGGTCCAGGCGTCGCTGTGGTGCGCGCTGTACACGGCGGCGCCGCTGCGGAGGAGGGTGGTGCGGAGCGTCGTCAGCCGCGTCCGGCTGGCGAGGGTCACCACGCTGTCGGCCGGCCCGGTCAGTCGCATCAGCGGGGCGGCCAGGAACACACGTGCACGCCGACCCTCAGGGGCCTGGCTGTCGTGGTGACGCAGGTAGGGCTCGGTCATGTCGACTCCGGGGAAAGGCCGACCGGGGGAGTGTGTGTCGGCGATGCGTTGGCTGTGGACCGTTCTGTGGACTGACGCCACCGATGAACGGTTTAGAATTTGACGGTACATTGGCAAGGTGTGGTGTCCTTGCCGGACCATTGGGAGCGAACTGATCGTCCATCGCGGGGCGGTGGCGCGTCCAGAGTTGGCCTGTGTCATCTGGATGACTGGCAGGGAGATGACGCACATCCCGCCCACCGGCGGCAGGCAGTCGCCACCTCTCGCGCAGTTGTATCTGAGCCGTTATCCTGCTCGATGCTTCTAGTGACGGATCTAGGCAGAGAGAGTGAGGGCGTGACCGAAATGCGCCGATTTGTCTGCAAGATAGTGTTTTCGCTGGCTGTCGTCGCCGCGGTGGTCGGTGCGGGCTCGCTCGCGATCGGCGCCGACTCGCAGGACGGGACCGCCGGCAGGGCTGCCGTTGCCATCGCGGACGACATCTCCTGGCAGTGAACGCGGCAGGCGGGGAGCGTGGTCGCGGGGGCGGAATTCTTTGGTGAATTCGTCGAATGCGGGTGGAAGTAGCCGGGCGGTTCAGTCGACGGAGCCCTGAGTCTTTCGGCCGAGCGCGTACCCGAGTTGGAACAGCGAGTCGACCTTGTAGTCGTCCCGCATTTCGGCGATATGTCTCGCCAGTGTCCGTTCGCTGATTCCCAGGCGCCGTGCGATCACCCGGTGGTTGGTGCCTTCGAGCATTTGGTCGATGATCGTCTGGCGCAGGCGGGACACCACTTGCTGGGGTACCGTCCGGTCGCCCTCGAATTCGAGCGCGCGGCTCCAGTACTGCTCGAACACCTCCTTGGCGAGGTAGTCGACGATGGCCGGGTCGTAGATGAAGGCCGCGAGGCTCATGTCGTCGTCGATCGGGATCACGGCCACTCGCCGGTCCATCACGATGAGTCGAGTGTAGGGCTCGTCGAGGGTCCGGTACTGGCCGCCGGCCTGCGCGAGCGTCGCCACGTAATCCCTGGTCGGCTGGTGGTAACGGGTGCTGGCGTGGTAGATCGTCCGCATCCTGGTACCGCTGCTGAGCGTCTTCAGGTCGTAGGCGATCATCCTGGCGAGGAGGTCCGGTTGGCGGGGGCCGCCAGGCTGGAGCGCCAGGGCCTCCTCGAACCCGGAATCTCTGAACTGCTCCAGTCGTTGCCTGATCAGGGCTTTCCCGCGCACATGCTCTATCGAACCCCCGGAGTTATTCGGGGTGTGGAATTCCCGGGCCAGCTCCTGCAGTTCGGATGGGAAGGACACCGCGCGGGACAGGAGTTCCAGCGCCTGGCGCTGCCAGGAATGGCTGAGACTGGTCGAGAGCTGCGCAGGATCGACGGCCACGAGGAAGTCCGCGTCATCGGCGTCGGGGACGAGAAGTCCGAGCCTCACCAGCTCGTCCCGTGCGGAATCATCGGTGTTGGAATTCGGACCCGACGGCAGACTGCCGTCACCCCGGACGACGGCGAGATACAGCTCGCGTGCTTCCGCCGAGAGGATGGTCGAGCCGGCGGCAAGGGGCTGCTCTCGTCCACTCATTCGTGACTCCTTGCCGTTGCAGTGCTACCTGCGTTCCATCAGCGCTGACGCTGGACGATTTTTAGCATGCCAGATCCATTGGGCCCCGGAGAGGGACGGCGACCGCACTCTCTCACCACACGGCAGCCGCCGGCACCCCCCGAGAGGAGGGGCCGGCGGCCGGTGGGTGCCCGGTCAGCGCTTGGGGCGCCAGACGACGAGGGCGCTGGACTGCGGGGTGGGGGGCTGGTACGGGACGAGGTCGCGGCGGTAGGAGGCGTGGACGGCGGCCTCGCGCTGCTGGAGGGCGGTGGCGGCGCCTTCCAGGGAGTCGACCAGTTCCGTGACGCGGGACTGGAGGGCGGTGACCTGGTTCTCCAGCTCGATGATCCGCTTGATGCCCGCCAGGTTGATGCCCTCGTCCTGGGAGAGCCGCTGGACCTCGCGCAGCTGCTGGATGTCGCGTGCGGAGTAGCGGCGGCCGCGGCCGGCGGTGCGGTCGGGGCAGACCAGGCCGAGGCGGTCGTACTGGCGCAGGGTCTGCGGGTGCAGGCCGGACAGTTCGGCGGCCACGGAGATGACGTACACCGGGGTGTCCTCGGTGAGGACGTACGCCGGCGGGGCGGTGGCGGCGCGGCGGGTGCGGCGGGGGCCGGTGCCGGGCAGGCCTTCGCCGAGGCCGGGGCCGATCGGGGTGTCGGGGTCGATCGGGTTCATCGGGGACATCTGGTCGTCACGCTCCCTTCGCCGCCCGGAAGAGGGCGGCGCGCGGATCGTCGGAGGCGGTGGCCTCGCGGTACTGCTCGAGGGCGTTCAGCGCGTCGCCGGTGACGTGCTGCGGCACCACGACCTCGACGGTGACGAGGAGGTCGCCGCGGGTGCCGTCCTTGCGGGTGGCGCCCTTGCCGCGGGCGCGCATGGTGAGGCCGTTGGCGCTGCCCGGGGGCAGCTTGAGCTTCACGGCGGGGCCGTTCAGCGTGGGCACCTCGATGGTGGCGCCGAGCGTGGCCTCGGGGAAGGTGACCGGCACGGTGACGGTGAGGTTGTCGCCCTTGCGGCCGAAGACGGGGTGGGGGTCGACGTGCACGGTGACGTAGAGGTCGCCGGGCTGTCCGCCGCGCTCGCCCTGTGCGCCCTTGCCCTTGAGCCGGATGCGCTGGTCGGCCTGGACACCGGCCGGGATGCGGACCTGCATGGTGCGGGCCGAGCTGGCCCGGCCGCTGCCGTGGCAGTCGGTGCACGGGTCGTCGACGATCATGCCCCGGCCGCGGCAGTCCTTGCACGGCTCGGAGAGCGCGAAGGCGCCCTGGCCGCGGCTGACGGTGCCCGCGCCGACGCAGGTCGGGCAGACCCGCGGGGTGGTGCCGGTCTTGGCGCCGGTGCCGTTGCAGCTGCGGCAGGGGGCCTGGCTGGTCATCCGCAGCGGGACGGTCGCGCCGTCCACCGCCTCCTCGAAGGAGAGCGTCACCTCGGTCTCGACGTCGGCGCCGCGCCGGGGCTGGGCCTGCCGGGTGCCGCCGCGGTTGAAGAGGCCGCCGAAGACGTCGCCGATGCCGCCCCCGCTGCCGGCGCCGCCCTGGCTGCCGCTGAAGAGGTCGCCGAAGTCGAAGCTGTAGCTGCCGGTGCCGCCGGGGCCGCCGCCGGCCCGGAAGCCGCCGTTGGCGAAGAGGCTGCGGGCCTCGTCGTACTCCTTGCGGCGCTTCTCGTCGGAGAGGACGTCGTACGCCTCGGAGATGTCCTTGAACCGCTCCTCGGCCTTGGCGTCACCCTTGTTGGCGTCGGGGTGGAACTCGCGCGCGAGCTTGCGGTAGGTCTTCTTGATCTCGGTGGCGGTGGCGTCCTTGGGCACGCCGAGGACCTTGTAGTAGTCCTTCTCGACAAAGTCCTTGCCACTCATGGCGTACGCCACCTCCCGATGTCCATCGTCACTGAGCTGTCAACAGCGGCTGCGAGCACGACTGCTGACAGCGCGCTGCGGAGCCGGCCGCCGTACTGGCCGGCGTACGACTCCGCAGCGCACTGGTTGTCACCCGTCACAGGTTGTCAGCTGTCCGAGCCACCGTCGGACTTGTCCGCGTCGGCGGACTTGGCCTCGGCGTCCGTGGACGCCTGGCTGCCGGGCTGGGGCTCGGCGACCGCCACCATCGCCGGGCGGATGATCCGCTCGCCGATGCGGTAGCCGGGCTGGAGGACCTGGACACAGGTGTCCTCGGTGACGTCCGAGGAGTAGCTGTGCATCAGCGCCTCGTGCATGGTCGGGTCGAAGGGCTCGCCCTCCTTGCCGAACTGCTGCAGGCCCAGCTTGGCGACGACCGTCTCCAGCGACTCGGCGACGGACTTGAAGCCGCCGGTGACCTCGCCGTGCTCGCGGGCGCGGCCGATGTCGTCCAGGACCGGGATCAGCGACTCCAGGATGTTGGAGACGGCGATCTCGCGGACGGTCAGCCGGTCGCGCTCGACCCGCTTGCGGTAGTTCTGGTACTCGGCCTGGAGGCGCTGCAGGTCACCGGTGCGCTCGGCGAGCTCGCGCTTGGCGGCGGCGAGACCCTCCGAACCGGACTCCCCGCTGCCGGCCGCGGCGGCCTCCTCGGCAGCCTTGATCACGGCCTCTTCGGCGGCGGAGTCGTCGCCGGGCTTGCCGCCCTGCGGCTTGTCCGTCATGCCGCACCGCCCTTGGGCTTCTCGTCGTCCACGATCTCGGCGTCGACGACGTCGTCGTCCTTGGCCTGGGCGGAGTCACCGGAGGGGGCGGCACCGGCGGTGGCGTCGGCGTTGGCGTACAGCGCCTGGCCGAGCTTCTGCGCGGTGGTGGAGACCTTCTCCGAGGCCTCGCGGATCTTCGCGATGTCCTCGCCCTTCAGGGCCTCCTTGAGCTCGCCGATGGCGGTCTCGACCTCGGTCTTGACGTCGCCCGGCAGCTTGTCGGCGTTGTCGGCGATGAACTTCTCGGTCGAGTAGACGAGCTGCTCGGCGGAGTTGCGCGTCTCGACGGCCTCGCGGCGCTTGTGGTCGTCCTCGGCGTACTGCTCGGCCTCGCGGCGCATGCGGTCGACCTCGTCCTTCGGCAGCGAGGAGCCGCCGGTGACGGTCATCTTCTGCTCCTTGCCGGTGCCGAGGTCCTTGGCGCCGACGTGCATGATGCCGTTGGCGTCGATGTCGAAGGTGACCTCGATCTGCGGCAGGCCGCGCGGCGCCGGCGGCAGGCCGGTCAGCTCGAACATGCCGAGCTTCTTGTTGTACGCCGCGATCTCGCGCTCGCCCTGGTAGACCTGGATCTGCACGGACGGCTGGTTGTCCTCGGCCGTGGTGAAGATCTCGGAGCGCTTGGTCGGGATCGTGGTGTTGCGCTCGATCAGCTTGGTCATGATGCCGCCCTTGGTCTCGATGCCGAGGGACAGCGGGGTGACGTCGAGCAGCAGGACGTCCTTGACCTCGCCCTTCAGGACACCGGCCTGGAGCGCGGCGCCGATGGCGACGACCTCGTCCGGGTTGACGCCCTTGTTGGCGTCCTGGCCGCCGGTCAGCTCCTTGACGAGCTCGGCGACGGCCGGCATGCGGGTCGAGCCGCCGACGAGGACGACGTGGTCGATCTCGGACAGCGAGATGCCGGCGTCCTTGATGACGTTGTGGAACGGGACCTTGCAGCGCTCCAGCAGGTCCGCGGTCAGCTGCTGGAACTGGGCGCGGGTGAGCTTCTCGTCCAGGTGCAGCGGGCCCTCGGCGGAGGCCGTGATGTACGGCAGGTTGATCGAGGTCTCGGAGGACGAGGACAGCTCGATCTTGGCCTTCTCGGCGGCCTCGCGCAGACGCTGGAGGGCCATCTTGTCCTTGGACAGGTCGACGCCGTGGCCGCCCTGGAAGACCTTGACCAGGTGGTCGACGACGCGCTGGTCCCAGTCGTCGCCACCGAGGTGGTTGTCACCGTTGGTGGCCTTCACCTCGACGACCCCGTCGCCGATCTCCAGCAGGGAGACGTCGAAGGTGCCGCCGCCGAGGTCGAAGACCAGGATGGTCTGGTCGTCCTTGTCCAGGCCGTACGCCAGGGCGGCCGCGGTCGGCTCGTTGACGATGCGCAGGACGTTCAGGCCCGCGATCTCGCCGGCCTCCTTGGTGGCCTGGCGCTCCGAGTCGTTGAAGTACGCCGGGACGGTGATGACGGCGTCGGTGACCGTCTCGCCCAGGTACGCCTCGGCGTCCCGCTTCAGCTTCTGCAGCACGAAGGCCGAGATCTGCTGGGGGTTGAAGTCCTTGCCATCGATGTTGATCTTCCACCCGGTGCCCATGTGGCGCTTGACCGAGCGGATGGTGCGGTCGACGTTGGTGACCGCCTGGCGCTTGGCCACCTCGCCGACGAGGACCTCGCCGTTCTTGGCGAAGGCGACGACGGACGGCGTGGTCCGAGCGCCCTCGGCGTTCGTGATGACGGTGGGCTCGCCACCCTCCAGAACGCTGACGACCGAGTTCGTCGTACCGAGGTCGATGCCGACCGCGCGTGCCATCGTAGATACCTCCACGGAAGAGTTGAGCTTTACAGGCTCAAGGATGCACGACCCGGTGGACGGAGTCAACAGCTATGAGCGCTGCTCGCTCAACTTTGCTGAGCGATGGGGCGGAGTGGGCGCGCCACGCCGGGGCGGGGGTGCGGCCACGTGACTGCCGCCATAGCTTGGGAATCTTCTGGACAACGGTCGGTCACCGGTAATGTCCGGGCCGTCGGCCCGGCAAGTTACCGACCAGTACACTCAGTTCCCAAGACCGTGTAACGCAGAGCCTGCTCAACCGCAAAGCCGCAGGAGACGGAGAGCCGATGCAGCTAGCAGCGATCGTCATCTCGCTGGTCACATTCGTGATCGGCACCGCGCTCGCCGCCCGTGCGGCGCTGTACATCTACAAGGTGGTCCGCACCGGTGCGCCGGACTCCACCCGCTTCGGGCAGCCCGCCCAGCGGGTGAAGACCGTCGCGACCGAGTTCGTCGGCCACACCAGGATGAACCGCTGGGGGATCGTCGGCATCGCCCACTGGTTCGTGGCGGTCGGCTTCTTCAGCCTGGTGCTGACCATCGTCAACGCCTTCGGCCAGCTCTTCGACGCCGACTTCGCGCTGCCGATCATCGGCCACTGGATGATCTGGCAGCTCTTCGTCGAGCTGGTCGGCACCCTGACCACGCTGGGCATCGCCGTCCTGATCGTGATCCGGCTGATGAGCCTGCCGTCCCGGTCCGGCCGCAAGTCCCGGTTCGCCGGCTCGATCGCCTGGCAGGCCTTCTACGTCGAGTACACGATCCTCGGCATCGGCCTGTGCATCCTGATGCTGCGCGGCCTGGAGGGCGCCCTCAACGGCGTCGACTCGTACGGGCCGGAGCACCTGGTCTCGTACCCGCTGGTCTCCGCGCTGGGCGGCCTGTCGCACGGCACGCTGGAGAACCTGATCTACCTGTTCGCGATGCTGAAGATCTGCATCTCGTTCGCGTGGGCGACCACCATCGGCCTCAACCCCTCGATGGGCGTGGCCTGGCACCGCTTCCTCGGCTTCTTCAACATCTACTTCAAGCGCGAGGAGGACGGCGGCACCGCGCTCGGTGCCCTCCGTCCGATGACCTCGGGCGGCCGGCCGATCGACTTCGAGGACCCGGCCGAGGACGCCGTCTTCGGCGTCTCCCAGGTCGAGCACTTCTCCTGGAAGGGCATCCTCGACTTCTCCACCTGCACCGAGTGCGGCCGCTGCCAGTCGCAGTGCCCGGCCTGGAACACCGGCAAGCCGCTCTCGCCGAAGCTGCTGATCATGAGCCTGCGCGAGCACGCCTACGGCAAGGCGCCGTACCTGCTGGCCGGTGGCGGCAAGGACATGGAGGGCGAGGAGCGGGCCACCTCCGAGCAGCTCAAGGACGTCCCGGCGGCCGCCCTGGCCGAGGCCGAGCGCCCGCTGATCGGCACCGCCGAAGAGAACGGCGTCATCGACCCGGACGTGCTGTGGTCCTGCACCACCTGCGGCGCCTGCGTCGAGCAGTGCCCGGTGGACATCGAGCACATCGACCACATCGTCGACATGCGCCGCTACCAGGTGATGATCGAGTCCTCGTTCCCGACCGAGGCCGGGACGATGCTCAAGAACCTGGAGAACAAGGGCAACCCGTGGGGCATGGCCACCAAGGCCCGCCTGGACTGGGTCAAGGAGCTCAAGAAGGAGACCGGCATCGAGGTGCCGGTGATCGGCGAGGACATCGACCCCGCCGAGGTCGAGTACCTCTACTGGGTCGGCTGCGCCGGGGCCCTGGAGGACCGCGCCAAGAAGACCACCAAGGCCTTCGCCGAGCTGCTGCACACCGCGGGCGTGAAGTTCGCGATCCTCGGCAAGGAGGAGTCCTGCACCGGTGACTCCGCCCGCCGCCTGGGCAACGAGTTCCTGTTCCAGATGCTCGGCGCGCAGAACGTGGAGACGCTGAACGCGGCCCTGGAGGACGCCCCGGTCAAGCGGATCGTGGCCACCTGCCCGCACTGCTTCAACACCATCGCCAACGAGTACCCGCAGCTGGGCGGCCACTTCGAGGTCATCCACCACACCCAGCTGCTGCAGCACCTCATCGACGAGGGCAAGCTGATCCCGGTCAACCCGGTCGAGGGCCTGATCACCTACCACGACCCCTGCTACCTGGGCCGCCACAACAAGGTCTACAGCCCGCCGCGCGAGATCATGGACAAGGTCCCCGGTCTGCGCCAGCAGGAGATGCACCGGCACAAGGAGCGCGGCTTCTGCTGCGGCGCCGGCGGTGCCCGGATGTGGATGGAGGAGCGCATCGGCAAGCGGATCAACACCGAGCGCGTGGACGAGGCGCTGTCGCTCAACCCGGACATCGTCTCCACCGCCTGCCCGTTCTGCCTGGTGATGCTCTCCGACTCGGTCAACGGCAAGAAGAACGAGGGCGCGGCCAAGGAGCACCTGAAGGTGGTCGACGTGGCCCAGCTACTGCTCGACTCGGTGAAGGCCCTCCCGCCGACCGGGGACGAGGAGCAGCCCGCGACGGTGGGCGCCTGACCGGCGCCGACGAGCCCGCTGTTCGACAGTTCTGCTACAACTGCCCGGCCCGGTGGACGCCGCGAACGCGCCCGCCGGGCCGGGCTTTCGGTCGCTCCGGACGGCCCGCCCCGGTACGGCGGGCGTACGGGGGGTGACGGCAATCGCACAGGCGCCGGACGGGCATTCGGTCGGAAGCAAATACAGTAGGCCCGGACCGGCTTCGTGCCGGTCGACCCGTTCCGGACGGAAGCCCCGGGCGGGTGGCGACCCGCGCCGGCCGCACGGCCGGGTCCAGACCGACGACGAGGTGTCGGCCCGCCGGGCCGGGCCGCAGAGACCACAAGGGGAACAGCGCAGACCATGACCGAGGCGATCATGCTGGTCGGTGGTAAGGGCACGCGACTGCGTCCGCTGACCACCCACACCCCCAAGCCGATGCTGCCGGTGGCAGGCGTCCCGTTCATCGCGCACCAGTTGGCCCGCGCGGCCGCCGCCGGCGTCACCCGCGTCGTGCTGGCCACCTCGTACCTGGCCGAGGTGTTCGAGGACCACTTCCAGGACGGCACCCCGTACGGCATCGAGCTCGTCTACCTGACCGAGCGCGAGCCGCTGGGCACCGGCGGGGCGATCCGCAACGCCGCCTCCGGCCTGACCTGCGGCCCGGACGAACCGGTCCTGGTCTTCAACGGCGACATCCTCTCCGGCGTCGACATCGCCGCCCTGCGCGACGGCCACGTGGCCGCCGGGGCCGATGTCACCCTGCACCTGACCCGGGTCGAGGACCCGCGGGCCTTCGGCCTCGTCCCGACCGACGAGGACGGGCGGGTGCTGGAGTTCCTGGAGAAGCCGGAGACCCCGGAGCAGATCGTCACCGACCAGATCAACGCCGGCTGCTACGTCTTCACCCGGTCCGTGATCGACCGCATCCCGACCGGCCGCGAGGTGTCCGTCGAGCGCGAGACCTTCCCCGAACTGCTGGCCACCGGCGCGCTGCTGCGCGGTGTCGTCGACACCTCGTACTGGCTGGACCTGGGTACCCCGGCGGCCTTCGTCCGCGGCTCGGCGGACCTGGTGCTCGGCAAGGTCGACTCCCCGGCCGTCCCCGGCCCGACCGGCGACGCCCTGCTGCTGCCCGGCGCCACCGTCCACCCGGGCGCGGTGCTCAGCGGCGGCACCGTGGTCGCCGAGGACGCGGTGGTCGAGGCCGGCGCGATCGTCGAGGGCAGCGTGATCCTGCCCGGCGCGGTGATCGGCCCGGACACCCTGGTCAAGGACTCGATCGTGGGCGCCTTCGCCACCGTCGGCGCCCGCTCGGCGCTGGACGGCGCGGTGATCGGCGACGGCGCGATCGTGGAGTCGGACAACGAGCTGCCGAACGGCATCCGGATCGCCTGCGGCACCCTGCTGCCGGTCGGCGCCGTCCGCACCTCGGCCGGCCCGGGCGGCTGCCCGGCCGGCACCAGCGCGGCCGCGGCGGTGCACGGGCCGTCGGTCGGCGCACAGCGGTAGCCACCCCGCGCCCCGCGGGTTTTCGGCCCCGTTCGTCTCAGCCTCGCTGCAAACCGGCCCCGGCTTCGTCCGGGGCCGCCGCGGGCCGGGCCGGACGGGTACCTTCGGACCGTGGCTGGTAATCGATACGACAACGGTCAGGGCGCGGACCGTCCGCGCGGCGGGTGGTCGGCCCCTCCGCCGCCGTCCGCGCCCGGGGGGCACGGGGGGACGGACGGGCCGGAGTACTTCACGGCCCCGCACGCGGCGACGCCCGGCGGGCCCGGCGGCGCGCCCGGCGGTCCGGGCACGCCCGGTGGTCCCGGCACGCCCGGCGGTCCCGGGCAGACGGCGGGGGACGGGTACGACCCGTACGCGGCGGACCGGCCCGGCAGCACCCGGGCCTTCCCCGTCGGCGACCCGTACGCGGCCGGCGGTCCGTACCAGGGACAGCCGCCGTACCAGGGGCACCCCGGCCAGGAGCACGGCTACTACGACGACGGCCACGGGCAGCAGCCGCCCTACGGCCCCGAGCAGGGCTACGGCCCCGACCAGGGCTACGGCGCCGAGCAGGGCTACGACCAGCAGCCGTACGGCCAGGACAACGTCGCCGTCTACCGGGCCGGCGGCCAGTCCGCCCCGCACGTCGCCGGGCCCCGACCGCACTGGCGCGAACTGTTCACCGGCCTGTTCCGCAGCCCGACCGCGGTCTTCGACCGCACCCGCGACCACCAGGTCTGGCTGCCCGCGCTCACCGTCTCGCTGCTGTACGGCGCGCTCGCGGTGCTCGGCATCGGGCTCACCCACGACGACATCGTCAACTCGACCTTCACCGTGGCGCTGACCGGCATCCTCGCCGCCGCCATCGGCTTCACCGTGGCCGGCGCGCTCTTCGGCGGGGTCACCTACGCGATGGCCCGCCAGCTGGGCGGCGACGGCCCGTGGAAGGCGACCGTCGGCCTGGCCGCGCTGATCGGCTGGCTCACCGACGCGCCCCGGCTGCTGCTCGACCTGGTGCTGCCCTCCGGCAGCGCCGTCGTCCAGGTCGTCGGCTGGGCCACCTGGATGCTCTGCGCGTACCTGCTGACCAGCATGGTCCGGCGGCTGCACGACCTGCCCTGGGGCAAGGCCGCAGCCGCCTCGGCGATACAGCTGGTGGCGCTGCTGGTGCTGATCAAGCTGCCGACGCTGGGCTGAGCCGCACCGGGCGGAGCGACGCCGGGCCGAGGGCTCCGACGGGCGAAGGGCAGAATGGGGGCGGGTCGCGGCCGAGTGCCGGGCCCGCCCCACCCTCGTCGTCCCACCTTCACCGGAGCCAGGAATGACCCTCCCCACCACCCACGTCAGCTTCCCGGCCGGGGCGGTGACCGGCGAGTCCCCGGTGCTCGCGGTGCACCCGCTGGCCGACGGCCGGTACGCCGTCGTCACCGCGGCGACCCCGTTCCACCCGCTCGACCACACCTGGCCCGACCAGCCGGCCGACCTCGGCACCCTGACCGTCGACGGCACCGAGCTGGCCGTGGTCGACTGCCTGACCGGCGCCGTCGGCCCGGAGGGCGGGGAGCCGCTGGTCGGCGCCGACATCCCGGTCCGGCGCGGTGACGAGGAGTGGTCCTGGCTGGTCCTGCACGTCGTCGACGGCGACCCGGGGGACCTCGTCGGCCGCACCGCCGCGCTCGCCGTCGACGCCGACCGCCGGGGCGCCCTCAGCGCCTCGCACAGCGGCTGCCACCTGCTCGCCCTCGCCCTGAACGCCGCGCTCGCCCCGCGCTGGCGCAAGGACCCGGGCCGCTCGGACGCCTTCGGCCACCCGGACTTCGACAGCCTCGCCATGGCGAGCTCGGTGATGGACACCGCGGCCAGCACCGACACCTACCGGCTCGGCAAGTCGCTGAAGAAGAAGGGCTTCACGGTGGACGCCACCGAGGAGTTCCCGGCCCTCGCCGATGCCCTGCCGGCCCTCACCGAGGCCGTCAACGCCCGGCTGGCCGCCTGGGTCGCCGCCGACGCCCCGGTCCGCATCGAGGTGCCCGGCCCCGAGCTCACCGCCCGCCGCCAGTGGCACTGCGAGCTGCCCGAGGGCGGCGCGCAGATCTTCTGCGGCGGCACCCACCTGCACCACCTCGGCGAGCTGGCCGAGCTGCGCACCGAGCTGCGGCTGTCCGAGGACGGCACCGAGCTGGTCGCCGTCACCAGCCCGAAGCGGGCCTGAGAAACGCCGCGGGCGGCCTGATCCCTCGGGTGAGGGGTCAGGCCGCCCGTCGTGCGTGCGCTCCGTGGGACCCGCGGGTCCTGTGCTCAGACGTCGCTGCGGTGGAAGTTCAGGTACGAGCGGGACGGCGTCGGGCCGCGCTGGCCCTGGTAGCGCGAGCCGTAGCGCTCCGAGCCGTACGGGTGCTCCGAGGGCGAGGAGAGCCGGAACAGGCACAGCTGCCCGATCTTCATGCCCGGGTAGAGCTTGATCGGCAGCGTCGCGACGTTCGACAGCTCCAGGGTCACGTGGCCGCTGAAACCGGGGTCGATGAAGCCGGCCGTGGAGTGGGTGAGCAGGCCCAGCCGGCCCAGGCTCGACTTGCCCTCCAGCCGGGACGCGACGTCGTCGGGCAGCGTGATGACCTCGTACGTCGAGGCCAGCACGAACTCGCCGGGGTGCAGGATGAACGCCTCGTCGCCCTCCGGCTCGACCAGCCGGGTCAGGTCCGGCTGCTCCTCGGAGGGGTCGATGTGCGGGTACTTGTGGTTCTCGAACACGCGGAAGAAGCGGTCGAGGCGCACGTCGATACTCGACGGCTGGATCATCGCCGGGTCGAACGGGTCGACGACGACCCGACCCAGGTCGATTTCGGTCCGGATGTCCTTGTCAGAGAGCAGCACGCTTCGAGGTTACGTGCACGACAGGGCCCCGGACGAATCCGCCCGGGGCCCGTTCCGTCCCTCCGCGACCGTCAGGCCAGGAACTCCGCGGCCTCCAACCGCATCGCCCGCGCCAGTTGCGGCTCCGACAGCTCCCGCACGTCGGCCAGCACCGAACTCCGCATCCGTCCGCACTGCGGGCAGCGGATCAACCGTCCGGGCCCGAGCCGGCCAGGACCGAGGTTCTGCATCGGGAACGTGGTGGTGCTGAACAGGTGCCCCTCGGCACAACGAACGACGGCGCGCTGCTCCATCGATCCCCTTCCCATCCCTAACCCAGTACTCACCCGTACCTGCTCGCCCCGACGGCCGAGCCCCGGGACAGCGTCACATTAGGGGATGTTCCGGACATTCCTCACCATGGCTCGCCGCCTCGGCCCCCACCCACCGGAGCACTCGCGCGCGGCCCACACAGTACGCCTCCACACCCGCCCCACCCGGCTCCGCCACGTCCACCGACCCCCTGTGCAACCACCGGTGCGAATGGGGTACAGTGACACTGGATCGAGCGGTCTCTGACGGCTCATCGGGCGGGCGTAGTTTAATGGTAGAACATGAGCTTCCCAAGCTTAGAGCGCGAGTTCGATTCTCGTCGCCCGCTCCAGCAGTAAAGCCCCAGGCCAGTGGCCTGGGGCTTTCGCGTTGTCCGGGGCCGGTCGGGGCGGTCAGTGGGGGAGGGTCCAGGCGGGGGTCCAGGTGCCGGGGGTGCCGGGGGTGGGGGCGGTGGTGGCGAGGTGGGCCCGGAGGGCGGGGAGGGCCGGGTGGGGGTTGTCGCGGTGCCAGAGGAGCGAGTGGGGGTAGACGGGCGTCGGGTCGGTCACCGGGATGCGGCGCAGGCCGTGGGCGGCGGGCCAGACGAGGCGGGTCCGCTCGCTCATGAAGGTGGCGAGGGCCGGGGTGTCGGCGATGGTGTCGAGGAGGGCGTCGGAGCCGAAGTTGGGGCCGGTGGCCTCGATGGTGAGGCCGAACTCGGCGACGAGGTCGGCGTAGTAGGCGCCCCACTCGGTGCCGGGGACGATGCCGGGCATCCAGATCCGGTGGCCGGCCAGGTCGGCGACGGTCAGCGTCCGGGCGCCCGCCAGGGCGTGGGCGGGGCCGGTGAGGAGGTGGAGCGGTTCGTCGAGCACCCGGACGGATGCGATGTCCTCGGGGAGCGGCCGGCCGGGCATGGCGACGGCGCGGAAGGTGGCGTCGATCGTGCCGGAGCGGACGGCGGCGACGGCGGTCTCGATGTCGTGCAGCATCAGCACGTCGAGGTCGATGTCCGGGTGGGCGCGGTGGAAGTCGCGCATCAGGCCCGAGACGGCTCCGCGCGAGTTGAGCACGTCGACGCGCAGCGGGCGGCGGCCGGCCCGTACGGACGCGACCGCGCGTTCGGCGGCGCGCAGCAGTTCGCGGGCGTGGGGCAGGAACGCCTGTCCGTCGATGGTGAGTTCGGCGCCGCGCGGGGTGCGGGTGAACAGTCGCACGCCGAGGTCGCGCTCCAGTGCGGCGACGCGTTTGGAGACGGCCTGCTGGGTGATCGACAGGTCGACGGCGGCCTTCTGGAACTGGCCGGCTTCCGCGATGGCGGCGAAGGTGCGCACTGCTTCGAGGTCCACGCCGATCCACTGTAGAGAACAACCTGTGGTTGTGCGGGGTGGGCGAAACGGTTGTTTGACCGGCCGCTGTGCCTCCCGGTTGGCTCTCACCGGTCAACTCCGGTTTGTCCGGTCGGGGTCGGGACGTCGAGGGGAGCGCACCGCGCATGACGGGTGGGAAACGGCTGGGCCAGCGGTTCGGCTGGCTGTGGGCGGCGTACGCGGTGAGCGCGTACGGGTCCGGGCTGGGGTTCGGGGCGCTGCCGCTGATCGCCGTGCTGGTGCTGCGCGCCGGACCGGCCGAGGTGTCCGCGCTGTCCGCGGTGGGGCCGGCGGTGGGCGCGCTGATCGCGGTGCCGCTCGCGCCGTGGGTGGAGTTCCGGCGCAAGCGTCCGGTGATGATCGCGATGGACCTGGTCCGGTTCGCGGCCATGGCGTCGATCCCGGTCGCGTACGCCCTGGGAGGGCTGGGCTTCGTCCAGCTGCTGGTGGTCTCGATCGTGGTCGCCGCGGCCAGGATCGCGTTCGGCGCGGCCAGCGGCGCCTACCTCAAGGCCCTCGTCCGGCCGGACGACCTGCTGGTGGCCAACGCGCGGTTCGAGTCCACGAACTGGAGCTCCATCGCGATCGGTCCGCCGCTGGGCGGGGCGGCGGTCGGCCGGTTCGGGCCGGTCACCACCGTGGTGGCCGACGCGCTCAGCTACCTGCTCTCCGCGCTGGGCATCACCGCGATCCGCGGCCGGGAGGAGGCGCCGCGGCGGACCGGCGGGAACCCGGTCCGGGCGGGCGCGGTGCTCGACGGCTGGCGGCACATCCTGGGCGACCCCGGTCTGCGGGCGCTCTACCTCAACAACATGCTCGTCGCCGGTCTGATCATGGCCACCGAGCCGGTGCTCGCCGTCCTCCTGCTCCGCCAACTCCACTTCGCCCCATGGCAGTACGGCCTGGCCTTCGCCGCCCCCTGCCTCGGCGGGCTGATCGGCTCCCGGCTGGCCCGGCGGGTCGTGGCACGCCACGGCCGGGACCGGGTGTTCCGGACCGTCGGCACCCTGCGCGCCGTCTGGCTGATCGGCCTGGCCTTCGTCCGCCCCGGCGTGGTCGGCCTGGTCACCGTGATGGCCGTCGAGCTGGCGATCATCGTCAACATGAGCCTGTTCAACCCGGTGCTCGCCACCTACCGGCTCGAACGCACGCCCAAGCACCTGGTCGCCCGCACGCTGTCGGCCTGGTCGATCGGCCAGCAGGCGTCCATCGCCGTCTGCACCGCGCTCGGCGGGCTGCTCGCGGCCGCCACCGGACCGCGCACCGCCCTCGCGGTCGCGGGACTGCTCATCCTCGCCACGCCGCTCCTGCTGCCCCGGGCCGACGCGTCGGCGGCCGTACCGCCGGTGGCCGCACCGCTGTGAGCGGGTACGGCCGTGAGCGGTACGGCCACCGGCGGCGGGGGTGGGATCAGCGGCGGGCGGCGAGGTCCTCCAGGGTGGGGACCAGGGCGGCCGGGGTGGGCAGGGCGGCGTTGTCGGCCCGGAGGCGGTGGGCGGCGTCGCGCAGCGCGGCGTCGGTGAGGACACGGGTGAGCAGCGGGGTGTCGACGGCCTCGGAGGTGGAGCTCAGGGCGGCACCGGTGGCGGTGATGGCGTCGGCGTTGAGGAAGTGGTCCGCGCCCTGGGGGAGCAGCAGCTGGGGCAGGCCGGCCTGGAGGGCGGTCAGCATGGTGCCCGAACCGCCGTGGTGGATCAGCGCGTCGGCGCGGCCGAGCAGCTCGTTGAGCGGGACCCAGGGCAGGCCGCGGACGTTGGCGGGCAGGGTGCCGAGCGGGGCGAGGTCGGCGTTGCCGACCGCGAGCAGGAAGTCGGCGTCGACCTCGGCCGCCGCCTCGACCAGGCGGACCACCGCGCGGACGCCGTCGATCTCGGCGAGCACGGTGCCCAGGGTGACGACCGCCCGCGGGCGCTCGGGCTTGCGGAGGAACTCGCCCGGGACGATGCCGCCGCCGTTGTACGGGACGTAGCGCATCGGCAGGCCGTCCGGGTCGCCGCCGAGCGGGCCGAGGTTGAGCACCGCGGTGACGCCCGGAGCGGTCAGGCCGCGCTCCTCGTACAGGTCGGAGACATGCGAGGCCACCAGGTCGGCCATCGGGCGGCCGGGGCTGGCACCGAAGTTCTGCACCACCGACGGGATCTTGAGCTGGGCGGCGACCAGCGGGCCGGCGGCGGCGAAGGAGTCGTGGACGATCAGGTCGGCGCCCCAGTCGGTGGCGACCGCGAGCAGGCCGTCCACGTCGGGGCGGGAGGCGTGCGCGAACATCGCGGCCGCCATGTCGAGGATCTCTTCCTGGGTCTTGTCCCGGTTGACGTACTGGACCTTGCCGCCGAGAGCCTCCTCGATGATCTCCCGCAGGCCCCGGCCGTCGCCGACCTGGGCGACGGGGAAGCCCGCGGAGCGGATCAGCTCGACGGGCTGCCCGGTGGCGAACAGGACCTCGTGCCCGACGGCGCGCAGCGCCTGGGCGGTGGGCACCATCGGGTAGAGGTGACCGGCCGCGGCGGGGCCGGTGAAGAGTATGCGCATGGTGGTCTCCTTGCGAATGTTGCTGACAAGGCAGTCTCACCTTTGAAGTTGACGTTCAGTCAATTCGATAAGGATCACCATGCGCGGTAATCGGCCTTTCTGGAGCAGGGCTTGCCTCTCGGGCAACGGTGTGCTCCACGCGCCGGTCGCCCGGGCCGTGCGCGCCCGCCGGACGGGCCGCCCGCGCGCCGCCGTTCGCTCCCTCCCGGCGGTCGGCGGTCGGCGGTCGGTGGTCGGCGGTCGGCGGTCGGCGTTCAGCGGGTGGTCGTGCGGCGGGCGGTCATGCGGCGACGAGGAAGTCCCGGACGGCACCCGTGAACGCCCCGGTCTGCTCGGCGAGCACGATGTGGCCGGTGTCGAACTCGGCGTAGGCGCTGCCGGGCAGGGCGGCGTGCAGCCGGCGGGCGTTCTCCACCGGGACGGTGGCGTCCTGGCGGCAGCCGATCACCAGGGCGGGGGCCTGGACGCGCGGGAGCAGCGGGCCGAGGTCCAGGCCGAGGTTGAGGGCGATGTGCCGCAGGGTGCCCGGGGTCGGCCGCATGTAGGCGGTGTTGGCCTGGACGGCGGCGCGCCCGATCCGGTCGAGGAAGCCGGGGCTGAAGGCGGTGAGGGTGGCGTAGCCGCCGAACGCGGCGGGGTGGTCGGCGAGGGAGAGCCAGGTGGCCATGGAGAGCCGCAGGTACTCGTCCTGTTCCGCGCTGATCCAGCCGGCGGCGGCGACCAGGCGGCGGACCCGCCCGGGGTGCAGGGCGGCGGTCGCGGTGGCGACGACGGCGCCGAGGGAGAAGCCGAGGACGTCGGCGGGGCCGCGGCCGGCGTCCTCGATCACGGCGGCGACCTGGGCGGCCAGGGTCTCCAGGGCGAGCGGACCGCCGTCGTCCTCGGCGGCCGCGCTGCCGGAGAGGTCGGGCAGCAGCACGGTCCAGCGGTCGGTGAAGGAGTCCAGCAGGCCGTCCCACATGGCGGAGCCGGGGCCGGTGCCGTGCACCAGGACGAGGGTGTCGGGGCCGTCGCCGACGACGCGGTAGGGGATGCGGGCGGTGCCGACGGTGATGACGGGCATGGCGGGTCCTCTCGATGGCTGGGTCGGACGGCAGGTCAGAAGGCCTGCCGGGTGCGGCCGGTGGGCCGGTCCGGCCCGGCCGGTCGGCCCGGGAAGTAAACTACACAGTGCAGATCAGTGATTCAACTGCACCGTGCAGTGCATTTTGAAGGTGTGGGAACGGTGAGGGACGGAACCGGGAGGGGAACTGCCCGTACCCGCCCGCCGTCCAAGCAGTGACGGAATGCCGGCCCGGGTTGAACACCGGGGGAGTGCGGAGGGCCCTGTGCAGTCAGGTGGTGCCGAACTGAACGTCGGATGCCCGGGCGGAGGCGGCCCCGGCCGCCCCGGCGGTGCGCGGGTCGCGCCGGTCCGGCGGTCGGAGTCCGAGCCGGGGGCGGAGTCGGGGCCGGAGGTGACGATCGACCAACTCGACGCCACCGAACGCTGCGAGACGCTGCTCCAGGACACCCTGGACGCCGTCCGTCCGGCGCCGGTCTGGCAGGGGGCGCCCGCGCGGGCGGGGGCGCGGCTGCCGCTGCCGGGGCGCGAGTCGGAGCTGCTCTGGTACGTCACCCGGGGCCGGGACCTCCTCACCGTCGTCTCGCTGTCCCGGCGGGCGGCGCTGGCGGACGTGGTGGAGCGGCACTGGCGGCGGCGCGGCTGGACCATCACCTCGCTGAACGCCGGCCGGGACCGCCCTGGCGTCGCCGCGGCCACGCCGGACGGCTACCGGCTGGAGCTGCGCTTCGGCGAGTCGGGCGAGGCCGGGCTGACGGCGAGCTCGCCCGGAGTGGCCCGCTCGGAGCGGGGCCCGGTGCTGTCCGGGAGCGTCGACCGCTGTGCGCCGCCGCTGCCGTACGTCCGCTGCCCGTACTGGAGCGCGCTGGTCTAGCCGGGGGTACTGGCCGGCCGAGGGCGCTGGTCTAGCCAGGGGCGCTGGGGACCGGGGGAGGCGTGGAGCGAGTCCCCCCGGACTCGCTCCACGCCGCCTCGTCGCGCGGCTTCGGCGTTGCCGCTCCCCCCGACACCCCGGCAAACCCGCCGTTCCCCCCTGGCCACACCCCCCTCCGGCGAGAGCGGTCCGCACAGGCCCGGCGAGCCCCCACCTCCGGGGACGTCGTTGATCTCAAACTAACAAACCGCGTGGTTGGTTTGTCAATAGCGGAATCCACAAAACATCCACATCGTGACGGAGTGCTCCGCAGTGGTCGGAAAGGCCCGGGACCAGCGGTTTGTCGTCCCACCGGGGTGTCCGCCGCCCGAGCCGCCCGACGCCGGGCGCGGACACGTAGTGCTGGACGCCGCCGTGGAATCCGACATTCCGAGCATCGTGGCAGCACGCTGTGACACCGGACGGGCGCCCAGCGCAGCCGGAGAAGCGGCCGGGGAAGCAGCCGGGGAAGCAGCCGGGGGAGGACGGAGCGGGCGGGCTCAGCGCAGCAGCCGGCGTTCCTTCGCCACCGCCACCGCGCCCGACCGGGTGTCCACGCCCAACTTGTCGTAGATCCGGCCGAGGTGGGTCTTCACCGTGGCCTCGCTGATGAACAGCGCCCGGGCGATCTCCCGGTTGCCCAGCCCCTGCGCCAGCTGTCCGAGGATGTCCAGCTCGCGCTCGGTGAGCTGCGGCGAGGGCGCCCGCATCTGCGCCATCACCCGGGAGGCGACCGGCGGCGAGAGCACCGTGCGGCCCTGCGCGGCCGCGTGCACGGCGGCGAACAGCTCCTCGGGCCGCTCGGCCTTCAGCAGGTAGCCGGTCGCGCCGGCGGCGATCGCCCGGGTGATGTCGGCGTCGGTGTCGTAGGTGGTGAGCACCAGGACGTGCGGCCCGTCCGGGGTGGCGGTGATCCGCCGGGTGGCCTCCACCCCGTCGATGCCGTCGCCGAGTTGGAGGTCCATCAGGACGACCTGCGGGGCCAGCCGGGCGGCCAGCGCGACGGCCTCCTCCCCGGTGCTGGCCTCGCCGACCACCTCGATGTCGCCGGCGCTCGCGAGCAGCGCCAGCAATCCGGCCCGCACCACAGCGTGGTCGTCGCAGACCAGCAGCCGGACGGGAGCGGTCCGGACGGGAGTGGTCCGGCCGGGAGTCGTGCTCATCGGTGCTCCAGGGTCATCGCTCGTCCGGGCTCATCTGTGCTTCGGGGGACCGGTGTTCCGGGCTCATCGGTCGTCCAGGGGGATCGCGGCGGAGACGACGGTGCCCTCGCCGGGCGCGCTCTCCACGGTCAGCCTGCCACCCAGCTGCCGCAGCCGGGCCCGCATCGCCGGCAGGCCGTACCCACGGCCGCCCCCGTCCCCGGCGCCGTTCCCACCCCCGGCACCGGCCGCGCCCGGGTCGAAGCCCTGCCCGTCGTCGGCGATGTCCAGCACGGCCTGGTCGCCGAGGAAGGACAGCGTGATCGCGGCCGTCGACGCCCCGGCGTGCTCGCGGACGTTGGCCAGCGCGCCCTGGGCGATCCGCAGCAGCGCGGCCTGCGCGGCGGCGGGCAGCGGCACGGGCGTGCCGTCCAGGTGGAAGCGGACCGGCAGCCCGCTCTCGGCGGACTCCCGCTCGGCCAGCGCCCGCAGCGCCCGGTCGAGGGTGCGGCCGTCGGACAGCTCCGCCGGGGCGAGGTCGTGGACGAAGCGGCGGGCCTCGGCCAGGTTCCGGGCGGCCACCGAGGCGGCGGTGCGGACGTGGGTGCGGGCGGTCGCCGGGTGGGTGTCCCAGGTGCGCTCGGCGGCCTGGAGCAGCATCTGCTGGCTGGACAGGCCCTGTGCCAGGGTGTCGTGGATCTCCATCGCCAGCCGCTCGCGTTCGGCCAGGGTGCCCTCGCGCCGTTCGGTGGCGGCGAGTTCGCGCCGGGTGCGGACCAGGTCGGCGATCAGCGCGCGCTGCCGGGCGGCCTGCCGGGCCATGAAGAGGAAGACGCCGGTGGCGAGTCCGGCCACCGCGGCCGGCAGCAGGACGAGGGTGGCGTCGGCGCCGCCGGGCAGCCGGACCTCGGCGGTCACCACCAGCAGGGTCAGCGCGCCGACCAGCGGGATGGCCGCCTTCGCGGGCAGCACCCGCAGCCCGGTGTAGATCAGCGGCACGGCGCACCAGGCGAAGCTCGGCGCGAGCAGCACCAGCACCACCCAGAGCGCCACCACCAGGGCCAGCGCCCAGCGGCGGTGCCGGTCCGGGGCGGTCGGACGGCGGTGGGCGAGCCAGGACCCGGCCGGCTGGGCGACGGCGAGGGCCGCGCTCAGCCCGATCACCCAGGGCGCCTGCGCGGTGCCGGAGTGGTGGGTGAGGTAGCGGCTGAGCGCGGCGGCGAGCAGCAGCAGGAAGGCGGAGTCCAGCAGCAGTGCGAGCCGGCCCGCGTCCGGATCGCCGGCGTCGTGGCCGAGGGCGCCGCCGGCGCCGGTGCGGTCCGCGGCGGGGCGGCCGGCGGTCGGGCGGGGCTGCTGCACGGGTGGCTCCTGGCTGAACGGGTGGTGCGTGCGCGGTCGGCGCCGGCCCGTACCGGCCGTGCCGGTCCGTACGGGCCCGTCCCGATCCGCACCGACCCGCACCGATCCCTCGATGGTGACCCGTCCGGCCCGGGGCCGCATCAGCCGATCGGTTGACGCCGCCGTCCCCCATCATGCCCGGACGCCCGCGCCGGACCGCCGATGCGGCGGCCCCGTCCCCGGCCGGAGGATCGAAGCACGCCGCCGGGCGATCCCCCCAACGGCCCGGCGGCCCCCGAACTCCCCCACCCCGCCCCACCTCACCCGACCCCACCCCGCAGATCCGCTGAGGAGCTGGACCATGAAGAAGACCTCCGTCCGCACCCGGGTGCTGACCGGCACCGTCGTCGCCGCCGCGCTCGCCGCCGCCACCGTGGGCGCCGTCTCGGCCAGTGCCGAGTCCACCGACACCCCGGCCGTCCCGGCCGCGGCGAAGGCCGACACCCAGAACAAGAACCTGGCCCCGAGCAGCGGCCTGACCATCGACGCCGCCACCCGCGCCGCCCAGGCCGCCCTGGACGCGGCCACCAAGGCCGGCCAGCACGTGTCGGTCGCGGTCGTCGACCGCGACGGCGTCACCCGGGTGCTGCTGAAGGGCGACGGCGCCGGCCCGCAGGCCCCGGTCTCGGCCGAGCGCAAGGCCTTCACCGCGGTGTCCTGGAACGCCCCGACCTCGGAGCTGGCCAAGCGCCTGGCCCAGGCCCCGAACCTGAAGGACATCCCGGGCACCCTGTTCCTGGCCGGCGGCGCCCCGATCCAGTCGAAGGGCGCCCCGATCGCGGCCGTCGGCGTCGCGGGCGCGCCCAGCGGCGACCTGGACGAGCAGTTCGCGCAGGCGGGCGTCGCCGAGCTGGCGAAGTGACCGGGGGCCCGGCGGGCCCGCCCCGCGCCCGGGGCCGGGCCCGCCGGGCCGGGGTCTCGTTCGGGTGAACGCCGGAAGGGTAGCCGCAGAACACGGGATGACCCTTCGAAAAGCCGGTGCCGCTGTCAGTGGCGCGTGGCAGGCTTCCCGGTATGACGGCGTGGACCCTCAACGACATCGAACGCGCGATCCGCTCCTCCTGGGGCGTCGACACCTGTGCGCCCGAGGATCTGGCCCACTGGCGTCCCGACAATCCCGCCCGTGGTCAGTGCGGGGTGACGGCGATGGTGGTGCACGACCTGCTCGGCGGCGAGCTCATGATGGGCGAGGTGTACGTCGACGGGGTGCGGACGGACCTCCACTGGTGGAACCGTTTCGCCACCGGCTTCGAGATCGACCTCACCCGCGAGCAGTTCGGGCCGGACGAGCTGGTCGGCCGCGGCCGACCGGTCGCCCGCCCGGCCCGCCCCGGCCGGCTCCAGGCCCAGTACGAGCTGCTGCGCACCCGGGTGGTCGCCGAGCTGGAGCGCGGCGCGGCCGCCGACCGCACCCGGCTGCCGTCCCGGGCCCGCGCCTGCGCCTGAGAACCGGCCCGGCTCCGGGTGTGCTTCCGTGCCGACCGGCAGGTAGCGCAGCTCTTCTGACGTACAGTCGGCCGCATACGAGCGGTGCGGCGGCGACGGGAGTGCGCGGATGACCGGGCGGACGATCGGCTTCGTGGGGCTGGGTGCGATGGGGCGCGGCATGGCCGGCAGCCTGCTGCGGGCCGGCCACACCGTACGGGTCTGGAACCGCTCGCCCGAGCCGGTGGCCGCCATGGTGGCCGAGGGCGCGGAGGCGGCCGGCTCGCTCGCCGAGGTGTTCGCCGCCGACACGGTGGTCTCCATGCTCGCCAACGACGCGGCGGTCGAGCGGCTGCTGCTCGACCCCGCGCTGCTGGCCGGCGCCGGGGCGACCCTGCACGTCAACATGGCCACCGTCTCGCTCGCCCTCGCGGAGCGGGCCGAGGCGCTGCACGCCGAGCACGGCGTCGGCTACGTCGCCGCCCCCGTCCTTGGCCGGCCGCCGGTCGCGGCGGCGGGGCGGCTGAACATCCTGGTCGCGGGCGCGCCCGAACTGCTGGAGCGGGCCGAGCCGCTGTTCGCCGCGATGGGCGAGCGCACCTGGCACTTCGGCGAGAGCCCCCGGCAGGCCAACACCGTCAAGATCAGCACCAACTTCCTGATCGCCTGCGCGATCGAGTCGATGGCCGAGGCGTGCAGCCTGGCCGAGGCGCACGGGATCCGGCCGACCGACCTGGTCGACCTGCTCACCGGCACGCTCTTCCCCGGACCGATCCACACCGGCTACGGCGCGATGGTGGCCGAACGCCGGTACGAGCCGGCCGGGTTCCGGCTGCCGCTCGGCCTCAAGGACGTCGGCCTCGCGCTGGACGCGGGGGCCGCGCGCAACGTGCCGCTGCCGATCGGCAGCGTCCTGCGGGACGCCTTCCTGGACGCGCTGGCCCACGGCGACGGGGACAAGGACTGGGCGGCGGTCGCCGAGGTCGCCCGCCGCCGGGCCGGGCTGTCCGACTGACCTCCGCCCGCCGGCCCCCGGGCCGGGCTGCCGGACCGGACCCGCGCCCGCCAATCCCCGGCTGCCGCCCGGCGGTTGGCATGGGCGCGGAATAAACCGGCGTCCGACGGCTGCTCACTCCTGCGTCCGCACCGTACGTACCACGGAGGAGTCCTGATGGGCGATCAGCCGCCCGGCGCCGAGACGCCGCGCCGTTTCCTGTTCCTCGACGCCAGCGCGCGCCCCGACGGCAACTCGGCCCGGCTCGCCCGGCTGGCCGCCGAGTCGAGCCTGCCGGCCGGTGCCGAGCAGCAGTGGCTGCGGCTGGACGAGCACCCGCTGCCGCCCTTCCGGGACCTGCGGCACACCGGCGACGGCACGTACCCCGAGCCGGCCGGCCACGAGCGGACGCTGCTGGACGCCACCCTGGCGGCCACCGACCTGGTCTTCGTCGCGCCGCTGTACTGGTACGCGCTGCCGACCAGCGCCAAGCTCTACCTCGACTACTGGTCGGCCTGGTTCCGGGTGCCCGGCGTGGAGTTCCGCGAGGGGATGCGCGGCGGCACCATCTGGGGCGTGACCGCCCTCGCCACCGAGGACGACGACAACGCCGAGCCGCTGATCGGCACCCTCCGGCTGACCGCCGACTACATGGGGATGCGCTGGGGCGGGGTGCTGCTGGGCCACGGCACCCGCCCGGGCGAGGCGCTGGCGGACGAGCGCGCGGTGATCGCGGCCAAGTCCTTCTTCGCGGGCTGATCCTCCGGGCCGGCCTTCCGGGCCGACCCCTCGGGGCAGAACCCTCGCGGCCGGTTCCGCACGGCCGACCCCCCTCACGGACCGACCCCCGGCGGGCCGGGTGCCGCGCGCACGCGCCGCCCGCCGCCGGGGGTCGTGCGGTACCGTCCTCCGGGCGTGTACCCGTCATCCGGCCGCCGTCCCAGCCGAGCGCAAAAGGCGTACGGACGGCCAGAGTTGGACGAATCGGGCAGCCCTCTCCCGGGCCCGGAGCGCAGTGTGCCACCCGCCTTCCGGACCGGTCCCGTCGTTCGGTACTCTCCGTCGCACTTTCAGCTTTCGCGGGGGGTCCGCGGCGTTCTTCGGCCGCCCCCTCGCGCCCGGGCCTCGCCCGGACACTTCCGTGAGGTCTCCCTTGTCCATACGTCGCAGTCTTGCCCTTGCCGGGGCCGCCGCGCTCGCGTCCTCGCTCGTCCTGGCCGGCGCCCAGGGCGCCATGGCCGTCGGTGCCACCGGCACCCCGTCCGCCGTCGCCTCGCAGGCCGACAAGGCGTCGCGCGCGAGCCTCGACCTCTCGCTGAACGGCGTGCCCGGCACCTTCATCGCCGGCGGCGACGCCCGCGAGTTCACCTTCAAGATCGACAACCGGACGAAGCACGACTTCGTCTTCATCCCGCTGCTCAAGTTCAAGAACAAGGCGGGCTCGCTCCAGGCGAAGGACCTCAAGGTCCAGTACCGGCTCCCCGGCGGTGAGTGGCAGACCGCCGTGGTCGCCCCCGACCAGAGCGGCGAGAAGAACAGCTCCGTCCTGATGATGCTCGGCACCCTCGACTCGGCCGGCAACCCGGTCGCCGACGACCTGCTCGGGGTGAACCGCGGCAAGAACGTCCCGATCAAGGTCCGGGCGTCCTTCACCGACGGCTCCCCGCTCGGCCGGGCTGGCGTCGTCCCGGTCGTCTTCGCCGCCCAGCTCGACGACTCCACCCACCAGCCGGTCGACAACGGCCACCTCAGCTGCGACGGCGGCGTGGGCTTCACCATCAAGGCGCCGGGCGGCAAGCCGACCCCGACGCACACCGGCAAGCCCAGCCCGACGCCGACCCAGTCCCAGACGGGCAAGCCCAGCCCGACCGCGAGCGGCTCGCCGTCGGCCACCGCGACCGTCACGCCGACCGAGAAGCCGACCGAGACGCCCACCGGCAAGCCGACCGACACCCCGACCGAGAAGCCCACCGAGAAGCCGACCGAGAAGCCGACCACTCCGGCCACCGGTGAGCCCTCCGGCTCGGCCACCGCCCCGGCCCCGGTCGAGAGCAGCGGCGACACCTCGGGCCCGATCGACTTCCCGGTGGAGCCCCCGGTCATCACCCCGCCGCCGCTGACCCCGGCCGCCGTCGACAAGGCCAAGGCCGCCGCGGACGGCAGCGACAAGGCCCTGGCCCAGACCGGTGGCGGTAGCAACACCACCGCGATCGCGGCCACCGGCGGCGCCGTCCTGGTGGCCGGTGTCGGCACCCTCGTGGTGCTGCGCCGTCGCAAGTCCGCCCAGCAGGGCTGAGGCGAAGCGCGCTGACGCGAGCGCGCCGACCCGAAGCGCACTGATCCGGAACACCCCCGTGCCGCCCGCACCGTCCCCTCGGAGGGATCCGCGGGCGGCACGGGCCGTTCCGGGGGCCGACCAGGGCCGTCCCGCGGGCGGTCCGGACGGTTCTCCTCCGTCACATAGGATGTCCGGCCGGAGGGGGGCGGAACGGCGGGGAGAGGACAGGTGCGGGTAGCACGCACGGCACGGACCACCACCGACTACGAGGCGACGACCGGGCGGATAGCCGGGCTGCCGCTCCGGAGGCACCACGTCCTGCTGACCGCCTGGACGGTGCTCTGGTTCCTCCTGGTCGAGCCCAGCGGCGGCTTCTCCTGGCACTACCTGCGCCAGGGCGAGCAGTTGCTCTTCAGCGGCCAGCCCGACGGCGGCCTGTCGCTCTACGCCCACCACCCGGAGCTCCAGATCGGCCCGGTCAGCCTGGCCGCGGCCCGGCTCACCGCCCCGTTCGCACCGCACACCGGCGAGCTGATCGCCGAGGCGGTGAGCGCCGGTCTGGGCCTGGTGATGCTGGTCGTGGTCGGCCGCACCGCGGCCCTGTACTACCTCGGTACCGGGACCAACCACCGGCGGCTGCAGCAGCGGCTGCTGATCGCCGGGCTGGCGTTCATCCCGATGTGGGTCGAGGTCTCGGTCCGCTTCGCGCACCTGGACGACGTCCTCGCGCTGTTCTTCACCACCCTCGCCGCGCACGCCCTGGCCCGCGGCAAGCCCGTCCAGGTCGCGGTCTTCCTGGCGCTGGCGGTGGACTCCAAGCCCTGGGCGATCGCCTTCGCCCCGCTGATCCTGGCGCTGCCCCGGCCCGCCTGGCTGCGCACCGCGCTCTGGTTCTGCGCCCTGGTGGCGATCGCCTGGCTGCCGTTCTACCTGGGCAACCTGGACACCATGGCGGCCGCCAAGTTCACCATCCCGAACCAGCCCGCCTCCGCGCTGCGCTGGTTCGGGGTCACCGACCCGGCCACCCCCTGGTGGGACCGGCCGACCCAGTTCGCGCTCGGCATCGGGCTCGGCTGCGTCGCCGTCTGGCGCGGCCGCTGGCCGGCCGTGGTGCTGCTGGGCGCGGACGCCCGCATCCTGCTCGACCCGAGCGTCTACACGTACTACACGGCCTCGATCCTGCTCGGCACCCTGCTCTGGGACGCCGTCGGGCAGAAGCGGCTCGTCCCGTGGTGGAGCTGGATCGCGCTGGCCGCGCTGTACGGCGGCACGCTGTTGCTCCCGTCCGACGCGGCCCGCGGCTTCGTCCGGCTCGCCTTCGTGGTGGTCTCCGCCGGGTACGTGCTGTTCTGGCCCACCCAGCGGTCCCGGCGGCAGCGGCCCGGCGCACCGGGCGACGGCGGGAGCGGCGGCACCGGCCGCCGGGGCGGTCGGGGCGGCCGGCGGCGCGAGCGGGCGCTGGCCGGCGCCGGGGTCTGACGGCAGGGGCCCGTCCCCGTCCACGGCTTGACCCTCACGCGACGTGAGAGCCGAGGGTGGTGGTCAGCACCAGGGAGGAACCCCGATGACCAGTGAGGGCTACTCGGTCGGCGCCGTGGCGAAGATCGCCAAGGTGACCGTCCGCACCCTGCACCACTACGACGAGATCGGCCTGCTGTCCCCGGCCGGCCGGACCCGGTCCGGCTACCGCCGGTACGTGGACGCCGACCTCGACCGGCTGCAGCAGGTCCTCTTCTACCGGGAGCTCGGGTTCCCCCTGGACGAGATCGCGGCGATCCTGGACGACGACTCGGTCAGCCCGACCGAGCACCTCCGGCGGCAGCACCGGTTGCTCACCGACCGGATCGGTCACCTCCAGGAGCTCGCCTCAGCCGTCGAACACGCCATGGAGGCACGGAGAATGGGCATTCAGCTGACCCCGGAGGAGAAGTTCGAGATCTTCGGCGAGGGCTACCAGGAGGACTGGGAGCAGGAGGCCGAACAGCGCTGGGGCGACACCGCGGCCTGGGCCGAGTCGCAGCGCCGCACCGGCGGCTACTCCAAGGCCGACTGGCAGCGCATCCAGGCCGAGATGACCGCGCTCAACGAGCGCCTGGCCGGGGCGGTCACCGCCGGCGAGCCCGCCGACGGCACGGTGGCCACCGGCCTCGCGGAGGAGCACCGGCAGCACATCCGCCAGAACTTCTACGACTGCACGTACACCATCCACCGGGGCCTGGCCTGCCTGTACATCTCGGACCCGCGCTGGACCGACACCTACGAGAAGATCGCGCCGGGCCTGGCCCAGTGGCTGCACGACGCGATCGTCGCCAACGCGGACCGGCGCGAGGGGAAGTCCGCGGAGAAGGCCGGGGAGAGGACCGCGGAGAAGGCCGAGGAGAAGCGCGCGGAGGAGCGCGAGGGGCAGTAGGCCGCGCGCTCAGGCCACCCCGCGCCCGAAGGAGCGCCGGTAGGCGGTCGGCGAGGTGCGCATCACCCGGCCGAAGTGGTGGCGGAAGGTCGCGGCGCTCTCGAAGCCGACCGCCGCGGCGATCTCCTCCACCGTCCCCTCCGGCGACTCCAGCAGCGCCAGACTGGTCGCGATGCGCTGGGTGACGACCCAGCGCATCGGGCTGGTCCCGGTGCGGGCGGTGAAGTGCCGCAGGTACGAGCGGTCCGACATCCGGGCGGCGCGGGCCAGCTGCGAGATGGTCAGCGGGGACGACAGGTGGTCCAGCGCCCACCGCATGCTGAGGGCGATCCCGTCGTCCTCCTCCTCGACCGGGCGGACCGCCGCCTCGACGAACTGGGCCTGCCCGCCGTCCCGGTGCGGCGCCACCACGAAGCGGCGGGCCACCGCGTTGGCCACCTTGGCGCCGTGGTCCCGGCGGACCAGGTGCAGGCAGAGGTCGATGCCGGCCGCGCTGCCCGCGCTGGTCAGCACGTCGCCGTTGTCCACGTACAGCACGTCGGGGTCGACCCGCACCGCCGGGTACCGCTGCTGGAGCAGTTCGGCGTACCGCCAGTGGGTGGTCGCCTCCCGGCCGTCCAGCAGTCCGGCGGCGGCCGGTGCGAAGGCGCCCGAGCAGATCGACACGATCCGGGCGCCGCGCCCGTGCGCGATGCGCAGCGCCTCGACCAGGTCGGGGGAGACGCCGCCGAACGGGTTCGGCACCCCGGGGACCACCACCGTGTCGGCCGCCGCCAGCTCGTCCAGCCCGTGCCGGGCGGTCAGTGCGAAGCCGCCCACCGCCTCCAGCGGCGTCCCGGGCCGGTCGGCGCAGACCTTCAGCCCGTACCAGGGCGCCGCCAGCAGCCCGGCCAGCTCGGGCCGCGCCAGCCCGAACACCTCGACCACCACGCCGAGTTCGAACGGCGCCATGCCCGGGAAGGCGTACACCGCGACGTCGTGCACGGGCTCCGGGCGCCGGCCGATGGCGACGGGCACCGGCCGCGGGGCGGCACCGGTCCGGTCCTCGGCGTGCTGCTCGGCCATGCGAACCCCCTGCTCACGGGTGGCGGAATGCCGGTGAGTGTAGCCGTCCCGACCCCTTCGGAATTTTCTTCGAACCCGCCTGCAACCTTCACCCCCGTCACACGTCCTTTGGTACGGGGGCGGAGGGAACCCGGCAGAGGGCGGCTGGGATGATCCCCCCGATCACGATCTTGATCAGGTGACCTGACGGAACGGCGGCCGCCGTCACCGTCCCGGGGGAAAGCGGAAACGCGCATGTCCATGGCCATCGGGCCGACCGCCGCGCAGGCAGGGGGGCGGGGCTTCTCCATCCGTGGAGTCGTCGCCGCGCTGTTCGGCGCGCAGGAGGCCGGCGAGCCGCTCGCCGGCGCCGCCACCGAGCAGGAGGCGAAGCAGCGCCGTTCCGGTTTCCGGCTGCTGCGCGGCGGTCGCAAGCCCGCCGAGGACCGGCCCACCCTGACCGACCTGTACCACGCCCACCGGCTCGGCCTGGTCCGGATGGCGGTCATGCTGGTCGACCACCAGGACCTGGCCGAGGACGTCGTCCAGGACGCCTTCACCCAGCTCTACCAGCGCTACGGCGAGGAGCTGGACGACCTCGACAACGCGCTCGGCTACCTGCGCACCTCGGTGGTCAACGGCGCCCGCTCGATGCTGCGCCGCCGCAAGACCGCCCGCGAGTACGTGCCGCCGCACGTGGCCGACGCCCCGTCCGCCGAGGACCACGCGGTGCTCAACGACGAGCACCGCCGGGTGCTGGTGGCCCTGCAGGAGTTGACTCCCCGCCAGCGTGAGGTGCTGGTGCTGCGCTACTGGTCCGACCTGTCGGAGGCGCAGATAGCCGAGACCCTGGGACTGTCCCGGGGTGCCGTGAAGTCCACCGCCAGCCGCGCTCTGGACGCCTTGGAAAAGCACCTGGAGAAGGTTCGATGACCGACAAGCTCCCCCGCCGCACCGGCGGCGACGGCGACGGGCCGGCCGAGACACCGACGGAACGGCTGCTCCGCGAGGCGATGACGGCCCGGGCCTCCCTCGTCACGGCCGCCAGCCTGCGCCCGGCCGCTCCCCCGAAGAACCGGATCCGCCGGCTGCGCCCGGTGTACGCCGTCACCGTGCCGCTCGGCCTGGCCGCCGCCATGGCGCTCGGCGTGCTCACCTTCCACGGCGAGCCGGTCGCCCAGGACGAGGTCCCGCCCCCGGCCGCCACCCTGACCACCTCGCCGAGCCCGACGCCCGAGCCGACCGGCAACCCCAGCCCGACGGCCGCCCCGACCGATCCGGGCACGCCCACCAGCGAGGCCGAGACGGAGGTCCCGCTCGCCGACGGCGTCCCGACCACCGCGACCTCCGCCCCCGGCACCGCGAGCGGCCCGGCGAGCTCGTCCAGCCTCCGGGGCGTCAAGTTCAAGGTGCCGGCGGGCTGGAAGGCCGTACCGGTCTCGGCCGACCGGGTCTGCGTCCTGAGTCCGGGCGCGCCGACGGAGCCGCAGCAGGGCTGGGCGCCGGCCAGGTGCGAGCCGTACGGCGTCCTGGTCGTGGCCTACAACTCCCCGGACGAACTCGAGGGCGGCGCCTGGCCGACGACGAACGACCTGGTCGCCGACAGCGGCTGGGGCCACCAGCCGAACTGCCCGATCTGGGGCCGGCCCTACTTCCCGGACAACGGCTACTCCTCGGTCGGCGCACCCGTGCGGACCAAGTCCACCGTGGCCGGCAAGACGATCGACAAGACCCAGTGGAACGTCACCTGCAAGCCCGGGGACACCTTCACCGCCCAGATGTGGGGGATGGGCCTGGACCAGGTCTTCGTGGTGGCGAACGGGCTCAAGAGCGACTACCAGTCGGGCCTGACGACGATCGTCAACAGCCTGGACGTGAGCGGCCACAAGTCACCGTCCCTGACCGCGTCCGACAAGGGCGCGAAGGACATCGCGATCACGGTCGACGGCGGCCTCGGCGCCGGGCAGAAGGTGTCCACCAACGGCACCCCGGTGACCTTCACGGTGACGTACCGGAACACCGGCCAGAAGACCTACGACAAGCTCCAGCCGCTGGTCTACACGAAGGAGTACGCCGGGACGCCGCCGAGCGAGATGGTCATGATGAACAAGGGCAAGCTGGAGCGCCAGGACGGCGGCGCCTGGAGGGAGATCCTGCTCTCGATGGGCGGCGGTATGGACTACGCGAAGGTGGACCAGCAGGCCTGGTTCTCGCTCGCACCGGGGGAGACCAAGAGGGTGACGTACCGGATGGCCCTCGACCCGATGGACGGGCCCGGCACGATGCCGCTGTCCGTCCAGGCGACGCTGCCGTACGACGCCACCGGGTCGCTGACCTCCCTGAAGGAGCTGATCGTCCCGGTGACGGTCGTGAAGTAGCCGTCCCACGCGGGCCGTTGAGGCGCCGCGACCGGGTTTCCCCCGGTCGCGGCGCCTTTCGGCGTTCCGGGGAGGGGCCGGGAAAAATTCTTCGAACCGGCCTGCAACCCCCCGGCGGGATGGACGTCTATCAGGGTGAGAGGCAGGGAGAGCGAGCCGGCGGAGCCGGGGGGCTCGGGCCGGTTCCTCGGGGCGCGACCGTAGGCGCCCGCTCATTCGATCACCACCATCACCATGTCCTTGGGGGGACTGTCACATGAACGCGTCCGTTATCGCCCGTATTGCGAAGATCGTCCCGCTGGCCGTCGTCACCGCCGTGGGAATCGCGGCCTGCGGCCCGACGAACGGCGAGGCGTCCGTCGCCGCCTCCGCTCCCGCCTCCACCCCCGCGGCCACCTCGTCGGCCACCCCCGGCGCGGGCGCCGTTCCGACCGTCCCCGCCCCGGCCGCGCCGACCACCGAGGCCGCGCCGACCACCCCCGCCCTGACCAACGCCGCCCCGGCCGCCGCTCCGGCCGCTGCCCCGGCCGCGCCCGTGGCCGCCAAGACCGAGGCCAAGACCGCCGCGAAGGCCCCGGCCGCGCCTGCCCCGGCCAAGCCCGCCGGCGGCATCGGGATCACCTTCAACGGCCTGCGCGCGGGCCAGAAGATCCAGGTGGGCGACCAGGTCTCCTTCTCGGTGACCTGGAAGAACAACGACGCCTCGGGCACCCGCGCGGTGGCGCCGGTGGTGGCCACCCAGCAGTTCGAGGGCGCGGAGTGCCGGCGGGTGCTCTCGATGGCGCAGGGCACCCTGGAGCGCAAGGACGCCACCGGCTGGAAGGCCATGCCCGCGCTGAGCCAGGGCGGCGGCATGGACTACGCGGGTACGGGCAACGACGCGGCCTTCGAGCTGGCCGCCGGCGAGAGCCGGACGGTCGAGTACCGGATGGTGCTCGACGCGGGCAACCAGCCGGGCAGGCTGTACGTCGAGGCGGACGCCGTGGTGCCGTCTACCTACAAGGTGCTGACCAAGGGCGTGGTGACCACGTCCGTCGTCGACTCGCACCGCCCGGTGGTGAACTCGGTCTCCAAGCCGACCCCGCTGGTCGTCGGCGGGACCCCGACCGAGTTCTCCTTCAAGGTCTCCTCGCCCGACGGCCCCGGCCTGCTGCGCCCGGCGGTGTACCTGTCCGTGCCCGCGAGCGAGGGCCTGACCGGGGAGGACGTCACGATCGAGGCGAAGGTCGGCGGCGAGTGGAAGTCCTTCGAGGCGACCGAGGACTGCAACGGGCGGATCGGGGTGGCGCCGGCCCAGCTGACCGGCGTGATGACGGGCAACCCGGCCGAGTACACCTTCCGGGTCGGCCTGAAGCGGACCGGTTCCACCAAGCCGGTGGAGATCGAGGTCGGCGGCGCCTCGGACGGCCACTACGGCGCCCCCACCACCCTGCGGCCCGCCGTCCGTCGCTGACACCGGCGGCCCGCACCGGAGCCGAAGGGCCCGGCCTCCCACTGCTCGGGAGGCCGGGCCCTTCACCGTGGCCGCGTCACGGCCGTCGTGCGCAGGCTCAGGCGAGCGAGGCCATCCAGGCCTCGACGTCCTCGGCGCTGCGGGGCAGGCCGGCCGAGAGGTTCTCGTTGCCGTCGGCGGTGACCAGGATGTCGTCCTCGATCCGGACGCCGATGCCGCGGTACTCCTCCGGCACGGTCAGGTCGTCCTGCTGGAAGTACAGGCCGGGCTCGACGGTCAGCACCATGCCGGGGACCAGCAGCGCGTCGACGTGCTCCTCGCGGCGCGAGTGGGCGCAGTCGTGGACGTCCAGGCCGAGCATGTGGCCGGTGCCGTGCAGGGTCCAGCGGCGCTGGAGGCCCAGCTCCAGGACCTTCTCGACGTCGTACACCGAGGCGTCCAGCAGGCCCCAGGCGAGCAGCCGCTCGGCGAGCACGCGCTGCGAGGCCTCGTGGAAGTCGCGGAACCGGGCGCCGGGCTTCACCGCGGCGATGCCGGCCTCCTGGGCGTCGTACACCGCGTCGTAGATCCGGCGCTGGACCTCGGTGAAGCTGCCGTTGATCGGCAGGCTGCGGGTGACGTCCGCGGTGTAGAGGGTGCTGGTCTCCACGCCCGCGTCCAGCAGCAGCAGCTCGCCCGGGCGCACGTCGCCGTCGTTGCGCACCCAGTGCAGGGTGGTGGCGTGCGGGCCGGCCGCGGCGATGGTGCCGTAGCCGACGTCGTTGCCCTCGACCCGGGCGCGGCGCCAGAAGGTGCCCTCGATCCAGCGCTCCGAGGTGGCGACGGCCTGGCCCAGCTCGCGGACCACGTCGGTGAAGCCCTTGACGGTGGCGTCGCAGGCGGCGCGCAGCTCGCCGATCTCCCACGCGTCCTTGACCAGCCGCAGGCCGCTCAGGAACTCCTTGAGCCCGGCGTCCTTGTCGGCGTCCAGGGCGTCGGCGAGCGCGGCCTCCAGGCCGGCGTCGTAGCCGCGGACGATGCGGGTCGGCACGGCGGAGTCGGCGGCCTTCGCGGCCAGCTCCTCGGCGGCCTTGCGCACGTCGCGGGCGGGCAGCCCGAGCAGCTGCTCCTGCTCGGCCAGGCTGTGCCGGCGGCCGACCCACAGCTCGCCGTAGCCGTCCAGCCAGAACTCGCCGTTCTCGCGGTTCGATCGGGGCAGCAGGTAGAGCACGAAGTCGTGGCCGGTCGCGCCGGTCGGCTCGCCGACCAGCACCGCGTCCTCGGTCTGGTCGCCGGTGAGGTGGACGTACTCGCTGGCGGCGCGGAACGCGTAGTCGGTGTCGTTGGAGCGGACCCGCAGGTTGCCGGCCGGGACGACCAGGCGCTCGCCGGGGTAGGCGGCGGACAGCGCGGCGCGGCGCTCGGCCGCGTACGGGGCCTGGGCGACGGGGGCGAGGCCGTGCAGCTCGGTGTCGGCCCAGCCGGACTTCATCGAGGCGGCCAGCTCGTCGGAGATGTCGCCGTAGAGACCGTTCTTGCGGCCCTTGTGCTGCTCAGGCTCCTCGCCGCCCTCGGCCTCGGGGTTCTCGGCCACCGCGGGGGTACGGTCCTCGGTCACGTGCAACGCCTCCTTGGGGGGTGGTACCGCCGCCCCTGGGGGAGGTGTCGGATCGCGACACGCGCGGGCGGCCGTGCGTCCGTCCATGGTACGGACGCCCGGCCGCCCGTTCGTTCCGGGCCCGAACCGTCACTCGAAGCGGGCCGCCAGCAGCATCAGGTCGTCGGTGGCCGTGCCCGCGGCGTCCGGGTCCGGGCAGACGGCCAGCAGGTGGGCGCAGAGCCGGTCCGGGTCGATCCGCACGTCGCGCGGGGCGTCGGCGGCGGCCCGGCGCAGGTTGGCCTGCCCGGCGTGCAGGGTCGGGCCGCAGCGGCGGGCCAGGCCCTCGGTGTAGAGCAGCAGGGTGTCGCCGCGCTCGGCGACGAACTCCACCCCGGGGGCCTCCCAGCAGGCCAGCATGCCGAGCGGGGCGGAGAGCGAGGTCTCCACGAACTCGGCGCCGTGCCGGCCGACCAGGACGGGCGGGCAGTGCCCGGCGCCGGCCAGGGTGATCCGGCGCTCCTCGGGCTCGATCCAGGCGTAGACGGCGGTGGCGGTGCGGGTCGGTTCGGTGGTCTTGAGCAGCAGCTCCAGGTCCCCCAGGACGGAGACCGGGTCCTCGCCCTCCAGCACCGCGTACGCCCGCAGCGCGGCCCGGACCCGGCCCATCGCGGCGGCCGCGCCGGGGGCGGAGCCGGGGCCCGCGCCGGGGCCGTCGCCGGAGACGGAGCCGACGGTGAGGCCGATGGTGCCGTCGGGCAGCGGGATCGCGTCGTACCAGTCGCTGCCGGTGGAGCGCTCCAGCCCGGCGGGGACGAGCCGGGCGGCCAGCCGCAGCCCGGCGGCCCGGGGGAGCCGGTCCGGCAGCAGGCCGCGGCGCAGCGCCTCGGTGGTGCGCGAGATCCGGTCCGCCTCCAGCTGCTTGGCGAGCAGCGGGGCGGCGATCTCGCAGTAGTGGCGGGCCAGTTCGCGCTGGCAGTCGGTCGGTTCGGCGGGCTCGTCGTAGAACCAGAGGGCGGCGGCGAGCGGGCCGTCCTCCTCGGTGGCGAGCGGCAGGCCGTAGGCGCCGCCGAGGCCGAGGTGGACGGCGAGTTCGCGCAGCCGGGCGCCGGTGGCCGGGTCCTCGGCGAGGTCGTGGGAGTGCAGCTGGGCGGGCCGGTCCCGTTCGCGCAGCAGCCGGGCCAGCAGGCTCTGCTCGGTCGGGACGGTCTCCAGGGCGCCGAGGCTGGCGCGGTCGAGGCCGTGGCCGACCGGCTGTCCGGGGCCGCCGCCGGGCCGCCGGGTGACCAGCATGCCGCGCCGGGCGCCGAGCAGGGCGGCGCCGGAGGCGAGGACGGTGTCCAGGGTGGCGGCCAGGCCGCGGGCGCGGGCGAGCCGTTCGGTGTGCTCGTGCAGGCTGGTGATATCGGACAGGCGTCCGGCCAAACGGTCCTGCAGCGCGGCGGAGGGCGCCGTGCGGGTGTCCGCCGTGCCGTCCGGGGCGTTGACGGGGCCGGGGAGGTCCGGCAGGTCGAGGACGGTGAGCCCGCCCGCGCAGCCGGGTTCGCCAGGCTCGGCGGTCGTCGTCGGGAGGGCCGTCGACGGGTGGGACTCGTTCATGCCGTCACTCCTGACGCGGTGCTACGTGCCATGCGAAACCCCCAGGTACGGCCAATGTGGAGCGAGCACGGCCAAAGGGCGTGTTTCGCCTCGATTCGCTACTACTCGTCATTGATCGACAGCAATGCCACCACTTCTACACAGGCCATTCGGGGCATGTCCAGATCCAGGACGACGCGGTGGCCCGTTCCACATCGATCGCGACCCGGTCGGGGGGCGCGCGGGGTTGGTGCGCGCGCCACTCGGCCCGGAGGCATGGAGCGGGCCGCGAGCGGGCAGAACCGGGAGGACGGCCCGGGCGGCCGTCCGGATCGTATGTCCGTGCCGCCCGTGAGCCGGGTCGGCCGGAACTCTCTCACTCGTACGGTGGAACCAAGCGCGCCCGGGCGGCGTCCATCCGGTCGCGTACGGGATTCTCGTTCCAAGGGCTGTGCCCTGCGCGGCCCTTTCACGTCGTACTCCACACCTGCTCCACGTCGTGCCGCGCCGTCCGCCCTGCCGCCCGCCCCGCGCCGCGCCGCCCGGGTCCGTGCCGCGGCGGGTCCGCGCGGAGGATCCCGACGGACGCCGGCGGAGCGGAGCGAACCGAGCGGTCAGGGAAAGGAACGAGCGCCATGCGTGAGAACCCGAAAGACCGGTCGGAGGATCGTTCCGCCCGGCTGGCCGCGGCCCTGACGGCCGCCGTCGACCACCGTTGGCCCGTGGTGCCGGGCGCCGTGCTGCGCGACGGCCGCTGCTCCTGCGGCGACCTGGACTGCACCGTCCCCGGCGCGCACCCGCACGACCCCTCGCTGCTGGCCGCCACCACGGACGCCCGGATGGTGCGCTGGTGGTGGGAGCGGCAGAGCCCGGACGCGCCGGTGCTGGCCGCCACCGGCTCCACGGTCTCGGCGGTCAGCCTGCCCGCGGCGGCCGGCGCCCGGGCGCTGGTCTACCTGGGCGCGCTGCGGCTGCCGCTCGGCCCGGTGCTGGCGATGCCGGGCCGCTACGCGCTGCTGGTGGCCCCGTACTCACTGGACGTGCTCGGCGAGATGCTCGCCCAACTCCCTTGGGTGCCAGGCTCGTTGCGCTACCACGGGGCGGGCGGCTTCCTGCCGCTGCCGCCCGGCGGCGCGGCCGTCGGGGTGCCCTCGGCCGGAGGCTGGGGGAGGGTGCGCTGGGTGCTCGCGCCGCGACCGGGCGTCGGCGGCGGGGTCTGGCTGCCGCAGGTCGGGCCGCTGCTGGGGGAGTTGGTGGAGGCGACGGTCCGGCTGGACAGCGGGCGTTCGGCCTACTGAGGGCCACCGGAGCGGGACGGGCTGTCGACACCGTCCGCCGGGCCCGGATCCGGGCTTCTCCCGGGTCTCGGCCCGGGCCCGTCCGGGGGCTCCGAGCGGGGCACTCCGGAAAAAGAAAAGATCCGGCCGCTGGCGACGGGGGATGCACCAGCGGCCGGACTCTTTAGACAGTAACAAGGATCCGCGCCCGCGCCAATTTCCAAGACGCCCTCCACGCCCGGAAATTGCGCGTTCACCGCGACAATGTGACGCGTATCACGCGGATCCTGCGCCCTTTAGTTCAAGGTGACCTGACGGTTCACCAGGTTCGCGCGGGTGCGCCGCTCCTCGGCGGTCAGCGGGGCCGCGTCGGCGAGCACCGCGGCGAGCCGCTCGGCGAACTCGGCGGCCGGCTTCTCGCAGTCGGCGGCGGTCATCGCGAGCGGGAGGTCCCACACCGGGACGGTCAGGCCGTGCGCGCGGAAGGAGCCGACCAGGCGGGTGTCCGGGCCGAGCGAGGCCTCGCCGGCCGTGTTCAGCCGGGCCAGCGCGTCCAGCAGCTTCTCCTCGGGCACGGTCATCACCCAGCGCAGGTGGTTCTTGTCCGGGGTGCCGCACCAGTACGCGGAGTCCACGCTCGCGAGCTTCTCGGTCGGGATGGCCGAGGCGTTGGCGCGCTCCAGGGAGGCGGCGACCTCGCCGGTGGCGGCCTCGGCGTCCTCCAGCCAGAACTCGAAGCCGGTGTGCACGGCGGGCGTGAACGCGGCGGTGGTGTCCAGCAGGTCCTGCAGGCGGCGCCCGCCCGGGACGGTCCGGCGGGCCGGCACCGGGCTGCCCGGCTCGGTGGCCAGGGCCAGCTCCAGGGCGTCCGCGAGGTCGCGGCTGAGGTCGCCGGAGGCGGACTGGGTCTGCAGGCCGAGCAGGATCGAGCCGTCCTGGCGGCGCAGGGCCGGCCAGGCCAGCGGCAGCACGGTGGCCAGGGTCACCGACGGGACGTCACCGGTCGCGCCGTCGGCCACGCCGGCGGCCAGCGTCAGCGGCACCGTGGCGGCGGGCACCAGCTCGCGCAGGGCCACCCAGTCGGCCTCGCCCGGCAGGCCCTCGAACGGGCGGTGCACCAGCTCCTGCACCGCGTGCGAGGCCTCCCGGCCGTGACACGCCTTGTACCGGCGGCCCGAGCCGCAGGGGCAGTCCTCGCGGGCCCCGACCACGGGGATCTCGCCCGTGACGGCGGTGGTGGACTGGCGCTGCGGCGCCTTCTTGGCGGCCTTCTTGCCCATGCTGCGGCTCTCCCGGGAACGGTGGTCCTGTGTCCCGGGAAGCCTAACGACACATTCCCCGAGCCCGGCTCACGCGCTACGGGCATCGCCCCCGGTGCGCCGGGCGTGCCGGGCCCGGGCGGGCAGCGCCGCCCAGACCGTGACCTCGCCGGGGGCGTCGCGCACGCCCCAGTCGCTGGCCAGCTGGTCGACGATGCTCAGGCCGCGGCCGCCGCGCGAGGTCAGCGAGGGACTCGCGGGCAGCGGCCGGGTGGCCGCCCCGCCGTCCGTGACCTCCAGGGTGAGCACCCCGTCGGCGTGCATCTGCCAGCGGACCAGCACCCCGCCGGCCGGCTCGGCCGGACCCTCGGCGGGCTCGCGGGCGCCCTGCGCGGCGTTCGCCCCGGAGGGGACGCCGACCAGCACCTGCCCGAGCACCTCGGCCCGGGCGCTGCGGCCCAGGGCCGGCAGCGGGCCGAGCGGACGGGCGTACCGACAGGCGTTGCTCAACAGCTCGGAAAGGATCAGAACAGCATCATCGATGACCGGTTCGGGTACCTGCCGGTCACCCAGATCTCGACGCAGTCGGCGCCGTGCGACCCCGACACTCGCTGGGCCGTGCGGCACTGCCATGGTCGATGAAGTCGGCACTTCACGCGCCACCATCAACGCCACCCCCGGACCTCCTTCAGCGTATGCCGAGGGAGAGATGCCCCTTGGTAATGCGTCGGAAACGAGCACCGGACGATCCCGCGAGCCCATTTCGAGTGCGGCGACCGACGGTCGACATCAGGTCATTCCGCGCTCACCCTCCGTCGCCCGGATGCAAGAATTCCGGCAATTTCGCGCGAGGAAGGTTTGACTGCCGACCAGAGTGATCGGATCGGAGGGGTTCGGAGGAGTACGGCCTTCGGTGCGCCGACGGATCACCGGTGGATCACCGGCCGAGCTGCGCCAGTACCTCCGCGGGCCGGTTGGTGATGATCGCGGACACCCCGAGCTCCAGGCAGAGCTCGACGTCGGCCGGCTCGTCCACCGTCCACACGTGCACCTCGTGGCCGAGCTCGCGCAGCCGGGTCACCAGCTGCGGGCGGGCCCGCACCAGCTCGATGCCCGGGCCGGCGATCCGTGCCCCGCCCGGCAGCGGCGAGCCCTCGCGCAGCCGGCCGAGCAGCGGCAGGGTCCGCTCGAACAGGAAGACCCGCCGGTACCGCGGCGCGGCGGCGGCCACCCGGTTCAGCGCGACGGAGGAGAAGCTCATGATCCGGGCGGACGGGCGGTCGCCCTCCCGGGTCGCGCCGATCTTGAACCGCTCCAGGGTCCGCAGCAGCTCGGCCTCCACCCGGCCGCGGAAGCGCACCGGGTGCTTGGTCTCGATCGCCAGGTCCACCGGGCGGCCGCACTCCACCACCAGCTCCAGCAGCCGCTCCAGCCGCAGCACACCGCGCAGCTCCGGGTCGGTGCTGGGGCGGCCGGTCTTCCAGGCGCCGAAGTCGTACGCCTCCAGCTCGGCGAGGGTCATGGCCGAAACGGTGCCCCGGCCGTTGGAGACCCGGCCGATCCGGCGGTCGTGCACGCAGACCAGCGCGCCGTCGGCGGTGACCCGGACGTCGCACTCCAGCGCGTCCGCGCCCTCGTCGAGCGCGCGCCGGTAGGCCGCGAGGGTGTGCTCGGGCAGGGCGTGGGAGGAACCGCGGTGGGCGATCACCTGGACGGGCGGCACGGTGCGCGCCGCCGCCGAGGACAGGTCTGGGCTGGTCACAGGCCCAACGATAGGCGGCGGAGGTGAAGCGCGGACAAAGACGGCCCCAACCTGTGGGGCCGTCTGCGCACCTGCGGGGCCCGCTCGGGCCCCGCTCCGTCAGCCCCGGACGGCGCGGCGGCCGAGCGGGGTGAGCGCCCAGGTGGCCAGGGCCGGCACCAGGAAGGCGAACAGCGAGGCCGAGGTCCACTCCTGCGGGGTGAAGTGCAGCGCCTCCTGGGCGGAGGTCCAGAAGTCCGTCCACCAGCCCGCGACCTTGGTCGGCGCGATGAACTGGTAGACCGCGAAGCCCAGGGCCCACGGCAGCAGCATCAGCCAGCGGGACGGCGCGTCGGCGGAGAGGTTCCAGCCGCGCCGGCCGGCGCCGAGGAAGTAGTCCACCACGAGCACCGCCAGCAGCGGCACGAACACCGAGCCGATCAGGCCGAGGAAGCCGTAGTAGGTGTCGGTGAACTCGTCGATCTGCAGCGCCAGCACGGTGATCAGCACGCCGATCGCGCCGGAGAGCACCCGGCGGTCCACCTTCGGCAGCAGGTTCTGCACCGACATCGCGGTCGAGTACACGTTGGCGAAGGACTGGTCGGTCTCGCGCAGCACCAGCACCAGCAGGAACAGCCAGCCGGCCCAGACCCCGAGGAAGGAGTCGAAGATCCGGTTCGGGTCGCCGTCCGACTGCAGCAGCGCCATCAGGCCGAGCACGTAGCACCAGACCTGGGCGACCGTGTAGCCGGAGAAGCTGCCCCAGAACGCCGAGCGCGGGGTGCGCGAGTGCCGGGTGTAGTCGGCGGCGAGCGGGACGAAGGAGACCGACACCGCGATCATCGCGTCGGTGGCGCCGAGGAAGCCGTGCCAGTTGCCCGCGCCCGGGTCCGGCACGCCCTGGCGGCCCAACTGGACGGTGAAGTACACCATCGCCACCGCGACCGCCCCGGCCACGAAGCGGCGCAGCACCGCGATCGAGCCCAGCGGCCAGATGGTCAGCGCGGTGGTCAGCGCGCCCGCGAGCAGGACGAACAGCCAGCGGTAGCCGGTGGTGTGCGCGACGGTCTGCGCGCCCGCCGAGATGGTCAGCAGCTCGAAGACGCCCCAGCCGATGCACTGCACGATGTTCAGCACCGTCGGCAGGTACGACAGCCGGGTGCCGAACAGCCCGCGCAGGTTCGCCATCGCGGGGGCGCCGGTGCGGGCGCCGATCAGCGCGGCCACGGCGAGCATCGCGGTGCCGACCGCCGTACCGATCGTGATCGCGGTCACCGCGGCGGCCAGCGACAGCTCGCTGCCGGGGGCGCCGAGCACGGTGGCGGCGGTGGAGAAGCCGATCAGGCTGACGCCCAGGTTCATCCAGAGCGCGAAGTGGTCCCGGAAGCGCAGCGTGCGCGGCGGTTCGGTGTCCAGGACCAGGGGCGCTTCGACGTGCTCGGCGCGTTCCAGGAGGGCGGTCGCGCCCGGCGCGGGGGCGTTCGCGCCGGAGTCGGAGGCGTTCGTGCCCGAAGAAGAGGATGGCGAAGCAGGCGGCATGGCCGATACTCCCTACGCCGGCATTACCCGGACAGGTTCCGGCGGTCAGCGCCCCCTCGAACGTCCGTCACTCGTGTGGCGTACGGTCGACATGCGCACTCTCAGCCTGGTGGGTCCAAGCTCCCGCGTGTCAGTTTGGAGCGCCAGGCTAACCGGCGCGGGTGCCGACGCCCAAGGCCGAGGGCGGGGCGGTCCGCATCGCGGACGCCCGACGGGGAGGGGAGCCCCGGCCGTCGGTACGGGTGCCGGAGCCGGTGTCGGTGCCGCTGCGGGTGCTGACGCCAGTGCCGGTGTCGGTGCCGGCTAAGGATTCTTATGAGTTCTTCAGAGGGGTCCTTACGGCAAACGAATCGACAGTGCGAAAAACTATGGTCCTTGGTTCTGCCAGCTATGGAGGTCGTCCGTGAGCACCGAGCGCGAGGTTGGGCCCACCGGGCCGCAGGGGGAGCAGCCCGCCGGGCCGGGGGCGGCCGAGTCCGCTGCCGCGGGCCCCGCTCAGGGCGGGCACAACCCGACCATGGCGTTCCGGCGGGTGCCCGAGCCGGAGGCGGGCGCGGTCGAGGCCGCCGCCGCCGAGGCGGCGCCGTCCGCCGACGCCGTTCCGGCCGAGGAGGTCCCGGCCGGGGGTGGGCACAAGCCCACCGTCGCCTTCACCAAGGTGCCCGCACCGGAGGCACCCGCCGAGCCCGTGGCACCCGCCGCACCCGCCGAGCCCGTGGCACCCGCCGCACCCGCCGAGCCCGTGGCACCCGCCGCACCCGCCGAGCCCGCCGTACTCGCCGTCGAGGAGCCGGCCGTCGACCCGGCCACCGGCTACATCGACGCGCCGCCGCCGGTCCTGCCGCCCGTTCCGCCCGCCCCGGTGGCCGCCGCACCCGCCGCCCCGGCCCTGCCGCCGGCCGGCAACCCGTACGCCACCCCGACCCACGGCGTCCCCGCCGCCGGCGCGCACGAGGGGTACGGCGCCGCTCCGGCCGCGCCCGCCGCCCCCGCCGCGCACGGCCACCACCCCTTCGGGGCCGGCCAGCCGCTCGGCGGCTGGGGCCCCACCCACGACTCCACCTCCGGCGGCGCCGGCTACCCCGGCGGCCCGGCCGGCCCGCTCGGCTACCCGGCGGAGTACCCCGGCGGTCCGGGCGGCCCCGGCGGCCCGCGCAAGAAGCGCGGCGGCCTGGTCGCCCTGATCGCGGCCGTCGCGCTGGTCGCCGGTGTGGCCGGCGGCGCGCTCGGCGTGTCCGTCTCCGACAGTTCCGACCGCAGGAGCTCCGCGAACGACCACCGCAGCACCACCGTCCAGGCCAGCGACACCCAGAAGAACGAGCCCGTCCCCGGCTCGATCGCCGCCATCGCGCAGAAGGCGCTGCCCAGCGTCGTCACCATCAAGGCGCAGGGCAACGGCGAATCGGGCACCGGCACCGGCTTCGTCTTCGACACCGAGGGCCACATCCTCACCAACAACCACGTCGTCGCGCCGACCCTCAGCGGCGGCAAACTGACCGTCAAGTTCGCCGACGGCAGCTCCTACAGCGCCTCGGTGCTCGGCCACGCCGAGGGCTACGACGTCGCCGTGGTCAAGATCGACAACCCGCCCAAGAGCAAGCTGGCCCCGCTGCCGCTGGCCGACTCCGACAAGGTCAACGTCGGCGACGCCACCGTCGCGATCGGTGCGCCGTACGGCCTGGAGTCCACCGTCACCAGCGGCATCATCAGCGCCAAGGACCGCCCGGTGGCCTCCGGCGACGACACCGGCTCGCAGGCCTCGTACATGAACGCCCTGCAGACCGACGCCTCCATCAACCCCGGCAACTCCGGCGGCCCGCTGCTCGACTCCGGCGGCGCGGTGATCGGCATCAACTCGGCGATCCAGTCCAACGCCTCCGCCAACGGCCGGGCCGGCAGCATCGGCCTGGGCTTCGCCATCCCGATCAACCAGGCCAAGTGGGTCGCGGACACCCTGATCAAGACCGGCAAGCCGGTCTACGCCAAGCTCGACGTGCTGCGCAACGACGACTACAAGGGCGACGGCGCGCAGATCCAGACCAAGGACATCCAGGGCCAGCCCGCCGTCACCCCCGGCGGCGCGGCCGACAAGGCCGGCCTCAAGCCGGGCGACGTCATCACCAAGCTCGGCGGCGTCCCGATCGACAACGGCCCCGCCCTGGTCAGCCGGATCTGGACGCACAAGCCCGGCGAGACCGTCGACGTCGAGTACACCCGCAACGGCCAGACCCTCAACACCAAGGTCACTCTCGGCCAGCGCGAGGGCGACCAGCCGTAACCCCCGCCCGCACCGAAACGTGTGCACCGAACCCCGCCGGACCCGTTAGGCTGACCTCCGCCTGGAGAGCTGCCCGAGCGGCCTAAGGGAACAGTCTTGAAAACTGTCGTGCGGTGACCCCGTACCGTGGGTTCGAATCCCACGCTCTCCGCCGGTAGGAGAACCACCTGCTCAGGGCGGGTGCCGAGACCACTCGGCACCCGCCCTCGGTGTTTCCCGGGCGGGTGCGGGTGCGGGTGCGGGTGCGGGTGCGGGCGCCGGCCGTGGGCCAGGTGGGGAACTGCCGTGGAACGGCCACGGGCGAGGGCGGGGCGGGGGTTGACCCTGACACGGTGGCAGGGGGTGGAGTGGTCGCACCATGTTGAACATCGGAGACTTCGCCAGCCACGGCCGGGTGTCGGTGCGGATGCTGCGCCACTACGACGCGATCGGGCTGCTGCGGCCCGCCCGGGTGGACCCGGTCAGCGGCTACCGCTTCTACGAGGCGTCCCAACTGGCCCGGCTCAACCGGGTGATCGCGCTCAAGGAGCTCGGGTTCACCCTGCAGCAGGTGCGGGCCGTCCTGGACGAGCGGGTGGACGCGGCCGAGCTGCGCGGGATGCTGCGGCTGCGGCGGGCCCAGCTCGCCGCGGCGATCGCGGCCGACGAGCTGCGGCTGGCCCGGGTGGAGGCGAGGCTCCGGACGATCGAGAGCGAGGGGACCATGTCCGTGCGGGATGTCGTGGTGAAGCCGGTGCCGTCCGTCCGGGTGGCCCAACTGACCGGTGTGGCCGCGAGTTACGAGCCGGAGGACATCGGGCCGGTGATCGGGCCGCTGTTCGCCGAGCTGTGCCGGCGGCTGGCCGGGGCCGGGATCGAGGCGGCCGGCCCGTCCGTCGCCCACTACCAGGACGCCCCGGAGGGCAACGGCTCGGTGCTGGTCGGGGCCGCCGTCCCGGTCGGCCCGTCGGTGCGGGCGGGCGCGCACGACTTCGAGGTGGTCGACCTGCCGCCGATCGGGGAGGCGGCGACGATCGTGCACCGCGGCCCGATGGACGAGGTCCTGGGCGCGGGCCAGGAGCTGGCCCGCTTCATCGAGGAGAACGGCTACCGCTCGGCCGGCTACGCCCGGGAGCTGTACCTGGAGTGCCCGGAGGACCCGGCGGGGTGGGTCACCGAGCTCCAGGAGCCGGTGGTCCGCGGGTAGCCGGGCTTGCCCTCGACCCGGTCGAGGGTCCTAGCGTCACCCGGCATGACCACTGCCGCTGCCACCGCCGCCGTCGGTTCGCGGGCCGCGCTGCCCCGGACGTACCTGCTCTGGCTGGCCGGGGTCCAGGCCGGACTGCTGGGCGACGCCGCGCTGTACTTCGCCCTCGGCTGGGCCGCCTCCGCGCACGGCGGCGGCGCGGCCGGGCTGGTCCTGACGGCGGTCACGGTGCCGCGCACCGCGCTGGTCCTGCTGGGCGGCGCGGTCGCGGACCGGTTCGGCGCCCGTCGGGTGATGCTCGTCGGGGACACGGTGATGCTGGTCGCGACCGCCGCGCTGGCGCTGGTCGCGGCCGACCGGGGCACACCGCTCTGGCTCCTGGTCGCGGCGGCGGCCGTGATCGGGACGGTCGACGCCTTCCACCTCCCGGCGAGCGGTTCGATGCCGCGCCGGCTGGTGCCCGCCGACCGGCTGCCCCGGGCGCTCGCCCTGCGGCAGGCCGGCGGGCAGGGCGCCGTCCTGCTCGGGGCGCCGCTCGGCGGCCTGCTGGTCGCGGCCGGCGGGCTGCCCGGCGCGGCACTCGTGGACGCGGTGAGCTTCGGGGTCGTGCTGCTGGTCCTGCTGCGGCTCCGCCCCGGGGCGGACGGGCCGTCCGGTCCGCGGGCCGGCCTGCTGAGCGAGGCCGCGTCCGGCGTCCGGCTCGCCCTGGCCGACCCGCTGCTGCGGGCCGCGCTGCTGCTCACCGGTGCGGCGGCCGGGGCGCTGCTGCCGGTGGTGTCGCTGCTCGGCCCGCTGCTCGCCCGGGCGCACGGCTGGTCAGCCGGGACGGCGGGACTGGTGAGCGGCGGGCAGGCGGCCGGGGTACTGGCGGTGGCCGTCCTGGTCGCCCGGCGGGGCGCGCTGCCCCGGGCCGGCGTGGGGGCGGCCGCCGGGCTCTGTACGGCGTCGGCGGGGATCGCGCTGCTGGCCCTGGCCGCGGGGCCGGTGGCGGCGGTGGCCGGCAGTACGGTGGCGGGCCTCGGCTCGGGGCTCTTCGCCTGCCACCTCGGCCCGCTGGTGCTGACCGGCGCGCCGCCGACCCATCTCTCGCGGGTCCAGGCCCTGCTGACGCTCGTGCAGAGCCTGGCCCTGGTGCTCTCGAACGCCCTGCTGGGCCTGCTCGCGGACGCGGCGGGCGCCGCCCCGCCCACCCTCCTCTGCGCCCTCGCCACCGCCGCGGCCGGCCTCATCGCCCTGGCCACCCCGACCCTCCGCCGGGCCTGAGCCGACCGGTCGCCCGCGCCGGCCCCGGGATCCGGCCGGCACCTCCCCGTACGGCGGCCCTTGCCGCCAACCCCGGTGCCCGCCCGCCCCCTGCCGTCCGGGCGGTGCCTCGTCCTCCTGCCCGTTCACCTGCCCCTGCCCGTCCCGGCGCCCGCCCCTCCCCGTGGCCCACTTGCCCGCCCCCTGCCGTCCGGGCAGAGTGCGGAGGTGGAGGCGGTCGGGCGGCGAGTGGAGGCGGCGATGAGTGATCTGACGGACCGACTGGCGCAGGGCCTCCCGGACGGGGCCGTCGTGGTGGACCCGGACGTGACCGCCGCGTACCGCCACGACATGGCGGGCTTCTGCGCGGCCGGGCAGCCCGCGGTGGTGGTGTTCCCGGAGACGGTCGAGCAGGTGCGGCACGTGCTGCGCACCGCGACCGAGCTGCGTGTCCCGGTGGTGCCGCAGGGTGCCCGGACCGGGCTGTCGGGTGCGGCGAACGCGGTGGACGGCTGCGTCGTGCTGTCGCTGGTGAAGCTGAACCGGATCCTGGAGATCGACCCGGTGAACCGGATCGCGGTGGTCGAGCCCGGTGTGGTGAACGCCGAACTGTCCAGGGCCGTCGAGGAGTTGGGCCTCTCGTATCCGCCGGATCCGTCCAGCTGGGAGTCCTGCACGATCGGCGGCAACATCGGCACCGGGGCCGGTGGGCTCTGCTGCGTGAAGTACGGCGTCACCAGCGAGTACGTGCTCGGGCTGGACGTGGTGCTGGCGGACGGGCGGCTGCTGTCCACCGGCCGCCGGACGGCGAAGGGTGTGGCCGGGTACGACCTGACCAGGCTGTTCGTCGGCTCGGAGGGGACGCTCGGGGTGGTGGTCCGGGCGGTTCTGTCGCTGCGGCCGGCGCCCGCCCCGCAGCTGGCGCTGGCGGCGGAGTTCCCGAGCGCGGACACGGCCGGGGCGGCGGTCTGCGAGGTGATGGCGCGCGGTCTGACCCCGTCGCTGATGGAGCTGATGGACGCGGTCTCGGTGCGGGCCGTCAACGAGTTGGGGCGGATGGGGCTGCCGGAGTCCACCCAGGCGCTGCTGCTGGTGGCCTTCGACGGGCCGGACCGGGTGGCCGAGCTGGCCCGGGTCGCGCGGCTGTGCCGGGAGGCCGGGGCGACGGAGGTGGTGCCGGCCGAGGACGAGGCGGAGTCCGATCTGCTGCTGGCCGCCCGGCGGATGGCGCTGCCCGCGCTGGACCGGCTGGGCACCACGATGATCGACGACGTGGCGGTGCCGCGCTCCCGGCTGGCGGAGATGCTGAACGGCGTCGCGGTGATCGCCGAGCGGCACGGGCTGACCATCGGGGTGGTCAGTCACGCGGGGGACGGCAACACCCACCCGATCGTCATCTTCGACGCCTCGGACGAGGAGGAGACGGCCCGGGCCCAGCGCTCCTTCGACGAGATCATGGCGCTCGGGCTGGAGCTGGGCGGCACGATCACCGGGGAGCACGGTGTGGGGCTGCTGAAGCGGGACTGGCTGGCCCGTGAGTTGGGCCCGGTGGCGTTGGACCTGCAACGGCAGCTGAAGGCGGTCTTCGATCCGCTGGGAATTCTGAATCCAGGCAAGATGATCTGATTTTCACTGAAGTATTTCGGCGGGGACCGCACGTCCGAACCCCTGCCGTCGTGGTGTGACATCCGACGGCCTTTTCATGACCGGGAAAGTCGACATGGGAGGGTGACCGAACTTTTCCGGGGGCGCGCGTGCGGTTCGCACGCGCCAGGGTGGTGCGCCCAGCGGATCGTGTGACGGTGCCGCGCCGTCCCCCGGACCGACCATCGAGCAGCGGCCGTACGGGTGAAGTCCCAGCTCGGACGGGGTATCTCGCCGCGTTTTCCGTTTTCCCGGCCGTCATGCGCGGCCCGGGTGGATATCACGCAAACGGGCGAAATTCGCCGTGTGAGCTAGCGCTTTGTCGATTTGTTGCGGAAGTCTGTCTTCCGGCGTCGCAGCCCGCAGGTGTTCGTCCGGTCGACGAACCTTGCGCACCTTGATCGACCATTGCGCGACAAGCAGCTTCCCGGAGGCATTCATGGCTCGCACCCACCCCCGTCGAACAGCCGGGCTCCTACTCGCCGGCCCGCTCGCGGCCGGCCTGCTGCTGGCCGGTGCCGGGGCTGCCGCCGCCGACAACGGCGCGGGCGCCGAGGGCGCCTCCAACGCCGGGGCGGTCTCCGACACCGGCACCGGCAACGTGTTCGGCGGGGTCGACGGAAACTACGTCTCCACCCAGCAGACCGCCGCCGGCTCCGGCGCCACGAACCAGGACAACACCATCGCGGTGAAGGACAACACCGGCACCGTCCAGGGAGGCCAGGGCAACAAGGACGTCAACGTCGTCGTCGCCCCGACCTTCAACTGACCGGCCGCACGGCCGAGTGACGGCACCGGGCACCACGGAAGGCGGGGGCGCCGGACGTGGGTGGACGCGGGTGAGCTGAGCAGCCGCCGACAGGCCCGGACCGGAACGGAACGGCCGGAACGGACACCGAACCACCGACGCATCACGACCAGAGGGAACAGCGCAACGACCGGCCTGCGGAAAGGGTCACCGCGAAACCGGTCTCGTGGGCGGTGCCGCCATCGGCACCGCCCACGAGTGTGTCCGGCGCCGGTCCCGGGTTCCCCGGCCGTCGGCCTGGGCGTCCCCGCAGGACGTCCCCGCCGGGCCTCCCCGCCGGATCTCCCCGCCGCGCATCGCCGTCGGAGCACCCCGCCGGGCATCCCCGGAATCCCCCGCCGACCGGCCCGGATCCGTCCACCGAGGGCCCGCGCCCGGAGCCGTCGGCCCACGGCGGTACGGTTGCGCTCCGACAGCGCACCCACGTGCCCGGGCCCGGATGGACCGGCCCGGCCGGGGCGGCGACCGCGGCAATCGGAAGGAAGGGCGCGCGATGGCGGCGGAGGAGGAGGGCCTGACCGGCCCGGACGAGGCCAGGCCCGCACCGGAGGCCGGGGCGGAGCCGGCGGCGGACGCGCGTCCGGAGCCGTCGGCCGAGCCGCTCCACGAGCACCGCTCCGGGCCCAGGTCCGTCCCCGAACTACTGCTCGGCCGCCCGCCGATGGCCCGCCCGCTGCCGTCCTTCGACCACCAGGCCGCCCCGGCCGAGCCCGGCCCGCTGTTCGTGGACTGGCTCGCCACCGCGCTGCACGCCGGGGTGCTGGACCCGCAGGCCTTCACCCTCTCGACCGTCGACGCGGACGGCATGCCGGACGCCCGGGTGCTGGTGCTGCGCGACGTCGACGCGGCCGGCACCGGCTGGAACTTCTCGGCGGCCGCCGACAGCCCCAAGGGCCGCCAGCTGGCCGAGCACCCGGCCGCCGCGCTGACCGTCTACTGGCCGCAGCTGGGCCGCCAGGTCCGGGTGCGCGGCACCGTCGAGCGGGCCGCCGACCTGGTCGCGGCCGCCGAGTTCGCCACCCGCTCGCCCGCCGCCCGGGTCGGCGCGCTGGTCGGGCGGCAGAGCGAGCCGCTGGGCTCGGTCGCCGAGTACGACGAGGCGGAGGCGGTCGCCCGTCGCCGGCTGGAGGCGCATCCGGACGCGGTCGCGCCCGGGCACGCGGTCTACACCCTGTGGGCGCACGAGGTGGAGTTCTGGCAGGGCGACGCCCAGCGCCGGCACACCCGGCTGCGCTACACCCGCACCGGCCCGGTCAGCTCCCCGGAGTGGTCGCGCACCCTGCTCTGGCCGTAGCGCTGTAAGGCCGCCGGGTCCCCAGGGCGTCCTGGGGACCGAAGCGAGGGCTACCGTCGCCCGGTCAGCGTGGCCCCCACGCTGGCCGCGACCACGCACCCGATCCCGGCCAGCTGCGGCGCGCCCAGCAGCTGGCCCAGCACCACCAGCCCGACCAGCGCGCTGACCGCCGGCTCCAGGCTGACCAGCACGCTGAACACCCGCTGCGGCATCCGTCGCAGCGCGGTCATCTCCAGCGCGTACGGGATCACCGGCAGCAGCAGCGACACCCCGGCCACCGCGGCGAGCAGCGCCATCGGCGAGGCCTCGGGCGCCGTCAGCCCGTGCCAGGCCTGGCCGAGCCCGAACGGCGCGAGCGTCAGCGCGCCGACCGTCATCGACACCGCCAGGCCCTGGAAGCCCTGGAAGGCCGCGCCGACCTTGTCGGTGAACAGGATGTACAGGGCGTAGCAGGCGGCCGCCCCGAAGGCGTACAGCAGGCCGACCGGGTCGAGCGATCCGCCGCCGTCGCCCTCGCCGAGCAGGGTCAGCAGCGCCACGCCCGCGGCCGCGAGCAGCGCCCAGAGCAGGTGGCTGGCGCGCCGGGCGAAGACCAGGGCGACGGCGAGCGGGCCGAGGAACTCGATGGTCGCGGCGGTGCCCATCGGCAGCCGGTCGATCGCCCCGGCGAACAGGAAGGTCATCCCGGCCGAGGCCATGCCGAGCAGCGCGGCCGCGGCGAGGTCGCGGGGGCGCTTGCCGCGCAGCTTCGGCCGGGTGACGGCGAGCAGGATGACGGCGGCGAAGCCGAGCCGGAGGAAGGTCGTGCCGCTGACGCCGAGCGGGCCGAACAGCGGCTTGGACAGGGCGATGCCGGTCTGCACCAGGAACATCGCGGTCAGACAGAGAAGCGGCGCCGGGATCCGCTCCGGGCGCCGCAGGACCTTGCCGAACCGGCCGGTGGACCGGCCGGGGTGGACTTCGGGTGGCGCCGAGGGGCCGGACGCCCCACCTCGTCGCCAGCTGCCCCGCTCGCCGGCGGGCTCGCCCTTGGGGGAGGGCGGCATGGCCAGGGCCTCGGCGACGGCGGCGGCCGACGACGAGGCGGCAGGGGTTTCGCTGGTATGGGAGGTGGGCATATTTGTGAGTTTGCCGTAAGGAGTGATGAACCAGCAAGCTCGTTACAAAAATCGGGACGGATACGGACGGGTGCGTCCGAAAGGGTGGACTCGCGCGGGTGTCGCGGCGTGGCTGCCGCGGTCGTCCGACGGACCGTCAGTATCAAGGCGGGGTGCGCCATCTCCGCTCCGCCGCCCTCCTCGCCGCCGCCCTCGTGCTCCTGCTGGCCACCGACGGGACGGTCGTGAACGCCGAAGCCGTCACCCCGGCCGCCGGCGCCGCCCCCCGCATCCGGGCCGTCAGGCTGCCCGACCGGTCCGGCCCGCCCCGGGCCCGCGACACCTGGAGCGGCCCCGCCTTCGACGCCTGCACCGCACCGCCGCTCGACACCCTGAAGGCCTGGCGCGACGCCTCCCCGTACGGGGCGCTCGGCGTCTACACCAGCGGCTCCCAGCGCGGCTGCGGCCAGCCGCGGCTCACCGCCGAGTGGGTGCGCCAGGTGCGGGCGCTGGGCTGGCGGTTCCTGCCGGTGCACGTCGGACTGCAGGCGCCGTGCGCCGACCCGGGCCACAAGCCCAAGCGGATCGACCCGGGGAAGGCCGTCGATCAGGGCCGGGAGGAGGCGGACGAGGCCGCCCGGTCCCTGCGCGCGCTCGGCTTCGCCAAGGGCAGCCCGGTCTACCTGGACATCGAGGCCTATCCCTTGCGCGACCCGGCCTGCGGCCAGGCCGTGGTCGACTTCACCCTCGGCTGGACGGCGGGCCTGCACGCCGCCGGCTACCGCTCCGGCTTCTACTCCAGCCTCGACTCCGGCATCGCGGACCTCGCCGCCGCCGCCCGGGCCGGCGGTTCCCCGATGCCCGACGCGCTCTGGTACGCCCGCTGGGACGGCCAGGCCGACACCGACGGCTCCGGCGCCCTGGCCCCCGACCTCTGGACCTTCCACCAGCGCGTCCACCAGTACCACGGCAACGTCGAGGAGACGTTCGGCGGCGCCACCCTCACCGTGGACCGCAACCACGTGGACGGCCCGACCGCCCGCTGAGACCCGCCCGCTGAGATCCGCCGCCGCCGACCCGTCGCCCTCACCGGGCGGGGAGCGGGCCGGGGGCGGAACCGGGACGAATCCGTGATCCGCGCAACGGGGCCGGGATACTGACAGCAGGGGGTGGGAGCGGCACAATCGGGCACGTCCGCGCGCATTACCGCCCGGTAGGTGCCGCGAGCGCAGCCCCCAGTGCCGCCAGGTCAAGGAGGACCCGTGTTCAGCACGATGCAGGACGTTCCGCTCACCGTCGCCCGAATCCTGGAGCACGGGTCCACGGTCCACGGCCGTTCGACCGTGACCACCTGGGACGGCACCGGCCCGGTCGTCCGGACCTACGCCGAGGTCGGCGCCCGCGCCGCCCAGCTCGCCTGGGCGCTGCGCGACGAGCTCGGGTGCACCGAGGAGAGCGTCATAGCGACGCTGATGTGGAACAACGCCGAGCACCTGGAGGCGTACCTCGCCGTCCCCTCGGCGGGCTCCGTGCTGCACACGCTGAACCTGCGGCTGCCGTCCCAGCAGCTGTCGTTCATCGTCAACCACGCCGCCGACCGCGTGATCATCGTCAACGGCAGCGTCCTGCCGCTGCTCGCCGCCGTCCTGCCGGACCTCGCGCCGACCCTCAGGCACATCGTGGTCAGCGGCCCCGGCGACCGCTCGGTGCTGGCCGGCTTCGCGGGCGGCGTGCACGACTACGAGGAGCTGATCGCCGGCCGGCCCACCGAGTACCCGTGGCAGCGTGACATCGACGAGCGGCAGGCCGCCGTCCTCTGCTACACCTCCGGCACCACCGGGGACCCGAAGGGCGTGCTCTACAGCCACCGCTCGGTCTACCTGCACTGCCTCCAGGTCAACACCGGCGACAACTTCGCCTTCACCCCGAGCGACACCGCGCTGCCGGTGGTCCCGATGTTCCACGTCCAGGCCTGGGGCATCCCGCACGCGGCCTTCATGTCCGGCGCCAACCTGCTCATGCCGGATCGTTTCCTCCAGCCCAAGCCGATGGCCGAGATGATCGCGGCCGTCCGCCCGACCGTCAGCGCCGCCGTCCCCACCATCTGGGCCGGCCTGCTGGGCGAGCTCGACGCCGGCGACTACGACACCTCCAGCCTGCGCATGGTGGTCATCGGCGGCAGCGCCTGTCCGCCCTCCCTAATGAAGGCCTACGAGGAGCGCCACGGCATCCGGGTGCTGCACGCCTGGGGCATGACCGAGACCTCCCCGCTCGGCTCCTTCGCCCAGCCGCCGGGCGGCCTCACCCCCGAGCAGGAGTGGCCGTACCGCATCACCCAGGGCATCTTCCCGGCCTCCGTCGAGGCCCGGCTGATCGGCCCGGGCGGCGAGCGGATGCCGCACGACGGCGTCTCGGCGGGCGAGCTGGAGGTGCGCGGCCCGTGGATCGCCGGGGCGTACTACGGCGGCGCCGGCCAGGACCCGGTCCGCCCGGACGACAAGTTCTCCGAGGACGGCTGGCTGCGCACCGGCGATGTCGGCACCATCACCGCCGACGGCTACCTGACCCTCACCGACCGGGCCAAGGACGTCATCAAGTCCGGCGGCGAGTGGATCTCCTCGGTCGAGCTGGAGAACGCCCTGATGGCCCACCCCGACGTGGCCGAGGCCGCCGTGGTCGCCGTCCCGGACGAGAAGTGGGGCGAGCGCCCGCTGGCCACCGTGGTGCTGCGCCCGGGCGCGACCGCGGGGCTGAAGGAGCTGCGGGCCTTCCTGGGCGAGCGGATCGCCTCCTGGCAGCTGCCGGAGCGCTGGTCGATCGTGGAGTCGGTGCCGAAGACCTCGGTCGGCAAGTTCGACAAGAAGGTGATCCGGGCCAGCTACGCGGCCGAGGAGCTGGACGTCACGGTGCTCGGCAAGGAGTGACCGCGCGAAGGGCCGGCCGCCCCCGTACGAACGGGGGCGGCCGGCCCTTCCACGTGTGCGGCGCGCCTCAGCCGGCGGCGGCGACGCCCGCCTCGCCCATCGCGCCGATCCGCCCGAGCAGGTCGACGATCCGGGACTGGACGTCCTCGCTGGTCGAGCGCTCGGCGAGGAACAGCACCGTCTCGCCGGTGCGCAGCCGGGGCAGTTCGCGCGGGTCGAGGTCCACCGAGGTGTAGACCACCAGCGGGGTGCGGTGCAGCCGGTCGTTGGCGCGCAGCCAGTCCAGCAGGCCGACCCGGCGGCGGCGGATCTGCAGCAGGTCCATCACCACCAGGTTGGGCTGCACGCTGCTGGCCCGGGCCACCGCGTCGTTCTCGTCCACCGCGTGCTCGACGTGCATGCCGCGCCGCTCCAGGCTGCTGATCATGGCGGCGGCGATGTCCGGGTCGCCCTCGACCAGCAGCACCCGCGGGGCGTGCTGCTCGCCGTCGCGCGGTGCGAGGGCGCGCAGCAGGACGGCCGGGTCGGCCCCGTACGCGGCGTCCCGGGTGGCCTGGCCGAGGCCGGCGGTGACCAGCACCGGGACCCGGCGGTTGAGCGCCGCGGTGCGCAGTGACTGGAGCGCGGTGCGGGTGATCGGGCCGGTCAGCGGGTCGACGAAGAGGGCGGCGGGGAAGCCGGGGACCTGGGCGTCCACCTCCTCGCGGGAGCGGACGATCACCGGCAGGTAGCCGCGCGCCTGGAGGGCCTGCTTGGTGGCCGGGTCGGGCTCGGGCCAGACCAGCAGCCGACGGGTGTTGGCCAGCTCGCCGGTCGGGGCCGACGGCTGCTCGGGTGCGGGCCGCTCCTCGGCGGGCGGGAGCTCGGCCATCGGGCGCGGCGCGGTCCGGGCGGCGTCGGCCGGGACGGGCGGCTGCGGCGCGGCGGCGGGCACCGGGCCGAGCTGGCGCGGCGGGGCGAGCTCGCCCAGTCCGGTGCCGACCGGGCGCGGTCCGGACGGCTCCTCGGCGGCGGGCAGCGCGGCCCGGGCGGGCGCCAGCGCGGTGCCGGGGGAGGGCTGCGCCTGGCCGGCCTGGCCTCCTTGGCCTCCCTGTCCGGACGGACCGGAGGCGTTCACCAGGGCGTCCGGGCCGGGCCCCGGCGGGACGGCCAGCCGGCGGCGGCGCCCGGTCGGGGCGGCGGCCGGTTCGGGCGGCGCGGGCGCGGGGCCGGCCGGCAGGGCGTGCTCCAGACCGGGGTAGACCGGGGTGTCGGCCGCCCCGGGCAGGGCGAAGCCGCCGGAGGACTCCTCGGCCGAGGGCAGCGCGCGGCGGCGGCGGTGCCTGGTCTCGCCGGAGGCCTGCTCCTGGGCCGCCTCGGCGGTCGGGGTGCCGCCGGGCGGGGTGCCGTCCGGGGCGGCGGGCGCGGGCGCGGGCGCCGGACCGAGGGCGAGCGGCTCGCGCCCGCCGGGGCGGTTCGGCTGCGCCCGGTGGCCCTCGACGGGCACGGCGTAGGCGGGGCCGGAGCGGCCGTCGTCCTTGCCCCACGGGTCGCTCTGGGCGCCGTTCGGCCCGGCCAGGCCCTGGCGGCCGTACGCGGGGTCGTTGCCGGTGCCGTTCCACTGCTCGGGGACGGCCCGCTCGACCCGGGCGGGGGCGTTCGGCCACTGGTCGGCCGGGATGTCGGGGTTGCCGGGGGCACCGGGGACGCCGGGGACGTCGGGGGTGTCGGGGGTGTCGGACGCCGGGGTCTCGGCGGCCGGGCGGCCGCGGCGGCCGCGCCGCTCGGCGGGCGGCTCCTCGGCGGGCGCCCGTTCCGCGGCGGGGGCCGCGGCGGCCTCGGGGGTCTCGGAAGCGGGCTGCTCGTCGGCCGCCGCGGGCTCGGCGCCCTCGCCGCTGCTGGGCAGCTGCGGGATGCCCGGGAGCTCCGGCAGGACGGCGCTGTCGCTCTCCTTGGGCCGGTCGGAGCGGCCTTCGGCGGCGGCGCGCTCGGCGGCGGCCTTCGCGGCGACCGGGTCCAGCGGCAGCTCGACGACGTACGTGGTGCCGGCCTTGCCGGGCAGCTCGTGCGGCTGGAGCACACCGCCGTGGCGCTCGACCACCGCGCGGGCTATCGGCAGGTGGACGGGGCTGCCGCCGACGCCGGGGCCGCGGATCTCGACCCGGGCGACCTCGCCGCGCTGGGCGGCGGCCAGCACGACGGTCGGCGGCTCGGGGGCGGGCGGCAGCGCGGGCGCGGCGGCGCCGTTCAGCCCGGGCACGGTCAGACCGGGGGACGGGGCGACGGGGGCGTCCAGGGAGAGTCCGACGCCGCTGACGTCGGCGACCAGGTGGGCCAGCGCCTGGGCCAGCCGCCGCTCGTCGGCGATCACCTCGACCGCGGCGGCGTGCACCGAGAACCGGACCCGGCCGGGGCCGACCAGCTCGCCGGCCTCCTCGACGGCCCGGCGGACCACCTTGTCCAGGCCGACCGGGACCCGGGACGCGGCCTTCGGCCCGTCCTTGCCGTCCTTGGCGCCGGCCTTGGGCTCCTTGCCGTCCTTGCCGTCCTTGGCCTCGGCGGCGCCGCTCTCGCCGGCTTCGCAGCGCTGGTGGTCGAGCACCCCGTCGATCAGCTTCCCGTACCGGCGGCACTCGGCGGCCAGCCGGCGCAGCGTCCAGTTGGCCTCCGGCCAGAGCTGGCCGGCCGGGTCGGCGGCGAGCGCGTCCAGCCGCTCGTTCAGCGCGTTCAGGGCACTGCCCAGCTCGCTCTCCAGGACGGCGGTGAGGTGCTCGTTGCGGGCGACCAGGGCGAGTTCGCGGCTGCGGTCGGTGAAGGTCATCACCGCGCCGACCAGCTGGTCGCCGTCCCGGACCGGGGCGGTGGTGAGGTCGACGGTGACCGGCCGGCCGTCCTTGCGCCACAGCACGGTGCCGCGCACCCGGTGCTTGCGCCCGGAGGTGAGGGTGTCCAGCAGCGCCGACTCCTCCAGCGCCAGCGGGGTGCCGTCGGCCCGGGAGTGCTGGATCAGCGGGTGCAGCTCGCGCCCGCCCAGCTCGCTCGCCCGGTACTCCAGGATGTGCGCGGCGGCCGGGTTGACCAGCACGCAGCGGCCTTCGAGGTCGACGCCGAGCACGCCCTCGGCGGCGGCCCGCAGGATCATCTCGGTCTGCTTGTGCTGGCGGCGCAGCTCGGCCTCGACGCCCAGCCGGCCGGAGAGGTCGCGGACCAGCAGCAGGAGCAGGTCGGAGGAGGAGGGCGAGTTCTCGCGGTACGAGTCGTACGGGGAGCGCGCGTAGCCGCGGCCGTCGCCGTCGTCGGCGAAGTCGTTGCCGGACACCTCGACCGGGAAGGTGGTGCCGTCGGTGCGGTGGGCGGTCATCCGGACCGGGCGGTCGAGGGCGTCGCCGTCGCGGGTGGCCGGTCGCATCGAGCCGGGGATGCGGCTGGGGTCGAACTCGGGCAGCAGACCCAGCACGCCCATGCCGACCAGTGAGGTGCCCGGCGCCTGCAACGCCTGGACCGCCGCGCTGTTGGCGTCCACGACGGTGCCGTTGCTGTTCACCAGCAGCAACGCGTCGGGCAGGGCGTCGAGTATGGCGGCGAGGCGAGCAGCGCCTCGGATCGGCCTGCTGCTCACGTCGACAGGTCTCCTCGGCTCGGGGCAGCTCCTCCGGAGACGGCAGTATCTCATTCTTCTTTGCGGCGGAGTCGACCCGCCTAGTAACGTTGGCGGCGGTTGGTGCCGAGCCCCACGGTTGTGGCATCATCACTGACACACGGAACGGCTCCGCTCGCGCGGGTACGATCCCTGTGGGGAGGCTTCGCCTAGTCCGGTCTATGGCGCCGCACTGCTAATGCGGTTTCGGGGTTATTCCTGATCGAGGGTTCAAATCCCTCAGCCTCCGCCAGTCGGGAGCCCCCGTCGACGATCTCGTCGACGGGGGCTCTTCGCGTTCCCGGACACGTTCCCGGCTGCGGTCCGGCTGCGGTCCGGCTGCGGTCCGGCTGCGGTCCGGCTGCGGTCCGGGACGGCCCGGAGCGCGGCCCCGGCGGCGCGCGGGAGGAGGTCGGGAGGGGTCGGGTGAGGCCCGGAACAACCGATTTCGTCCTACGCCGCAGGTCATGTAATGTTGTCCCCGCAACGCCCCGGCGGCAACGTTCACCAGGGCGAGCGCTCATAGCTCAACGGATAGAGCACTTGACTACGGATCAAGAGGTTGCAGGTTCGAATCCTGCTGAGCGCACTCAACTCCGCAAGATCGGGTTCGCCCGTTCCTTGCGCTCATAGCTCAACGGATAGAGCACTTGACTACGGATCAAGAGGTTGCAGGTTCGAATCCTGCTGAGCGCACCATCGAGAAGCCCTCGGCCACCGGCCGGGGGCTTCTCCGTTTCCCCGGCGTACCCGGCGAGTGATTCGAACACAGGCCACGGGTGGGTGGCCGCGTCCCGGAGGCCGGTGTCCGCCGAATGGGCCTGGAGGTGCCATTCCCGCGTCCGTTCGGGTGGCGCCGATTGCCGCCTAATGGATGAAATGCAGCCGTTTCGGGTACATCCCGTCCTGCCGCCCGGATGACCGCCGAACGGGTGGGACACGGCCAAAAGCACCGGTGTCGCAGTATGACCGGCCCAGGATCGTGATTCCTTTTTGTCGGATCTTGTGCAGACTGCCCACCCCCCGGCAGCCGACCGCGAAGGAGAGCCGGATGAGCCGACAGTTTCCCCGTACGGCTGTCGCCCTGGCCGTCCTCGCGAGCGGGCTGCTGACCGCGTGGAACGTCCCGCTCGCGGCGGCCCGGCAGTTCCCCGACACCCGGTCCGCCGAACACCGGGCGGTGCCGCCCTCCGGGCTCCCGGCCCGGGTCGACCTCGACGCCGCCCCGCAGGAGTACGGCACCGCCACGCACGTGGCCTCCGACCTCCTCCTGGGCGCCGGCGCGACCGCCCCGGTGCGCACCGGCCGCAGCGGCGCCGACGTGTCGATCGCCCTCCCCTTCCCCACCGAGGCGGCGATCGGCCGCTACTACCGGCTCACCGTTCCGGTCGCGGTCGGCGACCGGCCCGCCACCCTGGCCGGCTGGATCGACTTCGGCCGCACCGGCCGGTTCGACCCCGCCCAGCGGGTGCAGACCGAGATCCCGGCCGGCGCCGCCACCGCGACCCTGGAGTGGACCGTCCCGCCCGGCGCGGCCTCGGGCGAGACCTGGGCCCGGCTGCGGATCGGCCGCGACGCCGGACAGCTCGTCTCCTCCGGCGGCTTCGCCGACTCCGGACAGGCCGCCGACCAGCGGATCGAGCTGACCGTCGGCGCCGCCCGGCCGGAGATCGCCGAGCCGGTCGCCGGTGCCGTCCTCGCCGACGCCCGCCCGCAGGTCAGCGGCCACGGCGCGGTCGCCGGCGCCACGGTGGAGGTCCGGGAGGGCGACACCGTCCTCTGCCGGACCGAGGTCGGGAGCGGCGGTGACTGGTCCTGCCGCCCCGGCACGGAGCTGGCCGTCGGTCCGCACGCCCTCACCGCGGTGGAGACCACCGGCGGCGGCGTGGTGCTGCGCGGCGATCCGGTCACGGTCGACGTGAAGACCGTGCCGCCGGGCGCTCCCACGCTCACCGTCCCCGCGTACACCGACGACCCGGGGCTCCGGCTCACCGGCACCGGCGAGGCGGGCAGCACCGTCTCGGTCCTCGACGAGGGCTCCAGCGACGAACTGTGCATCACCGGGGTGCCGGCGGGCGGCGCGTGGTCCTGCCTGCCGGTCGAGGACCTGACGGACGGGAAGCACCTGCTCACCCCGGTCGCGGTCGACCGGGCGGGCAACCGGACGGCCGGGCTGCCGGTCCCGCTGGTCGTCTCCACCGCCCTGCCGGGCCGGCCGGTGCTCACCTCGCCGGCCCCGGGGGAGACCGTGCGGGTCAGCCGGCCGAAGCTGGCCGGCCGGGCGGATCCGGGCACGGACGTGCTGGTCACGACGGGGGCCGGCGCGGGCGCGGAGCCGGAACGGCGGACGGTGCTCTGCGGGGCGACGACGGCGTTCGACGGGAGCTGGAGCTGCACGGCCAACCGGGACCTGGCGGCCGGGGAGCAGTGGCTGACCGTCACGGCGACCGACCGGGCGGGGAACGCGGCCTCGGCGGAGCCGGTGCCGGTACGGGTCGCCACGACGGAGGCGGCGCCCGCTCCGGGGGCGTCGAGCCCGGCGGTGCCGAGTGCGGCGGCGCAGAGTTCGGTACTGCCGAGCCTGGTGCTGCCGAGCGCGGCGGCTCCGAGTGCGACGGCAACGGCGACGGCTTCGGCTCCGGGGGCGTCGAGCCCGACGGCGGCGGTGTCGGCGTCGAGTTCGGCAGCGAGCCCGGTGGCGTCCGGTGCGGCGGCGGTGCCCTCGGGCCCCGCTAAGCCGAGCCCGAGCGCCCAGGGTGCGGCGGTGGCCTCGCCGACTCCGTCCGTCGTGGCGGCGCCAGCGGGGGTGCCGGTCGCCGTTCCGCCGGTGGGCGCACGGCCGGTGACGGCGAGTCCGGTGGGCTCCGGTCCGTCGGCGGGCCCGTCGGCGGGGCCGTCGAGGGCGACTCCCGGGCCCGCGAAGACCGTGGCGGACGCGTCCGCCACGCCCGTCGCTTCCACCAGGCCCGTCGTCCCGACCCTTTCGACCGCCGAGGCCTTCTCCCCGAGCCTGACGCCGGCCCCCGCTACCGGCCACGGCGCCCCGGCCGCGGCCGTCGTCGCGGTGCGGCCCGGGCCCTCACCGGCCGGAGCCGCCGACCCGGTCGACTCCGCCGGGCCCGCCGGGGACGCGGTTCCGCCGTTGGCGGCGCCGCCGGTGGAGACCGCGCAGGGCGCGTCCGGGCGGTCCGGGGTGACCGGCTGGCGCGGTGGAATCGCCGGATTCCTGCTGGTGCTCACCGGCCTCGGGCTGATCACCCGTCGGGTGTTCGCTCGCAGGCCAGGTGCTCCTCGGCGCTGAACTGCGCCGAACTGTCCCGACCATCAGTTCATGTGCCTGCGCGTCAGGTCGGCTTTGGATGATTCGTCAGTAAATGTCGACACACCTCGGCTCAAATGTCGCATTTGATGACGTATGAACTTAGCCTGACCCTGGCACTGCCCGTCAGATCCGGGCCGCCCGTTGCGCGACACACCGACCCAGAGGATCCGTGCATGGACGTCACCCGCGATTCTTCGCAGCGACCCGACAACTTGCCCAAGGCGCTCCCGCCGGCCCTGCCGGAACGTTCCGCCGTCGGTTCCGGCCCGCTGGCCGGGACCACCGCCGTCAAGACCCTCAAGCCGGGCGGCCCGGCCGACAGCGGTCCGGCGACCACCCCGCTGGCCGTCGTCCCGAGCCCCTCCCACGGCGGCTCGGCGGACCTGCGGGACCCGCTGGAGTCGGCCGCCCCGGAGACCATCGAACTCCCGGACCCCACGGTGGCCGGGGCCCTGACCGCCATCACCTCCCGGCGCCCGCCGCGCGCCGACCAGGCGCTGCGCGAGCAGCGCGCCACCGCGCTGCCCGGCTGGCTGGCCCTGCTGGCGGTGCTGATCGGCGTGGGCGGCGTGCTGCTCGTGCTGCTGCGCACCGGCGTCATCCCGTACTGGGACGCGCTGCCTGACCTGCGCGGCAGCGCCGCGCGGGAGAGCGGCCGGGTGGAGGTGGACGCGCCGTGGATCGCCGCGGTGGCCGCCGCCGGCCTGCTGGTGGTGTTCACGCTCGCCGGGCTGCTGGCCAACGCGGGCGGCGAGACCCGGGTGCTGACCCGCTGGGGCCGCTACCGGGGCACCGTCCGCCGGACCGGCCTGGTCTGGGTCAACCCGCTGCTGCGCCGCCGCCGGGTGGACGTGCGGCTGCGGCACTGGCGCAGCGAGCCGGTCAAGGTGGTGGACCGCACCGGCACGCCGATCGTGGTCCGGCTGCTGATCGTCTGGCGGGTCAAGGACACCGCGCGGGCGCTGCTCGCGATCGAGGACCACGAGAGCTACCTGCGCGAGCAGGTCCAGGCCGTGCTCACCCGCACCGCGTCCACCCTGCCCTGCGACAGCAACGCCGCGCCCGGCCCCGCGCTGCGCGACGGGCAGTGGTTCGCCGACGAGATGACCAGGGCGCTGGCCGCCGAGGTCGCCCCGGCCGGCCTGGAGGTCTACTCGGTGCAGCCGCTGGCCCTGGACTACGCGCCCGAGGTGGCCGAGTCGATGCGCCGGCGCAGACTGGCCGACCTGGACGCGGGCCTGCGCACGGTGCTGGTGGACGACGCGGTCGAGGCCGCGGCGCTCGCCGTCCGCCGACTGGAGCGGGCCACCGCGCACGAACTGGACGAGGCCGCCCGCAGCGCGCTGATGGAGCAGCTGCTGGTCGCCTTCGTCGCCCCGGCCGGAGTGGCCGCCTCGGTACCGTCCCCGGCCGCCCGTGCCGGGCGGAAGGAAGGACGACCCGCATGAGGATAGCCACCGGCGCGTACGCCGAGTCCGGTATCGGCCCCGACGGCGATCCCGGACTGATCGGCTTCGAGGAGCGCCTCGGCAGCATCCCCGCGCTCGCGGGCTGCGGCTGCCCGAACTGCGTCGTCCGGCCGCGCACCGCCCGCTCCGCGGCGGCGGCCGGCGGCAGCCGAATACACCGGGCCGTGCGGGGCACCTGCCTGGCCACCACCGTGCTGGCGGGCGCCGGCGTCGTCGGCCTGACGGCCGGCGCCGGATCCGCGCACGCCGCGGCCGGGAAGCAGGGCTGGGACGGCTCGAAGTACTGGTTCAAGAACGGCTCCGGCGAGTGGCGTTGGACCAGCCACTACGACGTCTACGCGAGCCGCACCGGGCAGTCCGGCGGCTCCGCCGGCTCCTCCGGTTCCGCCGCCCAGGCCGTCTCCAACGGCTCGGCCTCCTCCGCCGGGATGCGCCAGGGCTGGGACGGCTCGAAGTACTGGTTCAAGAACGGCAGCGGCGAGTGGCGTTGGACCAGCCACTACGACGTCTACGCGAGCCGCACCGGGCAGTCCGGCGGCTCCGCCCGGACCCCCGCGCAGCCCGCGCCCCCCGCGAGCCGTCCGTCGGCGAACCCCGCACCGGCCTCCGGGAACATGGAGTCGGCCATCGACTACGCGCTCGCCCAGCTGGGCAAGCCGTACGTCTGGGGCGGCAACGGCCCGTCCGGCTACGACTGCTCGGGGCTGGTCCAGCAGGCCTACCGGCGCGCGGGGATCAGCCTGCCGCGGGTGGCCGACGACCAGTACGCGGCGACCACGCCGATCAGCGCCGGGCAGCTGCGCCGCGGCGACCTGGTGTTCTGGTCCGACAGCGGCCGGGCCTCGGGGATCCACCACGTGGGGATCTACCTCGGTGGCAACAAGTTCGTAGAGGCTCCCCGGCCGGGCACGACCGTCCGGATCTCGACCCTCAGCCAGGGCTACTACCCCACCCACTTCGGGCGGCCGTGACCGCGCGGCCGTAACGGCGAAGGCCGTACCGGGCCCCGACAGCGCGCCGCTGTCGGGGCCCGGACCGCGTTCGGAGCGGCCGCGGTGCCGGATCCGGCTCAGGCGGAGGCGGCGTCCAGCAGGGCGGTCTGCTCCGGGGTGAGCTGCAGGGTGGCGCCGACCAGCAGCGGCGGGAGCTGCTCGACGGTGCGGGCGCTGGCGATCGGGGCGGCGACCGTCGGACGGGCGGCGAGCCAGGCCAGGGCGACGGAGGCGGGCTCCACCCCCTGCTCGGCGGCGACGGTGTCCAGCGCCTCCAGCACCTTGGGGCCGCGCGGCTCGGCCAGGTAGCGGGCGGCGCCCTCTGCGCGGGCGCTGGCCACGCCGTCGGCGCCCGGACGGTACTTGCCGGTCAGGAAGCCGGAGGCCAGCGCGTAGTACGGGACGGTGGCCAGGCCGTGCTCGGCGACCACGTCGGCCAGCGGGCCTTCGAAGGTGCCGCGCGAGACCAGGTTGTAGTGCGGCTGGACGGCGACGTACTTCGCCAGGCCCTCGCGCTCGGCGAAGGCCAGCGCCTCGGTGAGCCGCTCGGCGGAGATGTTGGAGGCGGCGACCGCCCGGACCTTGCCCTCGCGGACCAGCTCGTCCAGCGCGGTGACGAACTCCTCGACCGGGGTGTCGTCGTCCCGGTGGGTGTAGTAGAGGTCGATCCGCTCGACGCCCAGGCGGCGCAGCGAGTCCTCGGCCGCGGCCTTGATGTTGGCGGCGCCCAGGCCACCGCGCTCGGCGAGCATGCCGACCTTGGTGGCGATCACGACGTCCTCGCGGTTGCCGCGGCTGCGCAGCCAGTTGCCGAGGACGGTCTCGGACTCGCCGCCGGTGTTGCCCGGGGCCCAGGAGGAGTAGACGTCGGCGGTGTCGACGAAGTTTCCGCCGGCCGCCGCGTAGGCGTCCAGGACGGCGAAGGACTGCTGTTCGTCGGCCGTCCAGCCGAAGACGTTGCCGCCGAGGGAGAGCGGGAAGACGGACAGGTCGGAGGTGCCGAGGCTCACCCGGCTGTGGTTTCCGGTCATGAAGGCAGTCAACCCCATGGCCCGGCCCGGCATTCCGGGAACCCCGCGGTCTTCACGAGGCTGTTGCACGGAAGGGTGGTGTGGTCCGCGCGACGGGGGTCCGGGGTGTGCCCGAGGTGGGCCGATTCGTTAGAGTCCGTGCCATGGCTGACAACGACTACGACCCCGCCGGCAGCACCCAGATGTTCCGGGCGTTCGTCGACGAGAGCCCGGCGCCCCAGGCCCCGGGCAACGTTTCCACCTACGGCAGCAGCAAGAGCAGCGGCCGCACCGGCGTGATCGCGCTGGTCGCCGTCGTCGTGCTGGTCGTCCTGGGCGCCGTCGTCTGGCTGGCGGTCAAGTGACCTTCGCGCGGGTGACCCTCGTCCGGGTCACCCGCGCGACGGAAGACGAACACCTCAGCAGGGCTTGCGCCAGGCGTTCAGTTCGAGCTTCTTCCGCATCGAACTGAAGCCCAGCGACTTGGCCTTGCCGCAGAACTGGTCCGTGTCGAGCTTGTACTCGACGTGGAAGACCGCCTTGCCCGCCTTGACGAAGGGCGCGACCCGGTCGCACTCGTCGAACTGCGCGCACTCCTCGTTGACCGCGAAGTCGAAGTCCGGGAGCAGGGCCGGGATCTGGTCCAGGTCGTTCTTCAGGCCGATGGCCAGGCCGCGTTCGTGGGCGAGCTGGGCCAGCATCCGGTTGTACTTGAGCTGGTCGTCCGGGGTCAGCGGGAAGCCGCTGTTCTGGTTGTACGCCTCGATGGTGTCCGGCTCGACGGCGTCGAAGCCCTTGCTCCGGCACATGTCGAAGCGGGCGGCCATCAGCGGCTTCAGCTGGTCGAGCTTGCGGATGTCGAACCACTTCTCGCCCTTCCAGCCGGTGTCCGAGCCCTGGAGGGACTTGGCGAAGGCGGCGGAGTCGGGGCGGAAGTCCTCCCAGGAGCCGGCGTTGATGTAGCAGATCACCTTGCGGCCCTTGGCGTGCAGCGCGGCCACCACCGAGGCGTCGTTCTCGAAGCCGTCGATGTCGTAGACCGGGACGTCCACCGACTGGTCGACGCCGCCGCCGAGTTGCCACTGCCAGGCCAGGCCCGGGGCGGGCTGCCAGCGGGCGCCGGCCGGTGGTGCCGGGTTGCCCGGCGGGGTGCCGGTGCCCTGCGGGGTGCCGGGAGGCGTGCTGCTGCCGGGCGTGCCCGGGGCGGGCGCGGTGGTGCCGGGAGCGGTGGGCACGGGGGTCGGCGTGCCCGGCTCGGTGGTGCTCGGGTCGGGGGTGCCGGGGGTGCTCGGCGCGGTGGCCGCGGGGGAGTTGCTCGGGGTGCCGTCGGCCGAGTCCTGGTCGTCCTCCGATCCCGAGCTGCTGCACGAGCTGACCAGCAGGGCGGTGGCGGTGGCGAGGGCCAGGGCGGCCGGGAGGTGCCGGTGGTTGCGGCGGTTCACGGTAGTCGGACTCCGGATCGGGTCAGGTCAGTTCGGCGGCGTTCAGGCCGTACGGCAGGGTGCGCCAGGGGTTCTCCCCGGCCCCCGGTACGGCGCAGCCGACGCCGGCTCGCCGGGCGGCGATCAGGGCGGCGGCGTCCTGGGCGTGCTCGGAAGGGACGTCGTAGACCAGGTGGCAGAAGCGGGAGGCCGCGTGCCGGCCGGTCCACAGCGGCAGCGTCATGGCGCGGTAGGCGTCCCAGTCGCCCTCGAAGGTCACCAGCAGGTCGGCCAGGCCGACTTCGGCGTAGCCCGGGTCCGGGTGCTCGCCGTGGCCGAACACCACGGTGCCGCAGCCGGCCGCGCGGGCGGCCGTGGCCAGCCGCCGGTAGTGCGCGAGCGCACCCGGGTGGGTGGAGACCTGGTCGAGGTAGACGCCGGTGATGCCGTGGCGCTGACGGTACGTCAGGATGTCGGCCACCACGGCCGCGTGCGGCCGGCGGCCGTAGTCGGTGTCGGTGTAGCCGACCAACGGCAGTCCGGCGGCGCGGAGTTCGTCGGCGGCCTCGGCGAAGACGTGGTCCGGGAACTCGCCCGGACCGTCGGCGAGGTTGAGCACGACGGCGGCGATCCGGGCGGGGTCGGCGGCGGCGACCGCCTGCCAGGCCGCCGGGTCCACCGCGGGGTGGACGTACAGCGGCACCAGCAGGCGGCCGTCGGGGGTGTGCCCGGCGGTCATGCGACCACCGGGTCGGGCGTGGGCCCGGCGGTGCCGAGCCACAGGTCGCGCAGGGTGTCGGCGAGGTCCGTCTCCGGCCGCCAGCCGAGCTCCCGGTCGGCGGCCGACACGTCGGCCTGCTGCCAGGAGACCGCAGCCGAGCGCTCGGAGCCCGCCCCGCTCTCGTCGATCCGGCCGGTGAAGCCGGCCGCGGTGACCAGCCCGTCCGCGATCGCCCGGACCTGCCGGGCGTGCCCGGAGGCCAGGTTGAGCACCCGGGGGAGCGGACGGTCGGCGGTGACGGCCAGGCCGACCGCCTTCGCCACGTCCCGGGCGTCGACGAAGTCTCGGTAGGCGGAGAGGTCGCCGACCGTGATCACGCCGTCGGCGCCCTCGGGCGCCACCCGGCGCAGCTCGGCGGCCAGCCGCCCGGGCAGCGAGCCCGCCGGGGCGCCGGGGCCGACCGGGTTGAACACCCGCAGCACCACGGCGTCCAGCGGCGAGCCGGCCACCGCGAGGGAACCGGCCAGCTTGGTCGCGCCGTACACGCCGACCGGGCGGGCGTCGGCGTCCTCGGCGAGGGACTCGCCCCGCGCGCAGACGCCGTACTCGCCGGCCGAACCGATGTGCACCAGGCGGGCCTTCGGGGCGCCGAGGGAGAGCGCCTCGCAGAGCACCGCCGGGCCGCGGGCGTTCACCTCGGCGAGCTTGACCGCGCTGCCGGCCACCGCGCCGGCGAAGTTGACCACCGCGTCGGGGGCCAGCGCGGACAGTTCCTCGCCGAGCGGGCCGGCCTGGGCGGTGGCCAGGTCCAGCCGGAGGTCGTGGGCGGGCCGCCGGCCCGCGGTCAGCACGGTGGCACCGGGCACTGACCGCAGGACGGCGGTGGCGTGACGGCCGAGGAAGCCGTCGCCGCCGAGGAGCAGAATTCTCACGCGGCCCGTCCGTCGCTCTCGGCGCCCGCGGTGGCGGGCTCGGTGGTCGCGTCGTCCGGGGCGGTGCGGGCGGCCGGGATCGGCAGCTCCGCGACACCCGGTGTGATGCCGCTCGACTCGAAGGGCATCAGGACCGGACGGATGGTGGAGAACTCGGCGTTGGCCCGGTCGTAGTCGTCGGGCCGGCCGATGTCCAGCCAGTAGCCGCCGAACTCGTACGCGGCGGGCGGGGTCTCGGCGGCCAGCAGGTCGAGCACCAGCTCGTCGAAGCCCAGCGGCAGGCCGGGGGTGTACTTGGCCAGCGCCGAGCGGGAGACGCCGTACACGCCCATCGAGACGCGGTAGTCGATGCTGGGCTTCTCCTGGAAGCCGGTGATGGTGCCCTCTTCGGAGGTCAGCACGCCGAAGTCGATCTTGACCTGGCGGGCGTAGGTGGCGATGGTCAGCGGGGCGCCGGACGCCTCGTGGTGCTTGAGCACCCCGGCGAAGTCCAGGTCGGTCAGGATGTCGCCGTTCATCACCAGGAAGTGCTCGGGCAGGCGCTCCTGCATGGTGAGCAGCGGGCCCATGGTGCCGAGCGGGCTGTCCTCGACGGCGTAGCCGACCCGCAGGCCCCACTGCGAGCCGTTGCCGACGTAGGCGCGGATGATGTGGCCGAGGTGGCCGATGGCCAGGGTGACGCTCTGGAAGCCCGCGGCGGCGAGCTGGCGCATCACGATCTCCAGGATCGCGTGCTGGTCGCCGATCGGGACGAGCGGCTTGGGAAGCGCGGTGGTGTACGGGCGGAGACGGACGCCCTTACCGCCGGCCAGGATCACTGCGTGCATGGTGTTTCCCCCACGGAAAGGATGTGCAGGACACGAACCTTGGTTACCAGGACGAGCAAGATCGGTCGGGGCGGGTCAGACGTTGTAGATGTCGGTCTTGTAGCGGGCCAGGTTGGCCGGGTCGCGGAAGAACTCGATGGTCTGCTCCAGGCCCTGCTCCAGGCTGAAGTTCGGGGCCCAGCCGGTGGCCTCGCGCAGCCGGGTCGCGTCCGCGACCAGGCGCATGACCTCGGAGTTGGTCGGACGGATGCGCTGCTCGTCCTCCTTCACCACCAGGTCCACGCCCATCAGCTTGCCGACCAGGGTGACCAGGTCGCCGACCGAGATCTCGCCGCCGGTGCCGGCGTTGAAGGTCCGGCCGACCACCGTGTCGGCGGGCGCGGAGCCCACCGTGCGGAAGGCGTTGGCGGTGTCCTTGACGAACGTGAAGTCGCGGGTCGGGCGCAGGTCGCCGAGGGTGATCTCGGTCTGGCCGGCCGCGACCTGGGCGATCACGGTCGGGATGACGGCGCGCATCGACTGGCGCGGGCCGAAGGTGTTGAACGGGCGCAGGGTGACGACCGGGGTCTCGAAGCTGGCGTGGTAGCTGTCGGCCAGCCGGTCCCCGCCGGCCTTGGAGGCGGCGTACGGGGACTGGGTGTTGATCGGGTGGTCCTCGGTGATCGGCACGGTCTGCGCGGTGCCGTAGGTCTCGCTGGTGGAGGTGTGCACCAGGCGGGGGATCTCCTGGTGGCGCACCGCCTCCAGCACGTTCAGGGTGCCGGTGACGTTGGTGTCCACGTACGAGTGGGGGGCGCGGTAGGAGTACGGGATCGCGATCAGGGCGGCCAGGTGGTAGACCGCCTCGGTGCCCTTGACCAGGCCGTTGACCGAGCCCGGGTCCCGGACGTCGCCGAGGACGATCTCGACCGAGTCCAGCACCTCCTCGGACAGGGTCTCCAGCCAGCCGAAGGACGAGAACGAGTTGTACTGGACCATCGCGCGGACGTGGTGCCCGTCGGCGACCAGGGTCTCGACGAGGTGGGAGCCGATGAAGCCCTCGGCTCCGGTAACCGCAACGCTGCTCATGCGGATGTCGCTTTCTCGATCTGCCGGGGCGGCCGGACGCACTGGGGTGGCCGGCCGCCGTTGGCCCGGTGGGTGTCTCAGGTGGAACGGGTACGGCGGTGCACGCGAAGGAGGCGTGCGGGATATTCGATGTGTTCAGCGGTGCTGGGTGGTGCGTTTTCAGCGGTGCTGGGTGGTGCGGCCGAGCGCGGGCCCGGCCAGTGCGGTGAGGACGAAGGCGGCCGTCCCGCAGCCGATCAGCTGCAGGACGATCGGGTCCGCACCCGCCAGCAGCCCGGCGCTCTCGGCGACCGCGGCGGCCAGACAGACGAGGGCGGTGCTCCAGCTGAACCCGAAGGCGTTCAGCAGCAGCGCCAGCCAGAGCGAGCCGCCGAGGAGCAGCATCGCGCCGAGCTGCGGCACGCCGAGCGCGGGGGCGCCGGGCCACAGCACGGTCGCGGCGGCGTCCAGCGCGGCCACGGTGGTGAGGTAGATGAACAGGCAGCCGAGCAGGATCCCGCCGGTGCGGCGGGTGAACTGGCCGCTGGTGTGGCTGGTGCGCAGGGCGGCCACCGCCATCGCCCGGTAGCGGAAGAGTAGCCACTCGGCGAGGCCCAGGCTGAGCGTCAGCGCGATCATGGCCGGTCCGGTCGGGGTGGTCGACGTCCCCTGCGCGGGGAGGCCGCCGGACTGCACGGCCTGGTGGATCGTCCCGCCGAGGCCGGCGATCAGCGTGAGCGCGCCGCAGGCCAGGCCGAACAGCAGGTGCGGGACCTCCTGGCGGACCGGCAGCCTCAGCTCGACGGACTCGCGTTCGCCGCCGCGGATGCAGACCAGCAGCTCCCGGACGGCCAGTCCGACCGCCAGCACCAGCGAGACGAGCAGCACGACCGTACGGACCGGCTGGGGGACGTCCGCCGCCAGCACCACGCCCGCGCCGACCGAGGCCGGGGCCAGCGCCAGCAGCAGGAACTTCTCCCGCCCGAGCACCAGCAGCACGGTCGCCGCGCCCAGGTAGCAGGACTGCCCGGCGGCGAAGCACAGCGCGCCCAGCGGCCCGCCGACCACGTACGCGGCGGCCGCCGCGACCAGCGCGCCGACCGGGGCGCCGACGGCCAGGCAGACCGCGGCCTCGCGGCGGCGCAGCCGGCCCAGCCAGCGGTAGGAGCGGTGCGCCAGCGCCTGGTTGAAGCCCCAGCTGACCAGCGTGGCGACGGACAGCGCGAGCATGCCCGAGGGCAGGCCGAAGCGCATCCGGGTGGTCGCGAACAGGTTGGCGCCGAGCAGGTAGCCGAGCCCCGGCAGGGCGAACACCAGGCCGCGCACCACGCAGCGCCAGGGGTCGGCCCGCCAGGGGTTGGCGAACTCGGAGCTCGGGCCGGGGTAGCGGCGCTCGACCTTCTCGAACAGTTCCTCGGCGACGGTGAACGCGTCGGGGCGGCCGTACAGCAGGGCGGCCTGCTCGTCCGACAGGCCGTCGGACTCCAGGAAGGCCGCGATCTCGTACGGGTGGACGGCGTCGGCGCAGACGTCGCGCAGGCGCTCGGCGAGCTCGTCCAGCGGGTCCGCGGGGAGGTAGAGCGCGTCCTCCGGCTCCGGCTCCGGCTCCTGCTCCGACGGGGCGGGACGGCGGCGCTTGAGCGGCAGGGCGCGCAGCTGCACGGTCTGGTCGGGGCCGGCCTCGCCCGGAATCAGTCGCAACGGACCGCTCATGCGTCCACCTCGCTGTGCTCGGCGGCCGCTGAGCGGGACACGCGCCTTTCGATGGTTCGCTCGCTGCGCTCGTTCACGCGTCCACCTCGTTGTGCTCGGCGGCCGCTGAGCGGGACACGCGCCTCTCGATGGTTCTGTCGCCGTTCCCGTTCACGCGCCGACCTCGCTCGGCTCGGGGCGGGCGGCGGCCAGCTGCTGGTCCCAGTCGGGGCTGGGGACCTGGTCGGTGACGGCGACCATGCCGCCGGGCATCCAGCGGGCGGTGCCCAGGAGCTCGGTGTAGATGCCGCGGAAGCCGTCGATGTTCTGGCGGAGGGTGAACTGCTCGATCACCCGCAGCCGGGCGCCCTCGCCGAGCCGGGCGCGCCGTTCGGCGTCGCGCAGCAGCTCGATCGCGGCGGCCGCCATCGGTTCGGGTTCGCGCGGCGGGACGACCAGTCCGGTGTCGCCGACGGCCTCGCGCACGCCGCCGACGTCGGTCGAGACGGTCGCGCGGCCGCAGGACATCGCCTCGATCAGGGTGAACGGGAAGCCCTCGCTGATGCTGGAGAGCATGACCACGTTGCCCGCCGCGTACGCGTCGGTGATGTCGGCGACGCGGCCCTCGAAGGCCACCGAGTCGGCTATGCCGAGCTCGGCGGCCAGGGCTATGCAGCCGTCCCGGTACGCCTCGCCGCCCTTGGGGGTGCCGCCGAAGAGCCGCAGACGCGCCTCGGGGATCTCCCGCTGGACGATGGCGAAGGCCCGGATCAGCGTCTCCAGGTCCTTGATCGGGTCGACCCGGCCGGCCCAGCTGAGGGTCGGCGTCTCGGGCTCGGGGCCGGCCGGCGGGAAGGCCGCCGGGTCCACCCCGTTGTAGACGGTGCGGATGTGCGAGGACGGCGTGCCGCCGCGCTCCTCCCAGCGCCGGTTGTACCGGTTGCCGGGGGTGACGAGGGCGGCCTGCCGGTAGCTCTCCTCGGCGAGCATCCGGTAGAAGCCGAGCAGCAGCGCCTTGACCGGCCAGCGGTAGGGGCCGGTGCGGTAGCCGAGGTAGCGCTCGCGCAGGTAGATGCCGTGCTCGGTGAGCAGAAACGGTACGCCGTACTGCTGGGCGGCGATCAGCCCCGGCAGGGTGGCGAGGCCGCCGCTGGCCGCGTGCGCGACGCCGTCCTTGGGCGGCTCGACCGAGAGCGGCCGCAGGGCGTGCTCCAGCAGGTCGGTGGCGTTCAGGGCGTCGTGCAGGGTGGGCCGGGAGACGGCGGTCGGCAGGTAGTCGCGGGTCCAGACCTGCTGGAGGGTGCGCAGCGCGCGCTCGCTGCGCAGCGCCGGGCTGAGCAGCCCGTGCCGGGCGAGGTCGGCGAAGTTGTACAGCTCGGTGCCGAAGTGGGTGGTGTAGACCGGGTCGAGGATGGAGTGCAGGAAGCGCTCGTACGCGTTGAGGAAGCGCCGCATCTCCTTGCCGCGGGGCGGTCGGCCCTCCGAGGCGGGCCCCCACAGCGGCGCGGTGGTGACCGACCGTACGTTGGCGGGCAGTTCCCAGGCCAGTGGCTCGTGGCCGGTTCCGGTGACGGCGATGACGTCGAACTCGACGTCCGGCATGCCCTGAACGAGCTGGTCGCACCAGACGCTCACGCCGCCGTGCTGGTGCGGATACGTCCCCTCGGTGAGCAGGGTGACGCGCATTCCTGTCCCCCCTCCTGTTCTTGCGTAGGTTCCGGCCTGGATGACCGGAACGGGAGCCGTGGCGGGGCCGGGCCGGGCGACCGGCCCGGCCCCGCCGGTGGCGGGTGGTGCTGGTTACCGGTTACCGGTTGCCGGAGCGTCCGGTGGTGCTGCTCGGCGTGGCCGTCCCCCCAGAGGCCTTGCCGTTCTTCGTCGCAGCCTTGTCGTCGTGGCCGTTGCCGCCCTGACCGATGGTGCCAGCGAGGACATCCTTGCCGGGCACCGGGGTTCCGCTACCCGGGACCAGGGACGGAGCGGGCTTGCGGGTGGTGTCGCTCGGCCCCACCGGGACCGGGGTGGCGACACCCTGCGGCACGACCTTCTTGTCCGCCGGCGCCGGGGCCGGGACGGACTTGGCCGCGACGCCCGGCGCGACGGGGGCCGGGGCGGCCGGCGCGGACGGCAGCTGCAGGGTGACGCTGCTCTGCAGCGCGCCCGGGGACACCCAACCCGAGAGGGTACCGGCGTAGGACGAACCGAACCCGCCCGTTCCGATGGCCAGCTTCTGAGCGGTTCCGGTCGGCATGGTGGCCTGGACCTGAACGCCGGACGGCGCGTTGACGGTGACGGTGCTGCCGACCCGGTAGGCGGTGACCTGGCCGGAGGCGAGGGCGGTGTTCCAGGCCGCGCGGCGCTGGAACTCCTGGCCGATCTCGCGCTGGCTCAGGTTCACGATCGGGGCGCTGTCCGCGTGCAGCGAGCGGTAGGTGCCGAGGATCTTCTCCAGCACCGGGTACAGGATGCGGTCCTCGGACAGGTTCGACTGGTGCACGAAGTGCGGCCGCGGGTCGTTGCTCAGCACGTGGCCGAGGTCGATCCGGGCCTCCAGCGGCACGATGTACGACTGGTAGCCGGTGGTGGTGTCCAGCGGCTGGGGCAGGCAGGTGGAGTTGGCGTTGTTCTCGCAGACGCCGCTGCCGCCGTTGGCCTTGCTGGTGTAGATCCAGTTGTACTCGTCGGCCTCCTCCTTCGCCGTACCGGCGTTGTAGAAGACGTTCATCGGGTACCGCGGCACGGTCAGGGCGGAGCCGACGGGCCGCTGGCCGGTCTCGCGGGAGGCGTCGCTGGCGGTGAACTTGATGCCGTTGGCGGCCAGCGCCGGCGCCAGGTTCGGGTTGTCGCTGGTCTCCTGCGGGGCGGTCAGCAGGCCGGAGTGCTCGCCGGTGACCAGGGACTGCGGGTCGAAGCCCAGGCCGTTCGCGGTGGCCCAGTCGGCGTTGGTCTTGATCTGGGAGGAGATGGTGTTCTGGTCGACCCAGACGGTGGCGCCCGCGGTGTTCTTGGCGCAGACCCACGGCACCACGGTGACGTTCTGCTCGCAGCCCAGGTACGGGTGGGTGTAGGTGTGGTTGACCCACCGGTAGTTGCTCTGGTCGGCGATCATCTGGTTCGCCGTGGGGTCCACCGTGGTCTGGTGGTCGGCCTTCCAGTCCTCGCTGCCGCCACCGTTGAACACCATGTCCAGGGTGAAGTTGTTGGCGGCCTGCCACTGCTTGAGGTGGTTGGCGTCGTCGACGGTCATCCGGATCGGGTTGGCGGTGTCCGGGGTGCCGGGCGGGCAGGTGACGTCGCCGGGGGTGCACTTGAGCACGGTGTCCCAGCGGTCGTCGGCCAGGAAGACGTCGTCCACGTGGGTGGCGAAGTAGTTGCGGTCGTAGCCGAGGTGGACGCCCTGGGTGAGCCAGTCGACCATGCCGCGGGCCAGCAGCCGGTACTGCTGCTGGTACTGGTTGTAGACGAACGTGACGACCAGTTCCTTGCGGCCGTCGTGGGTGTACTCACCGACCAGCGAACCGCGGCTGGCCGTGTTGGGTATCGGCGCGTCGACCAGCGGGACGAACGAGGCGCCGGCCGGCAGGCTGGCGAGCGGAGTGGCCAGGTAGCCGTAGCTCTCGCCGACGTTCGGGTCGTTGTCCTCGAACGGGACGCTGCCCTTGAGGTACCCGAACGGGCCCGAAGTTCCGGCCGCCGTGGTGGCGCCCTGGAATCCGTCGAGAGTGCCCACGAATCCGGGATTCTGGGCGTAGTTCAGCCCCACCGCCGGGTTGGCCCACGTGTACGCGTCGATCTGGCGGACGTTGAATGCGGCTTCGTAGGTCGCGATCGCCGTCATCTCGGTGGCACTGTTGGGGAAGGGGTTTTCGTTGGGCAGCACGATGCCCTGGAACTTCCCGCGGGGCTGGCCGTTCAGCGTGTCGCTCAGGAAAGCGGAGTTGATGACGGGGCGGTTGGGGTCATTGAGGCTGATGACCTTGTAGGGCGTGCCCTGGCTCTTCAACTCGGCGGTGATGGCAGCGACGGACGGGCCGCCGTCGTCGACGACCAGGACGGTGAGGTCGATCCTGGGCGGCGCCGCGTCGGCGTGGGCCAGGGTGGTCTGCAAGCCGCTGGCCAGCAGGACTGCCGCCGCGCACGCGGCGACTCTTCGGGTCGCTCGACCCATGGTGATCCTCCCCTTGGTGCAGGCGTCACGCTGCTCGGCGCTCGCCTGCCCGTGTAGCTGTTCGCGGGCAGCAGGCTGCCCGGGCCCATCCTGGTCGAGGGACGGTGGTGCGAGGGACCAATTGGGCGAGAGTGCAGCGAACCTGTTACCAACGTTCATGGCGAAGCCATGAAGGCGCTGATTGTGACCGGAACCGGACCGGCGGCGCAAATAGTGAATTGAAAATGAAAAACCGGAAGCTGACTGCTACACGTGGTTACCGACGGTGCGGCCCAGTGGGGCGGGCGGGACACCTACACTGTCGTCGTTGCGCATGACACTCTTGCACATCTCGCCGCCCAGTTGGGCAGGTTCATGCAATATCGGGCACGGCTGTGCCATGTGACAGTCCGAATATGCAATGGAGGTGCTCACATGGTCGATCAGCATACCGAGTCCGGGGGATTCCCGAGCGTACGGAATGCGTCACCGGAGGCGGGCGGAACGCCGCTGGTCGGACGCAGTCTCGGTTTGCGCGGTGCGCTGAATGCCCGTGATCTGGGCGGGTACCGGACGGCTGACGGGCGGATTCTCCGGCCCGGGGTGGCACTGCGCAGCGATGGCCTGAACCGTGTCACCGCCGAGGACCTCGGCCCGCTCGGCGCGCTCGGCCTGCGCAGCGTGGTGGACCTGCGGAGCATGGCCGAAGTCCGCGAGACCGGTCTGGACCACCTGCCCGGCGGTGTGACGCTGCACCATCTCCCCCTGCTGGCACCGGACTTCGACATCGTCCTGCTGGTCCGCGACGCGCTGGCGGACCACGACCCGGAGCGCCAGCGGGCGCTGCTCGGCGACGGCCGGGCGGCCGCCCGGATGGCCGGCCTCTACCGGTGGTTCGTCACGGACCGGGTGGCGCGCGAGCGATTCGCCGCCCTGCTACGGCTGCTGGCGGACCCTCAGGGGCCGCCGCTGCTGTTCCACTGCTCGGCGGGCAAGGACCGCACCGGCTGGGCCGCGGCCCTCCTGCTGACCGCCCTGGGGGTGGACCGGGAGACCGTCCTGGCCGACTACCTGCTCACCAACGAGCGCTCCGCCCCGGTCGTACGACGGGTGCTGGACGACTTCGGGGCCCGCGGCCTGATGCGCGAGCCCGAGCTGCTCCTGCCGGTCTTCCGCGCCGACGGCGGCTACCTGGACGCGGCCTTCGCCGAGGTCGCGGCCGGCTGGGGCGGCTTCGACGCCTACTGGCGGGACGGACTCGGACTGGACGGGGAGGTGCTGGCCGGGCTGCGCGCCAACCTGCTGGACGACCCGGGAGCCGAGCGGGGCGGCCCGGCTCCCGGTGGTCGGCTCAGCCCTCGTTGATCAGCCCCTCGCGCAGCTGGGTGAGCGTCCGGGTGAGCAGCCGCGAGACGTGCATCTGGGAGATCCCGATCTCCTCGCCGATCTGCGACTGGGTGAGGTTGCCGAAGAACCGCAGCATGATGATCCGGCGCTCGCGCGGCGGCAGCTTGGCCAGCAGCGGCTTGAGCGACTCCCGGTACTCGACGCCCTCCAGCGCGAGGTCCTCGTAGCCGAGCCGGTCGGCCAGCGGGCCGTCGCTGTCCTCCTCGCCGGTGCTGGAGTCGAGCGAGCTGGCGGTGTACGCGTTGCCGACCGCGAGGCCCTCGACCACGTCCTCCTCGCTGACCCCCAGGCAGGCCGCCAGCTCGGCGACGGTGGGGGAGCGGTCCAGCCGCTGGGAGAGTTCGTCGCCGGCCTTGGTGAGCGCCAGCCGCAGCTCCTGGAGCCGGCGCGGAACGCGGACCGACCAGCTGGTGTCCCGGAAGAAGCGCTTGATCTCGCCGACCACGGTGGGCATCGCGAAGGTGGGGAACTCCACCCCGCGCTCCGGGTCGAACCGGTCGATCGCCTTGATCAGGCCGATCGTGCCGACCTGGACGATGTCCTCCATCGGCTCGTTGCGGCTGCGGAAGCGCGCCGAGGCGTACCGGACCAGCGGCAGGTTGAGCTCGATCAGGGTGTCGCGGACGTAGGTGTGCTCGGCGCTGCCCGGGTCCAGCGCGGCCAGCCGCAGGAACAGCGAGCGGGAGAGCGTCCGGGTGTCCAGCACCGAGCCGGGCGGCGTCTCCGGTCCCGTGTCGGGGCCGGGCGGCCGGGCCGGTTCGACCCGCTGCCGCGGGACCAGGTCCTCGACGACGGCCGTGCCGTTGGCCTGGCCGCCAGCGTGGATCTCCGCAGTGCCCAGCTCTCCGGACATGCACCCACCCCCTTGTGACTGTCAGTTGAACGGGGGCCGTCGCGCGGTGGTTCCCGGCGAGGGCCTTCCCCCTGCATACCGGAACACGGTCCACGGCAAACCCGAACGTCGCAAGATGTCACGCCGGGGTAACTCGCTGCAATCTCACTCTTCCCAGGAGTTGCCGGTCCGAAGCCTGGTCAGGATCCGGGAGAGCAGCCGGGACACGTGCATCTGGGACATCCCCAGCTCGGTGCTGATCTGGGACTGGGTCAGGTTGGCGAAGAACCGCAGCATCACGATCCGCCGCTCCCGCTCGGGGAGCTGGACCAGCAGGTGGCGGACCATGTCCCGGTGCTCGACCTCGGCCAGCGCGGAGTCCTCGTAGCCGAGCCGGTCGAGCAGGGCGAGCCCGCCCTCGTGCTCCTGTGCGGCCTCCAGGGACGCCGCGTTGTACGCCCGCCCGGCGTCCAGGCAGGCCCGCACGTCCTCCTCGGGGATCCGCAGGCTGGCGGCGATCTCGGGCACCTTGGGCACCCGGCCGTGCAGCACTGTCAGCTCCTCCATCGCGCCGCTGACCTGGACCCACAGCTCCTGGAGCCGGCGCGGGACGTGCATGGTGCGGACGTTGTCCCGGAAGTAGCGCTTGATCTCGCCCAGGATGGTCGGCAGCGCGTAGGTGGGGAACTGGACGCCGCGGCCGGGGTCGAAGCGGTCGATCGCGTTGATCAGGCCGATGGTGCCGACCTGGACGACGTCCTCCATCGGCTCGCTGCGGCTGCGGAAGCGGGTGGCGGCGTAGCGGACCAGCGGGATGTTCACCTCGATCAGGGCGGCCCGGACCCGCTCCCGCTCGGGGGCGTCCGGGGGCAGCTCGGCGAGCCGTTCGAACAGCACCCGGGTCAGCGTCCGGACGTCCACGGCGGGGCGGCCGCCGGGGCCGCGCAGCCGGTCCGGTCGGAGCTCGCCGGCCGGGCTGGTGATCGCAGCCAGCACTTCGTCCACGGACACCTCACCCCTCCCAAAGTCGTCAACGGCGGGCCCTGCGGAGCGGGTGCCACGGCGGGTTCACGACCTCGCCATGTCCGGCAAAACCGGTCATAGCATCACAAGGTGGGCACAGGTCGGGCAAGCACCCGATGGAGGTGTGTTGGTGGGCCGTTCAACCTTTCCCGGGCCGGCCGGCGAACCGCCGCGCGGATCGTTCCGGGACGGAGCAAGGCGCCCCGCCCGGAAGCCGGACGGGGCGCCGCGGTCCGTCCGGGGGAAGCGCCGGGGTCGGGCTTCGGGTGGTCCGGGTCGGACGGGTGGGGGCCGGACGGGTGCTCAGACCTCGACGTCGGCGATCACCCAGGTGGCGAACTCGCGCCAGAGGCCGGCCGCGGCCTGGTGGTCCGGGTGGGTCAGGTAGGCCTGGAGGGCGTCGCGGTCCTCGACCAGGCTGTTGATCGCGTAGTCGTACGCGATGTCGCGCTCGGTGGTGTTCCAGCCGCACTCCCACTCGCGCAGCTCGGGGATCACCGAGCCGAGCGCGTCGAAGGCCTTGGCGCCGGCGAGCACGCGCTCTTCGTCCTTGCTGACGCCTTCGTTGAGCTTGAACAGGACCAGGTGGCGGATCACGATTGCCGCTCCTCGCGGACGGGGACAGAGGGTCCCGCTCACCGTAGCCGGTGCCAGGGGGCCGACCGCTACCCGAATGGGTGCGGGCCGTCCGTCACTTGATCAGACCGGTCATGAAGGTGCCGACGGCCTTGGCCGCGTTCGAGATCCCCTCGAAGCCGAGCTGGACCAGCTCGGCGGACCGGGAGGGTGAGGTGATGATCGAGTAGAGCACGAAGATGAGCAGGAGGGCCATGCCGATCTTCTTCGCCTGCGCCATCGGGTGACCTCTTCCTCCCAGCTGTGGGCCGCCGTCATCCGGTCCCCGAGCGGCCTGCAGGGGGCAGCTTATCCACCCGGACGGGCTATCAAGTGTGCGACGCGTTCGGCCGGCGGGACGAAGGTCCCCGCGAGTGGGGCCTTTCTCCGGATGCCCGCTCGCGGGCCGGACGGCAGGATGGAAGACGTACCGAGGATCTGGCAGGAATCCCCGGTGCATGGATCCGGAGCTCCCCGCTGTGGGACCGGTCGCCGCGGCTTCCCCCCGACGCGGCGCCGGTTGTGGGACTCCGCCGGGGGAGCGGTCAGTCCCCCCGAACCGCTCCCCCTCCAGGCTCCGTACGGACCGGGCACCGGTGGTCATCGGCCCGGGGTACGGAGCCGTTCCCATGTCCGGGGCCGTTCCGGCGGTGCCCTGCGGCTCCCGCGACGTGGGCGGACAAACGCCGAGGGCCCGTCCGGATCGGACGGGCCCTCGGGCTCTCGAGCGGTAGCGGTGGGATTCGAACCCACGGTGGAGTTGCCCCCACACACGCTTTCGAGGCGTGCTCCTTTGGCCGCTCGGACACGCTACCGAGAGGAACTCTACCGGAGGGGTGGCGCAGTCACGAAATCCGTATCACCGCGGTGCCCGGCGGGCCCTCAGCGGTGGGTGTCGAAGAAGGCGCGCAGCTGCGCGCCGCACTCGTCGGCGAGGACGCCCGGGATCACCTCGGGCCGGTGGTTGAGCCGGCGGTCGCGCATCACGTCGAAGAGCGAGCCGGCCGCGCCGGCCTTCTCGTCGAGGGCGCCGTAGACCACCCGGTCGATCCGGGACAGCACGATGGCGCCGGCGCACATGGTGCACGGCTCCAGCGTGACGACCAGCGTGCAGCCGCTCAGCCGCCACTCCCCGGTCTTCTCCGCGGCCTGCCGGACCGCGACCACCTCGGCGTGCGCGGTCGGGTCGCCGACCGCCTCGCGCTCGTTGTGGCCGCGTCCGATCACCTCGCCGTCCGGGTCCAGGACGAGCGCCCCGACCGGTACGTCCCCGGTGGCCGGCGCCAGCGCGGCCTCGGCGATGGCGAGGCGCATCGGCGCCGCCCAGCGGTCGCGGACCGGGTCGGGGCGGACGGGGGCGGGCAGCGGGGGGACGCGCGGGACGGTCAGCGGAGTGGATGCGGGCTGCATGGCATCCAGTGTCGGGTATCCGGTGGTGGACACCGGCATGGCCGACGCCGCTACCGGACGGCCTCCAGGACCTCGCCGCAGCCCAGGGCCTCGGCGATCTCCTCCAGGGCGTCGCCCGGGACCGCGCCCTCGCCGCTGAGCGCCAGCAGCTCGTCGGCGGCGAGGCCGAACTCGGTGAGCAGGTGGGCGTCGCCGAGCGGGCCGACCGGGACGCCGCCGCGGGCGTCGGCGTCCTCCTCGTCCTGCTCCTCGGCCTCCTCGGCCTCGTCCAGCAGGTGGTCCAGGTCGCCGAACTCGCTCTCGCCGGCCTGGTCGACCAACTCGTCGGTGAGGACGGAGCCGTAGGAGCTGCGGGCGGCCGCGGCGCCGTCCGACACGAAGATCCGCGGGTCCTCCTCGCCGTCCACGCGGACGACGGCGAACCAGGCGTCCTCCTGTTCGATGAAGATCAGGACGCTGTCGTCGTCCTGGGCGGATCCGCGGGCCAGGTCGGCCAGATCGGCGAGGGTTTCGACGTCGTCGAGCTCCGTCTCGCTCACATCCCACCCGTCCTCGGTGCGAGCAAGCACTGCAGCGAAGTACGCCACCAGGGACACTCCCAAGATCATCGGTCTCGGCTGTCGGCGCGCACGGGCAACGCGGAAATCTGGCCGCCCCCGCGCCAGAGGCGGTCCGCTTGTTCGGACCGTCCCATCGGAATCGTGACAGAAAGCCCGCCCTTGCGGGGGGTGTTCTGCAGCGCGTCTTTGCAGGTCGTGTCGGAAGGACCGGGTGGCGGACGGCGAAGCCGGGCCGGGGCGGTCCGAGGCCGGTCGAAATTTGCTCCGAACGCCCGGCGGGGCCGTTCGGGTCCCTTCCCGGGGCCGTCCGGGTGTCGCGCCGGACGGGCGCCAGGGTGGCATCAGGGTGGTCCGGGGGTGCCTCCCGAGGCGGTTCCGGGGGCGGTTCCGGGCCCGGTCAGATCCGGAAGGTCCGCATCCGCATCGCCTCGCGCATCCGCCGCTCCTTGGTCCGCCGCGGCTGGACCCGCTCCCGCAGCTCGCGCGCCTCGGTGAGCTCGCGCAGGAAGACGGCCCGCCGCTTGCGGCGCTCCGCTTCCGTCTCGGGGTGGTCGTACGGCGGGCCCGGGCTCCGGCCCACCCCGTCGACGGGCTCGTCCATCGAGCCGTCCCCAGGGTTCGGGTTGCTCGTCATAAGAGGTGACATTCCCAGAACGGCCCGGTTGATACCACAGGAGGCACTTCCGTCCGGACGGCCGCGCCGGGTCACGGCGAGTCACGGGAGCGTCACCCGGACCGGTGCCCCGGTGGGCACGGCGAGTCGTACACCCGTCCAGGACCGGGCTAACCTCGATACATGCGTCTCCACGTTGTTGACCACCCCCTGGTCGCCCACAAGCTCTCCACCCTGCGCGACGAGCGCACCGACTCGCCGACCTTCCGTCGCCTGACCGACGAGCTGGTGACCCTCCTCGCCTACGAGGCCACCCGGGACGTCCGCACCGACGAGGTGGAGATCACCACCCCCGTGGCGGTCACGCTGGGTACCCGCCTCAGCTACCCGCGCCCGCTGGTGGTCCCGATCCTGCGGGCCGGCCTCGGCATGCTGGACGGGATGACCCGGCTGCTGCCGACCGCCGAGGTGGGTTTCCTCGGCATGGTCCGCAACGAGGAGACCCTGGAGGCCTCCACCTACGCCACCCGGATGCCGGACGACCTCTCCGGCCGCCAGGTCTACGTGCTCGACCCGATGCTGGCCACCGGCGGCACCCTGGTCGCCGCGATCAGGATGCTGATCGAGCGCGGCGCCACCGACGTCACCGCCGTGGTGCTGCTGGCCGCCCCCGAGGGCGTCGAGGTGATGGAGCGGGAGCTGGCAGGCCTGCCGGTCACCGTCGTCACCGCCGCCGTGGACGAGCGGCTCAACGAGAACGGCTACATCGTCCCGGGCCTCGGCGACGCGGGCGACCGGCTGTACGGCACGGCCGGCTGAGCCTCCCCACCCGAACCACCGAACACCGAGAGCCCCCGGCACTGCGTCTGCCGGGGGCTCTCGGTGTTCGGTGGTGCCGCGCGTCCGGTCGGTGCCGCCTCAGCAGCTGCCGGTGGCGGTCGGGGCGGGGGAGGGCTTGGTGGCCAGCGCGAGGGCGGCGGCCGCCTGGGTCTCGTCCAGCAGGGCGTTGTAGCTGTCGCCGATCACGAAGTCCACGGTGGTGTCGGTGCGGGCGTCGGCGGTGACGGCGGCCCCGGCGATCTGCGAACCGACCAGGGTGCCCGCGCCGGCGCCGGCCGGACCGGCGATCACCTGGGCGGTGCCGGGCACCTTCTTGTCCAGCTCGGCCGGGGCGTTGCCGACCTTGCCGATGACGAAGCCGCGCTTCTTGAACTCCTCGGCCGTCCGGCCGGCCAGCCCGGCCTTGGTGGTGGCGTTGTAGACGTTCACGGTGACGGCGGAGGCCTGCGGGACGGCGTGCGGGTCGCCCTGCGCGGCGGCGGGCGCACCGGAGGCGGCGGGGGTGCCCGGGGCGGCCCCCGGCGTCGGGGCGGCCAGCGGCTTGCCGGACGGGTCCGCGCAGGCCTGGGCCGAGGCGTTCTTGTTCCTGCCGGTGAAGATGTCGTACAGCTGCACGCCGCCGAGCGCGACCAGGGCCAGGGCGAGCAGGCCGGCGAGTGCGGCGATCACCTTGCGGCTCTTCTTCGGAGGCCGGCCCAGGCGCGGGTAGGTGTTGCCGGTGACGCGGTACTGCTTCCCCTTGAGGCCTTGGGGAGTCAACATGCTCACGGTTTGTCTCCCCCTCGTACCAGGGCGGGGTCGGGATGACGGATCGGCCGGGTGGGGGCTTCCCCCGGTGCGGGCGGAATCCCCTGGTCGCGGCCGTAGTCAGCAGCGTAGTGCCGGACAGCCTCGAAGGTACTAAACGATCATCATCTGGCGTACCCCGGTACCCGAAAGGGGGTACCGGGGTACGCGCGGACCGCCCTCCGCCGGGTGGCGAGGGGGCGGTCCGGAAAGCCCGTGGGGGTCCGACGGCCCGGTCGGGGGTCCGTCACTCCATTTCGAGGACGCGGGCGTGCAGCACCTGGCGCTGCTGCAACGCCGCCCGGACGGCCCGGTGCAGGCCGTCCTCCAGGTAGAGGTCGCCGTGCCACTTCACCACGTGGGCGAAGAGGTCCCCGTAGAACGTCGAGTCCTCGGCCAGGAGGGTTTCGAGGTCGAGTTGGCCCTTGGTGGTCACCAGCTGGTCGAGTCGCACCGGGCGCGGGGCGACGTCAGCCCACTGGCGGGTGCTCGTCCGGCCGTGATCCGGGTACGGCCGCCCATTGCCGATGCGCTTGAAGATCACACGGAAAGCCTACCGTTCGGACGGCGGATGGCGCAGCAGCCGAGGCTCCGCCACGCGCGCCGGTGTGAACTGCGCATGGACGAATGCCGCTGTTTGATGGGAAATGTCGCGAACATCGCCCGGTGCCGATCGGGTTCCGTGCCGATGCCGAAGCGTTCCGAAGCGTTCCGATCCGCTCAGGAGTGTTCACCGATGGACTCCGACCTCACCCCGCAGGCCGTCCGGGAGATCGCCGCCGGGTACGCCTTCACCGGCCCTGCCCTCGACCTCGGCGCGGTGCTGCTGGACGGCACCGCGTACCCGGACGCCCAGGTGCGCATCCCGCTGGGCGTGCTCAACCGGCACGGGCTGGTCGCCGGGGCCACCGGCACCGGCAAGACCAAGACCCTCCAGCTGATCGCCGAACAGCTCTCCGCGCAGGGCGTGCCGGTGTTCCTGGCCGACATCAAGGGGGACGTCTCCGGTGTCGCCGCGCCCGGGACGCCGAGCGAGCGGACCGGTGCCCGGGCCGCCGAGGTCGGGCAGCAGTGGGAGCCGCGCGGCTGCCCCGCCGAGTTCTACGCGCTCGGCGGGCAGGGCGCGGGCATCCCGATCCGGGCCACCGTCACCAGCTTCGGGCCGCTGCTGCTGGCCAAGGTGCTCGACCTGAACGAGACCCAGGAGTCCTCGCTCACCCTGGTGTTCCACTACGCCGACGCCAAGGGCCTGGAGCTCTACGACCTCAAGGACCTCACCGCGGTGATCGCCTTCCTCGCCTCGCCCGAGGGCAAGGAGGAGCTGCGGACCATCGGCGGGCTCTCGGCGGCCACCGCCGGGGTGATCCTGCGGGCGCTCACCGTGCTGGAGAACGAGGGCGCCGGGGCGTTCTTCGGCGAGCCCGAGTTCGACACCGCCGAACTGCTGCGGACCGCTCCGGACGGCCGGGGCGTGGTCTCGGTGCTGGAACTGCCCGCCGTACAGGACCGGCCGCGGCTGTTCTCCACCTTCCTGATGTGGCTGCTCGCCGACCTCTACCAGGAGCTGCCCGAGGTGGGCGACCCGGACAAGCCCAAGCTGGTGTTCTTCTTCGACGAGGCGCACCTTCTGTTCAAGGGCGCCTCCAAGGCCTTCCTGGAGGCGATCACCCAGACCGTGCGGCTGATCCGCTCCAAGGGCGTCGGCATCTTCTTCGTGACCCAGACGCCGCGGGACGTCCCGTCCGACGTGCTTGCGCAGTTGGGCAACCGGGTGCAGCACGCGCTGCGCGCCTTCACCCCCGACGACGCCAAGGCGCTGAAGGCCACCGTCTCGACCTTCCCGCGCTCCTCGTACGACCTCGGCGCGGTGCTGACCTCGCTGGGCACCGGCGAGGCCGTGGTCACCGTCCTCTCCGAGAAGGGCGCGCCGACCCCGGTCGCGGCGACCAGGCTGCGGGCGCCGCAGTCGCTGATGGGGCCGATCGAGGCGGCGGACCTGCGGGCGGTGGTGGACGCCTCGCCGCTGACGGCGCGCTACCGGGACGCGATCGACCGGGAGTCGGCGTACGAGAAGCTGGCGGCGCGCGCCCCCCGGCCGGAGGCGGCGCCGGCCGGGCCTCCCGCGTCGGCTCCTCCCGAGCCGGCGGCGCGGCGGGAGGAGCGGGAGGGGAAGGCGCGGGAGCAGGCGGGCGTGGGCGGGCTGCTCGGGTCGCTGCTGAACAACCCGAGCGTCAAGTCCTTCGCGCGCTCGGCCGGGAAGCAGCTCGGGCAGGAGATCTCGCGCAGCCTGTTCGGGACGTCCAAGCGGCGGCGGTGACCGGTTCCGGGGCGGGCGGCGGCCGGCCTCAGGAGGAGAGCGCGGCGCCGATCCGGTCCAGGGAGGACAGCCGCATCAGGCCGTAGTGGTAGAACTCGACCTCGGGGACGCCGAGTTCGCGCAGGGTGGCGATCTTGGCGGCGAGGTTCTCCGGGCCGTCGCAGTCGGAGGACATCGGGCGCAGGATCACCGCCATGGACTTCGGGTGGACGCCGTGCAGGGCGAAGGCGGCGAGCTTCTCCCGGACGGCCTCCGGGGTCTTCGCGTAGCCGAGGGTCTCGATCTGGTCGGCGGCTCCGGCGAGGGCGGGCAGGTCGATGCCGGCCAGCCAGCCGGTGCCCGGGCCGCCGCCGTCCATGAAGCTCAGCCGCATGCCGTGCCGGCGGGCCTGCTCGGAGAGGTCGGCGGCCAGCGAGGTGACGGTGGCGGCGGAGGCGTCCACGTAGGCGGCGAAGGCGCCGTCGGCGAGGGCGCTGAGGTCGGCGGGCCGGGCGGCGGCGGACTCGTCGGCCAGCCGGTGGCGCAGCTCGGCGCGGACCGCCTCGGCCACCTCCTCGGCCGGGACCCCGGCGGCGGTGGCGGCGGCGCGGCAGTGCGGGCAGAAGCAGACCCCGAGCAGGGCCTCGGCGGTCGGGCCCAGCTCCTCGAAGTAGCGCTCGTGGTGGTAGCCGTGGCGCAGCCCGTGGAAGTGCAGGGACTCGGCGCGGACCGCGTCCACGCCGTACCGGGCCAGTTCGGCCACCAGGGTCAGCGCGTACTCCCGGACCTCCGGGTTCGCCGGGCAGAGCTCGGTGAGGTGGCGGTCGCCGAAGGCGTTGGCGGGGGCGCAGTCGGGGTGGGCGAAGCCGAGCCGGTCGTTGTGGCAGAAGACCGTCCAGGCGTGCAGCTTCAGGCCGCGGCGGCGGGCCTCCTCGCCGGCCTCGGCGAAGGGGTCGCGGTCGCCGATCGCGGTGGACGGCGCCGGGGCCAGCCGGCGGCCCCGCCAGGCGGCCGGGTCGGGGCGGAAGTACGCCGCGCCCGGCTCCAGGTAGCGGACCACCCGGCGGGGGTTGTGCGGGAAGACGTCGCGGGCCTCGTGGTAGACGGAGGCGAGGGTGACGCCGCCGACCCCGGCGCGGTCGGTGAGGTTGCCGAAGAAGGTGTCGGCGCCCTCGTCGAGCAGGTCGGTGGCGAAGGCGAGGACGGACGACTCCACGGTGCGGCTCCGGAGCTGGGGGAGGGTGAGCCGTCCACGCTAGCCGCAGGGGTGGGATTGGTCTATACCTGATGGCCCGGGTGGGCTACCGGGCCGACGGCCGCCGGGCCGGGGGCTACAGGCCCAGGTCGTCCAGCTGCTTGAGCAGGGCGGATCCGGGGCTGTCCGGGGCGGCGGCGGGCTTCGGGGCCCGCTGTTCGGCCGGCCGGCTGCGGAGCAGGAAGGCGGCGGCCAGCCCGCCGATCAGTCCGCCCAGGTGGCCCAGCCAGCTGACGCCCGGGGTGACCGGCAGCACGCCGATCAGGATGGTCGAGTAGACCGCCGCGATGACGATGCCGACCGCCGCGTCCAGCACGTTGCGGTCCAGCACGCCGCGCAGCACCACGTAGCCGAGGTAGCCGTAGACCAGGCCGCTCGCCCCGGCCGTCACGGTGTTCGGGCTCTCCAGCAGCCAGACCAGCAGCCCGTCGGACATCGTGATCACCAGGCTGGCCAGCAGGAACTTCTTCATGCCCCGGTAGGCGGACAGGAAGCCGAGCAGGAACAGCGGCCAGGCATTGGCCGCGATGTGGTCCCAACCGAAGTGCAGGAACGGCGAGGTGAAGATCTCCGGCAGGTCGCCGATCCGCTCCGAGCGCAGGCCGAACTCCTGCGACAGCCCGTAGTCGTCCAGCCAGTTGACCACCTGGACGGACCAGATGACGGCCTGGAGGCCGAGCATGGTGAACAGTGCGTCGCGCGAGTCGGAGAGCAGACGGGTCATTCTGGAGGCCATGCCGTCGACTCTAGGGGCGGCGGGATCGCACACGCACCCGATTACGGCGAGCCGTTTAGAGTGACCTGTGTCATTCCGACCGTGAGAGGTGACCAGCCCATGAGCAAGCGCGCGCCGCTGCCGTACGAGTTCCTTCCGCAGGTGCCGTCCTTCCCGCTGAGCAGCGAGGACATCACCGAAGGCGGCACGCTGGGCCCGGAGTTCGTCCACGCCGACGGCAACCTCTCGCCGCAGCTGGCCTGGTCGGGCCTGCCGGAGGGCACCCGGAGCATCGCGGTCACCTGCTACGACCCGGACGCGCCGACCGGCTCCGGCTGGTGGCACTGGCTCGCCCTGAACCTGCCCGCCGACACCGCCGGCCTGCCGCGCGGCGCCGGCTCCTCGGACGCCGGCCTGCCCGGCGAGGCCTCCTTCCACGGCCGCAACGACTTCCCGGGCAACCGGTACGACGGCGCCGCCCCGCCGCCCGGCGCCCCGCACCGCTACGTCTTCGCGGTGCACGCGCTGGACGTGGAGAAGCTGGACGTCGCCGCCGACACCCCGCCGGCCCAGGTGGGCTTCAACCTCACCTTCCACACCCTGGGCCGGGCGCTGCTGACCGCCGAGTACGGGGTCTGAGCGGGGCCCGATCGATGTCGATACCGGTGTCCGACCGTCCGGTCGAGGTCTGGCGGCTGCCCGCAGAGGACGTCCGGGCCGGCCACCGGGCCCTGACCTGGACGGTCGGGCCGCAGGGGGAGCTGGCCGTCCTGGTGGTGCCGGAGCGGTACGCGGCACCGGCCGGTTCGTGGCCGTGCGCCCGGCTGCCGTTCGACGGCGAGGTGGTGGTGCGCGGCCCGCGGGGCGAGTGGCGGGTGCCGCTCACCGGGGTCGGGGTCCCGCCGGACTTCCTGGCGCTGCTGCCGGGCGGCCGGGTGCTGCTGGTCGGAGGCAGGGCCGAGGAGTCGGCGGACGGCTGGGAGCGCAACGGCCAGGTCTTCGGGCCGGACGGACGGCTGACCCGGGAGCTGCAACTCGGCGACGACGTCCAGGCGTTGACCACCGACCGGGACGGCCGGATCTGGCTCGCCTTCGGGGACGAGGGCAACTACGGGGACAACCCGCTCGGCCAGTACGGCCTGCTCGGGCTGGACACCGCCGGACGGATCGTCTGGCGGCCGGACTTCGGGCAGCTGGGCGACCAGCCGCTGGAGGGCCTCGCCGCCGCCACCGAGGGACGGCGGGCCTGGCTGGCCTGGTACGGGGACAGGAGCCACCTCACCGGGATCGACCCGGACGGGGGCGAGCCCGTCGTCATGCGGCTGCCGGCCCGCCAGCCGGTGGGCTTCGCGATCGCCGGGGACCGGGCCGTGTTCCTCCAGCCCGGCGGCGAGCTGATCCGGTGCGAACGGGAGAGCCGGAAGGGCTGGCGGGAGGTGCGCCGCGAGCGGGTCGGCGTCCCCGGCGGCCTCGACCGGGGGCGCGCGCACGGCCGGGACGGGGTGCTCTGGTTCCGCTCCGGCAACGGCTGGTTCCGGGTCGAGGCCTAGGTTCCGGCCCTCGGGTCGCGGCCTCAGGTGCCGGCCCTCAGGGCGGGGCCCGGGGTCCGGGCCTCCGGGCCGGCCGCGTGGTGGGCGCGGTCGGCGAGCCGGCGCAGGTGCTCGCGCAGCGCCGGCGGCTCGTGCACCTCGAAGGGGCAGTCCAGCGACAGCAGCCGCATCGCCGTCCACTCCAGCGAGTCGGAACGGGAGCGGAGCCGGCAGCTGTGCCCGTCGATCGGCTCGACCTCGGAGTCGCCCGGCCGGAGGCTGTCGCGGACCCGCTCGGCCGGGGCGTGCACGGTGGCGACCACGGTGCCGCTCGGTGACGGGCGGCGCAGCTTGCCCGCCACGTACGCGGCGGCGTCCTCGGCGGGGAGCGGGCGCGGGGTGAAGCGGACGCCGGTGGCGGCCGGGCCGCTCAGCCGGTCGACCCGGAACAGCCGCCAGTCCGCGCGGTCCAGGTCGTAGCCGACCAGGTACCAGCGGCGGCCGACCGAGACCAGCCGCTCGGGCTCGACCTGCCGACTGGTCTCGGCGCCGTCGTACGCCCGGTAGCCGAAGCGCAGCCGCTCCCGGGCGGTGACGGCGCGGGCGAGCACGGTGAGGTCCTCCGGGTCGACGGTCGGGCCGTCCCCGGCGAGCAGCGGCACGGTCGCGGAGTTGAGCGTCCCGACCTGGTGCCGCAGCCGGCCCGGCAGCACCTGGAGCAGCTTGCCGAGCGCCCGTACCGAGGCCTCCTCGATGCCGACCACGGCGTGCCCGGCCGCCGCGCGGAGCCCGACCGCGATGGCCACCGCCTCCTCGTCGTCCAGCAGCAGCGGGGGCATCGCGGTGCCCGCGACCAGCCGGTAGCCGCCCTCCGCGCCCATGCTGGCCCGCACCGGGTAGCCGAGCTCGCGCAGCCGGTCGATGTCGCGCCGGATGGTGCGGGGGCTGACGCCGAGCCGTTCGGCGAGCTCGCTGCCGGGCCACTCGCGCGGGGTCTGGAGCAGCGAGAGGAGGTTCAACAGTCGGGCCGGGGTGTCGCTCATGTGCGCCTCTCGATGCTTCGCTCGCTCGTGCCGTCCAGAATGCCGGACCAACTGGGACAGATTCTGACCTAGATGCCCGCTACTGTCGTGGACGTGGAAAAGGTAGAGGAGTACGGAATGGGCACCGCGGCAGCGGAGCGCCGGAGGTGGATCGCGCTGACGATCGTGATGGTCGCCTCCTTCATGGACCTGGTCGACGTGACCATCGTCAACATCGCCATCCCGAGCATCCAGCAGGACACCGGCGCCTCGTTCAGCGCCGTCCAGTGGGTCACCGGGGGCTACGCGCTGGCCTTCGCGATCGGGCTGATCACCGGCGGCCGGCTGGGTGACATCCACGGCCGCAAGCGGGTGTTCCTGATCGGGATCGGCGGCTTCACGCTGGCCTCGGCGCTGTGCGGGCTGGCCTCCAGTCCGGAGATGCTGATCGCGACCCGGGTGCTCCAGGGCGGCACGGCCGCGCTGATGGTGCCGCAGGTGCTGTCGATCATCCACGCGACCTTCCCGGCGGAGGAGCGCGGCAAGGTGTTCGGCCTGTTCGGCGCGGTGGTCGGGCTGGGCGCAGTCTCCGGTCCGATGATCGGTGCGCTGCTCACCGAGTGGGACCTGTTCGGCCTGGCCTGGCGGCCGATCTTCCTGATCAACCTGCCGGTCGGCATCGCCGGACTGCTGCTGGGCCGCCGCTTCATCGACGAGTCCAAGGCCGACCAGGCGCTGAAGCTGGACCTGGTGGGCGTGGCGCTGGCCAGCCTCGGCCTGCTGATGCTGATCTACCCGCTGACGCACGGCCGGGAGGCCGGCTGGCCGCTGTGGGGCTACCTGTCGATGGCCGGGAGCCTGCCGGTGTTCGCGCTGTTCGTGGCGTACGAGAAGGTCAAGACGCGGCGGGACGGCTCGCCGCTGGTGGAGCTGGCGCTGTTCCGGGTGAAGTCCTTCGCGGCCGGGATCTGCGTGCAGCTGGCCTTCGGCGTGGCACTCGGCATCTACTTCCTGGTCTGGACCCTCTACATGCAGATCGGGCTGGGCTGGAGCCCGCTCAAGGCCGGCGCGACCGGCATCCCGTTCTCGATCGCGGTCTCCACGGCGGCCGGACTGTCGGTGCAGAAGCTGGTGCCGCGGTTCGGACGGAAGGTGCTGCAGACCGGCGCGCTGGTGATGGCGGCGGGCGTGCTCGTCTACATCTGGGAGGCGGACCGGTACGGGACGACGATCACCGCCTGGCAGATGGCGCTGCCGCTGGTGGTGATGGGCCTCGGGATGGGGCTGATCGTCGCGCCGATCACCGACGCGGTGCTGGCCGAGGTGCCGCGTGAGCACGCCGGTTCGGCGTCCGGGCTGATCAACACCGTGCAGCAGGTGGGCAACGCGCTCGGGCTCGGCCTGGTGTCGGTGGCCTTCTTCGGGGCGATGGACGACGTGGTCGCGCCGGAGGCGGTCGGGACGGCGTTCGGCGGGGCCTTCGTGCACGCGATGTGGTGGGTCGCCGGGGTGCTGCTCGCGGTCTTCCTGCTGATGTTCGCGCTGCCGCGGCGGCGCAAGGCGCTCGGGGCGGTGACCGGCTCCGCGGACGCGGCCGGTTCCGGGGGCGCGGGTGGCTCCGCGGACGGTTCCACCGCGGAGCAGCAGGCGCCCGTCGTGGCCTGACGGAGCGCTCCCGTTCACGGGCCCCGGTCGCGCGGCGCGGCCGGGGCCCGCGTCGCGCTCTGGGCGGGGCCGGCCCCGGTACGGCCGGCCGGGTGGGTCAGCCGGTGCTCAGCGCACCCCGGTCGGGGTGGGGGCGGCGGACGTGCGGGTGGTGGTGCGCGGCTTGGCGGCGGCCTTGGCCTCCTTCGCGGCGCGCTTCACCTCCTGCTTGAACTCCCGCACCAGGGTGAGCGATTCGGGGCCGGTGATGTCGGCCACCGAGCGGTGCGCGCCCTCCTCGCCGTACACCCCGGCCGCCTCGCGCCAGCCCTCCGGCCGTACCCCGTACTGCTTGCCGAGCAGGGCCAGGAAGATCTGCGACTTCTGCTTGCCGAAGCCGGGCAGGGCGTTGAGCCGGCTGAGCAGCTCCTTGCCGGTGCGGACGTTCTTCCACAGCGCGGCCGCGTCTCCGTCGTACTGCGCGACGAGGAACTGGCAGAGCTGCTGCACCCGTTTGGCCATCGCGGCCGGGTAGCGGTGGACCGCCGGTTTGGCGGAGAGGAGCGCGACGAACTCCTCCGGGTTGTAGGTGGCGATCTCGTGGGCGTCCAGGTCGTCGTGGCCGAGGCGCTGGGCGATGGTCAGCGGGCCGGTGAACGCCCACTCCATCGGGACCTGCTGGTCCAGCAGCATGCCGACGAGTGCGGCGAGCGCGCTGCGTCCGAGCAGTTCGTCGGCCTCGGGCTGCTGTGCGAGCCGGACGGTGACGTTCATGGGCTTGCCCTCCTCGGAGTTGACGTCGGGTCGGCGCCCAGTCTGGTGGAAGCGGCGTTGGCGTACGCGGTCAACACGCCCGTAGCCGGGGAAGTCTTGTCTGTTCAAGGCCTTGCCAGAGCTGCATTGTTCGTTGGCGGAGCGGTTGCCGGGGGTGCCGGCGGGGGCGCGAGGGATATTTTTTGCCCGCGCCTGTCGCATCCGCCGGGGTCCCGGGGCGGGGGCGGTGCGGCGTCCGTGGGACGGCGGGCGCGGGGGCGTGGGGGGTTGGGGAGGGCGCTCGGCCGGGTGGGTGGTTCTGGACGGGGGGAACGAGTCATTTCATATGACTGTTTCTGTTGTGACGGTGCGGCGAGCTGACGGCGGGTCATTCTTGGTCCAATTCGACACGTCCAGAAAGGCCCGCCCGCCGTGACCCAGCCGTTCGAACTGCCGTCCTTCTACGTGCCGCACCCGGCACGCCTCAACCCGCATCTGGACGAGGCGCGGGCCCACTCCACCGGCTGGGCCCGGGAGATGGGGATGCTGGAGGGGTCGGGGATCTGGGATCAGGCCGACCTGGAGGCCCACGACTACGGACTGCTCTGCGCGTACACCCACCCCGACGCCTCCGCCGAGGCGCTGTCCCTGGTCACCGACTGGTACGTGTGGGTCTTCTTCTTCGACGACCACTTCCTCGACATGTACAAGCGCACCAACGACCGCGGGGCGGGCAAGGCCCACCTCGACCGGCTGCCGCTGTTCATGCCGGCCGACCCGGCCGCCGAGCTGCCGGAACCGGAGAACCCGGTCGAGGCGGGACTGGCCGACCTGTGGCGGCGCACCGTGCCGGTGATGGGTGAGGACTGGCGGCTCCGGTTCGCCGCGAGCACCCGGAACCTGCTCAACGAGTCGCTGTGGGAGCTCGCCAACATCAACGAGGGCCGGGTGGCCAACCCGGTCGAGTACATCGAGATGCGCCGCAAGGTCGGCGGCGCGCCCTGGTCCGCGCAGCTGGTCGAGTACGCGGCCGGCGCCGAGGTGCCGAAGGAGGTGTCGGGTTCGCGGGCGCTGCGGGTGCTGATGGACGCCTTCTCCGACGGGGTGCACCTGCGCAACGACATCTTCTCGTACCAGCGGGAGGTGGAGGACGAGGGCGAGCTGAGCAACGGCATCCTGGTGCTGGAGCGGTTCCTGGAATGCTCCACCCAGGAGGCCGCCGAGGCGGTCAACGACCTGCTCACCTCGCGGCTGCAGCAGTTCGAGAACACCGTGTTCACCGAACTGCCGGTGCTGTTCGCGGAGACCGGGCTGGACCCGGCGGGCCGTGCCCGGGTGATGGCGTACGTCAAGGGCCTCCAGGACTGGCAGTCCGGCGGGCACGAGTGGCACCTGCGCTCCAGTCGGTACATGAACGGCGGTGGGGCGGCGGCGAGTTCGTCCGGTTCGGCGGCCTCGGGCGGCGAGGTGGCGCCCGGCTCGGGCGGTGGGCTGCCGGGGCTGCCGGGTGGGCCCGGGGGCGGCAACTGGTGGGACCAGTACGCGATCGGCGGCATCGGGACCTCGGCGCTGGACATCCTGCGCAGCACGGCCGCCGGGGCTTCGGTGGCCGCGGCGGAGGCGAGCCCGACGGGTGCGGCCGAGGGTGCGGCGGGCCCGGCCGTGCGGCGGGCGCGGTCGCACGGCCACGTGCCGCACCAGGCCGTCGGGCCGTCCCTGCTGCCCGAGTTCGAGCTGCCGTACGAGCTCCGGCTGAGCCCGCACCTGGACGGCGCCCGGGAGCGCGTGATCGAGTGGGCCGGGCGGATGGGGCTGCTGGCGGCGGAGCCGGGCGTCCCCGCGTCCGGCATCTGGGACGCCGAGTCGATGCGCGACTACGACCTCCCGCTCTGCGCGGCCGGCCTCCACCCGGACGCCACCGCCGACCAACTCGACATCGCCTCCGCCTGGTTGGCCTGGGGCACCTGGGCCGACGACTACTACCCCCGGGCCTTCGGACGCACCCGCGACCTGGGCGGCGCCAAGGCCGCCAACGCGCGGCTGTCCCTGTTCATGCCGGTGGACGGCACCCCGGCGCCGGAGCCCGTCAACGCGCTGGAGCGCGGCCTCGCCGACATCTGGGAGCGCACCGCCGGCCCGATGGCCGTCGAGGCCAGGGGCCGGTTCCGGGTGGCCGTCGAGGTGATGCTGGACAGCTGGATCTGGGAGCTGGCCAACCAGATCCAGAACCGGATCCCGGACCCGGTGGACTACCTGGAGATGCGCCGCTCCACCTTCGGCTCCGAGCTCACCACGAGCCTCTCCCGCCTGGGCCACGGGCAGACCGTGCCGCAGGAGGTGTACGACCACGGCTCGATGCGCGCGCTGGAGAACTCCGCGATGGACTACGCGTGCATGATGAACGACCTCTTCTCGTACCAGAAGGAGGTCGAGTACGAGGGCGAGCTGCACAACGCCGTCCTGGTGGTGCAGAACTTCTTCGGCTGCGACTACCCGTCCGGGGTCCGGATCGTCGACGACCTGATGCACTCGCGGCTGGGCCAGTTCCAGCACGTCGCGCAGAAGGAACTCCCGGTCATGTACGAGGACTTCGGGCTGGAGCAGGCGGCCAGGGAGCTGCTCGACGGGTACGTGGGGGAGCTGGAGAACTGGCTCGCGGGCATCCTCAACTGGCACGGGGGCTGCCTCCGGTACGGCACGGCCGACCTGGAGCGGCACTTCGGCGCCGAGCGGGACCTGGTGGAGGCCTCGCAGGCCCGTCGGGCGGCCACGGCGGCGGCCGCCGAGGCTCCGGCGGCGGGCACCGCCCCGGTGGTTCCGAGCGTGCCGGTGCCCTCGGCGCCCCCGGTGCCGCTCGGCCCGACCGGCCTGGGCACGGCCTCGCTGCGCCTGTCGGCGGGCGGCTGACCTCGGAGGTCCGCACCCGCGCGGGTTCCAGCCCGCGCGGGTGCGGCGCGTCGTGGCTAGGCTGACGAACCGGGGGCCGGCGTGCGCCCTCCAGGCGCGCGCGCTTCGCCACACACGAGGGCAGAGAGATGGCTGCGCTACCTGAGGGCACACCCTGTTGGGCCGACGCGATGTTCACCGACCTGGAGGGCGCCAAGGCCTTCTACGGCGACGTGCTGGGCTGGACCTTCGGCGAGAGCTCGTCGGAGTTCGGCAACTACACCCAGGCGTACTCGGACGGCAAGGCGGTCGCCGCGGTCGTGCCGCCGATGCCCGGCGCGGAGGCCCAGTCCGCCTGGTGCCTGTACCTGGCCTCACCGGACGCCGGCGCCACCGCGGCGCGGATCCGCGCCAACGGCGGCGAGGTGGTCATGGGGCCGATGCAGGTCGGCGACTTCGGCACGCTGGTGATCGCCAGGGACCCGGGCGGTGTGGTGTTCGGCGTCTGGCAGGCCGGGCGGCACGAGGGCTTCGAGAAGCAGGGCGAGCCCGGCGCGTACAGCTGGGCCGAGGTGGTGACCCGCGAGCCCGCGAAGGCGGACGCCTTCTTCCCGGCGGTCTTCCCGTACGGCGTGCAGAAGATGGCGGGCGGGGACTTCGACTACCGGATGTTCCAGGTCGGTGGCCGGCCGGTGCTGGGCCGGATGGGAGCGGAGGGCGACTTCCTGCCGCCCGAGGCCCCCTCGTACATCAGCGTCTACTTCGCGGTGGACGACACCGACGCCGCGATCGGGCGGCTGACGGCGCGCGGCGGCACGGTGTACTTCGGGCCGGTGGACAGCCCGTTCGGCCGGTTCGCGGCGGTCGGCGACCCGCAGGGCGCGGCCTTCGGGTTGATCGACCTCGATCGGCGGGTAGGGGAGCAGCCGGAGACGGAGGACGTCTGATGGGTCCGACGGGACGACGAGCGACAGGGGTGGCCGATGGGTGAGCGCGAGGAACTCGTCGAGACGCTGGACAAGCACCGCGGACTGCTGCGGCACACCGTACGGGACCTCACCGACGCGCAGGCGGCCGAGCGCACCACCGTCAGCGAGCTGAGCCTCGGCGGCCTGATCAAGCACGTGGCGGGGGTCGAGGCGCGCTGGGCGCGGTTCATCACCGGCGGTGCGGAGGCGATGCGGAGCGGGGACGCGGGCGCCGCCGACCCGGACGCCTGGGCGGCCCAGTTCCGGATGGCGGAGGGCGACACCCTGGCCGGGCTGCTCGCCGAGTATGAGCGGACGGCGCGCGGGACGGACGAGCTGGTCCGGAGCCTGCCCGACCTCGACGCCGCCCACGACCTGCCGCCCGCGCCCTGGTTCCCGCCGGGCACGGCCTGGTCGGCCCGGCGGGTGCTGCTGCACCTGATCGCCGAGACCGCGCAGCACGCCGGGCACGCGGACATCATCCGGGAGGCGCTGGACGGGGCGAAGTCGATGGGCTGAGCCGGAGCGGCGCCGTCGAGCGGGAGCGGCGCCGGGGCGGCCGTCAGGGCAGCTCCACGCCGAGGAGTTCGCGCAGCGCCCGGCCGCCGTCCGGGGTGACCCGGAGGGCCCGGCCGGAGCCGATCCGCTCCACCCAGGCGCGGTCCAGGGCGGCCCGGCAGAGGGCCGCGCCCAGCGCCCCGCCCAGGTGGCCGCGGCGCTCCGTCCAGTCCAGGCAGCTGCGCACCACCGGGCGTCCGCCGCGGCGGCCCGCGCCCGGCGGCAGCTCGATCGCCTGCGCGGCCAGCCAGTCCCGGCCGCGTCCGGTGAGGGCCAGCCCGTCCTCCTCGGTGACCAGGCCGCGCGCGAACAGCGCGTCCGACACGGCCACGCCGAGGCGTCCGGCCAGGTGGTCGTAGCAGGTGCGGGCGCGGGCCTCGGCGCTCAGCCGGGTGGCCTCGGTCAGGTTGCGGGGCGCGGTCGCGGGGCCGGGACCGGACTCCGCGAAGACGGTGAGGTCCTCGATCAGCGTGGCCACCGCGGGCGAGGCCAGCCGGACGTACCGGTGCCGGCCCTGCCGCTCCTCGGCCAGCAGCCCGCCCGCGATCAGCCGGGACAGGTGCTCGCTGGCCGTGGACGGCGCGACGCGCGCGTGCCGGGCCAGCTCACCGGCCGTCCAGGCGCGGCCGTCGAGCAGGGCGGAGCAGATGGCGGCCCGGGTGGGGTCGGCGAGCAGGGCGGCGAGGGCGGCGAGCGTCATGCCTCCATGGTCGGGGCACGGCGGTGCGTGGATGCCCTGGTGCGGGGGACGGGGCGGTCGCGGCGGCGGGGCCGCGTGGGGGAGCGGAGCCGGGGGCATGCCCCCAGGGTCGCCCCGGCACGGTTCGGCCGGGACCGAAACGACCCGGGGCCACGATGACGGCATGAGCGAAACCACGGTGGTCCCCGGGGCGGCGACCACGACCTTCTCCCGCTACGACGACGTGACGGCGGCCCTGGCCGATCCCGCGCTGGTGCCGCTGCCCGCGGCGGCCCCCGCGCGTGGTGTGCCGGGCAGCGACCCCGGCACGGTGGCCTGGCTGCGGTCCGTCGTCGCCCGGTTCAGCTCCGGGGAACCGCACGCCCGGCGCCGGGCGCTGGTGCTGGCCGACCTGGAGCGGCTGGACCCGGACCGGCTGCGGGTGGCCGCGGCCGGCGGCTTCGAGCCCGACATCCGGCTGCGGGTCGTCCGGGTGCTCGCGGCGGAGCTCGGCCTGGCCGACCCGGAGGCCGTGGCGCGGGACGTCGCGACGGTGTCCCGGGCGTACTTCACCGACGCGCCGGCCTGTTCGGCGGTGGACGGCCCGGCGGTGGACGGCCCGGTGGCGGGCGCGTCGTTGGACCCGGTGGTGGACGGCGCGTCGGCCGACCCGGTGGCCGACGCGGCGGTGGCCCGGCTGCTGCCCGCGATGGGGGACCGGGACGAGGAGACCGCCGCGAACCGGATCGGCCTGCTCGTCCAGGCCTGCGACGCCACCGCCGCGCTGGTCGAGGGCGCCCGCCGGCACGAGGACGGGTTGGCCGGCGTGCTGCGCACGGATCCGCCGGCCCGGACGATGCGGCGGATCGCCGTCCGGGCGACCGAGGTCGGCGGGGTCGCGGTGCCGGTCGGGACGCGGGTCCTGCTCGACATCGCCGCCGCCCAGGCCGGGGCGCCGGCCGGGGTCGCGCTCACCTTCGGCGCCCCGCCCCGGAGTTGCCCGGGCCGCTCGCAGGCCCTGGTGATCGCCGAGGGCATCCTGTACGGCGCCTCCGACCCGGCGGACACCGGGACGCCGCCGCCGTCGACCCCGGACCTCGACAAGGCCGAACTCGCCGCCCTGGTCCCGGAGATGGTCACGTACGTGCTCGCCCTGGCGGTCGGCTGGACGGCCTGGGACGGCCGTCCGATCGTCAACGCCGACGGCCGAACCTACGCGCCGCACAAGGCTGTTCGCCGCATCACCGACCATCTCGTCGACCACCTCGCCGAGGTGGAGGCCCGGCTGGTCGGCGAACCGACCGAGCCCGACCGCTGGCACGCCTCCAACGCCACCACCCCGGCCGACCTGGCCCCGTTCACCACCGCCGACCTGGACGAGGCCCGCAGCCGGCTGACCCGGCTGGCCGGGATCTGGTCCCGGCGGGTCGCGGCGCTGCCGGACGAACAGCTGGACGACTCCCCGGGGACGGGCTGGAGCTTCCGGCAGATCGTCTGCCACGTCTCCGAGGCCGGGTACTACTACGCGGACTCGGTCGGGAGCCTGGCGGGTGCGAAGGACGGCGCCGCGGATCCGGCGTGGGTGACCGACAGCCCGACGTGTGCGACCGACAGTCCGGCGGACCCGACCGGACACCGTGCGAACGAGCCGATGGAGACGACCCGATGACCCCCTTCGCCGCCCTGCACCACCGCCCCGGGCGCCCACTGCTGCTCCCCAACGCCTGGGACCACGCCTCGGCCGTCGCCCTCGCCGCCCAGGGCCACCCCGCGATCGGCACCACCAGCCTGGGCGTGGCGGCCGTCGCCGGCCTCCCCGACGGCGCCGCCGCCACCCGCGCGGAGACCGTACGGCTGGCGCGCCGGCTCGGGCGCGACGGCTTCCTGCTCAGCGTCGACGCGGAGTCCGGGTTCAGCGACGACCCGGACGAAGTCGCAGAGCTGGCCGTGGAGTTGGCCGAGGCCGGCGCGGTCGGCATCAACCTGGAGGACGGCCGGGCGGACGGCATGCTGGCCCCGTCCGCCCGCCACGCCGCGAAGATCGCCGCGGTGAAGGCGGCCGCCCCGGAGCTGTTCGTCAACGCCCGTACCGACACCTACTGGTGCGGGCAGGACGCCCCCGAGGCGGAGACGCTCCGCCGCCTGGACGCCTACCAACAGGCGGGCGCGGACGGCGTGTTCGTCCCCGGGGTGACCGGTCCGGCGGCGATCGGCCGGCTGGTCGGCGCGCTCGCCGTCCCGCTCAACATCCTCTGGACGCCGACCGGCCCGGGCCTCGTCGAGCTGGCCGCGCTCGGGGTGGCCCGGGTCAGCCTCGGGTCGCTGCTGTACCGCGCGGCACTGGCGGCGGCGGTGGCCACGGCGGCGGCCGTCGCGGCGGGGGAGCCGGTCGGTCCGGTGCCGGGGTACGCGGAGGTGCAGGCGCTCAGCGGGAGCTGAGCCGCGCGGTCGGGGCGGCGCTGGGCCGCGTGGCCGGGGCGGCGCTGGGCCGCGTGGCCGGGCGGGAGGCGGCACGTCGGGCGGGGGCGGCCCCCGGAGGGCTCAGTGCTGTCCGCGGGCCGTCCTGGCCGCTTCGATCCCGTCCAGGATGACGTTGACGCCCCGGGCGAAGGTGCTGTCCCGGCCTCCGGCGACCTCGTCCGGAACCGAGGTGGTGTACAGCCGGTGCAGCCGCGGGAAGTCCTTGGTGGCCTCCGTGACGACGGGCAGCAGCCGGTTCATCCACTCCTGCTCGTCCTGGCCGCTGCGGGCCAGCGCGGCCAGCCAGGCGGCCTCCACGCAGGCGGTCCCGATGGTGTAGCCCATGACCGCGTTCATCGCGTCGTTCGCCTCGACGATCTCGAAGCCGGCCGCCTCCAGGACGTCCAACAGGGCTTCGGAGAGCCGCATCCAGTTGGGGCCGAGATAGATCATCCCGACGTCTCCGATCACCCCGACCATCCACGGGTGGCGGATGATGGCCGTGCGCATGCTCTCGGCGCACTCCGTGATCTTCGCGCGCCAGACCTTCGGCTCCTCGGACCCCTCGGCCGAGGGGTGCGGGAGGGTGCCGAAGACCTGGTCGACGACCAGGGCGAGCAGCTCGTCCTTGTTGGCGACGTGGGTGTAGAGCGAGGTGGCGCCGGCGTTCAGCCGGGCGGCGAGCTTGCGCATGCTCAGCGCCTCGATGCCGCCGGAGTCCAGCAGCGCGAAGGCCTCGGCGACGATCTGTTCGCGGCTGAGGGCGGGCTGTTCCCGCCGTCGCTCGGGGCGGTTCCACGGCATGGGGATGCCCGGGGTCGCGCCGTCCTCTGTCCTGGCCGCCATCGGGCCCTCCTCACCAATCGTCCGGATCCGGTCCGGTTCGGCGCCGCTCGCCACGGGTTGATGCGAACAGTGTACGGGGCGACGAACAGCGTGCGGAGATCGAACGGTGTGCGGCGTTGCGAACAGTGTGCGGTGTCCGTACAGTGTTCGGAGCGGCGCACACCGTTCCCCTGGGGACGGAGGACGGTGTGCCCGCGACGACTTCCGCGCGGCTCCGGCGTCACAGCCCGGCCCGCGCGCCCGTTCCGACGCTCGACGCCCGAGCTCGGAACCCGACGCTCGAAGCCCGAAGTTCGAAGGGGGAAACGCCGTGGAACGTCATCCGCAGCGCTGGCTCATCCTGGTCGTGCTCTGTCTCAGCAGCCTGGTGCTGGTGATCGACAACATGGTGCTCACGGTGTCCATCCCGCCGATCGCGGAGGACCTCAAGGCCGGGGCGCAGGACATCCAGTGGATCATCGACTCGTACATCCTGGTCTTCGCCGGCCTGCTGCTCACCTCCGGCAGCCTCTCCGACCGCTTCGGACGACGGAAGGTGATGATCGTCGGGCTGGCGCTGTTCGGCGCCGCCTCACTGGTCGCGGCGTACGCCGGCAGCCCCGGGGAGCTGATAGCCGGGCGCGTCCTGATGGGCGTCGGCGGCGCGCTGGTCATGCCGAGCACGCTCTCCATCCTGATCACCGTCTTCGACGACGAGGAGCGCCCGAAGGCGATCGCCGCGTGGACCGCGGTGGCCATGGTCGGCCTGGTCGGCGGTCCGGTGCTGGGCGGCGCGCTGATCGCGCACTTCTGGTGGGGCGCGGTCTTCCTGCTCAACGTGCCGATCGCGGCCGTCGCCATCGTCGCCGCGGTGCTGCTGATGCCGGAGTCCAAGGGACCGTGGCGCCGCCCCGACCTGCTCGGCATGGTGCTGTCGATGGTCGGCATGACGGCGCTGGTGTGGTCGATCATCGTGCTGCCCCAGGACGGCTTCACCAGCGTGAGCACCCTCGGCGCACTCGCCCTCGCGGTGGCCTCGCTGGTCGGCTTCGCCGTCCGGCAGGTCCGCACCGACTCGCCGATGGTTCCGATCAAGCTGTTCCGCAACCGGGTCTTCACCGGCGCCAGCTTCTCGCTCATCCTGCTGACCTTCGCGACCGGCGGGCTGATGCTGGTCCTCACCCAGTACCTCCAGTTCGTGCTGGAGTTCTCGCCCACCGACACCGGCCTCGCCTTCATCCCGCTGGCCATCGCCTCGCTGGTGTTCAACGCGCTGGGCGCGGTGCTCGGCAAGAAGGTCCCGGCGCGGGTGTTCACCTCGATCGGCATGCTGATCATCGCGGGCGGCTTCGGACTGCTCGCCACCCTCTCGGTCGGCGACGGCTTCACCAAGGTCTCCCTGGCCATGCTGGTGCTCGGCATCGGCTCCGGCCTCGCCATGCCGGCTGCCTCCAACGCGCTGATGAGCGCCATCCCCAGTGAGCACGCCGGCGTCGGCTCCGCGCTCAACGACACCATCCAGCAGTCCGGTGCGGCGCTCGGCGTGGCCATCCTCGGCACCGTGCTCTCCAGCACCTACACCGGCGCGATGCCCGCGGCCGCCCCCGCCGCCGCCCGCCACGACATCACCGGCGCGCTCGCGGTGGCCGGCTCCACCGGGGACGGCGGCCTGGTCGCGGCCGCCCGGGAGGCGTTCAACACCGCCACCTCCACCACCTTCACGGCGGGCGGCATCGCGGTCGTCGCGGCGGCGGCGCTCACCCTGGTGCTGATGCGCGACGGCCGGAAGACCGCCGGTACGGGGGCCGAGCCCCCGGCGGTGCCGGAGGCCGAGCCGGTCGCCTGACCGGCCCCTCTCCCCGGGCAGATCGCCCCGGCCGCCTCGTGCGGCCGGGGCCGTCGGCGTCCGCCCGCCGTCCTGTCGCCCTCCTGCCGCTGTCCTGCTGCTGTCCTGCTGCCGTCCGCCCGCCGGGTCCCTGCGGGGCGCGTAGCCTCGGATCATGGAACCGTCCGCCTCGTACCAGGAACGCGCGTGCCGGCTGCCCGGCGCGGTCCTGTGGACGAAGCCGGCCCTCGGGCGTACGGGCGGTCGTGCGAGTGCCGGGCGTACGGGCGCCGCGCGGGCCGGGCTCGTCCTGCCCGACGGCTGCATGGACCTGCTGTGGACGGAGGGCCGGCTGCTGGTCGCCGGACCGGACACCCGTGCCTTCCACCCCGGCCCCGGACTGCGCGGCCCCTGGGCAGGCGTACGCTTCCGGCCCGGCGCCGCCCCCGCCCTGCTTGGCGTCCCCGCACACGAACTGCGGGACCGTCGCGTCGAGTTGGCCGACCTGCGGCCCGCCGCCGAGGTCCGGCGGCTGACCGAAGGCATCGACGCGGCCCCCGACCCGGCCGCCGCCCTGGAGGCCCTGGCCCTGCAACTGGCCGCCGACGCCCAGCCCGAGGACCGCCTGATCCGCGCCGTGGCCGCCTCGCTCGCCGCCGGCCGCTCCGTCGCCGCGACGGCCGAAACGGTCGGCCTCGGCGCCCGCCAACTGCACCGCCGCTCCCTGGCCGCCTTCGGCTACGGGCCCAAGACCCTCGCCCGGATCCTGCGCCTCCAGCGCGCCCTGGCCCTCGCCCGCTCCGGCGTCCCGCAGGCCGAGACGGCGGCCCGGACCGGCTACGCGGACCAGGCCCACCTGGCCCGCGACGTACGGGAGTTGGCGGGCCTGCCGCTGACCGCGCTGCTCTCCTCCTAGGGCCTGTCCTCGAGCGGCGCGAGCAGGTCCACCCCGTTGCCGTCCGGATCGTGCACCACGGCGTACCGCTGCCCCCAGAAGGCGTCCCACGGCTCCAACTCCCCGTGGTACCCGGCGCCGGTCAACTCCCCGTACACCGCGTCCACCTGCGCGGGACTCGCGCAGCGGAACGCCAGCGCGGACCGGCCACCGCCGCTCGGCGGCCGCCAGGCGGGATGGAACGACCGGATGGTGGCCTCGGAATCGAGCACCAGAAGCGGCCCGCCCGGCACCTCACCCTCGACGTGCGGCTCCCCCTCCGCCCCCTCGGGAAACCCCACCCCCAGCCGCCGGTAGAAGCCGACCGAGGCGGCCACATCCGCAACGGCCAGCCCGACGAACGCGAACCGCGGTACACCTGTGCTGTTCATGCCCCCACGCTAGGCACCCCCGCCCCACCCGGTCTTGAACGAATCGGACACCGGCCGGCCGACGGCCCGGCTACGAGGGCATCACCCCGTGGATGCGGGAGAGGGTGAAGACCCGTTCGGCGTCGCGCAGGTGGCACCAGGCGTGGAGGTAGGGCGCGTCGAGTTCGAGGCGGCTCAGGGTGCGGACGGTCGTGTTGCCCGAGGTGGCGGTGTACTCGACGGTGATCGATTGCTTCTCGTTGACGGCGTGGGCCAGTTGGCGGACGTCGGTGAAGGACAGGTTGCGCGCGTGCCCGGCGATGATCTCCTCGGTGTCGCTGGCGTAGGGGCGGCCGTCGTCGGGGTCGGGCTCCGGAGCCTCCTGCGGGGCCGCCAGTAGCCGGGCGGCGACGGCTGCCAGGTCGGTGGCGGTCCGGGCGCCCGCGACGCGGACGGCCTTCCGCCGTGGGCCGGCGGGTCGGCGCGGGGTCGGGAGCGGGTTCGTTGCCCGGTGTCGCCGGGTCCGCTCGATGTGGACGGATCCGTCCTGCTCCTCGGCGACGGGGGCGTAGCCCGCCGACCGCAGGGCCGCGAGCGTCTCGTCCGGTGGGGTCCGGCTGATCAGCACCGTCGGTGCCAACTGCCGCAGGCCGAGCGGGGCGAGCCTGCGGTGGGCGGCCAGTTCGGCGAGGAGGGCGGGCTCCGCGCCGTGGATCACGCAGGCCGCGGAGACGACGCGCACCCGGCCGTGGCCGCGCGCGGTGTCGCGGATCAGGTACGCGAGCGGTTGCGGCAGCGGTTCCGTGGTGGTGGTGGTGGCGACGGCGACGGCGGCGAGGTCGGCCGTCAGCGTGTCGGCGGTGTGGCCGGCGTCGAGGGCGCGGCGGACGCTGTCCGGGCTGAACCGCCATACCGACGCCGTACCGGTGGCCTCCCGGTCGGCGACGGAGTCCAGCAGGGTGACGAGGGGCGTCGAGGGAGTGCCGGCGACCACGGCCGTGAGATCGCTGCCGAAGCGGGCGGACCCGGTGGAGGCGGGCAGCAGCCGTCGACAGGCGGCGGCCACCGCGTCCGGGCCGTCGGCGTCCAGGGCCGCCCCGAGCGGGGACAGGGCGCCGAGGGCGAGGACGCCGAGCAGCTCCGATTCGCCGACCAGGGTGGCGAACGGGCTGGCGTCCTGGGCGAGTTGGTCGACGAGCGGACGCTGCCACGCGATCAGCGCCCCCAGGTCCGCCGGGTCGGTCGCCCCCTCACCCGGCGGGAGCCGCGTCGCGGAGGCGAGCAGTCCGTGCCGGGCCTGGACGCAGCCCCCGCGGGGCGGGGCTCCGGCGAGGGCGGGCAGCGCCTTCCCCTCCTCGTCGCGGCTCCCGCCGGGGGTCAGCGGCAGTGTCCACCAGGCGCGGAGGAGCACGGCGAGCCGGTCGGCGGGTTCCCCCTCCGCCCAGCCGTCGTAGGCCTCGGTCGCCGCGACCCGGTCGCCGTCCCGGGCCAGCAGCCCGGCCGCGGCGGCCGACTCCAGCGCGATGCGCACCACGGTGTCGTCGCACTTCGCGGCCTTGCCGAGCCGGGACAGCTCTCGGGCTCCTACCCCGCCGGACTTCAGCCGGGCCGGGGGAGCGGCGGCGCACGCCGCGAGGACGGAGGAGGCGTGGGCGGCGAACGCCATCGCCGCGGCGGCGGCCTCCCGGTCGACGGCCGATCCGGTGACGGGCCGCGTCCGGACCGCGGGCGGGACGGGCGTGAACGGGGCGTGCCAGCCGGTGCCGCGCAGCGCGAGGGCCACCTCCGAGGGCATCCGGGCGGGCCCGTACCAGCGCCCGTCCCGGATAAGCAACCCCCGTTCCAGCGCCCACCGTTCGCCCGGCCCGGGATCCGGCCGCGGGAGGCCGTACAGGATGCGGGCCGACCGCTCCGGCGCCTGCCGCGCACGTTGCTCCAGGAGTTTCCGAGTAGCCGTGGGGGCCTTGGCGACCAGCGCGGTGACCCGGTCCGGATCGCCGTGGTGGTCGGTCAGCGCGGCCAGCCGCTTCTGCTTGGTGCCCGTCGACGTGATGCCGACGGCGGCGAGCATGCGGCCCAGATCGGTGGAGGTCGTGTCCGCGAGCAGCCGTGCCAGTGGCGCGTCCAACCCGAGGGGTGCGGCCCACACCTGCCGCAGCGGCGCCGCCACGTGCAGCCGCCCGTCGCCGCCCGGCCACACCAGCGCTCGATCGGCCAACTCCCGCAGTACCGCTTCCAGTTGGTGAGCGCGCTCCCCGTCCGTCGCGTCGAGGAGGTTCGCCAGTACGTCCCGGGTGGCAGGCGCCAGTGCGGCGGCGCCCTCCGCCACCTGGAGTTCGGGCAGCGTGAGTCGGGGGATCGCCAGCGCGACCGAGGCCGGGCGCTGGAGCCGGTCCGCCAGTTCGCCGACCGATCGCGGCTCCGGCTCCACCGCGGCGTCCGGGCGCGAGGCCAGGACCCGTACGACCTGTGCCGCGTCGGCGCCGCGCAGCCACGCGACCAGGGTCGATCCACTTGTCTTGCCGATGGGGAACACCTCACCACAGAGGACGGATGCCGTCCCAGGTCGGAACCGGCCGGGGCTCAAGCATGGCAAACACGGTGTGCCGGCGGGCGGTTCGGGCCGCACGGCGAAGCGACCGGCGGGCGGTTCGGGAGACAGCGAGGGCCCGGGCCGCGGTCGGTGGTCGCGGTCCGGGCCCTCGGGGGCGGGAGCGTACGGGAGCAGCACCCGCGGCAGGGCGGTCAGTGCAGGACGTTCAGGGAGTTGGTGGCGTTGTCGACGAAGTACACGGCGTCGCGGTCGAGGTCGACCGCGAGCCCGAACAGGGCGCCGGCGCCGGGCGGGGTGCCGCTGTCGTCGAGCGTGCGGACGGCGACCTGGTCGCCGGCGGGGGTGGTCTCGACCAGGTTGCCGTCGCCGGAGTTCACCGTGAGGACGTCGCCTCCGGGGGCGACGGCCAGGCCGAGCGGCCCGTTGAGGTTTCCGCCGGTGCTGACGGTGGTGCCGGTGCCGGCGTCGGAGGCGCGGTGGACGGCGTCGGGGATCGCGGCGATCCGGTTGGCGAGGGTGTCCGCCACGTAGAGCGTGTCGTCGTGGCCCAGACCGACGCCGGTCGGGCCGATCACCAGGGCGGCCGGGTCGGTGCGCTGGCCGAAGCCCGAACCGATCCGGGTGGTCGCGATCCGCTGCGGCGGTGCGCCGCCCGGCCGGCACAGGGTGATCCGCAGGACGGTGCCCTGGTCGACCTCGGCCCCGCCGCCCGCGACCGTGCCGTTCAGCAGGTTGGTCACGAACAGCTCGTCGCGGTCGCCGGAGCTGACGGCCGTCATGTCCCACGGGCCGTTGATGCCGTCGCCCACGATGGTCTCGCGGACCGTTCCGTTGCTGTCCAGCACCAGCAGGCAGCCTGCCTGGACGGTGGCGGAGGTGCCGTCCGTGGTGGGCGTGCTGCCGACCACGACCCAGCCGCCCGGCAGGACGGTCAGCGCCGTCGAGAGCCCGACCCCGCCGGGGCACGGCCCGGGCAGGTGCGCCGGGTCGATCTGGGCGAACGTGCTGACGGCGCCGTCCGGACTCACCTGGACCAGGGTGGTCCCGGTGCCCTGCTGGTTCTGCGCGTTGTTGAAGTTGCTGATCAGGACGTTGCCGCGGTGCAGCCTGCCCGTGCTGTGCCGGATCACGAACGTGCCGTACGGGTTCACGTCCCCGTTCGCGGGCACGGTCGAGGCGACCGGGGACACGGTGTTCAGCGGCCCGAGGAACGGTGCTCGGCCGACGGCGCCCCCCGCCGCCGTGGCGCCGAGCACCACCACGGCGGCGGCGACCACGCCGGCCTGCCCCCAGAACCTCATGCGCGAAGAGTGAAGTCTCATAACGCGAAGTTATGTCGCGGTCGAATCGCCTGGCGCGCGGAGTTCACCCAGCGGGGTCCCGCAGGGACGCCAGGGGTCCGGGCCCGCCTCGCCCGGGAGGGCGCCGCTAGGAGAGCGCCGCGAAGCCGGTGCAGAGCAGGCGGACGCTCCGGGTGAACTTCTCGTCCTGGCCCACGCGCGGGATCAACGGGCCCATGAGCAGGGGGAACCGCTCGCACAGCTCGGCGTACTGCTCCGCGGTGACGGGCGGTGGCGCCGCCGGCTGGTTCTGCTCCTGGAGCACGAAGCCGGTGACGTGGCTGAGCAGGGTGTCGGCGGCGATGCCGCAGTGCTCGGCGGGGAGACCGGCGTCGAGGAGGGTGCGCAGCAGGCGTTCCATCAGGGAGAGGGCGCCGGGGCTGAGCACGCCGGGGCTCTCGGCGAGGAGCTGGGCGCCGCCGGGGTGCTGTTTGAGGCTCAGGCGCAGGGCGGCGGCCTGGGCCTCGACGCGGTCCTGCCAGGCGGCGGTGGGCGGGAGGGCGGCGAGGGCCTCGGTGCCGGCGTCGTACGCGCTGCGGCAGACCCGGTCGGCCATCAGGGCGAGCAACTCGTCCTTGCCGCGCACGTGGTAGTAGAGGCTGCCCGCGTGGGCGTCCAGGCGGTCGGCGACCTGGCGCATGGACAGGTTCTGGTAGCCGACCTCCGCGAAGACGGCCATGCCCGCATCGACGATGCGCTCCTTGGTGAGCTTCATGCGGTCCACCGTACAACGTTTTCCAACACTGTTCGAAAACTGTGCTAGCTTGGCGCCATCAGGTTTTCGAACGGCGTTGGAAAACGTCGGAACCGGGGGGAGGGCCAGACATGGGAGCGATCGTCTTCAACGTGACCACGGCCGCGCTGATGGTCATGATGGTCAACTGCGGGCTCGGCGTCGTCGGCCGCGACACCCTGCGCGGACGGCCGCTCCCGTGGGCGGCGGTCGCCCTGACCGCGCTCGCCGTCGGCGGCGTCCTGCTCCAGCTGCTCTGGTCCGGCGCCATGGACGCGCTCGACGCGGACCCCGCCAAGTCCGGCTGGTGGCGCGAGTTCACCTCGGTGTTCATGCAGAACGGCGGCCTCTTCGGCGGCCTGTGGAACCTCGTCACCCTCGCCGCCGTCGCCGCCCTCGCCCAGTGGTACTGGGGCGGCCCGCTCACCCTCGGCTTCTTCCTCGCCGGCATCCTGCTGCCCGGCCGCGTCGACAGCCTGCTCGGCCTCGGCGGCGGCCCCAGCACCGACCCCCGCAACTTCGCCGGCAGCTCCGGCGCCACCTACTTCCTCGGCGCCACCCTCGCCCTGGCCTTCCTCACCCGCACCCGCCTCCCCAAGGAGCTCACCCTGGCGGCCGGCGTCCCCGCCCTCGGCCTCGCCATGTGGATCGCCCAGGAGAACGGCCACGGACTGGTCTCCGTCTACGGCTTCGCCCTCGCGGCAGCCGCCTGGGCCGTCCGCCGCCGACTCCGCCCGGCCGGCGCGTCCCACCCGGCCCCCGGCCGGGCGGCCTGACCCCGAACTGCCCTGCCCTGGAGGCCGGCTAGGGGGTCCGGCCGGCTCCTTCGATGAAGCCGGTCACGCGCTGCGCGTAGGCGTCCGGATGGCTGAGGTGGGGGACGTGCCCGGCTCCCTCGAAGGTGTGGGTCTCGGCCTGCGGCAGGGCCGCGGAGAGCCGGGCGACGATCGCGGCGAACCAGGGCGGGCTCTGCGTCCCCTTCGTCAGCAGGGCGGGCCCGGTGTAGCGGGAGAGGCGGCCGAGGTCGAGGTCGGCCCACTGCGGGTCCGCCTGCTCGTCCGCGAAGGTGGGGGCGTTGGCGACGAAGGTCTCGCGGAGCTGTTCCGGCAGCCGGTCCCAGGCGCCGGGCCCCAGGGCGACCTCCTCCACGAACCGGCGGGCCCCCGCGAGGGTCCGGCCGGCCGTCAGGAGGGCGAGGACGGATTCGATCCTCTCCCCGGTGGCCGCCGTCAGGGGCAGCAGCCGGGGGTCGTCGGCGACGGTGTCCAGGAGCGGGGGCTCGTGGGCGACGAGGCCCCGGAAGAGCTCGGGCCGCCGGGCCGCCAGGCCGAGCGCGGTCGAGGCGCCGAAGGAGTTGCCCGCGACGTACGCCGGCGCGAACCCGAGGGTCTCGATCAGCGCGGCCAGGTCCTCCTCGTCCTCGAACCGGGACCCCCGCCCCGGCGGGCGCTCGCTCCGGCTGTGCCCCCGCCGGTCGTAGGCGAGGACCCGGAACTTCTGCGCGAGGGCGGGCAGGACCGGCCCCCAGCTGCCGTGGTCGCCCCACGAGCCGTGCACCAGGACCAGCGGCTCGCCGTCCCCGTCCACCTCGTAGAAGAGTTCGACGCCGTTCACCGCGACCCGTGGCATGCCGCCCTCCTCGCCCGCAGACGGCGGTCGCCGCCGGGGCCATTGAGGCACCCCGGGCCCGGCCCCGCAACCGCGACGGGCCCGACACCACACGCACGGCCGCCCCGCGCGATTGGGGCGGATCAAAGCCCTGACGGGACGGAAGCCCATGGACGCGGAAACGACGAAGGCCCGGGCCGCTGAGCGGTCCGGGCCTTCTGCCGGCGGAGGATACGAGATTCGAACTCGTGAGGGGTTGCCCCCAACACGCTTTCCAATTCTTTCGATCCCCGTCCGCCGTGGTTCACACCCGTCCTGACCTGCGGCGTCGTCAACCACTGAGGGGCAACTGAATCTGGCTGGACGGGGGTGAACGAGACCAGAACTGAGACCAGGTGGTGCTCACCTACCGAGAACGCGCGTCGCCAGGCGGCCGCGGAGTCGGTGCTCTCGATCGGGTCACTCGTGGACAGGGGGTGGTGCGGAGGGCTTCGAAGCAGCGTCGGGTGTTGCCCGGCGCCTCCATGCAGAGGTGGCCCCACCCCTTGGCGGTTTCGTTGGTGGCGAACCGCAGCCGCCACTCGTCACCGACCGGTGGTGGCGGGACGTCGTCTCCACGCCTGGGGCTCACAGGGCGAGTACCTCGCCGTGGTCATCACCAGGAAGTGGCTCGGTGGGCTGGGCGCTCAGTGTGGGGTCCGCCAGGATCCTGGCAGTGGCCCGTCACTCGACGATCACGCGGTGCAGGTTGGTGTGGACGTCCAGTTCCACTCACGTCGCGGGTGGCGTCCACGAGGTCGACGACGAACTCGCGCACCTCCTCGGCCGACAGATGTCGAGCCCACGGGAAGACCTCGGGGAGGGCGAGGAGGACCGCGCGCACCCTCGTCACTGGTGATCAAGGCCGCGAACAGGCGCGCGGTGGCATCCGCGGCCTCCTCGCGCTGACGGTCGTGACGCTCGGTGGTCAGGTACGGGTCCTCGCCGTCACGACGGGTGACGTGGACGCGCTGTGCCCGCTCGACGGTGTCCGCGACACGCTTCGAGTTCTTCGAGAGGTCGGAGAACGACACAGTGAGAGGGGGACTCGACGCTACTTCGGAATGTGTTCCGAAGTCGATCGGAAGGGCTGCGCCCCCGGGCCCGGAGCCCGGAGTGGCCGATCGGGCTGGACGTCCTGCGTGGGGCCGCGTTGAACGGGAGCGGACGCGGCCGGGTCGATGCCTCCGCTCTGCAGGGGTAATTACGGAGAGTGTCGACACTCCTCGCGACCTTCGGGGATGCTGACTTCCAGAGGGCACTCGAAGGCTTCTCATGGTGCGCCCTCCCTGAAAGTGTGAAGTTCACGGTTTGCTCCTTGCATCGGTCGACTGTGGAGGTGCATTCACGGCTTGTCAGTAAAGCTGCAGCTCATGACCACTATCTTGAGTGGCGGTCTGCGCTTTCTCTGAAGGTTGCGGTAGTAGAGATCTGTGCGCACTTCAGTGCGCAGTTGGTGCTCTGATGGTCAGCCATCTAGCTTTGCTTCAACAGGGCAGCCGACCGATGACGGGGAGAATGACTGCGTTGAGTGACAAGAGTAGTGACAGGAGACTCGTCTCCCGGGCCAAGATTGCAGAGCTGGCCGGCGTCGGGGCCCCTGCGGTCACGAACTGGCAGAACCGCCATCCGGACTTTCCGCAGGAGCAGCGGGTCGGCCACAAGCGGTTGTTTCGGCTCGCTGACATCGTGCGATGGCTCGACGCCCGGTCTGTGCCCAAGTCGGCACGGAGGGAGGGGGAGCACGTAGGGATCACCTATGGCGACAGGGTCCGAGCCTTGTCCGGGCAGTACGAGGGAGTGCCCGCGGCCGACCGGGCCGCTGGGTTCGCCGTCTCTTCACCGAGTGCCGAACAGTCGCGGTCGCGGTCCCGGCAAGTCCTGGCAGAGTTGCTGAAACCCCAGATGGTGGAAACGTGGGGCGCGCCGTCGCTGACGGCCTATCTTCCCTTGCCGATGTGCCTGATCTTTCTGAGGTGGGGAGCACACAAGGACTGGGTGGCCCTGGAGGATCGGGTCGGCGCACACCCGGCGGTGACACCCAAAGGCTTCCTCAGCGAGGTGGGGGAGCGAACCGATCGGTTGCTGAAGACCTGTGGGGCGGCGCCAGCCATGCGGTTTGCGCTGCAGGGTCTTGAGCCCCTACTCGCTGCTGACGTACCGCAGTTGATGACCTCGGTGGCTGGACTCGACCGGGATGCCTTCCGAGATCTGCTCGACGCGTACGCCGAGGTCGTGCGCATGGACAGTCGTAGCGCCTTCACACCCAGAACGGTGGTGGCCCTGCTGAGGGAGCTGGTTGCCCCGGCGGGTGTGTCGGGCCGGCTCCACGATCCCTATCCGCGTGGCGGTGAACTGCTGTCGGCCATGGTGGCGGCCAGTGGTGACGGTTCGGTGTTGAGGGTAACGGCCGGAAAGCCGGACGAGGCGACGCTGCGCCTGACCGCGATGAACTTGATGCTCCACGGTGTGACGCCACGGGTGGGCGCCCATGACATCGCACCATGGCCCGAGCCGGCGGAGCGACGGCAGGAACGGGTGGACCTGGTTCTGGCGAATCCGCCGTTCAACGCCGAATCGGGCCGGGTCGTGGCCGGAGGTTGGCGATATGGGTCCCCGCCTCCGTCCAACGCCAACTTCGCCTGGATCCAGCACATCCTCTCCACTCTCGGACCCGGTGGACGAGCTGCGGTGATCATGGCGGACAACGCTGCCGTATCCGACCAGCCGAGGGAGCGCGCGATCCGGCAAGCCCTGGTCGAGGACGGGGTCGTCGACGGCATCCTCGCCCTTCCCCCACACCTCTTCACCGGTACCGCGGTGTCGGCCTGCATCTGGTTCCTGTCGGCGCCGTCGCAACGTGCCGAGGTGCACTTCATCAATGCCCGCGAGTTGGGTGAGCTGGTCACGCGGACCCGCCGAGAGCTGAGCCCCGACGACGTACGGCTCCTGGGACAGATCCACCGATCGCTGCGTGACGGGAACCCCGTGCCCGACGAAGCGCGCGCGCTCGGTCGATCCGTCGCCGTGGAGGAGATCGAGCAGCGTGGCTACTCGCTCAGCCCCGTCGACTACGTCAGCCTCGGCGCGTACGAGGCGGCGACACCCGAGCAGGTGAAATCCGCCCGTCGGAAGCTCGACGATTCCCTGGACCTGGCGGGATCCCTGGACGCGGAGGCGTGGCGGCTCTGGGAGCGGGCAGCGCCCGGCCGCAGCCCGGAACCCGATGCGGGCGGCCGACGGAACGTGCTCCTGCAGGATCTGTGCAAGGTGCAGCCAGGCCCGTCGCCCTCCTTGCTGAACCCCGGGATGTACTCCGAGGACGGCACTGTCCGAGTGGTGCTGCCCAAGCACCTGCGAAACCGGCGGATCCATGGCAGCGAGGACACCAGAATCTCGGCACGCGACGCGCAGCAGCTCCAACGGTTCCTGTTGCGCGAGGGCGACATCCTCTGCACGCGTACCGGGACGGTCGGACCCGTGGCACTGGTGGGAGAGGAGGGGGCCGGCAGCCTCTACAGCGGGAACCTCCTCCGGCTGTACGACTTCGAACCCGATGTGGACCCGCGTTTCGTCCTGGCATACCTCTCGCTTCCGGGAGCCCAGGCATGGATCAAGGACCGGGCGGCGATGTCGACCGTCCACTCGATCAAGACCAGCGCGATGAGGCAGCTCCCGGTATCGCTGCCGCCGTACGAGGAGCAGCAGCGCGTTGGAGAGCTTCTGCGTGCGCTCGACGATCAGATCGCAGCCCACCAGCAGGCAGCTGCCGCAGCCGATGCCGCCAGGGGCGAGCTTTCAACGCTCTTGGTGGACACCGCGGCACTGCCGACCACTCACCAGTCCGATGCGGGCCTCATCCCTCCTATCGACCACACCACAGCAGAGGAAGCCGAAAATGAGTAGCCTGCCCGTCGTCACGCGAGTCCCGTGGCTGCTTGTCTCCGCGCTCACTTCCGTGGTCATCGCTTTGCTGGCCTTCATGCTGAAGCGGGGCGCCGGCACGGACCGGCACAGCGCCGTCATCACGGCCGGCGCGGCCTTCGCCAGCTGCATGCTGCTCTGCCTCGCGGTCCTCTCGGCCGCCGTGAGCGGCTGAACCGGACACCGGAAACGACGAAGGCCCGGGCCGCTGAGCGGTCCGGGCCTTCTGCCGGCGGAGGATACGAGATTCGAACTCGTGAGGGGTTGCCCCCAACACGCTTTCCAAGCGTGCGCCCTAGGCCTCTAGGCGAATCCTCCGTGGGAGAGCTTAGTACATGTTTCGGGGTGCTCGCGACCACCTGTCCCGCAGGCAGGAGGGTGGGGGTGGCCTGTGGATCGTTGGGGCGGGGATCCGGTACTGTGGGGGTCAGCCCCTCGTGTGGCGTCATCTCTCTGAACCCCCCCAGGGCCGGAAGGCAGCAAGGGTAAGAGGGCTCTGGCGGGTGCGCGAGGGGTCTTTGCGTTCCCGGGGCCGGTCGGGGACGGTCGGCGGGGTGAGGGGCGACGCGTTTGTCGGTCCGTCCCGATATCGTCGGGGGTGTGTCCCTAGCCCTGTACCGCCGCTACCGCCCCGAGACCTTCGCGGAGGTCATCGGGCAGGAGCACGTGACCGCTCCGCTCCAGCAGGCCCTGCGCAACAACAGGGTCAACCACGCGTACCTGTTCAGCGGGCCGCGCGGCTGTGGCAAGACGACGAGCGCGCGCATCCTGGCCCGTTGCCTCAACTGCGAACAGGGGCCGACGCCGACGCCCTGCGGGGAGTGCCAGTCCTGTCGGGACCTCGCGACCGGCGGGCCCGGGTCGATCGACGTGATCGAGATCGACGCCGCCTCGCACGGTGGTGTCGACGACGCGCGCGAGCTGCGCGAGCGGGCGTTCTTCGCGCCGGTGCACAGCCGGTACAAGATCTTCATCCTGGACGAGGCCCACATGGTGACCTCGGCCGGCTTCAACGCGCTGCTGAAGGTGGTCGAGGAGCCGCCGGAGCACCTCAAGTTCATCTTCGCGACCACCGAGCCGGAGAAGGTGATCGGGACGATCCGGTCCCGGACGCACCACTACCCGTTCCGGCTGGTCCCGCCCGGCACGCTGCGCGACTACCTGGCGGAGGTGTGCGGCCGGGAGGGGATCCAGGTCGAGGACACCGTGTTCCCGCTGGTGGTGCGGGCGGGGGCCGGGTCGGTGCGTGACTCGATGTCGGTCATGGACCAGCTGCTGGCCGGGGCCGGCGAGGGCGGCGTGACGTACCAGATGGCCACGGCGCTGCTCGGGTACACCGACTCCGCGCTGCTGGACGAGGTGGTGGACGCCTTCGCCGCGCACGACGGGGCGACGGTGTTCCAGGTGATCGACCGGGTGGTCGAGGGCGGGCACGACCCGCGCCGCTTCGTCACCGACCTGCTGGAGCGGCTGCGCGACCTGGTGATCCTGGCCACCGTGCCGGACGCGGGGGAGAAGGGGCTGATCGACGCCCCGGCCGACCGGGTCGCGGTGATGCAGGCGCAGGCGGACGCGTTCGGTGCGGCCGAGCTGAGCCGGGCCGCAGACCTGGTCAACACCGGGCTGACCGAGATGCGCGGCAACGCGGCGCCCCGGCTGCAGCTGGAGCTGATCTGCGCCCGGGTGATGCTGCCTGGCGCTTACAGCGACGAGCTGTCGTTGCAGGCGCGGATGGACAAGCTGGAGCGACGGGCGTCCGCGGGCGGGTTCGCCGCGCCGATGGCGGTGCCCGGGGGCATGCCGATGGCGGCTCCGACGGCGACGCCTCCGATGGCGGTGGCGCCGGTGGCCGAGGTGCCGGTGGCGCCCGCGCCGGTCCAGTCCGCCGCCGTACCGGCCGCGCAGGCCCCCCAGCCCGTACAGGCCGCGCCGCCCGCCGCCGTGCCCGCCGGGCCGGCGCCGGGTGCCTGGCCGATCCCGCGCAGCTTCCCGCCCGCCGGCGGGGCCCCCGCCGCGGCTCCCGCGGCGCCCCCCGTGGCGCAGCCGCAGGCCGCCCCGGCTCCGGCCCCGGTGCCGGCCGCCGCTCCCGTGCCCGCCCCGGCCCCCGCCCCGGTGGCGGCTCCCGGTGGGCAGCCGTCGGCGTCCGCGCAGCAGGGTGCCGCGCAGGTGCGGCAGCTGTGGCCGCAGATCCTGGAGGCGGTGAAGAACCGCCGCCGCTTCACCTGGATCCTGCTCAGCCAGAACGGCCAGGTGGCCGGGTTCGACGGCAGTGTGCTCCAGGTGTCCTTCATCAACGCCGGCGCCCGGGACAGCTTCGTCGGCAGCAACAGTGATGACGTGCTGCGCTCCGCGCTGGCCGACGCGCTGGGCGTGGACTGGCGGATCGAGTGCATCATCGACCCGTCCGGCGGCGTCGGCGGCCCGTCCGGCGGCGGCCTGTCCGGCGGTGGCCAGAGCGGCGGCGCACCGGGGGGCGGTGCCCAGGCCGGTGGCGGCTGGGGAGCCCCGGCGGCGCGTCCGGCGGCCGCCGCGCCGTCGATGCCCGCGCCCGCCCCGGCGCCCGTGCAGGCTCCGCCGGTCCAGGCCGCGCCGGCGCCCGTCCAGGCCCCGCCCGTGCAGCCCGCGCCGGTGCAGGCCCCGCCGCCGGTGGCGGCGCAGGCCCGTCCGGTGCGCTCGGTGGCTCCGGAGGACGACGTCCCGGAGGCGGACGACCCGGACCTCAAGGAGGACGTGTTCTCCGGCCAGGAGCTGATCATCCGCGAATTGGGGGCGACGGTGCTGGAGGAGATCCACCACCAGGGCTCCTGATCCGGCCCCCGGGTCCTCCGGCCCAGGTCTCCGGGCCTACGGGCCCCTGAGCGGACCCTGATCCGGGCCCGATCCGGGGCCCGGACCGGCGGGCAGCACGTAGGCTCGGCGGTGACGGACGAAGCGCCGTACGACAGCCGTGACAGCAAGGAGACAGCCGTGTTCCCCGGTGGTGGCCAGCCCAACATGCAGCAGCTGCTGAAGCAGGCGCAGAAGATGCAGCAGGATCTCGCGAACGCCCAGCAGGAGCTGGCCGAGGCGAAGGTGAGCGGTTCGGCGGGCGGCGGCCTGGTCGAGGCGACGGTGACCGGTGCCGGTGAGCTGGTGGCGCTGAGCATCTCCCCGGCCGCCGTGGACCCGGACGACACCGAGACCCTGGCCGACCTGGTCCTGGCGGCCGTCCGGGACGCCAACCAGACCGCGCAGAAGCTGCAGGCCGAGCGCATGGGCCCGCTGACCCAGGGCCTGGGCGGCGGCGGCATCCCCGGCCTGCCGTTCTGACGTCGTCCAACGGCGGCTTCCAAGGCCAGAAGGTCTGAAGTTCAGACGACAGACCCATGTGATTTATGTGGGAGTCGGGCGTCGGGCGCTGTGTCCGACGCCCGATTCGTTGGATGATGGCACCGGAGTACCACCGGCCGTCCGGCACCACCGGCCCCGGCCGTCCGGCTCCACCAGCTTTCCGGCTTCACCAGCCACCCGGCTCCACCGGCCGTCCGGCACACCGACCATCCGAGGGAAGGCGCGACGTTGTACGAGGGCGTGGTTCAGGACCTGATCGACGAACTGGGCAGGCTGCCCGGCGTCGGGCCCAAGAGCGCGCAGCGGATCGCCTTCCACGTGCTGCAGTCCGACCCGACGGACGTTCGCCGGCTGGCGCACGCGCTGCTGGAGGTCAAGGACAAGGTCCGCTTCTGCGCGGTCTGCGGCAACGTCGCGGAGGCCGAGCGGTGCCGGGTCTGCCTGGACCCGCGCCGCGACCTCGCCGTCATCTGCGTGGTCGAGGAGCCGAAGGACGTCGTCGCCATCGAGCGCACCCGTGAGTTCCGCGGCCGCTACCACGTGCTGGGCGGCGCGATCAGCCCCATCGAGGGCGTCGGCCCGGACGACCTGCGGATCCGCGAGCTGCTGTCGCGCCTCGCGGACGGCACGGTCACCGAGCTGATCCTGGCCACCGACCCCAACCTGGAGGGGGAGGCGACCGCCACCTACCTGGCCCGGCTCTGCAAGCCGATGGGCCTGAAGGTGACCCGTCTGGCGAGCGGCCTGCCCGTCGGCGGGGATCTGGAGTACGCGGACGAGGTCACCCTCGGCCGCGCCTTCGAAGGGAGACGACTGCTCGATGTCTGACCGGACGATCAACCAGCAGCCCCACACCCCCCACCAGCAGTCCCACGGGGAACCGGGGGCGCACGCCCCGCACGTCCACGGCCACGGCTCGGAGCCGGACGACTTCGCCGTGCAGATCGCCGACTCGGTGGAGAGCTTCGTGCTCGCCGTCACCGAGGTCGCCAAGGGCGACGAGCCCGGCAGCGCGGTCTCGCTGCTGCTCCTGGAGGTCTCGCAGCTGCTGCTGGCCGGCGGCCGGCTGGGCGCGATCGAGGACGTCGTCCCGGAGGACCGGTTCGAGCCGGACACCGGCCCCGAGCCGGACGGTGAGCAGCTGCGCGAGCGCCTCGCCGAGCTGCTCGCGCCGATCGACGTCTACCACGAGGTCTTCGACCCGTACGGTCCGCCGGAGAAGCCCAACGCCTTCCGGATCTCGGACGACCTGGCCGGCGTGGTCAGCGAGCTCCAGCACGGCCTGACCCACTACCGCGAGGGCCGGGTCAGCGAGGCGCTGTGGTGGTGGCAGTTCTCGTACCTCTCCAACTGGGGCACGACCTGCACGGCGGTGCTGCGGGCCCTGCAGTCGCTGATCGCCCACGTCCGGCTGGACAGCCCGATCGGCGCGGCGCCGGACGGCGCGGACACCGACGACGACGGGCTCACCGACGAGCAGCTGGAGCAGCAGGCGGGCGACCTGATGGCGGCCGAGCTCGGCCTCGGGCGGTAGTTTCCCGGACGGAAATCCGGTGGAATCCGGCGGATCGCGGGCAGATCGTGGCACGGATACCGGCACGGATCGCGGGCTGATCGAATGCGCCCTCGGATTGTGACGAATGCCTCAGCGCCCCGGCCGGAAAAGAAATCCGGCCGGATCGCCGTCCCCCGGTCGGGCGATTCTTCGGAGCGGTACCGAATCGCCCGCAGACCTGACGGCGGAGCCGTCCGTACGGCCGCTCACGTGCTGAAACTACCGTCTCACGATATGGAAAGCGCCGGTCGGAGCACCCCTGCTCGGTAGACTGACGACGACCGCACCCCCCTCTCCCCCGGGGGGTACGGGGGCCCGTAGCCCCCGGAAAAGACTTCGAGTCGAGGAGCGCACGTGGGCCTTGTCGTGCAGAAGTACGGCGGCTCATCCGTTGCGGATGCCGAAGGCATCAAGCGCGTGGCCCGCCGAATCGTTGACGCCAAGAAGGCCGGCCATGAGGTCGTCGTCGTGGTGTCCGCGATGGGCGACACGACGGACGAGCTCATCGAACTCGCGGAGCAGGTGTCACCGCTGCCTGCCGGCCGTGAGTTCGACATGCTGCTGACCGCTGGAGAGCGCATCTCCATGGCGCTGCTGGCCATGGCGATCAAATCCCTGGGGCACGAGGCGCAGTCCTTCACGGGCAGCCAGGCCGGTGTCATCACCGACTCCGTGCACAACAAGGCGCGCATCATCGACGTGACGCCCGGTCGCATCCGCACCGCCCTGGACCAGGGCAACATCGCGATCGTGGCCGGCTTCCAGGGCGTCTCCCAGACCAGCAAGGACATCACCACGCTGGGCCGGGGCGGCTCGGACACCACCGCCGTGGCGCTCGCCGCCGCGCTGAAGGCCGAGGTCTGCGAGATCTACACCGACGTGGACGGCGTGTTCACCGCCGACCCGCGCGTGGTGAAGAAGGCCCGCAAGATCGACTGGATCGCCTACGAGGACATGCTGGAGCTGGCCTCGTCGGGTTCCAAGGTGCTGCTCGATCGGTGTGTCGAGTACGCCCGTCGCTACAACATCCCGATTCACGTACGCTCGTCCTTCTCGGGTCTTCCCGGGACGATCGTCAGCAACGACAACCCGAACAAGCCCGAAGGGGGCGAGATGGAGCAGGCCATCATCTCCGGAGTCGCCCACGACACCTCCGAGGCCAAGGTCACCGTCGTCGGCGTGCCCGACAAGCCGGGCGAGGCGGCGCGCATCTTCCGCGCCATCGCCGACGCCGAGGTCAACATCGACATGGTGGTGCAGAACGTCTCCGCCGCGTCGACCGGCCTGACCGACATCTCCTTCACCCTGCCCAAGACCGAGGGTCAGAAGGCCATCGACGCGCTGGGCCGGGTGAAGCAGGGCATCGGCTACGAGTCGCTCCGCTACGACGACGCGATCGGCAAGATCTCGCTGGTCGGCGCCGGCATGCGCTCCAACCCGGGCGTCACGGCGACCTTCTTCGAGGCGCTGTCCGCCGCGGGCGTCAACATCGAGCTGATCTCCACCTCGGAGATCCGCATCTCGGTGGTCACCCGCGCCGACGACGTGCCGGAGGCCGTCCGTGCCGTGCACAGCGCCTTCGGCCTGGACAGCGAGAGCGACGAGGCCGTCGTCTACGGCGGCACCGGGCGATGACCCGGGAACGGAGCGGGAGCACCGGGCGATGACCCGGGCACCGGGCCGGGACGCCGGGCGATGACCCGGCGTCCCAACCTCGCCGTCGTCGGCGCCACCGGCGCGGTCGGCGAGGTGCTGCTCGGGCTGCTCTCCCTCCGCCAGGACGTCTGGGGCGAGGTCCGACTCGTCGCCTCCCCGCGCTCGGCCGGCCGTACGGCGGTGGTGCGCGGGGAGACCGTCGGGGTCGTCCCGCTGGCCGAGGAGGCCTTCGCGGGGATCGACGTCGCGCTCTTCGCCGTCCCCGACCAGGTCTCCGCCCAGTGGGCGCCGATCGCGGCGGCCAAGGGCGTCGTGGTGGTCGACGACTCGGCCGCCTTCCGCACCGCCGAGGACGTGCCGCTGGTCGTCCCGGAGGTCAACGCGGCCGCGCTGCGGATCCGCCCGCGCGGCATCGTCGCCAGTCCGGCCGGCACCACGCTCGCGATGATCGCCGCGGTCGGCGCGCTGCACGCCGAGTACGGGCTGGCGCAGCTCGTGGTCGCCTCCTACCAGGCCGCCGGCGGCGAGGGCCGCGACGGCGAGGCGGCGCTGCGCGCGCAGACCGGGCTGGTGGCGGGCACCGCGGTCGGCCGGCAGACCGGCGACCTGCGCGCGCTGATCGCTGATCAGGGGCCGTTCGCCGCCCCGCTCGCGCTCAACGCCGTGCCCTGGACCGGCGGGCTGCGCGACGGCGGCTGGTCCGCCGAGGAGATGGGCATCCGCGACGAGTCCCGCAAGGTCCTCGGCCTGCCCGCCCTGAAAGTCTCGGCGACCTGCGTCCACATCCCCGTCGTCCGCACCCACGCGCTGGCCGTGCACGCGCGGTTCGAACGCGAGGTCACCCAGGAGCACGCGCAGGAGATCCTGCGGGACGCGCCCGGCGTGGTCCTCTACGACGACCCGGCGGCGGGCGAGTTCCCGACGCCGAACGACGTGGTCGGGACGGACCCGGTCTGGGTCGGGCGGGTCCGGCGGGCGCTGGACGAGCCGGAGGCGCTGGACCTCTTCCTCTGCGGGGACAACCTGCGCAAGGGCGCGGCGCTCAACCTGGTGCAGCTGGCCGAGCTGGTGGCGGCGGAGCTGACGGCGGGAACGCCGACGGATTAGAGAGTGACGGGCTCTCACGGGTTCCGATGTGCCCGCTTGTGTCCACACCTGTGTCCATACCTGTGTTCGCTCCTCGACACAATCTGTCCGGAATCCCGTGGGAATCCCCTGGAGGCCTCTTCAGCCGATGCGGAAGAATGGGCCCCGGGCCGGGCAACCATGACAGGGGATCGAGTGTCCAACGTGCGTGGCGAACGTGATGGTGGGGGCAAGGGCGGGCATCCCGGCAAGAGCCGCGGTGTCCTTCCCCTCGCGCGCCCCGAGGCCTGCGAGTAGGCCGGAAGAAGACCAGATGACGGCGGCCGCACCCGGTGCGGCGGACTCCGGTGCCGGTACCGACGCGGGTACCAGCGAGGACCTGCTCACCGCGACCTACCAGGCGCACTACCGCTCGCTGCTGCGGCTCGCCGCGCTGCTCCTCGACGACCTCTCGACCTGCGAGGACGTCGTCCAGGAGGCGTTCATCCGGGTGCACGCCGCCCGGCGCCGGGTGCGCGAGCCCGAGAAGACCCTGGCGTACCTGCGGCAGACGGTCGTCAACCTGTCCCGCTCCACGCTGCGCCGCCGCATCCTCGGGCTGCGACTGCTGCCGAAGCCCATGCCTGACATGGCCAGTGCAGAAGAAGGTGCTTACGATGCCCTGGAGCGCGACCAGTTGAAGGCCGCGCTGCGTGGTCTGCAACGCCGTCAGCGGGAGGTTCTGGTGCTGCGTTACTTCGTGGACATGACGGAGGCGCAGGTCGCCGAGACCCTGGGCATCTCGCTCGGCTCGGTGAAGGCCTACGGCTCGCGCGGGCTCGCCGCCCTGCGCGTCCAGATGGCGGCCGGACATGGCTGAGGCGGACGGCGACCGACGGCGGCCGGCGGACGGCACTCCGGAGGCGGGCGGGCCTGAGGTGAACGGACCGGGGACGCCCGGGGCGAACGAGCCCGGGGCGACCGGGCCCGGGGCGACCGGGCTCGGGGCGACCGGGCTCGGGGCGACCGGGCTCGGCGCTTCCAGAGCGAGCAGGCCCGGGGCCGAGGCCCCGGAGGAGCTGCTGTCCCTGTCCACCGAGGAACGGGCGGTGCGCGAGCTCCTGCACGGCGCCGTCTCCGGCATCCAGCCCGCGGCCGGCGGGCTGCCGCGGATCCGGCGGGCGGTGCCCCGCCGCCGGGCCGCCCGGCGCGGTGCCTGGACCGGGGCGGCCGCGCTCGCCTTCGTCGTCGCGATCGGCCTGCCCGTCCTGCACGAGGGGGAGCACCTCGGGCTCTCCGGCGGCCCCGGCTCGGCCGACGCCAAGAGCCCGGCCGCCACCTCGCCCAGCGGCACCGCCGGGACGACCGGCGGCACCGGGGCGGCCTCGCACGCGAACCCGAGCGGCCCCGGCGACACCACCCCGCCGCCCGGTACGGCCTCGGCCCCGCACAGCCCCGGCGGCGGGCAGGCGAGCACCGACGGCGGCGTCGCGCCCAGCGGGACCTCCGGCGCCGGTGACGGCGGCATCGTCCCGCTCTGCACCCGGACGGACCTCGGTGAGGGCCTCGCCCAGGTCGGCACGGCCGACGGCGACGGGCGGATCTACGGCTCGTTCACCGTCTACAACGTGTCCGGGCGCAGCTGTCGGCTCGGCGGGCCGGGCTCGGTGGCGGTCACCGCCGTCAGCGGCGGCGACCGCGGCCGCATCCGCACCGCCGACCACGCCCCGGGCGACCCGGCCGCCGGCCTGCCCGCGATGGACGGGGAGCCGCCGGTGCTCGCGCCGCGGGCCGGGTACCGGGTGCCGTTCGCCTGGGTCCCCGACCAGACCTGTACCGGCTCGGGCACCCTGAGCACCCCGTCGAACAGCGTCAACCAGGTGGCCCTGCGCTCGGACGTCCCCGCCGCCGAGTCCGGCGCCCCGGCCTCCGTCCCCACCAGTGAGGTCAGCGCCAACCCGCCGGCCTCCTCGTCCCCGTCGGCGGGCCCCACCACGGCCCCCAGCCCGACCGCGACGCCGACCGGCAACCCGACCACCGCGCCGCCCGCCGTGACCATCGCCCACACCCCCGCCCCCGGCAGCCCGGCGGCCGCCACGGCGACCCTGCCGGTGGCGTGCAGCGGCACCGTCTACCGCGGCGGCGTCCAGGGGCTGGGCGGCCCGGCGCCGCAGCCGTCGGGCTCGCCGACGGCTCGGTGACGGCTCGGTGACGACGGCCTGAGCGTGGCCGCCGATGTAGAGGAGGGGCCGGGGCGACCGGCCGGAGGCGGCCGTGTGCGGGGCCCGGGGGACGGGGCGGGTGTGAGGAGTGGATACCGTGGGGGTGTGTACCGGTTCCTCCTGACTCCGCGCTGGCTCGGCGGCACCGTCGTGGCCGTGGCGGCCGTGGCGGTCTGCCTGTGGCTGGGTTCCTGGCAGCTCGGCCGCTTCGAGGACCGGGTGTCCACGCACCAGGAGGCCAAGCAGGCGGTCACCGCTTCGGGTGACGCCCGGCCGATCGACGCGCTGCTCAACCAGGCGACCCCGCAGGTGAGCACGGAAACCGTCGGCAGGACCGTCACGGTGACCGGCAGCTACGACGGCGAGCACCAACTGCTCGTCCCCAACCGCGTGGTGGACGGCAAGCAGGGCTACTACGTGCTCACCCCGCTGCGCACCGCCGACGGACACGCCGTCGCCGTGGTGCGCGGCTGGTCGGCCGGGGACCCGGCTGTCGCCGGGCCGCCGCCGGGCGGAGAGGTGACGGTGACCGGGCGCCTCCAGGCCAACGAGTCGGTGGGCAGCAACGGCGCGGTGGCGGGCGGTCTGCCCGCCGGGCAGCTCGGCATGATCAACCGGGCCTCGCTGCTGAACGTGCTGGAGTACGACGGCTGGTACGACGGCTGGGTGGCCGCCGACGACGCGCCCGCCGGGCTGGCCTCCGTACCGACCGTGCAGCCGCAGGGCGGCGACGGGCTCACCCTGCGCGCGTTCCAGAACCTGGGCTACACCCTGGAGTGGTTCGTCTTCGGCGGGTTCGTGGTCTTCATGTGGTACCGCCTGGTGCGCCGGGAGGCGGAGGCGGAGCAGGACCGGGCCCTCGGGCTGGACCCGGTCCTGGATTGACCGGCGGCGCCTTGACGCAGACGCCGGTTCGGCGCTCGGCCGCCCCGGCTCGGCGCTCGGCCGCCCCGGCTCAGCGCTTGGTCGGCAGGGCCGGTGCCGGTGTCGGCTTGACCGCCGGCGGGGGCGTCGTCGGCGTCGGCGTCTGCGGGGGGAGCAGCGGCTGGGTCGGGGTCGACGAGCCGGTGGGCAGCGGCGTCGGGTCGCTGTGGCAGTGGCCGTTGCCGTTGCCGCCGCCGTTGTGGTCGTCGGAGTCGTAGTGGTCGATGTGGTGGTGCACGCTGCGACCGGTCTTGGAGCCCTTGGACCCCGACCCCTTCGAACCGGACGAGCCGTTCTTGCCGCCCCCCTTGGCGAGCTGGACCGGGTCGCCCCCGTCCGCGGGCGGCGTGTACACCGCCCGTACGACGGCCGCCCCCGGACCCGCCGCGCCCGCCTTGGTCGCGGTGCCGGCGTGCGGACTGACGGGCGGCGCGGCGGGCGGTGTGGCGCCGGCGGGCGGCGTCGCGGCGGCGGTCGGTGACGCGGGCACGGCCGGCGCGGGCGCGACGGCCGAGGAGCTCGGTACCGGCGGGCCGGTCGGGGGCGGGCAGGCCGCGGTGTTCCGCTGTGAGCCCGAGCAGCCGGTGAGCACCAGGGCCCCGGCGACCGCTACCCCCGCGAGCATCAGCAGGCGTCTCACGCAGCCCCTCCGTCTCCGTCACGCCCGGCCGTGCCCAGGTGCCGCCGTACGAAGTCGATCTCCAGTCGCAGCTGCTTGATCCGCTCCTCCACCACCAGCGAGCCGTGCCCGGCGTCGAAGCGGTACACCTCGTGCGGCTTGCCGAGCAGCTCCAGCCGCTCGACGTAGTTGTCGATCTGCCGGATCGGGCAGCGCGGGTCGTTGACCCCGGCGCTGATGTAGACCGGTACCCGCACCCGCTCGACGTAGGTCAGCGGCGAGGAGGCGGTGAAGCGCTCCGGGACCTCCTCCGGGGTGCCGCCGAAGAGCGTGCGGTCCAGCGACTTGAGCGCCTCCATCTCGTCGGCGTACGCGGTGTGGTAGTCCGCGACCGGGACGGCGGCGAGGCCGAGGGCCCAGTCGTCGGGCTGGACGCCGAGGCCGAGCAGGGTCAGGTAGCCGCCCCAGCTGCCGCCGGTGAGGACCAGCCGGGCCGGGTCGGCGAGGCCGCTGTCGACGGCCCAGGCGCGGACCGCCGCGATGTCCTCCAGCTCGATCAGGCCGACCCGCTCGTGCAGCGCGTCCGTCCAGGCCTGGCCGTAGCCGGTCGAGCCGCGGTAGTTGACCCGGACCACCGCGAAGCCGTGGTCCAGCCAGGCGGCCGGACCGGCGGCGAAGGAGTCGCTGTCGTGGTGCGTCGGGCCGCCGTGGATCTCGAACACGGTCGGGTACGGGCCCTGCGCGGGCGTCGCCGGCCGCTGTACCAGGGCGTGCACCCGCCCGCCGGGCCCGTCCACCCAGACGTCCTCGACCGGCACCGAACCGGGCGGCACCGCGCCGGGCGCCCGCAGCACGACCGTCCCGGCGGTGGAGCGGACGGCGGAGGGCTCGGCGGCGGAGGACCACAGGTACTCGACGGTGCCGTCCGGACGGGCGGTGGCGCCGCTGACGGTGCCGCGCGGGGTCTCCAGGCGGGTCAGCCGGCCGTCGGCGAGCGCGTACGAGAACAGCTCGCTGCGCGCCTCGTACTCGTGCTCCACCAGCAGCGCCTCGGCGCCGGGGCGCCACTGCGCGGAGACGTCGCCGGGCAGCTCGCGGCCCTGCTCGTCGCGCAGCGGAAGGGCGGTCTCGGCGCCGGTGGCGACGTCCCAGATCATCGGCTCCCAGCGGCCGGTGCGCTGGTGGGCGACCAGCAGGCGGGTGTCGCCCTCGACCGGGGCGAAGCCCAGGCAGGCGACGCCGCGCGGCTCGTCCCGGCCGGTGACCTCGTCCAGCTCGGCGACGGTCTCGACGCCGCCGTCGGCGGCGATGCGCACGACCCGGATCGCGGAGTGCATCGCGTCGCCGTGCTCGGTGTGGTCGATGGCGAGCAGGGTGCTGTCGTGGCTGAGGTCGCCGATGCCGCCGTACTCCTCGTGCCGGTAGACCTCGACCGGCACGGTGGCGCCGGGGCGGCGCAGGTGCAGGGTGGTGCCGTCCTCGTCGGTCGAGCGGCCGACCACCACGGTGCCGTCGCGGCCCAGGGCCAGGCCGGCCGAGTAGGAGGCGGCGAGGCCGGGCACGGCCTCCTCGTCGGGGCCGCCCGCGAACGGCTGGCGGCGCCAGACGCCGAACTCGTCGCCGTCGTGGTCGTCGAACCACCAGACCCAGTCGCCGTCGGGGGACAGCTCGGCGTCGGTGGTGCCGTTCGGACGGTCGGTGACCCGACGGTGGGCGCCGGTGGTGCGGTCCCAGGCGTAGACCTCGTAGGTGCCGGTCGCGTTGGACACGTACAGCGACCGGTCGGGGGCGTCCTCGGCCCAGTCGGGCAGCGACACCCGGGCCGCCCTGAACCGCTGCTCCCACGCCGGTACGGCGCTCTTCTCCTCGCTCATCCGACCATCCAACCCGATCGGGGGGAGGGAAGGGAACGGGCGGGTGGGCTTCGGCCCACCCGCCCCGTGCCGCCGGGGTGGCGGCGGGGTGCCGGTGCAGGCGTTGCCATGCGCGGCGGCCGGGGCGTCCACGAACGCCCGGCCCGGGGCCCGGGTTCCGTGGGGCCGGGGCGGGTGCCCGGGGCCATGCCGGGGTCAGCCCTCGCGCGGCGCTTCGTGCGGCGCTTCGTGCGCTCGGTGCGCTTCGGCCGCTCCGTGGGCCCCGTGTGCTCCGCGCGGCAGGAACCGGACCAGGCCCACGAGCACCAGCTCCAGCACCGCCAGGGCCAGGACGCTGCGGCCGAAGGCGGCGGCCGGGTCGCCGGCGCCGTAGTAGACCAGGCCGATCAGCGCGATCCCGAGCGCCCCGCCGACCTGCTGCACGGTGGACACCACCCCGGCCGCGGAGCCGGCCAGCCGCGGCTCGACGCCGGCCAGGACCACCGAGGTCACTGGGGCGATCACCAGGCCCATGCCGAGGCCGTCCACGAACAGCCCGGGCGCCAGCCACCGGACGCCGCCGTCCGCGGCGCCGTACGCGGTGAGGGCCAGCAGGCCCAGCCCGAGGGCCATCAGCAGCCCGCCGAGGGCGATGGTGCGGCGCTCGCCGAGGCGGGCGGTGACGCGGTGGGTGGTGTTGGAGGTGATCAGGTAGCCCAGGCCGATCGCGGTGAAGACCAGTCCGGCGCCCAGCGCGTCCAGGCCGCGGCCGAACTGGAGGTGCAGGGCGAGCACCAGGAAGAAGGAGCCCTGGCCCAGCCAGAAGGCTAGTTGGGCGAGCAGGCCGGCGCTGAAGGCGCGGTCGCGGAAGAGCCGGGTGTCGACCAGCGGGGTGGTCGCGGTGGTGGCCGTGGCGGCGGTGGTGGCGGTGGCGGTGGCGGTGGTGGCGCGGTGCTGGTGCACGGCGAAGACGGCCAGCAGGGCGAGCGAGCCGCCCAGGCAGAGCCCGGTCCACAGCGGCCAGTGCAGCTGCGGGCCCTGGATCAGCGGCAGCACCAGGCCGGTCAGCGCGGTGGTGACCAGCAGCACGCCCACCGGGTCCAGGCCGGGCCGCTGCGGGGCGCGGGACTCCGGCAGGCTGCGGCGGACCAGCGGGAGGGCGGCCAGTCCGATCGGCAGGTTGATCAGGAAGCAGCTGCGCCAGCCGAGGCCGAAGAGGTCGGCGCGGATCAGCAGCCCCCCGATCAGCTGGCCGAACACCGCGCCGACGCCCATGGTCAGCCCGTACCGGGCGAAGGCCCGAGCCTGGGCGGCTCCGCTGAACGCGGTCCGCAGGATCGCCAGCACCTGCGGACCCATCAGCGCCGCCGACAGGCCCTGCGCCACCCGGGCGCCGACCAGCGCGGCCGCCGTGGGGGCGAGGCCGCAGGCGGTGGAGGCGAGGGTGAAGAAGGCCAGGCCGAGCCCGAACACCCGGCGGCGGCCGTACCGGTCGCCGAGGCGGCCGGCGGTGACCAGGCCGGCCGCGAGGGCCAGGCTGAAGCCGGCCATCACCCACTGGACGGCGGCCGGGCCGGCGCCGAGGTCGCCCTGGAGGGAGGGGAGGGCGACGTTGACGACGAAGATGTCGAGGGCGGTCATGAAGGTGGCGGTCAGGACGACCGGCAGCAGCCCCTTGGGGGCCGTCGGCGCCGTTGCCCCTGTCTCGGCCTCGGTGGGCCGCCGGGTGTTCAGTGAGGTGCTCATCTCGGGCTCTTCTCAAGGGGGTTGGCGACTCAAGCGGGTCGGCGGCCGGTGCCGAGGGGCGGGGGCGGTGGGGAGCGCCCCGCCCCTCGGCCGGAGTGGCGGTCTGAGGGGGTCAGGCGCCCGGCACGCGGTCGAGGAAGCCGTACACCGCGCCGATCCGGCCGTCCGGGGTGGCCGCCAGCACGTCGAAGCCGATCACCACCGGCTCCGCGCCGGTCGGGCCCAGGTTCCAGGTGAAGCGGGCGACGTCGTGGTGCGCGTCGACCGGGCCGAGGGTGAACTCCAGCCCCGGGAACTGGGCCTGGGCGGCGCCGATCAGCGCGTCGATCGCGTCCCGGCCGGTGACGGCGGCCAGCGGGTCGGTGTAGCGGCCGTCCTCGGCCCACACCTCGTCGACCAGCTTGCGGCGGGCCGCCGGGTCGGTCTCGTTCCACACCGCGAGGTAGCGCTCGGCGAGCTGCTGGAGGGCGGCGGTGGTGATCTTGGTCATCGTCATCTCCCGTGTTCCGGTGGGTGGTTGGCCGGGTCGTTCCCGGTGCTCACCACGGTAGGGACGGGCGGCCGACGGCGAATCCGTCACGTATGGGTATGGGGGTACGTAGCCTCCGCGGAGGTGTACCGGTGCGCTGGTCGGCAGTGGTGCGCGGCCCCGCTGGGTAGGGTCTGGGCATGCTGTACGGGAGGGAAGGCGAACAGGCCGCCGTGGACGGGCTGTTGGACGGGGCGCGGGCCGGACGCAGCGGAGTGCTGCTGTTCCGGGGCGAGGCCGGCATCGGCAAGACCGCGCTGCTGGACGACGCCGTCGCGCGGGCGGGGGAGGCGTTCCGGGTCGTCCGGGCGGCCGGCGTCGAGTACGAGGCCGAGCTGCCGTACGCCGGGCTGAGCCTGCTGCTCGCGCCCGGCCTGGACCGGCTGGACGTCCTGCCGGGCCCGCAACGGCGGGCGCTGGAGGCGGCGTTCGGGCTCTCCGACGACGAGCGGACGGGAGACGACCGGACGGGCGACCGGGCGGGCGACGGCGGTGGGGCGGGCGGCGGTGGGGCGGGCGCCGACCGGCTGCTGGTCGGGCTCGCCACGCTCGGCCTGCTCGCCGAACTCGCCGCCGACCGGCCGCTGTTGTGCGTCATCGACGACGTTCAGTGGCTGGACCGAGCCTCCCTGGACGCCCTGCTGCTGGCCGCCCGGAGGCTCCAGGCCGAGGGGGTCGCCCTGCTGCTCGCCGCCCGCACCGGCGGCCCGTCCGGGGCCGACGGCAGCCCGGCGGAGCGCCCGCTGGGCCTGCCCGAACGGCAGGTGACCGGCCTGCCCGAGGCCGACGCCACCCGGCTGCTGGCCCGGCGGGTCGGCCCCGACCTGCCGTCCACCGTCCGCGACCGGCTGCTCGCCGAGGCGGCCGGCAACCCGCTCGCGCTCACCGAACTCCCGGTCGCCGCCGGGCCGCAGCCGCCGGCACCGGGCGGCCTGCCGCTCACCAGCCGGCTGCTGATCGCCTTCCACGGCCAGGTCACCGGCCTGCCCGCGGCCACCCAGACACTGCTGCTGGTCGCCGCCACCGAGGAGGGCGGGGCACTGGACGTCGTCCTGCCCGCCGCGGCCGCCCTCGGCGTCACCGCCGAACACCTCGCGCCCGCCGAGGCGTCCGGCCTGGTGACGGTCACGGCCGACCGCCGGATCGCCTTCCGGCACCCGCTGCTGCGCTCCGCGATCCTCCAACGGGCGCCGCACCACCAGAAGACGGCGGTCCACCGGGCCGTCGCCGGCGCGCTGCCGGACGGCGACCGCCGCACCTGGCACCTCGCCCTCGCCGCCACCGCCCCCGACGCCGGCCTCGCCGACGCGCTGGAGCGCACCGCCGTCCGCGCCGGGCGCCGCGGCGGCCACGGCGGCGCCGCAGCGTACGAGCGCGCCGCCCGCCTCACCCCGGACCGTGACGGCGCCACCCGCCGGCTCGTCCTGGCCGCCGAAGCCGCCACCGAGGAAGGCGAGTTGGTACGGGCCGAGGCGCTCGCCGACGAGGCCTCCGGCCGTACCGACAACGTCCTGGCGCACGCCCTGCTCGACCAGGTCCGGGCCACCGCCCACTTCTGGCGCGGCTCCTACCCGACCGCCCACCGGCTGCTGCTCGACGCCGCCGGCACCGACATCGACCCGCCGTACGCCGCCCGGATGCTGCTCCAGGCCTTCCACGCCGCCTGGTACGCGGGGGAGGAGCCGGTGGCCGCCGTCCTGGACCGCCTGGCGGTCCTGCCGCTCGCCGCCGACGACCCCCTCGCCCCGCTCGCCCGCCACCTGCCCGCGGCGGTCCTGCCCGCGCTCGGCCGGCCCGCCGGCCCGCTGCCGCCCGTCCGGGAGGCCGCCGAGGCCGCCCGCCGGGCCGGGGCCGAGAGCCCGGTCGACCTCGTCCAGCTGTGCGGCGCCACCCTGGTCCTCGGACGCGACGAGGAGACCGCCGAACTCGCCGCCGAACTGGTCGCCGAGGCCCGCGCCAAGGGCACCGTCGGCGTGATGCCCACCCTGCAGTTCTTCCTCGCCGAGGCCGAACTCTTCCACGGCCGCCACCGCGACGCCGAACTCACCGCCACCGAAGGCCTCGGCCTCGCCCGGGACACCGGCCAGCACCAGTGGGTCAGCCAACTCACCGCGCTGCTCGCCCACCTGGCCGCGCTCGACGGCCGCACCGACCACTGCGCCGAACTCGCCGCCACCGCCCTCGCCACCACCGGCCCGCAGACCGCCGCCCCCGCCGCCGGCCAGGCCTGGGCCCAGTGGGCGCTCGCCCTGCGCGACCTCGGCCAGGGCCGCGCCGGCGACGCCGCCGACCGGCTGCACACCCTCACCACCGGCCCGCACCGCCACCACGTCAGCGCCACCCGGGCCGTCCCCGACCTCGTCGAGGCCGCCGTCCGCCTCGGCACCCCCGAACGCGCCGCCGAAGCCTACGAACGCTTCGCCCGCTGGACGGCCGCCGCCGACCGCCCCTGGGCCGACGCCCTCCGGCTGCGCTGCCAGGCCCTGCTAGGCCCCGACGAACTCGCCGAGACCACCTACCGCGCCGCCCTCTCCCGGCACGAAACGGCCCACCGCCCCTTCGAACAGGCCCGCACCGCCCTCCTCTACGGCGAATGGCTCCGCCGCACCCGCCGCCGCACCGACGCCCGCCCCCACCTGCGCGCCGCCCTGGAGACCTTCGACCGCCTCGCCGCCCACCCCTGGGCCGCCCGCGCCCGCACCGAACTCTCCGCCACCGGCACCCCGGCCCCCACCCCGGCCACCCCCACCGGCACCCCCCAGTCCCCCCTCACCCCCCAGGAACTCCAGATCGCCCGCCTCGCCGCCCAGGGCCTCACCAACCGCGACATCGCCGCCCAGCTCTTCCTCAGCCCCCGCACCGTCGCCCACCACCTCTACAAGGCCTACCCCAAGCTCGACATCACCTCCCGCACCGAACTCCCCACCACCCTCTGACCGCCCGGGCCCGGCGACGGCGGCGCGGCCGCGGAGCCCCGGACGCACCGGCGCTGTCCGTACGGGGAGTTGGCCTTGCTCGCAGCGCGGCTCGCCCGGCGGCCGGGGTGGGGCGTCGTGCGCGCGGTGGGGCCTGCCTGTGGTCGGCCGGTGGAGGTCGCGCGGACGGCACCCGGGCGTCGGACCCGGCTGAGGAGTGGTCACCCGGCCGGTCGTGCACAACGACAGAGGGCCTGCCGGATTTCTCCGGCAGGCCCTCTGCAGTGGGTCGGGGTGGCGGGATTTGAACCCACGGCCTCTTCGTCCCGAACGAAGCGCGCTACCAAGCTGCGCCACACCCCGGTCTTGCGGTTTGTCGCTCCGTCTCCTTCGCGACGAGTAGAACTCTACCGGACGCTCGCCGAGACACGAAATCCGGTTTCGAGCGGGCGTCCGGTGGGGGTCAGCGGGCTGCCGGGACGAGGGTGAGGAGGGTGGCCTCGGGGGGGCAGGCGAAGCGGACGGGGGTGTAGCGGTTGGTGCCGCAGCCGGCCGAGACGTGGAGGTGGGAGCGGTGGCCGCCGGCGGTGTGGGTGGAGAGGCCCTTGACCCGGCGGGTGTCGATGTCGCAGTTGGTGACCAGGGCGCCGTAGAAGGGGATGCAGAGCTGGCCGCCGTGGGTGTGGCCGGCCAGGATCAGCGGGTAGCGGTCGGCGGTGAAGGCGTCGAGGACGCGCAGGTAGGGCGCGTGGACGACGGCGAGGGAGAGGTCGGCGTCGGGGGACGGGCCGCCGGCGACCTCGCTGTAGCGGTCGCGCCGGATGTGCGGGTCGTCGAGGCCGGTGAACTCCAGGTCGAGCCCGTTCACGGTGAGCCGGCCGCGGGTGTTGGTGAGGTCGAGCCAGCCGGCCGCGTCGAAGCCGTCGCGGAGCTTCTCCCAGGGGTTGTGGACGGCGCCGGTGATGCCGCGGCGGGCGGTGCCGTCGGGGTTGTTCATGCCGTGGGCGCCGCTGCGCATGGCCTGGAGGTAGCGGGCCGGGTTCTTGCGGGCCGGGCCGTAGTAGTCGTTGGAGCCGAAGACGTAGACGCCGGGGAACTCCATGAGCGGTCCGAGCGCGTCGAGGGTGGCCGGGACGCCGAGCGGGTCGGAGAGGTTGTCGCCGGTGTTGACCACCAGGTCGGGGCGCAGGCCGGCCAGGCTCTTCAGCCAGCGCTGCTTCTTGCCCTGCCCGCTCACCATGTGGATGTCGGACACCTGGAGGACCCGGATCGGGCGGGCGCCGCGCGGGAGGACGGGGACCTCGATCCGGCGGAGGCGGAAGGCCCGGACCTCGTACCCGACGGAGTAGGCGAGACAGGCGGCGCCGGTGGCGGCGATGCCGAGGGGAACGGAGTACAGCGGTCGCATCAGCCCATGCTCTCAGACGGTCGATCAGCCTGTGTACGCCCGGAGTCGGGGGTGGGGGCGGTGGTCGGCGGGGCCTCCTCGGAGTCCCGGCGGGCGCGTAGCGCGCGGACCTTGTGGCGGTTGCCGCAGCGCTCCATGGAGCACCAGCGGCGCCGGCCCGGCCGCGAGGTGTCGACGAAGATCAGTTGGCAGTTGTCGGCGCCGCATTCCCGGACCCGGTCCGCGTACGGGCCGGTGAGCAGGGCGATGGCGTCCCGGGCGAGGGTGGAGACCAGCTGGGCCCCGTCGGCGGGCAGCGGGGCGGCCGCGGTGCCGTCGGGGGCGATCCGGGGGACCAGCGGCGGGTGCTCGGCGGCCCGGTTGAGGACGGCGTGGTCCGCGGGCGTGCCCCGGCCGCCGTGGGCGCGGGCGGCGGCCAGGCGCCAGAGGGCGTCGCGCAGGGTGCGGGCGGCGGCGAGCTGGGCGGGGGAGATCCGTACGGCGTCGGCGGGCAGTCGCAGTCGGGACGGCGGGAGCCAGGCGGCGAGGTCGGCGGGCCGGTGCAGCACCTCGTACCGGGTGTACGGGCCGGGGCCGCCGGTGGTGAGCAGTTCCAGGCAGAGGGCGCCGGGGTCGAAGTGGAAGCGGCCGCCCCCGGGGGTGGTGAGGAGCAGCCCGGGCGGGGTGGCGGGCGGTCCGTCGGCGGCGCTGCGGTCGGCTGCGTCGGTCATGCGGCCCAGGATAGGTGTAACCGGGATGAAGGGTTACGGAGCGGGAGGGCGGGCTACCAGGCGGCGGCGGTTCGGTCCGGTGCGACCGCGACGAGCTGACCCGCGCTCAGAAAGCCCGCGCCGCCCGTGCCAGGAGCACTGCTCCAGGCACGGGCGGCACGGGGCCGGCCCTCAGGCCGGGATGGCGTTGACGTACTCGCGCATCATCCGGGGCACCCGGTACGCGTACTGGTGGCCGCGCTTCACCTGGACGACGGAGAAGTCGACCAGCTCGGCCAGCACGTCGAGGTTGCGGGAGGGCTCCCGGCCGCCGTCGACCGGCTGCTGCCGGACGTCGTCGATGGAGAACTCCTCGGGGAACCGGGAGAACCGTCTGAGCGCCCGGCGCTGCCGTTCGTCGAGGAGCCCGTACGCCCAGGCGAGGCTGCGGTGCAGCGAGCGGTGGTGGGAGAGCCCGCCGACCTCCTCCTGGCCGAGGATCGGGAGCACCCGGCACTCGTCCACCAGGACGTGCAGGGGCACCGAGCGCATCCGGACGGCGGCGTTCTCGATCGCGAGCGCCAGGCCGCCGAGGCGTCGGCAGAGCTCGACCACCTGCGGCATCTGGTCGCCGAGGTCGAGCGTCGGGACGACCGAGTGCACCCGGCGGCAGAACAGTTCGGCGGCGGGCGGGCAGCCGTAGGGGCCGTCCGGGTGGTCGACCGACAGCGGCGCCACCTCCCACAGGTCGGCCGGGACCCCGGCGGGCGCCCGCAGCGAGGTGATCATGATGTGGAGCGCCGGGTGCCGCGCCAGCAGTGCCCTGACCTGCCGGGCCACCGTGTCGATGACGTGCTCGGCGTTGTCGACGACGAGCAGCAGCTGCGGCTCGGGGTCGGTCCGCGGGTCGCGGCCGACGCCCCGCAGGAGGGTGTCGAGCGCGCGCTGGGCCTGGGCCGAGGCGGCGGCGGGGTCGACGGCCTCGGGGGTGACCGAGCCGAGCTCCAGGACCGCGACGCCGTCCCGGAAGCGGTCCAGCAGGTGGGCGGCGGAGTCCAGCGCCAGCCGGGTCTTGCCGACCCCGGCCGGTCCGGTGAGCACCAGCGGGCGGCCCGGCCGCAGGGCGGTCACGACGTGCAGCAGGTCGGCCTGGCGGCCGACGGTGACGTCCGTCTTGGGCCGCAGCCCCTGCCAGCGCGCGTTGTCCGGGAGTTCGGCGACGCGGACCGGCGGTCCGGGCTCCGGCCGGGCGGGCAGCAGCCCGGCCGGGGCGCCCGCCTGGACGGCGTGGGAGAGCAGGGGGTCGTCCCGGTTGGTCGCCGCGGAGAACAGCGCGCCCACCAGGAGTTCCACGGAACTGCGCCGCGGATTCCGGATGGCGCCGGTTTCCAGATTACGAATGGTGCGGACGCTGACGGTGGAGTGTTCGGCTAATTGCTCCTGGCTCCATCCGACCATCTTCCGTTGGGTTACCAACATCGAGCGAAGCTGATTGTTGTCCATTCCCCCGCGCTTCCTGCTGTCGTGAGCAGAATAAAAGTCAGAAATCAGTGCGCCGTGCTGCGGCGCCAATCACTCCGAAAAACGATCGCCGTCGGCCGTCCGGCGGAGCGCAGGCGTGAGCGCCCGCGCCGACCGGGACCGCAGGGCGCCCGGGCCGCAAGGTGTCAGGGTTGCAGGGCGCCTGGCCGGCAGTGTGTCAGTGCCGTGGAATAATGAATCGGGGACGTGGTGACGGTTTGTCGCGGCTGATCGTGGCGGCCTTCGGCGATGATTCGGGGATGATTCGACGGTGAGGTGACCGCCGCCTTCGGGCTGCTCGGGCGACGCGCGAACGAGTGTACTACGCGGACTATTTTCGGCGAAGCGGTCGCAGTGTTCGATGTACCCCTGCGGAACCGGCAACTTCGCTCCGGAACAGGCAGTTCTCGGCATTTCGGCCGAGAATGTGCGGGCATTATCGGCCACCTTGGCCGAATCCCGTCGTCCGTTCCCGGCCGGGGGCATCGATTGTTCACGGACTCGACCGCCGCCCGTTCCCGGGCCGGACCGTTTCCCTGACCGTTTCCCGGGCTGCTTCCCCGGCTGCTTCCCGGGTCGGCCGGCTACCGCCCGCCCCGCCGCGCCCACAGCCGTCAGCGGGGCGGCAGCGGCGCGCCGACGGGCGACGGTCGGCCGTACTTGTCGGGGATACTCGTTCAACTGCGGAAACCCCGGTGGATGCCCACGGGAAACCGGTTGAGCCCACCCACAGCCGAAGGATAAGAAGAGGAAATGACAACGCTCAAGGAGCAGCTGCACGAGGACCTCACGGCTGCCATCAGGGAACGGGACGAACTGCGCTCGTCCACCATCCGGCTCACGCTGTCCGCCGTCACCAGCGAGGAGGTGGCGGGCAAGCAGAAGCGCGAGCTGTCCGACGCCGACGTGCTGAAGGTGATCGGCCGCGAGGCGAAGAAGCGCCGGGAGGCGGCCGAGGCCTTCGGGAACGCCGGCCGGACGGAGCAGGCGGCCCGGGAGCTGGCCGAGGGCGAGGTGCTGGCGGGCTACCTGCCCAAGCAGCTCTCCGACGAGGAGCTGGCCGCGATCGTGGCGGCCGCCGTGGCCGAGAGCGGCGCGACCGGCCCCCAGGCGATGGGCGCCGTCATGAAGCTGGTGAAGCCCAAGGTCGACGGCCTGGCCGAGGGCAGCCGGGTCGCCGCCGCCGTGAAGGCCGCCCTGGTCTGAGCCGCGGCTCAGACCAGGGCCCGCCCAGGGCCCGCCCAGGGCCCGTCCAGGGTCGAACCCCGGGCGGCCCCGGCCCCGCCCCCTGGTGCCCCGGCAGCACGCCGAAGGGGCGCCCTCCGCACTGGAGGGCGCCCCTTCGTCATGTTCCGCGGCGCGGGTCACCCCGCCGGGAGGGCGGGTCAGCCGTTCCCGTTGCCGCCGCCGTGGCGGCCGCCGTTCCCGTTCCCGGGGCCGGGCGGGAAGGTGAAGCCGCCGGGGAAGCCGCCGGGCAGCCCGCCGGGCAGACCGCCGGCCTGGTTGCCGGGCAGCCCGCCGGGCTGGCCCGGGTTGCCGCCCTGCTGCGGCGGCGGGGGGTTGCCGGCCGGCGGCTGCTGGGCGTTCGGGTCGGTGGCCGGCGGGGTGGTGCCCGGCGGGGGAGTGGCCGGCTGCGGGTCCGGGATGTTGGCGGTCTGGATCGGCTCCACGGGCGTGCCCTTGAGCGCCTGGTTCATCGCCAGCTGCCAGATCGGGCCGGGGCCGTCGGCGCCGAAGACCTCGGGGAAGTACTTGCCGCCGATGGTGATGTTCTTCATCTTGACGCCGCCGGCCGGGCCGCCGAGCCAGACCGAGGTGGCCAGCGACGGGGTGTAGCCGCTGAACCAGGCGGCCTTCTTCTCGTCGGTGGTACCGGTCTTGCCCGCGATCTTGCGGCCGTCGTCGAGGCCGAGGGAGGCCGCGGTGCCCTTCTCGGTGACGTTGAGCAGGACGGCGTTGAGCGAGTCGGCGGTCTGCTCGGAGAAGGCCTGGCTGCACTGGGACTGCGGGACGGGGACGTCCTTGCCGTCGACCGTGGTGATCTTGTTGATCGCGATCGGGGTGCAGTACTTGCCGCGGGCGGCGAAGGTCGCGTAGACGTTCGCCATGGTCAGCGGGGAGAGCTCCAGGGTGCCGAGGACCATCGAGGGCACCTCCTGGAAGGCGTCGCCCTTGGCGGACTGGGTGATGCCCAGCTTGTTCGCCATCTGCTTCATCGCGCAGAGGCCGACCTGCTGCTCCATCTGCACGAAGTAGGTGTTGACCGAGCGGGCCATCGCCTCCTTCAGCTGGTACGGCCCGACCTCGCTGTCCTGCTCGTTCTTCACCGTCTCCTTGGGCTTGACGGTGTTCTTCCAGGTGCCCGAGCAGGTGGACATCTGGGGGTACTCGATCTTGTTCTCGGACGGGAACGCCTGGGTGTTCGACATGCCCGACTCCAGCGCCGCCGCGGCCAGGATCGGCTTGAAGGTCGAGCCGGTCTGGAAGCCGTTGCCGCCGCCCATGGCCGCGTCCACGTTGAGGTTGACGACGGTCTGGTTCTTGTTCGGGTCCAGGCCGTACGGGCGGGTCTGGGCCATCGCCAGGATCTTGCCGCTGCCCGGCTCCATCATGGTCGCGGCGGCCGACACCGGGTCGGTCACGTTGACCTTCTTGGTGACGGCGTTCTGGGCGGCGGCCTGCTTGTCCGGGTCCAGCGTGGTGTAGATGTTCAGGCCGCCGGTGTTCCACAGCTTCTTGCGCTCGTCGGCGCTCTTGCCGAAGGCCGGGTCCTGCTTGACCACGTGGCGCACGTAGTCGCAGAAGAAGCCCATGCCGGCCTGGGCGGTGATGCAGCCGTTCTGCGGGTCCTTGTACTTCAGACCCAGCGGGGCGGCCTTCGCCTCCTTCGCCTGGTCGGCGGTGATGTGCTTGTTCTCCAGCATCTTGTCGATCACGACGTTGCGGCGCTTGAGCGTGTTCTCGGGGTAGCGCACCGGGTCGTACTGCGACGGGTTCTGGACCACGCCGGCCAGGGTGGCGGCCTCGGCGACGGTGAGGTCCTTGTTGCTCTTGCTGAAGTAGCGCTGGGAGGCGGCCTCGACCCCGTAGGCCTGGTGGCCGTAGAAGGTGATGTTGAGGTAGTTGGTGAGGATCTGATCCTTGCTCAGGTCCTCCTCCAGCTTGATGGCGACCTTGAGCTCCTGGATCTTGCGGCCCAGGGTCTTGCGCTGGGCCTCCAGGACGGCCGCCTGGTCGTCGCCGGCCTTCTCCACGTTGACGTTCTTCACGTACTGCTGGGTCAGCGTGGAGGCGCCCTGGGAGGCGGTGCCGCTCTCCGCGTTCTTGCTGATCGCCCGGAGGACGCCCTTGAGGTCGACGGCGCCGTGCTCGTAGAAGCGGGCGTCCTCGATGTCGACCTGGGCGTGCCGCATGAACGGCGACATCTGGTCCGCGGTGATGACGGTGCGGTCGCGCTCGTAGACCTTGGCGATCAGGCCGCCCTTGGCGTCGAAGATCTGCGTCGCCTGGGTGAGCGGCGGGGTCTTGAAGTCGTCGGGGATGTTGGCGAAGCTCTCCGCCGTGTCCTTGGCGGTCAGCCCGATGGCGCCGACGGCGGGCAGGGCGAGGCCTGCCAGCAGGACTCCGGAGAGCACGCTGACGCCCAGGAACTTCACGCCGTTGCCGGCGTGCTCCATCGGGGATCCGCCGGTCCGGCCGCGCGGAGCTCCGGTGTTGCCTGGGGGCTGGGATGCCTGGGGGCGCTTCGGTGCCATGGGGAGAACCCTACGTCGCGGATTCCCGCACACCGGGGCAGGTGTTCGCCTAGGCTTGTCACAAGCTTGCGACAGCTTCGGTGTGTCAACATCGTTCACTCTTGTGGGCGAGAAGACTTGCCCGAATTACCCGCCGATGTCCGGGTTTTGAGGCAGCTGTGGCCTGCTGTGCCGGTGTGGTCGGTCGCACTCAGTGACGACTCCTGTGGCGAGAGTGGGGGTTCCGCTCTTGGCAAGGTGTGCGACCTGCGATCACTCCAACGAGTGAGCTGATCGCCACCCATAGTCCAATTGGGTCATTCGAGATTGAGCCCGAAGGGGCTGTTGCAAGCTGTCGTTCTTCCGTAACGTCCTCAACTGGCAACGGTGAATATGCCGTTGCCGCCGTGGGGGAGCCTCGATACGGGAGAGGACGGCGCCGGCATGGGCTGGGTTGACGACTGGAGTGCGCAGGCCGCCTGCCGCACGAGTGATCCGGACGAACTGTTCGTCCAGGGGGCGGCACAGAACCGCGCGAAGGCGGTGTGCAGCGGCTGCCCCGTCCGGACCGAGTGCCTCGCGGACGCCCTGGACAACCGGGTGGAGTTCGGGGTGTGGGGCGGGATGACGGAGCGCGAGCGCCGGGCGCTGCTGCGCCGCCGCCCGACCGTCATCTCGTGGCGGAGGCTGCTGGAGACGGCGCGCACCGAGTACGAGGAGTCCCTCGCGACCGGGGTGATACTGACGGACTACGCCCAGGCGGGCTGAGCCCGGCCGCACCACGCGGCCCGGGCCGGTCGGCCCCGCGGACGGGGGGCCGTGCCGCGCAGGGCCGGTGACCGCGCCGGGTTGTACCGCGCGGGGTCGGTGACCGCACCGGGTGGTACCGCGCGGGCTAGACCGCGCCGTTGAGCCGGTCCCCGATGGCCCGCAGCCCGTCCAGGTCGTGCACGTCGCCCGGCAGCGCCGGCACCTCCACGATCGGCACGTCCGGGTACACCGAGACGAAGCGGTCGCGGGTACGGCGTTCGCGCCCCATGATCTGCATCCGCTCGGCGTGCAGCCGCAGCAGCCCGGCCGCGAGCAGCTCGGCCTCGGGCGAGGCGTGCTCCGAGCCGTTCTCCTCCAGGGCCTCGGCGGCCGCCAGCGCCCGTTCCGCGGTGAGCTGCGGTGCGCCCGTGCCGTGCACCCGGTTGAGCACCAGCCCGGCCAGCGGCATCCGGTCCGCGGCCAGCCGGTCCACGAAGTACGCCGCCTCGCGCAGCGCGTCCCGCTCCGGCGCCGCCACCACCAGGAACGCCGTGCCCGGCGCCTTGAGCAGCTGGTACGTGCGGTCCGCGCGCTCCCGGAAGCCGCCGAACATCGAGTCCATCGCGCTGACGAAGGTCTGCACGTCGGTGAGCAGCTGGGCACCGAAGATCTTGCCCAGGGTGCCGGTGAGCAGGCCCATCCCGGCGTTCAGGAAGCGCATCGCGCTGCGGCCGCCGACCTTGGCCGGGGCGGTGAGGATCCGGATCACCCGGCCGTCCAGGAAGGACCCGAGCCGGTTGGGCGCGTCCAGGAAGTCCAGCGCCGAGCGGGACGGCGGGGTGTCCACGACGATCAGGTCCCACTCCTCGGCGCCGCGCAGCTGCCCGAGCTTCTCCATCGCCATGTACTCCTGGGTGCCGGCGAAGCCGGCCGACAGGGACTGGTAGAAGGGGTTCTCCATGATCGCCCGGGCCCGTTCGGGCTCGGCGTGGGCCAGCACGACCTCGTCGAAGGTCCGCTTCATGTCCAGCATCATGGCCTGGAGCTCGCCGGTGCCGTTCACCCCCTTGACCACCCGGGGGGTGTTGTCGAGCTCGGTCAGGCCCATCGACTGGGCGAGCCGGCGGGCCGGGTCGATGGTCAGCACCACGACCTTGCGGCCGCGCTCGGCCGCCCGCAGGCCGAGGGCCGCGGCGGTGGTGGTCTTGCCGACGCCGCCGGAGCCGCAGCAGACGATGATCCTGGTCTTCGGGTCGTCGATCAGCTCGTCCACCGCGAGCCGCCGTCCGGTGCTCCGCACCCCGTTCGAGGTCATGCCGCCCCCTGCCGCTTCAGTTCGCCCGCCAGCCGGTACAGCCCGCCGAGGTCCACGCCCTCGCCCAGCAGCGGCAGTTCGTACGTCGGGAGCCGCAGCTGCTGGATGTCGGCGCGCTGCGCGCGCTCCAGCTCGACCCGCTCGGCGTGCTCCCTGGCCTGCTCCAGCAGCGGGTCGAGCAGCGGCTCCACCGCCGCCCGGACCTTCTCCCCGGTGCGGGTGCGGCCGCCGAGTCCGGCCTCGCCGAGCGCCAGGGCGACCTCCTCGCGGTGGTCCCCGTCCACCGCGGCCACCGCCGCCGCGTCCAGCACCGGCGGCCGGACCATGTTGACCATCACCCCGCCCACCGGGAGCCGCGCCTCGCGCAGCTCCTCGATGCCGTCGACCGTCTCCTGCACCGGCATCTCCTCCAGCAGGGTGACCAGGTGCACCGCGGTCTCCGGCGACTTCAGCACCCGCATCACGGCCTGCGCCTGGGTGTGTATCGGGCCGATCCGGGCCAGCCCGGCGACCTCGGCGTTGACGTTCAGGAACCGGGTCAGCCGCCCGGTCGGCGGGGCGTCCATCACCACCGCGTCGTAGCGCCGCCGGCCGTCCGGGTCCTTGCGCCTGGTCGCCTCGCAGGCCTTGCCGGTGAGCAGGACGTCCCGTACGCCGGGCGCGATGGTGGTGGCGAAGTCGACGAAGCCGACCTTCTGGAGCGCCTTCCCGGCCCGGCCGAGCTTGTAGAACATCTCCAGGTACTCCAGCAGCGCCAGCTCGGTGTCGATCGCCAGCGCGAAGACCTCGCCGGGCCCGCCCTCCGCGGCCGGCAGCCCGAGCTGGGCGCGGGAGACCGAGGCGATCCGGCGCTCCTCGTACGGGAGCGCGGCGATCCCGAAGAGCTCGGCGACGCCCTGCCGGCCCTCGACCTCGATCAGCAGCACCCGTCCGCCGTCGGCGGCGAGGGCCAGGGCCAGTGCCGCGGCCAGCGTGGTCTTCCCGGTGCCGCCCTTGCCGCTGACCACGTGCAGCCGGACGCCCTCCCAGTCGGGGTCGCGCCGGGCCGCCTGGCCGGGGGTGCGTGCCACGCTCCGTCTCCGTCCGTCTCCGTCCTACGGGCGTCCCCTCCTGACGAGGGTGCCCCTCGCCAGGGTGCCCTCCCGCGAGGGTAACCAGGGAGCGCACCGGATGCCCGGAGCACCTGGGCCGTCAGGCCGGATCATGCCCTGTTTGTGCCCCACCTCACACGCCTCGCGGCGGGCGGCGCGGATCGCCGCGACGGCTCGTCTAGAGTCTGGCCATGACCAAGTGGGAATACATGACGGCGCCCCTGCTGGTGCACGCGACCAAGCAGATCCTGGACAACTTCGGCGAGGACGGCTGGGAGCTCGTCCAGGTCGTGCCCGGCCCGAACCCGGAGCAGCTGGTGGCCTACTTCAAGCGGGAGAAGAACGCATGAGCAAGGTCGAGTCGAAGCTCGCCGAGCTGGGCCTGACCCTGCCGGAGGTGGCCGCCCCGGTCGCCGCCTACGTCCCGGCCCTGCGGACCGGCGACCTCGTGTTCACCTCCGGCCAGCTCCCGGTCGTCGGCGGCAAGCTGCCGAGCACCGGCAAGGTCGGTGCCGAGGTGTCCCCGGAGGAGGCCAAGGACCTCGCGCGGATCTGCGCGCTGAACGCCCTGGCCGCCGTGAAGTCGGTGATCGGCGACCTCGACCAGGTCGAGCAGGTCGTCAAGGTCGTCGGCTTCGTCGCCGCCGCCCCCGACTTCATCGGCGTCCCGGCCGTCGTCAACGGCGCCAGCGAGCTGCTCGGCGCGGTGCTCGGCGAGGCGGGCGTGCACGCCCGCAGCGCCGTCGGCGTCGCGGTGCTGCCGCTGGACTCCCCGGTCGAGGTCGAGATCCTGGTGCGGGTCAAGAGCGCCTGAGCGTGATCACGGAGGCGGGGCCGGGCTCGTCCGGCCCCGCCTCCGCGGTGTCCGGGTGGGCCCGATCCACTCGTGAGCCTGGCGGGAATCGTCGGGCACGCCCTAGCATCCGGGCATGGACCATCGAGCGACGACGCTGCCGATGCCGCCCGGCTGGCCCGCCCGGATCCGGGCGGTCGAATCCGGCGCGGTGACCCCGCCGGTGCCCAGGGCCGCCGCGACCGTCGTGCTGCTGCGCGACGCCGCCGAGGGGCCGGAGGCCTACCTGCTGCGCAGGCGCACCTCGATGGCCTTCGCGGCCGGGATGTACGCCTACCCGGGCGGCGGGGTGGACCCGCGGGACGCCGAGGTCGAGCCGGGCTGGGCCGGTCCGTCGCCCGAGGAGTGGGCCCGGCGGCTCGGGGTGGACGCCCGGACGGCGCGGGCGGTGGTCTGCGCGGCCGTCCGCGAGACCTTCGAGGAGGCCGGCGTGCTGCTGGCCGGCCCGGACGCCGACAGCGTCGCCGCGCCGCGCGACTGGTCCGCCGAGCGGGCCGCGCTGGAGGCCCACGAGCTGTCCTTCGCCGAGTTCCTCCGCGACCACGGGCTGGTGCTGCGCAGCGACCTGCTGGGCGGCTGGGCCCGCTGGATCACGCCGGAGTTCGAGGAACGGCGCTACGACACCTGGTTCTTCGTCGCCGCGCTGCCGGCCGGCCAGCGCGCGGCCCTGGAGGTCGGCGAGGCCGACCGGGTCGCCTGGCTGACCCCGGCCGAGGCGGTGCGGGGCCACCGGGAGGGCCGCTTCGGCATGCTGCCGCCGACCGTGACGGTGCTGCGCGAGCTGTCGTCGGTACGGACCGCCGCCGAGGCCCTGGCCGCGGCCGCCGACCGCCCGCTGGCGCCGGTCCTGGGCCGGGCCGAGGTCCGCGGCGACCGGCTGACGGTCCGCTGGCCCGGCTACGAGGAACTGACCATCGACGGGGAGTTCCCCGAGGGGTCCTGAGCGTTCCACCGACGGGGACCGGTCGTACGAGCCGTACGGCCGGCGCGACCCGCACGACCTGCACGACCTGCACGACCTGCACGACCCGCACGACCCGCACGACCCGACCTTGCCGTACCGACGCAGAGAAAGGACCGACGCCCGATGACCCACGACGACGTGGCTCGCCGGACGGCACCCGAGCTGCCCGCCCGCCGCCTGAACCCCCGTGACCTCGCCTGCGACAGCCAGGTCCCGTTCGTCGAGGTGGCGCAGCGCGCCCTCGTCCGGGCGCTGCCGTTGCGGGCCCTGCACCGGCACGTCGGAGGCGGTCGGTGAGCGGACTCCTGCCGGGCGACCCCGCCGCCGCCGTCGGCGGCGAGGCCACCCCTCGGGCGCTGTGCGTGCTGGCACCGAACCCGTCGCCGATGACGCTGGACGGCACCAACACCTGGCTGCTCTCCGAGCCGGGCTCGGACCTCGCGGTGGTGATCGACCCGGGCCCGCTGCACGAGGGGCACCTGCGCCGGGTGGTCGACCTCGCGGAGGAACGGGGCAAGCGGATCGCGCTGACCCTGCTCACCCACGGCCACGCCGACCATTCCGAGGGCGCGGCCCGCTTCGCCGAGCTGACCGGGAGCGAGGTACGGGCCCTGGACCCGGCGCACCGGCTGGGCTCGGAGGGCCTGGTCGGCGGCCAGCGCCTGGACGTCGGCGGCCTGGACCTGCGGGTGGTGGCCACCCCCGGGCACACCTCGGACTCGCTGACCTTCCACCTGCCGGACGACGGCGCGGTGCTCACCGGCGACACCGTGCTCGGCCGCGGCACCACGATGGTCGCGCACCCCGACGGCCGGCTCGGCGACTACCTGGACTCGCTGCGCCACCTGCACACCATGGCCTCCCAGCACGGCGTGCGGACCGTGCTGCCGGGCCACGGCCCGGTGCTCGCGGACGCGCTCGGCGCCGTCGACTACTACCTGGCCCACCGGGCGTCGCGGCTCGCCCAGGTGGAGACCGCGGTCGAGGCGGGCTGTCGGAGCGCCTCCGAGGTGGTGGCCCGGGTCTACGCCGACGTGGACCGGGCGCTCTGGCCGGCCGCCGAGCTGTCGGTGCGGGCCCAGCTGGACTACCTGGAGGAGCACGGGCTGATCCAGGGCGCCGACTGACCCGGTGGACGCGTAGGGCCCGGTGAACGCGTAGGGCCCGTCCGGATCGGACGGGCCCTTCCGCGTTCGCGGGTTCGCTGGTGTCAGCGCGAGCGGCGCGACAGCCGCTCGACGTCCAGCAGGACCACCGCGCGGGCCTCCAGCTTCAGCCAGCCGCGGCCGGCGAAGTCGGCGAGCGCCTTGTTGACCGTCTCTCGGGAGGCGCCGACCAGCTGGGCCAGCTCCTCCTGGGTGAGGTCGTGGGCGACGTGGATGCCCTCCTCGGACTGCACGCCGAACCGGCGGGAGAGGTCCAGCAGGGCCTTGGCGACGCGGCCGGGCACGTCGGAGAAGACCAGGTCGGACATCACGTCGTTGGTGCGGCGCAGGCGGCGGGCGATGGCCCGCAGCAGTGCGATGGAGACCTCGGGGCGGGCGTGCAGCCAGGGCTGGAGGTCGCCGTGGCCGAGGCCCAGCAGCTTGACCTCGGTCAGCGCGCTGGCGGTCGCGGTGCGCGGGCCCGGGTCGAACAGCGACAGCTCGCCGATCATCTCGCTGGGGCCGAGCACGGCGAGCATGTTCTCGCGGCCGTCCGGGGAGGCGCGGTGCAGCTTGACCTTGCCCTCCGCCACGACGTACAGCCGGTCGCCCGGGTCGCCCTCGTGGAACAGCGACTCCCCACGGGCGAGGGTGACCTCGGTCATGGAAGCGCGCAGCTCGCCGGCCTGTTCGTCGTCGAGTGCCGCGAAGAGTGCGGCGCGCCGCAGAACGTCGTCCACGTGCTTCCTCCTTCTCGGCCGTACGGCGGGTGGGCCGTCCGGCGCAAGTTCCGTTCAGTGTTCTGCATCACCAAGCATGGCGCATGTCGCTCCGATCATATGAGGAGGGGGTGTGTCGGGGTGTGCCGTGCGGGGCCATTCGTACCGGCGGACCACGGGTCGGGCCCGGGAACGGGAGGCCTCCGGCGGCTGTCGGTCGAACTCTTGTCCGTCCGACTCGAACAGGGAATCGCCCTCACCGTGCGGGTGTCCGGCGTGCGGCACCGCGGGCATATGTTTCACGGATAAATTACCTGTTAATCTTTTTGCATGGTCACCACCGCCCAGTTCCGCCAGGCACTTCGGGTCGGTCCGGCCGGGGACGGCTGGCACAAGCCCGCCCTCAGCGCCGTGGTCACCCTCGGCGCGCTCAACCTCACCCTGCTCGGCCTCGGCCGGCTCGACCTCGCCCTCTACACCTCGGCCGGCGGCCTGGGCGCGCTGTACGGGCACGGCCTGCCGTACCGGGCCCGGGCCCGGATGCTGGTCGGCGTGTTGCTCGGGACCGTGCTCAGCACCGGTGCCGCCCTCACCGCCGCCGCGCTGACCCGCGACGCCGCCGTCCTGGTCGCGGTCGCGGCGGTGCTCGCCGCCCTGCACAAGCTGCTCTGCGACGCCGCCCGGGTCGGCCCGCCCGGCAGTCTGATCATCACCTTCACCTCCTCCAGCTGCGCCTTCGTCCCGCAGCGGCTCGGCGAGGTCCCGCCGCACCTGGCGCTCACCGCGCTCGGCGCCGCACTGGCCTGGCTGGTCTGCATGGCCCCGGCCCTGGTGCGCCCGTACGGGCCCGAGCGGATCGCCACCGCCCGTGCCCTGGAGGCCGCGGCCCGGCTGCTGCGGAGCGATCCCGGCCGGCCGGACGCCGCCGCCCGTACCGCCCTGGTCGGCGCGGTCGAGGCGGCCCGGCAGAGCCTCGCGCTCTCCGCCCCGGCCCGGCGGCGCGCCCTCGGCGATGCGCCCGAGCGGCTGCTGGTCCGCGCGGAGGCCGCGCTCGCCGGACCGGCCCGGCCCGAGGACGCCGGGTGGTACCTCGACCGGGCCCGCGAGCTCCGACGCGGCCGCCCGCTGCCGTCGCCCGACCTCACCGAGGCGGAGGCGGCGGAAACGGAGGCCGCGGCCGCCCGCCGGCCCGGCCCCCGGCCGCCGCTGCGGCATGCGCTGCGACCCGGCTCGGCGCTGCTGCCGATCGCGCTGCGCGTCGCGGTCGGCTGCGCCGCCGCCGGGTGGCTCTCGCTGGCGCTCGGCGTCGGCCGACCGTACTGGGCGGTGGTCACCGCCGCCTCGGTGTTCCAGGCCAACAGCACACTGTCCTGGCAGCGCGCGCTGCAGCGGGTGCTGGGCAACCTGCTCGGCCTGCTGCTCTTCACCGCCGCGCTGCCCGTCGCCCACTCGGGCCCGGTGGCGCTGATCGGGCTCGGGCTGCTCTGCCAGTTCGGGGCCGAGGCGACGATCGCCCGCAGCTACTGGCTGGCGACGGTCTTCGTGACCCCGATGGCGCTGCTGATGACGGAGTTCGCGGGCCCGCAGCCGGCCGGGACGCTGGTCGCCGACCGCTGGCTGGACACCTGCGTCGGCGCGCTCACCGGTCTCGCGGCCTGCCTGCTGGTCACCAACCGCCGCACCGCCACCCGGCTGACCCACGCCCTGGCCGGAGCCGAGGCCGCCGGCCACCGGGCCCTGGCCGCCGTCTCCACCGTCTCCGCCGCGAGCGCCCCGGAAGCGCGCGCCGCCCGCACCGGCCTCGCCGCCGCCCTGCTGGAACTGCGCGAGGCCACCGACACCGCCGCCGGCGAGTGGCGCCGCCCCGCCCTCCCGCACCAGCGCGCCGCCGCCACCGAGCAGCGGGCCCACCACCTGCTGGCCGCCCTGCTGGAACGCCGGGGCCGAGGGGACCAACCGGACACGGCCTAGGATCGACAGGGTCGAAGCCGACCGGCAGGCCGCAGAACGGGAGCAGCACGCGTGGAGGACGTCGTCGCAGGTGTGCTGCGCCAGTGGGAGCGGGCCTACCCGGGGCTGGACACCGGTCCGATCGCCGTCCTCGGCCGGATCAACCGCTGCGCCGCCCTGCTCCAGCAGACCCCCGACCCGCTCACCCGGGCCGGCCTCACCCGCGCCGAGTTCGACATCCTCGGTGCCCTGCTCCGCCTCGACCGCGAGCTGACCCCCACCCAGCTCGCCCGGGAGAGCTTCGCCTCCGGCGCGGCCGTCACCAAGCGGCTGCGGCTGCTGGAGGAGCGCGGCCTGGTCAGCCGCCGCACCGACGACCGGGACCGCCGGGTCGCCCACCTCGCGCTCACCGAGCAGGGCCGCACCCTGGTGGACGGGCTGATCCAGGAGCTGGTCGCCCACGACCGCGCCCTGCTGGCCGGCCTCACCCCCGCCGAGCAGGACCGGCTCGCCGAGGCCCTCAGCGGCCTGCTGAACAGCCTGGAGGGGACGATCGGCCGCACCCCGGGCTGAGCCGACGGGCCCCGGCTGCCGGCTCGACGGACTCCGACGAAGCGTCAACGGCGCTGCTCCGGTGGGACCGTATGCTCGCGGTGCGGTGTACGGGGGCGCGTCGGGTACGAAGCGGGCTCCGTACGTCGCGTGCGGCGTGTCGAGTCGTCTACCGGGAGCTCCCCTTGGGCCACAGCGCGGACCGAACCGGCGGCGATCGTCTCCGGCCGAAGCGCCCGGGCGGCTCGGCCGACCCCCTCACGCGGCTCACCCGGGGCATCGTGGTCATGACCGCCGTCGGCTTCTGTGCCGCCTCGGCGGTGGCCACGGTCCGCAACCACGACGGTCTGGCCTACCAACTGCCCGCCGTCGCCCTCCTGTTGGTCCTGCTCGGCTTCCAGATCGGGCACGCCGGCCCGTGGCGCCTGGCGCGGCGCTGGTGGCCGTGGAGCCTGGTCGCCCACGGGGTGCTCACCTACCTGCCCTTCCTGCTCCTCGACGGGACGTGGGTCGGCATCCCGGGTTCGTTCGCCGGATCGGTGCTGCTGACCGTCGCGGCGCCGCGCTCCTGGGCGCTGGCCGCCGCGCTGGTGGTCGCCCAGTACCCGCTCTGCGCGGCGCTGGGCGGGAACACCGGCCAGTGCGTCAACGCGTCGGTGTCCATCGTCGTGGGTGGCATCGTGGTGTACGGGATGGCCCGACTCGCCGACCTGATCGCCGAGTTGCGGGCGGCCCGGACCGAGCTGGCCGAGCTCGCGGTGGACCGGGAGCGGCTGCGCTTCGCGCGCGACCTGCACGACCTGCTCGGCTCCAGCCTCTCGGTGGCGGCGCTGAAGTGCCAGCTCGTCGAGCGGCTGGCCGTGGAGCACCCGGAGCGGGCCCGCGCGGAGCTCGCCGAGGTGCTGGCGCTGGTGCGGCAGGCGATGGCGGACACCCGCCGGCTCTCCAGCGGCGACGTCCGGATGTCCCTGGCGCGGGAGGCGCGTTCGGCGGTCGCGGCGCTGCGGGCGGCCGGGATCGAGGTCGAGGCCGACCTGGACTGCGAGGGGCTGCGGCCCGAACTCGACGCGGTGCTGGCCACCGTGCTGCGCGAGGCGGTCACCAACCTGCTCCGGCACAGCACGGCCCGGCGCTGCGGGATCCGGGCGGGCCGGGACGACCTCGGCACGGTGCGCCTGGTGGTCTCCAACGACGGCGTTCCGGACGAAACCGGCGACGTGCCAAGCGAGTTGGGCGAAGGTCCGGACGAACCCGGCGGCGTAGCGCGCGAACCGGGCGGCGGGCGCGGCATCGGGAACCTCACCGAGCGGCTGCGGTCGGTCGGCGGCCGGCTGACCGCCGAGCGGGACGGAGCGGGCTGGTTCCGCCTCGCGGCCGTCGTCGAGGCCGCGCCCGCCCGGTCGGCCGCCCGCGCCGCCTGAGCGGTCCGCCTGCCCGGTACGGCCGACAGGTCCACGCGGCCCGGTTATTCGCGCATCCCCATCGCCTCGGTCGGCTCCCGCCGCAGCGCCAGCCAGGTGGTCAGCAGGACGGTGCCCGCCCCCAGCAGCGCCGCCCCGCCCAGCACCGCGGCCACCCAACTCCCGGGCGGCGCGGGCCAGGCCGGGCCGCCGAGCGCCAGGCCGACCGGGACCAGGACGGCGGCGGTGACCGCCGCGCCGAGGAGGAGCGCCACGGCGACCGTGATCCCGCCCTCCCAGGCCATCATCCGCAGCACCTGGCGGCGCGTGGTCCCCACCATTCGCAGCAGCGCGAACTCGCGCAGCCGTTCGGACGTGGCCATCACCATGGTGTTGACGACGGAGACGGCGGTGAACAGGCTGATGACGCCGAGCAGCAGCCGGGCCACCGCGGTGGCCGCCTCCTGCTGGTGCCGGCGTGCCGCGTCGTAGTCGGCCCGGTCGCTGATCCGGGCCATCGGGTAGGCCGGGGTGAGTCCCTGGAGTTCCCGGGTCACCTGCCCGGGGTCGGCGCCGGGGGCGGTGCGGACCAGTACGGTCGCCGCGAGCAGGTCCGGCAGGTGGGCGGCGGCGAATCCGGTGGGCAGCAACGCGTCGGCGAAGCGGTCCTCGCGCTCGTAGACGGCCGCCACCGTGGCGGTGCTGTCGCTGCCGTCATCCCAGCGGATCCGGACCGGGGCGCCGACGCCGACCTTGAGGCGGGAGGCCGTCCGCTGCCCCAGGGCGATGCTCTCGCCGCGCAGCCGGTCCAGCGAGCCGGCTGTCACCCCGGGGTCGAGCAGCTGTTCCAGCCCCTGTGGGTCCACGATCCGGGCGTCCGCCCCGGCGACGCCGCCGCCGTCCGCCGCGGAGCCCGAGGACACCATGACGAAGCCGGGGACCAGGCCGCCGGCCGCCGCGACGCCGGGCAACCCGCGGACGGCTTCCGTGAATTCCGTCGGCAGTCCGATGCCCCTCGCCTGGGCCACGTGGTCGGCCCGCAGCCGCCGGCCCTCCTCGGCGGCGCCGGCCTGCGCCTTGACGACCGGGACGAGCAGCATGCTGCCGTTGAAGGCCACCGCCAGTACCAGCGGGGTGACGGCGGCCGCGAAGCGGCGGGGCTGGGCCCGCAGGGAGGCGGAGGCGAGGAACCCGGCGACCGGGAAGAGCAGGCCCACCGGCCCGCCGATCACCACACCGGCGACCCGGCCGATCAGCGGCCCGAGCAGGGCCACCCCGAGCAGCAGCGGCACCACCATGCCCTCGGCCGTACCGGCCCCGTCGCGGCCGCCCGTCGAGTGGGCCAGCACCACGCCGCAGACGGCGAGCGTCGCCAGCCCGAGGCCGGCACGGAGCCGGCCGATCCGCGGCGGCGGCGCCGAGGCGTCGCGCAGCGCCCGGGTGGGTTCGACCCGGGAGGCCCGGCGCGCGGCGGCCCGGACGGCCAGCTGGGCGGTGACGACGGTGCCGCCGAGGACGACCAGTGGGGCGGTCGGCCCGATGTGCAGCGGCACGTCCGGGCCGACCACCCCGCGGTCGACCAGTACGCCCCGCAGCAGTGCGGCGAGGCCGGTCCCGGCCGGGAGGCCGCCGACCGCGGCCGCGAGGGTCAGCAGCAGCGTCTCCAGCGCGATCATCCGCCGCACCTGCCCGGTGGTGGCGCCGACCGCCCGCAGCAGGGCCATCTCGCGCAGCCGCTGCTGGACGGAGAGCGCGAGCGCCCCGGCCACCACGAAGGTCGAGACGAGCAGCGACAGGACGCCCATCGTCCCGGCGAGCGAGGAGAGGGCGTCCCCGGGCCCGGACGTGCCGGTGAGCTCCAGCTCGCCGCGCTCGTCGCCGGTGTGCACCCGGGGCCCGGACCAGTCCGCCTCGCCGTCGCGGGCCCGCGCCTCGGCGAGCGCCCGCCGGGCCTGCCCGGCCAGCGCCCGCAGGTCGGTCCCCTCCGTGACGGTGATGCCGATCGCGTCCGCGCCGGTCGTCGTCCCGGCGAGCCGGGCGGCCTGCCCGGGGCTGAAGAAGAGCGCGCTCTGGCGGGACAACTCCCGTGGCGGCGCGGCCAGTCCGGACACGGTGTAGTCGCGCGGCGCCCCGGTGGTGGCCAGCCGTACGGTGCCGCCGGGCGCGATCCCGGCGCGGGCGGCCGTCGCGGTGTCGAGGACCACCTCGTCCGGTCCGGCCGGGGCGCGGCCGGAGGCCAGCCGGAACGGGGCGAGGGCGGCGCTCGTCCAGGAGTGCCCGAGCGAGGGGCCGCCCTGCGGTCCGGACAGGACCCGCCCGTCGGCGGTGGCCACGGCCGCCGGGAAGGAGAGCTCGGGGAGGGCGGCCGAGACGCCGGGCAGTTCGGCGAGTGCGCCGGTCAGCGGTCCGGCGTCCGGGAGGCGATGGCCGTGGCCGATCACGAGCGGGGCCGCGGCGTACCGTTCGGTCGGCGTGCCCGCGCGCAGGCCGGACTCCAGCAGGACCCCGCAGGCGGTGGTCAGGACCAGGGCGCAGAGGAGCGCGGTGAAGGCTCCGGCGAAGCCCGCCTTCCGGGCCCGTACCGTCCGCCAGGCCAGCTTCAACACGTGGCTCAGCCCCCCGCCGGTACGCCCTCGATGACATCGCGAGCCTAGCTCCGGGCGCTTCGGACGGAATTCCCTTCGTCGACGAAGGAAGGCCTCGGTGAGCCGCGCCGTGGGCCGTCCACGGCCGGATCCATGGGAAACGCACGGTCCGTCGACCCGTCGACCCGTCGCCCCGTGGACCCGGTGATCCGGTGACCCGACGCCTCCGGGTCGGCGGATCACCGGGAACGATCCGGACCCACCGTCGGCAGCCAGCCCATCTCCTCGGCGATCCGGATCGCGTCGACCCGGCCGCGGCCCCCGGTCTTGGCCACCGCGGCGGCCAGGTGGTTGCGCGCGGTGCCCGTCGAGACGAACAGCCGGGCGGCGATCTCGCTGACGCAGTCCCCCCGCGCCGCGAGCCGCAGGACCTCCGACTCCCGGGGCGTCAGCGGGTTCTCCCGGGTGTCCAGGGCGGCCAGCGCCAGCTCCGGGTCGACGACGCGCTCACCGGCGGCCACCTTGCGGATCGCCGCGGCCAGCTCCCGGGCCGGGGCGTCCTTCCCGAGGAACCCGAGCGCACGGGCGGAGAGCGCGGCGCGCAGGTGGGCGGGTCGCACCAGTCCGGTGAGGACCAGCGTCCGGCAGCCGGGGAGCTTCTCGTACAGTTCGGCGGCCGCCCGCAGCCCGTCCAGTCCGGGCAGGTCGATGTCGAGCACCGCGACGTCCGGGCGCACCTCCAGGGCGGTCGGCACCACCTGGTCCCCGCGCTCCACGTCGGCGACGACCTCCAGGTCCTCCTCGTACGCGAGGAGGGCCATCAGCGCGCCGCGCACCATGCTCATGTCCTCTGCCAGCAGGACCCTGATCATCCGCACACTCCCCCTGTCAGGTGACGGCCACGGGCGGAGTTCATTAGACAACAGGCCTTGCCAGGGCGGGTTTCCGTGCTTGATCGGCCCCGAGCGGTCCTCCGGTCGGCGTAGCCTTCGTGCATGGCAGAGAGCAAGGTCCGGAAGGCCGTGGCGAAGAAGCCGGTGGCGGGGACGGCGGCGGTGAAGACGGCGGCGGTGAAGCCGAGGAAGCCGGAATCGCACCTGGCGATGGTGCGGCGGGCCCGGCGGATCAACCGCGAGCTGGCGGAGTTGTACCCGTACGCGCACCCGGAGCTGGACTTCGAGAACCCCTTCCAACTGCTGGTGGCCACCGTGCTGTCGGCGCAGACCACCGACCTCCGGGTGAACCAGACCACCCCGGCGCTGTTCGCGAAGTACCCGACGCCGGAGGACATGGCGGCGGCGAACCCGGAGGAGCTGGAGGAGGTCATCCGCCCGACCGGATTCTTCCGGAACAAGGCGAAGTCGCTCATCGGCCTGTCGATAGCGCTGCGCGACGAGTTCGGCGGCGAGGTCCCCGGTCGGCTGGCCGACCTGGTGACCCTGCCCGGAGTCGGCCGCAAGACCGCCAACGTCGTCCTCGGCAACGCCTTCGGGGTCCCCGGCATCACCGTGGACACCCACTTCGGGCGGCTGGCCCGCCGGTTCGCCTGGACCACCGAGGACGACCCGGTGAAGGTCGAGGCGGCCGTCGCCGAGATCTTCCCGAAGTCGGAGTGGACGATGCTCTCGCACCGGGTGGTCTTCCACGGCCGCCGGATCTGCCACTCCCAGAAGCCCGCCTGCGGCGCCTGCCCGATCGCGCCGCTCTGCCCCTCGTACGGCGAGGGGGAGACCGACCCGGAGAAGGCACGCAAGCTGTTGAAGTACGAGATGGGCGGCCAGCCCGGGCAGCGGCTGCGGCCGCCGGCCGACTTCCCCGGGGAGGCGGCCGCCCGTGCGGACGCCGCCGTCCACCACGGACAGGTCGCGGACCTGGCGGTGGACGCGTGAGCGGGCGGTGCGGGCACCCCGGGCCGGAGGCCGGGGGAGTCGCGCGGGGCATCGAGCTGGACGGGCTGCCGGCCTGGCTGGAGCCGGTCCGGGAGGCGGCCGAGCGGGTGATGCCGGAGCAGCTGAGCCGGTTCCTGCCGCCGGCCGAGGGCGGCCGTCCGGCGGCCGTGCTGATGCTGTTCGGCGAGGGGCCGCAGGGCCCGGACCTGCTGCTGATCGAGCGGGCCCGCTCGCTGCGCTCGCACGCCGGGCAGCCGTCCTTCCCGGGCGGCGCGCTGGACCCGGAGGACGGCGACCCGAATGGCCCGGGCCCGATCGCGGCGGCGCTGCGCGAGGCCTGGGAGGAGACCGGCCTGGACCCGGCCGGGGTGCAGGTGTTCGCGGAGCTGCCCCGGCTGTACATCCCGGTGAGCAGCTTCGTGGTGACCCCGGTGCTCGGCTGGTGGCGCGAGGAGTCGCCGGTGCGCCCGGTGGACGCGGCGGAGACCGGCGCGGTGTTCCGGGTCACCGTCGCGGAGCTGGCGGACCCGGAGAACCGGGTGCGGCTGCGCCATCCGTCCGGGCATGTCGGGCCCGCCTTCGCGGTCGCCGGGCGGCTGGTCTGGGGCTTCACCGCCGGGGTGATCGACCGGGTGCTGCACCACAGCGGCCTGGAGCTGCCCTGGGACCCGTCCAAGGTCGTCGACCTGTCGGACGAGGCGCTGGCCCTGGTCCAGGGCGACCTCGAACACTCCCGGGTGCTGCCGGGCGGCGACGCCGACGCTTCGTGACGGGCCGCCGGCGCGTCCGGCGCGCGGGCCGTGGGAGGGTGTCCGAGTGAACGTCCTGGATGTGCTGCTGATCGCCGCGGCCGTGGCATTCGCCGTGTCGGGCTACCGGCAGGGCTTCGTGGTCGGCGTGCTCTCACTGGTCGGCTTCCTCGGCGGCGGCCTGCTCGCCGTCGAGCTGCTGCCGCTGCTGCTGCTCGACCACATCGGCCCCGGCACGACGGCCTCGGTGGTGGCCGTGGTGGTGGTGATCGTCCTCGCCGCGATCGGCCAGGCGGTCACCGCGCACTTCGGCTGGAAGCTGCGCGGGCACATCGGGCGCCGCCCGGCCCGGGTGCTGGACGCGAGCGGCGGCGCGGTGGTGAACGTCGTCTCGATGCTGCTGGTGGCCTGGCTGATCGGTTCGGCGCTGGCCGGGGCGTCGCTCCCGACGGTCTCCAAGCAGGTCCGGTCCTCGGCGGTCCTCGGCGGGGTGCAGAACGCGCTGCCCGACGACGCGCCGAACTGGTTCTCGGACTTCTCCAAGGTGCTCGCCCGCAACGGCTTCCCGCAGGTCTTCAACCCCTTCGAGCACGAGCCGATCACCCAGGTCGACAGCCCCGACCCCGCGCTGGCCGGCAGCCCGGCGGTGGCGCGGGCCCGGCAGAGCCTGGTCAAGGTGGTCGGCACGGCGACCTCCTGCGGCAAGACCCTGGAGGGCAGCGGCTTCGTCTTCGCCCCGCACCGGGTGATGACCAACGCCCACGTGGTCGGCGGGGTCAACGAGCCGACCGTGCAGATCGGCGGCGTCGGCCAGCTGTACGACGCGACGGTGGTCCGCTACGACTGGCAGCGCGACATCGCCGTCCTGGACGTGCCCAAGCTGAACGCGCCCCCGCTGGCCTTCGCGGGCGAGGCCAGGACCAACGACAGCGCGATCGTGGCCGGCTTCCCGGAGAACGGCGCCTTCAACGTCCAGCCGGCCCGCATCCGCGGCCGGATCCAGGCCAACGGCCCGGACATCTACCACCGCGGCCAGGTGGTCCGCGACGTCTACTCGGTGCGTTCGCTGGTCCGGCAGGGCAACAGCGGCGGACCGCTGCTCACCCCGGACGGCGAGGTGTACGGCGTGGTCTTCGCCAAGTCCCTGGACAGCGCGGACACCGGCTACGTGCTGACCGCGGCCGAGGTGCGCGAGGACGCCGTGCAGGGCGGCGCCGCGACCGCCCGGGTGGACACCCAGGGCTGCGCGCTCTGACCGGGGGCCGGAGCCCGGGGGAGTCGCGCCGGGCCGGAGCGGCCGATATCCGTCGCTCCGTCAGACGGCCCTGGTAGCCTCGGCCGCGCTCACCCGTTCGGCTCAACCGGGCGCCGTCCCGGGGTGGGCCCGACAGGAGGTCGTGGCAGTCCGATGATGGGTCACTCGCACGCGGTGAGCGGGGCGATGCTGTACGCGGCCTCGGCCCCCTTCCTGCCCCCGCTGCTGCTGCACACCACCCTGCAGCCCGCGGACATACTGATGGGCACGGTGCTGTGCGCGGGCGCGGCCCTGCTGCCGGACCTCGACCACCACGACGGCTCGATCGCCAACTTCCTCGGTCCGGTCTCCAAGATGCTCTGCCGCTTCGTGGCCTGGATCTCCGGCGGCCACCGGCACGCCACCCACTCGCTGCTGTTCGTCGCGCTGATGGGCGCCGGCACCTGGGCCGGGGTCACGTACCTGGGCCGCTACTTCACCCTCGGGCTGACCTTCTTCCTGCTGGCGCTCGCCATCCGGGCGCTGCGGCTCTGCCCGCCGGGCGACGGCCCGGAGGCGTGGATCACCGTCATCGGCCTGGCCGCGCTCGGCACCTTCGGGATGAACACCTGGATGCCCAACTCGCCCGGCTGGCTGCCGTACGCGGTGGCCCTGGGCACGCTGGCGCACCTGCTCGGCGACTGCCTGACCAAGAAGGGCGCGCCGCTGCTCTGGCCGCACAAGGAGCGCTACGAGGTCGTGCTGATCAAGCGCAGCGGCAACAGCGTCGAGACCAAGGTGCTGGTGCCGATCATGTCGGTGGCGACCTTCGTCCTGCTCTGGTTCACCGCGCTGTCGCCGACGATCGTGAACTGAGGCGACGGTGTCTGTGACGACGGTGAACTGAACGGGCCTGTCGGGCCCGCCGGGCCCGCCGGGCGCTTCCGGCGCCCGGCGCACCGGCCGACGGTGGACGCGGCGCGAGGCCTCAGGTCTCGCGCCGCAGTCGTGCGCCCACCCAGCGGGCGCGCCGGCCGAGGATGCGGGGGATGCCGAGCTGCCGCCGCTCCGTGCGCTGACGGCCGTCGGGGCCGTCGAAACCGAGGTCGTCCGCCCGGTCGGGCCGGTGGGCGGAGCGCTGGGGGCTGTTGTGACGTCGGCCGCGCGGGGCGCCGCCGCTTTCGGGCATCCAACTCATACCGGAAGGGATGCCCCTGGGCCGGTGGAGGTAACCGCCCGGGCCTCGCCGAAATTGGCCTATGCGGTTGTCATATGAGCGTAAAGATAGGGGAGTTGGGGCCGAGAGCCCGTCCCGTGGACCGCACGTACGGCCGCGTCCCCGCCCGGTGCGGCCGTGCCCCCGGTTCCGTACGGTCGTGCCCCCGGTTCGTGCGGCCGCACCGGGCGGGACCGTGCCGGGTCACTCCTTGTGGCGGCCGATCCAGTCCAGCAGCTCGGCGGTGAACTCCTCCGGCGCCTCCTCGTGCGGGAAGTGCCCGACCCCCGGCAGCAGCCGCCAGCGGTACGGCGCCGCGACGTACTCGCCGCCGCCGAGCGCGGTGTGCGACAGCAGCACCGGGTCCGCGGCGCCCTGGACGTGCAGGGTCGGCGCGGTGATCGGCTTCTTCATCCGCCGGGCGAACTGGATGCCGTCCGGCCGGGCCATCGAGCGCAGCAGCCAGCGGTACGGCTCGATCGAGCAGTGGGCGGTGCTGGGGATCTGGATCGCCTGCCGGTACGCGTGCAGCGCGGCCTCGTCCAGGCCGTTCGGACCGGTCCAGGAGGTCAGGTAGCGGCCGACCAGCTCGGCGTCGTCGGCCACCAGGCGGCGTTCCGGTATCCACGGCCGCTGGAAGCCCAGCACGTGGTCGAAGGCGGCGAACTGCCGGCGGTCGGTCAGCAGCGCGCGGCGCAGGTCCCGCGGGTGCGCGGCGGAGACCACGGTGAGGCTCTGGATGACGGACGGCCGCATCACCGCCGCCACCCAGGCCAGGGTGCCGCCGGAGGCGTGCCCGACCAGGTGCGCCCGGCGCTCGCCGAGCGAGCGGATCACCCCGGTGATGTCCAGGGCGAGGTTGCCCGGGTCGTACCCCCGCGGGGTGCGGTCGCTGCCGCCTATGCCGCGCAGGTCGAGCGCCACCGCCCGGTAGCCGGCCTCGGCGAGCGCGGTCAGCTGGTGGCGCCAGGCCCACCAGTACTCGGGCCAGCCGTGCACCAGCAGCACCAGCGGGCCGGAGCCCAGCTCGGCGATGTGGAAGCGGGCGCCGTTGGCCGCGAGGTCGCGGTGCGTCCACGGGCCGGGCTGCCGGACGTTCCAGGCCTCGCCGCTCTCCGCCGAGGTCCCGGCGGAGAGCGGACTGTTGTCCTCGGGGCCGGTGTCCTCGGAGGCGGCGCCGGGGCCGCCGGGGCCTTCGGGAGTGAGCCCGGCGCCGGAGTCAGGACCGGAGTCGGGGCCGGAGTCGGCGGACGGCTGCGCGGGCACGGGCGTCTGGTCAAGCGGCATACCGAGAGCGTGTCACATCCGCGCGTCGGACACGTGCCCGGCACTCGTTGTCGGCCGGTCCGGCGCCCGTCGACGCGGCGCCGTCCGCCTCCTGCCGTTGCCCTGCTGCTGCCCTGGCGTCGTCCTGCCGCAGCCCCGGCGGCGCCTGGTCGGTGACGGGGCGCCGGTTATGGGGCGCCGGTTACCGGGTGCCGGTTGTGGGACGCCGGTTTACGGGATGCGGCCGAAGGCCCGGTCGATCTCCTCCTGGGTGGCCGGGCGCGGCCGGGCGTTCTTCAGCACGTCGGCGGTCTTCTGGGCGCCCTCGATGGTGCGCACCGGCTTCTCGATCTTCTTGAACGAGCGCCAGGCCAGCATCCCGAGCAGCACCGCGAGCAGCAGGTAGGCGCCCGCCACGATCAGGAAGGACCAGCCCAGCGACAGGCCCAGCGCGTGGATGCCGAAGGCCGCCGCGGCGCTCAGCATCGGGATGGAGAACAGCGCCACCACGCCGGCGACGATCAGCGAGACGCCGCCCGAGACGCCGCGCTTGACGTCCGCCCGGATCTCGGACTTGGCGAGCGCGATCTCGTCGTGGACCAGCGCGGACAGGTCGGCGGTGGCCGCCGCGAACAGCTGCCCCACCGAACGCTCGCCCTCGTAGGGCGCCCGGCCGTTGCTGGACGGGTCTGCGGCTCCTGCGGGCATCAGCGGTTCTCCTCTGCGGCTGTACGGCGTGACGCCGCCGCGGGTGTGCGGTTCCGGGGGCCGGTGGGGGGTCCGGAGGCGTCTGTGGGTTGTCGACAGCTCAGAATCATGCCCCTACCGGTCAGTCGGACACCACTCCGGGGCCCCGCCGGAGGGACGTGTCCCGGCGGCCGGGGCGCTCCGGAGGCCTCCCGGAGGGGTTTGCGGGGCGCTTTTCCGGAGGGGTTCTCCAGGGGGCTCCCAGGTGCCTCAGCCGGGCTGGCCGGGCCGGTCCCGGGGGCCGGGGGAGGGGTCCTGCCCCTCGTCGGTCGTCGGGCGGGCCGCCTCGCCGACCCGTGCCCGCCAGGCCGGGTCGTCCTCCTGGTAGACGTCCGGGACACCGTCCCCGTCCAGGTCCCGGTCCTCCTCCTCGCACAGCTCGCGGTAGTGCCGGTTGCGCAGCTTCAGCAGGATTGTGGCGACCGCCGCGGCGAGCACCGAGCCGACCAGCACGGCCGTCTTGGCCCGGGCGGCGAGCGCCGGGTCGTCCGGGAAGGCCAGTTCGCTGATCAGCAGCGAGACGGTGAAACCTATGCCCGCGAGCACCGAGACCGCGACCATGTCGGCCCACTTGAGCCGCGGGTTCAGCTCGGCCCTGGTGAACCGGGCGGTCAGCCAGGCGCCGCCCAGCACGCCCACCGACTTGCCGACCAGCAGACCGATCACGATGCCGAGCGGTGCGGCCTGGGTGAACACCTCGCGCAGCTTCGGACCGGAGACGGCCACGCCGGCCGAGAACAGGGCGAACACCGGGACGGCCAGGCCGGCCGAGAACGGGCGGACCAGGTGCTCGATGTGCTCGCCGGGGGAGTGCTGCTCGTCGCCCTCCCGGTGGCAGCGCAGCATCAGGCCCATCGCGACGCCCGCCACCGTGGCGTGGATGCCGCTCTCGTGCATCAGCGCCCAGTTCACGACGGCCAGCGGCACGAAGAGGTACCAGCCGTGGACACCGCGCCGGTGCAGGAACCAGAACAGCACCAGCCCGGCGAAGGCGAGGCCGAGCGCCCAGAACTTGATGCCGTGGCTGTAGAAGATCGCGATGATCAGGATCGCGATCAGGTCGTCGACGACCGCCAGGGTGAGCAGGAAGGCGCGCAGCGCGGACGGCAGGTGGCTGCCGACCACGGCCAGCACGCCGAGCGCGAAGGCGATGTCGGTGGCGGTCGGGATCGCCCAGCCGCCGGGGTGCCCGCCGGGGCCGGAGTTCACCAGGGCGAAGAGGATCGCGGGCAGCGCCACCCCGCAGACGGCGGCGACCACGGGCAGCAGCGCGGCACTGGGCGTGCGCAGCTCACCCGCGACGAACTCGCGCTTGAGCTCGATCCCGGCGACGAAGAAGAAGATCGTCAGCAGGCCGTCCTTGGCCCAGGTGGCCAGGGAGAGGTCGAGGTGGAGCGGGGCGGAGGGGCCGACGGTGTAGTCGAGCACGCTCTGGTAGGCCTGCGGCCAGACGTTGGCCCAGATCAGCGCGATGACGGCGGCGCCCAGCAGCAGCATGCCGCCGACCGTCTCGGTGCGCAGGGCGTCGGTGATGAAGGTGCGCTCGGGCAGTGACAGCCGGCCGAGGAACTGCCGGCGGCGGTTCGTCGGCTCATGGACGGGCGGCTGGTCGGTCACGGGGACCTCCTGGGGCTGGGAGCGGCAACGGATGCACGGGTGGTGCAGTTGCCGACCAGACTTCCCGGCGCGCCCTGTGACGCCCGCGACTCCCGTCAGGGATCTTGATGCGTCCTTAATAGTCTAGCGGGACGTTTGGGTGACATCCGGATTGTCCTATCCAAGGACTTAAGCCCTACGGGCCGGTTCTGCACTCCGGAGGAGCAGCGACCCGGCACCCGAACGGCCGCTCTGTACCCGAACGGGTGCGGAAGCGGCGGTTGACGGAACGACCGGCGGAACGACCGGCGAGACGGCCGACGAGACGGTTGTCGTACGGCTGACGAAACGGATGGCGAAACGGATGGCGAAACGGCTGTGCCCCGGACGGTGATCACCGTCCGGGGCACAGCGGTTGTCTCAGTGGGCCAGCCGTCGCGGACCCGGAGGGTCAGCGGCCGCCGGCCCGGGTGGGCTCAGCCGTTGCTGTTGTCCGAGGACGGCAGCTGGGCCTGGATCTGGCTCATCACCGTGCTGTCGGCCAGGGTGGTGGTGTCACCGACCTCGCGGCCCTCGGCGATGTCGCGCAGCAGGCGGCGCATGATCTTGCCGGAGCGGGTCTTCGGCAGCTCGCCGACCACCTTGATCTGCTTCGGCTTGGCGATCGGGCCGAGCGTGCGGCCGACGTGGGCCCGCAGCTCCTCGACCAGCTCGGGGCTCTCGGTGGCACCGCCGCGCAGGATCACGAAGGCGACGATGGCCTGGCCGGTGGTGGCGTCGGTCGCGCCGACCACGGCGGACTCGGCCACGGACGGGTGGCCGACCAGGGCCGACTCGACCTCGGTGGTCGAGATGTTGTGGCCCGAGACGAGCATGACGTCGTCCACCCGGCCGAGCAGCCAGATGTCCCCGTCCTCGTCCTTCTTGGCGCCGTCACCGGCGAAGTAGCGGCCCTCGAAGCGCGACCAGTAGGTGTCGATGTAGCGCTGGTCGTCGCCCCAGATGGTGCGCAGCATGGACGGCCACGGCTCGGTGAGCACCAGGTAGCCACCGGAGCCGTTCGGCACCTCGGCGGCGTTGTCGTCCACCACGGTGGCCGCGATGCCCGGCAGGGCGCGCTGGGCCGAGCCCGGCTTGGTCTCGGTGACGCCCGGCAGCGGGCTGATCATGATGGCGCCCGTCTCGGTCTGCCACCAGGTGTCCACGATCGGACACGTGCCGCCGCCGATGTGCTCCCGGTACCAGATCCAGGCCTCGGGGTTGATCGGCTCGCCGACGCTGCCCAGCACCCGCAGCGAGGACAGGTCGAACTTCGCGGGGATGTCGTCGCCCCACTTCATGAAGGTGCGGATCGCGGTCGGCGCGGTGTAGAGGATGGTCACGCCGTACTTCTGGACGATCTCCCAGAACCGGCCCTGGTGCGGGGTGTCCGGGGTGCCCTCGTAGATGACCTGGGTGGCGCCGTTGGAGAGCGGCCCGTAGACGATGTACGAGTGGCCGGTGACCCAGCCGATGTCGGCGGTGCACCAGTAGACGTCGGTCTCCGGCTTGAGGTCGAAGACCGCGTGGTGGGTGTAGCTGGCCTGGGTGAGGTAGCCGCCCGAGGTGTGCAGGATGCCCTTGGGCTTACCGGTGGTGCCCGAGGTGTAGAGGATGAACAGCGGGTGCTCGGCGTCGTGCGCCTCGGGGGTGTGCTCGGTGGACTGGCGCGCGGTGATCTCGTGCCACCAGACGTCGCGGCCCTCGGTCCACGGGATGTCCTGCCCGGTGCGGCGGACCACCAGGACGTGCTCGACGCCGTCGACCTTGGTGAGCGCCTCGTCGATGGCCGGCTTGAGGGCGGAGGGCTTGCCGCGCCGGTAGCCGCCGTCGGCGGTGATGACGAGCTTGGCCTCGGCGTCCTGGATGCGGGAGGCGACGGCGTCGGAGGAGAAGCCGCCGAAGACCACCGAGTGGGTGGCGCCGATCCGGGCACAGGCGAGCATCGCGACGACCGCCTCGGCGATCATCGGCAGGTAGACGGCGACCCGGTCGCCCTTGCGGACGCCGAGCTCCAGCAGCGCGTTCGCGGCCTGCGAGACCTCGTCCTTGAGCTGGGCGTACGTGATCGAACGGCCGTCGCCGGGCTCGCCCTCGAAGTGGATGGCGACCCGGTCGCCCAGGCCGTTCTCCACGTGGCGGTCGACGCAGTTGTACGCGACATTGAGCTTGCCGTCGGCGAACCACTTGGCGAAGGGAGGGTTGGACCAGTCGAGGGTCTCGGTCGGCTCGACGGCCCAGGTGAGGCGACGGGCCTGCTCGGCCCAGAAGCCCAGACGGTCCTCGGAGGCCTGCGCGTACGCGGCCACGGTGACGTTGGCGGCGGCGGCGAGCTCTGCCGGAGGGGCGAAGCGCCGCTCCTCCTTGAGCAGGTTGGCCAGGCTCTCGTTGCTCAACGCGCACTCCTCATCGAGTCATGATCGGGGGCGATCCCGTGCGTGGGGATTGTCCCGTGTGTCCCAGCGCACAGCTCACCAGGCGAACGGGGCAGTTGACAAGAGGCTCCTGTGAATTGGTGTAGACCTTTGACCGACGGCCGGGCGGCGGCCGACCGGCGACCGGCCGGCCTCGCGTCCGGTCCGCCGCGGAGGACCGGACGGCCGTTCGGGGGTGGGTGGGCCCGTGCCCCGGCCCGCCCGGCGGGGACACGGACCCGGCTCTCAGGCGGCCAGCCGGGGGCCCTCCTCGCCGTCCTCGACCGGAACCCGATCATCCTCCCTCACCCGTTCGGCCGATGCTGTGTTCGGCCGGACATCGGGGCCGGTTCCGATGGGGGCCTCGGTGTGGTGTTCGATTCCGTTCGCGTCCTTCCCGGTGCGGGCCTCGACCGGGCTGAACGTCCCGGCGGCCCGATCGAGGACGTAGGCCTGGGCCGTCGCGAGGTCGAAGTACATCCCGACCAGCCGCAGGGTGCCCTCCTCGACCCGGCGCTCCACCGCCGGGTTGGCCAGCAACTGGTCCAGCTGCTGGACCACGTTGGTGATGCAGAGCTGCTCCACGACGTCCACCGCGGGCCGGGCGGCGAACTCCGCCGGGACCCGTCGGAGCCGGTCCAGCGAGCCGCGGCCGTTGCGCAGCCAGCGGGTCAGCGGGGTGGGCGGCCCGGGGCGCTCGTGCACGCCGTCCAGCAGGGCCTGCATCGCGCCGCAGCCGGAGTGGCCGCAGACCGTGATCGAGCGCACCTCCAGCACCTCGACCGCGTACTGCACCGCGGCGGCCACCGAGTCGTCCGCCGCGCCGGGTTCGTGCGGGGCCGGCACCAGGTTGCCCACGTTCCGCACGGTGAACAGGTCCCCCGGACCGCTGTTGGTGATCATGCTGGTGACCATCCGGGAGTCCGCGCAGGTCAGGAAGAGCTGGGAGGGCGTCTGCCCCTCGCGCGCCAGCCGGGCGAGTTCCGGCCGGACCAGCGGGGCGGTGTGCAGCTGGAACACCCGGACGCCGTCCAGCAGTCGGCCGTGCGGGTCCTCCTGCTGCTCGATGCAGTGGTGGCCGACCCAGGGCGTCCAGGCCCGGCAGCGGTGCGGGCCCGGTGAACTGCCCGCACGCACGGTGCCGTCCGGGTCGAGCACCTCGTCGTCCTGGCGGCGCGTCACCATCGAGACCAGGCCGCCCGCCTCCTGGTGCCCGGCCCGCCAGGTGTGCAGCGTCTCGTACGCGGCGTGGTCCAGGAAGGAGCCGTCGTGGACCACGGTGACCTCGGCCCCGGCCGGGATGCCGGCCAGTGCCCGACCGAGCCGGGGCACGGTGGTGAAGGTGAGCGGGCCGTGCGTCCGGACGGTGACCGAGCCCCCGGGGCCGGTCTCCACGTCCACGTGGGCGCGGGTCAGCCGGTAGAGGGCGAGCAGGACGGCGGTGCCGGCGCCGATCGCGACGCCCCACAGCACGCCGACGGCCACCACACCGAGCACGGTGATCAGGTAGACCGGGAACTCGCGGTGCCGGTGCACCTTGCGGATGTGCGCGAAGCTCACCATCTGCAGCCCGACCACCAGCACCAGCGCGGCGAGCGCGGCCAGGGGGATCCGGCGCAGTCCGCCGGTCAGCGCCAGCGCGGCGGCCAGCACCCAGACGCCGTGCAGCACCGAGGCCCACCTGGTCTGGCCACCGGCCCGCACGTTGGCGGTGCTGCGCACCGCGCCCCCGGCGACCGGCAGCCCGCCGACCAGCCCGCTCACCAGGTTGGCGAGGCCCTGCCCGCGCAGTTCGCGGTCGAGGTCGCCGGTGCGGCGGGACATCCGGTCGGTCGCGACGGCGGACAGCAGCGACTCCACGCTGGCCACGGCGGTGACGGTGAGGACGGCGGCGAGCAGCCCGAGGACCGGGCCGTGCGGCAGCGCGGGCAGGAGCGCCTGCGGCCGCCAGGCGGGCAGCTCGATGTGGGCGAGCCGCAGGTCCAGGGCGAACACGAGGGCGGTGGCCAGTGCGACCCCGGCCAGCGGGCCGGGGACCCTGGCCAGGCGGGCGCCGAACTCGCCCGCTCGGCCGGGCAGTCGGCCGAGCCGGGGCCAGCCGACCAGGACGGCCACGGTCACCGCGCCGGCCAGCAGCGCGGGTGGGTGCGGGCCGGCCAACTGGCCGGGAAGGGCCAGGATGTCGGCGAGCGCGGAGCTCTGCGGCGAGCCGCCGAGGACGACGTGCAACTGCGCGATGGCGATGGTGATCCCGACCCCCGCCAGCATGCCGTGCACGATCGCGGGCGAGACGGCGAGCGCGGTCCGGGCCACCCGGCGTGCGCCGAGCAGGAGTTGGAGCAGTCCGGCGGCGACGGTGATGGCGCAGGTGGCCCGCCAGCCGTACTGGGCGATCAGTCCGGCGGTGATCACCGTCAGCGCCGCCGAGGGGCCGCTGACCTGGAGCGGTGTGCCGCCGAACAGCCCGACCACGATGCCGCCCACGGCCGCGGCGGCCAGGCCGGCGGTGAGCGGGGCGCCGGTGGCGAGCGCGATGCCGAGGGAGAACGGCACGGCGATCAGGAAGACCACGAGGGACGCGGAGAGGTCCTGGGCCCACCGGATGCGGGGGCCCGCGCCCGGCGGCGCGTGGTCGGTGGTGTCGGAGGCGATGGGGGCGCTGGAGATGTCGAGGGTCATTGTCTTCCCGTCTGTCCGGGGGAGCGAACGCAGTCAGGTCCGGCGGTGAATCCGGGGTGGGGCTCCGGGGCGGATCGGCTGTCGTGGGCGCGACGGTGTGGCGGGATGGCGTGGGCGCGGCGGGGGAGTGCGGGTGTCACCGGCCGGCGTTGACCATCAGGCCCGCCAGGGCTTCGGGCGAGGTGCGGGACGTCTCACCGGGGGCCACCGGGCGAACCATCAAGACTCGGTAAACCGAGGGTAATGAAAGCTTTGCACAGCGTGGTTCCGGGAGGGAAGCGGAAAACCCCCTGATTCACCCCAATGGGTGGTGGCCTAACGGTCGGGAATCTGCTGGTCGCAGCGGTCGTGGCTCCCGTTCGCCGGGGTCGGCTCCGGGGCCGGGCGCGGCGAACGGGCCGCGACCTCCCGGAGCGGGGAGGTCGCGGCCCGTTCGGCGGCGGTGGTGGGGGTCAGGCGCGGGCGCCCGCCGGGGCGGTGCGCGTGTCGCCGTCCGCGAACCCGCCCAGGACGAAGTCCTCGTCCACCTGGGTCGCGAGGTCGATGCCGACCTTGGAGTTGGCCCAACTCTCCGCGTTGCGGCGGTGGAAGAGCACCGCCTGCTCGGTGTAGCGGCGCGCGTCCCGCCGCCCGTACGCCGCGTCGGCCTCGATCCGCAGCTCCTCCAGCACGGCCCGGTCGGCCGTCTCCAGGGACTTCAGCGGCGGTTCGGCGCCCTGCTCCAGGCGGCGCACCCAGTCCGACTGCCGGAAGGTGGTGAGCAGGTCGTCGCCGACCTCGCGGCGCAGGAAGGCCAGGTCGTCCGGCCCCTGCACCTTGTTGCCGACCACCCGCAGCCGCACGCCGAAGTCGCGGGCGTAGTCCTTGTACTGGCGGTAGACGGAGACGCCCTTGCGGGTCGGTTCGGCGACCAGGAAGGTCAGGTCGAAGCGGGTGAACAGGCCGGAGGCGAAGGAGTCCGAGCCCGCGGTCATGTCGGTCACCAGGTACTCGCCCGGGCCGTCCAGCAGGTGGTTGAGCAGCAGTTCCACCGCGCCGACCTTGGAGTGGTAGCAGGCCACCCCGAGGTCCTCCTCGGTGAACGCGCCGGTCGCCAGCAGCCGGACCGAGCCCTCGTCCAGCGCGATCGGGCGGGCGCAGGCGGCGTAGACCGGGTTCTCTTCGACGATCCGCAGCAGCCGCGAACCGCGGCCGGGCGGCGTGGTTTTGATCATCTCGCCGGAGGAGCGGATGAGCGGGTTGCTGCCGCGCAGGTACTCCTTGATCTCCGGCAGGTGCCCGCCCAGTGAGGGCAGGGCGGCGGCCTGATCGTCCGTCAGGCCCAGCGCGGGGCCCAGGTGCTGGTTGATGTCGGCGTCCACGGCGACGACCGGCCGGCCCAGGGCTGCCAGGTGGCGGATGAACAGCGCGGACAGCGTGGTCTTCCCGCTGCCGCCCTTGCCGACGAAGGCGATCTTCATCTGGGGACTCCGGCTCTCGCTCAGGGCCCTCGCTGCGGGCCGTCCGCCCAGGGGCCGCGCGACGCCGCCCCTAGTTGGAAATCGTTATCGTCTCCGATAGTGGCCATGCTAGCCGGGGTTTGGGTGTCGCCGGGGGCGGGAAGTGAGGATTGCCTCTAACGGGTGATGCGGGGTTGCTGTTCCGGGAGGGGCGGCCCGTTCATTACTCTCGGGTAGGTGAGCACTGGAACTGATCCCCTCGCCCCGCTGGCCCAGCTCCCCGGGGTGCCCGACGCGGTCGCCGAGGTGCGCAAGGCCGTCGACCGGCTCTACGGCCACCGGGTGATGCGCCGCCGCGCGGCCGAGGTCACCTCCGAGTCCGCGCTGCGCGGCGCCCGCGCGTCGGCGGCCCTGGCCGGGGCCGACTGGCCGCTGGAGGAGGTCCGCCGCCGCAGCGACTTCGGCGCGGACCCCGAGGCCCGGACGGTCGGCGCGGCCCTGCGGATCGCCGCCGAGGCCGGCCAGCTGCTCAGCATCTGGCGGCACTCGCCGCTCCAGGTGCTGGCCCGGCTGCACCTGCTCGCGGTCGGCGACGGCGATCCGGCCGCCGGTCGCCCGCGGCGGGCCGGGGAGGGCGCGGAGGTGCTGTTCCCGCAGGAGCTGGAACCGGTGGAGAGTGTCGAGGTCGAGGCCGTCGACGGGCCGCCGCCCGTACTGCCGCCCGCTCCGGGTGCGGAGGAGGTCGCGGCCCGGCTCGACCAGCTCTCCCGGCTGCTGGTGGCGCGTGCGGAGGGCCAGGGCGTGGGCACGCCGGCCCTCGTCGTGGCCTCGGTGGTGCACGGCGAACTGCTCGCGCTGCGGCCGTTCGGCGCCCACAACGGCGTGATCGCGCGGGCCGCCCAGCGGATCGTGCTGATCGCCGAGGGGCTCGACCCGAAGTCGATCTGCCCGGCCGAGGTCGGCCTGGCCGAGCTGGGCACCGCCGCCCACCGCCGAGCCCTGGCCGGCTACCTGGCGGGAACCCCCGAGGGGATGGCGGCCTGGATCGCGTACAGCGGTCGGGCGCTGCGGCTCGGGGTGCGGGAGAGCACGGCGGTCTGCGAGGCGATGCAGCGCGGGATGGTCTGAGCGCCCCGCTCGGGACGGCGCGCGCGCCCCGGGAGGGGCGCGCGGAGACGAGGATGCGGCGGCACCTGCTCCTGCCGGGTGCCGCCGCTGGTGCAGATACCGGGTGACCATGCATGCACCGGAAGTGCCGATCAGACGGGGATCCTGCCCGTTCGTCTGGTCCGGCGGCCCGACAGCGGGTCGGCTGCATGTGGGTGCCCGGATATCTGTACGTGCGGTCCGTGGGGCCTGAACTGCGTTGTCGGTTTGACCTCTTAAGGTCCTGACCGGGTCTCGCGGGCCGTGCTTCATTTGTATCGCGTTTCGGGGGAAAGGGGAACCCGAAAAGAGAAGTCTGTCCCGATTGACCGTTTTGTCCAAGGGCTGCCGGGCCGCCCGCCTCAGGCGAGGGGGCGCCTCCGGCGGGCCAGGTACCAGATCACCCCGGCGGTCACCACGGCCGTCCCGACCGCCACCGCGGTCAGCACCGAGCCGCTCGGGGCCGAGAACTCGGGCAGTCGGCGCCGCAGTTCCACCGGCTTGTCGAAGACCAGCACCGGCCACTCCCGGGCCTGCGCCTCCTTCCGCAGCGCGCGGTCCGGGTTGACCGCCGACGGGTGGCCGACCGCCTCCAGCAGCGGCAGGTCGGTGGAGGAGTCGCTGTAGGCGTAGGAGGCGGCCAGGTCGTAGCCCTCGGTCGCGGCCAACTCCCGAATGGCCGCGGCCTTGTTCTCGGCGTAGGCGTAGTACTCGATCTCGCCGGTGTAGCAGCCGTCCTCGACCTGGAGCCGGGTGGCGATCACGTGGTCCGCGCCGAGCAGCCGGCCGATCGGCTCGACCACCTCGGAGCCGGAGCTGCTGACGATCACCACGTCCCGGCCGGCCGCGTGGTGCTGCTCGATCAGCGAGGCCGCCTCGTCGTAGATGATCGGGTCGATCAGGTTGTGCAGGGTCTCGGCGACGATCTCGCGGACCTGCTGGACGTTCCAGCCCCGGGTGAGCGCGGAGAGGTACTGGCGCATCTTCTCCATCTGGTCGTGGTCCGCGCCGCCGACCAGGAAGACGAACTGGGCGTACGCGCTGCGCAGTACGGCCCGACGGTTGATCAGTCCGCCCTGGTAGAAGGGGCGGCTGAAGGCCAGTGCGCTCGACTTGGCGATGATGGTCTTGTCGAGGTCGAAGAAGGCCGCGGTGCGCAGCCCGCCGGGTCGGGGGCGAACGGGCGGGCGGAGCTCTTCGGGCCCGGTGGCGTCGCCCTGGGACTCGTCGGCGTAGTCGTCGGCGTTCTCGGTGGTGTCCACGGGAACCGAGGATAGAGGGAGCCGCAAAAGACCCCGCCATTCGGCGTACTCGCGGGCGTGCGGGTTTGTGTTTCTGGCCGCTCGGGTACACCATGGAAGTCACGGATCGTTCGCGACCGTGCTAACCCGGTCCGGCTCCTCCCCCCCGAGCCGGGCTGTGGATAGACGACCCCCGCTCTCCCCCCCGGCGGGGGTCGTCGCACGTCCGGGGCCATTTTCAGGGCTTGAACGCCCCTCGCCGCGGGTGCGCCGCCGTCGTGTCGACGGCTTACAGGGGGTGTCGCCGCTCCGGCCCGTCAATCGACTTTCGTCACTCTGTGTCGCCATTTGCTCATGCCCGTCGAGGATCGAACGGCTGGTTCCGATCGGTGGTGCGAGCCCGTTCGGAAGCCGTTCGGAAGCGGTGTCCGGAAGGCGGCGGGCGGAGGTCGGGAGAACGGCTGAACGGGACGGGGCGGGTCGCCGGTTCATCTCGGTGACCCCCTTTCGTCAATTCTTCGCCGAATAGCCCCCCGCCCGGGTGAACGTTTTCCTCCACAGCACACGAGTTATCCACAGGCAATCGGAACCCGGATGACGAAATCCGGATCTCCCCCCACCGTGATGACCGGCGGCGGTCGCCGGGCAGGGCCTCACCCCCTTCCTCCCTCAAAGGCCTGTCGGGCGGCCGTCCGCCGGAACCGTCCGACGTGCGCCGTCGGCCACCTCCGGTGGTCGGCGGCGCGGAGGGGAGCAACCATGTCGACGCCGATCGCCGACCACATCACCGCCGAGGGCCCCGCGGTCGCCGGGCCGCTCGTCGTCACCGAGGACGAGGGCCTGGCCGAGCACCTGCTGCGGATCTGCGCGGCGGCGGGCACCGAGCCGAGGCTGGTCCGGGGCGCGCCGCCGACGCGGGACCTCTGGGAAGGGGCCTCGCTGGTCCTGGTCGGGGACGACCAGGCCGTCCGCTGCTCCGGGCTGGGGCGGCGCGGCGGAGTGCTGCTGCTCGGGCTGGACCTGGACGACCCCGGGGTGTGGGTCAGAGCCGTCCAACTCGGGGCCGAGCACGTGCTGTTCCTGCCCGACGCCGAAGCCTGGCTGCTCGACCGGATCGCCGACGCGGCCGAGGGCGTCGGCTGCCCGGCGGTCACCGTCGCGGTGCTCGGCGGGTCCGGCGGGGCCGGGGCCTCGACCCTGGCCTGCGCGCTGGCGGTCACGGCCGCGCGGGCGGGCCGGCGGACGATGCTCCTGGACGGCGATCCGCTGGGCGGGGGCCTCGACATCCTGCTCGGCGGCGAGCGGGTCAGCGGGCTGCGCTGGCCCGATCTGGCCGGCTCCCGCGGGCGGGTCAGCGGGGCCGAGCTGGCCCGGGCGCTGCCCGCGCTCAAACGGCTCTCCGCGCTGTCCTGCCTGTCCTGGGACCGCGGCGACACCCTGACGGTGCCGCCGGAGGCCATGCGCAGCGTGCTGGCCGCCTCCAGACGGCGCGGCGGGCTGGTGGTGGTCGACGTGCCCCGGCACCTCGACGCGGCCGCCGGGCAGGCGCTGGAGCAGTCCGACCTGGCGCTCCTGGTGGTGTCGGCCGAGCTGCGCGCGGTGGCCGCCGCCGACCGGGTCGCGGCGGCGGCCCGGATGCGGCTCGGGGACGTCCGGGCCGTGGTGCGGCCGGTGCGGGCCGGCGGGCTCCCGGCCCGGCAGATCGTCCGCGGGCTGCGGTTGCCGCTGGCGGGGGAGCTGGAGCCGGAGCCGGGCCTGGCCCAGGACGTCGTGAAGGGCGTCCCGCCCGGAAGCCGGGAGGGCGGCCCGCTCGCGCGCTTCTGCGCGAGCTTCCTGACCGAGGTGCTGCCGCCGGTGCCGGTGGCCGGAGGAGGTGTGTACTGATGGTCCGTCTGCGCAGAACGGTCCTTCGGAGCGGATCGCCCGGTCCGGGCGGCGGTGCGCGGGAGCACCGGCCGCTGCGGAGCGTGCCGCCGCCCGGCGGGCCGCCGGAGCCCGGGCACGGGCCCTGTCCGTACGGTCGTACGGCCCGCGAGCAGCGGGCGGCGGCCCTGGTGGACGCGGTCCGGCTGCGGCTGGCCGAGTCGGGGGCCGCTCCGACGGCAGGCTCGGTCGCGGCCGCGCTGCGGGCCACTCGCCCGCCGCTCGGCGGGGACGAGGTCCTGGACACCGTGCGCTCGCTGCGCGCCGAACTGGTGGGTGCGGGCCCGCTGGACCGGCTGCTGGCGGCGCCCGACGTCACGGACGTCCTGGTGAACGGTCCGGACGAGGTGTGGGTCGACCGTGGCGGCGGCCTGCAGCGAACCACCGGAGTCCGTTTCGCCGACGCCGAGGCGGTGCGGCGGCTGGCCCACCGGCTGGCCACGGCGGCCGGCCGGCGGCTGGACGACGCCCGCCCGTGGGTGGACGCCCGGCTGCCGGACGGCACCCGGCTGCACGCCGTACTGCCGCCGATCGCGGCCGGCTGCACGCACATCTCGCTGCGGGTCTGCCGCCCCCGGCCCTTCACGCTCGACGAGCTGGTGGCGGGCGGGTCGCTGCCACCGCAGGGTGCGGAACTGCTCGCGGGCATCGTGCGGGCCCGGCTGTCGCTGCTTGTCTCCGGCGGGACGGGCTCGGGGAAGACGACGCTCCTGTCGGCCCTGCTCGGCCTGGTCGGGCCGGACGAACGGATCGTGCTCGCCGAGGACTCCGCCGAGCTGCAACCGGCCCACCCGCACGTGGTCCGGTTGCAGAGCCGGCCGCCAAATCAGGAGGGGCTGGGCGAGTTCACCCTGCGGGACCTCGTCCGCCAGGCGCTGCGGATGCGTCCGGACCGGCTGGTGATCGGCGAGGTCCGCGGGCCCGAGGTGTCGGACCTGCTGGCCGCGCTGAACACGGGGCACGAAGGTGGCTGCGGCACGGTCCACGCCAACACGGCGGCGGACGTGCCGGTCCGGCTGGAGGCCCTGGGCGCGCTCGCGGGCCTCGACCGGACGGCGCTGCACGGCCAACTGCGGGCCGCACTCGACGTGGTGGTGCACCTGGTCCGCGATCCGGGCTCGGGGCGGCGCCGGGTGGCGGAGATCCACACGCTGGCCGGGGCCGGTGACGGGTCGGCCGTGACCACACCCGCGGTGGCCTTCCCGGCGTCCGGTGGCCTGAGCCCCGGTGCGGGGTGGGAGCGGCTGGTCGGACTGCTGGCGGCGCGCGGGGTGTCGCTCGGGCGGGGGCGCCCGTGATCGCCGTGACGGTGGCCGGGCCGGTGGGCGCGGACGTGCGGGTGGTGGAAGTCGCCTTCGCCCTGTTGGTGGGCGGGTGCGCCGTGGGAGCTCTGGTGCTGCTCGGCGGCGCGGGCCGGAAAGACCGAGGTCAACGGAGGTGGGTGAATTGACGCAGAGTCAGCTCGCGTTCTGCTGGGTGCTGGCGTTGTTCCTGGTGGCCGTCGCCGCGTGGCGTGCGGTGCAGGAGCAGTTGCCGGGCGGGCAGCGCTCCAGGCTGGTGCTGGCGGGCAGTGGGCCTCCGGTGCGGGGGCCCGGCCCGGAGATCGAGGTGCGGTCCTGGGCCAGGGGGCCGCTGTCGGGCTTCCTGGTTCCCGAACTGCTGCTCCTGCCGCTGGGGTTGTCCGCTGGGCAGGCCACCGCCTCACCGGTGCCGGTGCTCGCGGCCGCGCTGGCCGTCCTGCCGCTGCGCAGGTGGCGGCTGCGGCGACGCCTGGCGGTGGAGGCCCGGCACCGGGCCGCGGCGGTGGTGGAGCTCTGCGCGGGCCTGGCAGGGGAGTTGCGCGGTGGTGCGACGCCGGAGCAGGCGCTGCACCTGGTCACCGCACGGATCGCCGCCGACCCGGAGGGGCTGCGCAGGCTCGGTGAGGAGCCGGTGGCCCGACTGGCGGCGGGCCGTTACGGCGGGGACGTACCCGCCGCGCTGCACCTGCTGGCCGAACTTCCGGGCGGCAGTGGGGCCGCGGCCGTCGCGGCCTGCTGGCGGGTGGCCGAGGGCAGCGGATCGGGGTCGGCCGATGCGCTGGACCGGGTCGCGGAGGCGCTGCGCGGCGAGCGGGCGCTCGCGGAGGAGATCGCCGGGGAACTGGCAGGACCGCGCGCGACGATCGCCGTCCTGGCCGCGCTGCCGGGCGTCGGGCTGCTCCTCGGTGCGGCGCTCGGGGCGCACCCGCTGGAGGTCCTGCTGCACACCCCGGCCGGGCTGGGCTGCCTCGTGGCGGGGGCGGTCCTGGAGGGGCTGGGCGTGCTCTGGACGGCACGCATCGTCCGGGCGGCGGCCCACGGCGCGCTGGAGGCGCCGGCTGGGCGGGGTGGGCGGTGTGCGGCCTCAGGTCGTGCGGGGCCCGCTCTTCGGCCGGGCGAGCGGAACCGCGGGCTGTCGCGGGTGCGCGCACGGGCGCTCGGAGTGGAAGCGGGGGCGAGGTGATGCGGGGCATCGAGTGGGCGGCTTTCGCCCTCACGGCAGGCGTGGTTGCTGCGGGGTGGGCGTCGGTGCGCGGCCGGGTGAGACGCCGACGGGTACTCGTCCGGGCCCGGGGTGGAGAGGGGATCGGAAGGCGAACCAGGGCTGCTGCCTTGGTGGTTGAGCGTCGCCGACGACTGGTGGTGGCGGGCGTCGCCGGGATCACGGCGGCGGTGCTGCTCGGTGGCGGCCCCGGGCTGGCCGTCGGGGTGCTGCTCGCGGTGGGTGTCCATCGCTGGTCGGCCCGGGTGCGCTCGCCGGCCGACCGCAGGGCGGCCCGCGAGGAGGAACTGCTGACCAGGCAACTCCCGCTGGGCGCCGAGCTGTTGGCGGCCTGCCTCGGCTCGGCGGCGCTCCCCTCGGAGGCCGTGTCGGCGGTGGGCCGGAGTGTGGGGGCGCCGCTGGGGCCCCGGCTGGCGGCGATCGGGGCCGAACTGGCCCTGGGCGCACCGCCGGAGCTGTGCTGGCACCGCCTGGGCGAGCAGCACCCGTCGCTGGCGCCGCTGGCGCGCTGTCTGGAGCGCAGCAGCCTCGGCGGCGTCCCTGCCGCCGGCCCGCTGATCGGGCTGGCGCAGGGGCAGCGCACGGCGGCCGCCCGTGCGGCCCACACCCGGGTCCGCCGGGCCGCGGTGCTCGCCACCGCGCCGCTGGGGCTCTGCTTCCTCCCAGCCTTCGTCCTGATCGGCGTGGTGCCGGTGGTCGTGGGCCTCACCAGCCGCTTCGCCCAAGCGATGTGAAGGAGCGTCGGCCGCACGAGCGGCCGTCGTACGTCGAGTGACAGGAGAGTTTTCATGACCGCAGTGATCGCGATTCGGCCTGGTGCCGGGCGTCCGCTCCGCCCGTTGGCCGAGGAGTGGCAGCGGAGGAGCCACCGGTCGGCCCGTCGGGTGCGCTGGGCAGCCCGCCGGGTCCGCCGGGTGGCGCGACTCCGAGGCCGCTCGGACGCCGGGATGACCACGGCCGAGTACGCCGTCGGGACGCTGGGCGCGTGCGCCCTCGCGGCCGGGCTGTACAAGGTGGTGACCAGCGACGCCATCACCGGTGCGCTGACCGACATGCTGGTACGGGCGCTCCATGCGACCTGAGGCCGGCTGCCGAACTCCCGCCGGTGGGCCGCCTTCGGCGGGTGGACCCCTGGGGGCGGGCGCACCCCGTGGGGCTGCCTCCGGTCGTCGGTGGCCCCCGGCCGGGCGGTCGGGAGGAGGTTCTGCCCCCGTCTCGCGAGGCACGCGCCCCGGCGTCGCTCCGCCCGTGCTCCGGGCAGGCGGCAGGGGCCTGAGAACGGGCCCGGGCCGGGCGTGGTCGCTGCGCCCGGGGCGACGCGGCGACGCGGGCTTCGTGACGGCGGAGACGGCGGTGGCACTGCCGGCGCTCCTCCTGCTCGCGGGGATGCTGATCTGGGGCGTGCTCGCGGCGGCCGCGCAGATCCGCTGTGTGGACGCCGCCCGGGTCGGCGCCAGGGCGGCCGCTCGCGGGGAGGCGGACGCCGCCGGGCTCGCCCGCGCGGCGGCCCCGCCGGGCGCACAGGTCCGGGTCGCCCTGGCGGCCGACACGGTCCGGGTCGACGTGGAGGCGCCGTGCGCTGGGCCGGGCAGGCTCGGCGGGCTGCTCGCCGTCCGGCTCACTGCGGCGGCCGTGGCGGCCCGGGAGGACGTCCTGGTGGCGGGCGCGGAGGCAGGTGGTGGCCCGTGGCCGTCCTGACCGGGCTGCGGGAGGCGGCGGAGCGGCTGGCACGCGCCCGTGCGGCCCGAGCGGTCGCGGTGGGCAGCCGGGGGCCGGACGCCGGCTCGGCGACGGTCTGGCTGCTCGCCCTGGCGATGCTGGGCACGGCGGTGTTCGCCGGGACGATCGCGGTCGGCTCGGTGGTGGCCGCTCGGCACCGGGCCGAGTCGGCGGCCGACCTCGCGGCCCTCGCCGCGGCGGACCGACTGCTGCTGGACCGGGACGGCGGCTGCGCCCGGGCCGCCGGGATCGCCGCCGTCCAGGGCGCCGGGCTGGTGTCCTGTGCGGTCGACCGGTCGGCGGACGCCGTCGAGGTGGTGGCCGAGGTGGAGGTCCGCGGGCTCCCGGCCCGACTGCCGGTCGGCCCGGCGCGGGCGAGGGCTCGGGCCGGGCCGGTACGGGCCCCGGTCACCGGCCCGGAGGACACGCCGGAGGGCGGGCCGGGCGGGGCTCCGGGCGGAGTCCCGAGTACTGCTCCGGGAGCGGCCTCATGAGCCAGCTGGTGCCCCACCGTCCGGTCCCGGGACCGCTTCCGGTCCGTCCGGTGTCTCCGACCCGCCCGCCCCCGGCCCGTCGTCCGGTGCCTCCGTGGCTTCGGGTGCCCCGGCCAGCAGGACGTCCAGGAGCCGGACGGCGGCGGCCTTGTCCAGCGGGTCGTTCCCGTTGCCGCACTTGGGCGACTGGACGCAGGACGGGCAGCCGCGCTCGCACTCGCAGGAGGCGATCGCCGTCCGGGTGGCCGTCAGCCACTGGACCGCCCGCTGGAAGCCGCGTTCGGCGAAGCCGGCCCCACCGGGGTGGCCGTCGTAGACGAACACGGTCGGCAGGCCGGTGTCCGGATGCAGCGGCACGGAGACGCCGCCGATGTCCCACCGGTCGCAGGTGGCGAACAGCGGCAGCAGCCCGATCGAGGCGTGCTCGGCGGCGTGGGCGGCGCCGGGCAGCTGGTCGGGCGGGATGTCCGCGTCGAGCAGCTGGTCCTCGGTGACGGTCCACCAGACCGCCCGGGTGCGCAGTGTGCGGGGCGGCAGGTCGAGCTTGGTCTCGCCCATGATCTCCCCGGTGGAGATCCGCTTGCGGAGGTAGCCGACCACCTGGTTGACCACCTCCACCGAGCCGAAGCTGAGCCGGCCCTCGCCCCAGTCCACGGTGGTGTCGGTGTCGAGGACGGAGATGGAGGTGATGTCGCGGGCGGCCGTGGTGTACGGCGGGTCGGCCGGTTCGACCAGGGCGACGGAGTTCTCCAGGTCGAACTCCTGGACCAGGTAGGTGCGGCCCTGGTGCAGGTGGACGGCGCCGGTGTGGACGGTGGTGTGCGCGGCCGCGGCGTCCACCGTGCCGAGCAGCCGGCCGGTGTCGGCCTCGACGATCTGCACCGGGCTGCCGCCGCTGCCGCGCAGGTCCACCGCGTCGGCCGCGCGCTCGCGACGGGTCCAGTACCAGGAGCCGTCGCTGCGGCGGCGCAGCAGGCCGCGCCGCTCCAGGACCGGCAGCAGTGGTGCGGTGGACGGCCCGAACAGCTCCAGGTCGGCGTCGGTGAGCGGGAGTTCGGCGGCGGCCGCGCACAGGTGCGGGGCGAGCACGTGCGGGTTGTCGGGGTCGAGCACGGTGGCCTCGACGGGGGCCGCGAACAGCGCCTCGGGGTGGTGCACCAGGTAGGTGTCCAGCGGGTCGTCCCGGGCGATCAGGACGGCCAGCGCGCCCTGGGCCTCCCGCCCCGCGCGGCCCGCCTGCTGCCAGAGCGAGGCCCGGGTGCCGGGGTAGCCGGCCATCAGGACGGCGTCGAGGCCGGAGATGTCGACGCCGAGTTCGAGAGCGGAGGTGGAGGCGAGGCCGAGCAGTCGGCCGGAGTGCAAGTCGCGTTCCAAGGCCCGGCGTTCGTCGGCGAGGTAACCGCCGCGGTAGGCGGCCACCCGTCCGGCGAGCGGGCGGCCGAGCTGGTCCTGGGCCTGGAGCGCGACGAGCTCGGCGGCGCGCCGGGAGCGCACGAAGACGACGGTGCGGGTCTCCCGTTCGACCAGCTCGGTCAGCAGGTGGGCGGCCTCGGCGGTCGCGGTGCGGCGCACGGGCGCGCCGTGCTCGCCGACGTTCTCGGTCAGCGGCGGCTCCCAGAGGCCGAAGACCATCGGCCCGCGCGGCGAGGCGTCCTCGGTGACGGCCACGGCGGGCAGGCCGGTCAGCCGCCGGGCGGTCGCGGCCGGGTCGGCGGTGGTGGCGGAGGCCAGCAGGAAGGCGGGTGACGAACCGTAACGGGCGCAGATGCGGCGCAGCCGCCGCAGCACCTGGGCGACGTGCGAGCCGAACACGCCCCGGTAGCTGTGGCACTCGTCCACGACCACGTAGCGCAGCGCCTTGAGGAAGGAGGACCAGCGGGCATGGCCGGGCAGGATGCCCCGGTGCAGCATGTCCGGGTTGGTGAGCACGTAGGAGGCGTACTGGCGGACCCACTCGCGCTCCTCGGGCGGGGTGTCGCCGTCGTAGAGGGCGGCGCGCACCCTCGGTGGGGCGAGTTCGGCGGCCCGGCGCCGCTGGTCGGCGGCGAGCGCCTTGGTCGGGGCCAGGTAGAGCGCGGTGGCGCCGCGGCCGTTGCGGGCCTCGGTGCCGTCCAGCAGGTCGCTGAGCACCGGGGCCAGGTAGCCCAGCGACTTGCCCGAGGCGGTGCCTGTGGCGATCACCACAGTCTGGCCGCTTTTGGCCAGATTCATCGCTTCTGCCTGGTGCGCCCACGGCTGTTCGACCCCGACGGCACGAGCCGCGGCCACGACCTCCGGACGGATCGAGTCCGGCCATGGTGAATAACGCGCAGGTCGGGCGGGAAGGTGCTCCGTATGGGTGAGTCGGTCGGACCGCCCCCGGCCGGCGGCCAGGGTCGTGAGCAGTGCCTCGGGCGGGCTGTGTCGGGGCGGCATGAGGACCCAGTGTGTCACCGGCGTGACGGAGAATCGTCGTAAGCCATCGTGCGGGCATGGTCGCAGGTGGTTGAATGTGGCCGTGACGGCCGTATGGCCGTGGGTCGCAGCGCCGAGGCTTGCCACGCGTGGCTGGGCGCGCCCGGGCTCGCGACCATGCGGTGGCGGCCGTCCGGCCGAGGATCGCACATGACGTAGCAAGGCAAGGTGCTGGAGGTTCCGTGGACCTGTCCCTGTCGACCCGTTCAGTCGGCGATCGTACGGTCGTCGAGGTTGGCGGCGAGATCGATGTGTACACCGCCCCGAAGCTGCGGGAGCAGCTGGTCGAGCTCGTCAACGACGGCAAGTACCACCTCGTCGTCGACATGGAAGGCGTTGACTTCCTCGACTCGACCGGCCTCGGTGTGCTGGTGGGCGGTCTGAAGCGAGTGCGTGCCCACGAGGGCTCGCTGCGCCTCGTCTGCAACCAGGAGCGCATCCTGAAGATCTTCCGCATCACCGGCCTGACCAAGGTCTTCCCGATCCACACCTCGGTGGACGACGCGGTCAACGCGACCGACTGACGCGGCCGGGCCGGCCCGTGCGGCCGGCCCCGCTCGTTCTTCGCGTCCGGGTGCCCGGGTCCGTGTGGCCCGGTGCGTCCCCCGGGCGCCCCAGGGCCGGTTCCGCCGGCCCGCAGGGGCCGGGTCTCCGGCCCCGGTCGGAGCACCCCGAGGGGGAGAGATGGCAACCGTCGAACTTCGATTCAGCGCGCTTCCCGAGCACGTGCGGACGGCCAGGCTGGTCGCCGCGGCCGTCGCCAGACGGGCCGGGGTCGACGAGTCGGTGCTCGACGAGGTACGGCTCGCGGTCGGCGAGGCGTGCTCCCGCGCGGTCGGACTGCACCAGCGCGGCGGCATCGGCGGCGCGGTCCGGGTCGCGCTGACCGATCAGGAGAAGCGTTTCCTCATCGAGGTCGAGGACGAGGCCGGCCCCGCCGCCGTCCCGGCCTCCGGCGACGCCGAGGGCGGCGAGCCGGACGAGGACACCCTGGGCCTCGCCGTGATCACCGGCCTGGTCGAGGACCTGGAGGTCACCAACGGCGCGGCCGGTGGCCTGATCCGGATGAGCTGGCCGGTTTCGGTCGCCTCCATCGCGGTCTGAGGCGCTGCCTCGACGTCTCCTCGCGTCCCCGCCGCCTCGCGGGCGCTTCCTCGCGCCCGAGAGCGGCCGGGGTCCTGTTCCCGGGCATGCGGTGACACACCGCTGATCCCGGCGGTTCGCCGCGTCGCGGACGAGGACGTCCACGCGGATCCGCGCCGTGCGGCCGCCCTGGCCGCTCGCGCAGACCACTCCACCGCCGAAGCACCCCACCGCCGAAACACCCGGGCCGGGACGAGTGCGAGCGGGCCTGACCCGGGCCGGGGCGTCGAGAGGGCGGCCCCTGGGGGACGGGGGAGCCGGGAATCGGGGGACGGACGAATCGGGGGACGGACATCGGCCGTGTAGGTTCGACGACCGATGACGACCGAACCGAAAGGCTTCTCCCGGTGAACAAGCGACTGCTGGCCGTACCCGCCCTCGGCGTGCTGCTCGCGTTCGGCGCCGTCGGCTGCGGCGGCGACGACAACAACAGCAAGCAGCTGGAGTCCTGGGCGTCGAACGTCTGCGGCGCTGCCAAGGACCCGATCGCCCAGGCGCAGACCGCGCTGGCCGACACCGGACAGGTGAAGACCGGCGAGGCCCCGACCGACCTCCAGAAGCGGCTCTCCACGGACATCGGGCGGCTGGCCAAGACCAACCAGGACATAGCCGCCGCCATCGACGCGGCCGGGGCGCCCAAGGTGCAGGACGGCGCGGCCCTCCAGAAGGACACCGTCGAGGAGCTGAAGAAGGCGGCCGACGGGTACGTGGAGGTCCAGAAGAAGGTGGACGCGCTGCCCAACAACGACCAGGCCAAGTTCGCCGACGGGCTGCGCAGCGTGGCCGACCAGGTGCAGCAGCTGGCCTCGCTCTCCACCCAGGCGCAGAGCAAGCTCCAGCGTGGTGAGCTCGGCGCGGCGATGGCCAAGCAGGAGGGCTGCAAGCCGTCCCCGACCACCGCCCCGAGCGGCGGCGCCACCGGCGGTGCGGGGGCCGGCGCGAGCGGCACCCCGGCCCCGGGCGGCACGACCCCGGCGCCGGGCGCCACCGACACCCCGAGCGCCCCGGCCACCACCCCGGCGCCCGGCGCGACCGACGGCACGAGCCCGGCCGCGGCCGGTGCGACCACCGCTCCGGCCGCCCCGCCCACCACCCCGGCGAACCCGGCCCCCAGCGCGAGCTGAGCCCGGGCGGACCGGAGGGTCCGACGCGCCCGTCCCCGGTACCGGGGACGGGCCCGGTGACGGGGACGGCGAGACACCGCCCCCGGAGTCGCCGTCCCGCGAGTCGCCGTCCCGTGATCCGGCGCCCCCGCCGCAGGCCCGCCGCTGAACGACTCGGTGCCCCCGGCAGGGCGGCGCGTGGTGGCTTCCAGGGGGCGCGCGGGGTGGTGCGGGCTTCCGTCCGCCGGCCGCGGGGCGCAGCGGCGGCCACCGGCTGGGTGGCGGGGGACAATGGCGGGGTGATCAGTAGCCCCGTTCTCGACCCGACCCGCCTCGCCAAGTTCCGCGAGGCGCTGCTCGCCGCCTCGTTCACCGCCGACGGCTGCCTGGATCTGCTCGGGCCCACCGGCTATTCGGCGTTGGCCCGCAGCGAGGCGGTCCCGGCGCTGCGGGCGACCCGCGGTGGCAGCCCGCTGGAGACGCTGGTGCGGCTGTTCCTGCTGCAGCAGCCGGTCCCGTACCGGGCGGCCGCCGCCGCACTGCCGGTGGAGGACTGCCTGGCGGACGGCTGGCTGCGCCCCGACGGCGATCTGGTGCGCGCCACCGTCGACGTCCGGCCGTACGCCAACGAGGTCGCCGGGATGCCCAGTTCGGACGCCTGGGTGGTCTCCGACCTGGGCTGCGCGGTGGGCGGCGCGGGCGGCATCGGCTCCGGTGAGACCGCGCACGGGGTGGCCCGCAAGGACCTGGTGCTGGGCGTCGGCGGCGCCTCCACCACGCTGGCCAACATCACCGTGCGCCGCCCCGTCCGGGCCGCGCTGGACCTCGGTTCGGGTTCCGGCGTGCAGGCGCTGCACGCGGCCCGGCACGCCGGGACCGTGACCGCCACCGACCTCAACCCGCGCGCGCTGCGCTTCACCGAGCTGACCCTGGCGCTGTCCGGTTTCGACAGCACCGAGGTGTCCGCCGGAAGCCTCTTCGAGCCGGTCGGGGAGCGGAAGTTCGACCTGATCGTCTCCAACCCGCCGTTCGTGATCTCTCCGGGCGGCCGGTTCACCTACCGCGACGGCGGCATGGCCGGCGACGACCTGTGCCGCGGCCTGGTCCGCTCCGCCGCCGACCACCTGGAGCCCGGCGGCTACTGCCAGCTGCTCGCCAACTGGCAGCACGTCAAGGGCGAGGACTGGCACGAGCGGCTGGCGGGCTGGGTCGCGGGGACCGGGCTGGACGCCTGGGTCGTCCAGCGCGAGGTCCAGGACGTGGCCCAGTACGCCGAGTTGTGGCTGCGCGACGGCGGCGACCACCGCGGCCCCGGCGGCGACTACCAGGCCCGGTACGGCGAGTGGCTGGACGCCTTCGAGGCGGGCCGGGTCGAGGGCATCGGCATGGGCTGGATCACCCTGCGGGCGAGCGGCGCCGAGCGTCCGACCGTCCGGGTGGAGGAGTGGCCGCACCCGGTGGAGCAACCGCTCGGCCCGCACATCGAGGCCTGGTTCGACCGGCAGGACTTCCTCCGCTCGCACGACGACGCGGGCCTGCTCGCGGCCCGTTACGTGCTGGCCGACGAGGTGGTCCAGGAGCAGGTCGGCGCGCCCGGTGCGGAGGACCCGGAGCATGTGATCCTGCGTCACAACCGCGGCATGCGGCGGGCCACCAAGGTGGACACCGTGGGCGCCGGCTTCGTCGGGGTCTGCGACGGGACGCTGTCGGCGGGCGAGATCGTGGACGCCATCGCGCGGCTGCTCGGCGAGGACCGGGTGGTCCTGCGGGACCGGGTGCCGGAGTCGCTGCGCCTGCTGACCGAGCAGGGGTTCATCGACCCGGTCCGCTGAGACCGGAGCCGCCGAGGCCCGCCCCGCCCGGGCCTGCCCCGCCGGGACCGGAGCCGCTGATCGCGGCGGGACCGGTTCCGCCGCGACGCGGCCGGTTCACCGGTCCGTACCCCCTGGTTCGTCCGACCGCCGCCGGGCGGCTGTCTCCCGTTGGCCCTCCGCTGTGAAGCTCTGTCCACAGGCTGTGGACAGAGCTGGGGAGCCGGGGGCCAGAGGTGGACACGACGACGGCGATGGTGGGCGGGTCGGTGCTCGCCCTCTTCGGTGGCGTGCTGCTGCTCTGGTGCGCCGCCGAAGTGGGCCTGCGCCTGCGGGTGCGCCGCCGGGGGGCGTCGGCGGTGGCCACCGTGGTGGCCGAGGACGACGTGCACGGCCAGCTGGACAGTGCGCCGCTGCTGTCCTTCTCGGTGCCGCCCTCGGTGGGCGGCTCCGGCGCGTGCGGGATCGCGGGGCTCGTGATCGCCCGCCCGCGCGGGCACACCCCGCTGCGCCGTCCGGACCGTTTCGCGCCAGGTGCCTCGGTGCGGATCTGTTACGACCCGCGGCGCCCGAGCCGGGTGGTGCTGGCGCCCGGGGAGGTCGGCCGGGCGGCCGTCGTCGACCTGCTGTGGAGCGTCCTGGGCGTGGGGTGCCTGGCGGCGGGCGCCGGGCTCCTGGTCGCGGTCGGCGGCTGAGCCCCGCACTCCGCGAGGGATCCGGGAGGGGCCGGCAGCAGATCCGGGGGCGGGCGCCCAGGGCGGATTCACGCCATCCCGCGCCCACCTGTCGATTTTCCGTTGACAGATCTTGAAATCCGTCATTCCATCCTCCGGAACCTGCCGAAGGCCCCCCTCCACGGGGCGCGAACCTCCGTCATCGGGTTACCGTTCGAGTGGCGTCGGTGAGGCCGGCAAGTGAAAAAGCGGGATCCGTCCGTTTGACAAGGGTGGCCGGGGTACGGTCACACTCCGCTGGTGGGGGTGTCGTGCCGCGGCAGCCCCGGGACGGTGGAGGGGTCGGGCGGAGCGCAGCCCGTGCGGCCGGCGCCGACCAGCCACATAAGGACCGGGAGAGAAGAGCGAAGGTGTCCCCGAGCAGCGAGACCGCGCACGGACAGCGACTCGTCATTGTCGAGTCGCCGGCCAAGGCGAAGACGATCAAGGGCTACCTTGGCCCCGGCTACATCGTCGAGGCGAGCGTCGGGCACATCCGCGACCTCCCCAGCACCGCGGCCGAGGTGCCGGACAAGTACACCGGCGAGGTGCGCCGCCTCGGGGTGGACGTCGATCACGACTTCGCGCCCATCTACGTGGTCAACGCGGACAAGAAGTCCCAGGTCAGCAAGTTGAAGTCGCTGCTCGCGGAGTCCGACGAGCTCTTCCTCGCCACCGATGAGGACCGCGAGGGCGAGGCCATCGCGTGGCACCTCCAGCAGGTGCTCAAGCCCAAGGTGCCGGTGCACCGCATGGTGTTCCACGAGATCACCAAGTCGGCGATCCAGGAGGCCGTGGCCAACCCGCGCGAGCTCAACCAGCGCCTGGTCGACGCCCAGGAGACCCGCCGCATCCTCGACCGCCTGTACGGCTTCGAGGTCTCGCCGGTGCTGTGGAAGAAGGTCATGCCGAAGCTGTCGGCGGGCCGCGTGCAGTCCGTCGCGACCCGCCTGGTGGTCGAGCGCGAGCGCGAGCGGATGGCCTTCCACACCGCCTCGTACTGGGACCTGGTCGGCACCTTCGGCACCGGCCGCACCCCGGCCGACGCGGCCAACCCGGAGACCTTCGGCGCCCGGCTGGCCGCCGTCGACGGCAAGCGGATCGCCAGCGGCCGCGACTTCGGCCAGGACGGCCGGCTGAAGGCCGCCAGCGCGAACACCCTGCACCTGGACGAGCAGGCGGTCCGTCAGCTGGCCGCCGCCCTGGAGCAGACGGCGTTCGCCGTCCGCAGCGTCGAGTCCAAGCCCTACCGCCGCTCGCCGTACGCGCCGTTCCGCACCACCACGCTCCAGCAGGAGGCCAGCCGCAAGCTGGGCTTCGGCGCGAAGCGGACCATGCAGGTGGCCCAGAAGCTGTACGAGAACGGCTTCATCACCTATATGCGTACCGACTCCACCACGCTGTCGGACACCGCGGTCTCGGCCGCCCGGGCGCAGGTCACCCAGCTGTATGGGGCCGACTACCTGCCGGACGCGCCGCGCACCTACGCCAGCAAGGTCAAGAACGCGCAGGAGGCGCACGAGGCCGTCCGCCCGTCCGGCGACCGCTTCCGCACCCCCGCCGAGACCGGTCTGACCGGTGACGACTTCAGGCTCTACGAGCTGATCTGGATGCGCACCGTCGCCTCCCAGATGAAGGACGCGGTCGGCCAGTCCGTCACCGTCCGGGTCGGCGGCACCTCCGCCGACGGCCGGGACGTCGAGTTCTCCGCCTCCGGCAAGATCATCACCTTCCACGGCTTCCTCAAGGCCTACGTCGAGGGCGCCGACGACCCGAACGCCGAGCTCGACGACCGCGAGCGCCGGCTGCCGCAGGTCGCCCAGGGCGACCCGCTGGCCGCCGACCGGATCACCCCGGAGGGCCACGCCACCAAGCCGCCGGCCCGCTACACCGAGGCCTCGCTGGTCAAGGAGCTGGAGGACCGGGAGATCGGCCGCCCCTCCACCTACGCGTCGATCATCGACACGATCATCCAGCGCCGGTACGTCTTCAAGAAGGGGACGGCGCTCGTCCCGTCGTTCCTCTCCTTCGCCGTGGTCAACCTGCTGGAGAAGCACTTCGGCCGGCTGGTCGACTACGACTTCACCGCCAAGATGGAGGACGACCTCGACCGGATCGCCGCCGGTGAGGCGAAGTCCGTGCCATGGCTGAAGCGCTTCTACTTCGGCGAGGGCGAGGGCAGCGCCGCGGGCGGCGCCGCCGAGGCCGGCAACGGCGACGGCGACCACCTGGGCGGCCTGAAGGAACTGGTCACCGACCTCGGCGCGATCGACGCCCGGGAGATCAGCTCGTTCCGGGTCAGCGACGACATCACCCTGCGGGTCGGCCGCTACGGCCCGTACGTCGAGCGCGCCTCGACGGTCGAGGGCGAGCCCGGCCAGCGTGCCGACATCCCGGACGAGCTGCCGCCGGACGAGCTCACCGTCGAGCTGGCCGAGGAGCTGCTGGCCAAGCCCAGCGGCGACTTCGAGCTCGGCGCGGACCCGGTCAGCGGCAACATGCTGGTCGCCAAGGACGGCCGCTACGGCCCGTACGTGACCGAGATCCTGCCCGAGGGCACGCCGAAGACCGGCAAGAACGCGGTCAAGCCGCGCACCGCCTCGCTGTTCAAGACGATGTCGCTGGACACCGTCACGCTGGAGGACGCGCTGCGGCTGCTCTCGCTGCCGCGGGTGGTCGGCACCGACGCCGAGGGCGCGGAGATCACCGCGCAGAACGGCCGCTACGGCCCGTACCTCAAGCGCGGCACCGACTCCCGCTCGCTCACCGACGAGGACCAGCTCTTCACGATCACCCTCGACGAGGCGCTGGCGATCTACGCCCAGCCCAAGCAGCGCGGCCGGGCCGCCGCCGCCCCGCCGCTCAAGGAGCTGGGCAACGACCCGGTCAGCGAGCGCCCGGTGGTGGTCAAGGACGGCCGCTTCGGCCCGTACGTGACCGACGGCGAGACCAACGCCACGCTCCGCAAGGACGACGAGGTCGAGACCATCACGCCGGAGCGCGGGTACGAGCTGCTCGCCGAGAAGCGGGCGCGCGGACCGGTGAAGAAGGCGGCGAAGAAGGCCCCGGCGAAGAAGGCCGCGGCCAAGAAGACGACCACCGCCAAGACCGCGGCGACCAAGACCGCCGCGAAGAAGACCGCGGCGAAGAAGACCACCACCACCAAGACGGCGGCGGCGAAGAAGACGGCGGCCAAGAAGACCACCGCGAGCAAGACGGCGGCCGGCCAGGCCACCGCCACCGACGAGGGCTGATCCCAGGTCACGGCAGCCGGGCCCGTGCCCCCGATCCCGGGGGTGCGGGCCCGAGGTCCGTCGGGTCCGTGCGGGCTACGTCACAACCCGGTGATGAGCGCGATCCGGAAGCCCGTTCGCAGCGTTCCGGCCAGGCCCCGCCCGCTACGCTGACCGTATGACGAGCGAGGAGCAGCCCACCCCCAGCGCCGTCCCGGCCGCCAGAGCCCGGGCGTTCGACCTGCCCGAGGTCGCGCCCGCCGGGAGCCCGGCGGACCGGGCCAGGGCCCTGCTGCGGACACGCGCCTACCGGCGCCTGTGGACCACCCAGCTGATCGGCGGCACCGCCGACCGGCTCGGTCTGCTGGTGCTGCTCGCGCTCACCGTGATCGCCGCCGCCCAAGGCGGACAGTTCGGCAGCCTGCCGCGCAGCCTCGCCTTCGCCCTCGCCGCGGTCCTCGCCGTCCGGGTGCTGGCCACCGGGCTGGTCGGCGTCGCGCTGCTCGGCCCGGTGCACCGGCTGGTCACCGGCCGGCTGGACCGGCGCTGGACGCTGTTCGGCGCCGACGTGCTGCGCGCCCTGCTGATCGGCCTCGCGCCCTGGTGGAGCGTCTGGCTGGGCTCCGCCGCCAAGCCCTCCGGGGCCGCCGTCTACGTCCTGCTCGCCACCGTGTTCGTGACCGGTGCCGCCGAGCGGGTCTGGGGGATCGCCAAGTCCGCCGCCGTCCCGGGCCTGCTGCCGCCGGCCAACCCGCACCTGCCGGCCGCCGAGCAGCGCCCGGCCGCGGCCAACCTGGACAGCGTCCGGAGCATCGACCGCTTCACCGGCTGGGTGACCGTGCCGCTCGGCGCCGTCGGCCTGGTCGCCCTCACCCTGCTCAACAACATCGGCGCGGCCGTCGGCTCCGACTGGCTCCGCGCCCACCAGCTCACCTTCGCGGCGCTCGGCGCGGCCGGGCTGTTCACCGCCTCGGCGGTCCGCGGCTACCTCCAGCAGCTGCCCGGCGGCCCGGTGACCGTGGCCCCGGTCTCCCCGTTCCAGGGCCTGCGCGCCCCGACCGACGCGACCCCCGGCCCCGCGCTCGGCAAGGGCCGCACCGGCAGCGCCCCGTACTTCACCTTCGCCGTCGCGGCCGGCTACGCCTCGATGGCGGGCGTCGCCGCGCTCGCGCTGCTGACCGCCGCCGAGCACCGCGCCGGGCCGATCGGCTACGGCCTGCTGGTGCTCGCCGCCGCCGGGACGCCCGCCCTGGGCACCCGGCTCACCCGGGCCACGCTGCCCTCGCTGTCCCGCCGCCGACTGCTCGCGCTGGCGCTGCTCACCCAGGGCGTCGCGCTGATCCTGGCCGGCCTGGTGCTCGACTTCGTGCTGGTCCTGCTGCTCACCGTGCTGGCCGGCCTGGCCGCCGGGATCGTGGTCTCGGCCGGGCGCACCCTGCTCGCCCAGGAGGTCGAGGAGGCCCGGCTGCCGAAGGTCACCGAGCACCTGTTCGCGGTGCTCCGGGCCGTGGTCGCCGCCGCGCTGGTCGTCGTCCCGCTGATCGCCGCCGCCTACGGGGACGTCGAGTACGGCACCGTCGAGCCCGGCTCCTTCACCTTCATCCACGGCGGCGCGGCCCTGGCCGTCGCCACCTCCGGGCTGCTCACCCTGGTGCTCGCCGCGGTCGTGCTGCTGCGCACCGACGACCGGCGCGGCACCGCGCCGTTCGTCCGGGACCTGGTGGACTCGGTGCGCGGCGCGGGCGGCCCGGTGCCGCACCAGGGTGCGGGCACCGGCTTCTTCATCGCCCTGGAGGGCGGCGACGGCGCCGGCAAGTCCACCCAGGCCCAGGCGCTCGCCGAGTGGATCCGTGGCAAGGGGCACGAGGTCGTGCTCACCCGCGAGCCCGGCGGCAGCCCCGTCGGCCAGCGGCTGCGCGGCCTCGTCCTGGACGTCGGCAACACCGGCCTGTCGCACCGCGCCGAGGCGCTGATCTACGCCGCCGACCGCGCCGAGCACGTCGAGAACGTCATCCGGCCGGCCCTCGCCCGCGGCGCCGTGGTCATCACCGACCGGTACATGGACTCCTCCATCGCCTACCAGGGCGCCGGGCGCGACCTGGCCGCGACCGAGGTCTCCCGGATCTCCCGCTGGGCCACCGGCGGGCTGCTGCCCGACCTGACCGTCGTCCTGGACGTCGACCCGACCAGGGCCCGCGAGCGCTTCACCGAGGCGCTGGACCGGCTGGAGTCCGAGCCCACCGAGTTCCACCAGCGGGTCCGGGCCGGCTTCCTCTCCCTCGCCGCCGCCGACCCGGCGCGCTACCTGGTCGTGGACGGCAGCCAGGCCCCCGACTTCGTCACCACCGCCATCCGGCACCGGCTCGACCGCGAGCTGCCGCTCTCCGAGCAGGAGAAGGCCGCCCGCGCCGAGCAGGAGCGGCTGGCCAAGGAGGAGGCCGAGCGCCGCGCCGCCGAGGAGGCCCGCAAGAAGGCCGAGGAGGAGGCCGCCGAGCGCAAGCGGCAGGAGGTGCTGGCGCAGCTGCGGGCCGAGCAGGCGGAGAAGGAGCGGCTGGCCAAGGAGGAGGCGGAGCGGGCCGCCGCCGAGGCCCGGCGCAAGGCCGAGGAGGAGGCGCGCCGACGGGCCGCGGAGGAGGCCGAGCGCCGCGCCGCGGAGGAGGCCAAGCTCCGCGCGGCCGAGGAGGCCCGGCTGGCCGCGGAGGCCGTCGAGCGCAAGCGGATCGCCGACGAGGCGGCCGCCCAGGCCGAGCTCCAGCGGCAGCGCGAGCTCGCCCGCGAGGAGCAGCGGCGCCGGGCGGAGGAGGCGCTCCAGCGGGCCGAGGAGGCGCGGCTGGCGCAGGCCGCCGCGCTCGCGGCTGCGGCCGCCGCGGCGGAGTCGGCGGAGGGCCGGGCCGAGGGGCGGCCGGGGTCGGGTTCCGGCTCGGGTTCGGGCTCGGCGGGTTCGGGTTCGGCGGCGGGTTCGGGCTCGGGTTCGGCGTCGGGGGAGGCGACCACAGAGCTGCGGGCGGTCCGGGACATCCCGAAGGACGCTCCGCGGGACGCGGCTCAGGCCTCGTCGGGCGGGCTCGGGGACGAGGCGACGCGCGAGCTGTCGCCGCGGGACCGGCAGGCCGCCGTTCGGGCGGCCGAAGCCGCCGAGGCGCGCAAGGCTGCCGAGGCGCGTCGGGCCGCCGGTGCGGTCGACGAGACCACCAGGCTGCCGGTGATACCGGCCTCGGCGGTGGACGAGACGGCCGTGCTGCCGAAGGTCCCGGCGGAGGCCGACCGGACCGCGGTGCTGCCGCGGATCGAGCCCGGGCGCGTTGAGGGCCGTACGGACGGCCGTACCGAGGGGCGGGCCGAGGGCCGGGCGGCGCAGGCGCCGAGGCGCGCGGAGCCGGTCGACAGCACCCGTGAGCTGCCGGTGGTCGGCGCGGAGCCGGCTTCCGGGCCGCCGTCGCAGCCACAGCCGGCCGCCGAGCGGCCGCGGCCGGAGTGGGCCGAGGAGACGCCGATGGACGACCTGCCGAGCCTCACCGACACCCTGCTCGGCTCGCACGACGAGTGGGCGCGCTGGGAGCACGGCGGCCCGGGCCAGGGCGGTTCGTACGGCGGCCCGCAGAGCGGCGCCCAGGGCGGTGCGGAGCGGCCCGAGGGTCGTGGGAACGCCCAGGGCGAGGGCGACGGCAAGGGCAAGGGCCGTCGCTGGGGCCGCCGGGGCTGACCGGACACGCGTACGCGGCGCCGTCGGGGCGGGTCCCCGGCGGCGCCGCCGCGTTCCGTCGGGCAGCCGCCGGTGGGGCCGCGGTCCGTCGGGTGTCGGTCCGTCGGGTGTCGGTTCGTCGGGTGTCGGTCCGTCGCCGCGGGACCGGCCTTCCCGTCCGCCTTCTCGTCCGCCGTGTCCTCCGCCGTCCCCCGGACGGAGCAGTGGGTGTCGGAGCGGAGACGTATGCTCGACGGCGGGGAAGAGGCGCCACTGGCGCTGCCGTACGGAGCTTGGGAGCAGCAGTGGCCGTCTGGGACGACCTGGTGGGCCAGGAGCGGGTGGTCGAGCAGCTGACCGCCGCAGCCCGGGCGGCCGGGGCGACGATCGAGGCCGGTCGCGGGGCCGCCCCGGTCGAGGGCGTGAACGCCTCCCTGATGACGCACGCCTGGCTGTTCACCGGCCCGCCCGGCGCCGGGCAGGTCACCGCCGCGCGCGCCTTCGCCGCCGCCCTCCAGTGCACCAGTCCGGATCTCGCGCTCGGCGGCACGCCCGGCTGCGGGTTCTGCGACGGCTGCCACACCGTGCTGGCCGGCAGCCACGCCGACGTCAAGTACGTCCGGACCGACGGCCTCTCCATCGGCGTCGGCGACATGCGCGACCTGGTCATGCGCGCCTCCAGCTACCCGACCGGCGGCCGCTGGTCGGTGATCCTGGTGGACGCCGCCCACCGCCTCACCGAGGCCGCCGCGAACGCGCTGCTCAAGGGCGTGGAGGAGCCCTCCCCGCGCACCGTCTGGCTGCTCTGCGCCCCCTCCGTCCAGGACGTGCTGCCGACCATCCGTTCGCGCTGCCGCCTGCTGGTGCTGCGCACCCCCGCGGCCGAGGCGGTCGCCGACACCCTGGTCCGCCGCGACGGCGTCGACCCGGAGACGGCCCGGCTCGCCGCGCTCGCCGGTCAGGGCGACATCGAGCGCTCGCGCCGCCTCGCCGTCGACGAGCAGGCCCGGACGCGCCGGACGGAGGTGCTGCGCATCCCGCTGGAGGTCGGCGACATCGGCGGCTGCCTGACCGCCGCCCAGCGCCTGGTCGACACCGCCAAGGCCGATGCCGAGGCGCTCGCCGAGACCCAGGACGCCAAGGAGACCGACGACCTCAAGGCCGCCTACGGCGCCTCCGAGGGCAGCAAGGCGCCGCGCGGCATGGCCGGCGCGGTCAAGGAGCTGGAGAAACGGCAGAAGAGCCGGGCCACCCGCACCCGCCGGGAGACCCTGGGCGTCGCCCTGCTCGACCTGCTCGGCTTCTACCGGGACGTGCTCGCCATCCAGCTCGGCTCCACCGGCGCGCTCGCCAACGAGGACCAGCGGCAGGCGCTGAACCGGGTGGCCCAGGCCGGGCCCGCGGAGGGCACGCTGCGCCGGATCGAGGCGGTGCTGGCCTGCCGCCAGGCGCTGGACCGCAACGTGGACCCGCTGCTCGCGGTCGAGGCGATGACGGTGGCGCTGCGCGCGGGCTGAGGGCCGGGCGGGGCCGTTCTTCCTGGATTGCTCCGGCGGGCGGTACCCGTACGCCTCCTGGGGCGATACGCCGTCCCACCTTCGAGTGAACGAGCGACACTCGCCGGGCACACCGTCGTGTGACGGTCCGCCCGTTGTGCACGCTGGGGGCCGACTGCGCCCGCTGCCGGGGCGGTCGCCTCCCGTACGCGCCGGTTCCGGTTCGGCGCGGCCCCCTCCAGAGGTGGTGCGTCCCGTGGTTCGTTCGCTCCTCGTCATTCCCCTGCTGGCCGCCGCCCTCGGCGGGATCTGGCTGGCCCGGGGTGCCCAACAGCGCTGGCGCGACCTGCGCGCCGCCGAGACCTACGAGCTGGCCGGCGACCGCCTGCCGATGCTGGTTCGGGCGGCCGGGGCGATGGTCTGCGGGGTGTGCGTCACCGCCCTGACGGTGCTCACCACGCTCGGCGCCTTCGGCGGCCTCGGCCGGGACGTCCAGGCGCCGGACCGGGCGGAGCCGGTGGTGGACGCGGGGAGCGCGGGTGCAGGGTCGGGTGCGGGGTCGGGCGGCGGGACCGGTGCGGGGGCGGCGGCCCGGCCGCAGCAGGCGGCGCCGCCGGTGGCCGCCGAGTCGGCCGCTGCTGCCGGTGCCGGTGCCGGCGCTGCCCCGGTCGCCCCTGCCGCCGTCGGAGCGGCCGGAGCTGTCGGAGCTGCCGGACCCGCTGCGGCTCCCGCCGTGGCCAGCCGCTTCGACAGCGTCGGCCACCCCGGCGGCGGCGAGCTGCTCCAGTCCGCCGTGCTCGGCCCCGACGGCCACCCCCGCAACGTCCGGGTCTGGCTCCCGCCGCAGTACGCCAAGGAGCCGAACACCCACTTCCCGGTCGTCGTGATGCACGCGGCCGCGCCCCAGAAGACCGCCGACGCCGAGGTCCCGGACGTCTTCGAGGGCATCGGTTCGGCCCTCCAGACCGGCAGGACCCGCCCGTTCATCCTGGTCGCCCCCGAGGCGCCGAACGGCACCGCGCACCCCTGCGAGCTGGTCGCCGCCGCCCCGGCCGCCGTCGCCGACGACGCGACGCTGCGCGGCACCATCGCGGCCTCCTTCCGCACCCTGCCGCCCGGCCCGGCCTCCTGGGGCGCCCTCGGCGTCGACGGCGGCGCGCCCTGCGCGGCCGCCGCCGGACTGTCCCGGCCCGACCTGTACGGCGCGGCCGCGGCGGTCTCCGGCCGCTACGACGCCATCGCGCTCACCCAGACCGGCGCCGAGGCTCCGGCCGGCAGCTCCGCCAAGCTGCTGCTGGCCGCCGCCAAGGCCGACTCCGCCGGGCTGGACGCGGCCCGCAAGCTTCAGTCCGCGCTGAAGGCCGGCCCCGGAGCGGCGGCCAAGGCCGACGTGCGGATCTCGGACAACGTGCAGGACTTCACCCCCGACCGGGAGCGGCTGCGGCTGGTCCGGCAGGCGGCGCAGTTCCTGGCCGAGGCGCTGGCCAAGCCGTCCTGAGTGCCCGTCCGGCGGCGCTACGCTGCCCGGTACCCCGGGGGAGGGGTGCCGGGCAGCGGCGTTTCCTCCGGGGTGCTCCACTGGTTGTTCCACGGGTTGTTCCACGTGCTGGTCGATTGCGGAGTGGTGGCGGATGAGGGCCTTCGGGCGGACGCGGGCGCGGACGCGGGAGCAGGCACGGACGCGGGCGCTGGCCGCGGCGCTGGTCGTCGCCGGGCTGCTGGCGGGCGGGTGCGGCGCCGATCCGTCCGAGGCGCCGGGGGCGTCCCCGTCGGACCCGGCCGGCTCCGGCAGGCCCTCCGCCCCGGCGGCCGCGGCGGCGTCCGGGGCTGCCGGGGCCGCCGGGGCGACCCCGTTGGAGCCGCTGCCCGCCGTCGTCCCGGCCGCGCTCGCGCCGTACTACGCGCAACACCTGGCCTGGCAGCCCTGCGACAGTGGGTTCGAGTGCACCACGTTCCGGGTGCCGCTGGACTACGACCACCCGGGGGACGGCGACCTCACCCTGGCGGCCGCCCGCGCGGCGGCGGAAACCGCCTCCCCCTCCGCCTCCCCGCCCGCTTCCCCGGGCGCGCGGCTCGGCTCCCTGCTGCTCAACCCGGGCGGGCCCGGCGGCTCGGCGATCGAGTACCTGGAGGCCGCCGCCCGGACGTACGACCACGGGGTGCGCGCCCGGTACGACCTGGTCGGCCTCGACCCGCGCGGGGTGGGCCGCAGCAGCCCCGTCAGCTGCCTGAGCGGTGACCGGATGGACGCCTACACCGCCGTCGACCTGACCCCCGGCGACCAGCACGGGATCGACGCGCTGATCGCGGCCGACAAGGAGTTCGCCGAGGGCTGCCGGAAGCAGGCCGGGGCGGCGCTCGGCCACCTCGGTACCGTCGAGGGCGCCCGCGACATGGACGTGCTGCGCGCCCTGCTCGGCGACGAGAAGCTGAACTACGTCGGCAAGTCCTACGGCACCTTCCTCGGCGCCACCTACGCCGGGCTGTTCCCGAGCCGGGCCGGACGGCTGGTGCTGGACGGCGCGATGGACCCGGCGCTCGACTCCGCCACCGGCAACCGCACCCAGGCGGGCGGCTTCGAGACCGCCTGGGCCGCCTTCGCCCGGGACTGCGCCACGCGCGAGGACTGCCCGCTCGGCCGCACCGAGCAGCAGGTCGGCGAGCAGCTCACCGCCCTGCTGGAGGGCGTCCGCGCCGCCGCGTTGTCCACCGCCGAGGGCGGCCGCCGGCTCACCGGGTCCCAGGCGACCACCGGCGTCATCCAGGCCATGTACGCCGACTTCCTCTGGCCCAAGCTGCGCGCCGCGCTCGCCGACGCCAAGGCGGGCGACGGCACCGGTCTGCTGAAGCTCTCCGACGACTACTACGGGCGCGAGGCGGACGGCTCGTACCCCAACCTGATGTTCGCCAACACCGCGGTGAACTGCCTCGACCTGCCCGCCCCGTTCCGCGGGCCGGAGGACGTCCAGCGGGCCGTGCCGGAGTTCGAGCGGGTCTCGCCGCACTTCGGGCGCGACATGGCCTGGATGGCCCTGACCTGCGCGTACTGGCCGGTCCGGGCCACCGGTACGGCGCACACCATCCGCGCCGCCGGCGCCGCCCCGATCGTCGTCATCGGCACCACCCGCGACCCGGCCACCCCGTACGCCTGGGCCCGGTCGCTGGCCGACCAGCTGGAGTCCGGCCGCCTGCTCACCTTCGACGGCGACGGCCACACCGCGTACGGCCGGCACAGCACCTGCGTGGACGGAGCGGTGAACCGTTTCCTGCTGACCGGGGAGGCCCCGGAACAGGGCAAGCGCTGCGACCGGTAGGGCGTGCCCGGAGCCGGGAGACCGACAGGTGGTTCTCACTTCAACCGATTACCGGTACGACGTTACGATGAGCGCCCCCTGCCATCCTCCCCTGCACCGGAGCTCATCGTGCTCGGAGTCAACGACCTGGCGACGTACGTCCTCGGCGCCCTCGTCATCATCCTGCTGCCCGGCCCCAACTCCCTGTACGTGCTGTCCGTCGCGGCCCGCAAGGGCATCCGCACCGGCTACCGAGCCGCGGCCGGCGTCTTCATCGGCGACCTCACCCTGATCAGCCTCACCTCGCTGGGCGCGGCCTCCCTGCTCAAGGCCAACCCGGCCGTCTTCGCCGTGGTCAAGTTCGGCGGCGCCGCCTACCTGCTCTGGATCGGCTACGGCATGCTCCGCGCCGCCCGCCAACTCTGGCGCGACCGCCGCGCCGCGGCCGACCCCACCGCCGAACCCGCCCCCGAATCCACCGAGAACCCCTTCCGCCGGGCCCTGGTGATCAGCCTCCTCAACCCGAAGGCCATCCTCTTCCTGCTCTCCTTCTTCACCCAGTTCGTCGACCCCGCCTACGGACAGCCCGCCCTCTCCTTCGCCCTCCTCGGCGGCATCCTCCAGACCTTCAGCTTCCTCTACCTCTCCCTCCTCATCTTCGCGGGCACCACCCTCGCCACCGCCTTCACCCGCCGCAAGCGCCTCTCCGCCACCCTCACCAGCGGCGTCGCCGTCCTCTTCGCCGGCTTCGCCGCCAAACTCGCCGTCTCCTCCGCCTGACCACCGCCCCCGGATACCGGGTACGGATCACCCGCGAACCTGTGTAGACTGGCCCGCGTTGCCGCCACACACGGCAGCGGTGCCGCCTTAGCTCAGTTGGCCAGAGCAACGCACTCGTAATGCGTAGGTCGCGGGTTCGAATCCCGCAGGCGGCTCAGTTGAAGGCCCAGGTCGGAAGTTTCCGGCCTGGGCCTTTTTGCATGCCCGGGGTGGGCGGGGTTACTGGTCGAGGTAGGTGAGGACGGCCAGGATGCGGCGGTTGGCGGTGTCGGTGGGGTGGAGGCCGAGCTTGGTGAAGATGTTGGTGATGTGCTTGGCGACGGCCTTCTCGGTGATGAAGAGGGATTGGGCGATGCCGGTGTTGGAGCGGCCCTGGGCGAGGGATTCGAGGACTTCGCGTTCGCGGGGGGTGAGGGTGGCGAGGGCGGTGTCGCGGTCCTTGCGGACCAGGAGTTGGGTGACGACCTGGGGGTCCATGGCGGTGCCGCCGGCGGCGACGCGGTGGATGGCGTCGAGGAACTGGGTGCCGTTGGTGACGCGGTCCTTGAGCAGGTAGCCGACGGCGTGGCCGCCGGTGGCGAGGAGTTCGCGGGCGTAGAGGGGTTCGACGTACTGGGAGAGGAGCAGGACGGGGAGGTCGGGGGTGGTGCGGCGGGCGGTGAGGGCGGCGCGCAGGCCCTCGTCGGTGAAGGTCGGCGGCAGCCGGACGTCGACGATCGAGACGTCCGGCCGCTGCTCGGTGAGGGCCCGGAGGAGGTCGGGGCCGTTGTCCACGGCGGCCACCACCTCGTGGCCGTGGGCCTGGAGGAGGCGGATCAGGCCGTCCCGGAGGAGGAAGTGGTCTTCGGCGAGGACAATGCGCACGGAAGCTCCAGGGTCACCGTGGTCGGACCGTCGGGGGGACTGCTGACGGCGACGACCCCGTCGAAGGTGGCGAGCCGCCGTTCGACGCCGCGCAGGCCGGTGCCGCGGCGGGCGTCCGCGCCGCCCCGCCCGTTGTCGGAGACGGTGATGCGCAGTACGCCGTGATCGTAGCGGAGTTCGATTCCGGCGCGGCCGGCGTCGGAGTGCTTGACGACGTTGGTGAGGAGCTCCGAGACGGCGAAGTAGGCGGCGGACTCGACGGGCATCTCGGGGCGGCCGGGGAGGTCCGCCGAGACCTCGGTGGGGACCGGGCAGACCATGGCCAACGCCCGTACCGCGTCGGTGAGTCCGCGGTCGGCGAGGACCGGCGGGTGGATGCCGCGGACCAGGTCGCGGAGCTCCTCCAGGGCCTTCGCGGAGGACTGGCGGGCCTCGACCAGCAGGGCGCGGACGGCCTTCGGGTCGGTCTCCAGGAGGTGTTCGGCGGCGTCCAGGGTCATGCCCATCGCGACCAGCCGGGCCTGGGCGCCGTCGTGCAGGTCGCGCTCGATCCGGCGGATCTCGGCCATCCGGGTGTCGACGGCGGTGCTGCGGGTGGCGGTCAGGTGGGCGATCCGGCCGGCCAGCAGCTCCTGCTCGCCCGGGGCGAGCATCGAGCGGATGTGGCGGGCGTGCCGGCGGACCGTGCGGGGCGCGAGCCAGAGCGCGAGCGGGAATTGGAGCAGGCCGAGGACGCCGGCGAGGACGGCGGTGGCGGTGCCCTCGATCGGGATGAACTGGTACCAGAGGCCGTCCCACTCGGTGGACAGCTGGACGCCGAAGAAGGCCAGGAAGACGCCCCAGAGGCCGTTGAGCAGGACGGCGACCGGCAGGAAGGCGAGCAGGCTGCCGACGAACGGCTCGGCGAAGACCCAGCAGAACTCCCGACGGGTCTGCGGGTCGCGGGTGATCCAGCGGTAGCGGGCGAGGACGCCGGAGGCCCACTCGGGCACCGGCGGCAGCGGGCCGGGCGGTCCGGGGAACCGGACGTCGGACCACTCGGCGGCCAGGGCGCGCTGACGGTCGGCCAGGTCGCGCACCCCGGCCATGGCGCGGGGGACCAGGCCGAGGCCCGGCCCAACGAGGGAGATCGCGCACGTGACGCCGAGGGAGTGGACGAGGGCGAGGGCGGAGAGCCGACTGAGGGTCAGGGACCGCCGGAGGGCGGTGAGTCCGGTGGACACCGAGAAGCCCGTGGCCCTGTTCGGTGTGGTGCCCTCCTCGCTCGGCGCCGGGCCTTCCCCGTTGTGCATCGTGCTGTTCACGGACGCGATCCCCTCCCGGTGGTGCCGTTGTGCGGCCCGGTCGCGCCGGCCCGTGAGGCCATTCTGACGACTGCGGGGAGGCCTTGTCGGTGGGAGAAACTCCCCCTTTGGTCATACGGGATATCTGCCGAACGGCAGATGGCAGAAGCCCGCGGACCGGCCAGGCTTACGAGCGTGCTCACGTGCCCCAGGAAACGCGCCCGGAGCGGCGCATCCGACCCCGACCGCAAGGAGGACGACGTGGACCGACGTACGAGAACCGGATACGGGCCGGTCGTTCTCGTGGTGGCCGCGCTGCTGTCGCTCGCCGGCTGCGCCGACGCGATGGACGCCGCGCCCGAGGACAGGACCTTCGAGTTCGCCGCCCAGAGGCTGAACGTCGTGTCGCACGGTGCCCCCGCCGACCTCGTCGCGGTCGACCGGAAGGACGTCAAGGTCACCCGCTGGTTCGAGACCAGCGGCAAGGTCGGCAGCGCCAAGGCCTCCTGGGAGCTGAAGGACGGGGTCCTCGACCTCCGGGCGGGGTGCTCGGGGATCGCCAACTGCGACACGAAGTACCGGGTCGAGGTGCCCAAGGGCGTGGCGGTCCTGCGGGACGGGCGCGAGACGGAGCTCAAGGGGTGAAGGCGATGACTCCTGGCGGAGGGACGGGGAACATGCTCGAACTGGTTGATGTCACCAAGGTCTACAAGGGCGGCAAGCGGGCCGTCGACGGCGTCACGATGCGCCTCGGGCCGGGAATGGTCGGGCTGTTGGGGCCGAACGGCGCCGGGAAGTCGTCGCTGATGCGCATCGTGGCGACGGTCACCCGGCCCACGGGCGGGCAGGTCCGGTACCAGGGCGCCGACGTGGTGGCCGAGCCGGACCGGTTGCGCCGTGAACTCGGCTACCTGCCACAGGACTTCGGGGTCTACCCGAACCTGACCTCGCGGGAGTTCCTGTCCTACCTGGCGGCCGCCAAGGGGATCGGAGCCCGTTCCGCCCGGGCCCGGATCGACGAGCTGATCCAGCTGGTCAACCTGACCGAGGCGGTCAGGCGCCCGCTCGGCACCTACTCGGGCGGCATGCTCCGCCGGGTCGGCATCGCGCAGGCCCTGCTGGCCGACCCCAGGGTGATCGTGGTCGACGAGCCGACCGCCGGCCTGGACCCGGAGGAGCGGGTGCGCTTCCGCAACCTGCTCAGCGAACTCGCGGCGGAGCGGGTCGTGATGCTCTCGACCCACATCGTCTCCGACGTCGAGTCGGTGGCCTCCGACATCGCCGTGGTCGCGCACGGCCGGCTGCTGCGCCGGGGCGCGCCCGACGAGCTGCTCCGGGAGATCGACGGGCAGGTCTGGGAGGCGGTGGTCGCACCGGCGGACCTCCTGGAGGTCCAGGCCCGCCACGTGGTCAGCCGGATGGTGCGGACCGGGCACGGCGTGCGGGTGCGGCTGCTCGCCGCCGAGCCGCCGCGGCCCGACGCGGTCCGGGTCGTGCCCGATCTGGAGGACGCCTACCTGGGCGTCATCCACCGGCCGGGCGGCTCGGCCCGGACCGAGCAGCGGGCGGTGCGGCGATGAGGGCGACGGTGACGGTGACGGGTCCGGCGGTCGGGTCGGCTTCGGGGTCGGGGGTCGGGCCGGCGTTGGCCAGGCTGGCGGTCGGCGACTTCCGGGACCGGGTGCGCCGACCGGTGTACGCGGTGACGCTGCTCGCCGCGGTCGGGCTCGGCTACCTGGCCGTACCGGACGCCGGCGGCCACTGGACGATCATGGACGTGGGCGGCCACCGGGGCATCTACAACAGCGCCTACGTCGGCGCGGTCACGGCCCTGGCCGGTGCGCTCTGGCTCACCTTCGGCGGCTTCTACGTGGTGCGCAGCGGCATCGCGCGGGACGAGGCGAGCGGGGTCGGCCAGGTCCTCGCCGCCACCCCGCTGCGCAACTCCCGCTACCTCCTGGCCAAGTTCCTGAGCAACCTGCTGGTGCTCGCCTCCATGGTCGGCGTGCTGGCCGTCACCGCGCTGCTGATGCAGCTCGCCCGCGGTGAGGACCGCGCGGTCGACCCGATAGCCCTGGTGGTGCCGTTCCTGCTGCTCGCGCTGCCCCTGATGGCGCTCACCGCGGCGGCGGCGCTGGTGTTCGAGACGGTGCCGCTGCTGCGAGGCGGCTTCGGGAACGTCGTCTGGTTCGTGCTGGCCATGGTGCTCGCGCTCGGCGGGCAGTCGGCCTCCGCGCCGCTGGACGGCCTCGGCGTGCACCAGGTCGCGCGGTCGATGGGCGCGGCGCTGGAGGCCCGGCACGAGTCGGTCGGCGACGGCGGGTTCAGCCTCGGGCTGACCAAGGTCGACAAGCCGCTGGGCACCTTCCTCTGGGGCGGGTTCGAGCCGTCCGCCGGGTTCGTCCTCGGGCGGCTGGCCCTGGTGCTGCTGGCGATCGGCCTGGCGCTGCTGCCGGCCCTGTGGTTCGGCAGGTTCGATCCGGCGCGTGCCTCCGGCGGTGCGTCCGGGGGTGCGGCTGCCGTCGGGGCCGGGGCCGGGGCCGTCGCGGAGGTGATGGCCGGGGAGTCGTCCGGGGCCGAGGGGACGGAGACGGCGGGGGCGCGCTGGGCGACCGTACCGGGCGCTCGGCTACGGACCGAACCGCAGCGGACCGCCCTGCCGCAGGCCGAAGCGCGGCGGGCCGGGGCGTTCGGGCGGCTGCTGGCGGGGGAGGCCCGGATCCTGGTGCAGGGCGTCTCCCGCTGGTGGTGGCTGGTCGCCGCCGGGCTGACGGTGGCCGGGTTCGTGCTGCCGATGGACGCCGTCACCGGCCTGCTCCTGCCCCTGGCGTGGCTGTGGCCGGTCCTGATCTGGTCCCGGCTCGGCAGTCAGCAGGTCGAGAACGGTCTGGAGGTGCTGCTCGGCGCCTACCCGTCGGCCCGGCGCAGGCTGCTCGCCGAATGGGCGTCCGGGCTGGTGCTCACCGCGGTGACGGGTGCCGCCCCGCTGATACGCATGCTGGCGGCGGGCGACGGTGCGGGGACGGCCAGTTGGCTCGGAGGCGCGCTGTTCGTCCCCTCGCTGGCCATGGCGCTCGGGGTGGTGAGCCGGAGCCACCGGCTCTTCCAGGTGGTCTACCTGCCGCTCTGGTGGGTCCTCGTCAACAACGTCGCCGCCGTCGACTTCATGGGGGCCGTGCGCGTGAACGGCAGCCCGGGCGGTCCGGGGCCGCTGCTGGTCGGGGCGCTGTCCGCGGCCATGCTCGCGGTGGTGTTCCTGGTCGGCGCCGCCCGACGGAACGTCAAGGGCTGACCGGAGACGGGCGCCCGGGCCGTCGGCGGACGGTCCGGGCTGCCCTCGGGCTTCGGGGCACACCCAGGGGGTGTCGCCCGTCTGCCCGTCGTCTCCTTCTCGCCGTCTCCTGCGCGCCGTCTACTACTCGTCGTCGCCGAGGTCGCCCGCGAGGTCACCCGAGAGGTCGCCGTCCGGGGTGCCGCTGATCGCGTAACCCTGCCGGCGCGCCTCGTAGCAGGCCACCGTCGCGGCCGCCGAGACGTTCAGCGAGCCGACCCGGCCCAGCTGCGGCACGAACACGACCTGGTCGCAGAGCGCCAGCGCCTCGGGGGTGATCCCGCGGTCCTCGTGCCCGAGCATGAAGGCCACCGCCGGGGTCAGCTCGGCGGCGAACATCGGCACCGCCTCGTCCGCCAGCTCCAGGCCGACGACCTTGAAGCCGTCCGCCTTGGCCGCCGCGACCGCCTCGGCGATGGTCGGGAAGTGCTCCACCTTCAGGTACTTGTCGGTGCCCATCGCGGCCTTCTGCGCGCCGGAGGAGCGCACCGACGGGGTGTCCCCGACCAGGTACAGCTTCTCGGCGCCCATCGCCGCGCCGGTGCGGACCACCGAGCCGACGTTGAACGGCGACTGGAGGTTCTCCAGGATCATCGCGAGCCGGAACTCGTTGCTGCGCCGCCACGAGCGGTGCAGACGCTTCAGTTCGGTCCCGCGCAGCTGCTTCACGTCGTCGTACCTCGTCCACTCTCGGAGCCCTCGCCCACCTCGGGGCGGGGCCGCGCTTCCAGAATCCGGCACCCGTTGACCGACGTGACCCGACTGGTCGGGTAGCCCTGCTCGTTCAGCCACTTCTGGAGCGAGTCCGAGCCCAGGTGCTTCTGCACCACCAGGAACGCCGAGCCGTCCGGGGTCAGCCGGTCGAGCCAGTGCGTGAGCAGGCGGCGCAGCGCGGCCTTGCCGATCCGGATCGGAGGGTTGGAGTAGATGGTGGCGAAGCGGACGTCCTCGGGGACGTCGTCGGGCAGGGAGGCCTGGACGTTGCCGAGCCCCAGCGCCTCGGCGTTCAGCCGGACCAGCTCCAGGGCGCGCTCGTTGACGTCCACCGCCCAGACCGGGAGGCGCTTGCGGCGGCTCGCCCAGGTCAGCGCGATCGGACCGTAACCGCAGCCGATGTCCAGGATCGGGCCGCGCACCCGCGGCTGCGGGGCGTGCTCCAGCAGGATCCGGGTGCACGGGTCGAGCCGGGTGCGGGAGAACACCCCGGTGTCGGTGGTCAGTTCCAGGGTGAGGTCCGGCAGGGAGACCGTGATCGGCCGGCGGTCGCTGGCGACCTCGGGTGCACCGGTGAAGTAGTGCGAGCCGGACATGATTTCCCCGTCGTTCGTATGGGCCTCGGGGCCACCGGGTGGGTGTGGGTTAGCCCTTTGTACGGCACCGATCGTACCCCCGGTGGCCCGGACGGCGTTCCGGCCGCCGCCCGGGACGGGTGCTCCCGCCGGTGCACTCGCCGTCGCCCGGGACGCGGCTCGGGAACGGCGGTGCGGACGGCCGTGCGGCGCGGATGGTGGGCGCGGTCAGGCGGTGCCGGGGGTCTTGCGGGTGGCCACGTTGATGCGGTTCCAGGCGTTGATGGTGAAGCAGACCGAGATCAGCTGCGCCAGCTCGGCCTCCGCGAAGTGTGCGGCGGCCCGGGCGTACACCGCGTCCGAGACGCCGCCGTCGATCCGGGCGACCTCCTCGGCCAGGGCCAGGGCGGCCCGCTCGCGCTCGGTGTACACCCCGGCGGGGGCGTCCGGCCAGACCGGCAGCAGGTAGATCCGCTCGTCGGTCTCGCCTGCCTTGCGGGCGTCCTTGGCGTGCATGTCCAGGCAGTACGCGCAGCCGTTCAGCTGGGAGGTGCGCATCTGGACGAGCTCGACCAGGGCCGGGTCGAGGCCCTCGCGGGCGGCGGCGTCCAGGGCGATCATCGCGCGGAACACCTTGGGGGCGGTGCGGGCGTAGTCGAGGCGGGCGGTGCCCGCGAGGGCCTCGGTGGTCCGGGCGGTCCGGGTGGCTTCGGTGGTCCGGGAGCTCTCGTTCGTCGTCATGGCTACGACCCTAGGAGCGGAATGCACCCGTCCCCTGGGTCATTCACGGTGCTGTTTCGTGGGTCAATCAGGCCGGTCGGCCGGGGGCCCGCCGGAGTCCCGGCAACGCCGGAGCGTCGTCGGCGCGTCGCGTCCCGGCGCCGGGCGGCGGATACTGCGAGTACGCCAGCCGGGCCCGTGAAGGCCTCCGAACGCCCGTGAAGGCCTCCGAACAGTGAGGACGGATGCCATGCCGCAGGAACAGCACGAGGAATACCTGATCGACGAGACCGCCGAGACCGTCGAGCCCGACGAGCAGGCACCCGAGGGCGACACGTACGACGAGGTGGCCGAACGCCGGGCCGTCGGCGCGGACCCGGCGACCAACGTCGCGGACGTCGTGGAACAGACCCAGCCGGTCCGGCACGACGAGGAGGAGTACCGGGAGTAGCGGGGTCCCAGGGAGCGGAGCGGGAGCAGAGGGGCCCCGGAGCGGCTACAGGGCCCGGCGCCGTTGCAGCCAGGCCAGGGCCGCCCAGCCCGGCAGCACCGGCAGGATCAGCGTCAGCAGGCGGAACAGCGCCACCGCGGCCAGCTCGCCGCCCGGCTCCATCGACGTGGTCTGCTGGAGCAGCGTGAGCAGCATCCCGTCCACCGCACCGGCCCCGCCCGGGGTCGGCGCCGCGCTGCCCACCGCGTTGCCCACCAGGAACACCACCGCGACCGCGGCGAAGGACGGCTCCCGGCCGATCGCCCGGACACAGCAGTACAGGCAGGTGATCAGGCAGATCGACACCAGCAGCTGCCCGGTCACCCCCACCGCCAGTTTGGACGGGCTGCGCAGCAGGTCCAGCAGGCGCGGCACCACCTCGGCCGTCAGCGGCCGCAGCCGCGTCGCCAGCCACCGCCGGGCCGCCGGGATCGCCGACACCACCGCGAGCAGCGCCGCCGCCCCCGCCAGTCCGCCGACCACCGCGGGCAGCGCGTCCAGCTCGGAGCTGCCCGGTACGAAGTCCAGGAGGTAGACGAAGGCGCCGAGCTGCAACAGGTGCAGCACCAGCCCGATCAGGTTCCCGACGCCGACGCTGGACAGCGCCTGCGCGGTCGGGATCCCGGCCCGCTGCAACAGGCGGGTGTTCAGCGCGATCCCGCCGACGCCGCCGGGCGACACCAGCTTTACGAACGACCCGGCCACCTGCGCCAGTACCGCGTTGCGGAAGTCCAGCCGCTCCGGGACGAAGCCCACGAAGCCCATCGCCGCCGCGACGTGGCTGGCCGCCGCCGCGGCCAGCGCCAGCAGCAGCCACCAGGGATCGGCGTCCGCCAGCGCGGAGACCGGGTTGTCCTCCGCCGCGAACAGCTGCGGGATCAGCAGCCAGCCGGCCACCACCCCGCCCACGACGACCAGCAGGGTCCGCGGCCGCAGCCGCTCCAGCCGCACCGGCCGGCCTACCACCCGCGGGCGGGTGCGCAGGACCTCGGCGCGGATCTCGTCGAGCAGGCCGCTGGGGGCGGGGGTGTGGTGCTCGGGGGCCGGCTCGGTGGTGGTGGCCTCCGGGGGCGCCGGGGAAGCGGTGGTGGCGACGGGCCCGTCGCCGCCGGTGGGGGACCCGGCTTCGGCCGCAACGTCGACACCGGCCGGACCGCCCGACGGCTCGGCGGCCCGGGCGCCGGTGTGCTTCGCGTGCTGTTTGAGGGCGCGGCGGGTGGTGTGGGTGAGGGCGATGGGCTGGAGCAGGGGAAGTGCGGCGCCGACGGGGTCGGGGCCGAGGACGGCGGTGGCCGTACGGACGGAGCGGGCGGCGCCGGCGCGCAGGGCGAGGGTGGTGAGGAGCTGGGCGAGGTCGCAGTGGAGGACGAGTTCGGTGGCGGCGATGTCGCCGTCGGCGAAGTCGACCAGGTGGACCGCGCCCGAGTCGTCGATCAGCAGGGAGGAGGGGACGAGCGCGCGGTGGGCGATCTCGCGGCGCTGGAGCAGGGCGAGCTGCCGCCAGGCGTCGGTGAGCAGCTCGTCGGTGATCTCCTCGTCGGGGAGCTCGTCCAGGGTGCGCCCGGCCAGCCGCTCGTACGCGATGAGGGCGGTGTCCTGGCCGATGCCGGCGGTGGCGGCGATGCGGCGGGTGCGGACGCCGGCCGCGAGGGCCGCGTACGCGACCAGGGCCTCGTGCTCCAGCCCGGTGCGGGGGGAGCGCAGGACGCGCGGGTCGGGGGCGGTGCGCAGCCGCAGCCGGCGCCAGGCGCGCTGGACGGCGGCGGCGGTGACGGCCTGCCGGTCGAGGAGCTGGACGTCGAGGTCGGGGCGGTCGTCGGCCTGTCGGACCAGGTAGCGGTCGGGGCCGGCCGGCTGGGCCTCGACCGGGCGCAGGCCGCTGTCGCGCAGGGCGCGCAGGACCTCGCCGGGCCGGGGGCAGGGGTCGGGGGTGCCGACCGCGTACAGGGTGCCGTGGGCGCCGGTCCAGCCGATCAGCAGCCCGAGCAGGAGCGCGGTGGGGGTGGCGTACCCGCCGGTCAGTCCGGCGAGGCCGGAGAGGGCGAGGACGGTCCAGGGCAGGCGGCGTTCCCGGCTGCCGGAGGCGGTCATGAAGGCGAGGACCGGCGCGAGGTAGCCGTAGACGGGCTCGGTGTGCCCGAGTCCGCCGTCGGGCAGCGCGTGGGTGAGCGCGGTGAGCAGCGAGAGCGGGGCGAGGTCGTCGGCCCACAGGTCCAGGCCGAGGGTGGCGCCGTACGCGAGGACGGCGGCGAGCAGTCCGTCGGAGACCTGCTGGACGGCGCGCCGCCGGTCGGGGCCCAGCAGTCGGCGGACGGCGAGGCCCACCGGGAGCAGCAGGACGGCGGCGGTGGTGAGCCCGCCGGCCAGGCTCGCCAGCGGGCGCGGCACCAGCGCGGCCGCCTCGGCGACGTCGGCGGCGATGCCGCCGGTGGTGGCGCGGGCGTAGTCGGCGAGCAGCAGGGTGAGGGCGATGGCGAACAGGCCGCCGATCAGCCGGATCAGGGCGACGGGCTGCCGGACCCGGTCGGTGGCGGGCAGTGGGCGTGCCCGGAACCGGCCGGGTCCGGGGCCGGTCTGCTCGGGTATCCGGGCGGTGGCCGTTCCGGTGCCGCCGTCGGCCGGTACCCCGGTCCGTTCGTCGCCGCCGTCGGCCGGTGCGCCGGTCCGTTCGTCGTCGCGGGCGCTGTCACCGCTGCCGCGTTTCCGCCGCGCGGGCGCACCGCCCGGGTCGCCCCCGCCGGTGTCGCCGTCCGTTCTCCCCGTCACGATCGCCACGGATGGCATGCTCCCATGCCACCCGTGGGCGAGGAGTGGGGATTGCGCAGTGCCGGTACGACGGGGCCTTAGGCCTGGCGGGTCGGCAGGACGACCAGGTGGCGCAGGTTGACGTGCCGGGGGCGGCTGACGGTGTACGCGATGAGGTCGGCGACGTCCTCGGCCGCGAGGGCCGGGATGGCGTCGAACATGCCGCCGAGCTGTTCGCGCAGCACCGGGTTGTCGATGTGCCCGGCGAGTTCGGTGTCGGTCAGTCCGGGCTCGATCGCGCTGACCCGGACGTCGCGCGGGCCGAACTCGCTGCGCAGGGCGGCGGACAGTTGGGTGAGCGCGGCCTTGGTGGCCCCGTACACCGCGTAGTCGGGGAAGACCATGTGCGAGGCGATCGAGGAGACGTTGACCAGGTCGGCGGTGCGGCCCTCGGCGGCGGCCGCGGTGAGGTCGGAGCCGAAGGCGCGGACGATCCGCAGCGCGCCGGTGAGGTTGGTGTCCACCATGCGGGTCCACTCGTCGATCCGGCCGTCGGCGAGCGGGTTGGGCAGCATCACCCCGGCGTTGTTGACGACCAGGTCGACCGGGCCGTAGGCGTCGTGGACGGCCTTCGCGGCGGCGTCCACCGAGGCCTGGTCGGTGACGTCGGCGGTGACGGCGAGGGCCTGCCCGCCCGCGGCGGCGATCTTCTCGGCGAGGGAGTCCAGCCGCTCGGTGCGGCGGGCGAGCAGGGCGACCCGGGCGCCGGAGGCGGCGAGCAGCCGGGCGGTGGCGGCGCCCATACCGCTGGCGGCTCCGGTGACGACGGCGGTGCGGGCGGCGAGGGACGGGTGGCTCATCGGGGGCTCCAGAGGGTTCGGCCGGGCTGACGCCGACCACTCTGCGCGGGCCGCGACCGGTTACCCAGGGGTGCGTTCCTCCCGGGCACCGCCAGCCCGGGACGGGCCTTCCCAGGACGGGCCTTCCCGGGACCGGGGAGCCTGGGAAAGCCAGAGCCACCCTCGGGACGCCCCTCCGCGGCTACCCTGCCCGGCATGGAGAACACCCTGGGGGACTTCCTCCGCTCGCGTCGGGCCCGGATCCTGCCGGAGGAGGTGGGCCTGCCCTCGCACGGCCGCCGCCGGGTGCGGGGCCTGCGCCGGGAGGAGGTGGCGCAGCTCGCGGGCGTCAGCGTCGACTACTACGTCCGGCTGGAGCAGGGCCGGGGCGGCAGCGCCTCGGACGCCGTGCTGGACGCGGTGGCCCGGGTGCTGCGGCTGGACGGGGTGGAGGCCGCGCACCTGCGCTCGCTGGTCCGTCCGCCCAAGGCGCCGGCCGCCTCCGCCGCCCGGGTGCGGGGGCGGCAGCGGGTCCGGCCGGGGACGCGGCTGCTGCTGGACCTGATGACCGGGGTGCCGGCCTTCGTGCTGGGCCGCCGGATGGACGTGCTGGCCTGGAACGCGCTGGGCGACGCGGTGAACGGTTTCTCCACGCGTTCCGACGCCGGCCCGGACGGCCTGCCCAACCAGGCCCGGCACGCCTTCCTCGACCCGTCCGCCCGGGAGTACTACGGGCAGTGGGACGCGGTCGCCGCCGAGACCGTCGCCTTCCTGCGCCGGGACGCCGGACTGCACCCGGAGGACCCGGAGCTGGCCGCCCTGGTGGGCGAACTGTCGCTGCGCAGCGCGGAGTTCGTCCGGCTCTGGGCGGACCACCTGGTGCGGGAGAAGACCCACGGGGTCAAGCAGGTGAACCACCCGCTGGTCGGCGGACTCGACTTCGGCTACGAGACCCTCGGCGTCAACGGCTCGCCGGAGCAGCTGCTGGTCGTCTACACCGCCCCGGCGGACTCGCCCACCGCCCAGAAGCTGGCCCTGTTGGCGAGTTGGACGGCTCCGGGGGCGGCGGCCGGGGGCGCGGGAGCGGTGACCGAGGGTGCGGGAGCGGACGGGGCGGCCGCCGAGGGGGCGGAAGCGCCCTGAGCGGGCGATCCGCGCCGGGGCGGCATAGCCTTTCAGTCATGAGCGCCTGCGAAGACCTCGCTCTGGCTCCTCAGGACATCGAGCCCCGGCCGCCCGCCGACGGTTGCGCCGACTGCCTGGCGCAGGGCCGCCGGGACTGGGTGCACCTGCGGATCTGCCTGGACTGCGGTCACATCGGCTGCTGCGACTTCTCGCCGCAGCGGCACGCGACCGCGCACTTCCACAACTCCTCCCACCCGGTGATCCGCTCGTACGAGCCGGGGGAGGACTGGCGCTGGTGCTTCGTCCACGAGGTCATGGGCTGAGGCGGCCGGCCCCGTACGGCGCCTCCACCTGCCCCCGTGCGTACGGCGCCCACCCCTGCCCCCGTAGCGGCAGGTCGGCTTCTCCGCGGTGGCACGGGCCCGCAACCCGGATAAAATCCGGACATAACGCCCGTGCGGCCCCTCCGGCCGGCATCCGTCCGGCCCGGAGGCCGACGAAGGGAGGCCGACGATGACCAAGCGAACGCCCGGCAGCACCGCCAAGCTCCGCCAGGGCACCCAGGACCTGCTGGAGCGCCGGGGCATGGCGAGCCCGCCCACTCGGCTCGCGCCGGAGCCCAGCGCCGGCTCGATGTCCTACGCCGCCGCCGGGTACGGCGTCGGTGAGGCCTTCCGGCACGGCGGCCGGGACGCGGCAGGCGCGACGGCGCACGCGGCCCCGGCGATGCACGCCGAGCTCAAGGGGCACCGGCACCGTGGCGCGGAGAAGCACTCCGCCCACTGAGCCGCGACGCGCGCGGGGGCGGGTGGCCGGATCGCGGCCGCCCGCCCCCGCCGCGTGATCCCCCGACGCCCGCCCCCGACGCCCGACCCCGACCCGCGATCCCTTGATCCCTGACGCGTGGTCAGGGATGCGCTCGGGGAAGGTTCGGGGCCGTTCCCGGATGTCGCGGCCCGAGGCCGTCCCGAAGACTCTCTCCTGTCCGAGTGCCCGAGCCGCCGTCGGCCGGGCGGGCCGCCGACCAGGGCGGCCCGATACCCGCCGGGCGAGCCGCCGTTGGAGAGACTCCCCATGAACAGCCCTGCCCGTACCGGTCGTTGGTCCGTCCTCGTGGCGACCGGCGCGCTGCTCGCCGCCGCCACCGTCGGCGTCGCCACGATCGGCGCCGCGACCCCGGCCCTGGCCGCGGCCGCCTCCCCGACTACCTCCCCGGCCACCTCTTCGAGTGCCGTCGACACCACCGCCTCCGCCACGGCCCGACCCGGCCCGCTGGACCGGGAGTCGCTCGCCGAGACCCTCCACTCGCTGCCCGCCGGCGTCACCGGTGCGCTGGTCCGGGTCGGCGGCCAGGATGCCCGGTGGCGCGGCACCTCGGGGGAGGACGTGCCGGCGAACGCCCGGTTCCGGATCGGCAGCGTCACCAAGGTGTTCACCGCGACGGTGCTGCTCCAGCTCGCCGGCGAGGGCAGGGTCGACCTGGACGGCACCGTCCAGCAGTACCTGCCCGGACTGCTGCCGGCCGGCTACCCGCCGGTCACCGTACGGCAGTTGCTCAACCACACCAGCGGCCTGCCCGGGGGCGGCGGGATGACTTCCGGGGACGGCAGCACGGCGTGGTTCGCCGCGCACAAGGCGGTCTCCTACAGCCCGCAGCAGGTGGTGGCGGACATGCTCACCCAGCCGAGGAGCTTCGAGCCCGGCGCCGCCCAGCAGTACAACGGCAACAACTACTTCGTCGCCGCGCTGGTGATCGAGAAGGTCACCGGCGACGACTACGCCGACCAGGTGCGGCGGCGCATCACCGGCCCGCTCGGCCTGCACGCCACCTACGTCCCGGCCGCCGACGACCTGACCATCCGCGGCCCGCACGCCACCGGCTACGTGGACGTCCGGAACGCCGACGGCAGCACCGCCCGGGTGGACGTCACCGAGCAGAGCCCGTACCCGTGGGCCGAGGGCGGCATGATCTCCTCCGCCGCGGACCTGGAGCGGTTCTTCGAGGCGCTCTACCGCGGCCGGCTGCTGCGGCCCGCCCAGCAGGCCGAGGTGTTCGCCGTCCCGGAGCTGTTGAACGACCACAACAAGAACTGCGAGATCGGCCCGACCGCCGGGCACGCCTGCTACAGCACGGCCGGCCTGCTGCGCACCGTCCTGCCGAACGGCACCGAGGTCTGGGGCAAGAACGGCTCCCGGCCCGGCTACACCACCGGCGTCTTCGCCACCCGCGACTTCTCCCGCAGCGTGGTCATCGGGCTCAACCCGACCGGCATCACCGGCGAGGAGTTCCCCACCCTGTGGAAGCTGGTGACCACCGGTTTCGGCTCCGGCCAGGCGTACGGGCAGCACTGAGCCCCGCCGCTCCCGGGCGGCCGGAGCGGCCGAACCCGGTCGCGAGCGCCGCTGTCAGTGGTGTGCGCTACGTTCGTCGCGTTCACCAGGGCACACGGCAGGACGACGGGGGCGGGCGCACGATGGCCGACGTGATCACGGAGGAGCCGGTCGAGCTCCAACTGGAGCGGTACCGCACCGAGCTGACCGGCTACTGCTACCGCATGCTCGGCTCGGTCTTCGAGGCCGAGGACGCGGTGCAGGAGACCATGGTCCGCGCCTGGCGCGGGCACCGGGGCTTCGAGGGGCGGGCCGCGCTGCGCTCCTGGCTGTACCGAATAGCCACCAACGTCTGCCTGGACGCGCTGAACGGCCGCAACGGCCGGGCCCGGCCGATGGACCTGGCCGGCCCGGTCACGGTGGCCGCCGCGCACGGCACCCAGCTGCCCGAGGTGACGTGGATCGGTCCGGCGCCGGACGGCCGGGTGCTGCCCGAGACGGGGGATCCGGCCGAGGTGGCCGCCCAGCGGGAGTCGGTGAAGCTGGCCTTCGTCGCCGTGCTCCAGCGGCTCGCGCCCCGGCAGCGGGCGGTGCTGATCCTGCGCGAGGTGCTCGGCTGGAAGGCCGCCGAGGTGGCCGAACTGCTCGGCGTCACGGTGGCCTCGGTCAATAGCGCGCTCCAGCGCGCCCGGGCGGTGCTCGCCACCGACGCCCCGGCGGTCCGGCCGGCCCCCGCGCTGGACGAGGACCACCGCGCGCTGCTGGACCGCTACGTCCGCGCCTTCGAGGCGTACGACATGGACGGCCTCGCCGCGCTGCTGCACGAGGACGTCACGCTCAACATGCCGCCGTTCTCGATGTGGCTGCGCGGGCAGGAGGAGATCCGCGACTGGATGCTGGGCCCCGGGCACGGCTGCCGCGGTTCCCGGCTGCTCCCGGTGACGGCCAACGGCGCCCGGGCCTTCGGCCAGTACCGGCCGAGCCCGGCGGGTGGGTACGAACCGTGGTCGCTGATCACGCTGGAGGTGTCAGGGGGCCGGATCACCGGGGTCACCAACTTCCTGGACACCGGGGCGCTCTTCCCGCTCTTCGGCCTCCCGCCCCGGCTGGCGGCCGAGTAGCTCCACCAGGGCCGCGTCGTCCAGCGGGTCGTCGCCCAGCGGGTCGTCGGCCATCGGGTTGTCGTCGATCGGGGTGCCGTTCAGCGGGTCGTCGGCCAGCGGACCGTCCGGCCCCGGGAACAGCGCCGCGAGCCCGCTGAACACGAGCAGCTCCCGCAGCGGGCCGCTCGCGTTCAGCAGCACCACGCCCACCCGGTGCCGGGCGGCGGCCAGCCGGAGCCGGGCGAGGGCGTCGACGAGGGCGAGGTCGGGGGCGGTCAGCGCGCCCAGGTCACAGGTCAGTACGGCGTCGTACGGTGTGGTCCTCATGCGGGTTGGACCGCCGCGGCGCCGCCGACTCATCGGTCCGGGGGCGAATCCGCCGCTCGGGTCCCGTGTCCGGTGGCAGAGTGGGACGACCGAACCGCCCTGCCCCAGGAGAAGCACCGTGACGGCTGAGCCCTTGAAGTCCCGTGAGGAATGGCTGGCGTCCCTGCCCCGGATCTACGCGGCGGCGGGCTGCCTGCTGCGGGACGAGTCCGGCCGGATCCTGATCGTGAAGGCCGGGTACCGCGAGCACTGGCAGTTCCCGGGCGGCACGATCGACCTCGGCGAGGGCCCGGTCGAGTGCGCCGTGCGGGAGCTGGAGGAGGAGACCGGGATCGTCCAGGCGGCGGGCGACCTGCTGGCCATCTCCTGGACCCACGCCTCGGCCGAACTCGACCACCCCGCGCAGCACTTCATGTTCGACTTCGGCACCGTCCCGGACGGCACCCCCGTGACCGTCCCGGCCGGTGAGCTGGACGACTACCGCTGGGCCGCCGTCGAGGAGGCGCTGGACCTGCTCGGCCCGGCCCGTTCGGCCCGGCTGCGGGCGGCGCTGGAGGCGGCGGCCGACGGTCGGGTCCGTATCGTCACCACCCACGTCTCCGGCTTCTGAACCGACTGCCGACCCGGGTTCCGCGCCGGGTTCTGCGCCGGGGTCCGAGCCGGGTTCTGGGCGGAAGTGCCCTGCGCCGGACGGGAGTTCCGTCCGACGCAGGGCTCCGGCGGCTCACTGCTGAGGATCGGACTCCGTGTTCCGGGCGGCGATGACGGCGGCGATCGCCTCCGCGACGAAGGTCTCCGCCTCCGACTTGTCGACCTTCAGCCCGGCCAGCACGCCCTGGCCGTTCTCCTGCTCCAGCAGCGCGAGCAGGATGTGCTCGGTGCCGACGTAGTTGTGCCCGAGCTTGAGCGCCTCGCGGAAGGTCAGTTCCAGCGCCTTCTTGCTCTCGGCGTCGAACGGGATCAGCGCGGGCAGTTCGGCGGCGGCGGCCGGCAGGGCGGCGCCGGCCACCGCCCGCAGGGCCTCCGGGGTGACGCCCTGGGCGGCGAGCGCCTTCGCGCCGATGCCCTCGGGCTCGGTGATCAGGCCGAGCAGCAGGTGCTCCGTGGTGATCTCGGGGTTGCCCGCCTTGCGGGCCTCCTCCTGTGAGGCCACCACGACCTTGCGGGCCCGGGGGGTGAACCGGCTGAAGCCCTGGCTGGGGTCGAGGTCGTTGGGGGTGCCCGGGTCCTTGGGGACGAAGCGCTTCTGGGCGGCCTGCTTGCTGACGCCCATGCTGCGGCCGATGTCGGTCCAGGACGCGCCGGAGCGGCGGGCCTGGTCGACGAAGTGGCCGATGAGGTGGTCGGCGAGGTCGCCGAGGTGGTCGGCGGCGATGACCGCGTCGGAGAGCTGGTCGAGCGCGTCGGGGTGGACCTTCTTGATCGCGGCGATCAGGTCGTCGAGGCGCAGCGGAGTGCTGTTGGGAACAACGGGATTCTCCATGCCGTCAACCGTAGGTTGTCGATCCGGGGATCGTCAACCATCGGTTGACGCTATTCGCGGGTGGTGTTCCGGCGTCCTCAGGCGTCCGGCAGCAGTCGCCGTCGGACGGCGGCGATCCGCTCGGGCGCGACACCCGCCGCGAGCAGGTAGCCGTCCGGGTCGAACCCGTCGAGCGCCGCCGCCAGCGCGGCCTCGGCGGTGGTCCCGGCCTCGGCGAGCGCCGCGTCGATCCGGCGGAACGGGTCCGGCAGGCCCAGCATCCCGTACAGCGGGCGGATGTTGGGGCCGCTCAGCAGGTAGTCCCCGGCGATCGCGTCCCGGTCGACCCCGGCCAGGGCGAGCAGCAGCAGGGCGGCCAGGCCGGTGCGGTCACGGCCGGCGCCGCAGTGCACGACCACGCCGCCGGGGCGGGCGCCGGCGATCGCGGAGACCAGCGCGGCGGCGGCGTGCGGGCAGTGGTCCAGGTACGGGCGGAGCGCGAGCGGGGTGCCGTCCAGCTGTCCGTGGGCCTCCCACCAGGCGGGGCCGGCCAGCTCGTCCAGCGGGACGCGGATCAGCTCGACGTCGTCGGGGAGCGGGAGGAGCGGCTTGTACTCCTCGGCGTCGCGCAGGTCGACCACGGTACGGACGCCGTGGTCGAGGAGGGCGTCCCAGCCCTCGGCGGTGAGGCGGTCCAGGTTGTCCGCCCGGACTATCGCGCCCCGGGCGGTGAGCCGGCCGGAGGCGGTGGGCAGTCCGCCCAGGTCGCGGACGTTCAGGCAGCCGTCCCAGACGAGCGTGCGGTCCTCGGTACTGCTCGGCGCGTGCGTCGTCCGGTTCATGGGGCTCCCCGTTTCCTCGTCGGGGGTCCCGTTACCCCCTCGTTATGAACGACTCCCGGGAGATCCGGATGGTTCCTCGCTGTTCGAGTCCTCGGAACCGGCTGTTCAGAGAAGGAGGCGGGAGGAGTGGCCGCCCGCTCAGGCGGCGGTCGGGGCCTCGGCCTCGGCGCCGACCAGCCGCTCCATCGGCTCGACCGCGATCTGACCGAGCATCGAACCGCCCACGATCGCGCCGACCAGGAAGACGGTGGACAGCCAGGCCATGGTCGACACCGGCAGGGTGAAGGCGCCGACCACCCGGGCCGCGCACTCGGCCAGCAGCGCGGTGCCCCAGATGGCCGAGAACAGGCGCTCGTGGCGGTGGAAGGCCCGAGACCCGGCCGCCCGGCCCTCGACCAGGCGCTGCCAGGCGGCGGCGCGCTCCCGTCGGCCCTTGGTGACGAAGGGCATCAGCATCGGGGTCATCACCGGCCGGCCGATCAGCGCGGAGACCAGGATCGCCACCGCCACGGTGCCGCTCAGCCCGCCGTCCTTGGCGATCATCATCCGGGCGTCGCCGGTGACGAAGGTCAGCGCCAGGCCCGCCAGGTTGACGGCCAGCATCAGGGAGGCCCACAGGTTGAGCCTGCGCTCGGACAGCAGGCCGAGGACGGTCCGGGCGGCCGGGAAGGCCGTGCTCCAGGCCAGCGCGGCGAACTCGCTCAGGCCGAGGGCCGAGTGCAGCAGGTAGTAGCCGGCCAGCGGGGCGACCACGTCGAGGGCGAGCGGGCGGAGCCCGGAGACCAGCGGGTTGGGGGCCTTGGCGTGGGCGGCGCCGGTGGCGGCGGCGACCGGGGAGGCGACGGTGCTGGTGACGGCGGCGGCACTGACGGTCTGGCTCACGGTGGGTTCCTCCCCGGCTGGTGGCCGCGGGCCACTGCCCGCGTCGTGCCTCCAGTCTTTCCGTCCGACCCTCCGTCAGAGCAGTGCCGTCCGTTGCGTCATCCGCGTGACAGTTGTCATGGTGAGCGCCGTGACACCGCCTCCGACCTGCGGCTTTCCGCTCCCGGGCGGCCCTAGTCCTCGGCGGGGAAGGTCCACAGCTCGCGGCCCAGGGTGTCCAGGCAGCGGACGGTGCGGAAGCGCTCGTCCCCGGCGGACAGGAAGCCCCGCGCGGCACCCGCCAGGACGGTCCGGGCGACACCGTCGCCCCGGGTCCAGGCGCCGGTCAGCAGCAGGGCCTTGTCGGCCAGCTCGGCGCGCCGCACCCGGGCCACCGAGGCGGCCTCCAGCGCGGCGTTGACCGTCTCCAGCTCGGTGGGGAGGAGGTACGTCTCGCCGGTGGGAGCGCGGTCCGCCTCGGCCCGGCGCCGCAGTTCGGGCAGGCCGTAGTGGCGGACGGCGGCGACGGCGTCGTCCAGCGGGAGCTGCCAGCGCGGCCCGGGCAGCACCTCCCACCAGACGTCCTCGCCGACCGGCAGCACCTCGCCGATCCTGGCCCGCCAGGTCTCGAAGCCGTACCGGGTGCGCGGGTCGGGCCGGTGGCCGGGGAGGTCGGCGACGGTCCAGTCGGTGCGGCGGACCACGCTGAGGTCGAAGGTGAAGGGCACCCGGTCGGCGGTGGGGCGCTCGACCAGGCCGAGCAGCAGCCAGTGGGTCTCGTCCGGCAGGCTGAAGGTCCGGCGCCACCCGGTGAGGCCCAGGGCGCGCAGGGCGGGGGCGAGGTGCTCGCGCAGGCCCTTCGCGTGGAGCTCGTGGAGCTCGTGGGCGGTCGTCATCGCGGTCTTTCCCTGCTGGTCGGGCTGCCGGTGGAGGGCGTCGGCGGTGCCGGCTCCCTGCCCCTGCCGGGCCGGCCGGTGGCGGTCTCCGGCGCGACGGCTCGTACCGCCGGGGAGGGGCGTGCGACCGGGGCCCGCACGGGTCGTGCGTGCGCCCTCGGGCACGGCGGGGCCGGGTGGCGGGCCGGGTGCGTCGGCGGACCCGGCGTCCGGGGCGTCGGCGGCCCGGACTGCTTCGCCTACCGACAACGTAGGCCGGGCGGGCCCCTTCGGGCCGTGGGCGAACGGCAGCAGTCCTCGGGACCTTGGCCCCGGCCGGACCGGTCCTTCGGCCGGAGCCGAAGTGTTCGCCCGAATGGCGCATCATGTGGCGGGTGCAGAGTGCAGAGCGCCCCGGAGCGGGCACCGACGGCCCCGTCGGCCGGTCCGGACCAGTACCACCCGCCGGCCTGCCACCGGGCCCGGCGGCCGCCGCTCCCCCTGATCTGACGGAGGCGGTGCGGGCCGCGCAGGGCGGGGACGAGGAGGCGTTCCGGCTGCTGTTCCGGACCGTCCAGCCGGGCCTGTTGCGCTACCTGCGGGTGCTGGTCGGCGGTCGGCCGGAGGGTGCCCAGGACGCCGAGGACATCGCCTCCGAGGCCTGGCTGCAGATCGCCCGCGACCTGCGCGGCTTCTCCGGCGACGGGGACGGCTTCCGCGGCTGGGCCGCCACCATCGCCCGCCACCGCGCCCTCGACCACCTGCGCGCCCGGCGCCGCCGTCCGGTCGCCGACCTGCCCTTCGAGCAGCTGGTCGAGCTGGCGGCGGGGGACGACACGGCGCGGGCGGCGCTGGCCACGGTCGGCACCGCCGACGCGCTGGCCCTGATCTCCCGGCTGCCGCGCGACCAGGCCGAGGCCGTGCTGCTGCGGGTGGTCATGGAGCTGGACGCGGAGAGCGCCGCCCGGGTGCTCGGCAAGCGGGCCGGCAGCGTCCGGATGGCCGCCCACCGGGGGCTGCGGCGGCTGGCCAAGCTGGTCGAGCCGCTCGCGTCCGGGGGCGGCATCCCGGCGGCCCGGAGCGGCGAGGCGGCGACCCGGGGCGGCGGGGTGACGGGCGGCGCCGGAGCCGGAACGGCCGAGGGAACGGTGGACGGAACGACGGACACGGCGGCGGCCGGAGTGGGCGCGGGCGAGGCCGCCGGGCGACCCGCGGGGAAACCCGCGAAAAAAAGTTCTCCGCAGGGTGTGACAGAACGCCGGGCCGCGACGCTGAAGGACATGAGATGAGCACCAACCGATCCCGTCGGATCGACCGTGATGCCGCCGAGCAGCTGCTCGGTGGTGCCGTGGGCGGCCCGTCGGACGGGCAGGACGCCTCGCTCACCGGACCGGACGGCGGTCCCGGGCAGCTCGCCCGGGTGCTCGCCGCGGCCGCCGCCCCCGCGACGGCCGGCGAACTGGCCGGGGAGGAGGCCGCCCTGGCCGCGTTCCGGGAGGCGAGTCTCACGCCCGACCCGACAGTGACCCCCGTCCGGAGACGATCGATGGCAACCGCCGCGCTGGCCAGGGCCTTCAGCACGAAGGCCACCGCCGTCGTGCTCGGCGCCACCGCGCTGTGCGGTGTCGCCGTCGCCGCCGGCACCGGCAACCTGCCGTCCGCCCTGGGCGGTGGCCCGTCCGCGCCGGAGCACACGCTCGCCGGCCAGGACGCGGCCACCGGTCCCGCGGCGGGCTCGCCCGCGGCCGGACCGTCCGCGGGTGCGGCCCCGTACGGTGCCGTGGCGTCCGGCTCCGCCCGTCCGTCCGGAAGTGCCTCCGCCGGACCGCAGGCGGTCGTCCCGTCCGACCCCGCGACGCCCGGCACCCCCTCCGCCGAGGGGCGCGGCGGCCGTTCGGCCGTCCCGCCCGCACTGCTCGGCCTCTGCACCGGCTTCACCGACCGTACGGCCAAGGGCGACCGCCCGGCCCGGCTGGTCGGCGATCCGCTGTACGGCCCGCTGGTCACGGCGGCCGGCGGCGCGGACCGGGTGGCGGACTACTGCGAGGCCGCGCTCGACGACGAGGACGGCGACCACCAAGGCGCCGGCACCCCGACGGGCGACCCCGGCCGCGGCGGCACCGGCAAGGGGAACAGCGCCAACAGCGGCGGCAACGGCAACGCCAACAGCGGTGGCAACGGAGGCAATGCCGACGGCAACGCCAACGGCAACGCCAACGGAGGCCGTGGCAACGCCAACAGCGGCGGCAACGGCGAGGACGGCGGCGGCAGCGGGACCAGACCGGGCAAGCCCGGCGTGACCGTGCCCCCACCGGGCGCCGTCCCCCCGTCGGACGTCCGCCCGAGCAGGTCCGCCCGGCCCGGGAACGAGCAGTAGGCCGGGAGGCACCCCCCCCAGGACTCCGGGTGGGCGGCGAGCGACTCCCCCCGGGCTCGCCGCCCACCCGGAACAGCACCACCCGAAGTACCGCACCACCCGCAGGAAGCAGTACCACCCGAAGACCCCGGGTGGCCGGTCGGCTCCCCCGTGCCAACCGGCCGCCCGGCCGGCTCCGGCCGGACCGGTAGGCGCACCCCGGACGCGCCTCCGGCCCGGCCGGCCCGGAAACGTGCGGCCCGCCCTCCCGCAGTCAGGGCGGGCCGCACCCCCGTGCCGGCGGCCGGGGGACCGCTGCCCGGTCCCCCGACCGCCACCCTCCGCCCCCGGCGGACCCGCTCGGCGGTGCGGCTATCGTGCACGGGTGCACGAGGCGGCCCGGGACCCCGGGGCCAGGGCACGTGAGGGGAGCTCCAGGTGATCGGACGGGCGCTGAACGGGCGTTACGAACTCGTCGGGATACTCGGCGTCGGCGGCATGGCGACCGTCTGGCGCGGGGTGGACCGGGTGCTGGGCCGTCAGGTGGCCGTCAAGGTCCTCAACGGAGGCCTCGCCGACGACCCCCGCTTCGCCGAGCGCTTCAGCCGCGAGGCCCAGCACGCGGCCATGCTGGTGCACCCGAGGATCGTCATGGTCTTCGACTCGGGCGTGGACCAGGGCACCCCGTTCATCGTCATGGAGCTGGTCACCGGCCGTTCGCTGGCCGCCCTGCTGGCGGAGCAGCAGGTCCTGCCGGTGGAGCGCGCGGTCGGCATCGCGGCGGCGGTCTGCGAGGCGCTGTCGGTCGCGCACGCGGCCGGGCTGGTGCACCGGGACATCAAGCCCGGGAACATCATGATCACCGACGACGGCGGGGTGAAGGTCGTCGACTTCGGCATCGCCCGGGCCGGTTCCTCCAGCAACCTGACCCAGACCGCGAGCGTGCTCGGCACGGCCGCCTACCTCTCGCCCGAGCAGGCCACCGCCTCGGCGCTGGACGGCCGGACCGACCTGTACGCGGTCGGCTGCGTGCTCACCGAGATGCTCACCGGCGCGACCCCGTTCACCGCCGAGACCCCGGTGGCGATCGCCTTCAAGCACGTCAGCGAGCAGCCGCTGCCGCCCTCCGTCCGGCGCCCCGGCCTGCCGCCCGCGCTGGACGGGGCGGTGCTGCGGCTGCTGGCCAAGAACCCGGCGGACCGCCCGGCCGACGCGGCCGCCGCCCGGGCCGAACTCCTCGGCACGGTACCGGGGCTGATGGTCGGGGACCCGACGGCGGAACTGCTCGCGAACACCGCCGGCGCCGCCACCCAGCTGCTGCCGCCCGTGCCCTTCTCCCCGCCGTCGAACCAGCCGTACCAGCCGAACCAGCCGTACCAGCCGAACCAGCTGAGCCAGCCGAACCAGCTGGGCCAGCCGGACCAGCAGCACACCACCCTGCTGCCGCCCCAACCCCCGGCCGCCACCTCGGTGATGGCGCCCATTCCCGGCCCGGTCCCCGCCCCGATGCGCGTCCCGGCGCCCGCCCCCGCCGCCGGGCCCGCGCCCGCCCGCGGCCGCCGAAAGCCGCTGGTGCTCGGGGCGTTGGGCGTGGCGGGCCTGGCCGGCGTCACGGCGCTGGCCCTGACCGCCTTCGACGAGCCGGCCGGCAACGCGGCCGCCGCCAAACCGGCCGCGGCCACCGCCCCCACCACCCCCGCCGGTTCGGCCGCGACGCCCATCCAGAAGGCTTCCCCGACCGCGACCTCGGCGGCCCCCACCACCCCCTCGGCGGCCCCGTCCGCGCCCCCGGCCCCCACCCAGGCCGTCCCGCGCAACCAGCCCGCCGCGCTGCAGATCCAGGCCTTCCGCCAGGCCGTCGCCCAGGCCCAGGTCGGCAAGGAGCGGGACAAGCAGGCGGAGCTGCTCAGGATCCTCGACACCACCGCCGCCCGCCTCAACGAGGGCAACCCGGACGACGCCGCGCAGGAGCTCAAGGACGCCCAGAAGGTGATCCGGGACATGGGCAAGAAGCACGCCGTCGACGTCCCCACCTACGCCAACTGGAACGCCCGCCTCTCCGCCCTGTACGCCACCCTCCACACCACTGCCGACTTCCAGGACGACTGACGGGCCGCCACGATGGCGGTGTGCCGACGCTCGGTACCGTCGCCCTCGGCGCCGAGCGCGTCGACTGGAAGCGCTACCCCGAGGACCCGGACTTCGTGGTCCTGGCCGACACCGAGGGCAATCGCTTCCGCATGATCGACACCGGCCGATCCTGAGCCCACAGTGTTGTCCACAGGCTGTGGACAACACTGTGCGGCAACCGGTCCGTACGTCCGGCCGGTTCAGCCCCGCTCGCGGATCCTGCGTTCGACGTTGCCGCGGATCGCCCGGGAGGCCGTTCCGGCGGCCGCCGCGAGGAAGACGAAGTTGTACCCGATCTGGAGCACCACCACGAGCCGTGCCGTCTGCCCGGCCGGGGTGATGTCGCCGTAGCCCACCGTCGCCATCGTCACGACGGTGAAGTAGAGCGCGTCCAGCCGGGTCTCCAGTCCGGCGAACTCCGCCTTGTGGGCGCCCAGGACGTAGTACGTGGCGGCGAAGATGGTCAGCGCCAGGAAGATCAGGAAGGCCAGCCAGAGCACCGGCTGCCTGGCCGTCCCCCGCATCACCCCGACGATCTTGGCGAGCATCAGCCAGGTCAGCCCGACCAGCGCCCCCGCGAACACCAGCCAGCTCAGCAGCGGCCGGCGCTCGCCCAGCAACTGCAGCGGCAGCAGGAAGTACCCGAGCATCAGCAGCGTGGACGCGCCGAGCAGCCAGGACCAGGCCCGCAGGTCGGCGGGCGGCGGCAGCGGGTTCTCGGACATCCCGCTCAGCCTCGGCCACCGCACCCTCCGCCGCCCGTCGGACTGCTCCGCTCAGGCCAAACCTCGGTGCCCGGGCGGGCCAGCCCGCTCAGGCCGGGGCCCGGGTTCCTTCCCCGGGCCGCCCCGGCTCGTCCAGCAGCTCCAGCACCGCCAGGACGGCGACCAGCCCGAGCGCCAGACAGAGCGTCACCAGCACCGTCGGGTAGCTCCACAGGACGAAGGCCAGCGCCGCGAGCGCCACCGCCAGCCAGCCCAGCGGGGCCTTCCAGTGGTGGACGAACCGGCCGACCGGCCCGAGTCGCAGCCCGGACCGTCCGGCCACCCGCCGTACCGCGCCCAGTCCGGCGCGCCAGCCGCCCCGGACGGCGCGTGCCCAGCGCCCGGGGCCGATGACCCAGGCGCCGAGCGCGACCAGCAGCCCGAGGGTGACCACCACCCGGACGGCCGAGCGCAGGTACCGCACCAGGCTGTCGTACACCGCCTGGGCGACGGCCTGGTCGACGTCGGCGGGGAGCCGGTCCAGGTAGACGGCCCGGAACACGCTCAGCCCGATGCCCAGCAGCAGCGCACCGCCCGCCATGCCGAGGGCCGTCGTCACCACCGCCTGGCGCCGCCGGGCCGCGAGCAGCACCCCGCCGAGCGCGCAGGCGCCGGCCAGCACCGGGACCCAGAAGCCGGCCAGGTCCAGGACCCGCAGGGCGGTGCGGACCTTGGGGATGGCGTCGGACTGCACCAGCGGGTACGAGGTGTGGATCTCCGGGATCCGGGAGGCCAGCGGGACGCCCTGGTCGACCAGCGCGGACTTCACCCGGGCGATCACCGGGGCGAGGTCCAGCACCACGGTGTCGTTGCGGACCTCGACGGCGCCGCCGCCCTGTCCGGTCACCATCTTCTCCAGGGCGGCGTGCGCGTTCCGGTTGACCTCCGTCCAGAGGGCGACGAAGGCGTCGCTGTCCACGAGCCGGGCGACCTGGGTGTGGACGAGGCCGCTGAGTCCGTCGGTCAGGGCCTGGCCGATGCCGCCCAGCAGGGCGCCGAGCTGGGGCCGGTCGGCCGGGGCGAGGCCGTCGAGCAGCGAGTCGAGCGGGAGCTGCTTCACGATCTCGGCGGTCACCCGGTCGGTGACGGCCGTCTTGATCCGGGGGTCCCTGGCCAGCGGGGCCATCGTCGCGAGGTAGCGGTCGGTGTCGCTGATCTGGGACCTCGCCCAGAAGGCGAGGGCGCTGAGCGGGGTGAGCACGCAGGCGAGGACGATCAGCAGGGCGGCGAAGAAGGAGCGCACCCGGTGCCGGGGCGGCGGACGGTCCGTCGGGTGCGGTGCCGGGCCGGTCGCCAACTGTCGGGCGAGCCGTGCCTCCTGGGCCTCGACGGCGCTCAGCCGGGCCCGCAGCTCGGCCAGCTCGTCGCCGGGCCGGTCGGTCGGCATGCCGGGACTCCGTTCCTCCGGGGGTGCAATCCAGGAGACAACGGATCAGATCGGACGGCCAGTCGGGAGGCGCGGTGGCGCGAACGGCCCCGCGACCAGCCCCTGTGCGGGCCCGCGACCAGCCGCTGAGCGGCCCCGCGAACGGCCCGGAACGGCGGAAAGCCCCTGGTGGGGTCACCAGGGGCTTTCCGGAGGAGAAGAGGAGGATCAGGCGGTCGTCTCGGGCCGCTTGGTCTCGGTGGCCTTGGTCACGTTGGTCGGCGTGACGGCCGGGCGGTCGGCGCTCTGCTGGGGAGCGGCGGTGCTCTGCGCGGTACCGGCGGCAGCGGCGTCCGCCGGGGTGTCGTCCTCGCGCATGGCCTTCGTCTCGGCCTTCAGGATGCGCATGGACTTGCCCAGACCGCGGGCCATCTCGGGCAGCTTCTTCGATCCGAACAGCAGGATGACGACCGCCAGCACCACGAGAATGTGCCAGGGCTCAAGACCGTTCCGCAGCATCCCTGGCCACCGGTCCCTTCTTGTCTAGAGTCGTGGCGGGCGCCAGCGCCCGTGTTGGCCAGTATGCCTGGCCATGACGGAGAACGGATACACCAGCTGGGAAACGCTGGCCAAAAACCAGGTGCCGTTCGAGCGGATCGCGAGCGCCGCGCCGTCCACCTGGCCGAATGCGGGTGCCGAAGCTCACACCCGCCGACCGCTCCGCTCCGATCGGTATCCGATCAGTAGATGAACGGCACCAGACGCTTCGACACCCGGCGGTACTCCGCGTACTCGTTCCCGAGGGCGTCCAGCAGCAGGCGCTCCTCGGCGGAGATCCGCCAGCCGTACGCGGCGAGCAGCAGGGCCGCGACCACCAGGGCGGCGGCCCAGCTGCCGGTGCCGACCGCGTAGCCGACCCAGACCAGCAGGCTGCCGGCGTAGCCGGGGTGCCGGATCAGCCGGTACGGGCCGGTGCGGACCACGCGCTGGGTGTCCACGGTGCGCAGGGTGCGGGTGTAGTAGCGGCCCAGGGTGCGCATGCCCCAGGCCCGCAGCGCCAGCCCGGCGGCCACCGCGGCCACCCCGAACCAGCGGGCCCAGGTGGGCAGTTCGCCGACCGCGGCGCGGTCGAACAGCACCACGGCCAGGACGGAGAGGGCGTAGCAGCCGAGCAGCAGCCGGGTCGACCCGCGGTCGCCGCGGTCGGCGTGCCAGCTGCCGGCGGAGGCGTCCTCGCGCCGGCGCAGCAGCAGCTCGTAGGCGATCCAGCAGAGGAGGCCGAGGAGGGAGAGGAGGGCGGGCAGGGACATGAGGGGCTCCCGGCGGTCGGGTCCGAGGTGTGCCTCCACGGTCCTCCCCGGTGGGCGGCCGGGGCACGCACCCGGGGGTGGACCCACTGCGGTCCACCCCCGGGTGGAGGCCGGGCGCGGGCGTCGCGCGGCGTTCGGGCGGGGTTCGGGGCGCGGAACGGCGGAGAGCCCCCGCCGGGTGGGCGGGGGCTCTCGATGACTCGCGTGGATCGGGCCGGCCGGGTCAGGCGGTGACGGGCTCCGGGGCGGGGGCGGCGGCCGGGAGGTGGCGCATCAGGCGGTAGGCCAGGGCCGCGGCGCCCAGGGCGAAGACCAGGCCGACCACGGCGGCGACGTGCAGGCCGTCGGTGAAGGCGGTGCGGGCGGTCTCCAGCAGGTCGGCGCCGAGCCGGCCGGGCAGGTGGGCGGCGACGGTGGCCGCGCCGCCGAGGGTGTCCTGGGCGGTGCGGGCGGCCTCGCCGTCGACGCCGGCCGGGAGGGCGCCGTCCAGCCGGTGGTGGTAGACGGCGGCGCCGGCCGCGCCGAGCAGGGCGATGCCGAGGGAGCTGCCGAGTTCGACGGCGGTCTCGGAGGTGGCGGAGGCGGCGCCGGCCTGCTCGACCGGGGCGGCGGAGACGACCATCTCGGCGGTCATCGTCATGGTGCCGACCGTCCCGGCGGCCAGCACGCCGGCCGCGGTGAGGACGAGTGCCAGCGGGGAGTGCGGGCCGACCTGGGTCATCATCGCGAAGCCCGCCGAGCCGACCAGGAAGCCGCCGCCCATCAGCACCGCCGGGCGGACCCGGCCGGCCAGCGCCGAGCTGACGCCGACCGCCGCGCCGACGCCCAGGCTCGGCACCAGCGACCAGAGCGAGGCGGTCAGCGGGCTCATGCCCTTGACCAGCTGGAGGTACTGGGAGGTGAAGAGGGCGAAGCCCATCATCGCGAACATCGCGATGCTGTTGACGCTGATCGCGCCGCTGAAGGTGCGGATCCGGAACAGGCCGAGGTCGAGCAGCGGGTTCGCGGCGGTGCGCTGGCGCTGGACGAAGGCGCCGGCCAGCAGGAGTCCGGCGGCGACGGCGAGCCCGGGCAGGAGGCTCCAGCCCTCGACGGCGATCGTCTTGACGCCGTAGACCAGCGGCAGGATCGCGGCCAGCGACAGCGCGGCGCCGAGCAGGTCGAAGCGGCCGGTGCGGCGGGTGGAGCGGTACTCGGGGAGCAGGACGGGTGCGGTCAGCAGCACCAGGGCCATGACCGGGACGGCGAGCAGGAAGGCCGAGCCCCACCAGAAGTGCTCCAGCAGCAGGCCGCCGGCGACCGGGCCGAGGGTGGCTCCGGCGGTGAGGATGCCGCCCCAGGCGCCGAGCGCGATCTGCCGCTGCCTGGGGTCGTGGAACATCGTGCGGATCAGCGCGAGGGTCGAGGGCATCACGGTGGCCCCGGCGGCGCCGAGCACGGCGCGGGCCGCGATGAGCTGGCCGGCGTCGTGCGACCAGGCGGCCAGCAGCGAGGCGCCCGCGAAGCCGGCGGCGCCGATCATCAGCAGCCGGCGGCGGCCGATCCGGTCGCCCAGCGCGCCCATCGTGATGAGCAGCCCGGCCAGCAGGAACGAGTACATGTCCATGATCCACAGCTGCTGGGTGCCGCTCGGCGCCAGCGTGGTGGAGATGTACGGGACGGCGAAGAAGAGCACGCCCATGTCCATGGTGAGGACGAGGGTCGGGAGCAGGAGGACGGCCAGGCCGATCCATTCGCGACGGCCTGCTCGGCCGGTGGTTGCGGTCATGGGGAAGACGGTACGGATGTGTCAGACGCTTGTCTAGTACATATGTGCAAGACATCTGTTCAGTTCTTCCGTAGGATCGGGGCATGGGAAACCGCGAAGACCTGATGGCCGGCGCCAAGCGCTGCCTGTACGAGAAGGGCTACGGGCGCACCACCGCCCGTGACATCGCGACCGCCTCCGGCGTCAGCCTGGCCGCGATCGGCTACCACTTCGGCTCGAAGGAGACGCTGCTCAACGCGGCGATGATCGAGGCGATCGGGGAGATGGGGGAGGCGCTGGGCGCGGTGGTGATCGCCGCCAACCAGGTGTCGGACGACCCGGAGGTGCGCTTCGCGGCCGTCTGGGACGGGCTGCGGGACGTCTTCGTCGAGCACCGCGGGCTCTGGGCGGCCCAGTTCGAGGCGCTCGCCCAGGCCGGGCACGCCCCCGAGTTGGCGCAGGCCTTCGCGGCGGCGCAGAAGGAGGGCCGGCTCGGCCTCGCCGCGGTGTTCCGGGGGCTGCCGGAGGTGCCGGACACCGAGGAGGAGGTCGCCCTCGGGAGCTTCTACCAGACCCTGCTGGCCGGTTACTGCGCCCAGTGGCTGGCCGCGCCCGAACTCGCGCCCAGCGGGCAGGACTTCCTGCGCGGGCTGCGGCTGGTCAGCGACAGCGTGTTCAACCCCGTGCGGCCGTAGGGAACGTCCCGCCCGTGGGGTGCGCCCCACGCGCCCGTAGCGGGTGTTCTGCCGCCCGCTACGCGGTGACGGCGGTCAGCAGCACCACCGAGTCGACGTGCGCCAGCAGCCCGTGCCGCTCCTGCGGGACGGGCTCCAGGCGGCCGGCCGCCAGTTCCAGCCGCCGGCCGGCGATGGTCAGCGAGACCCGGCCGCGCAGCACTTGGACGCTGCCCGCGGTGGGCGGGTTGTGCTCGTCCAGCGCGGTGCCCGCGGTCAGCGCGATCACGGTCTGCCGCAGGATCCCGTCGTGCAGGACCAGGTGGGCGCTGCGCCCGTGCGGGCTCTCGGCCGCCCGGGCGGCGTGCTCCACGGCGAGCTGTTCGAGATCGGGCATCGCGCCTCCTCCTCGCTCCGGGCGCACTCCGTGTGCCCAGGGTCGCGGACGCCCGGGGGCCCCGCACCCGGAAGCGCTCCGCACCCCGGAAGGGCCCCGCATCCCGGAGCGGCCCGAGGTGCAGCCCCCGCCGACTGCCCGCATCGTGGAGGCATGGCGACCAACCAGATCTTCAACGGGCTTCAGGTCAACCGCTCGCTGCTGGCCGGCGGCGTGGTGCTCACCGGCGTCGGTTCGCTGCTCGGCGCGGCCGGCGCGGCGATGGTGTGCGCCGCGCTGTTCACCGCCGGCCGCGGCTGGCTGCGGAGCCTGGAGACCGCTCCGACCGCGCTCGCCCAGCGGGCCCTGCACGACGCGAAGGTGGCGTCCTCGGCCGGCTGGGACGCCTGGCGCGCCCAGCACGGCTCGCCCAACTGAGCCGGTGCGGTTGTCGGTCCGGGTGCGGCGGGTCACGCCTCCAGGCGGCCCGCCGCACCCGGCCCGAACGGCCCGGGCGGCCCGGGCGACCCGAACGGCCCTACAGCCCGAGCGACTTGGCGATGATGCTGCGCATGACCTCGCTGGTGCCGCCGTAGATCCGGAACACCCGGTTGTCGGTGTAGAGCCGGGCGATCGGGTACTCCAGGATGTAGCCGTAACCGCCGTGCAGCTGGAGGCACTTGTCGATCACGGTGGAGGCCGACTCGGTGCAGAACAGCTTCGCCGCGGCCGCGTCCGCGACGGTCAGCTCGCCGTCCTGGTACAGCTCCAGCGCCCGGTCCACCATCGACTGCTGCGCCACCACCTGGGCCTCGCAGTCGGCCAGGGTGAACTTGGTGTTCTGGAACTCGGCCACCGCCTTGCCGAACACCTTGCGGTCCTTGACGTACTGCACCGCGAACCGCACCGCCGCCGCGGACGCCGCGTAGGCGCCGACGGCGATCGCCAGCCGCTCCTGCACCAGGTTGTGGGTCAGGTAGGAGAACGCCCGGCCCTCCTCGCCGAGCAGGTTCTCCACCGGCACCCGGACGTCGCTGAACGCCAGCTCGGCGGTGTCCGAGGTGCGCAGGCCGATCTTCTGCAGCTTGCGGCCGACGGTGTAGCCCGCGGAGGAGGTGTCCACGCAGAGGATGGACAGCCCGGCCCGGCGGTTCTCCGGGTCGTACGGGGCGGTGCGGCAGACCACCAGGACGAGGTCGGCCAGCACGCCGCCGGTGATGAAGGTCTTGGCGCCGTTCAGGACGTAGTGGCTGCCGTCCTCGGAGAGCCGCGCGGTGGTGGTGATGCCCGCGAGGTCGGAGCCGGCGCCCGGCTCGGTCATCGCGATCGCGGTCATGATGTCGCCGGAGACGAAGCCGGGCAGCCAGCGCCGCTTCTGCTCCTCGGTGGCGTACTCCAGCAGGTACGGCAGCACCAGGCCGGTGTGCACGCCCGAGGAGCCGAAGCTGACGCCCGCCCGGGCGGTCTCCTCGGCGACCACCGCCTGGTACTTGAACCCGCTCTCGCCCGCGCCGCCGTACTCCTCCGGCACCTCGATGCCGTAGACGCCGAGCGCGCCGAGCTGCCGGTAGAAGTCGCGCGGCGGGTGGCCCTCGGCCTCCCAGTTCTCGTAGACCGGGACGACCTCGTTGGCGATGAAGTCCCGGATGGTCTCCCGGAAGGCCTCGTGGTCCTCGTTGAACACGGTGCGGCGCACGGCGGCGCTCCCTTCGACGGCACCGGCCGGGGCTGCCGGCCGGGGCGGAACGTGCCTGGTGATGGCCCCACAAGTTAATCCGGGGTAGCTTCGACTGTCCAGCGTCCGAAGGCTATTGGAGCACGGGCGGCGGGGGCGGCAAGTGAATCCTTGCTAGCCTGCTGGGAGTGTCCGGGGGAGACGGCGGGGAGGCGTGCCATGGTGGTCCGACGGCCGCCCGGGCGGCGCGCCCAGATCCTGGCCGTGGCCGCCGACCGCTTCCACCGCAGCGGCTACCACCAGGTCTCGATGACCGAGGTCGCCGCCGGTGTCGGCATCACCGCGCCCGCGCTCTACCGGCACTTCCGCGGCAAGCCCGAACTGCTCGACCGCGCCGTCCGGTTGGGACTGGACGCGCTCGCCGAAGGCCTGCGCCCGGCCCGCACCACCGCCGACCTCGGAGCCGCGCTGGCCGCCGTCGCGGTCGGCCACCGTGCGCTCGGCACCCTGGTGCAGCGCGACGCCCGGCTGCTGCCGCCGGCCCGGCGGGCGGCGCTGCGCCGTGAGCTGCGCGCGGACGTCGCCCTGATGGTCGCCGTGCTGCGCGCGGAACGGCCGGAACTCGCCGTCGGGGACGCCGAGTTGCTCTGCTGGTCGGCGCTCTCGGCCTGCGCCGGGCTCTCCTACCAGTCGGCGGCGCCGCAGCCCCGACGGGCCGAGGCGCTGCTGCGCGAGGTGGTCGCGGCCGTCCTCGCGGTCTCCCCGGGCGGTACGGCCGCGGGGCCCGGCGCCGTGGCCGAGCCGCGGCCGACGCCGGAGCCCGGGGCGCGGGCGCGCCGGGAGGAACTGCTCGCGGCGGCCGTACGGCTGTTCCACCAGCGCGGCTTCGACAACGTCAGCACCGACCAGCTCGGCGCCGCCGTCGGCATCTCCGGCCCCAGCGTGTACCGGCACTTCGACAGCAAGGCCGAGCTGCTCGCCGCCTCGCTGGTGCGCAGCCGCGAGCGGCTCTGGCACGAGGTGGACGGCGCGATCGCGGCCGCCGCCGGGCCCGGGGCGGCGCTCGACGCCGGGCTGGGCGCGTACGTCGACTTCGCGCTGCGCAACGGGGACTACCTGGGCGCGATGCTCAGCGAGACGGAGCGGCTGGCCCCGCCCGACCGCCGGGCCGCGGTGGACTTCCGGCGGGACTTCCTGCGCACCTGGGTCGGACTGCTGCGGCAGGTGCGTCCCGGGTACGACGCGGCGGCCGCCCGGATCCGGGTGCACGCGCTGTTCGCGCTGGTCAACGACGGGGTGCGGAACCGACCGCACAACGCCCGGCCGGACCTCGGGGACTGCCTGCTGCGGCTCGGCCGGGCGGTGCTGGGGCTCTCCTGACCGAGGCTCCCCCGGGGCGAGTCGGCGGCGGGGCCTAGTAGAGGACGTGCGGGTAGTAGACCTGCGCGTCGACGCCGCGGTCGCGCCGGGGAGCGTCGCGCCGGAGGGACTTGTGCTGGACGGTGTTGCCCTGGTCGGCGCTGACCGTCCCGCCGTTGCCCGTCACCGCGACGCCGTTGTTCTGGTTGCCCGCACCCGAACCGGTGGCCGTCTGCTGGGTGTTGACCACATTGCCGTGGACGGTGCCGATGATGTTGCCGGAGCCGGAGTCGCTCACCACGCTGCCGTTGGAACGGTCGCCCGCACCGGCGCCGGAGCCGCTGTCGGCGTGCGCGGTGGCGGCACCGAGGCCGACGAGGAGGAGTGCCCCGAGGGCGGTGACGGCGGCGGCTGCGCGAATACGGGACACGCTGGTCTCCCTGGCGAGAAGCGAATGGTGGTGCCGCCCGGAGCGGCCGCCCCGGGGCGCCGGGACCTGGCGTCGCGCCTTCAGCATTCACCAGTGGGGTGGACGAACTCCACCGAACGGGTGGCAATTCCCCCGATGGTGGAGGGGTGGTCAATTCGACGTTGTCGAAGTTGACCGCATTCCGTCATTCCATCGGGAAGGCGTCAAGAAGAAAGAAATGGTCGCCAGATAGTCGCACTGGCACACTGAGGACCCATGTCTGATGGTGCCCCGCCCGAGTTCACCCCCGCCGAGGAGCTGCGCACGACCGAGGTCGATCTCGGCGGCCTGGTGAACGTCCTCGCCACCCACCTCTACTCCACCCCGCTGGTCGCCCTGCGCGAACTCGTCCAGAACGCCCACGACTCGCACACCCGCCGGCTCCTGGAGGACCCGGACGGCGACCACCGCCCGCTGATCCGGGTGCGCGCCGACGCCGCCCGGCGGACCGTCGCCATCGAGGACACCGGCGCCGGCCTCACCGAACCCGAGATCCACTCCTACCTGGCCACCGTCGGCACCGGCTACACCCGGATGCTGCGCGACCTGACCGGCAACCAGGAGCTGATCGGCGCCTTCGGCCTGGGCTTCCTCTCCGCCTTCTCGGTCGCCGACGAGGTCACCGTCACCACCACCTCGCACCGCGAGCCGGGGCTCGGCCACCGCTACCGCAGCCGCGGCGGCGAGCAGTACCAGGTCGAGCCGGTGCCCGCCCGGCCCCGGCCGGGCACGGTGGTCGAGCTGGCGCTCAAGGCCGAGCACGGCCACCTCGCCGACGAGGACGTCCTGCGCGACGTGCTCGGCCGCTACTGCGTGCTGCTGTCGGTCCCGGTCCACGTCGGCGAGGACGAGCGGCCGGTCAACTCCGTCGAGGTGCCCTGGCGCGGGCGTCCGGAGGGCGACCCGTACGCCGCCCGGATGCGCTTCGCCGCCGCCTTCGGCCGCCGCTTCGAGCCGCTCACCGCCTTCCCGGTCGAGCCGGTCGAGGGCGCCACCGACGCGGTCGGCCTGCTCTGGGTCCAGGACGGCGGCAGCTACGGCAGCAGCGACAACCGCGACCTCGCCGTCTACCTGCGCGGCATGCTGCTCGCCGAGGACGCCCGCGACCTGCTGCCCCGCTGGGCCGGGTTCATCGGCGGCGTGGTCGAGTCCGACCGGCTCACCCCCACGGCCAGCCGCGAGGACCTCCAGCGCGACGAGCACTACCACGCGCTCCGGAAGGCCCTCGCCGACGCCATCGTGGACGGCCTGTACGAGACCGCCCGGCTGCGGCCCGCCGCCTGGCGCCGCATCCTCACCCGGCACGGCAACGACCTGCTCGGCGCCGCGCTCTGCGACGAGCGGCTGTTCACCCTGCTCGCCGACGACGTCCCGGTGCCCACCTCCCAGGGCGACCTCACGGCCGGCGCGCTGCGCGCGGCGGGCGGCGGCGCGGTGCACGTCGCGCTCGGCAGCGGCGGCGGCTTCGAGGAGATGCTGTACCGGGCGATGCGGGTGCCGATCGCGCGCGGCGACCGCTACGCCGTCCTGCCGTTCCTGCACCGCTACGCCGAACTGCGCGGCTGCCGGGTGGTCGAGCTGGGCAGCGAACGCGGCAACCGCGAGCTGTTCCGCGACCCGGAGCGCCCGCTGCCGGAGCACGAGGCGGCCTGGCTGGCCGGCGCCCTCGCCGACCCGGGCGAGCAGCTCGTCCCGGCCCGCTTCGACCCGCCCGGCCTGCCGCTGGTGCTGGTGCCGGACCGCGAGGCCGAGCTGAAGGCCCGGATCGAGGACGACCAGGCGGACGCCCGGATACCGTCCGCCGCCCTGCGGCTGGCCCGCGCCTTCACCGCCCGCACCGACGGCGGGGTCCGGGCCCGGCTCTACCTCAACCTGGCCAGCCCGGCGGTCCGGGACCTGCTCGCCGCCTACCGCGCCGGGCACACCGGCAGCGCGACCGCGGCCGGGCTGCTCCGCTCGATCAAGGTGATCATGGCCGCGGCCTCGTCCGGCCCGTCCGAGGGCGACCTCACCGCCGCGCTGGCCGGCATCGGCACCGCGGTCTCCGCGCTGACCGCCGCCGTCCCGGCCGGGCTGCCGGAGGTCCCGGACAGCCCCGGCGCGCTCACGGAGGAGCCGTGACGGACGGACTGTCAGTGGGGTGCGGTAGACAACTCATCAGCACGACGCAGGGGGAACAGCCATGACCACCGACATCTGGGCCTGGGTGCGGGACACCCACCGGCAACTGGCCGAGGCCGGCCACCACCGGCTGGCCGACGCCATCGTCGAGCTGCCCGAGCACGCCACCGAGGGGCGCAACGAGCAGCTGGACGCGCTCTACCCGGAGGCGGTGGCCGCCGCCCGGGCGCTCGGCCTGCCCTGGGTCGAGGTCTACCTGCGGCACTGGCGGATGCAGAACCTGCTGAACAAGCGCCAGCAGGGCGAGGCGGTGCTGCCCGAGGCGGTCGACCTGCTGGAGTTCGCCCACCGGGAGGACACCGAGGGCTGCCCGCAGTCCGTCTGCGTGGTGCAGGACTTCGCGATCTGCCACGCCCGGGTCGACGGGCCGGGGTACGTGGCCGAGCGCCTCGCCGTGGTCGGCGAGACGCTCGACCGGATCGAGCCCGACCGGGCCTGCTACGACTGCCTCTCCCGCGAGTACTCCGACGCCCTGGAGGACGACGGCCGGGCGGCCGAGGCGCTGGACCACCTGGACTCCGCGGCCAACCGGATGCGGGCGGCCGGCCAGCCGGTCTCGCTCCGCTTCCACCAGGCCCGGGCCGGCACCCTGCACCTGCTGGGCCGGCACGAGGAGGTGCTGGAGCTGCTGGCGACGGCCGAGCGGGCCGAGCAGACGCAGGGGCGCCGGCTGGACGAGCGGGACCAGCGCTGGGGCGCCCTGCTGCGGGCCCGCGCGCTCGCCGCGCTCGGCCGCACCGAGGAGTCGCTCGCCCTGCTGCCCGAGCGGGCCGAGGCCGAACGCCACGCCGACCTGCGCGGCACCTGGGCGGAGACGGCCGAGCTGCTGGTCGCGGCCGGCGCCCGGGAGAACGACGCCGAGCTGGGCGCCGTCCTGGCCGGCTGGGTCGGCTACCTGGACGGCGTCGGCGCGCACCGCCCCTGCGTGGACCTGCTGCTGGCGGCGGGCCGGCTCGCGCTCGCCCGCGGCGCCCGCACGGTGGCCCTGACCCTCGCCGCGACCGGAGAGCGCAAGCTCACCCGGCTGCGGCGCACCGACGGCGTGTCGGAGCAGGTCGCGGCCCTGCGCGCGGCCGCCGAGGCCCTGCCGGAGCCCGAGCTGCCCGTCCCGCCGGGCGAGCTGGCGGCGCACCTGGCCGAGGTCGGGGTGCCCTACGAGACCGGCGCCGACCTGCTCTCCGTCGCCCTGGACCGGTACCGGGGTGAGCAGGCCGGCGCCACCGAACTGGCGGTGCTCCTGGCCACCGTGCTGGGCGGCCTCGGCCACGCCCGCGCCGCGGCCGACCTGCTGTGGCGGCACCTGGAGGACGACCCGGCCGACCGCGAGCTGACCGGCGCGCTCGGCGAGATGCTGATCGACGCCCGGGACGCCGAGGGCATCCGCCGCCTCGCCGACCGGGTGGCCGTCACCGCCCCGGCCGACGGGCACTGGATACGGGCCCGCTGGGCCGCCGCCGAGGGCCGCTGGGACGAGGCGCTGGAGCGGTGCCAGGAGATCCTGGCGCTGGACGACGAGGTGCTCAACACCCGCCGCCTCGCCGCCCACGCCGCCACCGAACTGGGCGACCACGCCACCGCCCAGCGGATGTACCTGGAGCTGCTGGAGCGCGCGGCGCCGGCCGACGGCGCCGCCGAGGAGGAGGACGGCCACCGGACGGTCCAGGAGCCGGACCTCTGGCACCTGATCACCGCCGCCACCGCCAACCGGGACTGGGCCGTGGTCCGCTCCACCGGCGCGCTGCTCGACATCGAGTTCGACGAGCCCGAGGGCCCGGTGGACGAGGAGTGGCAGCTGGTCACCGTCCGCGCCACCCGCACCAACGGCGCGACGTCCGACCTGCCCGCGCTCCGGACGGGCCCGGCCACCGCCCGCATCCTGCCGGTGCTCGGCGACGACCTGACGCTCAACCACGGCGACGTGGTGGTCTTCGCCCCGGCCCTGCTGGAGCGCCCGCCGGCCGAGGACGCCCCCGAGGAGGAGCGGCAGCGCTGGCGCCCGGTGTTCGAGCTGCTCACCCTGCTCGACCCGGCCGGGTACACCACGTACTGGATCGACGGCGGCTGGCCCGGCGACGAGCCGTGGTCGGCGCTGCGCGAGGAGCTGCACGAGGCCGGGTGCGCGGTCTGGGTGTACAGCGGCGACGAGTACCGGATCACCGACCCGGCGGAGGGCGGCGACACCCTGCCCGGCGTCTACGCGGCCCTCGGCGTGCCGCCGACCGCCTCGGCCGCCGAGGCCGACGCCCTGCTGCTGCGGCTGACCGGCGGCTGGGCGCACCCGCTCGCCTGGCCGGAGCTGGCCAAGGCGGCCGGCGCGGACCTCGCCCGGCACGAGGAGACGGTCGAGCGCTACGGGCTCTGACCGCCCCCGACCGTACGGCCCCGGCAGGCCGGCCCTCCCGGGCCCCCGCCGGGGCCGCACGCGTTCCCGGGCTCTCACCGCGTGCGGCCCGCTCCCTGCCCGCGCCGCGTCCGTCCGTCCGACGGGAACCATCCGGTGCCGCCCCGAGTCTTTGTCAATGCTTTACCATTCCATTGCCAAGACCCGACCTTCGGAGTGCCCGCACCGTGACCAGCCTCGCCCTCGGCCCGTCCTGGCTCGATCCGACCACCCTGATCTCCACCTTCGGCCTGATCGGCATCCTGGCCATCGTCTTCGCCGAGTCCGGCCTGCTGATCGGCTTCTTCCTGCCGGGTGACTCGCTGCTGTTCACCACCGGCCTGCTGGTGGCCGGCGGCACCTACCTGCACCAGCCGCTCTGGCTGGTCTGCGCGCTGATCGTGGTCGCCGCGGTGGCCGGGGACCAGGTCGGCTACCTCTTCGGCCGCAAGGTCGGCCCGAGCCTGTTCCGCCGCCCCGACTCCCGGGTCTTCAAGCAGGAGAACGTGGAGAAGGCCGCCGCCTTCTTCGACCGGCACGGGCCCAAGGCGATCGTGCTGGCCCGCTTCGTGCCGATCGTGCGCACCTTCACCCCGATCGTGGCCGGGGTGAGCAGGATGAACTACCGCGGCTTCGTGGTGTTCAACCTGGTCGGCGGCGTGCTGTGGGGCGGCGGGGTCACCGTGCTCGGCTACTTCCTGGGGCAGATCCCGTTCGTCCGGGACAACATCGAGGCCATCCTGGTCGGCATCGTGCTGGTCTCGGTGATCCCGGTGGCGGTCGAGCTGCTGCGGGCACGCCGCTCCGGTGCGGCCGCCGCCGACCGGCACCGCGCCGGGTAGGCGTCCGCCGCTCCGGCCACGGGACGCCGCGTACATGTGCGTCGGGCTGTTCGATCAGGCAAGGTGTAACCCGAGATCGAGCGGTGGCCGGCGGCCGCCAGGGGCGGCAAGGAGTGGAAGTGCCTAAGCGGGGCCGACCGGGTGCGGGCAAGCGGGCGAGGGGAGGCCGGGCGGCCCGACAGCCGCGGCAGGCGTCCCCGAAGCCGGTGCACCCCGCCGACGCCCCGCCCACCGAGGGCCTGCTCGGCCACCCCGCCCCGGTGGTCGAGCCCACCACCGTCGTGCCGCTCGTGCCGCCCGTCCCGGAGACCAGGGGCCTGCTGGCCCCGGAGCCCGAGCGGGTGTCCGAGCCGGTGCCCGCGTCCGTGGCCGGGCGGGTCGAGGCCGGGCGGGTCGAGGCCGGGCGGGTCGAGGACGAGCGCCCGGTCCGCCGCCGCTCGGTCGCCGAGGACACCCTCACCCCCGAGGAGTGGCGGGCGGCCGGCTACACCCCGCCCACCGGCATCCCGGTCCCGGACCTGACCGCCGGCGCCCCCGGCGAGGCGCCCTGGCCGGACCGGATGCGCACCCTGCTGCGCACCCCGATGTCCGAGCGCCCCGCCTTCGAGCGCACCGCCCGCGAGATGCACCCCTCCGCGGCCGTCACCCGCAACGTCCCGCGCATCCTCGACCTGACGCTGCGCATCGGCGAGCTGCTGCTGGCCAGCGGCGAGGCCGCCGAGGACGTCGAGGCGGCGATGCTCGGCATCGCGCACGCCTACCGGCTGGACCGCTGCGAGCCGCAGGTCACCTTCACCCTGATCGGCATCTCGTACCAGCCCTCGCTGGTCGAGCCGCCGGTCACCGCCGACCGCGTGGTGCGCCGCCGCACCTCCGACTACACCCGGCTCGACGCGGTGTACGCGCTGGTCGCGGACATCACCGCGGAGCAGGTGACGGTCAACGACGCCTACCGCCGGCTCGCGGCGATGCGCCGCAACCGGCACCCGTACCCGGCCTGGTTCCTCGCCCTGACCACCGGCCTGCTGGCCGGCGCGGCGACCTTCCTGGTCGGCGGGAAGATCGACGACAAGGCCTGGCTGGTCTTCGCGAGCGCCTTCGTCGCGGCCGTCCTCGGCGACCGGCTGGCCTCCGCCCTGGCCAAGCGCCGGCTGCCGGAGTTCTACCAGTTCGTGGCGGCCGCGATGCCGGCCGCGGCCTCCGGCATCATCCTCTCGCTCAACGACTGGGGCCTGCGCGGCTCGGTCGTGATCACCGGCGGCCTGTTCGCCCTGCTGCCCGGGCGCGCCCTGGTCGCCGCCGTGCAGGACGGCCTGACCGGCTTCTACATCACCGCCGCGGCCCGTCTGCTGGAAGTGGTCTACCTGGTCGCGGGCATCGTGATCGGGGTGATGGTGATCCTCTACCTGGGGGTCGGCTTCGAGGCGAACCTGCGCCCGGACGAGAGCCTGGTGGGCGTCAACTACCCGCCGGTCCAGATGGTCGCCGCGATGCTGCTGACCCTGGCCTTCGCGACGCTGCTCCAGACCGACCGCCGGACGCTGGCCCTGGTCACCGTCAACAGCGGCATCGGCTGGGCCAGCTACGGTGCGCTGGTGTACAACGCGGGCGTCAACCCGATCGCGGCGACCGGTGTGGCGGCCGGCCTGGTCGGCCTGTTCGGCCAGCTGATGGCGCGCTACCGCAACGGTTCGGCGCTGCCGTACGTGACCGCCGCGATCGGCCCGCTGATGCCCGGTTCGGCGCTCTACCTCGGGATGCTCGCCTTCGCCCAGGGGCACTCCAGCGCCGGTCTGGTGTCGGTCTTCCGGGCGGCGGCGATCGCGATGGCGCTGGCGGTCGGGGTGAACCTCGGCGGGGAGATCGCCCGGCTGTTCCTGAAGCTGCCGGTCGGCGCCGAGCGCCCGTCGCTCTACCCGGTCATGCCCCGCCGGGCGGCCAAGCGCACCCGGGGCTTCTGACCGGACGGCGACCCGGTGTTGGGGGAGACGTGGGCCCCGGGCCACGTCACGGCAGGCAGGACGCAGGACCAGGAACGAAGGTAAGACCCATGACGACACTGCTGGACGGCTACCGCGAGCACATCGTCGCCGCGCACAAGCAACCGCTGTTCCTGCTGCTGGTCGGATTCATCACCTCCTTCGTCTTCATCCGGTTCAGCGTCCGGATGATCCGCGCCCAGGTGCGCTGGTGGCCGGGCAACGTGACCCCGGGCGGCCTGCACATCCACCACATGGTGTTCGGCCTGGGCTTCCTGCTGCTCGGCGGCATCGGGGTGTTCGCCACCTACGGCGGGCACCCGTGGATCGACTGGTTCGGGCTGGCCTTCGGCATCGGCTGCGGCCTGGTGCTGGACGAGTTCGCGCTGATCCTGCACCTGGACGACGTGTACTGGAGCGAACAGGGCCGCAAGTCGGTGGACGCGGTGATCTTCGGCATCCTGTTCACCTCCCTGCTGCTGGTCGGGTACGTGCCGCTCGGCGTGGTGCCCGGCGAGGAGACCAGGTGGGGGCTGATCACGATCATCTCGGTGAACTCGCTGGCCTCGGTGGTCACCCTGCTCAAGGGCAAGGTGTGGACCGGCCTGCTCGGGATCATGGTCCCCGGCCTGTCCTGGATCGGGGCGATCCGGCTGGCCCGCCCGAGCAGCCCCTGGGCCCGCTGGCGGTACGCCACGCGCCCCCGGCGCCGGGCGCGTGCGCTGCGGCGCGAGCGCCTGCTGCACCGGCGCGCGGACCGGGCCCGCACCTGGCTCTTCGACCTGATCGCCGGGGCCCCCGACAAGGTGCCCGCCAACCACCCGGCCGCGCACCGGGTGGCCGAGCGGATGGCCGCCCGGGCCAGCGCCCACCTCGACGCGCACGCCGCCCGGGCGCTGGCCCGCCGTCAGGCCCGCCTGGCCGACCGCCGCTCGGCGGCCGCCGCCGGGACGGCGGGGCGGGCCCCGGGTGCGGCGGACCCGGCGGTCGGGCCCGGTCCGGACCGCTCCCGCCTGGCGCAGCAGCGTCGCCGTACGGTTCGGGCGGGGCGCAGCCGGGCCTTCGCCGTCGGTCCGACCGGGCTGGAGAGCCGGCCCGCGCGGCACCCCAGGCTGCGGACGCACACCCGCCGGATCGGCCGGTAGTCCGTCCGGCCGCCGCCCGCTCTCGTCCGCCCTTCGCGGCCCGCCTCGGGCGCCTGCTCGGAGCCGACATTTGGTCAGATCATCTGATCGTCACCCGACCGGCGGAGCACTTTTCCAGGTGTGAAGCCTGCCGGAATTGAGAACATGAGCGTCATGTGACCGTTCTGTCACGTGATGGGATGATTCATCGGACTCCCCGCCACCACCGGGCCGCCGGGCCGTCGCCCGCCCGCCCCGATGCCGCGCACCGTCCGACGCCGTCCCCTCCGGACCCGTCAGAAGGGATGATGTCGCGTGGCTCGCAGGCTCCTGCCGACCCTCCTGTTGTCCCTCACCGCACTGCTCGGACTGCTTCCCGCCGCCCAGGCCGCCCCCGCGCTCGGCGAACCCGTCACCGGTGTACCGGCGGTCGGCCGGCCCGCGGACGAGGAGCCGTACCCGACCACCGAGGAGATCGACCGGGCCCGGACCGAGGCCGAGCGCAAGGCCTCCTCGGCCGCCGCCCTGGAGGCCGCCCTCACCGCCGCCCGGGCCGAGCTGGACCGGGCCGGGCGCACCGCCGAACAGACCGTCGAGGCCTACAACGGTGCCCAGCTGGCCCTCGCCCGGGCCCGCGCCGAGGAGGCCGCCGCCGCACAGCGCGCCGCGGCCGCCGAGACCGAGCGGGTGGCCGCCGCCGAGGACGCGGCCCGGCTCGCGGCCGAGACCTACCGGCAGGGCGCGGGCGCCGAACTGTCCGCCCTCAACGCCCTGCTCGGCGCCCACGGCCCGCGCGAGGCGGGCGAGCGCGCCGCCGCGGTCGGCCAGGTCAGCGAGCGCACCCGGCAGATCCTGGACGCCGCCACCTCCACGGCCGCCGCCGCCCGCCGCGCCTCCGCCGAGGCCCGGGCCGCCACCGGGGCCGCCGGGAAGGCCGCCGTCGAGGTCGGCGCGGCCAAGGCCCGGGCCGAACAGCGGCTGGCCGCCCAGCAGAGCGAGGTGGCCGCCGCCGGGCAGCGCCGCGAGCAGCTGCTCGTCGAACTGGCCGCCGCCCGGAACACCACCGTCGAGCTGGAACGCCGGCGCCGCGAGGCCCTGGAGGCGATCGCCGCCCGCGAGGCCGAGGCCGCCGCCCGCGCCGCCGCCGAACAGGCCGCCCGGGAAGCCGAGGCCGCAGCGGCGGCAGAGGCGGCAGCGGCGGCCGCCGCTGCCAGGGCCCAGGCCCCGCCCCCCGCCCGTCCGTGGTCCGCCGAGGGCGCGGCCGCCGCCATCGCCTTCGCCAAGTCCAAGATCGGCCTGCCCTACGTCTGGGGCGGCGAGGGCCCGGGCGGCTACGACTGCTCCGGGCTGACGATGATGGCCTGGCGCGAGGGCGGCCGGCAGCTCAACCACTTCGCCGCCGACCAGTACGCCCAGAGCACCCCGATCGGCTACCGCCAGCTGCGCCCGGGCGACCTGGTCTTCTGGACCGACACCGGCCGCGCCGCCGACATCTACCATGTCGGGCTCTACATCGGCGACGACCAGATGATCGAGGCCCCGCGGGCCGGCATGCCGGTCAAGCAGGCCAGCCTCTGGATCATGGGCACCCCGAACTTCTACGCCCGCCCCTGACCCCCGGGCCGGTGGGCGCCGGTCAGCACCTCGACGGGGGCGGTCGGCACCACCCCCTCGGCGGCGGCCGCGAGGGCGGGGTCGAGGGTGACCAGGGCGTCCGCCTGGAGCCGGGTCAGCGCGAGGTACTCGGCGTCCAGGGTGTCCGGCAGGCCGAGCCGCTCGGCGATCCGCCAGGCGGTGGCCTGCAGGACGCGGTCGCCGAGCAGCCGGATCCGCAGCGCCCGCACCGCGTCGAGCGCGCGTTCGGCGTCCCGCTCGGCCAACTCGCCGCGCCGGACGGCCCCGTAGAGGAGCGACAGCAGCTGGGAGCGCAGCAGGGTCGGGGCCGGCAGCTGGTGCCCGGCGGGGGTCGCGGCCCCGTCCCGGACCAGGTGGAGGGCCACCTCCGGAGTGATCACGTACGTGGCCATGGCGGTGGCGGCCTCCTCGGGGCGCGGGGATCGCCGACCAGTCAACTCCCGCGGGCGCCGCCCGCGGTGGACGCCACGAGGACCGCCGTGAAGGCCGTCACGAAGGCCGCAGCTCCGGCGGGCTACCGGTCGGCCAGGTCGGCCAGGGCCTGGCGGCTGTCGCGCAGCCGCACGACGGTCCAGCCCCAGGCGGCGGCGAACGGGATCGACACGAGGAACACGGCGAGCGCGCCGCCGATCCGGCCGATCATCTCGGAGTCGCAGGCCTCCGCCATGTGGAAGCCGGTCGGCTCGTAGAAGGCCGGTGTGCCGCAGATCCCCGCGGCCGGGAGGAAGACCAGCCACAGCGCCCAGAGCCAGCTGGCCACGGTCAGCCCGCCGACCAGCTTCGCCGCCAGCGACCAGCTCTCGTAGTCCTTCAGCCGGCGGACGTACTGGTCCTCCATGGTTCCCCCCGAAAACGGATCGTTTGTGCCTGAACCGGCACGAGGATGCCAGGTCGGGCCGCCGGGACGCCACTGTCGGCGGGTCGCGCTAGCGTGGCCGCCGGACCGGCACTGAGGAGGCGTCATGCGGCTGCGGGATGTTCGGGCGGGGGACGTCGAGGCGTACGTCCGGATGCGGTGCGACCCGGTGATGATGGCCGAGCTGGGCGGGCCGCTGCCCCGGGAGAAGGTGGAGGCGCGGCTGCGCAAGGACCTGGCCGAGGTGGCCGCGGACGGCGCCTGGATCAGGATGATCGTGCCGGACTCCGCCGGGGGCGACGAGGCCGCGGGCGTCGTCACGCTCTGGTCGGACGAGGAGGACGGCGTGCCGGTCTCCGAGATCGGCTGGATGGTGCTGCCCGAGTACCAGGGCCGCGGCCTCGCCAAGGCGGCCGTCCGCCTGGTGCTGGACGCCGCCGCCGAGGACGGCCGCTGGGGCGAGGTGCACGCCAACCCGGGGACGGCCAACGGGCCGTCCAACGGGATCTGCCGGGCGCTCGGCTTCCGGCTGCTCGGCGAGCGGGACCTGGACTTCGCGGACCGCGTCCTGCGGACCAACCACTGGGTGGTGGTGCCGGGCGAGCACACCGGGTCGCGCACGGAATAAATCGGATGCCGCCCCCGAAAGGCCGCCGTACGGTGGCCCCATGGGCAACAGCAACGATCACGCGGCCGTCGACACCGTGAGCGGGCTCCAGGTACGGGCCGTCTCGGTGGACGAGGTCGCGGAGTGGAACCGGGCGCTCAACTTCGGCTTCCTGCGCCCCGAGGTGGCCGTCGCGGAGGACCTGCGCCGCCGCTACTGGGAGCCCGGCCGGATGCTGGCCGGCTTCGACGGCGAGCGCCAGATCGCCACCTTCCGCAGCTTCGACACCGAACTGACCGTCCCGGGCGGGGCCGTCGTGCCGGCCGACGCCATCACCAACGTCGCGGTCACCGCCACCCACCGCCGCCGCGGCCTGCTCAGCGCGATGATGCGGCGGGACCTCGCGGCCGCCGCCGAGCGCGGCAGCGCGGTCGCGATCCTGGCCGCCGCCGAGTACAACATCTACGGCCGCTTCGGCTTCGGCCCGGCCACCCAGGGCGCCGGCTGGAACATCGACCTGCGCCGCACCCGCGGTCTGCGCGAGGGCCTGTCGGGCGTCCCCGGCGGCCGGACCGACTTCGTGACCATGGCGGAGCTGCGCGAGCTGGGAGCAGACCTGCACGAGCGCTGGCGGCGCACCCAGCCGGGGGCGATCGAGCGCGACGCGCTCTGGTGGGAGCGCACCTCCGGCGAGGTGCGGGCGCCGGGCGACGAGTTCAAGGAGCCCTTCGCCGCCGTCCACCGGGACGCCGCCGGGGAGGTCACCGGCCTGGTGCTCTACCGGATCGCCAACAAGTGGGACGGCGCCTACCCCGACTGCAAGCTCACCGTGAGCGAGTTCATCGCCCTCGACCTGCCCACCGCCGTCGAGCTGTGGCGCCTGGTGCTGTCGGTCGACTGGGTGTCCCGGGTCGAGGTGCCCAAGCTCGCCCCGGACGACCCGCTGCCGCTGCTGCTCCAGGACCCGCGCGCGGCCACCCCGCACGAGGGCAACGGGGACCTCGTGTGGCTGCGGGTGCTGGACGTCGAGGCCGCGTTCGGCGCCCGGAGCTACGGCGCCCCCGGCCGGGTGGTGCTGGAGGTCGACGACAGGCTCGGCTACGCCTCCGGCCGTTGGGCGCTGGAGACGGCCGAGGACGGCACCGGCCGCTGCGTCCGGACCACGGACGACGCCGACCTCGCGCTCGGCGCCTCGGAGTTGGGCTCGCTCTACCTGGGCGCGGAGACGGCGTCGAGGCTGGCCGCGGCCGCCCTGCTCACCGAACTGCGCCCGGGCGCGGCCGCCGCCGCCGACCTGCTGCTGCGCACCCCGCTGCGGGCCTGGACGCCGACCGAGTTCTGATCCCGCGCACACGCCGGAGGCCGACCCGTTCGCGGGCCGGCCTCCGGCGTGACGACAGCCGAAACAGCCGCTCGGGGCTCAGGAGATGGTGTAGACCTGCTTGGCGCTCGCCCGGTAGGCGTCGATCGCCCACTCGCGCCACGAGCTGACGCGCAGCTCCAGCTTCTCGCCCTTGTTCAGGGTCCCGGAGACCTTCACGTCGGCGACGCGCGGCGACTTCTTGCAGTCCGCCTCGGCGGACTGCTTCCAGCTCTCGCCGGCGCCTCCGTACTCGAGCCACGCGGTGACCCTGCTGGCCACGTCGCAGGTCGCGTCGGCGGTTCCCACGAAGGAGTATCCGCCCTCGCCGTCCCAGGACAGCGTGCCCTTGACCGTGCCCAGGCCCTGGTAGTTCTTCACCCAGAGGTCGACGGCGGTGGAGCCCGGTGCCACCGAGTTCGGGGCCGCCACCGCGTGGGGCGCGGCCAGGGCCGTCGTGCAGGCGGCGAGCAACACCACGGGAGCCATGCGGGACTTGAGAGTCGAGGTCAGGGAACGCATGTGAACTGATCTCCTTGTCTTCCTGTCGGATTGCATGTTCACGCTAGATCGCCGCGGTGGGCGCTTCCATCCCTCGAACGGGTGAATGATCTTCGGCCAAATCGAAAATCCTGCCGCCTTGATCCGGCTGGGGCATGGTGGTTGACGACGAGTCAGGGCGTGGATGGTGGGCTCCCGAAACGCATCCGGCCGGGCACTCCCGGTGGGGGAGTGCCCGGCCGGATGCGTTCCGTCCGTGGCCGGGGCGGGCGCTACTTGACCGCCGCCTTGCCGATGGTGGGCAGGATGAAGTCCTGGATCAGGCCCTTGGCGTCGCGGACGATCGGCCGGAAGACCCGGTAGCGGGACAGGTTGATCATCCGCGCCGCGAGCGGCGTCGAGCGCCGGACGAACTCCCTGGTCCGCTCGGTGTCCGGGGTGCGGTCGAAGACCCAGTACAGCACCACGATCATCAGGTAGAGCCAGAGCACGTCCGGCAGCAGCTCGACCAGTTCGGCGTCCAGCTTGGGCGCCAGCTCCGAGCCCTGGAGGACGTCGCGGAACAGCTCGACCGCCGTCGCCCGGGCCGGGTGGGACTCGTTGGAGAACGGGCTCAGCGAGCTGGTCGGGTCGGCGGCGGTGCGGAAGAACTGCGCGGAGAACTCGTGGTACGGCGCGGCCGTGTCGAGCCAGGAGTCCAGCGCGATCCGCAGCCGCTCGGAGAAGTCCCGGGTGTGGGCCATCCGGCGCCTGGCGTCGGCCGCGTGCTCGTAGGTCATCCGGTCGTAGAACCCCTGGATCAGGAATTCCTTCGCCGAGAAGTAGTAGTAGGCGTTGCCCACCGAGACGCCGGCCTCGGTGGCGATGGCGCGCATGGTGGTCTTCTCGTAGCCCCGTTCCTGGAACAGCCGCATGGCCGTCTCCAGGATCAGGGCACGGGTCGCCTCACTCTTGTCGGTCTTCGGCTGGGCCCGGCCGCCGGGCAGGGGCCCGCCCTCCGGTGCGGGGCCGCCCTCCGGTCCGGGCACGGCCGGAGCCCCGGCCGTGCCGTTCCCGCCGTCCGTTCGGTTCGTCGCTGCCAGGTCGTCCACGAGGACGAGCCTAGCCGGAGACGACGTTCCATCCGGTGTCGGTGTTCGTGGCACCGGATGCCCCCTCCGCACCCGGTACCACGATGACCCCCCGAATTTCGAACGCGTTCAAAAGCTGAGGGGAACTGTAGACGCTTCGGTTGAACATGTTCAACTCCATCTCTGTGGGAGGCTGGTCACATGATCAGTTCAGGACAGATCGTCATTCGGCGCGGCGGAGTGCGGGACGCCGAGGCCGTCGCCGAGCTGCACGCCCACAGCTGGCGCACCACCTACCGGGGGATCGTCCCGGCGGAGGGGCTGGGCGACGGGATGGCGGCCCAGCGGCGCGAGCTGTGGGAACTGCGCCTGGACGCCGACTACGGGGAGCCGGAGAACACGCCCGAGCTCCTGATCGCCGAACGGGCCGGTGCGGTGGTCGGGTTCATCTACCTCGTCCCGCAGCCGGACGGCGGGGTGCTGATCGACAACCTGCACGTGCGCCCCGGCCTGAACGGTGGCGGCATCGGCCGCGAGCTGCTGACCGCGGGCCGCGCCCATGTCGCCGAGCGGCACCCCGGGGCCGCACTCTCCCTGGAGGTGCTGCGGGACAACACCCGCGCGATCGCCTTCTACGAGCGCGAGGGCGCCGAGCGGGTCCGGGCACAGGAGGGGGAGTTCCCCGGCGGATTCCTGCTGCCCGAGTACGTGTACGCCTGGCCGGCCGAGCGCGTGGCGACCGGGGCCGACCGGCCGGAGCCGGCGGACCGGTAGGAACGGACCGATGGGAACGGATCAGTAGGAACGGACCGGTGGACGTGGAAGCGGCGCCGGAGCGGCCCGGTCAGTCGAAGTCGTAGACCGTCACCGGGACGCCCCGGTCCGTCAGCCGGGCGGTGACCAGCGGCTCGACCCGCTCCCAGCGCCCGCCCGCCAGACCGCAGCCGATCCGCGGCATGTGGACGGAGGCGCCGAGCCGGAGCGCGTGCCCGCCCAGCGCGTCCAGCCCGGTGTCGATCGCCTCGTACCGCACGGGCACCCCGGTGGAGCGCCCCGTCCGGATGCCGCGCTGGCCGACCAGGTTGGCCACCCAGACGTGCGGATCGACCTGCACCAGCTGGACGGCGCCGAGCCCGAAGTCGTTCGTCGCCCGCTCCCGGTGCCAGCGCCGGTACGCCGCCTCCGGCTCGGGCCAGCGTCTGGAGAGCGCGAGCACGAAGCCCTTGCCCCAGCCGCCGAGGTCGTTGCAGACGTGCGCGATCACCTTCACGCCCTTGCCGTGCGGCGTGGTGGCATCGCCTCGGACGTAGGTGATTTCCTCCATGCCTCGACGTTAGAGGGAGGCACTGACAATCCGCTCGGAATTATCCGCCGCAGCCGAACCCGCCGCACCTGATGCACCTGATGCACCGTCCGACGCACCGTTCGAGACGGGACCCGAGGCGCCGCCGGTCGTCGCCGCCCCCGGCGTCGCCAGGTGCCGCCGCCCCGCCAGCGCGATCAGCAGCGCGAGCCCGGCGGCCGCGGCGGGCAGGGCGTAGCCGGTGCCCGGAGCGGCCCGCTCGGCGACCGCCCCGGCGAGCGCCGCCCCCGCCGAGATGCCGACCACGATGCCGGACACCGCCATCGCCATCCCCTCGTTGAACTGCCGCCGCGGCAGCAGCTCCTGGACCAGCGTCATTCCCGTCACCATGGTCGGCGCGGTGGCGGTGCCGGCCGCGAACAGCGCCACGCCGAGCAGTCCGAGACCGGCCCCGCCCAGTCCGGCGGCGAGCGGCAGCAGCAGCACCACGACCATCGCCGTGGCGCCGAGCAGGAAGCGCGGGCCCGGCGCCCGACGCGGGGCCAGCAGTCCGAACAGCAGCCCCGCCAGGCAGGAGCCGGCCGCGACCAGGGCCAGCAGCAGGCCGGCCGACGCCTTGTGGCCGAGCGCGTCGGCGTACGCCACGGTGGTGATCTCGGTCGCGCCGAAGACCATGCCGGTCGCCAGGAAGGTCAGCACCAGCACCCGCAGCCCGGGCACCCGCAGCGGGGAGCCGGCCGAGTCGGCCGAGCCGACAGAGCCGGCCGGGACGGGCGGCGGCAGCGGCGGTTCGGTGCGCCGCTGGGCGGCGAACAGCAGGGCGCCGGTGGTGCCGAGGGCGCCGGCGGTGATCAGTCCGGCCTCCGGGGCGAACGTGGTGCAGAGCACCATCGCGAGCACCGGTCCGGCCATGAAGCAGAGTTCGTCCAGCGCCTGCTCGAAGGAGTTGGCCAGGTGCCGGGCGGCCGGGTCGTCCCGGTGCAGGTGCGCCCAGCGGGAGCGGGCCATGCCGCCGAGGTTGGGCGCCGCCGCCCAGGCCGCGGAGCAGAGGAGGAGCGTCCAGTCGGGTGCGCCGAGCCGGACGCCGAGCAGCAGGCCGGTCAGCGGAACGGCGTTGTACAGCGCGGCCGGTACCGTCACCCGCGCCTGCCCGTACCGGTCCACCAGCCGTCCGATCAGCGGCATCCCGATCGCGCCGGTGACCAGCCCGGTCGCCGAGACCGCCCCGGCCAGCCCGTACGAGCCGCGCCGTTCGGAGAGCAGCACCACCAGTGCGACGCCGTTCATCGACAGCGCCAGCCGGCCGAGCAGCCCGGTCAGGGTGAAGGCGACGGCGCCGGGGGCCGCGAACAGCCGCCGGTAGGAGGTGAGGAGGGCGCGCGAGGGCATCGGGCTCCTGTGAGCAGGTGGGAAGGGGGTGCCCCCAGCCTGGTGCCGGCGGCGGGCGGCCGTCCAACACCTGTTTCGCCGCACTCACAACACCCTGTTGTTAATCTGCCGCCCATGCCCCGTGACCTGCACCCCCGTCTGCTCCGCGGCTTCGTCGCGACCGCCGAGACCCTGCACTTCGGCCTGGCCGCCGAGCGGCTGCACACCGCCCAGCAGGCGCTCAGCCGGGACGTCCGGACCCTGGAGGGGCTGCTCGGCGACGCGCTGTTCACCCGCACCACCCGCAGCGTCGAACTCACCCCGGCCGGGCGGCGGTTGCTGCCCCGGGCGCGCCGGTTCCTCGCCCTGCACGACGAGATCCTCGCCGAGGCGGCGACCGGGGCCGGGGCCGCCGCCCGGCCGCTGCTGCTCGACCTCAACAGCGACGTCAACGGCCCGGACCTCGCCGCCGACCGGGTGCTCGAACGGGCCCGCGCCGCCTGGCCGGAGGGCGAACTGCTGGCCCGCTTCCACGGCGGGCTGGCCGCGGCCGCCGCCGAGCTCCTGGCCCACCGGCTGGACGCCTCCTTCGGGCGCTTCGCCGGACTGCCCGCCCCGGTGCGCGGTCAACTCGTCCAGCTGCCGGTGCGGTTGGAGCGGGTCTCGGTGATGATGGCGGACACCCATCCGCTGGCCGGCCGCGCCGCCCTGCGCCTGTCGGACCTGGTCGGGCACCCCGTCGACGTCTGCGTGGGCAACCCGGCCACCACCGAGTGGGCCGACCTCGGCACCCGGCTGCTGCGCGAGCACGGCCTGACGGCGGCCGCGCCGTACGCGCCGCCGGTCGGCGTGGACGAGACCGCCCGCTACCTGGTCCGGCACGGCGATCCGATGCTGACCACGGTCGGCGGTCCGCGGATGCCGGGGACGGTGAACGTGCCGCTGGTGGAGCCGGTGCCGCTGACCCTGGTCAGCCTGGTGCACCGGCCCGGCGAGCGTCACCCGGGGCTGCGGGCGCTGGCCGCGGCGGCGGACGAGCTCGGCGCGGCCGAGGGCTGGCTGCGCCGCCCGCCGGGCAGCTGGCTCCCCGCGGCGGACGCGGCGCTGCTCCCCCCGGGGTAGGCGAAAACCGCCCCTGCCCCCGGGGGGAGGGGCAGGGACGGTGCTCAGGGGGCGGCCCGCGACGGGGCGAGGCCGGCCGCGACGGGGGCGACCCGCGACGGGGACGGCCGGCTCAGGCCGCCTTGACGGCGGAGATCTCGAAGCTGAGCTTGACCTTCTCGCCGATCAGCACGCCGCCGGTCTCCAGCGCGGCGTTGTAGGTCAGGCCGAACTCGGTGCGGTCGAGGACGGCCTTGCCCTCGAAGCCGACCCGGTCGGCGCCGTACGCGTCGGTGGCGCTGCCGGTGTACTCCAGGTCGAGCACGACCGGGCGGGTGGTGCCCTTGATGGTGAGGTCGCCGGTCATCCGGTACGAGTCGCCGCCGACCAGCTGGGCGGAGGTGCTGCGGAAGCGGATCTCCGGGTGGGCGTCGGCGGCGAAGAAGTCGCCGGTGCGCAGGTGCTCGTCGCGCTGGGCCTGGTTGGTGTCGACGCTCGCGACCTTGATCACCAGCTCGGCCGTGGAGTTGCCCGGGTGGGTCCCGTCCAGGTGCAGCGCGCCGTCGTACTCGGTGAAGCGGCCCTTGACGTTGGTGACCATCGCGTGGCGGACCGAGAAGCCGATCTCGCTGTGCGTGGTGTCGATCGTCCAGTCGCCGGTCAGGTGGGCGAGGTCCGGACCGGCCGGGGTCCGGACGGTGGCCGCGGCGGGGGCGGTGACGGTCTTGGTGCGGTTGAACAGGCCCATGGCTTCCTCCTTGGTTCGAAGCCAGTTGTTTAGGCTTCAACTTGTTGGCTCCAGCGTAGGACAACTTCGTTCAACTTTCAACCATGGCGTCGGGGCTTCCCCCGAACGGCTCAGCGGACCGGTCCTGTCGGCCCTCCCGGCTAGGCTGCGAAGGACGGTTCCCACCCCGCCCGGAAGGCCCCCGATGTTCGTCCTGCACGCGCTCTGGCGGGCGGACGGGCGGCTGGCGCTCTGGGCCGAGGACGCCCGCGCCCACCCCGGCGCCCCCGAGCCGCACCCCGACCGGCCCGCCCCGCGCGCCCACCCCTACGCCTGCCCGGCCGGCGAGCTGGCCGCCGTGCTCGGCGGCATCGGCCCGGGCCTCGGCTGGCTCGCCGGCCAGGCCCCCGAGCGCTGGGCCACCCTGCTGCTGCCCACCGTCGGCACCGCCCCCGCGCCCTCGCCCGACCTGCCGGTCACCCCGCCGCGCGGCGGCGCCGTGCTCACCCCCTGGCGCGTGCCGGCCCTGCTCTTCGACGCCGGGGCCGCCGCCCAACTGCTCGGCGAGGTCTTCGACCCGGTCTGGGCCGTCACCGGCACCGACCTGCCCGGCGCCGGACGGGTCGAGGTGGTCCACGGCCCCTCGCTGCGCTGGCTCACCGGGGTGCACGACCTCGCCTGGCGGACGGTCGGCCGGGGCCGGGTGCTGCCGCTGCCCGTGACCGCCGCCGACGGCCGGCCGCGGGCGCGGTGGCGGCCCGATCCCACCCCGGCCGGGCGCGGCGAGGCCGCCGCCCTGGCCGCCGGCTGCCCGCCCGTCCTGCTGGGGGAGTGGCCGCACGGCCCCGGCAGCGGCGAGGCGCTGCTGGGCGCGGCCCTGGGCGCACTGGTGGACGCCGAGGCCCGCGCCGCACTGGCGGACACCCCCTTCCCCGCGCCGGGGGAGGCCGTCGCCGAGCGCTGGCTGCACGCCCTCGCCACCCCCGACGGCGCGATCGACGGCGCCCCGGCCGGGGAGGTCGCCGAACTTCGCCGCCGGCTCGGCGCCTGGTACGCCGCCGCCGAGCCCGTCGACCCGGCGCTGCGGCTCTGCTTCCGCCTGGTCGAGCCGCTCGGCCCCGACGCGGACGACCCCGAGGGCCGCCCCTCCGACGACGCCTGGCGGCTGGAGTTCCTGCTCCAGGCCGTGGACGAGCCCTCCCTGCTGGTCCGCGCCGCCGACCTGCACGAGGGCGGCGCCGCCCACGCCGCGCTCGCCCGCAAGGCCGCCGACCCGGTCGACGTCCTGGTCGCCGAGCTCGCCCGCGCCGCCCACCGCTGGCCCGCCCTGGACGGGCTGCGCCACCGCTCCCGCCCGTCCGCCCTGCCGCTCGACCGGGCCGGTGCGCTGGACTTCCTGCGCACCGCCGCGCCCGCCCTCGCTGAGGGCGGCTTCGGGGTGCTGCTGCCCGCCTGGTGGCGCCGCCGCCCCCGGCTCGGGCTCGCCCTGCGCGCCACCATCCCGCCCGCGCCCGGCACCCTCGCGGTCACCAGCCAGGTGGACCGGGACACCGTGGTCGCCTTCCGGTGGCAGGCCGCGCTCGGCCCGGAGGGGGAGCCGCTCACCGAGCGCGAACTGGCCGAACTCGCCGCCGCCAAGCAGGGGTTGGTCCGGGTGCGCGGCACCTGGCTGGAGGCCGACCCGGCCCAGATCGCCGCCGCCCTCGCCTTCCTCGCCGACCGGCGCGACGGCGTGCTCGCCGCCACCGAACTGCTCCGGCTCGCCCTCGACCCGGACGCGACGGTCGCCGGGCTGCCGGTCACCTCGGTGCGCGCGGACGGCCCGCTCGGCGACCTGCTCGCCGGGCGGGGCGGCGGCGCGGTGGCGCCGGAGCTGCCGCCGGACTTCCGGGCCGAGCTGCGCCCGTACCAGGAGCGCGGGCTGGCCTGGCTGCGGACCATGTCCGGGCTCGGCCTCGGCGCCGTGCTGGCGGACGACATGGGCCTCGGCAAGACCGTCCAGACGCTCGCCCTGCTGGCTGCGGAGAAGGCCTCCGAGAAGGTCCCCGAGCAGGCCTCCGGGAAGGCCTCCGGGAAGGCCTCCGAACGGCCCGGTGGCGCCGTCGGCCCGACCCTGCTGGTCTGCCCGATGTCCCTGGTCGGCAACTGGCAGCGCGAGGCCGAGCGCTTCGCCCCCGGCCTGCGGCGGTACGTCCACCACGGGGCCGGCCGCCTCGGCGCGGAGCAACTCGCCGAAGCCGTACGGGGCGTGGACCTGGTCATCACCACCTACGGGCTGGTCCAGCGCGACCTCGCCGCCCTGCGCGCGATCCGCTGGCGCCGGGTGGTCGCCGACGAGGCCCAGCACATCAAGAACACCGGCACCGCGCAGTCCCGGGCGATCCGGTCGCTGCCCGTCACCCGGCACCGGATCGCCCTCACCGGCACCCCGGTGGAGAACCGGCTCGCCGAACTGCACGCCGTCCTGGACTTCGCCAACCCGGGCCTGCTCGGCCCGGCCGAGCGCTTCAAGGAGCGCTACGCGATCCCGGTCGAGCTGCACCGCAACCCCGAGCGCACCGCCGAACTCCTGCGCCGCACCGCCCCGTTCGTGCTGCGCCGGGTCAAGTCCGACCCGGCGGTGGCGGCCGAGCTGCCCGCCAAGCAGGAGATGACCGTCTGGTGCAACCTCACCGCCGAGCAGGCCGGCCTCTACCAGGCCGTGGTCGCCGACCTGCTGCGGCGGGTCGAGGGCATCCGGGGCGTGGAGCGGCGCGGCACGGTGCTGGCCTCGATCGGCAAGCTCAAGCAGGTCTGCAACCACCCGGCCCAACTGCTGCACGACGGTTCGGCGGTGGCCGGGCGTTCGGGCAAGGTCGCCCGGCTGGCCGAACTGCTGGAGGAGGCGCTGGCCGAGGGCGACCGGACGCTGGTCTTCACCCAGTACGCCGAGTTCGGCGCGATGCTCCGCCCGTACCTGGAGCGCAGGCTCGGCGAGGAGGTGCTCTACCTGCACGGCGGCCTGGCCCGGGCGCGCCGCGAGGAGCTGGTCGACCGCTTCCAGTCCCCGGACGGGCCACGGGTGTTCCTGCTCTCGCTGCGGGCCGGCGGTACCGGCCTCAACCTGACCGCCGCCAACCAGGTGATCCACCTGGACCGCTGGTGGAACCCGGCGGTCGAGGAGCAGGCCACCGACCGCGCCTTCCGGATCGGCCAGCGCCGGGACGTCCAGGTCCGCCGACTGGTCTGCGTCGGCACCGTCGAGGAGCGGATCGACGAACTCCTCACCGCCAAGCGCTCGTTGGCCGAGGCGGTGGTGGGGGAGGGGGAGCGCTGGCTCACCGACCTGCCGGTCGACGCACTGCGCGAACTGGTCGCCCTCACCCGGGAGGACGCCGTGGCCGAGGAGGACCTATGACCGGTTCCGGCACCGAGGAGGACGTGTGACCGACGAACCGAGACCGCCCGTGGTCAACGTCGCCGCCTACTGGCGCGGCGACTTCACCCTGAGCCCCGCCCCGGCGGAGGAGGAGGACGGCCCGGACGAGCCCTCGCTGCGCCGCCTCGGCCGCTCCGGCATCACCGCGTACGGCCGCGACCTCTCCGCCGTGCTGGCCCCCGCCTACGAGGCCTTCCGGAGCTGAGCGCGACGACTACCGTGCGGTAGCGTCGCGCGGGTGACCGACACCCACGAGACCGGGCCGGCCGGTGAAGCCGGGCAGACCAGCGCGACCGGGCCGACCGACCCCCGGCTGGCCGACTTCGAGCGGCACCGGCGGACGGTCTTCGGCATCGCCTACCGGATGCTCGGCAGCGTCGCCGACGCCGAGGACCTGGTCCAGGACACCTGGCTGCGCTGGAGCGGCGTCACCGGCCCGGTCGCCAGTCCCGGCGGCTTCCTGGCCCGTACGGTCACCAACCTCGCCCTCAACAAGCTGGACTCGGCCGCCGTCCGCCGCGAGTCCTACGTCGGCCCCTGGCTGCCCGAGCCGCTGGTCGCCGAGCCGGACGCGACCGACGGCGTCGAGCGGGCCGAGACCGTCTCGGTCGCCCTGCTGGTGGTCCTGGAGAGCCTGTCCCCGCTGGAGCGGGCGGTGTTCGTGCTCAAGGAGGCCTTCGGCTTCTCCTACCAGGAGATCGCCGAGGCCCTGGACCGCACCGAGGCCGCCTGCCGCCAGGTCGGCAGCCGGGCCCGGGCGCACGTGCGCGCCCGCCGGCCGCGCTACGACGCCCCGCCCGAGCTGCGCCGCCGTGCCACCGACGAGTTCCTGGCGGCCTGCGTCGGCGGCGACCTCAACCGGATGCTGGAACTGCTCGCCCCCGACGTCACCAGCTGGACGGACGGCGGCGGGGTGATCAGCGCCGCGCTGCGGCCGGTCACCGGCGCCGACAACGTCGCCCGCTTCGTCCTCGGGGTGCTCCGCCGGCTGGGCGAGGGGGCCGGTGTCCGTCCGGTGCTGGTCAACGGCGTGCCCGGCGTGCTGGTCACCGTGGACGGCGCGGTCGACTCCGTCACCGTCTTCGAGTTCGCCGAGCAGCCCGACGGCGCCGTGCGGATCTCCGAGATCCGCGCGGTCCGCAACCCGCGCAAGCTGGCCCACCTGGCCGGCCCGGCCCCCGCCCCCGCCCCCGCCCCCGCTCCCGGCGCCGACGGCAGCGCCGACCGCTCCGGCCCGGCTTGACCCTCGACCAGGTCGAGCCCGCAGAGTCACCGGCATGGAGAGCGAGCTGCACAGCATCGGCGAACTGGCCCGCGCCAGCGGCCTGGGCGTCGGCACCCTGCGCTACTACGACGGCGCCGAGGTGCTCACCCCCGCCTGGGTGGACCCGCAGACCGGCTACCGCTGGTACCGGCCCGGCCAGCTCGCCGACGCCCGGCTGCTGGCCCGGCTGCGCCGGGTCGGCCTGCCGCTGGCCGGCATCCGCGCCGTGCTCGGCGCCGCGCCCGGCAGCGGTGAGGCCCGGCAGGTGCTTGACGCACACCTGCGCCGGCTGGAGGACGGCCTCGCCGACGCCCGCCGCGAGCTCTCCCTGATCCACGCGATGATCGACCAGAGGGAGCAGCCGATGACCACCACCCCCGCCGGACTCCGGCTCACCGTCCCGGCCGAGGAGCTCGCGGCCGCCCTGGACGCGGTCCGCTTCGCGGTCTGCGGGCGCCCGGAGCTGCCCTCGCTCGCCGGCGTGCTCTTCGAACCGGACGGACCGGTGCTGCGCCTGGTCGCCACCGACCGCTACCGGATGGCCTTCGCCGAGGTGCCCGCCACCGGCGACACGCCCGAGCAGCCGGTGGCCGGCACCGTCGTCCCGACCGCGCTGGTGGACGCGCTGCGCGCACTGCTCGGCGCGGGCCCGGCCGAGGTGGCGCTCACCCTCGGGGACGGACCGGTCCGGGCCGAGGTCGGGGAGCACCGCATCGAGGGCGTCGCGTTGAACGTCGACTACCCCGACCACCGGGCCGTCACCCGGCTCGAACCGGAGCACCGGATCACCCTGTCCGCCGCCGAACTGCGCGCCGCCGTCGAGACCGGCGCCACCCGCACCCTGCCCTCCGGCCCGGACGGCGCCGACTGCGAGGTCACCGTCCTGACCCTGGCCGGGGACGGAAGCCTGACGGTCGCCGACGACCCGGCCCCCGAGGGCTACCGACTGGCCGTCAACCGGGACTTCCTGCTCGACGCCCTCGACGCCGGGCGGCCCGGACAGCTGCTCCTCGAACTCGGCGGCCCGATCGCCCCGTTGGCCGTCCGCACCCCCGGGCGGGCGGGCACCTTCTCGGTCCTGATGCCCGTCCGGCTGCCCGAGTCCGCCTGACCGCCTCGGCCTGACCGCTTGACCGCCGCGGCCTGACCAGCCTCACCGGCCTGGCCTGCGCGGGCTCTGGAAGGATCACCGCATGAGCCCGCACCCCGATCCCCGCGCCTCCGAGGTCCACGTCCCGGCCCCCGGCGGCGGCCGGCTGTGGGCGGAGCGCCGCGGCACCGGCAGCCCGGTGGTCCTGCTGCACGGCTCCGGCATGGACTCCCGGTTGTGGGACGCCGTCGCTCCGGCGCTGTCCCGGCACCACGACGTGATCCGCTACGACGCCCGCGGCCTCGGCCGGTCCGCCGCGCCGGAGCGGGCCTTCGACGACGTCGCGGACCTGCTCGCCGTTCTGGACCACTTCGGTCTGCGCCGCGCCGCGCTGGTCGGCCTGAGCATGGGCGGGGAGACCGCGCTGGACTTCGCCCTCGCCCACCCCGACCGGGTCGCCGCGCTCGGCCTGGTCGGCGCCTCGGTCAGCGGCCACGACTGGCCGCCGTCCCCGGAGACCACCGCCTACGCCGAGGCCCGGCGCCGGGGCGACACGGCGGCGCTGGCCGAACTGGAGCTCTCCGTCTGGGCCGCCATGGGCCGCGACGCGCCGGGCGGCGAGCTGATCGCGACGATGGTCGAGGAGAACGCGGCCCGCCGGATCGTCAGCGAGCACCACCTCGCGGGCGCGCCGGCCCGGGCGGCCGAACCGCTCCTCGGCACCGTCGCCGCGCCCACCCTGGTCGTCCACGGCGACCGCGACCACCCGGAGATCGCGGCGATCGCCCGGCGGCTCGCCGCCGACATCCCCGGCGCCCGCGGCCACCTCGTCCCGGACGCCGACCACTACCTCCCGCTGCGCACCCCCGAACGGCTCATCGAGCTCCTCCTCGCCCACCTGGCCTGACCCCCGGCCCCGGCCCGCCCACCCGGCCGGTCTCCCGGCAGGGCCCGTTTGCTACCGCTAGCACCCTGCTTGCATTTGCAAGCAGGGTGTTGCAGGCTGTCCGCATGGCCTCACTGAACGTCGGCTCGCTGGGCGAGTACATCCGCGAGCAGCGCCGCAACGCCCAGTACTCGCTGCGGCAGCTGGCGGAGGCCGCCGGCGTGTCCAACCCGTACCTCAGCCAGATCGAGCGCGGGCTGCGCAAGCCGAGCGCGGAGATCCTCCAGCAGATCGCCAAGGCGCTGCGGATCTCGGCGGAGACGCTGTACGTCCAGGCCGGGATCCTGGAGGAGCGGCGGGGCGAGGGCCTGGAGCTGCGGGCCTCGATCCTGGCCGATCCGCTGATCAACGAGCAGCAGAAGCAGGCGCTGCTCGCGGTCTACGACGCCTTCCTCAAGGAGAACGCGTCGTCGGCTCCCAAGCCGACGGCCGACGGCCCAGCCACCCAGAACACCCACCGGGAGGACCGGTAACCATGCCCATCACCGACGAGATCAAGAAGACCCTCGGCGACCCGACCCCGCTGTACGCCCTGGCCGGCGCCGGAGACCTCGCGTACGAGAAGCTGCGCGAGGTGCCGGGCCGGGTCGAGGCGCTGGCGGCGGACCGCAAGGGTGCGCAGGAGAAGGCGACCGCCAGGCTCCAGGAGGCGCAGTCGCTGCTGACCGGGGCGCAGGCCAAGGTCACCGAGACCGTCACCACCCTGCCGACCGACCTCAAGGCCCTGCAGGAGCGGGCCCAGGGCTTCGCCCTGCAGCAGGTGGCCCGCGCTGTCGAGCTGGCGGTGAAGGCCAAGGAGACGTACGACGAGCTGGCCGAGCGCGGCAAGGTCGTGGTGGACAAGGCCCGCCCGGGCACGCCGGACGAGGCCGAGCGGCCCGAGCCGGCCGCGGAGCTGGTCGAGGCCGAGCCGGTGGCGGAGGTCGTGGAGGTCTCGGAGGTCGACGCCGAGCCCGCCCCGAAGAAGTCCGCGCGGGCCCGCAAGGGCGCCGCCGACGCCGCGGAGTGACCCGGGGCGTGTCCGACACGCCCCCGTACCCCGTGGGGCACATCCGGTGACCACGGGACGTTGAGCCCGTCGCGGACGGTCGTCGTGCCAGGATGGGCAGCGGTCGCAGCGCCGGAGTCGAGAGCAGAGGAGATCGAAATGGTCGGAGTGTTGCAGATTCTGGCCTTTTCCTACCTGAACCCGATCTGGTGGGCGACCATCGCCATCCTCGCCTACAAGCTGTTCGCCCTGGCCGACGCGGTCACCCGCCGGGAGGACGCCTACCGGGCGGCCGACAAGAAGACCAAGGGCTTCTGGGTGGCGATCCTGGCGATCTCCTTCGGCTGGGACTTCCTGTTCGGGGTGAACTTCTTCACCGGCATCGGCACCCTGGCCGGCCTGGTCGCCTCGATCGTCTACGTGGTGGACGTCCGCCCGGCGATCCGGGCGCTGACCGGCGGCAGCGGCGGCCGGGGCGGTCGGAGCAACACCGGGCCGTACGGCCCCTGGTAGGAGCGGCAGCCGACAACGCGACGGCCCGGGCGGGGAGTTCACCCGCCCGGGCCGTCGCGTTGTCCGCCCTCGTTCTTCGTCGACCGCTTCCGCGTCCGTCCGCGCGCCCCTCGGCCGGGGATCAGCCGAGGATCAGCTGCACCGGGTTGCGCTCCAGCAGCAGCACCGCGACGTCGTCGGTCAGCGCGCCGCCGTTCAGCTCCTCGACCTCGGCGATGGCGCTGTCGATCAGCCGCCCCCGGGTCAGTCCGGCGGCCTGGTGGTCGCCGATCAGGTCCGCGAGCCCGTCCTGGCCCAGCCGGCGCGATCCGGCCCCGACCCGGCCCTCGATCAGTCCGTCGGTGTAGAGCAACAGCCGCCAGCCGGCCCGCAGTTCGACCTCGTGGGCGGGCCAGGCGGACTGCCCGTCGTGGCACGGAAGCAGGCCGAGCGCGGGCCCGGCGAGGTCGGCGGGCAGGGTGATCGGCTCGTGGTCCCGGCCGAGCAGCAGCGGCGCCGGGTGCCCGGCGAGGTAGAGCCGGGCCCGCTCGCCGGTGCCGAGCGAGTCGAGGCCGCTGCCGGGGCCGCCGGGCTCGATGACCAGCATGCAGAGCGTCGCGAAGATCTCGTCGCTGCGCCGTTCGTGCTCCAGCACGTGCTGGAGGGTGGTGAGCAGGGTCTCGCCGGTGAGGCCCGCGAAGACCAGAGTGCGCCACGCTATCCGGAGCGCGACGCCGAGCGCGGCCTCGTCCGGGCCGTGGCCGCAGACGTCGCCGATCACGACGTGGACGGCGCCGTCGTCGGTGCGCACGGCGTCGTAGAAGTCGCCGCCGAGCAGTGCGCGGCGGCGGCCGGGGCGGTAGCGCCGGGTGAAGGAGAGCCCGGCGCCGTCGAGCAGCGGGGTGGGCAGCAGGTGGCGCTGGAGGCGGGCGTTCTCCTGGCCGCGCAACTCGGCCTCGACCAGGCGGCGCTGGGACTCGTCGGCGCGCTTGCGCTCGACGGCGTAGCGCAGGGCGCGGGCGAGCAGCGGGCCGTCCGTCTCGTGCTTGAGCAGGAAGTCCTGGGCGCCGGCGGCGACGGCGGCCGCCCCGAGTTCGGCCCCGGCGGCGTCGGTGAGCACCACGACCGGGGTGTGCGGGGCCCGGCGGAGCAGCTCGTGCAGGCCCTCCAGCCCGTCCGAGGAGTCGGTCGGGTGCGGCAGGTCGGCGGGCGCGGCGAGGTCGAGCAGCACGCAGCCGAACTCGGGGGTGCGGGAGCGCCCGCGCCGGGCCCAGTTCACGGGCGGGGCGAGCAGTTCGGTGGCCTGGTCCAGGCCGCGGGCCCAGTGGATCTCGATCGAGGTGCCGCTGTCGGCCACCGCCGCCTTGATCAGCTGGGCGTCCGAGGCGTCGTCCTCGATGACCAGCAGCCGCAGCGGGGCGCCGTCGGCCGGTCCGTCCGCCGCCGGGCCGCCCGGGTCGGAGATGTGGGACGGGTGGGAGGCGTGCGCGGCCCGCGAGCGGGGGTGGGGTATCGGGGGAGCCGCCGAGGCCGGTCCGGTCGTGACGCGGCTTCGGGCATGACCGACGGGGGCGCCGTCATGGGCGCCCGGCAGGCCCGCGGCACCAGGTGCCCGCCCGTCTCCCGTTGCGGGCATCGGTGGTTCCTCCCTTTCCCCGACTGCGTAACGGTCGACGTCCGTCCGCAGTGCCCGCCTGGCACCGCGCGTCGGGGAACTTCTCGCGACCATAACGTGATCTCCGGGGATTTCTCTGGCCGACCGGCGCCGTTGTGGCTATTGCCACGCCGGTGGTGGTGTGGTGACTGGACTCGGACGAGCACCCGGGCTCCGTCGGGTGGCTGCCGGAAAGGCTGCCAGGGCGGCTCCGGGAAAGGGGAGAGGGCGATGGTTGCGCGGATCACTCTGGTGGAGGGTGACATCACGGAACAGCCGGTGGACGTCGTGGTGAACGCCGCCAACTCGTCCCTGCTGGGCGGTGGTGGGGTGGACGGCGCGATCCACCGCAAGGGCGGACCGCAGGTCCTGGAGGAGTGCCGCCGGCTGCGCGCCTCGCACTGGGGCAAGGGGCTGCCCACCGGTCGGGCGGTGGCGACGACGGCCGGACGGCTGCCCGCCCGGTGGGTGGTGCACACCGTCGGGCCGGTGTACCGGGCGGAGGAGTACGAGGAGCGGGCGGAGCTGTTGGCCTCCTGCTATCGCGAGTCGCTGCGTGCCGCGGCGGGGCTCGGCGCGCGCACGGTGGCCTTCCCGGCGGTGTCGGCCGGGATCTACGGCTGGCCGCCGACGGACGCGGCCCGGATCGCGCTCGGCACCGTCGCGGAGGTGCTGGACGGCGGTGACGCGGAGGCGGGCGCGGAGCTGGCGGAGGTGCGGTTCGTGCTGTTCGGGTCGGAGATGTACGGGGTGTTCGAGCGGGCCCGGCGGGAGCTGTTCGGCCGGGGGGTCTGAGGGCGGGACCATCGTGGCGTGTCGGGGCGTCAACACGCCAGAGATATTCGATAACTCGTTCGAGTGAACGTATCGAATCGCTCACCGGCTCCCGGCGCGCACCGCCCGCACGGCGGCCACGACGGCCACGGCGGCTACGGCGCGAGCGCCGACCAGGGCACCGTGACCTCACCCTGCCGCCACCGCCCGCGCGCGTCCACCAGCGGCCAGCTGCCCGCCAGTGCCGTGCAGGCCGCCACCCAGCGCTGCCGCGCCCCGAACGCCCCGTACGGCGCGGCCGCCGCCCAGGCCCGGTCGAAGTCGGCCAGGAAGGCGTGCACGGGCCGCCCCGGCACGTTGTGGTGGATCAGCGCCTTCGGCAGCCGCTCGGCCAGGTCGGAGGGCTGGCCCAGGCCGCCCAGCCGGGCCGCGAAGGTCACCGTCCGGGGCCCCTCCGGGCCGAGCGCGACCCAGACGTGCCGCCGCCCGATCTCGTCGCAGGTGCCCTCGACCAGCAGTCCGTCCGGGGCGAGCCGCGCGCACAGCCGCTCCCACACCCCGGCGACCGCCGATTCGTCGTACTGCCGCAGCACGTTCGCGGCCCGGATCAGCTGGGCCGGCCCGCCGCCGTCCAGCGGCACCTCGAAGCCCCCGCGCCGGAAGGTGAGCAGCGGCGGCTCGGCGTACGGCAGCGCGGCGGCGACCCGCTCCGGCTCGATCTCGATCCCGACCACCCGGACGTCCGGCCGCACCGTGCGCAGCCGTCCGGCCAGTTCGACGGCGGTCCACGGCGCGGCGCCGTAGCCGAGGTCCACCGCGACCGGCGGCCGCCCGGCGGCGCGCAGCGCACGGCCGAGGGTGTGGGCGATCCAGCGGTCCATCCGGCGCAGCCGGTTGGTGTTGGTGGTGCCCCGGGTGACCGTCCCGACCGGGCGCCCGGTCCGTCCGCGGGCGGGCGCGGCGGGAGCGGGGTCGAAGGAGGCAGCCATGCCCAGAAGGGTAGTCGGGTCGCCGACGGCACCGTGCTGACCAGGGGCGATGGCGGCCGTTCCGGCCGGTGGGCCGGGGCGGGAATGCCGGGCGCGGTCCGTGTGGTTGGCACCCTGATGGTGATGTGTGCCCGGACGGGGCTGCGCACACCGGACAACGGGCGGCCCGGCGCGGACCGCCTCGACGGGCCGCACAGAGGAGGCTTCAGCCAGGTGATCCAGCACCCCGTCCGTTCGGTACGCCGGGCCCAGCCCGCCGCCCCCGCGCGCGGCCGGCTCCAGTCGCTCGTCCCCGGTCGCCGCCGCCCGCGCCGGATAGCCATGCTGAGCGTCCACACCTCGCCGCTGCACCAGCCCGGCACCGGGGACGCCGGCGGGATGAACGTCTACATCGTGGAGCTGGCCAAGCGCCTGGCCGACCTCAACATCGAGGTCGAGGTGTTCACCCGGTCGATCTGCTCGGACGACGCGCCGACGGTCGAGCTGGCCCCGGGCGTGCTGGTCCGCCACGTCACCGCCGGTCCGTACGAGGGCCTGGTCAAGGAGGACCTGCCGGCCCAGCTGTGCGCCTTCACCCACGGGGTGCTGCGGACGGAGGCGGGCCACCGCCCCGGCCATTACGACCTGGTGCACTCGCACTACTGGCTCTCCGGGCAGGTCGGCTGGCTGGCCGCGCAGCGCTGGGGGGTGCCGCTGGTGCACACCATGCACACCATGGCGAAGGTCAAGAACGCCGCGCTGGCCGAGGGCGACACGCCCGAGCCCGCGGCCCGGGTGATCGGCGAGACCCAGGTGGTGGAGGCGGCCGACCGGCTGATCGCCAACACCACCGAGGAGGCCGCCGAGCTGGCGCTGCACTACGCCGCCCGGCCGGACCAGCTGGCCGTCGTGCACCCCGGGGTCAACCTGGACGTCTTCCGCCCCGGCGGGCCGCGGACGCCCGCCGCCGCGCGGGCCCGGCTGGGCCTGCCGCAGGACGCCGCAGTGCTGCTGTTCGCGGGCCGGATCCAGCCGCTGAAGGCCCCGGATGTGCTGCTGCGGGCGGTCGCCGCGCTGCTGGGCCGCCGCCCGGAGCTGCGCGAGCGCCTGGTGGTGCCGGTGGTCGGCGGGCCGTCCGGCACCGGGCTGGCCCGGCCGGAGAGCCTGCACAAGCTCGCCGCCCAGCTGGGCATCGGCGACGTGGTGCGGTTCCACCCGCCGGTCGGCCAGCCGGACCTCGCCGATTGGTACCGCGCGGCGTCGGCGCTGGTGATGCCCTCGTACAGCGAGTCCTTCGGGCTGGTTGCGCTGGAGGCGCAGGCCTGCGGCACCCCGGTGGTGGCGGCCTCGGTGGGCGGCCTGCCGGTCGCGGTGCGGGACGGCGAGACCGGCACCCTGGTGCAGGGCCACGACCCGCTGGACTGGTCGTACGCGCTGGAGCCGTACGTCACCGACCGGGGCCTCGCGGCCCGGCGCGGCGAGGCGGCGGCCCGGCACGCGTCCCGCTTCGGCTGGGACACGGCCGCGGCGACCACCGCCGAGGTGTACGCCGGGAGCATGGCCCGCCCGGCGGGCCGGCTGGCCGGGGTCCGTCGCCGACCGGCCTGAGCGGAGGCCCGGGCGGAAGCCCCGGGGCCGACCGGCCTGGGGCTGCGCCCGCCCGGTACCGACGAGTAACGTCACCCCCATGGCAATCCGCACCAAGGACGAGGCCCTGACCCTCCTGCGCGCCGCCCTGGACGACGCCGGGGTGGCCTGGGAGCCGGCCGCCGCCGACCCGTACACGCTGGTGGCGGCCCTCCCGGGCACCCGCAAGCTGAGCACCACCTGCGCCCTGCGGGTCGGCGACCACACCCTGTCGGTGAACGCCTTCGTGATCCGCCGTCCGGACGAGAACCACGAGGCCGTCTACCGCTGGCTGCTGGAGCGCAACACCCGGCTGTACGGCGTCGGGTACGCGATCGACGCGCTCGGCGACGTCTACCTGGCCGGCCGGCTGCCGTTGGAGGCGCTCACCCCGCAGGTCGTGGACCGGCTGCTCGGCACGGTGCTGGAGAACGCGGACGAGCCGTTCAACACCCTGCTGGAGCTGGGCTTCGCCACCGCGATCCGGCGCGAGTGGGAGTGGCGGACCAAGCGCGGGGAGTCCACCCGCAACCTGGCCGCCTTCGCCCACCTGGCCGCCCCGCGGGACGCCTCGGCCGAGGCCTCGGACACCCCGGACGCACCGGCCGCACCGGACACCCCGGCCGCCGGCTGACCCGCGGGCCGGTCAGGCGCCCGCCGGGGCCTTCCCGGTCGGCTCCACCGCGGGCGCCGTGGCCGTGCGCGCCGGAGCCCCCACCGCGGGCGCCGGGACCTCCGTGGCCACGGGCCGACGGCGCCCGGCCGCGCCGGTCCGGCGGGCCAGCACCACGTACCCGAGCGCGGTGACCGTCCCGACCGCCCCGCAGGCCGTCCAGAGCACCGCCGGCCCCGCGTGCTGGAGCAGCAGCCCGCCGCCCGCCGGGCCGAGGAACGAGGCGAGCGACCAGGAGAGGCTGTGCACGCCCTGGTAGCGGCCGCGCCCGTGGGTCGGCGCCAGCTCGGCGACCAGGCCCATCATCACCGGCGTGTTGAGGATCTCGCCGACCGTCCAGACGGCCACCGAGAGCGCGAACAGCCAGGCCGAGGACCCGGCCAGCGCGGCCAGCCCGAAGCCCCAGCCGGTGAGCAGACAGCTGGTGATCAGCAGCCCGGTCCGTGAGCGGCCCTCCATCCAGCGGGTCAGCGGGATCTGCAGGACCACGATCAGCAGCCCGTTCAGGCCGATGACCAGGCCGTACTCGGTGGAGGTGATGCCGGAGGCGCCCATGTCCACGGCCAGCGTGGTGCTGCCCTGCTGGAAGACCAGCGCGAGCAGCAGGGTGAGCCCGACCAGCGCCATGAACGGGGCGTCCCGGAACACCGAGAGCAGGCTGACCGGCGGTTCGGCGGAGCCGTCCGCCCGGCCGGGCGCGGCCTGCGGCCTGGTCTCCGGGATCCGGATGAAGATCACCACCGCGCAGACCAGGGTGGAGAACGCGTCCAGCAGGAAGAGCGTGAGGTAGCCGTGGGTGGCGATCAGGCCCGCCACGGCCGCCGAGAGGCCGAAGCCGATGTTGATCGCCCAGTAGTTCAGCGAGTACGCGCGGACCCGGTCCTCGGCCGGCACCAGGTCGGCGATGATCGCCGAGGTGGGCGGCCGGGTGGCGTTGTTGCACAGGCCCACCAGGAAGGCCACCACGGCGATCGCCACCTGGCCGTCCGCGAAGCCGAGCACGGCGGTGAACAGCGCGGTGCCGAGCTGGGCGGCGAGCAGCGTGGGCCGGCGCCCGATCCGGTCGGCCAGCACGCCCGCGAGGATCGCCGCGACGGCCGAACCGAGGCCGAACAGCGAGGCCACCAGGCCCGCGTAGGAGGCCGAGTACCCCCGGTCGACGGTCAGATACAGCGCCAGGAAGGTGACGACGAACGCGCCGAGCTTGTTCACCAGCGTGCTCACCCAGAGCCACCAGAACTGTCGCGGCAGCCCGCCCACGGTCTCCTGTACGAGTCTTCGGATCCGGGGGTTGGCGACCAGGGCGACGAGCATGTGGGGGCTCCCGTGGGCAGGCGTCCGCCGAACGGTGCGGCAGGCCCGGTCAGCCGACGCATGTAAGTGTCAGATGCGCGGGGCACACATTACACATCGGCCGAAGGTCCCCACCAGGGGTTTTCCGACCCCCCACTAAGCTGGGGGCCATGGCTGACACGACGTACCGACTCATCCTGCTCCGCCACGGCGAGAGCCAGTGGAACCAGAAGAACCTGTTCACCGGTTGGGTCGATGTCGACCTCAACGAGAAGGGCGAGAAGGAGGCCGCCCGCGGTGGCGAGCTCCTGGCCGCCGAGGGTCTGCTCCCCGACGTGCTGCACACCTCGCTGCTGCGCCGCGCCATCCGCACCTCCCAGATCGCCCTGGACAAGGCCGACCGGCACTGGATCCCGGTCAGCCGCAGCTGGCGGCTGAACGAGCGCCACTACGGCGCGCTCCAGGGCAAGGACAAGGCCCAGACCCTGGCCGAGTTCGGCGAGGAGCAGTTCCAGCTGTGGCGCCGCTCGTACGACACCCCGCCGCCGGTGCTGGCCGACGACGCCGAGTACTCGCAGGCCGGTGACGCGCGCTACGCCGACATCCCGAGCGAGCTGCGTCCGCGCACCGAGTGCCTGAAGGACGTCGTCGACCGGATGCTGCCGTACTGGTACGACGCCATCGTCCCGGACCTCGCCGCCGGCCGGACCGTCCTGGTCACCGCCCACGGCAACAGCCTGCGCGCGCTGGTCAAGCACCTCGACGGCATCTCCGACGAGGCCATCGCCGGCCTGAACATCCCGACCGGCATCCCGCTGGTCTACGAGCTGGACGCCGACTTCAAGCCCGTCACCCCGGGCGGCCGCTACCTCGACCCGGACGCCGCCGCGGCCGCCATCGAGGCGGTCAAGAACCAGGGCAAGAAGTAGGCCGCTTGCCGCTACGGCCCCGCCACCCGGTCCGACCGGGCGGCGGGGCCTTCGTTCGTTTTCGGTCGGTTCGGGGTCAACCCGCTTGCCTGGTTGGGGAGTTGGGTAGGTGGCAAAATGGTTCAGACCATTGACGGCCGCAGTCGGCGGCTCCTACCGTGAGGGCACCGGACTGGCGCAGGCATGCCAGGATCTCCCCGTCCGGGCCGCCGCACCCCCACGCGCGCGCGTCTGTGCCCCCGGCGCACACTCCATCCACCCCCACGGAGGAGCACCATGCGCACACGCCACATCGTCGGGGCGGCCGTCGCCGCGCTGGCGATCCCGCTGACCCTCGCCTTCCCGGCCGCGTCCCACGGCTGGATCACGACCCCGCCCAGCCGGGCCGCGCTCTGCGACACCCACGTGGACGGCGTCCCGTGGGACTGCGGTGACATCCAGTGGGAGCCGCAGAGCGTCGAGGGCCCCAAGGGCTTCCCGGCCCTCGGCCCCTCGGACGGCACCATCTGCGCCGGCGGCAACGCGCGCTTCGCCGAGCTGGACGACCCGCACGCGGGCGCCTGGCCGACCACGCCGGTGACGGCGGGCGGGCAGCTCACCTTCACCTGGAAGTTCACCGCCCGGCACGCGACCACCGACTTCCGGTACTACATGACCAAGCCGGGCTACGACGCGAGCCAGCCGGTCACCCGGGCCAACCTGGACCTGACGCCCTTCCTGACCGTCCCGTACGGCGGGCAGCAGGTGCCGAGCACGCTCAGCCACACCGCGACCATCCCGGGCGGGCGCACCGGCCACCAGGTGGTCGTCGCGGTCTGGACGATCTCCGACACCGGGAACGCCTTCTACTCCTGCACCGACGTCGCGTTCTGACGTCCGGTCCCGACGCCCGGCCCGACGCGGACACGGGCACGGACGCGAACGAGGTGCACGGCCGCCGGAAGACCGTGCACCTCGGGGACTCCTCGGACGGCGGCGCGCTCAGTGGCCGCCGCAGCAGCCGCCGTCGGCACCGCCGCACTGGCAGGGCGCGCCGGACTGGCAGCCGCAGCCGCAGCCCGGGCCGCAGCCGCAGCCGGCGGCGAGGACGGGGAGCAGCTTCGGGGCGGGCGGCTCGACGGTGGTGTGGGCGGATGCCGGTCGGGTCGGGTGGGCCTTCATCGAGCTTCCCTCCTTGTGACGGGCACAGTCCTGTGCCCCCAACGTCGAGTGAAGCCGCCGAACGGACGGAGCGTCAACGGGCGCGCGGTGGTGGGGCGCACGGAGTGCCGTGCGCCCGCACCACCCTCGTCGCAGGTTTACTCGCCCCGGGGGGTGAGCCTGGAGCGGCCACGAAGCACCGCCCGGACCGGAGGTCAGTCGACCGGCGCGGCCTCGGCGGCCTCGGTGGCGGCCACGAACTCGGCCACGTGCTCGCCCGTCACCAGGTACACCACGCGCTTGGCGACCGACACCGCGTGGTCCGCGAAGCGCTCGTAGTAGCGGCCGACCAGGGTGATGTCGACGGCGGTCTCGATCCCGTGGTGCCAGCGCTCGTCGATCAGGTGCGACAGCAGCTCGCGGTGCAGGGTGTCGATCGCGTCGTCGTCCTGCTCCATCTCCAGCGCCTTGTCGACGTCCTTGGTGGCGATGACCAGGCCGGCCTTGGCCACCAGGCGCTGGGCGAGCTGGCCCATCTCCAGGACGGTGGAGTGCAGGTCGCTCGGCACGGCGGTGTCGGGGTAGCGCATCCGCGCGACCTTGGCGACGTGCCGGGCGAGGTCGCCGCAGCGCTCCAGGTCGGCGCTCATCCGCAGCGAGGTGACGACGATGCGCAGGTCGGTGGCGACCGGCTGCTGGCGGGCGAGGAGGTCGATGGCCCGGTTCTCCAGGTCGTGGTGGAGCTCGTTGACCTTCTCGTCGGCGGCGATCACACCCTCCGCCAGGGCGAGGTCCGCGTCGAGGAGGGCGGTGGTGGCGCGGCCCATGGCAGAGCCGACCAGCCGGGCCATCTCGACCAGGCTGTCGCCGATCGCATCGAGTTCCTCGTGGTACGCGTCGCGCATGTTCTCTCCTCAGTAGCTGTGTCGGTGGCGGTGCCGACCGGTCAGCCCGTCCGACCGTCGTTCCGGTGTCCGGGTGACCGCTGCTGGTGGCGCGCATCGTACGCGCACACCCGAGCCGGTGGCCGTTGTTCGGCACACCGATCTCTCCCACACGGGCTGCCTGGCCAACTTTCGGCCGCCTGGGCGACGGTGCACGGCCGCTCCGGTGAATCGGCGGCTACCTGAAGGTGAATTCTCGGCAACGCGTGGTCGATGCCTTGATCGGGTGCTTGGGGACTGGCCTGGCCGTGCGCTTACGCTGGCCACATGGACGTGAACGTGGCCGCCGCCGCTGCCTGTGCCATAGCCGGGCTCGGTGTCGGCCTCACCGCCTCCATCGCCTTCCGCTGGAGCGAGCGCGAGCAGGCCAAGGGCAGGTACAGCGCAACCGGCGGCAGGAACCCCGGCCGGTACCAGTCACTGGGTACCGGCAACCCCGAGCCGCCGCTGCCGCCCGGGGTCGACACCGTGCTCTCCGTGCTCCGCTCCTGCGCGATCGTGCTGGGCGAGGGCGACGAGGTGGTCAAGGCCAGCTCGGCGGCGTACGCGATGGGCCTGGTGCGCGGCGGTGCCGTCGCGGTGGACCAGATGCTCGCGCTGGCCCGCTCCACCCGCCGGGACGGCGAGATCCGCCAGGTCGAGCTGGAGGTGCCCCGGCCGGGCGCGGCCCGCGCGGCCGAGCCGCTCGCGGTCTCCGTCCGGGTCGCCCCGCTGGGCTCCCGGCTGGTGCTGGTGCTGGTCGAGGACCAGACCGAGCGCCGCCGGGTGGAGGCCGTCCGCCGGGACTTCGTGGCCAACGTCAGCCACGAGCTCAAGACCCCGGTCGGCGCCCTGTCGCTGCTCTCCGAGGCGGTCGTGGACGCGTCCGACGACCCGGAGGCGGTGCAGCGCTTCGCCGGCCGGATGCAGGTCGAGGCGGCCCGGCTGGCCAGCCTGGTCCAGGAGATCATCGACCTCTCCCGGGTCCAGGACGACCGGCTGATGATCGACCCGGAGCCGGTCGCGGTGGACGAGCTGATCGCCGAGGCGATCGACCGCTGCCGCCAGCAGGCCGCCGCCAAGCAGATCCTGATCGCGGCGGGCGGCATCGCCGGCCTCTACCTGCACGGCAATCGCGGCCAGCTCGCCGCCGCGCTCGGCAACCTGGTCGAGAACGCCGTCAACTACAGCCCGCCCCGCACCCGGGTGGCCATCGCCACCCGGCGGATCTCCAGCGCCGCGGCGCTCGGGGAGGCGGACGGCGAGCTCATCGAGATCTCGGTCACCGACCAGGGCATCGGCATCTCCGAGAAGGACCGCGAGCGGGTCTTCGAGCGGTTCTACCGCGTCGACCCCGCCCGCTCCCGGGCGACCGGCGGCACCGGCCTGGGCCTGTCCATCGTCAAGCACGTCGCGGCCTCGCACGGCGGCACCGTCTCGGTGTGGAGCGTCGAGGGCCAGGGGTCGACCTTCACCGTCCGCCTGCCCGCCGGGCAGGCACCCACGGAGGACGAGCCCGACGACGCGTTCGACGACGAGTTCGGCGACGAGCCGGACCACACGCCGGACGGCGGCCCCGCCGCCGCACCCCGAACCCTCACCACGGACCGGACGGACCGCGCTCCCCGCGCGCCCCGCACGGACCGTTCGCTCCCCACCGGGGAGCGGGCACCACACCTGTCAGACACAACCCCGCAGCTTGCCCCGGAGGCCTGATCGTGACCCGAGTACTGGTGGTCGAGGACGAGGAGTCGTTCAGCGACGCCCTCTCGTACATGCTCCGCAAGGAGGGCTTCGAGGTGGCCGTGGCCGCCACCGGCCCCGACGCCCTGGAGCAGTTCGAACGGAACGGCGCCGACCTCGTCCTGCTCGACCTGATGCTGCCGGGCCTGCCCGGCACCGAGGTCTGCCGCCAGCTCCGGGTGCGTTCCAACGTCCCGGTGATCATGGTGACCGCGAAGGACAGCGAGATCGACAAGGTCGTCGGTCTGGAGATAGGCGCTGACGACTACGTCACCAAGCCGTACTCCACCCGCGAGCTGGTCGCGCGGATCCGCGCGGTGCTGCGCCGCCGCGGCGAGGACGGCGGCGCGGGCGACAACGGCGGCGGCCCGGGCGCCCTGGAGGCGGGCCCGGTCCGGATGGACGTGGACCGCCACGTGGTGACCGTGGACGGCGCCAAGGTCGACCTGCCGCTCAAGGAGTTCGACCTGCTGGAGATGCTGCTGCGCAACGCGGGCCGGGTGCTCACCCGGATGCAGCTGATCGACCGGGTCTGGGGCGCGGACTACGTCGGCGACACCAAGACCCTGGACGTCCACGTGAAGCGCCTGCGGGCCAAGATCGAGCCGGACCCGGGCGCGCCGCGCTACCTGGTCACCGTCCGCGGCCTGGGCTACAAGTTCGAGCCGTAAACCGTCCCCACCACGCGGAAGGCCCCCGCCGGCAGCAGCCGGAGGGGGCCTTCGCGTCGCTCCGGCGGGCCCTGGAGGGCCCGCCGGGGGCGGGGTGCGGCGTCAGTGCGCGGCCGGGACGGCCGGGGCGGTGGTGCCGGCCGGGACGGCGGCACCGGTGGCCGGCGCGCCCGGGGTGGTGGCGCCGGGGGCCGGAGCGGTGGCACCGGGGGTGGCCGCACCGGGGGTGGTGGTCTTGGCCGGGGTCGCGGTCGGCGACGGGGTCGGACCGAAGCCCTTGTAGAGGCCGCGGCCGTCTGCGCCCGAGTCCGGGCTCACGGCGGCCTGGGCCTCGACCTTCTGGCCGTCCTTGAAGGTGAACACGGTCGGGGCGAAGCCGCCGACGTGGACGGTCGCGGAGGCGGCGGTGGCGGACGGGTTGCCCTGGCCGCCGATCACCACCGCGCCGCGGGCCGGGACGACGATGCCGGACAGCGGAGCGCCGGCGGCGTCCGCGAAGGTGGTGGCGGCACCGCCGACGGTGACGGACTGGAGCTCGGCCGGGGCGTCCGCGGTGTTCGCGATGTTCACGACCACGTTGGCGGGACCGGTGTGGTCGCCCGAGGCGCCCTCCCCGGTGACGACCACGATGTTGTTCAGCCGGAGGTTCGTTCCGAGGGTCGCCGCCGCGTTGTCCGGCTTGATCTGCAGGGTGTCCGGCGTGTTGCCGGCGGCGCAGGAGGACAGCGAGGCGATGGCGATGGCGGCGAGGGCGGCGATGCTGCCGCGTCGAAGGCTGCGGCTCACGGCGGCGGCTTCTCCCTAGGTCACGTGTCGGGTGGTCAGGTCTCAGATTATCGACCTCGCTTATGCGCTCCTCACGGGGTGGTCCCCGTGTCGCACTCCCGGGGGCCGCCGGGGGCCGTCCGGCCGTACGCCGGGGGTGCGTCCGGCGGTACGTCGACATGTCCGGGTCACGCGGAGGACAAGGTTCGACCAAGATCGAATAACGATTCGGCCGCGACTCGAAAAGGGGTGAAAGCTCAAGATCCAATCATGGTTGCGGGGGTGTTGCGCAAGGGTTTCGTCGAACCCCGGAACCGCCTCCGACCTGCGGGAAGCCCCTCTCGAACACCGGTCGCAGCACGTCATGGGGGTCCTTGTCAAGCCCCGAGACCGGCCCTGACCTGCGAAAACGCCCTTCGGGTGGGCCGAGAAGCGTGTTATTCTGGAAAGCCACGGAAGGGGTCCTGTCACATGACGTTCAAGGTTGGCGACACGGTGGTCTACCCCCATCACGGGGCCGCGCTGATCGAGGCCATCGAAACTCGCCAGATCAAAGGTGTGGACAAGACCTACCTGGTGCTCAAGGTGCAGCAGGGAGACCTGACGCTCCGCGTGCCCGCCGAGAACGCGGAGTTCGTCGGTGTGCGCGATGTAGTCGGCCAGGAGGGTCTGGACCGGGTCTTCGAGGTGCTGCGGGCACCGTACACGGAAGAGCCGACCAACTGGTCCCGTCGCTACAAGGCGAACCTGGAGAAGCTCGCCTCGGGTGATGTCATCAAGGTCGCCGAGGTCGTCCGCGACCTGTGGCGCCGCGAGCGCGAGCGCGGCCTCTCGGCCGGCGAGAAGCGGATGCTCGCGAAGGCGCGCCAGATCCTCGTCAGCGAGCTCGCGCTGGCGGAGAACACCAACGAGGACAAGGCGGAGACGCTGCTCGACGAGGTCCTCGCCTCGTAGCGCGCCACCGCAGTGCGGTCGGGCTGCCGCCCAACGCTCACAGCGCCCGGTGCCGGCGCGCCACTCCTCGGACGAACCGTCCGGGAGTGGTGCAGTGGCACTCCGGGCGCTGAGGCATGTCCGGACCACGCCACCCGCCCGAGCCGGCCCAGGCCTGCAAGACCGTTTCCGCACCCGTTCTTGCGCGGAACCGTTGCGCGGAACTTGCGGAGCTGTGCGGCGGACGGTGGACCGTGGTTCTTCGGAAGGGGCCCGGTGCGCCCGCCGGGCACGCCATGGCCATACCCACTTCGCCGAAGGAGTGAAACCTGAACGCGTCAGGAGCAGTCGCAGCAGCAGTGGTGCCCGCCGCCGGACGGGGTGAGCGGCTGGGGCCCGGGGCCCCGAAGGCCCTGCGGGAACTGGGGGGCGTGCCGCTCCTGGTGCACGCCGTCCGGGCCCTGGCCCGCAGTCGGGCGGTCGGCCTGGTCGTGGTCGCCGCGCCCGCCGACGGGGTGGCCGAGGTGGTCGCCCTGCTGGACAGCCACGGGCTGGACGACAAGGACATCCGGGTGGTGGCCGGCGGGGCGACCCGCCAGGAGTCGGTCCGGCTGGGCCTGGCCGCGATCCCGGACGAGGTCGGGATCGTGCTGGTGCACGACGCGGCCCGCCCGCTGGTCCCGGTCGAGGTGGTGGACGCCGTCGCGGCCGCCGTCCGGGCCGGGGCGCGGGCGGTGGTGCCCGCGGTGCCGCTGGCCGACACGGTGAAGCGGGTCGAGCCGAACCCGGGCGGCCCCGAGCCGGTGCTCGACACGCCCGAGCGCGCCACCCTGCGCGCGGTGCAGACCCCGCAGGGCTTCGACCGCGCCACCCTGGTCGAGGTGCACGCCAAGGCGCTGGCCGAGGAGAGCGCGGGCACCGCCGACGCGCCCCCGGTCACCGACGACGCCGGCCTGGTGGAGCGCTACGGCGGCCGGGTCGTCGTGGTGCCCGGCCACGAGGAGGCGTTCAAGGTCACCCGTCCACTGGACCTCGTGCTCGCCGAGGCCGTACTCGCCCGCAGGAGGGCCGCCGATGCCTACTGACCCGCAGACCCCCGTGATCCCCCGCGTGGGGATCGGCACCGACGTGCACGCCTTCGAGGCCGGCCGCCCGCTCCGGGTGGCCGGGCTGGACTGGCCGGACGCCGAGGTCGGCCTCTCCGGGCACTCGGACGCCGACGTCGCCGCGCACGCCGCCTGCGACGCGCTGTTCTCGGCCGCCGGGATCGGCGACCTGGGCGCCCACTTCGGCACCGACCGGCCGGAGTGGGCCGGCGCGTCCGGGGCGAAGCTGCTCGGCGAGGCGGCCCGGCTGGTCCGCGAGGCGGGCTTCGAGATCGGCAACGTGGCGGTCCAGGTGATCGGCGTGCGGCCGAAGATCGGCAAGCGGCGGGCCGAGGCGCAGGCCGCGCTGTCCGAGGCGGTCGGCGCCCCGGTGTCCGTCTCCGGCACCACCACCGACGGGCTGGGGCTGACCGGCCGGGCCGAGGGCCTGGCCGCGATCGCCACCGCCCTGGTGTACGAGCGGCGTTGAGCCGGTCGCGGTGAGCGGTCGGGAACAACCCGGACCTGACGGGTGTTCACCGGGTGTTCCCGGGGCCCGAGTCGCTAGTGTTCGGCTCGGGCCCGGACGGGGCTTCCGCTCGGGCCGAACGCCGACGTGAAGGGGTTTCCGATGGGTGTCGAACTTGCGGACAAGGTCAAGGAACTGCTCGACAGCACGAGCTTCGCCGTGGTCTCCACCATCCAGCCCGACGGGGGCCCGCAGGCCTCCGTGGTCTGGGTCAAGCGGGACGGCGACGACATCCTGTTCTCCACCGTCGAGGGCCGCCGGAAGCACCTCAACCTGGTCAGGGACCCGAGGGTGTCCCTCGTCATCAACGACAAGGACAACCCGTACGAGTACTTCGAGGCGCGCGGCGAGGCGACGCTGACCACCGAGGGCGGCCGGGAGCTGATCGACGAGCTGTCCCGCAAGTACCTGGGCAAGGACTACACCTTCGACGGTCCGGAGGCGGTCCGGGTGGTCGTCCGGATCTCCCCGGACAAGGTGCTCGGCAACATCTGAGTCCCGTCCGCGTCCCGCCGTTTCCCCGGGATCACGCCCCCGTTGTCCCGGGGAATGTGGCGGGGCACCCCCCGGTGCCCACTACGCTTGACGCTGTGAGCATTCGTCTGTACGACACCAGCACCCGCCAGGTACGCGACTTCGTCCCGCTTGTACCGGGTTGTGTCTCGATCTACCTGTGCGGCGCTACCGTTCAGTCGGCGCCACACATCGGGCACATCCGGTCGTACCTCAACTTCGACCTCATGCAGCGGTGGTTCGCCTACCGCGGCTACCAGGTGACCTTCGCCCGGAACGTCACCGACATCGACGACAAGATCATCGCCAAGGAGCGCGAGCTCGGCACGCCGTGGTGGCAGATCGCCTACGAGAACGAGCGCGCCTTCAACGACGGCTACGACGCGCTCGGCTGCCTGCGGCCGACGGTCGAGCCGCGGGCCACCGGGCACATCCCCGAGATGATCGCGATGATGCAGGGGCTCATCGAGAAGGGCCACGCCTACGCGGCCGACGGCAACGTCTACTTCGACGTGCGGTCGTACCCCGACTACCTGGCGCTCTCCAACCAGAAGCTGGACGACCTGCGCCAGCCCGAGGGCGAGGGCGAGACCGGCAAGCGGGACCAGCGCGACTTCGCGATGTGGAAGGCCGCCAAGCCGGGCGAGCCGAGCTGGGAGACCCCGTGGGGCCGCGGCCGTCCGGGCTGGCACCTGGAGTGCTCGGCGATGGCCCACAAGTACCTGGGCGCGGCCTTCGACATCCACGGCGGCGGGCTGGACCTGATCTTCCCGCACCACGAGAACGAGATCGCCCAGTCCAAGGCCTACGGCGACGACTTCGCCGGCTTCTGGGTGCACAACGCCTGGGTCACCATGGCCGGCGAGAAGATGAGCAAGTCGCTGGGCAACTCGGTGCTGGTCTCCGAGATGGTCCGGGCGTGGCGGCCGATCGTGCTCCGCTACTACCTGGCGGCTCCGCACTACCGCTCGATGATCGAGTACAGCGAGGAGTCGCTGCGCGAGGCCGAGGCCGGCTTCGGCCGGATCGAGGGCTTCATCCAGCGCGCCGTCGAGCGCTGCGGCACGGTCGACGCGGCGCCCGAGGTGCCGCCGGCCTTCGCCGAGGCGATGGACGACGACTTCGGCGTGCCGCAGGCGCTGGCCGTCGTGCACACCGCCGTCCGCCAGGGCAACAGCGCCCTGAACGCGGACGACAAGGAGAGCGTGGTGGCGCGACTGGCCGAGGTCCGTGCGATGCTCGGTGTACTGGGCCTCGACCCGCTCGACCCGCACTGGGCCGGGACGGAGCGCGGCGAGGACCTCCACGGAGTGGTCGACTCGTTGGTCCGTCTGGTCCTGGACCAGCGGCAGGCCGCGCGCGAGCGCAAGGACTTCGCCACCGCGGACGCCATCCGCGACCAGCTCGGCCTCGCCGGGCTGGCCATCGAGGACACCCCGTCCGGCCCGCGCTGGACGATCAACAGCCAGTAACCCCATCCGACGATCGGGGTGATGGGTGGGCCGTACCGGACCGGTGCGGCCCTCCCGCATGACGTAGCGCATGCCGTCGGCCGCCACCGGGCAGACCGGGACGGCCGGGGCATGCCGGACAGACAGGAAGTACAGCCATGGCCGGCAACAGTGCACGCAGGAACCGTCGCAACCCCGGATCGAAGAAGGGCGCGTCTGTCGGTACCGGCGGCCACAGCCGGAAGGCGCTCCAGGGCAAGGGCCCGACGCCGCCCGGTGCGGAGCGCAAGGGCCACCCGAAGCAGCGCGCCGCCAACGCCGCGATCAAGCGCGAGCGGGACGCCAAGGCCCGGGCCGGCATGCGCCGGGCCGGCGGCGGCGGCCGCGGTGGCCGCGGCGGCGCGGGCAGCGCCGAGCTGGTCTTCGGCCGCAACTCGGTGGTCGAGGCCCTGCAGGGCGACGTCCCGGCCAACGCGCTGTACGTCCAGCAGTTCATCGACACCGACGACCGGGTCCGCGACGCCTTCCAGGCCGCCAACGACCGCGGCATCCCGCTGATGGAGGCCCCGCGGCCCCAGCTGGACCAGATGACCGGCGGGATGAACCACCAGGGCCTGGTGCTCCAGGTGCCGCCGTACGAGTACGCGCACCCCGACGACCTGCTGGTCGACGCCGCCGACGCCGGCCAGGACGCGCTGATCATCGCGCTGGACGGCGTGACCGACTCGCGCAACCTGGGCGCCGTGGTCCGCTCGGCCGCCGCCTTCGGCGCGCACGGCGTGGTCATCCCCGAACGCCGCGCGGCCGGCATGACCGCCGGTGCCTGGAAGACCTCCTCCGGCGCCGCGGCCCGGCTGCCCGTCGCCCGGGCCACCAACATGACCCGCACCCTGGAGGCCTACCAGAAGGCCGGTCTGATGGTGGTCGGCCTGGCCGCCGACGGCGAGGCCGAGATCGGCGACCTGGAGCTGCTGACCGGTCCGGTCGTGATCGTCGCGGGCAGCGAGGGCAAGGGCCTGTCCCGGCTGGTCTCGGAGACCTGCGACATGCGGGTCCGGATCCCGATGTCCGGCCTGACCGAGTCGCTGAACGCCGGTGTCGCGGCGGGCATCGTGCTGTACGAGGCCGCGCGACTGCGCGCCAAGCGCTGAGCACGGCCGGGTCGCGGCGCGCAGGAGATCTTCCGAATTCCCCGCAATCCGAGTGAAGGCGATCGGGCCCCGACCGGGCCCGATCGCTTTTTTCATGATCACTTCAAGTGTGCGCCGGACATCCACCCGGGAGAGTGTCCTAAGCGGGCGTCACCCGGTTAGACGGGCGTGGACACCAGAACACCTCGGCGCCCCCTGTTCGGCGACGGCAGCACCGGGATAGACGCGGGCCCCGGCCTCAACACCGTCAAGGTGGAGTCGGACCCTTCGCGGCTCAGCAGCACCCAGGCGAGCTTCCGGCTCCGGCTCGGCGGCCCGGTGGCGCCGCTGATCGATGCCCCGGCCGGACTGCTGTCCACCGGTGCCGCATTCGGCGACCCGTACGCCAACCAGGGCCTGATCCGCCGTCCGCTGGTCACCCCGCAGGTCGTCGTGCCCTCCTCCGCCGTCCCGGCGCTGGCCGGGGCCGGGGCCGGCGGCGCACCGCGCCGCAAGGGCCGGGTCACCGCCGTCACCTGGACCGGCCAGGCGCCCCCCGGGGACCTCGCGGCCACCCGGCTGCTGGAGGCGGTGCGCCCCGGCTGCACCCCGGCCGGCGGCGTCCGCCTGATCGAGGCGGACACCCAGGCGCTCCCCTCCCTCGCGGGCGCCCGCACCCTCCCGCGCCAGCCCCGCGAGGGCGCCGGCACCGCCACCGAAGCGGGCGTCGGCCCGGTCGGCGAGCCGCACGGCTGGACCCCGAGCGGCGAACTGCCCGAGGTCTCCGCCGTCGACGCCGCGGGCAGGCAGCCCTGGTACCCGGGCCGCCGGGTCGACCTCGGCCTGGTGCTGCTGCCGCTGCGCGCCGTCCTCGGCTCGCTCTCCGTCTACGCCGGGTTCAGCAAGCTCTGCGACCCGGTGTACTTCGACGGCGGCGAGCGCGGCTCGATGATGCGCTGGCTCTCCTCGCTGCACCCCTGGAAGGTCGCCGAACCGCTGCTGGCCTTCGCCATGGCGCACCCGGTGGGCGCCGGCCTGGTGGTGTCGTTCACCCAGATCGTGGTCGGCGTGCTGACCGTCCTCGGCCTCTGGCAGCGGCTCGCCGCCGGCGCCGCGATGGCGCTCTCCGCCGCGCTGCTGTTCACCGTCAGCTGGCGGGCCGTCCCGGTCTACGACACCCCGGACCTGATCTTCCTCGCGGCGTGGAGCCCGCTGCTGATCGCCGGAGCGCCGTTCGCCTCGCTGGACGGGCGGCTCAGCCTGGAGGCCTGGCGCCGGTACGGCGCGGACGCGCCCGGGGCGCTGCGCCGCCGGGTGCTGCGCCGCGGCACCGTGGTCACCACGGTCGTCGTCGGCCTGACCCTGCTGCTCGGCTCGATGCTCGGCGCCGCCGTCCGTACCGGCGCCCGGGCGCACCAGGCGCCGGACCGTCCGGCCACCGACTACGGCACCCCGGTCTGGCCGTCCGGCAGCCCGTCCGGCGCCCCCGGCGGCAAGGGCACGTCCACCACGCCCCAACCCGCCGCCCCGCACCCGGCCACCCCGACGCCGAGCGCGACCACCCCGGCCGCCACGCCGTCCACCAAGCCGGCCACCCCGACGCCGAGCGGCAAGGCGCACTCGGGCAAGCCGGAGGCCGGGTCGGGCTCCTCCCCGGCCGCTCCCGCCCCGTCCGGCGGCTCCGGCGGCACCGCCCCCGCCTCGCGCGGCACCCCGGGCACCGGCGGCTCGGGGCCGGCGGCCAAGTCCAGCCCGAGCTCCGGCGGGCTGCTCGGCGGAGTGCTGGGCAGCGCGCCGCTGGCCGACCTCTCCGGCGGCCGGACCTCCCACCCGGGGGTGCCGACCGC
>NZ_LIPD01000003.1:225057-283099 GCF_001905545.1 Streptomyces sp. CB02056 | reverse complement strand
GCCGACCGCCGTCACGAGGGCGGCCGTACGGCTCGCGGCCCGCTGGTTACCTGGGGGACCGGCCGGCGCCGGAGGCGAGCTCCTTGGCCGCCTCGGTGAGGTCCTTGGCGGTGTCGATGGCCCGCCAGTACACGCCCTGCGGCAGCTGGTAGCCCGCCAGCCGCTTGCCGCGGGCGAGCTGGGGGAAGGTGGTGCGCTCGTGGTCGCCCACGTCCGGCAGCAGCTCGGCGAACTCGGGGCTGAACACGTACAGGCCGGCGTTGATCAGGAAGGGCGAGGGCGGCGCCTCGATGAAGTCCAGCACGTTGCCGAACTGGTCGGTCTCCACCGCGCCCCAGGGGATCCGCGGCCGGGCCAGCGCGAGCGTCGCGACGGCGTCCCGCTCGTGGTGGAAGGCGGCCATCTCGCGCAGGCTGAACCGGGTCCAGATGTCGCCGTTGGTGGCGTACCAGGGCTCGTCCGGGCGGGGCAGCGCCTTCGCCGCGTACTTGAGCCCGCCGCCGCGCCCGAGCGGCTCCGCCTCGACCACCGTGCGCACCCGCAGCGGCAGGTCCGCCTTGTCCAGCCACTCCTCCAGCACGTCGGCGAGGTGCCCGCAGGAGACCACGACGTCGGTGACGCCCTCCTCGGCCAGCCAGGCCAGCTGGTGGCCGAGGATCGGCGTGCCCGTCCCGGGGATCTCGACCAGCGGCTTCGGGCGGTCGTCCGTGTAGGGGCGCAGCCGGGAGCCCTGGCCGCCGGCCAGGATGACGGCCTGGGTGACGGGCGTCGTGGTCGGCCGCGGCGGGTGGGGCTGCGGAGGCCGGGCGGACGGGAGGTCGGCGGTGGGGCCGGAGTCAGCGGTCATGCCTGAACAATAAGGCGGCGGACGGGGGCGTCCGCCGCCTCGGGGGCCTGCCTCGGCCCCCTTGCCTTCCCTTGCGTTCCCGGCCGCCTCAGCCGACGACGCCGGCCGCGAACGCGCCGTCGCAGACCGGGCGGGCGAAGGTGCGGGCCCGCTGGACGTCGCCCTGGTACTTGCGCACCGCGGCCTTGCCCAACTCGGTGGCCAGCGAGGTGCAGTACGGCGTCAGCGAGGGCTGCTCGCGCATCGAGCGCTCCAGCAGGTCCAGCGCGGCGGAGGGGTTCTTCGCCCGCAGCTCGTCCAGCAGCACCACCCGCAGCGACTCCTGCGGGGCGAGCCCGTCCGAGGCCTTGGCCACGGCGCCGGCCGCGTTGTTGGAGCGTCCGATCCCGGCGCCGTCGCCGCTGGACGCCGCCACGACCTGCTGGTCGAGCCCGGTCGGCGGGGCCCACGGGACCCTGGTCACGGCGAGGGTGCCGGTGGTCACCAGGACGACCGGCAGGGTCAGGGCGACGGTCTGGCCGATACGGCGCAACAGCTGCTTCACCCTCAGGAGAGTAGCGGTGGGTACGGGCCGGATCGCCCTCCGTTACCCCATCGAGTGACACGGTGTCCGGGTTTGTCCCCTTGCCGTGTTGACGCGGGGGCGTCCGGACGGGGTCGAAGGGGCGGGGATACGGACGGAGCCCGCCGGACCACGAGGGTCCGACGGGCTCCGGGTGCCGCGCTGGTCGCGGCCGTCGCGCGGGGTCGCGTCAGTTGCTCAGGCGCAGGCCGGAGCTGGTGGAGAAGACGTGGGTCTCGTTGGCGATCGGCACGACGTGGACGGTCTCGCCGCGGGCCGGGATCTGGCGGCCGGGCACGCGGACGACCAGGTCGTGGTCCTCGCCGCCGATCTGGGTGGTGCCGTAGACGAAGCCGTCCGAGCCGAGCTCCTCGACCACGTTCACGGTCACCGCGACGCCCTCGATGCCGCCCGCCGGGACGATCTCGAAGTGCTCCGGGCGGACACCGACGGTCACCGTCTTGTCGGTGCCGGCGCCGGCCAGGTCCTCGCGGGAGATGTTGACGACCGAGCCGCCGAACTTCACGCCGCCGTCCACCAGCGGCACCTCGACCAGGTTCATGGCCGGCGAGCCGATGAAGCCGGCCACGAAGAGGTTCGCGGGCTTGTCGTACATGTTGCGCGGGGTGTCGACCTGCTGGAGCAGACCGTCCTTGAGCACCGCGACCCGGTCGCCCATGGTGAGCGCCTCGGTCTGGTCGTGGGTGACGTACACCGTGGTGATGCCCAGGCGGCGCTGGAGGCCGGCGATCTGGGTACGGGTCGAGACGCGGAGCTTGGCGTCCAGGTTCGACAGCGGCTCGTCCATCAGGAAGACCTGCGGCTGGCGGACGATCGCGCGGCCCATCGCGACGCGCTGGCGCTGACCGCCGGAGAGCGCCTTCGGCTTGCGGTCCAGCAGCGTGGTGAGGTCGAGGATCTTCGCGGCCTCCTCGACCTTGGTGCGGATCTCCGCCTTGTTCACGCCGGCGATCTTGAGCGCGAAGCCCATGTTGTCGGCGACGGTCATGTGCGGGTACAGCGCGTAGTTCTGGAACACCATGGCGATGTCCCGGTCCTTCGGCGGCAGGTGGGTGACGTCGCGGTCGCCGATCCGGATCGCACCGGCGTTGACGTCCTCCAGACCGGCCAGCATGCGCAGGCTGGTCGACTTGCCGCAGCCCGAGGGGCCGACCAGCACGAGGAACTCGCCGTCCGCGATCTCCAGGTCCAGCGCGTCCACCGAGGGCTTGTCCGCCCCGGGGTACACGCGGGTCGCCTTGTCGTACGTGACAGAAGCCATGGTTGTTTGTCTCCTTCACCGGCAGGAACGTGCCGGACGATCCGAGTAAAGGGGGGTCTGTTCTGCTCCGCCGGCCCACCAGTGGTCTGAACCACTGCCACGAACCGGCTCCCGGCGACGCTACCTGCGCGTCCGCCGCTTGTCAGCCCCCACCCGACCCGATTTCGGCATCGGTTCCGTCACGCCCACCCATCCCACCAACCCCCGGATATACCCCCATCCCGTCACCCGGGCCCGGTAGACTGCCCCCCGGTGCCGCCGTGATCCATCGCGGACGGCCACCGTGCCTCCTTAGCTCAGCTGGCCAGAGCACCGCTCTTGTAAAGCGGGGGTCGTCGGTTCGAACCCGACAGGGGGCTCGTCGTACGGAGGGCCAGTTCGCCGGGGTGATCCGGGAGAGTTGGCCCTTCGTCGTTGCTGCGGTCCTGCTCGGGCTGTGCCACGGGCGTGCCAGAAGCGTCCGGTGTGCCGGACGTCGTGGAAGTGGATGTCCGGGGAGACACCGGCCTTGGCCTTGGCGGCTCCTGGAGAACCCGGGTGCGGCGAAGCTGCCCGATCGAGGAGGGAACCACCCGCTCAGCCCGAAGTGTGCCGGCGGCGCTCGGCACTGTCGACCTTGGCCCGGACGGGACATCCGCCGAAACAGCGCCGCCGCCCGGTGTACAGCCGTAGGCTTCGCACAAACTTCGTGATCATCCTCAGGGGGGCCTGCATGAGTGACTACGTTGACCACGCCAACGCTGCCCGCGCGTACCTGGACCGGCTGCCAAAGCATGTGTCGCCCGATGCTCTCGTCGGAGCCGCGAAGATCGAGGCGTACCTCGCGTTCGCCGCCATCCTCGCGCGCCATCTTGAAGCCCCGGCCGACAGGTCCCGTCCGGCCCAGTAGCGGGGGTCGTCGGTACCCGACAGGGGGCTCCGCGCAGAATGGGAAGGGCCGGTCCGACGGGTTGTCGGGCCGGCCCTTCCGTCGTGTCCGGGGTCAGTTCGGGGGGAGGGTGAGGGTGGCGAGGGCGCCGCCGGCGGGGTGGTTGGCGAAGGTCAGGGTGGCGCCGATGACGCGGGCGTGGCCGGTGGCGATGGTGAGGCCGAGGCCGTGGCCGCGGCCGCGTTCGGGGGCGTTGGTGCGGAAGCGCTGCGGGCCGTGGCGGAGGAGGTCCTCGGGGTAGCCGGGGCCGTGGTCGCGGACGGTGATCCGCGGGCCGTCGACGTGCAGGTGGACCGGGCCGGTGCCGTGGCGGTGGGCGTTGAGGATGAGGTTGCCGAGGATGCGGTCCAGCCGGCGCAGGTCGGTGCGGACCTGCCGGTCGGCGGTGATCTCGACGGTGACGTCCAGGCCGGTGAGGGTGACGGTGCGGCGGGCCGCGCGTTCGAGGGGGACGGCGGAGAGGTCGGGGGACTCGGCGTCGGCGTCCAGGCGGGAGACCTCCAGCAGGTCCTCGACCAGGCCGCGCAGTGCCTGGACCCGGTTCTGCACGAGCTGGGTGGGGCGGCCGGGCGGCAGGAGTTCGGCGGCGGTGACGAGGCCGGTGAGCGGGGTGCGCAGTTCGTGGGCGACGTCCGCGGTGAAGCGCTGCTCGTCCTCCAGCCGGCGGTGCAGGGTGCGGGACATCAGGTCGACGGCGGCGGCGAGGTCGGCGACCTCGTCCTTGCCGTCGACGAGTTCGCCGATCCGGGTGTCCGTCCCGCCGGCCGCGATGCCGCGGGCGGCGGTGGCCGCGGTGCGCAGCCGGCGGCTGATCCGGTCGGCGACGAGCACGCCGGCCAGCACGGTGGTGAAGACCGCGGCGACGACGGTGAGCAGGATGATCCGGTCCAGGTCGGCGATGGCCTGGCGGTCCTGGGTGAAGTCCACCCGGACGGACACCACCCCGTCCGGCACCGGGCCGGCCGCCCACATCGACTCGCCGGTGCCGTCGGCGACGAGCAGCGAGCCGTGCCGGTCGCCGGCGGCGAGGGCGCGCAGCCGCTCGGGCAGCGCCGGGTCGTTCAGGACGGCGCCCCGGCCGATCGCCTTCCCGCCGCCGCGCTCGTAGTCGTTCAAGGCGGAGTCGAGGGTGGCGAGCGAGGAGGAGCGGGCCTGGTCGACGTGCTGGCGGATCATCGCCTGGTGGACCAGCAGGCCGACGGCCACCGCGACCAGGACGGCGATGGCGGCGACGGCGGCGGCGATCTGGCGGCGCAGGGTCATGCCGGGCGCCGCAGCTTGTAGCCGAAGCCGCGGACGGTCTCGATCCGGCCGGAGCCGATCTTGGCGCGCAGCCGCTGCACGTGGACGTCCACGACCCGGGTGTCGGCGCCCCACTCGTAGTCCCAGACGCGTTCGAGCAGGGTGGAGCGCTCCAACACGATCCCGGGCGCGGCGCTGAACTCCAGCAGCAGCCGCAGTTCGGTGGGGGTGAGCGGGACGAGGCGGTCGTCCACCCGGACCTCCATGCTGTCGGTGTCCACCCGGAGGCCGTCGAAGCTGCGGACGGACGGAAGGGTGGGCGGGGACGGCGGAGGGGACGAAGGAGCGGGCGGGGACTGCGGCGGGGCCGGCGGGGCGTCGGCCGCCGGGGCGACCGGGACGCGGCGCAGCACCGTACGGATCCGGGCGACCAGGACGGCGCTCTCGAAGGGCTTGACCACGTAGTCGTCCGCCCCGGCCTCCAGCCCGGAGACCACGTCCACCGGGTCGGTCCGGGCGGACATCATCAGGATCGGCAGCTGGCTCTCCTCCCGGATCCGGCGGCAGAGGCCGACCCCGTCGAGCAGCGGCAGCATGACGTCCAGCAGGAGCAGGTCGGGCCGGACGGCGTGGAAGGCCTCCAGGCCCTCCAGGCCGTCGGCGGCGGTGGTGACCGGGAAGCCGTAGCGCTCCAGGGCCATCCGGGTGGCCTCGCGGATCACCTCGTCGTCCTCGACCAGGAGGATGTGCGGGTGGGCGGGGGTGGCGGCGGGGGTCATCGCTTCGCTTCCGGGAGCACGGCGGGGACGGAGGGCGCGACGGACGCGCCGGGCACGGAGGGGGCGGAGGGCACGGAGGACGGCCGGGCGCCGCGCGGGGACGGGACGGCGGCCTCGGGGGCGGCCTGCTTCGGCGCGTACGGGGCGGGGCGGGGCGCCGGTCCGGGGTCGGGTACGGCGGTGGCCGGCCGGCCGGCGTCCGGGCCGGTGGACGGGAGCGGTATGACGCCCTCGTCCCTGCGTTCGTTCAGGGTGAGCCTCTTGCCGTCCCACGCGTAGTGGCTGGTGGTCCGGGCGTCGACGCTGGTCGGCTCGATCAGCCACAGGTCGGTGCCGATGGTCGAGGCGTTGAACGCCGGCTGGACCCGCACCCGGAGGACGGGCAGCAGCCGGTCCTCGGCGAGGGCGTAGACGTGCAGCACGGCCCGCCCGGGGGTGGTGACGACGGTGATCAGCTCGGGCTGCCCGTCGCCGGTGAGGTCGCGGAACTCCGGGGCGCGGACCTCGCAGCCGGCGCAGGAGCCGAGTGCCTGGCGCTCCTCCTGGTCGACGTCCGGGTCCTTGGCGAGGACGGTGCGGACGTCGACCGCGGTGATGTCGCGCCCGGGGACGGTCACGTCCGGTACGGGCTGCGGCGGTTCCTGGGTGGTGTCGGTCGCGGACGCGGCCGGCGGCGGGGAGGTGGGCAGGTCCGGCCAGAGCGGCTGGGACACCGCCGGCGGCCTGACGGCCCGGGCCGGGCCCTGGTCGCGCAGCTCGCCGGGGGTGGCCCGGCCGAAGGCCAGAGCGGCGAGGGCGAGGACGACGACCAGGCCGGCCAGGGCGGCCACCGGGACGGCGCCGGGACGGCGGCGGGGTGGTGGGGGTGCTGTTGCTGCCACGGTCGGTGCTCGTCCTCCTGCCGGGCCCGCGCTGTCCGCGCTGCCCGCTCTGCCTGCTCTTCCTGCGTCCACGGCGACGGTCCGGCTCGTCGCCTCCCGTCGCCGCCCCGGTGGTAGGTCGTGCGGGCGGTGGCCGGCGGTTCCCCGACGGCGGTTCGTGCACCGTCAGGCCAGGTCCGCCAGCACGATGATGTTGTCCGTCCAGTGGCCGTCCGAGCCGATCCGGCCACCGCAGGTGATCAGCCGGAGCGCGGGCGCGGGTGTGTCGCCGTACACCTGCTCGGTCGGGAAGCGGTCCTTGGCGGCCTGGAGCAGCTCGCGGACCTTGAAGTCCACGGTGCCGCCGTCCGCGCGCCGGATCCGGATGAGGTCGCCGGGGCGCAGTTTCGGCAGCTGCTTGAAGACCGCCGGGCCGTGCACGGTGTCGTAGTGCCCGATGAGCACGGCGGGGCCGGCTTCGCCGGGGGTGGGGCCGTTGCGGTACCAGCCGACCTCCTCGCCCCGGTCGGCCGGCGGCACCTCGACCGTGCCGTCGGGGTTGAGGCCGAGGTCGGTCACCGGTGCGTCCACTCCGACGGAGGGCACCAGCAGGCGGGTCGGCGGCGAGGAGGCGTACGGCTTCGGGGCGGTGGGCGCGGTGCCGGTCGTGGCCGGGGCGCCCGGGGAGCCCGGGGCCGCCGCCGGGGTGTCGGCGCCGGTGCCGTGCCCGGAGGTCTCGACCCGCACCACCGGGGTCTCCCGGCCGGACAGCGCGAGCGAGGTGCCGAGCACCAGGCAGAGCAGGCCCGCGGTGCCGAAGGCGGTACGGCGCAGCGGGCCGGGGCCGGGCCGGGCGGCGCGTCGGCGCCCCCGCCGGTGGCCCGGGGCGCGTCGGTGGCTGTCGGTCCCCGCCACCGGGGCGGCCCCGGCGCCGCTTCCCCGACTGGCCGGGTACGGGGAAGCGGCGCCGGGGTGCCCGGCGGACTCGGGACCGGTGTCAGCCGCGCGCACCGGAGCGGCGGCGCAGGAGGGCGAAGCCCAGGCCCGCGGCGCCGACGGCCGCGACGGTGCCGCCACCGGCGAGCATCAGGCCGGAACCGTCGGAGGCGGTGGAGCCGTCACCGGCCTGCGCGGCGCCCTTGGGCACCTCGCGGACCTGCGGCTGGGCGCCGCCGGGGGCGGCCGGGGCCGGGGCTGCGCCCTTCGGGGCGGCCACGGCCGGCGAGGCCTCGGGCTTCGGGGCGGCGGAGGGCGCGGCGGGCGCGGGCGGGGCGGTCCGCACCGCGGCGTCGCCGGCCGGGGCGGCGGAGGGCGCGGCCGGCTTCGGCGCGCCGTCGGCCCAGGCCTGCCCGCCGGTGACGGTGGCCAGCAGCGCGGCGCCGGTCAGGGCGCAGGCGGCCAGGACGCGGCGGGCGGGGGAGTGGTGGGTACGGCTCCTGCTCATACGGGGTGTCTCCATCGTGCGTCGGTCGGTGGGTGGTGGCCGCCGGTCCGCGGTGCGGTCCGCGGTGCGGTTTCGCGGGCCCCGGCGGGCCGGTGTCGCGGGACGTCCGTCGTCGGCGCCGGACGCGTACGTCCTCGTCGCGGACGCCCTCCGGCCGCTTCACCCGGTTCGACGGGTTCGGCCGGTGGCGTCGGGGATGACGCTAGGAGGGCCGTGTCGCGGTCCTCGGCCGGTCGTGTCACGGCCGCCCATCGGCTGCGTAACGGTGCGGACGGGGCCTCCGGAAAGCCCGACGCTGCCTCCACCCCTGCCCTGCCCTACCGCCCCGATCGCAGGCGGCGGAGCGTCCAGCCCGGGCCGAGCGGCCGGGTGTGGGCGGTGAAGAGTTCGGCGGCGCGGCGGTAGGAGAGGCGGGCGTGGCCGGTGTACGGGCAGCGGTCGCGGTCGGGGGTGCCGGCGGGGGCGCGGCGGTCGGTGAGGAAGAGCGGGCCGGTGGCGCGGCCGGCGACCAGGAGGGGGAGCAGCCGGGCGGTGCCGGACTGCCAGTGCACCGGGGTGCCGGGCGGGCGGGTGCGGCGGCGGGGCGGGTCGAGGTGGTCGGTGTCCAGGGCGAGGACGGTCTCGATCGCGGCGCCGGACTCGTGCAGCAGGTGCCAGAGCGCCTGCTCGCGCAGCGGCGCGCGGAGGGCGAACAGGGCGCGCAGGTCCTCGGGGCTCAACGGACCGGTGGCCGTGGCGGGTTCGGGCAGCGGGCGGGGGAGCAGGCCGGTGGTCGGGTCGCCGTCGAGCCAGCCGCGGGCCCGCCACCAGGCCACGGCCGCGCGCAGGGTGGAGAGCTCCCGGTTGAGGGTGCGCGGGTCGGTGTCGGCGCCGCGCCGGGCGACCGCGGCGCGGAGCCGCTCGGCGGCGTCGGGGTGGTCGAGCAGGGCGAGCGGCAGGACGGGCGGCCGGGCCCGTCGCCGTTCGGGGCCGGTGGGGGCGGGCCGGTCGGCGAGTGCCCAGGCCCAGGTGTCCAGTGCGATCCGGTAGATCCGCCGGGAGCCGTCGGCGAGCCCGGAGGCGGCCAGGTAGCGCTCGACGGCGACGGCGTACTCGACCGGTGGGAGTGCTGTCGCGGTTCCTGTCACGATCGCCTTCTTCCGAAATCCAAGTGCCGCAGTAAATCACTGTTCCGGGACATCTGAACCATAGTCGCTGGGCGCAGTAAACGGCAGGTGGAGAGCCATAGAGGTGTGAATTTACTGCGGTAGGTCGAATCCTCGTCGAATTGATTCCCAAAGGCTCAACTTTTTTCCCGCAATCCCTTGAATCCGCCCTCCGTAGACGCGCAGACTTTCTGCACATGGCAGTGCAGACCGAACGGATCCCGGCCCGCCGAAGGCGCCCGGGAGACCGGCTCGCCGTGTTCGGCGAGCGCGAGTTCACGTGGTTCTTCCTGGGGTACACGACCTCCCTGATCGGCTCCTCGATGGCGCCGGTCGCGGTCGCCTTCGCGGTGCTCGACGGCGGTGGTGGTGGAAGCGGCAACGGCGGAGGGGGCACCGCCCTGGGGTGGGTGATGGCGGCCCGGATCCTCCCCGTGGTGCTGGTGCTGCTGGCCGGCGGGGCGATCGCGGACCGGCTCGGCAGCCGCCGGGTGATGCTGGGCTCGGACCTGTTGCGCGGCGTGGTCCAGGCGCTGTTCGCCGGGCTGCTGGCGGCCGGGCACGCCCCGGTCTGGGCGATGGTCGCGCTGGTGGCGGTCTGGGGGGTCGGCGAGGGGCTGTTCATGCCGGCCTTCGGCGCGATCGTGCCCGACCTGGTGCGCCGTACGGGACTGGTGGCGGACGCCAACGCCCTGCTGGGGCTGGCCCGTTCGGTGTCCACCGTGGTCGGCCCCGCCACCGCCGGCCTGGTCACCGCCGCCTGGGGCCCGGCGACGGTGCTGCTGGCCGACGCGGTGACGTACGGCATCGGCGCTTTCGCGCTGGCCAGGCTGCGGCTGCCGGTGCGGGCGGCGGCCGGCGAGGGGTCGATGGTCCGGGACCTGCGGGCCGGCTGGTCGGAGTTCGCCTCCCGCCCGTGGCTGTGGGTCACCACCGTGCAGATGGGCCTGTTCAACCTGCTGGTCTGGGCCCCCTTCCTGGTGCTCGGCCCGCTGCTCGCGCAGCGGGACCTCGGCGGCGCCCGCGCCTGGGGCCTGGTGATGGGCGTCTACGGCGCCGGCGCGGTGCTGGGCGGCCTGCTGGTGCTCGGCCGGTCTCCGGCCCGCCCGCTCGCGGTGGCGTCCCTGGCGGCGCTGGCCTGGGCGCTGCCCTCCGCGGCGCTCGCGGCCGGGGCGGGGCTGCCCTGGGTGGCCGCCGGCGCACTGGTGGCCGGGGTCGGCTCGGCGGTCTGCGGGACGCTCTACGGCACCACCACCCAGAAGTGGGTGCCGGTGGAACTGCTCGGCCGGGTGACGGCCTTCGGCGTGCTGGGCTCCTTCGCCCTCGGCCCGCTCGGGCTGGCGGCGGCCGGTCCGCTGGCGGGCCGGTTCGGCGCGGACACCGTGCTGCTGATCGGAGCGGTCTGGCAACTGGCGGCCGGGGCCGTAGTGTTGGCCGTACCGGCGGTACGTGACCGTCGCTGGGAGGAGGGCCCGGACAGCTGACCAACCCCTCGGACGGCTCCGGGGCGCACCCCCGGCCCACCGCGCACCGCGCCCGGCCGGCCCCGGAGCGCAACCGGCTGCCCCACCCGCGCACGTACGCCTCCGCGGCGGGCGGGGCGGCCGACCCGGTCGTACGGTGGAGGACGGGGGTGACGGAGGAGGTCGATCATGCCCGGCTCGCTCACCATCAGCCATCACGGGTCCGCGGTCACCCTGGACCACGCGGACGCGGAGCGGCTCGCCACCGTACTGGCGGACCTGGCGTACCTGCTGGAGATCCCGGGGCCGAACCGGATCAACGACGAACAGCTCGCCGTGCTGTGCGAGGGCCGCGCCCCGGACCGCGCCGAGCTGGTGCACTGGTGCGCGTCGAACGCGCGCGGACTGAAGGGGCAGTTCTGACCGGAGCCGCCCGGGCCCGGGCCGCGGACCGTCCGCACCCGGGCCGCCCGCCGGAGCCCTCGGCCCGTTCGCCGGAGCCCGTTGTCCGCCCGCCCGAGCCCGCTGCCGGCCCGCCCGAGCCCGTGGATCGCGCGCCGTGGCCTGTCGGCCGCCCGCCGTACGATGGCGCGCGGGGCGGGGACGCCCCCCGGACGCCGGGGTGGCCGGCGGCCGGTCCGGCGGAGGGTGGGGGCCCGAACGTGCCGCAGTCCTGGTCGATGTCCTGGCTGACCGTGCCCACGCCGCTGCCCAGCGGGCCGATGCACGTCGCGGTGACCCCGCTCGGTGTGGTGTCGGCCGGCTACCGGGGGCCGCGCGAGGGCGAGGCGCCGCCGTGCACCGACGAGTCGAAGATCGCCGCCGTCACCGAGCGGATCGGCGCCTACCTGGCGGGCCGCACCCGCGACCTGGGCCTGCCGATCGACTGGAGCCTGAGCTCCGGCCCGCACCGCGCGGTGCTGCAGGCGCTCTGGCGCGAGGTGCCGTACGGCCGGACCATCACCTACGGCGAACTGGCCGCCCGCAGCGGGGTGTTCGAGGATGTGACGGAGCCCGGCCTGGCCGCCCGCACGGTCGGGCAGATGATGGCCGCCAACCCCGTCCCCCTGCTGGTGCCCTGCCACCGGGTGGTGGCGGCGGACGGGATCGGCGGCTTCGGCGGCGGCCGGGTCGGGATCGAGGTGAAGCGCTGGCTGCTCACCCTGGAGGGCGTGCTGGAGCCGACCCTCGACTGGAACGGCCCGCTCTAGGGCCGCGGCCGCTCACCGGTGCAGCGCCCGGACCAGTGACACCCGTCCCGGCGCCCGGCGCTGCAGCACCGGCCGGATGCCGGACACCAGCGTGTACTCGATGCCGCGCACGTCCGGTTCCGCCCCCGGGTACTCCGGCCGCTCCCCGAGCGCCAGCCGCACCGCGTCCCACGGCAGGTTGAGGCCGCACAGCCGCAGCTGGTGGAGCCCGGCGGCGGGGCGGGTGTTGACGTCGATGACCACCGGCCGGCCGTCGAAGCGGCGGAACTGCACGTTGGACAGGTACGCCATGCCGGTCGCCCGGACCAGCCGCCGGACCGGGTCCAGGTAGCACTCCTCGGTGGTGAAGCCGCGGCGGCGGCCCTCCTTGGTGCGCCCGACCGCGGTGAGCGGGCCGCCGTCCCGGTCGGCGAGGCAGTCCACCGAGACCTCCGGTCCGTCCAGGTAGGGCATCACCAGCAGGTCCACCGGCTCGCCGTCCGGACCGCCCTCGGCCAGTGCCGCGGCCACCTGATCGACCTGCACCCGGGGGTCCCAGCCGGTCAGCCGCCGCGCTCCGTACGGTTCCCGGGTGAGCACCCGGAAGCCGGCGCCGCCCGCACCGGCGGTGGGTTTGAGGCAGGCGGTGTGCCCGGCGTCCTCGATCCGCTCGACGGCGTCCCACAGCTCGCCGGGGGTGCGCACCCGCCACCAGGGCGGGGTGGGCAGGCCGGCCCCGGCGATCACCGCGTAGCCGTCGGCCTTGCTGGTGAAGGCCGCTATCGCGGTGGCCGGCGGGCAGAGCAGCGCGGTGCCGATCGCCTCGAACTCCGGCCGGGCGAGGGCGAGGGCGAGCTGGTGCAGCTGCGGGACGAAGACGTCGACGGCGTGCCGGGCGCAGTAGTCCAGCGCGTAGCTGACGTAGCCGTCCGCCGGCAGGTCGGCCGGCTCGGCGCTGCCGTGGTCGGCGGCGGCGAGCACGGGGGAGTCCGGGTCGCCGTGGGTCGCGTGGACCACCACCGGGCGCGGGGCGGCGCGCAGTTGTTCGATGAAGAAGACGTTCTCGGCGTAGGTGCGGTTCAGCCAGACACGTACGGGTGCACTCATGTGACCCTCTCGGGAAGAGAGTTGACGAAGGGTCAGGGCACCCTAGCGGCCTGTTCGAACGGTCCGGACGGCGGGGGCGCCGCCTGTGGATCGTGGCGCGGGGTGGCGCGGTTCGGGGCGCGGATGGGGGAGGATGGGGCGCCGCGCTCCGAGTTGTTCGAATGGACGGTCGAACAGATATCGATCGGGTGATCTATTCGTACTATTTGTTTAGGCATTCCGAACCACTCGAACGAGTGATTGCGGGGCACCCTTGGCAGGGCCCACCATGAAGCTGCAACACGCATGTGCAAGGCGACACTTCATCGGGATATGCGAAGGGCTCCCCCATGTCGACCGAAACCAATGCCGGAATTCCCGCGCCCAGTGCGCAGTCGGAGATCCGGCAGCAGCAGAGTCTGAGCACGGCCGGCGCGCGGAACCTCGCGACGACCACCAAGTCCGCGCCCCAGATGCAGGGCATCAGCCCGCGCTGGCTGCTCAGGAAGCTGCCCTGGGTGCAGGTGTCCGGCGGCACCTACCGGGTGAACCGCCGCCTGCGCCACTCGGTCGGCCGCGGCCGGGTGGGTTTCGTCAAGACCGGTGCCGAGGTGCGGATCGTCGCGCCCACGCTGGCCGAGGTGCCGGTGCTGCGCGGGTTCCAGGACGAGGCCGTGCTGGAGGAGCTGGCCTCGCGCTTCGTGCAGCGGGAGTTCGCCCCGGGCGACGTGCTGGTCCAGGCCGGCGCCCCGATCACCGAGGTGTTCCTGATCGCGCACGGCAAGCTCGACCGGCTGGGCACCGGCAAGTACGGCGAGGAGACGGTCGTCGGCACCCTCGCCGACGGCGACCACCTCGGCGACGAGGCGGTCCGGCAGGACGGCGGCGCCTGGCCGTACACCGTCCGCGCCGCGACGGCCGGCACCGTGATGACGCTGTCCTGGCCCGCCTTCCAGGAACTGCACGACCGCTCCGAGGCGCTCCAGCTCCAGATCATCGAATACCTGAACGGCTTCCAGCAGGCGCAGAACAAGCACGGCGAGGCCGCGATCGACCTCTCCGCCGGCCACCAGGGCGAGTACGAGCTGCCCGGCGCCTTCGTGGACTACGAGCTCAAGCCGCGCGAGTACGAGCTCAGCGTCGCGCAGACCATCCTCAAGGTGCACAGCCGGGTCGCCGACCTCTACAACCAGCCGATGAACCAGACCGAGCACCAGCTGCGGCTGACCATCGAGGCCCTGCGCGAGCGCCAGGAGCACGAGCTCGTCAACAACCCCGACTTCGGGCTGCTCGGCAACGCCGCGTACGACCAGCGCTTCCAGACCCACTCCGGCCCGCCCACCCCGGACGACATGGACGAGCTGCTCAGCCGCCGCCGCGGCACCAAGCTGTTCCTGGCCCACCCCCGGGCCATCGCCGCCTTCGGCCGGGAGCTCAACAAGCGCGGCCTCTACCCGGACACGGTCGAGGTCGACGGCAAGCAGATCCAGTCCTGGCGCGGCGTCCCGGTCTTCCCGTGCAACAAGATCCCGATCGTCGGGAGCACCAGCTCGATCCTCGCGATGCGAATCGGCGAGGACAACCAGGGCGTCATCGGCCTCCACCAGACCGGAATTCCGGACGAATACCAGCCGAGCCTTTCGGTGCGGTTCATGGGAATCGACGACAAGGCCATCATTTCCTACCTGGTGAGCGCCTACTACTCCGCCGCGATCCTGGTGCCGGACGCGGTCGGCGTCCTGGAGAACGTGGACATCGCGCAGTACTGACGGTTCGCACGGCCGGTCGCGGCGCCGCGCCGTCGTGCCGTCCGCCGGGGCCGCCCATCCGGCCCCGGCGGACGGCGGCCCCGGCGCGTACGGACCCGGCCGGTACGACCCCGGTGCGTACCGACCCCGCCGGCACGGGCCCGGCCGGGGCGAGGCGCGACCGCGCCCGGCACCGCAGCGCAACTCCGGTCCGCCGTCGGCGGGCCGTCCCACGACAGGCGCCCGACAGGGGGAGAGACCCATGACGAGTCCCACGCTGGAGCGGGACCACAAAGAGGGGCACGAGGCGGCGGACATCCTCGCCCGGACCCGCGCCCTGGTCGACCCGGTCCTGCGGGCCGCCGTCGACTCGCTGCCCGGCACCATGCGCAAGGTGTCCGGCTACCACTTCGGCTGGTGGGAGGCGGACGGCACCCCCGCCGAGGCCCCCGCCGGCAAGGCGATCCGGCCGGCCATGGTCCTCGCCGCCACCCAGGCCCTGGGCGGCAGGCCCAACGAGGCCGTCGCCGCGGCCGCCGCGGTGGAGCTGGTGCACAACTTCACCCTGCTCCACGACGACGTCATCGACCGGGACGACACCCGGCGCCACCGGCCCACCGCCTGGCGGGTGTTCGGCACCACCGAGGCCATCCTGGCCGGCGACGCCATGCACTCCCTCGCGCTGCGCCTGCTCGCCGAGGACACCCACCCGGCCGCCCAGGGCTCGATCCGCCGGCTCGCCGACTGCGTGGTCGAGCTCTGCGAGGGCCAGCAGATCGACTGCGCCTTCGAGCGGCGCGACGACGTCTCGCTGCCCGAGTGCCTGGCGATGGCGGAGGCCAAGACCGGCGCGCTGCTCGGCGCGGCCTGCTCGATGGGCGCCCTGTACGGGGGCGCCTCCGAGGAGGCGGCGCAGGCGCTGGACGGCTTCGGCCGGGAGATCGGCCTGGCCTTCCAGCTGATCGACGACCTGATCGGCATCTGGGGGGATCCGGCGGTCACCGGCAAGCCGGTCGGCGCGGACCTGGTCGCCCGGAAGAAGTCGCTGCCGGTGGTCGCGGCGCTGGGGTCCGGCACCGTGGACGGCAAGCGGCTGGCCGAGCTGTACGCGATCGAACGCCCGCTGAGCCCCGAGGAGTTGGCGCAGTGCGCGGCGGCCGTCGAGGCGGCCGGCGGGCGTGGCTGGGCGCAGGGCGAGTCCTGCGAGCGGATGGCCACGGCGATGGCGCAGCTGGCCGCCGCGGTCCCGGAGCCGGCCGCGGCCGACGAGCTGCTGGCGCTCGCCGAGCTGGTCACCCGCCGCACGCACTGAGCGGGCCGCCCGGGCCGGACGCGTCCCCGGGCCTCTCCCCGGTGCCTCCCCGGGAGTGGGAAGTCGGCCCGGCCGGCTCCCCACTCCCGGCCGCCTCCACGGCCCGGCCGACCTCGCCGTCAGCCGAAGGCGGCCAACAGCCGCCGCTCCTTGGCGGGTTCGATGCCGTGCCGCACCGCCGTCCCCGGCCGCCCCTTGCGCCCCTCGGCGTCGGTGTCCTCGACCGGCCCGCGCGTCCGCAGCCACTCCCAGGTGTCCCGCGCCGTCTCGGCGAACGGCCGGCAGCGCAGCCCGGCCGCCTCCGCCCGGCCGGTGTCGGCCAGCCAGACGCCCGCCAGCTCGGGCAGGTCCGGTGCCCAGAGCGGGAGTTCGGTCCACCAGACGACCCGGTCCGGCCCCTCGGCGAGCAGCGGCCCGTCCGGGACCCGGACCAGCTCGGTGTCCGCGGCGCCCGCCACCTCCCGGCAGGTCTCCAGCCACTCGCCGAAGCGGAGCCGCCCCGGCGGCGCCGTCGTGACGAACCGCCCCGCCGTCCCGGCCGTCAGCAGGTCCAGCCCGAAGCCGGCGAAGTCCCGGACGTCGATCACCTGCATGGTCCGCCGCGGATCCCCCGGGGCGAGCACCCGCCCGCCGCGCGCCATCCGCTCCAGCCACCAGGGCAGCCGGCCGCCGAACTCGTACGGCCCGACGAGCAGCCCGCTGTTCAGCACCAGCGTGCGCCCGGCGCCGAACCCCGCCAGCACGGCGCGCTCGCAGCCGGCCTTCAGGGCGTTGCCGGGCGGCTGGTCGGGCGGGGTGTCGGCGGGGCAGGGGTGCGGTGCGGAACCCTCGTCGACCACGTGGGCGGGCCAGTCGGCGAAGGCGTGCACGGAGGAGACGAAGGTGTAGTGCCCGGCCCGCCCGCGCAGCAGCCGGGCGCTGAGCGCGGCCTGGGCGGGCTGCTGGGCGGAGGTGTCGACGACGGCGTCCCAACTGCGGCCGTCGACCAGCCGGGCGAGGTCCCCGGCGCTGTCGCGGTCGCCCCGGACGGCCTCGACACCGGGCAGGTCGGCGGCGCTGCGGCCGCGGTTGAAGGTGGTCACCCGGTGGCCCCTGGCGAGGGCCTCGGCAGCGTAGGCCCGTCCGAGGAAGGACGAGCCCCCAAGCAGGAGGATCTTCATACCGACGACCCTCTCCCGGCCGCCCCGCCGGTACGCCCGGATCAGCGCACAGCAGATCCCGGCGGGCGGAAGCCGCGCGGCGTCCGGTCCGACATGCCGCCCCACCCGGCCCCGCTTAGCATCCGAGGTGTACCGCGGTCGGCGACCGAACCCCGGCCCGGTGCGCGCCCCGCACGGCGGACCCGCCCGCCGCGCTGGCACCGACGGCCCGCCGGCGTCGAGCGTCCCACCGGTGCCGCGCCGGCGCCGCCGCCCCCGCCGACCGGCCGCCCGCCCCGGACGAAGGACCCGTGATGAACCAGCCCGAGCTGGAGGCCCTGGCCGCCGACGCGTACGTCTACGGCTACCCGCTGGTCGCCGGCCTCACCATGGTCGAGCGCTTCGACCGCGGTGGCCTGGGCACCCTGCCGGCGGCGCCGTTCAACCACCTCAGCCACGCCACCCGGCTGGCCGGTCCGGCCGACCGCTTCGTCTCGGTCAACAACGACACGGTCTACTCGATCGCCCAGCTCGACCTCTCCGAGGGCCCGCAGGTGCTGCGCGTCCCGGACACCGCCGGCTCCTACTACGTGCTGCAGATCATCGACGCCTGGACGGACAACGTCGCCTACCTCGGCCGCCGGGCCACCGGCACCGGCGCGCAGACCTGGCTGATCGTCCCGCCCGGCTGGCACGGCACCCCCGCGGACCCCGACCGGGTGATCGAACTGCCGACCACCGTCGGCACCCTCGTCGGCCGCTTCGCCTGCGCCGGCCCGGACGACTTCCCCCGGGTCCGGGCCCTCCAGGCCGCCCTCGCCCTGGAACCGCTGGAACCCGGAGGCCTGGTCGCCGGACTCCCCGAACCGGACGCGGACGTCCCCGAGCGGCTGGCCTTCTTCGAGCGGCTGCGGGTCTGGATGCAGGCCTTCCCGCCCGCCACCGCCGACATCGAGTACCAGCGCCGCTTCGCCCCGCTCGGCCTGCTCGACGACGGCGCCTCGCCGTACCGCGCGGCCGCCGCCGAATGGACACTGGCGCTGGCCAAGGGCCTGGCCGCCGGCCGCGAACGGGTCGAGGACGCCACCCGCCCGCCCGAGGACCACCCGCCCGGCGAGTGGCGCAGCGCCCTCCACCTCTTCGACTACAACACCGACCACCTGGGCCCCGGCACCCTCGACGACCCCGAGTGGCGCATCCCCGACCGCCGCGCCGCCTACCTCAGCCGGGCCGCCGCCGCCCGGGCCGGCCTCTGGGGCAACCACGCCTACGAGGCCTCGTACGCGATGACCTACGACGACTCCGACGGCCGCCCCCTCACCGGCCTCCACGACTACACCCTGCACTTCGACCAGCCGCCCCCGGCCGGGGCGTTCTGGTCCGTCACGATGTACTCCGTCCCGGACTACTACCTGGTGGAGAACCCGATCGACCGCTACTCGATCGGCGACCGCACCCCAGGACTGGTCCACGACGAGGACGGCTCCCTCACCCTGACCCTCCGGCACGACCAGCCCGAGGACCCGACCGCCGCCGCCAACTGGCTCCCCACCCCACCCGGCGAGTTCCGCCCCATCCTCCGCATCTACCAACCCGAACCCGCCGTCCTGGACGGCACCTACCAAGTCCCCCCGATCCACCGCCTCTGACTCCCCCCGGGCCCACCCCGCCCCGCCGCCCCTGGACCCCAACCCGCCGCCACCCCGGCCCCTACCGCGCCCGCTGCGCCGCCGCCCCGGACCCCAACCCGCCGGCACCCCGGCCCCTAACCACGCACACCCCGCAAGCCGCGCTGCCCCCGGGACCCCGTCGCGCGCGCTCCGCCGCCACCCCAGCTCCCACCCCCGCACGCCCCGCCGCCCCTCGATTCCCACCCCCGCCGGCCCCAGACCCCAGCCCGCCAGCAAACCGGATCCCGCCGCGCACGCTGCGCCGCCATCTCGGACCTACCGCGCACACCCCGCGTGCCGCGCTGCCACCCCGGCCCCTGCCGTGCCCGCCCCGCCGCCACCCACCTCGGGCCCCACCCCGCAAGCCCCGCCAGCACCTCGGATCCCGCCGCGCACGAGAAGTCGGGTGGGCCGACTTCTCGCGCGCCCGTGCCCTCCGGGTGCCGGCCGGGAGGGAGGGCTGCCGCGTTTGCGCGGGCCGTTAGTGCTGCGACGGGGAGGCCGTTGCCGTGCCCGTCGGATGTGGCGAGGAGTTCGTGGCCGTGCCCGAGGGCGACGGGGACGCGGTGGGTGCCGCCGTGGGCGAGGTGGTGGTGGAACCGCTGGGCGCCGGTGTCGCCGGCGTCGAGGACGGTGTCGACGACGGTGACGGATCGGCCGGGGAGGAGGCGGAGCCGCCACGGTTGTGCGGCCCGCCCTCCAGGGTGACCACCGCCTGGGAGGGCGGCAGCGCGATCCGGGCGGTCCAGTGGGTCGTCGGCGCCTGGTCCTCGTCCACGGTGACGATCACGGTGATCCGCTGGCCGGGCGCCAGGGTGCCGGCGTCGCGGCTGAGCCGGAGCCAGTCGGCGTCCGTCACCGCGTGCCAACGGATCTCCGTGGCGCCGGAGTTGGTGAGGGTGAGGATGGTCCGGCTGCCGTACTCGCCGGCCTCGACGGTGAGCAGCCCGGCCGGGGCCGGCTCGCCGGTGCCCGTCGCGGAGGCCTGGTCGGCAGCCGGGGCCGGTGCGGCGACCAGGGTCGGGCTGCTGAGCGGGGTGGCGCCGTGGGCCGGGACCGGGATGGCCGCGCCCTGGAAGGTGAGCCGCGGAAAACCGGGAGGCAACGTTTCTGCATCGCTTCCGCGGGCACCGCCCGCGACCATCCCGGGCCCGGCCCCCGCCAGCTCCATCCCGGGCATGCCGGGCGCACCCGCCCCAGCCGGGCCGTCCACCGCGGGCCGGGGCCGCTGCCCGGTCGGCTGTACGGCCGCGTCCACCCGTACCGCCGACACCGAGGCCGCCGACCCCGACCCGACACCGCCCCGGTGCCCGGCCCAGAGAGCGATCACCGGCGCCGCCAGTACGGCCGCCAGCACGCCGGTGGTCACCACCCGCCGACGCACCGCCAACCCGCGCCCCGCGTCCGGCGCCCGGTGCCGGGGGAAGCCGCTCTGGTCGAACCGCAGCCCCGGCTCCGCGCCCCGAGCACCCGCTACCCGAGGACCCACAGCCCGAGCGGCCGCCGCCGGAGCGGCCGCCCCGCCGGTGGCCGCGACGGCCCCGAGGAGGTCCGCCGGAGCCCGCAGCAGCGCCAACCCGGACAGCCCCGCCGCCCCCGCCGTACCCTCCGCCGCCTCGCCCGCGGCCACCCGCCCCGCCGTCCCCCGGCAGGTCGGGCAGTCCACCACGTGCTGCACCAGCTCCCGGCGCAGCGCCGGACCGAGTACCCAGTCCCGCCAGGACTCCGCCCCGGCCCCGCCGAGCCGGTCCAGTTCCGGGCAGCTGCCCACGCCGAGCACCAGCAGCGCCGCCCTGGTCCGGGCGACCTCGGCCTCGGCCCCGGCCAGCAGCGCGCGGGTCCGTTCGAACGGCTGGCCCAGTACGGCCGCCACTTCGAGCGGGGTCAGCCGGTGCCGGACGGAGAGTTCCAGCGCCTCGCGCTGTTCCGGGTCGGTGCCGGCCGCCTCGGGCCAGGCGAGCGAGGAGAGCTCGCGCCGCCGTCGGGCCGCCTCGGCCTCGCCGGGCTCGGCCGGGGCGGTCCGCCCGGCCTCGGCACCGGTCGGACCCGGGGCGTCGCCGGCGAGCCGGCGCAGACAGCAGTACCGGGCGAGGGAGAACAGCCAGGCGCGCAGCAGCCCGGGCTCGGCCAGCCGGGCGCCGTGCCGTCGCGCCAGCTCGCGGACCTCGCGCAGGGCGTCGGCGGCCGCGTCGTGCTCGCAGAGCACCGAGAGGCAGTAGGTGAACAGGCCGTCCACCTGCCGGTCGTACGCCGCGAGCACGGCGGCGGCCCGCACCCCGGCCGACCCGGCGGACCCGCCGGACCCGCCGGACCCGGCAGGTCTACCCGACCTGCCCGGCCTGACCGATCGGGTCGACCGGGTAGGCCCGTCCGGCCCCACAGTTCTCGTCGTCACCCGTCCGACGGTAGAGAACGCGGACGGCTGACCCCGGCCATTCGCCGCGTATGTACTTCTTTCGGGTAACAACATCGCCCATCTGTGTGGACGCGCGGTCGGCCCGCCCGCGGACCCTGGTCGCCGGCCCCGACCCGGCCCCGCCTGCGGACCGCCGTTGTCGGACCCGGACGCTACGGTGGGCGGCATGCCTCCGCGTTCCAAGACCACCGCCAAGCCCCGCCCGGCGTACCGCTGCACCGAGTGCGGCAACCAGCTGCCCAAGTGGGTCGGCCGCTGCCCGGAGTGCAACGCCTGGGGCACGGTCGAGGAGTACGGCGCGGTGCCGATCCGCACCACGGCCGCCGGCCCGGTCAGCGCGCCCGCCCGCCCGATCGCCCAGGTGGACGGCCAGGTCGCGACGGCCCGTTCGACGGGCGTGCCGGAGCTGGACCGGGTGCTCGGCGGCGGCCTGGTGCCCGGCGCGGTGGTGCTGCTGGCCGGCGAGCCCGGCGTCGGCAAGTCCACCCTGCTGCTGGACGTCGCCGCCAAGGCGGCCACCGCGCAGCACCGCACGCTCTACGTCACCGGCGAGGAGTCGGCCGGCCAGGTCCGGCTGCGCGCGGACCGGATCAACGCCCTCTCCGAGCACCTCTACCTCGCCGCCGAGCAGGATCTCGGCGCGGTGCTCGGGCACATCGAGGCGGTCAACCCCGGCCTGCTGATCCTGGACTCGGTGCAGACCATCGCCTCCGCCGAGCTGGACGGCGCCCCCGGCGGCCCGGCCCAGGTCCGCGAGGTGGCGGGCGCGCTGATCCGGGCGTCGAAGGAGCGCGGCATGGCCACCCTGCTGGTCGGCCACGTCACCAAGGACGGCCAGATCGCCGGTCCGCGCCTGCTGGAGCACCTGGTGGACGTGGTGCTGAGCTTCGAGGGCGACCGGCACGCCCGGCTGCGGCTGATCCGCGGGGTCAAGAACCGCTACGGCGCCACCGACGAGGTCGGTTGCTTCGAGCTGCACGACGAGGGCATCGTCGGCCTGGCCGACCCGTCCGGTCTCTTCCTGACCAGGCGTGACAAGCCCGTCCCGGGCACCTGCCTCACCGTCACCCTGGAGGGCAAGCGCCCGCTGGTGGCCGAGGTGCAGGCACTGATGGTGGATTCGCAGATCCCCTCCCCGCGGCGCACCACCTCGGGCCTGGAGTCCCCCCGGATCGCGATGATCCTGGCCGTGGTCGAGCGGCACGGCGGGGTGAAGCTCGGCAAGCAGGACATCTACACCGCGACGGTCGGCGGGGTGAAGCTGACCGAGCCCTCCGCGGACCTCGCGGTGGCGCTCGCGGTGGCCAGCTCCTCCACCGACACCCCGCTGCCCAGCAACCTGGTGGCGATCGGCGAGGTCGGCCTGGCGGGCGAGGTACGGCGGGTGACGGGTGTGCAGCGGCGGCTCGCCGAGGCGCACCGGCTGGGCTTCACCCACGCCCTGGTCCCGCCGGACCCGGGCAAGGTGCCGCCGGGCATGAAGGTGGTCGAGGTGGCCGACATCGGCGAGGCGCTGCGGGCCATCCCGGGCCGCCGCCGTTCGGCCGCCAAGCCGCGCACCGAGCCGCGCGGTGAGGCACCGTCGGCGCCGCCGTCCCCGCGTTCCGCCCGGTCCGCGGACCGCCCGGCGGCGTACCCCGAGGAGCTGATGGACGGCTGGGAGCCGCTCGACTCCGACGAACTGCGCTGACCCAAGCCCTGCCGAGGCCACACACAGTTAGACTTTCCCCAGTCTCATTGGCCAGAAGGCAGTACCGAGCGGTACTGAGCGACAGAGCAACAGACCGCGGACCGGCGCACGGCGTGAGGCGCGCGGCACGGGTCGACCGGAGGAGTCACGTGGCAGCCAGCGACCGGGGGGCGGACAAGGCCTCCCGCGAGGAGGCCCTGCTGCGGGCCTCCCTCACCGCCATCGCGCCCGGTACCGCGCTTCGTGACGGCCTGGAGCGGGTCCTGCGGGCCAACACCGGCGGTCTGATCGTGCTGGGCTTCGACCGGACCGTCGAGTCCCTGTGCACCGGCGGCTTCGTCCTGGACGTCGAGTTCAGCGCCACCCGGCTGCGCGAGCTGTGCAAGCTGGACGGCGCGGTGGTGCTCGACAAGGACATCACCAAGATCGTCCGGGCCGGCGTGCACCTGATGCCGGACTCGACCATCCCGACCGACGAGACCGGCACCCGCCACCGCACCGCCGAGCGGGTCAACCGGCAGACGGGCTACCCGGTGGTCGCGGTCTCGCACTCGATGCGGCTGATCGCGATGTACGTCAACGGCACCCGCCGGGTGCTGGAGGACTCCACCACCGTCCTGTCCCGCGCCAACCAGGCGCTGGCCACCCTGGAGCGCTACAAGCTGCGCCTGGACGAGGTGGCCGGAACGCTCTCCGCGCTGGAGATCGAGGACCTGGTGACGGTCCGGGACGTCACCGCCGTGGCCCAGCGCCTGGAGATGGTCCGGCTGATCGCCACCGAGATCGCCGGCTACGTGCTGGAGCTCGGCATCGACGGCCGACTGCTCTCGCTGCAGCTGGACGAGCTGATCGCGGGCGTGGAGCCGGAGCGCGAGCTGGTCGCCCGGGACTACTTCCCGGAGCGGGCCGCCAAGAAGGGCCGGACGGTCACCGAGGTGCTGGCCGACCTGGAGGCGCTCACCCACGCCGAGCTGCTGGACCTCCAGACCGTCGCCAAGGCGCTCGGCTACTCGGGCTCGCCGGAGTCGCTGGACTCGGCCGTCTCGCCGCGCGGCTACCGCCTGCTGGCGAAGATCCCGCGCCTGCCCAACACGGTCATAGAGCGCCTGGTCGAGCACTTCGGCGGCCTCCAGAAGCTGCTCGCCGCGAGCATCGACGACCTGCAGACCGTCGAGGGCGTCGGCGAGACCCGTGCCCGCTCGGTCCGCGAGGGCCTGTCCCGCCTTGCCGAATCGTCCATCCTGGAGCGCTACGTCTGACCGGACGCGCCACCGTACGGACACCCGAACACCGCGACGGCCCCCGGGGAACCTCCCCGGGGGCCGTCGCGCGTCCGTACCGCACCCCGGCCCGCCCCGCGCACCCCGCCCGCGTCCGCCGTCCGCCCCGCCCGGCACCCCGGACACGGCGGAGCCCCCGGCCGAGCGACGGCCGGGGGCTCCGAGGGAAGGTGACCGGTTCTCAGCCGTCCAGCCGGATCGAGGCCCGCGCCGAGACCTTGTCCCCGGAGAGCCCGGTGAGCTCCGCGAGCACCACGTAGGTGCCGCTCGGCGGCGGCGTCTGGTCGGCGGTCGCGCACTGCGGCTTGCTGCGGCTGCGGTCCCAGGTGAAGGTCTCGGTCTGGTTGCCGTTCGCGCCGAGCTGCACCCAGATGCTGCCCTTGTCGGTCGGGCAGTCGCCGGAGGACCAGACCCGGTCGTTGTTGCTGCCGCTCACCGTGATCACGGAGGCGGTGCGGCCCAGGTCCACCCGGCAGTTGGTGCCGGAGGAGTTCTTGACCGTCAGCGCCAGCCGGGGCTTGTCCTTGGGCTGGTACGAGTTCTGGGTGCCGGCCAGCTCCAGCGCCACCTGCGAGGAGGCGCAGACCGGCAGCGCCATGACCTCGGGGGTGTTGACCGGCGGAGCGCCGCCGCCCGTACCGCCGGAGCCGCCCGTGCCGCCACCGGTGCCGCCGCCGGTCGCCGGCGCGGCGCCGCCCCCGGGGGCCGGGTTGGCCCCGCCGGCGCCGGTGCCGCCGCTGAGGTTGACCTCGGTGCCGCCACCGCCCGCCACCGGTCCGCCCCCGGAGCCGCCGCCCGGGCGCGCCGCGGGGCCGCTCGGTGAGGCGCCGGGCGTGATCGCCTGAGCCGGTGTCTGGTTCTGGGACTGGGAGGGAACGGCCTGTGCGGCGTTGCCCGGTGAGCCGCCGTCACCGCCCCCGCCCTGATCGATCATCAGCCAGGCGATCAGGGCGACGACCGCCGCGACGGCGACGAGCACGATGACGCGCCGACGCCAGTAGATCGAGGCCGGCAGTGGTCCGACGGGTTGACGCAGAGAAGGCACGACCAAACTCTACGAGACTGTGTGTGGCGATTGACTCACCAACACCGCACAGTCGCCCCTTCCTTCACATGATCCGCCATTTGATCCGTTCGAGCGAGCCCCAATCGGACGATTTCCGGTCGGTCCGGAGCAGACTGATCCACTTCGGCCCGGTCGGCGGGCATGGGAGGATCGAAGGGCCATGACTGCCATCACCGCCCCTGCCACCGCCGCCGACGCCGCCCGGCCGCCGATGCCCCTGCCGCTGTTCCACTCGACCGTCCTGGACTGGTACGAGGCGAGCAAGCGGGACCTGCCCTGGCGGACCCCCGACGCCACGCCCTGGGCGGTCATGGTGAGCGAGTTCATGCTCCAGCAGACCCCGGTCAAGCGCGTGCTGCCCGCCTGGGAGGCCTGGCTCACCCGCTGGCCGACCCCGGCCGACCTCGCCGCCGACGCGCCCGGCGAGGCGGTCCGGATGTGGGGCCGGCTGGGCTACCCGCGCCGGGCGCTGCGCTTGCACGCGGCCGCGGTGGCGATCACCGAGCAGCACGACGGCGAGGTCCCGGACGACCACGCCACCCTGCTCTCGCTGCCCGGGGTGGGGGAGTACACCGCCGCCGCCGTCGCCTCCTTCGCCTTCCGCCAGCGGCACGTGGTGCTGGACACCAACGTCCGCCGGGTCTTCGCCCGCGCGGTGACCGGCGTCGAGTACCCGGCCCAGGCCACCACCGCCGCCGAGCGCCGCACCGCCACCGCGCTGCTGCCGGACGACGCCGAGACGGCCGCCACCTGGGCGGTCGGCGTGATGGAGCTGGGCGCGCTGGTCTGCACCGCCCGCGGCCCGGAGTGCGGGGACTGCCCGCTGTTCACCACCTGCGCCTGGCAGCGGGCCGGCCGCCCGCCGTACGAGGGCCCGGCCCGGCGCGGCCAGTCCTACGAGGGGACGGACCGCCAGGTGCGCGGCAAGCTGCTCGCGGTGCTGCGCGAGGCGCACGGGACGGTGCCGCAGGCCCGGCTGGACGCGGTCTGGCCGGACTCGGTGCAGCGGGCCCGGGCGCTGGACGGCCTGGTGGCGGACGGCCTGGTCGAGCCGGTCGAGCAGGGCGTCTACCGGCTGCCCCAGTAGGCGGCGGAACACGAGGGCGCCCCCGGGAGGTCCTCTCCCGGGGGCGCCTTCGTGCGCGGGGACCGTCAGACGGCCGCCGCCTCCAGCGAGGACTCGGCCGGAGCCTCGCCCTTGCCGGTGCCGCGCAGCGGCACCTCGCGGAGGAACACCGCCGCGGCGATCGCGATCACGGCCACCCCGGCGCCCCACAGGAAGACGGTGTGCATGCCGTTGGACACCGCGTGGTGGTAGGCGTCCTGGACGGGAGCGGGCAGTGCGCGCATCGCGGCCGGGCTCATCTGGCCCGGGTCCTTCGCGCCGCCCGCCGAGGCCTGCTCGCCGAGCCGCTCCTTCATGGTGTCGGCCACCCGGTTGTTGAACAGCGCGCCGAACAGCGCGACACCGAAGGAGCCGCCGATGGTGCGGAACAGGGTGGCGGTGGAGCTGGCCACGCCCATGTCCTTGAGCTCGACGCTGTTCTGCGCGACCAGCATGGTGATCTGCATCAGGAAGCCCATGCCGGCGCCGAGCACGACCATCCAGCAGGCCGAGGTGAAGCTGCTGGTCCCGACGCCCATGGTGGAGAGCAGGATCATGCCGCCGGTCATCACGATGGTGCCGATGATCGGGTAGATCCGGTACTTCCCGGTCTTGGTGACGGCCTGGCCGACCACCAGCGAGATCACCAGCATGCCGAACATCATCGGCATCAGCAGCAGGCCGGAGTTGGTCGCCGAGGCGCCCTGGACGATCTGCTGGTAGAGCGGCAGGAAGACGGTCGAGCCGAACATCACGAAGCCGACGATGAAGCCGATGATCGAGACCAGGGTGAAGTTCAGGTTGCGGAACAGGCTCAGCGGGAGCATCGGCTCCTCGACCCGCTGCTCCACGTAGCAGAAGGCGATCAGCGAGGCGGCGGAGAGCGCGGCCAGGCCGAGGATCTCCTTGGAGCCCCAGGCGTACTGCTGGCCGCCCCAGGTGGTGATCAGCACCAGCGAGGTGATGCCGACGGTGAGCAGGATGGCGCCCAGGTAGTCGATCTTGGCGGTGCTGCGGACCTTCGGCAGCTTCAGGGTGACGACGACAACGGCGAGTGCGACGACGCCGAGCGGCAGGTTGATGTAGAAGGTCCAGTGCCAGCTCAGGTGGTCGGTGATGAAGCCGCCGACCAGCGGGCCGCCGATGGTGGCGAGGGCCATCACCGCGGCGAACATGCCCTGGTACTTGCCGCGGTCGCGCGGCGGGACGAGCGCGCCCATGATCGACATGACGCCGACCATCAGTCCGCCGGCGCCCAGGCCCTGCACGGCGCGGAAGCCGATCAACTCGTTCATGTTCTGCGACAGGCCGGACAGTGCCGAGCCCACCAGGAAGATCACGATCGAGGTGAGGAAGGTGCCCTTGCGGCCGTACATGTCGCCGAGCTTGCCCCAGATCGGGGTGGAGGCGGCGGTCGCCAGGGTGTACGCGGTGACCACCCAGGACAGGTGCTCGGCACCGCCGAGGTCGCCGACGATGGTCGGCATCGCGGTGCCGACGATCAGGTTGTCGAGCATGGCCAGCAGCATGGTGACGACCAGGCCGACCATCACGAGGCGGATCTCGCGGGGCGACCGCGGCTGCTCCTCCTCGGTCGTCTTGTCCTCCGGCACCGGGCCGGCGGTCTTGGACTGTGACATGAGGTGGGGTCTCCCGGAGGGTGGTTCGGACGGAGCGTCGTGCCGTGCGGCGGCTCACTTACTTGTCGCCCGGCTAGTTTATCGACCGTCGGCACGGTAGGTTGTTTCCTAGCCGGTCGTCAAGCCAGTTTCCCGACCGGCCTTCTGGGCAGGGAGAATGGGCCCGGGGCGGACACCGCTCCGGGGTCCGCAGTAGTCACCGACGCAGTCATGAGGCAGGCCATGGGCACTCCGCACAGCCCCCGCAGCGACACCCGGGCTCGCATCATCGAGGTGTCACTGGAGCTCTTCGCCGAGCAGGGCTACGAGCAGACCTCACTGCGCGAGATCGCCGACCGCCTGGGCGTCACCAAGGCCGCGCTCTACTACCACTTCAAGACCAAGGACGACATCGTCCTCGGCATCGTCGAGCGGATGGCCGCGCCGATCGACGAGTCCATCGCGTGGGGCCGCAAGCAGGCCTGGAGCCCGGAGATGCGCGACGAGCTGATCCGCCGCTTCGCGGACGGGATGGCCGAGCGGGCCCCGCTGCTGCGCTTCTTCCACGAGAACCAGCCCGCGCTGCGCGAATCCCCGGCCGGGCTGGCCTTCCGGGACCGCATGATCACCATGATGCAGCTGGTGCACGGGCCGGGGGCGGACTTCCACGACCGGCTGCGGGCCGCGATGGCGCTGTTCACCGTCCACTCGTCGCTGTTCCTGCTCAAGCAGGACAAGGCGGACTGCGGCCACACCCCGAACGTGTGGGGCGAGCAGCCGCCCCCCGCCGGCCTGGACGAGGCGATCGGGGCGGCCCGGGACATCGCGCTGGAGATCGGCGCCGGGATCAGCCACCCCGCCCGCACCACCGGCTGAGGGCGCCGGTCCCGCAGGGCCCGGCGCCCGGGGCGGCTCAGAAGTCCGTGACGCCGTGCCCCGCCAGGTACGCGATCGGGTTGACCACCGCGCCGTAGCGGTTGCTGGTGCGGATCTCGAAGTGCAGGTGCGGGCCGGTCGAGTTGCCGGTGCTCCCGGACAGCCCGATCCGCTCGCCCGCGGACACCCGCTGGCCCGCCGAGACGGTGACCGAGGACATGTGGGCGTACTGCGCGAAGTGCCCGTCCGCCAGCCGCAGCACGACCTCCTTGCCGTACGCGCCGTCCCAGCCGGCCGACACCACGCTCGCGTCGCCGACCGCCAGCAGCGGCGTGCCCGGGGAGACCGCGAAGTCCACCCCGGTGTGGTACCCGGCGGCGTAGCTGCGGTTGGCCTTCCCGTACGGGTTGCTGGTCGGCGCGTTCGGCACCGGTGCCGACCACCCGGGAGTCGGCGCGGGCCCGGACTCCGGCGCGGGTCCGGCCTCCGGGGCCGGCTCGTCGGCGGGCTCCGGCTCCGGCTCCGGTGCCGGCGGTTCGAACGGCAGCAGGTTGGGCGCCACCGTCACGAACTCCTGTGCCGAGTCGCCGTCGTCGGGCAGCTTGTACGGGCTGGGGCCGGCCACCTGGACCAGCCCCGCGCTCGGCACCTCCGCCCGCGGCACGGTGAAGGCCGAGCTGCCCGGCGTGGTGGGCCGTACGGTCTGCGCCGAGGCGGTGCCCGGGGTGGCCACCAGCAGCACGCCGGCGAGCAGCGTGGCGACCGCTCCGGCCGAGGCCAGCGCGTGGTCGTGCTCGGCCCGCTGACGGCTGCCGGGCAGGGTGGTGTGCCGGGGCGCCCCGAGGGCGCGCAGCGGCGCGGCCTGGGTGCGGACGGCGTGGCCGATCCGGGGCTGCCAGACGGCGGCCCGGGCCGCCGCCTGGGCGGCGAGCCGGCGCAGGGCCGGCCCCACGGGTGGGACGGTGGACATCTGCCGTACCTCACGGATCGTACGAGGGCAGCACGAAGCGCCCGTTCGGGCGCGTGCTGAGCGGGGGACCACTCAGGTGTAACGGTCACCGGGCGGAGTCCCAAACGCGGTGATGTACTACGGCGTGTAGTCATCGTGGCGCCGGAGATTCAAACCGACGGAGCAATGATCATGAGATCGGATCGCGCATGACCGCTCCGGGCCGTCCGCCGCTTCCCCGGCCCCGCTACTACCGCCGGTCGTACCGTGCCGGAGGCCTGTGACCAGCACCACGCGCGGCCGGGGTTTCGCGCGCTCGAACCGCTTTCCGTCCGCACCGCTGACCGGTCCGGCCCGCTGCGGGACCATCGAGCCATGTATGGCAACAGGAGCGAAGACACCGACGCCGGTGACCGCCCGAGCCTGCCGGACCGCCGCTTCGCCGCCCTGCGCGGCTGCGAACGGCTGCTGTCCGGGGCCCGGCCGCAGAGCATCCGCGAACGCCTCGCCGACCTGGCCGGCCCGCCGCCGGGCGCCGCCCCCGACCCGGACGCTGCCGGTCCGGACGGAGCACCCGACCCGGACGCCGCCCCCGAGCCGCACGGCGCCCCCGACCTGGACGGCCGCCCGGACCAGTACGGCGACGGCGTGGTCCGCACCCTGGAGCACCGGGTCGCCGAGCTGCTCGGCACCGAGGACGCGGCCTTCTTCCCGACCGGCACGATGGCCCAGCAGATCGCCCTGCGGATCCACGCCGAGGCCGCCGGGTGCCGCACCGTGGTCACCCACCCGCTGGCCCACACCGACCGGCACGAGCGGCACGCGCTCGGCGTGCTGTCCGGGCTGCGCAGCCTCTGGCCGACCGACGAGCCGCGCCAGCCCACCGCCGAGGAGCTGCGGGCCCTGGACGAGCCCTACGCCGCGCTGAGCCTGGAGCTGCCGCTGCGCGACGCCGGGTTCGTGCTGCCCGGCTGGCCGGAGCTGGTGGAGCTGGCCGCGGTGGTGCGGGAGGAGCACGGCGCGGCGCTGCACCTGGACGGCGCCCGGATCTGGGAGTCCGCGGTCGCCCTCGGCCGGCCGCTGCCGGAGCTCGCCGGCCTGGCCGACTCGGTCTACGTCTCCTTCTACAAGACGCTCGGCGGGATCAGCGGCGCCGCGCTGGCCGGCCCGGGCGGCTTCGTCCGCACCGCCCGGGCCTGGCGGCACCGCTACGGCGGCCAGCTCTACCAGCAGTGGCCGTTCGCGCTCGCCGCGCTGGCCGGGCTGGAGCGCGAACTGCCGCGGCTGGCCGGGTACGTGGCGCACGCCCGGACGGTCGCCGGGGCGCTGGCCCGGGCGTTCGCGGCCGTCCCCGGTGCCCGGGTGCATCCGGCCCCGCCGCACACCCACCAGTTCCAGCTCTGGCTGCCGTACCCGGTCGGGGAGTTGGAGGAGGCCGGGCTGGGGCTGGCCGAGGACACCGGGATCGGGCTGTTCGGCGCCTGGCGCGCGGGCGGGCCGCCGGGGCTGTCGGTGACCGAGGTCACGGTCGCCGCGCCCGCCCTCGACTGGACCGCCGCCGACGTCGCGGTGGCGGCCGCCGCCTTCCTGGACCGGCTGCCGGACGTCCGGGCCTGACAAAGCGTCCGGCCCGCCCCCACGCGCTGCGGGGACGGGCCGGACGTGGAGTTGTCAGAGCTGCCTGGTCACAGGCCGATCGCTACCCGGGGGGCGACGATCAGAAGTTGTCGACCGGGCGGACCCGGATCCAGGTCTCCAGGTAGTTCGAGGACTCGTTCTCGACCTCGATGCTGGTCCCGGTCTTCGGGACGTTGACACCGCTGTACTGGTCGTCCTTGCTCCACCACGACTTCAGGTCGTTGAACTCGTCGACGCCCTTGGCCTTCGGGATGACGGTCTCGACACCGGCCTTGTGCAGGGTCAGACCGGAGGTGCGGCGCGAGCCGAAGGTGGAGTCGTAGCCCTGCATGCGCGGACGCATCAGGGTGCCGTCGGTCCACTTCATCGGAGCCGGGTGCGAGTCGACCGGCAGGATCAGGCCCTGGCCCGGGTGGGCGCTGACGTTGTTGTCGGTCTGCGACTCGTCCCAGTACCAGATCAGCAGGCCGGGCTGGTACGAGTAGTGCTCGACCCAGTTCGGCTTGTCGGCGAAGCCGAAGTTGTACGGGCCGGTCTTCAGGGTCTGGTCGAAGGACACGTACTGCCGGTTCTCCGCGATGTAGTACTGCGCGTAGTCCTTGGTGTACGAGCCGCCGAAGCGGGAGAACCCGTCGGCCACCCAGCCGTTGTCACCGTTCTCGACGTCGTCGCTGAACACGGTGGCGCCGTCGGCGACGACCGCGATGTTGTCCAGCGTCAGGCCGCGGAAGTGCAGGCCGCCGTCGGTGGTGTTGTGGTAGCGGAACTTGACCTTCTGGCCCGCGTAGGCGTCCAGGTTGAAGGACAGGTCGCCCCAGGCGGCCACCTGGCCGCTGATGGCCGGACGGCCGTTCTCGCGCGGCAGCGCGGTCCCGTTCCAGGTGCCGTCGACGACGGTCCAGGTCTTGCCGCCGTCGGTGGAGACCTCGCCGAACGCGTAGTCGAAGTCCTGCTCCAGCTCGTACCAGGCCTTGGCGTTGATGCTGGCCTTGGTCTTGCCGGTCAGGTCGATGTCACGGGTGAGCGTGACGTTCAGGTTGTCGGCGCTGCCGCTCCACCACTCACCGGTGCCGCCGAACGGCTTGTTGATCTCGGTGGTGATGCTCTTCTTCGGCAGGTCGACGATCAGACCCTGCGGCAGGTTGCTGTTGTACTCCGCCGGGCCGATGTGGTGGGTCGACTCGGTGCCCGCCTTGGCGTGGTCGGCCTTCAGCCAGCCCAGCTTGTACTTGCTCCAGGCGTCGAGGTCGTTCGGCATGTCGCCGATGCTGTCCTTGCCCTCGCCGAGCCAGGAACCGGAGGACATCAGCGACCAGAAGCCGACCGAGTTGTCGATGCCCTTGCCGGCGGTGTCGTAGAGGTCCGGCAGACCGAGGTCGTGGCCGTACTCGTGGGCGAAGACGCCGAGGCCGCCGTTCTCCGGCTGCATCGTGTAGTCGCCGATCCACAGGCCGCTGTTGCCGACCTGGACGCCGCCGAGCTTGTTGCCCTCGGGACCGGCCGTGCCCTGCAGGTTGCCGTAGACGTACGAGCGGTGCGCCCACAGGGCCTTGCTGCCCTGCTTGCCGCCACCGGCCGACTTGTCCTCGCCGGCGTGCACGATCTGGAAGTGGTCGATGTACCCGTCGGGCTGGTTGAAGTTCCCGTCGTGGTGCGAACCGTAGCGGTCCCACTGGTCGTACTGGGCCAGCGTGGCCTTGATCTGGGCCTCGGTCTGGCCCTTGGCCTGCTGGTCCTTGTACCAGATGTCCACGGCGTCGCGGATCAGGTCCTGGGCGCTGGCGCAGACGTTGGAGCCGCAGTAGTCGGAGCCGTACCGGGCCTCGTTCCACGGCACCCGGACCCAGTCCGAGACCACGCCGTCGACCGAGTAGCGGCCCGAGGACTGCTTCTCGTAGTAGGTCTTCAGCGAGGGCTTGTCCTTGGCGAAGTACAGGTCCTGGTAGTGCTGCTGGTTGTAGTCGGCCTGCCACTCGGTCGAGTTGTTGGTGGCCGGGTCCGGCTTCTCGATCTCGTTGTGCTTGGGGCCGGCCTCGCCGCCGTACTTGACCTTGCCGTCCGGCGTCTTGGTGGTGTTGTCCACCTGGTCACCGAAGTCGACCAGGATGGTGAAGATCTTGTCCGTGCGCTCGCGAGCGAGCTCGACGTACTTGTCCTTGCCGAGCTTCACGCTGGTGCTGCCGTTGTGCTGCTCGACCTCGGCGGTGCCGTTGAGGAGCTTCTCGGTGGCGGCCTTCTGCTCCGCCTCCACCTTCGCGGTCAGCGGACCCGGAAGGTTGTGCTCGGTGTTCTGGACGGCGTCGGCCGGGTCCCGCGGGACCGGGGCCGAGCCGGCGGCGACGGCGGAGGCCGGGAACAGGCCCGTGCCGAGCGCGACTATGACCGCTGCGGCCGTGGCAGCCGCAGCGGTTCTCCTGGTGTTCTTCAACGTTGTGACGTCCTCCCCGACCAGGGCCCAGCTCTTGGCCAAAGCCCGGCAAACCAAAATGAAAGACAGGTGGACGTCATTTGATCCAAGCGTGCACGGAAAAGATAGACCTTGACCATGACATGGTCACGGCGCTATCCTCCGCGACTTCCCATCATCTGACCGCCTGTCAACCGTATGTTCGTGAAAGGTCGGTGAGAAACCGAGCGCACCCGCACCAGCCAGCGCGGGGGCCAGCCGACCCGGCCCGCACCGGTTCGGCTGGCGGCGGGAGCGAACGCACCGAGCCCCCGGCGTCAACGCCGGGGGCTCGGTGGCTGTGAAGTTGTCTGTTAAAAGTTGGGTTACTTCGTCAGGTCCGGACCGGACGAGGCGACCGCGGCCGGGGTGTCCGCGACGGCCGACTTCTCCTCGCCGCGGAAGGTGAACTTGGCTTCCTTGCCCTCGCCCTCGACGTCGACGACGACGATGTGGCCGGCCCGCAGCTCGCCGAAGAGGATCTTCTCGGAGAGGTGGTCCTCGATCTCGCGCTGGATGGTGCGGCGCAGCGGACGGGCACCCAGGATCGGGTCGTAGCCGCGCTTGGCCAGCAGCTTCTTGGCCTCGACGCTGAGCTCCAGGCCCATGTCCTTGTCCTTGAGCCGCTCGTCCACCTTGTCGATCATGAGGTCGACGATCTGGATGATGTCTTCCTCGGACAGCTGGTGGAACACCACGATGTCGTCGACACGGTTCAGGAACTCGGGGCGGAAGTGCTGCTTGAGCTCCTCGCCGACCTTCGCCTTCATCCGCTCGTACCCGGTCTGGGTGTCACCCGCGGCCGCGAAGCCGAGGTTGAAGCCCTTCGAGATGTCCCGGGTGCCGAGGTTGGTCGTCATGATGATGACGGTGTTCTTGAAGTCGACCACGCGGCCCTGGGAGTCGGTCAGGCGACCGTCCTCCAGGATCTGCAGCAGCGAGTTGAAGATGTCCGGGTGGGCCTTCTCGACCTCGTCGAAGAGGACGACCGAGAACGGCTTGCGGCGGACCTTCTCGGTCAGCTGGCCGCCCTCCTCGTAGCCCACGTAGCCGGGCGGGGAGCCGAACAGCCGGGAGACGGTGTGCTTCTCGGAGAACTCGGACATGTCGAGCGCGATCAGCGCGTCCTCGTCGCCGAACAGGAACTCCGCCAGCGTCTTGGACAGCTCGGTCTTACCGACACCGGACGGGCCGGCGAAGATGAACGAACCGCCGGGGCGCTTCGGGTCCTTGAGGCCCGCACGGGTGCGCCGGATGGCCTGGGAGAGCGCCTTGATGGCGTCCTTCTGGCCGATGACGCGCTTGTGCAGCTCGTCCTCCATGCGCAGCAGGCGGGACGTCTCCTCCTCGGTCAGCTTGAAGACCGGGATGCCGGTGGCGGTGGCCAGGACCTCGGCGATGAGCTCCTCGTTGACCTCCGCGACGACGTCCATGTCGCCGGCCTTCCACTCCTTCTCGCGCTTGGCCTTGGCCTGCAGGAGCTGCTTCTCGTCGTCGCGCAGGGACGCGGCCTTCTCGAAGTCCTGCGCGTCGATCGCGCTCTCCTTCTCGCGGCGCACGTCGGCGATCTTCTCGTCGAACTCGCGCAGGTCCGGCGGCGCGGTCATCCGGCGGATGCGCATTCGGGAGCCGGCCTCGTCGATCAGGTCGATCGCCTTGTCCGGCAGGAAGCGGTCCGAGATGTACCGGTCGGCCAGGGTGGCGGCGGCGACCAGGGCGGAGTCCGTGATGGAGACCCGGTGGTGGGCCTCGTAGCGGTCGCGCAGACCCTTGAGGATCTCGATGGTGTGGGGCAGCGAGGGCTCGGCGACCTGGATCGGCTGGAAGCGGCGCTCCAGCGCGGCGTCCTTCTCCAGGTGCTTGCGGTACTCGTCCAGGGTGGTGGCACCGATGGTCTGCAGCTCGCCACGGGCCAGCATCGGCTTGAGGATGCTGGCGGCGTCGATGGCGCCCTCGGCGGCGCCCGCGCCGACCAGGGTGTGCAGCTCGTCGATGAACAGGATGATGTCGCCGCGGGTGCGGATCTCCTTGAGCACCTTCTTCAGGCGCTCCTCGAAGTCACCGCGGTAGCGCGAGCCGGCCACCAGGGCGCCCAGGTCCAGCGTGTAGAGCTGCTTGTCCTTGAGCGTCTCCGGGACCTCGCCCTTGACGATCGCCTGGGCCAAGCCCTCGACCACGGCGGTCTTGCCGACGCCGGGCTCACCGATCAGCACCGGGTTGTTCTTGGTGCGGCGGGACAGCACCTGCATGACCCGCTCGATCTCCTTCTCGCGCCCGATGACCGGGTCGAGCTTGGCCTCGCGGGCGGCCTGGGTGAGGTTGCGGCCGAACTGGTCCAGGACCAGCGAGGTCGACGGGGTGCCCTCGGCGGGCCCGCCGGCCGTGGCCGACTCCTTGCCGCCGCCGGTCTGGTAGCCGGAGAGCAGCTGGATGACCTGCTGGCGCACCCGGTTGAGGTCGGCGCCCAGCTTCACCAGGACCTGGGCGGCGACGCCCTCGCCCTCGCGGATCAGGCCGAGCAGGATGTGCTCGGTGCCGATGTAGTTGTGGCCGAGCTGAAGGGCCTCGCGGAGCGAGAGCTCCAGGACCTTCTTCGCCCGGGGGGTGAAGGGAATGTGACCGGACGGGGCCTGCTGACCCTGGCCGATGATCTCCTCGACCTGCTGGCGAACGGCCTCAAGAGAAATCCCGAGGCTCTCCAGGGCCTTGGCGGCGACGCCCTCGCCCTCGTGGATCAGACCCAGGAGGATGTGCTCGGTGCCGATGTAGTTGTGGTTGAGCATCCGGGCTTCTTCCTGAGCCAGGACGACAACCCGCCGCGCGCGGTCGGTGAACCTCTCGAACATCGTTTATCGCTCCTCAGAGCGGTCGGGCAGTTCGGGGTCCGTCCCCGCCCTGTCCTTCCGCATGCTAGTCCCGCTCAGCGGCGCGGCCCACGGATTCACTCCCCGGTAGAGGAGCGAGATGCTGCGCGACCAGCCGACACCAATCCCAACCTGGTGTTGGGAAACGGTGTTCCCACAGGTGGGCCGGATGCACCGGATTCCGCTACGCCATCGGCGAACACGTGCCGCCGACGCCGCCGCCGGAACCCCTCCGGCCGGTCGCACATACTGCCCCTGGACGGGCCGAAGAACCCGTCCACCTGCATTCATACCCGGTATCGGGGCGGTTCTCGCGCAGTTTCCGCGGTGGCGGTGTTCGCCTGGCGAGAAGTCGGGCCGCGGTGACGGCGGTTCGACGGCGGACGGGGTGCCGGGCACGTCGCCCCGGTGCCGTCCGCGTTGCCGCTTCGCCCCTACAGCGTCGCACGGCCCGTGATTGTTCCGCCGCCCGAGCCGGTGCCCGAGCCGCTACCCGGGCCGCTGCCCGGGACGGCCCCCGGGGCCGGCCGCGGCGGGCTCCTCCGGGCACGCGCCGCGGGGCGCGGAGGAGACTCCTCCGCGCCCCGTGCGTGTGATGGTGGCGGCCGTCCCCGGCCGCCGGGCCCCGCACCCGCTCCGGCGGGCCCGCGGCGCCGGGATCAGGACGCGTTGGCCTTCTCGTAGGCCTCGCGGACGTTGCTCGGAACGCGGCCGCGGTCGTTGACCTCCAGGCCCTGCTCCTTGGCCCACGCGCGGATCTTGGCGGTGTCCGGGGCGCCGCCGCCGGCCGGACGCGCCGCGGTGCCGCGGCCCGGACGACGGGCACCGGCGAGCCGGCCGCTCTGCTTGCGGCCCTTCTCCACGTACGGCGCCAGCAGGCCGCGGAGCTTGTCCGCGTTGGCGCTCTTCAGGTCGATCTCGTAGGCAACGCCGTCGAGGGCGAACGTCACCGTCTCGTCCGCCGAACCGCCGTCGAGATCGTCTTCAAGAATGACCTGCACCCTCTGTGCCACGGGCTTCCCTTTCCGCTAAACGACCCATTGCCTAAGGAAAGGAAAGCGCCTTTCTCCGGAAAACACAAACCCTTGACCCGGTTGGAGCGGCTCAGAGGTGCAGCAGCATGCGCGAGTTGCCCAGTGTGTTGGGCTTCACCCGCTCCAGGTCGAGGAACTCGGCGACGCCTTCATCGTACGAGCGGAGGAGTTCTTCATAGACATCCGTAGCGATCGCCGCCGGGTCTGTCGTACCATCATCGGTTTCCTGGACCTCGCCGATCTCGACGAAACCGTGTTTCGCGAAGAACGCGACCTCGAACGTCAAGCAGAAAATCCGACGGACGCCCAGCCAGCGCGCGGTCTGCACCAGCTTCTCCAGCAGCAGGTGCCCGATCCCGGTGCCCCGGGCGACCGGATCCACCGCGAGCGTGCGGACCTCGGCGAGGTCCTCCCACATCACGTGCAGTGCGCCGCAGGCCACCACCACGCCGTTGTCGTCCCGTTCCGCGACCCAGAACTCCTGGACGGATTCGAACAGTGTGACTGTGGGCTTGTCCAGCAGAATGCCGTCGCGTGAGTAGGTGTCGATGAGCCTGCGCACTGCCCGCACGTCCGTGGTCCGCGCCCGGCGGATGGTGACCTCCATGGTCGGGACGTTATCGCGCCGCTCCCGGTTCCGTCCCACCGGTATCCGGTCCGCCGTCCGCGGAATCCGCGCCGGCCGGATCGGGCGGGAACAGAGCGGCCACCCGCAAGGCGTCCCGGAGCGCTTCGCGTTGCTCGGGCGACATCAGGCCGAAGAAGTGCACCAGGGCCGCCGCCGGATTGTCACCGGTGGCCCAGGCGTCGTTCATCAGGGCCGCCGTGTACGCCTCACGTGAGGAGACCGGTTCATAACGATAGGCCCGGCCGACCCGCTCGCGGCGCAGCCAGCCCTTTCTGTGGAGCTTGTCCAGGACGGTCATCACCGTGGTGTACGCGATTTCGCGTTCCGACCGCAGATCCAGGAGAACCTCGCGAACCGTGACCGGTCGGTTCCACTGCCACACCCGGGTCATGATGGCGTTCTCAAGTTCGCCGAGTTGCCGGACCATAGTGCGGCCAGGATAGGGAGTGAATGGGGCAAATCTTGTGAAGTGCGCCAAACCGGCGCGCCGCCACCCCCGGGAATCGGGAATGGCGGCGCGCCGGTCGTTCGGGGCGGCTGACGGGGTCAGTCGAGGTCTTCCTTGGCCCGCTGGGCCCCGCCCTGGCTGCGGACGATGGCCCGCACCAGGAATCCGAAGCCGATCGCCATGACCAGCGGCGGCACGATCGCGCTGACGTAGTCCATCAGGTCACTCCTCCTCGGTCTTCTCCGCCGTCGCGGCGGAAGCCTTCGGCTCCGGCTTCACCAGCGGGAAGAGCACCGTCTCCCGGATGTTCTTGCCGGTCAGCAGCATGATCAGGCGGTCCACGCCGAGGCCGAGGCCACCGGTCGGGGGCATCGCGTACTCCAGGGCGCGCAGGAAGTCCTCGTCCACCTGCATCGCCTCGACGTCGCCGCCGGCCGCCAGCAGCGACTGGGCGGTGAGGCGGGCGCGCTGCTCGACCGGGTCGACCAGCTCGGAGTAGGCGGTGCCGATCTCGGTCCCGAAGATCACCAGGTCCCACTTCTCGGCCACGCCGGGCCGCGAGCGGTGCTGGCGGGTCAGCGGGGAGACCTCGGTCGGGTAGTCCTTGATGAAGGTCGGCCGGACGGCGTTCTCCTCCAGCAGGCGCTCGACCATCTCCAGCACGATCTGACCGTGGCCCCAGTCCTTCTCGAACGGGATGCCGTGCTCGGCGGCCAGCTTGCGCAGCTCCTCGACGCCGGTCTCCGGGGTGACCTCGACGCCCAGGCGGGCCGAGATGCCCGGGTAGACGCCGATCTCCTCCCACGGCTCGGCCAGGTCGATCTCGTGCTCGACGCCGTGCGCGTCCACGCCCCTGATCACCGTGGTGCCCAGCGCGTCCCGGGCCGCGTTGACGATCGTCTCGCGGATCAGCTCGGCCTGGGTGTCGTAGTCGCCGTACGCCTCGTACGACTCCAGCGAGGTGAACTCCGGGTTGTGGGTGGAGTCCGCGCCCTCGTTGCGGAAGTTGCGGTTGATCTCGAAGACCTTCTCGGCGCCGCCGACCACCAGCCGCTTGAGGTACAGCTCGGGGGCGATGCGCATGTAGAGGTCGATGTCGTACGCGTTGATGTGCGTCTTGAACGGACGCGCGTTGGCGCCGCCGTGCACCGGCTGGAGCATCGGGGTCTCGACCTCGATGTAGCCGCGGTCCTCGTAGGTGCGGCGGATCGAGCGGACGACCTTGCTGCGCAGGTGCAGGATCTCGCGGGCCTCGGGGTTGACGATGAGGTCCACGTAGCGCTGGCGGACCCGGGCCTCCGGGTCGGTCAGGCCCTTGTGCTTGTCCGGCAGCGGGCGCAGGCACTTGGCGGTGAGCTCCCAGCGGTCCACCATCACGGACAGCTCGCCGCGCTTGGAGGTGATCACCTCGCCCTCGACGCCGACCTGGTCGCCGAGGTCGATGTCGGCCTTCCAGGCCGCCAGCCGCTCCGGGCCCAGCTTGTCGAGGGAGAACATCACCTGGAGGTCGCCGGTGCCGTCGCGCAGGGTGGCGAAGCAGAGCTTGCCGCCGGTGCGGGAGAGGATCACGCGGCCGGTGACGCCGGCCCGCTCGCCGGTCGCGGTGTCCGGCTCCAGGTCGGGGTGCTTGGCACGCAGGTCCGCGATGGTGGTGGTGCGGGGGAAACCGACCGGGTACGGGTCGACACCGGCCGCCCGGAGCCGGTCGAGCTTCTCGCGCCGGACGCGCATCTGCTCGGGAAGGTCGTCGGTCGCGGGAACAAGGCTCTGATCGCTCACCCCACAAGGGTAGCCAGCCACACACGGTGCTCCGCGCCGGGATTGCCGCGGGGGAGGCCGCGACGGCGGCCTCCCCCGGATCGGACGCGGACGGCTCAGCCGGTGCCGGTGGCGAGTTCGACGTCCTCGGGGGCGTCGTCGGCGGGCGGGGCGGGGTGGGCGGGGGGCTTGGGGCGGCGGCCGAACAGCTCGGCGGGGGTGGGCATCCGGTGCGGACGGGGCGGGGTCTTCGCGGCGGCGGGCTGCTCCGGGCGGGAGTCGGTGCTGCTCATGGGGGTCCGTCCTCCTACAGGGGTGGGGTGACTGTGCGGCGGTGCGGCGGGACTCGGTACGGCCACCAGGTGGCGGGGCGGTCCGCTGTGGAGGGCGAGCCGCTCGCGGACGGCGGCCTCGGCCAGCGCGTGGCAGCGCCCGGCCAGCCGGGAGCGGCGGGCCCGCTCGCCCTGGCCGCAGGGCTGGCGGCTCAGTCCGCGCAGTGCGGTGAGGTCCTCCGGCCCGGGCAGGTACCCGTCGGACACCGCCTCCTCCAGCCGTTCCAGGTAGCCGGGGGCGCTGCCGGGCAGGGCGGAGCGGTAGCGTCCGAGGTCGGCGAGCAGGAAGGCGCGCAGCCGGCCGCCCTCCTGGACGGCCTCGTCGATCGCCTCGGTGAGGCGCAGGGCGTCCTGGACGTCCTCCGCCCAGAGTTCGGCGCCCGGCCCGGCGAGGGCGGGCCGGACGGGCCCCTGGAGGTGGACGGGCACGGCGGGGTGGAGGGCTTGGGCGAGGGCGCGGCGCAGCACGCGGACTTCGTCGGCGCTGAAGGCCATGCCGCCGCGCGATCCGTGTGGCGTAGGCATGGGCTGACACTACGTGACGAATATCCGATTTGTCGGTAACGTCGCGCCGAACCACCCACGGTCGGCCCGGCGAAGAAGCCTTTCGCCGCCACCTGTAACGCCACCCGGGGCGCACCTGGTCATCCAGGTGTCAGGGGAGAACGAGCGAGGGGGCCGGGCAGGATGCGACCGGACGGTCAGGGGAAGGCGGCCCGGGGCGGGCGGCGGGACGAGGACTTCCAGGCCTTCGCGGCCGCCCGCGCCAGACCGCTCTACCGGTCGGCCTGCCTGCTCACCGGCGGGGACACCCACCTCGCCGAGGACCTGGTGCAGGAGGCCCTCGGGCGGATCTACGCCCAGTGGCACCGCACCTCCTGGTTCGGGGCCAAGCGCCGGATCGACAACCCGGCCGGGTACGCGCACACCGTGCTGGTGCGGGCCTTCCTCTCGCACCGCGTCCGCCGCTCCAGCGGCGAGCGGCCGGTCGAGGCGGTGCCGGACGGCGCGGCCCCGCAGGGCGACCCGGAACTGCGGCTGGCCCTGGTGGACGCGCTCGGCCGGCTCGCCCCGCGCGACCGGGCGGTGCTGGTCCTGCGCTACTGGGAGGACCGCAGCGTGGAGGAGACCGCCGCGGTCCTGCACAGCACCCCGGGCGCGGTGCGGACCCAGGCCTTCCGCGCGCTCGGCCGGATCCGCACGGTGCTCGGCAGCAGCCTCGACGACCTCGCCGAGCGCTGAGCCGGCGCGTCACGTCACGTCAACCCACTTGGTAGAGAGGTTGGTTCAGCATGTCCGCAGAGCACGACGGGCCCGAGGAGCGGTTCGAGCGGGCCTTCGCCGAGGCCCTCGGCCGGGCCGGCGAGGCCTACGACACCGAACCCGGCCCGCTGGTCGACACCGGCTGGTCGCACGGCCGCCGGCTGCGCCGCAGGCGGCGGATCGGCACTGCGGCGGGCGCCGCCGGGCTGGCCCTGATCGCGGTGGGCGGGGTCGCGCTCGGCGGCCTGCCGCCCGGGCGGAGTACGGCGGCGGCCGGTCCGGCGGCGGCCCCGTCCGCAAGTCCCGTCTCCGGCGCGGAGTTCCAGCGGATGCTCACCGAACTCCTGCCCCCGGGGACGGTGCAGGTCGGCGAGGCCCGGGGCACCGAGAGCGACACCCCGCAGCTGCGGCTGGTGCTGGACGACGGCCACGGCCCGGCGCAGTACCTGTTCTGGATCACCGGCATGGGAGGCAAGGCCTTCGACATGGACTGCCCGGCCGGGGTGCCCGCCGAGCTGCCGGCCGGGCAGCCGACCGCGGACGCCTGCTCCGCGTCCACCCTTCCGGACGGCACCCGGCTGAGCGTCTACCAGGCCGGGACGCGCACCGGTGAGCCGGAAGGGGCGAAGACGTGGGCCGCCAAGCTGGCCGGGGAGCACTACCAGATGATGCTCCAGGAGTGGAACCGCAAGCCGCTGGATCAGGGCACGCCGATCACCCGGACCGACCCACCGCTGATGCCGGACCAGCTCACCGCGGTGGTGAAGGACCCGCGCTGGAAGAAGGTCGTGGCGGCGTTGCCGAAGGGCCCGGTGATGGGGGTGGTCGTCACCCCCGCCCCCGGCGCCGCCTCGACCTACGTGCCGGACTCGGTGGTCACCGGTCCGGTCACCCTGCCGGCCTTCCCGAAGCCCGGCAGCTGAGCGCCGCTCAGCTCGCGGGGCGGTTGCGCTCGTACACCAGGCGCAGGCCGATCAGGGTCAGCCAGGGCTCGTGCACGTCGATGGTGCCGGCCTCGCCGAGAACGAGCGGGGCCAGGCCGCCGGTGGCGATCACCTGGACGTCGTCCGGGTCCTTGGCGAGCTCCCGGGCCATCCGCTCGACCAGGCCGTCGACCTGGCCGGCGAAGCCGTAGAGGATGCCGGACTGCATGCCCTCGACGGTGTTCTTGCCGATCACGTTGCGCGGGCGGGCCAGTTCGATCTTGCGCAGCTGGGCGCCGCGGACGCCGAGCGCCTCGACCGAGATCTCGATGCCGGGGGCGATCGCGCCGCCGACGTAGTCGCCGCGCGCGTTGACGGCGTCGAAGGTGGTCGCGGTGCCGAAGTCGACCACGATGCACGGGCCGCCGTACAGGTGGTTGGCGGCCAGCGCGTTGACGATCCGGTCGGCGCCGACCTCCTTGGGGTTGTCCATCAGGACGTGCACCCCGGTCTTCACGCCGGGCTCCACGATCACCGCGGGGACGTCGCCGTAGTAGCGGCGGGTCACCTCGCGGAGCTCGTGGAGCACAGCGGGGACGGACGAGCAGATCGCCAGGCCCTCCACCGCGGCCTCCTTCACCGCGGTGTGGCTGCCCATCAGCCCTTGCAGCAGCACCGCCAGTTCATCGGCCGTGCGGCGCGGATCGGTGGAGATCCGCCAGTGTTCCACCACGTCCTCGCCGTCGAACAGGCCGAGCGTGGTCTGGGTGTTGCCGACGTCGATGGTGAGGAGCACGGGGACGCTTTCTGCGAGTCGGGACGGGACTGCGGCCGACCTGACGGTCAGGCGCGCAGGTCCAGGCCGATGTCCAGGATCGGCGAGGAGTGGGTGAGCGCGCCCACGGCCAGGTAGTCGACACCAGTCTGGGCGACCTCGCGCGCGCTGGCCAGGGTCAGACCGCCGGAGGCCTCCAGCTTCGCCCGGCCGGCCACCAGCGCGACGGCCTCCTTCAGCTGACCGACGGTGAAGTTGTCCAGCAGGATCAGGTCCGCCCCGGCCTCCAGCACCGGCGTGATCTGCTCCAGGGTGTCCACCTCGACCTCGACCGGCAGCTCCGGGTACGCGGCCCGGACGGCCCGGAAGGCCTCGGCCACGCCGCCGGCCGCGACCACGTGGTTGTCCTTCACCAGCGCGGCGTCCGAGAGCGCCATCCGGTGGTTGGCGCCGCCGCCGCAGCGCACCGCGAACTTCTCCAGCGCGCGCAGGCCCGGGGTGGTCTTGCGGGTGTCCCGGACGACGGCGCCGGTGCCCTCCAGGGCGTCCGCCCAGGCGCGGGTGGCGGTGGCGATGCCGGACAGGTGGCAGAGCAGGTTGAGCGCGCTGCGCTCGGCGGTCAGCAGGTCGCGGGTGCGGGAGCGGACCGAGAGCAGCACCTGGCCGGCCTCGACCCGGTCGCCGTCCTCGACGTGCCGCTCGACCTCGAACTCCTCCTCGCAGACCAGCGAGACGACGGCCTCGGCGACCCGCAGGCCGGCCACCACGCCGGCCTGGCGGGCGGTGAAGTCGGCGGTCGCGACGGCCTCGGCGGGCACGGTCGCCACCGAGGTGACGTCCTCGCCGCCGGCCAGGTCCTCGGCGAGCGCCAGGGTGGCGATGTCCTCGACCTCGACCGGGTCCAGCCCGGCCTGCTCCAGCAGCTCGGCCAGCTGCGGGTCCAGACCGGTCTCGTAGCCCTCGCCGTCCCCGCAGGCGCAGCCGTCGCCGCAGCCGCCCTGGTCGGCCAGGGGGAGTTCCTCGTGGGAGTGGGTCATGGTTCTACTGCTCCTCAGGGGTGCTGACGGGACCGCCGGTGGCGGCGAGGGTGGTGATCAGGTGGCGCCGCCAGTGGGCGTCGTCGCGCTCGGGGAAGTCCTCGCGCCAGTGGCAGCCGCGGGTCTCCTCGCGCTGCGCGGCGGCCGTGACCAGGGCGGTCGCGACCAGCAGCAGGTTGGCGGCCTCCCAGGTCTCCACCCGGGGGTCGGCCGGCTTCTCCTCGGCCACGTGGGAGCGGGCCTGCTCGGCGAGCAGGGCCAGTCCGGCCGCGGTGTCGGCCATCGACGCGGCGGAGCGCAGGATGCCCGCGCCGCGCGACATCAGCCGCTGGATCTCGGCGCGCGCCTCCGACGGGGGCAGCGGGACGGGCTGCGCGGCGCGGGCGGCGGCGACGTCCACCGCGCGCTCGGGCAGGTCGCCGGCCGCGTCCAGCCCCGCCAGGTCGGCGGCGATCCGCTCGGCGAAGACCAGGCCCTCCAGCAGCGAGTTGGACGCCAGCCGGTTGGCGCCGTGCACCCCGGTGCAGGCGACCTCGCCGCAGGCGTACAGGCCGGGGACGCTGGTGCGGCCGTGCCGGTCGGTGCGGACGCCGCCGGAGGCGAAGTGCGCGGCCGGGGCGATCGGGATCGGCTCGGTGACCGGGTCGATGCCGTTGGCGCGGCAGAAGGCGAGGATGGTCGGGAAGCGGTGCTCCCACATCTCGGCGCCGAAGTGCCGCCCGTCCAGGAACATGTGCTCGGCGCCCTGCTCCTGCATGCGCCGGGTGATCGCCTTGGCGACGATGTCGCGCGGGGCGAGTTCGGCCAGCTCGTGCTGTCCGACCATGAAGCGGACGCCGTCCGCGTCCACCAGGTGGGCGCCCTCGCCGCGGACCGCCTCGGAGACCAGCGGCTGCTGGCCCTCGGCCTCCGGACCGAGCCAGAGCACGGTGGGGTGGAACTGGACGAACTCCAGGTCGGTGACGGCGGCGCCGGCCCGCAGGGCCAGGGCCACGCCGTCGCCGGTGGAGACCGCCGGGTTGGTGGTGGCGGAGAAGACCTGGCCCATGCCGCCGGTGGCGAGCACCACCGCGCGGGCCCGGACGGCGCCGACGCCGTCGCGCTGGCCCTCGCCCATCACGTGCAGGGTGAGCCCGGCGGCGTGGCCCGCCGCGTCGGTCAGCAGGTCGAGCACGAGCGCGTGCTCGATCAGCTCGATGCCCGGGTCGGTGCGGACGGCGGCGACCAGGGCGCGCGATATCTCGGCGCCGGTCGCGTCCCCGCCCGCGTGGACGATCCGGCGGCGGTGGTGGCCGCCCTCGCGGGTCAGCAGGACCTCGCCGTCCTCGCCCCGGTCGAACAGGGCGCCGGTGGCGATCAGCCGGCGGACGGCGTCCGGGCCCTCGGTGACCAGGGTGCGGACGGCCTCCTCGTCACAGACGCCGGCGCCGGCCACCAGGGTGTCGTCGAGGTGCTGTTCGGGGGTGTCCCCCTCGCCCAGGGCGGCGGCGACGCCGCCCTGGGCCCAGCGGGTGGAGCCTTCGTCCAGCACGGCCTTGGTGACCACCATGGCCCGCAGGCCGGCCTTGCGGACGTTGAGCGCGACGGTGAGGCCGGCGACCCCGGAGCCGACCACGACCACGTCGGTGGCGGCGGTCCAGCCGGGGGCCGGTGCGGTGAGGCGGTGCGTGGACATGGGTGGCTGGCTCCTTCAGCGCGAGACGGCGTCGGCCGCGCCGTTGCCGTCACCGTACGCCCTGTCACCCCGGAGCAGTCCGCTGCCCTCCGGGGCCTCCGCCGGGTCCCCGCCCAGGCCGGTGATCCGGTTCTGCTTGTCCACGAAGACGATCTTCGGCTCGTAGCCCTTGGCCTCGGCCGTGTCCATCTGCCCGTAGGCGATGAGTATGACGAGGTCGCCCGGGTGGACGAGGCGGGCGGCGGCGCCGTTGATGCCGATCACGCCGGAGCCGCGCGGGCCGGCGATGGTGTACGTCTCCAGCCGGGCGCCGTTGTCGATGTCGACGATGTGGACCAGCTCGCCGGGGAGCAGGTCGGCGGCGTCGAGCAGGTCCTCGTCCACCGTGACGGATCCCACGTAGTGCAGGTCGGCCTGGGTCACGGTGGCCCGGTGGATCTTGGACTTGAGCATGGTGCGGAGCATTGCGGGTCACGCCTCCTGTGAGTGCATGCCTGAAGGGGGTTCTTACTGCGGTACTACCGAACGATGATGCGGACGTTGTCGATCAGGCGGGTCGGGCCCACCTTCGCGGCGACGGCCAGCACCGCCTCGCCCTGGAAGTCGTCCGCCGCCTCGGAGAAGTCGTGCGGGTCGATCAGGGCGAGGTAGTCCAGGGTGACGCCCTCGGCGCCGTCCAGGGCGGCCGAGGCGGCCTCGCGGACGGCCTTCGGGCCCTGCGCGGCGGCGTCCCGGCCGGCGAACAGGGCCTTGGACAGGGCGAGCGCGTGCTCGCGGTCCTCCGCCGAGAGGTAGCGGTTGCGCGAGGACAGCGCCAGGCCGTCCTCCTCGCGGACGGTCGGCACGCCGACGATCTCGACGTCGAAGTCCAGGTCGGCGACCATCCGCTGGATGATCGCCAGCTGCTGGGCGTCCTTCTCGCCGAAGAAGGCGAAGTCCGGGTCGGTGATGTGCAGCAGCTTGGCGACCACGGTCAGCACGCCGTCGAAGTGGCCGGGCCGGGTCGCGCCCTCGAAGCGCTCGCCCATCGGGCCGGCCGCCATCCGCACCTGCGGCTCGCCGTTCGGGTAGACCTCCTCGGCGGACGGCGCGAAGACCACGTCGGCGCCGTGCTCCTCGGCCAGCCGCACGTCGTCGTCGAGGGTGCGCGGGTAGCGCTCCAGGTCCTCGCCCGGGCCGAACTGGAGCGGGTTGACGAAGACCGTCACCGCGACCCGGCCCTCGCGGCCGACCTGCTTGCGGGCGGCCCGGATCAGCGCGGCGTGGCCCTCGTGCAGCGCGCCCATGGTCATCACGACGGCGTTGTCGACCGGCTGCTCGTCCGGCCAGAACGCGGCCTCGAAGTCGTCCACGGTGCGGGTGACGACGGCCCGGTGGACCTTCGGCGTCCGCTGGGGCTTGTTCGGCTGCTTACCGCGTGCCATCAGTGCTCTCCTCGTTCAGTACGTCCAGCAGTGCCGCCGCCGACGTTTCGTCGATGGTTCCGTTGGCGAGCGCCCGCTGCGCGGTGGCGCGGGCCATCGCCCGGTAGGCCGCCGGGATGTCCGGGGACACCGTACTGAGCTGCGCCAGGTGGCGCCGCACGGTGCCCGCGTCGCCCCGGGCGACCGGGCCGGTGAGGGCCGCGTCACCGGAGCGCAGGCTGTTGTCCAGGGCGGCGCCCAGCAGCGGGCCGAGCAGCCGGCCGGGCTCGGCGACGCCGGCCGAGCGCAGCAGCTCCATCGCCTGCGCGACCAGGGTGACCAGGTGGTTCGAGCCGTGCGCGAGGGCGGTGTGGTAGAGCGGGCGGACCTCCTCGGGCACCCACTCCGGCTCGCCGCCCATCTCCACCACCAGCGCCTCGGCGACCGGCCGCAGCTCCTCGGGGGCGGTCACGCCGAACGGGCAGCCGGCCAGCCGGGCCAGGTCCACCGAGGTGCCGGTGAAGGTCATCGCCGGGTGCAGGGCCAGCGGCAGCGCCCCGGCCCGGGTGGCGGGCTCCAGGACGGCGACGCCGTGGGCGCCGGAGGTGTGCACGACCAGCTGGCCGGGGCGGACCGCGCCGGTGGCGGCCAGCCCGGCCACCAGGTCGGCCAGCGCGTCGTCCGGGACGGTCAGCAGCACCAGGTCGGCGGCGGCCAGCACCTGCGGCGGGGTGACGATCCGCACGCCCGGCAGCAGCGCCTCGGCGCGGCGGCGGGAGACGGCGGAGACCCCGGAGGCGGCGACCACGGTGTGCCCGGCGAGCTGGAGCGCCGCGCCCAGCGCGGGGCCGACCCGGCCGGTGCCGACCACGCCGACGGCCAGCCGGGCGGGGCGGTTGCCGGGGTCGCCTGGGTCGCCGAAAGCCTGGTCGGCGAAGTCGGACGGATTCACGTCCACCCTTGTCCTGCCTTGTCCTGAATGACCGTTCCAGTCCGCTCCACGGGTACCGGACGTACCGCCCCAGTCTACGGGGGCGCCCGGACGCCGAAGCGGCTCAGTCGCCGGCCCCGGCCCGGATCAGCCCGGCCTCGTACGCCAGCACCACGGCCTGGACCCGGTCGCGCAGCCCCAGCTTGGCCAGGATCCGGCCGACGTGGGTCTTCACGGTGGCCTCGGAGAGCACCAGCCGGGCCGCGATCTCGCCGTTCGACAGGCCCTGGGCGACCAGCAGGAACACCTCCCGCTCGCGCTCGGTCAGCGGGCCGAGGACGTCCGAGCCGGGCGCGCTCTGCGGGGTGGGCAGCACCTCGGCGAAGCGGTCGATCATCCGGCGGGTGGTGGTCGGGGCGACCACCGCGTCCCCGCCGTGCACCGCGCGGATCGCGGCCACCAGCTCGGTCGGCGGGACGTCCTTGAGCAGGAAGCCGCTGGCGCCGGCCTTGAGCGCGGCGAAGGCGTACTCGTCCAGGTCGAAGGTGGTGAGGATGAGCACGTGGGGGGCGTTCGGCAGCGGGCTGCCGTCCTCGGCGAGGCAGATCCGGCGGGTCGCCTGCACGCCGTCCAGCCGCGGCATCCGGACGTCCATCAGGATCACGTCCACCTCGGTGCGCCGCAGCTGCTCCAGGGCCTGCGCGCCGTCGCCCGCCTCTGCGGTGATCTCGATGTCGCCCTGCGACTGGAGGATCATCCGGAACCCGGTGCGCAGCAGTTCCTGGTCGTCGACGAGCATCACGCGGATGGTCAAGGTGGGACTCCTTGGAGGGGGGTGGACGGCGGACGGGGCTAGTGGGCCGCCTTGAGCGGCAGGACGGCGCGGATCCGGAAGCCGCCGCCGGGGCGGGGGCCCACGTCGAGGCTGCCGCTGACCATGCCGACCCGCTCGCGCATGCCGATCAGGCCGTGGCCGAGGCCGTCCGCGCCGCCGGCGGCCAGGTGCTCGTCGGTGCTGCCGCGCCCGTCGTCCTCCACCAGGACGGCCAGCTCGCGCTCACCGAAGTCGACCGCGACCCGGGCGTGCGCGTCGGGGCCGCCGTGCTTGCGGACGTTGGTGAGCGCCTCCTGGACGATCCGGTAGACGGTCAGCTCGACGCCGCGCGGCAGCTCGCGCGGGTGCCCGGAGGTGGCGTAGTCCACGTCGAGCCCGGCGGTGCGGACCTGCTCCAGCAGCTCCGGCAGCTCCTCGACGCCCGGCTGCGGCACGTACTCCTCGGCCTTGGTGTCGGCGGTGCGCAGCACGCCCAGCAGGCGGCGCATCTCGACCAGCGCCTGGCGGCCGGTGGAGGCGATCGTGCCGAGCGCCTCCTTGGCCTGCTGCGGGGAGTTGTCCAGCACGTACGCGGCGCCGTCGGCCTGGACGATCATCACCGAGACGTTGTGCGCGACCACGTCGTGCAGCTCGCGGGCGATCCGGGCCCGCTCGGCGGCGACCGCCACCTTGGACTGGGCGTCCCGCTCGCGCTCCAGCCGGGCGGCGCGGTCCTCCAGCTCGGTCAGGTAGGCGCGGCGCACCCTGGTCAGCCGGCCCCAGGCCCAGCAGAGGATGAACGGCGTGCTCATCAGCAGCGTGATCAGCGCCGCCTCGCCGAAGGTGTACGGGCGGGTGTGGGCGTCGCCGGCCCGGTCGAAGACCGTCTTCACCGGCATCATCTGCCAGAACACCAGCGGCCCGGAGGCCAGGCCGGCCATCAGGGCCAGCCGGGAGATCCACTTCTGGCCGAAGGCGGCGCCGGTGTAGGCGAAGACCAGATAGGCGATCGAGGAGCCGGCCGGCGAGATGTCCACGAGTACCTGGCCGACGCCGATGGCGGCGGCGGCGGACACCGTGAGGTCCGGGTAGCGCCGCCGGACGACCATCAGCAGCGGCAGCACCACCGCGATCGCGAGCGAGAGGTCGAAGCGCCAGCCCTCGTCGATCGAGGCGTCGTTCGGCACCAGGCCGGCGAAGAGCACCATCGCCGCCCAGGCGGCGTCGACCACCATGGGGTGACGGCGGAGCCAGGCGTTGAGTCGATGCACGTGTCCAGCGTAGGCAGTCGCTCCGTGTGCCCAGGTCCGCCGGTAGGGCGATCCGCCCTACTCCGTAGGTCGGAGAAGCACCCGATCCGATGGGGAGGGTCGACCGGGCGCCGGGTAGCGTCCAGCCCCATGACTTGGATGCGGTGGGCGCCCGCCATGGAACGGGCCCTGTACGACCCCGGGCAGGGCTTCTACCGCAGGCCGGAGGGCCCCGCCGGCCACTTCCGCACCTCCGTGCACGCCTCGCCGAGGTTCGCCCGTGCGGTGGCCCGGCTGCTGCTGGAGGTTGACGAGGCCCTCGGTCGTCCGGAGGAGCTGGCCCTGGTCGACATGGGGGCCGGGCGGGGCGAACTGCTCACCGGCGTCCTGGCCGAACTGCCCGCGGAGGTGCTGGCGCGGCTGCGCCCGTACGGCGTGGAGGTCGCCGACCGCCCGGCCGGCCTGCCGTCCACAGCCCTGTGGACGGACCGGCCGCCGCGCGGGGTGACCGGGCTGCTGTTCGCCAACGAGTGGCTGGACAACGTCCCGCTGGACGCCGGGGAGGTCGACGAGGACGGGGTGCTGCGCTACGTCGAGGTGGACACCGCGACCGGCGGGACCCGCCTCGGCGAGCCGGTCTCGGCAGCCGACGCGGCCTGGGCCGGCCGCTGGTGGCCGGTCGCGGAGCCCGGCGACGCCGTGGAGTTCGGCGGCCCCCGGGACGCCGCCTGGGCGCGGGCGGTGGCCGGGCTGGAGCGCGGCCTGGCCGTCGCCGTCGACTACGGGCACACCGCCGGGCGGCGGCCGCCGTTCGGCACGTACGCCGGTTTCCGGGACGGCCGGGAGGTGGCGCCGGTGCCGGACGGCTCCTGCGACGTCACCGCGCACGTCGCGCTGGACTCCGTCGCCGTGCCCGGTCTCCACAGCCTGTGGACAACGCAGCGGGAGGCGCTGCGGGCGCTCGGCGTGAGCGGCGGGCGCCCGGCGCTCGCGCTGGCCACCAGCGACCCCGTCGGCTACCTGCGGGCGCTCAGCGGGGCGGGGGAGGGGGCCGAGCTGACCGACCCGGGCGGGCTGGGCGCCTTCGGGTGGCTGGTGCAGGCCGTCCGCATGACGGAACCAGTGAGCTTGGCGGGCCTGCCGGGATGGCAGACTCTGGGGGCATGAGGGAGACCACGGTCGGCATCGGGGCGGGAGCCGAGAACTTCACCGGCGCGGCGGGCACCACCGACATGGTGCTCAACATCGGCCCGCAGCACCCGGCCACCCACGGCGTGCTGCGCCTGAAGCTGGTGCTGGACGGCGAGCGGATCGTCAGCGCCGAGCCGGTGATCGGCTACATGCACCGGGGCGCGGAGAAGCTGTTCGAGGCCCGTGACTACCGGCAGATCATCATGCTGGCCAACCGGCACGACTGGCTCTCCGCCTTCTCCAACGAACTCGGCGTCGTCATGGCCGTCGAGCGGATGCTCGGCATGGAGGTCCCGGAACGGGCGGTCTGGGTCCGCACCCTGCTCGCCGAACTCAACCGGGTGCTCAACCACCTGATGTTCCTCGGCTCGTACCCCCTGGAGCTGGGCGGGATCACCCCGGTCTTCCACGCCTTCAACGGCCGTGAGGACCTCCAGCACGTGCTGGAGGAGGCCTCCGGCGGCCGGATGCACTACATGTTCAACCGGGTCGGCGGCCTCAAGGAGGACCTGCCGGCCGGCTGGCTCGGCCGGGTCCGCACCGCCGTCGCCACCGTGCGCTCGCAGCTGCCCGTCTTCGAGGACCTCGTCCTCGGCAACGAGATCTTCCGCGCCCGCACCGCCGGGGTCGGCGTCCTCACCCGGGCGCAGGCCGAGGCGTACGGCGTCAGCGGCCCCATCGCCCGGGCCAGCGGCCTCGACCTCGACCTGCGCCGCGACGAGCCGTACCTGGCGTACGGCTCCGAGGAACTGCGGCAGGTGCTCACCGTGGTCACCCGCGAGGAGGGCGACTGCCTGGCCCGCTTCGAGTGCCTGCTGGAACAGACCCTCAACGCGCTCGACCTCGCCGACGCCTGCCTCGACAAGCTCGCCACGCTGCCGCCCGGCCCGGTCAACCAGCGGCTGCCCAAGGTGCTCAAGGCGCCCGAGGGCAGCACCTACGCGTGGACCGAGAACCCGCTCGGGATCAACGGCTACTACCTGGTCTCGCGCGGCGACAAGACGCCGTGGCGGCTCAAGCTGCGCTCGGCGTCCTTCAACAACATCCAGGCGCTCACCGAGCTGCTGCCGGGGACGCTGGTCGCGGACATGGTGGCGATCCTGGGGTCGATGTTCTTCGTGGTCGGGGACATCGACAAGTAGGCCGGTGCCGGGGGCCGGTGCCGCCGCGTAGGGCGGGCACCGGGGCGGGGGTCAGTCCTTCTTGGACTTCCTGACCGGGTCCGCCGGGTGCGGGGCCACCTTGCGGTCGCCCTTGGTGGCGATCCGCTCCTCGCACAGCCGGGCCAGCACCTCGTACCCCTTCCGGCCCATCAGCTCGGTGAGCTCCGGGCGGTAGCTGACGTACACCGCGTCCGCGCCCTGGTGGGCCGCCGGGGCGCCGGTGCACCACCAGTGCAGGTCGTGGCCGCCCGGGCCCCAGCCGCGGCGGTCGTACTCGCCGATCGTGACCTGGAGGTAGCGGGTGTCGTCGGGGCGGTCGATCCAGTCGTAGGTGCGGCGGATCGGCAGCTGCCAGCAGACGTCCGGCTTGGTCTCCAGCGGCTCGCGGCCCTCCTTGAGGGCGAGCGCGTGCAGGGCGCAGCCGGCGCCGCCCGCGAAGTCCGGGCTGTTCACGAAGATGCACGCGCCGCCGACCCGGCGGGTCTGGCGGTCGCCGTCCTCGTCCAGCATGGTGATGCCGCCGTCGGAGACGATCCGGCCCTTGGCGTCGGTGCCCTCGGCGAAGTTCTCCCACAGCTCGGGGGTCAGCCGGGTCGCGTGCCCCAGGACGCGCTTCTCGTCGTCCTCGTCCGAGTAGTGCGCGCCCAGCGTGCAGCAGCCGTCCGACTCGCCGCGGCCCTCGCGGATGCCGTGGCAGCCCTGGCCGAAGACGCAGGACCAGCGGGAGGTCAGCCAGGTGAGGTCGCAGCGGAAGACCTGCTCCTCGTCGGCGGGGTCGGCGAACTCGACCCAGGCGCGGGCGAAGTCCAGCGGGACCTCGTCGCGCGGGATCTCGCGGCGCAGGCTCGGCATCGCGAGGTCGACGGGGGCGGGGGAGGCCTTGGGCTTCGCCTTGGACTTCTTCTTGGACGTTTCTGCTGGTGCCACCCGGCAAGGGTAGAGCTTTCGGGGGCGGGAGCGCGGTGGCGGGACCGGTGGCGGGGTCGGGGGTGGGGTCGGGGCCGGTTTGCGGCGGGGCCCGGCGGGGCCCGGCGGAGCACGGGGCGGGGTCGGTAGTGGCGGGGTCGGCCGGGGTGAAGGCGGGGTGAAGAGGTCCGTCGGGCGCTGCGGGCGGGCCCGGGGGCGCGCCTAGGATGGCGGCCGGTCCGCGGCGGGGTCCGCGACGGGACCGCTACGGGGAGGTACGGGGATGGCAGGCGGCAGCACCGGGGCGTCCGGCGGCGCGGGCGGGGAGTTCGTCCTCAAGCCGTGGGAACTGCACGGCGAGGGCCGGGAGTTCGAGAAGCTCGGCGGCGAACTGACGAAGGCCGTCGCCGCCCTGGAGCAGGGCCTCGCCGCGCTCGGCGCCCCCTGGGGCGCGGACCAGCCGGGCAGCGGGTTCGCCACCGTGTACGGGCAGGCGCGCGGTGAACTCGTCGGCGGGCTGCGAGGGTTGGCCGGGCGGGTGGCCGGGGTCGGGGCCGGGTTGCACACGATGGCCGCGCGGACGGCGGACGCGGACAGTGCGGCGGCGGGCGGGTTCGGGGCGACGGCGGTGCCGGGCGTTTCGGGGGCGACGGCGGTGCCGGGGGTCGCGGGAGTTCCCGGGGTGCCGGGGGCAACCCCCGGGGTGGTGCCCGCCGTCCCCAAGGACATGTCGGTCTGACGGACCCGGCCCGAAGCCCGGCTCGAAGGGGGAAGCGCGTGTCCCGGAAACTGCCCGAGGAACTGGTCCCGGTGCTGGCCCGGACCGGCCGGCTGTGGCCGCAGGCCGACGAGGAGGGCCTGCGCAAGGCCGCCGGAGTCTGGCGCGAGTTCGGCAAGGAGGCCGACCGGCTCACCCGCCGCTGCGGCGAGTCCGTCCGGCGGGTCACCGCCGACAACTCCGGCCACGCGGTCGAGGCCTTCGGCGCGTACTGGCAGGCCTTCAGCGGCGGCGGCAAGGGCCACCTGGACGACGCGCACAGCGCGGTCGGGCTGGTCGCCGGGGCCTTCGACACGTCCGCGCGGGCCGTGGACACCTGCAAGGCCGAGATCATCGCGACCCTGCGGCAGCTCGCCGCCGAACTCCGGCAGGCCGAGGAGCAGGCGGCCAAGGCCAAGGAGGCGGCCGGCAAGGTCGCGGCGGCGGCGGCCGGCGGCGACCCGGCCGGGAACGGGGTGGCCGGGAGCGAGGTGGCCGGGAACGGGGTGGTCGGCGGATTGCGGAAGGCCGTCGGCGGCCTCGCGGCCACGGTGGAGAACGCCGCCACCGAGCAGGTCGCGGCGGGGGTGGCGGCCGTCGCCGTCGAGACCGCCGCGCTGAAGATCGGCGGACTGCTCGCCGAACTCGGCCGCGCCATGAAGGACGCCCTGTCCGGCGTGCTCGAGGAGCCGGCCGCGGTCGCCCTGCTGAAGCTCGGCAGCGCGTCGGGGACGGAGGTCACCGCCGCCTCGTACCGCAACGGCGCGTTCGACCCGCTCGCCGCCGGGCTGCCCGCCGCCCTCGGCGAACCGGGCGTGCTCGGCGCCGACGGCTCCGGGCTGGTGCTGCTCGCGGGGAAGGACGGCAAGCCGCTGGTCGGCGTGCCCGGGCTGACGGTCAAGGTGGACGAGCAGGGCAAGCCCGTCCTCGGCCCGGACGGGCAGCCGGTCATCCTCCGCGGCGACGGCACGCCGGTGGCCGACGCCACCGGGCTGCTGGTCGTCCCGGGGCCGGACGGCAAGCCGGTGGTCGGGGTGGCGGACCTGGCGGTCCGGCTGGACGAGCACGGGCAGCCCGTGCTCACCGACGAGGACGGCAAGGCGCTCCGCGGGGTGCCGCTCGCCGGGCTGACACCGGGGGCGGACGGGCCGGGGGTGGTCGGGCCGTCGGCGGTCGGGCCGGGTGGCGACAAGCCGCTCGCGGGTGCGGTGCCCGACGGGCCGACGGTGCCGACGGCGCCGGGCGCGGTGACGGTGGCCTCGGTCGCGGTGGCGGACCCGGGGGCGGTCGTCGGCAGGCCGGACGTGGCGAGCGCGGCGAGTGCTCCCGTGGGTGCGTCGGCGGGCGGTTCCGTGGTGGCCGGGGGCTCGCCGGGGCAGCACCGGGCGACGGGCGGTGGGGGCGGCGGTGACTGGGCACCGCCGGTACCGGCCGTTGCCGCGCCGGCCCGGCAGAGCGGCGGGTCGGCGGGCTGGTCGGACGGGGACTACCCGCTCCAGGCGCCCGCGGCCGCCTCGCACAGCGGCGGGAGTACGGGCGGGCCGGTGGCCGTACGGACGGACTCGGTGAGCGCTCCGCCCGCGCCCGCCACCGCGCCCGTCACCGCACCGTCCGCCGGAGGACCCGCGTACGGCCCGGCGCCGGAGACCCCCTCGGCGGTCCGGCCGGTCGGGGTGCCCGGGCAGTTCGGGACCCCGGCGTACGGCGCGTACCAGGCGGCCGGTCCGGTCGCCACCGTCGGGCCGGGGCCGTTGGCGGGCACCGGCGGCGGACCCGCGAACGTGGCGGCCCCGTTCGGCAGCGGCGTCGGGGCGGGGGCGACCGGCAGTCCAGGCGGCGTGGTGGGCGGTGGGCCGGCCGTCGGCGGTCCGGTCGCTGGAGGGCCGCAGACCGGCGCGCCGGTGGCCCGGACCCCGGTCGGCGCGGCGCCGCACCCGGTCGTCGGACCGCCGGCGGTCCACACTGCGCCGCCTTCCCCGGCCGTGCCCCCGGTCGTCGGGACCACCCCGGTGATCGGCCGCCCCGAGGCGCACCCGGTGGAGGCCCGACGGCGGGAGAACGCGGCGGTCCCCGCCGACCCGACCCTCGCCTGGGGCGCGGTCCCGGTCGCGACCGCCCACGCGATGGCCCTCCAACTCGCCCTGCGCGCCCGGCGCGGAGCCCAGCCGGAGGATCCGGCGTTCCGGCCGCGCAGCATCGCCGACAGCCGTCCGTACGGCCTGCCGGGCGGGCTCGCACCGGTCGACCCGGAGCACCAGGCCGAACTCGAACGCCGTGCCCCCCGGGACGCGGACGGCCTGCCTGTCCGCCACCCCGACCCGGCCGCCGGCGGCTGGGCGGAGGCCGTCAACGACGGCGGCCACCGCGAACCGGGCCGGGCCAACAACAGCCTGGAGATCGCCCTCTCGGCGGTCGAGTGCTACACCGGCCGCCCCACCTGCGCGGCCCCGCGCATCCCCACCGAGGGCGACGCCGGCGAACGCGGGGGCCGCGACCGCGCCGAACGCGAACTCGGCGCCCCCTTCCGGGACCTGGGCGACGGCGCCCCGGCCTTCGACCGCCTCGCCGACGACCTCCGCCGCGCCGGCCACGGCTCCCAGGCGGTGCTCCTCACCCTCGACGCCTACGGCCGCCCGCACGCCTGGAACGCCGTCAACCACCAGGACGCCGTCACCTACCTCGACCACCAGCTCGCCCGCCAGGCCCCCACCCCCCTCCACCCCGCCACCCACGGCCTCTGGGCCATCGCCCTCACCCCCGAAGGCCGCCCCCTCCCCCTCACCCCCGCCGCCTGACCTGCGCCACTGACCCGCACCCCACACCCCGCGCAGGAAGTCGGCCCGCCGACTCTGCTGGCGAAGTATTCGATCTAGGTCAGGCTCAGGCCGTCGTGGGACTATCAGGATTCCGGTGTACGGCACCCGTTTGGTCTAGGTGTTGATCTTGTTGTCGGGTGTGGGCCGGTTGGCTCACACCCGTCCGGCTGACAGGCGTCCGTCGAAGGCGATGTCGAAGGCGTTCAGGGCTCCGAGCCAGCGGTTGCTCCAGCGTTGGCGGCCTCGTCCGGTGGGGTCGAGGGCGAGGGTGGCCAGGTAGAGGCGTTTCAGG
>NZ_LIPD01000003.1:77141-224762 GCF_001905545.1 Streptomyces sp. CB02056 | reverse complement strand
GCCAGGTAGAGGCGTTTCAGGGCGGCCTGCTCGTTCGGGAAGTGGCCGCAGGCGCTGGCGGCCCGGCGGTAGCGGGAGTTGAGGCTCTCGATGGCGTTGGTGGTGCAGATGATCTTCCGGATCTCGGTGTCGAAGCCGAGGAAGGGGACCATCTCGGGCCAGGCTCTCTCCCACAGTCGCACCACCGCCGGGTAGTTCGCCTCCCAAGCGGCCGTGAACTCGGCGAAGCGGTCCAGGGCCGCGGCCTCGCCTGGTGCGGTGTAGACGGGTTTGAGGTCTCGGGCCACCGCTGCCCAGTCCCGCTTGGCGGTGTAGCGGAAGGAGTTCCGCAGGAGGTGGACGATGCAGGTCTGGACCACGGTCTGCGGCCAGACTTGGGCGACGGCGTCGGGCAGTCCGGTCAGGCCGTCGCAGACCAGGATCAGGCAGTCCTTGACGCCTCTGTTCTTGATCTCGGTCAGGACGGACTGCCAGTACTTCGCGCCCTCGCCGCCGCCGGTGGTCCACAGGCCCAGGATGTCGCGGTAGCCGTCGGCGGTGACGCCCAGGACCACGTAGACGGGCCGGTTGGCGACCTGCCCGTCGCGGACCTTGATGTTCACGGCGTCGACGAACAGGACCGGGTATACCTCGTCCAACGGACGGCTTCGCCAGTCGGCCATGCCCTCCAGGGTCCGGTCGGTGATCGTGGAGACGGTCTCCTTGCTGGTGGTCATGCCGTAGACCTCGGCCAGGTGAGCGACGATCTCACCCGAGGTCAGGCCCTTCGCGGTGAGCGAGACGACCAGGTTGTCCAGACCCTCGGTGCGACGCGAATGCCTCGGCACCACCTTGGGCTCAAAAGTCCCGGCCCGGTCCCGCGGGACCTCGACGGTGACCGGGCCGGCCTCGGTCATCACCGTCTTCGAGCGGTAGCCGTTGCGGGCGTTGCCGCCCTTGCGGGAGCTACGGCCCGACCCGGCGGTGCCGGCCAGGTGCTCGTCCATCTCGGCTTCCAGCGCCTCCTGGAGCAGGTGCCGGGTCAGCTGCTGCAGCAGTCCGCCCTCGCCCAGCAGCTGCATCCCGCCGGCCCTGGCCTGCTCGGCCGCCAGCTCGGCGACCGACGCCACCACATCCGACCCGCCGGTGTTCTTCCTCGGACCCATGTCCAAGGCATCGGCCGATCCCTGCCCCGACGAAACCGATCCGTCAGGAACCGACTCGATCCGGTGATCCGACAGCGAGCTCATCAGTGTCTCCCTTGATCAGGGTGTCCACCGAATTCATGACACTCCCCCTCTCGGTCGGGACCGTACCGGGAGCGACGGTCACCGGCCTGCTCTTTTCGGGTGTGCAGCGGATTGAGGGTCCGGTGTAAGGGTCTGCGAGACTGCGGAGCATGTCGGATGCACAGGTCGTCGTCGTCGGTGGTGGGATCGCGGGGCTGGCTGCGGCCGCCTTCCTGAGCGGGGCGGCCGGGGGGCCGGCGCGGGCGCGGGTGACGGTGCTGGAGGCGTCCGGGCGGGTCGGCGGGAAGCTGTGGGGCGGGGAGGTCGGCGGGGTCCGGGTGGACCTCGGGGCCGAGTCGGTGCTGGCCCGGCGGCCGGAGGCGGTGGAGCTGGCGCGGGCGGTCGGGCTCGGCGGGGAGCTGGAGCCGCCGACCACCGCGAAGGCCGCGATCTGGACCCGCGGCGCGCTGCGGCCGCTGCCCGGCGGGCAGGTGATGGGCGTTCCCGGTGATCTGGAGGCGCTGGCCGCCTCCGGGGTGCTGACCGACGAGGGCCTGGAGCGGGCCCGGCACGAGCGGAGCACCGAGGTCGGCGACGACGTCGCGATCGGCCGCTACGTCGCCGACCGGCTGGGCCAGGAGGTGGTGGACCGGCTGGTCGAGCCGCTGCTCGGCGGCGTCTACGCGGGCCGCGCCGAGGAGATCTCGCTGCGCGCCGCCGTGCCGCAGCTGCTGTCGATCGCGCGTGACGGCGGCTCGCTGGTCGCGGGGGTGCACGAGCTGGCCTCGCGGCCGAAGGTGGTCGGCACCCCGGTGTTCCAGGGCCTGCGCGGCGGTCTCGGTACGCTGCCCGGCGCGGTCGCCGCGGCCTGTGTCCGGGCGGGGGTGGACCTGCGCACCGACGCCCCGGTGGACGAGCTGCGCCGCACCCCCGACGGCTGGCGGGTGGTGACCGGCGGCGAGGTGCTGCACGCGGACGCCGTGGTGCTGGCCGTCCCGGCGCCCGCCGCGGCCCGGCTGCTGCGCGAGGACGCCCCGGCGGCCGCCACCGAGCTGGACGCCGTCGAGTACGCGGGCATGGCCCTGGTCACCCTGGCCTTCCGCCGCGCCGACCTGGCCGAGCCGCCGAGCGGCAGCGGCTTCCTGGTGCCGCCGGTGGACGGGCGGCAGATCAAGGCGTCGACCTTCTCCTCGAACAAGTGGGGCTGGCTGGAGCGCTCCGCGCCGGACGCGTTCCTGCTGCGCACCTCGCTGGGCCGGTACCGCGAGGAGGAGGCGCTGGGGCTGCCGGACGAGGAGTTGGTGGCGCGGTCGCTGGCGGACCTCAGGGAGGCGATCGGGCTGACCGCCCGGCCGTACGACACCTTCGTCTCGCGGTTCTCGGCCGGTCTGCCGCAGTACCCGGTGGGGCACCTGGACCGGGTGGCCCGGGTGCGGGCGGCGGCGGGGCGGGTGGGGAAGCTGGCGCTGTGCGGCGCCGCGTACGACGGGGTGGGCATTCCGGCGTGCATCGGTTCGGCGGCCGCCGCCGCGGCCGCCGTCGACAGACTGCTGACCCCGGCGACCGGGGAAGGTTCCACGGAGAGGACAATGGGCGCATGACTGAGAGCGTTGAGCGGGAGCCGGAGCAGCGGCCCGAGAAGAAGAAGGCGCGCGACCTGAACCAGGTCATCCGCTACACCATGTGGTCGGTGTTCAAGCTCAAGGGCGGCCTGCCCGAGGACCGCACCGCCCTGGCCGCCGAGGTGGACGAGCTGTTCGCGCAGCTGGACGCCAAGGACGTGACCGTGCGCGGCACGTACGACGTCTCCGGTCTGCGCGCGGACGCCGACATCCTGGTCTGGTGGCACGCCGCCGACTCGGACGACCTCCAGGAGGCGTACAACCGCTTCCGCCGCACCGGCCTCGGCCGGCTGCTGGAGCCGGTCTGGTCGAACATGGCGCTGCACCGCCCGGCCGAGTTCAACAAGTCGCACATCCCGGCCTTCCTGGCCGACGAGCGCCCGCGCGACTACGTCTGCGTGTACCCGTTCGTCCGCTCCTACGAGTGGTACCTGCTGCCGGACGCCGAGCGGCGCGCGATGCTCGCCGAGCACGGCCAGATGGCGCGCGGCTACCCGGACGTGCGGGCCAACACGGTGGCCTCGTTCGCGCTCGGCGACTACGAGTGGCTGCTCGCCTTCGAGGCGGACGAGCTGCACCGGATCGTCGACCTGATGCGCGACCTGCGCCCCTCCCGGGCCCGGCTGCACGTCCGCGAGGAGGTGCCGTTCTTCACCGGGCGCCGCAAGCCGGTGAGCGAGCTGCTGAACGGCCTGGTCTGATGAACGGCCTGGTCTGAGCGGCCCGGCCGGAGCGGCCCACGGCTCCCGGAGGCCGGTTCCCCCTTGTCACACGGGGGAGCCGGCCTCCGTGCCGTCGCGGTCCGGTCGCGGACCGGCGAACTCGCGCAGCACGGAGGTGTAGTGGTCGCCGAGGCCGACCCGGGTGACGTCGCGGAGCCGGTACTTGGTCGGCTGCGGGTACCAGCGCGCCTCGGTGTCGACCTCGTGCAGCCGCAGTGAGCGGGGGCGCAGCCCGGTGACGGTGCCGACCCGGCAGACGTCCGGATCCAGGTGTTCGGTGTGCAGGGTGATCAGGCCGTACTCGGCGCAGGCGGCGGTGAGCAGCCCGGACAGGTCGTCCAGCGGCAGGTCGGCGCCGGGCGGGCGGACCGGCCACAGGCCGCGGCGGCGCAGCGCCCGTACGGTCAGGCCCTCCTCGCCGCCCCGGTCGCGGACCTTGCGCAGGTCGGTGGTGCGGACGGCGCTCCAGCCGTCGAGGCGGTGGTCCGTACAGCCGGCGAGCAGGGTCCAGACCGGGCCGGTGCCGAGGACGAAGCCCTCCAGCCGGTCCGCGCCGGGGAGGGTCCGGTGCAGCCGGACGAGCCGGCCCTCGGCCCGGGCGCGGTCGAGTACGGCGTGGTGGTGCTGGTCCATGGGCGGGAGTCTGCCCTGGTGGGAGGGGTCGGCGCAGCCGGTTTTCCCGGCTGTTGGCCGCCGCCCTAGCCGCGGTGCGGGCGCAGGGCGGCGCGGAGCCGGGCGTCGGGCAGGGCGGCGGGGCCGTTCATGGCGACGGCGGTGAGCAGTTCGCGCTCCTCGTCGTCGGCCAGGCCGCGCTGGCGGGCCGGGCGGACCTCGCGCAGCACCTCCTGCCCGATCGGGGAGGCCCAGCGGGTGTACGGGTAGACGTCGACGCGGGCCATCAGCAGGGTGCCGGAGGTGAGCACCAGCGGCAGCGAGAACCAGGCGAGCGGGGCGAGGGTGTCACCGCCGGTGAAGCCGTCGAGGGCCAGCGAGGCGGCCAGCAGGAGCAGGGACAGCAGCAGCGCGTGCCGGACCTGCCGGATCACCACCACGGTGTTGCGCTGAACCAGGGCCGGGGTGGCCAGGCCGGCCAGGGCGAGCCGGGCGCCGATCTCCAGCACGTTGGGGTGCTCGGCGACCGCCTGGCGCAGCTCGTCGGTGCGGCACTGGCCCTCGGGGCCGACGGTGGCGATGACCGCCCGCTCCAGGCGGCTGCGGCCCCTGGGGTCGACCACGGTGGTCCAGCCGGTGTGCGCCAGGTGGAGCCGTCCGCGGCCGGCCATCAGGACGAGGGCGAGTTCGACCACCCGGCCCGGGCCGCCGGCCAGGTAGGCGGTCTCGTACAGGCCGATGCCCACGGCTTCGGGGGGCCGCAGGCCGTTCTGGTCGGCGAGGGCGTCGGCGGTGGCGGTCATCCGGACCAGTCGGACGCAGGACAGGACAGCCGCGACACAGGCCGGTATGAGGAACAGCAACCACATGGGCTTGTTGTATGCCTGTGCCGACTGCGCGCGGAACGCCTTCCCGGTTCGCGATACCGAACTGTGACATCCGCCGGGTGCCGCCGGAGTCAGGAGCCGCAGCCGCCACCGCCGCAGCTCGACCCGCAGCTGGAGGACGACGAGGAGCCGCAACTCGACGAGCTGGAGCCGCAGCTGGAGGAAGAGGAGCCGCAGCTCGCCGAGGAGGACCCGCAGCCGGACGAGCCGCAGCCGGACCCGGAGGAGCCGGAGGAACCGGAGTCGGAGGAGCCGCACCAGGCGGCGGAGCCACCGTCGGAGCCGGAGGAGCAGGAGGACCCGGACGTGCCCGACGACGAGGACGAGGAGGTCGCGGAGCCGTTCGCGGCGGTGGCCTGCCGGAAGAACTCCTCGTCGTCGGTCGACGCGGCCAGCATCGCGGCCTCCAGCTCCGGCTCCCCCAGCCCGGCGGCGGCCAGGCCGCCGAGCGCGAGCGCGCCCAGCAGTGCGCCGCCGGCCAGCCGGGGCGACACCCCGGCATTGGGCTTCCACGGCCCCTGCATCAGGGACAGCTGGCGCTGCCCGGCCGGGGTGATCCGGCTCTTGACGAGCGGGGTGACGAGCAGCGAGACGACGCCCACGATCAGCAGGATGACCGGGATCCAGAGCTTCGGGCGCTCGTGGCCGGCGGCGCCGTCGTCGAGCAGCGGGGCGGCCACCATGGAGGCCGCCACCAGGAGCAGCGCGAGCCAGAGCAGCCGGCGGGCGGTGCGGGCCCGCCGCAGCCGCTCGGGGCGGCGCATCAGGCCGCGGTCGGCGAGCCGGTCGCCGATCTCCTGGACGGCGGTGGAGCGCATCACGGTGCGGCGCAGCGGGCCGAGCTGACGGCTCCCGGTCGGTCCGACGGCGTCCTGGACGGCCTTGTCGACCGCGTCGTACGGCTTGGCGCCGGTGAGCGTGACCAGGCCGGAGCGGCTGACCACGGCCTGCTCGCTCATGTGCATCCGGACCAGGGCGGTGTCGAACACCCGCGCCGGCCCGCCGGACAGGAACGCGGTGTCGAGCAGCGGCAGGCCGCGGCCGGGCAGGCCCTTGGCGTACCGGACCTGGCCGATGCGCTGCCGGGTCCGGACCGCGTGGACCGCGGCGGCCGCCAGCAGGACGGCCGGGACGATGAAGTAGCTGTTGTGCCACATGGGCGGTTCCCCCCGAGGTGGTGATGGTTCGTCAGGGCCCGGTGGCCCCGCGGTCGCCGACGGCCGGCCGGGTGTCCGACAGTCGACGGCTGCCGGCTACCGGCTACCGGCTACCGGTTACCGGTTACCGGCGCAGGGCCCGGCGCAGGCGGGTGAGCGGGCCCGGCGGTCGTACGGGGGCCGGGTGGAGCCACTGCTCCAGGGCCCGGCGGTGGTCGGCGGCGAGCGGGCCGCCGTCGGTGAGCACCCACTGCGCGAAGGCCCGGGCGTCGGCCCGGTAGCCGCCGGTCTGCGGGTGGGAGCGGGCGTAGTCGAGGAAGAGCGGCCCGTACCCCGCCCCGAGCGTACGGGGCAGGTCGGGGGCCACCTTGGCGGTGGTGTCCCGCCGCTTGGCGGCCAGGCCGGTGGACTGGGCGCGGACCTGGCGTTCGTCGAAGCCGGGCGGGACGGGGCCGCCGGCCACCAGGGCGGCCAGCAGCTCCTCCTGGCGCCGGGCCAGGCGCCGCCGGGCGGCGGCGAGGTCCTGGTCGGCGGTGTCCCGTGCGGTCCCGGTCAGGTCGGTCATCGTCGGGTGCTCCCCTCCAGCACCCGGCGGATGGCGTCCAGTTCACCGGCCAGCTCGCTGGGCGGCGGGAAGTTGGCGTCCCGCTCCAGCAGGACCCCGGGCGGGGCGGTCCGCGCGCACAGCTCGGCCAGCACCTCCAGCACCGGCTCGGTGACGGGGTGGGCGTGGGTGTCGTGCCAGACGCCGTCGACCAGGGTGCCGCCCGCGACGTGGACGTAGGCGAGCGCCTCCAGCGGCAGGCGGTCGAGCTCGGCGGCCGGGTCGATGCCGAGGTTGACCCGGTTGGTGTGCAGGTTGGCGACGTCGATCAGCAGCCGGACGCCGGTGCGCTCGACCAGCTCGGCTAGGAACTGGCCCTCGGTGAACTCGTCGTCCGGCCAGGCGAGCTGGGCGGCGATGTTCTCCAGGGCGAGCGGCACCGGCAGCTGGTCCTGGGCGATCCGGACGTTCTCGGCGATCACCCGCAGCGAGTCCCGGGTGCGGGGGACGGGCAGCAGGTGGCCGGCCTCCAGGCCGCCGGCCCGGACGAACGCCAGGTGCTCGGTGACCAGCGGGGAGCCGAGCGCCAGCGCGGCCTCGGCGAGCCGGGCGAGGCGGGCGGGGTCGGGCAGGTCGGCGCCGCCGAGGCCGAGGCCGACGCCGTGCGGGACGACGGTGACGCCGCGTCCGCGCAGGACGGTCAGGGAGTCGGGCAGGTGGTCGGCGCAGATGTTCTCGGCGACCACCTCGACCCAGTCCAGGCCGGGCTGGCGCTCGACCACGGTGTCGATCTCGCCGCGCCAGCCGAGGCCGACGCCCAGGCGGGGCGCGGCGTCCCGGGAGGCGGTGTCCCGGGGCGCGGTCGCCAGCGGTGCGGCGTCCTGGGGCGCGGTGTCCCGGGGTGCGGTGGCCAGGGCAGGGGAAGTCATCGGTTCGCCCCCTTCGGAGGGCCGGGTGGGAGAGCCGTCGACCGGTGCGGCGTCGTCGCCGGACCCGTGCGGCCGTGTTGCTGAGGATGTCCCCGGGTGGGGTGGCTGCCAAGCCTCACCCGGTCTTCTCAGAGCATTATTTGAGCATGTCGTTCCGGTCGTGAGGGACTTGGGTCCCGAGCCCGGGCCGTCCCCCGCAGGTGGGGGTGCCCTCCGGCGGATAAATCGGAGGCGCCGGGCGGGTGGGCGCGGCTAGCGTGGGAATCCATGACTTCTTCGAATTCCTCCCCCCTGACGATCCGGGACTTCCGTCCCGAGGACGCCGAGGCCGTGGCCGCGGCCCACCGGGCCGGGCGTGAGCACCTGGTGCTCTCCGCCGAGACCCTGCTCTGGCTGAACGGCCGGCCGAGCCCCGAGGAGCACTTCCGCACCTTCGTCGCCGAGCTGGACGGCCGGGTGGTCGGCGCGGTGCGCTGCGGGGTGGTGCTCGGGACGTCGGTCGCGGGTGTCGGCTACGCCAACGGCAGTGTGCTGCCCGGGTTCCGGCGGCGCGGCGCGGCCACCGCGCTGCTGGCCGCGGCCGAACGGCACCTGGTCGGGCACGGGGTGACGGAACTGCACACCTGGATGGACGACGAGCCCGCCTCGGTGGCCTTCGCCACCGCCCGGGGGTACCGGCTCGGGCGCACCATGCAGTTCGCCGGACGGGACCTGGCGCTGCCGCTGCCGCCGGCGCCCGTACGGCCGCCCGGCGTCGAGCTGCGCCCGGCCGCGGACTGGGCGGCCGACCCGCACCCGGTGTTCCTGGTCGAGGCGGACGCCATCCTGGACGAGCCCGGCAGCGAGGTGCCGATGGACGCCCTGGAGTACGAGGACTGGCTGCGCGACGACTGGAACCGGCCGGACCGGGACCTGGCCCTGAGCGTCGTCGCCGTGGTGGACGGCCGGCCGGCCGCGTTCAGCATGGTGCAGACCGACGGGGTGGACCGCTACTGGTCCGCGTTCACCGCCTGCCACCGGGAGTTCCGCGGCCGCGGGCTGACCAAGTCGGCCAAGCTGGAGTCCCTGCGGCTCGCCGCCGAGGCGGGCCTCCGGCACGCGTACACCAGCAACGACACGACCAACGGGCCGATGTTGGCGATCAACGCCTGGCTGGGCTACGAGCGCTGCGCGGCGGAGCGCAAGGGGATCAAGCGGCTGGGGCGGCCGTCGGAGCAGGACGCCTGACGCCGCCGGGCCGCGTCCCCGGACGCGGCCCGCGCCCGTACCTGTAGCCGTGCCCGTTTCGCCCCCGGTTTCGCAGTGGCGGGGGCCGGGCCACTTCGGCCAGATGTGGTCCAGACCACGTGGGACGAATCGGGACAGCCCGGGCTGCTTCGGGCGCGAAGTGGCTTGAACTGTAATGGTTTTGCTCCACTCCTGTCACGACCTGGGCATAATCGCGCACATGACGATCAGCCGTGCGAACGTGAGCGCGATTGCCGAGGACCTGTACGTGTGGCTCCCGCCGAAGCGGGGGTGGGGCCTGGCCAACTGCGGCCTGCTGGCCTCGGAGACCACCGCGCTCTGGATCGACACGCCGTACGACCCCTCGATGGCCGGGGAGTTCCTCGCCGCGAGCCGGCGGCTGCTGCCGGACGGGGTCGGGGTCGACCGGGTGGTCGTCACCCACGCCAACGGGGACCACCTGTGGGGCGCCGGGGTGCTGCCGGACGCCGAGGTGATCGCCACCCGCGAGGCGCTGGAGCACATCCACTGGGAGCCCACCCCGCAGCAGCAGCACGCGCTGGTCGCCAACAGCGACCCGGACTCGCCGCTCGGCGGCTACCTGAAGGAGCACTTCGGGCAGTTCGACTGGTCCGGCACCGAGCCGGTGCGCCCCGACACCGTCTTCACCGGCGAGCTGGAACTGACCGTCGGCCGCTACCCGGTGCGGATCACCAGCCTGCCCGCCGCCCACACCGGCGGCGACCTGCTGGTCCACCTCCCGCACCAGCGCGCGGTGTTCACCGGCGACGTGATCTTCTCCTCGACGCCCGAGCAGCCCGGCGACCACCCCTCGCACTGGGCCGGACCGCTGGAGAACGTCATCGGCGCCTGCGAGCAGGCCCTGGCCACCGGCGCGGAGATCTTCGTCCCCGGCCACGGCCCGGTGCTCGACCGTGACGGCGTCCGCGAGCACATCGGCTACCTCGCCTACGTGCGCGAGCGCGCCCACGCCCTGCACGCCGCCGGGATACCCGCGCTGGACGCCGCCCGGCGGGTGATAGCCGAGCAGCGCCACCCCGAACTCGGCCTGCCCGAGCGGCTGGTGATCACCGTCGCGGCCGAGTACCGGCACCTGGACGGCTCGGCGGCCCCCGGCGCCCTGGAGGCCCTGGGCCAGGTCGCCCTGGTGGCCCGGGAACTGGCCGAGGACGAGGCCCGCGCCCAGCGCCCGCGCACCGCCCGGCCCTGACCCCGCCAGGGCCCGGCACCGCCCGATCCTGATCCCGTCCGGCCCCGTCGCCCGGTCGTCCCGGCCGCACCACCCGGTCCACCCCGCAAGCACCCCCGAGGACTTCGATGACGCAGATCGCGCTGATCGTCCTGGCGCTGGTCGCCGCCGCGGCCGCGGCCGTGCTCGCCCGCGGCCGGGCCGTCGCCGTCACCCGGGCGACGGCCGCCGAGACCGCGCTCGGCCGGGGCGAGGAGCGCGCCCGGACCGCCGAGGGCCGGCTCGCCCGCGCGGAGCAGCAGCAGCGCGACGCGCAGGAGGCCGCCCGGCGCTCCGCCGAGGAGGCCCGGCGGGCTGAGGAGCGCACCCGGGCCGCCGAGGACAGCGTCCGCGAGGCGCAGGAGGCGGCCCGGCAGGCGCAGGACACCGTCCGGGACGCCATGCAGCAGGGCTCCGCCGCGACCGCCCGGGCCGAGCAGGCCGAGCGCGCGCTCGCCGAGGCCGAGGCGCGCGGCACCGCGCTGCTCGCCGAGATCGGCCACCTCGCCCAGGAGCGGGTCGCCGCCACCGCCGTACGGCTCACCCACGGCAACGCCCCGCTGGTCGGCCCGCTGGACCCGCAGGCTGTCGGCCCGGAGGCGGTCCGGGCGTTGCAGGGCGTCCTGGACGCCGCCCAGGCCGCCCTCGCCGACGAGCGCGAGCGGGTGGACGCCGCCGCCCGCGCCGCCATGCGCGGCGCCACCTCCCGGATCCAGACCCTGCTGTACCAGATCCAGAGCCTGGTCCAGCAGCTCCAGCACGAGAACGACGACCCCCGGCTGCTGGAGGTCGACTTCCGCAACGAGGTCGCGCTGCGCCGGATCCAGACCATCGCGGTGCTCTGCGAGGCCTGGCCGGGCCTGGCCCGCACCGACTCGCCGCTCGCCGAGGTGGTCGTCGGCGCGCTCTCCCGGGTGCCCGGCTACGCCCGGATCAAGGTCGCCAACCACCTGCGCGAGCAGCGCCTCGCCGTGGTCGCCCGGGCCGCCGAGCCGATCGCCGTCACCATCGCCGAGCTGCTCGCCAACGCCACCGCCTGCTCCCACCCGGAGACCGACGTCCCGGTCACCGTCCAGCAGGGCGGCCGCGGCGCGCTGGTGATCATCGACGACAGCGGCATCGGCATGGACGAGGACCAGCTGCGCCGCGCCCGCCGGCTGCTGGCCGGCCCGCCCGACATGCTGCTCACCGAGCTCGGCAACCCGCCCAAGACCGGCTTCGCGGTGATCGGCAAGCTGGCCCGCCAGTACGGCTTCTCCTGTCACATCGAGCCCTCGCCGTACGGCGGCATGCGGACCATCCTGCGCATCCCGGCCGCGCTGGTGACCGTCGTGGACGACGAGCAGCCGCTGTCGGTGCTCACCCCGCTGCCGCTGCGGGCCGGCTCCGGCCCGGCCCCGGCGCCCACCGTCGCGGCCGTCCCGCCGATGCGCGACGCGGACGAGCAGGACGGCCCGCGGCTCGCCGACCGCCACAACCAGCCGGGCCCGCACCCGGCCCCGGCCATCCGCGTGGTGCCCGACCCGGTCGCGGACGGCCCGGTCGCGGACGGCCCGGCGGGGGAGGGCCAGGCGGGTGCGTCCGTCCCGGCCGAGCCCGGCCCGGACGCCCCCGCGACGGACACCCCCGCGACGGACACCCCCGCGACGGACACCCCCTCGACGGACGCGTCCGCGGCCGACGACGGCACCGGCTTGCCGACCCGGCGCCGCCGCCGTCCGCTGGCCGCCGAGCAGCCCGCCGCCGTACGGCCGGCCGCCGCGAAGCCCGCTCCCGCCCGCGCGGCCGCGCGCACCCCCGAGCAGGCCGCCGCCCACTGGCAGGCGCTGCAGCAGGGCACCGACTCCGGCCGGGCCGCCGTGGCCCGGGCCGAGCGCGAGGAGGCCGCCGGCTCCGCACCCGGCCGGACCACCCCCGGAAACAGCGACAGCACCACCGGCACGACCGGCACCACCGGCATGAGCGCCACCGGTGGCAGGACCGCCACCACCCCCGGCGACACCACCGCCGACCGCGACCCCGGTGACCCGAGCACCGGTCCGACCTCAGAAGGAGCCGAGCAGTGAGCAGCACGCCCAGCCCGACCGCCACCGACGAGATCTCGTGGGTGCTGACCCCGCTGCTGGAGCTCCCGGGGGTGCTGCACGCCGTCATCGCCACCGGGGACGGCCTGGTCGAGGGCGCCTCGGACGGCCTGGAGCGCGCCTCGGCCGAGCGGGTCGCCGCGATGACCGCCACCGTGCACGCCGCCGCCCGGGCCTTCACCGCCGCGTTCACCGACGTCGAGCGGCCCCGGCTGGCCCAGACCGTGGTGGAGTCCGACCTCGGCTACGCCGTCGTGGTGCCCGCCGGGGAGAACACCTCGCTCGCCGTCTTCACCTCGCCGGACGCCCAACTCGGCAACGTCGCCTACCAGATGCAGCTGCAGGTCGCCGCCCTCGGTCGCGCGCTCGCGAGCCCGACCCGGCGGCAGGACGACGACGTCCGGTCATGACCGCCGTCCCCCGCAGGCGGATGGTGCCCGCCTACCTGGCCACCGGCGGCCGCAGCCGCCCCGGCACCAAGGGCTTCGAGCGGCTGACCGTGCTGTTCGCCGACCGCGCGGACCCGCCGGAGGCGCTCGACCCCGAACACCGCCGGCTCTGGGAACTGCTGCGCCCCGGCGCGCTGACCGTGGTGGAGGCCGCCGCGCACCTGAGCCTGCCGGTCAGCGCCACCGTCTTCCTCGCGGCCGACCTGGTCGAGGCGGGCTGCCTGCACGCCCGCGCGCCGATCCCGCGCGCCCAGCAGACCGACCGCTCCATCGTCGAGAGGCTCCTCGTTGGACTCCGTGCGCTCCGGTGACCCGGCCGCCCGGCCGGAACCGGAAGACCAGAGCCGGGTGGGCTACCTGCCCGACCAGGACCAGACGCTGATGAAACTGGTGGTGGCCGGCCCGTTCGGGGTCGGCAAGACCACCCTCATCCGGACCCTCTCCGAGATCGCCACCCTGCACACCGAGGAGGCGATGACCGAGACCGGCCGCCCGGTGGACGACCTGGCCGGCGTACCCGGGAAGTCCACCACCACCGTCGCCGTCGACTTCGGCCGGCTCACCCTGCCCGGCAACGTGGTGCTCTACATGTTCGGCACCCCCGGCCAGCGCCGCTTCTTCCCGCTCTGGCAGGACATCGCCCGCGGCGCGGTGGGCGCCCTGGTGCTCGCCGACACCCGCCGGCTGGCCGACTCCTTCGAGATCATGGACATGGTCGAGGAGCAGGGCCTGCCGTACGCCGTCGCCGTCAACCGCTTCCCGGACGCGCCGGACCACCCGGTCGAGGTGCTGCGCACCCACCTGGACCTGCACGCCGCCACCCCGCTGCTGCTCTGCGACGCCCGCGAGCGCGACAGCAGCCTGGACGCGCTGATCGCGCTGGCCGAGCACGTCCTGGAGGCCCTGCCCGCCGCCCCCGCCGGCCCGGACCCCGCCGGCCCGGACCCCGTAACCTCGGACCCCGCCACCCCGGAGCAGCCGTGACCGTCGAGTCCCGCCCGACCCCGATCCACGGCCCGGTCTTCGCCGCCGACCCCCAGCTGGTCTACGAGCGGCTGCGGCGGCACGGCGCGGTCGCCCCGGTGGAGATCGCACCCGGCGTCGAGGCCCTGCTGGTCACCGACTACCAGGCCGCGCTGGACCTGCTGCGCGACACCGACACCTTCTCCAAGGACTCCCGGGCCTGGCAGCGGACCGTCCCGCCGGACTCCCCGCTGCTGCCGGTGCTCGGCTACCGCCCGACCGCGCTGTTCAGCGACGGCGAGACCCACGCGCGCTACCGGGCGGTGATCACCGACGCCCTCGCGCTGTTCGAACCGCACCGGCTCCAGCGCCAGGTCGCCGAGACCGCGCACCGGCTGATCGACCGCTTCGCCGCCGTCGGGCACGCCGACCTGATCGCCGAGTACGCTCGCCGGCTGCCCGCCTTCGCGCTCACCACCTGGTTCGGCGTGCCGCAGGAGCAGCGCGAGGAGGTGGTGGACGCGATCACCGGGCTGATCGAGTCCACCGCCCGGGCCGGCGCCTCGTACGGGAAGCTCCTGGCGGTGGTCACCGCGATGGTCGCCGAGCGCCGCGAGCGCCCCCGGCACGACCTCACCTCGATGTACGTCACCCACCCCGTCGGGCTGGACGACGACGAGGTGATCCGGCAGATCACCCTGACCCTGATCGCCGGGCACGAGCCGACCACCAACCTGATCGGCAACGCCCTGCTGCGCCTGCTCACCGACGCCCGCTACGCCGGCTCGCTGTTCGGCGGGGCGATGACCGCCCACCAGGCGATCGACGAGGTGCTCTGGCACGAGCCGCCGATGGCCAACCTCTCGGCCCACTACCCGCGGTACGACATCACCTTCCACGGCCGCGAGATCAAGGCGGGCACGCTGGTGCTGGTCTCGTACGCGGCCGCCAACTCCCAGGCCGCGCCGCCCACCGACGGCGGCGGGCTGCGCAGCGGCGAGAGCGCCCACCTGGCCTGGGCGGCCGGCCCGCACGCCTGCCCGGCCCGGGACCCGGCCCTGCTGATCGCGATCACCGCCATCGAGCAGCTGGGCAGCCGCCTCAGCGACCTCGAACTGTCCACCCCCGCCGAGGACCTGCTCTGGCGCCCGGGCCCGTTCCACCGGGCCCTGACGCACCTCCCGGTCCGCTTCGCACCGGTCGAGGGGTAGGCCCGGACAGGCCCGTTATAGCGCGGAGGCCCGGACACCGTATGTGTCCGGGCCTCCGCGCGCGGGTCCGGCCCTACTCGGCCGGCTTCAGCGTCAGCGAGACGCTGTTGATGCAGTACCGCTGGTCCGTCGGCGTGCCGTAGCCCTCGCCCTCGAAGACGTGCCCGAGGTGCCCGCCGCAGCGGGCGCAGCGCACCTCGACCCGGCGCATGCCGAGCGAGGTGTCCTCGATGTACTGGACCCGGTCCCCGGCCAGCGGCGCGTAGTAGGACGGCCAGCCGCAGTGGCTGTCGAACTTGGTCTCGGAGCTGAACAGTTCGGCCCCGCAGGCCCGGCAGCCGTAGACGCCGACGGTCTTGGAGTCGGTGTACTCACCGGTGAACGGCCGCTCGGTGCCCGCCTCGCGGAGCACGTGGTACTCCTCGGGGCTGAGCTGGGCGCGCCACTCGGCCTCGGTCTTCTCGATCTCGTAGCTCATCACGGGCTCCCGGTCGCGGTGGACGTCGGACGGACGTACGTCAGACGTTGGAAGCAACGTTCGCGAGGTGCCGCAGGATTTCCGGGCCGAGGTTGGTGACGTCCCCGGCGCCCATGGTGAGCAGCAGGTCGCCCGGGCGGGCGAGGCCGGCCAGCAGGGCGGGGGCGGCGGCGAAGGAGTGCTCCGCGGTGACCTCGGCGCCGGCCCGGCGGGCCGCGTCGATGATCAGCTCGCTGGTCACGCCGGGGATCGGGTCCTCGCGGGCCGGGTAGATGTCCAGCACCACCGAGGCGTCGGCCAGCGCCAGCGCCTGGCCCATCTCCTCGGAGAGCTGCTGGGTGCGGCTGAACAGGTGCGGCTGGAAGACCACCAGCACCCGGCCCCCGCCGGTCAGGCCCTCGCGGATCGCCTCCAGGTCGGCGGTCATCTCGGTGGGGTGGTGGGCGTAGGAGTCGATCACCTGGACCCCGCCGGCCTCGCCCTTGAGCTGGAGCCGGCGGCGCACGCCGGTGTAGGCGCCGAGCGCCTTGGCCAGGTCGGCGGCCGGGACGCCCAGCGCGACGCCGGCGGCCAGCGCGGACACCGCGTTGTGGGCGTAGTGGCGGCCGGGCACCGAGACGGTGAAGCTCAGCTCGGCGCCGTCCAGCAGGACGGTGACCTCGCTGGTCATGCCGTGGGCGACCACCGAGAGCACCCGCAGGTCGGCGTCCTCGGCGGAGCCGACCGTCACCACGTTCAGGCCCTCGCGGCCGGCCACCCGGGAGGTGAGCTCGCGGGCGCCGTCGTGGTCGGCCGAGACCACCAGGGTGCCGCCGGGGACGATCCGGCCGACGAAGGTCTCGAAGGACTCGTAGATCTCCTCGATCGACGCGTAGTTGGCGTGGTGGTCCAGCTCCACGTTGAGCACGATCGCCACCTCGGGCGCGTACTTGTGGAAGCTGCGGTCGCTCTCGTCCGCCTCCGCGACGAAGATCTCGCCGGTGCCGTGGTGGGCGTTGGAGCCGGGCGCGTCGAGGTCGCCGCCGATCGCGTAGGACGGGTCCAGGCCCAGCTCGCCGAGGGCGACGGCGAGCATGCTGGTGGTGGTGGTCTTGCCGTGGGTGCCGGCCACCGCCAGCGCCCGGCGCCCGCCCATCAGCGCCGCCAGCGCGTCGGAGCGGTGCACCACCGGGATGCCGCGCTCGTGGGCGGCCACCAGCTCCGGGTTGTCGGCCCGGATCGCGCTGGAGACGACCACGCTGCTGGTGCCGTCCGGCACGTGCTCGGCGGCGTGGCCGACGTGCACGGTGGCGCCGAGGGCGCGCAGCGCGAGGACGGTCTCGGACTCCTTGGAGTCGCTGCCCGAGACGCTGGCCCCGCGCACGGCGAGGATCTTCGCCAGGCCGGACATCCCGGCGCCGCCGATGCCGATGAAGTGCGGGGCGTGCAGGTCGTGCGCGGCGTCGTTCAAGGCGTGGCTCCGTAGGGGCGGGGGCAGACAGGGCGGGCGGACGGGTCGGGAAGACGGAATCGTCCTCGCGGGCGGACCGCAAGGACGATTCTGCACCACCGGCGTGCCGGGCCGGTCGGGTCAGGAGTCGCTGGCGAAGAGCCTGAGCACGGGGACGCCCACCTTGTGCCGGGCCTGGGAGGCCCAGTCGCGGTGGAAGAACTCCTCCACGAAGTGCGGTGAGGTGAGCACCACGACCTCGTCCGCCCGCTGCTCCCCGACGACCGCGCGCAGCCGCTCCAGCGGCTTCTCCCCGACCAGCTCGCCGACCGCCTCGGCCCCGGCCGAGCGCAGGTGGCGCAGGCTGTGCTCCAGCGACTCGCCGGCCACGGTCGGACCGCTCTCGGACTCGTCGTGCTCGTGCACCACCTTGTCGAGGTGGCCGAGGGCGACGTCGTCGAGCGCCCGCAGCAGTTCGTCCTGCCGGCCGCGCGGCTGCATCAGGACGACGAAGGACACCTTCTCCTCGCCGTGGAGCGTGGTGACGAGCTCCACGTCCGCGTCGGAGAGAGCCTTTTCGATCATCAGTACCGTCTTGAACACGTGAGTCCCTTCCAGTGGCCGGCCCCCGGGCCCCGGCATCCCATAACGGGATCACGATCAGGGGGTCACGGGGTTGTCCGAACCGGGGTGACGCAGGTAGCGGGTGAAGAGGAATCCTTTCTGCTCGATCAATGAGACCAGCCGCATCCGCTGCACGTCCGGCATTCGGGCATCGTGCAGGATGCGCGGCGCGTCGCCGCCGGTGAGCAGCGGAGCCAGCGACAGGCACAGCTCGTCCAGCAGGCCGGCCGCCGCCAGCTGCCCCAGCAGGCGCGGGCCGCCCTCGGTCAGCAGCCTGGTCCAGCCCCGTTCGGCCAGGGCCGCCACGCCCGCCCGCAGGTCCACCGAACCGGTGCCGGCGAGCACCAGGTCGGCCACCCCGGCGACCGCCCGGCGGCGCTCCGCGGGGGCGTCCTCGGTGGTGACGACCACCGTCCTGACCAGCGGCTCGGTGAACAGCGGCGCGGTCAGGTCCAGCTCCAGCGAGCGGCTCACCACGGCGATCGCCGGGGCGGGCGCCTGCCCCGCCGCCGCCCGGGCCGCCGCGAACTCCTTGCGGGCCCGGGCCGGCCGGTAGCCCTCGGCGCGGACCGTCTCCGCGCCCACCACTACCACGTCCGACAGCGCCCGCAGCACCCCGAAGATCCGCTTGTCGGCATCGCCGGAGAGGCCCTCGGACAGCCCGTCCAGCTTGGCCCCGCCGTCCAGGCCGGACACCATGTTGGCGCGCAGCCAGGGGCGCCCCTGATTCACCTGTTCGGGGTACGCGTAGACGGCGGCGAGCGATTCCAGTGCGGCCGGATCGGCGAGCCGCCCGCCCAGCGGGCTGATCAACTGTTGCATGTCCCCAGTCTTCCACCGCGGGCCGTGGGCCGTTCGGGGCCGCGGGTCGACCGGCTCGGGGCCGCGGGTCGTTCGGACGGCGTACGGGGCAGGCGTACCCTCTACTGATGTGCCCGCAGCCTCCCACTCCGCAACCGCGACCGAGCCGATAGCAGCCGCACACGCCTCCGGCTCCCCGATCGCGCTCACCGACCGCCGACCCGTCGTGCCCGCCGAGCGGCTGGTCGCCGAGATGGTCCCGCCGCCCCGGTTCGCCGACGTGAGCTTCGGGACGTACATTCCGGACCCGACCCAGCCGAGCCAGTACGAGGCCGTCCAGGTCCTGGAGCAGTTCGCGGCGACCCTCGGCGGAGGAAACGGTTCCGCGCCCAAGCGCAGCTGGTTCCGCCGCTCCGCCCCCGCGCCCACCGGCCCGGCCGGGGTCTACCTCGACGGCGGCTACGGCGTCGGCAAGACCCACCTGCTCGCCTCGCTCTGGCACGCCGCCCCCGGCCCCAAGGCCTTCGGCACCTTCGTCGAGCTGACCAACCTGGTCGGCGCGCTCGGCTTCCAGCAGGCCGTGCGGACCCTCTCCGGGCACACGCTGCTCTGCATCGACGAGTTCGAGCTCGACGACCCGGGCGACACCGTGCTGGTCTCCACCCTGCTCGGCCGGCTGGTCGACAACGGCGTGAAGCTGTGCGCCACCTCGAACACCCTGCCGGAGAAGCTCGGCGAGGGCCGCTTCGCCGCCGCCGACTTCCTGCGCGAGATCCAGGGCCTGTCCGCGCACTTCCGCCCGATGCGGATCGACGGCCAGGACTACCGCCACCGCGGCCTGCCGGACGCCCCGCCGCCGTACACCGACGAGGCCGTCACGGCCGCCGCGGCCCGCACCCCCGGCGCCTCGCTGGACGACTTCGACGCCCTGCTCGCCCACCTCTCCGCCGTCCACCCCAGCCGCTACGGCGCGCTGCTGGACGACGTCGCCGCGGTCTGCCTGCGCGGCGTCCGCCAGATCGACGACCAGTCCACCGCGCTGCGCCTGGTCGTGCTGGCCGACCGGATGTACGACCGCGAGCTGCCGATCACCGCCTCCGGCCTCCCCTTCGACCAGGTCTTCCCGGAGGAGATGCTGCGCGGCGGCTACCGCAAGAAGTACCTGCGCGCCATCTCCCGCCTGGTCGCCCTCGCCCGGGACAGCGCCAAGGCCTGACCCGTGACCCTCCCCCTCGCTCGGCAGTTGTTCCCACTGCCGAGCGAGGGGGAGAGGCATGACCGGTGACGAGTCCAGGGCGGGCTACGGGATCGAGATCGAGCCCGAGGTGCGGGTGTGGCTCCAGAACTGCCCGACCGTCGAGTACCGGGCGGCCGAACGCGCCGCCGACCGCCTCGCCGAGGACGGCGAGGCGCTGTCGTTCCCGTTGGCGAGCCACCTGGGCGGCCCGCTGCGCGAGTTGCGGATCGGGTCCATGCGCATCACGTACTGGCTCGCGCCGGGGCGGAGGGCTGTGCTGCTGACGGTCTTCCGCAAGACTAGGAACCGCGAGACCGATCAGGTCGAACGGGCGCGCCGCGCGCAGAAGGTCTGCGAGGCGGAGCACGGGCCCGCCGCCGATCACGAGATCTACGACCGGGAGGAGCAGCGATGAGCAGCGGCTACCACACCCGTTGGACCGTGCCGGCGGAGCACCGGGAGAGCGAGGAGTACCGCGCGGCCGGGCGGCGGATGGCGCTGGCCGAGGCCGTGTACGCCCGACGCTCCGCGCTCGGGTGGACACCCGCCGAGCTCGCCGAGCGGGCCGGGCTGGACGAGGAGACCGTCGAGGGCATCGAGGAGAGCGGGGTCGATCCGACCCTTCCGCTGATCGAGCGACTCGCCGCCGCCTTCGACTCCGTCGTGCGGATCGACCCCGCCCGGGAGCCGGCCATGAGCTTCGAGGCCCACGCGGCCTGATCGAACCGGCCTCGCTTGTCGGTGGTGGGTCGTACCGTTGAGTGGTGCGTCCCATCACGAGTATTGAGCGGTCCGTGGCGCCTTTCGAGGTCGTCAGCCCCTTCCAGCCGAACGGTGACCAGCCGGCGGCGATCGCCGAGCTGGAACGGCGGATCAGGGGAGGGGAGAAGGACGTCGTGCTGCTCGGTGCCACCGGCACCGGCAAGTCGGCCACCACGGCCTGGATGATCGAGAAGCTGCAGCGGCCCACCCTGGTGATGGCGCCGAACAAGACGCTGGCCGCGCAGCTGGCGAACGAGTTCCGCGAGCTGCTGCCGAACAACGCGGTCGAGTACTTCGTCTCGTACTACGACTACTACCAGCCCGAGGCGTACGTCCCGCAGACGGACACCTACATCGAGAAGGACTCCTCGATCAACGAGGAGGTCGAGCGGCTGCGCCACTCGGCGACCAACTCGCTGCTCACCCGCCGGGACGTGGTGGTGGTGGCCTCGGTCTCCTGCATCTACGGCCTCGGCACCCCGCAGGAGTACGTGGACCGGATGGTGCGGCTCAAGGTCGGCGAGGAGATCGACCGGGACGAGCTGCTGCGCCGCTTCGTCGACATCCAGTACGCCCGCAACGACGTGGCCTTCACCCGCGGCACCTTCCGGGTCCGCGGCGACACCATCGAGATCTTCCCGGTCTACGAGGAGCTCGCCGTCCGGATCGAGATGTTCGGCGACGAGATCGAGGCGCTGTACACCCTGCACCCGCTCACCGGCGAGATCATCAGCCAGGACGACTCGGTCCACGTCTTCCCCGCCTCGCACTACGTGGCCGGCCCCGAGCGGATGGAGCGCGCGGTCAACGGCATCGAGGCGGAGCTGGCGCTGACGCTCGCGAAGCTGGAGAAGCAGGGCAAGCTGCTGGAGGCCCAGCGGCTGCGGATGCGCACCACCTACGACATCGAGATGCTGCGCCAGATCGGCACCTGCTCGGGCGTCGAGAACTACTCGATGCACTTCGACGGCCGCGAGCCCGGCTCCCCGCCGAACACCCTGCTCGACTACTTCCCGGAGGACTTCCTCCTGGTCATCGACGAGTCGCACGTCACCGTCCCGCAGATCGGCGCGATGTACGAGGGCGACGCCTCGCGCAAGCGCACCCTGGTCGAGCACGGCTTCCGGCTGCCCTCCGCGATGGACAACCGCCCGCTGAAGTGGGAGGAGTTCCTGGAGCGGACGGACCAGACGGTCTACCTGTCGGCGACGCCCGGCCCGTACGAGCTGTCGCGTGGCGACGGCCAGGTCGAGCAGATCATCCGCCCGACCGGCCTGATCGACCCCGAGGTGATCGTCAAGCCGACCGAGGGCCAGATCGACGACCTGGTGCACGAGGTCCGCAAGCGGGTCGAGCGGGACGAGCGCGTCCTGGTCACCACGCTGACCAAGAAGATGGCCGAGGACCTCACCGACTACATGCTCGGCCTGGACATCCGGGTCCGGTACCTGCACAGCGACGTGGACACCCTGCGCCGGGTGGAGCTGCTGCGCGAGCTGCGGGCGGGCCGGTACGACGTGCTGGTCGGCATCAACCTGCTGCGCGAGGGCCTGGACCTGCCCGAGGTGTCGCTGGTGGCGATCCTGGACGCCGACAAGGAGGGCTTCCTGCGCTCCGGCACCTCGCTGATCCAGACGATCGGCCGTGCGGCCCGCAACGTCTCCGGCCAGGTCCACATGTACGCGGACAAGATCACCCCCGCGATGGAGAAGGCCATCGACGAGACCAACCGCCGCCGGGCCGTGCAGCAGGCCTACAACAAGGAGCACGGGATCGACCCGCAGCCGCTGCGCAAGAAGATCGGCGACATCCTGGACACCCTCGCCCGCGAGGACGTGGACACCGACGAGCTGCTCTCCACCGGCTACCGGAACCAGGGCAAGGGCAAGGCCCCGGTCCCGGCGCTGGGGGCGGAGCGCAAGCCGGCCAAGTCCCTGCCGGCCGCCGAACTGGCGGACCTGATCCAGGAGATGACCGACCGGATGCACACGGCCGCCGCCGACCTCCAGTTCGAGGTCGCGGCCCGGCTGCGCGACGAGGTCAAGGAGCTGAAGCGGGAACTGCGGCAGATGCGCGAGGCCGGAGTGGCGTAGCCGCACCCGCGGGGGCGCACCCGTACGGCGCCGGGCCTGGCCGGAATGACACCGGTCAAGTCCGCGGGTGTCTCAGCCTTGCCACAAACGGGCAGACCCGGGGGAGCCCGGGGTGCCGCAGGCCCTAGGCTGGCCTGCGGCATCGTGCCCTCGGGACGGGGTTTGCGGGCCGTACGCAGAGGGGGCCTCAGCCGGGGGACGGCGACGGGGTGTTCCACCGTGGAGCCGCTCGGCTGTGACCGCGCGGCCGGCAGAGAGGACAACGTCGTGTCGGTGAACCTGGCCAAGGGGCAGCGGGTCAGCCTCCAGAAGGGGCAGGGCGGCGCCCTGACCGTGGTCCGGATGGGCCTCGGCTGGCAGGCCGCCCCCAAGCGCGGGCTGTTCGGCAGCCGCACCCGGAAGATCGACCTGGACGCCTCGGCGCTGCTGTACGCCGAGCGGACCCCGTCCGACGTGGTGTTCTTCTCGCACCTGGAGAGCAACGACGGCTCCGTGCGGCACACCGGAGACAACCTGGAGGGCGGTTCCGGGGCCGAGGACGACGAGGCGATCCTGGTCGACCTGGTGCACGTGCCCGTGAACATCACCCAGGTGGTGTTCACGGTGAGCTCGTACACCGGGCAGACCTTCGCCGAGGTGCAGAGGGCGCACTGCCGGCTGGTGGACGAGGCCACCGGGCTGGAGCTGGCCCGCTACGAGCTGGCGGGCGGCGGGCCGCACACCGGGCAGATCATGGCCAAGGTGGTCCGGGACGGCGACGGCGGCTGGGAGATGCAGGCGATCGGCGCGCCGGCGAAGGGGCGGACCTTCCAGGACCTGCTGCCGGCGATCGAGCCGTTCCTGTAGCCGGCCGCGTAGCCGGTCCAGCAGCCCGCTCCGCACGGTTCTTTACCTTCTTTACCTTCCCTTGGGATTGCTGTTACTCTCGTTGGCAGCGGAGGGGAGTATTCCTCGACAGCCGACCCCGTCATCACGGGTGCCCGTCGTGGCACCCCGGGGCGCTGGCCCGACGGGCGGAAGAGACCTCCGGCAGTGACGATGACTGTCTCGCCTACCTGCCGGAGGAGCAGTAGTGGACGTTTCCGTAACCATGTGGGTTTCCACGATCCTGGTGCTGATCGCACTGGTCGTGGCGGACTTCTTCATCGGAGGGCGCAAGCCGCACGAGGTCTCGATCAAGGAGGCCGGGATCTGGACGGCCGTCTGGGTCGCCCTGGCGGTGCTCTTCGGTGGCTTCCTCTGGTGGCACTCCGGTGGGGAGCCGGCGGGCGAGTTCTTCGCCGGCTACATCACCGAGAAGTCGCTCAGTGTCGACAACCTCTTCGTGTTCATCCTGATCATGGGCAAGTTCGCGGTGCCCAGGATCTACCAGCAGCGCGTGCTGATGTTCGGTGTGATCATCGCGCTGGTGCTCCGGGCGGTGTTCATCGCCGGCGGCGCCGCGCTGGTCGCCGAGTTCTCCTGGGTGTTCTTCATCTTCGGCGCCTTCCTGATCTGGACGGCCTGGAAGCTGATCAAGGAGGCCCGCGCCGAGGACGAGGGCGACGAGGAGTTCGAGGAGAACCGCGTCCTCAAGTCGATCACCCGCCGCTTCCCGGCCACCGAGGACTACCGCGGCACCAAGCTGTTCGTCCGGGAGAACGGCCGCCGGCTGATCACCCCGATGCTGGTCGTCATGCTGGCGATCGGCACCACCGACGTGCTGTTCGCGCTGGACTCGATCCCGGCGATCTTCGGCCTGACCCAGGACCCGTACATCGTCTTCACCGCCAACGCCTTCGCCCTGATGGGGCTGCGCCAGCTGTACTTCCTGATCGGCGGCCTGCTGAAGAAGCTGGTCCACCTGTCGTACGGCCTGTCGGTGATCCTCGGCTTCATCGGCGTGAAGCTGGTGCTGCACGCCGCGCACGAGGCGGGCGCGACCTGGGCCCCGGAGATCGGCATCCCGTTCTCGCTGGGCTTCATCGTGGTCGTCCTGGCGGTCACCACCTTCACCAGCCTGCGGGCCGCGAAGAAGGCCGAGTCCGCCGAGCACGAGAAGCTCGACGCCTGACGCCTGACGCCTGACGTTCGTGCGCCGCACGGCGCCGGGCACCGCCGAGGCCCCCGCGACCGGAGACGGTCACGGGGGCCTCGGCCGTGCGGCGGGGGAGGGGCTACCAGCCGCGCTCGCGCCACTCGTCGAGGTGCGGGCGCTCGGCGCCGACGGTGGTGTCGGAGCCGTGGCCGGGGTAGACCCAGGCCTCGTCGGGGAGGGCGTCGAAGATCTTCTCGGTGACGTCCCGGTAGAGGGTCCGGAAGGCCTCCGGGTCGCCCCAGGTGTTGCCGACGCCGCCCGGGAAGAGGCAGTCGCCGGTGAAGACGTGCTGGTGGCCCTGCGGGTCGTCGTAGACGAGCACGATGGCGCCCGGGGTGTGGCCGACCAGGTGCCGGACGGTGAGCTCCACCTCGCCGACCCGGAGCGTGTCGCCGTCCGCGAGCAGCAGCTCGGTGGGGACGTCGATGCCCTCGGCGTCGTGCTCGCCGGCGGCCGTCCGGGCACCGGTGGTGGCGACCACCTCGGCCAGCGCGCCCCAGTGGTCGTGGTGGCGGTGGGTGGTGACCACCGTTTCGAGGTCGTCCCCGACGGTCTCCAGCAGCACCGGCGCGTCGGCGGCCGCGTCGATCAGGAGCTGTTCGTCGGTGGCCCGGCAGCGCAGCAGGTAGGCGTTGTTGTCGTACGGGCCGACGGCCACCTTGGTGATGATCAGGTGGGCCAGTTCCCGCACGTCCGGCGGTCCGCCGACCTTGACCGCTCCGTGGTACGTCATCCGTCTGCTCCTCGTCGTGTGGATCTCCCTGGCATCATCCTCGCGCCGTCAGCCCATGGGGGGAAGCGGGGGCAGGGCGGTGTCGGGGGTGCGGTGCAGGGCGTCGCCGGCGGAGCGGCCGGAGAGCCAGGCGGTGAGGGCGCGGACGGGGCCCCGGACGGTGAGGGCGGGCTCGCCGGTGCCGATGACGGCGCGGTCGTCGGTGTCGTCGGCGACCAGCTCGACGGCGGGCAGGCCGGCCTCCCCGGCCAGGCCGGCGGCGAGCTTGCGGAACTGGGCGGCGGCGAAGTCCTCCGGCCAGTCCGCCGGGGTGTGGCCGGCGGCCAGGTCGACGTGGTGGTACTCCAGCTCCAGCAGGCGCTTGTGCGGGATCTGGTGGGCCGGGAAGACGTAGCCGAAGCGGTGCTTGACGGACGCCGCCCAGGCGTCGTCGGTCAGCTGCGCGGCGGCGGCCAGGAAGCGCTCGTGGGACGCGCGCAGGTCGGCGAGGTGGGCGTCGAGCGGGCGGGGCGCGTCGCGCTCGATGTCCTGGTCGCGGGCCTCGTGGCTGGCGTACTGCGGGACGTCGGTGCCGGTGCGGGCGCCGGTCAGCAGGTTGACCAGGGAGTCGGCGTTGCGGGCGAGGTGGGCCAGTACGTGGCCCTTCGTCCAGCCGGGGAGGGCGGAGGGCTCGGCGACGGCGTCGGGCTTCAGCCCGGCGACGGTGCGCAGCAGGCGCCCGGTGCTCTCCTCGACCTGGCCGAGCCAGGAGTCGGCGGCGGACCTCGGGTCGGTCATCGAATCTGCCTTCCGTGCGGAACGGGGCGTTGCCCGGAGCGGGCTTCGCTCGTTGACCAGGTGACGCTATCGCCGAATCCGGGCCCTGAGCAGGGGGTTTTCGGGTACGCGCACCGTGCGGGTACGGACGGCCCGGGGGGTGGCCTCACTCGTTCGGGTGGTCCCGGCTGGACAAGGTCGATATTCGAACGTCTGAGCTATAGGCTGGCTGCCGCATCCTGGAAGAAGCAGCACATCCCAACGCAAGCCCTCTCGCCCCGGAGAAAGGCGCCAGAAGCAGTGGCCGACCGCCTCATCGTCCGCGGTGCTCGCGAGCACAACCTCAAGAACGTCTCGCTCGACCTGCCCCGCGACTCCCTCATCGTCTTCACGGGCCTCTCCGGCTCCGGCAAGTCCTCGCTCGCCTTCGACACGATCTTCGCCGAGGGCCAGCGCCGCTACGTCGAGTCGCTGTCCTCCTACGCCCGTCAGTTCCTCGGGCAGATGGACAAGCCCGACGTGGACTTCATCGAGGGCCTCTCCCCGGCCGTCTCGATCGACCAGAAGTCCACCAACCGCAACCCCCGTTCGACCGTCGGCACCATCACCGAGGTCTACGACTACCTGCGCCTGCTGTTCGCCCGGATCGGCAAGCCGCACTGTCCGCACTGCGGCCGCCCGATCGCCAAGCAGTCGCCGCAGGCGATCGTGGACAAGGTGCTGGAGCTCGCCGAGGGCACCCGGTTCCAGGTGCTCAGCCCGGTGGTGCGCGAGCGCAAGGGCGAGTTCGTCGACCTCTTCGCCGACCTCCAGTCCAAGGGCTACTCCCGCGCCCGGGTCGACGGCGGGACGATCCAGCTCGCCGAGCCGCCGAAGCTCAAGAAGCAGGAGAAGCACACCATCGAGGTGGTCATCGACCGCCTGACCGTGAAGGACAGCGCCAAGCGGCGGCTCACCGACTCGGTGGAGACGGCCCTGCGGCTGTCCGGCGGCATGGTCGTGCTCGACTTCGTCGACCTCCCCGAGGACGACCCGGAGCGCGAGCGGATGTACTCCGAGCACCTCTACTGCCCGTACGACGACGTGTCGTTCGAGGAGCTGGAGCCGCGCTCGTTCTCCTTCAACTCGCCGTTCGGCGCCTGCCCGGACTGCTCGGGCCTGGGCAACCGGATGGAGGTCGACCCGGAGCTGGTGGTGCCCGACGTCGAGCGCTCGCTGGACGAGGGCGCGATCCACCCGTGGTCGGCCGGGCACGCGAAGGAGTACTTCCAGCGCCTGATCGACGCGCTGGCCGGGGAGCTCGGCTTCCGCACCGACATCCCCTGGGCCGGGCTGCCCGCCCGCGCGAAGAAGGCGCTGCTGTACGGGCACAAGCACCAGGTGGAGGTCCGCTACCGCAACCGCTTCGGCCGCGAGCGCTCGTACAGCACCGGCTTCGAGGGCGCGATCCCGTTCATCCAGCGCCGGCACACCGAGGCGGAGAGCGACAGCAGCCGCGAGCGCTTCGAGGGCTACATGCGCGAGGTGCCCTGCCCGACGTGCCAGGGCACCCGGCTCAAGCCGGTGGTCCTCGCGGTCACCGTCGAGGGCAGGTCGATCGCCGACGTCTCCTCGATGTCGATCAGCGACTGCTCCGAGTTCCTCGGCGCGATGCGGCTCAACGCCCGGGACAAGCAGATCGCCGAGCGGGTCCTCAAGGAGGTCAACGAGCGGCTGCGCTTCCTGGTCGACGTCGGCCTGGACTACCTCTCGCTCGACCGCGCGGCCGGCACCCTGTCCGGCGGCGAGGCCCAGCGCATCCGGCTGGCCACCCAGATCGGCTCCGGCCTGGTCGGCGTGCTGTACGTGCTGGACGAGCCGTCCATCGGCCTGCACCAGCGGGACAACCACCGGCTGATCGAGACGCTGGTGCGGCTGCGCGACATCGGCAACACCCTGATCGTCGTCGAGCACGACGAGGACACCATCAAGACGGCGGACTGGGTGGTCGACATCGGCCCGGGCGCCGGCGAGCACGGCGGCAAGGTGGTGCACTCCGGTTCGCTGAAGCAGCTGCTCACCAACAAGGAGTCGCTGACCGGCCAGTACCTCTCCGGCAAGCGGTCCATCCCGATCCCGGCCACCCGCCGCGAGCGGGACAAGAAGCGCCAGCTGACGGTCCACGGCGCCCGCGAGCACAACCTCAAGGACGTCACGGTCGGCTTCCCGCTCGGCACCTTCACCGCGATCACCGGTGTCTCCGGCTCCGGCAAGTCGACGCTGGTCAACGACATCCTGTACACCCACCTCGCCCGGGAGCTGAACGGCGCCCGCAGCGTGCCCGGCCGGCACACCCGGATCACCGGCACCGACCAGGTGGACAAGGTGGTGCACGTCGACCAGTCGCCGATCGGCCGCACCCCGCGCTCAAACCCGGCCACCTACACCGGGGTGTTCGACCACGTCCGGCGGCTCTTCGCGGAGACGCAGGAGGCCAAGGTCCGCGGCTACCTGCCCGGCCGGTTCTCCTTCAACGTCAAGGGCGGCCGCTGCGAGAACTGCTCGGGCGACGGCACCATCAAGATCGAGATGAACTTCCTGCCGGACGTCTACGTGCCGTGCGAGGTCTGCCACGGCGCCCGGTACAACCGGGAGACGCTGGAGGTCCACTACAAGGGCAAGTCCATCGCCGAGGTGCTGGACATGCCGATCGAGGAGGCGCTGGGCTTCTTCGAGGCCGTCCCGGCGATCGCCCGGCACCTGCGGACGCTCAACGACGTCGGCCTCGGCTACGTCCGGCTCGGCCAGTCGGCGCCGACGCTCTCCGGCGGCGAGGCGCAGCGCGTCAAGCTCGCCTCGGAGCTCCAGAAGCGCTCCACCGGGCGGACGGTCTACGTGCTGGACGAGCCCACCACCGGCCTGCACTTCGAGGACATCAGCAAGCTGATCAAGGTGCTCAGCGGGCTGGTGGAGAAGGGCAACACGGTGATCGTCATCGAGCACAACCTCGATGTGATCAAGACCGCCGACTGGATCGTCGACATGGGCCCCGAGGGCGGCTCCGGCGGCGGCACGGTGGTCGCCGAGGGCACCCCGGAGCAGATCGCCGCCGTCCCGGAGAGCCACACCGGCAAGTTCCTGCGGGACATCCTGCCGGCCGGTTTCGCGGACGCCCCGGCCGCCGCCCCGGCGAAGAAGGCGCCGCGCAAGCGCGCGGCCGCCGCGAAGAAGTAGCCCCGTCCGCCCACCCCGCCGCACCCGGGGACTCCCGGGAGCGGCGGGGTGGGCGCGACATAGACTTCCGTGGTCCCCGCAACAGCCGTACCCGTAGGAGCGCACCGATGTCCGAGGCCCCCGAGACCAGCCCCACCGCCTCCCGCCGCACCGTGCTCTGCGGGGCCGCGGCCGTCCTGGCGGCCGGCGGCACCGTGGCGGTCACCGGGTGCAGCTCCTCGTCCTCCAGTGGCAGCGCCCCCAAGGGCCCGGTCGACCTCGGCCCGGCCTCGGCCGTGCCGGAGGGCGGCGGCAAGGTCTTCCGCGAGCAGAAGATCGTGGTGACCCAGCCCACCGCCGGCCAGTACAAGGCGTTCAACGCCCGGTGCACCCACGCCGGCTGCCTCGTGGACCAGGTCAAGAACAACCAGATCCAGTGCCCCTGCCACGGGAGCCGGTTCGCCATCACCGACGGCGCCGTGCAGGACGGGCCGGCCTCCTCCCCGCTGCCCGCCTACACCGTCACGGTCGAGGCCGGCAACCTCAAGGTGACCCCGAGCTGACCGAGTTGAGCGCCTCCCGACCGCCACGGTCCCCCCTGACGATCTCCGCCCCGCGGCCCCGGCCCCACTCGGTACGGTGGACCCATGGCTGACCCGAGCACCTACCGCCCGGCGCCCGGTGCGATCCCGACCTCCCCCGGCGTCTACAAGTTCCGCGACGCCCACGGCCGGGTCATCTACGTCGGCAAGGCCAAGAGCCTGCGGCCGCGCCTGTCGTCCTACTTCCAGGACCTGGCCGGCCTGCACCCGCGCACCGCGACCATGGTCACCACCGCCGCCTCGGTGGAGTGGACGGTGGTCGCCACCGAGGTCGAGGCGCTCCAGTTGGAGTACTCCTGGATCAAGGAGTACGACCCGCGGTTCAACGTCAAGTACCGCGACGACAAGAGCTATCCGGAACTCGCCGTCACCCTGAACGAGGAGTACCCGCGGGTCCAGGTGATGCGCGGGGCGCACAAGAAGGGCGTGCGCTACTTCGGCCCGTACGGGCACGCCTGGGCGATCCGCGAGACGGTCGACCTGCTGCTGCGCGTCTTCCCCGTCCGCACCTGCTCCAACGGCGTCTTCAAGCGCGCCCGCCAGGTCGGCCGGCCCTGCCTGCTCGGCTACATCGGCAAGTGCGCCGCGCCCTGCGTCGGCAAGGTCTCGGCGGACGAACACCGCGCGCTGGCCGAGGACTTCTGCGACTTCATGGCCGGGCGCACCGGCAACTACCTGCGCCGGCTGGAAGACGAGATGCAGGAGGCCGCCGCCGAGCTGGAGTACGAGAAGGCGGCCCGGCTGCGGGACGACATCGGCGCCCTCAAGCGCGCGATGGAGAAGAACGCCATCGTGCTCGCCGACGCCACCGACGCCGACCTGCTGGCCCTGGCCGAGGACGAACTCGAGGCCGCCGTGCAGATCTTCCACGTCCGCGGCGGCCGGGTGCGCGGCCAGCGCGGCTGGGTCACCGACAAGGTCGAGGACGTCGACACCGCCGGCCTGGTCGAGCACGCCCTCCAGCAGCTCTACGGCGGCGGCGAGTCCGTCCCGCGCGAGGTGCTCGTCCCCGCCCTGCCGGAGCCGGCGGAGCCGGTCCGCGAGTGGCTCGGCGGCCTGCGCGGCAGCCAGGTCGACCTGCGCGTGCCCCAGCGCGGGGACAAGAAGGACCTGATGGCCACCGTGCAGCGCAACGCCCAGCAGGCGCTGGCGCTGCACAAGACCAAGCGCGCCTCCGACCTCACCACCCGCAGCCGCGCCCTCCAGGAGATCGCCGACGCGCTGGAGCTGGACTCCGTCCCGCTGCGCATCGAGTGCTACGACATCTCCCACCTCCAGGGCGAGGACGTGGTCGCCTCCATGGTCGTCTTCGAGGACGGCCTGGCCCGCAAGAGCGAGTACCGGCGCTTCCAGATCAGGGGCTTCGAGGGCCAGGACGACGTCCGCTCGATGCACGAGGTGATCAGCCGCCGCTTCCGCCGCTACCTCCAGGAGCGCGAGCAGACCGGCGAGTGGGCCGTCCCCGAGGAGGACGACCCCGACACCGCCGCCGCCGGCACCCGGGACGAGGAGGGCCGCCCCAAGCGCTTCGCCTACCCGCCCCAGCTGCTGGTCGTCGACGGCGGCCAGCCGCAGGTCGCCGCCGCCAGGCGCGCCCTGGACGAACTCGGCATCGACGACGTCGCGCTGTGCGGCCTGGCCAAGCGCCTGGAGGAGGTCTGGCTGCCCGGCGAGGACGACCCGGTGGTGCTGCCCCGCTCCAGCGAGGGCCTCTACCTGCTCCAGCGGGTCCGCGACGAGGCGCACCGCTTCGCGATCAGCTATCAGCGCAACAAGCGTTCCAAGCGACTCACCGCCGGGGAACTGGACTCCGTCCCGGGCCTCGGCGAGACTCGCCGCCGGGCGCTGCTCAAGCACTTCGGTTCGCTGAAGAAGCTCCGGGCCGCCACCGTGGACGAGCTCTGCGAGGTACCCGGCATCGGACGCCGCACCGCGCAGACTGTTGCGGAGGCGTTGTCGTCCCGTACACCCGCCGCACCCGCGGTCAACACCGCGACCGGCGAGATCATCGAGGACGGGGCCGAGCAGGCCGCCGGGCCGGTGGCCGCAGCACCCCAGACCGCACCATCCCAGGAGACGCCATGACGGCCGACGCCGCCCGTCAGCCGGTGTGCCCCGGCCCCGCCCGCCTGCCCGGGCCGGGGAAGGGCGGCCGAGCCGTACGCGTACTCCCCAGCAGAAAGACCGAGAGCGGGGAACCGAAGTGACCGTGTCAGACGTGGCCGAGAACGCGCCGGAGCTGGTGATCATCTCCGGTATGTCCGGAGCCGGCCGCTCCACCGCCGCCAAGTGCCTGGAGGACCTCGGCTGGTTCGTGGTGGACAACCTGCCGCCGGCCCTGATCCCGACCATGGTCGACCTGGGCGCCCGTTCCCAGGGCAACGTCGCCCGGATCGGCGTGGTCGTGGACGTCCGCGGCCGGCAGTTCTTCGACGACCTGCTCACCTCGCTGGACGAGCTGGAGAAGCGCGGCGTCCGGCTGCGGGTCGTCTTCCTGGACTCCTCCGACGAGGCGCTGGTGCGCCGCTTCGAGAGCGTCCGCCGCCCGCACCCGCTGCAGGCCGACGGCCGGATCGTGGACGGCATCGCCCTGGAGCGCGACCTGCTGCGCGACCTGCGCGGCGAGGCCGACCTGGTGATCGACACCTCCAACCTCAACGTGCACCAGCTGCGCGCCAAGCTGGACGCCCAGTTCGCCGACCACGACGAGCCCGAGCTGCGCGCCACCGTGATGTCCTTCGGCTTCAAGTACGGCCTGCCGGTCGACGCCGACCTCGTGGTGGACTGCCGCTTCCTGCCCAACCCGCACTGGGTGCCCGAACTGCGGGCCCGTACCGGCACCGACGCGGACGTCGCCGGCTACGTCTTCCAGCAGCCCGGAGCCAACGAGTTCCTGGACGGCTACGCCCAGCTGCTGCGCATCATCACCGAGGGATACCGCCGCGAGGGGAAGCGCTACATGACGCTTGCCGTAGGCTGCACCGGTGGCAAGCACCGAAGCGTCGCCATGTCCGAGCGTCTGACCAAGCGTCTCATCGCCGACGGAGTCGAGACGGTGCTCGTCCACCGTGACATGGGACGGGAGTAACCGCCGCCGCCCTGCCGGGCCCGCCGGCGGAGTGGTCGGCGGGCCGAGGAACGCGAGGTGAGTGTGGCGGGATACGTGCCCGGGCGGCAGCCGCAGAGCAGGACCGGTGACCGGGCGGGCAGCCCGGCCCGGCCCACGGCGCCGGGCCGTCCGCGCAGCAGTCCCGCCCGCGCCAACCCGGCCCCGAGGATCACCGCGCTCGGCGGCGGGCAGGGCCTGTCGGCCTCGCTGTCCGCGCTGCGCCGGCTCACCAGCGACCTCACCGCCGTGGTCACCGTCGCCGACGACGGCGGCTCCAGCGGCCGGCTGCGCGAGGAGCTGGGCGTGCTGCCCCCGGGCGACCTGCGCAAGGCGCTGGCCGCGCTGTGCGGGGACGACGACTGGGGCCGCACCTGGTCCGAGGTGATCCAGCAGCGCTTCACCGGCAACGGCGAGCTCGGCGGCCACGCCGTCGGCAACCTGCTGATCGTCGCGCTCTGGGAGAAGCTGGGCGACCCGGTCGCCGCGCTGGACTGGGTCGGCCGGCTGCTCAACGTGCAGGGCCGGGTGCTGCCGATGTCGGCGGTGCCGCTGGACATCGAGGCGACCGTCCGCGGCCACGACCCGGCGCGCCCCGGCGAGGTCACGGCCGTCCGCGGCCAGGCCGACGTCGCGGTCACCCCGGGCACCGTGCAGTCGATCCGGCTGCTGCCGGACGAGCCGCCCGCCGTCCCGGAGGCGGTCACCGCCGTCCGGGAGGCGGACTGGGTGGTGCTCGGCCCCGGCTCCTGGTTCACCAGCGTGCTGCCGCACCTGCTGGTGCCCGAGCTGGCCGCGGCGCTCACCGAGACCCGCGCCCGCCGCCTGCTCACCCTGAACCTGGCCCCCCAGCCCGGGGAGACCGAGGGCTTCACCCCGCAGCGCCACCTGGAGGTCATCGCCGACCACGCTCCGAACCTCGCGGTGGATGCGATCCTGGTGGACGAGCGCGCCGTCACCGGCGGGGCCTTCGGCCAGGCCGACCTGGACGGCCTGGCGAAGGCCGCCGAACGGATGGGCGCGGCTCTGGTGCTCGGCTCGGTGGCCCGCACCGACGGGACGCCGCGACACGACCCCGAGCTGTTGGCGGCAGCGTACGACCGGATTTTCCGGACACATGGAAGGATCGGGCCATGGCGATGACTCCAGCGGTGAAGGACGAGATCAGCCGGCTCCCGGTCACCCGGGCCTGCTGTCGCAAGGCGGAGGTGTCGGCGATCCTGCGGTTCGCGGGCGGGCTGCACATCGTGAGCGGCCGCATCGTGATCGAGGCGGAGCTCGACACCGGAGCGGCGGCACGGCGGCTGCGCAAGGACCTGCTGGAGATCTTCGGGCACTCCTCCGACCTGGTGGTGATGGCCCCCGGCGGGCTGCGCCGAGGCAGCCGCTTCGTGGTCCGGGTCGTCAAGGACGGCGAGCTGCTCGCGCGCCAGACCGGGCTCGTGGACGGCCGCGGACGCCCGATCCGGGGCCTGCCCCCGGCGGTCGTCTCCGGGGCCACCTGCGACGCCGAGGCGGCCTGGCGCGGGGCCTTCCTGGCGCACGGCTCGCTCACCGAGCCGGGCCGCTCCTCCTCGCTGGAGATCACCTGCCCCGGCTCCGAGGCCGCCCTCGCCCTGGTCGGCGCCGCCCGCCGGCTCGGCATCCCGGCCAAGGCCCGCGAGGTGCGCGGCGTGGACCGGGTGGTGATCCGCGACGGCGACGCGATCGGCGCCCTGCTGACCCGGCTCGGCGCGCACGAGTCGGTGCTCGCCTGGGAGGAGCGCCGGATGCGGCGCGAGGTGCGCGCCACCGCCAACCGGCTGGCCAACTTCGACGACGCCAACCTGCGCCGCTCGGCCCGCGCCGCGGTGGCGGCCGGCGCCCGGGTGGCCCGCGCGCTGGAGATCCTCGGCGACGAGGTGCCCGAGCACCTGGCCGCGGCCGGCCAGCTGCGGATGCAGCACAAGCAGGCCTCGCTGGAGGAGCTGGGCGCGCTCGCCGACCCGCCGCTGACCAAGGACGCGGTGGCCGGCCGGATCCGTCGCCTGCTGGCGATGGCCGACAAGCGGGCCTCCGAGCTGGGCCTGCCCAGCACCGAGGCGAGCCTCACCGACGAGATGGCGATGAACTGACGCCCACGGTCACGCCCCGTGATCACGAAGGCCGGTGCCCGGACCCCCGGGCGCCGGCCGCGGTCGTTTCCGGACAGCCGCGACACTCCCGAATTGGTAGAGACCACTGAGCTGGGACCAACTGCCCGGCGGGCCAGGGCCGGACGGCCTGAAATGGGGTTTGGGGCACGCCACGCCCGGTCTCACCAGGCGGCGCGATGTGCCGTCCCAGGCCCCGGAGGGGTAGGGTCGTAGGCGGTCGGGGACTTCCCAAATCTCACCCCCGCCGGGCCTCGCGCCCGGCGTACCTAACGAGGAGATCGGTTCGTGACGATCCGGGTAGGCATCAACGGCTTCGGCCGCATCGGCCGCAACTTCTTCCGCGCGGTCAAGGCTCAGGGCGCGGACATCGAGATCGTCGGTGTCAACGACCTCACCGACACGAAGACCCTGGCTCACCTGCTCAAGTACGACACCACCCTGGGCACCCTCCAGGCCGAGGTCTCGCACACCGAGGACAGCATCACCGTCGACGGCCACACCTTCAAGGTGACCGCCGAGCGTGACCCCGCGAACCTCCCGTGGGCCGCCCTGGGCGCCGACATCGTCGTCGAGTCCACCGGCATCTTCACCAAGGCCGAGGCCGCGAAGAAGCACCTCGCCGCCGGCGCGAAGAAGGTCATCATCTCGGCGCCCGCCACCGACGAGGACGTCACCATCGTCCTGGGTGTCAACGACGAGAAGTACGACGCCGCCAACCACCACGTCATCTCCAACGCCTCCTGCACCACCAACTGCGTGGCGCCGATGGCGAAGGTCCTGAACGAGAGCTTCGGCATCGTCAAGGGTCTGATGACCACCGTCCACGCGTTCACCAACGACCAGGTGACCCTGGACTTCCCGCACAAGGACCTGCGCCGTGCTCGTGCGGCCTCGCAGAACATCATCCCGACCTCGACCGGTGCCGCCAAGGCGACCGCCCTGGTCCTGCCGGAGCTGAAGGGCAAGCTGGACGGCACCTCGCTGCGCGTCCCGGTCCCGACCGGCTCCATCACCGACCTGGTCGTGACCCTCGAGCGCGAGGTCACCAAGGACGAGGTCAACGCGGCCTTCCAGAAGGCCGCCCAGGAGGGCCCGCTCAAGGGCATCCTGGCCTACACCGAGGACCCGATCGTCTCCTCGGACATCGTGAACGACCCGCACTCCTGCATCTTCGACTCGCAGCTGACCATGGTCCAGGGCAACCAGGTCAAGGTGCTCGGCTGGTACGACAACGAGTGGGGCTACTCGAACCGCGTGGTCGACCTGGTCGGCCTCGTCGGCGGGCAGCTCTGACCTCGCGGGAGCTGACGTGATGTAGGGGCGAGGGCCCGGTCGGCGTACGGTGCCGACCGGGCCCTCGTTCCGCGCTCAAGGACTTCTCAGGCGGCCCCTGCGCCGTGCCGCCTCACTGCGCATCAACCATCTCCCCAGGAGAATCCGAATCCCCGTGAAGACCATCGAAGAGCTCATCGAAGCCGGTGTCGAAGGCAAGCGCGTCTTCGTGCGCGCCGACCTGAACGTGCCGCTGGACGGCCGCACGATCACCGACGACGGCCGCATCCGCGCCGTCGCGCCGACCATCGCCAAGCTGGCCGCGGCCGGCGCGAAGGTGGTCGTCGCCTCGCACCTCGGCCGTCCCAAGGGCGCGCCGGACCCGCAGTTCTCGCTCGCCCCGGCGGCCGAGCGCCTCGGCGAGATCCTCGGCAAGGGCGTCGCCTTCGCCACCGACACCGTCGGTGACAGCGCCGCGGCCACCGTCGCCGCGCTGGCGAACGGCGAGGTCGCGCTGCTGGAGAACCTGCGCTTCAACGCGGGCGAGACCAGCAAGGACGACGCCGAGCGCAAGGCCTTCGCCGAGCAGCTGGCCGCGCTGGCCGACCTGTACGTGGGCGACGGCTTCGGCGCCGTGCACCGCAAGCACGCCTCGGTCTTCGACCTGCCGGCCCTGCTGCCGCACGCCGCGGGCGACCTGATCGCCACCGAGGTCGGCGTGCTGAAGAAGCTCACCGAGGACGTGGCCCGCCCGTACGTGGTGGTGCTCGGCGGCGCCAAGGTCTCCGACAAGCTCGGCGTGATCGACAACCTGCTGGAGAAGGCCGACCGGATCCTGATCGGCGGCGGCATGGCGTACACCTTCCTCAAGGCCAAGGGCCACGAGGTCGGCATCTCGCTGCTCCAGGCCGACCAGATCCCGACCGTCCTGGAGTACCTGGCCCGGGCCGAGGCGCGCGGCGTCGAGTTCGTGCTGCCGGTCGACGTCCTGGTCTCCGCCGAGTTCCCGGACCTCAAGACCAAGGCTCCGGCGAACCCCTCGACCGTCGCCGCGGACGCCATCCCGGCCGACCAGGAGGGCCTGGACATCGGCCCCGGGACCCGCGAGCTGTACGCGGCCAAGCTGGCCGACGCGGGCACCGTGTTCTGGAACGGCCCGATGGGCGTCTTCGAGCACCCGGACTACGCGAACGGCACCAAGGCCGTCGCGCAGGCCCTGCTCGACAGCGACGCGTTCACCGTGGTCGGTGGCGGCGACTCCGCCGCGGCCGTCCGCATCCTGGGCTTCGACGAGACGAAGTTCGGGCACATTTCGACCGGCGGCGGCGCCAGCCTCGAGTACCTGGAGGGCAAGACCCTCCCCGGTCTCGCCGCTCTGGAGGACTGACAGCACATGACCGACCGTCTCCCGCTGATGGCGGGCAACTGGAAGATGAACCTCAACCACCTTGAGGCCATCCAGCACACCCAGAAGCTGGCCTTCGCGCTGGCCGACAAGGACTACGCGGCCGTCGAGGTCGCCGTCCTGGTGCCGTTCACCGACCTGCGCTCGGTGCAGACCCTGGTCTTCGGCGACAAGCTGAAGATCAAGTACGGCTCGCAGGACATCTCGCAGCACGACGGCGGGGCCTACACCGGCGAGGTCTCCGGCCCGATGCTGGCCAAGCTCCAGTGCACCTACGCGGTGATCGGCCACTCCGAGCGCCGCCAGTACCACGGCGAGAACGAGGAGATCGTCAACGCCAAGGTGAAGGCCGCCTACCGCGCCGGGGTCACCCCGATCCTGTGCGTCGGCGAGCCGCTGGAGATCCGCAAGGCCGGCACCCACGTCGAGTACACCCTGGCCCAGCTGGACGGCGGCCTGGCCGACGTCCCGGCCCACCAGGCCGAGTCGATCGTGGTCGCCTACGAGCCGGTCTGGGCGATCGGCACCGGCGAGGTGGCCACCCCGGAGGACGCGCAGGAGGTCTGCGCCGCCATCCGCGGGCGGATCGCCGAGCTGTACGACGCCGAGCTGGCCGGCAAGGTCCGGGTGCTGTACGGCGGTTCGGTGAAGTCGTCGAGCGCGGCCGGCCTGATGGCCAAGCCCGACATCGACGGCGGCCTGGTCGGCGGTGCCTCGCTGGACGCCGACGAGTTCGTCAAGATCGTGCGCTACCGTGAGCAGGCAGTAGGCTAACGCCGCCGCAGCAACGTAGGCTTTGGGGCCGGACCGCCGTACGCGGCCCGGCCCCTTCGCCGAAGATACGAGAGAGTTGGTCCCGTCGTGGTTCTCGGGTTCTCGATTGCCCTGATCATCTTCAGTCTGCTGATGATCCTTCTGGTGCTGCTGCACAAGGGGAAGGGCGGCGGCCTGTCCGACATGTTCGGCGGTGGCTCGATGTCCACCGGCGGCGGTTCGGCGGTGGCCGAGCGCAACCTGGACCGCATCACCATCGTGGTCGGCCTGGGCTGGTTCGCCTCCATCATCGTCCTCGGCCTGCTGATGAAGTCCTCGGTCTGACGTAACCCTGACGCCCCGTCGCCCGAGCGCCTATCCTGGGACGGTCGGGTGCGGAGGCGGTGGTGGCGGAGGCTTAACTCCTGCTTACACTAGGACGACTTTCGCCACCGACGCGCACCGCGGCGGGTCGGCGCACCAGTACGCAGGGAGTCAGACCGTGGCAAGTGGCAATGCCATCCGTGGCAGCAGGGTCGGGGCCGGCCCGATGGGCGAGGCGGAGCGCGGCGAGTCCGCCCCGCGCAACCGGATCTCCTTCTGGTGCGCGAACAAGCACGAGACCCGTCCCAGCTTCGCGGCCGAAGCGGCGATCCCGGACACCTGGGACTGCCCGCGCTGCGGCTTCCCGGCCGGCCAGGACCAGCACAACCCGCCGGCGCCCTCGCGCAACGAGCCGTACAAGACCCACCTCGCCTACGTCCGCGAGCGGCGCACCGACGCCGACGGCGAGGCGATCCTGGCCGAGGCGCTGGCGAAGCTCCGCGGCGAGATCTGAGCGGAGCGCAGGAGCGGAACGCAGCGGTCCGGACAGAACAGCGCGAAGGGCGCCCCCGTCGGTGACGGTGGCGCCCTTCGGCGTTGCCGGATCCGGTCAGGCCGAGGCCGGCGGGTAGAGCTGCGGCGGGATCCGCTCCGCGGCGGCGCGGTCCAGCAGCCACAGGGTGCGGCTGCGGCCGTACGCGCCGGAGGCGGGCGCCTGGAGCTCGCCGGGGCCGGACAGGGCCAGCGCGACCGCGCCCGCCTTGTCCTCGCCGGCGGCCAGCAGCCAGACCTCGCGGGCGGTGCGGATCGCCGGGAGGGTGAGCGAGACCCGGGTCGGCGGGGGCTTGGGGGCCCCGCGCACGCCGACCACGGTCAGCTCGGTCTCCCGGACGCCCGGGTGCTCGGGGAAGAGCGAGGCGACGTGGGTGTCCGGGCCGACGCCGAGCAGCAGCACGTCGAAGGCCGGGACGCCGAGCCGGTCGCCCGGCCCGGCCGCCTTCGCCAGCTCCTCGGCGTAGCGGGCGGCGGCGGCCTCCACATCCGAGCCGTCCACCCCGTCCGAGGCGGGCATCTCGTGCACCCGCGCCGGGTCGAGCGGGACGGCGTCCAGCAGCTCGGCGCGGGCCTGGACGGCGTTGCGCTCCGGGTCGGCGGCGGGCAGGAAGCGCTCGTCGCCCCACCAGAGGTCCAGCCGGCCCCAGTCGACCGCGTCGCGCGCCGGGGAGGCGGCGATCGCGGCCAGCAGGGCGTTGCCGTTGCGCCCACCGGTGAGCACCACCGAGGCGCTGCCGCGGGCGGCCTGGGCGTCCACGATCCGGGTGATCAGCCGGGCCGCGGCCGCCTGGGCCATCAGCTCCTTGTCCCGGTGGACGACCAGCTGCGGGGTCGCGTTGGTCATGCGCCGTCCTTGCCGGTGCGCTTGCCGGCGGCCTTGCGGGCGGGCTTCTTCTCCGCCGTCCCGGCGGTCACCCGCTCGGGGTTGGCCACGGCCTGCTCCACGGCCGCCTCGGCGGCCTCCTCGACGGCCTCCTCCGCGACCTCGCGGGCGACCAGCTCGGCCGCCGCGGTCTCGGCGTTGGACGGCTCGTGCAGCCGGTCGACGGGCGTGCGCACGGCCGTCGCGTAGATGTCGTCCGGGTCCAGGCGGCGCAGCTCCTCGGCGATCAGCTCCGAGGTCTCGCGCCGCTTGAGCGCCACCTGGCGGTCCGGCGAGCCGGGCATGGAGAGCGTGCCCAGCAGGCCGTCCGGGCGGTCCAGGGTGATGTCCCCGTCCTTGGTGCGCAGGTGCACCGCGGTGATGCCGGGGCCGTTGGTGACGACCCGCTCGACGGGCACCTGGAGCCGGTTGGTCAGCCAGAGGCCGAGCAGCTCGACGCTGGGGTTGTAGGACTCGCCCTCGACCACCGCGGAGACGATCGTGGACGGCCGCTGGTCCAGCGCGGCGGCCAGCATCGAGCGCCAGCCGGTGACCCGGGTCCAGGCCAGGTCGGTGTCGCCCGGGGTGTAGCTCTGCGCGCGCTGGGCGAGCTGGCCGACCGGGGACTCGGCGGTGACGGCGTCGGTGATCCGGCGCTGGGCGATCGAGCCCAGCGGGTCCTGCGCCGGGTGGTGCGGAGCGTTGTCCGGCCACCAGACCACGGTCGGGGCGTCCGGCAGCAGCAGTGGCAGGACCACCGACTGGGCGTGCGCGGCGAGTTCGCCGTGCATCCGCAGGACGACCGTCTCGCCGGAGCCGGCGTCGGAGCCGACCAGGATCTCGGCGTCCAGCCGGGTCTCGGCGCGGGCCCGGGGCGAGCGCCCGGCGCGCTTGATCACCGCGAGGGTGCGCATCGGGTGCTCGCGGGAGGCGTCGTTGGCGGCCTTGAGGGCGTCGTAGGCGCTGCCCTCGTCGGTCACGATCACCAGGGTGAGCACCATGCCGGCGGCGCCCGAGCCGCGGGCCCGGCGCGCCTCCATCAGCGCGGCGTTGATCTTGCTGGACGTCGTGTTGGTGAGGTCGATCTTCATGGCCGGCGCCAGCTCCTGCCGTCTCGTGCGAGCATCTCGTCCGCCTCGACGGGACCCCAGGTCCCCGCCGCGTACTGGGCGGGCTTGCCGTGGGTGTCCCAGTACTTCTCGATCGGGTCGAGGATCTGCCAGGAGAGCTCGACCTCCTGGTGGCGCGGGAACAGGTTGGCGTCGCCGAGCAGCACGTCGAGGATGAGCCGCTCGTACGCCTCCGGGCTGGACTCGGTGAAGGACTCGCCGTAGGCGAAGTCCATCGTGACGTCCCGCACCTCGAAGGAGGTGCCCGGCACCTTGGAGCCGAACCGCACCGTCACGCCCTCGTCCGGCTGGACCCGGATGACCAGGGCGTTCTGCCCCAGCTCCTCGGTCGCGTAGGAGTCGAAGGGCAGGTACGGGGCGCGCTGGAAGACGACCGCGATCTCGGTGACCCGGCGGCCCAGGCGCTTGCCGGTGCGCAGGTAGAACGGGACGCCCGCCCAGCGGCGGTTGTTGATCTCCAGCTTGATGGCCGCGTAGGTGTCGGTCTTGGAGTCGGGGTCGATGCCGTCCTCGTCCAGGTAGCCGACGACCTCCTCGCCGCCCTGCCAGCCGGCCGCGTACTGGCCGCGCACGGTGTGCCGGCCGAGGTCGGCCGGGAGCTTGACGGCGCTGAGCACCTTGAGCTTCTCGGCCACCAGCGCCTTCGGGTGGAAGGAGGCGGGCTCCTCGATGGCGGTGAGCGCCATCAGCTGGAGCAGGTGGTTCTGGATCACGTCACGGGCGGAGCCGATGCCGTCGTAGTAGCCGGCCCGGCCGCCGATGCCGATGTCCTCGGCCATGGTGATCTGCACGTGGTCGACGTACGACCGGTTCCAGATCGGCTCGAACATCTGGTTGGCGAAGCGCAGCGCCAGGATGTTCTGGACCGTCTCCTTGCCCAGGTAGTGGTCGATCCGGAAGACCTCGTCCCGGGGGAAGACCTCGTGGACGACCTTGTTGAGCTCCTGCGCGCTCTCCAGGTCGTGGCCGAAGGGCTTCTCGATGACCGCGCGGCGCCAGGAGCCCTGCGGCGGGTCGGCCAGGCCGTGCTTCTTGAGCTGCTGGACGACGGTGGGGAAGAACTTCGGCGGGACGGACAGGTAGAAGGCGAAGTTGCCGCCGGTGCCCTGGGCCTTGTCCAGCTCCTCGATGGTCTCGCGCAGCTTGTCGAAGGCCTCGTCGTCGTCGAAGGTTCCGTGGACGAACCGCATGCCCTTGGCGAGCTGCTGCCAGACCTCCTCCCGGAACGGGGTGCGGGCGTGGTCCCGGACGGCGTCGTGGACCTCCTTGGCGAAGTCCTCGTCGTCCCACTCGCGGCGGGCGAAGCCGACGAGGGAGAAGCCCGGCGGAAGCAGACCGCGGTTGGCCAGGTCGTAGATGGCCGGCATCAGCTTCTTGCGGGACAGGTCGCCGGTGACCCCGAAGATGACCAGACCGGACGGCCCCGCGATGCGCGGGAGCCGTCGGTCGGAGGGGTCACGAAGCGGGTTGACGGGGGCGGGCGGGAGGTCGTCCGCGTCCGATTCCGGAGTCAACTCGGGGAAATCAGTGCTCACTTGATGGGCTCCGCTTTCGTGCGCTGGCTGTGAGCAGGGGTCACTTCTCGTCGGCGAAGGAGGCGAGCGAGGCGGTGACGGTGTCGAGCAGCTCGTTCCAGGACTGCTCGAACTTCTCGACGCCCTCGTCCTCCAGGAGCTGGACGACGTCGTCGTAGTCCACGCCGGCGGCGGCGATCGCGTCCAGCACGGCCTTGGCGTCGGCGTAGTTGGGGACGATCGTGTTGCCGGTGACCACGCCGTGGTCGCCGGTGGCCTCCAGGGTGGCCTCGGGCATCGTGTTGACGGTGCCGGGGGCGACCAGCTCGGTGACGTACAGGGTGTCCGGCAGGGCCGGGTCCTTGACGCCGGTGGAGGCCCACAGCGGGCGCTGCGGCTTGGCGCCGGCGGCCTCCAGGGCGGCCCAGCGGGCGCTGCCGGCGGTCTTGCCGTCGACGCTGCCGAAGACCTCCTCGTACGCCTGGTAGGCGAGGCGGGCGTTGGCCAGCGCGGCCTTGGAGCGCAGGTCCTTGGCCTCGCCGCCGATCTTGTCCAGGCGCTTGTCGATCTCGGTGTCCACGCGGGAGACGAAGAAGGAGGCGACCGACTCGATCTGGGAGAGGTCCAGGCCCTTGGCCTTGGCGGTCTCCAGGCCGGTCAGGTAGGCGTCGATGACGGCCTTGTAGCGCTCCAGCGAGAAGATCAGCGTGACGTTGACGCTGATGCCCTTGCCGATGACCTCGGCGATCGCGGGCAGGCCGGCCTTGGTGGCGGGGATCTTGATGAAGACGTTCGGGCGGTCGACCAGCCACCACAGCTGCTTGGCCTCGGCCACGGTGGTGGCGGTCTCGTGCGCCAGGCGCGGGTCGACCTCGATGGAGACCCGGCCGTCGCGGCCGTTGGAGGCGTCGTAGACCGGGCGCAGCACGTCGGCCGCGTCGCGCACGTCCGAGGTGGTGATCATGCGGATCGCCTCGTCGGTGGTGACCTTGCGGACGGCGAGGTCGCGCAGCTGGCCGTCGTAGGAGTCGTCGCCGGAGCCGGCGATGGCCTTCTGGAAGATGGTCGGGTTGGTGGTCACGCCCACCACGTGCTTGTTCTGCACCAGTTCGGCCAGGTTGCCGGAGTTCAGCCGCTTGCGGCTGAGGTCGTCCAGCCAGATCGCAACGCCTTCGTCGCTGAGGCGCTTCAGTGCGTCAGTCATGGTGCTTCAGTCCCTTGTTCTTGCTTCGTGGGGTGGTCGGGAGGGGGCCGCGTGCCCGCGTGCGGGCGGCCCGGGGGCCGCTAGCGGTTGACGGCCTCGAGGGAGCGCAGGGCGTTGTGGGCCTCGGCCACCACGCGCTCGGTGGTGATGCCGAACTCCTCGAACAGCACCTTGTAGTCGGCGGAGGCGCCGAAGTGCTCCAGCGAGACGATCCGGCCGTGGTCGCCGACCAGCTCGCGCCAGCCCTGGGCGATGCCGGCCTCGACCGAGACGCGGGCCTTGACCGACGGCGGCAGCACGCTGTCGCGGTAGGCCTGGTCCTGCTCCTGGAACCACTCGAAGGACGGCAGCGAGACCACCCGGGTGGCGATGCCCTCGGCCTCCAGCGCCTCGCGGGCCTGGACGGCCAGCTGGACCTCGGAGCCGGTGCCGAGCAGGATCACCTGCGGGTCGCCGGTGGAGGCCTCGGCCAGGATGTAGCCGCCCTTCGCGGTGCCCTCGGCGGAGCCGAAGACCTCGCGGTCGAAGGTCGGGACGCCCTGGCGGGTCAGCGCCAGGCCGACCGGGCCGGGGTGGCTGGTGTGGCGCTCGACGATGGTGCGCCAGGCGACGGCGGTCTCGTTGGCGTCGGCCGGGCGGACCATGGCCAGGCCCGGGATGGCGCGCAGCGAGGCCATGTGCTCGACCGGCTGGTGGGTCGGGCCGTCCTCGCCGAGGCCGATCGAGTCGTGCGTCCAGACGTAGGTGACCGGCAGCTTCATCAGCGCGGCCAGGCGGACGGCCGGGCGCATGTAGTCGGCGAAGACCAGGAAGGTGCCGCCGTAGACCCGGGTCTTCCCGTGCAGGGCGATGCCGTTCATGGTCGAGCCCATGGCGTGCTCGCGGATGCCGAAGTGGATCGTCCGGCCGTACGGGCTCGCCGACTTCAGCGGGTTGCCCTCGGGCAGGAAGGAGCTGTCCTCGTCGATGGTGGTGAGGTTGGACTCGGCGAGGTCGGCCGAGCCGCCCCACAGCTCCGGGATCACCGCGCCGATCGCCTTGAGGGTGTCGCCGGAGGCCTTGCGGGTGGCGACGTCCTTGCCGGCAGGGAAGGACGGGACGGCCTTCTTCCAGCCCTCGGGCAGCTCGCCGGCCTCGATGCGGTCGAACTCGGCCGCGCGGTGCGGGTTGGCGGCGCGCCAGGCCTCGAAGCCCTGCTGCCACTGGTCGCGGGCGGCCTTGCCGCGCTTGATGACCTGGCGGGCGTGCCCGATGACCTGGTCGCTGACCTCGAAGGTCTTCTCCGGGTCGAAGCCCAGGACCTTCTTGGTGGCGGCGATCTCGGCGGCGCCGAGCGCGGAGCCGTGGGCCTTGGCGGTGTTCTGGGCGTCCGGGGCCGGCCAGGCGATGATCGTCCGCATCGCGATCATCGACGGGCGGGAGGTCTCGGCCTTGGCCGCGGCCAGCGCCTCGGCCAGGGCGGCCACGTCGATGTCGCCGTTGGACTTCGGGGTGACGCGCTGGACGTGCCAGCCGTACGCCTCGTAGCGCTTGAGGACGTCCTCGGAGAAGGCGGTCTCGGTGTCGCCCTCGATCGAGATGTGGTTGTCGTCGTAGACGGCGACCAGGTTGCCCAGCTTCTGGTGGCCCGCCAGCGACGAGGCCTCGGCGGAGATGCCCTCCTCCAGGTCGCCGTCGGAGACGATCGCCCAGACCGTGTGGTCGAAGGGGGACTCGCCGGCCGGGGCCTCCGGGTCGAACAGGCCGCGCTCGTAGCGGGCGGCCATCGCCATGCCGACCGCGTTGGCGATGCCCTGGCCCAGCGGGCCGGTGGTGGTCTCCACACCCGCGGTGTGGCCGTGCTCGGGGTGGCCGGGGGTACGGCTGCCCGCGACGCGGAAGGCCTTCAGGTCGTCCAGCTCCAGGCCGTAGCCGGCGAGGTAGAGCTGGGTGTAGAGCGTCAGGCTGGTGTGGCCGGGGGAGAGGACGAAGCGGTCGCGTCCGACCCAGGACGGGTCGGTCGGGTCGTGGCGCAGGAACCGCTGGAAGATCAGGTACGCGGCCGGGGCCAGCGACATGGCCGTCCCGGGGTGTCCGTTACCGACCTTCTGGACAGCGTCCATGGCCAGGACGCGCGCCGTGTCAACGGTGCGCTCATCCAGATCGGTCCACTCGAATGCGTTCGTCGGCGCAGTGCTCACCCTGTCTCAGGGCTCCTTCCATTGTGAAGAGTGACCCCGTGAATGGGGACCGGGTCGGCCACGGCGCTGTGGTCCCGACGCTGGGTGGTGCCGGTCACGGAGGGTAGATCCCGCTTCTGTCCGCGAGCCTACCGTCCGGGGTGCGGCTCACCCTCCGTGCTGGGACAACCGGCAATTCCGCATGCAGATTCCCACTGGAGCGGTGCGGATGGATTTGTCCCAGACTCTCCCGGTTCGCGCCGTCGCGCCGCTCCGGTGGTCAGGACGGGCTAGCGGACCCGGCGGAGGCGCTCGACGGCCCCGCCCGGGCGGTTCACCCGGGGGTGTGCGTTCCGCCTCGCCGGGGGACCCCGGAGCCGGATGGGATATATGGAACGTCTATGGTGTCGTGGTACGCGCAGAGCGGACGATTCGGGACCCTTCGTTCCTGTGGACGCCTGCGAAGATTCATCTTCAGTTGGGGTGTTAGTGACCGCCGTCGAAACCCGTCCCGCCGGGGTCACCGGGGCGACTCCTGCGCACCGGCCGTTCGGGGCCCGTGTCGGCGCGTTCGTCGCATTGACCAAGCCGCGGATCATCGAGCTGCTGCTGATGAGCACCGTGCCGGTGATGTTCCTGGCCCAGCAGGGCGTGCCGAACATGCTGTTGGTGCTGAAGGTCGTCGTCGGCGGCTACCTCTCGGCCGGCGGCGCCAACGCCCTCAACATGTACATCGACCGCGACATCGACGCGGTCATGTCGCGCACCGAGCGGCGTCCGATCGTCACCGGGATGGTGTCGCCGCGCGAGGCGCTGGTGTTCGGCATCGTCCTCGCCGTCGTCTCGACGCTTCTGCTGGGCTTCGGGGTCAACTGGCTGTCGGCCTGGCTGGCGCTCGGCGCGCTGCTGTTCTACGTGTTCGTCTACACGCTGGGGCTCAAGCGGCGCACCTCGCAGAACATCGTCTGGGGCGGCATCGCCGGCTGCATGCCCGTCCTGATCGGCTGGTCCTCGGTGACCAACTCGGTGTCCTGGGCCGCGGTGATGCTGTTCCTGGTCGTGTTCTTCTGGACGCCGCCGCACACCTGGGTGCTGTCGATGAAGGTCCGCGACGACTACGAGCGGGCCGGCGTGCCGATGCTGCCGGTGGTCAAGGGCAACGTGGCCGTCGGCAAGCAGGTCGTCGCCTACTCCTGGGTGATGGTGGCGGTCTCGCTGGCGGTCTGGCCGCTGGGCCACATGAGCTGGCTGTACCCGGTCGCCGCGGTGCTGCTGGGCGGGGCCTGGCTGCGCGAGGCGCACGCGCTGTACGGGCGGGCCAAGGCCGGGATCGTGGGCGCGAAGCTCAAGGAGATGCGGCTGTTCCACTGGTCGATCACCTACCTGTCGCTGCTGATGGTGGTCTGCGCGATCGACCCGTTCGTGAAGTAGAGGCTTACGAAGCAGAGGCTTACGCGAAGAGCCCCGGTCCAGGCGGACCGGGGCTCTTCGCGTTCTCAGCGGGCGGGCAGCTCGGAGGGGCCGACGTGGCCGTCCAGCCAGTCCCGCAGCGGCTGGGAGGCGTGCAGGAAGCCGGCGATCCGGGTGTGGGCGGCGCGGGTGCCCAGCCACTTCGCGGGCTCCCACTCCTGCCAGGCCACCAGGCCCTTGTGGCGCAGCAGCCCGATCCGGGGGTGGTCCTTGGGGTAGCCGCGCGGGGCCGACTTGAGGGAGTCCCGGCCCACGACCAGCGGGCCCTGCTGCTCCACCCGGGCGATCACCCGCTCCAGCTCCGCGCCGGTGACGTCCTCCGCGACGGCGGCGCGGTAGCGCTCCAGCTGGTCGGGGGCGAGCTGGTAGAGGCCGTTGCCGCAGGCCAGTCCGTCGGCGGAGAGCTGGATGTAGCCGCCGCTCTCCAGATGGGCGCCGATGTGGGTCTTGTACGGGGACTTGTCGGCGCTGAACCGGACGTCGCGGTTGGGCCGGAAGATCTTCCCCGGCCCGAACTCCGGCTCCAGTTCGGCGAGCAGCAGCTCCATCGGGGCCCGGACGACGCCGTCGTAGACGTCCTTGTGGGCCTGCCAGAAGGTCTTGGAGTTGTCGGCTTCCAGGTGCTCGTAGAAGTCGAGCGCCTCGGCCGGCCAGCCGGAGAAGGTCACCCCTCCAGTATGTGGCCCGGTGCACAGGGCGCTCCCGTCGCCAGCGGCGCTACCGGTGGGTAGCATGCGGGGCATGAGCAGCGCAGAGACCGCCACCGCCGCGCCGGACGCCCGCACCGAGCGCCGCGCCAAGCGCATCGCCAAGCACCTCACCAGCTTCGCCCGCGAGCACGGGGGCGGCGACGCCGTCGTTGAGTACGTCGGCTCCGTGGCCACCCGCATCGTGGTCGTCGGCGCGGACGGCGCCTGGGGCGACCAGGTGGCCCCCAGCTACGCCGTGGGCAAGCGCGCCGCCGAGCTGGCCGGGCTGACCCTGCACGACGACTTCGAGGGCGAGCTGGGCCTCAAGGTCAAGACCGGCGCGTACGAGTGGAAGCGGATGGCCGGCATCCAGATCTGACCGCGTCCCGGTACGACGAACGGCCCGGTTCCCCCCACGCGGGGGAGCCGGGCCGTCGGCGTGTGCGCGGTCAGACCGAGGCGGGCTGCGGGGTCTGGGCGGGGAGCTGGTCGGTGACCGCCTCGGCCCCGCGGGTGCGCAGGGCGAGGGGGACGCGCAGGGCGGCGATCCAGGTCAGTGCCGCGAGGAGCATGTGGAGGCCGACCATCAGCTCGGGGGCGTCGGTGAAGTACTGGATGAAGCCCAGGACGCCCTGGAGGAGGAGGACGGCCAGCAGCTCCTTGGTGCGGGACCTGGCCGCCTGGGGGGCCTTCACGGCGGCGAGGACGAAGATCACCGCGATGGCCAGGCCCACGGACACGAACGCGAAGTCGGCGTGGAACTGGGCGAGGCGGTCGTAGTCGATCGGGATGCGCGGGACGATCTTGTTGTCCTTGGGCGTGCCGGGGTGGTGGCCGGCGCCGGTCACCAGGGTGCCGGCCGCGACGAGCAGGCCGATCACGGTGACCAGGACGTAGGACAGCTGGTGGACCGGGCGGGGCACCACGAGCGTCGGCGGGCCGTCGCCCTCCTTGGACCGCTCCCACATCAGCAGCGCGACCCAGACCAGGGCCATCGCGGCGATCATGTGCAGCGCCACGGTGTACGGGTTGAGGCCGGTCAGCACGGTGATGCCGCCGAGCACGGCGTTGCTCATCACCAGCCAGAACTGGGCCCAGCCGAGCCGGGTCATGCTGTGCCGCCAGGGCCGGTGGCAGCGGGCGGCCAGGATGGCCCAGCCGACGGCGGCGCTCAGCACGTAGGTGAGCATCCGGTTGGTGAACTCGACGATGCCGTGGAAGCCCATCTCGGCGGTGGGCGTCAGGCTCTCGTCGGTGCACCGGGGCCAGGTCGTACAGCCGAGGCCGGAGGCGGTGAGGCGGACGGCGCCGCCGGTGACGACGATCACCACGCTCATCACCAGCGCGGCGAACGTGGCACGCCGGACCATCTCGGCGGATGGCTGCCAGCGCTCGGCGAGCAGGGAGAAGGGATTAGGCACGCGGTCAATCGTAGGCGGCCTTACAGGCGATCTTGGGGCGGGGCACGGGCCGCGCGGCGGTGTGACGCGGGTGGTGCGGCGGGAGGCGGCGGAGCCGGCGGGCGGCGACACGCTGGGGTGCGACACGCGGACAAACCGGGGTGGTTCGGTCAAGGAGGTTATTGGTCTTGACCAATCACCCGTTTGGCCGAAAGAGTGCGGATTGGTCCATACCTTTTTGAGGACCCCTCCCCCCATCTACGCCCGCACGCAAGCGGAGACCTGCACATGCGCATACCCATTTCCGCCGCCGCGCTCGCGGTAGGCGGCTCGCTCGCACTGGCCGGGCTCGTCGCGCCGGCCGCCCAGGCCGTCGGCACCGACCAGGAGTGCCGCAGCCTCGGGGTCGCCAACCTCTACGGCGAGTTCATCGAGGGCGACGACACCCACACCCCCGACGCCGAGGGCGCGGTCGCGGTCGGCGGCAACGCCGACTTCACCGGCGGCTTCTCGGTCGGCCAGGAGCTCACCCAGGCCCAGGTCGACGCGCTGCCGGGCAAGAACGCCCTGGTCGTGGCCGGCAAGCTCACCGGCCACAACACCCAGGTGATGAAGGGCAACGGCGTCTTCGGCTCCAAGGCCGACGGCGCGGTGGCCCAGGCCCACGCCGGCACCGTCAACCAGGGCCCCTCGCCGATCGACTTCAAGGCCGAGTTCGCCAAGCTGCGCGCCGCCGCCACCTCGCTGGCCGCCGTCCCGCAGACGGCCGGCGCCACCGTCCAGGCCGAGGGCGGCAAGCTGACGCTCACCGGCGGCGACGCGAAGTACAACAGCTTCACCGTCGACGCGGCGAAGCTGCAGGGCGCCAAGGACGTCTACCTCAAGGTGCCGGCCGGCTCGGTGACGGTGGTCAACGTGACCGGCGGCTCGTACGACATGGCGGCGGCCGGGACCACCGGCTTCCACCTGTGGGACGAGGGCAAGAAGGCCTTCGTGCTGGACGACAAGCTCCAGAGCGCGGCGGGCGGGGCGATCCGGTCCAGGCTGCTCTGGAACTTCCCGACCGCCACCAAGGTGGTCAAGAACAGCCAGGCCGCCTGGGCCGGCACCGTGCTCGCGCCGAACGCCGCCTTCGACCTCGGCAGCGGCGGCCCGGTCAACGGCTCGGTGATCGCCGCCTCGCTGACCGGCAAGGGCGGTGCCGAGACGCACCACTACCCCTTCACCGGCTGCCTGCCGGGCACCACCGTCCCGACGCCGTCCGGCACCCCGACGGTGCCGCCGACCGTCCCGCCGACCGTGCCGAGCGGCTCGCCGTCGGCCACGCCGAGCGCGTCGACCGCCCCGAGCGGTTCGGCGAGCCCCTCGGGCGGCCCGTCCGCGTCGACGAGCGGCAAGCCCAGTGCGAGCGGCAGCCCGTCGGCCGGCGGCTCGACGGCCGCTCCGACGGCCTCGGGCAGCCCGTCCGCCCAGCCGGACGCCGGGGGCAACCTGGCGCACACCGGTTCCGGTCCGGTGCTGCCGCTGGCGATCGGCGGCGCGGTCGTGCTCGCGGCCGGCGGCGCGATCGTGGTGGCCGCCCGGCGCAAGGCGGCCCGGAAGGCCTGAACCGGCTGAGCCCGCGATCCGGACGGGAACGCCGGAAACGCGGGCGCGTCGGAGGCACGGGAGTGTCGGAAAGAACGGAAAGGTCGGAAACGACGGAAAGGCCGGAATGGCCCGGCGTTCGTCGGCTGACCGAATCGGAGCCCTCGGTGATTGAACCTGATCACCGGGGGCTCCGTTCTTCCCTGAAGTGGCGAAGTCCATTCAGGTTTGCCGAATCCGCGTTCTGCGAGGTGACGGCTGTGATGGGCTGGCCCAAGCACATCGGAAGACGGACGGACAGTCGATATCCGGTCGTGCGGCGGGGTGTGGCGGGGTGCGGGAGTGCCGGTAGAGTCCCCCGGACAGTCGTAGCGGGCCACCGCGTACCACTCAACACGCCTGCTGCGCACGACCGTTCGGAGGGGAACAAAGTAATGGCGCGACAGCAGCGGCACTTCGCGATCGGCGCGACGGCACTCGCCGGCACGGCTGCGGCCGGTTTTCTCCTGCCTCTGGCACTGGCCACCAATGCCTCGGCGCACGTGCCGAGTTGGTCGGTGACCTGCGACAAGATCGTGATCGATCTGATCAACTACAGCCCCAAGGCCGACGTGAAGAACACCGTCAGCCTCACCATCGACGGCGAGAAGGTCCTGGACGCCAAGGCCTTCCCCGCGGAGTTCCACGGCTCCTTCCCGGTGAAGGACCACGATGCCCCGATCAAGGCGAACCTGGTGGTCACCACCACGGAGAACCCGAACGAGAAGGGCTGGAACATCAACGAGACCAAGACCATCGAGCCGTGCCACACGCCGACTCCGACCCCGACCCCGACCCCCACCAAGACCCCGACCCCGACTCCCACCCCGACGCCCACCGCGACCCCGACTCCCACCCCGTCGGTGACGCCCCCGGCCACCCCGGCCCCGTCGGTCACCCACACCCCGAGCAAGACCCCGACCCCGTCGCCCTCCGCCAGCGCGCCGGCGCTCGCCCAGACCGGTAGCAGCGACGCGACCCCGATGATCGCGGCGGCCGGCGGCGGCGTGCTGCTGGTCGGCGGCGCGCTCGTGCTGCTCGCCCGCAAGCGCCGTGGCGGCAGCGAGAGCTGACGCCAGGTCAGTCGACAACGGCAACGCCCCCCGGCCGCCAAGTGGCCGGGGGGCGTTGTGCGTTGCCGCCGCCGGTCACTCCCAGCGGAAGAAGCGGGCGGCCGCGGCCAGGCCGAGCACCGACCAGCCGGCCAGGATGCCGAGGTCCGCCCACGGCACCCCGGCGCCGGCCTGGAGCACCGACCGCAGGCCGTCCGAGAGCGCCGAGATCGGCAGCAGCTCCAGCACCGGGCGCACCGCGTCGGGGAACCTGCCCAGCGGCACGATCACCCCGCCGGCGAGCAGCAGCAGGATGAACACCAGGTTGGCGCCGGCCAGGGTGGCCTCGGCCTTCAGGGTGCCGGCCATCAGCAGGCCGAGCCCGGAGAAGGCGGCGGTGCCGAGGACCAGCAGCGCGGCGACCGTCAGCGGGTTGCCGTGCGGGGACCAGCCGAGGGCCAGGGCGATCACCGACAGCAGCGCGACCTGCAGCGCCTCCGTCACCAGGACGCAGCCGGTCTTGGCGGTCAGCAGCGCCCAGCGCGGCAGCGGGCTGGCGCCGAGCCGCTTCAGCACGCCGTAGCGGCGCTCGAAGCCGGTGGCGATGGCCTGGCCGGTGAAGGCGGTGGACATCACGGCCAGCGCGAGCAGGCCGGGGGCCAGGAAGTCGACCCGCTTGCCGGGGCCCTCGACCGCGACGATGTCCACGGCGGAGAACAGCACCAGCAGCACGGTCGGGATGACCACGGTGAGCAGCAGCTGCTCGCCGTTGCGCAGCAGCATCCGGGTCTCGAACGCGGTCTGGGCGAGCAGCATCCGGCCGACGGGCGCGGGGCCCGGCTTGGGGGAGTAGTCCGTCGTGGCGGCGCTCATGGTTCCCTCACTGCGTTCGCTCATGAGCGGAGCTCCCGTCCGGTCAGGTCGAGGAAGACGTCCTCCAGGCTGCGGCGCTGGACGGACAGCCGTTCGGGCAGGATGCCGGAGGCCGCGCACCAGCCGGTGACGGCGGCCACCAGCTGCGGGTCGACGGGCGCCTCGACGCGGTAGCTTCCGGGGGCGGTCTCGGTGGCGGTGGCGCCCTCGGGCAGCTCCTTGAGCAGCGGGCCGAGGTCGAGCCCGGGCGGGCCGTCGAAGTGCAGCGTGCTCTCGGCGCCGCCGCGGCACAGCTCCTCGGTGGTGCCGTCGGCGATCACCTTGCCGCGGTCGACGATGGCGACCCGGTCGGCGAGCTGCTCGGCCTCGTCCATGTGGTGGGTGGTGACGACCACGGTGACGCCGTCCCGGCGCAGGTCGCGCACCAGCTCCCAGGTGGCCCGGCGGGCCTGCGGGTCGAGGCCCGCGGTGGGCTCGTCCAGGAAGACCAGCTCGGGGCGGCCGACCACGGCCATCGCCAGGGCGAGCCGCTGCTGCTGGCCGCCGGACAGCCGGCGGTAGGTGGTGCGGCCGCAGGAGCCGAGGCCGAGGCGTTCGACCAGGGCGTCCACGTCCAGCGGGTGGGCGTGCAGCTTGGCGGTGTGCCGCAGCATCTCGACGGCGCGCGCGCCCGCGTACACGCCGCCGGACTGCAACATGACGCCGATCCGGGGCCGCAGCGCGGCGCCCTGGGTGACCGGGTCGAGGCCGAGGACGCGGACGGTGCCGCCGTCCGGACGGCGGTACCCCTCGCAGGTCTCGATGGTGGTGGTCTTGCCGGCGCCGTTGGGGCCGAGGACGGCGGTGATCGCGCCGGCCGGGATGGTGAGGTCGAGGCCGTCCACCGCGAGCTTGTCGTCGTAGCGTTTGACCAGCCCGGCGATCTGGACCGCGGGTTCGGAGTGCATACCGGCGAGTGTAAGAGGGCCTGACGCGCCGGCCGGACGGCGGCTCGGTGATCGTTTTCCCAGGTCAGGTAAGGCTAACCTGCGTGACAGATGACACCGGTGAGGCCTGGGTCACGGCTTGTCCCGGCGGAAGTAATTACGCAACACTGGTGTTGTGAAAAACATGCGCGAGCACGCCCAGCAGCGGGAGGCCGAGTCGGCCTCCTCCTGTGACGTGCCCGTGACGGCGGCCGAGGTGCTGCTGGAGGGCCACCGGGCCACCCGGGACCGGGTCGCGCGGTCGATCCTGGACCACGGCCCGTCCTCCGCCGCCGACCTGGCGAACCGGCTCGGCCTCACCGCCGCCGCCGTCCGCCGCCACCTCGACGGCCTGGTCGCCACCGGTCTGGTCGAGTCCCGCGAACAGCGGGTCTACGGCAGCCGCGGCCGGGGCCGTCCGGCCAAGGTCTTCGCCCTCACCGACGCCGGCCGGGACGCCTTCTACCAGGCGTACGACCAGCTCGCCGCCGACGCGCTGCGCTGGATCGCGGACTCGGTGGGCGGCGGCAAGGCGGGCGAGGAGGCGGTCGCCGCCTTCGCCCGCGCCCGGTTCGGCAAGCAGGCCGAGAAGTACCTGGAGGCCCTGCGCCTGGCCGCCGCCGGAGAGCGCCCCGAGGCGCTGGCCCAGGCGCTCAGCGCGGACGGGTACGCTGCCACGGTGCGGCGTGTCCCGTCGGCCGCGGCCAAGGCCCCGGCGGGCGCCCAGCTCTGCCAGCACCACTGCCCGGTCGCGCACATCGCCGAGCAGTTCCCGCAGCTCTGCGAGGCGGAGACCGAGGTCTTCTCCCAGCTCCTGGGCACCCATGTGCAACGGCTGGCCACGATCGCCCACGGCGACGGGGTCTGCACCACCTATGTGCCGGCACCCGGTGCCGCATCGTCGTCCGCCCAGCCCCCGGCGGGACGCGGCTCCGATGCGATGCCGACTGCCAGTACATGAAAAATTCCGTGTCCACCGAAGATTCAGCGTCCGCGCGTTAGGAAGCTCGCATGACTGACACCGTTTCGCACCCCGAGCTCGAAGGCCTCGGCAATTACGAGTACGGCTGGGCCGACCCGGACACCGCCGGTGCCGCGGCCAAGCGCGGGCTCAGCGAGGACGTCGTCCGCGACATCTCGGCGAAGAAGAACGAGTCCGAGTGGATGCTGAACCTGCGGCTCAAGGGCCTGAAGCTGTTCGGCAAGAAGCCCATGCCGACCTGGGGCTCCGACCTCACCGGCATCGACTTCGACAACATCAAGTACTTCGTCCGCTCCACCGAGAAGCAGGCCGAGTCCTGGGAGGACCTGCCGGCGGACATCAAGGCGACGTACGACAAGCTCGGCATCCCGGAGGCGGAGAAGCAGCGCCTGGTCGCCGGCGTCGCCGCCCAGTACGAGTCCGAGGTCGTCTACCACCAGATCCGCGAGGACCTGGAGGAGCAGGGCGTCATCTTCCTGGACACCGACACCGCGCTGCGCGAGCACCCGGAGATCTTCAAGGAGTACTTCGGCACGGTGATCCCGGCCGGCGACAACAAGTTCGCCGCGCTGAACACCGCGGTGTGGTCCGGCGGCTCGTTCATCTACGTGCCGAAGGGCGTGCACGTCGACATCCCGCTGCAGGCCTACTTCCGGATCAACACCGAGAACATGGGCCAGTTCGAGCGGACGCTGATCATCGTCGACGAGGACGCCTACGTCCACTACGTCGAGGGCTGCACCGCCCCGATCTACTCCTCCGACTCGCTGCACTCGGCGGTCGTGGAGATCATCGTCAAGAAGGGCGGCCGCTGCCGCTACACGACCATCCAGAACTGGTCGAACAACGTCTACAACCTGGTCACCAAGCGTGCCGTGGCGTACGAGGGCGCGACCATGGAGTGGGTCGACGGCAACATCGGCTCCAAGGTCACCATGAAGTACCCGGCCGTCTACCTGATGGGCGAGCACGCCAAGGGCGAGACCCTCTCGATCGCCTTCGCGGGCGAGGGCCAGCACCAGGACGCCGGCGCCAAGATGGTGCACATGGCGCCGAACACCTCGTCCAACATCGTCTCCAAGTCGGTGGCACGCGGCGGCGGCCGGACCTCCTACCGCGGTCTGATCGAGATCGGCGAGGGCTCCAAGGGTGCCAAGTCCAACGTGCTGTGCGACGCGCTGCTGGTGGACACCATCTCTCGCTCGGACACCTACCCGTACGTGGACGTCCGCGAGGACGACGTGTCCATGGGCCACGAGGCGACCGTCTCCAAGGTCAGCGAGGACCAGCTCTTCTACCTGATGAGCCGCGGCATGACCGAGTTCGAGGCGATGGCGATGATCGTCCGTGGCTTCGTCGAGCCGATCGCGCGCGAGCTGCCGATGGAGTACGCGCTGGAGCTCAACCGGCTGATCGAGCTGCAGATGGAGGGCGCGGTCGGCTGACCTCCGGCCGCCGCCGTCCACTCATTTCCGAGGAAGAGAGCACTACGAACAGCCATGGCTGAGCAGAACACCACCGGCTCCACCACCGCCGGTTCGATCGAGGTCGGCACGGCCGGCGCGGGCGCGCAGCTCGCCGGCCCCGGCACCGGCCGCACCACGGTCCAGCAGCCGATCGACGCGCGCGTCGCGGTCAAGCCGTCCTTCGACGTGAACGACTTCCCGGTGCCCACCGGCCGCGAGGAGGACTGGCGGTTCACCCCGCTGCACCGCCTCGGCGGGCTGCACGACGGCACCGCCGCCGCTGCCGAGCGCGGCGAGGACAAGGTCGAGTTCACGCTGCCGGACGGCGTCACCGCCGAGACCGTCGGCCGGGACGACGCCCGCCTGGGCAAGGCCGGCAAGCCGGTCGACCGGGTCGCCGCGCAGGCGTTCAGCGCCTTCGACCAGGCCCTGGTCGTCACCGTCCCCAAGGAGTCGGTGCTGGCCGAGCCGGTCCGGATCGACGTGCGCGGCGAGGGCGGGGTCCGCTTCGCCCACGTGGTGATCGACGTCAAGCCGTTCGCCGAGGCCGTCGTGGTGCTCAACCACGCGGGCACCGGGACCCGGGCCGCCAACGTCGAGCTGCTGGTCGGCGAGGGCGCCAAGCTCACCTTCGTCTCCGTCCAGGACTGGGACCGCGACGCCGTCCACGTCGCCCAGCACAACGCGCTGGTCGGCCGGGACGCCTCCTACAAGTCCGTGGTCGTCACCTTCGGCGGCGACCTGGTCCGGCTGCACCCGCGGGTCAACTACGCCGGCCCCGGCGGCGAGGCCGAGCTGTTCGGCCTCTACTTCGCCGACGCCGGCCAGCACCTGGAGCACCGCCTGGTCGTCGACCACGACACGCCGCACTGCCGGTCGAACGTGGCGTACAAGGGCGCGCTCCAGGGCCAGGACGCCCACGCGGTCTGGGTCGGCGACGTGCTGATCCGCGCCGCCGCGCTCGGCACCGACACCTACGAGCTCAACCGGAACCTGGTGCTCACCGACGGCGCCCGGGTCGACTCGATCCCGAACCTGGAGATCGAGACCGGCGAGATCGTCGGCGCCGGCCACGCCTCGGCGACCGGCCGCTTCGACGACGAGCAGCTGTTCTACCTGCGGTCCCGCGGCATCCCGGCCGACGAGGCCCGCCGCCTGGTGGTCCGCGGCTTCTTCGCCGAACTCGTCCAGCAGATCGGCGTCGCCGAGATCCAGGACCAGCTGATGGAGAAGATCGAGGCCGAGCTGGAAGCGGCGGTCTGATCCAGATGACCTTCCTCCGTGCCTGCGCGCTGAACGACCTCCAGGAGGACGTTCCCAAGCGCGTGGACCTCAACGGCGTGCCGGTCTCCGTCGTCCGCACCGACGAGGGGGTGTTCGCGATCAACGACACCTGCTCGCACGCGAACGTCTCGCTCTCCGAGGGCGAGGTCGAGGACTGCATGATCGAGTGCTGGCTGCACGGCTCCAGCTTCGACCTGCGCACCGGCAAGCCGTCCGGCCTGCCCGCCACCAAGCCGGTCGCTGTCTACCCCGTAAAGATCGAAGGGGACGATGTGCTCGTCTCCGTCAACCAGGAGTCCTGAGTACACATGGCAACCCTTGAAATCCGCGACCTGCACGTCTCCGTGGACGCCGAGAACGGCCCGCGCGAGATCCTGAAGGGCGTGGACCTGACCGTGAAGCAGGGCGAGACCCACGCCATCATGGGTCCGAACGGCTCGGGCAAGTCCACCCTCGCCTACTCGCTGGCCGGCCACCCCAAGTACACCGTCACCGGCGGCTCGGTGCTGCTCGACGGCGAGGACGTCCTGGAGATGTCCGTCGACGAGCGCGCCAAGGCCGGCGTCTTCCTGGCCATGCAGTACCCCGTCGAGGTCCCGGGCGTCTCGGTCTCCAACTTCCTGCGCACCGCCGCCACCGCCGTCCGCGGCGAGGCCCCCAAGCTGCGGCTGTGGGTGAAGGAGGTCAAGGAGGCGATGGCCGCCCTCCAGATGGACCCGGCCTTCGCCGAGCGCAACGTCAACGAGGGCTTCTCCGGCGGCGAGAAGAAGCGCCACGAGATCCTCCAGCTGGAGCTGCTCAAGCCGAAGATCGCGATCCTCGACGAGACCGACTCCGGCCTGGACGTCGACGCGCTGCGGATCGTCTCCGAGGGCATCAACCGGGTCCGCTCGACCGGCGAGGTCGGCACCCTGCTGGTGACCCACTACACCCGCATCCTGCGGTATATCAAGCCCGACCACGTCCACGTCTTCGCGGGCGGCCGCATCGTCGAGTCCGGCGGCGCCGAGCTGGCCGACAAGCTGGAGAACGAGGGCTACGAGGCGTATGTGAAGGGGGGCGCGTCCGAGTGACGCATCCGTTCGCGGGACTGCTCGACACCGACGCGATCCGCAAGGACTTCCCGGTCCTCCAGCGGGTGCTGCACGACGACAAGCCGCTGGTCTACCTGGACAACGCGGCGACCTCGCAGAAGCCGCGCCAGGTGCTGGAGGCGCTGAACGCCTACTACGAGCGGCACAACGCCAACGTCCACCGCGGCGTGCACGTGCTCGCCGAGGAGGCCACGGCGCTGTACGAGGGCGCCCGGGACAAGGTCGCGGCGTTCGTCAACGCGCCGAGCCGCAACGAGGTGATCTTCACCAAGAACGCCTCGGAGTCGCTCAACCTCGTTGCCAACATGCTGGCCTGGGCCGACGAGCCGTACCGGGTGGACGCCGACTCCGAGATCGTCATCACGGAGATGGAGCACCACTCCAACATCGTCCCGTGGCAGCTGCTCTCGCAGCGCAGCGGTGCGAAGCTCAAGTGGTTCGGGCTGACCGACGAGGGCCGGCTCGACCTGTCGAACATCGACGAGCTGATCACCGAGAAGACCAAGGTGGTCTCCTTCACCCTGGTCTCCAACCTGCTCGGCACCGTCAACCCGGTCGAGACGATCGTCCGCAAGGCCCAGTCGGTCGGCGCGCTGGTCGTCATCGACGCCTCGCAGGCCGCGCCGCACATGGTGCTCGACGTGCAGGCGCTGGAAGCCGACTTCGTCGCCTTCACCGGGCACAAGATGCTGGCCCCGACCGGCATCGGCGTGCTCTGGGGCCGCCAGGAGCTGCTGGAGGACCTCCCGCCGTTCCTCGGCGGCGGCGAGATGATCGAGACCGTCACCATGGGCTCGTCCACCTACGCCCCGGCGCCCCACAAGTTCGAGGCCGGCACCCCGCCGATCGCCCAGGCGGTCGGACTCGGCGCGGCCATCGACTACCTCCAGGGCATCGGCATGGAGAAGATCGCGGCGCACGAGCACGCGATCACCGAGTACGCCGTCGAGCGGCTGCTGGAGGTCCCGGACCTGCGGATCATCGGCCCGCGCACGGCCGTGGACCGCGGCGCCGCGATCTCCTTCACCCTCGGCGACATCCACCCGCACGACGTGGGCCAGGTGCTGGACGAGCAGGGCATCGCCGTGCGCGTCGGCCACCACTGCGCGCGGCCGGTGTGCCTGCGGTACGGAATTCCGGCGACCACGCGGGCGTCGTTCTATCTGTACTCGACGCCGGGCGAGGTCGACGCGCTGATCGACGGCCTGCACCACGTCCGGAACTTCTTCGGCTGAGGGACGGGGCAGGACGACCATGAAGCTCGACTCGATGTACCAGGACATCATCCTGGACCACTACCGCAACCCGAAGGGCAAGGGGCTGCGGGACGGCGACGCCGAGGTGCACCACGTCAACCCGACGTGTGGCGACGAGATCACCCTGCGGGTGAAGCTCGACGGCGCCAAGGTCACCGACGTCTCGTACGAGTCCCAGGGCTGTTCGATCAGCCAGGCCAGCGCCTCGGTGCTGAACGAGCTGGTGGTCGGCAAGACCGTCGGCGAGGCGCAGGCCGTCCAGGAGGCCTTCCTGGAGCTGATGCAGAGCAAGGGCCAGGGCGAGGGCGACGAGGAGGTGCTGGAGGACGCGGTCGCGTTCGCCGGCGTCTCCAAGTACCCGGCCCGGGTCAAGTGCGCCCTGCTCAGCTGGATGGCCTGGAAGGACGCCACCGCCCAGGCGCTCGCCAAGAACCCCGCCGTGAACGACTGACCCGCAGAGGAGGACAAGACCATGAGTGACGAAACCCCCTCCACTGCGGAGGAGCAGACCGGCACCGTCATCGTCGGCACCACCGCCGGCACTGTCTCGGTCGAGGACCTGACCGAGGCCCTGATGGACGTCGTCGACCCCGAACTGGGCATCGACGTCGTCAACCTGGGCCTGATCTACGGCATCCACATCGACGAGTCCGACGTGGCCACCATCGACATGACGCTCACCTCGGCGGCCTGCCCGCTGACCGACGTCATCGAGGACCAGGCCAAGACGGCCACCGACGGCCTGGTGCAGGACCTGCGCATCAACTGGGTCTGGATGCCGCCGTGGGGCCCCGACAAGATCACCCCCGACGGCCGCGACCAGCTCCGCGCCCTCGGCTTCAACGTCTGAGATCTGCTGTACGGTACGCCGCTGCCGCGCGAACCCTTGGGGGTCGCGCGGCGGCGGCGTTTTTGCGCAAACACCCGCGCATCATCTGCTGTGCTGCACAGGTCCCCCGCCGTTCCCCACCATCCACCCCCCACTCGCCTGCCGGCGGGTGCCCGCCCCCGCCCTGCGCCGCGTGCGGCGCAGATGGAGCAGGGCGACTACCTGCCGGAGTCCCTTCGGGCCGGTGGGACAGCGTGTCTCAGGCGGCGATGTGTGCAGGCCGACTGCCGGTCATCGCGGAGCGCAGAGCCGTTCGGACTCGGGCGGCACCTGCGGCTGCCACGTCCGCTCCCTGGCCGACCGTGAGGGTTCGGGTGGCCAGGCCGGCGCACGGGCGGCAGATGCCCGGTCGGGGCACGGGGTCGTGGCACTTGGCGCACTCGGCGTACCGGGTCGGTGGCCGTGCGGCGGGCCGGGCGGGTGGCAGCTTGTGCTCCAGGCGGTAGCGGAGCACGGCGGCCGCCGAGTGCATCGGGGTGGGCAGGCCCGGAAGCAGGGCGTGGGCCAGGTCGGCGGCGGTGCTGCCGCGGGCCAGCCACTGGGCGACCAGGGGAGCGAGTTCGCGCGCTTCGGCCTCGCCGAGGCGCAGGCGGGGTTCGGGTCGGATCACCCGGAACAGGGTGGCCACCGCTTCGCGGACCTCTTCGGTCTCGGAATCCTCCTCCTGTCCTTTCGACGTGAGGTCATCGGCCGGACTCGCGGGGAGGGTGGGTTCTTGCTGCCGGTCCTTTACAACAGGGCTGCCAGCAGCGCCGGTTGCCGCTCCACCAGGCGCCGGACGGGTGGCATCCGGCGCGAACCATGGTGTGTCGTACACGTGGGTCTCGGTGCGGATCGTGCCGTCCGGCATGCGGATCTTCTCGACCCGGTAGTAGCCGGCCTCGGTCAGCTCCTTCAGGGCCCTGCGGACGGCGCCGCGCCCCTGGGGGCTGGTGTCGGCCATGTGCCGGCCGTCCTCGCGCCAGCCGTCGGGCCGGGAGAGGAGGTCCGCGAGCAGGCCACGGGCGGTGTAGCTCAACCGCCGGTACTGGAGTACGGCGTTGGGCAGCACGGTGAAGTTGCGCACGGGGGCGCTACGATGGACGCGCATCGGGAGGTTGTACTCCTGTTGCCGGACCCCGGGGTGTTCCAGCACCGCCGGGGTCGCCTGTTTTCGATTGGATTACAGAACGTATCACGGTAATTGACACTGCGTGAGACGTTTGGGGTTGGTGGGTAGCTGCCGGCTGCGGCTACCTGGTGGCCGGGAGACTCCCGCGTTCGACGGCCGCGCGCAGGACGCTGGCGAAGTCCTGGGGCAGGAGGTTGACCGCGTCGAGGGCTTCGGTGGTGAGGGGGATCTCCTCCAGGAGGTACTCGCCTCGGCCTTCCTGGCTGAACTCGGGACCGGTGCGGTCCTCGAAGCTCCACTTGTCGACGGTGGCGAGGTAGAAGTCCTGGCGCTCGTCGTCGGTTTGGATGGTGTGGAGGAGGCCGACGATCTCGGCTTCGCCGGCGATCTCCTCACGGACCTCGCGCAGCAAGGCCTCCTCGGGACCGGCGTCGGTGGGCTCGATCTTGCCGCCGACGATCACCCAGTACGGGGCGATGCCGGGGCGGATGCGCTTGATCAGCAGCATGGTGTCGTTCGGGGTGAGGAGGACGGCGCGGACGCGGTGCTGAATGGTGGTCTGCTTCCTGTTCTCGATGGTCTCGGTGTTGTGGGGTGAGAGCCTGTCGGAGCTTAGGAAGGACGGCAGCGCCGTGTTGGCCAGGCGGGTAACGCCGGCCCCGCGCGAACTCGGTGATCACCACGTTCGGTATGGCCGGCTCGGTCACCCGGGATTCACCTCCGCCGCACGGCCTCGCCGCTGGGCGGGGCGGTGGACCGGTCGAGTGCGCTCGTCGTGTCGAGCCCGCCGATCGGCGTCCACTCATGTTCCAGGATCGAGTAGGTGATCGAGTCGCGCCAGGTGCCGCGGACGAAGACGTGGTCGCGGATGCGGCCGTCCTCGGTCATACCGGCGCGCAGGAGGGCGCGTGCGGAGGCTTCGTTGAGCGGGGAGCGGGCGGCCCAGATGCGGTGCAGGCCGAGGAGGTTGAAGCCGAGCGCGCACAGCAGGTGAACGGTCTCGGTGCCGTAGCCCTTGCCCCACGCGGCCTGGTGGAGGGCGAAGCCGACGGTGGCGGCCTGCTGCGGCTCGGTGGCCAGGCGCGCGTAGCCGATCAGCTCGTGTTCGCCGCGCCGGGTGACGGCGAGGCAGTACTCGGTTCGCGGGGTGGCGAGCGCGGAGTCGATGGAGCGGGCGGTGATCGCTTCGACCTGTTCGCGGGTGCGGGGTTCGAAGCTGAGGTGCCGGGTGGCCTCGGGGTCACCGTAGATCGCCAGGAGGTCGTCGGTGTCCTCGGGTTCGACTTCGCGCAGTGCCAGGTTGGGGCCGGTCAGGTGGAGTGGGGTCATGGCTGCGGAGCCTATCCGGGGGATCACCGGACGAGGGCCGAGGTGGGTATGGCGGTGAAGGCCTCGATCTCCTGGCGCAGACCGGCCGCCGCACCGCCGTTGCGGCGGTCGTCGCCTCGCAGGGCGGCGTGGACGCGTTGGGCGCTGCTGACGATGCCGAAGTTCCGTTGTTCGACGGGGAGGTCGAGCACGGGGCGGACGGCTTCGGCGGCGCCCTCGATCTCGCCGCGGGCGATGCGGGCGAGGGCGAGGTCGGTCTGGGCGCCGGCCTGGTCGCCGAAGGCCCACTCGTCCTCGGTGGCGTTGCGGTAGGCGGAGACGGCGGCTTCGGACTGGCTCTCGCCGAGGGCCGCGTCTTCGCCGAGCTGCACGGTGGCCTCGGCGACGTAGTAGAACTGGCGGGGCAGCGGGAAGGTCATGATGCCGCCGAAGGCGTCGAGGTCGTCGGGTTCGACGGTCGCGCGGGCCTCCTCGGCTTGCTGGATGGCGGTGCGGGTGGCCTCGCCGTCGCCGAGGAGGGAGTGAGCGCGGGCGGAGAGGCAGGCCAGCCAGACGCTGGTGGTGCCGCGGACGTCGCCGATGGCGCCCTGTCCGAGGGCGGCGTAGTCGGCGGCCTCGCCGGGGCGGCCGGCCCAGTAGGAGATCAGCGACTGGAGCGAGCGGACCCAGGCGCGCATGGCGTGGTGGTCGGCGTTGTCGGCGCAGACGAAGGCGGTGCGGGCCTGCATCATGGCTGCGCTCGGGTTGCCTAGGTCGTGGCTGGCCTTGGCGAGCATGCCGGAGGTGATCCCGGCGAGCAGGTACAGCTCTCGGGCCTGCGACGGCTTGACCCGTCCGTGTTCCAGCAACTGGAAGGTGAGGTCCTGGACCTCGACCAGGTCGCTGAGCAGGGTCGGCAGTGCCAGCTTCGGGTAGGCGGCGGTCAGCCGCCGTACCTCGTCGTTGATCTGGCCCAGGGTCTCCGAGCCGATGCTGCTGCCCTCCGCCATCGCGGTGAACCGAAGTGCACGACGAGCCGCCATCGTGACCTGCCTTTCCAATTCCGTGGTGCCCGCGTCGAAGCGGGGCTCGCTGCTGGACGGGCCACCGACAGGCAGTGCCGCTGCCTGCTCGGGTGGGAGGAGGACAGGGACCGGCCGTGGTGGCGGGACGGCGAACGAGGCGGTGGTAGCGGGCACGGATACGGGGCCAGCCGGTGCGGGTGCGAGGAGTTGGTCCACGCCGACGCCGAACATGGCCTCCAGCACCCGGCACTGGTCCGGGTAGGGGCGGGTCTTCACGGCGCCGCCGTACCAGCGCTCGAACTGCCGCTTGGAGACCGACAGACCCCGGAGCCGAGGGTCGCGCTCCTGCTCGGCGGCCGAGTTCGCCGTCGCCTCGAACCGGAGACGGAAGGTCTCGTAGACCTGCCAGTGTCGCTGAAGCGTCAAAACCCTGAGGAGTGTGGGAGTTTCAGCCACCGCGGATCATCTCCGTCCCCGTTCGTCTGTTCTGACGATAGCCATGGTCGCTCGACAGGAAACCCGTTCGAGGTCGTCCCGGCCCAGATGACGGCGGCCGTGACGGCAGTCATGACGCGTACCGACATGGTTCGCCTTTCGGGGCGGCGGGACGGTGACGGCAGCCGCGTCGTATCGGTGCCGCACCCGGCGCCGCCATCCTGAACGCCACCTCGCTGTCCGTGCATCACCGACAGCGAAGCGTGAGATCAAGGGCGCTGGGATCCGCGCCCGATCGACCCCATCCAGCACCACGTGCATTCCGGTTCGCCATGCCGCGAGCCGGCAACGGGAGGGAACCGATGGACGACACCCTGACCGCTCTGGCCGGGCAGATCGCCCAGCTGGACGCCGTGGACTCCGCCCACCTGGAGCGGATGCGCCACGAAGCCCTGACCGCCCAGGCCCCCTGGAAGGCGGAGTACGGCGCCTACCAGTCCGGCGGCTGGTGGACCACCTCGCTGATGAACGCCTCCGGCGACGCCGCCGACGTGACGATCGGCGACTGCGCCGCCCGGCCTACCGACCTGCTGGGCCGGATGCCGGCCACCGCCGCATTCCTGGCCGACCTCGGCCTGGACTTCATGTGGGTGCGGCTCGCCCGGCTGGAGGGCAACGCCTTCCTCTGGGAGCACCGCGACTACGACGACCTCGACCAGGTCGAGCGGCACCGGCTGCACGTCCCGCTGCACACCAACAGGTCCGCCTTCCTGGTCACCGGCGGCACCAAGGTGCACATGACGGGCGGGCGGATCTGGCGGCTCACGCCGACCTACGCCCACGGGGTGTGCAACCTGCTCGGCCCGGACCGGATCCACCTGATCGCCGACGTGTACGCCGACGACGCCTACCGGCACCTGGCCCGACGCCCCGCGCTCAGCCCGATGGTCGCGGAGCCGCTGCCCGTCGCCGACCAGACGGTCCTGGTCGCGCGGCTGGAGAGCGCCCGCAACATGGCCACCCTCGGCTACACGGAGGCGGCCGAGCGGATGCTGCTGCGGCTCTTCTACACCTACGCCCTGCCGGAGGGCACGGTCTACGACCTGATCGCCGAGCTGCACACCTCCCTCGGCGACATGGAAGCCGCGACGCGCTGGGAGACCGCCAAGCGCCGCCTGCTCGCCATCCCCGCCTGATCCCAGCCCGCACCTACGCCCGGAGGGAAGAAGCGCATGCCCACCCTGCAACTGGCGGCGATCACCCAGGCCAACCGGCCCGCGCAGCTGCCGCTGCTGTCGAAGCTCGCCGACATCCTGGCCACCTCCCCGGCGGTGACCCACCTGATGGTCCGCGGGTCGCTGGCCCACGGCACCGCCGACCGCCTGTCCGACGTCGACTTCGTCGCCGGTGTCCACGACGCCCGGTTCCCGTCGTTCGTCGAGGCCCTGGACACCCTGATGCCGGTCGAGGCCGGCGCCCTGCTGCCCGGCTGGCGCGACACGATCGTCGCCGACCTCGGCGGCGTCGGGATGGTCTTCCTCGTCCCGGACGAGGGCAAGCTCCACCAGATCGACCTCTACGTCGCACCGGCCTCCCGGATCCCGCGGCTGCAGGAGACGGTCAGCACCGCCGTCCTCCTCGACCGCCGGCCCGGACCGGTCACCGCGCCGGACGTCGCGGCGGCCGAGAGCTTCGCCGCCGCCTTCCTCGCCCGGCCGCGCTCCTGCGCCGAGCTGCTGATCGAACACCTGGTGCTGGCCGTCCTCCTGCACAAGCGGATCAAGCGCGGCCAGCGGTTCGTGGCGTACGCCGAGTGGCACCGGCTGCACACGGCCACGAAGGACCTGATCAAGACCGCCCTGGCCCCCGCCTCACGGTTCTGGGGCTGGTACCAGCTGCGCGAGGAGATCGCCGTCACCCCGATCGGCCGCGCCTGCCTGGGCGACCTGGACGCCGCGATCAGCGGCCCGGCCATCCCGGAGGCGGCCGACGTCACCGAGGCGATCGAGCGGGTGCTCGCCCTGGCCGAGCGGGCCTGCCCGCAGGCGCTCGACGGCCTGCACGACGCCGTCGCCGCCTACCGCACCTACCAGGAGCTGGTGTGAACGCACTCCACCTCGCGGGCCCGGCGGCCAGCCGGGCCCGCGAGGGCCTGACCGCCGTCTTCTTCGGCGGCGTCGTCCCCGCCTCCGCCCAGGAGGAGGCGCTGGCCGAGGAGATCGGCCGGGCCCTCGCCCAGGCCGGCTACCAGCTTCTGCACGGCGGCTACAACGGGCTGATGGAGGCCGCCGCCCGCGGAGCCGGAGGCCAGGGAGCCACGGTCACCGCCGTCACGCTGACCGGCAAACACGACGAGTGGGGCGCGTTCAACCCCCACACCACCCTGTCCGTCCACGTGCCCGACCCCGGAGCCCGCCTCAACCACTACCTGGAGAACGCCGACCTGGTCGTCGCCATGGGCGGCGGAGTCGGCACCCTCCACGAGCTGACCGCCGCCCTCTACTACGCGACCACCATCCGGCCCGTGCCGGTCTGTCTCGCGGGCGCGTCGGCCCTGCGCCTGCTCGCCTTCCTGCGCGAGGAGCGGTGGCTGTACGAGACCCCGACCCGGCCGCTCGGCTTCCTCGCCACCGTCGAGTCCGCCGACGCCTTCCGCGCCCACCTGGCCTCGCTCGACACCACCCCGATCGGAGGAGCATGACCACCCGTACCCCGTCGGCCGGCCTCGCCGCCCGACTCGCCGAAACCGCGTGCGTCAACGCCCCGTTCAAGCTCGCCGACGGCGGCCGGCTCGACGCGTACTTCGACGAGTACCGGCTCGCCTCCGACCCCGCGCTCCTGCGTGACACCGCCACCGCCATGGCCGACCTCGTCCCCGACGACGCCCAGGTGCTCGCCGGCATCGAACTCGGCGGCGTCCCCCTCGTCGTGGCGCTGTCCTCCGCCACCGGCCTGCCCGCCGTCTTCCTGCGCCGCAAGCCCAAGAGCTACGGGTCGTTCCACCAGGTCGAGGGCCTTCCCATCGACGGCCGACAGATCGTCCTGGTCGACGACGTGGTCCGTTCCGGCGGCCAGCTGCTCCACATGGCAAGGATCCTGCGGATGGTGGGCGGACCGGTCACCCACGCGCTGTGCGTCCTGGAGCGCCCGCTCGGCGGCCGGACGCTGCTGGCCGAGCACCGCGTCACGCTGCGCTCGCTGTTCACCGAGGCCGACCTGCCGGCGCCCCGGGCGGGTGGTGCCGCGTGAAGCGGGCCGTGCTCTTCGACCTCGACGGCGTCCTCGTCGACAGCCGGGACGCCCAACTCGCCACCCTGGCAGGCTATGCGACCGCTGCCCTCGGCAAGCGGGTGACCGTAGCCGATCTCCCGGCCGACGCCGCGACCACCCCGCGCGAGTACGTCCTCTCCGACCTCGGACTGGACGGATCGATCAACGAGGAAGGCTGGGCCGTGGCGAGCGCCACGGCCACCCTGACCGCCGAGGTGTTCCCGTACGTCGCCGGGACCCTCGCCGCGCTCCGCGAGGCCGGAGTCGGCACCGGTGTCGTCACCCTGCGAAGCCGCGAACGGGTCAACTGGCTGCTGCCGCAGGACATCCTCGACCGGCTGGACACCGTCGTCTGCTACGAGGACGCCCAGCCCAAGCCCGCCCCCGACGGCGTCCTGCTCGCCCTCGACCGGCTGGAAGTTTCTCCGAGGGCGGGCATCTTCGTCGGCGACACCGAGACCGACATCCACGCCGCCCACGCCGCGGGTGTCACCGCCGTCGGCGCAGGCTGGGGCTTCGCCGGCCCCGAAGCGCTCACCCGGGCCGGAGCCCACCTCGTGATGCCCCGCGCCGACCACGCCGCCTTCGTCCTGCCCCTGCTGGTCGGCATCGGCCGTCAGGAGGACAACTCCAAGCGATCTTGACCCCGGAGCCGCTACTGTTGGTGGCGCAGTCGCAGCGGACCGTCGCGTCCGTTGTCGGCTGCGCCACCTCAGAGCGACGGATACCGGAGTCATGGTCTACACCGTGGGGGCGCGAGCTATCTGCGCCGAGCTGGAGAACTGAGAACCACTCAGTCCTCGTTCTCGGCCCGGCTCGGCGTGTGATCACCCCCCACCTCTCCGCGACTCTTCCGTGAGGGCCCTACCGCCATGCGCTCGACGCAGATCCGCTCCACCTTCCTGGACTTCTTCACCTCACGCGGCCACCGCCACGTCCCGTCCAGCCCGCTCATCCCCTCCGACCCGACCCTGCTGCTGGCCAACGCCGGCATGAACCAGTTCAAGTCCTACTTCCTGGGCGAGGTCACCCCGGAGTACCCCCGCGCCACCACTATCCAGAAGTGCGCCCGCACCTCCGACATCGACAACGTCGGCCGTACCAACCGGCACGCCACGTTCTTCGAGATGATGGGCAACTTCTCCTTCGGCGACTACTTCAAGGCCGATGCCATCGCCTACGCCTGGGAACTCCTCACCCAGGGCTACAACCTGGAGAAGGACCGCCTCTGGATCACCGTCCACCAGGACGACGACGAGGCCGAACAGCTCTGGCGCAAGATCGGCGTCCCCGCCGAACGCATCCAGCGCCTCGGCGCGGACAACTTCTGGGACATGGGCGTCCCCGGCCCCTGCGGCCCCTCCTCGGAGCTCAACTACGACCGGGGCCCGGCCTTCGGGCGCGAGGGCGGACCGGCCGTCGACGGCGAACGCTACGTCGAGATCTGGAACCTCGTCTTCATGCAGTCCATGCGCGGCGAGGACGACGACGGCACCTTCCCGATCCTCGGCGACCTCGCCCAGCAGAGCATCGACACCGGCCTCGGCCTCGACCGCCTCGCCGCGATCCTCCAGGACGTCGAGAACGTCTGCAGCACCGACCTCCTCCTGCCCACCCTCACCACCGTCCAGGAACTCGCCGGCCGCGACTACCCGGGCAGCGGCTCCAGTGGTGAGGAGAAGGTCTCGTTCCAGGTCGTCTCCGAGCACGCCCGCTCCATCGCCTACCTCATCGCGGACGGCGTCCTGCCTGCCAAGGACGGCCGCGGCTACGTCCTGCGCCGCCTGATGCGCCGTGCCATCCGGCACGCCCGCATGCTCGGCATCGACCAGCCCGTCCTCGCCCCGGCCACCGCCAGCGTCATCGCCAACCTCGGCGACGTCTGGCCCGAACTCGCCGACCAGGCAAGCCTCATCGAGCAGGTCGTCACCGCCGAGGAGGAGTCCTTCACCCGCACGCTCACCCAGGGAACCAGGCTGCTCAACGCCGCCATCACCCGCAGCCGCGGCAGCCGCTCCACCACCCTCACCGGCGAGACCGTCTTCGAACTGCACGACACCTACGGCTTCCCCGTCGAGCTGACCATCGAGGCCGCCCGCGACGCCGGGCTCACCGTCGACGAGGACCGCTTCACCACCCTGCTCGCCGAACAGCAGAAGCGCGCCAAGGCCGGCGGCAAGGCCAAGACCGCCGAGGCCCTGCGCCGACAGGACGCCTACCGCGAACTGTCCTCCCGCCACGGCCGCACCGACTTCACCGGCTACGACCGCCTCGACACCGTAGCCACCGTCCTCGGCCTCATCTCCGACGGCGCCGTCGTGCCCGGCGCCGACCAGGGCAGCACGCTCGAACTGGTCCTGGACCGTAGCCCGTTCTATGCCGAGTCCGGCGGTCAGGTCGGTGACACCGGCACCATCCGCACGTCCTCCGGCGCGCTCCTGGATGTCTTGGACACCAGGCTCGGCCTGGAAGGCTTCCACGTCCACACCGTTCGCGTCCTCGAAGGCGAGATCCGCAGCGGCGAGCAGGCCGAAGCCCTCGTCGACGGCCCGCGCCGCGACGCCGTCGCCCGCTCCCACTCCGCCACCCACGTCCTGCACGCCATGCTCCACCGCACCCTCGGCGACCACGCCCGCCAGCACGGCTCCCTCGTCGACGCCGGCCGCCTGCGCTTCGACTTCGCCCACTTCTCCGCCGTCGACCCCACCCAGCTCGCCGCCATCCAGGCCCTCGTCAACGACCACCTCCTCGACGACCCCGAAGTCCGCATCTGGCACGCCACCCGCTCCGAAGCCGAGGCCGCCGGAGCCACCGCCCTCTTCGGCGAGAAGTACGGCGACCACGTCCGCATCGTCGACATCGGCGACTTCTCCCGCGAACTCTGCGGCGGCACCCACGTCCCCCACGGCGCGAACGCCGGCCCCGTCCGCATCCTCGGCGAAGCCTCCATCGGCTCCAACCTCCGCCGCATCGAAGCCCTCACCGGCCGCGACGCCCTTGCCTACCACGACACCGAACGCCGCCTCCTCGAAGAGCTGTCCGTGCTCCTCGGCACTCGCCCCCAGGACGCGCCCGAAGCCCTGCGCAAGCGCCTCGACGCCCTCACCACAGCCCAGCAGGAACTCGCCCGCCTTCGCGAGACCGAGCTCCGCACCCGCGCCCAGCACCTCGCCGCCACCGCCCGCACCGTCCCCGGCGGCCGGATCGTCACCGAGAAGGTGACCGACCTCGGCTCCGACGAACTCCGCACACTGGCCATCAACACCGCCGACCTCCTGGGCAGCGACCACGCCGTCGTCGTCCTCGGCACCGAACGCGACGGCAAGGCCCTCCTCGCCGCCGCCATCACCCGCAGCCTCCACGACACCGGCACCCAGGCCAGCCAGCTCCTCGTTCCAGCCGCCCGCACGGTTGGTGGCGGAGCCGGCGGCAAGGGCCCCGTCGCCAGCGCTGGTGGCCGCTACGTCGGAGCGCTCGACCAAGCGCTCGCCCTCGCGGCCCAGGACGCGACCCGAGTCCTCGACCAGTAGAGCCAGGTCACCCGGCATCCGCTGCTGGCCCTCTCACCAGGGAGGCCAGCAGCGCATGCCACCTCTGTTTCAGGTTGCCAGGTCCTTCAGCAGGACCACGCTCTCGTAGTTGGTCACATCCCACCGCCACGTCCCGACGGGCAGGTACCCCCGTCGGCGGTACCAGCCGACCAACTCGACGGCCTCGGCGGACGTATCGATGACAGCCACTGTGGACCCGAGCGCAACGACGCGCTCTTCCGCCAGCGCCAGCAGACGCTGCCCAAGCCCCGTTCCGCGGTACGCAGGATCCACTGCGAGTTGCCAAAACGAGCCGGCTCCCGCTGGTACCGGATATCCGGCAGGCATCGTGCACGGGGCCGCCACCGTCACCGATCCCACGAGCTTCGTGCCTCTGCACGCAACCCAGCACTCGCCCGCACCCAGCCGATGGGCTGTGTCCTGCACGGACTGGTAGGACGCGAAGAAGACCCTGCCGGCAGCCGCGTGATCAGCGTAGGCGCGATGGAGGAGGGCGGTCAGCTCTTCCACGGAGTCACCGGCAGCAAAGCGTCTCACCGTGAAACCCCTGGCCAGTGGGCCTGTCATACGTTCCATCGCTCACCGCCTCTCGTGGCCGACCAGCCTTCGGTCGCGCGGCCCTCGCACTCCTCCATCGTGGAACAAGAAGAACAAAGGGGGCCGCCGTTGTCCCACTGACCCGAAGGGGCTCTGGCAGGTTACGGCTGCTTGCTCAATCTCCGCGTGCTGTCCGGCCGGGCGGCCTGCGGCGAGGGCAGGGGCGGGCACCCGCCGGGAGGCGGGTGGGGGGTGGATGGTGGGGAACGGCGGGGGACTTGAACAGCGCAGCAGATGATGCGCGGGTTTCACCCGGCGGCGGGCGAAGCGGGGGTGGGAAGACGCCGCTGCCCGGGACTTCTTCGGAAGTCCCGGGCAGCGGCGTTCTGTGTGTGGGCCGTCAGGCGGTGGGCTTGGGTTTGCGGGCGACGGCGATGGCGAGGGCGGTGCAGGCGAGGGCGGCGAGGGCGGCGAAGCCGCTGACGGAGGGGAGGAGGCCGTAGGTCTGGACGAGGGCGCCGAGGGCGATGATGGGGGCGGAGCTGCCGAGGTAGACGATGACCCAGAGGGCGCTCAGTTCGGAGCCGCGGCGTTCCGGGTTCATCGCGGTGACGGCGCTGGTGAACAGGGAGCGGAAGGCGACGCCCTGGGAGACGCCGCCGAGGACGCTGCCGATGAAGAGCAGTGCCGGGGTGCCGGTGTACTGGGCGGCGACGACCAGGCCGAGGCCGGTGGCCAGGCCGGTCATGCCGAGGGCGGTCACCACGCGGTCGGAGGTCGGCGGGACGAGCAGCTGGGTGGCGGCGGAGGAGCCGAGCAGGAGGGCGGCCACGATCGCGCCGACCAGCTTGGAGTCGGTGTGCAGCAGCTTGGCGGCGAAGGCCGGGGCCAGGCTGAGGTAGACGCCGAACACCGCGTAGGAGATGAAGCCGGCGGTGGCGGCGAGCAGGAACTCGCGGCGCCCGGTGCGCGGCAGCCGCAGGCGCTGGGGGCGCAGGTGGGCCGGGGTGGTGATGCGGGGCGGGGAGGCCGGCGGGCGGCTGCGGCCGGGCATCCGGGGGTGGAGGAGGGCCAGCGGCACGCAGAGCGCGAGCAGGGCGATGGCGTGCAGCAGGAAGGGCGTCAGCAACGGTTCGGAGCCGCCGGCCAGCAGGGCGCCGACCACCGGGCCGAGGGCGACGCCGCCCGCGGAACAGGCCAGGGTGATCTTGGCGGCCAGGGTCGGGTGGTCGGGCAGCAGGTCGCCGAGGGCGGCTCCGGCGGCGCCGGTGGACAGGCCGACGGCGATGCCCTGGACGGCCCGGCCGGCGGCGAGCTGCCAGAAGCTGTCGGAGGTGGCGAACACGACGTCGCCGACGGCGGACAGCGCGACGGCGGGCAGGATCAGGGCGCGGCGGCCTAGGTGGTCGGACCAGTGGCCGACCACGGCCAGGACCGGGACCAGCGCCAGCACGTAGATCGCGAACAGGACGGTGGTGTCGAGCGCGGTGAGGTGCAGCCGCTGCTGGAGGAGCGAGTAGATCGGCGTGGCCAGGTTGGCGCCGATCAGCATCAGCAGCAGGGCGGCGGCCACCAGGCCGACGCGGACGCCGCGCAGCGCGTTCCAGCGGCTGATCGCGGCGAGCCGGAGCTGGGCGCGCGGCGCGAGCTCCGGGGGAAGCAGGGCCTCCGACAGTCGGCGTCCGTCGAGCTGCGCGGTGCGCAGGCCGGAGCCGGCGGGGGAGAGGTCCGCCATGGCAGGGGTCTCCTGTGGCCGGGCACCACCGGGGTCGGCGGGGTGTGCCGGCGCGCCCGTCCGGAGGCGCTGTGGTGGTGGCCGAGGGTACGGGCTCCCTGGTGGGGCGAGGTGAGCTGAAGAGGGCCCCTCCGGCCCGGGGTCGGGCGGAGGGCGGTTGGGCTTCGTTGCCCCGGTGGCACGCGCGGGGTGTGCGCGGTACCAGACCGAAGGATAAGGGGTGGGCGTACGCCCATGGCGCGCGCCCCTGGGTGCGCCCCGTACGGCCGGGCGTCGGGGGTGCCCGGCCTATACGCTGAGGTGATGGATCGGTACGCGGCGCTGTTGGGCTGACCGCTGGGCTGAGGGAGAGCGCACAACGATGGCCGGACGACGTCGCAAGAACACCGGGGCTTCGACGGGTGAGGGCGCGGCCGAGGCGGTGCTGCCCGCCGACCTGGAGCTCCAGGACCTCTACGGGGCGTTCGCCGCGCACGGGCTGGACGACGACGACCTGGACGACGCGGCCGTCCTGGTCCCGCCGGTGAAGCTGCCCGCCGAGCGCGAGCTGGCCGAGCAGGCGAAGGCCGTACCGATGTTCGGGTACGCGCTGGCGCTGGCCCGCTGGTCCGCCCCGCACCGGGAGGTGGACGAGTTCGGCGACCTGGTCGAGGCGGACCGGGCGCCCGCGGCCCGGCTGCTGGGCCTGGCCCCGGCCGAGGGCGAGGTGCCCGAGGAGGCCGAGATCGAGGCGCTGCGGGCCTGGTCGCTGGCCTGCGACCTGGACCTGGTGGAGCTCGGTACGACCGCGGAGGGCGAGCACGTCGCCGTCCCCGGCCCGGACCTGGAGCCCGCCGAGCAGGGCGACCCGGAGACCGTCCTGGAGCTGTGGCTGACCGCCGCCGGGATCGTCCGGGAGCTGGCCGTCGAGGCGGACTCCGGCCCGGAGGAGGGCGCCGAGGAGGCCGGGGCCGGGGAGGGCGAGGAGGACGAGGACGCGCTCTCCGAGGTCGAGGAGGCCCGTGACGAGGCCGCCGAGCTGCTGGACGAGGCCCTGCAGGTGCTCTACGAGACCACCGCCTTCGCCGAGCCCGGCAACGAGACCGTGCCGCTGGGCGTGCTGGCCGCGCTGCTGGTCGTCCCGGAGGGCGAGGAGCCCAGCGAGGAACTGCTCGGCGACATCACGGACGTGATGGTCGCGCTGGACCCGATGCTGGGCGACCTCGCCGAGCTCGGCCTGCTGGACTACCGCCCGATCGACCCCGAGCTGTTCGACGAGGAGGACGGCGAGGAGCCCGCCGTGGTCGGCGAGGAGCCGCTGGACGAGGAGGAGTCGGCCCGCTTCGGGCTGGTCCGGCTCACCCCGCTCGGCCAGTACGGCATCCGGCAGTGGCTGCTGGAGGACGGCTACGACGCGCCGCTGGTCGGCGACCTGGCCAAGGGGGACGCGGCCGAGCTGCTGCGCGGCGTGTGCGAGTCGGCCAACGTGCTGCCGGAGGAGGAGCTGCGGGCGTGGACCGCCGACCGGGAGCCGGTGGCGGCGGCGCGCGAGCTGCTCGCGGCGGCGCGCGGCTCCGACGGCTACGGCCCGCTGCGCCGGATGCTCGGCGTCTCGGCGCTCAACCTGCTCGGGCCGGGCGCGGAGCCGGCCGCCCGGGAGGTCATGGACGACCCGGAGCTGGGCGGTGCGGTGCGGGCCTGGCTGACCGCGCAGGGGGCGACGGACGTCCCGGTGCCGGACCGGGCGATGGCGCTGTGGACGGTGGTCGACACCTTCGCCGCCCAGCTGCTGGACAACGGCGGGGACGCCGAGCTGCTGGGCGAGCTGGTCGCCGACCTGCCGGTGAACGGCGATCCGGCGGGGTGGTTCGGCGAGCTGTGGCGGGTCGACCACCCGTACACGGCGGACGTCCTGGAGGCGATCGGGGAGCTGCACCCGGACCGGGCGCTGGCCAAGGAGGCGCGCAAGGCGGCGTTCAAGGCGCGCTCCAGGAGCTGAGCCTTCCGAGCGCACCGTACGGCGGTCTAGGGAAGGTCCAGTGAGCCGTCCTCGGTGAAGGGGAAGAACGGGTTGTGGGCCAGCTCCCAGAGATGGCCGTCCGGGTCCTCGAAGTAGCCGGAATAGCCGCCCCAGTCGGTCGGGACCGGCGGCTTGACCACCACGGCGCCGGCCTCGACCGCCGTCCGCAGCGCGGCGTCCACCAGCGCGGGGGACTCCAGGTTCACCGCGAGGGTGACGCCGCGGAAGGAGGGCTCGCCGGTGGCGGGCACGCCCGCGTCGGCGGCCAGCTCGTCGGTGGGGAAGAGGCCGAGCACCGAGTCGGCGGTGCGGAACCAGACGATCTCCGGGCTGGAGGCGGTGGAGCGCTTCCAGCCGAGCGCCTCGTAGAAGCGGGCGCTCTCGTCGAGGTCGGTCACCCCGAGGGTGACGATGCTGATCCGGGCGGGGAAGGCGCCCTGCCCGGTGCGGTCCTGTGCTGCGTCGTTCTGTGCTGTCATGCCGCCAGGTTAGGGAGGGCGGCTGACAACCGGGCGCCCTGACACGGCCACCACCCCCGTCCGGGGGCCGAGCTGATGACCCGGCAGCTGCGGCCACGTAAGGTGGCGTCAGCGGTGCGGGTGCGAGGTCTCGGGGGTGCGGCACAGGATGATGCGGGAGAGCGGCGGCAGGCACCAGAAGCGGGACGCCGGGTCCTCGGGGTCCGCCCCGGCTCCGGACCGGCCGGTCCGGGAGGACCGTTTCGCCGGTCGGCCCGCGGACCGGTCACTGGACCGGTCGGCCGAGCAGGGTGCCGGTCGGCCCGCGGGCAGGCCCGTCGACCGGTTCGCCGACCAGGAGGAGTTCTCCCGCCGGACCCTGGCGGCGGCCGACTTCCCGGTGTACGGCGTGGCCGCGGGGCAGGCTCCCGCGGGAGGGGTCCCCGCGGGCGGGACGATGACGGCCGACGGGGCGTTGGCCGGTGAGGCGCTGGCCGCCTTCGAGACCTCCGGCGGCGAGCTGCGCTGGGTCGAGGTCCAGTGCGGCGACTGGCGCTCGGCGGCCGGCCCGTACGTGACCGTGCGCACCTACCGGCCGGGGGCCGAGCCGGGCGAGCGGCTGCCCGAGCTGGAGGACCTGGTCGAGGACGAACGGGACCGCGTCTACGAGCAGTTGGGCGTCGACGAGGGCGACGGGCCGGGCCGGGTACGGGCGTTGCGCGCGTGGATCACGGTGGACGGCGAGCCCTGCGCGGTGGAGGTGCACGAGGACCGGCCGGTGCCGGAGCCCGGCGCCCCGGCGGCGGACGGTCCGGAGCCGGTGTGGGCCGGGCGGCTGCGGGTCGGCGGGCTGACCGTGACGGTGTGCGCGCGCGGGGTGGCCCCCGGCGCGGTGGAGCTCGGCGCGATCGGCGACTTCGAGGACTGCCTGCGCGGCCGCACCGAGCTGCTGCGCGACCTGGCCGCCCGGCGCGCCCGCCGGGTGCCGGTCGAGGAGCGTGAACTGCCGCCCGCCGTCGGGATGGAGGCGCACCGGGCGCTGATCGCACAGAGCGTCGCCGAGTCCGCCGCGATCGAGGCGCAGGTGCGGGTGGGGCGCACGCCGAGGCTGCCGCGCGGGCTGCGCGGGGAGGTCGGCGCGGTGCGCTGGGAGGCGGCGGTGCGCCAGCAGATGCGACTGGCCACCGAGACCCGGGAGGAGGCCGCGGCGGCGGTGACCTCGATGGTGAACCACCTCAACCGGCTGTCCCAGCAGACGCACTGGCTGGTCGGCACGGCTGAGGGGGAGGCGGCCGTCGAGGAGGTCGTCCGGTACACGGTGTTCGCGAGCGAGGTGGCGAGCCTGCCGGCGCAGCGGGCCTGGGCGCAGCTGTGGCGGGAGCGGCCGGGCGGCGGCGGGGCGGGGGTCTGGGAGGAGCAGCGGCTGGCCGAGCAGCTGTGGCTGTCGGCCTGGGAGCAGTGGCGGGCGGCGCGGCGCTGACGGGGGCGTCGGGTCGGGCGGGACGGGCGGGCCTGGCCTGGTGGGTCTGCGGGGCCCCGGTAAGGCGCCTCAGTAAAGCACAGGTCATGTGACGGTCATCAGTCGGCAAATGGCCGCCTGGGCGTGAGGTGGGCGTCATGCCGGGTTCACCCGCCCGGCGGAGCCTGCTGGGCGTCGGCATCCCGCACCGGCGCCCCCGCTCATCCTCAGGAGTTGCTGCCATGTCGCTGTCCCGTCGGGACTTCGTCAACCGTTCCACCCTCGTCGGGGCCGGCGTGCTGATCGCCGGCGGCGCCGAGGCGCTGGCCAGCGCCCCGGGCGCGATCGCCGCCCCGGTCGGCGGCGAGGCCCCGGTCGCCGCGGCCGCCGGGACCAACTCGGCCGGCGGCACCGCCGTCGGCTACGGCCAGCTGGTCCAGGACCCGGCCGGCCTGCTCTCCCTGCCGAAGGGCTTCTCGTACAAGGTCCTCAACCGGGCAGGCGTCACCAAGCTGCGCACCGGCGAGTTCACCCCGAGCAACCACGACGGCACCTCCGCCTTCGAGGACGAGCGCGGCGGCAACCTGATGGTCGTCAACCACGAGCTGGCCGGCGCCCGCGCCAACTGGCCGCACCCGGTGCCGCTGACCGAGGGCCACGTCTACGACCCGGGCGCGGCCGGCGGCTGCACCATCGTGCACGCCAAGCGGGACGGCTCGGTCGAGCAGTGGGTCGGCATCGCCGGCACCGCCACCAACTGCGCCGGCGGCGTGACCCCGTGGGGCACCTGGCTGTCCGGCGAGGAGACCGAGGACAAGGCCGGCAAGAACGGCTTCACCAAGGACCATGGCTACATCTTCGAGGTCGACCCCTTCGACGACGACTACAACCGGGACCCGCAGCCGGTGAAGGCCTTCGGCCGCTACGCGCACGAGGCCGTGGTCGTGGACCCGAAGCGCGGCCAGGTCTACCTGACCGAGGACGCCTCGAACCCGAACGGCCTGCTGTTCCGCTGGACCCCGCCGGCCGGCTTCAAGCACGGCCGCTACCAGCTGCGCAAGCTCGCCGCCGACGCCGGTGTGCTGGAGGCCTTCAAGGTCTTCGACGCCCAGGGCAAGTTCGTCGACGACCTCTCCCGCGCCACCAAGGTCGGCACCACCTACGGCGTGGACTGGGTCAAGGTCCAGGACCGCGACGCCAGGACCGTCTCGGTGCGCAAGCAGTTCAAGGACGGCGAGGTCAGCCGCGCCCGCAAGCTGGAGGGCATGTGGTGGGGTGACGGCGGCTTCTACTTCGTCTCCAGCTTCGCCCGTTCGGAGAGCCCGCTCCAGCACGACGGCCAGGTCTGGTTCTACAACCCGGCCCGCCGCACCATCACCCTGAAGGTGCTGCTGGGCGTCAACACCGACGTCTGGGGCGACCACGACAACTTCGACGGCCCGGACAACATCACCGTCTCGCCGTACGGCGGCATCGTGATCTGCGAGGACGGCGAGGGCGTCTCGCACCTGTTCGGCGCCACCGAGGACGGGCTGGTCTACCCGATCGCCCGCAACGAGCTGAACATCGGCACCGCCGAGAAGCCCGAGTTCAGCGAGTTCACCGGAGTGACCTTCTCGGACGACGGCAAGACCCTGTTCGCCAACATCCAGACCCCGGGCATCCAGCTGGCGATCAGCGGCCCGTGGCGCCGGCTGAACGAGCACAAGCGCGGCCAGGGCTACGGCGAGTGACGAACCGTCAGGAATGACCGTGCGGCTGCCCGCGGACTACTCGTCCGCGGGCAGCCGCAGTTGCAGCATCGCCAGCAGGCGCTGCTGCGGCTGGGCGAGGTCGATGCCGGTCAACTGCTCGGCGCGGCGCACCCGGTAGCGCAGGGTGTTGGGGTGGATGTGCAGGGCGTCCGCGGCCACCCGGACCTCGCCGAGCGCGTCCAGCCAGGCCAGCACCGACTCGGCGAGCCGGGTGCCGTGCCGGCGGTCGTACGCGGTGAGCGCGGTCAGCCGCGGGTCGCGCAGGCCGGTGCGCTCCTGGAGCAGCGCGAGCATCTCGCTGACCAGCACCTCCGCCTGGACGTCGATCAGCGCCGCGACGTCGAGGTCCACTCCGCCGCGGCCCATCGCGTCCAGGATGCGGTCCGCCTGGGCGCGGGAGTCGGGGACCTGGGCCAGGCCGTCGACGGTCGAGCCGATCGCGGCGCGCAGCGGGACGCCGAGGTGCTCCCGGGCGGCCGCCACCACCTCGAAGGCCCAGTCGCGCACGGTGGTCATCGGCAGGCCGGGCGGCAGCTCGGGCAGCAGCACGTACACCCGGGACTCGATCGGGGCGAGCAGCGCGGTGCGGTGCCGGGCGGCGGTGTGCACCGAGATCAGGCCGGTGACGTCGGAGCGGTGCAGCACGTCGGTGGTGTGCGCGCTGTAGGCCAGCACGGTGGCCGGGCGGCGCAGGTCCAGGCCGAGGTGGGTGGCGAGCGACTGGGGGCCGGTGGAGCCCTCCAGCAGGCCGGTCAGCAGCGTCTGGGTGAGCCGGACGTCGGCGGACAGCTCCCGGCGGCGGCGCACCAGCTGGGCGGCCGCGACCCGGGCGGCGCCGACCAGGGACTGCTCGGCCAGCGGGGCCAGCGGCTGGGCACCCTCCTGCACCCAGATGGTGCCGAGCGGCTGCGCCCCGGCCCGGATGCCGACCGCGAGGCGGCGGCGCAGGCCCAGCTCGGGGTGCGGCTCGACCGCGATCGGGGTGTCCGAGCTGCGCAGGTGCTGGAAGATGCCCCACTCGCGGAGCTTGGACAGGTACGGCTCCGGGCCCTGCCAGCCGAGGATGGACAGCCGGCGCAGGTCGTCGACCTCGTCGGAGTCGGAGGAGCGGGAGTAGGCCAGCACCCGGCTGGAGGTGTCCTCGATCGAGACGATGCCGTTGGTGAGGACGGCGACGGTCTGGGCGAGGGAGAAGAGGTCGCCCGCGTTGGGTTCGGGGGCGCCGGGGGCGTCCGGGGCGTCAGGGCCGGCGATGATCGCCCGGGCCAGCGAGTCGAGGTGCTCCCAGCGGGTCTCGCGGCGCACCGAGAGCAGGGCGACGCCCGCGTCGGTGGCGGCTTCGCGCAGCGCGTCGGCCTGGCCGGGGCCGTCCAGCTTCACCGCGACGGCGGCGGCCCCGGCCCGGCCGGCCGCGCGCAGGGCGGGCAGGGCGGCGCGGCCGCGGGCGCCGATCGCGAGCACCAGCTCGCCGGGGGCGGCGGTCGGCGGGTCCTCCGGGTCGAGGATCGCGACGTCGCGCACCGGGACGTCCAGGCCCAGCGGGGCGGCCTGCAGCTCGACCAGCGGTTCGCCGAGGGACATCAGGAGTTGACGGAGCGGCAGGCCGGGGGTGGTCACGCCGGTCCTCCTTCATCCGCTCGGACAACGTTTCGCGGTCGATTTTAGCCGGACGGACAGAGATTCGGCGTGGCCGCCGGACCGCGGCCCGGCGCGCGGGCGCGCCGGGTCCTGCCGACGGGCACCGGCGCGCGAGCCGCCTTCGTGGGCCGGGGGCGTGAGCCCGGAGGCGCGAGGTGGCGCGGGGTGGTGTGAAAGGTGGGGCGATCGGGGACGGTTCGTGACCGCGGCGTGACCGACTTCGTCGGGCCGGACAACGCCGTACGGGGGAATTTAGCCGCGCGGCCAATCAAGTCGCCCGGTGGCCAGGAATAGCGTTCGTGCTGTGGTCGGCGTGCAACCCGCGCCGGCAATCCCCCCGCACTGAACGAAGGAGAGCGTGCGCTCTATGGACGCTGTGACCCAGGTCCCCGCGCCGGTGAACGAGCCGGTCCACAGCTACGCCCCCGGGAGCCCGGAACGGGCCCGTCTGGAGGCCAAGCTGAAGGAGCTGGGCGGCCAGGAGCCGGTCCAGCTGACCATGACGATCAACGGTGAGCGCCGGATGGGCGGCGGCACCGAGATCCACGTCGTCCAGCCGCACAACCACGCGGCTCGGCTCGGCACCCTGCGCAACGCCACCCAGGCCGACGCGCAGGAGGCCATCGACACTGCCCTGGCCGCAGCCGAGGCCTGGCAGGCGCTCTCCTTCGACTCCCGCGCCGCGATCTTCCTCAAGGCCGCCGACCTGCTGGCCGGCCCCTGGCGCGAGACCCTGGCCGCCGCCACCATGCTCGGCCAGTCCAAGACCGCGCAGCAGGCCGAGATCGACACCCCCTGCGAGCTGGTCGACTTCCTGCGCTTCAACGTGCACTTCGCCCGCCAGATCATGGCCGAGCAGCCGATCTCCTCGGACGGCGTGTGGAACCGCAGCGACCACCGCCCGCTCGAGGGCTTCGTCTACGCGATCACCCCGTTCAACTTCACCGCGATCGCCGGCAACCTGCCGACCGCGCCCGCGCTGATGGGCAACGTGGTGCTGTGGAAGCCGTCCCCGACCCAGCAGTTCTCCGCGCACCTGCTGATGCAGCTGCTGGAGGAGGCCGGCCTGCCCAAGGGCGTCATCAACATGGTGACCGGCGACGGCCTGGCCGTCTCCGAGGTCGCGCTCAAGCACCCGGCGCTGGCCGGCATCCACTTCACCGGCTCCACCGCCACCTTCCAGCACCTGTGGCGCGAGGTCGGCACCAACATCTCCGGCTACCGCACCTACCCGCGGATCGTCGGCGAGACCGGCGGCAAGGACTTCCTGGTCGCCCACCCGTCCGCCGACCCGAAGGTCCTCAAGACCGCGATGACCCGCGGCGCCTTCGAGTTCCAGGGCCAGAAGTGCTCGGCGCTGTCGCGGGCCTACGTCCCGGCCTCGCTCTGGGCCGGCCTCAAGGACGAGTTCGCCGCCGAGGTCGACGGCCTCACCATGGGCGACGTCAGCGACCTGTCCAACTTCATGTCGGCCGTCATCGACGAGCGCTCCTTCGCCAAGAACAAGGCCGCGATCGACCGCGCCCAGGCCGACCCGCAGGTCGAGGTCCTCGCCGGCGGCACCTACGACGACTCGGTCGGCTACTTCGTCCGCCCGACCGTCCTGGTCTGCCAGGACCCGGCCGCCGAGTACTTCAAGGACGAGTACTTCGGCCCGATCCTGGCCGTGTACGTCTACGAGGACGAGAAGTACGAGGAGATGCTGACCCAGATGGAGTCGGTGTCCCCGTACGGCCTGACCGGCTCGATCATCTCCCAGGACCGCGCCGCGGCCCAGGATGCGATGCACAAGCTGCGCTTCGCCGCCGGCAACTTCTACATCAACGACAAGCCGACCGGCGCCGTCGTCGGCCAGCAGCCCTTCGGCGGCGGCCGGGCCTCGGGCACCAACGACAAGGCCGGCGCCAAGCAGAACCTGGCGCGCTGGACCTCGACCCGCTCGGTCAAGGAGACCTTCGTCCCGCCGACGGACTACCGCTACCCGCACATGGGCTGACCAGCCCCCTGACCAGCCGGCTCGTCCCGTAGCCACCGGTCACCCGCGACGCCCGGTCCCGCAGCCGGGCGCCGCCTCCCGGGGCGGCGGTGCCCCATCCCCGCACCGCCGCCCCGGCCCTTTCTGCCATCCTTAAGAAGCACCAGCTCCAGGAGTCACGATGCTCCGTTCCGCCCTTCTCGCGGCCTCCCGGTCCCCGCAGGTCCGCACCGTGGTCGAGAAGTTCCCGCCGACCCACGCGATAGTCGAGCGCTTCGTCGCCGGTGACGTCCTCGACGACGCCGTCACCGCCACCGACGACCTGATCGCCACCGGTCGCAAGGTCACCCTCGACCACCTCGGCGAGGACACCCAGGACGCCGCCCAGGCCGCCGGCACCGCCGAGGCCTACGAGCACCTGCTCAAGGCCCTCAAGGACACCGGCCTCGCGGCCGGCGCCGAGGTGTCGGTCAAGCTGTCGGCCGTCGGCCAGTTCCTCCCGGTGGACGGCGAGAAGATCGCGCTGGAGAACGCCCGCCGCATCTGCGAGGCCGCCGCCGAGGCCGGCACCACGGTGACCCTCGACATGGAGGACCACACCACCACCGACTCCACCCTCGCCATCGCGCGGGAGCTGCGGGCGGACTTCCCGTGGCTGGGCGTCGTGCTCCAGGCCTACCTGCGCCGCACCGAGGCCGACTGCCGCGACTTCTCCGGCGCCGGCTCGCGCGTGCGCCTGTGCAAGGGCGCCTACAAGGAGCCCGAGTCGGTCGCCTTCCAGGGCAAGCACGAGGTCGACCTCGCGTATGTCCGGGCCCTGAAGGTCCTGATGGCGGGCGAGGGCTACCCGATGATCGCCTCGCACGACCCCAACATGATCAAGATCGCCGGCCAGCTGGCCCAGTGGAACGGCCGCAAGCGGGACTCCTTCGAGTACCAGATGCTGTTCGGCATCCGCCCCGAGGAGCAGCTGCGCCTCGCCGCCGAGGGCAACACCATGCGGGTCTACCTCCCGTACGGCCAGGAGTGGTACGGCTACTTCATGCGCCGCCTCGCCGAGCGCCCCGCCAACCTGACCTTCTTCCTGCGCGCCATGGCCACCCGCGGCTGACCCGGCGCCCCAGGCCACGGCCCGCACCCCTGACGGGGGGTGCGGGCCGTCGCGCGTTGTCGACGTCAGAGGAACGGCTTCGTGTCGAGGTCGAAGTCGAACGGGGCAGGGAGCGCGAGCGGTTCGCCGAAGGCGGCGAGGTGCACCTCGGTGTACTCGTCGCGGTGCGGCTTGGCGAACAGACTGACCTGGGACTTCTCGCGGTCGATGAGGAGGTAGAGCGGGATGCCGGCCCGGGCGTAGCAGTGGCGCTTGGCGATGCGGTCCTGGTCGGGCTTGGCGGAGGTCACTTCCGCGACCATGGCGACGCCGTCCGGTTCCATCCAGGACGGTGCGCCCCGGAAGAGGCGGAGTTCCTCGGGGGCGAACGTGACGTCCGGGATGACGTGGTCCGCAGGGTGGTGCCCGCTGGCGACGAGGCGAAGTCCCTTGTTCTCCGACATCTGCATTTCGGTAGCCGACTTGCGCCACACCTGGCCGGTCAACTCGCTGATGAGATGGCAGTGGTAGCCGTCGACGGGGAGTCGGATGAGGATCTCGCCATTGACGAGTTCGGCCCTCAGGCCTTCGGGGGCGTCCAGGGCGAGAAACAGCTCGAGGAGGATCTCGTTATCCGTTGTGTTCATGAACGACCTCTCGACCGGATGCGTCGGAAGGCTATGCGCGGTGGGCACAAGCGGGGGCAGGGACTGCGTCATCGTCACTCGATGGTGTGAGTTCGGGGCGGGGCCTAGGATCTTCCTGCTGGTGAACTGGCTTTTCGAGTGGAGGAGTTGGGGATGCTGAAGGCTTTCGCGGAGCTGTCCACGCCGTTGGTGGCGGATGCCTGTGTGCGGCTCGGGGTGGGGGTGCGGGTGGCGCCGGCGGGGGTGGGGGCGGTGGTGGCCGGGGCCCGGGTGGCGGGGCGGGTGCTGCCGGTGCGGCACTACGGGAGCGTGGACGTGTTCCTGGAGGCGTACGGGGCGGCCCGGGACGGGGACGTGCTGGTGGTCGACAACGGCGGGCGGACCGACGAGGCCTGCATCGGGGACCTCGCGGTGCTGGAGGCGCGCGCTGCCGGGGTGGCCGGGATCGTGGTGTGGGGGCTGCACCGGGACACCCCCGAGCTGCGGGAGATCGGGCTGCCGGTGTTCAGTTACGGGGCGCTGCCGCTCGGCCCGGTGCGGTTGGACGACCGGGAGCCGGCGGCGCTGCTGACGGCCAAGTTCGGGCCGCACCCGGTGAGCGCCGAGGACGTGGTGTTCGCCGACCCGGACGGGGTGCTGTTCGTGCCCGGCGACCGGGTCGCGGAGGTGCTGGAGACGGCCGGCGGGATCGCCCGGACCGAGCGCGCGCAGGCCGCCCGGATCGCCTCCGGGGACACGCTGCGCCGGCAGACCTCCTTCGAGGAGTACCTGGAGCGGCGCGCCGCCGACCCGGCGTACAGCTTCCGGCGGCACCTGCGGCGGATCGGCGGGGCGATCGAGGAGTAGGAGCAGGGGTAACGGCTTTACAGCTTCCGGTACATGACGTGCAGGCCGACGTAGCCGTCCACGGGGTGGTCGAAGGCCTCGGGGACGGTGCCGACGACCTCGAAGCCGAGCGACTCGTAGAGCCGCACGGCGTGGTGGTTGTTGGCGACCACGGCGTTGAACTGCATGGCGCGGAAGCCGGAGCGGCGGGCCCAGTCGAGGGTGTACTCGACCAGGGCCCGCCCGATCCCCCGGCCGTGGTGGGCCGGGTCGACCAGGTAGCTGGCGCTAGCCACGTGCGAGCCGTTGCCGGGGCGGTTGCGGTTCATGGTGGCGGTGCCGAGGATCCGCCCGTCCCCGTCCACCGCGACCACCGTGCGGTTCGGGGCGGCGAGCATCCACCACTCCCGGCCCAGCTCGGAGGACATGTCCAGGGGGTAGGGGAAGGTCTCGCCGGCGGCGACGACGGTGTGGAAGAACGGCCAGATGTCCGGCCAGTCCTCGGGGACGGCTTCGCGGATGCGGATGGGAGCGGGCACGGGCACGGGCGCGGGCGTGGGCAGGGGCATCGGACCAGGATGATGCTCGAGGGGTGGGCGGGCCAGCGGTTTTCGGTCGGAGCGGCCGGTCAACCGCCGAGGACGGCCTTCTCGACCAGGGCGGCGGTGTGCGCCTGGCCGGTGGCGTTGGGGTGCACCACGGCGTACTCGAGGGGGAGGACGCTGGTCAGCACGCCGTCCAGCCAGTGGTCGGCGTCGCAGACGCTGTGGCCGGCGCTGGCGGGGTAGAGGTCCACGAAGGTGTCGCCGTGGGCGGCGGTGCTCCGGGCGACGAGCGCGTTGAGCGGTTCCACGATCGCGGTACGGGCCCAGACGAGGTCGCCGCCGGTGAAGGTGCCGAACTGCAGGAGGTTGCCGAACTGGCAGAGCCCGGCGTTCTCGGGGACGAGGTGCGGGTAGCCGACGGTGAGGATCCTGGCGGACGGGGCCTTGGCGTGCAGCGCGGTCAGCATCCGGTCGTAGCCGTTGCGCAGCCGGGCGAAGCGGTCGGGCAGGCCCGCGTCGAACTTGTCCTTGCAGGGCGTGCCCCGGCCGAGCTGGACGGCGCCGAGTTCGATGCAGCTCTTGAGGATCTCGGCGAAGCCGAGGTCGTTGCCGCCGATCCCGACGGTGACCAGGCCGGTGGCCGGGTCGACGGCGTCGATCTGCGGCGGGACGGGCGGGTAGGGGCCGTTCGGGTCGGTGCCGAGCGGCGGGAGCGGGCGGCCGAGCGGGGCCTGCGCGGTCACGTCGACGCCGTCGGTGGTGGCGCCGCTGCAGCTGACGTTTCGCAGGTCGGCCAGGGAGCCGAGGTCGCGGCGGATGATCTCGGGGTAGGAGTCGACGGTCCGGGCGCAGCCGTCGCGGGGCGCGGTCTCGTCGCCGGTGGCCTCGATGACCCCGGCGGTGTAGGAGTCGCCGAGGGCCGTCCAGCTCAGTGCGCCGGCGCGGGTGCCCGGCCGGGCGGCGGCCTGGGAGGTGGTCGGGGTGATCAGCCCGGCGGCGAGCACGGTGGCGGTGCCGGCGACGGCGAGGCGGGACAGGAAGCGTGGCACGGCTCTCCTCCTGGGGATAGGGGGAGAGTGCGGTTTCACCCTCCTGAGAGTCAATCGAGTCGCTCTGTGGACGACTTGATGCCTCGGGAGGGTGAAACCACGGGCAGGACGGTGACGCCGGGTGTCAGAGCGTCGCGGCGGCGGGCTCGATCATCGCCCGCGCGGTCTTGCCGTCGACGTACTCGCCGAGCGCCGTCATCTCCCACTCGCCGCCCGGGCGGCGGACCAGCTTGCACATCATCACACCGGTGTGGGGCTCGGAGTTGGTGAGGTCGAAGCGGACCAGCTCCTCCTCCGTCCGGGCGTCCAGCAGGCGGCAGTAGGCGTCGCGCACCTCGGTGAACCTCTGGCCGGAGAAGGAGTTCACGACGAAGACCAGCGCGTGGACCTCGGCCGGCAGGCCCTCCAGGTGGACGGTGATCGCCTCGTCGTCGCCGCCCTCGCCGCCGACCAGGTTGTCGCCGGAGTGGGAGATCGCGCCGTTGAAGATGCTCAGCTTCATGAACCAGGCCGTCTCCAGCCGCTTGTGGCGGGCGTCGAAGGCGAGGCAGGAGGCGTCCAGGTCGATGTCGCGGCCGCGGGCGGCGGACTTCCAGCCGAGGGCCATCCGGACGGAGGAGAGGAAGGGGCGGCCGTTCTTGACCAGGGAGACCGAGCTGCCCTTGACCAGGTTGACCCGGCCCTTGTCCAGGGTGACCTTGCCGGGGGCGGCCGGGGCCGGGGGCGCGGCGGGCGCCGGGGGAGCCGCGGGCGGGGCAGGGACGGCGGTCTGGCCGGTGGCGAGGGCGATCCGCGGGTCGATCGGGGAGGCCGCCGGTGCGGGCGGCACGGGCGGGGCGGCCGGCGGGGCCGGGAGCTGGATGGTCCGGTCCATCGGGGCCGGCGGTGCGGCCGCTGCCACCGGGGCGGCGGGCGCGGGGGCCGGGGAGTCGTCGACGGTGACGCCGAAGTCGGTGGCGATGCCCGCGAGGCCGTCGGCGTAGCCCTGGCCGACCGCGCGCACCTTCCAGGCGCCGCCCCGCTGGTAGACCTCGACCACGATGAGCGCGGTCTCCAGGCCCAGCCGGGGCGGGGTGAAGGTGACCAGCACCTCGCCGGTGTCGGCGTCGCGGACGGTGGCGGTGGGCTCCGTCCCGGCGAAGGTGGAGACCTGGTCGGCGGGGCTCGCGGTGACCACGATCTTGGTGATCCCGGCCGGGACGGCCCGGGTGTCGACGGTGATCGCGTCGGGGGTGCCGGCGGAGGCCGGGCGGTGGCTGACGCCGGGGCCGTTCGGGGCGTTGAAGAAGACGAAGTCGTCGTCCGAGCGGACCTTTCCGGCATCGGTCAGCAGCAGGCCGGAGACGTCCAGCGCCTTGGGCGCGGTGACCTCGACGGTCACTCGCGCGGCGGTCAGCGGTGCGTTGCCGCCTTGGGTCAGGACGGTGGGCACGGACTCCTCCTCGGGTGCGGAACGGCGGCCCGGCCGGGGCCGTTGGGGGCGCCGGGCCGGGTGCTGCCCACAGTAACGAACGAGGGTGCGGGGATGCGCCCGTCCGGCGGGCCCGGCTGTCGGATCGTCGGACGATCGTCCGCTGCGGGCCGTCGGCGGTTCAGCGGGCCGCGGCGGTCGGGGTCGCGGCCGGGGTGGACGCCGGTGCGGCGAGCGGCGTGGCGGCCGGGGTGCCGGGCGCGTACGGCTCGGCGGACGGCGGCGGCGGCGGGCCGAAGGAGCCGAGCGCCGCGACCGCGCGGGGGCGGTCGAGGGCGAAGGCGGAGACGCTCCAGCTCTCCGTCGGGGCCGACTTGCGCACCACGGCGGACGGGTCGGCCGCCGGACGGGCGCCGCGGACGCCGAAGGTGTAGCGGCCGGGCCGGACGTCGGTGCCGGGCGGCGTGGTGAAGCGGTAGACGAGGGTGCCGCGCTCCTGCTGGACGGTCACCACGGCGCCCGGCAGGTCGGTCCAGGCGGAGCCGGGGCCGGGGGCCGACTCGCCCGGGACGAGCCGGAACTCGGCCTGGAACGCGGTGACCGGCTCGGTGGCCGCGAGGGTGAGCTGGTGGCGCAGGCCGTCGCGGCCCAGCGGGGAGACCCGGGCGGCGCCGGTCAGCGCGTGGTCGGTGTCCGCGCTGTCGTCGGTGCCATCGGTGCCGTCGGTGTCCGGGGTGTCGCCGGTGTCCGCCGCGCCGTCGGTGTCGGGGACGGGCAGGGCGGGCGGCGGCGCCGGGCGGCCGGGGGTGGGCGGGCCGAAGCCGGGCTGCTTGGCGCCCGGGGCCGGGACGGAGACGGAAGGGGAGGGCGAGGGGCCGGCCGGGGCCGTGGCGCCGAGCAGCCCGGCCTCGGTGCCCGCGAGCTGGGTGCCTGAGGCGGGTGCGTCCTGCCCGGCCGAGGCCTGGCCGCCGGTCTGGGGTGCGCCCGGGACCGTCGCGCGGGGCGCGGGCGGGGAGGCGGCGACCGGGGGGTCCACCGAGCGGTGCGTGGACGGGTGCGTCGAGGGCCGGTTCGCGGCGGGGGAGGACGACGGGCCGTCGGTCGGGGTCTGCGCCGAGACCGCCTCGGCCTCCTCGGTGGCGCCCGGCGTGGGCGGCGGGGTGCTGCCGACCCGGGCGACGCCGGCCCGGCGGCCGATCCCCTGCTGTTCGTTGAGCAGCAGGGTGGTCGCGATGCTGATGCCGACCACGGTGGACATCGCCATCGCGGCGCCGGAGAAGCGCAGGGTGGGCAGCCGGAACAGGCCGCCGAACGGGCGCGGCCGCCCGTGCCGGCCCTGCCGTGCGGGCTCGTGCTGCACGTCCCGCGCGGTGTCCTCGCGCACAGCCACCGGACCCCTCCCTCCCCGAAGCCGCCGTCGCGTCGCCGTATTCTCCCACGCGCCGCCGCCGGGCCCGGCTCCGGCCGCGGAGGGCCGGTTCCACGCGGGCCCGCGTGGGGAGAGGGGAGAGCGTACCAGCGGGCGGCCGCGGCCCGGTCGCACCCCCTCCACTTCGCGGACATCCGTGCGCCACACGGAAGTTGACGCTCCGTCTGATAAGCGTCGGCAGGGGAAGGAAGGCCCGGCCGGGGGTTATTGCAACCCCCTTGCAACCCTTGCCCGCCGTACCGGGCGTGACGCAGGCTGAGGGCATCCCACGCCGTCCCGGAGAGACCGTCATGCCGTCCGACCCGCTGTCCGCAGCCTCCAGTGCACCCCTCGCCGCCACCCCCACGGGCGGCGATGGGGAGGTCTCCACCGCCGCTCCGGCGGCGGTGGAGGAGGTGCTGATCCTGCGGATCTCGCTGGGCGAGGAGGTGGTCGGCGAGGTGCGCACCCGGTTCCGGTTCACCGCCGCGCGCCCGTACGAGGTGCTGCTGACCTTCCACCTGGGGCGGCCGGACGAGGCGGACTGGGTGTTCTCGCGCGAACTGCTGCGCGACGGCCTGCGCGCGCTGAGCGGGCAGGGCGACGTCAAACTGTGGCCGGCGTACTGCCCGTGCCACGGCTCGACGCTGCACCTGGCGCTCGAATCCCCGCACGGCAGCGCGCTGCTGGAGGCCTCCAAGCCCCGGGTGCAGGCCTGGCTGGACCGCACCTACGCGCTGGTCTCCGAGCACCAGGAGCGCCACTGCGGCCCCACCGACGCCGAACTGGCCGCGCTGCTCGCCGAGGGCTGAGGCTCCGCCCCCGGAAGCCGGGACAGACCGTCAGCGGCGCTCCGGCGGCACGGCGGCGCACGGCGGCGCGAGGGGCGGCGCGCCGGGCAACCAGGCCGTCCCCGCCGCCAGCGCGGCCCGCAGCCGCCGGACGGCCGGGGCCGAGGAGGCGGGAAGCAGGTCGTACGGGTCGTCCGGCCCGTCCACGCTGACCAGCACCGACTCGGCGATCCGGTACGGCCGGTGGGCCAGCAGCCCGCCCAGGTAGCGGCGCAGCCGGGACAGCTCGGCGCGGACCGTCACCGTCCGGCCCGCGTCGCCGAACAGCGCCTCGGCGAGCTGGGCGGCGGTGCTGCCCTCGCGTCCGGTGGCGAGCAGGAGCAGCAGTTCGGCGTGGCGCGGGCTGAGCGGGTGCGACCAGCTGTCGGCCGCGCCCCGGACGGACAGCTCGGGGCGGTCCGGGCGGCGCAGGTCGAGCCGCAGGTGGGCGCCCTCGGCCTGTTCGGCGGTCACCGTGCCGGAGCCGTCCTCCTCGGGCGGCCGGACCGGGCGCACCAGCCAGCCGTCGGCGAGCGGCTCCAGCGCGCACTCGCCGAGGCCGGGCACCCAGTGCACGGTGGCCGGGGTCCAGCCCTCGCTGGGCACCCGCAGCCGGCTGGGCGGCGGCAGTCCGGCGGCGGCGGCGGTCCAGCCGGCCGCGTCGACCACCAGCGCCGGGCCGCCGACCCGGGCGAGCAGCGGGGCGGCCAGGGCGCGCAGCTGGTGCAGCGCCTCCAGCCGGTGGGCGCGCAGCTCGGCCTCGGCGAGCCGGGCGGCGGTGGCGGTGAGCTGGATCAGGAACGGGCGGACGCTGTGCGCCGGGCCGCTCAGGTTGATGGCGCCGACCAGCCGTCCGGTCCCGGGGTCGCGCACCGGCGCGGCCACGCAGGTCCAGGCGTGGTGGCTGCGCAGGTAGTGCTCGGCGGAGTGGACGTGCATCGGGCGCCGGGCGCGCAGCGCGACCGCGATGCCGTTGGTGCCGACGCTCTCCTCGATCCAGCGGGCGCCGGTGATGAAGCCGATCCGGTCGGCGCTGCGGCGCAGGCCGCGCTCGCCCTCCTGCCAGAGCACGTGGCCCTCGGCGTCGGCGACGGCCAGCAGCAGCGGGGCCGCTCCGCCCACCTCCAGCAGGGTCTCGCGCAGCACCGGCAGGACGGCGTCGAGTCCGCTGGTGCGGCGGCGCTGTTCGATTTCGCCGGGGCCCAGCAGGACGGCGGCGGCGCCGGTGTCGGGGTCGAGGCCGAGGCGGCGCAGCCGGGCCCAGGAGTCGCCGATCTCGGGGCGGGGTTCGAGCAGGCCGGGGCCGCCGGTCTCCTCGGTGAGGGCGGGAACGGCCAGTTCCCGGGCGGCGGCGTCGGCGAGGGTGCGGTCGTGGACCTTGGCCAGCTCCGACGCGGTCGGCGGGGTGCGGCGCTCGGGTCGTCGGGACTGCCGTCCGGTCTGCCGCACTCGCTTCGCTCCTCGCCGCCGTTCGAGGACGCGTCGGGGCCGACGCGCTGACGAAAGCGTACGGGGGCGGTGGGCCGCTGGGGACGGGGTCGGGCAAGTCGGCATACCGGGCGGTACGGAACGCGGGCCCGCGTTCCGTACCGCCGTACCGCCTGACGGCCGGACGGGGTCAGCGCTGCGCGCCGGAGCCCTGCTGGGCCGCCTCCACGGTGTGGTGCAGGTCGGCGCCGGCCTCCAGGGCGGCGCCGGTGCTCAGCGCCAGGCAGGCGGCCAGGGCCACGGCGGCGGCCCGCAGCCAGGTGCCGGGGGCGGTGGCCGGGCGGGGCTGGAGCAGTGCGGCGACCCGGCGCGGGACCGGGCCGGAGTGGGCGGCGGCGACCAGCCGGGGGCGGGCCGGCCAGGGGGAGCGGCTCGCGGCCAGGGCGGCCCGGCCGACCGCGCGGGCGGTGACGGCGCGGTCGCCGACCCGGGCGGCGGCCACCTCGTCGGCCCAGCGCTCCAGGTGGTAGCCGAGGGGTGCGCGCAGCGGGCGGAGTGCCGGGTGGACGTCGGCGGCGTGCTCGGCGAGGGCGAGGAAGAGGTGGTGGCGGGCGGTCAGGTGGGCCCGTTCGTGGGCGAGCAGGGCGGAGCGCTCGGGGCCGCTGAGGGCGCGCAGCATGCCGGAGGTGACCACGATCCGGCCGGGCTCGCCCGGTCGGCCGGGGCGGCCCAGGCGGCCGGGCAGGGCGAAGGCGTCGGCGCACTCGTCGTCCAGGACGGTGAGCGGGTGGTCGGCGGGCCGCAGCAGGGCGGCGGGCCGGAGGAGCGCGGCCGGCCATGCCGGGGGGCGTGACCAGCGCACGGAGGCGCGCGGGGGGCGCGTGTCCGGATGCTGGGCGGGGGAAGGTCCACGGTCCGGACGGGGGCCGTCGGCGGGCTCCGCGCGGTGCGCGTCGGCCGGGAGCGCGGCCCGGGCGGCGCGCAGCTCCCGCAGCCGTCGGCGGGCGGTGCGCACCGCTAGGGCGCCGAGCGCGAGGAGGGCCAGGGCGGCCAGCGCGGCCGGGAACGGCGCGTCGGGCGCGGCCGCGGTGAGCCAGGGCAGCGAGAGGTGGCCGAGGGCGGCGACCGGCGGGAGCTGGAGCAGTCCGGCGGCGGCCAGCAGGCCGAGCGAGCAGAGGGTGCCGCCGGCCAGGACGGCCGCGCTGCCGGCCAGCATCCAGGCGGCGGCCCGCGGCGGCAGCGCATCGGCGAGGCGGCGGGCCAGCGGGGCGGCCAGGAAGGGCAGCAGCAGGGGGACCCAGACGGCGAGCATCATCGGCCCGCCGTTCCCGGTGTCTGAGCCCCGGGGTTGCCGTCGCCGAGGAGGTCGCGCAGCAGCTGCTCGTCCTCGGCGGAGAGGTCGGAGACGAAGCGGGCCAGCACGGTGGAGCGGTCGGTCTCGCGGCCGAGCTCGGTGTGCATCCGGCGGGCGGCGAGCCCGGCGGTGTCCTGGACGGTCGGGGTGTAGGCGTAGGCGCGGCCGGCCCGGGTGCGCTCGACCGTCCCCTTGTCGAACAGCCGGGCCAGGATCGTCGCGATGGTGGTGCGGGCGAGGTCCCCGCCGAGCGCGGCCTGGACGTCCTGCGGCGTCATCGGCTGCCGGGCGGACCAGAGGGCGGCCAGCACCTCGGCCTCCAGCTCCCCGGCGGGCCGGCGGGCGGACGGTACGTCGGGCATGGCGGCGCTTCCTCCAAGTATCGTCTACAGTCGTGTAGACCGTCTACGCAACTGTAGACGGTCCGGGCGGGTTCGGTGCGAACCGCCCTCCAACGTACGGGAGGTCCGTCGGCCTTGCTCCAGTTCCTCGCCGATCCGGCCGTTCACCTCGCGGTGAACCCGCTGGACGCGTCCTCACTGCTCGCCGCCTTCGGCGCGCTCGGCATCGCCGTCGTGCTGTTCGCCGAGACCGGGCTGCTGGTGGGCTTCTTCCTGCCCGGCGACTCGCTGCTGTTCACCGCCGGGCTGCTCTGCGTGCCCGGCGCCACCAAGGGCCCGCAGCTGCACCTGTGGCAGGTGCTGCCCGCCGCCCTGGTCGGCGCGCTCGTCGGCGCCCAGGTCGGCTACCTGATCGGCCGGCGCGGCGGCCGGGCGCTGCTCGGCCGGACCAGGCGCAAGAGCCTGCTGGAGGGCGTGGCGCGGGCCGAGGAGCTGCTCGCCAAGTACGGCCACGGCAAGGCGATCGTGCTCGCCCGGTTCATCCCGGTGGTCCGAACGGTGCTGAATCCGCTCTGCGGCGTGCTCGACGTGCCGGTCCGCTCGTTCACCCTGTGGCAGGTGGCCGGAGGCGTGGTCTGGACGGTCGGTGTGGTGTTCGCCGGGTACGGGCTGGGCTCGTCCATCCCCGGCATCGACCAGTACCTGCTGCCGATCATCGGTCTGGTAGTAGTTGTCTCCGTGCTCCCTATTGTTCTCGAACTGTTCCGCGCCCGTAAGGCGCGACGTCACGGAGGTGACATGTGACGCCCTCCAGGGCGCTCGCCGTGTACGACGGCAGCGGAATCGACGGCGGCCTGTACACCCGGGTCAACGGCTGGGCGCAGTCGGCGCCGCACTGGCTGGACGAGCTGATCAAGGTCTGGTCGGCGCTCGGCCTCGGGCTGTTCGCGGTCTTCATGCTCTACGCCTGGTGGCGGGCGCGCGGCGCGGACTCGGCCGTGATGGCCAGGGTGCTCGCCTCGCCGGTGATCGTGGTCGTCGCCTACGGCGTCAACTCGGTGTTCAAGGGCGCGGTCGAGGAACTCCGGCCGTGCGCTCAGATCCCCGGCAGCGTCTCGCTGGAGACCTGCCCGGGCACCGGGGACTGGTCCTTCCCGAGCAACCACTCGGTGATCGCCTTCGCCGCCGCGACCGCGCTCTGGTTCGTCAACCGGCGGCTCGGCCTGGTGGCCGGCCTGTTCGCGGTGCTGATGGCCGCCTCCCGGGTCTGGGTCGGCGTGCACTACCCGCACGACGTGGCGGTGGGCGCGCTGGTCGGGCTGCTGGCCGCGGCGGTGCTGGCGCCGCTCGCCGGGCGCTGCGGTCCGCTGGTGGACCGGATGCGGGCGGGCGCGCTGCGGCCGCTGCTCGGACCGGGGCAGCCGCCGGTCGTGGCCCGCGGGTACGCGTCGTACGAGTCCCGGCAGCGCTGAGCCGGACTTCCGCCCCTGCCCCTTGTCCGGTCTCGGACGGCGGGTGGAGCATGTGAGCCGGGCGTGGAGCCTCCTTCGGGGGGCGCCCGCCCGGCTCAGTCGTGCTCGGGCGCGCGGGCGCCGGGCGTGCCAGCGGAGGGAGTGCCGAATGCCGTACCGACTCGACATCACGCAGGGGGACTGGCCGGGCGACCTGCTGCACAAGGGCGTCGAGGGGCTGTTGGCCGAGGCCATGGTGCTCACCCTCGCCACCGCGGGCCACGAGCACGGCCCGCACGCCAACCTGGCCTTCTTCGCGTACGACGACGACCTCGTCCTCTACTTCGTCAGCGAGCGCTCCACCCGGCACAGCCACCACCTGGCCGAGGAGGCCCGGGCCGCCGCCACCGTCTTCCTGCCGCCGCCGGTCTTCGGCGAGCAGCTGCGCGGCCTCCAGCTGACCGGCAGCGCGAGCGAGGCCTGGGGGCGGCAGGCCGAGGCGGCGCTGGCCGCCTACCAGGGGCGCTACCCGGTCTTCGCACGGGACGAGGAGGTCCGGCGGCAGTTCCTGACCGGGGGCGGGGCGGCGGCGCTGTACCGGTTCCAGGTGGAGGAGCTGACGGCGGTGGACGAGCCGAACTTCGGGCGGCGCAACTACCTGCGGGCCCGGGTGGTGCGGTCGTAGCCGCCGCGGCGGCCTCGGGGTGGCCGACGGGTTGTCTGTACAACTTCCCAGGTGGTTCATCTGCGGGACGGCGTCCCGACGCCCCTCGGACACCCGGGCGCACCAGCCTGGACGCATGAGAGTCATCGTCGTAGGAGCAGGCGTCCTGGGCAGCATGCACGCCTGGCAGGCCGTCGAACGCGGCCACGAGGTCGTCCACCTGGAGCGCGAGACCGAGGCGCGCGGCGCCTCGGTGCGCAACTTCGGCCTGGTCTGGGTCAGCGGCCGCGCGCAGGGCGAGGAACTGGACACCGCGCTGCGCGCCCGCGAACTGTGGGAGTCCATCGGCGCCCGCGTCCCGGACCTCGGCTTCCGGGCCAACGGATCGCTCACCGCGATCCGCACCGAGGCCGAACTCGCCGTCGCCGAACAGGCCCTGGCCCTGCCGGACGCCGCCGCCCGCGGCTACCGGCTGCTCGACCCGGACGAGACCCGCGCCGCCAACCCGGCCCTGCGCGGCAAGCTGCTCGGCGCCCTGTGGTGCGGGCGCGACGCCGCCGTCGAACCCCGCACCGCCCAGCCCGCGCTGCGCGCCGCCCTGGAGGCCACCGGCCGGTACACCTTCCTGCCCGGGCGCGAGGTGCGCGAGGTGGTCGGCGAGAACGCCGTCCGCGACGACCACGGCGACGTCCACACCGGCGACCTGGTCGTCCTCTGCACCGGCGCCTGGCTCGGCGGCCTGGTCCGCGAACTCGCCCCCGCCCTGCCGGTCCGCCGGGTGCGGCTCCAGATGATGCAGACCGACCCGCTCGGCGAGACCCTCACCACCTCCGTCGCCGACGGCGACAGCTTCCGCTACTACCCCGCCTTCGCCGGCACCGCCCTGGACCGGCTGCGCGAGACCCAGCCGCAGCCGCCCGTCGCCGCCGAGCACCGGATGCAGCTGCTGATGGTCCAGCGCCGCGACGGCGGCCTGACCATCGGCGACACCCACGAGTACGACCAGCCGTTCGGCTTCGACGTCGTCGAGGACCCGTACGACCACCTGGTCGGCGTCGTCGAGGACCTGCTCGGCCGCCCGATGCCGCGGATCCGCCGCCGCTGGGCCGGGGTGTACGCGCAGTGCGTCGACACCACCCGGGTCGTCCACCGCGAGCGCGTGCGCGACGGCGTCTGGCTGGTCACCGGCCCCGGCGGCCGCGGCATGACCTGCTCGCCCGCCATCGCCGAGACCACCGCCGACCTCGCCAACCTGTAAGGAGCGCCGCTGTGAGCAACACCGCTGTGAGCAACACCGCTGTGACCGATACCGCTGTGACCGCCGACATCCGCCTGGTCGTGCTCGACATGGCCGGCACCACCGTGGCCGACGACGGCCTCGTCGAGCAGGCCTTCACCGCGGCCGCCGCGGCGCTCGGCGTCGAGGCCGGCAGCCCGGAGTTCGACCCGATGCTGGCCCACGTCCGGGCCACCATGGGCGAGTCCAAGATCTCCGTCTTCCGGCACCTGTTCGGCGCGGAGGAGAAGGCCCAGCGGGCCAACACCGCCTTCGAGGCCGCCTACCACGACCTGGTCGACGCCGGGCACTGCGCCGCCCTGCCCGGCGCCGCCGAGGCCATCGCCGAACTGCGCGGCCAGGGCCGCAAGGTGGTCCTCACCACCGGCTTCTCCCGGGCCACCCAGGACCGCATCCTGGACGCCCTCGGCTGGCGGTCCGTCGCCGACCTGACCCTCTGCCCCGCCGAGGCCGGCCGCGGCCGCCCGTACCCCGACCTCGCGCTCACCGCCCTGCTGCGCACCGGCACCGACTCGGTCCGCCAGATCGCCGTCGCCGGCGACACCGGCTACGACATGCTGACCGGCACCCGGGCCGGCGCCCCGGTCGTCGCGGGCGTCCTCACCGGCGCCCACGACGAGGCCCGGCTGCGGGCCGACGGCGCCACCCACGTCCTCGGCTCGATCGCCGAACTGCCCGCGCTGCTGGGCTGATGCGGCGTTCCGCCCCGGGCGGCGGCCCGGGGCGGAACGGTGGGCTCAGGCGACCGGCCGGCTCAGGCGGACGACTCCTTCGGCCGGCGCACCGACCAGAGCACGGTGCCGTCGATCAGGACGTTGCAGCCGAGGAACGCCAGCAGGTAGGCGGAGGAGTCGGCCTCGCCGGGGAGCTTGGGGGCGACCCGCCCGGCCGGGTCCATCCGGACGGTGATCACCTGGCCGCGCTTGAACCGGGGGGAGCTCTCCGTGAGCGGGCCGCCCGGCACGTCGTCGTTCAGCTCCGTGGAGGCCAGGCTGTACGCCCGCCCGGTGCCGTGGAGCGCGTCGGTGACCTTCTCGTCGACGACCACGGCCTGCACGGTCCGCCCCGAACCCAGGATCAGGTTCGCCCAGGCCTCGGTACCGGCCAGGTAGGCGACGAAGCCGACGACGGAGATGCCCAGGCCCCAGGCGACCATGTTCTTCTGGAACCGGGGGTTGCTGTCGGCGTCGCGGCGCACGGCGAACGCGTACAGCACGATCAGCGGGTAGGCGAGCCCCACCACCGCGGCGAGGAACGAGTTGACGTAGACGTCCAGCGCGATGACGCCGACGAGCACCGCCGTGGTGACGGCGACGAGGGCCAGGGCCCCGCCGAGTCGGCGGGGCCCGCTCCGGGTGGTGCCCTGGTCGGGCTGGGTGATCGTCACCCGAAGGCCTTCCGGATGTTGTCCTGCCGCTCGGGCGGCAGGGCGTTCGACGTCTCGTTCAGCGGGGGGTAGAAGGAGATCCCGCTGATGGCGGCGCCCACCAGGACCGACCAGCCGTCCCAGTAGTCCAGGTGCTGGGTGGAGAAGACGACGGCGAGCACGTGGGGGCTCCACGGGTGCGCGAACAGGGCCTCCAGCTGGCGGACGGTGGTGACGCCCGACCCCGGCAGGCCGTAGGCCGTCCCGGACACGGGCACGGCCAGGTCGCGGACGGTCACGGCGGCCCGGCCGAGCGGGAAGTCGAGGACCTCGATGTCGGCGTCCGGCCAGGCGGTCGCGAGCTCCCGGGCGACGCGCTGGGGGTAGCCGCCCGGGGCGCCCTGCTCCTGCTCGCGCAGGTACAGGCTGAACACGCCCTGGACGATCTCGCCCTCCTCGGTCTGCACCAGGCAGTTGGAGACGTGCACCGCACCCTCGCGCAGCTGTGCCTGGAGGGCGAGCTCGGCGGAGACGGCGATGCCGAGCTTCTGCTCCGGACCGGCGTCGGTGAGCCCGTCGAGCCCGTCCACGATCCGGCTCATCCGGTCGCCCGGGTCCTCGGCCAGGTCGATGTCCGTGAACCCCTCGGGCAGGGAGAGCCAGACGGACGGCATGGTCGTATCAGTCATGTCCCACTCCCCAGACACCGGTGACGATCGCGCTGCCGCCGCCGAGCAGGGCGGGCAGGATCCGGCCCTTGCCGCTGCCGCCGATGGCGCCGCCGGCGCCGTTGAGCGCGGTGCCGCCGCCGGTGGTGTAGTTGATCGCGGCGCCCAGCCCCGGGCTCGGGCTGTCGGTGAAGAGGCCGGCCGCGGTGGGGGCCGTCAGCGCGACCCCGCTGGCCGCCTGCACGCCGTCGGAGACGTTCATCGCGGCGGCCTTGGAGAGCCCGAGCTTCATGGCGGGCTTCTCGATCGCGGTGGTGAAGATCGGGCTGGCCGGGTCCATCGCCCGGGCGGCGACGCGGATCTCCTTGGCGCCGGCGCTCACGGCCTTGGCCCCGCCCTCGGCGGCGCGGGCGCCCCGGAACGCGGTGACCCCGCCCTTGAGGAGGGCGCCTCCGGGCAGGGCCCCGAGGAGGTCGCCGGCCAGGGTGAGGTCGTTGCCGAGGTTGTCCCAGCTGGTCGGCATCAGGCCCTTGATGCCGTACTGCTTGGCGTGCAGGCCCGCCGCGCCGACGCTCAGCAGGATGGCGGGCAGGGCGAACGCGGGGCAGAAGATGGCCGCGACGCCGCAGATGCCGGAGGCCACCGTCAGCAGGTCCCCGCCGTGCTTGCTGAACCAGTCGCCGATCTTGCTGAGCATGCCCGGCTCCGGCGGGGCCTTGCTGTCGGCGGCCTTGCGGACGGCCTCGGCCGTCTTCTGGGCGTCCGACTTGTGGGTCCCGGCGAGCTCGTGGGCCTGCTTCTGGAGGCCGGCCAGCTCGTTGGAGGCGCTGGTGAGCAGACCGGCGGCGGAGTCCAGGTGGTTCTTCGCCGTGTTGTAGCGCTGCTCCGCGGCGGCGAGGCTGGCGTCGTCGGGGTAGGAGCGGCCGGCCAGTTGGAGGTCGGGGGCGGCGGCCGCGGCGCTGTGGGCCTTGTCCGCCTCCTCCTTCTTCTTCTTGGCGGCGACCGCGGAGGCGGCCAACTCGGCGGCCTTGGGCTGGTGTTCGGTCAGCGCCTTGTACCAGACGTCGAGCGCCGTGTAGGCCGAGGTGATCGAGTCGGCGGCGTCCTGGAGGTAGCCGGGGAGCTTGCCGAACTGCTCGGAGAACTTCTTGGCGGCCTCACCCGTCCACTGGCCCTCGTTGTTGGAGATCTGGGAGAGCGTGGTGTGCACACCGCTCAGGTGCTGGCCGACCCGGCGCAGGCTGGTGCTGAGCGCGGTGACGGCGGCGGAGTCGCCGGGCGTGGGGTTGAAGCCGAGGCCGGACCAGTCGGGCGCCGGCGTGGGGGCGCTCACGACTGCCCCGCCGGGGCGAGGACTTTGACGATGCTCTGCTCGGTGCCGTCGTAGTTCTTCTGCACCTGCTCAAGGCCCTCGTCCAGGGCCTTGACGCACTCGCGGACCTTCTTCAGGCCGAACTGCCACTTGTCCTTGAAGTGCCCGCAGGCCTCGTCCAGGAAGTCGAAGCCGGTGCCGGTGTGGCCGGCCGCCTCGAAGGCCTTGAGGCCCTGGTCGAGTTCGTCGGCACAGCCTTTGAGGTCTTGGGCCAGTTTTGCGAGGAATTCGGTACTGACTTTGAAGTCGGACACTTTCGCCCCCCGATGCGTCGATTGTCGGACCGGGCGAGCATAGCTCCAGCCGACCGGGGAGAGATCGTCACGGTCGGAACCGGAGGCGGTCGTTACGGGACCTTTACGGGCCGTCGACGCCTTCTTGACGTCGGCGGCCCAGCTTCGAGGCGTATACGTACGGTCGGTCTCAGCGGCGCCAGAAGCCGCGCTTCTTCGGGGTGACGAGCCGCACCACGGCCGTGACGAACAGCTCGGCGACGGGGGAGGGCCCCGGGCCGTGGTTGAGGTGGCTCTCGGCGGTCCACTCGCCGAGGACGGTGCCGGGGCTGCCGTCGAAGGGGCTGAACGCGTGCTCCAGGGTCACGTAGCGGACGGTCCTGGCGCCGCCCGGCTGGACGGCGGCGACGAAGTGGGCCTCGGTGGCGCCGACCGGGGCGGGCAGGGTGACCAGCAGCATGTGGTGGCCGTCGACCGACAGGTGGCGGCAGTCGAGGCCGTGGTCGGGCAGGCGGTCCTCGGGCGGCAGGGTGCTGCCGAGGTCGTCCCAGATCTGGGTGACGACGGGCAGCAGGCTGCCGCCGTCCGGGGTCGGGGTGGCCACGCGCGGGCCGAACTCCAGCACTTGGCGGGCCAGCTCGCGGTGGACGAAGCGGTAGTGGTGTGGGCGGGGGTCCGTCATGGGGGACACCGTAGCGAAGCGTCCGGGGCGGGTCGTCGGCACGTCCGACTTCCCGCCCTGGCAGGGGAGTTGACCAGCGAATTCAGAGTTGACGGAACGTCAGAAAGAGCTTTGGAAGCGGCGTCAGGAGTGCCCGCCCCTGAGGTTGAGCACGACCACCCCGACGATCACCAGCGCGATCCCCAGCCACTGGAGCCGCCCGAGCGACTCGCCGAAGGCGACCACCCCGATCCCGGCGACCGCCGCGGTGCCGGCCCCGGACCAGACCGCGTAGGCGACCGAGACCGGTATGTGCTTGAGCGCGCGGCCGAGCAGCAGGAAGGAGAGCACGTAGCCGACACCGACGCCGAGGCTCGGCCAGAGCCGGGTGAACCCCTCGGTGAGCTTGAGGCAGCTGGTGGCGCAGACCTCGCTGATGATGGCCAGGGCGAGCAGGAGATAGGGCATGTCAGGGTCGAACCGCGCCGGCGCCGGCGAGCTTCCCGAGCAGGGCGAGGTCGGCCTGCTCCAGGCTGGCGAGCAGGGTGATCCGCTCGCCCCGCGGCATCGGCACCGGGGTGGACGGCACGGCGAGCACGGCGCAGCCGGCCGCGGTGGCGGAGGCGACCCCGGTCGGGGTGTCCTCGACGGCGAGGCAGTCGGCCGGGTCCAGGCCGAGCCGTTCGGCGGCGGCGAGGTACGGGTCGGGCGCGGGCTTGGTGCGCGGGGTGTCCTCGGCGGCCAGGGTGACGGCGAACCAGTCCCGGCCGATGGCGGACAGCACCAGGTCCACCACCCGGCGCGGGGAGGCGGAGACCAGCGCGGTCGGCACCCCCGCGTCGCGCAGCGCGGCCAGCAGGGCGAGCGCGCCGGGGCGCGGCACCGTCTCGGCGGCGACCTTGGCGGCGAAGGACTCGCCGAGCCGGGCGGCGAGTTCGGCCTCGCTCAGGGCGGTGCCGCTGACCGCGTGCAGGTGGGCGGCGGTGTGCTCGACGGCCTGGCCGAGCACCTCGGGGGCGTCCTGGTCGGTGAGCGGGTGGCGCAGTTCCTCGGCGATTTCGGCGGCGGTCTGCCACCACAGCTGCTCGGTGTCGACCAGGGTGCCGTCCATGTCGAACAGGACGGCGGCGGGCAGCGCGTTGGACGCGGGCATGGCGGTGTCAGGCATGGCGGTACCTTCGGTGGTTCTCCGGCGCTTCGTCGGCGCTTCTTCGGTGCTCCGCCGGTACGTCGTCGGGCGGAGCGGGGAGGTACGAGGCTCTCAGGCGGCGCGGCGGTCCACCAGCACCGGGCGCTCCGGCAGGGTGAGCGCGGCCCGGGCGCCGGCCGGCAGCGCGGCGGCGGCCTCGGTGGGCAGGTCGGCCTTGACCTCGGTGCCGTCGTCCAGGCGGACGGTGAGCCGGGTGACGGCGCCCAGGAAGGAGGCGGTGACCACCAGCGCGGGGCCGTCCTCGGCCGGGGTCAGGGCGACGTTCTCCGGGCGGACCAGCACCTGGAGCTCGCCGTCGGCCGGGACCTCGCCGTCCACCGCGTGCCGGCGGCCGAGCACCTCGACGCCGTCCGAGGTACGGGTGCACGGGATGCGGCTCATGGTGCCGACGAACTCGGCGACGAAGGCGGTGGCCGGCCGGCCGTACAGCTCGGACGGGGCGGCGCACTGCTCGAGCCGTCCGGCCCGCAGCACCGCGACCCGGTCGGCCATCGACAGCGCCTCCTCCTGGTCGTGGGTGACGAACAGGGTGGTGATGCCCAGCTCCTGCTGGAGGCGGCGGATCTCCTCGCGCAGCTGGAGGCGGACCTTGGCGTCCAGCGCGGACAGCGGCTCGTCCAGCAGCAGGACGCGCGGCTGGAGGGCGAGCGCGCGGGCGAGCGCGATGCGCTGCTGCTGGCCGCCGGACATCTGGTGCGGGTAGTGGTCGGCGCGGTGCGGCAGGCCGACCAGCTCCAGCAGCTCCAGGGCCCGCTTGCGGCGCTCGGCCTTGCCGGTGCCGCGCATCCGCAGCCCGAAGGCGACGTTGTCCAGCGCGGTCAGGTGCGGGAAGAGGCTGTAGGACTGGAACACCATGCCCGCGTCGCGCTTGTGCGCGGGGATCGCGGTGATGTCCTGGCCGTCGACCAGCACCTCGCCGGAGTCGTGCTGCTCGAAGCCGGCCAGGATGCGCAGCGCGGTGGTCTTGCCGCAGCCGGACGGGCCGAGCAGGGCGAGCAGCTCGCCCGGGCGGACGGTCAGGTCCAGGCCGTCGAGGGCGGTGGTGGCGCCGAACGCGCGGCGCAGGGAACGGAATTCGACGGTGGCGCTGCCGGAGGCGAGCGGGGCGTCGGCGGCGATGGCGGTGGCCGTGGTCATGACTGGTGACTCCGGGGGGTTTCAGGAGGTGGCGGTCTTGGCGCGGCGCTCGCGCCCGGCGGTGGCCAGCAGGAGCAGCAGCAGCCAGGTGAGCAGCAGGCTCAGGATGGAGACCGCGACCGACATGTGGGCCTGGCTGTTGCCGACCGAGTAGATCCAGACCGGGAAGGGCTGGAAGCCGAGGATCGAGGCGGTGGTGAACTCGCCGAGCACCAGGGCCAGGGTGAGGAAGGAGGCGTTCAGCAGCGCCCCGCGCAGGTTGGGCAGGACGACGGTGAACACCGCGCGCGGCCAGCTCGCGCCGCAGTTGCGGGCGGCCTCGACCAGGGTGCGCACGTCCATCGAGCGCAGGCCGGCGTCCAGGGCGCGGTAGGCGAGCGGCAGGGCCATCAGCACGTAGGCGATGACCAGCACCAGCGGGAAGTCCGGGTCCTGGATGAACACGAAGGTCTGGAAGAACGGGGTGTCCATCAGGTAGTCCGGGCCCCAGCGGAGCACGCCGATCAAGCCGGCGGTCAGCGCGACCGGCGGGACGACCAGCGGCAGGGTGCAGAGCACGTCGAGCACCGGGCGCAGCTTCGGCGAGCCGAGCCGCACGGAGATCAGCGCCGGGACGAGCAGGAGCAGCAGCACCACGACGGTGACGACGGCGAGGCCGAGGGTCAGCCAGAGGCTGTCCAGGAAGCCGGGGGCGGAGAGCAGCCCGGTGTAGGCCGCGAAGGAGATGCCCTGGGGGTCGTCGATCGAGAACCAGAAGGAGGCCGCGAGCGGGACGACGAAGTAGACGCCGGCGAGCAGCAGCACGGCTCCGCGCCACCAGCGGACGGTGCGTCGGCCGGGGCGGGCGGGGGTGGTCAGCTGAGCCATCGGGCGCTCCGGCGCTGGAGGGGGAGGTACACGGCCATCACCAGGACGGCCACGAAGATCATGTTGAGGCTGAGGGCGAGGGCGAGGTTGCCCTGGCCGACCAGCACGTTGCCGGAGAGCGCGTCCGCGATCGAGCGGCTGACCAGCGGGACGGTCGCGCCGACCATGGCGGCGGCCGTCGCGTAGGCGGCGAAGGCGCTGCCGAAGAGCAGCACGAAGCCGCCGAGCAGGGAGGGCAGCAGGATCGGCAGGGCGACGTGGAGCCAGTACTGGACGGTGGTGGCCCGGTTGTTCTGGGCCGCCTCGCGCCACTGGGTCCGCAGGCCGTCCAGGGCCGGGGTGATGGTGAGCACCATCAGCGGGACGAGGAAGTACAGGTAGACGACGGTCAGGCCGGTGAACGAGTACAGCGACCAGCCGTGGTCGGTGAGGTGCAGCAGCTTGGTGATCTCGCCGGCGTTGCCGAGGGTGGCGACGAACGCGAAGGCGAGCGGCAGGCCGCCGAAGTTGGCGAGCACGCCGGAGGCGGTGAGCACCGCCTGGCGCAGCCAGCCGCGCCGGGAGGTGACGACGGCCTGGGCGAGCGGCAGGCCGAGGACGGTGGCGAGCAGCGCGGTCAGCGCGGAGAGCTTGAGGCTGCTCAGCATGGCCGTCTGGTAGCCGCCCTGGACGGAGGCCGTCAGGTTGTCGAAGGTGAACTGCCCGGCGCCGCTCTCCGCGTCGCTGGAGGTGGTGAACGCGCCGATCACGATGGCGACGGCGGGAAGGCCGAAGCCGATCAGGAAGAACAGCAGCAGCGGCACGGCCGCCAGCCAGGACGCGCCGCCGAGGCGGGCGAGCGGCCGGCGCCGCGGGCCGGGCGCGGTGGTGGTGGGGGAGGTGGTCGTGGCGGTGGCGGACGCCCCCGCGCCGCCACCGGGGGAGGTGGCGGCGGGGGTGGTCGGCACCGGGGTGGGAGCCGTGGTCATGAGTGCCTTTTCTCAGCCCGAAGTGCGGTACGTGGCCTGGGTGTCAGCCCGCGATCGCCTTGGTCCAGTTCTCGGTGACGACCTTCTTGGCCGCGTTGATCTGGTCGACGGTCGGGAAGGTGGTGAACGGCTTCTCGACGGCGGGCAGCTTGGCGGCGCCGGCGGCGTCCAGGGTGCCGTCCTTCTTCAGGGCCTCGAAGGTGGACGGGGTGGCGTAGCCGCCGAGGAAGAGGTTCTGGCCCTCGGTGCTGAACAGGTACTCCTGCCACAGGCGGGCGGCCGCCGGGTGCGGGGCCCACTTGTTGACGGCCTGGTTGTAGAACTGGGCGTAGGAGCCGTCGGTCGGGATGGAGACCTTCCAGTCGACGCCCTTGTCCTTGAACTCGTCGGTGTAGCCCGCGTTCAGGTAGGACCAGTCGATCGAGATCGGGGTCTCGCCCTTCTCGACGGTGGCCGGGGTCGACTCGACCGGGTTGAAGTTGCCGGACTGCTTCAGCTTGCCGAAGAAGTCGATGCCGGGCTGGATGTTGTCCAGCGAACCGCCGTTGGCGAGCGCGGCCGCGTAGACGCCGCCGAAGGCGGAGCCGGACTTGGTCGGGTTGCCGTTGAGGGCGACCTGGCCCTTGTACTCCGGCTTGAGCAGGTCGGCGAAGGTCTTCGGGCAGTTGGCGATCTTCTTGGCGTCGCAGCCGATGGAGACGTAGCCGCCGTAGTCGTTGACGGCGGCGCCGTTCGCGTCCTTCATGGTGTCCGGCACCTTGTCGAAGGTGGCGACCTTGTAGGGGGCGAGGATGCCGTCCTTGACCGCCTGGAGGGCGAAGGCGCTGCCCAGGTCGACCACGTCGGGGGCGCGGTCCTGGCCCTTGCGGGAGTTGATCGCGTTGATCTCGTCCTGGCTGGAGCCGTCCGGGTTCTCCTCCTCGACCTCGATGCCGTACTTGGCCTTGAAGCTGTCGATGATCTTGCCGTAGTTCGCCCAGTCCCGGGGCAGCGTGATGACGTGCAGCTTGCCCTCCTTCTTGGCGGCGGCGATCAGGCCGTCCATGCCGCCGAAGTCGGCGGCGGAGGTGGCCGTCTTGGCGTCCTTGGCGCCGCCCTGGGCGGTGTCGCCGGACTTGGCGCTCGAACCGGCGGAGCCGCAGGCGGTGAGGGAGAGCGCGGCGGCGGTCAGGACGGCCGCGAAGGCGGCGGCGCGGGCGCGGTGCACGGTCACGGGGAAGTCTCCTGTTAAGGGGGCGTACTGCGAGGGCGCTCGCGGGGGGTTCCGCGGGCTGGCGTCTCGCGAAGGATCGCGAAGGCCTGGGACGGCCTGCGAAGGTTCGTGAAGCCTTGCGAAGGTTCGCGAGGCCTTGCGGAGGGCGGCGGGCCGACCGGGGTGAGCGATCGATCGACGTCGTCCGAGTTGACTAGCCAACTTCGCTGACGGCAGTAAGTACGCCGGAGTCCGGTGACGGGAAGGTGAACGGACGGCCCAGCGCCGGGGTCGGGTGCGGGAACGGTGGAATCCGGCCATCGGAGCGTGATCCGTTCGGTGCGATGCTTCGAAGGCGCAGCGGAGTAAGGTCGGGCTGTCCGCGCCGGTACGGCTGCGCAGGACACCGCCCCAGGAGGGACATTGACTGACGTGGCAACTGAGCCCCAGCGCCCCGAGGGCCCCCCGGCCGCGGACGGGAGCCCGGCGGCCGGAGCCCCCTCGGCGGCCGGGGAACCCCCGGCGGAGCGCCCCGGCGCGCTGTACCGGAAGGTGGCCGCCGACCTGCGCGAGGCGATCACCACCGGCGCGTACGGCGAGGCCGGCCGGCTGCCCGCCGAGGGCGCGCTGGCCGAGCAGTACGGCGTCTCCCGCGGCACCGTCCGCCAGGCGCTCGCGGTGCTGCGCTCCGACGGACTGGTCACCTCCCGCCGCGGCACCCGCCGGGTGGTCCTCGGCGGCGCCCGGGTGCAGAGCTTCTCCGAACTGCTCAGCTTCACGCACTGGGCGTACTCGATGGGCGAGGAGCCCGGCGGCATCCTCGACTCGCTGGTGCGCCGCCCGGCCGACGCCGCCGAGCGCGAGCAACTGCGCCTGGAGCAGGGCGCCGAGGTGTACGTCATCGTCCGGCTGCGGACGCTGTCCGGCACGCCGGTGATGGTCGAGCGCACCGTCTACCCGCCGCGGGTCGGCGAGATCGTCGCCGAGCTGCCGCCGGACGTGGTCTCGCACACCGAAGTGCTGCGCGAGCACGGCATCCTGTTCACCGACGCCGACCACACCATCGACATCGTCCCGGCCAACGGTGAGGACGCCCGGCTGCTCGGCTGCCGCCGGGGCGGTCCGCTGCTGCGCGAGCGGCGCCGCACGACCGACCCGACGGGCACGCCGGTGGAGTGGTCCCAGGACCGCTACCTGCCCGGGACGGTGGCGTTCAGCGTGCACAACTCCCTGGCCACGTCGGCGCTTTCGCGGCACGCGCGGGAGCTGGACTGAGCTACCGCATGAGCGCGGCGAGCAGCGGGCGGTAGTGCGCGAAGCCGGGCGTCGGGGCGCCGGCCTCCTTCGCCTGCTCGTCCCAGCGCCGCACCGCCACCGCGTCCCGCGCGCCCGGGAGTTCGGCGAAGGCGGCGGCCTGCTGCTCGTCCATCGGGCCGCCCTGGACGGTCAGGGTGTACTCGGAGGCCGCGGAGAGCTTTTCCCGGTAGCCGGGCTCGACCGCGCACAGGTAGCGCTTGGCGGCCACGTGCAGCCGGACCGGCTCGGTGACCTCCGGGCCGAACCAGCCCGCCAGCCAGTCGGCCCCGGAGTCGCTGTGGCGGTTGTCCTGACCCTCCATCAGATCCGTTCCGTGCAGGGCCCCGTGGAAGTGGCCGACGTCGTGCAGCAGCGCGGCGGCGACCAGGTGGTCGGGTGCCCCGGCCGCCTCGGCGGCAGCGGCGGCCTGGAGCATGTGCTCGGCCATGGTGACCTCCTCGCCCAGGTACTCCGCGGCGCCCTCGCCGGCGAACAGTGCGGCGATCGTGTCCAGGGCGGCGGCGCGGCGGCGCAGCACGGCGAGGGTGGAGGAGAGCGAGTCGAGGTCGGCGTAGCAGCCCTGGAGGTGCCGGTGGCCGTCCTGCTGGAAGGCCGTCCGGGCGTGCAGCAGGCGGGTGTTGTCGAAGACCAGGCAGTCGCCGGGGCCGAGGCGGAAGGTGAGCTGGAGCTCGGGGCGCAGGGTGATCTCGGCGAAGCGGCGGTAGGCGGCGTAGAAGGCGTCCAGGCCCGATCCGCGCAGGGTGCCGGTCGAGCGGTTGTTGAACCGGACCTCGCGGATCCGCCCCTTCGGGTCCAGGTCGATCAGCGGGCGGTCGGCCCGGAGCTCGGTGCGGCGGTCGCGGAAGACGAACGGGACGGGCGTGCGGGTGAGGACCTCGAAGGCCTCCGGCGCCTCCTCCCGGAGGACCGCCGCGGCCTTGAAGCCGTCCACCAGTCCGGAGTCGCCGCCGGTCGCCGAGTTCTCCAGGCAGTGCAGCAGCTGGAGGGTCGGCACCGGGTCCCGGTACGGGTTGTCGGTGTGCGGGGCGATGGCGACGCTGGTGAAGGCGAGGTTGTTGGGAGACGGTTCGACCCGGACGTCGAACAGCTCCCCGTAGTTGGTGACCCGCACGTACCCGAAGCTCTCCGCCACCCGCAGCACCTGCCGCTCGACGGTCGGCACCCCGCGCAGCACGGCGAAGCCGCTGTCCCGTACGGCGGCCAGCACTGCGGCCTGCTCGGCCGGGTCGGTCAGGTAGGCCTCCCACGACGCCTCGGGGAGGCCGGGCGCGAAGTCCGCCGCCGTCCAGAGCCGCTTGCCCGACTCGGTGCGCCCGTCGCCCTCGTCCGTCCCGTCGAGCCGCTCCCGCGGGTACCGCGACCGGTGCCCGTCCGACCAGAGCACCTCCAGGTGCCCGTCGGCCTCCGTGCTCGCGGCGACCGCCAGGTCCGGCGGCAGCTCGTGGATCTGGAACAGCTTCTGTCCGTTGCGCGGGTCCCGGCACTCGGCGCACGGGCAGTTGTCGCGCAGCCAGTACGGCGGCAGCTCGGTCATCGGTCTTCTCCTCGGCGGCACTACGGCTGTCGTGTCGGCTGAAGTTGTATAGCCAACTTCAGCCCTGCCGGGAGCCTGCCCGCCCTCGGTGAGTTCCACGTGCCCGGCGGGTGAACGCCACGGGAACTGTGCCCGGTGGGCCGTCCCGGAAAGTCCTTGCACGTGATGGTCCGGACCTGCTCCAATCTGCGCGTGCATGAAGCCGATACCGCCCCGCCCGCCGTCCCCGCCGCGCCCGTGCCGGACGGCGTCCACGCCGAATCCGTGGTGGACGAGGCCCCCGCCGGCCCGCTCCCGCGTTCCCGCCGCAGGTTCTGGCTGGGCGTCACCGGTGTCGCGGTCCTCGGAGCCGCGGTCTTCGGCGTCGCCTTCGCGGACAACTTCGCCGCCCTCGGCGCGTACGGGTACCGCGCGCCGGAGTCCTTCGACGGGATGCGACTGCGCCCGGAGGTCTCCCAGGCCAAGCAGTCCACCAGTCTGGGCGGGCACTCCGGTGTCACGAGCACCGGCTACCAGGACCCCGCCGACAGTCGGGGGGCCGTCGTCATGGTCTACGAGAAGCACATCTTCCTGCCCTCCTCGGAGCTCGACGACGTCGTCGCCGCCCAGGACACCGAGGAGGTGACCCTCACGGGCCTGCGCGACGTCGAGCCCGGCGAGCGGGGCGGGGCCATGAAGTGCGGCCTCGGGAACACCCTGGGCAAGCCCGTCGCCGTCTGCGCCTGGGCCGACGGCAGCATGTGGGGCGTCTACGTGGAGTGGCTGCCGGGCCGGGCGCTCTCCGTCGACGCCGTCGCCGCCCGGACCCGCGAGTTCCGCAGGACGGCCGAAGTTCCGTCCTGAGCCGCCCGGCCGCCGCCTCCGGCGGGCTGTTCGGGTGAGGGGGTGCGGGGCGCCGCGCGTTTCGGTGGGGGAGGGGTGGGGGCTGCGGCACTGTCGGGGTGGATTTGTCCCGATATATGAGAGGTGCGAGCAATGGCCCATTCCTCCTCCAATCCGCCCGGCTCGGGGCACACCGCGCTGCGGCGCGAGGTCGGCGTCATCGGACTGCTCTGGGCCTCGGTCGGGGCGATCATCGGCTCCGGCTGGCTGTTCGGGGCGCAGAAGGCGGCGGTGGCGGCCGGGCCCGCGGCGCTGGTGTCCTGGGGCGTCGGCGCGGTGGCGATCATCCTGCTGGCGCTGGTGCACGCCGAACTGGGCGGGCTGTTCCCGGTGGCGGGCGGCACGGCGCGCTACCCGCACTACGCCTTCGGCGGGTTCGCCGGGATGTCCTTCGGCTGGTTCACCTGGCTGCAGGCCGCGACCATCGCGCCGATCGAGGTGCAGGCGATGATCAACTACGCCCAGCACTGGAGCTGGGCGGACGGCCTGCTGAACAAGGACCTGACGCTGACCGGCTGGGGGTTCGTCGTCGCGGCCCTGCTGCTCGGGGTCTTCGTCGCGGTCAACTTCCTCGGCGTGCGGCTGCTCGCGCACACCAACAGCGCGGCGACCGTGTGGAAGGTCGCCATCCCGGTGCTGACCATCGTCACGCTCGGCCTCACCGAGTTCCACGGCTCCAACTTCACCATCCACGGCTTCGCCCCGGACGGGGCCAAGGGCGTGCTCGCCGCGATCAGCAGCAGCGGGGTGATCTTCGCGCTGCTCGGCTTCGAGCAGGCCATCCAGTGGGCGGGCGAGAGCCGCAACCCGCGCCGGGACATCCCGCGTGCCGTGCTCGGCTCGGTGGTGATCGGTACGGTCGTCTACGTGATGCTCCAGGTGGTGTTCATCGGCGCGCTGCCGCCGGAGACCTTCGCCAAGGGCTGGACCACGCTCGACTACCCCGGGATCAGCGGACCGTTCGCCGGCCTGGCGACCCTGATCGGCCTGGGCTGGCTGGCCACCGTGCTGTTCATCGACGCGGTCGTCTCACCGGCCGGCACCGGGCTGGTCTACATCACCTCCAGCTCCCGGGTCACCTACGGCCTGAGCCGCAACGGCTACGCCCCGCAGGCGCTGCAGTCCACCGACAAGCGCGCGGTGCCCTGGCTCGGCCTGCTGATCGCCTGGGTGGCCGGGGTGATCTGCTTCCTGCCCTTCCCGAGCTGGCAGCGGCTGGTCGGCTTCATCACCTCGGCGGTGGTGCTGATGTACGCGGGCGCCCCGCTGGCCTTCGGGGTGCTGCGCAAGCGGCTGCCGGGGATGGAGCGCTCGTACCACCTGCCCGGCGGCTCGGTGGTCTCGCCGCTGGCCTTCGTGGTGGCGAGCCTGGTCATCTACTGGTCCGGCTGGGACACCCTGTGGCGGCTCGGCCTGGCGATCGTGATCGGCTACCTGCTGCTCGGCGGGTACTCCTGGTACGCGCGCTCGAAGGGGATGCCGAACGCGCCCCGGATGGACTTCCGGGCCGGGCAGTGGCTGCCGGTCTACCTGCTCGGCATGGGCGTGGTCTCCTGGCAGGGCACCTTCGGCGCGGGCGCGCAGGGGAACCTGCCGCTGTGGTGGGACATTGCCGTCGTGGTGGTGTTCTCGCTGGTCGTCTACTACTGGGCGCTGGCGATCGCGCTGCCGGCGGAGGAGATCGAGCGGAACATCCGCGGCGTCGAGGTGGTGGACGTCAACGGGCACTGACGGCCGGGTACGGCGGCGGCCCCGGGAGCTGTTCCCGGGGCCGCCGCCGTGCGTGGGTCAGGCCGTGACGGTCGCCGTGCGTGCGTCAGGCCGCGACGGTCGCTGTGCGCGCGTCAGGCCGCGACGGTCGCGTTCCAGGCGGCCTCGGCGGCGGCCAGGGCGGGCGCCGGGTCGGCCGAGGTGGCGGCGGCGAGGCCGGTGAGGCAGGCGCGGACGGTGTCCAGCGAGGCGGCCCGCCCGTAGTGGTTGACCCGCAGCATCGAGCCGGCCAGCGCGCCGCCGCCCGACTGGACCGGCAGGGCCGGGTCGAGGCGGGCGGCGAGGGCGGTCGCGTCGACGCCGTCCGGGGTGCGCAGGGTGGTGGCGACCGGGGCCGCGTGGGCGTCCTCGACGACGTACGGGGCCAGGGTGCCGAGCGCGCGGACGCCGGCCCGGGTGGCGGCCGAGGCGGCGCGGTGCCGGGCGATCACGGCGGGCAGGCCGTCGGCGGCGATCCGGTCCAGGCAGGCGCCGAGCGCGAGCATCTCCAACTGGGCCGGGGCGTGCGGAAGTACGGCGCGGCCGGCGTCGGTCCAGCGCTCCTTCCAGTCCAGCAGCGAGAGGTAGGAGCGGCGCGGGGCGGCCGGGTTGGCGGCGATCCGCGCCCAGGCGCGCTCGGAGACGGACACGGCGGAGACGCCGGCCGGGCCGCCCATCGCCTTCTGGCCGCCGATGACGCACAGGTCGACGCCCCACTCGTCGGTGAGCACGGGCTCGGCGGCGACGGAGGCCACCGCGTCGAGCATCAGCAGCGCGCCGTGCTCGCGGACCACGGCGCCGATCTCGGCGACCGGGTTGGTGTTGCCGGTGGCGGCCTCGGCGTGCACCAGGGAGACGAAGTCGATCTCCGGGTTCGCCTCCAGGGCCGCGGCGACCTGCTCGGCGCTCACCGCGCTGTCGAAGGGCACGGCCAGGTCGACGACCTTCGCCCCGCAGGAGCGCAGCCAGTTGCCGAAGGTCTGCCCGTACGGGCCGGTGACGACGTTGAGGGCGGTCGAGCCGGGGTGCGCGGCGCCGCGGATCGCGGCCTCCAGGGGCAGCAGCGCCTCGCCCTGGGTGACGATCACGTCGGCCCCGGTGTGCAGCAGGGCGGCCACCTGGTCCTCGATCGCCGCGAACTCGGCGGCGCTGAGCGGGGGCAGGTCGAGGAAGGGACTCACGTCGGTATCGCCTTTCGCGGGGTTTCGCGGGAGTCGCGCGGGGGCCGCGCGGGGGTCGTGCGGGGTGGGGGTGCGGAAACGAGTCTGCCGCATTGTGACTGCTTACACGGAACCCGCCCGTCGGTAGAGTGCGGCCATGAGCGATGGCGCGGTGCTGCACGTGCGGGGTCGGGTGCTGGTCGGTCCGCAGGACGTCCGGGACGAACTCTGGGTGGTGGACGGCCGGGTGAGCTTCACCCGCCCGCCGACCGCCGGGGACGTCCGGACGGTGACCGGCTGGGTGCTGCCCGGCCTGGTGGACGCGCACTGCCACGTCGGCCTGGACGCGCACGGCGCGGTGGACGCCGAGACCAGCGAGAAGCAGGCGCTCACCGACCGGGACGCCGGCACCCTGCTGATCCGCGACGCCGGCTCGGCCGCCGACACCCGGTGGATCGACGACCGCGAGGACCTGCCCCGGATCATCCGGGCCGGGCGGCACATCGCCCGCACCCGCCGCTACATCCGCAACTACGCGCACGAGATCGAGCCCGGCGACCTGGCCGCCTACGTCCGGGCCGAGGCCCGCCGCGGGGACGGCTGGGTGAAGCTGGTCGGCGACTGGATCGACCGCGACCGCGGCGACCTCGCCGCCTGCTGGCCCGGCGACGCGCTGGCCGAGGCGATCGCGGCGGCGCACGAGGAGGGCGCCCGGGTCACCGCGCACTGCTTCTCCGCCGAGTCGCTGCCGGACCTGCTGGCGGCCGGGATCGACTGCGTCGAGCACGCCACCGGCCTGACCGAGGAGCTGATCCCGGTCTTCGCCGAGCGCGGGGTGGCGATCGTGCCGACCCTGGTCAACATCGCCACCTTCCCGGACCTCGCGGCCGGCGGCGAGGCCAAGTTCCCGGCCTGGTCGGCGCACATGCGGCGGCTGCACGAGCGCCGGTACGCCACGGTGGGCGCCGCGCACGACGCGGGCATCCCGGTGTTCGTCGGCACCGACGCGGGCGGCTCGCTGGCGCACGGGCTGGTCGCGGAGGAGGTGGCGGAGCTGGTGAAGGCGGGGCTGAGCCCGGCCGAGGCGCTGTCGGCGGCGAGCTGGGGAGCGCGCGCGTGGCTGGGGCGGCCGGGGCTGGAGGAGGGCGCGCCGGCGGACTTCGTGGTGTACGCGCAGGACCCGCGGGCGGACGTCCGGGTGCTCGCGGACCCGCGGCTGGTGGTGCTGCGGGGGCGGCCGGTCGGGTAGCCGCGCCGGGGGTTCCGCTGCGGGGCCGGGGAGGGTGTTCGGGCGGGGGCGCGGCCGGCTCCCGAGCGGCCCGTCGCTGGGGTGCCGCCGGCCCGTCGGGCCCTCTCGATCACATGATCATCCGCTGAAAGCCGTGTCGGTGTAGGCCGATAGGGTGGCGACCATGGCACCGCGTCCACTGAACGAGATCGTCGAGCCCGGCTGGGCCACCGCCCTGGAACCCGTCGCCGGACGGGTCGCCGCGATGGGCGACTTCCTGCGCTCCGAGCTGACCGCAGGCCGCACCTACCTGCCCTCCGGCCCGAACGTGCTGCGCGCCTTCCAGCAGCCCTTCGCCGACGTGCGGGTGCTGATCGTCGGGCAGGACCCGTACCCGACCCCCGGCCACGCCGTCGGGCTCAGCTTCTCGGTGGCGCCGGAGGTGCGGCCGATCCCGGCGAGCCTGATCAACATCTACCGGGAGTACGGCACCGACCTGGGCCTGCCGGAGCCGTCCAACGGGGACCTCACCCCGTGGACGAACCAGGGCGTGCTGCTGCTCAACCGGGTGCTCACCGTCCAGCCGCGCAAGAGCGGCGGGCACCGGGGCAAGGGCTGGGAGGCGGTCACCGAGCAGGCGATCCGGGCGCTGGTGGCGCGCGGCGGCCCGCTGGTGGCGATCCTGTGGGGGAGCGACGCCCGCAACCTGCGGCCGCTGCTGGGCAACGTCCCGTCGGTGGAGTCGGTCCACCCCAGCCCGATGTCCGCCGACCGCGGCTTCTTCGGCTCGCGGCCGTTCAGCCGGGCCAACGAGCTGCTGGTGCGGCAGGGGGCGCAGCCGGTGGACTGGCGGCTGCCCTAGGGCCTGTCGTCGAACTCGCGTCTGCGGGGCGCCGCCGGGGCACGCACCTCGCCGCGTTGTCGTCGGTCGCCAATGGCCCCCAGCCTTCGGCCGGGAGGTGCCCCCACCGCAGTGGCTCCCTCCTCCGCCTTGCGATGCACGCACCCCGACGCCGCCCCGCCCACCCTCCGGGCGGACGACGGGAGTTCGACGACAGGCCCTAGCAGAGATGGGTCAGCGCAGAACGCCAATCTCACTCCAACGGGTGAAATGACGTTCTGTGTTACTCATGTGACGGATTGTTCGAGAAGACTGGCGGCTCATCGTTTCATCTGTGTGGGGGTACCGCCTTGTCTTCTCGCCCGTCTTCGGCCTCGTCTTCGCGCCCGTCCGCTTGCCCGTCCGCTCGCCGAATCGTCTCCGCCGCCGCGGCCACCGCCGTGGTGGCGAGCTCACTGCTCACCGCCGCGCCCGTCCAGGCGGCCGAGCCCGCCCCGTCGTCGCCCGGTAAGGCGCGCGCCGTCACCGCCGAACTCGACCTGGACGTCAGCCTGTTGAACAAGGCGGTGGACGTCCCGGTGAACATCGCGCTGAACAAGGTGGAGTCGCCGGCGCAGCGCGACGGCTCGATCCTGACCGCCACGGTGGCCGGGGTGGACCAGACGGGCCCCGTCACCCTGGTCAAGGCGGACGTCGGCAAGTCGGTCACCCGCGTCGACGCCAAGGGCGCCACCGCCTCCGTCAAGCTGGTCAACGCCGACGTGCACGCCCCCGGCCTGCCCGCCACCGCGCTGCTCGGCCTGGAGGCGATGAGCGCCGAGGCCAGCTGCCCGGTGGACGGGCAGCCCACCGCCGACGTGGTCGCGCCGCTCAAGCTCAGCGTGCTCGGCAAGCCGGTCACCGTCGGCCTGTACGGGCCGACCAAGGTGGACGTGCCGCTGGTCGGCAGCGTCTCGGTGGAGTTCTCCAAGAAGACCGTCACCACGACCACCGCCGCCGCCTCCGCCCTGGAGGTGCAGGTGGAGGTGAACCCGCTCAACCTGAACGTCGCCAAGGTCACCGGGAAGGTCACCGTCGCCTCGGTGAGCTGCGAGAAGCCCTCCGGGCCGGCGGCCACCCCGTCCGGCCCGGCCACCCAGAGCGCCGCGCCCACCAGCGCGCCCGCCGTCGAGCCGGTCGCCGACACCACCGCCTCGCGCACCCCCGTTCCGCAGGCCGCGGTGGAGAAGTCGGAGAAGCTGGCCGCCACCGGCGGCAGCAGCGCCACCGGCCCGCTGGCCGCGGGGGCCGCCGCCCTGGTCGCGGGCGGGGCGGCCGCGCTGTGGGTCACCCGGCGCCGTCGCGCCGCGCACGCCCGCCGGCACTGACCGGGCGGCGGTACTGACCGTGTGGCTCCGCTGACCACGGGGTGGCGCTGATCATGCGTCGTCACTGAACGTACCCACGTCATCACTCATGGCACCCGGAACGGCGGGAGTGTCACCCCCGGCACTCCCGCACCGTGACCGTGCCAATGCGGACGGTTGGTTCACCTGCGCGTTACACAAGAGGAACAACCGGGAAACGGCGGCTTGCGACGCTACGCGGGCACCCACCACCCAGCAATGCGAGGGACACGCAGTGGCAATCAAGGCCGAGTACATCTGGATCGACGGCACCAAGCCGACCGCGAAGCTCCGTTCCAAGACTCGCGTCCTGCCCAACGCCGACAAGATCCCGACCTGGGGCTTCGACGGTTCCTCGACCAGCCAGGCCGAGGGCCACGCCTCGGACCGCGTGCTGGACCCGGTGCGGGTGACGCCGGACCCGATCCGCGGCGGCGACAACATCCTGGTCCTCTGCGAGGTCCTGGAGACGGACGGCACCCCGCACGTCTCCAACACCCGCGCCCTGCTGCGCGAGGTCGCCGAGAAGTACGCCTCGCAGGAGTCGATCTTCGGCATCGAGCAGGAGTACACCTTCTTCAAGGGCTCCCGCCCGCTCGGCTTCCCGGAGGGCGGCTTCCCGGCCCCGCAGGGCGGCTACTACTGCGGCGTCGGCGCCGAGGAGGTCTTCGGCCGCGAGATCGTCGAGCTGCACCTGGACCGCTGCATCGACGCCGGCCTGGCCATCTGCGGCATCAACGCCGAGGTCATGCCCGGCCAGTGGGAGTTCCAGATCGGCCCGGTCGACGCGCTGACCGTCTCGGACGACATGTGGATCGCCCGCTACCTGCTGTACCGCACCGCCGAGGAGTTCGGCATCGACGCCACCCTCGACGCCAAGCCGGCCCGCGGTGACTGGAACGGTGCGGGCGCCCACACCAACTTCTCCACCAAGGCGATGCGCGAGGGCTACGACGCCATCATCACCGCCTGCGAGTCGCTCGGCACCTCGCAGGAGAAGGTGCTGGAGCACGTCAACCAGTACGGCCACGACATCCAGTCGCGCCTCACGGGCAAGCACGAGACCGCCCCGTGGAACGTCTACAGCTACGGCGTCTCCGACCGTGGCGCCTCGGTGCGCATCCCGTGGCAGGTCGAGGTGGACAAGAAGGGCTACATCGAGGACCGTCGCCCGAACGCCAACGTCGACCCCTACGTCGTCACCCGGCTCCTGATCAACACCTGCTGCGAGGCCCTGGAGAAGGCCGGCCAGGTCTGATCCGCCGCGTCTCCTGAGCAGTCCGCCGGGCCTCCCCTCCACGCGAGGGGAGGCCCGGCGGCGTTCCGGTCGGCTCCGCGAAATCGGCGGACCAGCCGTTGAACTCGGCCGAGCGGGGCTCCCGTTGCTACCGGAGAGGGCCCGACGGGCGGGCGCCGGGAAGCGCTCGCGCGCCGACCGGTCGCCGCCCGCGGCCCGAACCGTTCACTCAGGAGCGTTCATGAAGAAGATCCAGGCGGCCCTCGTCTCCGCCGCCGCCCTCGCGGGCATCGGGCTGGCCGCGGCTGCGGCTCCCGCCTCGGCCGCCGGCGGGACCACCGCCACCACGCCGGGCGTGCCGATCACGGTGCCGGGTGTTCCCTCGCCGGGTGCGCCGACCACGGTGCCGGGCGCTCCCAGGCCGGGCGTGCCGATCACGCCGGGCAAGCCGGCCGGGCCGGGTGTGGCGCAGGGCCTCGCCGTCGAGCCGGCCGGTTCCGGGAGCACCCCCGTGCCGGGCGTCACGACCTGCAGCGACCGACTGTTCGGCGGCACGTTCTACTGCGGCGGCAGCTACGGCAGCGGGGCGACCTTCTTCGACTTCCGGGACGGCACCCGCCTGATCCTGGTGATCGGCACCAACCACGCGGTGTACACGCGGTCGACCATCGCCAACTCCACCAAGCTGACCGACTGGAAGTCCCTCGGCGGCACCATGGCCGGCAAGGTCGAGATCACCGCGGCGACCATGGGCGGCGCCTTCCGCATCGACGTGCCCGGCGCCGACGGCCGGACCTGGTCCCGGGCCCGGGACACCAACGGCAGCTGGACCGGCTGGACGGCGCGGTAGCGAGCCGGTTCCGGCCGGGTCTTGATCGGGGTGGGGCGGTCCCGGAGAATCGGGCCATGACTGCTCCGGACCGCCCCCTCCTCGTGCGCCGTCTGCACGTGGACCTGGGGCGGGTGTGGGCGGACGGGTGTCGCGGTCGGCGGGTTCCGTCAACCGACCGCAGGCAGTACCGGCCCCAGGAGTGTGTCCGTCCATGGCTCTCACCTTCCACTGGTTCCTCCCCACCAACGGCGACAGCCGGCTGATCGTCGGCGGCGGGCACGGCTCCACGCCCGGCACGGCCGGCTCGGACCGGCCGCCGAGCGTCGGCTACCTCGGCCAGATCGCCCGCAGCGCCGAGCAGTTGGGCTTCGAGGGGGTGCTGACGCCGACCGGGGCCTGGTGCGAGGACGCCTGGCTGACCACCGCGATGCTCAGCCAGGTGACCGAGCGGCTGAAGTACCTGGTGGCGTTCCGGCCCGGGCAGATCAGCCCGACGCTGGCCGCGCAGATGGCCGCCACCTACCAGCGGCAGTCCGGCGGGCGGCTGCTGCTCAACGTGGTGACCGGCGGGGAGTCCGCCGAGCAGCGCGCCTACGGGGACTTCCTGGACAAGGACGCCCGGTACGCGCGGACCGGGGAGTTCCTGGGCATCACCCGGCGGCTCTGGGCGGGGGAGACGGTCGACCACCACGGGCCGCACCTGCGGGTCGAGGGGGCGCGGCTGAACCGGCTGCCGGACCTGGTCCCGGCGGTGTACTTCGGCGGCTCCTCCCCGGCCGCCGGCGACGTCGCCGCCGAGCACGCGGACGTCTACCTGACCTGGGGCGAACCGCCCGCCCAGGTCCGGGAGAAGATCCGCTGGATCCGCGGCCTGGCCGCCGCCCGGGGCCGGACCGTACGGTTCGGCATCCGGCTGCACGTGATCACCCGGGACACCGCCGCCCAGGCCTGGGCGGAGACCGAACGGCTGCTCGCCGCGATGGACCCGGAGCGGGTGCGGGAGACCCAGCGGGCGCTCGCCCGGAGCGAGTCGGAGGGCCAGCGGCGGATGCTCGCGCTGCACGGCGGCTCGGCGCAGCGGCTGGAGGTGTATCCCGGACTGTGGGCCGGCATCGGGCTGCTGCGCGGCGGCGCCGGCACGGCGCTGGTGGGCAGCCATCGGGAGGTCGCGGACCTGATCTGCGAGTACCACGGGCTGGGCGTCGACGAGTTCGTGCTGAGCGGGATGCCGCACCTGGAGGAGGCGTACTGGTTCGGCGAGGGGGTGCTCCCGCTGCTCGCCGCCCGCAACCTGTGGTCCCGCCCGTAGCGGGCGCCCGCTACGCGCGTCGACCCGCAAACCGCTGGTCAAGCGCCCCCGCCGGACCGAGAATTCATGGCATGACCCAGCAGCCCCTGCTCCTCCTCGACGTGGACGGACCGCTCAACCCCTACGCCGCGCCGAAGCGGAGGCCCGAGGGCTACGCCACCCACCGGCTGCGCCCCTCCTGGTGGGTGGCGAAGCAGGAGCACCTGGCGGCGGTCCAGGCCCGGCAGGCGACCCGCGCCAGGCACGCCAAGCCCCCCGCCGTCCGGGTCAAGCCGCTGCGGGTCTGGCTCAACCCCTCGCACGGCGCGGAACTGCTGGCACTGCCCTACGAACTGGTGTGGGCCACCGGCTGGATGGGCGACGCGAACACCCACATAGGCCCGCACCTGGGCCTGCCCGAACTCCCGTACATCAGCTGGTCCGACCTGTTCGGCGAGGCGCGGGACGGGCTGCACTGGAAGACCAGGGACGTGGTCGCCTGGGCCGCCGGACGCCCGTTCGTCTGGGTGGACGACGAACTCGGCCCGCGGGACGAGGAGTGGATCGAGGCGAACCACCCAGGCCCGGCGCTCGCCCTGCACGTCAACCCCCGACTCGGCCTGCTCGCCGACGACTTCGCCACGCTACGGGATTGGGCGGAGGGGTGTGCTGTTCCAGGGGCGTGAACGGAGAAGGGTGGGGCGCGCGAGGTGTGAACGGTCGAGCGGAGTGCGCCGAGCGCCCCATTGTGCTCGGGGCGCCGCCCTTTCTACCGTCCCGTCATGACCATTCTCACGGAGCCCATCGGCAGCATCCCCCGGCCGAGCACTCTGCTGAACGCCCTGACCGAACACGCCGAGGGGCGGCTGTCCGACGCCGACCTGAAGAAGCTGCAGGACGAGGCCACCGCCGACACCCTGGCCAGGCTGGCGGAGCTCGGCTGCCCCGTCCTGGTGGACGGCGAGCAGGCGAAGCCGAGCTTCGTCACGTACCCCCTCGCCGGGCTGACCTCCCTCGCCGGGGACGGCGCCGTCATCCCCTTCGCCGACGGACACACCCGGCAGCTGCCGCGGCTGACCGCCGGACCCTTCCGGTACCGGGTCCGTGCCGAGACCTATCTGCGCGACGCCCTGCGGCACACCTCGCAGCCCGTCAAGCAGGCCGTCATCGCACCCTCCGCGCTCAGCCTGCTCTACCCCGCCGACGGCATCGACGGGTACTCGCGCGAGAACTTCCTGGAGGACCTGGCCGACGAGGCCGAGGCCGACATTCGCGGCTGCCTGGACGCGGGCGCCCACGTCGTCCAACTCGACTTCACCGAGGCCCGGTTGTCGCTCAAGCTGGACCCGTCGGGCACTCTGCTGGACGACTTCGTGGCCCTCAACAACCAGGTGCTCGACCGGTTCGCCGAGGAGGAGCGGGCCCGCCTCGGCGTGCACACCTGCCCGGGCGGGGACCAGGACTCCACCCACAGCCTGGACGTCGACTACGCCGAGCTGCTGCCGAAGCTCTTCCGGCTCAGGGTCGGCAACTTCTACGTGCAGCTGGCGAGCGAGGCCGACCCCGACCGCGTGCTCGCCGTCATCGCGGATCAACTCCGCCCCGGAATCCGGGTGTTCGTCGGAGTGACCGACCCGATCGACCCCAGGGTGGAGACCCCGGAGGAGGTGCGCGACCGGGTGCTGGCCGCAGCCCGGCACATCCCGGTCGACCAGCTCGGCACGACCGACGACTGCGGATTCTCGCCGTTCGCAGACGACGCCTCCACCTCGCGGGACACCGCCTTCGCCAAGATCGCGGCCCGCGTGAAGGGCACCGCCCTGGCGGCGGAGGCGCTCGGGCTCCAGTAGCGCTCGCCGGGTCGGCCGGGGGTGGGCTGTCGTGCGTCCGCCCGGCCGTCCGCCCGTCCGTCCGCCCTGACGGGAGGGCGGCCGGGGGTGGGCTGCTGTTGCGCCGGTCAGGCCGAATCGAGCACGGCCTCAAGGGTGTTGAGGAACCGGTCGGTGGTCGCCTCGTCCCGGACGGCGATCCGCAGCCACTCCTCGCCCAGCCCCGGGAAGGTGTCCCCGCGCCGGACGGCGAAGCCGTGCTCGCGCAGCCGCCGCCGGACCGCCGCCGCGTCGGGCAGCCGTACCAGGACGAAGGAGGCGGCCGGTTCGCCGTACAGCCGCACCGACGGGAAGGCGGCCAGGCCCTTCATCAAGTGCTCGCGCCAGAGCGCCAGTTCGGCCGCCGCCAGCTCCGCCTCGGCGAGCGCCGCCGGGCCGCTGCACGCCTCGGCGGCGGCCAGCGCCGGGGTGGAGACCGGCCAGAGCGGCTGGGCGGCGCCGAGGCCGGCGATCAGCGGTGCGGGCCCGAGCACGTAGCCGATCCGCAGTCCGGCCAGGCCCCAGGTCTTGGTGAGGCTGCGCAGTACGACGACCCGGCCGGGCAGGTCCCGGGTGGAGGCGAGGGACTCCCGCTCGCCCGGGACGGTGTCCATGAACGCCTCGTCCACCACCAGGGTGCGCCCCGGCCGGGCCAGTGCGGCGACGGCCTCGGCGGGGTGCAGCACGGAGGTCGGGTTGGTCGGGTTGCCGAGGACGACCAGGTCCGCCTCCTCGGGGACGGCGCCCAGCCGGAAGCCGTCCCCGGGGGAGAGCAGTACCCGGTGCACGTGGTGTCCGGCGTCCCGCAGGGCCGCCTCCGGCTCGGTGAACTGGGGGTGCACCACGACGATGTGACGTGGCATCAGGACACGCGCCAGCAGGACGAAGGCCTCCGCCGCCCCCGAGGTGAGCAGCACCTCCTCGACCGGGCGGGCGTGCCGGGCGGCCACGGCGGAGCGTGCGGCGCTCTGGTCGGGGTAGGCGGCGAGGTCGCCGAGGGTGGCCGCGAGGTGCTCGCGCAGCCAGGTGGGGGGAGTGCCGGTGCGGACGTTGACGGCGAGGTCGACCAGGCCGAGCCCGTCGGCGCGCACCTCGGCGTCGCCGTGGTGGCGCAGGTCGGGTTCGGGGGCGGTCACGCGGGGTCTCCTCGCTGGGTGGTGCGGCTGGTTCGGGTGGTCGCGACTGGTGGTGGACGTGATGCGGTTCTACGGGCCGGGTGGCACGGCGGGCCGCGGGTCGTCGCCGAGGTCGAGCGGTGCGAGCCGTCCGTGCGGCGCCGCCCGGGCGATCGCGACCGTGGCCCGCGCCGACTTCCGCTTGGTGACCACGAGCCGGCCCCCCGGCGCGCTCGCCAGCGCCGCGGCCTCGGCCACGCTCGCGGTGCCGACGGCCGTACCGACGGCGGCGGAGGGGTTCGGCACCGGCACGCCCGCGAGCGCCTCGGGCGGGTGCTCGTCCACGGGTACGCCGGTGAGGTGGTCGGCCGCCCAGCGCACCGCCGGGTGGTCCGCCTTGCCCGCCACGGTGGCCAGCCGGGCCACCTCGGAGCGGTCCAGCCCGGCCTCCCGGAGGGTGTCCGTCAGCAGCCGCAGCACCTCGGTCTGCTCGGCGCCGCTGCTCGCACCGATCCCGACCACCAGGGTGCGGGGGACGACGGCGACCAGTCCGCTCACGTGCCGCACCCTTTCGTCCCAAGCTCCGGTGATCCCACCACGCCCGGGCGGAACGGGTCAATCGCGGCGGGTGTGAGATCCGACGCCGGTGCCGTCGCCGCTCCCGACGCCCTTCCCGACGCCCTTCCCGATGTCTTTCCCGATGCTCTTGCCGACGCCGCCGGTCCGCCGGGGCGCGGCAGCTGTTCGTCTGTTCTTCACTTGTCTTGTGCGGTACACGTCACCGCGGCACTCCTACTGTTCTCGGCGCTCCCGCCAGGAAGCCCCGACATCCGGAGGACCCCATGGCCTTCGCACGACTGCGCACCCCCGGCACCCCCTCTTCCGCCGTCGCCCCCCTCCCGCGCCCCGGCCGCCGCCGGCCGCGCCTGCTCCGTCCGCTCACCGCGCTGGCCGCCGGCCTCGGCCTGGTCGCCGGCTCGCTCGGCCTCTGGGCCGCCGGCGGCAGCGCGGCCGCCGACACCGCCGCGGGCGCCGCCGCCGGCCTGCCCGCGCCCGACCACGTGGTCGTCGTCGTCCTGGAGAACCACGCCTACTCCCAGGTGATCGGCAGCTCCAAGGCCCCGTACATCAACACCACCCTGGTGGCCGGCGGCGCGACGCTGACCCAGTCCTACGCGCTCACCCACCCCAGCCAGCCCAACTACTACATGCTGTTCTCCGGCAGCTCCCAGGGCATCGTGGACGACGGCTGCGTGGACGTCGGCGCCCTGCAGCAGCCCAACCTCGCGTCCGAGCTGATCGGCGCCGGCCAGACCTGGGCCAGCTACAACGAGGGCCTGCCCGGCCCCGGCGCCACCGACTGCAGCAGCGGCAACTACGCCCAGAAGCACAACCCGTGGTTCGGCTTCGGCAACGTGCCCACCTCCAGCGCGTACGGCATGGACGCGTTCCCGAGCGACTACAGCACCCTGCCGAAGGTCTCCTTCGTCGTCCCGGACCTCTGCGACGACATGCACGACTGCTCCGTCGGCACCGGCGACTCCTGGCTCCAGGCCAACCTCGACGGGTACGCGCAGTGGGCGAAGAGCCACAACAGCCTGCTCCTGCTCACCTTCGACGAGGACAACAAGCTGTCCGGCAACCGCATCCCGACCCTCGTCTACGGCGCCCACGTCGCCCCCGGCAGCAGCACCGCCACCACGTACAACCACTACGACGTGCTGCACACCCTGGAGGACCTGGCCGGGGTCAACGCCCACGCGGGCAACTCGGCCGGCGCCGCCGACATCACCGGAATCTGGAACTGACGCCCGTGTACGTCGCGGACTCCCGCAGCTCGAAGGCCCCCGCCGCCCCGACCGACGCCGACGCGGCCCCCCTCGGGGCGGCCCCCGCGCCGGCCACCGGTCGGGCGCGGCGGGGCGCCGTGCCGGGGGCGGTCCTCGCCCTCGGCACGGTCAGCCTGGTCACCGACATCTCCTCCGAGATGGTCACCGCCGTCCTCCCGCTCTACCTGCTCACCGGCCTCGGCCTCTCCCCGCTCGGCTTCGGCCTGCTCGACGGCATCCAGAACGGCTTCAGCGCGCTGGTCCGGCTGGTCGGCGGCCACCTCTCGGACCGCCGCGGCCGCGACGGCGCCGCCCGCCACAAGGCCGTCGCGGCCGTCGGGTACGGGCTGTCCGCGCTGTGCCGGCCGCTGCTGCTGTTCGTCCACACCGTGCCGCTGATCGGCGCCGTGATCGCCGTCGACCGCACCGGCAAGGGCCTGCGCACCGCGCCCCGGGACGCGATGATCTCGCTCGCCACCGAACCCGCCCACCGCGGCCGGGCGTTCGGGGTGCACCGGGCGATGGACACGGCCGGGGCCCTGCTCGGCCCGCTCACCGCCTTCCTGGTGCTGCGGCTGGCCGGCGGCCCGCTGCTCGCCGACGGCGGCGAACGGCACGGCTACGACGCGGTGTTCACGGTCAGCTCGTGCGTCGCGGCGCTCGGCGTGCTGATCCTGTTGCTGTTCGTGCCGAACCGGCACCAGGGCGACGACGCCTCGGCGCCCGCCCCCTCGCTGCGCGCTAGCCTCACCCTGCTGCGGCTGCCGGGGCTGCGCCGGCTGACGCTCTGCGCCGTCCTGCTCGGCCTCACCACCGTCAGCGACTCCTTCCTCTACCTGCTGGTCCAGCGCCGACTGGACCTGCCCGTCGACCTGTTCCCGCTGCTGCCGCTGGGTACCGCCGCGGCCTTCCTGCTGCTCGCCGTCCCGCTCGGCGCGCTCGCCGACCGGATCGGCCGCCACCGGCTCTTCCTCGCCGGGCACGGGGTGCTGCTGCTCGCGTACGGGCTGCTGCTCTCGCCGCTGCGCGGGTTGCCGGCGGTGCTCTGCGTGCTGGCGCTGCACGGCGCCTTCTACGCGGCCACCGACGGCGTGCTCGCCGCGGCGGCCGCCGACGCCGTACCCGCCGAGCAGCGCGGCGCCGGGCTCGCCCTGGTCGGCACCGGGCAGGCGCTGGCCCGGTTCGCCTGCTCGCTGCTGTTCGGCGCGCTGTGGAGCGCGGTCGGCGGCTCGGCGGCGCTGGGCTGGTCGGCGGGGGCGCTGGCGCTGTGCGTGCTCGGCGCGGCGGCGGTGCTGCGCCGGTCCGAACCCCCGGCCGCGGCGGTGCCGCACCCGTCCGAACCCGTCGTCGTGAAGCCCCCGGAGGAGAAGAGCCGATGAACCTGCGGAACCGGACCAGGGTGATCATCCTGCTGGTCGCCGTCGTGCTGCTCGGCGCGGTCGGCACCGGGGCCGTCCTCTACGCCGCCGACCGCACCGCCCGCCGGGACCAGGCCCAGCCCGGCGGGCCGACCGTCGCGTCCGGCCCGGTGTCACTACAGGTGCAGTCCGGCGGACGACAGCTGTTGTTCCGCAACATGGCCTGGGGCCCGCACCGGGACGAGATCACCACCGTCGCCGCCGACCACCCGGACGGCCCGCGCACCGCCTCGGGCGTCCAGTGCCTGCGCTTCCACGCCGCCGCCGGCACCGGCATCTGCCTCCAGGCCCAGCACGGCGCGCTGGAGGACACCTACCGCGCCGTCGTCCTGGACGACCACCTGCGCGAGCTCCGCTCGTTCCCGGCGGCCGGCATCCCCACCCGCTCCCGGGTCTCGCCGTCCGGGCACCTCGCCGCCTGGACGGTCTTCGTCAGCGGCGACTCGTACGCGGGCAGCGACTTCTCCACCCGCACCTCGATCGTGGACGTCCGGGACTGGAACCTGCGGGAGAACCTGGAGGACTTCGCGGTCGTCCTGGACGGCCGCCCGTACCAGGCGCACGACGTCAACATCTGGGGCGTCACCTTCGCCGACGACACCACCTTCTACGCCACCCTCGCCAGCGCCGGGCAGACCCACCTCGTCCGCGGCGACCTCACCGCCCGCACCCTCACCGCCCTGCACGACAACGTCGAGTGCCCCTCGCTCTCCCCGGACGGCACCCGCGTCGCGTACAAGAAGCGCGTCCCCGGCCTGCCCGCCGACGCCCCGTGGCGGCTGTACGTGCTCGACCTCGCCACCATGACCGAGACCGCCACCGCCGAGCAGCGCAACATCGACGACCAGGCGCTCTGGTCCGGCGCCGGCACCCTGGTCTACGCCCTGCCCGGCGACTACGGCGCCGACCTGTGGACCGTCCCGGCGGACGGTTCGGGCCGCGCGGAGCCGGTCACCAAGGCCGCGGTCGCCCCCGCCTACCTGGGCTGAGGAACTCTCGGCTACCGTCCCACGTCGAGCAGAGTGTGACGTCCCGATCAGGCATCTCGAACAAATGTCCTGATCAGACGTCCTGATCGAGCGTTCTGACCGAACGGGGGAGCAAGACAACCGTGGACGGCATCCCACCCGAGCGCACGGTGACCGACTCGTGGCCCGCCCTGCACGGCCGCCCGGTCCTGCGGCGCACCGTCGCCGTCGGGCTGGTGCTGTGCGTGTCCGTCGCCGCCGCCCTCGTGGTGCGCGGCGTCAACGCGCTCACCGCCGGCGGCACCGGCCGCGAGACCGACCGCGACCGCGCCGAACGCCTGGCCGGGCTCCACCCCTCCCAGCACCCCGGCGTCGGCCGCTTCTACGTCCCCGTCGGCGCCGTCTACACCCACACCTCCGACGGCGCCCCGGTCGCCTACCTGCACTACCGCCTCGGCGGCGGCCGGGCCCCCGGCCTCGGCGACTTCCTCAGCGCCTACGACCTCCCCGCGCCCGGCCCGGTCGCCCCGCTCCCCGCCGACCTGCTCGCCGCCCTCGGCGGCGACGAGCCGGCCGAGGCCCCGGAACTCCCCGACTCCCCGCCGCCGCCCGTCGCCACCCCCTCCCCCTCGGCCACCCCCGCTCCCGCCGAGAGCCCGTCCCCGGAGGCCACCCCCGTCCCGGAGTCCGACGACCCCCTCGCCGAGCCCGCCGACCCCGCCGACCCGGCCCCCGTGGTCGCCCCCGCCCCGGACCCCGTCCCGGACGAGCCCGCCGCCCCGGACGAGCCCACCCCCGACGACCCCGCCCCGAGCCCCATCTGGACCCCCACCCCCAGCCCTACCGCCCTCCCCACCCACACCCCCACCGCCCGCCGCATCTACGTCGCCACCATCTCCGGCGGCCTCCCCGGCGCCGCCGACATCTACATCCGCGCCACCGGCTGACCCTGGCCGTCCACGCTCACCCGCTGCTCCGCGCCGGCCTCCGGACACGCCTGCGCCCACCCCACCCACGCCCCCACGGCCCGCCGCATCTACGTCGCCACCGTCTCCGGCGGCCCCCGGCGCCACCGGCTGACCCTGGCCGTCCACGCTCACCCGCTGCTCCGCGCCGGCCTCCGGGGGACTATCAGGATTCCGGCTCTGCCCCGTAATCGGTGGTAACCGATTGTGATTCAGGCGAGGAGGATGCGGTGGCGGAGGAGGGCGAATCCGGCCTGGCCGTGCATCTGCCGCATGATCCTTTTGGTATGGGTGTTGACGCCCTCGGTGCGGCCGTTGTGGTGGGGCAGGGTGAGGCCGGCGTCGACGGCGGCCCGGTCGAGTTCGAGGCCGCGGATGAAGGATTGCAGGTGGGGAAGGCCAGCGGCGCGTGCGGCGGTGATCCATTCGGTGAGATGGGCGTCATTGCCGGGGGCGGGGACAAGCAACTCGGCGAAGGAGCGGATGAGGCGGGAGAGTTCCGTCATTTCGGGGCAGGCGGCGGTGAGGGCCTGAAGCAGGTCGGTGTCCTTGTCCCGTAGCCGGTCGGGGCGGGTGAGCATGAGGCGGGCAAGGCGGCGCGGGCTGGTCACCGGGCGGTCGCCTTCGGCGCGACCCTGGGTGATGTACCTGTAGAGGAGGTTGAGGCTGCCGGTGTAGCCCAGCTCCTGGATCTCTCGGAAGAGGTGAAGCACGGGGACGGCAGGGTCCTTGGCGCGGCGGGTGCGGAGGTGGCCCCGGTAGGGGTCGACGAGCGTGGGCCGGTACTGCGGCGCCCGGCGAAGGCCCTCGGGCTCAGGAACGCGCGCATAGCGCTTGACGGTGTTCAGGGCCAGGCCGAGGCGGCGGGCGCATTCCAGCAGGCCCACGCCCTTGCCGAGCAGGTCGTGGACCTGGCTCCATCGCTCGCGGGTAGTCACCTCGCGCACGCCCTCCGGGCGGGGCGGATTCGCGGTGGCCCAGCAGGCGGAGTGCGCCCGCACCTCCTTCAGGACGGCCTCGCACAGGTTGCGCCAGATGTGCCACCGGTCGCCGACCTGCACCGCCTTCGGCAAAGCGCGGCGGACGGCCTCGCCATAGGCCCCGGAGCCGTCTCGGCACACCACCTCGACACCCGGGTGCTCGCGCAGCCACGTCTCCAGGGCTTCGGCACCTCGTCCGGGCAGGACATCGATCCGCTCACCGCTCTCGGCGTCGATCAGCACGGTCGCGTACCGGCAGCGCCGACGCAGGGCGAAGTCGTCCACGCCCAGGACCCGCGGCACCCGCCGCGCGGGCAGCGGCACCCGCAAGAGCACCCGCAAGGCCGTGGACCGGGAGGCCGGTGCGCCGAGCACCTCCAGGAGCCGCGACGCGGCCCGGCCCGCTAACTCTTTGACCATGGAACCGAGTTGGCTCGTGAGGCGGTTCGTGCGACGTTGGTAGCGTTCCAGCAGACTGGGTACCTGCTCGCGGAACGTCTGCCGTCTGCAGCCCAGCACCGGGCAGGCCAGGCGGCGAACGCGCACCACCACGAGCACCCGCCGACCATCCGCCGGCACGTCCGCCACCGTCCGGTGGTGGAAGCCGTGCACCCGGTCCGTCGGTGCCCCGCAGAGCGGGCAGGGCGCCGGACCGTCCTGGGTCCGGGCCACCACCCGGATCACCTCGCCCTCGTCCAGCACGTCCTCGATCACCAGCGGCATCAGCCCGGAAAACACCGTGCCCACAAGCTCGTTGATATCTCGCATGGTCTGTCAACGGCGCCCGTCACGCTTCGTTACCACCGATTACGGGACAGAGCCGAATTCATGACACTCCCGCCTCCGGACACGCCTGCGCCCCGCCAGGAGGGATTCGGCGGGGCGCGGGCGTTCGGGAGGGGCTGGTCAGCGGGCGGCGGCCGGTTCGGGGCGGGGGGTGGGGGGCTCGGCCGCGGCTGTGGAGGGGGTGGTGGTCGGGGCCGGGGTTGGGGTGCGGCGGGTGGGGGCTTGGCCTACGAGCATGGCGGCGAGGGCGAGGAGGAGGCCGAGGACCTGCCAGGGGGTGAGGGTCTGGCCGAGGACGAGGAGGCCGCCGAGGGTGGCGACGACCGGGTTGATCAGGCCGAGGAAGGAGGCCGGGCCAGCGCCGAGGTGCTCGATGCCGCGGAACCAGAGGGAGTAGGCGAGCGCGGTGCCGAACAGGCCGAGGTAGGCGAAGCCGGCCAGGTTGGCGGCGCTCAGGGCGGGCGGTGCGCCCTCGACCAGGGCGGCGAGCGGGACGAGGAAGACCGAGCCGGCCAGGAGCTGCCAGCCGGTGAGGTCGAGCAGGGTGGCGCCCTCGGGGCGGCCCCAGCGGCGGGTGAGGACGGTGCCCATGGCCATCAGCGAGATCCCGGCGACCATCGAGGCGATGCCGACGCCGTCCAGCCGGGCGCCGCTCTTGAGCACCAGCAGGGCCACTCCGCCGACCCCGACCAGTCCGGCGATCACCGCCCGCCGTCCGGGTCGTACCCGCAGCACGCCGATCGAGAACCCGGCGACGAGCAGCGGCTGGATCGCCCCGATGGTGGCGGCGACGCCGCCGGGCAGGCGGTAGGCGCCGACGAACATCAGCGGGAAGAACAGCCCGATGTTGAGCATCCCGAGCACGGCCGCGCGCCCCCACCAGCGCCCCTTGGGAAGTCGGCGGCCGATCAGCAGTAGGAGCAGTCCGGCCGGGAGCGCACGGAGCGCGGCGAGCAGCAGCGGGCGGCCGTCGGGCAGCAGCTGGGTGGTGACGAGGTAGGTGGTGCCCCACGCGGCCGGGGCGAGTGCGGCGGTGGCGGCGATCCCCGCGCGCTTGCGGTCCATGACGGCCATGACGTCCCCCTGAACGTTGATTATCTGAACGTTGAGATAATTTCTACGCCGGGGATCCGCGAACGTCAAGTATGTGAATGTTAAGATATCTACGTCGGGTGGGCGGTGGACACCGGACGGCTACGGACAGACGGCTCCGGAAGGGCGGCGGGCATGCAGCAGCGCGACACCGTGGACGACATCGTCGAGCAGTGGGCCCGGGCCCGCCCCGAGCTGGACACCGGGCCGATGGCCCTGATCGGCCGGCTGCGACGGCTCAACGTCCGGGTCGACAACGCCCTGCGCGAGTACTTCACCGCCTGCGGCCTGGACTCCTCCGAGTTCGACGTGCTGGCCACCCTGCGCCGCTCCGGCGAGCCGTACGAGCTCAACGCCCGCGCGCTGCTCAAGTCCGCGATGGTCACCTCCGGGGCCATCACCAACCGGGTCGACCGGCTGTCCGCCAAGGGACTGGTCGAGCGCAACCCCTGCCCGACCGACCGCCGGGCCGTCCTGGTCCGCCTCACCCCGGCCGGCAAGGAACTGATCGACGGGGCCCTGGCCGGTCACGTCCGCAACGAGGAGCGCATCCTCTCGGCCCTCGACGCGGACGAGCGCAACCGGCTCGACGCCCTGCTGCGCAAGCTCCTCATCGCGCACGGGGACACCGAGCCGCTCCTCTGAGCCGAGCCGCTCCTCTGAGCCGGGCCGGTGCCTCCAGGGGCGGGCGCGGGCGGCGTGTCCAGCGGTGTCCCGGCGGCGTTATCCCCTGCGGAAGCCCACCGGAGGAGAGGCCCCGATGAAAGAGAAGACCCCCAGGGACATCGCCGTCGGCGACCAGCTGCGGGCCGCCGGCACCGAGGGTGCCCAGTGGCTGACCGCCTCCGGGTGGGGGCCGCCGGTCAAGGTGCCGCTGCAGGAGGCGGCGAAGTGGCAGCAGGAGACCCGCGCCCGGATGCTGGCGTCGCAGCGGGACGAGTCCTGCACCTGGTGCGACCACCTGCTGTACGGCGGGCCGCAGCCCGTCGTCGTGCACGCGGAACACCCGACCCACCTGATCTGCCGCGCCTGCTCGATCGCCGCCCGCCCCCGCCGGGTCTGCCTGGACTGCGGGGAACCCGCCGCCTCCACGTCCCCGGCCGACGGGCGCGAGGACGTCTTCATGGGCGCGGTGGCGATCTACACCCGGCTGCGCTGCGCCGCCTGCCACCACTCCGACCCGCTCACCGGCACCTTCGGCCAGCCCGTCTGACCGGGGCGTCTGGTCGGGAGGTCCGATCGGGCCGCCCGACCGGGCCGCTCAACGGCGTGCGACCAGCGCGTACCGCTCGTCGTCCACTGGCCCGCCCCACAGCTCGGCCTCCCCGCCGAGCGGCTCGACCCGCAGCTCGGAGACCAACGGCCGTACGGCCGCCGCGAGTTCCTCCGCCCCGACCCCGCCGCCCCACGGCAGCGGCCCTGCCCCGGCCGGGTACGGCGAGACGGTGGCCTGCCCGGTCTCCCGCCACCGGCCCTCGACCAGGACCAGCCGGCCGCCCGGCCGCAGCAGCCGCACCCAGGCGCGCAGCGCCCGCTCGGGCTCGGGGAGCGTCCAGACCAGGTGCCGTGACAGCAGGACGTCGAAGCTCTCGTCCCCGAGCGGCGGCGCGCCCGCGTCACCCACCAGGAACCGCGCCGTCAGGCCCGCCGCGACCAGCTTCGCCCTGGCCCGCCCGACCATCCGCGGCGCCAGGTCCACGCCCGTCACCCGGTGCCCGTCCGCCGCGAGCAGCAGCGACAGCGACCCGGTGCCGCACCCGACGTCCAGCACGTCCGCCGCCCCGCCCGGCACCCACCCCCGCACCCGCCGAAGCCACGCCGCCCGCACCGGCTCCGCCCGCAACCCGTGGTCGGGCTCCTCGTCGAAGGCCGCGGCGGTCGCGTCCCAGTACTCGGCAACGGCCCGACGGCCGGAGTCATCCATGGCGCGCATCATCGCAACCGCCACCGACACGGGCCGCCAGACGACGTCATCATGATTGACTTCGGAACGTATTCCGAACTACCGTCGGATCATGTCGACCCTCACCGTGTCCTTCTCCGAGCTGTCGAAGAACTCCAAGCGTGTCGCGGACGCCGTGGAGCGGGCCCAGCGCGTGCACGTCACGCGGCGGGACGGCGAGGACCTCTACCTCACCACTGAGCGCCACGACCGCCAGCGCGAGCAGACCGCGGACGTCACCGCGCGCCTGCTCGCCGCGCTGATCGGCAGCGATGAGGGTGCGCGGGCCGTGCTGTCGGCCCTTCCCGCGGTCTTCCCCTGGGTCAGGCACCTGTCGGCCGAGGAGATCCGGGAGTTCGTCGTCGACCTCGTCGACGTGACGCGTGACGTCGTCGAGCTGGACGTGCACGCCGGCCTGCACCGGGTGACAGCCGAGTGGCGCGCCACCGCCAGGGTCCTCGCGGATCCGGAACTGGCGGCCGAGCTCACCGGCCCCCTCCCCGGCGACGACCACGGCGAGGTGGTCGAGTCGTGAGCCCCAAGCGCGGCGACGACGTCCCGCCGTCTCGGCGCGGGACCCCGATCGGCAGCACCGGCTCCGGGGGCGCCTGGCGACCCGGGTCTTCGGCGGGGTCGAGCTGCCGCAATGGGAGTACGAGGTGACGGCGGGCGGCCGGGTGCGGTACCTGGTGGACGAGGCGGCCCGCACCGTCCACTTCGTCTACGCCTCGCCCCGGCACCCCAAGGACACCGACACGTAGCCGGCCTTGGCTCCGGCGGCTGCGGGTCCCCTCGCCCCGGTCCGCCTCACTCCGCTCGGCCCAGGGTCGGCGGCTGCCAGTCGAAGGTCGCGGCCGAGCGGTTCAGCAGGGTGCGGGCGGGGAGGAGGCCGGTGAGGGTGAGGGCGGTGTCGCGCAGGAGGGTGGCGGCGGGGGAGCGGAGGGCGACGAGGTTGCCGATGCGGCGGGAGGCGGCGACGACGGCGGTGGTGCGGGGGAGCCGGGCGGCGGTGTAGGCGGGCAGGGTGGCGGCCGGGTCGGCGGCGGGGGTGAGCAGGGAGGCGAGGACGACGGCGTCCTCGATGGCCTGGCAGGCGCCCTGGCCCTGGAAGGGGCACATCGCGTGGGCGGCGTCGCCGAGGAGGGCGACCCGGCCGTGGTGGTGGGCGGGCAGCGGGTCGGCGAGGTCCCAGACGTCGTGGCGCAGGACGCGTTCGGGCTCGGCCAGGGCGAACAGCTGCGGTACGGGGGCGCACCAGTCGCCGAACCGGCGCAGGAGTTCGGCCCGTTCGTCCCCGTCGGCGGCCCGCTCGCCGGCCGGGGCGAGGGCGGCGCCGTAGACGTAGACCCGGCCGTCGGCGAGCGGGACGACTCCGGCGAGCCGGCCGCGGCCCCACACCTCGCCGACGGCGGCCGGGCGGCGGTCGGGGGTGACGACGGCGCGCCAGGTGGTGAAGCCGCTGTAGCGGGGGCCGGGGTGGCGGGGGAAGAGCAGGGCCCGGGTCGCGGAGCGGATGCCGTCGGCGGCGACGACGAGGTCGGCGGTCTCCTCCCCGTCGGCGGTGCGCAGGACGGCGGGTTCGGTGGCGCTGCCGGGGGTGACGAGGGTGGCGGGCGAGCCGGTGCGGACGGTGTCCTCCGGGAGTGCGTCGACCAGGGCGGCGATGACGTCGGCGCGGGCGACGGCGGCGATGGTGTCGCCGAAGCAGGCCTCGAAGGCCGTGGTGTCGAGGCGGGCGAGCCAGCGGCCGGAGGGGTGGCGCAGGCCGACGGCGGGGTGCGGGGCGGCGAGGGCGCGCAGGCGCGCGCCGACGCCGAGCCGGTCGAGGGAGCGCAGGGCGTTGGGGGCGAGGGCGAGCCCGGCGCCGACGGGTTCGAGGGATTCGGCGCGCTCGTGGACGCGTACGGGGATGCCCTGCCGGTGGAGGGCGAGGGCGGCGGTGAGGCCGCCGATGCCGCCGCCGATGACGATCGCCTGGTGCAGGCCCATGAGGGGGCTCCTCTTCTCGCGCAACCCGGCCACTACAGGTGTAGTGTCCGATGTCCGGCACGCTACTACATGTGTAGTGAGCCGTAAACTACGGCTGTAGTGAGTTGGGGGAGCCCGACTGGAAAGGCCATGATCGGACCCATGACACCCCCGCGCCCGACCCTGATCGCCGACGCCGCCATCGACCTGATCGCCGACGCCGGCCTGCGCGGGCTCACCCACCGCGCCGTGGACGACGCGTCCGGCCTGCCCGCCGGCTCGACCTCCAACCTCGCCCGGACCAGGGCCGCCCTGCTGGAGCTCGTGCTCACCCGGATCGTCGAGCGGGAGACCGCCGACTTCCCGGTCCTCGCCGAGGGCGAACTGCCGCGGGCCGCCGTCCCGCCGCGCGAACTGCTGGCCGAGGTCGGCGCCGAGGTGCTCTTCCGGGCGCTCACGGAGGGCCGCCGGCTCACCCTGGCCCGCCTGGAACTCGCCCTGGAGGCCACCCGCAGGCCCGAACTGCGCACCCTCTACGACCGCCTGGGCGCGCGCTTCGCCCAGCGCGCCGCCGAGCTGCTCGCCGCCTCCGGCTCGGGCGACCCCACGGGGGACGCCCGCCGGTTGATCCGCTGGTGCGACGGCGTGCTGTTCAACGCCACGGCCGGCAGCGGGCACTGGCACGTGCCGATGCCGGAGGACCTGCGCGAGGAGATCGACCGCTACCTCGCCGTGCTGCTCGACCGGTAGGAGCCGGTAGGACCGGTGGGACCCGGTCGGGCCGGGGCCCGGGGGTGCCCGCCTATACTCCCTCTGCCCGATCAGGCAGGGGGAAGAAATGCTGAACACGCTCGACGTCGCGGTACTGGTGGTGGTCGGGGTGGCGCTGCTGGTGCGGCTGGCGACGCTGCCGGTGCTGGTCCGTGCCCAAGCGGCAACGCGCCGCCGGGCGTTGGCGGCCGCCGGCGCGGACCCGGCGGGAGGTGCGCGGGGCGGCACCGGCGCGACGATCGGCGAACTGACGGTGGGTCTGCTGACCGCCGTGGGAGTGCTGGCCGTCCTGCGCGCCTGGAGCAGCGTCCTCTTCGAGGGGCTGGGGCGGTCGTTCGACGTCTACAACGCGCGGTACCTCACGATCGTCTCGCACCTGCCCCTCCACTCGGCGCGGACCTGGTACATCACCTCCTTCGTCGTCTGCCTGCTGCTCTGGCTGCTGCTCTGGTGCCTGACCCAGCGCAACCTGTGGACCGTCGGCATGCCGCCTCGGCTGTGGCGGGCCGGCCGGACCCGGGCCCAGGTCGCCGGCCTGCTCGCCCTCCGCGCGGTGCTCGCCGTGTTCCTCCTGCCGGTCGGGCTGATCGTCGCCGCGCTGGTGTTCCAGGCCGTCGCGATGGCGGCGAGCCGCCGGGCCAGGCCGGTCGGCGCGGAGGCGGTGCGCGCCGAAGAGGCCCGAGTGGCCCAGGCCGCCCAGGCCGCCCAAGCGGTCCAGGCGTTCCCGGCGTCGCCGAACCCGTACGTGCCCACCGCGCCGGCGCGGGCGCCGTACGTCCCGCCGCAGACGCCGTACGCCCCGCCCCAGGCCCCGTACGTCCCCACGCAGTTCGCGCAGCCCGCCCCTCCGGTGCCGGCCGCCCCGCCGGTGCTGCCGAGGCCGCCCGTCGGCAGCCCCCTCGGCGCTCACGAGCCCCGCACGATCGGCGGCTACCAGCTCCTCGGCCGGATCGGCTCCGGCGGCATGGGCACGGTCTACCTCGCCCAGCGCCAGGGCTCCGCCACCCAGGTCGCGCTCAAGACCATCAACCTCGAACTCCTCGACGACGCCGACCTGTTGTGCCGCTTCCAGCGCGAGTCCGAGGTGCTGGCGATGGTCCCCGGCGCCTACACCGCCCGGGTGCTCGACACCGGTGTGGACTCCGGACGCCCGTACCTGGCCATGGAGTTGCTGGACGGCCGCCCGCTGGACGCCCACCTGCGCGAGCAGGGGCCGATCCGCTCCGCCGAGGCGCTGCGCGCCCTCGCGCTGGCGCTGGCCGTGGCGCTGTCCGGGGTGCACCGGCTGGGGCTCGTCCACCGGGACCTCAAGCCCGCCAACATCATGCTGACCACGGCCGGTCCGCGCCTGCTGGACTTCGGCATCGCGGCGATCGTGGACGGCACCCGGCTGACCGCCACCGGCGGCGGGCCGGGCACCCTGACGTACATGGCGCCGGAGCAGTTCGGCGAGGAGCGGGTCGGTACGGCGGCCGACGTGTGGGCCTGGGCGTGCTGCGTGGTGTGCGCGGCGCACGGCGCCGGCCCGTTCGCGGCGACCAACACGGGAGCGGTGATCCGCCGGATCGTGGAGACCGGGCCCGAACCCGCGGCGCTGGCGGCGGTCCAGGCCCTCGATCCGGCGCTCGCCGCCGTCGTCACCCGCGCGCTGGCCATGGCCCCCGAACAGCGCCCGGCGGACGGCACGGCCCTGCTGGCGGCGCTGGCGGCGGCCCAGCCAACGGCGCCGGACCCGGCGGCCGTCCACGACCAGATCACCCGGGGCTGGCAGACCCTCGCGCTGTAGCGGCGGCGACGGGCCCGGCGCCGGTGGCTCCGGAAGGGAGAGTGCGGCCTCAGCCGTCGGAGGTTGCCCGCCCGGCGACGAGCCGGGCGCAGTCGTCCACCGAGGCCCGCGAGGTGTCGACGACCAGGTCGTACGTGACGCCCTCGTGCACCAGCGAGGCCTGCGCGGCGGCCATCCCGGCCGCCCGGTCGCCGCGGGCGGCCTCCCGCTTCGCGGCCACCGCCGGATCGCAGCGCACCCCGACCCAGAGCACGTCCAGGCCCTCCAGCGCCGACCGCCACCGGGCCTGCGAAGCGGCGCCGCCGAGGAACACCTCGTCCACCACGATCCGGGCCCCGGCCCGGGCCATCGCCGCGACCCCGAGCGTCCAGGCGGCGTCCAGGGTGGCGAAGACCGGGCCGACCTCGACCGTCCCGTCCCCGTCCTCCAGCCCGCCGATGCCCTCGCCGCCGGTGCGCAGCGACGGCGGCAGCGCCTCGACCATGGTGTCCGCGCCGAGGTGCAGCCAGGGGTCCGGCAGCAGCTCCTGCAGGCGCAGGGCGATGCTCGACTTGCCGGAGCTGGACCCGCCGTTGAGAACGATCACATGCATGCGCGGAGCCTACGGCCGCACACCCCGCGTCGTCGCGGCGTTATCCCGGAGGTGCCACAGGGGCGCGGCCGTGGATCGCACGGCCCCGACCGCCCCCCATCAACGCCGCCCCCATCAACGCCGCCCCCCACCGCCGAAGCCCCGGACTACGCCGCCCCCGCCGCGAAGGCCGCCGCCGCGGCGGTGAAGGAGGCGGCCACCGCCGGTGCGCCCGCCCAGTGCAGGTGCAGGTAGGAAGCGTGCACGTTGCCGCTCGCGAAGCCCTCGGTGCGGGGGCCGGTCGGCAGGCGCCAGCCCCAGGCGGGGAGTTCGCCCGCGCCGGGCTCGCAGACCGTGCGGTGGAACTCGTGGCCGCGCAGCCTGGTGCCGGCCGGGGCCAGCGGGGAGTCGTGCAGGGCGACCGCCTCCCGGTAGCCGAGGGTGAGGCGTTCGGTCATCCGGGCGTCGGTGGGCAGAACGCCGCACATCGGCAGGCCGTCCAACTCCCGTCCCAGGTAGAGCAGTCCGGCGCACTCGGCGGCGACCGGCCCGCCCGCGGCGGCGAACGCGGCGATGGCGGCGCGCAGCGGGGCGTTGCCGCTCAGCTCGCGGACGTACAGCTCGGGGAAGCCGCCGCCGATGACCAGGCCGGCCGTTCCGGCGGGCAGGGAGGAGGCGTGCAGCGGGTCGAACGGGACCACCTCCGCGCCCGCCGCGCCGAGCAGTTCGGCGTTCTCGGCGTACGAGAAGGAGAAGGCCGCGCCGCCCGCCACCGCGATCCGGGGCCGGCCGGCCACCGGGGTGACCTCGGCCGACGGGTCCCAGGGTTCGGCGTCCAACTCCGGTGCCGTCCGGGCGAGTTCGAGCAGGGCTTCCAAGTCGACCGAGGAGGTGACCAGTTCACCCATGTCGGCGACCGCCCGGAGGGCCTCCGCCGAGCGTTCCACCGCCGGGATCAGCCCGAGGTGGCGGGAGGGTGTGGCGACCGCCGTCGAGCGGCGCAGCGCGCCCAGCACCGGCACGCCGGAGCCCTCCTCCAGGGCCTCGCGCAGCAGGTGCTCGTGCCGGTCGGAGGCGACCCGGTTGAGGATCACCCCGGCGAGCCGCACCTGCGGGTCCCAGGAGGCGAAGCCGTGCACCAGCGCGGCCACCGAGCGGGACTGCGAGGAGCCGTCCACGACCAGTACCACCGGCGCCCGCAGCAGCTTGGCGACGTGCGCCGTGGAGGCCAGTTCGCCGCGCCCGGAGGCCCCGTCGAACAGGCCCATGACCCCCTCGACGACGGCGACGTCCGCCCCCGCCGCGCCGTGCAGGAACAGCGGCGCGATCCGCTCCGGCCCGCACATGAAGGCGTCCAGGTTGCGGCCCGGGCGCCCGGCGGCGAGCGCGTGGTAGCCCGGGTCGATGTAGTCGGGGCCGACCTTGTGCGGCGACACCGCCAGCCCGCGCGCGGCGAGCGCCGCGATCAGGCCGGTGGCGACGGTGGTCTTGCCGGCGCCCGAGGAGGGCGCGGCGACGACGAGGCGGGGGATGTTGCTCAACGGTCTACCACTCGATACCGCGCTGGCCCTTGCGGCCGGCGTCCATGGGGTGCTTGACCTTGGTCATCTCGGTGACCAGGTCGGCGAAGCCGGTCAGCGCCTCGGGCGCGTACCGGCCGGTGATGACGACGTGCTGGCTGCCCGGGCGGTCCTTGAGCACGGCGACCACCTCGTCCGGGTCGACCCACCCCCAGTGCATCGGGTAGGTGAACTCGTCGAGCACGTAGAAGCGGTAGGTCTCGGCCGCGAGGTCGCGCTTGACCTGCTCCCAGCCCTCCTTGGCCGCCTCCTCGCTGGACATCTCCTGCTCGGCGGAGCGCTGGATCCAGGACCAGCCGGAGCCCATCTTGTGCCAGTCGACGGTGCCGCCCTCGCCGGAGGCGCCGAGCACGCGCAGCGCGTTCTCCTCGCCGACCTTCCACTTGGCGGACTTCACGAACTGGAACACCCCGACCGGCCAGCCCTGGTTCCAGGCCCGCAGCGCCATGCCGAACGCGGCCGTGGACTTGCCCTTGCCGGGGCCGGTGTGCACGGCGGTGATCGGCAGCGTGCGGCGCTGACGGGTCGTCAGGCCGTCGTCGGGGACGCTCTCGGGGACTCCCTTGGGCATGTCGGCTCAGGCCGCCTTTCGCATCGAAGTGGTCGAACGGTTCGCGGAGCGGTCCGCGGCGCGGTTCTCGCGGACGAGCGAGGCCACGCCCTCGGCGCGCAGCTCGTCCAGGCTGACGGCGGTCCCGCCGAGCAGCCCGGCCAGGGTGCGGGCCAGGCCCAGGCGGACCGGGCCGGACTCGCAGTCCAGCACCACGCTGGCCGTGCCCTGCGCCGCGAACAGCGCGGCCGCGCGGCGCGACTGGGCGAGCGCGTCCCGCCCGCCGGTGGCCCGGCCGTCGGTCACCACGACCAGCAGCGGGCGCCGGCTCGGGTCGCGCAGCCGCTCCACCCGCAGCACCTCGTGGGCGCGCAGCAGGCCGGCGGCCAGCGGGGTCCGCCCGCCGGTGGGCAGCGACTCCAGCCGGGCCGCGCCGACCTCCACCGAGGAGGTGGGCGGCAGTGCCAGCTCGGCGCCCGAGCCCCGGAAGGTGATCATGCCGATCTTGTCGCGGCGCTGGTAGGCGTCCATCAGCAGCGACAGCACCGCACCCTTGACGGCGGTCATCCGCTGCCGGGCGGCCATCGAGCCGGAGGCGTCCACCACGAACAGCACCAGGTTGGACTCCCGTCCCTGGCGCACCTGTTCGCGGAAGTCGTCCTTGTGCACCACCAGTGCCCGCCCGCTGCGCCCGCGCGCGGCCTGGTGCGGCGCGGCGGCCTGGAGGGTCGCGGTCAGGTGCAGCCGGGCGAGCGCGCCCTGCGGGCGGCGGGCGCGGATGGTGTGCCCGCCGGTGGTCTCGGCGGGGGAGCGGCGGCCCTGGGCGCCGCGCCCGGTGCCCTTCACGGTGAACAGTCGCGTCCGGTACGGGTCGCCGGCCGCGACCGGCGCCGACTCCCGCGCGGGGGCCGGGTGTTGGGCCGGTACGGGCGGCTGTGCGGGTGCCTCGGGGCCATCGGAGGCGGGGTCCTCGGGGGAGGGCGCCTCGGGCGCCTCGGGGCCGCCGTCGGACGGCTCGGGCGCGCCGCCGCCGTCGGGGCCGCCCCCGTCCGGGCCGCCCTCCGGCCCGTCGCCGTCGTCGCTGCCGCCACCGTCGCCGTCCGGGCCGGGCCCGTCGTCCTCGGGCTCCGGCTCCTCCTGCTGGGCGTGCTCCTCCAGCGTCCGGTCCAGCTGCTCCTCGTCCAGCCCGGGCGCGTCGAAGGGGTTGCGGCGACGGCGGTGCGGCAGTGCCAGCTGGGCGGCCTTGCGGACGTCCTCCTCCAGCACCTCGGTGCGCCCGTCCCAGGCGGCCAGCGCGACGGCGGTGCGGGCCATCACGATGTCCGCGCGCAGCCCGTCCACCTCGAACGCGGCGCACACGGCGGTGATCTGACGCAGCGCCACATCGGTCAGCTCGACCTTGGGCAGCAACTCCCGTGCCGCGGTGATGCGTTCGGCGAGCGCCCGCTCCTCCTCGGCGAACCGCGCGGCGAAGCCGGCCGGGTCCGCGTCGTACCCGAGCCGGCGGCGGACCACCTCGGCGCGCTCGGCCGGGTCCCGGGTGGCGGCGATCTCGACGGTCAGGCCGAACCGGTCGAGCAGCTGCGGCCGCAGCTCGCCCTCCTCCGGGTTCATGGTGCCGACCAGCAGGAACCGGGCCGCGTGCCGCACCGACACGCCCTCGCGCTCGACGTACGAGCGGCCCATCGCGGCGGCGTCCAGCAGCAGGTCCACCACGTGGTCCTGGAGCAGGTTCACCTCGTCGATGTAGAGCACGCCGCGGTGCGCCCGGGCGAGCAGTCCGGGCTCGTAGGCCTTGACGCCCTCGGCCAGCGCCCGCTCCAGGTCGAGCGAGCCGACGATCCGGTCCTCGGCCACGCCGACCGGCAACTCGACCAGCTGGGAGGGCCGTTCGGAGGAGGACGGGGAGTCGTGCGGCCCGTCCGGGCACTGCGGGTCGGGCGCGGCCGGGTCGCAGGCGAAGCGGCAGTCGTCCACGGTGGCGATGGACGGCAGCAGGCCGGCCAGCGCGCGCACCATGGTCGACTTCGCGGTGCCCTTCTCGCCGCGCACCAGCACGCCGCCCACGGCCGGGGAGACCGCGTTCAGCAGCAGTCCGAGCCGCAGGTCGGCCATGCCGACGATCGCGGTGAACGGATAGCGGACGTCACTCATGCCGTACCCCAGTCCTGTCGTGCCTGACTCTGTGATCGTGCCCGGCCCTGCCGCCCCGCCCGGTTCGGCGGTCCTGCCCAGCCCTGCGTCCGTGTCCGGCTCATGCGTCACTCCCAGGGGCCCCGGGCGGGAGGAACGGCAGCGATCCGGCCGCCGGCACCCCGCCCTCGATCAGCTTCCACAGCGCGTCGGTGTCCGCGTGCTCCTCGATCAGGTCGCCCAGCCGGTCCAGCCGGGCCTCGCGCGCCGCGGCGAAGGAGGTGTCCGGCGCCGGGACGAACGCCCGGCCGGACAACTCGGCGACCTCGCGCAGGAGTTCGCGGCGGAACCCGTCGTTCTCCAGCGCGCCGTGCCAGGTGGTGCCCCAGACCGGGCCGACCCGGCAGCCGTCCAGGAAGGGACTGCCCCCCTCCACGGTCACCACCCCGTGGTGGATCTCGTAGCCCTCGACCCGCTGCCCGAACGCCTCGCCGACCGGCCGCGCCAGCACCTTCTCGACGCCGAACCGCACCCGCGTCGGCAGCAGCCCGAGACCGTCGACGGCGCCCGCCTTCGACTCGACCTCGTCCACGATGGAGTGCGCCAGCATCTGGTAGCCGCCGCAGACCCCGAGGACCGGCAGTCCGGCCGCCACCCGCGCCTTCAGGGCCGGCTCCAGGCCGCGCTCGCGCAGCCAGGCGAGGTCCGCGACGGTGGCCCGGGTACCGGGCAGCACCACCAGGTCGGCGTCGGCCAGCTCCTCCGGCCTGGTCGCCCAGCGGACCAGCACGCCCGGCTCCTGCGCGAGCGCGTCCATGTCGGTGAAGTTGGACAGCCGGGGGAAGCGCACCACGGCCACCCGCAGCACGTCCGCGCCGAGCGGCCCGGGCCCGTCCGCCCGGTCCGCCACGGTGGACAGGTCCAGCGAGTCCTCGGCGTCCAGCCAGAGCCCGGGCAGCATCGGCAGCGTGCCCAGCACCGGACGGCCGGTCAGCTCGTGCAGCATCTCCAGCCCGGGCGCCAGCAGCCGCGCGTCGCCGCGGAACTTGTTGACGAACCAGCCCGCCACGTGCCGCTGGTCCTCCGCCGACAGCAGCGCCAGCGTCCCGTACATCGCCGCGAAGACCCCGCCGCGGTCGATGTCCCCGACCACCACCACCGGCAGGGCGGCGGCCGTGGCCAGGCCCATGTTGGCGATGTCGCGGTCGCGCAGGTTGATCTCGGCGGGCGATCCCGCGCCCTCGCAGACCACCACGTCGTAGCGGCCGCGCAGGTCGGCCAGGCACTCCAGGGCGCGCTCCAGCAGGACGGGCTTGCGCTCGCGGTAGTCCAGCGCGCCGACCTCGGCCACCGGTCGGCCGAGCAGCACCACCTGGCTGCGGCCGTCCGCGCCCGGCTTGAGCAGCACCGGGTTCATCGCCGCCTCCGGCTCCACCCGGGCGGCCTGCGCCTGCATCGCCTGGGCGCGGCCGATCTCGGCGCCGTCGGCGGTGACGAAGGAGTTGAGCGACATGTTCTGCGCCTTGAACGGCGCGACCCGTACGCCCTGGCGGGCGAGCCACCGGCAGATCCCGGCCGTCACCACGCTCTTGCCCGCGTCCGAGGTCGTCCCCGCGACCAGCAGTGCGTTGCTCATGCCCGTCCCCTCTTCTTCAGCAGTGCCCGCAGCAGGACGTGCCCCGCGACCGTCGTACCCAGCGCCAGTGCGCCCACCCGCCGGGAGAGCGCGCAGGCCCGCTCGATGTCGTCCACCGTCACCGGCCGCAGCTCCGCGCCCAGGACGGGCCGGTGCTCCACCCGCTCCCCGTACCGCAGTGTGCCGCCCAGTCGGACGCCCACCGCGCCGGCGAACGCCGATTCGGCCTGGCCCGCGTTCGGGCTCGGGTGCGCGGAGCCGTCGCGCCGCCAGACCCGCCAGGCGGTCCGGGGCTCGGGGGCGGCGGCCACCGTCAGCAGCGCCGTCAGCCGGGCGCCCGGCCAGCCCGCCACGTCGTCCAGCCGGGCCGAGGCCCAGCCGAACCGGGCGTAGCGGGGCGAGCGGTGGCCGACCATGGCGTCCAGGGTGTTCACGGCGCGGAAGGCCAGCAGGCCGGGGGTGCCGGCCAGGGCGCCCCAGGTCAGCGCGTTCACCACGGCGTCGGCGGTGTTCTCGGCCACCGACTCGACCACCGCCCGGGCGATCTGCTGCCCGTCCAGCGCGCTCGGGTCCCGCCCGCACAGGTGCGGCAGCCGCTCCCGGGCGGCGGCGAGGTCGCCGGCGGCCAGTGAGCGGCCGATGGTGCGGGCCTCCCGGGTCAGCGAGGTGCCGCCGAGCACCGTCCAGGTCGCGGCCGCCGCCAGCGCCGCCCGGCCCAGCGGGCGTCGGCCCACCGTACGGTCCAGGGCGAGCGCGCCCGCCGTGACCGCGCCCACGCACAGCGCGGTGTACCCGGCCCCGGCGGCACGGTCGTCGCGCCACAACCGCCGCTCCAGCCGGGTCGCGGCGCTGCCGAAGACGGCCACCGGGTGGCCCCGGCGGGGGTCGGCGAAGCGGGCGTCGGCGGCGTAGCCCGCGGCGGCGCCGAGCGCGAACACGGCGGCGCGGGCCAGCGGGCGCGAGGCTCGGGTCAGCGGGCGCGGAGCGGGGGAAGGCGCGCGCGGGGTCATCGGCCGCACGACAGAGGGCAGCTCGGAGTCCGGCCGGGCGGGGCAGCCTGCATCGCGTGCGTGTCCTCACTCAGGGTCCGCGCCCTGGATCGACGTGACGGCGGCGAGAGTCTCCTGGCTTCCGGGTCGAACGCACCCCCGGAGCCTTCCAGCAGCCGTCGACGGCCCGCCGTGGCGATGTTCCGAGCGTGCTCCCCGGTGACAGTGGCGGGACCGCGCCGGACTTCCACCGGCTTCCTCTCCATGCCTCCGTTTGGCCCCAGGATCCCATCACGGGCCCGAACCGGGAGTCAACCGAGGTCACGGAGGGGTTGGTCACACGGGGACGCCGCTGACGCCCGGTCGGATCGCCCGGCGCGGCCCCGCCCCGACCCTCGCCACCGGCACCCCCTGAGTACCGCCCTGAGTACCGCCCTGAGCACCCCGGGAGCGCCCGCCGGGTGACCCGGACGGCCCAGCCCGGTGGCCGGTCGGGCGGAGCGCCGGTGAACTGGGGCTCGAACACCGTCCGGTCCGTGAAGAACGTCCGTGAACAACGTCCGTGAACAACAGAGCGGGGAGCGAGATGCGTTGGGGAACCGCCGCCGTCGTGGCGGCTGCCGCGGTGGGGGCCGCCGTGCTGGTGGTCGGCCGCCGGGCCTCCGAGCGGATGGTCCGTCCGGTGACCGCCGTCCAGGAGTCCGGGCCGGTCCAGGTCCGCGCCCTCGCCGCCGGCCGGGTCACCTTCACCCGCGGCCCCGCGAGCCTGCGCCCCGGCCGCTGGGCGGTGGAGTGGGCGGACGGCGGGCACGCGGTCGTCGAGGAGGTGCTGCACGCCGACGAACAGGGCGTCACCCGCCGACTGGTCCGCGCCGACCGGGGCACCCTCGTCCCCGGCACGGAGGTCCGCTTCACCCCGCGGGTCCACCTCGGCGACCCCACCGAGGCGCTCGGCCTCGCCTTCGCCGACACCACCGCCGACGGCGAGCTCGGCGCCCTCCCCGCCTGGCGGCTCGACGGCAAGCGCGGCACCTGGGTGATCCTGGTGCACGGCCCCGGCGACGACCGCCGGCAGACCCTCCCGGTGCTCCCCGTCCTCGACCGGCTCGGCCTGCCCGCCCTCGCCGTCACCTACCGCGGCGACCGGGGCGCCCCCGCCTCCCCGGACGGGCTCAGCCACTTCGGCGAGACCGAGTGGCGCGACATCGAGGCGGCGGTACGACTGGCGCTCGACAGCGGCGCGGGCAAGGTGATCCTGTACGGCTGGTCCGTCGGCGCGACCATCGTGCTGCAGACCATGGCCCGCTCCGCCTGGTCGCATGCCGTCCGCGGTCTGATCCTCGACTCGCCCGTGCTCGACCTGCCCGCCTCCGCCCGCCGGGACGCCGCCCGGGCCGGCTTCCAGGGCGTCGCCGCCGAGCTCGGCGCCCTCGCCGCCGAGGGCCGCACCGGGGTCGACCTCGCCGACTTCGGCCGCATCGCCGACGGCACCGACCTGCGGGTGCCGACCCTCCTCCTGCACAGCCCCGAGGACCGGATCGCGCCCTTCGGCGCCGCCGAGAAGCTGGCCGCCGCCCGCCGCGACGTGGTGAGCCTCCAGCCCTTCCCCGGCGCCGACCACGCCACCCTCTGGAACACCGCCCCCGACCGCTACACCGAACTCCTCCGCCGCTGGCTCACCCCGCTCCTCTAGGGCCCGTCTTCGAACTCGCGTCTGCGGGCCGACGCCGGGGCACGCACCTCGCCGCGTTGTCGTCGGTCGCCAATGGCCCCCAGCCTTCGGCCGGGAGGTGCCCCCACCGCAGTGGCTCCCTCCTCCGCCTTGCGATGCACGCACCC
>NZ_LIPD01000003.1:0-77092 GCF_001905545.1 Streptomyces sp. CB02056 | reverse complement strand
CCCCGCCCGCCCTCCGGGCGGACGACGGGAGTTCGACGACAGGCCCTGGCCCCTCAACCACCCCCCCTGTGCGCGAGGGCGTTTTCGGCTGGTCCCCGCCGCTTTTCCCGGTGCGATTCCCCCCGTCCGAGAATGAACGTTCCTCCCATTCCTCCGGGCCCGCGTGAAAAGTCGGCCCGGCCGACTTCCGGTGCGGCTCGATCCCGATCACGCCGCCCACCATCCGTCCGGATTCGGGCTGGACAGTCCCGCCGGGCGTCGCCGGGCCGAAACGCCCCCGTACGGGCCCCTCGGCTGTCAGGAGCAATATTTGGCCCGACCCCTTACCCCCCACCCGTACGCACGGTGACCGCCCGAGCATTCCCGGCAACCGGGCCGCCCCCCATGGCATGGGCAGGTCACACGTTTCCGGCCAGGCGGTTTGCCGTTGTTGCCCGATCTTGCGGAGGTGCCACCGGCGGTCGCCCGGTCGTACGGACAACCGGATGTGACAGAAGGCCGGTACAAGGGGAAGACTGCTCGACGTGACGTCTCGGAACCCGCGCGACCGTGATGCCCCGCTCCCGCCGACGATCGGTACCGGTGCGACGGTGACCCGTCTCCCCGGAACGGCCCAACGGCCCGCCGGTGGCAGGCCGGGCGGGGCGGGAGTCCCCCGTAACGCAGTACCCCGGCGACGAGGGCCCGCTCCGGCTCCCGGGCGGGGCAGGGTTCCCGTGCCGGAGGGCTTTCCGGCACCCTCCGAGCTGGCGCCGCTGGCCCGCCGGATGCTGGTGGACGCCGTCCGGGTCGCCCGCTGGGCCGGTGAGCTGGCCGAGGTCGACAAGCGCGGCGAGCTGCTCCCGGACGACGCCCGCGCGGCGGGCCGGGCCCTGGCCATGACGGTCGGTGCCGCCGCCAAGGCGTGGGGGCAGGCGCTGCTGGTGGGCCTGGTGGAGGCCCGGGACGGCGGAGCCGGCCCCGGCTGGCGCCTGCACGCCTGGGAGCACGACGACGAGGCCGTGGTGCGCGGCTGGTCGGCGCTGTTCGACGCCTGGACCCTGCTCGCCCCGGTGCCGCCCGCGGCGCTGCGCGGCGTCTTCGCCGTCCTGGCCGGGCAGGCCGTGGACCAGGCCCCGCAGCTGCTCTCCTTCCTGCACCTGGTGGACGGCCCGGTCGCCGAGAGCGAGCTGCTGGAGCTGCTGCGCCGCGGCCTGGACGAGCGCCGGGTCGGTACCGGCCTCGGCGGACCCGGCCTGTCGCCGGTGCCGCACGCGGCCTCGGCCGTCTCCGCCGTCCGCGGCACCTGCCGTGCGCCGCAGATCGACACCCCCGCCGCGCCCTCGGACGTGGCCGCCGTCCTGGACTGGATGCTGGACGGCCTGGCGGCCGTCGGCGCCCTGGTGCGCAGGAACGACGCCGCGGAGCTGTCGCCGCTCGGCCACTGGGCGGTGCGGGCGAAGCTGGAGGAGATCTGCACGGTCGCGCAGACCGCGGCCGGGCACATCGAGCAGAGCGCCTTCGAGCTGCTGAACGCCTGCGCGGACTACTCGCCGGGCCCGGCCCGCGCCGAGTTCCGGGCCTGGGTCGCGGCCCGGCCGGCCGACCGGGCGGTGGGCGAGCTGCTGGACGCCGCCCAGGGCGACGACGCGCTGGTGCGCGGGCTGGCCTTCGAGGCGCTGCGGGTGGCCGGCGGACCGGCCGAGCAGGCGGTGCGCGCGGCGGTGGACGAGCCGGTGCTGCGCCCGTACGCGCTGCTGTGGCTGGCGGAGCGCGCGGACGAGGGCGTCGCCCCGGCGGACGTGCTGGGCGCGGAGGACGCGGCCTGGCTCTGGGTGGACACCGCGGCCGCGGTGCTCGACCACGGCGAGACCGAGCTGCTGGTGGGCCACGTCGAGGGCGCCGCGGCGGGCGACCCGGTCCGGCTGTTCGCCCGGGCCCGGCAGTCCGGCCACCCGCGGGCGGCCTCGGTGCTGACGGCGGTCTCGAGCGTGCACCCGGACCCGGGCGTGGCCCGGGCGGCCCGCCGCTCGGCGTTCAGCGTGCACACCGGCGGCGCCTGAGCCGCACGGGCGCACGGGAACACGGGCGCACAGGAACACGGGAACACGGAAAGGGCCCGGAACCATCAGGTTCCGGGCCCTTCCCCATGCCGGTCGTGGGACGGCTCAGCCGAGCCGCGACTCCGCCCGCCGGGCGCGGACGTCGCCGACCTTCTGCCCCACCTTGCGGCGGATGACCAGCAGCGGCGCCATCGCGGCGAGCGTGATCTGGGCGAACGCGCCGACGTGCATCAGGCTGTCGCCGCCGGGCAGCCCGGTCGCCCAGGCGGCCAGGCAGCCGATCGCGACGACGACCCAGCAGAGCGTGGCGGTGGCCAGCAGCCCCTGCGGCTTCGGGTACTCGATCCGGCTGACCATCAGGTACGCGGCGCCGAAGATGGCGAGCAGACCGGGCAGGAACGGCGGGTCGAGCAGCACGATGGCGATCACCGTCATCGCGCCCATCGGGCAGGGCATGCCCTGGAACACCCCGGGCCGCATCTTGACGGCCGAGAAGCGGGCCAGCCGCAGGACCACCGCGAGCAGTACGGTCAGCGCGATCAGCGCCGACAGCTTGCTGTTGGAACCCGGGGAGACCATGCCCCAGACCGCGACGAAGTAGGCCGGCGCGATGCCGAAGCTGATCAGGTCCGCGAGGTTGTCCAGTTCCGCCCCGAGGGCGGAGGAGCGCAGCTTGCGCGCCACCAGCCCGTCGAAGAGGTCGCACATCGAGCCGATCAGCAGCAGCGTGACCGCGGTGGCGGCGCTGTGCCGGTCCGGAGCGGCGTCCGGGTTGGTGATGTGCGGGACCAGGACCCCGGTGGTGATCGAGTAGATCGCCAGGAAGCCGCAGACGGCGTTCCCCAGGGTCAGGAAGTCGGCCGTGGACAGGTGCTGGGGAGAGCGCGGGGCACGCAGCTCGCGGTCCCGTGCCCAGCGGCGGCGGCGCAGGGCCGTCTCCTCGTCGTCCAGGCCGACGATTGTCTCAGGATCAGTCACGGTCAAGGCGCGTCACCCCGGCTGTGGTCTTCTGGCCGACCTCGACGCCGACCTCGACGCCGGCCGGCAGGTAGGTGTCGACGCGGGACCCGAACCGGATCAGACCGATCCGGTCGCCCTGCTCGACCTTGGTTCCGGCGTCCACGTACGGCACGATGCGGCGGGCCACGGCCCCCGCGATCTGGACCATCTCGATGTCGCCGAGCTCGGTGTCGAAGTGCCAGACGACCCGCTCGTTCTGGTCGCTGTCCTTGTTGAACGCGGGGACGAAGCCGCCCGCGACGTGCTCGACCGACGTCACGGTGCCCGGCAGGGGCGCGCGGTTGACGTGGACGTTCAGCGGGCTCATGAAGATCGCGACCCGGGTGCGGCCGTCCGGCCAGGCGTCGATGCTCTGCACCACGCCGTCGGCGGGGGAGATCACTCTGCCCGTGCCGATCTCACGCTCGGGGTCGCGGAAGAACCACAGCATGCCCGCGCCGAGGGCACAGGCGGGTACCGCAGCCAGGGCCCACTTGCCGCTGCGCCGGGTGAGGGCGGTGGTCACGGCGGCCGTGGCGAGGGTGGGGACGAACCAGGGGGTGGCTCCGCGCGCGATGGTCACGCGGGGTCGCCGACCGGCCGTCGGGGCTGCGAGGGCATCGCGGTCCGTGACGGAGGTGTGAGGGGACGGGCTGATGGGCATCGAAGACCTTTGTCGCGGGGGATCATGGCCGCTGGACGGGGGCCACCGCGGAATCGGTAATAGAGGGACGGCTTGCTGTCCCGGTGGATGCTATCGGGAGCAGACGGTGGGTGGGCAACCCGCCTGCTCGTTCACGTGTCCGGTGGCGGCGCGTGTGCGCGTCCACTCCTACGACCGTAGCTCGGCCCGGTCCGGTTCCCAAGGGACCCGACAGGGCTGGTGACTCTTGTCTCAACGGGTGCGCGGACGGAACCCGGCGGACGAAACGGCCGTAGCGGCCGGAAGCGGGTGTGCGGAAGCGGCCGTAGGGCGCGTCGTTGCAGCTGTACGCCCTGCGGCCGCTTCCGGCGGGCCGTGCCGGACCCAGGCGGACCAGGCCGGGCCCGTGACGGGGCACGGCCCCGCGCCGGGACGGGCCCGCACGCCCGTCGACCGGCGGTTCGAGGGGGCCGCCCGGCGACGGGGTGCGTCGGCGGGCGGCCCGGGGGTCAGTCGGCGATCCGGTACTCCTCGAGGAGCCGGCGCCCGACGATCATCTTCTGGATCTCCGCAGTACCTTCACCGATGAGCAGCATCGGGGCCTCGCGGTAGAGGCGCTCGATCTCGTACTCCTTCGAGAAGCCGTAGCCGCCGTGGATGCGGAAGGCGTCCTCGACGACCTCCTTGCAGTACTCGGAGGCGAGGTACTTGGCCATGCCGGCCTCGAGGTCGTTGCGCTCGCCGCCGTCCTTCTTGCGGGCGGCCATGACCATCATCTGGTGGGCGGCCTCGACCTTGGTGGCCATCTCGGCGAGCTTGAACTGGATCGCCTGGTGCTCGGCGATCTTCTTGCCGAAGGTGGAGCGCTGCTGGGCGTAGGCGATGCCGAGCTCGAAGGCGCGGCGGGCGACGCCGCAGCCGCGGGCGGCGACGTTGACGCGGCCGACCTCGACGCCGTCCATCATCTGGTAGAAGCCGCGGCCCGGGACGCCGCCGAGGACGCGGTTCGCCGGGACGCGGACGTCCTGGAGGACCAGCTCGGTGGTGTCGACGCCCTTGTAGCCCATCTTCTCGATCTTGCCGGGCACGGTCAGGCCGGGAACCGAGGGGTTCGGGCCGAAACCGGCCTCCTTCTCGATCAGGAAGGTGGTCATGTTCTTGTACGGGCTGCTGCCGCCCTCGTCGGTCTTGCAGAGGACCGCGACCAGGGTGGAGGTGCCGCCGTTGGTGAGCCACATCTTCTGGCCGTTGAGGACGTAGAACTCGCCGTCCTTGACGCCCTTGGTGGAGATGGCCGAAACGTCGGAGCCGAGGCCCGGCTCGGACATCGAGAAGGCGCCGCGGATCTCGCCGGCCGCCATCCTCGGCAGGAAGTGGTCCTTCTGCTCCTGGGTGCCGTGGGCGTTGATCATGTGCGCCACGATGAAGTGGGTGTTCACGATGCCGGAGACCGACATCCAGCCGCGGGCGATCTCCTCGACCACCAGGGCGTAGGTGAGCAGCGACTCGCCGAGGCCGCCGTACTCCTCGGGGATGGTGAGGCCGAACAGGCCGAGCTGCTTCATCCCCTCGACGATGGCGGTCGGGTACTCGTCCTTGTGCTCCAGCTCGGTCGCGACCGGAATGATCTCCTTGTCGACGAAATCCCGCACGGTGGCGAGGATGTCCCGCTGGATCTCGGTGAGGCCGTCGGTCTGTGCGAGGCGTCCCATCGTGCGGCTCCGAAAGGTCTGAGGGTCTGCGGAAAAGTCGGGGAATCCCCGGGGGGGGGATTGCGGGGGCCCTGCCGGCGTGGCTGCGGCAGCAGGGCCCCCGGGCCGGGTGGGGCGCGGCCGATGACGGCGGCCTGCCCGTCCGGGGTCTCTCGAGGGGCCCGCGGTGAAAAGCGGGCCCCTATAGAGGGGAGGGGCTCAGGAGAGCGGGGTCGGGCGGCCGGGCTGCTCGCCGCCGCGCTCCTCGGTGTACGTCGCGGTCGGCACCATCACCTTGCGGCGGAAGACGCAGACGACCGTGCCGTCCTGCTTGTACCCCTTGGTCTCGACGTACACGATGCCGCGGTCGTCCTTGGACTTGGACGGCCACTTGTCGAGCACGGTGGTCTCGCCGTAGATCGTGTCGCCGTGGAAGGTCGGCGCGATGTGGCGCAGCGACTCGATCTCCAGGTTGGCGATCGCCTTGCCGGAGACGTCCGGGACGGACATGCCGAGCAGCAGCGAGTAGACGTAGTTGCCCACCACGACGTTCCTGCCGAAGTCGGTCGTCTTCCCGGCGTAGTTGGTGTCCAGGTGGAGCGGGTGGTGGTTCATGGTGAGCAGGCAGAAGAGGTGGTCGTCGTACTCGGTGACCGTCTTGCCGGGCCAGTGCTTGTAGACCGCGCCGACCTCGAACTCCTCGTAGGTGCGTCCGAACTGCATGGCTGCTCAGGCCTCCGGGATCTCGAACTTGGTGGTGCGCTGCAGGCCCGCGGCCCGGCCCTTGCCGGCGACGACCAGCGCCATCTTGCGGCTGGCCTCGTCGATCATCTCGTCGCCGAGCATCGCGGAGCCCTTGGCGCCGCCCGCCTCGGAGGTGCAGTAGTCGTACGCGTCGAGGATCAGCTCGGCGTGGTCGTAGTCCTCCTGCGAGGGCGAGTAGATCTCGTTCGCGGCGGCGACCTGGTCCGGGTGGAGCACCCACTTGCCGTCGAAGCCGAGGGCGGCCGAGCGGCGGGCGACCTCGCGGTAGCCCTCCTGGTTGCGGATCTGGAGGTAGGGGCCGTCGATCGCCTGGAGGTCGTTGGCGCGGGCGGCCATCAGGATGCGCATCAGGATGTAGTGGTAGGCGTCGGCGCCGTAGCCGGGCGGCTGCTCGCCGACCACCAGCGACTTCATGTTGATGGAGGCCATGAAGTCGGCGGGGCCGAAGATGATGGTCTCCAGTCGGGGCGAGGCCTCGGCGATGGCGTCGACGTTGATCAGGCCCTTGGCGTTCTCGATCTGCGCCTCGATGCCGATCCGGCCGACCTCGAAGCCCATGGTCTTCTCGATCTGGGTGAGCAGCAGGTCGAGCGCCTTGACCTGCTCGGCGTCCTGCACCTTCGGCAGCATGATGCAGTCGAGGTTGGGGCCGGCGCCCTCGACCACGGTGATCACGTCGCGGTAGGTCCAGTGGGTGGTCCAGTCGTTGACGCGCACGACGCGGGTCTTGCCGCCCCAGTCGCCGTTGTTGAGGGCGTCGACGATGTTGTGGCGGGCGCTCTCCTTGACCAGCGGGGCGCAGGCGTCCTCCAGGTCGAGGAAGACCTGGTCGGCCGGCAGGCCCTGGGCCTTCTCCAGGAAGCGCGGGTTGCTGCCCGGTACGGCGAGGCAGGAGCGGCGCGGGCGCAGTCGGTTGACAGCAGTCATCAGAATCGAGGGTTCCTTCCCAGTGGTCAGCTGGTCAGCTGGTCAGTTCGTGGCCGCGGTCGGTGCGGACGTCCACGGCTGGAGCTTGTTGGCCAGCCGGATCTCGTCCACGATCCGGCCGATGATGGTGGTGATGCCGAAGTCCTTCGGGGTGAACACGGCGGCGACGCCGGCGGCCTTGAGGGCCTCGCCGTCCGCTGCCGGGATGATGCCACCCACGATCACCGGGACATCCTCCACCCCGGCGCGGCGCAGCCGCTTCAGGACGTCGGGCACCAGCTCGCTGTGCGCGCCGGAGAGGATGGACAGGCCCACGCAGTGGACGTCCTCCGCGACGGCGGCGGAGACGATCTGCTCCGGGGTCAGCCGGATGCCCTGGTAGACCACCTCGAACCCGGCGTCGCGGGCCCGGACGGCGATCTGCTCGGCGCCGTTGGAGTGCCCGTCCAGGCCGGGCTTGCCGACCAGCAGGCGCAGCTTGCCGGCACCCAGCTCCGCGGCGGTCGCGGCGACCGCGGCGCGGACCTGCTCCAGCTCGCCGCCGGGCTCGGCGGCCACCGCGACGGGGGCGCCGCCGACGCCGGTGGGCGCCCGGTACTCGCCGAAGACCTCGCGCAGGGCGAAGGCCCACTCGCCGGTGGTGACGCCGGCCCGGGCGCAGGCGAGCGTGGCCGGCATCAGGTTGGCCTCGGTGGCGGCGACGGCCTTGAGCTCGGCCAGCGACGACTGGACGGCGGCCTCGTCGCGCTCGGCGCGCCAGGCCTCCAGGGCGGCGAGCACGGACTGCTCGGAGGCCGGGTCGACGACCATGATCGCGGTGTCGAGGTCGGCGGTGAGCGGGCTCGGCTCGGTGGTGTCGAAGCAGTTGACCCCGATGATCTTGTCCTCGCCGGACTCGATCCGGGCCCGGCGGGCGGCGTGCGAGGCGACCAGGTTGGACTTCAGGTAGCCGGACTCGACGGCCGGGATCACCCCGCCCATCTCCAGCACCTTGGCGATCTCCGCCTCGGCGCCGGCCAGCAGCTCCTCGGTCTTGGCCTCGATCACCTGGGAGCCGTTGAAGATGTCGCCGTACTCCAGCAGGTCCGACTCGTACGCCAGCACCTGCTGGATGCGCAGCGACCACTGCTGGTCCCAGGGCCGGGGCAGGCCGAGCGCCTCGTTCCAGGCGGGCAGCTGGACGGCCCGCGCGCGGGCGTCCTTGGAGAGGGTGACGGCCAGCATCTCCAGGACGATCCGCTGGACGTTGTTCTCCGGCTGGGCCTCGGTCAGGCCGAGCGAGTTGACCTGGACGCCGTACCGGAAGCGGCGCTGCTTGGGGTCGGTGACGCCGTAGCGCTCCAGGGTGACCTTCTCCCACAGCCGGGCGAAGGCGCGCATCTTGCACATCTCCTCGACGAAGCGCACGCCGGCGTTCACGAAGAAGGAGATCCGGGCGACCACCTCGCCCATCCGCTCGGCCGGCACCTGGCCGGAGTCGCGCACGGCGTCGAGCACCGAGATGGCGGTGCACATCGCGTAGGCGATCTCCTGGACGGGCGTCGCCCCGGCCTCCTGCAGGTGGTAGCTGCAGATGTTGATCGGGTTCCACTTGGGGATGCTGCCGACCGTGTAGGCGATCATGTCGGTGATCAGCCGCACCGACGGGCCGGGCGGGAAGACGTGCGTCCCGCGCGACAGGTACTCCTTGACGATGTCGTTCTGGGTGGTGCCGGTGAGCGTGGCGATGTCCGCGCCCTGCTCCTCGGCGACCACCTGGTAGAGCGCCAGCAGCCACATCGCGGTGGCGTTGATCGTCATGGAGGTGTTGGTCCGTTCGAGCGGGATGCCGTCGAACAGGGTGCGCATGTCGCCGACGTGCCCGACCGGGACGCCGACCCGGCCGACCTCGCCGCGGGCGAGGACGTGGTCGGAGTCGTAGCCGGTCTGGGTCGGCAGGTCGAAGGCGACGGACAGGCCGGTCTGGCCCTTCGCCAGGTTCCGCCGGTAGAGCGCGTTGGAGTCGCTCGCGGTGGAGTGGCCGGCGTAGGTGCGCATCAGCCAGGGGCGGTCGCGCTTCCGGGGCTCGGTCATCAGATGTTCCTGAAACGGTTGATGGCGTCGAGGTGCTTGGCGCGGAACTCCGCGTCGTGCACGCCCAGGCCCTCCTCGGGGGCCAGGCAGAGCACGCCGACCTTGCCCTGGTGCCTGTTGTGGTGCACGTCCAGGGCGGCCTGGCCGGTCTCCTCCAGGGTGTAGACCTTGGAGAGGGTCGGGTGGATCTTCCCCTTGGCGATCAGGCGGTTGGCCTCGAAGGCCTCGCGGTAGTTGGCGAAGTGCGAGCCGACGATCCGCTTGAGCGACATCCACAGGTACCGGTTGTCGTACTGGTGCATGTAGCCGGAGGTGGAGGCGCAGGTGACGATGGTGCCGCCCTTGCGGGTGACGTACACCGAGGCGCCGAAGGTCTCCCGGCCCGGGTGCTCGAAGACGATGTCCACGTCCTCGCCGCCAGTGAACTCGCGGATCTTCGCGCCGAGGCGCTTCCACTCGCGCGGGTCCTGGTTGTTCTCGTCCTTCCAGAACCGGTAGCCCTCGGCGGAGCGGTCGATGATCGCCTCGGCGCCCATGGCGCGGCAGATCTCGGCCTTCTGGTCGCTGGAGACCACGCAGATCGGGGTGGCGCCGCCGGCCAGCGCGTACTGGGTGGCGTACGAGCCGAGGCCGCCGCTGGCGCCCCAGATCAGCACGTTGTCGCCCTGCTTCATGCCGGCGCCGTTGCGCGAGACCAGCTGGCGGTACGCGGTGGAGTTGACCAGGCCGGGGGAGGCGGCCTCCTCCCAGGTGAGGTGCCGGGGCTTGGGCAGCAGCTGGTTGGTCTTCACCAGGGCCAGCTGCGCCAGGCCGCCGAAGTTGGTCTCGAAGCCCCAGATGCGCTGCTCCGGGTCCATCATCGTGTCGTTGTGGCCGTCCGCGGACTCCAGCTCGACCGAGAGGCAGTGCGCGACGACCTCGTCGCCGGGCTTCCAGGCGTTGACCCCGGCGCCGGTGCGCAGCACCACGCCGGCCAGGTCGGAGCCGACCACGTGGTACGGCAGGTCGTGGCGCTTGGTCAGCGGCGACAGCCGGCCGTACCGCTCCAGGAAGCCGAAGGTGGAGACCGGCTCGAAGATCGAGCTCCAGACGGTGTTGTAGTTCACCGCGCTGGCCATGACGGCGACCAGGGCCTCGCCCGGGCCCAGCTCGGGCAGGGCGACCTCGTCGAGGTGAAGGGACTTGCGGGGGTCCTTGTCGCGGCTGGCGAGGCCCGCGAACATCTGCTCGTCGTCCTTGTGGAGCGTCACCGCCCGGTAGGACTCGGGGAGCTTGATCGCCGCGAAGTCCGCCGACGTGCTGTCGGTGCTGAGGATCGCGTCGAGGATTTCCTGCATGGCTGCCTCCGAAGGCGTACCTGTGCGAGGGTCACAGGGCGTCTGGGGGAGCCGGGAGCGGACACCGGCTTCGCTGAGGTGGGTGGTGGGCGGGTCAGACGGGGCACCCGGGGTGGACCGGGCCGTTCTGGCTCTCTGCTCCCGGGGTGTGGGAACGCCGGACGACGGCGCGCCGAGGTGGGGAGCCGCGGCGCCGCGACTGGTGAGTAACAAGGTAGTGGCACCCTGTGCCACTCGTAAAGACACCGGGTGCCAGGAATTCGAGCCGGTTCGGAGGCCGCGTGACGCGCGTTGCGCGGGCATGCGAAAGGCCCGCGCCGACAACTCGGCGCGGGCCCTCGATACCGCTCTGACCTGCGTGAATACTGGGTCTACGACTCCCGGACGCCACTCAGCGCGGCCCGGATGCTGTCCACCACGACGTCCAGCGGAGCGTCCGTCCGGGCGACTGTGATGAGCACCTCACCTCCGGGACTGGCACTCAGTGCGCTCTCGACCCCGGCGTCCCCCGGGGTCCCGTTGGCACCCGGTGCCACCACCGATCCCCGCCTCCTGGCACCCGGGGCACTGGAGGCCCAGAAGGTCCGCCGGATCACCTCGAAGGAGTGGTCCAGCTGTGCCTCCACGTCGCCCCGGCCGCCGGCCCGCAGCCAGCGCCGCAGCACGTGGTTGTGCGCCGCGACCACCGCCGCCGCCGAGACCTCGGCCAGCATCGAGTCGTCCTCGCCGCCGCGCTGCCAGCCGGACGGGATGGACTCGCCGGTGTCGAAACGGCCCAGCAGGTAACGGGTGAACAGCCGCTCGTAGCGGGCCACCACGGCGATCTCCCGCTCGCGCAGCGCCGGGACCTGACGGATCAGCTGGTACCGCGCCACCGACACCCCCGGGGTGGAGGCGTACATCCGCAGCACCTCCTTGATGCCGCGGCAGACCACGTCCAGCGGGTGCTCCTCCGGCTCCGCGCTGGCCAGCAGGTCGGCCACCCGCACCAGGGTGTCGTCGTGGTCCGGGAAGATCGCCTCCTCCTTGGACCGGAAGTACCGGAAGAAGGTGCGCCGGGCCACCCCGGCGGCGGCCGCGATCTGGTCGACCGTGGTCTCCTCGTAGCCCTGCGAGGCGAACAGCTCCATCGCGGCCGTGGCCAGGTCCTGGCGCATCTGCTGGCGCTGCGCCGCCGCCCGGCGGCTGCCCGGCCCGCCCTCCGGCCCGGTGCCCCCGGTCGAGGGGCTGGTCCGGTCGGCGCCGCCGTGCGGCCCGGCGGGGTGCTGCGGGGAGGTTGACTGAACCCGATCCATGTCCGGAACGCTACACGGCCCGGACGGCGCGCCCGCGGCCCTTCCCCGCCGCACCGGCACCACCGGTCCGGTCACGGCCGGGCGGGGCCAGCGGGAGGTCGCCGTCCCGGGGCTCCAGACGGGGCGCGGGGAGGCCATGGAGCCCGGTGGCGGCGCGGCGTGCGGTCCGGCCGCGGGCGGCTCGTACGGCAGCTCGTACGGGCCGCCCCCGGCCTGCGGGGTGGTCACCGGCGCGCGTGGTCGCGGAAGCCGCGGCCGGTCTTGCGGCCCAGGCAGCCCGCCGCGACCAGGTGCTCCAGCAGCGGCGCGGCCGCCAGACCGGGCTCGCGGAACTCCTGGTGCAGCACCCGCTCGATCGTCAGCGAGACGTCCAGGCCGACCACGTCCAGCAGCTCGAACGGGCCCATCGGGTAGCCGCAGCCGAGCTTCATCGCGGTGTCGATGTCGTCCACCGTCGCGTAGTGCTCCTGGAGCATCCGCACCGCGTCGTTCAGGTAGGGGAAGAGCAGCGCGTTGACGATGAAGCCGGCCCGGTCGCCGCACTCCACCGGGTGCTTGCGGACCTTCGCGGTCAGCTCCAGCACCGTCGCGGTGACGTCCGGCGCGGTCAGCACCGTGGAGACCACCTCGACCAGCTTCATCGCCGGGGCCGGGTTGAAGAAGTGCATGCCGATCACGTCCTGCGGCCGCGAGGTGGCGGTCGCGCAGCTGATCACCGGCAGCGAGGAGGTGGTGGTGGCGAGCACCGCGCCCGGCCGGACGATCTTGTCCAGGGTGGCGAACAGCTCGCGCTTGACCGCCAGGTCCTCGGCGACCGCCTCGACCACCAGGTCCACCTCGGCCAGCTCGGTGTACTGGCCGACCGGGGTGACCAGCGCCAGCGCGGCGTCCCGCGCCTGCGCGGACAGCCGGCCCTTGGCCACCGAGCGCTCCAGCGACCTCGCCAGCTGCGCCTTGGCCGCCTCGGCCTTCTCCTGGCTGCGGGCGGCCAGCAGCACCGGGTGCCCGGCCTTGGCGAACACCTCGGCGATGCCGGTGGCCATCGTCCCGGAGCCGCAGACGCCGACGGTGCGCACCTCCCGGCCCGGCACCTTCGGCAGGGCCGGCCCGGTCGCCGCGTCCACGGCGCGGGACGAGCCCGGCGCCTCGTAGGTGTAGAAGCCGCGGCCGGTCTTGCGGCCCAGCAGCCCGGCCGCGACCAGCTGGCCGAGGATCGGGGCCGGTGCGTGCAGGCGGTCCCGGGACTGCTCGTACATCGCCTCCAGCACGGTGCGCGCGGTGTCGACGCCGATCAGGTCGAGCAGCGCCAGCGGGCCCATCGGCAGGCCGCAGCCGAGCCGCATCGCGGCGTCGATGTCCTCCCGCGAGGCGTACTTGGACTCGAACATCGCGGCGGCCTGGTTCAGGTAGGCGAACAGCAGGCCGTTCACCACGAAGCCGGCCCGGTCGCCGGCCGCCACCGGCTCCTTGCCGAGGTCGCGGGCGAAGGCGGCGGCGTCCTCGGCGGTCCGCGCGGAGGTCAGCACGGTGCGGACCACCTCGACCAGCTTCATGCCGTGCACCGGGTTGAAGAAGTGCAGGCCGAGCACCCGCTCCGGACGGGCGGTCGCGGCGGCGATCCGGGTCACCGACAGCGCGGTGGTGCCGGTGGCCAGCACGGTGCCCTCCGGGCAGATCCGGTCCAGCTCGGCGAAGACCTCCCGCTTCAGCTCCAGCTGCTCGGGGACCTCCTCGATCACCAGGTCCGCCCCGGCGGCGGCCGCGAGCTCGTGGCCGACCGAGATCCGGGCCAGCAGCCCGGTGCGCTCCTCGGCGGTGAGCCGCTCCCGGCCGACCGCGTGCGCGGTGGCCTCCTCGATCCGGGCCAGCGCCCGGGCGGCCGAGTCCTCGGTGGCCTCGATGCCGATCACCCGGCGGCCGCTCTTGGCGACGGCCACCGCGACGCCGGCACCCATCGTGCCGAGGCCGACGACGGCGACAGTGGGGAAGGGACGCTCCATCTGTCCTGTACTCCTAGTCATGAAGGGCCCGCGCGTGCTCCGGCGGGCACGCCGCCGCGCCCGTACGCCGGGGGCGGCCGCCGCCGGAGGAGGGTCCACGCGCGAGGGCTGGGGAGATGACGGGGTGTCGGCACACCGGGCCGGGGGCCGGTCCGCTCCGGCCCGATCGCGGGTGTGCCGTGGTGCTCAGGCGCTCGAAGGTGAAGGAGGCGGCCCTGATACGAGGAGGAACCCGGCCCGCCGCGGTCCGCGGCACCGGCCGGTGAAGGTGAAGGCGCACCGCGCGGGCGCCGGAGAAGCGGCGACCGCGGCCTGCCGCCGGTGCGGCTCCCGAAGCCCGGCGGTGGTGCGTGCCCGGCCACTGTAGCGAAGCTACTCGCGAGTAGGAAGAGGGCGGGACCGGAAAACCGTTCGGGGCCGCGGGCGGGCGTTCGCTAGGGTGATCGACGCGGGGGCGGCTCCGCGGCGTGCTTCCTTCTCACTCATCTGCAAAATGAACCCGAGTGCGCCCACTCTCCGCCCCCGCTTCGTCGTTCCCACGGGGGAAGAGCTGTGAAGAATCCGAGCACCACCGCGCCGCGGGCCGGTCTGGACGCCTACCTGCTGCGCCGCCACGGAACGGTCCTGGGCGAGCCCGGAGCCGTCCCCGGCGAACCCCAGCCCTGGACGGCCCAGGGGCTGGTCGTCCTGGAGGCCGACCTCGCCCGGCGCGGCTACGTGCTCACCGCACCGCTGCGGGCCGCCCTCGGCCGACTGCGCCCGCTCGACCTCGCCGCGGCCGGCACCCGGCTGCTGCGCGGCATCGACGCGATGCTCGGCGCCGACCGCAGCCACACCCCGCTGTTCCGCCGCTTCCCCGAGGGCGTGCCCTCGCACGCCCACGCCGACTACTCCGCGATCATCCGCGGCTACCTGCTCTGCCAGGCGAGCCAGGTCTGCCTGCTCTGCGAGCGGACCAGCCTGGAGGCCGGCATCGGCGCCCTCGCCCCCTGCGCCCACCTGCTGTGCGGCGACTGCTACCTGGAACTGGTCGAGGCCGGCGGCGACCACCGCTGCCCGCTCTGCCACACCCGGCTGGAGCGCAAGCGCCGGCTGTCCACCGACACCAGGGCCGCCCGCAACGCCGCCCGCGAACTGCGGTCCGGACAGCAGCTCAAGCCGCTGCGCCTGGCCGACCCCGAGGACGTGGACGCCCTCGCCGCCACCGCACTGGCCGCGCTGCTCGCCCGGCAGACCCCGCTGAGCCCGCAGGACCGCGAGGACCTCGCCCTGCTGCTCCACCACGCCCCCGCCGACCCGGCCGGCTGGCTGCCCGCCGAGATCCCCGTCCGGGAGACCCGCGCCACCGTGCTGGCCGCCCTGCTGCACCGCGACCGGGAGGCCGCCCGACCGCTGCTCGCCGCCCACCTCACCACCGCCACCGACGTCCTGCGGCTGATCTGGGCGTGGTCCGGCGCCGAACCCGACCTGCTGCCGGAGACCGCCAGCACGCTGCGCCTGCGCAACCTGCCCCGCCCGCTGCGCCGCGACCTGCTCGCCGTCCTGGACGCGTTCCCGGCCGGCACCCTCGCCGAGGACCTGCGCCGCCACCGCGAGCCCTGGCTGCGGGTCGGCGAACTGCTGCACCCGTACGAGCACCACGCCCGCTTCCCTCACGCGGCGGCCGCGTTCGCGGTCCTCCGGCAGAGCGACCTCGACCTGCACGGCCTCGGCCCGCTGCTGCGCGAGGCGCCCGCCCCGCTGCGGGTGCGCGAGACACCCGGCGGACACGGCCGGCTGACCGTGGAGACCTTCGCCGCCCGGGTCGAGCACGCCCTCGAACAGGGCGACCTGCCCGCCGCCGTCCAGCTGCTGGCCCGCCGTCCGGGCGAACTGGTGCGCCGGCTGCACCACCTGCTGCGGGTGCACGCCGCCTGGCTCCCCGGCGAACCGCTGCCCGCCGAACTCGCCGAGGCGCTGCCCGTCGCCCTGCGCGCCGTCGCCCCCGGCCCGCTGCTCGGCGCGTACGGACGGCTGCGCGCGCCGCGCGAGTACGGCGAGCGGCGGCTGTTCTTCCCGCGCGGCCGGGTCGCCTCGGCGCACGCCCGCGCCGACCGGGGCACGCCCGTCCCGGCCGGGCTCAGCGCGCCCGTCTGCGCCCTGATCGAAGCCGAACTGCTGCGCAGGGCCGGGCAGTCGGTCCAGGGCCGGGAGCGTTACGAGGTGGCCGTGCTGGACGCCGCGCTGGCCGACCTGGTGGTGCCCTTCGCCGAGCGCGCCAGCGCCAGGACCCTGGTCGCGGTGCCGCGCGGCAGCGTGCAACCCCTCCCGGAGGGGCAGCGGCTGCGGCTGTTCGTGCACTGGATGCAGCGTCCGCACCAGCGGGTGGACCTCGACCTGTCGGTCGCCTTCTACGACGAGGACTGGCAGTTCACCGGTCTGTGCGACTACACCCGGCTGGTCGCCGGGCCGCGCGCCGCCGTCCACTCCGGCGACTACACCAGCGCCCCGCCGCCGCACGGCGCCACCGAGTTCGTCGACCTCGACCTGCCCGCGCTGGGCGGGGCCGGGGCCCGGTACGCCGTGGTCGTGGTGTTCAGTTACAACGACGTCCCCTTCGAGGACCTCACCGACGCCTTCGCCGGGTTCATGGCCCTCGACCCCGCCCAGGGCGCCAAGCGGCACAGGGGGGCCTTCCGCCCGAAGGACGTCCGCCAGCGCCTCGACCTCGCCGGGGACGCCAGGATCTGCGTGCCGATGATCGTCGACCTCCGGTCCCGCGCCTACACCTGGACCGACCTCAACGTGGGCTCCGGCACCGGGTTCCACAACCTCGACCGGCACCACGCCGCGGTCGGTTCGCTGGCCGCCGACGTCCTGACCCACTTCGCGCCCGGCACCCGGGCCACCCTGTGGGACCTCGCCTGCGCCACCGCCGCGGCGGGCAGCGACGAGGTGCTGGTCCGCGACCGGACCGGCCGCGGGCTCGACGTCTACCGCCGGGGCGCGGACGAGCCGGTGAGCGCCTTCGCCGAGCGGCTGCGCGCCCGCCACGAGAGCGACCGGCGCACCGAGCGGCCGCCGGACGACACCGCCCGGCTGATCGCCGAACGCCTCGGCGGCACGCGGGCGTTCGCCGCCCTGGTGCACGCCGACGTGCCCGCTCCGGCCGAGCTGCGCGGGACGCTCTACCGGCTCTACCCGGGCCCGACCGACGCGGCCCCGGACACCCTGGAGCGGATCACCGCGGGGGAGTTGACCGCCAGGTTCGCCCCGAACGGGTGAACGGGTGAACGGGGGCGCCCGCAGGACCACCCGATAGGGGAGTTACCCGACCCCGACTGGCGGGGCAGCATGACGGCATGACCACCGGAACCGCCGCCGTCGACCCCACCGCGCCCGGGCCCGCCGAGCCGCCCGTCACCGCCGAACGGCTCGCCGCCGCCGCGGTGGCGGCCGTCGCGCTGCCACCGCGCGAGGAGCGGGCCGCCCGGGCGGCGCAGGCCGTCGACCGGCTGCGCACCGAGGCCGTCGAGGCGGTGGCCGTCACCTGGGTGGACAACGCGGGCATCACCCGGGTCAAGGCCGTGCCGCTCGGCGGCCTGCTGCACGCCGCGCAGTGGGGCGTCGGCACCGCGCCCTGCTTCGACGTCTTCCTCGCCGACGACGCGATCACCACCAGCCCGATCATCGGCGGCCCCACCGGGGACCTCAGGCTCTACCCGGACCTCGACCGGATCGTCCCGCTGGCCGCCCAGCCCGGCTGGGCCTGGGCCCCGGGGGACAGGTACACCCAGGCCGGCGCCCCGCACCCCGGCTGCCAGCGGCTGTTCGCCCGCCGGGCCCGGGCCGTGGCGGCCGCGCGCGGCCTGAGCCTCAAGGCGGGCATCGAGGTCGAGTGGACGGTCGCCCTGGCCGGCGCCCCGGGGGAGGAGCCGCAGTACCCGACGCACGGCCCGGCGTACGGGATGCACCGGGTCACCGACCTCTCCGACTACCTGCGGGACGTCCTGCGCGCCCTCGGCCGGCAGGGCCTGAGCGTTCTCCAGATCCACCCCGAGTACTCCCCGGGCCAGTTCGAGGTCTCGGTCGCCCCCGAGGACCCGGTCGCCGCCGCCGACACCTCCGTCCTGGTCCGGCACACCGTCCGGGCGGTCTCCGCCCGGCACGGCCTGCGGGTCTCCTTCGCCCCGGTGGTGGAGCCGGGCGGCGTCGGCAACGGCGGGCACCTGCACGTCAGCCTCTGGCGCGACGGGCGCAACCTCGGCCACGGCGGCCCCGGCCCGCACGGCCTGACGGCCGAGGCCGAGGGCTTCCTCGCCGGGGTGCTCGACGCGCTGCCCGAACTGCTGGTGCTGGGCTGCTCCAGCCCGGCCGGGTACCTGCGGCTGGTGCCGTCGCACTGGGCGGGCGCCTACCAGTGCTGGGGCCTGGAGAACCGGGAGGCCGCGCTGCGCCTGGTGACGGGCTCCACCGGGGAGCGGTCCGCCGCCGCCAACGCCGAGGTCAAGTGCTTCGACGCGAGCGCCAACCCGTACCTGGCGGTCGGCGGGGTGATCGCGGCCGGCCTCGCCGGGCTGGAGCAACGCCGCGCGCTGCCACCGGAGTTCACCGGCGATCCGGCGGCCGCCGAGCCCGGCACGGTGCCCCGGCTGCCGGCCTCCCCGGCCGAGGCGATCGCCGCGTACGAGCGCTCGGCGGTGCTGCGCGAGGCCCTCGGCGAGCCGCTCTACCAGGCGGTGCTGGCGGTGCGCCGGGCGGAGCGGGAGCAGTACGCGGCCGTCACGCCCGAGGAGTTGGTCGCGGCCACCCGCTGGCGGTACTGAGCGGTGGCCCGGCCGGAGGGGCCCGCGCTGGTCGACCACCACTGCCACAGCGTGGTGGCGGCCGAGCTCGCCGACGACGCCCTGGCCGGGCTGCTCACCGAGTCCGACCGCCCGCCCGCGCCCGGCTGTTCGCCCTTCGACAGCGCGCTGGGCCTCGCGGTGCGGCGCTGGTGCCCGCCCGTGCTCGGCCTGCCGGCGCACGCCCCGGCCGCCGACTACCTGGCCCGGCGGCGGGAGTTGGGCGTGGCCGGGGCCACCGGGCGGCTGCTGGCGGCGGCCGGGCTGGACACCTGCCTGGTGGACACCGGGCTGACCACCGCCGCGGGCCACGAGCTGCTGCCGTTGGCCGAACTCGCCGGGGCCACCGGGGCGTCGGTGCGCGAGGTGGTCCGGCTGGAGTCGGTCGCCGCGGCGGTGACGGCCGGCGCCGGGGACTGGCCGGGGGCCGTCGCGCAGGCGCTCGGGTCGGCCGCCGCCGGGGCCGTCGCGGTCAAGTCGGTGCTCGCCTACCGGCACGGGCTGGCGGCCCCCGCCGAACGCCCCGCCACCGCGGCCGTGGTGGCCGCGGCCGGCGCCCACCTGCGCGCCGGGCGGGGCCGGCTGACGGATCCGGTGCTGCTGCACCACCTGCTCTGGACGGCCGTGGACGTCTGCGCCGAGCTCGGCCTGCCGCTCCAACTCCACACCGGCTTCGGCGATCCGGACGTCACCCTGCACCGGGCCGACCCGTCGCTGCTGACGGACTTCGTGCGGGCCGCCGAGCCCAGTGGCGTCCCGCTGGTGCTGCTGCACGGCTACCCGTACCACCGGCAGGCCGCCTGGCTGGCCCAGGCCTTCCCGACGGTGTACACCGACCTCGGGCTGACGGCCTCCTACACCGGGCCGCGGGTGGCCGCGGTGCTGGGCGAGATGCTGGAGCTGGCCCCGTTCGGAAAATTGCTGTTCTCCACCGACGCCTACGGGCTGCCCGAACTCTTTCTGGTGGGGACCTGTCAGTTCCGGTACGGACTGGGCGCGGTGCTGGCGGACTGGCAGGCCGACGGCGCCTGTTCCGCGGCCGACGCCGAGCGGGTGGCGGGCCTGGTCGCGGGCGGCAACGCGCGTCGGTTGTACGCGTTGTAGCGGCGCGATCCGCGCTGGTGGCCGAGGTTCCGAGGGGTGTGGCCGCACGTCGGCGAACCATCACTTTTTAACACTCTTGACCTCTGTTTCCCTGTTGACCCCCGAACGGTCGCATCCCGGTTTCTGGTTCAGATGTGACGATTAGATGACTACCTCTTGCGCTTATAAGCAAATATTCATTAGCGTCCCGGTCATTCCCAAGCGCACCTGCCACCGCAGCTGCCGCCTTGACGACTCGGGAGGCCAACCCTCATGCGTGTTCCTCGGATCAGCGGTACCCGGTACGCGGCAGTGGGCGTCGTGCTCGCCACTGCCGGCGCCCTCGCGCTGCCGGCCGGCACCGCCGTCGCGGCCCCCGCGGCCGACCCGACGACCGGTCCGGTGATGAGCTACGTCGTCAACACCAAGGCCAACCACGGTCAGGTGCAGAAGGTCGAGAAGGCCATCACCGGCCTCGGCGGCACGGTGGTCCAGTCGTACGAGCAGGTCGGCGTCGTGGTCGCCCGCTCGAACGACACCAAGTTCGCCGAGAAGCTGCGCCTGGCCAAGGGCGTCGACTCGGTCGGTGCCAGCCGCACCAAGGGCATCCAGGCCTCCGACCAGGGCAAGGCCGACGTCGCCGCCGAGCCGGCCGCCGCGGCCGCCCCGGGCCAGGAGCCCTACGACGCCTACCAGTGGGACATGCGTCAGATCGGTGCCGACAAGGCCCACAAGATCTCGCTCGGCAGCCGCAACGTCACCGTCGGCGTCCTGGACTCCGGCATCGACGCCACCCACGAGGACCTGGCCGCCAACGTGGACGCCTCGCAGTCGGTCTCCTGCATCGACGGCAGGACGAACACCGACTGGAAGGCCTGGCAGCCGACCACCAGCGACCACGGCACCCACGTGGCCGGCACCATCGGCGCCGCCAAGAACGGCAAGGGCATCGTCGGTGTCGCGCCGAACGTCAAGCTGGCCGCCGTCAAGGTCGTCGACGACGGCGGGTTCATCTACCCGGAGAACGCGGTCTGCGGCTTCGTCTGGGCCGGCGAGCACGGCTTCAAGGTGACCAACAACAGCTACTTCGTCGACCCGTGGATGTTCAACTGCAAGACGGACAAGGACCAGGCCGCCATCTCGGACGCCGTCCGCAAGGCCGTCGCCTTCTCGCAGCGCAAGGGCGTCCTCAACGTCGCCGCCGCCGGTAACGAGAACCTCGACCTGGCGCACAAGACCGTCGACGTGGCCAGCCCGGACGACACCACCCCCGCCTCCCGCCCGGTCACCAACGACTGCCTGTCGCTGCCGACCGAGCTGCCCGGCGTCGTCGCCGTCTCCGCGGTGGGCTCCGAGGGTGTCAAGGCGTACTACTCCAGCTACGGCAAGGGCGTCGTCTCCGTCACCGCGCCCGGTGGCGACCGCCGCTTCCAGCTCCCGGACACCCCCGACAAGGACGGCCGCATCCTGTCCACCATCCCCGGTGGCAAGTACGGCTACATGCAGGGCACCTCGATGGCCACCCCGCACGTCGCCGGCGTGGTCGCGCTGCTCGCCAGCACCTTCCCGTGGGCCAGCCCGGACGAGCTGACCGAGATGCTGACCAGCCACGCCGAGTCCGTCCCGTGCCCGAAGGGCGAGTTCAACCCGGGCGGTGCCGGTGCCTGGAAGGCCACCTGCGAGGGCACCACGAACGACAACGGCTTCTACGGCGCGGGCCTGGTCAACGCCGAGAAGGCGGTCCAGTGGTGGCGCTGACGCGCTGACCGCGGACAGCACTGAACAGTAGAACCGGGGAGCGGGCCCACAGGGTCCGCTCCCCGGTCGCGTTCCCACCCGTCGGCGTTCCGGCCGCGTCGGGCCCGAACCCGGCTAGCCCTCGTCGGCGTACTGCTCCCAGGCCGTCTCCACCGACGGCTTGCCGTGCAGGTCCGGTACGTCCCGCAGCCAGGCCGGCCGCCCGGCCCTGGTCCGGGCCGCCCGCCGCCGCTCCGCCTCGCGCAGCTGCTCGGGCGTGGCGAAGCCCTCCGGCAGCCACTCCTCGGAGAGCACCACCCGGGCGGCGAGGTGGGCGACGTAGGCGTGCCGGACGGCGTCCACCGAGTCGAAGCCGGGCTCGCCGGCCAGCCACTCGTCCGGGACGAGTGCCGCCACCTCCTCCAGCAGCGGCACGGTGACCAGCGGCCCGAGCTCCTCGTCAGCCAGCCGGACGTCCGGGGCCGAGCCGCCGAGCGCGTGCGCGCTGAGGTCGTACCGCTTGCCGACCGAGGCCTCGGCCCCCGCCCAGCGGTGGTGGAAGATCAGCGCGGCGCCGTTGTCGATCAGCCAGAGCCGCCCGTGCCAGACCACCAGGTTGGGGTTGTGCACGGTGCGGTCGACGTTGCCGGTCAGGGCGTCCAGCCAGACCACCCGGCCGGCCTCGGCCGAGTCCACCGTGATCATCCCCGGCCGGAAGTCCCGCGCGCCGGGCAGCAGGTCCATCCCGAGGTTGACCCCGGCGCTGGCCTTGAGCATGTCCTGGATCTCGGCGTCCGGTTCGTCCGCGGCGACGGCCGGGTCGAAGTCCACCAGCCGCAGCTCCGGCACCCGCAGGCCCAGCCGCCGGGCCAGCTCACCGACGATGACCTCGGCGATCAGCGCCTTGCGGCCCTGCGCGGCCCCGGTGAACTTGACCACGTACGTGCCTAGGTCGTCGGTCTCCACCACGCCCGGAACGGAGCCGCCGGCCCGCAGCGGGTCGACGTAGCGCACAGCAGTCACCAGATCGAGCACACCGGCCACCCTATCCCGCCGCGTCGCGGGCTGGACCCTGTGATTGGCTTGCCGGACAGAGCGGTTCCCACCACATGAGGAGAGCAAGGTCATGGGACAGGTGCAGGCCACCACCGAGCGGGTCTACGACGCCGCGCCCGAGCGGGTGTACGAGGCGCTGGCCGACTACCAGGTGACCCGCCCGAAGCTGCTGCCCGCGCAGTACAGCGAGTACGAGGTGCGGGTCGGCGGCACCGGTGCCGGCACCCAGGTGCACTGGAAGCTCCAGGCCACCGAGAAGCGGGTGCGCGACTGCCTCTTCACCGTCTCCGCGCCCGAGCCCGACCAGCTGGTCGAGAAGGACGCCAACTCCAGCATGGTGATCACCTGGACCGTCTCGGCCGTCGGCGAGGGCCGCGCCAAGGTCACCGTGACCGCCACCTGGCAGGGCGCCACCGGCATCGGCGGCTTCTTCGAGCGCACCTTCGCCCCGAAGGGCCTGAACCGGATCCACGACCAGGTGCTGGCCAACCTGGCCGCCGAGGTCCGCTGAGGCCCACCGAGGTCCACGTGGGGCCGCCGGGACCACCACGGTCCGCCGGCCCCGCGGATTCGCCAACCGCGCGATTCGCGCGCGTAGATCCATCGAACCGCTCGAATCGCCCGGGGATTCGAGCGGTTCGGTCTCCCGTACGAGCCGAAAGCCGTACGGGTGGCCGAACCGCCACCTGCGGGTGACGGGGGCCGCCCGGCACCGGTGGGCCACCCTAGGCTCGCCGCCGTGCATATGACGATCCTTCACATTTCCCAACCGGTGGACGGCGGGGTCGCCCGCGTCGTCGCCGATCTGGTCCGGGGCCAGCGGGAGGCCGGCCACCGGGTGCTGGTCGCCTGCCCGCGCGGCGGGCGGCTGGCCGCGGAGGCCGCCGCGGTGGGCGCGCTGGTCCAGGACTGGCCCGCCCGGCGCCCGCCCGGCCCGGGCACCCCCGCCGAGGCCTGGCGGCTGCGCCGGATCGTCCGGGCGGCCGCGCCCGACGTGGTCCACCTGCACAGCGCCAAGGCCGGGTTGGCCGGGCGGCTCGCGGTGCACGGCACGGTGCCGACCGTCTTCCAGCCGCACGCCTGGTCCTTCGCCGCCGTCGACGGCGCGCTGGCCGCCGCCACGCTGCGCTGGGAGCGCTTCGCCACCCGCTGGTCGCACCGGCTGCTGTGCGTCAGCGTCCAGGAGCGGGCCGACGGCGTGGCGGCCGGGCTGCACGCCGACTGGGCGGTGGTGCCCAACGGCGTGGACGTGCGCCACTACGCGCCCGCCGACCGCCGCGCCGCCCGGATCGCGCTCGGCCTGGACCTGGAGGCCCCGCTCGCGGTGTGCGTCGGGCGGCTGTGCCGGCAGAAGGGCCAGGACGTGCTGCTGGCCGCCTGGCCGGAGGTGCTGCGCCGGGTGCCGCGGGCCCGGCTGGCGCTGGTCGGCGGCGGGCCGGAGGAGCAGCGGGTCGCGGAGCTGGTCCGGCAGACCGCCGAGCCCGCCCGGATCCGGCTGGTCGGGGACGTGCCGGACCCGCGCCCGTGGCTGGCGGCGGCCGACCTGGTGGTGCTGCCCTCACGCTGGGAGGGGATGGCGCTGGCCCCGCTGGAGGCGATGGCGGCCGCCCGTCCGGTGCTGCTGACCGACGTGCCCGGCGCCCGGGAGTGCCTGCCGCCGTCCGAGCTGGCGCACGCGGTGGTCCCGCCCGAGGACGCGCGGGCCCTCGCCACCCGTATGGGGGACGCGCTGTCAGATCCGATCGAATGCGAGCGGCGCGGCGCCCGGTTGCGCGAGCACGTGATGGGCCGGCACGACGTGCGCACCGTGGTCGAACAGGTTGACGTCCTCTATCGCCACCTGCTGGGCGCGGGACCGGCGGCGGGGCGGCGCCGGGCCCGTGTCCCAGAGCGGATCTGATCGTTTCACATGCCGTGAATGCCCGCCGTTTCCGGCGTTGTCGTATTCGCACCCTCGGCCGGATAGGGAGGCGAGGCGTCAAATCCGAAATACCTATTAATGGGCGGCTGGAATGAATCGGCAAGTCAACTTCCGGCCTGTACCGCCCGGTTCTGTATTGTCGGATTTTGCCTGCTTCGTTCGGATTTCATGTCGGGAATTCACGGCTGGGCCCCTCGCGACCGACTTCTTCGTGACCAGTTCCTTTGCGATCGGCCCCGCCGCCGGACATCCGGAAGCCGCGAGCGGCAGCAGGTGCTGTCAGGACCGCGCCCACCGGGCCGGGACGGCCGCCCCGCGCCAACCGGTGCCGGGGCACCGTCACCCCGGGCACACAGCAGGGGAGATCGTGCGCTGATGACCATTGACCACGAGAGTGTGCCGCGATCGAGCGGACCCCTGTCCGGCCCCCGCCGGCCCGGCACCGGGCTGCTCGACCGGCCGGCGGGGGCGGCGCACCTCCGGACGGTCCCGCCGCAGCACCGGTCCCGTGGGACGGTCCGCTCCCGGCTGGCCCTGTCACTCGCCCTGGTCCAGGCCGACGTCATCGCGCTGTGCTCCGCCGGCGGCATCGCCAACCGCGCCTTCGACCCGGCCGCCCCGCTCGACCCGCTGCTCGGCGTCCCCGCCGTCCTGCCCCTGCTGCTCCTGCTCAACCTGGCCGGCGGCCTCTACCGCCCCCGGCTCACCCTGTCCGTCCTGGACGAACTGCCCGCGCTGTCCGCCCGGGCCGTGGTCGCCACCGCCTTCGCCGTCACCCTGTCCGGCGGCCTCGGCGGCCACTGGCCCGACTGCGGCCCGGCCAGCCCGGCCCGGCTCACCGTCCTGCTCGGCGCCCAGCTGCTGATCGTGGCCGTCGGCCGCGCCGTCCTCTACCACCTGGTCCGGCGGATCCGCCGCAGCCGCCCCAGCCCCGTCCTGGTGCTCGGCGCAGGCCGGCTCGGCCGCCGGGTCGCCGCCGCCCTCCGCGCGCACGGCGAGTACGGGATGCGCCCGGTCGGCTTCCTCGACGCGGACCCGCCGCTGCTGCCCGGCGACACCGACCTGCCCGTGCTCGGCGGCCGCGAGGCACTGGAGCGCGAGGTGCGCCGGCACGGCGTCCAGCACGTGATCGCCACCGCCGGCGCCGCCGACGAGGCCGAGACCGCCGCCACCCTGCGCGACGCCGCCCGGCTCGGCTGCCAGGTCTGGCTGGTGCCCGCGCTGCGCGAGTACGGCTCGCTGCCAGCCGCCCCGATCACCGGCGGCGACCACCTGTGGGGCTTCCCCTGCCTGCGGCTCGGCAGCCCCGCGATGCGCCGCCCCGGCTGGGCCGCCAAGCGCGCCCTGGACGTCACCGCCGCCGCGGTCGGCCTGCTGCTGCTCGCCCCCGTCCTGGTGCTCTGCGCCCTCGCCGTCCGCTTCGACACCGGCCCCGGCGTGCTCTTCCGCCAGCAGCGCACCGGCCTGGACGGCCGGGTCTTCACCGTCCTCAAGTTCCGCACCCTGCGCCCGAGCAACGAGCACGAGTCCGCCACCCGCTGGAACATCTCCCAGGACCACCGGATGGGCGCCGTCGGCCGGCTGCTGCGCAAGAGCTCGCTGGACGAGCTGCCCCAGCTGTGGAACGTCCTGCGCGGCGACATGAGCCTGGTCGGCCCCCGCCCCGAACGGCCGTACTTCGTCATGCGGTTCGGCCAGGCCTACCCCGAGTACGCGGACCGCCACCGCGTCCCGGTCGGCCTCACCGGCCTGGCCCAGGTCAACGGCCTGCGCGGGGACACCTCCATCGAGGACCGGGCCCGCTTCGACAACCGCTACATCGAGAGCTGGAGCCTCTGGCAGGACGTCAAGATCCTGTGCCGCACCGCGGCCCTGATGCTCCACCCGGACGGGAGCTGACCCCTTCGTGGCCCTGACCCTCCCCGCCTTCCCCCGCCCGGCCTTACGGGCGGCCCTACCCGCGCTCACCGAGCGCACCAGCCCGCTGGCCGCCGCCACCGTCCTGCTGGTCTGCGTGCCCACCGGGGAGAAGGACGTCGCCGCCGCCGTCCACGTCACCGCCGCCGACCTCGCCTCGCTGGCCCTGGTGGCCCTCACCGCGCTCAACCTGCTGCGCGGGCGGCTGCCAGCGGTCAGCCGCACCACCTGCGCGCTGTTCGGCGGGATCGTGGTCGCCGCCGCCGTCGCCACCCTCGGCTCGACCGACCCGGCCGCCAGCGTCACCGGCTTCGTCCGGCTCGCCCAGGTGTTCGTCCTGGTCCCCGCCGCCGTCCTCTGCGCCCTGCGCGACCGCACCGACCAGCGCCTGGTGCTCGGCTCCTTCGTGCTCGCCGCGCTGATCCAGGGCGTGGTCGGCGCGAAGCAGTACCTCACCCACACCGGCGCCTCCTACACCGGCCAGCCGATCCGGGCCGTCGGCACCTTCGGCGCGCTCGACATCATGGCGATGTCCAGCGTGGTCAGCTTCGGCCTGCTCGCCGCCCTCGCCCTGGCCCTCGGCGAGCGAGGCCCCGGGGGAAACGCCCGGCTGCGCCGCGCGATGTTCGCCGCCGCCGCCTTCCTCGCCTTCCCGCTGGCCGTCTCCTTCAGCCGGGGCAGCTGGATCGCCACCGGCCTCGCCGCCACCGTCCTGCTGCTGCGCGTCGACGCCCGGCTGCTGGTGCGCGGCGCCGTCCTCGGCCTGGCCGCCGCGGTCGTCCTGGTCGGCGGCCTCGGCCTCGGCGGCTCCGGCGTCACCAAGCGGCTCAGCTCGATCGGCTCCGTCTCCGCCGCCCCCGACCAGTCCGTCTCCGACCGGTACGACCTGTGGTCCACCGCCGGACGGATCTGGCAGGACCACCCCGTGCACGGCGCCGGCCCCAAGGCCTTCCAGCAGCTGCGCGACAGCCACGCCCCGCTGCGGCTGTCCTCCGGCAGCGACGCCGCCGACGCCACCATCGGCTTCCAGCGCGAACCGCTGCTCTCCCCGCACAACATGTACTTCCTGGTGCTCAGCGAGCAGGGCCTGATCGGCATCACCGCCTACGCCGCGCTCTTCCTCGCCCTGCTGATCGGCTGCCTGCGCCACCGCCGCGGCCCCGGGCTCGCCGCCCTCGCCCTGCTCACCTGGGTCCTCGTCGACTTCCTGTACTCCGACATCGGCGGCACCACCACCGTGCTGACCTCCGTCGTCCTCGGCCTCGCCGCCCGCGCGGCCGCACAGCACCCCGGGCACCCCGCCGCCGGTCCGGCGACCACCGGAGCGGCCCGGTGACCACCGACCGGCCCGCCGCCGTCGCCTCCCCCCTCCCCGCCCCCCGCGGCGCCCCCGGCGGGGACCCGTCCGCCGGGCCGCACCCGGCCCCCCGGCGCGGCTTCCTCGCCAAGGCCTTCGGCATCACCGCCGTGCTCAGCGCCGCCGGATCCGGCCTCGGCCTGCTGCGCGACCTCCTGCTGGCCCGCTACTTCGGCGCCAACCAGGGCACCGACGCCTTCCTGGTCGCCTGGACCGTCCCGGAGACCGCCGCGCCGCTGCTGATCGAGGACGCCATGTCCTTCCTCATGGTGCCCGCGTTCGCCCTCGCCCTGGTGCTGCGCGAGGAGGACCCGGATGCCCCCGACCCGGTCCGCCAACTGGTCCGCGCCACCCTGCCCTGGCTGCTGCTCGCGCTCAGCGGCCTCGCCCTGGCCGTCGCCCTGGGCGCCCCGGAACTGGTCGACCTGCTCGCCCCCGGCCTCACCGACCCCGGCCTGGCCGTCACCTGCACCCGGATCACCGCGGTCACCGTGCTGCCCTTCGGGGTGGCCGGCTACCTGGCCGCCGCGCTGCGCGCCCACCACCGCTTCACCGCCCCGGCCGGCATCTACGTCGCCTACAACCTCGGCATCCTCGCCGTCCTGCTCTGCCTCCACTCCTACCTCGGCGTGCGCTCCGCCGCCCTCGGCGTCGCGGGCGGCAGCCTGCTGATGGCCGGTCTGCTGGTCGGCCCGTTCCTGCGCCGGCTGCGCCAGGGCCCGCCCGGCACCGGCCGGGGCCGCCGTTCGCGCCGGGCCCTGGTGCTGATGCCGCTCGCCCTGCTGCCGGTGGCCGCCTTCACGCTCACCCGGCAGTCCCAGGTCTTCGTCGAGCGCTACCTCGGCTCGGCCCTGCCGCCCGGCACCATCTCGCACCTCAACTACGCCGCCAAGGTCTCCCAGCTCGCCATGACGGCGGGCCTGCTGATCTGCACCGTCACCTTCCCGCTGGTCGCCCGGGCGCTGGCCGCCGGGGACCTCACCGCCGCCCGCGACCGGGTGGAGAAGGACCTCGGCCAGGCGGCGGCCGTCGTCCTGTTCGGCACCGCCTTCCTGATGGCCTGCGCCCCCTCGGTGGTCTCGCTGCTGTTCGAGCGCGGCGCCTTCGGCCCGCACGACACCGCCGCCACCGCCGACGTCATCCGGGTGTACAGCTTCGGCCTGCCCGCCCAGGCGCTGATCGGCGTGATGGTCCGTCCGTACTTCTCGCTGCGCCCGGTGGTCCGCCGGGCCGACGACCCGGGCGCCGAGGACGGCCGCCGACTGCTGGACTGGTACCCGGCCGCCGCGATGGTGCTCGGCCTCGGCGTCACCGTCGCCACCGGCCTGCTCGCCACGCCCCGCTTCGGCGCCCTGGGGCTGGCCGCCGGCAACGCGGCCGGGATCACCGCCGCCGCCGCACTGCTGCTGCACGGCCTGGTGCTGCGCGGCATCCCGCTGCGGCTGCACCGGGTGCTCGGCGGCCACGGCCGGCTGGTGGCCGCCGCCGCCGGGGCCACCGTGCTCGGCACCGCCGCCGCCGGGCTGGCCGCCGACCCCCTGCTGTCGACCCTCCTCGGGGGCCTCACCGTGGCGCTGGCCTTCGCGGCCCTCGGCACCGGGCTCGGCGCCCGCGAGGTGCGCGGCCCGGTCCTCGCCCTCGCCCGGGCCCTGGGGCCCGTCCGGAACCCGCCAACCGCCGCCGAAGAAGGGAAGCGTCCCGATGGACAATGAACGGGGAACCGTCCGTTCGGCCCGGGCGGGCCTCCAGAGCGCACCGCCGGACCGGGCACGACCGCCCAGGAGCCGCCACCCGCTCGGCGCACCGCCGGTCCCCGGCTCCGCCTCGCCGTGGATCCTGATGTACCACTCGGTGGCGGTCGAGCAGGAGGACCCCTACCGGCTCACCGTCAGCCCCGAGCGGTTCGCCGAACAGATCGGCTGGCTGTACCGGAGCGGCCGGCGCGGCGTCTCCGTCCGCGAGCTGATGCGGGCCCACGCCCTCGGCCGGGACGACAGACTGGTCGGCCTGACCTTCGACGACGGCTACGCCGACATCGCCCGGTACGCGGTGCCGACCCTCCAGGCGTACGGCTTCACCGCCACCGCGTACGTGGTCGCCGACCTGCTCGGCCGGGACAACGGCTGGGACACCGAGGGCCCGCGCAAGCGGCTGCTCACCGTCCAGGAGGTCACCGGGCTCGCCGGCGCCGGCTGGGAGATCGGCTCGCACGGCCTCGGCCACCGGGCGCTGCCCGGCCTGCCGCCCGAGGCCCTCGCCGTCCAGGCCCGGGAGAGCCGGCGGCTGCTGGAGGAGGCCGTCGGCGGCCCGGTCACCGGCTTCTGCTACCCGTACGGCGCCGTCGACCTGCCCGCCGCCCTGGCCGTGCGCGACGCCGGGTACGACCACGCCTGCGCCATCGCGCACTCCCCGCTCACCGGCCGCTTCGCCCTGCCCCGCTGCTACGTCGGCGACCGCGACGGCGCCTGGCGGCTGCGCGCCAAGCAGGGCCGGCACCGGTTGCGGGACGCCGTCACCGGGCTGCGCCACGCCCGCCGGGAGCCCCGGCCATGAGGGTGCTGCACATCGTCACCGGCCTGGCCGCCGGCGGCGCCGAGCGCCAACTGCACCTGCTGCTGCGGCACCTGCCGGCGCACCAGCAGTGCGAGGTGCTCGCCCTGACCAACCCCGGCACGGTCGCCGAGGCGCTGCGCGCCGACGGCGTCACCGTCCACCACCTCGGCATGCGCGGCAACCGGGACCTCGGCGCGCTGCCCCGGCTGGTCCGGCTGGTCCGGGCCGGCCGCTACGACCTGGTGCACACCCACCTGTACCGGGCCCAGCTGTACGGCCGGACGGCCGCCCGGCTGGCCGGGGTGCGCGCGGTGGTCTCCACCGAGCACTCGCTGCACGCCGGGGTGATCGAGGGCCGCCCGGTCACCCGGGGCGTCAAGGGTCTCTACCTGGCGGCCGAACGGCTCGGCAGCACCACCGTCGCGGTCTCCCGCCAGGTCGCCCAGACGCTGCGTTCCTGGGGCGTCCCGCCGACCCGGATCGAGCTGATCCCGAACGGCATCGACACCTCCCGCTACCGCCTTCCGCCCGCCGAACGGGCCGCCGTCCGCCGCCGGTTGCGGGCCGAGCTCGGGCTGCCGTACGGGGGCTGGGTGGTCGGCGGGGTGGGCCGGCTGGTGCCCGGCAAGCGCTTCGAGGTGCTGGTCGAGGCGCTCGCCGAGCTCGACCCGGCCACCCGGCTGGTGCTGGTCGGCGAGGGTCCGGAGCGCGCCGCGCTGGAGCGCCGGGCCGAGGAACTCGGCGTGCGGGACCGGCTGGTGCTCACCGGGGAGCGCGACGACGTCCCCGAACTGCTGGCCGCCCTGGACGTGCTGGCCGCCCCCTCCACCGCGGAGACCTTCGGCCTCGGCGTCCTGGAGGGCCTCGCGGCCGGGCTGCCGGTGCGCTACAGCGCCTGCCCGGCGCTCGACGAACTGCCGCCCAGGGCCGCCCCGCAGGCCCGCCGCGTCCCCTCCGAGCCCGCCGCCTACGCCGCCGCGCTGCGCGACCTGCGGCCGCTCAGCGGGCACACCGCCGACCCGCTGCCGCACCCCCCGGCCGTCGGCCACTACGACATCGTCCGGGTCGCCGCCGACCTGGGCGCCCTCTACGACCGGCTGGCCCGCGTCTGACCGCCCGCCACCGCCGGAACCGCCGTACCAGACCCAAGGAGCAACACCCATGACCACACCGCGCCGAAGCGCCCGCCGCCTGGTCCGCCGCTGGTGGCCGGTGGTGCTCGCGGTTCCGCTGGGCGCCGCGGTCGGCGCCGGGTACGCCGTCGCCGCGTCCCCGTCGTACGCCGCGAACGCCTACGTCCTCGTGGTCGCGCAGAACCCCGGGGAGGCCGCGATCGCGACCAACTTCGCCCAGGCGTACGGCCGGCTGGCCGGGCAGCCGCAGGTGCTCGGGGTGGCGGCCGCCGAGACCGGCCACACCCGGTCCGAGCTGGAGTCCCTGGTGCACGGGACGACCTCCCCGGACGCCCCGATGATCGAGATCACCGGGACCGGGGAGCGCCCCCAGGAGGCCGCCCGGACGGCCGACGCGGTGGCCCGCTCGCTGGTCGCCTTCGCCAACACCAGCAGCAAGGACACCAACGTCCGGCTGGTGACGCTCTCCCCGGCCGCCGCGCCGGACAGGCCGACCACGCCGTCCGGGAAGCTGGACGTCGCGGTCGGCGGCGCGACCGGGCTGCTGCTGGGCGCGCTGGTGATGATGACCCGCCGCCGGGGTGCCCCGGCGGCGCCGGAGGCCGTCGGGAGCCCCGCGACGCCGCAGGAGCCGCAGGTGCCGCAGGCCTCGCGGGTGCCGCAGGCCCCCACCGCGTCCGCGCCGGTGGCCGTCCCGGCGACCCCGCGCCCGCGCCGCGAGGAGCCGGCCGGGGCCGGGACCGAGCCCAAGCCCGCCGCGGGCCCCAAGGTCGAGCCCAAGACCGAGGCCGAGCCCAAGGCCGGGACCAAGAGCGTGAAGGCGCCGGTGAAGGCCCCGGTGAAGGCCCCGGAGAAGGCCGAGAAGAAGCCCGCCGGGAAGCCCGCCGCGAAGGCCGACACGCAGGCCGCCGCCGAGCCCCCGGCGGCGGAGCAGCCCCCGGCCGAGGCGCCGGCCCCGGCCACCGCTGAGCACGCCCCGGTCGGGGGCGGTCGATGAGCACCGAGACCCGCAGAGGCGGCCTGCCCGCCCAGGCGACGGCGCCGGCCTGGACCACCGAGCTGCGCTGCGAGGACGACGCCCTGGACGCCCTCGCCGAGGAGTGGGACGACCTGGCCGCCCGCTGCCGGACCGCCACCTTCTTCCAGGCCGCGGACTGGCAGCGCTCCTGGTGGCGCCACTACGGCCGTCCCGGCGGCCTGCTCGTGGTGCTGGTCCGCCGGGACGGCCGGCTGGTCGGCGCGGGCGCCTTCGTGCGCCGCGGCGGGCCGCTCGGCGGCCTGACCGGCCTCGGCGGCGGGCTGGTCGACTACACCGACGTCCTGCTCGACGACGAGTGCGCCGACCGGGCCGCCGCCGAGTTCGCCGCCGCGCTCCCGCTCACCCGCCCCTGGCACTGGCTGGAGCTGCGCGAGGTGCACCCCGAGGCGGCGGTGCACCGGGTGTACGGGCACTGGCGCGGCAGCCGCCGCCGCTACCAGGACTCGCTCTGCCAGTACCTGCCGGCCGTCCCGATGGACCGGCTGCTCAAGCGGGTGCCCGGCAAGACCGCCCAGCGCAGCCGGGTGAAGCTCCGCAAGATCGCCGAGGCCGGGGTGGAGGTCCGCTCGACCCCGGTGGCGGAGGTGCCGCAGGCGCTGGACGCGATGCTGCGGCTGCACTTCCTGCAGTGGCAGGCGCGCGGCGTCACGCCCGAGCACCGCACCGAGCGGTTCGCCCGGCACCTGGCCGAGTCCAGCACCGGACTGGTCGCCGCCGGCCGGGCCGCCGTCCACCAGTTCCACCTGGACGGCCAGCTGGTCGCGGTCAACCTGCTGCTGCTCTGCCCGTCCTTCGGCGGGCTGTACATGTACGGGGCGCACCCGGTGCTGCGCGAGCGGCTGGACATCGCCGGACTGCTGTTCAGCGCGGCGCTGGACGAGACGGTCGGCGCCGGCGTCCCGCTGCTCGGCCTGCTGCGCGGCCAGGAGCCGTACAAGCAGCGCTGGCGGCCGGACCAGCTGGCCAACCAGCGGCTGCTGCTCGGCCCGGCGGGGGCGGCACCGGCGGCCGCCGTCCGGGCCGGGGCGGTGCGCGCCCGGCAGGCGGCGGCGCACCAGCTGCGCACCCGCTTCCCCCGCCTCAAGGAGGCGCTGCTGGCCCGCCGCCGCAGCTGACCGCTCAGTGCCGGGCGTGCCGCGCGCCGCCCGTCGGTTTGTGCGTCGGCTTGGGGGCCGTCGGACGGGTCGACGGGCTGGCCGCCCGGCTCGGGGTGGCGCCACCCCCGGGTACGGCGGGGGCGGCGGGTACGGCGGGCGCGTCCGGCGGGTCCTCCGGAGCCGGTGCCGGGGCGGTGGGCGGCGCCGGCACCCCTTCCGGCACCGGGGCCCCCTTCGAACCGGACATCAGCTGCTTGAACGTCGTCGCCGAGCGGGGATTGCGGTCGCACTCGAAGAAGCCGTGCGGACAGTAGTCGGTGACGGTCTGGTAGGCGGTGTCGTGGGTGCGGATCCAGTCGACCATCCGGCGCACGTACTCGGGGTTGTCGCCGTTGCGGAACAGCCCCCACTCCGGGTAGGAGACCGGCTTGCCGCGCTTGGCGGCGAACTCCACCTGGTCCTGGAGGCCGTACGGCTCGCGCACGTAGTCGTCGAAGGTGCCGCCGGCGGGCTGGTCGTAGCTGTCCATGCCGATGATGTCGACCACGTCGTCGCCGGGGTAGCACTTGGTCCACGGGACGGCGTCCAGGCCCCGGCTGGGGGCGAAGTCGAAGCGGAAGCGCTGGCCGGGCACCGAGCGCATCACCCCGACGATCCGCCGCCAGTACGCCTTCCACGCGGACGGGTCGGGCTTGCAGCGATGGGTGTAGGTGGTGCCGTTCATCTCCCAGCCGAGCGTGAGCACGGTGTCCGCGCCGCCCAGCGCGACCAGCCGGCGCGCGAGCTTGAGGAAGTGCGCGTCGAAGTCCCCGCGCTCCCCCTGGGCGAGCAGTCTGGCGACCTCGCCGTCCGGCACGTTCGCCTCGTTGGGCACCAGCATCGGCACGCCGAGCACCAGCAGCCGGGACGGGTCGGCCTGCCGCCACTGCGACCAGAGGCCGAGCACCATCGCCTCGCCCTCGATGTCGCTCCAGTCGTTGCCCGCCAGATAGGTGTGGCCGACCTGCATGTTCGCGTCGCCGAGCCACTGCGCGTACTGGCGGATCTGCGGGATGTGGTTGTCCCAGGAGCCGACGAAGGCGCCGAACGGCGGCTCGTGGTTCGGCCGCTGGACCGGAGGGCGGGGGGCCGCGCCGCGCGGCTCGACGGCGTCCGAGGAGAGGGTGTGCCGTTCGGTCTGGCTGAACGGCGTCCCCGCCGGGACGCTGGCCGTGGCCATCAGCAGCAGGGTGGCGGCGGCCAGCGTCAGGCGGCCGATTCGCATGGTGCTCTCCTCCGGACGTCGCGTGGGCGGGGCGCACGGTCTCGGCGTGGACGGACCGTGACGCCCCGCTGGCCGACAGTAGGCCCGAAGGGGGACGAAAAAGCCGAATGTCACCCTAAAGTGGGCGCCATTCGAACGCCGTCTGCCGCAACGGCCGGCGGCCGGTGCTCAGGTATCAGATCTGTAACGGTCCGGCCGGGCCCGTCCGGCCCGCTCCGGCGGACCCGGCGGAGCGGCCACGGCCCCGACGGCGCAGGTGGGCGGGCGGGCGCGCGGGGAGGGCGCGCGGGGCCCGGCGGACGCCCGGCGGGGCCCGGCGGCGGCGGAACCGGGCTGACTCGCGTACCCGGTGAAAGGTACGCTCCGGCCGTGTCCTGGAAGCCTCTGCGTGTACTGACCCCCCGCTCGATCCTGCCTGCCTCGGCGGTGGTGCTGGTCCTTGCGGCCGGGGCGGCGGCGCACGCGAACAAGCCGGTGCCGTTCGGCGACCGGGTCGCGGGACCGGGCGACGCGGGGGCGACGCCGGTGAACTCCGAGTCGCTCGGCTCGGCCGACCTCGACCTGCGGGTGGGCCCGGGCCTGGAGGCCTTCCACCAGCAGACCGGCGAGCAGGCCTGGTCCTACCGCCGCGAGGGCGTCGAGGCGCTCTACCTGGCGATGGCCGGCGACAACGCGATCGTGGTCTGGGACGACGGCATGGTCACCTCGGTGCGCCCCGGCGACCACGAGGTGCGCTGGCACCGGGTGGTGCCCGGCCTGGCCGACTGGCTGCACGGCGACGGCGAGCCCGGCGCCGACAAGCGGACCGACGCCCAGCGCAAGGCGCTCGCCAAGCAGCGGGCCGCGGCCGCGCTGCACACCGTCCAGCGGGACGGCTCGCCCTGGCTGGCCCTGGTCACCCCGAACCTCACCATGGGCCTGCGCGACGCCGACGGCGACCTGCGCTACAACGACAAGCCCTCCGGCGGCTGCGTCTACGACCCGCTGCGCGCCGTCCACACCGACTACGCCGTGCTGATCCCGCGCACCTGCACCAACGGCGGCGGGCAGGCCGTCTCCGGCGGCATCACCGGCTACCGGCTGGACAGCAACGGCTGGTCGACGAGCACCGGCCCGACGGCCACGGTCAAGGTGCTGGACCGCAGCCGGGTGGAGATCACCGACGGCCCGGTCGTCCCGCCCCGGGTGTTCGACACCAAGGCGGCCGCGCCCGAGACGGCCTGCGGCAGTGTGGGGGCGCCGTTCGCGGCGGTCCGGCCGCAGGGCGGCTGCGCGGCGGACCCGGCCGCCGGCCAGGACCCGGCCGGGAACCCGGCCCCGGACGCCCCGGCGGCCGCCGGAGCCCCCGCGGGGGACCAGCCGGCCGGGCAGCCCCAGTAGCCGGGACGGCCTCCGGTCGGTGGGCCGGCGGGCCGGTGGATACCCCTGGGCGGTACTTCCCCGGGGGCGGTACGGGGCCCGGTAGACTTGCCGTCATGGCTATCTTCTCCGGGCAATAGCGGGCGGCGGCGCCGCGAGGGCCGCGCCGACCGCCGATGAAGCCCCCCTCATGCCAACCCGGCCCCGGGTCCGCCGCACCCGGCCGCCCGCCCACGTCCCAGGAGTAGTCCCCAGCCATGATTTCCGCCAACGCCCTCGAACTGCGTGCCGGTGCCCGGATCCTGATCGAGTCCGCGAGCTTCAAGGTCGCCGCCGGTGACCGGATCGGCCTGGTCGGCCGCAACGGCGCCGGCAAGACGACGCTCACCAAGGTGCTGGCCGGCGAGGGCCTGCCGGCCGCCGGAACCGTCACCCGTTCGGGCGAGGTCGGCTACCTCCCGCAGGACCCGCGCACCGGCGACCTGGACGTCCTCGCCAAGGACCGCATCCTGTCCGCCCGCGGCCTCGACACCGTGCTGAAGAAGATGCGCGAGAACGAGGACCGGATGGCCAACGGCCAGGGCGCCACCCGGGACAACGCGATGAAGAAGTACGCCCGGCTGGAGACCGAGTTCCTCACCAAGGGCGGGTACGCCGCCGAGGCCGAGGCCGCCACCATCGCCGCCGCGCTGGGCCTGCCGGACCGCATCCTCGCCCAGCCGCTGCACACCCTCTCCGGTGGTCAGCGCCGCCGCGTCGAGCTCGCCCGGATCCTCTTCTCGGACTCCGACGTGCTGCTGCTCGACGAGCCCACCAACCACCTGGACGCGGACTCGATCGTCTGGCTGCGGGACTTCCTGAAGACGTACAAGGGCGGCTTCATCGTCATCTCGCACGACGTCGACCTGGTCGAGACGGTCGTCAACAAGGTCTTCTACCTGGACGCCAACCGCTCCGCCATCGACGTCTACAACATGGGCTGGAAGCAGTACCAGCAGCAGCGCGAGGACGACGAGAAGCGCCGCAAGCGCGAGCGCGCCAACGCCGAGAAGAAGGCCGCGACCCTGAACGCGCAGGCCGACAAGATGCGCGCCAAGGCGACCAAGACGGTGGCCGCGCAGAACATGGCCCGCCGCGCCGACAAGCTGCTCTCCGGCCTGGAGCAGGTCCGGGTGAACGACAAGGTCGCCAAGCTGCGCTTCCCCGACCCGGCCCCCTGCGGCAAGACCCCGCTGACCGCCAGCGGCCTGTCCAAGTCCTACGGCTCGCTGGAGATCTTCACCGACGTCGACCTGGCGATCGACCGGGGCTCCCGGGTCGTCGTGCTGGGCTTCAACGGCGCCGGCAAGACCACCCTGCTGCGGATGCTGGCCGGAGTGGAGGCGCCGGACACCGGCGAGGTGATCCCGGGCCACGGCCTGAAGATCGGCTACTACGCCCAGGAGCACGAGACGCTCGACCCGGACCGCAGCGTCCTGGAGAACATGCGCTCGGCCGCGCCGGACACCGACCTGGTGCAGATCCGCAAGATCCTCGGCTCCTTCCTGTTCTCCGGGGACGACGTGGACAAGCCGGCCGGGGTGCTCTCCGGTGGTGAGAAGACCCGTCTGGCGCTGGCCACCCTGGTGGTCTCCTCCGCCAACGTGCTGCTGCTCGACGAGCCCACCAACAACCTCGACCCGGCCAGCCGCGAGGAGATCCTGGGCGCGCTGCGCGAGTTCTCCGGCGCCGTCGTGCTGGTCACCCACGACGAGGGCGCGGTCGAGGCGCTCGACCCGGAGCGGATCATCCTGCTGCCGGACGGCGTGGAGGACCTGTGGAACCCGGGCTACGCCGATCTGGTCTCGCTGGCCTGACCGGAAGTAGACGCGAGATCCGCTTTTTGGATGAGAATATCTAGTCCTTTCGGCGTGTCCGGGAATGAAGTAGACCTGGATTCCGTTTAAGGACTTTCCGTCGGCCCGCCACTCGATCGTGGTCGGGCCGACGCTGCTGATCAGCTCTTTTTCGGCAAACAGCGGCATCAGTCCGGGGGCGCGCACTCTGTGTGAGCGCCCTGCTGCGCTCGGATCACCACCGGTGGACCACGCAATTCCGACATCGACCTTGTCGAATGGGTGGCCAGGACGCGGTGGATGGGTGATCATGGGAATCTGACCGAGCAACGCTACGAGGAGGCACGGGTGGCCGAGACTCTGAAAAAGGGCAGCCGGGTGACCGGTGCCGCGCGTGAGAAGCTCGCGGCCGATCTCAAGAAGAAGTACGACTCCGGGGCGAGCATTCGCGCTCTCGCGGAGGAGACCGGTCGTTCGTACGGCTTCGTGCACCGGATGCTGAGCGAATCCGGAGTCATTCTCCGGGGCCGCGGCGGTGCCACGCGGGGCAAGAACAAAGCGACTGCCGGGGCCAGTTCCTGACGGTTCGTCAGCCATTGGCTGGATGACGCGGCGGCAGGACGCCGACCGAGGAGACGACGGTTGACCATTCAGCCGGGCGTCCGCCCTCGGGTCGTGTGGACCGGCCGCCGATCGTCATGTCCGGGGTGTCGTCCGTCCCCCGTTTTCCGAAGTCCGTTCATTTCTCCCGGGACCGTCGTCTTCGTTCCCCCGCCGAGTGCCCGGGCCCCGTCGATCCTTCCCGGTCGGGGCCCCTGCCCTTGCGCGTCGAGGTTTGTTACTCTCCGGTAGCCACGTCCCTCGCCACCGGAGGTTCCCCGCATGACCGCTCCCGCCACCGACCCGCAGGCCCCGAGCTGGGAGCGGGACGGCGTCCGCCTGGAGATCCACGGTGAACTCGCCGTCGTAACCCTGTGCCGACCCAAGCGGCGCAACGCCCAGTCGCCGGCGCTCTGGCGCGTCCTCGCCGCCGCCGGGAGCGACCTTCCCGGCAGCGTCCGGGTGGTGCTGCTGCGCGCGGAGGGGGTCTCCTTCTCCGCCGGGCTGGACCGGGCCATGTTCACCCCCGAGGGCATCCCGGGCGAGCCCACCTTCCTCCAGCTCGCCGCCTCCACCGACCAGGAGCTGGACGCCGCCATCGCCTCGTACCAGGAGGCCTTCACCTGGTGGCGCCGCCCGGACCTGGTCTCCATCGCGGCGGTCCAGGGCCACGCCGTCGGCGCGGGCTTCCAGCTGGCCCTCGGCTGCGACCTGCGGGTGGTCGCCGAGGATGTCCAGTTCGCGATGAAGGAGACCTCGCTGGGCCTCGTCCCGGACCTGGCCGGCACCAAGCCGCTCACCGAACTCGTCGGCTACGCGCGGGCGCTGGAGATCTGCGCGACCGGCCGCTGGGTGGGGGCCGAGGAGGCCGCCGCGATCGGACTGGCCAACCTGGTGGTGCCGGGCGAGGAGCTGGACGCCGCCGCCCGGGACCTCGCGGCGGCGCTGCTGGCCGCTCCGCGCGGCGCGGTGATCGAGACCAAGGCGCTGCTGCAGGGCGCCGCCGGGCGCTCCTTCGACGAGCAGCGTTCGGCCGAACGGGCGGCGCAGGCCCGTCGGCTGCGGGAGCTCGCCGGGATCGGCGACTGACCGCACGGTGATGACGCGGGGCCCGGCCCGGGGAGATTCCCCCGGGCCGGGCCCTTTCCCGTGCTGGGGGAGGGCCGCCGGTGCTCGCCGGGCGGGGATCGTGGCGAAATGCCAGAGTTGGGGAGGTTTGCGATATAGCTGGTGCCGTACGACGGGAGAAGCGCCCATGCCTGACACTCCGACGCCCGCGACCATGCCCAAGCACACCGGCAGCGGCAGCGCCCCGAACCCCGGTCCGCCGGGGGCCGGCGGCGGTGCCAAGCCGGTGGGGGAGCGTGGCCGCACCGCGCTGGCCGTCGGCGTGGTGGAGAAGATCGCCGGGATGGCGGCCCGCGAGGTCGCCGGGATCCACGCGCTCGGCTCCGGGCTCGCCCGCACCTTCGGCGCGATGCGGGACCGGGTGCCCGGCGGCAAGCCCAGCGTCGGGCGGGGCATCAAGGCGGAGGTCGGCGAGAAGCAGACCGCGATCGACATCGCCCTGGTGGTCGAGTACGGCGTGGTCATTCCCGAACTCGCCCGCCAGGTGCGGGAGAACATCATCAACGCGGTGGAACGGATGACCGGCCTGGAGGTCGTCGAGGTCAACATCGCGGTCAACGACGTCCACCTCCCGGACGAACCGGAGTTCGAGGAGGAAGAGGAGCCGGTGGCGCCCTCCGGGCAGCGGCCGAAGCTCAAGTAGCGCGTTCGGCGGCGGGCCGACGGCGGACCCGACGAGGCAGCGGGACACGAGGGAGTAGCGGATGAACCTGGCCATCGTCGGCCTGGTGGTGGGCATGGCCCTCGGCTTCGCCGGGTACTTCGGCGGGTTCGCGGCCTTCCTGCTGGTGGCCGCGCTCGGGCTGGTCGGATTCGTGCTCGGGCGCCTACTGGAGGGCGACATCGAGCTGGGCGAACTCGGGGACCTGCTCCGCGGCCGCGACCGGCGCCGCTGATGGCGGGCCCCGCGTCGGCTCCGGCCGCGCTCTCCGGGTCGGGTTCCGTGCCGGGCCCCGGCCCGGCTTCCGGTTCCGGTTCCGTGCCGGGGCGCCGGGGGCGGCTCCGGGTCGCCGACCGGGTGTACGCGCGGATCGCGGCCCGGGCCGTCCGGGAGGTGCTGACCGAGGCCTGGCCCGCCGGGCGGGCGAAGGGGGCGCCGCCGCACGTCTCGGTGACCGTACCGGGGAGCACGGTGACGGTCCGGGTGGCGGTCGAGCTGCCGTTCCCCTCGGACATCGCGGCGCTGGCCGGGGCCGTTCGGACGCGGATCGCGGAGCGGGTGGTGGGGCTGACCGGGACGAGGGTGTCGGAAGTCGTCGTCGTGGTCGAGAAGTTGGTGACGGGGGGCGCCTCGTGACCGAGGAGGTGCCCGGAACGGCGGCGGCGCCGGGGGCCCGGCCGGAGAAGGTCAGGCGGCTGCGGGCGCCCCGTACGGCCGCGGCGGCCCTGGTGGCGACGGCGGTGCTGGTGGTGGCGGGGGCGCTGCTGTACGACGTGGTCGCCGTACGGGTGGGGCAGCCGGCGCGGCGGTGGCGGGCGCAGATCGCGGACGAGCTGGCGACCCGCCACCTCGACGACCTGGCGGTGCTGGTGGGGGCCGGAGCGGCGACCGCGCTCGGCGGGTGGCTGCTGTGGCTCGCCGTCGCGCCCGGGCTGCGGCGGTGGCTCGTGCTGCGGCCCTACGGGGGGACGACCGCGGCCGTCGACCGGGCCGGGGTCGGACACCTGCTGGCGGACCGGGCGGCGGGCCTGGACGGGATCGACCGCCTGCGGATCCGGGTCGGGCGGCGGCGGGTCCGGATCTCGCTGGAGGGGCTGGCGGACCCGGCGCTGGTGCAGCGGCAGTTGCGGGACGAGCTGGAGCGGGTGGGGCTGGGGCGGCCGCTGCGGCTGGACGTGCGGACGGGGCGGGGGGCCGGGGGCGTGGTGGGGGAGGACCAGGGGGCGGGGACCACCGGTTCCGGGACGGGGGCCGGGGCGGCTGGCGGCGAGGGGGCGGCCGGGTGAGGAGGACGGTCGTCAACCGGGTGGTGCTGGGGGTGGTGGGGGCGGTGCTGCTGGCGGCCGGGGTGCTGGTGCTGGCGGGCGGGCTCGACCTGTACCGGCGGCTGGGCGTCCACCCGCCGCAGTGGTGGCCGCTCACCTCACCCGACCAGCCGGTGGTGAGCGCGCGTTCCCGGGGGCGGTGGGTGGCGTCCTCGTGGTGGTGGCCGACGGTGATCGGCGGACTGACCGCCCTGGTGGCGGGGATGGCGTGGTGGCTGGTGGCGCAGCTGCGGCGCAGCGGGCTGTCGAGCATCGCGGTGCCGACGCCGGGGGTGAGCGGGCTGCGGCTGCGGGTCGGTGCGCGGGCGTTGGAGGAGGCGCTGGAGAACGGGACGGCGGTGCTGCCGGACGTCGAACGGGCCGGGGTGCGGCTGGTGCGGGCGCCGGGGCACCCGAGGCTGCGCGGGGCGGTGCGGCTGCGGCCGGGCGGGGATCCGGCCGCGCTGGTGGAGCACTTCGAGGACGGGCCCCGGACGGACGCGTGCGGGAGCCTGCGGCTGGCGGAGCTGCCGGCCGACCTGCGGATCCGGGTCCTCCAGGCGGCCCACGCCGAGCCGCGGCCCGGGCGGGGGCGGCGCGGTCGGCGGGGGCGCGGGCAGGCGCGGGTGGAGTAGGCGGGTCGGGCTCAGAGGCCGCGGAGGGCGCCGCCGTCGACGGGGACCATGATGCCGGTCAGGTAGGAGGCGGCGGGGGAGAGCAGGAACGCGGCGACCTTGCCGAACTCCTCGGGGGTGCCGTAGCGGCCCAGCGGGATCGAGGCGGTGGCCTGGGCGCGGGCCGCGTCGGGGTCGGCGGCGAGGCCGTCGAGCTCGCGGACCCGGTCGGTGTCGATCCGGGCCGGGAGCAGGCCGAGCACCCGGATGCCGCGGGGGCCGAGCTCGTCGGCGAGGGCCTTGGCGGCCATGGCGAGACCCGGGCGCAGACCGTTGGAGATGCCCAGGCCGGGGATCGGCTGGCGGACCGAGCTGGAGAGCACGAAGGCGATCACCCCGCCGTCGGGGAGCGCGGCGGCGGTGGCGCGGGCGAGGCGCAGGGCGCCGAGGAAGACGGACTCGAAGGCGTCCCGCCAGGCCTCCTCGGGGGTGGTCTCCACGGGGCCGGCCTGGGGGCCGCCGACGCTGATCAGGATGCCGTCGAGCCGGCCGAAGCGGTGCCGGGCCTCGGCGATGAGGCGCTCGGGGGTGTCGGGGTCGGCGTTGTCGGCGACGAGACCGTGGGCGGTGCCGAGGGTCTCGAGTCCGGCGACGGCGGTGTCGACGGCTTGCCGGGTGCGGCCGCTGACGAGCACGCGGGCGCCGTCGGCGACGAGTTCGCGGGCGCTCGCGAGGCCGAGGCCCCTGGTGGCGCCGGTGACGATGTAGGCCTTGTCCTTCAGTCCGAGATCCATGGGGACATAGTGCCCGGTGTGGAGAGTGGGGAGCGGGTCGAGGGGGCTGGCGTTGACGCCGGGGGGAAGGTTTACGGTCGTCGTCGGAAGTGCGGGAGGAGTGGTTCGGCATGCGGATCGGGGAGTTGGCGGAGCGGGCGGGGACGACCACGCGGGCGTTGCGGTACTACGAGCAGTTGGGGTTGTTGCCGGCCCGGCGGGCGGGCAACGGGTACCGGGCGTACGACGAGGCGGACCTCAGGCTGCTGCGCGAGATCCGGATGCTGCAGGACTTCGGGTTCGGGCTGGAGGAGACCAGGCCGTTCGTGGAGTGCCTGCGGGCGGGGCACCCGGAAGGGGACTCCTGTCCGGCCTCGTTGGAGGTGTACCGGCGGAAGCTGGGGGAGCTGGACGAGTGCATCGCCCGGCTCCAGGACGTAAGGGCGCAGGTGGCGGGGCAGTTCGACCGGGCCGTACGGGCGCGGGACGAGCTGGCCGCCGTCGAGGAACCGCCCCATTGTGAACTGGCGAAGGAGTAGACGGTGGTGGAGATCGCGGGTGTGCCGGCGGTGACGGACGAGACGTTCGCCGCGGAGGTGCTGGCGGCCGAGGGGCCGGTGCTGGTGGACTTCACGGCGGACTGGTGCCCGCCCTGCCGGATGATGGCGCCGGTGCTGGCGGACATCGCGCGGGAGGAGGCGCACCGGGTGCGGGTGGTGAGCCTGGACGTGGACCACAACCCGCGGACCCAGGCGGCGTACGGGGTGCTGTCGATGCCGACGCTGATGGTGTTCCGGGGCGGGCAGCCGGTGCGGTCGGTGGTGGGGGCGCGGGCGAAGGCGCGACTGCTGCGGGAGCTGGAGGACGTCCTCTAGGCGGGGACGGCGTCGAGCGGGACCTCGGCCTCGGCGGCCTGCTTGGCGCGGTCCTTGGCCTCGCGGCGGGCGAGGACCCAGACGCCGACCGGGATCATCGCGGTGAACAGCCACCACTGGATGGCGTAGGCCATGTGCGGGCCGATGTCGGAGTGGTTGGGCTCGGGGACCAGCTGGGGCTGGTCGGCCGGGGCCGGGGTGGTGCCGGCGAGTTCGAGGTAGCCGCCGAGGAGGGGGGCGCCGGTCCGCTTGGCCTGCTCGTCGGTGTTGATCAGGTTGAACTGGCGGTCGGGCAGGCCGGTGCGGTCCTTGATGCCGCTGGCGCCGTAGGTCTCCTCGGCGCGCAGGCGGCCGGTGAGGGCGACCTCGCCGGCCGGGGTGGCCGGGACGGGCGGGTACTCGGTGGCGCCGTTGCCGGAGGCGACCCAGCCGCGGTTGACCAGGAGGGTGCCCTTGCCGTCGGCGAGCCGGAACGGGGTCACGACGAAGTAGCCGATGGTCCCGCTGGAGTCGGTCCGCTTGCGGACCACGAACTCGTGTGCCGGGTCGTACTGTCCGGTGGCGGTCACCGTGCGCCAGGTGAGGTCCTTGGGGACCGCGAAGCCGGGGGTCGGCGACAGGGTGTCGAAGGGGACCGGCGCGGCCGTGAGGGCCTGGCCGATCAGCTCGTTCCGGGCCACCCGTGCCTCGTGGCGGTGAAGCTGCCAGAAGCCCAGCTTGATCGTCGCGGGGATCAGCAGCAGCGCGACCAGCATGGTGATCAGCCACTGTCGGGTCAGCAGAAAACGGTACACATGGGAACGGTACGCCGACCTCACAACGGGCTCACGCACCGGGGTGCGGGGCGACCTCGCGCAGCAGCTGGAGGAAGGCGTCCTCGCCGACGACGGGGGTGCCGACCTCGCGGGCCTTGCGGGCCTTGCCGCTCCAGCTGTCCGGCTCGTTGGTGACCAGCAGGCTGGTGAGGCGGCTCACCGAGGTGGCGATGTGCAGGCCGGCCTCGACCGCGCGGTCCTCCAGGACCTCGCGGTCGGTGGCGGTGTCGCCGGTGATGGCCACCCGCATGCCCTGGACCAGCGGCTTGCCGTCCTGCCAGCGCCCCGGGTTGGGGTACGGGCAGGGCGGGCGCTTCTTGGCCTGGCGGTACGAGGCGCCGGTCCAGTTGCCGCGGCCGGGGGCGGCGGGCTCCTCCTCACCGAGGTCGGTGACCGCGACGCAGTTCTGCAGCGGCAGCGGCACGCCGCCGTCGCGGGCGAGGTGCAGGCTGGGGCGGAAGGCCTCGGCGAGCACCCGGGCGTCGTCCAGGGCGTTGTGGGCGTGGCGCTGCCGGACGCCGAAGTGGGCGGCGAGCGAGGACAGCTTGCCGTTGGGCAGCGGCAGGCGCAGGTCGCGGGAGAGGACCATGGTGCACAGCCGCTGCTCGACCGGGGCGCGCAGGCCGGCCCGGGAGAACTCGCGGGAGATCATGTTCCAGTCGAAGAGCGCGTTGTGCGCGACCAGGACGCGGTCGTGCAGGCGCGCGGCGAACTCCTCGGCGATCTGCGGGAAGGTCGGGGCGGTGGCGAGCAGCTCGGCGGTGAGGCCGTGGATCCAGACCGGGCCGGGGTCCCGCTCGGGGTTGACCAGGGTGTACCAGTGGTCGACGACCTCGCCGTCCGGGTCCAGCTGGTAGACGCCCGCCGAGATGACGCGGTCCGAGCGGCCGAGACCGGTGGTCTCGACGTCGACGACCGCGAAGCCCCCGGCGGGGGCGGCGGAGCGCTGCGCGGGGACCGGGGCGGTCCGCGGCGCTCCGTACGTCTCGGGCTGGATCGGTTGCATGGTCCAACAGGATAAGGGGCCGGGCGGGGGGCTCCGGCCGGAATGTTCCGACCGACCGGCCGGAATAGAGTGGTCAGCGGGGGTGTCGTACACCTGGTCGAGACCGTTCAGCTAAGGAACAGCGCATGCGTGCCACCGTGATTCACGGCCCCAACGACATCCGGATCGAAGACGTCCCGGACCCGGTGATCCAGTACCCGACGGACGTGGTGCTCCGGGTGGTGAACGCCTGTATCTGCGGCAGCGACCTGTGGGCGTACCGCGGGGTCGCGCAGCGGGTGGCCGGGCAGCGGATCGGGCACGAGTTCCTCGGCGTGGTCGAGGAGGTCGGCGCCGAGGTGCGCGGCTTCGCCAAGGGCGACTTCGTGGTGGCGCCGTTCGTCTGGTCGGACGGCGTGTGTGACTTCTGTCTCGAAGGCCTCCAGACCTCCTGCCCGCACGGCGGGTTCTGGGGGCAGGTCGGTTCGGACGGCGGCCAGGGCGAGGCGGTGCGGGTGCCGTTCGCGGACGGGACGCTGGTGAAGCTGCCGAAGGAGGCGGCGGGCGACGAGAAGCTGCTGCCCGGGCTGCTGGCGCTGTCCGACGTGATGTCCACCGGGCACCACGCGGCGGTCTCGGCGCGGGTGCGGCCCGGGGCGACGGTCGCGGTGGTCGGCGACGGCGCGGTGGGCCTGTGCGGCGTCCTGGCGGCGCACCGGCTGGGCGCGGGCCGGATCATCGCGCTGGGTCGGCACACGGCCCGCACCGAGCTGGCCCGCCGCTTCGGTGCGACGGACGTGGTGGCGGAGCGCGGCGAGGCCGCGGTCGAGGCGGTGAAGGAGCTGACCGGCGGGCAGGGCGCGCACGCGGTGCTGGAGGCGGTCGGCACCGAGGAGTCGATGCGGACGGCCGTCTCGATAGCCCGGGACGGCGGCGCGGTGGGCTACGTCGGGGTGCCGCACGGCGGCAGCGCGGGCGTCGACATCGGTCAGATGTTCGGCCGGAACGTTTCGCTGAACGGCGGCGTCGCCCCGGCCCGCGCGTACATCCCCGAGCTGCTGCCGGACGTCCTCTCGGGCGCCATCGAGCCGGGCCTGGTCTTCGACCGGACCGTCGGCCTGGACGGCGTTCCGGACGGCTACCGCGCGATGGACGACCGCTCGGCCCTGAAGGTGCGGATCGCCTTCTGAGGCGTCGGCCTCCCGGCTCCGGCCCGTGCCGCCCCGTTCGGGGTGCGGCACGGGCCGGAGCCGTTCTCCGGGGAGGTTCCAGGGGCCGATCGTGGGCGGTGCGGTCGCTGGGATGGGCTGTTTTTCGGCCAATCGGATGGTGCGAGGGGGTGAACGGTCGACTGATCGCGGTCAACCCCTTCCGGGGCGGGCAGGACGCTCCTAGCATTGCGCGGCGCACACCAGACATGTGACGCCCCTCACGTTCGATCGTTCCCCCCGTGTGACAAATACGCCGAAGGAGTGAGACAGCGTGGATTCGCCGCCGCTCACCACCACCGCCGCCACGGAAGCCCAACTCATCGACGACAGCGAGGAGTTCCGTACGCTGCGGCGCTCGTTCCGGAGCTTCGCCTTCCCGGTCACCATCGGCTTCGTGCTCTGGTACCTGTTCTACGTCCTGCTCTCCTGCTACGCCCCGGGACTGATGCGCACCAAGGTCCTCGGGCACGTCAACGTGGCCCTGGTCCTCGGGCTGCTGCAGTTCGTGACCACCTTCGCCATCGCCGCCTGGTACGCCCGCTACGCGGACCGGCGGATCGACCCGCCCGCCGCGGCGATCCGCGAGGCGCACGGCGCCGTCGTCCACGCTCCCCGGGAGTCCGCCGAATGAGCCTGCTCGCCAGCTCCGCCACCGAGCACCGCGGCCTGACGATGGCCCTGTTCGGCGTGTTCGTCCTCGCCACCCTCGGCATCACCGTCTGGGCCGGGCGGCAGACCAGGAGCGCCGCCGACTTCTACGCCGGCGGCCGCGGCTTCACCGGCTTCCAGAACGGCCTGGCCATCTCCGGCGACTACATGTCCGCCGCCTCCTTCCTCGGCATCGCCGGGACCATCGCGCTCAGCGGCTACGACGGCTTCCTCTACTCGATCGGCTTCCTGGTCGCCTGGCTGGTCGCCCTGCTGCTGATCGCCGAACCGCTGCGCAACTCCGGCCGCTTCACGATGGCGGACGTGCTCGCGTTCCGGATGCGCCAGCGCCCGGTGCGCACCGCGGCGGGCGTCTCCACCATCGTGGTGTCGATCTTCTACCTGCTCGCCCAGATGGTCGGCGCCGGCACCCTGGTGGCCCTGCTGCTGGGGGCCGAGGGGGGCGCCGCCAAGCGCTGGACCATCGTCGGGGTCGGCGCGCTGATGATCGTCTACGTGGTGATAGGAGGGATGAAGGGCACCACCTGGGTGCAGATCGTCAAGGCGGTGCTGCTGATCGCCGGCGCCGCGCTGATGACCGTCCTGGTGCTGGCCAAGTACCACTTCAACCCCTCCGAACTGCTCGGCGCGGCGGCGAGCGCGAGCGGCAAGGGCGAGGCCTTCCTCCAACCGGGGCAGAAGTACGGCAGCGGCACCGCCAAGCTCGACTTCATCAGCCTCGGCATCGCGCTGGTGCTCGGCACCGCCGGCCTGCCGCACATCCTGGTCCGCTTCTACACCGTGCCCACCGCCAAGGCGGCCCGGAAGTCGGTGCTCTGGGCGATCGGCATCATCGGCGTCTTCTACCTGATGACCCTGGCGCTCGGCTTCGGCGCGGCCGCGCTGGTCGGCTCCAAGGCGATCAAGGCGGCGAACGCGGCGGGCAACACCGCGGCCCCGCAGCTGGCCGAGGCGCTCGGCGGGGGCGCCGGGAGCACCGGCGGCGCGATCCTGCTCGCGGTGATCTCGGCGGTCGCCTTCGCCACCATCCTGGCCGTGGTCGCCGGGCTCACGCTCGCCTCCTCGGCCTCCTTCGCCCACGACCTCTACGCCAACGTGATCCGGCGCGGGAAGGCGAGCGAGAAGGAGGAGGTGCGGTCGGCGAAGTGGGCCGCGGTCGCGATCGGGGCGGTGGCGATCGTGCTCAGCCTCTTCGCGGACAAGCTCAACACCGCCGCCCTGGTCGCGCTGGCCTTCGCCGTCGCCGCCTCGGCGAACCTGCCCACCCTGCTCTACTCGCTGTTCTGGAAGCGCTTCACCACCGTCGGCGCGGTCAGCTCGGTCTACGCCGGACTGCTCACCTCGGTGACGCTGGTGGTCTTCTCCCCGGTGGTCTCCGGCGCGAAGACCTCGCTCTTCCCGCACTCCGACTTCCACTGGTTCCCGCTGGAGAACCCCGGCCTGGTCTCCATCCCGGTCGGCTTCCTGGCCGGCTGGCTCGGCACGCTGCTGTCCAGGGAACGCCCCGACGCGGCGAAGTACGCTGAACTGGAGGTCCGCTCGCTGACCGGGCTGGGCGCCCACTGATCGTCCCGCGATGACTATGCTGGCCCGGCCCGCCGTGACGGTGGCCGGGCCGGCCGCATCTCGGGGAAGGACGAACGTGCTGCTCGACACCTTCGGACGCCAGGCCGTCGACCTGAGGGTCTCCCTCACGGACCGCTGCAACCTGCGCTGCACCTACTGCATGCCCGAGGAGGGCCTGCGGTGGCTGGCCAAGCCCGAGCTGCTGACCGACGAGGAGATCGTCCGGCTGGTCACCGTGGCCGTGCGCGACCTGGGCGTGCGCGAGGTCCGCTTCACCGGCGGCGAGCCGCTCCTGCGTCCCGGACTGGTCGCCGTCGTCGCCGCCTGCTCGGAGCTCGAGCCGCGCCCGGAGCTCTCGCTGACCACCAACGGCATCGGACTGGCCCGCACCGCGACGGCGCTGCGCGAGGCCGGCCTCGACCGGGTCAACGTCTCGCTGGACACCCTCGACCCCGAGGTGTTCCACACCCTCACCCGCCGCCACCGCCACCAGGACGTCCTGGACGGGCTGGCCGCCGCCGAGGCCGCCGGGCTGGCACCGGTGAAGCTGAACGCGGTGCTGATGCGCGGGGTCAACGACCACGAGGCGGCCGACCTGCTGGCCTGGTGCCTGGAGCGGGGCTACGAGCTGCGCTTCATCGAGCAGATGCCGCTGGACGCCCAGCACGGCTGGGACCGTACGTCGATGGTCACCGCGACGGAGATCCTGGACCTGCTGCGCACCCGCTTCACGCTCACCCCGGAGCCGTCCGCGAGCCGGGGCGCGGCACCCGCCGAGCGCTGGCTGGTGGACGGCGGCCCGGGCCGGGTGGGCGTGATCGCCTCGGTCACCCGGCCGTTCTGCCGGGCCTGCGACCGCACCCGGCTGACCGCCGACGGCCAGGTGCGCAACTGCCTGTTCGCGACCGGCGAGACCGACCTGCGCACCGCGCTGCGCTCCGGCGCGGACGACGCCGAACTGGCCGCGCTGTGGCGGGCGGCGATGTGGGGCAAGAAGGCCGGGGCCGGGATCGACGACCCGGAGTTCCTCCAGCCCGAGCGGCCGATGTCCGCGATCGGCGGCTGAGCGGGCCGAGCGGGCTGAGCGGGTTGGGCCGGTCGGGCAGGCGCTAGGCCGGCTTCCCGGAGCCCTCGGCGGGCTCGGGGGTCCAGTCGGCGAAGGCGACGACCTCCTTGAGGAAGCCGCGCACCGAGAGGAACTGGGACAGGTGCTCGCGGTGCCCGTCGCAGGCGAGCCAGGTCTTGCGGCGGTCCGGGGTGTGCAGCTTGGGGTTGTTCCACACCAGCACCCAGCCGGCGTCCGTCCGGCAGCCCTTGGCGGAGCAGATCGGCGTCTGCGGGGTGTCCATCGGGCCGTCCTCAACGATTGGCGGGTGGGTCTGCACCGCCAGTCTGTCACGCCCGTCCGGGCCGACCGGATCCGGGCATGGCGACGCCGGGCAGCCACGGGGGGAGCCGCCCGGCGTCGGTCCGTCGCTCCGACGGGGGATGCGGAGCGCGTACGCAGTATGTCACGCCAAGACCCTCGGATGGGGAGGTCTTGCATGATTAATCTGAGCTTCTTTTGAGCTTTCGCTGAGCCGGACGGGGGTGAAGCGGCATGAAACGGACGGTCAGTCCACGTCCTGTGAAGGATCGGTGGGAACGGCCTTTGCCTCTCCTGTACCAGCCTTCGCACCAGCCCCACCCGTCCCACCGGGGCCGAGCATCAGCGGGGTGTCCAGCGGGATGTCGAAGGTGCTCGGCAGCCCCGGGGCCCGCTCCCGGCCCGCGTTGGCGATCAGCACCGCGAAGTACGGCAGCAGGACGGCGCCCGCCAGCGCCGCGAACGCCAGCCAGCGCTGGACGTCCCACAGCACCACCGCGAGCAGCACGCAGACCGTGCGGAGCAGCATCGAGATGACGTAGCGGCGCTGGCGTCCCCGGACGTCCTCGGTGAGGCTGCTGCGCGCCCCCGTGATCCGGAAGACCTGCCCGTCGTCGGCGCTCTTGCCCATGTGTCCTACCGCCCTCGTCGCGCACCCGCGCGCCTGGCCGCGCGGCCTCCTCACGGTACGCCCGGGCGCACCCGGCGACGAGACCGGGTGGGCCGCACCCACCCGGTCGGGTACGCGAAGGGCCTGTCCGGCGGAGCGGACAGGCCCTCGGCGGTGCGGTGCGGCTCTAGGGCCTGTCTTCAAACTCGCGTCTGCGGGCCGACGCCGGGGCACGCACCTCGCCGCGTTGTCGTCGGTCGCCAATGCTCCGCAGTGGCTCCCTCCTCCGCCTTGCGATGCACGCACCCCAACGCCGCCCCGCCCGCCCTCCGGGCGGACGACGGGAGTTTGAAGACAGGCCCTAGGAGCGGCGGGAGAGGTACCGCGGGGGAACGGCGTCGGTGAGCCAGACGCCGTTCTCGCTGAGCCGGAACTCGTGGCCGGCCGCCGTCATCGCCGCCGCGTTCACGGTCAGCACCACCGGACGGCCGTGCCGGGCGCCGACCCCGGTGGCCGTCCCGGTGTCCGCCGAGAGGTGGACGTCCTGGCGGGCCATCGGGCGCAGGCCCTCGCGGAAGATCGCCGCCAGGTGCCGGTCGGCGGTGCCGTGGTAGAGCACGGGCGGCGGCACGGTGGCGGTCAGGCCGAGGTCGACCGCCACCGTGTGGCCCTGGTTGGCGCGGATCGAGAGACCGTCCGGCGAGTAGCCGAAGCGGCGCTTGTTGTTGGTCGCCACGACGTGGTCCAGCTCGGCCCGGGTGAGCGGCCGGCCCCGGGCGGCGAGCCCGGCGAGCAGCTCGTCGACCCGGACCCAGCCGGACGCGTCCAGCGCGACCCCCGCCAGCCCGGGCTCGTGCCGCAGGATCCGCGACAGCATCTTGCTCGACCTGACCAGGCGCTTCTCGTCCATCATGTCTCTCGTATCCCCCGTCGGTCAGCGGCTAAGAGGCCTGGCTGACCGAACTCATGTTGAAGTCCGTGACACGCACGGGTGGCATCGCGGTGCGGGTGACGTTGTCGCTCCACTCGCGGGGCAGGCAGCGTTCGGTGCGGCCCACCTCGGTGATCCGGTTCAGCAGGTCCACCGGGGACTCGTTGAACCGGAAGTTGTTGACCTCGCCGACGACCTCGCCGTTCTCCACCAGGTAGACGCCGTCCCGGGTGAGCCCGGTGAGCAGCAGCGTCGCCGGGTCCACCTCGCGGATGTACCAGAGGCAGGTGAGCAGCAGGCCGCGCTCGGTGCGGGCGATCATCTCGTCCAGCGTCGGCGCGGACTCCTGGTCGGCCGTCTCCAGTACGAGGTTGTCGATCGCCGGGCGCAGCGGCAGGCCGGTGAGGGCGGCCGCGTGGCGGGTGGTGACCAGGTCGTTCAGCACGCCCTCGCGGATCCACTCGGTGGCGGTGATCGGCTGGCCGTTGTCGAAGACCGAGTAGTCCCCGCCGGAGGAGTGGGTGAGCACGAACGGCGCGGCCTCCAGGCCGGGTTCGCGCGGGTCGGAGCGCAGGGTCAGCGGCAGGGCGCTGAGCTTGTCGCCGATCCGGGTGCCTCCGCCGGGCTTGGAGAAGACCGTCCGGCCCTCCTGGGCGTCCCGGCCGCCGGAGGACCAGTTGAGGACGATCAGCAGGTCGGCGACGGCCGAGGGCGGCAGCAGCGCCTCGTACCGCCCGGCGGGCAGGTCCACCTTGCGGGCGCCCCAGCCGAGCCGCCTGGTCAGCTCGGTGTGCAGGCCGGCGACGTCGACGTCGGCGAAGTCCCGGGTGGAGGCGCCCACCCAGGCGGAGCTGGAGAGGTCGGCGGTCTTGGCGTTGATCTCGACCATGCCGGTGGGCTGGTCGTGGCGCAGCCGCAGGCCGGTGGAGCTGCCCAGGTAGCTGGAGGTCATCTCGTGCCGGGCGAAGCCGTACAGGAGCTGGCCCTGGGCCGCGGCGCGGGCGAAGGCCTCGCCGAGGGCCGGGCCGAAGGCGTCGAACACCTCGATGGAGGTCAGTGCGGGCGGCTCGGTGAAGTCCGGCGAGGAGGGCCCGCCGGCGATCAGCGGCTGGGCGTCCTCGGCCGGTCCGGCCGCGCGGGCGGCCTCCTCGGCGGCCCGTACCAGGCCCTCCACCTCCGCCGCGGTGACGGCCTCGCGGGAGACCACGCCGGAGGCGGTGCCCTCGGCGCCGGCCACGGTGGCGATCACGGTGAGGCGGCGGCCGCGGGTGACGCCGTTGGTGGTCAGGGCGTTGCCGGCCCAGCGCAGGTTGGCGGTGGACTCCTCGTCGGCGATCACCACGCAGCCGTCGGCGCGGGAGAGGCCGAGCGCCAGCTCGACGAGTTCGTGGGGCTGCTTCGCGGTCATCAGTGACCCGCCTCCTGCTGGGTGTTGAGCACGTTGACGTTGCGGAACAGCGCCGACGGGCAGCCGTGGCTGACCGCCGCGATCTGACCGGGCTGCGCCTTGCCGCAGTTGAAGGCGCCGCCGAGGAAGTAGGTCTGCGGGCCGCCGACCGCCGCCATCGAGCCCCAGAAGTCGGTGGTGGTGGCCTGGTAGGCGAAGTCCTTGACCTGGCCCGCGAGTTCGCCGTTCTTGATGGCGTAGGCGCGCTGCCCGGTGAACTGGAAGTTGTACCTCTGCTGGTCGATCGACCAGGAACGGTCGCCGACGATGTAGAGGCCGTTCTCGACCTGGCCGACCAGGCCCGCGGTGTCCGGGCCGTCGGCGGCCGGCCGGAGCGAGACGTTGGCCATCCGCTGCACCGGGACGTGTGCGGGGGAGTCGGCGAAGGCGCAGCCGTTGGAGCGCTCGAAGCCCTTCAGCGCGGCGATGCGGCGGTCGAGCTGGTAGCCGACCAGGACGCCGTCCCTGACCAGGTCCCAGGACTGGGTGGCCACGCCCTCGTCGTCGTAGCCGATGGTGGACAGGCCGTGCTCGGCGGTGCGGTCGCCGGTGACGTGCATCAGCTCGGAGCCGTACTTCAGCGAGCCGAGCTGGTCGAAGGTGGCGAAGGAGGTGCCGGCGTAGGCGGCCTCGTAGCCGAGCGCGCGGTCCAGTTCGGTGGCGTGGCCGATCGACTCGTGGATGGTCAGCCAGAGGTTGGTCGGGTCGATCACCAGGTCGTAGCGGCCGGCCTCGACGCTCGGGGCCCGCATCTTCTCGGCCAGCAGGACGGGCAGTTCGGCGAGTTCGGCGTCCCAGTCCCAGCCGGTGCCGGTGACGTACTCGTAGCCGCGGCCGACCGGCGGGGCCAGGGTCGTCATCGAGTCGAAGGCGCCGGTGCGCTCGTCGACCGAGGTGGCCTCCAGGTCGGAGTGCACCCGGATCCGCTGCTGGGTGGTCACCGTGCCGGCGGTGTCCGCGTAGAACTTGTTCTCCTGGACGGTCCGCAGGGCCGCCTGGACGTGCGAGACGCCCTCGGCGGCCAGCAGCCGGGAGCTGCGCTCGGCGAGCAGCGCGGTCTTCTCGGCGTCCGGCACCTCGAAGGGGTTGACCTCGTACGCGGAGACCCAGGTGACGTCCCGGTGGACCGGCTCGGCGGCCAGCTCGACCCGCTCGGTGGAGCCGGCCGCCCGGCTGATCCCGCCGGAGAGGCGGGCCACCGCGACGGCCTGCTCGGCGACCCGGGCCGCCGCGTCGGGGGTGAGGTCGACACCGGCGGCGAAGCCCCAGGCGCCCTCCAGCACCACCCGGACGGCGAAACCGAGCTGCACGCTGTCGGAGGTGCCGGCCGGGCGCGCGTCGCGCAGCCGCCAGGAGGCGCTGCGGATCCGCTCCAGGCGGAAGTCGGCGTGGCTCGCGCCCAGTTCGCGGGCGCGGGCGAGGGCGGCGTCGGCGAGGGGCCGCAGCGGCAGGGCGAGGAACGCCGGGTCGACGGCGCGCCCGTGCGGGGCACCGGAGCGATCGGCCGGAGGGATCGGAGGCAATCGGGCTCCCAGGTCGCGGAGGGTGGCGGTGCGGCGCCACAGGGGCGCCCGCACCGCATCATTTCCCGTCCACCGGGTTTCCGGCCAGCGCATTTCGACCGGTGCGCCGCAGTGAGGGACCGTCCGGTCCGGCCTCCGGTGCCCGGCTCCGCGGCCCTCGGGCCCGGGCCGTCAGCCGACGGTCTCCCACCAGCCGTCCAGCTCCGGCGGGTTGTCGACGTCGACCCGCTCGCCGGGGCGCGGCACGGCCAGCGGGACGGCCTGCTCCTTGGCGGCCTTCACCAGTCGTTCGATCGGCTCGGCCCACGGGTGCAGGCCCAGGTTGAAGGTGCACCAGTGGACCGGCACCAGCAGGCCGGCGGTCAGGTCCCGGTGCGCGAGGACGGCGTCCTCGGGGGTCATGTGGATGTCCGCCCAGGCCGCGTCGTAGGCGCCGATCTGGACCAGCGCGGCGTCGAACGGGCCGTGCTGCGCGCCGATCCGGGCGTAGCCCTCGAAGTAGCCGGAGTCGCCGGTGTAGAAGACCTTGCGCTTCGGGCCGGCGATCACCCAGGAGCCCCACAGGGTGGTGTTGCGGGTCAGCCCGCGGCCGGAGAAGTGGTGCGCCGCGGTCAGGGTGAGCACCAGGTCGCCCAGGGTGCAGGTCTCGTCCCAGTCCAGTTCGATGATCCGGTGCTCGGGGACGCCCCAGCGGCGCAGGTGGGCGCCGATGCCGAGCGGCACCGCGAAGGGCGCGGACTGGCTGCGCACCAGGCGCTTGACCGTCGCCATGTCCAGGTGGTCGTAGTGGTCGTGCGAGATCAGCACCGCGTCGACCTGGGGCAGCTCCTCCAGCCCGACCGGCACCGGGTGCAGCCGCTTGGGGCCGACGTGCGCGGCGGGGGAGCAGCGGTCGCTCCAGACCGGGTCGAGCAGCACCCGGAAGCCCTCGATCTCCACCAGCGCGGAGGCGTGCCCGTACCAGGTGACCTCCACGCCCTCGGCGGCCGGCCCGGGCGGGGTGGCGGGGCGGACGGTCGGCACCGGGTGGGCGGGGACGCGGCCGGCCCGCTCGAACAGCATCCGGCGGGCGGTGGCGCCGTCGAAGCCGGTGGCGCCGGTGGCGCGGGCGAGCGCGGAGGGCGCGTTGTGGAAGACGCCGTCGCGGTACTGCGGGGAGTTGCGCACCCGCTCCTCGCGCTCGCCGTCCGGCCGTCGCCCGAACGCCGCCGGCAGGTCGCGCAGCGACCACGCGGTCGCGCCCAGGCCGGCCGCCAGGGCGGTGAGGGCCAGCAGTCGTCCGCGTCGGTGGGTGCTCCCGGGCCGTGCCTTGGTCATCCGCTCTGCCTTCGTCGCTCGCCGGGATGGTCGGGGATCGGTACGGCCGGTCCCGGGCCGGCCCCGCACCACGGGGGCAACGGGTGCGCCCGCCCGTGTTGTTCCCGTACAGTCGCCCCGATCCGGGCAGCGCCCGGGCCTGGGCGGTCTCCGTCGCCGGGACGGCACGGACGGGTACGGATTGTCGGATTGCGACAGATCCGCCGGGGCGGCGCTGTGGGAGACCGATGCGCCGCCGTCGCCGACCGCCCGATAGCGTCACACTGCGTACGCATTCCGACGTACGCGCTCACTCACGGAGAGAGGTGGATCGTTGAGCCGCTCGGTTCTCGTCACCGGAGGAAACCGGGGCATCGGCCTCGCGATCGCCCAGGCCTTCGCCGAAGCGGGCGACAAGGTGGCCATCACCAGCCGCTCGGGCGAGGTGCCCGAGGCGCTGGCCAAGTACGACGTCCTCGCGGTGCGCTGCGACATCACGGACGCCGGGCAGGTCGACGCCGCCTTCACCGAGATCGAGCAGAAGCACGGCGCGGTCGAGGTGCTGGTCGCCAACGCGGGCATCACCAAGGACACGCTGATGCTGCGCATGTCCGAGGAGGACTTCACCTCCGTCGTGGACACCAACCTGACCGGCACCTTCCGGGTGGTCAAGCGCGCGTCCAAGCTGATGATGCGCGCCAGGAAGGGCCGCGTCGTGCTGATCTCGTCCGTGGTGGGCCTGTCCGGCTCCCCGGGCCAGGCCAACTACGCCGCCTCCAAGGCCGGCCTGGTCGGCTTCGCCCGGTCGCTGGCGCGCGAGCTCGGCCCGCGCAACATCACCGTCAACGTGGTCGCCCCCGGCTTCGTCGACACCGACATGACCGCCGTGCTCAGTGACGAGCGCCGCGCGGAGATCGTCGCGGGCGTGCCGCTGGGCCGCTACGCGGCGCCCGCAGAGGTCGCCTCCACCGTGCGGTTCCTCGGGTCGGACGAGGCCGCGTACATCACTGGAGCCGTCATTCCCGTCGACGGCGGATTGGGCATGGGTCACTGATCATGAGTGGAATCCTCGAAGGCAAGCGGATCCTGATCACCGGTGTGCTGATGGAGTCCTCCATCGCCTTCCACACCGCCAAGCTCGCGCAGGAGCAGGGCGCGGAGATCATCCTCACCGCCTTCCCGCGCCCGAGCCTGACCGAGCGGATCGCCCGGAAGCTGCCGAAGCCGGTCAAGGTGCTGGAGCTGGACGTCTCCAACCCGGAGCAGCTGGCCGGCATCGCCGACCAGGTCCGCGAGCACCTGCCGACCCTGGACGGCATCGTCCACTCGATCGGCTTCGCCCCGCAGGACGCGCTGGGCGGCAACTTCCTGGACACCCCGTGGGAGTCCGTGGCCACCGCGATGCACGTCTCGGCGTACTCGCTGAAGTCGCTGACCACGGCGCTGCTGCCGCTGATGCAGGACGGCGGTTCGGTGGTCGGCCTGACCTTCGACGCGCAGTACGCCTGGCCGCAGTACGACTGGATGGGCCCGGCCAAGGCTGCCCTGGAGTCGACCAACCGCTACCTGGCGCGCTACCTGGGCGACCGGGACATCCGCTGCAACCTGATCTCGGCCGGTCCGATCGGCTCGATGGCCGCCAAGTCCATCCCGGGCTTCGGCGACCTGGCCGACACCTGGAACCACCGCTCCCCGCTGAAGTGGGACCTGAGCGACCCGGAGCCGGCCGGCCGCGGCATCGTCGCGCTGCTGTCGGACTGGTTCCCGAAGACCACCGGCGAGATCATCCACGTCGACGGCGGTCTGCACGCCATCGGCGCCTGACGCTCCGCCCGTACGCCGCTGCCCGGCCCTCCCTCGCGGGGGTGCCGGGCAGCGGCGTTCCGGGTGGACGCCGGCGCGGTCAGACGTCCGCGGTGCCGCAGGCGCCGATGGCGCGGCCGGCCTCGACGGAGGCGCGCTGGGCGTCGCCGTCCCGGATGGCCTCCAGGATGGTGTGGTGGCCGATGTAGCGCTCGGCGATCAGCTCGGGGCCGACGTCGTGCCGCAGGTGCTCGCGGGTGACCTCGCCGAGGTCGGCGTAGACGGCGAGCAGGACGTCGTTGTGGGCGGCGGCCACCACGGCCTGGTGGAAGGCGGCGTCGGCCTGGACGAAGTCCTCGGCGTCGCCGGAGTGCCAGGCGGCCTCCCGGCGGGCCAGGGCGCCGTCCAGGAGCTCCAGGTCGCGCGGGGTGCGGCGGTGGGCGGCGAGGCCGGCGGCGGAGGTCTCCAGGGCCGCCCGCAGCTCGGCGACCTGGTCCTGGCCGGCGTCGGCGAAGCGGCGGTGCATCACGCCGGCCAGCTCGCTGGTGGCCAGCACGTACGTGCCGGAGCCCTGGCGGATGTCGAGCAGCCCGTTGTGGGCGAGGGCGCGGACGGCCTCGCGGACGGTGTTGCGGGCGACGCCGAGCTGTTCGACCAGGGCGGCCTCGGTGGGGATGCGCGAGCCGACCGGCCACTCCCCGGAAGTGATCTGGGCACGCAGCTGTGCGATCACCTGGTCGGACAGCGGGGTGCGCCTCGGCGAGGACAGCGCCACGGGGGACTCCTTGCGGCTACGGCTCGGGTGGGGCCTGGGTGGGAGGTGGCCGGTGGATGAACGGTCGGCACATCATGCCAATTCCAAGGTGCATCAATTCATCCCATCATTCTATGATGCTCTCTATGCCCGCAGCAGACACCACCGCTTCCTCCCGGACCGAGAGCCGGCCGCCGACCGAAGAGCGGCCCGCCGCCTCCGGCTCCGCCAAGTACCTCGGCGTGCTGTTCGCCGTCGCGATCGCCGCCGCCGCCTTCAACCTGCGCCCCGTGGTCACCAGCCTCGGGCCGCTGCTCAAGCAGGTCCGCGACGACCTCGGGATGAACCCGACGCTCGCCGGGCTGCTCACCGCCGTCCCGTCGCTCTGCTTCGGGCTGTTCGGCTTCGCCGCGCCCGCGGCGGCCCGTCGGATCGGTCCGATCGCGGTCGTCACGGCGGGCATGGGCGCCATCACGGCGGGCGTGCTGGCCCGCTCGTTCGCCGGCGGCACCGCCGTGTTCCTGCTGCTCACCGCCCTCGCCCTGGCCGGGGTGGCGGTCTCCAACGTGCTGCTGCCGGTGGTGATCAAGCGGTACTTCCCGGACCGGGTCGGGCCGATGATCGGCCTCTACTCGATGGCGCTGTCCGCCGGCACCGCGCTGGCCGCCGCCGTCACCGTGCCGCTGACCAAGTCGCTCGGCGGCGACTGGCGCTACGGCCTGGGCGTCTGGGCCGTCCTGGGGGCGCTCGCCCTGGTGCTCTGGCTGTTCGTGCTGATCGCCAAGCGGGAGCGCGGCGAGCGGGCCGGCGGTGCCGCCGCCCCCGTCCGGCTGCCGATCACCCGCAGCCGGACCGCCTGGGCGCTGGCCGGGTACTTCGGCCTCCAGGCCACCGGCGCGTACGTGGTCATGGGCTGGATGTCGCAGATCTTCCAGGACGCCGGCATCGGCGAGGGCACCACCGGCGTGCTGCTCGCGGTCACCATGGTGATCGGCGTGCCGGTCTCCTTCGTGCTGCCCAACCTGGCCGCCCGCCGCGGCGACCAGCGGCTGTTCGTGGTGCTGCTGGCCTGCTGCGGCATCGCCGGGTACGCCGGTCTGGCGATCGCCCCGGCCGGGGGCGCCTGGCTCTGGGCGGTCCTGCTGGGCCTGTCCAACTGCGCCTTCCCGCTGGTGCTGACCATGATCGGACTGCGGGCCCGGTCCGCGGGCGGGGTCGCGCAGCTCTCCGCCTTCGCCCAGGGCATCGGCTACCTGGTGTCCATCCCGGGCCCGATCCTGGTCGGCTGGCTCTACGGGGCCACCGGCGAGTGGTACTGGCCGCTGGGCTTCCTGTCGCTGCTGCTGGTGCCGCAGATGCTGTTCGGCCTGCGCGCGGCGCGGGCCCGGCACATCGAGGACGAGGCGGTGCACCCGGCGGAGCGGGCCGCGGCGTGACGCCCCCGCCGGGGGTGTGAGGACGCGCGGGGGAGGGCCGGGCCCCGACGGGCGGGTCAAGACCCGGCCAAGGGGGCGGGGTCGGCGGACGGCGGGCGTGTTCGGAGTGGGAGACTTCCGGACATGCCCGTTCTCGATCCCAACCCCACCGACGGCCGCAAGCAGCTCGGCCGCATCGCCCTCGCCTTCGCCGCCATCGCGGTGCTGGTGTCGATCATCGCCACCGTCGCCGCCACGATGGGCTGACGGACGGCCGTACGCCGGCTGACGCCCCGGTGAACGGGGCATGGTGACACGGGTCGTCCCTCGGAGTGGCGGCATCCCGGGGCATCGCGCCGCCGGGCCGCTTTTCTGCCAAGCTTGCTGGGTATGAGCGCCGACACGCCCCGCAGGATCATCGTTCTCCGCCATGCCAAGGCCGACTGGCCGAACGGCGTGGACGACCACGACCGGCCGCTGGCCGACCGGGGCCGTCACCAGGCCCCGGACGCCGGCCGCTGGCTGGTCGACTCCGGCATCAGCCCCGACTACGTGCTCTGCTCGACCGCGCTGCGCGCCCGTGAGACCTGGAAGCTGGCAGTGCACGAGCTGCCGCAGCGGCCGCTCCGGACGGTGTACGAGGAGCGGGTCTACGAGGCCAGCCCCGGGGAGATCATCGCCGTCCTCCAGGAGACCCCGGAGGAGTACGCGGACGTGGTGCTGGTCGGCCACAACCCGGGCGTGCTGGGGCTGACCCAGGTGCTGGCCGGGGACGCGGGCGATCCGGACGCGCTGGAGCGGCTGCGCCTCGGGGGCTTCCCGACGGCGGCGGTCGCGGTGCTCAGCTTCAGCGGCTCCTGGAAGGGCGTCGAGCCGGGCGTGGCCCAGCTGGTCTCGTACCACACGCCGCAGGACTGACCGCGGGACCGTACACGAGGGGCGCGCGGATCGAATCCGCGCGCCCCTCTGGTACGTCCACAGGCCCTCTCCGGGCGGCCGCCTCACTCCATCGGCCGTCGGGCGGGCCCTACTCGGTCGGGGTGCCGTGCAGCGCGTCGGCGGCCTCGACCTCCTCGCGGGTGATGCCCAGCAGGTACAGCACGGTGTCCAGGAACGGCACGTTCACCGCGGTGTCGGCGGCCTCCCGCACCACCGGCTTGGCGTTGAACGCCACCCCGAGGCCGGCCGCGTTCAGCATGTCCAGGTCGTTGGCGCCGTCGCCGATCGCCACCGTCTGCTCCAGCGGCACCTTCGCCTGCTCGGCGAAGCGGGCCAGCCAGCGGGCCTTGCCCGCCCGGTCCACGATCTCGCCGACCACCCGGCCGGTGAACCGGCCGTCCACCACCTCCAGGGTGTTCGCGGCCGCGAAGTCCAGCCCCAGCTGCTCCACCAGGTGGTCGGTGACCTGGGTGAAGCCGCCGGACACCACCGCGACCTGGTAGCCGAGGCGCTGGAGCGTACGGATCAGGGTGCGCGCGCCCGGCGTGAAGCGGACCTCGGCGCGCACCTTCTCGGTCACCGAGGCGTCCAGCCCGGCCAGCAGCGCCACCCGGGCCCGCAGCGACTCGGCGAAGTCCAGCTCCCCGCGCATCGCCGCCGCCGTCACCGCGGCGACCTCCTCCTCGCAGCCCGCGTGGGCGGCGAACAGCTCGATCACCTCGTCCTGGATCAGCGTGGAGTCGACGTCCATGACCACCAGGCGCTTGGCCCGGCGCTCCAGACCGGCGGCGACCACCGCGACGTCCACCCGCTGGGTGGCCGCCTCCTGGGCCAGCGCGGCCCGCAGCTCGTCGGTGGCCACACCGGAGACGGCCAGCTCGACCGCCGTCACCGGGTACTTGGCGAGCCGGAAGACACGGTCGATGTTGCCGTCCGAGGCGGTGATCCGGGAGGTGAGCGCGGAGACGGCGGCGGCGGTCAGCGGGTTGCCGAGCACCGTGACGTGCGAACGGCCCTCACGGCGCGGCCGGTTGTCACCGATGCCGGAGAGGATCTCGGCCTGGAGCTTCTGCTCGTCGGCCCAGCGGTGGACGGTGGCCCGCAGCCCGCCCTCGGCGCCGGGTGCGGTGGGCGGGGTGACCAGGGCGCACAGCGTGATGCGCCCACGGGTGACGACCTGCTCGATGTCGATGACGTCGACGCCGAAACCGGCCAGCGTCGTGAAGAGGCCGGCGGTGATGCCGGGACGGTCCTTGCCGAACACCTTGACGAGCAGGGTGCGCTCGTCCGCGGTCCGGTGCTGGGCGGCGGGGAGGGGCTCAGCGGCCAGGGGCGATGCGTTCATGGTGCCTCCCACGCTACCGGGCGCCCGAGGGCCCGGGAGCACCCGTCCCACCTCGCGGGACGCCGCAGGTCCGGGCTCGGTAGCAGCCTGGTCACAGTCGCCCGGGCCGACTTTCACCGGCGGTCGGCGGGCTGGAATGATTCCCCCGGCAGTCACAGGAACATCGCGGCCCCGGCCGGGGCCACAATTCGGGGGAACCGAGAGAGCGGGGCAGGCGAGCAGTGCCGCAACTCGTCATCGAGATCAACGGACAGCAGCGGACTCTGGAGCCCGGGCGGTCCTACACCATCGGGCGAAACCCGCAGTCGGACTTCACGTTCGACGACGCGAGGGTCTCCTGGCAGCACGGGACCATCGGCTTCAACGGCAGCGGTTGGCAGCTGGACGACCACGGCAGCACCAACGGAACGTACGTGGCCGGTGCCCGCACCCTCCAGGCCCAGCTGTTCCCCGGCGCCGTGGTGAACCTGGGCAACCCGGAGAACGGCCCCCGGCTCGGCTTCTCCGCGCCCGCGCAGGCCGCCGCCCCGCACGCCGCGGCCCCGCAGGCCACCCCGATGCACGAGGCCGCCACCAGCCGCGGCCCGGTGCCCACGCCCCAGCAGCCCGCCCCGCAGCAGGGCTGGCCGCAGCACGACCCGTACCAGCAGCAGCCGCAGCAGGCCTGGCCCGGCCAGCAGCAGGCCCAGCCGCCGGTCCCGCAGCAGCACTACGCGCCGCCACAGGACCGGCCGGCCCCACAGCAGCAGCCCCAGCCCCAGCACGGCGGCCTCCCGCAGCAGGGCTTCCCGCCCCCGCCGCACGACGGCGGGCCGCAGCCGACCATCATCCGCAACCTGACCTCGGCGATGCGCACCGTCCGGATCGGCCGCGCGCTCGACAACGACATCGTGGTGTCCGACCTCCAGGTCTCCCGCCACCATGCCGAGCTGCGCCAGCTCCCGGACGGCCGCTACGAGATCGTCGACCTCGGCAGCCACAACGGCATCTTCCTCAACGGCCAGCGGGTGCAGCGTCAGCTGATGGGCCCGCAGGACCGGCTGACGGTCGGCCACTCCGGCTTCGTCCTGGTCGGCGACCAGCTGCAGGAGTTCGTCGACACCGGCGCCGTCTCCTTCTCCGCCCGCCACCTGACCGTCGAGGTCGACCACAAGGGCGGCAAGAAGGTCCTGCTCGACGACGTCAGCTTCGGCGTCCCGGAGAAGTCCCTGGTGGCCGTCATCGGCCCGTCCGGCTCCGGCAAGTCGACCCTGCTGCGCGCCCTCACCGGCTACCGCCCGGCCGACCGCGGCGAGGTGCTGTACGACGGCCGCAACCTCTACAAGCAGTTCGCCGAACTCCGCTCGCGCATCGGCCTGGTGCCGCAGTCCGAGATCCTGCACCGCGAGCTCACCGTCCGGAAGGGCCTCAAGTACGCGGCCCGGCTGCGCTTCCCCGGGGACACCGAGGCGAAGGAGCGCGAGGCCCGGATCGACGAGGTGCTGTACGAGCTGCGCCTCGACAAGCGCGCCGACAACAAGATCACCGCGCTCTCCGGCGGCCAGCAGAAGCGCGTCTCGGTCGCCCTGGAGCTGCTCACCAAGCCCTCGCTGATCTTCCTGGACGAGCCCACCTCGGGCCTCGACCCGGGCATGGACCGCGAGGTCATGCAGATGCTGCGCGGCCTGGCCGACGACGGCCGCACGATCCTGGTCGTCACCCACTCGGTGGCCGAACTCGCCCTCTGCGACCGGCTTCTGGTGATGGCGCCGGGCGGCTCGGTGGCCTACTTCGGCCCGCCGGACGAGGCGCTGCACTTCTTCGGGTACGAGACCTGGGCGGACGTCTTCCAGGCCTTCGAGAACTACCCGGACCACGACTGGGCCGGCCGCTACCGCGGTTCGGTGCACTACCAGCAGTACTCCGCCCCGACCGTCGAGGCGGGCGAGGTGCAGCACGTCCAGGTCGCCCAGGAGGCCGTCAAGCCGCCCAAGCCGCAGAGCTGGGGCTCGCAGCTGTGGACCCTGATGCGCCGCTACATGTCGGTGCTCGCCTCGGACCGCGGCTTCCTGGCGCTGTCGGTGCTGCTGCCCGCGGTGATCGGCGCGGTCAGCGTGCTGATCCCCAACGAACCGGGGCTCGCGCCCAACCCGAACACCCAGCTCCACCTCAACAACGGGGCCGCGACGATCCTGCTGATCCTGGCGATCGGCGCCTGCTTCTCCGGAGCGGCCAACTCGGTCCGCGAGCTGATCAAGGAACGGGCGATCTACGAACGGGAACGGGCCACCGGGCTCTCCCGCTCGGCGTACATGATGTCCAAGATCATCGTGCTGGGCTTCTTCAGCGTGATCCAGGGCGCGATCATCTCCGCCGTCGGCTTCCTGCCGCGCAAGCTCCCCGAGCACGGCCTGCTCGTCAAGAACCTGCCGATCGTCGAGATGACCGTCGGCATGATCCTGCTCAGCTTCGCCGCGATGATGTTCGGCCTGATGATCTCCGCGCTGGTGAAGACCGCCGAGAAGACCATGCCGCTGCTGGTCATGTTCGCCATCGTCCAGGTCGTCTTCACCGGCTGCCTCTTCCAGATCTTCAGCAAGCCGGGCCTGGAGCAGGTCGCCTGGCTGATGCCGGCCCGCTGGGGCACCGGCATCGTGTCCACCACGCTGGACCTGTCCACGCTCATGGGCCCCTGGAACAAGGACTTCCAGAACCCCAACTACGACCCGCTCTGGAAGCACAGCGTCGCCCAGTGGGCGATCGACGCGGGCGTGCTGGTGGCCATCTCGGTCGTCATCGGCGTCCTCGTCACCCGGCTCCAGCGCCGGCACGAGCCCGAGGTCATGCAGAAGGGCTGACCCCTCCCCCGACGTCTCGGACGGCAGTCCGAGGGGCGGTCCTCCCACCCGGGAGGGCCGCCCCTCCGCGTTTCCGGGCGGGCCCTCCCGGGGCGCGGGTCCTAGGTCCCCGGACCCGGGCCCGGGGCGGCCGGGGACGGACGCGGCGGCCGTCACGGCGGCGGTAGTTTGGCCGTATGCCCAGCACCTCCGGAGACCACGCGGCCCACCACGGCCCGCTGCCCGCCTGCGAACCGTGCCTGGCCGGGATCGAGGCCGTCAGCCAGGCGCTGCTCGCCATGAGCCGGCACCTGGAGGTCCGCGAGGTACTGCGCCGCATCACCGCCTCCGCCCGCGGCCTGCTCGGCGCCGAGTACGCGGCCCTCGGCGTGCCCGACGACCACGGCGGCTTCGCCCAGTTCGTCGTCGACGGCGTCACCGACGAGCAGTGGCGGGCGATCGGCCCGCTGCCCCGGCAGCACGGCGTGCTCGCCGCGATGCTGCACGAGACCGGCCCCACCCGGCTGGTGGACGTCCGCAAGGCGCCCGCCTTCGAGGGGTGGCCCGAGGCCCACCCCGACATGGACGCCTTCCTCGGCATGCCGATCCTGGACACCGACGCGGCCGAGGACGAGCCGCAGGTGATGGGCGTCATCTTCCTCGCCAACAAGCGCGGCGGCGGCCAGTTCACCGACCACGACGAGGAACTGCTGCGGATCCTCGCCGCGCACGCCGGCCTCGCCCTGTCCAACGCCCGGCTGTACGAGCGCAGCCGCGAGCTCACGCTGGCCGGCGAGCGGGCCCGGATCGCCCACGACCTGCACGACGCCGTCTCGCAGAAGCTCTTCTCGCTCCGCCTCACGGCCAAGGCGGCCGCCAAGCTCGTCGACCGCGACCCGGCCCGGGCCCGCGCCGAACTCGCCGAGGTCGCCCGGCTGGCCGCCGAGGCCGCCGACGAACTGCGCGCCGTCGTCGTGGAACTGCGCCCCGCCGCCCTGGAGGAGGACGGGCTCAGCGCCACCCTCGCCTCCCAGGTGCAGGTCCTCGACCGGGCGCACACCGCCGACGTCGCCTTCGCCGCCGACGGCGTCCGGGCGCTGCCGCCCGCCCAGGAGGCCGCGCTGCTGAGGGTCGCCCAGGAGGCGCTGCACAACGCGCTGCGCCACTCCGGCGCCCGCCGGGTCACCGTCACCCTGGCCGGGACGCCCGCGCGCGGCGCCGTGCTGCGGGTGCACGACGACGGGCGCGGCTTCGACCCGGAGTCCGTCCGACGGGCCGGCCGCCACCTCGGCCTGGCCTCGATGCGCGACCGCGCGGCCGCCGTCGGCGGCACGCTCACCCTGGAGTCGGCCCCCGGTCGGGGGACGCTCGTCGAGATGGAGGTCCCCGGTGCCTGAGAGCACACCGTCGATCCGCGTCCTGCTGGTCGACGACCACCAGGTCGTCCGGCGCGGGCTGCGCACCTTCCTGGAGGTCCAGGACGACATCGAGGTGGTCGGGGAGGCCGCCGACGGGGCGGAGGGCGTCGAACGGGCCCGTGAACTCGACCCCGACGTCGTCCTGATGGACCTCAAGATGCCCGGCGTCGACGGCATCGAGGCGCTGCGCACCCTCAAGGGGGAGGGCAGCCGGGCCCGGATCCTGATCGTCACCAGCTTCACCGAGCACCGCACGATGGTCCCCGCGCTGCGGGCCGGCGCCGCCGGGTACGTCTACAAGGACGTGGACCCGGAGGCGCTGGCCGGCGCGATCCGCTCGGTGCACGCCGGCCACGTCCTGCTCCAGCCCGAACTGGCCGCCGCCCTGCTCTCCGACGACGGCCCGCGCGCCCCCCAGGGCCGCGGCGGCACGCTCACCGAGCGCGAGCGCGAGGTGCTCGGCCACATCGCCGACGGCCGCTCCAACCGGGAGATCGCCCGCAGCCTCCACCTGTCGGAGAAGACCGTGAAGACCCACGTGTCCAACATCCTCATGAAGCTGGACCTGGCCGACCGCACCCAGGCGGCACTCTGGGCCGTCCGCCACGGCGAGACCCGCGAGGCGTAGCGCGCCGGGGGTGCCCCTCCGCTCAGCGGTCGTCCCGCTCGTCGACGAGGGCGTTGTAGGCGGCCACCTGGGCGCGCCGGGCGGTGCGCCGCAGCGGGGCCAGGGCGGACTGCCGGGCCGCCATCTCGGAGGCGCTGACGGCGGCGCCGTGCCCGCCCGAGGCGATGGCGAGCAGGGCGGACACCTGACGGGCCGACTCCAGGACGCGGACGGCCCGGGGCGGGTAGCCGGGGGCCAGCGGCTCGCTGTGGCCGCGCCGGCGGTAGGCGTCGAGGGCGCGCAGGGCCTCGGGCCCGGCACCGGCCACGTCGAGGCGGGTGAGCAGGACGGTCGCCTCCCGCAGCCCCTCCGCCAGCTCGCGCTCGGCCTCGTGGAGCGACGGGACGTCCGCCGGAGGTGTGTCGTTGACCTCATGGCAGCGCCACAGCACGGTGGCCGAGCGGTCGCCGGCCGGCCCGTACTCCTCCACCTCCGGCACCAGCCCGAGCGGTGCGCCGACGGCCAGGACGGCCTCGCCGGCCCGCATGGCCCGCTCGTTGAAGGCCTTCGGGCCGGTCAGTCCGAGCGGGTGCCCGGCCGAGGGCAGCGCGAGGCGCAGGCCCTTCACGCCGAGCACCCGCAGGCGCCCCAGCGCCCAGGTCAGCCCGTGCTGCTCGCCGGGCCCGTCGCCGGGCAGGCCGGTGACCCGGTGGCGCTCGTCGGCGCCCAGGACGGCCGCGGCGGCGTCGTCCGGCGGCACCAGGCCCGCCAGCTGGGCGTTGCCCCATGCGGTGAGCCGCCCCGAACGGGGCTCTTCGTACGGATTGTCGGCTGGAGTCACGAGCATCCGGCCAGCCTACGGAATCGCCGGTCATCCGCGTGGCGTAGGTTTGCCCATGCGTGTGCGGCGCACCCACCCCGTGCCCACCGGCTGCCGGAGTAGGCTCGCCGCCCGCACCGACGGCCGAGAATCTTGTTTTTTGGGGAAGGCATAGGCATGAGCGACGTGCTGGAGCTGGTTGACGTATCCGTGGTCCGGGAGGGGCGCGCGCTGGTCGACCAGGTCTCGTGGTCCATCTCCGAGGGCGAGCGCTGGGTCATCCTGGGACCGAACGGCGCCGGCAAGACCACGCTGTTGCAGATCGCCTCCTCGTACCTGTTCCCGACCTCGGGCAAGGTCACGGTGCTGGGCGAGAAGCTCGGCGAGATCGACGTCTTCGAGCTGCGCTCCCGGATCGGTCTGGCCGGCGCCGCCATGTTCGACAAGCTGCCGGCCGAGCAGACCGTGCTGCAGACCGTCCTCACCGCCGCGTACGGCATGACGGTCACCTGGCAGGAGACCTACGAGCAGTCGGACGAGTCCCGCGCCCTGGCCCTGCTCGACCGCCTCGGCATGGCCAACCTCACCGACCGGAAGTTCGGCACCCTCTCCGAGGGCGAGCGCAAGCGCACCCTGATCGCCCGCGCCCTGATGACCGACCCCGAGCTGCTGCTGCTCGACGAGCCCGCCGCCGGCCTGGACCTCGGCGGCCGCGAGGACCTGGTCCGCCGGCTCGGCGCGCTCGCCCAGGACGAGTTCGCCCCGGCGATGGCGATGGTCACCCACCACGTCGAGGAGATCGCGCCCGGCTTCACCCACGTCCTGATGATCCGTCAGGGCAAGGTGCTCACGGCCGGCCCGATCGACACCGAGCTGACCGCCCGCAACCTCTCCAAGTGCTTCGGCCTGCCGCTGACCCTGGAGCGGCACGGAGACCGCTGGTCGGCGCAGGGTCTGCCGCTGGGCTGAGGCCCCGTCCGCCCGTTCCTGTCGTTCATCCGGACGGCCGTCGGGAACCGGTCGCACGCGCGACCGGTTTCCGCCCCTCGACCTGCGGGAACTGTCCGCTTCGAAGGCCTTCGCTCCCTAGGATGGACATGTGGACAGCTGGATCTGGTGGCTCCTGGCCGCCGCAGGGCTCGGCATACCGCTGGTGCTCACCGCGATGCCGGAGTTCGCCATGTTCGCGGTCGGGGCGCTGGCCGCCTCCGGCGTGGCCGCGCTGGGCGGGGGAGTGGTCCTCGAGACCGTGACCTTCGTCGCCGTCTCGGTCGCCCTGGTGGTCTTCGTCCGCCCGATCGCCTACCGGCAGCTCCGTAGCGGGCCGCAGGTCAAGATGGGCATCGAGGCGCTCCAGGGCGCCACCGCGGTCGTCGCGGAAACCGTCGACGGGGAGGGCGGGAGGATCAAGCTGAACGGCGAGATCTGGTCGGCCCGCGCGCTCCACCCGGGCCAGGTGTACCAGCCTGGACAACAGGTCGACGTCGTCGAAATCCAGGGCGCGACCGCCCTGGTCGTCTAGGGGAGAGTCCGTGGAACCCGTCCTTATCGTTTTGGTCGTCCTGGTCGTGGTGGCCTTCATCGCGCTGATCAAGACGATCCAGGTCATCCCGCAGGCCAGCGCCGCGATCGTGGAGCGCTTCGGCCGCTACACCCGGACGCTCAACGCAGGGCTGAACATCGTCGTCCCGTTCATCGACCGGGTCCGCAACCGGATCGACCTGCGCGAGCAGGTCGTGCCGTTCCCGCCGCAGCCGGTGATCACCCAGGACAACCTGGTCGTCAACATCGACACCGTCATCTACTACCAGGTGACCGACCCCCGGGCCGCGACGTACGAGGTCGCCAGCTACATCCAGGCGATCGAGCAGCTGACCGTCACCACGCTGCGCAACATCATCGGCTCGATGGACCTGGAGTCCACCCTGACCTCGCGCGAGGTCATCAACGCCGGTCTGCGCGGCGTCCTGGACGAGGCCACCGGCAAGTGGGGCATCCGGGTCAACCGCGTCGAGCTGAAGGCGATCGAGCCGCCGACCTCCATCCAGGACTCGATGGAGAAGCAGATGCGCGCCGACCGTGACAAGCGCGCCGCGATCCTCACCGCCGAAGGCCAGCGCCAGGCCCAGATCCTCAAGGCCGAGGGTGAGAAGCAGGCCGACGTGCTCCGCGCCGAGGGTGAGGCGCAGGCCGCGGTCCTGCGCGCCGACGGTGAGGCGGCCGCGATCCGGACGGTCTTCGAGGCCATCCACGACGGCGACGCCGACCAGAAGCTGCTCGCCTACCAGTACCTCCAGACGCTGCCCGAGCTGGCCAAGGGCGACTCCAACAAGCTCTGGATCATCCCCAGCGAGGTCGGCGACGCGCTCAAGGGCCTCGGCGGCGCCTTCGGCGGCCTGACCGGCGGGATGAACGGTGGCGCGGTCGCGGCGCCCACCGTTCCGCAGGCGGCCCCGGCGGCCACCCAGGTGCCGCTGGACCCGGCCTCCGGCCCGCGGCCGGTGGACACCGAGAAGGGCGCCGCCCGTCCCCGGGTGGACCCGGCCCGGGAGTACCCGAAGATCGACCCGGAGTGACCGACCCGGAGTGACCGGTCGGACCGAGTTCCGTCGAGGGCCCGCTGCCGAGAGGCGGCGGGCCCTCGGCCTTGTGCGGCGGCGGTGGAGCGCGCGCACGTTGTGAGGTGCGTCCCGAATCGTGGGCGGGTCTGGTAGAGCCGCGGGGCCGTCCGGCATGATCCCCTCGGACAGGACCGAGAGGAGAGGTGACCCATGACGCTCTGGGAGTCGATCGCCGTCCTGGTGGCCGGCGTCGGCGCCGGGATGATCAACGTCATCGTCGGCTCCGGCACCCTGATCACCTTCCCGGTGCTGCTCGCCGTGGGCCTCCCGCCGGTCACCGCCAACGTCTCCAACACCTTCGGCCTGGTCCCCGGTTCGCTCAGCGGCGTGATCGGGTACCGCCGCGAACTGGCCGACCAGGGCCGCCGGGTGCTGCGCCTGGGCACCGCCTCGCTGCTCGGCGGGCTGGTCGGCGCGCTGCTGCTGACCAGGCTGCCGAGCGGGGCCTTCGACGCGATCGTCCCGGTGCTGATCCTGCTCGCGCTCGTGCTGGTGGTGATCCAGCCCCGGGTGGCCAAGGCCGTCGCCGCCCGCCGCCGCCCCGGCGGCGATCCGGACGGCAGCCCGGTCCTGCTGGTCGGGGTGTTCCTGACCGGCATCTACGGCGGCTACTTCGGCGCCGCGCAGGGCGTGCTGCTGATGGCCCTGATGGGCATGCTGCTCCAGGAGGACCTCCAGCGGATCAACGCGGTGAAGAACGCCCTGGCGATGATCGTCAACGCCGTCGCCGCGCTCTTCTTCCTCTTCACCTCGACGGTGAACTGGACCGCCGCCGGTCTGATCGCGGCGGGCTCGCTGGTCGGCGGCCTGGTCGGCGCCAAGGTCGGCCGCCGCCTCCCGCCGACGGCGCTGCGCGGGGTCATCGTGGTGGTCGGCCTCGTGGCCGTCGCCAAGCTGCTGTTGAGCTGAAGGGCCGTCAGGCCGTCGGGCCCGGCAGGGTGTCGGAGCATCGAAACGTCGGAACATCGGAACGTCGGAGGAGTACGCCATGGCCCTGGAGATGCGTGAGAGCTGCGAGCGCTGCGCGGTGTCGCTGACCGCGGACGGCGGCGCCTCGATATGTTCCTACGAGTGCACCTTCTGCCCGGACTGCACCGAGGCCATGGCCGGCGGCTGCCCCAACTGCGGCGGCGAGCTGGTGACCCGTCCGCGCCGGAAGGCCGCCTGACACCGGAACCCCGGACGTCCCGGAAACCCGGACGCGCCGGAACTCCGGCACCCCGGACCGACCATCCAGCAGGAGCGCGGCGATGAGCAGCAGGGCACGGCTGAACGAGGACGAGATCACGGCGGCCCTGGCGGCGCTGCCCCGGTGGACGCGGGAGGGCGACGGCATCGCCCGTACCGCCGACGCCCCGGACTTCCCGGCGGCGGTCCGGGTGGTCGTCGCCGTCGCCGAGCAGGCCGAGTCGCTCGACCACCACCCCGACATCGACATCCGCTGGCGCACCCTGCGCTTCGTCCTGTCCACCCACAGCGCCGGCGGCCTCACCGGTCTGGACTTCACCCTCGCCGCCCGGATCGACGAGGCCCTGCGCGCCGAGTCGGCCTCCTGACGCCGCCGCAGGACCGGTCGGCCCGGGACCGTACGGGCGAGGGCCCGGGCCGCGCCTCCGGGCGGGCGTGAGATGCTGACTGCCGCATCGGCAGGCGGGCGGGGCTCGGGAGGGACGGAACGGATGGCGCAGGAGCCCTTCGGAGACGCCCACGACCGGCAGCCGTGGCCGCCCCAGAGCCACCCGGACTGGCAGAGCGGCGGGTACGGCGGGTACGCCGAGCAGCAGCAGACGCCGCAGCAGCCGTCGCAGTGGCCGCCGCAGCAGGGCTACGGCTCGGCCGAGTACGGGCAGCAGCAGCCGCAGTCCGGCCAGGGCGGTTACCGGCCCACCGGCTACGACCAGAGCGGGTACGACCAGGCCGGCTACGAGCAGAGCGGTGTCGGCCCGACCGGCTACGAGCAGAGCGGTGTCGGCCCGACCGGCTACGTCCAGGGCGGCTACGTCGAGGGCGGTTACGTCCAGGGCCCGTACGGCGGCCAGGAGCAGTACCAGCCGTACCCGCAGTACCCGGACCACGCGCAGCCGCACCAGCCCTACGCGCCGTACGCCGCCCCGCAGCAGCCCGCCGACGAGGGGCTGTACGTCCCGGCGGGGGCGGAGTACTCGGCGGACGGCTACGTGCACATCGAGGAGGCCGGGCCGGCGCCCGTCCCCGAGGAGCCCGCGGCGACCACTCCGGTGCGGGTCCCCGAGCCGCAGGCCGAGCCGGCCCCGCGGTCGAGGGCCGCGGCCCGTCGAGGGGGCGGCGGCGGTTCCGGCGCGGGTGAGGGCTCCGGCTCGTCGCTCTCCGCCAAGGCCCGGAAGGCCGCCGACGCGGTGCTGACCGGGGAGCACATGCCCAGCCGCAAGGCCCTGCTGGTGCGGACCGGCGCCGGGGTGGCCGCGCTGGGAGTGCTGGTGGCGGCCGGGCTGATGGTCGGCGCCGAGGGCGGCGGCAGCGCGGCGGCGAGCAGCGGCGGCGAGCCGGGCTTCGCGGTGGCGCACGACCGGGTGTGGGCCGCGCAGCCGGCCGCGGCCGGTCCGTCCGGGGGCGACGACACGCTGATCGGCGGCTGGCTGCTGGCCGACGCGGTGGTCCGGGCCGACGGCTCCGGGGTGCACGCGTACGACCGGGCGGGCGGCAAGGCGACCTGGTCGGTGGAGCCGCCGGCCGCCGGGGCCGTCCCGTGCGGGCTGTCGGCGGGGGTGAACCCGGCGGGCCTGGGCGCGGCCCTGTTCCGTCCGCAGGCCGATCCGAAGAGCCCCTGCACGCTGGTGGCCGCCGTGGACACCAAGACCGGCAAGACCGTCTGGACCAAGAGCCTCTCGGACGCCAAGGGCGCCTACTCGGCCCGGGTCGGCGTCACCGAGGACAAGGTGATCGCCGTCGGCGACGACCGGGTGCTGGCCTGGGAGTCCGCCGACGGGAAGGACGTCTGGCAGTACACCGGGCAGGGCAAGTTCTGCACCCTGTCCGGCGGCGTCAGCGGCAAGACCGTGCTCGTCGCCTCCTCCTGCGCCGACTCGACCCCCGCCGACCAGGCCGTCGCGCTGAACACCGCGGACGGCAAGGTCGGCTGGTGGCGGGGCCTGAACAACCAGCCGAAGACGGTGACCGTGCTGTCGGCCGAGCCGTCCGTGGTCCTCACCACCGGCGGGAAGCCCGAGGACGACCGGGTGTTCGCCTGGGGCGCGGGCGGCGACCCGGCCGCCGAGATCCCGGTGGCCGTCGACGGCGGCCGGCTGGACGTCGCCCACGGTACGTTTTCGGCCACTCCCGAGGTGTACTTCGAGGGCCGCACGATGGTCACCACCCTGGCCCCGCCGTCCGGCGGCGGGCCGGTGGCCGCGGTCGGCTACGACCTGGACACCGGCAAGCAGCGCTGGAAGACGCCGACCGCCGCCAAGGGCGCCGTCCGGGCGGTCGGCATCGACGGCGGGTCGCTGGTGCTCGCCGCCGACGAACGCCGCGACCAGCCCGCCCGCCTCAGCCGGTTCCCGCTGGCGGGCGGCCGGGAGGCGACCGGGGGCAACTTCCCGGCCGGCACCGGCTCGCTGCTGATCTCCGGGCGGGTGCTCATCGGCGGCGGGCAGGTGGTCGTGGTGCCCGAGCACTCGACGAACTACGGCACGGCGGCGGGGTACCGGGCGAAGGACTGAGGCCCTCCGCCCGGGTTTCCGGCCTCCTTGCGCCTCCTCGCGCCGCCTTACGCCGCGGAGACGGGCCGGCCCGGTACGGCCGGCAGCCAGTCGGCGAGGTCCCGGACCTCCGAGCCACGCAGACCGAGCGCCAGCATCAGGCTGGCCTGCGGCGTCGGCTCGAACGGGCGGCGCAGCAGCTTCATCCCGGCCTGCTCCGGCGTGCGGTCCGCCTTGTGCTGGTTGTCCTCCGCGCACGCGGCCACGGTGTTCATCCAGCTGTCGGCACCACCGCGCGACCTGGGCTGGAGGTGGTCCACCGTGGTGGCCCGCCGGCCGCAGTACGCGCACAGGTGCCGGTCCCGCGCCAGGACGCCGCGCCGCGACCACGGAGCCTGTTGTCGGAACGGCACCCGTACGTACCGTTGCAGTCTGATCACCCGTGGCACCGGGACGGCAATGCCCGTCCCCCTGATCGAGCGCAGCGGATGCGCCTGCTCCACCACGGCCTTGTCCTGGAGCACCAGGACGACGGCGCGCTGGAGCGACACCGTCGTCAGGGGCTCGTAGCTCGCGTTCAGAACCAGCGTGTTGCGCACTCGGCACACCCTTCCCGCGGGCGTGCCACGGCGGCACGACCGTCTCCACACACGTCACTGCCGCCGCACGGCGGTGGAACCACTCTGAATGGGCCCGTAGCCGTCGAACAACGGAATTTCCGGTATCGGGGAGGGGCCCGGGACGGCGGACCGGCCGACCGGGAGGGGTGCCTCGGGGAAACTCGCCGGCCGGAACCGCGTAGGCTCTATCAGGCTGGAGTCGTACCGACCCGGAGCCCGACCGAACCGGGCCAGCACTGGTCGGACGCCCGATCGAAGGAGAAGCGTGACCGTGACGGACATCGTCGACGAGCTGCAGTGGCGCGGGCTGATCGCCCTTTCCACTGACGAGGACGCACTGCGCAAGGCGTTCGCGGACGGCCCGGTCACGTTCTATTGCGGCTTCGACCCGACGGCCCCCAGCCTGCACCTCGGCAACCTGGTGCAGATCCTCACCATGCGCCGCATCCAGCAGGCGGGGAACCTCCCGCTCGGGCTGGTCGGCGGCGCCACGGGCCTGATCGGCGACCCGAAGCCCACCGCCGAGCGCGTGCTGAACGACCCCGAGACGGTGGCCGGCTGGGTCGAGCGCCTGCGCGGCCAGATCTCGCGCTTCCTCGACTTCGAGGGCCCGTACGCGGCGCGCATGGTCAACAACCTGGACTGGACGTCCGGGATGTCGGCGATCAGCCTGCTGCGTGACGTGGGCAAGTACTTCCGGGTCAACAACATGATCGCCAAGGAGGCCGTCGCCCGACGGCTCAACTCCGACGCGGGCATCAGCTACACCGAGTTCAGCTACCAGATCCTCCAGGGCATGGACTACCTGGAGCTGAACCGCCGCTACGGCTGCGCCCTGCAGACCGGCGGCAGCGACCAGTGGGGCAACCTGACCGCCGGCACGGACCTGATCCGCAAGGCCGACGGCAAGTCCGTCCACGCGCTGGCCACGCCGCTGATCGTCAAGGCCGACGGCACCAAGTTCGGCAAGACCGAGTCCGGCACGGTCTGGCTCGACCCCGAGCTGACCACCCCGTACGCCTTCTACCAGTTCTGGCTGAACGCGGACGACCGGGACGTCCCCACCTTCCTGCGGATCTTCAGCTTCCGCTCGAAGGAGGAGGTCGAGGAGCTGGAGCGCGAGACCACCGAGCGCCCGGCCGCCCGCCTCGCCCAGCGCGCCCTCGCCGAGGAGCTCACCACGCTGGTGCACGGCGCGGAGCAGTACGAGCGCGCGGTCGCCGCGTCCAAGGCGCTGTTCGGCCAGGGCGACCTCGCCGACCTGGAGGCCCCGACCCTGGCCGCCGCCCTGGCCGAGGTCCCGAAGGCCGAGGTGTCCGAACTCCAGACGGTGGTCGACCTGCTGGTCGCCGTCGGGCTGTCGCCCAGCCGTTCGGCCGCCCGCCGGACGATCAAGGAGGGCGGTGCCTACCTCAACAACGTCAAGGTGACGGACGAGGAGGCGGTGCCGACCGAGGCCGACCTGCTGCACGGCCGCTGGCTGGTGCTGCGGCGCGGCAAGCGGAACCTGGCGGCGGCGGAGCTGGTCGCCGCCGGCTGACCGCCGGTCGACGGCCGGGCCGGTGGAGGCTGCCGGTTGAGGCTTGGCTGAAAGCACACCTGCTCTGAGCTGCGGCTTCGAGCCCCGAGGGCCGGATCTGGACAGATCCGGCCCTCGACGTTTGACGATGTCGTCCAGGTGGCCTAGTGTTGAACGAGTCGCTGGAGCGGCCACCCCACTCAGCAAGACCCACTCCCACTCTGATTCCCATGAAAATGGGTTCGTCGGCATTGCCGTCTACGGGTGAGTGTGAATTTCGAGTGACACTCGGAATGCGGTAATGTGGTGGACGTCGCGAAAAGCGGACCCGGCCAGTTCGGGAAATCGGATGAATGAAACTCCGGAAAACGGAGCGGAAAACGTCTGATAAGCTGGTAACACGAAAGAACGAAGCCCG
>NZ_LIPD01000029.1 GCF_001905545.1 Streptomyces sp. CB02056 | reverse complement strand
ACAACATCACACAGGCCCTAGACGAGTAGTTCCGAAGTCGGTCAGTGGTCGTAGACGATCAATGAGCGGGTGACGGGTCGGCCAGTGGTGCGGTTGTGCCAGATCGCGCAGGTCATCGCCAGCAGCCGCTGGCCAGCTCGGGCGCCGACTCCTTCGATGGTGCACCCGCCGTGCTGTTCGAGCCCGAGTTGGCCCTTGAGGGTGTCGTTGACGGACTCGACGAGCTGGCGGACGGACTTCAGCAGTCCCTCGCCGGGTCGAACGCCGCGCATCCATCGCATGGCGGTGCGCATCGGCTCGGCTGAGAGGGGGTCTCACCGGCGAAAAACCCGGGTGATCATCTTACCGACGGGCCGTAGGGTGGCCCGGTTCGGAGGGTTCGAGTACCGGAGGTCGGATGCGGGTCACGGAGTTCCTCGGCTGGAAGCGGGATCTCCCGCTGCGCTACCTGCTCGTCGAGGACGATTCCAGCCTGGAGGACACCGAACGCGTCGCGCTCCTCGCGCGCTGCGTCGACGTCGAGGGGCTGTACGTGGCGCCGGTGCCGCCGCCCCGGGAGGTCGTCACGCTGCGCGGCTGCCCCAGTGACAGTCGGCTCGCCGCACTCGCCACCCGACCCGCTGCGGAGGGCCGGCTGCTCGGGGACCTGGTCGTGGACGTCCTCGACGCGGACGACAGGACATCGCCGACGGACGTCGAGCTCGTCGACGTCTCCGTCATCACCCACAGCCCCACGCCCAGTGACCCGGACCGGATCGACCTGGTCCTCGGCGCCGGTGTCGCGAACACCATGGACAGGGCCCTGGCCGTGCCAGAGGCCCCGACCTCGTACCGCTTCGAAATCAGGTCGGCGCGCCGGCGGAGCGACGAACCGCTCGGCACTTGCCTCGAAGCGCGGGGGCTGTACCCGCAGCGCCCCCCGCGGACAAACCCGATCCACCTGATCGGTTGTGAGCCGACCGACGCGCTGCTGGAACGGCTGAAGGACCCGCACCCCCGGCCTTGGGAGTGCGTGTGGCTGGTGGCGTTGGACCGCAACGGTCGGGTCATGTACTACTACGGCGTCGACGTCGACATCGCCGACGTGCGGCCCTCCGTCGTGGGCAGCTCCCTGCTGGACCTCACGCTCGCGGACCGTCGCGACGACCGCCCGCCCCTGGAGGCCCGCGCGATTCACGAGACCTGGTACGACGGCGAACCGAGCCGGCCCAACCTCTGGGCGCCGCTCACCACCCGGGGCCGCTACGCGTGGCTGCGGCTGACGACCAGTGGCCCGTACGGCCCCGGGATCGGCCGCTCCGGTGGCGAGTACCACCTCGACGGCCGCTTCGCCACCGACGTGCCAGGCCTTCACCTGGCCATCGGCGAGGCCGTCCTCGGCCCCGGCCGGGAACTGGGCGGAGACCTCTTCTGGCTCCGGGACCGACTCGGCGGCGGGCCGGCGGTCGTTCCACCGTTCACTCTGATCTGGCGCGATTCCGACATCGCCCGTCGTGCCTTCGCCGACCAGGCCGTCGGGTGCGGCGCGAGCAGCTCCTACTTCGACCGAGTCCTGGAGATCCTCGACGAGCGCGGCGTGACGGTCGTCCTGGACTGAAGCGCCCGACTCCGGAACTACTCGTCTAGGCCTCCCGGGACACCCCGCGCCGACCGGTCTGCCGTTTCCCGGGAAACGGCAGACCGGTCGGCGCGTGCGGCATCCGGAGGACCTCGGCGTGCCGTGATGTCCTCTGTGGGCGGAACCGCGCGGGTCCGTGGTGGCGCGGGGTCAGCTGAAGGCGGTGGCGGCGGTGAGGGTCGAGTGGGCGATTGGCTGGCCAATGCCTGCCAGGACGTCGATGCAGTTGTCGATGATCGGCTGGTCGCTGTCGATGTTCAGGACCGCGGTCAGGGTCTCCCCGGCGAGGCGCGAGGAGGAGCCGGTGACGGTTCCGGTGAGGGTGCCGGCTCCGTCGACCTCGACGACGGCGATGTCGGTGATGGTGCTGCTGGCCTGCGTCCCGTTCTGCAGGTTCCAGGTGAAGGTCGCCGTGGAGCCCGGGACCAGCGCCGGCACCGTGAGCGGGTTGCAGCTGAGCGTGCCGAACGTGAGCGTCGCCGTGACGGTGCCGCCCACCACGGCCGTCGGGCCGCTCTGGGAGTCGGTGCACCCGGTCGCCGTCCCCCCGATCGTCACGGTGGTGGCCTCCGGGCCGGCCGACAACGCCGGGTCGAAGGTGACGGCGGCGTTCACGGTGCAGTTCAGGATCTCCGAGGCGGTTGCCGGGGCGGCGTCGGCGGCCGGTGCCACGCCGGTGGCCAGCGCGGCGAGGACGGCGGACACGGTCAGGGCGCTTCGACGTACGGACATGCGGGTTTCCCTCTGCTCTCGACGGATGGGAATGGTGGGAGGGGACGGGCTCGGCACGTCCCCGGGCAGCAGACGACCCCGGGTACGCCGGGCGGAACGCGTCGGCCCGGCGAAGGTACCGGTGGGCAGTCGGGGGCCGTTCACGCAGCCAATCCGTGGGCCCGACCCGTGGGGCCATCGTCACAACGGGAATCCCCCGACGCACCTCCTGCGAGGCGAATGGGAACCCCGGTCGTGCCGGCCGGAGCCCTGCCCTCTCGCGGATCCGCCTCACCCGGGCCCGCCACCACGACATGGCCGGGAGGCACGCGCCTCCTCCCGTAGACGTCGGGCAGGCCGCGCTGGCGGGACCGGGTGTACCGGCAGGCCAGGGGTGCCGTCAACTGCCTTGTGGCTGACCGAGTGTCACAGTCCAGTCCCTGTCATGTCCTGGCGATTGTGACGCTGCGCATGGCACCGAATGCCGTCGTCCGGCCGTCCTGTGGTGTGTTCGATCAAGCAGTCCACATCGCCATCGGGGAGCCACCATGTCCGTCCGTCGCCGTCGCCCGCTGTTCGTCTCCGCCGTCCTCGTCGTCGGGGCGGGGCTCGCGTTGACCGCCTGCGGGCCTGAGAACACCGACGCGCCCGCCGGCTCGGCGAGCTCCGCGCCCACCAAGGCGGCCGCCGGTGCTCCCTCGGCGGGCGCACCGGCTCCGGGCGCACCGGCTCCCGCCGGCTCGGCGGCGCCCACCGCCGCGCACACGCCGGCCGGTGCGAGCCCGTCGAGCGGTGGCGGGGCCGGTGGCGGGAGTGCCGCCGCCCAGCCGTGCGACATCCAGAACCTCTCGATCAACGCGTCGGCGCGCGCCGGGGCGGCCAACCAGTGGGTGATCGAGGTGCGCAACACCGGCGCGAAGGCCTGCAGCCTGAGCTCCTCCCCGGGCGTCGACCTGGGCGACTCGGCCGCCCGGGACCAGAGCAAGAACCTCAAGCCGGTGCTCGCCAGCGGCACGGAGCGGTTCCCGGTCCCGGCGGGCCGGAGCGCCTACGCGGTGATCGACCTCGACCCGAGCGGCGCCACCACCGGCACCGCCCCCGGCATCAACGAGATCAACGTGCTGGTCGACGGCGAGGGCACCAACATGCCCCTCGCGAACACCCGCAACTTCCCGCTCCCCGCCGGGGCCCACGTCCTGAACCCCAAGATGGGCAACTACCGGGGCAGCGTGGCGGACGCGGTCGCCTCCATGACCGCCGCCCCCAAGTAGACCCGGCCGTACGTCCGAAGCCGCTTCCGGCCGCCCCGCTTCCGGCCGCCCCGCTCCCGGGCCCCAGGCCCTGTCCACGGGCTGGAATTCCGCCCGTGCGGCCCGTGGGGCGGGGCACGATGGGCGGCATGATCCTGCAACCGGAGACCGACGACCTCGCCGCCTACCTCGTGGCGGACGGGGTCATCGACCACCAGGACCGGCAACTGCGGCGGTTGGCCGCCGAGTTGGCCACCCCCGAGGCGGCCTTCCAGTACGTCCGCGACGAGGTCCGGCACTCCGCCGACGCGGGCGACTACAGCGGGGCGTTCCGCGCCTCGGAGGTGCTGGCCGCGGGCAACGCGATCTGCCACGGCAAGGCCCACCTGCTGGCGGCGCTGCTGCGAGCGCAGGGCGTGCCGACGGGCCTGTGCTACCAGCGACTGACGGACGGCGAGGGCGACTTCGTGCTGCACGCCCTCAACGCCGTGCACCTGAACGGCCGTTGGGCTCGCCTGGACGCCCGGGGCAACCGCGAGGGCGTCGACGCGCGGTACGACCTGGAGCGGGAGCGGCTGGCCTGGCCGGTGCGGCCGGAGCTGGGGGAGTGCGACTACCCCGGGATCTTCGCGACGCCGCCGGCCGCGCTGGTCCGGGTCCTCGCCGAGGCGGTGCCGGGCCGGGCCGGCTACGGCTACCTCCCGGGCGAGCTGCCGGTCGACGGCGGGTCGACCGGGCGGCTCAGGGCCTGATCGGCCGAGGCGCGCCAGAGCCTCGCGGGGAGGTCCCGGCGGGACGGCGCGGACAGCTTGCGCAGAACCCTGGCCACATGGTTCTCGACGGTCCTGGTGGACAGGTGCAGTGCGATCGCGATCTGACGATTCGTCAGGCCTCCGGCCGCGAGTTCGGCGACCTCCCGTTCGCGCGGGGAGAGCCCGGGATGGGCGGGCCGGCCTCGGCGCGGGGGTGCGAGGGCGCGCAGGCGGGAGCGGACGCGGGCGGCGTCGTGGGTGGCGCCGAGCCCGGTCAGCATGAGGAGGGCGTCGGTCAGCCGGTCGACGGTGTCGCGGTCGGCGCCCTCGCCTTCGCCCGCGGCGCAGCGGGCCGCGGCCTCCGCTGCCAGGGCGGCCATGTACGGGCGGGGCAGCGCGGCGTAGGCGTCCGCGGCGGCGCGGTAGCCGTCGGCGGCGCGCGCGAGGTCCCCGTCGTGCTCGGCCAGGGTGGCGCGGCACCACCGTCGGGCGGCCGCGGCGAGCGGCAGGTGCGGCGCGCCGGTGGCCGTGCGGAGGTCCCGGGCCATCGTCCGGGCCGTGGCGGGGTCGCCGGCGCTCAGCGCCGCCGTGACGGCCCAGGGCGCCAGTTCCGCCGCCCAGGCCCAGATGCCCTTGCTCCGCAACCGTCCCCAGGCCTGCGTCGCGTGCGCTCTGGCGTCGTCGTGGTCGCCGCGGGCCAGGGCCAGCCGGACGAGTACGGTCGAGGAGAGCGCCGCCACCGGTGCCAACTGCTGGTCCGGGTGCGGCGCCAGGCCGCCGGCCAGCCAGGCCCGGCACTGGGACCACTCGCCGCGGGCGAGGCACAGCGCGGCGAGGACGGTTCGTGCCTCGTGGCCGAGCACCGGGGTTCGCGCGGTGTCCGCGACCAGGTCGGCGGCCCGGTCGGCGAGGCCCGTCCAGCGGCCGGTGGCCCAGTCGAGGAGCAGCCGGATGCTGCGGATGCCGTGGGCGACGTGGGGGCCGGCGTGGTGGCGTCCGGCCAGGGCCGCGCCGCGTTCGAGGAAAGCCCGGCTGTCGTGGTAGCGGCCGAGCCACAGGGTGGCGTCGGCGGCGTTGCACAGGGCGCGGGCCCGGTGACCGGCCGACGCGGCGTCACCGTTGCCCTCGTCCTCCCCCAACGGCCGGGCCGGGAGCGCCTGTTCGGCCCCGGGGTCGCCGAGGGTCAGGAGCAGCCCGACGAGGTTGGCGTTGACGGCGGCCCGCAGAACGGGGTCGGTGGTGCCCGCCAGCGCGGCGCCGGCTCGTTCCGCGCACTGCCGGTGCTCGGCGAGCGGGATGCCGGGCCAGTGCGGCATGGACATCGCGGCCAGGACGCGGGCGGCGAGGCCGGGTTCGTCGGGGAGGGTCCTGGCGGCGCGCTCCAGGTGCAGCCAGCCGTCGTGGTCCGGTGTCGTCGGGGTGCACAGCGACAGCCCCTGCAGCACCCGGGCCTGGGCGCGCAGCGGGCCGGGCAGGAGCGGGGCGCCGGTGAGGGTGTCGAGCAGGGCGCCGGCGTCCTGGAGGGTGAACCCGGCGATGCGGCGCAGAGCCGCCGTGGCGAGCCTCGCGCGGGCGGGGCCGGGGATCCGGCGGTCGGCGAGCAGGTCCTGGAGGAGCCGGGCGGCCTCGCGGTGCCGTCCGGCGGCGGCGTGGGTCTCGGCGGCGCGCTCGGCGGCCCGGACCAGGCCGCGGCGGACCCCTGCCGCCAGGAGGTGCCCGGCGACCTGCGGCCAGGGGACGTCGGCGCGCCGTCTCAGCACCTGCGCCGCCCGGTGGTGCAGGTCGGCGCGTTCGGGGGCGGGGAGGCTCGCGGTCACGGCCCGGGCGGCGAGCGGCACGCGGAAGCCGTACCGCCGGGGGCCGAGGTCGGTCAGCACGGCCGCGGTGAGGGCGGCGAGGAGCATGCCGCGCGCCGTCTCCGCCGTCAGGTCGGTCAGGGCTGCCAGTTCGGCTTCGGAGGCCGGTTCGCCCAGCACCGCCGCGGCGTGCGCCAACCGCCGGGCGTCCGACGGGAGGTGGGCGAGTCGGCGCAGTACGGTCTCGGCCAGGCGTGGTGGGGCCTCCAGCGCCTCGACGGCGTCCACGGTCGGGCCGTCCGGGGCAGTGCCCGCCAGGACGGTGCCGGCCAGGACGGGCAGGACGTCCACGAGCACCTGGGCGACGCCGCCGGTGACCGCGTACAGCCGCTCGATCACATCGTCCGGGCACCGGGTGCCCAGGGTCCGTTCGGCCAACTCCCGTGCCGCCGCGGCCGGGAGCGGACCGGTCCGGATCCGGAGGACGGCGGTGCCGGGCGGGCAGGTGAGCGGCTCGCCCAGCAGGGGCCGGTCGGCCGGAAGGTTCTCGGGCCGCCAGGTGAGCACCAGGGCGCAGCCGTTCGGGAGCATGCGGGCCAGGTGCCGGATCCGGCACCTGGTGCGTTCGTCGGCCCGGTGGACGTCCTCCACGACCAGCAGGGTCGGGACGGCGGTCCGGGTCGGGTCGCCGAAGGCGCGGGTGAGGGCGTCGAGGGCGTGCTGTGCGTCGTCGTCGTCGGACGGGCCGGGGCAGGTCAGGGTCAGGCAGCCGGAGCCGGCCGGGTGTCGGCGGCGGAGCCCTGCCACGAGGTGCGACTTGCCGGTGCCGGCCGGGCCCTCCACCAGCAGGACCGTCCCGGGGCGGGCCGGGTCGGCGAGGGAACCGTGGAGCACGGCCTTCCAGGGGTCGCTCACGCTCGCCTCCGCTCGTCCTGACGGTGCGTACGTCCTGGCGGTGCGTACGGGGCTGCGCCCGCCCGCCGGGCCCGATCGTGAGGATGCCCGCGGTTCGGGGTTCGGACGCCCGGGTGGGCAACCGGCGTTCAGGCCGGGTGGATTGATTGAGTATGGGTAGTTCCGGCAGCCGGATTGTGTCGTGCCGGGGCCTGGCCCAGGCTGATGGCCACCCGCTCCGTTCGCCGGTGACCGGATCCCCCCACGCTTCCGGTCCGCTCCCCGGCGGGCGGCGGCTGCCACCCCCCTCGGGTTCCCCCACACCTAGGAGTGTCATGAGCACGACACTATCGCGCCGTTCGTCCGTACTGAGGACCGCGGCCGCGGCCGCCGGCGCGTGTGCCCTCGCCGTCGCCGGAACCGCCCTCGCGCCTGGCGCCCAGGCGACCCCGGTCCCGGCGTCGGCTCCGGCCCACGCCGCCCACCCGGCCGCCCCGCGGGCCGACGCGCCGACGGGCGCCCCCGTGTCCGGCCGCGTCCTCGGCGACGCCGGCATCAGGCCGCAGGACCGGCCCGCCGTCCAGCGGTTCCGCGAGCTGCGCGCGGGCCTCGCCACGGAGGCGCGGCCCTCGGAGACGGCCACGAACCGCACCGCCCCGGCACCGATCGCCGCCCAGGCCCACCGGTGGTGGGGCACCGAGCTGGGCCCCAACGGCAACACCGGCTACGACGCCGTCATCGCCACCCACACCCTCGACGACGCGCTGCGCCTGAGCGGCGCCAACGACTTCCTCTACGCCCCCACCACCAAGCCGCGCAGCAACTCCTGCATCGAGATGGTCACCGTCCACACCCGGGACAGCGCCCAGATATGGGCCTGGGACTGGTGCACCACCGACCCCTCCCAGGCGGTCGGCGCGACCGTCGACATCGACGCCGCCTTCCTCCGGAAGTACGGCGCCACCGTGAACGGCCGCTCCGCCTACAGCGTCCAGGTCCAGCTCACCGACGCCCGGACCAATACCTGGAGCGCCTCCCTCTACAACGTCGCCACCAGCACCTGGGACCCGTTCTTCACCAGCCGGGGCACCGACCAGACCGGCCTCGACTACGGCTGGGACATGTTCGAGTACTACTCCGACCGGACGGCCTCCGGCAACGTGGGCGTCTGCCAGGACCTGAGCGGACGGGTCGTCGAGACCACCGGGCTGAAGGTCCGCACCCCCGCCACCGGCGCCTGGAGCGACGCCGGCCCCTCCAACTCGACCGTCTTCCCCGCCGCCACCATGAACCCGTCGACCTACTACTGCCCCGGCATCGCCGGCCGCATGGCCACGGCCTACAGCGCCTGGCAGGTGACCGTCCGCTGACCCGCCGTTTGCCCCTCCGGGACCCGGCTGTTCCGGAGCGGCGTCACGGGGCCGGCCGGGGCTCGACGGAGAGGGTGTGCCGGAAGAGCCCGTACGGGTCCCAGCGGGCCTTCACGGCCTGGAGCCGCGGGTAGCCGTCCTTGTAGTAGAGGGTGTGCCACGGGACGCCGGAGCGGTTCCAGGCCGGGTCGGCGAGGTCGGCGTCGGGGTAGTTGATGTACGAGCCGTCGCTGACCTCGCCGGGCACCGGCACGCCGCCGGTGTCCGCGTACATCGCGCGGTAGAACCCCCGCACCCAGGCGAGGTTCGCCGCGTCCTCCCGCTCGTCCGTCCACACCGTCTGGTAGACGACCTTCATCACCGCGTCCCGCTGGGCGGTCGCGGTCGCCCCCGGCGCCACCGCGTTCACCTGGCCGCCGTAGCCGACGAACAGCAGACCGCCGTGCGAGACGGCGGCGCCGTCCGTCAACCAGCTGTAGGCGGTGGTGAGTTGGGCGTCGGTGTACGAGCGGCGCAGGTACGCCGCCTTGAGCTTGTAGCGCCGGCTGAACATGTCCCCGGCCGCTCCCGCGCCCGGCCAGGTGAGGGCGTGCAGCCACGGTACGGTCCGGTGGTCGACGGCGGGTTCGACGCCGGTGCCCGCGCCGACCGCGGACACGAGCTCGGCCACCATCCGGTCCAGGTCGGGGACGGCCGCGTCGGCCTGCACGAACATCGTGATCGGGCCGCCGCCGCGACGGGCCACCGAGAGGATCGCGTACAGGCCCGCGTACGGGGAGCCCGGCTCGCTGTGACGCTCGTGCCAGGTGCCGAAGTTGCGCAGCAGGGTGGTGAACGCCTGTTCCGTCATCCGCTCGTCCCAGGCCCAGACAGCCTGGTAGCCCTTCAGCTCGCGGGGCGAGGGCGGCAGCAGCCGGGACGGGTCGTCGCCCGTCGCGTCCGGGGAGCGCAGCCAGTAGCGGGTGACCACGCCGAAGTTGCCGCCGCCACCGCCGGTGTGGGCCCACCACAGGTCCCGGTGCGGGTCGTCCGGCTCACGGGTGGCGACCACCGTCCGCGCCCGGTCGGCCCGGTCCGCCACCACCACCTCCACGCCGTGGAGGTGGTCCACCACCGAGCCGTAGCGGCGCGAGAGCGGCCCGTACCCGCCACCGGCGAAGTGCCCGCCGGCGCCCACCTCGGGGCACGCGCCCGCCGGGACCGTCACGCCCCAGCCCGTGAACAGCGCCCGGTACACCCGCCCGAGCGTGGCGCCGGGCCGGACGGCGAACGCCCGCCGCTCCGGGTCGTAGCCGACCGCGTCCATGGGGGAGAGGTCCAGCAGCAGGCGGACGCCCGGATCGGCGGTGAAGTCCTCGAAGCAGTGGCCGCCGCTGCGCGGCGCGATCCTCCGCCCGGAGCGCAGCGCCTCCGTGACGGCGCGTACGACGTCCTCGGTGGTGGCGGCGACCCGGATCTCGTCCGGGTCGCCGGCGAAGCGGAAGTTGTCGCCCCGCAGCAGGCTCGCGTACCGGGGGTCGCCCCGCCGGATCACCGCCGCGCCCCGGCCCGGGGCCTGCGCCGGAGCGGCTCCTCCGGCGGACCCCGCGGCCCCCGGCAGGCCCGAGGCCGCGCCGCCGGCCAGCAGGGCGCCGGCCGAGGCGAGCAGGCCCCGGCGGTTCGGTCCGTACGGGCCCGGTCGGTCCGTCATGTCCACCACCCCGTTCCCCCGCGATCCGGGTCTCTCCGTGCCGACTACCGCTGCCAACGGTCCCACACGCGACCGGAGTTGAGAACAGAACGTGTCCTGTCCGCCGGGCTGGCCCGACGCGCGGGAACGGGCCCCGGGGCGACGGCCGACGGACGGTCGGCCGGACCGGAGGGGCCTGTGACACCACCTGTCCGAGGGCGCGGATAGGGTGACGTGCCCGTGCCGCGCGGCCGACCTGTCGGCATGCGGCCTTTCGTCGTGTCAGGAGATATCTGGGTGAAGACCCGTATGACAGCGCTCCGGAGCGCCGCGGCCGTCGCGGCGGCCGTCCTCATGGCGGCGCCCGCCGCCGGCTCCGCCGTAGCCGCCCCCGCCGGAAGCCCGGACACCAAGAAGGTGACCTACCAGGGCCGCGTCTTCCAGGTGCCCACGGCCTGGCCGGTCGTCGACCTGGCCGCGGACCCGCAGGCCTGTGTCCGCTTCGACCAGCACGCGGTGTACCTCGGCCACCCGGGCGAACAGCAGGTCTGCCCGCCGCGGTTGACCGGCCGCTCGGAGGCCCTGCTGGTCGAGCCCGCCGCCGGCGCCGCGCCCGACCGGGAGGGCTCCAACCCGGTCGCGCAGACGATCCGCGCGGAGGACGGCGTCGTCGCGGTGACCGGTACGTACGACACGGACCAGCCGCTGGTGCGGCGGATCATCACCAGTGCCGGGCTCACCCCCGCGCCGGAACACCGACCGGAGCCGGCGTCCGCCGCAGCCCCGACGGCCCCCGCCGCGAAGTCCGCCACGCCCAAGTCCGCCGCCGCGCCGTCCAGCCGGGCCATGGCCGTACCGATGGCCGCCGCGGCCCAGGTGCCCGCGTCGGCGACGAACTACACCGGCAAGGGCTTCGACGCCTGCACGGCGCCCTCCGGCGCCGCGATGAACGCGTGGATGACCTCCTCCCCGTACCGGGCGGTCGGCATCTACATCGGCGGTGTCAGGCGGGGCTGCGCCCAGCCGAACCTGACGTCCTCCTGGGTCCAGCAGCAGCAGTCCGCGGGCTGGTCCTTCATGCCGCTGTACGTCGGCGTGCAGGCCCCGAAGATCGCCTACCCCGCCACCGAGGGCGCCAACGCCGCCGACGACGCGGTGGCCCAGGCCCAGGCCCTCGGCTTCGGCCCCGGCACGATCCTCTACTACGACATGGAGGGCTACACCACCCCGCAGTACTCGGCCACGGTGCTCGCCTTCCTCACCGCCTGGACCAACGAACTGCACGCCTGGGGCTACAACTCCGGCGTCTACAGCAGCTCCTCGTCCGGCATGAAGGACCTCGCCGCCAACGCCGGCAACAGCGCCTACACCATGCCCGACGCCGTCTTCAGCGCCAACTGGAACGGCAAGGAGGACACCGCCGACCCGTCGATACCGGCCGGCTACTGGTCCAACCACCAGCGCGCCCACCAGTACGCCTCGCCGGCGAACCCGGAGAGCTGGGGCGGCTACTCCATAGCGATCGACCAGGACTACGTCGACATCCAGCTCACCAGCGCCCCGCCCTCCCTGTCCTCCGCGCTCTTCCTCGGAGTGCGCCAGAGCTCGGGCGCCTGGCCCGGCTTCAGCCCGCTGACGGGCGGTGCGGGCGTCTTCCGCGGCTCGGAGGCCGCGATCGCCGGGCTGCCGGGAGGCTCCTCGCAGGAGCTGGGCATCGGCCTGGACGGCCGGCTCTACCACGGGGTCCGCGCCGCGAACGGCAGCTGGAGCGGCTTCGCCGCGCTCCCCGACGACGGCACGCCCGCCACCCAGGCCCGCCGGGCCGCCATCGCGGGCCTGCCGGACGGCTCCTCGCAGGTGGTGAGCATCGGCAGTGACGGTAACGTCTACCACGAGTCCCGTTTCCCCGACGGCACTTGGAGCGGCTTCGCCCCGTTGTCCGGGGTCGGCACACCGAGCATGCTGGCCGGGGACGTCGCCATCGCCGGCCTGTCCGACGGCTCCTCGCAGGTCCTGGCGATCGGCAGCGACGGCAACGTCTACCACGAGTCCCGTTTCCCCAACGGCACTTGGAGCGGCTTCGCCCCGCTCCCCGGGGTGAACACCTCGCGGATGGCGGCCGGCCGGGTGGCCATCACGGGCCTGTCGGACGGTTCCTCGCAGGTCCTGGCGATCGGCAACGACGGCAACGTCTACCACGAGTCCCGTTTCCCCAACGGCACTTGGAGCGGCTTCGCCCCGCTCTCCGGCGTCGGTGCGCCCACCATGGGCGCGCGGACGGTCGGCATCGCCGGCCTGCCGGACGGCTCGTCCCAGGTGGCGGTGGTCGGCAACGACGGCAACGTCTACCACGAGACCCGCTTCGGCAACGGCTCCTGGTCCGGCTTCGCCGCCGTCCAGGGCCCGTACGGCGCGAGCACCTTCCCGGCCCTGCGCGCCGCCATCGCGGGCCTGCCGGACGGCTCCAGCCAGCTCGTGGCCACCCGGAGCTGACCCCGGGCCCACCCCGCACCCGACGCCCCCGCCCCCGGCACGTCCCGGAGGCGGGGGCGTCCGACTCGATGAAGCCTCTCCGCCCTGACCGGCGAAGGAGCGGCCGCGACTCCGCCGGGTCGGCCTGACGGACGGCCGCCGGATGACGTCGTGGTGTCGGTCACCGCAGATTCTCGGCGACGCGGACGAGTTCCTCGTCCGAGAGCCGCGGGGGAGCGCCGGTCGTGACGACGAAGGTGTAGGTCCCGTCCGACCAGGTCAGCGAACGGGGCCCGCCGTTCGGATCGGATTGCGTGATGGCCGCGGGGTGGCCCTTGACCAGGGCGGCCCGGCCCTCCGGTGGTGCGCTGTTCCGGAGGGTCTGGCTGATGATCAGATTGCCTTGTTCAGGGCCCGTCCCCAGTCGGTACCCGCTGGCCCAGGCCGGAGTGTCGGTCGGGAGCGGGGCCAGACCGGGCAGGTGGACCATCCTGCCCGCGGGATAGGGGGAGTAGTTCTCCGGCAGGAACACGGGCCGCAGGAGGTCGCGCTCGTCGAAGTGGACGGCGGGCTTGCCGGTGGCGTCGTTCAGCGCCCTGGTCCCGAGCGGTCTGTTCAGGTGGGTCGTGATCTGTCCGATGCCACCCGGGTCGCAGAACCCCGGGGGGACTGTGTGCCGCAGGGAGACCTTCACCGCGTCGGCGGACTCGCGGACCACGAGTTCGGGCTGCTTCTCACAACCCCACCCGATGCTCAGTGTCAGGGTCCGGCCGTCCGAGCCGACCAGCAGCAACTGGCCGGCCACGGTGCCCTCGTAGACCCTGGTCTCCGGAACCCGGTTCATCCAGGCGTTGATCGCGAAGCCGCCGCCGAGCAGGGCTATGGCAGCCCCGGCGGTCAGGCGGATCCGTCGTCCGTGTTTCGACATGTGACGGACCGTACCTTGCGTCGTGGGCCCCGCCCCGGCGGTCGTGGCCGCACCGCGTCAGCGAGGCCGACGGCCGGCCGTCGGCTGCTCGACACCCGGCCCGCCGGCGTGCGGCACCTGGACGTAGCCCTCGGTTGGCACCGGCAGCGCGTCGATGCACGCCGTCGAACAGGCGTTGACCAGCAGCGGCAGGACGTCGGCGCCCGACGTCCACAGGGAGATCCAGGCCTGACGGAGGTTCACGCCCTCGACGCGCCGGTCGCAGACGCTGCACGTACGGATCGCCGAGGCACCCCACACACCGGGGTCGAGGCCCTCGACGTCGACGCCCCGGGCGGCGGCCGCCGTCGGCAGCTGCGGGAAGGGCGGCCGCCGCTTGTAGTTCCCGTACACGGCCCGGGTGCTCACCGTACTGCGACGCAGGTTGGCACACCGGGTGATCTCGTACGGGAACCAGTGCAGGCGGTAGGAGGTGTACGGGGTGAACTCCTCAAGGCCGCGCATCGCGCCGATCTCGGGCGGGATGCGCACCAGGTTGCTGCCGTACAGCACGAGGTGCTTGACCGAGGTGAGCTTGGCGATGGTCGGCGGGAGCGTGACGACCTGGCGCCGCTGTTCCGCCGTGAGGTCCACGAGCGGCTTGAAGACCTCACGTCCGTCGGCCGCCGCCTCTTCGACCAGTTCGAGAAGGCGGATCCATCCCGGTGCGGTGGTGTCCTGGCGTTCCCGGTGGAAGCGGGTCGGCCCCTGCGGCCTGGTACGGACGTGCTCGACGCACGTGCAGCGATCGCGGGGCGAACCGTGGCCGCCGGGACCGCCGGCGTCAGCCCAAAGGTTCGGGAACACCTGCGGTTGCGGCTCCTCACTCATCCGCACACACTAGCGTCTCGGTCGACGGGTCGTGGGCGCGGCCGGATCATCCTGTCCGTCCTCCGGCGCGGCCGAATCCGCCGCCGTACGAACCGCCACGTGCGACCGGCAGGCCCCCTCGGTGCCGGAACGGAACGCGCGCCCTCCCGCCCGCTTCCCGGCCGGGACCTGCTTCACCCCGCTCCTCGACTTCATCCTGCTCCTCGACGGATCCGCTCGGCTTTCCGGGCCCGCCGAGCTGGTGGACGCGCCGGCCCGCGGTATGCCGGGGCTCGGGGTGGACGGCGGTGCGGCCGTCAATCAGCAGGAGGATGAGCAGCCGGGTGGTCGGGTGTCAGAGCCAGCCCTTGTGGGCGGCCTTGATGCCTGCCTCGAAGCGGCTGCTGGCATCCAGGCGTTCCATGATGGAGGCCATCAGGCGGTTGACGGTGCGGGACGAGACACCGAGGCGCTGGCCGGCGGTGTCGTCGGTGAGGCCGGAGCCGAGCAGGCGCAGGAGCTCGCGTTCGGTGTCGCTCAGGCCCGTCGCGGCGTCCTGGGCGCGGGTGGCGCCGAGGGGTACGGCGGTGGCCCAGGCTTGGTCGAAGAGTTCGCACAAGGCGCCGACCAGGCCGGGTTCGGTGACGTGGAGTGCGCCTTTGCGGGTGTCGGCGGGGTCGATCGGGACGAGGGCCTGGGCGCGGTCGACGATGACCAGGCGCTGCGGGATGACCGGGGCGGTGCGGATCTCGCCGCCGTGGTCGAGCACCCAGCTCGCGTGGGCGACGGTGTGCGGGACGTTGCGGACGGCGTCCTGGTAGAGGCTTCTGATCACGATGCCGCGGGCCAGGGCTCCGGCGTTGGCGCTCTGGGCCGCGGCCAGGTCCTCGGGGCGGTGGCCGGTACCGGGGTGGACGCCGAGGCACTCGGCCCGTACGCCGCGGGCCAGTTCCTCCAGGCGGGCCTGGATGGCGTCCATGCCGAGCAGGCGTTCGCCGTGCGCGGTCCGGCTTTCGGCGCGGTCGGCGACCAGTCGGGTGACGGCAGCGCGGGAGGCGGCGAGCTGGGCCTGGCGGGCGGCGAGTTCGGCCTCCTGGCGGGCCAGCATGTCGGCGAGGCCGACTTCGGGGCTGACCGCGCGCATCCGGCCGGGGTGTTCGCTGGAGGCGCGCACCAGCAGCAGGGCGGCGAGCTCCTCCAGGCCGGCGTGCACCTGGCCGGCGGTCAGGCCCAGGTCGGCGGCGAGTGCGGCGACTCCGGCACCGGGCCGGTCGAGCATGGCCCGGTAGACGGCGGCGGCGGCGCCGGACAGCCCCAAGGATTCGAGCATGGTGGTGTTGCCCCCCGTGAAGACGCGGCGGCGCTTCGGCATCGCGGCCCATGATGGCAGGCCCTTCACATCCCATTCAAGATCCACTTTGGGGCGTTTGAGTACGCGCGAGGCATTTGGTGGGCCTGCCCGTAGTGCCGGGCTCCAGGGCTGTTGCGTGGGTCTGCCCCGGGACGAACCGGGCCGGACCGGAGGTGCCCGGCTCCGTCATCCTGTCGGGATCCCGCCTGGCGCTTTGGCGACAGCCGGAAGTCCTACCGCCGCCACCACCGGGCGGCGAAGCTTGAGCCATCGCCACCGGGGAGCACCCGCGGCGGCGAACGGACCGAGCGCCACCGCGGAGCGCCGACCCGGCCCATGTCCCGTCCCCTCGCCTCGTGAAGGACAACGACCATGATCCGCCTGCCTCTTGCCGTCGCCACCGCGGCTGCCGCCCTCACCGCCGCCGTCGCCCTGCTGCCCTCGGCCGCCGACGGCACCCTCGCCGCCGCTCCGACCGCCGCCGCTCCGGCCACGTCCGCGGCTCAGGTGGACCCGAGTGAGTTCCAGTGGGGCTGACCCGCTGATGGACATCGTCTACCTCAGCCTGGACCACCGCCCCGGCACCGTCCCGGACCCCCTGACCGAGGCCGCCGAAGCCCTCGACATCCTGTGGGCCCACACCACGCCCGAGGACGGCCTGGAACACGCCAGCGCCCGCACCGAGCCCAGCCGCCTCGACCTGCTGCTCTTCCTGCTCCCGCCCACCGGGCCCGGAGCCGAGGCCACCACCGACCGCGCCGCCGCCCTGGTCGCCCGCAGCTACCGCAACTCCCCCGTGCTGAAACTGCGTTACCTCCCGCCGGCCCCCGCGCCGAGCGTCCCCGGCCGCTGATCACCCGCGTCCGTCCGGCCGACCGCTGTTCCTGCAGGACAGCCGTCCACGCCACTCGCCCGTACGAACGGAACCACGCCGTGCCCGCCCGGTGCCCGGCCACTCCGTCTTCTCCACACACCCGTGAGGACATCCCCATGCCTGCTCGTAGGACCCGCCGCGCCTCCCTGGCACTCGCCACCGCCGCCGCCCTCGGCGCGAGCCTGCTCACCCTGGCCGCTCCCGCTCAGGCCGCCAGCTCGATCGGCGGCCAGATCTCCTCCGTCGAGGTCCTCTCCCGCGCCCAGTCCTGGGTGGACAAGCACGTCCCCTACAACCAACAGGGCTCCGCCCCCGACCCGCAGGGCCGCGACTACCGGGAGGACTGCTCCGGGTTCGTCTCGATGGCCTGGCACCTGGACAAGAGCCTGGTCGTCACCGACGGCGGACCCGCCTTCACCAACGCCGACGGCTCTCCCAACACCACCTACGACACCGCCGTCGGTGACTTCGCCAACCTCCAGCCCGGCGATGCGATGGCCTACCCCCACGAGCACATCTTCCTGTTCGCCGGCTGGACCGACAAAGCCGCCGGGGACTTCCTCTACTACGCCGAGTCGAACCGCAACGACCCCACCCACGGCCCGAGCAAGGCGAACATCCACTCCTCGTCGATCGAGGGCCACCCCACCTCGGGCTACGTCGCCCTGCGCTACAAGAACCTGTCGAACGCCCCCGTCACCCCGCCCGCGTCACCCGTGCCGCGCAGCAGTTCCTCCGGCCTGTCAGTGACGCCCGGCGGCGGATATGTCACGACCTGGCGCGGCACCGACGGAAAGCTGTGGATCGGCACCGGCGGCGGTACCTACATGGCCCAGCCCGCCGCGCCGTGGCTGCTCGGCGTCGCCGAGAACTCCAAGCCGTCCATCGCCACGATGACCGACGGCAGCTGGGCCACCGCCTGGGCCGGGGACGACGGGAGGCTGTGGATCGGCACCGGCAGTGGCACCAACATGGCCCAGCCCGCCGAACCGTGGCTGCTCGGCGTCTTCCCCGGCACCAGCCCGTCGATCACCGCCCTGACCAACGGAGGCTGGGAGGTGGCTTGGAAGGGCGGTGACGGCAGGCTGTGGCTGGCGACCGGCAGTGGTACCAACATGGCCCAGCCCGCCGAGCCCTGGCTGCTCGGCGTGGCCGACACCACCAGCCCGTCGCTGGCGGCCCTGCCGGGCGGTGGTTACGAGGTCGCGTGGAAGGGCGACGACGGCAGGCTGTGGCTGGCCACCGGCAGTGGCACCAACATGGCCCAGCCCGCCGAACCGTGGCTGCTCGGCGTCGGCGCCAACGGCAGCTCCTCCAGCCCCTCGCTCGTCACGATGGCCGACGGCAGCTACGAGGTGGCTTGGAAGGGCGGGGACGGGAGGCTGTGGCTGGCGACCGGCAGTGGCACCAACATGGCCCAGCCCGCCGAGCCCTGGCTGCTCGGCGTGGCCGACACCACCAGCCCGTCGCTGGCGGCCCTGCCGGGCGGTGGTTACGAGGTCGCGTGGAAGGGCGACGACGGCAGGCTGTGGCTGGCCACCGGTAGCGGTACCAACATGGCCCAGCCCGCCGAACCGTGGCTGCTCGGCGTCGGCGCCAACGGCAGCTCCTCCAGCCCCTCGCTCGTCACAATGGCCGACGGCAGCTACGAGGTCGCCTGGAAGGGCGGGGACGGGAGGCTGTGGCTGGCCACCGGTAGCGGTACCAACATGGCCCAGCCCGCCGAGCCCTGGCTGCTCGGCGTGGCATAACCACTTCGCGGAGAACCAGGCCGGCAGTGTCCTGCGGCTCCCGGAAGGGAACCCGCAGGACACTGCCGCTTTTGCGCGCCACGGCTTCCCCGCGGCCGAGGTCGTGGCACGGTCTCACCCGCGCCCCGGTGCCGGCGGCCAGTCGGCTTGGCCTTCCCCAGGGACGGCCACCCGGCGGGGAGTCGGGTGGCCGCACCCGCTCGCAGGCGCGGCAGGCTCTCGGTCGGTCGCGGGGAGGGCCGACCACCAAGGTCCACCTCGCCGTCGACGGCCGGGGCCTGCCGTTGTCGATCGTGCTCACGCCCGGCAACGTCCTCTCCGAGTTCCACGACGGGTGGATCGCCTCCCCCCGCCGCTGCCTGCCCGAGGGAGGCATGGACCAGGTCCACCCCGCCAAGCTCCCCGAAAGCCGTCCCCGCGCTACCCGACACCACCAGCACGCCCGCCGGTTGATCGGTTGCACCGCGAATGGAGATGACCTTCCCGGGCGTTCCGTGGTGGAGTGGCGCATCGGCTGATCGACAACTCCGCGAGGTGCTGCTTTGGCGAGCGTGACCGTCTCCACCGCGTACGGCAAGGTGCGGGGCCAGGAGCGCGAAGGCGTCGCGGCCTTCCTGGGCATCCCGTACGCGGCACCGCCCTTCGGGCCGCTCCGGTTCCGTCCGGCGCGGCCGCCCGAGCCCTGGGCGGGGGAGCACGACTGCGGCCGCCCGGGGCAGGCCGCGCCGCAGCCCGGCTATTCCTCCGCCATGGCCGAACTCCTGGTGGAGCCCGTGGAGACGGGGGAGGACTGTCTCAACCTCAATGTGTGGTCCCCCGCACCGGGGCGTGCCGCCGGCCGTCTTCCGGTCCTGGTCTGGATCCACGGCGGGGCGTTCCGCAACGGATCCGGTTCGCTGCCCGGCTACGACGGCACCCGGCTCGCCGCGGACGGCGCGGTGTGCGTCACGCTCAACTACCGCCTGGGCGCCGAGGGCTTCCTGCTGCTGCCCGACGGAACGGCCAACCTCGGCCTGCTGGACCAGATAGCCGCCCTGGAGTGGGTCCGTGACAACATCGCGGCGTTCGGCGGCGATCCGGACAACGTCACTGTGTTCGGCCAGTCGGCCGGAGCCATCAGCATCACGGCGCTGATGACCATGGAGCGGGCCGAGGGGCTGTTCCACCGCGCGATCACCCAGAGCGGCGCCGGGCACCACTGCCACTCCCTGGAGACCGGGCGCCGGATCACCGAGCGGCTGGCCGCCATCGCCGGGGTCGAGCACACCACGGAGGCCCTGGCAGCCGTGCCCCCGGAACGGCTGATCGCCGCCAACGCCGCCCTCGGCCAGGAGATGGCCCGGGACACGGCCCCGGGCCGGTGGGGCGAGTCCGCCGGCGGCGGCACCACGGTGCTGCCGGTGGTCGACGGGACGACCCTGCGCGCCCGGCCCGTCGACGCCGTCGCGGCCGGGGCGGGCCGCGACATCGACCTGCTCGCCGGTACGACCACCGACGAATTCCGGCTCTTCCTCGTCGCGTTGGGCATGGCCGACCGCATCACGGACGAGGTCCTGCACGGATTCCTGGCCTCGTTCGGGCTTGACGCCGCGCAGGCGGCCGCCGCCTACCGGGCCGGCCGTCCGGAGGCCACGCCCGGGGACCTGTTCTCGGCCGTGATGACCGACTACTCCTACCGCATCCCGGCCGTCCGCGTGGCGGAGGCCCGTGCCGCCCTGGGCGCACGGACCTTCGTCTACGAGTTCGCCCACCCCTCGACCGCCTTGGACGGCCGGCTGGGCGCCTGCCACATGGCGGAGATCGGCCTGGTCTTCGGAACCACCGACCCGCTCCTCGGGGCGGAGCCTCCGAAGGAGCTGTCCGACCGGATGCGCGCCGCCTGGCTCGCCTTCGCCCGCGAGGGACGGCCGGAGCCCGACTGGCCTTCCTACGGCCCGGACCGTTCAGTGCTGCACCTGACCGGTGACGCCTTCCGGCTGAGGCAGGACCCGGGCGGCCGGGAGCGGTCGCTCTGGGAAGGCGTCCGGTGAGCCGCTGACGGCGGGGCGACGGCGGCTTCCAGGGGTCTCAGATCCCCGCGCCGCGGATGTCCGCGTGCACCCGGGCCGCCAGATCGGCGAGTTCGTCGGCATCCCGCGCGTTCGTCTGGAGATCGAGCAACACCTCGTCCGCCCCCGCGGCCGCGTAGCCGGCCGTGTCCTGGACGATCTGCTCGACCGTGCCGACGAAGGGCTTCCGCTCGGCATCGCGGACCGGGGCCTCGGTGATCCGGACGTTCGCCCTCGCGCAGACCTGGATCGCGCCCGCATTGCGGCCGTACAACGCTGCTCGCTCGCCGATCTCACGCCGCAGGACGGCCAGTTGCCCGGGCGTGATGCCTGTCGGCAGCCAGCCGTCGGCGCGGCGGGCCACCCGGTCCAGGGCATTGCCGCCGGACGCCGCCAGGTAGACGGGCACGGGGCGTACGGGCTTCGGCCCGACCTCCGCCTCGTCGACCAGGGCGTGCCTGCCCCGGTACGACACGGGGTCGGGGCCCCACACCGCCGCGCAGACGTCCAGCAGTTCGTCCAGGACGGCTCCGCGCTCCTCGAACGGCGCGTGCCCGGCCGCCGCGTGCTCGTCCAGCGACCAGCCCGTCCCCAGCCCCGCGACCACGCGGCCGCCGCTCGCCGCGTCCAGCGTCGCGAGGGCGCGGGCCAGCTGGAACGGCCCGTGCAGGGGCGCGACCAGGACGCTGCTGCCGAGCCGGGCCCGCTCCGTCGCCGCGGCGGCGAGCGAGAGCACCACCAGCGGATGGGCGACCGACCGGTAGGAGTCCGGCCAGGCCAGTCCCGGCACGTCGTACAGGCCCTGCCGCGGCCGCTCGGGGACCAGCACCCGCTCGAAGACCCACAGGCTGTCGTAGCCGATCCGCTCCGCCGCCCGTGCCACCGCCGCCGGAGCACGCGCGAGGTCGTACCACTTCATCTGCGGCAGCCCGAGTCCCAAGCGAATGGCCATGGCTCGATCCTGGCTTCCCACGCCCCCGGCCGCAGCCGTTGTACCCCCGTCCGCACGACGCGCGCCGGTCAGGGCGCGCGCGGTTCAGCTGCCTGCTGCCGGGACGCGAGGTCCGAACGGGCCGCCTTCCGGCGGGGCCGGGTCCGGGTCCGGGTCCGGGTCCGGAGGGGAGGCTTCGAGCACCGCCCGGGCGTCGGCGAGGGCCTGTGCGAGCTCGGCGGTCCGGCCGGGTTCGAGACGGTTGCGTCTGTGCCCCGGCGGGCGGCGACGTTGAGCGGCGCTGTCGGCCGAGCTCCGGCCGACAGCGCCGCACCTCTCAGCCCCGCCAGCGGGGAGCCTCGTCGTCCGGGGTGTCAGGGCTGGCGAAGTGGAAGGGGACCGACAGGTGCTTGGCCAGGGCCCGGCCCGCGTGTTCGGCGGCCGCGGCGCACACGAGCTGTCCGCTGCCGACCCCTTCCCCGTCCAGGTAGCGCCTGGCCGTGGTGGAGTAGACGGTGGCCAACGGGTGCTCCCGCACCGGGTCCTCGGTGATCGCCAGCAGGACCGTGAACCAGTCGTGGACGGTGTCGCCGTCCCAGACCGCCTCGATCGCCACGACGCGGCCGGGGCAGCCGGCGACACGGAATGCCAGGGACTCCAGGTCGAGGGGGCTGTCGGGGCTCCGGGCGATCCGGTCGCCGTGGTGGGTGTAGCGGTCGTTGACGATGTCCTGCGCGATGCGGATGCCGATGCCGGAGGGGACGCGGCCGACATCGACGACGGTCCGCAGCGCGTGGAAGAGGGAGTCCTGGAGGACGTACCCGTCGATCTCGTCGCGGATCCCCGCGGGCAGGCTCTCCCACCATGCGGCCCGCGCCGCCTCGTCCATCTCCACCGGTTCCTCCCCGCCTCGCTGTGGCCCTTCCCGACAGGGCAGTGCGCCACGGTACCCGAGGCGGTACGAACGAGCGCCCGATTTTCCTGTCCACCCCCGACGCGCCCTCGCTCCGTGCCCGACGACCCCGGGTCCACCTGTGTGATCGGGATACCCGAGCCCGGCGGCGAGGACGTGCTCTTCTGAGCCCGGCGCCTGTGGGAGACCGAGGGGCACGCGGCTGGCGGCGCGCCAACCGGCTACGCGCCGAGTGCGCCGCACCCGGGACGATCACGATCAGCGGGAGGGGGGCTCCTGCCGCGACAGCGCCAGCCTTCGGCGTCCTCGGTCGATGTCGGTGACGACGACCAGGACTTCGTCGCCGACTCCTACGACCTCCTGTGGCGTCCGTACGGGTGTCCGTGCGAGGTCCTTGAGGTGGATCAGCCCCTCGACCCCGTCGGCGACCTGGACGAAGGCGCCGAACGGGATCAGCCGGGTGACCCTTCCGCGCAGTGTCCGGCCCGCGGCGACTCCGTCGGCGAAGTCCTGGAAGGGGTCCGGCCGCGTAGCGCGCAAGGACAGCCTGGCCTCCCCGTTCGTGGTGTCGAAGTGGAGGAATCCGCACGAGACGCGCTCGCCGACCCGGACGATGTCGGAGGCCGTTTCGAAGTGACACCAGGACAGTTCGGGGATCGTGATGAACCCGACCCCCGGGAAGACCGGATGGCCGGGCCCGTCGTCCAGCGCCACGAACACGCCGAACGACTCGATCGACGCGACCGTGCCGGCGAGGATCTGGCCTGGGGCGAGCCGCTTCAGAAAGGCCCACAACTCCGGGTTCCCGGTGGCTGCCATGGACAGCCGTACGCGGCGCGCGGGCGGGTCGACGGCGATGACCTCGGCGGTGATCCGCTGACCGACCTCCACACCCTCGCTCCGAGGCCGCCCCCAGGGCAGGTCCAACGAGCCGACGAACCCCAGCTGTCTCGCCGGGAACCCGTCCAACGTCACCGCCACCCCGGAGCGGGTGACCTCTGATGCGATCCCACCACACAGGTCGCCGACGCGGATCGCTGACAGAAAGCTCCGTACGGCGCGGTCCTCCGGTACTTCGCGCATGGCGGCAAGCCTTTCACGAAGGGAGGGGCGGGTTGCCAGGAGGCGGGTGTCGGACTCGGTTCGGGCGGGAACGTGCCGGTCCGCCTGCGGGTTGATGCCCCTGCTCGGGGCAGCACGACCGCCGAAGGTTCAACCACCATGAAAGCGCAGGCCGACGGACTCTGGAGAGCGGGGGAGGGTTGCGCCAGTGTCGCTCCGATGTTCCTCACCCCCCCGAGACAAGGCTGTCGGAGCGGCGGCGGAACGTCGCCGTCAGGGGGTGTTCCTAGACTCTGGCCCATGGGACTTTCGATATCAGTGGGACTCCTCTACGACCAGGCTCGCAACGATGCGGAAGGTCTCGACCATCACCGGTCGGCCTTCGCCCGCCTCGGCCGGGCGCTCGTGGAGGAGGGGGTCAGCTGGCACGAGCCGGAGATCACCGATCCGCCTCGTGCCCGCACCTTCTCCGGTGGCTTTCCCTATGGGTACCTGACCCAGCTGCGCCGCATCCTGGTGCTCGTGAACCTCGGCGAACCTGTCACGTCGGCTCTGGAGGTCAGCGGGCGCCAGTTCGACCGCGATTGCGAGAAGATCCAGGATGAGACGTCGAGGCTGGCCTCCCATCTGCTCTGTCACTCCGACAGCTCCGGCTACTACGTGCCGGTCGAGTTCGAGGATCCGCTCTTCCTCCCTGATGAGGCGGGAGTCGAGGGCGCCGGAATCGTCGGCTCCAGTCAGCGCCTGCTGGCTGAACTGTCGGACCTGGCGCCGTCGATCGGCATCAACCTCGACGACGAGAGCGTTCACTCCGGTTCGGGGGAGGCCTGGGAGGCTCGGGACCTCGCGGTGGACGGACCGTTCGCGACGGAGCGCTTCACCTGGTACCAGCTCTATCGGGCGTGCCTGGCAAGCATCGAGGGCGGCCACGCCATCGTGTTCCACTGACTCATTCCCGGCAGTGGTCACCCCCGGTGGACCCCTTGGGGTCGGGGGTCTTGGCCGGGGCACCCCGCCCCGAAGGCGGGGCGGGGTGCGGGGTGGGTGCGGTCAGTGGGCGAGGATGCGCAGGGTGGAGTTGACGGTGAGGTAGAAGGTGTGGGCGTCGGGGCCGAGGGCCAGGGCGGTGACCCAGTTGAGGCCGGTGATCTCCTCGGCGGGGACGAGGGTGTTGGTCGCGGTGTCCAGGGCGAGGACCGAGGCCTTGCTGTCGCCGCTGGTGAGGTCCTGCAGGACCAGGTAGAGCCGGGTGCCGTCGGCGGACACCGAGGGGTTCTGCAGCCACTGGCCGGGGGCGAGGTCGAGGGTGGTGAGGGTGTCGGTGGCGAGGTCGACGGCGTAGCCGGTGCCGTTGTTGCCCACGCCGTAGAGGCGGGTGGCGTCCGGGGAGAGGGCCAGGATCGGGCGGGAGCCGATGGTGGCGGCGGTGGTTCCGGTGATGGTCGGGGTCGCGGTGCTGGTGTCCAGGCGGACCAGGTTCTCGTCGGTGGCGGTGTACGCGGTGTCGCCGTTCGGGGGCGTGACGATCGAGCCCAGGTAGTGGCCGGGGACCGGGATGGCGGTGGTGTAGGCCTGCTGCTGCGGGGAGAAGGACAGGACCCGGGCGCCCGGCTCGGCCGGGCGGTGGTAGCGGGCCGGTCCGTCCTGGCCGACGTAGACGGTGGCGCCGTCGGGGCTGACGGCCAGGGAGGTGAGGGCGCCGGGGAAGGTGCCGTCGGGCCGCGGCTGGTCGGGTGCCTCGGTGCTGGAGACGACGGTGTCGGTGGCCGTGTCGATGGCGCCCAGGCTGGACAGCGGTGCCTTGCGGGCGGTGGAGAAGAGCACGTAGACGCGCGAGCCGTCGGGGCTGACGGCCAGCGGTCCCGGGCCGGCGCCGAGACCGGTGGACAGTGTCACCACCGCGGTGATCGCGCCGCTCTGGGTGTCGACCACCTTCACCTTGGCGCCCTTGGTGGTGTCCTTCACCGCGACGTAGGCCTTGTGCCCGTCCGGGCTGACGGCCACCGAGGCGGGGGACGAGTCCAGTTCGACGGTCTGCGGGACGCCCGGGACCGGGCCGCCGGAGGTGTGGGTGGCGGCGCCGGCGGAGCCGGACCCGGTGAGCAGCAGCGCTCCCGCCACCGCCAGGGAGCCTAACCAGCGGGCCGTCGAGACAAGCGAGTTCATGTAACCCTCCCCTTCGTACACCGCGGGTCCCCGCGGTGGAAGGAAAACGCTACGGGACGAAGCCGGTCCGGGGTGCGGCTTCACCCGGGTGGTGAGGGCCGCAGGGGGAAGTGGCAGGCGGCCAGGTGGTCGTCGGGGCCGTAGGCGGTCAGCGGCGGTTCGACCTCGGCGCAGATCTGCTGCGCCGCCGCGCAGCGGGTGCGGAAGCGGCAGCCGGACGGCGGGTCGATCGCGGAGGGGAGTTCCCCGGCGACGCCCCGGTTGCTCCTGGCCCGTTCCACCGCCGGGTCGGCGACGGGGACGGTGTCGAGCAGGCCGCGGGTGTAGTGGTGCACCGGGCTGGCGTACACCGACGGCGCGGGGCCGATCTCCACCAGCTTGCCGAGGTACATCACGCCGATCCGGTCGGACAGGTAGCGGACCACGGACAGGTCGTGCGAGATGAACAGGTACGACAGGCCGAGTTCGCCCTGGAGGTCGCGCATCAGGTTGAGCACCTGGGACTGGATCGACACGTCGAGGGCCGAGACGGGCTCGTCGGCGACGATGAGCCGGGGGCTGAGGGCCAAGGCGCGAGCCAGTCCGATGCGTTGGCGCTGGCCGCCGGAGAACTCGTGCGGGTAGCGGTCGAGGGCGGTGAGCGGCAGGCCGACCAGGTCGAAGATCTGCCGGATCCGCCGGTCGCGCTCGGCCGGGCCGTCGACCCGGTGGATGTCGAGCGGTTCGCGCATGATCGAGTGGACCGGCATCCGCGGGTTCATGGCCGCGTAGGAGTCCTGGAACATCAGCTGGACGTCGCGGCGCAGCCGGCGCCGCTCGGCCCGTGGCGCCAGGGCGAGGTCGCGGCCCTGGAACACCAGGCTGCCGCTGGTGGGCCTCTCCAGGCCGACGATGAGTTTGCCGACGGTGGTCTTGCCGCAGCCGGACTCGCCGACCAGGCCGAGCGTCTCTCCCCGGCGGACGGTCAGGGAGAGGTCGGCGACGGCGCTGACGGCGCCGACGGTCCGGCGCAGGACGAGGCCGTTGGTGACCGGGTACTGCTTGACCAGGTGCTCGACGCGCAGCAGCGGTTCGGCCGCCGGGCCGTCGGCCGCTGCCGTCACCTCGTCGGTCACCGCCGGAGCCTGTACAGCCGTCGTCCGTGCTGTGGGCCGGACGCCCGATCCGGCCTCGCCGACCGGGAAGTAGCACGCGTAGCGGTGTTCCGGGACCTCCCCGGACAGCGGCGGATCCTGCGCGTGGCACTGCTCGGTGGCGTAGCGGCAGCGCGCGGCGAAGCGGCAGCCGGGCGGGGGAGTGGTCAGGTCCGGCGGCAGGCCGGGGATCGAGTAGAGCCGGCCGCCGGAGCGGGCGGAGCGTTCCGGCAGCGAGGCGAACAGCGCCTCGGTGTACGGGTGGCGGGGGTTGCCGTAGAGCGCCTCGGTGCCGGTGGTCTCGACGACCTTCCCGGCGTACATGACGGCGATCCGGTCGGCCCGTCCGGCGATGACGCCGAGGTCGTGGGTGACCAGGATGACGGCCATGCCGAGCTGCTGCTTGAGGTGGTCGATGAGTTCGAGGATCTGCTTCTGGACGGTGACGTCGAGGGCGGTGGTCGGCTCGTCGGCGATGAGCAGTTTGGGTTCGTTGGCCAGGGCCATGGCGATCATGGCCCGTTGGCGCATGCCGCCGGACAGTTCGTGCGGGTAGACCAGGGCCCGCCGGGCCGGGCTGGGCATGCCGACCAGGGACAGCACCTCGACGGCGCGTTCGTGCGCCTCCTTGCGGGAGGCCCGGCGGTGGATGCGGACGGACTCGGAGATCTGCCGGCCGATGGTCATGGTGGGGTTGAGCGAGGTGGTCGGGTCCTGGAAGATCATCCCGATGTCGTTGCCGCGTACCCGGTCCATCGTCGTGGGGCCGAGCGCGAGCAGGTCACGGCCGTCGAGCAGGACGCTGCCGCCGACGACGCTGCCGCCGTTCGGCAGCAGCTGCATGATCGACATGGCGGTCATGGTCTTGCCGCAGCCCGACTCGCCGACGATGCCGAGGGTCTCGCCCGCGTCCACCGCGAGGTCGACGCCGTCCAGGGCCCGCACCACCGAGTGCTTCAGTCGGATCTCGGTGCGCAGGCCGGTCACTTCGAGGAGCGCCACTGCCGGAACCTCCGTCGGTTCACCGTTTCCGCAGGCGGGTTTCGAAGGCGTCGCGCAGGGCGTCGCCGATCACGTTGAAGCAGAGGATGAGCAGGATGATCACGGCGGCGGGCGGGTAGATCATCCACCAGTAGCCCTGGCCGGCGTAGTTGGTGCCGACGTCGAGCATGCCGCCCAGGTCGTTGTCGGGGGCCTGGAGGCCCAGGCCGATGTAGCTGAGGGTGGAGAGGGCGAAGACCGCGTCGGCGATCGAGAACGTGGTGTTGACGATCGTGGTCCCGATGGTGTTGGGCAGGATGTGCTTCAGCACGATCCGCCCGCCGCCCGCGCCCATCATCCGGGACGCGGAGACGTAGTCCCGGACCTTGATCGCCAGGGCCTCGCCGCGGACCAGGCGGGTGATGCCGAACCAGGAGGTCAGGCCGACCTCCAGGATCAGCATGGTCTTGCTCTTCCCGTAGACGCTGCTGAGGTAGATCAGCAGGAAGATCAGCGGGAAGGACATGAAGGAGTCGATCACCCGCATCATCAGCGCGTCGACCCAGCCGCCCAGGTAGCCCGCGACGGCGCCGTACAGCGCGCCGATGACGGCGGCGATCAGGCCGGCGGCGAGGCCGATCTCCAGGCTGGTCTGCCCGCCGGCCATCACCTTGCCGAGCTCGTCGATGCCGTCGTTGTCGGTGCCGAGCGGGTGCCCGGCGCCCGGCGGCAGGGTGACGGCGGAGAGGTTCACCACCGAGGTGTCGGCGCGGTAGAACAGCGGGCCGAGGAAGCAGAACGCGGTGATCGCGACCAGGACGGCGACGGCGACCAGGGCGAGCCGGTTCTCGGCGAAGACCTCCGCGCCGCGCCGGAGCATCGAGCGGGGCCGCCCGGCGGGCTCCCCGCCGGGGGCGTCGAGCCGGCCGGGCGTCGTACCGGGCGCCGCGCCGGGTGTCGTGCCAGTCGGGGGACGAGACGGGGGACGAGACGGAGTACCGGGTGTCGGGGCCATCAGGTGAGCCTCACTCGGGGGTCCAGCACGGCGTAGCCGAGGTCGGCCAGCAGCGAACCGACCACGGTGGCCACCGCGGTGAGCAGGGTGGCGGCCAGGGTGATGCCGTAGTCGCTCTGCAGCGCGGCGCGGGTGGTCAGCAGACCGATGCCCTGGATGTTGAAGACGTACTCGACGATCAGCGCGCCGCCGACCAGCGCGGGCATCGAGAGGCCGACCAGGGTGACCATCGGGATCAGGGCGTTGCGCAGGACGTGGCCGTACAGGGTGCGGCGCCGGGAGGCGCCCTTGGCCTGGGCGGACCGGACGTAGTCCTGGGTGATCTGGTCCAGCACCCCGGAGCGCATGTAGCGGCTGTAGCCGGCCACGGTGGTGAGGGTCAGGGTCAGGACGGGCAGGCAGACGGCCCCGGGGTGGGTCAGCGCCTCGCCGAAGGTGGCCACCTGGTCGTGCACCGAGACCCACTTCAGGTCGTCCTCGAACCACTGCTGGATCAGGAAGCCGATGAAGAAGGTCGGCACCCCATAGGCGATGAAGGAGAACACCGTGAAGGCGTGGTCCAGCGCGCCGTTGCGGCGGGTGGCCTGGAGCAGGCCCGCCGGTACCGCGATCAGCAGGGCGATCAGCAGCGAGGCGCCGACGATGTAGGCGGAGGCGCCGAGGGCGTTGAACAGCAGGTCGGAGATGGGGCGCTGCTGGATGTAGTCGAAGCCGAGGTCGCCGTGGAGCAGGCCGTCCAGCCAGGTCCAGTACTGCATGTAGACCGGGCGGTCCAGGCCCATCTGGTGGGTCAGGTGGGCGATGGTGGCCGGGGTGGCGTGGGAGCCGAGGATCGCCCGGACCGGGCCGCCCGGCATGAGCTGCATCAGGCCGAAGGAGATGACCGTGACCATCAGCACCGTCACGAGGGCCTGGAACAGCCGACGGATCAGGTAGGCCGTCACCGCCGCCCCCCGAGGGGGGCCGCGGCGCGCTCACGGGTGGCCGTCATTTCGTGTAGTACCAGTACTCCGGCTCGTAGCCCTGGAAGGGGTCGCCGGCGTCGACGTGCAGCTTCCTGGTGACCTCGCTGACCGTGAGCGTGTTGGGGGTGTAGATCACCGGCTGGTCGCCCGCGATGTAGTCCTCGTAGGCGTACAGGTCGTTGACGTCGCTGCCGGTGGTGGTCTTGACGATCAGCTGGTCCAGCTTCGGGTCGGAGAAGCTCCAGACGTTCGGCCCGGCCCCGGTGGCGAACAGCGCGTCGCCGGTCGGGTAGTAGTCGGGGGCGAAGACCCAGCCGCCGTAGAGCAGGGCCTGCCATTGGCATCCGGCCGGCTGGGCGGCGGTGCAGGCCACGCCCTCGTTGCCGATGGTGTTCTGGGTCTGGCTGACGACGGTGATGCCGATGCCCGCCTTGGCCGCGTCCGAGCGCATGTCCGCCGCCATGGTGTCCAGGGCGGCCTGGCCGGAGGGGTAGTTCATGGTGAACGCGGCCTTGGTGCCCGCCGCGATGCCGGCCCCGCACTGGTCGGGGCCGGTGCCCGGGTTCGTGCAGGTGGCCGGGGTGCTGTCGGTGTTCCAGCCGTGGCCGCGCAGCAGCTGCTTGGCGGCCGCCGGGTCGTAGGTGGCCTTCTCGGACTGGCTCTTGGGGGAGAGCGGGTTGCCGGCCGGGAGGCTGGGCACGGCGCCGGTGCTCGGGTAGCCCCAGCCCTTCCAGATGCCGTTGATGATGCCCTGCTGGTCCACGGTGTCCTGGACCGCCTTGGTGAAGTAGGGCTGCTTGAACAGCGGCCCCACGTCCGGGTTGGCGAAGTTGATCTGGTAGTACGAGATCTCGTCCAGGTAGGTCGGGGCCGGGATGTAGTAGCCCGCGCCGCTCAGCGGGTTGCCGGCGTCCGGGTTCTTGGCGTTGAAGGTCGGGGAGTCCTCGGCCGGCAGGTAGCCGACGTCGATGGCGTTGGCGCCGCCGCTGCCGGCCTTCAGGTCCGCGTACTCGGTGGTGTCCGAGGTGTACGGGACGAAGTCCACCTCGTCGAGGTAGGGCTTCTGCGGTCCCGAGTAGGCGGTGTTCGGCACGATCGCGTACGCGCCGGAGGTGCCGTTGTAGGTCTTGAGCTTCCACGGGCCGTCGACCACCGACCACAGCGGGCTGCCCGCGAAGTCGCCGCCCTTGGTCGACTGCGCGCTGAGGTAGGCGTAGTCGGCGGCGCAGTCGGCCATGGCGGCGTCCGAGCCGAACGCGTCGTTCGCGCAACCGCCCTTCTGGCCGGGGCCGGTGAGGTCCCAGGCGAGCGGCATCGGGGTGATCTGGCTGAGCTCGTCGTCGGTGAACCAGGTCTGGCTGACCGGGGTGTCGAGGGTCAGCGTCAGCGTCTGGCCGGAGGCGGTCGCCGAGGCCACGTTGTCCGGGAAGTACTTGGCGCCGATCGCCGGGTTCGGCGGGGTGTAGTAGCCGCTGTTGGACGTCTCGGCCTTGGCCATGTTGATCCAGAACAGCACGTCCTGGGCGGTGACGTCCTCGCCGTTCGACCACTTCCACGGTTTGACCCGGATGGTGACGGTCTTCCCGTCCGGGCTCCAGGCGGGCGCCTCGCCGAGGGACACCTCCGGGTCCAGGGCGACCTTGTCGTTCAGCCCCCAGTAGTACAGGGGGCGGTAGAACAGCTCCTGGAACTGGCTGGTGTTCACCGTGCTGACCTGGGCCGCGGAGTCGAACGGCCAGATGGCGTCCGGGAAGGTGGAGGGCGCCTCGGCGACCCGCACCACGCCGCCCTGGACCGGGGCCCCGACCGGCCCCGGGCTGCTGCCGCTGCCGCCCCCGCCGCCGCTGCCGCTGGTGCAGGCCGCGGCGGTCGCCACGACCGTGACCAGCGCCACCACTTGTGCGAGTCTGCGCGCTCCTGTGGACTTCGTCATCCTGGGCATGCCCCTCTCACCCCACGTGAACACCAGCGAGTGCTTTCCTTGCGCGATCCGACGGTTCGCCGACGCGGGCATGGCGGTGCCGGGACCGGGCAAGCGTGAGCGGCTTTCCCGACGCCGGGAAGGCACCGGCGTCCGTGGGCTTCGGCCGCGTGCTGCTGGCCCTGCCCCGCCGGGTGCTAACAGTTAGACGGATTTCGCGGAGACTGAGAAGACCCGGGAAGGGCTGCGGTTCGTCAAGTTTCCATCAAGGAACGGATCTTGGGACCGTACGGGCTGCTGCCCCCGTCCGGGCCCGGTGTGCGCGGAGGCCGGTCCGGAGCCCCCTGCCCCTCGGCCCCGCGGAGGTGGGAGAACCCGGCGAGGGCCCCGCCGAGCAGGCGGGGCCCTCGCCGTACCGGGGCGGAAGCCCCTCGCGGTGGTGCGGTCAGTTGCCGCCGTGGACCAGGTTGAGGGAGAAGCCGTCGCCGGTGGGGACGGACGGCGTCCGGACCGTCGTCACCCCGGTGGCGGCGTCGTGGTACCAGCCCGAGTCGGCCGCGTCGAGCGCGGCGGCCGAGTCCCGCCGGGGCAGCGGGCCCGCGTCGGTGGCCACCAGGCGCGGTGCGGGGCGGCCGTGCACGGTGAGGCGGTACGAGCGCTCGGCCGGCTTGCCGGCGTAGTCGCCGTCACTGGCGCCGATGCGGATGTTGGTGACGGCGCGACCGGTGTGCACGTCGACCTGCTGGGTGGCCGAGGAGCCGGCGGCGTACTGCCGGGTGACGCCGTCGTCCTCGTACAGGGTGTAGGAGGAGTCGCCCGAGGCCTTCGGGTAGAGGTCGTAGCCGAGTTCGGAGCGGTCGCGGTTCTCCCAGGACAGCGTGCCCTTGGGCCACATCGGGACGATCGCGCCGCCGCGGACGAACAGCGGCAGGGTGTCGAGCGGGGCGGAGTAGCCGTTGACCGTGGTCGGGCCCTGGTAGGTGCGGCCGGTCCAGTAGTCGGTCCAGGTGCCCTCGGGCAGGTAGATGCCGTCGCGCACGGCGGTGTCCGAGTAGACCGGCGCGACCAGGAGGTCGGGCCCGGCCAGGAACTCGTACGTCGCGTTCGGGCCGAGGGCGTTCGGGTCGTGCGGGTACTCCAGGGCGAGCGGGCGGACCGCGCCGACGCCGGTGCGGGCGGCCTCCGCGGAGAGGGTGTACATGTACGGCAGCAGCCGTTCCTTGAGTTGCAGGTACTTGCGGTTGATCGAGGTGTACGGCTCGCCGTCCAGCCAGGGCTGCTGGTCCCGCTGCTGCGTGCCCGTCATGTCCCGGGCCCAGCCGTCCATGGTCATGATCGCCGGGAGGAAGGCCTTCCACTGCAGGTCGCGGGTGTACATCGCGGGGTCCCGGCGGTAGATCGAGCCGACGTCGCCGGTGTTGTAGGCGATGCCGGACATGGTGGCGCCGGCGTAGGTCGGGATCTGCCAGCGGATGTAGTCCCAGGACAGGCTCTGGTCACCGCTCCACAGCACGCCGCAGCGCTGCGCGCCGGCCCAGGAGACCGGCAGCCAGACGAAGCCGCGGGCGTCGCTGCCGTCCTCGATGCCGGCCTTGGCCTGGTCGCAGGCGTTCAGCGCGAAGTCGTAGCCGTTGCCGACCCAGGCCACGTCGAGCTTGCGCACCCGTACGCCGGCCTTGACCTCCTCGGCCTGGTCGGGCAGGCCGTTCTGGGTCCACAGACCGAGTTGGGCGTGGTCCCTGCGCAGGCCCGTGCCGGTCTGCGCGAGGTTCTCGTAGCCGCAGCCGTAGCCGTCGTTGACCAGCATCCAGCCCAGCGGCATCTGGTGGTCCACGTAGCCGTCGGCGACCTTCAGCGCGTCCGGGGTGTGGCGCTCGCCGCGGTTGGCGTTGTGGAGGTAGCAGTCGGCGTCGCCGGGTTCCAGCCCGTAGACCGGCGGCATGAAGGGCTTGCCGACCAGGTCGGTGTACCGGCCGATCACCGCCTTGACGTCACCGGTGAAGTAGTAGGCGTCCAGGCGGCGTTCCTGCTGCCCGGTGCGGACGGGCGAGCCGAAGTCGTAGATCCCGGGCGTGAAGGTGTTGCGGAAGACGCCGTAGCCGGCGGTGGAGACGTAGAACGGCTGGGAGTTGTTCCAGCCGCCCTCGTTCCAGTCGGTGCCGTTGGCGACGTGGACGGTCCGGTCGCGGTGGGAGAAGGAGCCGTTCTGCTCGCCGCCGCCGAAGAACTGCTCGTCCGCGCCGCGCTCCAGGCTCTGCCGCAGTCCGCCGGTGCTCCAGCGCAGCGGGGCGCTCTCCTGCCAGAGGGCGGTGCGGTCGTCGGCCTTGTACAGGCCGAACCGCAGCGGGTGCTTGTAGACCCGCAGGACCAGGCCCTTGGAGCGGATGCCGTAGTACGCGCCGGCGTCGAAGGTGCTGGTGTCGCGCTGCGGCTCGGGCTGCTTGCGGACGATCGTGCTGCCCGCCGGATCGGTGAGGACGCCGTCCGGGGCGGCGCGCAGGCGCAGCTGGTCGTCGGCGAGGAAGTCGACCCGGGCCTTCAGGGTGCCCGCGGAGATGTCGTAGCTGCCCTGGGAGCCGCCGAAGCCGGTCAGGTCGCCGGCGTCGGCGGTCTGTGGCAGGTAGGCCGTACCGGTGTAGGAGCCGCCGTGGACGTCGTAGGGGACCACCAGGACGTGGTAGGTGCCCGAGGCCTTCGGGATCACCGTGGCCTCCGGGTCGGCGGTGCCGGCGCTGGTGGCCACCTGCTTGCCGCCGGCGTCGTAGACGTAGAGGTCGAAGTCGTCGGTGGGGTTCTGCCAGCGGACGGACACCGGGACGCCGCCCTCCGGGTTGTCGTCCCAGTACCCGGCCGGCACGTTCACGGTCAGGTCGAAGTGGTCGCAGACCGTGCCGCCCGGGTCCTGCGTGGCCGGAGGACAGCTGGCGGGGTTGCCGAGGGTGCCCTTGGCGTACTGCGGGCTCTGCCAGGTGACGCTCCGGTGGCCCTGGTCGAGGACGGCGGAGGCGGGGGCCGCGGCGCGGGCGGGGAGGGCGGGCCCGGCCAGGGCGGGGAGGACGGCCAGGGCCGCCAGGAGGGCGGCCCTGCGGAGGTGGGGCCGGAGTGGACGCACGGTGGTGTCTCCGTTCGGCGTTCGAGGGGCGGGTGGTCGGGGGGCCGGTGGTCAGGGCGTGCCGGACTCGCCCGGGCGAGCGGGGAGGCGCCGACGGCGCACACCGCGGGGAGCGCCGGCACACGGTCGTCCACCGCGGTTGCCGCCTTCGTATGCGCTTGATCGACTGATTGGAAATGCTTGATTGGAGGTGATTTCGCGCAGATGCGAAAGAGCTTCCTGGTTTAGTGAGTTCATGTCAACCGTTGCGGTGACAGAAACGCCCGGCCGGTGGGACCGGCCGGGCGTCAGCGTGCGGGTGGGAGCCGGGTCTTCGGGATCCGGGCCCGTGAGGACGGCGCCTCGGCGTCAGGCGCGCAGGATCCGTACGCCGTCGGCGGCGATCGCCTCCTCCTGCGCCGCCGTGACCTCGCCGTCGGTGACCAGGTCGTGGACGTCGGAGAGCGGGCAGATCCGGGCGAAGGTGACCCGGCCGATCTTGCTGCTGTCGGCCAGGACGACCGACCGCGCGCTGCTGCGCAGGAACGCCCGGTCGGTCTGGGCCTCCATCTCGTCGTGCGTGGTGCAGCCCTCCTGGGGGGTCAGGCCGTCCACGCCGATGAACGCGATGTCGAGGTGGTACTGCGCGAGCATCCGGTCGGCGGCCGGCCCCACCAGTTCGTAGCTGGTGGTCCGGGCGATGCCGCCGACCACCACCAGGCGGATGTCCGGCCGGACGATCAGGTCGGCCGCGATGTTGACGGCATTGGTCACGATGGTGATCCCGCCGCGTTCGGCCAGGACGCGGGCCAGCTCGCTGGTCGTCGTGCCTCCGGTCAGGCCGACCACCGCGCCGTCGGGCACCAGCTGCTCGGCCGCCAGGGCGATGCGGCGCTTCTCCGCCTGCCGGGTGCCGTGCTTGTGGCGCAGCGGCAGTTCGAGGTTGACGGCGCCGGTGACCGCCCCGCCGCGGGTGCGGTGCAGCAGGCCCTGGTCGTGGAGCTCCTGGAGGTCCCGTCGGACGGTGGCCGCCGACACCCGCAGGAGCCCGGCCAGCTCGTGCACATCGGCGCTGCCCGTCTCGGTGAGGTGCGTGAGGATCCGGGAGGTGCGGTCGGCTTTGAGCATGGCGGAAGTCTAGTGCCGCGCGCGCGAGGGACGATCTTTGCGTGGAACTGCGCGGAACCGCGTGGCACCGTCGGGCGCGGGCGCGGGCGCGATGCAGTGGCCGGGGCGGCGCCGGGGAGCCGGGCCGGGTCCGTTCAGCGGCCGTCGGCCGGGCCGGTGCTGTCCCGGACGACGAGTTCGGGCCGCAGCAGCTGGATCGAGTTGGCCGGGCTTCCGGACCGGGTGAGGGCGCGCAGCAGCAGCTCGACCGCCTCCCGGGCCATCTCCCGTTTGGGGATGGCCACGCTGGTGAGCGCCGGTCGGGCCACGCCGACCTCCGGGTTGTCGTCGTGCCCGACGATCGACAGGTCGCGGGGCACGGAGCGGCCTTCGGCCCGGGCGGCCTCCAGTGCCCCCAGGGCGAGGACGTCGTGGGTGGCGAAGAGCGCGGTGATCGTCGGGTCGGCGGTGAGTGCCGCCGTCGCCGCGGCGAAGCCGCCCGCGGGGGTGGGTTCGGACGCCGTGTGGACGGCGGCGTCGGGGACGGTCAGTCCGTCGGCGGCGAAGGCGCGCCGGAAGCCCGCGACCCGCGGGCCGTGGTCGGGGCTGGCGAGCACCGCGACGCGATCGTGCCCGAGTTCGCGCAGGTGGCGCCCGGCGAGGTAGCCGGCCCGTTCGTAGTCGATGGTGACCACCGGGAAGCGGTCGGGGGCGTCGGTCTCCCAGGCGCACAGGGCGACCGGGAAGGAGGCCTCGGCCAGCAGCGGCAGGTGGTCGATCAGGTCCCGGTCGCCGGCGATCAGCAGGGCGTCCACCGAGCGGCTGGTCAGGCCCGCCAGGTGCCGTTTGGCGCGCTCGCCGTCGAGCCGGGTGGTGCAGAGCAGCAGGTGGTAGCCGTTCGCGTCGAGGACGTCCTCGACCTCCTCGACGATGTCGGGGTAGAAGGAGCCCGTCACGGTGGGGACGAACAGTCCCACCGTCCTGGTGGCGCCGGTGGCCAGGGAGCGTGCGACCAGGTTGGGGGTGTACCCCAGTTCCCCGATCGCGGCGCGCACCCGGGCCGCGGTCGCCGGGCTCACGGCCCCCCGCCCCCGGATGACGTTGGAGACGGTCTGCTTCGTGACCCCGGCGCGCTCGGCCACGTCCTGCATCGTCACCATGACTGGATCCTTCGACTTTACCGGTCAACTTGCCTTCGGTGAAAGGTAGGGCACCGGTGAGGGGGCGTCAAGATTGATCAAACCACCGCCCTGGCTCGTCACTTGAGAGTTCCTTGCGTGAACGGTGTCGAGGTCCCGTAGTCCTGAGCAGGTTTTTGCAAGGACTCTTGATTTACCGGTCAACCCGACCGTATCGTCCCAGCCATCCAGCCGCTCCCCGTCCTCGGGCCCCGGCTGACGACACGTCCGCGCGGCATCTCGCGCCTCCGAGAGGAACCACCCATGGGGAGAACGACCATGCCCGCCGCCCGCGTCGTCGGGGCGGCCACCGCCGTCGCCCTCGCGCTCGGAGCGGTCGCCTGCGGCAGCGGCTCGGAGGGCGGCGCGAAGGCCGCCGGCAGCTTCACCTACTGGTCGATGTGGCGCGCCGACGAGCCGCAGGCCAAGGTGCTGAAGGCCGCGATCGACGACTTCACCGCCACCACCGGCGCCAAGGTGGACGTCACCTGGGCGGGCCGGGACATCGCCAAGAAGATCGGTCCGGCGATCGCCGCCAACCGGGCCCCGGACCTGTGGGACGAGTCCGACGACAAGGTCTACGGCACCACCGCCGCGGCCGGCCAGGCACTGGACCTCTCGCCGGTGCTGCAGCTGCGGGTGCCCGAGGAGGACGTCCCGGTCTCCCAGGTCCTCCCGGCCAAGTACTTCGACATGCTGCCGAAGGACCCGTCCGGCTCCAACCACTACGTGATCCCGTACGAGGTCGTCACCAACGCCATGTTCTACAACGCGGCCGACCCGGCGATCACCGCCGCCATGCCGAGTCCGCCCACCGACTGGGCCGGACTGCTCAAGGCCTGCGACGCGCTGAAGGCGGCCGGGAAGGCGTGCGTCGCCTCCGAGGGGGAGGATCCCTGGAGCAACGCGCTGTACTTCGACTACCTGCTCGACGGAGCGGGGGTGAACGTCGCCCGGCTCGCCGCCGACCGGACCGGCGCGACCTGGGACGACCCGGCGGTCCTCGGCGCGGCGCGGCAGGTGGAGCAGCTGGTGAGGGGCGGCCACCTGATCGAGGGCTACGACGCCACCAAGTACCCCGCGCAGGAGACCAACTGGGCGGGCGGCAAGGCCGCCTTCTACATGGACGGCAACTACGTCACCGCCGAGGTGGCCAAGCAGGTCCCGCCCGGCTGGAGGACGGCGTCGATGCTGCCGCCCGGCGCGAAGACCCCGGACGCCGGCCTGTTCGGCTTCGCCATCCCCAAGCGGGCCAGGAACGCCGCCGCCGCGCAGAAGTTCATCGCCTTCTTCCTGCAGAAGAAGCACCTGTCCGGGATCTCCACCACCGCGGGCAACCTCACCCCGCGCGGCGACGTCCCGGCCCCCGCCGAACTGGCCGACGTCCAGAAGGCCCTGGAGGCCCCGACCGTGCGCCTCGCCTTCGACGGGGTGGCCGGCAGCTGGCTGCCCAAGGTCCTGAACGAGAACTACCTGGACTTCTGGCACGGCAGGACCACGGCCGACCGGTTCGTCGCCAAGTGCAAGGCCGACCAGGTCACCTACTGGCAGACCCAGGGCTGACGGTGGCGACGACGATCGAGGAGCCGCCCCGGACGGACGCCGCCCCGGGCCGGCCCGAGCGCGCCGTCCGCTCCGGCGTCGGCCCGCTGGAGCGCCAGCGCCGCCGGGTGTTCTGGCCCTTCACCGCCCCCGCGCTGATCGTGTACGCGGTGCTGTTCGTCGCCCCGGTCGGCTACGCCCTGTGGACCAGCCTGTACGCGTGGGACGGCATGGGCGAGATGGAGTGGCGCGGCCCGCGGAACTACCTCCTGCTGTTCCAGGACCCGAGGTTCCGCACCTCGCTGTTCAACACGCTCGAACTGATGGTCGTCGGAGGCACGATCACCTTCGTGCTCAGCTTCGCGCTGACCCTGGTGCTGCGCGAGATGCGGGCCAGGCTCTTCGCCCGGTCGGTGCTGTTCTTCCCCTCGCTGGTCAACGGCATGGTCTTCGGCATCGCCGCCGGATTCCTGTTCTCGCCCACCGGCCCGGTCAACCAGGCGCTGAAGGTCTTCGGGGTGACCACACCGCCCAAGTGGCTGTCGACGGACAACCTGCTCCCGATGGTCCTGGGCACCCTGGTCTGGACGGCGACCGGCTACTACACCTCCATCATCATGGCGGCGGTCGACCAGATCCCCGACTACCTCTACGAGGCGGCCGAACTCGACGGTGCCGGCCCCTTCCAGCGCTTCCGGCACATCACCCTGCCGTGCGCCTGGGACGTCATCGCGGTCTGCGCGGTGCTGTGGACCGTCAGCTCGGTGAAGATCTTCGAGCTGATCCTGCTCTACGGCGGCAGCACCAACGCCTATCCGCCGGTGAGCAGTTGGAACACCGCCGTGTACGTGTACGCCGAGGCCTTCCCGCAGGGCACCGTCCCCCGGCTGGGCACGGCCACCGCCGCCGCGATCGTCAGCCTGGCCATGGTCACCCTGATCACCGTCGTGCTGCGCCGCCTGCTGCGCCGCGAACCGGTCGAGTACTGACCCGTCGCGTCCCGGCCCCCCGCACCCAACCGGAAAGGTCCCTCCCGTGCGACGCAGTAACCGACCCACCGGACCCGCGAGCAGGATCGGCACGGCCGCCGTCTGGATCGTCGTCGCCGCCGACCTGCTGCTGCTCCTGTGGATCCTGCTGACCTCGCTGCGCAGCGGCCCCGACATCCTGCGGCACGGCTTCGGCCTGCCGACCAGCCCGGACACCGGCAACTACACCACCGCGCTCGACGAGGGCGGCTTCGCGCGGGCGGCCCTCAACAGCGTGCTCACCGCCGGCCTCTCCTCCGTGGTCGCCGTCGCCCTCGCCGCCCCCTGCGCCTACGCCCTCGCCCGGCGCCGCTCGCGGACCTCCTCGGCACTGACGATGAGCTTCGCCATGGGCCTCGGCGTGCCCGGCCAGGTCCTGGTGGTGCCGCTGTTCGTCGGCCTGTCCCGGGTGGACCTGACCGACAGCGACCTCGGCCTCGGGCTGGTCTACGTCGGCCTGGCGATGCCGTTCACCGTCTTCCTGCTGACCGGCTTCTTCCGCGGCGTCCCCGGCGTGCTGGAGGAGGCCGCCGTCCTGGACGGCGCCGGCCCGCTGCGCACCTTCGTCCAGGTGGTGCTCCCGGTCGCCCGGGGCGGACTGGTCACCGCCTTCCTCCTGCAGTTCATCACCGCCTGGAACGAGACCCTGTTCGCCCTCGTCCTGACGAACAGCCAGGGAACGACCACCCTCCCGGTGGCGCTCTCCTCGTTCGTCGCGGCACAGCAGTTCAACGGCCTGGACTTCGGCACGATGTTCGCCGGGGTCTGCATCATCCTCGCCCCGATGATCGCGCTCTTCTCCTGGATGGGCTCGCGGATCATCCAGGGCATGACAGTTGGGATCGGCAAGTGACCTCGACCCTGCGCACCGACCCGCTCCGCATCGACGGGACCCCCGATCCGGTCGGCGGCACCCTGCCGATCCTGCACGGCCTGCCCCGGCAGACCGGCGCCGGCGCCGGGGTCGACGACGAGATGCGCCGCAACCTGGCCTACGGGGTGCCCGACACCCTGCTGCCGTACACCCGACAGAGCGGGTACGACCGCGTCCGTACCGAGCGCGAACTCCCGTGCGTGGTGCTGGAGAACGAGACCCTCACCGCGACCTTCCTGCCCTCCCTCGGCGGGCGGCTGTGGTCCCTGGTCCACCGCCCCACCGGGCGGGAGCTGCTGCACCGCAACCGGATCCTGCAGCCCGCCAACCTCGCCCTGCGCGACGCCTGGCTGGCCGGCGGGGTGGAGTGGAACCTCGGCGCCACCGGGCACTGGCCGCTGACCTGCGAGCCGCTGCACGCCGTCCGGGTGCGCGCGCCCGACGGCACCCCCGTGCTGCGGATGTACGCCTTCGAGCGGCTGCGGCGCCTGGTGCTGCGGATGGACAGCTGGCTGCCCGCCGGCTCCCCGGTGCTCTACGTCCGCATCGCCGTGCACAACCCCGCGCCGAGCGAGACACCGGTCTACTGGTGGTCCAACATCGCGGTGCCCCAGGACCGGGACGTGCGCGTCCTCGGCCCGGCCGACCACGCCTTCCACTGCGACTACGTCAGCGACCTGCGCCGGGTGGCCTTCCCGGAGGCCGACGGCGCCGACCGCAGCTACCCCGGCCGGGCGGCGCGCGCCGCGGACTACTTCCTCGACCTCCCCGGCGGCGAACGCCCCTGGATCGCCGCGCTGGACGGCACCGGCGCCGGGCTCGTCCAGACCTCCACCGCCCGGCTGCGCGGACGCAAGCTGTTCTGCTGGGGCACCGGCACCGGCGGCAGGCACTGGCAGGAGTGGCTCTCCGGCCCGGACTCCGCCTACCTGGAGATCCAGGCGGGCCTGGCCCGCACCCAGCTGGAGCACCTGGCGATGCCCGCCGGCGCCACCTGGTCGTGGACCGAGGCGTACGGGCTGCTGCAGGCCGATCCCACGGCGGTGCACGGGAGTTGGGACGCCGCCCGGAAGGCCGCCGGCCAGGCGCTGGACCGGCTGCTCCCGCCGCTGGAGCTGGAGCGGGCCGACGCCCGGGCCGGGGAGTTCGGCGCGCCCGAGGAGGTGCTGTCCGAGGGCGACGGCTGGGCCGCGCTGGAGATCGAGGCCGGTGCCCTGCCCGCCTCGCCCGCCCTGCCCTTCGGCGAGCCGGCGGCCGCCCAGGAACCCTGGCGGCGGCTCCTGAGGACCGGCACGCTCCCGGTCTGCGACCCGCCGGCCGAGCCGGTCACCGGGGCGCACTGGCGGCGACTGCTGGAGGCGAACGCCACGGACTGGCACGCGCTGTACCAGCTCGGGCTGCTGCGCCTGGCCGACGGGGAACGGGAGTCCGCCCGCGAGGCGTTCGAACGCTCCGTCGCCGTCCAGGCCTCGCCGTGGGCGCTGCGCGCGCTCGCCCTCCTCGCCCCGCAACCGCGGGAGGCCGCCGACCTCCTGCTCTCGTCCCACCGACTCCGGCCGGAACTACGGGAGTTGACGATCGAGACGCTGGAGTCGCTGCGGCGCGCCGAGCGCCCCGCCGAGGCACTCGCGCTGATCGAGGCGCTCTCCCCGGCCGACCGGGCGCACGGGCGGATCAGGCTGGCCGAGGCGGAGGCGGCGCACGCCCTCGGCGACGACGACCGGGTCCGGCGGCTGCTGGCCGAGGGCATCCAGGTCGACACCATGCGCGAGGGCGAGCTCTCCCTGGACACCCTCTGGCTCGCCGTCCACCCCGGCACACCGGTGCCCCCGCAGTACGACTTCCGCATGGCGGACGGCTGACCGCCCGCCGCCCCGGACCACTCTCCCGTTCCGCACCCCCACAGCAGGGGCGCAACCGTGCGCCCCGCCACGGAAGAGGAGTACCAGTGCCACCTCTACCCACCCGATGGGCCCGCGTCCTCGCCGCCACCGCCCTGGCGGCGCTCGCCGCCGGAACCCTGGCCGCCGGACCGGCGTCCGCCGACAGGCCGTCCGCCGACTCACCCGCCGCCGGCAGGCCGGCCCCCGCGACGTACACGGTCTCGGTCGGCAGGACCGGCTCGTACGCCTACCCCGACGACACCCAGGCCAGTCCCTACACCGACAAGGACGGCACGTTCTACTTCCAGCAGTCGCACTCGCTGTACGGCGCGAACGACTCCCGGCAGTGGGACTTCTTCACCGGCCGGGACTTCGACAGCGCCACCAGGTCCGCCGCGATCAGCGACGCCGTCAACCCCGCCGACCCGTCGGACCGCAACGACGACACCACGGCGCGCTGCAACAACAGCCCCACCGGACGGGAGTCCAGCTACGCGCCGCAGGGTTCGCACTACGCCCAGCGGAACTACTGCGACCTGGCCGGGGTCTGGGTCGACCCGGACAGCGGGGACTGGTACGGGCTGGTGCACAACGAGTTCACCCCCCAGCCCTTCGGCGACGGCCTGCACTACGACGCGATCGACTACGCCGTCTCCACCGACCAGGGCCGGACCTGGACGATCAGGGACCACGTGATCACCTCGCCCCGCAGCACCACGCGAGGTGACACCGCGGCCTTCCCGCAGCAGACCTTCTCCTACGGCGACGGCGACCAGCGACTGTTCGTGGACACCGCCTCCGGATACTTCTACGTCTTCTACGGCTCCCGGATCGTCGACAAGGGCGGCAGCTGGGGCGCGTTCCAGCAGCACGTCGCGCGGGCCCCGATGTCCGCCAAGATGGCGCCGGGCAGCTGGCAGAAGTGGTACGACGGCGCGTGGTCGCAGCCCGGGGCCGGCGGCCTGGAGAGCGACATGGTGCCCGCCGACGGCGCCAACCCCACCGGGTACCTCCCGCCGGCCAAGGAGTACGACCCGGCCAACCCCGGCACCGTCAGCCGGCAGATCGCGGCCGGCACGCTCGCCCCGAGCACGCCGCTGTTCGTCATGAACATCGCCTACGACGCCTACCTGGGCCTCTACATCGGCACTCCGCAGGCCGTCGACCAGAGCGGCAACGCCCCGCAGCAGATCTACGCCACCAAGGACCTGGCCACCCAGAAGTGGACGCTGCTCGGCGACACCGGCGGTTACCACACCGCCTCCTGGTACCGCTGGTTCCTGGACAGCGCCAGCCTGACCGGCACCACGATCGTCGGCAGGACCTTCCGGTCGTACTGCTCCTTCGCCTGCGCCGGCTCGGACGGCCAGTACGTCGAGCTCACCGTCGGCTCGTCCGCGCCGGCCGCCCCGCCGGTCGACCTGGCCAGGACCTACCGGATCCAGAGCGGCAACGGCCGGGTCCTCGCCCAGAGCGCCGGCGGCTCCGCCGTCACCTCCACGGCCAGGGCGGCCGGCTCCGCCCGCGAGTCCTGGCGGTTCCTGGCCGAGGGCGACGGCTCCTACCGGATCGTCAACGCCGCCACCGGTCGGCTGCTGGGCGTCGACGCCACCTCGACTACGGGCCGGGCCTGGGGCGCGGCGCTGACCGCCACCGGCGCCGTCGGCGGGAGCGCCACCGTCGGGCAGCAGTGGTTCATCCTCCCCAGCAAGGCCGGGAAGGGCCGGTGCCAGCTGGTGAACCGTTACAGCGGTCTGGTGATCGGCATGTCCGGCACAGCGGGCCGACTCGCCGAGACCGTGCCCGCCCGCTCCTGGAGCGACACCACCGGCTCCACGGTCGGCGGCGGCCGCACGGCGGCCGAGCAGACCCTCGCCCTCGTTCCGCAGGCGCCGCGGTGACGCGGGAGCCGGACACCGGATCGCCGCCGCGGCGGTGGTCGACCTCCTGACCCCGACCCCGGCACGGCTCGATCGACGGCCGTGCCGGGGCCCTCCTGTGGGCCGGGTCAGTCGGCCGCGGCCTCGCGCAGCCGCTCGGCGGCGGCCTCCGGACTCACATCGGTGACGAAGGCGTCGAGTCCGGATTCCACACCCGCCAGGTACTTGAGCCTGCCGGGAGCGCGCCGGACGGTGAACAGCTCCAGGTGCAGGGCGAGTTCGTCGCCGCCGTCCTTCGGCGCCTGGTGCCAGGCGGAGATGTACGGGGTCCGGTTCGGCGCGGAGCCGGCGGGAGCGGGGAACAGCCGGTCGAAGCGGCGCAGCAGGTCGAGGTAGAGGCCGGGGAACTCGGCGCGCTCGGCCTCGTTCAGCGCGGTGAGGTCGCGCACCCGGCGGTTGGGGTAGAGGTGGACCTCGTACGGCCAGCGGGCGGCGAAGGGCACGAAGGCCGTCCAGTGCCCGCCCCGGAGCACCAGCCGCTCGGGGGCGGCCCGTTCGGCGGCGACGAGGTCCTCGAAGAGGTTCCGCCCGGTGCTCGCCCGGTACGCCTCGGCGCGGCCGATCATCCGGGCGGTGCGGGAGGGGACGAAGGGGAAGGCGTAGATCTGCCCGTGCGGGTGGGCCAGGGTGACGCCGATCTCCTCGCCGCGGTTCTCGAAGCAGTACACCTGCCGGACCTCGGGCCGGGCGGAGAGTTCGGCCGTGCGGTCGGTCCAGGCGTCCAGCACCAGGCGGGCCCCGGCCTCGTCCAGGTCGGCGAAGGAGGCGTCGTGGTCGGGGGCGAAGCAGACCACCTCGCAGCGGCCGGTGCCCGGGCGGAGGGTGCGCAGGGGGTCGTCCTCGTGGGCGGTGACGTGGGCGGCGGAGTCCGGGGCGAGCGAGGGGAAGCGGTTCTCGAAGACCGCGACCTGGTAGTCGGCCGCCGGGACCTCGCTCAGCCGTCCGTTCCGGGAGGGGCAGAGCGGGCACTCGCCGGCCGGGGGGTGGTAGGTCCGCTGCTGGCGGTGGGCGGCGACGGTCACCCACTCGCCGAGCACCGGGTCGAGGCGGGTCTCGGAGAGGCTCGCGGAGGGTTCCAGCGGGCGTTCGTCCACGGCGTTCCGGTTCGTGCCGAACTCCTGGTCGTAGTAGACGAGTTCGCGGCCGTCGGCCAACTTGGTCGCGGTCTTGTGCACCGCCGTGCTCCTTCTGCGGGGGAGTTCGGCCAGTCTGCGCCGATCTCCAACAGAATCAAACATATTCGATCGTTTGTCAACAGGTGTAGACCTGCCGACGAGGCATCGGGCACCGTTTCCGGTCCGCGCCGCGATGCGAAACCCGCAGGTGTTGACTGCGGCGGCCGATGGTGTTTGATTATGTCGAAATCGGCTCCCGTCCGCCGAAGGAGGCACCGACGGGAGCCGCCACGACGCACGCGCACGACGTACGGGAGCCGAGCAGATGATCGACCGGGCCGCCACCGACTTCGAGGCCGTCCACGGCGCCCGGCCGAGCGGCGTGTGGGCCGCGCCAGGCCGGGTGAACCTGATCGGTGAGCACACCGACTACAACGACGGCTTCGTCCTGCCCATCGCCCTCCCGCACACCACCAGGGTCACCGCCCGCCGCCGCGCGGACGGCCGGGTGCGGTTCCACAGCACCCGGGGCGACGGCACCGTCACCGACCTCGCGCTCGACGGCCTGGCCCCCGGGGTCGTCACCAGCTGGGCCGCCTACCCGGCCGGCGTGTTCTGGGCCCTCGCCGAGGCCGGACACGCGATCGGCGGCGCCGACCTCTCCGTCGACAGCGACGTGCCGGCCGGTGCCGGGCTCTCCTCCTCCGCCGCCCTGGAGTGCGCCACGGCCGCCGCCCTGAACGACCTGTACGGGCTCGGCCTGTCCGCGCCGGACCTCGCCCTGGTCGCCCAGCGGGCCGAGAACGCCTTCGTCGGCGTGCCCTGCGGGGTGATGGACCAGATGGCCTCCGCCTGCTGCACGGACGGTGCCGCGCTGCTCCTCGACACCCGGACGCTGGAGCGGCGCCACGTCCCGCTCGACCTGGAGGCGGCCGGCTTCCGGCTGCTGGTGATCGACACCCGGGTCAAGCACGACCTCGGCGACGGCGCCTACGCCGCCCTGCGGGCCGGCTGCGAGCGGGCCGCCGACCTGCTCGGCCTGGCCGCGCTGCGCGACCTGCCGGCCGCCGGCCTCACCGCGGCCCTGGAGCGCCTCCCCGGGGAACTCGCCCCGCTGGTGCGGCACGTGGTCACCGAGAACCGGCGGGTGGCCGAGGTGATCGAGCACCTGGACAGCGGGCGGACCGCCGCGCTGGGGCCGGTCCTGACGGCCGGACACGCCTCGCTGCGCGACGACTTCCGGGTCTCCTGCCCCGAGACGGACCTCGCGGTCGAGGCCGCCGTGGCCGCCGGGGCGCTGGGCGCCCGGATGACCGGCGGCGGCTTCGGCGGTTCCGTCATCGCGCTGGTGGCCGCGGCGGACGTGGCAGCGGTCGCGGACGCGGTGCGGTCGGCCTTCGGCTCCGCGGGCTTCGCCGCACCCGTCGCCTTCACCGCCGTCCCCTCGGCGGGGGCGCGTCGACTGGCCTGACCGGGCGGGGCCCGGAGCCCCCGGTCAGCCGGCGGCCGGTACCACGACGAGTTCGCCGACCGCCTCGGCGAGCGCGTTGCGGGCCGCCGCGGGGAGGGCGTCGTCGGTGATGAAGCAGTCGACCTCCGTCAGGGCCGCGAAGCTGCTCAGGCCGACCACGCCCCACTTGGTGTGGTCGGCGACCACGACGGTGCGGCGGGCCGAGGCGATCAGGGCCCGGTTGGTCTGCGCCTCGGCGAGGTTGGGGGTGGTGAGTCCGGCCTGCTCGCTGACGCCGTGCACGCCGAGGATGAGCAGGTCCACGTGGAGGGTGCGGATCGTCTGGTCCGCGAGAGCCCCCACCAGGGCCGCGGAGCGTGTCGGCGCCCCACCGGTCAGCAGCAGCGACGGAACGGTCTCCGCTCCGTCGCTCTCCGCCGCCCACAGCAGGTCCGCGATCCGCAGGGAGTTGGTGACGACCGTCAGCCCCGGCACCTCCAGCAGCCGGGAGGCGACCGCGTAGGTGGTGGTGCCGGCGGACAGCGCCACCACGCTGCCCGGTTCCACCCGCTGCGCGGCGGCGTCGGCCAGCGCGGCCTTGGTGCTCTCCTCCAGCCCGGACTTCACGTCGAAGCCGGGTTCGTCCGTGCTGGCGGTCCCCACCGCGATGGCCCCGCCGTGGACCTTCCGCACGTCTCCCTGGCGGACCAGCGCGTCCAGGTCGCGGCGGATCGTCATGTCCGACACGCCGAACTGCTCGACCAGCTCGGCGACGCGCACCGCGCCGGCCTTGCGGATGGCCTCCAGGATCAGCGCCTGGCGCTGCGGGGCGAGCAAACTCTGATCAGCCACGAAGGCCCTTTCGATCGAACGGGTGCCTGACCGCTCCCGCTTCCTCCGGCAGGCCGACCCTGCCGCGGTCCGGACGTACCGGTGCCACTGCCGAGGGCCGGGCGGGGCGCCGGGGCGTTCGCGTCGGTGACCGGGGAGCCGTCGGCCGCGACATGATCCAGTATCCCAGGACCCCAACGGGCCCCGACCCGACCGGTCGGCCGGTCGCGCTCCTGCGTCCGGTGGCGGCTCGGCCGGGCCGGGTCCACGTGCACTCGTGCTCGGACTTTGCCATTGAGTGCGTGTTATTGCTTATTCTGCCCGTCATCTTGTCAGGAGCGAGCAGGGCCCCGTACAAATGGTCCGGCTGGGACCAACAGCAGCCATCCATGCCCTGACCCCGAGATCCCGTGAGGTCGAAGCGTGTCAACTGCCCTCCGCCGGTGGCTCCGTACCACCGTCGCCTGCTGTACGGCGCTCGCCGCCGTGTCCACCGCTACGCTCCTGGCTCAGCCCGCGGTCGCCGCGGAGCCCTCCCCGTCCGGCACCGTCGCCGAGTACCCGAACTACGCCCCCACACCGCCCATGGGCTGGAACGACTGGTCGTACTACCAGTGCGGGATCGACGAGAAGACCATCCTCGACAACGCCCGGGCCCTCGTCTCCACCGGGCTGGCGAAGAAGGGGTACGACACCGTCACCATCGACGACTGCTGGATGTCCAAGCAGCGCGACGCCCAGGGCAACCTGGTCGCCGACCCGCGGCTGTTCCCGCACGGCATGGCCTACATCGGACGCCAAGTCCACGACCTCGGCCTGAAGTTCGGCATCTACGAGGACGCCGGGACCGCCACCTGCGGCGGCTACCCGGGCTCCCTCGACCACTGGCAGCAGGACGCGGACCTGTTCGCGTCCTGGGCCGTCGACTACGTCAAGCTCGACGGCTGCAACGTCCCGGTCAAGCCCGGCGAGACCGAGGAGCAGAGCTACCGCGACACCTACACCGCGATGAGCCGGGCGCTGCTCGACACCCACCGCAGGATGGTCTTCTCGGTCTCCGCGCCCGCCTACTTCCAGGGCGCGACGAACTGGGAGTCGGTGATCCGCTGGTCCGCGCCGCTCGGCAACCTGTGGCGGGAGGGCGCGGACATCGCACTCGGCCAGGCCAGTGGCGCCGAGAAGTGGGCGTCGATCATGTACAACTACGGCTACAACGTCGGACTGGCCGACCTGCAGCGCCCCGGCCGGTGGAACGACCCCGACTTCCTGCTCACCGGCGACTCCGGGCTCAGCCAGGACGAGATGCAGAGCCAGATCTCGCTGTGGGCCGTGATGGCCGCGCCGCTGATCTCCAGCACCGACCTCACCCGTCTCTCCCCGGCCGCGCTGGAGCTGCTCGGCAATCGCGACGTCATCGCCGTCGACCAGGACCGGCTGGGCGTCCAGGGGCGGGTCGTCCAGCACGGAACCGGCTACGACGTGCTGAGCAGGCCGCTGGCCGGAGGGGACCGGGCGGTCGCGCTCTTCAACTCCTCCGACACCGCGCAGACCATCACCACGACCGCCGCCCGGGCGGGCCTGCCCGCCGCCGACGGCTACCGGCTCGACGACCTGGTGACGAAGAAGGCCGTCGGGACGGCCGGCGTGATCTCCGCGAACGTGCCGCCGCACGCCACGGTGCTCTACCGGGTCCACCCCGGCGCGACCCACGGCCTGGCCCCCGCCACCGCCGTCACCTGGCAGGACGTCAGCACGGCCCAGGAGCCCGGGACGTACCGGATCACCCTGGCCGACAACGGCGCCGTCGCGCTGAACGACACCAGCGTGCGGATCAGCGCCCCCGCCGACTGGACCGTCACCCCGGCGACCGTCACGCTCCCGCGCATCGCACCGGGCGCGACCGCGTCGGCCACGGTGACGGTGCACGGCCCCCAGGGCGCTCCCGGCACCACGGCCACGGCGATCACCGCCACCGCGAGCTACCGGGCCCGGCCGGCCGGGGTCGACACCGTCAGCGGTGAGCAGACGATCGTGCGGACCGTGCCCTACCCGTCGCTGGAGGCCGCGTTCGACAACGTCGGCGCCACCGCCGAGAGCGACACCGCTCCCGGCGACTTCGACGGCGCCGGGAACAGCTACTCGGCGCAGGCCCTGGCCCTGGTCGGCGCCACCGCGGGCGCCACGATCAACGCCAACGGCCTCAGCTTCACCTGGCCGTCCGCGGCCGCCGGCACCAACGACAACGTGTCGGCCGCAGGCCAGGAGATCACCTTCAGCGGCCAGGGCAGCGCGCTGGGCTTCCTCGGCGCCGAAGCGGGCTTCGCCTCCGGCACGGTCACCATCGCCTACACCGACGGCACCACCAGCAGCGGCCAGTTGGGCTTCCCCAACTGGTGCTGCACCCCGACCGACGCCTACGGCGCGAAGACCGCGTTCACCACGGACCACCGCAACACGCCCACCGGGCCGGGCAACTTCGGCACCGGGTACGGCGTCTTCACCAACACCGTCCCGCTGACGCCCGGCAAGACGATCCGTTCCGTCACGCTGCCCCGCGCCGCGGCGATCCACGTGTTCGCGCTGGCCGTCCAGCCGTGATCCGCGCCGCCCGGCCCACCGGACCGGTTCCCGTGGGCCGGGCGGTCGGCGTTCCCCCGCCCGAGACTCCGCCCCTCCCCGCGAACGGCATCCAGGACCCATCCATGACCGTCACGAACCGCACCACCCTGGCCGGTGCCCGGCTGGTCCTGCCCGGCGGCGTCGTCGAGGGCGACCGCCTCGCCGTCGAGGGCGAGCGCATCGCCGGGCTCGGCGGCGACACCGAGCCCGGCGACCTCGACCTGA
>NZ_LIPD01000028.1:62182-65412 GCF_001905545.1 Streptomyces sp. CB02056 | reverse complement strand
TGAGCCTGACCTAGATCGAATACTTCGCCAGCAGAGTCACCCCGCCGACTTCCTGCGCAGCCCCGACTCAGCCGCTCAACTCCACCCCTTGCCCTTCCGACCACCGGCCCAGGTCCGCCGGAGCCACCCACCGGGTCATGAGCACCGTCATCGCCCGGTGGACCATCCTCCTCGGCACTGCTGGTGCGGCGCCCGAAGTCGCGCGCCAGGCGGCGACCACACCGGCGACCGACTGCGCCAATAGGGACTCCTGAACAGCCTGTTGGCATAGAAGCCCTGCGAGCTGACTAGGCCCGGCTCCCCTCCACGGGAGCAACAGTCAGGAGTTGCGGGTGAGGCCCTCCGACTCGACAGCGGTGATCTCGGCTGCTGCGAGCCGAGCCTCCTCGCGCACCTCTGGGTCGGGGTGACGGAGATAGGGTTCGATCAGCGGCCGGGCCTGCAGGGCGTGGGTGGCGCCGAGGATGTAGAGCGTGTGGACGAGGAGTTGGCGTTCCATCGTCGGCATGGCTGCCGCCAGCGGTTCGACGAGAGCCGGAGGCACGCGGTAGTGGTCGAACGCCTCGCTGATCGAGTTCAGGGCGGACTCGCGCACCTTGGTCACCAGTTCGTTGACGGCCACGCTGACCAAATGTTCGACGACCAGGCGGGCGGAGTCCGCGTCGAGTGCGGCGCCGCGCAGGAGGTCCCCGAGGACGTCGGCGGCGACGTCCCGACGGCCCGGATCGCGATCGGTCAGCGCTTCAAGTGCCTCGAACATGTCGTTCATGCTGCCACCTCGGGCCGCTCGACCAGGACGCCGTTCTCGAAGTGCGCGCCGGCACGGACCAACGGCACCGGGTGTACGCCGTCGGCCCACACGGAGACGTAGTCCCGGTCGGCCAGGTCCCAGGTCCGGGGGTCGGCGTGGTCGTCGCTCCACTGCTTGGTCAGCCAGGTCATGGTGGCCGGCGACAGGCCGGCGGTGCCGCCGAGGAGCTGCTCCAAGGCGGGCACGAAGTCCCCGGACGACAGGCCGTGCAGGTAGAGCAGGGGCAGCACTTCGGGGTCGCTGTTCCGACCCTTTCAGGGCGCAGGCATGTAGTCCAGGGGAAGCTCGACTCCTGTACCGGCGTGCAGCCGTGCCATGTCCTGTCGGTCCTTGTCCGTGGCTTCATAGCCGAGGTGACACCGCACCTGCGTCGCCGCGTCGACACACGGGACCCGGCGCCCGCCGATGGTCCCGGTCACCGGCGGCGGGTAGTGGAACCGTTCACCGCCCGGGAGAAGCTGCACCCCGCCCTCGCGGGAGGAGCCGAGGACGGGGTGAAGGTCGATCTCCCGGCCGGCACCGTCCGCGACGGCAAGCGCGGCGGGCAGCCAGTCCCGCAGGACCTCCGTGAACCCGGCCTCGGCCAGCGCGTCTCGCACCACGTCGAGCTGGTCCAGCAGGACGACCAGGTCGAGGTCCGCATGGGTTCGGGTCGTCTCCCCGATCAGGGCGTCCACACCCCAGCCGCCGTCCACCCAGGCTGCGGCCCCTGCGCTCTTGAGCAGGTCCAGCACTTCGAGTACATCGGATTCCTTCAGCACCAGGGCACTCTGGCAGCGCGGACGAGCTGTCGCCACCGAGATACCCGCCGGTCCGGCGCAGTTCGCCACCGGCTACGGCCCGGCCCGCGAGCGCGGGTTCAGTGCCTGCGGTCCTCGACCGTCCAGTCGTCGCCCAGCTCGCGGCGCAGCGCCTCCAGCGCCACGTCGGCCTCGCTTCGGAACGATTCCTGCTGGCCCCGGGTCCAGGGCGAGGGGCCGGCCGGGTGGTCCCAGTCGAGGGAGGACTGGTACAGGTCGGCGAGTCTGGTGAGTTCGTCCCGGGTGGCCGGGGTGATGGGCAGCTTCTCCAGGACGCAGGGGTATTCGTAGGGGCTGTCGAGGTCGGGAGCGCTCTGAGGGCCCGGCCACAACGGGGTGTCGACGCCGTACTCGAAGAAGAACCGCAGGTGATAGGACATGCCCCAGCCTTTCACGGCGCCGAGCACACCGTGCGGGCGGCCGACGTGCTCAGCCCAAGCTCCCAACCACCCCCGCGCACAGGAAGTCGGCTCCACCGACTTCTCGCGCAGCCGCATGGTGATCCGAGCCGGGCGGCCGGAAAAGCCGGAGCGAGCGCCGTCGCACAGGCCCGATACTGATCCCCATGGCCGATGAACCCCTGTCCATCCCCCTTGCCGACCTGCGCCGATCGTTCGACCTGGTACTGCGCCACATCGAGGCCGCCACACCCGGCGACACCGTCGCCCTGGACAAGGACTACTTCTGGTCCGTCCCCCCGGACGGCCTCTACGACGTCTACCGAGCCCCGGACGAGCTCACGATCGGTCAGCTCTCCGAGTCCTGGCAGCACCTGACCGACCTCCTCGCCGAGCCGGATCGTGCGGTGGGGTACCACCTGGTGTGGCTCGCCGACGTCCTGCGGGCGATCGGCCAGGACATCGCGGCCTGAGGAGGCGTCGGATCGTTGATCAACCGCATGGCGTGAGGCCCTGGGGGTGAGCTTCGCGGGCGTCCCGACCGCGAATCCGCAGCCGTCAGGCCTGCTTCTCATTCGCCGCACCAGCGCTGGACGATGGTCTTCCGGTCAGCCCAGCGATGCGCTCGCCGCGCGCAGTTCGTCCAGGGCCGCCAGGACGTACCCGGCGAGCGCCTGCCCGGCGCCGCCGTCGCCCTCGGCCCATTCGGCGTACCCCCGCTTGAAGGCGAGGACGCCCAGCTCGCCCGCGAGGGCCGCGATCGGATCGGGTACGCCGCGGGCGACCAGCGCGGCGGTCATCGCGGCCGCGAGGCTGACGGTCTTGAGGGTGTCACGCTCCTGAAGCTCGGCACTGGCGGCGATGGCCGCCTTCAGGCGGGGGGCGAGTTCGCGGGTGGCCGGGCCCATCGCGGTCGAGGCGCGCTCGAGACCGGCGGCGACCGCCTCCAGCGGGCTGGCGTCTCCGGGCGCTTCGGCGATGCCCTCGGTCAGCAGCCGGCTCAGCGTCTCCTGCCCGGCGACCAGCAGCTCGCGCTTGTCGGGGAAGTGCCGGAAGAAGGTGCTCTTGGTGACCCCGGCGCGCTCGGCGATCTGCGCGACCGTCGTGGCGTCGTACCCCTGCTCCGTGAACAGGTCGACCGCGGCCACGACGAGGCGTTCACGCGCACCTGGTTCCCATCGACTCATGGGTTCAGCATATGTGATGGGACTCTTGTCCCAT
>NZ_LIPD01000028.1:0-61982 GCF_001905545.1 Streptomyces sp. CB02056 | reverse complement strand
ATGGGACAAGAGTCCCATCACTTCCGGGAGGATTCCCATGCGCGTCTTCGTCACCGGCGGCACCGGTCTGATCGGCTCCGCCGTCGTCGCCGAACTCCTCGGCAACGGCCACACCGTCCTCGCGCTCGCCCGCTCCGACGCCTCCGCCCGGGCCGCCGAGGCGGCCGGCGCCGAGCCGCTGCGGGGAGGCCTCGCCGACCTGGACGTGCTGCGCTCCGGCGCCGCCCAGGCCGACGGGGTGATCCACCTGGCCTTCGGCAACGACTTCAGCAGCCCCGAGGCCCTCACCCGGAACGTCGCCGAGGAGACCGCCGCCCTCACCGCCCTCGGCGAGGAGCTCCTCGGCAGCGACCGCCCCCTGGTCACCGTCTCGGGTACGCCCCACGTGCCGGGCCGCGCCTCCACCGAGGCCGACCCGGTGCCGACCCGGTGCCGACCGACGGGCCGGTCGGCGGCCGCGGTCGCACGGTCACGGCGATCCTCGGCCTGGCCTCGCACGGAGTCTGGAGCACCTCCGTCCGTCTGCCGCGCACCGTCCACACCGAGGGCACGGGCGGGTTCGCCGGGCTGCTGACCGACATCGCGCGCCGCAGCGGCGTCTCCGGCTACCCCGGCGACGGCACCCAGCGCTGGCCCGCCGTCCACGCGCTCGACGCGGCCGCCCTCTTCCGGCTCGCCCTGGAGCGGGCGGAGCCCGGTACCGCCTGGCACGCCGTGGCCGACGAAGGAGACGAGGTGCGGGACATCGCGGCCGTCATCGGCCGACGGCTGGACCTGCCGGTCCAGTCGGTGCCAGAGGAGACCTACGGCCCGCTCGGCCCGATCTTCCGGGCCGACCAGCCCGCGTCCAGCGCCCGCACCCGGCAGGCGCTCGGCTGGGAGCCGCGGCACCCCGGCCTGCTGGCGGACCTGGAGAACATCCGGCCCTGACCGGCAACCGGCGATCCGCGATCCGCGATCGGGGGCGGACCCGCAGCGGCGCAGCCCGCAACAACCCGCTCCCGTACGGCACTTCACGTCCACAGCAAGGTCCACATCAAGCAGGAGGTTCCATCATGGTGGCAGTCGTCTTCGGCGCCCGCGGCAACGTCGGTCGTCATGTCGCCGACGGCCTGCTGGCCGCCGGCGAGCAGGTCAGAGCGGTCAGCAGGACCCCGGCCACGGGCTCGACCCCCGGGTACGAAGCGGTCGTCGCCGACCTGGACCGTCCCGAGACGCTGCCCGCGGCGCTCGACGGTGCCGACAAGGTGTTCCTGTACGGAATGCTCGACCCCCAGAAGCCCTACGACATCGAGAAGGTCACCGCGGCGGCCGCGGCGGCCGGGATCCGGCAGGTGGTCCTGCTCTCGTCGGTGGCGGTCGTCCTCGACCCCGCCGCCGAACACCCGGTCGCCCGCCTGAACCGCACGATCGAGCAGGCCGTCCAACGGTCCGGCCTGGACTGGACGTTCCTCCGGCCGGGGACGTTCGCGACCAACACCCGCACCTGGTGGGCCGAATCGATCCGCACCGGCAACGTCGTCCGCCTCCCCTATCCGCTCGCGCAGTCGGCGCCGGTGCACGAGAAGGACATCGCGGCGCTGGCGGTGACCGCCCTCACCGAACCGGGCCACTCGCACCAGGCCTACACCGTCCACGGCGCCGAGTCCCTGACCCTGCGACGCCAGGTCGAGCACATCGGCGAGGCCATCGGCCGTCCCATCCGGGTCGAGCACGTCTCCCACGAGCAGGCCCGCGCGGACGTCGCCAGGACCATGCACCCGGTCGTGGCCGAGGCGATCGTCGGCCAGTGGGCCGCCGCCGACGGCGTCGCGGCCGTGACCTCCGTCATCGCCGAGAAGATCACCGGCGCCCCGGCACACGCCTACGCCCAGTGGGCCGTCGACCACGCCGACGACTTCCGCTGAGCCCGTCGTACCGACCGGCCGACGTGTCGGGTCATCACCAGCACGGCGCGCACTGCCGAGGGTGGTCTTCGCGGGCGGCGTCCCGTCCGCGAAGGCCACCCTCGTGTGTGCGCGTCTGCGCGAGCCGCCGACAGATGGTGGACGCCGCCGCCGACTTCGTCACCAGAAACACCACCTGAACCGTTCCGAGGGTGCAGCGGGCTACTCCGGGGGCCCGCCGAGCGGCGGGATCACGTCCAGTTGCTGGAGGAAGCCGAGGACGTCCTTGTCCGACCACTTCTCGGCGAGCTTCCCGTTCTCGATGCGGTGGATCACCGTCGCCGTCATCGTGATCGGCCGGCCGGCCGGTCGCCGGGATGCCCGGGAGGTCCCCCACGCACATCCCACGGCCCGTCAGCCGGGTCACGACCTTGTCGCCCTCCGCGATCTGGTCCTCGATCTCGTGGACTCCGGGCGTGGCCTCCCAGAACAGGCGGAACGCCTGCTTCAAGCCCTCCCGGCCGGCGGCGAGCCCCGGGAACGGCGGCGGCGAGTGGTCCTGGTAGTCCTCGGCGACGAGGTCGTCCATGGCCTCCAGGTTGCCGGCGTCCACCTCCTGGTAGAACCGGCGGACCAGCCTCTTGTTCTCCTCGATCGACATGGGCACCTCTCCGTGCGTACGGTCGCGCCGCCGGAGCGGCGCACGACGCCCGCATCGTCGCCCGCCCGCTCCCCGCGCCACGCCCTCGGCACGCGCGGCCGCCGTGGACGTTCACCCGGAAAGCAGCCATGCGGAAAGCAGCCGTGCGGGCCCGCCGTCAAAGGGCAGTTGGGACGTACCGGTCCGCCGACAACGCGAAGACCCGGACTCGCCGGCCGCCGGTGGGATTGACGGTCTCGCGCTCCAGCCGCATCCCCAGCTTGGTCATGATCCGCTCGGAGGCGTCGTTGCCCGCCTGAGCGATGCTGACGATCCGCTCCAGCCCCCGCTCCTCGAAGCCGAATCGTACGGCGGCCGCGGCCGCTTCGGTGGCCAGGCCCCGCCCCCAGTGGGCTCGTCCCAGCCGCCAGCCGACCTCGACCGCCGGCAGCACCTCCGGCAGGTAGGAGGGCACCGAAAGGCCGGTGAACCCGGCCAGTTCGCCGGTGGAGCGGATCTCCACGGCGAACAGGCCGAAGCCCCGCGCCTCCCACTCCCCCTCCCACGCCCGGATCCCGTCGCGGGTCTGCTGCTCGTCACGGACGCTGCCGTCACGGATCCACCGCATGACCTCGGGGTCGGCGTTGACGGCGGCCATGGGCGCGACGTCCTCCTCGCGCCAGCGACGCAGGATCAAACGGGGAGTCTCAAGCCTGATCATCCGATCATTCTGGATCGCCGAGGGGCTCTCCGCCAGCGTCGCCGGGCACCGAGGGAACTTGTACGAAGGCCGCGTCCGGACCCGCTACCGCAGGTGGGCGAAGGCCTGGTCCGCGTCGGCGACGGCCTCGGGCCGCACGTCGCGGGCGCTCCGCCCGTCGGCGATCTTCTGCCAGTTGGCGCGGGCGAGCACCCGCTGGACCGCGATCACCTGGGCCGCCCTCAGCCGTGCCTGGACGTCCGGACCCGGGTCGAGGGCCTCGGCCAGCGCCTGCTCGTCCGCGAGCATGTACTGCAGGAGCCGTCCCGCCAGGCTCGGCGTGGTGAACACCAGGCGGTGGAACTCCACCACCGCGGGATGGTCGTTGAGGCCGGTGACGGGCTCGAACCGATCGAGGCCGTCCAGGAAGTGCCGGTGCAGTGCCGCCATCGGCGAGACGTCGGACGGGCGGTCGCGCACGACGCGCGCGGCCTCGCCCTGGTGGTCCGCGAACCCCTGCAGGACCAGGTCCTCCTTGGCGGGGAAGTACCGGAAGAGGGTCGGCTTGGAGACCTCGGCCACGGCGGCGATGTCGCTGACCGAGACCTGGTCGAATCCGTGCGCCAGGAACAGTGAGACCGCCGCTTCGGCGATGGCGTCACGGGTCCGCGCCTTCTTGCGGGCGCGCAGCCCCGTCGGCTCGATCACCTGAACAGCATAACATTAGTGACTAGGTTGCATTTTTAACCAAGTAACGATTTCCTGGAGGAGTGACCAAGCCGAACAGCACACGAAACAGCACACGAGACACCGCACGAACCCCCATGCCGCCGGTGCTCGTCACCGGGGCCACCGGCCGGATCGGGCGTGGAGTCGTCGACGAACTCCTCACCGCGGGCGTGCCGGTCCGCGCCCTCACCCGTCGCCCCGAAGCGGCGGCCACGCTGCCGCCCGGCGTCGACGTCGTCACCGGCGACCTCACCGTGCCCGCCTCCCTCGACGGGGCACTGCGGGGCGTCGGCGCCGTCTTCCTCCTCTGGACCGCACCGCCGCCGACCGCCGCGGCAGTCGTCGAGCGCCTGGCCGCCCACGCGCAGCGCGTCGTCCTCCTCTCCTCGCCGCACCAGACACCCCACCCCTTCTTCCGGCAGCCGAATCCCATGGCGGTGCTCCACGCCGAGATCGAGCGACTCGTCACGGCCACCGGCCTCGAATCGACGATCATCCGGCCGGGGATGTTCGCGTCGAACTCCCTGGCCTGGTGGGCACCCGCCATCCGCGCCGGCGAGGTGGTCCGCTGGCCGTACGGCGCCGCCGAGACCGCCCCCGTCGACGACCGTGACATCGCGGCCGTCGCGGCCCGGACCCTCTACCAGGACGGTCACGCCGGCGGCGACTACGTCCTCACCGGCCCCGAGTCCCTGAGCCAGGCGGCGCAGGTGGAGATCATCGGGAACGTCCTCGGACGCCCGACCAGGTTCGAGGAGCTGTCGCCGGACGAGTTCCGCGGCGCGATGGACGGAAAGGCACCGCGCCCGGCCGTCGACATGCTGCTCAACGCCTGGGGCGCGACGATGGGAAGGCCCGCGTACCTCACCTCCGCGGTGTCCGACATCCTCGGAGTACCGCCGAGGCCGTTCTCCCGGTGGGTCGCCGACCACGCCGAATCGTTCAGGCCGGGCCCGACCCCGTCGACCTGACCTTCGCCCGAGTCATCGCCCGAGCCGGCGGCCGGGTAGCGGGGGCCGCGTCGGCCGCCCTAGCGTGGCGGGTCAGGACAGCACCGGTCCGGCGGGAGGGACGACATGGCAGGGACGGATCCGCGGTTCGCCGCCTACGCCCCCGACCCGGCCGAACGGCACGCACCCGTGATCGCGGTGGTGGCGGAGGCCACCGAGGACGACGTACCCGTGCTGGCCGAGCTGCAGGCCCGGGCGCGCGGCGGCTCGGCGGACGAGTGGGCGGACCTCATCCACCGGGCACTCCGTGGCGAGCGCAGCCTGGCCGTCACCGCGAAGGTCTCCGGTGAAGCCGTCGGGTACGCGAGTGCGGCCTACCTGCCCGCGCACCCGGCGGACGGCGCCCCGGCCGGCCACTACCTGACCGGCGTCACGGTGGATGCCGCCTGGCGGCGCCGGGGCCTGGCGAGGCTGCTGACCCGACGCCGGATGGAATGGGCCTGGGAAAGGGACTCGGCGGTCTGGTGCTTCGTCTCCGCCAGGAACCGCGCCTCGCTCGACCTGCACCGGGAACTCGGCTTCGTGCAGGTGGAGTTCGGCACCTCCTTCCAAGGCGTCGGATTCGCGGGCGGCGAAGGCCGGCTCCTACGGGCGGACCGACCGCGGACGCCCTCGCCCGACCTCGCAGGAACGTCCCGTGAGAGCCTGCCCGAACGCCACGGCCCAGGCCCCGGGCCCATCAGCACCTGCGATGCCACCACGCCAACTCGGCGTCCGCCGTCGGCTCATGATGCGTCCGCCCGAGAAGCACCGCGTCCAGGCGATCCAGCTGAACCCGGAGTTCGCCCGCAGCCCTTGGCGGAAGCATGAACAGAGCCTCCTGCAACGTGTCCCGGGCCCAGCCCGACCCACAGCACAGACAGGTGAACTCGGCCTCCCACCGCCTCCACCGGCGCTCGGTGCCGTGGACACGCACGGACCACAAGCTCAGCGCCACAGACACCATGCCCGGAGCCAACCGCTCCCGCTCAAGCACACGGACTGCGGCGTTGGCCGCCCCCGAAAGACCCGGGACATCGCGATACCGCACCCAGGCCCTCCCCCAGCCGCGTACGCGCGGCCGAAGTGAAGCCGGTGTTCTACGCGGCATGGCCCCTTCGAATGCACGTCATGGATGACATCATCCCATGCCCCGAGATCGACCCGGTAGAACCCGGACCCGCCGGACATCAGGATTGAAAGATTTCCCGACGGCTTTCAAACGGTCAAAAACCAGGTGCGGATACCCCGGCACGCACTCCTATACTCGTGCGAACTCACGCACAGCACATCACCATTTGCAGATCCGAAGCGGCGAGGGCGGATTCGGGGTTTTCCACACCGCGCCACAGGTTCCTCCATGAACCACCGGACGTACGCCACCCTCCTATCATGGAGGCATGAGTTCGTATACGGGAACTGAGACTCGACCGGAACTGACTACAGCATTGAGCGGGAACGAACTGGCCCGCTGGTACTGGACGCTAGCCGAACTGACCACGCTCGCCCGGGAACTCGGCGTGCCGCGCGGCGGCGGAAAGGCAGCACTGACGGAGCGGCTACGAGCCGCACTCGACGGCGCCGCCCCACCCGCCGCCCCACCCCGCGCACGCAAGGCCGACCGCCAGCTCGCCGCACCGGTGAACGGATCCACCGTCATCCCCGAGGGCCAGCGGTGCAGCCAGGTCCTGCGCGAGTACTTCCGCCGCGAGCTCGGCCCGGCCTTCCACTTCGACGCCCCCATGCGCACCTTCATCGCCGAATCCGCCGGACGCACCCTGGCCGACGCCACCGCCCACTGGCACACCACCCGCCAGTCCGCCGCCCAACCCCAGGAGATCGGCCCACAGTTCGAACTCAACCGCTTCCTCCGCGCCTGGCACACCTCCCACCCGGCCGGCACCCACACCGAAGCCCTCACCGCCTGGCGCACCCACCGCGCCCACCCCCGCAGCCCGGCCACGGGGTGACCGGCCCCAAGAGGCCGGGGAGCAGGGCTCGACGAGGTGACCGCCATCGAGAGCATCATGGCTGCCGCCGCGCAGAAGCTGGAGGCCATGCGCGACCGGGCAGCACAACCGTCCGCGGTCCACCTCGGCATGCCCGACATCCGACGCGACACCGGACGAAGCAGCGCAAACGTCTAGAGATCCTTCCCATCGGATCCTAAGCTTCGCGGATGACCTATGAAGAGTTGTGCTGGGAACCGATAGCGGCGCTTCCAGAAGGCGAGCCCGAGACGTCCTTCGGTGGGCGTTGGGAGGACCGGCTCTGGTTGAACGTTCCTGGCCCCTTCTATACCGGGATCGCCGATAACTGTTGGACGGGCCGGCTACACGCACCACGTCATGTACTCTACGGCGGCGAGTACTTCGGTGAATATGTGTATCGCCAGCCGGCGACCACGGCCGAGGTCCTGAACCTGGTGACAGCAGCCCAGGAAGATCCGTACCGCGGCTATGCCTGCGACGGCAACAGCCGATGGACACCCGAGGCTGTTCGGGACTGGTGGCTCGACCGTGGGCGGGTCACCGAGTACCTGGAGTCCCTCCTGCCCACATGGTCATCCAGCGACAGGTCTGACGAGAGGGAAGCCGCGGAGGGGCTGAGGGACTTTGCCGCCTACATCACTGAAGGGCTCCGCGCGGACCTCCGGAAGTACCTCTTCCGGCTTCAAGAGGGCTGCTACCCAAAGAACTCCGGACCACTGCCTGAGCTCCGATAGGCAATGACGGCCTTGGGGAGACCGGCCAACGGTGCGAGGGCCAGTTGACGATCGCTGCGATCAGCGGCAGATCCAGTAGCTGTTTCGGGCCGGATGCCTGCGTCGCTGACCGGTCGGGCACGTCACAGCAATGGTGCCGTCCTCGTACGAGACTCGGTCGCCGACCGCGACGAATACCGACCCGTCCAGTTCGACCCGGAAGTCGGGGCGGAGCAGGAACTCGCTGACCAGCAGCATCCGCGGCACCGGGGTGACACCGTCGAAACTCACGCGCATGAGCCGAGCATCGCAGAGGGCACGGCGACATCTCCATGTGCCTACGGACGCTCAATAGCATCCCCTGGAAGGACGAACGGGTCCTCCGGTCCGAAACAGCCGTAGTCCTGCAACGGCATCGGATCGTCGAGCACGACCTGCCTGCGTTCGCCCGCAGGCGAAAGACCATCCGAACGATCAAAAGTCCGTTGGCCGGGAAGGCCGGCGAACGTGTTCGGCGCATCGGCTGCAAGGTGGCCGAACCGCTCCAGCAGGACGAACACAGCTTCATGGACATCGTTGACGATCTCGGACGCGGTCTCCTCGGTGACATCGGGAGACAGTTCGCGATACGCCTGGCGGGCCGAGGCGAGGAAGCGCTCGGGATCAACGATCACCACGTCCTGGCGCGTCCGAACGCTGATCGTCATACCCGCTGTCGGGACCGTCGGTTCATCCACCCCATCAACGTACTCGTTGCCACACCAGCAGTGACAGCCCCCGTCGCCCACCACGCACCTCGGCTCGTTCGCGTGCCATCAGAAACAGGTACTCACGTTGTCGCTCAACGACTTCGTCGGGCGAGACCGATGAGGGACCCTGTTGACCGGCAGAGCCAGTACAAGAGCCGATTCAGCGCCACGTAGTAGTGGAAACCGACCCATCCGTTCTCTTTGTCGACGACCTGGGGTGCGCCGTCCCGGCATCCCCACCACCATGGGCGGCAGGGGATTCAGCCGGGCCTACCGTCCCACCCGCCGTGGTGACCTGTTCCTACACGTCATCGAACGCGGCTGCAGCGATCTCGCCCTCGTCGGCATGACCGGCCCTCTCGCCGGGCGCGTGGTCGTCGGCAACGCAGACGGCTTCTGGGGTCCGAACGTCTCCTCGGCCCCGGACTTTCTCGCCTGGTATGAGCGGTGGCTCGATCACATGGCTGCCGGACAGGACAACCGGGCTCCGGGGCTCACCTCGCCCCGGCACCTCGCTCGTCGATTCGGCGGCGGCTGACGATTCGACGTAGGAAGTCGGGCCTGCCGACTTCCTACGTCGGGCGGTGGTCAGGGTGGGGTTGGGGGGCCGGGGTGGCCGCGGAAGGTGGTGCGGTAGGTCTGGGGGGAGACGCCGATCGCGGCGTGGAGGTGCTGGCGGAGGGAGGCGCCGGTGGCGAAGCCGATCTCGGTGGCGATGCGGTCGACGGGGAGATCGCTGGTCTCCAGCAGGTGGCGGGCGCGGTGGAGGCGTTGCTGGATCAGCCAGCGGCCCGGGCTGGTGCCGGTCTCGTCCTGGAAGCGGCGGGCGAAGGTGCGCGGGCTCATCCGGGCGTGGGCGGCCAGCTCGCGGAGGGCGAGCGGGCGGTCGAGGTGTTGGAGGGCCCAGGCCTGGGTGGCGGCGGTGCCGTTGGCGCCTTCCGGGGGCACCGGCTGCTCGATGTACTGGGCCTGGCCGCCCTCGCGCCAGGGCGGGACCACGCACTGGCGGGCGACCTGGTTGGCGACGGCGCTGCCGTGGTCGGAGCGCACCAGGTGCAGGCAGACGTCGAGGCCGGAGGCGGCGCCCGCCGAGGTGAGGATGTCGCCGTCGTCGACGAAGAGCACGTCGGCGTCCAGGGCGACCCGGGGGTACATCCGGCGGAAGGCCGGTGCCAGGGCCCAGTGGGTGGTGGCGGGGCGGCCGTCGAGGAGGCCGGCGGCGGCCAGCGCGAAGGCGCCGGTGCAGATGGAGACGATGCGGGTGCCGGGGCGGATCCGGGCGAGGGCCGCGCGCTCGGGCTCCGGCAGGTCGGCGGTGGCGCGGTGCAGGGCGTACGGCGGGATGACGACGGTGTCGGCGCTCTCCAGGGCCTCGGGCCCGTGCCCGACGGTGATGGTGAAGTCGGCGCTGGTCGCGACCGTCCGGTCCTCCGTCGCCGCGCACGTCACCACCTCGTACGCGCCCGGCACCCCGGGGAAGACCCGGTTGGGGATGCCCAGCTCGAAGGGGTAGACGCCGTCGAGGGCGAGGACGACGACGCGGTGCGGCGGCCGGGCGCCGGGGCCGCCAGAACCGAGGGGACCACGGGGTTCCATCGCAGGCATGGCACGATTCTATCGGTCTTTGGCAATCTTGCCATTTCGCTGGTCAGGGGCGCGGCCGCAGGCTGGATCCATGACCACGAACTCCACGAGCACGAACTCCACGAGCACGAACACGATGCGGGCCATCACCCAGACCGCCCTCGGCACCCCGGACGTCCTCCACGAGGCCGAGGTCGAGCGGCCCGTGCCCGGCGTCGGCCAGGTCCTCGTCGCCGTCCACGCCGCCGGGGTCAACCCCACCGACTGGAAGCACCGCGACCGCGGCTACTTCCTCGGGCAGCCGCCGTTCACGCTCGGCTGGGACGTCTCCGGCACCGTCGAGGCGGTCGGCGTCGGCGTCTCGCTCTTCGCCCCGGGCGACGAGGTGTTCGGCATGCTGCCCTACCCGTACGGCGCCGGCGCGCACGCCGAGTACGTCGCCGGCCCCGCCCGGGCCTTCGTGCCCAAGCCCGCCGTACTGAGCCATGTCGAGGCCGGGGCGCTCCCGCTGGTGGCGCTCACCGCCTGGCAGGCGCTCGTCGACACGGCGGGGCTGCGGCCGGGGCAGCGGGTCCTGGTGCACGCGGCGGCCGGAGGCGTCGGGCACGTCGCCGTGCAGATCGCCAAGGCGCGCGGCGCGTACGTCATCGGTACGGCGTCCGCCGCCAAGCACGACTTCGTCCGGGGCCTGGGCGCGGACGAGGTCATCGACTACCGGACGGCCGACTTCGTGGCGGAGGCCCGCGACATCGACGTGGTCCTCGACCCGCTCGGCGGCGACGACCGGCTGCGCTCCCTGGAGACCCTCCGGCCCGGCGGCGTCCTGGTGTCGATCCTGCCCCAGGGGATCGACGAGGTGGCCGAGCGCGCCGCCGAGCTGGGCGTGACGGCGAAGGCCCTGCTGGTCGAGCACGACCGGGCGGGCATGGCCGCGATCGCCGCCCTCGTCGAAGCCGGGCAGCTGCGCCCGCACGTCTCCGCCACCTACCCGCTCGCGGAGGCCGCGAAGGCCCACGCCGAGGGCGAGACCGGCCGGGTCACGGGCAAGCTGGTCCTCACCGTCCGCCCGTAGCGGCGTAGCGGCTACCTGGACCCCGGGAGCAGCAGGTGCTCGGGAAGCGAACAGACCGGGGCAGATTCAGACCGAATCGGGCAGGGTGGGACGATACCTGCCATGCCTAGCAAGTCTCCATCGGTCCGGGACGCCGACGCCCCGCCCGACCCGCTCTGCCGTCTCCTGCTCGACCTGGGCGAAGCCCTGCTGGGCGGCGGCCTGCCCGTCCATGAGGTCGAGGACGAACTCCGCGGACTGGGGCGGGCGTTGGGCGCCCCTGAGGTCCAGGTCGCCGCGCTGACCAACGGCCTGTTCGTGGCCCTGGACCCGGACGGCGCCACCAGGTTCCAGCCGCTCGGCGGCACCCTGCGGTTCGAGCAGACGGCCGACGTCCTCGACCTGGTGCACCGGCTGCGGGCGGGCGAACTCGACGGGCCGCGGGCGCGCGCCGAGCTGGACCGGATCCGGCGGGCGCCCGCCCGCTGGCCCGCGTGGGTGGCGGACTTCGGGGCGCTGCCGGTCGGGGTCGGGGTCTGCATCTTCCTGCAGCCGGTGGCGGCGAACGTGCTGGCCGCCGGGCTCGGCTCGCTGATCGTGGTGGGCCTGACCGTGCTCGCCCGGCGGCGGCCGCACCTACGGCCGCTGCTGCCCGTCACGGCCGGCTTCCTGGTCGCGCTGCTGGTCCTGGCGCTCGCGCGGGCCTCGCTGCTGGACGGGCCGCTGCGGACGATCGTGGCCACCCTGGCGATCCTGCTGCCGGGCGGACTGCTGGTCACCGGGCTGTCCGAGATCGCCGCCGGAGCGGCCAACGCGGGCACCGCCCGGCTGGTCTCCGGCGCCGTGCAGCTGACGCTGTTCCTCGCCGGGGTGGCCGCGGCCGCGACCGCGATCGGCATGCCGTCCACCGCGCTGGCCAACGTGCAGGTGGCCAAGCCGAGCTGGTGGGTGATCGCGCTTGGGCTGGCGATCGCGGTGGCCGGGGTGGTGGTCAACGTCCACACCCCGCCCTCGGCCATCCCGTGGATCGTCGCGGTGATCGCGGTGAGCGTCACCGCCCAGGTGGCGGTGGGGTCGGTGCACGGCGCGGCGATCGGCGGCCTGGCCGGTGCCGTGGCCGCCGCGGTCGCGGCCACCCTGGTGCACTGGCTGCCGGGCGGTCCGCTCTGGCAGGTGCTCTACCTCCCGGCGTTCTGGATCGTCGTGCCGGGCTCCTTCGGTCTGCTGAACACCGCGCAGATCGAGGTCGGCAACGGGGCGCAGTCGCTGCTGGCGGCCGTCTCGGCGGTCTTCGGGGTGTCGATCGGCACACTGATCGGCGCGGTGATCAGCCGGATCCCCCGTCCCAGCCTCACCGGCCTGCCGCACCGGGCCTGAGCCGGTCGGAACCAGGCCCGAGCCGGGCCCGAGCCAAGCCGGACCCGGGACCGGTACGGGCCGGAACCGGGCCCCGGGGCGCGCGGAGGTGCGCCCCGGAGCCCGGAGTCTCAGATTCCGAGGTTCGGAACCCGAGGTTCGGAACCCGTAACCAGGGAACCCCGGAACCCCCAAATCCGAGAGCCTCGGAGCCCCCGTCAGGGCTGGCGCAGGGCCTCGGTGAGCCGGTGGGCCGCCTCGACGACGGCCTGGGAGAGCTGGGCTCCGGGGTGCCGGCTGAGCCGTTCGATCGGCCCGGAGACCGTGACGGCGGCCACCACCCGGTTGGACTGGCCGCGGACGGGCGCGGCCACGGAGGCGACCCCGACCTCGCGCTCGCCGACCGACTGGGCCCAGCCGCGGCGCCGCACGCCGCTCAGCGCGGTGGCGGTGAAGCGGGCCCCCTGCAGGCCGCGGTGGAGGCGCTCGGGCTCCTCCCAGGCGAGCAGGATCTGGGCGGCGGAGCCGACCTTCATGGGGAGGGTGACCCCCACCGGAACGGTGTCGCGCAGCCCGGTGAGCCGCTCGGCGGCGGCCACGCAGATCCGGACCTCGCCCTGCCGCCGGTAGAGCTGGGCGCTCTCGCCGGTGGCGTCCCGCAGCTGGGCGAGGACCGAGCCGGCCGCGGCCAGCAGCCGGTCCTCGCCGGCGGCCGCCGAGAGCTCGCCGAGGCGGGGGCCGAGCATGAACCGGCCCTGGACGTCCCGGCTGACCAGGCGGTGGTGTTCGAGTGCGACGGCCAGCCGGTGGGCGGTGGGCCGCGCCATGCCGGTGGCGGCGACGAGGCCGCCCAGGGTGGCGGGCCCGGCCTCGAGGGTGCCGAGGATCGAGGTGACCTTGTCGAGCACGCCGACGCCGCTCGTGTTCTCCATGGGATGGGTACTCCAGTCTCAAGGCCCGGGAGCAGCGGGTCCGCGCTGCTCACGGCGGCTCCTGGCGGGGAGCCGGGGGGTGTGGTCAGCGAGGACAGGCCGGAGAAGTCGGCCGATTGCCTGCGCCGGGCACGAGACGGGTACGCGAAAGGACCGGGGCGGGAAGCGCCCGGGCGAAGGACAGCACAGAGAGCACCGTGTCTCCTCATCTTTCCCGCGCCACAGTGGCGACAGGCCGGAGTTGGCACTGCCCCCGCCAACACGGCGCGTACTTCGGACGCCGGGTCGAACGGGGAGTTGCCGGGGCTTCGTAGGGCCGGTCCCTCCACCCCTCTGGATGATTCGCCAGGAACGATACAAGACATCCGGGGCGGGTCGGCAAGTCCCCCCGCCCTCGACCCGCCCTCGACCACGCCCCGCGGGGCCGGTTCAGCGGTGGCGCGGCCCCGACAGGCCGGTGCACGGGGCCCCGTCCGGGCTGCCGGGGAGGGTCGCGTCCCAGGCGTGGAGGGCGGCGAGGGCGGCGGTGCGCTCGCGGTCCGTGGGCCGGGTGCCCTCGGGGCCGAGCAGGTAGTCGGCGACCGGGGTGAGCAGCAGGGTGGCGTCGCCGGCCGGGAGCAGCAGCGCCTCGTCCCACTGGTGCCGGATGACGGTGCGGCGCAGCAGCGTGCCGTGGCGCGGTGAGGTGCCGTGGCACGGCGGGGTGCCGGCAGAGGTCCGGCGGCGGAGTTCGGGGGCGACCTCGGCCTCCAGGACGGTGCGCACGTCCCGTAGGGCGCCGAGCGGCACGTGCTCGGCGGCGAGGTCGAGGAGGGCGGCGGCCTCCGGGGCGAGCCGGTAGGCGGCGACCACCGCGGCGGTCTCGACGGGCTCGAAGGGCTGCCCGGCGAGCCGGGCCACGTCGATCACGTCGCCCGCGAGGAAGGTGCGCCCGAGCCCCTCCTCGGCGAGGGCGATCAGGCATTCGACGTGGTCGTCGGCGGCCAGGTAGGGGCGGACCGGGACGGTGGCGAGGTCGCCGGGGAGCGCGGCGGTCGCGACCCGCACCTGGTACCACGGGTCGAGCAGCGGGTCCCCGGCCGGCCAGCGCAGGGTGACGGCGGTGTGCCGGGGGCGCTCGCCGAGCAGGGTGACCTCCACGGACTCCACCGGGTGGTCGGTGACCAGCCGGTTGACGGCCTGCCAGAGCGAGGCCTCGGTGGGGCTGACGAGGCTGAGCTCGGCCAGCGGCCGGGGCAGGTCGGGCGGGTAGTAGCCGGCCAGCGGCAGGTCGCGGATCGGGCGGACCCCGGTGGCGTCGGCGAGGTCGCGGGCGATCCGGGCGTAACACTCGACCCGGTCGCGGGCGCGCCGCAGCTCGTCCCGGGCGTGCGCGCCCATCCGGACGTCCTCCCGGGCGAGCGCGGCGAGCACCAGGTACGGGAGGTGGCGCTCGCCCCGGGCGCGGTGGAGCAGTTCGACGGGCCCGCAGGCCGGGTCGACGTCGAGCAGGCGGTGGAGCAGGTCGGTGTCCAGTCCGCCCTGCCGGTCCGTGGCCCGGTCGGTGCTCAGGTCCGTGCTCAACGCCGTACTCGGTTCCGCGTTCGGATCCGCTTTCCGGCCGGTGCTCAGGTCGCTGTTCCGGTCCGTGTTCATGGGCGTCCGCCTCCGAGAGCCGTGGGGGTCGCCGGTCGGCGGCCGGGCGACCGGGGACGTGGCGGGTCCGGCGGTGAGGGGCCGGGCCGACTGCGGGCGCCACATCACCGATTGTGGCGACGGCCGATCAACACGGGATCACCACCGGGTCGACGATCTCTCGACATCCCGCCAGGTCCCGTGGGTTGATAGGGACTCACCAATTCGGGGGTGGCACGTGCGGGCGGGGGCGAGCACATGAAGCGGGCAGGTGCAGGCATGGATGATTTCCGGTTCTCGGTGCTGGGCTTGATGCGGGCGCAGCGCGGCGCGACCGTACTGAAGGTGGGCAGCCCCCAGCAGCAGGCGATGCTGGCGGTGCTGCTGCTCCGACCCGGCCACGGCGCGAGCGCCACCGACCTGATCGACGCCCTGTGGGGCGAGGAGCCGCCGGGCACCGCGATGACGACGGTGCGCACCTACGCCTGGCGGTGGCGCAAGGTCCTGCACGGCGAGGCGCCGGACGCGCCGACCGTGCTGACCTCGGTCGGGGACGGCTACCGGCTGGTGCTGCCCAAGCACGCGGTGGACGCGGCGCAGGCGGAGGAGCTGGCGGCGCAGGCCGAGCGCACGGCGGCCGCCGGGGAGCCGCAGCAGGCGCGCGACCTGCTGAACCAGGCCCTGGAGCTGTGGCAGGGCGAGCCGCTGGCCGGCATCCCCGGCCCGTTCGCGCAGCGGCAGCGCCAGCGGCTCCAGGAGCTGCGGCTGACCCTGCTGGAGGAGCGGATCGCCCTGGACCTGGCGCTGGGGCGCTACTCCCGGTGCATCCCGGAGCTGACCTCGCTGACCACCGAGCACCCGCTGCACGAGCGGGCGTACGGGCTGCTGATGCGGGCGCTGTACCAGGCCGGGCGGCAGGCGGACGCGCTGGCCGTGTTCCGGGGCGCGCGTCAGCTGTTCCTGGCCGAACTGGGGGTGGCGCCCGGGGCGGAGCTGGACCTGCTGCACCAGCGGATCCTGGAGGGGGACCCGTCGCTCGCCGCCCCGGCGCCCTCCGTCGCGCTCGTCCCCGTCGCGCTCGTCCCGGGCCCGGTCGCCGCCGGTCCGGCGGAGCCGGCCGCGCCCGGGGCCGAGGCGCCGGACCCGCCCGCCGGACCGGCGGCGCCGAACGCTCCCGCCGCCGCACCGGCCGGGAACACCGCCCCGGCCGGGAGCAGCACACCGACCCCCAGACCGGCCCAACTGCCGCCCGACGCGGCCGACTTCACCGGCCGATCGGTCCTGGTCGAACGGCTGGGCAAGGCTCTCGGCGGGGCGCACGGAGGGGCGCCCGACAGAAACCCCGGCGCACCGGGCCAGCAGGCGCTGGTGATCGCGACCGTGGTCGGCATGGGCGGGGTCGGCAAGACCGCGCTGGCCCTGCACGTCGCCCACCGGGTGCGCGAGGCCTACCCGGACGGGCAGCTCTACGTCGACCTGCGCGGCGCCGACGCCACCCCGGCCGATCCGGAGGCGGTGCTCAGCGGCTTCCTGGTGGCGCTCGGCGTGCCGGCCGACGCGGTGCCGGAGGGGCTGGACGCCCGCTCGGCGCTGTTCCGCTCGGCGGTGGACGGCCGGCGGCTGCTGCTGGTGCTCGACAACGTCCACGACACCGCGCAGATCAGACCGCTGCTACCGGGTGCGGTCGGCTGCGCCGTGCTCACCACCAGCCGGACCCGACTGTCCGGCCTGCCCGCGACCGTCCAGGCCGACCTCGGCGTCTTCGAACCCGAGGAGGCGCTCGAACTGCTGGGCCGCACCATCGGCGCCGAGCGGCTGGCCGCCGAGGCGCAGGCCGCCCGGGAGCTGCTGCTCGTCTGCGGCCACCTCCCGCTCGCGGTCCGGATCGTGGCGGCCCGGCTGGCGGCCCGGCCGAGCTGGACGGTGCAGACGCTGGGCCGCCGGCTGGCGGTCGAGCGGCGGCGGATCGACGAGCTGCGGATCGGCGACCTGGAGGTGGCGGCGGCCTTCGAACTGAGCTACCGCCAGTTGACGCCCGCCCAGGCCCGGGCGTTCCGGCTGGCCGCCTCGGTGGACGGGCCGGACCTCGGGCTGCAGGCCGCGGCCGCCCTGCTGGACCTGGACGAGTACGACGCCGAGGACCTACTGGAGGCCCTGGTGGACGTGGCGATGATGGAGTCGCCCTTCCCCGGCCGCTACCGCTTCCACGACCTGCTGCGCGCGTTCGCCCGGCGCCGTCCGGACGATCCCGGCGCGGCCGTGGCGGCCCGCGACCGGATGCTGGACCACCTGCTGGCCACCGCCTGCTCGGCCTTCCAGCACGCCGTCCCCGGGGATCCGGCGGCCGGCGCGCTCGGGCCGGCCCGTAGCGCGGGTGTCCCGCTGGACGGCCCGGACGGGGCGCGGGCCTGGGCCGAGGCGGAGGGTTCCGGGGCGATCGCGCTGGCCGCGCAGGTAGCGGGCTGGAGCGTCGCGGACGACACCGACGGCCCGACCGGCGGGCCTTCCGACAGCCCGGCACCGGACCCCGCCGACGGACCGACCACGGACCCGCTGCGCGCCGCGATCGACCTGCTGATCGCGCTCACGCCGTTCGTCCTCGCCCCGCCCAGCCGCCAGCTGGCCACCACCGCGGAGGCCCTGGCCGCCGCCGCGGTCCACCGCGCCGACCACCGGGCAGCTGGTCGGGCGCACTTCCTGCGCGGCAACGTCGCCCTGGCCGCCACCCGGCTGGAGGAGGCGGAGGCGGCCTCCCGGCTGGCGGTGGCCGCCTCCCGCGCGGCGGGCGACACGGTGATCCTGCGCCAGGCGCTGAACGACCTCGGCCTGGTCTGCCAGTTCCTCAGCCGCTACGACGAGGCCGTCGGGCACTACGACGAGGCGCTGCTGCTGGCCCGCGAACTCGGCCACCGCTCCGGGGCGCTGGTGACGACGGTGAACGCGGCGCTGGCCCGGGTGCGCAGCGGGCGGGCCGCCGAGGCGGTGCCGATCTGCCACGAGGCGCTGGCCGAGCTGCGGACCCGGAACGACGATCCGGGCCGGGCGTACACGCTGTACGTGCTGGGGCTGGCGCTGCACGGGCTGGGGCGGCACGAGGAGGCGGTCACCTGGTTCGGCGAGTGCCTGGCGGTGGCCTCGGCGTCCGGTCTGCGGGCCCGGGCCGGGCATGCCCGCTACCGGATGGCGGACAGTCTGCGCTCGCTCGGCCGGACGGAGGAGGCGCTGGAGCACGCCGGGCAGGCGCTGGAGCTGTGCGAGGAGCTGGGTGCCGAGCGGGACCAGGGCCACGCGCTGCTGGTGCTGGGCCGGACGCTGGCCGACCTCGGGCGGGAGGCCGAGGCGTACGGGCGGCTGCGGGAGGCGCACCGGATCTTCGTCCGGCTGGGGCTGCCGGAGGCGGCGGAGGTGGCGGGGCTGCTGCCCCGGGCCGAGGGTCCGGATCCGTCGACCCCGTCGGGCCGGGCGGTCCGGCGGGCCGCCGACCGGCTCTCCTCGGGCTGCTGAGGAATCGATCCTGCTGGCGGTTCCGGTGCGTTCAGGAACCGGTGTGCTCAGGAACCGGTGCTGTTCCAGTCGCCGTTGCCGCCGGTCGGGGTGGGGGTCGGGGTGGGCGTCGGCGTCGCGCCGCCGCCGCCGCTCACCACCGTCGCCACCCCGGCGTCGGCCGCCGCCCCGGCGACCGTCACCGAGAGGCCGGCGCCCAGGGCGACGGTCACCCCGAGGCCGACCGTGAACAGCCGGAGGCGGGTGCGGATGGTGGTGGCCGGACGCTGCGTCATCTCTGGTACTCCTCGGCTCGCTTCCCTGCTGGGAAGGGGTTCCGTCGTGGTGTGGCACCAGTCTGGCCGGGAGCGTTCAACGGTCGATCTACAGTCGAGCACCGGTGATCACCAATGATCACCGGTGCTCGGTGGGCCGCCCGCTCAGGCCGCCCGCTCAGGCCGTCGCGCGGATCTCCAGGGTGCAGCACTTCACGCTGCCGCCGCCCTTGAGCAGCTCGCTGAGGTCCATCCCGATCGGCCGGAAGCCGCGCTCGCGCAGTCGCGAGGCCAGTCCCACGGCCGCCTCCGGCAGCACCACGTGCAGGCCGTCGCTGATCGCGTTGAGGCCGAACACCTCCGCGTCGGCCCGGTCCGCCAGCAGCGCGTCCGGGAACAGCCGCCGCAGCACGGCACGGCTGCCGGCCGAGAAGGCCTCCGGGTTGTACATGATCTCGTCGCCGTCCAGCACGGCGAGCGCGGTGTCCAGGTGGTAGAAGCGCGGGTCGACCAGCTCCAGGCCGACCACCGGGCGGCCGAAGAACTCCTGCGCCTCCGCGTGCCCGTCGGCCACGCTGCGGAAGCCCCGCCCGGCCAGCACGTAGCTCGCGGTCGTCAGCAGGTCCCCCTCGCCCTCGTTGACGTACTCCGGGTCGCGGGTCTCGAAGCCCCGGGCGCGGAACCACTCCAGGTAGGCCGGGCCCTCGGCGGCCCGCTCGGTGTTGCGGAAGCGCGCCCCGAGCACCCTGCCGTCCACCACGGTGGCGCCGTTGGCCGCGTAGACCATGTCGGGCAGGCCGGGCAGCGGGTCGATCAGGTCGACGCGGTGGCCGAGCTCGCCGTACAGGGCGTGCAGCCGCTCCCACTGGGCGACGGCCAGGTCGGTGTCCACCGGCTTCGCCGGGTCCATCCAGGGGTTGATCGCGTAGGTGACGTCGAAGTGGGTCGGACGGCACATCAGGTAGTGGCGCGGGCGGGCGGTGCGGGCCATCGGAAGCTCCTCGGAAGTCGGGTACGGGTGGCAGGGGCGTCACGGGCGGTACGGGCAGTACGGGCGGTGCGAGCGGTGCAGGCGGGGGCCGGTCAGGCCGTGGGGGCCGGCGGCCGGGTCGGGAAGTCGCGCAGGCCTCGCAGCGGGCTGGCCAGCAGCACCGCGCCCGCCGACAGCAGCACGCCCGCCATCAGCCAGATCGTGCTGCGGGCGCCGATCGCCTCGCCGAGGTAGCCGCCGAGCAGGGCGCCCACCGGGATCGCGCTGTAGTTGAGGGTCGCGGAGCTGGCCCGGATCCGGCCGATCATCGCGGGCGGGCAGTAGCCCTGGGAGAAGCTGCCGGCGAGGACGTTGCCCGCCACCACCCCGCAGACCGCGACCGCCCAGGCGAGCGCGCTGACCACCAGCGGCAGCCGGTCGCCCGCCAGCGGCAGCAGCAGGATGAAGGGCGCGACCACCAGTTCGCAGACCAGCAGCCCACGGGCGCTGCCCAGCTTGCGGGCGACCCGTCCGGCCAGCATCGCGCCGGCCAGTCCGCCGACGCTCACCAGCGCGAACACCCCGCCCACCGCGCCCGGTTCGAGCCCCACACTGCGCACCAGGAAGACCGTCTGCACCGCCTGGATGCCGTTCAGCCCCAGGTTGCCGACCGCCGCGAAGCAGGCGAACGTGCGCAGGTACGGGTCGCGCAGCAGGAACCGGACGCCCTCGCCGATCTCGCGCGGGATGCCGCGCCGCTCGGACACCGGCGGGGGGCGCTCCTCCGTCCTGATCCGCCGCAGGAACACCGCCGACACCAGGTAGGTGAGCGAGTCCGCGAACATCCCGCTGGCGGCGCCGAACGCCTGGGAGAGCAGACCGGCCGCGCCCGGGCCGGCGATCTCGGCCGCCGAGGCGCCGGAGCGCAGCTTGACGTTGGCCTCCAGCAGGTCGGCCTTGCCGACCAGGGTGGGCAGCACCGCGCCGTAGGCGGTGGAGAAGAACACCTTCACCGCCCCCGTCAGCAGGGCCACCACCACCAGGTGGGCCAGCGAGAGCACCCCCAGCCAACTGGCCACCGGCACACTGCCGAAGAGGAGGAGCAGCAGCAGGTCGCAGACCAGCATCACCCGCAGCCGGGGCCAGCGGTCCACCCAGGCGCCGGCCAGCAGGCCGAGGAACAGCCAGGGCAGCCAGGCGGCCGCGTTGATCACGCCCACCGCGAGGGGGCTGGCGCCCAGGGTGACCACGGCCACCAGGGACAGCGCCACGCTCCCGACGGCCGTACCGAAGTTGCTGGTGGTCTCACCGATCCAGAGCCGGCGGAAGTCCCCGTGGGCCCACAGGCCCCACCTGCTGCGCGGCCGGTCCGGCGGTGCCGGTGACTCGATCGGGACGGTGGTGGTCATCGCGGCTCACGCTCCGGACTTCTCGGTGTTCTGGGACTTCTCGGCGTTGCCGGTGGTGCCGGCGCTGTCGGTGGTGCGTGCGCTGTCGGTGGTGCGTGCACTGTCGGTGGTGCCGGCGTTGCCGGTGGTGCCGGCGCTCTCGGCCCGCAGCTTGTCGGCGAGGACGGCGGCGATCCGGGCGAGCGGCTCCGGCCGGGCCAGGTCGCCGTGGCCGAACGGCAGCCGGTGGCCCTCGATCAGCCCGTCCAGGTGAGGCCGCCAGGCCTCCTCGTACGGCCAGTCGGCCGGCTTGCCGAGGGTGGCGCCGAAGAAGACGGCATCGCCCCGGTAGTGCTGGGGCCGGTGCTCGGCCATCAGTTTGCGGTGCCGGTCGAACACCTCGGGCAGGACGTGCGCGGCCTCGCCGAGCACCGCCGCCAGGTCGGCCTGGCCGCTGCCGTCCGCCGGGTCGTAGCCCAGCGAGCGCAGCAACTCGTCCACCGTGTCGGCGGGTTCGGACGGCGGGGCGGCATCGGTGCGGACCGCCGGGCCACCGTCCAGCAGGGCCAGCAGCCCGACCGGCGCGCCCTCGGCCTGGAGCCGGACGGCCATCTCCTGGGCGACCACCGCACCGAAGGACCAGCCCAGCAGGTGGTACGGGCCGGACGGGTGGACGGCTCGGATCTGCCGTACGTAGTCCTCGGCGATCTCGGTGACGCTGGCCGGCGCCCCGCCGCGCAGGCCGCGGGCCTGGAGGCCGTACACCGGCTGCCCCGGGTCGAGGTGGCGCAGCAGCCCGGAGTAGACCCAGCTGATGCCGGCCGCCGGGTGGACGCAGAACAGCGGGGGCCGGTCGCCGCCGGTGCGCAGGGGCAGCAGCACGTCCAGGGCGTCGGCCGCCGGGCCCTGGTCGAGCCGGCCGTCCAGCCCGGCCACCGTGGGCGCCTCGAACAGCGCCCGCATGCCGAGATCGACACCGAGGGCGGTGCGGACGCGCGAGAGCAGCTTCATGGCGAGCAGGGAGTGCCCGCCCAGATCGAAGAAGTCGTCGTCGATGCCGACGCGCTCCAGGCCGAGGGTTTCGGCGAACAGGGTGCAGAGCAGCTGCTCGCGCGGGGTGCGGGCCGGGCGGCCGGCCGGGTGGGCGGCGAACTCCGGTGCGGGCAGGGCGCGGTGGTCGACCTTCCCGCTGCCGGTCAGTGGCAGGGCGGGCAGCGCGACGAAGGCGGCGGGCACCATGTGGGCGGGCAGCCGCTCGGCGGTGAAGGCCCGCAGGCCGGCCGGGTCGAGCGGGCGGTCGGTGACCAGGTAGGCGACCAGTCGGGTGCCGCTGTCGTCCGGCCGGACGACGGCCGCGGCGACCTCGGGGTGAGTCGTCAACACCTGCTCGATCTCGCCGAGTTCGATCCGGAAGCCGCGGATCTTCACCTGGTCGTCGGTGCGGCCGAGGTACTCCAGCTCACCGTCCCGGGCACGACGCACCAGGTCACCGGTGCGGTACATCCGCTCGCCGGGGGTGAACGGGCTGGCGACGAACCGCTCCGCCGTGAGCGCGGCGCGTCCCAGGTACCCGCGGGCCAGTCCGGCGCCCGCCAGGTACAGCTCCCCGGGGATGCCGACGGGCACCGGGTTCAGGTGCTCGTCCAGCACGTACCCGGCGGTCCCGGCGACAGCCCGGCCGAGCACCGGCCGGTCCGAGCCGTCGAGCGGCTGCTCCAGCGCCTCCACGGTGGACTCGGTCGGGCCGTACAGGTTGTACGCCCGAAGCCCCGGGGTCTCCCGCAGCCGCGTCCACAGCGCCTGGCCGACGGCCTCGCCGCCCACCAGCACGACGCCCGGCGCAGGCGCCTCCAGCAGGCCCTCCTCGACGAGTTGGGCCACGAAGGACGGGGTGGCGTTCACCACGTCGATGCCGTGCGAACCGAGGTGGCGGACCAGCGCGGCCGCGTCGAGGCGCAGGTCCTCGCCGATCAGGTGCAGTTCATGCCCGGAGACCATCCACAGCAGGCCCTCCCAGGAGGCGTCGAAGCAGAGCGAGGCCGTCAGCGCGAACTTCCGGCTCTCCTCCCCCGCCATCATGCCCGCCCGGTGGCCGGCCAGCAGAGCGGCGAGGCTCCCGTGCGAGACCACCACACCCTTCGGGCGGCCCGTCGAGCCGGAGGTGTAGATCACGTAGGCAGCGTCCGCCCCGTCCAGGACGGGCCTGGTGAACTCCGCCGATCCCGGCACGTCCGTGACGTCCAACACCGGGAGTTCGGTGAGCAGTTCGGGCAGCGGCCACCGGTCGTCGGTCAGCACCAGCGCGGGCTCGGCGTCCGCCAGGGTGTAGGCCGTGCGCTCCGCCGGGTACCCGGCGTCCAGCGGCAGGTACACCCCGCCCGCCTTCAGCACCGCGAGCAGCCCGACCACCGACTCCACCGAGCGCGGCAGCGCCAACGCCACCACCGCACCGGGCGTCACCCCGGCACCGACCAGCCGACCCGCGAGCCGTCCGGCCCGTGCGTCCAACTCCCGGTACGTCAGCACCTCTTCGCCGCACACCAGCGCCACCGCCTCCGGCGTGGCCGCCACCTGCTCCTCGAACACCGCCGGAAGCAGCGGCACCTCCGAAGCCAACGGCCGTGCAGCACCGAGCATTTCGGCCCGCTCCTCCGGACTCACCAACGGCAGTGCCCCGATCCGGGTGTCCGGCCGCTCGACGGCCGCCGTCAGCAGGCCGGCGAAGTGGTGGACCATCGCCTCGGCCGTCTCGCGGTCGAAGAGGTCCGTCGCGAAGTCGAGCACGCACTCCAGGCCGGCCGGCGCGCCGTCCGGACCGAAGGACTCACCGATGCCGACACTCAGGTCGAACTTGGCGACCGCACGACCGGACGGCTCCACGGAGACGTCCAGCCCGGTCGCGTCCAGCGGCGCCGTGTCGCCACCGCCCTGAAGGACCAGCATCACCTGGAAGAGCGGGTGCCGGGCCAGCGAGCGGGCCGGGTTGAGCTCCTCGACCAGGCGCTCGAACGGCACGTCCTGATGGGCATGCGCATCGAGCTGGGTCTCCCGGACCCGGGCCAGCAGCTCCGTGAAACTCGGGTTGCCCGAGGTGTCCGTCCGCAACACCAGGGTGTTGACGAAGAAGCCGACCAGCTGGTCCACCGCCTCGTCCGAACGCCCCGCCGTCACCGAACCGATCGGCACATCGGTGCCCGCACCGAGCCGGGTCAGCAGAGCGGCGAGCGCCGCCTGCGCGGCCATGAACATCGTCACCCGCTGCTCACGCGCCAACGTCACCAACGCACGGTGCAGTTCGGCACCCAGCGGAAGCACCACCCGGTCACCTCGGTGGCTGGCCACAGCACCCCGCGGACGGTCCGCCGGCAGCGCCAGCTCCTCCGGAAGATCGGCCAACGCCTCGCGCCAGTAGCCGAGTTGGCGTGCCATCGGTCCGTCCTGGTCCGCTTCGTCGAGCAGCTCGCGCTGCCAGAGCGCGTAGTCGGCGTACTGGACGGGCAGCGGCGCCCACCCGGGCACGGTGCCCGCCGTCCGCGCCGCATAGGCGGCGGCGAGGTCCCGCAGCAGCGGACCCATCGACCACCCGTCACCGGCGATGTGGTGCAGCACCAGGACCAGCAGGTACTCGGCCTGCCCGGCCGGGATCAGGTGGGCCCGGATCGGCAGGTCGGCGGCCAGGTCGAACGGGCGCCCGGTGCAGGCCTCCGGCGCGGTGCCCTCGGGCAGCAGCTCGACGGGCACCCGGGCCGCCCAGGCCGGCAGGACGCGCTGGTACGGGGTGCCGTCCTCCTCCTCGATCAGCGTGCGCAGGACCTCGTGCCGGGCGACCAGGTCGCCCAGGGCCGAGCCGAGGGCGTCGGCGTCCAGCTCGCCCGTCACGCGGAGCACCAGCGGCAGGTTGTACACCGCGCTGGGCCCTTCCATCCGGTCGATCAGCCAGAGCCGCTGCTGCGCGAAGGACAACGGCACCCGCTCCGGCCGCTCGGCGTAGGCGGTCAGCGCGAGACGCTCCGCCCCCGAACCCAGGCGGGCCGCCAGCCCAGCCGGCGTCGGCGCCTCGAACACGTCCCGGACGGCCAACTCGGCGGCCAGCGTCGAGCGCACCCGACTGAGCAACCGGGTCGCGAGCAACGAATGCCCGCCCAGCGCGAAGAAGTCGTCCTCCACCCCGACCACGTCCAGGCCGAGCACCTCCGCGAACAGACCGCACAGGATCTCCTCCTGCGGCGTACGGGCCGCCCGGCCACCGGCCGGCGCGAATGCTGCCAGGTCGGGTTCGGGCAGGGCACGGTGGTCGACCTTGCCGCTGCCGGTCAGCGGCAGGGCATCGAGCGTCACCACGGCGGCCGGGACCATGTAGCCGGGCAGCGACTCGGCCGTGAACCGGCGCAGTGCGCCGCCGAGTTCGGAGGTGGCATCCTCGGCCACCGCGCAGTAGGCGATCAGCCGACGGTCCCCGTCCTCGCTCTCCCGAACGGTCACCACGGCCTGACGGACAGCCGGGTAGCCGGCCAACACCGCCTCGATCTCACCGAGTTCGATCCGGAAGCCGCGGATCTTCACCTGGTCGTCGGTACGGCCGAGGTACTCCAGCTCACCGTCACGGGCCCGGCGCACCAGGTCCCCGGTGCGGTACATCCGCTCACCCGACACAAACGGGCTGGCGACGAACCGCTCCGCCGTGAGCGCGGCGCGGCCCAGGTACCCCCGGGCCAGTCCGGCACCCGCCAGGTACAGCTCCCCGGGGATGCCGGCTGGCGCCGGGTTCAGGTGCTCGTCCAGCACGTACCCGACAGTCCCGGCGACGGCCCGGCCGAGCACCGGCCGGTCCGAACCGTCGAACGGCTGCTCCAGCGCCTCCACGGTGGACTCGGTCGGGCCGTACAGGTTGTACGCCCGCAGCCCCGGGGTCTCCCGCAACCGTGTCCACAGCGCCTGGCCGACGGCCTCGCCGCCCACCAGCACGACGCTCGGCGCCGGCGCCTCCAACAGGCCCTCCTCGACCAGTTGGACCAGGAAGGACGGCGTGGCGTTCACCACGTCGATCGCCGACTCGCGCACATGGCGGACCAGTTGCCCGGCGTCCCGGCGGACCTCGTCGTCGATCAGGTGCAGCTCATGCCCGACCACCATCCACAGCAGGCCCTCCCAGGAGGCGTCGAAGCAGAGCGAGGCCGTCAGCGCGAACTTCCGGTTCTCCTCCCCCGCCATCATGCCCGCCCGATGGCCGGCCAGCAGGGCGGCGAGACTGCCGTGCGAGACCACCACACCCTTGGGGCGGCCGGTGGAACCGGAGGTGTAGATCACGTACGCCGCGTCCGCTGCGCCCAGAGCGATCAGGGGACCCTGTGCCGATCCCGGCGCGTCCGTGACGTCCAACACCGGGAGTTCTGCCAGCAGTTCGGGCAGCGGCCACCGGTCGTCGGTCAGCACGAGAACGGGCTCGGCATCCGCCAGGGTGTAGGCCGTGCGCTCCGCCGGGTACCCGGCGTCCAGCGGCAGGTACACACCGCCCGCCTTCAGCACCGCGAGCAGCCCGACCACCGACTCCACCGAGCGCGGCAAGGCGATCGCCACCACCGCCCCCGGCATCACCCCGGCACCGATCAGCCGACCCGCAAGCCGTCCGGCCCGCGCGTCCAACTCCCGGTACGTCAGCACCTCGTCACCGCACACCAGCGCCACCGCCTCCGGCGTGGCCGCCACCTGCTCCTCGAACACCGCCGGAAGCAACGGCACCTCCGAAGCCAACGGCGTGGCACCGCCCAGCAGTTCGGCCAGTTCCGCCGAGGACAGCAGCTCCGCCCTGCCGATCGGCAGGTCCGGACCGGCCGCGACCGCGGCCAGCAGCCGGCTGAACCGGACGGCGATCGCCTCGACCGTCTCCCGGTCGAACAGGTCCGTCGCGAAGTCGACCACGCACTCCAGACCGGCCGGTGCGCCGTCCGGACCGAAGGACTCACCGATGCCGACACTCAGGTCGAACTTGGCGACCGCACGACCGGACGGCTCGACCGAGACGTCCAGCCCGGTCGCGTCCAGCGGCGCCGTGTCACCGCCGCCCTGAAGGACCAGCATCACCTGGAACAGCGGGTGCCGGGCCAGCGAGCGGGTCGGGTTGAGCTCCTCGACCAGGCGCTCGAACGGCACGTCCTGGTGGGCATGGGCGTCGAGCTGGGTCTCCCGGACCCGGGCCAGCAGCTCGCTGAAGCTCGGGTTGCCCGAGGTGTCGGTCCTCAGCACCAGCGTGTTGACGAAGAAGCCGACCAGCTGGTCCACCGCCTCGTCCGAGCGCCCCGCCGTCACCGATCCGATCGGGATGTCCGTTCCGGCACCGAGCCGGGTGAGCAGGGCGGCGAGCGCCGCCTGCGCGGCCATGAACATCGTCACCCGCTGCTCACGCGCCAACGTCACCAGCGCACGGTGCAGTTCGGCACCCAGCGGAAGCACCACCCGGCCGCCCTGGTGGCTGGCGACGGCACCCCGCGGACGGTCCGCCGGCAACGCCAGCTCCTCCGGCATTCCGGCCAGGGCCTCGTTCCAGTAGGCGAGTTGGCGGGAGATGAGGCTCTCCTCGTCGGCCTCGTCGCCGAGCAGCTCACGCTGCCAGAGCGCGTAGTCGGCGTACTGGACGGGCAGCGGCGCCCACCCGGGCACGGCGCCCGTCGTCCGCGCCGCGTAGGCGGCGGCGAGGTCACGCAGCAGCGGACCCATCGACCACCCGTCACCGGCGATGTGGTGCAGCACCAGGACCAGCACGTGATCTTCCGAGGAGACCCGCAACAGCAGGGCGCGCACCGGGAGTTCGGCCGCCAGGTCGAAGGGCCGGCGGGAGGCCGCGTCGACGGACTCGCCGACCTCGTCGGCCGGGCAGTCCCGGACCTCGAAGGGCACCGAGGCCGCCCCGACCGGCAGGATCAGCTGGTGCGGTTCGCCGTCGGTCTCCACCACCAGCGTGCGCAGGACCTCGTGCCGGGCGACCAGGTCGCCCAGGGCCGAGCCGAGGGCGTCGGCGTCCAGCTCGCCCGCCACGCGGAGCACCAGCGGCAGGTTGTACACCGCGCTGGGCCCCTCCATCCGGTCGATCAGCCAGAGGCGCTGCTGCGCGAAGGACAACGGCACCCGCTCCGGCCGCTCGGTGTGAGCGGTCAGCGCGAGACGCTCCGCCCCCGAACCCAGGCGGGCCGCCAACCCGGCGGGCGTCGGCGCCTCGAAGACGTCCCGGACGGCCAACTCCGCGTCCAGCGTCGAACGGACCCGACTGAGCAACCGGGTCGCGAGCAGCGAATGCCCGCCCAGCGCGAAGAAGTCATCTTCCACCCCGACCGCGTCCAGGCCGAGCACCTCGGCGAACAGGCCGCACAGGATCTCCTCCTGCGGCGTACGGGCGGCCCGGCCGCCGGCCAGCGCGGCGAAGTCGGGGGCCGGGAGCGCGGCGCGGTCCAGCTTGCCGTTGGCGGTCAGCGGCAGGGCGTCGAGCGTCACCACGGCGGCCGGGACCATGTAGCCGGGCAGCGACTCGGCGGTGAACCGGCGCAGCGCGCTACCGAGCTCGGGGCCGGCTTCCCCGGCCACCGCGCAGTAGGCGATCAGCCGACGGTCCCCGTCCTCGCTCTCCCGAACGGTCACCACGGCCTGACGGACGGCCGGATGGGCCGCCAACACCGCCTCGATCTCACCGAGTTCGATCCGGAAACCACGGATCTTCACCTGGTCATCGGTCCGGCCCAGGTACTCCAGCTCACCGTCACGGGCACGACGCACCAGGTCCCCGGTCCGGTACATCCGCTCACCCGCGACGAACGGGCTGGCGACGAACCGCTCCGCCGTCAGCGCGGCGCGTCCCAGGTACCCGCGGGCCAGTCCGGCACCCGCCAGGTACAACTCGCCCGCCACCCCACGCGGGACCAGGTTCAGGTGCTCGTCCAGCACGTACCCGGCCGTCCCCTCGACAGCCCGGCCGAGCACCGGCCGGTCCACGCTGTCAAGCGGCCGGGTGAGGGCGTGCACGGTCGACTCGGTCGGCCCGTACATCGTGTGGCCGGCGGTCAGCGGAGCCGCGCACAGCCGCGTCCACAGGCCCTGCCCGATCGCCTCACCGCCGAGCAGCAACAGCTTCGGCGCCGGCTCCTCCAGCAGCCCCTCCTCGACCAACTGCTCGGCGTACGACGGAGTGACGTGCAACGCGTCCAGCCCGACCTCGCGGACATGGCGGACCAACTGCCGCGCGTCCCGACGTACCTCGTCACCGATCAGGTGCAGCTCGTGCCCGGCGACCATCCACAGCACCACCTCCATCGAGGCGTCGAAGCAGAGCGAAGCCGTCAACGCCACCCGCAGCCTGCCGTGCGCCGCCTCCGCATCCGCGACCAGCGTCGCCCGATGGCCCGCCAGCAGGGCGGCGATGCTCCCGTGCGAAACCACCACACCCTTCGGGCGACCGGTCGAGCCGGACGTGTGGATCACGTACGCCGCGTCCGCCCCGCCCAGGACAGGCCTGGTGAACTCCACCGGACCGGGAACGTCCGTGACGTCCAACACCGGCAGCTCGGCCAGCACGTCGGGCAGCGGCCAGCGGCTGTCCGTCAGCACCAGCGCGGGCAGTGCGTCCGCCAGGATGTGCCCGGTACGCTCCGCCGGGTACTCGGCGTCCAGCGGCAGGTACACCCCGCCCGCCTTCAGCACCGCGAGCAGCCCGACCACCGACTCCACCGAGCGCGGCAAGGCGATCGCCACCACCGCGCCAGGCGTCACCCCCGCACCGACCAACCGACCCGCAAGCCGCGAGGCCCGCGCGTCCAACTCCCGGTACGTCAGCACCTCCTCACCGCACACCAGCGCCACCGCGTCCGGCGTGGCCGCCGCCTGCTCCTCGAACACCGCCGGAAGCAGCGGCACCTCCGAAGCCAACGGCGTTGCACCGCCCAGCAGTTCGGCCAGTTCCGCCGGGCTCACCAGCGGCAGTGCCCCGATCCGGGTGTCCGGCCGCTCGACGGCCGCCGCCAGCAGGCCGGCGAAGTGGCGGACGATCGCCTCGGCCGTCTCCTGGTCGAACAGGTCCGTCGCGTAGTCGAGCGCGAAGTCGATCCCGGCGGGCTCACCGTCAGGGCCGAAGAGCTCCTGGGCGGTCACGTTGAGGTCGAACTTGGCGACCCCGGTGGCGGCCGGCAGCACCCCGTTCCACAGGCCGGACGAGGAGGCGTCGGCCTGCTCGTTGTTCTGGAGCACCATCGCGACCTGGAAGAGCGGGTGCCGGGCCAGCGAGCGGGTCGGGTTGAGCTCCTCGACCAGGCGCTCGAACGGCACGTCCTGGTGGGCGTAGGCGCCGAGGTCGGCCTCCCGGACCCGGGCCAGCAGCTCGGTGAAGCTCGGGTTGCCCGAGGTGTCGGTGCGCAGCACCAGGGTGTTGACGAAGAAGCCGACCAGTTCGTCCAGCGCCTCGTCGGAGCGCCCGGCGACCACGGAGCCGATCGGCACGTCGGTGCCCGCGCCGAGCCGGGTGAGCAGGGCGGCGAAGGCGGCCTGGATGGCCATGAACATCGTCACCCGCTGCTCGCGCGCCAGGGTCCGCAGCGCACGGTGGAGTTCGACGTCGAGCAGCTGTGCCACCCGGTCGCCCTGGTGGCTGGCGGCGGCGCTCCTGGGGCGGTCCGCCGGGAGCGCGAGCTCCTCCGGCATTCCGGCCAGGGTCTCGTTCCAGTAGGCGAGTTGGCGGGAGAAGAGGCTCTCCTCGTCGGCCTCGTCGCCGAGCAGGTCGCGCTGCCAGAGCGCGTAGTCGGCGTACTGGACGGGCAGCGGAGCCTGTCGCGGCGCGGTTCCGGCCGTCCGCGCCGCGTAGGCGGCGGCGAGGTCGCGCACCAGCTTGCGGGTCGACCAGCCGTCGCTCGCGATGTGGTGCAGCACCAGGACCAGCACGTGTTCCTCGGCGTCGACCCGCAACAGCAGGGCGCGCACCGGGAGTTCGGCCGCCAGGTCGAAGGGCCGGCGGGAGGCCGCGTCGACGGACTCGCCGACCTCCTCGGCCGGGCAGTCCCGGACCTCGAAGGGCACCGAGGCCGCCCCGGCCGGCAGGATCAGCTGGTGCGGTTCGCCGTCGGTCTCCACCATCAGGGTGCGCAGGACCTCGTGCCGGGCGACCAGGTCGCCGAGGGCGCGTTCCAGCGCCGCCTGGTCCAGCTCGCCGGTCAGGCGCAGCGCCAGCGGCGAGTTGTAGAGGGCGCTCGGCCCCTCGATCCGGTCGATCAGCCAGAGCCGCCGCTGGGCGAAGGAGAGCGGCACCCGCTCCGGCCGCTCGACGTAGGCGGTCAGCGCGAGACGCTCCGCCCCCGATCCCAGGCAGGCGGCGAGCCCGGCCGGTGTCGGCGCCTCGAAGACGTCCCGGATGCCGAGTTCCGCGCCCAGCGTCGCGCGGACCCGGCTGAGCAGCCGGATGGCGAGCAGCGAGTGGCCGCCGAGCTCGAAGAAGTCGTCGTCGGCGCCGACCACGTCGAGGCCGAGCACCTCGCGGAACAGGCCGCAGAGGATCTCCTCCTGCGGGGTGCGGGCGGCCCGGCCGCCGGCCAGCGCGGCGAAGTCGGGGGCCGGGAGCGCGGCGCGGTCCAGCTTGCCGTTGGCGGTCAGCGGCAGGGCGTCGAGCTCCACGAAGGCGGCCGGGACCATGTAGCCGGGCAGCGACTCGGCGGCGAAGGATCGCAGGGCGGCCGCGTCGAGGGGGCCGTCGGCGACCACGTAGGCGACCAGGCGCCGGCCGCTGTCGTCGGGCAGCACGGCGGCCTGGCGCACGGCCGGGTGGCCGGCCAGCACGGCCTCGATCTCGCCGGGTTCGATCCGGAAGCCGCGGATCTTCACCTGGTTGTCGGTGCGGCCGAGGTACTCCAGCTCGCCGTCGCGGGCGCGGCGCACCAGGTCCCCGGTGCGGTACATCCGCTCACCCGCGACGAACGGGCTGGCGACGAAGCGCTCCGCCGTGAGAGCGGACTGGCCCAGGTACCCCCGGGCCAGTCCGGCGCCGGCCAGGTAGAGCTCCCCGGGGACGCCGACCGGCGCCTGGTTCAGGTTCTCGTCCAGCACGTACCCGGTGGTCCCGGCGACGGTCTGGCCGAGCACCGGCCGGTGCGCACCGTCGAACGGCCGGGTGAGGGCGTGCACGGTGGACTCGGTCGGCCCGTACATGGTGTGGCCGGAGGTCAGCGGAGCCGCGCACAGCCTGGTCCACAGGCCCTGCCCGATGGCCTCGCCACCGAGCAGCAGCAGCTTCGGCGCGGGCTCCTCCAGCAGCCCCTCCTCGACCAGCTGCTCGGCGTACGACGGAGTCACGTGCAGCGCGTCCAGCCCGACCGCGTGGACGTGGCGGACCAGCTGCCGGGCGTCCCGACGCACCTCGTCACCGATCAGGTGCAGCTCGTGCCCGGCGACCATCCACAGCACCACCTCCATCGAGGCGTCGAAGCAGAGCGAAGCCGTCAACGCGACCCGCAGCCTGCCGTGCGCCGCCTCCGCGTCCGCGACCAGCGTCGCGCGGTGGCCGGCCAGCAGGGCGGCGATGCTCCCGTGCGAGACCACCACACCCTTCGGGCGGCCCGTCGAGCCGGACGTGTGGATCACGTACGCCGCATCCGCCCCGCCCAGGACAGGCCTGGCGAACTCCGCCGGACCCGGCGCATCGGTGACGTCCAACACCTGGAATTCGGCGAGCAGTTCGGGCAGCGGCCAGCGGCCATCGGTCAGCACCAGCGCGGGCCCGGCGTTCGTCAGGGTGTAGGCGGTGCGGTCCGCCGGGTACTCGGCGTCCAGCGGCAGGTACACCCCGCCCGCCTTCAGCACCGCGAGCAGCCCGACCACCGACTCCACCGAGCGCGGCAGCGCCAGCGCCACCATCGCGCCCGGCGTCACCCCGGCACCGACCAGCCGGCCCGCGAGCCGTCCGGCCCGCGCGTCCAACTCCCGGTACGTCAGCACCTCGTCACCGCACACCAGCGCCACCGCTTCCGGCGTGACCGCCGCCTGCTCCTCGAACACCGCCGGAAGCAGCGGCACCTCCGAAGCCAACGGCCCTGCGGAGTGGCGGAGTTCGGCCGCCCCGCCCGCGGGCGTCAGCCCGGCCGCCGCGACGCTGAGCTCCGGGTCGGCGGCGGCCTGCCGCAGGATCAGGGCCAGCACGTCGGCCAGCCGCTGCGCGGTCTCCGGGTCGAACAGGTCGGTGGCGTACTCCAGCCCGCCCGCGAGCCCGTCCGGGGTGCCGTCGGCGCGGTGGCGCTCGGTCAGTGCCAGCTTGAGGTCGAACTTGGCGGTGCCGTACTCCACCGGTTCCTCGGCGGCCGTCACGCCGGGGAAGGCGGGGCCGCCCTCGGCGGCGGCGGCGAAGGTCAGCATCACCTGGAACAGCGGGTGCCGGGCCAGCGAGCGGACCGGGTTGAACTCCTCGACCAGGCGCTCGAACGGCGTGTCCTGGTGCTCGTACGCGGCGAGGTCGGTCTCCCGGACGCGGCGCAGCAGTTCGGCGAAGCTCGGCCGGCCGGAGAGGTCGGTGCGCAGCACCAGGGTGTTGGCGAAGTAGCCGACCAGGTCGGTGGCGGCCTCGTCGAGGCGCCCGGCCACCGGGGTGCCGATCGGCAGGTCGGTGCCGGCGCCGAAGCGGTGCAGCAGGGTGGCGTAGGCGGCTTGGAGGACCATGAAGAGCGTCGCGCCGTGCTCGGCGGCGAGGTCGGCGAGCCGGGCGTGCAGGTCCGCGTCGAGCTCCAGCGGGACGACGGCGCCGCGGTGGCTGGCGACCGGCGGCCGGGGGCGGTCCGCGGGCAGTGCCAGCTCCTCCGGCAGCCCGGCCAACGCCTCGCGCCAGTGGGCGAGTTGGCGGGCGGCCAGGCTCTGCGGGTCGTCCTCGTCGCCGAGCAGTCCGTGCTGCCACAGCGCGTGGTCGGCGTACTGGACGGGCAGCGGCTCCCAGTCGGGGGCGTGGCCGCCCTGGCGGGCCCGGTAGGCGTCGGTGAGGTCGCGGTAGAGCGGGCCGAGCGAGGCGCCGTCCCCGGCGATGTGGTGCAGGACCAGGACCAGGACGTGCTCGTCCGGGCCCTCGGGCCGCAGGTAGGCGTGCACGGGCAGGTCGGCGGCCAGGTCGAAGCCGTGCCGGGCGAGTTCGTCCACCGGGCGGTCGGTGGTGGTGAGCAGCGGGGCCACGGGCCCGTCCAGGATGCGCTGGTACGGGGTGCCGTCGTGCTCGGCGAAGACGGTGCGCAGCGCCTCGTGCCGCCGGACGGTGTCGCCGAGGGCGTCCGCCAGGGCGGCGGGGTCGAGCGGGCCGCGCAGCCGCAGCGCGAGGGTGATGTTGTAGGTGGCGGTGGGGCCCTCGGCCTGGGCGAGGAACCAGAGGCGGCGCTGGGCGAAGGAGAGCGGCACCCGCTCGGGCCGGACGGCGGGCCGCAGCGCCGGGCGGGCCTGGGCGGGGGCCCCGGCGGCGCGCTCGGCGATCCGCTCGGCGAGCCCGGCGACGGTGGGCGCCTGGAAGAGGTCGCCGATGGCGAGTTCGACGCCGAGTTCGGTGCGCGCCCGGCCGACCAGGCGGGTGGCGAGCAGGGAGTGGCCGCCGAGGGCGAAGAAGTCGTCGTCGATGGTGATGTCGTCGATGCCGAGGAGTTCGCCGTAGAGCTCGCAGAGCACCCGTTCGCGCTCGTCGCGGGGGGCGCGCCCGGTGTCGTCGGCGGCGAGGTCGGGGGCGGGCAGGGCGCGGCGGTCGACCTTGCCGTTGGCGTTGAGCGGCAGGGCGTCCAGCAGGACGGCCGCGGCGGGGACCATGTAGCCGGGCAGCACGGTGCCGGCGAAGGAGCGCAGCCCGTCCGGGGTGAGCCCGGGCTCGGCGGTGCAGTAGGCGACCAGCCGCAGGTCGCCGGGGCGGTCCTCGCGGGCGATCACGATGACCTGGCGGACGGCGGGGTGGCGGGACAGCGCCGCCTCGATCTCGCCGAGCTCGATCCGGAAGCCGCGCAGCTTGACCTGGCCGTCGATCCGGCCGAGGAACTCCACGGCGCCGTCGGCGCGCCGGCGGACCAGGTCCCCGGTGCGGTACATCCGCTCGCCCGGCAGGTACGGGCAGGCGACGAAGCGTTCGGCGGTCAGGCCGGGCCGGTTGAGGTAGCCGCGGGCCAGGCCGGCGCCGGCGAGGTACAGCTCGCCGGGGACGCCGGGCGGCACGGGGCGCAGCCGGGCGTCCAGGACGTAGCCGCGCATGTTGTCCAGCGGGCCGCCGATCGGCACCCGGGGGCCGTCGAGGTCGGCGGGGGCGAGCGGGTGGTGGGTGGCGAAGGTGGTGGTCTCGGTGGGCCCGTAGACGTGGGCGAGCAGCAGGTCGGGGCAGGCGTCCAGGACGCGCCGCAGCAGGGTGCCGGAGGCGGCCTCGCCGCCGGTGCAGACGACGCGCAGGGCGGCGAAGGTCTCCGGGGCCTGCTCGGCGACGAGGTCGAACAGGGCCTTGGTGAGGAAGACGGCGGTGACGCCGTGGCGGACGGTGACGGCGTGCAGGGCGGTGGCGTCGAGGGCGCCGGGCGGGGCGACCACGACGGTGCCGCCGGCCAGCAGGGGCGTCCAGATCTCGTAGGTGGCGGCGTCGAAGGCGTGCGGGGAGTGCAGCAGGACGCGCTGGTGGCGGCCGTCCTGCCAGCGCCGGTCGGCGGCGAGGTCGACGACGTCGCGGTGGCGCACGGCCACGCCCTTAGGGCGGCCGGTGGAGCCGGAGGTGTACATCACGTAGGCGAGCCGGTCCGGGTGGACGGGCAGGCCGGGGCGGTGGTCGGGGGCGCCGGCCTCGTCGCCGGGGCGGACCACGGCGGCGCCGTGCGGGAAGCCGGGGTCGGCGCGGTCGGTGAGCAGCACGGGGGCGCCGGTGTCGGCGAGCACGTCGGCCATCCGCTCGGGCGGCAGGCCGGGGTGCATGGGGACGTAGCAGCCGCCGGCCTTGAGGACGGCGAGGGTGGCGACGACGACGTCGGCGGAGCGCTCCATCAGCATCGCGACGGGGGTCTCGGGGCCGACGCCGAGGGCGGTCAGGTGGTGGGCGAGCCGGTTGGCGCGGGCGTCGAGTGCGGCGTAGTCGAGGGTGCCGCCGTCGTGGACGAGGGCGGTGGCGTGCGGGGTGCGGTCGGCCTGGCGCTCGAAGGACTCGGCGAGGGTGCCGCTCCACCGGGGGGCGTCGGTGGCGTTCCACTCGGTGAGGACGCGGGTGCGCTCCTCGGGGGCGAGCAGCTCCAGGGTGCCGATGGGGGCGTGGGGGTCGGCGGCGGCGCCGGCCAGCAGCCGGCCGAGCCGCTCGGCGAGGGCGGTGACGGTGGCGCGGTCGTAGAGGTCGGCGGCGTACTCGATCGAGCCGGTGAGCCCGGCGGGGGCGCCGTCGGGGCCGTGCTGTTCGGCGATGCCGATGTTGAGGTCGAACTTGGCGACCCGCAGGCCGATCGGTTCGGGGGCGGACTCCAGCCCGGGCAGGGCGAGTTCGGCGTCCTGGCCGTGGTTCTGGAGCACCAGCAGGGTCTGGAACAGCGGGTGGCGGCCGAGCGCGCGGGGCGGGTTGAGCTCCTCGACGAGGCGCTCGAAGGGGAGGTCCTGGTTGGCGAAGGCGTCGAGCTGGGCCTCCCGGACCCGGCCGAGCAGTTCGGCGAAGCCCGGGTCGCCGGAGGTGTCCGCCCTCAGGACCAGGGAGTTGACGAAGAAGCCGACCAGGTCGTCCAGGGCCTCGTCGGCGCGTCCGGCGAGGCCGGTGCCGAGCGGGATGTCGGTGCCGGCGCCGAGCCGGGTGAACAGGGCGGCCAGGCCGGCCTGGAGGACGGTGAACAGGGTGGTGCGGTGGGTGTGGGCGAGGTCGAGCAGGGCGGTGTGCAGGCCGGCGTCCCAGGCGAGGTCGACGGAGTCGGCGGCGCCGGTGGGGGCGGGCGGCCGGGGGCGGTCCGTCGGCAGTTCCAGTTCCTCCGGCAGCCCGGCCAACGCTTCGCGCCAGTGGGCGAGTTGGCGGGCGAGCAGGCTCTCGGGGTCGTGCTCGTCGCCGAGCAGGTCGCGCTGCCAGAGCGCGTAGTCGGCGTACTGGATCGGCAGCGGCTCCCAGTCGGGGGCGCCGCCGGCCAGCCGGGCCCGGTAGGCCTCGGCGAGGTCGCGCAGCAGCGGGCCGAGCGACCAGCCGTCGCCGGCGATGTGGTGGAGCACCACGAGCAGCACGTGCTCGGTCGGGGAGAGGGTGAACACCGTGACCCGGATGGGCAGTTCGCGGCTCAGGTCGAAGGTCTCGGCGGCCGCGGCGTCCCGGCGGGCCGGGTAGTCGGCCGGTGCGCAGTCCTCGGCCAGGAAGCGCGGTCGCGCCTCCTCGGCCGGCAGGATCCGCTGCACCGGGACTCCCCCGGCCACCGGGAACACCGTGCGCAGGGCCTCGTGCCGGGCGACCACGTCCGCCGTCGCGGCACGCAGCGCGGCGGTGTCGAGCGCGCCGCGCAGGCGCAGGGCGAACGGCAGGTTGTACAGCGCGGTCGGCCCCTCGATCTGGTCGATCAGCCAGAGCCGCTGTTGGGCGTACGAAACCGGGATCACGGTGCTTCCTCTACTCGGGTCTACTGACGGCACGGGCTGGTCGAGGGGACGGACGGCGGTCAGACGGTGAGCCCCGCGGTGGGCCGGCAGTCCTGGATCTCCAGGGGCTGCCCCATCGAGACGGCGATCTTGCGCCCGCCCCGGTACGGGTCCCGGCCGTGGGCGCAGAGCACGTTGTCGACCAGCATCACGTCGCCGACCTGCCAGCGCTCCCGCACGGTGGCGGCGTGGTAGGCCTCGTTGAGGGCGTCGACGTCGGCGCGCTCCAGCGGCTCGCCGTCGCCGAAGCCGGTGTTGAACGGCAGTCCGTCCGGCCCGAACTCCTCGGTCATCGCCTCCCGGATGTCCGGGTCGAGCGACCACGCGTTCCAGAAGGCGAGGTGGTTGAACCAGACCTGCTCGCCGGTCCGCGGGTGGCGGATGGTGCCGGGGCGCACCTGGGTGGTGCGCAGGTTGCCGTCCGCCAGCCACTCGCAGCTGATGCCGTTCTCCTTGCAGTAGGCCTCGACCTCGGCGCGGTCCTCGGTGGCGAAGGCCGTGCGCCAGCCGAGCGAGATGTAGTCCGAGTAGTTGCGGGTGAGCGTCCAGCCGTTGGTCCGCATCCGCTCCACCAGGTGGGCGGGCAGCTGCGCGAGCACCTGGCGGCAGTCCGCGGTGGGGGTGGCCCCGCCCTCGTCGGGGGCGGTCAGGCAGGCGAAGAGCAGCCGGCCGGGGAAGGTCAGGGTGTAGCTGTTCTCGTTGTGCATCCGGATCGGCTGGACCGGCGGCAGGTCGGTGGACGAGTAGACGCCGTTGCCGTAGTCGCTGCGCGGGGTGGCCTTCTCCCGGTAGGGGGTGCGCTCGGGGATGAGGACGTCGCGCACGGCGGCGACGTCCTCGGTGCCGGTGACCGGCAGGCCGCGCAGGAAGATGGTGCCGTACCGGTGCAGGGCGTCGGTGAGCGCGCTCTCGTTCTCGCGCAGCCACTCGCAGGCCTCGCCCATGTCCGCGGTGCGCGGCGCGTGGGCGAGGGCCGGGCGGCCGGGGTTCAGTTCCCAGGTCGGCATGGCGGCGGTCACCGGTCGGCGGGGGCGGAGAGGGCGGCGACCAGGCTGGCGGGCCTGATGTCGGTCCAGTTGGCCTCGATGTAGTCGAGGCAGCCCTGGCGGGTGTCCTCGCCGTGGACGGTGGTCCAGCCGGCCGGCACGTCGATCCAGACCGGCCACAGCGAGTGCTGGTTCTCGTCGTTGGCCAGGACCAGGTAGCCGGCGCTGTCGTCCTCGAACGGGTTGCTCATGGTGTCCTCTTCGGGTTTCTTCGAAGCTCGGCTTGCTTCGCTCGGGTTGCTTCGAAGGTAGGGGCGGGCCGCGGGGCGGAAGGGCAGGAGTCGCGGCAGGAACGCGGCAGTTGGGCCCTGCCGCCTGCCGCCCCGCCCGCCGTCCCGTCGGCCACCCTGTCGGCCACCCCGTCGGCCGGCTCGGCACCCGGCGGTTCAGCGCGGGGTGAGGCGGACCGGGAAGCGGTCCAGGCCGAAGTTGATGATCGAGCGGTTGTGGACGACCGGCCCGGTCTGCTCGATCACGGCGACGCGCTCCAGCAGCGCCGTGAACAGGCCGCCGAGTTCGGCCTTGGCCAGCGGCGCGCCGACGCAGTAGTGGGCGCCGAGGCCGAGCGCGAGGTGCTTGTTGGGGGCGCGGTCGAGCAGGATCTCCTCGGGCCGGTCGAAGGCCTCCGGGTCCCGGTTGGCGGACCAGACCCAGACCGCGACCCGGTCGCCGCGCCGGATGGTGCGCCCGTCGAGCTCGGTGTCCCGGCTCGCGGTGCGCAGGGTGTGCAGCCCGACCGAGGTCCAGCGCAGGAGTTCGTCCAGCGCCGAGTCCATGCCGACCTCGCCGCGCTGGAGCCTCCGCCACAGCTCGGGGTGCCGGACCAGGGTGTACAGGCCCATCGCGGCGGTGTGGCGGACGGTCTGGACGCCGCCGACCACGATGTTGTCCAGGTTGAGGACGACGTCCTCGATCGGCAGCAGCCTCCCGCCGACCCGGTAGGTGGCCATCATGCTGATCAGGTCGTCGCGCGGGTCGCTGCGCCGCAGCATCACCTGGTGCAGCAGGTACGGGATGAGCTGCTGGTGGCCGGCCCGGCGCTCCTCGGGGGTGCGGCCGAGGAACGCGACGTCGCAGACCCGCTCGACCATCTCGCGGTCGCCCTCGGGGACGTCCAGCAGGTCGCACATGACGGACAGCGGCAGCGCGGAGACCGCGTCGACGAGGTCCACCTCGCCCAGTTCGACGGCCCGGTCGACGATCGAGGCGGCGAGTCCGGCGATGCCCCGGGCGGCCCCGCGCACGGCGCCGGGCGAGAAGAACGGGTTGGCGGGGGCGCGCAGTTCGCGGTGCCGGGGCGGGTCGGTGAGGGCCATCATCCGGCCGGAGCCGACCGGGACGTTGCCCTCGCCGGCTCCGAGCAGCGAGCCCTGCTCGGAGCTGTAGACGGCGGCGTTGCGCAGCACCTCGGCGGAGTGCCGGTAGGAGAGCACCGACCAGACCGGCCCGTCGTCGACGGTGTCGGTGCGGTGGACGGCGGACTCCCGGCGCAGCTCCGCGACCAGCGCGGGGGTGTCGGGCCGGGCCCAGAGGTCGGGGTCGGTGAGGTCGACCGCGGTGGTGGTGGGCATCAGTGCTCCGTCCGGGACAGGTGCGCGGCGCCGGGCCGCGCGATGAGGGAGGTCAGCAGGTCGACCGGGCCGGGCCCGTCGACGGTGGCGAGCAGGTGGCCGCCGGGGACGACGTGGTGGCCGGAGCCGCCGCTGGTGTGGGCGGCCCAGCCTTCGAGGCCGCCGACGGCCAGGAGCGGGTCCTCGGCGCCGACGACGGTGTGCAGGGCGGAGCCGATCGGCGGGTGCGGACGGGGCCGGTAGGTGTCGACCACGTCCAGGTCGGTGCGGATGCCGCGCAGCGCGTGCTCCTTCAACTCGGCTTCGCCCTCGACGAGTTGTCCCATTCCGGCGAGGCGCAGCAGCTCGTCGGCGGTGTACTGGGGGCGGTCCGCCCCGGCCCAGGCGGCGGGCGGCGAGGCGGAGGCGGCGACGACCAGTTCGGGCCGCCGCCCGGCCGGCAGCGCCCGGGCGGCCTCGTAGCCGAGCAGGGCGCCGAAGCTCTGCCCGTAGAAGCCGAACCGCCCGGTCAGGTGCGGGCCGAGGGCCTCCAGGACGGCGTCGACCAGCAGGTCGAAGCTCGCGGGCATCGGGTGGCCGAGCCGGCCGCCGCGGGCCGGCGGGCGCACCGCCCAGACCTCGGCCACCGGGGCGAGGGCGCGGGCCAGCGGGGTGTAGGCGGTGGCGTCGCCCCCGGCGTGCGGGAAGCAGAACAGCCGGTACGGGCTCCGCGGTTGGGGCACGGGGACGAACAGCCAGTCCCCTTCGACGCGGGGCCGCACCCGCAGGGCGGTGGTCATGCGCCGGCCGCCCGGGCGCGGGCGGTCAGGGCGGGCCGGGGGGCGGCGGTGCCGGCCGCGACGGCCCGTTCGACGGTGGCGGTGAAGGCGGCCAGGTCGGCCGAGTCGAGCAGGTGGCGCAGCTGGAGTTCGATGCCGAGGCGGCGGCGCAGCAGGTGGACGACCCGCAGTGCGGCGATGGAGTGGCCGCCGAGCGAGAAGAAGTCGTCGGTGGGCCGGAGGCCGGTGACGCCGAGCACGGTGCCCCAGACCTCGGCGACCTGCCCGGCCAGTCCGCCGGCGCCCGAATCCGCGGCGGAGCCGGAGGCGGCGGCGGAGGCGGGGGCGGCGGCGGAAGCGGGCAGCGCCGCCAGGTCGACCTTGCCGTTCGGGGTGAGCGGCAGGGCGTCCAGCACGGTGATCACCGAGGGCACCAGGTGAGCGGGCACGGTGGCCCGCAGCCGCTCGGTCAGCTCGGCGGCGGTGACGGCGCCGGTGACGTAGCCGGCCAGCCGGCGGTCGCCGGGGGCGGGCTCGTGGACGGTGACGGCGGCGGCCCGGACGCCCGCCAGCCGGGCCAGGGCGTGCTCGACCTCGCCGAGCTCGACCCGGTAGCCGCGCAGCTTGACCTGGCGGTCCACCCGGCCGACGTACTCCAGCCGGCCGCCCTCGCCGCGCCGGGCCTGGTCCCCGGTGCGGTACATGCGTTCCCCGGTGGCGACCGGGTCGGCGACGAAGCGTTCGGCGGTCAGTCCGGGCCGGCCGAGGTAGCCGTGGGCGAGGCCGGGCCCGGCCAGGTACAGCTCGCCGACGACGCCGTCGGGGACGGGGGCGAGCTTCTCGTCCAGCAGGTGCAGGCTCACCCCGGGCAGCGGCTCACCCAGGTGCGGTCCGGGGCCGCTGATCGGCGCGGTGACGGCGTCGACGGTGCACTCGGTGGGCCCGTACAGGTTGAGCGCGTCGACGCCGCCGTCGGCCAGCTCGCGCCAGGTGCGCTCGGGGACGGCCTCGCCGCCCATGAACAGCCGCGGCACCCGGGCGCCGGCCAGCGGCTCGCGCAGCAGCTCCCAGTGCGAGGGGGTCAGGTCGAGGTCGGTGACGGCGTGCTCGGCCAGCAGGGCGGCCACCCGGGCCGGGTCGGCGCGGTGCTCCTCGCCGATCACCAGGACGGTGTCGCCGCGGCAGATCCGGGCCCACTGCTGGACGGAGGCGTCGAAGGAGACGCTGGCGTTCCAGCCGACCACGCCGGGCTCGGCGCGGTAGGCGCCGCTCGCCTCCAGGGCCGTGACCAGGGCGGCGACGGCGCCGCGCGGCACCTCGACGCCCTTGGGGCGGCCGGTGGAGCCGGAGGTGTAGATGACGTACGCCGGGTCCAGCGGGTGGGCGTGCTGGGGCAGTTCTCCCCCAGCCTGGCGGCCGGGAGGTACCCCCAGCCCGTCGGCGGCGGCGTCCGGGCGCAGCACCGGCACCCCGTCGGCCGCCGGGAGGCCGTCGGCGCTGATCAGGGCCGCGAGCCGGGCGTCGGCGGCCATGTGGGCGAGCCGCTCGGCGGGGTAGGCCGGGTCGAGCGGGACGTAGGCGGCGCCGGCCCGCCAGACGGCGAGCAGGGCGACCGGCAGGTCGGCGGTGCGGGCGAGGTGGACGCCGACCCGGTCGCCGCGGCCGACGCCGCGCTCGCGCAGGGCGCGGGCCAGGGCGGCGGTGCGGCGGTCGAGTTCGGCGAAGTCCAGGCGGTCGGCGCCGGCCAGGACGGCGGTGCGCCCGGGGTGGGCGGCGACGGTGTCGCGCAGGCGGTCCAGCAGATCGGTCATGACGGCTCCTCAGGACTCTCGGGCGGCGGCGGCCATGGTGTGCAGGGCGGCGGCGTAGGTGTCGATGAACTGCTCGGCGGTGTGGTCGGCGACCAGCGAGCGCTGGTGGTCCACGGCGAGCAGCACCCGCTGCGTGACCGGGTCCTGGATGACCGAGGCGCCGAAGGCGAAGCTGTTGGGTTCGTGGCGCAGGGTCGGCTCGGTGCCGATCCGGCCGTCCACGATGCGGGCCGAGCTGAGCCGGCCGAGGGCGTGGAAGCGCAGGTAGCCGAACTGGCTGTCCAGCGCGGTGTCGGTCATCAGCCGGGCGAGGCGGGCGAAGGGCACCCGGCGGTGCGGCATCATGTCCAGCTCCTCGCGGTGGACCTCGCGGACCAGGGCGAGCAGGTCGTCGGTGGGTTCGCAGCTCAGCGGGACGGTGTTGAGGAACAGCCCGTACACCTCGGTGCCGCCGAGCCGTTCCAGCCGGCCGTTGACGGCCAGGCCGGTGGTGACGCGCCGACGCCCGGTGACGGCGGCGAGGGCGTGCAGGTGGGCGGCGAGCGCCACCGACTTGACCGGCACGCCGAGCGCGTCGGCGACGTCGCGCAACTGTCCGGGCGCCTCCGGCAGGACCCGTTCGACGGTGCGCGGCGCCTCGTGCACGGACTCGCTGCCGGGGAAGGACTGGCCGCTGACGCCGTCCAGCCGCTCGCGCCAGTAGGCGAGCGAGCGCTCGTCCCCGGCGGCCTGCCGTTCGACGGCCACGAAGTCGCGGAAGGCGGTGCGCGGCGGCGGGGCGGGCGCGCCGAGCGGGTCCTCGGCGATGGCCGTGTGGCGTTCCAGGATCTCGGTGAGCAGCGAGGTGAAGCTCCAGCCGTCGAGGATCGCGTGGTGCTCGGAGACGGTGAGCTGGAAGGCGTCCTCGGCGAGGCGCTGCACGGTGATCCGGAACAGCGGCGGCGCGGTGAGGTCGAAGGGCGTCCACCGGTGGGTGTCGAACACCTCGCGGATCGCGGCGTCCTGGTCCGCTTCGGCGGCGCCGCGCAGGTCGGCGAACTCGACGGGGGCGGGCAGCCGGCCGTGGACGAGCTGCAGCGGTTCGCCGTAGCCGGACAGGTCCAGGCCGGTGCGCAGCACGGCGTGGCGGTCCATGGCCTCGGCGACGGAGCGGCGGAAGGCCTGCTCGTCGAGGTCGCCGGAGATCTTGTAGGAGTTGACGTTGTGGTAGCTGTCGGTGCCGCCGGCGATCTCCATGTGGAAGACCATGGAGAGCTGCATGGACACCATCGGGTAGGCGTCGACCAGGCCGGGCGGCAGGTCGGCGCGGTCCTCCGGGGTGACCAGGGCGAAGGGCTCGTGGGCGTCCGGGCCCTCGGTGACGGGCTCGGCGAGCGGCAGCAGGGCGGCGACGGTGGGGGCGTTGAAGACGTCCCGCAGGCTCAGCCCCCAGCCGCGCTCGTGCAGCGCGCCGGCCAGCTGGACGGCCCGGATGGAGTCGCCGCCGAGGTGGAAGAAGTCGTCGTGGACGCCGATGCCGTCCACCCCGAGGACCTCCGTCCAGACGGCGGCGAAGGCCTCCTCCTCCGGGGTGCGCGGCTCGACGTGCCGGCCTCCGGTGGCGGTGGCGCGCTGGCCGGGGGCGGGCAGCGCGGCGCGGTCCACCTTGCCGTTGACGGTCAGCGGCAGCGACTCCAGCACGGTGAAGCTCGCCGGGACCATGTACGGGGGCAGCGAGCGGCCGAGGAAGGCACGGACGTCGGCGGGCTCGCGTCCGGTGACGTACGCGGCGAGGCGGTCCTCGTGCACGGTGACGACGCAGGCGTCCACGTCCGGGTGGGCGGCGAGCGCGTTCTCGATCTCGCCGAGCTCGATCCGGAAGCCGCGCAGCTTGACCTGGAAGTCGGCGCGCCCGATGTACTCCAGCCCGCCGCCGGGCAGCCGCCGGGCGACGTCGCCGGTGCGGTAGAGCCGGGCCCCGGGCGGGCCGTACGGGTCGGCGACGAAGCGCCCGGCGGTGAGGCCGGGGCGGCCCCAGTAGCCGTGGGCGAGGCTGCCGCCGCCGATGTACAGCTCGCCGGCCGCGCCGGGCGGCACCGGCCGCAGCCAGTCGTCCAGGACCTGGGCGCTCAGGTGCGGCATCGGCGTGCCGATCAGGCTGCGCTCGAAGCCGGCGCTGCCGGCCAGGTCGTGGGTGGTGACGTGGACGGTGGTCTCGGTGATGCCGTACAGGTTGCACAGCCGGGCCGGGGGCGGCGGGTCGAGTTCGAACCAGCGCTGGACGACGGCCGGGTCCAGCGCCTCCCCGCCCAGCATGATCCACTTCAGTGCGGGCAGGGCGCGCGGGCTGCGCCGCAGCACCGGCTCCAACTGGCGCAGCGCCGAGGGGGTCAGGCAGAGGTACGAGACCTCCTCCTCCGCCAGCAGCTGGGCGAACTCCTCCGGCGAGCGGCTGGTCACGTACGGGACGACGACCAGGCGGGCGCCGTGCAGCAGGGCGCCCCACATCTCCCAGACCGTCCAGTCGAAGGCGTAGCTGTGGAAGAGCGTCCAGGTCTCCCGCGGACCGAAGCCGAAGTGCCGCTCGCCGTCCGCCATCAGCCGGCTGACGTGCTCGTGGGCGACGGCGACGCCCTTGGGGCGGCCGGTGGAGCCGGAGGTGAAGATGACGTAGGCGACGTCGCCGGGGCGGCCGGCGGCCGGCGGGCGGGTGTCGGGGCGGACGGCCAGGTCGGCGGCCTCGGCGGTCAGGTCGTAGGCCTGCCAGGGGCCTTCGGGCACCAGGTCCGGGCGGTCGGTGACGACCAGGGCGACGCCGGTGTCGCCGAAGACCAGCGCGGCGCGGTCGGCGGGGGCGGCCAGGTCGACGGGCACGTAGGCGGCGCCGGTCTTGAGCACGCCGAGAACGGTGACCAGGACGTCGGCGGTGCGGTCCAGCAGCATGCCGACGCGGTCCCCGGGGCCGGCGCCGCGGGCGCGCAGGGCGTGCGCGAGGCGGTTGGCCCGGCGGTCGAGTTCGGCGTAGCCCAGGGTGCGGTCGGGGTCGCTGACGGCGGGCCGGTCGGGGTGGGCGTCGGCGGCCCGTTCGAACAGGTGGTGCAGGCAGTGGCCGGGGGTGTCGGTGGCCGCGGCCCCCTCGGCGGGGCGGGTGGTCAGCCGCAGCACGGTGGCGTCGGGGTCGTCCAGGGCCGCGGTGAGCAGGGCGTCGAACTCGGCGGCCAGCCGGTGGACGGTCTCCGCGTCGAACAGCTCGCTGCGGTACTCGGCCTCGCCGCGCAGCTCGCCGCCGTCTCCCCCGTCGAAGACGGACCAGGTGAGGTCGAACTTGCTGGTGCCGTTGGAGCGCACCCGGCTGCGGGCGGTGGCCGCCGGGCCGAGCGCCAGCGGGGTGCGGTCCTCGCCATGGGCGCCGAACACCACCTGGACCAGCGGCGGGTGCTGGGCGCTGCGGGCGGCGCCGAGCCGGTCGACGATCTGGTCGAAGGGCAGATCGAGGTAGCCGTACGCCTCGAAGGCGACGTCCTGGACGTGCTCCAGCAGGTCCCGGAAGCTCAGCGCGGGCGCGAGCCGCAGGCGCAGCGGCAGCAGGTTGACGAAGTAGCCGAGCAGGTGCTCCAGTTCGGGCCGGTCGCGGGTGGTGACCGGGGTGCCGACCACCAGGTCGTCGGCGCCGGTCCAGCGGTTCAGCAGCAGGGCGAAGGCGGCCAGTTGGACGGTGAACGGGGTGACGCCCTCGGTCTCGGCCAGGGCGCGGACCCGCGCCGCCGTCCCCGGGGCGAGGTCGAACCCCTCGGTGCGGCCGGCCGCGCCGCGCTCGGCGGGCCGGGGCCGGTCGGTGGGCAGCTCCAGCAGCGCGGGGGCGCCGTCCAGCTGCTCCTTCCAGTAGGTCAGGTGCTCCTCGTAGGAGGTGCCGAGCTCCTCCTCGGCGCGGTCGGCGTACTGCACGGTCAGCTCCGGCAGTTCGGCCTCCCGGCCGCGCAGCGCCGCGTCGTACAGCTCGGCGAGTTCGCGCTCGAAGACCTCGGCGGACCAGCCGTCCCAGACGATGTGGTGGACGGTGAACAGCACGGTGGTGCGCTCGTCCGCGAGCCGGAAGGCCTCGGCGCGCAGCAGCGGGCCGGCCGCCAGGTCGAAGGGCTCGGCGCAGCGGGCGGCGAGCAGCTCCTCCAGGCGCGCGGCCCGGTCGGGGTGGTCCCGCAGGTCGGTCTCCGCGAGCGGCACGGCGAGCCGGTGGTGCACGTGCTGGCGGGGGCCGTCGGGGTGCAGCGCGAAGGTGGTGCGCAGGGTCTCGTGCCGGGCGGTGACGGCGTCCAGCGCGCGTCGGAGCAGCGCGAGGTCGAGCGGGCCGGTGACGTCGAGGGTCCAGGGGGTGCAGTAGGTGACGGCCTTCGGGTCGAGGCGGTCGAGGAACCAGAGGCCGCGTTGCAGCCCGGAGACGGGCGCGGTGCGCGCCGGGTGGTCGGACGGGCTCACGGCCTCGTTCCCTTCGTGTGCGGTGCGGCCGGTCACCGGGCGGCCAGCCGTTCGGCGATGGCGCTCACGGTCCGGGCCCGGAACACCAGTTGCGGGGGGACGCGGCTGCCGGTCTCCCGGGACAGCCGCATCGCGACCCGGACGGCGGCCAGCGAGTTGCCGCCGATCCGGAAGAAGTTGTCCTCGCGGCCGACCTCGGCGAGGTCGAGCACCTCGCGCACCGCCTCGGCGACCAGGCGTTCGGCCTCGGTCAGCGGGTCGGCGGCCTCGTCGGCCGTCGCGTCCTCGTCGGCTGCGGCCGGGCGCCCGGCGGGGGCGGGCAGCGCCTTGCGGTCCACCTTGCCGTTGTGGTTGAGCGGCAGCGCGTCCAGGACGTCCAGGGTCGCGGGCAGCATGTGCTCGGGCAGCAGGCCGGCCAGGTGGTCGAGCAGGGCGTCCGGGCCGGGGGCGCCGGCGGCGACGGTGACGTAGGCGGCGAGCCGGCGGTCGCCGGGGGCGGGCTCGTGGACGGCGACGGCGGCCTCCCGGACGGCCGGGTGGCGGGTGAGCGCGTCCTCGATCTCGCCGGGTTCGACCCGGAAGCCCCGGATCTTGACCTGGTCGTCGATCCGGCCGGTGACCTCCAGCAGGCCCTCGGCGGTGCGGTGGCCGAGGTCGCCGGTGCGGTAGAGGCGCTCGCCGGGGGCGCCGTACGGGGAGGCGACGAAGCGTTCGGCGGTCAGGCCGGGCCGGCCGAGGTAGCCGTGGGCGAGGCCGCCGCCGGTGGCGTACAGCTCGCCGGTCACCCCGGGCGCGACGGGGCGCAGCCGCTCGTCCAGGACGAGGACGCCCTTGCCGTGCAGCGCGACGCCGATCGGGATGGAGCCGCCGGCGGCGTCGGCGGGGCCGACCCGGTGGCAGGTGGTCAGGCCGAGGCTCTCCACCGGGCCGTAGCCGTTGGCGACGACCAGCCCCGGGTAGGCCTCCAGGGCCTTGGCGACATGGGTGGTGGAGGCCCGCTCGCCGGCCGTGAAGGCGAGCTTCAGGCCGTCGTAGGTCTCCGGGAACTCCTCCAGTAGGAAGTTGAACAGGCTGGCGGAGAGCTGGAGTTGGGTGACGCCGTGGCGGCGGGTCAGCTCGGCGACGGTCTGCGGGTCGGGGCGCTGACCGGGCTGGAGGACGCAGGTGCCGCCGAAGCAGAGCGCGCCGTACAGCTCCAGCGCGAAGGCGTCCCAGGAGACCGGCGAGCACTGCAGCCAGACCTCGTCGGGGCCGAAGCGGGCGTAGTCCTGGCCGAGGTAGGTGGTGGTGAGCGCGCGGTGCGGGACGGCGACGCCCTTGGGGCGGCCGGTGGAGCCGGAGGTGAACATCACGGTGGCGAGGTCGGCGCCGTCGACCGGCAGGCCGAGGTCGTGGGCCGGGTACCGGGCCAGGTCGGCGGCCGAGGCGTCCAGGTCCACCTGGCCGGGGACGGCGAACGGCACGGTGGCGCGCCGGTGGGTGACCACCGTGGCGGCGCCGGTGTCGGCGACGGCGCCGGCCAGCCGCTCGGCCGGGAAGTCCGGGTCGAGCAGGGTGTAGGCGGCGCCGGTCTTGAGGGCCGCCAGCAGGGCGGTGACCAGCTCCGGACCGCGCTCGGTCAGCACGGCGACGGTGTCGCCGCGGCCGATGCCCCGGCCCGCCAGGTGGCGGGCGAGCCGGTTCGCGGCGGCGTTCAACTCGCCGTACCCGACCGTCCGTTCGCCGGACACCAGGGCGACGGCGCCCGGCTCGCGGGCGGCCCGCGCCTCGAACAGGGCGTGCACCGGCACCTCGACGGCGGCGGCCAGGGTGCCCAGCCACTCCTCGCACAGGCCGGCCATGGTGGCCGGGTCGAAGAGGTCGCTGTCGTACTCGAAGCGGCCGGTGAAGCCGGTGCCGAGGTCGTCCACCGAGACGGACAGGTCGAAGCGGGAGACCGGGTTGGAGTGCAGGGAGCGGGTGACGGCGTGCCCGCCGACCGTGAACGGCCGGGGGTCCAGCGGGTGCAGCTCCAGCAGCACCTGGCAGAGCGGGTTGCGGTCCTCGGGGCGCTCGTCGAGCACGGCGTTCGCGATGTCGTCGAAGGGCACCTCCTGGTGCCGGTAGCCGCCGATCGACACCTCGCGCACGTGCCGGACCAGCTCGCGGAAGGAGGCGCCCTCCTCCAGCTTCAGCCGCAGCGGCAGCAGGTTGACGAAGTAGCCGATCAGGCCGTCGAGTTCGGCCCGGCCGCGGGCGTTCACCGGCGAGCCGAGGACCAGGTCGTGCTGCCCGGAGCGGCGGTGCAGGGTGAGCGCCAGCCCGGCCAGCAGCACCATGAAGGGGGTGGCGTCCTCGCTGCGGGCGAGCGCCCGGACGGCCTCGGCCACCGGGCCGGGCATGGCGAAGCGGTGGAAGGCGCCCCGGAAGGCCTGCTCCTCGGGGCGGGGGCGGTCCGGCGCCAGCGCGTCGGTGGTCGGCGCGTCGCGCAACTGCTCGCGCCAGTAGTCGAGTTGCTTCTCCGCGGTGTCGTCCTGGTACTGCCAGGCGGCGTAGTCGCCGTACTGGACGGCGAGTTCCGGCAGCTCGGCCGGGCGGCCCTCGGCCAGCGCGGCGTACAGCTCCTGGATTTCGGCCTCCAGCACGGGCAGCGAGCCCTCGTCCCAGACGATGTGGTGGAGGAGCAGCAGCAGCGTGGTCGCCCCGCCGGCCCGGAAGACCCGGGCCCGCACCAGCGGCCCCCGCGCCAGGTCGAAGGGCTCCAGCGCGGCCTCGGCGACCAGCTCGTCCACCCGGTCGGCGGTGGTCTCGGTGAGCGTGAACGGCAGCTCCACGGAGGGGTGGACGACCTGGCGCGGGCCGTCCTCGGCGAGCTCGAAGGTGGTCCGCAGGCTCTCGTGCCGCTCCACCACCCCCGCCAGCGCCCGGCGCAGCAGCTCGGGGTCGACCGGCCCGGAGAAGCGGAACACCCAGGGCACCACGTAGGTCGGCGCGTCCGGGTTCCACTGGTCGAGGAACCACAGGCCGCGCTGGAACTTCGACAGCGGGGCCTCGGCGGCGCCCGAGCGCACCGGGGCCGGGCGCGCGCCGCCGGTCGCGGAGGTCACCGCGGCGGCGAACCCGGCCAGGGTCGGCGCGTCGAAGATGGTGTACGGCGACACCATGCCGAAGACGTCGAAGACCCGGCCCACCACCCGGACGGCGGTCAGCGAATCGCCGCCCAGGTGGAAGAAGTTGTCGTCGGCGCCGACCTCCGGCACCCCGAGCACGTCCGCCCAGACCGCCGCGATCAGCTGCTCGGCGGGGGTGCGCGGCGGGCGGCCGGCCGCCCTGCCCTCCGGCGCCGTCCGCGGCTCGGGCAGCGCCGCGCGGTCCACCTTGCCGCCGGCCGTCAGCGGGAAGGCCTCCAGCACGGTGAGCGTCGCCGGGACCATGTGCTCGGGCAGCCGCTCGGCCAGCCAGGCCCGGGCCTCGGCGTACCCCGGCGCGGCGCCGGTGACGTACGCGGCCAGCCGGCCCTCGTGCGCCACCACCACGCAGCCGGTGACGCCGGGGTGGCCGGCCAGCACCTGCTCGACCTCCCCGGGCTCGACCCGGAAGCCGCGGATCTTCACCTGGTGGTCGGTGCGGCCGAGGAACTCCAGCGGGCCCTCCCCGGTGGCTCGGCGCACCAGGTCGCCGGTGCGGTACATCCGGGCTCCCCCGGGGCCGTCCGGGTCCGCGAACGGGTCGGCGACGAAGCGGCCGGCGGTCAGGCCCGGGCGGCCGAGGTAGCCGGAGGCCAACAGCGGCCCGCCGACGTACAGTTCGCCGGCCTCGCCGGGCGGCACCGGCCGCAGCCGCTCGTCGAGCACGTGCAGCAGCCGCCCGCCGACGGCGGTGCCGATCGGCACCCGGGCGCCCGGCTGCTCCTGCCCGCCGTCGAGCCGGTGGACGGTGGCGGTGACCACCGTCTCGGTCGGACCGTACGCGTTCAGCAGCGGCACCCCGGTCGCCGCCCACCAGGCGGCGGCGGTGGCCGGCTCCAGCTTGTCGCTGCCGGAGACCATCAGCCGCAGGGTGCGCGGCACCCGGCCGCCCAGCGCCGCCACCACGTCCTGGAAGTAGCCCGCGGCCAGGTTGGCGACGGTGACGCCCTCGGCGTCCAGCAGCTCCAGCAGCGCGGCCGGGGCGAGCAGCCGCTGCTCCGGCAGGACCAGGCAGGCCCCGGCGGACAGCGCGCCGAGCACCTGCTCCACGGCCACGTCCACGGTCGGACGGGCGAACTGCAGCACCACGTCCCGCTCGGTCAGGCCGAGGGCCTCGACCACGCCGGCCAGGTGGCCGGTCAGGGCCGCGAGCGGGACGTGCACGCCCTTGGGGCGGCCGGTGGTGCCGGAGGTGTAGATGACATAGCCGGCGCCCGCGCCCGCGCCCTTCCCTTCGCCGAGCTCGGTGAGCTCCTCGCCGTCGAGGGCGAGCCCGGCCCCGGCGTCCTCGACGATCCAGCGGTTGCGCTCCTCGGGCGCCTCCCGGTCCAGCGGCAGGTAGGTGGCCCCCGCCCGCAGCGCCGCCAGCAGCGCGACCACGTGGTCCAGCCGGTCGCGGCCGGTCACGGCGACCGTCCGCCCGGGGGCGAGCCGGGCGGCGAGGGCGGCGCTCAGTCCGTCCAGCTCCCGGTAGCTGACGGTCCGGGCCCCGGCCCGGACGGCCGGCCGCTCCGGGAAGCGCGCGACGGCGGAGGCGAACGGCGCGAATGCGGGCGCCGTGAATTCGACGGGAAAACCGCGAGAGGACATCATCCAGCCCCAGATCGTGAGAGGAATCGGCGAAGAAGGCGATAGGGGGATTACGAAGGCCCTATCGGCAGAACGGGCGGAAGGAAGTCGGCAGTTTCCTTCTGCCGCTTCCCGAGCAGGCCAGGGCTACCGGCCGAGGGGGATTCCGGAATTCCCGGGGGACCAGACGTCCGCCTCTTCCAGGGCCTCCGGGGAGTACTTCCCGAGCGCGCTGATCAGCAGCCGGAGTTCCAGCGCCAGGCATTCCGTGAAACGGCGGAGCCCGGATTCCCGGTCCTCCGCGACGGCGAGCAGCGCCGCCCGCCCGAGGCCCACCGCGCGGGCCCCCAGCGCCAGGCTCTTGACCGTCCGGGCGCCCTCCCAGATCCGCCCGGAGACCAGCAGGCAGGGCGGCGGCACGACCGCCAGCCGGCGCAGGCACTCCGCGAGCGGCAGGCCGACGTGCGGCAGGAACACCCCCGGCGCCCAGCCGGTGCCGCCCTCCGCGCCGTCCACCACGACGGCGTCCGCCCCGGCCTCGTGCGCCACCCGGGCGGCCTCGGCCACGTCCCGGCCGGGGTAGAGCTTCACCCAGATCCGCACCCGCGGGTAGTTGTTGCGCATCAGCCGGATCTGCTGGCGCAGGATCTCCGCGGTGAAGGTGCCCGGGGTGGCGGCGCGCAGCACCCGCCCGTCGCCGAACAGCGGGTCGAGCCCGAAGCGGTCGCCGAGCGCGGCGGCGGCCTCCGCGTCCAGCACGGTCATCCCGCCCAGGCCCGGTTTGGCGCCCTGGCCGACCTTCAACTCGAAGGCCAGCCGCCCGGATTCGAGCAGCGGCAGGGCGGCCGGGTCGCTGTGGACGAGGTTCCACACCTCGGCGTCGGCGTCCTCGGTGCTCTGCTGGACGGCCACCCCGCCGAGCCCGTCCGGGAGTTCCTCGCCGTAGGCGCGCAGCCGGCCGAGCAGGGTGCGGTCGGCGGCCTCGCCGAGCCGGCCGTAGCCGTTGACCGGCACCACGTTCTCGCCGATCACCATCGGGATCCCGAGCGCCCCGGCCTGCCGGCTGAGGGCCAGTCCGAGGTCGCCGCCGGCCGCCCGGGTGGAGCCGGTCGCGGAGACGTACACCGGCAGCGCGGAGGCGAACCCGCCGATGGTGGTGGCGAGTTCGACGTCTCGGTAGTCGGGCTCGCGGCCCAGGTCGATCAGCTTGGCGAGCCGCTGCGGCAGGAACAGCGGCGGGACGATCCGCAGGGCGTCGAGGGCGTCGGACGGCTGTGCCTCCTCGGCCGCGCCGGCGCCGAACAGCACCCGCCCGTACTCCTCGGCGGGCGGGAACACGGCGGCCGCCCCGGCCCGGGCCCGCCTCCGGACCTCCTCCTCCGGGAACCCCGGTGCGGTCAGGTCGCTCATGGCGACACCACCCCGGCGACCTTGGGGAACGCGCTGGCCTGCCAGACGGCGTCCAGCCCGGCGACGTACCGGGTGAGCCGCTCGACGCCGATGCCGAAGCCCGCGCTGGCCGGCACGCCCTCACGCACCAGGTCCAGGTACCAGCGGTACTTCTGCGGGTTCTCGCCGGTCTCCCGCATCCGGGTGACGATCTCCGCGTAGTCGTTGGTGCGCTGGCTGCCGCTGCACAGCTCGCCGTAGCCCTCGGGCGCGAGCAGGTCGAAGTTCCGCAGCAGGCCCGGGTCCTGCGGGTGCTCGCGGTCGTAGAAGCCGCGCGAGCCCTTCGGGTAGTCGGTGACGAAGAACGGCCGGTCGCGCCGGGCCGACAGCAACGCCTCGCCCTCCCAGTCGAGTTCGGCGTCCAGGCTCTGCGGGTGCCCGATCCCGCGCAGTTCGGCGACCGCCTCGGCGTGCCGGACGCGGCCGAAGGAGCCCTTCAGCAGGTCGGCGAACGCCTGCGGGTCCCGGCCGAGTTCGGCGAACTCCTTGGGCAGCTCGCGCACCGTGCTGCCGACGATGTGCACCACCAGCTCCTCGGCCAGCCGGACGGCGTCGTCCCGGCTCGCGCCGGCCGCCTCCACGTCCAGCTGGTGGAACTCGGCCAGGTGCCTGCTCGTCCCGGCGGTCTCCAGCGGCTCCAGACGGACGTTCGGGGCGATGCAGAAGATCTTGTCGAAGGCGAGCAGCGAGGCCTGCTTGTACAGGATCGCGCTGGTCATCAGCTTGTAGCGGTGGCCGTAGAAGTCGATGTCCACCTGCTTGGAGCCGCGCGCGCCGGGGTCGGTGACCGGGCCGATGATCGGCGGCAGCAGCTCGGTGAAGCCCCGGCCGCGCAGGAACTCGCGGGCGGCGGACAGCAGGTGCTGCTGGATCCGCAGCGCGCTGCGGGTGGTCGGGTCGGTCAGGTGCCGGCCCGGATCGGTCGGGGGCAGGGGGGTGGCGTCGGGCATGGTCGGAGTCCTCTTCTCTCGGGGGGCCGTGGTCCGCCGTCGGGGGCGCGGGCGGTCGTCGGTGGTGGAGCGCCGGCCGGGCGGGACGGCTGGAGCGCGGGCGGCTCGGCGGAGCGGCGGCTCAGCGCGCGACGGGCAGGCCCCGGGCGGCGGACGCGGACGCGGAGGCGGCGGCGTACCGGGCCCGGCCGTCGTAGCTCCGCTGGACGTGGGAGAGGGCGGCGAGCAGCCCGGCCGAGCCGGGGACCGGCGCGCGGCCGCGCTCGCCCAGCCCGGCGATCGGCATCGAGCCGACCGAGGACCAGTACAGCCGCCCGTCCGGGCCCAGCGCGCTGCGCGTCCGCCCGGCGTTGTCGGGGTGCAGGCAGTACGGCACGTCCAGGTAGCCGGCCGCGAACGCCCGTACCAGGGCCCGCCCGACGTCGGCGTCCAGGTCGAGCACCGCGCCGATCAGCGCCCTGGCCTCGGCCTCGATCCCGGTGTCCGGCGGCACGGCGGGACGGCGGCCGGACGCCGGGGGCCGGGCCCGCTCCGCCGTGGCGGCCGCGGCGGCGGCCTCCAGCGCCCGGACGTTCTCGGCGACGGTCGGGATGCGGTGCGCCTCGGCCGTGGTCTTGACGATCAGCCGGGCCGCGCCGCCGCGCACCGCGAGCCGCGCCGCGTCCTCCAGCAGCAGCCGCGCACCGCCGGGCGAGCGCGGGTACACGCCCATGTACGCGTACACCACCAGGTGCCAGTCGACGTCGGTGAGCAGTTCCCCCGCGATCCGGCCGAGCGCGGCCAGCGCCTCCTCGTCCTGGCGGGCGTCGGCCTGCTGGGCGTAGCTGAGCGAGATGCTGCGCAGCCCGTGCCGGCGGAAGAACAGCGCCTCCAGCACGCTGACGGCGATCAGCAGCGAGGGCGGGCAGAGCTGGCCCATCAGGCAGCCGCCGAACGTCTCCAGGTGCGGCTCGGCGCGGAACTCCCGGACGGAGGCCAGCAGTTCGCAGCCGCGACGCCAGCGGGCCACCGCCTCGTGGAGCGGGGTGCGGCCGTACGGCAGGCAGTAGGAGACCGGTCCGCCCTCGGTGGCGTCCAGGCCGGCCGCCAGCAGCGCCTCGACGATCCGCTCCGGCGCGGCCGAGCCGTGCCGGACCTGCACCGGGAAGCCCGCGTCCGCCACCCCGCGCAGCACCGCCCGGGTGACCTCGACGGGGTGGGTGGCGATCGGGTAGCCGTTGAGGCCCGCCCCGGCGGCCAGGGCGCGTTGGGCGGCCGCGAGGTCGCCGGTGCGGGTGTAGCTGTCCAGGGTGATGGTGCCGACGGTGACGGCGGCCGCGCCCCGGGTGGCGAGCAGGCCCGCCCGCATCGGGGCCGCCTCCGCCATGCCCATCCGGGGCTGGACCACCAGCGCGCCCGCCTCGGCGGCCTGCGCCACGAACGCGCCGAAGCCCGTCCCGGCGGGGCCCGCCCGTTCAGAACCGGCCGCCGCGGGACCGAACCCGGCGGGACCGGCCCCGGCGGGAGCCGTCACAGCAGCACCCCGGAGCGCAGTCCGCCGACGAAGGCGCGGAACCCGGCCACCGCGGCGCCGTCCTCGAAGACCGCGTCGAACCCGGCCGCCAGCAGCGCGCGTTCGCGGTCCGGGTCGTCGGCCCCGGCGATGCCGAGCTTGCCGCCGATGACGGTCGGGGTGCTCCGCAGCTCCGGGCAGGCGCGGAGGGCCTCGATCACCCGCAGGCCCTCCTGGTGGCCGTGCCCGTTGACGCTGCTGATCACGATCAGGTCCGGTTCGGCCCGGCGGCATTCGGAGAGCAGCAGCGCGTCCGGGACGCACGCGCCCAGGTTCGTCACCCGGTGGCCCATCTCCTCCAGCAGGAACTGGAGGTACACCAGGTTCCAGGTGTGCGAGTCCGAGGCCGTCGTCGTCACGACGACGTCCAGACCGCCCGGACCGTTCTGTTCGGCATTCCCGTGCTCCACGACTCCGCCCTCACCGGTAGTGATCCTCGATGGCGTTCCGTCGCGTTCTGCGCGGCGGCCCGGCCCCACGGAGAACGCTAGGAACGATCGGGCCCGGCAAGCGGCAGCTCCGGCGGCATTAAGCGGCAGAATGGGTCGGCCGGCGGCAGAACCGGTCAGCCCGCGGCCGCCAGCAGCGGGACGTCCCCGGCCGGCGCGAGCCGCGGCCCGGGCTCCTCCCGGACCAGCCGGCGGCACAGGTTGAGGACGGTGAAGCGCACGCCGTCCCGGGCGGGCACGCTGCGGATCAGCCCCCGCGACAGCAGTTCGTGCACCGTGGCCAGGCAGGTCTGCAGCGTCCAGCCGCTGCGGACCACCGCGTCCTCCCCCGACCAGTCCCCCGGCTCGTCCACCAGCACTTCCAGCAGGGCGCGCTGACGGTCCGTCAGGCAGAGGATCGCCGGCTCCAGGTCGTCCCGCAGGTCACCGCGCGCACCGAACACCACCGGCGGCGCCGCCAGCGTGAACGGGACGGCCGCCAGCCCGGCCACCAGCTGGGCGGTGGACCGCACCAGCGCCCAGCCCGCCGCCCGCTCCAACGCTCCCGGCAGGCCGTCCAGTCGGCGGCAGAGCTCCGCGACGGCGGGCGCCTCGGAGCGCTCCAGGGTGTAGCCGGGCCGCAGCCGGCACAGGTGCGAGAGCAGCAGCCGGACGGCCCCGACCTGCGCCAACGCCTCGGGCTCGGCATCGAGTTCGGGGTCCGGTACGGGCAGCGGCGCGAGCGGGATGACCTGGCCGCCGGGCAGCGGCCGGGCCTCCCGGGCGGTGATCAGCACCCGCAGCCCGGGGCAGTGGCGGAACAGCCCGTCCAGCTGCCCGGCGTCCACCCCGCCGTCGGCGCCGTCCAGCACCAGCAGGGCGGGCCGCTCGCCGATGTCCCGGACGAGGTCGTCCAGCCGCCCGCGCCACGGGTGCGGGCCGCCGCCGCAGTCCACCCAGCGCACCGACCAGCGGACGGCCAGGTGCAGCCGGCGGGCCACCTCCAGGGCGAGCCGGGTCTTGCCCACCCCGCCGAGGCCGACCAGCGAGACCAGCCGGTCCCCGTGCACGGCGAAGGCGTCGGCCAGCACCTCGGCCTCCGCCTCCCGGCCGACGATCGCCCCGCGCGCCACCGGCGGGGCGGCCGGCTCGTCCCCCGGCTCGTCCGCGGCCTGCTGCCGGCGGGCGGCCTCCTCGAAGTCCGTCCGGCTACGGCCCTCCAGCCGCAGCGCGTCCGCCAGCAGCCGGACGGTCTCGTTGCGGGGCCGTCGCACCCGGCCGCTCTCCATGTCCCGGATCGCCCGCACGCTCAGGGTCGCGTGATCCGCCAGGCACTGCTGGGTCAGCCCGATCCGCTCGCGCCGTAGCCGCAGCAGCTCGCCGAAACCCGCCGCCGTTCTCACCGCTTGCACCGACAGCCCGCCGTCCATGCCTCGTCTGCCCTTCGTGGTCCGGACTCCTCCTGACGTCGGGACCGGTGGCGGCGTCAGCCACGGGCGCCCGTACGGCCCGTGGTCCGGCCGTACGGGACCCGGCGATCAGGCTGTGGCCTCCGGACCGGTTCCCTCCGGGTCCCGATGCTCCAGGCTCGCCGTCTACGCCCGATCAACGGCCGATCACCGGCCCTACCCACGACCTTCACCCGGGCCTCACAGCCCGCCCGCCACCTGGGCGGCCTCCCCGACGCATCCGGGTGAACCGTGGTGCCACTCGGGCACGTTAATGCGGTTTATCGGATTTTCGGCACGCATACTACGCCCGTACTGTCACTGTCCGTATTGGGTCAACAACACCCCGCATCCGCTCCACGACCCCCGTGCCCGTCACCACCGCCATCCACCCCGCGCCGTCCAACCCACCGCCGTCCAACCCACCGCTGTGCAGCCCACCGCGTGACACCGGACCGCTCGACCGAAGGGAATCGTCATGAGGCGCTGTCCAGCCACCAGCGGACACGAGCGAAGTCGACGCGGCCGCCGACACGGAGGCCGACCCGGGATGGACACGCTCCGCGACCGCCTCGTCGGGGCCGTGCTCACCCTCCTCCTCGCGTTCGCCACGGCCTCCGGCTCCTTCGCCGCCCCCGCCGTGGCACACGCGCCCAGCCGTGACCCCCGCACCCCCGCCACCGGCACGACGGCCGCCCCCGCCGACCAGCGGAACGGCCGCCACGGCGTCCGCCAGCAGCCCGTGACCCTGGCGAAGACCGGCACCGACACCACCACCGGCAGCACCACCCAGACCGCCCAGGGCGACACCGTCCGCTGGGTCGTCTCCGCGACCAACCCCGACGGCGCCCCCGTCAGCACCACCGTCACCGACGCCATCCAGGGCGGCCCCGGCAGCACACCGCAGACCCAGTCCTACGTCCCCGGCTCACTGCAGGTGCCCCCCGGCTTCACCAAGCAGTGGTCCACCGACGGCGGCACGACCTTCTCCGGCACCGACCAGGGCGCCGCCACCAACGTCCTCCAGGCCACCAACCCGACGCTCTCCTCCCCGGCGACCGGCCAAGTGGTCCAGATCCCGCCGCCGTTCACCCCGATCAACACCGCCACCGGCGGCGACGGCTTCACCCCCATCCGCTACACCGCCACGATCAACGGCGTCCCCACCCCCGAGATCTGGAACATCTACCACCACGGCTTCTCCAACACGGCCAGCGTGGTCTGCACCGACCTGCTCACCAACGGCCCCTGCCCGACCCCGAGCGGAGCCCCCGCCACCTGGCCCCAGGCGCTGAACTCCTCCGCCGCCGACACGACCACCGGCGACATCGGCAGCACCCGCACCCCGACCTACGTGCAGATCGGCTCCCGGCTGTACTACGCCGCGATCAGCCGCGTCACCCAGGCACTCATCGGCGTCGGCTGCATCGACCTCCAGGCCCAGACCAGCTGCGGCCTCACCCCGCTCCAGACCGGCACCGGCCTGGTCATCGGAGGCGTCGTCCAGGCGCCCAACCAGCTGATCTACGCGGTCTCCGGCACCGGCGAGATCCTCTGCTACGACCCCGTCGGCAACTCCTCCTGCGGCACCTTCGACATCGGCCTGCCGCCCAACGAGGGCCAGGTCGCCTTCAGCGGCGACTACGCCGGCATCATGCGGGTCATCAACGGCAAGATCTACGTCACCGACAACCAACTGGCCCCGCTGCCCACGGTGATGTCCTGCTTCGACCCGTCGACGAACGCCGCGTGCACCGGCTGGGCCACCCCCAAGACCGTCGTCACCCCGACCGGCACCGAAGCCGCCCGCGCCGACAACGTCTTCGAGATGTACGACACGGCCGGCACCGTCACTGGCGTCTGCACGGCGGTCGGCGGCGTCGAACTGGCCGTCACCCCGCCCGTCGGCACCGTCGTCTGCTTCGACTTCGCCGGCAACCCCGTCGCCGCGCCCCCCGGCCTGCAGACCCTCCTCAGCACCAACGTCGCCCCCGGCGAATCCAACTTCCAGGTGCCGCTCACCATCACAGCCCCCAACGGACACCTCGAAACCGAGTTCCCGTTCTGGATCTACCTCAGCATCTCCCCCACCTCCAACAGCTCCGAGTTCTGCTACGACTGGAACACCCAGGCCCCCTGCGCCCAGTACGGCACCAACGGCGTCGTCAACGGCCCGCCCAACGTCAACGGCGGCGACACCAGGCCGTACGGCTTCGCCTACGACGGCCAGTGCAAGTACAGCCTCGGCGACACCGGCTACCTGTTCTCCATCGACCCGATCACCGGCGCCTCCCCCTGCCTGAAGACCAAGGCCCAGGGCAGCCTCAACCCCTCCGCGTACTACTGCGACGGGGCCACCGGGCACGTGAGGTCGTACGGCACGGTCAGCCTCCTCGGCCTCGACCCCACCACCGTCGACTTCACCCAGTCCTCGGTGACCGTCCTGGCCTCCGACGGCACCACCATCGGCACCTTCCCGTTCAACCCCACCACCGAGACGGCGGACATCTCATCCGTCCCGACCAGCGACTCACCGATCCAGGTGATCGCCAACCTCACCCTCGTCAACGGGTCGTCCTTCACCCCCGGCAACCACCCGCAGATGCAGGTGACCTTCGTCGGCGACGCGCCGCAGATCTGCTTCGAGACCACCGTCTCCACCGACTGCTCCGTCACCGCCGTCTCCAACCAGGCCTCCGCCGTCACCAACGGCCAGCCGCCCGTCACCTCCAACACCGTCACCCTCCAGGTCACCCCCGGCGCCGAGTGCGCGCCGAAGCTGGAGATCCTCAAGGAGGTCTGCACCTCCACCAGCGCCGCCGACTGCGGGCCCGGCGGCCCCGGACCATGGGCCAAGACCACCACCCTCGCCCCCGGCGGGACGGCCTACTGGCGGATCACCGCGACCAACACCGGCCTGGTCAACATCACCGGCATCACCCTGGACGACACCGTCACACCGTCCTGCGTGACAGCCGCCGGGACGTTCGACCTCGCAGCGGGCGCCTCCCATCAGATCTTCTGCAACCTGCCGGGCGTCACCCAGTCGACGACGAACACGGTGACCGCCTCCTTCCCCGGCCCCGGCGGCACCCCGGTCAGGACAGGGCCGTCGGAGGCGAGCGCCGTCGTCCCGTCGCTGGCCATCAACAAGGAGGTCTGCACCTCGGCCAACGCCGCCGACTGCGGCACCGGGGGTCCGGGCCCGTGGGCCAAGACCACCACCGTCGCGCCTAACGGGACGGCGTACTGGCGGATCACCGTCACCAACACCGGCACGGTCAACGTCACCGGCATCACGCTGAACGACACCGTGACGCCCTCGTGCGTGACGGCCGCGGGGACGTTCGACCTGGCGGCGGGCGCGTCCCAGCAGGTGTTCTGCAACCTGCCGGGCGTCACCCAGTCCACCACCAACACGGTGACGGCCTCGTTCCCGGGGCCTGGTGGCACCCCGATCACCACGCCGCCGTCCGAGGCGAGCGTCGACGTCCCGTCGCTGGCCATCAACAAGGAGGTCTGCACCAGCACCAACGCCGCCGACTGCGGCGCCGGTGGCGCGGGACCGTGGGCGAAGACCACCACCGTCGCGCCGAACGGCACCGCCTACTGGCGGATCACGGTGACCAACAACGGCCCGGTCAACATCACCGGCATCACCCTCGCCGACTCAGTGACGCCCTCGTGCGTGACGGCCGCGGGGACGTTCGACCTCGCCGCAGGCGCCTCCACACAGGTCTTCTGCAACCTCCCGGGCGTCACCCAATCCACCACCAACACCGTCACCGCTTCCTTCCCCGGCCCTGGCGGAACACCCATCACCACACCGCCCTCCGAGGCGAGCGTCGACGTCCCGTCCCTGGCCATCAACAAGGAGGTCTGCACCTCCACCAACGCCGCCGACTGCGGCACCGGAGGCGCAGGCCCGTGGGCGAAGACCACCACGGTCGCGCCTAACGGCACCGCGTACTGGCGCATCACGGTGACCAACAACGGGCCCGTCAACATCACCGGCATCACCCTCGCCGACTCAGTGACGCCCTCGTGCGTGACGGCCGCGGGGACGTTCGACCTCGCGGCAGGCGCCTCCACACAGGTCTTCTGCAACCTCCCGGGCGTCACGCAATCCACCACC
>NZ_LIPD01000027.1 GCF_001905545.1 Streptomyces sp. CB02056 | reverse complement strand
CCGCTCGGCCCGCTCCAGGTCCAGGTCAAGGACGGCGTGGCCCGGCTGGTCGAGGGCGGTGCGATCGCCGGCTCGACCCTCACCCTGGACGTGGCGTTCAAGCGCTCGGTCACCGTCAACGGGCTGAGCCTGAACCAGGCCGTCGAGTCGCTGTCCGCCACCCCGGCCCGGCTGCTCGGCCTGGGCGACTCGATCGGCTCGCTGGAGACCGGCAAGCTCGCCGACCTGGTCGTGGTCGACTCGGAGGGCTACGACCTGGTCGCGGTGATGCGCCGCGGCCGGTGGATCGTCGGCGGCGAGAGGTTCTCCACCGTCGAGCCCGCCTGAGCGACGCCGACGGCCGCCCTCCCCCACGCGGGGACGGGCGGCCGTGGTGTGTCCGGAGGAGGGGCGGGCTCAGCCGCCCGGCTCGATGGTGATCTGGTCGACCAGGACCGCGCCGGAGGGCACCGTGAGGGTCACCGTGTTCGGCCCGGCCTGGAACTGCGGCAGTATCCAGGTGCTGTACCAGGCGGAGGTCTGGTCCTTGGGCTGCGGCCCGTAGATCCTGTACGTCACCCCGCTCGGCCAGTCCTTGCCGTTCACCGAGGCCGAGCCCTTGAACTCCGCGCCCGAGTAGTTGTAGTGCACGGTCAGCTTGTACGACCCGGCGGTGGCGATCTCGCCGGTCCAGGTCACCGAGCCGCCCGGCTGGAGCGTCAGGTAGCTGCCGTCGGCCGACTTGGCGCCCTTGACGGTGTTGCCGGAGGGCGCGTTCTGCCCCTGGAGCTGGCCGGCGTCCACGGTCGTCGGTCCGGAGACCGGGGTGGCGCTCGCCGAGGGGGAGCCGCTGGCGGTCGTGGCGGTCGGCCCCGGGGTGGTGGGGGCCGGCGGGGCGGTGGTGGCGGTGCCGCCCTTGCCGGTCTTGTTGTCGTCCGGGTCCCCGGTGGAGAGGGCTATGCCCGCCCCGATCGCTATCGCCGCGACCACGGCCACCGCGCCGATCACCGCGCCCTTGCTCCGGCCGCTGCTGCGCGGCTCCTCGCCCGGCTGCGGCCGGGAGTGCTCGGCGTAGCGGGTCTGCTGGGTGGGCGCCGCACCGTACTCGGGCTGCTGCGGCGGGCCGGGCTGACCGTACGGGGCCTGCGGCTGGCCGCCCGGGTACTGCGGCGGCATGCCCTGCTGGCCGTACGGCTGCTGCTGTTGCTGCTGCGCCCGCGGCGGGTAGCCGTACTGGGCGCGCCCGACCTCCATCGGGCGACTGTACGGCGTGCGCGGGACCCCCTGCTGCGGCTCGGCCGGCTGCCCGGTGGAACCGTCGGCCGGGCGGTAGAGGTAGCCGAACGGGTCGTCGTCCTGCGGGGCACCGCCCCCCTGGCCCTCGGGCACTCCGTTGCTGCCGGCGGTCGTCACGGTGGTCTGCTCCCCCATCCGGTGCGCCGCCTGCTGCGGGCGGCGCAGATCATGGACGCTGTCGTACCGGGAACCCTACCTGCCGTATGTGACGGCAGGAAAAGAACCCTTGACAACTCACGGGTAACCGGGACCGACCAGGGCCGGCCCGGGCCCGCGGGGGCCGTCCGCCGGCTCAGCCCGCGCGCCGGTGCGAGCGCTCGCCGCGCGCCCCGCGCACCGCCCCGCCCCGGGCCCGCTTCTCGTCGTACATCCGCTCGTCCGCGGTCTGCAGCACCTCCTCGATGCTCATCCCGCAGCCGGCCCAGCCGACGCCGAGGCTCACCCCCACCCGCATCGCCCGTCCGTCGATCCGCATCGGCGGGATGATCGCGCCCCGCAGCCGGTGGGCGAGGTCCTTGGCCTCCTCGCGGCCGATCCCGTCCGCCAGCACCACGAACTCGTCGCCGCCGAGCCGGGCCACCGTGTCGCCGTCCCGGACGGCCTGGCTCAGCCGCCGGGCGACCTCGACCAGCACCGCGTCGCCCGCGTTGTGGCCGAACCGGTCGTTGATCGACTTGAAGCCGTCCAGGTCGCAGAAGAGCACCGCGAGCCCCTTGTCCACCGCCGCCGCCGCGCCCGAGCGGAACGGAGCCGACCAGGCCTCGCCGCCCGGCCCGTACTCGGCCGGGACCACCGCGTGCACGTGCTCCCCGAAGCCCGGGCCGAGCCCGCCCGGCAGCCCCTCGGGCAGGCCGTAGCCGTGCGCCGGCCCGGCGTACCGGTCCGCGCCCTCCAGCCCGTCGTGCGCCGCGTGCGCGCTGTAGGAGTCGACCGGGTAGCCGTACGGCTGCGGGTAGGCCACCTCGACCTGCCCGCCGGTGGCGCCGACCGGCTGCGGCTGGGCGCAGAGCCGGCGGGCCAGCCGGGCCTTGAGCTCGGCGCCGTTCGGCAGCCCGGTCAGGGCGTCATGGCTGGCCCGGTGGGCGAGCTGGAACTCGTGCCGCTTGCGGTCCTCGATGTCCTCGACGTGGGTGAGCAGGAAGCTCGGCCCCTCGGCCGCGTCCGCGACGATCGAGTTGCGCAGGCAGACCCACTGGTAGCCGCCGTCCCGCCGGGACAGCCGCAGCTCCGCGCGGCCGCTCTCGGCGCTGGTGCGCTCCAGCAGCGCCCGGTCCTCGGGGTGCACGAGGTCGGCGAAGCTCTGCTGGCGCAGCACCGCCCGGGGCCGGCCGAGCAGTCGGCAGAGCGCGTCGTTCACCCTGGTCAGCTGGCCGCGCCCGACGCCGTGCAGCTCGGTGATCGCCATCCCGCTGGGCGCGTACTCGAAGGCCTGGCGGAAGCTCTCCTCGCTGGCCCGCAGCGCCTGCTGCTCCTTCTCCAGGCGGGCCAGCGCGCGCTGCATCTCGGCCCGCAGCCGGGCGTTGCCGATCGCGATGGAGGCCTGCAGCGAGAACATCTCCAGCGCCTCGCGGGTCCAGGCGCCGGGCCGCTTGCCGCTGCGCGGGCGGTCCACCGAGAGGACGCCGAGGAGGTCGCCGCCGGCGCTGTACATCGGGGCGAGCAGCCCGTCGGCGGGGTGCCAGTCGTTGGCGTACACCGGCAGCGGGCCGTCCCCGATCCAGCGCGGGATGTCGCTGGCGACGGCCCAGCCGCGGTCGTACGGCAGGAAGCGCAGGGTTCCCCAGTGGTCGCTGACGCCGAGCAGCCGGTCCCAGGACTCCCGGGAGCCGACCTGGCCGAGCAGGACGGAGGGGCCGCCCATCGGGCTCTCCTCCAGCTCCCAGACGGCCGCCACCACGAGGTCGCCGTCGGGCCGGACGAGGCTGACCGCGGCGGCGTCGAAGCCGAGCCCGTGCACCGCGCCCTCGACCACGGCCTGGAGCGTGCCAGCGAGGCTGCGGGCAGCGTTGAGGTCCGCCACGACCCGGTGCAAGGTGCGGAGGGTCGCGAGACGGACGTACGGCTCCGACTCGGCTTCCATGCGGGGGCTCCCCGGCTGCTTCGGATAGTTCTTGATTGGTTATCGTCCGATTGCCAGAAGAACTGAATCACAGGGAGCACAGCGCTCGGCACGCTCGGTCAGCAATAGGCCATCACTTGTGACTTAAATCACACGAGACTAATGCGCCCTTAATCAGTTCATCTGTCCCGTAGTGGGACATACAGCGCCATCGGAACTTTTCTGGTGGTCGACCGCATTGGCCGCCGACTGAAGCCGACTGCGCCCGCCAGTCCGGTCGCTTCACTCCTGAGGGTGAGTTCGGCCACCGGGCGTAACCCTTCGGCCGGACCGCCGGTCCTACGACCAAGGCCCGATGCCGTTCCTCCCGGGTGACGACTACCGTGCGGTACGTGTACCCGTCGCCGCAGCCCGAAGCTGCCCCCCACGCCACGCCCGACGAGTTCCGGGCTGCCCTCTCCCAGCTCGCCGCCGGCGTGAGCCTGGTGACCGTCCACGACCCGGAGGACGGCGAGGACGTCGGCATGACCGCCACGTCCTTCCTCTCGGTGTCGCTGGAGCCGCCGCTGGTGCTGATCTCGGTCCGCGAGGACTCCCGGATGGACGAGGTGCTCTCCCGGGTGGACACCTGGGCGGTCTCGGTGCTGACCGAGGGACAGAAGACGCTCGGCTCCCGGTTCGCCATGAAGGGCCGGCTCAGCGACCGGCTGCTGTTCGCGGACACCCCGCACCACCGCGGCCCGCGCACCGGCGCCCCGCTGGTCGACGGCGCGCTGGCCACCGTCGAGTGCCGCACCGAGCAGCGGATACCCGCCGGCGACCACACCCTGCTGCTCGGCCGCGTCCTGGAGGCCACGGTGCCCGACCCCGGCGGCCGCCCGCTGCTCTACTTCCGCGGCGGCTACCGCACCCTCGGCTGAGGCCGCGCCGGCTACTCACCGCCCCGCGGCGCCCGGCGGCCCCGCTTCAGCTCGGAGCGGTGCTTCTTGTTCTCCAGCCGCCGCTGGACCATCCCCCGGCTCGGCCTGGTCGCCCGCCGGGCCTTCGGCGGCGGCGCGCACGCCTCGGTCAGCAGCGCCGACAGCCGGGCCGCGGCCGCCTCCCGGTTGCGCCACTGCGAGCGGAACTCCGAGGCCTGGACCACCAGCACCCGGCCGTCCACCAGCCGGCCGGCCAGCCGCTCCAGCGCCCGCTCGCGCCACACCTCGGGCAGCGCCCTGGTCGAGGCCAGGTCGAAGCGCAACTCGGCCTTGGAGTCGGAGGTGTTGACGTGCTGGCCGCCGGGGCCGGAGGAACGCGAGAAGCGCCAGACGAGCTCGGCGTCGGGGACGACCACCGACCCCCGTACGCGGATGGGCTCGGACATGCGCCCATCATCCCGCGCCCGGCCCGCCCGGTCACCCGGATATCGGTACGCCCCCCGCTTCCGCACCCGGTTACCCCCGGGCGCCCCGAGCCCCGACAATGGCGTACGTGATCGAGCTCGGCTACTCCCTCTCCAACCGCTTCCCCGACCCCCCGCAGACGGACTACCGCACCGCGTCCGTACACGCCCTGCGGTACGACCTGTTCTGCGGCGACGTGTACCTGGACGGCGAGGGCTCGGAACTGTCCACCGCCTGGGGCTGGGTGCCCGTGCTCGACTTCGCCTGGGCGCTGTGCGACGTCGCCGAACTCCTGGACCGCGACCCGGACGGCGTCCGGGCCGCCCGGGTGCAGACCGCCGACCTCGACTTCACCCAGAACACCGAGCTGCTGCGCTTCGCCCGCCGCTTCAACTGGGTCGAGGTCACCGCCACCTGGCTGCCGGACGAGCCGCCGGTGGTGGTCCGCCACGGCGAGCTGCGGCGCGAGGCCCGGGACTTCCTCCAGGACACCCTGGCGGACCTCTTCGACATGCACCCCGACCTGGCCGACAACCCGAACATCTGGACGCTGCAGGGCCGGTTCCGGCGCATCTGACACGTCCTTTGCCCGGTCTTTGCCCTCCGTTGGGCGCCCACGAAGAATTCACGGCCCCTGCGGAACCAAGCCACCGCGGTATTGCGTTGTCCCGGGAAATAGCGAACGAAGCGAACGAAGGGACTGCAATCGTCATGCCAGTGAGCCTCTCCAAGGGTGGCAACGTCTCGCTGACCAAGGAGGCCCCCGGCCTGTCCGCGGTCACCGTCGGCCTGGGTTGGGACGTCCGCACCACGACCGGCGCCGAGTTCGACCTCGACGCCAGCGCGATCGTCCTGAACGCGGACGGCAAGGTGCTGTCCAACGGCCACTTCGTCTTCTTCAACAACACCAGCACGCCGGACAACACCGTCGTGCACACCGGTGACAACCGCACCGGCGAGGGCGCGGGCGACGACGAGTCGATCAACATCAACCTGGCCGGCCTGCCGGTCGAGGCCGCCAAGATCACCTTCCCGGTCACCATCTACGACGGCACCGCCCGCGGCCAGAACTTCGGCCAGGTCCGCAACGCCTACATCCGCGTGGTGAACGCGGCCGGCGGCGCCGAGATCGCCCGCTACGACCTCTCCGAGGACGCCGCCACCGAGACCGCGATGATCTTCGGCGAGCTCTACCGCAACAACGGGGAGTGGAAGTTCCGCGCCGTCGGCCAGGGCTACGCCTCCGGCCTGGCCGGCATCGCCCAGGACTTCGGCGTCCAGCTCTGACGCACCCGCGGACAACGCCGCGGCGCGGGAAGTCGGTCCGTCCGACTCCCCGCGCCGCGGTTTCTCCGTTTCCGGGCCCGGCGGGCCTCAGCGCGAGGCGCGCAGCTCCGGCAGCTGGATCAGCTCGGTCTCGTCCTCCGGCGTCAGGTCCACCACGGTCGGCCCGCCCTGCTCCGGCCGCTCGGCCGACTCCGCCGCCCGGGCCTCGGCCACGGCCTTCTCGGCCACCGCCTCGTCGCCCACCACGTCCGCCAGGTCGGCGCGCTCCCCCAGTTCGGCGACGCTGCCCACCGCCGGTGCCGGGGCCGCCGGGCGCGCCGGGGCAGCCGCACCGCGGCCGAAGAAGCTGAAGCCCTGCCCGCGGGCCGGACCGGACTGCGCCGGACGCGGCCGCTGCCGCTCCACCGGCGCGGGCGCCGCGGCCGGCCCGGCCGACGCGCCGCCGAGCTGACCGACCGTCGCGGTCAGCGCCGGACGCACCGGCTCGGGCCGCACCGGCGCCGGGGCCGCCGGAGCCCGCCCCGGGGTCGGCACCGAGGGCGCCACCGGGGCCGGCACGGCCATCGACGCGGCCGGCGCGACCGGCGACTCCTTCGCGGGCTTCCGCAGGGCCACCTCCGCGCCCGCCGTACGCGCCCGCCGGGCCTCCTGCTCCGCCGCGCGGCGCTCCAGCAGCCGCAGCACGGACGCCGCCCGCACGTAGGCGGCCGGGCTGGCCGGGTGCTTCGGACGGCTCGCGGCGAGCGCCTGCTGGGCCGCCTCGGCCTCCTTGAGCGCCTGCTCGGCCACCGCCACGGCCCGCTCGCGCAGCAGCCGGGCGATCTCGGTCTCGGCCTTCGCCAGCCGCGACTTCTCCGCCGTCAGCCGCCGCCCGAACCGGGTGGCCCGCTCCTCGGCGACCTCCGCCGCGTACTCGGCCTCGGCCAGCTGCTCCTCGAACCGCTCCTCGGCGCGCAGCCGCTGGGCCGCGGACGTCTCGGCGGCCGCCCGGGCCGCCTTGTCCCGCTGGCGCAGCAGCAACGCGAAGCCGAGCGTCGCGATCACCGCCGCGACGCCCACCGAGCGCACCAGGACGGTGTCCTGACTGAAAAGCAGAGCGGCCAGTGCGGCGACCAGCAGCACGCCGGCGGCGGTGGGGGGAAAGACCCGGCCGAGGACGGAGGAATGACGGTGGCGTCCGCGAGACATGTCCAAGAAACTAGCGTGCGAATTGGGGGCCTGTCAGCCCAGGGTCCCCTTCCGCCCTTGACAGGGTGCGGTTTTTACCGCACGTGCCCGGATTCTCACGCAAGATCACGAAGAAAGCCCTGCTCAGCGGTGCCGACGAGGCGGACGGTGCCGGCGGGGCCGTCGAGGCCACCGTGACGCCCGGGCGGCGCCCCGGCGCTGCCCCGGCCGCGTCTCAGCGGTGCGACGCCGCCGGACCACCCGGGTCGTCGTGGTTCTCCGGCAGCTTGCACACGTGCTGGATCCAGAGCGCCGCCGCGATCACTGCGGCCCCCGCCAGCACCGCGAGCCCGGCCGTCACGGCCTGGTCCTTGCGGGCCGACACGTCCAGCTCGCCCAGCAGGTAGATCCCGGCCCCCGCGTAGATCCCGGTGACCACCGAGGAGACCAGCGCGCTGGCCTGCCCCAGCACCACCGCCCGGGCCGCCAGCAGCGGGTCGACCCCCTTCGCCCCGGGCTGCCGCTCGCGCACCGCCTTCAGCCGGGCCCGCAGCGACAGCGCGGTCGCCAGCAGGACCACCGCGACCGCCGCCAGCACCACCGGCGCCGCGGCCGGCACCGCAGGCAGCGTGTCCACGGAGGCCCACAGCTTGGAGCCGGCCCAGGACAGCGCCGTCGTGGCGGCGGTGATGCCGATCAGGAGGCGGAGGCGAAGCAGCTTCACTCGGAGGAGGTCCTTCCCGGGTACCCGAACCGGCCGCCCGCCCGGTGGCGCGGCGACGCCAGGCCACCGTACCGGGCCCGGCCGGGCGGGCACCCGCGTGAACGGCGGACACCTACTCGTACGGCCGGGCCCCCGGCCGAGTTCCCCGGGCAACGGCCCCGGTCACCGGCCTCCGGACCTACTCGGGCAGCGTCAGCCCGATGTCCTCGCGGCGCTTCACGCCCTGCGCGTCCGGACCGCCCAGCGCGGTCAGCAGCGCGTCCACCCGCCCGTGCCCGGGCACCTCGGCCTCCGGCTGGGCGTCCAGCCAGGGGGCGAGCACGAAGGCGCGCTCGTGCGAGCGCGGGTGCGGCAGCAGCAGCTGCGGGTCGTCGCTCAGCACGCCCTCGTAGGCCAGGATGTCGACGTCCAGGGTGCGCGGGCCCCAGTGGACGGTCCGCACCCGCCCGAAGGCGTCCTCGATGGCGTTGCCGCGCTCCAGCAGGTCCCGCGGGGGCAGCGAGGTGCGCAGCACCACGACCGCGTTGTAGTAGTTCGGCTGCTCCTCGGGCCCGCCGACGGCCTCGGTCTCGTACACCGCGGAGACGGCCTTGATCTTCAGCCCCGGGGTGTCGGCGAGCGCGTCGACGGCCCCCTGGAGGGTGTCCAGCCGGTTGCCCAGGTTGCTGCCGAGCGCGATCACCGCGCAGCGCTGGCTGTGCAGCGTGGTGTCGGCGGAGTCCACCCGGCTCTCCAGGTCGAACGCGTTCGGCGTGGCGGTCGGGTCACTGGTGCTCATGCGCCCGCCTCGCTTCGCTCAGCAGGGGCACTCACCCATGCGCACCTCTTGATCATCCGCTCGCTTCGCTCGCTCATCGGAAAACGTCCTCTACATCGGATACCGGGGCGCGCGGTGGGGGTCATGCGCGGCCCCGGTGGATGGTCACGGTCACGTCGTCGAACGGCACGGTGATCGGGGCGTCCGGCTTGTGCACGGTGACCTCGACCTCCTCGACCGCTTCGTGCTTGAGGCACTGGTCGGCGATCCGCTGGGCCAGCGTCTCGATCAGGTCGACCGGCTCCCCGGCGATGATCGCGGTGACCTCCTCCGCCACCAGCCCGTAGTGCGCGGTGCGGGTGAGGTCGTCTCCGGCCGCGGCGGGGCGGGTGTCCAGGTGGAGCACGAGGTCGACCACGAAGGTCTGCCCCTCGACGCGCTCGCGCTCGAAGACGCCGTGGTGGCCCCGGGCTCGCAGCCCCCGCAGGGTGACGCGGTCCAGCAAACGAATCACTGCTCCCAGTCGGACGGGCCCCGCCCGGAGAAAGGCATGGACGGGCAGGGCGAAGGCGGGCGGCACGCCCGCCACTCCGTTTCGAATCTACCCGCGAGCACGGACAACGCCTGACCGTCCTACCCGGCACGAACCGACGCCACGCGCACCGATATGGCGATTGACGTGAACGTTCGGTGACCACTCGGAAATTCCCGGCGACTTCCCGGCACCGCATTTCCGCAAGTGCCGGAATCAGCTCTCCTCGTCGTCGTCCCCGCTGGTCAGAACGGGTGAACCGTGATGCGACCAGAGCTTCCACCCGGCCGGGGTACGACGGAACAGATTCGTCGACACGACCTTTCCGCCGACCAGCGGCCCGAGTTCCCCCTCCTCCTCCGACTCTCCGCCGGACAGGATGTTCTCGGTGCACGTGACAAGGGCCACATCACCGTGCACCTCGGCCTCGACATCGGTCAGGAAGAACTGGATGTACTCCGTGTTCATCATGATCAGCATGTACGAACGGGTCACCTGGGCCCGGCCGCGGAGCACCGGCCAGCCCGGGTGCACGCACACCACGCCACCCTTGTCGTCGGCGTCCGCGGCGCCCAGCCAGGCGTCCTCGACCGCTTCCAGGTCCCCCCGTTCCAGCGCCTCGTAGAGCCCCTGGTTCGCCGCCAGAACGGCCTCCAGGTCCGCCTCGCGGGCCCGCCCGGCCGTACCGCCGCTCAACCTGCCGTCACCTGTCACAGACCCTCCCTCACCCCAACCGCGCCGCGTGCTGCCAGGCCGCGACCACCCGGACGGCATCCGCCGTGCCGGACACGTCGTGCACCCGCACCGCCCAGGCTCCCGCCCGTGCGGACAGCACCGACACCGCGGCCGTCGCGTCGTCGCGCTCCCGGGCCGGGCGCAGTTCCCCGGTTGCCGGGTCGGCGAGCAGCGTACCCAGGAACCGCTTGCGCGAAGCCGCCACGAGCACGGGACGGCCGAGCGCGGTGAGCGCGTCCAGCCGGCCGAGCAGCGCCCAGTTGTGCTCGGAGGTCTTGGCGAAGCCGAGCCCCGGGTCGAGGATCAGCTGGTCCTCCTTGACCCCGGCCGCCAGCAGCGCGTCCACCCGGTCGGTCAGCTCGGCGACCACGTCCCGCACGACGTCGTCGTAGACGGCCATCCGGTCCATGTCGGCGGACTGCCCGCGCCAGTGCATCACCACGAAGGGCGCGCCGGTCTCGGCGACCACCCGGGCCATCGCCGGGTCGGCGAGCCCCCCGGAGACGTCGTTGACGATCGCGGCGCCGGCCTCGACGGCCCGCTCGGCGACCGAGGCGCGCATGGTGTCCACCGAGACCACCACCCCGGCGTCGGCGAGCTCGCGCACCACCGGGATCACCCGGCGCAGCTCCTCCTCCTCGGGGACCCGCTGCGAGCCCGGCCGGGTGGACTCGCCGCCGACGTCCACCAGGTCGGCGCCGCGGGCCCGCAGCGCGAGGCCGTGCGCGATCGCCTTGGCGGGGTCGTGCCACATCCCGCCGTCCGAGAAGGAGTCGGGCGTGACGTTGACCACGCCCATCACGGCGCAGCGCTCCAGTCGCGGCAGACCGGCCGGCAGGGAGAAGGAGGGCGAATCGTTCATGCTTCCCATTATCGAACGGGGCCCCCGCCGAGGATTCTCGGCGGGGGCCCCGTTCCGTGCCGTCGCGGCCCCGAAGGCCCGCGACGGGCCTCAGGCGGCCTCGGTGACCTCACGGGTCGACGGGACCGGCATCAGCCCCTCGCGCTGGCGCCGACGGCCGAGACGCGGCATCCCGAGCGTGATGAAGGCCTCCGCCTGCATCGCGGCGAAGCCGATCCGGGGCAGGTCCCGGGTGCTCGGGAAGACCAGGAAGCGCGGCTCCCACTCGGGCTGGAACTTGGCGTTGAACTTGTACAGCGACTCGATCTGGAACCAGCGCGACAGGAACACCAGCAGCCCCCGCCAGGCGCGCAGCACCGGGCCGGCGCCGATCCGCTCCCCGCGGGCCAGCGCCGAGCGGAACATCGCGAAGTTGAGCGACACCCGGCGCACGCCCATCGCGGGCACCGCCTGCAGCGCGGCGACGATCAGCAGCTCGTTCAGGCCCGGGTCGGCGGCGCGGTCGCGGCGCATCAGCTCCAGCGAGATGCCGTCCGGCCCCCAGGGCACGAAGTGCAGCACGGCCTTCAGGTCGTCGCCCTCCTCGCCCTCCTCTGGGGCCTTGTGGGCGGTGACCACCACGCAGTCGTCGTCCAGCGGGTCGCCGAAGCGGCCGAGGGCCATCGAGAAGCCGCGCTCGGTGTCGGTGCCGCGCCAGCGGGCGGCGGCGTCGGCGATCCGGTACTTCTCCTCCACGGTGAGCTCGGAGACCCGGCGCACCTGGCAGGAGTAGCCGTTGCGCTCGATCCGCTTGACCATCTGGCGCACGTTGCGCATGGCCCGGCCGGAGAGCGAGAAGGACGCGGTGTCCACGATCGCCTCGTCGCCCAGCTCCAGCGCGTCCAGGCCCGCCTCACGGGTCCAGACCTCGCCGCCGACCTCACTGCACCCCATCACGGCCGGCACCCAGGCGTGCTCGCGGGCCTCGGCCATGAACACCTTGATCGCGCCCGGCCAGGCCTCGACGTCGCCGACCGGGTCGCCGGAGGCCAGCATCACGCCGGAGACCACCCGGTAGGAGATCGCGGCCTTGCCGGTGGGCGAGAACAGCACGCTCTTGTCGCGGCGCAGCGCGAAGTAGCCGAGCGAGTCGCGCTCGCCGTGCCGCTTGAGCAGCTCGCGGACCTTCTCCTCGTCCTCCGCCGTCAGCTCGGGCTTCGGCTTGCCCGGGCGCAGCGCCAGGTACGCGGTGGTGAAGGCGGTCAGCAGGCCGAGCCCGCCGAGCAGGTAGGCGACCAGGTCGGACATCCGGACGTTGTTGTACCGGATCGGGCCCTCGAAGCCGAACAGTCCGTACCCGACGTGCTGCAGGCGCTCGGTCAGGCCCGGGTGGCCGATCTCGTACTTGGTCCGGGTGCTCACGATCAGCAGGCCGAGCAGCACGCTGAGGACGCCCATGACGACCAGGTTGACCACCGCCCGCCAGCGGGTGCGCGGGTCGGCCTTGGCGTAGAACTCGCGCTGGTGGACCAGCATCACGGCGAGGACCACCAGCGAGACGACCGCCGGGCCGATCTGGTGCCAGCGCACGATGTGCAGCCCGGCGCTGACCGGCAACAGCACGCAGACCGCCCGCCAGGCCCGCCGCTTGCGCCGGCGCAGCGCGTGCGCCAGCGGCACCAGCAGGATGCCGACCATCAGCGCGCCGACCGCCGCCAGGCTGGTGGTGCCGCCCGGCAGCTGCCCCGCGAAGGTGTGCACCTTCGTGTGCCGGAGCCTGGGGAACACCGCGCTGGCGATGTCCACGAGCCCGATCAGCAGACAGGCGTAGCCGACCGCTCCGGGGAGCCAGGCCCTCGGGACGGCGGACGCCTGGTTGCGCAGCGTCTGCAGGCCGCGGCGACGGCGCGGCGGCTGCTCGGGGCTCGGCTCAACGGACACGGGAACGCTCATGGAAGCTCAGCGTAGAGGCTGCGGTGCGGTGTCCGGTCACTCCGGGGGAGGACGCGTGATGGACCTTCATGCCTATTCCTTCATCAGGCAATGCGCATACCAAGGACCCGGAAACGGTCGGTAAACCGGGGCCGTGGTCGCGCTGCGGGTTGAGCCGGCGGTGGGAGCCGGGGGCCCGCCGCAGCGTGGCGCGACGGGACCCTCCGGGACGCGTTACGTACGGTGGACGCCGCATTCTAGGGCGCCGGTTGCCTCCGGCTCTCCCCGCCCTACCAGCCCGCCCGGGCATCCGGACAGCCTAGCCACGGTGGCCCGGCCTGACGGACCGCCAGACGATGAAGCCTGCACCGACAGTGTCCCACCGGAAGGCCGACGGCATGGAACTGACCAGCGACGCGCTGGTGAACTCGCTTCTCGCACTCGGCGCCGCGGCGGTCGTCACGACCCTGTGGCTCTGGCCGCGGCTGGCGCCGCAACGTCCGCTGCCGGTGCTCGGCCGGATCGGGTTACTGACGGTCGTTCAAGCCTCGGTCCTGGCCGTGCTCGCGCTGTCGGTGAACAACTCCTTCGGGTTCTACACCTCCTGGGACGACCTGCTCAGCCCCGGCGGCGCCAAGCTCGCGCTGGCCGGCAACGAGAACCACAGGGGCGGCACCCCGGTCCCCGACGCGCTGGTCCAGCCCACCACCGAGGGCGGCCTGGAGACCATCACCAACCTGCCGAAGGGCCCGCCCGAGGAGGTCGGCAGGATCGAGTCGGTCCGGGTGAGCGGCAAGGAGACGGGCTTCTCCGACCAGATGTTCGTCTACCTGCCGCCCGCGTACTTCGACCCGAAGCTCACCCTGGTCCGCTTCCCCGTCCTGCTGGCCATCGCCGGCTACCCGGGCACCACCCTGAACCTGCTGCACGAGCTGCCCCTCGCCCAGACCGCGATCGAGCTGCAGCGCTCCGGCAAGATGCCGCCGACCGTCCTGGTGATGGCCCGCCCGGCGGTCGTCCCGTCCCGGGACACCGAGTGCGTGGACGTCCCCGGCGGGCCGCGCACCGAGACCTGGTTCGTCAAGGACGTCCCCGAGGCCATCCTCAGCGCCTACCGGGTCGGCCGCACGGCCGGCTCCTGGGGCACCCTCGGCTACTCCACCGGCGGCAGCTGCGCGCTGCGCCTGGCGATGCGCTTCCCGAACGTCTACGGCAGCGCGGCGAGCCTGCACGGCGACTTCACCGTGCGCCAGGACAACTACACCGGCGGCGACCTCTTCAACGGCGACAAGGCGCTGGCCCAGCAGCACGACCTCGGCTGGCGGCTGCAGAACCTGCCGGTCCCGGCGCTCAACGTGCTGGCGGTCTCCACCCGCGCGGAGGGGGACTACCCGCAGACCGTCCAGTTCGTCGACCTCGCCACCAGGACCGCGGCGGCCAACCCCCAGTTCAAGATCGACTCGCTCTACCTGGACGACGGCGGGCACAACTTCGACAGCTGGACCAGGGAGCTGCCGGCCACCCTCGAATGGCTGGGCTCGCACCTCGGCTAGCGCACGTGGGTGACTACCCGCCGGTCGGCCCGCCCGGCCGGCGGCCCGGGGGAACGTATCGCGACCGCCCGTCGGCCCCCGCCGGGCGCCCCCGGACCCGCGCAGGAGGCACTGTGCTGAGCACCCGCTCGCTCTTCGACGAGATCTACCGCAACGACCAGGCGTACCAGCTGTTCTGCAGCATCGCGGCCGGCGGCGAGGACCAGGGCGGCTGGGAGAACGAGCGGATCGCCGCCCTCACCCGGGACCCGGTCCTCGCCCCGAAGGTCGCCCGGCACGGTGCCGACGAGCGCAAGCACGGCCGGATCTTCGCCCAGCTGCTGAACCGGCGCGGCCTGCCCAAGGTGCCCGTGCCCGACGAGACCGACTACTGCATGCTGCTGGAGCGCCAGGGCATCGGCCTCTCGCACGAACGGCTGAACAGCGACGTCCCGCTGACCGACCGCGAGCTCATCACCTACCTCGCGCACAGCCGGGTCACCGAGCAGCGCGCCGCCGAGCAGATGCGGCAGCTGGTCAGGGCGTACGCGGACAACCCGGCCCTCGGCCGGGCGATGCGGGTGATCTCCGCCGACGAGGACGACCACCTCGCCTACTGCCACGAGGAGCTGCTGCGGCTGATCTCCGAGGGCCACGGCCCGTACGTCCGGCACGCCCTGGAGACCAGCGCCCGGGGCGAGGTCCGCACCTACCGGGACGTCGGCCTCGCCGTCACCGCCCGGATGGCCCGGATCCTGCGCTGGCCGCGCTGGCAGCTCGCCCTGATCACCCTCGGGGTGCGCGCGCTCCACCTGTACGACCGCGCCTACGGCTGGCGCCGGATGGTCACGCTGCGGATGCCCGAGCACCGCAACGCGCTGGGCACCCCGGCTCCGCCGCACGCGGAGCACGAGGTGCCCGGTTCCTGAACCGTCGGCCCGGCCGGCGCCCTACCGGCCGATGATGAGGCTCATCGCCTCGGCCCGGGTGGCCGGGTCGCGCAGCTGGCCGCGCACGCAGGAGGTGATGGTCTTGGCGCCGGGCTTGCGGATGCCGCGCATCGACATGCACATGTGCTCGCACTCGACCACGACGATCGCCCCGCGCGGCTCCAGGATCCGCATCAGCGCGTCGGCGACCTGGCTGGTCAGCCGCTCCTGCACCTGCGGCCGGCGGGCGTAGACGTCGACCAGCCGGGCGAGCTTGGACAGCCCGGTGATCTTGCCGCTGGTGGACGGGATGTACCCGACGTGGGCCACGCCGCGGAACGGCACCAGGTGGTGCTCGCAGACCGAGGTCAGCTCGATGTCCTTGACCAGCACCATCTCGTCGTGGCCGAGGTCGAAGGTGGTGGTGAGGACGTCCTCGGGCTCCTGCCACAGGCCCGCGAATATCTCCTTGTAGGCGCGCGCCACCCGGGCCGGGGTCTCCAGCAGGCCCTCGCGGTCCGGGTCCTCCCCGACGGCGAGGAGCAGCTCGCGGATGGCGTTCTCGGCCCGCTTCTGGTCGAAGGTACCGACGGCGGGCGGACCGTCGAAGGTCACCGGGTCGATCATGCGGGCCTCGCTTATGTATCGGAAGACTCTGGCTGAACAGCACGGATGCCGCGCCTCCAGGGTACAAACCCTGGTGACGCGGCATCCATTCCCTACGGAGCGGGGGTCAGCCCTCGGTCGGCGGCTCGGTGGCCGGCAGCGGCGGGAGCTTCACGACGTCCACCGGAGCGGCCTCGCCGGAGGCGGCGCCGTTGGTGAGCGCCAGCTCCTTCGGGGACTGCACCGGAGGCCGGGTGGACGGCGTGCGGCGGGCGGAGCCCGTCCAGGCCGGCCGGGTCGGGCGCTTGACGATCGGGGCGAAGACCTCGGCGATCTGCTCCTTGTTCAGGGTCTCCTTCTCCAGGAGCTCCAGGACCAGGTTGTCGAGCACGTCGCGGTTCTCGACCAGGATCTCCCAGGCCTCGTTGTGCGCCGTGTCGATGAGCTTCTTGACCTCTTCGTCGACCAGCCCGGCGACCTCTTCCGAGTAGTCGCGCTGGTGGCCCATCTCGCGGCCGAGGAACGGCTCCGAGTTGTCCGAGCCGAACTTGATCGCGCCGAGGCGCTCGGTCATGCCGTACTGGGTGACCATGGCCCGGGCCGTCGCGGTGGCCTTCTCGATGTCGTTCGAGGCACCGGTGGTCGGGTCGTGGAAGACCAGCTCCTCCGCCGCGCGCCCGCCCATCATGTAGGCGAGCTGGTCGAGCATCTCGTTGCGGGTGGTGGAGTACTTGTCCTCGTCCGGCAGCACCATGGTGTAGCCGAGGGCCCGGCCGCGGGACAGGATGGTGATCTTGTGCACCGGGTCGCTGTACTGGCAGGCCGCCGCGACCAGGGCGTGGCCGCCCTCGTGGTACGCGGTGATCTTCTTCTCCCGGTCGGACATGATCCGCGTGCGCTTCTGCGGACCGGCCACGACGCGGTCGATCGCCTCGTCCAGGATGCCGTTGTCGATCAGCTTCTTGTCCGAGCGGGCGGTCAGCAGCGCCGCCTCGTTGAGGACGTTCGACAGGTCGGCACCGGTGAAGCCGGGGGTGCGCTTGGCGACGGCCGACAGGTCGACGTCGGGCGCGATCGGCTTGCCCTTCTGGTGCACCTTGAGGATGTCCAGCCGGCCCTGGAGGTCGGGGCGCTCGACCGCGATCTGGCGGTCGAAGCGGCCTGGGCGCAGCAGCGCCGGGTCCAGGATGTCGGGGCGGTTGGTCGCGGCGATCAGGATCACGCCGCCCTTGACGTCGAAGCCGTCCATCTCGACCAGCAGCTGGTTGAGGGTCTGCTCGCGCTCGTCGTGGCCGCCGCCGAGGCCCGCGCCGCGGTGCCGGCCGACGGCGTCGATCTCGTCGACGAAGACGATCGCCGGGGCGTTCGCCTTGGCCTGCTCGAAGAGGTCGCGGACGCGGCTGGCGCCGACACCGACGAACATCTCGACGAAGTCCGAGCCGGAGATGGAGTAGAAGGGCACCCCGGCCTCGCCCGCGACGGCGCGGGCCAGCAGGGTCTTGCCGGTGCCGGGCGGGCCGTAGAGCAGCACGCCCTTGGGGATCTTGGCGCCGACGGCCTGGAACTTGGCCGGCTCCTGGAGGAACTCCTTGATCTCGTGGAGCTCCTCGACCGCCTCGTCCGCGCCGGCGACGTCGGCGAAGGTGGTCTTCGGGGTGTCCTTGGTGAGCAGCTTGGCCTTGGACTTGCCGAACTGCATGACCCTGGAGCCGCCGCCCTGCATCTGGTTCATCAGGAACAGGAAGACCAGGACGATGATCACGATCGGGAGCATCGACAGCAGCAGGCTGACGAAGGTGCTCTGCTTCTCCGGGCTGATCGTGTAGCCCTCGGCGAGCGTGCTCGCGTCCTTGTCGTTGACCTGGGCCTGGAGCTTGTCGGCGATGGCGACACCCTGGTCGCCGATGTAAGAGGCCTGGAACTTGGTACCGGACGGGGTCTTGCCCGTTCCGGCACTGGGCAGCGTGGCGCCGTCCTTGAGCTGGATCTTGATCGTGTTCGAGTCACCGGTGGTGATCTGCGCCGACTTGACGTTGTGCGCGTCGATCGCCGCGACGACCTGACCGGTGTCCACCGTCTTGTAGCCGTTGGAGTCCGAAACGACCTGCATCAGCACGATGACGGCGAGGACGGCCAGCACGATCCACATGATCGGCGCACGGAAGTATCGCTTGACGTCCATCCATGCGGGGCGTTGCCGCCCCGTCCCTCCTGCCACTCAACGGCGCCGGGGGGCTGTTGGGCCGCGGCGCAATCCGATTGGTGCTCATGTGAAGAGCGGTTTATTGGACCGTACCGCAGTCGGACCCACCCATGGCGGGAGCACGGCGAGACGGCTGTGGTTCTTTGTCCCCGGGGGTCCAACGGGCGGGAACGGCCTACTGTTCCCGCCCGTAACCCGAACGGGGCCGTCAGCCGCCGTAGACGTGCGGGGCGAGGGTCCCGATGAAGGGGAGGTTGCGCAGCTTCTCCGCGTAGTCCAGGCCGTAGCCGACCACGAACTCGTTGGGGATGTCGAAGCCGACGTACTTGACGTCGATCTCGACCTTGGCGGCGTCCGGCTTGCGGAGCAGCGCGCAGACCTCCAGCGAGGCCGGACCGCGCGAGCCCAGGTTGCCGAGCAGCCAGGACAGCGTCAGACCGGAGTCGATGATGTCCTCGACGATCAGGACGTCACGGCCGGCGATGTCGGTGTCCAGGTCCTTCAGGATCCGCACCACACCGGAGGACTTGGTGCCCATCCCGTAAGAGGAGACGGCCATCCAGTCCATGGTGACCTGCGAGTGCAGGGTCCGGGCCAGGTCGGCCATGACCATCACAGCCCCCTTGAGGACGCCGACGATCAGCAGGTCCTTGCCTGCGTAGTCCCGGTCGATTCGCTCGGCCAGCTCCAGGAGCTTGGCGTCGATCTCGTCCTTGCTGATGAGCACCTTCGCGAGGTCAGCGCCCATGTCGTTCTGGTCCACCGGGGATACGTCCTCAAACGTTCGGGGTCTGTGTGGCCGGCGGTCGGCTCCCCCTGGGCATGCCTCGCCCGTCAGTCGCCCTGCCGCCGAAAGACCAGCGTGCCACACCTGCGGGTGGCCTCGACGCCCCCGGGTAGGTGCAGCGGGCCCTGTCCGCGCCATCCGGTGACCAGCAGGTCGATCGTCTCCAGGTGCCGGGCGAACAGGTCCCCGGCCGGACAGCCCGCCCGCAGCGCGGCCCGGCGCAGCACCCGGCGGCGCACCGCGGGCGGCAGTTCGGCCAGCTTCACGGCGTCCAGGGCGCCGTCGCCCGTACGGAGGTCGCGTTCGGCCAGTGCGGCCCACTGGTCGAGGGCGTCGGCGTCGTCGCGGAACAGCCGGGCGGTGCGGGCCAGCGCCTCGACCACCCCGCCGCCCAGGTGCTTCTCCAGGACCGGCAGCACCTCGTGGCGGACCCGGGAGCGGGTGTAGGCGGGATCACAGTTGTGCGGGTCGTCCCAGACCGGGATCGACTGGGCGGCGCAGGCCTGCCGGGTGGCCGCCCGGTCCAGCTCCAGCAGCGGGCGGCGGTAGCGGCCCTTCTGGGCGGGCATCCCGGCCAGCGAGCGGGAGCCGGAGCCGCGGGCCAGGCCCAGCAGCACGGTCTCGGCCTGGTCGTCCCGGGTGTGGCCGAGCAGCACCGCGATCGCGCCGTGGCGGTCGGCGGCCGCGTCCAGGGCGGCGTAGCGGGCGTCCCGGGCGGCGGCCTCCGGGCCCCCGGCGCGGCCGACCCGGACCGGGACCGCCTCCACCGGGTCGAGGCCGAGGCTGCGCAGCCGGTCGGCCACCTGGGCGGCACGCTCGGCGGATCCCGCCTGGAGGCCGTGGTCGACGGTGACGGCGCCGACCCGCAGGCCGATCTTGGGGGCTTCGAAGGCGGCGGCGATGGCCAGCGCCATCGAGTCGGCGCCGCCGCTGACCGCGACCAGGACCAGCGGCGAGCCGGGCGCGGCCGGGGTCCGGGGCAGCCCGGAGGGGTGGCGCGCGGCGTTGCCGATCAGGGTGGTGCCGACCGCGGCACCCACCAGCGGCGCCCCGGCCGGGCGCTCCCGGGGCCGGCGCACGGGCGCGGTGAAGGTGGAACCGGCCTCGGCGGCGAGGTCGGTGAGCGTACGGCGAACGGCCAGGCGTATCGCGGCGACGGCGGGGTGAGGACCCACGGCGGACGACTCCTCGACGGAGGGGGGGACAGGACGTGCGGCGGACGCGGCGGGGACCGCGCACCCGCATGAGCACCCGGTTACCGGGCGCTCACAGATGGTGGCAGATAGTGGCCACCCACTACGCCACCCGCGCCCCCGGCAGGTCGACCGTCCCACGTTCGGGTGAATGAAGAAACGCTTCTTCACTCGTCGTCGGCCTGATTGGACCACTCGTACGAGCGGGTTTGACCGGCGCGCGCCGCTTGCCGTCCGGCGTACGGCGCGCCCGCGTCACGACCGCGCTCAGCGCGCCACCCGGGCCACCCAGGCGGCCGGGTCGTGGATCTCGTCCTTGGTGGGCAGGGTGTTCGGGGAGGTCCACACCCGGTTGAACCCCTCCATGCCGACCTGCTCCACCACCCCGCGCACGAACACCGCGCCGTCCTGGTACTGGCGCAGCTTCGCGTCCATGCCGAGCAGCCGGCGCAGCAGCAGGTCGAGCCGGTTGGCGCCGCGGTCCCGGCGCTGCTGGAACTTCTCCCGGATCTCGGCGACCGTCGGCACCACGGCCGGCCCGACGCCGTCCATCACCACGTCCGCGTGGCCCTCCAGCAGCGACATCACGGCCGTCAGCCGGCCGAGGATCTCGCGCTGCGCGGGCGACTGGACGATCTCCAGCAGGTTCCCGGAGGAGGCGCCCTCCCGGCTGCCGCCACCCGGCAGGCCGCCGAGCGAACCCGCCGCGTCCCGCAGCCGCTCCAGCAGGGCGCCCGGGTCGACGTCCGTCTCGGCGAGGAAGGACTGCACCTCGGACTGGATGTGGTCGCGCAGCCACGGCACCGCGGTGAACTGCGTCCGGTGCGTCTCCTCGTGCAGGCAGACCCAGAGCCGGAAGTCGGACGGGTCGACGTCCAGCTCCCGCTCGACGTGCACGATGTTCGGCGCCACCAGCAGCAGCCGGCCCGGCCCGGGGCCCTCCGGCCCCAGCCGCGGCTTGTCGAACAGCGCCGCCGGGCTGTCCGGCGCCTCCAGCGGGGGCTCGGCCGGGGCGAAGGTCTCGTACTGGCCCAGCACCTTGGTGGACAGGAACGCCAGCAGCGCCCCGACCTCGATCCCGGTCGCCTTCTCGCCCACCGCGCCGAACACCCCGGCCGCCGTGCTGTTCGCCCGACGCGCCTGGAGCTTCTCCACCAGCGGCTGGACGACCGTGCGGAAGCCCGCCACGTTGGCCCGGATCCACCCCGGACGGTCCACCACCAGCACCGGCGTCGCCGCGGCCTGGGACAGGCTGGACGAACGCATGCCGGTGAACGCCCGCACGTGCTCCTCCGCCTCCAGGGCGTGCCGGCGCAGCTCGGCGACCACCGCCGCCGCTTCCTCCCGGCTCACTTCCGGACCCGGCCGCACCAACCTGGTCGCGGTTGCGACCGCGAGGTTCCAGTCGACCATGTCAGCACCGCCACTCGCGCTCGTCATGCCCTCACCGTACGTGCTCCCCACCACCAACGGCAGCCACCCGCCGCGAACACCTCTCCCCAACGGGCCCCGGCCCCACCGGTCTCCGGCCGCGACCGGGAGCCGGCCGGGCCCCGGGGCGTGCCCGGCGGTGGGCGGCGGACCGGTGCGCGGCGGCGGGGTGCGCGCGCCTCGCGGCGGGGGTGGGAGGGCACCTCCCGGCCGCGACCGGGAGCCGACGGGGTCCCGGGGCGTGCCCGACGGTGGGCGGCGGAGCGGTGCGCGCCTCGCGGCGGCGTGGTTGTTGAAGGGCAGCGCCGGGTCAGTGGCAGCCGCAGGTGGTGAGGCGGGCGGCGACGCGGTCCATGGCGGCGCGAGCGGTGTCGGCGGGGGCGGCGGTACGGGTCATGACGGCGAAGGCGAGCAGGCGGCCGTCGGCGTCGACGACGGTGCCCGCGAGGGTGTTGACGCCGCTGAGGGTGCCGGTCTTGGCGCGGATCAGCCCGGCCGCGTCGGCGGCGCCGGACCCGGAGCCGTACCGCTTGTTGAGGGTGCCGGTGAAGCCGGCGACCGGGAGGCCGGTGAGCACCGGGCGCAGGGCGGGGTGCTGCTCGGAGGCGGCCAGCGCGAGGAGTCGGACCAGGACGGCGGGCGGTATCGCGTTGCCCGGGTGCAGGCCGCTGCCGTCGTTGAGGACCACGGTGCCCATCGGCACGCCGAGCCGGGTGAGCTCCTGGGTGACGGCGGCCGCGGCGCCCTCGAAGCTCGCGGGCTGGTGGGCGGCGATGGCGACCTGACGGGCGATCGCCTCGGCGAGCTGGTTGTCGGAGGTGGTCAGCAGGCGTTCGACCAGCCGGGCGACGGTCGGCGAGAAGACGTCGCCGAGGGGCGCCGTGCCGGTGGCGGTCGGGGCGGGCGCGGGCGCGGCGGCGGGGCCGGCCTTGCCCGTCACGGTGATGCCGCGGGCCCGGAGCAGCGCGGCGAAGGCCTCGGCGGCCGCGGCCGCCGGGTCGGCGACCCGGTCCGGCGCGTCCTCCCGGCTCTTCGGGTCCACCTTGGCCTCGTCCACCATCAGCGGGACCACCAGGGCGATGTTCTGGGCGTCGTGGTTCCTGTGCTGCGGGCCGCCCGCGTACATCGACAGGTCGTAGTCCAGCTGGACCGTCGTGGTGCCGAGGCTCTTGAGGCTGTCGGCGGTCTGCTGGGCGAGGGAGTCCAGTGAGGCGGGGGCGGTGTCGGCGTCGGCCGGCTGACCGCCGATCTGCACCTGGTCGGCGGGCAGCGCGGTGAGCGTCGGGTCGCCGCCGCCGACCAGGGTGATGGTGCCCGGGGCCGCGCCCTGGACCACCCGGGTGTGCAGCCGGGTGTCGCCCGGGATGAGGGACAGGGCCGCGACCGCGGTGGCCAGCTTGGTGGTGGAGGCGGGGGTGGCGGGGGTGTTCTCCCCGGAGCCGTACAGGAGTTGGCCGGTGCCGGCGTCCGCGACGGCGAAGGTGACCTCGCCGAGGTTCTTGTCGGCGAGCGCGGCGGCGAGCGCCTGCCGGAGGCCCTGCGCGGTGGGGACGGCGGCGCCCGGGCCGCCCTCGACGGCGGCCAGGACGGCGCCCGGCGCGGGGGCCGGGCGCGCAGCGGACGCGTCGCCACCCCCGGTGGCGGGCACGGAGGCGCCGGGCACGGAGGCCGCGGGCGTGGGCGCGGCGGGCGGCGCGGCCCGACGGGCGGGCGCGGCGCCCGGGTCGTCGTTCGACCGGGGACCGGCGCCGCCCTTCCCGTGCTCGCCCTTCCTCCCGCCGTGGCCGTTCGGTCCGTCGTGGTCCTCACCCTCGCCCGGCCCGGCGCTGTGCCCGCCCGGCGGCGGGGCCGGCTGCGCGACCGCACCACCCGAGGTCAGGACCGTACCGACGACCAGGAGCGCCGCTCCGAACAGCCCCGCGGCCGTCCCCCCGCGGCGGCCCGCCGCCCCTCCCCCTGTGCCCACCGACCGGCCCCTTTCCCGAGCACCCGCTCCCGTAGGAGACACTTGGATTCTGTCAGTCCCTACCTTGGAGGAACCGTTGGAGTTCGACGTCCTTATCGAAATCCCGAAGGGCTCTCGTAACAAGTACGAGGTCGACCACGAGACCGGCCGTCTGCGGCTCGACCGGATGCTCTTCACCTCGACCCGCTACCCGGCCGACTACGGCTACGTCGAGGGCACGCTCGGCGAGGACGGCGACCCGCTGGACGCCCTGGTCATCCTGGACGAGCCGACCTTCCCGGGTTGCCTCATCAAGTGCCGCGCCATCGGCATGTTCCAGATGACCGACGAGGCCGGCGGCGACGACAAGCTGCTCTGCGTCCCGGCGACGGACCCGCGCTGGGAGCACCTGCGCGACATCCACCACGTGTCGGAGTTCGACCGCCTGGAGATCCAGCACTTCTTCGAGGTCTACAAGGACCTGGAGCCGGGCAAGTCCGTCGAGGGCGCCAACTGGGTCGGCCGCGCCGAGGCCGAGGCCGAGGTCACCGCTTCGATCAAGCGTCTGGCGGAGCAGGGCGGCCACTGAGCCGTCGTTCCGATCCCACTCGGCCGGGGACGGTCGGAGGCAGGTCGGGACAGCCCGGGGCCGGGGTTCGCGGATTCGTCCGCGGACCCCGGCCTCTGTCGTGTCCGGGGACGGGACGTCTTGCCGACAGCCTGTCGGCAAGACGTGAAGTTAGGTTAGGCTAACCACATATTCAGCCGATTCCCACCGGCCGATCCCGGACCCTGGAGGCCGCATGCCCACGCCCGCGCCCGCCCCGTTCTCCACCGTGCTCCGCACCGCCAGCAGCGAGGAGCACGAGGCCGCCGAACAGTCCTCGTTCATGAGCCGGCTGCTGGGCGGCGGTCTCGGGATCGAGGCGTACGCCGACCTCACCGGCCAGCTCTGGTACGTCTACCGGGCCCTGGAGGACCGGGCCGAGCAGCTCGCGGAGCACCCGCTGGCGGGCCCCTTCATCGACCGGTCGCTGCTGCGCACCGCCGCCATCGAGCGCGACCTGGCGCACCTGCGCGGGCCCGACTGGCGGGACGGCCTGGCCCCGCTGCCGGCCACCGCCGCGTACGTCGCCCGGCTGGAGGAGCTGGCCGCCGAGTGGCCGGCCGGGTACCTCGCGCACCACTACACCCGCTACCTGGGCGACCTGTCGGGCGGTCAGATCATCCGGGGCATAGCGGAGAAGACCTGGGGCTTCGAGCGCAAGGGCGACGGCGTGCGGTTCTACGTCTTCGAGGAGGTCGACAACCCGGCCGCCTTCAAGCGCGGGTACCGGGCGAAGCTGGACGCGGCCGGGGAGGCGATGGACGAGGTCGAGCGGCGCCGGGTGGTCGAGGAGTGCAAGCGGGCCTTCGTGCTCAACGGGGCGGTCTTCCGCGACCTGGACACGCGCTACCCGCTGAGTGCGTAAACGTTCCTCCTTACCCCGGTCACGGGAAACGGCCCCGGCGAGCGCTTGCTCGCCGGGGCCGTTTCGGCACTCCGTCCGGGCGTCAGGCCTGGACCGCGCCACGGCGGTTGCGCACCAGGACGGTGGCGCTGCCGCCGACCAGCAGCAGACCGGCCGCGGTGGCCAGCAGCGGGACCACCGGGGTGTCCGCGCCGGTGGCGGCCAGCGAGCCGCCGCCCGTACCGCTCAGGCCGCCGGTGGTCAGCGAGGCCCCGCCGGAGGTACCGCTGCCGGTGCCCTGGCCGCCGCCGGCCGCGGAACCGCCGCCGGCACTGCCGTTGCCGTTGCCGGAGGAGCCGGCCGGCGGCAGCTTGGCGTCCTTGTCGAAGGCGAGGGTGGCGCTGACCGGGTCCAGGGCCGTACCGGCCGGGTAGTTGGAGAAGGCCGGCACCCCCTCGGCGGTGAGCGTGGCCGGCACGCCGGAGAGCGTCACCACGCCGCCGACCGGCTTCAGGGCGGCGGCCGGGACGTCCAGCCGGGCGATCCTGACACCGCTCAGCGAGGTCGAACCGCCGTCCTGGGACTTGCCGTTGACGTCGGCGGTCAGGAAGGCGCCGTCCCGGTCGATGGTCAGGCCCAGCTTGGAGAGCGTGGTGTCCAGCGCCCAGCCGTCCTTGCCGGGGTGGCCGAGGAAGCGGACCGAGCCGTTGAAGGCGGCGCTCAGGGAGTGGTCGGTGGTGTTGTAGGCGCCGGTGGCGCCGCCGAAGCGGTAGTCGGCCGCGCCGCCGCCGAACTCGACCTTCCCGGCGGCCATCGGGGACTCCAGGTACGTGCGGAAGCTCTCCTTGACCTTCCAGTCCAGCGTCCCGTTCACCACCGGCAGGGTGGCCGGGGCCGTGCCGGGGCCCCCGCTCGCGGACGGGGAGGCGGTGGCGCCGGGCGCCTGGGTGGCCGACGGCGAGGAGCCGGCCGAGGGGGTGCCGGACGACGGGGCTGCGGTCGGCGTGCCGGTGGCCGTGGCGGTGGGGCTCGCGCTCGGGCTGCCGGTGGGGCTGCCGGTCGGGCCCGTGCTCGGCGAGGAGGTGGCGGACGGCGTGGCGGTGGCCGTCGCGGTCGGCGGCACGGTCGGCGGGGTCGTGGCCGGGCTCTGCTTCAGCAGCAGCGACAGCGGGTCCATGTCCGCCCCCGCCGGGTAGAAGCCGGCGAAGGCCCGGGCGCCCTGCTCGGTCAGCTTGGCCGCGGCGGGCGTCCCGTTGGTGGTGTCCCGTGCGACGGTGAACGTCACCAGCGGCACGTCGTCCCGGCGGGTGACGTCGGCGGCGCCCACCGACTCCTTGGAGGCGGTGTCGGCGGTCAGCGTGCCGGTGGTGCCGGAGGTGGTGATCCGCAGGTCGCTGAGCGCGACGTCCAGCGCGCCGTGGTGGGCGGTGAAGTGCACGCCGCCGGTGAAGGAGGAGCTGAGCGCGTGCGTGGTGAGGTCGTACGCCGCGTTCGCCAGGCCGAAGTGGAAGGTGCCGTCGGCGTTGCGGGTCGCGCCGCCGGTCAGCTCGATCGCGCCGCCCTGGGAGGCCGGGCCCTCGATGTAGCTGCGGAAGCTGGCCTTCACGCCCCAGTCCAGCGCTCCGGTGTCGTACGTGACGCTGCTCGGGCCGCCCGCGCCGAAGGCCAGTGCGGGGGCGCCGAGGGCGGTCAGGCCGAGGCCGGCGGTGGCGGCCGCGAGGGCGGCCAGCCGGGTGCGGTTGCGGGACATGCTGGGTACTCCGTTCGGATGGGGGGAGGGAGCGGGGGGACGCTCCCGGAGGGGTCAGGCCGCGTCGTCGGCGTCGGGCCCGGTGGCGGGGGCCCCGGCCGCGGCGGCCGCCCGGCGGCGGCGGACGAGCAGGCCGCCGGTGGTGGCGAGGGCCGCCACCAGCACCGCGCCGCCGACCACGGCCGGCACCGGGACGCCGTCCGGGGAGGACGCGGCGACGGGCGCGGCGGCCGGGGAGGCGGGCGGGCTCGCGACGGCGCCCGGCGGGGTGGCCGGGGCGCTGCCGAGGTCGGGCAGCGGGGGCAGCGCGGCGGCCGGGTCGAGGGCGACGGCGAAGCTCAGCGGGTCCATCGCGGTGCCCGCCGGGTACAGGCCGCCGAAGGCCTCGGCGCCGCCCTCGGCGAGCGTGAGCGGCAGTTCGACGGCCGTCAGCAGGCCGCCCTCGGCCTTGAGGCCGGCCGGGTCGAAGGTCGCCAGCTCGACGCCGGGGAGCTGCCGGGTGCCGCCGTCCGGGGTCCGGCCGGAGACATCGGCGAGCAGTCGGCCCTGGCCGCCGGAGACGCTGACGCCCGGGTTGGCGAGGGTGAGGTCCAGGCCGTAGCCGTCGCCGGCGCGCATGCCGGTGAAGCGGACGGTGCCGGTGAAGGCGGCGGTCAGCTCGCCGGTCGCCGGGTCGTACGCGCCCTTGGCCGGGGTCCAGCGGAAGAACGCGCCGCCGTCGGCCGCGCCGCCGCCGAGCTCCCAACGGCCTTGGGCGATCGCGCCGGTGACGTAGTCGCGGAAGGTGCGGCGCACGCCCCAGTCGAGGGCGCCGTTGGCGAACCCGGTACGGGCCGGGGCCTGGGCGGCCGGCTCGGTGGCCAGCGGGGCGGCCGGCTCGGTCGGCGACGGGGCGGTCGCCGGCGGTATGGTCGCGGGCGCGGCCGTGGCGGCCGCGCCGGACGTCGGGGCGGGGGCCGCCGGCGTCGGCTGCGCGGCGGGCAGGTTGACCGAGAGGCTGAGCGGGTCAAGGGCCGTGCCGGCCTGGTAGAAGCCGCCGAAGGCCTTCGCCCCGGCGTCGGTGAGGGTCGCCGGGACACCGCTCAGCGTCAGGGTGCCGGCCGCGCCGCGCAGGTCGACGCCGGCCAGCGAGAGGTCGGCCAGCTTGGCCTGGCTCGCGCTGCTGACCTGCCCGGTCTCCTTGGACTTGCTGCTGACGTCGGCGTACAGCCCGGCCGCGCCGCCCTGGACGGCCTTGAAGGTGAGCCGGCCGATGCTCAGGTCGAGCGCGTCGGAGCCGCCCTCCTGGTGCCCGGTGAACCGCACGCCGCCGGAGAAGGCGGCGGTCAGCGCGCCGGCCGCCGGATCGTACGTGCCGTTCGCCGAGTGGAACCGGAAGGTGCTGCCGCCGACCGTGGCCGCGCCGCCGGTCAGCCCCCAACTCCCCTTGGCGATGGGCCCGGTGACGTAGGTCAGGAAGGACTGCTTGATGCCCCAGTCCAGCCGTCCGCCGGAGACCCTGCCCTCGGCGGCGGCCGCCGGCCCCGGCGACAGGCCCACGGCCAGCAGGGCGGCGAGGGAGGCCACCAGGGCGGCGGCCAGACGGCGGAGCCGGCTGGACAGGGGCACGGCGAATCACTCCTCAGGAGGCATGGGGGGATGCCGCAAAGGGGGCCCGGTGGGCACCACCCCCTTGCGGAACCCAGGTAAGGCTAACCTAATATATGAGTCAAGAGCCCCGCCGCCCCCTCCCCAGGCGGCGGGGCGCCACAGGCACCAACTCCCGGTGAAGGGAACCAGGTTGAGCAGCGTTACGATCCGATCCGGGGCGGCCCGCGGGCCCGTCCTCCTGCTGCTCGCCCTCGGCCTGCTGCTCGCCCTCACCGCCTGCGGCGCCGCGAGCGGAACGGCCGGGGCAGCGGGGGCGGCCGTCTCCCGCACCCCCGACGCCGTCGAACCGCTGCCCGGCGAGCCCGTCCCCCGGCTCCCGGCCACCACCGCCTCCGCCGACGGCCGCCAGGTCACCGTCACCAGCGCCGAACGGGTCATCCCGCTCAACGGCAGCCTCGCCGAGCTGGTGTTCAGCCTCGGCCTCGGCCCCAAGGTGGTCGCCCGGGACGTCTCCACCACCTTCGAACAGGCCGCCGCCCTGCCGGTGATCACCCAGGCCCACGACGTCTCCGCCGAGGGCGTGCTCTCACTGCACCCCACCGTCGTCCTCGCCGACCGCTCCACCGGCCCGGCCGAGGCGATCGCGCAGATCCGGGCGGCCGGCGTCCCGCTGATCGTCCTGGACGACGCCAAGCGGCTGGCCGACGTCGGACCGCGCATCGACACCGTCGCCGCCGCACTCGGCGTCCCGGACGCCGGACGGCAGCTCAAGGAGCGCACCGAGCAGCGGATCGACCAGGCCATGGCCGCCGTCCCGGCCGACGGCCGGCACCCCCGGGTCGCCTTCCTCTACCTGCGCGGCAGCGCCTCCGTCTACCTGCTCGGCGGCCCCGGCTCCGGCGCCGGCTCGCTGATCGAGGCGGTCGGCGGCGAGGACGCCGGCACCGCGGCCGGCCTCACCAACGACTTCGTCCCGCTCACCAGCGAGGCCCTGGTCAAGGCCGCGCCCGACGCGATCCTGGTGATGAGCAAGGGGCTCGACTCGGTCGGCGGAACGGACGGCCTGCTCAAGCTGCCCGGCGTCGCCCAGACCCCGGCCGGGCTCGACCGCCGGATCGTCTCGATCGAGGACGGCCAGCTGCTCAGCTACGGCCCGCGCACCCCGCAGGTCCTGCGCGGGATCACCGCCCAGCTCTACCCGGCGGACGCCAAGTGACCACCGCCGTACGGGAGGAGACCTCCCGCGAGGCCCCCGGGGAGAGCGCCGCACCGACCGCCGGCCGGACCGCCCTGCTCACCGCCGGACTCGCCGCCACCCTGCTCCTCTGCGCCCTCCTCGCGGCCGGCGTCGGCGCCTACCGCATCCCGCTCGGCGACATCCTCGCCTCCACCGCCCACCGCCTCGGCCTCGGCGGCCACGCCCTGGACCGGGTGCCCGAGTCCGTGCTGTGGAACGTCCGGCTGCCCCGGGTGGTGCTCGCCCTGCTGGTCGGCGGCTCGCTCGGCTGCGCCGGGGCACTGATGCAGGGCGTGTTCGGCAACCCGCTCGCCGAGCCCGCCGTGATCGGGGTCTCCTCCGGCAGCGCGGTCGGCACGGTGGCCTGCATCGTGCTCGGCCTGAACACCCTGGGCGGTTGGACGGCCCCCGTCTTCGCCTTCGCCGGCGGCCTGCTGACGGTCGTCGCGGTGTACGCGATGTCCCGCTCCGGCGGGCGCACCGAGGTGGTCACGCTGATCCTCACCGGCGTCGCCGTGAACGCCTTCTGCGGCGCGCTGATCGGCATCCTGCTGTTCATCGCCGACCCCGCCGCGATCAGCCAGGTCACCTTCTGGCAGCTCGGCTCGCTCTCCCAGGCCACCTGGGGCAAGGTGCTCGCCGTCCTGCCGTTCGCGCTGGCCGGCCTGGCCGTCGCCCCGCTGTACGCCCGCAGGCTGGACCTGCTGGCGCTCGGCGAGCGCCCGGCCCGCCACCTCGGAGTGGACGTCGAGCGGATGCGGCTGGCGCTGATCACCGTCGTCGCCCTGCTCACCGCGGCGGCCGTGGCGGTCAGCGGCATCGTCGGCTTCGTCGGCCTAGTCGTCCCGCACCTGCTGCGGATGCTCGCCGGGCCCGGCCACCGCTTCCTGCTGCCCGCCTCGGCACTCGGCGGCGCGCTGGTGCTGGTGGCCGCCGACCTCGCCTCCCGCACCGTCGCCGAGCCCGCCGAGATCCCGCTCGGGGTGGTCACCGCACTGATCGGCAGCCCGTTCTTCTTCTGGCTGCTGCGCCGGACCAGGACCAGGCAGGGAGGCTGGGCGTGAGACTGCGACGCCACCGGGAGATCCCCGAACGACCGGAGCCCGGAAGCGAGTTGCTCGCCGCCGAGGGCGTCCGACTGAGCCTCGGCGGGCGCCCGCTGCTGGACGGCGCCGCCGTCCGGGTCGCGGCCGGCGAACTGGTCGCGCTGCTCGGGCCGAACGGCGCCGGCAAGTCCACCCTGCTGTCCGTACTGGCCGGCGACGTCCGGCCGGACGGCGGGTCGGTCACCCTGCGCGGCCGCCCGCCGGCCGACTACGGCGCCGCCGAACTCGCCCTGCACCGCGCCCTGTTGCCGCAGTCCGCCGCACTGTCCTTCCCGTTCCCGGCCGACGAGGTGGTCCGGATGGGCCGCGCGCCGTGGGCGGGCACCGCGGCGGCCGCCGAGGACGCGGCGGCCGTGGCCGAGGCGATGGCGGCCACCGAGTCCACCGCCTTCGCCGGGCGCCCGTTCACCGCCCTGTCCGGCGGCGAGCGGGCCCGGGTGGCGCTGGCCCGGGTGCTGGCCCAGCGCACCCCGCTGCTCCTGCTGGACGAGCCGACCGCCGCCCTCGACCTGCGCCACCAGGAGCTGGTGCTGCGGGTCGCCCGGGCCCGGGCCGCGGCCGGGGACGGGGTGGTCGTGGTGCTGCACGACCTGTCCCTGGCGGCGGCCTACGCGGACCGGGTGGTCCTGCTGACGGGCGGGGCGACGGTCGCGGACGGGCCGGTCGCCGAGGTGCTGCGGGCGCCGATGCTCAGCGAGGTGTACGGGCATCCCGTCGAGGTGCTGGCGCACCCGCGCACCGGGGTGCCGCTGGTGCTGCCGGAGCGCTGAGCGCTTCGCCGGCGCTCAGTCCTCCAGCCGGAAGCCGACCTTGATGCACACCTGGTAGTGCTTGATCCGGCCGTCCTCCAGGTGGCCCCGGACCTGCGAGACCTCGAACCAGTCGAGGTTGCGCAGCGTCCGGGAGGCCCGCTCCACCCCGTTGCGGATCGCGGCGTCGACGCTCTCGGCCGAGGACCCGACGATCTCGGTCACCCGGTACACATGGTCGGTCATGGCGGACTCCCTCAGCTGTACGGACGGCCCCCGGTCCACCGTGCACCGACCCGGGTCCGCCCGCACCCCGACGGGCGGCCTCCCGCCTCCGGAGAGGCCGCCTAGAACGCCGCCCGCACCTCGCCGACCGGCACGCCGCCGCCGAGCAGCGGGGCCGCGCCGATCCGCTCGACGGTCCCGTCCGCCCCGGTCACCCCGAGCCGGCGCAGCGCGGCCGCCAGCACCGGGCCGCGGGCCCGCTCGGCGCCGTCCTCGATCTTGAAGGCCAGCGCCCGGCCGTCCGGCAGCGCGACCACCTGGACGGCCTCGGCGCCCATCTTGGACAGCGCGCCCGGCACCGCCCGCATCAGCCAGGTGTCGGCCCGGCGGGTGCCGGCCACGTACTCGGGGTGGGCGCGCATCGCGTCGGCGACGCGGCGCGGCCCGCTGCCCTCGGCGGCCAGCAGCAGGCCGCGGTAGCCGCGGGCCAGGCCGGTCAGCGACACGGCCAGCAGCGGCGCGCCGCAGCCGTCCACCCCGGCGTGGGCGGCGGTCTCGCCGGTGGCCTCCTCCAGGGCCTCGCGGGCCAGCCGCTGGATCGGGTGGGCCGGGTCGAGGTAGCTCTCGGTGTCCCAGCCGTTGGCCGTGCAGGCGGCCAGCCAGCCGGCGTGCTTGCCGGAGCAGTCCATCAGGATCGGGGCGCGCCCGCCGCCGGCGGCGAGCAGCAGCTCCGCCTCGGTCTCGTCCAGCGGCAGGTCGGCCGGGGTGCGCAGGGCCGACTCGTCGAGCCCGGCGGAGCCGAGGATGCTCCGCACGCCATCGAGGTGAAACGATTCCGCGGAGTGGCTGGAGGCCGCCAGCGCCAGCAGCTCGCCCTCGATCGCCAGCCCGGCCCGCAGCGTGGCCACCGCCTGGAACGGCTTGGCGGTCGACCGCGGGAAGACCGGGGCGTCCGGGTCGCCGAGCGCGAACTCGACCGAGCCGTCGGCCGCGAGCAGCACCAGGGAGCCGCGGTGGCGGCCCTCGACGAAGCCGGAGCGTATGACCTCGGCGAGAACGGGCGCGGGGGCGGGCAGGGACATGGCGGTGTGAGCCTTCCGGGGCGAGGGTGGGCCGGGAGCGAGCCGGGCCTCACCCGCCCACGGCGACCCACCCGGTCAGAGCGGCCCCCGTGCGAGCAGGTCGTCGACCCGTGCTTCCCCATCACGGTACCTGCGGGTGATCTCGGCGTTGCAACCGTCGGCCGTGCGCAGCAGCCGCTGGCGCCGTCCGGACACCTCCCGCTCGTACGCCCGCAGCCGCTCCAGGGCGGCCAGCAGCTCCTCGGCCGGGTGCGCCGCCAGGTCGGCGAGCTGGACGTCGCCCATCAGCGCGTCCGCCTCCAGCCGGGACTCCCGGGTGCGCGGCGGCCCGAGGGTGACGTGCCGGGCCGAGCGCCGCACGGTGGAGGGCGCGTCGGTCAGGATGGCCGGCAGCCGGTCCAGCAGGTCGCCGGGGGCCGGGTCGGGGCCGGACGGGTCGGCCGTACGGACCGGGCCCGTGCCGGGCCGCCGGTCGAGTTCGGCGCGCAGGATGTCCATCCGCCCGTGCAGCAGCCGCCGCAGGTAGGACAGGTCGGCCTCCTGCTCCAGGGTCTCCCGGCGCAGCACCCGCAGCTGCTCCAGGCCCAGCCCCTCCAGGTCGGGCTCGTCCTCCGCGCCCGCCGCCGGACCGTCCGGGCCCCCGGGGGCCCGCACCACCGACCCGGACCGGTCCCGCGCCACGCTGCTCGCGTCCATCACCCAACCACCTGACGTCGTCCGATCCCGCCCGCTCGCGGCACCCCGTCGCTGCCGCCGGTCCGACCCGTCCCCCGACGGGCCGCGCGTCCCGTCCACCGGCCCGCCGGGAACCCCCGGAGGCTCCGGTCCCCGGCCGTGACGCCCACCGGGGCGGCACCGCCAGACGCCTGACCTACCGGCTCGACCGCCCGGCCGAACCCGGGTCCGGCGCGGCGGACCTCCTGGCGCCCCGGACCCCTCGTACGGTCCACCAGCGTGCCACCCCACCCGGCGCACGCGCACCGCCCGTGCACCCGAACGGCCCCCTGGCGAACGGGGGTGGCTGATATGACCAGCCCTTTCCCCAGGAAGAGTGGCGCCCGATTCCGCGCAGGCGCGCACCCCAGGGCGTGCACGGCCTTCGCGCGCGCCCCTGGTGTGCGCCCTGGGGAGGCCGCCGGGGCGGAGGGACGGGGCCGACCGGAGGGGCGGCCGGGCGGAACGGCCGGGAAGGGTGCGGCGCTGAGCCGGGGGCACGGCGGATGCGCGGGCGCGGAGCGGCGGCGGACGCGCCGGGCGCGGGCCGCGCGGAAAGCACCCGGGGCTCCTCCGGGGGCCGTACGGCGCTCCGGCACAATGGCGGCATGCGAGCAGTGGTGCAGCGAGTGACCGAGGCCCGGGTGACCGTGGCCGGTGAGACCGTCGGCGCGATCGAGGGGCCCGGGCTCTGCGTCCTGGTCGGCGCCACCCACGACGACACCCCCGCCAAGGCCGCCCAACTGGCCCGCAAGCTCTGGACGCTGCGGCTGCTGCCCGCGAACGACGAGGGCGTCGAGCAGAGCTGCTCGGACCTCGGCGCCCCGCTGCTGGTGATCAGCCAGTTCACGCTCTACGGCGATGCCCGCAAGGGCCGCCGCCCCACCTGGAACGCCGCCGCCCCCGGCCCGGTCGCCGAGCCGCTGGTGGACGAGGTGGTGGCGCAGCTGCGCGCGCTGGGCGCCAAGGTGGAGACGGGCCGGTTCGGCGCCGACATGCGGGTGGCGCTGGTGAACGACGGCCCGTTCACCGTCCTCGTCGAGGTCTGACCCCGCCGGGGGCCCCACCGGGCCCGGCCGGGGCGCCGAGCGGCCCCGGCGCGGCCCTGGACGGCCCTACTGCGGGACGATCACGTCCTGGGTGCCCGGCACCGTGCCGGCCAGCAGCACGGCGTCCACCGGGACGTTCCGCTTGACGATCGCCAGCGCGATCGGCCCCAGCTCGTGGTGCCGGGCCGAGGAGGTCACGAAGCCCAGCGCCCGCCCGTCCGGGTCGGTGGCCAGCCGCACCTCGGTGCCGTGCGGGGGCAGCGTCTCCTCGGTGCCGTCCAGGTGCAGGAAGACCAGCCGGCGCGGCGGGCGGCCCAGGTTGTGCACCCGGGCGACGGTCTCCTGGCCGCGGTAGCAGCCCTTCTGCAGGTGGACGGCGGTGCGCAGCCAGTCCACCTCGTGCGGGATGGTCCGGTGGTCGGTCTCGAAGCCCAGCCGGGGCCGGTGGCCCTCGATCCGCAGCGCCTCGTACGCCCAGACCCCGGCCGCCGGACCGTACCCGGCGGTGAGCCGCTCCAGCTCGGCGCGCGGCACGAACAGGTCGCGCCCGTACGGGAGTTCGCGGACGGCGGCGGCGCCCTCGACGGCGGCGGTGGAGCCGGCCGGCAGGTGCACCACGGCGTACTCGGCGGTCGCGTCGGCGACCTCCACCCGGTAGAAGAACTTCATGCCCTCCAGGTAGGCGACCAGCGCCTCCTGGGTGCCCGGCTCGACGTGCGCCCAGGTGGTGGTGCCGTCGTCCACCAGGTAGAGCGCGTGCTCGACGTGCCCGTTCGGGGAGAGCACCAGCGCCTCGGCGGCCTGCTGCGGCGGCAGCTCGCTGACGTGCTGGGTGAGCAGCAGGTGCAGCCAGGAGAGCCGGTCCGCGCCGGTCACGGTGACCACGCCGCGGTGCGAGAGGTCGACGAAGCCGACGCCCTGCGACAGCCTGCGTTGCTCGCGGAAGATGTCGCCGTAGTGGGCGGCGACGCCCTCGTCGGCCCCCTCGGCGGGGACGGCTCCGGGCAGGGAAAGCAGCGGGCTCTTCACACCGGTCATACCGGCCAGCTTACGGCTGGTCCCCGACGAGCTTGGCGGTGCAGTCGGCGCAGCGGCCGAAGATGGCGAAGTGCTTGAGGTCGGTGTCGAAGCCGTGCCGCTCGCGCAGGCTGTCGATCAGCGGCTGGGCGATCTCGGTGCCGGTCTCGGTGACCTTGTCGCAGTCCCGGCAGACCAGGTGCAGGTGGTGGTGGCGGCCGGCCAGGTGGTAGGTCGGGGCGCCGTGGCCGAGGTGGGCGTGCGAGACCAGGCCCAGCTCCTCCAGCAGCTCCAGGGTCCGGTAGACGGTGGAGATGTTGACACCGCTGGCGGTCCGGCGGACGTGGCAGAGGATGTCGTCGGGGGTGGCGTGGTCGAGCTCGTCGACGGCCTCCAGCACGAGCTGCCGCTGCGGGGTGAGCCGGTACCCGCGTTCGCGCAGGTCGGCCTTCCAGTCGCCGGAGAGCTGCCAGTCGGTGGTGCCGGTGTCCGCCACGGTACTCGTCCCTGCCAATGGTCGGGGGTCCTGGAGCAAGTGTAGGGACCGGCCGGGGGCCGGTCCCTACCTCGTGCACGGAAGTGCCGGTCGCGCGATCGGCCTACTTGAAGAAGGCGATGCCGTCGTCCGGCAGGTCGTTGATGTCCTTGATCAGCTGGGCCGGGCTGAGCACCTTCTTCAGCTGGGCGGACATGTACGGGCGCAGCGGCACGCTCGGGGCGGCCTTCTCGCCGACCCAGAGCAGCTCGCCGTTGACGAAGCCGTACAGCCGCTTGCCGCCCGAGTACTCCGGGGAGCCCTCGATCCGGGCGACCGCGTCGGTGGAGACGTCGACCTGGGGCTTGCCGTCGGCCAGCTCGCCGTACCAGATCTCGACCGTGCCGTCGTCGCGGACGGAGGAGATCTCGATCCCCCGGACACCGCTGGTGCCGTCGTGGTTGCTGGTGATGCGCCAGAACGCGTGCTCGTTCTCCAGCGGACGGACCTTCTCGCCCTCGCTGTCCAGCACCCAGGTCCGGGAGCGGAACTCCAGGAAGGGGCGGCCGTCGTGGCGGATCACGATCTCCTGGCCGAAGTTGCACTTCTCCGCGCCCGGGAAGTCGTAGACGCCCGCGCCCTCCCAGGTGCCGAGGAGGAAGGCGAGCGGGACGACGTCCCTGTGGAGGTCAGAAGGGATCTCGATCATGTTCCTGGTCGCTGTTCTCGTCGGTGTGGGACTGCCTCAACCGTACGGCAGTCTCAGCGCTGGCCCTGGTACAGCTTCATCACCGAGAAGATGGCGAACCAGGTGATCAGCACGGCCATGAGGGCCAGCAGACCGTCGAAGAAGATTTCCAGACCGGACACGGGTGGCTCCCAGGCGGCGACAGTGTGGTGGATTGTGCTCGGCTCACTCTATCCGCCGGGTTCCGGAGGGTCGCGGTGAGCCCCACCACGTCGCCGTTCGCGCCGTCCTCCCGCGGCTGCTCAAGCTTTGCCCAAGGCTTCCGGGGATGCCGGACGGCGGGGGCGCCGGCACCTCTAAGGTGGCGCCATGGCGAAGAAACTGGTCATCAAGGTCACCGCAGGGGCGGACGCGCCGGAGCGGTGCTCGCAGGCGTTCACGGTGGCGGCGGTGGCCGTCGCCAGCGGGATCGAGGTCTCGCTCTGGCTGACCGGGGAGTCCTCCTGGTTCGCGCTGCCGGGCCGGGCCGCGGAGTTCGAACTGCCGCACGCGGCGCCGCTGCCGGACCTGCTGGAGTCGATCCTGGCGGCCGGCTCGGTGACGCTGTGCACCCAGTGCGCGGCCCGGCGCGGGATCACGCAGCAGGACACCGTCGAGGGTGTCCGCATCGCGGGCGCCCAGGTCTTCGTCAGCGAGATCATGTCGGACAACGTCCAGGCGCTCGTGTACTGAGGCGCCTCGCGCGTCGACGCCTACGGGTGCTCCTCGTGGTCGGGGCGGTCCCGGTCGTGGCCGGGCTCGTCCCACTTCGGGTCGTCCCAGCGCGGGTCGTTCCACCAGTCGTCGTCCGGGTCGCGCTTGTTGGCGAACACCGCGGCGGCCGGCGGGATGACCATCGCGACCACGCACATGCCGATCGCCGCGCCGACCGAGAAGAACCGCACCACGCCCCAGGCCATGACGAACAGGCCCAGGCACACGCCCATCATGGCGAAGTAGTAGCGACGCCGCCGCCTTGCCTGCACCCCTCCACGGTACGACCGAGGGCCCCTGCTCGGCAGGGGCCCTCGGAGTCTGGTCCGGGATCGTCCCGGCTCCGGTCAGACCGCGATCGCGACCTCGACGGCGGTGCCCTGGGAGGCCACCACCTGACGGTCCACGGTCTGGCCCGGCACCAGCGCGCGCAGGGTCCACTTGCCCGGGCGGGCGAAGAACCGGAACTGGCCGGTCGCCGAGGTGGGCACCTCGGCCGTGAACTCGCCGCCCTCGTCCAGCAGCCGCACGTAGCCGTTGACCGGCTCTCCGTCGCGGGTCACCGAACCCTGGATGATCGTCTCGTTCGCCACGTCAACTCCTGCCAGGTCCGGGCCGCCGGCCTTCGCACCGCACATGTCTGTCTCCTTCTGACTTACGGGTCGAGCCGGGGGCTCAGTTGCTGCCGAGCTCGATCGGCACGCCGACCAGGCTGCCGTACTCGGTCCACGAGCCGTCGTAGTTCTTGACGTTCTCCTGGCCGAGCAGCTCGTGCAGCACGAACCAGGTGAGCGCGGAGCGCTCGCCGATGCGGCAGTAGGCGATGGTGTCCTTCGCCAGGTCGATGCCCTCGGCCTCGTACAGCGCCTTGAGCTCGTCGTCGCTCTTGAAGGTGCCGTCGTCGTTGGCGTTCTTGGCCCACGGGATGTTGCGGGCGCTCGGCACGTGGCCGGGGCGCTGCGACTGCTCCTGCGGGAGGTGCGCCGGGGCGAGCAGCTTGCCGGAGAACTCGTCGGGCGAGCGGACGTCGACCAGGTTCAGGGTGCCGATGGCGGCGATCACGTCGTCGCGGAAGGCGCGGATCGAGGCGTCGGCTGCCTGCGCCGTGTACTCGGTGGCCGGGCGGGCCGGCACCTCGGCGACCAGGTCGCGGGAGTCCAGCTCCCACTTCTTGCGGCCGCCGTCCAGCAGGCGGACGTCGCCGTGGCCGTACAGCTTGAAGTACCAGTAGGCGTACGAGGCGAACCAGTTGTTGTTGCCGCCGTACAGCACGACGGTCTGGTCGTTGGCGATGCCCTTGGCGCTCAGCAGGGCCTCGAAGCCGGCCTGGTCGATGAAGTCGCGGCGGACCGGGTCCTGGAGGTCCTGCTTCCAGTCGATCCGGACGGCGTTGCGGATGTGGTTCTTCTCGTACGCGGAGGTGTCCTCGTCGACCTCGACGATGACGACCTTCGGGTCGTCCAGGTGGGCCTGGACCCAGTCGGCGTCGACCAGGACGTCGCTGCGGCTCATGGTGGGTTCTCCATCCGAGGGCGGTTGTGCGGAAGGTGCTGCTCAGGAGGGTGCTGCAGGGTGCCCGGGAGGGTGCGGTCCGAAACCCTGTCCGAATAGCGGGACGAGGGGGTGGGCCGGTGCGGCCGGGCAGGAGACTGCGGAGTACCTCGGCGACCGCCGGCCCGGGGGGCCGGGCGCGGTCGCCGGAAAGATCGGCGGCGGGCGTCAACTGCCCTGCCGGGGGCGCCGAATCAGCGCATTCGACACAGACAGGCGGCCACGCGGCACAGGTCTACCGCCCGCCGCTTCGTGAGGTCCGTCTGTCGCTTCATGCCGACGATGCTAGGGACACCGGAGGCCCGCTGTCATCAGCGTATCGAATAGTGGGATCAGAACGACCGGATGATGGGATTTACCCCCGGTCCGGCCTGTCCGGGCCCGGCCGGCGGCCCCCGGAGGGCGTGCGCGGGGCGCGAACGACACCGCTCCACGGCCCACGCTGGACAGCGCGTCTCGCGGAGCGGAACGATTCGGCACAGCCGTGGGCGGGCCTTGGGACCGGGCCGGGGACGGGCCGGGGACGGGCCGGGGACGGGCCTGGATCAGCCCAGGAGCTTGACGTCCTTGCCGTCGAAGGTCAGCTGGAGGCCCTCCGGCAGCGGCGTCACACCGCCGCCCCCGCCCTCCTTGTCGGCCAGCTTCAGCCCGGCCGGCAGCGAGTCCAGGGTGAAGCTCATCGGCTCCAGCTGCTGGTTGGTGGCACCGGCCACCAGCCCCGCCAGCGAGCTCAGCCGGAAGCCGTCCACCGTGACGGTGTTCCCCTTGTTGCGCACGCTGCCCTCGCCGATCTCGATCGGACCCAGCGAGGCCTTGACCTTGCCCGGACCGGCGTAGGCCAGGCTCAGCCGGGAGTTGCCGCCCACCGGCAGCTTGGCGCCGTGCAGCAGCTGGGAGGCGGGCGGCAGCAGCTGCGCGAGGTCCGGGTAGGAGATCACCCCGCTGCCGGTGCCGCTGTCCACCGTGGCACTGCTCATGCTGTCGCTGACCTTGACCCCGGCGAGCCGCGCCTTGAACGAGTGCAGCGCCACCTGGTGGCTGCCGTCGCCGACGGCCAGGCCGTCGGAGGAGATCCGGACGTCGTCCAGCTTCATCGACAGCACCTGGGTGAGGAACGGGAAGCCCTCGATCGAGACGTCCGGGCGCTGGCTCATCCGGCCGCTCTTCACGATCCGGTCGGCGGCCTCGTCCTCGGCCACGCCCACCGCGATCCGGTCCGCACCCAGCAGCAGGCCGGAGAGCACCGCCAGGCCGATCGTGGCCTTCAGCCATCCGCGCATCGTGTCCCCCGTCGTCGCCGGTCGCTGTGGTCGTTCGTCGCTGTGGTCGTTCGCAGTGGGTCGTTCACCGTTCCGTGGCGGACGCAGGACACGTCCGCCCTCGCACGACCGTACGACGTCCCGCCCCGGAACATGGTTCCGGGGCGGGAATTCGACCTGAACAGGCCTGGACGGGTGGGTACGGGTGGCTCAGGCCAGCAGCTCCGTGGCGATCCAGGCCAGCGGCGCGGCCACCGCCAGCGGCAGCGCCACGCCCGCCGTCATGTGCACGAAGCGGGACGGGAAGTCGTACGCCGCGACCCGACGGCCGACCAGCGCACCCAGCCCGGCCAGCGCACCGAGCGCCAACGGGGCCCCGACCAGCAGGCCCAGCAGCACCGCCGCGGCCAGGCCCAGCACCGGGCCCAGCTGCTTCGGCCCGGGCAGCGGCGCCGCGGCCAGCAGGGTGGCCAGCGCCACCGCGCCCACCGCGGCCGGCACCCAGTCGGCCAGCAGCAGCGCGGTGCACAGCACCGTCACCACGGTGGCCGAGCCGAGCACGGTCAGCGCGTAGAACCGCTCCTTCGGGTCCGACGGGCGGAACGTCTGCAACACCAGGACGAGCAGGAAGAACCCGCCCAGGGTGCCCACCACGGCCGCCACGCCGCCGTCGGAGTCCGCCAGCAGCACCGCCACGTCCGCCGTCAGGCCCGCCAGCGCGGCGAGCAGGATGCCCTGCCGGGCCGGCCACATGCCGTTCAGCCGGAACCAGCCGGCCGCCGTCAGCAGCTGGAGCGGCGCGACCACCAGGGCCAGCGCGACCTGCCCGAGCGCGGCACCGCCGGCCAGCAGCACGGCCACGGCGGCGGTGATCAGGGCCGGCTGCAGGCCCGGGTCGATGATCGGCGAACCGGTCCGGCCGCGCGGACCGGCGGGCGGCACCGCCTGCGGCGGGACGGCCCCGTACGGCGGCGCGGCGGGGGCGCCCAGCGGGCCGGGGGCCACCGGGCGCTTGAGCGTCATGGTCGGCGGGTCGAAGGCCTCCGCCGCCTGCTGCGCGGGGGCCTGCTGCGGCGCCGGGGCCGCGTGCCGGGCCCGCGGCCCCGGCGGCCGGGGGAGCTGCAGCTGGATCGTCGGATCCGGCTGGGGCTGCACCGGCTGCTCCGGCGGCCGCCGCCGCTGCCGCGGCTGCGGAGCCTGCTGCGGCTGCGGGACCTGCTGGGCCTGCGGGACCTGCTGGGCCTGCTGGGCCTGGGGCGGCTGGTACGGCTGGTGGGCCTGCTGCGGCTGGTGACCCTGCGGCTGATGCGGCTGGTGACCCTGCGGCCGGGGCGCGCCCGACAGCGGACCGGACACCACCACCGGCGGCAGCAGCGCCGTCGCCTCGGCGTCGCTCACCGCCGGCACCGGCGGCAGCAGGGTGGTCGCGGCCGCGTCGTCGAACGCGGGCACCGCCGGCAGCACCGCGGTCGCCGCCGCGTCGTCCACCGGGTAGCCGTACGGCGACTGGTGGCCGGGCTGCTGCGGCGGGACGTACGGCTGCTGTTGCTGCTGCGGGTACGGCTGCTGCGGCTGGTGGGCCTGCGGCGGGTACGGCTGGTGGGGCTGCTGCGGCCACTCGCCGTGGCCGCCGTGGTTCGGGTGGTTCGGGTTGTTCATGTCCGTCACGCCGCTCAGCCTCCCGCGAACGGCGGGAGGACCTCGACCGTCCCGCCCTCGGTCAGGGCGACGGTCGCGTGGTCGCGGCCGCCCACCTGGGCCCCGTCGACCAGGTACGAGCAGTGCCCGAGCAGCTGGACGAGCTTCGGCCGGTCGGCGTGCCGCGCCCTGGCCGCCGCCAGCGCCTCCGCCAGGGTCGCCGCCTCGTACGGCTCCTCGGCCAGCCCGGCCTCGGACTTCGCCGCCGCCCAGTAGCGGATCGTCCCGCGCACCCGGGCGCCGCTCGCGGGCTCGGTGGTCGCGCCCATCGGGCCACCCCTTCTCGTCGTCCTCGCCCGGCTCCGGTACCCCGGTCCGGCTCGCCACCGCGACGGCCGCCCGACCACCCGAACGATGGACCCGAACAGCGCCTCCGATGTGCGCCCCCCATGATGGCGTGTCGGCCACCACGAGCGGCAATCGCCCTGGCCGGACCGGCACGGAGTACGCACCGGCCTCGCACCGGACCGCCACCCGGAGGCGCCGGACCAGCGCCGGACCGGCGCTCGAAGCTGTGTCCAGCCTCACCCGGCGCACGCCCGAATTGGGCGAACCGCCGGATTCCGGCACTCCCGGCGGAGGGGGCGGTCGGCTATCCTCGACCACCAAGAGGGATCCGGGCAGAGTCGCCCCCGGGTCCTTTTGTGCTTCCAGGACGCCGGTACGGACGTTCTTGCGATTCGTCGGCCCACCCCCGGCGCGCAGCAGGGACCTCCCGGCCGGCGCGGCACAACGACGTGCCCCGGCCGGCCGGGGCATCGCCACCCGGCACCGGGCCGCCACCCGGCGCCGGACCAGACCGGAGGGTTCGCGGTGAGGAACAGGGCAGAAACGATGCGCCCGGGGTTGCGGGACCCCCGGCGGACCCGCCGTCGCGCCCCGCACGCCGTCCGCTCCCCCGGTCCGCCGCGACCGGCCGTCGTCCTCCCCTCCCCCTCAGCACGTGCGCCATCCGGCTGTGGCGGCAGCCGTCACGCGACCGCGACGACCCGGAAAGGGGACCACCGGGTATGAGTTCTCTCCTCCTCCTCACCAATGCGCTGCAACCGTCCGCCGAAGTGCTGCCCGCCCTCGGACTGCTGCTGCACAACGTCCGGGTGGCCCCCGCCGAGGGCTCGGCCCTGGTGGACACGCCCAGCGCGGACGTCATCCTGGTCGACGGCCGGCGTGACCTGCCGCAGATCCGCAGCCTCTGCCAGCTGCTGCGGTCCACCGGCATCGGCTGCCCGCTGATCCTGGTGGTCACCGAGGGCGGCCTGGCCGCCGTCACCGCCGAGTGGGGCATCGACGACGTCCTGCTGGACACCGCGGGCCCGGCCGAGGTCGAGGCCCGGCTGCGGCTCGCGCTCGGCCGCCTCCAGGTCGTCACCGACGACAGCCCGATGGAGATCCGCAACGGCGACCTCTCGGTCGACGAGGCGACCTACTCCGCCAAGCTCAAGGGCCGGGCGCTCGACCTCACCTTCAAGGAGTTCGAGCTGATCAAGTACCTCGCGCAGCACCCCGGCCGGGTCTTCACCCGGGCGCAGCTGCTGCAGGAGGTCTGGGGCTACGACTACTTCGGCGGCACCCGGACGGTGGACGTGCACGTCCGGCGGCTGCGCGCCAAGCTCGGCGTGGAGCACGAGCAGCTGATCGGCACGGTGCGCAACGTCGGCTACCGCTTCGTCGTCCCGGAGAAGCCCGAGAAGGGCGAGCGGCCGGAGCTCGCCCAGCGCCCCGCCACCCCCCTGGACGCCTGAGGACCGGCCGGGCGGGCCGTCCCCCGCCCGGCTTGTCCGGTTCCTCCCGGAGCCGCCCGCCGGCCTGCCGAACAAGGCCCCAGCTCCCCCTGCCGCCCCGGAGGCCACACGCGTAGACTCCCCCCGTGGCCAAAGTGACGCGCGACGATGTAGCCCGGCTGGCTGGTACCTCGACCGCGGTCGTCAGCTACGTCATCAACAACGGTCCGCGCCCGGTCGCACCCGCGACCCGGGAGAAGGTCCTCGCGGCGATCGACCAGCTCGGCTACCGGCCGAACAGCGTCGCCCAGGCGATGGCCTCCCGGCGCACCAACCTGATCGGCATGGTCGTCCCGGACGCCCGCCAGCCCTTCTTCGCCGAGATGGCGCACGCCGTGGAACGGGCCGCCTCCGAGCGCGGCAAGCTCGTGCTGATCGGCAACTCCGACTACGTGGACGACCGCGAGGTGCACTACGTCCGCGCCTTCCTCGGGATGCGCGTCTCCGGCCTGATCCTGGTCAGCCAGGGCCCCTCGCAGCGCGCCGCCGAGGAGTTCGCCGCGATGGAGGGCGCCAAGGTCGTGCTGCTGCACCGCCGGCCCGAGGCCATCGACGACGTCGCGGTGGTCACCGACGACGTGGCGGGCGCCGAGGCGATCGTGCGCCACCTGCTGGAGGTGCACGGGCACCCGTACGTGGCCTGCTTCGGCGGCCCGGTCGAGTCCCCCGCCCCCGGCGACCCGGTCATCGACCACGTCGAGGGCTGGCAGCGCGCCATGGACGCGCACGGCGTCCCCACCGAGCCGCACCTGATCGACGCGCCCTTCCACCGCTACGGCGCCTACGACGTCGCGCTCGGCGTGCTCCGCTCGCCGGACCGGCCGCGGGCGATCTTCTGCTCCACCGACGACCAGGCGATCGGCGTGCTGCGGGCCGCCCGCGAGGTCGGCCTGCGGGTCCCGGAGGACCTCGCGGTGGCCGGCTTCGACGACGTGCCGGAGGCCGCGCTCGCCGACCCGCCGCTGACCACCGTCGCCTCCGACCGCGACGCGATGGCCCGGGCCGCCGTGGACCTAGTGCTGGACGACTCGCTGATGGTGCCCGGCTCGGACACCGAGCGGGTCCGCACCTTCCCGTCCCGGCTGGTCATCCGCCGTTCCTGCGGCTGCGGCGGCGACGCCCCCGGCCGGTCCGTAGCGGAGTAGCCGGCCCGGACCGGAGCGGCGGGCCCGTACCGGAGCGGCCGGTTCCGCTCGGCAGGCGGGCTGACCAGGCTTTATGAGAACCCAACGGGCTTCTCTCCCCGTTCTGAGCCGGTTCTCATCCACTCCTCATGCACCGGGCCGAGCTTGGTCGACATGAGCGAGAAGCAGCAGCACCCCAGCGAGCAGTACGGCCCGTACGAGCCCCACGAGCAGTACGACCCCTACCAGGCCCACGGCCGGTACGGGCAGCACGGCCAGTACCAGGCCCCCGGGCAGTACGAGGCCCAGGAGCCCCGGGTGATCGAGGGCACCGTGCTCGGCAGCGGCCCGGCCGCCGGCGGCTCCGGCACCACCGGCGCGGACGGGTACGGGCCCGGGTACAGCTACCGCGAGGACCACTCCGACGGCGGCTTCGACGCCCCGCCGCCGCCCCCGCCGATCCCGCCCGAGCCGCCCACGATCCTCGGGCCGGGCTCCCCCGAGGGCCCCGGCCACCACGGCGGCCGGGCCCGGCGCGGACTGCTGCGCGGCCGGCTCGCCCTGGTCACCGCCGTCGCCGCGGTCGCGGCCGTCCTCGGCGGGGTCACCGGCGGCCTGGTCGCCGCCGACCACCAGGGCTCCGAGAACCGCGTCGGCACCATCGCCAGCCCGGTCTCCGCCCGCTCCGACGGCACCGCCGACGTGGCCGCCGTCGCCGCCGCCGTCTCGCCCAGCACCGTCGAGATCACCGTCAAGACCGGCAACGGCACCGCCACCGGCACCGGCGTCGTCCTGAACACCGACGGACAGATCCTCACCAACTACCACGTGATCGACACCGCGTCCGCCGGCGGCCGGATCACCGTCACCTTCAAGGACGGCTCCACCGCCCAGGCCACCGTCACCGGCACCGACAAGGCCCTCGACGTCGCCGTGATCACCGCCACCGGCGCGAAGAACCTCACCCCCGCCGTCCTCGGCGACTCCTCCACCGTGGCCATCGGCGACCCGGTCGTCGCCATCGGCAACCCCGACGGCCTCACCGGCACCGTCACCTCCGGCATCATCAGCGCCGAGAACCGCGACGTCACCGTCCAGCTCGACGAGGGCAGCACCAGCAACAACGGCGGCTTCGGCCTCCCCTACCTGCCCGGCGTGCCCGGCCTGCGCGGCACCGCCCCGCAGTCCGACAGCGGCAGCACCACCACCTACAAGGCCTTCCAGACCGACGCCGCGCTCAACCCCGGCAACTCCGGCGGCCCGCTCATCAACGCCAACGGCCAGGTCATCGCCATCAACTCGGCGATGTACGCGCCCGGCGGATCCGGCTCCTCCGGCGGCTCGGCCGGCAGCGTCGGCCTCGGCTTCGCCATCCCGATCAACGACATCAAGCAGGTCCTGCCGAAGCTCGAAGCCGGCCAGAACCTGTGAGCACCGCTCCCTGAGACGGACAATTGCTCCCAGCAGGCCCTCCACCCGACGAGAAAGGGCACCCGCCCATGACCCCGTCCGCCGACGACCGCACCACCGCCGAGGCCGGCCACCCCTTCGCCCGGCTCCTCGTGGTCGACGACGAACCCGCCCTCCGGGACGCCCTGGAGAGCAGCCTCGCCTTCGAGGGGTACGAGGTCGCCACCGCCACCGACGGCTACGAAGCCCTGGAATCCGTCGAACGCGACCGGCCCGACCTCGTCCTGCTGGACATCATGATGCCCCGGATGGACGGCCTCACCGCCGTCCGCCGGATGCGCTCGCGCGGCGACACCGTCCCGGTGCTGATGCTGACCGCCCGCGACGCCGTCGGCGACCGCGTCACCGGTCTCGACGTCGGCGCCGACGACTACCTCGCCAAGCCCTTCGAGCTCGACGAACTGCTCGCCCGCGTCCGCGCCCTGCTGCGCCGCAACGCCCTCGCCGCCGAGGCCGCCGCCCGCGCCGCCGTCGAGGACGAGAGCGAGGTGCTCGCCTTCGCCGACCTGCGGATGAACACCGCCACCCGCGAGGTCACCCGGGCCGGCAAGCCGATCGAGCTCACCCGCACCGAGTTCATGCTGCTGGAGATGTTCCTCGCCCACCCCCGCCAGGTCCTCACCCGCGAACAGATCCTCAAGGCGGTCTGGGGCTTCGACTTCGAGCCCTCCTCCAACTCCCTCGACGTGTACGTGATGTACCTGCGCCGCAAGACCGAGCAGGGCGGCATGCCCCGCCTGATCCAGACCGTACGCGGCGTCGGCTACGCCCTGCGCCCGGCCGCCGGCACGAGCGCGTGAACCACGTCCCGCCCCCACCGCTGGCACCCCCGCTGGCACCGCCCCGCACACCCCGCCGCCGACAGCGCCTCCTCCACTGGTTCCGCTCCCGCTCGCTGCGCAGCCGCCTCACCTTCCTGAGCGCGGCGGCGGTGGCGGTGGCGATCGCGCTGTCGGCGCTGGCGTGCTGGTTCATCGTGGAGAAGCAGCTCTACGACCAGGTGCGGACCGACCTGGCCAACGCGACGCTGCCGCCGCCGCCTCGCGGGGTACTCGGCCTCCCGTGCTACGCGACGCCGGACCAGGCCCTGCAGAACCAACCGAGCGGCACGGCTGCGGAGAACAGCGCAGCGGTCGTCCGGGACACCCAGTACGTCGTGGCCAACCCGACGGGCGTCTGCCTGCCCCCGTACGCGACCAAGGCGATCGAGCTCAAGCCCAGTGACTCGGCAGGGTTCAGCCTCAAGAACGGCCAATCGATCATCCGCGACGGCCGGTTCACCGATGGCACGCCTGCGGTCGTCCGGATCTCACTGACCCATTTCCCAGCGCGCCCGGCCCTGCTGATGGTGGCCACCTCCACCCAGCCCGTCGAGGACTCCCTCCAGGGCCTCGCCATCCTCCTCGGCTCCGTCTCCGCCGGCGGCATCCTGCTCGCCGCCATCGCCGGCCGGCTGGTCGCCCGTTCCTCCCTCAAGCCCGTCGACCAGCTCACCGACGCCGTCGAGCACATCGCCCGGACCGAGGAGGTGGGCACCACCATCCCGGTCAACGGACACGACGAGATCGCCCGCCTCTCCACGTCCTTCAACTCGATGAGCACCGCCCTCGCCAACTCCCGCGAGCGGCAGACCCGGCTGATAGCCGACGCCGGGCACGAGCTCCGCACCCCGCTGACCTCCCTGCGCACCAACGTCGACCTGCTGATCCGCAGCAACGACACCGGCCGCCCGCTGCCCGCCGCCACCAAGACCAAGCTGCTCGGCAACATGAAGGCGCAGATGCAGGAACTCACCGTGCTGATCGGCGACCTGCTCCAGCTCTCCCGCCCGGACACCCCGAAGAGCGGCCCGGCCCCCACCGTGGTCGCCCTGCACGAGCTCGCCGGACGGGCCGTCGAACGGGCCAAGCTGCGCGGCCCGGGGCTGGTCTTCGAGACCGACACCGAGCCCTGGTACGTGCACGGCGACGCGGCCGGGCTGGAACGGGCGGTGATCAACCTGCTGGACAACGCGGTCAAGTACAGCCCGCCCGGCGGCACCATCGACGTCCGGCTGCACCGGGGCGTGCTGACCGTCCGCGACCACGGCCCCGGCATCCCGCCGGACGAGCTCCAGTACGTCTTCGACCGGTTCTGGCGCTCGCCCTCCTCGCGCCAGCTGCCCGGCTCCGGCCTCGGGCTGTCGATCGTCGCGCAGAGCGTCCGGGAAGCGGGTGGCGAGGTCACCCTCGGCCCGGCCGCGGACGGCGGTCCGGGCGCGCTGGCCACCGTCCGCCTGCCCGGCGGCCCCGCCCCGGAATGACGGAATGACGGAATGACGAAAGGGGCGGGTGGGGCGCCCCGACAGCGCCCCACCCGCCCCCGTCCCAGGGCTCACGCCCCGGAGCCGGCTCACGGTCAGTCGATGTCGCTGCCCGGGCCGATGATCTTGATCCGGTCCCGCGCCGGGGCCTGGAGCGGCGAGGCCGCCGTGCTGTGGGCGCTCAGGTAGGCCACGAAGACGTCCAGGTCCGAGGCGCCGACCAGCTTGTCGGTGCCGGCCGCGAAGGCCGGGAAGCCGTCGCCGCCGCCGGCCAGGAACTCGTTGGCCGCGACCCGGTAAGTGGCCGCCGGGTCGACCGGCGCGCCGTTCAGCCGCACCGAGTCCACGACCACCCGGTCCGCACCGGTCTTGCGCATGTCCAGGGTGTAGTGCAGGTTCGAGGACACCTGGAGGACCTTCGGCGCGGCCGCGTTGGAACCGCTCACCTGCTGCTGGAGCAGCTGGATCAGCTGGGCCCCGGTCAGCGTCTTGACCTGCATCATGTTGGTGAACGGCTGGACGGTGAACGCCTCGCCGTAGGTCACCACGCCGTCGCCCTCGCCGCCGGAGGCCTTGTAGACCAGGTCGGAGCGGATGCCGCCGGGGTTCATGAAGGCGACCTGGGCGCCGCCCTTGTCGGCCGGGGCCAGCCCGGCGAGCTGCGAGTCGGCGATCACGTCACCGAGCGGCTTCTCCAGGTCGCTGCTGCCGCGGCCGTTGATGTCCGAGGCGACGTAGCCGACCGGACGGTTGGCGATCGGGGCGGCCAGCTTGGAGTAGTGGTCGACCAGCGCCGTCATGTCGGACGCCTTCTCGACCGTGCGGCGCACCACGTGGTTCTCGGCCTTGACCGAGGGGCGCACGATCTCGCCGGTGGTCTTGTCCAGCTTCATGTCGATCTCGGTGAAGAGCCGGCCGAAGGAGGCGGCACTGGTCACCGAGCGCGGGACGCCATTGGGGTCGGGGATGCTGCAGGCGTACGCGTTGTGGGTGTGGCCGGTGACGATGGCGCCGACCGCCGGGTCGATCTTCTTGGCGATGTCGACGATCGGGCCGGAGATGCCCTGACCGGCCGCGCCGCAGTCGTAGTTGTAGACGCTGCTGGCCGGGTAGCCGCCCTCGTGGATCAGCGCGACGATCGAGTTGACGCCCTTGGCCTTGAGCTCGGCGGCGTACTTGTTGATCGTGGTGACCTCGTTGGCGAACTTCAGGCCCTTGACGCCCTCGGCGGTCACGATGTTCGGCGTGCCCTCCAGGGTGACGCCGATGAAGCCGACCTTCACGCCCTGGGACTTGGTCACCCAGTAGGGCGCCAGCAGCGGCTTGCCGGTCTTCTCGTCGGTGACGTTGGCCGACAGGTAGTTGAAGTTGGCGCCCTTGAAGGTGCGGCCGGGCTCGTAGCAGCCGTCGGTCGGGTGGCAGCCGCCGTCCTGCATGCGACGCAGCTCCTGCGCGCCCTCGTCGAACTCGTGGTTGCCCACGGAGGTGACGTCCAGGCCGAGCTTGTCCATCGCCTCGATGGTCGGCTCGTCGTGGAAGAGCGCCGAGGTCAGCGGGCTGGCGCCGATGATGTCGCCGGCCGCGACGGTGATCGAGTCGTCGGCCGGGATGCGCGCCTTGCGCAGCTCGGTGGCCAGGTACTCGATGCCGCCGGCCGGGGTGGCGACCTCCTTGCCGGTGGCCGGGTCGATCTCCTTGATCGTGCCGGACGAACCGGCCGGAGGCTCCAGGTTGCCGTGGAAGTCGTTGATCGCCAGCAGCTGGAGGTTGACGGTCTTGTGGCGCTTGGCGTCGGCGGCCTGGGCGGCCGTCGGCACGACGACCGTGCCGAGCAGACCAGCGGCGGCGACGACGGCGAGCGCCGTCCGTCGGGATCTGACGGTGAGCATGAAGGATTCCCCTGCACCTTGGAGGGAGCACCGGCTGCGGACAGCGGCGGCGTTCGGGCGTGTGACATGTGTTGCGACTGCGAAGCCTAGGGTCAACGCGCGTAGCTGTCAGGACGTGGAACGTAACGAGAGGATTACCTACGGACGAACCGTCACCGTCCGCCGGGTGCGGAGCCTGCGGAGAAGGCCCCTCAGACCCCCGGCTCGGCCGCCAACTTCTGGTCCGCGCGCACCCGTTCGGCCACCGCGTCCTCGGTCATCGCACGGTCGGTGTAGACCAGCGGGCGCTCCGCCTCCGTGATGATGTGTTTGACCACCTGGACGTTGCTGTTGACGTCCCAGACCGCGATGCCCGGCGACAGGGTCGGGATGATCTCCACCGCCCAGCGCGGCAGGCCCAGCACCCGGCCGGTGGCCCGCGCCTCCTCGGCCTTCTGCATGTAGATCGTCCGGGTCGAGGCCATCTTCAGGATCGCCGAGGCCTCCTTGGCCGCCGCGCCGTCCACCACGTCGGACAGGTGGTGGACCACCGCGACGAAGGACAGGCCGAGCCGGCGGCCGAACTTCAGCAGCCGCTGGAACAGCTGGGCCACGAAGGGGCTGTTGATGATGTGCCAGGCCTCCTCGACCAGGAAGATGCGCTTCTTCCGGTCCGGCCGGATCCAGGTGTGCTCCAGCCACACCCCGACGATCGCCATCAGGATCGGCATCGCGATCGAGTTGCGGTCGATGTGCGAGAGGTCGAAGACGATCAGCGGCGCGTCCAGGTCGATGCCGTCGGTCGTCGACCCGTCGAACATGCCCCGCAGGTCGCCGTCGACCAGCCGGTCCAGCACCAGCGCCACGTCCAGGCCCCAGGACTGCACCTCGCCCACCGCCACACCGAGTGACTCCACCGAGGACAGCTCGGGGTTGCGCAGGGTGTCGATGATGTCGTCCAGCACCGGCTGGCGGTCCTTCACCGAGGCCACCACGTGGGCGTGCGCGGCCTTCAGCGCGAAGCCGGCCCGCTCCTCCAGCCCGCGCCCCATCGCCACCTCGACGATCGTGCGCAGCAGCGACAGCTGGCCGTTCTGGGTGATCGCCGGGTCCAGCGGGTTGAGCTTCACCCCGCCGTCCCGGGCCGCCATCGGGTCCAGCCGGACCGGCTTTATGCCCAGCGCGTTGGCGATCAGGTTCCACTCGCCCACGCCGTCCTCACCCTGCGCGTCCAGCACCACGACCTGGCGGTCGCGGAACCTCAGCTGCCGCAGCACGTACGTCTTCTCCAGCGCCGACTTGCCGTTGCCGGACTCGCCGAGCACCAGCCAGTGCGGCGCGGGCAGCTGCTGCCCGTACAGCTGGAACGGGTCGTAGACGTACCCCTTGCCGCTGTACACCTCACGCCCGATGATCACCCCGGAGTCGCCCAGCCCCGGCGCGGCGGTCGGCAGGTAGACGGCCTGCGCCTGGCCGGTGGAGGTGCGCACCGGCAGACGGGTGGTCTCCACCTTGCCGAACATCAGGCTGGTGAACGCCTCGGAGAGGTTGCCGAGCGCCATGGGCGGACTCCTGACGGGTCAGCGGTGGACGGACGTACGGGTGTGCGGGTGCACGGGTGTGCGGGTGCGTCCGCTCAGCGGCGGATGCCGGTGGCGAACGGGAGGGTGTTGACGAAGGCCCGGTGGTGCTCGCGGTCGCACCACTCCAGCTTGAGGTAGCTCTTGCCGGCCGAGGCCCGGATGGTCCGCTTGTCGCGGGCCAGCGCGTCGGGGTTGCGCGAGGAGACCGTGATGTAGCCGACCAGGTTCACCCCGGCCGCGCCGGAGGCCAGGTCGTCGCCGCGCTGGTCCACCCGGCCGGTGTGGGCCAGGTCGCGCGGGTCGACCGTGCGGTTCATCTTGGCCGCGCGGCTCGCCTCGGCCTCGTCGTTGGTCTTCTCGGTCAGCATCCGCTCGATCGCGACGTCGGTGGGCTCCAGGTCCATCGTCACCGCGACCGTCCGGATCACGTCCGGGGTGTGCACCAGCAGCGGCGCCAGGAAGTTGACGCCCACCGGGGTGAGCGGCCACTCCTTGATCCACGCGGTCGCGTGGCACCACGGCTCCCGGGTCGCCGACTCCCGGGTCTTCGCCTGCAGGTACTGCGGGTCGGTCGCGTCCAGCTCGGCCGGCCAGGCGTTGCGCCGGGACATCGCCTGGATGTGGTCGATCGGGTGGTCCGGGTCGTACATCGAGTGCAGCAGCGAGGAGAGCCGGGCCTGGCCCAGCGGCTGGCGCACCCGGATGTCCGCCTCGGCCAGCCGGGCGCAGATGTCGGTCAGCTCGCGCGCCATCACGGCCGCCAGCCCCTCGTCGTCCCGCGCCCGCCGCCCGGTGGCCGTCCGGCCCATCGCGTGCGCCTCGGCGGCCAGGTCACGGGTGTAGTGCATGCAGGCCACCAGGTACGCCCGGTGCTGCTCCGAGGAGGTCGACACCATCGACTGGAGCTGGTCGTACGAGTCCTGCAGCCAGCGCGGCGAGGACGGGTCCCCGCGCCGCTCGACGTCCTTGGCGTGCGCGTCCGGGTCGGCCGGCAGGGTCCGGGCCAGGATCTGCAGCCGGGTCACGAAACCGTCCCCGTTGGCGACGTGCTTCAGCAGCGTCCCGAAGCGGTCGACCAGGGCCTCCTGGTCCTCCGAGTCCCGCAGGCCCACGCCCGGGCCCTCGATCTCGATCGCGGCCGTCACCGTGCGCCGCTCCAGGTGCATCAGCACCCCGACCTCGTCCGGCCCGAACGGCGCCGTCAGCCAGCGCAGCCGCCCCACCCCCGGCGGCGGGCCGACCTCCACCTCCCGGCCGTCCAGCCGGGTGCCCGCGTCCATCACGTCCGAACGCCACACCGCCCGCCCGCTGCGGACCGTCCGGCGGTAGGTGCGGTTGATCTCCACCCACTTGTAGAACGTCCGCCTGCGGTACGGCACGTACACCGCCGCGATGGCGAGCGCCGGCAGACCGACCAGACCGCCGATCCGCAGCGGCAGGACCGGCATCAGCAGGCCCCAGAGCATGCCGAGGAAGGCCCCGAAGATGATCAGCACGATCTCGCCGGACTCCCGGTTCCGGCCGATCGGCGCGTTCGGGCGGGCCTTGCCGATCAGGTAGGTGCGGCGCTGGTGGACGTACGGCTGGGCGTACTGGGCACCGTACTGGCCGAGCGGTTCACTGCTCACTTACCCGTCACCCTCCCTTCGCTGGATTGCTGTCGCGGATCGGAACCGGGCCCTGCTTCGGCCCGCCCTGCGGCGGCGGGGACGGCGTCCGCCCGGCGTGCGCGGCGATGCCCGGCGCGACCGAACCGCCGCCGGCACCCCCGCCGCCACCCGTACCGGCCGCCTGGCCGCGGTCGCCGTGGGTGCTGATGCCCTGCTTCATCAGGTTCGCGGTGCCGTTGATCATCGCCGAACCGGCCTGCACGGCATTGGCCCGGGCCCCGCGCATGTTCAGCATCTCGTCGCCGAAGCCCGGCACGAAGCGGTAGACCGAGGCGCTCGCGAAGATCGACAGGAACAGGATCGCCAGCCCGGACAGCACCCGGGCGAAGTCGTCGTCCGCCCCGGAGCCGGTCGCCACCGCGCCCGCCAGGCCCAGGATGACCACGATGATCGGCTTCGCCAGGTCCACCGCCAGCATCACCCCCGCCCAGCGCCGCACGTGCTTCCACAGCTGCCGGTCCACCAGCCCCGCGTACACCGCCGTACCCAGCAGCGCGCCGACGTACAGCATCGCCGCCCGGATCAGCAGCTCCACCCAGAGCACCGCCGCCGCCAGCACCGCGACCAGCGACACGATCACGAGTATCAGCGGGCCGCCGCCCACGTCGCCCTTCTCCAGCGTGTCCGCGAAGCCCCCCAGGTACGACCCGGTGTCCGTCTTCGTCCCGACCGCGATCGCCTTGGTCAGCCCGTCCGTCACGCTCACCACGGTGTACAGGATCAACGGCGTGAAAGCGGACGCCACCACCGTCAGCCACAGGAAGCCGATCGCCTCCGAGAACGCCGTCGCCAACGGCGCCCCCCGCACCGCCCGCTTCGCCACCGCCAGCAGCCACAGCACCAGCGTGATCACCGTCGACACGGCGAACACCACGGCGTACTGCTGCAGGAACGACGCGTTGGTGAAGTCCACCTGCGTCGTCCCGTCGATCGCCCCCGACAGCTTCCGCACCACCCACGCCGCGGCCTGCGCACAGCTCTTGGCCAACGACCCGAGCGGATCGGTCACGGCCCCGACGGCGCCGCCACCGGGGAGGGAGCCCCCGCCGGGCTTGTCGGCGCAGAGAATGTCGCTGCCCGAGATCGGCAGGTCAGGGCAGTTGGATTTGGCGGTGCCGCTCGGATTCGGCGTCGGCGACGGCTCCGCGAGCACCCGCTGGGCGGCCGCCAGCGCCGCCACCTGCAAGGTGGCCAGCACACCGGCGAGGGTGCCCACGCGGCGCCGTGCGCCGGAACGGCGTGAGGTCTGGTCAACGCGCAAAGCGGAACCCCCCGAACTGCTGGACGGCGCCGGTGATCTCATCGGCGGTGGCGGCCTGCTGGTCTGCGGGCAGCGGCGCGGGGCCCTGCCTGCTGGTGTAGTCGGTGAGCTTCCAGTCGCTGCCCGTCCAGTGCAGCGAGAGCGTGAGGGTGAACCAGTTGGTGGTCACCGGCTGGACGGAGTGCTCGCCGGCGAGGCCGGTGAGGCCGGTGCACCACACCTCGACCTTGGCGTCGCCGTCGCTGTAGCCCGTCGACTTGGTGCCGACCGGTACCGTGCGGCTGACGAAGGTGAGGCCCTTGGGCGCGTGGCCCTGGGCGTCGAGGCCGTAGCGGGTGGCGGTGTCGCCGCCGAAGCCCTGGTCCAGCCGGCCCTGGAGCCCTGCCAGGGCGTCCGGGTCGGCGATGGTGGTGATGATGCCGTGCCGGCTGTCGGTGCGGAACATGTCCGCGGAGCCGATCGCCACCGCGTAGTTGGTGGCGGCCGACTGGGCACCGGGTTCGGTGTGCGGGTAGCCGGTGGGGATGCCGTTGACGGTGGTGCCGACGGGCTGGTCGCCGCTGGGGGCGGGGCCGGCGCCGGAGCCGGCGCGGTCGGCGGAGGCGCCGCCGCCTCCGGTGCCGCTTCCGCTGCCGGGTGTGACCCGGTTGGCGATGGCGATGGCCACGACGAGCAGGGTGACGACCACGAGGACGGCCAGCAGAGCGCGCAGCGGGCGGGACTGACGGTGGTTCTGCTGGGGGGAGGACTGTTCGCCGACCGGCAGGCGCGTACGGGTGCGCGGCTGGTCGTCGGACAACGGCACGGCGGCCCTCCTGGTGCGGGGAGCCGGGGCGGCTCCGGGGGCCCTCCGCCCGGGGGCGGGCGCGAGCGGAGGGTGGGAACGGGGGTGGGGTCCTGGCGGGCCGGCCGTCGGAGGGGGTCCGGACGGGGACCCGGTCTCAGGCAGGTCGGACTACTGCTGTCCGATCGTCAGATCGCCATGCCGTAGACAATGGTGAACAGAGTGCCGAGTGATCCGATGATGAACACGCCGGTCAGTCCGGCGACGATCAGCCCCTTGCCCTGTTCGGCGCCGAAGCTGTCGCGCATCGCGGTCGCCCCGATCCGCTGCTTGGCCGCGCCCCAGACCGCGATGCCGAGGCAGAGGAGGATGGCGACGGCCATGATGACCTCGACCATCACCCGCGCCTCCGACCCGAGGGTCGCGAACGGCCCCCAGTCCGGGGCGATTCCGCCGATGATGGTGTCGATGTTCGGCTTCTTGGGGGGGTCCTCGGCCAGGTGGCTGACCGCATTGGTGTGCACGCTGCTCAGGTTCATTTCCATCTCACCGCCCGATCAGGCAAATTCAAGGGCCCGGACCCGGCCCGCGCGAAGGGTCGGTACCTATTCTTGGCCAGATCTGATGTCGACTTGGCTACTTCTCGCGGATTGGTCGTGAGGCATCGGACACGTACGCGAGGATGTACACCGTACGAAGGATAGCGCTCACTGTTCGTATCTCTGATGATTGCGGTGAGCAACGCCTTCCGGGACACTTCGACTGACGACTCGTCGGGATGGTGCTGATGGTACTCCGGAAGGCCGGTACGGCCGCCGTCGCTGCGGGAGTTGTTGGTTTCGGGTTCATCGGGCTGGTGACGATAGGGACTTATGCGGCGAGTGGGACGCCGCAGCAGGCGGCGAATCGTTCCGCCCTGTCCCCCGGAACGGTCCCCGCGGCCTACCAGGAACCGATCCAGCGGTGGGGTGCGCTCTGCGCGGAGATCTCCCCGCCGATGCTCGCGGCGCAGCTGTACCAGGAGAGCGGTTTCGACCCCAAGGCGCGCTCCGGGGTCGGGGCGCAGGGCATGGCGCAGTTCATGCCGGGCACCTGGAGCTCGTACGCCACCGACGGCAACGGGGACGGCAGGGCGGACGTCTGGGACCCGCTGGACGCGATCGCCTCGGCCGCGACCTACGACTGCGCGATCGCCAAGCAGGTCGCGAAGGTCCCGGGCGACCCGCAGGCCAACCTGCTGGCCGCCTACAACGCCGGCGAGGGCGCGGTGCTCAAGTACAACGGGATCCCGCCGTACCGGGAGACCCAGGGCTACGTGCGGAACATCCAGGCGATGGCCCGCAGCTTCACCGCGCCGGTCTCGCCGACCGCGCCGCTGGAGGTGTCCGCGCAGTCGTCGGCCGCGATCTACTTCGCGCAGACCAAGCTCGGCACCCCGTACCTGTGGGGTGGCGAGGGCCTGCCCTCGCAGAACGGGCGGTTCGACTGCTCGGGCCTGACCCAGGCCGCGTTCGCCAGTGTGGGCATCACCCTGCCCCGGGTGGCCAACGACCAGTGGTACGCCGGGCCGCACCCGTCGCGGGACCAGCTGCGGCCGGGCGACCTGGTGTTCTGGGCGACGGACCTGAGCGATCCGCGGAGCATCCACCACGTCGGGATCTACGTCGGCGGCGGGTACATGATCAACGCGCCGCACACCGGCGCGGTGATCCGCTACGACAAGATCGACACCCGGGAGTACATCGGCGCGACCCGGGTCACCTCGGACGGCGCCCAGGCGCTGCCGACCCGCAACAACGACGGCGTGGTGAACGCCCCGAGCCGGCCGGGCGGGACGGAGCCCACCGCCCCGGCGGGAGGCCAGGGCGGCACCCAGGGCAGCGCGCCGGGCAGTGCTCCGAGCGGTGCTCCGGCAGCCTCCGGCCGGCCCGCGGCCGCCGCCCCGCCCGCGCAGGCCGGGCCGAGTCCCACCGGGACGGGAGGGTAGGCCCGAGGAGGCCGGGACGGCCGGGACCTGTGTGCGCGCCGTGGACGCTGAGTCACGTTTACATAACCGCGTGTTTCCATGGAACGCTGTGTCCCGGCGATGACGTTGGGTCCGGTGGCCCCCCGTCAGCTTTCGGCGCCGGGCCAGCCCCGGCGGGAACGTACAGGTGCAGTGGACCAGAAGGAGGTGCGGCGTGTCGACGCCGCTTGCCGACACGACCAACCCCGACCTCGACCTGCTCTACGCCGTCAACGGCCTGGCCAAGCGCTCCCCGCAGTGGCTTGACCACCTGGTCTCGTGGATCGGCGAGTACGGCATCCTGATCGGCCTGGCGATGCTGGGCCTGGTGGCCTGGCTCCAGGCCAGGCGCCGTCCGGACGCGCCGGTGGCGATGGCCGGGCTGCTCTGGGTGCCGCTCTCGGTGGCGGTCGCCGAGCTGGCGAACCTGCCGATCGCCGCGATCGTGAACCGCCCACGCCCCTTCGTCGACCATCCGGGGCTGCTGGTGCTGGTGGACGGCAAGGCCGGCACCCACTCCTTCGTCAGCGACCACTCGACCATGACGATGGGCGTCGCGGTGGCGCTGTTCCTGGTGAACCGCAGGCTGGGCTGGATCGCCGGCGGGCTGGCGCTGCTCCAGGGCTTCTGCCGGATGTTCATGGGCGTCCACTACCCGACCGACGTGATCGGCGGCTTCGCGCTGGCCGTCGCCGTGGTGCTGCTGCTGGCGCCGATCGCGATGGCGGTGCTGGTGCCGTTCTGCCACGCGCTGAGCCGGACGGCGGTCGCCCCGCTGATCCGGGCGCCCGAGCGCGGCGGCGCGGCCCGCGGCGGGGCCGGTCCGCGCGGCCGTCGGCGCGGGCGCGGGGCGGTGCGGGCCGGGGAGCAGCCGCCGGAGTCCGACCTCGCGGCCTGAGCCCGCGGGCGGACGCGGCCAGGCGGTCCAGGCGGTCAGTCCGGCTCGGCGCCGTTCCCGGCGAGGTGGTCGGCCCCCTCACGGCGGGCCAGGTCGCGCGAGCGGCGGGCCGGGGAGTACCAGCCGCAGCTGCAGGTCGCGAAGGCGAAGGAGCCGCGCTCGCTGATCACGAGGCGGTGTTCGGGCATCCTGGTGGTGCCGGGTGCGACCGGCAGCTCACTGTGCACGTGGTTCACCGTAACGCGCCGGACGCCCCCCGCGCGACGCTCCGGCGGTACCGGCCCCGTAACCCTTCGCGCCCCAACTCGTTTGCCCGGAAAGAGCTCTGCCCACCGGTGGTGTCCGGCGGGGCAGTCGGGCCCGAGGGGGTTGTCGCGAGGATGAAGATGACCGACCAGCAGCGCACCGGACGGCCGGCACGCCGGCCGGGTCCGCACCTGCGCTCGGCGGCCGGGGCCGCCCTGCTCGCCGCCGCCCTGGCCGCGGGGGCCGCCGGCTGCTCCGGAGGATCCGCCGACGGCTCCTCCGACCAGCAGTCGGCCGCGCCCGACCAGCTCGCCGCGGACCCGCTGACGGCGGTGCGCAACGCCGCCGACATCACCGGCCGCACCGGCTCCGCGCACACCGCGACGGAGCTGGTCACCGAGTCCGCCGAGAAGAAGGCCTCGTTCAGCGGCACGGGCGGCTACGACTACGTCAAGCGGATCGGCCGGCTGGAGGTCCAGGTGCCGCCGGGCGCGGCGACCACCGGGAAGATCGTCGAGGTGGTCCTGCCGGGCACCGTCTACCTCCAGAACAGCGGCGCCAAGGTCCCCGAGGGCAAGTGGGTCAAGCTGGACGTGCGTCAGCTGCCGGACGGCAACCTGGTCAGCAGCGGCGCCACCGACCCGGCCTCGGCGGCGGGGGCGCTGCGCGGGGCGCAGAAGGCGGAGGCGGTGGGCACCGAGACCGTCGACGGCGTCGCGCTGCACCACTACCGGGGCACCCTGGACCTGGCGAAGGCCGCCGACGCGACCGGCGGGCGGGGCGGGGACGGCCTGCGGACGGGCGCGCAGACCTTCACCGTCAAGGAGGTCCCGTACGACGCCTGGCTGGACGACCAGGGCCGGCTGCGCAAGGTGGTCGAGGTGTTCACCTTCGCCGGGGTGGCCGGGTCGAAGGAGCCCAAGGACCAGGTGAAGGTGACGTCGACGACCTCGTTGGCGGACTTCGGCAAGCCGGTGGAGGCGGCCGAGCCCGCGGCCTCGGACATCTACCAGATGAAGCCCACGGAGAGCCCGAAGTAGGGCGGGTCCGATGCTCCCGGGCGGCCGGGGCGAGACGGGGTGCGGCCGGGGCGGGTGGCCGTCCGGGGAGCGACGGCCACCCGTTTCGGCGGTGCCGAGATGGCCCGTCCGTGCCATGTGGACGGGCCCCGGAGTGCCTAGGCTGGGCTCCGGGTGGCTGCCGCCCGGGCTGGCGAGGCACTGAAGGGGTGGTGCAGGTGGTGTCGTCCACGGGCGGCCGCAGCGGCGGCCACGACGACGCGGCCCTCGACGAGATCGATCTGGCCGGGGAGCTGATGATCGCCGCGACGGCCAGCTCCGGCGACCGGCTGCCGACCGAGCGGATCGACGAGGTGCTGCTGGACCGGAGCGAACCCGGGCAGGCCGACCGGGAGGCCGACGGCTAGCGGGGCCCGCGCGGCGGGCCCCGGAGCGGCGGACGGCCGGCGGCTCAGCTGCGCAGCAGGCGGCTGATCGCGGCGGTGGCCTCGGCCACCTTGGCGTCCAGTTCGGCGCCGCCCTCCTCGGCGGCCGCGGCGACGCAGTGCCGCAGGTGCTCCTCCAGCAGGGAGAGCGCGAAGGACTGCAGCGCCTTGGTGCCGGCCGAGACCTGGGTGAGCACGTCGATGCAGTAGACGTCCTCGTCCACCATGCGCTGGAGGCCGCGGATCTGGCCCTCGATCCGGCGCAGCCGCTTGAGGTGGGCGTCCTTCTGCGCGCTGTAGCCGTGCGGGCCGTGGTGCCCGGCCGGGGCGTGGCCGGCGTGCGGGTCGGTCCCCTGCGCGTGCTCCGGCTCGGTGCGCGCTTGCGTGGTGGTCATCGGCCCCGCCTTCGTCTCAGTGCCTGGTGGCTGCGTCGGCCACCAGTGTCCAACACCAGGGCCCTCCGTGGTGTTCCGACGGCCGACCCGGCACGTGCCGCCGGGCCGGGAGCGGGGGTGGCCGGCGGTTCACCCGTCTGAGCGGCGCCCCGGTCTTCCGTACGCACGACGGGGACAATCCGGGCGAGGTTCCGTCAGACTGAGGGCTCCAGTCCGCACGTGGCGGTGCGGTCCGGATCAGCCGGTGCGGCAGCCGAACGGAAGGGGAGCTTCCGGCTCCTTCCCCGGCCCCCCGTTTGCGTGATTGCGCTTGGTTGCACCTAGCATCGTTCAGTCCCTACCCCGCACATCGGAGATTTCCGTGCGTTTTAGCCTGACCCCGAAGGAGACGAGCTTCTACGACATGTTCGCCGCCGCGGCGGAGAACCTCGTCGTCGGATCGAAGCTCCTCTTGGAGCTGCTGGGATCAGACGTGTCGGCCCGTGCGGAGATCGTCGAGCGCATGCGCGCCGCCGAGCACGCCGGGGACGACACCACCCACGCCGTCTTCCACCAGCTGAACTCGTCCTTCATCACGCCCTTCGACCGCGAGGACATCTACAGCCTCGCCTCGTCGCTGGACGACATCATGGACTTCATGGAGGAGGCCGTCGACCTGGTCGTCCTCTACGACATCCAGACCCTGCCGAAGGGCATCGAGCAGCAGATCGAGGTGCTGGCGCGCGCCGCGGAGCTCACCGCCGAGGCGATGCCGAACCTGCGCAGCATGTCCAACCTCACCGAGTACTGGATCGAGGTCAACCGGCTGGAGAACCAGGCCGACCAGATCCACCGCAAGCTGCTCGCCCACCTGTTCTCCGGTCAGTACGACGCCATCGAGGTCCTCAAGCTCAAGCAGGTCGTGGACGTCCTTGAGGAGGCGGCGGACGCGTTCGAACACGTCGCCAACACGGTGGAGACCATCGCCGTCAAGGAGTCCTGACCCTCGTGGACATGGCAGCACTCATCGCCGTCGTCGGCGTTGCGTTCTTCTTCACGTACACCAACGGCTTCCACGACTCGGCGAACGCGATCGCCACCTCGGTCTCCACCCGGGCGCTCACCCCCCGGGCGGCGCTGGCGATGGCCGCGGTGATGAACCTGGCCGGCGCGTTCCTCGGCAGCGGCGTGGCGCACACCGTCTCCAAGGGGATCATCGAGACCCCCACCGGCGACAAGGGCATGGTGATCCTGTTCGCCGCCCTGGTCGGGGCGATCGCCTGGAACCTGGTCACCTGGTACTTCGGCCTGCCGTCCTCCTCCTCGCACGCGCTGTTCGGCGGCATGGTGGGCGCGGCGATGGCCGGCGGCATCGACGTGATCTGGAGCGGGGTCCTCGACAAGATCGTCATCCCGATGATCGTCTCGCCGGTGGTCGGCCTGGTCGGCGGCTTCCTGGTGATGCTGGCGATCCTGTGGATCTTCCGCCGGGCCAACCCGCACAAGGCCAAGCGCAACTTCCGGGTCGCCCAGACCGCCTCGGCCGCCGCGATGGCGCTGGCGCACGGTCTCCAGGACGCCCAGAAGACCATGGGCATCGTGGTGATGGCGCTCACCATCTCCGGCCACCAGTCCGGCAACGGGATCCCGGTCTGGGTGAAGATCTCCTGCGCGACCATGCTCTCGCTGGGCACCTACGCGGGCGGCTGGCGGATCATGCGGACGCTCGGACGCAAGATCATCGAGCTGGACCCGCCGCAGGGCTTCGCCGCCGAGGCCACCGCCGCCACGGTCATGTACGTCACCTCGTTCGTCTTCAAGGCGCCGATCTCCACCACCCACGTGATCACCGCGGCGATCATGGGCGCGGGGGCCACCAAGCGGATCCGCGCGGTGCGCTGGGGCGTCGCGAAGAACATCGTGCTCGGCTGGTTCATCACGATGCCGGCGGCCGCGCTCGTCGCGGCGCTGGTGTACTGGTTCGCCCACCTGTTCTGGGGCTGACGGCCCCGCGGGACGCACGGAGCAGGACGCGCGGAGCAGGACGCACGAACGGACAGGGCCCGCCCCCACATCTCGGGGGCGGGCCCTTTTCCATGCCCCGTGGCGGCACCGCCATGCAGCACCACGGGACAGCTCGCGGTCCGTCACGCCGCTCGGCGCCGGGGCGCCGCCCGTGACGGGGCCGGTCTAGCCGAAGCGGCCGGAGATGTAGTCCTCGGTCGCCTGGACCTGCGGGTTGGAGAAGATCCGCTGGGTGTCGTCCAGCTCGACCAGCTTGCCCGGCTGGCCGACGCCGGCCAGGTTGAAGAAGGCGGTGCGGTCGCTGACGCGGGCCGCCTGCTGCATGTTGTGGGTCACGATGACGATGGTGAACTGCTCCTTCAGCTCGCCGATCAGGTCCTCGATGGCGAGGGTGGAGATCGGGTCGAGCGCGGAGCAGGGCTCGTCCATCAGCAGGACCTGGGGCTCGACCGCGATGGCGCGGGCGATGCACAGGCGCTGCTGCTGACCGCCGGAGAGGCCGGCCCCCGGCTTGTTCAGCCGGTTGTGGACCTCCTTCCAGAGGTTGGCGCCCTTCAGCGAGCGCTCCACCACCTCGTCCAGCACGGCCTTCTTCTTCACGCCGGCGAGCCGGAGACCGGCGATCACGTTGTCGTAGATCGACATGGTCGGGAACGGGTTCGGGCGCTGGAAGACCATGCCGACCGAGCGGCGCACGGCGACCGGGTCGACGTTGGAGGCGTACAGGTTCTCGTCGTCCAGGAGGACCTTGCCCTCGACCCGGGCGCCGGGGATCACCTCGTGCATCCGGTTGAGGGTCCGCAGGAAGGTGGACTTGCCGCAGCCGGAGGGGCCGATGAAGGCGGTCACCGAGCGGGGCTCGATGCTCATCGAGATGTCCTCGATGGCCTTGGTGGTGCCGTAGAAGGCCGACAGTCCGCTGACGTCGATACGCTTGGCCATGATCGTTGCTTCTCTCGTCTGTCTCGTACGTCAGTCGGTCGCTCAGTGCCCGCCCTTGGGCGAGCGCCAGCGCGCGATGCCCCGGGCGATGAGGTTGAGCCCCATCACGAAGGCGATCAGCACCAGCGCCGCGCCCCAGGCACGGGCGTAGCCGAAGTCGTTGTTGACCTGCGAGTACTGCTGCCAGATGTACATCGGCAGGGACTGCTGCGGGCCTTCGAACGGGTTGTTGTTGATGGAGTCGGCGCCGAACACCAGCATCATCACCGGGGCGGTCTCGCCCGTGATGCGGGCGACCGCGAGCATCACACCGGTGGTGATGCCGCCGATCGCGGTGGGGAGGACGATCCGCAGGATGGTCTTCCACTTCGGCACGCCGAGCGCGTACGAGGCCTCGCGCAGCTCGTTCGGGACGAGCTTGAGCATCTCCTCGGTGGACCGGACCACGACCGGCATCATCAGGATCGCCAGTGCGAGGCTGCCCGAGAAGCCGGAGTAGCTGAAGCCCAGCGCGAGGTTCCAGATCGAGAGGATGAACAGACCGGCGACGATCGACGGGATGCCCGTCATGACGTCGACGAAGAAGGTGACCGCCTTGGCGAGCGTGCCGCGGCCGTACTCGACCAGGTAGACGGCGGTCAGCAGACCGATCGGGGCGGCGATGGCGGTGGCCAGGCCGACCTGCTCCAGGGTGCCGATCAGCGCGTGGTAGATGCCGCCGCCGGGCCCGGACTGGATCACGCCCTTCATGGAGTGGCCCAGGAAGTTCCCGTCGACCACGTGGATGCCCTGCTGGACGGTGTAGACCGTCAGGGCGACCAGCGGGACGACGGCCAGGATGAAGGCGACCCAGACCACCGAGGTGGCGAACCGGTCCTTGGCCTGCCGACGGCCCTCGACCTGGGCCGAGAGGGTGTAGCTGATCAGGAGGAAGAGCAGGCCCGAGATCAGGCCCCACTGGAGGTGGCTGGCCAGCCCGCCGACCGCGCCGATCCCGCAGCCGAGGGCGATCGAGCCGGCGGCGACGGCGGCCGGGGCCCACTTGGGCAGGCGGTTGGCGGTCAGCGGACGGCCGACGGGCCGGGCGTCCTCGACGAGCGCGGTGACGGTCATGCGTTGGCCCCCGAGTACTCCTTGCGGCGGGCGATGATCAGTCGCGCGGCACCGTTCACCAGCAGGGTGATGACGAACAGGACGAGGCCGGAGGCCATCAGCGCGTTGCGGCCGTTGTCCCCGGCCTCGGCGAACTTCAGCGCGATGTTCTGCGCGAAGGTGCCGCCGCCGGCGTCGAGGATGTGCAGCGACAGGACGTTGCTGGCGGACAGCACCACCGCGACCGCGATGGTCTCGCCGAGCGCGCGGCCGAGGCCGAGCATCGAGGCCGAGATGATGCCGGGGCGGCCGAACGGCAGCACCGCGGTGCGGATCATCTCCCAGCGGGTCGCGCCGAGCGCGAGCGCCGCCTCCTCGTGCATCCGCGGCACCTGGCGGAACACCTCGCGGGAGACCGCGGTGATGATCGGCAGGACCATGATCGCCAGCAGGATGCCGACGGTGAACAGGTTGCGCGGGGTGCCGGTCCTGGTCTGGTCGAAGATGTACGTCCAGCCCAGGTACTCGTTGAGCCAGCTGGTCAGACCGTCCATGTGCGGCACGAGGAAGAGCGCGCCCCAGAGGCCGTAGACGATGCTGGGGACGGCGGCGAGCAGGTCGACCAGGTAGGCGAACGGCTGGGCGATCCGGCGCGGCGCGTAGTGCGAGATGAACAGCGCGATCCCGATGGCCACCGGGACGGCGATCGCCATCGCGATGACGGCGCTGACGATGGTGCCGAAGGCCAGGACGGCGATGCCGAAGACGGGCTTCGGGGCGTCCGGCGTCCACTCGAAGGAGGTGAGGAAGTTGCCTTCGTTGGTGCTCAGGGCCTGGACCGACCGCCAGGTCAGGAACGCCGCGATGGCGGCCATGATGACCAGCAGCAGGATGCCCGAGCCCCGGGCGAGGTTCATGAAGATCTTGTCGCCGACCCGGCTGTCGCGCGGCCGGCGTTCCCTGCCTCGCGGGGCGGCAGGGGAGGATGAAGTCATTGGTCTACTCCGGTCTGGTGGTGCCGCCCCGGAAGGGGGAACGGCACCATGGCGGCGGTGCCCCGGACGTGGTGCTGGGTGTGGTGCGTTCCGGTGGGGCGGCCCCGGCCCCCCTCGCTCACGGGGCCGCCCCACCGGGGGTCCTGTCGGGTCAGGCCAGGGTCGCGATGACGCCGTTGACCTTGTCGGTCACGGCCTTCGGCAGCGGGACGTAGCCCTTCTCGCCGACGGCCTTCTGGCCCGCGTCGCTGGCCGTGTAGGTCAGGAAGGACTTCAGGGTGTCGAGGGTCTCGGCCTTGTTGCCCTTGTCGCAGACGATCTCGTAGGTGATCAGGACCAGCGGGTAGGAGCCCTCGTCCTTGGTCGCGTAGTCGAGCTTCAGCGCGAGGTCGCTGCCGGTGCCGGCGGCCTGGGCCTTGGCGATGGTGCTGGCGGCGTTCTCGGCGGTGGCCGCGACCGGCTTGGAGGCGCCCGTGTTGATGTCGGCGCTCTTCAGGCTGTTGGTCTGGGCGTAGGCCAGCTCGACGTAGCTGATCGAGTTCTTGACCTGCTTCACCTGGGCCGAGACGCCGGCGCTGCCGTTGGCCGACTGGCCGCCCTTGGCCGCCCAGGCCTTGCCGGCCGGGTAGGTCCAGGCGCCGCCGCCGGCGGCGGCGAAGTACTTGGTCAGGTTCTCGGTGGTGCCGGCGTCGTCCGAGCGGTGGAAGGTCTGGATCTCCGCGTCCGGCAGCTTGGCGCCCGGGTTCAGGGCCGCGATCGCCGGGTCGTTCCACTTGGTGATCTGCGAGTCGAAGATCTTGGCGGAGGTCGGGCCGTCCAGGACCAGGTTGTCGACGCCGTCGACGTTGTAGACCAGCGAGATCAGACCGCCGACCATCGGCAGGTCGATGCCCTGGCCGCCGGTGCAGACCGCCTTGGAGGCGTCGACCTCGGCCGGCTTGAGGGCCGAGTCGGAGCCGGCGAACTGGATCTTGCCCTGGTTGAACTGCTGGATGCCGGCACCGGAGCCGCCACCCTGGTAGTTGATCGTGCTGCCGGAGCAGGCGGCGGCGAAGCTGGTCTTCCAGACGTCCATCGCCGCGGTCTGCGCGGTCGAACCGGCGGCGATCAGCGAACCGGCCTTGCCACAGTTGATCGCGCTGGTCGCGGCGGAGCCGTTGGAGCCACCGGACGCGGTCGTGTTGTTGTTGTTGTCCGACCCGCAGGCGGCGAGCGACAGCGAGCTGACGAGCGCCATGGCACCGATCGCGAGGGCCTTGGAGCGGCCGTTCCGCTGGAGCTTCACAGGGGTGTCCCTTTCTGTGGCATTGCCCTTGGCGTGCGCCGTACGCGTACGGCCCAGCGCGGGTTTTGCTGTGGTCCGGGGCCCGTGCGGCCCTCCGGTGGTCCCGAAGTTAGGCCGGGTAAGTGACACGACAGCCGGTCGCAAGTGAACGGCGAGTGAACCTCGAACGGATGACAGGAAACTACGTCAGGTAGTAACGGTTGCGTCACGGGGAGGGCGCGACGAGATCACTTCCACCGTTCCTTCACCGGCCCGGCCCCCGCGGCCCGCACCGGCTCCGCCCCCAGGACCGCCAGCAGGGCGTCGACCAGCAGCCGGTCCTGGTCGTGGGTGAGCCGTGCGCGCGCCTTCCCGGCCGGCAGCCAGTCCAGCCGGTCCACCTCCCGGTTGGGCCGGAAGGACCCGCTCGACGGCACCGCCGCCCAGTAGCGGACCTCCTTCGGACGGCCCTGTACCCGGTAGTGCTGGGTGGGCAGCTCCGGGCCCAGCAGGCAGTGGAACCCGGTCTCCTCCCGGACCTCGCGCAGCGCCGCCTCGGCCATCCCCTCACCGGCTTCGAGCTTGCCCTTCGGCAGGCTCCAGTCGTCGTACTTGGGCCGGTGGACCAGCGCGATCCGCGGCCGCCCCAGCCGGCCGCTCTTCTTCGGCCGGCCCGGCAGCCACAGCACCGCGCCCGCCGCCAGGATCACCGGGCCGTGCCCCGCACCGGCCGCCGCCCGGCCGGTGCGGGGGCGCTCGCCCACCTCAGACCGTCCGGGGTGCGACGGAGTGCCCCCAGGCGTCGGCCGGGACGAGCTCCAGCCAGCCGTCCGGGCCGGGCGGCAGGTCCGGCCAGCGGCGGCCGACGGCGTACCGCGCCGACTCCACCTCCAGCCGCTGGTCGGCGTGCACCACGCCCAGGACGTACGCGGTCGCCGGGGTGATCCGCGGGGTGCGCGCCGCGGTGGCGGCGGTGACGGCGGCGTCCGCCGCCTCCTGCTGCCGGTCCAACACCGCGTCCAGCCCGTCCAGCTCGGAGGAGGCGCGGCCGCACACCTCCAGCACGTACCGGGCCCGCTTCACCAGGATCCGCAACCGCGCCCAGGGCGCGTCGTCGGCCGCCAGCGCGGTGTCCGCGTCCGTCGCCCCGCGGGACGCCGGCACCGCGCCCAGCCGGCGCAGCCCGTCCCCGCCGTACGGCGTCGCGGCCCGCTGCAGCGGCAGCTGCTGGGCGCCCGCGGACAGCGCGGCGAACGCGGCGGCGGCCTGCGGCAGCAGCACGGCCGGGGCCCGGCCGTCCGCCGAGTCCAGCAGCGGCGCCTCGCCGACCAGCAGGGTCATCCGGTCCGCCAGCGCGTGCAGCCGGGCGGAGCGGAGCTCCTGGAGCACGGTGGAGTGCGCCCTGGTCCGGGCCAGGGTCAGCTGCCGGTCCAGCAGCGCGCGCGCCTTGGGGGCGCCCGCGTGGCCGGCCAGCATGCCCGTCCCCTCCGGGTCGGTGCCGCTCAGCAGGTCCAGCGCGCCCAGCAGCCGGGCCGAGCGGCGGACGTAGCCGGGCTCCAGCGCCAGCAGGTTGAGCAGCCAGCGCAGCTCGGTGCGCGACTCCTGCGCCCAGGTCTGTTCGAAGACCGAGCCGAAGGTGTGCAGCAGCCCGCCGATCCGCCGGACGGCCCGCAGCAGGTCCGAGGTGCCGGCCGACGGGACGGTCGAGGCCGTCCCGGGTCTGGCACCGACCTCGCCCACCGCCAGCGGCAGCGCGCGCAGGAAGGCGCCGGCCTGGACGGTGAGGTGGCGGGAGAGGATGTCCCCGGCGGTCGCTGTGGAGGCCGCCTGGGCCGTCATCGGCGCTTCGGTCATGGCGTGGTAGATCCCCGTTCCCCCGGGGCGGTCCCCCGGAGCTGGTGGCCGACCGCCGGAACAGGTCCCCTTCGGGCCCGAGGGGCCCGACTGCTCCGGCGGCTCGCATCAGTGGGCGCGTCAGCGCGAGGTGGCGGCCCTGCGGCGCTGGCGCGAGTCGATCAGCAGGTCCTGGACGTGTCGCAGCGGCCGGCCCTCGGCGTCCTGCGAGTGCCTGGTCCAGGCGCCGTCCGGCCCCAGGTGCCAGGACTCGGTCTCGTCCGACACCCCGAGGTCGATCAGCCCGGACAGCTCGGCGCGGTGTGCCGGATCGGTGATCCGCAGCAGCGCCTCGATCCGGCGGTCCAGGTTGCGGTGCATCATGTCGGCGCTGCCGATCCAGACCTCCGGATCGCCGTTGTTGCCGAACACGAAGATCCGGGAGTGCTCCAGGAAGCGGCCCAGGACGCTGCGGACCCGGATGTTCTCGCTCAGCCCCGGCACGCCCGGGCGGATCGCGCAGATCCCGCGCACCCAGACGTCCACCGGCACCCCCGCCTGGGAGGCCCGGTACAGCGCGTCGATCACGGCCTCGTCGACGATCGAGTTGACCTTGACCTTCACGTAGGCCGGACGGCCCGCCCGGTGGTGGGCGATCTCGTTGTGGATCCGCGCGACCAGCCCGTCGCGCAGGCCGCGCGGGGCGGTCAGCAGACGGCGGTAGGACTCGCGGCGCGAGTAGCCGGAGAGCCGGTTGAACAGGTCCGAGAGGTCCGCGCCGACCTGCGGGTCGGAGGTGAGCAGGCCGAGGTCCTCGTACAGCCGGGCCGTCTTCGGGTGGTAGTTGCCGGTGCCGACGTGCGAGTAGCGGCGCAGGGTGTCGCCCTCCTGCCGGACCACCAGCGAGAGCTTGCAGTGCGTCTTCAGCCCGACCAGGCCGTACACCACGTGGCAGCCGGACTCCTCCAGCTTGCGGGCCCACTTGATGTTGGCCTGCTCGTCGAAGCGCGCCTTGATCTCGACCAGCACCAGCACCTGCTTGCCGGACTCGGCCGCGTCGATCAGCGCGTCGACGATCGGCGAGTCGCCGGAGGTGCGGTACAGGGTCTGCTTGATCGCCAGCACGTCCGGGTCGGCGGCGGCCTGCTCCAGGAAGGCCTGCACCGAGGTGGAGAAGCTGTCGTACGGGTGGTGCAGCAGGACGTCGCGCTCGCGCATCGCGGCGAAGATGTCCGGCTGGGAGGCCGACTCGACGTCGGTCAGCCCGCGGGCCGTGCCGGCCACGAACTTCGGGTACCTCAACTCCGGGCGGTCCAGCTCGGCGATCCCGAACAGCCCGGTCAGATCCAGCGGCCCGGGCAGCGGGAAGACCTCCGCCTCGGTGATGTTCAGCTCCCGCACCAGCAGGTCCAGGATGTACGGGTCGATCGACTCCTCGACCTCCAGCCGGACCGGCGGGCCGAAGCGCCGCCGCATCAGCTCCTTCTCCAGGGCCTTGAGGATGTTCTCGGTGTCGTCCTCCTCCACCTCCAGGTCCTCGTTGCGGGTGACGCGGAAGGCGTGGTGGGCCAGCACCTCCATCCCCGGGAAGAGCTCCTCCAGGTGGGCGCCCATGACGTCCTCCAGCGGGACGTACCGCTGGGGCGAGGCCTCCAGGAAGCGGGCCAGCGACTGCGGCACCTTGACCCGCGCGAAGTGCTTGTGCCCGGAGACCGGGTTGCGCACCACGACGGCCAGGTTCAGCGAGAGTCCCGATATGTACGGGAAGGGGTGCGCCGGGTCGACGGCCAGCGGGGTCAGCACGGGGAAGATCTTCTGCCGGAACAGCGTGTGCAGCCGGGCCTGCTCCTTCTCGGCCAGCTCCGACCAGCGGACCAGCTCGATGCCCTCGGCGGCGAGGTCCGGCAGCACCTCCTGCTGGAAGGCGGCGGCGTGGCGGGCCATCAGCTCGCGCGAGCGGGTCCAGATCAGGTCCAGCACCTCGCGCGGCTGGAGGCCGGAGGCACTGCGCGTGGCGACGCCGGTGGCGATCCGGCGCTTGAGGCCGGCCACCCGGACCATGAAGAACTCGTCCAGGTTGCTCGCGAAGATCGCCAGGAACTTCGCCCGTTCCAGCAGCGGGATGCCCGGGTCCTCGGCCAGCTCCAGGACCCGCTCGTTGAACGCGAGCCAACTGCGCTCGCGGTCCAGGAAGCGGCCCTGCGGCAGCGCTTCGAACTCCTCTTCGTCCGTGGCCGGCAGCTCCGGCGGGATCCCCAGCGCGCTGGACATCCGGGCCGGGGGCGACAGCGGGGCAGAGACGGGGCGGGGGATGCTCATGGGCTCCAGCTCCTCCAGCAGCAGGACGGCGTCCGGACGCGATGGGCTCTGCGGGCCGTCGCCCTCGCCCCGGGCCGGACCCGGGGACAGCACCCACCCTCCGGGCGCGGTCCGTACAGGACCGGCCGGTGCGTGGCGGTCGACTCTGCACGAGCGAGACACTACGGACTTCATCCTGTGATCTTCGCGGCAGCAATTGAATCCACGGTAAACACCGCATGGCCGGGAGGAAAGCTGAGTCGGTCGGGGCAAGGGGTTAAGCCGTCCCGTACCCCGTCCGTTCCCTGGTCCGTGCCCCGGTCCGGGGGTGTTCCGGGGGCGTTCCGGCCGACGGCGGCTACCGGCGGCTAGGCGGGGCGGGGCGCCCGGTACGGGGCCCGGTACATGAGGTCCACCTCGTGGACGGTGAACGCCAGGCGTTCGTACACCCGCACGGCCACCGGGTTGTCGGCGTCGACGTAGAGGAGGACGGCACCCAGTCCGCGCTCGCCGGGGCCGGTGCCGGTCAGGTGGCGAAGGCCCGCCGCGGTCAGTGCCCGGCCGAGGCCGCTGCCCTGCTCCGCCGGGTCCACGCCGACCACGTACACCTCGCCGAGCTCGGGCTCGGTGGCGGTGGCCGGGTGCACCTTGGTCCAGTGGAAGCCGACCACCTTGCCGTCCCGGGTGGCGAGGAAGAAGCCGGCCGGGTCGAACCAGGGCTCGGCGATCCGCTCGGCCAGGTCCTGCTCGGTCCAGGTGCCCTGCTCGGGGTGGTGGGCGAAGGCCAGGGCGTTCAGCCGCAGCCACTCGGCGTCGTCCTCCCCCGGGCGGAAGGTCCGGAGCTCGATGCCCGCGGGGACGACCACGTCCTCGGTCTGCGGGCCGGGCCGGCGCATCTGGCGCAGTTCGCGGACCAGCTCCGCGCCGTACGCCTCGGCCAGGTGCCGGGCCGCCGGGTGGCCGCCGTGCACCCAGAAGTCCACCGCCTCGCGCCCCGCGCGGTGGGCCTGTGCCAGGACGGCGTCCACCAGCGGACGGGCCAGGCCGCGACCGCGGACGGCGGGATCGACCACCAGCTCGGCGGCGGGGTTGGCGGCCGGGTTCTCCGGCACCTCCAGCTGGCCGTAGCCGAGGACGGCTCCGGTTTCGGACTCGGATCCGGCCCCGGATTCGGTCTCTACGAGATGGATGACGCCCGGGCGCGGAGTCTCCGCGTTCCGCAGCCGGAGCCGGCCCTGCTCGGACACGGCGGCCCGGCCGTCCACCGCCTGGGCCTCCGCCAGAACACGCAGGGCGCCGTCGCGCTGCGCGGGCCGGAGCACATCGTTCGCAATGACCGCTGTCTGATCGTCCATGCCCTGACGATACGTCACCGGAAATGCGAAGAACCCCC